>NZ_JACTVJ010000027.1 GCF_014493765.1 Streptomyces polyasparticus
GGGACGGCAGGTCAGGGGATCGGCCAGGGCGAGGGGACGGCAGGTCAGGGGATCGGCCAGGGCGAGGGGACGGCAGGTCAGGGGATCGGCCAGGGCGAGGGGACGGCAGGCCGGGAGATCGGCCAGGGCGAGTCGGTCGCGTGGCCGCCAGGGCCGGACGGTCACGTGACCGCCTCGCCCTGGAGGCCACGCGACAGCCTGGGCTAGACCGTCGTGCGACCGCCCGGCTGCAGCAGGTGCAGACGCTCGCCCAGGCCCCGCTTCTCGAAGGCCGGGGTCAGAGTGTCCCGGCCGTTCGTGAAGTGCGCCCACTGCTCGAAGTGCACCGGAACGACCTTGCGCACCCCCAGGATCTCGGCCGCCAGCGCCGCGTTCTCGCTGGAGAGCGTCAGATCCTCACCGGGGAACAGCACGGTCTGCGCTCCGCCCGCGAACAGCACCGCCGAGTCGATCCCGGGGAAGCGCCCGGCGATCGAACGGACCACATCCAGCGAGGCGTTGTCGCCGCTGACGTACACCGTGGGCAGGCCGTCCCCGGACAGGACGAAACCGAGCACCGGCCCGGTGACCGGCTCCGAACCGTCCGGGCCGTGCTGCGCCGGCACCGCCGTGACGGTGAGCGTCCCGCCGTCCGGGCGGCTCAGCTCGGCGGACTCCCAAGGCGCCAGCCCCCGCACCGGATCGCCGAGCCGCTCGCGCGCCGCCGACGTGGACAGCGCGAGCGGCTGGCGGGCCAGCCACTCGCGGCCCCCGTGGTCCAGGTTGTCCGGGTGCTGGTCGTGCGAGAGCAGCACCGCGTCGACCAGGCCCACCTCGTCCGGGTCGAGGCCCGGGCTGCCCGTCTTGACCAGCTTGCGCGAGCCCATCGGGTACTCGCCGGGCGGGTCGAAGGTGGGGTCGGTGAGCAGGCGGAGCCCGGCCAGTTCGAGCAGGGCCGTGGGCCCGCCGAGGTAGGTGACAGTCAGGGATGCGGTCATGCCCCGGTCAACTCGCCGCCCCTGCACGGAATTCCCGCAGCACCTCCACGACCGCCCCCGCGATCAACGCGTGGCCCTCGTCCCCGGGATGCACCCCGTCGACGAGATGCTCCGCGTTGATCAGCCGTGCGCCGGACAGCAGCCGCAGCCGTTTGTCCACGGTGTCGGTCACCGCGCGCTCCTGTGCCGCACGGAGCCGGGCGAGGGTCGCGCCGAGCGCGTTGGCCTCGTACTCGGCGTCGGGGCGTACGACGGGGGAGACCACCAGGACCGGAACATCCGGGTGTGTCGCGCGCACCAGGCCGAGGAACGCCCGCGTCGTCTCGTGCAGGAGCTCCGCCGAACTCGGCGTACGGCTCCAGCAGTTGGTGCCGAAGGCCAGCGTGATCAGGTCGGCGGGCAGGGAGGCGAGCTGTTGCGCGGAGGCGAGTTCGCCGCGGGCCGCTCCCGCGTACCCGAGGTTCACGGCGTCCAGGCCGAGTGCCCGGCCGGCCCGCGCGGGCCAGGCGAGATGAGGGCGCGACGTGGTCCAGCCCTCGCTGATCGAGTCCCCGTAGACCAGCCAGCGCGGCCGGTCGGGAGCGGGGCTGAGCGTCCCGCCCACTCCGCGCACCTCGTGCACGACCGGCCGCAGCACCTCCGGCAGATGCAGCGTGAACTCGCCGCTCAGCGCTGCCTGCCGGCGGACGACCTGGTCGAGCGAGGCCTCGAGACGCACGACCTGCTCGCGTCCCGCCCCCGCGGCCGCCTCCGCCACCACCTGCTCGCCCTGAAGGAGCGTGAACAAGGGCTCGGTGCGTCGGTACGCGTCGGCGGGCCCCGGCTCCGTGGCGGAGTACGTCACCTCCACCACCGTGGCGCCCTCCGCCACGAACTCGTACCGCAGCCCCGCCGGGACGGTCGCCCGCTCCCAGGTGTCGCCGGGCAGCCGGTCCCGGTCGGCGGGATCCGCGCGGACCGGTTCTCCCTCGTCCGTCAGCCAACTGACGCCGCGCAGCAAGGATTTCACCGCTCACCTCCGATCGTCGGATACGGGAACTTCACGCCCACCCCGCCGTCCACCACCAGCGTCTGGCCGGTGATGTACGACGAGAGCGGGGAGGCCAGGAAGAGCAGCGCGGAGGCGATGTCGGAGGTCTCGGCGACCCGGCCGAGCGGGGCGTTGGCGGCATTGCGGGCCCGCCCCTCCTCGCCGAGCAGACCGGCCACGCGGGGGGTCCAGACCACGCCCGGCGCCACAGCGTTGACCCGGACGCCGCGCGCGCCGTACTCGACCGCCGCCGAGCGGACCAGCGAGACCAGGCCCGCCTTCGCGGCGCCGTACGCTGCGTGCAGGGGCGCGGCGGTCAGCCCGGAGACCGAGGCCACGAAGACCAGCGGACCGCCGCCCGACGCGGCCACCGCCTCGGCCCCGTACTCGATCGCGAGCCGGGCGTGGCGCAGCACGATGTCGAAGTGCCAGTCCCACTCCTCGTCGTCGAGGTCGGCGAGCGCCTTGTAGCGGGCCATTCCGACGATGTCCACGACCCCGTGCACCGCGCCCGACTCCCGTACGGACGTGGCGAAGAGGTCCCGTACGGACTCCCGCCGGGTGACGTCCGCGACCTGCGCGAGCGACCCCGTCTCGGCCGCCACCGCCTCCGCCCGCTCCTTGTCGATGTCCACGCAGACCACGCGCGCGCCCGATGCGGTGAGCGCGTGCGCGGTCTGCCGTCCGATGCCGTTGCCCGCGCCGAGCAGCACGAAGCAGCGGCCGTCGAGCCGGGAGAGCGAGGGGTAGTCCGGGACGGGGGAGTCGTCCAGAGGCGCCACCCCGCTCACTGCGGCCTCCGCGGCCGGTAGGCCGCCAGCTCCGGGATGACTTCCTTGCCCAGGATCTCGATGGTCCGCAGGATCTCCTGGTGTTCCAGGTAGCCCCACTGGACGTAGCAGATCAGCTGGTCGATGCCGAGGTCCGCATAGTGCTTTGCCTTGCGGATCACGGTCTCCGCGTCACCGATCAGGATCATGTCGCCGTCGTTGAACTCCCTTACGGGGACGTGCCCTTCGAGGATCGGGTTCAGGAACGGGAAGGTGCGGTCCCGCTCCTCGGGGGAGAGGTGGGGGAGCTCCCAGTCGAGCGTGAACTGGGCCAGATTGCTGTACCACCAGGCCACGGAGTCCCAGACGCGCTGCGAGGGCTTGTCGGCGACATGGACGAGTGTGTACGCGCTGACGCGGTTCGTCGTGACGTCGGTGAGCGGGGACGGGGCCGCGGCGGCCCGGCGGTAGGCCTCGACCTGCTGGGCCATCTTCTCAAGCGGCTGCATGATCGAGAAGGAGAGCAGCCCCATGCCGGCCTCGCCCGCGACCTCCGCGGAGCCCGCCGAGGTGGCCGCCATCCAGGCCGGCGGATGCGGGTCCTGCACGGGCTTAGGGGTGACCATCCGGCGCGGGAAGGAGAAGCGCGGCGACTCGTAGGAGAAGTACTCCTCGCGCCACATCCCCGTCACGATCTCGATCGCCTCGCGCCAGTCCGCCCGTGACTGCTCGCGGTCCACGCCGAACGCCGTCTGCTCCATCGGCGTCGAACGCCCGGTGCCCCACTCGACCCGGCCGCCGGACAGGATGTCGACGGCCGCGACCTTCTCGGCGATGCGCTGCGGCGGGGTGAACCCGAAGGGGGTCAGGGTCACGCCGAAGCCGAGCCGTATCCGCTCGGTCAGTGCCGCCAGGTGGCCGAGCAGCACCTCCGGGGCCGGACAGTGCGAGCGGCCCTCGCGGAAGTGGTGCTCGACCGCCCAGACGGTGCGGAAGCCCACCCGGTCGGCGAGCCTGATCTGCTCCACGGCCTCGCGGTACGCGCGCTGCTCGGCCTCGCGCTGGCCGTAGGGGTGCGGACCGTTCCAGGGCTTGGGCACATCGATCTCGTACAGGACATCCAGATCCATCCGGGGCCACACTCCTCGATCCGTCAGCGGTGATTTCGAAATGCCGAAAGATGCCGCGCTCGGGCGGCGAGGAGGATGAGCGAGCCCGGCGGATGTGTCAATGGTCACAGCGGTACGGGCTGTCGAGTGGCGGTGCGCAACGAACTGCCGTATTCCGGACGGAAACGAGGGAATCATTCCCTCCGCATAGCGATTCGCTGCGTTACGCAAGTGAATGCGGTACGCCGTATGGTCTTGCGGTCCCCCACACCCCACCGAGGAGTCCCCAGGTGTCCGTCGCGCCGCCCCCTGCCACCGGCCAGTCCCTGTTCGGCAGTCTGATGCGCCGCAAGCCGGTCGAGCGTCTGGTCGCCGAAGGAGGTCACGGCGAAGGCGGTGGACTGCGCCGCACCATGTCGATGTGGCAGCTGATGATGATCAGCATCGGTGCCACGCTCGGCACCGGCATCTTCGTGGTGCTCGGCGAGGCCGTGCCCAAGGCCGGTCCCGCCGTCACGCTGTCCTTTGTGATCGCCGGTGTGACGGCGCTCTTCTCGGCCCTCTCGTACGCCGAGCTGGCCGGCACCATCCCGGTCGCCGGATCCTCGTACTCCTATGCATACGCAACCCTGGGCGAACTCATCGCCTGGGTCTGCGGCTGGTGCCTCATCCTCGAGTACGGCGTCTCGATCGCGGCGGTCGCCGTCGGCTGGGGCGAATACCTCAACGAGTTCCTCAACGGCACGATCGGCGTCACGATCCCCGACACGCTCGCGGCGCCGCCCGGCGACGGCGGCGTGATCAACCTGCCCTCGCTGATCCTGGTGCTGCTCGCGGGCGTGGTGCTGCTCGGCGGCTCCAAGGAGTCCGCCCGGGTCAACTCGATCATGGTCGCCGTGAAGATCGCCGCACTGCTGCTGTTCTGCGCGGTCGGCCTGACCGGCTTCAAGTCCGGCAACTACGAGGACTTCATGCCGCTCGGCATGGCCGGCGTCAGCGGCGCGGCCGCGACCCTGTTCTTCTCGTACATCGGCTTCGACGCCGCGTCCACGGCCGGTGAAGAGGCCAAGAACCCGCAGCGCGACCTGCCCCGCGCGATCCTGCTCTCGCTCGGCATCGTCACCGCCCTGTACGTCCTGGTCGCGTTCGTGGCCATCGGCGCGCGGCCCTGGGAGGGCTTCACCGACACCGAGGCCACGCTCGCCGCGATCATGAACGAGGTCACCGGTCAGACCTTCTGGGGCACGGTGCTCGCGGGCGGCGCGGTGATCGCGATCGCGTCCGTGGTGCTCGCGGTGCTCTACGGCCAGACCCGCATCCTCTTCGCGATGTCCCGCGACGGTCTGGTCCCCAAGTCCTTCGCCAAGGTGCACGCCCGCACGGGTGTGCCGCGGATCAACACCGTCTGGGTCTCGCTGTTCTGCGGTGTGCTGGCCGCCGTCGTCCCGCTCGGCGAACTGGCCGACGCCACCAGCATCGGCACGCTCTTCGCCTTCGCCCTGGTCAATGTCGCCGTGATCGTGCTGCGCCGCACCCGCCCGAACCTGCACCGCTCCTTCCGTGTGCCGTTCGCTCCGCTGTTCCCGCTGATCGGCTTCGGGCTGTGTGTGTGGATGATGGTGTCGCTGCGGGCCATCACCTGGACGGTGTTCGGCCTGTGGATGGCGCTCGGACTCGCGATCTACTTCGCGTACGGCCGGCGCCGCTCGCGTCTGGCCGTGGAGGCGGCCGGCGCCCCTGCGACCGAGGAGAAGTGACCCGCCCGCCGTGCTGAACGAGCTCGATGAACGCATCGTCCACGCCCTGGCCGAGGACGCCCGGCGCTCCTTCGCCGACATCGGCCAGCTGGTCGGCCTGTCCGCGCCCGCGGTGAAGCGGCGCGTGGACCGGCTGCGGGCGAGCGGTGCGATCACCGGGTTCACGGTGCGCGTCGACCCCTCGGCGCTCGGCTGGCAGACCGAGGGGTTTGTCGAGATCTACTGCCGCAGCCAGACCTCTCCCGATGCGATCCGGGCGGGTCTTGAGCGCTATCCGGAGATTGCCGCCGCATCGACGGTGACGGGGGAGGCGGATGCGGTGGTGCAGATCTTCGCCGCGGACATGCGGCACTTCGAGCAGGTCCTGGAGAAGATCGCGGGGGAGTCGTTCGTGGAGCGGACGAAGTCCGTCCTTGTGCTGTCGCCGCTGCTGCGTCGGTATTCGTCGGGGGCGCCGCAGTAGGGGTGCGGGTCCGTGCAGGGCGGCGTTGCCGTGGGGTGCCGCTGTGCCCACCCGTGCCGCCCTGCGGCACGACTGCCCACAGCTACATGCAATGAATCGCCGCTCAAGGGCCTCTTCGCGCAACAAACAGCACGCGAATGCGCAATGGTCGTGGCTTGTCGCGGGTCTGTCGTCGAACGTACCTTCAAGGCGTCCCCGCCGAACCTTCCGTACCACCGAGGTCCGCCCATGCCGCCGTTGCGCACCGCCCTGCTCCAGAACTCCGGAACACCCGGCGATGTGCAGGCCAATCTGGCACTCCTCGACGAGACCGCCGAGCGCGCCGCCGCCCTGGGCGCGGGGCTCCTGATCTGCCCGGAGATGTATCTGACCGGGTACGCGATCGGCGATGACATCGCACGTCTGGCCGAGCCCGCCGACGGCCCCTCGGCCCAGGCCGTCGCCGCGACCGCCGCACGCCACGGGATCGCGATCGTCTACGGCTACCCCGAGCGCGACGGCGAGCGCGTGTACAACGCCGCGCGCCTCGCCGGCCCCGACGGCGCCGCGCTCGCCGACTACCGCAAGACCCACCTCTTCGGCGGCTTCGAGCAGGAGCACTTCACCGCGGGGGACGAGACCGTCGTCCAGGCCGACCTCGGCGGGCTCCGGATCGGGATCATGATCTGCTACGACGTGGAGTTCCCGGAGAACGTCAGGGCCCACGCACTCGCCGGCACCGACCTCCTCCTGGTGCCGACCGCGCAGATGCACCCCTTCCAGTTCGTGGCCGAGTCGCTCGTGCCGGTGCGCGCCTTCGAGAACCAGATGTACGTGGCGTATGTGAACCGGGCCGGTGCGGAGGGCGAGTTCGAGTTCGTGGGCCTGTCCACGCTCGCCGGACCCGACGGCATCGCCCGCACCCGCGGCGGCCGCGGCGCCGAGCTGCTCTTCGCCGACGTGGACCCGGAGTTCCTGGCCGCCTCGCGCGCCGAGAACCCGTATCTGCGCGACCGGCGGCCGGGGCTGTACGGCTCCCTGATCTGACCCGACCTGCCTCCCTTCCCTTCACCCCGCGTCTCTTCACCCCGCGCAAGGAGTCCGTACCCCATGACGTCCACGGTGCCCACGGCCGTCCAGCACACCTCGGCGACGCAGCCGCCGATCACGATGTTCGGTCCGGACTTCCCTTACGCGTACGACGACTTCCTCGCGCACCCGGCGGGCCTCGGCCAGATACCCGCGACCGAGCACGGCCAGGAGGTCGCCGTCATAGGCGGCGGTCTGTCCGGCATCATCGCCGCGTACGAGCTGATGAAGATGGGCCTCAAGCCCGTCGTGTACGAGGCCGACCAAATCGGCGGCCGGCTGCGCACCGTCGGCTTCGACGGCTGCGACCCCGAACTCACCGCCGAGATGGGCGCGATGCGTTTCCCGCCGTCCTCCACGGCGCTGCAGCACTACATCGACCTGGTGGGCCTGGAGACCAAGCCGTTCCCCAACCCCCTCGCCGAGTCCACGCCTTCGACCGTCGTCGACCTCAAGGGCGAGTCGCACTACGCCACTTCGGTGGACGACCTGCCGCAGGTCTACCGGGACGTCATGAACGCCTGGAACGCCTGTCTCGAAGAGGGCGCCGACTTCTCCGCCATGAACCGCGCGCTGCGCGAGCGCGACATCCCCACGATCCGCCGGATCTGGGCGCAGCTGGTCGAGAAGCTCGACAACCAGACCTTCTACGGCTTCCTCTGCGACTCCGAGGCCTTCAAGTCCTTCCGGCACCGCGAGATCTTCGGCCAGGTCGGCTTCGGCACCGGCGGCTGGGACACCGACTTCCCGAACTCCATCCTGGAGATCCTGCGCGTCGTCTACACCGAGGCCGACGACCACCACCGCGGCATCGTCGGCGGCAGCCAGCAGCTGCCGCTGCGGCTCTGGGAGCGCACGCCCGAGAAGATCGTCCACTGGGCTTACGGGACCTCGCTGAGCACGCTGCACGAGGGCGGCGAGCCGCGCCCCGCCGTGACCCGCCTGCACCGCACCGCGGGCAACCGCATCACCGTGACGGACGCGACGGGCGACATCCGTACGTACCGGGCCGCGGTGTTCACCGCGCAGTCCTGGATGCTGCTCTCCAAGATCGAGTGCGACGACCAGCTGTTCCCGATCGACCACTGGACGGCGATCGAGCGCACCCACTACATGGAGTCGAGCAAGCTCTTCGTGCCCGTCGACCGTCCGTTCTGGCTGGACAAGGACGAGGTGACCGGGCGCGACGTCATGTCGATGACCCTCACCGACCGGATGACGCGCGGCACTTACCTGCTCGACAACGGTCCGGACAAGCCGGCCGTCATCTGCCTCTCGTACACCTGGTGTGACGACAGCCTGAAGTGGCTGCCGCTGTCCGCGAACGAGCGGATGGAGGTCATGCTGAAGTCGCTCGGCGAGATCTACCCGAACGTCGACATCCGCGGCCACATCATCGGCAACCCGGTCACCGTCTCCTGGGAGAACGAGCCCTACTTCATGGGCGCGTTCAAGGCCAACCTGCCGGGCCACTACCGCTACCAGCGGCGCCTGTTCACGCACTTCATGCAGGACCGTCTGCCCGACGACAAGCGCGGCCTCTTCCTCGCCGGCGACGACATCTCCTGGACGGCGGGCTGGGCCGAGGGCGCCGTGCAGACCGCGCTGAACGCCGTGTGGGGCGTCATGCACCAGTTCGGCGGCGCCACGGACCCGGTCAACCCCGGACCCGGCGATGTCTTCGAGGAGATCGCGCCGGTGGAACTGCCCGAGGACTGACCGGGTCCCAAGGCTCAGATCCCGGACGCGGCCACGGCTTCGTACACCGCGGCCGCCTGGTCCTTGAGCTCCTCGCCGTCCCGGGCGCCGCTCTGCAGATCGAAGAAGTAGGTGCCCGGGACGACCTGCGCGTGCGCGGCCAGATCCTCGACGAGCTGGTCGACGCTGCCCTGGAAGGGCTCGCGGTCGTCGCCCTCGTACGGCTTGTCCTGGAGCCGGGCGTTGATGCGGACGATCACGTCGACCGGTCGCTCGCGGCCGTGCTCGGCGGCCAGGTCCTGCACCTTCCGCCAGGACTCGGCCAGTTGGGGTGCGCCCATCGCGATCGGCATCCAGCCGTCCGCGCGCAGCACCAGCCGCCGCATCGCGCGCGGGCTGAAGGCCGGCAGGTACACGGGGAGCTGGCCCGCGGGCTTGGGTCCGACCTCGGACGGCACGATCCGCGTCAGCTCACCCTCGTACGAGACCGGGTCGGGGCCCCAGGCGGCCGCGCACACGTCGAGCAGTTCGTCGAGGACCTTGCCGCGCCGCTCGAACGGTGCGACGCCCTGGGCCGCGTACTCGTCCACGGCCCAGCCGGTGCCCAGGCCCGCCACCACCCGGCCGCCGCTCGCGCGGTCCAGAGTGGCGAGCGCGCGGGCGAGTTCGAACGGGATGTGCAGCGGGGCGACCATGACGCTGGTGCCGAGGCGCACCCGGTCGGTCGCGGCGGCCGCGAGGGTGAGGGAGACCAGCGGTTCGGCGACCGAGCGGTACCCGTCGGGCCAGGGCAGTCCTTCGATGCCGGCCAGGCCCTGCCGCATGGGGGTGGGGTACAGGACCCGCTCGAAGACCCAGACACTCTCGTAGCCCAAGTCCTCGGCGGCCCGTGCCACCGCGGGGATGTCGCGGCCGATGTCGAACTGCTTCATCTGCGGGAGCGAAAGACCGAGCCGGATCGCCATACCTGACCTCCTGGTGGGTGTGCCGCGCACAGCATGCCCGCTGCGCACGACATGACTGACGCGCACAACATGCCTGCCGTGCCCCGTATTTCACGGGTGACACAGCCCGAGGTCAGCGCCACGGCGTCAGCAGGCACCGGCCCACCAGGCCGACCCCGGCGTCCATCCGCTGGGTGAACTCCTCGGCAAGATCCGGCAGTTCGCGCAGGCTCCACAGGACCCGCGCCGCCGACCACGCCGCCTCCCGTGCGCGCTCCAGGCTCCAGGAGCCGAGCAGATGCGTGAGCGGATCGGCGACCTGGAGCAGATCGGGTCCCGGCATCAGCTCCTCGCGGATGCGCTCCTCCAGCGTCACGAGGATCTCGCCGACCCGGTCGAACTCATCCTCGATCATGCGGGGTTCGCAGTCGAGGCTACGACAGGTGTCCACCACGGCCAGCGCAAGATCGTGACCGATGTGCGCATTGATGCCCGCAAGGGCGAACTGCAGCGGTCGTACGCCGCGATGGCCCCGGTACTGGAACAGCGGCCGCCAGCACGCGGGCGGCCGGCCCCCTTCCGCCACGTGGTCGACCACGTCCAGATAGTGTTCCGCGAAACGGACGTCGAGCGTCTGTGCGGCCACGACGTCGGGGAACGCGCCACTGCGCAGCCGTGAGTCGATCTCCTCGGTGACCGCCAGATAGATCCGGTTGAAGACAGCCACGCCGTCCGTCCGCGGCCACCGCTCGTCCAGGGCGCGCATCCGCGACGCGACAGCGGTGACGTGCGGGGTGTCTGCTGTGATGTGACCGGTCTGCGTCATGCACGCAGCGTCCCAGTCGTAGGCTGCGGGGAGGTCCGCCGGGCCGGGAGCTTCGCCGGATCGGGGGAACGGGGCGCCCGAGGGCCGTGTACGGGAAGAGAAATGGTGGGGGGAGAGGACGTGCAAGGCGGACGCGCGCAGCGCAGGGCCGACCGGGGCGAGCGCAGACGAGGGCAGCTGCGCAACGGGATGGCGGCCGTGGCCTCGCTGGTCGTCGTGGCCGGCACGGTCACCGGGGTGCTCGCCGACGGCGGGGGAGCCGCGGACGAGGCCGGCCGGAAGGAGACGCAGGCGCCGACACTGGAGCCGCTGCCCGCGATACCGACGCCCTCGCCGTCCGTGAGCGGGTCGGGGTCACCCAAGCCGTCCAAGTCGCCTTCGAAGAAGCCCGGTACGAAGGCTCCCAAGAAGGAGCCGAAGACGTCCACGGCATCCGCGTCCAACGGCCTGTATCTGCACGGCCAGTCCCAGGTGCTCGACTGGGTGCGCGCCAACGCCGGCGATCCGCGGCACGCGCAGATCAAGTCGCAGATAGCCGACCGTCCCGCCGCCGTGTGGTTCGCCGACTACAGCCCGGACACGATCACGTCCCGGGTACGGTCGGTGACCTCGGGCGGTGCCGCGCGGGACCAGGTGCCCACGGTCGTGGCGTACGGGATCCCGGACCGGGACTGCGGCGGGCACTCGCAGGGCGGAGCGCCCGACCTCGGGGCGTACGACGCGTGGATCCAGAAGTTCGCGGCGGGCCTCGGCTCCTCCGAGGTGATCGTGATACTCGAACCCGACTCGCTCGCCCAGTTCGAATGCCTGGACGCCGGTCGGCGCAGTGCCCGCTTCGCCTCCCTCGCGCGCGCGGGTCGCACCCTGAAGGCCGCCAACCCCAACGCGCGCGTCTACTACGACGCGGGCCATTCGGGCTGGCACTCACCGTCCAAGATGGCCTCCGCGCTGCGTCAGGCGGGTGCCGCCTCGTCCGCGTCGTCGGACGGCATCTTCACCAACGTCTCGAACTTCCACCGCACCGACGACGAAGTCGCCTACGCGCAGTCCGTCCTGAGCGCGCTCGGCGGTCCGTCCGGCCTCGGCGCGGTGATCGACACCAGCCGCAACGGCAACGGAGCGCCGCCCGACGGCGAATGGTGCGATCCGGCGGGCCGCAAGCTCGGCCGCCCGCCGACGCTCTCCACCGGCCGGTCCCGGATCGACGCGTTCCTCTGGGTCAAGCTGCCGGGTGAGTCCGACGGCTGCAAGGGCAAGCCGGGGACGTTCACGCCGAGTTACGCGTACGACCTGGTGACCGGCAGCTGATCAGCCCTTGGCGCCCTCGTCGTCGTACCGCGAGGTGCCCTCGTCGAGCAGCGGCTCGCGGCTCTCCTTCATGTACGCGGGGGCGAACGCGCGCAGCACGTGATAGCCGCTGATCACGACCAGCGTGCCCAGGGCGATCCCGCTGAGCTCGAAGGTGTCGGTGAACTTCAGGCTGACCCCGCCGGTGCCGATGATGATGCCCGCGGCGGCCGGCACCAGGTTCAGCGGATTGCGCAGATCGACCCGGGAGTTGATCCAGATCTGGGCGCCGAGCAGCCCGATCATGCCGTACAGGATCACGGTGATGCCGCCGAGCACACCGCCGGGGATGGCGGCGACGATCGCGCCGACCTTCGGGCAGAGGCCGAAGAGCAGGGCGAACAGGGCGGCGGCCCAGTAGGCGGCCGTCGAGTAGACGCGGGTCGCGGCCATGACGCCGATGTTCTCCGCGTACGTGGTGTTCGGCGGGCCGCCGACGGCGGTGGAGAGCATCGAGGCGGCGCCGTCCGCGGAGATCGCGGTGCCCAGCTTGTCGTCGAGGTTGTCGCCGGTCATCTCGCCGACGGCCTTGACGTGTCCGGCGTTCTCGGCGATCAGGGCGATCACCACGGGCAGTGCGACGAGGATCGCGGACCACTCGAAGGACGGTCCGTGGAAGTTCGGCAGACCGATCCAGTCGGCCTTGCCGACCGCGGACAGGTCGAGCCGCCAGTGGTCGGTGGCCGCGCCGCCGCCGACCACCGAGTTGATCTTCCCGAAGACGCGGTCGAACAGCCACGAGATCCCGTATCCGAAGATCAGGCCGAGGAAGATCGCGATCCGCGCCCAGAAACCGCGCAGGCACACCACGGCCAAACCGGTGAACAGCATGGTCAGGAGGGCCACCCACTGGTCCTGCGGCCAGTACGTGGAGGCGGTCACCGGCGCCAGGTTGAACCCGATCAGCATGACCACTGCACCGGTCACCACCGGCGGCATCGCGGCATGGATGATCCGGGCGCCGAACTTGCGCACCGCGAGACCGACGAGGAACAGCGCGGCACCCACCACGAGCACCGCTCCGGTGACCGTGGCGCTGCTGCCGCCCTGCGCCCGGATGACGGCCGCGACGCCCACGAACGACAGCGAACAGCCCAGGTAGCTGGGCACCTTGCCGCGGGTCGCGAGCAGGAAGATCACCGTCGCGACACCCGACATCATGATCGCGAGGTTGGGGTCGAGACCCATCAGGACGGGCGCGACGAACGACGCCCCGAACATGGCCACCACATGCTGCGCGCCCAGGCCGAAGGTGCGCGGCCAGGAGAGCCGTTCGTCGGGGCGGACCACCGCGCCGGGCGCCGGGGTGCGCCCGTCGCCGTGCAGGGTCCAGCGGACGCCGAGATTCATGGTGGCTGGTCTCTTTCCTCGCGCGGAGCCGTGATGATCCCCGCAATGTTAAGGCGCCGCACGTGTGTGCTCTTCTCGACGATTTGTCGGGACCCGCGCAGGTGGCAGGGTGTTTTTCCGGCACGCAACGACGGAGCGGCCGGAACGTTGCGTAATTGGCCGGATTCAGCGAGTGGCCAAAATATTTTTAGAGGTATGGACCGCCGGGGTGGCTCGTCAGGGCCCTCGTACCGGACTTCTGTGCGGGAAGGGATCTCGCCACCTTTCACAGGGCCCCCACATTTCACGCCCCGGACGCCCCACTATGTGATCCGACAGAGCGGGACGCACAGGGGCGACTGCCACACCTGGCCTCCCGCAGTGGGAAAGGGACATGTCGTCCGGGAGTCGGCACGCCCTTCCGGGGAGGGATCCATTCCGCAATGAACCGCAAGCTGCGCAGAGCCGCACTCGCCTTGTCCACGGCGTCGCTGGCCCTGGCAACCGTCACACCCTTCGAAGCCGCGGCCGCCGACCCGGTGCCGCGCATCGATCTGAAGATCCTCGTCGTGAGCGACGGGGGCCCCGCGACGGCCGCGATCGCCGCCGAACTCGACGGGGCCGGCACGCCGTACACGCTCGTGGATCTCAACCGCGCCGACCGTCCGGCCATCAACGCCGCGTTCCTCTCGGACACCGTCTCCGGACGACCGCGCGCCAAGTTCCAGGCGGTCGTGCTGCCGAACGACAACCCGTTCGGCGAAGGCTCCGCCGAGATGGCCGCGCTGGCCACGTACGAGAAGAAGTTCGCGATCCCGCAGGTGGACGCCTACACCTACGCGCGCCCCGAGGTGGGGCTCGACTATCCGGCCAACGGCGGCTACACCGGCTCGCTCGACGGCGCGAAGGCACAGGTGACCGCCGCGGGGAAGGCCGGTCCCTTCGGCTACCTCGACGGCGCCGTGCCCTTCGAGGACAACTCGCCGACGGTGGGGGAGAGTTACGCCTTCGCCGCCAAGCCCCTCGCAGGCGCCGACTTCACCTCGTACGTCGAAGTGCCGCTCCCGCAGAGCCAGGAGCGCGGCACCATCGTCGGCGAGTACCGGCACGACGGCCGGCGCCAGCTCGTCGTGACCTTCGTCTACAACCAGCACCAGCAGCAGTACCGGCTGCTCGCCCGGGGCATCGTCGGCTGGATGACGCAGGGCGTCCATCTGGGCATGGACCGCAACTACTTCGCGGTGCACGTGGACGACGTCTTCGGCGCGGACGACCGCTGGGACACCGTGCTCAACTGCACGCCCGGTGACGTGGACTGCCAGCCCGGGCAGGGCGAGCCGCGGCCGATCCGGATGACGGCCGACGACGCCAAGTACGCGGCCCAGTGGTCCACGGAGCGGAAGTTCACGCTCGACATGGTCTACAACGGCGGCGGCAGCGTGCGCCACAAGGCGGAGAACGGCGGCTCGGACCCCCTCGGGCAGCAGCTCATCGCCGACAAGGCCCGCTACCGCTGGGTCAACCACACCTACGACCACCCCTACCTGGGCTGTGTGCAGGACACCTCCGTGGTGCCCTGGGTGTGCGCGAAGAACACCGACGGCAGCACCAAATGGGTCACCCGTGCGGTGATCGCCGCCCAGATCCGCGACAACCGGACCTGGGGGGTGAACTCCGGACTGCCGCTGCAGAACGACGAGTTGGTCACCGGAGAGCACTCGGGTCTCAAGACGCTCCCGCAGCAGCCCACCGACAACCCGAACCTCGCGGGCGCCCTCTCCGACACCGGCATCCGCAGCCTCGCCTCGGACAACTCGCGCGAGTCGAAGCAGCGCGCCGTCGGACCCGCCCTGACCGTGCCGCGCTATCCGATGAACGTCTTCTACAACGCGGGCCGCACCGCCGAGCAGATCGACGAGTACAACTGGATCTACACGCGCAAGGCGGACGGCGGCAGCGGAATCTGCGAGACCGCCACCAACACCACCTGCCTCGACGCGCCGCTCGACCCCGCCACCGGCTACACGGACTACATCGTGCCGCTGGAGACGCGGATCGCGCTGTCGCACGCACTGGCCAACGATCCGCGCCCGCACTTCATCCACCAGTCCAACCTCGCCGAGGACCGCATCGCCTACCCGGTCCTCAACGCGATCATCGCCGCGTACGAAGGTCTGTACGCGGACAGCACCCCGCTGGTGAACCTGCGGCAGCGGGACATCGGCGCGGAGCTGACCGAGCGCGCGGCCTGGGACGCCGCCGTCGCGGCGGGCCGGGTCACCGCCTACCGGATCGGCGACACCGTCACCGTGCAGGCACCGGCCGGGGTGAAGACCACGGCGACCATGCCGGCCGGCACCCGGCAGAACGTGCTCCTGGGCACCGCGCCGTTCGGCACCGCCTACGCGGGCTCGCTGTCCGGACGCGTCTCGCCCGCCCCGCTGCAGACCCAGGTCACCCTCACGCTGCCCGGCACGCAGACCACGGCGCTCACCACGGAAGCCGCCGAGCCCGTGGCCGAGCCCGCACGCGAGCTGCCGACGCCCAAGGGTGTGCGCCGGCACGTTCCGTACGGCGTCACGGACTGACCAGGAAGGTGCCGCAGGGGCGGCACCTTCCCGTACGACCCGCTTCGACGCACCAGCGGTCCGGTGCCGGGGGCCCCGCACTCCCGGCACCGGCCGTATCGCACACCTGCCGCCACAGGCCCGCCCGGACCCGTGCGCGGCAGACCCCCGGGGGAGCAGAACCATGTCACCGTTGCACCCGCCGCACTCCGGTGCGGCCCGGGTCACCCTGCTGACCGAAGGCACCTATCCGCACAGCCACGGCGGTGTGAGCGTGTGGTGCGACCAACTCGTGCGCGGGATGCCGGACTTCCGTTTCGACATCACCGCCGTCACCGGCACCGGCTGCGAACCGCTGGTGTGGGAGCTGCCCTCCCATGTCGGCACACCCGTCACCGTTCCGCTGTGGGGCCCGCCGTCCGGCGGGCGGGCGCCCCGCGGGCGTCGGCTCGACCAGGTCCTCTCCACGTACGAGCTGTTCCTGACCTCGCTTCTAGACCCGGAGGTCGAGCGGTACTTCGGGGTCGCCCTGTACGGCCTCGCCACGATGGCCAGGGACGGACGGCTCGGTCCCGCGCTGCGTACCCGGCAGGCCCTGCGGATCCTGGTGGACCTGTGGAACCGCACGGACCTGGAGGTGTCCGCGGCGCGGCCCACTCTGCACGACGCGCTCACCGCCACCGATCTCCTGGAGCACGCCCTGCGTCCGCTGGCCGCCGAACCGCCCGCCGACGGTGTGGCGCACGCGGTCAGCGGCGGACTCGCCGTGCTGCCGGGGCTCGTCGGGCAGCAACTGCACGGCGTACCGCTGCTGTTGACGGAGCACGGCGTGTATCTGCGCGAGCGCTATCTCGGCTACCGCACGGGAGAGTTCACCTGGCCGGTGAAGTACCTCCTTCTCGGGTTCTTCCGGCTGCTGGCCGAGGAGACCTACCGGGTGGCCACGCTCATCACCCCCGGCAACCGCTACAACCGGCTGTGGGAGGAGCGCGGCGGCGCCGCACCCGGGGCCATCCGGACCGTCTACAACGGCGTGGATCCCGCCGCCTTCCCGCCAGCGGGCCCCGAGCCGGTGACGCCGACGCTCAGCTGGGCGGGCCGGATCGACCCGATCAAGGACCTGGAGACGCTGATCCGCGCGTTCGCCCTGGTGCGCGCCGAACTCCCCGAGGCGCGGCTGCGGTTGTACGGCGGTGCTCCGCGCGGAGGCGAGGCCTACCGGGACAAGTGCGCCGCGCTCGCCGCCGAGTTGGGGCAGGAGGACGCCGTCACCTTCGAAGGGCGGGTGGACGACATCCTGGAGGCCTACGCGGCCGGCAACGTGGTGATGCTGTCCAGCATCAGCGAAGGCTTCCCGTTCACGCTGATCGAGGCCATGTCCTGCGGCCGCGCCACCGTCTCCACCGACGTGGGCGGCGTCCGCGAGGCCGTCGGCGACAGCGGACTCGTCGTCCCGCCGCGCGACCCCGCCGCGATGGCCCGCGCGGCGCTCGAGCTGCTGCGCGATCCCGCGCGGCGGGCCGCGATGGGGGAGCGTGCCCGGCTGCGGGTCATCGAGCAGTTCACGCTGCGCCGCACCATCGAGACCTTCCGTTCGATCTACCTGGAACTGGACGAACGCCGCCACACGGCCGCCGAGGCCCTGGACAACGCTGCCGAGGGGGTCCTGGCATGAGCGGCCCGCTGCGCCTGCTGCCCGGGGACGGGAACCGGCAGCCCCACCCGTACGGGGACCGCCGCGATCTGCGGGACCTGTCCGGCGCCAACGGCCTGCCGCACCTGCCCCGCAAGCGCTCCGGCCGGACCCGGCCCAGCTGGGCGGCCGACGCGGTCGACGAGCTCGCCGAGCGGCTCGCCGAGCAGATCGCCGTCGCCGTGCACCCCGACGAGGTGGCCGCGCTGCTCGAATCGGACGGCCTGACCGCCGAGCGGATCGAGCAGCAGTACGGCAGGTCGGATCTGTTCACGCTCGCGGAGGACCTCTTCGACCGCGTCCCGCGGCACTACGCCTCGCTGCCGCCCGGACCCGACCCCTGGCGCGCCGACCCGCTGCGCTGCGCCCTGCGCGGACTGGCCTTCGCCCTGCCCGGACTCGCCTACGTGCTCGGCGCCCAGCTGTTGCGCGGGCACCCGGACCTGACCGGGCTCGTGGCGGCCGCCCTGTTCGCCTGGGCCTGGAACCAGGGCCTCAGCCACCGCGCGTACCTGCGGCTCTCGGCCGAGGGTCCGGCGGGCGCCGCCCGCGCCCTGCGCGTCGGCGTACCGGTCGGTGCTCTCCTGAGCGGCGGGCTCGGGCTCGCCCTGGCCGGGCCGACCACGGCCGGCGCCTTCGCCGTGGGGCAGTCCGTGTACCTGGGCGCGGCGAGCGCGCTGCTGGTCCTGGGGCGTGAACGGGCCCTGCTCATCGGCCTGTTGCCGGTTGTCGCGGGTGCGGGGGCGACGCTCCTGTGGCCCCTTCCCGCGGCCGTCGTGCTCGGGGTGCTGCTCGGCTCGGTGGCCCTGACCGCCGCGGTCGCGTGGCACGCGCTGCGCGAAGCGCTGCCTCCCGGCGGCTCCGCCGATGCCCGGACGCGCGCCCCGGGGGTGCTGTCCTCCGTTCCGTACGGCCTGTTCGGCCTGGCGGCCGGTGTGCTCGCCGCGCTCGCCGGGGCGCTCGACGCCCGCACGGTCGTGGTCCTCACGCTCAGCATGGGCTTCGCCGAGTGGCTGCTCTACCGCTATCGCTCCCTCGGGACGTCAGGGCTGCGCTCCAGCACCGACCTGCCCGGATTCACCGACCGCTCCGGCCGCGCGCTCGCCCTGTGCCTCGGCGCCTATCTGGCCCTGCTCGCCGGGGGAGCGCTGGTAGCGGGGACCGAACCGCTCGCCCTGTTCCTGCTCGGGACCGTGTTCTGGACGGCGCTGCTCCTCCAGGCGTTCTCCGTGGCCTGGTTCCCCGCCCTCGTCTCGCTCGCCGCGGCCGCCGCGCAGGCCGCGGCGCGGGCCGCCGAACTCCCCGACGTACCGGCGCAGTTGATATGCACCGGACTCGCCGCGGTGGTGCTCACGGTCGGCACCTGTCGGCTCCTGTCGAGGCCCACCGCCCACCGCTGAGGCCCGACGTCCCACGGCCGAAGCCGCACCGCCCACCGCTGACGCCTCACCGCCGAAGCACCGAAACCGCTCAACCGCATCCCGTATCCCGTATCCCAGGAGTTACGCCCGTGACCTCACCTGCCCTCGTAGCCGTCACCGGAGCCGAAGGATTCATCGGCTCGCACCTCACCGAAGCCCTCGTCGCGGCCGGCCACCGGGTCCGCGCCATGGCGCAGTACAACTCCTTCTCCTCGTACGGCTGGCTGGAGACCCTCGCACCCGACGTGCTCGACCAGGTCGACATCGTCCTCGGCGACGTCCGCGACCCCGGCTCGGTCCAGGCGCTGACCGAAGGGGCCGAGGCCGTCTACCACCTGGCGGCGCTCATCGCGATCCCGTACTCCTACCAGGCGCCGCACAGTTACGTGGACACCAATGTGACCGGCACCCTCAACGTCCTCGAAGCGGTGTGCCGCCAGGAGATCCCGCGGCTCGTGCACACCTCGACCAGCGAGACGTACGGCACCGCGCAGACCGTGCCGATCACCGAGGACCACCCCATCAACACCCAGTCCCCGTACGCCGCTTCGAAGGCGGGCGGCGACCGGCTCGCCGACAGCTACCACGCGAGCTTCGGCACCCCGGTGGTCACGCTGCGGCCGTTCAACACCTTCGGGCCGCGCCAGTCCATGCGCGCCGTGATCCCCACGGTCATCGGACAGGTCGCGGCCGGAGCGACCACCGTCACGCTCGGCGACCTGCGGCCCACCAGGGATTTCCTGTACGTGAAGGACACCGCCCAGGCGTTCCTGGCCGTCGGCACGGCGCCCGCCGAGCAGGTCGTCGGACGCACCTTCAACGCCGGTACGGGCGAGGAGATCTCGGTCGGCGACCTCACTCGGCTCATCGGCAAGCTGATGGACACCGAGCTGGACGTACGCGAGGACGCGGCGCGCATCCGGCCCGCGAACTCCGAGGTCATGCGCCTGGTCGCCGACGCGTCCCGGCTGCGGGCCGCCACCGGCTGGGAACCGGGCCACACGCTGCAGTCCGGGCTCGCGCACACCGTCGACTTCTTCCGCGACCCCGCCCACCTCGCCCGCTACAAGACCGGCATCTACAACATCTGACCGCAACGCGGCAGTTGCACAACCGACAGGGGGAAGACCCATGCACGCAGTGATTCTCGCGGGGGGCAAGGGTGTCCGGCTGCGCCCGTACACCACCGCACTGCCCAAGCCGCTCGTCCCGATCGGCGACCAGCACGCGATCCTTGAGATCGTCCTTCGCCAGCTCGCGGCCGCCGGCTTCACCAGCTGCACCGTCGCCATCGGCCATCTCGGGCACATCATCCGCGCGTATGTGGGCGACGGCAGCCAGTGGGGCCTGCGCATCGACTACGCGACCGAGGACAGCCCGCTGGGCACGATGGGCCCGCTGCTGCCGATGCTGGACCGGCTGCCCGAGCACTTCCTCGTCATGAACGGGGACATCCTCACCGACCTCGACTTCGGCGACGTGCTCAAGCGCCACTGCGACTCCGCAGCGCCGCTCACCGTCGCCACCTACGCCCGCAAGGTCGCCATCGACTTCGGCGTCCTGACCACCGAGTCCGGCCGGATCGTCTCGTTCGCCGAGAAGCCGCGCCTCGACTACCGGGTCTCCATGGGCGTGTACGGCCTGTCGCGCAGGACGCTCGCCGGCTACACACCGGGCCTGCCGCTCGGCTTCGACGAGCTCGTGCTCGACCTGCTGGCCGGTGATACCCCGCCGCACGCCTACGAGTTCGACGGCTACTGGCTGGACATCGGACGCCCCGACGACTACGACCGGGCCAACGCGGAGTTCACCACCCACCGCGGTGTCCTCCTCAAGGGGGCGTGAGCGTGCGCATTCTGATCCTGGGCGCCGCGGGCTTCCTCGGCGGGCACACCGCCGCGCGGCTGCGCGCCCTGCCGGGCGTACGGCTGCTCGTCGGCGGCCGCTCCCGCGACGCCGACGTGCCGCTCGACCTGACCGCGGACCCGGCGCGTCTCACCGACGCGCTGCACGCGGCCGCGCCCGACGCGGTGGTCAACTGCGCGGGCCTCGTGGCCGGCAGCCCGGTCCGGCTCACGGACCTCAACGCGCGCGGTCCCGCCGCCCTGTGCGAGGCGCTGCACGAAGCGGCCCCCGCCGCGCGGCTCGTGCACTTCGGCTCGGCGGGGGAGTACGGGCCGACCGCGCCGCACGCACCCGTCACCGAGGACGCGCCCACCCGGCCGCAGACCCCCTACGGGGCAACGAAGTTGGCGGGCACCGTGGCCGTCACGGCGGCGGGTCTGGACGCCGTGGTGCTGCGGGTGTTCAACCCGGTCGGTCCCGGTGCGCCGACCGCAGGGCTGCCCGGCCGGCTCGCCGCCGAGCTGCTGCGGGCCGGACCCGACGGCACCGTACGCGTCGGTGATCTGTCCGCGTACCGGGACTTCGTGGATGCACGCGACGTGGCCGACGCGGTCGCGCTCGCCGTCTGCGCGCCCGGACCGCTGCCCTCGGTCCTCAACATCGGCAGTGGACGCGCCACCCCCGTACGGGAGTTGGCGCACCGGCTCGTCGACGCGGCCGGGCACACGGGCCCGCTGGAGGAGACCGGCGACGGCTCGGCCCGCTCGGGCGCCGTCTCCTGGAGCTGTGCGGACATCGGCGCGGCCCGGGCCGCGCTCGGCTGGGCGCCGCGACGCACCCTGGCGGAGTCCGTCGGCGACCACTGGCGGTCGCTGAGCTCCGCCAGGACCCCGGTGGCGCGTTGACCACCGAGGAACCGCCGGTGCCGGCGGCCGGGGGACTGCTGGTCCCGATGTACGTGCACCCGGCCGTCGACCCCACCGCCTGGGAGCGCCTGGCACTCCACGCCGACCGGCTCTACGGCGTGGTCCTCAATGTCGCCGACGGGCCGGGCGAAGCCCCCGACCCGTCGTTCGCCGCCGCGGCCCGCGCTCTGCGGGCCGCCGGGGTGCGGCTGTACGGCTACGCCGACACCGACTACGGGCGCCGTCCACGAAAGGAGGTCATCGCCGACCTGGAACGCCACCGCGACTGGTACGGCGCCGAAGGCTGCTTCCTCGACCAGGCCGCGGCCGAGGCCTCCTGTCTGCGCCACTACCGGCGTCTGGCGCGCACGGCCCGTGCCCGCGGCCTGGAGACCGTCGTGCTCAACCCCGGGGTGCACCCGGCGCCCGGCTACACCAGGGCGGCGGACGTCCTCGTCACCTTCGAGGGCGACTGGGACACCTACCGGCAGGCCCCGGCGCCGCCCCGGTGGACCGCCGCCTATCCGCCCGAGCGGTTCTGCCACCTCGTGCACGGAGTGCCGGACGGACTGTGCGGGGTGGCCTTCCGTACGGCACGGCTGCGCGGCGCCGCGGTGTCCTGCGCGGTCACCGGGCACGGCGCCAACCCGTGGGCCCAGCCGCCGCCGCTCGCGGAGAGCGGACCCGCGGCCGAGACTGGATCATGACCCGTCTCCTGGTGCTCCTTTGCGCGCTCGTCCTGCTCACCTCGTGCGCGGCGCCGGATCCCGGTCCTGACCCGCGCCCGGGTGAGCGCTGGCGCCCCGCGCAGGGCACGGCCTGGCAGTGGCAGCTCGACGGACGCGTGGACCTCGGCGTGGACGTACCGGTGTACGACATCGACGGCTTCGAGAACGACGCCGCGACCGTGCGGCGGCTGCACCGCGCCGGACGCAAGGTCATCTGCTACATCAACGCCGGCGCCTGGGAGTCCTTCCGGCCCGACCACCGCGCCTTCCCGGCCGCCGTGCTCGGACGCTCCAACGGCTGGCCCGGCGAACGCTGGCTGGACATCCGCCGTATCGACGTTCTGCGGCCGCACATGGCCGAGCGCTTCGACCTCTGCCGCGCCAAGGGCTTCGACGCGGTGGAACCCGACCTGATGGACGGCTACCTCAACGACACCGGATTCCCGCTCACCGCGCGCCACCAGCTCACGTACAACCGGATGCTCGCCGAGCTCGCCCATGAGCGCGGCATGTCGGTCGGCCTGAAGAACGACCTGCCCCAAGTCCCGCAGCTGGTCGACGAGTTCGACTTCGCCGTGAACGAGGAGTGCTTCCAGTACGGCGAGTGCGCGGCGCTCAAACCGTTCATCGACGCGGGCAAGGCCGTGCTGCATGTCGAATACGCCGTGCCGCCCGCCGAGTTCTGCCCGCGGACCCGCGCGCTCGGCTTCAGCTCGATGGCCAAGCGGTTGGATCTCGGGGTGTGGCGCCGACCCTGCTGAGCGCCGGGGATGGCGCCGACCCTGCTGAGCGGCGCCACCCACCACGTCCGTCAGACCCGCGGAGCCGCCTCCGGCAGCGGTGCGTCACTCGACGCGACCTTGTCGCGGCCCGCCGAGCGGAGTACACCGGCGAACACGATCAGGCCCACGGCAAGTGTGGTCACCAGGGCGAACGACACCATCAGGGAGGTGGCGTCGGCCACGGCGCCGATCGCCGAAGGCGCGATCAGGCCCGAGGTGTACGTGATGGTCGCGACGCCCGCGATGGCCTGGCTCGGGTTGGGCCCGCTGCGTCCCGCGGCGGCGAACGCCAGCGGCACGACCACGGCGATTCCCAGGCCCATCAGACCGAAACCGGTCATCGCGACGGCCGGATGCCCGGCGAGGACCACCAACAGGCCGCCCACGGTGGCCAGGACACCGCCGGCGCGCACGGTGGGCACCGGGCCGAAACGGTCGACGATCCTGTCGCCGGCGATCCGCGCGACGGCCATGGTGAGCGCGAAGGCGGTGGTGCTCGCGGCGGCGAGACCGGCCGATGTCTCCAGTTCGTCCCTGAGGTAGACCGCGGACCAGTCCAGGCTCGCCCCCTCGGCGAACACCGCGCAGAAGCCCACCGCGCCGATGAGCAGCGCGGACCGGGGCGGCAGCGCGAACCGCGGCGGAGCCTCCTCCTCGGGTGAGACCTCGGGGTCGAGCACATAGCGGCAGACGAGCAGACCGAGCACCGTGAGCACGGCCGCGGCGAGCAGATGGTGGATGCGGGCGTCGGCGCCCAGGTGCGCGGCGAAGGTGCCGCCGGCCGAGCCGAGCAGGGCGCCCACGCTCCACAGTCCGTGCAGGCCGGACATGATCGAGCGGCCCATCCGGTTCTCGGTCTCCAGGCCGATCGCGTTCATCACCACGTCGGACATGCCGGCCGCGGCCCCGTACGCGAAGAGGGCCAGGCTCAAGGTGAGCAGGCCGGGGGCGAGCGACGGCAGGGTGAGCGACAGGGTCCACAGCGCGAGCAGCACCCGCAGGGCGGCGCGCGCACCGAACCGGTGGCTGATCGCGGCCGCGAGCGGCATCGCGACGGAGGCGCCGACCGCGGGGAAGGCGAGTGCGAAGCCGAGCTGGCCCGCGCTGAGCCCGGCATGGTCCTGGATCCAGGGGATACGGGTCGCGAAGGAGCCGGTGACCGCGCCGTGCACACAGAACACGGCGGCCACGGCATACCTCGCCCGGATCAACTCCCTTGGTATCGAGGTCACTTCACTCATTTTTCCCCTCCCGGCATACGTTTCCCGCACTGCCGCCGTAAACTATCAGGAACCCTGCCTGATAAATAGTGGGTATCTCGCTCCGCCGGTCAGACAGCGATCTGGAAGGATCCCCGCCATGCCCGCTTCCCCCCGTACCGCCCGAGCGATCAACGACCGGCTCGCGCTGCGACTGCTCCAGGAGCGGGGCCCGCTCACCGCCGCGCAGCTCAAGGAGCTGACGGGTCTGTCCCGGCCGACGGTCGCGGATCTCGTCGAACGGCTGCAGGGCGCGGGCCTGATCGGCGTGGTCGGCGAGGCGGGCGCCGAACGGCGCGGACCCAACGCGAAGGTGTACGGGATCGCGGCGGACCTCGCGTATCTCGCGGCGCTCGACGTGCGCACCATGGGCGTCGCGGTGGTCGTCTCCGACCTGCTCGGGGCCACCCTCGCCGAGGCGTCGCTGCCGATCGACGAGACCGGCGGCACGGAGATCGCCGTCGAGCGTGCGGTGGTGCTCCTCGAGGAGACCGCGCGCAGCGCGGGCGCCCGCGCACTGCACAGCGTCGGCATCGGCGCACCGGGCCTGATCGACCCGTCGACCGGGGAACTCCGCGACTCCGGCGGCCTGCCCGCCTGGCATCGCCGCCTGGTGGCCGCCCTGCGCAAGGAACTGCCCGCGACCGTGCTCGTCGAGAACGAGACGAACCTCGCCGCCGTCGCCGAGCGCCGCGCCGGCGCGGCCCGCGACCGCGAGGACTTCGTACTCCTGTGGCTCGGCCACGGGGTCGGCGCCGCGGTGCTGCTCGACGGACGGCTGCGGCGCGGCGCCTCGGGCGGCGCGGGCGAACTGGGCTTCCTGCCCGTGCCCGGAACCTCAGGACTGCCGTCGGCGGTCGACTGCGAGGGAGGCTTCCATGCGCTGGCCTCGTCGCAGGCGATCGTCGAACTCGGCGCGGAACACGGGCTGTCCGCGCCCGCCGAGCCCGGTGCGGGACCGGCGGGCGAGGGCGTGGTCCGGGCCGCGGTCGAATCCGGCGCGACCGCTTTCCTGGACGCCCTCGCCGACCGGCTCGCTCTGGCCGTCGCCGCGACCGCCGCGGTGCTCGACCCCGGCTGTGTGGTCCTCGGCGGCGAGATCGGCTGCGCGGGCGGCCCTGAACTCGCCCGCCGCGTCGAGGAACGCGTCGCCGCCATCTCGCCGCTGCGCACACAGGTGCGGGCGGGCGAGCTCGGCGGCGGCGCGGTCCTGCGCGGCGCACTGCTCGCCGCGCAGGAGGCGGCTCAGGACGCGCTCTTCCCTTCGGAGTCCTGAGGCTTGCCCCACGAGCCCCGGGCCTTGCCCTCGGAGTCCCGACCCTTGCGGACGTACTCGGCCAGGAACTCGTCGAACGTGCCCTTCCCGACCGCCCGTTCGGGCGCGAGATGTCCGCCGAGCACGAAGCCCTGATACGTCTTCCCGGCCAGCGGCACCTCGACGATCCGGCGCTGCCTGCCGGTCGCGGCCAGATACTTCTCGGCGAGCTCCCGCAGCGTGAACACCTCGGGACCGCCCATGTCGTCCACCCGCCCGAGAGGCTCCGACTGCGCCAACTCCGCAAGCCGCGCGGCCACTTCCTCCACCGCGACCGGCTGAGTGCGCCCGTCCTTCGGGATCAGCATCACGGGCGGCTTCGCCAGCGCCTGAAGCATCTGGACCACGAGATCGTGGAACTGCGCGGCCCGCAGCGTCGTCCAGCCGATCCCCGAGTCCTCGACCAGCCGCTCCACCTCGAGCTTGGAGCGGTAGTAGCCGAGCGGCACGGCATCCACGCCGACGATCGAGATGTAGACGAAATGCCGTACGCCGGCCTTCTTGCAGGCGGCGATCAGGCGCCGTGCCGCCTCCACGTCGGCGCCCTTCTTCGGCGCCGTCGCGCAGTGCACCACCACATCCGCGCCGGCCGTGGCCTGTCCCAGGCCCGCACCGGTCAGCAGATCCGCGGCCCACCAGTCGGAGCGCCTGCTCATGGCCCGTACGTCGTGCCCGGCATCTCGCAGCAGCTGTACGAGGGGTTTGCCGAGGGTGCCCGTCGCGCCGGTCACCAGAATCGTGCTCATCGCGCCCTCCTTCGCAGAGGTCTCGCCGGTTCTGAGCTTTCCGCAGGACCTTTCAGCCTGGCAGAGGGGCCGCATCTTGGCCCGGGCACCTACAAGACAAAGCCCGGGCATCCACAAGGCAAACGCAAACCGCCTGTGAGCCAGCCCACAGGCGATCGCCCGTATGGCCGACGATCAGGCGTGGCACACTGGCTGTGTACCAGCAGCAGCGCACTCCGGGGTCGGTGTAATTCCGAACCGGCGGTTACAGTCCGCGACCCGGTCACCTCCAGTGACCGGTTGACCAGGTGAAATTCCTGGACCGACGGTGAAAGTCCGGATGGGAGGCAGTGCGCGGCGGGCAGGCACGTCTTTTCGTGTACGCCGCCGACAGTCGGACCTTTGCCGCAGCGCGAAGGCCGTCGCCGTCCGGCGTTCTGCGAAGTGCTTCTGCCCGTGATCTCTGTCGTCATCGACAGGCCCCGGAGTCCGTGCCCTATGAGGCAGGAGGACCCGGTGGCCCCCACCGCAGCAGCAGAAGCAGACGCCATGCGTCGCGCTGTCGCGCTCGCCGCGCGCGGACTCGGTTCCACCAGCCCCAACCCGGTCGTCGGCTGCGTCGTCCTCGACGCCCACGGCACGGTCGTCGGCGAGGGCTACCACCAGCAGGCAGGCGGCCCGCACGCCGAAGTCCACGCACTCCGGGCGGCCGGCGACCAGGCCCGCGGCGGCACCGCGCTCGTCACCCTCGAACCCTGCAACCACACCGGACGCACCGGCCCCTGCGCCCAGGCGCTGATCGAGGCCGGAATCGCCCGGGTGGTCTACGCGGTGAGCGACCCCAACCCCACTGCGACGGGCGGCGCGCAGACCCTCCGTACCGCCGGAATCGATGTCGAGGCCGGACTGCTGGAGGACGAGGCGCGCGTCGGCAACATCGCCTGGCTCACCGCCGTCAAGACCGGCCGCCCGTACGTCACTTGGAAGTACGCCGCCACGCTCGACGGCCGGATCGCCGCCGCCGACGGCAGCAGCCGCTGGATCTCCTCCGCCGAGTCCCGCGCCGACGTCCACCGCCTGCGCGCCGAGTGCGACGCCGTCGTGGTCGGCTCCGGCACGATGCGCGCCGACGACCCGCACCTGGCCGTACGCGGCATCGAAGGAGCCGTACAGCCGCTGCGCGTCGTCGTCGACACCGAGGCGGCCGCGGTCGAGCCGGGCGCGCGCATCCTGGACGACGCGGCACCGACGCTGATCGCGGTCGCCGAGGACGCCACCACCTACCTGCCCGAGGTCCTCCGACTCCCGCGCGCCGCACGGGGGTTGGACATCCCGGCGCTGCTCGACGCCCTGCACGCCCGCGGTGTCCGCTCGGTCCTGCTCGAAGGCGGCCCCACCCTGGCCGGCGCCTTCCTCGCGGCCGGAGCCGTGGACCGCGTGATCGGCTACCTCGCTCCCGTCCTGCTCGGCGCCGGTCCTGCCGCGCTCGCCGACGCAGGAATCACCACCATCACCGACGCGTTGCGGCTCGACGTGACCGAGACCGTGACGATCGGCCCCGACCTCCGCATCACCGCCGTGCCGTCCCTGAAGGAGTCCTGAGATGTTCACCGGAATCGTCGAAGAACTGGGTGAGATCACCGCCGTCGAGCAGCTCGGCGACTCCTGCCGGTTCCGCGTACGCGGCAAGGTCGTCACCGAGGGCGCGGGTCACGGCGACTCCATCGCGGTCAACGGTGTCTGCCTGACCGTCGTCGAGTACGGCGACGACTGGTTCACGGCCGATGTCATGGAGGAGACCCTCAAGCGCTCCAGCCTCGGCGCGCTCGCCGCGGGCTCCCGCGTGAACCTGGAGCGCCCGACCGCCGTCGGCGCCCGGCTCGGCGGCCACATCGTGCAGGGCCACGTCGACGGCACCGGCACGATCCTGGACCGCACCCCGTCCGAGAACTGGGAGATCGTCAAGATCGCCCTCCCGGCCGGGCTCTCGCGCTACGTGGTCGAGAAGGGCTCCATCACCGTCGACGGCGTGAGCCTGACCGTGGTCGAGGCCGCCGCCGACCACTTCACGATCAGCCTGATCCCGACGACCCTCGCGCTCACCACGCTCGGCATCAAGCAGGCCGGCGACGTGGTGAACCTCGAGGTCGACGTCATCGCCAAGTACGTCGAGCGCCTGCTCGGCGACCGCGCCACCGACGGCGGCGCCACCACCGACCTGAACACCACGGGGGACTCCAAGTGAGCATGCTCGACTCGCTGAACTCCGAGGCCTTCACGGCCTTCGGCCAGCACATCCTCTGGTCCGACATGATCGGCAACACCTTCGGCCTCGCGGCGCTCGCGCTCGGCTGGAAGCGTTCGGTGTGGACCTGGCCCGTGCAGTTCGCCGCCGGCCTGATCCTCTTCGGCGCCTTCGCCGGACACCTCACCGGCAGCGCGGGCAAGCAGGTCGTGGTCATGGCCGTGGCGGTCATGGGCTGGATCGCCTGGACCCGAGGCAGGAAGGAAGCGCAGGACGGCTCGATAGCCGTGCGCTTCGCGACCTGGAAGGAGCGCGGCCTGATGCTCGCGGCCGCAGCCGCAGGCACCGTCGCCGTCGCGCTGCTCTTCAAGGCGTACCCGAGCCTGTCCTGGGACCCCTGGCCCGACGCCTACATCTTCGTCGGCACCATCGTCGCGATGTACGCCCAGGCGCGCGGCATGGTCGAGTTCTGGTTCGCCTGGCTGCTCGTCGACCTCGTGGGCGTCCCGCTGAACTTCGCCAACGGCTACGCCTTCTCCGGATTCGTCTACGTCATCTACGGCGCGCTCGTCCTGTGGGGCATGCGCGACTGGTGGCTGCGCTCGCGCGCCACCGCCCCGGCCCTGGAAGGAGCCCCGGCATGAGCACCGCAACTGTCTGGCCCGTGGACGAAGACCTCACCCTCGACCCGGTCGAGCAGGCCATCGCCGACATCGCGGCCGGCCGCCCGGTCGTGGTCGTGGACGACGAGGACCGCGAGAACGAGGGCGACCTCGTCATCGCCGCCGAGAAGGCCACGCCCGAGATCATCGCGTTCATGATGAGTGAGTGCCGCGGCCTGATCTGCGCCCCCATGGAGGGCGACGAGCTGGACCGGCTGCAGCTGCCGCAGATGGTCGCCGACAACACCGAGTCGATGAAGACCGCCTTCACCGTCTCCGTCGATGCCTCCGGCGCGCACGGCGTCACCACCGGCATCTCCGCCTGGGACCGCGCCACCACGCTGCGGCTCCTGGCGAGCGGCACCACCGGGCCTGAAGATTTCGTCCGCCCCGGCCACATCTTTCCGCTGCGCGCCCGCGAGGGCGGTGTCCTCGTGCGCAACGGCCACACCGAGGCCGCGGTCGACCTGGCCCGGCTCGCGGGCCTGCGCCCGGCCGGTGCCATCGTCGAGATCGCCGGCGAGGACGGCACGATGCTGCGCCTGCCCGAGCTGGTCCCGTTCGCGCGCAAGCACGGCCTGACGATCATCTCCATCGAGGACCTGGTCGCGTACCGCAGGAGCTCCGAGCCGACCGTGCGCCGCGAGGCCGAGGTCCAGCTGCCCACGCAGCACGGCGAGTTCACCGCGTACGGCTACCGCTCCACCGTCGACGGCGTCGAGCATGTCGCCCTGGTGCACGGCGAGATCGGCGACGGCCAGGACGTCCTGGTCCGTATCCACTCCGAATGCCTCACCGGCGACGTCTTCCACTCCCTGCGCTGCGACTGCGGCCCCCAGCTGGAGGCCGCCATGGACCGGATCCAGGCCGCCGGCAGGGGCGTCATCGTCTACCTGCGCGGCCACGAGGGCCGCGGCATCGGGCTGCTGTCCAAGCTGCGCGCGTACGAGCTCCAGGAGCGCGGCCGCGACACCCTCGACGCCAACCTGGAACTCGGCCTGCCCGCCGATGCCCGGGACTACGGCGCCGGCGCGCAGATCCTCGCCGACCTCGGCGTCCGCAGCGTCCGCCTGATGACCAACAACCCGGAGAAGTCCGACGCGCTCACCCGCCACGGCATCGAGATCAGCGGCCGCGAGGTCGTGGCGCTGCCGGCCGGCGAGCACAACCTGCGCTATCTGCGGACCAAGCGCGACCGCATGGGGCACGACCTGCCCTGGCTCGACGCGCAGTAGGACCCCCGAGCAACACCCACCGATCCACCCACACCGACCCGTCGATACGAGGAGAAGAGCACGTGAGCGGCAAGGGCGCACCCGAACTCAGCGTGAAGAACTGCGGCGACCTGCGGGTCGCGGTGATCGCGGCACAGTGGCACGAGAAGGTCATGGACGGCCTCGTCGACGGCGCTCTGCGCGCCCTGCACGAGCTCGGCATCGACGAGCCGACCCTGCTGCGCGTCCCCGGCAGCTTCGAGCTGCCCGTCGTCGCCAAAGTCCTCGCGGGCCGCGGCTACGACGCGATCGTGGCGCTCGGCGTCGTCATCCGCGGCGGCACCCCGCACTTCGAGTACGTCTGCCAGGGCGTCACCAACGGGCTCACCCAGGTCTCCGTCGACACCGGTGTCCCGATCGGTTTCGGCGTGCTGACCTGCGACACCGAGGAGCAGGCGCTCGACCGCGCCGGAATCGAAGGCTCCACCGAGGACAAGGGCCACGAGGCCGTCACCGCGGCCGTGGCCACGGCGACCACGCTGCGTACCGTCTCGGAACCCTGGCGTTAGGACGGGGCGCGAGGCCGCGTAGAGTAAGAGCCATCATGTCCAAGAAGACGTTCGAGGAGCTCTTCGTCGAGCTCCAGCACAAGGCCGCCAACGGCGACCCCGCCACCTCCCGTACCGCCGAACTGGTGGACAAGGGTGTGCATGCCATCGGCAAGAAGGTCGTCGAAGAGGCCGCCGAGGTCTGGATGGCCGCCGAGTACGAGGGCAAGGAAGCAGCCGCCGAGGAGATCTCGCAGCTGCTCTACCACGTCCAGGTGATGATGGTCGCGACCGGCGTCACCCTCGACGACGTGTACGCCCATCTCTGAGCGCCACACCCCCACCTCCCGTATCAACAGCTGTCCCTAGAGCTAAGGAAGCCGACCTCATGCTGCGCATCGCCGTCCCCAACAAGGGTTCACTGTCCGGACCTGCGTCGGCGATGCTCCATGAGGCCGGCTACCAGCAGCGCAAGGAGTCCAAGGAGCTCGTCCTCGTCGACCCCGACAACGAGGTGGAGTTCTTCTACCTGCGCCCCAAGGACATCGCGATCTACGTGTCCGCGGGCAAGCTCGACATCGGCATCACCGGCGAGGACCTCCTGATCGACTCCGGCGCCCATGCCGAGTCGATCCTGCCCCTCGGCTTCGCCCGCTCCACCTTCCGCTTCGCCGCCAAGCCGGGCGCCGTCAAGAACCTCGCGGACCTCGCGGGCAGGACGATCGCCACCTCGTACGAGGGCATCGTGGCCAAGTACCTCGCCGAGCAGGGCGTCGACGCCTCGGTCGTCCACCTGGACGGCGCCGTCGAGACGGCCATCGAGCTGGGCGTCGCCGACGCCATCGCCGACGTGGTCGAGACCGGCACCTCGCTGCGCAACGCGGGCCTGGAGGTCTTCGGCGACCCGATCATGAGGTCCGAGGCCGTGGTCATCCGCCGCACGGGCGCGGACACCGAGGACGCGAAGGTGCAGCAGTTCCTGCGCCGCCTGCAGGGCGTCCTGGTCGCCCGTACGTACGTGATGATGGATTACGACTGCCGCGCGGAGCACCTCGACGCCGCCGTGGCCCTGACGCCCGGCCTCGAAGGCCCGACCATCTCGCCGCTGCACAGCGAGGGCTGGGTCGCCGTCCGCGCCATGGTCCTGGCCAAGGAAGCCCAGCGGATCATGGACGATCTGTACGCGCTCGGCGCCCGCGCCATCCTCACGACCGCCATTCACGCCTGCCGTCTCTGACCGATGACTCAGCAACTGCCTTCGCTGCCGGTCACGTTCCGGCCCACCCGCACCCGTGCGGTCCTGCTGACCATCGGTGTCGCGATGTTCGCCGTGATCACGGCGATCGCGCTGATGCTGGAGAAGTTGGGCCCCGGTGAGCGCATCTCCTTCATCTTCACGGGCGCGGTGCTCTTCGCCGTCCTGGTGCTGCTCTCGCGGCCCAAGGTCGTCGCCGACGAAACCGGCGTCACGGTGGTCAACCTGACGCGTCGGCGCCGCCTCGCCTGGGCGGAGATCCTCCAGGTGAACCTGCGCGCCGGCGACCCCTGGGTGTTCCTCAACCTGAGCGACGGCACCAGCCTTCCGGCCCTGGGCATCCAGCCCGGCATCGGCAAGCAGCAGGCGATCCGTGACGCGGGTGCGCTGCGTGCGCTGGCCGAGGCGCACGGCACGGGCCCCGAGTCGGCCTGACGCTCGAACGCGCCCCCCCGCCGGGCGACAACCGGCGGGGGAGCACTGCCGCAGTGCCCGTCGTCGTGATTAATCTGTTGGCAGAGGCGTAGTGCGCGCCCGTCCCACCAAGGCCGGACCCGACCGAGGCCGAACCCCGGGACCCCTGCGAACCAAGGAGTGACCCTCTCCGCCGATGGACGGATCGTCCGGTAGTACCTGCGCCGCCCCTTCCCGACATAGCGGGGCGGCATGATCATCTCTCTGCTTCTGCTCGCCGCAGCCTTCCTCCTCATCCTCGCCAACGGATTCTTCGTGGCCGCCGAGTTCGGCCTGGTCACCGTGGAACGCCCGGACGCCGAGCGCGCCGCCGCAGCCGGCGACCGCAAGGCCCGCCGGGTCGTCGCCGCCCTGCGTGAGCTGTCCTTCCAGCTCTCCGGCACCCAACTGGGCATCACCATCACCTCCCTCGTGGTCGGCATGCTGGCCGAGCCCGCGCTCGCGCATCTGCTGTCCGGCCCCTTCACCGCGATCGGGATACCGCGCGGCGCCGTCTCCGGAGTCTCCGTCGTCGTCGGCATGCTGCTCGCCTCCGCCGTGCAGATGGTGATCGGGGAGCTCGTGCCCAAGAACTGGGCCGTGTCCCGCCCGCTCCAGGTGGCCCGCTTCGTGGCCGGACCCCAGGGCGCCTTCGCCCGTCTGTTCCGCCCGGTGATCGCCACACTCAACGCCGCCGCCAACCGTCTCGTACGGGCCTTCGGCGTCGAACCCGCCGACGAGCTGGCCTCGGCCCGCACCCCCGACGAGCTGATGTCCCTCGCCCAGCACTCCGCACAGGCCGGAGCGCTCGAAGCCGACACCGCCGACCTGTTCGTGCGCACCCTGTCGCTCGGCGAGCTGACCGCGCAGCATGTGATGACCCCGCGCGTGAAGGTCAATGCGCTGCAGTCCTCCGCGACCGCCGCCGACGTCGTCAACCTGACGCGTGCGACCGGGCTTTCGCGCTTCCCCGTCTACCGCGACAAGATCGACGAGATCATCGGCATGGCGCACCTCAAGGACGCCCTCGCCGTACGGGCCCAGGAACGCGGCCGCACCCCGGTGGGCCGGATCGCCCGCCCGCCCCTGCTCGTCCCCGAGACCCTGCCCGTACAGCAGTTGCTGCAGCAGCTGCGGCGCGAGCAGCCGATCGCCGTGGTGGTCGACGAGTACGGCGGCACCGCCGGCGTCGTGACCCTGGAGGACATCGTCGAGGAACTCGTCGGCGAGGTACGCGACGAGCACGACAAGGCGGTCTCGCCCGAACTCGCCGCCGTTCCCGCCGAGGACGGCAGGCCCGCCTGGGACGCCGACGGCAGCTGCCGCGTCGACATCCTGCAGCGCATAGGACTCCAGGTCCCCGAGGGTCCCTACGAGACGGTCGCCGGCCTCGTCGCCGACCTGCTCGGCCGGATTCCCGCACCCGGCGACCGGGCCGAACTCCCGGGCTGGCGGCTCTCGGTACGCCAGGTCGGCCACAACCGGGCCGAACGCGTCCGCCTCGTACGGACCGCATCCCGCCCCCTGGAGGCGGCCCGATGAGCGCGCTGCAACTCCTCTTCGCCCTCCTCCTGGTCCTCGGCAACGGCTTCTTCGTCGGCGCCGAGTTCGCGCTCGTCTCCGTACGCCGCAGCCAGATCGAGCCGTACGCGAAGGATTCGGCGCGCGCCCGCCGTGTCCTGTACGGCCTGGAGCATCTGCCGCAGATGATGGCGGCCGCACAGTTCGGCATCACCATCTGCTCGCTGACGCTCGGCGCGGTCGCCGAGCCGACGGTGGCGCACCTCCTGGAGCCCGTCTTCCACTGGCTGCACGTCCCGGACGGTCTGATCCACCCGCTCGGCTATGTCATCGCGCTGGCTGCGGTCGTCTTCCTGCACCTGGTGATCGGCGAGATGCTGCCGAAGAACCTGGCGATGGCCGCACCCGAGAAGACCGCGCTGTGGCTGAGCCCCGCCCTCGTCGCCTTCGCCCGCCTGTGCCGGCCGGTCACGGCCGCGTTCGGCGCGTGCGCCCGTGCGGTCCTGAAGCTCTTCGGAGTCGAGCCCAAGGACGAGGTCGAGGCCGTCTTCACCAGCGCCCAGCTGGGCCGCCTCGTCGAGGACGCGGGACAGGCGGGCCTCCTGGACCCCGAGGAGCAGGAAATCCTCGGCGACGCCCTGGAGTTGGGCACCCGCCCGGTCACGGACGTCCTGCTCGACCCGTCGCAGCTGGTCACGGTCGCGACCGGGGTCACCCCGCGCCGGATCGAGGAACTGACCGTCCGTACGGGCTACTCGCGCTTCCCGGTCTGCGCGGACGGCGGCGCTTTCATGGGCTACCTCCACGTCAAGGACGTCCTCGACCTGGAGGACACGGAACGTGCGGTGCCCCAGGAGATCTGGCGCCCGATGGCGACCCTGCGAGCGGAACTCCCCCTGGACGACGCCCTCACGGTGATGCAGCGCGCCGCGGCCCACCTCGCCAAGGTCGCCGACCCCTCGGGCCGTGTCCTCGGCCTGGTCGCCCTGGAGGACGTCCTCGAACTCCTGGTGGGCGAGGTCCGCGACCCGGCGCACCGAGCGGTGCCTCGTCCGGCGCCCGTGGTCCGGCTTCCGGTGGCCGACGAGGAGAACGCCATGGCCGGCTGACCGTACGTGGTCCGCCGGGGCTCATACCCCCGGCGGATCCCCCGGCCCCCGCCCCGACAACACCTCGCCATACGCCTGCATAAGATCCGGCAGCCGCAACGTCGCCAGATCCTCCACCCCCGGCTCGCCCGGATACCCCGAGAGCCGCAGATCCCGGTACGCACAGCTCTTCTCGTACAGCGTGCGAAGAAAGCGCCCGTTCCCCAGCTCGTCGATCCACCCCTGATCGACCACATGCCCGCTGATCGAGCGCAGCTCGTCCCGCGACTCGGCATCCCACTTGTCCCCGTTCTCCGCCGCGAGCACCTCACCGATCGCGGTGAGCTCCAGCGGCCGGTACGAGGGAAAGTCCACGCGCGTCGTGAAACGCGACGAGAGCCCGGGGTTGGCCGCGAGCAGCCGGTCCATGCCCTCGGGGTAGCCGGCGAGGATCACCACCAGATGGTCCCGGTTGTCCTCGGCCCGCTTGAGCAGCACCTGCAGCGCTTCGTCCCCGTACGCATCGCCCTTGCTGTAGCCCGAGTTGGACAGCGCGTACGCCTCGTCGACGAAGAGCACACCGCCGAGCGCGGAGTCGATCAGCTCGTTGGCCTTGACCGCGGTCTGTCCGAGGAACTCCCCGACCAGATCGGCCCGTTGGGCCTCCACCAGATGGTCGCCGCCGAGCAGCCCGAGCGCGTAGAAGACCCGCCCGAGAATGCGGGCGACCGTGGTCTTGCCCGTGCCCGAAGGACCCGAGAACACGAAGTGCCGCTTCGGCGGCTGGACGGGCAGCCCCTTGTCGGCCCGAATCCGGGCCATCCGCAGCTGCGCGGAGAGCGCCTTGACCTGGCGCTTCACGGGTTCCAGGCCGACCATCCGCTCCAGCTCGGCCAGCGCCTCCTGGAGCAGCGCCGGATCGGCGGGGCCCGTCGGCAGGGTCGGGGGGCCCGACTGCGCGGGAATGAGCGCCTTCTCCCGTACGGCATCGGCCTCCGGCGGCTGACCGCCCCCGGGGGGATCGGTGTCCGTACCGACCTTCAGATCCCCGCCCTCGGTGCCGTACGCGGTGTCGTAGCCGTCCGCATAGTCGCTCGCGTCCACCCCGGCCAGCGTGACGGAGCCGAACTCGCCGCTGTCGTCGGCGCCGTCGATCCCGTCGTAGTCGGCTATCGCCGCGAGGCGGGCGGAGGTGTCCATGAACGCCGGGTCGACCCGGTGCACCGCCCGGTACAGGGGGAGCGCCGCCGCGCTGCGCCCGGTGCCCTCATGGGCCCGCGCCAGCCAGTACCGCAGTTCCTTGCGCTGCGGCTGCTCGCTGCGGCAGCGCATCAGGGCCGCCGCGAGCAGCGGCTCGGCCTGCCCGTACATCTCCAGCCGCACCCGGGCCATCCCGCCGAACAGACCGGCCTCGATGCCCAGCGCATGGTCGTCGATCAGCGGATCGGTGTGGCGGACCAGCTGCTCCCAGTCCTTCACCAGATACGAGCGGCACGCGTGCAGAAAACGGACCTGGGCGTCGGCGTCCACCGGCGGCAGCCCCGCGAGCGCGCGGTCGAGATCGGGCACATGGCGTCCGTCGAGCCAGTGCGAGGCGTGGGCGAGCAGCAGATCGCGGGGGCTTTCGAGCACCGGCTGCACCCACCAGCCCAGCCAGTACCAGGAGTTGAGGGTGCGGCGGTGACGCGCGCGCTGTTCGCCGAAGCGGTCGCGGTGGCGGTACATCCGCAATAACGCGGTCGTGGTGTCCACCCGCAGCGCATGCAGCCCCAGCCAGCCGTCGGCCATCCCGGGGTCGATCCGCACCGCCGTTCTGAACTCCTCCTCGGCCTGCGGATACGCGCCCATGGTGTAGGCGTCGACGCCTCGCAGCCAGGCGAGGTCGGCCGGAGCCGATGCGCCCTGCGTGCCGAAGTCCATCACGTCCCCCACAAAACTGCCCCCGTTGGTGCGCCGCCGGGCGTCTGCCCGTCGGCGGCCTTCGCCGAACCGCCGTTCTGATACCGGGAGTTGACGTGGTGGCGATCATCGGGAAAGGCCCGGCGATCGCACCGAGAGGCATCGTACCTGCGCCTTGGCCGTCGGCCGTAGGGTGCCGCGCGAGTCGGAGGGCGCAAAGGCGGAGGCACAGAGGCAGGTACGGGGGAGCACGGGCGGGGCGCGAACTGGTCACCCTGGGTGATTAGTTGAAGGCGCGGTGCACACGCGAAAGGGACAAAGGGCAGAACGAAGCCCCCGATCACGGGGGAACAATCGGGGGCTTCGCGTCTGCGGGCGACCGGCTCGCGGTCGCACATTGAGAACGTAAGTCCTGTACGACCCCTCGGTCAAGCCGAGTTGGGGCACTCTCAGTGCCCGATTTCGGGTCGTGGAGCGCATCGCCGCCACGCCGTCACGTTCCGTGACGGAACAGGGTCAGGCTGCGCCCAACTCGGGCCCCGGCAGCACCTCGTACCCCTCGGGGATCTGCCGCACCAGGGCGTCCGCGAACGGCCGGGACGGGTCCTCGGCGAAGTGCCGTTCCTCGGCCGGCTCCCACTGCTCCCAGAAGTCCTGCTGCACCAGACCGTCGCGCTCGCGCCCGCGCCGCCAGGACTGCCCCGGGGGCAACTCCATCCACAACAGGTGCGCCAGCCACGGCCGCAGGTCCCGCCGCCCCGCGCCCACGCCCTCGATCAGGACGACGGGGGCCGGCTCGACGACCGGACCGGGGTGGAAGCGGCGTGCGTTCCAGTCGTACACGGCGGGACGGGCGCCGCGGCCCGCGGCGAGCGGTTCGAGGACCTCGCGCCGGAAGCGGCCGGTCCAGTCGAAGAGCTCCGCGTGGCTGCGGATGTCGTCCAGGCCGATGACCGGAGCGCCGCCGAGCTCGGCGGCCAGACGGCGCGTGAAGGTCGACTTCCCGGAGCCCGCGTGCCCGTCGATCCCGATCAGCCGGACCGGTCCGCACGAGGGCGCGAGCGCCCGCAGCTCGGCCGCGAGAGGCGTGAGCGAGGCGAGCGGGCCTGAGGGGCGAGGGGAGTCGTTCATCGGGCCCAAGCGTACGGTGATCACGCCGGCGCGCCGAAGCTGTCGCAGGTCACGCCAGTGGTCCAGGCCAATATTGGTGGGCGCGCCGCGGGCCGAAACCCTGGCAGAAGCGGTCGGCGAGCGGCCATAGTGGCACCGCCGTTCGTGCCGTTCTGGACCAGGAGCCCCCATGACCTCCTCCCCGCACCGGACCTCCCGCAGAACCGTCCTCGCCGCAGCCGTGGCCGTCGCCGCCGCGGGCGCCGTCTCACCGGCTTCGGCCGCCCCACCCGCCGCACCCGACGCGGAGCGCCCCGTGCAGGATCGCCTCGTGGACAACCACTTCTGGAGGACGTACGGGCACTGGCGCAGCGGCACCGCGCAGGGCACCCGCGCCGTGCCCGGCACCCGCCCGGGCCTCGCGATCGCGACGCCCGCCGGACTGCGCGCCTACACCGACCCGCACACCGGGACGGTCGCCAACTGGGAGTACGCGACCTGGACCAGCCCCGTGCACACCCTGTCGGTGCCGGCCACCGAGGTCATCGCCTCCTGGAACGCCGACACCCCCGCCGGTACCTGGCTGGAGATCGAACTCCGGGGAACGTACTCCGACGGCACGCGCACCCCCTGGTACGTGATGGGCCGCTGGGCCGCAGGCGACGCCGACATCCGGCGCACCTCCGTCGACGACCAGAGCGACGGCAAGAGCTCGATCTGGACCGACACCTTCTCCGTCGACGATCCCGCGACCGGTCTGCGCCTCACCTCGTACCAGCTGCGCCTGACCCTGCTGCGCAAGCCGGGCAGCCGCCGCACGCCGACCGTCTGGCGGGCCGGCGCGATGGGCTCCGACGTCCCCGACCGCTTCGAGGTGCCCGCGTCGAAGCCCGGCCTCGCGCGCGAGCTGCCCGTGCCGCGCTACTCGCAGAACACCCACATCGGCCAGTACCCCGAGTACGACAACGGCGGCGAGGCCTGGTGCAGCCCCACCTCCTCGACGATGATCATCGAGTACTGGGGCCGCGGTCCGACCCCCGAGGACCTGGCCTGGGTCAACCCCGAGTTCGCCGATCCGCAGGTCTGCCACGCGGCCCGCCATACCTTCGACTACCAGTACAACGGCTGCGGCAACTGGCCCTTCAACGCCGCCTATGCGGCCACGTACAAGGACTTGCAGGGCGTCGTCACCCGGCTCGGCTCCCTGACGGACCTGGAGCGCCTGATCGCGGCCGGTATCCCGGCCATAACGTCCCAGTCCTTCCTCAAGGAGGAGCTCACGGGCGCGGGCTACGGTACGGCCGGCCATCTGATGACCGTGATCGGCTTCACCGCGGACGGCGACGTGATCGCCAACGATCCGGCGTCCCCGAGCAACGAGGCCGTGCGCCGGGTCTACCAGCGGCGCGAGTGGGAGAACATCTGGCTGCGCACCAAGCGCTACAACTCCACCGGCAAGGTCGTCTCGGGCACGGGCGGCGTCTGCTACCTGTACTTCCCGGCCCGCCCGACGGCGGAGCAGCTGAGCGCGCTCGCCGCGGTCGGGGTGCGCTGAGCCGGGCGTCAGCGTCCGGCGGGCTGCCACCACTCCAGGTGGGCGGCCGCCTCGGCGGCGGGCTCGATGATCTCCCACACCTCGGTGATCAGGCCGTCCTCGATCCGCAGGAGATCCACCACCGTGATCTCCACGCCCGAGGGGTGCGTGCGGCGGGAGTGCACCACGACGTGACCGCCGTCGGCCAGCAGGTGGAGCACCTCGACCCGCATGCCGGCGAGCGGGACGAGTGCCGCCTCGACGGAGGCGAGCCACTCCTTCTTCGTCGAGGTGGTCGCGTCGGGCCGGTGGTGGAGGAAGTCCTCGCTCAGCAGGGGAGCGACGGCGTCGACACCACCCGGCCCGAGCAGATCGGCCAGCGCGCGCTGGACGAGTTCCTTGTGATCCGTGGTTGTGGTCATGGACCGAGTCTTTCCGCCGCCGTACCGGCTGTCGATGACATGGGATTTCATGGCGCCCGGCGCCGGCCTGAGTAGGCTCGACGACCATGAGTACGGCGGGGGAGCTGACGACCATGCGTACGGCGGGGGAACTGCTGAGGCAGTGGCGCCATCGCCGCGGGCTCAGCCAGCTGGATCTCGCCCTCGCGGCCGATGTCTCCGCCCGCCATGTCAGCCTGGTCGAGACGGGCAAGTCCCGGCCGAGCGCCGACATGATCCTCCGCCTCGCCCGGCACCTCGACGTTCCCTTGCGCGAGCGCAACGGCCTGCTGCTCGCCGGCGGCTTCGCACCCCGCTACACGGAGCGGCCGCTCGACGACGAGGCCCTTGCGGCCGCACGGGACGCGGTCCGGCGGGTGCTGCGCGCCCACGAGCCGTATCCGGCCGTGGCCTTCGACCGCCGCTGGAACATCGTGCTGTTCAACCGCGCGGTCGAGCCGTTCCTCGCGGACGTGCACCCCGACCTGCTGCGCCCGCCGATGAACCTGGTGCGCCTCGGCCTCGACCCCCGCGGATTCGCCCCGCTGGTCGTCAACCTGGCCGATGTGCGGACGGTCTTCCGCACCCGCGTCGGACGGCAGCTCGCCCTCGCTCCCGACGCGGAACTCACGGCGCTGTACGAGGAGTTGCTGGCGCCCGGCGCGGAAGGGGTCGGCGCGCAAGAGCCCGAGGGTCAGGACCGGACACAAGGACCGAGAGCCGCCTCCGGTGTCGTGATCCCGATGATCCTGCGCCTGGACGGGCAGGAGCTGCGGCTGTTCTCGACCATCACCACCTTCGGCACCCCGACGGACATCACCTTGGACGAGCTCGCCATCGAGTCCTACTACCCGGCGGACGCGCGCAGCGCCGCGTACTTCGAAGGGCGCGGAGCAGGGGGAGCCGGGACGGCCGAGGGGCAGGGGCCGAGTGGAGTGCCCCACACGTGACCTCCGTCTCTACCCCTGAACGCCCCGCGATGTCACCTTTGACGTAGTCCCAGGGGGAACCTCCACCGCAGTACCACCGTGAGCGAGACAGCCATGAACTCCAGCGCCCGCGTCAGCGCCCGTGCCGCCGCCACCACCGCCGAGATCGCCGAGTACGTCCGCAGCCGGACCGGCGGCCCCAAGGACAACGGGCCGAAGATCCTCGAGCATCTCGCGGGCTGGACCCTCGTCGTGGTCCTGGCCATGTTCGTCTCGCAGACCGGGCTGCTCTGAAAACCTCCCGCCGTTCCCCTGCCAGGTGCACCCTTCCGAGGGTTGTGCAGACGTGCTCAAATTGAGATGAGTTAACGGTCGTGAACCGGGTGACGTGCAGCCTTGTATCGGGCATACTCATCGCGCGCCAGTCACTCGCCCCGGTTTCGAGACCCGGATCCAAGGGCTACGACTGAGCACGTCAGACCTCGGCGGCGCCGCCACACCCTGCGCGCGCGTCCGCCGCAGCGCCCGACAGGGAGGAGTCTCGCCATGACCGTCCGAGCCCCACAGCCGGTGGACCGACAGCTGCCCACCGAGGAGGCCGCGGATCTGCTCATGCTCGTCCGCGAGCTGATCAAGGGTGAGATCGCGCCCGGCGCCGCCGAACAGGAGGAAGCCGGGCATTTCCCGCGCGAGGTCTTCTCGCTGCTCTCCCAGTCGGGACTGCTCGGTCTGCCGTACGAGGAGGAGTTCGGCGGCGGTGAGCAGCCGTACGAGGTCTACCTCCAGGTGCTTGAAGAGCTCGCCGCGGCCCGTCTGACGGTCGGCCTCGGCGTCAGCGTGCACTCGCTCGCCTGCCACGCGCTGGCCAATTACGGCACCAAGGAGCAGCGCACCGAGCACCTTCCCGCCATGCTCGGCGGCGGACTGCTCGGCGCGTACTGCCTCTCGGAGCCGTCCTCCGGCTCGGACGCCGCCTCGCTGCGCACCAAGGCCGTACGGGACGGCGAGGACTGGATCCTCGACGGCACCAAGGCCTGGATCACCCACGGCGGGATCGCCGACTTCTACACGGTGCTCGCCCGCACCGGGGGAGAGGGATCCCGCGGGATCACCGCCTTCCTCGTGCCCGGCGATGCCGAGGGTCTGACGGCCGCAGTGCCCGAGAAGAAGATGGGCATGAAGGGCTCGCCCACCGCGCAGCTGCACTTCGACGGCGTCCGTGTCAGCGACGCCCGCCGCATCGGCGACGAGGGCCAGGGCTTCGCGATCGCCCTGTCCGCGCTCGACGGCGGCCGGCTCGGCATCGCCGCCTGCGCGATCGGTGTCGCCCAGGCGGCGCTCGACGAGGCGCTCGGCTATGCCACGCAGAGGCAGCAGTTCGGCCGCCCGATCGCCGACTTCCAGGGCCTGCGCTTCATGCTCGCCGACATGGCCACCCAGATCGAGGCCGGCCGCGCCCTGTACCTGGCGGCGGCCCGGCTGCGCGACGCCGGACGGCCGTTCTCGCGGCAGGCGGCGATGGCCAAGCTGTTCTGCACCGACACCGCCATGAAGGTCACCACGGACGCGGTCCAGGTGCTCGGCGGCTACGGCTACACGCAGGACTTCCCCGTCGAGCGCCTGATGCGCGAGGCCAAGGTCCTTCAGATCGTCGAGGGCACCAACCAGATCCAGCGGATGGTCATCGCCCGTCACCTCGCGGGTCCTGAGTCTCGCTGAACGCCATACGGTCCTGGGCCTCGGCGAGCTGCATCCGCTCCTGAGGCTCGCCGTACTGCCTGCGGTCCTGAGCCTCTGCATGCTGCATCCGGTCCTGAGGCTCTGCACGCTGCCTGCGGTCCTGAGGCTCTGCACGCTGCATCCGGTCCTGAGGCTCGCCGAAGTGCATCCGGTCCTGAGCGTCGGCGTACTGCCTGCGGTCCTGAGCCTCACCGAACTGCATCCGCTCCCGGGTCTCGCCGAACTGGCCGGGCCCGGGGGTGAATTGGCGCGGCGGGCGCGCACCCGCGCCCGCCGGCGTCCCGAAGGGTTCGCCCGACCCGAACGGCTCCGTGGCGCCGAACCGCTCCGTGGCGCCGAACCGCTCCGTGCTGCCGAACGGCTCGCCCGAGCCGAATTCCCCCGGCCGCACGATCGGCGCCGTGAGCCGTGCCCACTCGGGGTCCCTGTGCCCCGGCAGCGTCTTCCCCCTGCCCGCCCAGTTCCGCAGCAGTTCCCGGTAGATGGGCGGGTCGGACGCGCGGACCGCACCACGGTCAGCGGTCTGCTGAACCGATTCTCCGGCCGTGGGGACGTAGAGCGTGCGGCGGCGCCTGCCGAGTGCTTCGTGCAAGGGGGTCATGCCGGGCCAACGCGGCAAAAGCGCGCAGGACACCCTCGCCGGAATTCGCGGATCGGTTCGGAGGGTGATTCCGGCCGCGCGGCCGATGACTCCTGAAGCGTCCTGCGCCGAGGCCTGACGAGCGTTGACACGAGTATGGCCCCCCGCTGCGTATCTGACGTACCGTCATCTCCGCCGCAGGGGGCGCGCCCTGCAACCACCGTGTGTTCAGGGAGGATTGCCGTGGCCGACGACCGACCGGTGCCGCTCGACGAGTACCCCGTCCACCAGGTCCCGCTCTCGATGAAGCATGTCGCCACCGGCGACCGCAACGCGTACGACCGCTGCATCTTCCATCTCTTCGACCACGAGGGCCGGTTCCTGCTCATCCTCGGTCTGGGGGTCTACCCCAACATGGGGGTGATCGACGCATACGCCACCTTGCGTATCGGCGACACTTTGCACGCCGTACGCGCGTCCGACGCACTCGGGGACGACCGGATGCAGCTGGAGGTCGGCCCGCTGAAGATCACGGTCGAGGAGCCCCTCAAGCGCATCCGGCTGCAGTGTGCCGCCGACGGACCCGACTCCCTCTCGTACGACCTGACATGGACCGCGGACTTCCCGGCCCTCTGGGAGCCGCACCACACCCAGCGCAAGGGCGACAGGCTCACCCTGGAGGGGCGCCGCTTCGTCCAGGCGGGACGTCCCGAAGGGACCATCCGGGCCGCGGGAGAGGAGATCGCCGTCCGCGCGGACGCCTGGACGGGCACCCGCGACCGCAGCTGGGGCGTACGGCCGATCCCCGGCGAGGAGGGCGGCCGGATCGCCGCCGAGGCGCGCACCGAGGGCTTCCACTGGCTCTGGATACCGGTCCGCTTCGACGACCGCTTCGTGATGGTGATCGCCCAGGAGGACGCCGACGGTTACCGCACCCTGAACGAGGCTGTGATGGTCCGCGAGGGCGTGCGCGACGTCCAACTCGGCTGGCCCCAGGCCGACATCACCTACCGCTCGGGCACCCGCCACCCCGAGCGCGCCGTCGTCCACCTCGCCGACGCCTCCCGCAAGCCCGTCGAGCTCACCGTCGAATGCCTCACCTCGATCCCGCTCGCCCTGGGCGCCGGCTATCCGCCCGCCGACGACTGGCAGCACGGCACCTGGCGCGGCCACGACTGGTCCGACCGACGCACGTACGACCTCTCGGATCCTTCGGCGCACCCCCTCGCGGCCTACGGCGTGATCGACCACGCCGCCCGCTTCACCCTCGACGGGCGCACCGGCTACGGCATCTTCGAGCACGGCAGCTTCGGCCGCCACGACCCCTCCGGCTTCACCGGCTTCGACTCGGTCGCCCCGTGAGTACCCGCGCCCGGCGCCCCCTGAACCCCCGTACCCGCGAGAGGAGTTGAACCATGGCCACGGCACCCCGCCCCCGCACCACCACCCGCGACCCCGAGGAACTCGGCCGTCTCCTGACCGCCTGGCTCGCCGCCCGGCTGCCCGGCGCGAAGGCGACCAATGTCTCGGTCCCCGAGTCCAACGGCATGTCCAGCGAGACCCTGCTCTTCGACATCGAGCACCCCGAACCCCCGCTCGCGGCCTGCGCGTTGCGCCTGGCCGCCGACCCCTCCGCGTACACGATCTTCCCGGTGTACGACATGGAGCGGCAGCACCGCGTCATGAGCCTCGTCGGCGAGCACACCGAACTCCCGGTCCCGCGCGTGCAGTGGCTCGAACTCGACCCCGGCCCGCTGGGGGCGCCGTTCTTCGTCATGGAACGCAAGGACGGCCGCGTACCGCCCGACGTCATGCCCTACACGTACGAGGGGAACTGGCTGCACTCAGCGAGCGACGCCGAACGCGCACACCTCGAAGAGGCCTCGATCACGCTCCTCGCCAAGCTGCACGATCAATTCCCCGCGGAAGAAGCCGAGTTGCTGGCCGAGCCCGGCGACGGCAGCCCGCTGCGCAAGCATGTCGAGGCGCAACGCACGTACTACGAGTGGGTCGTACGCGACGTCGCCCGCTCCCCGCTGATCGAGACGGCCTTCGAGCGTCTCGAGGAGCTCTGGCCCGCCGAGGAGGGCGAAGCGGTCCTCAACTGGGGCGATGCCCGGATCGGCAACATCATCTACGACGGCTTCGAACCCGCCGCCGTACTCGACTGGGAGATGGCCTCACTCGCTCCGCGCGAGGTCGACCTGGGCTGGACGGTCTACCTGCACCGCTTCTTCCAGGACCTCACGGTCAGTTTCGGACAGGCCGGGCTCCCGGACTTCCTGCGCCGCGACCGCATCGAGGCGCGCTACGGCGAACTCACCGGCCACACACCGCGGAACATGGACTTCTACACCCTGTACGCGGCGCTGCGGCACGCGGTCGTGATGCTCCGCGTCGCCTACCGGCAGGTGCACTTCGGCGAGACGACCGTCCCGGATGACCCCAAGGACGTGGACAAACTGATCCTGCACCACGCCAGCCTGGCGGCCATGGTGCAGGGCAGCTACTGGGATTGACGCTCCGTCAGCGCGCGGCGCCGTCTCAGGCGGCGCTGCGCAGCGACGAGGGCTTGATCGGGCGCGAGCCCGGACCGCCCACGTGCGAGAAGGGCTGCGTACGCCAGTCGAGCCCCTGCGGCAGCGTCAGAAGCAGCGCGGTGTCCTGCTCCTGAACCTCGAAGCCGTCGTCGGCGGGACGGGCGTCCGCGGCGGGCCGGCCCGTGCCGTCGCAGGTGGTCAGGCCGAACGGGTTCCACGGAGTGGGGCACTTGGCGTGCTGCGGCAGAACGTCCTCGTCAGCGAGCAGCGCGATGGGCTGCGCACAGTCCGGGCAGATCACCCGGTACATCTCGAACGTGTCGTACTCGTCCAGCTCGTCGGAACCGTCGAGGTGCTCCGGTTCGACGCCCTCCGGTTCGGCGGCGACCGGTGCCTGCTGCTTACCGCGGGCGCTGCGAACGGGGCGCTTGGGATTCTGCATGGGTACTCCCCCTGGGATGGGCCGACAAGGCGCTGCGGCCTCGACCACAGCAAGCACTTCCCGCCTGCTCGTGGCCCTAACCACGCCGCCGGCGAGGACACGGTTGCAGCGGTGTGGCGTTCGTCACAGAGGGGTGGAGAGGTTTCACCCGTCCCGGGCGTCCACGGCCCGGATCCGGCTCAGAGGCTGCCCATCACCGACGCGTACTGCTCCGCGCAGAAGGCGATGAAGCCCACGCAGAGAACGAAGAGACTGCCGATGGCGATCACGCTGGTACGTCGCATCGGTGGTGGCACCTGCCCGAAGTCGTGGTGTGCGCGCCCCGGCAGGGGGACGCGCTGCGAACACCCACCAGCGTCCGCCTCGTACGGGCGCCGCCGCCACGGCCGATCGCCCCCGGCGCGACGGGACCTTCGACGGTCCGTACCTCTGAAAGCCTCTGAAAGCCCGTACGGATCCCAGGTATCCCCGTCGATCACGGCACTGTAGGTTCTTGCGCCATGGAGGACCTCGACCGCCAGATCGTGCAGCTGCTCGTCAAGGACGGGCGGATGAGCTACACCGACCTGGGCAAGGCCACCGGCCTGTCCACGTCCGCCGTGCACCAGCGGGTGCGCCGGCTCGAACAGCGCGGTGTGATCCGCGGATACGCGGCCGTGGTCGACCCGGAGGCCGTGGGCCTGCCCCTGACCGCGTTCATCTCGGTCAAGCCCTTCGATCCGAGCGCCCCCGACGACATCGCCGAGCGCCTCGCCGGCGTCCCCGAGATCGAGGCCTGCCACAGCGTCGCGGGCGACGAGAACTACATCCTCAAGGTGCGCGTCTCCACCCCCCTCGAACTGGAGGACCTGCTCGGCCGGGTCCGCGCACTCGCCGGCGTCTCCACCCGTACGACGGTCTGCCTCTCCACGCCGTACGAGGCGCGTCCGCCGCGTATCTGACACTGTTCGGCCCCCGCGTCCGTATCGTCCGGTCCGAGGCGCGAGACTGTTCCCCATGAGCGAGACCAATCCCAGCGCCCCCGACCACCGCACCTACCTGCTGCGCGGCGGTGAGGTCCACAGCCCCGCCGACCCGTTCGCGACCGCCATGGTCGTCGAGCGCGGACAGATCGCGTGGGTCGGCTCGGAGGGCGCGGCCGACGCCTTCGCCGAAGGCGTGGACGAGGTGCGGGACCTCGAAGGGGCCCTGGTCGCCCCGGCGTTCACCGACGCCCATGTGCACACCACGTCCACCGGTCTCGCCCTCACGGGCCTCGAACTCTCGGACGTCCGCAGCCTGCGCGAGGCCCTCGACCGCGTACGGGAGTACGCGGCGAGCCGTCCCGGCGACCGGGTCCTGCTCGGCCACGGCTGGGACGCCGCACGCTGGCCCGAGCGCCGCGCCCCACACCGCACCGAGCTGGACGAGGCCACCGGCGGACGGCCGCTGTACCTGACCCGGATCGACGTGCACTCGGCCGTCGCCACCACCGCCCTGCTCGACCTCGTGCCGGGCGTGCGCGAGCTGCCCGGCTTCGCGGCCGACGCCCCGCTGACCAAGGACGCCCACCACGCCGTACGGCGGGCCGCGCACGAGGCGATCGCGCCCGTGCAGCGGGCCGAGGCCCAGCGCGCCGCACTGCGGCACGCGGCCTCCCTCGGCATCGGCTCGGTGCACGAGTGCGCCGGACCCGAGATCTCCTCCGAGGACGACCTCACGGGCCTGCTCGCGCTCGCCGCAGAGGAGCCCGGCCCGCGGGTGGTCGGCTACTGGGCCGAGGCCCTGGAATCGGCCGCCGGCGCCGACCGCATCCGCGATCTGGGTGCCCTGGGCGCGGCGGGCGACCTGTTCGTGGACGGCGCGCTCGGCTCGCACACCGCCTGTCTGCACGAGGCGTACGCGGACGCGGCCCACACGGGCACCTCCTTCCTCGACGAGGCCGCCGTGGCGGTCCACGTCATCGCCTGCACCGAGGCGGGCATCCAGGCCGGCTTCCACGCCATCGGCGACGCCGCGGTGAGCACCGTGGTCGCCGGTACGCGCATCGCCGCCGAGAAGCTGGGCCTGGGCCGGGTACGCGCCGGACGCCACCGCGTCGAGCACGCCGAGATGCTCACCCCCGAGACCATCGCGGCCTTCGCCGAACTCGGCCTGACCGCCTCCGTACAGCCCGCGTTCGACGCCCTGTGGGGCGGCGAGGACGGGATGTACGCCGAGCGGCTGGGCGCCGAGCGGGCCCGGACCCTCAACCCCTTCGCGGCGCTGCTGCGTTCCGGCGTCCCGCTGGCCTTCGGCTCGGACAGCCCGGTCACCCCGCTCGACCCCTGGGGCACGATTCGCGCCGCCGCCTTCCACCGCACGCCCGAGCACCGGGTGTCGGTGCGCGCCGCCTTCACCGCGCACACCCGCGGCGGCTGGCGGGCCGTCGGCCGGGACGACGCCGGCTCCCTGGTGCCGGGCGCGCCGGCCGACTACGCGATCTGGCAGACCGAGGAACTGATCGTGCAGGCCCCCGACGACCGCGTCGCCCGCTGGTCCACCGACCCGCGCTCCGGAACACCCGGACTGCCCGACCTGACGCCGGGCGCCGCGCTGCCGGTCTGCCTGGAGACCGTGGTGGCCGGCCGCACGGTGTACGTACGGCCTAACGAGTGACCGTGCGGAGTGGCGCGGCCCCGATCGGCGGCGGGGAGGCTGCCGCTCGGCCCCGTGATCACGGCGTTGAGCTGGGCCTACCGCGCAACGCCGCAGGTGAAACGTGTGTTGACAGACGGGCGCGTGGGACGGGTAGTTTCGGCCGGGTCCACCACAGGACGTCCGGCTGGGACACCTCCACGCAGTCGTCGAACGCAGCTGGGTCATGGGGGCGGAGTGTCGCACCGGCACACCGCCACTGGGAGCCAGGCCCAGCGTCCGCGCCTCGGGGGCGAACGCAGGTGCCGCCCCGCCGGATTGGTGCGACCCGGGTGGGGCCCGGACGCTCAGTAGACAACGGCTTTCGGTCGACCCGCAGCCAGCGGGTCCCAGGTCGGCCCGAAGGGCGCCGGGTCCTGTTCCCGCACCGTTCCCATCGCTTCGGCGACACCCTCGCCCCCGTCCCTGCAGGTCGGGTCGCGGGCAGCACTATGGTGGAGCATCCGCTTTTGGAATTAAGGGGCACGCAGTGATGGACGGCGCTCAGCGGGAGTACGGCCCGCTCGGCACAGCGTTGGTGATCATTCCGACGTACAACGAGGCCGAGAACATCAAGCCGATCGCGGCCCGCGTGCGCGCCGCGGTGCCCGATGCGCACATCCTCGTCGCCGACGACAACAGCCCCGACGGCACCGGCAAGCTCGCCGACGAGCTGGCCGCCGAGGACGACCACATCCACGTGCTGCACCGCAAGGGCAAGGAAGGCCTCGGCGCCGCGTATCTGGCGGGCTTCCGCTGGGGCATCGAGAACGGCTACGGCGTGCTCGTGGAGATGGACGCCGACGGCTCCCACAAGCCCGAGGAACTGCCCCGCCTGCTGACCGCGCTCAAGGGCGCCGACCTGGTGCTCGGTTCGCGCTGGGTGCCCGGCGGCCGGGTGGTCAACTGGCCCAAGTCCCGCGAGTTCATCTCCCGCGGCGGCTCCCTGTACTCGCGCCTGATGCTGGACGTGCCGATCCGCGATGTCACCGGCGGTTTCCGCGCGTTCCGCAAGGAGACCCTCGAAGGCCTCGGCCTGGACGACGTCGCCTCGCAGGGCTACTGCTTCCAGGTCGACCTCGCCCGGCGTGCGGTCAGGTCCGGCTTCCACGTGGTCGAGGTGCCCATCACCTTCGTCGAGCGCGAGCTGGGCGACTCCAAGATGAGCCGCGACATCCTGGTCGAGGCGCTGTGGCGGGTCACCGCCTGGGGCGTGACCGAGCGGACCGGCAAGGTTCTGGGGCGCGGCAAGTCCCGGTGACCCGCGCCGCCGGTTGTTGATCTCGCCCTTACGCCGTACGGACGCGGCAGACGGCACACTGGAGGCATGACGACGCCTCCGACAGCACGCCCCGCCGGACGCTCGAAGCGCCTGAGGTTTCTGCCGCTCGGGATCGCCGCCTGGCTGGTGCTCGAAATCTGGCTGCTCCTGCAGGTCGCCCAGGCGACCAGCGGCTTCGTGGTCTTCCTGCTGCTGCTCGCGGGCGTCGTGCTCGGCGCCTATGTGATCAAGCGGGCAGGACGCCGTGCCTTCCGCAGCCTGAGCGAGACCCTGCAGCAGGCCCAGACGGCCGCGGCCGCCGGCGAACCCGTGACCGCGCCCCAGACGCAGCAGAGCCGCGGCAATGGTCTGACGATGCTCGCCGGACTGCTGCTCATCATGCCCGGGCTGCTGTCCGACGCGATCGGTCTCGTCTGCCTGCTGCCGCCGGTCCGCAAGGCGGTCGCCAGGCGCGCCGAGAAGTCCTTCGAGAAGCGGCTGGCCGAGGCGGGCGCCGGCAGCTTCGAGAGCGCCTTCCAGCAGGCCCGTATCCACCGTCCCGACGGCAAGGTCGTCCAGGGCGAGGTCATTCGCGATGACGTGCCCGGCGAGCCCGGGCCGCGGCGCGACGACGGACCGTATCCGCCGATCACTTCCTGATCCCCGCACGGGCACGGGCGCGGTCCTTCGGGACCGAGCGCGAGCGCGTGCGCGGGCATGCGAAACCGGACCGGGGCGCGGACACATCAGTGTCCGCGCCCCGGTCCGGTTTCGCTTGTGCGTACCGCTTGGTTATGCCGTCTTACGGCTGTCGCGCGGGTGCACGGCGATGTTCATCGCCCCGGAGCGCAGGACGGCCAGGCGCTCGGCCAGGACCTCCTCCAGCTCCTCCCGCGTACGCCGCTCCATGAGCATGTCCCAGTGCGTTCGCGCGGGCTTGGCCTTCTTCTCCTCAGGGCCGTCGCCGTCCACCAGGAGTGCTTGGGCCCCGCAGACCTTGCACTCCCACTCCGCAGGGATCTCTGCCTCCACCGAGAACGGCATCTCAAATCGATGTCCGTTGTCGCATGCGTACTCCACCGCCTGGCGCGGAGCCAGGTCGATGCCGCGGTCGGTCTCGTAGCTGGTCACTACGAGTCGCGTACCGCGAAGAGCTCGCTCACTCATGAATCGTGCCTCCCGGGCTTGTCGCCCACAGGACAGGTGTCGCTGTCGTCGTCATCCGGTCAACGTCCGGTCGGCGGTAAAGATTCCCGTTCCGGGTCACGCGTCGCCGTCTTAGCCGCCCCTTGTTGTACCCACCCACGCCCGGTTTGTCACATCTGGCAGCAGATGTCACCCAACGCTTGAGTTTCTTTAGCGTGAAGGAACGGTACGCCTGGCAGGCCAAAGGCGTACACTACCGGCCTTTGTCACCCGGTGTTAAATCCGCCCCCCGCTTTTCGTGCTGCTCCTGCGCTTTTTTCCGATCCTTTAGATCCGCTCGGGCACCGGATTGCCCGCGGCCTCGACGGCCCGGCGCACCGGAACCCGTGCCAGGAGCAGGAATCCGAGCGCGAAGAAGACCACCAGCGAGACGATCGCGTCCCGGTAGCTGCCCGTCGCCTGGTACGTCAGGCCGAAGATCAGCGGGCCGAGCCAGCTGACTCCGCGGTCGCTCATCTCGTACGCCGAGAAGTACTCGGCCTCCTTGCCCCGCGGCACCAGATGCGAGAACAGGGACCTGGACAGGGCCTGGGTACCCCCGAGCACCAGGCCGATGCCCGCCGCGAGCACGAAAAACCAGACGGGTGCGCCGGCGGGCAGGAAGTAGCCCGCGGCCAGGATGAAGGTCCACACGACGAGCGAGGCGAGAATCGTCCGCTTGGCCCCGTACGTGCGGGCGAGCCGGCCCATGCCGAGCGCCCCGGCGACCGCGAGCACCTGGACCAGGAGCACCGCGACGATCAGGGTGGACTGCCCGAGGCCCAGCTCCTTCGAGCCGTAGACCGAAGCCTGGGAGATCACGGTCTGGACGCCGTCGTTGTAGACCAGATAGGCAAGGAGGAAGGCCAGGGTCAGCGGGTGGCGGCGCATGTGGCGCAAGGTCGCGCGCAGCTGGCGCCAGCCGCCGGCCGCCGCTTCCCGTTCGGACGGGTCCCTGCGCCGGTCGCGCAGCCTGCTCAGCGGTACGAGGGTGAACGCGCCCCACCACACACCGGCCGAGGCCAGACAGATCCGTACGGCGGTCGCCTCCGAGACGCCGAAGGAGTCATGGGCCGTGAACAGGATCAGGTTGAGGACGAGGACCAGGGCGCCCGAGGCGTAGCCGAAGGCCCAGCCGCGCGAGGAGACGGCGTCGCGTTCCTCGGGGGTGGAGATCTGCGGCAGATACGCGTTGTACAGAGACATCGACACGGCGAGCGAGGCGTTGGCGACCACGAGGAGAAGGCCGCCGAGCAGATAGCGGTCGCCGTCGAGCAGGAACATGGCCGCCGTGGCCGCCGCGCCAAGATAGGCGGCCGCCGCCAGGAAGGGCTTCTTGCGTCCGGTGCGGTCGGCGGCCGCGCCGACCAGCGGCATCACCAGGACCGCCACGATGATCGAAGCCGATACCGCGTACGGGAAGAAGGAGCCGGCCCGAACCGGGATGCCGAGGGGGTGGACGAAGCCGTCCGCGTCGGCCGCCGACTCCGCGATCTCCGTCAGATAGGGGCCGAGGAACACCGTGAGCACGCTGGTCGAGTAGACCGAGCAGGCCCAGTCGTAGAAGTACCAGCCGTGCTGTTCGCGTCGGCGCTGTGCGCCGTCGCTGCGTTCCGTGACGGTGTCCGCGGCCAACGCGCCCCCTCGTTCGTGCCGGTCGAGGCGGCGCTCAGGTCCAGGCCCCGCGCTCCTTGAGCACCTCGATCAGCGTCCCCGTGTGATCGGTCATGATGCCATCCACTCCCAGGTCCAGGAGTCGCTCCATGCGTGCCCGGTCGTTCACGGTCCACACGTGGACCTGGAGTCCGAGGGCGTGTGCGGTGCGGACGAAGCGGTGGTCGACCACGCGGATGCCCGACTGGGTCTCCGGCACCTGGGCCGCCACGGCCGAACGGCGCAGCCGGGCGGGAAGGCCGAGGGAGCGCAGGCGCAGGGCGAGCACCCCGTTGACGCCGAGCGAGGTGGCGAGCTGCGGGCCGCCGAGGAGCTGGGCGCGGGCGACGCGGGCCTCGGAGAACGAGCCCACGCAGATGCGGTCCCAGGTGTTGGTGCGGCTGATGAGGTCGATCAGCGGGACCAGGGCGGGTTCGGCCTTCACGTCCACGTTCCAGCGGGCGTCGGGGAATGCCTCGAGGAGGTCCTCGAAGAGCGGGACCGGCTCCTTGCCTGCCACGCGCGCCTGGCTCACCTCGGACCAGGTCAGATCGGCGATCCGGCCGCCCGCGTCCGTGACCCGGTCGAGGGTGGCGTCGTGGAAGGCGACGAGCCGGCCGTCGGCCGTGGTGTGCACATCCGTCTCGAGATACCGGTAGCCGTCGGCGACCGCGCTGCGGAACGCGGCTTCGGTGTTCTCCAGGCCGTCCGCCGCCCCGCCCCGGTGGGCGAAGGCGAGCGGTGCGGCCGCGTCGAGATAGGGGTGGCGTATCGGCGGGTTCGGGGAGGTCACGACCGCAGTATCGCGCGCTTTCGTGGCGCGGCGGCGACCACCCGGCTGCTGGGCTCCAGCCCCGGGATGGCGAAGAAGCGCAGGAAGAACTGGGCGAGCGGGCCGATTGCCAGTGCGTACGCCACCGTGCCGATGCCGACCGTGCCGCCGAGCAGGAAGCCGGTGGCGACCACGGCGATCTCGACGCAGGTACGGGAGAGGCGGATCGACCAGCCGGTGGCCTGGTTGAGTCCGGTCATCAGGCCGTCGCGCGGGCCGGGGCCGAAGCGGGCCGAGATGTAGAGGCCGGTGGCCACGCCGTTCAGGACGATGCCGCCGACGAGGGCGGCGATCCGCAGCGGCCAGCCGTGCGCGTCCGGTACGAGGGCGAGCGTGCCGTCCATGGCGAGCCCCACCACGAACACGTTCGAGACGGTGCCGAGCCCTGGCCGCTGCCTCAGCGGGATCCACAGCAGGAGCACGGCCGCGCCGACGATGATCGACACGACGCCGATGGTCAGTCCGGTCTTCTCGGCCAGGCCCTGGTGCAGGACGTTCCACGGCTCCAGGCCGAGGCCCGAGCGGAGCAGAAGCGCCGAGCTGGCGCCGTACAGCGTGAGACCCGCATAGAGCTGTACGAGGCGGCGGGTCAGATGAGTGCCGCGCTGCAAGGTGTCCCCCTCGGTGTTCAGGTGGCTACTGGCCGTCGTGTGGCCCCCGCTCCGAGGGACAGTGGCCTCAACTGGCTGACACATGACACTCTGTGGCTTGTCGAGAGAGGCCCGATAGGGCCAATTCGGGGAAGGTGGACTGGTTTCATGGCGCAGTGGACTTCGGCGGTGGGCTCGACACAGCTCGCCCGCCTGATCACCTCCCAGCAGGCGCGCCCCGCCGGCCCCGGTACCCGCCGCCCGCCCGCCTACCGTGCGCTCGCCGATGGCGTGCGCACCCTCGTGCTCGAAGGGCGGGTGCCGGTCGCGGCGCGGCTGCCCGCCGAGCGCGAACTGGCCCTGGCGCTGAACGTCAGCCGTACGACGGTGGCCGCCGCCTACGAGGCGCTGCGCACCGAGGGGTTCCTCGAATCCCGCAGGGGAGCGGGGAGTTGGACCGCCGTGCCGGCCGGCAATCCGTTGCCCGCACGCGGTCTGGAGCCGCTGCCGCCCGAGGCGCTCGGCTCGATGATCGACCTCGGCTGCGCGGCGCTGCCGGCCCCCGAGCCGTGGCTGACCCGGAGCGTGCAGGGCGCCCTGGAGGAGCTTCCGCCGTACGCCCACACGCACGGCGACTATCCGGCGGGCCTGCCCGCGCTGCGGCAGATGATCGCCGACCGGTACACCGAGCGCGGCATCCCGACCATGCCCGAACAGATCATGGTCACCACCGGCGCCATGGGCGCCATCGACGCGATCTGCCATCTCTTCGCCGGACGCGGCGAGCGGATCGCTGTCGAGTCGCCCTCGTACGCGAACATCCTGCAGCTGATGCGCGAGGCCGGCGCACGCCTGGTGCCGATCGCCATGGGGGAGGGGCTCAGCGGCTGGGACGTGGAGCGCTGGCGTCAGGTCCTGCGGGAGTCGGCGCCCCGCCTCGCCTACGTGGTGGCCGACTTCCACAATCCGACGGGAGCGCTGCCGGACGACGATCAGCGGCGCGCCCTGGTCGATGCCGCGCGCTCCGCGGGGACCGTGCTCGTGGTGGACGAGACGATGAGCGAACTGTGGCTGGAGCCCGGCTTCGAGATGCCGCGCCCGGTCTGCTCGTTCGACCCGGCGGGCTCGTCCGTGATCACGGTGGGTTCGGCCAGCAAGGCGTTCTGGGCCGGGATGCGGATCGGGTGGGTGCGGGCGGCGCCCGACGTCATCCGCAGCCTGGTCGCGGCCCGCGCGTACGCGGATCTCGGGACGCCGGTGGTGGAACAGCTGGCCGTGAACTGGCTGATGAGCACCGGGGGTTGGGAGGAGGCCGTCGCGCTGCGCCGCACCCAGGCCTTGGAGAACCGGGACGCCCTGGTGGCGGCGGTCCGCCGCGAGCTGCCCACCTGGGAGTTCGAGGTGCCGAAGGGCGGTCTGACCCTGTGGGTGCGCGCGGGCGGTCTGTCCGGGTCGCGGCTCGCCGAGGTCGGCGAGCGGGTCGGTGTGCGGGTGCCGTCGGGGCCGCGGTTCGGTGTGGACGGTGCCTTCGAAGGGTTCGTACGCCTGCCGTTCACCGTGGGCGGCGCACTGGCCGAGGAAGCCGCAGTGCGGCTGGCCGCGGCTGCCCGGCTCGTCGAAGGAGGAGCCGGGGGCAGCGCGCAGCAGCCGCACATGTTCGTGGCTTAGAGCCGTGAGTGCCTAGGCGTTGGAGGGGCTGAGCGTGTCGTCCTCGGTGGCGACGCGCTCCGGCAGCAGGTCGAGTACCGCGCGCCGGTGGGTGTCGCTGGTCGCGTCGTCGTACGGGTCCGGGGTGGCCGGCACCTGCAGACGGTGGACCGGACCCGTGCCCATCCGGGCGTAGCCGCGCCCGGGCGGGACGTCCGGGGTGGGCGTGGTGTGCGGCGATGCGCCGAGGACCGCCTCGATCTGCTCGGCGGGCGCGGCCCCGAGCACCACGCGGGCCCGGGTGTGCTGGCGCACCGGATCGATGAGGGCGTCCATGGTGTCGAACTGGTCGGCGACGACCACCGTGACACTGGCGGCGCGCCCGTGCCGCAGCGGCACCTGGAGCAGCGCCTGCGGGTCGTCGCGCCCGTCCGCGGCGGCCAGGTGTCCGAGGATGCTGGGGCGGTCGAGCAGGATCCACAGCGGACGGCGGGTGTCCTCGGGCGCCGGCTGACCGGCCTGCCGGGCGCGGTTCGCGGCGATCAGGCGGCGCTCGGTCTCGTGGGCCGCCCACTCCAGACACGCCGCGGCGCCCGCGAGCCCGCACTCGACGCCGAGCACACCGCGACGCCCGGTCAGGCAGGCGTACTCGCCCGTGCCGCTGCCCTCGACGACGAGGATGTCGCCGTACTGGAGGGCCTGCAGCGCGATCGAGCGCATCAGGGTCGTGGTGCCGCTGCCGGGCTGGCCGACGATCAGGAGGTGCGGTTCGGTCGAGCGGGGTCCGGTGCGCCAGACCACCGGCGGCACATCGCGCTGCTCGCCGCCGTCGAGGACGGGGAGCGTGCGCTGGACGGCCGTCTCGTCCGTGAAGCCGAGGACGGTCTCGCCGGGGGTGGTGACGAAGCGCTGGGCGGAGATGTCGGTGGGCAGCGGCGGCAGCACATGGACGGTGAGCTCGTTGCCCTCCTCGTCCCACTCGAAGTGGTACTCGCGGCCGCGGCCGGACTTGGCGTGAAGGACCTGCTCGATACGGGCCCGGGACGAGGCCTCGCCGTCGGTGAAATACGCGGGATAGCGCAGGACGAGCCGGCTGATACGGCCGTTGTCGTCGAACTCGTGCGCCGTGAACGTCTTGTCCCACTCGCCGCCGTGCGCGTAGAGCGGGCTCGGGTCGTCGGGCACCGAGAAGTACGGAACCAGCGCCTCGTAGAGCGTGTGCAGGCGCTGGAGCTGGTTCTCGTCCGGGCCGGTCTGCACCGGGGTGCGGTCACGGCCGGTCCATGCCGCTGCCGCCATCAGGGAGATCAGGGCGAGCAGCGGCCCGTACGGGATGAGGACGACCACGAGCAGGCAGGACGCCACCAGGAACAGGACGGGTCCACGGCGGTCCTTGGGGGTCTCGGTCCATTTGCGCCGCCCTGCGGAGGCGAGGCGGCGCAGTCCCCGAGTGATGGTGATCAACGGATGGAGTACGTCGGTGGCGCTGTCGGCTGCCGTTCTGGCCATTTCCCGGCTTCGCGTGAGAGATGCGGAACCGGTGGTCAGAATGCGCGGGAGTGGTCGCCTGGCCACGTCGTACTCCTGGAGTTGTGATCCGTCGGGTGGAGAGCGTCAGAACTTGATGCCGCCCAGGAGGCTGGCCAGGCTCGCTCCGCCGGCCTTGATGCTCGGGGCGATGGCGGTGCCCGCGAGATAGAAGCCGAAGAGCGCGCAGACCAGCGCGTGGGAGGCCTTGAGGCCGTCCTTGCGGAAGAAGAGGAAGACGATGATTCCCAGCAGCACTACACCCGAGATGGACAAAATCATGAGAGTTCTCCTGGTAGAGGGGACAGTCACCATGAGTTCTTCCAGGCTCACAGCATGTATCCATACGACAAAAGGTGCAACCGGGTGAAATTCGGCTAATTCCCCTCGTATGGGCGCAAGCTGCTGAGCCGGCCGGGCGGGTGTCGGGCCGCAAGGAGGCCCTAGGCGATCTTTGCCTCGGGCGGGGGCGCTCATGTGCCGTGACGGGCAGTACGCTGTCGATTCACTCGTACGGCCGACGTGGGCGTACGCAGGGCTTTTGTTCTCATTGATCACTCAGCGAAAGGTCTGGCCGATGACGGAAGCACCCGATCCGGAGGTCGTGGAGCTCGCCACGAAGATCTTCGATCTGGCGCGCCAGGGCGAGACCGAGACCCTTGCCGCCTATGTGGACGCCGGTGTGCCGGTGAACCTCACGAACGACCGCGGCGACTCCCTGGTGATGCTCGCCGCGTATCACGGGCACGCCGCCGCGGTGCGTGCGCTGCTCGAGCGCGGCGCGGACGCGGACCGGGCCAACGACCGGGGGCAGACGCCGCTCGCGGGCGCCGTGTTCAAGGGCGAGGACGAAGTGATCAAGGTGCTGCTCGGCGGGGGCGCCGATCCGGCCGCGGGGACGCCGTCGGCGGTGGACACGGCGCGGATGTTCGGCAAGACCGACCTCTTGGAGTTGTTCGGCGCCGGGTAGTTCCGGGCTTCACGGGGGTATGCGGGGGGTCAGCGGAAATCTGGTCGACCCAGCCGAAGCGGCTGGGTCATCATGACGTCGTGATGCACGGACACGACTGCTGGGCAGACGCCCCAGCGCGCGCACCGTGACCGGCCCATCCCCGGGCCGCCGACCGAGAGGCAGAGGAAGATGGCTTTCAGCAAGCAGATGACGACGGCCAGCCGCACGTGTTGTTGCGCCGGCAGGTAGTGCACAAACACCCCCTGTTGCGTCGACAGCTTGATGTGAGGCTCCTTCCATGTTCGACACGGTCATAGCGCCCAGCGGTACGCTGCTCGGCCTTCTCCAGCGAGGTCGCGGCGACGGTACGCTGCACGCGCTCACCGCCCCCCGCGAGCAGGCGCTCGCGGCCCTGAACCAATGTGTGCTGAGCGATCCACGCCACGACTGGCAGGTGGAGAACCGCTCGCTCTACTACGCGCGGCTCTACCTCGACCTGGGCGGCTCGCTCGAGCAGATCGCACAGCATCTGTTCTGCGCCGAGGACGTGCTCGACGGCGACGAGACCCGTACCGGTCTCGCCCTCTCCGTGCTCGGCCATCTCACGTCGTACGGGCGTGACGACGCGCTCATGCTCCTTCGCCGCTATGCCGCCGAGGGCTCCAACTGGGCCTGGGCGCTGGACGAACTGGCCCTGCGCGACGACGACTCCGGCCTGCGCGCCCTGGCCGAACCCGTGCTCGCCCGCTTCCCGCGGACCGCGGAAGGGGACACCGAGCTGTCGGCCGCCGTGCGCGACGCATACGAGCCCAGGCCCTGGCGGCTGTGGGCCGAGGACCCCCGTGAGTTCATCGGTGCCCGGGTGCGCGCCGCAGGCGAGCGCGGCTCCTTCGACCAGTGGCAACGGCAGATGAGGCCGTCGGGGCCGCGTCCCGGATGGAGCGTCGACGCCGTGTTCGCCTGGGCCGAGGAGGCCATGGAGCGCGGCGCCGGACGGCATGTGCCGGCCGCACGCTGCCTGACCGCCGTGGCCGGACCCGAGGATCTGCCCGAGATCATCTCCGCGGCGCGCTCAGGGTCCGACGGGGCGCGCTGCACCGCGTTGCGCTACCTGGCCGACGCGCAGGATCCCGTCGTGCTCGATCTGGTGGAGGCCGCGCTCGCCGACGGCTCACCGGCCGTCGTCGAGGCAGCGCTCGATGCTTTCGAGCGGATGACCGGCGACCACGCCCTCGACCGGGCCCGCGGCTGGGCCCAGCGGCCCGATGCGCTGGGGGCCGCGGCCGGACGGGTGCTGGCCTGCAGAGGCGGCGCCCAGGACGCCGCCCTTGTGCTCGGCGCGCTGCGCGAGGCCGTGCGGACCGAGGGGCCCGACGCGCCGACCCTGTGGACCCTCGTGGACGGCACGGGACGGCTCGGCATCGCGTGTGCCGCGCCCGTGCTGCGGCACATCTATCGCGAGACCGCCTCGTCCCATCTGCGGGGGCGCGCCGCCAATGCGCTCGCCGCCACCGATCCCTCCTTCGCCGCCGGCTTCGCGGTGGAGTGCCTGTGGGACTGCGAGGAGAACACGCGGGAGCTCGCCGCACGGCGGGCCGAGACCGCGGACAGCCGGGTCGTGGAGCAGCTCCGCCGCCTCGCCGCCGATCCGGCGGAGGAGGCCGAGATGGAGACGGTGGTGCGGAGCCGGATCGGGCCCGACGCCTAGAGCCGGATCGGCCGCGAGGCCTGCGGCACGATCGGCCCCCGCGCCTGGAGCCGGATCGCCCCCGGCGCCAGGAGTCGCGACGTACGGCAGGCCGCCGGGGACGGGATCCTCGGCGGGGCGGTGGGAACGCTCATGGGACGTTCCCCCGCCCGAAAGATCCACGTTGACGTGGCCACGCCGCGGCTGACGACAACAGCGGTATGCGTGTCGTCATCGTCACCGAATCCTTTCCCCCCGACGTCAACGGCGTGGCGCACTGCGCCCTGCAGACCGCCCGCCATCTCGTACGGCGCGGACACGACCCCCTGGTCGTCGCGCCCGACCACCGGCTTCCCCTCGCGGACAGCGACGCGCCGTGCCCCGTGGTGCGCGTCCCCTCGATGCCGCTGCCCGGCTATCCGCAGGTGAGAGTGGCGCTGCCGAGCCGGCGCGGCATGGCGGCGCTGGTCTCCCACCGGGCCGAACTCGTCCATCTGGCAAGCCCGTTCGTGCTCGGGGTGCGCGCGATGGCGGCCGCGTCCCGGCTCGACATCCCCGCCGTCGCCGTCTACCAGACCGATCTGGCCGGCTATGCCCGTACGTACGTGGGCGCGGGCGAAGCCGCCGCATGGCGGCGCATCCGGGCCGTGCACAAAGCGGCCGACCGCACCCTCGCGCCGTCCGGTACGGCGCTGCGGGACCTGGTCGCGCACGGCGTGCCGCGGGTGGCGCTGTGGCCGCGCGGGGTCGACACCGCGCGCTTCGATCCGGCGCTGCGCGACGAGGAGCTGCGCCGCAGGTACGCGCCGAACGGCGAGCTGATCGTCGGCTACGTGGGGCGGCTCGCGCCCGAGAAACAGGTCGGCCTCCTCGCCGAGGTCTGCCGGATGGACGGCGTCCGCGTGCTCGTCACGGGCGACGGACCGAGCGAGCCCGCGCTGCGGGCGGCGCTGCCCGGCGCGCACTTCCTCGGCCGGCGAACGGGCGATGAACTCGCCCGGATCTTCGCCTCGTTGGACCTCTTCGTACACACCGGGCCGTACGAGACCTTCTGCCAGACGGTCCAGGAGGCCATGGCCAGCGGGGTGCCCGTGATCGCCCCCGCGGCGGGCGGCCCGCTCGACCTGGTGGCGCACGGCAGGACCGGGCTGCTCGTGCCGCCGGGCGATGCGGCCGGGTTCCGGGAGGCGGTGTGGGCGCTCGCGGCGGATCCCGGGCGGCGGGCCGCGTACGGCCGAGCAGGCCGCACCATGGTCCGCGGACGCACCTGGGAGGCCGTCGGCGACCAGCTGCTCGGGCACTACGCCGAGGTGCTCGGCGCGCGAGCGGCGGTGGCGGCATGAGCGCCCCGGCGTCCGCGGGGCTGCGGATCGTCCGTATGGCGAACTTCGTGGCGCCCGCCTCCGGTGGATTGCGTACGGCGCTACGGGAGTTGGGCGCCGGATACCTCGCCGCGGGCCATGAGCCCGTCCTGATCGTGCCCGGGGAGCGCGCCGCGGACCGGATGACCGGGCAGGGGCGGGTGATCACCGTGCCCGGTCCAGTGGTGCCCGGCACCGGCGGCTATCGCGTGCTGACCGACCGCCGGGCGCTCGCCTCGCTCCTGGAGAGGCTCGGGCCCGACCGGCTCGAGGTGTCCGACCGCACCACCTTGCGCTGGACGGGCGAGTGGGCACGGCGTGCCCGTGTGCCCGCCGTCATGGTCTCGCACGAGACGGCGGACGGGGTGCTGCGCACCTGGGGCCTGCCCGAGCCCGCCGCACGGCGGGCCGCGGACCGGCTCAACCGCCGTACCGCGTACGCCTATTCACGCGTGGTGTGCACCACCGAGTGGGCCGAGCGCGAGTTCGTACGGATCAGGGCGCGCAATGTCGTACGGGCGCCGCTCGGCGTGGATCTCGACCGCTGCCGGCCCGGGCTGCGGGACCAGGGGCTGCGGAACCGGCTGGCGCGCGAGGACGAGGTGCTGCTGGTGCTCTGCTCGCGGCTCTCGGTGGAGAAGCGGCCGGGGACGGCGATCGAGGCGGTACGGGTGCTGCGCGGGCGGGGCGTTCCGGTACGGCTGGTGGTGGCGGGGGACGGGCCGCTGCGGGCGCGCCTCGAAGGGCGGGCGCGGTCCCTTCCGGTGCGGTTCCTCGGACATGTCGCCGACCGGGGGCGGTTGGCCGCTCTGCAGGCCACGGCCGATCTGTGTCTGGCGCCCGGACCCGCGGAGACCTTCGGGCTCGCCGCGCTGGAGGCGCTGGCGTGCGGGACGCCCGTGGTGGCGAGTGCGTCGTCCGCGTTGCCGGAGGTGCTCGGGTCCGCGGGGGCGGTGGCGCTCGACGACGGTGCGTCCTTCGCCGATGCCGTACAGCTGTTGCTCGACCGGCCGGAGCGGCTGCGGCGGGCGGCGGCCCGGGCGCGGGCCGAGTGCTTCGGGTGGGACCGGGCGGTGCGGGCCTTCCTGGCGGCTCATGAGGCGCCGGTGCTGCGGGCGCCGGTACGGGAGGTGGCGTCGTGAGCGCGGTGGGGGCGCTGAGGTTCGCCGCGCTCGGGGACTCGCTGACCGAAGGGGTGGGGGACCCCGCCGGGGACGGATGGCGGGGGTGGGCCGCACTGCTCGCGCCCGCGCTCGGTGGCGGCGGACGGGCCGTGGAGTTCCGAAACTTCGCGGTCAGCGGCTCCCAGACGCGGGACGTCCTGGAACGGCAGACACCGCAGGCCGTGGCCTTCGCGCCCGATGTGGTGTCGGTGGTCGTGGGGGTCAACGACACGCTGCGGCGGACCTTCGACGTGCGGGGTGTGGCGTCCCGACTCGACGCCGTGTACGGGGAGTTCACCTCGCGCGGTGCGCTGCTCCTCACCGCGTGTCTGCCCGATCCCGGTGCCATGCTCGGGCTGCCCGCGGTGCTCGCCCGGCCGCTGGCCCGGCGGCAGCGGGCGGTCAATGCGCTGGTGCATGCGCTGTCGGAGCGGTACGGGGCGGTGCATCTGCATGCGGCGCACGACGGGTGGGTGAGCGACCGGTCGCTGTGGAGTGCGGACCGGCTGCACCCGGGGGAGCGGGGGCATCGGGTGTTCGCCGCCCGGTTCCATGAGTTGTTGTCCGACGCGGGGGTCTCGGTGGGGGCGCCTCCTTCGGTCGAGCCCGAGCGGGGGCCGGTGCCGCGGGCGGCGAGTGTGTGGTGGCTCGCGACGGCAGGGACGGGGTGGGTGGTGCGGCGGTGCGGGGATCTGGTGCCGCAGCTCTTGGGGCTGGCGGTGGAGGAGGTCCGGTACGGGGTGCGGGGGGCTTCGGCCGTGCTGGATGGGCGGGCCGAGCGGGTGGTGGCGGGGGTGTTGGGGTCGTTGGTGGGGGCAGGGGCGCCTGCGGCGGGCTGAGTTCCCCTACCCGCCCCTTCCCGAAACCGGGGGCTTCGCCCCCGGACCCCCTTCATCCGAACTTCGTTCGGATCGCCTCAAACGCCGGCGGGGCTGGGTTGGGGCTGAATCAACGAACCGCACCGGAGTTCCCGGTGTGGCCTGAGCCGCTGACGGGAGGTCGCGAGGGTGGACCACCGCCACGACCGGGTAACCGCCCGTCGTCGGGTGGTCGGCGAGGAAGATGACCGGGCGGCCGTTCGGGGGGACCTGGACGGCGCCCAGGACCAGTCCCTCGCTGGGGAGTTCGTGCGGGATCGCGCGGTCCAGACGGGGGCCCTCCGTGCGCAGGCCGATGCGGTTGCTCGTGGTGGAGACGTGGAAGGTGCGCGTGGTGAGGGTGCGCAGGGCGGTGGGGGTGAACCAGTCGTGGCGGGGGCCGAGCGTGATCCGCAGCACCAGTTCGCCGGGCGGCGCGGGCTGAGGGCCCATGTCCACCGGGGCGTACAGGGAGTGCGCGGGACCGAGCGGCAGGACCGTGCCGTCCGTGAGCGGGGGCGGGCCGAGGCCTGAGAGGAGGTCCGTGGCGCGGCTGCCCAGGACCGGGTCCACGTCCAGGCCGCCGGAGACCGCGACGTACGACCGTACGCCCGAAGTGGCCGTACCGACGTCGAGCAGCGCGCCCGCGGGGACGCGGACCGGGGCGCCCCAGGCGGCGGGCCGGCCGTCCACCGTGACGGGGCAGGGCGCGCCCGTGACCGCGATCGTCACGGCGCAACGGGGGCGCAGGGCCACGCCGTTGAGGGTGGTCTCCAGGAGTGCGGAGCCGGGTGCGTTGCCGACGAGGCGGTTGGCGAGGAGGCCCGCGGGCGCGTCGAGCATGCCCGAAGGCGGTACGCCGAGGTGGGCGTGGCCGGGGCGGCCGCGGTCCTGGACCGTGGTGAGCGCTCCGGCCCGTACGACGACGAGGGCGCGGTCGGTCACGGCGCGCTCCCGGGGGTGCGGTCGGTCGTCGTGCGTCGCCGGCGACGGGCGTGCGCCGCGGTCGCGGCCGAGGGGGCGTCCGCGGTCATGCCGCCTCCCCGATGACGCGGAACCGTACGCGCGCGCCCGGCGACAGGAGCGCGGCCGGTGTCCGGGTGTCGTCCCACAGGATCGCGTCCGTGCTGCCGATGAGCTGCCAGCCGCCGGGGGAGGAGCGGGGGTAGACCCCGGTGTACGGGCCGGCCAGGGCCACCGCGCCGGCCGGGACCGCCGCGCGGGGAGTCGCGCGGCGCGGTACCGCGTACCGCTCCGGCAGGCCCGTGAGATAGCCGAAGCCGGGGGCGAACCCGCAGAAGGCGACGCGGAATTCGAGGGAGGAGTGGATACGGGCAGCCTCCGCGGTGGAGACGCTCCAGAGGGCGGCGACCTCGGGCAGGTCCGGTCCGTCGTAGCGCACGGGAAGTTCGATCACCTCGTGGGTGGCTGCAGGCACGGGCGGTACGTCGAGTGCGGCGAGGCGTGCCGCGACCTCGGCGCGGGGTTCGCTCAGGCCGTCCAGGAGCACGGTGCGGGCGGCGGGGACGAGTTCGCGTACCGCCGGGAAACCGCCCTGTGCGCGCAGCCGTACCAACTCCGCGTGCAGGGCCTGGGCTTCGGTGCCGTCCGCGAGTTCGACGAGCAAGGCGTCGTGTCCGACGGGGAGGATGCGTCGAGTCGAGGCCGGGGAGTGCGCCCCGGCCGTGGAGTGGCCGCTCATGCGAACGCCGCCACCCTGATGCCGCTCTCGAGCAGGCGCGCGCGGACCCGCCGCGCGAGCTCCACCGCCCCCGGCGTATCGCCGTGCAGGCACAGCGAGCGCGCCTGCACCGCGACCCGCCGGCCGTCGAGCGAGGTCACCTCCGCGTCCCGGGCGATACCGAGGGAGCGCTCGACGACGGCCGACGGGTCGGTGACGACCGCGCCCTCGCGGGCACGGGGCACCAGCGTGCCCTCGTCCGTGTAGGCGCGGTCCGCGAACGCCTCGGCGACCACCGGCAGTCCGGCCTTCGCGGCGACCTCCAGGAAGCGCGAACCCGGTAGACCGAGCACCGGGAGCCCGCCGGCGAGGAGCACGCCGTCGACCACCGCACCGGCCTGCTCCTCGTCGTGGACGATGCGGTTGTAGAGGGCACCGTGCGGCTTCACATAGGCCACGCCCGCGCCGGCCGCGCGGGCGAACACCTCCAACGCGCCGATCTGATACGCGACTTCGGCGGCCAGCTCCGCGGCCGGCACGTCCATCGCGCGCCGCCCGAAGCCGGCCAGATCGCGGTACGAGACCTGTGCGCCGATCCGCACCCCGCGCTCGACCGCGAGATCGCAGACCCGCCGCATGGTGGCCGCGTCGCCCGCGTGGAAGCCGCAGGCGACGTTGGCGCTGGTGACGACCGAGAGCAGGTGCTCGTCCTCGGTCAGCCGCCAGCGCCCGAACCCTTCGCCGAGATCGGCGTTGAGATCGATCACAGGGGTCATGATCACTTCGGTCATGTGCTTGCTTTCCGGCTTTCCTTGCAGGGAGCGGGTGTTCGGATCACGCGGTGGATGGGTGTGCACATCGCGGGTCAGGCGGGTGTTCAGATGACGCGGTAGGTGTCGTCACGGACATCCGTGATGAGCATCCGGCCCGGTGCGTGGGTGATTGCGAACGGCGGCCGTGACGCCATGACCGCCGCCTGCGGGGTCACCCCGCAGCCCCAGAACACCGGGATCTCGTCGGGCCCGATGTCCACGGGATCCCCGAAGTCCGGGCGGCCGAGGTCCGCGATGCCCAGCACCGAGGGGTCGCCGCAGTGCACCGGACTGCCGTGCACCGCGGGTAACAGGGCCGACTCGCGGATGGCGGTGGCAAGCCGCTCCGGCGGGACCGGACGCATCGACACCACCATCCGCCCGTGCAGCCGTCCCGCGCTGCGGCAGGGGCGGTCGGTGAGGTACATCGGCACGTTCCTGCCCTGCTCGACATGGCGCATCGGGACGCCCGCGGCGGTGAGCGCGGCCTCGAAGGTGAAGCTGCACCCGATGAGGAACGTCACCAGGTCGTCGCGCCACCAGCCGGTCACCTCGGCCGGCTCGTCGGTCAACTCGCCGTCCTGCCACACCCGGTAGCGCGGCAGATCGGTGCGCAGATCCGCGCCGGGCGCCAGGCGGGTGCGCCAGTCGCCGGCGTCGGTGACGTCGAGCACCGGGCAGGGCTTGGGGTTGCGCTGGCAGAACAGGAGCATGTCGTACGCCCAGTCGGCGGGCACGGCGATCAGGTTGGCCTGGGTGTGGCCGGGCGCCCAGCCCGCCGTCGGTGCGTCGCCGCCCGCGCGGAAGTGGGCGCGGGCGGCGCGCGGCTTGCGCCGGTGGGTCGGCAACTGCGGTGCTGCGTACGGCAGTACGGGCCCGGTCATGTCAGCTCCTTGCCGCGGGTCTCGGGCAGCCCGAACAGCGCGACGACCGCGATCCCGTAGGCGAGAGCCCCGAAGATCAGCGCGCCGCCGACGCCCCAACTGTCCGACAGGAAGCCGACCAGGGTCGGGAAGACGGCGCCCACGCCGCGTCCGGTGTTGTACGTGAAGCCCTGGCCGGTGCCGCGTACGGCCGTCGGATAGAGCTCGGCGAGGAAGGAGCCGAAGCCGCTGAAGATCGCCGACATGCAGAAGCCGAGCGGGAAACTCACCAGGAGCAGCAGCCCGTTGGAGCCTTCAGGGATGGAGCCGAAGGCGAGGATGCACAGCGCGGACAGGACGGCGAAGAGTGCGATGTTGCGTTTGCGGCCCAGGACGTCGGTGAGATAGCCGCCGGTCAGATAGCCGATGAACGCGCCGGAGATGAGGACCGCGAGATAGCCGCCGGTGCCGACGACCGTCAGACCGCGCTCGGTCTTGAGGAAGGTGGGCACCCAGGTGGCCAGGGTGTAGTAGCCGCCCTGCACGCCCGTCGAGAGCAGACCGGCGAAGAGGGTGGTGCGCAGCAGGCCCGGCTTGAAAATGGCGGTGAAACTGCCCTTGTCGGGGCTCTTCCTGCGCGCTTCGGCGGCCTCGGGGGCGTCCTGCACATTGCGCCGTACGTAGAGGACGAGCAGTGCGGGCAGCGCGCCGGTCCAGAACATCACGCGCCAGGCGGTGTCGTGGTCGAGGAACTGGAAGACCAGCGTGTAGACGATCACGGCAAGGCCCCAGCCGGCGGCCCAGGCGCTCTGGATGGCGCCGAGGGTGCGTCCGCGGTGCTTGGCGCTCGCGTACTCGGCGACGAGGATCGCGCCGACGGCCCACTCGCCGCCGAAGCCGAGGCCCTGCAGGGCGCGGAAGACGAGCAGCGTCTCGTAGTTGGGGGCGAAGCCGCAGGCCACGGTGAAGACGGCGTACGTCATGACCGTGACGATCAGTGCCTGCACGCGGCCTATGCGGTCGGCGAGCACTCCGGCGAGCGCGCCGCCCACGGCCGAGACGACCAGAGTGACGGTGGTGAAGAGTCCGGTCTGTCCGTTGTCGAGGCCGAAGTAGGCCGCGATGGCGACCATGCTCAGCGGCAGCGTGAAGTAGTCGTAGCTGTCCAGGGCATAGCCGCCGAACGCGCCGCCGAAGGCGCGCCGGCCGCGCGGTCCGAGGGCCTTGAACCAGGCCAACGGGCCTTGTTCATCGATGGGTTGGGGGACGGCGGCCGGCGGGGCGGCGGTCACGTCGCGGGAGGGTGGGGTCACGGTCATCCGGGCACCTCGCTGTCGGTGGAGGGAAGGAGCGTGCCTGTGCGGGGAGTGATGCCGGTGCTGCGGTGTGCGGGTGCATGTCACCGTAGAGGATTGTTCAACAATCCCTCAATACCCATAGTGGAAGGTTCCTGGATTCTGCGATTGAATCCAGGCCATGAACGGACTCGTGGACGACCGTGCGCTGTTGGGCCGCACCAGCACCGCGGAGCGGGTCGCCGACATCCTGCGCGGGCGGATCGCGGACGGTTACTTCCCGCCCGGCGAGCGGCTCTCCGAGGAGGCCATCGGCGCGGCCCTGAAGGTCTCGCGCAACACGCTGCGCGAGGCGTTCCGGCTGCTCACGCATGAACGGCTGCTCGTCCACGAACTCAACCGCGGCGTCTTCGTGCGGGTCCTGACCGTCGAGGACGTCGAGGACATCTACCGCACCCGCCAGCTCGTGGAATGCGCGGTCGTGCGCGGGCTCGGCAAGCCCCCGTACGCCCTTGACGGGCTCCGCGGCGCCGTCGAGGAGGGGCGGCGGGCGGCCGAGGCCGAGGACTGGGCGGGCGTCGGAACGGCCAACATCCGTTTCCACGGCGAACTCGTCGCCCTGGCGGGCAGCGAGCGCACCGACGAACTCATGCGCAGCGTCTTCGCCGAACTGCGCCTGGCCTTCCACCTCGTCGACGATCCGCACCGCCTGCACGAGCCGTATCTCTCCCGCAACGCCGAGCTGCTCGGGACGCTGGAGGAGGGCGGCCGGGCGGCGGCGGAGAAGATGCTCGCGGGGTATCTCGACGACTCCCGCAAGCGGGTCGTGGCCGCGTATGCGGGGCGGCTCGCGGGCGTCGAGGGCGATCCCGGAGTGTGAGTCACGGCACACCTGCGGGCGGCGTCAACCCGGCGGGCGGCGGGTGACGCAACCGGTAGGACAAGCACCCCCAACTGCGCCGTTTCGGTCGATGTCAGTGTGAGCGCCTAACCTCTACGTCGTGACTGCTCCTGCCCCGGCGAAGATCCATCCGTCCCCGGCACCGGGCCCGGCCGCCGACGAGGGCCTGGCGCGGCGCCTGCGCGCGCTCGCGTGCACGGCACCGCTGCACGACCTCGATGTGCGCAAGGCCAATCTCGCCGGTGAGTACACGGTGTACGCGATGGCCGAGGTCGCGCTCTCGGCGATCGACCTCGTCACGCTGAACATGGACTTCGACACCGGAGCCGACCACGAGCAGATCGTGGCCCGGCTCATCCCGCGCGTCGCCGCCCAGGCCCCGCAGCGCCCGCTCGCCGAGCACGAGCGGGTGGCGCGCTGGGTCCTGGAGAACCTGATCAACGTCGGCAGCGTGGACCGCGGCTTCCGCGCGGTGTACGGCACCTTCGCGCCCGACGGCAGCTATGTGCGCCGCGACTATGACTTCAAGCTGCTCGAAGAGGTCCCCGGGTACGGCGGCGGTGTCTATCTCCGTACGACGGACGAAGCCGTCAATGTCCTGGTCGGCGCCCTCGACACCGACGTCACCAGCGCGCAGATCGCCGCCGAGGTGAAGCTGGAGGTCCTGATCAGCCGCGGCCGGCTCGCCGACGCGCAGCTCGCCGCCGAGCAGGCGCGCTACCGGACCGTGCAGTACTCGGAGACGCTGCGCCGGGCGCTGGACGCCACGCGGCGCAATGTGCGCGCGGTCGACTGGCTGGAAGCCGTCCCCGACATGATCGCCGAGGCGCTCGACCATGTCGCGGACCGCTATCGGCATGAGAACGCGATCCTGACCAACATCCGCAAGGCCCGCGACGAGGCCGAGGACCACGAGCACAAGCGGCGGGCCGCCGAGCTCGTCGACATCGTCAAGGACTGCATCCGCCGGCACACCCAGCTCCAGTCGCGGCTCCTCGAAGCGGGACCGCTGTTCCGCGCCGAGCAGGACCGCCAGGCCTTCGCGCCGCCGTCCGGCCGGGTCGGGCTCGATCTGTACGGACAGCTCGTGGCGCCCCTGCTGCCGCTGCCCGTCGAGCAGGCGATCCGGGTGACCGACGCCTTCTTCGCCCGCGGCACAGGTCTTCGCACCCCCACCTCCGTACGGGTCGGGGATCTCGTCGACATACTGCTGACCCCGCCCCAGGAGCGGGAGCACCTGGGCGCCGAGATGCCCGAGCCCGACCTGATCGCCACGCCGGACGACAGCCGCTTCAGCGAGGAGCAGCTCGCCCAGGCCATGGAGCTGCTCGACCTGGAGCACGAAGCGCCGCGCCGGCTGTCCGGGCTGCTCGCGGACGCGCGCCGAATCGACCCCGAACTGCCCTATCTGGTCGCCCTGTTGGCCGTGCACGCGGCGAGCCCGCCGGTCGGCACCGCCTATCGCCAGGGCGAGCAGAAGCTTCTGTTCGCCGTGGACGACGGCACGGAGCTCGACGATCCAGAGTTCGGCGGCGCCGACCTCATCGTGGGCACCGCGCTGCTCGACGCGGTCGGGATGGCCGCGGCCAGGACGGAGGCGGCGTGATCCCCGTATACGCACTGCATTTCAGTACCCCTCGCGACAAGGAGCCCCGCCCGTGAGCGACAAGGACGCCGAGACCGGCGCCTGGGGCGAGCCCGAAGCCCGCCCCGCCGCACCCGCGCCGGTCACGCCCGCCGACGCGGCCGATGCCGCCCGTCTGGTCTCCTTCGGCCTGCAGCCGAAGCTGCTGCCCGCCAGGGACGCCGAATACGGCGAGCTGCTTCGCCGCTACCGCGAGGACCCGCCCTTCGCGCGGCTCGCCGACGCCGTGGCCAGCGGCCTCGGCCTGGTGGTCCTCGAGGTGTCCCCGCGCGCGGGCATGGCGGTGACGGCCGCCGAGGACTCGCTGTTCGCCGTGCGCATGGGCGACTACGCGCGCCGGGCCTCCTCCGACGCCGGCGACCGCTTCCTGCACGGGCTCGCCCACCTCGCCATCGCCGCCCTCGCCTTCCCGCGTCCCGAGGACCTGGCCGACGACGGGTACATCGGGCGGATCACGGTCAATGGCGTGGACGCCTTCGTGCGGCAGGCCTGCCAGCGCCTCGAAGAGCGAGCGGAGGAAGCGGGCGAGAACACCGACCCCGCGTCGGACGCCCCCGGCCTGGAATCCGCCTGGCGGATCTGGGCGCGGCGCAGCTCCACCGGAGCCACCAAGGACGCCCGGCGCCTCGCCGGTTCGACCACCGGCATCGTCTCCAAGGCGGCCGCGTTCCTCACCGACTCCGGGTTCCTGCAGCGCACCGGCGACGACTCCGGAGGCACGTATCGCACGACGCCTCGTTATCAGCTGCAGGTGCGCGACATGGCAGGCTCCGCCGCCATGGCCGAGCTGCTCGACCTCGGGGTGGTCCCCGTGAGCGACGGCTCCGCGAGCCTGCTGCCGCCCACCGACGACAAGGAGATGGAGCTGGTGGCGGGGGCGGGACTCCCGTTCCACGCCGACGGCTCCTGACCGAACTGCTCCTTACCGCCCTGCCCACCTCGCTCACGAGAGTCCGCCATGTACGAGCTGTCCCGGGTCCGCCTCTACTCCATCGGCCCCGCCGGTGCGCGCTATGCCGACACGGTCCTTGACCTGCGCGGTGTGGGCGAACCCGTGCCCGATCCCGCGCCCCAGCAGGCGGAGTTCTTCAGCGAGGAGCCGACCGGGCCGCAGCGCCGCCCGGCGCCGGCCGGTGTGCTGTTCCTGGAGAACGGCGGCGGCAAGTCGGTGCTGCTCAAGCTGATCTTCTCGGTGATGCTGCCCGGCCACCGCAACACCCTCGGCGGCGCGAGCTCCGGCGTGCTGCGCAAGTTCCTGCTCGCGGACGACTGCGGGCATGTGGCCCTGGAGTGGCAGCACACCCTCACCGGCGAGTGCGTGGTCGTCGGCAAGGCCAGCGAGTGGCGGGGGCGCCAAGTCTCCAACGACCCGCGGAAGTTCGCGGAGGCCTGGTACTCCTTCCGCCCGGGCCCCGGTCTGAGCCTGGACAATCTGCCGGTCGCCGAGTCCACCGCCGTACGGCCCGTTGCCGAGGGCGCCTCCGGTGCGCAGGGGCGGCGGCGCACCATGAAGGGCTTCCGTGACGCGCTGACCGAGGCGGGCAAGGCGTATCCGCACCTCGAAGTGCACTGGGAGGAGATCCACGACCGGTGGAACGAGCACCTGGGCGACCTGGGTCTCGACCCCGAACTCTTCCGCTACCAGCGCGAGATGAACGCCGACGAGGGCGAGGCCGCCGGTCTCTTCGCGGTCAAGAAGGACTCCGACTTCACCGATCTGCTGCTCCGCGCCGTCACCGACACCCGGGACACCGACGGCCTGGCCGACCTGGTCAGCGGGTTCGGCAACAAGCTGGGGCGGCGCGCCGAACTGATCGCCGAGCGGGACTTCACGGCCGGCTCGGTCGATCTGCTCGGCCGGATCGTCGAGGCCACCGAGACCCGCGCGCGGGCCCGGGAGGTGCACGCGGGCGCCGAGCGGCGCACCCGGACGCTGGCCCGCCGCCTGTCCGCGCGCGCCGTACAGGAGCGGGCGCGGGCCGCCGAGCTCGCGCAGCAGGTCACCGACGCCGCGAACACCGTCACCGGGGCCGAGCAGGCGCGCGGCGCGAGCGCCCTGATCGCCGCCGAACTCGCGTACCGGCACGCCTCGTTGGCGCTCGCCGCCGCAGAGAAGTCCGCCGCCGCGCAGAAGCGCGAGCTGGCCGACGCCCGCACCCTGCACTCCGCCTGGCAGGCCGCCGAGGCCGTGCTCCGCCACCGCGCCGCCGCCGACCGCTCCGCCCGCGTGGCCGTCGCGATCCGCGAGGCCGAGCGGGACGCCGCCCCCGCGCTCGCCGCCCGCGCGAAGGCCGCCGCCGATCTCGTACGGGCGCTGCATACCGCCGCCGAAGGCGCGGAGCAGCTCGCGAACGAGGAGGAGGAGCGGTCCGCCGCGCTCCAGGAGGCCGGCGAGGCCGCCCACCGCGATGCCACCGTGGCCGCCACCGACGCCCAGCGCGCCCGCAGCGAGATCGGTCACCTCAAGCAGCGCCTCAGCGAGGTCGAGCAGGAGACCGCAGAGGCCGTACGGGCCGGCTGGCTGGACGACACCGCACCCGACGCGGACCCGGCGCGCGCGGCCCTCGCCGCGAGCGACGCCGAGAAGACCACGGTCGCCGCCTGGGACACCGCCCGCGAGGCCGCCCGCGTCACCGCGGACCAGGCCAGGGAAGCTGCCTCCGTCGAGGCGCGCGCCGAGCTCACCGCCGCCCGCGCCGCCGATGCCGCCGACGCCGCCGGACGCGCGTACGAGGCCGAGCTGCGCACGGCCGACGCGCTCGCGGCCGAGCAGCGACTGGTCGAACTGCTCGGGCTGCCCACCGGGCGCGGGGGAGTGCCCAAGCCGCGCACCGACGAGACCTCCGAGGGGCCCGAAGGGCTCGAAGGGCCGCTCACGGCCGCGGAGTTGGACCGCAGCGCCGACGAGCTCAAGGAGCTCCTCGAGACCGGCGTCGCCACCGCCGAGCGCCAGCTCTTCGATCTGCGCACCGCCGCGGCCGACGACTCCCGGATCCTCGGCGCGCTCGGCGACGGCGGTTTGCTGCCGCCGGGCCCGGACGTCCTGGCCACGGTCGAGTACCTCGGTGAGCACGGCATCCCCGCGCTGCCCGGCTGGCGCTACCTCGCGCAGGCCGTCGACCCCGCCGACCACGCCCGGGTGCTCGCCGCGCGACCCGAACTGGTCGACGGTGTGGTGATCACCGATCCCGACACGCATGCCCGGGCGCGTGAAGTCCTGGGCGCCGCCGCCCTGTTGCCCCGGTCCGCCGTGGCCGTCGGCACCGCCGCCGCACTGCTCGCGCCGACGCCCGCCGAGCAGGACGGCCCCGCCGACGTCTTCCTCGTACCGCCGAACCCGGCCATGCACGACGAGCTGGCCGCCGACGAGGAGCGCCAGACGCTGCGCGCCCGCGCCACCCAGCGCGACGAGGAGATCCGGGCGCTCGCCGCCCGCCTTGGCAAGGACCGCGAGCTCGCCGCGCGGCTCTCCTCCTGGCGCGCGGGCTGCCCCGCGGGCCGGCTGGCCGAGCTCGAAGAGGCCGCCACCGCCGCCCGTGCCTTCGCCGAAGAGGCCGAGGCCGAGCTGAGTGAGGCGCGCACCGCGCGGGCCGAGGCCGACGAGGCGGCCGCAGACGCCGCCCGCGTACGCGACGAGAAGCAGGACGCCGCCCAGCGCGCACGGCGGGCCGCCGACGCCCTCGCGGGCCTGGCGTTCCGCCTGCGCGAGCGGGCCGGCTGGCAGGTCAAGCTGCGCGAACTCGCCGACGAGGCAGCCGAGTCGGAGGCCAAGGCGCAGTCCTGCCTGGAGCGCGCCCGCGCCGCCGACGAGGATCGCCGCGCCGCCCAGCGCGCCGCCGACGACGCCCGCCGCACCGCCCGGACCCTGCGCGCCGAGCGCGCCGAGATCGCGGGCGCGCCCGATGACGTGCCGCTGCAGGAGGACGCCCCCAAGGCGCCGCTCGCCGCGCTCCGCGAGGCCTACCGTGCGGCATCGCAGCTGTACGAGAAGGTCGGCGTCGGCGCCGACCTCCGGGCCGAGCAGGCCCGGGCCGAGTCCGACGAGTCCGCGGCCGTCGCCGAGCTCGACCGGCTCAGCAACAAGGTCCGTACCCGCGCCGCCCAGCTCCTGGAGAGCACCGACGGCGCCGACGGCCCGTCCCGGCAGGCCGCGGCCGCCCGCGCCGAGTCCCTGGTGCAGATGCTGGAGACCCGCGCGTCCACGGCGAGCGAGCAGCTCGGCCGTCTGCGCGGCGAGGCCGAACGGCACGCGCCCGAGGACGGCGAGGCCCACACCGAGCTGCCCGCGGACCGCACCCCCGAGGACGCCGAGCAGGCACAGGCGCTCCTGCGCACCGCGACGAGTGAACTGGCCGCGTGCACCGACGCGTTGGCCACCGCACGCGAGCAGCACGCCGAGCTCCTCGCCGCCCACCGGGCCGCCGAGGACGGCGCGGGCGGCTTCGACGAGACGGCCGCGCTGCTGCGGGATCTGCTGCGCGACCACCACACGGAGGAGGAAGAGGGGGAGCCCGAGCCGTTCCCGGGCAACCTGGAGGAGGCCCGGCAGGCAGCCGGCGAGACCCGCCGTTCGCTGCGCGGCTGCGCGACGGACCTCTCGGCCGCCGAAGCAGCCGTACGGGAGGCGAGCGATGTCCTCGTACGGCATGCCAACGCCACCCGCTACGAGCAGGTGCGCACGCCCGCCCGCCAGCAGATCCGCGAACTGCCCGCGGCCGCGCTGCCCGAGCACGCCAAGAAGTGGGCGGAGGCCTTCGCGCCCCGACTGCGGGTCCTGACCGATGAGTTGGCGCAGCTGGAGCGCAACCGCGACAGCATCGTCGACCGCCTGCGCGGCCTGGTCGAGTCCGCGCTCGCGACCCTGCGCTCGGCCCAGCGTCTGTCGCAGCTGCCCGAGGGGCTCGGCGAATGGTCGGGCCAGGAATTCCTGCGCATCCGCTTCGAGGAGCCCGACCAGGCCACGCTCACCGAGCGGCTCGGCGAGGTCGTGGACGAGGCGACCCGGGCCGCGGTCAAGAAGAACTCGGACATGCGGCGCGACGGAATGTCCCTGCTCCTGCGGGGAGTTCAGGCCGCGCTCGAACCGCGCGGCGTCTCGGTGGAGATCCTCAAGCCGGACGCGGTCCTGCGCGCCGAGCGCGTGCCCGTCGGCCAGATGGGCGACGTCTTCTCCGGCGGCCAGCTGCTCACCGCGGCCATCGCCCTGTACTGCACGATGGCCGCCCTGCGCAGCAACGACCGCGGCCGCGACAAGCACCGCCATGCGGGCACCCTGTTCCTGGACAACCCGATCGGCCGCGCCAACGCCACGTATCTGCTCGAACTGCAGCGCGCCGTCTCCGACGCGCTCGGGGTTCAACTCCTGTACACCACGGGCCTGTTCGACACGACGGCGCTGGCCGAGTTCCCGCTGGTGATCCGCCTGCGCAACGACGCGGACCTCAGGGCGGGCCTGAAGTACATCAGCGTCGAGGAGCACCTGCGCCCGGGACTGCCGCAGCAGCACCCGGAGGGGGAGACGGTGCACAGCGAGATCACGGCTACGCGGATGTACAAGAGGCCGGCGGAGACGGTGGGCTGACGCCGCAGCCCCGGTAGGACCGCGGGCCTCCTGTCCGGCCAACACCGCTGCGGGTAGGCGGTGTCGGTGGATAGCCTGGTGGAAAGCGGGGGCGCCGTTCGAGGGGTGGGCCATGGGCGAGCCCGGTCTGAGCACAGCCAGTGCGGTGTGGGTCGGGGTCATGTACTGGCCTTGCAGGACCGCTCTGGTCGCCGTGTCGATCGCGGGCGCTTCAGTGCTGACCGGATGGGGACTGCACGTGGGCGCGGGGCTCGCCATGGCTACGAGTGCGGTCGTGGCGGTTGTCGGGGGACTCGCTGTCCTTGGCCTGGCGGCAGCTGTTCTCGATGCGACGGTGCGGGCAGTGATCCATTTCCCTCAGTTCGAGTCGTTGGAGTTCAGACGGTATCGGCCGCTGAAGGGGCGCCGCCTTCGTCCCCAGTTGGATGGCGCTCCCATGACGGCTGCTTACGCGGTGAGGGTCGCTGTGTCCTGCCCTTCACCTCTGCCCTGTTCGGAATGATCGTCGTCGGCGGTTCGGTACTGGCCGCTTGGGGAGTGCACGCAGGCGCTGAACTGGCTCTGTGGACCAGCGTGGTCGTGGCCGCCTCGGGGGGACTCGGCCTCTTCGGTCTTGCCGCAGTGGCCTTGATGCCGGTGTTCAAGGTGCTTCTGTTCCTGGCCGAGTCGGCAAAGGTGGGCCCGGAACCCGCGGCCGGTCCACACGTCCACAGCCAGGGCAACATTCCTGCCCGGAGGACCGGCCGCGCGGATTGGGCCGCCCTGGACGATTCCATCGCCACGGACACGGACCTGGGCGACGCGTCGGAGGTATGGGAGTGACCACCACCGGACCGGACACGTTCCGCGCCCTGTACTACCCCTTCTCGCGGACCATTGACGAAGCCACGCTCAAGCGTGCCGTACTCCTCTACGACGAGATCCTCTTCGTCGATCCGATGAGCCCTCGCGTACGGGCCGGCCTGTACAAGGCCGAAGAGCACCTGCCGTATTTGCCCGCGAACGTGGCGACCTCGATGGAGCAGGAGTGGACGGGGATCAGCAGCCGGTACGAGCTGCTGCAACGGGAAGGTGTGCTGCGTCTCGTGGACCCGGCGGACGTGGTCACGGACCCGGCGCACGGTCGGCTCATCGCCGGCGCCCTGCGCGCGGACCTCGGAGATCCGCGGGCGCTCGGGCTGTTCCGGAACGGCTTTCCCACGACCTGGAGCATGCTGCGCACCAGGATCCCCCAGCAGGCGTTCACCTACCTGGCGCATCAGATTCCGGCCCGCGTCCTCGGTACCGGGAACGTCAGCGGCCAGGTGGCCTTCTACCTCGACGGCCATCCGCAGGCCCGGCCGATGGGCGCGCCGGGTACCGTCCTGCCCGACGACGGGCGTGACTATGCCGCGCTGGTGCCCTACGTCGCCGGTTCCTCCCTTGCGCCCTGGCCCTGGCGATGGAGCAGAACGCTGTCCCGCTCACCGACAGCACTGCGCACTTCCGGCTGCTGTCCCTGCGGATGGCACGAGCGGCTTCCGCCTCGAGTCAGGTCGACCGGATTCCGGGCCTGCACGCGGAACCCGACCCGGTGCGCGCGCAGACGGCCGCCCTGGTGCAGCAGCGGGTCGTCGATGCCGTCCTGTCCCACGAGACTTTGGCGGAGACGTCCCTCGAGGACTGTCTGCGCTATCGCGAGCGCACGCACGAGGCACTCCAGGAGTTCCGCGGCTTTCTGCACGACGTCGTGCTCACCACGTACGCCGAGCCCTGGTCACCCGAGATCGTGCCGCAGATCGAGGCACGCATCACGGCGGCCCGGCAGGAGGTCCTCGACCATGCGCGTTCCCTGCGCGAGGTCTATCGCAGCCTGTTCCACCGAACCATGGCCGGGCTCGCCGTCACCGCCGCCCCGGCCCTGCTGACGACGGTGTTCCCGGTGGTCTCCCCGCTCACTGTTCTGCTGTTCGGCGGCGGCCCGCTCGCAGCTGTGGTGCAGGAGCCGGTACGCGAGCTGCTGACCCACTGGCTGAAGAGGGACAGGGGTACCAGCAGCCTCGCGTACCTCATGGACCTGCCGAAGTGAGGGCGCTGCCTGCTCTTCAGCCGGTCAGCTCGCGCACCCACGTATGGAACGCTCCGATGTGGTGCTCCGACGGAACGAGCACGCCGCCGTCCTTGTACGCCTTCGAGCTCATCGCCGGCTGCGTCCTCTCGCACGCCGCGAAGTCCTGTTCGTTGACCCGGTGGAAGAGCTCCACGGACTGGCCCACATCGGCCCCTGACGCCACGACCTCCGGTGCGTACAGCCAGTCGCACTCGACGACCGTGCGGTCCACGGCCAAGGGATACATGCGGTGCAGGATCACATGGTCGGGGACCAGGTTGATGAAGACCGAGGGCTTGACGGTCACCGCGTAGTACCGGCGGTCCTGCTCCTCCGCGATGCCGCTGAGGCGGGCGAAGCCCGCGCTGCCGTCGACGGTGAAGCCCTTGATGTCGGAGCCGAACGCGGCGCCGTGGCCCACGAAGTACTGTGCGGCGAGGCCGTCCGCGAACTCCGGCAGCACCTCGGTGAGTTCGGGGTGGATGGTCGCGCAGTGGTAGCACTCCATGAAGTTCTCGACGATCAGTTTCCAGTTGGCGCGCACGTCGTACGTGATGCGGCGGCCGAGTGCGAGCTCCTCCACCCGGTAGCGCTCGATCGCCGCGGCCTCGCCGAGCCGTTCCGTAGCCGCGCCGATCACCGTGCCCTCGAAGGAGGGCGGCTCGTCGGCCAGGCACACCCACGCATAGCCGAGCCACTCGCGCAGGGCGACCGGCCGCAGTCCGTACTCGACGCGGCCGACGTCGGGCATCTTGGAGAGGTTCGGAGCCGCGACGAGGCGGCCGTCGAGGTCGTAGGTCCAGGCGTGGTACGGGCATTGGAGATTGCGCCGCACCTCGCCCGACTCCTCGGTGCACAGGCGTGCGCCGCGATGGCGGCAGACGTTCAGGAACGCGCGCAGCTCGCCGTGCCGGTTACGGGTGACCAGGACGGATTCGCGGCCGATCTGCACAGTCCGGTACGCACCGGGCCTGGGCAGATCGGCGGCACGTACGGCGCACATCCACAGGGTTTCGAGGACGAGCTCCTGCTCGCGCGCGAAGATCTGGGGATCGGCGTAGTAGGAACCCGGAAGCGTGGCCATCAGGCTCGTGGAGCCCGAGGCGGGTGCGGTCGTCATGGGCGGTCGTGCCTCTCACACAGGCGGCGGTGCGAACCGGCGCGGGTCGAAGAGTGAGATGGGGTGCTCCGTCGCACCCCGCAGTGCGAGATCGGCCAGGATCTCGCCGACGACGGGCACGAACTTGAAGCCGTGCCCGGAGAATCCGCAGGCCACGGTCACCGCGTCCGGGTGGGACGGATGCCGGGCGATCACGAAGTGCTCATCGTCCGTGGTCGAGTACATGCAGGTGGCCGCGCGCAGGAACTTGCCCGGCAGCGTGGGCAGATGACGTCCCGCCTGCCCGGCCATGGCGTCGATCTCGTGCTCGTACACGGTGCGGTCGATGGTCTCGGGTGTGCAGGGCGCGCCGTTCTTGCGGAAGAAGGCGACCTTGGCGCCGCCGTCGGGGCCGTCGATCGCCGGGAAGCCGTAGATCTGGATGTCGTGCGCGTCCTCCCAGATGTAGACGGGGTGCCGCTCGGGCAGATACGGCCCGACGCCGCCCGTGGGCTGGAACCAATACATGATTTGCCGCTCGATCGTGATCGGCAGCCCGAGGCCGGCGAGCACCTGAGGGGCCCAGGCGCCCGGGCAGATCACCAGCTGGCCTGCGGTGTACGTACCTTGGGCAGTCTCGACGCGGACGCCGCCGCCCGGGGACGCGGACCAGCGCGTCACCGGCTCGTCGAAGTGCAGCTCCGCGCCCGCCCGTTCGGCCAGCCGGAGCTGTGCGGTCACCGTGGTCTCGGGCCGGAGCAGTCCCGCCCGCGCCTCGTACAGGCCGACTTCGTCGTCCGCCGGGTTCAGGGTCGGGAAGCGGCGGCGGATCTCGCTCGCGTCGAGCAGCTCGTGCGGCAGATCCCACGTCCTGGCCGACGCCAGGGAGCCCGCGACCGTACGGCTGTCGGGCCGGCCGGCCATCAGGCCGCCGCACAGCGTGGCGACGTCGAGGCCCGTGTCCTGTTCGAGGCGCTCGTAGAGCTCGTACGCGCGCAGCAGCAGCGGCACGTACTCGGCTCCCTCGAAGTACGACTGCCGGGTGATCCGCGAACCTCCGTGGCTGGAACCGCGGTTGTGCGCCGGGCCGAACTTCTCCAGGCCGAGCACCCGCACCCCGCGCTCGGCGAGATGCCAGGCGGCGGAGCTGCCCATGCCGCCGAGTCCGAGCACGATCACGTCATAGGTGGGGGACACGCCAGACCTCCTCAGCGGCGGATTCGGCTCATCTCCGGGTCGAACAGCGGCTCTTCCCGTACGGTCGCGGGCACCTTCTCGCCGAAGTACTCGATCTGCACCCCGGTCCCCGCGGGCAGCGGTGGCAGCCACGCGTACGCGACACAACGTCCGAGCGTGTAGCCGTACGCGGCACTCGTGACGTATCCGGCGACGGCACCGTCGACGTGCACCGGCTCCTTGCCGAGGACCACGGCGGCGGGGTCGTCGAGGGTGAGGGCCGTCAATTTCCGTCTGAGAGGCCGCTGTTCATCCAGCGCGTCCCGGCCCATGAACTCCTTGTCCATGCGTACCGCGAAGGCGAGGCCGGCCTCGAACGGATCGTGTTCGGCCGTCATATCCGTACCCCAGGCCCGGTAGCCCTTCTCCAGACGCAGACTGTTGAACGCCGAACGCCCCGCCGCGATCACCCCGAGCCCGTGTCCCGCCTCCCAGAGCGTGTCCCACAGGCGCAGTCCCAGATCGGCGGAGGTGTACAGCTCCCAGCCGAGCTCGCCCACATAGCTCAGGCGCAGCGCGGTCACCGGGACATGGCCGAGGTACGTCTGCTTGGCTCGGAAGTACCCGAAGGCCCCGTGGGAGAAGTCGTCGCGGGTCAGGGGCTGGACGAGATCGCGGGCGAGCGGGCCCCAGACGCCGATGCAGCAGGTGCCCGAGGTGATGTCCCGCAGGGTCACTCCGTCCGGTGCGTGCCGGGTCAACCAGTCGAGGTCCGCAGGGGAGTTGGCGCCGATCTGGAAGTGCTCCGGCCCGAGCCGGGCGACTGTGAGGTCGGACCGGATGCCGCCCCGGTGGTCGAGCAGCAGCGTGTATGTCACCGCACCCGGCCGTTTGGCCAGGTTGTTGGTCGTCATCCGCTGCAGGAACTCCAGCGCACCGGGCCCGGTCACCTCGAGCCGGCGCAGCGGGGTCATGTCGTACAGGGCTACCCGCTCGCGGGTGGCCTTCGCCTCGGCGGCCGCGATCGGCGACCAGTAGCGCGCCGACCAGGCATCCCGCCCGGGCAGGTCGAGGTCATCGGTGAGCGCGGCGTTGGCCTCGTACCAGTGCGGACGCTCCCAGCCGCCGCCCTCCAGACTGAAGGCACCGAGCTCCTGCTGGCGTCCGTGGAAGGGGCTGACCCGCAGCGGCCGCGGCTGCTCCATCGGCTGGAGCGGATGGAGGACGTCATATACCTCGACGAACTGCTGCGCGCCGCGCTCGGCCACGTACGCGGGGGAGCGCTGGGTGTCCTCGAAGCGGGTGACCTCGCACTCGTGGAGGTCGATTCCGGGGTGCCCGCCGGTGATCCACTCGGCGACCGCGCGGGCCACACCGGCCGAATGCGTCACCCACACCGCCTCGGCCAGCCAGAACCCGGCGAGCTCCGGGGACTCGCCGAGGACCGGGAAGCCGTCGGGCGTGAAGGAGAAGATCCCGTTGAAGCCCTCGGTGACCTCCGTGTCCCGCAGCGAGGGCATCAGCTCCCTGCAGTCCTGCCAACTCGTGGCGAAGTCCTCGGGGGTGAACTCCAGCGAGGACGGCATGACGGGCGCGTCGTCGTACGAGGGCAGTTCAGTCGGGTCGACGGGCAGCGGGCGATGGGCGTACGAGCCGATGCCGAGCAGACCGCCTTCGTGCGGCCGGAAGTAGAGGTCGCGCTCCTGGTGGCGCAGGATCGGGGCGCCGTCGGGCACCGGCAGCGGTCCCGCCTTCGCGTACTGGTGGGCGAGCGGCTGCAGCGGTACGGCGACCCCCGCCATCCGTCCGATCACCGGACCCCAGAAACCGGCGGCCGAGACCACGAGCTCCGCGGGGAACGTGCCGCGGTCGGTGATCACGCCCGTGACGCGTCCGTCGGCCCGCTCGATACCGGTGACCGTGTGCCGGTCGAGGAAGCGGGCGCCGCGGGACGTGGCCCGTTCGATCTGGACCGCGCACGCGCGCACGGCGTCCGCCAGGCCGTCGTCGGGCGTGAGGAGGCCGCCGTACAGCAGGGCCTCGTCGAGCGCGGGCCAGAGCTCCTTGCAGCGCGCCGGAGAGATCAGCTCGCCCCGCACACCCCAGGCGGCGGCGAGGCCCGCCCGGCGGTGCAGATCGGCCCAGCGCTCGGGGGTCGTGGCAAGTTCCAGACCGCCGACGGCTTGGAAGGCGCCGAGCTCGGTGAACTTCTCGACCGTGTACGCGGCCAGCTCGGTCATCGTCTTCGACGGATTGGTTTGGAAGACGAGACCGGGCGCGTGCGAGGTGGAGCCGCCCGCGGCGGGGAGCGGACCCTGTTCGAGGACCGTGACATCGCTCCAGCCGCGCGCCGTCAGCTCGTCGGCGAGTGAACAGCCGACGATGCCGGCACCGATGATGACGGTCTTACGGGGAGTCGGGGGCGTGCCGGACATGACCCTCCTCGCGTGGGGGACCTGCCAGAGGCCGTCAGGCGTGCGGTACGTGCGGCCGTTCCGCACCGATCGTGGTGTCCTGGCCGTGGCCCGTGTGGACGACGGTGCCGGCCGGCAGGACGAGCAGCCGTTCCCGTATCGCATGCTCGATGGTGGGCTTGTCCGAGTACGAGCGGCCGGTGGCACCGGGACCGCCGTGGAACAGGGTGTCGCCGGTGAACACGGCGTCCAGGAAGGGCACTTGGAGGCTGCAGCTGCCCCAGGTGTGCCCGGGTGTGTGGATCACCCGGACCGAGACTCCCGCGACTTCGAGCAGCTGGCCGTCGGCGAGATCGCCGTCCGGCTTGCGGTCCGCGTGGACCACCGACCACAGCTCGCGGTCGGCCGGGTGCAGCAGGACCGGTGCGCCCGTGAGGTCGGCGAGTTCGGCGGCCGCGCCGATGTGGTCGTCGTGGCCGTGGGTGCAGACGATGGCGGTGACCCGGCGCCCGCCGACGGCCGCATGGACGGCCGTGGCGTCATGGGCGGCGTCGACGATCAGGACCTCGGCGTCGTCGCCGATCAGCCAGACGTTGTTGTCGACGTCGAAGGTCTCCCCGTCGAGACTGAACGTCCCCGAGGTGACCACCCGTTCGGCGCGCACCGGGCCGGTCGCCGTCATCAGAGGACCACCACCGAACGCAGCACCTCGCCGCGGTGCATCTTGGTGAACGCCGCCTCGACCTGTTCGAGGGCGATGGTCTCCGAGACGAAGCCGTTGAGATCCAGCTTTCCGCTGAGGAACTGGTCGATGAGGACCGGGAAGTCCCGGGTGGGCAGACAGTCGCCGTACCAGGAGGACTTGACGGCGCCGCCGCGTGAGAAGACGTCGATCAGCGGGAGTTCCAGCTTCATCTGCGGGTCGGGCACGCCGACCTGGACCACTGTGCCCGCGTGGTCGCGCATGTAGAAGGCCTGCAGAAAGGTCTCGGGTCGGCCGACGGCGTCGATGGCGATGTCCACGCCGAAGCCGTCGGTGAGTGCACGGACGGCCTCGACGGGGTCCGTGCCCTGGGAGTTGACGGTGTGCGTGGCGCCGAAGCGGGTCGCGCCGTCCAGCTTGCGGTCGTCGATGTCGACGGCGATCACGCGGCGGGCGCCGGAGAGGGAGGCGCCGGCGATGGCCGCGTTGCCGACACCGCCGCAGCCGATCACCGCGACCGTGTCCCCGCGCGAGACACCGCCCGTGTTGACCGCGGCGCCGTAGCCGGCCATCACCCCGCAGCCGATGAGACCGGCGGCCTCGGGGCGTGCGGCCGGGTCCACCTTGACCGCCTGACCCGCCGCGACCAGAGTCTTCTCGGCGAAGGCGCCGATGCCGAGTGCCGGGCTGAGCGGGGTGCCGTCGAGCAGGGTCATCGGCTGGACGGCATTGCGGGAGTCGAAGCAGTACCAGGGGCGGCCGCGGCGACAGGAGCGGCAGTTCCCGCAGGGTGCGCGCCAGGCGAGCACCACATAGTCGCCGGGCGCGAGATCGGTGACGCCCTCGCCGACCGCGTCGACGGTTCCTGCCGCCTCATGGCCGAGCAGGAAGGGGAACTCGTCGTTGATCGCGCCCTCGCGGTAGTGCAGATCCGTGTGGCAGACACCGCAGGCCTGCACCGACACCAGGACTTCGCCGGGGCCGGGCTCGGGGACTCTGATCGTCTGCACCTCGACCGGCGCACCCGATTTCATGGCGACGACGGCACGGACCTCGTACGACATGACACACCCCCACCTGTTGCGCACTGCACGTGGTGTTGCGCGATGAGAGACATACTGGGAACGGCGGCCGGAAACCGTCAAGAGGGCAGGGAATCCGGTTCTCGCCTGGGGCAGGCGGCTACAGCGCGTACCCCATCCGCCGGGACAGCTCGTCCGCCCGGTCCACGGCCCGTTCGGCCAGCTCCCGCAGCCGCTCCTCGGTCAGCCGGTAGACCGGCCCCGAGATGCTCAGCGCCCCGATGACCTTGCCGTCATGGGCGCGGACCGGAGCCGCCACTGCAGTCAGACCGATCTCCAACTCCTCCATCGCCAGGGCGAATCCGCGCTCCTGGACCGACCGCAGCTCGTCGCGCAGAACCGCTGAACCGGTCACCGTACGGTCGGTGAACCGCGGCAGCGTGCGCGCGAGCAGCCCTTCGCGCAGGGCCGGCGGCTGATGCGCGAGCAGGATCTTTCCGCTCGACGTGGCGTGCAGCGGGGTGCGGCGGCCCAGCCAGTTCTGCGCCGTGACCGAGGCCGAGCCGCGGGCCTGCATGATGTTGACCGCGGCATCGTCGTCGAGCACCGCGATATTGACCGTCTCGCCCAGCTCGTCGGCGAGTTCACGGCAGACCGGAGCGCCCTCCTGCGAGATGTCGAGGCGTACGGCGGCTGCTCCCGCGAGCCGCAGCACACCCGCGCCGAGGAAGTACTTGCCGCGGTCCTGTGTCTGGGAGACCAGGCCCCGGTTCTCCAGTACGCCGAGCAGCCGGAAGGCCGTCGAGCGGTGGACGTCGAGCTCGTCGGCGATCTCGGTCACCCCTGCCTCGCCCTGCTCGGCGAGGATTTCGAGCACGCTCACCGCACGCTCCACGGACTGCACCGAACTCTGCTGCGACCTGGGCGACTTGTCCACGCCCGCGCGTTCGCCCGCGCGTTCGCCGGCGGCTTCCCCGGGGGTTCGTTCCCGCCTGCTGCCCATCGCTCGCTGGTCACCCCCAGGCGGCCGGTGACGACCGCTTCTGCGGGAAGTGCTTGACGTGATGCGCTTCCCGCGCGGATTCTGTTGCGCAGAGCGCTCCTCGACGCGCCCTGCGCAACATGATGTTACCGAAGGGTCCTACCAGCGGTACCCGCGCGGAGGCGGCGTACTGCCGAACCGGCCCTGGATCTCAGATCGTTCACCTTCCGCGGATCGTTCGCATCGCGAGGAGAGCAGCAGTCCGCATCGCGCGGAGAGTAACTGTCCGCATCGCTCGGATCGTCCCTATCCGACCGCACAGGGGGGCTCATGATTCCCGTCTGCCATGTCGACGACCTCCCCGACGGCGAGGCCGTCCGGATCGACACCGAACCGCCGATCGCCGTCTTCCACAGCGACGGTGAGCTGTTCGCCCTCGACGACACCTGTACGCATCAGGACGCGTCACTGTCCGAGGGCTGGATCGAGGACTGCCGGGTCGAATGCCCGCTGCACGCGGCCTCGTTCGATCTGCGCACCGGCGAGCCGACCTGTCTGCCCGCGCGTGTGCCCGTCCGTACGCATCGCGTGGTCGTGCTCGACGGAATGATCCATGTGGAGCCGCCGGCCGAGGCGGAGGGCGTGGCCTGAGGGTCGCGGGTGGTCGCTGTTCGCACCCGTACGCCTGCCGTGTCCCCAGGGGTGCTCACACCTCAAACCCGCACGCCCGCCACATCCCCCTGCGATGTCCCTGGCCGCGCCCTGGCCGGCTCCCGGCCGGTGCGCTTGGCCTGCCGACGTGCCTGGCGACGCTCCTTGCGCAGCCGCCGTGCGGTGCTGCGCGGGCTCGACACCACGCCATGGCGCTGATTCCACACCTGGCGCGTCACCCAGACATCCAGGGCGCCCCAGGTCGAGACCACGGTGCCGCCGACGCTGGCGAGCACCATCGGAAAGGCGAGGGACGATCCGGCGACGGTGCACAGGAATGCCACCGTCGTCGCGATCAAGGTCAACGACGTCAGGATCACCGCCCGTACCGCGGCCGTACGCACCGGATCCGGCAGCCTGGGGCGCCCCACCGGATCCTCGACCCACAGCTCGCGCTCCGGCCCCCGCCGATCCGCCGTCGTCATCAGCACGTCACTCCCACTCCCCACAGTCGGACGCTTCCGCTCCTTGCCGGGTCCGACTCTTCAGTGACTGCCCGGATTTGACCCGGTTCACTCCGTCGTCCCGTGGAGCGTCGTCCTGCACGTGTGCCCCGTCTTCCCTCACGTAAGGACGAATGAGCAGCCCGGAAGATTCCCGGAAGATTCACATCGGTTGCGACCCGCGGTGATCGGTCATCGGGTAATTCCGGCCAAGAGCCGGGGAGTTATGGCCTGAAGTTCACAGGTGGTGTCTGCCACACCGCGGGTGTCCATGTGGCGGTAAGGACGGACAACTCGGTACGTGCCGCCGCCAGTCGGCCCGAAATCGGTCTCGGACACCCCTTCGAGTTGTACGAGTGTCAGTAGTAGGCTCGCGCCGTTTCTGAGTCGCGCCCGCCTTCCGGGCGCCGTTCTGGGGGAGGCCATGCGCTTTCGCGGGAAGTCCATCCGCCGGAAGATCGTGGCGTTGCTCCTGGTGCCGCTGCTGTCACTGACCGTCGTCTGGGGGTACGGCACCTACGTCACCGGGCGTGAAGCGGTGCAACTCCTCGATGTCGCCGCGGTCGTGGACAAGATCGGTTATCCGCTGGACGACACGATCCGGGTGATCCAGGAGGAACGCCGGCAGACGGCGATCCATCTGGCCGACCCCGACGACCCCAAACTCCGCTCCGATCTGGGCGAGCAGCGGGTCCTCACCGACAAGCTGGTGGAGCGGATCCGGTCCGCCGCCGTGGACGAGGACGTCCGTGACCTCATGGACGCGGCCTCGGCCCGCCGCCTCGACGCGATCGTCGAGGCCTTCGACTCGCTCGACCCGCTGCGGCGTTCCGTCGACGCGGGCCAGACCGACCGCGGTGAAGCGCTCGATCACTACACCCGCCTCATCGACCCCTGCTTCGCCTACCTCATGTCCACGTACGCCATGGACAACCTGGACGCCGACCGGCAGGCCCGCGCCCTGATCACGCTGGCCCGCGGACGCGAACTCCTCTCCCTCGAGGACGCGTTGGTGGCCTCGGCCCTGCGCGCCCCTCGCCCGACCAGGGCGGACTGGACGGAGGCGGCCGCGCTGATCGCCCAGCGCGAGGTCCGCTACGACAGCGGTCTCGAAGCCCTGCCCGACGACGAGCAGGCCCTGTTCGGGCGGTTCTGGAACGGGCCGTTCGCCGCACCGCTGCTCAAGGCGGAGAAGGCGCTGATCGACGCGGGCGCCGCACGGCCCCGCACCCTGGACGCCAAGAGCTGGGACGCCGCGGCCGGCCGCGCCCTTGACGACGTCGGCGATCTCACGAAGTCCGCGGGCGACCGCTACAAGGAACGCGTCGAGCCCATCGCCATCGGCGTGCTCGTCAAGGCCGTGCTCGTGGGCTTCTTCGGTCTGCTCGCCCTGGTCTTCGCGCTGGTGATGTCCATCCGTATCGGCCGTGGGCTCGTCCGCGACCTCACCCACCTGCGCGACGACGCCCATGACGCGGCCGGCGTCCGGCTGCCCGGCGTGATGCGCCGTCTCGCGGCCGGCGAGATGGTCGACGTGGAGACCGAGGCGCCGCTCCTGGAGCACGACAGGGACGAGATGGGCCAGGTCGGCCAGGCGCTCAACACCCTGCAGCGCGCGGCCGTCGACGCCGCCGTCAAGCAGGCCGCCATGCGGCGCGGTGTGGCCGAGGTGTTCGTGAACCTCGCGCGCCGCAGCCAGGTCCTGCTGCACAAGCAGCTCACCCTGCTGGACACCATGGAGCGCAGGACCGAGGACACCACGGAACTCGAGGACCTCTTCCGCCTCGACCACCTCACGACCCGTATGCGCCGCCACGCCGAGGGCCTGGTGATCCTCTCCGGCGCCGCGCCTTCACGGCAGTGGCGCAAGCCCGTCCAGCTGATGGACGTGGTGCGTGCCGCCGTCGCGGAGGTCGAGGACTACGAGCGCATCGAGGTGCGCCGGCTGCCGCGGATCGCCGCCAAGGGCTCGGCCATCGCCGACCTCACGCACCTGATCGCGGAACTCCTGGAGAACGCCACGGTGTTCTCGCCGCCGCACACCGCCGTCCACGTCGTCGGCGAACGCGTCGGCAGCGGCTTCACGCTGGAGATCCACGACCGGGGGCTCGGGATGACCTCCGAGCAGCTCCTCGAGGCGAACCTCCGGCTGGCCGAGACACCGGAGTTCGAGCTCTCGGACACCGACCGGCTCGGCCTGTTCGTGGTGAGCCGGCTCGCCCAGCGTCAGAATGTCCGGGTCTCCCTCACGCCTTCGCCGTACGGCGGAACGACCGCGGTCGTCTTCATCCCCGAGGTGCTGCTCACCGACGCGTCGGACACCGACGGTTCGGGTCTGCGGGTCGATCTCGACGCCCTGGAGCGGGACGCGGACCGCAAGGCCCGCCTGGCCCAACTGCCGTTGCCGCCCAAGCCGCTGGACGAGCAGCTCCTGGGCGGACCGGTGGAGCTGGAGGCCCCGCTGGGTCTGGAGGAACTGGACGGCGCGCCCTCGAAGGCGGACGCGACCCGTCGCGGCGTGCTCGGCAACCTCGGCGGCGCCGTGGACATCGAGGACGAGGACAGCGAGCGCGGCGGTCTGTTCCGGCCGCGCCGGCATCTCACCGAGGCTGCGGGCGAACAGCATCAGCAGGCACGCGAAACCGGTGGTGAGGGCGTGCGCGACCGCGGTGCACCGGGCGGGGTGGACGGCCTGGTGGCGCTGCCGCGGCGCCGGGCGCCCAAGCTGGTCAGCTCCCATGGCCGCACGCTGTCGGAGCCGCCGCGGACCGAGCTGTCGCGCACCGCGCCCTCGCGCACCAACGCGCCGCGGCCCGAGCCTGCCCGCTCCGAGCCTGCCTGGGCGGAACCGGCCGATGCCGCGTCGGCCGCCGACGACCCGTCCGTCTCGCCCGTGGACAGCCCGACCCAGATCCTGCCCCGCCGCGTCCGCCAGGCCAGCCTGGCGCCCCAGCTGAGGACCGCGGAGGCCCCGGCACAGCCCGCGGAGCCGGCCGAGGACCGGGACGCCGACGAGGTGCGCAGCAGGATGGCCTCGCTCCAGCGCGGCTGGCAGCGCGGCCGCGTGGAGACGGGCGAGACCGCCACACCGGCACGGGCGGCCGAGCCCGCGCCCGTACGGGAAGAAGGCCTCGCGCCGGTGCGAGAGGCAGAACGCTCTCCCGTGCGAGAGGCAGAACGCTCTCCCGTACGAGACACAGCCGGCGCCCCCGTACAGGAAGAGCGGCCCCCGGCCCAGGAGCCCCCCGCTCATGAGCCCACCGCCCAGGAGCCCCCCACACCGCAAGCCGACCCGGCAGCCGCACCGCACGCGGCCGAAGACACCGCACCAAGCACCACACCCGAGGGGAACGGTCGATGACCACACCGAGGACCGGAGCACAGCACGCAGCCCTGCGTTCGTCCGGCGAGCTGAACTGGCTCCTTGACGATCTGGTCGACCGGGTCGCCAGCATCCGCAAGGCACTCGTGCTCTCCAGTGACGGTCTGCCGACCGGCGCCTCGCAGAATCTCACCCGCGAGGACAGCGAGCACCTCGCGGCCGTGGCCTCCGGCTTCCACAGCCTGGCCAAGGGCGTCGGCCGGCACTTCGAGGCGGGCCGGGTCCGCCAGACGGTGGTGGAGCTGGACGACGCGTTCCTGTTCGTGACCGCCGCGGGCGACGGCAGCGCGCTCGCGGTGCTTTCCGACGCGGACTCGGACGTGGGCCAGGTCGCCTACGAGATGACCCTCCTGGTCAAGCGGGTGGGTGTGCACCTGGCGACGGCCCCGCGTACCGATCTGCCCACGGGAGGGTAGTAGGAGGGCATGAGCGACGACGGCAGCGCGAACCCGCACTGGTACGACGACGACGCCGGACCGGTGGTACGCCCCTACGCGATGACGCGGGGCCGTACCGCCGGCGCGGCGCGCCACCGCCTCGATCTCATCGCGCTGGTGGTGCCCGAGCCGCACGCCGACGACGCGGAGGCGGACCAGACCCTGTCGCCCGAGCACGTCGACATCATCGAGCTGTGCCAGGAGGCCCCCCAGTCGGTGGCCGAGCTGGCCTCCTCGCTCGATCTGCCGCTGGGCGTCGTACGGGTGCTCATAGGCGATCTCGTGGAGGACGAACTGGTCCATGTCACCCGGCCCGTTCCGCCGGCCGAGCTGCCCGACGAGAGTATTCTGCGCGACGTGATCACCGGGCTGCGCGCACTGTAGACACCGCGCGGGCGATCCCAGAGGAGACCCACGTGGCAGATGACGCGCAGGCCCCGGGCTGGCAGTTCTGGATCGACCGCGGCGGCACCTTCACGGACATCGTCGCCCGCCGCCCCGACGGCACCCTCGTCAGCCACAAACTCCTCTCGGAGAACCCGGGCCGCTATGACGACCCGGCGGTGGCCGGCATCCGCGAACTCCTCGGCGGCGCACCGGACATGACCCGGATCGAAGCGGTGCGGATGGGCACCACCGTCGCCACCAACGCCCTCCTGGAACGCAAGGGCGCCCGCACCGTCCTCGTCGTCACCAAGGGCTTCCGGGACGCCCTGCGCATCGCGTACCAGAACCGGCCGCACATCTTCGCCCGCGAGATTGTCCTGCCCAGTCTGCTGTACGAGCGCGTCATCGAGGTGGACGAACGCCTCGCCGCCGACGGCACGGTCCTCACCCCGCCCGACCTCGACGCGCTCGAAGGGCCGCTGCGCCTGGCGTACGCGGACGGCATCCACGCGCTCGCCGTCCTGACGATGCACAGCCATCTCCACCCGCAGCACGAGGAGGCGATCGGCGCGCTCGCCCGCCGGATCGGCTTCCCGCAGATTTCGCTCTCCAGCGAGGTCAGCCCGCTGATGAAGCTCGTACCCCGCGGGGACACCGCCGTCGTCGACGCCTATCTCTCGCCCGTCCTGCGCCGCTATGTGCGACAGGTCGCGGAGCAACTCCCGGGCGTCCGGCTGATGTTCATGCAGTCCAACGGCGGACTCACCGAAGCGGGCCGGTTCCGCGGCAAGGACGCGATCCTGTCCGGTCCGGCCGGCGGGATCGTGGGCATGGCCCGGATGTCCGAACTCGCCGGCTTCTCCCGCGTGATCGGTTTCGACATGGGCGGCACATCGACCGATGTCTCGCACTACGCGGGCGCGTACGAGCGGGTCTTCACCACCCAGGTGGCCGGGGTCCGGCTGCGCGCCCCGATGCTGGACATCCACACCGTCGCCGCCGGCGGCGGTTCGGTGCTGCACTTCGACGGCAGCCGCTACCGCGTCGGCCCCGACTCGGCGGGCGCCGACCCCGGACCGGCCTGCTACCGGCGCGGCGGCCCGCTCACCGTCACCGACGCCAACGTGATGCTCGGCCGCATCCAACCCGCCCATTTCCCCGCGGTGTTCGGCCCTGACGGCGACCAGCCCCTCGATGCCGCTCTCGTACGGGAACGCTTCGCCGCGCTCGCCGAGGAGATCCGCGAGCGGACCGGTGACGAACGGACCCCGGAGCAGGTCGCCGAGGGCTATCTGCGGATCGCCGTGAACGACATCGCCGGAGCGATCAAGCGGATCTCCGTACAGCAGGGCCACGACGTCACCCGCTATGCCCTGACCACCTTCGGCGGCGCGGGTGGCCAGCACGCCTGCGCGGTCGCCGACTCGCTCGGCATCCGTACCGTCCTCGTACCGCCGATGGCCGGTGTCCTGTCCGCACTCGGCATCGGTCTCGCCGATACGACGGCGATGCGCGAGCAGTCCCTCGAAGTGCCGCTCGACGAGGGGGAAATGGCGCGTGTACGGGAGACCGCCGACGCACTCGAAGACGCGGCCCGCGCCGAGCTGCGCGTCGAGGACGTCCCCGAGGACCGTATCCGCGTCACCCGCCGTGCCCAGCTGCGCTACGACGGCACGGACACCGTGCTGACGGTCGCCCTCGGTGAACCGGCGGCCATGCGTGAGGAGTTCGAGGAGCGCCACCGCGCCACGTACTCCTTCACGCTGCAGCGGCCCCTCGTCGTGGAGGCGCTCTCCGTCGAGGCCACCGGGCTCACCGACGCCCCCGGACTCGTCGGCCTCGCCCCGGCGGGTACGGGCGAGCCGCAACAGGTCCGGCTGCACACCGGAGGCACCTGGCGCGAGGTCCCACTGCACCGCCGCGAGGAGCTGCCCGCCGGTCGGACGGTCACCGGACCGGCCGTCATCACCGAGGCCAACGCCACCACCGTCGTCGACGCGGGCTGGCAGGCGGCGCTCGACGACGACGGCCATCTGGTCATGAAGCGGACCGTGGCCACCGGCGGCCCTTCGGCGAGCGCCGAGGCGGACCCCGTCCTCCTCGAAGTGTTCAACAACCTCTTCATGTCGATCGCCGAGCAGATGGGCGCCCGCCTCGAATCCACCGCCCAGTCGGTGAACATCAAGGAGCGCCTCGACTTCTCCTGCGCCCTCTTCGACCCGGACGGCAATCTGGTCGCCAACGCACCCCATATCCCGGTGCACTTGGGCTCCATGGGCACCTCGGTCAAGGAGGTCATCCGCCGCCGCGGCGCCGAGATGCGCCCCGGCGACGCCTACGCGGTCAACGATCCGTACCACGGCGGCACCCACCTGCCCGACGTCACCGTGATCACCCCGGTCTTCGGCGGCGAGAGCGAGGAGATCCTCTTCTACGTGGCCTCGCGCGGCCATCACGCCGAGATCGGCGGCATCGCCCCCGGCTCCATGCCCGCACACAGCCGCACCATCGACGAGGAGGGCATCCTCTTCGACAACTGGCTGCTCGCCCAGGGCGGCCGCTTCCGCGAGCAGGAGACGTACGAGCTGCTCACCAAGGCCCCGTACCCCTCGCGCAATCCGGCCACGAACCTGGCCGATTTCCGGGCGCAGATCGCGGCCAACGCCAAGGGCGTCGAGGAAGTCACGCAGATGATCGAGGACTTCGGGCTCGATGTCGTCCAGGCCTATATGCGCCACGTCCAGGACAACGCCGAGGAGGCGGTACGGAGGGTCGTCGACGCGCTCGACGACGGCGCGTACGCCTACGAGACGGACCAGGGCGCCACGATCCGTGTAGCCGTCCACGTGGACCGTCAACAGCGCACCGCCACCCTGGACTTCACGGGCACCTCGCCCCAGCTCGCGGGCAACTTCAACGCTCCGTACGCCGTCGTCAACGCCGCGGTCCTCTACGTCTTCCGCACTCTCGTCGCCGACGACATCCCGCTCAACGACGGCTGTCTGCGCCCGCTCAGGATCGTCGTCCCCGAGGGTTCCATGCTCGCGCCGCACCCGCCCGCCGCGGTCGTCGCCGGCAACGTCGAGACCTCGCAGGCGATCACCGGCGCCCTGTACGCGGCGCTCGGCGTACAGGCCGAGGGCTCGGGGACCATGAACAACGTGACGTTCGGCAACGAGCGCTTCCAGTACTACGAGACCGTGGCCTCCGGATCCGGCGCCGGCGACGGCTTCGACGGAGCTGCCGTCGTCCAGACCCATATGACCAACTCGCGGCTCACCGACCCCGAAGTCCTCGAATGGCGCCTTCCGGTGCTGCTCGAAGAGTTCTCCGTACGGCAGGACAGCGGGGGAGCGGGCCGGTGGCGCGGAGGCGACGGGGCGCTGCGGCGGATCCGGTTCCGCGAGGCGATGACGGTGTCGACGCTCTCCGGCCACCGGCGGGTGCCCCCGTACGGGATGGCGGGCGGCGCACCCGGTGCGCTGGGCGCCAACCGGGTCGAGCGCGCGGACGGCACCGTGGAGACACTCGGCGGCAGCGACTCCGCCGAACTCGCGCCTGGGGACGTGCTGATCGTCGAGACTCCGGGCGGCGGTGGGTACGGCGTGCCTCCGACGTGATCCGTGCAGGTCGCATACGGGCCGAACGGGACCGTGGGCGGGCGCCGAACGGCCAGGATGCGCCCGGGAAACGATCGCCTGCGAAACCGTTGTGCACAGGATCACCCACCCCCGGTGAACCACGGACCGCACGCCGCTAGAGTCTGGGACGGAACTGTCCTCTGAACTGCCTTGCACACCAAGGACGTTCCGTCACAGCAGCGATCAGGAGTGGAGAAGATGGTCCTCGGGCGTACAGGGCACCGACAGGCCCCGGTCGAACCGGTCACGCTCAAGATCCTCGTGGCCGGCGGCTTCGGAGTGGGCAAGACGACCCTCGTCGGAGCCGTCAGCGAGATCCGTCCGCTGCGCACCGAGGAGCTGCTCAGCGAGGCGGGACGCCCGGTCGACGATCTGCAGGGTGTGGAGCGCAAGGTCACCACGACCGTGGCCATGGACTTCGGGCGCATCACGCTCCGCGAGGACCTCGTGCTCTATCTCTTCGGCACCCCTGGCCAGGACCGCTTCTGGTTCCTCTGGGACGAGCTGGCGCAGGGCGCGCTCGGCGCCGTGGTCCTCGCGGACACCCGGCGCCTGGAGGACTGCTTCGCGGCCGTCGACTACTTCGAGCGGCGCGGCATACCGTTCATGATGGCCGTCAACTGCTTCGAGGGCGCCACCCGTTACCCCGCGGACATGGTCCGCCAGGCTCTCGACCTCGACGAAGAGGTACCGGTGGTGCTCTGCGACGCCCGTAAGCGCGAATCGGCCAAGAACGTACTGATCAGCCTGGTCGAGCACGCCATGACGAGGGTGTCGGAGACCCGCGAGCCCGCCGCGACGTAACAGCGCAGGCCGCGACCTGACAGCGCAGACAGACCGGCGGCCCGCACCCCCGCCGACTGGGGTGCGAGCCACCGAGACCAGGGCGCTACGAGGCCTCGGGCCTCGCCGTCCTCATGCCTCGCCTGTCCTCGTGCTCCGCCTGCTCTCAGGCCTCGCCGTCCTCATGCCAGCCGAAGCTGCGCTCCACCGCCTTGCGCCAGTTGCCGTACTCCTTGTCGCGTGCCTCGGCCCCCATCTGCGGAGTCCACTCGGCGTCCTTCTGCCAGTGCGCCTTGAGCTCGTCCAGGTCGTTCCACACCCCGGTCGCGAGCCCTGCCGCATAGGCCGCGCCGAGACAGGTCGTCTCGGAGACCTTCGGACGGACGACGGGCACACCGAGCACATCCGCCTGGTGCTGCATCAGCAGATTGTTCTTGGTCATGCCGCCGTCGACCTTCAGCGTCGTGATGTGCACACCCGAGTCCTGGTACATCGCGTCCACGACCTCACGCGTCTGCCAGCTCGTCGCCTCGAGCACCGCGCGCGCGAGGTGCGCCTTGGTGACATACCTCGTCAGACCCGTGATCACACCCCGGGCGTCCGAGCGCCAATAGGGCGCGAACAGACCGGAGAACGCGGGCACGATGTACGCGCCTCCGTTGTCCTCCACGCTCGCCGCGAGCGTCTCGATCTCGTCCGCGCTGCGGATGATGCCGAGCTGGTCGCGGAACCACTGCACGAGCGCACCGGTGATCGCGATCGAGCCCTCCAGGCAGTAGACCGGCGCCTCGCCGCCGATCTGGTACCCCATGGTCGTGAGCAGCCCGCTCTTCGAAGGCACCGGCCGGTTACCGGTGTTGAGCAGCAGGAAGCTGCCCGTGCCATACGTGTTCTTCGCGGTGCCCGTGTCGTAGCAGGCCTGCCCGAACACCGCGGCCTGCTGGTCGCCGAGCGCCGAAGCCACGGGCACGCCGGCGAGCTGGCCCACCGCCGTGCCGTACACCTCGGCGGAGGACTTGATCTCGGGCAGCACGTCCTGCGGGACGTTCATCGCCGACAGGATCGACGTGTCCCACTGCAGGGTCTCGAGGTTCATCAGCATGGTGCGTCCGGCGTTGGTGACGTCGGTGACGTGCACACCGCCGTCCGTGCCGCCGGTGAGGTTCCAGATCAGCCACGAGTCGATCGTGCCGAAGGCGATCTCGCCGCGCTCGGCCCGCTGCCGGAGCCCCGGCACGTTGTCGAGCAGCCAGGCCGCCTTGGGCCCGGAGAAATAGCTGGCGAGCGGCAGCCCGGTGGCGTCACGGAAGCGGTCCTGGCCGTCCGTGCCGCCGAGTTCGTTGCACAGTGCCGAGGTGCGCGTGTCCTGCCACACGATCGCGTTGTGCACCGGCTTGCCCGTCGCGCGGTCCCAAAGGACCGTCGTCTCGCGCTGGTTGGTGATGCCGAGCGCGCTCAGGTCGCTCGCGCGCAGCCCGGCCTTGGCGAGCGCGCCGGCCACCACGGCCTGCACCTTGGACCAGATCTCGGTCGCGTCGTGCTCCACCCAGCCGGGCTTCGGGAAGATCTGGCGGTGCTCTCGCTGGTCGACGGCGACGATCGCGCCGTCCTGGTCGAAGATGATGCAGCGGCTCGAGGTGGTGCCCTGGTCGATCGCCGCTACGTGCTTACGATCCGGCATGGGTTCCCCTTTTCGGATGGCTGCTCGGACAGCGGCCCAGCAGGCTGTGCGAGCAGCGGCTCATGAAGCTGCTCAGAACGCCACGTTGAAGATGAGCCCCGAGAGCGCACCGCCGATGAGCGGGCCGGCCACCGGCACCCAGGCGTAGCCCCAGTCGGACGTTCCCTTGTTGGGGATCGGGAGCAGTGCGTGGGCGATGCGCGGACCCAGGTCACGGGCGGGGTTGATGGCGTACCCCGTGGGGCCGCCGAGCGAGAGGCCGATGCCGACGACGAGGAACGCGACGATGAGGACGAGCGTTCCGGAATCCCCGAGGCCCTTGGTCATACCGAACGCCAGGAGCGGCAGCACCAGACCGATGGTCGCGATGATCTCGGTGACCATGTTGGCCACCGGATTGCGGATCTCAGGACCGGTGGAGAAGATCCCGAGGGTCGGCTGCGCCTTGTCCTCCTGGGCGTTGGCCTGGAACTGCGCGTAGTACGTCAGCCAGCAGAGGACGGCACCGAGGATGGCACCGATCATCTGCCCGAGGATGTAGAGGTGGACCTGGTCCCAGTCTCCGCTGTCGACAGCGGCCCCGACGGTGACCGCGGGGTTGAGGTGCCCGCCGGAGAGCGGCGCCGCGGTGTACGCACCCGCGAGCACACCGAAACCCCAGCCGAAGGCGATGACGACCCATCCGGCGGCTTTCGCCTTGGAGTGGTGCAGTGTGACGGCGGCGCACACACCGGCGCCGAAAAGAATCAGAATCGCGGTGCCGATGATCTCACCGACGAAGACGTCCCCATTCGAGTACATGGCGGCTCCCTTGGCCCAAGCCGGAGCCTGACGCCCCGGTCCTCCGTGCAGGGTGCGGTGTCCACTACTGCGCCGAAGGCAGGGGGAGTCCGCCCCGCTCGGCGTCCGTGACGAGCGTGCCGTAGCAGCCGAATCGCCCGTGGGGGAGGCCCAATTGACCAGGCAGATGCCCTGAAGGCGGCTTGACATCATCGTGCGGCGATGCCGACTGACACCCGGAAGTGTTCACCGCGCCCGCAGGAGCGTCAAGGTCGCGGACGGGAACGGTTCCTCGCGCTCCGGTCCCGTCCGCGCAGCCGTATCAAGCCGTTGGCGCCGCCGCGCCGCTGCGGTGTTCACCGCACCGCGACCACCGCGGACCCGTGCCCGAACAGCCCCTGATTCGCGGTGATCCCGGCCCGCGCTCCCGCCACCTGACGCTCTCCTGCCGTCCCGCGCAGCTGCCAGGCCAGCTCGCAGACCTGCGCGATGGCCTGCGCCGGCACCGCCTCGCCGAACGAGGCGAGCCCACCACTGGAGTTGACCGGCACCCGGCCCCCTGGCGAGGTCGCGCCCTCCCGCAGCAGCTTGGCCCCCTCGCCTGCGGCGCACAGACCGAGGTCCTCGTACCACTGCAGCTCAAGGGCCGTGGACAGGTCGTACACCTCCGCGAGCGAGAGCTCCTCGGGCCCGATCCCCGCTTCCTCGTACGCGGCATGCGCGATCGAGGCGCGGAAGGTCCGCCCGGGCGGCTCCACGGCCGCGGCGGAGTCGGTGGCGATGTCGGGCAGATCGAGGACGGTCTGCGGGAACTGCGGTGTGACCGTCGAGACGGCCCGGATGCGCACCGGATCCGGCTGCCCGTGCCGGCGCGCGAAGTCCATGCTGGACAGGACGAGCGCCGCCGCACCGTCGGAGGTCGCGCAGATGTCGAGCAGCCGCAGTGGATCGGCCACCACCGCGGAGGCCGCGACCTCGTCCGCGGTGACCGTCTTGCGGTAACGGGCATACGGATTGAGCGCGCCCGAGGCCGCGTTCTTCACCTTGACCTGCGCGAAGTCCTCCAGCGTGTCCCCGTGCACGGCCATCCGCCGACGCGCGTACAGACCGAAGTACGCCGGATTCGTGGCACCGAGCACCCGGAAGCGCAGCCAGTCCGGATCGTCCTGCCGGTCGCCGCCCGCGGGCCGGAAGAACCCCTTCGGCGCGGCGTCCGCACCGACCACGAGCACCACGTCGGCGAGGCCCGAAAGGATCTGCGTACGGGCGGTGTTGATGGCCTGCGCACCCGAGGCACAGGCCGCGTACACACTGGTGACCCGCGCTCCTTGCCAGCCGAGGGCCTTGGCGAACGTGGCGCCGGCGACATAGCCCGGGTAGCCGCCGCGCACCGTGTCCGCGCCCACGATCGACTGCACATCACGCCAGTCGACGCCTGCGTCCTCAAGTGCCGTGCGCGCTGCGATCGTTCCGTACTCGATGAAACTCCGGCCCCATTTGCCCCAGGGGTGCATCCCCGCGCCGAGGACTGCCACGTCGCGGCTCATCGGGTGCTCACCGGCTTGAAGTGCCAGGTGGTCCAGGTGGTGTCGGCATCCTCGTTGAGCACGCCGGGCACGGCCTCGACCTCCATGCCTACCTCCAGATCGGCCGTGGTCACACCGGGGACCGCCTGCCCGAGCACCACCATCCGCTCGGCCTCGAGCTCCACGGCGAGCAGCGTGTACGGCTCCCAGGCGGCGTCCGGATCGGACACGTAGGGGAGGGGCGGGCGATAGCGCCCGTCCGTGTAGGACCAGATGCGTCCGCGCTTGGACAGCGGCACCTCGGCGAGCTCACCGCCCGTACAGCCCGGATTGCGGCAGAAGGCGTCCTCGCGCGGGAAGAACACCGCACCGCAGTCGCCGCATTGCGTACCGAGCAGCCGGAAGTTCTCCCCCTCGCCGCTGAACCAATCGGCCACCACTGGTGTGCGTGTACGAGACAAGACCCCTCCCCGGCACCGGATCTGACGGAACGTCAGAAGTCTGCCACGGGGTGGGGGGTCCCGTCACCCGGCCGTCCGCTCGGACGTCCTCCGCGCTGCCTCTGTGGAGGGAGTCGGGATGCGCGCGAGAAGGGAATCGGGGCCCGAGTGAGAAGGGATCCGGCACCCGCGGCAGAAGGGATTCGGCTCCCGCGAGAACCGGAAACGGTCCGACTGCGTCTCGGATGAGGTGAGGCGCTTGAGGCAGAGCCGGAGCCCCTCACCACGCCAGGCGGCCAGGATCCACGGGGGTGGTCCTGGCCGCCTGCGCCACCCAGCCCGGCGCCAGCCAGGCCTCGATGTCCCCGGGCTCGGCCGGCATCTTCATCCAGGTGTGCCGCTCGCTCACCGCACGGGCGGCGCCGCGCACCGACGACTCGTCCGCGGTCGGCAGGACGTGGCGCCCCACCTCGGCGGGTGCGCCGACTTGCTTCCGTACTGCCGGTTGCTCCGCTCGCGGCTGCTCCGCCCGAGGCCGCTCCGCAGTCCCGCGTCACGGCCGGTCATCGTGCCCAGGCCCGCAGCTTCTCGGGATTGCGCACCGACCAGATACGCCGGATCCGGCCGTCGGCGATCTCGAACGCGAGCACCGCCACCGTGACCCCGTCCTGCACGCTGACCAGGCCGGGCTGGCCGTTGACGGTGCGTTCGAGAAGTGTCAGCTCCACCTGTTCGGCGAGCCGCACGCACGCGTTCGCGATCTGCGCGCCGCCCACGACGGGCTCACCCACGGCCTGGACGAGACCGCCGCCGTCGGTGATCGCCGTCGCCTCGGGATCGAGCAGGCCGACGAGCCCGGCGATGTCCTTGGCCTCCCACGCCTGCTTGAACTCCCGTAGCACGGCGGCCTGTTCGTCCCGGGGCGGCACCGGGGGAGCGGCGGCGTGGATACGGCGCCGTGCCGACGAGGCCAGCTGCCGGCAGGCCGCCGGTGTGCGGCCGACGATCCGGGCCACCTCGCCGAACGGGTACCGGAAGACGTCGTGCAGCACGAAGGCCACCCGCTCGGCCGGAGTCATCGCGTCGAGCACGACGAGGAAGGCCATGCCGACCGATTCGTCGAGCGTGACCCGCTCGGCCGGATCCACCGCCCCGCCGCGCCCGGCGCCCCACTCCGCACCGTCGGGCACCGGCTCGGGGATCCAGTCGCCCACGTACCTCTCGCGGCGCGCCCGCGCCGAGCCGAGCACATTGAGGCAGACCCGGCTGGTCACCGTCGTCAGCCAGGCGCCAGGGGAGGCGATGGCGGCCCGCTCGCCCGGCGTCATCGCGTACCACCGCGCGTAGGCCTCCTGTACGGCGTCCTCGGCGTCGGCCAGCGAGCCGAGCAGCCGATAAGCAATGTTGGTCAACTGCCGCCGCTCGGCGACGACTTCGCCCACTCCACTCTCGTGCTGCCCGTTCCCCGTCTCCGTGATACCCATCCCGCCACCCGTCCCTCCGCCGTAGCCGCTGTCCCCCCTACGACGAGACGGCGGCCACAAATGTGACGTTGTCATTGGCGCCGGCGCAGCCGCCATCGCCCGCCATCGCCGCCACCGTCGACAGCACCGCGCCTCACATTCCGGCGCGCTGCGTGGTCGTACGGACGAAGCGCGGGGAACAGCGCCCGCCACACCCCCGCCCCTGCTCAGGAGGCACGATGCCCACAATCGTCCCGGCCACCCCGTACACCGCACCGGCCTCGTCCGATAGCCTGGAACGCGCGGCCGCGGCACTCAGGGAACACCACTTCGCCGCCGAGATCCTCGACGACGCCCCCGCCGCACGCACCCGCGTGGCCGACCTCATCCCGGAGGGCGCCACGGTCTTCACCGGCGCCAGCGAAACCCTCCGCCTCACCGGCATCGACGAGGACATCAACGACAGCGGACGCTACGACTCCGTCAAGGCGCGCAGCAGGACCATGGACCGCGCCACCCAGCTCACCGAGATGTGGCAGATGATCGCCACACCCGACGTCATCCTCGGCAGCGTCGCCGCCGTCACCGAGACCGGCTCCCTGGTGGCCGCCTCGGCCAGCGGCAGCCAACTCGCGGGCTATGCGGGTGCGGCACCACACATGATCTTGGTCATCGGCGCCCAGAAGGTGGTCCCCGACCTCCCCACCGCGTTGCGCCGCATCGTGGACCACTGCCTGCCCCTGGAGAACGAACGCGCCCTGGAGGCCTACGGAGTCCCCAGCGCCCCGAACAAACTCCTCATCCTCAACGCCGAACCCCACCCGGGCCGCGCCACGGTCCTGCTGCTCCGCGAACCCCTGGGCTTCTGACAGCACAAGGCCCCTGCCCGGCACCGGGCAGGGGCCTGGGGTCCGCCCTCACCGATTCCCGGCCACCGACCTACGGCTCACCGGAAAGTCGAAGTACGTGGAGGGGAACAACTCCGGCTTGTACGTGAAGTGCCACCACTCCTCCGGCAGATTGACGAACCCCGCCTCGGCCAGCGTCCCGCGCAGCAGATCCCGGTTCGCCCGCTGCACCCCCGTGATCCGAGGATCATCCGTGTGCGACAGCGTGTCGAAGCAGTCGTATCCCGTGCCCATGTCCACCGAACTGTCCGGGAAGCGCTCATCCGCCGGCGCGAAGCACGGCACAAGCGGCTCGCCCGGCACGTACGGCCGCGTCGGCTGCGCAGGCAGCTTCACGAGCGTGAGGTCGACGGTCGAGCCCCTGCTGTGCCCCGACTTCTCGGCGATGTAACCGTCCGCGAACAGGCGGGACTTGTCGACGTTCGGATAGAACTCCGTCTTCATCCGCTCGTCCGCCAGATCCTCCGCCCACCGCACGAAGTGATCCACGGCCCGCTGCGGCCGGTAGCAGTCGTACACCTTCAGCGAGTAGCCCTGCTTCAGGAGCGAGCGCTGTGCTTTGCGCAGGGCCATCGCGGCCGGCTTCGTCAGGATGCAGACGGGCTGGCGGTATCCGTCGATGCGCTCGCCCACGAAGTTGTGCGGCGTCGTGTAGCGCATCTCCTGCAGGATCGTCGGATCCACCCGGTCCAGCGCCACGAACTCCGAGGGCGCTTTGGGCTCCGGCTCGGCGCCGGCCGTGGCCGGCACCGCCGTCACACCGAGCAGGGCGGCAGCGGCGACGGCGAGGGTGCGCCACATGGTGCGCGTACGCGAAAGGCGAGTCATGCCCCATCCATCTATCAGCCGGACGGGGCGCATGGGAAGGGTGGGGCCCCGCGGGCGAGTTGAGCGAACGGAGCCCGAAGCGGGCCGCCGCCCTGCCGATCGGGACGGCCCGATGAGGCGAGTACCTCAGCCGACGGGGGAGGCGCCTGCACGGGCGTGTCGGCGTTCCGCTACAGTCCCGCCCGTGTCCGACCCTGTATCCTTCCCCGCCAAGTCCGCCCAGGACTCCCACTGTTCGAGCTGCGGCGCCCCGTACGGGAGCGTCTCCGGCTGGCCTCGAACCTGTCCTGCCTGCGGCACCGTCGCGTACCGCAACCCGATTCCGGTTGCGGTCGCCCTGCAGCCCGTGCACGACACGGAGGGCATGGGCCTGCTCGTGATCACCCGCGGCATCGAGCCCGCCCACGGCCAACTCGCCCTGCCCGGTGGCTTCGTGGACCACACCGAGGACTGGCGGCACGCGCTGGTACGGGAGTTGCGCGAGGAGACCGGCATCGAGGCCGACGACCGCGACGTCCGTCTGGCGGACGCCCTGAGCTCCCCGGACGGCCATCTCCTTCTCTTCGGCGTCCTGCCACCGCGCCCCGCCGCGGAGCTCCCGCCCTTCAAGCCGACCGCCGAAACCACCGCCCGCTCACTCCTGCGCGCCCCGGCCGCTCTCGGCTTCCCCCTCCATACGGTCGCGGCAGCAGCGTGGTTCGAAGGCCGGTACGCGTGACCAGAGCAGGGGTGTAAGCGGCAAGGGGCCTAAGCGGTAAGGGACGTAAGGGGTAAGGGGTGTAAGGGGCAATACCTGCACCCACCCCTGTACTCATCCGTATGGATCCGCTGACCATCCGCCGAGCCGTACCGGCCGACGCACCGGCCCTCACCACCCTCGTGCTGGCGACGTGCCGCCGACCACCACATGCGACATGCCACCGGCGACCACGCTCGACATGCCACCGACCACCACACCGGACCCCACCCTCACACCCCCCGCACCCGCACCCTCTCCCTGACCTCCTCCACCCCCGAGTCCGTCTCCCGCACAACCACCACCCGGTCGTTCTTCCACCGCGTCACATAGCGCTCGACCTCGGCCCGCCCCCACCCGTCCCCGGGATCCCGTACGACCAGGCCGCCGCCGGTACGCCCGCGCAGCGGCGCCCACACCTCCAGCTCCAACTCGCCGTCGTCCCCGCGTACCGGCACGACGGTCCCCGCCCGTGCAAGCACCGGAATACGGGATGAGGGAGCGTCGAGCAGCACCTGCCCCGGCCCGTCATAGGCCTGCTCACCGACCGTGTCGTACCACCGCCCCCGCGGCAGCCGCACAGCGCGCCGGTCCGCGCCGGGCTCGAATACCGGCGCCACGAGCAGCGCATCACCCAGCAGAAACGCGTCGTCGCAGTCCCGCAGCGCCCGGTCCTCCGGCGCCGACCACCACAGCGGACGCACATAGGGCGCCCCGGTGAGCGCCGCGAGCTGCGAGAGCGTCACGAAATACGGATGCAGCCGCTGCCGCTCCGCCAACGCCGCCCGTGCGTGTCCGAGCACCTCCGCCCCGAACTGCCAGGGCTCACGCCGCCCCGCGTTCATCGCCGAGTGCGTACGGAACAACGGCAGCCAGGCCCCCAGCTGGAACCACCGCAGATACAGCTCGGCGGACGGCCGCCCGTCGAACCCGCCCACATCCGGCCCCGAATACGGCACCCCGCACAGCCCCAGACCAAGCACCAGCGACAACGAGGCCCGCAGCCCCGCCCAGCTGGTCTCCACATCCCCGGACCAGGTGCCGCCATAGCGCTGCAACCCCGCCCACCCCGAGCGCGAGAACAGGAACGGCCGCTCCTTGGGCCGCAGTTCACACAGCCCCTCGTACGCGGCACGCGCCATGCACAGCCCGTACACGTTGTGCGCCTCGCGATGATCGCCCCCCTGCCCGTCCAGGGCGTGCCGCGCCGACCGCGGCAGCGAGGGGTCGCCGAACGCGGCGAACGACACCGGCTCGTTCATGTCATGCCAGAACCCGGAGAACCCCTGCCCGAGACGCTCGGCGTACTGCCGCCCCCACCAGTCCCGCACATGCGGCGCCGTGAAGTCGGGATACACGGACTCACCGGGCCACACCACTCCTCGTACGAGCCGCCGCTTCGCATCCCGTACGAAGGCGTCCTCGGCCCTGCCCGCATCGAACAGCGCATTCCCGGGCTCGGCCTTCACCGCCGGATCCACGATGGACACGAGCCGCGTCCCCTGCTCGCGCAACTCCTGCGCCAGGGCGGGTAGTTCGGGGAAGTTCTCGCGATCGACCGTGAACACCTGATGCGCGTCATAGTGATCGATGTCCAGATGTACGGCGGCCAGCGGCAGCCCCCGCTCCCGGTACCCGTCGACGACCCTGCGCACCTCCGCGGCGGACCCGAACCCCCACCGCGCATGCTGATACCCGAGCGCCCACGCCGGCGGTACGGCAGGAGACCCGGTCAGCCCCGCCCAGGCATGCAGCACACGGGCCGGCGTCCCCACCACCACCCAGCACCGCAACGGCCCGCCGTCCATGCGCAGTTCCACCGTCCCCGGCCGGTCGTGCCCCGAACCCTCGCCCTCCTCGCCCTCGCGCAGCGAGACCGTCCCGTCCCAGCTGTTGTCGTGGAAAACCAGGTGCGTCCCGGCGTCCGCCACCACCATCTGCACCGGCATCGTCAGATACAACGGATCGTCACCCGGCGCGAAGGACCCGCCCGGATCGGTGTTCCACAGCCGGTACGTACCGTCCGGCAGCCGCGGCCCCGCCGCCCGCCCACCGAGCCCGAAGAACCGTGCGTCGGCGCCCACTTCGGAGCGCTGCACCCACCGCGCACCGCCCCCGCCGGCCGGCTCCCACCAGCGCGGCGGCAGATCCCGCCGCAGCACCACCCCGCCCGGAGTGCGCACCTCCACCGTGCCGTGCCGGGACACCACGACCATGACCCGTTCCGACACCACCCGCCAGCCGCCGTCCTTGTCCGGCTCCAGGAACGCCCGCGGATCCGGCTCGGGCCGGGGACCCGTCAGCGCGTACGAGGGCTCGGGACCCGCACCGTCCCACCCCCAGAACACGGCGCCGCCCCCGGTCACGCACACCCGCAGCTCCGACCGCGCGAACCGCACGACCCCTCCACCGGGGCCCGGCTCGACCCCGGTCACCGGACCCGGCACCCGCGCCCGCTCGGCGCCGCGCCGCGGCAGCCCGGCCGCGTCCGCCCGCTGCCTGCGCCACGCCGCGCGCACCGTCCGCAGCCCCTGTGCCGCCCCCACCATGCCGACCGCTCGTACGGATCGCACCAGATCATGACCGTTCATGCGGCTCACCCTGCCACCACACAAGGGGCGCACAAGGGGCGTTCAACTGCCGTTCACCCGGCGCGGGCCCACATCTTCACGCGGCGTCCGCCGCGGCCGGTGCTGTGGTGCATCACCACCCCCGCACGCCCCGCGATCCCCGGACGTGTGGGAGACCACTATGGTGCGGAAGTCGATCACGTGGCATCGTCCCTGTGAGCCGCACATCGTTCCGCAGGACCCGGTACGGGTGCGGCCCACGCCCACCGCGTCCACACCGCGTACCGCTTGGGAGCCGCACGATGTCCACCGCCGCACCGCACCCCCTGTGGCAGCCCGACGAGGCCCGGATCGCCGCCGCCCGGATCACCCGCTTCCAGAACTGGGCCGCCGCACACCACGGCGCGCCCGCGGAAGGCGGCTACGAGGCCCTGCACCGGTGGTCGGTCACCGACCTCGAGACCTTCTGGCAGGCCGTCGTCGAGTGGTTCGACATCCGCTTCTCCACGCCGTACGAGCGCGTGCTCGGCGACCGTTCGATGCCCGGCGCCCAGTGGTTCCCGGGCGCCACCCTCAACTACGCGGAGCACGCCCTGCGCGCGGCCGCGGACCGCCCCGACGAACCCGCTCTCCTCTATGTGGACGAGACCCACGAGCAGAGCCCCGTCTCCTGGTCCGAACTCCGCCGCCAGGTCGGCTCCCTCGCCGCGGAACTCCGTGCCCTCGGCGTCCGGCCGGGCGACCGCGTCAGCGGCTACCTGCCCAACATCCCGCAGGCCGTCGTCGCCCTCCTCGCCAGCGCCGCCGTCGGCGCGGTGTGGACCTCCTGCGCCCCCGACTTCGGCGCCCGCAGCGTCCTCGACCGCTTCCAACAGGTCGAACCCGTCGTCCTGTTCACCGTCGACGGCTACCGCTACGGCGGCAAGGAGCACGACCGCCGCGACACCGTCGCCGAACTCCGCCGCGAACTGCCTTCCCTGCGCGCGGTCGTCCACATCCCGCTCCTGGGCAGCGAGCCCCCCGAAGGCGCCCTCGCATGGTCGGCCCTGACCTCCTCCGACACCGAGCCGGTCTTCGAGCAGGTCCCCTTCGACCACCCCCTGTGGGTCCTGTACTCCTCCGGCACCACGGGCCTGCCGAAGGCGATCGTCCAGTCCCAGGGCGGCATCCTCGTCGAGCACGTCAAGCAGCTCGGCCTGCACTGCGACCTCGGCCCCGAGGACCGCTTCTTCTGGTACACCTCCACCGGCTGGATGATGTGGAACTTCCTCGTCTCCGGCCTCCTCACCGGCACCACGGTGATCCTGTACGACGGCAGCCCCGGCTACCCGGACACGGGTGCCCAGTGGTCCATCGCCGAACAGACCGGCGCCACCCTCTTCGGCACCTCCGCCGCCTACGTGATGGCCTGCCGCAAGGCCGGCGTCCACCCGGGCCGCGACCACGACCTCTCCCGTATCCAGTGCGTCGCCACCACCGGCTCCCCGCTCCCGCCCGACGGCTTCCGCTGGCTGCACGACGAGGTCGCCGTCGACGGCGCGGACCTGTGGATCGCCTCCGTCAGCGGCGGCACCGACGTCTGCTCCTGCTTCGCTGGCGCCGTCCCGACCCTGCCCGTCCACATCGGCGAACTCCAGGCCCCCTGCCTCGGCACGGACCTCCAGTCCTGGGACCCCCAGGGCAAGCCCCTGACCGGCGAGGTCGGCGAACTCGTCGTCACCAACCCCATGCCGTCCATGCCGATCCACTTCTGGAACGACCCCGACGGCAGCCGCTACCACGACAGCTACTTCGACACCTATCCCGGCGTCTGGCGCCACGGCGACTGGATCACGATCACCGACCGCGGCTCGGTCGTCATCCACGGCCGCTCCGACTCCACCCTCAACCGCGGCGGCGTCCGCATGGGCTCCGCCGACATCTACGAGGCCGTCGAACGCCTCCCGGAGATCCGCGAATCCCTCGTCATCGGCATCGAACAGCCCGACGGCGGCTACTGGATGCCCCTCTTCGTCCACCTCGCCCCCGGCGCGGTCCTGGACGACGACCTCCGTACGCGCATCAAGCAGACCATCCGCGAACAGCTCTCCCCGCGCCACGTCCCGGACGAGATCATCGAGGCCCCCGGCGTCCCGCACACCCTCACCGGCAAGCGCATCGAGGTCCCGGTCAAGCGCCTGTTCCAGGGCGCCCCGCTCGACAAGGCGGTCAACCCCGGCTCGGTCGACAACCTGGAACTGCTCGAGTTCTACGCCGACTTGGCCCGCAACCGCCGCTGACCTGCCCCGCTTCCCCCTGAACGCCGATGTCAGTGCCACCACTTACGGTGAGTGCGCAATGACCATCCGTGGTCGGAATGTGTTCAGGGGGAAGCATGGCGCACACCAAGCAGGACACGATGCGGCGCGCACTGCGCCGTGAGGTCGCCGGCACGATCGGCCTGCTCGCCGACGAGGCCGACTTCGCGGAGATGCGGCACTACCGCAGCTTCGCCTTCGACGACCACGCCGTCTATCTGCAGCAGGTCGAGGGCCTGCTCAAAGCACGGGACGGCCAGGGCAGACACACCACCCTCGCACTCTTCGACCCCGAGGAGTACGAGGAGTTCTGCGCCGACACGGGCCTGGACCCGGACCGCTCCGCCAGCCGGAGCCGCTTCGCCGCCGACCTCGCGGCCACCGGCGCCACCATCGCCTACGACGGCCGCCCACTGGACGCCCTCGTCCCCGACCTCATCGAGGAGTCGCTCCGTCAGTCCACCTGGGAGTACACGGGCTCCGTCCTGGCCGGCATCGGAGAGTGCGCCGACTGCGGCGAGGACATCGGCCGCGCGGCCTTCGCCGCCGCCGCCCGACTCCTGACCCGGGTCCTCGACACGGTGGGGCCGGGAGCCCACCACTTGGTGTGCAGCGCCTCGCTGCCCACCCATGACCTCACCGCGGCCCTGCACACCGCCACGGACCCGGACGGCCGTATCGAGCTGGACGAGCAGGCCGCCATGGAATTCGCCTCGGTCCTGGCCGTCGCGATCGCGACCACGAGCCCCGGAGGCCTGGTGATGCGCACCAGCAGCCCCGATCACCGCGACCGGGTCCAAGGCTGGCGCCTCCAGGGAGAGTTGCTCCAGGCGCTGACCGCCGCGGAGGTGTTCGACGCCTACTGCACCGACACCCTCTCCGGCGAACCCCTGCCCCCGGAATCCGGCGTCGACTACTGCACGGCACCCGACCTGGGGCCATTCGAGGGGCATCCGCACTGAGGAACGCCGAAGGGGCGCCCCACCTTGCGGTGGGACGCCCCTTCGACAGCGATCAGCTCAAGCTCACTCGCCGGACAGCACGGCCTGCGCGGCAGCGCGGGCCTCCTCCGCGGACTCCGCGGCACGCGCGGCGGCAGCGGCGCGCTCGCACTGGGCGAGCGTGTACTTGGCAAGCGTCGCGCGCACGTAAGGAATCGACGCGGCACCCATGGACAGGGAGGTCACACCGAGACCGGTCAGCACACAGGCGAGCAGCGGGTCCGAAGCGGCCTCGCCACAGACGCCACAGCTCTTGCCCTCGGCCTTGGCGGCCTCGGCCGACAGCGCCACCAGGTCGAGCAGCGCGGGCTGCCACGGGTCCTGCAGACGCGACACGGCACCGACCTGACGGTCGGCGGCGAAGGTGTACTGCGCGAGGTCGTTCGTACCGATCGAGAGGAACTCGACCTCCTGAAGCACCGAACGCGCCCGCAGCGCGGCCGACGGAATCTCGACCATCGCACCGAACTTCGCCTGCAGCCCGGCCTCACGGCACGCGTCGGCGAACGCCTTGGCGTCCTGGCGGTCGGCCACCATCGGCGCCATGACCTCGAGGTACACCGGCAGACCCTCGACCGCCTTGGCGAGCGCCGTCAGCTGCGTCCGCATGATCTCGGGGTTCTCGAGCAGCGTGCGCAGACCACGGACACCGAGCGCCGGGTTGGGCTCGTCGGTCGGCGTCAGGAAGTCCAGCGGCTTGTCGGCACCGGCGTCGAGCACACGCACGACCACACGGCCCTCGGGGAAGGCCTCGAGCACCTTGCGGTACGCCTCGACCTGCTTCTCCTCGGACGGCGCCTTCTTGCTGTCGTCGAGGAACAGGAACTCGGTGCGGAACAGACCCACACCCTCGGCACCCGCCTCGACGGCCGCCGGCACATCGGCGGGACCGCCGACGTTGGCGAGCAGCGGGACCTTGTGCCCGTCGGAGGTGGCACCAGGACCGGAAGAAGCGGCCAGAGCGGCCTTGCGCTCCTCGGCAGCGGCCTCCAGCTCCGCACGCTTCTCGGCGGTCGGGTCGACGAAGATCTCACCGGTGCTGCCGTCCACCGCGACGACCGTGCCCTCGGGCAGCTCACCGGCGCCCGGCAGGGCGACGACGGCCGGCACACCGAGCGCACGCGCGAGGATGGCGCTGTGGCTGGTCGGCCCGCCCTCCTCGGTCACGAAGCCGAGCACGAGCGCCGGGTCGAGCAGCGCGGTGTCCGCCGGCGCCAGGTCACGGGCGATCAGTACGTACGGCTTGTCGCTGTCCGGCACGCCCGGCATCGGCACACCGAGCAGACGCGCGACGATACGGTTCCGCACGTCGTCCAGGTCGGCCACACGACCGGCCATGTACTCACCGGCACCCGCGAGCAGCTCGCGGTAGTGCGAGAACGCGTCGTAGATACCGCGCTCAGCGGTGCTGCCCACAGCAATCCGACGGTCGACGTCGGCCATCAGCTCCGGGTCCTGAGCGATCATGGCCTGCGCCTCGAGCACCGCCTGCGCCTCGCCGCCGGCCAGATTGCCCCGCGCGTTCAGATCGGCGGCCACAGCCTCGACCGCCTGCCGGGCGCGCCCCTGTTCGCGCTCCGCCTCCTCCGCGGGAATCTGCTTGGCCGGCGGCTCGAGTACCGCCGTGCCCATGTGCCGAACCTCGCCGATCGCCACACCGTGGCTCACGCCGACGCCTCGCAGCGTTGTCTCCATTTCACCGTCTCCGATAGATGCGACGGTCCGAGCCGCCGCGGTGGATGTCGTACCTGCCGCCTTGGGCGGCGATGACGTCACTTCCAGCTGAAGAGAGCGTCGCCGGCCTTCACGTCGCCGCCCTCGACGACGTCGGTGAGGGACTCGGCCGTGGCCTCGAGCGCCACGATCGGGCACACCGGAGACTTGCCGGCAGCCTCGACGGCCGCGGGGTCCCAACGCACGACGGCCTGGCCGCGCTGCACGGTGTCGCCCTTGTTGACGAGCAGCTCGAAGCCCTCGCCGTTCAGCTGAACGGTGTCGATGCCCAGGTGCGTGAGGACACCGTGGCCCTCACTGTCGACGACGACAAAAGCGTGGGGGTGAAGCGAGACGACAACGCCATCGACGGGCGCGACGGCGGCGCCGGCTTCACGCACGGGGTCGATAGCAGTACCGGGGCCGACCATCGCACCGGAGAACACCGGGTCGGGCACGGCCGCGAGCCCGATGGCCCGGCCGGCGAGGGGGGACGTCACAGACGTCATGAGGAGCCTCCCAGGGGTGGAGAGTCTGTACACGCCGTCACTACCTGTCCTGGACGACGCACTGTTCAGAAGCGTAAGTCATAAGAAGTCCCGCTTCCGCACAACTAGTCCCGGTTCAACGGACCTAGGACCTTCCAGCGCTGATTTGCGTCCGTCGGAAGCGAGATGTACTGTCGTACTCCTGCCCGGGACGACGGAGCGCTCCAAGCGCCCGACCCAGGCAGCCTCAATCAAGCTAGATCCTAACTCTGAATCTAGTTCTGCGTGCTCGCAGGACGGTGGTCAGAGAGACGGAAAAGGCCTGATAGAGTCTGAATCACCGAAGGGAAGCCCGGAGGAAAGCCCGAGAGGGTGAGTACAAAGGAAGCGTCCGTTCCTTGAGAACTCAACAGCGT
>NZ_JACTVJ010000028.1 GCF_014493765.1 Streptomyces polyasparticus
CTACGACTCGGCCCGCCCTCGACCGCACGAACCTAGCGGCCTTGGACCTTGACCAAACACATAGGGGCACCCCCCCCCGGCTTCCTCCACGATCACCAACGTTCCGTGACTGCCGGGACCGACGGCGTGCCGGGCGCCTGCCGGCACTCGGAACATCTCGCCTCGTTCCACGGCGAACTCGGCGCCCTCCACCAGCAGTTCCAGCCGTCCGTCGAGCACCAGCAGCACTTCAGCGGCCGCGTGCACCTCTTCGGGGACCGGACTGCCGTCCATGCGCAGGACTTTCACGCAGGCAGTTCCCACGTGTCCCACGGAGCGGGAACTCCAGGCGGCCGGCAGCACGCCCGCCGTCTCCACGAGGTTGACCGAACTCATCACATGCCTCCCCGCGGGCTGCTTCGGCCATGGCGGGGCAGCCCGCGCAGCACCTTCAGCAGCCCGCCCATCGCGTTCAACGGATGCCAGAAAGCTATGCGGGCGGGGGCGGCCGTTGGTCGACCGTTCGGCAAAACCTCGTCCGCTCCCTCGCCTGTCCGATATCCGCCAGTCGCCGTCGCGGCATCGGGTGGCAAGATCAACGCATGCTGAAGCTCACCGATTTCATCATCGACTGCCCCGAGCCCATGGAGCTTGCGGCCTTCTACGCCGAAGTCACCGGCGAACCCGTCAAGCCCGGCAGCGACGACCACTGGGCCGGCATCAAGTTCGGCAAGATCGAGCTCGCCTTCCAGCGCGTCGAGGACTTCCGGGCCCCGAACTGGCCCGACGACGAGCACCCGAAGCAGTTCCACCTCGACTTCGAGGTCGACGAGATCGACGCCGAGGAACAGCGGCTCATCGCCCTCGGCGCCACCCTGCGCAAGGACTTCATCAACGACGAGGGCTACGGCTGGCGCGTCTACACGGACCCGGTCGGCCACCCGTTCTGCCTGTGCCGCAACAAGCGCGTCCAGTGGGTCGACGGCGAGCCCGTCTGGCCCGCCTGACCACCACCGGAAGGGCCCGGATGCCCCCAGGCCCTTCCGTCTCGTCGCTGAGGGGCCCGGCGGGCAGCGGTCGGGCTACGGGACCGGCGGGCAGCGGTCAGGCCGACGGAGTCGGCGCCGCCGGACGCCCCTCGCTTGGTTCGTCGTTCGGCTCGTCGTTCGGCTCGTCGTTCGGCTCGTCGTGCGCTTCATCGATCGCTTCGTCGTGCGCTTCGTCGTGCGCTTCGTCGATCGGCCAGGCGATCTCCAGGCGGTTCGCCGGGTCGTCCGGCCTGCCGGTCCACCGGCGGGAGACCAGCCGTACCGGGCCGACGAAAGTGAAGCCGCGCTTGGTGATCCACTCGGCGACAGCGTCGTACGCACCGAGGATGCGCGGGTACGCGGCAGCCGCGCCTTCGACCTCCGTACAGGCCAGGGCGATACCGGGCAGCTCCCTGACGGTCATGCCCTCGGGCAGGTCCGTGGGCTGCGCACCCTTCTCCCAGAACGGGAGACAGGCCTCGACGAGCGTCTCGCTCTCGTCGTCGCACACACCATGGAAACGGACGAACGCGGGCCCGGTGAAGGTGAGCGGGCCACGGCCGGCGACCTCGTACATCTCCTGGTACGCATCTCGGAGGAAGGCGTCGAGCCCGGAGGCGTCCAGGGTTTTCCCGCGTACGAGGATCCGTTCGGCGGCACCTTGGCGCACGGTGACACGGTGAGTCATCTCGGCTCCTTCAGTGAGTCGGCTCAGCAGGCTGTGGACCGCGGAACGCTGCACTTCCAACCGCCGCTCGGCCGCCCGCAGATGCTCATGCAGGGCGGCGGCCAGTGCCTCATCGCCACCGCCGAGCAGCCGGCGCACCTCTTCGACAGGGATGTCCAACTGCCGCAACGCCCTGATCGATTGCGCCGTGCGCACCAGGTCGCGCGCGTAGTACCGGTAGCCGCTCACCGGATCGACGAACGTCGGCACCAGCACTCCACTGACGTCGTAGTGCCGAAGTGCGGTGACCGAGAGGCCGCTTGCCTGCGAGAACTGCCCGATCGGCAGCAGGTTTCTCCTGTCCACGGCTCTAACTGTGCCGTCTCGCGTTACCTGAGAGTCAAGCCCGTCCGCGAGCCGGAAACGGTCAGTTCTGGTCCGTGATCTCTTGGCTGAGTTGCTCGAGGAACTCCTGAATGCCGCAAGCCACGGGGCGGAAGTCGTCGCACCAGGAAGCCGAGGCCGACTTCCATACGCGGCCACTGCCGGCCACGGCGAACAGATGACCGCCGCCGTCGCCGGCAAAGACGAGCGCGGGCATCTCGTCATCGAGCCGTACGGAGCCGTGCTCGCGGAAATGCGCGTCGACCGTCGCGGGCGAGTGGATGAAGTACCCGCAGCCGACATCCGGCATGGAGACCTCGGAAAGCACCCAGTACAGCGTGGTCAGATCGGAAGGGATCGGCGTGAGGTCCACGAGCGCACCCGTCGCCTTGCTGCTCCCGTCAGTTGCCAGGAGGACGGCGTTCTCCCCGGGTGGGAAGCCGTGCCGCTCGGCAAACGAGGTCTGCAGCGCTTCAAGCGCCGCTGAGGTCCGCTCGCACCAGCTGCGCACCCACGCGGAGTCGAGCCGCTCACCAGAGATCAAGGCCGTGCTCCGTCCTCGTTGTCACCGGCACAGGGCGGGATGGTCCACCGGAGTACGGCTCCCGTCCCGGATGTGAGCGCCTCCTGTCGCGGCCGCCGGTATCGCGCGTGCCGACAGGCCGGCGCCGAGCTGCGGCCAGTGGTCGATCCAGGACGCCATCCCCAGAACGAGCACACCGGACGGCGCGGTGACGGTTCCCAGGGCGGGTTCAGTGGTCGGCATCCGGCGATTAGAACGATCACCGGCGCTCGGGATCAAGGCCTGCGCAAGTCCGGGGACGGACGAGGACACACGCACGAAGAAACCCCCTCCCATCCACGTTTCCGCAGATCGGAGGGGGTCTACCTTCATGTGGCGGCGCCAGGATTCGAACCTGGGAAGGCTGAGCCGGCAGATTTACAGTCTGCTCCCTTTGGCCGCTCGGGCACACCGCCGGGGATGCCGCCCCGGATGTTCCGCTTGCGCGGTGCTCCGTGGCAACGACGTAAACGATACCTGATGACCGGGGGTGCTCCGCCACCCGATTGATCGGCACCTGGGGCCTGGCCGGGTGGCTAGGCTTTGCGGCATATCCGTAAGCCGTACGCATCCCTACGCAAGGAGCCACAGGACATGGCCGACTCCAGTTTCGACATCGTCTCGAAGGTCGAGCGGCAGGAGGTCGACAACGCCCTCAACCAGGCCGCCAAGGAGATCTCCCAGCGCTACGACTTCAAGAACGTCGGTGCCTCCATCTCCTGGTCCGGCGAGAAGATCCTCATGGAGGCCAACTCCGAGGACCGCGTCACCGCCATCCTCGACGTCTTCCAGTCCAAGCTGGTCAAGCGCGGTATCTCGCTGAAGGCGCTGGACGCCGGTGAGCCGCAGCTGTCCGGCAAGGAGTACAAGATCTTCGCCTCCATCCAGGAGGGCATCACGCAGGAGAACGCGAAGAAGGTAGCGAAGATCATCCGCGATGAGGGTCCCAAGGGCGTCAAGGCCCAGGTCCAGGGCGAGGAGCTGCGTGTCAGCTCGAAGAGCCGCGACGACCTGCAGGCCGTGCAGGCGCTGCTCAAGAGCCAGGACTTCGACTTCGCGCTGCAGTTCGTGAACTACCGCTGAGGACGCGGCGTTCAGGCCCACGATCAGGGGCGGGATCAGGGGCGGTACGAGATTTCTCGTACCGCCCCTGTCTCATGTCCGCCGCACCTGTCTCATGTCCGCCGCACCTGTCTCATGCCGGCTGCACCGGTCGCATGCCGCCCACCCCCTTGGCGTCCCCGCCGCCCCTTGCGCATGCCCCGGCCCGTCGGCCGCCTCAGCGCCGCGACCGCGAATGGCCGAACAGGATCCGGTACGCGATCAGCAGGGCCAGGGAGCCCGCGATGGCGGAGAGCCAGGTGGCCGTGTCGTAGAAGTCCGTGGTGATGGGGCGGTCGAGGAAGTGGGCCGAGCCCCAGCCGCCCAGGAAGGCGCCGGCGATGCCGATGAAGGTGGTGCCGATGAGGCCGCCCGGGTCGCGGCCGGGCAGCAGGATCTTGGCGATGGCGCCGGCGAAGAGCCCGAGGACGAGCCACGCGAGGATGCCCATGGTGTGAGCCGCCTTTCTGGAGCACGGGTGAAGGGACGACTGCGTCGGCGCGATATCCGGTTTGCGGTCCCGTGAACAGAGACGGGTGCCGGCCGTGGCCTGGTTGCGGCCGTCAGTAGGGTGCGGCGTATGACACAGGGGCAGTCGGCAGCCGGGCGCGGCGTATGACACAGCGGCGTACGGCACAGCGGCGTACGACACAGCGGCGTACGACACCGGGGCAGCCGGCAGCCGGGCCCGTACCGGCGCTGCGGCGGACTCTCGGGCTGTTCGACGCGGTCGGCATCGGGCTCGGGGCCATGGTCGGGGCGGGAATCTTCGCGGCGCTCGGGCCCGCGGCCGATGCCGCCGGGTCCGGGCTGTTCTACGGCCTGGCGATCGCCGGGTTCGTCGCCTACTGCAATGCCACGGCTTCGGCCCGGCTCGCGGCCCTGTATCCCGTCGCGGGCGGGACGTATGTCTACGGGCGTGAGCGGCTCGGGGAGTTCTGGGGTTATCTCGCCGGGTGGGCGTTCGTCGTCGGAAAGACCGCTTCGTGTGCGGCGATGGCGCTGACCGTCGGCGCCTATGTGTGGCCCGGGCAGGCGCACGCGGTGGCGGTCGGGGCGGTGGTGGTCCTGACCGCGCTGAATTGTCTGGGGGTTCAGAAGGCCGCCTGGATGAACCGGGTGATCGTCGCGGTCGTGCTCGGCGTGCTCGCCGCCGTGGTCGTGGCCTGTCTCAGCAGCTCGCAGAGCGGTACGGCGGGGTCCCCCGGCGGATTCGGCGGGGTGCTGCAGAGTGCCGGGCTGCTGTTCTTCGCCTTCGCCGGGTACGCGCGGATCGCCACCCTGGGCGAGGAAGTGCGGGATCCCGCGCGGACCATCCCGCGGGCGATCCCGCTCGCACTCGGCATCGCGCTCGTCGTGTATGCGGCGGTCGCGCTCGCGGTCGTCTCCGTGCTCGGTACGGGCGGTCTGGCCGGCACGACTGCCCCGCTGGTCGATGCGGTACGGGCAGCCGGGGCCTCTGCTCTCGCCCCCGTCGTACGGATCGGGGCGGCCGTCGCCGCGCTGGGTTCGCTGCTCGCGCTGATCCTCGGGGTGTCGCGGACGACGCTCGCCATGGCCCGTGACCGGCATCTGCCCGGTGTGCTCGCGGCCGTGCATCCGCGCTTCCAGGTGCCGCAGCGGGCCGAGATCGCGGTGGGTGCGGTGGTGGCGGTGCTCGCCGCCACGGCCGATCTGCGGGCGGCGATCGGGTTCTCGTCCTTCGGAGTGCTGCTCTACTACGCGATCGCCAACGCGTCGGCGTGGACGCTCGGTTCGCGCCTGAGGGACCGGGCGCTGCCCGTGCTGGGGCTCGTCGGGTGCCTGGCGCTCGCGGCCACGCTTCCGCTGTCGTCGGTGGTGTGGGGCGCGGCGGTGATCGCGGTGGGTGCGGGAGTGTTCTTCGTACGGCGAACCCTCGTTCCCGTACGGAAGTGATCAACTCCCCCGCGCCCCGTCCGGAAGCCCCTACCAGCGCCCCGTTGCCGCGAACGCCTCGTCCGTGCGCACGATGTCGCGGCCGAGCGGCATCAGCGACACCGGGATGAGCTTGAAGTTGGCGATGCCCAGCGGGATGCCGATGATCGTGATGCACTGCAGGACGCCCGTGACGATGTGGGCGAGGGCCAGCCACCAGCCGGCCAGGATCAGCCACAGGACGTTGCCCACGCAGGACGGGGCGCCGGCGTCACGCTTCTCGACTGTCGTGTAGCCGAAGGGCCAGAGCGCGTAAACGCCGATACGGAACGCGGCTATGCCGAACGGGATGCCGATGATCGTGATGCACAGGATCACGCCCGCGAGGAGATAGCCCAGGAAGAGCCAGAAACCGCTCAGGACGAGCCAGATGATGTTCAGGATGGTCTTCACTTCGGGCGACCTGCCTCCGCTGTTCGCTGACGTTGTCTGCTCTCTAGGACGCGGACGGGCCGAGCCCGGATCCCGGTGGGAACCCTGACTCGACCCTGATCGCGTACGTCACCGTCTCGTCCGTCACCGCTGGCGGCCGGCCATCTGCTCCAGGCGGGCGATGCGCTCGGCCATGGGCGGGTGCGTGGAGAACAGTTTGGACATGCCCTGCCCCGGGCGGAAGGGGTTGGCGATCATCATGTGGCTGGCCGCCTCGATCTTGGGCTCGGGCGGCAGCGGCAGCTGTTTGGTGCCGGCGTCGAGCTTGCGCAGCGCGTCGGCCAGCGCGAGCGGGTCGCCGGTGAGCTGGGCTCCCGACGCGTCCGCCTCGTACTCGCGCGAGCGGCTGATCGCCAGGCGGATCACGGAGGCGGCGATGGGGCCGAGCAGCATGATCAGGAGCATCCCGAAGATGCCCGGGCCCTCGCGGTTGCTGTTGCCGCCTGACGGGATCAGCCAGGCGAAGTTGACCAGGAACATGATCACGGAGGCCAGGGCACCGGCCACCGAGGAGATCAGGATGTCGCGGTTGTAGACGTGGCTGAGCTCGTGGCCGATGACGCCGCGCAGCTCGCGCTCGTCGAGGATGCGCAGGATGCCCTCGGTGCAGCAGACCGCGGCATTGCGGGGATTGCGGCCGGTGGCGAAGGCGTTCGGCGCCTCGGTCGGCGAGATGTACAGGCGCGGCATGGGCTGGCGGGCCTGGGTGGAGAGCTCGCGGACCATCCGGTAGAGCTGGGGCGCCTCGAACTCGCTGACCGGGCGGGCACGCATCGCCTTGAGGGCGAGCTTGTCGCTGTTCCAGTACGCGTACGCATTGGTGCCCAGCGCCACGAGCAGCGCGACGATCAGTCCCGTACGGCCGAAGAAGCTGCCGATGACGAGGATGAGCGCGGACAGTCCCCCGAGCAAGGCGGCGGTCTTCAGACCGTTGGTACGGCGGTGCACGACTGCGCCCTCCTGGTGGTGCGGCAGGGGAACCCTTTGCTGACTGGCTTCCACTTTCCAGTGGACCCTCCCTGCCTGGTCAACGCCAGGCGGGAAGGTGGAGTTCCCCGGCCGCTGGCCGGGAGGGCTGGACTGAACGGGTGAGACGGTCCCTGCGGGCGGGCGCGCTAGAAGAGGACCGTCTCCGAGAAGCGCAGCACCATCTGCGGGGCGCCGGACAGGACGATGCCGGCCACGGCGGTGAGCGCGATGGCCGCCGTGAGCGGGAAGGGCACGGCGCGTGCGGGGGCGTGGGGGACGGCACGCACGGGCGCCTCGTCCTCGGGGGCGCGGAAGAGGACCGCCGTCCAGCGCAGGTAGTAGTAGAGCGCGATCACGACGTTGAGTGCCATGACGACCGCGAGCCAGCCGAGGCCCGCGTCGACCGCGGCCTGGAAGACGGTGACCTTGGCGAACAGGCCGATGATGCCCGGCGGCAGGCCGGCCAGGCAGAGCAGGAAGAAGCCGAGGGCCAGGGCGGCGAGGGGGTGGCGCGCGTACAGGCCGCGGTAGTCGCTGAGGCGGTTCTCGGGGGCCGTACGGGCCACCAGGGCGGCCACGGCGAAGGCGCCGAGGTTCACGGCGGCGTACATCAGGGCGTACGCGACGGTGGCGCCGATGGCGTCCGCCGGATCGTCCACATAGCCCGCGGCCGCGATCGGGACCAGGAGATAGCCGGCCTGGCCGACCGAGGACCAGGCGAGCAGACGTACGGCGCTGAAGGCGCGGCCGGCCTGCTGGCGCAGGGCGGCGACGTTGCCCGCGGTCATGGTGAGGGCGGCGAGCACCGCGAGCGCGGGGGCCCAGACATCCGCGTACGAGGGGAAGGCGACGACCGTCACCAGGATGAGGCCGGTGAAGCCGACGGCCTTGCCGACCACCGAGAGGTAGGCGGCGACCGGCAGCGGGGCGCCGATGTAGGTGTCGGGGACCCAGAAGTGGAAGGGGACGGCGGCCGTCTTGAAGGCGAAGCCGACGAGGGTGAGGGCGACGCCCGTGCGGGCGAGGGTCTGCAGGTCGCCGTCGACCGCGGTGAGCTTCGCGGCCACTTCGGTGAGGTGCAGGGTGCCGGTGGCCGCGTACACGAAGCTGACGCCCAGGAGGGTGACGGCGGTGGCGGTGACCGAGGAGAGGAAGAACTTGAGGGCCGCCTCGGAGGAGCGTCGGTCGCCGCGGCGCAGGCCGACCAGGGCGAACGCCGGGAGCGAGGCCACTTCGAGGGCGACGACGAGGGTGGCGAGGTCGCGGGATGCGGGGAGCAGGGCGGCGCCCGCGGCCGAGGAGAGCAGCAGGAACCAGTACTCGCCTGCCGGAAGTTCCTTGTTCTTCAAAGGGGTTACGGACAGCAGCGCGGTCAGGAGCGCGCCGGCCAGGACCAGGAGCTGGATGACGACGGTGAAGCGGTCGGCGGTGTAGCTGCAGACGCCGGCGTCGGATGTGAGGCAGAAGGTCTCGCGGTCGCCGTCGAGGAGCAGCAGGAGCGAGGCGAGGGCGGCGGTCAGGCCGGCCAGGGAGATCCAGCCCAGGAGGGGCTTCTTGCCCTGCGGTACGAACAGGTCGGCGACCAGGACGGCGAGGCCGACGACCGCCGCGATGGTGGGCGGGGCGACGGCGGTCCAGTCGACGGACTGGACGAGGCTCGCGGCCGCGAGGGTGCTGCTCATGCCTTGCCTCCTGCGAGGAGCTTCTGCACGGCCGGGTCGGTGAGGCCGAGCAGCAGCGCGGGCCAGAGTCCGGCGAGAACGGTGAGTGCGGCGAGCGGGGTCCAGGCGGCGAACTCGTAGCCCTGGATGTCGGCCAACTCCTGGGGGCGTTCCGTGGTGTCCCCCATGCAGACCCGGCGTACGACGATGAGCATGTACGCGGCGGTCAGCAGCGTGCCGAACGCGGCGATGGCCATGAAGGTGAGGAACGCCGGGCGGCTGAGGTCCTCGGCGGGCCTGAACGCGCCGAACAGGGCCAGCATTTCGCCCCAGAAACCGGCGAGGCCGGGGAGCCCGAGCGAGGCGACGGCGCCGAAGGCGAGCAGGGCGCCGAAGCGGGGGGCCTTGCCGTAGAGGGCCTGGCCCGTGCGGCCCGCGAGGGCGTCCAGGTCGGTGGTGCCGGTGCGGTCCTTGAGGGCGCCGACCAGGAAGAAGAGCAGGCCGGTGATGAGGCCGTGGGCGATGTTGGCGAAGAGCGCGCCGTTCACGCCGGTCGGGGTCATGGTGGCGATGCCGAGGAGCACGAAGCCCATGTGGCCCACGGAGGAGTACGCGATGAGGCGCTTCAGGTCGCCCTTGGCACCTTGCTTGGCGAGGGCCAGGCAGGCGAGCGATCCGTAGATGATGCCGACGACCGCGAAGGCGGCGAGGTAGGGCGCGAACTCCCGCATGCCGTCCGGGGCGACGGGCAGCAGGATGCGGACGAACCCGTACGTGCCCATCTTGAGCAGGACGCCCGCGAGAAGCACCGAGCCGACGGTGGGCGCGGCGGTGTGGGCGTCCGGGAGCCAGCTGTGCAGGGGCCACATCGGGGTCTTCACGGCGAGGCCGATGCCGATCGCCAATACGGCGATGACCTGCACGGATGTGGTCAGTCCACGGCCGTTGTCAGTGGCGAGTGCGAGCATGTCGAAGGTGCCGGACTTCAGGCCGATGAGCAGGAGTCCGAGCAGCATCACGACGGAGCCGAGCAGCGTGTAGAGGATGAACTTCCAGGCGGCCTGGGCGCGTTGGGCGCCGCCCCACCGTGCGATGAGGAAGTACATCGGGATGAGGACCATCTCGAACGCCAGGAAGAACAGGAGCAGGTCGAGGACGGCGAAGGTGGCGAGGGTGCCCGACTCCAGGACCAGGAGGAGGGCGACGAATGCCTTGGGGGAAGGGCCCGTTGGCATCTTGAAGTAGCTGTACAGCGCGCAGAGGAAAGTCAGGAGCGCGGTCAGTACGAGGAGGGGGAGCGAGATGCCGTCGACACCGAGGTGGATCCGCACGTCCAGTGCCGGGATCCAGCTGATGTCGGTCGTGGCCTGCATCGTGGCCGGGTGGTCGTGGTCGAAGCCGAGGGCGAGGACCACGGCGGCGATGAGGATGACGCCGGTGACGGTCACGCCGTGCCGAAGCACGGCCTGGTCCGGGGACTCCCCCTTCAGCCCGGGCGGGGCGGGCAGGAGGGCCGCGGCGGCGCCGATGAGCGGCCCGGCCACGATCAATGCCAGAAGGAACTGCATCACGGACTCGCTGATATCGATCACGGCTCAGGCTCCCGCTGCGACGAGGACGGCGGCGACGGCGAGGACGACCGAGCCGGCGAGCAGGGCGCTCAAGTAGGTCTGCACGTTTCCGGTCTGGGCCTTCCTGACCACGGCGCCGAGGAGGTTGGCCGCGTTGCCCGCCCCGCGTACGTAGGTGTCGACGACCTCGCGGTCCAGGAAGCGGACCACGCGGGCGGCGGCCTGGGTGGGGCGGACGAACAGGGCCGCGTAGACCTTGTCGAGGTGGAAGCCGGTGGCCGCGGCCCGGTGCAGAGGGCCGAGCAGGAGGCGGCCGGGGTCGGCCGAGTCCGGGGCTTCCGCGATCGAGCCGTAAACGGGGGTGTGGGCGGTGATGGCTTCCGCCTCGGTGGCGGCGGGGCCGTCCTCGGGGTGGGCTGCCACGGCGCCGAGGGGCTCGCGGCCGCCCAGGCCGGCGGATGCCGCGTGGCCGTCGGGGCCCAGGGGCGCCGGGCGTCCGTCGGGGCCGAGGGGTGCGCGGGCGGCCATGGCCGAGCTGTGGCGCCAGGCGCCGTAGGTGACGATCACGCCGACCAGGGCGAGGCCCGTGGCGAGTACGGAGGTGGTGAGCGTCGGGGTCAGGTCGACGCCGTCGAACCAGTCCGGGAGCACGCCGTAGGTCAGGCCTGCGGCGAGGGAGGGGATGGCCAGGACCCACAGGACCGAGGTCATGGCGAGCGGCTGCCTGCCGTGGTCGGGGGCGGCCGGGCCCGAGCCGCGGAAGGCGAGGAGCCACAGGCGCGTCGCGTACGCGGCGGTGAGCAGGGCCGTGACCAGGCCGGCGACGAGGACGATCCAGCCCGCCGTGGCGGGGGCGAACTCGCCGTGCCCGGTGGCGGTGTGCTCCGCGGCACCGAGGACGGCCTCCTTGGAGAAGAAGCCGCTGAAGGGCGGGATCGCGGCGAGCGCGAGCAGCGCCACGGTCATCGTCCAGAAGGCGTCGGGGACGCGGTCCTTCAGGCCGCCCATACGGGACATGGCGGCAAGGGAGTTGGTGCCCGCGGCGTGGATGATCACGCCCGCGGCGAGGAAGAGCAGCGCCTTGAAGGCGCCGTGGGACAGGAGGTGGAAGGCGCCGGCGCCGCGGTCGCCGACCGCGAGTGCGCCGGTCATGTAGCCGAGCTGGCCGATCGTCGAGTACGCGAGGACGCGCTTGATGTCGTCCTGTGCGAGCGCGGCGAGCGCCGAACCGGCCATGGTCACGGCGGCCATGACGGCGAGCACGACCAGGGCCGCCGCGGAGGCGGCGAACACCGGGAGGAGACGGGCCACGAAGTAGACACCGGCGGCGACCATCGTCGCGGCATGGATCAGTGCGGAGACGGGCGTGGGGCCGGCCATCGCGTCGGGCAGCCATGTGTGCAGCGGGAACTGCGCCGACTTGCCGGCCACACCGGCGAGCAGGAGCAGGGCGATCAGGGTCGGGTGGTCCAGGCCGCCGTCCGCGACCTTGCCCAGGATCGTCGTGATCCGGAACGAGCCGGCGTCCGCGGCGAGCGCGAACAGACCGATCAGGAAGGGGACATCGCCGAGCTTGGTGACCAGGAAGGCCTTCAGGGACGCGGCGCGCGCCTCGGGGGTCTCCCAGTAGTGGCCGACCAGGAAGTACGAGCAGATGCCCATGATCTCCCAGCCGACCAGGAGCACCATCAGGTCGCCCGACCAGACGACGAGCAGCATCGCGGAGGTGAACAGCGAGACCAGGGCGGCATACGAGGGGTAGCGCGGGTCCTCGCGCAGATACGCCGTCGAGTAGATCTGCACGCACGAGGCGACCACACCGACCAGGACGGCGGTGAGGACCGCGAACCCGTCCAGGTGGAGGGCGAGTTCGATCGGGACCGAACCCGTCGGGGTGAGCTCGGTGGCCGCGTCGATCGCCTGGTCACCGCCCTGGCGCACGGCCACGACCACGGCGAGAGCGAGCGCGGTCAGCGTGGGCAGGATCGCGAGCGGGCGGACGAACCCGGGGGCCTTGCGGCCCAGGAGCAGACCGAAGACGGCGCCCAGGAACGGAAGGAGGGGTACGAGAACGGCGAGGGTCGTGGTCGTCACGCGGCGGCCTCTGTGGTGTGTGCCGGTGCGGCTTCGGGTGCGTCGGTGTCCGGGCCTTCGCCGGGGCCGTGGCCCTCGGCGGTGTCGCGCAGCCGGTCGACGTCCGAGCTGCCGCGGTTGCGGTAGACCATCAGCACGATCGCGAGGCCGATGCCGATCTCGGCGGCGGCGATGGCGATCGTGAAGAGGGTGAGGGCCTGGCCGGCGTGCAGGGCGTCGCGCAGCCAGACGTCGAAGGCGACGAGGTTGAGGTTGACCGCGTTGAGCATCAGCTCGACGGACATCAGGACCAGGATCGCGTTGCGCCGCGCGAGCACTCCGTACAGGCCCACGCAGAAGAGCAGCGCGGAGAGCACGGCGGGATAGGCGAGGTGCATCAGCGCTGCTCCTTGTCCGGGGTCACTGATCTCGCGGTCTCGGTCGCGGTCGCGGTCGGGGGCTCTGTCCCGGCCCCGGCCTCGGTCTCGCCGTTCTCGCCGTTCTCGCCGTTCTTGCGGGAAAGGACGATCGCGCCGACCAGGGCTGCGAGGAGGAGAACCGACAGGGCCTCGAAGGGGAGCACCCAGTGGCGGAACAGGATCGAGCCGGTGACTTCGGTCGAGCCCTGGACCGCACCGTCGAGGTCGATCCACTGCGTACGGAAGGCGTCGACGACGACCCAGACCAGGGCGGCCGCCGAGGCGACGGCGACCGCGAGGGCGACCCAGCGGTTGCCCGAATCGGCGTCCGGGGAGCGGCCGATGGGGGCCCTCGTGAGCATCAGACCGAACAACAGGAGGACGACCACGGAACCGACGTAGATCAACACCTGCACCCAGGCGATGAATTCGGCGGTAAGCAGGAGGTACTCGACGGCGAGCCCGCCGAGCGCGACGACCAGCCACAGGGCGGCGTGCACCAGCTGCCGCGTGGTCACGGTGATGACCGCGGCGCCGAGCGTGGCGATGCCGACGAGGACGAACGCGATCTCCACACCGGTGGGCGAGAGGAAGCCCTGGGGGGCGGTCGCGGCGAGCAGGCTCTGCGGGGCGGAGGCGAGGATCATGCCTGGTCCTCCCCTGGCCGGGGCGCGGCGGTGGGCTGCTCGGACTCCTGGGCCGCGGCGGCCTGTTCGGCGGCGAGCTTCTCCGCCGCCTTGCGGGCCGCGGCCAGCTCCTTGGGCTCCTCGGCGGCTTCGTCGAGCGCCGGCGGTGCGGGCGCGGTCCACATCCACTCGCGGAGCTTGTCGCGCTCGTGGGTGAGTTCGTGGATGTCCGTCTCCGCGTACTCGAACTCCGGTGACCAGAAGAGCGCGTCGAAAGGACAGACCTCGATGCAGATACCGCAGTACATGCAGAGGGAGAAGTCGATGGCGAAGCGGTCGAGCACGTTGCGGCTGCGCTCGCGGCCGCCGGGGGTCGCGGCCGGGATCGTCTCCTTGTGGGAGTCGATGTAGATGCACCAGTCGGGGCACTCGCGGGCGCAGAGCATGCAGACCGTGCAGTTCTCCTCGAACAGGCCGATCACTCCGCGCGTACGGGGCGGGAGTGCGGGCTGAACGTCGGGGTACTGCGCGGTGACGGTCTTCTTCGTCATCGTGCGGAGGGTGACGGCCAGGCCCTTGGCCAGGCCGCTGCCGGGGATGGGAGCCACTAGTTGATCGCCACCTTCACGATGCCGGTGAGCGCGATCTGCGCGAGCGCGAGCGGGACGAGGACGGTCCAGGCGAGCTTCTGCAGCTGGTCCTCTCGCAGCCGCGGGTAGCTCACGCGGAGCCAGATCACGAGGAAGGCGAGGATGCCGGTCTTGAGCAGGGTCCAGAGCCAGCCGAGGCCGTCGGCGCCCCAGGGACCGTGCCAGCCGCCGAGGAACAGGACGGCGGTCAGACCGCAGAGCACGACGATTCCGGCGTACTCGGCGAGGAGGAAGAGAGCGAAGCGCAGGCCGGTGTACTCGGTGTACGCGCCGAAGATGATCTCCGAGTCGGCCACCGGCATGTCGAAGGGCGGGCGCTGCAGTTCGGCGAGGCCGGCCACGAAGAACACCAGCGCGCCGACGATCTGCCAGGGCAGCCACCACCACTCGAAGGCGTTGAGGATCCCGGGCAGCGAGACCGTGCCGGCCGCCATCGCGACGGAGGCGGCGGCGAGCAGCATCGGGAGCTCGTACGCGAGGAGCTGGGCGGCGGTGCGCAGGCCGCCGAGGAGGGAGAACTTGTTGGCGGACGCCCAGCCGGCCATCAGCGAGCCGAGGACGCCGACGCCCATCACGGCGAGCACGAAGAAGATGCCGGCGTCGACGACCTGGCCGACCGCGCCCTCGCCCGGGCCGATCGGGATCGCGACCAGGACGAGGAGGTAGGGCAGGAGGGCGACGGCGGGGGCGAGTTGGAAGACACGGCGGTCGGCGTCCGCCGGGACGACGTCCTCCTTCTGCGCGAACTTCACGCCGTCGGCGATCAGCTGCGCCCAGCCGTGGAAGCCGCCCGCGTACATCGGTCCGAGCCGGCCCTGCATATGGGCCATGACCTTGTGCTCGGTCTGGCCGACGATGAGGGGGAAGGTCAGGAACACGACGAAGACGACGAGCAGTCGCAGGGCGACGTCGAGTACGTCGTTCATGCGCGGTCGCCTCCGGCGGGGGGTTCGGTGGTGGGGTCGGGGTCGCTGTCGGGGGCGGACTCCGGGGCGGGCTCGGCGGCCGGCGCGGGTTCCGGGGCCGGCGCGGGAGCCGGCTCAGGTGCCGCAGCCGGGGCCGGGTCGGGCTCGGGAGCCGGCTCAGATGCGGCAGCCGGGGCCGGGTCGGGCTCGGGAGCCGGCTCGGAGGGTTTGGCCGCTTCGGCGGGTTTCGCCGCTTCGGCGGACGGGGCCGCTTCGGCAGACGCATCCGGTTGAGCAGGCGTGCCCGCCGATGCGGGCGCCGACGTGTCCCGTTCAGCCGGCGCGCCCGCCGACGTGCCCGGTTCAGCCGACGTGCCCGGTTCAGCCGGCGCGCCCGCCGACGTGCCCGGTTCGTCGAAGGCCGCGCGCGGGTTGTGCCAGGGGGCGTCGGATGCCGTGCCCGTCTGGCTCGCCGAGCCCTCGCTCGCGGTGCGGTTGCGGCGCGGAGGAGCGGGCGTGCCCGTACCGGCCTGGCTCGCCGAGCCCTCGCTCACGCTGCGGGTACGACGCGGACGAGGCGCCGCCTCCGGCGTCCCGGTGTCCTCGGCCGCCGGCGGTGTGCCCACCGCGGCCGCTCCCTGGCTCGCCGATCCTTCGCTCGCACTCCGCGCCCGCCGTACCGGCCGCTCCCCCGCAGCTGCGGCACCGGCACCTGCCCCGGCCGCACGCGCACCCGCGCCCGCAGCTCGTCCCGCCCCACGCGCCGGACGCGCCGGTGCGGGCGGGAGCTGGCCCTTCAGGGGGCCCCACTCGTTGGGGTCCGGGACGCCCGGCGGCAGCATCTGGCGCCGCTTGGGCCCGCCGTGCTCGGACTCCCCCGGCTCCTTCGCGCCCGGCCACGCCTTCACGACCCGCGCGGCAAGCACGAAGTCCTTGCGCAGCGGATGGCCCTCGAAACCGTCCGGGAGCAGCAGCGGGTCGAGCCCCGGGTGGTCGGTGAAGTCCACGCCGAACATTTCGTGCGTCTCGCGCTCGTGCCAGCCCGCGCCCGCGTACACCGAGATCGCCGAGGCGAGCCGGGCGGAGGCATGCGGAACCGTCGTACGGACGAGGAGGCGGCGTACGGGATGCAGAGCCGCCACATGCGCGCAGACACGGAAGCCCGTGCCCGGCTCGTCGACGGCGCTCAGCCAGTCGAAATACGTGCAGCCGAGGATGTCGCGCGCGACCGTGAGCGCGGAGATCCAGGAGTCGGCGGGGACGTCGACCGTCAGGAGGTCGTACGCCTCCTCGGCCGTCGCGTCCGGACCGAACAGCTCGGTCACCTCGCCGGGAAGCCAACCCGTCACTTGGTGCCCTCCCCGGAATCCGCCACGGGCGGCTTCACCAGACCGCTCTGCAGCGCCGCCGTGGAAGCGGGCGCCGCATAGCGCTCACCGAGCGACTCCCGCGCGATCTTCTCCTGGAGCTTGAGAATCCCCTGCAGCAGCGCCTCGGGCCGCGGCGGGCAGCCGGGCACGTAGACGTCGACGGGGATGATCTGGTCGACGCCCTTGGTCACGGAGTACGAATCCCAGTAGGGGCCGCCGCAGTTGGAGCAGGCGCCGAAGGAGATCACGTACTTGGGCTCGGGCATCTGCTCGTACAGGCGCTTCACCGCGGGCGCCATCTTGTCCGTCACCGTTCCGGAGACGATCATCAGGTCCGCCTGGCGCGGGCCCGGCGCGAAGGGGATCACGCCGAGCCGGATGAAGTCGTGGCGGGCCATGGACGCGGCGATGAACTCGATCGCGCAGCAGGCCAGGCCGAAGTTGAAGACCCACAGGCTGTAGCGGCGGCCCCAGTTGAGGACCACCTTCATCGGCTGCGGAGCCAGGCGCGCCAGCGGGCCGAGCTTCGGGGCCGGCAGATCCACGGGCCCCGCGGAGGCGGGTGTCACGTCCATGTGAGGACGCCCTTCTTCCATGCGTACAGCAGGCCGATGGCGAGGAAGCCCAGGAAGATGAACATCTCCACGAGCGTCGCCCAGCCGTATCCGCTTGCGGCGAAGACCGTGGCCCAGGGGAACAGGAAGATGGAGTCCACGGCGAAGATCACGTACAGGAACGAGTAGACGTAGTAGCGGACCTGGGTGTGCGCCCAGCCCTCGCCGACGGGGTCGACCCCGCACTCGTACGTCAGGAATTTCTCCTGCGTCGGTACGACGGGCCGCAACAGCTTGCCCGCCCCGAACGCGACCGCGACGAAGAGCACCCCGACGACGGCGAGCAGGCCGACCACGGAGTAGCTGTCGAAGTAGCCGGCCGCGACCGCATCGGCGTCGGCGGCGAGAAGCGGTGAACTACCTGTTGGTTCCGGCACGTCCGGACCTCGCTCCCTCATCTCGCTGCAGTTGTCTGCGCCCCGTTCGACGATCTGTACGCACGGGAGTCTAGGGGTTGCCTCTTCGGGGGTGAGCAGGCCGTCGCCACCGTGGTGGGGTTTTCCCCAGTTGATCCGGGCGGCGGACCTCATGGCGGGGGCGCCCGCGAACCGGCACGCTTGGCGGCATGACCACACGTACCGCCGTACAGCAGGGCACCGACCGGCTGCCGCCCGCGCGTTTCGCCTTGGACGGGCAGACCTGGAAGGAGATCGCCCATCTACTGATCAACTTCCCGGTCGCACTGATCGGCTTCGTGTATGTGGTGACCGTGCTGTTCACCGGCGGCATGCTGTCCGTCACGGTGATCGGCCTGCCGGTGCTCGCGCTCGGCCTGGGCGGCGCCCGGCTGCTCGGGCGCTGGGAGCGCGGCCGGGCCCGGCGGCTGCTCGGCGTGCGGATCGACGAGCCGAGCCCGCTGCCGCGCCGCGGTGACGGTCTGATCGCCCGGGTGTGGAACGGGCTGAAGGACCCGGTGGGCTGGCGCACGATGCTGTACTCGTTCATACGGCTGCCCTGGGGGGTCTTCACCTTCGCACTGACCCTTGTGTCGCTGTTCGTGCTGTGGCCGGTGCTGCCGTTCCTCGCGCGCGGGCTGACCAACGCGGACCGGGCGATGGTGCGCGGACTCCTTTCTCCCTCCGACGAGTTGGAGCGGCGGATCGCCGAGCTGGAGTCGGACCGCGGGGTCGTCGTCGACACGGCGGCGGCCGATCTGCGCCGGATCGAACGCGATCTGCACGACGGCGCCCAGGCCCGTCTGGTGAACCTGGCGATGGGGCTCGGTCTGGCCAAGGAGAAGCTGCTCGAAGGCCAGAACGACGACATGGTGGCCGAGATGGTCGAGGAGGCCCACGGCGAGGTGAAGCTCGCGCTGCAGGAGCTGCGCGATCTGGCCCGCGGTATCCACCCCGCGGTGCTCACCGACCGCGGGCTCGACGCCGCGCTGTCCTCGGTGGCCTCGCGGTGCACGGTGCCCGTGAAGGTCACGGTGGATCTGGCCGAGCGCCCGGCGGCAGCGGTCGAGGGCATCGCGTACTTCACCGTCTCCGAGCTGCTGCAGAACGTCAGCAAGCACAGCGGGGCCAGTACGGCGACGGTCGATGTGTGGCGCTCGGACACCCGTCTCCTGGTCCAGGTCGGCGACGACGGACGCGGGGGCGCGAACCTCGACGGCGGCTCGGGTCTTGCCGGGCTCACCGAGCGGCTCGGTGCCGTGGACGGTCTTTTCGTGGTGGATTCGCCCGAGGGCGGGCCCACGACGGTGACGGCGGAGCTGCCCTGGCGGGACCGCGCGTAGGGGCGGAGCAGTGCCGCGCAGCCGGGGGCCCGGCCCTTCCAAGGGCCGGGCCCCCGGCTTGAGGTAGGGAAAACCCCCGGTCGGAAACGGAGACGGGCCGCATGGTTTCCGGGGTCTCCGGGCGCGAAGGTTGAAGAGTCGCAAAGCCGCAAGCAGCGCCACGGACAGCAGACCCGCACCTAGCAGAACGGACGACGCAGATGGCGACCGAATACGGACACCGGACCTGGTCCCAGTTCGCGAGCGAGGACGACCGGGACGCCCCGGACCGTCGCGAGCCCGCGCGGCGCCCTCTCCTTCCGCCCGCACTGCGCGCACCGGTCGAGGCACGCACCTGGCGCGAGTTCGGCTATCTGCTGCTCAGCCTGCCGATCTCCGTCTTCACCTTCACGTACGCCGTGGCGATGATCTCGATCGGCGCCGGTCTGCTCATCACCTTCCTCGGCATTCCGGTGCTCGCGGCCGGCCTCGTCGGACTGCGCGGGCTCGGCGCCGTCGAACGGGCGCGGGCCCGCGGGCTGCTGCACCTCGATGTGGAGAGCCCCGAGCCGCTGCGGCAGAAGAAGCAGGGCGCGCTGTCGTGGATGGGCGCGGTGCTCAAGAGCGGCGCCTCCTGGCGGCATGTCCTGTACGCGCTGCTTCACTTCCCGTGGGCGACGTTCGCCTTCACCGTGGCGGTGACGTTCTGGACGACCGGCTGGGGTCTGTTCACGTATCCGCTGTGGCAGTGGGTCTTCCCGATGTACACCGGGCAGGACGGCATCCAGCTGTACGGCGACGAGACCCACCAGTTCTATCTGGACAGCCCCTTCGAGATCCTCGTCACCTGCCTGATCGGTCTGCTCGTCGTGCTGGTGACGCCCTGGGTGATCCGTGCTCTGACCAGCGTGGACCGGCTGATGGTGCTCGGTCTGCTCGGCCCGTCCCGGCTGGTGACCCGCGTCGTGGAGCTGGAGTCGGACCGCGGTGTGGTCGTGGACACGGCGGCGGCCGATCTGCGGCGGATCGAGCGCGATCTGCACGACGGCGCCCAGGCCCGTCTGGTGAACCTGGCGATGGACCTCGGTCTGGCCAAGGAGAAGCTGCGGGAGGACCCCGAGGCCGCCGCGCGGATGGTCGACTCGGCGCACGGCGAGGTGAAGACCGCGCTGCAGGAGCTGCGCGATCTGGCCCGCGGTATCCACCCCGCGGTGCTCACCGACCGCGGGCTCGACGCCGCGCTGTCCTCGCTGGCCGCGCGGTGCACGGTGCCGGTGCAGGTCGAGGTCGATCTGCCGTACCGCCCGGCGGCGGCCATCGAGGGCATCGCGTACTACACGGTCTCCGAGCTGCTGCAGAACGTCAGCAAGCACGCCCAGGCGCGGCGCGCCACGGTCGATGTCTGGAAGTCGGAGAACCGGCTGATGCTGCAGGTCATGGACGACGGGATCGGCGGGGCCGGGCTGGGCCAGGGTTCCGGGCTCAGCGGGCTCGCCGAGCGGCTGGACGCGGTGGACGGTGTGCTCGCGGTGGACTCCCCCAAGGGCGGGCCGACCTCGATCACGGCGGAGCTGCCCTGGCGGCGCTGAGTCCCGTTCCGGCCCCGGCCCCGGTGTGGGGTCGGGGTTCGGTGCGTTGGCGGGTGCGGGTGCGGGTGGGTGGCGCCTGCGGCGGGCCTTTCTCCCCTACCGCCCCTTCCCGAAACCGGGGCTGTGCCCCGGACCCCCGCATCCGGGCTTCGCTCGGATCTGCTCAAACGCCGCAGGGGCTGGAAGACCCTGGGATGCTGGAAGCATCAGCAGGTGCCTTGAGGGCCGGGGGGACGGACGGATCGTGGAGGACAGAGTGCGCGTGGTCATCGCCGAGGATTCAGTGCTGCTCAGGGAGGGCCTGACCCGGTTGCTGACCGACCGCGGGCATGACGTCGTGGCCGGCGTCGGCGACGGCGAGGCCCTGATCAAGACCATCGGCGAACTCGCCGCGCAGGATGCGCTGCCGGACGTGGTCGTCGCCGATGTGCGGATGCCTCCGACCCACACCGACGAGGGCGTGCGCGCGGCCGTCCATCTGCGCGGAAAGCACCCGGACCTCGGGGTCCTGGTGCTTTCGCAGTACGTGGAGGAGCAGTACGCCACCGAACTGATCGCGGGTTCCAGCCGCGGTGTCGGCTATCTGCTCAAGGACCGGGTCGCGGAAGTACGGGAGTTCGTCGACGCCGTCGTCAGGGTCGCCCAGGGCGGCACCGCCCTCGACCCCGAAGTCGTCGCGCAGCTCCTTGGCCGCAGCCGCAAGCAGGATGTGCTCGCCGGGCTTACGCCACGCGAGCGCGAGGTACTCGGGCTGATGGCCGAAGGCCGTACCAACTCGGCGATCGCGAGGCAGCTGGTGGTGAGCGACGGAGCAGTCGAGAAGCACGTCAGCAACATCTTCCTGAAGCTCGGCCTGTCACCTAGTGACGGGGATCACCGTCGCGTTCTGGCCGTGCTCACCTACCTCAATTCCTAGCGACCTGACACTCTGTCAGATACGGGAGAGGGGTCGGCGGGCACCGAGGGTGAACTCCCAGGCGGGACCGGAGACCTAGAACCAAAGAACGAGCAGAGAGCGTCATCAGTGAAGGGCCGGGGGGTGATCGTATGGGGGTCAAAACAGGGGCAAAGTCGGGCACACGGCTGTCTCATTTGACCGTCCACTATCTGACCACCCCAGGGAAGGCGACCCTTACCGACGTAGGGTGGCCCTGGGAAGGACCGGTCGGCCGGTCGCTTCCGTGCCACAGCCTCGAGGGAGGTCCAGTTCAGTGACCAGCCAGGTCAGTAGCCCAGCCGGGCAGGCGAACAGCGCCGCGGGCGGTTCCGTGGTCGGTGACGTTGTCAGTGAGCAGCGCAAACCCTCCGTGGAGAAAGAGGTCCGCCGTCTGGACCGGGTGATCATCCGGTTCGCGGGCGACTCGGGCGACGGTATGCAGCTGACGGGTGACCGCTTCACCTCGGAGACGGCCTCGTTCGGCAACGACTTGTCCACGCTGCCGAACTTCCCCGCCGAGATCCGCGCGCCTGCCGGCACGCTCCCCGGTGTCTCCAGCTTCCAGCTGCACTTCGCCGACCACGACATCCTCACGCCGGGCGACGCCCCGAACGTGCTCGTCGCGATGAACCCCGCCGCGCTCAAGGCCAACATCTCCGATGTGCCGCGCGGCGCCGAGATCATCGTGAACACCGACGAGTTCACCAAGCGCGCGATGCAGAAGGTCGGTTACGAGACCAGCCCGCTGGAGGACGGCTCGCTCGACGGGTACAGCGTGCACCCCGTGCCGCTGACCACCCTGACCGTCGAGGCGCTCAAGGAGTTCGACCTCTCGCGCAAGGACGCGGGCCGCTCGAAGAACATGTTCGCGCTCGGCCTGCTGTCCTGGATGTACCACCGTCCGACTGAGGGCACGGAGAAGTTCCTCCAGCAGAAGTTCGCCAAGAAGCCCGAGATCATGAAGGCCAACCTGGCGGCGTTCCGCGCGGGCTGGAACTTCGGTGAGACCACCGAGGACTTCGCGGTCTCCTACGAGGTGCTTCCGGCGGCGAAGGCGTTCCCGACGGGCACGTACCGGAACATCTCCGGGAACCTGGCGCTGAGTTACGGCCTCGTCGCGGCCGGCAAGCAGGCGGATCTCCCGCTGTACCTGGGCTCGTACCCGATCACGCCGGCCTCCGACATCCTGCACGAGCTGTCCAAGCACAAGAACTTCGGCGTACGGACCTTCCAGGCCGAGGACGAGATCGCCGGCATCGGCGCAGCGCTGGGCGCGGCCTTCGGCGGCTCGCTCGCGGTGACGACCACGTCCGGTCCGGGTGTGGCCCTGAAGTCCGAGACCATCGGCCTCGCGGTGAGCCTCGAACTGCCGCTCCTGATCGTCGACATCCAGCGCGGCGGCCCCTCCACCGGTCTGCCGACCAAGACCGAGCAGGCCGACCTGCTGCAGGCGATGTTCGGCCGCAACGGCGAGGCGCCGGTGCCGATCGTCGCCCCGCAGACCCCGGCCGACTGCTTCGACGCGGCGATCGAGGCGGCCCGTATCGCCCTCGAATACCGCACCCCGGTGTTCCTGCTCTCCGACGGCTATCTCGCCAACGGCTCCGAGCCGTGGCGGATCCCCGACCAGGACGAACTCCCGGATCTGCGCACCCAGTTCGCCCAGGGCCCGAACCACACCCTGGACGACGGCAGCGAGGTCTTCTGGCCGTACAAGCGCGACCCCGAGACGCTCGCGCGTCCCTGGGCGATCCCGGGCACGCCCGGTCTCGAGCACCGCATCGGCGGCATCGAGAAGCAGGACGGCACGGGCAACATCTCGTACGACCCGGCCAACCACGACTTCATGGTCCGCACCCGCCAGGCCAAGGTCGACGGCATCAAGGTCCCCGACCTCGAGGTCGACGACCCGACCGGCGAGGCCCGCCTGCTCGTGCTCGGCTGGGGTTCCACGTACGGCCCGATCACCGCTGCCGTACGGCGACTTCGCACCGCGGGGCAGAGCGTGGCGCAGGCCCATCTGCGGCATCTCAACCCGTTCCCGCGGAATCTCGGCGAGGTTCTGAGGCGTTACGACAAGGTAGTGGTGCCCGAGATGAACCTCGGCCAGCTCGCGACCCTTCTGCGGGCCAAGTTCCTGGTCGACGCCATCTCGTACAACCAGGTCAACGGCATGCCGTTCAAGGCCGAGCAGCTCGCCACGGCTCTCAAGGAGGCCATCGATGGCTGAGACGATCACGGAAGGTTCGGGCACGATCGAGGCGCTTTCCCTCGTGCCGAAGGCCGAGGCGAAGCAGTCCATGAAGGACTTCAAGTCCGATCAGGAAGTGCGCTGGTGCCCCGGCTGCGGTGACTACGCGGTCCTGGCCGCCGTGCAGGGCTTCATGCCCGAGCTCGGCCTGGCCAAGGAGAACATCTGCTTCGTCTCCGGCATCGGCTGCTCCAGCCGCTTCCCGTACTACATGAACACGTACGGGATGCACTCCATCCACGGTCGTGCGCCGGCGATCGCAACCGGACTCGCCACCTCCCGGCGGGACTTGAGCGTCTGGGTCGTCACCGGTGACGGCGACGCTCTGTCCATCGGCGGCAACCACCTGATCCACGCGCTGCGCCGCAATGTGAACCTCAAGATCCTGCTGTTCAACAACCGGATCTATGGGCTCACCAAGGGCCAGTACTCGCCCACCTCCGAGGTCGGCAAGATCACGAAGTCGACGCCGATGGGGTCGCTCGACGCGCCCTTCAACCCGGTGTCGCTCGCGATCGGCGCGGAGGCGTCGTTCGTGGCGCGGACGGTGGACTCGGACCGCAAGCACCTCACGGATGTGCTGCGGCAGGCCGCCGCCCACCCGGGCACGGCGCTGGTGGAGATCTACCAGAACTGCAACATCTTCAACGACGGCGCCTTCGAGGTGCTCAAGGACAAGCAGCAGGCCGAGGAAGCCGTGATCCGCCTGGAGCACGGGCAGCCGATCCGCTTCGGTATCGACGGCGCCAAGGGTGTCGTACGGGACTCGCTGACCGGTGACCTCAAGGTCGTCGACGTCACCGAGGAGAACCAGTCGCAGATCCTGGTGCACGACGCGCACTCCGCGTCCCCCACCACGGCCTTCGCACTCTCGCGCCTGGCCGACCCGGACACCCTGCACCACACCCCGATCGGCGTCTTCCGCTCCACGGACCGCCCGGTGTACGACACGCTCATGTCCGACCAGCTCGACCAGGCCATCGAGCAGAACGGCAAGGGCGACCTGGCCGCGCTGCTCGCCGGCAAGGACACCTGGACGGTCGTCGGCTAGGCACCGACGCGTCCAACTGCCTTACGGGGCCCGGTTCCTGAGGAGACTCAGGAACCGGGCCTCGTCGTTTCCTCAGGCGCCTCAGGACCGGGCCTTGTCGTACTCCTCGCGGTTCTCCAGGACGGTCAGCGTGCGCTTCTCGGTCCACAGCGCCAGGGCGCGGACCCGCTCGGCGGCCTCCCGGCCCAGGTCCGTGAGCGTGTAGTCCACGCGCGGCGGGATCACCGGCTTCGCGTCGCGGTGCACGAAGCCGTCCCGCTCCAGGTTCTGCAGGGTCTGGGCGAGCATCTTCTCGCTCACTCCCCCGACATGCCGGCGCAGTTCGCTGAACCGGTACGAGCGCTCGAGCAGCGCGATCAGGATCAGCACGCCCCAGCGGCTCGTGACGTGCTCGAGCACGCCGCGCGAAGGGCACATCGCGTCATTGACGTCCGGCTTCATGCTCGGGTCCCATGCACTTACGCTCATGCCAGTACCTTACTTCAAAGTGGGTACTTCCTTCTGGTTAGTGCCCAGCTTACGGTGGGGTCATCACCGAGAACAAGAGTCTCTGACGGAACAAAACTCTCAGACCCACCGAGGAGCACCCCATGATCGTCGTCACCGGAGCCACCGGACAGCTCGGCCGCCTCGTCATCGACGAGCTGCTGACCAAGGTCCCCGCGAGCCAGGTCGCCGCCGTCGTCCGCGACAAGGACAAGGCCGCCGGCCTCGCCGAGCGCGGTGTCGAGCTGCGGATCGGGGACTACTCGCAGCCCGAGACGCTGTCCGGCGCCTTCCGGGCGGGCGACCGGGTGCTTCTGATCTCCGGCAGCGAGGTCGGCCAGCGGGTGGCGCAGCACCAGGCCGTGATCGACGCCGCGAAGGACGCCGGCGTGGCCCTCCTCGCGTACACCGGTGTCCTCGGCGGACCCGAGGCCGACTTCAAGCTGGCCGCCGAGCACAAGGTCACCGAGCAGGCGATCCTCGACTCCGCCCTGCCGTACACCTTCCTGCGCAACGGCTGGTACCACGAGAACTACACCGCCAACCTCGCCCCGGTCCTGGAGCACGGCGCCGTCCTGCAGAGCGCGGGCGACGGCCGGGTCGCCTCCGCCGCGCGCGCCGACTACGCCGCCGCGGCCGCCGCCGTCCTGACCGGCGAGGGCCACGAGAACGCCACGTACGAGCTGAGCGGCGATGTGGCCTGGAGCTTCGAGGAGTACGCGGCCGAGCTCTCGCGCCGGACCGGCAAGACCATCGCGTACGCGAACGTGCCGGCCGAGCAGCACCTGGCCGTGCTCACCGGGGCGGGCCTGCCGGAGGCCTTCGCCGAGATCCTGGTGGACGTGGACGCGGCCGTCGCCCGCGGTCTTCTCGCGCGGCAGAACGGCGATCTGGCCCGGCTGATCGGCCGCCCGACCACCCCCATCGCGGATGCCGTCAAGCAGGCGCTGGCCGCCTGACCTGCACTCTCCTCGCACCGACCCGGCTGTCATGACCGTATAGCGATACGGGCATGACAGCCGGGCCCCTGTGCCGCTACCTTCGAATGGGTCGAGGTGCGAGGACGAGGAGGGGCCTTGAAGCCGTCGGGCGAAGGGCGAGCGGGGCTCATATACGGCTTTGCCGCGTACGGGATGTGGGGCCTCGTGCCGCTGTTCTGGCCGCTGCTCAAGCCGGCCGGCGCGGTGGAGATCCTCGCGCACCGGATGGTGTGGTCCCTGGTGCTCGTGGGGCTCGTGCTCCTCGTGATGCGTCGCTGGGCCTGGGCCGGGGAGCTGCTCCGCCAGCCCCGCAAGCTCGCCCTGATCACCGTCGCCGCCACCGTGATCACCGTGAACTGGGGCGTCTACATCTGGGCCGTGAACTCCGGCCAGGTCGTCGAGGCCTCGCTCGGCTACTTCATCAACCCGCTCGTCACCATCGCGATGGGCGTGCTCCTGCTCAAGGAGCGGCTGCGGCCCGTCCAGTGGGCCGCCGTCGGCATCGGCCTCGCGGCCGTGCTCGTGCTCGCGATCGGGTACGGGCAGCCGCCGTGGATCTCCCTGACGCTCGCGTTCTCGTTCGCCACGTACGGCCTGGTCAAGAAGAAGCTCAACCTCGGCGGCCTGGAGTCGCTCGCCGCCGAGACCGCGGTGCAGTTCCTGCCCGCGCTCGCCTATCTGCTGTGGCTCGGCTCGCGCGGCGACGCCGCCTTCGGCGCGCACGGCGCCGGGCATGCGGCGCTGCTCGCCGCGACCGGTGTGGTCACCGCGCTGCCCCTGGTCTGCTTCGGTGCCGCCGCGATCCGCGTACCACTGTCCACGCTGGGGCTCCTGCAGTACCTGGCGCCGGTCTTCCAGTTCCTGCTCGGCGTCTGGTACTTCCACGAGGCCATGCCGCCGGAGCGCTGGGCCGGCTTCGCCCTCGTCTGGCTGGCGCTGACCCTGCTGACCTGGGACGCGCTGCGTACGGCGCGCAGGAACCGGGCCGAGACGCTGCGGCTTGCGGTACAGGCCCAGGCGACGGCGCCCGTGCCGCCGCGGGAGCCGGCCGCCTGATCCACCTCACCCTTCCTTGAGGACGCCAGTTGTCCGCAAGCCCGGGTGTACTGGTGGCATGACTCTGCACTGGAAACTCGTCATCGACGCCGAGGAACCCCGCAGCCAGGCCGACTTCTGGGCTGCCGCACTCGGCTACGAGCTGGAGGACCACAGCGCCCTGATCGGGCAGCTGCTCACGGCCGGCGCGGTGAAGGCCGAAGAGGTCCCGGAGTGGAACGGCCGCCCGGCCTTCCGCGACTACGCGGCCGTACGGCATCCCGACGACCCGTACGAGGAGCACACGGGCACCGGTCTGGGGCGGCGGCTGCTGTTCCAGCGCGTACCGGAGAAGAAGACCGGCAAGAACCGGCTCCATCTCGACGTACATGCCGGTGAGGGCCGCCGTGACGAGGAGGTCGCGCGCCTCGAAGCGCTCGGGGCGCGGGAGCTGTACCGGATCAAGGAGCCGATCGGTGAGTGGGTGACGATGGCGGATCCGGAGGGGAACGAGTTCTGCGTCCAGTGACGGTGTGCGGTGACGGCTTCCGGTGAAGTCGTCACCGCACGCCGCCCGGTGGCGGCGTCCCCCTCCGACTCGGTGGATCAGGGCGCGATGCCGACGCCCTCGATCCGGCTCCAGCGGCGCTCCTGGCCCGCGGTCATCGCGGGCCAGTCGCGGCCGCCGTCCGGCCGGGCCTCGACCCGTGAGGCGTACGAGCCGGGCCGGAAGCCCGCGTCGTAGAAGCAGCCCGTGCCGTACGTGGCGTCGAACGCGGCGCAGGACTCCGCGACCGACCGCGCCGAGGGCCGCTTGCCGGTATCGGCCCACGCCGCGAGCCGGGCCATGGAGTTGGCGTACTCGGCCTTGCTGAGCTGGCTGTGCTCGCTCTCGCGCGTGAAGGTCTGCAGGAGCAGGTGATCGCGGCCGGCCTCTTCGAGCGTCATCCGGTACGCCGACTCGTGCTCGACGAACGCCGTCGGGTCGTCGATGGCGTGCAGCGTGAGGACGGGGATCTCGACGTCCCCCGTCAGGTCGCTGTCGTACGAGAGGTCGCGCAGCGCGGTGGGGTCGGCCTCGAAGCGCTCGACGCCGGCGTTGAGCGCCCTGTCGTCGTGCGAACCGGAGTAGCGGACGCCCTTGTTGGTGAAGGGGTTACGGCCGCCGAGCCGGGTGTGCACGATGTCGCGGAAGGTGAACACCGAGAAGCGCAGATGTGATTCGAGGGTGCGCTCGGGGATCTTCGTCACGGCGAGGATGTCGTCGAGGTTGCGCTGCTGCAGCACGGTGCGCTCGGCAGGGGCCAGGTCGTAACCCGTGCACTCGCGCAGGCGGGCGCGCAGCCCGGTCGTGGTCAGCGTCGAGTCGGCGCGCAGGCCCTGCCACAAGGGGTACTGCGGCTCGGTCGGGCGGGGCAGGTTGGCGCAGTAGTACTGGTAGACCACGCGCAGATCGACCCGGTAGTCGTAGCCGCGCGAGCCGCCGCCGAGCACACCGTTGGTGAGCAGCGCCGCGTCGTAGGGGCCGCGCCTGTCCCCGTACATCTCCAGGGCCTTGGCCGCGATATTGCCGCCCCAGGACTGCCCGTGCAGGAAGGTGCGCTCCGGCTCGCCGAACTCGGCGGCGAACTGCCGCCGTACGTTCTCGGTGTCGATCGCGCCCATCCGCGTGCCGTAGCCGCCGCGGCGGTACGAGGAGCCGGCCCAGGCGTATCCCTCGTCGACCATGACCGACCAGCGGTCGAGGTCCTCGACACTGCGGGCCGGGTCGGAGGCCTCGCCCAGGTCGGGGCCGCCGTGGGCGTGGACGACGAGGTCGCCGTTCCAGTCCTTGGGGACGGCGATCGCGTAGTACGCGCCGTTGGAGTCCTGGCCGGTGTAACAGGCCGCCTTGTCGCCGATGCTCGCCGGGCAGGCGACCTGGTCCGACCGCTGGGCGCCGGCCTGGGCCGGGCTCGCGGCGGTCAGGGTGCCCGCGAGGAGGCCCGCTGCCGCCGCGGCCGCCGCGAGGACGTGCCGCAGTCCTCCCCGTATAGGTCGTATCGCCGGTGTCGCCCGTATCAGTCGTTTCGCCCGTATCGAAGGTGTCCTCAAAACAACGCTCCTGACCTCGGTGGCACGCCGTCGTCGCGCCGAGCGCTGTGATGCTAGGAAGCGGATCGCCGCCGCTCCATGGGTCCGGTGATTGCGTTCATAGTGTGCGGACGCACGAGGGCCGGAGGGCGTCTCGCCCTCCGGCCCAACCGAACTTCTGCCGGCGCTACTTCGCCTCGTTCGCCGCCTTCACCAGCGCGTCCTTGGTGACCGCGCCCGCGTAGACCTTGCCGTCGTCCGTCATGAGGACGTTGATCAGACGGGTCTTGAAAACGGTGCCTTCGCCGAACTCACCGCTGACCTTGTCGCCGAAGGAGTCGAGCAGACCGCCTACACCGGCCGGCATGTCCTTCATCTCACCCTCGTCCGGCATGCCCTGGCCGCCGGTGTCGAAGGTGGCGATGGTGGACCAGCCCTCGCCGATGACGTTCATGCCGCCCAGGTCGCCCTCGGCCGGCATGCCTTCCTTGCCGAACTCCTTCTCCAGGTCCTTGAGGTCCTTCTCCACGTCCTTGGGCAGGTCCTTCGGCAGGTCCTTCGGAGCCTGCTTCTCCAAGTCCTCGCCCTCGGTGACCTTGGCGCCCTTCGGCAGCGCGAAGTTCGAAGCGTCCGGCTTCGAGAAGTCGATCTTCGTGAAGCCCGCGTCGACCACGGGCTTGCCGCCGTCGGTGGAGTTGAGCGCGAACTTCAGCGGTACGTAGGTGTCCGCGTCCACATCGATGGTGATCGAGCTGATCGTGGAGCCGGACTGCTTGGGCTCCAGCTTCAGCTGGTACGCGTCCTGTCCCGCGATCCGCGAGGTGCCGTCCACGGTGACCTTGGTGGTAGGGTCCGCGGCCTTGAGCGCCTGCTCCGCCAGCTCCTTGGGGGTGGCGGTCGGCTCGGCCTCGTGGCCCTCGCCCGCGTCGCCCTTCGTGTGCACGGCTTCCTTCGTGCCGCTGTCGTACGCCCAGACATCGTCCCCGTTGTGGATCAGGCTGTAGTCCGAGCCCTTGCCGAGGATCGTGACCTTCTGCTTGTCCGGACCGTCGGCGGCGACCTGCAGATGGTGGGTGCCGGTGGCGAGTTCGAGCAGCTTGCTCTGCGGATCGGCGGTGGCGCCCTTGCCGTCACCGCCGTCCTTGCCGCCGCCGGCCAGGTCGCCGAGGTCGGCGAGACCGGCGAAGGAGGGCAGGCCCAGGTCGGTGCTGATCTTCACGTTGCCGGAGAGCTGCTCGGTGTCCGACGCGGCGATCTTCTCGATGAGCTCCTGCGCGCTGATCTTCGGCAGATCGGGGTCGCCGGAGCTCGCGAGCGCCGGCACCAGGCCGATGGTGGCCGCCGCGACACCGGCCACGGCGATGGGCACGATGTAACGCGCCGCCTTGCGCCGGCCGTCGCGCAGGTCATCGGCCTCGTCGCGTACAGGTGCCGGTTCGTAGGGTGCGTTGGGTGCCATGGGTGCCTTACCTCCGTGGTGCGGCGGGCGGATCACGTCGTCTTCTGTGCCTCTCCATACGACCAAATCGCCTGCCCCGAAGCGTCAGCCCCCGGATGCAACTCCATGTACTGCTGTGGGATGACATGAGGTGGTGCCCAGTGCTCCGACCCGTAGGGGGTGGGGGTGCCTGCGGCGCCTTTCCCCCACCCCGCCCCTTCCCGAAACCGGGGGCGCTGCCCCGGGCCCCGCATCCGAACTTCGTTCGGATCTGCTCAAACGCCGCAGGGGCTGAATCAGTCCTGCACGAAGACGTAATCCGCCTTGTACGGGACCCTCACGATGTCGCCCTGCTCGCAGGCGCCGGACGGAGCCACCCCGCCCACCGTGTTCAGCCGCAGAATCTCCGTCGTGTGCGCGAGCAGGCCGTGGGGCTTGCCGGTCTGCTCGGCGTCGAGGGCCAGCTCGGGGATGTTGGTCTCCCCGTTCGGGGTCCTGGAGATCAGCTTCGCCTTGACCGCGCTGCCGTCGGGGGCGATCCACTGCGGCGTACCGGAGTTCGGCGCCACGAAGGAGTGGTCGATCCGGCCCGCGAGCACCGCGCGCACATCACGCTGCTGGAACGAGAGGCTGCCGTCCTGGCCCGCCTTGCACTCGTAGATCTGCTCGCCCTTGACCACCGCGGCCTGGAAGTTGGCGAGCGCGCGGCGGAAGTCGAACGGGTCGGTGACCTTGTGCAGCTGGCCGCGGACCGCGCCGCCCGGGAACTCCGCGGTGTGCAGGTTCGCGTAGAAGCCGCCGGGGTTCGCCTTGAGTTCGCCGAGAAGCGCCTGGTCCTTGACGGTGACCGTGCCGGTGGCGCTGTGGCCCTTCGCGTGCGCGAGGAGCTCGGTGAAGTCGACCTTGATGCCGCCGTTGACGCCCTTGGCGCCCTGGTGGAGGTGGAGTGCGGTCGGCTTGGCCGTGCCGCGCCACTTCACGGCGAAGGACACCTTGTCGCCGCTGACCTTCACGAACTGCAGGGCCGCGCCGTCCTTGTCGCCGACGGCCTTGCCCTCATTGTTCGGCACCTCGTTGGCGCCGTTCAGGCTCGCGGCGAGGAGGGTGCCGTCGGTGGTGGTCACGGCCGGGCTGCTGCTGTCCTGGCCGCCGTGTCCCCCTTGGCCCCCGTGGCCCTTGCCGTGCTGGACGCCCAGCGCCGAACTCGCCTTGCCCTGGCCCCCGTCGGGGCCGCCGTCCGCGACGGCCGGCAGGACCGCGACCGCCAGTGCGGCGGCCGCGACGGCGGCAGCGGAGGCGATGAGGATCGGACGACGGCTGGTGAATCCACTCGAACTGCCCATGGCCGGAAATCTCCCCGTATACCGGCTGACACCCCCTGCGTCAGCTTCTGGGCATGAGTACGGAACAATTCCTGGCTTGGACTCAATCCAGGGAAGTGACCTGCGTCACATGCGGGAGTCCCGGGCCTCAGCCCGCCCGGTGCACGACCGCGTCACACAGCTCCACGAGGGCGGCCTTGGCGTCGCACTCGGGCAGCGGGGCGAGGGCCGCGCGGGCGTCCTCGGCATAGCGCACGGTGTCGCGGCGGGCCTGCTCCAGGGCGGGGTGCACCCTCAGGCGGGCCAGCGCCTCGGCGTGCCGGGCGTCGTCGGTGAGGTCGCCGTCGAGCAGCTCGCACAGGGCGAGGTCGTCGGGGCGGCCGTACTGGGCGGCCTGGGCGCGCAGATGCAGGACCGGCAGCGTGGGGATGCCCTCGCGCAGGTCCGTGCCGGGGGTCTTGCCGGACTCGTGCGAGTCCGAGGCGATGTCCAGGACGTCGTCGGCCAGCTGGAAGGCGACGCCGAGGCGCTCGCCGTACTGCGTGAGCACGTCCACGACCGTCTCGTCGGCGCCCGACATCATCGCGCCGAAGCGGCCGGAGACCGCGATCAGCGAACCGGTCTTGCCGGCGATCACATCGAGGTAGTGGTCCACCGGGTCGCGGCCGTCGCGCGGGCCCGCGGTCTCCAGGATCTGGCCGGTGACCAGGCGCTCGAAGGCCTCGGCCTGGATGCGGACGGCCTCGGGGCCGAGGTCGGCCAGGATGTGCGAGGCGCGGGCGAAGAGGAAGTCGCCGGTGAGCACCGCGACGGAGTTGCCCCAGCGGGTGTTGGCGCTGGGCACGCCGCGGCGGACGTCCGCCTCGTCCATCACGTCGTCGTGGTACAGCGTCGCGAGATGCGTCAGCTCGACGACGACCGCGGACGGTACGACACCCGGCGCGTGCGGATCGCCGAACTGGGCGGCCAGCATGACCAGGAGCGGCCGGAAGCGCTTGCCGCCGGCCCGTACGAGATGCTGCGCGGCCTCCGTGATGAACGGGACCTCGCTCTTGGTGGCCTCGAGGAGACCCTCCTCGACAGCAGCCAACCCGGCCTGGACATCGGCTTCGAGGGCCTGGTCCCGCACGCTCAGCCCGAACGGCCCGACGACGGTCACGAGGGGTTCTCCTGTCTGCTGACGAACACAAGGTCGGTCATGCGGCACTCACACGGTCGATGACACGGTTTGTCGATGTGTCGCTGCCATCACTCAAGTCAGCGTATCCGGTCGCGTTTCGATCACAGCGAGCGCCTGCCCGGTCGCAAGCCGCTCAGACTGCGGTCTTGTGGGCGTTGGGGCGAAACGCCCGAAGTAAAGGGCAGGTAACGTTCGGCTTGAGCTCTCCTTGACCCTCGCTGTCACGTCTCACCGCCTCTGCCGAGTACGCCGCATCGCCCGCTCTCCGGGTACCACGCATGGGCCGGATCAGACGAAGAGTCTTTCCAGGACGGCCGCGATGCCGTCCTCCTCGTTCGAGAAGGTGATCTCGTCGGCCACGGCCTTGAGCTCCTCATGGGCGTTCGCCATCGCCACGCCGTAGCCGGCCCAGCGGAACATCGGGATGTCGTTGGGCATGTCACCGAACGCGATCGCCGCCTGCGGCGCGATCCCCATCCGCTCGGCGGCCAGCGCGAGGCCGGTCGCCTTGGTGACGCCCATCGGCTGCAGCTCGACCGTGCCGGGACCGGCCATCGTCACCGTGACCAGGCCCTCCGCGGCGCTGCGGGCCGCGGCGGCGAGCTCGTCGTCGGTGAGGGAGGCATGGCGCATCAGGACCTTGTTGATCGGGTCCGACCACAGCGCGGCCCGGCTCGCCACGCGGACCGCGGGCAGCGTGGGGTGCGGCATCTCGTAGCCCGGCTCCATGAGCATCAGGCCTTCCATGCCGTCCTGGTTCACCGCCGCGAAGACCTCGCCGACCTCGGCCTCGATCTTGCCGAGGGCCACATCGGCAAGATCGCGGTTCATGGTCAGCGAGCTGACCAGGGTGTTGGCGGCTGCGTCGTAGACCTGCGCGCCCTGGCCGCAGACCGCGAGGCCCCGGTAGTCGAGCTCGAGCAGCAGATGGCGCACCTGGGGCACGGGCCGGCCCGTGACGACGATGTGCCGGGCGCCTGCCTCGGCCGCCCGGCTCAGCGCGGCGCGCGAGCGGGCGGAGACGGTGTCGCCGTGCCGCAGCAGGGTGCCGTCGAGGTCGGTGGCGATCAGGGCGTACGCGGATGGTCTTGCCATGGCTCCAGGATACGGAGATACCAACAAACCAAGGAAAAAAGGACTTTGGCTTACGGGAACGCCCTTGACCCCAGCGGCCGCAAGGGCCCCGAGCGTAGCGGCCCCGAGGCTCCGGGCACACACTGCCGCGGGGCCGGTCCGCACTTGTACGGTGTGGCCAACCTGCACATGGAAAGCGAGGCAGCGTCCCATGCCCGAGCCCACCCCGCTCGATCTCCCCGAAGGCCACCCCTTCGGTCCGCACAACCTGCCCTATGGCGTCTTCTCCCTGCCCACCGCGAGCGGTGAACCGCTGCGCAGGGTCGGCGTACGCCTCGGCGACCGTGTCCTGGACGCCGGTGCGGCCGCGCACGCGCTCGGTTCGCCGTATGCGTCGCTGCTCGCCCAGCCTTCGCTGAACCCGCTGCTCGCCGCGGGCCGGCAGACCTGGCGGGATGTGCGCAGGGCGCTGACCGCGTGGGTGACGGTGCCCGCGCACCGCGAGGTCGTGGAACCGCTCCTGCACCCGCTGGACACGGTCGAGCTGCACCTCCCCTTCGAGGTCGCGGACTACGTGGACTTCTATGCGAGCGAGCACCACGCGACCAACCTGGGCCGGATGTTCCGCCCGGACGGGGACGCGCTGCTGCCCAACTGGAAGCATCTGCCGGTGGGTTACCACGGCCGGGCCGGCACCGTCGTGGTGTCGGGCACCGATGTGGTGCGGCCGAGCGGCCAGCGCAAGGCGCCCTCGGACGCGGCGCCGGGCTTCGGCCCTTCGGCCAAGATGGACATCGAGGCCGAGGTGGGCTTCGTGGTCGGCGCCCCGTCGGCGATGGGCTCGCCGGTGCCGCTGTCCTCCTTCCGCGATCACGTCTTCGGTCTCTGTCTGCTCAACGACTGGTCGGCGCGCGACATCCAGCCCTGGGAGTACGTGCCGCTCGGTCCGCATGTCGCCAAGTCCTTCGCCACGTCGGTCTCCGCGTGGATCACCCCGCTGGAAGCCCTGGACTCGGCCCGTGCGCCGCTGCCGGCGCGCGATGTTCCGGTGCTGCCGTACCTCGACGACTCCGGTGAGGAGGAGCCCGGCGGCTACGACCTGCGGATCACGGTCAAGCTCAACGGCGAGGTCATCTCCGAGCCCCCGTACTCCGGCATGTACTGGTCGCCCGCGCAGATGCTCGCCCATATGACGGTCGGCGGCGCATCGCTGCGCACCGGTGACCTGTACGGCTCGGGCACGGTCAGCGGTCCCGAGCTGCACCAGCGCGGCTCGCTGATCGAGCTCACCTGGAACGGCACCCAGCCCCTCGAACTCCCCTCCGGCAAGCGCACCTTCCTCGAGGACGGCGACGAGGTCACCCTCACGGCCTGGGCGCCCGGCCCGGACGGCGTACGGGTCGGGCTCGGCGAGGTGACGGGCAGGATCGTGGCGGGCTGACCCGGCCACCGCCCCGCACGGTGAGCGCGGGGCCGCCCGCCGCAGCATCCGGCACCTCTTCGCCCGCCGACCGCTGCGGCACCTGGCACCGGCGTCCGGTCCGTCCCCGTACGGACCGGGCGCCGAGGGTCACTCATCCTCGGGCGCTCCGTCCCCCTGCCCGGCCCCGCTTCCGGACCATTCGGCCAGCACTTCGAGGACCGCCTCCCCGTAGGTCGCCAGCTTCTTCTCGCCCACTCCGCTGATCCCGCCGAGCTCCGCGATCGTGGACGGTCCGGTGAGGGCGATCTCCCTGAGGGTGGCGTCGGGGAACACCACGTACGCCGGGACGCCCTGTTCCTTGGCCTGGGCCGCCCGCCAGGAGCGCAGCGTCTCGAACAGCGGCAGCAGCTCCTCGGGTAGATCGACGGCAGCCTTGGACTTGCGCTCCCCCTTGGACCCCGAACTCCGCGCACCCGGCGCCTTCTTGGGCTCCTTGCGCAGATGCACCTCGCGCTGCCGGGCGAGCACCGCCCCGCTGTCCTCGGTCAGGACGAGCGTGCCGTACTCCCCCTCCACCGCGAGCAGCCGCTGCGCGAGCAACTGCCGCACCACACCGCGCCATTCGGCCTCGGACAGCTCCTGGCCGATGCCGAAGACCGACAGCTGGTCGTGGTCGAACTGGATGACCTTGGCCGTCTTGCGGCCGAGCAGGATGTCGACGATCTGGCCCGTGCCGAACTTCTGGCCGCGCTCGCGCTGCAGCCGTACGACCGTGGAGAGCACCTTCTGGGCGGCGACCGTGCCGTCCCAGCTCTCCGGGGGTGTCAGACAGCTGTCGCAGTTGCCGCAGGCCGGGGTCTCCTGCCGCTGTCCGAAGTACGCGAGGAGCTGGGCCCTGCGGCACTGGACCGTCTCGCAGAGCCCGAGCATCGCGTCGAGGTGGGCGGCGGCGCGGCGCTGGAAAGTGAGGTCGCCCTCGCCGCTCTGGATCATCTTGCGCTGCTGGACCACGTCCTGCAGGCCGTATGCCATCCAGGCCGTGGACGGCAGTCCGTCGCGGCCCGCGCGGCCCGTCTCCTGGTAGTAGCCCTCGACGGACTTCGGGAGGTCGAGATGCGCGACGAACCGGACGTCCGGCTTGTCGATGCCCATGCCGAAGGCGATGGTCGCGACGACGGTCAGGCCCTCCTCGCGCAGGAAGCGTGACTGGTGCAGCGCGCGGGTCTGTGCGTCCAGGCCCGCGTGGTACGGCACGGCCGGGATGCCATTGCGATTGAGGAACTCGGCGGTCTTCTCCACCGAGTTGCGCGAGAGGCAGTAGACGATGCCCGCGTCGCCGGGGTGCTCGTCCTTGAGGAAGCGCAGGAGCTGCTTCTTGGGGTCGTCCTTGGAGACGATCCGGTACTGGATGTTGGGCCGGTCGAAGCTCGCCTCGAAGTGGCGGGCGCCGTCCATCCCGAGATTCTTGGTGATCTCCTGGTGGGTGGCGCGGGTCGCGGTCGCGGTCAGGGCGATGCGCGGGACGTCGGGCCAGCGCTCGCCCAGGACCGAGAGGGCCAGATAGTCGGGGCGGAAGTCGTGGCCCCACTGGGCGACGCAGTGGGCCTCGTCGATCGCGAAGAGGGAGATCTTGCCGCGGGAGAGGAGGTCGAGGGCGGAGTCGAGGCGCAGGCGCTCGGGGGCGAGGTAGAGGAGGTCGAGCTCGCCGGCCACGAACTCGGCCTCCACGAGGCGCTGTTCGTCATAGTCCTGCGTGGAGTTGATGAAGCCCGCCTTGACGCCGAGGGCGCGCAGGGCGTCGACCTGGTCCTGCATCAGGGCGATCAGCGGGGAGATCACGATGCCCGTGCCCGGCCTGACGAGGGACGGGATCTGATAGCAGAGCGACTTGCCTGCGCCGGTCGGCATCAGGACGACGGCGTCGCCGCCGGCGACCACGTGCTCGATGACGGCTTCCTGGTCGCCGCGGAAGCTGTCGTATCCGAAGACGCGGTTCAGCGTGCGGAGGCTGTCGCTCTGTGTGAGCCCGGGGTCGGCGTGGTCCGTCGGACTCGCCTCGTCCATCACTGCGGTACCGCCCATCCTTTTGTCCCCCCGTGTGTCATGGGTCGTCTTTCGACCACGCCCCTCACGATAGGGGTTCGCTCCGACACGTCTGAAGTTATCCACAGGGCTGTGGACGGTCCGTCGCGGTCGGCGTGCTTCGGCGCTCCGCGGCGGGGGCGGGCGTGCGGGGGTGACGCCCACGCCCAGTGCCTGCAGGGGCTCCGCCCCCTGCACCCCGGGATGCTCCGCCGCTCCGCGGCAGCGCAGGGTGCCGGGCTGACGCCCGCACCCCGGCCCGCGGGGGCTCCGCCCCCCTGCACCCCCGCATCCGAACTTCGTTCGGATCGCCTCAAACGCCGGCGGGGCTGAGTGCGCCGCAGGGGCTGCAACAGCACGACCGCCCGGCACCCCCGAAGGGACACCGGGCGGTTGCAGCACGCAGCCGGATCGTCAGCGGACGAAGACTCCCGCCTGGTTGGCCAGATCCAGGAAGTACTGCGGAGCCACGCCCAGAACCAGCGTGACGGCCACGCCGACGCCGATCGCCGTCATGGTCAGCGGGGACGGGACCGCCACCGTCGGACCCTCCGGCTTGGGCTCGCTGAAGAACATCAGGACGATGACCCGGATGTAGAAGAAGGCCGCGATGGCCGACGAGATCACACCGACCACGACCAGCGCTCCCGCGCCGCCCTCCGCCGCCGCCTTGAACACCGCGAACTTGCCGGCGAAGCCGGACGTCAGCGGGATGCCCGCGAAGGCGAGCAGGAAGACCGCGAAGACCGCGGCCACCAGCGGTGAACGGCGGCCCAGGCCCGCCCACTTGGACAGGTGCGTCGCCTCGCCGCCCGCGTCCCGCACCAGCGTGACCACGGCGAAGGCGCCGATCGTCACGAAGGAGTACGCGCCCAGGTAGAACAGCACCGAGGAGATGCCGTCCGGGGTCGTCGCGATGACACCGGCCAGGATGAAGCCCGCATGCGCGATCGAGGAGTAGGCGAGCAGCCGCTTGATGTCCGTCTGCGTGATCGCGACGATCGCGCCGAGCAGCATCGTGGCGATGGCCACGCCCCACATGACCGGACGCCAGTCCCAGCGCAGGCCCGGCAGGACCACGTAGAGGAGACGCAGCAGGGCGCCGAACGCCGCGACCTTCGTGGCCGCCGCCATGAAGCCGGTGACCGGGGTCGGGGCGCCCTGGTAGACGTCCGGGGTCCACATGTGGAACGGGACCGCGCCGACCTTGAAGAGCAGGCCCATCAGGATCAGGGCGGCGCCGATCAGGAGCAGCGCGTCGTTGCCCATCGTGCCCGCGAGCGCCGGGTTCACGTTCTGCACGGTGCCGTCGACGACGTCCGCGATGCCGGCGTACGAGACCGTCCCCGCGTAGCCGTACAGGAGGGCGATGCCGAAGAGCAGGAACGCCGAGGAGAACGCGCCGAGCAGGAAGTACTTCACCGCGGCTTCCTGCGACATGAGGCGCTTGCGGCGGGCGAGCGCGCACAGCAGGTACAGCGGGAGCGAGAAGACTTCCAGGGCGATGAACAGCGTCAGGAGGTCGTTCGCCGAGGGGAAGACCAGCATGCCGCCGATGGCGAACAGGGCGAGCGGGAAGACCTCCGTGGTGGTGAACCCGGCCCGCACCGCGGCCTTTTCGCTGTCGCTGCCGGGCACGGACGCGGCCTGCGCGGCGAAGGAGTCGACCCGGTTGCCGTGCGCCTCCGGATCGAGCCTGCGCTCGGCGAAGGTGAAGATCGCGACGAGGCCGGCAAGCAGGATCGTGCCCTGCAGGAAGAGCGCCGGACCGTCGACCGCGAGCGCACCCATCGCCACGATCCCGGACGACGTGGTGCCGCGTCCGTCGGCCGCGAGCGCCACCACCGCGGCGAACGCGGCGACGAGGGCGACAACCGAGAGGAAGAGCTGCACGTAGTAGCGGGACTTCCGCGGTACGAACGCCTCGATCAGGATGCCGAGAATCGCCGCACCGATCACGATCAGCGTGGGAGCGATCAGGCTGTACTCGATCTGCGGGGAGTCGATCTTGGCGACCGGCTCCGCCGCGGTGGCCCAGAGGCCGTTGGTTGTCCACAGGCTGTGGACGGCAGTCGCGCTCACTTGGCCGCCACCTCCGGCTCAGGGTCGGGAGTCTTGTCCCCGGGATAGACGTCGGACAGCGTGTCCTTGACCGCCGGATTGACCAGGTCGGTCACCGGCTTCGGGTACACGCCGAGGAATACGAGGAGCACGATCAGCGGTCCGACGACGAGCAGTTCGCGCAGCTTGAGGTCCGGCATCTTCGCGACTTCCAGCTTCACCGGGCCCGTCATGGTCCGCTGGTAGAGGACCAGCGAGTACAGCGCGCCGAGCACGATGCCGAAGGTGGCGATGATGCCGATGACCGGGTAGCGCGTGAACGTGCCGACCAGGACCAGGAATTCGCTGACGAACGGGGCGAGCCCCGGCAGCGACAGCGTGGCGAGGGAGCCGATCAGGAAGGTGCCGGCCAGGACCGGCGCCACCTTCTGCGCCCCTCCGTAGTCCGCGATGAGCCGCGAACCGCGCCGGGAGATCAGGAATCCGGCGACCAGCATCAACGCGGCCGTCGAAATACCGTGGTTGACCATGTAGAGCGTCGCGCCGGACTGGCCCTGGGTGGTCATCGCGAAGATGCCCATGATGATGAACCCGAAGTGCGAGATCGACGCGTACGCCACCAGGCGCTTGATGTCCCGCTGACCGACCGCGAGCAGCGCCCCGTACACGATGGAGATCAGGGCGAGGACGAGAATGACCGGCGTCGCCCACTCCGATGCGCCCGGGAAGAGCTGCAGACAGAAGCGGAGCATCGCGAAGGTGCCCACCTTGTCGACCACTGCCGTGATCAGTACGGCGACCGGGGCCGTGGCCTCGCCCATCGCGTTCGGCAGCCAGGTGTGCAGCGGCCACAGCGGGGCCTTCACCGCGAAGGCGAAGAAGAAGCCGAGGAAGAGCAGGCGCTCGGTGTTGGTCGCCATCTCCAGCTCGCCGGAGGCCCGGAGCGAGGCGATCTCGGAGAGGGAGAAGGTCCCGGCCACCACATAGAGCCCGATCACCGCGGCCAGCATGATCAGGCCGCCGACCAGGTTGTAGAGCAGGAACTTCACGGCCGCGTACGAGCGTTGGGCCGCTGCGTTCTCGTCCGAGCCGGCGTGGGCGCGGTCGCCGAAGCCGCCGATGAGGAAGTACATCGGGATGAGCATGGCTTCGAACAGGATGTAGAAGAGGAAGACGTCGGTGGCCTCGAAGGAGAGGATCACCATCGCTTCCACCATCAGGATCAGGGCGAAGAAGCCCTGCGTCGGGCGCCAGCGGCCCGCAGCAACGCTGCTATCAGTTGCAGTGCCCGTCTCCTGCGGGTCCGCGTCGTGCCAGCCCGCCACGATGATGAACGGGATGAGCAGGGCGGTGAGGCCGATGAGGGCCACGCCGATGCCGTCCACGCCCAGTTCGTAGCGGACCCCGAAGTCCGCGATCCAGGAGTGCGATTCGGTCAGCTGGTAGCGGTCCTCGGCGCCGGTGTTGAACCGGATGCCGACGGCCACCGCGAGCGCCAGCGTGACCAGGGAGAAGAACAGCGCGAGCCATTTGGCCGCGGTGCGCTTGGCTGCGGGTACGGCGGCGGTGGCGATCGCGCCGAGCGCCGGTACCGCGGCCGTCGCCGTCAGCAGGGGAAAGCCTGCGTTCACTACGTCGGACATCGGATCAGACCGCCCTCATCAGCAGGGTCGCGGCGACGAGTACCGCCGTACCGCCCAACATCGAGACCGCGTAGCTGCGGGCGTAGCCGTTCTGCAGCTTGCGCAGCCGGCCCGAGAGCCCGCCGAACGAGGCGGCCGTGCCGTTGACCACGCCGTCCACCAGCGTGTGGTCGACGTAGACGAGCGAGCGCGTGAGGTGCTCGCCGCCGCGTACCAGGACCACGTGGTTGAAGTCGTCCTGGAGCAGATCGCGGCGGGCGGCCCGGGTGAGCAGCGAGCCGCGCGGCGCGGTGACCGGCACCGGACGCTTGCCGTACATGAACCAGGCGATCGCGACACCGATGACCAGGACGACCATCGTGGCGCCCGTGATGGCCGGGACGCTGATCACCGGGTGCGGGTGCTCGAAGGCCGTGACCGGCTCGAGCCACTTCACGAACGACTCGTTCAAGGAGAAGAGACCGCCCGCGAAGACCGAGCCGAAGGCGAGCACGATCATCGGGATCGTCATCGACTTGGGCGACTCGTGCGGGTGCGGCATCTCGCCGCCGTGGCCGTCGGCCGCGGGCTCCGCACTCGGGTCCTTGTGCGGATCCGGCGTGGGCTGCCAGCGCTTCTCACCGAAGAAGGTCATCAGCATCACGCGCGTCATGTAGAACGCCGTGATGCCCGCTCCCAGGAGCGCGACCCCGCCGAAGATCCAGCCGCGGATCCCGTCGTCATACGCGAAGGCCGCCTCGATGATCTTGTCCTTGGACCAGAAGCCCGACAGACCCGGGAAGCCGATGATCGCGAGATAGCCGAGGCCGAAGGTCGCGAAGGTGACCGGCATGTACTTGCGCAGGCCGCCGTACTTGCGCATGTCGACCTCGTCGTTCATGCCGTGCATGACCGAACCGGCACCGAGGAAGAGCCCGGCCTTGAAGAAGCCGTGCGTCACCAGGTGCATGATCGCGAACGCGTAGCCGATCGGGCCGAGTCCGGCCGCCAGGATCATGTAGCCGATCTGCGACATCGTCGAACCCGCGAGGGCCTTCTTGATGTCGTCCTTGGCGCAACCGACGATCGCACCGAAGAGCAGCGTGACCGCACCGACGATGACGACCGCGAGCTGGGCGTCCGGGGCGCCGTTGAAGATCGCTCCGGACCGGGTGATCAGGTAGACGCCCGCGGTCACCATGGTCGCGGCGTGGATGAGGGCCGAGACCGGGGTCGGGCCCTCCATCGCGTCCCCCAGCCAGGACTGCAGCGGCACCTGGGCCGACTTGCCGCACGCGGCGAGCAGGAGCATGAGGCCGATGGCCGTCAGCTTGCCCTCGCTGACCGGCGCGGCAGCGCCTGATGTCTCAGCACCGGTCGCCGCGAGCACATCGCCGAAGGCGAAGGTCCCGAACGTGGTGAACATCAGCATGATCGCGATGGACAGGCCCATGTCGCCGACGCGGTTGACCAGGAAGGCCTTCTTGGCCGCGGTGGCCGCGCTGGGCTTGTGCTGCCAGAACCCGATGAGCAGGTACGACGCCAGACCGACGCCTTCCCAGCCCACGTACAGAAGGAGGTAGTTGTCGGCGATGACCAGGATCAGCATCGCCGCGAGGAAGAGGTTCAGATAGCCGAAGAAGCGGCGGCGCCGCTCGTCGTGCTCCATGTAGCCGATCGAGTAGATGTGGATCAGCGAGCCCACACCGGTGATCAGGAGCACGAAGGTCATCGACAACTGGTCGAGCTGGAAGGCGACATCGGCCTGGAAGCCGCCGACCGGGATCCAGCTGAACAGATGCTGGTGCATCGCGCGGTCCTCGCCGTCGCGGCCCAGCATGTCCAGGAACAGGACCACGCCGACGACGAACGAGCCGAGCGCGAGGAGCGTGCCGAGCCAGTGGCCGGCCTTGTCGAGCCGGCGCCCGCCGCACAGCAGGACCACCGCTCCGAGCAGAGGCGCCGCGACGAGCAGCGCAATCAGGTTCTCCACGATTCAGCGACCCCTTTAGAGCTTCATCAGGCTGGCGTCGTCGACCGAGGCCGAGTGGCGGGAACGGAACAGGGACACGATGATCGCGAGCCCGACCACGACCTCGGCGGCGGCGACGACCATCGTGAAGAACGCGATGATCTGGCCGTCGAGATTGCCGTGCATCCGCGAGAACGCCACGAGCGCCAGGTTGCAGGCGTTGAGCATGAGCTCGATGCACATGAACACGACGATGGCGTTCCGCCTGATCAGCACGCCGGTGGCGCCGATCGCGAACAACAGGGACGCGAGATAGAGGTAGTTGACCGGGTTCACTTGGAGGCCTCCTGCTCTCGGTCGCGGCCCAGCCGCTCGGCCGACCGCTGCTCCAGGGCCGCCAGATCGCTGAGCGCCTCACCGGACACATCGCGGATCTGGCCGCGCTGGCGCAGGGTCTGCATGACCGTGAGCTCGGACGGGGTGCCGTCGGGCAGCAGACCGGCGATGTCCACCGCGTTGTGCCGGGCATAGACACCGGGCGCCGGCAGCGGCGGCAGGTGCTTGCCCTCGCGTACGCGCCGCTCGGCCATCTCCCGCTGGTTGAGGGCACGTTCGGTGCGCTCGCGGTGTGTGAGCACCATGGCGCCGACGGCGGCGGTGATCAGGAGCGCGCCGGTGATCTCGAAGGCGAACACGTACTTGGTGAAGATCAGGGCCGCGAGGCCCTCGACGTTGCCGCCCGCGTTGGCCGCGCCGAGTCCGTTGAACTCGGTGATCGCGGCGTTCCCGATGCCCGCGGTCAGCAGCACCGCGAAGCCGAGACCGCACAAGGCGGCGAGCCAGCGCTGCCCCTTGATGGTCTCTTTCAAGGAATCCGCGGCCGTGACACCGACGAGCATGACCACGAAGAGGAAGAGCATCATGATCGCGCCGGTGTAGACGACGACCTGGACGATGCCCAGGAAGTACGCGCCGTTGGCGAGGTAGAACACCGCCAGGATGATCATGGTGCCGGCCAGGCACAGCGCGCTGTGCACGGCCTTCTTCATCAGGATCGTGCACAGCGCGCCGATCACGGCGACGGTGCCGAGCACCCAGAACTGGACGGCCTCACCGGTCGATGTGGTGTAGGCGGCGAGGTCGGTCACCGCCGTGGAGGCGAGCGCGCTCATCGTCCGATCACCTTCTCGGAGGCGGGCTCGGACTCGCCGAAGGTCGAATCGCCCTCCTGCACCTCGCCCTTGGAGAACGCGACCTGCTGCACGGTCCCGGGCGCCGCCTCGGTCACCAGACCGCGGTAGTAGTCGCTCTCGTCCATGCCCGGGTAGATCGCGTGCGGGGTGTCGACCATGGTGTCGTCGAGCCCGGCGAGCAGCTGCTCCTTGGTGTAGATCAGGTTGGCGCGGCTGGAGTCCGCGAGCTCGAACTCGTTGGTCATCGTGAGCGCCCGCGTGGGGCAGGCCTCGATGCACAGTCCGCACAGGATGCAGCGCGCGTAATTGATCTGGTAGACGCGGCCGTAGCGCTCACCCGGCGAATAGCGCTCCTCGTCGGTGTTGTCCGCGCCCTCCACGTAAATGGCGTCGGCGGGACAGGCCCAGGCGCACAGCTCGCAGCCGACGCACTTCTCGAGGCCGTCGGGGTGCCGGTTGAGCTGGTGGCGGCCGTGGAAGCGCGGCGCCGTGGTCTTCTGCTGCTCCGGATACTGCTCCGTGAGCCGCTTCTTGAACATGGCCTTGAAGGTCACAGCGAACCCGGCCACGGGGTTCTGGAACCCCTGCGCCGTGTCCTTGCCCTCGACCGGATCCACGGACCCGGCGGACTGCGCGGGCAGCCCGGCGGGTCCAGTGGGCTCCATCGACTTACCAGTTTCCTCAGACACCGTCAGCCTCCTTTCCGTCACTCCCAGTGTCAGCACCACCACTGACAACCAACTCCCGCTCCTGCCGCGAGCGTCGACGCGGCACGGGCGGAAGCGATTGACCGGGCTTCGGCGGTACGGGGAAGCCGCCGGCCATCGGGTCGAAGTGCTCCGGAACCTTCTCGACCGGAACGTCCTTCTCCTTGCCGCGGAACATGTCCACCACGAAGGACAGCAACAGGAGCGCGAGGACCCCGCCGCCCACGTACATCACGATCTCGGAGAAGTCGTAGTTCTCGTTGCGCAGCGTGCGCACGGTCGCGACCAGCATCAGCCAGACCACGGAGACCGGGATGAGCACCTTCCAGCCGAGCTTCATCAGCTGGTCGTAGCGCACACGCGGGAGCGTGCCGCGCAGCCAGATGAAGAAGAACAGCAGCAGCTGGACCTTGACGATGAACCAGAGCATGGGCCACCAGCCGTAGTTGGCGCCCTCCCAGAAGGTGCTGATCGGGTACGGGGCCCGCCAGCCGCCCAGGAAGAGGGTGGTCGCGACCGCCGAGACCGTCACCATGTTCACGTACTCGGCGAGCATGAAGAGCGCGAACTTGATGGACGAGTACTCGGTGTTGAAGCCGCCGACCAGGTCGCCCTCGGACTCCGGCATGTCGAACGGAGCGCGGTTGGTCTCGCCGACCATGGTCACGATGTAGAGCAGGAACGACACCGGGAGCAGCAGGATGTACCAGCGGTCGCCCTGCGCCTCCACGATCGTCGAGGTCGACATCGAGCCCGAGTAGAGGAAGACCGAGGCGAACGCGGCGCCCATCGCGATCTCGTACGAGATCATCTGGGCGCAGGAGCGCAGGCCGCCGAGCAGCGGGTAGGTGGAGCCGGACGACCAGCCCGCGAGCACGATGCCGTAGATGCCGACCGAGGCGACCGCGAGGATGTAGAGCATCGCGATCGGCAGGTCGGTGAGCTGCATCGTGGTGCGCTGGCCGAAGATCGAGACCTGGTTGTCGGCGGGCCCGAAGGGGATCACCGCGATCGCCATGAAGGCCGGGATGGCCGCGACGATCGGCGCCAGGACATAGACGACCTTGTCGGCCCGCTTGACGATGACGTCTTCCTTGAGCATCAGCTTCACGCCGTCCGCGAGGGACTGCAGAAGTCCCCACGGGCCATGGCGGTTGGGGCCGATGCGCAGCTGCATCCAGGCGACGACCTTGCGCTCCCACACGATGGAGAGCAGCACGGTCACCATCAGGAACGCGAAGCAGAAGACCGCCTTGACGGCGACGAGCCACCACGGGTCGGTGCCGAACATCGACAGGTCCTCTGCGGCAAGCGGGGTCATCATGCCTCCACCTCCGCCACGTCCGAAGTCACGGTTGCCGGGCCGATCTTGACCAGCTCGCCCGGGTGGGCCCCGGTGTCGGAGGCGACGCCGCCGCCCACCGAGTTCAGCGGGAGCCAGACCACACGGTCGGGCATCGCGGTGACCTGCAGCGGCAGCTGTACGGAACCGGCGGGGCCGGTGACCGCGAGCTCGTCGCCGTCCTTGACCCCGGCCTCTGCGGCCGTGGCCGCGGAGACCCGGGCGACGGCCGCGTGCCGCGTACCGGCGAGCGCCGTGTCGCCCTCCTGGAGCTTGCCCTGGTCGAGCAGCAGCCGGTGGCCTGCGAGCACCGCCTCGCCGGAGGCCGGCCGGGGCAACTGCCCCGCGGTCTCCAGCGGTTCGGTCGCCCGCGGTCCGTCCCAGGGGCCGAGCCGGTCGAGCTCGCGGTGGATGCTCCCCTGGTCGGGCAGCGCGAGATGCACGTCCATGGCGTCCGCGAGCATGTGCAGCACGCGGGCGTCGGTGGGCGACAGGGTGCGGGTCATGTGGTCGGGCTTCAGCGCCGCCTCGAACGGCCGCGCCCTGCCTTCCCAGTTGAGGAAGGTGCCGGCCTTCTCGGCGACCGCGGCCACCGGGAAGACCACATCGGCGACGTCCGTGACCTCGCTCGGCCGCAGCTCGAAGGAGACCACGAAGGCCTCGCGCAGCGCCTCGCGGGCCCGTGCCGGGTCCGGCAGGTCAGCGACCTCGACCCCACCGACGACCAGCGCGCCGAGCTCGCCGGTCGCGGCGGCCTCGACGATCTGGCCGGTGTCGCGCCCGTAGCGGTGCGGGAGTTCGGCCACGCCCCAGGCGACGGCCACCTCCTCGCGCGCCCGCGGGTCGGTCGCGGGACGGCCGGCCGGAAGCAGGGAGGGCAGCGCGCCCGCCTCGACGGCGCCGCGCTCACCGGCCCTGCGCGGAATCCACAGGAGCTGGGCGCCGATCGCGGTGGCCGCCCGCATCACCGCGGTCAGCGCACCGGCCACACCGGCGAGCCGCTCACCGACGATGATCACGGAGCCTTCGGCGCGCAGCGCCTCGGCCGCGACGGCCCCCGTCTCGTCGAGCCCGACGCCGGAAGCGAGCGCGTCCAGCCACTCGGTCTCGGTGCCGGGAGCGGCGGGAAGGAGCGTGCCGCCGGCCTTCTCCAGACCACGGGTCATATAAGGAGCGAGACCGAAGGTCCGCTGCTTGTTCTGCCGCCAGGCCTTGCGCAGCTTCAGGAAGACGCCGGGCGCCTCCTCCTCGGCCTCGATGCCGACGAGCAGGACGGCGGGTGCCTTCTCCAGCTTCGTGTACGTGACTCCGGAGCCGTCGAGGTCACGGCCGCGTCCGGCCACCGCGGCGGCCAGGAAGTCGGCCTCCTCGGAGGAGTGGACGCGGGCGCGGAAGTCGACGTCGTTGGTGTCGAGGGCCACGCGCGCGAACTTGCTGTACGCGTAGGAGTCCTCGACGGTCAGGCGGCCGCCGGTCAGGACACCCGCACGGCCACGGGCCGCGAGCAGTCCCTCGGCCGCCTTTTCGAGCGCCTCGGGCCAGGACGCGGGCTCCAGCTCACCAGCAGCGTTCCGTACAAGAGGCGTGGTCAGCCGGTCACGCTGCTGCGCGTACCGGAACCCGAACCGCCCCTTGTCGCAGATCCACTCCTCGTTGACCTCCGGGTCGTTGGCCGCCAGCCGCCGCATGACCTTGCCGCGCCGGTGGTCGGTGCGCGTCGCGCACCCGCCCGCGCAGTGCTCGCACACGGAAGGCGAAGAGACCAGGTCGAAGGGGCGCGAGCGGAAGCGGTACGCGGCCGAGGTCAGCGCGCCCACCGGGCAGATCTGGATGGTGTTCCCGGAGAAGTACGACTCGAAGGGGTCGCCCTCACCGGTGCCGACCTGCTGCAGCGCACCGCGCTCGATCAGCTCGATCATCGGGTCGCCCGCGACCTGGTTCGAGAACCGGGTGCAGCGGGCACAGAGCACACAGCGCTCGCGGTCGAGAAGCACCTGCGTCGAGATCGGCACCGGCTTCTCGTACGTGCGCTTCTGGCCCTCGAAGCGCGAGTCGGCCTGTCCGTGCGACATCGCCTGGTTCTGCAGCGGGCACTCGCCGCCCTTGTCGCAGACCGGGCAGTCGAGCGGGTGGTTGATGAGCAGGAGCTCCATCACACCCTTCTGCGCCTTCTCCGCGGCCGGCGAGGTCAGGTGGGTCTTGACCACCATCCCGTCGGTGCAGGTGATGGTGCAGGAGGCCATCGGCTTGCGCTGGCCCTCGACCTCGACGATGCACTGGCGGCAGGCGCCGGCTGGGTCGAGCAGCGGGTGGTCGCAGAAGCGCGGGATCTCGATGCCGAGCTGTTCGGCGGCCCGGATCACCAAGGTCCCCTTGGGGACGCTCAGTTCCACGCCGTCGATGGTCAGCGAGACCAGGTCTTCCGGCGGGACCGCCGCCTCTCCGCCCCCTGCGGGAGCGTTGGTCGTGACGGTCATGCGTTCACCTCCGCGCTCGAAGCGTTCTTGTCCGCCCAGAGCGTCGACTTGGCGGGGTCGAAGGGGCAGCCCTTGCCGGTGATGTGCTGCTCGTACTCCTCGCGGAAGTACTTGAGCGAGGAGAAGATCGGCGAGGCGGCGCCGTCGCCGAGGGCGCAGAAGGACTTGCCGTTGATGTTGTCGGCGATGTCGTTCAGCTTGTCGAGGTCGGCCATCACGCCCTTGCCGGCCTCGATGTCGCGCAGCAACTGCACCAGCCAGTACGTGCCTTCGCGGCAGGGCGTGCACTTGCCGCAGGACTCGTGGGCGTAGAACTCGGTCCAGCGCGTGACCGCCCGTACGACACAGGTGGTCTCGTCGAAGCACTGCAGCGCCTTGGTGCCGAGCATCGAGCCCGCGGCGCCCACGCCCTCGTAGTCCAGCGGGACGTCGAGGTGCTCGTCCGTGAACATCGGGGTCGAAGAGCCGCCCGGCGTCCAGAACTTGAGCCGGTGGCCGGCCCGCATCCCGCCGCTCATGTCGAGCAGCTGGCGCAGCGTGATCCCGAGCGGTGCCTCGTACTGGCCGGGGCTGGTGACATGGCCGCTGAGCGAGTACAGCGTGAAGCCCGGGGACTTCTCGCTGCCCATCGACTTGAACCAGTCCTTGCCCTTGTTGAGGATCGCGGGAACAGACGCGATGGACTCCACGTTGTTCACCACAGTGGGGCACGCGTACAGACCCGCGACCGCAGGGAAGGGCGGACGCAGGCGGGGCTGGCCGCGGCGGCCTTCGAGCGAGTCGAGCAGCGCGGTCTCCTCACCGCAGATGTACGCGCCGGCGCCGGCGTGCACGGTGAGTTCGAGGTTCAGGCCGCTGCCGAGGATGTTCTCGCCGAGGTAGCCGGCTTCGTATGCCTCGCGCACGGCCTCGTGCAACCGCCGCAGTACGGGGACGACTTCGCCGCGCAGGTAGATGAACGCGTGGTTCGACCTGATCGCGTAGCAGGCGATGATGATGCCCTCGATCAGGCTGTGCGGGTTGGCGAAGAGCAGCGGGATGTCCTTGCAGGTCCCGGGCTCCGACTCGTCCGCGTTCACCACCAGGTAGTGCGGCTTGCCGTCGCCCTGCGGGATGAACTGCCACTTCATGCCGGTCGGGAAGCCCGCGCCGCCACGGCCCCGCAGGCCCGAGTCCTTCACGTACGCGATGAGGTCGTCCGGGGACATGGCGAGGGCCTTGCGCAGACCCTCGTATCCCTCGTGCCGCTTGTACGTCTCCAGGGTCCAGGGCTTGTCCTCGTCCCAGAACGCGGAGAGGACCGGGGCCAGGAGCTTCTCGGGGCTGGTCTCGTGGTTGATCTCGGCGGCCAAGGTCATCACTCCCCCTCCTCGGCGGTCGGACCTGCCGGGTGGGCAGGGTCGGAGGCCGACGTCTGCTGCGGTGCGTCGTGCGAGGACAGGTGCTCGGCGGGGCGGTCGCCCTGCGGAGCCTCGCCGCGCGGGTGCACCACACGGGCCGGGGGCGCCTCGCCCTTGGCCAGCTTCAGACCGATCAGCGAGGCGGGCCCGGCGCCGCCGGACTCGTCCACCGCGCCTTCGCGCTGGTCCGGGAATCCGGCCAGGATCCGCGCGGTCTCCTTGAAGGTGCACAGGCGCGCGCCGCGCGTGGGCTGGACCTCGCGTCCGGCGCGCAGGTCGTCGACCAACTGCCGTGCGCTGCCCGGGGTCTGGTTGTCGAAGAACTCCCAGTTGACCATCACCACGGGGGCGAAGTCGCAGGCCGCGTTGCACTCGATGTGCTCGAGGGTGACCTTGCCGTCCTCGGTGGTCTCGTTGTTGCCGACCCCGAGGTGCTGCTTCAGGTCCTCGAAGATGGCATCTCCGCCCATGACGGCGCACAGCGTGTTGGTGCAGACGCCGACCTGGTAGTCACCGGACGGCTTGCGCCGGTACATCGTGTAGAAGGTCGCGACGGCCGTCACCTCGGCGGTCGTCAGACCGAGTACGTCGGCACAGAACTGCATGCCGGTACGGGTGACATGGCCCTCCTCGGACTGCACGAGGTGAAGGAGCGGAAGGAGCGCCGAGCGCGAGTCCGGGTAGCGGGCGATGACGTCCTTGGCGTCCGCTTCGAGCCGGGCACGGACATCGGCCGGGTAGTCGGGGGCGGGCAGCTGGGGCATGCCCAGGCTGACGCCCTCTTGAGAAGTGGTCACCGGTCGACGCCTCCCATCACGGGGTCGATGGACGCGACGGCGACGATGACGTCGGCGACCTGGCCGCCCTCGCACATCGCCGCCATGGCCTGCAGATTGGTGAAGGACGGGTCGCGGAAGTGGACCCGGTAGGGGCGGGTGCCGCCGTCGGAGACGACATGCGCGCCGAGTTCGCCCTTGGGCGATTCGACGGCCGCGTACGCCTGGCCCGGCGGGACCCGGAAGCCCTCGGTCACCAGCTTGAAGTGGTGGATCAGGGCCTCCATGGAGGTGCCCATGATGTTCTTGATGTGGTCGAGCGAGTTGCCCAACCCGTCCGGGCCGAGCGCCAGTTGCGCGGGCCAGGCGATCTTCTTGTCCGCGACCATGACCGGGCCCGGGGCGAGCCGGTCCAGGCACTGCTCGACGATCCGCAGCGACTGCCGCATCTCTTCGAGGCGGATGAGGAAGCGTCCGTACGAGTCGCAGGTCTCGGAGGTCGGGACCTCGAAGTCGTACGTCTCGTAGCCGCAGTACGGGTCGGTCTTGCGCAGGTCGTGGGGCAGACCGGCCGAGCGCAGGATCGGACCCGTGGCGCCGAGGGCCATGCAGCCCGCGAGGTCGAGGTAGCCGACGTCCTGCATACGGGCCTTGAAGATCGGGTTCCCGGTGGCGAGCTTGTCGTACTCGGGAAGGTTCTTCTTCATGGTCTTCACGAACTCGCGCAACTGGTCCACCGCGCCCGGCGGCAGATCCTGGGCGAGACCGCCCGGACGGATGTACGCGTGGTTCATCCGCAGGCCGGTGATCAACTCGTACAGGTCCAGGATCAGTTCGCGGTCCCGGAAGCCGTAGATCATGATCGTGGTCGCGCCGAGCTCCATACCGCCGGTGGCGATGCAGACCAGATGCGAGGAGAGCCGGTTCAGCTCCATGAGCAGGACGCGGATGATGTTCGCGCGGTCCGGGATCTGGTCCTCGATGCCGAGCAGCTTCTCGACGCCCAGGCAGTACGCCGTCTCGTTGAAGAACGGCGTCAGATAGTCCATGCGCGTGACGAAGGTGGTGCCCTGCGTCCAGGTCCGGTACTCGAGGTTCTTCTCGATGCCGGTGTGGAGGTAGCCGATGCCGCAGCGGGCCTCGGTGACGGTCTCGCCGTCGATCTCCAGGATCAGCCGGAGCACACCGTGCGTGGACGGGTGCTGAGGGCCCATGTTGACGATGATGCGCTCGTCGTCGGACTTCACCGCGGACTCGACGACCTCGTCCCAGTCGCCGCCGGTGACTGTATATACAGTCCCCTCGGTGGTCTCGCGGGCAGAAGCGTGTGAAGTGCTCATCAGCTGTACGACCTCCGCTGGTCCGGAGCCGGGATCTGGGCGCCCTTGTACTCGACCGCGATGCCGCCGAGGGGGTAGTCCTTGCGCTGCGGGAAGCCCTGCCAGTCGTCCGGCATCATGATCCGCGTCAGCGCCGGGTGACCGTCGAAGATGAGCCCGAAGAAGTCGTACGTCTCGCGCTCGTGCCAGTCGTTGGTCGGATAGATGCCGACCAGGGACGGCACATGCGGGTCGCTGTCGGGAGCGCTGACTTCGAGCCGGATCAGCCGGCCGTGCGTGAGCGAGCGCAGGTGGTAGACGGCGTGCAGCTCGCGGCCCTTGTCGTTCGGGTAGTGCACACCGGAGACGCCGGTGCACAGCTCGAAGCGCAGGGCCGGGTCGTCGCGCAGGGTCCGTGCGACCTGGAGCAGGTGCTCGCGGACGACATGGAAGGTGAGCTCGCCGCGGTCGACGACCGTCTTCTCGATCGCGTTCTCGGGGAGCAGGTCCTGCTCCTCCAGGGCGCCTTCGAGTTCGTCGGCCACCTCGTCGAACCAGCCGCCGTACGGGCGCGCGGACGGGCCCGGCAGCCGTACGGAGCGGACCAGGCCGCCGTAACCGGAGGTGTCGCCACCGTTGTTGGCGCCGAACATGCCGCGCTGGACGCGGATCTCCTCGCCGTGCTCGCCGCGCTGGCCGGGCAGGTTGGAGGCGCCGAGGTCCTTCTCGGGGTTCACGCCGTTGCTGTTCTCGGTCACCGCAGCAGCCCCTTCATCTCGATGGTGGGGAGCGCCTTGAGGGCCGCCTCCTCCGCCTCACGGGCCGCCTCCTCGGCGTTCACGCCGAGCTTGGAGGTCTGGATCTTCTGGTGCAGCTTGAGGATCGCGTCCATCAGCATCTCGGGCCGCGGCGGGCAGCCGGGCAGATAGATGTCGACGGGGACGATGTGGTCGACGCCCTGGACGATCGCGTAGTTGTTGAACATGCCGCCGGACGAGGCGCAGACACCCATGGAGATGACCCACTTGGGGTTGGGCATCTGGTCGTAGACCTGGCGGAGGACCGGCGCCATCTTCTGGCTGACCCGGCCCGCGACGATCATCAGGTCCGCCTGGCGGGGCGAACCGCGGAACACCTCCATGCCGAAACGGGCGAGGTCATAACGACCCGCGCCCGTCGTCATCATCTCGATGGCGCAACAAGCGAGGCCGAAGGTGGCGGGGAAGACGGATGCCTTGCGCACCCAGCCCGCGGCCTGTTCGACCGTCGTCAGCAGAAAACCGCTCGGCAGCTTCTCTTCGAGTCCCATTGGTGACCCCTCAGCCCCTCAGTCCCATTCCAGGCCGCCGCGCCGCCATACATACGCATAGGCGACGAAGACGGTGAGCACGAAGAGCAACATCTCCACGAGCCCGAAAACACCCAGGGCGTCGAAGGTGACCGCCCAGGGATAGAGGAAGACGATCTCGATATCGAAGATGATGAAGAGCATCGCCGTCAGGTAGTACTTGATCGGGAAGCGCCCACCGCCGGCCGGAGTCGGCGTCGGCTCGATACCGCACTCGTAGGCTTCGAGTTTGGCGCGGTTGTACCGCTTTGGACCGATAAGCGTGGCCATGACCACGGAGAAGATCGCAAAGCCTGCCGCTAGGGCTCCCAGTACGAGGATGGGCGCATAAGCGTTCACCGCTCCTCGCTCCTCTCAGTCGACATTGACTGCTTCGGCGGACGGACCTGCGCGGGGCGATAGCGCCCCGCCCAGTGGGCGCGTGCCCCGACTCACCAAGATCGTGCTTATGTGAGGCAGTTCACAAGCCCAACTGCCCCGCATCCTATGCCTGCCGGTCTGTGATCTGCGACACGGGGTACGACAACGCCTTTGTGATCTCCACCACCTGACGAAGGATCATGAAGTCGGATGAGCGGTGATCTTCATACGCGAAGCTCCGGAGTGATCACCAATGGTGATCAATTAGCCGGTTACCGCTGGTCACGAGGGTGCGCTCACTATCAAGTGATGGCAGCTGCAAGCAAATTGGCGCCTCGATCGGCGACCTGATAAGGGCAGCCTTCCCTCGCTCGGGGGATCCTTTTGTACGGGTGCTGACGCGTGCACGCATTCACGAGCGGTCCGGCGTCCATATCTCGGGCACACGACGGAGACCTGTTCGTGACCTGTGCCACTTCTGTGAGGGCCGGGAACAACCGGGCTTGGCCAACAACTGCCACCGGTGGTAGGCGCTGGGCAAAACGGGCGTTATTTGGAAAACCCATGATCACAGCGCTGATCAAGGCTGTCCAAATTGCCCGTTACGGCGTCAATAAGCGTCGACACGCGCGGGATTCGGCTTGATCGGCCACAACTGTGGCGCAGCACACGTTTCTTGAAGGGAACCCTGACACCCTGATAGCGGTTGTTCTCATGTCCCACACCGCTCACATACCCAGCCACCGGAAGCCCCGCCCGCAGCGCGTCACCAAGCTGCGCGCCGGAGTTGCCGGTGGCGTCCTCAGCACCCTTGCGGTGGCCGGCACCACTGGCATGGCGAACGCGGCCGAGCCGGTGACCGAGACCATCGAAATGCCCACGCTCACCACCGACCTGGCGACCCAGGTGGCCGCGACGGCCGACGCCACGCAGCAGGCGGCCGACGCGTACACGCTCCAGGCGGACAAGGACGCGGCCATCGAGGCCGCGGCCAAGGACGCCAAGGAGGCCAAGGAGAAGGCGAAGGCCAAGGCCGCCGCCGAGAAGAAGGCCGCCGAGCGTGCGGCGAAGGAGCGCGCCGCCCGCGACTCCGAGCGCACCACGCTCTCGACCGCTTCCGCCTCCACCACCGCCGAGGCCCCCGCCTCCGGTTCGGTCTCCGCGGTCATCTCCTTCCTGAAGGCGCAGCTCGGCGACGCCTACGTCATGGGTGCCACCGGCCCCAACGCGTGGGACTGCTCCTCCCTGGTGCAGGCCGCGTTCAAGCAGGCCGGCGTGGACCTTCCCCGCGTCTCGCAGGACCAGTCGATGGTCGGCACCGAGGTCGGCACGTCCAACCTCCAGGTGGGCGACATCCTTTACTGGGGCGGCAAGGGCTCCGCGTACCACACGGGTGTGTACATCGGTAACGGCCAGTACCTGGACGCCGCCAACCCCTCGAAGGGCGTTGTCATCCAGGACCTGTCGGGCTACCCGGCGTCGGGCGCCGTGCGCGTTCTCTGACGGTTCGTCCGTACGTGTGGCGAAGGGCCGCTGCTTCCTCGGGGATGCAGCGGCCCTTCGTCGCGTTTCAGGCCGTCTCCGGGCCGTTGTTAGGGTCGGGCGTCATGACGGAGATCCTGCACCTCACGGAACGCGCCCTGTGGGACGCGGCTGTCCGTACGGGCTCGTACGAGCAGTCCACCCGCGGCCGCACCCTCGCCGAGGAGGGGTTCATCCACTGCTCGACGCGTGAGCAGCTGCCGGCCGTGGCGCGGTTCCTGTACGGCGAGGGCCCGCACGAGGGCGAACTCGTCGTCCTGGTCGTCGACTCCGAGCGCCTGACGGCCCCCGTACGCTTCGAGTCCGCACAGCCCGGCGGGCCCGCCTTCCCGCACGTATACGGCCCGATCCCCACAAATGCGGTCACCGCGCTGGAGCCGTGGCCGGTCTTGCCGTCAGCGTGACGGTCCGGCCGTCGCCGTCAGGTGGTACGTCGTGTCCACCCAGAAGCCGCGGCCCGTGTCGGCCCTGATCTCCAGGACGTACTCGCCGGGGGTCAGCGGGGTGAGCGCGCCCCACAGGCCCCAGGTGTGGTGGCGTTCGGTGCCCAGCGTGAACTGGCCGGAGAACTGCGTCAGTTCCAGCGGACTCCCGTTGAGCCAGGCCTCGGCCCGGGCGATGGGCATCCTCGGCGGTGCCTGGTCGAGCGCGCCGCGTACGGTCTGGATGTTGAACACCGGGAAGAACACCGGCCGGTCCGAGGGAATCGCACAGGTGCGGGTGACTTTGCCCCCGTATGTTCCGGCCAGGAACCACAGATCGTCCGGCTGGTCCCAGGCCGCGTGCTCCCCCGTCTCGTCCCGTACCGGACTCATCTCGTCCGGCGCGGACAGCGCCCACTGCCACCAGCGGCCGGCCAGCGCCCCGCCCACCCGCGGACCGAGCCGCCAAGAGCCGTCCGGTATCGCCTCGTTCACGGTCCCACCCCTTGGTCCGCCGGGCCGCAGCTGTACGCGCCCGTTGTGATCAGCGGACCTTACTGGATGCCCTGGATGCCGCTTCGGCCAGGGCTTTGTCGAGTACCAGCGGGTCTCTGCGCGAGAACCTGCACGGCTTACGTGAGGACCACGCAGCCCCGCCGCTCCAGTTCGGCCAGGACCGGCAGCCCGGGGTCGATTCCGTTCCAGCGGAGATCCAGCTTCTCCAGCGAGGGCAGCCGCACCGGCCAGTCCGGCAGCCGCGGCCCGAGCCGGTTGCCGCGCAGGTCGATGTGGCGCAGGAGCGGGAGGCCGGCAAGCGCCTCGGGGAGCTCCGTGAACGCGTTCTCGCGCAGGTCCAGATGGCGCAGCTCGCGGAGCTGGCCGACGGACGGCGGCAGTTGGGCGAGGGCGTTGCCGCGCAGCCAGAGCTCGCGCAGCTTGCCGAGGCGGCCGATCGAGTCCGGCAGGGAGGTGAGCCGGCCGTGCTGCGCGCGCAGTTCGACCAGCCCGCTCATCGCGCCGATGGCCTCGGGCAGGGCGGCGAGGGGGTTCTCGCCGACGTTGAGGTAGCGCAGCCGTGTCAGCCGCCCCAGCGTCTCCGGGAGCTCCGTGAGGCGGTTGTCGTGCAGATAGAGGCAGTCGCTGAGCCCGGTCAGGTCCCCGAGTTCACCGGGCACCTCGGTGAGCGCGTTGTGTCCCAGGTCCAGCATGCGCAGCCGGTCCAGCTTTCCGATCCGCGGCGAGAGGTGCGTGAGCCCGTTGTCCGCGAGGATCAGCACGTCGAGGTCCCTGCGCTGCCAGACCGACTCGGGTACCTCGCCGAGCTGTCGGCGCCACAGGTTCAGTGTGTGCTGCTGCACGGATGCCCTCTCTCGCAGCGGAAGCGAACTGGACAGGCCCCCGCTCCGAAAGCGGGGGCCTGAAAAAGCGGGAGCCTGAAAAAGCGGCGCCGGAATGCCTGGGCCGGGTCAGGCCTTCGGAGCCACCTTCGACAGACCGTTGATGATCCGGTCCATCGCGTCGCCGCCCGACGGGTCCGTCAGGTTCGCGAGCATCTTGAGCGTGAAGCGCATCAGCATCGGGTGGGTCAGACCGCGCTGGGTCGCGATCTTCATGACCTTCGGGTTGCCGATCAGCTTCACGAACGCGCGGCCAAGCGTGTAGTAGCCGCCGTAGGTCTCCTTGAGGACCTTCGGGTAGCGCTGCAGGGCCAGTTCGCGCTGGGCCGGGGTCTGGCGGGCGTGGGCCTGCACGATGACATCGGCCGCGATCTGGCCCGACTCCATCGCGTACGCGATGCCCTCGCCGTTGAACGGGTTGACCAGACCGCCCGCGTCACCGACGAGCAGCAGGCCCTTGGTGTAGTGCGGCTGGCGGTTGAAGGCCATCGGGAGTGCGGCGCCGCGGATCGGCATCGTCATGTTCTCGGGCGTGTAGCCCCAGTCCTCGGGCATCGAGGCGCACCAGGCCTTGAGCACCTCGCGCCAGTCCAGCTCGCGGAAGGCCTTCGAGGAGTTGAGGATGCCGAGGCCGACGTTGGACGTGCCGTCGCCCATGCCGAAGATCCAGCCGTAGCCGGGAAGGAGCCGGTCCTCGCCCGGGCCGCGCTTGTCCCACAGCTCCAGCCAGGACTCCAGGTAGTCGTCGTCGTGCCGCGGCGAGGTGAAGTACGTCCGTACGGCGACGCCCATCGGGCGGTCCTCGCGGCGGTGCAGGCCCATCGCGAGGGAGATCCGCGTGGAGTTGCCGTCGGCGGCGACCACCAGCGGGGCGTGGAAGGTGACTTCCTTCTTCTCCTCGCCGAGCTTGGCGTGCACACCCGTGATGCGGCCGGTGCGGTCGTCGAGGATCGGAGCGCCGACATTGCAGCGCTCGTACAGGCGCGCGCCCGCCTTCTGCGCCTGGCGCGCCAGCTGCTCGTCGAAGTCGTCGCGCTTGCGGACGAGTCCGTAGTCCGGATACGAGGCCAGCTCGGGCCAGTCGAGCTGCAGGCGCACACCGCCGCCGATGATGCGCAGGCCCTTGTTGCGCAGCCAGCCGGCCTCTTCGGAGATGTCGATGCCCATCGACACCAGCTGCTTGGTGGCGCGCGGCGTCAGGCCGTCGCCGCAGACCTTCTCGCGCGGGAACGCGGTCTTCTCCAGGAGCAGGACGTCGAGTCCGGCCTTCGCCAGGTAGTACGCCGTCGTGGATCCGGCCGGTCCGGCCCCGACGACGATGACATCGGCTGTGTTCTCTGAGAGCGGCTTGGTCAGGGAGTCGGGTGCGGGCTCGGAGAGGGGCTCGGTCACGACGGGTTCTCCCCTGGCGTAAAGATTTCGCGTGCTGAAGAGCACTGGACAGGGGCAGTCTATGGGGGCCGCTTGATCACGAATCGGAGGGCCGCCCGCATGACACGACCCACACCCAGCTCGCTCGTGCCGCTGCCCGCCGACCGGCTGCGGGTCCCGACCGAGGAGGACGCGTATGTCTGGCACCGGGTGTTCGACGACCCCGAGGTGATGGAGTTCCACGGCGGGAAGTCCGCCGAGGTGTCCGTGTACGAGGAGCTCACGGCCCGCCAGCGCCGCCACGACGCCGAACTGGGCTTCTGTCTCTGGACGATCCTCGACGAGGACGGCGCCGTGGCAGGCTTCACGGGCGCGCAGCCCTGGCCGCGCCCGCAGTGGGGCCCGGTCGGCGCCATCGAGATCGGCTGGCGTCTGGGCCGGGACGCGTGGGGCAAGGGCCTGGCGACGGGCGCGGCGCTCACCACCCTGGAGCGGGTGCGGGCGGCCGGTGTACCGGAGGTGGTCGCGATGGTCGCCACCGACAACCGCCGTTCGGTCGCCGTCTGCGAGCGGCTCGGGATGGAGCTTGCCGAGGAGTACGTGACGCCCGCGGGCAAGCGGGGGCGCCGCTACAGCCTGGCGCTCTGAGCCTCCGCGCCGACCGGTCTGCTGCCTTCCGGTCGGGCTCCCGGCCGTTTACCCTTCCGGTAGGTCCTGCCTTCGCCTTCCCGTCGTCGCCCGTAGGGCGGCTCGGCGGCGTCTGGTGCGTGCGATCGCAAGGCGCCGGAAGGACTTAGTAGCGGAGCTACTCAGGCCTTTCGGCAACGCAGCGAGCGTGCGTGCCAGACGCCGCCGAGCAGGCGGGAAGGCGAAGGCAGGGCCTTCGGCTGGGGGTGACGGCTTTGCGCAGAAAACCCGAAGTGACCGTCCCGAAGTTCGTCGGGCAGATGGCCATGGACGTACGTGAACAGGCGGCGCTCGCCGGCCTGTTGGTCGAGGCGCCGCAGGAGCCCGCCTTCCCGTTCATGGTGACCGATTACGTCGTACGCCAGTTCCCCGAGCCGGGCGCGCAGGTGCCGTTCGGTGCCATCGTCACGCTGTGGTTCGACTTCGGACCGGACGAGGGCGAGGGCGGCAGCGGGGTCCGCGAGCCCCGCACACCGCGCCCGCCGCACGGCGGGATGCAGCGGGAGCTGGACGAGCCCGACGGCAGTGGGGAGTGGATCCTGCCCGTGCGATGAGCTGCGGAGGACGCCGCCCGGCAGACAACTGCCGGGCGGCGGGCCTCGGTTCGCGCGGTCGCCAGGAGTCAGGTGCCTGGTGCCGGATGCCGGATGCGGATGCGGATGCGGATGCCGGATGCCGGATGCCGGATGCCAGACATCAGCCCGTCAGCCGCCAAGTGGCGAGCGCCTCCTCGAAGATCTCGCGGCCGCTGGGCTCCCAGCTCTCCTCGTAGTCCGTGAAGTAGATGGCGTACTCCGTGCCGTCCTCGGCCACATAGCCCTGGTCGATCGCGTGCACGGTCCGGCCGGTCTCCTCCTCGGTGTACGTGTACTCCCAGACCGCGCCCGGCCGGCCCTGGAAGGTGTTCTCCTCCAGACGGATCCGCTGGTAGTCCGGATTCTTCTGCGACTTCTGCTCGATCGTCCGGAAGTTCTCGTACGAGGAGACGGGGGCGTCCGGGACGACGCCGATCAGGAAGTGGCCGAAGCCGGTCGAACCCGCGTACGTGATCTGCCCGTTCTCCTCGCTCACCCGGTCCCAGACGTCAGGGACGGCGAAGGAGAAGCCGGCGGAGTCGGTGACGATCCGGGAGTCGGTGCCGGCCGTGGCGTCGGATCCGGCCGTGGGGTCGGTGGACGGGTCGGACGCGGTGCTGTCCGACGGCGAGGGCTCGGCCGTGGACGGTTCGGATGCGGTCGACTCCGCGCCGGGGGACGCGGAGGCCGAGGGCTTGGCGTCCTTGGGGGCGGGGTCGTCGCCGTCGTCCTGGAGCAGCAGGAAACCGGCCGTGGCACCGGCGCCGAGCACGAGGGCGGCGGTGAGGGTGACGATCCAGACGGCGGCGCGCGGGCGTTGCGGGGGCGGCCCCGCGGCGGGGGCCGTGGCGGTCGGCGCGTATGCGTGGCTGTACAAGGCTTCGGGGGCGGGCGGCTGCGCGCCCTCCGTCACGTCCTGCGCGGAAGCCGCGCTTCCCAGCATTCCCAGGTCGTACACCGGCTGGGCGCCGGGAGCCTCCGGGGTGTGGGGGGCGGCAGGCGCGCCGGGCATGCCCACACCCGGCGGGGCGTAGCCCGGTGCCGGCGGTGCGTAAGGCGCGGGCGGCAGGCTTCCGTTGCCCGTCATCCGCAGGACGTACGGGCCGAGGAAGGTGGCCGCGGAGAGCCAGAGCAGCCCGAAGAGCAGCAGCTCGGGAATGCTCGGACCGGCCTCGAAGCTGCCCTCGCCGCCGAGCTCGGCGAGCTCGCCGGCCGAGCCCTCGACGGCAAGCCCGGACGCGGCGGCCACGATGAGCAGCAGGGCGAAGAACAGCCCGGCCGCCAGGGGCTGTTCACCCCGGTTGGCGTGCCGGCGGGCGGCGAGCACGCCGACCACCAGGGCGCACACCGCACCGAGGGCGAGGCCGCCGACCATCGCCCAGTCGTTGGTCAGATCGGCGAGATCGGACAGCCCGACCGACTCCGATTCCGTACGGTCGCCGCTGAACTCGGAGTTGCGGCTCGCGGTGAACTCCAGCGAGCCGCCCCACCCGACGGCGAGCGCCGCGGCGCCCAGGTTGGGCAGGAAGGCGAGCAGGACGAGCAGGCCCTCCTTCTCCATGTCGTCCTGGGCGGCGAGGCAGAGATAGGCGACGAGGGCGCTCAGGGCGAGCACAACGGCCAGTGCGCGTACGGCGGTTGCTCCCGCCCGTACGCACGCGTGGACTCCCGGACGTACCGCGAGCCAACCCGCCAGGTCGTCCCGGTGCAGCAGGGCGAGGGCCGTCACGAGCGTGAGGCCCAGTGCGCCGAGCGCGGAGAGCACCGGGGCGGACGACACCTCGACGTCCTCGACGGTGGGCTGCGCGAACAGCGCGAGCACCAGGACGGCGACGCCCGCGACGACCGCGATCCGTACGGCCGCTTCGAGTCCGGCGGTACGCGAGAGCGCGGGCGCCGCGGCCTGGCGGGCGCGCAGCATCCGGACGCCGATGAGCAGCGCCACGATCCACAGCACGGTGAACGTCAGCGGGACCATCGAGAGCGTCGCGGTGCCCGACTCGGCGGAACTGCCGTCCAGGAAGCCTGAACTCTCCGAGCCGCCGAAGGGGTTGGAGTCGTCGCCGGACGGGCCCTGCGCCTCGAACCCGCCGCCGAGACCTTGCAGAAGCATGGCCGTGATGAGCCGGAAGCGGTCGGTGAAGGAGACGGGCGCCTCGCCCTCCTCCTGTCCGTACGAGGGAATCGCGAGGCCTGCCGCGGCGATCAGGAGCAGCCCGACCGGCCACAGCGCGGCCTGCGCGGACGCGGCCCAGCCGCCGCGGAACGCCCGTCCGAGGAAGGCGCCCAGGGGAGACGCGCCCGCGGGGGCGTACGTGGGGCCGTACCCGGGCGGGGGCGGCCCGCCCGGTGCGGCCGGATGGCCGGGGCCGCCGCCCGCACCGAAGCCGGGCTGCGCGCCCGGCCCTGTACCGAAGCCGGGACCGAAGCCGGGCGGCGGCGGAGCACTCGGCGGTGCGGGCTGGACGGGCTGAGAGGGCGGGGCTTGGGGCGCGTCCGAGGGCGCCTCCCCTCGCGCCCGCCCGCACTTCATGCAGAAGCGGGCCTCCTCCAGGAAGGCGGTGCCGCAGGCGGGGCAAGGCCATTGTGGCCACTGAGACGACAAGCCGGGCTCCTGGCGTCAGATCCGGGGACGGGAGCGGTGTTCCGCATCCCTACGGACTCAGCCTGCCCCTCCCGCGGTTCCCGTCAACTCCCTTTGCCCCGGAGCCTCTTGGACCTCAGAAGACCGAAAGGCCGGTGAGCGTGGTGAAGCGGTCGAGCGCCGCGACCCCCGCCACCGAGTTCCCGCGCTCGTCGAGCCCCGGGCTCCACACGCAGACCGTGCACCGCCCCGGCACGACCGCGACGATGCCGCCGCCCACACCGCTCTTGCCGGGCAGCCCGACCCGGTACGCGAAGTCGCCTGCGGCGTCGTACGTCCCGCAGGTCATCATCACCGCGTTGACCTGCTTGGCCTCACTGCGCGAAAGCAGCCGCGAGCCATCGGCGCGCACCCCGTGCCGGGCCAGGAAGCCGATGGCCAGGGCGAGATCTGCGCAGTTCATCTCGATCGAGCACTGGCGGAAGTAGTGGTCGAGGAGCGGCGGGATCGGCTGACGGATGTGACCGTACGAGGCGATGAAGTGGGCGAGGGCCGCGTTGCGGTCGCCGTGCGCCGCTTCCGACGCGGCGACTTCGAGGTCGAAGCCGAGCTCCGGGTTGCCGCTCTCGGCCTGCAGGAAGGCGAGGAGATCGGCGCTCGCGTCGCCGGTCAGGGTCTGCAGCCGGTCGGTGACGACGAGGGCGCCCGCGTTGATGAACGGATTGCGCGGGATGCCGTGCTCGTACTCCAGCTGCACAAGGGAGTTGAACGGGTTGCCCGAGGGCTCGCGGCCCACGTGCTCCCACAGGCCCGTGCCCTCGTGCGCGAGGACGAGGGCGAGCGCGAAGACCTTGGTGATCGACTGCGTGGAGAACGGCGTCCGCCACTCCCCCACCCCACAGACGCCGCCGTCCAGATCCGCGACGGCCATGCCGAAGCGGTCCGGGTCCACGCAGGCGAGCGCGGGGATGTAGTCGGCGGAGCGGCCGCGGCCGGGCTTGGCGGCGACCTCGGCGGCGATCTCCTCGAGTACGGGCAGGTAGTGCTCGGCGCCCGGCGCCGTGTGGTCGTACGGCATCGGCTCGTTCCCTTGCCCGCTCAGACCGTCTTGAAGCCCCGGTGCAGGGCCACGATGCCGCCGGAGAGGTTGCGCCAGGCCACCTTCGACCAGCCGGCGTCCTGCAGCTTCGCGGCGAGCGCGGGCTGGTTCGGCCAGTCGCGGATGGACTCGGCGAGATAGACGTACGCGTCGGGGTTGGAGGACACGGCGCGCGCGACGGGCGGCAGGGCGCGCATCAGGTACTCGGTGTAGACGGTGCGGAACGGGGCCCAAGTGGGGTGGCTGAACTCGCAGATGACCACGCGGCCGCCGGGCTTGGTGACGCGGTACAGCTCGCGCAGGGCCCGGTCGGTCTCCTGCACGTTGCGCAGTCCGAAGGAGATGGTCACGGCGTCGAAGGTGTCGTCCTTGAACGGCAGCTTCGTGGCATCGCCCGCGGTGAACGGCAGATGCGGGTGCTTGCGCTTGCCGACCCGGAGCATGCCGAGCGAGAAGTCGCAGGGCACGACGTACGCGCCGGTCTGCGCGAAGGGCAGGCTCGAGGTCGCGGTGCCGGCCGCGAGGTCGAGCACCTTCTGCGCGGGCCGCGCGTCCACCGCCTGCGCGACGGCCTTGCGCCACACCCGGTCCTGACCGAGGGAGAGCACGTCGTTGGTGAGGTCGTACTTCTCCGCGACGTCGTCGAACATCGAGGCGACTTCGTGCGGCTGCTTGTCCAAGGATGCGCGGGTCACTTGGTCATTGTCGCAGGGGTGGGCCGGGCGGGCGGGCGTGGGGGCGGGTGCGTGGCGGTGCGTCCTCAGGTGCGGGCCGTTGCGCCTGCGGGGCCAAAGGGGCTGAGTGGGGCCGGGTTACCGCCCCCGGTACAGCAAGCGGCCGGCGATGACCGTGGCCACACACGTCGAGGCGCCGAGGCGGACCAAGTCCTCGCGGGACGGGACGTCGAAGACGGCGAAGCGGGCCGGGCCGCCGACCGTGAGCTGGGGCAGGAGGACCAGGGGGCGCGGGGTGAGGGACACCGGGCCCGGCATCTTCTGCGGGCGGTTGCCGAAGGCCAGGCCGGCCCCGCGTACCGCGTCGATCGCGGCCTTGGACTTGAGTTCGCCCGCGATCGCCACCGTGCCGTGCGCGAGGAGGCGCTGGACGCCGCGGCGTGCGCTCGGGCCGAGGCGGGCGGGCTCGGCGCGGAAGATCTCGCGTGCGCGCTGACCGCCGATCGGCACGGTGCCGTACGTCCCGGCCTCGCGCGGGTCCGGGTGGTACGTCGACTCCAGGATCTCCGGACCGTACGGGTTGAGGAGCCCCGGCGTGAGGATGCCGGGCCAGCGGCGAACCCGCGCGGACGGGTGCGCCCCGGCCAGTTCGTCGAACGACCCCAGGGCCGCGACCGTGTCGCCGTCGACGAGGACCGAGCCGTCGTCCGTGGCGTGAAGTGTCAGCAAAGCGCGCTCAGTTGGCCGAGAGCAGCTTGAGCTCGGGGTGAGCCGTGCCGCCCTCGATCGCCGTGGACGAGATGTGCGAGGCCACGCGGTGGTCCACCGGGTCGTTCGCCGGGTCGTCGTGCACGACGAGGTGCTCGTAGGTGGTGGAGCGCTGGGCCGGCACACGGTCAGCGGTGCGGATCATCTCGATGATCTCGTGGAGGTTCGAGCGGTGCTTGGCACCGGCCGAGGACACCACGTTCTCCTCCAGCATCACGGAGCCGAGGTCGTCCGCGCCGTAGTGCAGGGTCAGCTGGCCGACCTCCTTGCCCGTGGTGAGCCAGGAGCCCTGGATGTGCGCGACGTTGTCGAGGAAGAGCCGGGCGATCGCGATCATCCGCAGGTACTCGAAGAGCGTGGCCTGCGTCTGGCCGCGCAGCTTGTTGTTCTGCGGCTGGTACGTGTACGGGATGAAGGCGCGGAAGCCGCCGGTGCGGTCCTGCACGTCGCGGATCATCCGCAGGTGCTCGATCCGCTCGGCGTTGGTCTCGCCGGTGCCCATGAGCATGGTCGAGGTGGACTCGACACCCAGGTTGTGGGCGATCTCCATGATCTCGAGCCAGCGCTCGCCCGACTCCTTGAGCGGGGCGATCGCCTTGCGGGGACGCTCCGGAAGCAGCTCGGCGCCGGCGCCCGCGAAGGAGTCGAGGCCCGCGGCGTGGATCCGGCGGATGGCCTCCTCGGCCGAGACCCCCGAGATCCGGGCCATGTGCTCGACCTCGGACGCGCCGAGGGAGTGGATGACCAGCTGCGGGTAGGCCATCTTGATCGCCGAGAAGTGCTCCTCGTAGTACTCGACGCCGAAGTCCGGGTGGTGCCCGCCCTGGAACATGATCTGCGTGCCGCCGAGCTCCACGGTCTCCGCGCAGCGGCGCAGGATGTCGTCGAGGTCGCGGGTCCAGCCCTTGGCGGTGTCCTTGGGCGGCGCGTAGAAGGCGCAGAACTTGCAGGCCGTCACGCAGACGTTGGTGTAGTTGATGTTCCGCTCGATGATGTACGTCGCGATGTGCTCCGTACCGGCGTAGCGGCGGCGGCGTACGGCGTCGGCGGCCGCGCCGAGCGCGTGCAGCGGCGCGTGCCGGTAGAGGTCGAGTGCCTCTTCGGGGGTGATCCGCCCACCCTCGGCGGCGCGGTCGAGAATCGACTGGAGTGCGGTCTTCTCGGTCACCGGCTGGTCCCTTTCGGACGTGGAGGACGGACCGATCCAGCGTACGCCAGGGGGCTCGGCACCTTTCCGGGGGCCGGGCCCCGGCCCGCCGGCCGCCGGGAGGCGCGCCTAGCCGACCTTCGACAGGCGCGCGCTGGGGTCGCCGCCGTCCGGGTTCTCGGACGAGTACTGCAGATCGTCACCGACCGGTGTCAGCCGCACGATGTGGTCGTTCTTCGTGCAGCGCGCGTCCTTCTTGTTCTTCGCCTTGCCGACGGCGATCAGCTCTTTGTCCGTGACGGACTGGAGGATCAGGATGTCGGTGCAGGTGCTCGCGCCGAGTTCGTCGGTCATGCTCGCGGTGCCCAGCTGCTTGCCGACGTCCGCCTGCTTCACCTTCACCTCGACCGTGCCCGCGGGCAGCAGCCCGCCGAGCGCCTGCGCCTTGCCCTGCCAGGTGCCGAGGTAGCGCTCGGGGATCTCGCTGAGCGCGCCGTCCGGCGTGGAGGGTTCCGCGCTCGGGGACGAGGACTGCGTGGCCGCGGGCGGCCGTGAGCTCTGCTTGCCGCCCGCGCCGCCGTCGTTGTCGCCGTTGTTGTCCGGCAGCATGTTGAAGACGAGCACCGAGCCCAGGGTGACCGCCGCGACCGCGCTCGCGACCGCGAGCGCCAGGGTGCAACTGACCTTGCGCCCGCGCCCGTTGTCCCCCTGCGTGGTCGCCGCCGACACCGAGACGGAGAGCTTGCCGGGCGGCGGCGCCGTCTCGGCCGCGGCCGGCTGCCGGTCCGCGGGCTCCTCGGACGCGTGCACGGCCGGGGCCCCGTACGTGGGGTCCGGCGGCCCGAACACCCCCGGCTTGCTGAACGGCACCGGGCCCGAGGCCTCCGGCGCAGGCGAGGGCTCCAGGTCGAGCAGGCGTACGGCGCTCCGGCTGACCTGCTCCACCAGCGGCCCCGGCAGCCAGCCCGCGGCCACGAGACCGGCCGCGCCGCCGGGCGCGAGCCGCCGGGCGACCTCGGCCGGTGCCGGGCGGGCCGAGGGCTCCTTGGCCAGGCAGTCGAGGATCACCTCGCGCAAGTCGCCGCCGGGCAGGGCGACTTCGGGTTCGGTGTGCACGACCTGGTAGAGCAGCGCGGCCGACGAGTCCCCGGTGAAGGGTGCGCTGCCGGTCGCCGCGTATGCGAGGACCGCGCCGAGCGAGAAGACGTCCGAGGCGCCGGTGACGCCCTTGCCGAGGATCTGCTCGGGCGCCATGTAGCCGGGCGAGCCGATCGAGACGCCGGTGGAGGTGAGGGAGGCCGTGCCGTCCGTGGCGCGGGCGATCCCGAAGTCGATCAGGCGCGGGCCGTCCAGCGCGAGCAACACGTTGGACGGCTTGACGTCCCGGTGGACCAGGCCGAGCGCGTGCACGGCCGCGAGCGCCTCGCCGAGGCCGGCGCCGAGCACCCGTACGGAATGGTCCGGCAGCACACGCAGCGCCCCGCGCTCGCCGACCGCTTCCGACAGCGAGGGCCCGGCGACGTACCCGGTCGCCACCCAGGGGACGGAAGCGTCCGCGTCCGCGTCGAGCACCGGGGCGGTCCAGGCGGCGCCGACCCTGCGGGCGGCCTCGACCTCGCGGCGGAAGCGGGCGCGGAACTCCTCGTCGAGCGCGAAGTGCGGATGCACGACCTTGACCGCCACGGTCCGCCCGCCGGCGCTGCGGCCCAGATAGACCCGCCCCATCCCGCCCGCGCCGAGCCGCCCGAGCAGCCGGTACGGGCCGATGGTCGTGGGTTCGCCCGCTTCGAGCGGCTGCATGGTGTCGGCCTCCCCCGCAATTCGCCGGCTCCCCCGGAAGCCGCCGGCCTTCGCTACCAGCAGCGTAGGCCCGAACGGGGCGGGCGCAGTGGCCCGGATCACCTTCCGCCCCAGGCAACCACATACATCCCTTTTGCCTCTTAATGCCCGGAATCCAGACCCGAACCACCGCCTCGCGGTGCCCCTCAGCCTGCCGGAGAAGACCCATGAAGCGCCTCAAGCGTCCGTACATCACGGCGGTGATCACCACCCTCGCCATCGCCGCCGCCCTCGTCGCCGTACTGCGGCCGGACGGCAAGAAGGACGAGGTCAGCTTCGGCGGTACGGGGACCACCCAGCAGGCGAAGGCCAATCCGGCCTCCGACGTGCAGCTGCCGACGAACCCGCGCGACTGGGAGACCCAGCGCACGCTCGCCGACGGCACCACGATCGGTGTCACGACCCTGCACGGCGAGAAGTCCGGCTTCACCGGCAAGGTCTGGGTGTGGGCGCCCAAGGAGTACAAGGACCCGAAGTACGCGAACAGCGCGTTCCCCGTGCTGATCGCGCTGCCCGGCTCGTACGGCTTCCCCAACAACTACTGGTGGGGCAAGGACTTCTCGCTCCAGGAGAAGATCGAGCAGGCCGCGGCCGAGGGGAAGAGCAAGCCGTACATCATCGTGATGCCCGTGCAGAACCCCAACCGGGACAACTACTACGACGGCGCCGACATCCCCGGCCAGCCGAAGATGGGCACCTGGATGTCCGAGGACGTGCCGAACCTCGTGAAGGAGAACTTCCGCACCTTCAAGTCCCCCAGCGGCTGGGGCTTCTTCGGCTCCTCCTCCGGCGGCTACATCGGCATCAAGATGGCCCTGCAGCACCCGGACAAGTTCAGTTTCGCGATCGCCGGCGGCCCGGACACCTTCCCCGACTCCCCGCTCTGGAAGGGCCACGAGCAGGAGAAGCAGGCCAACAACCCCGAGCAGCTGGCCGCCGACCTGATCAAGCAGGGCGGGCCCACCAAGGTGCGCATCACGATGCTGATGGGCGACAAGGAGCCCGCGAAGGACCTGCAGCGGATCAAGGGGTTCATCGCCGCGTACAACAAGGGCCCGATCGCCATCGACCTGCACATGATCCCGAACGCCGGGCACGACGGCTACAAGTACGGAGCCGCCCTCTTCCAGGGCCCCCTGGAGAAGATCAGCAAGTACGTGCCGGGGCCCACGGCGGGCTAGGCCCCCCTCAACCCTTGAGCAGTTCCACCCGTACGTCCGCCGCGAAGCCCGTCGTCGGGCCGACTCGGCGGGCGAACTCGGTGACGCCCGCCAGCTGGTCGGGTCCGAAGCGGAAGTCGAGCGTCGTGAAGTACCGCTCGAGCACCCCGGCGTCGAAGCTCTCCCAGCGCGCCGCCTGCTCGGCCACCTTGGCGACCTCTTCGAGGGAGACGTCGCGCGAGGCGAGGAAGGCCTCGTGCACCTGGCGTACGACATGGGGCTCGCGCTCCAGGTAGTCGCGCCGGGCCGCCCAGACCGCGAAGACGAAGGGGAGCCCGGTCCACTCCTTCCACATCGCGCCCAGGTCGTGCACCTGCAGTCCGAGCCGCGGCGCGTCGTGCAGGTTGGCGCGCAGCGCCGCGTCCCCGATCAGGACGGCCGCCTCGGCCTCCTGCATCATCACGCCGAGGTCCGGCGGGCAGGTGTAGTAGTCCGGGCTCACTCCGATGTGCTCGGCGAGCAGGAGCTGCGCCAGGCGTACGGAGGTGCGCGAGGTGGAGCCGAGCGCCACGCGCGCCCCGTCGAGCCGGTCGAGGGGCAGCTGCGAGACGATCACGCAGGACATGACCGGGCCGTCGCAGCCCACCGCGATGTCGGGCAGGGCGACCAGCCGGTCGGCGTTCTTCAGGAACTCCACGAGGGTGATCGGACCGATGTCCAGATCGCCGCGTACGAGCTGCTCACTCAGCTTCTCCGGGGTGTCCTTGGTGAGCTCGAGGTCGAGCAGGGTGCCGGTCCTGGCAAGGCCCCAGTACAGCGGCAGACAGTTCAGGAACTGGATGTGACCGACTCGTGGCCGGTTGCGACGGGATGCGGCGGCGGGGTGTGCGCTCGTGTCCACGGGAGAATTGTCCACATCGCGAGGCTAGACCTGGCGGCCCGCGGCACGGACGCCGGGGGAGGCGGTGACCTCCCCGGTTGCCCGTATTCATCCGATTCGTCACAGTTTCGTCAACACGCATGAGGCGCCTGTCAAACGTACGAGTGACGTGATCTTGCCCTCTATCGCTTCCCACAGACTGCGTGCTACGCTCGGCGCAAGTTGCAGTTTGGTTTCCCTTGCAGTACAGAGCCTGCGGAGCATGTAACCGCGGGCTCTCGTCGTTTTCAGACTTTTGCAGTAGTGGTGACACTCGCGGGTTCTGGGAGCAGGGACACCCTTTGGCCCATAGGAGGGCTTTATGGCTACCGGAACCGTGAAGTGGTTCAACGCTGAAAAGGGCTTCGGCTTCATCGCCCAGGAAGGCGGCGGCCCGGATGTCTTCGTCCACTACTCCGCGATCAACGCGTCCGGCTTCCGCTCCCTCGAGGAGAACCAGGCCGTGAACTTCGACGTCACGCAGGGCCCGAAGGGTCCGCAGGCGGAGAACGTCACCCCGATCTAATTCGGGCGACATTCGCTTGATCCCGTCCGGCCTGCTCTGGCCGGACAACGGATTGCAGTACCCAAGGAGCCCCCTCCCCGCCTCGGCGGGGATGCGGGGCTCCTGCCTTTTCCCGGGCTTCCTCTTCAGGCGCTCGGGCCGGCTCTTCGATACGAGCCCGGCCTACCTCTTCCGTACGGGCAGGATCAGCAGTGCGTACGCGAGCTGGCCGGCGGCCAGGGCGAGCGGCACGGCGGGCTCCATCGTCCAGAACGCGGCGGCGACCGGCGCAAGCGCCACCAGGAGCAGCACGGCCGCGGCGGTCCGCAGGGCCCAGGGAGCCAGGGCGCCGCGGCAGGCGCCGACCAGAGCGAGCACCACGGCCGACGGCAGGCCGACATAGATCGTGGCGAGCATCAGCACGAGCACGAGATCGCCGAGTATCGGCAGGTCCCCGGAAACGGTCGCGTAGACGACCCCGTACAGCACGATCCCGGCCACGAACAGCAGCCCGTGCCGCAGCACGCTCAGCCCGGTCCAGCGCGCCCACGGCCCCAGGGCGCCGAGCGGCACCCGGTCCTGTGCGGTCTCGGCTGTGGTCATGAAACCCCCCGTTCCCCACGGCAGTCCCCACTGCCGTGCCGTCAGCGTATGCCTCCCGTGCGCACCTCGCGAAAAGGGGACGACCGGACCTGTGCGGCAGGGCTTTGGGCCCTGCGGGCAGAGCGTTCCCGCTGCTTACGGTGAACGCGTACTGCATCACGCGACAGCGCGTCCACGCGTCGCACGACCAGGGAGCCTGCACACGCAATGAGCGGCAGCAAGAAGGAACAGCGGGCGGCTCGGGAGCGGCTGCGGGCCGAGCGGGAGGCCGCCGCGCGCAAGGCGAAGGTGCGCGGGCGGATCCTGGTCGCCGGGGCGATCGTCTCCTCGCTCGCGCTGGCCGGCGGTGTCGCCTGGTACGTCACCCAGCCCACCGCGGACGCCGCGGCGTCCGAGGGTCCGCTGGTCACGCCGGCGCACACCAGCGAGGACGGCCTCGTCGTGCCCTACGGAAAGGCCGACAGCAAGCACGTCCTGACCGTCTGGGTCGACCCGCGCTGCCCGTACTGCGCGGGCGCCGAGGTCGGTCTCGGCAAGACGATGAAGCAGCAGGCCGATGAGGGCAAGTACCGGATCGAGTACCACTTCGCGACGTTCCTCGACGGCTCGCTCGGCGGCAAGGGGTCCAAGCGGGCCGTGAACGCACTCGGTGCGGCCGCGAACGAGAGCCCCGAGAAGTTCATGGAATACCTCGGAGTGCTGTACGCGAACCACCCCGAGAAGGAGACGGACGACAAGTTCGGCTCGACCGCGACGCTGCTCGAACTCGCGGACCAGGTGGAGGGCCTGCGGACCCCCGCATTCAACAAGGCGGTCAAGGAACTCACGTATATGCCGTGGGTCGAAAAGGTCTCGCAGCAGTTCTACGAGCAGAACATCAACGGGACGCCGACGGTCCTGATCGACGGGAAAAAGATCCGGGTAAACTCGGGTAAGGGCATTGAGTCCATTTCGCCCGAGCGGTTCACCGAGCTCGTGGACGAGTACATCAAGTAGCTCTCGAGCGAGGAGTGCGTCATCCGGCGGCGATGGGTGTGGAAGCTTCGGGCGCTCGCCTCTGTGGCCGCGCTCGTGAGCATCGTCGCGGTCTCCGACGCCCGGGACCCGGCCGAGCCCGATCCGGATATCCCGTCGTATGTCGGCGCACTCTTCAGCAATGATCTCGACGGCGGTCATTTCTGCACCGCGTCGGTCGTGCACAGCAAGGGCCGCAATCTCATCGCGACCGCCGCGCACTGTCTCGGTGACGCGGACGGAAAGGTGTTCGCGCCCGGATACCACGACGGCCAGGCACCTTATGGGACCTGGACCATCGAGCGGATCCACGAGGACGAGTCCTGGCTGGACGACGAGGACGAGGACGCCGACATCGCGTTCGCGACACTGGCGCCCCGTGACGGCAAGGAGATCGAGGACGTCACCGGCGCGAACACCCTCGACACCGACGGGTTCTCCGGCGAGCAGGTGACCGTCACCGGTTATCCCAGCGATCTCGACCAACCGCTGACCTGCACGGTCGAGGCCACCGAGGCGTCGAGCACCCAACAGCGCGTGGACTGCCCCGACTTCACCACCGGCACCAGCGGCAGCCCCTGGGTGACCGGGGACGGCCGGCTCGTGGGCGTGCTCGGCGGCTACGAGGCCGGCGGGGACACCGACGACGTCTCGTACAGCGTCGTGCTCGGTGAGCTGACGGCCCGGCTGTATGAGGACGCCACCCGCTAGGGACTTACGTGCAGAGCGCGTCGATCTCCGCTACGGGTAGAGCGCGTCGATCTCCGCCGCGTACCGCTCGATGACCGCCTTGCGGCGGACCTTCATGCTCGGCGTGAGCAGCCCGCCCTCGACGTCGAAGTCCTCGTCCAGGAGCGCGAAGGCGCGGATGCGGGCGGGCCGGGCCAGTTGTGCGTTGGCGGTCTCGACGGCCTGCTCGATCAGGGCGTGCACCTGCGGGTCCTTGAGCGAGGTCAGCGTGACGCCTGTGCGGGCGGCCCAGCCGCGCACCTCCTCCTCGTCCAGGGTGATCAGGGCGACCGGGTACGGGCGGTGGTCGCCGACCATCACCGCGCGCGAGACGAACCGCGACTCCTGGAGGGCGAACTCGGTGAGCGAGGGCGTGAGGTTCTTGCCGCCGGAGGTGATGATCAGGTCCTTCTTGCGGCCGGTGATGTAGAGATAGCCGTCCTCGTCGAGGCGGCCGAGGTCTCCGGTGTGCAGCCAGCCTTCGCCGTCGAGCGCCTCGGCGGTCGAGGCCGGGTCGGCGTGGTAGCCGGGGAAGACGTGGGGGCCGCGGGTGAGCACCTCGCCGTCCTCGGCGATCCGCACCTCGCAGCCGGGCATGGGGCGGCCCACGGAGCCGTAGCGGCAGGCGGCCGGGTGGTTGAGCGAGATCACACCGCCGGACTCGGTCATGCCGTAGCCCTCGAAGAGCGAGATCCCGCAGGCGCGCAGGAAGTTGAGCGTGGCGGGTGCGATCGGGGCCGCGCCGGTGAGGGCCCACTTGAGGCGGCCGCCGAAGGCTCCCCGTACGAGGGAGAAGAGCCTCTCGTCGGCCGACTGCCAGGCCTCGAGGAGTTCCGCGGACGGCTCCTGGCCGCGTTCGCGCAGGTCGGCGACCTCGACGCCGACGCGCAGCGCCTCCTCGAAGCGTTCCGCGCCGCCTTCCTGGGACTCGGCGAGCGAGAGCACCACCGCGTGGATCTTCTCGAACAGGCGCGGTACGGAAGGGAGATGGGTCGGCCGTGCCTCGGCCAGTTCGCCGACGATGTCCTCGATCCGGCCGCCGAAGTAGATCAGCTCCGTGCCCTTGAGCAGCGTCTTGAGCTGCACCAGCTGCGCCATCGCGTGTGCGAGCGGGAGGTAGAGATACGTGGAGTCGCCCTCGTCCTCCGGGATCAGGTCGAGGGTCGCGTCGCGTACGGCGGCGAAGTTGCCATGGGTGAGCATGCAGCCCTTGGGCGGTCCCGTGGTGCCCGAGGTGTAGATGATCGTGGCCACGTCCGCGTCGCCGCGAGCCTCCGCACGGGCGTCGAGGGCTTCGTCCGTGGCGAGGTCCGGCAGTTGGAGGAGGTCGAGGTCCTTCTCGCCGGCTTCACTCATCAGGACGATCTCGCGGACGGTGGGCAACCGGTCGCGCAGACGCTCGATCTTCGCGGCCTGTGCGGCGTTCTCGCAGACCACCACCGAGGAGCCGGAGTCGCCGAGCACCCAGACGACCTCCTCGTCCCCGGCCGTCGGGTACACCGGCACCACCACCGTGCCGGCCGCGAACGCCCCGAGATGCGCGTACGTCCACTCCGGCCGGGTCTCCGCGAGGATCGCCACGCGATCGCCGGCGCCCACGCCGAGCCCCATCAGGCCGGCGGCCACCTTCCGTACGGTGGCGCGCAGTTCGCCGTACGTGAGGGAGCGCGGTCCGTCCGCGGACTTGAAGCGCAGGGCGGGGCGTTCGCCGTAGCGCTCGCCCGCCCAGTCGGCCAACAGGGCCAGGCTCTTGGGGTGTTCGGTCTGCTGCACGACGCCTCCCGGGTCCACGGTGCGTATGAAGCTAGGGACGCTCCGCTACGAAAAGGGATGACTGGAGGCGTCAGCACCACTGACCCGGGAGCTCAGTCCCGCTACCGTCATGACCATGGCGAGGCGGACGATCACCGTGCACCAGGTGCGGGCGCTCCTGAGCGGCGTCCAGGGTCAAGGCGTCGACACCGTGCCCCTGCTGCAGCGGGCACAGATACCTCCGCTGCTGCTCGGCGACGAGCGGGCACGGGTCACACCGGCCCAGTTCGTGCGGCTCTTCCGGGAGTTGTACGAGCTGACGGGCGACGAGTTCCTCGGTCTGAGCACCGCGCCGAGCCGGCCGGGGACCTTCGCGATGATGTGCCATGCCTCGCTGGCCAGCCGCGATCTGGGCGCGGCGATCGAGCGCGGGGTGACCTTCTACGGGCTCTTCCCCGGCGGCCCTGATCTGAGCCTCACGGTCGAAGGCGGCGAGGCGGTGCTCGTCGTGCGCAATGACTTCGCGTCCGAGGAGCAGCGGTTCCTGGCGGAGTGCGTGGTGATCATCTGGCATCGGCTCTGCAGCTGGCTGATCGGGCGGCGCATCCCGCTGACCTGGGCGTCCTTCGCCTCTCCCCCGCCGCCGTACAAGGACGAGTTCCCTCAGCTCTTCGGCTGCCCGGTGCACTTCGGTGCCGCACGTACGGGCGCCGGCTTCGCCGCGCAGTACCTCGCCGCACCCCTCGTACGGGACGAGGGCGAGCTGGCGCAGATGCTGCGGCGGGCGCCGTTCGAGCTGCTCAGCCGGCGCGAGTACGCCACGACGGTCACCGAGCAGGTGCGGCGGGCGCTGGTGCGGGCGCTCGGTGACTCGCCGCGGCTTCCCGCGCTCGGCGAGATCGCCGCGCGGCTCGCGGTGAGCCCGGCGACGCTCAGGCGGCGGCTCGCGGTGGAGAGCACCTCGTACAAGGAGCTGAAGGACACCGTGCGCAGGGACGCCGCGATCGCGGGGCTCGCGGAGGGCGCCGAGCCGATCGCGGAGCTCGCGGCGCGGCTCGGGTTCTCCGAGGACACGGCCTTCCACCGGGCGTTCCGGCGGTGGACGGGGACGACTCCGGGGGCGTACCGGCTGGCCACGGCAGCTACGACGGCCACCGCTCATGAGACGCGGAGTCAGCAAAGCTGAGCTGCCCGGTCAGCCCCCAACTTACTCGCCAGTCACTACCTTCACCCCAACTGACCCATCCCCACTGGACAGTTGGGAGAGCCGCATGCGTATCCCCAGATCGCTCCTCTCGGGACTCTGCACCGCCGTCCTCGCCGTCGCGCTGCTTCCGGCCACGGCCTCCGCGGCGCCCCAGGCCGCGGAGAAACCGGGTGACGTGCTCAGCGTCGCCGACTCCTCGTTCCATCCGCTGCCGCTGCAGCCCACCAACACCAAGGCCTGGAAGATCAGTTACCGGTCCACCTCGGCGACCGGGCAGGCCAACACCGTCACGGGCACCGTGATCGTCCCCGACGACGGGAAGACCGGGCCCCGCCCGCTGATCACGTACGCCGTGGGCACCGTCGGGCTCGGCGACTCCTGCGCGCCGAGCGCGGGCTTCCCCAAGGGCACCACGATGGAGGGCAATCTGATCCAGCAGTACCTGTGGCGCGGCTGGGCCGTGGTCGTCACCGACTACGAAGGCCTCGGCACCCCGGGCGAGCACACCTACACGGCGGGCCGCTCCGCCGGGCACGCCATGCTGGACGCGGCGCGGGCCGCCCAGCGCATCCCGGCGGCCGAGGCCTCCGGGATCACCGCCAAGAGCCCGATCGGGATCGTCGGCTACTCCCAGGGCGGTCAAGCCTCCTCCTGGGCGGCCGAGTTGAAGGACTCCTACGCGCCCGAGCTGAACGTCAAGGGCACGGCGACCGGTGGCGTACCGGCGCATCTGGAGAAGCTGGTGCCGGTGCACGACGGCGGCTACGGATCGGGGCTGCTGTTCATGGCGGCGGCCGGCCAGGACGCCGCGTACCCGGAGCTGAAGCTCGACTCGTATCTCAATACGGCGGGCAAGGCGCTGATCGGGTTCTTCCGCAGCAACTGCGTGGTCATCGACTCCACGGTCGGCTCCTTCAAGCGGATCTCGGACCTGACCACGAGCAACCCGCTTGCCACGCCCGAGTGGCAGCAGCGGCTCAACGAGTCGGACCTGGGCACGCACAAGCCGGACCACCCGGTGTACCTGTACCACGCGCTCGCCGACGAGCTGATCCCGTACTCGCTCGGCACGGGGCTGCGCAAGGACTGGTGTGCGCGCGGGGCCGCCGTGGACTGGCGGACGATCGTGGTCGGTGAGCATGTGTCCGGCGTGATCACCGAGGTGACGCGGGTGCAGAACTGGCTGGCGGACCGGTTCGCCGGGAAGCCGACGTCCGGCAACTGCTGACGGTCCGGCTCACGGACGGCGGCTGACTCCCGTACGGGGGGGGACGGGAGTCGGCCGCCTCTCGTACGGGGTAGGCGGACGCCTCTCGTACGGGGTGGCCGGCCGCCTCTCGTACGGAATGCTCAGCTCGTACGGAATGCTCAGCCGCCCTCCGGTCCGCAGGAGGACCCGTCGCTCGGCAGCGACCCGTGCAGCAGGAAGTCGTTGACCTTGCCCTTGACGCACTTCGACGAGGCGTAACCCGTGTGCCCCTCGCCCTTGTTGTCGAGGACGACGGCCGAGTCGCCGAGCCGGCGGGCGGTCTCGGTCGTCCACTTGTACGGAGTGGCGGGGTCGCCACGGGTACCGACCATGAGGAACTTCGGGGTGTCGACGTCCTTGATGTCGCGGATGTAGTCGGTGCCCTTCGGGTACCCCGCGCACAGCATGACCTCGTAGAGCCGCAGCGGTCCGAAGACCGGCGAGGCCTCGGTGAAGTCGGCCTCCAGCTTCTTCAGCCGGGCCTCGTCCTCCAGGTCCGCGGCGGTGAACCGGTCCGGGTCGTCCGCGCAGTTGACCGCGACGAGGGCGGCGGTGGAGTTGTCGTAGGGGACGTCCTCCTCGTAGGAGCCGATGTCGCTGCGCGGACGCGGCCCGGTACCAGCCGTGGGCGCCAGCGTCAGAGCCCCGCTGATCCGCATCAGCGAGCGCGGATCGCCGTCGAGGACCAGGGAGAGCAGCGCCTGCGAGAGATACGGCCACATGTCGCGCTGATAGAGCGCGTGGCCGAGGGAGTTGACCAGGTCGTCCCCGGTGAAATTGCCGAAGCCGGCCGACACCGGGAACCTGTTGAGCTGTTTGACCAGCTTGACCATGTTCTCCTTGGCCTCGCGGGAGTTGGTGCCAAGGGCGCAGCCGGTGTTCCCGGCGCACCAGGTCAGGAAGTTGTCGAGCGCCGTCTGCTGGCCCTCCGCGCCCACCAGGGCCTGCTCGGTGAGCGGTTCGGTCAGGGTGTCCACACCGTCGAGCACCATCCGGCCGACCTTCTTCGGGAACTGCGCGGCATAGACGGCGCCGAGCCGCGTCCCGTACGAGAAGCCGAGATAGTTGAGTTTCTTGTCGCCGACCGCGCTGCGGATCACATCGAGATCGCGCGAGACGTTCACGGTCCCCATGTGCGCGAGCACCGGACCGGAGTGCTTGCGGCACAGCTCGTACTGCGCCTTCAGCATCTCGAACGCGAAAGCCGTCTCGTCCCCGCCGTCGCCCGGCGGCTCCAGTTCCGGCATATCCGTGCCGTCACCGCAGGTCACGGGGGCGCTGCGGCCCACTCCGCGGGGGTCGAAGCTCACCACGTCGTACGCATTGGTCAGTTCGCCGAAGACCTTCTCGCCGCCCGCGAGGCCGGGCACTCCGGGGCCGCCGGGGCCGCCGAAGTTGAGGACCACCGAGCCGCGCGGGTCCTTCACCGAGGCCTTGAAGCGGGCCATCGCGAGATTCAGCGTCTTCTTGCCCGGATCGGCGTAGTCGAGGGGCACCTTGACCGTGCCGCACTGCAGGCCCTTCGGCGCGTGGGCGAGCCCCTTGCACGCGCCCCACTTGATCTCCTGCGTGTAGAAGCCGCTCAGATCCGGCTGGCGGTCGTCCGCGGCGGACACGGCCTGGCGGTCGTCCCCGGCGGACACGGCGTGGGCGGTGCCGCTCCCCATCAGGGTCAGGGCGGCTATGGAGGCGATCATGCGCAGATGCATCGGCAGCCCTTCGGTCGGGGTGCCCCTTCGGCCACGATAGGCGGGGGGAGCTTTCCGGGCATTTCGGCCCGGAGGCGCGCCCGAGTGGGCGCAGGTGCCGATACCGCGGCATCGCCCCTGCTCAGGGCCTCGACCTGGGTCCTGACTTTCGAGTAACTTGCGCATCTGAAGATCGTTGGCCGCCGCCCCGGGAGAGCGCTGATGACCGTCGTACGACTGGGGCGCCCCCCTCACCTCGCACCCGTCCTCTTCGCGGGCGCCCTGCGTTCGCCGCTGAAGCGGCCTCGCCCCGACGCGCCCCTGCCCGAGCGTTCGATCGAGCTCGCCGAGGCCGCGGTGGATCCGGCGCGGCTCGCGGCGTACGCGGAGCTGTGCGGGTTCCCGGCGGACGGGCGGCTGCCCGTCACGTATCCGCATGTGCTGGGTTTTCCGCTCGCGATGAAGCTGATGGCGGCGCGCGACTTCCCGCTGCCGCTGCTCGGTCTGGTGCACACCTCGATCGAGATACGGCAGGAGGCGGCGCCGCTCCTGGCCGGCGACCGGCTCGAACTCTTCGTCCACGCCGAGAAGTTGGCGCCCCACCGGCGCGGCACGGAGGCGACCGTGGTGACCCGGGTGCGGTGCGCGGGGCGCGGCGACACGGTGTGGATGTCGCGGTCCACGTATCTGGCGCGGCACGGGAAACCGTCCGAGGCACCGGACCGCCCGGCGGACAACCCCCTGCCGGTACAGGCGACTTGGCGGCTCCCGGCCTCGCTCGGCCGCCGCTACGGTGCCGTGTCGGGCGACCGCAACCCCATCCATCTGCACCCGCTCACGGCGAAGGCCTTCGGCTTCCCGCGGCAGATCGCCCACGGGATGTGGACGGCGGCGCGCTGCCTGGCCCAGCAGCCCTTCACCGGCCCCGTGGACGTACGCGTGGACTTCAGGGCACCCGTACTGCTGCCGAGCACGGTCGCATACGGGGCGGACGCGGGCGCCTTCGAACTGCGCGGCGCGGACGGGCGGTTGCATGTGACCGGGAAGCTGTCACTTCGGCAGTGACCGGGGCAGCTGCTGTCACCTGGGCGGCGACCGGGGCAGCCGTTACTTAGGCGGTGACCAGGGCTTTCCCTGCATGAGGTTGGCCAGGCCCGCCCAGGAGAAGTTCATCAGGGTGGTGGCGGCCTCGCGGGCCGTCACGCCGGGGGTCGCGTTGGCCCAGACGGCGAGCGCCTCGGCCGCGCCGACCAGCGCCTCGGCGAGCGGGGCCACCTCGCCCTCGGGGAGCGTCGGATTGCCGTGCGCCTCGCGGGCGGCCTCGGCGATGAGCAGCGTCACGAAGGCGACGATCTCCTCGCGCATCACGGCCACTTCACGCGCGAACGGCTCCCCGTGCGTACGGGCCTGGCTGTGCAGCACCGACCAGCCGTCGGGGCACTCGGCGGTGTGTGTGAAGAAGGCCAGCAGTCCGGCCCACAGCTGCTGGTCGGCGGGCTCACCGGGGGTGATGCCGCCGCGCACCGCCTCGACGAGGGCGGCGGCCTCGCGCCGGATGCAGGCGCTGAACAGGTCTTCCTTGGAGTTCAGATACAGATAGACCAACGGCTTGGAGACACCGGCCAGTTCGGCGATCTCGTCCATGGAGGCGGCACGGTAGCCGCGCCTGCCGAAGGTGGCGACGGCGGCGTCCATCATCTGGCGCTCGCGCTCGGCCCGCGGCATCCGCTTTCCCCTACGGCCTCCGGCCGCCTTCTTCCCAGCGTCCGTGCCCTGCACTCCGCCCGACCTCCCCAGTCGCCCTGCCCTTGGGGGCAAGCGTACGCATGCATATGACAGGGCGGTGCCGGGGCGGGCGTTGCGGTTCGGGCGGAGACCGGGAGCCGGAGCCCGTGGGCCTTCGGCCCGGAGCTCCTACTCCCCCACCTCGTACTCCGCCCTGCTCAGCCCGTGCACCAGCGCCGTCCGGCCCGCGTCCGGCGCCACCGTCTCCTTCACCAGGCGCATGCCGAGCTTCGACATGACGCGCTGCGAGGCCTTGTTCTCCGGCTGGGCGATGCTCAGGATCTGGTTCAGGCCGCGATCCCGGAACCCGAAACGCAGCGCCGCACGCGCGGCCTCCGTCGCGTACCCCTTGCCCCAGTACTCACGCCCGAGCCGCCAGCCGATCTCGACGGCCGGCAGCACCTCCGGCAGGAAGTGCGGCACCGAGAGCCCGGTGAAGCCCGCGACCCGGCCCGTCGCCCTGACCTCGACCGCGAAGAGCCCGAAGCCCTCGTGCTCCCACTCCCGCTCCCACGCCTCGATCCCGGCCCGGGTCCGCTCCTCGTCGCGCACCGAGCCGTCGCCGATCCAGCGCATCACCTCGGGGTCGGCGTTGACGACGGCCATCGCGGCCACGTCCTCGGCGCGCCAGCGCCGCAGCACCAGCCGCTCGGTCTCGATCCTCTGCACCACATGCTCCCTTCGCACCCTCCATCCTCGGGGAGCGGACCGGCCCGCGACCAGACCCCTTGGGCGCCGCACGACCGGGCCGTACGCCCTCTCGTCCCCAGGCCCGAAGGGCTCCGCGCGGGTGACCGCACCGGGGCGCCGACGGCCGGATCACCCATCTCGCGGGCCCGCGCGCCTACCGTCCGCGCCCATGGACACCCTCATCTTCGGCGGCCTGCTCGCCGCCCTGGTGGTCCTGTACCAGGACCGCCCAAGGAAGCTCCTCCTCACCGTCTGGTGGGTCGTGCTGTTCGCCACCGTCGCGCTGCTCGCGCACCACATCACCAGCAGCCTCAAGCTCGGGCTGAGCTACTGACGTGGCGACGACGACCCCGACTCCGGCCGCGTCCGCGGAAACCTCGCGCCCGCTCGGCAAGCTCCAGTTCTGGTTCGCCTGCTTCTTCGCCGCCGGCTGGACCGGCGTCGTCTGCGGCGGGCTCGGCGTGCAGTTCATCAGCTGGGACTACCCGTGCCCGCTGTGCATGGTCCAGCGGATGTTCATGCTGCTCGCGGCGCTCGGCGCGGGCTGGATCGTCCGCCGGGGCATGACCGGGACCATCACCGGCCGCGACTACATGATGGGCTGGGGCATGGCGCTCGTCGCCGTCATGGCGGGCGGCTTCGCGTCCTGGCGGCAGACGATGCTGCACATCCTGCCCGGCGACAAGGGATACGGAAGTCCCGTGCTCGGCCTGCACATGTACGTCTGGGCCTGGATCCTCTTCATGGCCTCGGTGGTGGCCGTCGGCATCGTCCTGACCTTCGCCCACCTCACGACGGACACCGCGCTCCCCTCCTCACCGCTCTACCGCAGGGCGGGCCTCGCGGTCCTCGGCTTCGTCGGCCTGGTCATCACGGTGAACCTGGTCGCGGTCTTCTTCCTGGAGGGCTTCCACTGGTTCCTGCCGGACGACCCGAACCGCTACCGGTTCTTCCACGACGTCGGTATCACCGACTAGCGGTGTCACGGGCGGGACGCGCGCCCCGGGCCAGTCGAAGAAGGACCCCGTCCTGCGCCTCTCGTAGGAGTTCTCGGCTCGCGCCGGCCACGCGTCCACGTCCGCGGCCATCGAGGGGAACCGCTCCTTGAGCGGTTCCGCGAGGGCGGCGAGCTCCTCCCAGGAGTCGGCCAGATACGTCTCGTTCTCCAGGCCGATCGCCACGGCCACGCGGAACGGGTCGTCCGCCTCCAGCCACCGCTTGCCCATCTCGATGATCTGCCGGCCCGACTCGACCTCGATGATCCATGCCATCGGCAGGAGCTGTTCGGCGACGTACCCGGGAGTGACGTTGGGAGCGCGGTGCTCGACGAGAAACTCCATGACTTCCTCGACTGTCATGGGCCACACGTCAGAGCCGGCCAGGGGCATCAGCGGAGCCCTGTACGCAGAGGTGCCCGCACCCCCGAGCCGGGGGTGCGGGCACCTTCACGCTGTGCCGGGGATCAGGCGGCGGCGGGCACCGCGCGCTGGTCCTCGAAGGGCTCGTCGACCGGGGACGCGGTGGCCGAGTTGTAGGCCTCCTTGTCCAGGATGCCCTCGCGGGCCGCGACGATCACCGGGACCACGGACTGGCCGGCCACGTTGGTGGCGGTGCGCATCATGTCCAGGATCGGGTCGATGGCCAGGAGCAGGCCCACGCCCTCCATCGGGAGACCCAGGGTGGAGAGGGTCAGGGTGAGCATGACCGTCGCGCCGGTCAGACCCGCGGTGGCCGCGGAGCCGATGACCGAGACGAAGACGATCAGCAGGTACTCCTTGATGCCGAGCTGCACGTCGAAGATGTGCGCGACGAAGATCGCGGCGATCGACGGGTAGATCGCGGCGCAGCCGTCCATCTTGGTCGTGGCGCCGAACGGCACGGCGAAGGAGGTGTAGTCCTTCGGGACGCCGAGACGCTCGGTGACCTTCTGCGTCAGCGGCATGGTGCCGACCGAGGAGCGGGAGACGAAGGCCAGCTGGATCGCGGGCCAGGCGCCCTTGAAGAACTGCAGCGGGTTGACCTTGGCGACGGTCGCCAGGAGCAGCGGGTAGACGCCGAACAGCACCAGGGCGCAACCGATGTAAATGTCCGCGGTGAACGTCGCGTACTTGCTGATCAGGTCCCAGCCGTACGTGGCGATCGCGGTGCCGATGAGGCCGACGGTGCCGATCGGGGAGAGCTTGATGACCCACCAAAGGGCCTTCTGCAGAAGCTCCAGGACCGACTCGCTGAGGGTGAGGATCGGCTGGGCCTTCTCGCCGATCTTCAGGATGGCGATACCGGCGACGGCGGCCATGAAGACGATCTGCAGCACGTTCAGCTCGGTGAACGGCGTGATGATGTCGGTCGGGATGATGCCCGTCAGGAAGTCGAGCCAGGAGCCGGTGTGCTCCGGCTTGGCGCCGTCCTTCGGGGAGAGGCCGGTGCCGGCGCCCGGGTTGGTGAGCAGGCCGATGACGAGGCCGATGGTGACCGCGATCAGCGACGTGATCATGAACCAGAGCAGCGTGCGCGAGGCGAGCCGCGCGGCGTTGTTGACCTTCCGCAGGTTGGTGATCGACACCAGGATCGCGAAGAACACCAGCGGGGCGACGGCCAGCTTGAGCAGCTGGACGAAGATGTCGCCGATCTGCGTGAGCGTGGTGGTCAGCCACTCGACCTCGCCGTTGCGGGCGATGGCACCGAGGCCGACACCGACGACGAGACCGATGAGGATCTGCGCCCAGAAGGGCAGGGGTATGCGGAAGCCGGTGGACTTCTGCGGGGAGTCCTTGACAGTCGAGGACACGGGGGCACTCCGTTGAGATTCGTGCGCGGGCGTGGGGGGGGGACGTACGGACTTCAAAGTGGAGCGACGGCCGCAAGTGTCAGGTGAGGCGGCGCCGCTGCATTGTGTCGCTAGCTCAAGCGCGGCAACAGGCCGCGGACATGCAGCGGCAGAGATCGACATGCAGGCGCGCGACGAGCGGGGTGCTCGGGTCGCGGGGCGCAGCTGCTGTCTTCATGTCGAACACGTTAACACTTGAACTTTGAGGAACTCAAAGGGCTGCTTTGGGACCTGGGTCCCCGGAAACGCCGAAACCCCTGGGACCAAAGGCCCAGGGGTTTCGCGGTGTGACGAGTCTTACACGCTTCTTACGGCGCGGCGTGCGCCTCAGATGCCGTCTTCCATGCTGCGGTTCTCCGCGAGCCGGGTCTTGGCACGGTCGACGCGGGTGACGATCTGCTCGGACATCTCGTCGCGCTGCTTGCGCAGGAGCACGAAGCTGAGCGGCGCCGAGATGACGATGGCGAGGATCAGTACCCACAGGTAGTTGGAGTCGCCGAGCCCCCGCGGCAGCACGCCGTAGTAGACCAGGGCCCACAGCACGAGGAAGCTGCCGGCGAAGATGCCGATGCGCATCAGGCTGTACCGGAGAGTGGCGTTCACCTTGGCTGCCACGACTGGCCTCTTTTCCTTCTACGAAATCCTGCTCGACCAGTGAACCATGTCCGGTTTCCGCTCAATACAGCGGCAGATACATGGTGATGTCGTCCCGGTCGTCCCCGGGCGCGACCCGGATCGCGCCCGGCACCCGGCCGCCATCCTTGTAACCGCAGGACGCGTAGAACCGGTCGACCCCGGTGCCGCCCCGGCAGGTGAGCCGGATCAGCTCGATCCCGTCGAAGCCGCGCGCGGCCTCCTCGACGGCCGCCATCAGGTCGCGTCCGTACCCCTTGCCCTGGTGCTTGGGATGCACCATCACGGTGTACGCCCAGATCCAGTGCCGCATGAGGCGGTGGGTGTTGAACGCGAGGAACGCCGTCGCGGCCACCGCGCCCTCCTCGTCGTATCCGACGAGGAGCCGCATCCGCCCCTCCGCGATCGCGACGAAGTGCTTGACCAGTTCGGGGCGGATCTCCTGCGGCGAGACCGGCGGCACGAAGCCGACGGCGCCGCCCGCGTCGGACACATCGGCCCAGAGCGCGAGCAGGCCGTCACGGAGCTCGGGACCTATGGCGGGGTCCAGTTCGAAACGCAGCGCCATGTCGTACGTCAGACCCGCATCGGCTGCGGCGACTCGCGGCGGTCCGCCTCGGGGCCCGGGTACTCGCGGATGATCTCGTAGCGCGTGTTGCGCTCGACGGGCTGGAAGCCGGCGTCGCGGATCAGGTCGAGCAGGTCCTCACGGGAGAGCTTGTTGGGCGTCCCGTAGTTGTCGGCGTCGTGCGTGATCTTGTACTCGACCACCGAGCCGTCCATGTCGTCCGCGCCGTGCTGCAGCGCGAGCTGGGCGGTCTGCACTCCGTGCATGACCCAGAAGACCTTGACGTGCTGGATGTTGTCGAAGAGCAGCCGCGAGACCGCGAAGGTCTTCAGGGCCTCGGCGCCGGTGGCCATCGTGGTGCGCGCCTGCAGCTTGTTGCGGACCTTGCCGTCCTGCATGTCCACGAAGTCGTGCTGGTAGCGCAGCGGGATGAAGACCTGGAAGCCGCCGGTCTCGTCCTGCAGTTCACGCAGCCGAAGGACGTGGTCGACGCGGTGGCGGGGCTCCTCGATGTGCCCGTACAGCATCGTGCACGGGGTCTTGAGACCCTTCGAGTGCGCGAGCCGGTGGATGCGCGACCAGTCCTCCCAGTGGGTGCGGTGGTCGACGATGTGCTGGCGCACTTCCCAGTCGAAGATCTCGGCGCCGCCGCCGGTCAAGGACTCCAGGCCGGCCTCGATGAGCTCGTCGAGGATGTCGGAGGCCGACATCCCGGAGATCGTCTCGAAGTGGTGGATCTCGGTGGCGGTGAAAGCCTTCAGCGAGACGTTCGGCAGCGCCTTCTTGAGCTCGCTGAGCGAACGCGGGTAGTAGCGCCACGGCAGGTTGGGGTGCAGGCCGTTGACGATGTGCAGCTCGGTGAGGTTGTCGTTCTCCATCGCCTTGGCGAGGCGGACGGCTTCCTCGATACGCATCGTGTACGCGTCCTTCTCGCCCGGCTTGCGCTGGAACGAGCAGTAGGCGCACGACGCGGTGCACACGTTGGTCATGTTGAGGTGGCGGTTGACGTTGAAGTGGACGACGTCGCCGTTCTTCCTCGTCCGCACCTCGTGGGCGAGCCCGCCGAGCCAGGCCAGATCGTCGCTCTCGTAGAGCGCGATGCCGTCCTCACGGGTCAGCCGCTCCCCGGAGCGGACCTTCTCTTCGAGCTCACGCTTGAGTCCCGCGTCCACCTGGCCGCCTCCCAATACTGACTACTTGTGCGGACCACCCACGGTACGCCCCGCCACCGGCCCTTCCGGCGGCCGCCCCCTGCCCAACCGCGAGGGTCAGAGCTGCTCCGGCAGGTCCCCGACCCGGTTCTCCCACTTCGTGGAGAGCACGATCGTCGTCCGCGTACGCGAGACGCCCTTGGTGCCGCTGAGCCGGCGGATCGTCTTCTCCAGGCCGTCCACGTCGCTCGCGCGCACCTTGAGCATGTACGAGTCGTCGCCCGCGATGAACCAGCAGTCCTCGATCTCGTGCAGGTCCTTGAGCCGGCGCGCCACGTCCTCGTGGTCGGCGGCGTCGGAGAGCGAGATGCCGATGAGGGCGGTCACGCCGAGTCCGAGCGAGGCGGAGTCGACCGTGGCGCGGTAGCCGGTGATGACGCCCGCGCTCTCGAGCCGGTTGATGCGGTCGGTGACGCTGGGTCCCGACAGGCCTACGAGGCGGCCCAGTTCGGCATACGAAGCCCGGCCGTTCTCCCTCAGGGCCTGGATGAGCTGCCTGTCCACCGCGTCCATGCGCCGGCACCTTCCATTAATTAGCGATCCTGCGAGTTTAGGTGTAAAATCTAAGGCACGCAGGGCGGTTTCCCTGCGATTCTTGCAGAACTTTTCGCGTTTCTCGCGTTTTCCGAGGTCTGCAGAAGATCAACGACGATCTACAGGAGTGTCCTCACCGTGTACACGCTCGAGATGGCCTACGCCCACATGCGCTCGCTGCAGGAGCTGGCCGACCGCTCGCGTGCCCACAAGTCCCCGATCGCCGCCGCCCGCGCGGACAAGCTGTCCCGCCCGGCGCGCGCCAAGAAGCGCTAACCCGCGCCAGGGCCTTCACGCGGTCCCCCGCCCGATGGGCGGGACCCACCGCCGAGTTCGCCCTCCCAGCGGCGGTACAGACCGTGCGGCACACCCGCCGCGTCGAGCACCCGCCCCGCGACGAAGTCCACCAGATCCTGGATGTGCGTCGCCCCCGCGTAGAACGCCGGCGAGGCCGGGAGCACCACGGCTCCCGCCTCGTCCAGGCTCACCAGGTGCCTGAGCGTCTGCCCGTTCAGCGGCGTCTCGCGCACCGCGACCACCAGCTTGCGGCTCTCCTTGAGCGTCACGCTCGCCGTCCGCTGGAGCAGGTCCTTCGAAAGTCCCAGTGCCACTCCGGCCACACAGGCCGTCGAGGCGGGCACGATCAACATGCCCTTCGTCCTGTACGAACCGGAGCTCGGCCCGGCCGCGAGATCGCCCGCGGCCCAGTGCCGTACGTCGCCGAGATCGAGGCCCGTGAACGTGCCGGGCTTGCCGTCCGCTCCCCGGGCCAGCCACTCCCCCAGGTCCTCGCGCCAGTGCGCGTCCCGGTAGGAGATCCCGGTCTCGTCGAGCAGCGTGAGCCGCGAGGCCCTGCTGACCACCAGGTCCACACTCTCGCCCGCGGCGAGGAGCCCGCGCAGGACGGCTGCCGCGTACGGCGTCCCGGAGGCTCCGGAGACCCCTACGACCCAGGGGATGCGCTCGGCGTCTTTCATACCCCGAGCCTATCCGCAGGCCCGGAACCGAGCCGCGCCTCCCATGCGTTGAACGCAGTGAGGGCCACTGCTCCGTGGCAGGCCCGACAGCCTGGGGGTCCGCTCATGTCGTACGGATACACGTCACCGCTCCCGCAGCCCGCGCCCGCCGAGCGCCGCCGCGACCGCGCGAAGGCGGCCGGTCTGGTCATGGCCGGGTGGCTCGCGCTGCTGTGGCTGCTCGAAGCGGTCGACGTGGCGAGCGGGCACACCCTGGACACGTACGGCATATCCCCGCGCGAGTTCACCGAGCTGCGCGATGTGATCCCGGCGTCCTTCCTGCACTACGGCTGGGACCACCTGATCGCCAACAGCATGCCGCTGCTCGTGCTCGGCTTCCTCGCCGCGCTGTCGGGGATACGGCGCTTCGCCGCGGTGGTCGCCACGATCGTCGTGGTGAGCGGCGTGGGCGTGTGGTTCACCGCCCCCGCGTATTCGGTGACGGCCGGTGCGTCGGGCGTGGTGTTCGGGCTCTTCGGCTATCTGCTGGTGCGCGGCTTCGTGGACCGGCGGATCGGCGACGTGGTCATCGGCCTGCTGGTCGGCGCGGTGTACGGCTCGATCCTGTGGGGCGTCCTGCCGACGGCCGAAGGGATCTCGTGGCAGGGCCACCTGTTCGGCCTGATCGGCGGGGTGCTCGCGGCGTTCACGTTCCGCCGGAGCGTTGCCTAGACAGCAGTACGGGCCGCCGCGAGCGCGTCCTTGACCTGCTGGACGACCCGCGCCGCGTCCTCGGGGTTGTTCACCACGTCCGTGCAGTTCATGTCGATGACGAGGACCTCGCTGGCCGAGTAGTGCTCGTTCACCCAGTCGTCATAGCCCGACCAGAGCGTGCGGTAGTACGCGACGAGGCTCTCGTCCTGCTCGAAGTCACGGCCGCGCAGGCCGATCCGGTGCAGGACCGTCTCGAAGGAGGCCTTGAGGTAGACCATGAGATCGGGCGCCTTGCGGTACGGCAGGCCGTCGATCTCCCGCATCATCTCGTTCAGCAGACCCTCGTAGACCTGCATCTCCAGGGTGCTGATGCGGCCCAGGTCGTGGTTGACCTTGGCGAAGTACCAGTCCTCGTAGATGGAGCGGTCGAGGACGTTGTCGCCCTTCTTGTACGCCTCCTTGATGGAGGCGAACCGGGTCTGCAGGAAGTACAGCTGGAGGAGGAACGGGTAGCGCTTGGCCTGTATCTCCTCGGGGGACGCCGTGTAGAACAGCGGCAGGATCGGGTTGTCGTCCACGCTCTCGTAGAAGACCTCGCTGCCGAGTTCCTTGGAGATCAGCTCGGCGACACTCGTCTTGCCGATGCCGATCATGCCTCCGACGCAGATCACCGGCATACCTCACTTCTCCCTGCGGGGTCGTCTCTTCGTACGAGCCAAGTCACGAGCCACGAGACAACCCCCGGAGCCGCAGTGAAGCTTAGATGAAGATGTGGCGGGATCAGACAGCCGCGGATGCGGGCGTCCGCGCGGCACGGCGCCTGTCGGCACGCAGCGCGAGGAACGTGGCCACGGCGCCTGCGCCCTCCCACAGGCCGACCCCGATGAACCCCGCGGGAGCGCGGTCGCCGAGCACGGCCAGGGTGAACACGGTGCAGGTGAGGAGACGGAACGGCACGGTCCAGCGGAAGAAGGCCGTCCAGTCGCTCGCGGCGGCGAGCACGTAGTAGACGCCCATGTTGAGCGCCGCCATGGACGAGGCCGTGAGGAAGACCACCGTGTGGTCACCCTCGCCGCGCCCACCGTCGGGCGCGGCCGCGAAGCCCATCGTCTTGATCAGGACGTCGGGCGCGATCAGGCCCACGATGCCCATCACGGCGGCGAGCAGGCCGAATATGGACATGGTCCAGCCCGCCGACGAACGCGGCAGGAGCTTGAGCTGCACGGACTTCCCCCTCGTCGCGGCGCACGGCGAAGCGGCCGGCGCACGGTGAACGTGCCGATGATCCGCTGAAGATTACGGCAGACACTGACAGTTGGCCGCCCCGGGTCCGCGCGGGGTCGCCAACTGCGGGCGTTCTCACCCCATTTCAGGGCTGTTGCCGCGTCTCTGTAGGCCGGTCGCCGCGCTACTTCAGACCTGCCGCCGCGTTCCTTCAGGCCTGTTGCCGCGTCCCCGCGAGCACGATCTCGCGGATGCACACCTCTTGCGGCTGCCCGTACGCGTAGAGGACGGCCTGGGCCACAACCTCCGGCGCGAGCGCGGCGTTCTCCTTCTTCCACTCCTCGTATCCGGCCTTGATGCCGTCGTCCGTGGTGTGCGAGAGCAGTTCGGTCTCCACGGCGCCAGGGCCGATGACGGTCACGCGGACCCCGTGCGGCGCCACTTCCTCGCGCAGGTTCTCCGACATCGCGTGCACGGCGAACTTCGTGCCCACGTACGCGGTGTGGTTCGGGAAGGTCTTGCGGCCGGCGACCGAGCCGATGTTCACGATGGTGCCGCGCTCGCGCCCGATCATGCCGGGCAGCACCGCGCGCACCCCGCCGAGCAGCCCCTTCACGTTCACGTCGAACATGCGGTCCCACTCGTCGGGGTCCTGGTCGGCGATCCGGCCGAGCAGCATCACGCCCGCGTTGTTGACCAGCGCGTCCACCGGCCCGTACCGCGCTTCGGCCTCCTCCACAGCGGCCGCGACGGCGGCACGGTCGGTGATGTCCACCTTGCGGCACAGGGCGTCCGGCAGACCCAGCGCTTCGAGGCGGTCCACGCGCCGGGCGAGCAGCAGCAGCGGGTGGCCCTGCGCGGAGAGCAGCCGGGCGGTGGCGGCGCCGATGCCGGAGCTCGCGCCGGTGATGACGATGAGGGGCTTGGCCATGGAAGTGCGCCTTTCGGAGGTCGGGCGGGTCGGTCTCTCCATGGCACCACCGGTCGGCCGCCCGCGCAGACCTGCAGAGGGGCCCGCCCGAGAGGGGGTCCGGCAGACCCCCTCTGACCTCGGCGGACCGCCCGCGCCCGGGCTAGCGTGGAAGGCATGACCAGTGGTGCGAGGGGTGACGAGCTCAGGGAGTTCCTGCGCAGCCGCCGCGCCCGCGTCACCCCCGAGCAGGCCGGCCTTCCGCTGCACGCGGGACGGCGACGGGTGCCGGGGCTGCGGCGCGAGGAGGCGGCGCTGCTCGCCGGCGTGAGCGCGGACTACTACGTACGCCTGGAGCGCGGCACGGTCCGCAACCCGTCCGCCGAGGTCCTCGAAGGCGTGGCCCGCGCCCTGCACCTGGACGCCACCGAGCGCGCCCATCTGTTCCGTCTGGCCCGGCCCGCCCGCACCGGCGCTCGCCGCCGCCCCGCGCCGCCACAGCGGGTGCGGCCCGGGCTGTACCGCCTCCTCGCGACCCTCGACACCACGCCCGCGATGATCCTCGGCCACCGCATGGACGTGCTCGCGGCCAACCCCATGGCCCGCGCCCTCTACACGGACTTCGACGCGCTGCCGTACCGCGAGCGCAATCTGGCCCGCTTCGTGTTCCTCGCGCCCGAGGCGCGCGAGCTGCTCGCCGACTGGGAACGGGCTGCCCAGGGCACGGTGGCGGCGCTGCGGCTGTACGCGGGCCGGCATCCCGAGGACTCCCGCCTGAGCGAACTGGTCGGCGAACTCTCCGTACGGGACGAGGACTTCCGGCAGTGGTGGGCCGCGCACGACGTCCTGGAGTACACGCACGGCACGAAGCTCTACCGCCATCCACTGGTCGGCGAACTCGCCCTGGAATACGAGTCGTTGACCCTGCCCGACGACCCCGACCAGGCGCTGTACGTCTACACCGCCGAGCCGGGCTCCCTGTCCGAGCAGGGGCTCAGGCTGCTCGCGGGGCTGCGGGGATCCGCTGAGGGATCTGTTCCCGGAGTGACCGCCGGGGCATGATGGCGCGGTGTCCACAGAGGAGTTCACCCGCGACGTCACCGTGCCCGCTCCGCCGGAACGGATCTTCGCGCATCTCGCGGAGCCGGAGAGCTACCTGGGCCTCTCGCCGCTCCTCGTCGCCGTACGCGACATCGTGCGCGGCGGCGACGGGATCCGGTACGTGGCGGTGGAGCGTTTCCGCATCCTCGGCCCGCTGCGCTGGGACAACCCCATCCGCGTGACCATGACGTTCCCCGAGCCGGGACGGCGCATCGTGAGCGAGGTGCACAGCCCGGGCGGAGTCCGGCTCACGGCCACGGTCGTGCTGACGCCGATGGACGCGGGCACGCAGATCACGGAGACCGTCCGCGTCACGTACCCGAGGCCGCTGCGCCCGCTGGTCATCGGCCAGGCCGCCAAAGCACAACGACACCGCCTCGCCGAGCTCGCCCGGCGTATGACGGTGTCGTCCGTGGATGAATCGAAGGGCTAGACCGTCAGCCCCCGCACCAGCAGATCCAGCAGCGCGCACACGAACAGCGCGATCCCGATGAAGCCGTTCACCGTGAAGAACGCGCGGTTCAGGCGGGACAGGTCCTTCGGTGTGACGATCGAGTGCTCGTACGCGAAGGCCGCCGCCACGATCATCAGGCCCAGCCAGAAGAAGAACCCGGCGTCGGTGGCGTAGGCGTACCAGACGAGCAGCCCCGTCGTGACGACATGCGCACCCCGCGCCCCGTACAGCGCGGCCGCGATCCCGAAGCGGGCCGGCACCGACTTCACGCCCTCGGCGCGGTCGGCCGCCACGTCCTGGCAGGCGAAGATCAGGTCGAAGCCGCCGATCCAGATGCCGACCGCGAGCCCGAGGATGACCGCGTCCCAGGACCACTCGCCGGTGATCGCGAGCCAGGCACCGATCGGGCCGATGGCCTGCGCGAGGCCGAGGATCGCGTGCGGGAAGTTCGTGAACCGCTTGCCGTACGGATAGACCACCATCGGCACGACGGCGAGCGGCGCGAGCGCCAGGCAGAGCGGGTTGAGCAGCGCCGCCGAGCCGAGGAAGACCACGACCGCGACGATCGCGCCGGTCCACGCGGACTTCACCGACACCGCACCGGTGACGAGCTCGCGTCCGGCCGTACGCGGGTTACGGGCGTCGATCTCCCGGTCGATGATCCGGTTCGCGGCCATCGCGAAGGTCCGCAGGCCCACCATGCAGATGGTGACCAGGAGCAGCCGGCCCCAGTGGATGTTCTTGTCGAGCTGGAACATCGCGGTCAGCGAGGCGATGTACGCGAACGGCAGCGCGAAGACCGAGTGCTCGATCATGACGAGCCGCAGGAACGCCTTCACCTTGCTGCCGGAGGGCGGTGGGCCCACGACCTCGTCGGCGGTCGTCATCATGCGAGGGCCTCCAGGAAGGCGTCGAGGTCGGCGAGGAGCCCGTCGGCGGGCAGCGGTCCGGTCTCGACGGTGAGCGGGACCGCCTCGTCGCCGGGCGGGGTGATGCGGGCGGTGAGGGACCAGGAGCCATTGCCGTCGGACGTACCTTCGAGCTGCAGTGCGGCGCCGCCGTCGACGGCGAACTTCTCGCTCCCCGCCGCCAGTTCGGCCCGCAGCTGCTCGGCGAAGGCGGTGGGTTCCGCGTCCCGTACGCCGGGCAGTTCGAAGCCGTCGCCCTCCCCGTCCCGCTCCCACAGCACGGTCCAGGTCCCCGAGGTGGCCGCGAGCTCCTCCGGTGTGACGCCCGCCTGCGCGGCGGCCTGCCGCACCTCCGGATCGGCCGGGTCGATCTCAGGCCGCACCAGGGCCACGTAGTCGTCCTCGCCCAGGAAGAGGGCCGGTCCGCCCGTCACCACGAAGCTCACAGGCCGTACTCCTTCCAGCGCCGGTCCACCATCGCGGCCGTCGTGGGATCGGACTCGACCATGTTCGGCCAGCCGCCGTCGCGCGTGTAGCCCTCCTCGGGCAGCTTCTTGGTGGCGTCGATGCCCGCCTTGCCGCCCCAGAACTGCTGGTACGAGGCGTGGTCGAGGTGGTCGACGGGGCCCTCGACGACCGTGAGGTCGCGGGAGTAGTCGGTGTTGCCGAGCGCGCGCCAGGAGACCTCGTGCAGATCGTGCACGTCGCAGTCGGCGTCGACCACGATGATCAGCTTGGTCAGGGACATCATGTGCGCGCCCCAGATCGCGGACATCACCTTCTGCGCGTGCTTCGGGTACTTCTTGTCGATCGAGACGATCGCGCAGTTGTGGAAGCCGCCCGACTCGGGCAGGTGGTAGTCAACGATGTCCGGCACGATGATCTTGAGGAGGGGGAGGAAGAACCTCTCCGTGGCCCGGCCGAGCGGACCGTCCTCCGTCGGCGGGCGGCCGACCACGATGGACTGAAGGAGCGGACGCTTCCGCATCGTCACACAGTCGATCTTCAGCGCGGGGAACGGCTCCTGCGGCGTGTAGAAGCCGGTGTGGTCGCCGAAGGGACCCTCCGGCAGCATCTCGCCCGGCTCCAGCCAGCCCTCGATGACGACCTCGGCGTTGGCCGGGACCTGCAGCGGCACCGTCTTGCAGTCGACCATCTCGACGCGCTTGCCCTGGATGAACCCGGCGAGCAGGTACTCGTCCATGTCCCCGGGCAGCGGCGCGGTCGACGCGTAGGTGACGGCCGGCGGGCAACCGAAGGCGATCGCGACCGGCAGCTTCTCGCCGCGCTTGGCCGCCACCTGGTAGTGGTTGCGGCTGTCCTTGTGGATCTGCCAGTGCATGCCGATGGTGCGCTTGTCGTGGCGCTGCAGGCGGTAGAGCCCGAGGTTCCGTACGCCCGTCTCCGGGTGCTTGGTGTGCGTGAGCCCCAGGTTGAAGAAGGAGCCGCCGTCCTCCGGCCACGTGAAGAGCGCAGGCAACTGCTCCAGATCCACGTCGTCGCCGGTCAGGACGACCTCCTGGACCGGAGCGTCCTTCACCTTCTTCGGCGGTACGTGGGTCATCGCGCCGAGCTTGCCGAAGGCCTCGCGGATCCCGACGAAGCCCTGCGGCAGCTCGGGCTTGAGCAGACCGCCGATCTTCTCGCTGATCTCCCCGTACGACTTGAGACCCAGCGCCTTGAGGAGGCGGCGGTCCGTGCCGTACACGTTCATCGCGAGCGGCATCGACGAGCCGCGCACGTTCTCGAAGAGGAGCGCGGGGCCGCCCGCCTTGTTGACCCGGTCGACGATCTCACCGACCTCCAGATACGGGTCGACTTCGGCCTTGATGCGCTTCAGGTCGCCCTCGCGCTCCAGGGCACGGAGCAGGGAGCGAAGATCGTCATAAGCCATACGTCCCAGTATCCGGCACCCGCTACCCTGGCCCCGTCACCGGGGGCTCCGGTCCGCCCTCGCCGATACCTCCTGGGGGAACGCACACCATGCTCCGGATCCTGATGATCCTGATCCCGCTCGCGCTGACGATCTTCGCGTTCATCGACTGTCTGAACACCCCCGAGGACGAGGCCAAGCATCTGCCGAAGATCGCCTGGGTCTTCATCATCCTGCTGTTCTGGGTGGTCGGGCCGATCGTCTGGCTCGCCGCCGGCAAGGACCGCACACCGCCGCAGGGCGGCCGTACGCCCTCGGAATGGCACCGCAACCACCGCACCACGTGGGTGGCGCCGGACGACAATCCCGAGTTCCTGAAGTCCATCAAGGACGAGAACAAGAAGGACGAGTCCCTCCTCAAGGACTGGGAGGCGGATCTGCGCCGCCGCGAGGAGGAGCTCAAGAACCGCGAGAGCGGCGGCGAGGACGGGCCCGAGGACAAGAAGTAGGCCCGATCTGCGGCGGGCCCGAGGACGAGAAGTGAGGACGGGGACGGCGGCGGGCAGTCTGAGGCCATGACCTCCGACGCCGGCCGCCCCCGAGTCCCCACCCTCGATCTGACGCCCTGGCCGGACGGGCCCCGCGAGCGGCGTGACGCGCTGGTGCGCGCCGCCGACGAGGCGCTGCGCAGCGCTGGGTTCCTGCTCGTCACCGGCCACGGTGTCGATCCGGCGCTGCGGGCGGACATCCGCGCGGCGGCCCGGGAGTTCTTCCGGCTGCCGCCCGCCATGAAGCAGCCGTACGCGGTGAAGGTCGGCGAACGCGGCTGGCTGGGCCCCGGCGCCGAGGCCAACGGCTATGCCGAGGGCACCGAGACACCACCCGACCTCAAGGAGTCCCTGTCCTTCGCGGCCCACGAGCCGACCGGGGACGCGCGCGTGGACGCGGAGTGGTTCAAGCCCAACACCTGGCCGGCCGAGGTCCCCGAGCTCAAGGCCCTGGTGGAGACGTATCTCGGACAGATGCGGACGCTGTCCGACCGGCTGCTCGGGCTGCTCGGCGCGGCCCTGGGCGAGCCGGAGGACTTCTTCACGCGGCACACCGGGCATCCCACCTGGGGCTTCAACATCAACTGGTACCCGGGCACGGACACCGTCGGCGCCCCCGAGGAGGGCCAGTTCCGCATCGGCCCGCACACCGATTTCGGCACGGTCACGGTGCTCGACCGCCAGGACGGCAAGGGCGGACTGCAGATCTTCACCGACGAGGGCGGCTGGGAGGACGCGCCGTACGACCCGGCCGCGCTGACCGTCAACATCGGTGATCTGATGGCCCGTTGGACCGGCGACCGCTGGCGCTCGGGCCGCCATCGCGTGCTGCCGCCCCCGCTCGACGCCCCGGCCGAGGAGCTGCTCTCCCTCGTCTACTTCTACGAATGCGATCCGGGCACCCGCGTCGAGTCCCTGCCCGCGCCCAAGGGCCGGGTCGCGTACGAGCCGGTCGACTCCCACACGTATCTGCGCGCGCAGCTGGACGCGATCAGTGTCGGCTGACCTGTCGCCGGCCACGGCGCGCCAGTGGCTCGCGACCGCCCTCGCCGAGGCCCGCGCCGGGCTGGCCGAAGGCGGTGTCCCCATCGGTGCCGCCCTCTATGCGGCGGACGGCACGCTGCTGGGCCGGGGCCACAACCGCCGTGTCCAGGACGGCGATCCTTCCGCCCACGCGGAGACGGCGGCCTTCCGTGCCGCGGGCCGGCAGCGCTCGTACCGCGGTACGACGATGGTGACCACGCTGTCGCCGTGCTGGTACTGCAGCGGTCTGGTGCGGCAGTTCGGGATCTCGCGGGTCGTCATCGGCGAGGCGGAGACGTTCCGGGGCGGCCACGAGTGGCTGGCCGGACTCGGCGTCGAGATCGTGCTCCTGGACGATCCGGAGTGCGTGACGCTGATGCGGGAGTTCATCGCCGAGCGGCCGGAGCTGTGGCACGAGGACATCGGGGAGTGAGGCCCCCGCCCCTCCGCGGGCGATCAGCGCGCGGGCCGGGCCGCCTGGGCGTATCCGTCCCTGAGCTCGCGCCACCGCTCCAGGCTCCACGTCGACCAGTCCTTGGGGTGCCCCGCCAGGGCCGCTTCCAGGAACTCGATGTGGTTGTGCCAGCCCGCCAGGCAGTCCAGGCGGAAGGCGTCGTCGCCCTCGAACTCGTTCGTGAAGCGGACCGTCGTGGCCGGGGCATCCGGGCCCGCGTGCTCCAGGTGGAAGCGGCAGCGGCCGTGCAGATCGATGGTGTACTCGACGATCCGCTCCACGTCCCAGGCCGTGATGTGCCCGGAGTGCACGCCCCCTTGAGAGGCCTCCTCGTTGTTCAGCCAGCGCAGGGTGACCGCCCCGCCGAGCCGCGGTTCGAGGACATCGGCGGCGGCCAGCCAGCCCGCGAGCTCCTCGGGCCTGACCAGGGCGGTCCACACCCGCTCCACGGTGTGCGGAAGGTGCAGCAGGAAGTGCAGGGTCTGCGTGCTTCCCTCGGTGGTGCTGGTGCCATGTTCGATTGCTCCGGTGTTCTCGGTCATGACACCAGCCTTCCGCCGAATCAGGAGTTCCGCACGCCCCCGGCTCAGTCCTGCGCGGGCCCAGTCCTGCCCGGGCCCAGTCCTGCCGGGCTCAGTCCTTCGCGGACTCCTGAGCGGCCGACTTGTCCCCGGCAGCCCCGGCGTCCTTCTCCCCGGGCGCGGCCTCCTTCTCCGCGGCCTCCTTGTCCGCGGGGTGGTCCTTCTCCTTCACCCCTGGCTGCGCCTTCGGCGCCGAGTCCACGACCTTGCGCTCCAGGACGGCGGTGTTGGCGGTCACCGTGCCCGCGGGCGTGCCGGGGCACTGCTTCTCCGTGCCGTCGGCCTCGGTGACGCTGCCGCCGTCGCCGTCCTTCGTCAGCACACCACGCTCACCGAGGTAGGTGTACGACGTCTTGTCGAAGATCAGCTCCTGGCGGTGGCCCGACTGCTCGTCGATCCGGCCGACGGCGATCCCCTTGCGGCCGATCGCGTCCGTGGCGTTCGGCACCAGCTCCACGCCGGGGATCTTCGCGGCCGCCCGGTAGAGCGCCGCCGCCACCTTCGGCGGGACGAGGGACTCACGCACGAGGTCACCGACGAGGGTGAAGGTGTTCTGGTCCTCGCTCTTGCCGCCCTCGCTCGCCTTGTGCAGCCAGTCGAGCATCTTGTCGGGGTCGGTCGGCAGGGTCTCCAGATGGCGGTAGTACGTGTTCGACGGGATGCCCGGCGTGGGCCGCTCCATGGACTCGACCGGCTTGCCCGCATCCGTACGGAAGACCCCGGCGCGGTCGGCGGACACCGGCACCCACGCCTCGCGCTCCCTGACAGGACCCAGCTTGAGCGGCGAACACATCTCGCTCTCGCCCCAGGCGGCCTTCGTCTTGATGTACGCGTACTGGTCGTCGCGGAGCTCGCCCAGATCCTCCTTGGACGCCACCGTCGCCACCCGGTCGAGCAGCTGGGCCGCGCTCTGCGGGGCACCCTGCGGTACGGCTTGGCCGCCCGGCGCTCCGGTGCCGCCCCCGTCGCCGCCCATCAGCGCGACGCCGCCGACGACCGCGAGGGCCAGGGTGCCGGCCAGCGCGGGCCCGGCGAAGGCGGGGCGCAGCCACTTCCTGCGGGCCGGACGGGGCTGTGCGGAACGGGTCGCTTCCTGCCGGATCTCGTTCAACAGGTGCTCCTTGAGGAGTGCTCGGCGGCCCGCCGGAAGGTCCCGCTCGGGAAAGCCCCGCCCGGGAAGGTCCCTCTCGGGGAGGGACGGGAAGTCGTTCATCGGTTCCCCTCCTGGATGGCCTCGACCGCGGAGATGCGGCCTCCTCTTACCTGTCCGCGCCTTTGCGCGGGTTCCGTATGTTCCAAGGCTTTCGCGAGTTTCGTTCGGGCCCGCGAAAGCCGCGACCGTACGGTGCCGACGGGTATCCCGAGGGCCTCGGCCGCGGCCGCGTAGTCGAGCTCGCCCCAGACGCACAGCGCGAGCACCTCGCGCTCGGCCCGCCGCAGCCGTGCCACCGCGGCCCGGACGCCCGCGAGATACGCCGAGTCGTCGAGCCGGCCCGCGATCTCGTCCGCGAAGTCGACCACCGGCTCGGGCGGTGGCAGCCGCTCCACGGCGGCCGCGTGCCGGCGGGCGGCCCGCCGTGTGTTGCGGGCGACGTTGGTCGCGATGCCGAGCAGCCAGGGCCGCAGCGAACCGCCGTCCTCGTCGAGCCGATCCCGCAGCCGCCAGGCCTCCAGGAAGGTCAGCGAGACGATGTCGTCCGCCGCCGTCCAGTCCCCCGTGAGCCGGTAGCCGTGGTTGTAGACGGACCGGGAGTACGCATCGAAGAGCCGCCCGAAGGCGGCCTCGTCCCCCGCTCTGACCCCAGCGCGCAAATTCGTGTCCACACCCCTCCCCCTGTCCGTACGGCGAAGGCCGGTTCCCGCGGTCCTCCGCGGAAACCGGCCTTCGCCGAAACAGCCGATGAAAGGGGGCTCAGACCCCGGCGTACGAGTGCTTGCCGGAGATGACCATGTTGACGCCGTAGTAGTTCCACAGGAAGCAGGCGAACGCGAAGAGCGCCAGGTAGGCGGCCTTGCGGCCCTTCCAGCCCGCGGTCGCGCGCGCGTGCAGGTAGGCGGCGTACGCCATCCAGGTCACGAAGGAGAAGACCTCCTTGGGGTCCCAGCCCCAGTAGCGGCCCCAGGCGTCGCCGGCCCAGATCGCGCCCGCGATGATCGTGAACGTCCACAGCGGGAAGACCGCGGCGTTGATGCGGTACGAGAACTTGTCGAGCGAGGCCGCCGACGGCAGCCGCTCCAGGACCGAGCTCGCGAAGCTGCCCGGCTTGCCGCCGGACGCCAGCTTGTTCTCGTAGGAGTCGCGGAAGAGGTAGAGCGCCGTGCCGACCGCGCCCAGGTAGAAGACCGCGCCGCAGAAGATGGCGGTGGAGACGTGGATCCACAGCCAGTACGAGTCGAGGGCCGGGACGAGCTGGTCGCTCTCGGTGTAGAGCCACTTGGTCGCGATGCCCAGGTCGAGCAGGACGGTCGTGACGAGGATCAGGCCCATCCAGCGGACGTTCTTGCCGAGGGCCATGAGCACCAGATACGTGGTGACGGCCACCGCGGAGAAGGTGATCGAGAACTCGTACATGTTGCCCCACGGCGCCCGCATCACGGACAGGGCGCGGGCGACCACACCGCTGACGTGGATCAGGGCGGCGAGCACGGTGAGCGAGACCGCGATGCGGCCGTACATGTCGCCCTGCTCCGTACCGCCGTGCGCGCCGGGGCCGTCGGGCACGTCGCGGGTGCCGGCGGCCGAGCGCGTCACGACCTTGGGGCGGTCGAGGACCGCCGTGCTGCCGCCCTTGGTGACCTGCACCTTCGGCGCCTCGGCCGAAGCCGGGCCGGACGAGGTGAGGGCCGCGGCCGTACGGCCGACCTTGCTGCGGCTGCCGAAGACCCACTCGGCGATATGGGCGAGGAAGGCCAGCGTGTAGACGGCCATCGACGAATAGATCAGCACATTGCTGATCTGCGCCATGTTCTCGTTGGTGGCTGCGGCGAGAGTCACTTCTCAGCCCCTTCGGCAGGAACAGCTTCGGATTCGGGGGAAGTTTCGGAGTCTTCGGCGGGCGCGGAGGGCGCCTTGGAGTGCAGCACGGCGGCCAGGTCGCCCAGCTCCTCGGGCACCTTCGCGGACTCGCTGCGGCCCAGGCCCGCCATCTCGACGACGGTCACGCCGTCCTCACCGCGGACCGCACGGACCCAGACGCGGCGGCGCTGGATGAAGAGCGAGCCGGCGAGGCCGAAGATCGCGGCGATGGCGCCGCCGAGCGCCCAGCCGTTGCCCGGCTGCTGCTTGATCTGGAAGGAGGCCCATTCCTTGAGCTCCTTCTCGTACGTGATGGAGCCCTGGCCGTCGGGCAGCTTCATGGTCTCCCCGGGCAGCAGCCGCTGCTTGAGGAGTTCGCCGTTCTTGTCCTTGAACTCCTTCATCTTGGTCGTGTCCAGCTGGTACACGTTCTGCGGCAGACCGGAGTCGATGCCGAGCGAGCCGTGGTACGCGGACAGGGCCAGGACGGGGAAGTCGGGGGCCGGGAACTGGGAGAGCATGTCGCCCTTGCCGTGGCCCGCGAACGTCGGCACGAAGAAGGCGTTGAAGCCGAGCTGCTCCTTCTTGCCGTCCTTGTTGCGGTAGCCATCGGGGATCTTGATGGCGCCGGTGGACGTGATGTTGGCGTCGATCGGCAGCAGCGGCACGGCGCCGCTGAAGACGACCTTGCCGCTCGGGTCCTTGACGGTGACGACGGGCGCGTAGCCGTGGGCGATCAGATAGACCGTGGAGTCGCCGACCTCGAGCGGCGAGTTGACCTCGATCGCCTTCTTCTTCAGGGGGCCGTCGACCCCCTCGGTGTACTGGACGTGCGCCTTGAAGGTACGGGCGGTGCCCGTCGCCGGGCCCTTGCGCTCGTAGTCGTCCTCGAACTCGTCGAGCTGGAAGCTGAAGCGCTCCAGGCTGTCGTTGTCGAAGAGGGCGCCCGACCGGAAGTCGTCGTACTGCGGCAGGACGTTGGCGAAGCCGCCGTCGCCCTCGACCACGAGCTTGCCGCCCTCGGACTTGAACAGCACACCGACCGCGAACGCCACCAGCATCACGATCAGCGAGATGTGGAAGAGCAGATTGCCGGCCTCGCGCGTGTAGCCCTTCTCGGCGGTGACCGCGTCGCCCTCGATGTGCGAGCGGAAGCGCCGGCCCTTGAGCAGCTTGAGCGCCTCTTCCCGTACGTCCTCAGGAGCAGCCTCCGTACGCCAGGTCGTGTACGCGGGAAGGCGGGTCAGCCGCTTCGGGGCGCCCGGCGGACGTCCCTTGAGCTGGCCGACGAACTGCCAGGTGCGCGGAACGATGCAGCCGATGAGGGAGACGAAGAGCAGGATGTAGATCGCCGAGAACCACACCGAGCTGTAGACGTCGAAGAGCTGCAGCTTCTCGTAGATCGGCGTGAGCGTCTCGTGCGCCAGCTTGAACTGCTCGACCTTCAGCTCGTCCACGCTGTTCTGCGGGACCAGCGAGCCGGGGATCGCGCCGAGCGAGAGCATGAAGAGGAGCAGCAGCGCGACCCGCATCGAGGTGAGCTGCCGCCAGAACCAGCGGGCCCAGCCGATCACCCCGAGCGAGGGCAGATTCGGCAGCTCCTCCTTGGGGGCGGTGGACAGCTGCGAACCCGCGGCTCCGAGGTCGTCGGAGGCCGTCTCGGGCGTGGTGTCCGTCTTGCTCATTCTCAGATCCCCACGGTGAAGCCGGAAGTCCAGACCTGCATCTCCTGGACGATGCTGTCCCAGGCGCCCGTGACGAGCAGCAGGCCGGTGATGATCAGCATCGCGCCGCCGATCCGCATCACCCACACATAGTGCTGCTTGACCCAGGCGAAGGCGCCGAGTGCCCGGCGGAAGGCGATGGCGGCCAGTATGAAGGGCACGCCCAGACCCAGGCAGTACGCGACCGTCAGCAGGGCGCCGCGGCCGGCGCTGGCCTCGTTCGAGGAGAGCGCCATCACGGAGGCGAGCGTCGGGCCGATGCACGGGGTCCAGCCGATGCCGAAGAGCACGCCCAGCATGGGGGCGCCCACGAGTCCCGTGGCGGGCTTCTTGTGGAAGCGGAACTCGCGCTGGGTCAGGAAGGGCATCGCGCCCATGAAGAACAGGCCGAGCAGGATCGTCAGCCCGCCGAGCACCTTGGAGATGACCTCCTGGTGTTCGAGCAGGTTCCTGCCGAACTCGCCGAAGAGCGCGCCGAACGACACGAACACGGCGGTGAACCCGAGCACGAACAGCGAGGCCCCGCCCGCCATCCGCCCGCGCTTGGCCTCTTCGAGATCGGCGCCGGTGACCCCGGTCACGTAACTGAGATAGCCGGGGACGAGCGGCAGCACGCACGGCGAGAAGAACGAGACGAGTCCGGCGAGCAGCGCGATCGGGATGGCGAGAAGCAGCGCTCCCCCGAGCACGGTGGTGTTCGGGTCGGTGGCCGCGGCGAGGGCGTGCACGGAGGTCACTTCTCCGCGAGCACGGGGTTGATCATCTCGTACAGGCGCTTGTCGCTGAGCGCGGTCAGATAGCGCGCGGCGATCTTCCCGTCACGGTCGATCACGATCGTGGTGGGGATCGCCTGCGGGCTGAGGCTGCCCTTGGGGAACTTGAGGATCTGCTTGCCGGCCGGGTCGAACAGGCTCGGGTAGGTGATCCCCTGGTCCTCCTCGAAGGCGATGGCCGAGCTCTTCTGGGCATCGCGGGTGTTGATGCCCAGGAACTGCACACCCTTCGACTTGGTCGCCTCGGAGACCCGCTGGAGGTACTTGGCCTCGGCCCGGCACGGGCTGCACCACGAGCCCCAGGTGTTGACGACGACGACCTTGCCCTTGTAGTCGGAGAGCTTCAGCTTCTTGCCGTCGAGGGTCTCGCCCTCGATGTCCGGCGCCGCGACCCGCTCGCTCTTCTCCGAGATCGCGATCCCGCTCTTGCCGGTCACGAAGTTGGTGTTCCCGCCGCCACCCTGCGTACCGCCGTCACCGCACGCGCTCAACGCGAGGGCCGCAAGCGCGGTCCCCGCAGCGAAAAGGGCACGTCGGGAGGCAGGACGTCCAAGGCTCATGTGAAAAGTTTCGCATGACCGTTTCAGCGCTTTCGGCCGCCCCCCGAAAGCCGCGGAACACCCAGTTCAGGCGGCTTGATCAGCGGCTTGATCAGCGGCTTGATCAGAGATCTCAGGCCGCATTGCGGCGCCCGGCCGGGAGCTTCTCGCCGACGTCGAGTGCCTGCAGCCTCTGCAGCACCTCCGGCTTCTGCACATCGAGCCAGTCCACGAACTGCCGGAAGGAGACGAGCCGTACGTCCTTTTTGTCGGCAATCTGCTTCAGCGTTTCCTCGACGGCATCCATGTAGATACCGCCGTTCCACTGCTCGAAGTGATTGCCGACGAAGAATGGCGCCCGATTTGTCTCATACGCACGCTTGAATCCCGCGAGATACGCCTCGGTCGCCTGCTTGCGCCAGCGCGGGTAGTTGGCGGGCGGTGCCTGGGTGGAGTTGACCGACTGGTTGGCGAGGATGTTGTAGTCCATCGAGAGCACCTCGAAGGAGTGCCCCGGGAACGGCATCGCCTGCAGCGGCAGATCCCATACGCCCTGCTTCTTCACCGGCCAGCGCTGCCGCCCGCCGGGCGAGGACGCGTCGTAGCGCCAGCCGAGCTCGCGCGCGACGGGCAGCAGCCGGTCCTGGCCGAGCAGACACGGGGTGCGGCCGCCGACCAGTTCCTTGTCGTAGTCGAAGGGCAGCGGGGGCAGATCGGTCCAGCCCGTGTTCGTACGCCATTGCTGCACAAAGGACTTCGCCTGGCGGATCTCGTCCCGCCACTGCGCGGAGGTCCAGTTGGCCACCGACCCGGAGCCCGCGCAGAAGTGCCCGTTGAAATGGGTGCCGATCTCATGGCCTTCGAGCCAGGCCTGCCGCACGTATTTCAGCGTGCGCTTGATGTTCTCGTCCTTGAGATAGCCGATGTCGGAGGCGCCGACGGGATTGTTCGGCGGACGGTAGAGCCGCTTCTTGGACTCCGGCAGGAGATAGAGGCCGGAGAGGAAGAACGTCATCTTCGCATCGTGCTCCCGAGCCAGCTTCAGGAAGCGCGGAAAGAGCCCGTTGCCGATTTCGCCCGCGCCGTCCCAGGAGAAGATGACGAACTGCGGGGGTATCCCGCCGAGTTCGAGCGGTACCGGCGCCGGGGGCTGGTGCGGCTGCTTGCCGGTGTACGCGGTGGAACCGTCCCCGAGAGGCTTGCCCTCCGGCGAGCGGGACCGCGTATTGCCCGCGGGCGCATGGTCGTTGGGGTCGCTGCGCGGCCCGCTCCCCTGACCGCTGCACGCGGTGAGGCCGGCGGCCGCGGCGGCCCCGACTCCGAGACCGATCAGTCCCCTTCGGCTGATTTGCTGCATGACGTCCCCTGCCTCCGTGTTGCTCCCCGTTTACGGTGGACGTCCCCTTAGAGGGCACAGCGGACACAGAGGTTCCTGCGTATTGCGGAAAATTTGCTCTCCGTACGAGAAGTTCCCGTGGCCACGCATGCCGAAGGGCTGGTCACCTTGTCGGTGACCAGCCCTTCGTTCCCGTACGGAAAAGACTCAGGCGCCGAACGCCTTGTCCTTGCCCTTCACCGGCTTGGCACCCGCCCGCAGATGCGCCGGGACCAGATCGATCGCGGGCTCGCTGTAGCCCACCGACACGATCTTGTCGCCGCGGTACGTGAAGGTGGTCAGCGAGGCGAGCGTGCACTGCCGCTTGCGCGGGTCGTGCCACAGACGGCGCTTCTCGACGAAGCTGCGCACGATCCAGATCGGCAGCTGGTGGCTGACGCACACCGCCTCGTGCCCGCGCGCCGCGTCCTTGGCCGCGTCGAGCGCGCCCATCATGCGCACGACCTGCTCGAGATACGGCTCGCCCCAGGACGGCCTGAACGGGTTTACCAGGTGCTTCCAGTTCTCCGGCCGCTTGAGCGCACCGTCGCCCACGCCGAAGGTCTTGCCCTGGAAGACGTTGTCCGCCTCGATGAGGCGCTCGTCGGAGGCGAGGTCGAGCCCGTGCGCCTTGGCGATCGGGGTCGCGGTCTCCTGCGCGCGCTCGAGCGGCGAGGCGACGACATGCGTGATGTCGCGCGACGCGAGGTGCTCGGCGACCCGGTCGGCCATCTGCCGGCCCAGCTCGGACAGGTGGTAGCCGCCGAGGCGCCCGTACAGGACACCATCGGGGTTGTGCACCTCGCCGTGGCGCATCAGGTGCACCACGGTCAGGTCGTCGTCGCGCTTCGGTTCGCTCATGCCGTGGCCTCCGCGGCGGCGCGGGCGGCGGTGGGCAGGGCGTCCGCGATGCGCTGGACGGCCCGCTCGTCGTGCGCCGTGGACACGAACCAGGACTCGAACGCGGACGGCGGCAGGTAGACGCCGTCGGCGAGCAGCGAGTGGAAGAACGCGGTGAAGCGGAAGGAATCCTGCGTCTTGGCGTCCTCGTAGTTGCGCACGTCCTGGTCGGTGAAGAACACCGAGAACATGTTGGACGCGGTCTGCAGCCGGTGCGCGACGCCCTCCTTGGTGAGGGCCGCGGTCACCAGCGCCTGGATCTCGCTGGACACAGCATTCACCTTGGCATACGCGGCGTCGTCCAGCAGCCGGAGCTGGGCGAGGCCCGCGGCGGTCGCGACCGGGTTACCGGACAGGGTGCCCGCCTGATAGACCGGGCCGGCCGGTGCGAGGTGCGCCATGACGTCCTTGCGGCCGCCGAAGGCCGCGGCCGGGAAGCCGCCGCCCATGACCTTGCCGAAGGTCATCAGGTCGGGCTCCACGCCGTCGACGCCGAACCAGCCCGCCTTGCTCGTACGGAAGCCGGTCATGACCTCGTCCGAGATGTACAGCGCACCGTTGGCGGCGCACAGGTCCTTCAGGCCCTGGTTGAAGCCGGCGGCCGGCGGCACGACGCCCATATTGCCGGGCGAGGCCTCGGTGATCACACAGGCGATCTCGCCGGGGTGCGCGGCGAAGGCCTCCCGTACGGCTTCGAGATCGTTGTACGGGAGCACGACGGTCTCGCCGGCCTGCGCGCCCGTGACACCGGGGGTGTCCGGGAGTCCGAAGGTGGCGACACCGGATCCGGCCGCGGCGAGCAGCGCGTCCACATGGCCGTGGTAGCAGCCGGCGAACTTGATCACCTTGGCGCGGCCGGTGAATCCGCGGGCCAGGCGGATCGCGGACATCGTGGCCTCCGTGCCGGAGGAGACGAGCCGCACCTGCTCGACCGGGGCGATCCGCGCCACGATCTCCTCGGCGAGCGCGACCTCGCCCTCACCGGGCGTACCGAAGGAAGTGCCGCGCCCGACGGCCTCCTGTACGGCGGCGATCACCTCGGGGTGCGCATGGCCGAGGATCATCGGTCCCCACGAGCACACGAGGTCGACATACTCGCGACCGTCGGCATCGGTGAGGTACGGACCCTGACCGGACACCATAAAGCGGGGCGTACCACCCACGGCGCGGAAGGCGCGCACCGGAGAGTTCACGCCGCCGGGTGTCACGAGGGCCGCGCGGTCGAAAAGCGTCTGCGAAACTGGGGCGTCATAGGGAAAGCTCACACGAGCCATGGTGTCAGAGGCTTCGGAGTTCCCGCGGACCGGTGATTCCCGTATCCGGCGGACGATGATCGGCAGCAGTCCCCGGACTGGCTGGGGGTCCGGGAGCGTCCCCCGGGAGAATGGAGCCCTCGTACGTTTCACCGGCGGGCCGTGGGGGAGGTCACTGTCACGATGATCGGGTTGCGCGGCGGGGGCGCTGCCGTCTACAAAGCGAGTCGGGCTACAAAGCAGTCTGGGTGAAAGATATGCATCGCGGTGGAGGGCTGGGCGAGGGGACCGGTGACCAGGGTGCCCTCGGACCGCGACGTGCCCGTCGGGGGAAGCACCGGCGCGAGGCACACGAGAACGACGCACAGGCGGCCACCCCCCATGCAGGCGAGCAGGCTGAGCACACGGGAATCAGGAGCGGCCGGGTGGGGGTGACCTACAAGTACTTCGGCGCCCCCGACGGGGCGACGGCGGCCCGGGTCCCGGTCACGATGCGCCCGGAGGAGCTCGGCGGCGACGAGCTCGGCATGGGCGGCATGTTCACCAAGATCAAGCCGGAGACGATGGCCGCGATGGTCCTCACCGGCATCGAGGGCATACCGCTGCACAAGGTCCCGCCGCTGGAACTGGTCGTGCTTCACCCCGACTATGCGGTGGTCAAGCTTCCGATGACCGTGGTCGACCCCCTTCGGGGCATCGGCGAGGAGGCCGTGGGCGCGGCCGCGTTCATCTGGTCGACGGTCCCGGACCGCGGGGGTCCCCGGGATGCGTTCAATGTCTACCAACTGCTGCACGAATGGCAGGACTTCAGCCACCGGCTGCACGAGGCCGGGCATCAGCCGTATTGCTTGGTGTGGCCCTGATCGGTGGCCTTGTGCGGGCCTGATCGGTGGCCTTGCGCGGGCCTGATCGGTGGCCTTGCGCGGGCCTGATCGGTTGTCTTGTGCGGGCCTGGTCCGTTGCCTTGTGCGGGCCCGACCAGCCCCTTCGTACGGCTCTGATCCGGTTTTCGGATACATCACGTGTGTGGCGTTAAGCCCTGTTTCCGCATGACATGTGCACCGTGGACCCCGTGTCGATGCTGAGACGGCCGAAACGGTCGCGGGCCCTGGCCCTGTGCGTAGGTCTGCTGGCGCTCGGCGCGGGTGCGCCGGCCGGAGCGGAACCGGATCCGGAGCCGTCGCTGCACTCGCGGTCGCCGCTGCCGTTCCCGGAGAACACCCCTGACCAGTGGATCCCGCCCTGGTTCACCGCGGGACCGGCCGCGCTCGGCGGGAGCCGGGCCGCGGGCCGGCAGCGGAGCCCCGGCGATCCGTTCCCGCAGTACGGCAAGTACCGGGACCTGCGGGAGCTTGAGCTCGTTCCGGCCAGGGACCAGGGCAAGGCGCGGCTCTTCCCGTACTGCACCGGCGCCGCGGGCCCGTACCAGAAGGAGCTCGAGCGGCATCTGAAGCTGCGGCCCGTCGACGGCAAGCAGTCCCCCGCCGACTGCAAGGCGATCCAGAAGTTCCAGCTGCGGAACCGGATCGCGCCGCAGATGGGATACGCGGGCCCGCACACCTGGGGCACCGCGAAGCTGCTGCACGCGAGGAAGTACCCGAACCCTGGCGGCAAGTGCCCGGTGCGGGCCGGGCGCCGGGTGGCCTGCGTGGATCTGTCGCGCCAGCTGATGTGGGTGCAGCTGGGCAGGAAGGTCGTGTTCGGTCCGGCGACGATCCGCTCGGGCAAGCCCGGCTATCGCACCCGTACGGGGATGTTCGCGGTGTATCTGCGCCGCGCGGAGTTCACTTCCACGCTCTATGACGCGCCCATGCCGTACGCCCAGTTCTTCTCCGGCGGGCAGGCCTTCCACGGCCGCTACCGGACCGTCTACTACGAGCCCGGCTCGCACGGCTGCGTGAACCTGTCCTACCGGGACGCGGAACGGCTGTGGAAGACGCTGCGGGGCGGCGACGCGGTGTACGTGTTCGGCAGCAAGCCGCCGCCGCCCCGGATCACGCGCTAGTCCTTGTCCTTGTCCTTGCCGGGGATGTCGTCGGGCGACATGCCCGTGCCCTGGTTGGTCACCACGACGGAGACGGTCCTGCCGTCCACCACCTGGAACACCGGGTCCTCGGCGCTCGCCACGCCGCCGACCGCGTAGGAGACCGTCCAGCCGCGCGGCAGTTCGCTCGCCGCCTCGCTGACATTGCAGTACGTGCCGACCGCGACGTCGTCGACGGTCACGGTCTCACCGGCGCTCAGCTCCACCTCGCCGGCGGCCCCGTCCTGGCAGGAGTAGTCGACGGTGAACGACGAGGGCACCCGGCCGAAGGCGGGCGGCACCACATTCTTGGTGATCTTGAAGCGTGTCTTCACGACCTCGACGTCGGAGAAGTCATTGGTGATGATCACGTTGTTGACGCGGTCCGTCGAGATCCCCGGGTCCGGTGCGGCGGCCGGGAAGTACGTCACCGTGGCGCCTTCCGGGAAGGAGTCCGTGCCCTGCTCGACGACCGTGCAGGTCGATCCCGAGGGGATGTTCCTGAGGATGTGCCGGCCGTCCGCGGTGGTGCCGATACCGCCACCGCCGCTGAACGTCAGGGTCTCCGTGGCGGAGCCCCCGTCGGGACCGGTGCAGGTCACCACCACCGTGTACGAGGTCGGCAGCGGCTCGACCGGGCGGCCCTGCGGGTACACGACCCGCTTGAGGACGAGGAGTTCGCCCTCGACGCCCCTCGGCATCTGCTCGAAGTGGTAGCAGACGAAGTAGTGGCTGATGTCCGCCACATTGCCACCGGAGTTACGGGGCGCGATGTAGTTCTGCGGGGCCGCGAGCTGCGGCGGGAGGTACGGGGCCTTGTAGACGTTGGACGCCGGGCCGCCCTTGACCACCACGGCGTCGACCACGACGCCGGCGAGCTTGCCCGCGGGAGTGATCTCGACCTGGACCTTCGTGGGGTTCGAACCCGTCCCGGTGGCCTTCACATAGGCGTCGCCGGAGTTCTCGTTGTTCTCCCCGGAGATCTGCACGTCGTTGGGGAAGCCGACCTGGGCGCAGGTGGTGAGGTTCTGCTCGACGAACGTCGCCCGGCTGTCGGAGGGCACCGGCTCCGGGGCGCCGGGCGCCGCGTACGCGGGTGCCATGCCGAGGACGAGCCCGGCCAGGGCGGAGACGAGCAGTCCGGTGGATCTGACGGTGCGAGGGGGCGCTGCGGAACGCCGGGTGGTGCGCATCATCGGCACAGCCTCTCGATTTGCGATGTTTGTTCTGATACGGGCACATGATTCGCCGCACGCAGGTCGCAGGGTCGGCGGCGCGCGCTGCCGCGGACGCGAGCACACCCGCCCACACGCACCCGCACCCCGGGCCGGCACCCCGATGGGTCAGCAGCGCTCGCCCCCCGCGCCCGTCGGCGCCTTGACTGGCCTTCGACGGCGCGGCGCTCCGGCCGGCGGCACCAGCGGGAGGACCCAGCGGGAGGCGGCATGGCCTGGACGGCGCGGAAGGAAAGCCTGCGCGCCGGCACCGTGCGCCTTCGCACCCACGCGGAACGTCTGCGGACGAACGCCGAGGCGCGCTTCCCCGTCGTGGGCGAGCTGACCCACCGGCTGCTGTCGGGGAACCTCCTGGACTCCGCCACGCGGCTCGCGGCGCAGGCCTTCCTCGCCTCGATCCCGCTGCTCTTCGCCTTCGCCGCCTTCGCCCCCGACGGCGTCCGCGATCAGCTGCGGGAGTCCCTGCGGGGCCTGTTCGGGCTGACCGGGCAGGCCGACGGCGAGCTGCGGCAGGTGCTCGGCGGCACGGACAGCAGCCTGCGCGAGACCACCGGCGTCATCGGCCTGGTCATCGCCCTGGTCTCCGCCACCAGCTTCAGCCGTGCGATGGCCCGGGTGTGCGAGCGGGCCTGGGGACTGCCGAAGGCCTCGACCAGGATCGCGGCCTGGCGCTGGCTGGTGTGGCTGTGCGCACTCGTCGTGTTCCTGGTGCTCCAGGGGCCGGTGCGCGACGGCTTCGGGGCCGGGATGTGGCTCGGCCTGCCGCTGACGCTGCTGCTCAGCACCTGCGTATGGCTGTGGACGCAGCATCTGCTGCTCGCCGGCCGCGTGGCCTGGCTTCCGCTGCTTCCCGGCGCGCTGCTCGCGGCGGCCGCCACCAACGCCCTGGCGCTGACGGCGCGGCTCTACATGCCGGCCGCGCTGAACCGGGCCCTGGGCGAGTACGGCTCGCTCGGTCTGGTCCTGACGCTGCTCTCCTGGCTGATCGTGGTGTGCGCCGCGATCACCTTCGCGGTGACCATCGGCGCCGTGGCGGCACAGGAGCCACCGCTCGACCGGCTGTTGGATGCGGAGCGGGGTGCGCCCGCCCGCGGCCTCGCCGATACGGAGCGCGGCGGTGCGGAGCTAGGTGCGCGCAGCGGTGCGGAGCGGGGTGCACCCAGCGGTACGGAGCGGGGCTGGCGCGAGGGCGCATGAGCCGGCGGGACCGTGGCTCATGCGCCCTGCTGCGGGGGCCTGCGTGTGTACGTCTCTACGTAGCCGGAGGGTCGAAGCGGAGCCTGGGCTCCGGCGGGGTGTAGCGGATCTCGGGCTTGGCCGGGGCCAGGACCTTGCGGGCGCGGGCGCGCACCGTGTGCGGGGTGGACGCCAGCTGGCGGCAGGCCTCGCACCAGGTGTCGGAGTGCCGGGCGGCACGCGTGGCCGCGGTGAGCTCGCCGAAGAACAACGGATCGCTCTGGTGCGTGAGGCACTCGACCTCGTAGCGGTCGTCGCCTAGTTCCTCGCCGCGCCCCGCGCCGTGCACCGGCGCTGCGTCCGCCGTCGCGAGCTTGTCCCTGAGGACCACCCTCGCTCCGGTGTCACGCCGGGTGAACACCCTTCCCTCCGCGTCGAGTTCGGCCAGCGCCCGCTCCGCCGTCGCGGCGGCCTGGCGGTGCGCGGCGACGCTCTCCGGGTCGGGGCTGATCGCCTGGGCCGCACGGGTCCGTGCTCTGTCGAGGGCGAGTTCCACGCGCCGGGCGCGCACTCTCGCACTGGCCTGCAGCCTCCTGCGCCGGGCGTGCTTATGGTCGTCCGGTATGCCGCTGCTCATATCGCTTGTTTCTCCTTCGGCTCCCCGAGCCTGCCGGAACCGGAGTGCTCCGCAGCGCCGTCGTACGCCTGTGCGGCAGTCGTAGCCGGGCCGGAGTTCTCCGGGAGTCGACTGTAAGCAGGTTGCCGGGGGCCCGCATGCCGGATGCGCTTCGGACCGTAATCGCCGCAGGTCAACCATGGTTCGCCGTGGCATGGACTGGTGACGTACGGGCAGGAGCGTGGCAGGCTGCCCCGATGCCGGGAGGGCCGCGACGGCCGTCCGGGGCCGTGAGGACAGACGAAGGGGACCGAGGGCATGCCCATGATCCGCAGGCTGCGCCGCATCGTGCGCCGCGTGCAGCACAAGGCCGTGGACCTCAGCCACCCGGCGCGCTCCCCGTTGGGCAGTGCGGTGGTCAACTGCGTGGTCTACCGGAACGGCAAGCGGCAGTCCGGTTCCTGGGCGGGCCTGTCGGGACCGGAGGCGCTGCGGCGCGTACGGGACGAGGGCGACGGCGGCTTCGTATGGATCGGTCTGCATGAGCCGGACGAGCAGGAGATAGCCGCGCTCGCCGAGCCGTTCGGGCTGCATCCGCTGGCCGTCGAGGACGCGGTGCACGCGCATCAGCGCCCCAAGGTGGAGCCGTACGACGACACGCTCTTCGCCGTGTTCAAGTCGGTCTGCTACGTCGAGCACGACGAGCTCACCGCCACCAGCGAGGTCGTGGACACCGGCGAGATCATGGTCTTCACCGGCCGGGACTTCGTGATCACGGTCCGCCATGGCCGGCACGGCTCGCTGGGACCGGTGCGCGAGCACCTCGAGGCGGACCCCGAACAGCTCGCCATGGGCCCCTCGGCGGTCCTGCACGCGATCGCGGACTTCGTGGTCGACGAGTATCTGAGCGTCGCCGATGCCGTGCAGCACGATGTCGACGCCGTCGAGACGCAGGTCTTCTCCCCGGATGCGGGCCAGGTGGATCCCGGCCGCATCTATCAGCTCAAGCGTGAACTCCTGGAACTGAAGCGGTCGGTGAGCCCGCTCGCCCGCCCGCTCGCCACCCTCGCGGAGCGGCGCAGCCCGCTGATCGACCCCGGTGTGCAGGCGTACTTCCGCGATGTGGGCGACCATCTGGCGACGACCGTGGAGCAGATAGCGTCCTTCGACGCGCTGCTCGACTCGATCCTGCAGGCGCATCTGGCGCAGGTGACGGTCGCGCAGAACGAGGACATGCGGAAGATCACCGCCTGGGCCGCGGTGATCGCGGTGCCGACGATGGTGTGCGGTGTGTACGGGATGAACTTCGAGCACATGCCGGAACTGGGCTGGCGGTACGGGTACTTCCTGGTCGTCTCGGTGACGGCGGTGGCGTGTTTTCTGGTGCACCGGGGCTTCCGGCGCAGGGGCTGGCTCTGACGGACCTTCCCCTCATCCGGCCCCGGGCAGGTCAGAGGAGCACCCGCCAGTCGTTGGAGCGCAGGGGGTTGCCCTTCGGGTACTCGAATGCCACCTCGCCGAGCAGCTCGAACCCGGCCTTGCGGCAGATCGCGTTGGACGCCGGGTGGTCGACGGAGGGGTAGGCGTGCAGGGCACGACGGGGGGCGCCGCCTTCGTCCGCCGCGCCGTGCTCCCGTACGTATGCGACGAGCAGGCGCGCCGCGGCCGCCGCGATGCCGCGGCCCTGGAACTCGGGGAAGACGCCCCAGCCCGTCTCCCACACGGGCTCGCCGCGCCACTCGCGCGCCCAGTACCCGATGGACCCCGCGGGCTCTCCGTCCGGCAGCACGATCTTGAACATCCGTCCCTGGTCGCGCAGTTCGACATAGCGCCGGTGCCGGTCGGCCAGCTTCTCGGGCGACTCGGGGCCGCCGAGGTGGTCGGTCATCGCTTCACTGTTGCTCCGTACGACCAGGCCGAAGTCGCCCTCGGACCAAGGCTCGAGGCGCACCGTCTGCTCCGCTGAACTCTCCATCCCACGAGGCTAGGCGGGGGCACTGACAGCGGCCGGACTCGGGATTCGGGCCGACCTGACTCAGGATTCGAGCCGGCCGGGGTTCAAGGATTCGGCGCCGTGAGATACCGCTGGATGGTGGGGGCCAGCCAGTCGATGACCTCCTCGCGGGGCATCTCGACCGCGAGCGGGAAGCGCAGGACGAAGCGGGCGAGCGCCATGCCGAGGACCTGGGAGGCCACCAGCGCGGCGCGGCGCGGGGCCTCGGCCGGATCGGGGCAGACCGCGGCGGCGACGGGGCCGATCTGGTCCTTGAGGATCCGCTGCATGCGCTCGGCGCCCGCGGGGTTGGTCGCCCCCACGCGCAGCAGCGCGGTGAGCACCTCGTCCCGCTCCCACCGGTCGAGGAAGTGGGCGACGAGGGAGCGGCCGACGTGGTCGGCCGGCTGCATCCGCAGCTCCATCGGCCCGGGCAGATTCAGGTCGATCTCGGCCGCGGCCGCGAAGAGGCCTTCCTTGCTCCCGTAATAACGCATCACCATCGACGGGTCGATGGCCGCGTCCTTGGCGATCGCGCGGATCGTGGCGCGCTCGTATCCATCGGCCGCGAAGCGCTCCCGCGCGGCGGCGAGGATCGCGGCGCGGGTGGCATCGGAGCGGCGGGGCTTGCTGCGGGTCTCGGAATCCTGCATGCCAACGAGCGTAGGCCAACAAGTGTTGACAGTCCATCGCGGGGCGCTCTATTGTTGCCAACAAGCGTTGACCAACAGGCGTTGGCATCCGAGGAGGCCGCAATGAACGGCACGCACGAGACCCGCACCACCGAGCACGGCACCATCTCCGCAGACGTCGTGATCGTCGGCGCGGGCCCCACCGGCCTGCTCCTCGCCGGCGACCTCGCGGCGGCCGGGATCCAGGTGACCGTCCTGGAGAAGCGCCCCGCCAAGATCAGCAATCTGACCCGCGCCTTCGGCGTGCACGCCCGCACCCTGGAGGTCCTGGACGCACGGGGACTTGCGGACGAGCTGATCCCCACCGGCCGCAAGCTCACCCAGCTGCGTCTGTTCAGCTCGCTCTCCCTGGACCTCTCCGGTCTGCCCTCCCGCTTCCCCTTCCTCCTGTCCACCCCGCAGTACGAGGTGGAGAAGCTGCTGCGCCGCAGGGCGACGGAGCACGGAGCGACGTTCGTGCACGACGCCGAGGTCACCGGAGTGCGGCAGGACAGCGACGGTGTGACGGTCGACGTGGAGAGCAAGGACGGGGAGGGCTCCGTCTACCGGGCGGCCTATGTGGTGGGCGCGGACGGTGTGCGCAGCGCGGTCCGCAAGGCGCTCGGGCAGCCGTTCCCCGGCCAGTCCGTGATCAGTTCGATCGTGCTCGCGGACGTGCTCCTGGAGAGCGAGCCCGACCTGACCGTGGCGGTCAGGGGCGGCGACGGAGCCTTCGGCTTCATGATCCCGTTCGGCGACGGGTACTGGCGCGTGGGCGGCTGGAACCGCGAGCGCGCCGAGATCCCGGACGACGCCCCCACCTCGCTCGACGAGCTGCGCGAGATCATCCGCCGCGCGTTCGGCTCGGACTTCGGGATGCACGACGAGCGCTGGATCTCGCGTTTCCACAGCGACGAGCGGCAGGTGCCGGAGTACCGCACGGGCCGGGTGTTCCTCGCGGGCGACGCCGCGCACACCCACTCCCCCGCGGGCGGCCAGGGCATGAACACCGGTCTGCAGGACGCCAACAACCTCGGCTGGAAGCTGGCCGCGGTCCTCGACGGCCGCGCCCCCGACTCCCTGCTCGACAGCTACCAGGCCGAGCGCCACCCGGTGGGCCGCGCGGTGCTGCGCAGCAGCGGCACGATCGTGCGCGTGGCGATGGCCCACAACCCGCTCCAGCTGGCGGCCCGTTGGCTGGGCTCCAAGCTGCTCAACCTCGCGGCGCCCGTGCAGCGCAAGGCGATCGGCCAGATCACCGGCATCGGCTACCGCTATGCGGCACCGCGCGGATCCCATGCGCTCGTCGGGCGGCGGGCGCGGGACGGGGTGCTCGCGGACGGCCGCAGGCTGTACGAGGCGCTGCGCGACGGGGAGTTCGTCCTCGTGGCCCCCAAGGACGCGGAACTCCCGGCCGAACTGGCCAAGCTGGCCGGCACCGCGTGCATACGGGTGCAGTGGCGGGACGCGGGTGGGGCGACGCAGTTGGTGCGGCCTGACGGGTATGTGGCCTGGGCGCGGGGGTGAGCGAGGCGTCACGCCGCGCGTAGTGCACGACCGGATGGCCGGGCGGGAAGGTTCCCGTCCGGCCGGCCGGTCTGTGGTGCCTGCGGTGCCTGCGGTGCCTGGTGCCTGCGGTGCCTGGTGCCTGCGGTCGTGGCGTATGGGGTCAGTCGAGGAAAGCGGTCAGGGCCTCGTCGGCCGACTTGAAGCTGGACTCGTCGGCATTGAGCGAGTCGTGGACGAAGTGGACTGTCGTGTCGCTGATGCCGCAGTACTCGGAGATGCCGGTACGCAGCAGCCGCGTGACCGTACGGTCCCAGCCGAGCGAAGTGAAGTCCGCCTCGGTGTAGCTGACCGTCGTCAGCCAGAGCATCCGCTTCCCGGCCAGGCGCGGCGTGCCGCGGCCGTAGGCGAACCCGTGATTCCACACCCGGTCGATCCACCCCTTCAGGATCGCCGGCGGACCGAACCACCACAGGGGGAAGACGACCACCATCACCTCCGCCGCCTCGATCCGGCGCATATGGGACCGCACCTCGGCGGAGTACTCCTTGTCCCGGTCCGCCCAGTCGGGCTCGTCCTCCGGCCCCAGACGGGGGTCGAACCCCTCGGCGTACAGATCGAGCAGATCGACCGTGAACCCGGCGCTCTCCAGCCGGACTTGGGCCCGCCGCGTCAGCTCGGCGGTGAGCGAGTCGGTACGGGGGTGGGCCACCACGAGCAGGGCGGTACGGAGGGAGGCGGCGTCAGGGGATACGGCATCCGGGGACACGGCATCAGGAGATACGACATCAGGAGATGCGGCCGGGGTGGGCTCGGGCGTCGCTGTGCTCATCGTGCGGCCTCCAGACGGACCAGCATCTTGCCGGTATTGGCACCGCTCAGGAGGCCGAGGAAGGCGCCCGACGCCTGCTCGATGCCGTCCACGACGGTCTGTTCGGTGCGCAACGACCCGTCGGCGAGCCAGCCGGCGGCCTTGCCGATCCACTCGGGGAAGAGGTCGAAGTGACTGCTGACGAGCATGCCTCGCAAGGTGGCCTCCTTGGCCGCGGCGCGGAACAGATTGTCGGGTCCGGGGGCGGCAGTGGTGGCGTTGTACCCGCTGATCGCACCGACCAGCGCGACCCTGCCGCCGGTGCGCAACGCACCGATGGCAGCCTGCAGATGGTCCCCGCCCACCGCGTCGAGATAGACGTCCACGCCGTCCGGCGCGGCCTGGGCCAGCTGCTCGTCCAGAGCGCCCTGACGGTAGTCGAGCGCGGCGTCGTATCCGAAGGTGTCGAGCAGTTTCTTGGTCTTGGCAAGCCCTCCGGCGGAGCCGATGACCCGGGAAGCGCCCAGTTTGCGGGCGAGTTGGCCGGCCACACTGCCCACGGCACCGGCCGCGGCGGACACGAACACGACATCCCCCTCCCGTACGGGGGCGGTGCGGGTCAGGGCGGCGTACGCGGTCAGACCGGTGGTGCCGAGCGGGCCGAGCCAGGCCTCGGGCGGGGCGAGCGCGAGGTCGACCACGGTGGCGGCGGCCGCGTCGAGCACGGCGTACTCGCGCCAGCCCAGGAAGTGCGTGACGTACGCGCCGACCGGCACCGACTCGGCACGCGAGGCAACGACCTCGCCGAGTGCGCTTCCTTCGAGGGCGGCGTCCAGCGGGAAGGGCGGGATGTAGGAGGGGACATCGTCCATCCGGCCTCGCATGTACGGGTCGACGGACATCCAGGTGTTGCGCACCACGATCTGCCCGTCGGCGGGCTCGGGCACGTCCACGCTCGCCAACGCGAAGTGCTCGGGCCCCGGTTGGCCGGCGGGACGGGCGGCGAGGCGGATCTCGCGGGAGCGGAGGGAGTTGGTGGTGGCGGTGGTGGCGTTCATGGCTTCTCTCCTCAATCGGGCAACCGGGGCCGGTCACGAGAAGGAGAGTGACGGTGGGCGCTCACGGAACACTGATGGTCCACGCACGACTTCAGCCGGCCCGGCAACCCAGCCCCTCCGGCGTTTGAGGAGATCCGAACGAAGTTCGGATGCGGGGTCCGGGGCGGCGCCCCGGTTTCGGGAAGGGGCGGGCAGGGGAGAAAAGCCCGCAGCAGGCGCACCCGGCCCACACCCGTGAACGGGACCGCAACCCACCCCACACAGACCCCAGTTAGCGTGGGCGCATGCGATTCGAGGTGCTGGGCCCCCTACGCGTACGGACGGAAGGCGGAGCCACACTCACCGTCCCGGAGGCCAAGGTCCGAGCCCTGCTCGCCACCCTCCTCGCCCACGCAGGCCACCCCATCGGCACGGACCGCCTCATCGAGGATCTGTGGAACGACGCGGCACGCCCCGCCAACGCGCCCAACGCCCTGCAGACCAAGGTGTCCCAGCTCCGCCGCGCCTTGGAGAGGGGCGAGCCGGGCGCACGGACCCTGGTGGAGTTCGGACCGGCCGGCTACCGCCTCGCCGTGCGCGACGAGGACGTCGACGCGACCCGCTTCGGCGAGCTCGTCACGCAGGCCCGTAAGACGCGGGACCCGCGCACACAGGCCTCGCTCCTGTCGGACGCGCTGGGCCTTTGGCGGGGCACGGCCTTCGACGGATTCCGGGACGCTCCGTACGTCCGGACGGCGGTCGCCCGGCTCGAAGAGCAACGGATCACCGCTCAGGAGAAGTTGGCCTCGCTACGGGTGGACCTCGGCGAACACGCCCAACTGGCCGACGAGTTGGCCGCCTTGGTGGCCGAGCATCCGCTGCGCGAAGGACTGCGAGCCGTACAGATGCGGGCCCTGTACCGGTCGGGCCGGCAGAGCGAGGCCCTCGCGACGTACCACGCGCTCAGCCGGCACTTGGCCGACGACCTGGGCCTCGACCCCGGCCCCGAACTGCGCGCCCTGTACGAGGCCATGCTCCGTCAGGACCCGATCCTCGCCCCGGACCTCGCCCCAGACCTCACCCCGGGCTCCATACCGGCACCCGTCGGCACCTCCGCTCGCGGGCCCGCCCCCTCAGGCTCCCGCCCGCCGACGAACCTCCCCGCACGCCCGGACGCGATGATCGGCCGCGCCGCCGCCGTCGCACGGGTCTGCTCCCTCCTCGCCACGCAGCGCCTGGTCACCCTCACGGGCCCGGGCGGCGTGGGCAAGACCCGCCTCGCGCTGGAGGCCGCCTCCCACCTCGTCCCGTCCGCCACGGCGGTGGCAGCGGGCACGCCCGGAGCGGAATCCCCGTGCCCGGCTCTGCCCGACGGCGTCTGGCTCGTGGAGCTGGCCGGCGTACGCAGGGATCCGGTCGACGCCGTCGCCGCGGCGCTCGGGATACGTGACGAGCCCTCGGCCGAGCCGCCCCCGGCGGCCCAGACGCAAGCCGACGCACGGCCAACTCCCGCCGCCGGCAACGCCCGTGCCGACAACGTGTATGGCAAGGACAACACGGACGGCACGAACAGAACGAACGGCACGGACAGCACCACCCGCACCGACCGCACCACCCGCCTCCTGCACGCCCTCGCCGACCGCGACCTGCTGCTCGTCCTCGACAACTGCGAGCACCTCATGGACGAGATCGCCGCACTCGTCGGCCGGCTGCTGCGCGCCGCGCCCGGCATCCGCGTCCTCGCCACCAGCCAGGAACCCCTGAACGTCACCGGCGAGACGGTGGAGGCCATCACGCCGCTCGAAGTACCGGAAGCCATCGCCCTGTTCACGGCACGCGCCGCCTCCGCCGCCCCCGGATTCACCCTCACCTCCGCCAACCGCGAGGCCGTCGAGCTCATCTGCCGCCGCCTGGACGGCATCCCGCTCGCCATCGAACTCGCCGCGACCCGCGTCCGGGCCCTGGGCGTCGAGGCACTCGCCGACCGGCTGCACGACCGCTTCCGTCTGCTCAGCCAGGTCCGCCGGGACGCACCCGCCCGTCAGCGCACGCTGCGCGCGATGATCGACTGGAGCTGGGAGCTGCTCGGCCCGTCCGAGCAGGCGGTGCTGCGCCGACTCGCCGTATTCGCCGGCGGGTTCACCCTCGACGCCGCCGAAGCGGTCTGCGCCGCCCCGCAGCCCGGGCCGCCGGCCGGCACGCCACGCGACGGCTCCCCACCCGCCAGCACGGCCCCCGCCACCCGACCGGCCATCCACCCCGACGACGTCCTCGACCTCGTCGCCCGGCTGGTCGACCGCTCCCTGCTGACCCTGACGTACGAAGAGCCGTACGAAGAGCCGCACGAAGAGCCGTACGAAGAGCCGCACGAAGAGCCGTACGAGGGGAGGTACGAGGAGAGATACGAGGAGCCGCACGCCGGGCCGCACACCGAGCGACACGAAGAGCCTCACGACGGAAAGCACACCAAGCCGGACGCCGAGCCGCACGAGCGCCCCCACTCCACCCCGTCCCCCCGCTACCGCATGCTCGAATCGGTCGCCGCGTACAGCCTGGAGCAGCTGGCCGCGGCCGGTGAGGAGCAGGCCACCCGCGACCGCCACGCGCGGCACTACACCCGGCTCGCCGAGCACGCCGCACCCCGTCTGCACGACGCCGCACAGCGCACCTGGCTGCGCCGCCTCGACGCGGAGTCCCTCAACCTGCACGCCGCGCTCGACCACACCCGGGACCCGAACCTCGCCCTGCGCATGGTCAACTCCCTCACCTGGTACTGGTACTTGAGCGGCCGCCTCAGCGAGGGTCTCTCCCACCTGAACCGGGCCCTGACCACAGCGCAGACCCACCCGGCCGACCTGGCCGACCCGGCGACCCTCACCGCCACCCGTATCCGCCGCGCCGCACTGGCCCTCATCGCCGGCGACGCCTCCCACCAGGCCGGCCCGTTCGAGGGCGCCGACGCCCGCGGCCGCTGGCTGCTCGCGTACGCCCGCTGCGGCTTCACACACGCGCCCGACCGCGGCCGGCTGCACGCACTCGAGGCCGAGTTCCGCGCGCTCGGCGACGCCTGGGGCGAGGCGGCGGCGCTCAGCACCTGGGCGACGCGTTCGCTGTACGAGGGCGATCTCGCCTCTCTGCGCGAGGCGGCCGAGGCCGCCGCCGCCCGCTTCACCGCGCTCGGCGACCGCTGGGGCCGGGCCCAGGCCACCGAACTGCTCGGCGTCCTCGCGGAGATCACCGGCGACTACCCGTCCGCGGCCCGGCTGCACGGCGAGGGGCTGCGGGTCGCGGAGGAGCTGCGGCTGTGGACCCAGGCCTCGTTCAGCCTGTCCCGCCTCGGCCGGATCGCCCTGCTCACCGGCGCGTACGACCGCGCGACGGAGTACCACGAACGGGCCGCACGCCTGGCCTCGGGCCAAGGGCACGCGCCCGCCCGCCAGTTCGCCGCGATCGGCCTCGCGCTCGGCGCACGCCACCGCGGCGACCTGGACACCGCCGAGTCGCTCCTTGCCCCCTGGCTCGACTGGAACCGACGGCTCGGTGTCGACTCCGGTACGGCGCTGCTGCTCGTGCAGTGCGGATACGTGGCCGAGCAGCGCGGCGACAGCGGCCGCGCCGAGTCCCTGCACGCCGAGAGCCTCGCCGTGGCCCGCCGTACCGGGGACGCACGGGCGATCGCGTTCGCCGTCGAGGGCCTCGCGGGCGCGTGGGCCGCACGGAGCGCGGCCACCCCGGACGCGTGGGCCGCACGGAGCACGACCACCCCGGACGCCATGGAACAGGGCGCGCCCGGACCGGACCCCGGCGCACAGGACCCCGCCATACGCGCGGCCGAAGCCCTGGGCCTCGCCGCGGCGCTGCGCGCCTCCGTGGACTCCCCGCTCCCGGCCGCCGAACGCACCGACGTCGACCGCGCCACGGCACGCGCCCGCGCGGCCCTGGGCGAGGCCGCCTTCGAGGAGGCCTACGCACGCGGCGAGAAGACCCCACCGGCCGACTTCACCCCGTAGCCGAATGGCCGACTTCACCCCGTAAGCGAATGGCCGACTTCACCCCGTAAGCACCCCAGAACCGGCACGCGCACCTCACCCCGCACGCACCCCGCACACACCCCGCAGGAGGAGCCCTTCACCCCACGATGTGCCGCAAATACGCCTGCGGATCCCCCAGATACCTCCGCCAGTGATCCACCAGCTCCAGCTCCTCCCAGGTCACCCGCCGCATCCCGTGCTCCCCCACCTCGACGATGTCCGCCCCCGGCAACGCCGTGAGCAGCGGTGAGTGCGTGGCGCAGACGATCTGGCCGCCCGCGCGGGTCAACTGGTCGATATGGCCGAGCAGTTCGAGACACGAGGCGAACGACAGGGCCGCCTCGGGCTCGTCCATCACGTACAGGCCGGGCTTGAGGAACTTGCCGCGGAACGCCGCGAGAAAGCCCTCCCCGTGGCTGCGCTGATCCGGTGTGAAGCCCTCGCGGTCCAGCGCGTCGAGCGCGGTCTCGGCCCGCAGGAAGAACCCCTTGCGCGCCGACCAGCTGCGCACCATGTGCCGCCCGCCGGCCGCCGCGTCGAACCGCAGCCGCTCACCGAGCGCCGACTTGGCGCGATGGCTCGCGTACTTCCAGTCGTGCGAGCCCCCGTACGAATCGAGGCCGAAGGCCTCCGCGAAGGCCTCGGCAAGTGTGGACTTCCCCGAGCCGTTCTCCCCCACCAGGAACGTCACCGGCGCCGTGAAGCGCAGCCCCTCGCGCAGCAGCTGCCGCACACAGGGCACGCTCCACGGGTACTCCTCGGGGTCCTCCCCGTCCACATGGGCATACGCACGTTCGACGATCACTCTTCGAGAGTGCCACGGGGGTACGACAACGGCCCGCGGCGCAGAGAGCCGCGGGCCGGACAACGCCGCCTGGAGAGCCTCAGAAGAAGTACGAATCCCCGGTGTCCAGGGTCAGCACCTTGTGCCGGTTGTTGTTCACATTGCGGTCCGAGACCCCGCCGTTCCACAGGGTGTCGATCTGCACCGTGGCCTCGGACGGCGCCCCCTTGAGCCTGATGTCGAGCGCGATCTCCTCGCTCCAGCTCCCGGCCTTGATCTCACCCGTCGAGCAGAGCACCACACGCTGCCCCGCCCGCAGACACCGCTCCGGCAGCCGCTGGTCGTTCGCCAGAGGCACCGAGTAGCGCAGCCGGACCGTGGCCTCGGTGACACCGACCGGGCCGTGGTTCTGCGGGGTCAGCCAGATGCCGAGCCGCCCCTCCCACAGCGACGCATAGCCGTGGTACGCCACATCGGCCTCCGGCGCCGCCGCCTCGGCCGGCACCCCCACGGTCAGAGCGGCGGCGGCCACCGACGCCGCGACCAGTCCCGCGCGCTTCACTCGCATGTCCAGCTCCCACACAGTTTCCGCATAGTCATCATCTGTCCGATACGCGCGCAACATACCCAGACTTCGCAATTGACCATGGGCTCGCGGCAGCCCGGCGCGTACGGATGACCGCATGCCGAGCGGTTGACCGAAGACCTCGGCGACCCGGTTAGCCTGGCCGAAAAGCCAGGCCGAAAAGCAGGCCACCGCACCCGCCCGAGGAGCAGCCCATGACCGCCGCCGCAGCCCGCCGTACCGCAGTCGTCACCGGCGCGAGCAGCGGCATCGGCGCCGCGACCGCCCGCAAGCTGGCCGAGGCGGGCCACCACGTGGTGCTCACCGCCCGCCGCAAGGACCGCATCGAGACGCTCGCCGCCGAGCTCACCGAGGCCGGCCACTCCGCCGCCGCCTACGCCCTCGACGTCACCGACCGCACGGCCGTCGACACCTTCGCCGGCACCCTCGACCGGGTTGACGTCCTGGTCAACAACGCGGGCGGCGCGCTCGGCGCCGACCCCGTCGCCACCGGCAAGCCCGACGAGTGGCGCCGGATGTACGAGGTCAACGTGATCGGCGTCCTGAACGTCACCCAGGCCCTCCTCCCCGCCCTGCTCGAAAGCGGCGACGGCACGGTCGTCGTCCTCTCCTCGACCGCCGGCCACGCCACCTACGAGGGCGGCGCGGGCTATGTCGCCGCGAAGAACGGCGCCCGCGTCCTCGCCGAGACCCTCCGCCTCGAACTGGTCGGCAAGCCCGTCCGCGTGATCGAGATCGCCCCCGGCATGGTCAAGACCGAGGAGTTCGCCACGACCCGCTTCGGCGGCGACGAGGAGAAGGCCGCCAAGGTGTACGCGGGCGTCGCCGAGCCCCTCACCGCCGACGACGTCGCCGACACGATCGCCTGGACGGTCACCCGCCCCAGCCACGTCAACATCGACCTCCTGATCGTCCGCCCCCGCGCCCAGGCCTCGAACACAAAGGTCCACCGCGAGTTGTAGGCCGCGGACCCAGAAACGCAAAGGGCCGGGGAGCCGCTCCCACACGACTCCCCGGCCATCACCGAGGCCCCCCGCCCCGACGCTTCTCAGCCCTTCACGCACACCACCTGCTTGAGCTTCGCCACCACCTGGACCAGGTCACGCTGCTGGTCGATGACCTTCTCGATCGGCTTGTACGCGCCGGGGATCTCGTCCACGACGCCGGAGTCCTTACGGCACTCCACGCCCCGCGTCTGCTCCTCCAGGTCGCGCGTCGAGAAGCGGCGCTTGGCAGCGGTACGGCTCATCTTGCGACCCGCCCCGTGCGAGGCGGAGTTGAAGGACTTCTCGTTGCCGAGGCCCTTCACGATGTACGAGCCGGTGCCCATCGAGCCCGGGATGATCCCGTACTCGCCGGAGCCCGCACGGATCGCTCCCTTACGGGTGACGAGCAGGTCCATGCCCTCGTACCGCTCCTCCGCCACATAGTTGTGGTGGCAGGAGATCTCGCGCTCGAACGTCGGCCTGGCCTTCTTGAACTCCCTGCGGATCACGTCCTTGAAGAGCACCATCATGATCGCGCGGTTGTACTTGGCGTACTCCTGCGCCCAGTACAGGTCGTTCCGGTACGCCGCCATCTGCGGGGTGTCCGCGATGAAGACTGCGAGATCCCGGTCGATCAGGCCCTGATTGTGCGAGAGCTTCTGGGCCACTCCCATGTGGTGCTCGGCAAGTTCCTTGCCGATGTTGCGCGATCCGGAGTGCAGCATGAGCCACACCGAACCGGACATGTCGATACATACCTCACAGAAGTGGTTGCCGGATCCGAGCGTTCCCATCTGCTTAGTGGCCCGTTCCTGACGGAACTTGACCGTTTCCGCGACCCCGTCGAACCGCCCCCAGAAGTCATCCCACCCCGCCATGGCAAACCCATGAAACCGCCCCGGATCCACCATCGACTCATGCATCCCCCGCCCCACCGGAATCGCCTGCTCGATCTTGGAGCGCAGGCGGGACAGGTCGCCCGGGAGGTCGTTGGCCGTGAGGGAGGTCTTGACCGCGGACATGCCGCAGCCGATGTCGACGCCGACCGCCGCCGGGCAGACCGCGCCGTGCATCGCGATGACGGAGCCGACCGTCGCGCCCTTGCCGTAGTGGACGTCGGGCATGACGGCGAGGCCCTTGATCCACGGGAGCGTGGCGACGTTCTGCAGCTGCTGCATCGCGCCCGCCTCGACCGAGGCCGGGTCGGTCCACATGCGGATGGGAACCTTCGCTCCCGGTACCTCTGCATAACTCATGGAATGCTCAACCCCCGTATGACATAAGAAAATTCTCAGAACGCAAATACCGGGGCCAAGGTCAACAAAAGGGACGGTTGGTCGGCCATCACAGCGGCGCGTGCGATACACATTGTGTTCACCGGCCTTTGTGCGGCGCCAATGCTTTTCGTCGTGCGGGGACGGACCGGACCACCGCAGACCAGCCGACCCCGCGCCCGAAGGAGGCCCGCACCGTGCGGCACAAGAGGTATCTGGCGGGCGCACCCTTGCTCGCCGCGGTGCTGCTGACGGGCTGCACCTCCGGCGGCGACGACGCTGCGGGGGGTGACGACGGCAAGTCGGGCGCTTTCGCGACCTCGCCGGCGAAGACGGCCGAGCCCGGCAGGTACGACACGCTCCTTGAGCCGTGCACGGCGGTGGACCAGGGCACACTGGACTCGCTGCTGCCCGGGATCGAGGAACTCCCCGATGAGCAGCGGGAGAAGGCGTACGCGGGCACGTCGGCCATAACGTTCGACACGGACCGCAGGGCGGGCTGCCGCTGGTCGTCACAGTCCGCGGACTCGGCGTACCGGCTGCATGTGGATTTCGAGCGCGCGGTGTCGTACGACGACGCGGAGAGCGATGACGAGCTCGCGGCGCGGCTGTTCCTGGCGAAGCAGGTCGCGGCGGATCTGCCGGAGCCGGTGACGGACGAGGGGTCGGACGAGGAGGCGGACGAGGGTCCGCAGGAGCCGTCCGGCGACGGGACGGCCGAGGGCGGGAGCACCGGGGCGTCCGGGAAGCCGTCCGCCACGCGCAGTCCGGGGAGCGCGGAAGGCGGGGATCCGGAGCAGGACAAGCCGACCGGGTCGCCTTCGTCCGCTCCGCCGGAGGGTCTGGAGCCGCGTGTGCTCGACGATCTTGCGGATGAGGCGTTTCTGGACGATGTGCTGGGTTCGGCGGAATCGGCCGCGCGTCAGCGGGTGGTGACTGTGGTGTTCCGCACGTCGAATGTGCTGGTGACGGTCGAGTACACGGCTCAGCCGGCCTCGGTGAAGGAGACGCCGGACAGCAAGGAACTGCAGGACAGGGCAAGGGTTCTGGCCGGAAAGCTGGCCGAGCAGTTCACCGAGTGAGCGTGGCGCGGGTCACCGCGGTCCGCTTCCGGTTTCCTCACGGGGCTGTGCGCCACCGCGTACCGTGGCTGGGCGGAACCACAGGGGGCTCCTGCCGCACCGGCGTCCCCGGAACCGAACCGCACGACTGATGAGCGAAGGAACCATGCACCGAAAAGGACCGCGATTCACCCGCATTCTCGCCGCCTGCGCCGTTGTTCCGGTGGTCATGACCGCCGCGGCGTGCTCCTCGGACTCGGGCGACGGCGGCGACAAGAGCGACTCCGGCGCGAAGTCCTCCGCCTCCCAGAGCGCTGACGGCAAGGACAAGGCGGCGAGCCTGGCCGAGGCCGCGTACAAGCAGCTGCCGGCCGCCTGCAAGGTGGTGTCCTCGAAGACGATCGAGGACTTGGTGCCCAAGGTTGACGACAAGTCGGGCAAGACGGGCAAGTCCTCCGATGTCAGCACGCGTAGCAGCTGCTCCTGGAAGGGCCTCGACAACAACGGTGTCGACGGCTCGCAGTTCCGCTGGCTCTCGGCCTCGCTGATGCGCTTCGAGTCGGAGGAGGGCCTGGGCAGCGCCGAGACGCGCGCCAAGGACTACTTCAAGAAGCAGGCCGCCGCGGCCGCCGCCGCGGAAGGCGCCAAGAACGTGAAGTCCGAGCCCGCCGACGGTATCGGCGACTCGGCCGTGACGGTCAGCTATGACCTCGACAAGGGCAAGCTCGGCGACTACAAGCAGCAGACGGTCGTCACCCGGATCGAGAACGTCGTGCTGACCCTCGACTACAACGGCGCGGGTCTCGCGGGCGAGAAGGCCCCGAAGGCCGAGGAGATGGTGAAGGACGCCGAGAAGGCCGCGAAGGAAGCGGTGGCCTCGGTGACGGCAGCCAACAAGCCGGGCGCTTCCACGGAGCCGTCGGACAAGGCGTCCGGCGAGCCCTCCCAGAAGACCTCCGCCAAGCCGTCCGCCAAGGCCTCCGCCAAGTCGTGACCGCGGACGTACGCGAGCGGTGACCGCGGACCTGCGCGAGCCGTGACCCCGGACGTACGCGAACTTCCGTAAGCCGAGCACCAAAACACCCGCATCACCGCACGCCACAAGTCCGGCCATTCACCCGATGGCCGGGCTTCGGCGATACCGGCCCACGGCCACCCGTACACATGTGCCAGGCTGTTGCGCGCAAACGGGTCCGGGCGGGCTGTGTATTTCCGGGGGCAGCCCCCGGACCCCCGGCGGGCAGGCACTTGGAGGGGATCACGGGTGGCAGCGCCACTGAAGCTGACGCGGACACACCGGATACTGATCGGCGTGGTGGTCGCGGGAGCGGTCATCATCGCGGCCATCGGCTTCGCGGGCAGTTACGCGGCCGTGCGCGAGCTCGCCGAGGACAAGGGCTTCGGGAAGTTCTCGCTGGTCTTCCCGATCGGCATCGACGCGGGCATCTGTGTGCTGCTCGCCCTCGATCTGCTCCTGACGTGGATCAGAATCCCGTTCCCGCTCCTTCGCCAGACGGCGTGGGTCCTGACGGCCGCGACGATCGCGTTCAACGGCGCCGCGGCCTGGCCCGATCCGCTGGGCACGGCGATGCACGCGGTCATCCCGGTCCTGTTCGTGATCTCGGTCGAGGCCGCGCGGCATGCGATCGGGCGGATCGCGGACATCACCGCCGACAAACACATGGAGGGTGTGCGTCTCACGCGCTGGCTGCTCTCCCCCGTCCCCACCTTCCTGCTGTGGCGCCGGATGAAGCTCTGGGAGCTGCGGTCCTACGACGCGGTCATCAAGCTCGAACAGGAGCGCCTGGTCTACCGCGCCCGGCTGCGCTCCCGTTACGGCCGCGCCTGGCGCCGCAAGGCCCCCGTCGAGTCCCTCATGCCGCTGCGCCTGGCGCGCTACGGCGTCCCGCTCGCGGAGACGGCCCCTGCCGGGCTCGCGGCGGCCGGTATCGAGGCGCCGCAACTTCCGGCGTCCACCCCGCAGTTGGAGGCCCCCGGGTCCGTCAAGGACGCGCCCGGCGCGGAGCAGCCGGTGGAGATCCCGCAGGAGTGGCCGACGAATCACGACAGCCCGTGGTTCGCGACCCCGCAGCAGCCGCAGCAGCTCCAGGCGGGCCAGCCGGGCCGGCCTCCGTACGAGACGTATGAGCAGCAGGCGTACGAGCAGCAGCCCTACGGTCAGCAGGCACACGCCTACGCCGAACAAGCCGGACAGCCCGGTCAGCCGGGGCAGCCGCAGCAGTACGAGCGGACCTACTCGCCCGAGCCGCCGTACGAGGAGTGGTACGAGGAGCAGCCGGCCGAGGCCTTCGACAGCTCGCAGACCGGCGAGTTCCGCATCCCCGCGGGCCCGAACCGTACGCGTGCGCTGAACATCCCGGGCCAGCGCCAGGAGCAGCAGGCCGAGGAGCCGGCGGAGTCCCTCGGTGCCGACGCGACGGACGAGGAGGAGGCCCCGGCGCCGGCCGGGCTGCCGGACGACGTGACGCGCGAGGAGGCGTACTTCACCGCGTTCCGCAAGTACGTCAGCGAGCACGGGGACTTCCCGAACGCCCGCCAGTTCGGCATCTATCTGCAGGACCTGTACGGCGTGAAGGGCCGCAGCGGGGGCCCCCTCACGGAGTCCACCCTCCGCCCGTTCATCCGCGACTTCCGCGCGCGCTACCAGCAGGAGCTGGACTCGGAGGAGTACATCGCGTAATTCAGCTCAACTTCAGCCCCTGCGGCGCTTGAGCAGATCCGAACGAAGTTCGGATGCCGGGGTCCGGGGCAGAGCCCCGGTTTCGGGAAGGGGCGGGGAGGGGAAACGAAAACGGCGCCGCCCCAAGGGGACGGCGCCGTCGACGTGAGCGTCAGGCTCCCAGCAGCTTGCGCACCCGGTCCGCCCCCACCGCGAGCAGCAGCGTGGGCAGGCGCGGGCCGGTGTCGCGGCCGACGAGCAGGTGGTACAGGAGCGCGAAGAACGAGCGCTGGGCGGTCTTGATCTCCGGCGGGAGCTCCTTGGGACCGGCATCGGCCGAGAAGCCGGCCTGGACCTTCGGCACTCCGTAGACGAGGTGCGTCAGACCGTCGAGGGACCAGTGCTCGTCCAGGCCCTCCAGGAGCAGCCGCAGGGACTCGCGGCCCTGTTCGTCGAGGGCGGCGAGCGCCTCCGTGTCGGGCTCGGTCCGCACGATCGTGCGGGACTCCGCCGGTACGTACTTGGCGATCCAGGCCTCGGCCTTGTCGAGCCGGGGCCGTACGAGGGCCAGATCGCCGACCGGGTTCGCCGGGTCGAGCTCGGTCAGGATGCGCAGCGTCTGCTCCGCGTCCCCGGCCGTCACATCGGCGACCGAGGCGAGCGTGCCGTACTGCAACGGGCGCTCGGTGCGCGGCAGTTCACCCGCGGCGGTACGGGCGGCACGGCCGTGCGCGGCCGCGTCGGCCGGCAGCGCGGAGCCGTCGGCGACCTTGGCCTCCAGCTTGTCCCACTCGTTGTAGAGCCGCTGGATCTCCTGGTCGAAGGCGATCTTGAACGACTGGTTGGGCCTGCGGCGGGCGTAGAGCCAGCGCAGGATCTGCGGCTCCATGATCTCCAGGGCGTCGGCCGGGGTGGGCACCCCGCCCTTCGACGAGGACATCTTGGCCATGCCGGAGATGCCGACGAAGGCGTACATGGGGCCGATCGGCTGCTTGCCGCCGAACAGCGTCACGATCTGCCCGCCGACCTGGAACGAGGACCCCGGCGACGAGTGGTCCACACCCGACGGCTCGAAGATCACGCCCTCGTACGCCCAGCGCATGGGCCAGTCGACCTTCCAGACCAGCTTGCCGCGGTTGAACTCGGAGAGCCGGACCGTCTCGGTGAAGGCGCACTCGTTGCAGACATACGTCAGCTCGGTGGTGTCGTCGTCGTAGGAGGTGACGGTGGTCAGGTCCTTGCCGCAGCCGCCGCAGAAGGGCTTGTACGGGAAGTAGCCCGCGCCGGAGCCGCTGCCGTCGTCCTCGCCCGCGGCGCCCGAGCCCTCGGCGGCCTCGATCTCGGCCTCGTCGAGGGGCTTCTGGGACTGCTTGGCCGGGGCCTTCTTGGTGCGGTACTGGGCGAGGATCGCGTCGATGTCGCCGCGGTGCTTCATCGCGTGCAGGATCTGCTCGCGGTAGACGCCCGAGGTGTACTGCGCGGTCTGGCTGATGCCGTCGAACTCCACGCCGAGCTCGGCGAGCGAGGCGACCATGGCGGCCTTGAAGTGCTCGGCCCAGTTCGGGTGCTCCGAGCCCTTCGGGGCGGGCACGGCGGTCAGCGGCTTGCCGATGTGCTCGGCCCAGGACTCGTCGATCCCCGGGACACCGTTCGGCACCTTGCGGTACCGGTCGTAGTCGTCCCACGAGATCAGGTGCCGCACCTCGTAGCCGCGGCGGCGGATCTCGTCGGCGACCAGGTGCGGGGTCATGACCTCGCGCAGGTTGCCCAGGTGGATCGGGCCCGACGGGGAGAGTCCGGAGGCCACGACGACCGGTTTGCCCGGGGCACGACGCTCCGACTCGGCGATGACGTCGTCCGCGTAACGGGAGACCCAGTCTGCGTTCTCTGGGGACTCCTGGTTCGTGCTCTGGGCCACGATGAGCAGGCCTTCCACTAAGCGTGCGTTTCGGATGGGGCGCGGTGCCACTCCGCGCGACCCCCATTCTCCCAGAAGCGCGACGGTGCCCGCCCGCGAGTATCGGCGCCCCGCCTGCCGCGGGCAGTCGTGCCGCAGGGCGGCACGGGTGGGCGCGGGTGGGCGCGGCACACCCCGCCGGAGGCCCCCTTTTACTGACGCGAACCGAGACCGCGTCTCGTGGGAGAATTCGTAGGCCCAAGCACCCGACCACAGGAACGGCACCCAATGGCCTCGGTCACGTCCCTCACCGCAAGCGTCCACGCACGGCTCTCCGCCGCCCTGACTTCCGCGCTGCCGGAAGCCGCCGGCGCGGACCCGCTGCTGCGACGCAGCGACCGGGCGGACTACCAGGCCAACGGCATCCTCGCGCTCGCCAAGAAGAACAAGGCGAACCCGCGGGAGCTCGCCACCCAGGTCGTCGCGCAGATCGAGAACGGCGGCCTGCTCGCCGACATCGAGGTCTCCGGCCCGGGCTTCCTCAACATCACGGTCTCCGACAAGGCGATCATCGAGACCCTCGCCGCCCGGTACGCGGACGGCGCGCGGCTCGGCGTACCGCCGAAGGACAAGCCGGGCGTCACCGTCATCGACTACGCGCAGCCGAACGTGGCGAAGGAGATGCACGTCGGCCACCTGCGGTCCGCCGTGATCGGCGACGCCCTGCGCGGCATGCTCGACTTCACCGGCGAGCAGACCATCGGCCGGCACCACATCGGCGACTGGGGCACCCAGTTCGGCATGCTCATCCAGTACCTGATCGAGCACCCGGGCGAGCTGGCCCCGGCCGATGAGGTCGACGGCGAGCAGGCCATGTCGAACCTGAACCGGGTCTACAAGGCCTCGCGGGCCGTCTTCGACTCCGACGAGGAGTTCAAGGAGCGGGCCCGTAAGCGGGTCGTGGCCCTGCAGTCCGGCGACGAGGAGACCCTGCGGCTCTGGCAGCAGTTCGTGGACGAGTCGAAGGTCTACTTCCACTCGGTCTTCGAGAAGCTGGACATGGAGGTCAGGGACGACGAGATCGTCGGCGAGTCCGCGTACAACGATCTGATGCCCGAGACGGCCAGGATGCTGGAGGAGTCGGGCGTCGCCGTCCGGTCCGAGGGCGCGCTCGTGGTCTTCTTCGACGAGATCCGGGGCAAGGACGACCAGCCCGTGCCGCTGATCGTGCAGAAGGCGGACGGCGGCTTCGGCTATGCGGCCTCCGACCTCTCGGCGATCCGCAACCGGGTCTTCGACCTGAAGGCCACCGACCTCATCTACGTCGTGGACGTGCGGCAGTCGCTGCACTTCAAGATGGTCTTCGAGACGGCCCGGCGGGCCGGCTGGCTGACCGACGAGGTCACCGCGCACAACATGGGGTACGGCACGGTGCTCGGCGCGGACGGCAAGCCGTTCAAGACCCGTGAGGGCGAGACGGTGAAGCTGGAGGATCTGCTCGACGAGGCGATCTCGCGTGCCGCCGAGGTCGTGCGGGAGAAGGCCAGGGACCTCACCGAGGAGGAGATCCAGGAGCGGGCCGCGCAGGTCGGCATCGGCGCGGTGAAGTACGCGGACCTGTCGACCTCGCCGAACCGGGACTACAAGTTCGACCTGGACCAGATGGTCTCGCTCAACGGCGACACGTCCGTGTACATCCAGTACGCGTACGCCCGGTGCCAGTCCATCCTGCGCAAGTCCGAGGGTGACACCCCGGTCGCGCACCCGGAGCTCGAACTCGCCCCGGCGGAGAGGGCGTTGGGCCTGCACCTGGACGCGTTCGGCGAGACGGTCTTCGAGGCGACCGCAGAGTACGCGCCGCACAAGATCGCCGCGTACCTGTACCAGTTGGCGACCCTGCTCACCAAGTTCTACGACCAGTGCCCAGTGATCAAGCCGCGCCCCGAACAGGATGTGGTGGAGAACCGCCTCTTCCTGGTCGACCTGACGGCCCGGACCCTGCACAAGGGCATGGCGCTGCTCGGCATCCGGACGCCCGAGCGGCTCTGATCACGCCTGATGCGTCACGAGGAGGGCCCCGCCGGAACGAACCGGCAGGGCCCTCCTCGTACGACGGCGCTCAGGGCGCGGTCAGCGGCTTCGGCGGATACGTCCGAAGGACCAGCGAGGTCGTGACCGGTCCGAAGCGCGCGAGGGAGTCGACGACCTCTTCGAGCCGCCCGGCCTGCGGACAGTGCACATCGAAGATCAGGCAGTCCTCGCCCGTGATCCGCAGGGTGGAGGTGACCTCGGGCGTCCCCGCGGCGAAGTCCAGCGCGCGGGCGAGCTGTGCGTGCGTCGTGCGCAGGCGGACGACGGCGTGGATGTTCAGGCCCAGGGCCACGGGGTCGACCACGGCCCGGTATCCGGCGATCACTCCGCTCTTCTCCAGGCGCTGGATCCGCGCACTGGCCGCGGGCTGCGAGAGCCCCACGCGGCGCCCCACCTCGGCGCCGGTCAACCGCCCCTCGTTCTGCAGCAGTACGAGGATCTCGCGGTCCGTACGGTCGAGTGATTCCATCGTTCTCCCCGCCCCTTGCTTTGAGATCACTTGCCCGGCCCCCGCCGCCCCACTGCTTCCCCCAGAATCGGCGCCAGGCGCTCCCGGAACCGTACGGGAGGACGAAGGAAACGGTGGCAGGCAGTGGTCGCGTACGTCATCATCCCCGGCATCGACGGCTCGGACGATCAGCACTGGCAGAGCTTGTGGGAGCGGGAGTCGGGTCCTGCCGCCGTACGGATCGCCCCCGCCTCCTGGTCCGAGCCGGAGCTGACCGACTGGATCGCCGCGGTGCAGCGCGCCTACGAGACGGCCCGCGCCCAGGACGCCGACGGCGAGGTGGTCCTCGTGGCGCACAGCCTGGGCTGCTGGGCGGCCGCGGCCTGGCTCGCCGCCGCACCGGCCGTACGGGGCGCGCTGCTCGTCGCACCGCCGGACCCGCAGGTCCCGGCGTTCCCGCGCGAGGCCGCCGCCTCGTTCACCGGCCTCACCCCGCAGCCGCTCCCGTGCCGGGCCGTGGTGGTGGGCAGCAGCGACGACCCGTACTGCACCGCCGAGACGGCCGAGGAATACGCCGCCGCATGGAAGGCCCGGTGGCACCTGGCGGGCGCGGGCGGCCACCTCAACTCGGCCAGCGGCCTGGGGTCCTGGCCCGAGGGCCGCGAGCTCCTCGACTCCTTGACCGCCGGATGAAGCAGGGGGCTGCGCCTGTACGGCGGGCGGTCAGGCCTGACCACCCGCCGTACAGGCCTTCCGCTGCGAAAGGCGCAGTGCCCGGCCCAGCCGCCCGAGCCCTTCCCTGATCTCCTGCGGCGTCTGCGTCACGAAGCAGAGCCGCATCGTGGAGCGGCCCGGTGCCCCGGCGAAGAAGGGCGCGCCGGGCACATACGCCACCTCGTGCTTGACCACGTCCGGCAGCAGGGCCGTGGTGTCGTACGCCTCCGGCAGCCGCGCCCACAGGAACATGCCGCCCTCGGGCCGGTTCCAGACCGAACCGTCCGGCAGCGCGCCGGCCAGGTGCGCGAGCATCGCGTCGCGCCGCTCGCGGTAGGCCGCGGCCACCGTGGCGACATGCGCGTCCAGGTCGCGGGAGGCCAAGTACCGTGCCGCGGCGAGCTGGTTGACGGTCGGGGTGTGCAGATCGGCGGCCTGCTTGGCGACCGCACAGGCCCTGAGGAGCGCGGCCGGGGCGCGCAGCCAGCCCAGGCGCATGCCCGGCGCCATCACCTTGGAGAAGCTGCCGAGCAGCACAGTGCGGTCCTCGGCCCCGGGCTGCGCGGCGATCCACGGCACGCGCTCGCCCTCGAAGCGCAGTTCGCCGTACGGGTCGTCCTCGACGATCCACATCCCGCGGCGCGCGGCCACCGCGGCCACGGCGGCGCGGCGGTCGGCGGGCAGGGTGCGGCCGGTGGGGTTCTGGAAGGTCGGGATCGTGTAGAGCAGCTTCGGACGCTCCCGCGCGACGAGTGCGTCGAGGGCGTCCGGGTCGATCCCGTCCTCGTCGCAGTCGACGCCGATCACGCGGACGCCGGCGAAGGCGAAGACCTGGAGGGCTGCGAGGTAGGTCGGGTTCTCGACGAGCATGGTGTCGCCGGGTTCGAGCAGGGCGGTGGCCAGCAGGGACAGGGCCTGCTGCGATCCGCTGGTGACCATCAAGTCGTCGGCGGTGGTGGGGAGTCGGCGGGCGGTGGTGCGCGCGGCTAGCGCGGCGCGCAGCGCGGGCTCGCCCTCGGTCGTCGAGTACTGCAGCGCACGGGCCGCGTCCGTAGCGAGCACCTGCGCGTATGCCTCGGCGACCCCCTCCGCGTCGAACAGTTCGGGGGCCGGCAGACCGCCCGCGAAGTTGATCACCTCGGGCCGCGCGGTCACCGCGAGAATGTCCCGTACCGGCGAACCGCCTACGTTCCGCGCCCGCTCGGCGAGCGGCGGCACGGGTGCGTGAACGGTGGCGTTCGGCTCGGTGAGGGTCACGGCGACGGCTCCTTCGGTGACGGCGAGAATGCGGCTTCCCCGCACCCTAGGGACACTGGCTGCCCCGTACACCCACCATTCCGGAATACGGACTGCCCGCGGGCGGGGCGGAGTTACAGGTTCCGTCCCTTGGACGGGGGCGGCGTCGTCTGCCGCGTCCCTTCGGACGGCCAGACGTTGTCAGTACCGCCCTCTACTGTCCTCGCCATGGCCTCACTCCCCAACCCTCTGCCCCAGCTGGCCGCCGACCTGACGGGCGGCAGCCTCGGGCTGCGCCTGCCGCCCGGCAAGGTGATCGACCGGACCGAGAACGGTCCATGGCACGAGCCCCTGCTCTGGATCGCCGACTCCCGTGCGCAGCAGGACAGTTGGCGGGAGGTGATGGCGGCGCGGCGGCGCGGACTGCTTCCGGTCCTGATCGGGGAGAAGTACGGGGACCTGGCACCCAGGCTGATGCCCGAGCTGATGTCGTATCCCGGCGATCATGACGCCGAGGACGTCCTGAGCGAGTTCTGGGAGGCCTACGCGGCCGAGGAGCTTGACGAGGACAACCCCCTGCCGTGGCCCGGCCTCGCCCTTTCCTCGCTCACCCCGGACGGTGAATCGGACTGCGACCCAGACGCGAACGCGGACGAGCTCGCCTCGTCCGTCACCGGCCCCGGCGAGGACGGCTTCTGGCTCAAGGCTCCTCGCATCGCCCTCGTGCCCGCCCGCCGCAGCGCCGACATCCCGGCCGCCATCGGCTGGACGGGGCCGCTCAACCACGAGAACGACGTGGCGCGACTGTGCGCCGTGCTGCGCTCCTGGGAGGACCGCTTCGGAGCCCGGCTCGTGGCCCTCGGTTTCGACACGATGCTCGTCTCGGTCGCCGCACCGCCGGCCACCCGCGCCGCCGCGGAGCTGCTGGCCGCCGAGCACTACGCGTTCTGCCCGGACAACATCGACCAGGCAGGCCGCACCACCCAGTCCTCGTACGCCGAAAGCCTTCTCCAGGAACGCTCCTGGGCGTTCTGGTGGGACTGACCACCACGGGACCCCGCGACCGCGCCGAGGGAGCCCGCGGCCGCACTGCACCGCACCGCACCGCACCGCACCGAGGGAACCGGAAAGCGGAATCCCGCATCCAAGCACCGGAGGCGAGACAAATGCGACGCACTGCACCGGCAGCCCTGACCCTGACCGCGGCCACCACCCTGCTCACGGCCTGCGGCAGCACTCCGGCCGAGGAGCAGAAGACCCCGGCCGAGGAGCAGAAGGTCCGCGCCGCCCCGACCGAGCCGGCGCACACCACGTGTACGGGCCCCCGCGCCGACGAGACCGCCGCCCCCGTCGAACCGGCCGTCGCCCACGTCGACACCCTCGCGGCCCAGCGCTTCGCCCACGTCTACACCGGCCTGCGCGTCGACCACGAGACCCTCACGCTCGACATCTACCGCATCCCGGACACGGCCTTCGACCGCTCCGTCTGCCGCGGTATCCCCGCCAACCTCACCGTACGGCTGCACGACACCAGGACCCCGCGCACCGATCTCGACGCCCTCGTGACGCGGATCAGCGAGGAAATCCCGCGCTGGAAGGGCGAGTTCGACCTCCGTACGGTCGCCGCCACGGAAGAGGGCCGCGTCGAAGTCGGCGTGGACAAGCCGAAGGCCGCCGAGCCCCTGCTGCGCAAGGCCTACGGCGGCCTGGTCGACGCCACGTACGAGGAGGAGGCTCAGCTCAGGCGCAGCTGACGCGCGGCCTCCACCGCCCAGTACGTGAGGATCATGCTCGCGCCGGCCCGCTTGATCCCGGCGAGCGTCTCCATCATCGCCTTGTCCCGGTCGATCCAGCCCCTCTGGGCCGCGGCCTCGACCATCGAGTACTCACCACTGATCTGGTACGCGGCCACCGGCACGTCCACCTCGGCGGCCACGCGAGCCAGCACATCGAGATACGGACCGGCCGGCTTGACCATCACCATGTCCGCGCCCTCTTCGAGGTCGAGCGCCAACTCCCGCAGCGACTCACGCACGTTGGCCGGGTCCTGCTGATACGTCTTGCGGTCGCCCTTGAGCGAGGAGGCGACGGCCTCGCGGAACGGGCCATAGAAGGCGGAGGAGTACTTCGCGGTGTACGCGAGGATCGCGACGTCCTCGTGCCCGGTCTGGTCCAACGCGTCGCGGATGACGCCCACTTGGCCGTCCATCATGCCGCTGGGGCCGAGCACATGCGCGCCCGCGTCGGCCTGCACCTGCGCCATCTCGGCGTACCGCTCGAGGGTGGCGTCGTTGTCGACCCGCCCCTGCGCGTCGAGCACACCGCAGTGCCCGTGGTCGGTGGTCTCGTCGAGGCAGACGTCCGACATGACGATCAACTCGTCGCCGACCTCGGCCCGTACGTCGCGGATCGCGACCTGGAGGATGCCGTCCGGGTCGGTGCCCGGCGTACCGACGGCGTCCTTCTTCTCGTCGAGCGGCACACCGAAGAGCATGATCCCGGAGACCCCGGCCTCGACGGCCTCCAAGGCCGCCTTCTTCAGGGTGTCCCGGGTGTGCTGCACGACCCCCGGCATCGACTCGATGGCGACGGGCTCACTGATCCCCTCCCGTACGAAGGCGGGCAGGATCAGATCGGCAGGATGCACCCGCGTCTCGGCGACCATGCGGCGCATGACGGGGGTGGTACGCAGCCGCCGCGGCCGCGATCCCGGAAACGAGATGGACACTTACAGCCCCTCCGGCGTTTGAGGAGATCCGAACGAAGTTCGGATGCGGGGTCTGGGGCGGAGCCCCGGTTTCGGGAAGGGGCGGGGCGGGGGAGAAAAAATCCCACCCACCCCGCCGCACCCGACAAACGAACCTACTGCGTGGCCACCCGCCGACGCCGAGCGCCGGGCCGACGCTCGGAGGGCCGCGTCACGGGGTCACCGGCCTCAAGTGCCGCCGCCCGACGGGACGCACCGAACTCGGCCAGCGCCTCCGCCAGCTTGTGCACCGAAGGCTCCGGAGCCATCACGTCCACCCGGAGCCCGTGCTCCTCGGCCGTCTTGGCCGTGGCCGGACCGATGCAGGCGATCACCGTCACGTTGTGCGGCTTGCCCGCGATACCCACCAGGTTGCGCACCGTCGACGAGGACGTGAAGAGCACGGCGTCGAAGCCACCGCCCTTGATCGCCTCACGGGTGTCGGCCGGCGGCGGCGAAGCCCGTACGGTCCGGTAGGCCGTGACGTCGTCGACCTCCCAGCCGAGGTCGATCAGACCCGCGACCAGCGTCTCGGTGGCGATGTCCGCACGCGGCAGGAAGACACGGTCGATCGGGTCGAAGACCGGGTCGTACGGCGGCCAGTCCTCGAGAAGGCCCGCAGCCGACTGCTCCCCGGAGGGCACCAGGTCGGGCTTCACGCCGAAGGCGATCAGCGCCTTGGCGGTCTGCTCGCCCACGGCCGCGACCTTGATCCCGGCGAAGGCACGCGCGTCGAGCCCGTACTCCTCGAACTTCTCGCGTACGGCCTTGACCGCGTTCACCGAGGTGAAGGCGATCCACTCGTAGCGTCCTGTGACCAGGCCCTTGACCGCGCGCTCCATCTGCTGCGGGGTGCGCGGCGGTTCGACGGCGATGGTCGGGACCTCGTGCGGCACGGCGCCGTACGAGACGAGCTGGTCGGAGAGCGAAGCCGCCTGCTCCTTGGTCCGCGGTACGAGCACCCGCCAGCCGAACAGCGGCTTGGACTCGAACCACGAGAGCTCTTCACGCCGGGCGGCACTGGAACGCTCACCGACCACGGCTATGACGGGCTGGTGCCCCTCGGGCGAGGGCAGCACCTTGGCCTGCTTGAGGACCTGGGCGACCGAACCGAGCGTCGCGTTCCAGGTGCGCTGGCGCGTGGTCGTACCGGCGACGGTGACGGTCATCGGGGTGTCGGGCTTGCGGCCCGCGGACACCAGCTCACCGGCCGCCGCGGCCACGGTCTCCAGGGTGGTGGAGACGACGACCGTGCCGTCGGAGGCACCGACCTCGGACCAGCAACGCTCCGACGCCGTACGGGCGTCGACGAACCGCACGTCGGCACCGGACCCGTCGCGCAGCGGCACACCGGCGTACGCGGGCACGCCGACCGCGGTCGCGACACCGGGCACCACCTCGAAGGGGATACCGGCGGAAACGCAGGCGAGCATCTCCTCGGCGGCGTTGGCGTCCAGGCCCGGATCACCGGTCACCGCACGCACGACCCGCTTGCCGCCCCGCGCGGACGCCATGACAAGATTGGCCGCAACAGCAGCCGCAGCGGCGTCCGTTGCCGCAGCGTCAGGCAGTGCCGTGCCCTGCACGGCCACGCCTTCGCGGGCATGCGTACGGACGACCTCGAGCACATCGGGCTCGGCGATCAGCACGTCCGCGATCGCGAGCGCCTCGACGGCGCGCAGCGTCAGCAGTCCCGGGTCACCGGGGCCGGCACCGAGGAAGGTGACGTGCCCGGTTGCGGGGGCTGCGGGATATTCAGAGGCGGTGGGGCTCAATGTGCTCGCTCCCCCATCAGACCGGCCGCACCCTTGGCCAGCATCTCGTCCGCGAGTTCGCGTCCGAGCGCCATGGCCTGGTCGTGTGTGGTGGGTACGGGACCGGTGGTGGACAGCTGCACCAGCGCCGAGCCGTCGGTCGTGCCGACGACGCCGCGCAGGCGCATTTCCTTGACAACCTGTCCGTCGGCCAGAAGGTCGGCCAGCGCACCCACAGGTGCGGAGCAGCCGGCCTCCAGGGCGGCGAGCAGGGATCGCTCGGCGGTCACGGCGGCCCGGGTGAACGGGTCGTCGAGCTCGGCGAGCGTGGCGGCGAGGTCTGCGTTGGCGGCAGTGCACTCGATCGCCAGGGCTCCCTGACCGGGAGCCGGAAGAACCGTGTCGACCGACAGGAAGTCGGTCACCTCGTCGCTGCGCCCGATCCGGCTGAGCCCGGCCGCGGCGAGAACCACCGCGTCCAGCTCGCCCTTGCGAACGTATCCGACGCGGGTGTCGATGTTGCCGCGGATCGGCACGGTCTCGATGCGCATGCCGTGATTACGGGCGTACGCGTTCAACTGGGCCATCCTGCGCGGCGATCCGGTCCCCACGCGGGCGCCCTCGGGCAGCTCGGTGAAGGTCAGGCCGTCGCGGGCGATCAGCACGTCGCGCGGGTCCTCGCGCCGCGGCATCGCGGCGACCACCAGGTCGTCGGGCTGCGCGGTCGGCAGGTCCTTGAGCGAGTGCACGGCGAAGTCCACCTCGCCCGCGAGCAGCGCGTCGCGCAGCGCGGTCACGAAGACCCCGGTGCCGCCGATCTGCGCGAGGTGCTCTCGCGAGGTGTCCCCGTACGTGGTGATCTCCACCAACTCGACCTCGCGGCCGGTCAGCTGGCGTACGGCGTCGGCCACATGACCGGACTGGGCCATGGCGAGCTTGCTGCGCCTTGTCCCGAGCCGGAGTGCTTTCTGGGTCATGCCCGCCCCTTTTTCTTGATGTCGGCGGTATCGGCCTTCGACACGGCTGCCACCGTCTCGGGGTCGAGGTCGAACAGAGTGCGCAGCGCGTCCGCGTACCCGGCGCCGCCGGGCTCGCTGGCGAGCTGCTTGACCCGCACGGTCGGTGCGTGCAGGAGCTTGTCCACGACGCGGCGCACGGTCTGTGCGACCTCGGCCTGCTGCCGTTCGTCCAGGTCGGGCAGGCGGCCGCGCAGGCGGGCCACCTCGCTGTCGACCACGTCGGCGGCCATGGTGCGCAGCGCGACCACGGTCGGCGTGATGTGCGCGGCGCGCTGTGCGGCGCCGAACGCGGCGACTTCGGCGGCCACTATCGTGCGCACCATGTCGACGTCGGCGGCCATCGGGGCGTCGGCCGAGGCCTCGGCGAGCGACTCGATGTCGACGAGGTGCACCCCGTCGATCGCGTGCACGGCGGCGTCGATGTCGCGCGGCATGGCGAGGTCGAGCAGCGCGAGCCGTACACCGGAGTGCGCGGCACCCGGGCGCGCGCCCTTGCTCCGGACGACTCCGGCTTCACGCTCGAGCGCGGTGCCATTGTCGGCCCAACTGCCGTGCAGATCGAGGGAGTCGGCGTGCCCGGCGGCGTCGAGCCCGACCGGGCAGGCCTCGTGGCCCTCGTGCATCACGTCATGACCCTCGACGATCCGCCCGTCGCGCGCGGCCGCGGCGGCCAGGCGTGCGACGAGGCTGCCGTCGGGGGCGCGCAGGTCGGAGGCCTGCGCGGCGTGCGCGCCGACACCGGCCGGAACGGGACCGGCGAGCGCGGCGGTGATCACGTCGGCGGCGAGCACCAGGCCCGTGGCCCCGGTGCAGGAGACGGCGATGTCGACTCGTGTCAGCTCATCCGGCACGGCATCCATCGGTACGGCCCGTGCGGCGAGCGCGGGGTGCTGCTCGATCAGCAGCTCCGCGAGGTGCTCCGCGCGGTCGAACGTCCGGTTGGCCACGACGACTTCGGCCACACCGAGCCGCGCGAGGGTGGCCGCGGCGAGCGAGGACATCGAGCCCGCGCCGATCACCAGGGCGCGCTTGCCGGCCGCCCACTCGGCGACCGGACGGCCCGTGGCGAGCTGCTCCAGACCGAAGGTGACGAGCGACTGCCCGGCCCGGTCGATCCCGGTCTCGGAGTGTGCGCGCTTGCCGACCCGAAGGGCCTGCTGGAAAAGGTCGTTGAGCAGCCGGCCCGCGGTGTGCTGCTCCTGGGCCTTGGCGAGCGAGTCCTTGATCTGGCCGAGGATCTGGCCCTCGCCGACGACCATGGAGTCGAGCCCGCAGGCCACCGAGAACAGGTGGTGCACCGCCCGGTCCTCGTAGTGCACATAAAGATAAGGAGTGAGCTCTTCGAGCCCGACCCCGCAGTGCTGCGCGAGCAGCGTGGACAGCTCGGCGACACCGGCGTGGAACTTGTCCACGTCGGCGTAGAGCTCGATCCGGTTGCACGTGGCGAGCACCGCCGCCTCGGCGGTGGGCTCGGCCGCCACCGCGTCCTGCAGCAGCTTGATCTGAGCATCCGCGGTCAGGGCAGCCCGCTCCAGCACACTCACGGGTGCGCTGCGGTGGCTGAGGCCGACGACGAGAAGACTCATGCGGGCATCACGGCGGGTACGTCCCCGTCGGGTCCCTTCCGGTCGGCCTGCTCCCCGGCCGCGCGGGCGGCGGGCGGCAGCTGCGCGGCGGCGGCTTCGGCGGCGGACTCCTCGCCGGCCTTGCGCTGCTCGTGGAAGGCCAGGATCTGCAGCTCGATCGAGAGATCGACCTTGCGTACGTCGACGCCGTCGGGCACCGAGAGCACGGTGGGCGCGAAGTTCAGGATGGAGGTGACACCGGCGGCGACCAGGCGGTCGCAGACCTGCTGAGCGGCACCGGCGGGGGTCGCGATGACACCGATCGACACACCGTTGTCGTCGATGATCTTCTCCAGATCATCGGTGTGCTGCACGGGCATCCCGGCGACGGGCTTGCCGGCCATCGCGGGATCGGCGTCGATCAGCGCGGCCACACGGAAGCCGCGGGACGCGAAACCGCCGTAATTGGCAAGAGCGGCACCGAGGTTACCGATACCGACGATCACGACGGGCCAGTCCTGCGTGAGGCCCAGCTCGCGTGAGATCTGGTAGACGAGGTACTCGACGTCGTACCCGACACCACGGGTGCCGTACGAGCCGAGATACGAGAAGTCCTTGCGCAGCTTCGCGGAGTTGACCCCCGCGGCGGCCGCGAGCTCCTCGGAGGAGACCGTGGGTACGGAGCGCTCCGAAAGGCCGGTCAGGGCGCGCAGATACAGCGGAAGCCTGGCGACGGTGGCCTCGGGAATCCCTCGGCTGCGGGTCGCCGGTCGGTGAGTTCGGCCAGTTGCCACGGTGCTCCTGCGGGTAGAGCGGGGCTGCAGGCGGTCTCTTGTCCCTGGACCGCCCCGTCGAATGCAGGCTATGTCTTTGTGAACGCGTGCACAAAGGTGGTGTCCGATTTGCCCGGCCAGAGTGACCGGCGTCACGCGTGAGTTATGCGCTGGCGCGGAACCAACCCTGTGGCCAGGACTCGGCAAACAGAACGGGGGCAAAACCGTACACACTCCTCACGATTCCTCGCCCCCGAGACCAAACCGCCCCCGATCCTAAAGGACTTTCCGGGCTCTTTACGCAGTCGTGCACGCCCTTCCCCGGCGCACGCGGGGACTTATGCCCCTAGCGCACGGCGCAGCCGGTCCGGGTCCACCTTCCAGAAGTCGTGCTGCTCCCCGTCGACGAGGATCACCGGGATCTGCTCCCAGTACTTACGGTGCAGCTCCGCGTCCTGGGTGATGTCCTGCTTCTCGAGCGAGGCCCCGGTCTCGGCGCAGACCTTCCTGATCTCCTCCTCCGCCACCTCGCACAGATGACAGCCGGGCTTGCCGATCAAGGTGACGGTGCTCTCGGCCGGATTCTTCTTCGCGGACCGCCGAAACAGTGGGCTCATGCCTTCATTCTGCTCCCGCCGGCGCCCTTGCCCGCCCCCGCCCGGCGACCACCCAAGGTCGCCCCCTTAACGCCGCGGTTGCGGACTGTTCACAGCCTCCGAACCCGCCCGACCCCGGGATCCGCGCCCGAAATGGCTATGCTCACGACATGGCCGCTCTGGGATGGCTCACCCCCCGTAGGCGCTCCGCCACCGCGCGCAGCGTCCTGGCTGGCGAGGCCTCGGCCGAGGCCGCACGTAAATCCGAGCAGGAACTGCAGGAGAGTTACGAGCAGGACCAGGCGAAGGCCAAGGACGCCGAGGAGCCGCCGTTCCCGGTCGAGGGCGACGACAAGGCCGCGGCCTTCTTCGACCTGGACAACACCGTCATGCAGGGCGCCGCGATCTTCCACTTCGGCCGCGGCCTGTACAAGCGGAAGTTCTTCCAGCGCCGCGAGCTCACCCGCTTCGCCTGGCAGCAGGCCTGGTTCCGGCTCGCCGGGGTCGAGGACCCCGAGCACATGCAGGACGCCCGCGACAGCGCCCTGTCCATCGTCAAGGGCCACCGCGTCTCCGAGCTGATGTCCATCGGCGAGGAGATCTACGACGAGTACATGGCCGAGCGCATCTGGCCCGGCACCCGCGCGCTCGCCCAGGCCCACCTCGACGCGGGCCAGAAGGTCTGGCTCGTCACGGCCGCCCCCGTCGAGATCGCCACCGTGATCGCCCGCCGCCTCGGTCTGACCGGCGCCCTGGGCACGGTCGCGGAGTCCGTCGACGGCATCTACACCGGCAAGCTGGTCGGCGAGCCCCTGCACGGCCCCGCCAAGGCCGAGGCCGTACGCGCCCTCGCCGCCGCCGAGGACCTGGACCTCGCCCGCTGCGCCGCGTACAGCGACTCGCACAACGACATCCCGATGCTGTCGCTCGTAGGACATCCGTACGCGATCAATCCCGACAGCAAACTGCGCAAGCACGCACGCGAACGGGACTGGCGACTTCGCGATTACCGCACCGGCCGCAAGGCGGCCAAGGTGGGCATCCCGGCCGCGGCCGGCGTCGGCGCCCTGGCGGGCGGCACGGCCGCCGCGATCGCCGTGCACCGCCGTCGCCGCTGAGCAATCACGGGGTCAGCACCGCGTTACGCGACGCCACACCGGCAATCCGTATCTCTTACCCGCGCACCGCTCCCGCCAGTCCTCTTGACGTGAGCTCGCGGAAAGTGACCACAACACACCCTGCGCAAAGACAGATCACGGTCTCATCTGATCAATAACCGGTCACTCAGCGGTACTTGAACCGCCTGGACTGCGTAACAGAAGAGACGGAACCGATGATTTGAGCAACTGGGTGTAGCGCTGCCTGTACGAAGCGTTATTCTCCTCAGACGCATCAAGGACCAGCCATTCGTCACGACGGGTGAACGGTCCCGCACTGCACGTGATGGAAGCTCTGCCTCTGGGAGTCCCGTGTACCCACACGTCGGGGTTGACGCCTCGGGCCTGGCTACGCTGCGCGCAACGGTCCTTGCACAACTGGACCACTTGCGCGGCTTCGTCCCCACCGCGTACGCCGTCCCCGCATTCGCCGTGCCGGTCGCTGTAGCAAGCGGCCCGGCCGGCCCCTGTTATGCCCTGGCCGAGGGCAGCACCGCCGCTGTCGGCAGACGAGGGCGCAGCACAAGCGCCCCCGCCACCACCGCACGCCGTCCCGCGGCGGACAGTGACAGCGCCCGCATGATGGAGCTCGTCGAACGCGCACAGTCCGGGGAGGCCGACGCGTTCGGCCGCCTCTACGACCAGTACAGCGACACCGTGTACCGGTACATCTACTACCGAGTCGGCGGCAAGGCGACCGCCGAGGACCTCACCAGCGAGACCTTCCTGCGCGCCCTGCGCCGTATCGGCACCTTCACCTGGCAGGGCCGCGACTTCGGCGCCTGGCTCGTGACGATCGCGCGCAACCTGGTGGCCGACCACTTCAAGTCCAGCCGCTTCCGGCTCGAGGTCACCACCGGCGAGATGCTGGACGCCAATGAGGTGGAGCGCAGCCCGGAGGACTCCGTCCTGGAGTCCCTCTCCAACGCGGCGCTGCTCGACGCCGTCCGCCGCCTCAACCCGCAGCAGCAGGAATGCGTGACGCTGCGCTTCCTGCAGGGGCTTTCGGTCGCCGAGACCGCGCGCGTCATGAACAAGAACGAGGGCGCGATCAAGACCCTCCAGTACCGGGCCGTCCGCACCCTCGCCCGCCTGCTGCCGGAAGACGCGCGCTGAGCGCCACCTTCCCCCCACCTCCGCCGGCAGCCTCTTTCCAGCGTGGAATTCCCACGGCCTGTAACTTCCCACTCACCCCTTGTGACGAGCCGATGCTTCACGCGAAGAGACAGCGGTCCGATCATCTTTCGTCCGTAACCCAAGTGCCGCGACGGTCGTTGTGCGGGATGCAGGCTCCCTGTGGTCGCAGCCGGACCGCCCCCGCTCACTCGTTGGAGTGGACGGCCGGTCGGCGTGCAACCCTCAGGACCCCCTGGGGAGTCGGACGTCTTGACGAGAGGAGGTGCCGCCAGTGATCGCGAATGTCTCGGCACACCGGCGGGCGAACGCCTTCGCCCAGGCCCTGGAGGATCAGTCCGACCAGGGCACGGCGGCCGCACAGCAGTCGCACGCGACTGACCAGTCCGAACTGACCGAGCAGGGCCGCATGTTGGCCCTGGCGGACGGGCTCGCCGAGCTGCCCAAGCCGGAGATGGACCCCGAGGTCAAAGTTGTGCAGCGCGCACAGCTCGTGGCCGCCATGGAGGCCATGTTCGCGGGCGGCGGAGCGGACGTACCGGAGCAGCGCTCCCGCAAGGGCGCCCACCGGGCAAGCCCCATCGGGAAGTTCCGGCCGCGCTCACGCCTGTCCAAGGGCATCGCCGCGGGCGGGCTCACGGTCGGTGTGGCCGCCGGAGCCTTCAGCGGTGTGGCCGCTGCCAGCTCCGACGCCCTGCCCGGCGACTCGCTCTACGGTCTCAAGCGCGGCATGGAGGACTTCAAGCTCGGCCTCGCCGACAATGACTCCTCCCGCGGCGAGCTCTATCTCGACCAGGCCTCGACCCGCCTGTTCGAGGCGCGCCGCCTGATGGAGCGCGGCCGCGCCGGAGCCCTGGACCACGAGTCGGTGGGCGAGGTCAGGCGCGCACTGAACGGGATGAAGCACGACGCCTCGGAAGGCCACCGCCTTCTGAGCGAGGCCTATGCGCGGGACGGGTCGCTCGGACCCATCCAGGCGCTGTCGTCCTTCTCCCAGTCGCACCGCGACAGTTGGAGCGCGCTGCGCAATGTGCTGCCCCCGCAGCTGGGCGACGTCGGTGACGAAGTGACATCGGTCTTCGACGCCATAGAGGACGAGGTCGGCCCGCTGCAGTCGCTGCTGCCCACACCGCCCCAGACCGGCGGCGGCTCCGACAAGCCCGGCCGGAGCACGGACAACGGCAGGACGGGCGGCAGCAGCGAGCGCTCGACGCCCAGCACGGCCGGCACCCAGGGCGGTCAGCCGAGCGGCGACAGCAAGCCCAAGTCCCCGCCCAGCTCGGGCGAGGAGAGCGAAGGGCTGCTCGGCGGCTCCACCGGCGGTCTGCTCGACCCGCCCACGGAGAACACCAGCCCCAGCCCCTCCGGCAAGGGCAGCCAGACGCCCGAGCCCGACATCACCCTGCCTCCGCTCCTGCCGGGCCTCCTTCCGGGCCTCGGCATCGATGGCGAGGACGCGGAGTAGCAGGTCGCATGATGGTGGGGCGCTCCCTGCGAAGGGAGCGCCCCCTTTTCAGCCCCTGCGGCGCTTGAGCAGATCCGAACGGAGTTCGGGTGCGGGGGTCCGGGGGCGGAGCCTCCGGTTTCGGGAAGGGGCGGGGCGGGGAGAAAAGCCCGCCGCAGGCGCCACCCACCCCCAGCCCGAACGCAACCGTCAGAAGAACACCGACCGGCGCTGCACCAGCAGCTTGTACAGCGTGTGCTGTATCTGCTCCCGCACCTGATCCGTCAGATTGAACATCAGCATCGGATCCTCGGCCGCCTCCGGCGGATACCCGTCCGTCGGGATCGGCTCCCCGAACTGGATGGTCCACTTCGTGGGCAACGGCACCGCCCCCAGCGGCCCGAGCCACGGAAACGTCGGCGTGATCGGGAAGTACGGAAACCCGAGCAGCCGCGCCAGCGTCTTCGCGTTCCCGATCATCGGGTAGATCTCCTCGGCGCCGACGATCGAGCACGGAATGATCGGCGTCCCGGCGCGCAGCGCGGTCGACACGAACCCGCCCCGCCCGAACCGCTGCAGCTTGTACCGCTCGCTGAACGGCTTCCCGATGCCCTTGAAGCCCTCGGGCATCACACCCACCAACTCGCCGCCTTCGAGCAGCCGTTGGGCGTCCTCCGCACACGCCAGCGTATGACCGGCCTTGCGGGCCAGCTCGTTCACCACGGGCAGCATGAACACCAGGTCGGCGGCGAGCAGTCGCAGATGACGGTGGTGCGGATGGTTGTCGTGCACCGCGACCTGGAGCATCAGACCGTCGAGCGGCAGGGTCCCCGAGTGGTTCGCGACGATCAGCGCACCGCCGTCCGCGGGGATGTTCTCGATCCCCTTCACCTCGACCCGGAAGTACTTCTCGTACACGGGCCGCAGCATCGACATCAGGACCTGGTCGGTGAGCTCCTTGTCGTAACCGAACTCGTCGACCTCGTAGTCACCGGTGATCCGCCGCCGCAGAAACTGCAGCCCGCCCGCGATCCGCCGCTCCCAGCCGCCGCCACCGCCGGTCTGTGCGGGCGTCTGCGGCTGCTCCTGGGCGGCAGGCGGCTCGGCGGAGGCTGGCACCGCCTGCACACCGGCCGGCCGCTCGGAGGGCCCACGCGCCTCCCGTACGGCGACAGGCTCGCCCGGGCCGGCAACCGGCCCCGACCCCGCACCGGACCGCCGGCCGCGGCGTCGCGCCGGGCCCTTGGCGCCGCCGCGCGACCGGTCGTCGTCGAACGGAATGACCTTGGCGTCCGCCATTGCTCCTGCGCTCCTCAGTTGGCGCTCTGCGTCGGGTGCTCTGCGTCGCCGCCCGCGACGGCCAGGCCGGCGATCCGGTCGACCGCCTCGGCCAGGACCTGGGGCGGCAGCAGTCCGGGCCCGCGGCTGCTCGCGAAGTCCGCGAAGGCCTCCGCGGTGGTGTACTTCGGCCTGAATCCCAGTGTCTCGCGCATCTGCACCGTCGAGACGACCCTGCCGTGCGTGAGCAGCCTCACCTGCTCCGGCGAGAAGTCCGTGAGCCCCACGGTGCGCAGCGCGCTGCCCGCCCAGGTGACGGCGGGCAGCAGGACGGGGACGGTCGGGCGGCCGAGCCGGCGCGAGCACTGCGAGAGCAGCAGCACCCCTTCGCCGGCGACGTTGAAGGTCCCGCTGTTGAGCGTGCCGCGCTCCGGTTCGTGCGAGGCGATACGGAGCACCTCGATCACATCGTCCTCGTGCACGAACTGCAGCCGGGGGTCGTAGCCGAACACGGTCGGCAGGACGGGCAGCGAGAAGTACTCGGCGAGCGGGGTGTCCGCCGTCGGCCCGAGGATGTTCGCGAAACGCAGGACGCAGACGGCCACATCGGGCCTGCGCCGGGCGAAGCCCCGTACGTAGCCCTCGACCTCGACCGCGTCCTTCGCGAAGCCACCGCTGGGCAGCGACTTGGGCGGGGTGGTCTCGGTGAACACGGCCGGATCGCGCGGCGCCGAACCGTACACATTCGTCGAGGACTTGACCACGAGCCGCTTGACCGTGGGCGACTTCTGGCAGGCACCGAGCAGCTGCATGGTGCCGATGACGTTGGTCTCCTTGACCGCGCCCCGGCTGCCCCCGCCGAGCGCGGTGCCGGACACATCCATGTGCACCACGGTGTCCACGGCGTGCTCGGCGAGCACCCGCGCGATCGCGGGCTGGCGGATGTCGGCCTGCAGGAACTCGGCGCCGCCCAGATGGTGCTCGGGCGCCTGTGCGTCCACGGCGATCACCCGGTCCACCTCGGGGTCGCGCTGGATCCGCCGTACGAAACGACCGCCGAGCTGCCGGGCCACCCCGGTGACGAGCACGACCTTGCCCAAGATCAGCTCCTGCCTTCCCCGTGAACAGTCCGTAGAACCGTCGTACGCCGCGCCTTCGCCACCGTATCGGGTCGGTGTTGCGCTGTGATGACCGTGCGATGTGCGAAGTGACCACCGACACAGATGCGGCCACGGACACGGAAGCGGCCAGGGAGACGGGCCGGAAAACGGCTGTGGCCCTCCCACCGGGACGGTGGGAGGGCCACAGAGCGCTGTTCCAGCGGTCGCTTACTTCTTGTTGCGACGCTGGACGCGAGTGCGCTTGAGCAGCTTGCGGTGCTTCTTCTTGGCCATCCGCTTACGCCGCTTCTTGATAACAGAGCCCACGACTACCCTCGCTCACTTCTCTTCACACGGTGCGGGGCAGACTAGGCCCACACGACCTACGAGGGCCAAGCCTACCCGCCCGAGCTCGAAGCCCGTAATCGAGGTTCCCGCGAGGGCTCGATCAGGCCGTCTCCACCCCCACATAGGAATCGCGAAGGTACTCGTGAACCGCGTTCTCCGGGACTCGGAAGGACCTCCCCACCCGGATCGCGGGCAGATGACCGCTGTGCACCAAGCGGTACACGGTCATCTTCGATACGCGCATCACCGAGGCGACTTCCGCCACGGTCAGGAACGCCACCTCGGAAAGAGGCCTTTGGTCAGCAGCCATGACACACCTGAACCTTCCGCACATGGACGGGCACCGGCTTCCCCTTCCGGTGACTCCTCGTCGCCATGCGCTCACTCCCCAGAGTAGGGGCGGGTGGTGCGAGTGGGGAAGAGGTGCTGCGATCGGCCCTCTACTGTGACAGACCCGCCCGATTGAGTACGTAGCGAGTAAGCGGTCGGTAGTAATCAGACCGCACAGCGTCATCAAGCGGAACGGCGACGGACACCCGCCCCTCGGCCTCTCCGACGAACAGCGCCGGATCATCCGTATCTGCCAGGCCGATCGCCTCAATTCCCAGCTGACCTGCACCGCAGACCCATCCGTGGTCCCCGATGACCAGCCCGGGCAGCGGCCCGCCGGCGGCCGCGGCGGCCCCGAGCGCGGTCCGAACCGGGAGCGGTGAGTGGGAATGTGCGCCCGGCTCACGCCCCGCGCCCTCCGCGCGCACCAGCGCGACTCCTCGTACGTAATCAAGGTTGTACGTGCGTAGACCAAACCGAGTCGTTATGTCGACAGAGCAACCCTGCGCAGGGGTGAGGACAGTACATCCCACCGCCGACAGAGCGTCTGCCAACGCGCCGTAGAACCCGAGCAGTCGGTGCGGATGGCCGGTCCCGACAAGCACCGGGACGCCACTCTCCGCAGCCGCCGCGAGCCGCCCCGCGAAGGCGTCCAGGGCCGCGAGCGTGCGGTCCGGGTCGATGACATCGGGCCCCTCGTGCACCGAGGGATCCGGGGACACCCCGCACTTGTCCGCCATGAGGGCCAGCAAGTCCCGCGCACCCCAGGCCCCTTCGGGATCGAGCCCGAGCAGCATTCTGGGGTCTCGGGCCGCGAACAGCCGATAGCTGTGCAGCGATTGTTCACGCGAGGTGGCGACGGGACCGGCGAGCCGGGCCGCCAGAAGATGCGCACGCAAGGCGCCGGGGCTCAACACGCCTTGATGGTGGCGCACTTGACCGCGCCAAGGCCCCAAAACCCAGTAAATGCCCCACAGTTGGGCTAACAACGCTTACCCTCGCGCAGGCAGCCCGCCCCTCACGCCAACAGCCCCCGCTGCGGAAACACCGCCCGCCGTGTGGCCAGAATCGTCTGGTCGAGCCGGTCGGCGGGGTCGTAACCCGCCGACCAGTCAAGCCACTTGGGCGTCCGCCCGTCCGTCATCCGCCGCGGCGCCGACTGCCGGGTCCGCGCGAAGACCTCATGCCGCCACTCCTCGGGCACCTCGGCCGTCGGCTCGACCGGCCTCCCGGCCGCGATCGCCGTCAGATGGGTCCAGGACCGCGGCACCACGTCCACGATCGCGTATCCCCCGCCCCCGAGCGCGAGCCACCGCCCGTCCGCATACTGATGCGCGAGGTCATGACAGGCCTCCTGCACCATCCGCTGGGCGTCCAGGGAGATCGCGAGATGCGCGAGCGGATCCTCGAAGTGCGTATCGGCCCCGTGCTGCGTGACGAGCACCTGCGGCCGGAAGTCCTCGATCAGCTCGGGCACCACGGCGTGGAAGGCCCGCAGCCACCCCGCGTCACTGGTCCCGGCCGGCAGGGCCACGTTCACCGCACTGCCCTCGCCGTCCCCCGCCCCGGTCTCCTCGGGCCAGCCGGTCTGCGGGAAGAGCGTCCGCGGATGCTCGTGCAGGGAGATCGTCAGTACGCGCGGATCCTCCCAGAACGCGGCCTGCACCCCGTCCCCGTGATGCACGTCCACATCGATGTACGCGACCCGCTCCGCACCCAGCTCGAGCAGCCGCGCGATCGCGAGCGAAGCGTCGTTGTAGATGCAGAAACCCGCGGCACCGCCCGGCATCGCATGGTGCAGCCCGCCCGCGAAGTTCACGGCATGCGCCACGTCACCGCGCCAGATCGCCTCGGCCGCGGCCACGGACTGCCCGGCGATCAGCGCCGAGACCTCATGCATCCTCCGGAAGGCCGGATCGTCGATGGTCCCGATCCCGTACGAGGTGTCGGCCGCATCCGGATCGGCCGACGCGGCCTTCACCGCCGCGATGTAGTCCTCACGGTGCACCAGCTGCAGCGTCGAGTCCCCCGCGGCCTGCGCGGCCACGACCTCGATCTCCCGGTCCAGGCCGAAGGCACCGATCAGCTTCCTGGTCAGGGCGAGCCTTACGGGGTCCATCGGGTGCTCGGGCCCGAAGTCGTATCCCGTGACTGCGTCATCCCACATCAACTGCGCGCGGCCGCTCATGCCCCTCACCGTATCGGTCGGCCTCGGCCGCGAAGGAGCGGGCGTACACCAGGGTGAGCAGCACCAGAGCCATCGGCACGAGCATCGCCCCGCGGTAGCTCCAGGCGTCCCCGAGCGCACCGACAAGCGGCGAACCGATCAGGAATCCCACGTAGTTGAAGATGTTGAGCCGCGCGATCGCGGTGTCCGACGCCCCGGGGAACATCCGCCCCGCGGCCGCGAAGGTCTGCGGCACGAGCACACACAGCCCGAACCCGAGCAGCGTGAACCCGGCGATGCCGATCCAGGCCCCGGGCGCCGCGGCCACCACCGCGAACCCGAGCGCCGCGAGCACCGTCCCGAACCGCACCACGGCCACCGCACCGTACCGCCGCACCCCGAAGTCCCCCAGAGTCCGCCCGATCAGCGTCGTGACCATGTAGACGTTGTACGGAACCGTCGCCACCTCGTCCGAGCTGCCGAGCACGTCTTCGAGATACTTCGCGCTCCAGTTGGAGACGGTCGAGTCCCCGATGTACGCGAAGGTCATCACCAGACACAGCGGCAGCAGCGCCTTGAACACCACAGGCTGGGCGCCCCCCTTGGCCCGCTCCTGCTCCTGCTCCGCGGCGATCCCGCCCCGCGCGTACCACCGGCTCCCGACCAGCGCCGCCGGCACAAGCACCGCCACCACCGGCAGATACGAGACGAACAGGGAAAGATCCCAGTGGGCCCCGGCCCAGGCCAGCGAGGCCCCCGCGATCCCGCCGAGGCTGTACGCGGCGTGGAACCCGAGCATGATGCTCCGCCCGTACGCCCGCTGCAGACTCACCCCGATCATGTTCATCGAGGCATCGAGCGCACCGACGGCGAGTCCGAACGCCGCGAGCGACAGCGCGACTTCCCACAATTCGCTGCCGGCCCCCACCCCGAGCAGCGCAAGAAGCACCACCGGTTGGGACCACCGCAGTACAAGTCGCGGGTCGATCCGCTTCACCAGATGCTCGGTGACCACACTGCCGACGCCCGCGAGGATCGGCACAGCGGCAAGAAAGGCGGGCAGCAGCCCGTCGGATATCCCGTACCGGTCCTGGATCGCCGGTATACGCGTCACGAGCAGCGCAAAGGTCACACCCTGCACGAAGAAGCTGAACGCCAGCGAGACCCTGCCATGCCGCAATCGCGCAACTGTCATGGCCGCACAGCGTAGGGCCCCGGGCTACCCACCGGTAGATGATCAGCGAAGCAATTCGAGCAGCTGCCCCATGTCGAAGAAGTACGCGTTGGCCCCGGCCAGCCGCTCGGAGGGCGTCATTGCCGTGTACGCGTACACATCCATCCCCGCGTCCTGCGCGGCCTGCACCCCGAGCGGGCTGTCCTCGACGACGGCACACCGGTCCGGCGCGACCCCCATCCGCTCCGCCGCGTGCAGAAACAGATCCGGCGCCGGCTTGCCCTGCCCCACGTCCTCGGAGCTGAAGATCCACTCCTCCTCGAACCACTGGTCGAGGCCGGTCTTCCGGTGCCCCACACGGATCCGGTCGTGGCTCCCGGAAGAGGCCACGCAGTACGAGACACCCTCGGCGGTCAGCTTCCCGAGCACGTCCTCGGCTCCGGCAACAGGCGTGAGCTCCCGCTCGAAAGCCGAGAACACCCGCTGGTGCAGCGTCTCGTCGAACTCTGCCGGCAGCTCCTGCCCGCTCCGCTCCCGCACGATGTCCCGCACGCGATGCACGGCTCCCCCCATGTAGTCCCTGAGGGACTCCTCGTACGTGGTGGGATGGCCCAGCTCGGTCAGATACTGCGAGAGGACGGTGTTGGAGATCGGCTCACTGTCCACGAGGACGCCGTCGTTGTCGAAGATCACCAGGTCGTAGCGCATACCTCGAACTGTAAACGGCCACAACGCAGAAAAGCCTCAGCCCCCGAACAATGTCCGGGGGCTGAGGCTTTATCAAAATTAGTTCGGCGGCGTCCTACTCTCCCACAGGGTCCCCCCTGCAGTACCATCGGCGCTGTGAGGCTTAGCTTCC
>NZ_JACTVJ010000029.1 GCF_014493765.1 Streptomyces polyasparticus
TCCGGCGAGCCGTCGGAGAGCAGCCATCCGAGCCCTACGAGAACGCGGTGCAACGCGACTACCTGGAGCAGCACGGCTCCCGCTCCCCCGCCCAGAGGACCGACCTGCTCGCCGCGAACCTCGCCGACTACCGAGCCCTCGTGCACCGCACCGACAGCGCGGGACTGCCCACGCTGCTCGGCCGGCTGCTCGACGGCCGGCGCAGCGTCGTCGTCCCGGACGGACTGCCCGAAGGCTGGCTGGCCGACACCCGCGCGGAGCTGCTGCCCGACCGCGCCGACGACACCCCGTACGTCCTCGACTCCGTCGACAGCATCGTGACCGGCTGCGCCCTGGCGATCGCCGAAACCGGCACCATCGTCCTCGATGGCGGCCCCGGACAGGGGCGCCGCCGCGTGACGCTGATCCCGGACCACCACGTCTGCGTCATCCAGGCACCGGACCAGATCGTCGACTCACTGCCCGAGGCGGTCGAACTCCTCGACCCCGTACGCCCGTTGACGTGGATCTCGGGACCGTCCGCGACCAGCGACATCGAGCTGGACCGCGTGGAGGGCGTGCACGGTCCGCGCACGCTGGAGGTCGTACTGGTGCAGGAGGAGTAAGCGGGCAGCAGGAACGGTGCGGGCGCTCAGACCGTCCGCGTATACGTCCGGATCCGGTAGCGCAGCCCGGTCTTGGAGGACTGCCAGCCGCCGTCCTCGGCGGTCTGCCAGGTCGCGTCCACCTCGGGGGCGTACGTGTCGCCCTGCACCGTCACGTCGACCTCGGTCACCGAGAGCATCGAGGCGTACCCCAGGGCCGCCCGGTAGATCTCGCCGCCGCCCATGACCCAGACCGCTTCCGGGACCTCGGACTCGTAGGGTTTCGCGGCGAGTTCGAGGGCCTCGTCGAGGGACCCGGCGCGTTCCGCGCCCTCGGCCGCCCACTGCGGGTCGCGCGTGACCACGATGTTGCGCCTGCCGGTCAGCGGGCGGAAACGGGGCGGCAGCGAGTCCCATGTCTTGCGGCCCATCACCACGGGGTGGCCGAGGGTGGTCGCCTTGAAGTGCGCGAGGTCCTCGGGCAGCCGCCAGGGGATCGTGTTGCCCGCGCCGATCACACCGTCGAGCGCCTGCGCCCAGATCAGCCCGACCTTCAGCCCGGAGTTCGGCTCGGAACCCGGACCGGAATTCAGCCCAGTGCTCATACGGCGACCGGCGCCTTGATGGCCGGGTGGTGCCGGTAGTCGATCATCTCGACGTCGCCATAGGCGTAGTCGAACAGCGAGTCGGCCTGGCGCAGCTTCAGCCGTGGGAACTCGTACGCGGTGCGCGAGAGCTGCTCGGTGACCTGCTCGATGTGGTTGTCGTAGATATGGCAGTCGCCGCCGGTCCAGATGAAGTCGCCCGGTTCGAGGCCGGTCTGCTGGGCGACCATGTGCGTGAGGAGTGCGTAGCTCGCGATGTTGAACGGCACGCCGAGGAACAGGTCCGCGCTGCGCTGGTAGAGCTGGCAGGAGAGCTTGCCGTCGGCGACGTAGAACTGGAAGAACGCGTGGCACGGGGCGAGCGCCATCTTGGACAGCTCGGAGACGTTCCAGGCGGAGACGATCATCCGGCGGGAGTCCGGGTCGCGGCGCAGGGTCTCGAGGACCTCGCTGATCTGGTCGATGTGCCCGCCGTCGGGGGTGGGCCAGGAGCGCCACTGGGCGCCGTAGACCGGACCGAGATCGCCGTTCTCATCGGCCCACTCGTCCCAGATGGTCACGCCGTGCTCACGCAGCCAGCCGACGTTCGCATCGCCGCGCAGGAACCAAAGGAGCTCGTAGACGATCGACTTGAGATGCACCTTCTTGGTGGTGACCAGGGGGAATCCCTGCGAGAGGTCGTAACGCAACTGGTGCCCGAAGATGCTTCGGGTACCGGTGCCCGTCCGGTCGGCCTTGGCCGTTCCGGAGGTGAGTGCAAGCCGCAACAGGTCTTCGTACTGGGTGTCCGCCACAGCGGGCGAGTCTACTGTCCGCAAAGGCCTGGACGTGCGCAGGGTCCGCGTGCCGGGCGCTATCCGCAGACGTTGAGGCGGGCCACGAGCAGGGCGATGTCGTCCTCCTGGCCGTCGCCCTTCACCGCGGCGAGCACGTCGTCGAGGAAGGTCTCGAGCGGACCGTCCGCGGGCAGTCGTACGCCCCTGAGGCGCTCCAGGGACGTCGTGATGTCCTCGTCGCGGCGCTCGACGAGGCCGTCCGTGTACAGGAGCAGGACGCCGCCTTCGGGAAGAGGTGCCTGGTGGGCGCGGTAGGTGCCCATGCCCGTACCGAGCGGCGGTCCGACCGGGATCGGGCCCTGTACGGCGGATCCCGCGGGACAGAGCCCGAGCGGCGGCAGATGGCCGGCGTTCGCGTACGTCACCTGGGAGGTCTTGGGGTCGACGAGGGCCAGCAGACAGGTGGCCACGCGCTCGAAGCCGGACTCGGCCACCAGACGGTCGGCGTGCTTGAGGATCACGGCCGGCGCGAGCCCTGCATAGGCCAGGGCGCGCAGGCTGGAGCGGTAGTGGCTCATGGCGACGGCGGCCTCGACACCGTGCCCCATCACATCGCCGATGACCAGCAGGATGCGGCCCTCGGGCAGCGCGATCGCGTCGTACCAGTCGCCGCCGATCAGCGCCCGGTCGTCGGCGGGCAGATAGCGGGCGGCCGTCTCCATGCCGGGGTGCAGGATGCCGGGCGGGGTGAGCAGGGAGCGCTGGAGTTCCAGGGCCATGGCGTGCTCGTGGGAGAAACGCCGGGCCCGCTCCAGGGCGCTGCTCGCGCGGGCGGCGAGTTCGCGGGTGATGTCCGCGTCGTCCCGCGTGAAGGGTGGGCTGTCGTGGGCGCGGGCCAGGGTGAGCGTGCCCAGGAACGGACCGTCGGCGCCGGCCACGCTGAGCGGCACCACCAGCATGGAGTGCACGCGGGCGCCCATGTACGCGTCCGCGAGCTCGGGCTGTGCGGCGAGGGCGCGCCACTCGGGCGGCGAGATGCGGTTGCGCAGCCAGGGCCGCCCCGACTCCAGGCACTGCTGGATCGCGGAGCCCGGCTGATAGTCGACCAGGGTGCCCGGCAGCGCCGCCTTGCGCATCGCCTGCCGCAGGGCCGGGGCGGCGGCCAGGGCCATCCGGCGCAGCCGCAGGACACCGGCGGGCGGGCGGCGCTCGGGGACGGCGTCGCCCGGGCGCAGCGCCACCACGGCGGCGTCCGCGAGACCCGGCACCACGGCGTCGGCCAGTTCCTGGCAGGTGAGCTGCAGATCCGCGGTGGTGCCGATCTTCGGGGTCGCGGTGTCCAGGAGGTCGAGCCTGCGGTGGGAGCGTTTGAGGGCGCGCAGGTCCTGGCGCGGGCCGCTGACGTCGAGGCCGATGCCCACGATGCCGAGGACGCGCCCGTCGCGGTCTTCGAGGCGGTGGTATGTCGAACGCCACTCCCGATGCCGGTACGGGGAGTCGGCCAGGGTGCGGCCCCGGCCGATCAGCTGACGCGGCTTGCCGTCGGCGAGCACCCTGCGCAGCACGGTGTCCGAGCGGTACACGCCCGGCAGCACGTCGGTGAGGGTGCGACCCAGATGGGCCTCGGCCGGCAGGCCGTTCATGCGCGCCATGTGCGGATTGACGTAGAGGTAGCGCAGCTCGGTGTCGAGGACGGCCATACCCGCGGCCGCGCCCTCCACGATCGCGCGCAGGACCCGGTACTCACCGGCCAGGCGCCATGCGCCGGCCACGTCCGCCGCAGCCAGTACGGCCTCGCCGTCCAGCGAGATCAGCGGCCGCCGGGCGGCGGTACGCGCAGGCTCGGTGTCCAACGCCGAACCTCCTCGTCCTCGCCCACCGCTGCGGCAGGCCATGTGCCTCTCCATGCTGGGGTGCCCTCGGGGCATCCCGCATCCGCAGGCGGTGGCCGTGCCCGGCGGGCGGCCGCCGAGTGCGGGGGCGGGCTGTGGTCGGGTCAGCCCGCCCGGCACGAACGAGGTCAGTCCGCGCGGGCTGTGGTCAGGTCAGTCCGCCCGGCACGAACGAGGTCAGTCCGCGCGCCGGCCCCGTGAGCTGCCGCGCCACACGCTCTCGCCGATGTCGATCACACCGATCACGATCAGCACGATGCCGAGCGGCCGGCCTTCGAACCAGACGATCTCCTTGTCCGCGAAGAACGCGACGAGCACCAGACCGGCCACGACCAACGCGGCTCCGAGCGCCCTCTGCACAGCAGTCGACATGTTCCCCCGTCCCCCTCTGCTCCCCGTCACGGCCCGCACCGGCTCAACGGCCTTGAGCGGACGGTGACTTGACTCGGGTGATCGTACCGACGGGTGGTCGCCTTGGCATCAGCACGCCACGTACACACGACGCCGCAGGCCTCGCATCAGCCGATCGGCTGACCCCTTCGTCAACCGTCCCGCGCGCCACTGCGAGCCGGTACGTCGAGGGGGCGGGGGCGCTCGCCGATCGAGGATGGGTCTTGTCATCGGAACGGCCGCACAGGCCGGACCGCGAGACCCATCGAACTCAGGAGATTTCGGCGATGAAGCACGTCAAGAAGGTTTCCCGGCGTACGCGTGTGATGGCCGGCGGCGCGGTGGCCGTCGCGATCGCGGCGGGCGGGTTCGGCGTGTACTCCGCCGGCGCCGCCACCGAGGCCGCTCCGGCCGCCGCCGTCGCGGCGGACGCGGCCGACGGCAACCTGATCCAGACGAACCACCTCACCATCGAGGCCGCCGCGAAGGCCGCGGACGCCGCCCTGGACGAGGCCGAGAAGCAGAACCAGCGCGTCTCCATCGCCGTCGTCGACCGCAACGGCAACACCATCCTCACCATGCGTGGCGACGGTGCGGGCCCGCAGTCCTACGAGGCCGCCGAGAAGAAGGCGTTCACCGCCGTCTCCTGGAACGCCCCGACGTCCGAGCTGGTCAAGCGCCTGGAGTCCGCGCCGACCCTGAAGGACATCCCCGGCACCCTCTTCCTCGGTGGCGGCGCCCCCGTCGCCGCCAAGGGCGGCCCGATCGCCGGCATCGGTGTGGCCGGCGCCCCCTCCGGCGACATCGACGAGAAGATCGCCCAGGCCGGCGTCGCCGCACTGACCGGCTGACGCACCCCGCTTCCGGCGCGCCCGCCGCGCACCGCCCCGGTCCGTCCACCGGGTCGGTGGGTGCGGGACGCGCCGGACCGGACACCGACGGCGTGCGCGGTTCCCCCGCCGCCGCACGCCGTCGGTCACCTTTCGACCTCCGTCCGAGGAGCCCCACCATGTCCCCTGCCGATCAGGCCCTGCTCGCCGCCGTCCTCTCGGACGACCCCGCCGCCGTACGTGCGGCGCTCACCGACGGCGCCGACATCGAGCGCCGCGACGAGCACGGCCGTACGCCGCTCCTGATCGCCGCGGCGGACGACTGCGTGGCGGCGGCCGAGGCCCTGGTGGCCGCCGGCGCCGACCCGAACGCGCAGGACGAACGGTCGGACAGCCCCTGGCTGGTCACCGGTGTCACCGGCAGCGTCCGCATGATGCGCGCGCTGCTGCCCGCGAACCCCGACCTGAAGCTGGTCAACCGCTTCGGCGGCATCTCCCTGATCCCGGCGGCCGAGCGCGGCCATGTCGACTACGTACGGGCGGTGTTGCGCGAGACGGACATCGACGTGGACCACGTGAACCGGCTCGGCTGGACCGCCCTGCTCGAAGCGGTCATCCTCGGCGACGGCGGCCGTGCGCACCACGAGATCGTGGAACTCCTGATCACGGCGGGTGCCTCACCGGGCCTGACGGACAGCGAGGGCATGACGCCGCTCGAACACGCCGAGCGGCGCGGATTCGACGAGATCGCCGGACTGCTGAGGGCCGTACGGTGACGCGGCGCGACGCGAAGGTGTCCCGACTTCACGCGAAGGCGTCCCGCCGCAGGGCGCAGGGGCGCATCCCGCGCACGTTGTCCGCCGCGGCCGTCACGCTGACCGCCGCGGCCCTGCTCGCGAGCTGCTCCCAAGGTGAGTCCGAGGCCGATGCACCGACCACCCGCACCCCGTCGGCGGCGCCGACCGCCCAGGCGCCCGAAGCCTCCGACGGCGCCCGTGCCGAGACGCCCGAAGGGACGCTGCTCGTCGCGGACTTCGGCGCCGACACCGTCACCTTCGTCGACCCCGGCAAGGGCGCCATCGACTCCGTACAGGTCGGCACGGCTCCGTACGGTCTGACCGTCGGCGAGGACGGCAGGGCCTGGGTGGCCACGGCCGAGGGCGTCGCGGTGGTCGACACAGATCAGCGCAAGCGCCTCGCGCTCATCCCGTACGAGACGGGGAACCTCGGCGAGGCGACGGGCGGCGAGTACCGCGGCGGCGGCATGGGCATCGCGCTCGCGCCCGACGGCGACCGGGTCTACGTGGGCGTCAACGTCCCCGGCGGCAACGGCACGGTGGAGGCGATCGACACCCGCAGCCTGAAGGTCACCGGCACCGCGGATGTCGGACGCCGCCCCTTCGACGTGGATGTCTCGCGCGACGGCTCGCAGGTGTACGCGACCGACCACGACTCCTTCGATGTCACGGTGGTCGACCCCGACTCCATGGACACGCGCCGGATCGAGGTCGCCCCGTACGGCACCGAGGGCGGTCTGGGTTCCTGGCTGAAGCCGCACTACACGGCGGTACGGCCGTCCGACGGGAAACTGCTCCTGCCGTTCGAGGGCGAGCGCCTTGTCGTGGTCGACCCCGACACGGGCAGGTCCACGATCGAGCGGATGACCGCGAACACCCACCAGCACGGCGTCCAGATCACCGAGGACGGCACACTCCTCGCCGTCGGCACGGGACCGATCGACCCGAGCACCGACGAGGGCCCCTCCCTGACGGTCCGGGCCCCGGACGGCAAGGAGAAGGTCATCCCGCTCGACGGCCCGCACGAGGACGTCGCGGTCTCGGCAGACGGCGACACCGCGTATGTCACGGGCGGCTTCACCCGCGACGGCTACTGGAACGGCATCACGGTCGTCGACCTCGACAGCGGCGATACGCGCCGACTGGCGGCCGGCGAGCGGCCGTTGGGCATCGCCGTTCTCTGACGCCGGCGGTGCGGAGGGTTCAGGAACCGCAGGGGTGCGGAGGACGCCCGCCCAAGTCCCGGCGGGGGCTTGGGCGGGCGGCGGCCCGTCGGTCCCTGAGTCTCGCCCAAAGCGGGCGGCGGCCCGTCGGTCCTTGAGGGTCGCCCAACAGGGGCGCCTGCTAATCCGCGAGCAGCGGCCCGAAGGTCGTCGCCGCCAGTTCCTCGGCGCGGGCGTGACCGATGATCTCCCCCGGCACGTCCGGATGCGCCGCACTCCAGGCCCTCGCCGTATCAGGCCCGCTGAAGAACCCCACCGTCTGACAGCAGACCTCCGCCGCGGTGCCACCGCCGGGCTTCATCCCGGCGAAGACGACCGCGCTCGGCGGCTCCCATGTCAGCTTGCCCGCACGCGAGTTCACGGTCACCGGCGCACCGTTCACCGGGTCCGTCGAGGTGATCGTGAGGTCGCGGCCGAGCATGGACGGGATGCCCAGCGCGTCGATGGCGCACATCGACCAGACCTCGACCTCGTCGATCCGTACGCGGTGCACAGTGGGCGCAGCCGAGAAGGGATACGCGGCGCGGATGCCGCCCGCGTCGTCCAGCGTGAGGAAGTCCTCGCGCGCCAGCTCGGCCAGAACGTCACGGGCACTGCGCCCATGAGCGGCGGCCACCGCCGCCAACTCGGCCTCTCCGGGCGCACGGCCGGTCTCGGCGAAGTGCCGCAGCACCGCCTGGTGCACCGCCCGCAGCCCTCGCTCGGCCGGCGCGGCGCGCCCCTTCCCGCCCCGGCCGACCAAGGCGGACAGACCGCTGTCGCAGCAGTCACAGCCCCCGGACAGGGCTGCCCGCAAAGCCTCCACGCCCGGCGCATGGTCGACCGTCCCGTCGGCGCCCCGATAGAGCCGACAGGACAGACTCGACTCCGCTCCCTGGGCCTCTGTGTGATCCGCAAAGGGATCCACACCGTCGACGAGGATGGTGGGCGACCCTGCCATCCCCAGCGCCCTGGCCTCCTCCTCGTCCCGCACTTCGACCGTCTCCATCGACACCTCGTTCGTGTTCGCCTTCTCCTGCGCCAGTCCGGCCAGCGCGGCGGCGATCCGCTCGCGCGCCGGCCGCTCGCCGGGACACCCGGGAACCACCAGCAGCCTGATCCTCATCTCCCCGTCCCTTCCGTCGACTTCGCCCAGCCGGGGACGACTTCGCCCTGCTGCGGGCGACTTCACCCTGTCGGAGACGCTAGACCTTCCAGTGCACTGGAAGGTCAAGGGCATAGCCTGGACGTATGCGTATCGGCGACCTCGCGGCCCGCAGCGGACTCACCACCAAGACCATCCGCTTCTACGAACAGGTCGGTCTGCTGCCTGAACCCCCGCGCACCTCCGGCGGATACCGCGACTACCCGGACGAGGCCGCGACCCGCCTGGCCTTCGTCCGCGAGGCCCAGGGTGCCGGGCTCACGCTCGCCGAGATCCGCTCGATCCTCACGCTGCGCGACAGCGGCCAGGTGCCGTGCGCCCAGGTCACCCACCTGATCACCGAACACCTGGCGGACATCGAAGCCCGCCTGCGCGAACTGTGCCGCACCCGCGACACTTTGCGCACCCTCGCCACCCGCGCCGCGGAGACCGACCCATCGGAATGCGCCGAGGCAGGCACCTGCACCATCCTCACCCCCGCCCCTTGACCGAATGCCTTCCATCCGGCGCCAACAGGTCAACTTCCTGTGCCAGGCCAGCGAGTTGGCGCTCCACCGCACCGATTGACCCAGGTGCGAGGTACGCCCACGCTCTCCTACCGTGTCCCGGGGCACCGGCCGAGGGGATCTGCGATGAGCATGTACTTCGACATCGGCGACGAGACGTTGTGGAACCCGTCGAACGGTGCCGGGCGCCTCTTCCTCAAGCAGGTCGAGGTCTTCGAGGCCGAGCTCGGGCCGGCCTCGGGAATCGGCCAGGGCAAGTATTGGGGCGACCCCGACACACTCGCGATCGATCCGGAGCTGTACGCGGAGTTCACCCGCAGCCTCGTCGACTGGCACTGCCGGACGGGGCACTCCGTGATCCTCGCGCTCTCCGAGGGGTTCGTGGCCACAGCCCTGGCGCTCGCGCGGCGCGCGGGGATCGAGGTGGAGATGCCCGAGCCGCAATCCGGCCATGTATGTGGTGGCGTCGCGCACGACGTGCAGGTGCCGGGCGTTCCCCGGACCGGGACCGTCGCCGCCGCGCTGGACACCCGGGCGCGGGAGATGGACCGGGGCATGGCCCGCTGAGAAACCCGCTGGAAGAGCGAACTCTCCCCGTGCTTGCATGGCTTCATGGTGTCGTCCGACCGTTTGCTCGCCTTCGCGGCCATGTCGTTCCTGCTGATCGTGATCCCCGGTCCCAGCGTCCTGTTCGTGATCGGGCGTGCGCTTGCGCAGGGGCGCCGCGCCGCACTGACCACGGTCGTGGGGAACACGATCGGCGCCTATGTGCTCATCGTGGCCGTGGCGTTCGGCGTCGGGTCGGTGGTGGAACGCTCGGTGCTCGTGTTCACCGTGCTGAAGCTGGCCGGCGCCGCCTACTTGGTGTACCTCGGCGTCAAGGCATGGCGCGAACGCCGTTCGCTGCATGCCGCGGTCACGGGTACGGGGGCTGCGCAGGGTGGCCGACGCACCTTCTGGGAGGGGTTCGCGGTCGGTGTGACGAACCCCAAGACCATCGTGTTCTTCGCCGCCGTGCTGCCGCAGTTCGTCGACCGCGGGCAGGGACATGTCGCGGCTCAGATGCTGGTGCTCGGCCTGGTCTTCAACATCATCGCTGTCGCTTCCGACATGGCGTGGGGCCTCGTCGCGGCCACCGCTCGTGACTGGTTCGCCCGTTCACCGCAGCGGCTCTCCCTGGTCGGCGGAATCGGTGGGCTCACCATGATCGGACTCGGTGTCACCGTCGCCACGACCGGCCGGAAGGACTGACTCGCCCCGGCCGACCACAAGTCCGCAGATGCCGGTTGTCAGCGGCGGGACGTACGGTACGCAGGCAGGAGCGTTGAAGGGGAGATCATGGGCGACTGGTTCCAGACGATCGTCGACACCGAGGCCACGCCGCAGGAGGCGCAGGGGCTCGCGACGAGTGTCCTCGACTGGCTGATCGCGGACGGCTTCGTCTCGGCGGAACGTACGGACTGCGTCCTCGGCGCCGACGCCGGGCACGCGCCAGGGCCGCGTTACGGCGAAGCCGTCGAAGAGCTGGATCCCCACCTGATCAATCTGTGGAGCAACGGCCTGCATGTCACCGTGGAGCGCACGGTCTTCGACGCCGGTCAGGGCGAGCCCTCGGCCGTCACCTGCCCGCACTGCGCGGCGGAGTTGCCGCTCGTCGACCAGTACTGGTCACCCATCGACGAGAACTGGGACCGGTTCAGCGACGCGGTGAACTCCTGGCCCGACGGGGACGACGAGCCCGTCGCGTGCCCGTCATGCGACCGGACCGCTCCCGTGCACACGTGGATCTGGGCCGACGACTGCTTCGCGTTCGGCCATCTCGGCCTCACGTTCTGGAACTGGCCCGCACTCCGCCGGGAGTTCGTCGCGGACATCGCACGCCGTCTGGGCGGCCACCGCACCGTACTCCTCGCGGGCAAGCTCTGACGGTGCCACCCGTGCCGAGTCTGCTGCCCCTGGTGTCAGGCTCCCCGCCGGGCGACGACGGCCTCGGCGACGCTGAGAGCCTGTCTTTGAACCCCCGCCTGCGACCCGACGCCCGGCACGCGCTCTCGGCGGACTGCGCACGTCCGAAGACGTAGGTCAGTTGGTGGGCGAGGTCAGGGTGGCCGTCGTCGAGGATGCGCGTGTGCAGCCTGCCGGCCGGGCCTTGCATCCCTGAAGGGCTCTGCGGTGCGAGAGGGAGAGCCTTGGCGGGGGTGTGGACCATGTACATGCTGCCGCGTCACCGGCCGTGTAGACAGTGCCCTGACGACACAGACGGGACCACAGCGCGTCCCACCCCGGGTCCTGCAGGTCGGGGCCGACAGCTTCGAGGAGCGCCGGAACGTCTTGGGCGCTCCCGTAGGCGTGGTGAAGCTGGGACCAGTCCGTCATAGGGCTGATCCAAGCAAACGGCTCGACGTCGGTCGCCCCCGGGCTACCTGTCGCGATCGGGGGCCCTCAGGCCGAATCGGAGGGCGAGGCGGTCGGCCATCACGGACGCGGGGACTGACCCGTCGATCGTGATCGTGGGGAGGTCGTGGAGCTCGGCCTGCCTGCGGACCTCGCGGTCCCAGTGCGCGTCGCGTACCAGCCGTTTGGCGAATGTGGCCGCCGGATCCTCGTTGCCCCAGTTGCCCCGGGCGCGGGAGCGGTCGGTATAGCGGGTGGCGAGTGCGTTCTCTCTGAACTCGGCTGTGGGGAGCAGGAATACGGCCTGGTGCGTCCATCGCAGCAGAGGTGCGATGTGCTCCGGCAGGACACCGAAGTAGTCGACCAGAACAATGCGGTCGCCGGAGAAGCCGAGGAGGTCCTCGACAAGGAAGCCGACGGTCTCACCGTGGAGACCGGGCATGCTCTCGAACACCTGCTGTCCGGTGCGTTCGCGCCACATGGCTCCGGGCGGCAGGTCCCGCAGTGCGGTGAAGTGAGGGTGTCGTTGCGGTGTGCTGCGCTCCAGCCAGGCGTGTTCCGCCCGGTCGCCGTCGTAGACCTCGACGTTGTGTCGCTCGGCCAGTAATCGGGTCAGCGTGCTCTTGCCGCCGGCCGTACCGCCGGCGATCCAGCGCACATGAGCGAGTCGGTCCGCGAGGCCCTGACGGGGCTCGGCGTCCGAGGAGGCGAAGGTCATGGCCACCATGGTGACGGTCGCGCAGGCGGCCTTCCAGGTGCTCCCCCTTTGCACGCAGCCGACTTCACGCGCGCCTCACGCCGAAGGGGCCTAAGTCCCGTCGCTCCCAGGCCCATCGACAGGGCCGGTGCTCCCCGCCTGCACCGCTTGACCCAAGCTTGACCGAATCCAGCGAATCGGATGAAAAGTGCAATTTAGGCTTACCTCAGAAACGTCCCCAAGCGCGTCCCCGGACACGCCTCCGGACACGTCTCCAGGAAGGCCAGGCCCCAGTGACCCTTCGCGGCTGCGCCCCCGGCACCCACGCCCGGATCCGGCGGATCACCACCGACGCACAGGACCGGCTGCGCCTCGCCGAACTCGGGTTCGTGCGCGGGGCGGAGGTCAGGGTGGTCGGCCGCGGGGCGACCGGCGGGCTGCTGCTCGCGCTGGGGGACGCGAGGGTCGCGGTCGACGACGCCACCGCACACGCCGTCAGCATCGAGCCGGTGAACGATCCGATGAACGAGCCGGTGATCGAGCCGCTCACCGATCCCGTACGGGCGGCCCCCCATGCCTGACACCCGCACCCCCACACCCACCACCACCCCCCTCATCACCCCCACCTGCAGCCCCACCCCCGAGAACACCCGCACCCCCGGCGCCCCCGTAGTCGCCCTCGTCGGCAACCCCAATGTCGGCAAGTCGACCCTGTTCAACGCCCTCACGGGCGCCCGCCAGCACGTGGGCAACTGGCCCGGCAAGACCGTCCAGGTCGCCCGCGGCACCTGGCGCCCTGCGGACGGTGCGCCGGTCGATCTGGTCGATCTCCCCGGCACGTACAGCCTGGTCCCCCGCTCCCCGGACGAGGAGCTCACCCGCGACCTCCTCGTCGACCCGGGCGCCGAAGGCCGCCCGGACCTGGTGGTGGTGACCGCCGACGCGGCCAATCTGGCGCGAAATCTGTATCTGCTCGCCGAGATCCTGGAGACCGGGGTGCGCTGCGTGGTCGCCCTGACCATGACGGATGTGGCGCGCGGCCGCGGGATCACGGTCGACGAGGCGGCCCTGGCAGGGGAGTTGGGCGTGCCGGTGATCCCCGTGGTGCCGCGCAGGCGCCAGGGGCTGGCCGCTCTCGCCGACGCCGTACGGCAGGAGCTCGACGCGCACCGCCCCGCACGCCCCCTCCACCTGGACGTGCCCCAGGACGACGACCCCGAACTGGCAGCCGCCGAAGCGCGGTACGCGTGGGTGCACGAGGTCCTCGCAGTGGTACGCATACAGCGCGCGGGCGCCGGGCTCACCCTCTCCGACCGGGTGGACCGGGTTCTGACCTCCCGCTGGTTCGGCATTCCGGCGTTCCTCGCCGCCATGTGGTGTGTGTTCACGGCCACGACGACGCTCGCGAAACCTCTGCAGGACGGACTCGGGGCGTTCATGGACGGCCCGGTCACCGATGCGGCCTCCGGTGCGCTGTCGGGCGCGCCGGACTGGCTGCGCGGGCTCCTGGTGGACGGACTGATCGGCGGCGTCGGGCAGTTGCTGACCTTCGTCCCCCTGATGGTCATCATGTTCGTGCTGCTCGCGCTGCTCGAGGACTCCGGCTACATGGCCCGCGCTGCGTTCGTCGTGGACCGCCTCATGCGCCGGCTCGGGCTGCCCGGCCGCGCGTTCCTGCCGATCATCGTGGGCTTCGGCTGCAATGTGCCGGCGCTCGCGGGTCTTCGCATTCTCGGCAACCGGCGCCAGCGGCTGCTCGTCGGCATGATCATCCCGTATGTCTCGTGCAGTGCGCGCCTGACCGTGTACGTGCTGTTCGCGGCGGTCTTCTTCGGGAGCACCGCGGGCACCGTGGTCTTCGCGATGTATCTGCTCTCGGTACTGCTCGTGGTCGGGATCGGGATGCTGCTCCGCAAGACGCTCTTCCGTGAACTGAACGGCGAAGCCCTGGTGTTGGAGCTGCCGCCGTACCGCCTGCCCACCCTGCGCGTGGTCGGCACGCAGACCTGGCAGAAGCTCGCCGGGTTCCTGAAGACCGCCGCCGGGGTCATCGTCGCCACGGTCACCGCGGTGTGGCTGCTCTCGGCGATTCCGCTGGGGGCCGCGTCCGGTACCTCGTTCGGCGAGGCGCCGATCGAGCACAGCGTGTTCGGTGCGATGTCCCGGGCCGCGGCCCCGGCCTTCGCACCGGCCGGTTTCGACAACTGGCACGCGGCCGCCGCGCTCGGCACCGGCTTCGTCGCGAAGGAGGCGGTGGTGGCGACCGTCGCCCAGACCTACAGCGCGGACGAGCCCGAGGGCCCCGACCACGCCGGCGAACTCGGCACGCGTCTGCACGAGACCTTCGAGCAGAGCTCCGGCGGCCATCCGCTGCCCGCGGTCCTGGCCTTCTTGGTGTTCCTGCTCGCGTACACCCCCTGCATGGCCACGATCGCCACCCAGTGGCACGAGATGGGCGGCCGGATGACGCTCCTGTCCACCGGCATCCAACTGGCCGTCGCCTGGCTGCTCGCGATCGCCGTGTTCCAGATCGGGAGCCTGTGGTGGTGAACGGGACCGTCAGCCCGCTGCGCCGCATCCTCGTCGAGATCCACCGCGGCGGCTCCCTGGAGGACGTGGCGGCCCGGATCGGCGTCGCACCGGACGAGGCCGCCGCGATGGTCGACTACTGGGTGGGCCGCGGGGTGCTCACCCGCGAGGCCGTCTCCGGCGGCTGCCCACCGGCCGGATGCGGCGGCTGCACGCTGCGCGCTTCCTGTACGTCACCAGGGCTGACGCGTAAGCCGTCAGGGCCCCCGGGTACGTCACCAGGGCTCACCGGCCGTCCGCTGCTGCACACGATCAGGCCGGCCGACGCGCCAGGGCCCTGACACGACCCTTACTTTCCCTCATTCTTCCCTGACAACTGTCAGGAATCTTTGACGCGTTCACCGCTCGGCTGCACGGTGGAATGGACCGGGCCGCCGAGCGGCAACTCGACGGCCCGTGCACGACATGAGCAATCCGCGCGGACGATGCGACTCGATGCGCGCGGACTTCCCCAGCGTATGGAGAGCAGGTTTCACCATGCCCAGTCCTGCACTGTCCACTGTAACCGTCGACTCCGCCGCCTATACGGTCACGATCGCGGACACCCCTGAACAGGTGCGCGCCGCCCAGCGGTTGCGCCATGACGTCTTCGGCAGCGAGCTCGGCGCGCGCCTTCACTCGCCGGAACCGGGCCTGGACATCGACGAGTTCGACGCCGTGGCCGACCACCTGATCGTCACCGAGACCGGCAGCGGCGAGGTCGTCGGCACGTACCGGCTGATACCGCCGGGCCGCGGCGCGCGGCTCTATTCGGAGAGCGAGTTCGATCTCGCGGCACTCGCCCCGATCCGCCCGCACCTCGTCGAGGCGGGCCGCTCCTGCGTCCACCCCGACCACCGCACCGGCGCCGTGATCAATCTGCTGTGGTCGGCGCTCGCCCGCTACGTACTGCTCTCCGGCCACGAATACCTCGCGGGCTGCGCCTCCGTACCGCTGGACGACGGCGGCCGCGCCGCCACCAGCGCCTGGCTGCTCGGCACCGCCAAGCACGCCGCGCCCGCCGATCTGCGGGTCCACCCGCACCGGCCGTGGCAGCCCGCGGGTCCGCTGGGCGGCACCCCGTCGTACGCGGATCTGCCGCCGCTGCTCCGCGGCTACCTGCGGCTCGGCGCGTGGATGTGCGGGGCCCCGGCGCACGACCCGGAGTTCGGCGTCGCCGACTTCTACGTCCTGCTGCCGATGGTCAACGTGAGCGACCGCTACCGGCGCTACTTCCTCGGCGAGGGACGGTGAACGCCTGGGCGGTGCAGTCTCCCTGCACCACCGGCTGCGTCGAGCACCGGACCGGCCCGGTGTCCGCGCGCACGGCGCTGCGCCGCCATACGGACTTCACCGCGATCATCGCGGGCACCGCGGCCCACCGCCACACCCTCACCGATCCGCAGGCGCTGCGCCTGCGCGCCCGCCACCTCCTGGCCGCCCTCGACATCCGACGGCGGGGCGGCGAGGGCGAGTTGAGCGTCCCCGGCCGCACGGGCACGCTGATCGTCGCCAACCACATCTCCTGGCTCGACGTGATCGCCCTGCTCGCCCGCGAACCGGTCACGCTGATCGCCAAGCGCGAGGTCGCCGGCTGGCCCGTGGTCGGCACCCTGGCCCGCCGCGCCGGCACCTGCTTCATCGAACGCGACGCCGTGCGGCGCCTGCCGCACCAGGTCGCCCTGGTCCGCGAGATGCTCCTCGCCGGCCGCTCGGTGGCCGTCTTCCCGCAGGCCACGACGTGGTGCTCCGAGTACGGCGGTACGTTCCGCCGCGCCATGTTCCAGGCCGCCGTGGACGCCAAGGCGCCGGTGCGGCCCGTCACCCTCGGCTACCGGCAGCACGGGACGCCGACGACGGTGGCCGCGTTCGTCGGCGACGACGGTTTCCTGCCCTCGCTCCACCGGGTGGCGCGGGCGGACGGACTGACCGTGCGGGTCGACACGCACGAGCCGCTCCTGCCGGGTCCCCGCTGGGACCGGCGGACCCTGGCCCATGCGGCGCAGCAGGCGGTGCTCGGCGACGCGACCGCCGCGGCCCTGCCGTCCTTCTCCCCCGCCGCCCATGCTTGACCAGTACGTCCAGACCCTGCAGCAGCTGCTCGACTCCCCCTGGCTCTGGTTCGCCATCTTCCTGACCGCTTCGCTCGACGCCCTGCTCCCCTTCATGCCGAGCGAGACGACGGTGATCACCGCCGCCGTCCTCATCGGCCCCGACCCCGGTCGACTCACTCTGCTCACCGTGCTCGCCGCCGTCGGCGCCTTCGCGGGCGACGTCGGCGGCCATCTCCTCGGCCGCCGTGCGGGCCCCCGCCTCATCCCCCTGCTGCTGCGCGGCGAGCGGGGCCGCCGCCGGTACGCATGGGCCCGCTCGGCCGTCGCACGGCACGGCCCGCTCCTGATCGTGGCGGGCCGCTATGTACCCGGCGGCCGCGTCGCGGTCGGCCTGACCACCGGCGCGCTGCGCTATCCGCTGCGCCGCTTCCTCGCCTGCGAAGCGCTCGGTACGGCGCTGTGGGCGGTCCTCGCCGTCTGTGCGGGCGCGCTCGGCGGTGCGGCCTTCGCGGACCGTCCGCTGTACGGGCTCGCACTGTCCTTCGGCCTGGTCACAGCGCTGACCCTCGTCCTCGAGTGCGTCCGCCGGCGCCGGACACCGACTGGCTCCGTACGACGACGTGCCCCAGCCCTCCCCGTACAGCCGAATGGCGCAGCCCCCGAAGCGCCCGGGCCGCGGCCTGCCGCCCGTCCGCAGCCGCCCGGTTCGCCCGGATTGTCGACTCGCGTGAGGATGTGAGCACGACTGGCCTCACCTCCCGCGCGCGGCGCGCTGCGGGCGGCAGGAGTCCCCGTCGCCCGCGCACGGCAGGGAGAACGCATTGACCGGCACTGAGGTGGACACCCCGGCTACCCCGGCCGACGCCTCCGCGCGCGGCCGTTTCCGCGCCTGGCTCCTGGGTGGCCTCACCGCAGAGACCGCCCAGCACGCGGGACCGCACGGCACACCGCCCTCCGAGCACCGCGGCCACAAGTGGTGGCGGGTCATGTGCCTCACCGGCGTGGACTACTTCTCCACGCTCGGCTACCAGCCGGGCATCGCGGCCCTGGCCGCCGGTCTGCTCTCGCCGCTGGCGACGGTCGTCCTGATCGGGCTGACGCTGCTCGGCGCCCTGCCGGTCTACCGGCGTGTGGCCAAGGAGTCGCCGCACGGCGAGGGCTCGATCCGGATGCTGGAGCGGCTGCTCTCCTGGTGGTCGGGGAAGATCTTCGTCCTGATCCTGCTCGGGTTCGCGGCCACCGACTTCATCATCACCATCACTCTGTCGGCGGCCGACGCCGCGGCCCACGTGGAGGAGAACCCGTTCGCCCCGCAGTGGCTGGACGGGGAGCACACCTGGATCACGCTGTTCCTGATCGCGCTGCTCGGCGCGGTGTTCCTCAAGGGGTTCCGTGAGGCCATCGGCGTCGCCGTGGTCCTCGTCGGCGTCTATCTGGCGCTCAACGTGGTGGTGCTCGCGACCGCGGTCTTCAAGGTGGTCACGGAGCCCGTGCAGATCGACAACTGGTGGGACATGGCCACCGCCGAGCACTCCTCGCCCTGGGTGATGATCGGCGTCGCGGTCCTCGTGTTCCCGAAGCTGGCCCTCGGTATGTCCGGCTTCGAGACCGGTGTCGCGGTGATGCCGCAGGTCAAGGGCGGCAAGGACGATACGTACGAGAATCCCGCGGGCCGGATCCGCGGCACCCGCAAGCTGCTCACGACCGCGGCCGTGATCATGAGTTGCTTCCTGCTGCTCTCCAGCCTGGCGACCACGATCCTGATCCCGCAGGAGGAGTTCAAGAAGGGCGGCGAGGCCAACGGGAGGGCGCTGGCCTTCCTCGCGCACGAGAACCTGGGCGAGGTGTTCGGCACCGTCTACGACGTCTCGACGATCGCCATCCTGTGGTTCGCGGGCGCCTCCGCGCTCGCCGGGCTGCTCAACCTGGTGCCCCGCTATCTGCCGCGCTACGGCATGGCCCCGCAGTGGACGCTCGCCGTGCGCCCGCTGGTCCTGATCTTCATGGCGATCGCGGTGTTCATCACGCTGTGGTTCAACGCCGACGTCGACGCCCAGAGCGGCGCGTATGCGACCGGCGTCCTCGTCCTGATGCTGTCGGCGGCCTTCGCCTGTACCGCGGCGGCCCGCAAGGCCGGTGAGCGCAAGGGGATGATCGGCTTCGGCGTGATCACCGCCGTGCTCGCGTACACCCTGATCGACAACGTCGTGGAGCGGCCGGACGGCATCCGGATCGCGGCGCTGTTCATCCTCGCGATCCTGATCAGCTCGCTCGCCTCGCGCATCCACCGCGCGTTCGAACTGCGGGCCGCGACGGTGACCTTCGACGCGAAGGCACAGCAGCTCATCGACGAGGCGGCCGCGATGGGCGGTCCGCTGCGGATCATCGCCAACGAGCCGCAGGAGCACAGCACGGTCGAGTACCGCGAGAAGGAGTACACGCAGCGCGAGGCCACGTTCATCCCGGGCGGGCGCCCCGTGCTCTTCCTCGAGGTGTTCATCCGCGACTCCTCGGAATTCACGGCCGATCTGGACGTGCACGGCGACGAGAAGCACGGCGCACGCCGGCTGCGCGTCGAGTCATCCGTCGTGCCGAACGCGATCGCGGCGGTGCTGCTCGCGCTGCGCGACCGTACGGGCGAGGTGCCGCACGCGTACTTCAACTGGACCGAGGGCCACCCGGTCAGCCATCTCCTGCGCTTCCTGGTCTTCGGTGACGGCGAGGTCGCCCCGGTCACGCGCGAGGTGCTGCGCCGCGCGGAGCCGAACAGGGAACGGCGGCCGCGCGTGCACGTCGGCTGACCTACGGGACCCAGCCCGCCGTCCCCCGCACGATCCGGGCGGCCGCACGCGACAGCGGCAGCAGGCCGTCCGTGTCGACCTTGTCGAGAGTGTCGGCGGAGTCGACCAGATACATGGGTGCGCTCAGGAAGTGCACAAGCCGTACGCCTTCGGGATGGAAGAAGGCACCGTCCGTGGGCGGCATCGGGGAGAAGACATCGGGCTTGAGGATGTGCGAACGCCGCAGCCGCTCGGCGGTGATGCTCTCGTGCACGAGCTGTTCGAGGGGCGCCTCCTGGGTGGTGAACCACCAGCGCGCCTCGGGATCGGCGGTCGGCTTCAGACCGCCGTCCTGCGGTACGCAGCGCAGGGCCGCGTGTTCGAGATGCATCTGCAGGACGACGTCCGGCAGCAGCGCCCGGTGGGCTTCGAGGAACGCGCGGGTGCCGGCGGCGTGCGCCATGTGGCCCGCGGTGAGCAGGAACAGCAGGTTGTGCGGCCGCTCTTCACGCGGGACCTGGGACCAGTGGCGCGCGGCGGCCAGGACCAGTGCGATCCCCGTGCCGTCCTCCACGGCGGAGGCCCAGGGCGCATCATGATGCGAGGCGATGATCACCCAGTGGTCGGACGCACCGGGCAGCGTGGCCACGACGTTGTGGCTCAGCGCGTCGGTCAGCCGGGAGCTGGTGGTGAGCGTGCCGGTGCACGGGCCCTTGTCCATGAGACCGAGGACCCGGCGGGTGTCGGAGGGCCGCAGCCACAGTCCGGGGATGGGCCGCTCGACGGCGTCGTACGGCACGTAGTAGTCGCGCGTCTCCCAGGGGAAGGCCAACGCCCCTACGTATCCGGCCGACTTGGCGGCGAGCGCCGGCTCCACCACCTGGTTGAGCCGGGGCCCGAACGGCAGGGTCTGCACCAGGGTGTCGAAGACGCCTTCCGGGTCGTACGAGGAGGTCGCGAGCGAGCGCACGTACGACTGGGGCAGTTCGGTGAGCCGCAGCTCGTCGACGGCGAGGGCGCCGGGGTGGGCGGGTGCGTCGGCGAGGCGGACCAGGGGTGCGGTGGTGCCGCGGCTGGGTGCGGTGAACGGCAGCGGGAAGCCCTGCACGCGCAACTCACCGCAGCCCACGGCGTCTTGTCCGTCGCGGCGGACGGTGAGCTCGGCCGAGCGGGGCAGCCAGCGGGGCACCGGCACGGGTTCGAGCTCCACGTCGAGTCCGAACGAGCGCAGCTTGCGTGCCGCCCACTGCTCGGTCCAGGTGTCCGCCGGGTAGCCGGGGCGGCGGATGCCGCGGGCCACGATCGTACGGATCCAGTCCATCATCTCGTCGGTGCCCGGCCACTGGCTCATGAGGTCTACTCGACCCCCAGGCCTTCCACGACGACCGCGCCGGGCAGTTCGGCGAACGCCTTGCCGGGGACGATCAGCTTGCCGCGCCGGCGTCCGCTGCCGATCAGGACGTACGGGGTGTCGACAACGGCCGCGTCCACCAACAGGGGCCAGTCGGCGGGCAGTCCGATCGGGGTGATGCCGCCGTACTCCATTCCGGTCTCGCCAGTCGCGAGGTCCATCGGCGCGAACGAGGCCTTGCGGGCGCCGAGTTGGCGTCGCACCACACCGTTGACGTCGACGCGTGTACGGGACAGGACCACGCACGCCGCCAGGGAGCTCTCGCCGCCGCGCTTGCCCGCGACCACGACGCAGTTGGCGGACTCGTCCAGAAGGCTCGCGCCGTAGTGCTCCACGAACACGGCCGTGTCGGCGATCGCCGGATCGGTGTCCACGTACAGGAACTGCTCGGCGGGCACGGTGCCGCGCCAGTGCCGTACGGCGTCGGCGACGGGGGCGGTCAGCTCGTCGAGGCAGTCGGGGGCGGGCCGGGCGTTGTCGAAATTTCCGATCGGTGCGCGCATGACGGCAAGTTAACAGTCGCCTGCGTACGGAGGTCAGTTGGCCGGGGGGATCTGCACGGCCATGGTCATCTCGACCGGGGCGTCGCCGTCGTTGCGGTAGGCGTGCGCGACGTTGGCCTCGAAGGAGACGGAGGATCCGGCGGGCACGGGGTATGTGGTGCCGTCGACCATCAGGGTCAGCTCGCCCGCGGTGACATGGATGAGTTCGACGGTGCCGGACGGGTGCGGATCGGACGAGCTCTCGTCGCCGGGCATGAGCAGCCAGTCCCACAGCTCGAACGGGCCGCGCACCTCGGTGCCGACGAGCAGCTTGGTGTGGCTGCCCGCGTCCGTGGACCACATCCGTACGACCTGGTCCTCGGGCACGATCCGTACCTGCGGGCCCTGTTCGTAGTCGAGCAGGGTGGTGATGGAGACGCCGAGCGCGTCGGCCAGCTTGACCGTGGTGCCGACGCTCGGGTTCGTACGCGCCTGCTCGATCTGGATGATCATGCCGCGGCTGACGCCGGCGCGGGCGGCCAGCGCGTCGAGCGTGTAGCCCCGCTCCCCGCGCCAGCGCTTGAGGTTGCGCGCGAGCGACTGGGTGAGCTGATCGAGATCCGACATTCCCGTCCCTAATCCGCGGTCGCGGCCACCCCATCGCACCGGCAGTCCAATATTTTGACTGACAGAGTCCATTGGACTGCACTACGGTGTGGTGCACCGAATCGTTCAACACACTGTACTGCGAGGTTGCGTCATGACCGCACTGTTCGCCCTGGCCACCAGCCTGCTCTGGGGTCTCGCCGACTTCGGCGGCGGACTGCTGACCCGACGCATCCCCGCCCTGACGGTGGTGGTCGCCTCGCAGACGATCGCGGTCGTGGTGCTCGGCGCGGTCGTCATCGCCACCGGCGGCTGGAGCGAGTGGGGGCCGCAGCTGTGGTTCGCGGTCGCGGCCGGACTCGTCGGCCCGGTCGCGATGCTCTCCTTCTACAAGGCCCTCGCGCTCGGCCCGATGGGCGTCGTCTCGCCGCTGGGTTCGGTGGGAGTCGCGGTGCCGGTAGGCGTCGGGCTCGTGCTCGGCGAACGGCCCGGACTCCTCCAGTACGGGGGCATCGCGGTCGCCGTCGTCGGCATCGTCCTCGCGGGCGGGCCCCAGTTCCGTGGCGCTCCAGTCCAACGGCAGGCACTCTTCCTGACCTTGCTCGCCGCCTTCGGCTTCGGAGCCGTGATGGCCCTGATCGCCGAGGCCTCGACCACACTGACCGGACTCTTCCTCGCACTGTTCGTCCAGCGGGTCGCGAACGTCGCGGCCGGCGGCACCGCCCTGTACGTCGCGCACCGGCGGGGCATGGAGGTCCTTCCGCACGGCGAGGGCACCCGGGTGCTGCGGTCGGCACTGCCCGCCCTGGCCTTCGTGGGCCTGGCGGACGTGGCCGCCAACGGCACCTACTCGATCGCCGCACAGAACGGCCCGGTGACCGTCGCGGCCGTACTCGCCTCGCTCTACCCGGTGATCACCGCACTCGCCGCGCGCGGAGTGCTGAAGGAGCGACTGCGGGCGGTGCAGGCGGCGGGGGCGGGGCTTGCGCTGGTGGGGACGGTGATGTTGGCGAGTGGGTGACCGGGCCGGGACGGTGCTGTCGGCGAGCGGTTGACCAGCTGAGACGCTGCTGCCGGCGGGTAGTTGACCAGACGGGGCGGCGCTGCCGGCGAGCGGTTGAACAGCTGAGACGCTGCTGCCGGCGGGTAGTTGACCAGCCGGGACGACGCTGCCGGCAGGCAGTGGGACGCCGTGCCCGCGAGCAGGCGGTCAGCCGACGGGAGCGTCGGGCTCCTCCTCCACCCACTCCGCCAGCGCGAGCAGTTCCTCCGAGGTCATTCCCGCCGGGATCGGTACCGGCGGCGGCGTCCGCAGCGGTGGCTGCCAGCCGGTCTCGGCCTGCCAGCGCCGCACCACGCGGGCCGGCGCACCGGCCACCACCGCGTGATCCGGCACCTCTCCCCGTACGACCGCGCCCGCCGCCACCACGACATTGCGGCCGATCCGTGCGCCCGGCAGGATCACCGCGCCCGTGCCGATCCAGCAGCCGGGGCCGATCTCCACCGGCTCCATGCGCGGCCACTGCTTGCCGACGGGCTCCTGCGGATCGTCGTAACTGTGGTTCGTGGACGTGACGTAGACGTATGGGCCGAAGTAGCAGTCCGCGCCGATCGTGACCGTCGTATCGGCGATGACATGGCTGCCGCGGCCGAGGACGACGCCGTCGCCGATGCGCAGGATCGGATCGGGGCCGAGGTCGAGGTCGGGCATCAGGCCGGCGGTCAAAGTGACCTGTTCGCCGACGATGCAGTGGTTGCCGAGTTCGATCCAGGGTTCACCGAACACCGTGCCCTGCGGGAACGCCAGCTTGGTGCCGGTCCCGATCCGGCGGAACTTCAGCCGGCCGGGGCGTTCGGCCGTGACGGCTCCCGACCGCTGCACCCAGCGCCATCCGGCGTGCACGGCGCGCGTGACCAGGCGGCGGCGGGCCGCGGCCAGCGATGAGAACGTGTTCCTGTTCGGCACCCGGACACCGTACTCATGCGCGCTCGCGGCGATGAGAGGCACGGCCTGTGATCTTCACCCCACCCTCCGCCGCCCGGACACCCGTCCCTTACCGTTCCAGCAGGGCGCACCACGACATACGCAGCAAGGAGCACGGCATGACAGAGCGGGCGTTGATCGCAGGCGTCGGCGGCAAGGACCCCCAGGTGGACCCGGAGGCCTTCGCCGCGCCGACGTCCGTCGCGATGGGCGAGGTGACGCTGAAGGCGGGCTCCAGCATCTGGTACCACGCGGTGCTCCGCGCGGACTGCGGCCCGATCGTGCTCGGCACCGACAGCAACATCCAGGACAACTGCACGGTCCATGTCGACCCCGGCTTCCCGGTGACCATCGGCGACCGCGTCTCGGTCGGCCACAACGCCACGGTGCACGGCTGCACGGTCGAGGACGACTGCCTGATCGGAATGGGCGCGACAGTGCTCAACGGCGCGGTGATCGGCGCCGGTTCACTGGTCGCGGCCCAGGCACTGGTCCCACAGGGCATGCAGGTGCCGCCGGGCTCGCTGGTCGCGGGCGTACCGGCGAAGGTGCGCCGGCCGCTGACCGAGGAGGAGCGCGAGGGCATCAAGCTCAACGCGGCGATGTACACGGAACTGGCGAAGGCACACCGGGCCGCGCACGAGGAGCGCGGCGAGTAGCGTCCCGCTCAGCGCACCGGCCGGTCGGCCGGACAGGAAGTGCCCTCGTCCGGCAGTGTCCCGTCGGCGTAGAAGGCGTTGATCTTCTCCCTGACGCAGGGCGAGCCGTTGGCCCCGTGGCCCACCCCTTCGTAGGTCAGCAGCACCGCCCCCAGTTTCCTGGCGGTCTGCTCGGCCCATACGAAGGGTGTGGCCGGGTCGACCTTTCCTCCGATCGCCAGGATCTCCGGAGCTCCGGGCCGGTCGATCTCCCGGAGGAACGTACTGCCGGGCGGCCAGCCTGCGCAGCTCGCCGCCTGGCCGTACAGCATGGGCGCGAAGTACGGCGCTTGCGAGGCCAACCGCCGTTGCGCGGCCGCGCCCTCGCTTGCCGGGTCGGCCGGCCGGTCCGGGTCGTCCATGCAGGTGACGGCGGTCAGCGCTTCCCTGCCCCCGCCGCCGAGGATGTCGTCCATGCCCTGGTTGAATCCGGCCAGCGGTTCGGGGTCCCCTGATCCGGCCAGTGCCGCGAGGCCCCGCTCCAGGTCGGGCCAGGAATCCTGGGCCAGGAGCGCGACCCAGATGGCGTTGCGCAGATCGAGTGCCGTGAACGGCCGGCCCGCCGCGGTCTTCGGCGGCCGCGCGGCGACCCGCGCGGTCTGCTCCTCGACGAGGTCGCGCACCTCCCCCGGGGTGCGGCCGAGCGCGCAGGCCTCGCGGGCGGCGCAGTCCTCGATGAAGGCGTCCAGGGCTTGTTCCGAGGCCTTGGCCACCGCAAGGCCGTCCCGTTCGGCGGGCAGGTCGAGCGTGTCCACCGCGTCGAGGACCATCCGGCCGGTCCGCTGCGGAAACTGGCCCGCGTAGACGGCGCCCAGGCGCGTTCCGTAGGACAGACCGAAGTAGTTCAGCTTCTCCTCGCCCAGCACATGGCGCAGCACGTCCAGATCCCGCGAGGCCTCCACGCTCCCGACGTGGTCGAGCAGCGGGCCGGTCTCCTTGCGGCAGGCCGCGCCGTACTCCTTCCCTTCGGCCACGTCCCGGGCGAAGTCCTCCGCGCGCCGGCCCTCGTCCGCGAGCTTCCGTTCCAGGTCCTCCGCCGCGTCCTGTGCGCCGCAGCGCACGGGCGAACTGCGGCCCACACCCCGCGGATCGAAGCTCACCAGGTCGTAATGCCGGGCGATGCCGCCCCCGTTGTCGCGAAAGAACCCGGGCAGGATGTCGATGCCGGAAACGCCGGGGCCGCCGAAGTTGAAGACCACTGCTCCTTTTCTGCGTGCGCCTTCCGCTTCCGTCGCGAAGCGGCCCACCGCGATCGTGAGGGAACCTCCATCGGGGTCGGCGTAGTCGACCGGCACGGTCAGCCTTCCGCATTCCATGCCGGCGGCGGCCTCGGCCGTCGCCTCCTTCGGACCGTCCGGTCCCGCGCAGGCCTTCCAGGAGATGCGCTGGTCGTAGAAGCGCCCGAGCTCCGGCTGCGCGGGGGCGCAGCTTGCAGCCGCCGATCCCAGGAGCGCGAGCACGACGCCGGCCGCTGCCGCTCGCCCACGCCCGACCTGCATCGCTTCCCTTTCCCGTGATCGCCTGCGGCCAGGCTGAGCGCGGTGCCCCGCCGCCGCACGCAGGGTGTCGCGGTAGCGGCTGACCGACGCGCGCCTCCCCGAAGACCGGGGCGAGCACCTCACCGAGGAGGTGATGTTGCGAGCGTGGCGCTGAAGGAGCGGCGATACGAGCGCGGTGGTACTCCCCGGCGGCGGACGAACTGTTCCCTTAGGACCGCCGCGCTGGAGTAGCCCACCTGGTGGGCGATCTCCTCGACGGGCAGGTCCGTGGACTCCAGAAGTTCCTCGGCGCGCGCCAGGCGCAGGTCGCGCAGCCAGGTGTGCGGGGTGGTGCCGGTCGCGGCGGTGAAGCGGCGGGCGAAGGTGCGGCGGCTCATCACCGCGCGGCGAGCCAACTCGGCTACGGGCAGCGGCCGGTGGAGTTGCGTACGGGCCCATGCAAGCACCTCGGCGAGCCGTTCGTCCTCGCCGTCCTCGGGGACGGGGGCGGCGAGGTACTGGGCCTGTCCGCCGTCCCGGTGCGAGGGCAGCACGATGTCCCTGGCCACGGCGTTGGCCAGGGTCGCGCCGAACTCCCGCCGCAGCAGATGCAGACACAGGTCGAACCCGGCGGCCGCCCCCGCACCGGTGATGACCTGTCCCTCGTCGACGTACAGGGCGCCGGCGTCGACATCGACCTCGGGATGACGCTCGGCGAGGAGCCCGGCGAACCGCCAGTGCGTGGTCGCCCGCAGGCCGTCGAGCAGTCCCGCCTCGGCGAGCGCGAAGGTGCCCACGCAGTGCGCCGCGACGGTCGCGCCCCGCGCGTGTGCGGCACGCAGCGCGTCGCGAACGGGTGCCTGTGCGGGTGTACGGAAGTCCGCGCCCGGCAGGGCGATCACCAAGTCGGCTTCGGCCAGCCGCTCCAGGCCGTGCTCGACCGCGATCGGGATGCCCACGTCGGTACGCACCTGCCCGGGCCGCTCCGTGCACAGGGCGAGGTCGAAGCCGGGCAGGTCCGCGCCGTGCGGGCCGAACACCTCACCGACGATGCCGACGGCGAGCAGGCCCGCTCCGGGCGGGACATGGGCGGCGACGGTACGGAAGGCAGGCATGCCGCAGTGTGGCACGATTCCTGCGATCGCTGGCATCCATGCCACTCGTCCACGCTCCGTGGGCCCGGCAAGCTGAGGGCATGACAGACGCACCGCGCGGCCGCAGCGCCTCGTACACGATCCTGACCACCGGCTATGTCGGCTCCACCGGCCCCGGGGTGGCCGCGACCGTCTCCTATGTGAACGACGGGGACCGGCACGTGATCTTCGATCCGGGAATGGTGGCCGACCGCGAGGACATCCTGGGTCCGCTCGCCGGACTCGGCCTCACGGCCGAGGACATCACCGATGTGGTCCTCAGCCACCACCACCCGGACAACACGATGAACGTCGGCCTGTTCGGCCGGGCCCGTGTGCACGACCACAAGGTCGAGTACCGGGGCAACCAGTGGCGCAACCGCGACGCGGAAGGCTACGAACTCACCCCGTCGCTGCGCCTGATCCGCACGCCCGGTCACAGCACCGAGGACATCACCCTGCTCGCGGGAACGGCCGAGGGCGTCGTGGCCTTCGCGGGGGATCTGTGGTGGCACGTGGACGGCCCGGCGGACGATCCCGTCGCCCCGGACCGCGAGGTGCTCCGCGCGTCCCGGGAGCGCGTCCTCGCGACGGCCGAGGTGATCGTGCCGGGGCACGGGGCGGCTTTCAAGTCTGCTGAGACGGTGGTGCGTTAGCCGGAAGGGCGAACCCCGCGCGTCAACCGGAAGGGGCGGCCCTCGCGCTATTCGGAAGGAGCGGTCCCCGGCGCCGGCGCGCGCCGCCTCCTGCGGACGATCCACAGGGCGCCGCAGGCGAGCAGCACGCCGAGGGCGAGGCCCGCGAGGGAGGCCCGTATCAGCCAGCTCCCGGCCGCGAGGCCCAGGTGGTAGACCACCCCGGTGGTCACGCCCGCCCACAGCACCGCACCGCCCGCGTTCGCCGGGGCGAACTGCCAGTACGGCATGCGCAGGACGCCCGCCACAGGACCGGTGAAGATACGGAGGAGCGCGACGAAGCGGCCGAACAGGACCGCCCACACACCCCACTTGTGGAACGATCGCTCGGCCGCGGCGAGCCGGTCGGGTCCGAACCGGCGGGGGAAGCGGTGGCCGAGCCGTTCCAGGAGCGGGCGGCCGCTTCTGCGCCCGAGCGCGAACCCGCAGAAGGCCCCCGTGGCCGCGCCCACGGCCGCGCCCGTCGCGAGCAGCCACGGGTCGATCTCTCCGTACTGCGAGGCGAGCAGCGCGGCGCTGACGAGGGTGACACCGCCGGGCAGCGGGATACCGATGCTCTCGACCAGCAGAATCGTCCCGACCAGGAGGTAGACCGCGAGCGCGGGGACGGACGCGAGCCACTCCTGCAATGCCCGTTCCCTCCGGTCCACCTGCGCAAGACGACGGCATGGTCCCAGTCCGCCCGCACCTTCCCGGCGGAATGCCACCATTCCCCCCGTATCTACCCGGAGAAGTGCCCTCATCTACCGGGAGAAATGCCCTCAGACCACCTGCATCTGTCCGGCGGAGTGCCCGGACCAGCTGCATCTGCCCGGGGGCATGCCCGGACCACCTGCATCTGCCCGGCGGCATGCTCCCCCTCGGTCCGGCGGTGCCGGTCCTTTGCATGCCGCCGGGCAGCCACTGGATCACGCGGTGGCGGCCGCGTCCCAGAGGTCACACAGGTGCTCTTCGTCGACCGTCGTGCTGACCTGGAGCCCGCCGGCCGAGGCGGTGCGCAGGCTCAGGACGCGGCCCTCGGTGTGCGGCATGACCGGCCCGCCCTGGGCGCGCGGCGGGGATCCGTGGATGAAGGAGCCCCAGTACTGCACCATCTGCCGTGCGAGGACCCGCTGCTGGTCGTCCAGGGGCGTGGTGATGCCGAAGTGCTTGAACAGGTACTGCACTTCGTTGACATGCGTGGCACCGAACGGGAAGTTCGTGCCCAGCTTGCGCAGCGAGGGGAACGGCGGCGAGGTGCGGTCGGCGAACTCGTACGCGTAGACCTTGCCGCGCCGGGCGAGCGTGCGGTCGAGCCGCAGCGCCGTACAGGCCATGAACTGGTCGCCGAGCGCCGTGCCGAACGCGATCGTCGGCGAACGGAAATCTCCCAGCGGGTAACGGCGTTCGACCTCGGGCGCGAGCGCTGGGCCGAAGAGCTGCTCCAGGGCCTTGGGGTACTGGTCCGCGGTCAGGGGCTTGCCGTTGCCGTCGAACTGGGCGAAGGCGAACAGTCGGCCCTCGTCCTGGTTCGCGCCGTTCATGACCGGGATGCCCGCGGCCGCTCCGGCGGCGAAGGCCTCGGCCGGCTGCCGCGGCAGGAAGCGGCCGCCCGCGACGGCGGCCCAGCTGAACCCGGCCTGCGCGGTGAGGATCTCCTGCGCCGACTTGCCACGCAGACAGGCGACGGCGGTCGCCGGGTCGGGGCAGCCGGCCTTCTTCGCGAAGGCGGCACCTTCGTCCACGGCCTTCGTACGGGTACGGGCCGCGCAGTCGTTGTACGCACCGCTCTGGATGATCGCCGCCCGGTAGAGCCCCTTGGCGGTGGGCGAGGCCAGCTGGTTGCACACCGAACCGCCGCCGGCCGACTCGCCCGCAATGGTCACGCGGCCCGGATCGCCGCCGAAGCGGCCGATGTTGGACTGCACCCAGCGCAGCGCCAGCTGCTGGTCCTGCATCCCGAAGTTGCCGGACACCCCGTCGCTCGTCTCACCGTCGAGTCCTTCGGTGGCGAGGAAACCCAGCGCTCCGAGGCGGTAGTTGACGGTGACGACGACGGTGCCGGTCCGCTCGGCGAACTCGTCGGGCACGATGTCCTCGCCCGCACCGCCGGTGAGCCCGCCGCCGTGCAGCCACACCATCACGGGCAGCGGCCGCATGGGCGCTTTGGAGCCAGGTGCGGATGCCTTGGACCCGGGCACGTACACATTGAGATCGAGGCAGTTCTCCGTCAGGCTCGGCCGCTCGTAGCCGGGGTCCCAACTGGCGCCCTGCACACAGCGGTTGCCGAACTCCGTCGCGTCCAGGACGCCGAGCCAGGGCTTCACCGGCTGCGGCTCCTTCCAGCGCAGCCGGCCGACGGGCGGCTCGGCGTAGGTGATGCCGAGGAACTGACGTCCCGCTTCGGTGCTCTCGCCGCGGACCAGGCCGCCCGTGGTGTGCACCACGGTGTCGTGGTCCGCGCGCGCCTGGGCGGGCCCGGCGCCGAGCACCGGGCTGCCCACGGCGAGCACCGCCGCGAGGAACAGGCCGACGCGCCCGCGTATCGCGGAGATGTCCATCGTCACCGCCCCACCTTCGCCATGGTCCGCAGCCGCAGATCGCCGGCCGAGGCGCCGACCTGCACCGCGCGTCGCCCGGTGCCGAGCACCCAGTCGTGCCGCTTGCTGTCCCAGGAGGACAGCGACCGCCGCGTCACGTGCACGGTGACCCGGCGCCGCTCCCCGGCCCGCAGCGCGAGCCGCTGGTATCCGGCGAGCGCCAACTCGGCTTGATCGAGGGAGAGTTCGGGCGAGGGGCCGACATAGACCTGGGCGACGTCGATGCCGCTGCGGCGACCGGTGTTGCGCACGGTGAAGCTGACCGCGAGCCCGCCGTCGTCCTCGCGTACGTCGAGGTCGCTGTAGCCGAACGAGGTGTACGAGAGTCCGTGCCCGAAGGGGAACAGGCTCCGCTTGCCCTCGGCCGCGTACCACCGGTATCCGATGTGCACGCCCTCGGTGTACTCCTGGCGCCCGTTCACACCGGGGTAGCGCACGGGGTCGCCGGCCGTCGGGTGGGTGGCGTCGTCGAGCGGGAAGGTCTGGGTGAGGCGGCCGCCGGGGTCGCAGTCGCCGAAGAGGACCGCGGCGGTGGCGGCGGCGCCCTCCTGGCCCGGGTAGTACATCTGCAGCACGGCGCCGGTGCGCGCGAGCCACGGCATCGAGGTCGCCGACGAGGTGTTCAGGACGACGGTCGTACGGGGATTGGCGGCGGTCACCGCCTTGATCAGCGCTTCCTGGTGGCCCGGCAGCGCGATGGTGGTGCGGTCCATGCCCTCGGTGGCGTCCTCGTAGGCGAAGAGCACCACGCTGTGCGCGCGGCGCGCGGCCCGCACCGCCTCGCCGACGTCGAGCGCCCGGGTCGCGGCGGTCACTCTGCGGATACGGAAGATCTGGCCCTTGTCGCCGCCCTTGGCCGTGATCTTCAGCTGACGTCCGCCCGCGGGGACGTCGAGGGTCTTGCGGCGGACGGAGAGCCCGTCGGGCGCGGCGTTGATGAGACCGCCGGAGAAGAACTCGCCGACGCCGGGAGCCAGCGGGAACAGCTCCTCGCCGTCGAGCAGCACCTTGGGCCGCTCGCCGGAGTAGTGGATCACGAACGTCCACTCCCCCGCCCTGCCGACGTCGAGCGTCCCGTCGTAACTCCAGGTGGCGCCGGGTGCGACACCCTGGCCCTCGGCGTCGAAGCCGGGGCTGAGCAGGTCCTTGGGGATCGCCTTGCCGTACAGGTCCTCGCCGAGCGCGCACGAGACCTGCGCGGCGCGTCCGGCGCGGGCGCGGATGGCGTCCAGCGGGGTGTCGGCGTGATCGGGCACGACATGGGCGCTGCCGCCGCCGCTGACGAAGGGCTGCTTGCCGGTCGGTCCGATGACCGCGATGCTGCGGGCCGCCGGGCCCTGCAGCGGGAGCGTGCCGCGGCGGTTGTGCAGCAGGGTGGCGCCGGCCTTGGCGATCTCCAGGGCGGTGCGGGCGCCGGCCGGGGCGTCGCGGGCGGGGCGCTTGCCGATGGAGCCGTCGAGCAGCCCGAAGCGGTCCATTACGGAGAGCAACCGGCGCACCGAGCGGTCCACGGCCGACTCGGGCACGCTGCCGCCCCGCACGGCCTTCTTCAGGGCGTCGCCGAAGTAGATGCCGCCGGGCATCTCCATGTCGAGGCCCGCGGTGATCGCCTCCACGGTGCTGTGCGCGGCGAACCAGTCGGTCATCACCCAGCCGTCGAAGCCCCAGCGCTCGCGCAGGATGTCAGTGAGCAGGGCCTTGCTCTCGCAGGCGAACGTGCCGTTGACCTTGTTGTACGCGCCCATGACGGAGCCCGCCCCGGCGGCGATGGCGGCCTCGAAGGCGCGCAGCTCGGTCTCGTGCATGGTCTGCTCGTCCGCGTACACGTCGATCGTGTTGCGGTCCTTCTCCTGATTGTTCATCGCGAAGTGCTTCACCGTCGCGACGAGACCCTCGCCCTGGATGCCCCGGATCTCCTCGGCGACCATGTCGGCACTGAGCAGCGGGTCCTCGCCGAAGGTCTCGAAATTCCTCCCCGCGTACGGGGTGCGGATCAGGTTGCACATCGGCGAGAGCAGCACATCCTGGCCGAGCGCGCGGCCCTCACGGCCGATGACCTTCCCGTACGCGCGGGCCAGCGAGGGGTCGAAGGTGGAGGCGAGCAGAACCGGGGCGGGCAGGGCGGTGGCCGGTTCCTTGATACGGACACCGGCGGGGCCGTCGGCCAGGCGCAGCTCGGGGATGCCGAGGCGGGGCACGCCGGGGATGTAGCCGGCCTGGCCGAGGGCTCTGGGGTCCTCGGCGCCGTGCAGCAGCGAGATCTTCTCGTCGAGGGTGAGGCGGGCGATCAGCGCTTCCACGCGCGCGCCCGCGGTGCGGCCGGGTCCGCGCGTGGCTTCGGCCGCGTGGGCGGGCACTGCCACGCCGGCGGTCGCAGCGGTGGCCACGGCGACCGCGGTGCCGAAGAGGCGCAGTGCGGAGCGGCGCGAAACGTGCGGTGCGGTCATGAGCCGTGACTCCTTCAGTACGTGACAAGGCGGCGCGTGTACACGTGTCAACAAGTGAGCGGTGCTCGTTCCTTGAACGCGCAATAGACGCACTATGCGACAAACGAGAGTTGACGGGCTGTCAGACACTGCGGGTTACGCCGGGAAACGTATGACCGTCACTGACTCGTGTCAATGAGTTGAACGGAAAACAAAAACGCGCCCGCTGCGGGGTGGATGCAGCGGGCGCGTCGGCACGGAGAGGGCGGCCCTCCGGGGTTGTGCGTTCAGGCGGTGAAGATCATCAGCTGTTGGGGCGCAGGGTCCAGACGACCGTCATCTCGCCCGTGACGGCGCCGTCTTCGCGCGTGATCTCGATCCCGACGGGGAATTCGGGGCGCTTGCCCTCGTCGAGCTCGGCGACGACCTCGGCGACGGGGCGGCCCAGGGTCGCGGTGGCCTTGACCGGCCCCATGGCGAGCTTCTTGTAGGCGATGTCGGCGCGCACCGCGAGCGGCACCGCACGCGAGAGCTGGTCACCGAACGCGGCGAGCACGATGGCACCGCTCGCGGACTCCCCCAGCGTGAACATCGCACCGGCGTGCGGTCCGCCGACGTGGTTGTGGAAGTCGCCCTGGTCCGGCAGCGACACCACGGCCCGCTCGGGACTGGTCTCGCCGAACTCGAGGTTCAGGGTGCGTGCCATCGGAACGGTCGCGGCGAGCATCTCGCCGATCGACATCTGGTCTGCGCTCATGAACCGCATGTTACCGACCGGTAAGCCTGCTTGACCATACCCTTCTTCCCCACAGCGGACGTATGGGTGCGGTGTGTGCCGAGCTCGTCACAATCGGGGGCGGCCGTGGCACGGGTGAGGCCACCCCTCTATCGTTACTCGCCATGTGGCCAGGACAGCAGCCGCCCGGGGGCGAGCAGAACCCGCAGGACGCGAACCAGAATCCGTATCAGCAGCCGGGGTACCAGCAGCCGAATCCCTATCAGCAGCCGGGATTTCAGCAGCCGAACCCTTACCAGCAGCAGGGATACCCGCAGACCGGCCAGCAGGGCTACCCGGGGACGGGTGAGCAGCAGGGCTACCAGCAGCCCGGTCCCGAGGCGTGGAACGCGCCGAGCCTGGCTGGCGGACCGCAGCCGCCGCAGGGCGGTGGCGGCGGTGACCGCACCAAGCTGGTGGCGATCATCGCGGCGTCCGCGGTGGTCGTCGCGGCGGGTGTCACCGGTTATCTGGTGCTCGGCAAGGACGACGACAAGGGCTCGGACACCGCCAAGGGCGGGGACAAGACCTCCTCCGCGCCGAAGAGCCCGTCCGCCTCGGCCTCCGAGGAGGAGAACCCGCGCGGCACCGGCTCCAACATCGACCCGGTCATCCCGGGCTGGAAGGTCGTGGTCAACCCCAAGCGGGGCACGGCGTTCGACGTGCCGGCGGACTGGGAGGTCGACACTCCCTCGATGATGGTCGGCTTCGAGGATGTCAAGAAGCCCGACGAGATCGCGCCGCTGATCATCATGTCCGCGCCCGCGTACTACAAGAAGACGTGGTGCGAGTCTGACGACGACAAGGACGGCACGAAGGACAACACGCCGCTGGCCACGGTGGGCACCAAGGGCTCGAACGGCGCGAAGAACTTCGACGACATCATCCTCAGCGACGCGCCGCGGTGGGTCTACGGCGGCTACACGCAGCCGGACAAGAAGAGCATGACCTGGGACAAGAAGGGCACGCCCTACACCACGTCCTCCGGTGTGAAGGGCGCCTACGGCTGGGCCCGTTCGAAGAACACCCCGGACACGGGCAAGTGCGCCTCGGACGGCAAGGCGATCACCTTCGGCTTCAAGAACTCCGCGAACGACTTCGTCTCCTGGAGCCTGCACGCCCCCACGGGTGTGGAGGGTGAGCTGCCCGACGAGACGATCATGAAGATCCTCAGCACGGTACGGCTGGCGGGCAACCCCACCGAGACCGGCTGACCGGCTCACCAGCCGAAGACGTCCCCGTACGCCCCTCGCCCCGGCGTGCGGAAATGCATTTGGTGTCCTGGCGGGCGGACAGGGATAGTTCCGGGGTGCATCCCACCCCGGCCCCGTCCGCCCGCTTTCGCATGCCCTCCTGGGCCGGGCGCAACTACTCGCTGCTCACCGCCGCCGCGATCGTCACCAACCTCGGCAGCCATGGCGCCCTCATCGCGGCGGCCTTCGCCGTGCTCGACAACGGGGGCGACGGGGGTGACGTCGGGCTCGTCGCCATGGCGCGCACGTTGCCGCTGGTGCTCTTCCTGCTGATAGGCGGCGCGGTCGCGGACCGCCTGCCGCGGCACCGGGTGATGGTCGCGGCCAATGCGCTCAACTGCCTTTCGCAGGCCGCCTTCGCGGTCGTCGTGCTCGCGGGCGAGCCTCAGCTGTGGCAGATGATGCTGCTCACCGCGCTCGGCGGCACCGGGCAGGCCTTCTTCAATCCGGCCGCCGAGGGCATGCTTCTGTCCAGCGTCGAGGGCGAACAGGCCGGCCGTGCCTTCGCGATGTTCCGTATGGCGATGCACGGTGCCGCGATCGGCGGTGCGGCGCTCGGCGGCGCGATGATCGCCGCGATGGGGCCCGGCTGGGTACTCGCGGTGGACGCGGCGGCCTTCGCGGTGGCCGGCGCGCTGCGCGCCTTCCTCGACGTGAGCCACATCCCCGACCGCGGCAAGGGCGGCGGGATGCTGGCCGATCTGCGCGAGGGCTGGCAGGAGTTCATCGGGCGGACCTGGCTGTGGACGATCGTCGCGCAGTTCTCCGTGGTGGTCGCGGTCGTCGGCGCCGCGGAGTCGGTCTACGGACCGCTGGTCGCCCGCGACGAGCTGGGCGGGCCGGGTCCGTGGGGGCTTGCGCTCGCGGCGTTCGGTGCGGGCACGGTGGGTGGCGCGTTCCTGATGATGCGCTGGAAACCGCGGCGCATGCTGTTCGTCGGATCCCTCTGTGTCTTCCCGCTGGCGCTGCCCTCGGCGGCGCTCGCCGTACCGCTGCCGGTGGCGGGACTCGCGGCCGTGATGTTCGTGACCGGGGTCGCGATCGAGGTGTTCGGCGTCTCGTGGATGACGGCGCTGCATCAGGAGATCCCCGAGGAGAAGTTCTCGCGGGTGGCCGCCTACGACTGGTTCGGGTCGATCTCGATGGTGCCGCTGGCCACGGCGCTCGCCGGGCCCGCGGAGTCGGCGTTCGGACGTGAGCCCGCGCTGTGGGGGTGTGCGGTGCTCGTCGTGGTGGTGACGGCGGCGGTGCTGTGCGTTCCCGACGTACGGAATCTGACGCGGCGCACCGGGTCGGTGGTGGCTTCGGGCACGGCGGGGGCCGAGAGGCCGGGCGACGGGGCGGCCGAGGGGGCAGCGCCTGCTTCGGCCAAGGAGTCAGGCCCTGCTTCGGCCGAGGAAGCAGACCCTGTTTCCGCCGACGCGTCAGCCGATGCTGAACGACCCGCCGGGCGGCTCGGGTGAGGCCACCGCGTCGGCCTCTTCGACCGGCCTCGCGCCGTCGATGAAGCGGACGAGTGCCTGGCCCTGCACGACCCGTGCGGGGAAGGCATCGGCCGCGGTGCGGCGGGCGAGCTCGGCGGTGTCCAGCTCATGGCGGGCGGCGACGAGGACCGCGTTGCCGAAGCGGCGGCCGCGCAGGACGCCGGGCTCCGCGATCAGGGCCAGATGCGCGAACACGGCCTGGAACGTGGCCAGTTGAGACCTCAGGAAGGTGAAGGGCGCGCCGTCCGCGAGGTTGGCGAGGTACACCCCGTCAGGGCGCAGCACCCGCTCGGCCTCGCGGGCATAGCCGAGCGTCGTCAGATGCGCGGGCACCCGCGAACCGCCGAACACGTCGGCGACGAGCAGATCCGCGCTCGCGTCAGCGGCGGACTCCAGCCAGGTACGGGCATCCGCGCCGTGCATCCGTATCCCCGCGTCGTCGGCCACCGGGAGCTGCTCGGCGATCAGGGCGAGCAGGGCGCGATCGGCGTCGACGACGTGCTGGCGTGAGCCGGGGCGGGTCCGGGCGAGATAGCGCGGCAGGGTCAGCGCACCGCCGCCGAGGTGGACCACGTCGAGCGCGCCGTCGTCCAGGGCGTCGATGGCGTGGGCGAGCCGGCGCGCGTACTCGAACTCCAGATGGGTCGGGTCGTCGAGGTCCACATACGACTGCGGGGCGCCGTCGACGGTCAGGAGCCAGGCCCGTGGCCGGTCCACATCGGGCATCAGCTTGGCGACACCGTGGTCCACGGTGCGCATCACGGGTATCGGCTCGTCCACCGCTCCATTGTGCCGGGCCTGACGCGCGCCGGGGTCCGCTTGCGGCCGCTGGCCCGCGCTCCCTGGCCTACGGCGCGTGCGCACGCCTGTCGTCCGGTCGTCCGGTCAGGCCTCCGTGCCGGAATCCGCGCATGCCGATCCGCTACCCCCGCCCGCTGCGGCCCGGTGACCGCGTCGGCGTCACCTCCCCGTCGAGCGGGGTGCCGAAGGAGTCAAGGCGCCGGCTCGATGTCGCCGTGGAGGATGTGCGGGCGCGTGGGTACGAGGTCGTTGGCGGTGGCGACCGTGCACGGCAATGCCTCGCGTCCACACACCGAGCCGCAGCGAACTGACGCAGACCCTGGGCTGATGCGGCACGACCAGGGTCCACGTCGGACCTAGTCCTCCCACAGCCGCCTGACCTCGGCCACGTGCGCGGTGGCCTGGGCCAGGCCCGCGCGGGCCGCCGGGGCGCGGCGGGTGGGGTCGAGGACGTTGCGGCCGAAGGTGCGGCGGGCCTCGCGGGTCGGGGTGATCAGGACGACCTTCGCGCCGGCGGCGGCGAGCTTCGCCGCCTGGGCGCGCGGGGTCGGCAGCGGCCCGCCGCCCATCGCCATGGGCGCGATGATCAGGACCTTCGCGTAGCCGGCCGCGAGGGCCGCGTTGGCGGAGGAGTGCACGCCGCCGTCGATGTAGCGCCGGCCGTCGATGGTGATCGGCGGCCACACCCCGGGCACCGCGCAGCTCGCGGAGACCGCGTCCACCAGGCCGACGCCGCTGTCCCGGTCGAAGGGCACAAGGTCACCGGTCGTGGCATCGACCGCGGTGACCACGAGGCGGCGGTCCTCGGGCCAGTCGTGCGAGAGCAGCCGCTGCGCGATCACCTCGCGCCGGTCCTCCGCGGGGACAGTACGCAGGGCCGAGGCCATCTTCCCCATCCGGATGCCGTACGCCTTCGCATCGCGCGAACGCACCGCGCCCCAGGCGTACCGGGCGAACATCGCGGGCCCCATGGTCGCCGGGATCTCCCCCTTGGGGTCGACGAGTTGACGCTCGAAGAGCTCCTCGTGCGACAGCACTCCCGAGGTCAGCTGGGCGCCGACGACCGAGCCCGCCGACGTACCGACGACGAGGTCGGCAGCGGACGGATCGACCCCGGCGCGGGCGAGTCCGTGCAGGATGCCGATCTCCCATCCGACACCGGTGAGTCCTCCGCCGCCGAGTACGAGTGCCGTGTCGCCCATGGGTGCCCCTGTCCGTGTCGGTGCCCGCGCTGCCTACCGAGGAGTATGCAGAGTGGGGGACGGCGAGGGTACTGGCTCGACCGGTACGGGGAACGCCAGCCGGATCGAGAGCCAGGCGAAGACCGGGCCGAGGGCGTTCATCGCGATCACGCAGATCCAGGCCGACCAGGCGTTGCCGGCGTCGTAGCCGAAGCCGCCGAAGAAGGTCGCGAAGTAGCTGGCGAATCCGAAGAACATGCCGGGGATGAGGGAGAAGAGGGGGAGGCGGCCGGTGTACATCAGGGTCGTGTTGACGACCAGGATGCACAGCGCGGCGAAGAAGTTGCGCGCCAGCTGGCTCTCGCCGAAGGCGGTGCCCGCGTTGGTCTCCAGGAGCACGATGACCAGGGCGAAGGTGGAACCCATCGGCATGGCGCACCACAGGCGTTTGGCGTTGGTGAGGTTCGGGCCGCCGAGCAGGAAGGTGCCCGCCCAGGCGATGAAGATCGCCCAGGGCGGCAGATGCAGGGCGTTGCCGCCGATGAACGCGGTGGTCGCGGCGAGCACGGAGGCCACGATCTCGTGCGGTATGCGTTCGCGCATCACCGGGGCCGCGACGGTGGTGGCGCCCGCTTTCGTGTCGGTTATGTCAGCACTCCAGGGATCGGGTCAGTCTGCGAGGCGTGCGGGGGCGAGGGTGAGTTCCGAGCTGTGCGTCGAACGGGCCACGATGCGGCCCGACTTGATGACGGCGGTGCGGACGGGCCGTTCGAGCAGCACCGCCGCGTAGTCGCGGGTGTCGGTCAGGACGAGGTCGGCGACGGCGCCCACGTGCACGCCGTAGTCCGTGAGCCCCGCGATGCGGGCCGCGTCGTGGGTGACGAGTTGCAGGACTCGGTGCAGGTCCGCGGGTCCGGACAGATGCGCGAGGCGGGCGAGCAGGAGGGCCGTGTCGAGGAGGTCGCCGGTGCCGTACGGGGTGAAGGCGTTGCGGATGTTGTTGTTGGAGCAGGCCATGAGGACGCCGGCGTCCCAGAGGTCGCGGACCGGGGTGATGGCCCGGCGTACGGCCTGTTCGTCGTTGCGGCCGCCGAGGAAGAGGTCCGTGGCCGGCAGCGGAACGACGGCCACGCCCGCCTGCGCCAAGTCGGCTGCCACGGCGCGGCGTTTGGCGGGTGGGAGCGCTCCGAGCGAGGTGACATGGCCGAGGGCGACGCGGCCGCCGAGACCGCGGGCGGCGGTCTGTGCCGCGATGAAGCCGGCGAGGGCGAAGCGCGGGTCGGCGGCGTCGTCGGAGAAGTCGCAGTGCAGGTCGGCGGGGACGCCGTACTCGACGGCGAGGTCGAGGACGAGCTCGACATGGCGCTTGCAGTCCGCGAGGTCCTTCTCCGCGTACGTGCAGCCGCCGACCACGTCCGCGCCGGCGTCGAGGGACTTGCGGAGCAGGGCGTGGGTGTCGGGGGCCTTGAAGATGCCCTCCTGCGGGAACGCGACGATCTGCAGGCTCACCAAGTCGGCCCAGGTCTCGCGCAGTTCGAGCATCACCTCCAGGCCGGTGAGGCCCGCGATGGGGTCGACGTCCGGGTGGGCGCGTACGGTCGTGGTGCCGTTGCGGACGCACATGGCGAGGACCTGTTCGGCCCGTGCGCGCACGCTGTCGTGGGTGAACGCGCGTTTCAGCTCGCCCGTGACCCGGATCGCCCCGTCGAGCGTGCCGGTCGGGTTGGGGCGGATGGCGTCGAGCAGCGCCTTGTCCGGGTGCAGATGGGTCTCGACCAGGCCGGGCAGGAGCACCCGTCCCTCGCCGTCGAGCACCTCTGCGCCTTCGGGTGCGGTGAGGCCGGGGCCGGTCTCCGTGATCCGGCCGTCGTGGATCCGTACATCGGTGGGGTCGGGTGCGTTCTCGATGCGGACGTCGCGCAGCAGCAGGTCCGTCACAGGTCACTCTCCTCGGGGAGTCGGTCCGGGCGGTTCGGAGCTCGCCGGGGCAGCCGGCCTTCAGAGCTCGCCCGGAAAAGTCGGCCTTCAGAGCTCGCCGGGGAAGTCGGCCTTGCGGATCATGCAGTGGACACCTTTGACCTGGTCGACCACTTGCGACACCTCGAAGTCCGCGGCCGCACTCAGATAGGCGTACGCGGTCTGCCGGTCCATGCCAGTGGCGGCGGTGAGGAAGGCGAGCGCGGCGCGTACGCAGCGGCGCATCGCCTCGTCCAGGTCGGCGTCGAGCCCGATGGCGATCCAGTGGGCCGGGGTCTCGGCGAACGGTTCACCGGTCAGCCCCTGGACGCGGCGGGCCGCTTCCCCGCGGATCAGGGAGAGCCGGAAGGTGGCGCGCAGCGGTGCCTCGAAGGCGGTGAGCGCCACCTCGCCGTTCCCCTGGGCGAAGTGCGGATCGCCGGCGTAGAAGCCGGCGCCCTCGGACCGTACGGGGAGATAGAGGGACGATCCGCAGGTCAGATGCTTGATGTCGAGGTTGCCGCCGTGGACACCGGGCGGAATCGAGCTGAGCGGGGTGCCCTCGGTGCCGCTCGCGACGCCCATGATGCCGACGAAGGGGCTGAGCGGGAAACGGGCGCTGAGGGTGTCGGTGCAGCGCAGGACGCCGTGGCCGGTGTCGTCGACGGTGCAGAAGGCGCTGATGGTGCCGGTCGGGCCGCGCAGCAGATCGGCGCTGGTCAACTCGGTGTTGCCGGCGGGCAGTTCATTCGGCAGAGCGCCGCGGGTGTGGCGGTTGGCGACGATGCCGTAGTGGGCGCGGCGGTGCAGCGTGAGCGTCTCCACGCGAAGCAGGTCGCCGGGGGCGGCGCCGCGTATCGCCACCGGTCCGGTGACGATGTGCGGGCCTGGAAGCACCTCCTGGTCGCGCCCGAGGACGGACTCGGCGATCTCGCGGGCGTCGGGCAGGACGTCGCGCTCCGCGACCCCGAACTCGCCGAAGAACGCGACCGGATCGCGGCCCTGGTCGGGCAGGATCCCTTCGTGCGAGACGAGGTCGACGGTGAGGGTCTCGCCGTCGGCGACGGTGAGCACGGGCGCGCTGCCCGCGTGCGGGAGTTCGCCCCAGCGGGCCGTCTTCACCGTCGTACGGAGGTGATGGGCGCCGTCGAGAGGGAGAGCGGCGGGGATGCGGGGCGTCGCGGGGGTGGGCGTCGCAGTGGTGGGCGTCGCGGTGGTGGGCATCGAGGATCCTCAGCGTCCGATCGGTCGGGGGCTCGCAACGAGGTGGTGGTGCTTGCATGTTCGGGAGGCTCGCAACGAGGCGGCGGCACTTATGTGTTACGTCTCCGCTGCCGCGGCGTTGCGATCAAGAACCGCGCCCGCGCCGACGATCCGAGTGCCGGTACGCCCGGCAAGGGCCTCGTCCAGCGCGGCCGGCGAGGTGACGAGGACACTGCTGCCGCCGCCCGCGAGGAAGTCCAGCGCGGCGCGGACCTTGGGGCCCATGCTGCCCTCGGGGAACTGCCCCTGCGCGAGATGTCTCCCGGCCTCGGCCACGTCGAGGCGGTCCACGGACCGCTGCCGCGTCGTGCCGAAGTCGAGGGCGATCCGTTCGACGCCCGTCGTGATGATCAGCTCCCGCGCGCCGAGCGCCGTGGCGAGCAGCGCCGAGGTGGCGTCCTTGTCGACGACGGCCTCCACTCCGCGCAGCGATCCGTCGGGCGCCGCGACCACCGGGATGCCGCCGCCTCCGCCGGCGATCACCACCTGGCCCGCGGCGAGCAGCGCAGCGATCGCGTCCTGTTCGACGACCAGGCGCGGGGCGGGGGACGGTACGAGCCGGCGCCAGCCGCGGCCCGCGTCCTCGCCGATGGAGCAGCCGTGCCGTGCGGCGAGCTGTTCGGCCTCGGGCCGCGCGTAGTGCGTGCCGATCGGTTTGGTGGGGTGCGCGAACGCCGGGTCGGCCGCGTCGACGACCGTATGCGTGAGGACGGCGACGGGGCGGACGCCGGCGGGCAGGGCACCGGAGAGTCCGCGGGCGAGGATGTAGCCGATGCTTCCCTGGGAGTCGGCCACGCACATGTCCAGGTCGAGCGGCGGGAGTTCGGGGGCGATCTCCGCGACCAGGTCGGAGCGGCGTTTGATGAAGCCGACCTGGGGGCCGTTGCCGTGGGTGATGACGACGCGGGCGCCGCTGCGCACCAGGGCGGCCACCGGTGCGGCCAACTGCCTTGCGGCTTCGTACTGTTCGTCGATGGTGGCCCGCCGGCCGCCGCGCAGCAGCGCATTGCCGCCGATGGCGAGGACCGTGACGGGCCGGTCGCCGTGGCGGGGAAGCGGCGGTACGGGGATGCGGACCGCGGGTTCTTCTGGCATGCCAGGACGATAGAAATGCCGCCGCCGGAGGTCATGGGCATCCCATGCCAGTAGCGGGCGGGGCCTGTTGACGTCTGCTGACAGTGTCAAAGCCCCGCGCCAAGAACTGTATACAGTCTTCTGTCCGCGGCGTTTACAGTCCCCGAACGCGCGCTCATAGTGACCAACGTGGCCGGAACCCCAGTGCTCGCCCCACGCCCCGCCCCCGCCGCGGCCCTGACCGTGGCGCAGGCGCTCGAGCTGCCCGCCCTCGCGGGGGCGCGCCTGGTCGCGGGGCATGCGGGGGCGCCGCACCCGATCCGGGTCGCCAACATCATGGAAGTGCCGGACATCGTCCGCTGGATGCGCGGCGGCGAGTTCCTGCTCACCACGGCCTATGCCGTACGCGACGACGAGCGGGCGCTGGCCGCACTCGTGCCCGAGATGGCCCGGCGCGGTCTCGCCGCCCTCGGGGTCAAGGTCGGCCCGTATCTGCCGGTGCTGCCCGAGCCGATGCTGCGCGCGGCGGACGAACTCGCCTTCCCCATCGTCGAGTTGCCCGGCGAGGTGATGCTGAACGACATCCTCTCCGAGGTCATCGGCACCGTGCTCAACCGTCAGGCACTCAGTCTGGAGCGCACCCAGGCGCTGCGCGAACGTCTCTCTCAGGCGGTCCTGAACGGCGGCTCACAGCACGAGCTCATCGTCCTGCTCGCCCGGGAGACGGGCTGCCCCGCCGCCGTACGCGCCGTCGACGGCAGCGTCCTGACCGCCGCGGACATCGTCCCCGACGGTGTGCCGCCCAGCATCACCCGGCCGATCACCGTGGGCGGCCGGCCGCTGGGCGAAGTGGCCCTGTGGGGCGACGGCTCCCGCACGGCGGACGGCGAACTCGCCCCGGCCGTGGAGCATGTGGCCAGCCTCGCCACGATGCTCCTGGTCCAGGAGCGGGCCCTGGCCGAGCGCGAGCGCCGCTACCGCACCCTGCTCCTGACCGCCCTGGTCTCGAATCCGCCCGGCGACCGCGCCGAGGCCGCGCGGCGCGCCGCCGCACTCGGCTGGGATCTGGAGCGCGCCCGCGCCACGGTGGTCGTCGAGGTCACTCCGGCGCCGGGCGCGGCCCGCACCGCTCCGGTCACCGAGGAGCGGCTCCTTTCCGCCGCCCGTACCGCACTCGGCGCACAGACCCCGGCGTGGGGCACCCCGGGCGGCATGACCGTCCTGGCCGAGCCGGGCTCTTCGCTGCGCCAGACCTGCGCGGCACTGCAGCGCGCGGTCGCGGCGGCCTGCCCCGCCCATACGGTCGCGGTCGTCGCGGGGTCCGTACGCGAGGACTTCGTGGAGCTGCACCTCAGTCACGGCGAGGCACTCTCGGCGCTCGCGCTGGGACGTGAACTCGACGGTCCCGGGAGCTCGTTCACGCGCCTCTACGAGGAGTGCGGGGTCTACCGGCTCCTGAACCAGCTGCCGGACGCCGAGCTGCGGTCCCTGGTGGCGGAGGCGCTCGGGCCGCTGATCGCGCACGACGCCCGGCACGACAGCAGCCTGGTGCACAGCCTGAGCGTGTATCTGCAGCGCGACCGCAACGGGGTGGACGCCGCCGAGGAGCTGCACATCCACTACAACACCCTGCGCTACCGCCTGAAGCAGATCGAGAAGCTCACCGGCGCACCGGACAAGGATCCGATGCGCCGGCTGCAGACCGAACTGGCCCTGCACGCCCACCGGTTGCTCAGCGCGCGCCTTCGGTGACCGGCAGCTGCGCGGGCACCCGCGCCTGCTGCGCCGCGCGCCACTGCGGCAGCGAGAACAGCAGATAGAGGAGCGCCCCGGTCAGCGGCAGCGTGTGCCACAGCTTGTCGTCGAAGCCGAAGCCGAGGATCAGATTGATGCCCAGGCCCGCGAAGTACGCGGACACGGCACGCCAGTTGACCGCCGCGAGGGCCGCTTCGGAGAGGTCGTAGCGGCCGCGGCGCAGCAGGAAGTAGTCGGCGACGAGGATGCCGGGGATCAGCGGGATCGCGTAGCCGAGATAGCCGAGGTAGGTCAGGAAGGCGTCCAGGATGCCCGCGGTCAGTCCGTAGTACGCGAGCCCGCAGGCCAGGACGCCGGCGATCACGTTCACCGCGATCCGGGGCAGGTCGATGGCGGTCCGCCCGGCGAGCGAGGCCGCGTACATGTTGTTGACCTCGTGCGGGAAGCCCTGCACGAAGATCGCGAAGGTGGCGAGCGCGCCGACGCCCACGATGCCGAAGGCCTCGCCCATGTCGGCCTCGCGGACGCCGAGTCCGAGCAGGATGCCGAGCATGTTGAAGCCGAAGTTGCCGACCATGAACTCGGCAATCGTGGTGGTGTAGACGGTGGACCTGGACTTGCCGAAGCGGGTGATGTCGGGCGTGACGGTCGCGCCGGTCATCCACTTGTTGACCCCGAGGGCGAACAGCGCGAGCGCCGTGGCCTCCCCCGCACGCGCCGGCTCGGCGCCCACGATCTCGCCGATGCCGCCCGCGTGGTCGACCGCCGCGATCACCGCGATCACGACGGTGACCAGCATCAGCGGCACGCTGATCCGGCCCACCCAGGTGAGCCCCTTGCCGAAGCCGACGATGGACAGCGCGGTGTACAGCGCGCTGAGCACCACGCAGTAGACGAGCCCGAGCCACGGGTCCTTGCCGCCGGGCAGCACCCCGGCCGTGATGCCGGTGCTGTAGCCGACGAAGCCCGCCGAGAGCAGCGCGATGACGAGGGAGGGCAGCCGGCTGCCGCCGCGTCCGAACGCCGCCTGGAGGCCGAGTGCGGTCGTGATGCGTTCCCGCTGGCCGATCAGGCCGCACAGGATCGACACCACGCTGACGACGAGGGACGAGCCCACGGCGATCAGGACACCGGTCCAGAACGGGAAGAACAGCCCGAGCGACATCCCGTACAGGAGGTCGGTGGCCGACACCGTGAAGCCCATCCGGACCAGGGTGATCGACAGGGTGGAGCGGCGTTCGTCCGGCGGCAGCCGGTCGGCGGCGAAGTCCTCGGTGGCTTCGGCGGCGCGCTGGGCGCGGGTACTGGCAGTGCGGTCCGTTCGGGAACTGTCCATCCGGGGGCACCTCTTCGTTGCTCGGCAGCGGGACGGGAGCACGGATGCGGGTGTCGTCCCGAATGTTCGCCGCCCCGGGAGCGCGCGGCACTGTCAGCCGGTGCCAGTGATCGTGGCCGCGCTGCTGGCACTTCACGCCGAAGCGGACCCCTGGGGTGCGGACCGTACCGTCGGGTCATGGAGCAAGCCACGGACGACATTGCCCCCGACGACGGCACGGTGCGCACCGTCAACTCCCTGCGCCGCGACACCTATGCCGACTCCGTAGCCCTGATGAGAGCCGCCCGCACGCTCGGTGCGCTGCCCGGTGTGAGCGCCGCGAGCCTGGTCATGGCGACCGAGGCGAATCTGCGTCTGCTCGCCGACGCACGACTGCTCACGGCCGAGGCCGAGCGGGCCGGACCCAATGATCTGCTCGTGGCGGTACGAGGCCACGCTGACGCGCTCGCCGACGCGCTGGCCGCCGTGGACGGCCTGCTCGCCCAGCCCGACTCCCCCGCTGCCCCCGACGCCCCCACGGCCCGTGCCCTCACGGAGGCCGACCCCGGTACGGCCCTCGCCCTGATCTCCACGCCCGGTCCGTACGCGGCCGCCGAAGCGCTCAAGGCGCTGCGCCGCGGCATGCACGCCTTCGTCTTCAGCGACAACGTGCCCCTCGACCAGGAGATCCGCATCAAGCAGGAGGCGCATCGCGCGGGGCTGCTCGCGATGGGGCCCGACTGCGGCACCGCGGTCATCGACGGCATACCGCTCGGCTTCGCCAACGTGTTGCGCCCCGGCCGGATCGGCCTGATCGGCGCCTCCGGTACGGGACTTCAGCAGGTCTCCTGCCTCCTCGACGCCCACGGCGAGGGCGTACGGCAGATGATCGGCACCGGCGGCCGCGATCTGAGCGCCGACGTCGGCGGCATCACCACCCTGGACGCCCTGGAGCTGCTCGACGCCGATCCCGGCTGCGAGCTGATCGTCCTCGTCTCGAAACCGCCCGCTCCCGAGGTCGCGGAGCAGGTGCTCGCGCGGGCCGCGCGGGCCGCGCGGGCGGGCAAGCCGGTGGTGGCCTGCTTTCTCGACGGGGCTCGCTCCGTCCCCGGTGGACGCGTCACGGTGGCGGGCACGCTGCGCGACGCGGCGTCCGCCGCGGTCGGGCGGCTCGGCGGCAAGTCGCGCGAAGGCTTCACTCCACCGCACCTCCCCGTCCCGTCCGGCCGATGGCTGCGGGCCCTGTACGCGGGGGGCACTTTCGCGTACGAGGCCCGGCGGATCCTTCCCGATGCGGCGACCGGCACCGGGCCCGCGGGGGCTCAAATAAGGCTGCCGGACTGTCACTTGATTCTCGATCTCGGTGACGACGCGTACACGGCGGGCCGTCCGCACCCCATGATCGACCCGACCGTGCGGGCCGCACATCTGCGGGTCGCGCTGGCCGATCCCCGTACCGCTGTCGTCGTGCTCGACGTCGTGCTCGGCCATGGCGCCGGGCCCGATCCGGCCGCGGCGCTCGCGGCCGAATTGCGGCGGGTGCCCGCGGCCGAACGGCCCCCGGTGGTGGCGTTCGTGGTCGGCACCGACGCCGACCCGCAGGACCGCGCGGCCCAGGAGGCGCGGCTGCGCGAGGCGGGGGCGCTGCTCGCACCGACCAGCACCGACGCCATCGAGTGGGCGGCCGCGCTCGTGCCCGCGCACCGCCCGGAACGCAGCCAGGAACTGACCGCGGCAGGAGGCGCCGTATGACCGCGTTGCCCGGACTCTCCGACGAAACGGCGGGCCTGCTGCTCGGCGGAGCTCCCGTCCGAATCGCCGCGGTCGGTGTCCCGGAATTCGCCGAAGTGCCCCGTACGGCTGGTGCCGAGGTCACCGCCCTGGACTGGCGTCCGCCGGCCGCGGGCGAACCCGAGGCGGCCTGGCGGCTTGCAGAACTCACCGGCCATCCGGCCGTCGAGGCCGCCAATCGGGAAGCCGTCGCGCGGCTGCTCGCGGTCCGTCCCGTCTGGACCCGGGTGCTGCCCGCCCGCGAGGCGATCGCGGCGCTCGGCGACCGGTCCCGGCGGCTCCTTCTGCACGCGGGCCCGCCCCTCGCCTGGTCGGCCATGTGCGGACCGATGCGCGCGGGCGTCATCGGTGCGGCGCTGCTCGAAGGCTGGGCGGACTCCCCCGAGGCGGCCGAACGGCTTGCGGACAGCGGGGTGTTGGAGTTCGAACCGTGCCACCACCATGAGGCGGTCGGCCCGATGGGCGGAATCATCTCCCCTTCGATGCCGCTGATCGAGGTCGAGGATCCGGCGACCGGACGGCGCGCGTACTCCAACCTCAATGAGGGCGCGGGCCGTTGTCTGCGCTACGGAGCGCTCGGCGCGGACGTCATGGAGCGGCTGCGCTGGATGGGAACGGTGCTCGCACCCGCGCTGAGCGCCGCGCTCGGCGCGCGCGGCGAAGGGGTCGATCTGCGGGCGGTCACGGCGCAGGCGCTCCAGATGGGCGACGAGTGCCACAGCCGCAACACGGCCGCATCGACCCTGCTCCTGCGCGAACTCGCGGCCGACCTCTGCGAGACGGCCCACGCCCGTGAGGTCCTGCGTTTCCTCTCCGACAACCACTACTGGTTCCTCAACTTCTCGATGGCGGCGGCGAAGCTGGCCACCTCGGCCGCGCACGGCGTGCCGCACTCCACGCTGGTGACCGCGTTCGCCCGCAACGGAGTCGAGGTCGGGATCCGGGTCGGCGGGCTCGGCGACGCATGGTTCACCGCGCCCGCCACACAGGTCCGCGGCCTGTACTTCGCCGGCTACGGGCCCGAGGACGCCAACCCCGACATCGGGGACAGCGCGATCACCGAGACGTACGGGCTCGGGGGCTTCTCGCTGGCCGCGGCCCCCGCGATCACCGGGTTCGTGGGCGGCACGGTGGAGGAGGCGCTCCGCACCAGCCGCGACATGGCCCGCATCTCCCTCGCCCGCCACGAGGCCTACCGCCTCCCGGCCCTCGGGGGCGTGGGCGCCCCGGTCGGCATCGACGTACGGGCGGTCCTCGACACGGGGATCGTGCCGGTCGTGACGACGGGGATCTCCCACCGGGAGCCGGGGATCGGACAGATCGGGGCGGGGCTGACGCATGCGCCGCTGGAGTGTTTCCGCAAGGCGCTGGATGCCATGGCGGTGCCGGCCTCGGAGATCGCGTCGGGCACGGGTTCGCCGTGAGTCCCGCCGCCCTGGTCTGCTCGCCGTCCACGCTGGTCGCGCCGCTGCTGCACGGCCGGCGGCGGCTCGCGCGGGTGGTCGGGCTCACGAGGGCCGCGGTGTATCTCCTGCCGTACGGGGACGGGGCGTCGTCACCGTACGGCCAGGGGGCGCCCCTCTCGTACGGGGAGGGGGCACCCCACTCGTACGGGAAGGGGGCACTCTTCCCGTACGGGCAGGGGCCGGGCGAACGACTCATGCCGTACGGGCAAGGGCCAGCCGAACGACTCATGCCGTACGGGCAGGGGCCGGGCGAGCGGTCAACCTTGGAGCAGGAAACCGCGTCATCCTTCCCGTACGGGCACAACTCGCCCTTCGCTCTGGTGTCCCCCACCGGAGTGCGCGTCCCGGCGGCCGTCCTGCTGTCCCCCGCGGCAGGTGAGCACCCGTTCGCCGGGATCGCACCGGGCGCGGTCGCCCGGGTCGGCGACGGCCGGGTCGAACTGGGCCCGCTGCGCCTGACGGCCGGGGTGTCCTGGGCGCCGCCCCGTGTCCAGGGCACACCGGTCGCCGGGGCGCTGCCCGCTCTGGCCGAGCTGACGTGGGACCGTCGACTTCCGGGCGCCGTCGCACCGTTGGCGGCACAGCTCGCCGAGGCACTGGCGAGCCGAAGCGCGGCCATCCGCGACTGCGTACTCGCCCTCCTGGGCCGAGGCCCCGGCCTCACCCCGTCCGGCGACGACTACCTCTGCGGCCTCCTCCTGGTCGCCAACACCCCGCGCCTCGCGCCGAGTTGGCTGGCCCCGCTGACCACCGCCGTGGCCGACGCCGCGGAACACACCACGCTGATCTCGGCCTCGCTGCTCGCCCACGCGGCCACCGGCCACTGCATCCCCCAGGTCACCGACCTGCTGCGCGCCACGGCAGCAGCGAGCGAGGTCCCGCACGCCCCGCTCGCCGCGCTCCTCGCGGTGGGCCACAGCTCGGGCTCGGACCTGCTGCACGGTCTGTGCGCGGGCGCACGGCTGCTGTCCGGCCGACCCGCCTGACGGCAGCCGCTCACGCCTCACAGCCCGGGCTGTGAGGGCGGGCGTGAGGGGCCAGGAACCGAACTGCTGCACCACACGTCTCCCGCACCATGATCTCCAGCGAGCGCCAAGAACACGCGATCTCCACCAGGCTGGTCTCGCCGTCCGCAGTGAGTGAGCACCCGTCGAAGACCAACGACTACAACAGCTTCGCCGAGGCGTACACGGCCGCGAACGAGACCAACCTGACCAATGCCTACTACGAGAGGCCCGCGATGCTGGCCCTCGCCGGAGACGTGGCCGGGCGGCGGATCCTCGACGCCGGCTGCGGCTCGGGGCTCCTGTTCGCCGCGCTGCGCGACCGTGGCGCCACGGTGAGCGGCTTCGACGCGAGTGCCGAGATGCTGCAGCTGGCCCGCCGGCGGCTCGGCGACGGTGCGGACCTGCAGGTAACGGACCTGGGCAGCCCGCTCCCTTACCCCGATGACACATTCGACGATGCCGTCGCGTCCCTCGTGCTGCACTACTTGGAGGACTGGGGTCCGGCGCTGGCCGAGCTGCGGCGCGTACTCAAGCCCGGCGGTCGACTGATCGCTTCTGTCGACCATCCCTTTGCCGTCGACCTCATCCATCGCGAGGCCGGCCTCGATGCCGGGTACAACTACTTCGACACCACCAAGTGGACCGTGGAGTGGACCATCGGCGGACAGACCGCCCTGGTGAGTCGCTGGAACAGGCCGCTGCACGCGATGACCGAGGCTTTCACCGGAGCCGGTTTCCGGATCACGGTCATCAGCGAGCCGGAGCCCGATCCCGCCGCCCGCGAGCGGTTCCCCGAGACCATCGCGGCCGAGCCGCGCTTCCTGTGCTTCCTGTTCTTCGTCCTGCAGGCCGACTAGCAGGGGCTGTGCGGCGGAAGGTGCGAAGTGACTTGCTGCAGAAAGAGGATGTGCCTCAGGCCGAGTCCCGCACAATCAGCTCCGGATCGAAGACCACCGACGTCGGCTCCGTACGCACCCCCCGTATGTGCTCCTCGAGCAGCCGGGCCATCTCCGCGGCCATGTCCTCCACCGGCTGGCGCACCGTGGTGAGCTGCGGGCTGCAGGTGACCGCGATGGTCGAATCGTCGAAGCCGACCACGGCCACGTCCTCGGGAATCCGGCGCCCGTGCTCGCGCAGCATCTGGCACACGCCCTGCGCCATGAGGTCGTTCGCGGCGAACACTCCGTCCAGGTCGGGGTGTTCGGCCAGCAGACCCGCCATCGCGGACATACCGCTGGCCAGCGTGAACCCGCCCTCGGCGATCGGCACGTACGGGCGTCCCTGGCGGGCCATCGCGTCGCGGAACCCGTCGAGCCGGTTCTGGCTCGCCCGTACGTCGAGCGGTCCCGCCACGGTGACGATCCTGCGGCAGCCGCGGGCGAGCAGATGGTCGGCCGCCTGCCGTCCGCCGTCCCGGTGGTCGAGGTCGACATAGCTCAGCGCGACCGGCCTGGCCGGGCGCGCGAAGAGCACCGCGGGCAGACCTTCGGCGGCGAGCAGCGCGGGCAGCGGGTCCTCGGGGTGCGTGGACACCACGAGCGCACCGTCGGCGCTGCCCTGACGCAGATACGACAGGACCTCGGCGCGCGCCTCCGCGCTCTCCGCGAACATCAGGACCGGGTGCATGCAGCGGGGACGGAGATGCCCGATGACCCCGCTGACCACACGGCCGAAGAACGGGTCGGCGAACACCCGGGCGGTGAAGGCGTTCTGGTCCTGCGCCGAGACGCCGCCCGCAGGAACGCCGTCCGCGGAGGAGTCGCCCGCGCCGGAGACGACCAGGGCGACCGTCCCGCTGCGCCGTGTGACCAGGGATCTGGCGGCGCGGTTGGGTGTGTAGCCGGTACGTTCGATCGCCCGCCGGACCAGATCCTGGATGCTCGGGTCGACGTTGCGCACGCCGTTGATGACCCGGGACACGGTCGCCCGGGACACTCCGGCTTCCCTGGCGACATCCTCCAGGGTCGGGGCCTGTCGGTTCATGCCCCGCACCATAACTGTGCTGCCGGTCCGCTGAATAGAGCGCTCTCCCATGATCGTGCACCGGCCGCCCACCCACCGCGCCGCTCACTCCTCGCCGGCCAGCCGCACATCCAGGGCGAGCCGGTGGTCCCCCGCCGAACGTCCGACCAGGAAGCGGCAGCGCCCGGGCTCGGCGCGCCACCCACCGTCGGCCACCGACCAGTGCATCAACAGCCGCCCCGGCACCTGCACTTCGGCCTCCGCCTCCTGACCCCCTGCGGCGCGTACCGCCGCATGCCCCACGAGCCGGAGCTCGGGGTGCTCCACCGCCGCACCCGGCCGCGCCAGATACACCTGGACGACTTCGCGGCCTTCTCTGGAGCCCGTGTTGCGCACGCGCACCGTCACAACGAAGTCCTCGCCCGCGCGGACGGCTGTCGGCCCGGTGACCTCCTCGTACGACCAGGTCGTGTAGCCCAGACCGTGCCCGAACCAGTACGCGGGTGCGCGCCGCCCGCGCCGTACCCAGGCGCGGTAGCCGATGTGCAGGCCTTCGGCGTAGTCGAGCCGCCCCGCGACGGGCCGGGTCCGTGAGACCGGTGCGTCGGCGAGCCGGACGGGCCAGGTGGTGGGCAGCCGTCCGCCGGGCTCCGTCCGTCCGAACAGCACGTCGGCGAGCGCACCGCCCGCTTCCTGGCCGGGAAACCACGACAGAAGCAGCGCACCGACCTCGTCGCGCCAGGGCATCTCGACCGGTCCGCCGCTGTTGACGACGGCGACCAACCGGGGGTTGGCCGCGGCCACCGCCCGTACCAGCGCGTCCTGTTCGACGCCCAGGGCGAGCGAGCAGCGGTCGCTGCCCTCGCACTCGGTGTGCTCGGTGGTGCCCACGGCCACGACGACGGCGTCCGCCGCCCGGGCCGCCGCCACCGCCTCGGCCAGCGCCGTGTCGAGGTCCTGGTCCGGGGGCGCCGCGCTGAGCACTGTCGCCCGTCCGGTGTCCGGCGCGAGCTGCCGGGTGGCCACCACAAGCACCCCGCGCCCGGCCGTCAGTTCCACCCGCGCCTGCACGCCGGGCGGGTTCACGTGCACCACCGCGGGATCGTCCGTCGTCCGCGGGAACTCCCCGTCGAGTACGGCGGTTTCGTCCACGCTCAGCCGCATCCGTCCGAAGCCCGCGAGGCCGAGCGTCCACGTCCCGGAGATCCGTGGCCGGAGGCGGGCGCTGAGCTCGACCGTATGGGCGCCGGGCGGCAGCGGCGGCTCCAACTGGCGCCCGGAACGGCGGTGTTCGGAGTGCAGCGACCGCCCGGCAGCATCGAGGACCCGCAGCCGCAGTCCCGGCTTCCCGGTCAAGGGGTCGGTGCACAGCTCGGCATCCAGCGGCGGCGCGGGGCACCTTGGCGCAGGACCCGGCACGTGGACGACGCGGGCCCGGCCGCGCAGTGCGGCACGTATGCCGTCCAGGAACGACACTTCGGCGTGCGGGAAGACCCCTGCGCTGCCGCCGCCTTGGGTGCGTGTGCGTGCGGCGTGCGCGCCGACGACCGCCACCGTCCGCAGCCCTGCCGGATCCAGCGGCAGCACCTGCCGATTGGCGAGCAGCACCATCGCGGAGGCGGCGGCGCGGCGGACCAGCCTGCGGGTGCCGGCGGAGCGCGGCCGCCCGGCCGACGCCCCTACCGTTCGCTGCTGCAGCCAGGCGGCGAGCCGCAGTAGCCGGCGGACCTTGTCGTCGATCGCGGCCTGCGGCACGAGACCGTCCTCGACCGCCCTCGACAGGGCCTCGCCCCAAGGCCCTTCGGGCCCGGGCATGACCAGGTCGAGGCCGGCCTTCGCAGTGTCCGTGGTGGTGCGTACGGCGCCCCAGTCGGAGACCACGACGCCGTCGAAGCCCCACTCGTTCTTCAGCGGGTCGGCGAGCAGGCCGTTGGCGCTCATCGTGACGCCGTTGACCTGGTTGTAGCCGGCCATGACCAGCCGTACGCCGGCGGCCACGGCCGCTTCGAAGGGCGCGAGGTAGACCTCGCGCAGCACCCGCTCGGCCACCCGGACGTCGACGGTGAGCCGGTCGGTCTCGGCGTCGTTGGCCACATAGTGCTTGGCCGCGGCGGCCACACCCCCGGCCTGGATCCCGCGGATCAGCGCCGCCCCCATCCGGCCCGTGAGTTCCGGGTCCTCGGAGAAGCACTCGAAGTGCCGTCCGCCGAGCGGGCTGCGGTGCAGATTGAGGTTGGGCGCGAGCACCACGTCCACGCCCTTGCGCCGCGCTTCGGCGGCGAGCAGTCCGCCGAGGGACTCGACCAGCTCCTCGTCCCAGGTCGCCGCGAGTGCGGAGGCCGAGGGCAGCAGCACCGAGGTGCTGCGTTCGTCCCAGCTCTGGCCGCGTACTCCCGCGGGGCCGTCCGAGAGCACCGACTCGGGCAGCTGCACCGCCGGTTCGGCGTGCGTACGCCAGGTCGTGGCCCCGGTGAGCAGCCGCACCTTCGCGGCCGGGGTCAGCTTGTCAAGAAGCCGGTCGAGTTCCTCGTCGGTCACGCAGACCTCCTTTCGTAGGGCATACGGATCAGTTCTTCGGGCGCAGGGACCGGACCTTCAGGCGGACCGGTCAGGCGTAGACGCCGAGCTCGTACAGCGAGTAGCCCCAGCCGGTACCGCGGGCGGTTCCGTGCACCCGGACATAGCGTCCGGTGGCGGAGACGTCGAAGGAGTCCACGCCGCCGTTGCCGTCGGTCACCTCGCGGACGGTCTGCCAGTTCTGTCCGTCGTCCGAGGTCTGGATCGTGTACGCCTTCGCGTAGGAGGCCTCCCAGACGAGCTGGACGTGCCGGAACGCGGTCCGCGCACCGAGGTCGACGGTCAGCCACTGGGGGTCGCTCCAGTCACTGGCCCAGCGGGTGGTCGGGCTCGCGTCCACGGCGTTGGCTGCCGGGCACGGGCAGTCCCCGTAACTCTGCTGAAAGGAGGACGCGGTGGCCGGCTTGCCCCGCGCCACGTTCGTGCCGTCGGGTGTGGGCGGCACGACCTTCACCGACCGTGTCTCCACGCCGACATTGCCCCGGCCGTCCTTGACCTTCACGTACACCTTCCAGACTCCGGGCCTGTCGGGTGCCGTGACTTTGAGGCGGCCGCCGCCGAGGTCGGTGTGGGGCAGGGTGGTGAGGTACTTGCTCTGGTCGATGTAGTTGCTGCCGACCTGCACCTCGTACGAGAGCGCGTCGCCGTCCGGGTCGGTGACCTGCGTGGTGAGGACGAGGTCGCGGCCCGCCTGCACCTTGGTGGCGTCGCCCTCGATGCCGAACTGGCCGATCACCGGCGGGGTGTTGTCGCCGGAGGTGTCCGCTCCGTACGCGCGCTTCACCGCGTAGTACGCGAGCCGCCTCTCGCCGGCGGGCAGCAGATTGAACCAGATGCCGCCGAAGTCGTACTCGAGGCCGTAGTGGAAGAGCGTGGCGCCGAGCGCGACGCCCTGGTGGCCCTTGATGCAGTCCCAGGCGCGGGTGTAGCCCTCTGCCTTGGCGCGGCCGGTGGGCTCCTCGGGCACACCGTTGATGTCGTCGGGCACCTCCCATTCACCGGCCGGGCCCGATTCGGTGACGATGTACGGCTTGGTGTAACCGCCCTGCTCCCAGGCCGACTTCACGTCGCACACGGCGTCGTAGGAGTTGACCGCGTACAGGTCGAGGTCGGGTGCGTTGCGCTGGTAGTAGGGCCAGGCGCCGACCCAGGCGTCGGTGGAGGTCACGGGGTGGTTCGGGTCCACGGCGTGGATCTTCTTGGTGACGTCGTTGACGAAGGCCGTGTACGCGTTGCGCTGGGTCTCCAGCTCGGTGCCGCTGTAGCAGTTCTGCAGACCGAGCACCGATTCGTTTCCGACGTTCCACATGAGTACGCCCGGGTGGTCCTTGTACTCCTGGACCCACCTGGGGAACTCGTCGAGCATCTGGTTCTTGTACGCGGTGTCCGTCACGTAGTTGACGCAGCCGCCGCTGCCGGGACCGCCGCCGGGCTGCAGCCAGAAGCCCGCGATCACCTTGAGTCCGTGGGCGGCCGCGGAGTCGAACAGGGGTTTGCTGGAGGCGTCCGTGCCCCAGGTGCGAATGGTGTTGACCCCCATGGATCTGAGGTCGGGCATATAGCGGTCGGCGTCGGCCACCGAGGGGCCCCAGGTGAGGCCCTTGATCTGGTACGGGCCGCCGTCGACGGTCAGTTGCCAGGTGCCCTGGCCGCCGGTCACCTTCACGACGCTCGGGGCGGCTTGGGCTTGCTGGGCGGGCAGCACGAGGACGGTGGCGGCGAGCACACCGGCGGTCAGTGGCGCGGCTATGCGGCGCGCGGGAGTTCTGGATCGGGTCATCGTTGCCTCTCGGGAGAACGGGTGCGGGTGCTGGAGGTGCGACTGCGGAGGGGCGCGTGGGTGCGCCACGGGAGCCGGCCCGGGCCCGGCGCGGGGAACGGGACCCGGGCCGGCCGGTTCAGGGCAGTTCGTAGTTCTCGTTCAGCGCCGCCCCGGCCTCGGGGTGCGTCTCGTCGTAGCCGCGCGCATTGCACTGCAGACCGCCGACGACACAGTGGTCCACGAGGGCCTTCAGGGTGCGGTCGTCCCAGGCGTTGAAGAAGTCGTAGTGGAACGACCAGGCCTCACCGGACGACAGCCGGACGTTCGACAGATCGCCGTTGACGGGGAAGGCCATCTTGAACTCGATCATCGGCAGCGCCACGGGGTGCGAGGCGGGGCAGATGTTGTTGTTCGTCCCGGGGTTGACCACCGGATACGCCATGTGGCTCTGGTGGTTGGGGGTGTCGAGGTACTTGCCGTCCCAGCAACTCGGCGCCTGGAAGCGGATGTTGACCTGGACGTCCTCCCGCTCGGGGCAGCTGGTGGGGAAGTCGGTGTTGAAGAAGCTGTCGCCGCACTCCCAGCCCTCCACGAACCCCTTGTGGGCGCGGAACTCCTCGCGGGTCTGCAGCGGGCTGCCGACGACATAGCGCAGCCCCTTGGGGAACGGCCGGACGCTGGTGTAGTCGGTGACGCCCGCCTTGTAGTAGATGACCTGCGGTCCGACGGGCAGGACCGGCCGGTCGCCGTCGAGCAGCGTGGGCATCCAGTACGCCGACTTGTCGCCGGGCGCGAGGCACTTGGTGCCGCCCGCCGACAGCGAGGCCGTGGTGCTGGCCGCGTCGGTGGTCGTATTGCCCATGAACGTGTGGTCGTGGGACCTGCCGGGCTGCTGCGGATAGACGATCGGGTCGTCGGGACGGGTGTGGGTGACCGAGCAGTTGGCCTGGAACTCGTGGAAGTAGCGGTGCGGCGGCTCCTTGGTGGAGGGTTCGACGCCGGTGACGGGCGGTTCGGCGGGGATGTATCCGTCGCCGTCCGGGTCGTCGGCGGCGGCGCGGGTCGAGGCGGCCATGCGGTGGCCGGCGTGGGCGGCCCCGGACTGCGTGACGGATGCGCCGGCCGACGCGGCGCCGCCCGGGGGCGGACCGTCGACGCTGGACGCCACGCCGCCTATGCCGAGCGTGGTCAGCAGCAGGGCGCCGGCGATGAGGCTCCCTGAGAGGACTTTCGATCTCCGTGGCATGGAGAACTCCTGGACGCTGGAAGGACGGTGGGGGTCGGGTGGCCACCCGCGCCGGCGGGCGACCACCCACGGTGCGCCTTCCAAGGGAAAGCGGGAGAGCGCTCTCCCACTGCGGGAGTGTTGAGGCGCTCGCATACGAGTGTCAAGCGATCCGACCGAAGGAATCGCGCAACGGAACGTACTGCTGGGCCTCTTGACGGCTGCTGACTCCCCCTGAAGCATGCTCGTTCGGAGAGCGCTCCCCCACCCCTGTTCGTTCATTTCATGAACCAGGAGAGCCAGCCATGCCCCCGACAACCCCCCTCAACTCCTCCGCAGCGCACGACGGTTCGGCGGTCGGAAGACGCGCCGTCCTGGGCGCCGCCGCCACGGCCGCGGTACTCGGCGCCACCACCGGCCATGCCTCCGCCGCCCCCTCACCTGGCGCGCAGCGCCGGCGCAACCTGCCCGGCGGCGGCGACCTCGGCCCCAACGTGATCGTCTTCGACCCGTCGACGCCCGGCATCCAGGCGAAGCTCGACGAGATCTTCCGCGCACAGGAGTCGGCCCAGTTCGGCACCGGCCGCTATGCGCTGTTCTTCAAGCCCGGTACGTATCACGGGCTCAATGCCCAACTCGGCTTCTACACCTCGATAGCGGGACTCGGCCTGACCCCCGACGACACCACCATCGACGGCGATGTGACCGTCGACGCGGGCTGGTTCAACGGCAACGCCACCCAGAACTTCTGGCGCTCGGCGGAGAATCTGGCCCTCGTCCCGGTCAACGGCACCAACCGCTGGGCGGTGTCCCAGGCCGCTCCCTTCCGCCGGATGCATGTGCGCGGCGGCCTCAATCTGGCGCCCGACGGATACGGCTGGGCCAGCGGCGGCTACATCGCCGACAGCCGGATCGACGGCCAGGTCGGACCGTACTCGCAACAGCAGTGGTACACCCGGGACAGCGCGGTCGGCGGCTGGGTCAACGCGGTCTGGAACATGGTGTTCTCGGGCGTCGAAGGCGCACCGGCGCAGAGCTTCCCCGACCCTCCGTACACCACGCTCGCCACCACGCCCGTCTCGCGCGAGAAGCCGTTCCTGTATCTCGACGGCGGCGCGTACCGCGTGTTCCTGCCGGAAAAGCGCACCGGCGCCCGCGGGGTCAGCTGGGGATCGGGCACGCCGCGCGGCACCTCGCTGCCGCTGGAACGGTTCTACGTCGCCCGTCCCGGAGACTCGGCGGCCACCATGAACCAGGCGCTCGCCCAGGGCCTGCACCTGCTGCTGACCCCGGGCATCTACCACGTGGACCAGCCGATACGGGTGGACCGTCCGGGCACCGTCGTCCTGGGCCTCGGCTACGCCACGCTCATACCCGACGGCGGCGCCACGGCGATGAAGGTCGCGGATGTCAGCGGCGTACGGCTGGCCGGCTTCCTGATCGACGCGGGACCCGTGAACTCCCCCACCCTCGTCGAGGTCGGCCCGCAGGGCGCGTCCGCCGACCATGCGGCCGACCCGGTCACGGTGCAGGACGTGTTCATCCGGGTCGGCGGCGCGGGCGCCGGCAAGGCGACCACCGGCATGGTCGTCAACTCCCGCCACACGATCATCGACCACACGTGGATCTGGCGCGCCGACCACGGCGAAGGGGTGGGCTGGGAGACCAACCGCTGCGACTACGGTCTGGTGGTCAACGGCGACGACGTGCTGGCCACGGGCTTGTTCGTGGAGCACTTCAACAAGTACGACGTGCAGTGGCACGGTCAGCGCGGCCGCACGGTCTTCTTCCAGAACGAGAAGGCCTACGACGCCCCGAACCAGGCCGCGATCCAGAACGGTGCGGTCCGGGGCTACGCGGCGTACAAGGTCGCCGACTCCGTGACGGAACACGAGGGGTGGGGCCTCGGCAGCTACTGCTACTACAACGTCGACCCGGGCATCGTGCAGGACCACGGCTTCGCGGCTCCGGTGACACCGGGCGTCCGCTTCCACGGGCTGCTCGTGGTCTCCCTCGGCGGCAACGGCCAGTACGCCCATGTCATCAACGACACGGGCGCCCCGACCTCGGGCACCTCGACGGTGCCGTCCACCGTGGTCTCGTATCCCTGACCGTCGGCCGGTGGCTGTCAGGCCCGGTGGACCACCTCCCCGGCCACCGCCACCACCTCCGCGACCGTCCCCGGGATGTCCTGCGGCGCCGCGCGCAGGATGTCCCGGGACAGGACCACGAAGTCGGCCTTCTTGCCGACCGACAGCGAACCCAGCTCGTTCTCCAGGAAGTTGGCGTACGCCGAGCCCATCGTGTAGCCGTGCACGGCAGTGGCCACGTCCAGGGTCTCCTCCGGCTGCCAGGGCTCGCCTCCTGCGAGAGGGCGCCGCGTCACCGCCGTATAGATGCCGATCATGGGGTCCATCTCCGCGACGTTCCAGTCGCTGGAGAACGCGAGCGGCGCACCCGCCTCGTGCAGGCTGCGCATCGGCCACGCCTTGTGCCAGCGGTCGGGTCCGACGTTGTCCGCCCAGTCCTTGCCCGGGCCGGCGACCTCGGGTGCGCAGTGCCGTGGCTGCATGCAGGCCACGACGCCGAGCTCGGCGAAGCGCCCCGTATCGGCCGGGTCGAGGCATTCGACGTGCACGATCTGATGGCGGGCGTCGCGCGGCCCGTTGATGCGCCGGGCGTGCTCGAACCCGTCGAGGGCGACGCGGATGCCCCGGTCGCCGGTGGCGTGCACGAAGCACTGGAAGCCGTGCGCATCCAGCTTGGTGAGCAGTTCGGCGAACTCATCGGGCGGGTAGTACGTGGTTCCGCTGTGGTGGCGGCAGCCCGCGTACGGAGCGAGCAGAGCGGCGGTGCGCGGCTCCACCACATCGTCGATGTAGAGCTTGAGCGGTCCCACGCGCAGCCGGTCGCCGCTGTGGCGGCGGGCCGCGGCGGCGAACTCGTCGAGGTCGGCGTCGCTGGTGCCGCGCGGGTGGAAGAGCGCCGCCACGAGCCGGGAGCGGAGCCGGCCCTCGGCCCGCGCCCGCTCGAACAGAGCGAGGTCGTCGAGGGAGTTCTGGGGTTCGACGACGGTGGTGATGCCGTAGCCGATCGCGTCGTCGAGTGACTTGGCGAGGCGGCCGTACTGCCGGTCGGGCGAGGCCCAGGGCACACCGAGGGCGCGCAGCGCGCGATGCCCCTCGCGCGACAGCCCCTTGATCGCGAAGTCCTTGATGAATCCGGTGGGTTCACCGGTGACGGGGTCGGTCTGCGCCGTCCCGAACGGCAGCTCCGTACGGTCACGGGTGACGCCGAGGCGCCGCAGGGCGGCGGTGTTCAGCCAGGCGGTGTGGACGTCGTAGCTCAGGACGATGGCCGGGACGGAGCCGGTGACCGAGTCGAGGTCGGCGGCGGTGGGCAGGCGGCCGCCGCCGAGCGCCGAGTAGTCGAAGGCCTCGCCCTCGATCCAGTCGGCGTCCGGGTGCGCGGCCCGCCACGTCCGTATCCGCTCGTGCACCTCGTCGAGCGTCGTGGCGCCCGCGAGCTGCACGCAGGCGGCGTCGGATCCGAGGCGTACGTGGTTGTGCGCGTCGATGAACCCGGGGAGCACGAGCCGCCCCTCTGCGTCGAGCACCTGCGTGTCCGCCCCGGTCCACTCCCCCGCGTCCGCGTCGTCCCCGAGCCAGACGATCCGGCCGTCCCGTACCGCCATCGCCTGCGCCTCGGGCAGGTCCGGGTCGACGGTGTGGATGCGCGCTCCCCGTACGAGAAGGTCGGCGGGGCGGGGGTGCGGATGGGTGGTGCCGGGGCGGTGCATGGGGCGACTCCTGTGGTCGTACGGGGTGTGGTGCGGTGGGGGTTCAGCGCGAGGCCGTGGGGGCCGTGCGGGTGCTGAGCGCCCAGTAGGCGAGCGCTGCGACGACGGACGAGGCCAGGCTGAGGTCGGCGCCGCCGAGCGGGGTGACGAGCGGGCCGGTCCACAGCTCCGAGTCGCAGGTCAGGGCGCCGAAGGCGATGCCGGCGAGCAGGGCGGTCAGGCCGGCCGGGTGGTAGCCGCCGCGGTACCAGTAGGCGCCGGCGCGGCCGGAGTGAAGGGATTCGTTGTCGTAGCGGCAGCGGCGCAGCACCATGTCGGCGAGGAACACACCGCCCCAGGGCGCGAACACGATGACCAGCAGCGACAGGAACGACAGCAGGGCGCTGGTGAAATCGCCGAGGAACAGCGCGTACACCGAGCCCCCGAGTGTCACGGCGGCGCTGATCACGATGGCTTTCGCGCGGCTCCAAGGGATGCCGAGGACCTGGAGGTTGAGGCTGGACGAGTACAGCGTGATGATCGAGTTGGTGACGCAGCCGCCGAGGACGAGCGCGAGGAAGACCGGCTTGAACCAGCCCGGAAGCAGCGTCTCCGTACCCGCCACGGCGTCCGTCAGATCGGCCTGTGTGGCGGCGGCCACGCCCGCGACGCCCAGCGCCACGGAGGAGACGAATCCACCGAGGGCGCCGGCCCAGGTCAGGGAGCGCAGCGAGGTGGTGACCGGCAGATAGCGGGTGTAGTCGGCCGGCATCGGCAGATACGAGAACGGGCCCGCGAGCGCCACCACGAAGGCGAGGCTCCACCCCGCGGCGCCGGGCGCTCCGCCTTGCGTGGAGAAGTCCGCGCCGGGCAGGACGAACACGAGCAGCGCGCCGAACCCCGCGGCCAGGACATAGGCGAGCCAGCGCTCGGCGAACTGCACGGTCGCGTGTCCCCACAGGGCCACGGCGAAGGTCAGCGCCATCGTCACGGCGAGGGCCGCGGCGCGTGCGCCGGTGCCGTGCCATCCGAGGTGGGCGAAGAAGGCCTCCAGGGCGAGGACGCCGACGACGGTGTTGACCACCGTGTAGCCGATCGAGACGACCCAGTTGAGCAGCCCCGCGGGCCAGTTGCCGCGTACACCGAACGCGGCGCGGGAGATGACCAGGGTCGCCGTGCCGGTGCGGACGCCGCTGTAGCCCGCGGCGCTGATGGCGAAGAAGGCGAGCCCGCCGATGACGACCACGCCGGTGGCCTGCCAGAAGTTCAGGCCGAAGGCGACTGCCAGGGCTCCGTTGATCACGTAGGTGAAGGTGAGGTTCGAGCCGAACCAGAGCCAGAACAGATCCTTCGCACCGCCGTGGCGCGCGGACTCGGGGATGGGGTCGATGCCATGGGTCTCGATCTGGAAGACCTCGTCCCGGCCCTGATCCCGTGGTGCGGGCGGGGACGGTTGCGTACGCGTCTTGGTCATCGGCGGCGCCCTCTCCAGGCAGGGTGCATGCGGCGGGCATGCGTTTTGAATGCCGTTCTATTTCTTAGAACGGCATTCAAGATGGAGGGTGGCGGCACACGGCGTCAAGACCCTGACGGATAAGGTCGGAAGCCGACGGGCCGCAGACGCCCGGACGGCAAGCGAAGGAGCGCGGGGATGGCGGTGCGGGAGCGCGAAGGGCGTTCGGGGCGACCCTCGCCCGAGCGCATCCTCGAGGAGGTCATGACGGCGGTCGCCGAGCACGGCCTCGCGGAGCTCACCATGGCCTCGCTCGGCCGGCGGCTCGGCATGAGCGGCGGCCATATCCTCTACTACTTCGGCAGCAAGGACCGGATCTTCCTGGAGGCCCTGCGCTTCAGCGAGGGCCGGCTCGCCGAGGAGCGGCGCGCCCTGCTGAACCGGCGGGTGACGGCGGAGCGCAAGCTGGAACAGTTCCTCGATCTGTATCTGCCGCGCGAGGCCCGCGACCCGCGCTGGATGCTCTGGATCGAACTGTGGGCCCGTACGCCGTCCGACGAGGAACTGCGCACGGCGCAGGACGAACTCGACGCGGGCTGGCAGGAGGACCTGACGGCGCTGCTTGCGCGCGGGGTCCGGCAGGGACGCTTCGCGGCCCACGACTGCCCGGCGGTCGCGAGTCAACTCCTCGCGCTCCTCGACGGGTTGAGCACCCGGGTCGTCCTCGGCCTGCGCGGCGCCGAACGGGCGGCGGCGCTGGATACGGCGCGGGCGGCGGCGAAGTCGCTGGTGCCGCGGGCCTGAGCCCCGCGGATACGACGGCCGCCGCCGAGCACCCCCGTCAGCGCCGGGAACCCACCAACTCCCCCGGCCGGTAGGGCACATACGCCGCGCCGTCCAGGCCGAGCTCGACCGCCGCACGCTGCAGGACGTGCGGCTGGGCCCGGTCGTCCCAGCGGCCGGTGTCCAGGCGGTGCTCCATGGCGTGGACGGCTGCCACGTACTCGGCGGTGGTGAAGGCGCAGTGGCCGGGGCGGGCCACGTAGGCCTGGCGCAGCAGGGGTGCGTCCGCGGCGGCCCGTACGCGGTCGGCGAAGGCGTTCTCCTGCTCCACCGGGACGAGTTGGTCGGCGATGTTGTGCACGTTCAGGAGGGGTACGTCGAGGCCCTGTCCGGCCGTCGAGGTGCGCTGCGCCGTGCGTACCGCCGCCGGGTCGGCCGTGATGTGCGCGTCGCGGGTGAGCGTGGCCAGGTCGGCGCCCAGGTCGAGACCCGCGGTGCGGTAGAGGGCACGCACCTGCGGGGCGTGTGCGGAGGCGGCGAGCAGGCGCGCGTAGTCGACGCCCTTGGTGCCCGAGGGGTTGCCGCCCACCGCCTGCTCGATGTGGTAGCGGCCGAACTCGATGAAGTTCAGGACCCCTTGGGCCAGCCAGGCGTACTGCTGCTCCTCGTGGGCCACCTCGTCGTGCCGCGGCGGAGGGGTCGCCCCGGAGTGCCAGGGCGGGAGGTTGAGGTAGGCGGCGGCGAGAGCGATCCGGGCCCGGCCCTGGGGCGTGGTCTGCGCCGCCTTCACCGCGGCGGTGAGACGGTCGGCGGTCGCCGTGGCCTCCGCCGGGCTCGCGAAGTCCACCAGCTTCAGCTGTTCGCCGGGGAGCAGCAGGCGAGCAAGGGCGTGTTCGGCGTCGAGCTGGTAGTTCGACAGATCGATGCCGCCGGCGACCAGGCCGCAGAAGCCCAGCGCGCCGTCCACCCGGCCGTCCGCGTCGCGGGCGATCTGCGCGTTGACGAGACCGCCCATCGACTGGCCGACCGAGATGGTGCGCTCGGGACGGCCGGCGGCGCGGCCGAAGGCCTCGATGGTGGCGAACTGGTCGCGCTCCGCACTGCTCAGGGCCCACCACGACCCGGCCGGATCGTAGGAGGAGCCCGCCAGCGCGTAGCCCTCGGCGAGCAGCCGGTCGCGTACGGCGGGGCTCGGCGCGTTGGCGGCGACGGTGGGGCCGAAGCCGTGGGCGAACAGGAGCAGGGTGCCGTTCCAGTCCGCCGGCACGTCGGCGATCCAGGCGGCGCCGTCGGCGAGTGTGCCGGTGAAGTGCTGCGGCGGCGCGGCCGGTTGGGGCCGCGCTGCGGCCGTTCCGGTGACGGCCGGCGCCGTGACGGCGAGGAGGACCGCCGCTGCCAGGGAGACGAGGGTGCGCTTCGGGCGTACGGGCATGGCGAGTCGCTCCGTTTCATCGGAAGGCATTCGTACGGAGGCACGGGTGCCGCGCGCAGTGCGCGGGGCACCGGAATGTAGGGCGGCTTTCCGACTGTCGTCAACGATCCGCACAACATCCCGAAAACCCTTCCACCGGGCGGAAGTTGCCTTGCCTGCGCGCTTGTCACGCTCCGACTCTGGTCGCACCATCGCGGCGGAGCACAGCCGCTCCGCCCCGCGGCGAGAGGAGTGCCATGCCGGCCTTTGCGAGGAACCAGTGGTACGTGGCGGCCTACGGACACGAGGTGGGCCGGGAGCTGATCGCCCGGACCGTCCTCGGCGAGCCGATCGCCTTCTACCGGACCGAGGACGCCGCGGCCGAGGTGGTCGCACTGGCGGACCGCTGTGTGCACCGCCGCTTCCCGCTGTCGCAGAGCCGGCTCGACGGCGACACGGTGGTGTGCGGCTACCACGGCTTCACGTACGACAGGACCGGCACCTGCGTGTTCGTCCCCGGCCAGAAGCGCATTCCGCGGACCGCCCGCGTGACCTCGTATCCCGTGGTGGAACAGGACTCCTTCGTCTGGGTCTGGATCGGCGATCCCGCACTCGCCGACCCGGCGGCCGTTCCGCGCGCGCCACACCTGTCCGACCCGGCCTGGGTCTCGGTCAGCGGTATGGAGCCCATCGACTGCGACTACGGACTGCTCGTCGACAACCTCCTGGACCTTTCGCACGAGACGTATCTGCACGGCGGCTACATCGGCACCCCGGAGGTCGCCGAGACCCCGATCACCACGGAGGTCGACGAGGGCGCGGGCATCGTGCGGGTCAGCCGGCACATGGACGATGCGGCCTGCCCGCCGTTCTACGCCCGCTCCACCGGCATCGAGGGCCGGATCACCCGCTGGCAGGACATCGAGTACCACGCGCCCTGTCTGTATCTGCTGCACAGCCGCGTCGCCCCGGTCGGCGTGCTGCCGAACCCGGACGGCACCGACCCGCACGCCTTCCACACCGAGATCACCTATGCCATCACCCCGTCCGCGCCCGGCAAGGTCTACGACTTCTGGGCGGTCTCGCGCGACTTCGCGAAGGACGACCCCGAAGTCACCACGTTCCTGCGGGACTTCAACCACAAGGTGGTGATGCAGGACGTCGACGCGCTCAACATCCTGCAGAAGGCCCTGGACACCGAGCCGGAGGGCTACCAGGAGTTGAGCATCAACATCGACACCGGCGGCCTCGCCGCCCGTCGTATCCTCGCCCGCCTGGCCGAGGCGGGCGCCAAGCCCGCGGAGCAGGTGTCGTGAGCGGCGCCCCCACGGCCCAGGCGACGTACCGCGCCACCGCCGAGGTGTACCGGGTCGACTGGCAGCCCGGCACGGACCTGCTGCACGGCGTCTGCCACTGCGGGGCCGAGCACGTCGAGGAGGACCCCGTCGCCCTGTGGCAGTGGATGCTCGCGCACCCCGAGGGGCACACCGTATGACCGAGCAGACCCTGAATCGGGGTGTCACGACCGAGCGCGGTCAGGAACCGGCCGCCACGGCCGAGCTCACCCTTGAACTGGTCGTCGCGCAGCGGCAGTTCCCCGCCCGGGGCGTGCTCGCGCTCACCCTGCGCGACCCGTCGGGCGGTGAACTGCCCGCTTGGGAGCCCGGAGCGCATATGGACCTGCTGCTCCGCGAGGGCCTCGTACGGCAGTACTCGCTGTGCTCCGACCCTGCGGACAGGAGCAGTTGGCGCATCGCGGTCCTGAGGGAGGAGCCGGGGCGGGGTGGATCCGCTCACGTCCACGAGCAGTTGACCGAGGGTGCGCGGGTGCGGGTGCGCGGCCCGCGCAACAACTTCGCGCTCCGCCCGGCGCCCCGCTACCGCTTCATCGCCGGCGGCATCGGCATCACCCCGATCCTGCCGATGGTGCGGGCCGCCGAGGCCGCGGGCGCCGACTGGTCACTGCTCTACGGCGGCCGTACCCGCGCCGCCATGGCCTTCACCGACCAACTCGCCCGCTACGGCGACCGGGTCCGCCTCGTCCCGCAGGACGAGGAGGGGCTGCTCGACCTCGCGTCGTATCCGGGCGAGCCGCGGCCGGACACGCTCGTCTACTGCTGCGGTCCCGGCCCGCTCCTCGACGCGGTGGAGCAGGTGTGCGCCTCCTGGCCGCCCGGATCCCTCAACGCCGAACGCTTCCAACCGCGTTCACCGCTCCACGACTCCGCCGACCACCCCTTCGAGGTGGTCCTCGCCCGCACCGGCCGCACCCTCACGGTGCCCACCCATGTCTCCGTGCTCGACGCGGTGCGCGCGGCCGGGACCGAGGTCCTCTTCTCCTGTACGGAGGGAACGTGCGGCACCTGTGAGACGGACGTCCTGGAGGGCACACCCGACCACCGCGACTCGTTGCTGAGCGAGGAGGAGCGGGCGGCGGGCGAATCGATGATGATCTGCGTCTCGCGCTGCCGGGGGTCAAGGCTGGTACTCGACCTGTGAACCCAGGCGTGTGGTGGGGCAGCGTCAACAGACCGGCCACGGGCCGGTGAGAATGGCGCGATGAAGAGAACCGCATGCTCGGCGGCGCTGATCTGCGTCGGAGCCCTTGCACTGCTGGCCGGCTGCACCACCGGCAGTGCCCCGCGCTCCGACCGCCCCTCTGCCGCTCCCGGCCCCACGGCCACCACCACCGTCGCGCCCGCTGCCGCGGTCCAACTGGCCGATCGCTACCGGCAGTCCGGCGGAGCGCGCGATGTGTACGGGATTCAGCGGAGCTCCGGCCCTGCCGGCGTACCCCTGCTGGTCGTGTGGACGCGCGACCCGGACGACAGCGCCGAGACGTTCGACGACCTCAAGGGGTCGATCATCGGCTTCCTGCAGCGCGAGGAAGGGCTTTCGTTGAGGCGGGGCTACTTGATGGACGTCTTCGGCCGGGATGGTTCGCTGCAGCACCGCCTCGACGCCCGCCCCTAGCTCCGCGCACCCGGGTGTGGTTGGCCGGCCTCCAGGTGGCCGGGGGGGACGTCGCGGGTTCTCAGCCGCCTCCCCCGTCCTTCGCCGCCCGCCGCCGCTCCCACCAGCCCTGCGCACTCGGGACCAGGCCCCGCGGCAGATACAGGACGACGAGGATGAGCAACACCCCGTACACGGCATAGGACATGACGGCGGGTGCGTAACCGGGCATGCCCTCGGCGGTACCGAGTTCGTTCAGCTGCTGGAGGAGGAGCGTGATGGCGGCCGCTCCGACGAGCGCGCCCCAGATCGTGCCCAGGCCGCCGATCACCGCCATGACGACGAACTCGAAGGACAGCAGTACGGGGAAGGAGCCGGGCGCCACGTACCCGGTGTAGAAGGCGTAGATCCCGCCCGCGAGGCCCGCGAAGCCCGCCGAGAGACTGAAGACCGCCAGCTTGTACGCCACGACCGGCACGCCGGCGGACTCGGCGGCCACCTCGCTGGTCGCCAGGGCCCGCAGCCCGCGGCCCGGACGCGAGGCGATCACATTGCGGGCGACGAGCACGACCAGGGCCAGCGCGCCGAGTGCCAGATACGCGTACGAGGACGTGCTGGCGAACTCGTAGCCGGCGACGGTCAGCCGGGGCACGCCCTGCAGGCCGATGTCGCCGCCCGCCCATTCGTTCTGGCCCACGATGTTGAGCAGGATGAGCTGCATCGCGAGCGTGGCGAAGGCCAGTTGGTGGCCGCGCAGCTTCAGCAGAGGTATGCCGATCAGCGCGGCAATGACCGCGGCGGTCAGGGGTGCGGCGGCCAGACCCAGCCAGGTCGGTATGTCGTGGGTGGCGCTCAGCGCGGCCGTGTACGCGCCGATGAGGTAGAACGCCGCGTGGCCCAGGGAGACCTGTCCCGCGTACCCCATCAGCATCGACAGGCCGGTGACCACGATGGCCGAGAGCAACAAGGTGACGTAGACGGCGACATCGGAGCCCGCGAGCAGCTGCGGCAGCAGCAGGGCCACCACCGACACAACGAGGACGGCCAGGACGCGCGGCCGCCGCAGTCGGGCGGCCAGGCCGGGTCCGGGCGCAGGGGTGGTGGCCGTGGCCGGTCGGAGCGTCACCTGCTTCATCTCGCCTTCTCGTACAGGGTGGTTCATGTCGCCTCCTCGTACAGGGCGGTGTGCCGGCGGGCCCGCCAGACCATGACCGCGAGCATCAGGGCCAGGGCCACGACGCTCTGGTACGAGGCCTCGTAATAGCCGGCGACCATCGACTCCGCGACACCGAGGGCAAGGCCGCCGACCAGGGCCGGGCCCAGCCTGACCAGGCCGCCGAGGATGGCGGCGGCGAATCCGTTGGTGATCAGCAGGACGTCGCTGTGGTACGAGACGGACTGCAGCGGGGTGACGAGCACCCCGGCCACGCCGCCGAGCATCCCGCCGAGGGTGAAGGCCACAAGTCCCATACGGGTCACGTCGATACCGACGGCGCGCGCGGCGTACGGGTTGGACGCGCAGGCGCCGAGCGCCTTGCCGAGGTAGCTGCGGGTGAAGAACAGGCCGAGCGCCGTGAAGCCGAGCGCGGCGGCTCCGATCACGAGGAAGTACTGCTTCTGCAGATGCGCGCCGCCGATCTCGACGGCTCCGCCGAGCCCGGCGAACGAGTGCGGGTCCTCGCCCCAGATGAGGATCTCCCCCGCGTACGCGAGGAAGCCGATGCCGAGCGTGACGATCAGGGCGGACTGCGGGCCGGTGCCGCGGCGGCCGATCGCCACGATGCCGACCAGCAGGCCTGTCGCGCCTGCCACCAGGACGGCCGCCACCTCGGCCACGCCGTGCGGCAGCCCCGCCGAGAGCAGCGAGCCCGCGGTGAGGCCCGCGACCACGGCGAACATGCCCTGGGCGAAGTTGACCACGCGGGTGACCCGGTGGATCGTCACCAGGCCGCTGCCGAGCAGCGCGAAACCGCAGCCGACGGCGAGTCCGGAGATGAGGTACTGCAGGAAGTCGCTCACTCCCCGTCTCCTTCCGTGTCGGGTGCGCCGGAGGGCTCCGCCGCACCGCCCAGATACGCGGCGGCGACCTCGGCGCTGTCCGCGAGCTGCGCGGATGGCCCCTCGGTGCGGATACGGCCCGATTCGAGGACGTATCCGCGGGTGCAGAGGTCGAGGGCGAGGCGGGCGTTCTGCTCGATGAGGAGCACAGCGAGCCCGCGGGATGTGTTCAGCTCGCGGAGGTGCTCGGCGAGCGCCGCGGTGATCAACGGGGCCAGTCCGAGGGAGAGTTCGTCGACCACCAGGACATCCGGGTCGGCCATGAGTGCGCGGCCGAACGCGACCATCTGCTGCTGACCGCCGGAGAGCGCGCCCGCTTTGCGGCGGCGGATGTACGCGAGGTCGGGGAGCACCTCGTACACGCGGGATGTGTCGCGGGCGGCGGCCCCGCGCGAGCGCAGCGGCCAGGCGCCGAGCCGCAGGTTGTCCTCGACGTCGAGGTCGGGGAACATCTGCCGGCCCTCGGGGACGAGCGCCGCCCGCCCGTGGAGACGGACGCTGCCCGCCGCCGGCCTGAGCAGCCCCATGACCGCGTCGACCAGGGAGGACTTGCCCGCGCCGTTGGGCCCGACGAGGGCCACCGCCTCGCCGGCGCCGACCGTGATGCTGACCTGGTCGACGGCGGTGGCGGTGCCGTAGCGGACGACGAGGTCTTCGACCTCGATCACCGCCGTGAGCGGGTCCGCGGACGCGGCGGTCCCCTGCGGGGAGAGGCTCATGCCGCGCTCTCCTGCCCGAGGTAGGCCGCGAGCACCGCTTCGTTGTCGCGGATCTCCCGCGGGGTGCCCTCGGCGATCTCGCGTCCGAGGTCGAGCACGGTGATCCGGTCGGCGAGGCGGGTCACGAACGCCACGTCGTGCTCGATGAGCATCATCGTCAGGCCTTCCTGGCGCAGGCTCTCAATCAGCTGGGCCAGCGCCTCGCGTTCGCCGGCCCGCAGCCCGGAGGCCGGTTCGTCGAGCAGCAGGAGCCTTGGCCGGGCGCACAGGGCCCGTGCCACCTGCAGGGCGCGCTGCTGTCCGAGCGGCAGGACGTCGGCGGAGCGGTGGGCCCAGTCCTTCAGGCCCACGCGTTCGAGCGCCGCCAGGGCGTCGGCGGTGATGGCGGCCTCTTCCCGGTGGTGGCCGGGCAGGCGCAGCGCGGCGGAGAGGAAGCCGTGGCGGGTGCGGGCGTGCGCACCGACCATGACGTTCTCCAAGGCGGTCATACGGTGGAAGAGCCGCGCGCCCTGGAAGACGATCGCGATGCCCAGGCGGGCACGGCGGTGCGCGGAGAACCGGTCGATGCGCTGCGGGAGTCCCACCCCTCCGTCCGTGGCCGGGGTGTAGTGCACGGTGCCGTGATCCGCCGTCAGATGGCCGCTGATCATGTTGAACAGGGTTGATTTCCCAGCCCCGTTGGGGCCGATCACGGCACGCGTCTCTCCTTCGGCGACGCTCAGGGACACATCGCGTACGGCATACACGCCGCCGAAGGCACGGCTCACATCTTCGATACGCAGCAGAGGATCGGCGGCCGTCATCCCGCGTCCTTCGCAGCCTCGGCCAACTGCTCGCGGCCCCACTCGGTGGGGACGAGCTTGCCGTTCTTCACCTGGTTCATGGAGATGTTGACGACGTTCAGGCCGGAGTGGTCGTCGGCGCTGTACTTGTAGCGGCCCGTGGGCGTGACCAGGTCCATCGACTCCAGGGCGTCGCGGACCTTCGCCTTGTCCGTGCCGCCGGCCTTCTCGAACGCGGCGGCGATCAGCTGCACGCCCGCATAGCCGTCCATGGCGAACTGCGGCGGCTCATAGCCGTACTTCTTCTCGAACGGGTCCGCCATCTTGTCGATGACGTCCTTCAGCTTCCCGTCCGGGAGTTCGTCGCCGACCACGCCGACGGCGCTCTGCACGAACACGCCTTCGGCGGCGGCCCCGGTCGGCTGCAGCCACAGCTTGCTCGCCTGCGAGGCGGTCATCACCAGCGGCATGTCGAGTCCGGCGGAGGCGTACTGCTTGGCGATGGTCACGCCGGGCGCTCCGCTCGCCCAGACGGCGAGTGCCTGCGCGCCGGAGCCGCGGACGTGGGTGAACACGGAGCTGAAGTCGGAGGCATTCGTCTCGTAACGCTCTGTCTGCACCAACTGGACGCCGTACTTGGACGCGTACTTCTGCATGCCCGCGAACCCGGCCTGCGCATAGGCGGACTTGGTGTCGTACGCGACGGCGATCTTCGTGATCTTCTCCGCCTGGAAGTAGCGCAGCATCGACTCGGCGTACTTGGAGGAGGTCGCCGGGACGACGAAGGTGTGCGGCCGTACGGGGTCGACTTGCTCGTCGGCGGGTGCGAGCGAGATGTACGGGATCTTCTCGCGCTCCGCCAACGGCTCGACCGCCAGAGCGCAGTTGGAGAAGGTCGAGCCGATGATCGCGTCGACGCCCTGGTCCTTCAGCTTGTTGAAGTGCACGACGGCCTGGTCGGGTGCGGTCTTGTCGTCGAGCGTGGTCAGCTTGATCTTGCGCCCGTCGATGCCGCCCGCCGCGTTGATCTGCTCGACCGCGAGCTCGACGGTCTTGGCCGCCTCGGTGCCGAGCGGGGCGTAGTTGCCGGAGAGCGACTCGATGAAGCCGAGCTTGATCTCCCCCCCGCCGTCGGAGCCGGCTTCGCCTCCGCAGGCGGTGACGGTCAGGGCGACCGCGGCGAGCAGGGGCAGGACTCTGCGCATGGAAACCTCCCGATGATGCCGCGCCCGGCGACGGTGAGGGATGCCCGGGCGAGGGGCGTACGGAGTGCGGTCGGATCGCGTGCAAGGCCCCCCGGGAAGGCGGCCGTTGGGCCGGAATGCAGTGCGAAGATAGGCGTGCTGTTGACTGCCGTCAATAATGTGCCCAATATCAGTGGGCCGCGATACTGCTGCTCTGGCCGCCGCGGCCTCTCCTCACGACCTCTTAGGAGCAGAAACGGTGAACGCTGCACTGGACGACGACCTTCCGGCCGGGCGCGCGGGCACTGCGACCCTGCGCCCGCAGTCCGTGATGCTGACCTTCCTCGGCAATTACGTGCTCGGCCGCGACGTCGCCGTGTTCTCCGGCAGCTTCATCGACGTCTTCGCCCGGCTCGGCGTGGGCGAGCACGCCCTGCGCTCCACGCTGACCCGGATGGCGGGCCGGGGTCTGCTCTCGCGGCACCGGCGCGGCCGCCGGATGTACTTCGGCCTCACCGAGCGCTCCGCCGAGATACTCCGCGACGGCGAGACAAGGGTCTGGCAGCGCGGTCCGGTCAACGACGACTGGGACGGCGCCTGGACCGTACTCGCCTTCTCGCTCCCCGAGTCCTGGCAGCGCCAGCGGCACGATCTGCGCGCCCGCCTCGTGTGGTCCGGCTTCGGCATGCTCGGCAACGGCATGTGGATCGCCCCGTCGGGCGTCGACGTGGGCCCGGTCGTCGACACCCCGGAGCTCGCGGGCCGGGTCAAGGTCTTCTCCGGTGTGGCCCAACCCCCCACGGACGTCGGGCAGATGGTGCGCGACGCCTACGACCTGGACGGACTCGTGGCCGGCTACAGCGACTTCCTGCTCCGCTGGGACCTGCCGGACCCGGCCCCCGACGCGGCGGACGACCTCGTCCGCTACCTGCGCCTGCTCACGGAGTGGCTGCAGATCGTACGGGTGGACCCGCGCCTGCCCGTACAGCATCTGCCGGCCGACTGGCCCGCGGCCCGCGCCCAGGACGTCGTCCACCAACTCCGCAGCCGCTACGAGCAGCCGGCCCGGGAGATCGTCGACCGGACGTGCGAGATCGTCGAGTTGGACTGAGCGTCCCGGATCGCTAGACGAGCGGCTGCTGCCCCGGCACGCCCGCGCGATCGCCCGGCTGCCAGCCGAGGGTCCGGGAGATGCCGCGCGCCGCGACCTGCACGGCCGGGATCAACGCCCGCGTCGGAGCACCGTCGGCGTGCACGACCACGGACACGGCCGCGATCACATCCCCGCCAGGCCCGCGCACCGGCGCCGCCACCGACAGGGCGTCGTCCGTGATCTGACGGTCGCTCACCGCGCAGCCGGTACGCCGCACTTCCGCGAGCATCCGGCGCAGCCGCCCGGGATCGGTCACGGTGTACGGGGTGAAGGCGACCAGCGGCTTGCCGTAGACCTCCTCCTGCAGTGCGGCGCCCGCGTACGCGAGCAGCACCAGGCCGACCCCGGTCGCGTGCAGTGGCCAGCGGGCGCCGACCTGGCTGAGCACACCGACGGCGGTGCGCCCGGAGATCCGTTCGATGTAGACCACGTCCGCCCCGTCGCGGACGGCGAGTTGGACGTTCTCGTGCGTGGCTTCGTACAGGTCCTCGAGAAACGGCTGGGCGGCCTGGCGCAGCGCCACCCCACGGGGAGCCAGCGCGCCGAGCTCCCACAGGCGCAGCCCGATGCGGTAGCACCCGGACGCATCGCGCTCCAGCGCTCCCCAGCGGGTCAGCACCCCGGCCAGGCGGTGGGCCGTGGCCAGCGGCAGGCCGGCCCGGCGGCCGATCTCGGTGAGCGACAGCGCAGGGTGCTCGTGGTCGAAGGCCGCGAGCACGTCGAGCAGGCGGTCGGCGGCGGATCTGGGGCTTTCGGGGCTGCGGCTTTCGGGGCTGCGGCTTTCGGAGGTTCGGCCTTCGGACTTACGGCCTTGGGGGCTGCGACATTCGGACTTACGGCCTTCGGAGCTGCGGCCTTCGGACGACTGCACGGGTCAGCCCTTGCTCCGCTCGGCGACGCGCAGCAGGAGCGCGTGCAACTGCTCGCGTTCCTTGGCGTCGAGCGGATCGAGCAGTTCGTCGGTGACGCGGCGGCCGGCCTTGTCGGTGTCGCGCAGCATGGTCCGCCCCGGGTCCGTCAGGACGACGACTCGGCGGCGCCGGTCCTCGGGGGACGGCCGGCGTTCGGCGAAGCCCAGCCGCTCCAGGTCGTCCACGAGACTGACGATGGCGCTCGGGTCGTAGCCGAGCCGGTCGCTCAACTCCCGCTGCAGCGCGCCCTCGACGGTGGCCAGATAGCGAAGCAGCGCATAGTGCCGCAGACGCAGCCCCGACTCCTCGAGGGTGGCGTTGAACAGCCGCCCCGACCGCAGGCCCAGGCGGTAGAGCAGATAGCCCGTGTCGGCATGCAGGGCGCGCATCCAGGGCGCGTCCCCCTCTGTCTCAGCGATGTCGTGCTCCCCGGTCCGGTCCGCTCGTGGGCGGGTGTGCGTCCGGCACCAGCATGACGTAGACCCAGGCCCGTCACAATCATTGACGGCAACAATGATTGTAGTTAGCTTCCTTTCCGCGAACCGGTCGGGGACCTGCTCCGGCCGTCTTCCCGACGCTCCTCCGTGGCACCGATGCACCTGATGGCTTCCTCATGACTTCTTGATGAAGGGACACCAGCTGTGCCGAACGCCCCCATCGATCTGGCCGGAAAGGTCGCCGTGGTCACCGGCTCCGGCCGTGGCCTGGGCCTCGCGTACGCCACCGCGCTGGCCAGATCCGGCGCCGCGGTCGTCGTCAACGACCTCGACGAGGAGGCCGCCGCGCAGGCTGCCGAGTCGATCACCGAGGCGGGCGGCCGAGCGGTCGCCGAGGCCGTCGCCGTCGGCAGCGCCGAGGCCGCCGACCGCCTGGTCGCCCGCGCCGTGGACACGTACGGGCGCCTCGATGCGATGGTCACCAACGCCGGCATCCTGCGCGACCGCGTGCTGTGGAAGATGACCGACGAGGACTTCGACGCCGTGCTGACCACTCATCTGAAGGGCACGTTCACCTGCGCCCGTGCCGGGGCCGTCCGCATGCGCGAGCAGGGCGAGGGCGGCAGCCTGGTCCTGGTGGGCTCGCCGGCGGGGCAGCGCGGCAACTTCGGGCAGACCAATTACGCCGCCGCCAAAGCGGGGATCGCCGCGATGGCGCGTACCTGGTCCATGGAGCTGGCCCGCTCGGGCATCACCGTGAACGCGATCGTGCCCGTCGCCGCCACCGCCATGACCGAGACCATCCCCGCCTTCGCGCCGTACGTCGAAGCCCTGCACGAGGGCCGCCCGCTGCCGGACTTCCTGCGCAAGGGCGAGGGGTTCGGCACGCCCGAGGACTGCGCCGCGCTCGTCCCCTTCCTCGCCTCCCCGGCCGCCCGCGACATCACCGGCCAGTGCATCGGCATCGGCGGCGACAAGCTCGCCCTGTGGTCCCATCCCCAGGAGACCGCGATCGCGTACGCCGACGGCGGCTGGAGCCCCGAGTCCATCGCCGCCACCTGGCACACCTCGGTCGGCAGCCGCCCGGAGAGCGTCGGCATCCCCGCGCCGAGATTCCCGGAGCATCCCGCGTCCGGACACTCCCCTTCCGGGCCCGCCGCGTCCGGACACTCAGCCTCCGGCTCCTGAAGGAGAGCGCCGATGCGCAACGAGGGAATCGGGTCGTGGCCCGCGCGCCGGGCCCGCAAGACTCCGCACCGCACCGCCCTGCTGTACGAGGGCGCGGCGACCACGTACGCCGCCCTGTACGAGCGCACCACCCGCCTCGCCCATGCCTTGAGGGCAGCGGGAGTTGAACGCGGCGACCGCGTCGCCTACCTCGGCGCCAACCACCCCTCCTTCCTGGAGAGCCTCTTCGCCACCGGCCTCCTCGGAGCGGTCTTCGTGCCGCTCAACACCCGCCTGGCCGCACCGGAGATCACCTACCAGGTGGCCGACTCCGGCGCCCGGCTGCTGCTCCACTCCCCCGCGTATGCCGCCACCGCCGAGACCGTACGCGCCGAGACGATGCCGATCACGCTCCTGCCGACCGGCGGAGACGCATACGAGGAGCTGCTCGCCTCCTCGTCCCCGCAGCCCATCGACGAGTCCGTCGCACTCGACGACACCTGCATCATCATGTACACCTCGGGGACCACGGGCCGCCCCAAGGGCGCGATGCTCTCCCACGGCAACCTCACGTGGAACGCCGTCAACGTCCTGATCGACCACGACCTCATCGCCGAAGAGGTCGCGCTGGTCTCGGCCCCGCTCTTCCACACGGCCGGGCTCAACATGCTCACGCTGCCCGTCCTGTTGAAGGGCGGCACCTGCGTCCTGGTCGAGGCCTTCGACCCGGGCGACACCTTCGATCTCATCGGGCGCCACGGCATCACGTTCATGTTCGGGGTGCCGGCGATGTTCGACCGGATGACCCGCCACGCACGCTGGCCGGTCGCCGACCTGACCTCGCTGCGGATCCTCACCTGCGGCGGATCGCCCGTCCCCACCCCGCTCATCGCCACGTACCAGGAACGCGGTCTGACCTTCCTGCAGGGATACGGGATGACGGAGGCGGCGCCCGGAGTCCTCTTCCTGGACGCGGAGCACGCGGTCAGCAAGGCGGGCACGGCCGGTGTGCCGCACTTCTTCAGCGACGTACGGGTGGTGCGCCCCGACCTGACGCCCGTGGACACAGGCGAGACCGGCGAGGTGATCGTGAGCGGCCCGCATGTCATGCGGGGCTACTGGGACCTGCCCGCGGACACCGAAGTCGCCCTCAGGGACGGCTGGTTCCGCAGCGGGGACGCCGCCCGGGTGGACGCGGACGGCTATGTCACCATCGTCGACCGCATCAAGGACATGATCATCTCGGGCGGCGAGAACATCTACCCCGCCGAGGTCGAACAGGCCCTGCTCGCCCACCCCGACATCGTGGAGGCGGCCGTCATCGGCGTCCCCGACGACAAGTGGGGAGAGGTGCCGCGCGCGGTGGTCGTCGCCCGCGAGGGCGCCGCCATCGATCCGGACGAGGTCCGTGCCCGTCTCGTCGGCCGGCTCGCCGGCTACAAGATCCCGAAGTCGGTCACGGCCGTGGCCGCCCTGCCCCGCACGGCCTCCGGAAAACTCCTCAAGACCCGACTCCGCCACGAATACGGCAGCTGAATCCCTTTGCGCCCGGGCTGACGGAGGTGACGGAGGTGACGGAGTCACTCCTCCACAACCGGACGGACATCCTCCCAAGCCGGCGTCCCGATGAAGCGGCACCGGAACCCGGCGACTTCAGTGCAGCGGGTGGATCCGCTGATGCCGGCCGGGAGGAGCAAAGCTCAGCCCATTCTCGTCGAGTGCGTTGAAGACCGTCACCCGGCCCGTCTCGAAGACGAAGCTGATGTCCACGTTTCCCTGAGCCATATCCCGGACTGCCCACTCGAGCAGTTCGACGCCTGCGAGGCGCAGACCCCGCAGAGCCGGAAGTCCGGGAAGGGGATCGGCACGCCACTGCAGGTCGAAGTCGGGCCACCGGACAGGCGCACCTGGGTCGACCGTGTTCCACGTGAGGGAGAGATCGTCGAACTTCTGATGGTTGATCTCGACCTGCTCGCCGTCGAAGTCGAACAGGACCGGGCCGTCGCAGAACCACTCGTCGTCCTCACGGTCCCAGACCATCCAGACACACGTCAGTGTCCGGCCGGCCAGACCGCGCAGCCGATGCGCATGCGCTCGCACGAGGTCACTGCGGCCGTTCAGCCACAGCGGTTCGTAGCCCGCGATGCCGAAATCGAACATTGCCTCATCGTGCCAGAGCCCCTGCCCTCAGCGAATCGCCCAAGGCCCGTTGTGCACACCCCGAAAGGCGCGGTCAGCGGTAGACCCTGCCCGGTTCGACGACAGCCGGGTGCAGCAGTTGGGAGACGGTGACGAAGGCATCACGGTCCAGAGCACCTGGGCCAGCCCGAGATCCTTCATGACCTTCGAGACGCGCCGGTCGGTACGTCCCTCCGGCGGCCGCATGAGCGTGGGCGCACGGCCGGTGATGTCCGTGATCGCCCGCTCGGTGCGCCCCATCTCCTCCCGTATCTGCGCGTCCGTGACATCGGTCAGCCGCGGGTGATTCCACGTGTGGTTGCCGGTCGGCTCACCCGGATTCCCGTCGAAGGTCAGCGCAATGCACTTCTGCCGTCGGCAGTCCACCGCGCCCGGCGCAGTGGCGGCCCTGTCCAGAGCTTGCGCACGTACGGTGTCCGGCGCGATCGGCACCACGGCCGAGGAGAAAGCCGAGACCAGGCCGGCGACCAGGGCCATCAGGACGGCGAACCCCATGGGCGGCACGAGCCGAGGCAATGTCCTGCGTATGTGCATGTGCGCGTGCTCCCTGCAAGCGGATCGGTCGCTTCCGGGCTCGCCACACACCATGCACCGCACGCCGGCGGCGACCCCTCTGCAAGAGGGGGAATCAAATAGGAACGTTCCACGCATTCACGGTGATTCGGAACACTCCGGCGTCCATCCGGTCTCCTGATCCGAAGCGGCGAGCGGAAACGCCCGACCGCCGCACAGCAACCGCATACCGCATGCACCCTTCGACCGGCCCCGGTCGAAGCCCCTCAGGTCAGCCCCGCAAGCCGGAACCCCTGGACCGTCTGCGGACGCAACCGCAGAAACGTGTCGTGCGGGCCGTGCATCCAGCCCGCCAACGCCCGTCGGTAGTGCGCGACTTCGTGCGGCTCGGTGACCAGGTCGTACGGGCCCGTGGCCGTGACCGTCCAGCCCGCGCCCGTCGCCGCGTCGGACTCGTCCACGTGGTACGAGAGCGCCGGCGGCAGCGAGCCGGCCGCCACCGGAGTGCGTACCACCAGGCGGCCGGTACCCCACAGGTGCCGGGCGGGCCGGATCACGGGCAGGTCCCGCTGCAGGTATACGAGGCGGCCCTGGGTGCTCCCTTCGAGCAGCCAGAGCGCTTCTGCGCCGGAGACCTCGGTCATCCGCGGGGTCGTGTCACGGGTGATGCTCATCGGGCTGGTTCCTCCCTGGCGTGAACTGCCGTCTGCTGAACGGGAAGGGCGCGCAGGAAGCCGCCGCTCTCCAGGTGGGTGCGGGCTCCGGCGATGGCCTCGGGCGTCGTGGCATACACACGCCCGTGGGCCTCGAGCAGTTCCAAGGCCCCTACGGACGCGAGGACTTGCCGGTGTCCGGGCCGAATGCCCGTGGTCATCACGGCGATGTCGCGCCGGTTGAGTTTCCGCACGGCGTCCTTGAGGACCAGGGCGCCGGTCGCGTCCATCGTCGTGATCCGGGACATGCGCAGGATGACGACCCGAACGTCGGCGACCTCCGCGAGTTCGAGCAGGAAGCGGTGCGCTCCGGCGAAGAACAGCGGTCCGTCGAGCCGGTAGGCCACGATGTGCTCGGCGAGAAGCGCCTGTTCCTCGGCGGTGTACTCCCCGCGGTCGAGCGGCACTTGGTCCATACGGGCCTGCTTGGCCACCGCGCGCAGCGCGAGGACTCCGGCGACCACCATGCCGATGATGACGGCCTGGACGAGGTCGAGGGCCAGCGTGGCGGCGGCGGTCAGGACGAGGATGACGGCGTCCGAGCGCGTCGCCTTCGTCATGGCGCGCAGGGAGCCCACCTCGACCATCCGGATCGCGGTCGCGAGCAGCACGCCCGCGAGTGCGGCGAGCGGGATCCTGGACACCAGGGGCGCGGCGGCGAAGACGATCACCGCGAGCACCGCGGCGTGGGTGAGCGCGGCAAGCCGCGATGACGCTCCGGTGCGGACATTGACCGCGGTACGTGCGATGGCGCCGGTGGCCGGCACTCCGCCGAACAGCGGTGCGGCGATGTTCGCCAGGCCCTGACCGAACAGCTCGCGGTCCGGATCGTGGCGCTGTCCGACGGTCATTCCGTCGGCGACGGACGCGGACAGCAGGGACTCCAGGGCGGCGAGTGCGGCCACCGCCACGGCCGAGGGCAGCAGCGTGCCGAGGGAACCGAGGTCGAGGAAGCCGAGCGACGGAGCAGGCAGCCCGGCGGGCAGATCGCCGATCGGCGGCGCGCCGTCGAGACGGAACACCTGGGCGACGATCGTGGCCGCGATGACGGCGACGATGGAGAACGGAATCGTGGGCCGGAGCCGGGCGCCGGCCAGCATCACGACGGCCACGCCCGCGGCGAACGCGACGGCGGTCCAGTTCGGGGCCTGCGCGAATTCCTCCACGGCGCGCCAGGTCACGGCGAGGATCTGTTCGCCCTCGGGCTTGTCCAGACCCAGGGCGTTCGGGACCTGCTGCAGGCCGATGACACCCGCGATGCCGAGAGTGAAGCCCTCCACGACCGGGGCGGGCACGTATTGCATGTACTTACCGGCCCGGCCCACCGCGAGCGCGACCAGCAGCAGCCCGGCGACCAGGCCGACCGTCAGCACACCGCCGGGCCCGTACGCCGCCGCGATCGGCACCAGGACGACGGTCATCGCGCCGGTCGGCCCGGACACCTGCAGATTCGATCCGCCGAACACCGCGGCCAGCGCTCCGGCGACGACGGCGGTGGCCAGGCCCGCCTCCGCTCCGAGTCCGGAGGAGACGCCGAAGCCCAGCGCGAGCGGCAGCGCCACCACGGCGACCGTGAGGCCGGCCAGCAGATCGCGGCGCGGATGACGCCGTACGTCCGCGAGATCGGAGCGTCCGGGCAGCAGCGAAGCCACCCGGCCCGCCAGGGACCGGGTGCACGAAAGCACGCTCATGAACGGGCGACCTCGGACTCCCGCAGTTCCTCGAGGAGTTCGTTCTGCCCGGCGATCATGTCGGTGAGGATCCGGCGGGCGGCCCGCATCAGATCGGCGACGTCCCCGCCCGCGAGCGCATACACGACCGTGGCCCCCTCACGCCGCGAGTGGACGATCCCCGAGCGGCGCAGCACCGCCAGCTGCTGCGACAGCGCCGAGGGCTCCACCTCGATCGCGGTCAGCAGCTCGCGTACCGGCATCGGCCCGTCCTGCAACAGCTCCAGAACCCTTATCCGTACGGGATGACCGAGCATCCGGAAGAACTCGGCCTTCGCCTGATACAGCGGTACGGACACGTACGGGACTCCTCGCCGGCTGGGCACAACGACCTCAGCATGTATGGACTTGCGAAATTTTGCAATTCATGGACTGCATTCACTACGCTGGCCCCGTGAACGAAACGCTTCCCCCCTGCCCCCAGTGCGCCGGCGCCTACACCTACGAGATGGGCGCCCTTCTGGTCTGCCCCGAATGTGCCCACGAGTGGTCCCCCGCCACCGCCGGCGCAGAGGAAGCGACCAACGCCGGGCGCGTGGTCAAGGACGCCGTGGGCAATGTGCTCTCCGACGGCGACACGGTCACGGTCGTCAAGACGCTGAAGGTCAAGGGCAGCCCCAACGGCATCAAGGCGGGCACCAAGGTCCGGGGCATCCGCCTGATCACGGACGGCGTCGACGGCCACGACATCGACTGCAAGGTCGACGGCTTCGGCGCGATGCAGCTCAAGTCGAGCGTGGTCAAGAAGGCCTGACGCACGGGGCCCGCCTCTGCTCGGCCGGATCCTGTCTGCTCGGCCGGGGCATTGTCGTACCCCCGGTGTAGCGTCCGGTCCCCCTCGAAGTTCATGCCCTGCGTCGACCCAGGATCAGGATGGCGATGACCATGACGATGACGGTGACGACAGAACAGACCGGCCGCAGTGTTCCGAGCCGTCCGGCGAGCGTCGAACTCGACGCACTCAAGGCCGCCCTGGACCACCAGCGGGAGCATGTGGCCGGGATCCTCGAAGGGCTCACCGAGGAGGAGCTGCGCCGGCCGATGCTGCCGAGCGGCTGGAGCTGCCTGGCCTTGGTGCGCCACCTCACCCTGGATGTGGAGCAATTCTGGTTCGCCGGTGTGATCGCGGGCGAACCGGATGTGGCCGGACAACTCCTGGCAGGCACCGAGGCGCACTGGTGCGTACCGGACGGGATGAACGCCGCCGAGGTCTTCGCCGACTACCGTACGGCGATCGCCCGCGCGGATTCCGTGCTCGCCGACGCCGATCTCGACCAGGAGCCCGCTGCCTGGCCCGTGGAGATCTGGCCGTCCTGGCGGCTGCCCGACGTGCGGCGCATCCTGATCCACGTACTGACCGAAGTGGCCTGTCACAGCGGCCACTTGGACGCGGCGCGCGAACTGATCGACGGCACCACCTGGCTCGGCGGCAACCCCTACGCCGGCTAGCCCGGCATGCAAGGACCGGAATCGGAGCGGTGGGATCCCGGTGCGCGGATTGGTCAAGCTCCGCGCACGCGCGAGGATGGACCGCATGTCAGTCACGTTTGGGTGGATGCGATGCGCCAAGGACCGGCCGCTGCGGCACAGGCCGAGGAGGTCTGCACGGTGAGCGCGCCGCTGTACCAGCTGAAGGCCGAGTTCTTCAAGACGCTCGGCCACCCGGCCCGGATCCGCGTCCTCGAGCTGCTGAGCGAAGGGGAGCACGCGGTCGCGGAGCTGCTGCCCGAGGTCGGCATCGAGCCCGCTCACCTCTCACAGCAGCTGGCGGTGCTGCGCCGCGCGAACCTCGTCACCACGCGCAAAGAAGGATCGAACGTCTACTACTCGCTGACGAGCCCCCAGGTAGCCGAACTGCTCAGGGTCGCCCGCTCGATCCTGTCCGGCGTCCTGGCGGGGCAGGCCGAGCTCCTGGCCGACCTGCGCGCCGCATCCCCCGACGCGAAGCCGCCCGGCTGAGGGCCCCCTGATCGGCGGCCACCTTCTGGCGCGAGGGATTGCGCCATGACGACGGTGGAAGGTGGCCGTCTTCTTTTCGTTCAGCGCACGTCGACGGTGGTCATCATGCCCCCGTCCTCGTGGTCGAGGATGTGGCAGTGGACCATCCAGGCGCCGGGCTTGTCGAAGGTGACGGCGACGTCCACGTACTGCCCGTACGGAATGTCGATCGTGTCCTTCCAGATCTCACGGTCCTCCGGTGTGCCGTCGTGGTCCAGGACGCGGAAGTGGGCGCCGTGCAGGTGCATGGGGTGACCCATCCGGTGCATGCCGTCGTTGCGGAAGCGGATCCTGTACGTGCGTCCGCGCTCCAGGTCGAATCGCCCGGTCTCCGGGAAGACTTCGCCGTTGATGGTCCAGCGGTGGCCCGACATCCCCGCCATGTCGTCCGAGAGCGTCATCTCGACATCGGGGTTCCTGGCGTTCAGGCCCGGCGCGAGCGAGGTCGTGGGCGGCGGTGTGAAGGGCGAGGCGGCCGGCTTCGCGCCGGAGGCCGTGTACGTGATCGGGATGCGCAGGCCGGCGTCGCGTTCGTTGGTGATGGCGAGGTTCTTGTCCGTACTGTCCGTCATGGCCAGCTCGACGTCGTAGCGTTCGCCGGGCGCGATCTCCAGGCTGCGGGTGGTGTACGGCTCGGGCAGAGGCGCGCCGTCGGTGTGGGTCACGCGCACGCCGACCGGGAAGCGCATCACCTGGGTCCTGGCGGACGACGCGTTGATCAGGCGGAGTTTGGCGATCTGCCCGGTGGCCAGGGCGAGCGGGGAAATGTCCTTGCCGGTACGCCCGTTGACGGTGTCGACGTCGCCGACGACCTCCATGTGTCCCACGTTGCCGCCGGCCACCCAGTCGTCGAGGACCAAGATCTGGTCGAGGTCGTACTCGGCGTCGGCGGGATCGCGGACGATGAACGGCGCGTACATGCCCTCGTCGACCTGGTCACGCACGGGCCGTTCGTGCGAGTGGTACCAGTAGGTCCCCGCCGCCTCGGCCTTGAAGCTGTACGTGTGGTCGGTGCCGGGTTCGATCAGGAGGCCGGGGCCGTCCTGCTCGTTGGGCACGCTCATGCCGTGCCAGTGGATGTTGGTGGCGGTGCCGGTGCCGTTGGCCACGTCGAGGCGGACGGTGTCGCCCGCGTCGACGACGATCGGCAGGCCGGCGCCGAGGGCAGCGGTCTCGGGGCGGGCCGCGTCCGTGTACACGTACCGCTTGATCTCCTTGCCGCCCACGCGCATCGACCGGGACTCGATGGCCAGGTCGATGTCCTTGTGCGACGGGCTGTTGGTGATGTTGTACGCGTCGGTGGCGGGCAGCGGCAGGTCGGCTGCGGCGTCCGGTGCGCCCGCAGCCGAGCCGCTCGAACCGGTCGAGCAGGCCGACAGGACGGTGGCCGCGGTGACCGTGGCCACGGCCAGGGCGACACGTCGTCGGCCTCGTGGCTTCACGGTCCGCTTCTTGCCGTCGGCTTGAACCGCCGCAGTGCCGGCGAGATCGCGGCGGGTCTGGTGAAGCGTGGTCTTCTTGGTGCTCATGCGCGGGTCTTCTTCCGGTGTGCCGAAGCGCGCCGCGTGGCCGACGGGTTCGGCCGCGGTGCGTGGTGGGGAGATCACCGCTCACCGGGACAGGGCTCGACGCCCGCGGATCAGGTGGCGGTGGCATAGCACTGACGAGGCCGTACGGCCGGATGGTCAGTGCGCCGGAAGAAGTCGCGGCGGGCCGCGACGGGTCAGCTGATGCCGGGGGATGTGCGAGGAGGGCGGTGGGATGTCCCGGGCGTGGAGGCGGTCCCTGCGGACCTGAGGCAAGGTGACGGCGGGTCGCCGCAGGAGCAGACGCAGCAGCGGTTCGAGCAGCGGGGGCAGATTCGTCCGGGTGAATTCGCGGACGGCACGGGCGAGTTCGCGCTCCCCCTGGTGCAGCCACCAGGCCCCGAGGACGCCGATCACCAAATGCGCGGCAAGCAGCAGGCAAGGGCCGCCGGCCACGGCGGGGCCGTGCACCGCGAGGGCCTGTCCGACTCCGGCGCCTTCGCAGGCACTCAGCGGGACGGCCCCCGCGGAATGGCACATGCTCTGCCCCGCGGTGAACACGAACCCGAGTACGAGCTCAAGCGGTACGAGCACGGCCGCGATCTGCCAGAACGACCGCCTGCGGCGCGCCAGCGGAAGCACCACGGCGAACACGCTCACCACGGCGCCCGCAACGGCCGGCGCGGGCAGCGCCATCCACACCTGCGAGGTGGTCGCCAAAGTGACGCACAGGACGGAGAACACCGCCGCGCGCACCAGGGCCACCCCTCCCATACCGAACATCCCGCCAGCGTAGCCAGCGGCCGCCCGCGCACGGCCGGACGTTCTCCCCTCGCCGGCGGGACCAACGGCCCCTTCTCCGCTCAGGAGTTCACGGGAGTACCCGGATCGACGACACGCAGGCGTGAGACGTCCGCGTCGATCGCCCCGCGTACGTATCCGTTGGGTGCCGCGGCCGTGCGCTGCAGGAAGCCGACCACCTGCTCGGTGATCACCTCGCCGGGCAGCACATTCGGAATACCCGGCGGATACGCGGCCAGCGTGTCGGCGGCGATCATGCCCACCGCCTTCTCCGCCGGGACCGCGCACGACGGACTCAGGAACGCCTGGCGTGCCGTCATCCGCGCCGGGCCCGGGGTCGGCAGCCACAAGCGGGGCAGGTCGCGCTCCGTGCTCGGCGCGGGGTGAGCCGGCAGACAGTGCAGTGCCTCGATGAAGCGGTCGGTGTCGGGGGCCGCGCCCGCGCCGATCACGGCCACGACGGCCGCGTCCGTCGCCACTTCGACCAGCACCTGATGGTCCCTGGCCAGCAGAGTGCGCGCCTCGTGTCCGGAGATACCGCCCGCGCGGGTGTCGACGGCTATACGCAGCGGGTCCGCGGCGACGACATCCCCGAACCTGTCGAAGGTGTCGCTGACGAGCGAGAACCTACCCAGCCTGCGGATGGCGCCGCGCACCCGGTCGGCGGCCGCCACCGATGCGCCGATCGCCTCCTTGTTGCCCACCAGGGCGGCACGCGCCACATCGAGTGACGCCGCCAGCAGGGCACTGGCACTCGTCGACTGCACCATCCGGAACGCCCGGTCGATCAGCGGCTCGAGACGGTCGGCGAACGGGCCGTGCCCCAGGTGCAGCATCGCGGACTGCGTGAGACTGCCGCCCAGCTTGTGCGTGCTGGAGACGACCAGATCCGCACCCTGGGCCAGCGCCCCGGACGGCAGGTCGGGGTGGAATCCGAAATGCGAGCCCCAGGCCTCGTCGACGAACAGCGGAACCCCGGCGGCATGAGCGGTGTCCGCCAGGGCCCGCACATCGGCGACCGCGCCGAAATAGCTGGGCGTCACGACGTACGCAGCCGCCGTGTCCGGCTGCTCGGCCAGCGCCTCGGCCAGGTCGTCCGCGGTGATCCCGTGGGCGATCCCCTGTACGGGATCGACGGACGGCGCCACGAACCGCGCCGCGAGTCCCGAGAGGACGAGCCCGTCTATGACGCTCGAATGCACGCTGCGCTGGACGACGAGCGTCCTGCCGAGGGCCGGTGCGACGAGCGAGGCGATCTGGTTGCCCTGCGAGGCACCGTTCGTCAGAAACCAGGTCCGACGGGCACCCCAGGCCTCCGCCGCGAGCGACTGCGCCTCCTCCAGGGGCGACCCCGTACCGAGGTCGATTCCTTCCAGAAGCGGCGGGAAGTCCAGCCGGAGGGGGGCATCGCCGACGAGGGCGGCCAGGTGCCCGAAGGGGTCGGGGTCGCCCGCGTGTCCGGGGACGTTCAGCCGGAGCCAGCTGCGGCCCGCATGGGCCTTGAGCGCTGTGGCGTAGGGAGTGCGGTGCTGCGCGGCGACGGTGCCGTGACCTGCAGCGATGGGTGCGGGTGAGGCGGGAGGTGCGATGTTCACGCCGGTGAGCGTGGCAGGCGCCCGGCCATCGAGGAATACATCAAATACCTGGGGGGCTCCATAGACTGTCTATATGCTCGAGCTGCGCCAACTGCACGTACTCAAGGCCATCGCCCGCGAGGGTTCACTCGCCGCCGCGGCCCGTGCGCTGCACTACTCCCAGCCCACGATCACGCACCATCTGGCGGCGCTCGAAGCACACTTCGGGCATCGGCTCGTGCAGCGCGGCCCGCGCGGAGCCGAGCTCAACGAACTGGGCAGCAGTCTCCTGCCGCACGCCGAGGCGGTCCTGGAGCGGCTGCGTCTCGCCGAGCAGGAGATCCGCGACCTCGCCGAGCAGGGGACGCATGCCGTGCACATCGGCACGTTCCCGACTGCCGGCGCCCTGCTGCTGCCGCCGGCGGTGAAGGCACTGCTCCAGGCCGGCGTACGGGTAACGCTCAGCGAAGGCGAACTGCCCATGCTGCTCAAGGGGTTGAGGGCGCGGCAGCTGCACGCGGCGCTCGTCTTCTCCGAGCCCGGTGAGCATCTGGATCTCGACGAGGAGTTCGAGCTGCACGCTCTGCTGCGCGACCCGCTCCAACTCGTGCTGCCGAGAAACCACCGGTTCGCCGACCGGGACCACGTACCGCTGGAGGAGCTCGAAAACGACGACTGGATCGGGGCCGCCGACCCGGGCGACCCCTGCGACCGCGCCCTGTCGCGGGCCTGCGCCAAGCACTCCTTCCAGCCCGTGTACACGCTGCGCACCGACGACTACGCCGTCGTGCAGGGCTTCGTGGCCGCCGGTGCGGGGATCGCCCTCGTGCCGCGGCTCGCCCTGAGCACACCGCACCGCGGTGTCGTCCTCCGTCAGCTCGCCGATCTGCCGCTCGCCCGCGAGGTCAGCGTCGCCGCGCTGCGCACCTCCGCCGCCGGCAGCATCCCCACGCTGGTGGAGCATCTGCGCACCCAGGCACACACGATCCAGCGGCGCTGGAGCGACTGACCGGGCTGGGGACGTGCTAGGCGCCGACGGTCGCACCCGATCCGCGCACCGACGCATCAGTACGCGGACCGGGCAACAGCCCCTACGGGCCTAGCCGATGACCTCGGTCACGGTCCCCGCCCCGACCGTGCGCCCGCCCTCGCGGATCGCGAAGCCGAGGCCGGACTCCAGTGGGACGTCACGGCCCAGTTCGACCGTCATCGTGACGGTGTCCCCGGGACGCGCGACCGCCGCCTCACCGAGGTCGACGTCGCCGACCACGTCCGCGGTACGGATGTAGAACTGCGGCCGGTACCCGGTCGTGAGCGGGGTCGTACGGCCGCCCTCGCGACCCGACAGGACGTACACCTGCGCGGTGAACCGCCGCGCGGGCTGCACGCTGCCGGGCGCCGCGACCACATGACCGCGGCGGACCGCGTCGCGCGGGACACCGCGGAGCAGCAGGGCGACGTTGTCACCGGCCTGCGCCTCGTCCATCGGCTTCCCGAAGGTCTCCAGACCCGTCACGACCGACTCGACCTCCGCACCGAGCACTTGCACACGGTCACCCATGCGCACGGTGCCGCGCTCGATGGCACCCGTGACGACCGTGCCGCGACCCGTGATGGTCAGGACGTTCTCCACGGGCAGCAGGAACGGTGCGTCGACGTACCGCTCCGGCATCGGGACGTAGGTGTCCACCGCGTCGAGCAGCGCCTCGATCGAGGCGGTCCAACGCGGGTCGCCGTCAAGGGCCTTGAGGCCGGACACCGGGACGACCGGGACCGAGTCCCCGTCGTAGCCGTGCTGCGAGAGCAGGTCGCGGACCTCCAGCTCGACGAGCTCGATCAGCTCCGCGTCGCCCGTGTCGGCCTTGTTGAGGGCGACCACGATGTGGTCGACCCCGACCTGGCGGGCGAGCAGGACGTGCTCGGCGGTCTGCGGCATGATGCCGTCGGCCGCGGAGACGACGAGGATCGCCCCGTCGAGCTGGGCGGCGCCGGTGACCATGTTCTTGATGTAGTCGGCGTGGCCGGGCATGTCGACATGCGCGTAGTGCCGGGTGTCGGTCTCGTACTCGACGTGCGCGATGTTGATGGTGATGCCGCGGGCGGCCTCCTCCGGAGCCTTGTCGATCCGGTCGAAGGGCACGAACGTGCCGCTGCCGCGCTCGGCGAGCACCTTCGTGATCGCGGCGGTGAGGGTGGTCTTGCCGTGGTCGACGTGGCCCATGGTGCCGATGTTGAGGTGCGGCTTGGTGCGCACGTATGCCGTCTTGGACATTGCTTGTCCTTCTGGGTTCCCTGTCAGTGCAGGGCAGTTGATGGTCCTCCGCACCGGTTGCCGGCCGGTTTGCCGCGAAGGGCGGCGGAAGACGGGGACCCCTCGGATCACACCGACCCTCCCCCTGCGGGGTCCGCCGGAATGTCCGGGGAGAGTCAGCTTCGGACGCCGTCGAAGGCGTCGACGAACAGATCGGCTGCGAGAGCGGCCGCGAGATCAGCCGCGAGTGCGGCCGCGAAGAAAGGCGCGAGGGAATCCTCGGCAACGGCCTGGCAACCGGCAGCCCGAGCAGCGCCCGCGACTGCGGGCGTAGCTGCGAGGAAGGTCTGCCGGAACATGCTGTGATCCTCTACTGTCGGCGTACCCACGTCCAACGAATTACCGTCAGCAGCTATTCCGGGGAGTGGCATGCCGAACCGTTGGGTCGGAGTGACCGTCGACTGTCTGGACGTGGAGCGCGTCGCGGCGTTCTGGAGCGTCCTGCTCGACCGGCCGAAAGGCCCGTCGATGCCGGGCTGGATCTATCTCGGCCATGTGGACGACCCGCAGCCGCGGCTGGTGTTCCAGCCGGTGACCGAGCCGCAGCAGGGCAAGGTGCGGCTGCATTTGGACGTTCTGGTGGACGACATCGACGCGGGCGTCGCCCAAGTCCTCGCCCTCGGCGGCACGTTCACCGGGGAGCGGCATGACTACGAGGAGGGTGTGGTGCTGGTCATGGCCGATCCCGAGGGGCATGAGTTCTGCCTGTCGCAGTTCTACTGACCGTACTGAGGCCTATGGACGCCCGACGTTCTTGAGCGCCTCGCGCACCGACAGCGGCGACAGGCGCTGCTCATGGGCGGCCACGAAGTCCCGTACGGCCTGCGCGTCCGTCTTCGCGTACTCCCGAAGGCACCAGCCGATCGCCTTGCGGATGAAGAAGTCCGGATGCCCGCTCTGCCGCAGGCAGTAGCCGAAGAGGCGGTCGGGGTCGGTCGCGTCCTTGTAGCGCAGCTGGTGCAGCAGCGCCGTGCGCGCGACCCAGAGGTCGTCGTCCTCGATCCACGCGTCCATGTCGCGCTCGAGCCGCGGATCCGCGGCCACAAGGCCGCCGACGACATGTACGGCCAGTGCGTCGACCGTGTCCCACCACGGAAGTGTGGTGACCAGATGCCGGGCGACCGGAAGGAAGGCGGACGAGAGGCGCTTGCCGTGGCGCCGCAGATAGTCGACGGCGAAGTAGTGGTACTCGCGCTCCGGCAGCCGCCAGGCGCGCAGCGCGACGGCTGTGCAGTCCGCCTCGTCCGGCCGCGGCAGCCCTTCGAGCACGATCTTGGACAGCGCCTTGCGCTCGGGGGACGCGATCCCGAGAAAGGGAGCGACCCCTTTCATGTACGCGGCCATCTGCTCGGCACGCGCCGCGTCCGCACCCTTCCCGTACGTGGGGACCAGGCGTTCCAGTACGAGATCGGCCAGCGCACTGGCCGGAACCGACGGTGAAGCGGACGCGGCGCCGTCCGCGGCATGCCGAGCACTCATGAGACGCACCCCACGAAGCGAGGAAACAGCGAGGAATCGAGGTCAGAGACGAAGCAGTGGGCGGAGACGGACGCGCAGACTCAGGCCGTGCCGTACGGAAACACAGCAGTACTGAGACAGAGGTGAGACGCAGACTACGGCGATCAGTGAGGTTTGTCGGTTAGTCTCCCCGGATGTCGGACACCGTCACACGAGCTGCTACGAGCGCCACGCTCGCGCGGCCTGCCCCCGGCGACCGGGCGTTTGCCGTGCGCTGCGGCAGGGCGCTGCTCTCGCCGTGGTCACGGCTCGGGCTGCTCGTCCTGCTGCTCGCCGCCGCGGGCGCCGGCGTCCTCGTCTTCGAACCCCAGCGGCTGCTCGCCGAGGGCTGGCCGCCCCAGGTCGGCGGCGCCGCGGCCGTGGTGCTGTTCTCGGTCGCGTACGGCGTGTGCACGGCGGCCTTCGTCCCCCGGCCGCTCCTGAACCTCGCCGCCGGTGCGCTCTTCGGCGCGCAGGCCGGGCTCGTGGGAGCGATCGCCGGCACGGTCCTGGGGGCGGGCATCGCCTTCGGGCTCGGCCGCATCCTCGGCCAGGACGCGTTGCGCCCCCTGCTGCGCGGCCGGATCGTCCAGGCCGTCGACGGGCAGCTCAGCCGGCACGGCTTCCGCTCGATGCTCGCCGCGCGCCTCTTCCCGGGGATCCCCTTCTGGGCGGCGAACTACTGCGCGGCGGTCTCGCGTATGCGCGTGACTCCGTTCCTTCTGGCGACCGCGCTCGGCTCGATTCCCAATACGGCCGCGTATGTCATCGCCGGCAGCCAGGCCTCGGCGCCCACCTCGCCCGCGTTCCTGATCGCGATGGGGTTCATCGCCGTGACGGGGCTGGGCGGGGCGATAGTCGCCTGGCGCAAGCGCCACCGTCTGCGCGGGCACTGAGCCCGGGCACGGTCAGCGGCCTATCCGTCCAGGCCTGGGCACGGTCAGCTGCCTCTCCGTCCAAGCCCGGGGACGGTCAGCTGCCTCTCCGTCCGGCGTGAGCGCCGGGGCGCGCACGGAGCGCCCACCCGATGACGCTAGGCTGCACGGGGCAACCGCATGATCACCCGAGAACCCTCACCCCGATACCCGGGGATCGACGGCTGCCCAGGACCACAGCCCCCGCAGCGCCTGGCCCGCAAGTTTGCCGGTCGGCTCGAGACCAGTACTTGGACGGCTTAGTACATGTCTTGGTTCGAATCCCTGATCCTCGGACTCGTCCAGGGACTCACGGAGTTCCTCCCGATCTCCTCCAGCGCACATCTGCGCCTGACGGCCGCGTTCGCCGGCTGGCACGACCCGGGTGCGGCGTTCACGGCGATCACGCAGATCGGCACCGAGACCGCCGTCCTGATCTACTTCCGCAAGGACATCGCCCGCATTCTCTCGGCGTGGTTCCGCTCGCTGACGAACAAGGCGCTGCGCAGTGACCACGACGCCCAGATGGGCTGGCTCGTGATCGTCGGCTCGATCCCGATCGGGGTACTCGGCGTCACGCTCAAGGACCAGATCGAGGGACCGTTCCGCGATCTGCGTCTGATCGCCACCACCCTGATCGTGATGGGCATCGTGCTCGGCATCGCCGACCGCCTCGCGGCCCGCGACGAAACCGGCGGCCGGCACCGCGCGGTCAGGGAGCGCAAGACGCTCAAGGACCTGAGCGTGAAGGACGGCCTCATCTACGGCTTCTGCCAGGCGATGGCCCTGATCCCCGGCGTCTCCCGCTCGGGCGCCACCATCAGCGGCGGCCTCCTCATGGGCTACACCCGTGAGGCAGCGGCCCGCTACTCCTTCCTCCTCGCGATCCCCGCGGTCCTGGCCTCCGGCCTCTTCGAGCTGAAGGACGCCGGCGAGGGCGGCCACGTCTCGTGGGGCCCGACGATCTTCGCGACGATCATCGCTTTCGTGGTGGGTTATGCCGTCATCGCCTGGTTCATGAAGTTCATCTCGACCAAGTCCTTCATGCCCTTCGTCTACTACCGTGTCGTGCTCGGCATCGTGCTGTTCGTCCTGGTGGGGATGGGCGTCCTGAGCCCGCATGCGGGTGAGTCGGCGGGCTGAGCCAGACGGTTCGAAGCCCCGGCCCCGAGCGACCACACGCGGAAGCGGCCCCCACCATGGGGGCCGCTTCCGCGTTCTTGAGGATCGCGCCACGAGCCCTGGATGATGGGCGTCGTCGAGGGGGGCGAGCGTGGGTCGTTGGGGTGTGGTTGCGCAGGTTCACCAAGGTGAGTCGTATCGGACGGAGTTCGTCTGTCGTGGGCGGGAGACGAAGCGGCAGGCGGTGGAGGAGCTGCGGGCCCTCGTGCACACGTATCTGCCGAGCAAGAACATCATCGAGCAGTGGCGGCACGTGTACCGCTTCGCCGGCCAGGAGACGTATCTGGTGGTGGTCAAAGGCGTGATGAGCAAGTGGGAGTGCACGCTGAGCGTCGTGGAGCTCGTGGCGGATTCGGCCGATCCGGCGGTCGCCGAAAGTGCGCTGCGGGAGGAGGACGCCCTGCCGGGGGTCGACGACGGTCCGCAGGACCGGGTCCCGCCCGGCTACTGACACGCGCCCGCCGCGCCCGCACCACGTCCAGCGCAGGACCCCCGCCCGCATCACGTCAGCGCAGGACCCCGGCCCACACCACCTCAGCGCAGGACCCCCGCCGCCGATGCCGCCCGCAGCCAGTCCGGGAACTCCCCCATCAGGCGGTCGTACAGGACCCCGTCCGGGATCAGCTTCGGGTCCTTGCCCGCCGGGAAGAAGCCCGCGTTGTCGACGAGGCGCTTCTTCGGTACGGCCAGGTCGTCGAGCTTGCGCAGGAAGCCGAACTCGTCGTCCCCGTAGCCGATGAACTGCCAGAAGATCGGCAGCTCGGCCGCCTTGCACAGGGTCTTCTCAGCCGCGCGGCGCGAGTCCGGGGAGCCGTCGGTCTGGAAGAGCACGAACGCGGGTGCCTCGACACCGCTGTCGAGGTAGTGGCCGATGACGGCTTCCATGGCGGCGGCGTAATTGGTGGTGCCCATGTGCCCGAGCGCGTCGTGGAGTTCGGTGATGCGGCCCTGGTAGTGGTCGAGGCTGATGTCGACGGCGGCGTGGGCGTCCGTGTCGAAGAAGACGGTGGGCACGATGCCGTCGTCGTCGAGGTTCGCGGAGAGACCGAGGGCCTGCTCGGCGAGGTGCTGCATGCTGCCGTCCTTGTAGTACCTGCGCATGCTTCCCGAGCGGTCCAGTACGAGGTAGACGGCGGCCCGCCGGCCCGTGAGTCCCTGCTTCTCCAGGGATACGGCGGCCGTCTTGACCAGGCTGACGAGGCCGGCCGGGACCTTCTCGAAGTCGATCGGCATGCGGATGCGCTCCTTACGTGTCGGTGAGAGGGATGACCGCCGGGGCGGCCGGACGGTTGCACCGGCGGGGCAACCGTCCACGGCGGCTCGGCGACTTCTGCGGAATCCGGGGCAATCCCGCCGGACAGCCGCTCCGAACTTCCAGGGCCGACACCCGTCGGCAGTTCAACAGTTCGGCAGTTATCCGGCAGTGAGGAGCCACCATGCAGCACAGCGCCACCACACCCCGCCGCAGGCGGATCAAGCGGCTCGCCGTCGCGGCCGCGGCAGTCGCCGCGTTCGCCGGCGGCGGGTTGGCCGCAGCCGGTCCGGCCTCGGCCGACACCTTCTGCGGTGAGACCGGCGACGGCGGATTCGGGTGTGTGATCGACCAGGGCGACGGCACGTTCAAGATGGTCAACAGCAACGGGGACATCGTCTACAACTGGTGATTCTCCAGCCGAGTCGAGGCCTCCCTGCGTCTGGCGGACGTCAGGCGCAGGGAGGCCTCACCCGCCGTCCGCCGCATCCAACTCGCGCACCAGCGCCACTGCCTCGTCGAGTGCGTCGATCTCCTGGCGCGTCAGGTTCGGATCGGCCGCCCTGCGCATCCGAGCCTGCTCCATGCAGCCCAAGTCGCCGACATCCAGGCCGATCGCGCGGTCACGGTGCTCAAGCAGGGCCGCGAGCCCCGCCCGCGCCCCTGCGGACTCCGCGCCGGGCACGACGGCCACCTGCGCCAGAATCAGCGCGGACATCGCCCAGTCCAGCCCGGGCGGCCCCTCCTGTACGTTGCCCCAGTCGATCACCACCGGGCCACCGGCGGTCAGCATCACATTGTCCGGGTGCAGGTCGAGGTGGAGCACCCGGTCCGCCGGGTCCGGCGAGAGCCGGGCCGGGATCTCGTGCAGCCGGCGCAGCAGACCGGCCAGCATCACCCCGCCCTCGTACGCGCTGAGCGCACCCTGCCCCAGGGCCCCGCTCATCGACGGACCCGACAGCCGCTCCATCACCAGATCGGTGTGCCGCAGCGACCCGGCCTCTCCCGCATCCGCGCCTGCGGCCCGGATCCTCGGCACCGGATACCCGCGCTCGGCGAGATACGCCATGAACGCGCCCTCACGGGAGGCATCTCCCTCTCCCCGGTAGCGGCGCAGCACCCACCGGTCGTCAAGCGCGAACACATCGGCCGAGCGGCCGGAGCCCAGCAACTCCCCCGTATCCATGGACTGCACCCTACCGATCACCGATCCACCGGTGACCGGTGATCACTCCGGCCGCGTATCCTCCGGCGTCAGCAAGGTCTCGTAGTGCGCAGAGCGTGCGTCGAAGCGGGCCAGGACCGCCTGCGCCTCCGCCGGTACGTGGGCGACCTCGTAGTCCTCGCCGACGAACTGCCGTACGGCATCGAGGGAATCGAAGAACATCACCGTGGAGAACTCCACCTCGCCCTCGGCCAGGGGCCGTCTGAGCAGGTAGGCGCCGTGGTAGCCGGACAGCTTGCGTGCGGCGATCGCGGGCAGGACCTGGGTGCTGACGACGGACTCGTACGCGTCGGCGTTCTCGGGTGTGGTCCACCCCCGCCAGATTCGAACGATCATCCGCCCAGGCTACCGGCGAGGTCCGACAACTCCCCCGCATTCATCGCAACTTGCTCTCCGACACGGCCCTCCGGCAGCCCTTGCCATCGAGTGCACTCCAACTCCTAGACTCACGCCTCCAGTCACCTCGCCTCGCCTGACACCACGCCTCCAGTCACCTCGCCTCGCCTGACACCACCCACCACCCCGACGGAGCCCCACCATGCGCTACCGCGTGCTCGGCAAGACCGGTATCGAGGTCAGTACGCACTGCCTCGGCACGATGATGTTCGGTGCCGTCGGGAACGCCGACCACGAGGACGGCGCGCGGATCATCCACGCCGCCCTCGACGCCGGGATCAACTTCGTGGACACCGCGGACATGTACTCGGCCGGCGAGTGCGAGGAGATCGTGGGGAAGGCGCTCAAGGGGCGGCGTGACGACGTGGTGCTCGCGACGAAGGTGCACTTCCCGCTCGGGGAAGGGCGCAACAGGAGCGGGAACTCCCGGCGTTGGATCGTCAGGGCCGTCGAGGACAGTCTGCGGCGGCTGGACACCGACTGGATCGACCTCTATCAGGTGCACCGGCCGGATCACACCACGGACGTCGAGGAGACGCTGTCCGTGCTCACCGACCTGGTGCGGGCGGGAAAGATCCGGACCTTCGGGTGCTCCACCTTCCCGGCCGAGGACCTCGTCGAGGCGCACCATGTCGCCGAGCGGCGCGGCCTGATGCGGCTGCGCACCGAGCAGCCGCCGTACTCGCTGCTCGCCCGCGGTGTGGAGCGGGCCGTGCTGCCCACGGCGCAGCGCCTCGGCATGGGAGTGCTCACCTGGTCGCCGCTCGCGTCCGGTTTCCTGTCGGGTGCGCAGCGTGCGGGCCGGCCCGTGGACCTCACCACCGGGCGCGCCAAGCTGACTCCCCACCGCTTCGATCCCGGGATCCCGGGCAACGCCGCCAAGTTCGCGGCCGTCGAGCAACTCGTCGCGCTCGCCGACGACATCGGCTGCACACTGCCCGAACTCGCCGTCGCGTTCCCCCTCGTCCACCCCGCGGTCACGTCGGTGATCATCGGTCCGCGCACCATGGACCAGCTCACCTCACTGCTCAAGGGCGCGGAACTGCTGCTCGACGACGACGCGCTCGACCGTATCGACGAGATCGTGGCCCCCGGCACCGACCTCTACCGGGCCGACGGCGTCTGGCAGCCCCCGGCGCTGACCGACTCCCGTCTGCGCCGCCGCCCGGCCGCCGAACGGCCGGCCGCGGGCTGAACCCGGCCCGCGCACGGACCACTTGATCCCTGCACGCCTCTTGGCTACGGCACCCCCGCCCCCGAGACTGACCCGATGACGCAGCGCGTGGATCTCTCGAATCTGATGGACCGCCTGGCCATCGACTCACTGATCACCGATTACGCCAACATCGTCGACGACGGCGCATGGGCCGCGTATCCCGGGATCTTCACCCAGGACGGGCGGGCCGACTACACCTCCTCCGGCGGCGAGGAGGGCACGGCGCGGGAGATGGCCGCGTGGCTGGAGCAGACGCTCCAGCTGTTCGCGATGCGGCAGCATCTGATCGTCAACCGGAAGATCCGGTTCGAGGTCCTCGACGGCAACACCGGCGACACGGCCACGGCGCAGGCCGACATGTACAACCCGATGCGGATGGGCGACGACGGCGGTCCGCCGGACCTCGAGTGCGGGGCGCGCTACTCCTTCACCTTCCGGCGTACGTATGCGGGTTGGCGTATCTCGAAGCTCGTCGTGCACGAGAAGTGGCGCCGGATGAAGCCGCCCACGCGCGCGGACCTCGACTGACGCCCCGGCTGCAGACCGGCGTCACGTCTGCCACAGAAAGGCGGCCTCGCCACAGGGCTCGCAGTGGAAGACGTAACCGCGGCCGCCTCCGCCGAAGTTGGCGGCGGTCTCGTAGTCGGCGCCCTCTTCGAGTTCGGCCGTGAACGTCATACGGCCGGCGCAGGACGGGCAGTCAGGGGTCTCGTCGCCCTGGATCCACTCGGGTTCGCCGCCGAGCCGCCCCAGAACGCGTTCCTCGGTGGGCGCGTCGGCCGGGTGGGTGCGCAGCGCCGTGACCGCGCCGAGCAGCGTCTCGCCCTCGGACGGAACGGCGGCCGCGGTGAGTTCGCCCCGGAACAGGAAGGCGCGGTTGGCGCCGCCGGTGGCATCCCACTCGTCGCACATACCGGGGTCGTTCTGGCAGAAGAAGACCGAGACCGTCCCGAAGGCGAGCGGCAGATGGGCGAGGAACTGCTGCGCCCCTTCGCACTCGCGGCACAGCGGCCAGACGAATCCGTCCGCGACGAGGGGAACACCGCCCGTGCGCAGGTCAGGGGCGTCGGCTGCGGCTTCACCGCCGTTGATCAGGAGCATGACCACAGACTAGGTGCACCCCTGGGTACCCGAGCCAGGGGGCTCGTACCCCGCCCGCTCTCCACGCACTCTGTCCGAGATCGTCCGCAAAGCGCACACTGGAACTCCGGGGGCGAGGGAGGCGCGGTATGGGCGGCTCGGAGGGTGTGCGGGAGTCCTGGGCGCGGAGGTTGCGCTCCCCTTGGTGGCGCGGCCTTGCCGCCGTGGCGGCCGGGGCGCTGCCCGCGCCGGCCTTCCCCGAGCCGAACTGGTGGTGGTTCGCCTATGTCGCGCTCGTGCCGTGGCTGCTGCTGGTGCGTTCCGCGCCGAGCGCCCGGCGGGCCGGTCTGGACGGCTGGCTGGGCGGGACCGGCTTCATGCTCGCGATGCATCACTGGCTCGCCCCGAATCTGCATGTGTTCACGGTCGTCATCGCCGCGCTGCTCGGGCTGCTCTGGCTTCCCTGGGGTCTGCTCGTACGGCATCTGCTCGGCGGCGCGCCGTCCCGCACGAGGGCTGCCGCCGCGCTGGCCGTCGTGCCCTCGGCCTGGCTGATCGCCGAACTCGTCCGTTCCTGGGAGGGGTTGGGCGGCCCGTGGGGCCTGCTCGGGTCCAGCCAGTGGCAGCTGGAGCCCGCCCTGCGGCTCGCATCCGTGGGCGGGGTGTGGCTGGTCACGCTGGTGATCGTCGCCGTGAACACGGGCGTGGCACTGCTGCTCGTCCATCCTCCCGCGCGGCTCCCCGCGGTCGGCGGCATCGTGGTCGCGGCCCTCGTCACGACCGCCGTCTGGGCCTGGGCTCCGCGTCCCGAAGAGGCCGGCCGTGTACGGGTGGCCCTCGTCCAGCCCGGCACCGGCAACGGGGTGGGCCTGAGCGGCAACCGTTTCGACCGCGAGGAGGCCCTGACGCGCACCCTCGTCGGCCGCGACGTGGATCTGGTCGTCTGGGGCGAGAGCAGCGTCGGCTTCGATCTCGCCACGCGTACGGACCTCGCCGACCGCCTCGCCCGCCTCTCGCGCGAGGTGGGCGCGGAGATCCTCGTGAACGTGGACGCGCGGCGTTCCGACAAGCCCGGGATCTTCAAGTCCTCGGTCCTGGTCGGCCCGGAGGGTCCGACCGGGGCGCGCTACGACAAGATGCGGCTCGTCCCCTTCGGCGAGTACGTGCCCGCACGGTCGCTGCTCGGCTGGGCGACCTCGGTCGGCGAGGCCGCCGGCGAGGACCGCAGGCGGGGCACGGCGCACGTGGTGATGCCGATCGGCGAGGGCTGGACGGTGGGCCCGCTGGTCTGCTTCGAGTCCGCGTTCCCCGACATGAGCCGCCAACTGACGCGCCGCGGCGCCCAGTTGTTGCTCGCCCAGTCGGCCACGTCCTCCTTCCAGGACAGCTGGGCGCCCGAGCAGCACGCCTCGCTCGCGGCGATGCGTGCCGCCGAGAACGGCCGCCCGATGGTGCACGCCACGCTGACCGGCGTCTCCGCGGTGTACGCCGCCGACGGGTCCCGTATCGGCGAGGCACTCGGCACCGAGGAACGCGTCACCGGCGTGTACGACATCCCGCTGACCTCGGGCACGACCCCGTTCGTCCGCTTCGGGGACTGGGCGGTGTACGCCGCCCTCGGCGTCCTCGCCGTACTGCTCGCCTTCGAGGGCGTACGGGCGTTCAGGCAGCCTGCTCCGCCGCGCTCCGCACGATCCGCTCGCACAGCTCATGCGTCGCCAGTGCGTCCCGTGCGCTGAGCAGCTTGCCCGCCCGCACCGCGTCGACGAACGCGAGGACGACCTGCTCGATACCGCGCTGGCGGGCCACCGGCACCCAGTCGCCGCGGCGCCGCACGCTCGGCTGGCCCTTGTGGTCGACGATCTCGGCGAGGTTGCGCACCTCGCGCTTGGTGTCCTGGCCGGAGACCTCGAGGATCTCCTCGGCCGAACCGCTGAGCCGGTTCATGATGCCGAGCGCCGTGAAGCCGTCGCCGGCGAGCTGCAGCACGACATGGTGCATCAGGCCGTCCTGGACGCGGGCGCGCACCGTGACGTCGTCGATCTGCCCGGGCGCCAGGAAGCGCAGGGTGTCGACCACGTGGATGAAGTCGTCGAGCACCATGGTGCGGATGTCCTCGGGCAGCCCGACCCGGTTCTTCTGCAGCACGATCAGCTCGCGCGGGTGCTCGGCGCACTGCGCGTAACCGGGTGCATGGCGCCGGTTGAAGCCGACCGCGAGCGAGACACCGCGCTCCTCGGCGAGCTCCACGAGCCGCTCGGAGTCGGCCAGTTCGTAGGCGAGCGGCTTGTCGACATACGTGGCGACGCCGGCCTCGATGAGCCGCGTCACGATCTCGGGATGCACGGCGGTCGGCGCGTGCACGAACGCGGCGTCCAGGCCGACGGCGAGCAGCGAGTCGAGATCGGCGTGCAGGTGCTCGGCGGGGACGCGGTGGGTGGCGCCGACCCGCGCGAGGGTCTCAGGGCTGCGCGTCTGCAGGTGCAGCTCGGTGTCGGGCAGGGTGGTCAGGACCGGCAGGTAGGCCTTCTGTGCGATGTCGCCCAGACCGATGCAACCGACCTTCACGATGAATCTCCCTGCCTCTGCGCCAGGCTCTCCGGCGGCCTTTTCGCAGCATACGTGGCCTGCGGCGGCCGCCAGTCCGCGATGGACTCGAAGCTCTTGAGCATCAGGTTAGGGCCGAGCCGCGAGACCGTAGCGATCAGCGCGTTGCGCGCCAGGACGAGCGGGCCGCTGCCGACCATTTCGAGGCGTGCGGTCCTCGCGGCCTGGCGCGCGATCCCCATGGTGCGCGGCAGCCGCTCCCGGGTGTACGCGGCGAGGTCGAGGCGCGGGTCCCGCGCGTCGCCCGCGTGGTGGGCGAGGACGACGGCGTCCTCGATGGCCTGGTTGCCGCCCTGCCCGAGCATCGGCACCATCGCGTGTGCGGCATCGCCCACCAGGGCGACCCGGCCGCGGTGGTACGCGGGCAGCGCGGTAGCCATGTGGTGCACGTCATGGCGCAGCACCTGTGCGGCGTCCGCGGCGGCGAGGATCGCCGGGACCGGGTGGTGCCAGCCTGCGAACAGCCGGTGCAGGGCGGCCAGTTCACCCTCGGGAGCCCGCTCGCCCTCGGGCGCGCGGGCGGCGGCATAGGCGTAGGTGCGCCCGCCCTTGAGTGGCTGGGTGCCCCAGATCCGGCCCCTGCCCCAGGTCTCGTGCGGCGCGAACGGCTCCCGCGGAGTCGGCACCACCACGCGCCAGGTGGTGTAACCCGAGTACACGGGCCCGGGATGGTCCGGGAAGAGCACACCCCGCACTCCGGACCGCACTCCGTCGGCGCCGACCACCAGCTCGGCCTCGTACGCGCCGTCGTCGGTGCGGACGACGGCCGGCCGGTCCGGCCCTCCGGCATCGGTGAGCCGGGCCGCGCTCGCGGTGCGCAGCACGCCGTCGGGCAGGGCGGAGACCAGGACGTCGACGAGATCGGCCCGGTGCACGGCGACCAGCGCACCGCCGAACCTGTCGGCCACCTCGGCCACATCCGTCCGCGCCAGCCAGCGCCCGCTCGGCGAGCGCATCCCGCCCTCGCCCTGCCAGGCGCCGAGGTCACGGACGCGGTCGCCGAGGCCGATGACGTCGAGGGCGCGCTGCGCGTTCGGCGAGAGTCCGATACCCGCGCCCACCGGTTCGAGGGACCCGGCGCGTTCGAGGACCGTGACGGTCCAGCCGCGCTGGTGCAGGGCGATGGCGGCGGTCAGGCCGCCGATACCGCCGCCGATGACAAGGGCACGGGGCATGGGAACTCCTCCGGTCGGCCGGGGTGCATGGACAGGTCCGCCCACCCCGGCACTACACCTGTAGTCCTTCTGCGATCGACCGTACTACACATGTAGTGAGTGCCGGTAGGGTGGCCGTCATGGCAGCTCGCAGCACCGGCGCCCCGCGCGCCGAACTCATCGCCGACACCGCACTCGCCCTGCTCGCCGAACGCGGGATGCGCGGCCTGACGCACCGCGCCGTGGACGAGGCGGCCGGACTGCCGCAGGGCTCGACGTCGAACCACGCGCGCACCCGCCTGGCTCTGCTCGAAACGGCCGTACGACGGCAGGCGGAGCGCGAGGCCCAGGTGCTCACGCCCGAGGAGATGCCCGTACCGGGGACGGATTCGATCGCGGCCGGACTCGCCCTCGCGCTGCACCGCTACCTGACGCAGCAGCCCCAACTCGTGATCTCCCGTTACGAACTGGCGCTCGAAGCCACGCGCCGCCCCGAGCTGCGCACCTTCTACGACGAGGCGGGCCGGCGCTTCCGTGAACCGGTCACGGCACTGCTGCGGGCGGCGGGCTCGGCCGACCCCGAGCGCCACACGCTCTCGCTCGTGGCCTGGTGCGAGGGCGTGATGTTCTCGTGCGCCGCGGGCTCGTTCCATGCGGCGGCGCCCACGCACGAGGAACTCACGCGGGGCATCGACGAGTTGCTGAGCGGCATGCTCGCCCGGCACTGAGCTCCGTCACCCGTGTGGGGCAACCTGCACCGGTCGGCTCCCCAAACCGCGCCGGAACCCGCAGAGTTGCGCGAGTGCATCGAACGACCCGAGCCGCGCTGCTCCTCTCCCTCACGGTCACGGCCGTCTCCGGCTGTGTCGCCGTGAAGTCTCCCGCCGCACCGCCCACCACTCCGTCGGGGCCGGCCGCGGCGCCCTCGGCCAAGGGCCATGCGGAGCCGCAGATCGTGCAAGCCCCGGCGCACGAGGCGCTGGAGCGCGTGCGCGCCGAGGAGCAGGAGCGCGCCCCACAGGCGCCCGGGGTGGTCCGTACGCCTGCCGCCGAGCCCGCTCCCGTACGGGAAGCGGCGCCCGATGCCGTACGGGAATCGGGCGCCGCACCGCACGCGGACACCGCACCGGCCCTGCCGCGCGCACAGCCGCCGGGGGCACTGCCCTCGACGGCCGTGTGCACGCTCGGCGAGCAGTACGGCGGCTGGCCGGCGGACAGCCCACAGGCTCTGATCTGCCGGGGCGCCTACGGGGGTTGAGCCCGGCGGTCATGGCCGTCGGCCGGCGCAGCTGCCGCGTGAGGAACTGCTGAGGCAGATGCCGCTTGAGGGACCGCTGGCGCAGCTGGCGCGCGAGGGACCACTAACGCAGATGCCGCGCGAGGGACCACTAACGCAGATGCCGCGCGAAGAAGCTCGCCCCGTCCTCCCCCGCGTGCGCGGGCACGCCGGTGTGGCCACCCATATTGGCGTGCAGGGATTTCTCCTTCGAGCCGAAGGCGTCGAACAGGTCGAGGGCCGCCTGCCGGTCGTTGCCCTCGTCGTCCCACTGCAGCAGGACGTGCAGCGGAATGGCGATCCGGCGGGCCTCGTCGAACGTGGCCCGCGGCACGAAGCTGCCCGCGAAGAATCCGGCGGCCGCGATGCGCGGCTCGACCACCGTGAGCCGGACACCGAGAGCGATCACTCCGCCGGAATAGCCGACCGGGCCGCTGACCTCGGGGAGCTCGAGGAGCGCGTCCAGGGCGGCCTGCCACTCCGGGACCGCCCGGTCGACCAGCGGGAGGATCAGCGCGTCGATGATCTCCTCGCTGACGCGCTCGCCGGCCTCCAGTGCCCGGCGCAGCCCGGCGCGGGCCTCCTCGGTGCCGGGCGGACTCGGCCGCTCCCCGCCTCCGGGGAGCTCGATGGTGGCCGCGGCGAATCCGTCCGCGGCAGCGCTGCGGGCTCGCGCCACCAGCCGGGGGTACATCCGGCCGAGCCCCAGCGGAGGGTGCCCGAGCAGGATCAGCGGGGCCGGTGCGGAGGCGGTCGCGGACGCAGGGGTCCACAGGAACCCGGGGATGTCGCCGAGGGTGAAGGCGCGCTCGAGCACGCCGTCGTCGAGACGCTGTTCAGAAGTGAAGTGCACGGTCGTGCCTTTCGGGAGGGCTCATGTCGGCGCTCCCGGACGACCTATCGCCCGACCGTGACTCCGCAGGAGAGCACCCATGTCGATACTGCGTTCACGGGTACCACCTCCTCGTTCTCTCGCACGGCCTCCGGGACGGTACCAGCGCCCGCCTCGGTCCGCCAAAGTGTTTTCGCCCCCGCCCCCGCCCCCGCGACCAGGACAGGACAGGCGCCCTAGAGTCCGAGCTTCTCCCCCAGGCGCTGCACCGCCGCCCGGATCCCGTCCCCGTACGAGTCGTCGCCGAGTGCGCCCAGGGAGTTCTGCGCCGAGAGCAGGTGGCCGCGGGCCTCGTCGTCGCGGCCGAGCTTGTGGTAGTCCGCGGCCAGGTTGAGGTGGAGCGAGGGGTAGAAGCCGCGGACGGCCAGGCCCGCATGGTGGTTGTCCACCCGCTCGTCCGTGAGGCTGTCCGCGGCCGTCAGGGCCCGCAGATCCCAGGCCAGCTCGTCGGCCGGATCGTCCTGGGTGTCCGCCATGTAGTGCGCGATGGTGCAGCGGTGCAGCGCGTCGCCGTCCTCGCCGACCTCGGCCCACAGTTCGAGCAGACGCTTGCGGGCCTCCTCGCGGTCACCGCCGTGGTGCAGCATGACGGCCTGTCCGGCGCGGGCCATGACCGGGTCGGCCGTCGTTTGCTCCTCGTGGTCGGCCACGTGGTCCTCCGTACTCGTATGACGATCAACTGCCGATGACGCTATCCGCCGTCACCGACAATCCACGTCTCACGAGTGCGCGGCTCGCCGGAAGCTTCGCGGGCGGCGGTCCCGACGGCCCGCCGCCCGGTATCGCGGACACCCGCTGCGGGCCGACCCCGCAGGACCTCAGCCCAGGTTCGGGATCGTCCAGTCGACCGCCTCGTGCCCCTGGGTCGCGATCGCCTCGTTGATCTGCGTGAACGGCTGCGATCCGAAGAACTTCTTCGCCGACAGCGGCGAGGGGTGCGCGCCCTTCACGACGATGTGGCGGGACTCGTCGATCAAGGGGAGCTTCTTCTGCGCATAGTTGCCCCACAGCACGAAGACCGCCGGGTCGGGGCGCGAGGCCACGGCGCGGATCACCGCGTCCGTGAACTTCTCCCAGCCCTTGCCCTTGTGCGAGTTCGCCTCACCTGCGCGCACCGTCAGCACCGCATTGAGCAGCAGCACGCCCTGCTCGGCCCACGGCATCAGATAGCCGTTGTCCGGGATCGGGGTGCCGAGCTCGGCCTGCATCTCCTTGTAGATGTTGCGCAGCGAGGGCGGGGTCTTCACCCCGGGGCGGACCGAGAAGCACAGCCCGTGCCCCTGGCCCTCGCCGTGGTACGGGTCCTGACCGAGGATCAGGACCTTGACCTTGTCGTACGGCGTCGCGTCGAGCGCCGCGAAGACCTCGTCGCGCGGCGGGTACACCGGCCCCTTCGCCCGCTCGTCCTCGACGAACTCGACAAGCTCCTTGAAGTAGGGCTTGTCGAGCTCCTCACCGAGCACGCCCTGCCAGGATTCGGGAATCATGGCGGTGTAGGCCTGGTCCGTCACGTCAACAACCTCCGGTGTGCGGTCACTTGCGTATGACCCAGAAACCTACCGGCGACCACTGACAACGCCCACGCCGCCCACCCCTTGCCCGAGCCGCTACCAGCTGGTCTTGCGCTCCAGCTGCCACATCATCATGATCGTCGAGGGGTCGAGCGCCTGCTCGCCACCCGCGATCTCCTCGCTGGCCGCGATGTACTGCTTGCCCTGCCACAGCGGCAGCAGACGCGCGTCGTCGACGAGGATGTCCTGCGCGCGTTCGAACGCGTCGTCCACCGCGCCGCGGTCGCTCTCCTGCCGCGACTGGGGCAGCAGCTTGTCCGTGATCTCCGGGGAGGGATACGGCGTACCGAGCGCGTTCTCCTTGCCGACGAACGGCGCGATGAAGTTGTCCGGGTCCGGGAAGTCCGGGAACCAGCCACGCCCGAAGACGGGGTACTCGCCCTTGCGGTAGCCCGCCTCGTACGTCGTCCACGGCCTGCTCTTGAGGGTCACGTCGAACAGGCCCGACTTCTCCAGCTGCCGCTGGATCTCCTCGAACTCGGGCTTGGTGCCCGATCCGTACCGGTCGGTCGTGTACCAGAGCGTGAGCGGCACGGGCTCGACGATGCCCGCCTCGGTGAGCAGGGCCTTCGCCTTGGCCGTGTTCGGCTTGCCGAACGAGTTGAAGAAGCCGGCGGTGTGGCCCGTGACGCCCTTCGGCACCATCGAGTACAGGGGCTCGACCGTGCCCTTGTACACGTCATGACTGATCTTGGACCGGTCGATCATCTGGGCGACGGCCTTGCGCACGGCGGGATTGCGGGTCCAGCGGTCCTTCTCGGTGAAGACCAGGTAGCGGATCTCCATGCCCGCGCCCTCGACCAGCTGCAGTCCCTTCGCCGCCTGCTGCTTGTCGAGGTCGACGATGTCGCTGGGGGCGAGTCCGCGGTAGGTGACGTCGATCTGCTTGGCCTTCAGGGCGCGCACCATCGCCGTGGAATCCTGGAAGTACTTGATGGTGACGGCGCTGTTCTTGCGGGCCGCCGAGCCCTCGTAGTGCGGGTTCTCGGCCAGCACGGCCTCCAGCGGCCTCCCCTTGGCGTCGACCTTGTACGACTGGACCAGATACGGGCCCGAGCCCGTGATGGTCCGTGCGACGCGCTTCTTGTCGGCCGGGTAGTCGTCCGGGTCGACGATCGACATGGCGGGGGTGGCGAGCACGAACGGGAACGTGGCGTCGGTCTTGTTGAGGTGGAAGATCACCTCTTTGTCGCCGCGGGTCTCCACCCGGTCGAGGCTGCCGAGCAGCGGCGCGGGACCGCCCTGCGCACCGACCTTGCGGACGCGCTCGATGGAGTGCTTCACGGCCTCGGCGTCCATCGGGTCGCCGTCGGAGAACTTCATGCCGTCGCGCAGTTCGCAGCGGTACGTCTTGTTCTGGCGGTCCGTGAACCGGCAGTTGTCCGCGGCGTCCGGTTCGGGCGCCGCGCTGCCGCTCGGGAAGCTGACAAGGGTCTGATAGACGTTCCGGAACAGCTCCCATGAGCCGTCCCAGGCGGCTGCCGGGTCGAGAGTGCTCGGCGCACTCGTCGTACCGACGACGATCGCCTTCTCTTCCTCGGACTCCCCGGAAGACATCAGTCCGCACCCTGCCACCAGGGATATGGATGCCATGGCCGCGGCCATACGCAGACTTGAGGCCCGGTTGAACACGTGCACGCTCCTCGCTCGGACATGCCAGAGTCGGGCGACCATATCGCAGTGCCCCGCCGTTCCAACCCGCGGGAACGGCAGGGCACTTGAGCGGGATTCCGCTTATCCGCGTACGTCACTTACGCGGCGTCGCGCCGGGTTCGTCAGCCGACGCCCGCATTGAGGAAGATTCCGCCGTCGACCACGAGTGTCTGACCGGTTACCCAATCGGACTGGTCGGAGGTCAGGAACGCGGCCGCGCCGCCGATGTCCGAGGGCACGCCGAGCCGGCCCAGCGGGTACGCCGCCGCGGCCTCCTCCTCGCGGCCCTCGTACAGGGCCTCGGCGAACTTGGTCTTGATCACCGCGGGCGCGATCGCGTTGACCCGCACCTTGGGCGAGAACTCGTGCGCGAGCTGCACCGTCAGGTTGATCATGGCGGCCTTGCTCATGCCGTACGCGCCGATGAACGGCGAGGGCGCGACGCCCGCGACGGAGGCGATGTTGACGATGGCGCCGCCGTGCTCGGACTGCCAGGCCTTCCAGGTCCGCTGCGCGAAGCCGAGCGCCGAGATCACATTCGTCTCGTAGACCTTGCGCGCGACATTGAGGTCGAGATCGGCCATCGGGCCGAACACCGGGTTCGTACCGGCGTTGTTGACCAGGAAGTCGACCCGGCCGTACGCCTCCATGATCCGCTCGACGGCAACGGCCTGGTGGGCCTCGTCGTGCGCCTTGCCCGCGACGTACATCGCACGGTCGGCGCCGAGCTTGTCGACGGCTTCCTTGAGGGCGTCCTCGTTGCGGCCCGTGATGCACACACGGTCGCCGCGGGCGATGAGGGCCTCGGCCACGCCGTAGCCGATACCCCGGCTGCCGCCCGTGACGAGCGCGGTCTTTCCGCTGTCCTGCACTGTCATGTCCCTTGTCCTAAGCGCGAGTAGATGAGGGGCAGGTGCTAGTCGAGCGGTCCGCCGGCCACGTACAGGACCTGTCCGGAGACGAATCCTGCCGCTTCGCCGGTGAAGAAGGCGATGGTGTTGGCGATGTCGTCGGGGTTGCCGACGCGCTGCACCGGGATCATCGTGGCGGCCGCGTTCTGGAAGTCCTCGAAGCCCATGCCCACGCGCTCGGCGGTGGACTTGGTCATCTCGGTGACGATGAAGCCGGGGGCCACGGCGTTGGCGGTGATGCCGAACTTGCCGAGCTCCTTGGCGAGCGTCTTGGTGAAGCCCTGCAGACCGGCCTTGGCGGCCGAGTAGTTGGCCTGGCCGCGGTTGCCGAGCGCGGAGGAGCTCGACAGGTTGACGATACGGCCGAAGCCGGCGTCGACCATGTGCTTCTGGCAGGCCTTGGACATCAGGAACGCACCGCGCAGGTGGACGTTCATGACGGTGTCCCAGTCGAGCGCGCTCATCTTGAAGAGCAGGTTGTCGCGCAGGACGCCGGCGTTGTTGACCAGGATCGTGGGCGCGCCCAGCTCGTCGGCGATCCGCGCGATGGCGGCCTCGACCTGTGCCTCGTCGGCCACGTCGCAGCCGACCGCGATGGCCTTGCCGCCGGCCGCGGTGATGGCCTCGACCGTGTCCTTGCAGGCCGCCTCGTCGAGGTCGATCACGGCCACAGCGCGGCCCTCGGCCGCCAGGCGTACGGCGGTCGCCGCGCCAATGCCTCGTGCGGCGCCGGTGACTACGGCGACGCGCTGCTCGGTGCTGGACATGCTGGTTCTCCTCGCCCTCGGGGGTGCGGCTCCTGCGATGCGCTGCCGGTTGGAGCAGTCGGGTGAGCGACCGCTTAGTACCTTCAGCAGACGTGACGCTAGAAGCCCTGGCACCCGGTGTCAACGGCCCACCGGTGCCAGGGCTTCACATCACATCCTCGCCGCGCGCCGTTCAGCGCACCAGAACGTCGAGCAACCGCTCCACCTCGGCCCCCGGATCCGCGGTCAGACCGGTGTGCACGGGGCCCGGCTGCACCACCGCCGAGCGCGGTGCGATCAGCCACCGGAAGCGCTGTCCCGGGTTGTCGCCGGCGGCCTGGCCCGTGCCGTCGCAGACGCCCTCGACCGCCCGCAGCGCGGCCCGCACACCCTCGACATCGGCCTCGGGGTCGAGGGCGAGCAGCTTGCGCTCGTCGAGATGGGTGCGCGCCGCCACGAAGGACCTGGCCCGGCAGTAGACGACGACTCCGGCATTGATCAGTTCCCCGCGCTCGACGCGGGGCACCACGCGCACCAGCGCGTACTCGAAGACGTCCCGCTGCTCGTCCACCACGTCTGCGTTCATCGCCCCTGCCTCCACCCGGTCGACTTCGACGGCTCGGTCCCCGCGCCCAGCGTGATGCGCTGATCGAGCCCCTGTACGCGGGTGAGCAGCGTGGCCGCGTACGCGCGGCGCACCTCGTCGGGGCCGGCGAAGCCCGGTTCGCCGGCCAGCCACTCGTCCGGCACCTCGCCGGCGCACTCCAGGAGCAGCTCCTCGGTGACCCGGGGCGCGAGCTCGGCGGCCGCGGCCGCCACGTCCGGGCCGAAGGGGGCGAGCGCATGGTCCGTGGCGTCGTACGGCTTGGCGGCCGAGGCCTCGGCCCCGCGCCAGTTGTGGTGCCAGATCATCGAGGCGCCGTGGTCGATGAGGCACAGCTCGCCGCCGTGGACCAGCATGTTCGGGTTGCGCCAGGAGCGGTCGACGTTGTTGATCAGCGCGTCGAACCACACCACGCGTCCGGCCTCCTCGGCCGACACCTCGTACGCGAGGGGGTCGAAGCCGATGGCGCGCGAGAGGAAGTCCATGGCGAGGTTGAGGCCGCCGCTCGACTTCAGCAGGCCCTGCACCTCGGGGTCCGGCTCCCCCAGGCCGATCACCGGATCGAGCCGGATCTGCGCGAGCCCCGGGACCCGCAGGCCGAGCCGGCGCGCGAGGAGACCGCAGATCACCTCGGCGACGAGCGTCTTGCGGCCCTGGCCGGCTCCGCTGAACTTCAGGACGTACAGACGGAGATCGTCGGCCTCGACGAGCCCGGGGAGCGAACCGCCCTCCCGCAAGGGGGTGACATAGCGGGTCACGGTGACTTCAGGCAGCATTTGCCCAGGCTATACGGCCCTCAGCGGGCCGAAGGCGGCCCCGGCCGCGAGTGCTGGGCGACCGTCGCCGGGTCGGCGGGGGTGGACCGCGTGAGGTACTGCGGGACCGGCGCCTTGTCGGTGCCGGTGTCGCGTACGAGGCCGTAACGGACGACTCCCTCGCGGGTGCGCACGTCGTCGGTGACGGCCTGCCAACTGGAGGGCTGCACATAGAGGTTGTAGTCGGCGCCGCGCTCGTTCTGGTGGAGGGTGACCGTGCCGTCGATCCAGACATACTCGTTCTGCCACATCTGCTGAGCGCCCTCGGGCAGCACCGTGGGGCCGTTCACCGGATCCGTCATCCAGGTGTCGCCCTCGGCGTCGCCGGGCTGCCGGTCGTCCATGCGGTGGCCGCCGCCCGAGGCGACATGGAAGAGGCGCCCCTTCAGGCCGGTCCACGTGGGCATGACGAGGCCGCCGGCGCGCGCCTGCGGCACGACCTGCCAGCGGATGCGGACATAGCCCGTGCCGGTGAGGGTGACCGTCTCGCCGCGGTGCGTCATGCCGGTGAATCCGGTGAGGGTGACGCCCTTGTCGCCGCGGCGCGGCAGCGGCCCGGGCGGGGCGTCCGGGTCCGGGGCGCGGTCGGCCGTGTCGACGACGGTGCCGTATGCGCCGTGCGGCGGCGCCGTACGGTCCGCGCGCGGTGAACTCTTCGTGGGCGTAGGGGACTTGGAGGTACGGGGCGTGGGCCCGGGCCGTGCCGTCGACTGCGCCGTCGGTGTCACGACGACCCGTTGCGGCGGGGGCTCGGGCTGCTGCGTGACCACGTATGCGCCGCCCGCCACGAAGGTGGCGCCGGCGGTGACCGCGACCGCCGGTTTGGTGACCGCGGCGACGGCCTTCGCGGTCCAGGTCGCGGAGGCCGCGGCCGCACTCGCCTTGCCCGCGCCGCCGAGCACACCGCTCGCCGCGAGGGACACGGTAAGCGCGGCGGACACCGGGACCAGGGCCAGCCCGGCGAGCAGCCGTTCGGCCGGCACATGCGGCTCGCGCCGGTCCCCGCAGCGGGCGCAGCCCCTCACGTGCCGGGCGATCCGCTTGCGCCACACCGAGTCGGCCCGGCCGTCCCAGTCGGCGGTGGTCCGTGCGAGGTCCTGGCAGGTGCCGTCGAGGGCGCGCACGATGCCGCGCGCGGTCTCCAGACGGCCCTTGACCCGCTGGACACGGACGGCGGCATGTCCGCGGGTGATACCGGCTGCGGCGGCCAGTTCGCCCCGGGTGAGCTCGCCCGCGACCTCCAGCCACCACAGCGAGAGCAGTTCGCGGTCCTCGGCGTCGAGCCAGGGCACCGCTTCGGCCACCTCGCGCCGCTGACCGTCCAACTCAAGGCGGAGTACGGCGAGTTCGGCGAAATCGGCGGCCGCCGCGGCACCCGGGTCCACCGCCGCCGCGGGCTCGCGCCGCCGGGCCCGCTCGCGCACCTGCCGTACGGCGATCGCGACGAGCCAGGAGCGGAAGCGGTCCGGATCACGCAGCGAGTCGAGGGAGTGCACAGCGCGCAGCATCGTCTCCTGCACGACGTCGTCGACATCGGCGTGCCCGTCGAGGGCACGGCCCACGACGTTGTAGACGAGCGGCAGCCAGCCGGCGACGAGCGCGTCGAGCGCCTGCCGGTCACCGCGCTGCGCGGCCACGACGGTGTCCCGCCAAGGCCGCTCGTCGACGAGGGTCCACGTACTTCTCATGCCGCTTTATCCGGATTCACTTCACTTCGCGTACGCCAGCGTCCCGAATCCCAGCTGGTCGTAGCCGCCGCTGTTCGGGCCGTAGTCGCCGCCGCCTCCTTCTGCCCGCACCTTCCCAGCCATGGCCGTGACGGAGGGAACGGTCAACCGCCGCCGGCGTGCGTAGTGGGAGTGCAAAAGCTCCCAGACCGGCCGGATCTGACCCCGGCCTGCGTCCGAGATCACAGTGTGCTCGCGGTATGCGCAGGTGGTTCCTGTGCCCCAGGAGTACTTGGTGAAGGGGACGTCCTGGCCCAGGTTGTACCTGGCTACGTACTCGGCGGCCTTCATGAAGCGGTTGTCGTCGAATCCGTACAGGTCGACGCCTTGGTTCCAGGCCATCTCGCAGATCGCGCCCAGCTGCCCCATGCCCATCATGGTGTGGCCCTGGTCGCGTCCTGACTCCTGCCACTGCGCCAGGCCCTCGTCCTCGTACACGAAGGGAATGGCGTTCGGAAGGGAGCCGTTCCCCTCACCGGCCTTCATGTACGCGACGGCCCGGTCGAACATCGCGCGGTCGTCGCAGAGGATGCCGATCGCCATGAGCGAGGCGACGTTGCACAGGTCCCAGTTCGCCCAGTAGTTGGTGATGCAGGCGCCGTTGTGATTCTCCAGGAAGTGGTCGTTCAGCGGATAGAAGACCTTGAACAGCATCGACCGGAACGCCGGCAGGTCGAAGTCCGGGTGGTCACGGACGAGTTCGGCCGCATTGGCGAACTGCCAGCCGTAGAGCCCACCCGCCAGGAAGCGGTCGGCGTTCCCGGTGACCGTCGTCAGCGTCGAGGACCAGGCGTTGAGGATCCGCGCGGCGGAGGCGCCGTGCTCGGCCGTGCCGCCGATCTTCCAGCGCAGACCGTTCTGGTAGGCGGCATGGATGTCCCGGTAGAGCTGCGGGTAGTTCTGTCCTTCGCCGCCCCGGATGACGGTGGCCGTGGGGCGCGGCACCCAGGTGCTCGCGGAGTGACCGTTGGCGGTGAGCCGCTGCCAGCCCTTCAGCCAGGGGTCCTGTCCGGCCTGCACGCGGACCTTCGCCCGGTTGAGGTCGCCCGCGTTGTGCAGCATGCCGGGGTGGGCAAAGGGCGCGGGCGCGGCGTCGGCCTCGTCCTCGCCGAGGAGGGCGATCGCGGTGGCGCCGGCGGCGCCCGCGGCCGCCAGGGAGCCTGCGATACCGAGGACGCCGCGGCGGCTGATGCGGTGGCGGTTGTGTACGGCCATGGGGGTGGGTGCTCCTGTACCAGTGGGGTGGCTCGGGCTCCGCACAGCCGAGGGTGGCCGCGCGAACAGGAGACGGAGTGGCCGGACGTTCGATAACAGTTTTTCGCCCGGCTGTCGTGGAGCCGGCAGGGAGCCGGCCGACGAGTCGGCGCCACACGCCTGGGTACCCGCCGCGGATGACCCACGACGACAGGAAGAACAAGAACGACAAGAAGCGGGCACCCGCATCCGAGGCCGCGGCGCATCGCCGCCCCGACGTCCCCCGCGGCGACTCCGCCGTCGACCAGGCCCTGACCGAGCTCGAAGAGGCCGAGACGGGCGGACGGCGGCGCAAGTGGGGACGCGAGGGCGAGGCCGGCGACACCCTCACCCCGAACCGCAAGGCACAGGAAGAGGCCCAGGACGACTCCTGACCCGCACGACGACCGCACGACCGCAGGACCGCAGGACCGCACGCCAACCCGAGGACCCGCCATGACGGACGACATCCACGGCCACGACCGCAAGGACGCCAAGCACCGCCAGCGCGAGCAGTTCCGCGCCCAGGACCCCGCGTCCGGACCGCTCACGACCGACCAGGGCGTACGCGTGGACCACACCGACGACTCCCTGGCCGTGGGCGAGCGCGGACCGACGCTCCTGGAGGACTTCCACTTCCGCGAGAAACTCACCCGCTTCGACCATGAGCGCATCCCCGAACGCGTCGTGCACGCACGGGGCGCGGGCGCCTACGGCTACTTCGAACCGTACGAGTCCTGCGCCGCGTTCACCCGCGCCGCCTTCCTCCAGGATCCCGGCTTCCGCACGCCCGTGTTCGTACGCTTCTCGACCGTGCAGGGTCCGCGCGGATCGGCCGACACTGTGCGCGACGTGCGCGGCTTCGCGACCAAGTTCTATACGAGCGAGGGCAATTACGACCTCGTGGGCAACAACTTCCCCGTGTTCTTCATCCAGGACGGCATCAAGTTCCCGGACTTCGTGCACGCGGTGAAGCCGGAACCCCGCAACGACATCCCGACCGGCGCCTCGGCCCACGACACCCTGTGGGACTTCGTCTCGCTGCAGCCCGAGACGCTGCACGCGATCATGTGGCTGATGTCCGACCGGGCGATCCCGCGCAGCTACCGCACGATGCAGGGCTTCGGGGTGCACACCTTCCGCTTCGTGGCCGCGGACGGGCACGGCACGTTCGTGAAGTTCCACTGGAAGCCCAAGCTCGGTGTGCACTCGCTGGTGTGGGACGAAGCGCAGGAATGCCAGGGCCGCGACCCGGACTTCAACCGGCGCGACCTGTGGAACGCCATCGAATCCGGCGCGTACCCGGAGTACGAGCTGGGCGTCCAACTGGTGCCGGAGGAAGACGAGTTCAACTTCGACTTCGATCTGCTCGACCCCACGAAGATCATCCCCGAGGAGCAGGTTCCGGTTCGCCCGATCGGTCGGATGGTCCTCGACCGCAACCCTGACAACTTCTTCGCGGAGACGGAACAGGTCGCCTTCCACACCGGCAATGTCGTGCCGGGCATCGACTTCACCAACGACCCGCTGCTCCAGGCCCGCAACTTCTCGTATCTGGACACGCAGCTGCTCCGCCTCGGCGGGCCCAACTTCGCTCAGATTCCGGTGAACCGGCCGCTCGCACCGGTGCGCACGAACCAGCGCGACGGTTTCCACCAGGACGAGATCCACGCGGGCACGAACTACTCGCCCAACTCCCTCGGCGGCGGCTGCCCCGCCGTCGCGGGCGGCGATCCGGCCGCGTACCGGCATCACGCCGAGCGGGTGGACGGGGCGAAGATCCGGGCCCGCAGCGCGAGCTTCAAGGACCACTACAGCCAGGCGGCGCTGTTCTGGAACAGCATGGCGGGCTGGGAGAAGGAGCACATCGTCGCCGCGTTCCGCTTCGAGCTCGGCAAGGTCGGCGCCATGGCCGTACGGGAGCGCACGGTCGGCGAACTCAACCATGTGGACCACGAGTTGGCGCTCCAGGTGGCCCGCGGCATCGGCGTGCCCGCACCCGCCGAACTCGACGCGGGCGCGTACAAGCAGGCCTCCCCCGCCCTGAGCCTGGAGAGCCTGAGGGGTGAGCCCTCACTGGCCACACGGCAGGTGGCCGTGCTCGTCGCGGACGGGGTCGACGCGGCACAGGTCGTATCCGTCCGTGAGGCGCTGGCCGCCGAGGGCGCCGTGGTCGAGGCGCTCGCACCGGCGGACGGCACGGTCGAAGGCAGCGACGGCTCGTACTACACGGTCGACCGCGCGCTGCCTACGGTCGCCTCGGTGCTCTACGACGCGGTCCTCGTGCCGGGCAGCCCCCAGGCCACCGCCGACGAGCTGCGGGATCCGGACGTCATACGGTTCGTGCGCGACGCCTACCGGCACGGCAAGCCGATCGGGGCGATCGGCTCCGGCGTCGGCATCCTGTCCTGTCTGCGCGCGGACGGCCTGCGCATCGCCCACGGCGCCGGGAACGTGGTCAGCGACCACGGCGTGGTCACCGAGACCACCCCCGCCGCCGCGAGCCCCGAGTTCCAACGCGCCTTCACCGAGGCGATCGCGGCCCACCGGCACTGGCGCCGCCCGCCCGCGGACTGCTGACACCGCGGGGGCTGCTGACGCCCCGCGGACCGCTGACACCACGGGGACTGCTGACGCCCCGCGAACCGCTGACACCGCGGGAACCGCTGACGCCCCGCAGACCGCTGACACTCACCGCACCCGCGCAGCGCCCGCGCGGAGCAGCAAGGAGAACACCATGGCGCGAGCCGCACTCTTCGACGTGGACGGCACCCTCGTCGACACCACCTACCTCCATACGACGGCGTGGGCGGAGGCGCTGCGCCAGTCGGGCCACCACATCCCGATGACGGCCGTCCACCGGGCGATCGGCCTCTCCTCGGGCGACCTGATCGAGCACCTCACCGGCAAGGAACCCGACGACGCCACGAAGACTCGGCTTTCGGCGGCACACAAGGCGCTCTACGCCGCGCACTTCGAGCGCTTGCACGCCTTCGACGGGGCGGCCAGGCTCCTTCGGACCCTCGCCCGCCGCGGCTGGGTGATCGTCCTGGTCACCTCGGCCTCGGGCGCGGAGCTGCACGCTCTGCGGCGCGCGATCGACGCGGACGAGGTGATCGCGGGCACCGCTTCGGCCGACGACGTGGAGCAGGGCAAGCCCGCCCCCGATCCGGTGGAGCAGGCGCTCGAACTGGCCGGGGTCCCGGCGGAGAACGCCGTGTTCGTCGGCGACTCGGTGTGGGACGTCCGGGCCGCGGAGCGTGCGGGCCTCCCGTGCGTGGCCGTGCTCTCGGGCGGCATCCCGCGCGCCGACCTCGAGGAGGCGGGCGCGGCGGCCGTGTACCGGGACACGGCCGACCTGCTCCACCGCCTGGACCGCAGCCCTCTGGCCGTACGGGAGGAGACTGACGCGGACGGACCGGACGAACCCCTCGGGACCCCGGGATCCCTCGGGACCGCAGGGTCCCCCGGGACCGCGGGGTCCCCGAACACCGCACAGTCCGGAGACTCCGCTACGTCCCCGAACACCGCACAATCCCGAGACTCCGCTGCATCCCCGAACACCGCAGAGTCCGCCAGGACCACAGGCGACGAGGGCTCGGGCACCGCCGCCTCCCGCGAACGCTCTGTCCCCGGCGGCGAGTTGCCGCAGGGACCCGGTGAGCAGACGGCTGCCGTGCCGCGTGATCTGCCCGACCAGCAGGCACGCGAGGACGACCCGTGGGACCTCGGCGAACCCGGCGCCGCCACCCCGGACGGCAGCTCCGGGGAGCAGGACGCCGACGACGTGCCCGACCTCGACGAGTCGGGCACGGGGCGGCGCGGGGCACCCCGCCAAGGGGGCGCGCACCCCGAGCACCCCGTCCCCGACGAGCCCTCGGGCTGACTCCCCGGGGGACGGCAGCCCTGCGCACCCGGCCGGGCGAAGATTTCGGTGCGCTTTGAACAACTCCCCCTGCGAGCCCGTACCAGAGGACAGGATGCCGATACGGGCCGAGCTCCGGCCCATGCGCCGCCGGCCGGCGCAGGACCGCCAAGGGGAGTCAACCGAATGACCGTTACGCAGCAGCCCCAGCACCTCGTCGAGTCGACGGAGGCCGAGCCGGAAGCGGGGACGCAGTGGTGCGGGTGTCCGTCACGGCGCGCCGTCGTCTCCGCGGTGGGCGTCGTGGGCCTTGCCGTCGCCCTCACGGCCTGCGGAGGGTCCGACGGCGGCGGGGACTCCGGCGATCCCCAGGAGCCCGCCGGCCAGGCGTCGGACCAGCCCACGGAAGGCGGCGCGGGCGGTGGCGAGGAGCTGGCCAAGACCGCGGACATCCCGGAGGGCGGCGGCACGGTCTTCAAGGACAAGGGCGTGGTCGTCGTCCAGCCGACGGCGGGCCAGTTCAAGGCGTACTCCTCGAAGTGCACCCACGCCGGCTGCGCGGTGAAGGATGTCGCGGACGGGACCATCAACTGCCCGTGCCACAACTCGAAGTTCAGCATCGAGGACGGCAGCGTCAAGGGCGGCCCCGCCCCCAAGCCGCTGCCTGCCGCGCAGATCACGGTGGACGGCGACACGATCAAACTGGGCTGAACCGCGCTCTGCAGCCGGTGACCGGCATCTTCGAGCCGGGGTGAGCCCGCCCCCTCACCCCTTCCATACGGCGAGGATCTCGTCGGTCGTGGTGACCGACGAGATCAGCGCGAGGGTGTTGCGGATCATCAGGGGGGTGTAGTCCGCGGGCACACCCGCGATGGCGTCCGCAGGAACCACCACGCGGTAGCCCAGATTCACCGCGTCGAACACGGTGTTGGGGATCGCCACGTTCGCCGACACCCCCGTGACGATCAGCGTCCGGCAGCCCAGGTTGCGCAGCAGCGCGTCCACGTCGGTGCCGGCCATCGGCGAGAGTCCGTGCAGCCGGCGGACCACCAGGTCCTCCTCGGCGACCTCGATCGGCGGCGCGATCCGAACCGCTTTGGTACCCGATATCTGCAGGACGGGCAGCCGCGAAACGGCATGGAAGAGCCGGGCGTTGCGGCTGGCGCCGCGCCCGTCCGGACGGCGCTCGGCCACGGCATGCATGACCTGGACCGAGGCATAGTGCGCGGCGGACACCAGGCGCGCCACATTGGTGAGCGCGCCCGATGCACGGGCCTCCTCGGCCAGTTCGGGCAGGGCGCTCTCCTCGCCCACGACGCCCTGCTGGCACTCACTGGTGAGCAGTACGGTGGTGGCCGGATCGAGCAGCTCGGCGAGCGTTTCCCTGGGCATCTGGCCCTCCTGACGCAGCGTCGGCCGGCACACGGCCCACGGACCGGGTGAAGTCGGCGCGAGGGTAACCCCCATTGCGTACCGGCGGAAGAGACCCCATGATTTTCTGACGCAGGGTCAGGAACGCCTCTGTGCACAGCCAGCAAGGGCCGCGAGGACCTTGGAGCCGCTCTCCCGGAGGGGAAACACGGATGACCGTCACACAACGCAGGGGCCGGCGCATCATGATGACGCGCGAGGAACTCGACGCCTTCCTCGCCGAGCAGCGCACCTGCCGGGTGGCCACCGTCTCCGCGGACGGCACACCGCATGCGAGCACCCTGTGGTTCGCCTGGGACGGCAGCGCGCTGTGGCTGTACTCGATCACCCGCAGCAAGCGCTGGTCCGATCTGCGCGCGGACCGGCGCATCGCGGTCGTGGTGGACGCCGGCGAGGACTACGGCGAGCTGCGCGGCGTGGAGCTGGCCGGATCGGTGGAGTTCGTCGGCGAGTCCCCGCGGGTCGGGGAGCCGTGCCCCGAACTCGACGAGATCGAGAAGCAGTTCGCCCGCAAGAACTTCGGCATGGACCAGATGCCGCACGACGGCCGGCACGCCTGGGTACGGCTGACGCCGGACACGATCGCCTCATGGGACTTCCGCAAGCTGACGGAGCTGCGCTGACCGGCCACCCGAGGCGTCACACCTCAGCCGTCACCCCCGCCTGATGCATCAGGCCTCAGCCGTCACCCCCGCCTCACGCAACGCGTCGACCGCCGCCCTGATCGAGGGCCGGCGGTCGGCGTCCGTGCGCCACACCGCGTACACATGGCGGGCGATCTTCTGCCGCAGGGGCACCACGCGCACGCCGTCCGGCACGAGTCCCCGCCCCAGGCGCGGCGTGACACAGACCCCCAACCCCGCCTCGACCAGGGCCAGTTGTGTCGCATGCTCCTCCGCCTGGTGCCCGATCCTCGGCTCCACGCCCTTGGAGCGCAGGGTGTACACCAGCCAGTCCTGGCAGAACGCACCCTCCGGCCAGCAGATCCACTCCTCCTCGGCGAGCTCTTCGAGATCGAGTTCGCGGCGGCCGGCGAAGCGATGCCCCGCGGGCAGCACCACATCGGCCCGGTCGTCGAGCAGCGAGGCCTTGGCGAGGCCCTCGGGCATGGGCAGCGGCTTGTTGTACCAGTCGAGGACGACGGCCACATCGAGGTCACCGCGTACCACCGCACGTACGCCGTCGGCCGGTTCGAGCTCCTGCGAGCGCACGAGCAGGCCGGGGTGCGCCTCGCGCAGGGCACGGAAGGCGAGCGGGAACAGACCGCGGGCGGCGGTCGGGAAGGCCCCGATGCGCAGCTCGCCGACCACCTGGCCGCGATGCGCCTCCAGATCCGACTGCGCGTACTCGACCTGCGAGATGATCCGCGCCGCGTGCTCGGCGAGCAGCACTCCGGCGTCCGTGAGCCGCACACCGCGCCCGTTCTTCGCCACGAGCTGCTGCCCGATCTCGCGCTCCAGCTTGGTCAGCTGCTGCGATACGGCGGAGGTCGTGACGTGCAGTCCGGCTGCTGCACCGCTCACCGAGCCGTGCCGGGCGAGGGCATCCAGGGTGCGCAGGCGCTCGAGGTTCAACATGTCCGCTCCCAGTTCCGCCTCATCAACATATAAGCAATACTAAGACGTCCACCGTAAGAAATCTCGCTTGTGCTACGAGATCCAGCAGAGCATCGTAAAGGTCATGGCCACCGTCTCCGTCCCTCGCGCCCGCGCTGCCGGCCCCGCGCCCGCGCCCGCCCCTCGCCGCACGCTCGACTGGCGGCTCCGCTTCGCGGGACTCTCCTTGATCTGGGGTTTCAGCTTTCTGCTCATCAAGGTGGGCACACAGGGCTACGCACCCTTCCAAGTGACCTTCGGGCGGCTCCTGTTCGGCACCTTGGTGCTCGCCGCCGCGATGCTGGTACGGCGCCAGGGTCTGCCGCGCGGGTGGCGCACGTGGGGACATCTGGCGGTGGCGGCGTTCTTCCTCAACGCCCTGCCGTTCTCGCTCTTCGCCTACTCGGAGCTGACGATCCCGTCCACGCTCGCCGGCATCTGCAATGCGACCTCGCCGCTGTGGGGCATGGCCCTGTCGATGGTGGCGCTCTCGGAGGACCGGCCGACGCGGCGGCGCGTGGCAGGTCTCGGCCTCGGTTTCATCGGCGTCCTGACGGTCCTGGGCGCATGGCAGGGCTTCCACGGCATCGACGCTGCGGGAACCGCGATGGCGCTCGGCGCCTCGCTCAGCTACCCCATCGGCTGGATCTACGTGCGCCGGACGCTGGCGGGCCGCAGCGAGTCCCACCTGTCGCTCACGGGCGCCCAGCTGCTCCTCGCCACGGCTCAACTGGCCTTCGTCACCCCGCTGTTCACCACCCTGCCGAAGAGCTGGCCGCTGCTTCCGCTGCTCGCCGTCCTCGCGCTCGGCGCGCTGGGGACGGGGCTCGCGGTGCTGGTCCAGTACGAACTTGTCGCGGAGATCGGCCCCACGACCGCCCAGATGGTCACGTACTTCATCCCGGTGATCGCCACGGCGGCGGGCGTGACTCTCCTCGGCGAGTCCCTGTCGTGGTCGACACCCGTGGGCGCGGTGATCGTCCTCGTGGGCGCGGCACTGACCCAGTCGCGGGCGAAGGCGGCGGCGCGATGAGGGGCTTGTGGCGCAGCCGGAGCGCCGGGCATCCGCCCGCTGGTCCATCTCCGCTGAGCAAGGCGGAGGTCGCCGCGGCGGAAGCCGAACTCGGCGTCCGCTTCCCGGCCGCGTACCGCCGCCACCTCCTGACGGTGAGCGCGGGCGGCACGGTCTGCGAGCTCCGCAGGACGGACGACGGCTGGTGGTGGGCGGGCGACAACGAGTACGGGCGCCGCGATCTGCTGCACCTCCCCTTCCCGCACCCGGACGATTACGCGGCCGCCGAAGACGAACTCGGCCTGCGCGAGCCCCGCATGGAGGACTACGCCGACGAGTCCGCGTACGACCGGGCCTGGAAAGCCTGGGACGACGAGTACGGCGAGCTGCAGGACCGCAAGACGGCCGGGGCCGTGATCGCGCAGGAGCACGGCTGCGGCTTCTCCACACTCCTCGCGCTCACCGGCCCACTCGCCGGCACCATGTGGTGGGACGGCCGGGCCACCTGCGATCGGATCCTCCCGCTGTCCCTGGAGCACGGCTCCGGCGCCCGCCCGGTGACATTCGACGAATGGCTGGACCACGACTCATGGAACCTGCTGCCGCCCGGTTGGGGGCAGCAGGACTTGAGGCCGGACCGGAGACAGCAGACCTGAATCCGGCCAGCGGGCCGGACCCTGGCGCGCGAGGGCGCAGTAGGCCCTACGTCGCCAAGGTCCGACCCGTGCTCCCCCGCCTGCCCTGCACGGCATACGCGACGGCATCGGCGAGCGGTGCGATGTCCGCCTCGTCCAGCGCCGCCACCGTGATCCGTACCCCCGGAGGCGCCTCGATCCGGAACCTCGCCCCGGGTGCCACGGCCCATCCGGCGTGCAACAGCCGTGCCACCGCGCCGGTTTCGTCCGGGACCGGCACCCACACGTTCAGCCCGCTGCGCCCCGTCGCCTCGATGCCCCGCCGCCCCAGGGCACCGATCAGCGCGTCGCGCCGCCGCGCATAGTCGGCGGCGACCTCCGAGGGCACCACCGCACCCGACGTCCACAGTTCGACGACCGCACGCTGCACGATCCGGCTCACCCAGCCGGGACCGAGCCGCTGCCTGCCGAGCACCCGGTCCACGGTCACCGCGTCACCGGTCATGACGGCGAGCCGCAGATCGGGCCCGTACGCCTTGGCGACCGAGCGCACGAGCGCCCAGCTGCCCTTGCCCGTGGCCAGGGGGTGCAGCGGCAGGTCGACGATGCCGTGCCCGTGGTCGTCCTCGATCAGCAGGACCGCCGGATGCTTCCGCAGGACGGCCCGCAGCGCCCGCGCGCGCGAGGCACTGATCGCGGCGCCCGTGGGATTCTGCGCCCGGTCCGTGACGATCAGGGCACGGACGCCTTCGCCCAACGCACGCTCGACCGCATCCGGTTCGGGCCCCTCGTCGTCCACGGCCACAGGGACGGTACGCAGCCCGAGCGCCGGGATCAGATCGAGCAGCGCACCCCAGCCGGGGTCCTCCACGGCGACCGCGTCCCCCGGCCGCAGATGCGCGGCCAGGATCCGCTCGATGGCGTCGAGCGAGCCCGAGGTGACCGCGACGGGCCCGTCCGGAATGCCGTCGGCGTCGAACGCGGCCCGGCTGAGCACCTCCAGATCCGGCTCCAGGGCGGCGTCCGCGTACATGACCGGCTCCCGGTCGGCGCGTGCGGCCGCGGCGGCGAACGCTCCGGCGAGGGCGGGCAGCAGCGCCCTGTCGGGATTGCCGAGCGAGAGATCCCGTACGCCTTCGGGCGCTTCGACCCGGATCGCGTCCCGCGCCGTGCTTGCCGGACGCGAACGCACCCGGCTGCCGCGCCGGCCCGCCGTCTCGATGACCCCGCGCTCGCGCAGGGTCCGGTACGCGGCCGCCACCGTATTCGGATTGACCCCGAGCTCCTGCGCCAACTCCCGCATGGGCGGCAGCACTTGACCGGGCTCCAGGTCTCCCCGGCCCACCGCACCCTCGACGCTGGCAGCAATCTCTGCTGCGCGCCGCCCTTTGATCCGATATCCTCCTAGCACAAACAAGATTATGCACTAGTACAATGGAGATCGCAATGAGTGTTGCGCCGGACACCACGGAGCCGACCACCACCCAGGGCTCGTATGCACCGACGGAGCGCACGGTCCCCACCCGATCCAAGGACCGCGCGCACTACGACCGGGAATTGGTGCACTCGATACTCGACGAGACCTACCTCTGCCACATGGGCTTCGTCCGCGACGGCGCCCCCGTGGTGCTGCCGACGCTGTACGCGCGTGTCGGCGAGCGGCTCTATGTGCACGGCTCCACGGGTTCGCGGCCGCTGAGGATGGCCGGCAAGCCCGACCCGGGACTGGCCGTCTGCCTGACGGTGACCCATGTCGACGGTCTGGTGCTCGCCCGCTCGGCCTTCCACCACTCGATCAACTACCGCTCGGTCGTGGTGCACGGCACCGCCCACCAGGTCACCGACCCCGACGAGAAGCGGCTCGCGCTCGACGCGCTGGTCGACGCCGTCGTGGCCGGCCGCTCCGCGGACTCCCGCCCGGCCGACACCAAGGAACTCGCCGCCACCGCGGTGCTCGCCATCGACCTCGCCGAGGTCTCGGCCAAGATCCGCACCGGCGGCGCCAACGACGAACCCGCGGACATGGACCTCCCCCACTGGGCGGGAGTCGTGCCGGTGGCCCGTACGTACGGTGCCCCGATCCCCAACGACGATCTCGCCCCGGGCGTCGAACTCCCGGAGTACCTGCGCGCCTTGTGAGCCGGAACGCCGTATGAACCCAAGGGCCGCCCTCTGCGCGAGGGCGGCCCTTGGGTCACTTATGCGTCGGACACGGCGACGGCATCAGGCACAACCGGCGCGTACGCTTCACGCACAACCGGCGCGTACGCTTCACGCACGGCCGATGCGTGAAGCGCAGCCAGCACCCACCCGTCACGTACGCCCGGCACTCCGCGTCTCCGCCACAGCGAGCCCCGCCAGCGCGGACAGCATCAGCAGGGTGCCCGCCACCGTCGCCACCGTCAGATGCTCGCCGAACGCGAGCACCGCGAGGATCGCCGCGCTCACCGGTTCGAGCAGCATGATCACGGACACGGTGGCCGAGCGGACCGCCGCCGCCCCCGCGAAGTACAGCGCGTACGCCAGCGCGGTCGGCACGGCCGCCACGTACAGCATCAGGCCCAGGACCTGGCCGAGTTGATCGGTCCGCGGCAGCAGCCCTTCGACGGCGGCGAACGGCAGCAGGCACAGTGCGGCGACCCCGAAGGTCCACACCGTCGTCGCGTGGGTGTCCGCGCCCGAACCGTCCCTGCCCCACCAGCGGGTGAGCAGCGTCATCACCGCGTACCCGGCAGCGGACAGCACCGCGAGCAGCACACCGGCCGGCCGGACCTCGCCGGGACCTCCGTCGCCCTCGCCGAGGACGAGCACGACCAGGCCGGCCAGCGCGCCCGCCACGGCCAGGACGCCGCCGGCACCGAGGCGTTCACCGAGCAGCACCCGGGCGCCGGCCGCGATAAGGACGGGGCCCGCGCCGAGCGTGACGACCGTGCCGACGGCCAGGCCTGTGGCCGATACGGCGGCGAAGTACGCGGTCTGGAAGATCGCGAGAGCGACGCCGAGCGCGATCATGCGCCCGGGCCGCGCCTTCGTCCGCACCCGGCCGTCGCGGCGCCGCAGCAGTCCGGCCACGAGCAGCAGCACGAGACCACCGGCGCAGCGCCAGAACGACAGGGCGATGGGCCGCAGTTCACTGGACTGGAACACCAGGAGCGCGGCAGCGCCCGCGGTCCCCCAGGCGACACCGGCGACGATCAGATAGAGCAGGCCGCGTCCGACGGACAGGGCGGGAGAACCAGGGGCGACAACGGCACCCTGGGTGGAAACAGCATTCGACACGAGACTCTCCGCACAGGACAGACAAAAGGGACTGTCGTCTGCGGGCAGCCGTCAGCCACTCGGGAACTCCCCGAGCGGATGCGGTGGTTGGTCGCTCCGGCCGCCCGCGCTAGGCGGCAGGAGGCGGAAGGACGAGCGCTCGTGCGTGCATGATCGCCACCCTACGCGTCGGCCCGGCTCGGCGACAATGCCGTATCGCCTTGTGGAACACCGCCGGCGACGGGCGTCGGCGGCGCCTTGACCGGCGTCGCGGACTGGGCGATGAAGGCACCGGTGAGGACCACCGCACCACCGATGATCTGCGGCGCGGACAGATGCTCACCGAGCATGATCCAGGCGAGCACGGTCGCGACGACGGCCTCGAGATAGGCGACGACACCGGCCACCTGCGGCGAGAGCCTGCGCACGGAGAGCAGACCCGTGCCGTACGCGAGCACCGTGGCGATCAGCACCACCCAGCCGAGCAGCAGCCAGCCGGGCACGGTCGTCCCGTCCATCTCCGCGGTGCCCGCGAGCACCGACCAGTCCATCTGCCAAGGGCGGGCGATCACCGTGAGGATCATGGCGCCGATCAGCATGCCGAACGCGATGACGCCGAGCGGATCCGGCGCCTGTTCGCCCGAGTCGCTGCCGTGGTCGCCGAGGATGAAGTACCCGGCCTGGCAGACCGCGGCGCCGAGCCCGAGCAGCACACCGATCGGGTCGAAGCTGAGCCCGGTCCACACCTCGACCACACAGGCGAGGCCGCCGACCGCGAGCACCACGCCGACGGCCGCGGCGCGCGTGACATGCCGGCGCTGGACGAACCGGATCCAGACGAGCACGAGCGCAGGGCCCAGATACTCGATGAGCAGGGCCACACCCACCGGGATACGGGAGATCGCCGCGAAGTAGCAGGCCTGGACGCCCGCCACGGCGAACAGACCGAAGCCGGCCAGCAACGCGGGCCTGCGAAGCAGCAGTTCGCGGTGGCGCCAGGCCACCGGAAGCAGCACGAGCGCGGCACCCGCCACCCGCAGCCAGACCACATGCAGCGGGTCGAGCCCCGCCGTGATGAGCGGCTTCGCCGCCACGCCGGAGCCGCCGAAAGCCAGCGCCGACACCAGAGCGAGCGTCAGTCCGACGCTGCGGCCCCGGTCCCCTTGAATCCCCTTGGACGTAAGCACGCGGCCATGATGACAGGCGTCGTCATGAGCGTCACCACCGATACCCCTGACATCTCGATGCGCGAGACGGCGCCGTGCATGCCGCACTCCGCAGGCCGTCGGCAACCAGGCGTCAGCCCAGCGGCACGTCAGCCCGTCAGTACGCCGGCACGTGTCACCGTCAGCCCGTCAGCGGCTCGCCGAATCCCGTATCGACATCGATCCGCTCCACCAGGGCCCGCGGATCCACACCGGAGCGGCGCAGGATCTCCACGGCCCGGGACTCGGCGTCCGAGGCGAGGGCCGCGAGCACATCGAGCCCGTCCGCGGACTCCCGGCCACCCGCCAGGGCACGTGCCTGCGCGAGCTCCATGGCGCTGAGCGCCGAGGGCGACCAGCCGGCCGGGTCCCGCACAATCCGTTCCCGTACGGCCCGTTCCGGCACGACTGGTTCCCGTACAGCCTGTTCCGGTACGACCGGAACGGCGCCCGAATCCTCCACGGTGCCCTGCCAGCGCAGCCCGTAGCCGATGGAGCGCTGCACGAGGAGGCCGAGCAGCCGGGCCACGCGCGCGCCGTCACCGAAGGCGGCGCGTACGGCGGGGTCGGATTCGAGCAGGGAGTGCAGCAGATGGGCCGTGTCCAACTGGCCGTCGCCACCGCGCACGGCCCTCCTGCGGGCGCCCGCGATCACCGACTGCAGCTCGGCATCGAGCTCGCCGTCGGGTTCGGTACGGGGCAGACGCGGGTGCGGGATTCCTCGATCCGCGGCCGGCCAGGTGGGGCTGTGCACACCCTCCACCCCATCAGCCCGGCAGGCGCCGGGGCATCCCCGCCGGGAAGCATCTTGTCCTCCGACACAAGTTGGGGATGCGTGTACGGGTTCTCCTCCTTACGGATGAGATCGCCCTCCCCTGCGCCAGGGGGCGTGCGACATCCCACCGCACTCCCCCTGCGCAACCACCGGCCGCGTGGTGCTCGTCCCCCTGGGCACCCGAGCACCACCAGAGCACCCCGGCCAGGTTCGCCGCCCGTACGCCCGCACGCCCGCGGAGAGGAGTCGCCATGCCCCGAGCCGTCCGGCCCGCCCGGCTGCGCGACGCCCCCGCCGAGGAGTACGGCTGCTGGCTGGTGGCGCTGCCCGCCGTGGACGGCAAGCAGTACGTGTACCGGGTCTACGCGCCCGAGGACGCCCTGCCGGCCGATCTGTTCTGGGAGGCGTGGCACTGCCACGACGAGGGCCCACACCCGCGCGCCTTCGACCTCTTCGACGCCGCGGTGATCCGCAGAATCGGCCGCTGAAGCCCTGCGCCAGCGGCTCGCCGAAGCCTTTCCCCGCAGGCCTGTTGTGGTTTCCGGGCCCGGGCTCCACAATTTCTGACGAGCCGTCAGTCTTGTAACTTCCCGACTGCGAGGCTACGTTCCGCGACACCGCCGCTGCGCTACCGCCGCAGCGCCATACGAGAAGGGGTGGTCGCATGGCCGAAGTCAGCGCGGAAGCACGCATCGACGCTCCCGCCGAGAAGGTCTGGGAGAAGCTCACGGACTTCTCCGTGTTCGGCGAGTGGAGCGTGACGCACACGGGGTTCCCCAAGGGGGCGCCCGAGTCGCTCAAGCAGGGCGACACGTTCGAGGAGAGCATGAAGCTCATGGGCTTCCCCGCCGATGCGGTGTGGACCGTGGAGTCCCTCGAAGACGGCCGCTCGTTCACCATCCGCGGCAAGGGCCCGATGGGCGTCAACCTCAAGCAGGCCTACACCCTGACGCCCGACGGCGAGGCGACGGTGATGCGCATCGACGGCGAGTTCACCGGTGCCGCGGTGACGCTGATGGCCGGCAAGCTCAAGGACTCGGCGACGGCCGCGCTCAACGAGTCGCTGCGCAAGCTGAGCGGGCTCATCGTCTGAGCCGCACCGCCCGGACCACGTACAAACGGCAGGTGCCCCACGTGACTCCACGTGGGGCACCTGCCGTTCATGCCGTGCTCAGTCCTGAGCCCTCGGCCCTGAGGGCTGAGGGCTGAGCCCTCAGTCCTCGTCGGCGAGGATCAGATACAGCTTCTTCCGGGCCTCGTTGACCACCGCAAGCGCCTTCTCGCGCTGCTCGGCCGAGCCGGTCTTCCAGACCTGCCCGAAGGCCTCCATCAGCCCGAATCCGGCCTGCCGGATCTCATTGACCGTGTCCCAGTCGACGCCGCGGCCGGCATCCTCCCAGGGGGCATCCGGGCCCTCGTCCGCGGCCGTACGGCCGGCATCGGTGAGCGAGAACAGCTTCTTGCCGCCCTCGGTCGCGCTGACGATCAGGCCCTCGTCCTCGAGCAGCTGCAGGGTCGGGTACACCGACCCCGGGCTGGGCTTCCACGCCCCGCCGCTGCGCTCGGCGATCTCCTGGATCATCTCGTAGCCGTGCATCGGCCGGTCCTTCAGAAGGGCCAGGATCGAGGCGCGCACATCACCGCGCCGCGCCCGTCCGCGGCCACCGCCGCGTCCGCGCCCGCCCCAGGGGCCGGGTCCGCCGAATCCGCGGGGGTCGAACCCGCCGGGACCGAAGGGCCCGAAGGCACGCCGGCCCTCGCCGCCCCGGGGCCCGTCGAAACCGCCGCCTCCGCGCGGGCCGCCAGGCCCGCCGAAACCGGGGCCGGGCCCGCGTCGGCCGAAGCCGCCGTGGTGCCGGCGGCCGTGCTCGTGCTCATGTCCGTGCTCGTGTCCATGTACATGGGGTCGCATATCAATCACTTCTCTCAGGTGTGTCGTTCAGCGTGGGATCCGCTCCTCGAATAGGCGCCGTATGCCGTCACTCGGGATGCGCTGTCGGGAGCGCTCGCGATCTTTCATGAACCATCGCGATGCCTCAACGATATATCGCTAACGCTCGCATGGCAAGCCCTTCCGACTGGGCGCCGCCTTCCAGGCCGCCCACCTGCGCCGATGACCTGGTGTCAGTGGCCGCTCGTAGGGTGCGCGGGGATTCGACGAGGAGGTTCCATGGGCTTTTCCGGCCACGTGGTCTTTGCGCGCAGCGAGCGCCCGCTGCTGGAAGCACCCCTGTTCGGCAGCGCCGGTCCAGCGCAGCAAGGCGACGTGCACGAGTGGGCGCCGCGACCGGGCGGCTGGCAGACCCTGCAGCTGAAGCAGGGCATCTGGGCGGACGAGCACCTGTCCGCCTTGGTCGCCTGGACCGGAGCGCCCGCCTGCGCAGCCGACGTCTCCGACAGCGACGTCGCCCTCATGACCGGCCTTGACCCCACCGGCCGCCGCTGGCAGGCATGGCTGCACCTGGACAACGCTGCTGCGCTCCTCGTCGGGGAACCCGAGGACGTGGACGACATGAGCCTGTGGATGGCCACCCCGGAGTTCGAGGAGGCCATCCGGCACCAGCGCGCGGAACTCGATGCGGACGTGCCGGCGGACGCCGAAGGCGCTCTCCGGTGGGCGTCGGCAGCCGGTCTCCATGCCACGCCGCAGCAGTCGCGGATCGAGCAACTGCTGCGCGCCCAGGGCACCTTCGTGGAGGAGCTGTTCGACGAGCTGCTGGACGAGCTGGGCTTCCCCGAAGCGCCGCTCTGTCAGTGAGCGAACCGCTCCGTGCGGAAGTCCGCGAGCAGCTCGTCCCGCTTCCCCGTGACGATCTCCGCAGCGAGCAGCCTGCCGATCACCGGCCCGAGCGTGATGCCGCTGTGGGAGACGGCCTCGTAGTAGCCCGGCACAGCGGACACCGCACCCACCGACGGGAATCCGTCGGCCGGGATGGGCCGGTGGGCCACCTGTGTCTGCGCGATGAGCGCGTCGCCGAGTTCCGGAACGACCTGCTTCGCCGCTTCATGCAGCAGCCTCCCAAGCTCCGCCGGCTCCTCGCCCTTGTCGATGAGCGCGTCGATCTCGCGGCTGTGCAGCACCACGGACGCCTCCCCGTCAGGACGGATCTCGACACGGGGCGCGTGCATGGCCCGGCGAACCGGGACCCGGGCGCAGTCGAGCCGGGTGACGACGCCGGGTTCCCGGCGCATCGGCAGGTCCCGGGCAAGGAGCCCGGCGACCCGGGAAGCACCTGGCCCCGCCGCGTTCACGACGGCATCGACGTCGAGCCGGCTCCCATCCGACAGAGTCACGTTCCGGACACTCCCGTCGGCACCCGTACCGATCTCGCAGACCTCAGCGCCGCACCTGAGCTCCGCCCCGGAGGCGACCGCCAAGTCCACCAGGCGGCCGACGAGTTGCCGTCCGTGCACCCACGCCTCGTCGGGATAGAACAGGACGGGGGTCCCGCCGGGCACCGCGAGAGCGGGTTCGAGGCGGCGGCGCACCTCGGCCCCCGTGCACACCTCGACCCTGTAGTCCCAACTGCCCAGCAGCTCGGCCGTCTCCAGGAGTTTCGCCTCCGCCACCGGGTCCCCAGCCCAGCGCAGGTGACCGCTGGGATGCCACCAGGAGGCAGGGCCGACGGTCTCGGCGAGTTCCCGGTACGCCGCCATGCCCGCGACGTTCAGGTCGAAGTACGACCTGCGCACGGTCTTGTTGCTGGCATTGACCCACGAGAAGGACCAGTTGGTGACCCCTTCGCCTGGCCGCCCGGCGTCGACGAAGACCACCTCGACCCCGTGCCGCGCGAGGTTCCAGCCCACACCGGCTCCGAGAACACCCGCTCCGATGACAGCGACACGTTCAGACCGCCGCACGCGCACGAAGGCCCCCTTCCAGGTTCGCGGACCGACCCCCACTTCCCAGCATTCCCCCACCCCCGCTTCAAGATGAGCGTGTGCAGACAAAACAGCGGGCCATCAATCCATCGATACCGTGATCCCCATGGCAGCTGAAGACGAGGCCCTGGCCGGCGGCATGATGAACGCGGGGGCGGTATTCCGCCGAGGGGACCTGGTGGAGCGGCCGGCACCGCGCAACGCCCGCGCTCTGCATGCCCACCTCCTTGCACTGAAGCAGCACGGCTTCGACGCGGCACCGACTCCCGTCGGCCTCACCGCGGACGGCCGTGAGCAGCTGACGTTCATCCCCGGCGACGTGGCCCTGCCGCCGTTCCCTGACTGGGCGATGACGAGCTCCGCCCTCACGTCGGTGGGCAGGCTCCTGAGGCGGCTGCACGACATCAGCGCCGCCATCCCGGTCGACACCCTCGCTCAGTGGCCCCAGGACCTCGCCGACCCGCAGGGCGGCCCGCTCGTCTGCCACAACGACGTGTGCCCGGACAACGTCGTCTTCCGCGACGGTCACGCCGCGGCCCTGATCGACTTCGACCTGGCAGCCCCGGGCCGCCCCCTCTGGGACATCGCCATGACCGCCCGCTACTGGGCGCCCATGGTCGATCCCGAGTCCGCGGCCGCCCTCTACCCCAAGGGCCTGGATACGGCCGCACGGCTGCGCATCCTTGCCGACGGCTACGGCCTCCCGGCGGGCGACCGCGCCGAGTTGCCCGCCGTCATCGAACAGGCCACAGAGGTCTGCCGGGCCTTCGTCGCCCGCCGCGTGGCCGACGCGGACCCCGGCTACCTCCAGGCCCTGGCCGACCGCGGTGGCTGGGAACGCTGGGACCGCCTGCAGACCTGGCTGGCGGACCACCGCCGGACCTTCACAGCCGCCCTCCTGAACTGACCGTTCCCCGCGCTTGGCTGCCCTTTTCCAGGCCACCCACCCCGAACCCAAGGCCACCCACCCCGAATTGGCCTTGGCCGCCACTCCAGGCGCGCCTCTACGTTCGCCCCATGCGGATTCACATCGTCGACGCCTTCACCGACCGCCCCTTCGCCGGCAACCCCGCCGGGGTCCTGCTGCTCCGCTCGTTCCCGGACGACAGCTGGCTGCAGAACGTCGCCCTCGAGGTCAACCACGCCGAGACCGCGTTCGCGCACCCGCTGCCCGCGGGCAGCCCGGCGGACTGGGCGCTGCGCTGGTTCACGCCCGCCTCCGAAGTGCGGATGTGCGGCCACGCCACGCTCGCCACCGCCCACGTCCTGAACAGCACCGGCCGCGCCCAGGGCACCATCCGCTTCGCCACCCTGAGCGGCATCCTCACCGCCACGGCGCACCCCGACGGCACCCTCACACTGGACTTCCCGACCGCCCCGCTCACCGCGGTCGAGATTCCCGCGGGCGTCGAGGAGGCGCTCGGCGCCAAGGCGATTTCCACGTACGACACGGGCACGGACGTCGGCGATCTGCTGGTCGAGCTCGCCGACGAGCGGACGATCCGCGGCCTCAGCCCGGACATCGCCGCCCTCGCCCAGTACTCGGAGCGCGGCATCATCGCCACGGCCCCGGCCGAAGACCCCACCCGGGGCTACGAGTTCATCTCGCGCTGCTTCTTCCCGAACGTCGGTATCGACGAGGACCCGGTGACCGGCAGCGCCCACACCGCCCTCGCCCCGTTCTGGTGCGAACGCCTCGGCCGCACCGAACTCACCGGCCTGCAGGCCTCCCCGCGCTCCGGCAGGGTGCAGGTCACGCTCCAGGGCGAGCGCACCCTGCTCACGGGCCGCGCGGTCACCGTCATCGACGGCGAACTGCACGCCTGAGCGCACAGCCGAACTGCACGCCTGAGCGCACAGCCGATCTGCATCCTGGACACACAAAAGGCCGCCCACCGCCTCACGCGATGGGCAGCCGACCGGCACCTCACGCAGTGGGCAGCCAACTCACCTTCCCCGCAAGCAGCGCATACCCCACGAACGCCCCGATATCGAGCAGCGTATGGGCCACGACCAGCGGCCCCACACGCCCCCACCGCCGGTAGAGCAGCACGAAGACCACGCCCATCACCATGTTGCCGATGAACCCGCCGATGCCCTGGTACAGGTGGTACGAGCCGCGCAGCACCGAACTCGCCGCGAGCGAGCCCATCGGCGAGAAGCCCAACTGGTCGAGTCTGCGCAGCAGATACCCGACCACGATCACTTCCTCGAGGATCGAGTTCTGCGCCGCGGACAGGATCAGGACGGGGAACTTCCACCACACGTCGGGCAGCGCCTCGGGCACCACGGTGAGGTTGAAGCCGAGCGCCCGGGCGAGCAGATAGAAGGCGATCCCCGTCGAGCCGATGCCCGCCGCGATCACCGCGCCACGGGTCATGTCGAAGCCCGGCCGCCTGAGGTCGAACCCGATCGAACGGGCCCCGGCCCCTTCCCGTACGAGCAGATGCAGCACGAGCGCGACCGGCACGAGCGCCGAGCAGATACCGAAGAGCTGCCAGGCGAGATCAAGCCAAGGACGCCCGGGAGCGGCCGAGGCATTGAGCGTGGCCGCCTGATCCTTGAGGCCGCCAGGCCTGGTGACCGAACCGACAAAGCTGATCAGCGCCGAGACGCCGCTGGCACCGAGCGACAGGGCCAGTACGAGGAGCGTCTCGTTCCGCAGAATTCTCCGCGAAGACCGCTCATTGGGAAAGGAATCGGCCACCAGCCCTGCCTCCACATGCACTCCTGCCTTAGTTGACCAATCGCGCCCCGCGCACATGCTCTCCCCACTAGGGTCTCGAATGCAGGTACGAAGACCGTGTGCGACAAGCCAGGGGGACGGTACGCCACGCACCTGTGTCGGCCGTACATACCCCTGCGCGTCGTACATCCATGGACGTACGAAGAGGGGCACCAGCGTCATGGGACGTCACAACATGCCGGACCGCAGATCACGGGCGACTGCGGCCGATCCGCAGCGGCCTGGCCCGCGCCGCCGCATGGTCGTCATCGCCACGGTCCTGGTGCTGAGTGTCGCCGGTTCGGCCGCCTACGTGGTGGGCGCCGACTGGCTGCCGTTCACCGGGAAGTGCGAGGACGACGCCGTACGCATCGATGTGATCGCCTCCCCCGACATGGCCCCTGCCCTGCGCGAGACCGCCACGTACGCCCGCGACAAGGAGGTCAGGTCCGACGGCCGCTGCATGGACGTCCGGGTCACGGCGCGCGACTCCTCCAAGTTCGCCGACTATCTCCGTACGGAGGACAAGCCCGGCTCGTACGAGGTGTGGGTGCCGGACTCGGACATGTGGGTGGAACGGGTCCAGCTGCAGGGCGACGAGAGCCTCCTCACCCCCACCGGCAATATCGCCTCGTCCCCCGTCACGATGGGCATGGTCCCCGCCGCCGCCAAGAAGCTGGGCTGGCCGAAGAAGACGTACTCCTGGGCGGAGTTGGCAGGCGCCGCGACCCAGGGCGACCAGCTGCGGCTCGGCGCCGCCGACCCGGCCCGCAGCGCATCCGGCCTGATGGCGCTTGCCAAGATCAGCGCATCGGCGCAGCAGGCGGGCGGCGAGGAGGCCCAGGGCCAGATCGCGGCCACGGCGAAGATCCTCGCGCAGCGCACCTCGGACAGCGACGCCCAGGCCCTCGAGACGCTGGCCCGGGACAACTCCGGTACGGAGCAGGGCAATCCGCGCCGCAATCAGGCCCTGATCGTGTCCGAGCAGGCGGCCTTCAAGCACAATGCCTCTGCGCCCGCCGCGGGCAAGCTGGAGCTGTTCTACCCCAAGGACGGCGCACCCGAGCTCGACTATCCGTACGCACTGCTCGACGAGCCGGGGCAGACCACCGACGAGAGCCGGGCCGCGCTGCGCTTCATGACCCTGCTGGGCGAGGAGGCCGGCGAGGACATCCTGGCCTCGCACGGTTTCCGCACCGGCCGCGGCGCGCCGCCGGACACCATCGTCAAGGCGGCCGGCGGCAGCAGCACCCAGCCCGTGACGAACGCGTCGGCCGAAGACCTCACCACCAAGCAGCTCCAGGAGACCCTGGGCGTCTGGACGATCACGGTGCAGAGCGCACGAGTCTCGGTCGTCGTCGACGTCTCCGGCTCGATGGCCGAGCTGGTGCCGGGCCGCGGCCTGCCGCGTATGGAGGTCACCAAGGCGGCGCTGACCGCGGCGCTTTCGCAGTTCACCAACGAGGACGACTTCGGCCTCTGGGAGTTCTCCACACTCCTGGAAGGCAGCCGCGACTACCGCGAACTGGTGCCCACGGACCGCCTCGGCAAGCACACGGGCAAGGGCGGCACCACGCAGCGCGAGCTTCTGACGCGGGAGTTCAGCAAGCTGCAGCCGGTGCCCAACGGCGCGACCGGGTTGTACGACACGACCCTCGCCGCGTACAAGCAGGCCCTGAAGACCCATGTGCCCGACATGTTCAACACGGTGGTCATCGTCACCGACGGCGAGAACCAGGACCCTGGCTCGATCACCCGCAGCGCCCTGATCGCCGAGCTGGAGCGCCTGGCCGACCCGGACCGCCCGGTGCCCCTGATCGCCGTCGCGGTCGGCCCCGGCGGCGACCGCGACGAGCTGGATCAGGTGGCCAAGGCGACGGGCGGCTCGGGCCACCAGGTCGACGACCCGGCCCAGGTCCCGGAAGTGATCCTCAAGGCCATCACGGCAGCGGCCCAGGCGAGCGCGGGCTGACCCTGCTGCGGGCCGGAACCGCCCGGCCCGCGGCACGCCTCACCGCCACCACAGGCCTCGCCTCCACCGCAGGGCTCACTTCCACCGCAGGGCTCACCCGCGCGAGGGCCTCACCCCGGCGCCACCACCGCATCCGGCAGCGCGCCCACCGGCCAGGTGTGCACCGGCTCGCCCGCGTGCATGAGCTCGCAGTAGCGCCGGGTCGTCGCGGCCAGCGCCGCCTCCCGGTCCAGACCGCCCTCCAGTGCACGGTGGTAGGTGGCCACCTGCCACGAAGCCCCGTTCACCCGCCGCTTGCAGCGCTCCTCGATGATCCCCAGGTAATGGTCCCGGTCCACGGGCGCCACTCCCCACGCATCGAGCCCCGCCGCCGCCAGCGGCAACAGCTCATTGCGTACGAGATCGACGGCGGGCATCCGCGCCACGCCGCCGAAGCGCCCGGGACGCGGCCAGTCGAGCTCTGCCTCGATGCCGTACCGGCAGGCCGCGTCGAAGTTGGCGGCGGCCGCCTCGAACGGCAGCCTCGACCACACCGGCCGGCTGTCCTCGGCGAGCGCCCTGACGACCCCGTAGTAGAAGGCCACATTGGCGATGACGTCGGTGACGGTCGGGCCGGCGGGCAGCACCCGGTTCTCCACCCGCAGATGCGGTACTCCGTCGGCGATCCCGTAGACGGGCCGGTTCCAGCGGTACACCGTCCCGTTGTGCAGCACGAGTTCGGACAGGGAAGGCACCCCGCCCTCGTCGATCACGCGCAGCGGCTCCTCGTCGTCACAGATCGGCAGCAGGGCAGGGAAGTAGCGCAGATTCTCCTCGAAGAGGTCGTACGGCTTGGTGATCCACCGCTCCCCGAACCAGGTACGCGGCCGTACCCCCTGCGCCTGCAGCTCGGGCGGGCGCGTATCGGTGGCCTGCAGGAACAGCGGCGGCCGCGACTCACGCCAGAGCTCGCGCCCGAACAGGAAGGGCGCGTTGGCGCCCACGGCTATCTGCGCGGCGGCCACGGCCTGCGCCGCGTTCCACACATCGGCGAACCGCCCCGGAGTGACCTGCAGGTGCAACTGCACGGAGGTGCAGGCCGCTTCGGGCGCGATGGACGCGGACGTGCACGAGAGCCGCTCGACACCCTCGATCTCCAGATGGAAGTCCTCACCCCGCGCCGCCACCATCTGGTCGTTCAGGAGGATGTACCGGTCCACCGCGGAAAGATTCGAGGACACCAGATCGTCCTGTTGCAGCGTCGGCAGAATACCGATCATGACGATCCCGGCGGCCACCTCGTTCGCTTTGCGGTGCGCATAGTTCAGCCCGGTACGCAGCTCCTCCGCGAGCTGGTCGAGAACCCGCCCGCCAAGTGCATGCGGCGCAATGTTCACTTCGAGATTGAACATCCCGAGTTCTGTCTGGAAATCACGGCTCGCGATCCGTTCGAGAACTTCCGCATTCATCATTCTCGGCAAACCGTCCGGCCCCGTGAGATTCAGCTCTATCTCCATGCCCATCAGATTCCGGGGCCTGTCGAACCGCTTCTCGTCCAGGAGCCGCGCGAGCCCCGCGAGGCACTGCTGCAGCTTTCTGCGGTAGCGCTGCCGATCGGACAGGTCGAACGCGCCCGCAGCGACCTTCTCCCCCATCGAAGTGTCCCCTCCTCGATTGGGCAGTCCACGGCCACTGTGTCACCGGGGATGATGCCCAGGCAATGTGATCGATAACGCCCCGCACCTGCCCACCCGGCTGTACCCTCAATCACATTCACCTGCGGCACATTCACGCGGCATGCGGCACAGCGCAGTTGCACCCGCGAGGGCCCTGGTGGAATACGCCGACGAGAATCGGCCGACCGCCCGTACGGACATTGCCGAGGTCAGCGGCGCAAGCCACTCCAGAATCGGGAGAAATACCTCGGTATGGCGACCGAATACCGCCTTGCCCGCAATACGGGGGACGGCTACCCGAAACATTGTGAGAACACACGTCGTATAAACTCCGCGAACGAGGCAGAGAGTTGGCGCTCGCGGACTGGAACCTGGCCATCCCCCGCCCCTCTGGCCCCGAGAGCTGACAGCGCCGTCCGCACACACCTGCCCCCGCGCCACCAGCCTGTCTAATGAGAGGCGACCCACCATGCCGCTGCAAGTCCCCCCGGCTCCCGCGCCGGCCCTGCGCAGCGTCCTCGCGGCCCTAGGTTCCCCCACCGCCGTACGCGAGGCGCGCACCCCGTCCCTGCGCAATGCCCAGGGACCCGTCACCGCCGAACTCCCGTTGCCCGTCCACGTCCTGAACCAGGCCGGCACACCACGGACCAGGCTCACCGGCTGGCGCTTCCTGCTGCGCAGCGAGGGCCGCACGGTGGCTGCCGGCGACACGATGCTCACCGCCGACGGCTGGACCTTCTCGCACTTCTTCGAAGGTCCGTACCTCAACTCCACCGAACGGGCCCTGCGCCAGGCGGAGTCCCTGCAGACGGCCTGCCAGCCGCGTCTGCTTTCGGTCCCCGAGCTGTACATGCTGACGCTGTGGCTGCATCACGACTGCAGCTCGGACGGTACAGAGGGCCGCCTCGCCTCCACGGATGTGCTCGTGCCCCTGGCGCCCGCGCCTCCGGGCATCGCCGCCCACCAACCGCATCTCGCGGCCGAGCTGCTCCCGGTCCTCACCCACCGGCTGGCTCCCGCAACCCTGCTCGGCCAGGCGGTCTGAGCCCCTGTACGTGTGTCCCGCGACGCAGCCGGTCGCGGGGCACACGCATGTCACGGGGGCAATCCGCGTGGCCCTTACATAGGCCGGGCCCCGCACCGCCCGACCGGACTAGCCCCTTCAGGCCACCCCTAACCACCCGAAGAGACCGCCGAGTTGGACTGAACCGTCCGCACGGGTGATGCGTCACTTCCTGGTGAGGAGCGCTGCCGGTAAATCCCTGCGGAATCGAGCCCGTAGGGCAACACTGGTTCCGGACCGACCTGACGGGGGGCGGCAATGAACACCGCAGCACACCGATCCATCCGCGGGACACAGATCACCACTTCGACGCAGCGAAAGAACCCTTCCATGTGCCAGCACCAGCCAGCCTGTCCCACAGCCGACTCAGCCGACCGGGAAGCGGCACTTCTTGTGGCTTTCCACCCGGAGCAGGGCTGGAGCCTGCTGTGCAACGGGGTCCTCCTCTTCGAGGACACCGGTGAGCTGCTGCCGGACGGGCAGATCATCGCGCCGCACCGGCCGCTGGGCGCAGGCTCCGTGGTCCGCGCGGCCTGAGAACCACCGGACACACCCCGCAACACCGAGGGCCGGCCCGGAGATCACTCTCCGAACCGGCCCTGACGTATGCCCGGGATCCGAGCGTCATCCACGGGGGTGTGGGGGCGTCAGCCCCCACGGATCCCACCGCCGCGGAGCGGTGGAGCGACCCGGCCCGTGAGGCCCTCCTCAGTTCTCGTACGCGTCCAGCGGCGGGCAGGAGCAGACGAGGTTGCGGTCTCCGTACGCCTGGTCGATCCGGCGCACCGGCGGCCAGTACTTCTCCGCCGCCACCAGACCGCCCGGGAAGACGGCCTCTTCACGGGTGTACGGGTGCTCCCACTCGCCGGCCATCGTGGCCGCCGTGTGCGGGGCGTTGTGCAGCGGGTTGTCCTCGGCGGGCCACTCGCCCGAGCCGACCTTCTCGATCTCCGCGCGGATCGCGATCATCGCGTCGCAGAACCGGTCCAGCTCGACCAGGTCCTCGCTCTCGGTCGGCTCGATCATCAGCGTGCCGGCCACCGGGAAGGACATCGTCGGCGCGTGGAAGCCGTAGTCGATCAGACGCTTGGCGATGTCGTCCACGCTCACACCGGTCGCCTTGCTCAGCGGCCGGAGGTCGATGATGCACTCGTGCGCCACCAGTCCGCCGGGGCCGGTGTAGAGCACCGGGTAGTGCGGCTCCAGGCGCTTGGCGATGTAGTTGGCGCCGAGCACCGCGACCTGCGTCGCGCGCTTGAGGCCCTCGCCGCCCATCAGGCGGACGTACGCCCAGGAGATCGGCAGAATCCCGGCCGAGCCGAACGGCGCGGCGGAGATCGGACCGACACCCGTCTCCGGACCCGCGGCGGGCTGCAGCGGGTGGTTGGGCAGGTGGGGCGCGAGGTGCTCGCGCACCGCGACCGGACCGACGCCCGGACCGCCGCCGCCATGCGGGATGCAGAAGGTCTTGTGCAGGTTCAGGTGCGAGACGTCGCCGCCGAAATGGCCGGGCTTGGCCAGACCCACCAGGGCGTTGAGGTTCGCACCGTCCACGTACACCTGGCCGCCGGCGTCGTGCACCTGGGCGCAGATGTCGGCGACGTGCTCCTCGAAGACACCGTGCGTCGAGGGGTACGTGATCATCAGGACGGCCAGCTCGTCCTTGTACTGCTCGATCTTGGCGCGCAGGTCCGCGACGTCGATCTCGCCGTCGTCGGCGGTCTTGACCACGACGACCTTCATGCCGGCCATCACGGCGCTCGCGGCGTTGGTGCCGTGCGCGGAGGACGGGATGAGGCAGACGGTGCGCTGGTCGTCGCCGTTGGCGCGGTGGTAGCCGCGCACCGCGAGCAGACCGGCGAGCTCGCCCTGCGAACCGGCGTTGGGCTGCAGCGAGACCTTGTCGTATCCGGTGACCTCGGCGAGCTGCTCCTCGAGCTCACGGATCAGCGTCAGATAGCCCTGCGCCTGCTCGGCCGGCACGAAGGGGTGCAGCTGGCCGAACTCGGGCCAGGTGACCGGCTCCATCTCGGTGGTCGCGTTCAGCTTCATGGTGCAGGAGCCGAGCGGGATCATGCCGCGGTCGAGCGCGTAGTCCTTGTCCGAGAGCTTGCGCAGGTAGCGCAGCATCGCGGTCTCGGAGCGGTGCTCGTGGAACACGGGGTGCGTCAGGTACTCGCCGCCGCGGAGCAGCCCGGCGGGCAGCGCCTCACCGGCGGTGGCGTCGAGCGCCTCGATGTCGCCCTCGACACCGAACGCGGACCATACGGCGGCCAGTTGCGTACGCGTGGTGGTCTCGTCGCAGGAGACGGAGACGCGGTCGGCGTCGACCAGGTGCAGGTTGACCCCGCCCTCGCGCGCGGCGCTCACTACCTCGGCGGCCCGGCCCGGCACCCGCAGCGTGAGCGTGTCGAAGTACGAGCCGTGCACGACCTCGACCCCGCCGGCCTTCAGACCCTCGGCGAGGATCGTGGCGTAGCGGTGCGTACGACGCGCGATGTCGGCCAGCCCCTGCGGACCGTGGTAGACGGCGTACATACCGGCCATGACGGCGAGCAGTACCTGCGCGGTGCAGATGTTGCTGGTCGCCTTCTCACGGCGGATGTGCTGCTCACGCGTCTGCAGCGCGAGGCGGTACGCCTTGTTCCCGTCGGCGTCGACCGAGACACCGACCAGACGGCCGGGCAGGCTGCGCGCGAACTTCTCGCGGACCGCCATGTAGCCGGCGTGCGGACCGCCGAAGCCCATCGGCACACCGAAGCGCTGCGTCGTACCGACCGCGATGTCCGCGCCCAGCTCACCGGGCGAGGTGAGCAGCGTCAGGGCGAGCAGATCGGCGGCGACGGTGACGATCGCACCGAGCTCGTGCGCCTGCTCGATCACGGGCTTCAGGTCCCGCACGGCACCGGAGGCGCCCGGGTACTGCAGCAGCACACCGAAGACACCGCGCTCGGCGATCTCCGCCGGAATGCCCTGCGAGAGATCGGCGACGACGACCTCGACACCGGTCGGCTCGGCGCGGGTCTCGATCACGGCGATGGTCTGCGGCAGCGCATCGGCGTCGACCAGGAAGACACCTTGCTTGACCTTGCCGACACGACGCGCGAGCGCCATGGCCTCGGCGGCCGCGGTGCCCTCGTCGAGCAGCGAGGCGCCGGAAGTGGGCAGACCGGTCAGATCGGCGACCACGGTCTGGAAATTGAGCAGCGCTTCGAGCCGCCCCTGCGAGATCTCCGGCTGGTACGGGGTGTACGCCGTGTACCAGGAGGGGTTCTCCATGACGTTGCGCAGAATCACCGGCGGCGTGAACGTGCCGTAGTAGCCGAGACCGATCATCGGCGCGAGCACCTGATTGCGGTCGGCCAACGTGCGCAGTTCCGCGAGGACTTCCGCCTCGGAACGGCCCTCGGGCAGAGCCAGCGCCTCGGCGCTCTTGATCACATCCGGCACCGCGGCCGCGGTCAGCTCGTCCAGCGAGCCGTAGCCGACCTGGGCGAGCATCTTGGCGCGCGCCTCGGCGTCAGGGCCGATGTGCCGCTGCTCGAAGGGGATGCCACGCTCGAGCTCGTGAAGCGGGATGCGGTTGGCGGTCATTACGGAGGCCTCCTGGTCGTTACGACCTGCGAGGGGTACCACGGCGCGGGTACCCGGACGGCCTCCCCCTCTGTCATCTCAACCTGAGAGTTTCACCGGACCGTGACATGCACGCTCCGGCTTTCACCGTCGGTGAGAGCGGAAGCCGTCGACGCCCGCCCTGCTTTCCAGAGTGACCTCGTCCATGCGGTACGGGTGCCTGAGAGATTCCGGGGAGGATTTGCTCCTTCGGCGCCTCCGGCCAGTACGTTCACTGGGCCCGGAGAGCTCTCCCGCACGGGGTCAGCAGCCGTCTGCCAGCCTACCAGCGGGCACACGCGTCGATTCCGCGCCTACGGGCCCCGAATTCCCCGAGTGGCCAAGGGCCGCATTGTGCTCTTTCGTAGTGAATACGGATGACTTGACCCGGGGCGGACGTCCGACTGGCGTGCGACTTGTCTGGAGGGCCTGTGCAGACCGACATCGACCCCCGCAGTCTGATCGGCCGCAAGGCCTTCGACCGCAACGGCTCCAAGCTCGGCACCGTGGACGAGGTCTATCTCGACGACGCGACGGGCGTCCCCGAGTGGGCGGCGATACGCACGGGCCTGTTCAGCAGGGACGCCTTCGTCCCCCTGGAGCCCAGCGAACTGGTCGAGGGCACCCTGCACGTGCCGTACGAGCGCTCCCTGATCAGAGACGCCCCCGACTTCGGCGTGGGCCGCCACCTCTCCCCCGACCAGGAACTCCAGCTCTACCACCACTACGGCATCTCCCTCACCACGGACACCGATCCCCCCAAGGACCACAACTTCGGCCACGTCGCGGGCGAGTGACGGTTGGCGGGGTCTGGGGGCGCAGCCCCCAGAGGGGGTCTGGGGGCAGAGCCCCCAGTGGGGGCAAGGGGCGAAGCCCCAA
>NZ_JACTVJ010000003.1 GCF_014493765.1 Streptomyces polyasparticus
CCGCAGGCGCCACCCACCCAGCCCGAACGGACCCGCAGGCGCCACCCACCTCGGCCCAAGCGAACCCGCACCCCCACCCGCCCCCGAGCCACCTCCCACCCGGCCCCATATCGTGGACGCAACACCCGCCCACCCCCCCCAAGGACCCAGATGACCCGCGTGATCGCCGGCACCGCCCGCGGCCGCCGGATGGCCGTGCCGCCGGGCAACACCACCCGGCCCACGTCCGACCGCGCCCGCGAGGGCCTCTTCTCGACGTGGCAGTCGCTCCTCGGCGGCTCGCTCGACGGTGAGCGCGTGCTCGACCTGTACGGGGGCTCCGGAGCCGTCGGCCTCGAGGCGCTGTCCCGTGGCGCGGCTCACGCCCTGCTCGTCGAGGCCGACGCCAGGGCCGTCCGCACGATCCGCGAGAACGTGAAGACGCTCGGCCTCCCCGGCGCCGAGGTCAGGGCCGGCAAAGCCGAGCAGATCGTCGCGGGACCGGCCCCGAAGGACCCGTACGACATCGTCTTCCTCGACCCTCCGTACGCGGTCACGGACGACGATCTTCGCGAGATCCTGCTCACACTCGCCGCCCAGGGCTGGCTCGCGGACGAAGCGCTCGTCACCGTGGAGCGCAGCACCAGAGGCGGCGAATTCGGCTGGCCGGACGGCTTCGAGGGACTCAGGTCCCGGCGTTACGGCGAGGGCACGTTTTGGTACGGTCGCGCCGCCTCGACCAGCGAGGACACGGATTCCCCGACCGCCGAGGAACCGTACTCATGACCGCCCGGTCCGGACCGGAGAGCGAGGGACACCAGTTGCGCCGCGCCGTCTGTCCGGGGTCGTTCGACCCCATCACCAACGGACATCTCGACATCATCGCCCGCGCCTCCAAGCTGTACGACGTGGTGCATGTGGCCGTGATGATCAACAAGTCCAAGCAGGGACTGTTCACCGTCGACGAGCGGATCGAGCTGATCCGCCAGGTCACCGCCGAGTTCGGCAACGTGGAGGTGGAGTCCTTCCACGGCCTGCTCGTCGACTTCTGCAAGCAGCGCGACATCCCGGCCATCGTGAAGGGCCTGCGCGCGGTCAGCGACTTCGACTACGAGCTCCAGATGGCCCAGATGAACAACGGCCTCTCGGGCGTGGAGACCCTCTTCGTCCCCACGAACCCCACCTACAGCTTCCTGTCCTCCTCGCTGGTCAAGGAGGTCGCGACCTGGGGCGGCGACATCGCCCACCTCGTGCCGCCGGTGGTGCTCGAAGCCCTCACCGAGCGCCTCGCCGAGGAGCACTGACCCGCTCCGAAAGCTGACGGCTCGTCAGTTTGTGTCGCGGGCGCACCCCGTGGCCGTACAGTCGTGCCGTCCGTCTCCCAACCAGTTCTAGAGAGTGGCGAGCCACGGTGGACGTGCAGAAGAAGCTGGACGAGATCGTCGGGGCCGTCGAGGGCGCCAGATCGATGCCCATGTCGGCCTCGTGCGTGGTCAACCGCGCCGAGCTGCTCGCGATGCTCGAAGAGGTGCGCGGTGCGCTGCCCGGTTCGCTCGCCCACGCCGAGCAGGTCATCGGCGGCAGCGAGCAGCTGGTGGAGCAGGCGCGCCAGGAGGCCGAGCGGATCGTGCAGTCCGCCCAGGCCGAGCGCGGCTCGCTGATCTCGGACACCGCGATCGCCCGGCAGTCCCAGGAGGAGGCCGAGCGCATTCTCGCCGCCGCCCGCCAGGAGGCCGAGGAGATCAAGGCGGAGGCCGACGAGTACGTCGACTCCAAGCTCGCCAACTTCGAGGTCGTCCTCACCAAGACCCTCGGCTCGGTCGGCCGCGGCCGGGAGAAGCTCCTCGGTACGGGCATGGGCCTGGACGAGCAGGGCTACGAGGACCCGGACTTCACCGAGGCCCCCGAGCGCAGCCAGGACCCGGGGACTCAGCGGCAGCGGGCCGACGAGTACGTGGACGGCAAGCTCGGCGCCTTCGAGGCGGTCCTGGCCAAGACCCTGGAGGCGGTCGGCCGCGGCCGGCAGAAGCTCCAGGGCCGGATCGCCAGCGACGACCTCGGCCGCCTGGACGCCCTGCCGCAGCAGCAGACGACGGACGCCGACTTCCTCGCGGACCTGGCGGAGCCCGAGGCCCCGCAGCAGCAGAGCCCCCAGCATCAGGCCCCGCAGGACCCGCCGGCCTTCCCGCAGCAGGAGGCCTACCAGCAGCCCGACCCGTACGCGTACCAGCAGCAGCCGCACCAGCAGCAGGATCCGTATGCCTATCAGCAGCAGGGCTACGACCAGAGCGGCGGCTACGGGCAGAACGGCGGCGGACAGGCCGACCCGTACGGCTACCAGCAGCAGGACCCGTACGCGTACCAGCAGCAGGGCTACGACCAGAGCGGCGGCTATGGCCAGGGCAATGGCTACCCGGCGGCGGACGACCAGCAGGCCGCCGCGGCGCTCGACGAGACGAGTCTGTTCGACACCAGCATGATCAGCGTCGATCAGCTCCGTCAGTACGAGCAGGGGCGCGGCCAGAACTGAGACGCGGCGATCGGGGCCGGGACGGCCCGGGACCCCGTACGGACAAGGTCCGAGACCCCCGTAAAACAGGGGCCTCGGGGACCGGATTGGGCCGATGGCGAAAGGTCCAGTATCCTGGCTCTTCGGTCGCGCATACGCCCGCGATCACGGCTGCCCGCTCGAAGCGATCGGCAGCCGCCTTCTCGACTTCCATGATTGTGAAAGCAGGAAAAGCCCTGAACGGCCGCCTCGACCACCGCAACCCTCTCGTGTTCGATACGCACGAGCTGGGTCGGCGTCCTGGTGCCATGCAGCGCGTTTCCCGCACTGTGGAGGCGCCCGCCAAGGACGAGATCTTCGGCATCCAGGGCGTCATCGGAGTGCCTGCCGGCGCTCCGGTGGAGCTTGAGCTCCGCCTCGAATCGGTCATGGAAGGGGTGCTTGTCACAGGCACCGCCCGTGCACGGGCCGAGGGGGAGTGCGTAAGGTGTCTGGAGCCGGTCGGGCAGCAGCTCGACACGGACTTCCAGGAGATGTTCTCGTACCCCGACGCCGATGACCGGGGCCGCAAGCACGCGGAGCCGGTCGACGACGCCGAGGAGGACGAGGAGATCATCCCCCTCGAGGACGGACTTTTCGACCTCGAACCCGTGCTGCGTGATGCGGTGGTGCTCGCACTGCCGATGCAGCCGGTGTGCCGGGAGGACTGTGCAGGTCTTTGTTCCGAGTGTGGAATGAACCTGAACGACAACCCGGACCACCACCATGACGTCGCCGACATCCGTTGGGCGGCATTGCAGGGACTCGCCGGTTCGCTCCAGAGCGGCGAGAAGGACGAGATGAGCGGCGCCGAAGCTGAAGCGGGCGTCGACGAGAAGCAGGAGAAGTAGCCGTGGCTGTTCCGAAGCGGAAGATGTCGCGCAGCAACACGCGCCACCGCCGGTCGCAGTGGAAGGCTGCGGTCCCCACCCTGGTTTCGTGTGAGCGTTGCCAGGAGCCCAAGCTGCAGCACATTGCGTGCCCGTCTTGTGGCACTTACAACAAGCGCCAGGTCCTCGAGGTCTGAGCGGCTGGTGAGAGGCACGATGTCTGAACCGTCGAACAAAAAGCAGACGGAGAACACGGCCTCGTCCCACACGCTTCTGGAAGGGCGGCTCGGCTACAAGGTCGAGTCCGCCCTTCTGGTGCGTGCACTGACCCACCGTTCCTACGCATACGAGAACGGCGGTCTGCCGACCAATGAGCGTCTGGAGTTCCTCGGGGACTCCGTGCTCGGCCTGGTCGTCACGGACACGCTGTATCGCACCCACCCCGACCTGCCCGAAGGCCAGCTGGCCAAGTTGCGGGCCGCGGTGGTCAATTCGCGTGCGCTGGCGGAGGTGGGCCGTGGGCTCGAACTCGGTTCCTTCATCCGGCTCGGCCGTGGTGAAGAGGGCACGGGCGGCCGGGACAAGGCGTCCATCCTCGCCGACACCCTTGAAGCGGTGATCGGCGCGGTCTATCTCGACCAGGGTCTCGACTCGGCCTCGGAGCTGGTGCACCGCCTCTTCGACCCGCTGATCGAGAAGTCCTCGTCACTCGGTGCCGGCCTGGACTGGAAGACCAGTCTCCAGGAGCTCACCGCGACCGAAGGGCTCGGCGTACCCGAGTACCTGGTCTCGGAGACCGGCCCCGATCATGAGAAGACCTTCACAGCTGCCGCCCGCGTCGGAGGCGTCTCGTACGGCACCGGCACCGGCCGCAGCAAGAAGGAAGCGGAGCAGCAGGCTGCGGAGTCCGCGTGGCGTGCGATTCGTGCGGCCGCGGATGAGCGGGCCAAGGCTGAGGCCTCGGCTGAGGCCACGGCCTCGGCATCTGCCTCGGCTGAGGCGGACGCTGCTACCGCGTAGCGGTTTTCGGTACGACGGTCCGTCGCCCCTTTCCGGGGTGACGGACCGTCGGCGTTTTTTCTGCCGTACGTTGCGACGGGTGGCGCTTCCGGCAGATGTGCCGTGTCCGTGGGGCCTGCGCCCACCCGTGCCGCCCTGCGGCACGACTGCCCGCAGGAGGGGGCACGACTGCCCGCAGGGGTGGAACGGGCTGCCCGCAAGGGCGGAATGGGCTGCCCGCAGGGGGAGTGGGAGACTTCATCTGTGCCTGAGTTGCCGGAAGTTGAAGTCGTACGCCGTGGTCTCGAGCGGTGGGTCAGTGGTCGGGTCGTGACGGACGTGGAGGTGCGGCACCCGCGTGCGGTGCGTCGGCATCCCGCCGGGGGAGCGGACTTCGCCGCCCGGCTCAAGGGGCATCGCATCGGGCTCGCCCAGCGGCGCGGCAAGTACCTCTGGCTGCCGCTCGCCGACGCCTCGTACTCGGTGCTCGCGCATCTCGGGATGAGCGGGCAGCTGCTCGTGCAACCGGCGGATGCTCCGGACGAGAAGCACCTCCGCATCAGGGTCGCCTTCGACGACGATCAAGGCACCGAGCTGCGCTTCGTCGACCAGCGGACCTTCGGCGGCCTCTCGCTGCACGAGAACACCCCCGACGGGCTGCCCGACGTCATCGCGCACATCGCCCGCGACCCGCTCGACGCCGCGTTCGACGACGCGGCCTTCCACGAGGCGCTGCGCCGCAAGCGCACCACCATCAAGCGTGCGCTGCTCGACCAGTCCCTGATCAGCGGTGTCGGCAACATCTACGCCGACGAAGCGCTCTGGCGCTCGAAGCTCCACTACGAGCGCCCGACCGCGACCTTCACCCGCCCCCGTACCGCCGAACTCCTCGGCCACGTACGGGACGTGATGAACGCCGCACTGGCCGTCGGCGGCACCAGTTTCGACAGCCTCTACGTCAATGTGAACGGCGAGTCCGGCTACTTCGACCGCGCCCTCGACGCATACGGCCGCGAGGGCGAGCCCTGCCACCGCTGCGCGACCCCGATGCGCCGCCGCCCCTGGATGAACCGCTCGAGCTACTTCTGCCCGAAGTGCCAACGGCCTCCGCGTCCGTAGCCCTGTCGCGGACGGGCCGGCGGGCCTAGGATCCGCGCATGCCCGTAGCTGCGGTCCTGGTGATCCTGGCGTTGATCGCCGTCCTGGTCTGCATTCCGGGAATCCGTACGGCTCCCTCGGGGCTCGTGGGGGGCTGGGCGCTGTCCGTGCTCGCCTGTGTCCCGGTTTCCTACGTATGGGGACGAGCCGCCTCGCCCTGGGGCCCGGCCAATGAGGAGCTGTATCAGGGCGCCGAGTCGAACGAGCTCTGGGTCGTCGCCCCGTACGCGGTGCCACGCTTCGCCTGGCTCGCTCTCATGGCGACCGCGGTGTGGCTCTACGGCGCCTACCGGCACACGCTGGCACAGCAGCACGAGCGATCGCCTCGCCCATGGACACGCAGCGGCGCCGGTCACGGAGACCGGCGCCGCTGACGTACGGACGAGAAGGATTCAGAACCCGAAGTCCTGCGTCCACCAAGGGCCGCCCGCGCCGAAGTGGGCGCCGACGCCGAGGGTTTCGTACTCGCAGTTGAGGATGTTGGCGCGGTGGCCCGGGCTGTCCATCCAGGAGTCCATGACGGACTGGGCGTTGGCCTGGCCGCGCGCGATGTTCTCGCCGCCGAGGTTCGCTATGCCGACCGCGTCCGCGCGGTCCCAGGGGGTGTCGCCCTCGGGGTCGGTGTGGTCGAAGAAGCCGCGGGCGGCCATGTCGGCGCTGAAGTCCGAGGCCAGCTCGGCCAGCTGGGGATCGGCCTCGACCGGCTGGCAGCCGGCCTGCGCACGCTCCTGGTTGACCAGCGCGAGCACCTGGGCCTCGGCGCCGGACTGCGTGTCCGGGGTGTCCGGGGCCGCGGACTTCTCGGGGGCCCGGGTCTTCTCCTCGGCCGGCTTCTCGGTCTTGTTCCCGCCGCCGGTCTCGTCCTTCGCGTCCTCCTCGGCGGTACGCGAAGGAGTGGGCGACGGCTTCTCGGTCGACTTGGAGGGGCTCGCCGACGGCGCCTGGCGCTCCTCGTCCCGGCTGGCCTCGCTCGCCTGGCGCTCCGGCGTCTTGGAGCTGCCGCCCTGCGACTGCACATCGCCCGATACATCGGCGGCCTGCACCTTGTCGGTGGGCTCGTTGCCGAACCGGTAGTTCTCCGTGCCGGGCAGCACGCCCGAGGCCACGGCCACGGCGCCCAGGGCCACGGCCGCGGAGACGCCGAGGAGTCCCGTGCGTACGGGCTTCGCGGCGGCGCGCTTCCTTCGACGGTGCGATCCGCCGGTGCCAGTCGTCGCCGTGGGCTGCTGCGTATCGGCGGCGACGCGTCGGTGGCGTCCCATCTCCCGGCCTTCCGTGCTTTACGAACCAGACTCAGTCTTACGGTCGACGTGACTCACCCGAACGGGTGAGGCTCATCTTTCGCGACTGTACGCGATGACGGATGGGGGTGAAGTGCTCGATGAGGAATTGGCCGGTTAGCTTTCCCACATGAATGAGGAAGTACGCATGGTCGCCTGGGTGCGCGGGCGAGTACAGAAAGTGGGCTTTCGCTGGTTCACCAGGGCGAAAGCCCTGGAGATCGGCGGCCTGGTGGGATTCGCGCTCAATTTGGACGACGGCCGTGTGCAGGTCGTGGCGGAGGGAACCCGGTCCGGGTGCGAACAGCTTCTGGACTGGCTGCAGCGCGGCGACACTCCCGGGAGGGTCGACGGCGTGACCGAGATCTGGGACACACCGCGGGGGATCTACGAGACCTTCGCCATTCGCTGAGGGATGCGGCGCTCCGACCTGGGGGTGGGCCTCCAGCAGATGCCGGTGGCAACTGTGCGGGGCAGAAATGACCTGGTGGTTGCCAAGAACGGCATGTCGTGCAAGGCTGCGCGATAACGAAGATCTCCACGCCCCCAGGGCCCCGAAGGAGAGCACCGCCAGAAGGTTCGAGGCGCTGTGCCCCCGGGTTTGCCCGCCAATACGGGGTGTGATCGTGTTGACCGTCAAACATTTTGGTGAGACGCTGGAAGCCCCGCGCACCCTAGCTGTTTGGCATGTGAGAACGGCAGCACGACAAGCAGTGCCAGCCAGCCGCGGGTGCGATTTCCCTCACGACCAACGACCCACACCGCTTCGGTCGGTCACTCAGTGTGGAGGACCATCCATCATGGCAAAGGCGCTTCTCGGTTACGTCGGCGGTTCCGACCCGCGACTTCTCGCCGAGATGCGACGGCTCCAGCAGCGCGTACAGGACCTGGAATCCGAGCTCGTACGGATCCAGGCCGAGAATGACGCGCTGACGGCTACTGCTGTCGCTTCGCACAGCGAGCTTCTCGACGTACCCCAGGCGGAGCCTGCGCTCACCTGATCTTCGTCCGCTGCGGGACAAGATCAGGCTGCCCATGTCAGCCGCTTGAACAAGAAATGCAAGGGACGCTTCGGCGTCCCTTTTTTCTTTCGTGCGGATATGCCGCAGGCCCCCGCCGTGTCCTTACAAGTCTGATGTGCCCTGCATCTTCCCTGGCGAAACCGTGAGTTCATCCAGGGAACGCTTCGCCGCACTCGGACTTGCCTCCTGTACCGCGGCCCCCGCCCGGTAAAGTCCGTCGGCGTGCACCTCAAGGCCATGACCCTCCGCGGGTTCAAATCCTTCGCCTCGGCGACGACGCTCCGGTTCGAGCCCGGGATCACCTGTGTCGTGGGACCGAACGGCTCCGGCAAGTCCAATGTCGTGGACGCGCTGAGCTGGGTCATGGGCGAACAAGGGGCCAAGTCGCTGCGCGGCGGCAAGATGGAGGACGTCATCTTCGCCGGCACCACCGGGCGCCCGCCGCTCGGCCGGGCCGAAGTGTCGCTGACGATCGACAACTCCGACGGTGCGCTGCCCATCGAGTACGCCGAAGTCACCATTACGCGGATCATGTTCCGCAACGGCGGCAGCGAATACCAGATCAATGGTGATACCTGCCGACTCCTCGATATTCAGGAGCTGTTGTCCGATTCGGGCATCGGCCGTGAAATGCATGTCATCGTCGGGCAGGGCCAGCTCGACTCCGTCCTGCATGCCGATCCGATGGGCCGCCGGGCCTTCATCGAGGAGGCCGCAGGCGTACTCAAGCACCGCAAGCGCAAGGAGAAAGCGCTGCGGAAGCTGGACGCGATGCAGGCCAATCTCGCGCGCGTGCAGGACCTCACCGACGAACTGCGCCGCCAGCTCAAGCCCCTTGGCCGGCAGGCCGCCGTCGCACGCAGGGCCGCCGTCATCCAGGCCGATCTGCGCGATGCGCGGCTGCGGCTGCTCGCCGACGATCTCGTACGGCTGAAGGAAGCCCTGCGGACCGAGATCGCGGACGAGGCCGAGCTCAAGCGGCGCAAGGAGTCCGCCGAGGCGGAGCTCAAGGCGGCGCTCGCGCGCGAGGCCGATCTGGAGGACGAGGTACGGCGGCTGAGCCCGCGGCTGCAGCGGGCTCAGCAGACCTGGTACGAGCTGTCGCAGCTGGCCGAGCGCGTGCGCGGCACCATCGGTCTCGCCGACGCCCGTGTGAAGAGCGCGACGGCGGCGCCGCCCGAGGAGCGGCGCGGGCGCGAACCCGAGGACATGGAGCGCGAGGCCGCGCGGATCCGTGAGCAGGAGGCCGAGCTGGAGGCCGCGCTCGAAGCGGCCCAGCGCGCGCTCGATGACACGGTCGCGCACCGGGCCGAGCTGGAGCGCGCCCTGGCCGCCGAGGAGCGGCGGCTCAAGGACGTGGCGCGGGCCATCGCCGACCGGCGTGAAGGGCTCGCGCGGCTGACCGGGCAGGTCAACGCCGCCCGCAGCAGGGCCGCTTCGGCCCAGGCCGAGATCGACCGGCTCGCGCTCGCGCGGGACGAGGCCGATGAGCGCGCGGTCGCGGCGCAGGAGGAGTACGAGCAGCTCAAGGCCGAGGTCGACGGGCTCGACGCCGATGACTCCGAGCTCGGCGAGCAGCACGACGCCGCCAAGCGCGCACTTGCCGACGCGGAGGCCGCGCTGACCGCCGCGCGCGAGGCGGCCACCACGGCCGAGCGGAAGCGGGCGGCGGTGGCCGCGCGGCGCGAGGCGCTCGCGCTCGGGCTGCGGCGCAAGGACGGTACGGGCACGCTGCTTGCCGCCAAGGAGCGCCTGACCGGGCTCCTGGGCCCGGCCTCCGAGCTGCTCTCCGTCGCTCCCGGGTACGAGGTTCCCGTGGCCGCGGCGCTCGGTGCCGCAGCCGACGCGATCGCCGTGTCCACGCCCGCGACCGCCGCGGACGCGATCCGGCTCCTGCGCAAGCAGGACGCGGGGCGCGCGGCCATACTGCTCGCCGGCGGACCCGACGAGGTACGGCAGGAGCAGCGGCCGGACGGGCCGCCGTTCGCGGCCGACCTCGTGCGCGGGCCCGATGAGCTGCTGTCCGCCGTACGCAGGCTGCTCCGCGGGATCGTGGTCGTCGGGACGCTGGAGGACGCCGAGGATCTGGTCTACGCCCGGCCGGAGCTGACGGCCGTCACGGCCGAGGGCGATCTGCTCGGGGCGCACTTCGCGCAGGGCGGTTCGGCGGGTGCGCCGAGCCTGCTCGAAGTGCAGGCCTCCGTGGATGAGGCGGCGGCCGAGCTGGAGGAACTCTCCGTCCTGTGCGAGGAGTTGGCCGAGGCGCAGCACGCGGCCACCGAGCGGCGGCGTGAGTGCGCCGCGCTCGTCGAGGAGCTGGGGGAGCGGCGCCGGGCCGCCGACCGCGAGAAGTCGGCCGTGTCCCAGCAGCTCGGGCGGCTCGCCGGGCAGGCGCGCGGAGCGGCCGGTGAGGCCGAGCGGTCCACGGCCGCGGCGGCGCGTGCGCAGGACGCCTTCGACAAGGCGCTGATGGACGCCGAGGAGCTCGCGGAGCGCCTTGCCGTCGCCGAGGAGGCGCCGGTCGAGGAGGAGCCCGACACGTCCGTACGGGACCGTCTGTCGGCCGACGGTGCCAATGCGCGGCAGACGGAGATGGAGGCCCGGCTCCAGGTGCGTACGCACGAGGAGCGGGTCAAGGGGCTCGCCGGGCGGGCCGACGGGCTCGACCGGGCCGCGCGCGCCGAGCGCGAGGCCCGCTCCAGGGCCGAGCAGCGGCGCAACCGGATGCGGTACGAGGCGGCTGTCGCCGAGGCCGTCGCCTCCGGTGCGCGCCAGCTGCTCGCGCACGTCGAGGTCTCCCTCGTACGGGCGCAGGAGGAGCGTGATGCCGCCGAGCGGGCCAAGGCCGAGCGCGAGCAGGAGCTGACCGCGGCGCGCGGCCAGGGGCGCGATCTCAAGGCCGAGCTCGACAAGCTGACGGACTCGGTGCACCGCGGCGAGGTGCTCGGCGCCGAGAAGCGGATGCGGATCGAGCAGCTGGAGGCCAAGGCCCTGGAGGAGCTTGGCGTGGAACCCGCCGGGCTCGTGGGGGAGTACGGGCCCGACCAGCTGGTGCCGCCCTCCCTGCCCGCCGAGGGCGAGGAGCTGCCGGAGGACCCCGAGCATCCGCGCAACAAGCCGCGGCCGTTCGTACGGGCGGAGCAGGAGAAGCGGTTGAAGGCCGCCGAGCGCGCGTATCAGCAGCTCGGCAAGGTGAATCCGCTCGCGCTTGAGGAGTTCGCGGCGCTGGAGGAGCGGCACAAGTTCCTCAGCGAGCAGCTGGAGGACCTGAAGAAGACCCGCGCCGACCTCCTCCAGGTCGTCAAGGAGGTCGACGAGCGGGTCGAGCAGGTCTTCACCGAGGCGTACCGCGATACGGCGCGGGAGTTCGAGGGCGTCTTCAGCCGGCTGTTCCCGGGCGGTGAGGGGCGGCTGATCCTGACCGACCCCGACAACATGCTCACCACCGGCGTGGACGTCGAGGCGCGGCCGCCGGGCAAGAAGGTCAAGCGGCTCTCGCTGCTCTCGGGCGGTGAGCGGTCGCTGACCGCCGTGGCCATGCTGGTGTCGATCTTCAAGGCCAGGCCGAGCCCGTTCTACGTGATGGACGAGGTCGAGGCGGCGCTCGACGACACCAACCTGCAGCGGCTGATCCGGATCATGCAGGAGCTCCAGGAGTCCTCGCAGCTGATCGTGATCACGCACCAGAAGCGCACGATGGAGGTCGCCGACGCGCTGTACGGCGTCTCCATGCAGGGCGACGGCGTCTCGAAGGTGATCAGCCAGCGGTTGAGGTGAGCGGCTGCCGCGTTGTCAGTGGGCGCCGATAGCCTGAAAAGGGGCTCGGCCCCCGGGAGGGCGGGTTCTGTCCGGCGTACGGTGGTCCGCACCCCCGCTGACCTGCCCCCTTTGGGCACGCTCCAGTGGTGGGGCGGCCGGAGGTGTGCGGGACTGGACGGGTGACCAGCACACAAGCGCGTGAAGCCGCTCCGGAGCACCTCGGGCATGTCATCTTCATCACGGCCGCCGCCGCGATGGGTGGCTTTCTCTTCGGCTACGACAGTTCCGTGATCAACGGGGCCGTCGAGGCCATCCGTGACCGCTTCGACGTGGGATCCGAGGCCCTGGCCCAGGTGATCGCCGCCGCGCTGATCGGCTGCGCCATCGGCGCTGCCGTCGCGGGCCGGCTCGCCGACCGGATCGGCCGTATCCGCACGATGCAGATCGCGGCCGTGCTGTTCACCGTGAGCGCCATCGGCTCGGCGCTGCCCTTCGCGCTGTGGGACCTGGCGATGTGGCGGGTGCTCGGCGGTGTGGCCATCGGCATGGCGTCCGTGATCGGCCCGGCGTACATCGCGGAGGTCTCGCCGCCGGCCTACCGCGGCCGTCTCGCCTCCTTCCAGCAGGCCGCCATCGTCATCGGCATCGCCATCTCGCAGCTGGTCAACTGGGGCATCCTGAACGCCGCCGGCGGTGACCAGCGCGGCAAGATCATGGGGCTAGAGGCCTGGCAGGTGATGCTCGGCGTGATGGTCGTGCCGGCCGTGCTCTACGGGCTGCTCTCCTTCGCGATCCCGGAGTCGCCGCGCTATCTGATCGCCGCCGGCAAGGTAGACAAGGCCAAGGAAGTCCTGCGCGAGGTCGAGGGCGAGAAGATCGACCTGGACGCCCGGGTCGGCGAGATCAACACGGCGATGCGCCGCGAGCACAAGTCGACCTTCCGCGATCTGCTCGGCAAGCGGGGCTTCCTGCCGATCGTCTGGATCGGTATCGGGCTCTCCGTCTTCCAGCAGCTCGTCGGCATCAACGTGATCTTCTACTACAGCAACGCGCTGTGGCAGTCGGTGGGCATCGACCCGGCGAGCTCGTTCTTCTACTCGTTCGAGACCTCGATCGTGAACATCATCGGCACCGTGATCGCCATGGTGCTCGTGGACCGGATCGGGCGTAAGCCGCTCGCCCTGATCGGTTCGACCGGTATGGCGATCTCGCTCGGACTCGCCGCCTGGGCCTTCTCGTACAAGACGGGCACGGGCGACGACATCACCCTGCCCGACCTGCAGGGCACCGTCGCGATCGTCGCCGCCAACTGCTTCGTGCTCTTCTTCGCCCTGTCGTGGGGTGTGGTCGTCTGGGTGCTGCTCGGCGAGATGTTCCCCAACAAGATCCGCGCCGCCGCGCTCGGTGTGGCCGCGGCAGCGCAGTGGATCGCGAACTGGGTGATCACGGTGAGCTTCCCGACGCTGTCCGACTGGAATCTGTCGGGCGCCTACATGATCTACACGGCCTTCGCCCTGCTCTCGATCCCGTTCATCCTCAAGTGGGTGCCGGAGACCAAGGGCAAGTCGCTGGAGGAGATGGGCTGACGTCTTCCGCACGGGTCCGGCAGGGAAGCGGGTCCGTACGGGCGTCAGTTCTTGCAGCGGGGCAGCACCTGCTCCGTGAACAGGTGCAGACTGCGCCAGCCCTCGTCGATGGGCATGCCGCCGCACAGCGGGTGCAGGACCAGGTTGTCGAGCGTGCTGTCCGAGGCCGCCACGCACTCGTCGGGCGTGAGGATCCGGTAGACGCCCTCGGCGCGCAGCTCCTCGACGGTGTTCGCGCCCGAACTGACCGCGGACTTGATGTCCTTGGACTGCCAGGACTTGTACATCTTCGCCTCGTGCAGGAAGTGGTGCCCGTACTCGGCCCAGGTGCGGTCCGGGTCCTCGGAGATGTGCAGGAGCGGGGTCTCCTTGCCCGGCATCAGGATCCAGCCCTCGGTGCCGTGCTCCGCGAGCTGCTCCTCGTAGTACGTCTGGAGCTCGGGCAGATGCGCGCTGGGGAAGAACGGCAGGCCCAGACGGGCCGCGCGGCGGGCGGCGGGCTTGGAGGAGCCGCCGACGACCAGCATCGGGTGCGGGTCGGTGTACGGGCGGGGCGTGACGCGGACGGTACGGCCCTCGAACTCGAAGGGCTCGCCGGTCCAGGCCTTGAGCAGGGTTTCGAGGAGGCGGTCCTGGAGCTTGCCGCGCCGGCCCCACTCGACGCCGAACATCTCGTACTCCTCGGGCCGGTAGCCGATGCCGGCCACCGTCATCAGACGGCCCTTGCTCATCAGGTCGAGGACCGCGATCTCCTCGGCGATGCGCAGCGGGTCGTGCAGGGGGCCGAGGATCGCGGAGATGGTGACGGCGATGTTGCGGGTCGCGCCGAAGATGCCGGCGGCGAAGGTGAAGGGGGAGGGCAGCCAGTTGTTCTCGACGCCGTGGTGCTCCTCGGTCTGGATCATGGTCATGCCCGCGCTGTCGGCGAACCGGGCCATCTCGAGCGCGGCGCCGTAGCGGTCCGCGAGCTGGGCGGGTGTGCCTTCGGGGTCGATGAGGTTGAAGCGTGCGACCGAGACGGGCATGGCAGGCGTCCCCTTTGACGACGATGGTCGGGCGGGGCGCAGGCGCGGATACGCGAACGTCCCCCTTCGGGCCGTGGGTCCGGCGAAGGGGGACGTTAGCTGACGTAGCGTCAGATGGACAGGGCCGGGACGCGCTCTTCCGCGGGGGCCTCGACTGCCGTCTCGGTCACGGGCGTTACGGGCTTCGTACGCGGCAGCACCGCGTACAGCGCGGCCGCCACGACGATGGTGACCGCCCAGCCGAGACCGTTCCGGCCGAGCCAAGTCGAGGACAGCGGGCCCGCGAACCAGTCGACCTTGGTGAAGGCGAGACCGGTCAGGAGCGCCACGCCCCAGGCCGCCATGGCCTGCCAGGCGAAGCCGCCCTTGTACCAGTAGGCGCTGGTGCGGGTGGTGTCGAGCAGAGCCTTCGCGTCGTACGTCCTGCGCGTCAGCATGTCGACGCCGAAGACGCCGATCCAGGCGGAGAACGCGACCGCGAGCAGCGTCAGGAACGAGATGAACGAGCCGATGAAGCTGGTCGCCACGACCATCAGCAGGAAGCCGAAGACCAGGCTGATCACGGCGTTCACGGAGACCGCCCAGTGGCGCGGGACCTTGATGCCGAGGGTCTGCGCGGTGAAGCCGGCCGAGTACATCGACATCGAGTTGATCAGCAGCATGCCGATCAGCGCGATGAGCAGGTACGGGACGGCGATCCAGGTCGGGAGCAGGGCGCCGATGAAGGAGACCGGGTCCTGGGCGTTGGCCAGATCCGGGGTGCCCACCGCCATCACGGCGCCCATGAGCACCATCGGGAGCACGACGATGCCGGCGCCGCCGATCGTCGAACCGACCATCTTCGGCGCGGAGGCCGTACGCGGCAGATAGCGCGTGAAGTCCGGGGCCGAGGGCACCCAGCTGATGCCGCCCGCGCCGATCATGCCGATGCCCGCGACGACCATCGCGGCCGAACCGGCCGGCTTGTCGAAGACGGCGGACCAGTCGGTGTTCGCAATCAGGTAGACGAGCACGAGGACGCTGAAGGCGCCGAAGAGGTACGTGGACCACTTGCTGCACACGCGCAGGGCGTTGATGCCGAGGCCGGAGACCACGAAGGTCAGCGCCACGAAGACAAGCAGGGTCACCACGATGAGAGCGGTGTTGGACTTGATGCCGAAGAGCAGGTCGAGCACGGTGAGGATCGCGTACGCGCCGGTGACCGCGTTGATGGTCTCCCAGCCCCAGCGGGCCACCCAGATCAGCGAGCCGGGGAAGAGGTTGCCGCGCTGGCCGAAGACCGCGCGCGAGAGGGCCATGCCCGGGGCGCCGCCGCGCTTGCCGGCGATCGAGATCAGACCGACGATGCCGTACGAGACGACCGGGGCGACGGTGGCGACGATCAGGACCTGCCAGAAGTTCAGGCCGTTGAAGACCACCAGGCCGGCGCCCATGGTCAGGAGCAGCACGCTGATGTTGGCCGCGACCCAGGTCGGGAACAGCTCGCGTATCTTGCCGTTGCGCTCGTGGTCGGGGACCGGTTCGAGGCCCCGGGTCTCTATCGCGCTCTCGCTCTGGGAGGCGGCGGTGGCGCTCTTGGACGCGGACATGCACATGCTCCGTGGGGGGAGGGGGATGCCACAGCAATGTCAGGTGGCGGGGGTGGGGAGTTGCCCATCATCGTACATTCGCCCGAAAAAGACCAAAAAGAGGCCTTGGTCCTTAGTGGGATCCTCCAGGCGCTCCTGCCCGGCGGTCCGTGGCTGATACTGGGTGGGTTATGGAAATCGTCATCCTTGCTGTAGTCATCGCCCTGGTCGCGGTCGGTGCGATCAGCGGGCTCGTGGTCAGCGGCCGTAAGAAGAAGCAGCTGCCGCCCTCGGCCCCGTCGACCACGCCGACCATCACCGCGCCCCCGGCCGAGCCGCATGTCGGCGAAGAGGCCGCGGAGCCGCGCGAAGAGCCGCGCCGCACGATCGAGGAGGTGGACCTCCCGAAGGCCGGCGAACCGGCCGTCGAGGCGCCCATCGCCCCCGAAGAGATCGAGGAGCTGCCCGCTCCCGAGCTCGACGTGCCCGAGCCCACGGCGGGACGTCTCGTCCGGCTGCGCGCCCGGCTCGCCCGCTCCCAGAACTCGCTCGGCAAGGGGCTGCTCTCGCTCCTGTCGCGCGAGCACCTCGACGAGGACACCTGGGAGGAGATCGAGGACACGCTGCTCACCGCGGACGTGGGCGTCGCGCCCACCCAGGAGCTGGTCGAGCGGCTGCGTGAGCGCGTGAAGGTGCTCGGCACGCGGACACCCGAGGAGCTGCGCGCGCTGCTGCGCGAGGAGCTGCTCACGCTGGTCGGGCCCGACATGGACCGCGAGGTCAAGACCCAGAACGACCGGGAGACCCCGGGCATCGTGATGGTCGTCGGCGTCAACGGCACCGGCAAGACCACCACCACCGGCAAGCTGGCCCGTGTCCTGGTCGCGGACGGCAACACCGTCGTCCTCGGCGCCGCCGACACCTTCCGTGCCGCGGCCGCCGATCAGCTGCAGACCTGGGGCGAGCGCGTCGGTGCCTACACCGTGCGCGGGCCCGAGGGCGGCGACCCCGCCTCCGTCGCGTTCGACGCGGTGAAGGAGGGCAGGGAGATGGGTGTCGACGTCGTGCTCATCGACACGGCCGGCCGTCTGCACACGAAGACCGGGCTCATGGACGAGCTGGGCAAGGTCAAGCGGGTCGTGGAGAAGCATGCGCCGCTCGACGAGGTGCTGCTCGTGCTCGACGCGACGACCGGTCAGAACGGTCTGGTCCAGGCCCGCGTCTTCGCCGAGGTCGTGGACATCACGGGCATCGTGCTCACCAAGCTCGACGGTACGGCCAAGGGTGGCATCGTGGTCGCGGTCCAGCGTGAGCTGGGTGTTCCCGTCAAGCTCGTGGGCCTCGGCGAGGGGCCGGACGATCTGGCTCCGTTCGAGCCCGGTGCGTTTGTGGATGCGCTGATCGGGGACTGATCTGTCCCCTGGCTGTCGGAGGGCCCGCTCCCGGGTGGGGGCGGGCCCTTCCGTGTACGGGGAGAGCTACCGGCTCACCCGATGCGACGCATACGCCAGCGCGCCAAGGACCAACCGCGCCTGCGGCGGATTCGACGCCGAGTCCAGGGCCGGGGCGCGGAGCCAGCGGACCGGGCCGAGGCCGGCGCGATCGGACGGGGGAGCGGTGATGTAGTCGCCGTGGCCGAGGCCCCGCAGGTCGAGGTCGGCGTCGTCCCAGCCCATCCGGTAGAGGAGCGAGGGGAGTTCGGCGGCGGCGCCGGGGGCGACGAAGAACCATGCGCGCCGGTCCGGGGTGGAGATCACCGGGCCGAGGGGCAGGCCCATCCGCTCCAGGCGGATCAGGGCGCGGCGGCCGGCCGACTCGGAGACCTCGAGGATGTCGAAGGTGCGGCCGACCGGGAGCATCGCGGCGGCGCCGGGGAACTCGCCCCAGGCGCGCGTGACTTCGTCGAGGGTGGCGCCCGCGGGCAGCTCGCCGGCGAAGCTCAGCGGGTGCGCTCCGGGCGCCGCGCACCGCGTGTCACCGCAGGAGCAACTGCCGGACGCGGCACGGGCGCCGGGGACCACGGCCCAGCCCCACAGCCCGGTGAACTCGGCCACGGCCGTGCACTCGGACATACGGCCGCGCCGCCGCGCACCGGTGCGGTTCTCGCGGATCCCGCGGCTGCCGCCGATAGTGAAGCCCATGCCCCCTCCAACGGGTCGAGCACGTCCATGGTTACGAGCCGGAGTGCGCCCCTGACTCTCCGTACAACGGCGCCCCATGGTCCGGTGCGGCGCCGGGGAAGGTCAGGGGTGGTGCGAAGCCGGGCGTGCGCCCCGGTGTGCTTCGCTCCGCCCACTCCCGTCCGTCATGTGTCAAGTGAATCGCGTGTAGCCGCAGCTGAGTTCATTCGAAGGGGTGGCGAAAGGTGGCGTTTCCTGGAACGCCCTCGCCGGAGGGGTGATCGTAGGATTACTTTCAGTGCACGGACCCGGGGCTGTTCGCGGCCGTGGGTATGCCAAGGGCAAGTCGGTTTCCTGTTCGACGGGTGAGCAAGTGCCGGACAAGGGGACTCAACTCCCGGCATTCTGTAAGGACTTGAGAGCCGGACTCGAAGAACTGTCAGGGATGGGGGCGTTCCAGTGGGCGGCACGGGAGGCGGCGGCACGCAGGCCGAGAAGCGCCCCAACGAGCAGCTGACGTCCTGGTTCGTGCGCAGCGGCTGGTCCAAGGGAGAGCTCGCGCGCCAAGTGAACCGTCGCGCGCGGCAGATGGGCGCCAACCACATCTCGACCGACACCTCGCGCGTCCGGCGCTGGCTCGACGGCGAGCAGCCCCGCGAGCCGATCCCGCGGATCATGTCGGAGCTGTTCTCCGAGCGCTTCGGCTGTGTGGTCGCCGTCGAGGACCTCGGGCTGCGCACGGCGCACCAGGCACCCTCCGTGTCCGGCGTGGACCTGCCGTGGACCGGCGATCAGACCGTCGACCTGATCAGCGAGTTCTCGCGCAGCGACCTGATGCTCGCGCGCCGCGGCTTCCTCGGCACCTCGCTCTCCCTGGCCGCAGGACCCGCCCTGATCGAGCCGATGCAGCGCTGGCTGGTGCCGACCCCGGCCGTGCCCGCCGTCGAGCCGCCCACCCCGATCCGGCGCAGCGGCCGGCTCTCGGGCCCCGAGCTGGATCTGCTCGAGTCGACCACCGTGATGTTCCGGCAGTGGGACGCGCAGTGCGGCGGCGGTCTGCGGCGCAAGGCCGTGGTGGGCCAGCTGCACGAGGTGACGGATCTGCTGCAGGAGCCGCAGACCGAGGAGACCCGGCGCAGGCTCTTCAAGATCGCGGCCGAACTGGCCGAGCTGGCCGGGTGGATGAGCTATGACGTGGGCCTGCAGCCCACCGCGCAGAAGTACTTCGTGCTCGCGCTGCACGCCGCCAAGGAAGGCGGGGACAAGCCGCTCGGCTCGTACATCCTGTCCGGGATGAGCCGGCAGATGATCCACCTCGGGCGGCCGGATGACGCTCTTGAACTCATCCACCTCGCGCAGTACGGCAGTCGGGACTGCGCCACCCCGCGCACCCAGGCGATGCTGTATGCGATGGAGGCCCGGGCGTACGCCAATATGGGACAGCCCAGCAAGACCAAGCGGGCCGTGCGGATGGCGGAGGACACCTTCGCGGACGCCCTCGAGGCGAACGAGCCCGAGCCCGACTGGATCCGCTTCTTCTCCGAGGCGGAGCTGAACGGGGAGAACGCGCACTCGTACCGCGACCTCGCCTATGTCGCGGGCCGCAGCCCCACGTACGCCTCCCTGGCGCAGCCCGTCATGGAGCGCGCGGTCGAGCTCTTCGCGAAGGACGCCGAGCACCAGCGTTCGTATGCGCTGAATCTGATCGGCATGGCCACCGTGCACCTGCTCCAGAAGGAGCCCGAGCAGAGCGTGGCGCTCGCGGAGAAGGCGCTGGGTGTGGCCAGGAAGGTGCGCTCGGAGCGGGTCAACACCCGGCTGCGCAAGACGCTGGACTCCGTGGTCCGCGAGTTCGGCGAGGACAACAAGCTCGTGGACCTGACCGACCGGCTCGCCCGGCAGCTGCCCGAGGCGGCGGAGGCCGTCTGACCCCGCCGCCCTGAGCGGCACCCCCACAGACACCGGCCGCGGCCGGCCATCCCGGATCACCCGACTCGGCTCCCCCACCGCCAGGTCAACCGGATGGCCCCCGCGGCCGGGTTCTTTGTGTGCTGCACAGGATAGAACCGGACAAGCCGCCCGACAGGGGCAGTTCATGTACGCGTAACACGCACGACCTCTTCGTCACTGCCGCGAAACATCGAGGGGCATCCGTCGAAACGGCGCTGCGGGAATCTCTGGCCCATAACCGGCCGACCGCTACGGCCCACCTGACGGCCCACCCCTCATGCACGCAGAGCTTCGCCCGCACGGGCCGCATACGACGACGAGGAGACGCCGATGCCCCCAGGCATCATGATCGCCGCAGAGGAGCCCACGCTTTCTTCTGCCAACACCGGGTTCATGCTCATCTGCTCAGCCCTGGTGATGCTGATGACGCCTGGCCTTGCCTTCTTCTACGGAGGCATGGTCCGCGTCAAGAGCACCCTGAACATGCTGATGATGAGCTTCATCAGCCTCGGGATCGTCACGATCCTGTGGGTCCTGTACGGCTTCAGCATCGCGTTCGGCACCGACAAGGGCGGCATCGTCGGCTGGGAGGGCGACTTCCTCGGCCTCAGCGGCCTCGGAATCACCGAGCTGTGGCCCGGATACACGATTCCGGTCTATGTCTTCGCCGTCTTCCAGCTGATGTTCGCGATCATCACGCCCGCGCTGATCAGCGGTGCCCTCGCGGACCGTGTGAAGTTCACGGCCTGGGCGCTGTTCATCGCCCTGTGGGCCACGATCGTGTACTTCCCCGTCGCGCACTGGGTATGGGGCACGGGCGGCTGGGCCTTCGAGCTCGGCGTCATCGACTTCGCCGGCGGTACCGCCGTGCACATCAACGCGGGTGCCGCGGCGCTCGGCGTGATCCTCGTGATCGGCAAGCGGGTCGGCTTCAAGAAGGACCCGATGCGGCCGCACTCCCTGCCGCTCGTGATGCTCGGCGCCGGTCTCCTGTGGTTCGGCTGGTTCGGCTTCAACGCCGGTTCGTGGCTGGGCAACGACGACGGTGTGGGCGCGGTCATGTTCGTCAACACGCAGGTGGCCACGGCCGCCGCGATGCTGGCCTGGCTGGCGTACGAGAAGATCCGGCACGGCGCGTTCACCACGCTGGGCGCCGCTTCCGGTGCCGTCGCCGGTCTGGTCGCCATCACCCCGTCCGGCGGCTCCTGCTCGCCGCTCGGCGCGATCGCCATCGGTGCCATCGCGGGTGTCCTGTGCGCCATGGCCGTCGGCCTGAAGTTCAAGTTCGGCTACGACGACTCGCTCGACGTCGTCGGCGTCCACCTCGTCGGCGGTGTCGTCGGCTCGCTGCTCGTCGGCTTCTTCGCCACCGGTGGTGTGCAGAGCGACGTCAAGGGCCTCTTCTACGGGGGCGACGCCTCGCAGCTCGGCAAGCAGGCCGCCGGTGTCTTCGGAGTCCTTGCGTACTCCCTGGTGGTCTCTGCCATCCTCGCCTTCGTCATCGACAAGACGATCGGGATGCGGGTCTCCGAGGACGACGAGGTCACGGGTGTCGACACGGTCGAACACGCCGAGTCCGCCTACGACTTCAGCGGCGCGGGCGGCGGTACGGCCTCCCGTACCGCAGCGGTCCCCGCACCGCCGGCCGCAGCCCAGGACAGCAGCGCACCCGCAAAGAAGGTTGACGCATGAAGCTCATCACCGCGGTCGTGAAGCCGCACCGGCTCGACGAGATCAAGGAGGCCCTGCAGGCCTTCGGGGTGCACGGGCTCACCGTCACCGAGGCCAGCGGATACGGCCGCCAGCGCGGACACACCGAGGTGTACCGGGGTGCCGAGTACACGGTGGACCTCGTGCCCAAGATCCGTATCGAGGTACTGGTCGAGGACGACGACGCCGAGCAGCTGATCGACGTCGTCGTGAAGGCCGCCCGCACCGGCAAGATCGGTGACGGCAAGGTCTGGTCGATTCCGGTGGAGACGGCGGTACGCGTCCGCACCGGCGAGCGCGGACCCGACGCGCTCTAAAGGGCAACTGAACAGGCAAGGAGCTGCTGGGTGACGACGACGGACACCGTGACGGAATCTCAGGGGGATTCGAATCCCAGCGGCTATGCGGCGGCCCGGCTGCGCCTCCTTCAGGGGGAGGCGCAGTCCGGGCCGCCGCGCCGTGCGTCGCTCGCGCGGCTCACGGACGACTGGCTCGCCGGTCTGTTCGCCGCACAGCCGCTGAAGGGGACGGCGCTGGTGGCGGTCGGCGGCTACGGGCGCGGGGAACTCTCCCCGCGCAGCGACCTCGACCTGCTGCTCCTGCACGACGGCAGCGCGGACGCGGGCGCGCTCGCCGCGCTCGCCGACCGCATCTGGTACCCCGTGTGGGACCTCGGGCTGGCGCTCGACCACTCGGTGCGTACGGCAGGTGAGGCGCGCAAGACGGCAGGCGAGGACCTCAAGGTCCAGCTCGGATTGCTCGACGCCCGGCACATCGCCGGTGATCTGGGGATCACGGCGGGGCTGCGGACCTCGGTGCTCGCCGACTGGCGCAACCAGGCGCCGCGCAGGCTGGGTGAGCTGCGGGAGCTGTGCGCCGAACGGGCCGCGCGGCAGGGCGAGTTGCAGTTCCTGCTCGAACCCGACCTCAAGGAAGCGCGCGGCGGGCTGCGCGACGCCACGGCGCTGCGGGCCGTCGCGGCGTCCTGGCTGGCCGACGCGCCGCGCGCCGGACTCGACGAGGCGCGCAGGCAGCTGCTCGACGTACGCGACGCGCTGCATCTCGTGACCGGGCGGGCCACGGATCGCCTCGCTCTGCAAGAGCAGGATCAAGTCGCTTCCGCACTCGGCCTGTTGGACGCCGACGCACTGCTGCGTCAGGTATACGAAGCGGCCAGGACCATCTCGTACGCGAGTGATGTCACCTGGCGCGAGGTGAGCCGGGTGCTGCGCTCGCGCAAGGCGAAGCCGCGGCTGCGCGCGATGCTCGGGTCGAAACCGGCGCCCGAGCGGAGCCCGCTGGCCGAGGGGGTCGTCGAGCAGGACGGGGAGGTCGTGCTCGCCCGGGTCGCGCGCCCCGACCGCGATCCGGTCCTGCCGCTGCGGGCCGCAGCCGCCGCGGCGCAGGCCGGACTGCCGCTCTCCCTGCATGCCGTACGGGCGTTGGCGGGCGCGACGCGCCCCTTGTCCACTCCGTGGCCGGCCGAGGCACGCGAGCAGTTCGTGACGCTGCTCGGAGCCGGGAGGCCGATGGTCGGTGTCTGGGAGGCGCTCGAGGCCGAGGGGCTGATCACCCGGCTCCTTCCCGACTGGGAGCGGGTGCGGTGCCGGCCGCAGCGCAATGCGGTGCACACCTGGACCGTGGACCGGCACCTGGTCGAGACCGCCGTCCAGGCGGCCGAGCTGACCCGCCGGGTGCACCGTCCCGACCTGCTGCTCGTGGCGGCCCTGCTGCACGACATCGGCAAGGGCTGGCCCGGCGACCACTCCGAGGCGGGCGAGGTCATCGCGCGGGACGTGGCCGCGCGGATCGGATTCGACCGTGCGGACGTCGAGGTCCTCTCGACGCTCGTACGGCATCACCTGCTCCTGGTGGACACCGCGACGCGGCGTGATCTGGACGACCCGGCCACGATCCGCTCGGTCGCCGAGGCCGTCGGTTCGGCCGGGGTGCTCGAACTGCTGCATGCGCTCACCGAGGCGGACGCGCTGGCCACCGGGCCCGCCGCGTGGTCCACATGGCGCGGGTCCCTGGTGGCCGACCTGGTGAAGCGCGTGGGGGCGCTGCTCGCCGGGGATCCGGTGCCGGATCCCGTGCAGGTGCCGAACACCGTGGAACAGGAGCGGCTCGCCCTGGAGGCGTTCCGTACCGGGGGCCCGGTGCTCTCGCTCCGTGCCCAGGTGGAGTCCGGCGCCTCCGACGAACCGGTCGGCGTCGAGCTGCTCGTCGCCGTGCCGGACCAGCCGGGGGTGCTGCCCGCGGTGGCGGGCGTCCTCGCGATGCACCGGCTCACCGTGCGTACGGCGGATCTGGGGGCGATCTCGCTGCCGGACGAAGTCGGCTCGGAGTCCACTTCAGGCGCGGTGCTGCTGCTCCAGTGGCGGGTCGCCGCCGAGTACGGCTCGCTGCCCGAGGCGGCCCGGCTGCGGGCCGATCTCGTACGGGCGCTCGACGGGTCTCTCGACATCGCGGCGCGGCTCGCGGAGCGTGACGCGGCCTATCCGCGGCGCCGCGGCGCGGTGGCACCGCCGGCCCGGGTGTCGGTCGCGGCCGCGGGCTCGCAGCTGGCGACGGTGATCGAGGTACGGGCCCAGGACGCGCCGGGGCTGCTGCACCGGATCGGGCGGGCGTTGGAGGGGGCCGGGGTCTCGGTGCGGTCGGCGCATGTGTCGACGCTGGGGTCGAACGCGGTGGACGCGTTCTATGTGACCGGCGTGGAAGGGGAACCCTTGTCGAGCGAGGATGCGGTGACGCTGACCAGGGTGGTGGAGCGGGCGCTCGCACCCAGCTGATCCGGCCCTTCCACCAGCACTCCGGAGATCGGACTCCGGCCGCCGGGACCGCTTGCTCCCGGCGCCGGATACCCTGGAGGGCGCACCATCCCGCCCGCCACCGACCCGAGGATTCGCGACCGCCGTGTTCGATACTCTCTCCGACCGCCTCGCAGCGACATTCAAGAACCTCCGCGGCAAGGGTCGCCTCAGCGAGGCGGACATCGACGCCACGGCACGGGAAATCCGTATCGCGCTGCTCGAGGCCGATGTCGCGCTGCCCGTCGTGCGCGCCTTCATCAAGCAGATCAAGGAGCGCGCCGCCGGCGCCGAGGTCTCGCAGGCGCTGAACCCCGCGCAGCAGGTCATCAAGATCGTCAACGAGGAGCTCATCGGCATCCTCGGCGGCGAGACCCGCCGGCTGCGCTTCGCCAAGTCCGGCCCGACCGTGATCATGCTCGCGGGTCTGCAGGGCGCCGGTAAGACGACGCTGGCCGGAAAGCTCGGCCACTGGCTGAAGGGGCAGGGCCACGCGCCGCTGCTCGTCGCCTGTGACCTGCAGCGCCCCAACGCCGTCAACCAGCTCAGCGTCGTCGCCGAGCGCGCGGGCGTGGGCATCTACGCCCCGCAGCCGGGCAATGGCGTCGGCGACCCGGTGCAGGTCGCGCAGGACTCGATCGAGTACGCGAAGACCAAGCAGTACGACGTGGTCATCGTCGACACCGCAGGACGCCTCGGTATCGACCAGGAACTGATGCAGCAGGCCGCGGACATCCGCGACGCGGTCAAGCCCGACGAGGTCCTGTTCGTCGTCGACGCGATGATCGGTCAGGACGCGGTCAACACCGCCGAGGCCTTCCGCGACGGCGTCGGCTTCGACGGTGTCGTGCTGTCGAAGCTCGACGGTGACGCCCGCGGTGGTGCCGCGCTGTCGATCGCGCACGTGACCGGCCGCCAGATCATGTTCGCCTCCAACGGCGAGAAGCTGGACGACTTCGACGCGTTCCACCCGGACCGCATGGCGTCCCGCATCCTCGGCATGGGCGACATGCTCAGCCTGATCGAGAAGGCCGAGCAGACCTTCTCGCAGGCCGAGGCCGAGAAGATGGCCGCCAAGCTGCAGAGCGCCAAGGGCGGCAAGGACTTCACGCTCGACGACTTCCTGGCTCAGATGGAGCAGGTCAGGAAGATGGGCTCGATCTCCAAGCTGCTCGGCATGCTGCCGGGCATGGGCCAGATCAAGGACCAGATCAACAACATCGACGAGCGCGATGTGGACCGTACGGCGGCCATCATCAAGTCGATGACCCCGGCCGAGCGCGCGGACGCCACGATCATCAACGGCTCGCGCCGTGCGCGTATCGCCAAGGGTTCCGGTGTCGAGGTCAGCGCGGTCAAGAACCTCGTCGAGCGGTTCTTCGAGGCGCGCAAGATGATGTCGCGCATGGCGCAGGGCGGCGGCATGCCGGGTATGCCCGGGATGCCGGGCATGGGCGGCGGCCCCGGCCGGCAGAAGAAGCAGCAGAAGCAGGCCAAGGGCAAGCGGAAGTCGGGCAACCCGATGAAGCGGAAGGCCGAGGAGCAGGCGGCGCAGGCCAAGCGGGAGCAGGCCGCGCAGGGTGGGAACGCGTTCGGCCTGCCCTCCGGTCAGCAGGGCAAGGACTTCGAACTCCCGGATGAGTTCAAGAAGTTCATGGGCTGATTCAGCCCCTGCGGCACTTGAGCAGATCCGAGCGAAGCTCGGATGCGGGGGGCTGGGGGCGTAGCACGGACGCGTCCAGCCCCAGGGACGCCGCCGCCATGGCGCCGACGTCCGCCAACGATCCCGCGTCCGGGAGGAGTTCCAGCGCCGTGGCCTCCGGGCGGTGGATCAGGACCGGGACGTATTCGCGGGTGTGGTAGGCGTGGCCGATGGTCGGGTCGTTGCCGTGGTCGCCTGTCACGATCAGGCGGTCGCCCGGCTCGCGGAGCTCGGAGAGGAGCTCCAGGAGGCCTGTGTCCACCTGTTCGAGGATCTCGCCGTAGCGGCGTACGTCCTGCTGATGGCCGGCCAGGTCCGTCTCCTGGACGTTGGCCACCACGAGGCCGGGCCGGCGGGCCGCCTCCAGGGTGTGGGCCAGGACATCCGCGGTCGGCACGGCGGGGCGCCGTACCGCCTCGGCGCACTCCAGGATGTCCGCCGCCTTGCCGACCAGCGTGACCGGGATCCCGGCCGCGGCCGCGAGCGAGGGCAGCTGGCGGGTGTGGTCCAACTCCGCTCCCAGGTGCTGCACTTGGAGCCCGCCGCCGCGGTAGAACCCGCTCGCCGGAGTGTCGAGGCCGACGGTGCCCGCGTCCCCGTCCCGTACGTACGAGGAGAGCGGCGCCGGGGCGTGGCCGCCGACCACGATGACACGGGCGACCGGGGCGACCGCCCGTACCGTACGGGCGATGGAGAGGATCCGGTCGAAGGGGAGGTCCTCGAGGCGGCCGGAGGTGTTCCAGTTGATGCCGGGGTCGGCTTCGAGGTTGTCGTGGACGAGGACGGTGCCGTCGACCACCAACAGGGGCTTGCCGCCGAGGAGTTCGACCCGGTGGCCCGCCGTACGAAGCGTCGCGGCCACCTCGTCCAGATGCTCCGCGAGCCGCGCCACCGTGACCCTGCTGAAGTCGGCGCCCATCATCGTCTGGTGCCCGGCGAAGGTGTCCGCCCCCGGGTAGCCGAGGGCCGCGCGCCCCGCCGCGACGGGCAGCGGTGTGCTGGGGGGCAGGGCGGCGTGCGGGTGGACGAGTCCGAGGCCCAGCCTGCCGAGTGCGGGCAGGCGCAGGGCGCGGCCGCAGTGGTCGAGCACATGACCGCAGGTGTCGGCGGCCAGATCGCCGGGGCGCAGCGCGCCCGCGTCGGGCATCGCGCCCACGCCGAAGCCGTCGATGACGACGACGACCGTACGGTTCATCGGGCAGTCACCTCCTGCTGCGGGCGGCCCAGCGCGTCGTACAGGCCGATGAGCCGTGGGCTGCCGGTGGAGAGGCCGGCGACGACGGCGACATTGCTGCGGGTCACGAAGATCTGGGTGCGGAAGGCGAGCAGCGCCGTGTCGCCCGCGCGCACCGCGGCGCCGGGCGCTGCCAGCAGCCGGTAGTAGTCGATGTTCTCGGCGGGGGCGTCGAGCACGGCGGCCCTCGTGCCCGTGCGCGGGAGCAGCGCCTCCTTGATGCCGGCGCGCGGGTAGAAGCCGCCGCCGTACACCGCGGGCCGGCCGTCGGCGAGGGTGTGGGCGACTTCGGTGACGTACACGTAGGCGGGGATCTCCGGCTGGCCAGGGTCGACCGCGTGCAGGGGAGTGGTGCCGGTCAGGGCGTGGCCCGGCTCGCCGTGCGTGGCGCCCATCGCGGCGAGCAGCGGCAGGGAGGCCACCGAGGTGGCGCTGGGGGCGCTGAGCTTGAGGCCGGTGTGGCCCCGGGCGGCCAGCAACTCGCGTGCCTTCAGGGCGAGTTCGAAGTTGGCGGTGGCCTGCGGGGCGCCGGTGCCGGGGTCGCACAGGACACACGGGAAGGCGGTCACGCCCGCGATCCGGATGCCGTCGAGCCGCTCGGCATCGGCTGCGAAGGCGTCCAGGGAGTCGAGCGGCACCCCGCCTTCCTGCCCGGGATATACGGCGCCCGGCGCACCCTCCAGACGGATCAGCACATCCTGGACAAAGCCGAGTGCGCGAGCCGCTTCGGATACGGCGCGGGCGTTGGCCAGGTCGAAGACCGTGACCGCCTCCGGGCGCCAGGTGAGCAGCTCGGGCAGCTGCCGGTGCGGGATCTGCACCAGATGGCCGAGGTTCCCGGCCTCGGCGCCCGCGGCGTGCAGGACGCGGGCCTCGGGCGGGTCGATGGCCGCGAACCTGGGGATGTGCCGGGCGACCGCCTTGATCAGCTCGGGGTTGCGCCCGAACTGCTTGACCACGAACCACAGCGTGAGCCCGAGCCGTTCGGCCTCGGCGGCGAGCAGCCGCGCGTTGGCCTCGACCGCGTCGAGGTCCATCACGTATGTGTCCGGGGGGATCGCGCCCGAGCGGTGCAGGCCGGCCGCCGTATCGGCCAGACCGGGATTGCGGGCGAGGAGGGTGTCGAGGAACACGGTCGTTCAGTCCTTGCTGTGGGGAGCGAAGGGCTCGGTGCCGGAGGGCTCGGTGCTGTGGGTTTCGGTGCTGTGGGTCTCGGCGCTGTGGGTCTCGGCGCTGTGGGGCGCGCTCGTCGGGCGCAGCTCGCGAAGTGCCTTGCGCAGGATGTCGATCACCAGGTCGGCGCCGGCCCGCATCGGATTGATCCGTACGGTCCAGTCGGCGAGTTCGGGTGCGTCGTCGAGGGAGGAGCTCGACATCCGGTAGAAGAGCGGGGCGATCTCGTAGCGCGAGTTGGAGCCCACCGGGTAGGGAGCGGCACCGAACTTCGCGGCCGCGGCCGGGAGTTCACGGGCCACCGGACGGTCGAGCCGGACGAGAAGGCAGCGGTCCTGCGCGTTGGCGATCCGCACCTCGGCCACGCCCTCGACCTCACCGGCCGCGAGCCGCCCGGCGACCTCGGCCCCGACCTGCGACTGCACCGACCACATCACCGGTACGTGGGTCAGGGCCCGCAGCGCGTCCAGCGCCTGGTGGCCCTGGACCTGGCCGCCGCCCGAGTAGTTGTCCGTGCGCACCCGCGCGACCACGTCCCGGGCGCCGACGACGACGCCCACGCCTTCAGGTCCGTGCAGCTTGAAGAGGGAGAAGCAGGAGGCGTCCGCGCCCAGCTCCACACCGGCTGCGGGGGTGCGCATGACCGCGTAGTTGTCGTCCACGATCGTGCGCACACCGGCGGCCCTGCAGGCCGCGAGCACCTCGCCGGGATCGTACGAGTCGCCCAGGCGCTGGCGGGTGTGCTGCACATAGGCCCAGGTGAACCGGCCGGACGCCAGCGCCTCGCGGAGCGCGCCGAGGTCGTTGAAGTCGGCCTCGACGGTCTCCATGCCCAGGCCGCGCAGGGTGACCTCGGTGCTCCGGTAGACGGGCGCGCTGTGGATGAGCAGCGGTCCGTGCGCGGTGGCCAGCGCGGCCCGGATCGCCCCGGTGCCCGCACCCTGCACGAGCGCGGCGTCCTCGGCGCCGAAGAACGCGGCGAGGACGGCCTCGACCCGTGCGGTCGTCCGCGGCCGACCGAGGCCCGGCACGACACCGGCGTCGGCGGCGAAGAGCTGTTCGCCCTCGAAGTGGGCGGCCGTGCACTCGAGCAGCCGGAACTGCCGGGCAATCGCGTCCTGGAGGGGGACGGTGGCCAGCGGGAAGGTCTCGGGGAGCTTTGCGCTGTGGGGGAGCTTCATCTCATATGTCCTCATGGGCAGCGCCGCCCGTCAGGAAGCGCACCGGATTGCGGCGCGTCATCAGATCGATCAGGTCCTCGTCGACCCCGGCGGCCCTGGCCTGCCCCAGGAACGTACGGAACAAGTGGCCGTACCCCGTGCCGCCTTCGGACTCCAGATAGCCGTGCCGCGAGATGTCGCAGCTGAGCAGCACCCGGTCGGCGTGCCCGGCCTCCAGCAGCCGCAGGAGCAGCCGGAGGCGGGCCGCATCGGGCTGATAGCTCTCCTTGCCGACGGTGTCGAAGGCCACGTAGGCGCCGCTCGCCGCCAACTCCCGGTGTACGGAGGGATCGTCGAGCAGATCCTGGTGGCCGACCGAGATCCGGTGCGGGGCGAGACCCGCACCCGTCAGGAGGTCGAGCTGGGCCGGACCGCCGCGCCCCAGCTGGGCGTGGGTGGCGACGGAGAGCCCGGTGGCCACGGCCGCCCTGGCCGCGGCGAGCAGGGAACGCGTCTCCGGCTCGCTCGGTTCGGCGCCGTGGCTGCCGACCTCCCCGATGACGCCCGGCCGTATGCCCGTGGTGCCGATCCTGCCGTCGATCTCGCGGATCAAGGTGTCCGCGAGCCGCTCCACGCTCGCGTCGCCGATCTCCGGTGGGTGGAAGGGCTCGTAGTACCAGCCGGTCGCCGCCACGACGGCGACCCCGGACTCCTTCGCCATCCGCGCCAGGGCTTCGACGTCGCGGCCCATGCCCCGACAGGTGAGCTCGACGACGAGCGAGAGGCCGAACTCCGCGCGCAGCGCCGCGAGTTCCCCGACGATCCGCGGCCCGTGCAGCTGCGGGTCGAGGACGGCGGCCCGGTCGCCGGAGCGGTCGAGATCGAGGGCCAGATGTTCGTGGGCGAGCACGGGACCGTGCACGTCGGTGGGGGAGAGGGGGCCGAGAACGGTCTGCAGGTGGTTCATGTCGTACGCCTAACGGGTGTTTTGGCGGGGCGGTTCACTTGACCGGGGTGAACAGGTCCATCCAGTACAGGAGGTTGAGCAGGATGCCGCCGATGATCACCGCGACCGGCGCGGCCGCCATCCGCACGACCGGGCGTCCCATGGCCTCGTTGAGCAGGTAGAGCCCGCCGCAGATGAGGATGCCGAGGCCGCCGCCCATCGCGTTGGCCGCCATCAGCGAGCCGAAGAGGATCGCGAGCCCGAGCGCCTCGCTGATCGCGCTGCGCAGATGCTCCGAGGAGTCACGGACGCTGGGCAGCCTGCCGAGGACCCTCCCGATGTACGACAGGGCGAGCACTTCGAGCGCGAAGACCGCGGCGCCGGCGAGCGCGGCCAGGAACGGGTTCGGCATCAGATAGCCGATGGGGTACGCGAGGGTGAAGCCCGCGATGCCGTACGCGCCCGAGGCGAGCGCGGTCGTCGCGATCAGCGGGACGAAGCCGAACACCCGGTAGAAGTCGACCTGCGCGGCCTCCGCGTACTGGCCCTTGGCGATCAGGAAGCTGGTCGCCTCGCCACCGCCGAAGATCTTCATCTGCGCCAGCACACAGACACCGGCGCCGAGCACCATGAACAGCGGCAGATGTCTGCGCAGCCGCGCCGCGCTCGCGCTGAACAGCGAGGCCATCGGGTCCTCGACCCCTTCGGGGAGTTCGTACGAGACTCCGGCGGCCCGGTCGGCCCTGCGCTGCTTGAGGTCCTTGTCGATGGCGAAGCCGATGAGGGCGAGGACGCCGACGGCCATGGCGATCGCGCCGGGGAACACCGAGGGCCAGAGCTTCATCGTCATGACCACCAGGGCCAGTTCGACGACACCGACGATGCCGCCGCGAAGGCGGCCGAACTGCTTGGTGACGGCGAGCACCGGGAACAGCGTGAACAGGAACAGGATCGGCGTCGACATCTGCTGCATCGCGTCGAGGAAGTCGACGGGCAGCTTCTTCGCCAGATCGTTCGCGCCGCCGAGCCCGTAGACCACGACCGCGCCCCAGCCCGCGCCGAGCAGCGGCGCCAGCCACTTCTTCGGCGACAGGAGGCCGAGGATGTCCGTGGGCAGGAAGAGCAGCCACGGGTTCAGGACCCCGGAGACCAGCGCCATCGGCGCACCCAGACCGAAGATGAACCCCGCCGAGAGGCCGAACGAGACCGCGGTGGTGGCGCTGCGGGTGGTGCGCTTCTGGATGAAGTCGAGCATGAAGGGCCGTACGCCGTCGTTGAAGACGGCGAGGGCCATATGCGAGACGTACGCCGTGAGGGCGCACAGCGCGATCACCATCAGCTGCTGTGACAGCGTGAAGTCCAGGTTGTTCGCGGCCAGTTGGAGCGTGTGCGGATCGCCGAGCGGGGCGGCGGGTGCGGCGGGGTTCACGGGGTCACTCCTTTGTGCCCTGGGTCCTTTGTGCCCTGGGTCCTTGTGGCGGGCGTCAGCCGCGTGCGGCTATGGCGCGGGCGATGACCGGCGCGACCTCGGCGATCTGGTCCATGGCGAAGCCGAAGACCTTCTTGCCGCTCGCGATCAGCGCGGTGACCTCGTCCTCGGAGGGGACGCTCCGGCCGAAGGTGTGGCAGGCGGCCTGGCCCATCAGACCGACGAGGACGCCCAGGGAGGCGCCGGCTCCGGTGTGGCAGGTGCCGAGGTAGAAGTCGGCCTGGTTGACGCGCAGCTTCATCGCGGCGTCCATGTCGCTGGAGACGACGACCTCGACGCCGTCGAGACCGAGGTTCCTGACCGTGTCCGCGACCTCGACCTTGCCGACGCCGCCGGTGAGGATCTTCGTCATGGTGCTGTCCTTCTTTCAGGGGGCCTTGAGGGGCTTTGAGGGGCCTTCAGGGGTTCAGGGGGTGGAGGTCTGCTGAGCCAGTACGGCCAGATGCAGGGCGAGGAAGTTGACCTCGGAGTCGGGGAGCCGGGCGCCCAGTGCGCCCGCGGCCCGTTCGGCGATCTCGCGGGCGCGGGCCACGGCCCCGGGATGCGCCGCGAGCTCGGCCCTCACCTGCTCGTCGGTGAGGAACTCCTCGATCGGCTCATCGGTCAGCAGCCGGGTGAGCGCCATCATCAGATGGCTCGTGAGCATGCCCGCGGTGTCATCGGTGACCGGTCGGCCCTCGGCTTCGAGCGCGGTCAGCTCGGCGGTCACGAAGTCGGCCACATCGGGCCGGACCTGACCGCTCTCACGGAACAGCCGGATACGGAGTGCGAGCTGCTCGTCCATGACCTTCCCTTCCTTCCGGCTTGGACAGTAACCAGGATTCTGGATTCTCAGGAGGGGCCTTGGTCCTGTCCGCGGCGGGTCTTTGTGGTGTCGTCAGTACGAGGGGATCCGCTCGCCCCTCAGCACTTCCTGCTGCAGGGCGGTGACGAGCGAGAGATCGAGACCGTCCCGTACGGCGTCCAGCGCGTGCGCGCCCTCGGAGCGCCCGACGATCGCGGCGGAGGAGTTGCGCAGGGAGAGCTCACGGGTGATCTCGTCGCCGAGCGGGAGCACGTCCACGAGGTCCTCGCCGAGCCGGTCCACCTCGTCGAGATTCCAGACCGTGGCGTCCACGCGGCCCTGCCGGAACAGATCGCGCAGCTGCATGTACGAGGCTTCGATCCACTCGATGTCCGGGCGCTGCGCGAAGGCCCGCTCGACGAGCATCGACTGGTCCTGCGAGGAGTGGTCGATCGCCACCCGGAGTCCTGGCCGGTTGGGCTGGACTCCCTGGCGTACGAGTATTCCGTGGGCCCCGACATAGCTGGCGGGGCCGAGATCGGCGACCAGCTCGACGGGCTCGCCGCCCTCGATCAGGCGGTCGGCGGCGAAGCGCGAGAGCACGACGAGGTCCACCTTCCGCTCGACCAACGCCGTGACCCGGTCGGTCGCACCCCGCATGAAGGTGATCGCGAAGGGCGCGCCGGCCTGCTCGAACGCGGTCCGCAGACCGGTCGCGAGACCTTCGTAGCGGCGCGAGTACGGCAGGGGCATCGCGGCGAGCAGCGTGCCCAGGCCCGACAGGCGCCAGAGTATGGCGCGGTCCGAGCGGACCAGGAACGTGCCGAGGTGGCCGCGGGCCTGGGTGGTGATGGCGCCCGATTCCTCCAGGAGGTGCAGCGCGGCCTGGACCGTGCCGTTGCCGACCTTCAGCTGCTCGGCGAAGTCGCGCACCCGGGGGAGCCGGGTGTCGGGCTCATGGCCGAGGAGCAGCACCGCCACCTGGCGGGCGGTGAGGCCGTTGCGGGTCAGGAAGCGCTCGTCGATGCCGTTCACGCAGCCGACAGTAACCAGGATCCTGGATACTGCACAAGGGGCGAGCGCCGGGATTTATGCACGACAGGGGCCGAGGGGGCGGGTGTCCATGTGCGGGCCCGGAATGCCGGAAATGCCCACCTCTCGAATAATGGCGAGCGTGACAGCCCCCAGCCCCGTGCCCCCGCGCGACCGCACCGACCAGCCGTGGCGCTCCGAGGGTGCACCGCCGCCGCCCCCGCCCAAGAAGAAGCTGTCCTGGCGCAGCCTGCTGTGGACGGCGCTCCTCGTCTATCTCCTGACCAACCTCGTCCTCGGCTTCTTCGGCGACGACAAGCCGAAGACGATCTCGTACACCGAGTTCAGCAGCCAGTTGAACGCCGGCAACGTCGAGAAGATCTACGCCAAGGGCGACCAGATCCAGGGCGATCTCAAGGCGGAGAAGCCGGTCCCGGACGGCGGCAAGGGCGACTACAAGGAGTTCATCACCCAGCGCCCGAGCTGGGCGGACGACCAGATCTGGGCCGAGCTGACCAAGCAGAAGGTCACGGTCACCGCGGAGCCGGTCTACAAGGAACCGAGCCTGCTCACCAACCTTCTTCTCTCCCTCCTGCCCATCCTTCTTCTCGTCGGCCTGTGGATGTTCATGGCCCGCCGGATGGCGGCCGGCATGGGCGGCGGCGCGGGCGGCATGCTGGGGCGCAAACAGCCGCCGAAACCGGTCGAGTTGGAGGCCGGCAAGCGCACCACGTTTGCCGATGTCGCGGGCATCGACGAGGTCGAGGGCGAGCTCAACGACGTGGTCGACTTCCTCAAGAACCCGGACGCCTACCGGAAGATGGGCGCCAAGATGCCCGGCGGCGTCCTGCTCGCCGGCCCGCCCGGCACCGGCAAGACCCTGCTCGCGCGGGCGGTCGCGGGCGAGGCGGAAGTCCCCTTCTTCTCCGCCTCCGCCTCCGAGTTCATCGAGATGATCGTCGGCGTCGGCGCCTCACGCGTACGCGAACTCTTCGCCGAGGCGCGGAAGGTGGCGCCCGCCATCATCTTCATCGACGAGATCGACACCATCGGCCGGGCCCGCGGCGGCGGCTCGGGCATGGGCGGCCACGACGAGCGCGAGCAGACCCTCAACCAGATCCTCACCGAGATGGACGGCTTCTCCGGCTCCGAGGGCGTCGTGGTCCTCGCGGCCACCAACCGCGCCGACATCCTCGACCCCGCGCTGACCCGGCCGGGACGCTTCGACCGCACGGTCACCGTCAGCCCGCCCGACCGCAAGGGACGCGAGGCCATCCTGGAGATCCACACCCGCGGGATCCCGCTCGCCCCGGACGTCGACCTCGCCCAGGTGGCCCGTACGACCCCGGGCATGACAGGCGCGGAACTGGCCAACCTCGCGAACGAGGCGGCCCTCCTCGCGGTCAAGCGCAAGCAGCCCCAGGTGAGCCAGTCCGACCTCTCCGACGCCTTGGAGAAGGTCCAGCTCGGCGCCGAGCGCCCGCTGGTGATGCCCGACGAGGAGCGCCGGCGCACCGCGTACCACGAGAGCGGACACGCTCTCCTCGGCATGCTGCAGCCGGGCGCGGACCCGGTCCGCAAGATCACCATCGTGCCGCGCGGCCGGGCCCTCGGTGTCACCCTGTCGACCCCGGACGCCGACAAGTACGCGTACACCGAGGAGTATCTGCGCGGCCGGATCATCGGCGCGCTCGGCGGCATGGCGGCCGAGTACGTCGTCTTCGACGAGATCACCACCGGCGCCGAGAACGACCTCGAACAGGTCACCAACATCGCCCGCGGCATGGTCGCCCGCTGGGGCATGAGCGAACGCGTCGGCCGCCTCTCGGCGGTGCCCAACGACGGCCAGAGCCCCTACGGCCTGACGGCGGCGCCCTCCACCCTCGACGCGATCGACAACGAGATGCGCCGCATCGTCGACGAGTGCTACGAGTCCGCCTGCCGCCAACTCCGCGACAACCGCGACAAGTTGGACGCCCTCTCCGAGGCGCTGCTCGCCAACGAGACCCTCGACGAGGCGGAGGCCTATCGCGCGGCCGGGATCACACGGCTGACCAAGGAGTCATGAGCGGCCGCCAGGAGCTGTAGGGGCGGCGCCGTCACCCGGCCCCGACCACCGCCGGGGCGGCCCCGCCCTCCGCGGTCGCCACCAGCAGGTCGTCCACCACCGCCGTGAGCCCGCGTGCCGCGGAGGCCCGCTGCCGGGCCGCACCGCCACCCGCCGTGAGGAGCTCCCGCAGCCAGTCCGAGGCCGGCGGCAGATCCTCCCCGAGATACGGTCCGAGCCGCGCGAACAGCTCGGTGAGTACGGTCCGTACGGGCCGCAGAGCGCCGGTGAGCGGATCGAGATGGTCGCCGTCGAGCCCGTCGCGTGCTGCTCGCCAGTACGCCACCCGCAGCAGCTCGGGCGAGGGCTCGGGCCCGCTGTCGCCCCGGTCGACCGCCGCGTCCGCCTCGCGCACCAACGCCCGTACCAGCGCCGCGATCAGCGCCGAGGTCGACGCGGACTGCGGTACGTCGGCGGCCCTGACCTCCAGGGTCGGCAGCGAGTGCGAAAGCCGGATGTCCCACCACAAGGTGCCCTCGTCCACCAGTGCTCCGGTGTCCAGGAGCCGGGCGACGGTCTCGTCGTAGTGGCGCGCGGAGCGGAAGTGCGGCGGCGGTCCCGCCACCGGCCAGCGCTGCAGCCCGACGCTGCGCCAGCTCGCGTATCCGGTGTCCCGGCCGCACCAGAAGGGCGAGTTGGCGGCGAGCGCGACAAGCAGCGGCAGCCGCGGCCGCAGATGATTGCTGAGCAGCACGGCCCGGTCCCGGTCCGGTGCGTGGACGTGCGCATGCATCGCGCAGACGGTCACCTCGTCGTGCAGCGCACGGAATGTGGCGTCGCCGCGCTGCTGCCGTTCGCCCTGGGTGATGGTCGCGGGCGCCACGTTTCCCCGTACGGGGGATCCGCTGGCCACGACGCCGGCCCCGGCCCGCGCGGCGGCTGCAGCCAACTCGCGCCGGGCATACGTGAGTTGATCGAGGATCTCCGTCGCCGGGCCGCACGGTGCGGTCCTCGTCTCCACCTGCATGTCGGTGAACTCGGGGCCGACGCGCTCGCCGAGCACCGGACTCGCCTCCGCGATCACCTGCCCGGCCCGCGCCGCCATCATCCTGGAGTCGGGATCGACGACGAGGAACTCCTCTTCCACCCCGAGGGAACGCTCCACCATGTCCGCCATGGTGCACACGCTCCCACGCCACCGCCCGGCGTGGCCGAGAGGTCCGCCGGGCGGGTGAAGGGGGACTGCGCCCGTTGACGGGTCAGCTCGTCCGTGCCACCAAGTAGCGGAAGACGTTCGCCATCCACACCGTCCCGTCCCGGCGCAGATGCGGGTGCAGGGCCTCGGTGAGCTCCTTGCGGACCTGGGCCGGGTCCGTCGCCCCGACCGCCGCGTCGAACAGACCCGTCGAAAGGAGTCCGCGCACCGCGCTGTCCATGTCCGCATAGCCGAACGGGCAGGCCACCCGCCCCGAGCCGTCCGGCTTGAGCCCGGCGCGCTGCGCCACGTCCTCCAGATCGTCGCGCTCCGAAGGACGCCAACTCCCCGTGGACCGCAGCGGATCCGCAAGCCGCGTCGCCACCCGCAGCACCGAGGACGTCGTGCACCGCTCGGGCGGCCCCCAGCCGGCGAGCACCACCGGCGAGCCGCGCTCCGCGAGCGGCGCCGCGCGCTCCAGGACGGGCGCGAGCCCTTCCGAATCCCCTGCCATGCAGCCGATCGGCTGGAACGCGGTGATCAGGTTGTACGGGGGACGCGCGACGTCCTCGGCCGCCTCGGGGCCGCCCGCCACGAGCCGTGCCTCGGGGGCCCGGTCGTCCCACGCTCCGTCGGGCAGCAGCCGTTCGCGGGCCAGGGCGAGCCGCTCGGGGCAGAGGTGCTCGACACCGGTGACCGAGGCGCCGCGCGTGGCCGCCATGAGAAGAGCGAGCCCGGATCCGCAGCCGAGGCCCAACAGCCGTGTGCCGGTGCCCACTTCGAGCCGTTCGTGGACCGCGTTGTAGAGCGGAACGAGCATCCGCTCCTGGATTTCCGCCCAGTCACGCGCGCGAATGAGGGCATCCGTCGCCCGGGGTGTGCTGGTGCCCGGGTGGGTCAGGTGCCGCTGCGCGAGCGTAGGTGTCATGAAGAGCGCCCCAATCGCCGAGAGAAGCCGAGAGTTTCGACGGTGACCTGGTGTGCCGGTGTGTTCGTGTCGTTCCGGACTGCCCGCCCCCGTACGGTGCGCCCGCACTCCCCCCGTATGCCAGACAACTCCCCATCCGCGCCCGCGTCCAGAGCGTGAAAGCAAAGCTTGGGTGCACCTCGCCCGACGCCGTACGGGGGAAATGAACTCCCTTCCTCCGCCGGCCCCGCCGTACCATGCGCGCCATGGCAAAAGCACCCATTCTCACGCCCCGGGCGGACGACTTCCCGCGCTGGTACCAGGACCTGATCAACAAGGCCGAGCTGGCCGACAACGGGCCGGTGCGCGGCACCATGGTCATCCGGCCGTACGGCTACGGCCTGTGGGAGCGGATGCAGCAGGAGATGGACGCGCGCATCAAGGAGGCGGGTGCACAGAACGCGTACTTCCCGCTCTTCATCCCGCAGTCGTATCTGACGCGGGAGGCCGAGCACGTCGAGGGCTTCGCCCCGGAGCTCGCGGTCGTCACGCACGGCGGCGGCAAGGAGCTGGAGGAGCCGGTGGTCGTCCGGCCGACCTCCGAGACGATCGTCAACGAGTACTTCTCGAAGTGGGTGCAGAGCTACCGGGACCTGCCGCTGCTCATCAACCAGTGGGCGAATGTGGTGCGTTGGGAGATGCGCCCGCGGGTCTTCCTGCGCACGACGGAGTTCCTGTGGCAGGAGGGCCACACCGCGCACGCCACGTACGAGGAGGCGCGTGACTATGCGGCGTACATCCACGAGAAGGTGTATGCCGACTTCATGGTGAACGTGCTCGGGATCGACGTCGTCCTCGGACGCAAGACCCCGAAGGAGCGCTTCGCGGGCGCCGTGAACACGCTGACCCTGGAAGGGATGATGGGCGACGGCAAGGCGCTGCAGATGGGCACGAGCCATGAGCTCGGCACCAACTTTGCCAAGGCCTTCGGCACCGAGTACCTCTCCAAGGACGGCAAGCAGGAGCTCGTCTGGCAGACGTCCTGGGGGTCCTCCACGCGCATGGTCGGTGGCCTGATCATGTCGCACGGCGACGACAACGGTCTGCGCGTCCCGCCGCGCCTCGCCCCGGTCCAGGCCGTCGTGCTCGCGATCAAGGGCGACGATGCGGTTCTGGCCAAGGTCCGCGAGCTCGGCGACCGCCTCAGGGCCGCCGGCATCCGGGTCCAGGTCGACGACCGTACAGACACTCCGTTCGGGCGGCGCGCGGTCGACTGGGAGCTGAAGGGCGTTCCGGTACGGATCGAGGTCGGGCCGCGCGATCTGGAGAACGGCACAGCGATGCTGGCCCGCCGCATCCCGGGCGGCAAGGAGCCGGTCGCGCTCGACGCACTGGCCGGTCTGCTGCCCGCGATCCTGGAGGAGGACCAGGCTCAGCTGCTGCGCGAGTCGCGCGAGCGCCGCGAGTCCCGCACGTCGGACGTCTCCACCGTCGCGGAGGCGGCGGATGTCGCCGCGGCCGGCGGCTGGGCCCGCATCCCCTGGTCCGTCCTGGGCGAGGCGGGCGAGGCCGAGCTCGCAGAGAAGTCCGTGACCGTACGGTGTCTGGTCGCCGAGGACGGCTCGGTGCCGCGGTCCGACGACGAGGCGGGCGCGCTGGCGATCGTGGCACGGGCCTACTGATGCGGAGCCTCCGCATCTAAAGAGGCGGAAAAGCCTCTTGCGTAACGGATGACAACTACCGCCCCGGCGCGTGTACTTGCCCTACGCGCCGGGGCGTACGCGCCGCTACGTACCCACTTAGTACGAGGTATGCGGCATCTCCGCAGATCAGCGCACCCGCCCTCGTCCTGGCGTATGAGCGGCAACTGACTGGTACGGGCAAATTATTTGGGATGCCCCGGAATAGGAACACCAAGGGGCCTTGGCTCGTTGTCACGACGTGAGCACGACACCACCTGTTCTCGCCGCAGAGCTGGCGCAGGCGTGGGCCGATATTCAACGGTTCCACCCCGAGCTGCCGGACCTTGCCGCGCCCGAATCCCTGATCGGGGAGTCCTCGTCCGCCTGTGGCGCCGAGCTCTCCTTCGAGCGTCTGCTGCACGAGGCCGTGCACGGCATCGCCGCGGCCCGCGGCGTCCGTGACACCTCCCGCGCGGGGCGCTACCACAACCGCCGCTTCCTCTCGATCGCCGAGGAGATGGGGCTCGACCACCCGGCAGAACCGCATGCGAGCAGCGGATTCTCCCTGGTCACGCTGAATCCGGAGGCGAGAAAGCGCTACCGGCCGACGATCGAACGGCTGCAGCGCGCCCTCAAGGCGCACACCGCCGCCACCTCGGCGGACACGGCCCGCTCCTTCCGCGGTCCGGCCGCGCGCCACGGCTCCTCGGGCGGCGGCGTCCGCGTCAAGGCGGTCTGCGACTGCGGCCGCAATGTGCGCGTCGTGCCCTCGGTCCTGGCCCAGGCCCCGATCGTGTGCGGCGGCTGCGGCAAGCCGTTCCGTATCCCGGAAGCGGTGGCGGCGGCGAGCTGAGGCAGGGCTCCGGGCGCCGGGGGAGCGACCTCCGGCGTCGCGGAGCGGCGCAGCAGCCTGCCCAGGCAAGGGGCACAAGGGCCGGGGACGACGCCCCCACTCCGTATGGCACAATGGCTAGCTGTACTCGACAGCCGCATAGGAACCCTCTCGCCTCCGGCTGACGCGTCCATCGGGCACCCGAGTACCGCAACCCCACGTGGCATCTCATGTGCCCAACCACGTCATAGACCAGGAGACACCACTCCCGTGGCAGTCAAGATCAAGCTGAAGCGTCTCGGCAAGATTCGCCAGCCCCACTACCGCATCGTCGTCGCCGACTCCCGTACCCGCCGTGACGGCCGGGCCATCGAGGAGATCGGTCTGTACCACCCGACGTACAACCCCTCGCGCATCGAGGTCGACTCCGAGCGTGCCCAGTACTGGCTGTCCGTCGGCGCCCAGCCGACCGAGCCGGTCATGGCCATCCTGAAGCTCACCGGCGACTGGCAGAAGCACAAGGGCCTGCCGGCCCCGGCTCCGCTGCTGCAGCCGGAGACGAAGGAAGACAAGCGCGCCTCCTTCGACGCGTTCGCGAAGACGCTCGAGGGTGACGACGCCAAGGGCGAGGCCATCACGCCGAAGGCGAAGAAGGCCGACAAGAAGGCGGACGAGGCCGAGGCCTCCTCCACCGAGTCGACCGAGGCCTGAGCATGCTCGAGGAGGCTCTCGAGCACCTCGTGAAGGGCATCGTCGACAACCCCGACGACGTGCAGGTTGCTTCCAAGAACCTGCGCCGTGGCCGTGTGCTCGAGGTCCGGGTCCACCCCGACGACCTCGGCAAGGTGATCGGCCGTAACGGCCGCACCGCACGCGCCCTGCGCACCGTCGTGGGCGCCATCGGCGGCCGCGGTGTCCGCGTCGACCTCGTCGATGTGGACCAGGTTCGCTGAACCACAGCAGTACCGGCACGGGCCGGGGAGGGCTTCAGGGCCCACCCCGGCCCGTAGTCGTACGTCCGTAAAGCAGCAGGTCGTACGTAAAGCATTCAGGAGACAGCAGTGCAGCTCGTAGTCGGACGGATCGGCCGCGCCCACGGGATCAAGGGCGAGGTCACCGTAGAGGTGCGCACGGACGAGCCCGAGCTCCGGCTCGGCCCCGGCGCCGTACTGACCACCGACCCGGCCTCCGCCGGACCGCTGACCATCGCGTCGGGACGGGTGCACAGCGGGCGGCTCCTGCTGCGCTTCGAGGGCGTGGCCGACCGCACCGGCGCCGAGGCGCTGCGCAACACCCTGCTCATCGCGGACGTCGACCCCGAGGAACTCCCCGAGGGCGAGGACGAGTACTACGACCACCAGCTCATGGACCTGGACGTGGTGCTCGCCGACGGCACCGAGGTGGGCCGGATCACCGAGATCTCGCACCTCGCCTCGCAGGACCTGTTCATCGTGGAGCGCGAGGACGGTACGGAGGTGATGATCCCGTTCGTCGAGGAGATCGTCACCGAGATCGACCTGGAGAACCAGCGGGCCGTGATCGACCCGCCGCCGGGCCTCATCGACGACCGTGCCGAGATCGCCTCCTCCCGTGACGCGGACGAGGCGGACGAGGGCGGCGCGGACGACTCGGATGACGACGCGGACGAGAAGGACGCCCGGTAATGCGGCTCGACGTCGTCACGATCTTCCCCGAGTACCTGGAGCCCTTGAACGTCTCCCTCGTCGGCAAGGCCCGCGCCCGCGGCCGGCTCGACGTGCACGTCCACGACCTGCGGAACTGGACGTACGACCGGCACAACACGGTCGACGACACCCCGTACGGCGGCGGCCCCGGCATGGTCATGAAGACCGAGCCCTGGGGCGACTGCCTCGACGAGGTGCTCGCCGACGGGTACGAGGCGGGCGTCGGCGCCCCCGCGCTCGTCGTGCCCACACCGAGCGGCCGCCCCTTCACGCAGGAGCTCGCCGTCGAGCTCTCCGAGCGGCCCTGGCTGGTCTTCACGCCCGCCCGCTACGAGGGCATCGACCGGCGCGTGATGGACGAGTACGCGACGCGTATGCCCGTATACGAGGTGTCGATCGGCGACTACGTCCTCGCGGGCGGAGAAGCCGCCGTCCTGGTGATCACCGAGGCCGTGGCCCGGCTGCTCCCGGGCGTCCTCGGGAACGCCGAATCCCACCGGGACGACTCCTTCGCACCCGGCGCCATGGCCAATCTGCTCGAAGGGCCCGTCTACACCAAGCCGCCCGAGTGGCGCGGCCGCGGGATTCCGGACGTGCTGCTCAGCGGCCACCACGGCAAGATCGCCCGCTGGCGCAGGGACGAGGCGCTGCGGCGCACGACCGCCAACAGGCCCGATCTCATTGAGCGTTGCGACCCCGCCGTATTCGACAAGAAGGACCGGGAGATGCTCTCGATCCTCGGCTGGGAGCCGGAGCCCGGCGGCCGATTTTGGCGTAACAGCCAGGCCGTGGAAGAATAGACCGCTGCTGTACGTCCAGCGTGCGCCCCTGCCACAGGGGGACATGACGCCCGTCCGACGGAGCAGCTCCGAAACACATCTACCTTGCCCGTCGATGACCTGTGGCATCGGCGAAGAAAGCAGACATCATGTCGAACCTGCTCGATGCAGTGAACTCCGCTTCCCTGCGCAGCGACGTCCCGGACTTCCGTCCCGGTGACACCGTCAACGTCCACGTGCGCGTGATCGAGGGCAACCGCTCCCGTATCCAGCAGTTCAAGGGCATCGTCATCCGCCGCCAGGGCTCGGGCATCAGCGAGACCTTCACGGTCCGCAAGGTCTCCTTCTCCGTCGGCGTCGAGCGCACCTTCCCGGTGAACTCCCCGATCTTCGAGAAGATCGAGCTCGTCACCCGCGGTGACGTCCGTCGCGCCAAGCTCTACTACCTGCGTGAGCTGCGCGGCAAGGCTGCGAAGATCAAGGAGAAGCGCGACAACTGATCGCGCGCGGGCCTCAGGGCCCGTAAGGATCCTCGGATCCACCGTCCGAAGGCGGCCGGATAGGCTCTGGCCCCGATGGACACCGAAGCACGAAGCACGGAGCGCGACCGCTCTTCCGAACCCACAGGGGACCAGGAAGAGGGGTCGCGCTCCGTGCGTTTGCGGCCCGGGGACCTGCTGAGCACGGGGCTGCGCCGGCTGCTCGCCGGGTTCGTGGTGATCGCGGTGGTCCTGCTTCTGGTCAGCCACTTCGTGATGCAGCCGTTCCTGATCCCCAGCGGCTCCATGGAGCCCACGCTGCGCGACGGCGACCGGGTTCTGGTCAACAAACTCGCGTACCGTTTCGGGTCCGAGCCGGGCCGCGGCGAGGTCGTCGTGTTCGACGGCAGCGGCTACTTCGGGAACTCGGACTACATCAAACGCGTCGTGGGAGTGGGCGGTGACCACATCGTCTGCTGCGACGAGAAGGGGAGGATCGAGGTGAACGGCGAGCCGGTCGAAGAGACGTATCTGCACCCGGGCGACTCCCCTTCCAGCGTCCCCTTCGACGTGGTCGTGCCCGAGGGCACGCTCTTCCTGCTCGGCGACCACCGCAGCGACTCCAGCGACTCCCGCGACCACCTCGGCTCGCCCGGCGGCGGCTTCCTGCCCGTCGAGCAGGTCATCGGGCGCGCGGAGTGGGTCGGCTGGCCGTACGGACGATGGGCCGACATCAAGACGGCCGACGGGCTTGCCGCGGTCCCCGGGGGTACGGGGAGTACGGGGAGCGCTTCGGGGGCCGAGGCGCCGAAGGCCCGCCATGGGTAGCCGAGGCCGGCCGCGCGCGCACCACCGTGCCGACACCCGGCTGCCCACCGGCACCCGCCCGACCAGCGGTCCGGTGCTTCCCGGGCGGGCCGAGCGGCGCAAGCTCGCCAAGAAGGTCAAGCGCAGGCGCAGGCGCTCCGCGGTCAAGGAGATACCCCTCCTCATAGGCGTGGCCGTGCTGATCGCGCTCGTCCTGAAGACGTTCCTGGTGCAGGCCTTCGTGATCCCGTCCGGCTCGATGGAGCAGACGATCAAGATCGGCGACCGGGTGCTCGTCGACAAGCTCACCCCGTGGTTCGGCAACAAGCCGCAGCGCGGCGATGTCGTGGTGTTCAAGGACCCCGGCGGCTGGCTGACCAAGGAGCAGGTCGAGCCGAAGAACGACCCGGTGGTCCTCAAGCAGGTCAAGCAGGGCCTCACCTTCATCGGACTGCTGCCGTCCGACAACGAACAGGACCTGATCAAGCGCGTCGTCGGCGTCGGCGGCGACCGTGTGGCCTGCTGCGACAAGGACGGCCGCGTCACCGTCAACGGCGTGGCCATCGACGAGCCGTATCTCAATCCCGGCGACAAGCCCTCGGTCCAGAAGTTCGATGTACGGGTCCCCGCGGGGCGGCTGTTCGTCCTGGGCGACCACCGGTCGAATTCGGCGGACTCCCGCGCCCATTTCGACAAGGGCCAGGGCGGCACGATCTCCGAGGAAGAAGTCGTCGGCCGGGCCGTGGTGATCGCCTGGCCGGTGGGCAACTGGCGCAGCCTCGAGGAGCGCAGTGCCTACGCCTCCGTACCCGATCCGGCCAGCACGCGTGGCGGGTCGACCGCGGCCACAGGCCTGTCGCATAGGGTGGCCCGGGACGATTTCAGTGCGGCGACTCTGCCGCCGACCCCTGCGGAACTCCCGCTCGTTATGGGAGTGGTAGGCCTTCGCCGTCTGTGGCGCGGGCAGCGGTACGGAACGAGGAGTGGATGTGGGGGATTTGGCCGTCGGCGCACGATCCGGACACGACGAACCCGAGGATGAACGCGAAGTGATCAGCGGCAGTGGTCCGGCCGGTTCCGATGACGCCCAAGACCCTCAGTCCGGCCCGGCGGGATCCGCCGCGGACGGGGTGACGTCCGATGATGCCGATGACACCGGGGCTTCCGATGAATCCGGCGAATCCGGTGCGAAGAAGCAGCGCTCCTTCTGGAAGGAGCTGCCGCTGCTCATCGGTATCGCCCTGCTGCTCGCGCTGCTGATCAAGACCTTCCTGGTGCAGGCGTTCTCGATCCCCTCGGACTCGATGCAGAACACGCTGCAGCAGGGCGACCGCGTCCTGGTCGACAAGCTCACACCGTGGTTCGGCTCCGAGCCCGAGCGCGGCGAGGTCGTCGTCTTCCACGACCCGGGCAACTGGCTCGCGGGTGAGCCCACGCCCACCCCCAATGCCATTCAGAAGGTCCTCAGCTTCATCGGCCTGATGCCGTCCGCCGAGGAGAAGGACCTGATCAAGCGGGTCGTCGGCGTCGGTGGCGACACCGTGGAGTGCAAGGGGACCGGGCCGCTTCTGGTCAACGGCAAGGCACTCGACGAGCCGTATGTCTTCCCGGGCAACACCCCGTGCACCGACGACACCGAGGGCGGCCAGTTCAAGCTCAAGGTGCCCGACGGCAAGCTCTGGGTGATGGGCGACCACCGGCAGAACTCGATGGACTCCCGCTACCACCAGAACGACCCGGGCGGCGGCTTCGTCCCGGTCGACAATGTCGTGGGCCGCGCGTTCGTGATCGCCTGGCCGCCCACTCGCTGGGCCACGCTGCCGGTGCCCGACACCTTCGACCAGCCGGGGCTGTCCGCGGCGATGTCGGCGGCGCCGGGTGCGCTGGGGCTTGCCGGTGCGGTGCCGTTCGTCCTGTGGCGGCGCCGGAAGGCTGCTGTGCAGGGCTGAGCCTTCGGCTGGGCGTGCGTGCGGTGGTCTGGGTTGTGTGGTCGGCCGTGCGCGTGTGGCCTGATCCTGTGGAGGCTTCCGGGCGGTTCCGGGCGAGGGTTTCTGGCGACGGTACCGCCGGGTAGGGTGCCGTCCCAGATCGCCGATCTTTCCCGCGTACGGACGTGCGTGCGTGCGCGGGGAGCGGACTTCCGAGGTGGGGACGGGCCGGGATGAGCAGAGCACGCAGTACGGACCAGGGCAGCCGACTGGGCAGCACCCTTTCGGGCATTGCCGTGGCGCTCGGCTGTGTGCTGTTCCTCGGTGGGTTCGTCTGGGGCGCGCTCGTCTACCAGCCGTACACCGTGCCCACCGGCTCCATGTCGCCCACCATCCAGGCCGGCCAGCGGGTCCTTGCCCAGCGGATCGAGGGCGACGAGGTCAAGCGCGGCGACGTCGTGGTCTTCAAGGAGAAGGACTGGGGCGACCTGCCGATGGTCAAGCGGGTCGTCGCGGTCGGCGGGGACAAGATCACCTGCTGTGATGCCGACGGCCGGATGACCGTGAACGGCAAGGCGATTGAAGAACCGTATCTGCCGACCAGTGCGGGGAAAGCGGGCACCAACTTCCCGCCGACCACGGTGCCGAAGGGGCGGATCTTCCTGCTCGGCGACGACCGGGCCGTCTCCCTCGACTCCAGCGCCCACCTGGAAGACGCAGGCAACGGCGCGGTGCCCCTGTCCGGCGTCGACGCGCGGGTCGAGGCGATCGCCTGGCCGATGGACGGCATGCTCCCCGAGCCCAGCGGCTTCAAGGACCTGCCGGGCGGAATCTCCGAGCCGGGCCCGCTGGGGCTGATGCTCACTGCCGTGGTCGCCGGAGCGGTGCTCGTCATGGGCGGTGCGGCGTACGGGCCGATCGCCAAGCGGGCCGGCAGGCGCGGGAAGCGGCCGGCTGCTCGACGGGAGCCTGCGGGTGCCCGGTAGGAGTGCCGCGGGGGTTGGCGGGGGATCCGGGTCCGGCAGTGAAGGTGCCGGGGCTGCGGGTGAGGTTTCTGGCGAGCGTTCCGCGGAGCTGAGGCGGGTGGCGCGCGTCGTGCTGCTCGATCCCGACGACCGGATTCTGCTGCTGCACGGGCATGAGCCGGACGATCCCGACGACGACTGGTGGTTCACGCCGGGCGGCGGGCTCGAGGGCGAGGAGAGCCACGAGCAGGCCGCGCTGCGGGAGCTCGCCGAGGAGACCGGGATCACGGATGTCGCACTCGGCCCGGTGCTGTGGAAGCGGGTGTGCTCCTTCCCCTTCGCGGGGCGGCGCTGGGACCAGGACGAGTGGTACTTCCTTGCCCGTACGACGCGGAAGGCGGCCGCGGAGACGGAGTCGGCGGCCGCTATGCCCGGTCTGACCGCGTTGGAGCGCCGAACTGTTGCCGGATTGCGGTGGTGGACGTGCGAGGAACTCATCTCCGCGCATGAGACGGTGTACCCGACCAAGCTCGCCGGGCTGCTGAGCGCACTGCTCGACGAGGGTCCCCCCAGCGCTCCCGTTGTCCTCGATACGGAAATCGTCTAGAGGCGGGCGGGGCTGGCGCACAATAGGGGGACGCACGGCTGAAGGGGAACATGCCATGAGCGCCGAGGACCTCGAGAAGTACGAGACCGAGATGGAGCTGAAGCTCTACCGGGAGTACCGCGATGTCGTCGGTCTGTTCAAATATGTGATCGAGACCGAACGGCGCTTCTACCTCACCAACGACTACGAGATGCAGGTGCACTCGGTCCAGGGTGAGGTTTTCTTCGAGGTGTCCATGGCGGATGCCTGGGTGTGGGACATGTACCGGCCTGCTCGCTTCGTGAAGCAGGTGCGAGTGCTCACGTTCAAGGACGTGAATATCGAGGAGCTCAACAAGAGCGACCTCGAGCTGCCGGGCGGCTGAGCACGCCCCTGACGGGAGGCCGACGGGAGCCTTTGCGGCTCCTTGAGGCTCCTCTTGCGGGTGAGTGAGTTTTCCACAGCCCGCCGGTTGTCCACCAAGATCAACAACTTCCGGGGATCTGCGTCACCTTCGACCTCGGAGGTGATGCCCCATGAGCGCACGCAGTGCACTGGGCAAGTACGGGGAGAACCTGGCGGCGCGTCGGCTGACCGACGCCGGGCTGAACATTCTGGCGCGCAATTGGCGGGCGGGGCGCGGTGGCGAGGTCGACATCGTCGCCATGGACCGCGATGCGCTGGTCATCTGTGAGGTCAAGACCCGAAGAGCGGGACCGCCGGGCGCCGGCGGGCCGTTCCAGCACCCCATGGATGCGATCACACCCGCCAAGGCGCAGCGGCTTCGCACGCTCGCCGAGAACTGGGTGCGCCGCCATGGCGGACCGCCGCCGGGCGGGGTGCGGATCGATCTCGTGGGCGTCGTGCTGCCTGCGCGCGGTGCGCCGGTGGTCGAGCATGTGCGGGGGGTGGCCTGATGGCCTTCGCGCGTACGTGTGCGGTGACCCTTGTCGGCGTCGAAGGCGTCGTCGTGGAGGTGCAGGCCGATCTGGAGCCCGGCGTGGCCGCGTTCACGCTGGTGGGGCTGCCCGACAAGAGCCTCAGCGAGAGCCGGGACCGGGTGCGCTCTGCCGTGGTCAACTCCGGTGCCGACTGGCCGCAGAAGAAGCTCACCGTGGGGCTCAGCCCTGCTGCCGTGCCCAAATCCGGTTCCGGCTTCGATCTGGCGATCGCCTGCGCAGTTCTCGGCGCGGCCGAGCGGATCGATCCCCGTGAGCTGGCCGATGTCGTGATGATCGGCGAGCTGGGACTCGACGGCCGGGTCAGACCCGTTCCGGGCGTGCTGCCCGCCGTGCTCGCCGCCGCCGACGCGGGCTTCAAGAAGGTGGTGGTGCCCGAGGTGACGGCGGCGGAGGCCAAGCTGGTGCCGGGCGTATCGGTGCTCGGCGTCCGGACGCTGCGGCAGGTGGTCGCCGTGCTCAGCGACGAACCGGTGCCGCATGAGGAGCCGGACGCCGAAGGCCGCCCGGATGCCTCGCTCGCGGGGCTGCATGTGCCGGGCGCGGGGGTCGGCACCGGCCTTTCGGGGGTCGGTGAGCAGGAGCGGCCGCTCGATCTGGCCGATGTGGTCGGCCAGTTGTCGGCGCGTACGGCGATCGAGGTGGCGGCGGCCGGCGGACATCATCTCTTCTTGTCGGGGCCGCCCGGCGCCGGCAAGACGATGCTGGCCGAGCGGCTGCCCGCGATCATGCCGCCGCTGACCCGGGCGGATGCCCTGGAGGTCACGGCGGTGCACTCGGTGGCCGGGATGCTGCCGCCGGGCCGGCCCCTGGTGGACACGCCGCCGTACTGCGCGCCGCACCACTCGGCGACCATGCAGTCCCTGATCGGGGGTGGCAACGGGCTGCCCAGGCCGGGAGCCGTGTCCCTGGCCCACCGTGGGGTGCTCTTCATGGACGAGGCGCCCGAGTTCAGTCCGAAGGCGCTGGATTCGCTGCGTCAGCCGCTCGAGTCGGGGCATGTGATCGTGGCCCGGGCCGCGGGCGTGGTGCGGCTGCCTGCGCGCTTCCAGATGGTGCTTGCGGCGAACCCCTGCCCCTGCGGTCAGTTCACGGTCATGGGGGAGTTGTGCGAGTGCCTGCCGGCGATGGTCCGGCGCTATCAGGCCCGGCTGTCGGGGCCGTTGCTCGACCGGGTGGACATCCGGGTCGAGGTGGACCGCGTCACCCGAAATGAGCTCACCGGACAGCTCGGCGCCGGGGAACCGACCTCGGTCGTGGCGGACCGGGTGCGGGCCGCGCGGGAGCGCGCCCTGGCCAGGCTCGACGGGACGCCCTGGCGGAGCAACGCCGAAGTGCCGGGGCATGAGTTGCGGACCAGATGGCGGGCGGCACCGGGAGCGATGGAGGGCGCCGAGCGCGACCTGGAACACGGACTGCTCACCGCCCGTGGGCTCGACCGTGTGCTGCGGGTGGCCTGGACGATCGCCGATCTGACGGGGCACGCGCGCCCCGACGCGATGGACGTGGAACTTGCGCTGCAGCTGCGGACTGGGATCTCGCGCGGGGTGCCGATGGTGATCGGGGCGGGGGTATGACGGGCGGCGGGCGTATGGCGGACGGCGGGCGTATGACAGACGGCGGACGCGAACAGGAGCTGCGGGAGAGGGAGCTGCGGGAACGGGGGTTGCGGGAGCCGGAGCTGCCGGAGCTGCGGGAGTGGGGGTTGCAGGAACGGGAGCGGGGGTTGCGGGAGCGGGAGCTGTTGGCGCGGATCGCCCTGGCCCGGACGATCGAACCGGGGGACGAGAGCGGGGGCCGGTGGCTGCGGGCGTACGGGGCGCGAGGGACCGTCGAGCGGATCGCGGCCGGTGACGATTCGCTGACAGGGGTGAAACCGGGGCGGCTGATCGGACTCGGGGAGCGACTGCTCGCCGCCCGCCCCGAGCGGGACTTGGCGGCGGCGGCCGCCTGCGGCGCGCGGTTCGTGATCCCGGGAGACGCCGAATGGCCCGTGCAACTGGACGACTTGGGGGACGCCCGGCCCATCGGGCTGTGGGTCAGAGGGCAGCCGTCGCTGCGGATATGGGCGCTGCGCTCCGTCGCGCTCGTCGGCTCACGGGCCTGCACGCCCTACGGTGCGCACATGGCCCAGACGCTCGGTGCGGGGCTGGCCGAGCGCGGGTGGGTCGTGGTGTCCGGCGGCGCCTTCGGGATCGACGGCGCCGCGCATCGCGGTGCGCTGTGCGAGGGCGGGGCGACCGTCGCCGTGCTCGCCTGCGGGGTGGACCGGGTGTATCCCGCGGGTCATAAGCAGCTGTTGGCGCGGATCGCCGAACAGGGGCTGCTGGTCAGCGAGTTGTCGCCCGGATCGCATCCGACGCGCTACCGGTTCATCCAGCGCAACCGCGTCATCGCTGCGTTGACGCGAGGCACCGTCGTCGTCGAGGCCGCGCTGCGCAGCGGGGCCCTGGTGACCGTGCGCCGTGCGCAGCGTCTCGGCCGGCATGTCATGGGTGTGCCGGGACCGGCGACCAGCAGGCTCTCGGCAGGGGTGCACCAACTGCTGCGCGGCGAGGGCATGCTGGTCACGGACGCGGCCGACGTGGTCGAACTGGTCGGTGAGATGGGTGACCTGGCCCCGGAGCGGCGTGGCCCCGTCGTGCCGCGCGATCTGCTCGCGCCGACGGCGGCCAGGGTGCTCGAGGCCTTGCCGGCGCGCGGCGTCGCCACGGCCAAGGACATCGCGCGGGGCGCGCAGAGCGGTGTGGACGAGACGGTCGGCAGGCTGTACGAGCTGCAGTCACTGGGGTTCGTCGAACGACACGGCGACGGCTGGCAGTTGACACGCCAGAAGGCCAACCCGGTCTGCGCCGGGCGGAAGGAGGGCTGACACGAGAGGTTGAGCCGTCCGGTGGAATGGCCGTGACCTAGGCGGATTCCCGGGATTCGGGCCTTTCGGGCGATCGAGGATGGTGCCGCGGACGTCAGCGGGCGACGCGTATTCGAGCCCATACGAGCAAGGGTGATCCCCTGCCCTTCGCACACTGCGACACTCCAGTCACGCTACGCTCACAAGGCTTCCGACTCCGACAAGGCCAACTCGGCTTCACTTCACGGTTCCACAGAACGGCACAAGACGACGAATGCCCCAGCACACCTCCGGGTCTGACCGCGCGGCAGTTCCCCCAGCCGCCCGCGGCAGCGTGCGGCCTGCCGCACCCTCGTCGCGCGACGAGGGCAAGGTGCGGCCCCCCGCACCCGCGTCGCTCGACGAGCTGTGGCGGTCGTACAAGACAACGGGTGACGGAAGGCTGCGCGAGCAGTTGATCCTGCACTACTCACCCTTGGTGAAGTACGTCGCGGGCCGGGTGAGCGTCGGGCTGCCGCCCAATGTGGAGCAGGCGGACTTCGTGTCCTCCGGGGTGTTCGGTCTGATCGACGCGATCGAGAAGTTCGACATCGAGCGGGAGATCAAGTTCGAGACGTACGCGATCACGCGGATCCGTGGCGCGATGATCGACGAACTGCGCGCCCTGGACTGGATTCCGCGCTCGGTGCGGCAGAAGGCGCGCAATGTCGAGCGCGCCTACGCCACGCTGGAGGCGCAGCTGCGGCGCACTCCTTCGGAGACCGAGGTCGCGGCCGAGATGGGCATCGCCGTCGAGGAACTGCACGCGGTATTCAGCCAGTTGTCGCTCGCGAACGTGGTGGCGCTCGAGGAACTGCTGCATGTCGGCGGCGAGGGCGACCGCCTCAGCCTGATGGACACGCTCGAGGACACCGCGGCCGACAACCCCGTCGAGGTCGCCGAGGACCGCGAGCTGCGGCGGCTGCTCGCGCGGGCGATCAACACGCTGCCCGAGCGCGAGAAGACCGTGGTCACGCTCTATTACTACGAGGGCCTGACCCTGGCCGAGATCGGCAATGTGCTGGGGGTCACGGAGAGCCGCGTCAGTCAGATCCACACGAAGTCGGTGCTGCAGCTGCGGGCGAAGCTGGCGAGTTTCGGTCGCTGAATCGGTACTGCCGGACCCGCCGCCCGAGCCTCTGCAATGGCGCTCACGAGTCGTCCACGGTCGCGCTCATAGGTCTGGGTCGCACTCATGGGTCTGCAGCAGGGGCCGCTCACGGATGTGCTGCAGGGGCGCTCACGGATGTGCTGGGGGCGTGCGGGGGACATATGAGCTCCCCAGCCGGCCGCATGGCTCCGTAGAGTGGAAACCGTGCCAAGGATTCGAGCGGCCTCCGTGGCCGAGCACCGGTCGATGCAGCGTGGCGCTCTTCTCGACGCCGCGCGCTCATTGCTGTCCGAAGGCGGTACGGAAGCGCTGACCTTCCCCGCCCTGGCCGAGCGCACTGGCCTCGCCAGGTCGTCGGTCTACGAGTACTTCCGGTCGCGCGCCGCAGTCGTCGAGGAGCTGTGCGAGGTCGACTTCCCGGTCTGGGCTGCCGAGGTCGAGTCCGCGATGGAGGCGGCCGCGACACCCGAGGCCAAGGTCGAGGCGTATGTGCGCTCCCAGCTCGCGCTCGTGGGGGATCAGCGGCACCGGGCCGTGGTGGCCATCTCGAACAGCGAGCTGGACGCCGGGGCCCGCGAGAAGATCCGGGCCGCGCACGGCGGGCTCGTCGCGATGATCGTCGAGGCGCTCTCCGCCCTTGGGCACGAGCAGCCGCGGATGGCGGCGATGCTGCTGCAGGGCGTGGTGGACGCGGCGGTGCGGCGGATCGAGGTCGGTGCGGCGGAGGATCAGGCGGCCATCACGGATGCGGCTGTGGGGATGGCCCTGCGGGGGGTTTGCGGCTGAGGTGGGGGGCCTGCGGCGGGCTGATTTCCGCCGCCCCGCCCCGCCCCTTCCTGAATCCGGGGGCTGCGCCCCGGACCCCCGGGTGGGTGGGACGCGGGGGCTTCGCCCCCTGCACCCCCGCGGGGGCTTCGCCCCTTGCCCCCACTGGGGGCTCTGCTCCCAGACCCCCTCTGGGGGCTGCGCCCCCAGACCCCGCCAAGCGACGCAAGGGCTGGATTTGCCGGTGGGCCAGGGCGGCCATGAGTGCGAGGAGCGCGGCTTGTACGGCGTCCACCGGGCCCGCCGTCGCCACCGCTCCGAGCGGCGCCGGCTCGCGGGTGGCCCGCAGCTCGGGTACGCCGAAGACCGGGAGCAGGCGGGACGGGCCGCGTCTGAGCATCCATGGCGGCAGCAGGCCGAGCGGATCGAGATACGTCTCTCCCCGGAGCAGGCCCCAGTGGAGGCAGGCCGCGGGGCAGTGGAACGGGCCGGATTCCAGGATGGCGACCACCTCGCCCGCCGCCACCTCGTCGCCCTCGTCCACGACCGCCCGTACCGGCTCATAGGTCGTCCGCAGCGGAGGGTCGCCCGAGCCCGAGAGTTCGACGGACAGGACACCGCGGCCCGCGACCCGGCCCGCGAACGACACCGTGCCGCCCGCGGCCGCCCGTACCGCCGTGCCGGGTGCCGCCGCCAGGTCCACGCCCCGGTGGCCCGCTCCGTAGGGCGTCGCGGGCGGATCCCAGCCATGTACGACCGCGGGCCGGTCGCCGACGGGCCAGGCGCGGTCGCCGGCCGGGTCCGGGGCTGCCGCGGCGGCCGGACCCTGGAGAACGGCCGCAAGCACGGCAGCAAGCAGGGCGAGGGCCCTGCGGATCGTCTTCTCGCACATGCCGTGGACGGTCCCAGAACCCCCGGAATCAAGCGGATCTTGGCCGTGAACTGTGGATAACCGGCCGCTTGTGGACAGCGGCGTCACCCGGTGCCTTCCGGGTCCCGTACACTTCATGTGGCGATCCGGGTCACCGGGTCGACTTCGCACGCCCCGACTCCAGCGCTTTCGCAGCCGTCGGAGTCAGCGCCCCATCGGTCCCGTACCTCATCGGTATGCGGCAGGGGTGCGCGAGGGCGTCAGGCACATAACCGAGAAAACACAAGGAGTACGGCCATGGCCGTCGTCACGATGCGGGAGCTGCTGGAAAGCGGCGTCCACTTCGGTCACCAGACCCGTCGTTGGAACCCGAAGATGAAGCGCTTCATCTTCACGGAGCGCAACGGCATCTACATCATCGACCTGCTCCAGTCGCTGTCGTACATCGACCGCGCCTACGAGTTCGTCAAGGAGACCGTCGCCCACGGCGGCACGGTCATGTTCGTCGGCACGAAGAAGCAGGCGCAGGAGGCCATCGCCGAGCAGGCCACCCGCGTCGGCATGCCCTTCGTCAACCAGCGCTGGCTGGGCGGCATGCTCACCAACTTCTCGACCGTCTACAAGCGTCTGCAGCGCCTCAAGGAGCTCGAGCAGATCGACTTCGACGACGTCGCCGCGTCGGGCCTCACCAAGAAGGAGCTTCTCGTGCTCTCGCGCGAGAAGGCCAAGCTGGAGAAGACCCTCGGTGGTATCCGCGAGATGTCCAAGGTGCCCAGCGCCGTCTGGATCGTGGACACCAAGAAGGAGCACATCGCCGTCGGTGAGGCTCGCAAGCTGAACATCCCGGTCGTCGCGATCCTCGACACCAACTGCGACCCCGACGAGGTCGACTACAAGATCCCGGGCAACGACGACGCGATCCGCTCCGTCACGCTGCTCACCCGCGTCATCGCCGACGCCGTCGCCGAGGGCCTCATCGCCCGCTCCGGCGCTGCCGGCAAGGGCGACAAGGCCGAGGGCGAGCCGCTCGCCGCCTGGGAGCGCGACCTCCTCGAGGGCGAGAAGAAGGCCGACGAGGCGCCCGCCGCCGAGGCCGAGAAGCCGGCCGAGGCTGCTGCTGAGGCCCCCGCTGCCGAGGCGCCCGCCGCCGAGGCCCCGGCCGCCGAGGCCGAGCAGGCCTGACGCAGGCCCGGTTCCAGGTTCGGTAAGTGACGGCGGGGGCTCCAGGGCCCCCGCCGTTCACCCGTAGACCTTCGTCCAAAGACTTCGAGAAAGATTCACTGAATCATGGCGAACTACACCGCCGCCGACGTCAAGAAGCTCCGTGAGCTCACCGGCGCCGGCATGATGGACTGCAAGAAGGCGCTCGACGAGGCCGAGGGCAACGTCGACAAGGCCGTCGAGGCGCTCCGTATCAAGGGCCAGAAGGGCGTCGCCAAGCGCGAGGGCCGCTCTGCCGAGAACGGTGCCGTCGTCTCCGTCATCGCCGACGACAACACCTCCGGCGTCATCGTCGAGCTGAAGTGCGAGACGGACTTCGTCGCCAAGGGCGAGAAGTTCCAGGCCGTCGCCAACCAGATCGCCGAGCACGTCGCGAAGACCTCCCCGGCCGACCTCGAGGCGCTGCTCGCGTCCGAGATCGAGGCCGGCAAGACCGTGCAGGCCTTCGTCGACGAGGCGAACGCCAACCTCGGCGAGAAGATCGTCCTGGACCGCTTCGCGCAGTACAACGACGGCTTCGTCTACGCGTACATGCACCGCACGATGCCCGACCTGCCGCCGCAGATCGGTGTCCTCGTCGAGTTCGACAAGGCCGACGCCGCGACCGCCAAGGGCATCGCGCAGCACATCGCCGCCTTCGCGCCGAAGTACCTCACCCGTGAGGACGTTCCGGCCGAGGTCGTCGAGTCCGAGCGCCGCGTCGCCGAGGAGACCACCCGCGCCGAGGGCAAGCCGGAGGCCGCGCTCCCGAAGATCGTCGAGGGTCGCGTCAACGGCTTCTTCAAGGAGGCCACCCTCCTGGGTCAGCCCTACGCGCTGGACAACAAGAAGTCCGTCGAGAAGGTCCTGGCCGAGGCCGGTGTCACCCTGAAGCGCTTCTCGCGCATCAAGGTCGGCATCTGAGTCCGTACCGCGACCGACGGTAGACCCCGATAGGGTCGACGGCAGTCGCGTCCGCCCACGCCTCGTGCGGGCGTGCGGACGACTGTAGATCTGACGAGGAGGCCATTGCCGCGCAGGGAGTCAACACCCCCCGGCAATGGCCTTCTTGTATGTGCACCATGGAATGTGCACCACGGCACCACTAGGGAGAAATTCCATGCCCCATGCCGATGACGGCAAGAAGTCCGGCCGCTTTCTGCTGAAGCTCTCCGGTGAGGCGTTCGCCGGCGGCGGCGGCCTCGGCGTCGACCCCGACGTGGTGCACGCCATCGCCCGCGAGATCGCCGCGGTCGTCCGCGACGGCTTCGAGATCGCGGTCGTCATCGGCGGCGGCAACTTCTTCCGCGGCGCCGAACTGCAGCAGCGCGGCATGGACCGGGCCCGCTCCGACTACATGGGCATGCTCGGCACCGTCATGAACTGCCTTGCCCTGCAGGACTTCCTGGAGAAGGAAGGCATCGACTCGCGCGTCCAGACGGCCATCACCATGGGCCAGGTCGCCGAGCCGTACATCCCGCTGCGCGCCGTGCGCCACCTGGAGAAGGGCCGTGTGGTCATCTTCGGTGCCGGTATGGGCATGCCGTACTTCTCGACCGACACCACCGCCGCTCAGCGAGCCCTCGAGATCGACGCCGAGGCCATGCTGATGGGCAAGAACGGTGTCGACGGGGTCTATGACTCCGACCCCAACAAGAACCCCGACGCGGTCAAGTTCGACGCTCTCGAATACGGCGAGGTCATCACGCGTGACCTCAAGGTCGCCGACATGACCGCGATCACCCTGTGCCGGGACAACAAGCTGCCGATTCTCGTCTTCGAGCTTCTGACGGCGGGCAATATCGCTCGCGCGGTCAAGGGTGAGAAGATCGGCACGCTCGTGAGCGACCAGGGCACCCGGAGCTGACTGTCTCAACTCCGGGACCGTTCCGTACCGTCCGGTGCTGATGGTTACGGGGATGGACAAAGCCCTGCCGGTCGGACACCGTGCAGGAAAGAGACGGACTTAGCCGGCCGCCCCGTGCATGCCGGGCCACTCAAGACACGCAGGAGCAAGTGGTGATCGAAGAGACCCTCCTCGAGGCCGAGGAGAAGATGGAGAAGGCCGTCCTGGTCGCCAAGGACGACTTCGCCGCGATCCGCACCGGGCGTGCGCACCCGGCGATGTTCAACAAGATCGTGGCCGACTACTACGGCGCCCTCACGCCCATCAACCAGCTGGCGTCGTTCTCGGTGCCGGAGCCGCGTATGGCCGTGGTGACCCCGTTCGACAAGAGCGCGCTGCGCAACATCGAGCAGGCGATCCGCGACTCGGACCTGGGCGTCAACCCGAGCAACGACGGCAACATCATCCGGGTGGTGTTCCCCGAGCTCACCGAGGAGCGCCGCCGCGAGTTCATCAAGGTCGCCAAGAGCAAGGCCGAGGACTCGAAGGTCTCCATCCGCGCGGTGCGCCGCAAGGCCATGGACGCCATCCACAAGGCGGTCAAGGACGGCGAGGTCGGCGAGGACGAGGGCCGTCGCGCCGAGAAGGAGCTCGACGACACCACCTCGAAGTACGTCGCTCAGGTGGACGAGCTGCTCAAGCACAAGGAAGCCGAGCTGCTCGAGGTCTGATGAACGACTCTTCCTGGGGGGCTCCGCCGCAGGCCGGCTATTGGGGACCGCCCGAGATGGGCCCTGTCCAGGGGCGCCCGGAGGCGGGTCCTGCCTACGATGAGCCGGAAGTCCAGCAGACCCGGCCCATGCCTGTCGTACCGGATGTCACTGATGTGCAGACGGCAGCCGGCGCGGACCAGGACCAGTACGGAACGGGGGCCACTCGCCTGAGCGGCCCCCTGTTCCGCGACGAGATGCCACAGGAGCCCATGCCCAGCGCCGCCCCCTCGCCCTCGGGCGAGCCTTCCGAGCCGCCGCGGCACGCGGCGCCGCAGGCCGGGGACCAGGGTGCGCAGCAGGGGTGGCAGGGTGCGCAGCAAGGACATCAGGGCGCGCAGCACAACGGTGCTCCGCGGCCGCCGGCCGAACCTCCCGTTCCGGCCGCTCCCGCGGCTCCGGCCGCTCCGCAGAAGAAGCGGGCCGGCCGGGATCTGCGGGCGGCCATAGGAGTCGGAGTCGGGCTCGGCGCGGTGATCATCGCGTCGCTCTTCGTCGTCAAGGCCGTGTTCGTCGGTGTCATAGCGGTCGCCGTCGTGGTCGGTCTGTGGGAGCTCACGGCGCGGCTGCAGGAGCGCAAGCAGATCAAGGCGCCGCTGGTGCCGCTCGCGGTCGGTGGCGCCGCCATGGTCGTCGCCGGATACGTGCGCGGGGCCGAGGGCGCCTGGGTCGCGATGGCCCTGACCGCGCTCGCGGTCCTGGTCTGGCGGATGACCGAGCCGCCCGAGGGCTACCTCAAGGACGTCACGGCCGGTGTGTTCGCGGCGTTCTACGTGCCGTTCCTGGCGACCTTCGTCGCGCTGATGCTCACGGCGGACGACGGTGCGCAGCGCGTGCTGACGTTCCTGCTCCTGACGGTGGTCAGCGACACGGGGGCGTACGCGGTCGGCTGGCGCTTCGGCAAGACGAAGCTCGCGCCGCGCATCAGCCCCGGCAAGACCCGTGAGGGTCTGCTCGGTGCGGTCTCGTTCGCGATGGTCGCGGGTGCGCTGTGCATGCAGTTCCTGATCGACGACGGGACCTGGTGGCAGGGGCTGCTGCTCGGTCTCGCGGTCGCGGCGAGTGCGACGCTCGGTGACCTCGGCGAGTCGATGATCAAGCGTGATCTCGGTATCAAGGACATGGGCACGCTGCTGCCCGGCCACGGCGGGATCATGGACCGCCTGGACTCCCTGCTGCCGACGGCTCCGGTGGTCTGGCTGCTGTTCGTGGTGTTCGTGGGGTCCGGCTGACCTGCGGTTCTTTTGATACGGAGAAGGGCTCGCCTGATGTCAGGCGGGCCCTTCTCCGTATGATCGCGGGCATGGCGCACCCACATCTGCCGACCACCGAGTCCGCCGTCGCGGCGATCCGGGAGATCGCGCGGGAGTACGCCCGCGAGATGACCGTCGAGGACGCCATCGGCGCGGACCAGACGTCGCGGCGCACGGCGGCCGGGGTGTTCGCCGTCCTGGACGCGGACGGATCGCTGCCGCACGAGGCCTTTGTGGAGCTGAGCGGATCACCGCAGGTCAGCGTGCGGCTCTTCCCTGAGGACGACGCCAGGATCGTCGTCGACGGCGTGGACTTCGACGACGTCCCCCGCGATTCCGTGCCGCCCTTTCTGCGCTCCGTCTACGGCTCGCTCGCGTACGTGAAGGGCAAGTTCTTCCCGCCGGGGGAGTGGCTGGTCGTACCGCTGCCCGGCGACGAGACGTACCGGGAAATGATCCACGTGGCGCTGACGCCTTGGCTGGTGCGCAGCGTGCGGACGTAGCGGCCCTGTTTGGCTGCGCGGATCGGCGGCCGTGTCGGGTTACGGGGCCTCTGGCCGGGGGTCAGACCCGCCGCATCCGGTAGACCCAGGTCCGGTACGGCATGTCGATGGTGTCGCGGTCGGCGAGGGCTGGGTCGGTGGCGGCCAGCTCGGTGATTTCCTGGTCGAGGCGGGCCTGCTCGGCGGCGTCGGCTGTCAGGTAGGAGGAGCGGGACCGCACCAGGTCGGTCAGGCGGTCCGTCGGGACGGTCACGGTGTGCTCGGTCATGCCCCGTTCGGGGTCGGTGAACCACGGCGTCACGGGCCCGTACGGCCAGGCGCTCTCCATGCCGTATCCCTCGCTGCCGACGATGCCGGACAGTGCGGCCACCCGCGGGGTCCGGTCGTCGCGGATGTTCCACATCGCGGCGAGGACGCCGTCCGCGCGCAGCACCGGTGCATCTGCGGCAGGGCGTCCTGATCGCGGTACGGGGTAGGCGGGGCGTATCGAGTCGTAGAGCCGGGCGGCGAAGGACAGCGCGGGGCTGGACATGCTCGTGTACGTACTCGGATCAGGCCGGCGATACCGCGGCGGAGGCGGCGCGGGCCGATGGCTGCGGGGCGCACACTCCGTCCGGTTCCACTACCGATCGTGGCAGGCCCTCATGGTGGGAAGCGGACGAAACCGTCGGACTGGTCCAGGTGGAACGGTGAGCCCGGCCGTGTGGGATGCCAGCCCTGGGCGAGGGCCGATGTGATGGCGGCGCTGACATCGCTGGGCAGTACGGGGGAGCTCGGCGCCCCGAACCAGTTGTTTGCGTGCGGCTGGCTCGTCGTGACGACGAGCGTCGTGCCGGGGGTGGCCTCGTCCTGCACCGCGTATGTACACGGAGTACCGCAAAGTGCCTGGTCGTAGGTCGGACGACGGCGCAGGCGCCAGCGGTAGGCCGTGCCGTCGACGACGAGGCGTCGCGAACCCTTGCGGCCGATGGCCATGATGAGCTCCCTCCCATCCCCCGGACCGGCCACGATGCTAGCTGGTCAGAGCATGGGAGAGCCGAGAGTCTCGGGCCGTCCGAGGTCGTCGGAGGTCGTCCGAGGCCGTCGAGGCCGAGCGGCAGCGGGCCCCCGGCGATCTGTCGTCTCGTCGGCCTGCTGCCGCGTCCGCAGGGCCGGATGTGCAAGGGCTTCCATGAGGTGTCGGTTGCGGGGGCCCCAAGGGGAGACGCGATTTTTGAGCGTGTTCAAATATGGGCGTGCGGTCGAAGGGCCGGACGTCCAGCCCTTGGGGGAGAGGTCTGTGAACATGCGCGCTGGGACCGTGGTGCACAAGAGGACGGGCGTGGGGTGGGTCGTTGTCGTCCTGGCAGCGACCGTGATGCTGCTCTCGGGGTGTCTGGGCTCGATCGACCCCGACGAGGTGCCCGGCGTGTACCGCAACGACAAGATGGGCAGCGAGCTGCGGCTCGAGTCCGACGGGACGTTCGCCGCCGACAACGTCACAACAGATGAGCAGCCCGCCGACTTCCATGGCACGTGGGAACACGTCGACAATGGGGCGATCGGAGACTTCATCTACCTGACGATCGAGGACGACGGACTCGGACTGCTCGCCGGTATCCAGCTCTACCCAAGCGGATCGGACACCGTGGAGTTCCGTCCTGATCCGGACGGACCGCCGACCCCGGAGCTCACCAAAGTGGCGGCACTGTAGAGACTGACGCCGGCGGCAGGCCGTGCCGTCGACGACGATCCGGCGTGAGCCCTTGCGGGCCGGTGCCATGGCGCGCCGGCCCTGCGATCGGGCGCGATCCTCGCTGATCAGAGGGTGGAGGAGCTGAGGATCTCGGGCCGTCCGAGGCCGTCCGGCGGTGGCCGCCAGGACCGGCAGGGGCAGGGGTGCAAGGCGACGACCGCAGGTCACCCCCTTTTGTCTGCGACACTGGTACCGCCATGCCAAAGCCCGGAGAACTCACTTTCGTCGCCCCCCGCGGAGCCAAGAAGCCGCCGCGGCACCTTGCCGATCTCACGCCCGCGGAGCGTAAGGAAGCTGTTGCTGCGATCGGTGAGAAGCCGTTTCGTGCCAAGCAGCTTTCGCAGCACTACTTCGCGCGGTACGCCCATGACCCCGCCGAGTGGACCGACATCCCGGCCGCCGCGCGCGGGAAGCTCCAGGAAGCGCTGCTTCCCGAGCTGATGACCGTCGTGCGGCATCTGTCGACCGACCAGGACACCACGCGCAAGACCCTGTGGCGGATGCACGACGGGACGCTCGTCGAGTCCGTTCTGATGCGGTATCCCGACCGCGTGACGATGTGTATCTCGTCGCAGGCCGGGTGCGGGATGAACTGTCCGTTCTGCGCGACCGGACAGGCCGGGCTCGACCGGAATCTGTCGACCGCCGAGATCGTGCACCAGATCGTCGACGGGATGCGTGCGCTCAGGGACGGAGAAGTGCCGGGCGGTCCCGCGCGGCTTTCCAACATCGTGTTCATGGGCATGGGCGAGCCGCTCGCCAACTACAACCGGGTCGTCGGTGCGATCCGGCGCCTGACCGACCCGGAGCCGGACGGGCTCGGGCTCAGCCAGCGCGGGATCACCGTGTCCACGGTGGGTCTCGTGCCCGCGATGCTGCGGTTCGCCGACGAGGGCTTCAAGTGCCGGCTCGCCGTCTCGCTGCACGCTCCCGACGACGAGCTCCGCGACACCCTCGTACCGGTCAATACGCGGTGGAAGGTGCGGGAGGTGCTCGACGCGGCGTGGGAGTACGCCGAGAAGTCGGGGCGCCGTATCTCCATCGAGTACGCGCTGATCCGGGACATCAACGACCAGGCGTGGCGCGGCGACCGGCTCGGCCGGCTGCTCAAGGGCAAGCGGGTCCATGTGAACCTGATTCCGCTGAACCCGACGCCCGGTTCGAAGTGGACCGCCTCGCGGCCCGAGGACGAGAAGGCCTTCGTCGAGGCGATCGCCGCCCATGGTGTACCGGTCACCGTCCGGGACACCCGTGGCCAGGAGATCGACGGCGCCTGCGGCCAGCTGGCGGCCACCGAGCGCTGACCCGGCCGGCCGCCGGGCCCGTACGGTCGCAAGGGTCGTACGCGCGTACGACCCGCCGGCGGCCACCAGGTAGCCTGGCTGAAAACATCTGCATATTCCGACAGGGGAGCGCCACAGCGCTGAGAGTGCGGACGCCAGGCTCCATGGAGCGAAGGCCGCCGCAGACCCTCTGAACCTTGCCCGGGTCATTCCGGGTAGGAAGTTCGGTCACCACTCGAGCTGTTGCGCCCTGCCCGGAATTCGATCATCGAATTCCGGGCAGGGCCGCGTCTCTTCCTGGTCACTTCCAGGAGGAATCAGTGAGCACCACCAGAAGCATCACGACCACCGCCGTGGCCACCGGCCTCGGGATGGTCGCCCTCGCCGCCTGCGGCAGCGGTTCCGACGGCTCCGGATCGGACACCGGCGGCGGCTCCAAGACCGTCACCCTCGTCAGCCATGACTCCTTCAACGCCTCCAAGGACGTGCTCGCCGCGTTCGAGAAGGAGAGCGGCTACAAGGTCCAGGTCCTGAAGAGCGGCGACGCGGGATCGGCCGTCAACAAGGCCGTGCTCTCCAAGGGCAACCCGCAGGGTGATGTGTTCTTCGGTGTCGACAACACCCTGCTTTCCAGGGCGCTCGACAACGGCATCTTCACCTCGTACGAGGCCAAGGGCCTTGACCGGGTGCCCGCCGGGCTGCAGCTCGACAAGGACGAGCACCGCGTGACGCCCGTCGACACGGGCGAGATATGCGTCAACTACGACAAGGCGTACTTCGCCGAGAAGAAGCTGGCGCCGCCGCAGTCCTTCGACGATCTGATCAAGCCCGAGTACAAGAATCTCCTGGTCACCGAGAACGCCGCGACCTCCTCGCCCGGCCTCGGCTTCCTGCTCGGCACGGCCGCGCAGTACGGCGACGACGGCTGGCAGGACTACTGGTCCAAGCTGAAGGACAACGGCGTCAAGGTCGTGGACAGCTGGGAGCAGGCGTACAACGAGGAGTTCTCCGGCTCGGCCGGCGGCAAGAAGGCCAAGGCCGACCGGCCGCTCGTGGTCTCGTACGCCTCCAGCCCGCCGGTCGAGGTGCTCTATGCCAAGCCGCAGCCGAAGGAGGCGCCGACCGGGGTGTCGACCGGGACCTGCTTCCAGCAGACCGAGTTCGCCGGACTCCTGAAGGGTGCGAAGAACGAGAAGGGCGGCAAGGCCCTCATCGACTTCCTGATCTCGAAGAAGTTCCAGGAGGACATGCCGCTGCAGATGTTCGTCAACCCGGTGGTCGAGGACGCCGCACTGCCCGAGCTGTTCACGCAGCACGGTGCGAAGGTCGACGACCCGAAGACCATGGACCCCAAGAAGATCGCGGACAACCGTGAGGACTGGGTCAAGGCGTGGCAGTCGTCGGTTCTGAAGTAAGGCCCCGCGTAAGGGACCTGAAGGGGAGCGCGATCCGGTTCGGTCTGATGGCCGTGCCGGTCGCGTTCTTCGCGCTGTTCTTCGCCTACCCGGTCGCCGCGATCGTCGGCCGGGGGCTCAAGACCGACGGGACCTGGCAGTTCGGCCGGTTCGGCGAAGTGCTGACCGATCCGGGGATCCAGCACGTCCTGTGGTTCACCACCTGGCAGGCGCTCGCCTCGACCGCGCTCACCCTCCTGATCGCGCTGCCGGGCGCGTATGTCTTCGCACGCTTCGACTTCCCCGGGAAGCAGGTGCTGCGGGCCGTCGTCACCGTGCCGTTCGTGCTGCCCACCGTCGTGGCCGGGTCGGCCTTCCTTGCGCTGCTCGGGCGTGGCGGGCTGCTCGACGAGGCCTGGGGCGTACGGCTCGACACCACGGTGTGGGCGATTCTGCTCGCGCATGTCTTCTTCAACTACGCCGTGGTCGTACGGACCGTCGGCGGCCTGTGGTCGCAGCTCGACCCGCGCCAGGAGGAGGCCGCCCGGATGCTGGGCGCCTCGCGGTTCGCCGCCTGGCGCACGGTGACGCTGCCGGCGCTCGGGCCCGCGGTGGCGGCGGCCGCGCTGATGGTGTTCCTGTTCACCTTCAGCTCGTTCGGGGTGGTCCTGATCCTCGGCGGGCCCGCCTTCTCGACCCTGGAGGTCGAGATCTACCGGCAGACCGCGCAGCTGCTCGCCCTGGACACGGCCGCGGTCCTGACCATGGTGCAGTTCGTGGCGGTCTGCGGGATCCTCGCCGTGCACGCCTGGACCGTGCGGCGCCGTGAGGCCACGCTCAGGCTGGTCGATCCGGCGCGCACCTCCCGCAAGCCGCGGGGAGCAGGTCAATGGGCGCTGCTCGCCGGGGTGTTGGGCACGGTCGCGCTCCTTATCGTGCTGCCGCTCGGGGTGCTCGTGCAGCGCTCCTTCGCCACCGCCGAGGGCTTCGGTCTCGGCTACTTCCGTGCGCTGACCTCAGCGGAGGGCGGGGCCTTCCTCGTACCGCCGATCGACGCCGTGTGGAACTCCCTTGAGTACGCCCTCGTCGCCACCGCCATCGCCGTGGTGATCGGCGGGCTCGCGGCCGTGGCGCTCACCCGGCGAGCGGGTCGTTTCGTACGGGGCTTCGACGCGCTGCTCATGCTGCCGCTCGGGGTCTCGGCGGTGACGGTCGGCTTCGGGTTCCTGATCACCCTGGACAAGCCTCCCCTTGACCTGCGGGCGTCCTGGATCCTCGTGCCGCTGGCGCAGGCGCTGGTCGGGGTGCCTTTCGTCGTACGGACGATGCTGCCCGTCCTGCGGGCGGTGGACGGGCGCCTTCGCGAGGCCGCGGCGGTGCTCGGGGCCTCGCCGTGGCGGGTCTGGCGCGAGGTCGATCTGCCCATGGTGCGCAGGGCGCTCCTGATCGCGGCCGGGTTCGCCTTCGCCGTATCGCTCGGTGAGTTCGGGGCGACCGTGTTCATCGCGCGGCCCGACAATCCGACGCTGCCGGTGGCCGTGGCCACGCTGCTCGGGCGGGCCGGTGAGCTCAACTACGGGCAGGCGATGGCCCTTTCGACCCTTCTGATGCTGGTGTGCGCCGTCTCGCTGCTGCTTCTCGAGCGGATCCGTACGGACAGGACCGGGGAGTTCTGATGACCCTGCACGATGAGTCCCTGCTTGGTTTGGAACAGGCCTCCGTGCGCTTCGACGGGCACGCCGCCCTCGATGCCGTGGACCTGGAGGTCGCCGAGCACGAGATCGTCTGTGTGCTCGGGCCCAGCGGCAGCGGCAAGTCCACGCTGCTGCGGGTGGTGGCCGGGCTGCAGGGCCTCGACTCGGGGCGTGTGCTGCTCGGCGGGCGCGACCAGCGCGGGGTGCCCGCGCACAAGCGGGGTGTGGGCCTGATGTTCCAGGACCACCAGCTGTTCCCGCAGCGGGACGTGGGCGGGAACGTGGCCTTCGGGCTGCGCATGCACGGCGCGTCCAAGGCCGAACAGGCCGCCCGCGTGGCCGAGTTGCTCGAACTCGTCGGGCTGCCCGGCGCGGCGCGGCGCGCGGTCGGCTTGCTGTCCGGTGGCGAACAGCAGCGCGTGGCGCTGGCCCGCGCGCTGGCGCCCCGGCCGCGCCTGCTGATGCTGGACGAGCCGCTGGGGCAGCTCGACCGCTCGCTCAGGGAGCGGCTCGTGGTGGAACTCCGCGAGCTGTTCGGCGAGTTGGGCACGACCGTGCTCGCCGTCACCCACGACCAGGGCGAGGCCTTCGCGCTCGCCGACCGGGTCGTGGTGATGCGCGACGGGCGGATCGCGCAGTCCGGGGCGCCGCTCGATGTGTGGCAGCGGCCCGCGGATGCCTTCGTGGCGCGCTTCCTCGGCTTCGACAACGTGGTCGAGGCCACGGTCTCCGGCGAGGCCGCCGACACGGTATGGGGCAAGGTCCCGGTGCCCGCCGGTACACCGTCCGGGCCCTGTGAACTGCTCGTCCGGCCTGCGGGTGTACGTCTGGTCCCGGCTGCGGAAGCCCAGTTGACCTGTACTGTTGCCGCGCGCACCTTCCGTGGCACGCATGTGGCGCTGCATCTCAAGCCCGCGGACGCGCCCCGGCTCGAAGCGGCCTGTGCGCTGCGGGACGCGCCCGAGCCGGGGAGCGAGGTCGGGGTGGCCTTCGAGGCCGGGGAGATCGTGGTGCTGGGCTGACGCGCTGCGGGCTGACGCGCTGTGGGTTGACGCGCTGCGGGCTGACGCGCGAGGGGCGGTCGCCGTCTTCGGTGGGCTGCCGAAGGCGGGGCAACCTTTCCCGGCCCCGGCGGCAACCACAGGGCGGACCGTGCCGCCCGGCACGGGGGCCCCCACATCTCACGGAGTGCAAGCGCGTATGAGTGACCACCGCAGCAAGGCCCGGCACCGCAGGCGCAGAACCGTACTCGCGGCAGGTGCCCCCCTCGCGGTCGCCGCCGCGGGCGCCCTCGCCTACGGCGGCGGGCTCTTCGGCCTGGACAGCGCCGACAAGGCGTCCGCCGCCTCCGCCGCGCCGGCCTGGGCCGACGACGCCGCCGACGGCTTCGCGTCCGTCAACTCGAAGGGGCAGAACGGTACTTACGGCGGCCGCGGCGGCAAGATCGTCACGGTGCGGACCCTCGCCGACCTCGAGAAGTACGCGACCGCGGCCGAGCCGTATGTCATCGTCGTCGCCGCGGCGATCAAGATGGACCCGGTGGGCAAGGAGATCAAGGTCGCCTCCGACAAGACGATCGTGGGCGCGGGCACCTCCGGCCACATCGTCGGCGGCGGCTTCTTCCTCGGCCAGGGCGTGCACAACGTCATCATCAGGAACCTGACGATCCGCGACTCCTACCAGGGCGTCTGGAACGACAAGGACCACGACTTCGACGCGATCCAGATGGACGGCGCCCACCACGTGTGGATCGACCACAACGATCTGCGGCACATGGCCGACGGTCTGATCGACGTCCGCAAGGACTCCACGAACATCACCGTCTCGTGGAACAAGCTCGGCAACAACAACAAGACGTTCGGCATCGGCTGGACCGAGAACGTCGTCACCGACATCACGATCCACCACAACTGGATCCGCGAGACCGAGCAGCGCAACCCTTCGACGGACAACGCCGCGCACGCGCACCTGTACAACAACTACCTGCAGGACGACCCCGGCACCACCATCACGTCCTCGTACGGGAACTACTCGCGCGGCAGGACCAGGATGGTCCTGGAGAACAGCTACTTCCAGGGCGTCAACAACCCCGTCACCAAGGACGCCACCGCGTCCCTGGTCCAGCGCGGCAGCGTCTTCTCGGGGACGAGCGGGCGCAACGAGAGCGGGGGCACGGCCTTCGACCCGAAGACGTTCTACAGGTACACCCTGGACGCGGCCGCCAAGGTGCCGGAGCTGCTCAAGGCCGGGGCGGGGCCCAGGAGTTCGATCGGGACCACCGTGACCGCGACCGCAACCCCCTCCGCGGGCACGAAGGCCGCCACCACGCTGACCGTCGCCAAGAGCGGCGCCCAGTTCAAGACCGTCCAGGCCGCGGTGAACGCCGTCCCCGCGAACAACCCCGCACGCGTGGTCATCAAGGTCGCGCCCGGCACGTACCGCGAGACCGTGACCGTACCCGCGGACAAGCCGCACGTGACGATCGTCGGCACCGGGTCGAGCCGCAAGGACACGGTGATCGTCGAGGGGCACGCGGCCGGGATGACCAAGCCGGACGGTTCCACGTACGGGACGCCCGGCAGTGCCACGGTCAGCATCAAGGCCGACGACACCCAGCTGCGCAACCTCAGCGTCACCAACGACTTCGACGAGGGTGCCAACCAGCACATCGCCTCGCACCAGGCGGTCGCGCTGCTGACCATGGCCGACAAGGTCTACCTCGACAGCCTGATCGTGAGCGGCGACCAGGACACCCTGGAGATGGAGACCGCGGCCAAGGGCAAGCTGGGCCGGGTCTACGTCAGGAACTCGTACGTCGTCGGCAACGTCGACTTCGTCTTCGGACGCGGCACCGCCGTGCTCGACAAGTCCGTGATCCAGCTCAAGAAGCGCTGGAACGGCCAGTCCGCGGGCTACGTCACCGCGCCCAGCACCGAGGCGAACCGCAAGGGCATCCTCATCGTCAACTCCAGCATCACCGGCGATGTGACCGACCGGACCTTCCACCTCGGCCGCAACTGGCACCCGGGCGGCGACACCACCGTCGACCCGCAGACCACGGTCCGCAACTCCACGCTCAGCGCCGCGATCCGGACCGCGCCGTGGACGGACATGGGCGGGTTCTCCTGGAAGGAGGACCGGTTCGCCGAGTACAGGAACAGCGGTCCCGGCGCCGGTGCGGCGAGCGCGGACCGGCCGCAGCTGACCGACGCCCAGGCCACCGGTCAGGAGATCGGTGACTGGCTGGGCGACTGGACGCCGACCGCTCAGTAGCAGACCGCTCAGTGGCCGTCCGCCCGGCAACGGCACGAGCCGGTCGTACGGGGGGTCGTAGCTTTCCCCCCCCCGTACGGCCGGCTCGGCGCGGGTCGGAGCAAGGTCAGCCGGTCAGTTGTCGGACGAACCCCGCTTGCGCAGCGCGAAGACCACGGCGCCGCCCGCCACGACCAGGGCCGCGGCGATACCGGCGATCAGGCCGGTGTTGGTGCTGGAGCCCGTCTCCGCCAGGTTGGAGTCACCGGCCGGGGAGGGCTCGGCGGTGGGCGGCTCCGAAGGCGTCGACGGCTCGGAAGGCGTCGAGGGCTCCGTCGGCTCGGGAGCCGACGGGGTCGGCGTGGCCGTCTCGGCCGGAGCCGAAGGACTCGGGGTCGGCTTCTCGGTCCTGCAGCCCTTGTCCGGCGTGTTCAGGTGCGGCTTGATGTTCCCGGGTGCCGACGAGCTGCTCCGCACCGCCCGTCCGACGAAGCGGCCGCGGCACCGGCCAGGCGTGCGGCGCGTGCGGATATACGGGGGGATACGGACACGGTCGTCCTTTGTGGGGGTCAAGTGCGGGCATACGTGGGGGAGTCCATGGCTCCGCCACGCGGGCCCCATGGTCCCCAAACGTTTACAAGTGCCCGTGACACAGCGTCAATGCGGGGGAGGAAGCCGGGGTTCAGTCTTGACCGCGGCTTGACCCGCTGCTCCCGCGCAGGTGGCGCAAGCCGGTCAATCCCGGCGCTGCGGTGCGCTGTTGGCCAGGTGGCGCAGCGCTTCGGCGGCCTCCTCGACCGAGTCGACGAGCGCGATACGCGGCTCCATCGCGCGCTCCCGCGCCAGGGCCTGAAGGAGCGGCCAGGCCGGCAGCTTCTCGGTCCAGTGGGAGCGCCCGACCAGGACCATCGGGGTCGGTTCGCCGCGCGACTCGTAGTAGTTGGGCGTCGCGTTGTCGAAGATCTCCTGGACGGTGCCGGCCGCGCCGGGCAGGAAGATCACGCCCGCGTTGGAGCGCGCCAGCAGGCCGTCCTCGCGGGTGGCGTTGGCGAAGTACTTCGCGATGTGGGCGGCGAACGCGTTCGGCGGCTCGTGCCCGTAGAACCAGGTCGGGATGCCGACCGACGTGCCACCGGCCGGCCAGCGCTCGCGCACCGCGAAGGCGGCCTGCGCCCAGTCGGTGATCGAGGGGGTGAACGAGGGGGCCTTGGCGAGGAGTTCGAGCGCCTCGTCGAGCATCGCGTCCTGATGCGCGCTCGCGTACGCGCCGAGGTTCGCCGCCTCCATCGCGCCGGGTCCGCCGCCGGTGGCGACCGTGAAACCGGCACGGGCGAGCGTCCGGCCCAGGCGGGCTGCGCCCGCGTACTCCTCGGTACCGCGGGCCATCGCATGGCCGCCCATGACGCCCACGACCCGGGCGCCGACGAGCAGTTCGTCCAGGGCGTCCGAGATCGAGTCGTCGTGCACCGCGCGCAGCATCGACGCGAAGACGTCACCGTCGGCCTTGGTCTCCTGGAACCACTGGTACGCCCGCGCGTCGGGCGTCGCCTCGTACGAGGAGGCCAGGCCCTCGAACAGGTCCTCGGGCGTGTACAGATGACCCCGGTACGGATCGAAGGGCAGGCCCGGCACCGGCGGGAACACCAACGCGCCTGCCGCCCGCACCTTGGCCGCCGCGTCCGGCTCCATCGGACAGCCGAGGAACACGGCGCCCTCGGTGTCGGCGGTGAGCAGCGCGAAGGTGCGCTGCGTCAGGTCCACGGCCTGGATGCGGTGGTGGGCGAGCGAGCCACGGGCCAGGACCGCGTCGAACTCCTCGAGGGTCTCGATCTCGCGGTCGGTCGTGGGCGGTGTGGGTGTGTGGTGGTCGGGCACGTCCGCCAGCTTACGGGCGGGGGCCGACAGGGGCAGGTCCGTGTCCGTGACGCGGTCCGCGCGGCCTGTGGCCCAGGTCACATCCGAGACCTGTCAGGAATCGGAGGGCTGTCCCGCTCAACCAGTACAGAGCAGGCCAACCGACGGGAGAGCACCCATGAAGCACCGCATCGTCGTCCTCGGCGCCGGCTATGCCGGGGCGTACGCGGCCGGCACCCTGGCCCGCCGGCTGTCCCCCGCGGACACCGAGATCACCGTGGTCAACGCCGAGCCGGACTTCGTCCAGCGACTGCGGCTGCACCAGCTCGCGGCGGGCCGTGACATCGAGGCGCCGCAGCTCACCGACGTGTTCGCCGGTACGGGGGTACGGGTGCGTGTGGCCCGGGTGGCCGCTGTCGACCCCGGGCGCCGAGTGGTGCGCCTGACCCCGGCGTCCTCGTCGTCTTCGGTGTCCTCGGCGGAGGGCGCCGAGGAGATCTCGTACGACACCCTGTTCTACGCGCTCGGCAGCCGCGCCGCCGATCACGGCGTCCCCGGTGTGGCCGAGCACGCCTTCGACGTCGCGGGACGGCCCTCGGCGCTGCGGCTGCGCGAGCGACTCGACGGTCTGGGCGCGGGCGGGCGCGTGCTCGTCGTGGGGGACGGTCTCACCGGAATCGAGACAGCCACCGAGATCGCCGAGTCACGGCCCGGCCTCTCCGTGGCGCTGATCGCCCGTGGCGCGCTGGGCGCCGCCCTGTCGGCCGGGGCTCAGGAGCACCTGCGCCGGGCCTGCGAGCGGCTCGGCATCACGGTCTTGGAGCACACCCGGGTCGAGGCGGTGGAGGCGACGGGAGTGCGGTGCGCCGACGGCACTTCCGTGGCCTCCGACGCCACGGTGTGGACGGCGGGGTTCGCCGTCAACTCTCTTGCCGCCGAAGCAGGGTTGGAGGTCACCGACGACGGCCGGATCGTCGTCGACGCCGAGATGCGCTCGCGCTCGCACCCGGACGTGTACGCCGCGGGCGACGCCGCGTATGCCATCGGCGACAACGGACTGCCGCTGCCGATGTCCTGCGCCTCGGCCGGCTACTCGGGACGGCAGGCCACCGACGCGATCGTCGGCAAGCTGACCGGCCGCGCGATCCCGCACACCAAGCTGACCTACCTGGGCAACCACATCAGCCTCGGCCGCGTGGACGCGATCCTGCAGATGGTCGACGGCGAGGGGCGGGCCAAGCCGAAATACCTGGGCGGCCGCAAGGCGGCACGGGTCAAGGCGGGCATCGTATGGATGTCGCTGTGGGCCACCGAGAACCCGACGTTCGGACTGCCGAAGCGCAAGCGGCGGTTGGTGGAGGCGGCCACCGAGGCCACGGTGGTGACCCCGACGGAGATCGTCGAGGGGGCCGCGCCCGAGAAGATCGCCGAGGGCGCCGCGCCCGAGAAGACCGCCGCCTAGGGTGAGCCTCGTGGACAGCACCACCACCGATCGCTTCGACACCCGTCGTTTCGAGGCCGGCCGGAGCCGGCTGGCCTCGTTGGCGTACCGTCTGCTCGGCTCCGCCGCAGACGCGGAGGACGCCGTACAGGATGCCTTCCTGCAGTGGCAGGCCGCGGACCGGCAGCTGATCAAGGTGCCCGAGGCCTGGCTCACCAAGGTCGTCACCAACCTCTGCCTCGACCGGCTCCGCTCGGCCCAGGCCCGGCGCGAACGCACCGCCGGCGCCTGGCTGCCGGAACCGCTCCTCGACGGCGACCCGATGCTCGGCCCGGCCGACACGTTCGAGCAGCGCGAATCGGTGTCGCTCGCCGTGCTCATGCTGATGGAGCGTCTGTCGCCGGTCGAACGGGCCGTGTACGTGCTGCGGGAGGCGTTCTCGCACAGCCATGCGGAGATCGCCGAGATCCTCGGCATCACGCAGTCCGCCAGCCAGCAGCATCTGCACCGGGCCAGGAGCCGCGTCACCGCCGAACGCCGCCGGGACGAGGTGGACCCCGCCACGGCGCGCAGAATCGTCGAGGAGTTCCTCGCGGCCGCCACCTCGGGCCGCACCGACCGGCTCGTGGCGCTGCTCACCGACGACGCCACGGCGATCTCCGACGGCGCGGGCCTGGCCAAGAAGCTGCTGCTGTTCGACACCCCGGAACGCATCGCATCCCTCGCGCGGGCCGGCTTCAAGTCCACGCCCGCGAAGCAGCAGTTCGTCGGCGGCACATCCGCCCTCCATTACGCGCTCGTCAACGGCGCCCCCGCGATCCTGATCGTCCCCGGCGACCAGGTGGTCGGTGCCGTCACCTTCGACCTTGCCGACGACCGCATCGTCGCCTTGCGCGGCATCGCCTCGCCCGCCCGCCTCGTCCGCCTCACCGAGGCCTGGCGCCGGCACGAGGCGGGGGAGCCGCTGATCGCGGAGTGGTGACGGCCGCGGGCCTCGTTGTCAGTCCCGTCGATTAGGTTCGATGCGTTCGGCCCGATCGGCGGGCTGCCGATCCTGGAGTGTCGCGGTGAGTGTCCATATGCACCTGCGTGCCGTCGCGATGCCCGAGATCCAGGATGATCACAGCTGGCTCGCGGAGTTCATGTCGGACGCCTGGGACAGGCTCCCTGAGGAGTACGAGGCAGGGGTTGCCACCTCGATCGATACGGCCTTCGACTCCGTCAACCGCTTCTACGCCTGGGCCGCGGGACTCCCCGCGAGTGCCGCATTCGCTGCGGGGCCGGATGGCGAGAGCCCCTGGCAGCTGCCGGTCTACGGCGGCCGTGCCGTGCCGCACGCCGCTGGTGCCGACCCTTCCGACCCGCCCATGGGGCTCCTGGAACCGCCCGGCGTCTCGGCAGCCGCCGACTTCCTGTCGAAGGTCTCCTTCGACGAGCTGTGGAATGCGGCCGGAGCCGAGCTGGGCAGCCGTTTCGACGGGGAGGAGCCGGCCAGGAGCCTGTACCGGGAGGAGCACCGGAGCCTGCTGAAGTTCTACGGCCGGGCGGCTGCGGCAGGGCACGCGGTGGTCCGCGTGGTGTGGGCGTGAGCCGAGCCGCACTCGGCCGGGAGTTCCACTGGCTCTGGGCCTCCTACACCGTCAGCATCTTCGGGACCTGGCTCGCCTTCGACGCCTTTGCGTTGATCGCCGTGCTCGTGCTGCACAGCGGGCCCGCCGGGGTCTCCGCGCTGGCCGCCGTGGGGCCCGCGGTCGCCGCCCTGGTGGCGGTGCCGCTCGGACCGTGGATGGAGTTCCGGCGGAAGCGGCTGGTGATGGTCGGGATGGACGCGGTGCGGTGTGCGGCGCTGCTGACCGTTCCCCTCGCGTATGCGCTCGATGTCCTGTCGCTCGCCCAGCTCTTCGTCGTGTCCGTGGTGGTGGGGGCCGCGGACATCGCCTTCACCGCGGCCAGTGGTGCCACCCTGAAGTCCCTTGTGCGCAAGGAGGACTTGCTCGTCGCCAACGGGCGGTTCGAGTCGACCATGTGGACCGCGACCCTGGTCGGACCGCCGCTGGGCGGGGCTGCGGTGGGGATGTTCGGGCCCGTGCTGACCGTGGCCGCCAACGCGGTGAGTTTTCTGCTGTCCGCGGTGGGGATCCGGGCCATCGGCCGGGACGAGGAGCCGCCCGCACACGCGGCGGCCAAGGAACGGGCGCGGCTCGGGGACGGCTTCCGTTTCCTGTGGGCCCATCCGACGCTGCGTCCGCTCTTCCTCAACGCCGTGCTGGTCAACGCCCTGATCATGACCGGCGCTCCGCTCCTCGCGGTGCTGATGCTCGGGCCGCTCGGGTTCGCGCCCTGGCAGTACGGGCTCGCCTTCGCCGTGCCGTGTCTCGGCGGGCTGCTCGGGTCGCGGCTCGCGCGTCGGCTTGTTCCCCGGTACGGGGAGGGGTGGGTGCTGCGGGTGTTCGGTGTGCTGCGGGTGTGCTGGCCGGTCGGGCTCGTGTTCGTCCACTCCGGTACGAGTGGGCTCGTGCTCGTCATGGTCGTCGAGTTCGGGCTGATCACCTGTGCGGCGGTGTTCAGTCCCGTGCTGGCGACGCGGCGGCTGGCGGAGTTGCCGGCGTCGCATGTCACACGGGTTCTGTCGGCGTGGTCGGTGGCTGCGAAGGGGGCGACGGCGGTGCTGGTGGCTGCGTGGGGGGTGTTGGCCTCCCTGATCGGTGCGCGATCGGCGCTTGGTGTGGCGGGGGTGCTGTTGCTTGCCACGCCTCTGCTGCTGGGTGGGTGGGGGCGCCTGCGGCGGGCTTTTCTCCCCGCCCCGCCCCTTTCCGAAACCGGGGCCTCGTCCCGGACTCCGGCATCCGAACTTCGTTCGGATCTGCTCAAGCGCCGCAGGGGCTGAAGTTGCCTCAGTGGCCGATGATGTGTTCCGGGCGTACCGGGACCCTGCGCAGCGGCCTGCCCGTCGCCTCCCTGATCGCCGAGACGATTGCCGGGGTCGACGACAGCGTCGGGGCCTCGCCCGCGCCGCGGAGGCCGTAGGGGGCGTGGGGGTCGGCGAGTTCGAGGATGTCCACCGGCATGGGTGGGGTGTCCAGGATCGTCGGGATCAAGTAGTCCGTGAAGGACGGGTTGCGGACCAGGGAGGTGGCCGGGTCGACAACGATCTCCTCCATCACCGCGAGCCCGAGTCCCTGTGTCGAGCCGCCCTGGATCTGGCCGAGGACCGCCTGGGGGTTCAGTGCCTTGCCGACGTCCTGGGCGCAGGCCAGCTCGACCACCTTCACCAGGCCCAGTTCCCCATCCACCTCGACCACCGCGCGGTGCGCGGCGAAGGAGTACTGGACGTGTCCCTGGCCCTGGCCCGTACGAGGGTCGAAGGGCTCGGTGGGGCGGTGGCGCCACTCCAGTTCCAGGTCGACCACCTCCCCTTCCAGTACGTCGGCGAGGTCCGCCAGTGCCTCGCCGTCCGGCCCGACCACCTTGCCGCCCGCCAGTGCGAGCCCTTCGACCGGCCAGTCGAACTTCCGTTGTGCCAACCTCAGTACGGCCGAACGCACCGCCTCACACGTGTGCTTGATCGCGCCCCCGGTCACATACGTCTGCCGGGACGCCGAGGTCGAGCCCGCGTTGCCCGCCGAGGTGTCGGCCGGGCGCAGGGTCACCTGGGAGACACCCAGTTCCGTACGGACGATCTGCGCGTGCACCGTCACACCGCCCTGGCCGACCTCGGCCATCGCGGTGTGCACGGTCGCGACGGCCTCCCCGGCGACCGCTTCGAGGCGTACGCGTGCGGTGGAGTAGTCGTCGAAGCCCTCCGAGAAGCCGACGTTCTTGATGCCGACCGCGTAGCCCACCCCTCGTACGACGCCTTCGCCGTGCGTGGTGTTGGACAGGCCGCCGGGCAACTCGCGCAGGTCGGCCGCCGTGCCCGCCGCCGCCCACTGAGTCGCTTCAGGCAGCGGCAGTTCCTGCACCCGCCGCAGCAGTTCGGCCACCGGAGCGGGGGAGTCCACCAGCTGTCCCGTCGGCATCACCGATCCCTGCGCCATGGCGTTGCGCTGCCGGAACTCCACCGGATCCAGGCCGAGTTCGGCGGCGAGCCGGTCCATCTGGGACTCGTACGCGAAACAGGCCTGCACCGCACCGAAGCCGCGCATCGCCCCGCAGGGCGGGTTGTTGGTGTAGAGCCCGAGCGCCTCGACGGCGACGGTGTCGCACTCGTACGGGCCGAGGGCCAGCGAGGCCGCGTTGCCGACCACGGCCGGGGTCGAGGAGGCGTAGGCGCCTCCGTCGAGCACGATCCGGGCCGCCACATGCGTCAACTTCCCGTCCCGCGTGGCCCCGTGCTCGTAGTGCAGCCGGGCGGGATGGCGGTGGACATGGCCGAAGAAGGACTCGTAGCGGTTGTAGACCATCTTCACCGGGCGGCCCGTGCGCTGCGCGAGCAGCGCCGCGTGCGCCTGCATCGACAGATCCTCGCGGCCGCCGAAGGCACCGCCCACACCGGAGAGCGTCAGGCGCACCTTCTCCTCGGGCAGCCCGAGTACCGGCGCGATCTGCTTGCGGTCGACATGCAGCCACTGCGTGGAGACATAGAGATCGATACCGCCGTCCTCGGCCGGCACCGCGAGCCCCGACTCCGGGCCGAGGAACGCCTGGTCCTGCATGCCGACTTCGTAGTCCTCGGCCACGATCACCTCGGCACGGGCACGGGCCGCCGCCAGATCGCCGCGCACGACGGGCTGGCGGTGGACGACGTTCGGATGCGGTACGTGCCGGACGTGCGCGTCGGTGCGGCCCGGATGCAGGACGGGGGCGTCGGGCGCGGTCGCGGTGGCCTCGTCGGTGACGGCGGGCAGCACCTCGTAGTCGACGACGATCCGTTCGGCGGCACGGCGAGCGGTCTCCGGGTGATCGGCCGCGACCAGCGCGACCGGCTCCCCGTGGAAGCGGACCCGGCCGTCGCAGAGCACCGGCTGGTCGGCGATCTCCAGGCCGTATGTCTTCGCGTGCGCCAGGTCCTCGTATGTGAGAACCGCCTGGACACCGGCCACTTGAAGGGCCGGACCGATGTCCAGGCGGGTGATGCGGGCATGGGCGTGCGGGGCCCGCAGGGTGTGGCCCCACAGCATGTCCTCGTGCCACAGGTCCGAGGCGAAGGCGAACGCCCCGGTGGTCTTGAGTGTGCCGTCGGGCCGGAGCGTCGACTCCCCGATGCCGCCAGGGGTACGGGTTCCCTGGGTGAGACCGGTCGGGGTGTTCGCCACATTGGTCATGCTTCAGGATCAGCCCTGGACCATGGCCGGGTCCATCCACATGACCTCGAAGTGGTGGCCGTCGGGGTCCTGGAAGGAGCGGCCGTACATCTGACCGAAGTCCTGCGGGTCCTTGGCGTGCGAGCCGCCGGCCGCGAGGGCACGGTCGCAGAGCTCGTCGACCGCGGCGCGGCTCTCGGCGCTCAGACAGATCAGCGCCTCGTTGGCCACCGCCGAGTCGGAGATCGGCTTCGAGGCGAACTCGTTGAACTTCGCCTCCGAGAGCAGCATGATCACAATGCTGTCGCTGATCACGACGGAGGCGGTGTTCTCATCGCTGAACTGCGCGTTGATCGTGTAGCCGAGCTCCGAGTAGAACTTCTTCGCCGCGTCGATGTTCTTGGTGGCGAGGTTGATGAAGACCATCTGCTGGTACGCGTTGTCAGCCATGTCGTCCGCTCCTGGATCGTCGATATTCGTTACGTGGGGTTAGACGAGGGGCCGCACGAGAACTCATCGGTCCCCGGGAAGAATCTTTTCAGCTGGTCATCGGGGCCGCAGCGAGAAGCGCAACTCCGCAGGTCAGCGGTCCGAAGACGGCGAGAAGCGCCACCATTCTGAGCACGACCGCACCGCGCAGGAGCGAGACGGGGGCGCCGAGGCGAAGGAGCGCCGCCGTGGTGTGCGCCCGTGCCTGCCGGGCCTCGACGGCCGCCGTCAGGAGCGCGAGCAGGGTGCAGCCCGCCACGAGGGCCCCGCCCAGTGTGGTCAGCGGGCCGAAGGACGTCGCCGGGCCCGCGTACAGCGAGAAGGCGGCGATGGCGCCGGAGACCACCGCGCACACCACGCCGAGCGGCCGGCCGATCCGTACCGCCTCGTCCTGGAGCACACGGCCGGCGAGCAGCCGCGCGGCGCCCGGCCGCCAGGCCTGGAGCATGCGGCCACTGAGAGAGGTGAGGCCGGGGCCCGCGAACGCGAGGCCGAGGGCCGTGACGGCCCAGCCGGCGAGCACCCCGGCCGGCGTGGACACCAGGCGCCCCGGGAGCGCGAGGGCGCTGCCCTCGGCGCCGGCCGCGTACAGCTCGACGGAGAGGCCGACCGCCATCAGGGCCACGCCCCAGGGCAGGCCGTTCGGGGTGGGCTGGGGCGGTTCGGGGTGCGCGGGGTCGCGTTCGTCGCCGGGGCGCAGCCGGCGCGGGCGCAGCACGACGGCGGCGGCGACCGAGGCGCCGAGCGGCACCAGGGCGAGCAGGGTGAGCACCGCGGCGAGCGGCAACGACTGGCCCGCGCCGAGGAGTTCGGCCGCGTCGCCGTCCATCGGAAGGCCGGTGAGGTCTCCCCGCAGATGCAGGAAGAACAGCAGCGCGAGCATCGAGCCGAGCGTGCAGGAGACCAGGGTGTTCACCGCGGCCAGGAGCATCAGGCGGTTGGGGCCGAGGCCCACCGCGGACAGGCCCTGGTGTGGGCGGGTGCCGGGGTCGGTGCGGGCGACGGCCACCGCGAGCTGGACGGTCGCGGCGAGCGGCGGCAGACACCACAGGAGGCGGAGCACGGAGGCGCGGCCCGCGTCGGGGTGGCCGAGCGCGTAGCCCATCGTGCACAGGAGCAGAAAGCCCGTCCCCCCGGCGGCGGCCGCGACCGCGAGCCTGCGGAGCAGGACGACGGGGTGGGCGCCGCGGGCTAGACGGAGAGCGAGCACGCCGTCCCTTCCGAGGAGGGGTCCGCCGGGGCCTCGAAGAGACCGGACGAAGGCCCGGGCATGCGCAGCGAGTTGACCCTGCGGCCGTCGAGCAGCTGCACCGTGCGGTCGGCGAGATCGGCCACCTCGGCGTCATGCGTGGCCAGCACGACCGTGATCCCGTGCGAGCGCGCCGCCGTGGTGAGCGTACGAAGGACCTGGGCGCGGTCGGCGCGGTGCAGCGGCGCGGTGGGCTCGTCGGCGAAGAGCACCGTCGGCTCGGTGACCAGGGCGCGGGCGATCACGATGCGCTGCCGCTCGGACTGGAGCAGGGCGCCGGGGCGCTTGCGGCCGCAGGCCCCGATGTCGAGCCGCTCCAGCCACTCCGAAGCGGCCTTGCGCGCGGGGCGGTTGGGCACGCCGCGCAGCATCAGCGGCAGCGCGACGTTCTCCCACGCGGTCAGTTCGGGGACGAGCACCGGCTCGGGGTCGATCCAGCCGAAGCGGTCGCGGCGCAGCCGTTCGCGCAGCACGGGTCCCATGGTGTGCACCGGCGCCGAGTTGAACCAGACCTCGCCCTGCTGCGGAAGCAGCTGCCCGGACAGGCACTGCAGCAAGGTGGTCTTGCCGCTGCCGCGCGGACCGCCGACGGCGAGGATCTCGCCGTCGCGCACCTCCACGGACACACCGGTGAGGGCGGGCGAGCCATTGTGCGAGAAGTGCAGGGCGCGGGCCCAGAGCACGTTGTTGTCCGGCGGGGCCACCATGGCTTACACCTCGGTTCTGTCGTCTGCGGCCGGGGTGATAGGCCGCTAAGTCCCGTACCCCATAAGGGGGAACGAGAGCTGCGGCCGATCGGTCACACGAACCGTAGGGACGAACCAGGACAGGGCGGACAACAAACGGCCCGGGCGCCCGCGTTCTCACTCGAACGGGGCACCCGGGCCGTCGGCGCGCTTCTCAGAGCTTGGTCCACGCCTCCGTGAGCACGGTGCGCAGGATCTGCTCGATCTCGTCGAAGGTCGACTGGTCGGCGATCAGCGGCGGCGCGAGCTGGACGACCGGGTCGCCACGGTCGTCGGCGCGGCAGTAAAGACCGTTCTCGTACAGGGCCTTGGAGAGGAACCCGTACAGGACGCGCTCGGTCTCCTCGTCCGTGAAGGACTCCTTGGTGACCTTGTCCTTGACGAGCTCGATGCCGTAGAAGAACCCGTTGCCGCGGACGTCGCCGACGATCGGCAGGTCGTGCAGCTTCTCCAGGGTGGCCTTGAACGCGCCCTCGTTGTCGAGGACGTGCTGGTTCAGCTTCTCCTTCTCGAAGATGTCGAGGTTGGCGAGGCCGACGGCCGCGGAGACCGGGTGGCCGCCGAAGGTGTAGCCGTGCAGGAAGGTGTTCTCACCCTTGTAGAACGGCTCGGCGATACGGTCCGAGATGATGCACGCGCCGATCGGGGAGTAGCCCGAGGTCATGCCCTTGGCGCAGGTGATCATGTCCGGTACGTAGCCGAACTTGTCGCAGGCGAACATCGTGCCCAGGCGGCCGAAGGCGCAGATGACCTCGTCCGAGACGAGCAGCACGTCGTACTGGTCGCAGATCTCGCGCACGCGCTGGAAGTAGCCGGGCGGCGGCGGGAAGCAGCCGCCGGCGTTCTGCACCGGCTCCAGGAAGACGGCCGCGACGGTGTCGGGGCCCTCGAAGAGGATCTGCTGCTCGATCTGGTCGGCGGCCCAGCGGCCGAAGGCCTCGGGGTCGTCGCCGTGGATCGGGGCACGGTAGATGTTGGTGTTCGGCACCTTGTGCGCGCCGGGGACCAGCGGCTCGAACGGGGCCTTCAGGGCCGGGAGTCCGGTGATGGACAGGGCGCCCTGCGGGGTGCCGTGGTAGGCGACCGCGCGCGAGATGACCTTGTACTTGGTGTGCTTGCCCTGCAGCTTGAAGTACTGCTTGGCGAGCTTCCAGGCGGTCTCGACCGCCTCACCGCCACCGGTGGTGAAGAAGACCTTGTTCAGGTCGCCGGGCGCGTGGTGCGCGAGGCGCTCCGCGAGCTCCACGGCCTTGGGGTGGGCGTACGACCAGACCGGGAAGAAGGCGAGCTCCTGCGCCTGCTTGAACGCGGTCTCGGCCAGCTCCACGCGCCCGTGGCCCGCGTTGACCACGAACAGGCCCGCGAGGCCGTCGAGGTAGCGCTTGCCCTTGTCGTCGTAGATGTAGGTGCCCTCGCCGCGCACGATCGTCGGCACGGGCGCGTTCTCGTACGACGACATCCTGGTGAAGTGCATCCACAGGTGGTCGTAGGCGGTCTTGGAGAGGTCCTTGGTGCCTTGGCCCATGGTTATCGGGATCCCCATTGGTAGGTCTGCTTCTTGAGCTTGAGGTAGACGAAGCTCTCGGTGGAGCGCACGCCGGGAAGGGTGCGGATCCGCTTGCTGATGACTTCGAGCAGGTGGTCGTCGTCCTCGCAGACGACTTCCGCGAGCAGGTCGAAGGACCCCGCGGTGAGCACCACGTACTCGACTTCGTCCATGGCCGTCAGTGCTTCGGCGACCGGGTCGAGGTCTCCCTCGACATTGATGCCGAGCATCGCCTGCCGCCGGAAACCCACCGTGAGAGGGTCCGTGACGGCGACGATCTGCATCACGCCTTGGTCGAGCAGTTTCTGCACCCGCTGGCGCACGGCCGCCTCGGAGAGGCCCACGGCCTTGCCGATGGCTGCGTACGGACGGCGTCCGTCCTCCTGGAGCTGCTCGATGATCGCCAGGGAGACGGCGTCCACGCCGTTCGGGGTCGATGCCGACCTGTTTTCTGCGCTGCGACTGGCCACGGCCCCACTGTGCAGGACAGGTCGTCGTTCTTGCAAGGGCTGAGCGATGAAATTCGTTGTTTACGGCTACCGATCTCACGGATTCCGTAGTTGTGACCTAAGAGGTATGTCGAAAGCGTCGGTCGTCGGACTAGGGTGGTGGTCTCACGTACTGGACAGGGAAGCACCACCATGGGAGGCCGGGCAGTGAGCACCGAACTGCGTCGTCTGCGGAACTACATCAACGGCGAATTCCGGGACGCGGCGGACGGCCGCACCACCGAGGTCGTCAACCCGGCCACGGGCGAGGCGTACGCGACGGCCCCGCTGTCGGGCCAGGCCGACGTCGACGCCGCGATGGAGGCGGCCGCGGCCGCGTTCCCCGCGTGGCGCGACCTCGTACCCGGCGAGCGCCAGAAGTACCTCCTGAAGATCGCCGACGCGTTCGAGGAGCGCGCCGAGGACCTGATCGCCGCCGAGGTCGAGAACACCGGCAAGCCGATCGGCCTGACCCGCGACGAAGAGATCCCGCCGATGGTGGACCAGATCCGATTCTTCGCGGGCGCGGCCCGGATGCTCGAAGGCCGCTCGGCCGGCGAGTACATGGAGGGTCTGACCTCCATCGTGCGCCGCGAGCCGATCGGCGTCTGCGCGCAGGTCGCGCCGTGGAACTACCCGATGATGATGGCCGTCTGGAAGTTCGCCCCGGCGCTCGCCGCGGGCAACACCGTGGTCCTCAAGCCCTCGGACACCACCCCCGCGTCCACGGTCCTGATCGCCGACATCATCGGCTCGATCGTGCCGAAGGGCGTCTTCAACGTCGTCACCGGCGACCGTGACACCGGCCGCATGATGGTCGAGCACAAGGTCCCCGCCATGGCCTCGATCACGGGCTCCGTACGCGCCGGCATGCAGGTCGCCGAGTCCGCGTCCAAGGACCTCAAGCGCGTCCACCTGGAGCTCGGCGGCAAGGCGCCCGTCGTGGTCTTCGAGGACACCGACATCGCCAAGGCCGTCGAGGACATCTCGGTCGCGGGCTTCTTCAACGCGGGCCAGGACTGCACCGCCGCGACCCGCGTGCTCGTGCACGAGTCCATCCACGACGAGTTCGTGCAGGCCCTCGCGAAGGCCGCCGCGGACACCAAGACCGGTATGCCGGACGACGAGGACGTGCTCTACGGTCCGCTGAACAACCCCAACCAGCTCGCGCAGGTCACCGGCTTCATCGACCGTCTGCCGGCGCACGCGCGGGTCGAGGCGGGTGGCCACCGGGTCGGCGACAAGGGCTACTTCTACGCGCCGACCGTGGTCTCAGGCCTCAAGCAGGACGACGAGATCATCCAGAACGAGGTGTTCGGACCGGTCATCACCGTCCAGTCCTTCTCCTCCGAGGAGCAGGCCGTCGAGTACGCGAACGGCGTGGACTACGCGCTCGCCTCCTCGGTGTGGACCAAGGACCACGCGCGCGCCATGCGGATGTCCAAGGTGCTCGACTTCGGCTGCGTGTGGATCAACACCCACATTCCGCTGGTCGCCGAGATGCCGCACGGCGGCTTCAAGAAGTCCGGCTACGGCAAGGACCTCTCGGGATACGGGTTCGAGGACTACACCCGTATCAAGCACGTGATGACCTCGCTGGGCTGAACCTGAGGCTGTGACGACGGGCGGTCCCGCAGGAGGGTGCGGGGCCGCCCGTCGGCGTTCTCAGGCGCTTTCGGTGGTGCCGGGCAGTCCGTTGTCGTCCAGTTCCTCGTGCAGCATCGGGCCCTCGTGCTTGCCGGGCTTGCCCGGCTTCCCCGGCGGGACGGGCTCGTCCGGGAGCGGCACGCCCGCCTTCGCCATGATCGGCGCGCAGGCCTTGTAGGCCTTCTTGTACGCGTGCGCGTGCAGGTCCAACTGCTTCCCTGTGCCGTCGAGTTCGAGGCGTACGCCACCGTCTTCGGCGGCCGAGACCTTGAAGTCGGGGAAGTCCTTGAGGCCGTTCTCGCGCATGCACGCCGAGAAGTCCGCCGCGCCCTGCTTCGCCTTGTCGACGTCGCCGCTCTTGAGGACCATCACCATCTTGAAGCCGGCACCGGGCTTCGTCTTCTTCGCGGGCGGGTCCGTGTGTTCCTGCGCCGGCGGGGTCCCGGTGCCGTCGGACGCCGTGGCCTGCACGGAGAACACCGTGCCGAGCGCGGCCGCGGAGAGCAGCGCGCCGACCGCGACAAGCCGCCGCGTCCTTGAGCGCCCTGGGCGGCCGGGCGGGGCCGGTGCGGCCGGCGGGTGCTGGGGCATGGGCGGTACGGGTTCTTGCATGGGGAGCTCCTTCTGGGCTCGTACGGCCGGTGACGCACCCAGCTGACCGCGCGACCGGTTACGGCACGGGAACAGCGCCAACAGGTCGGCCCTGACCAGGAGTTCCTTACGTGGCGCTCACTTACGCCCTCGTAACCGTCGCGCGACGACACTGCGGACATGCGCGTGCTGGTGGTCGACGACCATGTGGAGCTGGCCGAGACGGTCGCCGGGGGACTGCGCCGCGAAGGCCTCGCGGTCGACCTCGCCTTCGACGGACTCACCGCCCTGGAGCGGGCCGAGGTCAACGGGTACGACGTGGTCGTCCTCGACCGCGACCTGCCCGGACTGCACGGCGACGAGGTGTGCGCCACGCTGGTGCGGGGCGGCAGCAGGGCCCGGGTCCTGATGCTCACCGCGTCCGGCCGGGTCGCCGAACGGGTCGAAGGGCTCGCGCTGGGCGCCGACGACTATCTGGCCAAGCCATTCGCGTTCGCCGAACTCGTCGCCCGTATCCGCGCCTTGGCCCGCCGCGCCCAGCCCGCCCTGCCGCCGGTCCTGGTCCACGGCGAGCTGCGCCTGGATCCGGCCCGGCGCACCGCCACGCGCCAAGGGCGGGAACTCGCTCTCAGCCCCAAGGAGTTCGCCGTCCTGGAGCTTCTGATGGCCGCGCAGGGTGCCGTCGTTTCCGCCGAGGAGCTCCTTGAGCGGGCTTGGGACGAGGCCGCCGATCCGTTCAGCCAGACCGTGAAGGTCACGGTCAGCAGGCTGCGCCGCAAACTCGGCGAACCGCAGGTGATCGAGACGGTCGAACGGGCGGGGTACCGGCTGTGAGCATCCCCGGACGCACCGCCTTCCCCCGGACGATCCGCTGGCGGCTCACCCTCCTGTACAGCGGCCTGTTCATCGTGGCGGGCACCCTGCTGCTCGCCATCACCTACGTCCTGGTCTCGCAGGCGGCGCCCGGCGAACCCCCGGGGACCTCGATGCAGACCACGGAAGTTCCGTTCGGCGAGAAGGGGCTGCACAAGGTGATCAATGAGCAGGTCGCCTCCGCCCGCGACGACCAGCTCAACGATCTGCTCGTACGGTCGGGCGTCGCCCTCGCCGTCATGGCCGCCGCATCCCTGCTCCTCGGCCGGCTGGTGGCCGGACGTGTGCTTTCGCCGCTGCGCACGATGGCCGCGGGCGCCCGCCGGATCTCCGCGGACAATCTGCACGAACGGCTCGCGGTGCGCGGCCCGGACGACGAGCTCAAGGCGCTCGCCGACACCTTCGACGATCTGCTCGCCCGTTTGGAGGACTCCTTCGCGGCCCAGCGCCAGTTCGTCGCGAACGCCTCGCACGAGCTGCGCACCCCGCTGACCCTGCAGCAGGCCGTCATCGACATCACCCTCTCGGACCCCGGCGCGGACCCGGCGGCCCTGCGGGACGCGCTCGGCAGGGTGCGCTCGGCGGGGCAGCAGCAGGAGCGCCTGATCGACGCGCTGCTCACCCTGGCCCGCAGTCAACGGGGGCTGCAGCGCGAGGAGTACGTGGATCTGGCGCTGCTGGTACGGAACCTGCTGCCCCCGGGCGGGGTGCTCCGGGTGGTGGCCCAGCTCGACATGGCGCCGGTCCTCGGCGACGCCCAGCTCCTCGAGCGTCTGGTCACCAACCTCAGGGACAATGCGGTACGGCACAACGCGCCCGACCCCGAGGGGAGTTGGGTGCTGTTCCGGACCAACCTGCGGGACGGGCGGCCCACCTTGCTGGTGTCCAACAGCGGGCCGGTCATCGCGCCCGATCAGATCGCGGGACTGTTCCAGCCGTTCCGCCGCCTGGGCCCGGACCGCGTGCGGGGCAACGACGGAGGACAGGGGCTCGGCCTGTCCATCGTGGCCGCGGTGGCGGCGGCGCACGGGGGAGAGGTCAGGGCCTGGCCGCGTCCGGCCGGCGGGCTCGACGTGGAGGTCGGCTTCTCGGCGGCCACGGCGGGGAAGCATCCCGTGCCGGCCGCCGGCCACCTTCCGGCGGCCCGCTGAGCTGCGGCTCGACAGGGTGTCGGGTCCGGGCCGCAGTGCTCGACGCCCCGTCCATTGCCCGGGTCCACGGGCCGGGAGAAGCTGCGGGGGTGCGTACGAACCGAAGCCTCAGCCCGCTGTCCCGTCGGAACCTGCTCCGTGCCCTCGGCGGGGGCGCGGCCCTGGGGGCGCTGGCCGGATGCGGGGTGCCGGCCGCGTACGTCGGTCCGCAGGACAGAGCCGCGGCCGACCGCTCGGCGCGCGAGAAGAAGCTGACCTTCGCCAACTGGCCGCTCTACATCGACACCGACGACGAGGACGAGTCGCTCCGCCCCACGCTCGCGGCCTTCGAGGAGCGGTCCGGGATCTCCGTGCACTACACGGAGGAGATCAACGACAACGACGAGTTCTTCGGAAAGATCAGCCCCGCGCTGCTCAACGGGCAGGAGACCGGCCGCGATCTGATCGTCATCAGCGACTGGATGTGCGCCCGGTTCGTCCGGCTCGGCTGGGTCCAGGAGATGGACCGCGCCCGCCAGCCCAACGTCACCAAGTACCTCGACCCGCTCCTGCGCGACCCGCACTTCGACCGGGGCCGCAAGTCCACCGTGCCCTGGCAGTCCGGCATCACCGGCATCGCGTACAACCGCAAGGCGCTCGGCCGTGAGCTGCGCTCGGTCTCCGATCTGTGGGCGGACGACCTGCGCGGCAAGGTGACGCTCCTGTCCGGTCTGGACGAGGCGTTCGCGCTGCTCATGCAGGGCGACGGGGTGGACATCACGCGCTGGAAGGAGGACGACTTCCACGCCGTCTGCGACCGCGTCCAGAAGCTCGTCGACTCCCGCCACATCCGCCGCTTCACCGGCAACGACTACCTCAAGGACCTGGAGAGCGGCGATGTCCTCGCCTGCCAGGCCTACTCGGGCGATGTGATCCAGCTCCAGGCGGACAAGCCGGAGATCGAGTTCCTCATCCCCGAGGAGGGCGCCGAACTCTGGTCGGAATCCCTGATGATCCCCAACCTGGCCCGCCACAAGGCGAACGCGGAGCTCCTGATCGACCACTACTACGACCCGGAGGTCGCCGCCGAGCTCGCCGCCTGGGTCAACTACGTCTGCCCGGTCCCCGCGGCCCGCGACGTCCTGGCGAACTCCAAGGACGAGGAGACGGCGGCCCTGGCCGAGGACCCGCTCATCTTCCCCGACGACTCCATGCGCTCCCGCCTGGCGATCGCCCGGGACATCACCCCCGAGGAGCGGCCGGGGCTGGCGAAGCGGTGGAACGGGATCGTCGGACTCTGAAGGCCTGGACCCGGCTACGGGATCCCCACTTTTGAACGTGTTCAACAGCGGCGTACGCTCCTGTCATGAGCGACAGAGCCGCCCTGTTGAAGGGCATCCGTGCGTGGCTGGTCTTCTTCGTCGTCTGTCTGGTGCTCAGCGGGGCCACGGCCTTCCCGCTGGTGAACGAACTGCGCTGGGCCGAGGATCTGTTGACCCGGCTGTCCGTCGGCGACCACCTGCCCGCCCTGATGGAGTGGATCACGCGGGTGCGCGAGGGCCTGGACGCGGCCGATGCCGACTATCCGTTCCTGCTCTACGGCACCGACTGGCTGGCGTTCGCCCACCTCGTCATCGCCGTCGCGTTCTACGGTCCGTACCGTGATCCGGTGCGCAACATCTGGGTGATCGAGTTCGGGATGATCGCCTGTGCCGGGATCATTCCCCTCGCGCTGATCTGCGGGCCGATCCGGGGGATCCCCGGCTGGTGGTCGGTGATCGATATGGCCTTCGGGGTGTTCGGGGTGATTCCGTTGTACGTGGTGCGGCGGAAGATCAAGCGGCTCGAAGCGCTGACCGGCGCGGCCGGCAACCCTCGGGTGGCCGTGGCGGGTTGAGCGCGGGCGGAGGGGTGAGGGAGAGGTGGGCGGTGTGGTGCAGACGGCTCAGGTCCGGCTCGACGAGCCGCCCGACCCCGTCGTCGTGGGGATCGGCGTCCATGGTCCGGCCGGGCACGTGGACGACTTCCTGCTGCCCGACTTGTGGCAGTTCCACCTGTACGACTACACGGCCGACCTGACCGTGGACGGAGTCGGCCATGTGCTGCGCCCCGGTTCGGTGAGCCTGGTGCCGCCCGGCACTCCGGTGCGCTACCGCTACCGGGGCCGCTCGGAGCACCTCTACGTCCATCTGCGGCTCGGTACGGCGGGCGAGGCACGCGACGTGCCGACCGTGCAGCACGCGGGGGCCCAGACCGCCGCGCTCGACGGGCAGTTGCGGCAGGCGCTGGCCGCGTGGCCGGGGACGCGCGGGCGGGCCGTGGCCGAGGTGTGGGCCGCGCTGTGGCGCGTGGCCGGACTCGCTCCGCCCCAGGGTCGCGGCCCCCAGGTGCCGCACCCGGCCGTGGCCGCCGCAGTGGCGCTGATCGAGGCACGGCTCGCCCAGCCGCTCACGGTGTCCGGGATCGCCAAGGACGCCGGTGTCTCGCACAACCACCTGACCAGGCTGTTCCGTACGGCCACCGGGCAGACCGTGGTCGGCTACATCCGGGCCCGCCGCATGGAGCGGGCCCGGCATCTGCTGCGGGCCAGCACCCTCTCCATCCCCGCGATCGCCGCGACGGTCGGCGTGCCCGATCTGCAGGCCTTCAACAAGGCCTGCCGCCGCGAGCTCGGTGCGTCACCGCGGTCCATCAGGGACGCCTGACCGTGCGGCCGGGGCAGCAGTGGTGAGAATCGACCACCGCACGGTGAACGCGGCCCACGCGCTCCCCGTAGGCCCGCTCCTAGCGTGTGTGTCATGACGGAAACCGAAGCAGAGCCGGAAACCGCGGCAACCACGGCAAACGGCGAACCGCGCGGCACACTCCTCAGTTCGGTGCAGATGGCGCGGTTCGTGGCGCGCGGCGCGCTGCGGCTCGACGCGGTGGTGCCGGACGGAATGAACGCCGAGGCGCTCGGCGTGCTCGCGGACGGTATGGAGCACGTGCCGTACGGTACGCCGCTCTCCCAGGCGTACAGGGAAGGCTCCTTCGTCCAGCGGCTGCTCGAACTCCCGCAGGTGGCAGGCGCGTTGCGCAGCCTGGTCGGCCCGGAGCCGGCCGTCGACCACCACGCCGTGCACATCCGCGAGCCGCACGGCGGCGAGGCCCAGCCGCTGCACGCGGACTCCATCATCGATGTGCGGCCGGACGCGTTCGACGTCCAGCTGATGTACTACCCGCAGGAAGTGACCCTGGAGATGGGCGGCACGCTCAGCGTGCCCGGCAGCCATCTGCGCCGGACCAACGAGACCGACACCGGCCGCTATCAGAACCTGCGCGGCCAGGACCGGCTCGTCTGCCCGGCGGGCACGGTGGTGTTCCTGCACCACGGCCTGTGGCACGGAGGACGGCGCAACGACAGCGAGACCGTCCGCTACATGTACAAGATCCGCTTCGCTCCCCGTGTACGGCAGCGGCTCCTGTGGGACACCACGGACCTGCACGACCCGCGGGTGAACAGCGAACTCGACGTGCAGTTCCCCTGGTACGAGCAGGCCGCGGGCCGTCTGGAGCGGTACAACCGGGTGCTCCTCTGGCGCGAGCTGACCGGCGACAGCACCTTCGACCTCACCCACCCCTGGGTCACCCGCGTCACCAACCGCCCCACCGCCACAGCCCCCGGGTCCGCCCCCGTACGTTCCGAGGAGGACGCCGCGTGACCACCCTCGACTCCACGACCGCCGCCGCGACCCCCGTACTGCGGCAGCGGGTCCTCGTCCTGTACCTCGACAACTCCGCGCTCGACTCCCGTGTCATCGGCTGGTCGCGCTACGACGGCACCGGCCGTTCGTCCCCGACGGCGGGCGACAGCGACGAACCCCCCTACGAGACGGGCGTGGCCGCGCTTCTCGACGGCTGGCGCCTCATCCAGGCGTCCCAGCTGATCCCGCCGTATCCGGGCGGCGAGTACGACGTCTCGTTCCTCAAGCACGAGTTCGTGTTCGAGCAGTTGGTGGACATCGGGGCCGCCCACGGGGCACCCGCCGCTACCGGCTGAACGCCGCCGCCTGCAGCCGCCCGACCACCGGGTTCACCTGCTCGCCCTTCGCGTCGGTCGAGTTGACCGAGTAGACGAGGGTGCGGGTCAGGTCCTCGGTGGCGGCGATGCCCGTGCTGTAGCCCGGGCGGGAACCGGTCTTCAGCCACACCACCCGCTTGTCGGGCAGGGGGTACCGCTGCAGCCCGGCGCTCATGCTCGCCTCGCCCGTACGGACCTCGGGGACGGTGAACATCTCCTTCAGCTGCGGCTTCGGGACGAGCCGTCCGCGGAACAACGCGTACAGGAAACGCTCCAGATCCCCGGTCGTCGAGATCATGTTCCCGACCGCCCAGCGGTCCGACATGTTCCACTCGGTGGCGTCCACGAGCCGTCCGTCCGCGAGGAGTTGGTAGCCGCGGTGGTGCGGGCCGTGGATGCGCGGGTCGGGGCCGTCGGGGAAGGAGGTGTGCCTCATCCCGGCCGGCCGGAAGATCCGCACGAGGGCCTGATGCTCGTATGCGTCACCGCTGACCTTCTCGATCAGCATCCCGAGCACGGTGTACTCGATGTTCCCGTAGCGCTGCCGCTCGCCGGGAGCCGCGTCCGGTCCCTGCCGCACCGACTCGGCCACGACCTCCTCGGGTGTCAGGGTGCGGAACCGGTTCTCGTAGCCCTCCGCGTCCTCGGGACCCAGCGAGGCACCCGGCCGCAGGCCGCTCGTGAAGGTCAGCAACTGCCGTACGGAGATGGGGTCGAAGGCAGGAGTGAGGAGGTCCGGCAGGTAGCGCTGCACCGGGGCGTCGAGGTCGACCCTGCCCTCGGCCGCGAGTTGCAACACCAGCGCCGCGGTGACGACCTTCGTGGTCGAACCCGCGCGGAATCTCGCCTCCTCGCGCGCGGGCGCCTGGGTGTGCAGATCCCTGACGCCCGCGCTCCCGTGCCAGTCCCTGCCCGTGCCGCCGACCCGTACCAGTGCGGCGGTGGCGTTCGCGTCGGGCAGGCCCTGCAGCGCCTCCGCGAGGGCCTTGGTGTCCGGGCCGGGATCGGCAGGAAGGGCGATGGTCGAGGTGCCGGTCGAGGTGCCGGGGGCGGGTGCGGCTGCCTGCGCGGGGAGCGCGGTCGCGGTGAGTCCGAGGCCGGTGAGCAGTGCGACGGCGAGCAGGCAAGTGCGTTTGCGGTGCGGGGAGTTCATGCGCCGTGCCTCCAGGAGGGCTCTGTCGTGTGTGGCTGACAGGGGCAATCCTGGTGATCCGGCGTACGTACGGGATCGCCGTGCCGGGCGGTCTCCGGCCTCCGGTTCTCTCGCCTGTGCGGGGGTTCCGGGCTGCCGTTCCCTCGCCTGTACGGGGGAGTGCGGAGGTGATCGTTCCCGCGTGCGGGGGAGGCGGTGGGGATGCGGGTGGCTCAGCCGGCCGGTGCGACGAGGCCCGACTCGTAGGCGCAGATCACGGCCTGGATGCGGTCCCTGAGCCCCAACTTCGCCAGCACATTGCCCACATGGGTCTTGACCGTGTGCTCGCTCACCACCAGCTCGGCGGCGATCTCCGCGTTGGAGAGGCCGCGGGCCAGGTGCAGCAGGGTCTCCCGCTCGCGGGCGGTCAGGACGTCGAGGCGGGGTGCGGGCGCCGCGGCCGGCCGTGCGGTGTACTCGGCGATCAGCCGGCGGGCCACGGATGGGGCGAGCAGGGAGTCGCCGGCCGCCACCACCCGTACCGCGTGCACCAAATCGTCCCTGCGGACGTCCTTGAGCAGAAAGCCGCTGGCGCCCGCGTGCAGTGCGTCGTAGACGTACTCCTCCGAGTCGAAGGTCGTCAGCATGACCGAACGGCAGCCGGTCTGCTCGCTGATCGCGCGGCAGGCCTCGATCCCGTCCGTGCCCGGCATCCGGATGTCGAGCAGCGCCACGTCCGCGCCGTGCCGGCGCACGGCGTCCACCGCCTGTGCCCCGTCGCCGACCTCCGCGACGACCTCGATGTCCGGCTGTACGTCGAGGATCAACGCGAAACCGCTGCGGACGAGTTCCTGGTCGTCGGCGACGACTACGCGAATGGTCATGTGACACCCCCGGTGGCGAGGTTATCCGAGGGGTCGCAGGGGTGATCGGGGAGCCGGCCGAGGGGGATGCGGGCCTCGACCCGGAAGCCCGCGCCGTCCGGTCTTGCTCCCGCCCGCACCACGCCTCCGTAGGCGGCGGCCCGTTCCCGCAGCCCGATCAGGCCGTGGCCCCTGCCGCCCTCGGCGCCCGATCCGCTCTGCGGACCGCGGCCGTCGTCCTCGACCGCGAGCTCCAACAGGTCCGCCCCATAAGCGATATGCACCTCGACACGATCGGCCCCCGCATGCTTCACCACATTGGTGAGCGCCTCCTGGACGATCCGGTACGCGGCGGCCTCCAGGTCGAGGGGCAGCGGCCGCGCGGCGCCCTCCGTCACCTGGTCGATGCGGAGGCCGCTCGCGCGTACCTGCTCCATGAGCCGGGGCAGTTCGGCGAGCGAAGGCTGCGGGCTGCGTCCCGCACCCGCCCCGTCCGCCTCCCGCAGCAGGCCGAGCATCCGCCGCAACTGGGTCATCGCGTCCCGGCCCGTCTCGGAGATCGCCTCGAAAGCGGCCTCCGCACGCTCCGGCGCCGCACGGACCGCCACCGGTCCCGCCTCCGCCTGCACGATCATCAGGCTCACGGCGTGCGAGAGAATGTCGTGCATCTCCCGTGCGATCCGGGCCCGTTCGCGCGCGGCCGCCTGCTCGGCCTCGATCCGCGCCGCCCGCTCCAGCTGTGCGGCCCGCTCCTCCAGGGCCTGCGCGTAGGCGCGCCGGGTGTCGGTCAGCCGCCCCAGGGCGTACGCGGCGCAGTACACGAACAGCGAGAACAGCAGCTCACGGACCGAGAACGTGTTGAACGCCGAGGACGGGAACACCACCGCGAGCACCGCCGCCCCGGTGAACTGCCGTACCCGCGGCGGGGATTGAGCCGCCACCGTATAGAGAGCGACGAGGCCCGTGTACGGCAGCGGCTGCCCCGGGCCGTCGGACAGGACGATCAGCGGATGCGCCGCGAACACGGCGAGCAGGACCCGCACCGGAGCGCGCCTTCGCCACACCAGCGGCACCACGGTCAGCGTCGTCGTCAGATAGTCGAGCCAGTCGAGGGCGGACTCCCCGGGCGGCCGTGCCACCACGAACGGGATGGACGCAGCCAGTTGGACGAGCAGAGCGATGCCGAGGTCCACCGTGAGGGGACCGGGTCTGCGCGCGGCGGCCGGATGTGCGCCACTCATTCGAACGTCCCCCCTGCGGCCCTGGTCAGGCACCGTACGGTACCTGCCGGGCCGGGCGCGGCCGGGGTGGGGTGGGCCGGGGTGGAAGTACCTTGCCGTGCCTGCTGGTTGTCGTCGCCGCGTCTGCCGGTTGTCCGTGCCCCGCCTACTTGTTGAACGCCGGGAACGCGAAGCGCATCGCCAGCGGGCCGCCGTCCCGGTGGGCATCGGTGGCGTTGACCGAGTAGACGACCGTACGGGAGAGGTCGCGGGTCGCGGCGACGACCGTGTGGAAGCCGGGGCGGGCGCCGGTCTTGCCCCAGATCACCGTGCCGTCGATCGTGAAGGTCTCCAGGCCGGCCGCCTTCGTGGCGGGCTTCCCCGTCTCCAGGTCGTCCACCTCCGGCAGGGTGAACATCTCCTCGAGCTGCGGCTCGGGGACCACCCGGCCGCGGAACAGCTGCACGAGGAAGCGCTCCAGATCCCGGGCCGAGGAGATCATGTCGCCGGCGGCGAAGCGGTCGGTGACGTTCCACTCGGTGACGTCGACGAGCCGGCCGTTCAGCTCCTGGTAGCCGCGGTGGTGCGGGCCGCGGATGCGGGGGTCGGAGCCCGGGAAGTACGTGTCGCGCATGCCGAGCGGGCGGAAGATCCGCTCGCTCGCCTGATGGGCGTACGTGTCCCCGGTGACCTTCTCGATGATCAGGCCGAGCACGGTGTAGTGGATGTTGGAGTAGCGCTGGTGGGCGCCGGGGGAGTGCAGCGGGCCCTCCGCGATCGAGGCGGCCACGACCTCCTGAGGCGTCAGGGTCTCGAACCGCTTCTCGTACAGCTCCTCGTCGGTGTCGCCGAGAGTGGCACCCGGCCGCAGGCCGCTGGTGTAGTCGAGCAACTGCCGTACGGTGACGGGCTCGAACCGGTCCGCGGGCAGCAGACCCGGCAGATACTCCTGGACCGTGCCGTCCAGGTCGAGCTCGCCGTCCGCGACCAGCTGCAAGGTGAGCGCCGCGGTCACGAGCTTCGTGGTCGACCCGGCCCGGAAACGGACGTCGTCCCTGGCCGACGCACCGGTCTTCAGACTTCTCACGCCCGCGACGCCCTGCCAGTCCCGCCCGTCGCCGCCCACCCGTACGAGCGCCGCGGTCGCCTGCTGATCGGGCAGCCCCTGCAGGGCCTTCTCCAGAGCGACGACGTCGGGGCCCGTCTCCTGGGCGACGGCCGAGTGCCGCCCGTCCGCGAAGGCCGGAGCGGCGAGTGTGCCACCGGCGGCGAGCCCGATGACGAGGGCGGCGGCGACGGTCGTACGGAGGGAAGCGCGCATGCGGGGGGCTCCAAGAGGCCGTGGGTGCACGGGTGTTGTGCACGGACTGGGTGAACGGCTCTCATCCTGCTGATCATGCGCGCGCCGCGGATCATCGCTGCGGAGGGTGTGGGCCCTGGTGTGACCCTGGGGAGAAACGGTCTTCGGGTGGTGGAGCCCCTGGGGGTGGGCCCTAAGGGGCGGGGGTGCGGCGGTCCGCCGTGGAGGGATGCAACTGCCGCAGATCCAGACCGGTCGGCGGAGGCAGCGGCGGTCGTACGGCGTCCGCACGGAAGGAGTCGAGCAGCAGGCCGACCAGGCGCTGCGAGGCGGCCGCCGGGTCGGGTGTCGTGCCGAGCGCGGAGTTGGCGACGAGCACCAGCACCAGGTCCGAGGGGTGGAAGTCCGGGCGCAGCGACCCGGCTTGCTGCGCCCTGCGGACCAGGGCGGCGAAGCCGCGTTCGCCCTGCAACCGGAGCTCGGCGTGGTCGGCGGCCGTGTCGGGGAAGGCGTGCAGGAAGGCAGCGGTGAATCCTCGTTCGGCGGCCTGCAAGGCGCAGATCTTCTCGATCACCCGGCAGAAACCGCGCCACGGGTCGGGGTCCTCCAGGGCCTCGGTGAACGCCCTGGTGCAGGCGTCGAGCTGGTCGGCGAAGACCTCCCGGACCAGGTGGTCGCGCGTGGGGAAGCGCCGGTAGAGCGTGGCGACGCCCACCCCTGCCGCGCGGGCGATCGTGGCCATCGGCACGTCCACACCGTGCTGGGCGTAGGCCTCACGCGCGGCGTCCACGATGCGCCGGCGGTTGCGCCGGGCATCCGCGCGCAACCGAGAAGATTCCTTGTCGATCTCTCTCACCTCCGGCTCAAGTGGACGGTGCCGTCCACTTACCACCGTACGGTCGGACGGAGAGAGAACTGACAGGTGAGGTGCAGGACATGACCGAGACGATGCGAGCCGCGATGTACGACCGCTTCGGCGGACCCGAGGTCCTTTACGTGGGCGCGGTGCCCCGGCCGGTGCCCGGGGCCGGCGAGGTGCTGGTGAAGGTGGCGGCGGTGAGCGTCAACGGTGGGGAGATCATGGCCCGTTCGGGCCGCGTGCGGCTGGTGACCGGCCGGAAGTTCCCCCAGCGCACGGGGATCGACTTCGCCGGGCGGATCGCGGCGCTCGGGCCGGAGGTGTCCGGCCTCGGCGTGGGTGATCCGGTCTGGGGGATCATGCCCCGCACCTCGGGGTTCGGCAGCGCGGCCGAGTTCGTCGTGGTGCGTCCGCGGCAGCTCGCCCGGGTGCCGGAGAAGCTCGGACTCGTCGAGGCCGCCGCGCTGCCCGCGGGCACCACGGCGATCACGGCGCTGCGCGACAAGGCGCGGCTGCGGCCCGGTGAACGTCTTCTCGTACGGGGAGCGGCGGGCGGCGTCGGCTCGGTCGCCGTGCAGCTCGGCAAGGCGATGGGAGCCCATGTCACCGGGCTCGCCCGCGCGGAGAACCTCGGCCTCGTCCGTGACCTCGGGGCCGACGAGGCGCTCGACTACCGGACCACGGGTCAGGCGGACCTCGGCCGCCATGACGTCGTCCTCGACACGGTCGGCAAGGATCTCGCCGCCCACCGCAGGCTGCTCACCCCGACGGGCCGGATGGTGGCCATCTCCTTCGACACCGACCGGATTGCCGCCTCGCTCGCGTACCTCCTGGCGAGCACGGTCCACGGCAGGCGCCGCGTGCGCTTCTTCAGCGGCAACCCGAAGACGGAGCTCTTCGACGACCTCGCGTCGTACGTGGAACGAGGGGCTCTGCGCCCCGTCGTGGACCGCGTCTTCCCGCTGGAGGAAATCGGCGAGGCGCACCAGGCCCTTGAGAGCGGGGGAGTGCGGGGCAAATACGTCGTGGAGATCGGCTGAGCGGCCTCGGGCCGGTCCGGTCCGGTCCGGGGCCGCTCAGCGGTCGCGCGACGTCACACCGCCAGCCACCGCGCCGTGTACGTGTCGATCTCGTCAGTGATGCGGCGCTTGCCCGCCGGGTCCAGGAAGGACGCCTCCACCGCGTTCTTCGCCAGGTCGGCGACCCCGCGCTCGTCGAGGCGGAGGAGGCGGGCCGCCACCGCGTACTCCGTGTTGAGGTCCGTGCCGAACATCGGCGGGTCGTCGGAGTTGATGGTGACGGTCACGCCGGCCGCCACCATCTGCTTGACGGGGTGCTCGTCCAGCGTGGCCACCGCGCGCGTGGCGATGTTGGACGTCGGGCAGACCTCGAGCGGGATGCCGTGGTCGGCCAGGTGCTTGAGCAGGGCCGGGTCCTGCGCGGAGCTGGTGCCGTGGCCGATGCGCTCGGCGCCGAGCTCGTTGAGGGCGTCCCAGACCGTCTGCGGTCCGGTGGTCTCGCCCGCGTGCGGGACCGAGTGCAGACCGGCCGCGATCGCACGGTCGAAGTACGGCTTGAACTGCGGGCGCGGTACGCCGATTTCGGGCCCGCCCAGACCGAAGGAGACCAGGCCCTCCGGGCGCAGCGCGTCATCGGTGGCCAGCCGTGCGGTCACCTCGGCGGATTCGAGCCCCGCCTCGCCGGGGATGTCGAAGCACCAGCGGAGCACCGTGCCGAACTCGGACTCGGCCGCCTTGCGCGCGTCCTCGATCGCCTCCATGAAGGCGCGCTCGTCGATCCCGCGGCGCACCGAGCTGTACGGGGTGACCGTGAGCTCCGCGTACCGGATGTTCTGGCGGGCCATGTCGCGCGCCACCTCGAAGGTGAGCAGCCGGATGTCCTCCGGGGTGCGCACGAGGTCCACGACGGCCAGATAGACCTCGATGAAGTGGGCGAAGTCCGTGAACGTGAAGAAGTCCGCGAGCGCCTCGGGGTCGGTGGGCACCTTCGAGTCCGGGTGCCGGGCGGCGAGGTCCGCGACGATCCGGGGGGATGCGGAGCCGACGTGGTGCACGTGCAGTTCGGCCTTGGGCAGCCCGGTGATGAAGGGGGTCAGGTCCGTCACGGTCACGGCGTCCTCCGGATGCGATGCGGTTGCGGTGGTGTTGCGATGCGGTCCGCAGGGTGTTGGCGGTTTCTCGTCGGAATCATGGTAGGTGCGGGGGTCCGGGCCCTGGCTCGGGCGGCCGGAATCCGGCGTCGGTACGGGTCGTAGCATGACGTGACGTGCGGATCTGAAGGGAACGGCGATGTCCGAGCAAGCAGACCAGACGCCCGGCGAGCGGGAGCAGAAGGACCCGTGGGCGCCCCCTGCGGACCGGACGGGTCCGGACGCGGACCGGCCCGGTGAGCTCGGTGGGCACGCTGCGGGGGCCTCGCCCGACGCGCAGCCCGGTGCCGGGACGCCCGACGCGCAGCCCGGTGCCGGGACCTCACCCGAGGCGGAGACCGTCGGTGTGGGGACCCCGTCCGAGGCGGAGACCGTCGGCGCCACGCCGCCCCCGCCCGGCCCGCACGACGGTGGCACGCTCCTGGACGCGACCGCAGGCGACGCGGGCACGCCGCCTCGGCCCGAGGTCTCCCTGAACAAGGAGACGTCTCCGGCGCAGGCCGCTGCTCCCCGGCCTGCTGCTCCCCAACCCCCCGTTCCCGAGCGCGACATCTGGGCGCCCCCGCCCCACGGCGCCCCCGCCAACCCCTGGCAGAGCCCGGGCGGCGCGGCCGGTCCGGCTCCGTACGCGGGCGGCGGTCAAGCCCCCTACGCGGGCGGCGGCCCGGTCCCCGAGGGCGCCGTGCCGCCCCCGCCCGTCGGGCCGGAGGGTCCGGGCCCGGGCTACGGCTACCCGGGTTACGGCCCTCAGCCGGGCACTCCGTACTACGGGCCGCAGCAGCCCTACGGTGCGGGGCCCGGCTACGGCTGGCCCCATATGCCCATGCAGCCGAGCAACGGCATGGGCACCGCGTCCCTGGTGCTCGGAATCATCGCCACTGTCCTCTTCTGTCTGTGGCCCGTGGCGATCATCGTCGGCATCCTGGCGATCATCTTCGGTGCGATCGGCCGCGGAAAGGCCCGCAAGGGGGAGGCGAACAACGGGGGCCAGGCGCTCGCCGGGCTCATCTGCGGCTGCGTGGGCACGGCGCTGGCCGTGGTCTTCCTGGTCGTCGTCGTGATCAACAACAACGACCCCTACGACAACGACCCGTACGACTTCGGCGACGCGAACATTCACGCCGCGGCCCCGCTGGGTATCCGCACCGGCTGACGGGCTCCGCCGCGGGGGTGTCCCGGGGGCTGCCGCCCCCGGCCCTCACCCCCGCAACCGCCCCCGCGCCTCCATCAACGCGAACCCCAGCAGGTTCAGCCCCCGCCACCGCCCCGGCTCCTCCGCCCGGGCGTCGTCCGCCGCGAGGCCGATGCCCCAGATGCGGTCCAGCGGGCTGGCCTCGACGAGGACGCGGTCACCGGTCCGTATCAAGAAGTCCCGCAGCTCCGGATGCGCGGCGAACTTGTGCACGCTGCCCTCGACCACGATTCCGAAGCGCTCGCGCTCCCAGACCGCGTCGTCGAAGCCGCGCACGAGGCGCCCGGCCTTCTTGGCGGCCGCGGGCGAGGAAGCGGACAGCGCCTTGCGCTCGGCCTCCGCGTCGCCGAAGAGCCGCGCCTTCGCCGCCATCATCCAGTGCTCGGCCGTCGCATACTCCACGCCGTCCACGTCAAACGGAGCCGGCCACCACTGGCTCAGGACGTGCTTGCCGACCGCCCCGCCCGCCGGTGCCGTATGCCCCCAGAAGTGCAGGAACTTGATCCGCTCACCCTTCTCGATGCGCGCGCCGAGCTCCTCGATCAGGTCCTGTCCGGAACCCACTGTCATGGCCACCCCCGTCTGCCGCTGCGAGCCATACACGCGAGTTTCGCAGGCACCACTGACAGTCCGTCCTTGGTTTTCCCCCGTCACTCGACATCTGGTCGACAGATTCCGTCGAGTAACCAAAAGGAAACAACGGAATCCCTTGGCGAGATGGCCTCCCTCTGTCAGGATCAGCACTCAAATCGAGCTGGAGCCACGGAAACCCCGGATCCACGGACGTCCTGGCGCCACGGAGAAGCGCGATGAGCTACGAAGCAGCGCGATGAGCTACGGAGAAGCGCGATGAGCAACGCCGCACACAGCCCGCACCCCCGAGCAGTTGAGTTCCCCGCGCAGCAGCGCCTCGCGTCCGGCGCCCAGTACGTCAACGGCGCCCTGCGTCCCGGCACTTCGGGCCGCACCCACAGCGTGATCGACCCGGCCACGGGCACCGAGGTCTACACGTACGAACTCGCGAGCACGCAGGACGTCGACGACGCGGTCGCAGCCGCCAAGGCCGCGTTCCCCGGCTGGGCGGGCGTGACGCCGGGCGAGCGCTCCGAAACCCTGCACCGTTTCGCCGCCGTCCTCGCCGAGCGCGCGGAGGAGTTCGCGCTGGCCGAGTCGCTGCAGTGCGGCAAGCCGGTCAAGCTGACCCGCGAGTTCGACGTGCCCGGCACGATCGACAACGCCGCGTTCTTCGCGGGCGCCGCCCGCCACCTCCAGGGCCAGAGCGCCGGCGAGTACAGCGGGGACCACACCTCGTACGTACGCCGTGAGCCCATCGGCGTCGTCGGCTCGATCGCCCCCTGGAACTACCCGCTCCAGATGGCCGCCTGGAAGATCCTGCCGGCCGTCGCCGCGGGCAACACCATCGTCCTGAAGCCGGCCGAGATCACCCCGCTGACCTCGCTGCTCTTCGCCGAGGCGGCCACCGCGGCGGGCATCCCCGACGGCGTGATCAACATCGTCACCGGCACCGGCAAGGAGGCCGGCGAGCACCTCGTCGCCCACCCCGATGTCGCGATGACCTCCTTCACCGGTTCGACCGCCGTCGGCAAGCGCGTCGCCGAGGTGGCCACCGCCACCGTCAAGCGGATCCACCTCGAACTCGGCGGCAAGGCCCCCTTCGTGGTCTTCGACGACGCCGACCTGGAGGCCGCCGCCCACGGCGCGGTCGCCGGCTCCCTCATCAACACCGGCCAGGACTGCACCGCCGCCACCCGCGCGTATGTACAAAGGCCCCTGTACGAGGCCTTCGTGGAGCGCACGAAGCAGCTGATGGAGACCGTGCGGCTCGGCGACCCCTTCGCGCCGGACACCGACCTCGGCCCGCTCATCAGCCACGCCCAGCGCGACCGTGTCGCGGGCTTCGTCGAGCGCGCGAAGGGCTACGCCCGGATCGTCACCGGCGGCGAGGCGCCGAAGAACGACGGCGCCTACTTCCAGCCGACGCTCATCGCCGACGCCGCGCAGGACAGCGAGGTCGTCCAGTCCGAGATCTTCGGTCCGGTGCTTGTCGTGCTGCCCTTCGACACCGACGACGAGGGCCTGGCACTCGCCAACGACACCCCGTACGGCCTCGCGGCCTCCGCCTGGACCAGGGACGTCTTCCGCGCGGGCCGCGCCACCCGCGAGATCAAGGCGGGCTGCGTGTGGATCAACGACCACATTCCGATCATCAGCGAGATGCCGCACGGCGGCTACAAGGCCTCCGGCTTCGGCAAGGACATGTCCACGTACTCCTTCGAGGAGTACACGCAGGTCAAGCACGTCATGTACGACAACACCGCGGTCGCCGCGAAGGACTGGCACCGCACGATTTTCGGGGACCGATAACCGCTAGGCCGCCTGACCCGCGGCCGCACCTTCCCACACCACAGGGATCCTCCCGAAAGGGCACCTAGCGCCATGGAGCAGTACGAGCCCGACCGCCCCTCCGCAGTGCAGCTCGCCGCCTGGCGGCGCAGCATGACCAGCGGCCGGGGCGCGATGTCCCGCCGCGCGATGCTGCGCGCCACGAGCGCCGGAGCGCTCACCGTCGGCGGCCTGGGCGCGCTGAGCGCCTGCGGCATCCCCGCGGCGAGCAAGAACCCGGGCGGCGTAGCGGCCGACGACCACTCGAAGAAGGAGAAGCGCGTCGCCTTCTCCAACTGGACCGAGTACATGGACGTCGACGACGAGGACGAGAACCGGCGTCCCACCCTGGAGGCGTTCACCAAACGCACCGGGATATCGGTCAAGTACACCGAGGACATCAACGACAACACCGAGTTCTTCGGCAAGATCAAGCCGCAGCTCTCGGCCGGTCAGGACACCGGCCGCGACCTGATCTGCGTCACGGACTGGCTGGCCGCGCGCCTCATCCGCTTCGGCTGGGTGCAGAAGCTCGACCACGCCAACACCCCGCACGCCTTCGCCAACCTGGCCCCGCAGTTCCGCGATCCCGACTGGGACCCGGGACGCGCGTACTCCTTCCCGTGGACCGGAATCGCCACGGTCATCGCGTACAACGTGAAGGCCACCGGCGGGCGTGAGGTCACCTCGGTCTCGCAGCTGCTCGACGACCCCAAGCTCAAGGGCAAGGTCGGCTTCCTCACCGAGATGCGCGACACCGTCGGCATGACGATGCTCGACATGGGCAAGGACATCGGGTCCTTCAAGGACGACGACTTCGACGCGGCGATCGCGCGCCTGCAGAAGTCCGTGGACAACAAGCAGATCCGCCGCTTCACCGGCAACGACTACACCGGCGACCTCGACAAGGGCGACCTGGCGGCATGCCTGGCCTGGGCGGGCGACGTGGTGCAGCTGCAGGCGGACAACCCGGACATCAGGTTCCACATCCCGGAGAGCGGCTACCACACCTCCTCCGACAACCTCCTGATCCCCAACAAGGCCCGGCACAAGACCAACGCTGAACTCCTGATCGACCACTACTACCAGCTGCCGGTCGCCGCCGAACTGGCCGCGTGGATCAGCTATGTGTGCCCGGTCGAGGGCGTCAAGCCGGAACTCGCCAAGATCGACGAGGCGTTGGCCAACGACCCGCTGATCGTCCCGGACAAGGAGATGGCCGCCCTCTCCAACTCCTTCCGCTCCTTGAGCGACAAAGAGGAGTCGAAGTACGAGGAGAAGTTCGCCAAGCTCACCGGCGCGTGAGCCCCGGGCTCACCCGAGCCCTCGTGCTCGGCGTGGCCCTGCTGCCCACCGCCGCCTGAGCGCCGCCGCCCCCCGCGTGCTCCCGCCCCTCTGAACCCCTTTGTAGGTACGCCATGACTGACACCACCCGCGGAGATGTCCGCCTCTCCGGGATCAGCAAGACCTACGGCTCCTTCACGGCCGTCCACCCGCTCGATCTCACCGTCCCCGAGGGCTCCTTCTTCGCCCTGCTCGGCGCCTCGGGCTGCGGCAAGACCACCACGCTGCGCATGATCGCCGGCCTGGAGGATCCCAGCTCGGGCACCGTGCACCTCGGCGACCAGGACGTGACCGCGCTGCCGCCGTACAAGCGGCCCGTGAACACGGTCTTCCAGTCGTACGCCCTGTTCCCGCACCTCTCCATCACCGAGAACATCGCCTTCGGTCTGCGCCGTCGCGGCATCAAGTCGGTCAAGAAGCAGGTCGACGAGATGCTCGAACTCGTCCAGCTCGGCGACCACGCGCACAAGCGGCCGCACCAGCTCTCCGGCGGCCAGCAGCAGCGCGTCGCCGTGGCCCGCGCCCTGATCAACCACCCCAAGGTGCTGCTCCTCGACGAGCCGCTCGGCGCGCTCGACCTCAAGCTGCGCCGTCAGATGCAGCTCGAACTCAAGCGCATCCAGACCGAGGTGGGCATCACCTTCGTGCACGTCACGCACGACCAGGAGGAGGCCATGACCATGGCCGACCAGGTCGCCGTGATGAACGCGGGCCGCGTCGAGCAGCTCGGCTCGCCCGCCGACCTGTACGAGAACCCGCAGACCACGTTCGTCGCCAACTTCCTCGGCACCTCCAACCTCATCACCGCCGAGGTCGCCGACAAGGGTGCCGACACCCTCGTGGTGAAGGCCGGCGACGCCAAGCTGTCCCTGCCCACCGCCCGCACCAGCGCGGACACCCGCACCGGGGAGAAGGTGCTGCTCGGTATCCGTCCCGAGAAGATCGCGCTCACCCACGCCGACGAGGCGGGCACGATCGCCGAGGGCCGCAACCGCATCACCGGCCGGATCGCGCAGTCCAGCTTCATCGGCGTCTCGACGCAGTACGTGATCGACTCGCCGGCCGGCAACGGCCTCGAGGTCTACGTCCAGAACGTCGAGGCGGACCGGCGGCTCGCCCCCGGCGCCGAGGTCGTCCTGCACTGGAACCCCGAGCACTCCTTCGGCCTCGACGCCGCCCAGGACATCGACGCGGGTACGGAAGAAGAGGTGGCCGCATGACGACGGTCACCGACGCGCCGCCGCCTCTGGCGCCCGCGCAGCCACCCGCCAAGCCCCCGAAGCGGCGCGGCCGTTTCACCCCGTACTGGCTGCTCCTGCCCGGTCTGCTCTGGCTCGTGGTCTTCTTCGCGCTGCCGATGCTGTACCAGGCCTCGACCTCCGTGCAGACCGGCTCCCTGGAGACCGGCTACAAGGTCACCTGGCACTTCCAGACCTATCTGGACGCCCTCGGCGAGTACTGGCCGCAGTTCCTGCGCTCGGTCCTGTACGCGGGCATCGCCACGGTCCTGTGTCTGCTGCTCGGCTATCCGCTCGCGTATCTGATCGCGTTCAAGGCGGGCCGCTGGCGCAACCTGGTCCTGATCCTGGTGATCGCCCCGTTCTTCACCAGCTTCCTGATCCGTACGCTCGCCTGGAAGACGATCCTCGCGGACGGCGGCTGGGTGGTCGGCACCCTCGACACCCTGCATCTGCTCGACGTCACCAGCTGGCTGGGCCTGACCGAAGGCGACCGCGTGCTCGCCACACCGCTCGCGGTGGTCTGCGGTCTCACGTACAACTTCCTGCCGTTCATGATCCTGCCGCTCTACACCTCGCTCGAGCGGATCGACGGCCGGCTGCACGAGGCCTCCGGTGACCTGTACGCGCGGCCGTTCACCACCTTCCGCAAGGTGACCTTCCCGCTGTCGCTGCCCGGTGTCGTCTCCGGCACCCTGCTCACCTTCATCCCGGCCAGCGGTGACTACGTCAACGCCCAGCTCCTCGGCTCCACCAGCGAGAAGATGGTCGGCAACGTGATCCAGTCGCAGTTCCTCACGGTCCTCGACTATCCGACCGCGGCCGCGCTCTCCTTCATCCTGATGGCCGCGATCCTGATCATGGTCACGCTCTACATCCGCCGGGCCGGAACGGAGGACCTGGTCTGATGTCTGCCTTCATACGGTGGGTACGCCGCAATCTCGTGGTCATCGCGGGCCTGCTGACGCTCGCCTTCCTGATCCTGCCGAACGTCGTCGTCATGGTGTTCTCGTTCAACAAGCCCAAGGGCAAGTTCAACTACGCCTGGCAGGAGTTCTCCACGGACGCCTGGTCGGACCCCTGCGGGGTCGCCGACATGTGCGGCTCGCTCTCGCTCAGCCTGCAGATCGCGCTCTGGTCCACCCTGGGCGCCACCGTCCTCGGCACGATGATCGCCTTCGCGCTCGCCCGCTACCGCTTCAAGGCCCGCGGCGCCGTGAACTCGCTGATCTTCCTGCCGATGGCGATGCCCGAGGTCGTCATGGCCGCGTCCCTGCTCACGCTCTTCCTCAACATGGGCGCGCAGCTGGGCTTCTGGACCATCCTCATCGCGCACATCATGTTCTGCCTCAGCTTCGTGGTGACGGCGGTCAAGGCGCGCGTGATGTCGATGGACCCGCGGCTCGAAGAGGCGGCGCGCGACCTGTACGCGGGTCCCGTGCAGACCTTCGTGAGGGTCACGCTGCCGATCGCGGCGCCCGGTATCGCCGCCGGCGCCCTGCTCGCCTTCGCGCTCTCCTTCGACGATTTCATCATCACCAACTTCAACGCCGGCTCGACCGTGACCTTCCCGATGTTCGTCTGGGGTTCGGCGCAGCGCGGCACACCCGTGCAGATCAATGTCATCGGCACGGCGATGTTCGCCATCGCCGTGATCTGCGTCCTGGCCGGGATCCTGGTCGGGAACCGCCGCAAGAAGCACGCATAAGCCCCCGTCTCCTCCGATACGAGGGCTCCGCAAGGGAGTTGGAAATCATGGCCCCACGTGCCATGAGCAGCAAGGACATCCTCGCGTCGCTCGCGGACGCCAAGCCCGTCTCGTACTGGCTCGACGACCCCGGGCGACCCGAGGCCCTCCCGGCCCTGACCGGCGACGAGCGGTGCGAACTGCTCGTCGTCGGCGGCGGGTACAGCGGTCTGTGGACCGCGCTCATCGCCAAGGAACGCCACCCGGACCGCGAGGTCGTCCTGATCGAGGCCCGCGAGATCGCCTGGGCCGCATCGGGACGCAACGGCGGCTTCTGCGCGGCGTCCTTGACCCACGGCCTCGGCAACGGGCTCGCCCGCTGGCCCGGCGAGATCGGTCTGCTCGAACAGCTCGGCGCCCGCAACCTCGACGCCATCGAGGAGGCCGTCAAGCGCTATGGCATCGACTGCGACTTCGAGCGCACCGGCGAGATCGACGTCGCGACCGAGCCGCACCAGGTGGCCGAACTGGCGGAGATGTACGAGGAGCTGAAGACCCTCGGCCTCGAAGGCAACGTCTCCCTCCTGGACGCCGACGCGATGCGCGCCGAGGTGGACTCGCCGACCTTCCTCGGCGGCCTCTACGACCGCGACGGCGTGGCCATGCTCCACCCGGCCCGCCTCGCCTGGGGCCTCAAGCAGGCCTGCCTCGACCTGGGCGTGCGCATCTACGAGCACACCCGCGCCACCGAACTGGCGCGCACCACCGAGGGCATGGCCGTGCGCACCCCGTACGGCCGGATTTTCGCCCGCGACGTGGCGCTCGGCACCAACGTCTTCCCGTCGCTGGTCAAGCGGATGCGCCCGTTCACGGTCCCGGTCTACGACTACGCGCTGATGACCGAGCCGCTGACCGGGGAGCAGCTCGCGTCGATCGGCTGGCGCGGCCGCCAGGGCCTCGGCGACTCGGCCAACCAGTTCCACTACTTCCGGCTCTCCGCCGACAACCGCATCCTGTGGGGCGGTTACGACGCGATCTATCCGTACGGCGGAAAGATCCGCGAGGAGTACGACCAGCGCCCGGAGACCTTCGCGAAGCTCGCCGAGCACTTCTTCACCTGCTTCCCGCAGCTGGCGGGCGTGCGCTTCAGCCACGCCTGGGGCGGCGCGATCGACACCTGCACCCGCTTCTCGGCCTTCTTCGGCACGGCCCACAAGGGCCGCGTCGCGTATGCCGCCGGCTATACGGGACTCGGCGTCGGCGCCACCCGTTTCGGCGCCGAGGTGATGCTGGACCTCCTTGCGGGGGAGCGCACGGAGCGCACGGACCTCGAGATGATCCGCTCCAAGCCGCTGCCGTTCCCGCCCGAGCCCTTCGCATGGACGGGCATCGAGGTCACCAAGCGCTCGCTGGCCCGTGCGGACGCCAACGGCGGCCGCCGCAACGCCTGGCTGAAGGTGATGGACCGCCTCGGCCTCGGCTTCGACAGCTGAGCACGTCACAGGGGGTGTGCGTCGCGTCCCGTACGCAGGCGCACGCCCCTTTCGGCGATGTGACCCGCTTCACTACCAACAAGTAGCGAAACCCGCGTAAGCAAACGCCTCTTGGCCGCTCTCCCTCGTGTCAGGCCCAGCCACGCACACGAAAAGGAGGCCCCGCCATGACCGGCACCGGGACCAAGGCGGCAGTCGAATGGCTCGTTTCGGTCGCACCGGATCCGGAGTCCTGCCGCTGGGAGTGGGAACGCAACCCCCATGGGGTCGCACTGCTCCCGGCGGGCAGGCTCTGGGACGTACTCATCCTGCCGGGCGAACTCGGCTACCCCACGCTCGACATCCTCACCCGCTGCCTCGACCGACCCGGACCCGTCCTCGCCGACTTCGGCGACGCGAGGATGGGTTTTTTCGTGCCCGCGGGCACGGCGGGCCGCTGGGTCGGCACCGGTGTACGCGGCGCGGGCCAGGGCACCTGGATCGTGGTCCCGTACCCCGGCCGCGCCACCGGCGGCGGCGTCCGCTGGCTCATCCCGCCGGACGGCTCGGGCACGCTGATCGACCCGGGCCTGCTCGAACTGGCGATGCACGAGGCGGCGGCGGGGATCGCACGGCAGGGCGAGGAGTGAACGGCTACGCTGGCTGCTGTGGCTGCTGTGGCTGCTGTGGCTGCTGTGGCTGCTGTGGCTGCTGTGGCTGCTGTGGCTGGTTCGGCTGAGGGGTTCTGTCCCTTTCCCGTACGAGGAAGGCGAGCGCGATCAGCAGGAGGCCGCCCAGACACCAGCTCGCGAGGACGTCCAGGGGCCAGTGGTAGCCCTGGCGTACGAGACCGAAGCCGTTGGCCGCCACCAACAGGGCGCAGAAAGCGAACATTTGGCGGCCGAAGCGCGTATGCGGCAGGAGCAGCAGGGCCGTTGCTCCGAACGCCACGACAGTGGTGGCCGCATGGCCTGACGGGTAGAAGCCGCCGGGCCCGTCCATGCCGGGCGGGCCGGGGCGGTCGATCAGCGCCTTGAGCGGGGCGATCAGAGCGGGCACCAGGGCGAGCGCCAGGGCCGCGGCGAGCGGGGGCCGCCGGCGGCGGGTGCGCCCGTACGTCCACACGATCGCCACTGCCAGTACGGGGACGGCCACCGCGACATTGCCGAGGTCGGCGAAGAACTCGGCGAGCCCGCGCGGGAAGCCGCCGTTCCTGAGGGCGCTGCCCACGCGCTCGTCGAGCCGCCGCAGCGGGCCGTCGGCGACGACCTGCCAGGTGAAGAGCGCGAACAGGACGGAAAGCAGCACGCACAGCGAGGCGGCGTGCGGCTTGCGGGAGGACGGCGGCATGGGGAACACATCTACTCCGGCCGCATGGAGATCGCCAAGCCGCCCGCCGACGCGTGGTGGGAAAAGGCCGAAGGGCCGGCGCAAGGGGGGGTATGCGCTGGCCCTTCGGAGTCGACGGGCCCCGTCAGGGACGGCCGACTGGACCGGTGTGCCGCGCGCCCCGGGGGGTTTGGGGCGGGCGGCCGTCCGATCTATGAGGTTCGCCAGAGCCTGGGACTCCGGCTGTGCGCCAGGGCGCGCCCGGAACGGGGCTGGGGAGGCTCCGTGCCGGAATCGCCCGCAGTCCCCTGCGGGCGGGGTGTTTCTCTCATCTGGGAAAAACCTACGCCCGGGGGTGCGGGTGCGACAGGCGGAATGACATCCCGCCATCGCCCCCGCACAGGGTCTTCACAACCTCCGACTGTTACCCCAGGTCCACGGTTCAGCCCCCGGAAACGTCCACACTTGGAAGGGCGCTTCCGGAGGGCGATTCTCCGAGGCTGCCGGACCGATACCGGGTCAGATCCGGGCGAACGCCTGCTCGAGGATGTCGAGGCCCTCGTTCAGGAGGTCCTCGCCGATGACCAGCGGCGGCAGGAAGCGCAGGACATTTCCGTACGTACCGCAGGTCAGGACGAGCAGACCCTCCGCGTGGCAGGCCTTGGCCAGGGCGGCCGTCGCCTCCGGGTTGGGCTCCTTGCCGGCCGGGTCCTTCACCAGCTCGATGGCGATCATGGCGCCGCGGCCGCGGATGTCGCCGACGATCTCGTACTTCTCCTGGATCGCGGTCAGACGGGCCTTCATGATCTGCTCGATCTTCTTCGCCTTGGCGTTGAGGTCGAGCTCCTTCATGGTCTCGATGGCACCGAGCGCACCGGCGCAGGCCACCGGGTTGCCGCCGTACGTGCCGCCGAGGCCGCCCGCGTGCGGGGCGTCCATGATCTCGGCGCGGCCGGTGACGGCGGCGAGCGGCAGACCGCCCGCGATGCCCTTGGCGGTGGTGATCAGGTCCGGGACGACACCCTCGTCGTCACAGGCGAACCACTGGCCCGTACGGCAGAAGCCGGACTGGATCTCGTCGGCGACGAAGACGATCCCGTTGTCCTTGGCGAACTGGGCGATCGCGGGCAGGAAGCCCTTGGCCGGCTCGATGAAGCCGCCCTCGCCGAGCACCGGCTCGATGATGATCGCGGCCACGTTCTCGGCCCCGACCTGCTTGTTGATCATGTCGATGGCCTGGGCGGAGGCCTCGGCGCCGGCGTTCTCGGCACCCGTCGGCCAGCGGTAGCCGTAGGCGACCGGGACGCGGTAGACCTCGGGCGCGAACGGGCCGAAGCCGTTCTTGTACGGCATGTTCTTGGCGGTCAGCGCCATCGTGAGGTTGGTGCGGCCGTGGTAGCCGTGGTCGAAGACGACGACGGCCTGGCGCTTGGTGTACGCACGGGCGATCTTGACCGCGTTCTCGACGGCCTCGGCGCCCGAGTTGAACAGCGCGGACTTCTTGGCGTGGTCACCGGGGGTGAGCTCGGCGAGCGCCTCGCAGACCTCCACGTACCCCTCGTACGGGGTGACCATGAAGCAGGTGTGGGTGAAGTCCTGCAGCTGGGCGGAGGCCTTGCGGACCACGGCCTCGGCGGACGCGCCGACGCTGGTCACGGCGATACCGGAGCCGAAGTCGATCAGACGGTTGCCGTCGACGTCCTCGATGATGCCGCCGCCGGCCCGCGCGGTGAACACGGGAAGCACCGACCCCACACCACCGGCTACGGCGGCGGTGCGCCGGGCCTGCAGCTCCTGCGACTTCGGACCGGGAATGGCGGTGACGACGCGGCGCTCCTGCGGAATTGCGCTCATGAGGGGCTCCTTGGGCGATGTGGGGGTTTCGGACGCGGTTGTTCTTCTTCGCAGGCTAGGGGTGGGGGAGGGGGTGGGGCATGCTCCGTGCTGGAGAAGTGGGTCTGCGTTGTTGTCCGCGGCGGACAGTGGCCGTGTCCGGTTTGCCCCGTGGTCGGCGGTGGGTGCCTGCGGCGGGCCTTTTGGATCTGCTCAAACGCCGCAGGGGCTGAAGCATGGCTCCCGTTTCAGGAGGGGGCGGGATCGGGGAAAACAACACAGGCGCCCGTATCAAGGTGGCGCGGAACCGTGAACTCCCCATGCGGGCCGACTAAATTGAGGCTTCGCACAAGACCGACAGACCGCCAGGTCAGGGGGCAAGGGCCATGGACACCCAGGGACCGCAGCAGCCGCGTGCCACGCGCAACACGCCGGTACCTCCACCGCGCCCCACCCACACGCCCGGCCCGGGCGGTGCCCCCCAGCAGTCCCGCGCCGCCGAATTCCTCGCCTGGCTGCGCGCCCCCCGCCCCACCGCGCTCCCCGGGATCTGGCGCCTGGGACACCGCCCGCGCCCGGCGGAGGAGCCGGAGCTGATCCCCGCCCGGCAGCTCCTGAGCGGGGCGCTGATCGCGTTCCTGTGCGGATGGCTGCTCTGGTCCCTGCTGTGGAACAGCTACCTGGGGGACTTCTGGCTGTGGCCGCTGCTCGCCGTGATCCCTGATCACTGGTTCCGAGGCGCTGCGGACGGGCGCGTCGCCTACTCCGTCTCGTCGAACCTCTACTACCTGCTCGTCGCCGGCGGGATCATGGTCGCCGTCGGCCGCCTCGGCCGCTGGTCCGAGGTCTGGCGCCGCTATCTCGCCCCCCGCTTCCGGCGTTCCGAGCCCCAGCAGGCTCCCGCCGCGGCCCCCCAGGAAGACCCCGCCCACTGGCCCCACCTCCGCGCGGCCGGCGCCGCCGAAGCCGCCGACAAGCTGGCCGCCGAGGCCGGCGCGGGACGGATGCGGGACGTGGACCTCGCCCGGATCGAGCGGGCCTGGCAGTCGGTCGCGTCGGGCCGCCACCCCCTCGACACCTTCACGCGCGCGGTGCTCAGCGACGGGGCCGCCGCCTGTCTGCACCCTTCCGGCGCCCGCGACCTCACCACCCGCACCGCCCGCCACGACCTGCGCACCGGCCAGGTCCGCCTCGGCAAGGCGGCCGACGACCAGCGCAATCCGTACGCGTACCGGGGCACAGGGCTCGCGCTGGGACCCGAGCTGCTCGGGACCAGCTTCCTCGCCGTCGGCCCCTCGGGTTCCGGCAAGACCGGCGCCGTGATCCGCCCGCTCGCCGAGGCCCTCTGTCTGCAGGCCCTCGCGGGCCGTGCGGCCGTGGTCGTCGTGGGCGCGGCGGGCGCGGGCCTGGGGCCCGCGGAGAACTACGACGTGGTGATCCGGATCGGTCACCCCGACTCCGAGTACGACTTCGACCTGTACGGCGGCACGACCGATCCGGACGAGGCCGCTGCGGTGCTCGCCGAGGCCCTCGTCGGCGATCTCGCCGACCCGCACCCGGGCGCCGACAGCCGCCGCTCGTCCACCGTCCTGGCCCAGCTGCTCGGCCCCTACCGGGCCGTGCACGGCCGCTTCCCCTCCGTACCGGAACTGCGGGAGCTCCTCGACGGCGCCCCCGTGCCGCTGGCCGAGCTGCGCAAGGCGCTCGACGAGGCGGGCGACGAACCGATGCTGCGCGAACTCGACGCCCGCGAGCGGCAGTCGGGCGCATCCGGCGACCCCGGTGCCGTGCTCGCCGACCGGGTCGCGCTCCTGGACCGCCCGGCCTTCGCCGGCTTCTTCGATACGACGGGACGCGCCCAGCCCTTCTCGCTGCGCGCCCTCGACCACCCCGTACGCGTACGGATCGATCTGCCCGAACGCGGTCACGCGGATGCCTCGCGGATCCTGGCCCGGCTCGTTCTCGCGCAGTTCACGGCGAGTGCCGCCCACCGCGAGGACCGCTCGCTCTTCGCCTGTCTGATCCTCGACGACGCCGCGCGCACCATCACCCCCGAGGCCGTCCGCGGCATCCAGCGGCTCCGCTCGGCGAACGCGGGCACCGTGCTCACCCTCCGTACCCTCGACGAGGTCGCACCGCCGCTGCGCACCGCGCTGCTCGGCGCCGCGGGCTGCCGGATGGCGCTCAGCGGGGTGACTCCCTGGGACGGGCAGCAGTTCGCGGAGGTCTGGGGCAAGGAGTGGATCGAGGCGCGGGATGTCACCGACCGGCAGATCGTCGCCGACGAACCGCTGACGAAGGTCTCCCATTTCGTACGGAAGGTCATCACGGGCAGGGCGCCGACGGCCCAGTCCGTGACCGTCCGCCAGGTCGAGCGTGAGCGCTGGTCGGCCTCGGAGCTCGCCCACTCCGTGCCGCCGGGGCACGCGGTCCTGTCCCTGACGACAGTGCGCGGCGAGCACGCGCCGCCGCTGCTCGTGGACCTCCGGGGCTAGGAGCCCGACCCTCCCGTACCCAGGTCCGGCCGGCCACCCCTGCGTGGCCCCCGTTTGCGGTTCGCGCAGGAATCTCTCCCGCTCCTCGTGCGGAACCGGCGAATCCCCTTGGCTCCCGCGCCTGCCTATACCGCCCGCAGCTCCTCGTCGGCCCCGCTCCCACCGAGGCAGCACAGAATCGCCACGGGCCGCACAACTTGTCCATACACTGAGGCAGAATTGCGGTGCCCGCTTCATACGTCCCGGCCAAAAGCCGACAAGTCCTCCCACCGGGACCCAGTGCGCCCCCAACGCACCCCGGCCCACACATCTCCCCCACGGATTACGGAAGGCCCATGCCGCCCACCCTCGCCTCGCTCGTCCATCACTCCGCGCTCAAGCTCCGCGTGCGCGCCGGACAGGACCGGCTGGACACTCCGGTGCGCTGGGCCCATGTCAGCGAACTCGCCGATCCCGTCCCGTACATGGAGGGCGGCGAGCTGCTCCTGATCACGGCGCTCAAGCTCGACGCCGAGGACCACGAAGCCATGCGCAGCTATGTGAAGCGCCTGGTCGACGCGGGCGTGATCGGGCTCGGCTTCGCGGTCGGCGTCAATTACGAGGACATCCCGGACGCGCTGGTCGAGGCCGCCTCCGGCGAAGGTCTGCCGCTGCTCGAAGTGCCGCGCCGCACCCCCTTCCTGGCGATCAGCAAGGCGGTGTCGGCGGCCATCGCGGCCGATCAGTACAAGTCCGTGACGGCCGGCTTCGCCGCGCAGCGCGAGCTCACCAAGCAGGCGCTCGCGGGCGGCCCCGAAGGGCTGCTCGCCGCGCTCGCCGCGCAGGTCGACGGCTGGGCCGCGCTGTACGACACGTCGGGCGCCGTCGTCGCCACCGCGCCCGACTGGGCCGCGCGCCGGGCCGCCACGCTCACACCCGACGTGGAACGCCTTCGTTCACGGCCGGCCCCCGCGAGCCTGGTGGTCTCCGGGGCGGACGACCGGGTGGAGCTGCACTCCATCGGCGCCGGACGCCGGCCCCGTACGGCACTCGCGGTCGGCACCGCGAGCAGCCTCGGCACGGCCGAGCGCTATGCCGTGCACTCCGCGATCGCCCTGCTCACGCTGACCACCGAACGGTCACGGACCCTGCACTCGGCCGAGCAGCGCCTGGGCGCGGCGGTGCTGCGGATGCTGCTCGCCGGGGAGCCGACCCATGCCCGTACGGTCGCGGGCGATCTGTACGGCGGACTGCTCGACGCGCCGTTCCGGCTGCTCGTCGCCGAGACGGTGTCGGCCTCGGCCCGGGTGCACGCGGATGTGCACGCGCCGCTGCCGCCGGAGCCGGCCGCGGACGCGGCGGCCGAGGAGGATCCGCTGGTGGCCCTGGCCGACGTGGTCGAGGCCGCGGCCGCGCACTCCGGTGAGGCGGTCCTCGTCGTACCCGACGGGGGCGACCGGCTCGTGGTCCTGATGACCGACGGGGGTGCGGCGGCCTCCGCCTGCGTCGAGCACGCCCGGCAGCTGGAGCGGGCCCGCGCGGCGGGGCGCGACCAGCCCGCGCCCGAGACCGACGACCTCGTGGTCGGGCTCTCCGCGCCGGCCGGTCCGATCGCGGCGGCGGCCGCGTACAAGCAGGCCGAACAGGCGCTGTCGGTGGCCCGGCGCAGGGGCCGCTTCCTGGTGGAGCACGAGTCTCTCGCCGCGGGATCTGTGCTTCCGCTGCTCGCCGACGATGCCGTACGGGCCTTCGCGGACGGGCTGCTCAGGGCGTTGTACGAGCACGATGCGACGGGGCGCGGGGATCTGGTCGAGTCGTTGCGGGCGTGGCTTTCACGGCATGGGCAGTGGGACGCGGCGGCGGCGGATCTGGGTGTGCACCGGCATACGTTGCGGTACCGGATGCGGAGGGTCGAGGAGATCCTGGGCCGTTCGCTCGACGATGCGGATGTCCGGATGGAGCTCTGGCTGGCGTTGAAGGCCACGGCTGCGGCGTCCGAGTGACGGTGCGGATCCGTGGGTGGGTGGCGCCTGCGGCGGGCCCTTCTCCCCGCCCCGCCCCTTCCCGAAACCGGGGGCTTCGCCCCCGGACCCCCGCATCCGCACTCCGTGCGGGTCTGCTCAAGCGCCGCAGGGGCTGAATTGGCCAAGTTGGCCACCCGACTGCTCCACCCCGGACAAACGCCTTGGCCGCTCCGCACCCCTACCGTGGAAAGTGACCCCACACCCGAGCAGCACCCGCGGAAGGGCCCGGCCATGACCGAAACCCATGCCTTCTGGCTCGCCGGCCGCCAGGCCACCGGCGAGACCACCCTCGATGTCACCTCTCCCTGGGACGGCCGTACGGTCGCCGCGGTGAGTGTGCCGACCGATGCCCAGGTCGAGGAGGCGGTGGCCGCCGCGTACGCGGTACGGGACGAGTTCGCCGCGACCCCCGCCCATGTGCGGGCCGCCGCCCTCGACCACGTGTCCAAGCGGCTCGTCGAGCGCACCGAGGAGATCGCCCGGCTGATCTCCGCCGAGAACGGCAAGCCCATGAAGTGGGCCCGCGGCGAGGTCGGCCGTGCCGTCTCCGTGTTCCGGTTCGCCGCCGAAGAGGCCCGCCGCTTCAACGGCGGCGAGGCCCAGCGCCTCGACACCGACGCCGGCGGCCAGGGCCGTCTCGCCCTGACCCGCCGCTTCCCCAAGGGCGTCGTGCTCGGCATCGCACCGTTCAACTTCCCGCTGAACCTGTGTGCCCACAAGATCGCCCCGGCCATCGCGGTCGGCACCCCGATCATCCTCAAGCCCGCCCCGGCCACCCCGCTGAGCGGCCTCGTCATCGGCGAGCTGCTCGCCGAGACCGAGCTGCCGGCCGGCTCCTGGTCGGTGCTTCCGGTCGCCAACGACCACATGCCGCAGCTGGTGCAGGACGAGCGGCTGCCCGTCATCTCCTTCACGGGTTCCGACAAGGTCGGCTACGCGATCATGGACTCGGTCCCGCGCAAGCACCTCACCCTGGAGCTCGGCGGCAACGGCGCGGCCGTGGTCCTCGCCGACTGGGCGAGCGACGAGGACCTGGACTGGGCGGCGACCCGTATCGCCACCTTCTCCAACTACCAGGGCGGCCAGTCCTGCATCTCGGTGCAGCGCGTCATCGTCGACGAGTCGCTGCACGACCGTCTCCTTCCGCGCATCGTCAAGGCCGTCGAGGCCCAGGTCACCGGCGACCCGTCGGACGACAGGACGGACGTGGGCCCGCTGGTCAGCGAGGACGCCGCCCGCCGTGTCGAGTCCTGGGTGGACGAGGCCGTGAAGGCCGGCGCCCAGCTGCTCACCGGCGGCCGCCGCGACGGCGCCTCGTACGCGCCGACGGTCCTCACGGACGTGCCGGCCGATGTCACGATCTCCTGCGAGGAGGTCTTCGGACCCGTCCTCACCGTGCAGAAGGTCAGCGGCGAGGCCGAGGCCTTCGCCGCCGTCAACGACTCCAAGTACGGCCTGCAGGCAGGCGTGTTCACGCACGACGTGCAGACCGCCTTCCGCGCCCACCGCGCCCTCGAGGTCGGCGGCGTGATCGTCGGCGACGTGCCCTCGTACCGCGCGGACCAGATGCCGTACGGCGGCGCCAAGCAGTCCGGCGTCGGCCGCGAGGGTGTCCGCTTCGCGATGGAGGACTACACGTACGAGCGCGTGATGGTCTTCACCGGCATCCAGCTCTGACGAACCCCGGCGGCCGCCGGCCGGCTCCGGCGGCTCCGACAGGGGAACTCCCGCTACTGAGGCGGGAGTTCCCCTGTCACCATGGGCCGCCATGGGGGAGCGGGAAGCGCAGCGCATCGGGCCGTACACCGTCGTCGCCGGGCTCGGCGAAGGCGGCATGGGCGCGGTGTATCTCGCGCGGGACGCCCGCCGACGGCCGGTCGCGGTCAAGGTCCTGCGGCCCGAACTCGCCCGCGACCCGGGCATGGTGCGCCGCTTCCGGCGCGAGGCCGACACCGCTTCGGCGGTACGGGGCCGTGGCGTGGCCCGGCTGCTCGGCCACGACCTCGACGGGCCGCTGCCCTGGATCGCCGCCGAATTCCTCGCCGGCCCCACCCTGCACGAGGCCGTCGGCCTCTGCGGCACCTTCGACGAGGCCGGTGCGCGGGCGCTCGGTGCCCGACTGGCCCGTGCGCTCACGGTGATTCACGGGGCCGGCCTGGTGCACCGCGACCTCAAGCCGTCCAACATCGTGCTCACCCACGACGGCCCGCGCGTCATCGACTTCGGCATCGCACGGCCCGAGCACGGCCTCACCCTCACCGATCCGGGCACCGCCCCCGCCACCCCCGGATACGCGCCGCCCGAGCAGGTCACCGGGCGCCGGTCCGGGCCGCCCGCCGATGTGTTCGCGCTGGGCGCGGTCCTCGTCTTCGCCTGTACGGGACGTGCCCCGTTCGGATCGGGGCATCCGGCGGCCGTCAACTTCCGTGTCGTACACGAGAATCCTGACCTGGACGGGGTGCCGCCCGCGCTGACCGCACTGCTGCGGGACTGTCTGGCGAAGGCCCCCGGGGCCCGCCCGGCGCCCGGCACCCTGGCCCGGCTCCTCGGACGCACAGGGCACAGTGGGCGGGCGGCGCGCGCCGGGCGGACGGAGCGCGGTGAGCAGGCAGCACGCGCTGAACTGCCTTGGCGCCGTGCGCCGTTGCGCGAGGAGATCGAGCGGCGGACCCGCCAGGCCGAGCAGGCGATCGCGGAGGCCGGGCAGACCGACGAAGGGAGCCGGTCACCCGGCCGGTCGGTCAGCCGCCGTACCGTGCTCGCGGCCTCCGGCACCGCCGTGCTGGCGGCGGGCGGCGGGGTGCTCGCCTGGTGGCTGCGGCGCGAGCGGCCCACGGGTCCGGAAGTCAGCGAAAGCGGTGTCCCGTACGCCGAACCGCTCGCCGACCCGCAGGTGGGATCCGTCCCCGACCCCCTGTGGACGGCCGAGGGCATCGCCCCGGACGGCCCCGGCCCCCTTGCCGTCGACCGCGTGGTCGTCGCCCCGGCCGGCGGCGGACTCGCCGCGTGGCGGCAGGACACGGGCGCCCCCGCCTGGTCCTGGCCGGGCCGCGGCGCACCCGAGCGCCGCGGGCCCCTCCTCGCGGTGGGGCGCACGCTGTACGTGGTGACGCCCGGCGGACGGCTCACCGCGCTCGACGCCCGCAGCGGTGAGGCCGCGTGGGACACGACGGAGGCCGAGGCACTGCAGGCGCTCGCCGCCGACCGTGCGCAGGTGTACGTGCTCGACGCCCAACGGCGGGTCGCGGCCGTCGCGTTGAGCACCCGCGAGGTGCGCTGGCGCTCCGCCGAGACCGTCGCCTCCGAAGGGCCGGTCGGCGCCGCCGTGGCCGACGGCCGGCTGCTCGTCTGCGCGCGCGAAGGGCAGGGCGTCGCGTTCGATCTCCTGACCGGCGAGGTGTGCTGGCGCAAGGACTTCGGGCCGGTCGCACCGTATCTCGCGGACACGGGTCTGACGCCCGCCGTGCACGGTGACGCGTTCTGCGTGGGCGGCGCACGCCTCGCGGTCGTGCGGGCCCGCGACGGCAAGGAGCGCTGGGCGCAGGACGACGACTCCGAGTTCGGCGAGCGGTCCTGGGGCGCACCGGCCGTCGTCGGGGACCGGCTCTATGCGCCGCACCCTTGGGCGACCCGGCGTGAACTGCTCTGCCTGGACATGGCGAACGGCTCCCGGATCTGGGCCACCGACGTCGGCTACGCGCAATCCTTCAGCTTTGACGACGAAGTGCTGCCGGTGCAGCCGCCCGTACAGGAGGGCAAGGCGCTCTACGTACCGCTCGGCGTGCAGCACCGTGACAACGAGGAGCGCCGGCACGACCAGGGCGTCGCCGCCCTCGACGCCGCCTCGGGGACCAAGCTGTGGGTGCACAGCGACGACTCGGGACAGCCGGGCTGGCGGCTCGCCGCGGCCGCGGGCCGGATGTTCGTGGCGCACGGAGAGCGGTTACGGGCGATGCCCACGTGGTGAGTGCGACGGGTGAGCTCCCGCCTCGGAGGTCCAGGGCCGCGCACCCTCATGAATCCGGCATTCCGGGACTACCCTGAGCCGGGTCCCGCCGTGGCACGACGGGACTGTGGCGCGCGCCGATCCTGGCCGGGGGGCGGGAGGCGGGCGCTCGGGGGACCTATCGATGGAAGACCTGCACCAAGGAGATCCGCGCGTCCTCGGTTCGTACCGGCTGCTCGCCGTGCTCACCGAGGCGGGTGGTGAACGCCGCTACCTTGCCCATCGGCCCGGGGGTACGGGCCACGTCGACATCACCCTCGTACAAGGGGACTTGGCGCGCTCGGCCGACCTGCTGCGGTCCGCCGCCGGGCCCGGCCTCGTGGCGTACGCCGACGCAGGGACCGAAGCGGACGCGCCCTGGCTGGCCTGCGTCCATGTCCCGTCCCTGACCCTCGCCGACGTGCGCGGACTGCTGTACGCGGGGCTGCCCGAGCCCGCCGTACGAGGCATCGGCGCGACGCTCGCCGGCGCCCTCGCGCGGCTGCACGCACTGGGCGCGGCCCACGGGGCGGTCACCCCCGGCGGGGTGCTCCTCGGGGCCTCGGGCGCGCGGCTCGTCCGGCCGCGCGGGACGGGACGTCCGCCGGACGACGTGGCCGCGCTCGCCGCCGTGCTCGAGGACGCGGCCGGCGGGCGCCCGCCGGACCGCGAGCTGCTCGACCGGTGCCGCGCTCCGGATCCCGTATTACGGCCGTCCGCCGCCGAGTTGGCCGCCCACTGGGCCGGACAGACCTCGTACGCCCTGCCCGCACGCCTGGTCGGGGCGCTCGCGCGGGAGGCGGAACAGGCCCTGGAACGCGAGGCGGTCCCGCCGCCCCCACCGCCCGCACACGCACCCGAGCCGCCGCCGGACGCCACGGCGGGCCGGCGCGCGGCACCGGCCCGCCGCACCCTGCTCGCCGCGTCGGCCGGAGTGCTCCTCGGCGCAGGCGGGGTGGCCGGCTGGGTCATGGGCCGCGGCGGCACCACGGCACTCACCTCGCCCGGCGCCCGGCCGGCCACGAACCGGCGCGCCACCCGCGTCCCGCGCGGTGTCGCACCCCCCACGCTGTGGCGGTACGACGCGAAGTCGAAGCAGCGGATCGCGCTGCCCGTCGCCCTGGGGGAGGGCGAGGTCTGCTGCATTCTGGAGTCCTCGCGGCTCGCCGCGGTCCACACCGGAACCGGTGAAGTCCTGTGGACCCACGAGGACTTGCCGGAGCAGGAGCCCGTGCTGACGCTCGCCGACCGGATCGTGACCGTACGGGCCGGGCGGATCGCCGCGTTCTCCCCGCGTACCGGCGAAGAACTGTGGACCGAACCCATGAGCGTCATGTCGGGCCGGGGGAGGATCGGCCTCATGGGCGGCTCCGCCGAGCAGCGCCTCGCCCTGTACCACGCCGTGCCCCCGGAGGGCGGCACCCCCGAAACGCATCAGCCGTACGTCGTGGCCCTGGGCGTGGACGACAGGGCGGAGCGCTGGAAGGTGAAGGTCGCCTCCGGTGCCCGGGGGGACGTGGTGGCGATCGCGGTACCGGGGCTCGATGACGTCTGGCATCTGATGCAGCGCCGCTACCCGGGCGGCGCCCGCATCATCCGCGTGGACGTCGCCACCGGCCGCGTCCGCTGGGACCGGGTCCACGACTGGCCCGAGGACCTGATGTCGGTGGTCAACTACGACCCGTACTCCGAGCAGTTCATCGCGCTCCTGCACGGCCGGCTGCGCGCCGCGCGGGCCGACGCGGACGCGCCGCACTGGAGCCTCGACCTGTACGAGGAGCCCGCGGGCGAGCAGTCCCGCAAGCCCCACACCACACAACCCCGACGGATCAAGGGAGTTCCCGGTCCGCTGTACTTCGTCGCCGGTCCGCATCAGAGCGTGCACGCCGTCGACCTCGGACGCCGTCGTGAGCACTGGCGCCACCGGCTGCCGGCCGACCCGCTCCGCGACAGCGTGACCGGCCAGGCGGTCCCGCCCTGGGTGCGGGTCACCGAATCGGGCCGCACGCTCCTGGTCGGACACCGCCTGGGCGTGGTCGCCCTCGACCCGGCCACCGGCGCCGAACGCTGGCGCTACGCCGTCGCGGAGGGCTCCGACGGCTACACCGTCCACTCGGCGGGCCGGCACGCCATGGTCGTCAACGGGCAGTCGGTCTATGCCCTTCCGGTTACGTGAGGACGCTGCGATGACGGACGAGGAACGCGGACGGGGCGGCGCGGACGCACCGGAGGATGGGCGGGAACCGGAGGACGGGCGGGTGCCCGAGGACGGACAGCCCGAGGACGCGCGGACACCGGAGGATGCGCGGCCCGTGGAAGACGTCCCGACGCCCGAACCGGACCAGCGGACACGGAAGTTGAGGCCGAGCCGTTCCAGCGGCGGGGGACCGCAACGGCCGGCCGCCGGCCCTGCTTCGCCCATCACCCCCACCCCAACCCCCGCCCGTACAGAACCCCTCGCCGCACCCCCCGCCCGTACAGAACCCCTCGCCCCCCTCACGCCCGCCGACCCCGAAGCCATCGCCGGCCACACCCTCCTCGCCCGCCTCACGCCCGCCGACCCCGAAGCCATCGCCGGCCACACCCTCCTCGCCCGCCTCGGCGCCGGGGGCATGGGCACCGTCTATCTCGCCCGTACGGCCACGGGCCGCACCGTCGCGCTCAAGACTCTGCGGCCCGAGCACGCACGGGACGCGTCCCTGCGGCAGCGGTTCGGTGCGGAGATCCGGGCCGCCCACCGGCTCGGCGGCGCCGGGTACTTCCCCGCGTTCGTCGACGAGGGCGAGGACTGGTTCGCGACGGCCTACGTCCTCGGACCCTCGCTCGCCGAGGCCGTCACCGCGTACGGCCCCTGGCCCGAAGCAGCCGTACGCGCACTCGCGGCCCGGCTCGCCGACGCGCTGGGCGAGTTGCACGAGGCGGGCTACGTCCACCGGGACCTCAAGCCCTCCAACGTCCTGATCACCCCGGCAGGCCCCCGCCTCATCGACCTGGGCGTCGCCCACCTGCGGGGTGCGGCGCAGGAGCCGGGAGCCCGCCCCGGCACCCCCGCCTACATGGCCCCGGAACGGGCCTCGGGCGAAAGTCAGGGCGACGAGTCCGCCGACGTGTACGCACTCGGCGCCCTGCTGGTCTTCGCCGCCACGGGACGCCCGCCCCACGGCGAGGGCGAGGCGGCCGACGTGCTCTACCGGATCACCCACGAGCAGCCGCACCTCGACGCCGTACCGGACACCCTGCGCACGCTGACCGCCGCCTGTCTGGCCAGGGACCCGGCCGCCCGCCCCACACCGGCCGCGGTGCGCGAACAGGCCGCCGCCACCGGCTGGTTCGGGGACCGGCTGCCCCCGGCGGTGCTCGCCGACATCGGCGCCCGTACGGAAGCCGCCGGCAGCATCGGCGTACGACGGCATACGGCGGATCCGCGGAGCGAGGCACGCCCCACCCGCCGGGCCCTCCTCGCCGGCGCGGGGGCGCTCGCCGTGGCGGCGGCGGGCGGTGCCACCTGGTGGCTGGCGAAAGACGACGGCGGGGCGCCGGACACCCCGGCCAAGGGCCCGGCGAGGAAGCCGACCCGTGACCCCGGCGGAGCCCCGAGGCCGCTGTGGACCTTCCGCGGCGAACTCGGCGACAAGGGCTTCGTGACCGCGTACCCGTTCGGCGACATCGTGGTCGCGACCGGGGAGGCCGAGGGTTCCCTGATCGGGCTCGACGCACGGACCGGCGCCGAACGCTGGAGCGTCACCGAGGGCATCGGGCTCGGCCCGGCCCCCTGCGCCGGAGCCTGTGTGCAGCCGACCGCGGAGCCCGACGGCCGGCTCGCGGTGGTCGAGGCGGCGGACGGGCGCACCTGGATGACCGGCCCCCTCGACCTGGACATGACCCGCATGCTGACCCCGTTCGCCGGCTTCGACGAGCGGGCTGTGTACCTCATCGGCCACCGTCCGGGCGCCGCCTCCACCGGGCGCCCGCAGGACGTCGACCGCTTCCTCGTCGCGTACGACGTCAAGGCCCGCAAGGTGCGCTGGCGCAGGCAGCTCGCCCGCAGCCCGATCGTGCTCGAACCGATGGTCGGCGACAAACGCATCGGCGTGCTCCTGGAGACCGACGCGGTGACCGCGTACCGGATGGACGACGGCAGGGCGGTGTGGCGGCGCGAACTGGCCACCGAGGGGACCTTCATCTCGACCGAGACCGGCGCCGCCCGCCGCGGCATCGCCGCCGACCACCGCACGGTGGTGGTCAGCGGCCGCGGTCTGCTCGTCCTCGAACTCGCCACGGGCAGGACCGTCTGGAGCCTCGATCCCGAGGAGGCCGAGGAGGGCATGACCGACAAGCAGAAGGGCCGGACCCTCTACGGGACAGCGCTCATCGAAGGCGACGAGATCTACCTGTCGTTCCTCAACCGCGAGATGTGGGTGATCCAGCGGAACAAACGCAAACGGGCCCGCAAGGAAGGCTCCTGGCGCTGGCAGTCCACCGTGCGGCTCGCCCCGCCGCCCGCCGCGGCGCCCGTGGCGGCCGGCGGCCTTCTCTTCCCGCCCGTCTCGCCGGACGTGGACGTCGCGGCCGTCGCCGTCGACCGCAGGACCATGAAGACGGTCTGGACGTACACGATCCCCGACGAACCGCAGGACACCTCCGCCGTCACGCGCTACGCCGCCGAGAAGAACCGCCTGTACATCACGCGGGGCCGCACCCTGACGGTGCTCCCCGTGGACGCCGGCTGAGCGGGCGCCTCCCCCTCCCTGCGCGAGCGCCTCCCCGGCCCCGCGTACGGCGAACGCTGCGCGAGGACTGGTGGGCAGGGGACGAATCGGGTACCAACGATCCAGTAGCACCAGCCAGTAACCGACCGGGTCAAGATCGGGTCAATCGGTCCGGCGGCCCCACCCCACGGCGAGGTGAGCCCGATGAGCGCACCAACTTCGAAACCGTCCGTGAGCGAGCGCGAAGCCCGGCAGGTCGCGGAGGCGGCCCGCGAGCAGGACTGGCGCAAACCCAGCTTCGCCAAGGAGCTGTTCCTCGGCCGCTTCCGCCTCGATCTGGTCCACCCGCACCCCATGCCCGCCGACGAGGACGCCCAGCGCGGTGAGGAGTTCCTGGCCAAACTGCGGGACTTCTGCGAGTCGAAGATCGACGGGGCGCGGATCGAGCGCGAGGCGAAGATCCCCGACGAGGTGATCAACGGGCTCAAGGAGCTCGGCGCACTCGGCATGAAGATCGACACCAAGTACGGCGGCCTCGGACTGACGCAGGTCTACTACAACAAGGCCCTCGCCCTCGTCGGCTCCGCCAACCCGGCGCTCGGCGCGCTGCTCTCGGCCCACCAGTCGATCGGTGTGCCCCAGCCCCTGAAGCTCTTCGGCACCCAGGAGCAGAAGGACACCTTCCTGCCGCGTCTGGCCCGCACCGACATCTCCGCGTTCCTGCTCACCGAACCGGACGTCGGCTCCGACCCGGCCCGCCTCGCGACCACCGCGATCCCCGACGGCGAGGACTACATCCTCGACGGCGTGAAACTGTGGACCACGAACGGTGTGGTCGCCGACCTCCTCGTGGTCATGGCCCGCGTCCCCAAGTCCGAGGGCCACAAGGGCGGCATCACGGCCTTCGTCGTGGAGGCCGCCGCCGAGGGCGTCACGGTCGAGCACCGCAACGCCTTCATGGGCCTGCGCGGCCTGGAGAACGGCGTGACCCGTTTCCACCAGGTCAGGGTCCCCGCGTCGAGCCGTATCGGCGCCGAGGGCGCGGGCCTGAAGATCGCTCTCACCACCCTCAACACCGGCCGGCTCTCGCTGCCCGCCATGTGCGTGGGCGCGGGCAAGTGGTGTCTGAAGATCGCCCGCGAGTGGTCGGGGGAGCGGGAGCAGTGGGGCAAGCCGGTCGCGCACCACGAGGCCGTCGGCGGCAAGATCTCCTTCATCGCCGCGACCACCTTCGCGCTCGAGGCGATCCTCGACCTCTCCTCGCAGATGGCCGACGAGGACCGCAACGACATCCGGATCGAGGCCGCGCTCGCCAAGCTGTACGGCTCCGAGATGGCCTGGCTGATGGCCGACGAGCTGGTCCAGATCCGCGGCGGCCGCGGCTTCGAGACGGCGGAGTCCCTCGCCGCACGGGGGGAACGGGCGGTCCCCGCCGAACAGGTCCTCCGTGACCTCCGTATCAACCGGATCTTCGAGGGCTCCACCGAGATCATGCACCTCCTCATCGCCCGCGAGGCCGTCGACGCCCACCTGAAGGTCGCGGGCGACCTCATCGACCCCGACAAGTCCCTCTCGGACAAGGCGAAGGCCGGCGCCAGGGCCGGCGGCTTCTACGCCCGCTGGCTGCCGAAGCTGGTCGCGGGCCCCGGCCAACTCCCGCGTACGTACGGGGAGTTCCACCCGGAAGGCCACGCCGACCTCTCCGGCCACCTGCGCTTCGTCGAACGCACCTCGCGCAAGCTGGCCCGCTCCACCTTCTACGCCATGTCGCGCTGGCAGGGCCGTATGGAGACCAAGCAGGGCTTCCTCGGCCGGATCGTCGACATCGGCGCGGAGCTCTTCGCGATGAGCGCGGTCTGCGTACGCGCCGAACTCCTGCGCACCACCGAGGACTACGGTCGCGAGGCCTACCAGCTGGCCGACGTCTTCTGCCGCCAGTCCCGCATCCGCGTCGACGAACTCTTCAACCGCCTGTGGACCAACACCGACGACCTGGACCGCAAGGTGGTCAAGGGCGTCCTGTCCGGCGCGTACGAGTGGCTGGAGAGCGGCATCGTCGACCTGAGCGGCGACGGCCCGTGGATCGCGGACGCGACCTCGGGACCGTCCAAGGTGGAGAACGTGCACCGGCCGATCCGCTGACGGGCGTTGCCGGGTGGCCAGATGGCCACCCGGCAACGGCTCGATGAAGTCTTCGCGTACCGGGCGAACTGCCGATAATTCGCCCTCGTTCACGAGGACATGACCTCGCTCACCGTGCGGCAGCGCACCAAGCCCGCCCCGGCCCCTGCCGGCCTGCCTCCCGCCCCGGCTGTTCCCGGCCGCCACCTGGCCCTCGGGGCGGTCCTGGCCGTGACCGCCGCCCTTCTGGTCCAGTTCGCCGCGGCCCGCTTCCCCATCGCCGAACCCACCCGCGCCGACACCGTCGCCACAGCCGCCGCGACCGCCACGCTCCTGGCCGCGCTCGCCTGGCTCACCCTGCGCGGCCGGCCCGGCCTCGCCGCGTACCCCCTGCTCGGCGCACTCCCCGCCGGCATCCTCGCCCTGCCCCTGCACGGCACCCCGCTGTTCCTCGGCGGCCTCACCGGCGACAACCAGTTCCGTACGCAGTACGTGACGCGGTACGCCGCCGAAGCAGGGCTCGCGGACGTCACCTTCGAAGGACTGCCCCCGCTCTACCCGCCCGCCTGGTTCTGGCTCACCGGACGCGCCGCCCACCTCGCCGGCGCCGAGGCCTGGACCGCGTACAAGCCGGCCGCGATCACCACGGTGGCGCTCGGCACCGCGCTCGCGTACGGCCTCTGGTCCCGGATCGTGACGCCCCGCTTCGCCCTGCCGCTCGCCGTGGCCACCCTGCTGAGCGCGTTCCAGGCAACCGCGTTCGGCGTGCACGAGCCGTACGCGTGGATCGTCGCCGCCCCCATGCCGCCGCTCGCCGTGCTCGCCCACCGCGCCCTCGCGGCCCGCCGCGCCCCGCGCGCCGTCCTGCTCGGCTGCGGGCTCTACCTGGGAATCGCCGCGCTCACCTACACCCTGCTCGCCGCGTTCTGGGCCCTCGCCCTGACCGTCATGGCCCTCACGTTCCTGCGCCGCCGCGGACTGCGCACCCTGCTGCTGCGGCTGAGCGCGGTGGCGGCCGTCGCGCTCCCGCTCGCGCTGATCGTCTGGGGTCCCTACCTCGCCGCCGCGCTCCCCGCCGGAATGCCGCCCAATCCCGCCCTGCGATACATCCCCGTACAGCAGACCTCCTTCCCGCTGCCGATGACCGAGCCCTCCGTCACCGGCGTGCTCTGCCTGGCGGGCACGGCCTGGCTGCTTGCCCGCGCCCACCGCGACACCCTCGCCCGCGCCCTGCTCACCCTCGTCGCCGCCTGCTATCTGTGGTGCCTGCTCAGCCAGTTGGCGGTCCTGCTCGGCGCTAGCCTGCTCTCCTTCCGCGTGCACCCCGTGCTCTTCGCCGCGCTGTACGCTTCCGGCGTACTCGCCGCGGCCGAGGCGCTGCCGTGGCTGCGCGAGCGGATCCGGCCGGCGGCGGTGGCCGCCCTGGCGGCCGTGCTCGCCCTCGGCGCCGTACAGACCGTCCCCGACGCGCTGCACCACGAGTTCGACACCGCCTACGGGCCGCGCCCGCCCGCCGACATCATCCGCGTCCTCGCGCAGATCACCGGCCGCCCGCCCCAGGAGCTGACCGTCCTCACCGACAACTGGCGCCTCATGTCCGGCGCCGCCTACCACGGCTATCTCACCGCCGAACCCGTCTACGCCCACCCGCTCGCCGACTTCGCCGGCCGCACCGAGGAGGTCCGCGCCTGGTCCCGGCTCACGGACCCCGCCGCCTTCACCGCCCGCCTCGACCACGGCCCGTACGACGCCCCTGAGGCATTCGTGCTGCGCCGCGCCCCGCACGCGTACGAAATCGACCTCGGCCGCGACAACTACCCGCACCAGCCCAACCGCATCAGCCTGCCCACCCGCCTGCCCGCCGCGCTCTTCGACCCGCGCCGCTTCGAGCGCCGCGACGCCGGCCCGTACACCGTTCTGGTGCGGAAGGAAGTGATCCATCCGTAGGGGAAAGGTGACACCCGGTCCTGGGAGCACAGGCGAAGGGGCAACAATGGGGGAATGAGCGACAGTCCAGCCCCCCTCGCCGATCCGCATCTCGTCTTCGACCCCGTCTCCCTCGAAGACGGAGCACGCGAGCTCGCGCTCCTCGGCTCCACCGGTTCGATCGGCACCCAGGCCGTCGACCTGGTCCTGCGCAACCCCGACAGGTTCAAGGTCACGGCCCTGTCCGCGAACGGCGGCCGGGTCGGACTCCTCGCCGAGCAGGCGTACCGCCTGAAGGTGCGCACCGTCGCGGTCGCCCAGGAGGAGGCGGTGCCCGCGCTGCGCGAGGCGCTCGAGGCGCAGTACGGAAGCACCGAGCCGCTGCCCGAGATCCTCGCCGGACCCGACGCCGCCACCGAGGTCGCCGCCTCGGACTGCCACACCGTGCTCAACGGCATCACGGGTTCCATCGGACTCGCCCCGACCCTCGCCGCTCTGGAAGCGGGCCGCACCCTCGCGCTCGCCAACAAGGAGTCGCTGATCGTCGGCGGCCCGCTGGTCAAGGCGCTCGCCAAGCCCGGGCAGATCATCCCGGTCGACTCCGAGCACGCGGCCCTGTTCCAGGCGCTCGCCGCCGGCACCCGCGCCGATGTGCGCAAGCTCGTGGTGACCGCGTCCGGCGGCCCCTTCCGCGGCCGTACGAGAGCGGAACTCGCGGACGTCACACCCGAGGACGCGCTCGCCCACCCGACCTGGGCCATGGGCCCGGTGATCACGGTCAACAGCGCGACACTCGTCAACAAGGGCCTCGAAGTCATCGAGGCGCACCTGCTCTACGACATCCCCTTCGACCGCATCGAGGTCGTCGTCCACCCGCAGTCGTACGTGCACTCCATGGTCGAGTTCACCGACGGCTCCACCCTTGCCCAGGCCACCCCGCCGGACATGAGCGGACCGATCGCGATCGGCATCGGCTGGCCCGAGCGGATCCCGGACGCGGCACCCGCGTTCGACTGGACCAAGGCCTCCAGCTGGGAGTTCTTCCCGCTCGACACCGAGGCCTTCCCCTCGGTGGGGCTCGCCCGGCATGTGGGGGAGCTCGCGGGGACGGCTCCAGCAGTGTTCAATGCCGCCAACGAGGAGTGTGTGGAGGCCTTCCTGAAGGGTTCGCTTCCGTTCAACGGGATCATGGACACCGTCACCGAGGTCGTCGCCGAACACGGCACACCCCGTTCGGGAACTTCCCTGACCGTTGCGGACGTCCTCGATGCGGAGACCTGGGCGCGCGCCCGGGCCCGCGAACTGGCCGGGCTTCCGGCCCGATCCACCCGTACGTCCCGTACTTCCGGTACGGATGAGACCCAGCAGGCGACCGCGGAGGCTCGTGCATGACGACCTTGATGATGATCCTCGGCATAGTCGTCTTCGTGATCGGCCTGCTCTTCTCGATCGCGTGGCACGAGCTGGGGCATCTCTCCACGGCCAAGATGTTCGGGATCCGCGTACCGCAGTACATGGTGGGCTTCGGGCCCACCCTCTGGTCGCGGAACAAGGGCGAGACCGAGTACGGCATCAAGGCCATTCCGCTCGGCGGCTACATCCGCATGATCGGCATGTTCCCGCCTGGCCCGGACGGCAAGCTCGAAGCGCGCTCCACCTCACCGTGGCGCGGGATGATCGAGGACGCGCGGTCGGCCGCCTTCGAGGAGCTCAAGCCGGGCGACGAGACGCGGCTCTTCTACACGCGCAAGCCGTGGAAGCGCGTGATCGTGATGTTCGCCGGGCCGTTCATGAACCTCATCCTGGCCGTCGCGATCTTCCTCGGCGTCCTGATGACCTTCGGCTGGAACGAGCAGACGACCACCGTCAGCCGCGTCTCCGACTGCGTGATCTCCGCCAGCGAGAACCGTACGAAGTGCGCGAAGGGCGACCCGGAGACGCCGGCCAAGGCCGCGGGCCTCCAGGCCGGCGACAAGATCGTGGCGTTCAACGGCGAGCGGCTCGACGACTGGTCCACGCTCCAGTCCAAGATCCGCGACACCATCGGCCCGGCCACGATCACGGTCGAGCGCAAGGGCACCGAGAAGGTCCTGCACGCCGACCTGATCAAGAACCAGGTCAGCAAGACCGACGGTGACGGCGGCTATGTCGAGGGCCAGTACGTGGACGCCGGCTTCCTCGGCTTCACCCCGGCCTCCGGGATCGTCGAGCAGTCCTTCACCGAGTCCGTGGACCGCATGGGCGAGATGATGCAGAACGGCGTGGAGTCCCTGATCGCCCTGCCCTCCAAGATCCCCGCCCTGTGGGACGCGGCCTTCGGCGACGGCGAACGCGCGCAGGACTCCCCGATGGGTGTGGTGGGCGCGGCCCGCGTCGGCGGCGAGGTGTTCACGCTCGACATCCCGCCGGAGAACCAGATCGCGATGATGCTGTTCCTGGTCGCGGGCTTCAACCTCTCGCTCTTCCTGTTCAACATGCTCCCGCTGCTCCCGCTCGACGGCGGTCACATCGCGGGCGCGCTCTGGGAGTCGCTGCGGCGCAATGTGGCGCGGCTCCTGAAGCGCCCCGACCCGGGGCCCTTCGACGTCGCGAAGCTGATGCCGGTCGCCTACGTCGTGGCCGGAATCTTCGTCTGCTTCACACTGCTCGTACTGATCGCGGACGTCGTCAACCCGGTCAGAATCAGCTGATAACTCTTGCTTCACGGCGGTCGGGCACGCTATGTGCCCGGCCGCCACCATTGAGTGGACTTACGGCGCTGGTGTGCTCGGGCCAAGGCCCGTGGCGTAACCTCGAACGCCGGAGCCCGCCCATCCGGGGACTTCCGGGTCCATGATCCACACCTTGGGGTTGCACAGCAGATGACTGCGATTTCTCTGGGAATGCCGTCCGTACCGACCAAGCTCGCCGAGCGCCGTCGCGCACGGCAGATCCAGGTCGGCACCGTGGCGGTCGGCGGCGATGCGCCCGTCTCGGTGCAGTCGATGACCACCACGCGCACCTCGGACATCGGCGCGACGCTGCAGCAGATCGCCGAACTGACCGCGTCCGGCTGCCAGATCGTGCGCGTCGCCTGTCCCACGCAGGACGACGCGGACGCGCTCGCGACCATCGCGCGCAAGTCCCAGATCCCGGTGATCGCGGACATCCATTTCCAGCCGAAGTACGTGTTCGCGGCGATCGACGCGGGCTGCGCCGCGGTCCGTGTGAACCCGGGCAACATCAAGCAGTTCGACGACAAGGTCAAGGAGATCGCCCAGGCCGCGAAGGCCGCGGGCACTCCGATCCGCATCGGCGTCAACGCCGGTTCGCTCGATGCGCGTCTGCTCAAGAAGTACGGCAAGGCGACCCCGGAAGCGCTCGTCGAGTCGGCCCTGTGGGAGGCCTCCCTCTTCGAGGAGCACGGCTTCCAGGACATCAAGATCTCGGTCAAGCACAACGACCCGGTCGTGATGGTCAACGCCTACCGCCAGCTCGCCGCCCAGTGCGACTACCCGCTGCACCTCGGCGTCACCGAGGCGGGCCCGGCCTTCCAGGGCACGATCAAGTCCGCGGTCGCGTTCGGCGCGCTGCTCTCCGAGGGCATCGGCGACACGATCCGTGTGTCCCTCTCGGCGCCCCCCGCCGAGGAGGTCAAGGTCGGCATCCAGATCCTGGAGTCCCTCAACCTGCGTCAGCGCCGCCTCGAGATCGTCTCCTGCCCGTCCTGCGGCCGCGCCCAGGTCGACGTCTACAAGCTCGCGGACGAGGTGACCGCCGGTCTCGAAGGCATGGAGGTCCCGCTGCGCGTCGCGGTCATGGGCTGCGTCGTCAACGGCCCGGGCGAGGCCCGCGAGGCCGACCTCGGCGTCGCCTCCGGCAACGGCAAGGGCCAGATCTTCGTCAAGGGCGAGGTCATCAAGACCGTCCCCGAGTCGAAGATCGTCGAGACGCTGATCGAGGAGGCGATGAAGATCGCCGAGCAGATGGAGAAGGACGGCGTCATGTCGGGCGAGCCCTCGGTCTCGGTCGCGGGCTGACCCTCTTCTTTTCTTCGCTTACGCCCCGTGGGACAAGGATCCTGCGGGGCGTTGGCGCGCCTGGGCCTGGGCGGCGGCCGGGCTTGGCGCCCACGCTTGGCGGCACGCGCCTCCTGGCGGCATGGGCGCGCACCCCGGCGGTACGCCGCCTTCCGGCAGGACCGGCAGGACCGGCAGGACCGGCAGGACCGGCAGGACCGGCAGGACCGGCAGGACCGGCAGGACCGGCAGCACCGGCGTGCACGGCGGCAGAGCCGTCGGGCCTTGGCGGGAAAGGCCGGCTACCTGGCTGAGGCGGGCGGGTCTCCTGGCAGGGGCGACGGCGTTGTGGCTGAGGCGGGCGGGTCTCCTGGCAGGGGCGACGGCGTTGTGGCTGAGGCGGGCGGGTCTCCTGGCAGGGGCGACGGCGTTGTGGCTGAGGCGGACGGGTCTTCTGCCAGGGTCGATGGCTTCGTGGCTGAGGCCGTCGGGTCTTCTCTCAGGGGCGACGGGATTCATTGGCTGGGCCGACGGGCTTCCTGGCGCAGAGGGCAGGCTTTCGTGGCTGGGCGACGGGCCCCCTGGCACACGGGGCAGGCTTTCGTGGCTGGGCCCGGCGGGCTTCCTGGCAGGGGAGCGTCGCGCCGCGTCAGTGTCCGCCGTCTCCGGGAAGGCACGTGCCGTCGTTGGTGCGGCCGGCCACTTCGGCCCGCGCCAACCCCTCCGCATCCAGCGATCCGTTGACACACACCTTGCCTTCGCCACCGCCGACGGAGAGCCCGCCGTCGGGGACGCCGAAGCCGGCCGCCTTCACCTCGACGGAACTGGTGGGCAACCCGAGCGCCTCCGCCGCCGCGGCCCGCGCGGCCGCTTCGTCGGCCCCGGCCCCGAGCTCACGCAGGGCCGCCTCCAACGCCGCCCTCTTGCCCTCGGCATCCACCCGCTCCTGAGCGGTGATCGGCATCTCGGCGCGGAACGCGTGATTCTCCGCGTACTTGTCCGCCTCACTGGACGTGATGCACGGCGAGGGCTCGCCCTGCTCGACCGTCTCCGGCGGACAAAGCCCCAGCACACCGGAGCTCGCGGACGGTCTGCTCCCTGCCGTCCGCGGATCGTCCTGCACCCGCGCACATCCGGCCGCCATCACCACGGCCCCGAACACCACGACGCCCACCACACGAGTCCCCCACACGCGCGCCATTGTGCCGGTCCGGCCGGACACGGACCGCGGAACGGGAGATTGCCCGGCGCGGGGGCCAGGCCGGGACAGGCCACGTACCGGCCTCTGTGAACTTCCCGGTACGGGAGGCCCGGCACCAGGAGCCCAGGGGACGGGTGCCCGGAGAAGCCCGTCGCGGTGCGTCGGCCAAGCCGGTCTGCCGGAGTGGGCGGCCCAGAGGGCTCGGGGCGTCAGCCCCCGACCAACTCTCCGCAGCGGAGCAGCGGGGTAGCGGAGCAGCGGGGCAGCGGGGTAGCGGAGCAGCGGGGCAGGCAACCAGGGCACAAACCAGCCGTGCCTGGAGTGCCGGCGCCGGGGCCCAGAGGGAGGGCCATGGGGCTGGGGCGTCAGCCCCGCACCCCGATCACCGCCGCGCAGCGGCGGACAAGCGAGAGGTGCGAGCCGGCCGTACCCCGCGCAGCGGCGGAACAGCGCGGGGTACGCGCCGGCCGTTCCCGGTGCGAAGTCCCGGTGTCGGGGGTCCAGGGGGCGGAGCCCCCGGAGGTGTCCGGTGCGGAGCGGCGGCCGAAGGGGGCTGGCGGCGTGGGGCGCTGGCGGCGTGGAGGTCTGGGGGCGTCAGCCCTCAGGGCACCCTTCCGCCGCGGAGCGGCGGAGCAACAAGGGGCGAGAGCCCAGCCGCTCCCGGGGCGGCGCGCCAGGAGCCAGGAGCCGGGGGCCAGGGGCCGGGGCCGGAGTCCCCGCACCCGACCACCGCCGCGGAGCGGCGGAGCGGCATGGGGCGCGAGCCCCGGGGCACCCACGGAAAGGTCCCCGAAAACGCGAGGGGCAACCCACCCGCAGCCCAGGTACAGTGCGGAGATCCGCAACCCGTACGGTGAGGCTTCCGCGAACAGTGTTGACCCAGACGACCACCAGGGTCCTCGAACCCGGCGATCTCGACGCCGCGCTCGAGATCCTGGAGCGCGAGCCCGTGCACAACGCCTTCGTCACCAGCCGGGTCCAGGTCGCAGGCCTCGACCCCTGGCGCCTCGGCGGCGAGATGTGGGGCTGGTACGAGGGCGGCAGGCTCCGCTCGCTCTGCTACGCGGGCGCCAATCTCGTCCCCATCTGCGCGGGCCCCGAAGCCGTACGCGCCTTCGCCGACCGCGCCCGCCGCGCCGGCCGCCGCTGCTCCTCGATCGTCGGCCCCGCCGACTCCACCACCCTGCTGTGGAAGCTCCTCGAGCCCAACTGGGGCCCGGCCAGGGAAGTCCGCGCCCACCAGCCCCTCATGGTCACGGACCGGATGCCCGAGGACATCACCCCGAACCCGTACGTCCGCAGGATCCGTAAGGACGAAATGGACGTGATCATGCCGGCGTGCGTGGCCATGTTCACCGAGGAGGTCGGCGTCTCGCCGATGGCCGGCGACGGCGGCCTGCTCTACCAGGCGCGCGTCGCCGAACTCGTCGGCGCCGGACGGTCCTTCGCGCACATCGAGGGCGGCAAGGTCGTCTTCAAGGCCGAGATCGGCGCCGCGACCCCGACCGCCTGCCAGATCCAAGGCGTCTGGGTCGACCCCGCGTACCGCGGCCAGGGCCTGTCCGTCACGGGCATGGCGGCCGTCCTGCGCTATGCACTTGCCGACGTCGCCCCGGTCGTCAGCCTCTATGTCAACGACTACAACACGCCCGCGCGGGCCGCGTACCGCCGGGTCGGCTTCGAGGAAGTCGGCGCGTTCATGAGCGTCTTGTTCTGAGGCCTTCTCGGAGACCTGTTCCGAGACCTGCCCGGAGACCTGTTCTGACCACGCCCACCGGGCGTTAGGGTTCCCGCATGACAGACGACGTCGTGATCGGGGCCCTCGACCTCGCGCTGCGGGTCGACGAGGCGCTGGCCGTACAGGCCCGGGCCTTCGGGCTGAGCGACGACGAGATCGCGGTACGCCGACAGATCGTGCTGCGCCACCTCGGCTACCCCGGCGCGAGAGCACTGGGCGCGACCACCCCCGACAACCGTCTCGTCGGTTTCGTCTACGGCATGCCCAACGACCGCAGCCACTGGTGGTCCACCGTCGTCGAACCGTATCTGCGCAGCCGCGGCCTGGACTTCTGGCTGGACGACTCCTTCGTCATCACCGAACTCCACGTCGACCCCGGCCACCAGAACCAGGGCATCGGCCGCGCCCTGATCACCACGATCACCGACGCCGCCGCCCAGCCCCGCTCGATCCTCTCCGCGATCGACCGGGAGAGCCCGGCCCGCGGCCTGTACCGCTCCCTCGGCTACGAGGACCTGGCCCGCCAGGTCCTGTTCCCCAGCGCCCCGAAGCCGTACGCGGTGATGGGCGCCCCCCTGCCCCTGCGCAGAGCGCATTGAGCGCATTGAGCGCACCGGGCCTCACCGGGCGCAGGGGGCGAACCCCAAACCGATTACCGCCGACCGCCTGCCCCCGGCTAACCTCCAACGCACACACCACGAACAAAGCCCGCAGGAGAGCAGAACCATGGCCCAGGTCACGCGCATGTCGAAGTTGATGATCAAGACACTGCGCGACGACCCGGCGGACGCCGAGGTCCTGAGCCACAAGCTGCTCGTCCGCGCCGGCTATGTCCGCCGTACCGCCGCCGGTGTCTGGTCCTGGCTGCCGCTCGGCCTGAAGGTGCTCTCCAACGTGGAGCGCGTCGTACGCGAGGAGATGGACGCCGTCGGCGCCCAGGAGGTGCTGCTCCCCGCGCTGCTTCCGCGTGAGCCGTACGAGGCGACCGGCCGCTGGGAGGAGTACGGCGCCGAGCTGTTCCGCCTCAAGGACCGCAAGGGCGCGGACTACCTGCTCGGCCCGACCCACGAGGAGATCTTCACCCAGCTGGTGAAGGACCAGTGCTCGTCCTACAAGGACCTGCCGGTCATCCTCTACCAGATCCAGACCAAGTACCGCGACGAGGCCCGTCCCCGCGCCGGTGTGCTGCGCGGCCGCGAGTTCCTGATGAAGGACTCGTACTCCTTCGACACCGCCGACGAGGGCCTCGCCGAGTCCTACGCGCTGCACCGCGCCGCGTACCAGCGGATCTTCGAGCGCCTCGGCCTCGACTACCGCATCTGCGCCGCGACCGCCGGCGCCATGGGCGGCTCCAAGTCCGAGGAGTTCCTCGCCCCGGCCGCGGCCGGCGAGGACACCTTCGCCGACTGCCCGAACTGCGACTACGCGGCCAACACCGAGGCGATCACGTACGCGCTCAAGCCGGTGGACGCCGAGGGCGTCGGTGCCGTCGAGGAGCTGGACACCCCGGACACCCCGACCATCGAGACCCTCGCCGCCCACCTCGGCGTCGAGGCCTCCGCGACCCTCAAGAACCTCCTGGTGAAGGTCGACGGCGAGATCTTCGCCATCGGTGTCCCCGGCGACCGCGAGGTCGACATGGACAAGGTCGAGGCGCACTTCGCCCCGGCGCTCGTCGAGCTGGTGACGGCCGAGGACTTCGAGGGCCGCGACGATCTCGTACGGGGATACGTCGGCCCGCAGGGTCTGGAGAAGGTCACCTACCTCGCCGACCCGCGCATCGCCCCCGGCACCTCGTGGATCACGGGCGCCAACAAGGAGGGCAAGCACGCGAAGAACGTCGTCGCGGGCCGTGACTTCGAGGTCTCCGAGTACGTCGACGTCGTCGTGGTCCAGGAGGGCGACCCCTGCCCGTCCTGCGGCGCCGGCCTCAAGCTGGACCGGGCCATCGAGATCGGCCACATCTTCCAGCTCGGCCGCAAGTACGCCGACGCCTTCCAGCTCGACGTGCTCGGCCAGAACGGCAAGCCGGTCCGCGTCACGATGGGCTCGTACGGCATCGGCATCTCGCGTGCCGTCGCCGCGCTCGCCGAGCAGTCGGCCGACGACAAGGGCCTGGTCTGGGCCGCAGAGGTGGCCCCGGCCGACGTGCACGTGGTCGCCGCGGGCAAGGCCGCCCAGATCGAGCTGGCCCTCGAGGTCTCCGAGCAGCTCAAGGCCAAGGGCCTGCGGGTTCTGGTGGACGACCGCGCGGGCGTCTCGCCGGGCGTGAAGTTCACGGACGCCGAGCTGATCGGCGTCCCGAAGATCCTGGTCGCGGGCCGCCGTACGGCCGAGGGCGTCGTCGAGCTGAAGGACCGCCGCACGGGCGAGCGCGAGGAGCTGCCGGTGGCGGAGGCCGTGGCACGCCTGGTGGGCTGAGGCCGCGCCGCCGGCGGGTGACCGAACGGCACTGGCGGACGACCGCAGGGCGCCGCCGAAGGATGACCGAAGGGGCGGGCCCGGCCGGCACATCGCGTGCCGGCCGGGCCCGCCCCTTCGCCGTCCTGTCCGGTCCGTGCGCCGCCGCTGTTGTCAGTGGGCGCCGATAGCCTGGAAAGGGCTTCGGCCCCCGGGCGGGAGGGGGCTGCCCGCACACGAAGGCGCCCCCCCCAACCACCTACAACCAGGCCGCGAACTCCAACAACAACTCCGAGTCCGCCACCCGCCCGACCCGCCGCGCCCGCACCCCGGACTCCACCGCCCGGAACAGCGTCCAGCCGCGCAGCCGTGCCGCGTCCACGTCGAGGGACTCCGCCAGGCGCTTGACGCGGCGGCGGGTGATCGACGAACCCGACGGCGAGCCGACCACGTCCTCGACCCGGTCGCGTACGAGCCGGGCCAGATCGAAGGCGCACTCGCCGACCACCGGGTCCGGACCGACCGCGAGCCACGGCAGCCGCTCCGCCGAGAGCACCTTGCTCTGCCGGAACGTGCCGTGCAGGAGCCGCTCCTCGGGCGGCGTGGCCAGGAGCTCGTCGCGCGCGGCCAGGGCCTCCGTGACCAGCGGCTCCACCGGATCCCCTGCCGTCAGCGAGGCGCGCATCGCCTCGGCCTGCCGCCCGGTGCGCTCCGCCACGGTCTCGAAGGGGAACGCCGGCGGCTCCACCCACAGACGCCGCAGCGCCCCGGCGGCCTCCAGCATCGACTTGGCCTCGGGCAGCGAACGTACCGACATATCGGCATGGAGACGTTCGAGCAGCATCCCGCAGGCCGCCTGGTCCGCCGGGCTCAGCAGCCGCGCGGCGCCATGGCCGTCCCAGTGCGCGAGCGCCGCGGCCTCCGCCGCGGGACGCGATCCGGGCGGCGCCAGCTTGAGCGCCGCGGGTGTGCCCGCGGCATCCCGTACGAGCGCCACCAGACTCGAGCGGCCACCCGGCAACTGCAGCCGCTCCACGGTGAGTCCGCCCTCGGAGACGGCTGTCTCCAGAAGCCGCGGCAGTGCGTCGAGCCAGCCGTCGTCGGCCTCACGGACACTCTCGCCGAGCGCCCGTACCAGCCGTGTCGGCGCTTCGAAAGCCATGCGCCAGTGTGTCCTTTCGCCCTGCTGTCTGCGGCCCGCAGCCGCTCCTCAAGTCTGCGGTCTGCGCCCCGCACCCGCCGCCAGGGCCCTGGACGCAACGCCCGTCGAGCCCCGGCCGACCCCCTCGTCGGCCCTCAGGTCCGCGGCTTCGTCGCCGTCGCGCCCGCGGCCGGGTCCAACCGTTCCGCGAGACCAGGGAAGGCTACGCTGCCGCCCCGCCACCGCACCGCGCGGACCGCCGCCTCGCGCAGCACGTCCGCCGCGGCCCGCCGCCGTTCGCCCGCCGTGGCCCGTACGACATCGGCGTACACACCCGCGACCTTGTCCTCCAGCTCGGCCGCGAGCCGCGTCGCCGCAGCCGAGTCCGGCACCGGGAACGGCAGCGCATAGGCCGCCGCGGCCTGCTCCGGCAGCGCGCCGAGGTCGCGCAGCGTGCGCTGCAGCTCGTCGCGCCGCGAGCGGTGCGCGTCGTACGCCGACCGCGCCTCGTCCCTGCGCCCTTCGCGGATCCGCCCGCCGACGACCCCGTACCCGTAGACCGCGGCATGCTCGGCCCGCAGCGCCGCCTGGTACGCGGCGATCTCCGCGGCCCTGTCGCTCTCGTCGCGCTCGTCGTTCATCGCCCCGCCTCGCTCAGCAGATACGCGTGTACGTCACCGGCGGCCGCGATCGACGCGAGCAGCCGGGCATCCTCGGCGGGCAGCTCCGCCAGCGCACCGCGCCGGCTCTTGGCCAGCGCCCGCTCGGCGTCGGCAAGCCGCCGCAGGGTCACCTTCTCGCCGAGCGGCGCCTGAACGGGCGCGCTGCGCGCGGGACTCGGGCTCGCCTTCGGTGCGCCGCCGAGCGCCTTCACATGGGCGAGCACGTTCGCACGCAGCGGTCCGAGCCGGTCCGTGAGCGCGGGATGCGCGGCGAGCGCGGCCTCGTACTCGGCGAGCAGCCCGGAGCTGTCCTTGGCGATCTGTGCCCGCACCTGCGCGGCGCTCGGCCTGCGGCCCGCGGCTCCGGACGAGCCGGTGTCCTCGCCGTCGTCCGAGCAGGCGGTGAGCAGTGCGGCACCCGCGGCCGTCACGGCCCCGGTCAGCAGACTCCTGCGGCGCGGCCCGGTACGGGCGGGCCGGGGGAGCGGTTCGTCGTACGGCACGGCGGACGTCCTCGGGGCGGTCAAGGGGCACGGTGGTGGTCCCCGGGGAACGGGGCAGTGATCACCGTACCCGCGCAAGGGTTCGGGAACGGTGAGCGGGACACCCCACGGCGCCGTGATGCGCCCGACTGCGCCCCGATGCCGCCCCGCGGGGGCCGCGCGGCACGCATCGCGGCGGCGGTGACCGGCGACGGGCGGGCGGCAACACCCCGCGCGACCGGATACCCTTTGACCTGACACGCGAGAAACCCACAACAGCACACGCGGCCGAGGAGTCACCCGGATGAGCACCACCCAGAGCGAGAGGCTGCGCGGTCTGCTTGAACCGCTCGTCGGCGCCAAGGATCTGGATCTCGAAGAGATCACTGTGACTCCCGCCGGTAAGCGTCGTGTGCTGCGTGTCGTGGTCGACTCCGACGAAGGCGTCCAGCTGGACACCTGTGCCGAGCTGAGCCGTGAGATCTCCGAGAAGCTGGACGAGACCGACGCCATGGGCAATGGCGAGTACGTCCTCGAGGTCACCTCTCCCGGAGCCGACCGCCCCCTCACCGAGCACCGCCACTATGTGCGTGCGACCGGCCGCCTCGTGAAGTTCCAGCTGACCGAGGGCGGCGAGCTGATCGCGCGCATCCTCGGCGTGGACGAGGAGGGCCTCGACCTCGAGGTCCCGGGGGTGAAGGGCCGCAAGCCCACCTCCCGCCGTATCGCTTTCGACTCCGTCGCCAAGGCGCGGGTGGAGATCGAGTTCAACCGCAAGAGCAAGAACGAATCCGACGTAGACGTAGCAGACGTAGACGCAGAGAAGGAGGCGTAGCCGTGGACATCGACATGAGTGCCCTGCGGGGTCTGGTCCGGGAGAAGGAGATCTCCTTCGACCTCCTCGTCGAGGCGATCGAATCGGCCCTCCTGATCGCCTACCACCGCACCGAAGGCAGCCGCCGCCGGGCGCGTGTGGAACTCGACAAGAACACCGGCCATGTGACGGTGTGGGCGAAGGAAGACGCCGAGGACCTCGAAGAGGGCCAGGAGGCGCGCGAGTTCGACGACACCCCCTCGGGCTTCGGCCGGATCGCCGCGACCACCGCGAAGCAGGTCATCCTGCAGCGGCTGCGCGACGCCGAGGACGACGCCACGATGGGCGAGTACGCCGGCCGCGAGGGCGACATCGTCACGGGCGTGGTCCAGCAGGGCCGCGACCCGAAGAATGTCCTTGTCGACATCGGCAAGCTCGAGGCCATCCTGCCGGTGCAGGAGCAGGTCCCGGGCGAGGAGTACCCGCACGGCCAGCGGCTGCGCTCGTACGTGGTGCGCGTGGCCAAGGGTGTGCGCGGCCCGTCCGTGACGCTCTCGCGCACGCACCCCAACCTGGTCAAGAAGCTCTTCGCGCTGGAGGTCCCCGAGATCGCCGACGGTTCCGTCGAGATCTCCGCGATCGCCCGCGAGGCCGGCCACCGCACCAAGATCGCCGTACGGTCGACGCGCTCCGGTCTGAACGCCAAGGGTGCCTGCATCGGCCCGATGGGCGGCCGCGTGCGCAATGTCATGGCCGAGCTCGGCGGCGAGAAGATCGACATCGTGGACTGGTCCGACGACCCGGCCGAGATGGTGGCCAACGCGCTCTCGCCGGCGCGGGTCTCCAAGGTCGAGATCGTGGACCTCGCGGCCCGTTCGGCCCGTGTGACGGTCCCCGACTACCAGCTCTCGCTGGCCATCGGCAAGGAGGGCCAGAACGCCCGCCTCGCCGCACGGCTGACCGGCTGGCGGATCGACATCCGGCCGGACACGGAGCAGGCCGGGGAATAGCGAAGGGGGTGCGGGAGCGTTGAGCTCCCGTGCCCTCGGCCGGTTGTGGCACGTGGCCCCGGCCGATCACGGCGCAAAGATCGCGCCGACGGCGGCGCAAAGATCGCGCCGTATTTGAAGCGCTCAGTCATTCGAATCTTGCCCCGAAGGGGTGAGGTCGGTGCGGGGAGGTAGACTTAACGATGTCTGGCCGGACGCACGCCCGCGCCTGCCCTGAGCGAACCTGTGTGGGATGCCGGGAGCGAGCGGCCAAGCGCGATCTGCTGCGGACCGTGTTGATCGAGGGCGCATGTGCCCCCGACCCGCGCGGTACGCTGCCCGGCCGGGGTGCGTATGTACACCCCGCCCTGGTCTGTATCGACACGGCGGTCCGCCGCCGGGCGTTCCCGAGGGCGCTGCGCGCCGAGGGACCGCTCGACACCGCGGCCCTGCGCCGGTATGTCGAGCAGGCGCAACCGTAAGAAGACGTGCCGCACGGAGCCCCGTGCGGTCTAGGTACCCCGCGAGTTGGAAGTAGGTCGAGATTGCGATGAGCACTCGATGAGCACGCGATGAGTACGCCCATGAAGTAGCGACGGTCCGGCGTAACCCGGACCTAAAAGGAGCGAAGTGGCTAAGGTCCGGGTATACGAACTCGCCAAGGAGTTCGGAGTTGAGAGCAAGGTCGTCATGGCCAAGCTCCAAGAACTCGGTGAATTCGTACGTTCGGCGTCCTCGACGATCGAGGCGCCCGTTGTACGCAAATTGACTGACGCATTGCAGGGACCCGGTGGCGGCGGCGCCGCCAAGAAGGCGTCCCCTGCCAAGCCTGCGGCGCCGAAGCCGGCCGCCGCGAAGCCGGCCGCATCGGCTCCGACGCCCGGGGCCCGCCCCGCCGCGCCGAAGCCCGCGCCGGTGACCCCCAAGCCCGCGGCTGAGAAGCCCGCGGCCCCCGCGCCCGGTCCGCGTCCCGCGGCCCCGGCCCCCAAGCCGGCCGTGGCGCCCAAGCCCGCGCCGGCCACTCCGGAGTTCACCGCGCCTCCGGCCGCCCCCGCGGCGCCGAAGCCTGCCGGTGAGCGTCCCGCACGTCCCGGTGCGCCCAAGCCCGGCGCTTCCCGTCCGGCCCCCTCGCAGGGTGGTCAGGGCGAGCGCGCCCCGCGTCCCGGCGGCGCCGCGCGTCCCGGTGGCCAGGGTGGCGCCGGTGCCCCGCGTCCGGGCGGCCGTCCGGCCGGCCCGCGTCCGGGCAACAACCCCTTCACGTCCGGCGGTTCCACCGGCATGGGCCGCCCGCAGGCGCCCCGTCCCGGCGGTGCCCCGCGTCCGGGTGGCCAGGGTGCGCCCGGCGGCCCGCGTCCGCAGGGCGCCGGCCAGGGCGGTCCCCGTCCCCAGGGTCCGGGCGGTCCCCGTCCGACTCCGGGCGGAATGCCTCGTCCGCAGGGCGGCGCTGCCGGTGCCGGCGGTCCCCGTCCCGGCGGCGGCAACCGTCCGAACCCGGGCATGATGCCGCAGCGTCCCGCTGCGGGCCCGCGTCCCGGTGGTGGCCCCGGCGGTGGCCGTGGTCCCGGTGGTGGCGGTCGTCCCGGCGGTGCCGGTGGCGGCGGTCGTCCCGGATTCGCCGGTCGTCCGAGCGGTCCCGGTGGCGGCGGTGGCGGTTTCGCCGGTCGTCCCGGTGGTCCCGGTGGCGGCGGCGGTGCCGGTCGTCCCGGTGGCGGCGGCTTCGGTGGCGGCGGTGGCCGTCCCGGATTCGGTGGTCGTCCCGGTGGTCCGGGTGGCCGTGGTGGCACGCAGGGCGCCTTCGGCCGTCCCGGCGGTCCCGCGCGTCGTGGCCGCAAGTCGAAGCGGCAGAGGCGCCAGGAGTACGAGGCCATGCAGGCCCCGTCGGTGGGCGGCGTCATGCTGCCCCGCGGCAACGGCGAGACCGTTCGCCTGTCGCGTGGTGCTTCCCTGACCGACTTCGCGGAGAAGATCAACGCCAACCCGGCGTCGCTCGTCGCCGTGATGATGAACCTCGGCGAGATGGTCACCGCCACGCAGTCCGTCTCGGACGAGACGCTGCAGCTGCTCGGCGGCGAGATGAACTACACCGTCGAGATCGTCAGCCCGGAGGAGGAGGACCGCGAGCTTCTCGAGTCCTTCGACATCGAGTTCGGTGAGGACGAGGGTGGCGAGGAGTTCCTCGTCGCGCGTCCGCCGGTCGTGACCGTCATGGGTCACGTCGACCACGGTAAGACCCGCCTTCTGGACGCGATCCGCAAGACGAACGTGGCCCAGGGCGAGGCCGGTGGCATCACCCAGCACATCGGTGCCTACCAGGTCACGACCGAGGTCAACGACGAAGAGCGCAAGATCACCTTCATCGACACCCCGGGTCACGAGGCGTTCACCGCCATGCGTGCCCGTGGTGCCAAGTCGACCGACATCGCGATCCTCGTGGTGGCGGCCAACGACGGTGTCATGCCGCAGACGATCGAGGCGCTGAACCACGCCAAGGCGGCCGACGTGCCGATCGTGGTCGCGGTCAACAAGATCGACGTCGAGGGTGCCGACCCGACCAAGGTGCGCGGTCAGCTGACCGAGTACGGCCTGGTGGCCGAGGAGTACGGCGGCGACACCATGTTCGTCGACATCTCCGCCAAGCAGGGTCTCAACATCGACTCTCTGCTCGAGGCCGTGGTCCTGACCGCGGATGCCTCGCTCGACCTGCGGGCCAACCCGGAGCAGGACGCGCAGGGTATTGCGATCGAGGCCCACCTGGACAAGGGCCGTGGTGCTGTCGCCACCGTCCTCGTCCAGCGAGGCACGCTGCGCGTCGGCGACACGATGGTCGCCGGTGACGCGTACGGCCGCGTGCGCGCCATGCTCGACGACAAGGGTGAGAACGTCGAGGTCGCCGAGCCCTCGACGCCGGTTCTCGTCCTCGGTCTGACCAACGTGCCGGGCGCCGGCGACAACTTCCTGGTTGTCGACGAGGACCGCACCGCGCGTCAGATCGCCGAGAAGCGTGCCGCCCGTGAGCGCAACGCCGCGTTCGCCAAGCGCACCCGCCGGGTGTCCCTCGAGGACCTCGACCAGGTGCTCAAGGCGGGTCTGGTGCAGGACCTCAACATCATCATCAAGGGTGATGCGTCCGGTTCCGTCGAGGCCCTTGAGGCCTCGCTGCTCCAGCTCGACGTCGGCGAAGAGGTCGACATCCGGATCCTGCACCGCGGCGTCGGTGCGGTCACGGAGTCCGACATCGACCTGGCGATGGGCTCCGACGCCATCGTGATCGGCTTCAACGTGCGCGCCGCAGGGCGTGCCGCGCAGATGGCCGAGCGCGAGGGTGTGGACGTCCGTTACTACTCGGTCATCTACCAGGCGATCGAAGAGGTCGAGGCGGCCCTCAAGGGCATGCTCAAGCCGGAGTACGAAGAGGTCGAGCTCGGTACGGCGGAGATCCGCGAGGTCTTCCGCTCGTCCAAGCTGGGCAACATCGCCGGTGTGCTCGTCCGGTCCGGCGAGGTCAAGCGCAACACCAAGGCGCGCCTGCTGCGCGATGGCAAGGTCATCGCGGAGAACCTCACCATCTCCGGTCTGCGCCGCTTCAAGGACGACGTCACCGAGATCCGCGAGGGCTTCGAGGGTGGTATCAACCTCGGAAACTTCAACGACATCAAGATCGACGACGTCATCGCGACGTACGAGATGCGCGAGAAGCCGCGCGGCTGATCGCGTCATCGATCACGCTGCGTGATCCGGGGCCGGTCGACGGAGAAATTCCGTCGATCGGCCCCGGCCGTTGCGGGTACGGTTTGTCAGATCCCTCCGGCCGGGGGTCCGGGGGTTGTCCCCCGGGACAACGCAGCGCACGCCCCTGACAAAGGCCAGGGCGCCGTCTAACCCGTACCGGCGGGATATCCGGACCTATATGTACGTGGGGACTCTGTCCTTCGACTTGCTCCTCGGCGACGTACGGTCGTTGAAGGAGAAGCGTTCCGTCGTCCGCCCGATCGTCGCCGAGCTGCACCGCAAGTTCGCGGTCAGCGTGGCGGAGGTCGGCGACCAGGACCTCCATCGCCGGGCCGAGATCGGCGTCGCGATGGTCTCCGGGGACACGGGGCACCTGTCCGAAGTGCTCGACCGGTGCGAGCGGCTGATCGCTGCCCGCCCCGAGGTGGAGCTGCTCTCGGTGCGCCGGCGGCTGCACGGGGACGATGATTGACGTACGCAAGAGACGTACGTACGGAAAGAAACAGAGGGAGACGGACCAGTGGCCGACAACGCGCGGGCGAAGAAGCTGGCGGACCTCATCCGGGAAGTGGTCGCACAGAAGCTGCAGCGTGGGGTCAAGGACCCGCGCCTGGGCTCGCACGTGACCATCACGGACACGAGGGTCACCGGCGATCTGCGGGAGGCGACCGTCTTCTACACGGTCTACGGCGATGACGAGGACCGTGAGAACGCGGCCCGTGGCCTGGAGAGCGCCAAGGGCGTTCTGCGGTCCGCGGTGGGTGCGGCCGCCGGTGTGAAGTTCACGCCGACGCTGACCTTCGTCGCCGATGCGCTGCCGGAGACCGCCAAGACCATCGAGGACCTCCTCGACAAGGCACGGGCCTCCGACGCGCAGGTGCGTCAGGCGTCCTCGGGCGCCGCTTACGCCGGTGACGCGGACCCGTACAAGAAGCCGGAAGAGGACGACGCTTCCGAATGAGCAAGCAGCAGCAGACGCCGGACGGCCTTGTCATCGTCGACAAGCCGTCCGGCTTCACTTCGCATGACGTGGTCGCCAAGATGCGCGGCATCGCCAAGACCCGCAGGGTCGGCCACGCCGGCACGCTCGATCCGATGGCGACCGGTGTGCTCGTGCTCGGTGTGGAGCGCGCCACCAAGCTCCTCGGGCATCTCGCCCTGACGGAGAAGGAGTACCTGGGCACGATCCGGCTCGGGCAGAACACCCTGACGGACGACGCCGAGGGCGAGATCACCTCGTCGACGGATGCGTCCCGGGTGACGCGTGAGGCGATCGACGCAGGGATCGCCAAGCTGACCGGCGAGATCATGCAGGTGCCGTCCAAGGTCAGCGCGATCAAGATCAATGGCGTGCGGTCGTACAAGCGGGCGCGCGAGGGCGAGGAGTTCGAGATTCCGGCGCGGCCGGTGACGATCTCCTCGTTCACGGTGTACGACGTGCGGGACGCGGTGGCCGAGGACGGGACCGCGGTGATGGACCTGGTCGTGTCGGTGGTCTGCTCCTCTGGCACGTACATCCGTGCGCTGGCCCGGGACCTGGGTGCGGATCTCGGTGTGGGGGGACATCTGACGGCGCTGCGGCGTACGCGGGTCGGGCCCTACAAGCTGGACTCGGCGCGGACGCTGGACGAGTTGCAGGCCTCTTTGACGGTGATGCCGGTGGCGGAGGCTGCGGCTGCGGCGTTCCCGCGGTGGGATGTCGACGACAAGCGGGCGCGGCTGCTGCTCAACGGGGTGCGGATCGAGATGCCCGAGGAGTACGGGTCGGGTCGCGCTGTGGCCGTGTACGACGCGTCGGGTCGGTTCGTGGCGCTGGTGGAGGGGCTGAAGGGCAAGGCCAAGAGTCTGGCTGTCTTCGCCTGAGTCCCTCGTCGTGCCAGTGCGCTGCGCGTGCGGTTCGTCTTCTGGGTCGGCGCCGGGGTGGGGTACCTGGTTTTCGGGCAATGCGGGCCGGTACCGAGGGACTCGCGTTGTCGTCTCGGGCCGCCCGAAAACCGGGCACCCCACCCCGTCCCCTCCCGCCGTCCCGCGGCTGCGGGCCGGGTGGGGTGCGGGTCTCACAGTCCATCGTGTCGCTCCTGCTGTCGGATCGTGGCCGGGCGTGGGCAAACCCCGTTCACCCGTTCAGGCAGGCGCTCGAAGCACTTCGCCGGTACACAGGGGGCGCATCCGATTGCGGGGGTTCCCTGCGGAACAGCTCTCCCTACGGTCGTAGGAGAGCGCCGCGGGGAGGACGAGGATGGCCGGGGGTCGCGAGGAACTGGTCCGGATCTGTGATCTGGCGGGCCGGCCCCGCGGCACCGGTTTCGCGGCGGACGAGGACGGGACCGTCGTCACCTCCCACGAGGCGATCGACGGGCTCGCGCGCATCGTGCTGCACGCCGGCGGCGGCCGTACGTGTGTGGTCGACGCCGATGCCGTCGTCTCGTTTCCCGAGACCGATCTCGCGCTCGTACGGACCGAGGGTCTCGGCCTGAGGGCGCTGCCCCTGTCCGTACGGGAACATGTCGAACCCGGCGCGTACGTACGCATCGCCGCGCTCGGATGGCGCGAGGCGCGGGTGCTCGACGCCGAGGCGCAGGTCACGTACACGGCGACGGACCGTTTCCATCTGCTCGGCGGCGTACTGGAGTTGGCCGTCGGGACCGATGCCGCCGATGCGCTGCAGCTCGGCGGGGGAGCGGCCGGCGGGCCCGTGGTGGACACCGCGACCGGGGCCGTGCTCGGCGTGCTCGGGACCGCGCTCGACGCGGGGCATCGCGCGGCGGGTTACGCGGTGCCGCTGCGGGCGGCCGCCCGGGCCGACGCGAGCGGGGTGCTCGGGGAGCTCCTGACGCGCAACGCGGCGAGTGTCCCGGCGTACGGGCGCGATCTCAATCTGGCGGGCGCGCTGCAGCTCAGTGCCATCTCCGTCGGGTCCGATCTGCCGCGCGAGGAGCGCGAACCCGTCCAACGGGTGGAAGTGACAACGGAGTTCGAGGCCTTTCTGGAGTCCGCGCAGTGCGTCCTCGGGCTCGTCGGCGACCCCGGCAGCGGCCGGACCACCGAGCTCGGCGCGCTGGCCCGGCGCCGCGCGCGGGGCGGCGCGCCCGCGCCCACGGTGTGGCTGCGCGGAGCCGGGCTGCAGGCCGGGGACGCCTCGGTGGCGGACGCGGTGGGGCGGGTGCTCGCGCACGCCGGACGGATCGTGGCCGCGTCCGAGGGCGTGCCGGTGGCGGACGAAGAAGACGGTGAGCTCGGGGACATCGGGCCCGACCGGATCGCCCGGCTCGTACGGGACGCGGGGCGGCCCCTGCTCGTCCTCCTGGACGGGCCCGAGGAGATGCCCCCGCAGCTCGCGCACCGCCTCGCGGAGTGGAGCGCGGGGAGCGGGGAGTGGCTGCGGCAGACCGGGACACGGCTGGTCGTCGCCTGCCGGCCCGAGTACTGGGAGCAGGCGGGGGCCCTGTTTCCGGGAAGCGCCCTGTACGGCTCCACGCAGGGCGGGCGGCTGCCCGCCTGCGTACGGCTGGGCGAGCCGGCGGGGCGGCAGGCGGGCTGGGTGCGGGCGCTGCACGGTGTGCCCGACGGCGCGCTGGCCGCGGCGGACGCCGCACACCCCTTGGCCGTACGCCTGTTGGGCGAGGTGCGGGACGCGCTCGGCGAGGCCGTGGACGGGTGCCCCGACCGGGCCGAGATCTTCTCCGCGTATCTGGATCTGCTCTGCCTGCGGATCGCCGTACGGCTCGCTGCCCTGCAGGACGTACGAGGCCCTGCTGTACGGCGCCTCGCGGCGAAGGTCTCCGGGCGGCTGCACGAGGCCGCGCGACGGTGTCTGGGGCCCGGGCAGGGCGAGCTGGACCGGGAAGCCTTCGAGGAGGTCTTCCCGTGGGCCACGGGGTGGGCGTCCGCCGTGCTGACCGAGGGCGCCCTGGTGCCCGCGGGGGGCGGGTACCGGTTCGCGCACGAGGAGTTGGCCGACTGGATCCAGGGGGCCCATCTCGACCTGGACGCGGCCCTGTTCGCGCTCGTGCACCGCTGGCGTGCGGAGCCCGAGGAGCGCGCTTCCGTCCCGGCCCGGCTGCCCGCGCGCACGGACGGCCCGCGCCGGCGCCCGCGCAAGGCGGCTGCCGGCCCGGGGCCCGTGCACCCGCTGCCCGTTCCGCGGCACCGCATCGGCCCCGTCCTGCAGGCCCTGCTGCTCCTCGAACGCCAGCAGGGCCCCGACCAACTCCGCCGCCGGCTCGACGAACTCACCCTCGCCGCCGACCACTTCGCCGAACACGGACTGCGCACGACCCCCAGCTGGGCGGCCGGCACCCGGCGCAACCCCGCCGACGCCGCCTGGTGGGCAGTCCACCTCCTGACCGAGACCCTGCTCCGGGTCCCGGACGCCCGTCCGTACATGCCCGTCCTGCGGCTGCTCGCCGACCGGATCCTGACGCGGGGCCCGGTGCGCGGGGTGTACGACGGGTTCGGGCCGTGGTTCTGGCGGGCTTTGCCGCTGCCCGCGCAGGAACGGCTTGAACTCCTGCGGCGCCTGGTGGTGGCCGACACCGAGGGCGGCGAGCGGTGCCTCGACACGGTCGCCGCACTGCTCAAGGCCGAACCCGCGCTCGTACAGCCGCTGTTGACGCAGTGGTTCGGCGACGACCGGCCACTGGCCGCCGCGCCCGCCGCCACCGTCGCCGACGCTGCCCAGGCCCTTCTGCACACCCACCGCCACCGCGCGCTCGACGACCTGACCGAGGCCCTCGTCGACTGCGGGCACCCCCGCGGCGACGAGCTCCTCGCGACGCTCGCCGAGGAGGAGCCGTCGGCCCTGTGCCGAGCGGTCGACCGCTGGGCGCACGACGACCGTGCGGCACGGCGGGTCGCGGCGGCCGCGTACGGGCTGAGCGCGGCGCTGCACGTGGACACGGAGGCCGACCGCACGCTGCTCCGCTATGCGGCGCTCGCGCTCCTGGCAAGGCCCGAGGACGGCGCGCTGCACGGCGCGGCGCTCTCCCTGCTCGTCCGCGACCCGGTCACCCGCGCCCGGCATCTGCCGCTCGCCCTGAAGCGGTACGCATCCGGCGACCCCCAGCTCTCCTCGGCCGCCCTCGCCACGGCCCTCACCACCCACCCCGAGCCCGTGCTCGGCGCGTTCCGGTCCCGGCTGCGGGAACCGGGGGCGGGGTCGGCCGAGGTCCTCGAGGCGCTCGCCGGGGTCACCACGCCGGCCGTCGCGCGCCGTGTGACGCATCTCGTACGGGACTTCCTTGAGCTGCGGCCGGAGGCGGCCGTCCAGGCCGGGGTGTACGTGGACCGGCGCCTGGAGCAGGGGGCCCAGGCGCGGGCCACGCTCTTCCCGCTGGTCACGGACCTTCTGCAGAACGGACCGCCCGAGGTCCGCCGCGCCCTGGCCGGTGTGCTCGCGGCGCCCGGCAGGGGCGGGCCCTCGTCGCGGGTGCTGCGCGGCGAACTGCTCGACGTACTCCTCGAGCTGGAGCACGATCCGGCCGTCCTCGACGAGGTGCTCACGGTGGCGGTCCGTACGGGAGGCGTGGACTGGTCCCGCACACGGGACCTGGTCCGCCGCTGCGGGCTCCTCCTGGTGCGCACCCCGGAAGGCGCCGCGTCCTACGACCGCCGCCTGGTCTCCCTCGCCCACGCGTGCCCGGACTTCGCTCGTGCGCTGGCTTGTTGGCTGGAGGAGTCGGCGGGGGTGTGGACGGTGTTGGTGGGGCCGAGTGCGCGGCGGATGATTGTGGAGGGGGTGGGGGTGCGGGTCTCGGCTTGAGGGTGCGGGGTGCTCGGCCTGAGCGTGCGAGTGCTCGCCTTGAGCGTGCGGGTCTCGGCTTGAGCGTGCGGGTGTTCGGCCTGAGCGTGCGGGTCTCGGCTTGAGTGTGCGGGTGGGCCGGGCTGTTGGTTTGGTTCCGGCCCGGGTGGGGCTGGGCTGTCGGCTCCCGGCCCGGGTGGGGCCCAGGTGGGCCCGGGTGGGTGTGCGGGCCGGATTGAGGTTCGGCCTGGGCCGCGGTCTCGTCGCGGTCTGCGGGCGGGAGCCGCACCCCCACCGGGCGGGAGCCGCGGGACGGCGGGAGGGGACGGGGTGGGCTACCTGGTTTTCGGGCGGTCCGAGACGGCCGGGTGAGTCCCTCGGTACCGGCTCACATTGCCCGAAAACCAGGTACCCCGCCCCGGCACCGACCCAAGACGAACCGCAGGCGGCACACGCACCGGTGGAATGCCGTAACGCGGGCGAGGCCAGGTAAGCGCTGGCCCGCAGTCAGGCACGCGCCGCCCCGCAGGCGTACTGCATGACAGCGCACCGGCGGAGAGCCGTAAGCCAGCCGAGGTCAGGGACGCATCGCTCCCGGGCGCACCGGACGCGCAGCGCACCCCGCGACGCAGCCGGAACGTTCGCAGGCCGATGCCCCCAGCGGGCCCCCGGGGGCGGGGTGGGCGGAAAAGGCATGGCACTCTTAGTCCTGCGCAAACAGAACAACACACACAGGTTCGGCGAGGAGCAAACACCGTGCAGCGCTGGCGTGGCTTGGAGGACATCCCCCAGGACTGGGGGCGCAGCGTCGTCACCATCGGCTCCTACGACGGAGTGCACCGCGGTCACCAGCTGATCATCGGCCGCGCGGTGGAACGCGCCCGCGAACTGGGCATCCCGAGCGTGGTCGTCACCTTCGACCCCCACCCCAGCGAGGTTGTCCGCCCCGGCAGCCACCCCCCGCTGCTCGCCCCGCACCACCGCCGCGCGGAGCTGATGGCCGACCTCGGCGTGGACGCCGTGCTGATCCTCCCCTTCACCGCGGAGTTCTCGAAGCTCTCGCCCGCCGACTTCGTCGCCAAGGTGCTCGTCGACAAGCTGCACGCCCGCGTCGTCGTCGAAGGCCCCAACTTCCGCTTCGGCCACAAGGCCGCCGGCAACGTCGAGTTCCTCGCCGAGCAGGGCCGTACGTACGACTACGACGTCGAGGTCATCGACCTCTTCGTCAGCGGCGAGGCCGGCGGCGGCGAACCCTTCTCCTCCACCCTGACCCGCCGCCTCGTGGCGGAGGGCGACGTCGCCGGCGCCGCCGAGATCCTCGGCCGCCCCCACCGCGTCGAGGGCGTCGTCGTCCGCGGCGCCCAGCGCGGCCGCGAGCTGGGCTTCCCGACGGCCAACGTCGAGACCCTGCCGCACACCGCGATCCCCGCGGACGGCGTCTACGCCGGGTACCTGCACGTCGAGGGCGAGGCCATGCCCGCCGCGATCTCGGTGGGCACCAACCCGCAGTTCGACGGCAAGGAGCGCACCGTCGAGGCGTACGCCATCGACCGCGTCGGCCTCGATCTGTACGGCCTGCACGTGGCCGTCGACTTCGTCGCGTACGTACGGGGCATGGCGAAGTTCGACTCGCTCGAGCAGCTGATCCAGGCCATCGCGGACGACGTCCAGCGTGCGAAGGCACTGCTCGCCGCGCACGAGGCGTAACCGGATCCCGCACGAGCCTCGGCAGCATCCCGCACGAGCCGCAGCCGCATCGCGCACGAAGCAAGGCCGGTCAGGCCCGAAGCGCTGGCGGTGTTTCAGAACACCGCCAGCGCCACCACCTTGCCGCCGCTCTGGGCGAAGACCCGGTTGCCCCCGGCGGCGATCGACTGCTGTTCGGCGTGCGGCAGGTCGTAGTGGAGGGCGATCCGTCCGTCGGCGACGGTCACGGCGCTGACCATGAGCTTGTCCTCGATGCCGGGCATGTCCTCGGAAACGGTCCGCAGGTACCAGGCACCGCTCCCCTGGACGAGTACGGGCCGGCCGTGGTTCGCCGGCCACTCGCCCTTCCACACCTCGCTGCCGTCGCGCGCGTCGAGGCACCGCGGGTAGACGCCGGCGCCGACGTAGACGGAGCCCGCGTGCACGGTGGCCGGCCCCCAGTTCTGGACCTCGCCCTTCCAGTTCTCGGCCCCGGCCTGCCAGATCTCCTTGCCGTCGCCGAGCCGTCGGGCGGACAGTCGGGTACCGCTGAGGAACACCTTGTCCCCGTCGACCGTCGTATCGACGACGGCGTCCCTGCTGCCCTGATGCGACCACGCGACCTTGCCATTGCGCGTGTCGAGCGCCACGACGCCGCCTTCGTCGGTCCCGATCACGAGCCGTCCCCGGGCCGCCGCCGCGGATGCCGCTCCCTGTCCCTTGAAGGCCGCCGGAGCGCTCGCCGTCCACCGCACCTTCGCGTCGGACCTGCCGACGCTGCGCAGCTTCTTGCTCCTGGTCAGGAAGTAGACCGCGTCATCGTCCGCCGCGAGCAGGTGCTGCACCTCGGCCGCCGGGCAGGTCCACTTGGCGACGCCGGTGGACGGCACGTACGTCCGCAGCGTCCCCTCCTCGTCGGCCGCGGCCACGAGCCGGTCGGACAGGGACAGGAAGTTCGCCTGCGCGCGGATGCCGGCGGCCTGCCAGCGGCGCTTTCCGTCGCGTACGTCGTATGCGGCGATGCCCCCGCTCCCGGCGGCGAAGACGAGGACGTCGCGCACCGGGAGGAGACCCGGTGCGTACACGTCGGCCTCGTCTTCGAGGGACCAGAGCAGTGTGGGGGCCGGGTCCCCGATCGACACGCGGCCTCCCAGCTCCTCCAAGGCCTGCTCAGGGGTGCGCGCGGCGGGCGGGATGTCGAAGGGATCGTTCTTCGCCGGCGGGCGGGCACCGTCGTCGCCCGTGCCCCGGCCGGCCAGCCACCACACGCCGGTACCGCCCGTGGCCGCGACGACCGCGCCCGCTGCCGCAAGGCCGGTGAGCAGCCGGCGCCGCCCCGGCGACGGCGCCTGGCCGCTTGCGGTGACCGCGCCCTGCTGGGCGAGCCGGGCGGCCGCACGCTCGCGCTCCTTGATGGCGTCGGCGAGCGGACCGCGCCGCCAGTGCCGCTCGGTCCCCTTGGCGGGCGCCATCGCCTGTTCGATCTGCGCGGGCGTGGGCCGCAGCGCCGCGTCCTTGGCGAGGCAGGGTGCCACGAGCGCCGTCAACTCCGGTGACAGCCCGGCGAGTTCGGGATCGCCGTGCACCACCGCGTACTGCACGGCCGCCACATGCCCGCCGTCGAACGCCCGCCGCCCGGTGGCCGCGTACACGAACACCGCACCCAGCGAGAACACATCCGCAGGGGGTGCCACGCGCTGCCCGAGCACCTGCTCGGGTGCGCCGTAGCCGGGAGTGACCGGCACCTGCCCGGTCGTGGTGAGCGTCAGACCGTGTTCGGGCCTGGCGATGCCGAAGTCGATGATGCGGGGGCCGCTCGCGGTGAGCACGATGTTCTGCGGCTTGAGGTCGCGGTGCACGAATCCGGCCGCGTGGATGTCGGCGACCGTGCGCGCCAGCGACGCGGCGAGCGCCCGCAGCGCGGCCTCGTCGAGCGGCCCGAACCCGTCGACGGCCTGGTCGAGGGTGAGACCCGCGAGGAACTCCGTGGCGATCCACGGCCGCCCGCCCTCGGTCCACGCGCCGAGCACGGCGGCAACTCCCGGACTGCGTACGGCCTGTGCGGCCTGCGCCTCGCGCACGAAACGCTGTGCGAGGTCCGTGTCGTGCGCCAGCTCGGGCCGCAGCACCTTGACCGCCGCGAGGGTCCCGGCCGCGTCCTGACCCACGTACACCTTGCCCATACCGCCTTCGCCGAGTACGCCGGACAGGCGGTACGGGCCTAGGCGGACGGGGTCTCCGGGGCCGAGCGGGGTCATGGCGGGGGTCCTTCGTGCAGTGCTTGCGGGGGACGGGCGGCAGGGCGGCAGGTCATCTCAGGGGATACGCGCTCATGGTCTCCTCGCCCATCCCGAGGACGAGCCTGTCGGGCAGGTCAGGGTAGAAGCGCGTCGCGCTGGTCTTGTACGTGTAGCCGGTGTCGTGGGTCCGCAGATCGACGGCGTGCAGCTGAACTCCGTTGCGGTAGTAGCCGTACCGCTTGGTCACCAGCGGACGCCAGGCCAGGGAGACCTCACCGACCTCGCTCGACGTCTCGGTCCACCTGACCTGGCCGCTGTCGGCGGCGAGCGCTCTGAGGCCGGTGCCCCGCCCGACCGCGTACACGACACCCGAGGCGTACGTGGGCGGGCTGTAGGCGACCCCGGCCGGGCTCGTCCACACCTCGTCCCCGTTCTCGATCCGCCATGCCCGCAGACGGTCGCCGCCGAGGTAGATCCGCCCGTCCCCGAGGGCCAGTTCGCTCTGCAGCGCCTCGAGATCGCCGGCCTTCCCGTACGGCTTGTCCCAGACGACCTCGCCGCTTCGGATGTCCCGTACGACCACGCGTACGGTCTTCGGCTCGGTCTCCTGCAGCGTCACCAGGCGGTCCCCGACGACCTCGGCCGCCAGGAAATGCAGCCGCATGCTCTTGTCCGGGCGCGCGGGCAAGGCCTTGGACCACAGTGTCCTGCCGGTCTTCACATCGGCGGCGCGCAGCGTGAACTTCTGTGAGGCGAGAAAGCCGAAGTCCGACGCCTTGCCGGAGCCGACCGCGACGTAGGCCACCGTGCCCGCGACACAGAGCAGTTGGTTTCCGTCGAGGGCGGCGTTGGTGCCGTCGAGGACGGCCGGCGTCGGCTGCACGGATTCCTGGCGTTGATTCCAGGTCGCGACCGTGACCGAACTCATCACGACCGGGCTGTTGCTCTCGAGCGTCGGGGCGAGCCGGTACTCGGTGCCTGCCACGACATCGACCTGCCAGGGCAGTCCGCGCGCGGTGATGCCCTTCGTGCGCGCGCCGGTCTCCGGGATGTAGCGCACCGTGGAGGCGTCGAAAGGGAGATGGATGGACCCCTCGACGGGATAGGGCACCGCAAGGCCCCATTCGAAGAGGCGGTACGAGGCCGAATCCGCCTCCCAGAGCGGGTCCGCGTTCCGTGTCTGCTCGGGCCCCGCGGGCTTCTCGCCGGCACTGCTCCCGCCGTTGTCCCGCGAGGAGTTCCACCACCAGGCGCCGCCGCCCGCGAGCGCCGCGACGGCCGCCGCGCCGCCGCCGAGCAGGAACCGGCGCCGTGAGGCGCCCGCGCGTTTCACCGGCTCCGACGGCCCGTCGGGGCCTGCCACGTCGACCGGCGCGGGCATCCGCCGGGGCGAGATCTGCCAGACGGCGGCGGCCCGCCGTCCGATCTCGGCCATCAACGAATCGGGCAGCTGATCGGCGAACTCGCCGCTGCCGTCGTGCAGTTGAGCCGCCAGCTCCAGGACCCCGGGCCGCTGCGCCGGATCCTTGGACAGGCACCGCGCGAGTACGGGTACGAGCGACGGCGGCACGCCGGTCAGGTCGGCCTCCGCGTACCGCACCCGGTACAGCAGGTCGGCCGCCTGCCCGGTCCCGAACGGCCCGCTGCCCCTGGCCGCGTACACCAGCACCCCGGCGAGCGCGAAGACATCGCCCGCTGCGCCGTGCTCCTGCCCGGTGGCCTGCTCGGGCGACATGAAGGCCGGGGTGCCGACGGCCGATCCGGTACGGGTCAGCCGCTCGTCCCCGACGGCCCGCGCGATCCCGAAGTCGATGACCTTGGGACCGTACGCCGTGACAAGGATGTTGGACGGTTTGAGGTCCCGGTGGACGACCTCGGACCGGTGCAGCTGGTCGAGCGCCGCGCACAGAGCGGCTCCGAGCGCACGCACGGCCTGCTCGGGCAGCGGCCCGGCGGCCTCCACCGCCTCGTCGAGCGCGGGCCCGAGCACGTACTCGGTGGCGAGCCAGGGCGTGGCCGCGAGCGGATCGGCGTCGACGACCCTCGCCCCGAACTGCCCGCCGATGACACGGGCGGCGTCGACCTCGAGCCGGAAGCGCGTCCTGGCGTCGGGAGTGTCGGCGATCCCCGGGTGCATGGTCTTGAGCGCGACCGTGGCACCGCCGGGCGTACGAGCGACGTACACGGTCCCCATGCCGCCGCTGCCCAGGCGGGCGATGAGGCGGAAGGGGCCGAGGGCGGCGGGGTCGTCGTGGGTCAGGGGTGCGGGCATCAGGGCTTCAGACTGTCGACTTCAGGTGGGTGGGCTTGAGGGCTGTGGGCTTCGGCGCCGGTTTCAGGGCGGCTGCGGGCTTCACTTCTGTGGGCTTCACTTGTGTGGGCTTCACGGCTGTGGCCTTCCGGTCCATCGGCTTCCGGTCCATCGGATTCAGGGCCGTCGGCTTCAGGGCTGTCGGCTTCGGACTCACGAGAAGGAAGGCGCGGCCGCGCGTGCCGCCACCGCCGCGCCGCCCGCCCCCGGATCGAGCTCGGCACCGAGCACGATCGCGGCCTGGTGGGCGAGCGCGGCGCCGATGCGGGGCGGCAGCCAGCCAGGGGTGAGCAAGGCGGTGGCGCGCTCGGGCGCACCGAACCCGGCGGGCTGCTGCGCCGCCGCGCGATCGCCGTCGGCCAGCTCCCTTACGCAGGCGACGAGTTGCAGGCGATCGGCCGGATCGCGCGCCAGGCAGCGCGTCACGACGGGCCGGAGCCACCCGGGCAGCTCTTCCCGCTCCGGCGCCGTGCTCCCAGTGGCGGCGAAGGCGAGCGTCGCACCCAACGCGTACACATCACCCATGGGACGCGGCACTCCGCCCGCCCTCTGCTCGGGCGCGAGGACGCTCGCGTCGATCCCGGCAGCGCCGCGCCGTGCTGTGCCGTCGGTCGCGGCGGCGGTGCGTACGGCTCCGTATCCGCCGAGCCGGGGCCCGTCGTGGGCGAGAAGGACCGCGGCGGGCGAAACTCCCGCGTGCGTGAGGCCCTGCCCGTGGATCACGGAGAGCGATTCGGCGAGGGCGACGCCGAGGGCCCGCACGGTTCGCTCGGGCAACGGGCCTCCGTGGAGCGCGAGCGCGGCGGGCAGAGGCAGCACCGGCAGATACGGGCTGGCGTGCCACGCCCCGTGCCCGGCCGGCGCCACCTCGGTGGCGGGCAGCGCCCAGCGGCCCACCAGGTAACGCGAGGCATCCGCCTCGGTCAGGAAGCGTGCGGGGTCGCTTCCCGGAAGCGGGCTGCTGAGCAGGACGGTGCGCTCTCCGTCCGGCGTACGGCCGATGTACCGCAGGGCGGGCGGCACACACCGGCCGGAGCCACTGCCGCTCGCATCGAGCGCCGCAAGCACGGCGTAGGGCCCGATCCACTGCACGCCCGTCCCGTGCCCCGCCCGGCTCCCGCTCTGCATCTGCAAACAGCTCCCCACCCGTATGGCTCAAGCGCCGTGAGCCTACTAGAGGGGCTGATGGGGTGCGGGTGGGGGATGAGGCGGGCGGCGCCGCTCTCAACGAGGCGCTGTGACGCTCGCCCAGTGACAGGCCACCTGCCGCTCCCCACCCCCCGAGAGCACCGGCAGCGTGACCGTACGGCAGGACGCCGCCACCCCGGCCCGCTCGGCTTCGCCCGAAGCCAGCACCTGGCATCGTGCGTGGAAGCGGCAGCCGCCGGGGATCCGCGAGGGGTCCGGCGGCTCGCCGGTGAGGACCACCGGCTCGCCCGGCGCCTCCGGCAGTACGGACAACAGGGCCTGTGTATACGGGTGTTGGGGCGAGGTCAGGACCTCCTCGACCGTGCCCGTCTCCACGATGCGGCCCAGGTACATCACCGCCACGCGGTCCGCGATGTTCCACGCGAGCCCCAGGTCGTGCGTGACGACCAGTGCCGAGAGCCCCAGTTCGGTGCGCAGCGAGAGCAGCAGTGCCAGGATCTCCCCGCGTACGGAGGCGTCCAGGGAGGCCACCGGCTCGTCCGCGACGATCAGTTCGGGTTCGAGCACCAGCGCGCCCGCGATCACGACGCGCTGGCGCTGGCCGCCCGAGAGCTCGTGCGGATAGCGCAGGAAGAAGCGCTCCGGCGGTCGCAGACCCGCCCGGGACAGCGCGCCCGCGACGGCTTCGCGCTCGTCACCCCCGTATCCGTGGATCCGCAGTCCCTCCGCCACCGCGTCGTACACCGTGTGCCGCGGATTGAGGGAGCCGCTCGGGTCCTGGAGGACCAGTTGCGCGCGCTTGCGGTAGGCCTTGAGGGCCTTTCCGCGGTACGTCAACGGGGAGCCGTCGAAGCGGACTTGGCCCGAGGTCGGCGGGACCAGGCCGAGCAGGGAGCGGGCCAGGGTCGTCTTGCCGCAGCCGGACTCGCCGACGAGGGCCACGATCTCGCCGCGCCTGATGTCCAGGTCGACCCCGTCGACGGCCCGCGCCTCGGGCGCGCCGCGCCGGCCGGGGAAGGTGACCCCGAGACCTTCGGCACTCAGCAAAGCACTCATCGCTCACTCCCCACCGAGGCGTCCGAAGCATCCGAAGTGTCCGAGCCGTCCGCAGCATCCGACACGTCCGCAGCACCCTGCGTGCTCGCTTCCCGTACGTGCACACACGCCGCCCGCCGCAACTCACCGGCCCCGACCAGGACTTGGTCCTCCGTCGTGCAGGAATCCAGCGCCACCGGACACCGCGGATGGAAGGTGCAGCCCGACGGCAGATCGGAGGGATCCGGTGGATCCCCGGGCAGTCCCCGGGGCGCGAACCGCGACGACGGGTCCCCGATCCGCGGGAACGCCGCCGACAGCGCCTTGCCGTACGGGTGCAGGGCGTCGTCGTACACCTCCTGTGCGGGCCCTTCCTCGACCACGCGGCCCGCGTACATGACCGTGAGCCGGTCGCAGGTGTCCGAGAGCACCGCCAGATCGTGGCTGATCATGATGAGTCCGAGGTCCTGTTCGGCCACCAACTCCTCGATCAGGCGCAGGATCTGCGCCTGGATCATCACGTCGAGCGCGGTCGTCGGCTCGTCCGCGATGATCAGGTCGGGCGCGCAGGCCAGCGCCATCGCGATCATCACGCGCTGCCGCTGACCGCCCGAGAGCTCATGGGGATACGCCTCGGCGCGTGCGGCGGGCAGCCCCACGTGTTCGAGGAGCTCGGCGACCCGCTCCCTCACCTTGCCGGGCGGTGTCGTGCGGTGCAGCCGGATGGGCTCGGCGATCTGGTCGCCGATCCGGTGCACCGCGTTCAGCGAGTGCATGGCGCCCTGGAAGACGATCGACGCCCCCGCCCAGCGCACCGCCCGCAGCCGGCCCCACTTCATGGCGAGGACGTCCTCGCCCTTCAGCAGGATCTGCCCGGTCACCTTCGTGCCCGCGGGCAGCAGGCGAAGCAGCGCAAGCGCCAGGGTCGACTTCCCGCAGCCGGACTCGCCCGCGATGCCCAGCTTCTGCCCGGCGTCCACCGTGAGGTCGACGCCGCGTACGGCCTGGGCGCCATTCGCGTACGTGACATGCAGATCACGTACCTCCAAGAGGCTCAACGGGCCACCCCCAGCCTGGGATTGAGAACCGACTCGACCGCGCGCCCGCACAGCGTGAACGCCAGCGCCACCAGGGCGATGGCGAGTCCGGGCGGCGCCAGGTACCACCAGTGTCCGGCGCTCACGGCGCCCGCCTCGCGAGCGTCCTGGAGCATGCCGCCCCAGGAGGTGACGGTGGGATCGCTGAGCCCGAGGAACGCGAGCGTCGACTCGGTGAGGATCGCACTGGAGATCACCAGTGTGGTCTGCGCGAGGACCAGCGGCATCACATTGGGCAGGACGTGCCGCAGCATGATGTGCCCGTGTCCGCCGCCGAGCGCGCGGGCCCTTTCGATGTACGGGCGCGACTCGACGGCCAGGGTCTGGGCGCGCACCAGACGGGCGGTGGTCGGCCAGGTGGTGATGCCGATCGCGAGGATCACCGTCCACATCGACCGGTCCATCACGGTGGCGAGCGCGATGGCGAGCACCAGCGTCGGCATCACCAGGAACCAGTCGGTGACGCGCATCAGGACGGTCGCGTACCAGCCGCGGAAGTGCCCGGCCACGATGCCGACGACCGTGCCGATCGCCACGCACAGGAAGGCGGCGAGCAGACCGACCGTCAGTGACACCCGTGAACCCCAGACGAGCAGGGCGAGCACACTGCGGCCGAACTGGTCGGTGCCGAGCGGGAATTCACCGCTCGGATCCTCCATGGCCTGGCCCGGGGCGTCGGTCACGGACTCCGAGTCCGCGCCCACGAGCAGCGGCGCGCAGATCGCGATCAGAGCGATCAGAATCAGGGCTGCCAGGCCCCAGAGTCCGCTTCTGTGGGTCCGGTACTCCTTCCAGAAACGTGCGAGCGAGCGGCGCATCCGTGCGGCCTTGAGCGCCCGGGGGCTCTTCGCGGTGGCGGCCTTCTCGGCGAGCGGCCCGGCCGGGGCCGAGGGCTCGGTGGTCAGCGGGGTCTCGCCGGTGATCGGCGGTTCTGCGGTCATCGGCCCACCCGGGGATCGAGCAGCGGATACAGCACGTCGGCAAGGGTGTTGGCGAGGATCACCGCGGCCGCGAAGAGGAAGAACAGGGCCTGCACCAGGGGCAGGTCGGGCCCGGCGAGCGCCTCGTAGAAGAGACCCCCGAGCCCCGGCCAGGAGAACACCGTCTCGACCAGGATCTGTCCGGCGACCACATGCCCGAGGTTCACGAACATCAGCGTGAAGGTGGGCAGCATCGCGTTCGGCACCGCATGCCGGCGCCGTACGACATCGTCGCGCAGTCCCTTGGCGCGCGCGGTGGTCAGATAGTCGCTGCCCATCTCGTCGAGCAGCGAGGACCGCATCACCAGGAGCGTCTGCGCGTAGCCGACCGCGACCAGCGTGATCACCGGCAGGATCATGTGGTGCGCCACGTCGATGACGTACGCGAATCCGGTTTCGCCGCCGGATTCGAGACCGCCGGTCGGGAAGAGCCCGGGAATGGGCCCGATGCCGACGGAGAACACGATGATGAGCAGCAGTCCCAGCCAGAACGACGGGACGGAGTAGAGCGTCAGGGCCAGCGCGCTGTTGAAGCGGTCGCTCCGGCTGCCGTGCCGCCAGGCGGTCCGCGTCCCGAGGAAGAGGCCGAGCGCGGTGAAGAGGAGGAAGGCGGTGCCCGTGAGGAGCAGCGTGGCCGGCAGCGCGGCGGTGATCTTGTCCATCACCGGCGCGTGGAACTGGTACGACATACCGAAATCGCCGGACAGCGCGTCCCCGATGTAGTCCAGGAACTGCTGCCACATCGGCTGGTCGAGCCCGAACTCCCGCCGCAGGTTCTCCAGTTGCTCACTGGAGACCGGGCGGCCGCCCGTCATGTGCTTGACCGGGTCGCTGGGGATCAGGCGGAAGAGGAAGAAGCTCGTGACGAGCACGGCGAACAGGGAGACCGCGGCCCCCACGATCTTGCCCGCCGCATAACGGAGATAGGCCTTGGTGTTGCGCGCGCGTGGTCCGCGGCCGGCCGACGGCCCGGCGGTATCCGGGCCGTCGGCTTCCGCGCTGTGCACGAGCGCCGGAGTGCTCTCAGCTGTCATGGGACTCTCGTTACTCGTGCGTCGGCAGGTGCTTTCGTCAGCAGCTGCTACGTCGGCAGGTGCTATTCGCGGTCGTCAGCGGTCGCCGCCCGCCTGCGGGAGAGGAAGAACGCTGCGCCGCCGAGGACGAGCACACCGGCGATCACACCGATCACGATGCCGGTCGAACCGCCGTCGTCACCGCCGTCGCCGGACCCCGAGCCACCGCTTCCGGCACTCGCCGGCTCCGCCGACCACCAGCTCCAATACCCGTCCTGGCCATAGATGTTGCCGGAGGCCTCGGGCATCGTCTTGATGGACTTGATCTGGTCGGTGCGGTACGCCTCGACGGCGTTCGGATACGCGATGACGTTCATGTAGCCCGAGTCGTACAGCCAGGACTGCATTTCCTTGACGGTCGCCGCGCGCTTGGCCGCATCGTATTCGGCGAGCTGCTTCTTGTAGAGCTCGTCGAACTTCTTGTCGCAGATGAAGTTGTCCGTGGCCGCGCTCTCCTTGGCCTTCTCCGGCAGCGCCGCGCAGGTGTGGATGCCGAGCACGAAGTCCGGGTCCGGGTTCACCGACCAGCCGTCGAAGGCGAGGTCGTACTCACCCGCGTACCAGGGCACGGAGACATCGTCGAGGCACTGGACCTCGAGCCCGATGCCCAGGTCGCCCCACCATTCCTTGAGGTACTTGCCGATCGCCTTGTCGTTGGGGTCGGTCGCGTGGCACAGGATCCGGAAGTCGAGCGGCTTGCCGTCCTTGCCGACGCGCTTGTCGCCCTTCATCGGATACCCGGCCTCGTCGAGCAGCTTGGCGGCCTTCTCCGGGTCGTACGCGAGCTTCTGATCGCCTTCGGGCTTCCAGAAGTACGACTCGAAGCGCGGCGGGATGTACCCCTCGCCCTCGACCGCGTGGCCCTGGAACACCTTGTCGACGATGGTCTTGCGGTCGACGGAGAGGAACAGCGCCTGGCGCACCTTCTGGTCGAGCAGCGCCGGATGGCCGTCACCGAACTTCTTGCCGTCCTTCGTCTGCGCACCAGGGTTGGTGGCGATGGCGAAGAAGCGGCGGCCGGGGCCCTCGTTGACCTTGATGTTCTTCTCGCCCTTGAGGCTTGCGGCCTGAGCGGGCGTCAGGGCCGGCGCACCGGCGACGAAGGAGACCTCGCCCTTCTTGAGGGCGGCGACGGCGGCGTCCTGGTCCTTGTACGTACGGAAGACGAGCTCGTCGAACTTCGGGGCTCCGCGCCAGAATTCCTTGTTGGCCTTGAGCTTCACGTACTGGTCGGTCTTGTAGTCCGTGAGGACGAAGGGCCCGTTGCCCACGATCGGGAACTTCTCGTCGTTGTTGAACTTCGAGTAGTCCTTGACGTCCTTCCAGATGTGCTCGGGCACGATCGGGACGTCCAGCGAGGTCATCGTGGCCTGCGGCTCCTTGAGCTCGATCACGAGCTCGGTGTCGCTGGGCGCGGTGACCTTCTTGAAGTTCGCGACGAAGCTGCCGTTGGCCTGGGCGGCGTTCTCGTCGGTCATCATCTTGTTGAACGTGAACGCCGCGTCCTTGGCGGTGGCCTGCTTGCCGTCCGACCACTTGGAGTCGTCGCGGATCGTGTACGTCCAGGTCAGCTTGTCCGGGGAGGACTTCCACTCGGTGGCGAAGCCCGGGATGGTCTTGTTGTCCTTGGGGTCGTAGTTGGTCAGGTACTCGTACATGAGCCGGTGGATGCTCGTGCTGACCAGGCGCTGAGCCAGGAACGGGCTCAGCGAGTCGACGCTCTGCGCGAGCGCGACGGTGAGGGTCTTGCCGTCGGCCTTGGCCTTGGTGTTTGCGTTGGCTTCGGCCTGTTGTGCCGGCGCCTCGGCGGGTGCTGCGGGCGCGGCCGGCGCTGCGGCCAGGCCGGCCGTCAAGGCGAGCGCGGCGACACCGGAGGCCACCAGGAACCGACGCCTGCGCGGGGCGGGCGGTGGTGATCCGAACTGCGGGGCGTGCTGATCTCTTACGTTCATGGGTCGGTGACCTCGCGTCATCGCTCGCATGGAAACGGCAGGAACAAGCGCCGAAGGGTCTGAGTGGTCTGTGTGTCTATCAGCGGTGGTCTAAACATGTCAACGGTCGCCGTAGGCCGCTTGGCCTGCGGTAACGACCTTGTGGGGCTGACGAGTTGAGGACCTCGTGAGCGGCATTGGTCTAGTCACGTGAAAGTCCTCCATTGGCGGTTGGGGGGACCTTTCAGCCGGCCTCTGTTTGAGGAGATCTTTCAGCCGGCCGGCGTTCGAGGAGATCTTTCAGCCCCTCCGGCGTTTGAGGAGATCCGAACGAAGTTCGGATGCGGGGGTCCGGGGGCGCAGCCCTCGGTTTCGGGAAGGGGCGAGGCAGGGGAAGAAAACCCTCCCCAACGCAAAGCGGCCGCACACCTGGCGTCACACACCAGATGCACGGCCGCGAAGCCACACCCCTCGGATCACCCCTGAGGCGGCACACCCCCAGGCGGAACCGGCCCCAACTCGGGCTGCGCCCCGGCCCCTTGACCCGGCGGCGGCAACTGCGCAGGAGCAGCCTGCTGCCAACCCTGCGGCACCCCGCCGGAGTTGGGCCCGGCACCCTGCGGCGGCTGCTGCTGCGGATACGGCTGCTGCCCCCCGTACGGCTGCTGAGGCTGCTGCTGCGGATAGGGCTGCCCGGGCTGCCCCTGCGGCGGCATGGGCTGACCCGGCTGGGGCTGACCCGGCATGGGCTGACCGGGCATCGGCTGCCCCTGGCCCTGCCCGGGCATCGGGGGCGCCATGTGCGGCGGCATCCCCGTACCCTGCTGCGTCCACAGCCCCTGCTCCTGCTGCGCCCGCGCGAAGTCCTCCGCCACCATCGCGGAGAGCGTGAAGTACGCCTCGCGCGTACGCGGCCGCATCATGTCGAGATCGACCTCGGCGCCGGCCGACAGATGCTCGTCGAAGGGCACCACGACCACACCGCGGCAGCGCGTCTCGAAGTGCTGCACGATGTCATCGACCTTGATCATCTTGCCGGTCTCGCGGACACCGGAGATGACGGTGATCGAGCGCGAGACCAGATCCGCGTACCCGTGCGCCGACAGCCAGTCGAGGGTGGTCGACGCGGAGCTCGCACCGTCCACCGAAGGCGTCGAGATGATGATCAACTGGTCGGCGAGATCGAGGACTCCGCGCATCGCGCTGTACAGCAGACCCGTACCCGAGTCGGTGAGGATGATCGGGTACTGCTTGCCGAGCACGTCGATCGCGCGCCGGTAGTCCTCGTCGTTGAAGGTCGTCGAGACGGCCGGGTCCACGTCGTTCGCGATGATCTCGAGCCCGGACGGCGCCTGCGAGGTGAAGCGGCGGATGTCCATGTACGAGTTGAGATACGGGATCGCCTGGACGAGGTCCCGGATCGTGGCACCCGTCTCACGGCGCACGCGGCGGCCGAGCGTACCGGCGTCGGGGTTGGCGTCGATCGCGAGGATCTTGTCCTGGCGCTCGGTCGCGAGCGTGGCACCCAGCGCGGTGGTCGTGGTCGTCTTGCCCACGCCGCCCTTGAGCGAGATGACCGCGATCCGGTAGCAGGAGAGGACCGGCGTCCGGATCAGGTCCAACTTCCGCTGCCGCTCGGCCTCTTCCTTCTTCGCGCCGAGCTTGAAGCGCGAAGCCGAACTCGGCTGGCGGCTGCTCTTGGTCTTCTGCTTCTTGTTGATCAGGCGGTCGGAGGACAGCTCCACGGCGGCCGTGTAGCCGAGCGGCGCGCCTCCGGTGACCTGCCGCTCCCGCTGGTCGTGCGTGACGGGCTGCGGCCAGGCGGCGCCGGCGCGCGGGTCCATCGGCGGCATGGGCTGGCCCGGCTGCTGCTGGCCCGGGTGCTGGCCGGGCGGCTGCTGACCCAGATGGGGCTGCGGGGCGTGCGGGGCGGGCAGGTTGGCGCCGGGGGCCGGCGGGTTGGTGCCCGGGGCCGCCTGGTCGGTGCCCGGCTGCGGGAAGCCGTAGCCGCCCTGGGCGGCCGGGGGCTGAGGTGCCTGCGGCTGTACAGGCTGGGCCTGAGGTGCCTGCGGCTGGGCGGGCGCGGCCGGGTGCGGGAAGCCGTAACCGCCCGCGGGGGTGGGGGGCTGCCCGGGGGCGCCGGGGTGCGGGAAGCCGTAACCGGCTTGCGCGGGCTGGGAGTTGGGGGCCTGCGGCGCGGGGAACGCGTTCGGGGCCTGGGGGGCCGTGCCGGGGGCGGCCGGGTACGGCATGCCGGGCTGGGGTGCGACGGGGTGCTGCGCGCCGGGCTGCTGTGTGCCGGGCTGCGGGAATCCGTAGCCGGCGGGCTGGGCGCCGGACGGCGACGGCACCTCGGACGTCGGCCCGGGCACCGGCGACTGCTGCGGGGCGGCAGGCGCGGCGGGTCCGGGAGCCGGCACGGGCCAGGCCGGCGGAGCGCCTTCCTGCGCGACGGCCGGAGCGGGCCACTGCGGAGCGGACGCGGGTGCCTGCGGCTGTCCATCGGCGGCGGCTGGCTGATAGGCGGGCGGCAGCGGCGGCAGCTCACCGCCGGCGGGCGCGGGCGACCAGGGCTGCCCGGCAGCGTGGGGCTCGGAGGCCTGGACGGGGACGGCGTCCTGAACGACGTCGCCGGCGGGCGCGCTGTCCTGTATGTCGGCAGCGGAGTCTTCGCCGTCGGCGGCGCCCTCCGCGGAAACGGCGTCGGCGTCGCCTTCCTCCCGCACCGCATCCTGCGGCACAGAATCCTGTACCTCGTCGTCCACCTCTCCCTCCGCGTCGGCGGCACTCTCGGGCGCGGCGGATGCATCGGACACGGCCGACGTATCGGATACGGGGGTGTCTTCGGCGGACGGGGCGGAGACGGCACCCTCGCCGCTCTCGGCCGAGTCGCCAGAGCCGAAGTCGGCGGAATCGGTGCCGGAGGCGCCGGCATCGGCGGCGGTCCCGGCGGCCTCGGCCGTGTCACCGGTCGCGGCGTCGGCATCGGCCCCGGAGCCGGACTCCGAGCCGGAACCGGCGGTGGAGGCGGCAGTGGGGGCGGCCTCGGGCGAGGGCGTGCCCCCGGCCCCGGACAGCGAATCCACCGCGGCCTTGGCGGCCTCGGCCCGCTCCTCGATCTCCCGCTTCAGGGAGGCCGCGGAGAATCGCATGGTCGCCCCGCTCTCGAGGTCCCCGTTACCGGCGTCAGGAGACGCGGTCGGGGGCGCGGCCGCGATCGGGGCGGCGGGAGGTGCGGCCGGCGCCTGAGGTTCGACGGGCGCGGCCGGAGCCTGCGGCTCCACAGGCGGCGCGGGAACAGGTGCGGGAGCGGACGCGGGCTGGAAGCCCCCACCCTCCGGCAGCCCGGGCACCGCCACCGGATACCCGGAAGGCGGCGGGGGAGTGGGCGCATACCCACCACTGTCCGCCGCGGCTCCCTCACCGGACACACCGCCCGCACCGCCCGTACCGCCGGAACCCGCAGTGCTCTGCGCATTCTGCGTGTACCAGGCAGGAGGCGTGTAGTCGATGGTGAACTCGCCCGTCATCTCGACGGACTCCGCGTCGGACTGATCATCGACGGGTGTGTTCCAGCCCCCGTGGATCCCGTCCCGATCGCTGTTCACAATGCCTCCTGGTGTGGTCGAGCACCCTGCGTGCCGTGGTGGGGGCGACATGTATCGCCGATACGCCGCCATCGTCCGATCCCGGCTCTCCCCCTGGGACGCACCCGGCCCGCGCACGGGTTCGGCTGCATCCCGGACCCCAGCCTAACTATCAAGACTGTCACTACGGCAGGCCGGACAGCCCCCTCGCGACTGTCCCGTACGTCACGTCCTTCCCGCGCGTGACCTCACCACACCTCACAGTGAATCCCAAACGGGACAACACCTAACAAATCGCTACCCACTTGGTGAGCGCCCCACCGCCTGCCGCGCACCCCACCCCCACGCCCCATCCGCCGAGAATGAACAAACGGAACAGATCCACCCGCCCCGAAGAGTGACCCACACCCACCAAGGTGGACACCCCACCCGAACCCCTCCACGTTGCAATCGGAACGCCTGCCCCGCCCCGCTCCCTTCGTGAAGGGGACGGGCATAGTAGGGCGCGGCCGATCGTCGTCTTCACGATCGGTCACGCGCTCAACGGCCGCAAAGGACCGGCTTCTTGAGGGTCTTGGGGGGAGGGGGCCGCATATGTCGGCTTCCGGTCGTCCCAGGCGCATCCCGCCCACGGCCCGACGGTTCGCAGTCCGGCCCGAGTGCGCAGATCATGACGAATTCAGATGACACCTGACGAATTGGACGCCGCGTGACCATCCCGCAGCCTGCGCCACCACCACAGCCTCCCTCGCCGACTCCCCCTCAGGGCTTCGGGCCGGCGCCCTCCCCCTTCACGGAGTCGGCCATCGGCAGGCAGCGGTCGTCGAAGCGGCGATCGGTACTGATCATCACTCTGTCCGTCCTGCTGCTCGCAGCTCTCGTCGGTGGCGGCTGGGCTTTGTGGCCGGGCGGCGGAAGCGGGCAGGCAGGCGCTCCGGTCGCCGCTCCGAAGCCGGGCGATGTCGTGGACACGGTGGAGAAGAAGCCGGCGACCCCCGAAGGGGAGCTCATCGCAGAGATGGTCCCCGGCGACGACATTCCGCCCGGGGTCACCGCGCGCACCCCCGGCTCGTGGGCCACGGACAAGATCTTCGCGAAAAGCGACGGTGCCGCTGTTTACGGGTACACGACGCAAGACGCCAAAGAGGCATGGAGAATCCAACTCCCGGGTGAGATCTGTGCGGCGTCCCGCCATGTCACTTCCAGCGGAATGACCGCGGTCATCACCGAGGAGAAGCGGGGGACTGCCGGGCCGGAGGAATCCTGCTCCGAACTGACTGCCTTCGATATCGATACGGGTCGTCAGCTCTGGCGTAAGCACCTCAAGGAGGCGGAAGGCTACGCGCCGTTCATGGTCGGGGTGACCGTCAGCCAGGGTGTCGTGGCCGCGACGTGGAAGGAGGGCTCCGTCGCCTTCGACCTGGCGAGCGGGAAGCAGCACTGGACGAAGAACGCCGTTTCGACCTGTCGTGACACGGCGTTCGGCGGTGGCGCCGACCTGGTGGCCATCGTGAGTTGCGGTGACGCGGAGTACCCGGTGGTGAAGGCCCAGAAGCTGGATCCGGTCACCGGAGAAGCCCGGTGGACGTACAAGGTCTCTCCTGGCATCAAGACCGTTGAGGTGCTCTCCACTCGGCCGACCCTGCTGGGACTTTCGGCGGGTGATGCCCTCACCACCGATATCGCCGCCGTGGGTGACAACGGGAAGCTACGCTCGCTGATCCGTCTCGAAGGGGGACGCTACAAAATCGACTGCGAGACGGTCATGGAACGCTGCCGGGGTCTCGCGGTGAGCCAGGACCGGGTCTATCTGGCCACAAAGGACAGCGAATTCGATCTGGAGAAGCCCGCCAACAAGATCGTCGGGTTCGATCTGGACACTGGCAAAGTCGTCGGAAAGTCGTTCCCTGCCAGGCCGCTCCAGCCGCTGGTTCCCCTCCGGATGAGTGGAGACAAGGTGATCGCGTACCGGAGCTTGTCCAACGGTGTTGTGGTGAGCCTGGACCCTGCCACGGGCAAGCAGGAAGTCCTCATGATCCATCCGCTGGGGGACGACGACAGCCGGCTGGCGAATGCGTACCGCAGCGAAGTCCTCTACGAGCACGGCCGGTTGTTCCTGTCCAGCACGACCATGGAGCAGCCGCCCAAGGGCGAGGAGGGAGACGCGGACACGGTGGTGCTGATGTACGGACCGGCCTCATGAGGAGGGCTGTACGGCGGAGCGCCGCGTATGCGTGAAGAGACGACAAAGGGGGTGGGCACCTCCCGCGCGTGCCCACCCCCTGTCTCGAGTGTTCAGTCGGTGAAGTAGCTGGCCGCCTTCTTGTCGCCGGCCATGTAGTCACCGCCGGCACGGGCGACGATCGCACCGATCTCCTTGAGTGCCTGGTGGATTGCGCCGGCATCCGCGTCCCACGTCTTCATCTCACCGGCGAAGGCTTCCTGAGAAGTGCCTTCCCAGCCGCCCGCGACGGTGACTACGGCACGTCGGAGCGCTGCCAGGCACTCGTCCAACCGCTTGGCCTCGTTACCGAGTCCGGTCGTCATTTCGTCGAGCGTCCCGTACTTGACGAGCAGCTCACCGGGGTCATTGAACGCCATACTGGATTCCCCTTGTTTCCGGTCTGTCGAGCTCAGAGGGCGATTAGGAGTAGGAACTGAATGCGGACTTCTGCGACCCGACCTCGGGGTCGATCTTGCCCAGTTCCGCTTCGAGGGAAATCTCGAGGTCGTCCTTGTCGGACCGCATCATCTGCGCGGCGTCAAGGTACTTGTTGAGCGTCTTGTTGATGCGGTTGATCCGCTCGTTGATCTCTCGCTGCTTGGCATCGAACCGGCCGGCGGCAATGCCCTTCCAGCGACCTTCCATCGTGTCGAGGATCTGGTGCAGATTACGGACGGCACTCTGCAGGTTGTCGTTCCCGCGAACGATCTCCTTTTCGAGTCCCTGAAGCTGTTCCTCTGATAGCTTCCTACCGCCGGACATAGCAGTTCTCCTTCTCAGCTGGACTGCATGCGTATGTGTGTCAAGCGCCCGTCAGGCGGCGCGCTTTCTCCGGATTACTGCGAATCCGACCGCGGCTACGACAACCACCGCGGCACCACCGATGAGCAGGCCGATGGGGCTGCTGCTCTCGGAGCTTTCGCCCGCCGCTGCCACCTCGGCCTTGTCGTCAGCCTTTGCCTGCTGATCCTGTGACGAGGCCGATGCGGAAGGAGCGGGGGAGGTCTTCGTGTTGAGGGTCTTCTCGTTGGTCAGCGGATTGACATCGGGGTCGCCGGGCTTGCCGATTCCTCGGTTGAGGTGGGCATTGGGGCGGATGACCCCATGCCCGAGATACGTACTGACCGTGCCGGGCTTGGCGTCCTCGGACCGCCCGGCGCTCTCGATCATCACCCTGAGGACCTGGTTGGCGGTCCAGTCGGGGTGCTTGGACCAGATCAGGGCGGCGGAGGCGGATGCTAGGGCGGTGGCGGCGCTGGTGCCGTTGACGTCGCAGTAGCTCTTGAATGTGGTGTCACACCAACTGGGGATGCTGCTGCCAGGAGCGGTGAGGTCGACAACGTCGCCGTGCTGCGAGTAATCGGCGACCGTTCCGCTTCGGTCGATCGCCCCTACGCCGACCACCTCGGGGAATGCAGCGGGGTATTGCTTCTTGTTGCCCTTCTTGGCGTTGTTTCCCACGCCGGCAAAGATCAGCTTCCCCCTGCTCTGCGCGTACTGGAAGGCCTCTCGCAGGCCCGTCTGAAGGTAGTCGCTGCCAAACGAGATATTGATGATCTGAGCATCACTATCGGCGGCTGCACGAACGGCATCCTGCATATCGAAGGCGTTCACCTTCTGCTCGTTCTGCCGCTCCGTATCACTTACCCGCATCGGAATGATCTTGGAGTCCGGTGCCAAGCCCTTGATGCCGCCACCTGCGCCTGTTCCGGCGATCAACTCGGCCGTGGTGGTTCCGTGCCCCTCGTAATCGTCCGTCGCGTCCCCCTCCATCTCGGAAGCATCAAATCCCTTGAGAACTTGACCCTTTAGAGATGGTGTAGATGCGTTTACGCCGGTATCGATGACGACAACCGAGATGCCTTTGCCGGTGGAGGTCTTCCAGATCTCCTCGACATGCATGGCATCGAGGTACCACTGCCTGGACTGAACGTCCGCAGCTGCCGCAGGCGCGGCTGCCCCGCCAACTACGAGGGCAGCGGCTGCTGTCACAGCCATAGCGCTCCATGGCGACCGCCGCCGATGGACATGCTTCTTCGCGTTCAAGGCCAGACTCAAACCGTGCGTCATCCTGACTTCCGGGCCTCTCTCATGCCTAGTCGATCACCGGCGGCACTGCACCCCGCCGCCGGGCCGTCCACGTCTCTTCGTCTTCCGTCAGGTAGTCCGGACGATCGGCTCCTGGCTGCTCTTCTTCCTCGTTCGGTCGTCGCTGCTCTGCTCGACCACCAGTGAGGCCGGCACCGCCTGCGGTGAACGATCCACCCACGGGACGGCGGCCGGGGTTGCTGCCGCGAGGTGCTCCGACAATTCCGTTGGAGCTGGGAGTGCCACGTCCGGTCGACCGCGGCGCGCTTCCTGAGTTCGATCCGATGACGCCGGGCTGGCCTGGCCTGGCGGTGCCCCGTCCAGCCTGCGGGCCTTCTGCGCCGATGACTGTGCCGCGTGGCAGGCGCGATGCTGGAGAATTCGTGGACGCCCGTTGGGGCGAGCCGCCCATGATGCCGTTCGGGTTTCCGGCTCGGACGCTGCTTGCCCCGCTCCGGCCAACCGGACCCGTCTGACCAGCGTTGACCGACTTGGCGGGTGTGCCGCCAACAATTCCTGGCCTACCAACGGGGTTCGCGCGGCCGGGAGTGGTCTGGCCTGGGCCGACACTCGTTGGGCGCCCCGTGATCCCTGGGGAACGCCCAGTCGTCGGATTGTTCGGTCCTGTGCCCCCGGAACGGCCGAGCGGGCCCGGGGCGCGAGATGCGCCGATCGACTTAGTCGGGAGCCCTTTCCCTGTCTGGACAGGGTTCACCGGGCCGGTTGCGAACGGTGGCATGCCATTCGAGGGACCGTTGGGAGATGTCGGGGGTGGCGAGGTGGGGGCAGTGGCTGTGGGAGGTGCCGGTGGTGCCGCCACGCTGTCGATCTCCATCGAGACGTTCGGCTGGGGTGCGGGCGCGACGGCGGCCGCACCAGGAGTAGCGCCACCAAGGGCTACTGAAGCGTCTCGGTCGAGAGCGGGTGTCGATGTGGCGCGGCTCGGCGCAGTGGCGCCAGAGGTGCCGCTCGGGTCCTCGAAGCGGTTTTCCGGCATTGGCACCGCCGCCCGCAACCCCTCCGGAAACCGGGGCTCCTTCTGCCCAGCCAACATCTCCTCGGACACCGCATAAAACGAGGCCAGCCGATTCATCTGGTTGATCGCCTCCTGGCGATCCCCCTCGACCTTCACAGCCATCTGGTACTCAGGATTGCTGTCGATCTTCTCGATCTCGGCGAAGTCCTTGAGCGGCCGCGGGTCGAGCCTGCCGTCCCGCGGCGGCCGCGCAGCCTGTACGGACGCGAGCCCCGTGCTCGCCGTCTTCATCTGCTCGCCCGCGCCGTTCGCGAACGTGCCGATGGACCAGGCGTGTTGGGCCAGCGCGCGCCCGAAGCGGCGGAACTCCTCCGCGCCCTCGCCCTGCCACTCGACCTTGGTGACGTACTGATCGAGCTCCTCGGCCGCCTCGTTGAGCTTGTCCTTGGCTTTGATGAGCGCATTGCCGGCGTGCTCGAGCTCGCTCGGCTTCGCCTGATCCAGCAGATCGAGCAGGGCGTTGAGCGGCTGCTTGTCGAAGTTGCTCCTGCCGAACGCGCCACCGGCGGTGCCCCCGAAGGGCATCAGCTCCTGCATCCTCGTGAAGGCGTCCGAGACGCCGTGCATCCCGTGGATATTGGCGGACGAGGCCGCCTGCTCCGCCTCGTACTTCTCGGCGTACTCCGCGGGCGTGAGCTCCTTCGGCGGCTCCGGCGCGGCCTTGGGCTCAGCAGCAGATGTGGGCTGGTTCTTGTCACTCACGTCCGTCACCCCATGTCCTGCGAGCCGTACGACTTGTCGTCGGAGCTCGGCTGCTCGGCGGGCTTGCCCGCGTCATCCGTGGGCTTCGCCGCCGCCTCGGCCCGCTTACGTTCCTCCTCGGCCCGCTCCCGCTCCACCTCGACCCGCGTCTGAATCGAGTAGAAGCGCTGCCGCAGTTCCTCTTCGAGGTTGTCGTAACCCACCTCGGACGCACGGACCGCGATCTGCAGCATCTCGATCTGGTCGCCCAGCGAACGGGAGAGCTTCACCAGGCTCTGGTGCACGCGGTTGTACTGCGTGAAGAAGCCGTCCGCCTCGACGAAGGGCACGTTGGATCCGCTGAAAGCCGCTCGCGTGAGCCGCTGCTCGGCCACCTTCGTACTGCCGGCCGCGCTGTTCTCCAGCTCGGACAGCAATGTGTCGACCCTGGACTGGAAGCGCTTGAGCGCACCGACGCCCTTCTCCAGATCGGCGCTCCCCGACCCGGATCCGCCGCTCGCTTTGGACTGCGCCATGATCTGCGCCGCCGCGCCGCCTCCGACAGCCTCAAGCACGCCGCTCGCCCTCCCCGTTTCCCCGTTTGCACCGCTGGTAAGTCATTGCGATAGCAGTAACGCGAACATCACCTATCGCAGCACAGCCACTCTATCCACTGCCTACGACAGCACCAACTGTCTTCCGCATGACGTGACTTCCCTTACAAGCCACAGTTCGCACGATCCCCGCCGGGCATGATCCTGCGCGTCCGGTTTGCCCGTGCGCGCGCATCGCTCCCGTAACAGGAATGCGAAGAAAACGCGAAGACAGCGGTGCGGTCGTTACACCTCGCCGCCGGACACACGGGCCGCGCGGCGCCGGGAGTCCCGGTACGCCACCGCCCCACCCGCCACAGCGGCCACCAGCACACCGCCGCCGATCAGCACATACGTGGCGAGGCGTGCGTTGCGTTCGTCCGGGGTCTCACTCGTCACCAGTGCGCCGGGCTCGGGTGCCTGCGCCGCCGGTACACCCTCATGAGGGACGGGTGATTCCAGCGGGCGGTCGTCCTCCGTGAGAGCGCGCACAGGGTCGACGACTCCCCAGCCAACCAGGCGGTCATGGCCGGCGACGGAGCGTTCGGCGGTCTGCTCGATCTGCGCGACGATCTGGTGGGCCTTCCAGTCGGCGTGCTTCTCCTTGATGAGGGCCGCGACCGCGGCGGCGTACGGCGCGGAGAAACTCGTACCGTTGTCGGCGCAGTGCCCGCCGCCGGGAACCGTGGAGACCATGTCCACGCCCGGCGCCGCGACATCCACGAACTCGCCGGACTGCGAGAAGGCCGCGCGCTCGTTGTTGCGGTCGGAGGACGCCACCGCGAGCACGCCGTCGAAGGCGGCGGGGTACGTCTCCTTGACGTTGCCGCCGAGGCCGTCGTTGCCGGCCGACGCGACCACCACCACGTTCTTGCTCAGGGCGAAGTCCACCGCGTTCTTGAGGGCGGAGTCGCCGGCGATCGGATTCACCGTGTCCTGGGAGATGTTGATGACATCCGCACGGGCCGAGACCGCGTAGCGGATGGCCGTGGCGAGGGTGCCCGAATCCCCGTTGCCCGCCGCGTCGTTGTGCTGGATCGGAATGATCGTCGCGCCGGGCGCGAGCCCCACGAACCCGGTGCCCTTCGCGGGCCGCGCCGCGATGATGCCGGCCACCTTGGTGCCGTGTCCGACGGTGTCGGTGGTGCCCTGCTCGTTGCCGCGCTCGAGCTTGTTCCCCTGCTCGTCCTTGGCGTCCTTCGGGATGTAGTTACGTCCGGCTCGTACGTCGACGGCGCCCTTGAGCTGCTCGTTCTTGACGTCGACACCCGTGTCGATCACCGCCACACGGACGCCCTTGCCGGTCGCTTCCTTCCACAGCTCGTCGAGCAGGACTCGCTGCAGCGCCCAGGGTCGGCCCTTGAACTTCTCGCCGCCGAACGTGCACTGACCTGTCGTGTCCGCGACCGCGGGAGATGCCGGAAGCACGGGAAGAGCGGTGAGCGTCACACAGGTGACGGCGGCGGCCGCCGCACCGGCCGCCAGTTTCCTGGCGACACGCATCGCGTACGTCATTTCCGTACCGCCCTACGAACCCTGCGGCTGCCGAGCGGCACCCGCGGACAGCCTCGGCCCGGTGGGCAGGAAGGTCGACCACGCCGCCGGTACGGGAGTGGGCTCGACCCCCTCGTAATCGAGCCGGCTCTGTGCGTCCTGCTGCTGCGCCTGCTGTTCCTCGCGCTCCTTCGCGGAACCCGACTCACCGATCCCGGCGTCGTCGGTCGCGGTGTCGCCGTTCGCCTGCATCGCGTACCGCAGCCCGGTGTCCGTCACCAGGAACATCGGACCCGACTTCGTGTCCTCACCCATGACCTGCCGGAACAACAGGCCGGTTCCCGGCGTCACATAGGCACTGCTGCCGCCGTTCGACAGCGGCATGGGGAAGGATTCGCCCGCCCAGGTGCTCAGCGTCGTCTCACCGGTGTCGCGGTCGACGCCGCGCAGCACGCTGCACACGGTGTCGCGGCTGCCGGCCTCGTTGACCGGGTCCGGGGCGTCCTGCGGCCACTTCAGACCGAGGTCGAACGCGGCGCCGGGCTCGCTGCCGAGCTCGCCGACGCCGACCGACTTCGGCTCGCCGCCCTGGCCGACCACGGCCAGGGCCTTGCTGTTGAGCAGCACCTCGGCCATGAAATCGCTGACGGGTGCGAGCCGGTCCTTCAGGACCACGTACTGCCGCTGCTCGGAGGCCTCTCCGGTCCGCAGCACCGTGCCGACCTTGTAGCCGCCGGGCACCTGCGAGGCCGTCCCCGGACGGTCGGGCAGGGCGGGCGTACGCACCGGGTCGCCCTTGTCCAGCGTCGCGAGCCACTCGTCGGAGACCCGCTGGGGCTTGCTGCCGCTGCCGACGAGCGTCTGCATCAGGACCCGGTCGGCCTTGTCCACTTGGTACGCGACGCCCTTGGCGTCCACCAAGTAGCGGACCTGGTCGGCGTCTTCGACGTACAGCAGCTGACCGCCCTTGAGGCGCTGCTTGCCGTCCGTGCGGTGCTGCTCCCGCTCGGCGAGCACGAAGGCCGCCTTCTCGATGTCACGTCCGCCGGCACCCGGCCGCTCGCACACCGCCCACCGCTTGGCCTGCCCGGCGTCGTCCGCCGAGGGCAGCCGGTCCGGTGCGTACGGGATGCCGATGGTCGGGCCGTGGCGCAGCTTGCTGTTGTCGAGCAGCTTCTCCTTGACGGTGACGACCTTGCCGTCGGCGTCCGACCGCAGAAGGAGCTTGGCGGAAGCCATGTTGAGGACCGGGTGCAGCTGCACCTTGTCGCCTGTCTTGAGGACGACGTAGCGGGTGGTCGATTCATCGGCCACGATCACGTTCTCGCCCGGTTTGTCCCATCCGGGAGGGGCGACCGGCTTGAACATGCCCCAGGCCCCGAACACCGCGAGCACCACGACCCCGACGATCGCGCCCGGCATCACCGCGCGCAGCGGTTTCGGTGCGCCTTCCTCGGTGCCCGACGGGTTGGGCTGCAGGAACTGCGCCACAAGCCGACGCTTCGCGAAGGTGTAGGCGTTAAGTTCGTCCCGCCGTGATGCCATTTGCTCTGTGCCCCTCTCCCCGTCGGGCGACCAGGGTCCCACACGCGACCCAGGAGCTCACTGTCGTACCGGCCCCCTACTATGCCTGTAGGCGGTCGCCTGCCTGCGCCCAGGTGGTGCTCGGGTAGGGTGAGCGCCCGTCCCAACAGGCAAGCGAATTGCGGCGAATACGGACACAAGGGGGGCTACGCGGCGATGACGACTGCGACGCGCGACCGCACCGGAAGCGGCACCGCAGGCGCCTCCGCGTCTTCCCGGAGGCAACGGAGCAATCAGGCGCCCGTGCGCCCCACCACTCCGGCCGCGAAGACCCAGCTGCGTCCGCGTTCGCGAACGGGCCGGCTCGGCCCCTTCCAGCTCCGTCAGCTCGTCCTCGTCGAGGTGGCGCTCGCCGTAGCCGCCGTGGGCGCGGTGCTCGGCGGTCTGTGGCTGATCCCGGCGGTCGCGCTGGCCGCCGTCCTGGTGCTGCTCGCGGTGATACGGCGCCGGGGACATGCGCTCCAGGACTGGGCCTCGACCGTCTCGGCGTTCAGGGCCCGCCGCCGTCTCGCCGCGGAGCCGGTGCTTCCGGGCGTCGACCCGCAGCTCGCGCCGACCGTCGAGTGCGTGCCGGGCCTGGCTCCGCACACGTATGTCGACCGCGACCGCCGCACCATCGGCATGCTCGGCGACGGCACCTTCCTTACCGCGGTGGTACGGGTGGAGGCCGGGGGAGAGGCGCTGCGCCCCGCGTTCGGCGCGCGCGCCCTGCCGCTGACGCTGCTCGCGGACGCGCTCGAAGTCGACGACATCGTCCTGGAATCGGCCCAGTTGGTGCAGCAGGTCCGCTCGGCGCCCGCCCCGCACCTGCCGCAGCAGTCGGTCGCGCGCCTTTCCTACGCGCCGCTGCAGCAGCAGACCGGCGCCCCTGCTCTCCGTATGACCTGGGTGGCCCTGAAGCTCGACCCCGAGCTCTGCGCCGAGGCGGTCGCGGCCCGCGGCGGCGGCATCGAAGGCGCGCAGCGCTGCCTGGTCCGCGCCGCGGACCACGTCGCCAGCCGTATCACCGGCGCGGGCTTCCGCGCGGCGGTCCTCGACCAGGACGAGCTCAATGCCGCGCTGGCCACGTCGGCCTGCGCCAACCCGATGCTTGCGGCCCGTGCCACGCGCCCGGACGCGGCGCCGCAGCGCCGCACCGCAGAGACCGCGCGCGTCTGGCGCTGCGACGACCGCTGGCACACCACGTACGCGGTCGGCCGCTGGCCCGAACTCGGCCGCGCCGCCACCCCGTTGCCGCGGCTCGTCTCGCTGCTGACCTCCATCCCGGCATATGCGACGACCTTCAGCCTGACCGTACGGCGCGGCGACCACCGCAGCTCGATGACGGTGAACGGGCATGTCCGCATCACCGGCGGCTCGGACAACGACCTGGTGAACGTACGGCGTTCACTCGAAGGAGCGGCACGCTCGGCGAAGGTCGGCCTGGTCCGCCTGGACCGCGAACAAGTCCCCGGAGTGCTCGCCACGTTGCCCCTGGGAGGCGCCCGATGAGCCCCTCGACCGCTGGTACGCCCGGACTGCTGCGCGGCCTGCTCGGCCCCCGCCACCCCGGGCACGCGATGCCGCTCGACGACCTGGGCGCCCTGACGCTCCCCGTCGGCGACGACGGCGTCGTGATCGGCGACGACGCCGAGGGCCGCCCCCAGATGATCGGCTTCCACCGGCCCATCCCGTACGAGGTGTTGCTGATCGGCGGCCTGTGGACCGCGCAGGTCCTGGCGCTCCGCGCGGCCGGCACGGGCGCGCGGGTGGCCGTGGAGACGGGCCGCGCACAGGCCTGGACGACCCTGGCCCAGGCGGCCGGGGCCGGGCTCGAATGCATGACGCTGCACGGCGTGGGCCGCGTACCGCCCATGGGTGCCACGGTCGGCAGCCCGGTCGTGGTGGTCCGCGACTGCGGTATGCGCCCCCCGCGCGGCCGCGTCGTCGCCTCGCCGTGGCAGTCGGTCCTGACGCTGCTGCCGTACATGAGCCCGGTGGCCCCGCGCCTGATGCGCAACTCGGCGCTGGTGGGCGTCCAGCGGGTGTCGCCGGGAGAGGCGGAGCAGATCGGCAAGATCCTCGGCCTGAGCGCATCGGAGATCGAGGCGCTGCCGACCCTCGCGGACGGCGTGACGCTGTGGTGCGCGGGCGCGGACCGCCAGTGGGTCATGACCATGGGCACGGACGCGGAGTCGGGCCTGCTCGGCGTGGCCCGCCGGATGGACTGAACTTTCCGCAATCGCCCATGCCCGCCGGGACCGACGGGGCAACATGACCGATGGCACGAGCTGCCACGAACACTTCACCCGAAGGGGAGACGGGCATGGGCACCCAGCAGGAGAAGGACGAGCTCTACGCACTCGACATCTCGGACGTCGAGTGGCTCTCCCCTCCAGGCACGGAAAACGCGACGGAACGCGTGGAGATCGCCTACTTGCCGGGCGGCGGCGTCGCCATGCGCTCCTCGATGGACCCGGACACGGTGCTCCGGTATACGGAGGCGGAGTGGCGGGCGTTTGTGCTTGGCGCGAGGGATGGGGAGTTCGACCTGACGTGAGCGGCTAGGGCTCGCCCTAGCCGACCGGAGCCGGCACTTTTCCGGGAAGGCTGGCTACGTCGGTGCATCCAATTGTTTCTGCCAAACGGCGCGAGACCGAGTTGAGGATGGTCATACTTTCGTCTGTCGGTCCGAGAACGCTGTACAGGCTCGCTTTTACGAACGGCCTTTTTCCGTCAGGGCCTTCTGTCGGGCATGCGAAGTAAATTCGAGCTCCCCCGGTTTCTCCGACGGCAGCAAACTTTCCCATGGGGAACTCGTACTCGTTTCGCGCATCCGCTCCCTCAGGATCAGGGGTCGGGTGATGATCAATCGCTTCAAACTCGATATCGAGAAGCGGCTTCCCATTCCTCTCCGCATCGGAAACGTAGCAATTTACGGGGTCGGATGACGGACCGCTGTGAAGCTGCTCGACGACGCGATCGAGCGAAAACGCTTGAGATGAGCCGAACCCGTTCTCGTCAAATTCGGTGCTGCCGGACATCCTCTCCAACGCCTTCCTTGATGCAGAATCCAGGGTTCCGGCGCAGACTTCCGAGGCGGATGGCCTCGCGGGCTCCGGCGACTTTGAATCGCACCCGGCTGTCACCGCGATGATGGCAGCCACACCTGTTGCGACCTTCAAAGCGATGCCGCATTTCTTACTTGAGAGACATGGATTTCGCACTTTCTTCTCAATCCTCGTACGGCGCTCGGCCGCGATACTCGTTCTTGTGTGAACCCGTACCGTAGTAGGCGTCCTCGACACGTTGCTTCCAGTCTTCGTGATCGGCGGTCCTCGCGACTTCCGGGTGATCCTTCAAGTAGGAGCTGTACGCTGTGCCGAGATCGCCTGCGCCCTTCCCGTAGAATTCTGCGCTGGTCATCTGGGCCTTCGCGGTTGGATCTTCCTCCGCCGCACCGTCATCAATGCTATGGTCGAGGAACGTTCCGAGGATTTCGCCCGCGGTGTCCGCAGCGACCGGGGCGAATACGATTGCGGCAGCCGTCGAGCCTGGCAGTGGAATTGCGGCGATACCTCCTGCGATGACCGCCCCTGCGGCCACCTTTTTCCAGTCGTCGCCTTTCGCAATAGACTTGTTCGCTTCGTCGGCGTCACCTTCAGCATCTGCCGTTGCTTGTTCGACGTAGGCGTTGTCCAGGATGCCTCGGGCTTGCGCGCCGACGTTCAATGCATCTCGTGCATGATCGATTTGGTCGGCGTCGGTGGGCGGGTGTGCGTCAAGCAAGCTGAGTGTGTAAAGGTGCTGCGCGGCCGTCACCGTGTTGTGGGAGGTTTCGTTTTGCCCGAGCACGCTCAGGAAGTCGATTGCGCCCTGTTCGCCGAAGTTGGCTCGTCCGGGATATTGTGAGGGGAAGTCCCCGGCATCCTTGGATTGGTCACCGAACCCCGAGATGCTGTGATCGATATCGTCGATGTAAGCGGCGCCCATCTTGCCTAGGCTGTCCGCCATCTCCGGCTGATCGTGCAGCATCTTGGGGCCGTCTTCGCTTCCGTAGAGATAGGCGACCTGCTCCATCACATCAGCGGTGGCCTCAGTTCTGCGGTCTCCGCTCCCCGGAATCATCGGATCCTTTGCCGACATGGGATCCGCGTCGTACGCGTAGCCGGTCGTCGCAGCCTCAAGGGCATGCCCCAGCGCATCCCGCCCGGCCATGACGTCACGATCCCCCTCGAACGTGGGATCCTCGTACCAATGCCGTTCCTTGGTCAGGTACTTGAGGTTCTCGTTGACCTCGGATTCCTTGTCGACGTAGTCGCCATCCACTCCGGGGGACGCGAAGAACTGGGCCGAAGCTTCGGGATTGTGGCCCAATGCCTGGAGGAATCCGCTCACCGGGTCCCGGCCGCGGTCGTTCTTGTCCCAGAAGTTCAGGTTCGACTGATCGTGGTTGTTGACCCAGAACGGTGTGCCGTGATGCGAGTCGGTGTCGACCTGCTTGTCGAACTCCAAGAGACGATCGCCGTAGCTGGTCAGGAAGTCCGTGTCGTAGTCACCGAAGCGCATCAGGTTGCTCATGACGACGAAGCTGCGAGGACCGTCCTCGTACTCCCCGAGCCGCTTCTCACCCATCGAGGTGATCGTGGATTCCCACTTGTCCATCGCCGCGCTGTCCGAGCGAGTCGCCGTACCAAGAGTGATGCCCAGATTCTTCTGGAGCTGCTTCATGGTCTTCAGACGGTCAGGGTCGTACGTGCCCGCTCCGGCGGCTGCTGCGCCCGAGTAGAACTCCAGTGTTCCCTGGGGGCCGAGCTTCGTGGCGAACTCTTCGGCGAAGAGCGGGTCGTTCCGGTACTTGGCCAGACCGGCGTTGATGCTGTTCAGCTCGGTCTTGGTGAGCTCGTCAGGGTCCTTCGCCGCGAGCTTTGCCAGCTCGTCGGCCTTCTTGATGGCGTCGGCCGCCGTATCGCGGTCCTTGTAGGAGGCGTCCGAGAAACCGAGATCGCTCTGATCGGCGATCGCCTGGAGTACCTTCGCGGCCGAACTGTCCGACTCGGTGGCCCTGGTGAGGATGCCCTTGATTTCCTCGACCGCGGTGTCGATCCGCTGCTTGGCGTCCTTGGGCTCCGGATGCACGCTGATCATTGCCTCGAAGCCGCCCCCGGCAACGCCGTAGACGGTGACCTTCTGCTCCCACGCGCGGTCGATCGCCTCGGTGAGCTGCCGCTTGTAGTCCTTGAGCTCGTCCCGGGTGTCACGGAGGATGTTCCGGATGCTTTCGGCCTGCTTGTGCGCGTCGCCGAACTCGCCGGCCGTCTTGCCCACGAACTGACGGCTCACCGTGGCGTTGAGTCCCTGCCAGTCAGCCTTCTGAGCGGCGTTCAGCAGCCCCTTGGTGGCGGACTTCTCGAGTTCCCCGAGGTTGCTGACCATCTTCGACCAGTCGGTCACGGCGTCGTCGAGCAGCTTGAAGTTCGCATTGCGGAGATCGTCGAGGTTCATCAGTTGCCGCCCTTGCCCTGCTTGCCGGAGTCGGCCCAGTTCTCGTCGAAGCCGGAGTCGAGTGCAGCGATCGAGCTTGTGTGCCGCGCGATGTAGTCATCGTCGGTCCGGTGCTGCTTCTCCGTGATCGCCAGGTGGTTGTTGATGTGGGCACAGGCGTCCATCAGCGACTTCAACTGCTCTTCCCAGCGGTTGGAGACGTGCTGTAGCGCGGATCCGACGGCGAAGCCCTGCTTTGTCAGGTCGCCCGCGGCCTTGTCGCTGGACGGTACGGCGACTCGCGCTTCGGTCCAGAGCCGGTCGTACAGGGTGTGTGCGTGGTCACCGATCTTCGCCAGATCCTGATGCTTGACCTTGAGGTCCCCGACACCGGACCCATCGGTCACGGCAGGCACGTCATCCAGCTGATTCAGCTGCATCTGCCCACCCCCATTCCGCTCAACCGCCGCCGACTTCAGCTGCTCCCACTCATCCCACGCCATCAGCCGCGCACTCCCTTTCCCCCGTCGACGCCATCAGGAATGGCGGATTCCAGTTCAACCTATGGAGTGAGCTCCGACGTGGGCAAGGCCCTGTGGCCTCGCCCACGCAGAAGATCCGTCACTCACCCACAAACCCCGTCTGCACCAACGGATTCCCCCGCCGCCGCGACACGAAGACGCCCCGGCCCGCAGGCATCGGCCGCGGTCGCACGCCGCCGAAGATGTCGCCCTCGTTCGGGTCGCCGGAGAGGACCACGCCTTGCGCGCCCAGCTCCATGATTCGCTGCATGAACGGCTCGTACGAAGCACGCCCGGCCCCCGCCGTATTGCGGGCGATGATGAAGCGGATGCCCACGTCCCGGGCGAACGGCAGCTGTTCCGTGAGCTTCGCCAGGGGGTTGCCCGACGAGGTCGACACCAGGTCGTAGTCGTCCACGACCACGAAGACCTCCGGGCCCGACCACCAACTGCGGTCCCGCAGCTGCTGTGCCGTGACCTCCGAGGACGGTGCGCGCCGCTGCATCAGATCGGCGAGCGCGTCGACGTGGTGCTCCATGGCGTTGGACATGGGGACGTATTCCGCCAGGTGCGAAGCGGGGGTGACGTCCAGCAGAGCCCGCCTGTTGTCGATGACGAAGAACTTCGCCACGCTGCCGTCGTACCGCTGCGAGATCTGCTGGATGAGCAGCCGCAGCAGATTGGACTTGCCCGATTCACTCTCGCCGAAGACGAGGAAGAACGGGTCGCGGTCGAAGTCGACGAAGACCGGCTCGAGGTTGTTCTCGTCCAGGCCGAAGGCCACGCCCAGCTCCGGACGCGCGCCGCCCGCCGGCAGTTCCGCGGCCGGCAGCGAGCGGGGGAGGAGCCGGACGGCAGGCGCCCCGGGCACGGTCCAGTGCCTGGCCACCTCCTGCTGCATCGCCGCCGTCGCCTCCGACAGATCACTGTCCGAGTTGATGCCGTCGATACGGGGCACCGCGGCCATGAAGTGCAGCTTCTCCGGGGTCATACCGCGGCCGGGCACCCCGGACGGCACGTTCGCCGCCACCTTGCGGTCGAGTTCGGAGTCCATGGTGTCGCCGAGCCGCAGCTCGAGGCGGTTCATCAGGTGGTCCTTGAGGTTCGACCTGACCTCCATCGACCGCGAGGCGGTCAGTATCACGTGGATGCCGTAGCCCAGACCGCGTGCCGCGATCTCCAGGACGATCGGGTCGAGATTCTCGTACTCGGAACGGAAGTTGCCCCAGCCGTCGATGACCAGGAAGACATCGCCCCACGGCTGGTCGGTGAACGAGATCTCGCCCCGCGCCCGCATCCGCCGGAACGTCGCGATCGAGTCGATGCCCGCCGTACGGAAGTACTCCTCGCGCCGCGCGAGAATGCCGTACACCTCGGCCACCGTGCGCCGCACCCGCTCGGGGTCGAGCCGGGAGGCCACGCCGCCCACATGCGGCAGGCCCGCGATGGATGACATACCGCCACCGCCGAAGTCGAGTCCGTAGAACTGCACTTCATGCGGTGTGTGCGTCAGAGCGAAAGCCGAGATCAACGTACGCAGCAACGTCGACTTTCCGGACTGCGGACCGCCCACGATCTGCATATGGCCGGCCGCACCCGAGAAGTCCCGGTACAGCGTGTCCCGCCGCTGCTCGAACGGCTTGTCCACGACGCCGAGCGGCACGACCAGACGCCCCGCCCCCTCGTATCCGGCGACGGTGAGCCCGCGGCCCTCCACCCCCGTGAGTCCGGGCAGCAGTTCGTCGAGCGACGGCGGATTGTCCAGCGGCGGCAGCCACACCTGATGCGCCGCGACGCCGCGGCCTTCGAGCCGCCGCACGATCACATCGAGTACGGAGTCGGCGAGCGCGTCGTCGTCCGCGGCGGAGCGGGACGCCGGTACGGCGGCGATGTCCGGTGCCACGTACTGCACGGGCACGGGCGCCGCCGTGAAGGCCACCGGACGCCGGTCCAGCGGCAGCGGTCCACCGGACGCCACCTGCTGGGTGCCGGTGCGGTATGTCCCGGAGACGTACGCGGCCTTGAAGCGCACCATCTCGTCCGTGCCGAACTTGAGATAGCCCGAACCCGGCACGTTCGGCAGCGTGTACGCGTCCGGCACACCGATGGCCGCCCGCGATTCGGCCGCGGAGAAGGTCCGCAGACCGACGCGGTACGACAGATACGTCTCGAGCCCGCGCAGCCGACCCTCCTCCAGGCGCTGCGAGGCGAGCAGCAGATGCACACCGAGCGAACGTCCGATACGGCCGATCTGCACGAACATCTCGATGAAGTCCGGCTTCGCCGTCAACAGTTCGCTGAACTCGTCGATCACCAGGACGAGTGACGGGATCGGCTGCAGCGGCGCACCGGCGGCGCGCGCCTTCTCGTAGTCGTGGATGTTCGCGTAGTTGCCGGCGTCCCTGAGCATCTCCTGGCGGCGGTTGAGCTCGCCGCGGATGGAGTCGCCCATGCGGTCCACCAGGGTCAGGTCGTCCGCGAGGTTGGTGATCACGGCCGCCACATGCGGCATTTGGGACATACCGGCAAAGGTTGCGCCGCCCTTGAAGTCCGCGAGGACGAAGTTCAGCGTCTCCGAGGAGTGGGTGACCGCAAGGCCGAGCACCAGTGTGCGCAGCAGCTCCGACTTGCCGGAACCGGTCGCGCCCACGCACAGACCATGCGGACCCATGCCCTCCTGCGCCGCCTCCTTGAGGTCGAGCATGACGGGCGCCCCGTCCTCGCCCACACCGATCGGCACGCGCAGCCGCTCGGCCTGCGCCCGCGGGCGCCAGGTGCGCCCCACGTCCACCGAGGCGGCGTCCCCGAGGTTCAGCAGATCCGTGAACTCCAGGTTGGCGAGCAGCGGTTCGTCGTCGTCACCGCCGGACGCCATCCGCAGCGGCGCGAGCTGGCGCGCGAGCGCCTCGGCGGCCTCGTACGACAGCGAGTCCGGCACTCCCTCGTATACGAGGCCGTGGCCGGACTCGAGCTGCAGCTTCTCGCGGTCCACCGTGACGGAGAGCCCGCCGCGCGCACCGTGATGGTCACCGGGCACGACCTCGATGACCGTGACGCCCTGCAGGCCCTCGGGCGCGGCCAGCGGCGAGAGCGGCGGCAGGCCCTCGCCGTCGAGGACGACGACGATGTGCGGCTGGTCGAGCAGGGGAGCGCCGCCGGCGTGGAAGCGCGGACGGCCGTCGAGCCGTCCCGCGAGCAGCTCCTCCAGCTCCGAGGAGTCCGTGGTGATCATGCGACGGCTGCCCGCACCGTCCGGCGCGCCACCGGACTGCACATGCGGCAGCCACTTCGTCCACTCCCACTGCGCGGCCGCATCGCGGCGCGCGGCGATCGCGATCACCAGGTCGTCGGGGGAGTGCAGGGAGGCGAGCGAGCCGACCATCGCGCGGACGGATCCGCGTACGGCATCCGTCTCACCGCTGACCGTCACGTGGTAGAAGGCGCGCAGCGAGACCGCCATCGGCAGGTCTTCCAAGGTGCTGTGCGTGTGCAGGAACTGCTGCATCGCGCCCGCCGTCAGCGGTTCGAGCTCGTCGACCGGCGCCGTCTCGGGGGCGATCAGCGGGGTCGCGAGCTGCTGGGCGCCGAGTCCGATACGGACCTGGCCGAAGTCGTCGTCGCCGACGCGGCGTTCCCACACCCGGCTGCCCTCGGCGACCAGCGCCCACAGCTGCTCGGGGGCGGGGTGCAGATAGAACTGCGCGTCGCGCTGCAGCCGGGCCGTGCGCTGCACGCTGCGCCGCGTCTGCGCGAGATAGCGGAGGTAGTCGCGGCGCATGTCGGCCAGTTGCCCCTGCGTACCGCGACGGTAACGAACCAGCATCGCGATCGCCATGGCGATCGTGGACGCGATCATCACCATGCCCATGATCCGCATGATCGGATTCGGCGTCATGAAGAAGAAGACGACAGATCCGCCCATACCGAGCATCGGCAGGAGCTGCATCAGCGCGCCCTCCTGCTGGCCGCGCGGCAGCTCCGGAGGCGGCTGCAACTGCACCTGCTCACCAGGCACTTCGGTGGGCAGAGCGCGCGGTGGGCGCTTGACGACGATCTGGCTCACAGCTCACCAATTCCCTTGCCGGACGGAAAGTTCCTATCGGCGCCCCCGTGGCGGCAAGGCCCGTCCGCGGGGGGTGATCCTACTTGCGTACCACGGGACAGGCGGGCGGTAGGGTGTCGCGGGATACGGATGAGGTAAGCACCACGGCAGGTGTTCCGGTAGTACGCAGCCGCGAACCAGCGCAAAATTCTGCGGCTTCACGGAACGTCTTGCGAAGGCCTTGCGAACCTCCGCGCACAGGGTCTTGCGAACTTGCGTACACAGGGTCTTGCGAACTTGCGTACACAGCACAGAGAACGAGCTTCACGCATACGAGGGGGAGCAGCAGTGAGTACGACCGTCCAAGCGCCGGCCTCGGGCGCGGCCGGCCACCCCGGCCCCGGAACGCCGGCCGCCGGCGGCACCGGCTTCTGCCGCGTCACGGTCGTGGCCCCCGACAGCCGCGTCGACGTCGCCCTGCCCGATGACATCCCGGTCGCCGATCTCTACCCCGAGATCCTGCGCCTGTCCGGACAGAGCCCGGCGCCCGGCGCCCCCGTCGGCTACCACCTGGTCCGCCGCGACGGCACCGTCCTCGACAGCGCGGGATCGCTCGGCACCCAGCGCATCCTCGACGGCGAGCTGCTCTCGCTGCGCCCCTTCGCCGAGTCCCTGCCGCCGGCCGTCTTCGACGACGTCTCGGACGCGGTCGCCTCGGCCGTCGCCAAGGACCGCACCCTGTGGTCCGACGGCCTGATGCGCGGCGCGGGCCTCTTCGGCGGCTCGGTGCTCCTCGTTCTCCTGGCCTTCGTCCTGTGGACCTCGGGCCGGGGCCACGACATGCACGGTCTGCCGGGGATCCTCGCGGCCGTCGCGGCCGTCTCCCTGCTCGCTCTTTCGTGTGTACGGGCCCGGGTGTACACCGACCGCGCCTCGGCGGTCGCCTTCGGCGTCGGTGCGCTGGCCAACGCGGCCGTCGCCGGATCCGGACTGCTGCCCCCGGCCACGGGCCAGGGCATCGGCAAGCTGCAGTTCCTGCTCGCCTGTGCGGCGGTCCTGCTCTTCTCCGTGATCCTGATGATCGTGACGCCGAGCGGCGACGGCCTCTTCGTGGCCTTCGTCTTCGCTTCCACGATCGGTCTCCTGGTCACCTTCGTCGCGATCCTCACGGAGATCGAGCCGATCGAGTCCGCCGCGGCCTGCTCCCCGCTCGCCGTCGGCGTGCTCGCCTTCCTGCCCGGCCTCTCGGCCCGCTTCGCCCGCCTCCCCATCGGCTTCGAGCCCCCTCGTACGACGGTCGGCGACTACGGCAACGGCGACGACCGCACCCCGCAGGGCCCCGTCGACGCCGAGCGCATCGCCGCCCAGGCGCGGCGCGGCCACGAGCTCCTCGTCGGCCTGGTCGGCGGCTGTGCCCTGGTCGCCGTCGTCGCGGCGGGCGTGCTCGGCTTCTCGGACAACCTCTGGGGCCAGCTGCTCGCCTTCGCCACCGGCGTCGCGCTCCTGATGCGCGCCCACCTCTTCCGTTACACCGCCCAGGTCGGCTGCGCGCTCGCCGCCGGTCTCGCGGCGCTTGTCCTGCTCGGCCTCGGGCTCGCCCTGAACCCGCCGCTTGAGCTGTGGAAGGGCGCGCTGCGCGGCGACGACGCGGCCCTCGACCTTCGGATGATCTGGCTCACGGCCGCGATCGCGCTCTGTGCCGCCCTGATCACGGCGATCGGACTGATCGTGCCCAGCAAGGGCGTCACCCCGTTCTGGGGCCGCTTCCTGGAGATCGCCGAGTCCATGGTGCTGCTCACGCTGCTCCCGCTGTGCCTGGCGGTCTTCGACGTCTACCACTCGATCCGGGCTCTGACGTCCTGACCTGCACCCCTCGTGGTAAGGCGCGCCACGCCCGGCTGGTACGCTGTGTAACGGCCGTTTGTGTACGCATCCCCGGACCAGCCTGCGAAACCAGGCTCTGGGGCTCGCGCCCAGCGGATCCCCGCCTCCCGAGTCAAGGAAGCTCCCCTGAGATGTAGACCAGGGGCACTCGGTGGCAATCACTGACTAAGAGGAGTTCGAGTGTCCCTCGACACCGCCACGAAGAAGCAGATCATGGCCGAGTTCGCCACCAAGGAGGGTGACACCGGCTCCCCCGAGGTTCAGGTCGCCATGCTCTCGCGTCGCATCTCCGACCTGACCGAGCACCTCAAGACCCACAAGCACGACCACCACTCCCGTCGTGGTCTGCTGATCCTGGTCGGCCAGCGTCGCCGCCTCCTGCAGTACCTGGCCAAGAAGGACATCCAGCGCTTCCGTGCGCTGGTCGACCGTCTCGGCATCCGCCGCGGTGCGGCCGGCGGCGCCAAGTAAGACGCCATGAAGGGAGCGGTTCCCACTCTTAGGGGGCCGCTCCCTTTGCTGTACGTGCGCAGTGTCACCAAGGCTTTGTAGTCTGGTCGCACAACGCAACAACGAGGGAAGCGCCCCGACAGCGCCGCCGCCGGTCCTCGGTAGTGGCCCCCGGGGCCTCACAAAGGCCTGATCCCAGGCCCGCAGGCAACCCCGGGTGCTTCGATCGAAGACCGGCCCGCACCCAAGGCGCGCTTCTCCGCCCCGTCCGCCGCCATGAGGCGGTCAGGACACCAGTCCCCCGCCATACGGGCGGTCCCGGACTAAAGACGCATACGTACGCAGACGCACGCGTACGACCGAACGTAGGAGAAACCGCTAGTGGAGAACGAGACCCACTACGCCGAGGCCGTCATCGACAACGGCACCTTCGGCACCCGCACCATCCGCTTCGAGACGGGCCGCCTCGCCAAGCAGGCCGCCGGCTCCGCCGTGGCGTACCTGGACGACGACACGATGGTCCTCTCGGCCACGACCGCGTCCAAGAAGCCCAAGGACCAGCTCGACTTCTTCCCGCTCACGGTGGACGTCGAGGAGCGGATGTACGCCGCCGGCAAGATCCCCGGCTCCTTCTTCCGCCGTGAGGGCCGCCCCTCCGAGGACGCCATCCTCACCTGCCGTCTGATCGACCGGCCGCTGCGCCCGTCGTTCAAGAAGGGCCTGCGCAACGAGATCCAGATCGTCGAGACGATCATGGCCCTCAACCCCGACCACCTGTACGACGTGGTCGCGATCAACGCCGCCTCCTGCTCCACGCAGCTGGCCGGCCTGCCCTTCTCCGGCCCGATCGGCGGCACCCGTGTCGCGCTGATCAAGGGCCAGTGGGTCGCGTTCCCGACGCACACCGAGCTCGAGGACGCCGTCTTCGACATGGTGGTCGCCGGTCGCGTCCTGGAGGACGGCGACGTCGCGATCATGATGGTCGAGGCCGAGGCCACCGAGAAGACCATCGAGCTCGTCAAGGGCGGCGCCCAGGCGCCGACCGAAGAGGTCGTGGCCGCCGGCCTCGAGGCCGCGAAGCCCTTCATCAAGGTCCTCTGCAAGGCCCAGGCCGAGCTCGCGTCGAAGGCCGCCAAGCCGACCGGCGAGTTCCCGGTCTTCCTGGACTACCAGGACGACGTCCTGGAGGCCCTGACCGCCGCCGTCTCCTCCGAGCTCTCGCAGGCGCTGACCATCGCCGGCAAGCAGGAGCGTGAGGCCGAGCTGGACCGCGTCAAGGAGATCGCCGCCGAGAAGCTGCTCCCGCAGTTCGAGGGTCGCGAGAAGGAGATCTCCGGTGCGTACCGCGCGCTGACCAAGAAGCTGGTCCGCGAGCGCATCATCAAGGACAAGGTCCGCATCGACGGCCGTGGCCTGACCGACATCCGTACGCTCGCGGCCGAGGTCGAGGCCATCCCGCGCGTGCACGGCTCGGCGCTGTTCGAGCGTGGCGAGACCCAGATCCTGGGCGTCACCACCCTGAACATGCTCCGCATGGAGCAGCAGCTGGACACCCTTTCCCCGGTGACCCGCAAGCGCTACATGCACAACTACAACTTCCCGCCGTACTCCGTCGGTGAGACCGGCCGCGTCGGTTCGCCGAAGCGCCGCGAGATCGGCCACGGTGCGCTCGCCGAGCGCGCCATCGTGCCGGTCCTGCCGACGCGCGAGGAGTTCCCGTACGCGATCCGTCAGGTCTCCGAGGCCCTCGGTTCCAACGGCTCGACGTCCATGGGCTCGGTCTGCGCCTCGACCATGTCGCTCCTGAACGCCGGTGTGCCGCTGAAGGCCCCCGTCGCCGGTATCGCCATGGGTCTGATCTCCGAGGAGATCGACGGCGACACGCACTACGTCGCCCTCACCGACATCCTCGGTGCCGAGGACGCGTTCGGTGACATGGACTTCAAGGTCGCCGGTACGAAGGAGTTCGTGACCGCGCTCCAGCTCGACACCAAGCTCGACGGCATCCCCGCCTCGGTCCTGGCCGCCGCGCTGAAGCAGGCCCGCGACGCCCGTCTGCACATCCTCGACGTGATGGTCGAGGCGATCGACGTTCCGGACGAGATGTCCCCGAACGCGCCGCGCATCATCACCGTCAAGATCCCGGTGGACAAGATCGGTGAGGTCATCGGCCCCAAGGGCAAGATGATCAACCAGATCCAGGAGGACACCGGCGCCGACATCACGATCGAGGACGACGGCACCATCTACATCGGTGCCGCGCAGGGCTCGCAGGCCGAGGCCGCGCGCGCCACGATCAACGGCATCGCCAACCCGACCATGCCGGAGGTCGGCGAGCGCTACCTGGGCACCGTCGTGAAGACGACGACCTTCGGTGCGTTCGTGTCGCTGCTCCCGGGCAAGGACGGTCTGCTGCACATCTCGCAGATCCGCAAGCTCGCCGGCGGCAAGCGTGTGGAGAACGTCGAGGACGTGCTCGGTGTGGGCGCCAAGGTCCAGGTCGAGATCGCCGAGATCGACTCCCGCGGCAAGCTCTCCCTCATCCCCGTCATCGAGGGTGAAGAGGCCGACAAGGCCTCGGAGGACAAGAAGGACGACGCCGACAAGTGACGTCCCGTAGCACCGCGGCGACGGCCCGTACCTCCTCGGAGGTGCGGGCCGTCGCCCGTACCCAAACGCTTCTCAAGGGCAGCAACGGCATCGGTACGGTGCGTCGTACCGTCCTGCCCGGTGGTCTGCGCGTGGTCACCGAGACCCTGCCCTCCGTACGCTCCGCGACCTTCGGCATCTGGGCCCACGTCGGTTCCCGCGACGAGACCCCGGCGCTCAACGGCGCGACGCACTATCTCGAACACCTCCTGTTCAAGGGCACCAAGCAGCGCACCGCGCTTGACATCTCCGCCGCGATCGACGCGGTCGGCGGCGAGATGAACGCGTTCACGGCCAAGGAGTACACCTGCTATTACGCGCGGGTGCTCGACACCGATCTGCCGCTGGCGATCGACGTGGTGTGCGACATGCTCACCGGCTCGCTCATCGAGCAGGCGGACGTGGACGCCGAACGCAACGTGATCCTCGAAGAGATCGCGATGACCGAGGACGACGCCGGCGACTGCGTGCACGACCTGTTCGCGCACACGATGCTCGGCGACACCCCCCTCGGCCGCCCGGTCCTCGGCACGGTCGACACGGTCAACGCCCTGGACGCGAGCCGGATCCGCCGCTTCTACAAGAAGCACTACGACCCGCGCCACCTGGTGGTCGCCGCGGCCGGAAACGTGGATCACGCCAAGGTCGTACGCCAGGTCCGCGCCGCCTTCGAGAAGGCCGGCGCGCTCAAGGCGACCGACGCCACCCCGATCGCTCCGCGCGAAGGACGGCGCATCCTGCGCGCGTCCGGCAAGGTCGAGCTGATCGAGCGCTCCACCGAGCAGGCCCATGTCGTTCTCGGCATGCCCGGTCTGGCCCGTACCGACGACCGGCGCTGGGCGCTCAGCGTGCTCAACACCGCACTCGGCGGCGGCATGTCCTCCCGCCTCTTCCAGGAGGTACGGGAGAAGCGCGGCCTGGCGTACACGGTCTACTCGTACACCTCGGGCTTCGCGGACTGCGGTCTGTTCGGCGTGTACGCGGGCTGCCGTCCCTCGCAGGTCCACGACGTCCTGAAGATCTGCCGCGACGAGCTCGACCAGGTCGCCGCGCACGGTCTGACCGACGAGGAGATCACCCGCGCGATCGGCCAGCTCTCGGGCTCCACCGTCCTCGGTCTCGAGGACACCGGTGCGCTCATGAACCGGATCGGCAAGAGTGAGCTCTGCTGGGGCGAGCACATGTCGGTGGACGACATGCTCGCCCGGATATCGGCGGTCACCCCCGACGAGGTACGGGACGTGGCCCGCGACATCCTGGGGCAGCGGCCCTCGCTGTCGGTGATCGGCCCGCTGAAGACCCGCCAGGCGGCCCGGCTGAGCGAAGCGGTCGCCTGACCTCACCGCTGACGTCGCCCAACTCCCGTAAGGAATCAAGTAGATGAGCAAGCTGCGTGTGGCGGTCCTCGGCGCGAAGGGCCGTATCGGCTCCGAGGCCGTTCGCGCCGTCGAGGCCGCCGAGGACATGGTGCTCGTCGCGGCACTCGACCGCGACGACAAGATCGAGACGCTGACCGAGACGGACGCCCAGGTCGCCATCGACCTGACGCACCCCGACGCGGTCCTGGACAACCTCGCCTACACGACGACGCACGGCATCCACGCCGTCGTCGGCACCACGGGCTGGACCGACGAGCGCATCGCCCAGGTCCAGGACTGGCTGGCGAAGTCCCCGGCGACCGGCATCCTGATCGCGCCGAACTTCTCCATCGGCGCGGTCCTCACCATGCAGTTCGCCCAGCAGGCAGCCCGGTTCTTCGAGTCCGTCGAGGTCATCGAGCTGCACCACCCCAACAAGGCCGACGCCCCCTCGGGCACGGCCCACCGCACCGCCCAGCTGATCGCGGCGGCCCGGGAGAAGGCAGGCTGCGCCCCGCAGCCCGACGCCACTTCCACGGCCCTCGACGGCGCCCGCGGCGCGGACGTCGACGGTGTGCCGGTGCACTCCGTACGGCTGCGAGGTCTGCTCGCACACCAGGAGGTGCTGCTCGGCGGCGAGGGCGAGACGCTGACGATCCGTCATGACTCGCTGCACCACAAGTCGTTCATGCCGGGCATCCTGCTCGGCGTGCGCCGCGTGGTGGACACTCCGGGCCTCACCTTCGGCCTGGAGAACTTCCTGGACCTGGGCAACTGACGAGCCGATGCGCGCAAAGGTCACCTATTTCGCCCTGGCCGCCGCCCTGGTCGCGTACTTCGTCCTGGTCGGCAGCCGCGGTGTGCTGCTCATAGAGCAGGGCACCGTGCTCACCGTCACCTTCGGTGTCGCGGTGCTCATCCTGCCCCTCATCGGTCTGTGGTTCCTCTGGAAAACGACTCAATTCGCTCGCAAGGCGGGGAAGTTGGCAGCGGAGCTGGAGGCCGAGGGCGGCCTGCCGGTGGACGAGCTGAAGCGGCTGCCCAGCGGCCGTATCGACCGCGACTCGGCCGACGAGGTCTTCGCCCGCCGCCGCGCCGAGACGGAGGACGCGCCGCACGACTGGCGCTGCTGGTTCCGCCTCGCGGTCGCCTACCACGACGCGCGGGACACCCCTCGCGCCCGTAAGGCGATGCAGCGGGCGATCGCCCTGCACGAGCGCACGCCGGCCTGAGCCGCCGGCCGTACGAAAAGAACCCCGCCCGGCTTCACTCGAAGCCGGGCGGGGTTCTTCCGCGTACGGAGTCTCTTTCGCGTACGGACGATCAGCGCGCCTGCCGGTACTCGTAGGCCCAGGCCTCGACGGTGTCAGCGGCCCGCTCGAAGGCCTCGGGCCGGCCGAGGAAGTCCCCGTTGTGCGAGGTCATCAGCGGGTCCGTGAGGGGCTTGCCCTGGCCCGGTACGAGGAGGACCGCCTGCCCCTGCACGGTGCGCGGAAGGCCGAGCCAGCGCACCGGCTGCTGCGTGGTCCGTACGGAGGCCACCTGGTCCCACGGCACGGTCCTGGTCGCGAAGAAGCCGACCCGGCGCACGCCCCGCGCGCTCACCCAGGTGCCGACCCGCAGCAGCCGCAGCGAGGCCACGATCACCAGGAGCGCGCCGATACCGCAGGCGGCACCCGCGGAGGGCGCGTCGGCGAGGGCGATGATCATGGCGGCGAGCAGCATGTACGAGGCCAGGAGCAGCAGCAGCGCCGCGGCACCGACCCGCCAGGGACCCGGCCGGTAGGGACGGCGCCACTGGTCGCGGTCATCGAATGGCAGCGCGACGTCGTCCGCCTGGTCGAATGCGCGGTCGGCCGTAAGGAAGGCTAGGGGCACGACGTAATCCTCACTCAAGCCCGCTCGAAGGTTTGCTCGGTGAGGCTACCCAGGCATTCCACGGGCGACCAGTCCCGGGGGTCCGAGGGGGTCCGTGCCGCGCCGTTCAGGCTAGGACCGGTATGTGTGGGTCCCGTGTTCTTCGCTGAAATTTCCGTTTTCAGGGCACCTTTGTGCGGTTACGCGCGTCTGTATGGGTACGAGACACCCAGCAGTCACGAGTGAGCAAGGAGATGCGCCCACCATGTTCCGTCGGCGAGAGCCCGTTCCGTTCGCCTTCATCGCCGAAGCCGACAAGTACCGCAGCAATGTGACCCCGCCTCCCAAGGAGCGCCCCACTGCCGGCCAACTGGTCGGCCGTGCCCTCGTGGGCCTCACCGTCGTCACCGGTCTGGTGGGCGCCCTGCTGTTCGGGATGCCCGCCCTGTCCCCGGACAGCTCCCCGGCGCAGACGCAGCACTCCGAGGCCGCCGACCGCTGAACCGGCACCGCGGCCGAAGTGCGCCACGCGCCATGCCGCGTTCACCAAGTACGGTCACGTCCCTCCGTGACGGTGAGTGAGCACCTTCAGGGCCGCCGTCCCGAACCTCCTTGCGAAGTGTCCGTATTGCGGCATTTCGAGAAGTTCATCTAGCCTGATCAAACGGACCCGGCACTGCTTGAACCCCCGAGCAGGCAGTGCCGGGCTCCTTTTGTCACGCCCCGTCACGCCCGGCGCCTCCCCCGAGGGGCGACCACGCACTGAGCAGCGAGTAGCGTGTTACCCATGGCTCCGATCTCGACTCCGCAGACCCCCTTTGGGCGGGTCCTCACCGCCATGGTCACGCCCCTGACGGCGGATGGCGCTCTCGACCTGGACGGCGCTCAGCGACTGGCCGCCCATCTGGTGGATGCAGGCAACGACGGCCTGATCATCAACGGCACCACCGGCGAGTCCCCGACCACCAGCGACGCGGAGAAAGCCGATCTCGTACGAGCCGTACTCGAGGCGGTCGGCGACCGCGCCCACATCGTGGCCGGCGTCGGCACCAATGACACCCACCACAGCATCGAGCTGGCCCGGGCCGCCGAAAAGGCAGGCGCGCACGGCCTGTTGACGGTCACGCCGTACTACAACAAGCCGCCGCAGGAAGGCCTCTACCGGCACTTCAAGGCGATCGCCGACAGCACCGAGCTGCCGGTGATGCTCTACGACATCCCCGGCCGAAGCGGCGTCCCGATCTCCACCGAGACGATCGTGCGCCTCGCCGAGCACCCGCGGATCGTCGCCAACAAGGACGCCAAGGGCGACCTCGGCCGCGCCAGCTGGGCCATCACCCGCTCCGGCCTCGCCTGGTACTCCGGCGACGACATGCTCAACCTCCCGCTGCTCTCGGTCGGCGCCATCGGCTTCGTCTCGGTCGTCAGCCATGTCGTCACCCCCGAGCTGCGCGCGATGCTCGAGGCCTACAACTCCGGTGATGTCCGCAAGGCCACCGAGATCCATCAGAAGCTGCTGCCCGTCTTCACGGGCATGTTCCGCACGCAGGGCGTCATCACCACGAAGGCCGCGCTCGCCCTCCAGGGCCTGCCCGCCGGACCGCTGCGCCTGCCGCTCGTGGAGCTCTCCGCCCAGGAGACCGAGCAGCTCAAGATCGATCTCGCCGCCGGCGGGGTACACCTCTGAGTACAGCCTCGGCTGACCACAGACTTCACAACTGAATACGCACGACCCATACGAACCATCTGAACGCGACAACTGCATCGCACGAACGTCATGCGCGCCACGTGCCTTCACGAAGGACGTGGCGCGCATGGGTAGGAGAGTCTTTTGAGTCATCCGCATCCCGAGCTCGGCTCCCCGCCGAAGCTTCCCGAAGGTGGCCTCCGCGTCACCCCCCTCGGCGGCCTGGGCGAAATCGGCCGCAACATGACGGTCTTCGAGTTCAACGGCCGCCTGCTCATCGTCGACTGCGGTGTCCTCTTCCCCGAGGAGGAGCAGCCCGGAATCGACCTGATCCTGCCGGACTTCAGCAGCATCAGGGACCGCCTCGACGACATCGAGGGCATCGTGCTCACGCACGGGCACGAGGACCACATCGGCGCCGTCCCCTATCTCCTGCGCGAGAAGGCGGACATCCCGCTGATCGGTTCCAAGCTCACCCTCGCGCTGATCGAGGCGAAGCTCCAGGAGCACCGCATCCGCCCGTACACCCTCGAGGTCAAGGAGGGCCACCGCGAGCGGATCGGCCCCTTCGACTGCGAGTTCGTGGCGGTCAACCACTCCATCCCGGACGCGCTGGCCGTCGCCATCCGCACCCCCGCGGGCATGGTCGTGCACACCGGTGACTTCAAGATGGACCAGCTGCCGCTCGACGGCCGGCTCACCGACCTGCACGCCTTCGCGCGTCTGAGCGAGGAGGGCATCGACCTCCTCCTCTCGGACTCGACGAACGCCGAGGTCCCGGGCTTCGTCCCGCCGGAGCGCGACATCTCCAATGTCGTACGGTCCGTCTTCGCCGGAGCGCAGAAGCGCATCATCGTGGCGAGCTTCGCGAGCCATGTGCATCGCATCCAGCAGGTCCTCGACGCCGCGCACGAATACGGCCGCAAGGTCGCCTTCGTCGGCCGCTCGATGGTCCGCAACATGGGCATCGCCCGTGACCTGGGCTATCTGCGCGTGCCCGCCGGACTCGTCGTGGACGTCAAGACGCTCGACGATCTGCCGGACCACGAGGTCGTCCTCGTCTGCACCGGCTCCCAGGGCGAACCGATGGCGGCCCTGTCCCGGATGGCCAACCGCGACCACCAGATCCGGATCGTCCAGGGCGACACCGTGATCCTGGCGTCGTCCCTGATCCCGGGCAACGAGAACGCGGTCTACCGCGTGATCAACGGCCTGACCCGTTGGGGCGCCAACGTCGTCCACAAGGGCAACGCCAAGGTGCACGTCTCGGGCCACGCCTCGGCCGGCGAGCTCCTGTACTTCTACAACATCTGCAGGCCCCGCAACCTGATGCCGGTGCACGGCGAATGGCGCCATCTGCGCGCCAACGCCGAACTCGGCGCCATGACCGGCGTCCCGCAGGATCGGATCGTCATCGCCGAGGACGGCGTGGTCGTCGACCTCGTCGAGGGCAAGGCCAAGATCGTCGGCAAGGTCCAGGCCGGATACGTGTACGTGGACGGCCTCTCGGTCGGCGACGTCACCGAGACCTCGCTCAAGGACCGGCGCATCCTCGGGGACGAGGGCATCATCTCGGTCTTCGTGGTGGTCGACTCCTCCTCCGGAAAGATCACCGGCGGCCCGCACATCCAGGCCCGCGGCTCCGGTATCGAGGACTCGGCGTTCAGCGCCGTCATTCCGAAGATCAACGAAGTACTGGAGAAGTCGGCGCAGGACGGTGTCGTCGAACCCCACCAGCTGCAGCAGCTCATCCGCCGCACGCTGGGCAAGTGGGTCTCGGACAACTACCGCCGACGCCCGATGATCCTGCCCGTCGTGGTCGAGGTCTGACGCCTCTGACCTGGGCAAACGTCGTCCGACTCGGAGCGGGCCGTCTCGATTTGCATCGAGGCGGCCCGCTCCAGTACGTTTACGGCTCCGCCAGACCGGGAACCCGGCGCACTCGTGCGTACGGACAGGCCCGGAGCGGGTGGAAATTCCGACTCAGAATCTCTGATAAAGTCGGACTCGCCGGAAAGGGAAACCGCCGAAAAGCGGAAACCCCGAAAGGCACCGAGGAAATCGACTCGAAAGAGTCTGATAGAGTCGGAAAAGCAAGACCGAAGGGAAGCCCGGAGGAAAGCCCGAGAGGGTGAGTACAAAGGAAGCGTCCGTTCCTTGAGAACTCAACAGCGTGCCAAAAGTCAACGCCAGATTGACAACCCCGTCTCGACCATCATGGTCGGACGCGGTTCCTTTGAAAAAGTCCATCTACGGATGGCACATCAGCGAGGACGCTGAGAACTGGGAGCTTATTCCGCTCCTGGTTCCGCTCAACGCGGATGGTGACCCGATTACGGGTAAACATTCACGGAGAGTTTGATCCTGGCTCAGGACGAACGC
>NZ_JACTVJ010000030.1 GCF_014493765.1 Streptomyces polyasparticus
TTCCCTTGCTCCGCAAGGGAATTGACGGCCCTTCGGGCCGTGGCTCGAATCGCTCCGCGATTCGGCCTGCGGAATTCGCTCCGCGAATTCCGGGTGGTACCTGCTCCGCAGATACCACAAAACGCAGCGAGGGGGCGGGGTCTCCCCCGGTTTGTGAGGATCCGTCAATTATTTTGAATGCTGCAGTATTTGACAAATTGATCGGTTTTTTATGCTGCGAACCCGACGGCTGATACGTATTCGTATTGTCCCCACTGGGAGCCGAGGTCCACGATCGAGTCGATCCAGGCTTCGTCCAGGGCGCTGGTGTCGCCGGCGGCCCAGGCTCGGATGATGGTGTCCCACTGACGGATGTTCAGGGTGCGGTATTCCAGGACGCGTTGGAAGCGGCGGTCGACCTGGGACTGGTTGAGCGGGTGGATCTCGACGCGGGTGCCGCCTCGGCTGTTGAGGCGCTGGAGGAGGTAGCGGGCCACGTTGTGGCGGCGCACGGTGCGGTAGGCAGTCTCGATCTTTTCGAGGTTTGCTTTGGAGGGCCGGCGGCGTCCGGTCTGCCAGGCTTTCAGGGTGCGGTCGGTGAGGGTCAGGCCGGCCGCATGGGCCGCCTGGAGAGCGTGCGGGGTCCGCGTCAGATAATTCAACCGGGCCTTCAGGCCGCGGCGTTGGGTGATCGGGGTGGCGATGAAGCCGGCAAGCTCGTCGAGCTGGCGGGCGACGGCATCGCTGCCTTTGACGCCGCGTGCACCATACTTTCCGAACTCGTGTGTCCTGTCCGGCATTTCATCAACCTCCCTTTGTATCGCATTCGGATATGCGTCATCCTACCTCAACTCGCCTGATTTTATTGCCCTTTCAGTGCCAAATGAGAGCATTGTATTCGAGGAATCCGAAGGATTCGGGCGCAGCGGTGGGGGTGCTGTATAGCAGTGTGTGTTTGCGAGTGTGTATGGCTTGGATGGGTGGCGGTGGGGTGGTTACGAACTACGAGGGGTACCACACCTGCATCCCAGTCACGAATCCGGAAGGTGAGACGCTTATGGGCAAGTGGACCTTCCCTTTCGCACGGGACCTTGTTCTCCAACACCACCTTCACCTGCACGCGCAAGGATGACGGCATCCTTCCAGGGGACTGAAGGTGCGGGCGCCTGTACGTAGGAGGCGCTGGCCTTCGTGGGCGGGGGCGTAGCGGCCCGGCGGTATTCCACCCCAGAGCGAATCTCGGGGGCGCCGGGCCTCGCCTACGCGCTCCATTCCGGCACAGGTTGGCGCCGACCCTACCGGCGTCGTGGTGGTGATCGTGGTCAGGTGCCGGTCAGTTCGTTGTCGGGGTGGCAGCCGTCGCAGGCGTCGACGTCGTCTCGGCTCAGTGCTGACGTGGCCGCGGCTGCGTCGATCTTTTCGCCATCGGTGACGAGGTAGGTGCTGGTGTGCAGGTAGTAGCGCTGCTCGCGGTTGTCGCTCTTGCGGAGCCTCTGGATTCGGTACGTCGCGGGGGCTCGGTCGAGCAGGACCACCTCCGGTTGGCAGAGGCCGCACGGCGTGATGGGGCTATGGGTGTCTTCGAGTGCGTCCCTTGCGGCGTCGGGCCCGAATCCGGTGCTCTCGCCGGCGGGTCCGGGCTGTCGGGGACAGTCGTCGCGGTGGAGTTCCCCGCGGCCGGGCAGGGCGGCCGGCGCCAGGTGGTGGACGATCCGGTACGAGTGGGCGGGTCGGTTCAGCCATCCACGGGTCCGCCGACGGAATGCGCTGAACTGCTGAGACGCCGCCGCAGCCAGGTGGTGATCCCGCGTAGTGGTGTGGAGCTTCCCGGTGAACTGCCGTGCGCCGACGCTGCCGTGCCCAGTCGGTCAAGCACGTGTCGATCTTCTCCGAACGGCCCGCGACCCCAACCAGCGGAGCGCTACTGTCCTGTGCCTCCGAGCCGGGACTCCAGCGTGAGATCCGCGGCGAACGGCTCGAGGGAGGCAACGGCCGCCCCGGGAACCTGAGGCAGAGCCAGGCTCAGGGACTGCCGTGATGTGAGGGTGAAGGGCCCGGACCGCCAGTCGTCCACGGTGTCGCTCTCCAGGACCAGCGGGCCTGTCGTAACGAAGGCGACCGGTCCCCGGCACGCCAGGGTCTCGGTCATCTCCTTGAGGGATGTGTCCTCGGTGCCCCTTGGCACCTGTCCCGCGAAACCGGCATAGCCGACCAGCCCACACATCGTTGAAACTCCCCGCGCCCCAGCGCGGGGGCGTGTCGCACGATCCGGATCCAGGGGCCTTCGCCCACCCTGCGCAATCCGCGCCGAGGACGAAAGGGCCCGGTGCCGGACCCGGTACGCCGGACACCGCCACAGAAACGATCAAGCCGCGCCCGTGTCACTGTTTTCACACAGCGAATCGCCCGAACGGCCGCCGGCCCCTCTTGATCTGGTCCTCCTCAAGCGGACCGGACGAGATCAACCGAGATAGGCACCAGACCAACGGGATGCGGCACGGGCCGCTTGCTCCCGTACGGCCTGGGCGAGGCCGTCGGCGTCAAGGCGCCGCGCCCAGCCCGGCATGTTCTTGGCGAGCAGCGTGATGCGCAGCGGCGGCTCCGCCACGTGAGCTCCGCCGCGGACCGGCGTACGGCGCTTCGCGACCTCCTCCGGAGCGTGTGCGGCCACCGCGAGCTCGACACCGAAGACGGGACGTACGCCGTACTTGGCGCAGGCCTTCGCGAAGCGCACCGCGCCGGCGACGGTGTCCCTGTCGGTCAGCGTGAGCGTGCCCATGTCGAGCTCCGTGGCGCGGCGGACCAAGGCCTCGGGGTGAGAGGCGCCGTAGCGGGCGGAGAAGCCGGAGGCCGCATGCAGGTGTGTAACACCCGCCATGGTCGACGGTCTCCCTTCTCCTCCCCTTTCGCCCGGCTGATCCCCGTCCCCCGATCAGATGTTCGAATGTCTGTTCGAAAACGATAGCGCGTTGAGCCCCCAGGTACGAACGATGCGACAGGTGTGACTTCGTCTTTTAGTTGGCGGGTGAGCGTTTTACATGGCGGCGCGTGTGCGTACGGAAGGGCGCGTCAGTGTGGGCCGTGGGGCGTGTTCCGGTCGATGCGGGTGGCGAGGGCGGTGGCGTAGTCGCGGAGGTGTTCGCGCAGGAGGGCGTGAAGCCGTTCACGCGGCCGTTTGAGGTTGATCGCTTCGATGACGGCGCGATCGTGGTGAGTGCGTTCGCCCTGGGCGAGCTGCGGTGCGTAGCGGGTCTCGCCGTGGGTGATGTGCGCCCAGACGGTGGCGGATGCTCCGGTGTGGCGGGCTGGAGTCCAGGTGGTGGAGCGCAGAGAGGCTGGGTTCTGCCGGCGGGAGATCTGTTGGATGAGGGCGTCCCAGTCCTCTGGTGGGATGTGCCAGTGGTGTAGGGCTGCGCGCCGGTGGTGGTAGTCGATGGGGGCCGGGTCGGCCATGATCTTTTCGGCGATCTCGCTGAGGGCCGTGCGGTAACGCATGGCGTTGTCGCCGGACTGGAGCCAGGACAGGGTCATGCTGAAGCGGGCGCTGGAGGGGCGCAGGCCGAGGTAGGCGCGGGCTTCGCGGTGTCCGATGGGCAGGGCCATCTGTACGAGGTGGATCGCTGCGGCACGGCGTACCGCTGCGGGGGGTGCTGGCCGGGTTTCGAGGTGGGCGAGGTGGGCGAGGTGAGCGTCGGGGAGGCACTGGGGGATGCGGCGCGCATCGAGCTGTCCGCGGTGGTGGGTCGGGGGCGTGAAGGCGGGCGTCCGGTATCGGCGTCTTGTCAGCTCGGCGCGGTGGCTGTCGGAGGCGGCGCGCAGTGCGGGTGAGCCGTGGTCGAGGAGGCGCAGCAGTCCTTCGCGGGCGTGTCGGATCGGCACGCGGGCGTCGAGCAGGGTGCGCAGGCGGCCTGCGGCGTCGGGTGCGGTGAGGATTTGATGGGCCACGGTGAGGAGCGCAGCACCGGCTTGCGGGTCCGTGAGCGGTGAGGTGAGGTCGCCCAGTTTGACCTGTCCTGTCGTGTGGTGCGTCGGGGCGGTGGCCATCGCGTGCTCCAGTGGGGCCATGAGTGCCGCGGGGCCGTCAGGGACGGGGAGGTAGGTGGCGGTGGGCCAGGTGCTGGTGATCAGCGTGACCACGGTACGCAGGTCGGTGAAGTACTGGCTGGCGGTGGCCGTTTGGCCAATGCTGACGGTTGTGACGCCCGGGGTGGTGGCGAGGTGGTGGAAGCGTTCTTGTACGGCGAGCAGGCGCGGATCTGCCGCAGGTCCAGGGAACGCGTGGTCGAGCCGGGCGCCACATGCCCACGGGGCGTTACCGCGGGGATTGGTCAAGTCGGCCGGGCGGCTGCGGCATTGGGCGGGGTGGAGGCGGGTGCGGGGTGAGGGGATCAGCTGCGGAGGCCGCCAGGCTCCGGTGGTCTTGAAGCCGGTGGACAGCGCCGGGCTGTCGCACGTCGGGCAACGCCATCGCAGATATCGCTGGTGGGTGGGGCAGATGAAGGTGATCGGAAGTTTCCACAGTCCTTGCCAGGGGCTGGGTGCTTCCGTGTCGGCGGCCTCGGCGAGGCACTGGGGGCAGTAGCGGCTGAACCGCGTGAAGATCCATTCATCGTGGACCAGTTGAATGTGGTGGTCGCGGGGGAACCCGAGGTAAGGCGAGTGCAGTTGCGGGTAGCCGGGGGCCTGCCCGGCCAGGGTGAGCCGGTGGACGGCCTCGGGATCGAGCCTTAGGACATGGGCGAGTGCCTGGGCGGCCTTCTCGTCCAGCCGTACGCCTTGGTAGGTGGCCAGGCGAGCGGCCGGTGCGGTGGGGCTCGAGCGCAGCCCGGCGCGGTCGGCGAGCACCAGGGGCGTGGTCCGCAGCCGGTACGACAGGCGCATCAAGACGCTCGCCAGCGTCTCCCCCGCAACCGGGGTGATACTGCGCGGCAACGCGCGAAGCGTCGAGGACACGAGGGCTCAGGCCCCCTGCTTGAGGTCGGGGCCACCGGGCCCGTGGTCGTCGAAGACGGTATTGCGCCGGGACTTCTTGGCCGTCGAAGGCTTCGCTGGTGTCCGCTTCTTGCGTTTCGCGGGTGGGCTGGGCACGGCGGGGATTTCGCCGGCTTCCGGGTCGCGGCCGATCGCGCCGGACAGGTCGAGCATGATGTCGTCGAGGAGGTCCTCGGTGAGCTGCTCGGTGCCGGTGGCCATGGCTTCCTGGCAGCCGTCTTCGATGAGCCGCTCGAGGAGCCCGACCACGCCCTGGGTGCGTTCGAAGAGGTATTCCGGCATGCCGTGCTCGGTGAGCATCCCCGCCTGTGCGTTCATGAGCCGCAGTTGCTCCTCCACACCGGCCAGGTGCTCGACCCATGCCTGGATCTGGGCTGCGGTGTCGTAGCAGAAGCGGCCGAGTTCGACGAGGTCGAAGCGCCGCTCGGTCTGGGTGGGCTCAAGCCCGTGGACGACGGAGCTGCGCGAGGACATCACGATGCGGCCGGTGCGCGGGTCGGTGCGGCCCTCGCGCAGGAGTCCGGAGGCGGGAATGTTGACGCCGACGAGGATGAGAGTGACGTGCATGCTCATGAACGCCCTGATCAGGTCCAGCGTGTCCTGGTCGTCGGCCCGATGCATGCGCAGCCTCGTGATGTCGTCCAGGATCAGTACGCGGGTGCCGTGATCGTGCAGCGAGGCGGCGACCTGGTGGACGAGGTCGGGCAGGTCCATGTTCTTCGTCGGAGCGCCGAAGAAGTTCAAGATGGCCTTGCACGTCGACTTCGGCTTCGCCGTGACCGGGGTCTGCACATAGGCGACCGGCACGTACAGATCATGGCCGCCGGGCACGTCGTTCGGATTGAGGCCCTGGTTCAACTCGCGCCAGGAATCTTCGAACGCCGCGGCGATCTCACACACTGTCTCCGTCTTGCCCTGGTAGCCGCCGCCCGTGACCATCACCCCCGGCCGGGTGGACGGCTTCGACTTGAACGCGTTCGCCCGCATCCTCGCCGTCAATGCCCGGGCGACCTGTCGGCTCATCGGTGTGTGCAGCAGCGGAAGGTTGGCGTGCGTGGCGGTCCGATGCAGGTCGTAGAGGGACTTCTCCCGCGCGGGCATCCCCCGCCACCGGGCCGGCTCCAACCGGGGCGCGGGCACGAACTGGTGCCGTGTGCGCCGCCACAGGTCCCACCCTTCGACGGTGTCCCGCTGCGCCGGCATCCCTGACCACCCGTGCCAGCCGTTCTCCCCGTCGGCCAGGTCGCCGAACATCACCGAACTCACGCCAGCTCCCCGCCCTCGTCCTCATCTTCGGCATCCGCGTTGTTGGGATGGCTGTCCTGCGCGGGCAGAAGAAAGAGGTTTTGCGCGCGGACGGTGTCGGCGAGCAGCGGGGCCGGCTTCGGCCGGTCGGACAGGGCTTGCTCGCGCCGCTGCCGGCGCTGCGCCGCCAGCGCGCTGCGGGTCTGCTCAACAATCTCCACCGGGCGCAGCACCGGCGCCGGCCCCTGCGGGACCGGAGTGCTCTGCGACGGAACGGGCTGTGCAGGCCGATCGGTTGCGGCGGCGCGGGCGCGGGCCAGTTCGCGGGCCCTCTCGACCCGCTGCTTCTTGCTGAGCTGGGTCGGCCACACCTCCACGGGGGTGTGGCGGGCGATCAAGTCCAGCAGGACCGGCAGCAGTTCGGTGTCGTCTTTGGGTTTCAGCCCGGCGCGTGCCGCTTCCTGCAGCACCGCCTTCACGCGGGCGTCGCCGAAGGCCGGGATGTCCTGGCCGGGCGGTAGCCCGTTCCAGGCCAGGGTGTGCCAATCGCCGGTGGCGGGGTCTTCGAAGTACACCTGCCGCGCATCGCGCGGATCCCGGCTGATTGCCCACTTCCCCTGGTGCATGCCGCCGCGTGCGGACAGCCGCGAACGATACGGATCGAGTACGGCGGCGTCCCGCCCGTACCAGAGGCCGCCGATTTTCACCCCGCGCCGCCCGTGGATCTTCACGTAGCTCACGGGCAGCAGCTCGAAGTACAGCTCGGGCTCGGGGACCTGCAGACTGATACCCTCGCGGGCCGCAGCGGTGGCGAACAGCGTGTTCGGGCTGTGCGTGCCGCCTGGGTCCCAGGCGGGCGCGTACTGGTCGAGGGCACGGTTTTGCCACACCCGCACGATCCACGTGGCGAGGAGATGCTCCATTTCCGACAGCGTCCACGTCGCATCGCCTTCCGGGTCGGCGCCGCGATCGGCGGTGTCGATGCCTTGGTAGCCGAGCAGTAACTCCAGCAGCAGCGACTGGATTCCGGCGAAGGCGCGCTCGCAGGCGGCTTTGTCCTGCGGGCGCATCACCCGCGCCGGCAGCACATCCACCCCGAGCCTTCGGGAGACCTGGATGAGGTGGTGGTTCTTGTAGACGCTGCCGTGATCACTGGTGATCGTCTCTGGAGCGAAGAACGGCCGGGCCGCCACCGGATGCCCGGCAAGCTCGGTGACAAGGGCCTGCGGAACGCCTGGGTAGTGCCAGGCCATCTCCTCGCCCCAGTCGCGGCGCATCGGCAACGGACACAGCACGTCGCGCAGCAGCATCGCCACCTCGATCGACGCGTCCGCCACCGGGGTCAGCCGGAACGCGACCAGGCTGTGCGTGTAGGCGTCCAGGGCCAGGGTGAGATCCACGCTGATCGGCTCGCCGAACACATCGTCGAGGACCTTCACCGACAGCGGCGTCGTGTCCAGGAGCACCACCTGCCCGGGACGGGAGATCGCCACGCGCCCCCACCCGGTGTCCACCGCGGCTGCCGAGCGCAGATACTTCTGCCGCGGCGCGTTGGAGCCGAACCACTCCCTCCACACCCCAGCCAGCGTGGTGTAGTGCGGGATCTTCACGTCCGGGCCGTACTTCTCCCGCACGTACTGGTGGATCATCCGCTCCCTGGTACGCATCGACAGCTTCGAGCGGTGTAACGACTCCGCATGCACCGCCTTGAGCGCCTCCGCGACCGGCTCGGTGATCGACCGGTGCCCGGAGCGCCGCCGCGTCCAGCGCCCGTCCGCCAATCCGAGCAACCCCTCGGCCCGGTGCGCGGCCGCCATCCGCTCCAGTGTCCGAAAGCTGATCGCGCCCAACCCCAGGGTCTTCGCGTCCTGCGGTGCCAAGGCGTTCAATTCGGCGACCTTCGCGAGGCGCCGCTCGGTCAGCGTCGTGGCATCCGGATCGTAGGCGGGGCGCGGCTCCCCAGGCGCCGCCCAAAAGGGACTGCCGGAGCGGTAGCCGGTCTCCACCTCCAGCAGATGCGCCAGCCGAATCTGCGCCCGCTCGAAGTCCTTCTCCTTGAGATCGGACTCTCTCGCCGCCTGCCGACTTCCGTGGCCTGCAGACTCAGCGGCGGGCGAACCGTGCTCCTCGGCGCCCCGATCCGGGGAACTGGAATCAGCGGTCATGCCCCCGCCCCGAGAACACTGCCGACGGGATAGATCCACGACGCGTCGCCCAGCGGACGGGCCAGGTCAACAGCCAGGCGACGCAGCCACAGGTCATGCAGCAGCAAAGAGCGGGCCATAGCCGGGACTCTGCTCGCATCGACGAGCTCGCCCAACTGCCGCGGGCGCTCTTCGAGCTGGGCCCGCAACGGCTCCATCAGGCCCAGCGGATCCGCCATCGGCCGGCGGCGCGCGGACAGCAGGTCCAGGCCGGTCATGACCTCGCTGCGCCAACGTGTGACCACCGTGTACCGCCACCCGGCGGCCGCGGAAGCGTATGAGGCCGCAGCGAATCGCAGACGGTCGTCTCCCTCGATCAGGGCCGCAGGGCGCACATCCACGAGCCAGCCGACCCTGGACGCGTCCAGGACAAGGAAGTCCGGGGTGTGCTCCAGCCGCTGCCCCCGCTGGTTGAAGAACCGCAGCCGCACCGGCTGGGAGAGCACAGCCTGCAGCTGGCCGGCCATCGTGAAATCCACGGCGAGCAGCAGCCGCCGCTCCTCCAAGCTCTCGAATCCGTGCATCCGCGCCGTCGCCTGCACGAACTTCAGCCCGGGCCGGTGGCGCTGATTCTGGCGCCACGTGAACCGACGTGCGGGTCGCGTCACCTGCACCGGCACGTGCGCCAACTCGCTGATGGAACACACGAGATCGGCACCCGGGGTTCGCCAGGACGCACTCCATCTCTGCGGCCATCCCTCGCCCAGCTCCAGGCCCGCGACCGCGTCCTCACCGATGCCATAGGGGACGAGGAGATCGTCCAAGCCGCACGTATGCGACCACACCGGCCTCGCCGCAAAAGCCGGACCCGCGGTACTCGCGGCGGGGCCGATCCCGCCGGTGTGACCCGAACCCACCTCAACGATCCGAGGATTTCCCGATGCCACGCCCTCCCCTTCCCACACGACTGGCGGTGCCGTGATCACGTGTGGCCCCGATCCGTTGGGCGGCCACAAGCGCGGACCGGTCACAGCCCGAGCCCTAGCGAGCGGTGTCGAGGCCGAGAACGGCCAGGAGCATCCGGCAATCGTCTGGTGTACGGGCGTGCGCGGCGACTTGGCGGCGCGCGGCGGCCTCTTCCCTCTCGCCGGGCGGCTTGGTGACGCAGAGCTCGCCGTGGTCTTTAAGCGGCATGGACCCGCCCGAACCTGCCGGGCGCGGACGCTTCATCGTGCTATCCCTGTGGTGTCGGTTCTCACGGTGGCTGGGGGACAGATGCCACGGGGGCTAAGGACGATTCCCGCTTCAGTGAGCAGGGTTCGCGTGAATCCGTAGGACCGGCCGACGCGCCGGCAATCCGGAGATATGTACGAGGACCGGGGTTCACCGTGGCGTGTCCTTCCGCTGTGCGGTGTGAACGGGCTGGGGCAGCACACGGGTGCCGCGTGCGCTGGCGGGAGCGAGCAGGCCAGCGTCGGTGAGGGCGTGGGCGGCTTTGCTGACGGTGTCGACGCTGACCTGGTACTGGGCCGCGAGTTCAGGCCGGGTTGGCAACGTGCCGGTGAGCTGCCCGGTGCGGATGCGATGGGACAAGTCGTCGGCGACGCGCTGCCACGCGTGGCGGGAGGCTGCGGCGGTGCCGCTGGTGGCGCAGTCGGCGGCCGGGCGTAGTCGCGTGAGGACCGCGCGGCGCACGAACTGTGCCGTGGCATAGGGGATGCGATAGCGGCGGGCGATCTCGCTTACCGCGGGCACCGCCCGGGCTGGCAGGGGCGCGGTGAGGTGCGCCAGGAGGTCTTCGGCGATCAACTGGTAGCGGGGAGGATCCTCGCCGCTCGCTGCCTGCAGTCGCGACGCGGCGAGCAGGCCGCCAGACTCCCGGACCGGCCGCTGCGGGGTGAGCGCGTGCGGAGCGGTCGCACGGTGCGGGTGGTTCATGGCGTGGTCCGCTGTCACCGAGATCACTACCTCAACAAGACAGAGTAGGGCGAAATTCTAGTATCGGACACGGTGGTGGCGGATGTTGCTGCCGCACGGATATCGCGGGACACCATTGGTTGACTGTTGCCCACACGGGCCTTCACATAGACCTGCTCTCGAGGGAATGCGGCATAGCTGCGCGGCGGCTACGTGTCATGCGCGGTCGAGGCAGAGGACGCGGCGCTACGTGGGTGCCTGGTGGCGAGGGTGTCGAGGGGACGGCGTGCAAGGCGCGCGGCGGCGGCAATGCCTTTCCGGACGGGCTCGCCGTCGTCCCAGATCGCCCAGGCGTGGGTGCGATAGGCATCAGCGAACGAGCTCATGACGGGGCTGAGTGGCTGCTCGCGGGCGTCCGGATCGGCATCCGGCGCGGGCGGGAGCACGGCTTTGGGGGCAGTGATCAGTTCACCGAGGACGTCGAGGGCGTGCTCCACGGCCGCGAACGCGCGCTCCGCGCCGGGCGGACGGTGGGCAGCGGCGAGTTCAGCTTCGGCCCTACTGACCGCGGCGAGGACGGCCATCACCTGTTCTTTGCGCTGGCCAAAGTCGGTGGGGTCGATGGTGTGGAGCGCGGCGAGGTAGCGGTTGGCGGCGCTCGCTGCTTCGATGAGGTGCATGAGACAGGCCCGCAGCCGCTCACTCTCCCACCGCGCATTTTCCAACCGGGCACGATGGCGAGCGAGATGCAGGTTGGCCCACACCGTCACCCCGCACACCACAAGTGAGCAGGCGGCGACGAAGGCAGCGGTCTGGACCCAGTGGGGCAGCACGAGATCGATCCTTCGCGGTGGGCCGGTCAGTAGCGGGGGCGCTGGAAGTACGTCTTCGCGCCGGGCTTCGCACAGCTGATGACCGCCACGGCGCCGAGGACCACGTCGGCCAGGAACATGAGCTGGCCGGCGGCCATGTAGATCACGCCGACGACCGCGATGTGTGCGCCCAGGATGCACGTGCACAGGTGGGTGCCGAGCCGTCCGCGCGACATGCGGCCGGCGAGAGCGAAGACGGCGGTGGCGAGCAGCAGGGCCAGCAGACCGAGCACGAACCGAGCGCCCGCGGAGTAGCCGTCGAGGCCCAGTGCGTCCAGCAGGTGTTGGGGGATGGCGGCTTGGGCGCTGACCATCACCAGGGCGCCACTGCACAGGTGGAGGCCGCCCACCACGAACAGGGCGAGGCGGGCGGCCGTGACGCAGGCGGGCATGTCGGCGGGATAGGGCATGGGGCGGGGCGCGTACGGCTGGATGGGCGTGGACGAGCGGATACTGTTCATGAGCGGTCCATCTGCTCGGGCCGGTCAGCGTCCTGGGCGGCGTCAACGGTCAATGGCACATCCAAGCGGGCGCCGCCGTGTGCGGTCAGCCGCAGCACGTATGTGCCGGGCACCTCGCCGGCGAGCAGGTCCGGCAGTGTCGCGAGACCCTCCGAGTTGGTGGGGGCGAGCGTCACCGTGTGCAGCGGCTGTCCGGCCGGATCGGTGAAGTACGGGCCCTCGGAGAGGGGTTCGCCCTGTTCGGACAGGATGGTCGCGGTGAGTGTGACGCCTGCCAGGGGAGTGCCGCGGTGCGCAGCACGGAACTTGACGGGACCGGCCAGGAGTTCGCCGATCTCGGCTTCGAGTGGGAGTTCATCGACGTAGGTGAGCTGGTCGGCCGGCGGTGCGGTGACGGTCGCCTGGAACGTCGTCTCGATCTCGGGGCGTGCGATCGTGTGGGCGCGGATGGTGAAGGTGCCGGTCTTGGTCTCGGCGTTCAGTACGGGGGCGGTCGCGGTGCCGCGCCGGTCAGTGGTGACCGTGACCACGCGCGTACCGCCTGCGAAGCGGGTGTCGGTGGTGCCGGTGATTTCGTAGCGGACCTGGATACCGGCTGCGGGTGTGCCGTCACTGCGCCGCGCGGTGGTCTCGGGTCGGACCGCGAATGCGTGTCTGGCTTGGGCGGTCAACTGCTTGGGGCCGACGCGTTCGAGTTCGGTGACTGGCTTGGGGCGGACCGGCTCCGGCTCGGGCTCTGGTTTCGGCGGTGCCGGGGTCGGCTTGGGCTTGGTCACCGGCGGCGGTGCGGGTACCTCGCGGTCGGGCTTGGATGGTGTCGGCGTCCGCGGCGGGACGCTGGGCTTGGGCTCCTGCGGCGTAGATCGCGGGCTGCGTGGGGCGTTGGACGTCTTCTCGCCGGTGGGTGTGGGGGTGTGCTGCTGGTAGTGGCGCATCCAGGCGAGCACGGTATTCACGTACGTCCGGGAGTTGTTGTAGCTCAGGATCGCGGCGTCCAGCTGGTCGGGCTTGGCGAGGTCGCGGTCGCCGGCGCACAAGTACAAGCCGGCGGCGAGGGCGGCGTCGTTGATGTTGCCCGGATCCCTCTGACCGTCGGCGTCGCCGTCGGCGCCCCACTGTTTCCAGGTGGAGGGGATGAACTGCAGCGGCCCAACTGCCCGGTCGTACTCGGGGTCGCCGTCGTACTGTCCGCCGTCGGTGTCTCGGATCAGCGCGAACTCCCTGCCGTCCAGGCGCGGGCCGAGGATCGGCTGCTCGGTCGTGCCGTCGTCCTTCAGTCCGTAGCTGGCGCCGTGGCCGGACTCGACGTGGCCAATGCCAGCGATCAGTTCCCAGTCCAGGTGGCAGTTCGGGTCGGTGGTGGCCATGATCTCGTCCGCGGCGCGGTAGGCCGCCAGCGCTGCGGCCGGTATCCCCGTCTCGGAGTCGGCCTCAGGCGGAGCTTGCTTGGACTCATGGGTGGTGCCTGGATGCCCGTTCAGCGGTGGGAGTTCGGTGCGGTAGGGGCCGCGCTGCTGCGCCTGGGCGGAGGTCTCGTCGGGCATCAGGTTCTTCGCGTCAGCGGTGGGGGTGGTGACGGCGGACGCCGCGGTGGTCAGGGTCGCGGCGAGCGCGAGGGCGCATGCGGTGTGGCGGCAGACGCGGAAGAGACGGGCGCGGTCGTGGTGCACGGACTAGATCCTTCGAAGGCAAGTGCGAGTGCTGATGCGGGACTTGGGTGGGTCCGGGCCGCACGGCCTGGACCCACCCAAGAGGGCGAGAGGGCTTAGCTGAGGCGTTGGAAGTTGTTCCAGCCGCCGGTGCCGACGGTGACCGGCGCACCGATACCGGTCGCCGTGACCTTGGGATGGAAGTACAGGCCGGCGCCGGTCTGGTCGGTGGTGGTCCACAGGTCCGCGACGCCGTCGTTGTCCGCGTCCGTGCCGGAGGCGAAGAGCGGCCGGGCGGTGGGGGTGAAGCCGGTGGCGGTGAGCTTGCGGTTGCCTCCGCCGAGTCCTTCCCCGTTCTCGCCAGTGCCCTCGTAGGTGAACAGCTCACCGGTGCTGCGCTTACGCGCGAGCAGGTCGACCCGACCGTTCTTGGTCACGTCTCCGGGGGCCGCGAGATCGTAGCCGGACCAGGAGCCGTTGCCGATCAGGACGGGGGTGATGTCGTCGAGGTAGCCGAAGCTGTTGCCGTAGTACAGCCACAGGTGGTCGCCCTCCTTGACCAGCAGGTCGGGGAAGGACGGCAGATCGCCCTCGCCGATCTGCCCGTCGCCGTCCAGGTCGGTGGGGCCGTCCACGTCGCCGATGGCGAGGATCTGATCGGCGTCCTTGAAGTGGTCGTTGGCCGGTTCGTACACGCTCAGGTCGCGCAGGGACTCGGTGCAGGCCGCGCCGTCGGCGTGTTCACCGTAGGTGGTGCAGGCGTGCCCGAAGCCGTTGTTGGGGTAGATGGCGAGGGTGCGCTGGCCCTTGGCGCCGGTGGAGGCGATGAGGTCCTCGTAGCCGTCGTCGGTCCAGTCCCCGCGATGCGTGATCAGCGAGCCGTCGAAGGAGTGCGGGCTGGCCTTGGAGGCGACGCCGAGGCGGCCGTTGCCCTGGCCTGCGTACATCCACAGCTCGCCGTCGCTGCGTACACCGGTGAGGTCGGGGTTGCCGTCGCCGTTCAAATCGCCCGGCTCGTCGATCTTCCCGGTGGGGTTGGCGTAGAAGAGGTAGACGGTGGTGTCGGACTTGTTGTTCGCCTTGTCCAACGACCGCACGTACACGCGCTGCGGGCCCGCGTTCGGCGGGGTCAGCTTCACCGACGCAGCGCCGCCCGCGGACACCGTGGCACTGCGCACAGCCGGGTCCCAGTCGCTCCAGTACTCGTACTTCACGACATCACCCACGCCGCCCGAGCTGAGGGTGAAGGTGCCCTCCGAGCGGGCCGGGCCGGTGTTTTCGGGCCAGCCGTCATCCCCGTCGGGGAACTGGGCGGAGGCGACAGCCGGCGGGTTGGAGGGCCGGTTCGGGTCGAATGCGAAGCGGCAGCCGGCCGCGCCGGCGACCGGGTTCCACGCGGAGTTGGCCTTCCCGTCGCGGGCCTGCACCCGCCACGAGAACGAGCCGTTCGAGATCCCGATGTGCTTGGCCAGATCCGCCTTGGAGACGGTGGTGCGGGCGGTGCCACCCGAGGTGACGGACACTTCGCGCTTGATGAACTTGCCCGGCGTGCCGTCCGGCTTGCCGGTGGGCCACAGCTCGAACGCCGCCTTCACCGTGCCGCCGTCCGGATCGGAGACCTTCGCGGTCAGCTGCACATCCGTGTTCCCCAGAGTGACCCAGGTGCCCTTGTCACCGCAGGTGTTATTGATCCGGGTACTCGGCGACGTATCCAGCGAGGTGGGCTGGTTCGGGACCGAGTTGTATTCGGTGGACAGCACCGCCGTGGAGGCGTCGAACTTCTTCCACGCGTACACATCCGACTCGGACGCGCGCAGCCCGAACGCCAGCTTGTTCCACTTGGAGGAGGCAGCCCGTTCGGTGGCGCCCTTCACGTTGAACTCCAAGTTCCCGGCCGGGCAGGAGCTCGACCAGCCCTTGGCGTCGGTGACGGTGGCGTACTTGGTGCCCCAGTTCGGCTGCTTGTTCCACGTCGTCGCCGACGAGATCTCACCGGTCAGCCACGCCTCGACAGGCTTCTTCGTGCACGACCAAGAGTGCGTGTTCTTGATCCGCAACGTTGACTTGACGATCTGCTTGCCGTGCAGCTTGCGCGGATCGAACTGCACGAACGACCGCCACGTGCCGCCGGTATCACTCTCGTAGCCGACCCGCGCCACCTTGGAGGAGTGGTTCCAGTACGAGGTATTCGGATACTTCTTCGATACCGACGTCCAACCCAGCTTCGGACTCGAGACCGTCGGGTCGATATACACCGGGAACACCGTGTCCGGGTCCTTGAGGACCTTCTCGTCCGGCGTGATCACCAGCTCGTCATCGCTGGTCTTCAGCGGCATACGGGACACATCGGCGCCATAGCGGGGCTCGAACACATCCTCACCCCGCGTCGCGGGCTTGTCAGCGCGCTGGTCCATGAGCTTGCTGACCGACGCGGCAGACGGGTCGGTGAGTTGCTCGTCGGGGACGCCGGCGGAGTCCCACATCTCCGGTGCGGGAGCGGTGAACACTTCCTGCCCGGCCGGGTTGATCGCCTTCAGGTTCCCGGCCGCGTCCGTGCTCGCTTCCACGCCGTCGGTGTCCATGGTGTAGCGGACCTGCTTGAGCAGCGGATTCGACGCCGCCTCGCGGGTCTTGACGACCAGGAGCTGCTGATATCCATCCACGCCGGCCTTCAGCTGCAGGTCGATTCCAGGCTCGACGTCGGGGTAGGTCGCAGTGTCACCGTCCAGCCGCGGCGTGGGCAGAGCGCCCGGCCAGTCGACGGTGAGGGAGCGGTCGTCACGGGTGATCGTCACCAGCGGCGCGTTCCCGCCGCCGGAGAAGGCCAGCCCCACATCGACCGCCGTCGGCCGCACCACTGCCCCGTCACGCTGAAGATCGGTGTCCACATCCACCAGGGCGTTGTCCTTGCGGACCCGGATCGGAACCGTGGAGGTGTCCTGCGTGAAGCTCCCGTCCGGATTCGCGAACACCGACGAGAACTGCGTGCGGTGCGAAGTGACTTCGACCCTGTCACCTGTGCGTGCGGCCTTCAATGATGCCGTCGTCTCCGGATCCGCGTCCTGCGCCTGACGCGTCGGGTCCGGCGCGTCCACAGCGGTCGCAGTGGCGGCCGGGGCGATCAACAGCGGAGCGGCCAGCGCCCCGGTCACAAGACAGGCGACCGTCAGCCGGCTCGGCGACCTATGCCCCGATCTGAATTGACGGGATATCACGAAGCGTTTCCCTTCACCGATTTCATGCAACACTCATTCAACAGCACGCCGGAACCTATCCCATTGGTGCCTGAGCTGCGCTTCCGCGCCCAAATCGAATCCGACCGGCATGTCTTTCGGCCCATGCGGATGGGGCTTAGGTCCCGTTCACATGGGACTAAGGTCGCCAGTTGTGAGATGTTTCTGAGAATTTCACGGCTGTAAGCGCGGCGTATGGATAGGGTCGGCGCGGCTCATTATGTTCCGATGTTCGGGAGTTCCGCGTCGTGTCATCTTTCATCCACGGCAGTCCATGTGAGGAATCGTCAGGCAGATGCCGGCATCGAATACGGCGTCACGGTGCTCGTTCGGTGACGACGCTTACGGCCACGGCGCTGCTGGTGGGACTTTTGTCCGCGCAGGCCGTGGCCCTGTCGCCGCTCGCTCTGCCCGACCTGCAAAAGACCGACCCGGTCCCCGTGTCGAAGGTCGGCGCCGACGCAGCCTCCGGGAAGGATGAGACGGCCGGGAAGGAATGGAAGTCGATTCCCGACGCGGCGTGGCCGAAGCCCGCCGAGGCGGACGGCTCCATATCGGGGAAGTCTGCTGCTCAGTTGAAGGCCGGAACACTCCCGGTCCGCGTAACCCCTACCGCGGCGCCGCGCGGCGCGAAGGGAATGGCGCCGGCGTCCGGGGACGTCGGCATTGAGGTTCTGGACCGTAAGGCGGCCGAGAAGGCCGGTATTGACGGTGTGGTGTTCGCGGTCGATTCGACTGGCGGCGTGGCCGAACTCGCCGTGGATTATGGGAAGTTCCGTAATGCGATCGGTGGAGACTGGGCCTCTCGCCTCACCCTGGTCCAGCTCACCGATTGCGGGGAAAACGACACCGCGAGCGGGAAGTGCACCGTCACTCCGCTGAAGGATGCGGACAACAACGAGGACACGGCGCGGCTCACGGCTAAGGTCTCCCTCGAAGACGCCGCAGAGCCCGAATCCGACGGCGGTCAAGACGGCGTGAAGCCGCAGGCATCCACGTCCAAACTGCCTGGCGCATCGCCGTCCGATGACGTCGAGGATTCCGCGAGCCCGAGCACCGCGGCTTCGCCGTCTGCTTCACCGGAATCAGACGCATCGCCCAGCGCCAGCCCGTCACCCACAGCCGAGGCGGATAAGACTGAGCCGCGGTTGGCGCGGACGCTGTTCGCGGTGACGTCGAAGCCGTCGGGCGCGGGCGGTGACTACAAGGCGTCCTCGCTGTCGCCGTCGGGTGAGTGGCAGGCCGGTGACTCGACCGGCGCGTTCACCTGGTCCTACCCCATCGACACCCCCAACGTCGCCGGCGAACTCGGCCCGGAACTCTCTCTGGACTACTCCTCGACCGCGCTGGACGGGCGCACCGCAGCCACCAACAACCAGGCCAACAACATTGGCGATGGCTTCACTCTCGAGCCCGGGTTCGTCGAGCGCCGCTACAAAGCCTGCAACACGGACATGACCGGCGGAACGAACAAGGCCCGCAACGGGGATCTGTGCTGGGGCGGCGAGAACGCCGTCCTCTCGCTCGGCGGTTCCACGAACGAGCTCGTCAAGGACGACGCGTCGGGCAAGTGGAAGCTGAAGCACGACGACGGCTCCAAGGTCGAACTCCTCAAGGACACCGGCCTCGGCAACGGTGACGCGGACGGGGAGTACTGGAAGGTCACCGACACCAAGGGCGTGCAGTACTTCTTCGGCCGGCACAAGCTCCCCGGATGGGCCGACGGCAAGGAGACGACGAACTCGACCTGGACAGTGCCGGTCTTCGGCAACCACAGCGGCGAGCCCTGCTACAACGCGGACTTCTCCAAGGCATGGTGTCAGCAGGCGTGGCGGTGGAACCTTGACTACGTGGTGGATCCGCATGGCGATGCGATGGCGTACTACTGGGGCAAGGAAACCAACCACTACGGCCGCAACGTCAACCTGTCCACCGGCAAGGGAACCGCGACCGCGTACGCCCGCGGCGGCTACCTCAAGCGCATCGACTACGGACTGCGCTCCAGCAACATGTACACCGGCACCCCCGCCGCCAAGGTCACCTTCGGGACCGCCGAACGCTGTGTGAAGACCAGCTCGTTCGACTGCGCGGAGAGTAAGTTCACCGCCGCCAACGCGAGCCACTGGCCGGACGTGCCGTTCGACCTGTACTGCGCGCCTGGTACGGAGTGCAAGACCCAGTTCTCCCCGTCGTTCTGGTCCCGCAAGCGCATCACGAATGTCACCACCGAGGTGCGGGACGGCTCCGCGTACAAGAAGGTCGACACGTTCGCGTTCGATCAGAACTTCCCCTCCACCGGCGACGGCTCCTCCCCGGCCCTGTGGCTGAAGAGCATTCAGCGCACCGGCCACACCGGCGGCACCGACACCGCGCTGCCGAAGATCGACTTCAAGGGTGTGCAGCTCGAGAACCGCGTGGATGCCACGGGTGACGGGATTCCGCCGCTGATCCGCTACCGGATCAGCGCCGTTCACAACGAGATGGGTGGCACCACCGCCGTCACCTACACCCCCAAGGAATGCACCCGCGCGAGTCTGCCCGGCGAGGAGGGCAACACCAAGCGGTGCTACCCGGTGTATTGGTCGTCTCCGGATTCGCCGGGTGAGGAGTACAAGCCGGTCAAGGACTGGTTCCACACCTACGCCGTCACCCAGGTCCGTGAAGAGGACAAGGTCGCGAGCAGCCCTGCCGTCGTGACCGACTACACCTACACCGGTGGCGTCGCCTGGGCGAAGTCCCAGGATCCGTTCACCGAGGCCAAGTACCGCACGTACAGCGATTTCCGCGGCTACGCCCGCGTGAAGACGTCCGTGGGTACCGGAACGGATGGCGCCAAGCAGATCAGCGAGTCGCGCTATTTCCGCGGCATCCCCGGCGCCAAGGTCCCCGACTCCGAAGGCAACGAAGCTACCGACCACCCCGCCTTCGCCGGGATGACCCGCGACGAGGCCACCTTCAACGGCAGCAAGGTCGTCGAGGCGTCTGCGTCGGTGCCGTGGAAGTCCGCGGCGACCGCGACGCACAAGCGCGGCGACAGCCTGCCCGATCTGCAAGCCTTCCATGTTGATGACGCCGCCACCGAGACCACCCGCACCGCCGTCGGTGCGGGCTGGCGCAGGACGAAGGTGGAGCGCACCTTCGACTCCTACGGCATGCTCGCCACCGAGTCCGACCACGGCGACACAGCCAAGGGCGGCGACGAGCAGTGCACCACCACCACGTACGCGCGCAACACGGGCGCGAACATGGTGGAGTTCACCTCCGCGGTGAAGACCGTCGCCAAGGCATGCGGCACCACCCCGAACCTCCCGGACGATTTGATCTCCGAGAAGCGCACCTACTTCGACGGCTCCACCACCCTCGGTGCCGCGCCGTCGAAGGGTGATGTGACGCGTACCGATGAGCAGAACGCGGCCGGCACCGGCATGGTGACCGTCGCGTCGAACAAGGTCGACCAGCACGGCCGCACCCTCGAATCCACGGACGCGGCTGGGAACAAGACCACCACCGCATTTACGCCGGCCACGCAGTACGCGGTCACGAAGAAGGTGACGACGAACGCGCTCGGCCACAGCGGGACCGAGGAGTTCGAGCCCGGCCGCGGCGCGCCGGTCGGGACAGTGGATGCGAACGGGAAGCGCACCGACGCCGTCCTGGACGGTCTCGGCCGCACCATCAAGGCGTGGGAGGCTGCCTGGCCCAAGGCCGCCCACCCGGAGACACCGAGCAAGTCCTTCGAGTACGCGGTGTCCACGACGAAGCCGAGTGTGGTGACGACGAAGACGCTCACGCGGCGCGGGGAGTACCGCACCGAGTACACGTTCACCGACGGTCTCGGCCGTAAACGCGAAACCCAGACGCCGGACGCGACGGAGGTTGGCCGGCTGATCACGGAGCACATGTACGACTCCCGCGGCCTGGAGTGGAAGTCCTACGACGGCTACTACGCCACGGGCAAGCCGACGGCCGAGCTGGTGACCGGGGACGACACCAAGACCCCGCGCACCACCCGCACCACCTACGACGGCGCCGGTCGCCCGACCGTGCAGATCAGCGAGAAGTACGGGGACGAGCAGACTCGCACCACCACCCAGTACGGGGGTGACCGCGAGACGGTGATCCCGCCCAAGGGCGACACCGCGACCACCACGGTCAAGGACGCCCAGGGCCGCACCACCGAGCTGATCCAGTACACCAACGCGGACCGGACGAAGTCCCAGTCGACGACGTACACGTACACGCCCTCGGGCCAGACGAAGCAGGTCACCGACCCGACCGGCGCAAAGTGGATCACCCACTACGACCACCGCGACCGCCCGGTGAAGGTCGAGGACCCGGACAAGGGCACCTACACCACCACCTTCGACAACCTCGACCGGCCGGTCACCGTCACCGACGCCCGCGGCAAGGCCCTGACCACCGTCTACGACAAGCTCGGCCGCAAGACAGAGATGAAGGAAGGCAGCACGGTCCGCGCCTCCTGGACGTACGACACCGTGGCGAAGGGACAGCTCACCAAGTCGGTGCGCCATGAGGGCGGCCAGGACTATGTGAACGAGGTCACGGCGCTCAACGACCGCTACCAGGCCACTGGAACCAAAATCACCATCCCCGAACGCGAGGGAGCGTTGGCTGGCAGCTACACGTTCACCTCGAGCTTCAACGCGCAGACCGGACTGCAGGACTGGCTGCGCCAGCCCGCGCTGCCGGGCCAGCTTGGCGAGAACTTCGTCTACCGCTACGGCCCGTCCGACCAGCTCGTCGGCGCCGGCACCACCGCGAGCGTCCTCATCAACAACCGCATCTACAACCCCTACGGCCAGGTCCTCCGCACCGAATACGGCCGCGTGGGGCAGAAGGTATGGGCCAGCCATGAGTACGACGAGCACACCGGTGCCCTGACTCGCACTACGACGGACCGGGAGACCGGGCCGGCGCGCATCGACGACATCCATTACACCTACGACCAGGCCCAAAACCTCACCCAGCTGAAGACCGCGTCCGGGCAGGACGAGCAGAAGCAGACCGACACGCAGTGCTTCACCACCGACGCCCTGCGCCGCATCACCAACGCCTGGACCGCGACCGACTCCTGCGCCGCCAAGCCCAACGCCGACGGCACAGAGGGCGGCACCGCGCCGAAGGTCGGCGGCCCGGACGCCTACTGGCACTCCTACACCTACGACGCCATCGGCAACCGGACCACCGAAACCCAGCACAAGGTCGACGGCAACCCGCTCGCCGACCAGGACGTCACCCGCACCTACCACTACGGCCAGAACGACGCCGGCAAGCGCCAGCTGACCGGCATCGACACCACCACCGGAGGCAAGACCACCACCGCGTCGTACGCGTATGACAAGGCCGGCAACACCACCAAGCGGGAGGACGGCGATCAGAAGCAGGACCTGGCGTGGGACCCCGAAGGCCATCTCGCCACGCTCACCGAGCAGGGCAAGGACACGTCGTATGTGTATGACGCGGACGGGAACCGGCTGATCGCCAAGACCCCCGGAAAGAACACGCTGTACCTGCCCGGCGGCAACGAGCTCACCGACACCAACGGCACCAAGGCCACGGCCCGTTACTACTCGGCGGGTGACGAGACGATCGCGGTCAAGGCGAGCAACCAGACCAACCTGCTCCTCAACGACCACACCGGCACCGCCACCGTCGCCGTCCTCCAGGGCGCAGGGCAGACCATCACGCGGCGCAAGATGACCATCTTCGGAGGCGAACGCACCGCGCAGCCCGCTACCTGGCCCGGCAGCAAGGGCTTCGTCGGCGGCACACAAGACAACACCGGCCTCACCCACCTCGGGGCACGCGAATACGATCCTGCTTTGGGCCGGTTCATCTCCGTCGACCCGATCATGGACACCGCCGACCCGCAGCAGATGCACGGCTACACCTACGGCAACAACAACCCCCTCATCCACTCCGACCCCGACGGCATGTTCTTTGGCAAGATCATCAAGTGGGCCAAGAAGATGGCCGCCAAGATCAGGAGCCAGCGCAGCGGCTGGGGAGGATTCTTCAACGGGATCCGCAACGTGGTGAAGTCGGTCGTATCGACCGCGCGCAAGTACGTCAGCTACGTCTCCCGCAACTCCAGCTACTTCACCCGCTACAGCGGACCCAACCGATCCTCAGCACGCCCCGTCTACGGGCCCTTCACCTCCGACTACGCCCGCGACCTCGCCCAAGCACGCGCCGACGCCGCAGCACAAAAGGCACGCGACGAACAACGACAGCGCGACAACCAAATCAAACAGAACACCCAACAGCACGAGCAGCCCAAGAAGAAGAGCGGCGGCTTCGGCGGCTGGCTCAAGGACACCTTCGGCACCTGGGACGGCTGGAAGAACCGCGTACTCCCCGCGGCCGGATTCGCCACATGCGTCGTCGCCTCAGCGGGAGTCTGCGCAGCAGCAGGTGCGGGGATCGCTCTTGGAACGTTCACGGTTGAGGGGCGTCGAACCGGCAGCTGGGAGTTCGCAAACCTGGGCGAGAGTCTCGCGTGGACGGCCTTCGGGGCTGGGGCGGCCTTCAAGTACGCCCGCTGGGGAGGTGCCACCTCGCGCGAGGCGATGTGGGGCAGTGCCATTGCCCGGAACTCTGTCCGAGTCAAGCCGGCCACTACAACGAGCGGTGCAGTTTGGAGCTCGGGATCAGTCAACTGGTCCGCCACACGTGGGAACATGTATGCGAATACCGGATTCAACTTTGGATTCTGTGGCGCTGGGAGCTTCAGTGCTGGCAAGTCTGTCGGATCCTGCTGATATGGACGGGGTGTGTCTGGTGAAGTATAGGAATGCGAGCGCAGGGAAACCTGTGCAGCGCCGCTCCTTTGTCATCCTCTCCGCCATCGCGACCCTCCTCGCAATCGCGGGGATAACGTGGTGCATATGGCCCGCCGTCCAAGCAGGGGATCCGAACCCGATGGCAGGTGCAGCTATCGTCGCGGCAGGAGCCGTTTTCATTCGGCGGATCATGATGTCGCGAGTAATCCTCAGCCACCTGTCGGTGACGCTGGTTAACCCGATCTTCTCCTACGAGATTCCGCATGGAGCGATCCGGAGAGCTGAAGTCAGCCAGACGGGGAGCCTCATTGTTCAACCCAAGGTCCCCCGAGCAGATGGCGAGGACGGCTATTTCGTTGTCGGGTTCGCTGGGTCGTTGATCGACCACTTCCGTCGGACTGCAGATCAGGCCGCCGCGGAGATCAACAAGTGGCAGCGGAAGCATCGCAAGAACGAGGGTGCCGACGGCAACATCGTCCGGTTCATCGCGCGCGACTTGATCTCCGAGGGCTTGCTAGCAGTCGGCATCGTGTGCGGCTTTGCCGCGCTCGTGCTGCTGCAATCCTGGAGCGGATAGGAGATCAACGGCCAGGCTTTTCCACACTGGCTGTGCCCTGACCCGCACTCTGAACGCCCTAGCTCGGGCTGCTCCGAGCTGGGGCGTTCTTGCAGGACCAACGCCTCTGGTGCCACAGCATCGCCGCAGGTGAACTGGCGCAGTCCTCGGGAGTGACCACCCCGCGATGATCATGAGTGAGACCGGAGAGCAGTTCCTGTGAGAGCGATCGACCATGCCACGACGCGTCATGCACTGGAGACGTACCGTAGGCGCGCTTGGTGCTGGGCTGGCGGTGGCCTTGCGACCATGTTGCTGGCGGTGTTGCTCGGCGGAGTGGTGCCAGGTGCAGGCGTGTGGGCCGGCGGGCTGGGTTTGGCCGCGTGGGGTATTGGATCGTGCGCTCTGCGGAACCACTGGCGAATGCGTCGGGTTCTGCGGAGTCATCCGTGGGTCGCCTGCTCGGCGGTCGTCGCGCCCTCCGTGTGGTCGGGGCCGAGCGTGGTGCTGCGAAACCCCGTCAGCGATGCGGTGCTGGTGCGTTCGGTGGTTGCCGTGCGGCAGCGGTGGCATCTGGCCGAACCCGACGCGCGCGGGGTGCTGTGGTGGTGCGGGGATCAGACCGGTGGCGGGGTCCTCGTGCGGCCCGACGGCGATGGCCTGCTGTGGGCGAGGGCGGTCGGGTCGGCACGGTTGCGACGTGAGTCCCGAGCCGCATGGGAGTCAGGTCGGCTGAGCCGGGATGGTGTGGTTCAGCCTGCGGCTGCGGCACCTCAGCCTTCCGTAGCGGATTGCGGGCAGCCGCTGGACACGAGCAGCAGTCGGGGGCCGTTCCGGTGGCGGATGTTCACGGCCCTTGCTCTCGCGGGTCTGGCTCTGTTCGGCGTCTGCCTGGCTGCGGAGATATCCACTGATTCGGATCCGTACGTGCCGCTCATCGTGGAGTCGGGCCCCAGCAGCGACGGCCGTTGCGTCGCGTCCTGGAGGGAGCAGGACACCGATGTGGAGCATTTCGTTGACCTGCCGTGTACGGAGCGGTTGATCGACGCCCCAGACGAGTACGGGTTCCGCTACATGGACGGGTGGACGATCGCCCACGGACCGTTCAAGGGCGATCTGTACAACGCGGACCTGGAGGGCACCGATGCCTTTGCCGCGTATACCGGCGGCCTCGTCGCCGGCGGAGTGCTGCTCCTTGGCTCGGCAGGAGCGCTCGTGTTGAGCTGGGTCAGCGCGGCACGCCACCGCAACGCAATCAGCGGACTCGCTCCCAGGGTGTCGCCGGAGATCCAGCCACGTGTGTCGCTGGTCAAGGCACATTCCGAAGAACAGCGCTACGGCTGGGCCGAGTTGTCGGCCGCGGCTGCCGAGCAAGCCCGATCCCACTTGAACACGCCTGGTGACGGGGCCCCTGTGGCATCGGACGCAGGCGCCCCGTGGTGGCGGATCAAGCCGCTGCTCGAGATAGCGGGGATACGGCACCTGTCCGTCTCCACTTTGGCGTTCGTGGGCGTTGGCGTCGTGTTCCTGTTCATCGGCAACGGCTCGTGGATCATCGTCGGGATCACCTGCGGAACGTTTCTCGTCGCGGTCGCTCAGACCGTGCGCGCCGCCCGCACCGCACGAAGGCTCGCACAGGACGCCGCCGTCGAGCCGCAGCAGACCGGCCGCTACGTGCTGCTCCGCGAATACGCCACCCGGGCGCCCTGGGCGGTGTACTTCTCGATTGGCGACGATGACACGCCGTTTGCCGCGCAACCGCTCCTCGCCAACCAGGTACTCCCGGGCCCAAGCGGCGAGGTCCGCCTACACGGCACGGCGGAGCATCTGGACATCCGGGTGCCGTGGATGGAGGGACGCCCCGTGTGGCCCGCCGGCGACTACATACTCCTGGGCACTGATCCCGTCGACGATCGTGCCTTCTTCGACGCGCTCACCGCCGATTGAGGGCGCACAGCCGGGCCGAGCGATAGGGACACTCCATGGGCAGGCACGCCAGGGGCGCCGAGCACCTACGGATCTCCAGCTACGTACTGGGCTGGCGGTCCCTGTTCCTCGGCTGGTGCGGAGTGCTTGCCGGATTCGGCGGAGCCATCACCAATGAGGGCCTGCTCCCGAAGCTCGCCCTGATCGGTATCGGCGTGCTCGGTGGTGGCCTGGTGCGCGTCAGCCTCATCGAGATGAAACTGCAGCAACGACAGCGTGTCAGAAGGTGACAGCGCTGCGTGCCCGCGCCCTTGAAGGAGAACTGGAACCCGTGCAGCTACGAGAAGAACTCGTTGAACTCCTCGGATACGCCGAGGCCGGTTCAGGAATCACCTTGTCGGCCTTGATCGGCGAGTTCGCCGGCCCGTACAGCGTGCGACAGGTCCGGGCAGTCTTGGATGAGATCGGTGCGCAGAGCGTCATAGTGCAGCAGGCAAGTGACGCGACCCGTTCCCGGATCGCGTACAGGTTGCCCGACCCGGTCGCCCTTTGAGGAAAACGCCCGCCACCTAAAAGACTCAGTCACAACAGGAGATTCCCCGACCGGGCGACGCCGCGACCAGCGCAGTCATGGCAGGCCCGCCTCTCCCCGAAGACCACCCGGTGCCACGATGGATCGACGACGGGCCGACCACCCGCGACCGATGGCGGACGCTCGTCACCAACCGCCGCGATCTGCTGCACACGGCGCGGTAGTTCGTCGCGCACGGCGCCGGCAGGGTCCCGCGCAGCGGCCGACCGTCGCACGCGGCGACGTGACCGCGGGACGCACCACTGATCAGTTACCGGTGGGCACCGTGCCCGGCGACGAACTCCACGCCCTGGGAAGCGTGATGCCTTGCTGCTGGGCTGCCGGCCCCGGCCTCAAGGTCCAGGGCGACACGACGCGTCGAGGTCAGCCACTCGTTCGACAGCAGACATCAACGTTGATTTTCCCGGGCCGGGGCGGCGATTTGAGAGATCACTGTGCGGTGACCACGCTGGCGATGAGAGAGGTCCGGCTTCTCCCGGGGTCGATGGCGTCGAGGTACTGCGTGCATTCCTGGTCGACGTAGAGCCCTACCGAGTGACGGGGGTCGTTGTTGATGACGGATCGGGCTGCGATGGTCGGATTGCATCCTGGATCCGTGGAGAAGTTGATGATCTGCGGGGTGCCTTGGTAGTCGGGTCTCGGGTAGAAGCACACGGAACCGTTCGGACAGGACTGCTTGGTGGGGTTGGCGTGCGCTGCCGGGACGGCAGATACGACAGCGATGGCTGCGGCAACGGCGCAGTACCGGAGGGCTGTACGCGGTGAGGGCATGGGTGTCTCCTTCGATTCAGTGGATGAATTGGCGTGTGCGGGCGCGACGTTGAGTCGGCTGATGCTGCGGGGGCCGGCTTCTGTTGATCAGAGGCGTTGGCGGGGTCCGCAGTCGGTGGCGTTCTCCGTTCCCCGGCAGATGAAGATGTGGCCCGATACGGAGTTGAGCGCGGTGCGGTCCGTGGCGATGTCGACGGTCTCGGATCCGCAGACCTCGGCGGTCTTTACCGGCGCGGTGGCGGTGGTTCCGGTGGTGATCTGGGTCCAGGCCGCATAGCAGTCAGGTCCGGTGCTGGTCAGCTTCCCTTTGATCACCAAAGTGACGATGGGTGTCAGGGGGCCCGGACGTTGGAGCGATGTGGTGCCCGTTGCCGTTGCGGCACCGTGCGCGGTCGACCAGCTGCCGGGCAACATGCTGGTGGACGCCGTCGCGGGGGCGCTGGCGAGCAGCGGGAGCAGGATGGCGGTGGTGGCGGCCGCCGCGCATGCGGCCAAGGTGCGCAGGGGCATTCCTCATCTCCTTTGAGGGCTCGAGTCGGTGCTCTGGGGGCGAGCGCGGGTCCATCCGTGCAGGCCGGGGTGGGCGAGGATCTCGTCGATTGCGGTGTCGATGACGGTGGGGCGCAGTGCGGTGGGCGTGGTGAGCGTGAACGCGGCGGTGCTGCCTGAGCAGTTGAGGTCAGAGGCCTTCCACTGTGGAGGAAGTAGTGCGATCACTCGGATCGCTGCGGTTTCGGGGATGGCTTGGTCGGGGCCGCTGAGCCGAACGGTGTGCTCCGTGGTCATGGGCGGGGCCTCCTGGTGGTGGCACGGTGAGGCGCATGTCCGGGTGAGGGCCGAGGGCAGCCGGGTGGCTGCCCTCGGTGGCCTTCATGTCAGCGGGTGCTGCGGGCGCGTGAGAGCTGGGCGACGCTGGCGATCAGGGCGATGAGGATGGCGGCGCCGACGCCGTAGCGGATGGTGTTGTCGACGTCGCTGGTGATCAGGGCGACTTCGGCGCCGGCCAGGATGGCGATGAGGACGGCGATCAGGGTGCGGGAGGACTTGGGCGTGGCCATGGTGGTGCTCCTTTGGGTGGGGGTGGGTGTTCAGTCGGTCAGCTTGAGGGCCTGGCGGAAGGAGAGCTTTCCGCCGGTCTGCATCAGCGCGCGGCGGTAGATCCGTTCGCTGGCGAGGATGATCAGGGCGGCTGCGGCGACGGAGACGGCCAGGGAGGCGGCGGGCTCCCACCAGGTCGTATCGCCGGCGACGATGCGGGTGGGCATGGTGATGGTCGAGGCGAGGGGGACGAAGGACAGGATGGTCTGGGCCGCTCCGGAGGCGGAGATGCCGGCGATGAAGACGATCGCGGTGATCGCGGTGACCGGGGTGGTGGTGGACTGGATGTCCTCGCTGCGGGAGGCGATCGCGCCGGCGGCGGCGAAGACGCAGGCCAGGACCACGATTCCGACGACGTAGTAGACGAGGAACCAGCCCAGTCCGGCGGTGACCTGACTGAGTGTCTTGCTCTCTCCGGCCGCCACGAGTCCGATGGCGGCCGCCGCGGTGAACGCGAGCATCTGTGCCAGCGCCAGGGTGGTGCTGCCCACGATCTTGCCGATGAGCAGGTCCCGCAGGCGTACGGAGCTGGCGATGATCTCGACGACCCGGTTCTGCTTCTCCTCGACGATGCTGGTGGCCAGGGACGTGCCGAGCAGGATCGCGGCGAGGTAGAAGAGGAAACCGAAGAAGAAGGTGGCGGTGCGCACGACGGAGCGGGGTGTGTCGCCGGGTGAGAGCAGCGTGTGCTGCAGGGTCGCGCCTTGGGTGAGGGCGTCCAAACTCGTGCCCTGTGCGGTCGCGTTGGCCTCCAGAGCGGCGGCTTGGACGGCGGCGCCGATCCAGGTGGCGGCGGTGTCGTCACGGTCGGTGTTGCCGAGCAGGGTCCAGCCCTGGTCGGTGCGTACGAGGCCGGCTTCGACGTCGCCGGAGCGGACCGCGTCGCGAACCTGTGCTGCAGAGTCCTCGGCGCGCAGGGTGATGGTGACGTCCTGGCCCGCCTGGTCGGCGAGGATCTCGGCCTGTTTGATCAGTTGAGTGCTTTCTGTCCCGACGGCTGCGACGGAGATCTTGCCCATGGTGGAGGCGAGGTAGACCTGCAGGCCGACGGCGCCGATGATCAGGGCGAGGGTGACGAGGGTGGACACGATGAAGCCGCGGTCGCGGAGCTTCACGGTGATCTCGCGGGCGGTGACGATCCGCCAGGCGGCCTCGCGGCGCTCGGGCGCGGGGGGCGTTTCGGGGCCGGTCGGCTCCAGGTCGGGGGTGGGGGCGGGCTTGGTGGTGGTCACGGTGCTCATGCGGCCGTCATCTCCCGGAATACGTCGGCGACACTGGGGACGATTTCGGCGAACTCACGGACGGGGCCCCGGCTGAGGGCCTGGGTGAGCAGCCGGTCGGCCACGTCGTCGGTGGCCAGTTCAAGCAGCGCGGTGCCGGGTGCGGCGCTGATGACGCGAACGCCGTCGACGCCGTGCAGCCAGGTCATATCTCCATGGCCGACCAGGCGGTGGCGCACCCGGCCGCGGCGGCGCAGGGACTCGGCGGTGCCGGTTGCCAGGACGCGGCCGGCTGCCTGGATGACCAGGTCGTCGCAGAGCCGTTCGACGAGCTCGAGCTGGTGGGAGGAGAACAGCACCGGGATGCCGCGGGCGGTGTGCTCGCGCAGCAGCTGGGCCATGCTGTCGACCGCGTGCGGATCGAGTCCGGAGAACGGCTCGTCCAGAACCAGCAGTTGGGGCTCGCCGATGAGGGCGGCGGCGATCTGAACGCGCTGCTGGTTGCCCAGGGAGAGCGCCTCAAGGCGTTCGTCGCGCTTGTCGGCCAGCGCGAGGCGCTCGATCAGGTCGGTGGCTGATCGGTGCGCCGCCTGCGCGCTCAGTCCGCGCAGCCGTCCCAGGTAGACCAGCTGGTTGAGCACCGGCTGCTTGGGATAGAGGCCGCGCTCTTCGGGCATGTAGCCGAATCCGCGCCGGGCCTGGCTGGTGGCGGGTGCGCCGTTCCAGCGGATCTCTCCGTCGGTCAGCGCGAGCACGCCCATGATCATGCGCATGGTGGTGGTCTTTCCGGCGCCGTTCCCGCCGACGAAGCCGGTCATCCGGCCGTCGTCGACGCGGAAGGAGACATGGTCGACGGCGCACCGGTCGCCGAAGCGTCGTACCACGTGGTCCAGTTCCAACATCAGTGTGTCTTCCTCCCGCTGGGGGTGGTTGAGGGGTGGCCCGTCGCGGCGGGCCGGTGGGTCAGGGCAGAGGGTGGGGCGGTGCGTCCCGGTGATCGTCGAGGCGTGCGGGGCAGCCGGTGCGCTGGGGTGCGGTGTGCATGCGCTGGGGGTGCCAGCTCCACTGGTGCCGTTCGTCCATGCGCAGGTTCTGGTAGCCGGCCGGGATGACTTTGACTGCGTGCCAGCCCATGGCCGCGACGGGCAGGGGCAGGCGGGGCGTCAGGTCGACGACCAGCGGGTCGGCGCCGTCGGCGAGGACGGCGTCGGTGAGCGTGCGGGTGGTGATCTGGCCTTGTTCCATGGGCTGGGTGGCCGGGGTGAAGCCGGCGACCCAGTCCCGTACGGCGGCGTAGGCCTGGGGGGTGCACAAGTAGTCGATGCGGTCGTGTTCGGTGATGATCGGCCCGCCCTGTCCGGTTGCGGTGGCCCGCGGGGTGTTGTGCAGCGCGGTACGTACCTGCCAGGCCTCCTGCAGGGCACCGAGCAGCGCCTCATGGGGGCGGCCGGAGGCTTTCATTCCGACGGTCGCCAGCGCGCCGGGGCGCTCTGGTTCGACGAGGCAGGCCACGACGCACCACAAGCCGGGGACCGCCGTGGGGATGTACGCGAGGGTGGGGGTGATGTCGGCCTGCAGGGCCTGCTGCCACAGGGCGAACAGGGCGGTCTGGGCAGGGTTTTCGGAGTTGCCGGAGAGCGGGGCGACCGCGTGCGTGGGGTCGGTGTATGCCGGCAGGGCCAGTTGACGCCCCCAGGCGGTGGTGAAGGCGTCCCGTTCGACGATCTCCACCAGGGCCGAGCGCAGCGCCATGTCGTGGCTGTTGCCCGCGGCCGCGCCGGAGGGGCTCGGGTCGAACAGCTCGGTCGCTGTGGCGACGGGCCAGTCGACGAGGCCTGCGGGCACCAGCACGGTGGCGTGGTCACTGAGGCGCCGTGCCGGATACCAGGTCAGGGGCGTGTCCGCGGCCTTGGGATGGGCCAGCGCAGCCTGCGGCGCGTCAAATGCGGGTCGTCCCAGGTCGGCGGCCTTGGCGGTGCATGCGTACACGCCGGGGTCGGGGTGCAGCGCACGGCGTTCGACGGCTTCGCCCGCGCCGCGGACCAGGGCGTCGGCGCGGGAGTGGCCGTGGGCGCCGGCGACGGCGGCGGACAGTGGCACCTGGTCGCTGTCCATACCGTCGACGGGGTGGAGCGCGACGGCCGCGCTCCACAGTGGGTTGGTGTTTTGAGGCGGGGTCAGGGCGTAGCCGGCGGCGATGCCGGTGTGCGGGGCGAGGGTGCGCGGAATGTCGATCATCATGCTGCTGCCGCGATCTTCGAGGTGCCCGGTCCGCTCGGCACGCGGGTGGGCAGGAAGGGCAGCGGGTCACTGCCGTCGTCGAGTGCGCTCAGGGCGAGGAGCACGCCGCAGGAGCCGGTGGCCAGGTCGGTGGAGAGCCGGTAGCCGTTGTCGCCGAGGAAGTCGATGCGGCCGGGCTCAATGGCCATGGCTTCCCAGCGCAGCGCATCGAGATGGTCGCTGATGCGGTGCGTGTCGTGGTCGAGGAGCGCGAACAGGGTGCCGGAGCGGCCGTTGAACAGGCCACAGGGGACGGCAAAGTGGGTCTGCACGGTGTCCAGCAGCTGACGGTGCGCCTTGGTGAGGTCGGCCTCTGGACGGTGCTGGATGATCGCGCGGGTGACAAGGGCCAATCCGGCACTGCCGACGAGGCCGGGGCCCAGGCGCTGGCGGCTGTCCGGTTCGTCGAGGTCGATGGTGTTCAGGTCGGCGCGGAGTTCGGCGACGGCGGCGTCGAGGTGGCGCACCTGGCCGGTGTGCTCGAACAGGCGCAGCAGGAACAGGGCGTGGCCGGCACGGCCGTGGACGAGGCCGACCCTCTTGGGTCCGGTGGTGGAGTCCTCCAGGTCGCTCACGCGGTTGGCGAGGGTGCGGGCCATGTCGAGATAGGGCTGTTCGCCACGGCGCCGTGCCAGGTGCAGGGCGGTCAGGCCGAGGCCGGCCCAGCCGTTGGCGAGGGAGGCGCCGACTCCTGCGGTGGGGGTGGCGAATGCCCGGTTCATCAGTGCGGTGGCCTCGTCGGTGCGGCCCAGGTGGTCCAGGGTGTAGGCGATGCCGGCCAGGCCGGTGAAGAAGCCGGGTCCGTCGGTGTCCGCGTCACGGCTGTGGTCGACGAGCCACTGCACGTGGGATTCGGGGACCTCGTAGCCGGCGCGGTCCAGGGCCCACAGCACGCCGGCGGCCCCGTAGGCGAAGGTGAGACCTCCGTCGGGCGCGAGGAACTGCATGGCGTCGCCGGGGTAGAGGCGGTCGTGCCGCTCTGGAGTGGCGACATCGAGTATCGAGCGGGCGATGGTGTCGCGTACGGCGGCGTCGGGGGCGGCGGTCCAGGAGCCGGAGAGGTTGCGCTCGGCGGTGAGGACCTGAGGGCCGAGTCCTTCTTCGATGCGCGCGACGAAGTCGGCTGGCAGGTCGAAGTGTTCGGTGGCGGCCTCGAGGAGGGTGCGGACCTTGGCGACGCCCCACGGCACGATCTGCGGCATCGGGACGAACATGGTCAGCCGCAGCACGTTGAGGGCGAACAGGTCGATGGCCGCGCCGGTGAGGTGGTGGGGGGCGTGGAAGCCGAGTGCACCCATGGCCTGGGGGCGGTTGTCCTCGACGGCGGTGGACGTTTCCATGTCGATGAACGCGATGGTGTCGTCGTCCTTGACCAGGATGTTGCCTGGGTGCAGGTCGCCGAAGACGACGCCGCGGTCGTGCATGGCGGCCACCCCGTCGGTGACCTGGTCGAGGATGTGCAGGGCCCAGCGGGTGTACGCGGCGCGGCTTTCGGGTGTGTTGTCGGTGCTGTTGAAGGGGTGGCGGGCGCGCAGCACGTCGATGAGGGGCTCGCCTTCGACGAACTCGCGGGCCAGGAACCGGTGTTCGTGACCGTCGCGGTAGTCCACGACGGTCGGCACGGTGGGCAGTCCGGCGAGCTTCGCCAGCGCCCAGTGTTCGCGTTCCATGCGGGTGACCGCGTCGTCGCCGCTGGCGTCCAGGCCGGCCAGCGGACGGGCTTCCTTGAGCAGCACCTCGGTGTCGGTGCGCTTGTCGAGGGCGCGGTAGACGCCGCCGCCGTTGGAGAAGTGCAGGGCCTTGTAGACGCGGAAGGGAAAGTCCTTGAGCGTGGCCTGCTTGCGCTGGGCGTGCGCCGTGGCCAGGAAGTCGGGCAGGGTGACCCACTCCGGCGGGCGGAAGGCCGGCCGGCGCACGTCGGGGACCATGTCACCGTCGGGGTTACGGATGCCGGGGACCAGGGCGCCGTTGGCGGCGCGGGCCATCATCAGCACGAAGCCGCCGTAGCGCACGAACAGCGGGCCCTCGTTCCAGCGCAGGTCGCTGAGTATGTACGGGGCGGGCGTGCCGCCGACCAGGTCCTCGAGCTCGTTGAGGGTGCGCTCCAAGGCAGTGTCGTTGGGCGGGTAGATGGTGATGAACTTGCCGCTCGCGCTGCGGTCGCCGTACTTGCTGCCGCGGCGGCCGAGGATCTCCTGGTTGGAGATGTACTTGTACATCAGGCCGCGCTCGGCGCAGTAGGGGGCGACGGTGTCCAGCAGATCGGCGGCGTTGTCGGGGGATGCGGAGACGTGGATCTTCCAGCCCTGCTCGGGGATGTCGAGATCGGGCGGTGTGCAGACCGTCCACTCCCGTCCGCGGGTCACCGTCCAGCCGGGGCCGGGGATGCGGCCCGCGTGGAAGTCCTGGTCGGCGGCGCCGTCGTGGTCGGGGGCGTCGTAGAAGAGGGAGTCCTCGCGGCAGAAGTCGAGGAAGCGGAAGTCAAGCACGATACGTCTCCTGGCCGGGGTGCGTACGGTGCGCCGCAGGGCGGCGCTCGGGGTAGGTGGATGGGGGTCAGAACGGGTTGAACGGGCTGATGTAGTTGCGGTAGGCGACTTCCCACAGGGGCATGCGGCCGGTATTCACCTCGGCTGCGCCGGAGGTGCGGGACAGCTGGTCGCCGGTGGTCATTCGGTAGGCGATGACGGGCAGTTCGGGATCGCCGTCCAGGCGGAGCGGGAAGAACGCGGACAGCGGGGCGCCGACCTGGCTCGGAGGCTGGGCGGTGATGGTCGCGGTGCCCAGGGTGGGGCTCAGTACGGGGCCGTTGGCGCTGAGGGTGACCTGCTGGCCGGGCTGGATGCGGTCGGTGTCGGTGCCGTCCATCAGGACCAGGTCGATGCCGTCGGGGCGGGCTACGAAGGCGGCAGACACGGTGTGCGGGACGGGCCACCAGGCCAGCGCGGCGGCGGCCGCGGCCAGTGCGACGCTGACGGGGACGACGCGGTGTGGCGCGGCGCCGGCGGCGCGGACCTCGGTGGCGAGTCGGCGCAGTCCGCGCAGCAGGAAGTAGGCGAGGTAGGAGACGCCGGAGGCGGCGAGGCAGATACCGAAGAGTCCGCCGCGCTGCAGCAGGTCGATCCACAGCTGCAGGGCGGTGGACAGCAGGTACAGGGGGAAGGCCATACAAGCCAGCCCGTACCAGGTGGTCCAGCGGGTGTTCAGTTCACGGCGGTAGGTGCCGCCGAACAGCAGGCGGGCGATGGCGCGTCGGGCGTCGGTGATGGCGCGGTCGCGCAGGTAGGGGATGTCGACGTGGCTCATCAGGGCGATGTAGCCGTCGAGTTTGATGAAGGGCAGCAGGTTCAGCAGGCCGGTCAGGTAGCTGCCGAGGGCGAAGAAGACGAGGGTGGTCTTCAGACCGGAGGGCGCCAGGGGCAGGGCGAGGAGGGCGGCAAGACCGGCCAGGAATGTCTGCACCGCAGGCCCGGCGAGGGCGACATGGACGCGCTGGCGTCGCTGCGGGAGTCTCCAGGAGTCGGAGACGTCGCAGAAGAAGGCGGGCATCAGGTAGAAGATCATGATCCCGATGCGGGAGGGCCGTCCGCCGTAGCGGATGAGGGTCGCGGCGTGTCCGAGTTCGTGGATGGACGTGCCGGCGATGAGTCCGAACAGGATGCCGGCGTAGGTGAGGGGGGTCAGCGGTCCGGACAGGCCGGTGATGAGAGGGCCGGACTGCGCAGTGAGAGCGATCACGCCGACTACGGCGACCAGGAGGGCCGCGCCGATCAGGTAGCGGTTGCCGAGGCGGATGAACAGCGGCTGCAGGGCCTGCATGGTTCGGCCCGGCTTGAGCAGCGTGAACTGGACGGTGAACGGCGGCACCATCTTGATGCGGCGCTCGCGCGCCGGCTTGGTGTCCTCGCCGCGGTCGATCATGTCGAGTTCGTCGAGGCGGGTGACGGCCTGGTGCACCCGGGCCGGCGACCAGGTGCCGCCCATGACGCGGGCCAGGCCTTCTTGGTCGTGGGTGCCATCAAGGTGCCCGGCGAGCTCGGCGATGGCGGGGCTGACCCGGACGTAGCGTGGGCCACGCTGCAGCACCCACGTGCCGCCCTCGCCCATGGGCGGGTGAATCTCGGTGCCCGGTGCGCGGGTCGGCCGCTGCACAAGCTCGTCGGGCGCAGCAGTTGGTGCGACGGTGGCTGTCACGGTGGGTTCCTTCGGCGTACGGGGCTGCAGGGAGTGGAGGGTGGAGGGGCGCCCCCGCCTCGGCCCGGCTCAGGTCGGGCTCCCGGCCGTAAGCCGGGCCGAGGCAGGGTCTGCGGAGTTACCGAAGACCTAGTGAGGAGTCCTCACTGGGGGTCGCGTCCTTACGGATTCGCCCGTGGTGCTTAGGTGAGGGCGATGGAGGTGGCGACGGCCGAGGCGGCCGAGGCGCCGATGGAGACGCCGGTCCAGAAACCGGGGGCCTCCAGGGCCTCGAGCTCCTGCATCTCCAGCTCCACGTCCGGCGTACCGGCGGTGACCTGCTCGTCGTTCTTGTCGATGTCAGCCATGAGGCGTCCTTTCAAAGAAGGGGTGTGGGTCTGGTCGGAGAGGGGGGATCAGGTGAGCAGCGCGCCGGCCGAGACGAGGGTCGCGCCGACGCTGACGCCGATGCTGGTGGCCCAGCCCGGCGCCTCCAGCGCCTCCAGCTCCTGCATCTCCAGCTCGGTGACGTCCAGGTCCTGCAGTTCCGTCTCGACCGGGTTCGTGTCGCTCATCGCGTACTCCTGGTTGGGTTGTGGTGTGATCCGTCCGGCGAGGGCTCACTCAGACGGGTGGTGCTCCAACACGGCCCGCACTTCAGTGCGCCGTGGTGGTCTTGGAGACCGCCGCGGACACCGAAGCGGTGTCGGCGGCTGGGTGTCGCCTGCTCTTAGGTGAGGGCGATGGAGGTGGCGACGGCCGAGGCGGCCGAGGCGCCGATGGAGACGCCGGTCCAGAAACCGGGGGCCTCCAGGGCCTCGAGCTCCTGCATCTCCAGCTCCACGTCCGGCGTACCGGCGGTGACCTGCTCGTCGTTCTTGTCGATGTCAGCCATGAGGCGTCCTTTCAAAGAAGGGGTGTGGGTCTGGTCGGAGAGGGGGGATCAGGTGAGCAGCGCGCCGGCCGAGACGAGGGTCGCGCCGACGCTGACGCCGATGCTGGTGGCCCAGCCCGGCGCCTCCAGCGCCTCCAGCTCCTGCATCTCCAGCTCGGTGACGTCCAGGTCCTGCAGTTCCGTCTCGACCGGGTTCGTGTCGCTCATCGCGTACTCCTGGTTGGGTTGTGGTGTGATCCGTCCGGCGAGGGCTCACTCAGACGGGTGGTGCTCCAACACGGCCCGCACTTCAGTGCGCCGTGGTGGTCTTGGAGACCGCCGCGGACACCGAAGCGGTGTCGGCGGCAGCCGGCTTGGTGGCCTCGGCGAGGAGCGTGCGCAGGTCGGCGGCGCTCAACTCGGCGAGGATGGGAAGGCCTGCTCCCCAGGCTCGGATGGTGGCTTGGGCGGCTCGGGCGATGTCCGTGGTGTTCGCGGTGACGGTCCGGTTGATGTGCCACTCGTCGATGAGTTGGAGGAGTCCTTGCGCGGGGTCGGGGTCGAGCCATGCGGCGCCGTGGCGCAGGTGGGCCCACAGGCGTCGGATGCGGTGGGGGCTGCCCAGGCGGGTGTCGCCTGCGAGGGTGCGGCGCCACAGCACCGGCCATAGGGCGGAGACGGTGCGCATCTTGGGCAGGTTCACGGTGGTGGACAGTTCGTTGGCGATGGCCCAGCACTTGACCGAGTAGGGGTTGCGGCCCTGGTTGGTGTGTCCGAGCTGGCTCTCGGCGCTCATTTCGGCGATGCGTAGGCGCAGTTCGTCGGGGATGGGGCGGTGTTCGCGGCGCAGGGCGGCGACTTCGTACCCGGCGACGAGGATCCGGGCGGCGAGCGCTTCGACGGCCTGGTCGGGCAGGAGGAGTTCGGTGGGGTCGCCGGCATAGGGGCTCACCGTGCGAAAGAGGGCCTCCAGGACGCCGTCGGCGATGAGGTGGTCGGGCAGGGTGGCGGTGGCTTCGGGAGCCCACAGGGCCGCGACGGGGCGCAGGCACGGTCCCAGGGCCAGGTGTTTGGCGTGGTTCTTGGTGAAGCAGGCGACGGTTCCGCGTTCGCTGCCGGTGCCCAGGGTGGTCGGGATGGCCAGCACGCGAACGTGGTCGCCCAGGGAAGGGGGCAGGATCACGAAGCCGCTGCGCTGAGGGGCGGTCAGGTAGCGGATGGCGCGGGGGTACTGGGCGGTCAGGGCGGTGAGTTTGGCGAAGTCGAGGATGGTGCCGCCACCGATCGAGACGATCAGTTCGCGGTGGGTGAGCCGTGCGGCCAGTTCTGCGATGGCGTCCAGGCCGCCGGCGTCGGTGAGGGTGAGGGTCCTCGCGGTGATGCCGGCGCGGGCGATCTGAGCGAGAGCCAAGGTGGTGACGGGCTGGTGGGCGACGGCGGGGTCGGTCAGGACTGTGACGGCGGCGGGACGGTCGCGGCGCAGCCAGGGCGCGAGGTGGTCAAGGCCACGCAGCGGGGCGGGGGCCGGCGGCAGGGTGGGAGGGGCTGTGTGGTGTTGCTGGTCGCTCCGCGGCGGCGTGGCGCGGTGGCGGAGGCTGCGGGGCGCGACGGTCGCGGCGGCAAGAGGCATGGGGGCGGGGTCCGGGATCTGGTGGGCAGGCGGGTGTGGGAAGGCGGTGAAGTCAGTACTCACATCAGCTCCTTGGCCACTTGAGGTCGGATGCCTGCGTCGGATTCGGGGGGCCTGCCTCGGCCCGGCTCGCTGGTGGGAGCAGGGCCGAGGCAGGTGCTGCGGCCGGGGAATGTGCCGCAGCGGGCGAGCGCAGCTCGCGCTGGGTGCGCTCCGGTGTGGGCCTTCGGTCCTCGGGGCGCCGAGGTCGGTTGGCTGCCGGGTGCCGGTGCGCAAGGTCAGGGTCGGCTCAGGTCGCGATGACGACGGAGGCGCTGACGGCCGTGCCGATGGACACACCGGTCCAAAAGCCCGGGGCTTCCAGAGGCTCGAGTTCCTGCATCTCCAGTTCGGTCTTGGCGGCGTCCAGCGGGTCGGCCTGGAGGATGTCGGCGGTGGGCTTCTGCTCGGTCATGGTGGGCGTCCTTCTGTGTGGGTGAGGGCGGGTGCTGGACCGGGCGGTCAGCCGCGGGCTTGGGATCGGGCGGTGGAAATCAGGGAGGTGAGGCCGGCTTCAACGCACGTGATCAGTTCGTCGACCTCGGCGTCGCTGTAGGTCAGGGCGGGGACGAGCTGGATGCCTGCGGGGCCGGGATGGACGATGGCTCCGGCGCGGCGGATCTCGGCGACGAGGTGGGCTACGCCGTGCGGGCCCAGGCTGGGTCCGCCGCGGCGGCCGATCTGCAGGGTGCGGAAGCATCCGCGGCCTGCTGCGCCGGTGACCAGGGGATGGTGGGCGACGAGGTCGTCTATGGCCTCAGCGAGCCGGGCGGCGACACGCTGACCGGCGACGACGGCATCCAGGCGGTGCATTTCGCTCAGCGTGGCGCTGATCGCCGCGCTCGGGATGGCGGTGCCGCCTTGGGTTTCGGCGTGGGTGAGGATCGCGTCGTAGCGGGTGAAGGCGTCGGCGATCTGGTGGGAGAACAGGACGGCGGAGGCGGGGCAGGTGCCGTTGGTCAGGCCCTTGGAGCTGATCAGTACATCGGGCGGGCTGGGCCAGGTCTGGGAGGCGAAGAAGGTGCCGGTGCGGCCGAAGCCGGTGGCGACTTCGTCGGCGACGAGCAGGTAGCCGGTTTCGTCGCGCAGCGCCACGAGTTCGGCGATGTACTGCTCAGTCAGTTCGATCGTGCCGCTGCCCAGGACGGGTTCCACGACGACGGCGGCGATGCGATCGCCGCTGTGTTTGATCAGGGCGCGCAGTTCGTCGACGTCATTGGGGGCGATGTGCCGGATCAGACGCTGGTCGACGCCGTAGACGCGCTGGCCGAGGTCTTCGCCGGTGAGGGCGAATCCACCGAAGGTCAGTCCGTGGAAGCTGCCGCGCAGGGCGACGACCAGGTTGCGTTCCGGGCGGCCGGCCAGGCCCTGGTATTGCCGGACGAGTTTCATCGCGGCGTCGTTGGCGACGCCGCCGCCGGAGGAGAACAGGACGCGGGCGTAGTGGTCGGGTCCTGCCACGGCGATCAGGTTGTCGGCGGCCTGGCGGGCGTAGGTGTTCTCGAAGCGGAAGGAGTGCAGGTAGGAGGCTTCGGTGGCGGCGTGGGCGATGGCTTGGGCGATGGCGGTGTTGCCGAAGCCGAGGTTGGCGTTCCACAGACCGCTGTCGGCGTCCAGGACGGTGCTGCCGTCCGCGAAGGTGATGCGGTGGCCGTGGGCGCTGACGGCGCATCGGCTGTCGTCGCCGTGGATGCTGGGGGGAATGAGGTAGGGCCACAGGGTGCTCATCGGCTGCTCACCGCCGTCAGCAGGGTGATGCGGTGACGCTCGCTGGTGCCGGGCAGTTCACGGTGTCCGACCAGTTGGAAGGAGGCTGCGGCGAGTTCGGCCTCGACCTGGGCGCGGCTGAGGGTGTTGACCTCGTCGGTGGCCACCGTGACGGTGCTGGAGGCGTCGGCCGGGATGATCGTGACGCGGCGGGTGGGGGCGTCGGTGGGCCAGTACTCGTACAGGTCGTAGCTGGTTCCGCTGAGGCCTTGGACGCGGGCGCAGACCTCGGTGGGTCCGTCCACGTCGCCGCGTTCGATGACGGAGAGGGTGAAGTGGCCGTCCTCGGTGAGGTGTTCGGCCACCGAGCGGTACAGGCCCACGCGGCCTTCGGCGTCCAGCAGGGACAGGGAGGTGGTGCCGAGGATGATGTGGGCGAAGCGTCGGCCGAGGCGGAAGTCGGCCATGTCCCCAAGGATGACGGTGCAGCGCCGGCGTACCGGGGGCGGGATGGTGGCGAGCCGCTCCTCCAGCTTGCTCAGCATGGAGCTGGACAGGTCCAGGGCGGTGACCTCGTGGCCCAGGGAGAGCAGCGGGAGGGTGAAGCGGCCGGCGCCGGCGGCCAGGTCCAGGACCGGTCCGCCGGTGATGCGGACGGCCGCAGCGATCTCGCGGATCTCGAAGGCGTCGGCGGCGGCGAGGTCGTCGTAGAAGGCGGCGCCGTGGGCGTCGTACATCCCGCAGAGGTGGACGCGGTCGGCCAGTTCGGTGATGCGGCGGCCGGCGAGGCCGGGCGGCAGGGTGGGGGCGATCGTGGTCATCGGGCACCTATCGGAAGGCGGGTGTCGTCGGCGGGGTGGAAAGCTGGTACGCCCAGGGGCACGTCGCGGGCGGCGAAGAAGGAGCGGACCTGGTCCAGAACGTGTGGGTCGGTGAACTGGTCGGCGTGGTCGCCTGCGGCCAGCAGGCATTCCACGGCAGCGGCGACGGTGTGGTTGACGGTGAAGATGCGTCCGTCCGCGGCGGCCACATACGCCTGCTGTGCGGTGGACAGCACCAGCGGCAGCTCGGCGTCCAGCAGGTCGGCTTCGGCGCCTGCGGCGGCCAGGCCGGCGGTGAGGCGGCCGCCGAATCCGGAGACCTGCAGGCCGAGGACGTTTTGCGCGGTCAGTACCCGCAGCGCTTTGACGGCCGCGAGGTAGCGTCCCAGGTAGGGACGGACCAGCAGGGCCGCGGTGCGGGCCTCCTCGGGCAGCACGGCCCCCAGGGTCACCGCGCAAGGCGCCTCACTGACGGCATTGATGCGGTCGAATCGCTGGGTGAGAGTGGTGAGATCGTCGCCTGCCTGGCCCAGCGCGGTGCCGCCCGGCGACAAGGAGATGGCCCCGTCGTGGTCGACGTACAGGCGCAGGGTGGGCCCGTCGACGGCACCTGGGCTGCCGAGCGCCGAGGTGTCGGCGAGCAGCACGGAAGGGGTGGTGAGGAAGGCAGGGAAGACGCCTTCGGCGAAGGCTCGGTCGGCGTCGCCCAGGAAGGCGGCGAAGTCGTCCAGGGTGAACAGGCGCACCAGCGTGGGGCCGAGCACCGTGATGTAGGCGCTGGAGGCGTAGTCCTGGGTCTGCAGGTAGAAGTCTTCGCCGAGGCAGAAGTCCGCGCCGGGTTCGGTCAACGAGCCGGTGTAGCCGACCTGCTGGGGATGCCGCGGCGGTGCACCGGTATCGGGTGCGAAGACGAGGGTGCCGGGGCCGATGAGGCCCGATGCGGCGACCGCGTCGAGATGGGCGCCATCGGCGAGGACGATCGTGGCGGTGGAGGCGGCAGGCACGTGGGCGGGGCGTGCGCTTCCTGATCCCCACGACATGATGTGCTCTTTCGCGCGTCTGCGCGCGGTGGTGTCCATGGCAGTCTGGTCCTTCGATTCCCTGGGGTAAGGGCCGGGCTACGGCGCGGTGCGGAGGATGGCGGTCAGGTCGTTGAGGGCCTCCTGGGGGCCGAACATCTTGTTGACGCCGACGGTGTTGAGGACGATCTCGTCGACGCCGGCCTCGCTGAACTCGGTCAGCTTTTTGACGACGGTGTCGAGGTCGCCGGTGACGAAGCCGCCCGTGTCGATGACGCCGCGCGCGATGGCATTCAGATCGCCGCTGGTGTCGACGCCGGCCTTGCGGAGCATGTCCTGGTAGTGCGGGGCCTGCAGGTGGGCGGTGTTGCTGGCCAAAACGAGCCGCTCGGGGTCGGTGTCCTCGCGGGTGATGCCGACGGGCACCATCGCCACGATCCGCGGGCGCTGGGTGCGCCCGGCCTTGGCCATGCCTTCCTCCACAGCGGGGATGATCACGTCGCGCAGGTATCCGGGCGGCGTCAGCCAGGTGATGACCACGTCCGCCACTTCACCCGCGAGTCGGGCCATGCCCGGCCTGAGCACGCCGAGCCCGACGTCGACCCGCGGCGCCAGAGCCGGGGCCAGCTGCGCCTGGAAGGTGAACTCGCCATCGCAGTCGGCCACTTCGCCGTCCAGCAGGGTGCGCACCGACTGCAGGTATTCGCGTGCCACCTTCAGCGGGCTCTCGTACGGGGCGCCGCGCAGGTATTGCTGGAAGGCGCGTCCGCCGGGCCCGAATCCGGCGATCACCGGGTGTCCGGTGGCCAGGGCCACCGATCGGGCCTGGGTGGCGGCCTCGTAGGGGTGCCGCAGCGGCATCAGCGTGACGCCGAAGCCGACCGGTACCCGAAAGCCGGCGCCGGCCACCCCGGCGAAGGTCTGGTGGGGCTCCAGCAGCATCGACTGCCCCTGCCACAACCGCACGGCGGGCGTCCAGTTCACCAGTCCCGCGAACGGCAGCACCTGCTCGAGGCGGCGCGGCACATTGGGGATAAGAACTGAATAATCCGTCATGACAACACAAATCTCTCTCTCGTAGGCACACGGGTGCCCAAGGCTGTGGATGCAGGGAGGTTGGTGCTGCGGGCACAGGGCCCGAGGTGGGCCGCGCTCGCGATGCGGGGAGCGTCAGGGCCCGAAGGCTTCGGTCCGCGGTGGTCAGCCGCCGGCCGGTCTTACGGCTTGGGCGTGCCCCAGTCGTTGGTCTGAGGGGTGGCCACGATCTCTTCCACGATCTCGATTGCCGTCTGCGCCGCGTGCTGCGGCAGTCCGTCCAGCAGCCCGCGGGCAGACAGCTCCTGCGCCGCGGCGGCGTGCGGCGCGGGCTGCGGGGCGGAGGCCTGCGCGGCCGCCTGACCGGTCAGGAACAGCAGTCCGGTCGCGGCGACCGTCACGGCGACACGAGCGCTGCGTCGACCCAGACCGTTCTTCACCCCAGCGATGCGGTTCACGTTGTTTCCCCCAACTGTCCTGAGTAGTTCGTTCGTCCCCTTGCGGTGTTTCTTCCTTGCGAGGACAACTCTGCCTGGATGGGAACTGCCAATCGAGATGGATTGCGCGCAGCATGCTGCGCCATGCCCCTTCCGCATCCGGAAACCTCGTGGACCCTGCCGGCAGGCGCCCCGACGTGTCCGCAACGGTGAAGCCGGCAGACGAGTCGCTACTCGACGCGTTGGTGCCGCTCCTCGCCTTCACGACGGCTTACGCCGGGGTGTCGCGTGGCCGTCGGATGCCCGCAGCCTTGGAGGCTGCGGGGCGCGGGGAACACGCCTGCGTCGTGACGCACACCAGCCCCGATGCGTGGGCGCGACAGCAGCGGCGGGCAGAACTGTTCTCTGCGCCTCAAGTGGTCTCACGACGGTGCAGATTCTCGCCGTGAAGCCAGGCCTGACAGCATGCCCAGGTGGAGATCTTCGAGGTCGACCCTGGATAGGCCTCGGCCGGAAGTTCCAGGGCAGCGACGGAGTACACCGACCGTCGACGTTCTCTGCCTTTTTGCCCGCCGCGACGACTGACTGCCCGCGGGCAGGTCGTTGTGGACGCGGGGTGCGGGGCCGGCCTGGTGACTGTGGCGGCCCTTGAGGCCGGAGCTCACCATGTCATCTCCCAGGATTACGACGGTGCCGCTCTTTCTGATACGGCTCGCAATGTCACGGACCTTCTTGGCTCCGAGGCCCGCAACCGTCTGACCCTCTGGGAAGCGGACTGGAGCCAACTCGCCCCCATGCATGCTGATGTGCTGGCCGTCAACCCGCCTCAGCGTCCCGCGGCACTGCTGCCAGACGTACCAGAAGACGAGCGTCATCTGCACGATGGCGGAGGCGTGGACGGCTTGGCTGCCCTGCGCATGGTCTTGGCGCACGCGAGTACCGCTCGTGTGCGGAGCACGGCAGCAGAGGTCCTGAACGTTGCGGCCATGGACCCATCACCTTGGGCGATGCGGAAAATTGCCAGCGCGGAACTGCCCTTCGATCCGGCCTGGCGCAGCGTCCTCCCCCAGGGCCAAGGAACCGTTGACGTCTGGGAGTTCAGCCAGCCCGCCTCGCCTGCACGTCCGTAAGGCGGGCCGCTCAGCCCTTCGAGATCAAGGCGGTGAGCGGGCACGCCACAGCGGACAGAGCGAACAAACCACTCACCGGACTCAGCAAGAGATGTACCTGGATGACCGCTACCCGGGCAGCGTGAACGGCGCGGTCATGCGGTCTCAGGACTGCGCAGGCGGGCTGGGGACCGCATATTTCAAGTTCGAGGAATTCCCGCGGCCGGACACCGCGAAGAAGATACGCACCACCATCGCCTCACAGGATGCACGCCGGCTGCTGACGGCATTTGCCGCCGCCTCCACCACTCGACACGGATGCCCGACGCACTGAGCAGCTCGCCACAGGAGCAACCTGTCTGATCACTGGGTGAAGATCGAACTTGAGGTCGCCGGCATCCATGTGGCGCGCCTTCAACGATGGGTCTCCCGACCGCCTGGTCTTGGCGCACGCGAGTAGGGGTCTGAACCTTGGAACCGCGAACTACGAGCTGAACAGCGCCACCGCTCCGATGGTGAGCAGAGCCACGACGGGCAGCATGTCGGCCCAGATGAATTCCCATCGCTGCTTGACCACGGTTCGGTCGTCAAGATGCTCGGGTCGCACGGCACCCCTGGCAGTCTTGATGGCGCGAGCAGCCCTGATGATCAATCCCCGGCCGCGCATCGAGAGCAACGTTTCGATGAGTGACCCACCAAACGCCGCGGGCTTGTGCTCAACCTCGCCTCGGGTGGTGATGGTCAAGCCGCCCTGGCTGTCCTCATGCACCGATACATACGCCCCCCAGGGAATCCACTCCCGACTCCACCAGTCCACGATGGTGAGGCCACGCTCCGAGATCTCGACACGGGACCTGCCGAGACGGATGTAGAGCCACGTGGAGCCGGTAAGCACGGCTCCACCCTGCACCGTCTCCCCTACGGGATCACCCCTCCTCGCAGCCACGAAGCCGAGGAAGACAACACCGACGTAGGTCGCGAGCACCGCCAAGGCCGCGAAGATGCAGAGGCTGACCCTGCGGATCGTCTTGGGCCAAGGCGCCGACTTCACGGTTGCGGTAGTCACAGAGGCCATAACACCCACTGCAAGCACCCGTGTCCAGAGCTAAATGGCCTGGCCAGGCAGGGTCCTCGGTCACCTGCCCGGGGCTACGACTTCGACAAGTACCGCCGCCTGCTGTGGAAACGCGGCATCAAACCCCTGATCGCCCGACGCGGCGTCCCCCCACGGCTCCGGACTGGGCAAGGTGCGCTGGATGGTCGAGCGCACCTTCGCCTGGCTGCACCAGTTCAAACGGCTCCGCATCCGCTACGAACGACGCGCTGACATCCACCAGGGCCTGCTCGACCTGGCCTGCAGCCTCATATGCCTGCGCCGACTCCCACGGACGGCCAGTCGCTCGGTCAGCAGCGGAGGTGGGCTTCAGCCCCATTGATACACACCATGCAGTCCTTGAAGAGCTGCAACGGAGTCTGCTGGCCGTCAACCGGAGCCAGTGCGAGCCCCCAATCCTGCAACGGCTTGGCCAGGGCGACGAACCTGAGCCCATCCGGGTCCGAGCCCCTGTAGGTCGCCAATGCCTCGAACAACGGCCTCACGCTCTCCCAGCCAGGTCCCGGGGTGAAGCGCGCCAGCAAGAACGGCTGATCACAGCCGTACTCACTGAACTCACCGACCAGGACGTCTCCCTGCACGAGCTGCCACGCGTCATCTGGTGTCCCCGTCCCCCACCGCCCAGTCGAGTTCGCATCATCGCAGTGCGTAACTCTCTGGCCAAGCGCTTCATTCTGAAACGATCAGTTAAGGCAGCGCGGCGACCAGCGTCACCACACCTGCGATCATGAAAAGACCTCCGGCCACCCGACACGTTGTCACGCTTGCGGGCCACGAACGGTACGCATAGGACATCGCTTGGAATCGCTCTGCGGCACCCCAGGCATCGAGCGCCAGGATCGTCCCGCCGGCAGTCGCGACCACTCCCCAAGTCAGTTCGAATGCGTCTCCTGTCACGATGCCGACGATAGCCGCGCGGTTGGCGAAACGGCTGTGGCAGGTGGGTAACGCCGTGGAGGAGCCGCCCTCGCCAAGGGGCTTCGTCCATGGCAGCGGATCCGCCGCCATGGAACCGCTGCCGCGACTTCTAGAACCAGCCGCGTTCCCGGGCCAGCAAAGCGGCTTGGAATCGGTTGCTGGCGTTGAGGCGGGTCATCAGGGACGCGACGTGTTTGCGGTAGGTACGTACGGAGATCCCCAGCTCGCGCGCGCCGCTTTCGTCTTTGTCCGCGTTGTAGAGCACCTTGAGGATCCGGCGCTCGATGTCGCTGGGCGGCTGGTCGTCCAGCTTCGGCAGGTCCTTGGCCATCGTCCACATCCGCTCGAAGAGCTCGATCACAGTGGCGACCAGGCCGGGCTCGCGCGTCAGGAGTGCGCCCTTGGACGTGTTGGCCGGGTCGAGCGGCGTCAGCGCCGCAGCCCGATCACAGATGATCATCCGCTCCAAGGGGTGGTGGGAGATCCGGATCTCAGCTCCTTCACCGGCGAGTTCACGCAGATAGGCAAGCGTGCCCGGGTCATCCAGGGCAGGTGCGGCCATCAAGGTGCGCATCCGCACGCCGCGGCGCAGGGTTCGCAGGTCGATGGGGCGGGAGAACTCAATGGATTCCGGACTGAGGACTCCGATGGGGTTGGTGGTCAGGTTCTCGGTGCGGACGAAGAAGGTGAGTTCGTCGATCGCGGCCCGCACGTTTTCCATGCCTTGGATCTGTTGTACGGGTGGACTGTCGGCGGTGACGCGGGGCAGCGCGGCGACTTCGCGTTCTTTGAGCAGCGAGTCGACCACGCCGCAGGCGTGTGTGGTCTCCTCCAGCTCGCTCTGTACCCGGTGCACTCGGTGTTCGATGAGGCGTTCGACGGCGCGGCCGGGGGCGACCGGACGCAGGGCTCCGGTGTGCGTCTCGGTCGCCATGCCGAGCGCCACCAGCCGGTCGGCGATTTTGGTGTCGGTGGCCGGGTCGGGGGTGAGACTGCCTTGGCGCAGCAGTTGGCGGTAGAGGCCTTCTTCTTCGCTGGTGACACCCAGGAAGTCCAGACTGGCTTTTCTCACTGACCGCCCCTGTTCTTCTCGTGTGGTGTGTGCGGCATGGGTGATGGGGCCGCGCCGGGTCCGGTTGCTGGGACCGGGGCCGCAGGGTGTGCCTGTGGCGGACGGGCGGCGGGCGGCGGTCCGGCGGTCGTCAGCGCGCGCAGCCGTTGCAGCCTGGTGGTGAGCAGGTGCTGAGCGGTGCGCTGGCGGGCTGTGTCGGTCGGATGCCCCTTTGGGTTGGTGGCGACCCGCGTATGCAGCGCGCCGGTAGCGCGCAGCGCGGGGAGCACGTGGTGGTGGACGGTCGAGGCGGACTTCCCGAGCCAGCGGCCCAACTCGGCCCCCCAGATGGAGGCGAGCAGATCGTCGCTTGTGCCGCGCGGTGCCCGCGACTTCGCATAGAGCATCACTGCAGCAAGGCGTGCGGCATCGGCCAGCCCTTGCAGCGCAGGATCGTCCAGCAGGGTGCGCAGCGCGGTACGCAGCCGGGCGCGCATCCCGCGCCCCAGTTCCAGACTGCTGTATCGGCCCGCTCTATGCGAAGGGTGTCCCACGGCTGCCGGCTGGCTCAAGTGCGGCTCGAGCCGGTCGGTGCAGGGTGGCACCGGCGCAAGCGTGGGTGTCAGCGCAGCCATATCGCCCCCCGCATGGACATCGCAGGCACCCGCGCTCCAGCAAGGCTGCTAGGGCACATGCCGGTCTGGGGCGGTGCGGTGCTGCAAGGTCTCGGTGCGTGGCCGAGCGGCTGTTTGCCCGGGCAGGTGGGACTGGCGAGCGCGGCTTCGCCGGGATTCAATGGCGCGAAGGGCTCCGCCGGCCGTTCGCGGCGCACCGTCGATGCCAGCGTCAACTCACTGACCTGTACGTCCGGTTCCGTTGGTGCGTCCGCGTGCGCATCGCGTATCCAGGCCCTCAGCGCAGCCGCGACGTTGCCGACTGTTCCGCCCCTGGCCAGGAGACGCGGCCCGACCCTCCCCCGCCAGCTGGAACCAGGCCGCAGCTTGCAGTTGCTTCTGCCGCGCCGGGCGTCGGGGCACAGACGGTGGGGGGCAGGTGGGGGAGGCTGGCGAAGGGCATGGTTGTGGTGCACACTTGACCTCGCAATAAGGGCTGTGCCGTTGGCATGGCAAAACCCCTGTTGGTGTGGGGAATGGTTCTGGTCGGAACCGAAACACCTGCTGTCCGGCGTGAGGCTGGGCGACAGGTCTTCGGAGGGTCGGCTAACCCTCCGGTAGCAGATGGGACGCCCAGCCCGGGTGACGGCTAATCACCTGGGAGCGGGCGTTACCCGCGGCCAAGCCGCAATCGCATCTAGGTCACCCTGCTCCCCCTGCCTGCGCGCCGCATCGCGTAACCGGCTCGGCGCATGAATGATCCAGCCGGCCCTGCGTCCGGTCGGCTGTGGTGAAGGATGTGCACGGCGGGCACATGGTTGCTCGGGTCGGCCAGGCACTCCAGATGGCAGGCTTGCGTCGGGCGTGCAGGTCGGGCACCTCGACGCAACTCCAGGCGGTCAAGCCTGATCTGGGCATGATCGTCCCCCCGTGAGCATGCCGTGCATTCCTAGATCCTCTTCGCGCCCCCGAATCCTCACCGGCGACCCGAACAAGTGTCAACTATTGGTGGCACCTTGGTGAACCTTGTCGGTGAACTTAGCTGGGGGCAGGGGCCGTTACCTGTCCGACGCATACGGTGGGCGTCAAAAGCGCAGATTCAACATCTAGACTCCGAGCGCATCGGCGAGGGCAGATAGGGAGCATGTCCGTGGGTGAGAGCAGCGACGTTCTGGCTCAGCGCGTTGCCGCGCGACTGGACTGCTTGTTCGAGAACGTGTTTTCCGCGCGTCTGGGACGCCCCTGGACGGATGGTGAGGTCGCCGAGGCAACCGGTGTGAGTGTGGCGGAGGTTGCCGCGCTGCGACGCGGCCGGCCGCTGAGCCCCGTCCACCGCGACCCGCAGCACGAGCATGTTGCGGCCGGCTTCACCGAACGCCTCAATCATCTGCTGTCCCAGCGCAGGGACGAGCACGGTGAGCCGTACTCGCTGCGGGCCGCCGCCCGGGCGGCGGGCATGTCGCCGACCTATCTCGACAAGTTGCTGGAGGGCCGCAGCCAGCCCACGCTCTCCAAACTGGCCCCGCTGGCCTCATTTCTCGGCGTCGGCATCGATGTCCTGACGACCGACAGTCTCGGAGCGATCGCCCGCCACTTCGGCGTACGCCGGGAAGCTCTCACCTACGAGCCCGGCAGTCCGGTCGTGGTGGAACTTGAGGACACCCTCAAGGCACTGGCCGCCTACCGGCGCATCTCTCAGTCGCCGGAGGCCGTGACGATGGCCTTCAGAATGGCGGATCTCCCCATCGGCCGCCGCGCGGAGGTCTCTGCCGCAGTCGAGGAACTCTTCCTCGAAATGACGTCCCGTCCCGGCGAAGTGCCGCCTGTTTCACCGGTCTGAACCAATCCCTGTCCCGGCACACAGCCGCTCCTCCCGGCGCGTTACCCTCACGATCAGACCCGTTACGGCGGGTAGGGGCGGCGGGGCAGATGGACACGGGGGCAAGGCCATGCGTATCGGACGAGAACGTCGATGGGCCCAGCGGCAAATCCGCACCCTCCGCCTTCCCGATCTGCCCACCCTCGACGACGCCGTACAGGCCGTCGCCGACATGCGTGGGCGCCCAATTCTCGTGACACACCGGCGCCTGCCGGCGGCCGTGTCGGGCTTTTGCGCTCAGTTCGACGACCGCGACGTGATCGTCGTGGACGAGACGGCCTCCCCGCTGAATCGCATCCTCATCGCCTCCCACGAACTCGCACATCTGTGGCGCGGGCATCGCCCCGACGACGGAAGCATCTTCGACACGGCGACGGCACGTGCCCTGCTGCCGGGCATGAACCCGGACGTCGTACGGATCGTCCTCATGGGCCGCTCCCACTACGGGCCGCCGCTCGAGCGCGAGGCCGAACTCCTCGCCACCCAGCTGGTCTCGCTGCTCGATCTGGGCCACTCCCCCGCCGCCATCACCGAGATCGCCTCCGCGCTGACCAACCGGAGAACCGGTGTCTAACGCCTCATGGGTCATGCACATCGTCTACGGCTGCCTATTCATCAGCGTCAGCCTGGTGACCGTCCTGCTGGCGGTGACCAAAGTGCTCGCTCTGCGCCACGACCACTCGCGTTCGCTTGTCATCGTCGCCACGGGAAGCATCCTGGCCGCCGCGTCACTTGCCCCCGTTGTGCCTAGTGTCTACCGCTGGATCGGGTCGGTGTCCCACATCCCCACCCTCGGCTTCCTGCTGATCTACCTGTGCACGTACGGATTCGCGGCGCTCTCCCACCTGCTCGTCACGCTGTGGGCCCGCGACCTGCGCATCGCAGCAATCCCACGCGGCTTCGACCCTCGCCGGGTGGCAGGCCTCCACGCCGCCTTGGCCGCACTCGTGGTCGCCGTGTTCTTCATCGACGGCCCCATCACCGCAGGGGCGCTGCACGGCAAAAGGGAGCACGCCCCTGACCCGCAGGTGTTTGCCTTCCTGACCGGCTGCTGGATCACAACGGCCTTTGCCCTGCTGGCCACCGCCGCACAGTGCCGCAGACTCCTCGCCGCCCTGGACCAGGAACCCCCTGCACTACAGCGCGGGTTGCGGGCAATCCGCTACGGCGCGCATCTCATGGCGTGGTCCTCCGCGGTCAACCTGCCGCTACTGATCGCCGACTCGACCGGCAGACCGGCACCCAAAGCACTGCACCTCGCAGTTCCGCTGGTCAGCGCCCTGGGCATCCACATGGTGCAGTACGGATACCTCAGCCCCGCCTGGAGCGCATGGCGAGCCGAGCGTCAAGATTTCCGCCGGCTGCGCCCGCTGTGGCAGCTCGCGGTCCAAACCGGTGCCCCACACCTCGTCCTGCACCCGCCCAGCCGCGCCACCGAGATCCTGGCGTGGAACGTACGGTACTGGCACCTGCCTCGACGAGTGGTCGAGATCTCCGACGCGCTGCACGAACTACGCCCCTGGATGAGTGACACCTCGAGCAACCGCATCCGGGAAACAGAAGGCCACGGCCTATCCCCCACCGAGCTCGAAGCGATTTGCTCCGCTGTCACCCTCACCGACGCGCTCTCCCGCCGCGCCAGCGGCGCACCGCCCCTGCCGGACCCCACGATCAACGTGCTCACCAGCGTCGCACCCGCGGCCGAGCGCACACAGCTCGTGCGCGTCGCCGCAGCACTCCAACACCCCTTGGTGAAGACGCAGAAGAAGCTGTGTCATAACCCATGATCTGTGACGTTCTGTGACGGTTGTCAGAATCGCTCAGAACCCATCTTTGAACCTCTGTTGATCTCGTACACGCGCCACGGTGGCGGACTTGGGTGTGCACGGAGCCCTCTGCTCGCAGTGGTCCGGCAGCGGGCTTTGCGGAGAGCTTTCGGGTGCTCGTTGTGCCGCGCTGGTACGCCTTTGCGGGAAAGGCCGGCGGGCGGATTCTGCCGGTACCGGGCGGGTCGGAGTTCCTCTTCACGGTCGTGGGGCCGTGCTCCGGCCTGGCAGGGGGTGGCTTGTGGTGCCCAGTTCGGAGATGGTCGGCAGCGTCAGCGTGGATCAGTACGAGCAGATCGTGGCGCGGCTGCGTGACGCGGTCGAGAAGTTGCCGAAGAGTCAGTTCATCATCGGCGACGGGGCCCTTGAAGTGTGCCCGATGCAGGATCACGGCGGCCGGTCGGTGGGCGACGACCTGTTCGGGGTGTCGGCGTGGCTGCGCCGGCTCTCGGAGGACATCAACGTCCCCTACAACACCCTCAGGTCTTACCGATGGGTGGCCAGCCGATGGCCTGAGCAGCAGCGATGCCCTGGCGTGGCGTTCAGCATCCACCAGACTCTGGCCGCGATCTCCGACGACGAGGAGCGGTGGAAGGCGATCAAAACGCCGCCGCTGGACGAGCGGACCGGAATGCGACGCTGGACGCCGGAGACGTCCCGGCAGCGCGTCGGCTACCACGGTCCGGGACCGGAGACGGCGCAGGAGAAGATCGAGGCCGTCCACGACTTGGTCGCCGACGAGCAGGTCGCCACGCAGGTGGCCACCGATCTGCTGCGCCGGCCATCGGTCGCGTTCAAGGCCATGCGGGACGACACGGCCCGCCATCAGGTTAACCACGCCCAGGTCGAGCAGGCCCGCCAGCTGCGCGAGATGAACGAGGCTGAACTCACGGGCGAGCCGGAGCCGTTCGCGCCCGCCGTGCGCCGGATCAACCACGCTTTAGAGTTCTTGGACCTGGTCGCCGCGTGTCAGCGGTTCGTCGCGGCTACCGGCAGGATCGTGCCGTCGCTGCGCGAGCGGCCCTTCTCCGACGACGAACGCGACACGGTGCACCGCAACGTCGATCGTGTCCGCGCCACCTGCGAGTGGATCCTAACCGCCGTGGACACCGGCCAGGTCGACGTGGACGAGGAACTCGCGAAGCTTCTGCGAGGCGAGTAGGAATGCCCCGGTCACGGCACCGGGGCGACGCGGCACGCGATCACGCGGAAGCGATCTGGCGAGTACTCATGCAGGCCCGCCCGGCCGGGCTCCACATGCACCAGCTAATGCGGGCCACCGAACTCACCCGCAGCCAAGTGCAGTCGGGCATGGCGATGATGCGCGACATCATCACGAAGAAGGGATGGCCACCGGTGATCTACACACGCGCGGACGGCTACCAGTTCACCGCGGACCCAAACGAGCTGGAGTCCTACGAGACGGCCCGGGTCCACGTGCTGCTGACCGAGGTCCGCCGCCTGATCACCGGGACCATAGCCCCGCACGCGGCCCTGGATCCGCAGGACAAGCGGATCCGGCACATCGTCGCCCAGCTCAACTCGGTCGAGCCCACCCTCGACCTGATCGCCTGAACAGGACGGTCGTCATGCGCCGGCGCCGGTATCCCTCGGACACCACCGATCTCGAATGGCTGCTCATCGAGCCGTTGCTGCCGGTGCCGGCCTGCCAGACCCGTCGCGGCGGCCGCCCCGAGGCGCACCTCGTCGGAAGATCGTCGATGCCCTGCGCTACCTCGTTGACACCGGCTGCAAGTGGGCCGCCCTTCCGCAGGACTTCCCACCCTTCAAGACGGTGTTCGGCTTCTTCACCCGCTGGTCCGCCGCCGGCGTCTTCAATCTCATCCGCGACCAGCTAAGGCACCGGATCCGCCGAGCCATGGGCACCTCCCCGAATCCGGTGGCGGCGGTGATCGACTCCCAGTCGGTCAAGGTCGCCGCCACCGTCCCACGCTCCACATCGGGATACGACGCGGGAAAGAAGACGCCGGGTCGGAAGAGACACATCATCGTGGATCTCAAAGGGCTTCCGCTGTTCGTGATGGTCACCCCGGCCGACATGCACGACAGTGTCGCCGCCCGCGAAGCCCTCTTCCGGCTCCGCCTCATGCACCCCGAAATCACCATCGTCTGGGCCGACCTGGCCTACGCCGGCACCCTCATCGCCTGGGCCAAGTCCTATCTCCGCCTCACGATCAAGACCGTGAGCAGACCCAAAGACGCGAAAGGATTCGTGATCCTACCGAGGCGCTGGGTGGTCGAGAGATCTCTTGCCTGGCTGTTGCACGCGCGCCGGAACGTGCGCGACTACGAAACCCTCCCCGAGCACTCCGAAGCGATGCTCACGCTCGCCGCCATCACGCTCATGACTCGCCGGCTCACCCGGCTCCCCGCCCACCCGAACGCGGCAAAGCCTCGGGTCCACCCGGCTGTCGCAGCGGCTTGAACGCTAGAACTCCCATTCCAGCTCGTCCTCATCGACTGCCACAGGCAGGTAACCGTCCACCGCCTCGCCGGTCTCCAGTGCGGTAGCTGTCGTATCCAGGAGAGCCGGAAGCGATGGGGTCTGCCGCACGATCGGGTGACATCTGAACTGGCTTGCCCTGTGGGGCGGGTGGGAAGGATGTCGCTGTGCCGAAGCCTTATCCGGAAGAGTTCCGCCAGGATGTCGTCCGTGTCGCGCGGAACCGCGGCCCGGGCGTGACGGTCGAGCAAGTGGCCGCCGACTTCGAGGTCCACGCGATGACGCTGTGGAAGTGGCTGCGCCGCGCGGATATCGACGACGGGACCAAGCCTGGAACTTCGAGTCAGGAGAGCGTGGAACTGCGGGAAGCACGTCGGCGGATCAAGCTGCTGGAGCAGGAGAACGAGGTCCTGCGCCGGGCTGCGGCCTACCTGTCCCAGGCGAATCTGCCGGGAAAATGATCTACCCGCTCGTGAAAGAGCTGGCCGGAGACGGGGTGCCCGTCACGGTGACGTGCCGGGTGCTGAAGCTCGCCAGGCAGCCCTACTACCGCTGGCTGGAGCGACCGGTGACCGATGCCGAGTTGGTGCAGGCTGCGCGCGCGAACGCATTGATCGACGCTCACCGCGAGGACCCGGAGTTCGGCTACCGCTTCCTGGCCGACGAGGCCCGCAGTGTGGGTTCTGGCATGTCCGACCGGACCGCGTGGCGGATCTGCCGGGACAACCGCTGGTGGAGCGTGTTCGGGAAGAAGCGCGGCAAGGCCAAGAAGGCCGGCCCGCCGGTCCATGACGACCTCGTCCGCCGCGACTTCACGACGGACGGCCCGAACCGGCTGTGGCTCACCGACATCACCGAACATCCCACCAGAGAAGGCAAGTTGTACCTCTGCGCGATCAAGGACGCCTTCAGTAAGAGGATCGTAGGCTACTCCATCGACGATCGGATGAAGTCCCGACTGGCCTTCGCAGCCCTCAACAACGCCGTTGCCCGCCGCGACAACATCGCCGGGTGCATTGTCCACAGCGATCGCGGATCGCAATTTCGATCAAGGAAGTTCGTCCGGGCACTCACCGGCCACCAGCTGGCCGGTTCGATAGGGAGGGTCGGGGCGGCGGGCGATAACGCGGCCATGGAGTCGTTCTTCAGCCTGCTGCAAAAGAACGTCCTCGACCTCCGGCAGTGGGCCACCCGCGAGGAACTGCGGATCGCGATCGTGACCTGGATCGAGAGGACCTACCACCGACGCCGCAGACAAACCTCGCTCGGCCGGCTGACCCCGTCGAATTCGAGATCGTCATGACTACACCGGCTCTCCGGGCCGCGTGACCACACCTGTCACCCAACCCTGCATCAGACCCAAACAATCAGGACTGGGCATCGCACGCAGGCCTGTTCATGCTCGGCCGCTGACGAGTGCGTGCTGCAGGTCCGACAGCGTGCGCGGTGCTCCCCCACCCGATCCGGTGAGCCCTTCGCAGGGCTCGGTTCCTCCTCTCGGCTGCCCCGTTGTCCTGTCGGCATCAGGGCACGAAAGAACGACAGGTAACTGCCCGAGACAGGGATAGGCAGGAGCGTCGGCATGCCGCCACGCTCGCGGAACCAACAGCTACCGGCGACTTGCGACGCGCCGACCGCGGCCTCCTCGCTGGTCAGCCCCTTGGCGATCCCACGCCAGAAATCACGCTCGCCCTCCCGCCGCAACGACGGAGCCCCCGGCGACTTCATCGCCGACCTGCCGGTCAACGCCTTCATCCATCCCGATGGCCTGCCCATCAACACCTCCACGATCAAGGTGTTGCGACGACCGGTTGAATCCGCCCAATACACGTCCGCCGCCTTCGCCTCCGCCTGCCGAAAGCACGAGATCCGACGCTCGATGGGGCGGCTTGGTTCGCGTGACGACAACGCTCTTGCGGAATCTTCTTTGCCAGCATGAAGCGCGAACTGCTCTACGGAGAAAGATGGTTGAACAATTCCGATGCCCGCATGGCCGTGTTCACCTGGCTGGCCCGGTACAACAACCGGCGTCGGCATTCCGCGCTTGGTCACATAAGCCCAGTTGAATTCGCACGGCGCTCGATCAACTCAGGCAGCCTGAACTTGGCTGCATAGTTCGTAGATGTCCACAAAGCGAGGGGCGAAGCCCAACCCCTCCCCCACAGTAACCAGGCCTCCTTGCCGATGATCATTGCTCCAGGCGGACTCGCATCATGCCCGGACAGTCTCCTGTCGGCCTGCGGGTGCCGATAGCCCCGCAGAAGGAGACACATAGCCATACGGGCCAGCCTCCAGCCATGACGACCCGCCGAACATCCCTTCCGACCGAACAGCCCTGCAACCCCCCTCCACAACCCACCCGGCCTCCAACACCGCACCCGGCGAACGAAGTCGAAGACCAGGGGCCGGCCTCCTGCGGGCAGGAGCGGATGTGGCTCGTGGAGCAACTGGCTCCCGGCAGCGGCAGCAACCACTGCACGCTGCTGATGTGGCTGCGCGGCGAGCTCGATCATGTGGCTCTGCGTGAAGCCATCGACCTGCTGCACCGGCGACAGGCCGTGCTGCGGACCGTGCTCGCCGAGCAGCATGGACGGCTGGTCCAGCGGGTACGGCGCGCGCTCCCGGTGGACCTGCCGTCCTCGGACTTGAGCGATCTGCCCGATCCCGCGGCAGCTGCACGAGGTATCGCGGCGGCGCTCGGCGCGGCACCGTACGCCCTGGATCGCGAACCTCCCGTGCGCTGGCGCCTGTTACGGACCGCGCCGAACGAGCACCTGCTGGTGCTGTGTCTGCATCACATCGCCGTCGACGGCTGGTCCGAGAGTGTGCTGTGGCAGCAGCTGGCAGAGCTGTACAGCGCGCGCCGGCTGGGCCGCACGCCACCGCCGCAGAGGCTGCGCGTGACGTACACCGAGTACGCGGCCCGGCAGCGCCGCGAGCTGGCCGGCGGTATGTACAGCAAAGGCCTCGGCTATTGGCGCAGGCATCTGGCAGGCGCGCCCGCAGTCGTGCTTCCGGGCGTCGGCGGCGAGTCCTCCGCCTACACCGGGGGTGCCGACCATGCGGCCCGGACATTTACCGCCGGGGTGCCTGCCGAACTCTCCATTCGGCTCCAGCAGCTGGCGCGCGATGAGCGGGCTTCGTCGTTCATGGTGCTCCTTGCCGGGTTCTGCGCACTGCTACGGTCCACCACACAAGCCGAGGATCTGGTCATCGGGACGCCTACCGCCGGACGTAGCGAGGCTGATGTCCGCGACCTGGTCGGCTACTTGGTCAATCCGCTCGCGATGCGCTTCGATCTGTCGGGTCGGCCCACCCCGCGGGAACTGCTCCGCCGGGTCCGCGCGACCTGTCTGGACGGCATGGACCACCAGGACGTTCCGTTCGAAGAGGTGGTCAAGAGCGTGGCGCGCGGCCGGAGCAATCGTCGGCGCCAGCTGACTCCGGTGATGTTCCAACTGCACAACGTGCCTGAGCCGGAGGCTCGTTGGGTCGGTCTCGAGGCGGCGCGTGAACAGATATTTGGTACCGCATGCGATCTCGACCTGTCGCTGTCGCTGGAGCCGCGCCCGAATGGCCTTGTCGCGCACTGGACTTACCACACCGCCCTGTTCCATGCCGATGAAGTGAAGGCACTACACCGCCGCTATCTCGCGCTGCTCGCCCGTATCGCGGATGCACCCGACATTCCGCTGCCCGCCGAAGAGGCTCACGGCGGGCAGCGGCGGGACGAGGAGCGGTGGACGGCTCCGCCCCGCTCACGGCAGCCGGAGACGGCCGCCGGGTGGGCGGAGCAGGGCACTCGGCTGAGGACCGTGGTCTCGGTGTTCGATGAGGTGCTCGGCGGCAGGCCGGGACTGGACGAGGACTTCCTTGCCGCCGGAGGACACTCGCTGACTGCGGTGCAGGCCGCCGAGCGGTTGCGCCGCCGTCTGGCGCTGCCGGTCACGGGCCTGGAGGTGATGGAGTGCGGCTCCGCCCGCAGACTGGGCCGGCTGCTCGACGAACGCGCCGGGGCGCAGCTGCTGGCACGAGCCGCGGGCGAGGTGTCGACGTCCGCTCGCGCGCATCGGGCCCGCACCTCGTCCGCCGGGCTGTCGGGAGCGGCTGCCGGGCCTGTGCTGGTCACGGGTGCCACCGGTGGCGTGGGGTCGTTCGTGGTAAGGGAGTTGCTGGCGCGGGGCCGCAGTGTGCGTGCCCTGGTGCGGCCCGAGTCGGCTCATCTGCTGGCCGGAGAACCCGTCGAGATCGTCGCGGGCGATCTGGCAGACCATGATTCCTTGCGCGCCGCGGCCGACGGAGCGGGTGCGGTGGTGCACGCGGCGTGCACCTTCACCTCGCCGCAGGTGGACGTCGCCGCGATGCGGGCTCTACTGGCGGGCGGCTCCGCCGCAACGTTCGTCTTCGTCAGCAGTGTGGACGCCTATGGCAGCCCGCCTCCGGGCCCGGTTCCGGAGGGCGCCGGGCCCGTCGGTGCGGTGAACGCCTACGGAGAGGCCAAACTGGCGTGCGAGCGCTTGCTGGCGCAGGCGCGGCGCGGTACACCGCACGGCTGGAGCGCCGTGCGGGTACCGGCGGTGTGGGGTTGCCACGACCGGTTGCACCATCAGCTGCGCTGGGGGGTCACGGGATCGCTGCTGCAGGCCGCGGAAGCCCGCACCGAAATGCTGCTGCCGGGTACGCGGGAGGCGACATCGCGGTACCGGCCGGGCCTGTTGCCGTGGATCAGTGCGCACCGGCTGGCCCGGTTCCTGGTCGACGTTGTCGAATCTCCGGCGTACGGGGTGGTGAACGCGATCGGCGGTCATGTGGACTGGCTGGCGCTCGCGCTGGAGCTGCGCGAGTTGGTCGGCAGTGACAGTCGGCTTGCCTACTCCCCCGATGCTCCGGCCCATCTGTTCCGTGCCGCCCGCTACGCCTCGGCGCTGTGCGAACCGGCGGGCGGCGCCGAAGAGTCCTGGCGTGCGGCGCTTGCCGAAGCCGTACCGGCGACCCTTGCTCTCTCCCGGCGCTGAACCGTACGGCTGTGCCCGGCGACCCCATCAGGTGGGGGGCGCCGGGCACAGTCATACGGTTCCCGGGTCGTGCGTCAGCTGTCGGCAAGCAGGGTCTCGAGCCACTTGGGGTCGACATCGTCGGCGATTCCGGAGCCGACCAGGCACTCGGCGAGCGAGGTCGCATCCCACGACTCCCGCTCGACAGCGAAGTCCCGCGGTGAACTGCGTACCACCGCGGCCGCCTCCCGTTCCTCCGCCGCGGTGGGCGCGACCGGCTCACCTTCGCCGTAGCCGATCCGGAAGGAGTCGAAGCCGTCACGGTTGAAGTTGCGGATGACGGCGCGTATGCGGTCCTTGCTCACAAGCGTGCGGGTGGCGATGGCGCAGGTGCTCCAGCCAAGTCGGTTCCACAGCACGATGGAGGCGCGCTGCCAGGCGACGGCGGAACCGGAACGCTCCACCAACTGCCACAGCTCCCGGGTGCGTTGCTCGTCGAGACCGCGGGCCGCAGGCTCTGCCGCGGCCTCTCCCCGGCGCAGCGGCAGCCGCCGGGCCACCGCCACCGGCGAGGTGGTGAAATGTGCGCTCCAGCGGGCCAGCCGGACGTCCCAGCGCACGTCCATGGGCGAGGACCCGTGGTCGAATGCCGACAGGTCTGCGGTGAGGAGCGCCGTATACGCCTCGCGCGGTAGTTCATGGGTGAGGGAGACGGCCAGGCCGGTGGCCGCGTCCTCCAGCCGCACTCCGTGCGGGCGTCCCCAGCGGCGGGAGTCCGCGCGTAGGGACAACAGATGGGCCACGAGCGAGCGCAGCCGCTCGGCGCCACCCGGCTGCTGGGCGAAGCGGTCGAGAAAGGGGGACAGCGGGGCGTTGACGACGATGAGGAACGCAGACGTCGGGGGCGGGCCACCATAGGAGTGGCCTTCCGCCGTGGCGCTCATGCCGAGTGCGTCGAAGCGCCGCCGGAGCTCGGCCACTTCTCCCGCCGTGGGTCCGGTGTCGAGGAGGAGGCGTACCTCAAGTCCGTTCACCAGCGGGTCTCCTGACGGACCAGCAGGTGCGTGCCTTGCACATCCCGCTCCTTGCAGCCGTCGAGGAACTCGGCCACCTGCTGGAGTTGGTACGACTCCGGTGTGTAGCTGGTGGCCATGATGTGCTGGAGCCAGTCCTCCTGGCCCATGGCGTACACATAGGCGTGCTTGATGCCCAGTTCCTCCACGATGCCCAGTGCCTGAGCGGCGTTGGATCCGGAGAGTTTTCGGGTGATGCTCATTTTGCGGGGCACCGGCTGGGTGAACAGCGAGCTGTACAACCAGGTGAGCGGGGCACCGTCGCACTCCATGCCGAGATAGCCGTAGTCGGCGGGACCCAGGGCGCGGCGGATTCGGTGGTAGAGCTGCCGGTCCAGGCCGGAGGAGTCGGCTCCGACGAAGACGCTCTTGCCCGCGAGCCGGATCATGTAGGTCGACTTGGCGCGCACGTCGAGGTCGCAGTGCTCGCCGAGGAACGGGGTGGCGACGATGCTGCCGCCCTCAAAGGTCAGCTCGTCGAAGTCGTCGACCTCGCGCACGGTGAAGCCGAGGCTCTCCAGGAAGAGGCGCAGTGAGGGGTCCTGGCGGTGGCCGCCGCCATTGCGCGGTACGACCACGGTTCCGATGCGGCCGCGCATCTGCAGCAGCGTCTCGGGCACCACATGGTCCTGGTGGCCGTGGGTGATGAGGACATAGTCGACGTGGTCGGGCAGGTCGGTGTAGGTGAACCGGTCGCCGGCCGCGTGATGCGAGCTGATGAAAGGGTCCACCATGATGGAGACCGTGGGGCTCTGCAGCAGCAGACAGGCGTGCCCGAAGTAGCGGATGCGGCCGCCGGAGGTGACGTCGCGGTCCGCGACCGGTGTCGGCTCGGGGGTGAGCAGGGTACGGAGCTGCCGCGCGTCTTCCTCGGAGGTGATCTCCAGGCTGTCGGCGATCTCGCCGAGCCTGCGGGGCTTGTCCCGTAGCGCGAACAACTCGTCGATGCCGGTATGGCGCAGCTGGAGCGGCAGTTGCAGATGCCCGGGCCCCGGCAGCCGCGGGGTACTGAGCGCGAAGGGTGGTTCACTGCCGTCGTCCAGGCTGAGATCGATGGACTGGCGGTCGGGGCGGTGAATGTCGCTGCGGTACAGCATCGCCTCCATGAAACGCAGCTGCGGGTGGTTGTTGATGTCGTAGACGAGCTCGACGGCTCCGTGCAGCTCTTCGGGCAGCTGGGCGTAGAGCGGGGTCAGGTCGTAGCCGGTGGCCTGGGTGCGCAGCAGGTTCTCCGCCTTCGCCACCGCGTCCGCGAAGGCGAGCGCCGCGGCGTTCTCCTTGCGGATGTCGTCGCGCAGCTCACGGATCTCGTCGGCCCGCGAGACGTCGGCATTGATGAAGAAGCTGCCCTTCATCTGCGGATTGGCGACGGCGTCGACGTGCACCTGGGGGTGCTCGACGAAGGAGTCGAGCATGGGCATGTGAAGGCTCGCCAGATTCATGGCGGCCGGCACCGGCGCGTACACATGCAGCCAGGCGCAGAACCGGTTGAGCAGTCCCTCGATTCGGATGTTCGGCTTCACGTACAGCAACTCATCGCGCATCTCATCACCTCGGATGGCTGGGGCCGCTGCGTACCGGTGTGCTGGACCCCGGCGGAGCAGGCGCGGACTGACTGACTACGCCGCTGAGCGTCGCTCACCGCCATATCGCCGCTCCTTTCACCGGCTATCCGCGTGCGATGGCCGCGCAAATGCGAAGCGATAGAGCGCCTCGTCACGGTGGCCGGGTCGCCATTGCCCGGCCGCCCCGTCGGGCCCCCGATGTATCGGAAGGACTTCGGTCATGAACGAGTCTCAGCCGCAGACGCCCGTGTACCAGGTGGTCGTGAACCACGAGGAGCAGTACTCGATCTGGCCGGCCGGGCGGGAACTGCCCGACGGATGGTCGGCGGAGGGCACCACGGGGCCCAAGGAGGTGTGCCTGACGCGCATCGAGGACGTGTGGGTGGACATGCGCCCGCTGAGTCTGCGCCGCCGGATGGCCGACGCCTCCTAGATCGCGGCTCCGCACATCCGCACGACCTACGTGTCATGTCGGCCGCCCCGGAAACGGAGATCAGTGATGGGCGTACAGGAGTCATCCCGGCCCGAGCACCAGGATGCCGCTTTGGTGCAGCGGCTGCAGGCGCGTCGCAACCGGCCCGCGTCCGGCGGGATCCGGCCGCGCGATTCGGCCGAGGCTCCGCTGTCCTTCGGTCAGGAACGCATGTGGCTGGTCGAGCAGTTGGCTCCGGACGCCTCGGTGAACAATTTCGCGTACGCCTACCGGCTGCGTGGCGCGCTGTCGGCCGATGCGCTCGATCAGGCGATCACCGAGCTGGAGCGGCGGCACGAAGTGCTGCGCACGGTGTACGGAGCCGGCGGCGAGCATCTCGTGCAGAAGGTGGTGCACGTTCCCGGACGGCTCGCCCGGTCGGATCTGTCCGGCGTGGCCGATCCGGCAGCCGCCGCGTACGCACGTGCGCGGGAGCTGGCAGCGCTGCCGTACCGCCTGGACGAGGCGCCGGCAGTCCGCTGGGAGCTGATCCGGCTCGGCGACGACGATCACCTGCTGGTGCTGTGCCTTCATCACGCGGTCGCCGACGGATGGTCGGAACTGGTACTGAAGCGTGAACTGAGCGCCCTGTACCGGGCGTTCAGCCGTGGTCGTCCTTCTCCGCTGCCGGAGCCGACGGTGCAGTACGCGGACTTCGCGCAGTGGCAGCGCACGCGCGAGGTGAGCGACGGGTCTGCGGAGCACATGGCGTACTGGAGGTCCCAACTCTCCGACGCCCCGGCGGCGTTGCGACTGCCTTTCGACCGGGCTCCTGACGCCGATGCCGGGTTCGAAGGGGAGACGATCGCCTTCGACATCCCGGCCGAGACCGTCGAGCGGGCCAGGGAACTGGCCCGGAGCGAGGGCTGCACCCTGTTCATGGTGCTCCTTGCGTCGTTCTCGGTGCTGCTCGCCAGGCGTGGCGGTCAGGACGACTTCGTCGTCGGTGTGCCGGTGGCGGGTCGTTCCCAGCCCGAATGGGAGGGCCTGATCGGGTTCTTCGTCAACACGCTCGGCCTGCGTATCGACGTATCAGCGGATCCGTCGTTCCGGGAACTGCTGGCACAGGTGCGACGGACCGTCCTCGACGGGATGGTGCATCAGGACACCCCGTTCGAGCGAGTCGTCGAGGAGCTTGCCCCGGCCCGTGAGCCGGGGCGTCAGCCGCTGGTCCAGGTGCTGTTCCAGCTGCACAACCCGCCGCAGGACGACCTCGTGCTCCCTGGCCTGGAAGTGCACGAGGATCAGTTGTTCCACGATGCGGCCTCACTCGATCTGACGGTGTCGTTCGTCGAGAGCGGCGCGACGCTGCGCGGCTACTGGAAGTACCGCAGCGCGTTGTTCGACCGTGCGAGCGTACGGCGACTGCAGCAGGCATTCACCGGCGTGCTCACCGACGTCCTCGCCGATCCGCAGCTGCCGCTGTCAGCGGTCACGACGCTCACCCCTGAGGAGCGGCACGATGTGCTGCGGGGCTGGAACGACACCGGGCGCCCCTACACCTTCACCGGGCTTCCGGCGCTCTTCGAGACACAGGTGCGCAGCACGCCCGATGCGATCGCCGTGGTGGACGGCACCCGGAGTGTCACGTACCGCGAGCTCAATGCGCGGGCGAACCGGATCGCCCATCTGCTGCGCGAGCGCGAGGTGGGTGCGGAGTCGATCGTGGCGATCGTCCTGGAGCGCTCGACGGACCAAGTGGCCGGCGCTCTGGGCGCCTTGAAGGCCGGCGGCGCGTATCTGCCGGTCGACACCAACTGTCCGGACCAGCGGATCGCGTTCATGCTGTCCGACGCGTCACCGACCGTGGTGATCACCGACAGCATCCTGGCGCCCCGGGTCCCCTACGACATCGACGGGGAGATCATCTGCCTGGACCTGCCGCTGCCGCCGACAGCGGACAGCGATCCCGCGCTCCCCGTCGACCCGGACCAACTGGCCTATGTCATCTATACGTCGGGGACCACCGGGAATCCGAAGGGCACCGCGGTCACCCACCGGGGCCTGACCAACCATGTCCTGGGCGCGGCAGTCGACTTCGACCGCGGTGGCGCACACGGCAGCCCGGTGCACTCGCCGCTGAGCTTCGACTTCACGGTGACCCCGCTGTATCTGCCCCTGCTCAGCGGGCGCCAGGTGGAGCTCCTGTCCGAGCGCAACACCCTGGACCACTTGGCAGAGGTGCTCCAGGAGCCGGGGCGGGACTTCGCGGTCCTGAAGCTCACCCCGTCCCATCTGGAGGCGCTGCGCGCCCGTATGGCGCCGGGTGCCCGCCTCGACTCGCTGCGCACCGTCATCCTGGGCGGCGAACAGCTGCACGCCGAGTCGATCGCAGCGTGGCGCAAGCTCGCGCCGGCCGCCCGATTCGTCAACGAGTACGGACCGACCGAGGCGGTGGTCTACTGCACCACCTACGAGATCCCGCAGGAGCTCGCCTCGGGACCGGTACCGATCGGCGCGCCCGCCGGCAACGCGCGCATCTTCGTCCTCGACGAACAGTTGCGGCCCCTCCCGCCGGGAACGGTCGGTGAGATGTACATCGGCGGGCACGGGGTGGCCCGCGGCTACCTGGGCCGGCCCGGGCTGACCGCCGACCGGTTCGTACCCGATCCGTTCGGCCCGGAGCCGGGTGGCCGGCTGTACCGCACTGGTGATCTGGCCCGCTGGAACAGTGCCGGGCTGCTGGAGTTCCACGGCCGCTGCGACCATCAGGTCAAACTCAGGGGATTCCGTATCGAGTTGGGCGAGGTGGAGAACGCGCTGCTGCGCCACGAGGCCGTTCGAGAGGCCGTGGCGCTGGTACGCGAGGACGTCGCCGGTGACCCGCTGCTGGTCGCCTACTGGGTGCCGAGGGCGGACGTCGACGCTTCGGCCGTGGACAGTGCGACGCTGCGCCGGTTCCTGGCCCAGTCACTGCCCGAGTACATGGTCCCCACCGTTGCCATGCGGATCGACGCCGTACCGCTCACCACCAACGGCAAATTGGACCGAGCCGCCCTGCCGAAGCCGGTGAGCGGACACGACCGGGCCACCACTGAGCCCGAGGCGCCACGCAGCGCCGCCGAGCAGCTGATGACGCGCATCTGGGAGAAGGTACTGGGCGCGCAGAACATCGGCATCCACGACGACTTCTTCTCGCTCGGCGGCCACTCCCTGCGGGCGGCCAGGATCGTCCAGGAGGCGGTCAACGTCTTTCCCGGCACCAGCGGGGCGCAGTTGCTACGCGACCTGTTCCGGCATCCCACCATCGCCTCGTTCACGCGGCGGGTGACCGCCGACGCCGCGGATGCCGCGCCCGACCCGGCGTCCGTTGCCGTCGAGCGGATCGACCGCTCAGGTCCCGTGCCGCTCTCCTCCGGTCAGCGCCGGCTCTGGTTCCTGGACCAGCTCTCCGCGACCCGCTCGGAGTTCATGGTGCCCTTCGCGCTGCGACTGCACGGCCCCCTGGACGAGACGGCGCTGCACACAGCGCTGGACGGGCTGATCGAACGGCACGAGACGCTGCGTACCTGCGTCACCGTGGTGGACGGCGAGCCCCTGTGCGTGATCAACGCGCCCCAGCCGGTTCCTGTCGAGCGCGTCGACCTCTGTGGGCCGGACAGCGAGGAACGGGCGCAGGAACTTCTGCGCGCGGAAGTGCTGCTGCCGCTGGATCCGGCGGCCGAGCTGCCGGTACGTGTACGTCTGGCACGGCTGGGCGACGACACGCATCTGCTGTGCCTGACCGTCCACCACATGTCCACCGACGCCATGTCCGCGGGCGTGCTCATCGACGATCTCTGCGCCCTGTACGCGGCCGCCCGTTCCGTGGGCCCGCAGCCGCAGCCGCTGACGGTGCAGTACGCCGATGTCACCGCCTGGCAGGAGTCCCCCGAGCGCCAGCAGCAGATCCGGCAACAGCTCGACCACTGGAAGGACACGCTCGCGGGCTCGATCCCTCTGGAGCTGCCCTCCGACCGGATGCGGCCTGCACAACGTACCGGCAACGGAACGTCGATCCGCTTCAACCTCGACCGTGCACTGACCGAGCAGGTGGAGCGGCTGGGCCGTGAGCAGGGCGCCACTTTGTTCATGACGCTGCTGGCCGCCTTCCAGCTGCTGCTCTCGAAGTACACCGGCCGCAGCGACATCACGATCGGCACCACCGTCCACGGGCGTGGCCACCGCGCGGCCCAGGACCTCGTGGGCTGCTTCATCAACATGCTGGTGCTGCGCGGTGACGTCTCGGGCGACCCGACGTTCCGCACCCTTGTGGAGCGGGCCAAGGACACGGCGGTGGAAGCGTACGCGCATCAGGACATGCCGTTCGAGCGCCTGGTCGAGGAGCTGAAGCCGGAGCGCGACCTGTCGCGTACCCCGCTGTTCCAGGTGATGCTGCAACTGGTCGAACGCAACGCGGACGCGCAGCGCATGGCGGCGGATCTGGCCGTGACCGAGATGCCGCAGACGGCGATGGTGTCCAAATACGACCTGACGCTGTCTCTGGAGCGCACCGCGACGGGTCTCGCCGGAGAGCTGGAGTACGACACCGAGCTGTACGACCCGGCCACGGTGCAACGGCTGGCGGAGCACTTCGACGTGCTGCTGCGATCCGTGGTCGATGCCCCGCATCTGCCCGTCAGCCGGGTCTCGTTGCTGACCGAACCCGGACGGGACCGAGCCCTCGTCTGCGCGGCGCCGCCGCCCGTGGCGTATCCGCAGCTCGCGCTGCACGAACTGTTCGCCCGACAGGCGCTGCGTACACCCGACACCGTCGCCGTCACCGACGGACGGGTCAGCTGGAGCTACCGGCAACTGGACGACAACGCCAATCGGATCGCCCGCGAACTGATCCGGCGCGGTGTGCGCGCCGAGACTCCCGTCGCGCTGCTCCTCGACCGTGCACCGGAAACGCTCGCGGCTCTGCTCGGCGTGCTCAAAGCCGGCGGCGCCTACGTCCCGATCGAGACGGAAACGCCCACCGAGCGGGTGCGCACGCTGCTCGCGGAGGTCGGGGCACCGCTGTGCCTGGTCCGGCCGGACCTGGCCGGGCAGCTCGACGGGACGGCCACCACGCCGCTCGCCTGGACGGCGGATGTGTGGCAGGACCACCCCCCGACCGCGCCGGACGTGCGGGTGGATCCGTTCCAGCTCGCCGCTGTTCTCTTCACCTCGGGCTCCACAGGCAAGCCCAAGGCCGTGGGATGCACCCACACCGGCTGGGTCAATCGCATGGCGTGGATGCAGCGGATCATCGCGCTGCGACCCGGCGAGACGGTGCTGCACAAGACCACCACCGTCTTCGACCCCTCGGCCGTCGAGCTGTTCTGGCCGCTGTTGCACGGCGCAGGGGTGGCGCTGATGGCTCCGGGAGAGCACCGCGACCCGGAGGCCATCGTGCGCGCGGCCGAGCAATTCGCCGTCTCACACATCCAGTTCGTGCCCAGCATGCTCGGCCCGTTCCTGGACTGCCTGGACGCCCCCGGCGCCCCGAGCCTGCCCGCGCTGCGCAGCGTGGGCTCCAGCGGGGAGGCACTCGGACCGCATCTGGTGGGCCGCTTCCGCCGGCGATTCGGCGACCGGGTCCTGCTGCTGAACGCCTGGGGGCTCACCGAGGCCTCCGTGGACTCGACGGCGCATGTGTGCGGACCCGAGGATCCGGGGCTGCCCGGAGCTTCCGTACCGATCGGCCCGCCGATGGAGAACAACGAGGTGTATGTGCTCGACGAGCATCTGGAACCCGTACCGGTGGGCGTCCCCGGCGAAATCCACATCGGTGGGCCCGGCCTGGCGCGCGGCTATCTCGGCGATCCCGGGCGCACCGCGCAGGCCTTCGTGCCGCACCCCTTCCGGGCCGGCGAACGGCTGTACCGCACCGGGGATCACGGGCGTCGGCGCGCCGATGGCTCGATCATGTTCCTGGGCCGCTCCGACGGCCAGGTCAAGATCCGCGGGGTGCGGATCGAACTGGGTGAGGTCGAGGCGGCGATCCGTGCGCACCCGGGCGTCAGCGAATGTCTCGCCATGACCTGGGAGCCGACACCCGGAGACAAACGGCTGGCCGCGTACGCGACCACCGTCCACGGGGCTGCGCCGAGCGTGAGCGAGGTACTGGCCTTCGCGGCGCAGCGGCTGTCGCGGTACGCGGTGCCCGCCTCGCTGACCCTGCTGGAGAAGCTGCCGCGCCACCCGAGCGGCAAGCTGAACCGACGTGCCCTGCCACCGCCGTCCCTGCGGACCGAGACCGCGCCGGTGCGCACCGCACCGCGCACTCCGGTGGAGGAAGTCGTGGCGGCCGGCTGGCAGGACGTGCTGGGGCTGACCGAGTTGGACATCGACGCGGACTTCTTCGCAGCAGGCGGGCATTCCCTGCTGGCGACCCGGGCCATCGCAAGGATGCGCAGCGCCTTCGGCACGGCTCTGCCGCTCAGTCTGCTCTTCGAACATCCGACGGTGCGCAGCTGTGCGGCGAAGGTCGAAGAGCTCGTACTCGCCGAGATCGAGGCCCTGTCGGAGGCGGAGGCGATGTCGCAGGGCGCGGCCCTGCCAGATAGTGCGGCCCTGCCGGAGGGTGCGGCCCTGCGGCCGGACGCGCAGCAGGCACAGCGAGGCTCGGCATGAGCACCGTACGGACGCGGCACCCGGCCGCGAAGTCGCCCTGGCTGCCTGACGACGTGCTACCGGGCCAGACCCCGCTGGTCTGCCTGCCGCCGTCCGGCGCGGGTGCCAGCTACTACCGGCCATGGCGGCGGTTCGCGCCACCCTGGCTCGCCGTGCTGCCGGTGCTCCTGCCCGCCCGGGAATCACGGATCTCCGACGAGCCCGTACACACGATGGACGCGGTGGTGGAACAGGCGCTGCCGGCCATCGAGGCCCTGGCGGCATCCGCCCGGTACGCCCTCTTCGGCCACAGCATGGGTGCGCTGATCGCCTACGAACTGGCGCGTGAGCTCACCGCGCGCGGCCGGCCGCCGCTGCGGCTGCTGGTCTCCGGCTGTCCCGCGCCACCCCGCGGGCCCCGGCTGCGGAAGCTGAGCGACCAGCCCGTCGAGGAAATCGTCGCGACGCTGGCCGCCCTCGGCGGCAATCCGCCCGAGGCCCTGGACCATCCCGAGCTGATCGAACTGATCGAACCGGCTCTGCGCGGTGATCTGGGGATCGTGGAGAGCTACTCCTTCCGCCCCGGACCGCTGTTGACCTGCCCTGTCACCGCCCTGGAAGGCACCAGTGACCCGCTGACCACATCGGCGGAAATGCTCGCCTGGGGCGAACACACCACAGGCACTTTCCAGTTGCGCAGCCACCCAGGCGGCCATGCCTTCCCCCGGCAGCGGCAGGCCGATGTCGTTCACGACATCGTTCTCGACCTCACCGACGCCCTGCACACCGTCAAGGACACCGGACCGAAGGACCGCACATGACGACCGTGCCCGTCGCCCCCGACCGCGGAACCTTGTCCGCCGCCAAGCGCGCCCTGCTGGAGCAGCGGCTGCGCGGCTTCGCCGCAGCCGATCCCGGCATTCCGGCCGGCGCCCGGCCCGAGGGACCCGCACCCCTCTCCCCCGCCCAGCACGGGCTGTGGGTGATCGACCAATTACTCGACGACAAGAGCGTCTACACCATCAACCGGTTGCTGCGGCTGCGTGGACCCCTGCACCACGACGCCCTGCGCGGCGCCCTCGACGACCTGGTGGAACGTCACGAGATCCTGCGCACCCGCTACGCCCTGCACGACACCCCTGTGCAGGTCGTCGCCCCGGCCGCCGGAGCCGCGTTCGAGATCATGGATCTGACGGAACGCGCGCCTGCGGAGCGTTTCGAAGCGGCCCTGGCCCTGACCAAGGAGCGCAGGGCTGTCCCGTTCGACCTGGGAAGCGGCCCGGTGTTCCGGGCGCAACTGATCGCCATGGGCCCCGAGGACCATCTGCTGCAGCTGTCCATGCACCACATCTGCTCCGACTACTGGACACTCTCGCTGCTCAGCCGGGAGCTCGGGGAGTTCTACACCGGCCGCGTGACAGGCCGTGCGCCGGCCCTCAGCCCGGCACGGGTGCAGTACGCGGACTTCGCGCGCTGGCAGACGGCACGCCTGAGCGGGCCGCTCGGTGAGCAGCAACTGTCGTACTGGCGCTCGGAGTTGTCCGGGCTCCCACCCGTTCTCGCACTGCCGACCGACCGGGAGCGCCCGCGGGAGCCCAGTCACCGCGGCGCGTCCCTGGTCCACACCCTTCCGGCCGCTCTCGCCGCCCGGCTGCGCGAGCTGAGCGACACCCATCGGGTCCGCGAATCCTCCACCCTGCTCGCGGCATTCGCCGTGCTGCTGCACCGGCACAGCGGGCAGAACCGCTTCGCGATCGGCTCGCTCGTGTCGGGCCGTACCCATGCCGATGTGGAATCGGTCCCGGGTCTGTTCGCCAATACCGTCGCGATCACGGCCGACTTCACGGACACCCCGCTGTTCACCGACGTACTGCGGCAGACGCACACCCGGATGCTGGGGGCGCTCGACCACCAGGACGTGACGTTCGAGCAGGTCGTCACCGATCTGCGGATCGCTCGCGACCCCTCGGTCAACCCGGTGTTCCAGGTGCTGTTCCAGCACTTCGAGGGCGAGGAGGAGCAGTGGCGGCTGCCCGGCGTCGAGGTGAGCGAGGTCCCCACGGACGAATCGTCCGCCAAGGTCGATCTCACCCTGCACACGGTCCGGCGCGGGGACACGGTGCACCTGGAACTCTCCTACTCCACGGATCTGTTCGACGCCGACCGGGTGCGCAGCCTGTGCGAACGCCTGGAGTTCCTGCTGGAGCAGGTGGTGGAGCGGCCATCGGCTCCGGTGGGTGAACTGCGCCTGATGCGCGACAGCGAACTCGCCCAGGTGGTCGCCGCTGCCGCCTCACCGCATCAAGAGCCGCTCGGCGAACTGTGCGTACCACAACTGTTCGAGCAGCAGGTGCGGCGCACGCCCGATGCCGTCGCCGTATCCGACGCCCACGGGTCCTACTCGTACGACCAGCTCAACCGCCGCGCCAACCGGCTGGCCAGGGCGCTGCGCGAACGCGGGATCGGGTCCGAGCAGTTCGTGGGTGTCTGTCTCCCGCACAGCCGTGACCTGCTGGTGGGCCTGCTCGGGGTGCTCAAGGCCGGCGCCGCATTCGTGCCGCTGGATCCGGCGCATCCCGTCGAACGGCTGCGGCACACCGTTGAGGACGCGCGGCCCGCCGCCCTTGTCACCCACCGCTCGACGGCTTCGATGGTGGACGGCTTGGGGCTGCCCCTTGTGCCGCTCGACGAGCTGACGGACGACGGCAACGGCGATGGCGATGGCGACCTCCCGCCGGCCGCCACGGCGGACCAGCTCGCCTATGCCGCCTTCACCTCGGGCTCCACGGGCCGGCCGAAGGGCATACAGATCGAACACCGCTCGCTGGTCAACCAGTTGCGGGCGTTCGCGCGGATCACCGGGTTCGGCCCCTCCGACGTGATGGCCGGCCTGGCGACTGTCTCCTTCGACCCGGCGTTCGTGGAGCTGTTCCTGCCGGTGGTGACGGGCGGGCGGGTGGCCATGGTTCCCCGTGACGCCGTCACCGACGGCTACCAACTGGATGCCTGGTTGCGCGCCAACGGCGCGACCGTCGTCCAGGCGACTCCCTCGAGTTGGCGTCTGCTGCTGGCCGCGGGCTGGAAGGGCTCGGCCGGACTCAGGGTGCTGTGCGGCGGCGAGGCCCTGTCCCCTCAACTGGCCTCGGATCTGCTTGAGCGTGCCGACGACGTGTGGAATGTCTACGGGCCCACCGAGACGACGGTATGGGCGTGCGCGCAACGTGTACGGCCTGCGGGCGGCAGCGTCCCTCTCGGGCGCGCCATCGACCACATGCGGGTGCACGTACTGGACTCGGCACTGCGACCGGTACCGCCCGGTGTCGCGGGCGAGATCTGCATCGGCGGGGTCGGCCTCGGCCGCGGTTATCTGCAGCGGGCAGGGATGACCGCACTGTGCTTCGTGCCGGATCCCCTGGGCGAGCCCGGCAGCCGCCTGTACCGCACGGGTGACGCGGGACGGCTGCGCGGCGACGGCAGCCTCGAATACCTCGGCCGTACCGACCACCAGATCAAGATCCGGGGGCATCGCATCGAACCGGGAGAGATCGAGGCCCGTTTGCTGCGCGCCGCCGAAGTCGGGCAAGCGGCCGTGGTGGTCAAGGAGACAGCGGGAAGCGCACGGCTGATCGGCTATGTCGCTCCGGCCGCCGACCGTGCGCCGGACACCGACGCGCTGCGCACCGACCTGCGCCGCGCACTGCCCGATTACATGGTCCCGGCGGTGATCGTGACGCTGGACCGGATGCCGATGACCGCGAGCGGCAAGATCGATCGCAGGGCGCTGCCCGAGCCCACGGGGCTGCGCGCCGCCGTGGAACAGCCGTACGCCCCGCCGCGGACCGTGCAGGAGCGAACCCTGGCCGACATCTGGGCCCAGGTGCTCGGCGTCGACCGGGTCGGCGTGCACGACAACTTCTTCGATCACGGCGGCGACTCGATGATGTCCATCCATATCGTCGCGCGGGCCAGGGCCGCGGGCCTCGCAATGCTGCCCCGCCATCTGTTCAGCCACCAGACGGTCGCCGAACTCGCCGCCGAACTCGCCGCGTTGCCCGAAGCCGGCTCCGATGCCGGGTCCGGCTCCGGCTCCGGCTCCGGCTCCGGCTCCGGCTCCGGCGAGGAACACTCCGCCGATCGGGCGGACGAGGGTCTCGGCCTGCTCACGGGGATATCCGGCATCGACCCCACCGACTTCGAGGCGGTGCATCCGGCCTCGCCTCTTCAGGCCGGCATGCTCTTCCACACGCTCGCGGATGACGGCGGGGAAGCCGGGGAGTACGTCCAGCAATTCGCGTTCGACATCGAAGGCCCGCTGGACGCCGAGGCGTTCGTGCAGGCCTGGCGCCTGCAGACGGCGCGGCACCCGGCGCTGCGCACGCAGTTCCTCTGGGAGGACCAGTCACAGCCGCTCGCACTGGTGCGGCGGTCGTACACGGCACCGTTCACGCGCACCGACCTGCGCGGGGCCCCGGCCGCCGCGGTGGAGGAGTGGATGCGCGAGCAGGCGGCCCGCCCGTTCGACGTGGCGGCCGAACCGCCGCTGCGGTTCGCCCTGGCCCGCACGGGGGCGAACTCCCATCGCTTCGTGTGGCAGGCCCATCACATCCTGATCGACGGGTGGAGTCTGCAGATCGTGCTCGGCGATGTCCTCGCCGCCTACCAGGCACTGCGGACCACGCCGGACCAGGACGTGTCCCTGGCACTCGCGCCACCCGTCGCGGTGCGCCCGCCGACCGCCGCCGACGACTCGGCGGCGTACTGGCAGGACGTACTGCAAGGATTTACTTCGGCGACGCCGCTGCCGGCCGGCCGGGGCGAAAGCGGCAGCAGTTCCACGGGCTCCGCGCGGCTGGTGCTGTCGGACGAGGAGACGGCGCAGTTGCGCGAGTTCGCGAGGAAGCGCCGGGTCACCGTCAGCAGCATTGCGCAGGGGGCCTGGGCTCTGCTGCTCGGCCGGCACAGCGGCGAGCGGGATGTCGTGGTCGGTGTGACCGTCGCCGGCCGCTCCGCGCCGGTCGCAGGCATCGACCGCGCGGTCGGCATGCTGATCAACACATTGCCCGTACGGATGCTCATGGATCCCCATCGGCCGCTCGGCTCCTGGCTGGACGACATCCATCAGCGCAACGTGGAGCTGCGTGACCACGAGACCGACTCACTGGCACAGATCCAGCGTGCTTCGTCGGTGCCGGCCGGGCTGCCGCTCTTCGAGAGCATCGTCGTCTTCGAGAACTTCAAGCGCACCGCCGTGCCCGTGCCGGACAATCTGCGGCTGACGGACCGGACGAGGGTGAGCCGCACCGGCTATCCGCTGGTCCTCGACATCAACCTCCATGAGCGGATGGTCCTGAAGCTCAACCACCGGGCCGACCGCTACGACCGGGCCACGGCGGAGCGTCTGCTCGGGCAGTACGCACGGCTGCTGGTGAATATCGCCCGGGCCGATGCGGCACAGCCGCTGGGTCTGGTCCAGCTCACGTCGTCGGGTGAGCGCGAGCGCCTGACGGAAGCCGGGAACAGCGAGGACATGCCGTTCCCGGACGCATGTCTGCACGAGCTGTTCGAGGAGTGGGCCGCCCGCACTCCGCACGCGCCCGCCATCGTCACCGCCGAGGGTGCGGTCATCTCCTACGGTGAACTGGACCGCAGGGCCAACCGGCTGGCGCACGCGCTGCGCGCGCGGGGGGCGGGGCCCGAGGTGCTCGTGGGGGTGTGCCTGGAGCATTCGGTGGAGATGTTCGTCGCCCTGTTGGGCGTCCTCAAGTCGGGTGCCGCATATGTGCCGCTCGACCCCGAGCATCCGGCCGAGCGGCTGGGCTACATCCTCGAGGACACCCGTGCCGGCATCGTCGTCACCGAGGAGCGCCTACTGGGGTCCCTGCCCGCCGGCTTCGGTGGAGAGAACCTGTGCCTGGACCGGGATGCCGGGCTGCTGGCCGGGCAGCCCGATTCCGCGCCGCGGTCCGGGGTGAGTCCGCACAACCTGGTGTATGTGCTGTACACGTCGGGATCGACGGGCCGGCCCAAGGGTGTGCTGATCCCCCACCAAGGGGTGGTCAACTATCTGTGGTGGGCCATCGAGGGCTACGGCACACAGGGCGCGAAGGGCGCGCCGATGCTCGGCTCGATCGCGTTCGACCTGTCCGTGCCGAACTTCTTCCTGCCGTTCATCAGCGGCAAGGATGTGACCCTGCTGCCGAAGGACCCGAGCCTGTCGTCACTGGCCGAATTGCTGTGCGCACCGGGTGACTTCAGTCTGCTCAAGATCACTCCAGGACATCTGGACGTACTGCGGGCGCTGGTCGACGACGGCAGTGTGCGCTCGGTCCGCACCTTCGTCGTCGGCGCGGACGAGGTCCGGCCCGAGACCGTCACCCGCTGGCAGCAGGCGGCACCGGATGCACGCATCATCAACGAGTACGGGCCCACGGAGACGGTGGTCGGCTGCTCGGTGCAGCTCATCGACCACTCCTTCGACCCGTCGGAGCCCGTCCCGATCGGGGTGCCCATCGGGAATCTGCGGATGTACGTGCTCGACGAGTTCCTCAATCCGCTGCCTCCCGGCATCGCGGGTGAGCTGTACATCGGCGGGGTCGGCGTCGGCCGCGGCTACCTATGCAAGCCGGCCCTGACCGGGGAGCGGTTCCTGCCGGATCCCTTCGCCGGCGCAGGTCGCCGGATGTACGCCACGGGGGATATGGCCCGCCTGCGGGAGGACGGCACCTTCTCCTTCCTCGGCCGCACCGACCACCAGGTCAAGATTCGCGGCTATCGGGTCGAACTGGGCGAGGTGGAGGCGCAGTTGCTCGCCCATCCGGCGGTGACCGAGGCGGTGGTCGTCGCCCGGGCGGACCATGGGGTCAAGCGGCTCGTGGGGTATGCGGTGCCCGTCGCGGGCGCGCCTGTTCCCGAACCGGCGGCGCTGCGGTCGTTCCTGGCCACGTCGCTGCCCGAGTACATGGTGCCCGCCGTCGTGGTCGTCCTCGATGCCATGCCGCTCAGCCAGGGCGGCAAGGTGGACCGCACCGCACTGCCCACCCCGTCGGCCGGAGCCGGCGATGCGGTTTCGGCCGAGGAGGCGCCCGCGAACCGTACCGAGCGGGCCCTGGCCGGGATCTGGGAAGAGGTGCTGCGCTGCGGCCCGGTGAGCGCCACGGACGACTTCTTCGCACTCGGCGGTGACTCGATGCTGTCGCTGCAGGTCATGGCCAGGGCCCGCCGGGAAGGCCTGCCGGTCACCCCCCGCCAGATCTTCGCGCACACGACGGTGCGGGCTCTGGCCGCCGCCGTCGCGGACGCCGGTCACGCACCCGTGGTGCTCGCGCAGCAGGGCGTGGTCAGCGGACAGACGCCGCTGACACCCATTCAGCACTGGTTCACCTCCCTGGACATCCGGCACGACCACTACAACCGCGCGCTGCTCCTGGACAGCCGTACGGCCGTCGACGCGAGCGCGCTGGATCAGGCGCTGCGCGCCCTGGTGGAGCACCACGACGCGCTGCGGCTGAGGCTGGTGCGGCGTGCGGAGGGCTGGACACAGCACACGGCCGAGGCGGAGCAGCGGCCGCTGCTGTCCATCGACGACCTGTCCGAACTTGCGCCCGGCGACCAGGAGAGGAGGATGGCGCAGTCGGCCGAGGCGGCGCAGCGTAGCCTCGACCTCGCGGACGGGCCACTGCTGCACGCCGTGCTGTTCCGGCGCGGGCAGCACGCACCGGACCGGCTGCTCGTGGTGCTGCACCACCTTGCGGTGGACACCGCCTCCATGCCGATTCTGCTGGCCGATCTCAACAGCGCCTACGGCAGGGCCGCGTCCGGTGAGCGTCCGCGGCTGCCGGCCAAGTCGACCGCGTTCCGGCAGTGGTCGCAGCGGCTCGGTGAACACGCCAAGTCCCCCGCGTTCGCGGCGGAGCTGCCGTACTGGACAGCGCCCGGGCCGGAGCCGACGATTCCGGTCGACGACCGGGACGTGGTACCGCTCGAAGGCGATGTGCGCAGCATCACGAGCAGCCTCGACGCCCAGGCGACGGACCGGCTGACCCGGCGCGCACGCGAACGCGGCTTCACGGTCCACGAGACTCTGGTCACGGCGCTGGCTCTGACGCTCGGTCGCTGGACCGGGTCGGACACTGCCTGGTTCGACATGGAAGGTCATGGGCGCGAGCCCCTGTTCGACGACATCGACGTCTCACGAACGGTCGGCTGGTTCACCGCCCTGCGGCCCGTACGACTGACCGTGACCGACGGCGCCGGTGCGGCGGAGACTCTCACCTCGGTCGCCGAGCAGCTCGCCACCGAGCCGCACCACGGCATCGGGCACGGCGTGGCCGGTTTTCTGGCCGGACAGGACGCGGCGCGGCGAACGCGCGATGCCCGGCCGCACGCGCCGATCAGTTTCAACTACCACGGGCGGGTGGGCGACACCCCCTCGTCGGCCGCCGCCCCGTTCGTGCTGCTGCCCTTCTCGCTGGGCACGACCCGCGACCCGGCGGGTCGGCGCCCCTATCTGCTGGAGATCGAGGTCGGCGTACTCGACGGCGTGCTGCACATCGAGTGGCGCTACTCCCCCGGGGCGCACCGGCAGGAGACGGTGGAGCGGCTGTCGCTGGCGTTCCTGGCCAGGCTGGAACAGCTGAGCGCAGGCCTGGCGGCGGACAGGCGGCCATCGTGGAGCGTACGGGCGCGGCAGGCGCTCGGTGCGGCCTTCGACCGCTACCAACCGCCGGGGGTTTCGGCAGCGTTGCTGGACGGCGGCGTCTGCTCCGAACTGTGGACCCGCGGGGTCCTTGCCGCGGACACCGGCGAACCGGTCACCGCACACACGGTCTTCCAGGCCGGTTCGGCCAGCAAGCATGTGACCGCGCTCGGCGTCCTGCGGCTCGTGGAGGACGGAGTGCTGGACCTGGATACGCCGGTGGCGGAGCTGCTGACCTCCTGGCGGCTGCCCGGCTCCGTTGCCGGGCCGGCACTGACGCTGCGTCATCTGCTCTCGCACACCGCGGGTCTCAGCGAGGCAGGGTACGAGGGACGGCCGGCCGGGCAGCCGGTTCCCAGCCTGTCCGACGTGCTCCACGGGCGGACGCCCGCCACGACGGCGCCGGTCCGGGCCGAGCTGGCACCCGGTGGCGGGTACCGCTACTCCGGCAGCCACTACACGGTGATCCAGCAGATCTGCGAGGACGTGACGGGGGAAGCCTTCGCACCGTTGATGCGGCGGCTCGTGCTGGATCCGCTGGAGATGAGGGACAGCGCCTTCGCGCCCGCTCCACCGCCTGCGGGCGCGGCTGCCCGCGCCCATCTGGCCGACGGCTCCCCGGACCCCGCCCGGTGGCGGGCCTTCGGCGAACTGGCCGCGGCCGGGCTGTGGACGACAGCGGCCGACCTGGCCCGGGTGGAGGCCGCGATACTGCGGTCCTGCCGCGGCGGGCCCGGTGCGCTGCTCTCCCCTCGTACGGCCGAGGAGATGCTCACCTCACGCTCCGGCGCCGGGTACGGGCTGGGCGCCTTCGTGACCACGACCGCGGCGGACACCTGGTTCGGCCATGCGGGCAATACCCCGGGCTTCCGCTGCTTCATGGCCACCGGCCGGGAGCACGGTCACGGGCTGGTCCTGATGGTCAACGGCGACGCGGGCGGCGACTTCATCGGCGATGTGCTGGCCGAGCTCGGCATCGCGGGGAGCCGTGAGGCATGACAACCGTGCCCTGCACCGGAGCCTTCCGGTGCAGGGCACGGTTCCCGCACGGTTCTCAGGCGGTCAGGTCCTGGAACTTCTCCGCCGGGTCGCTCCCGCGCCCCACGATGGCGTTGTCCCCGTCGACGAAGACGACCCGCGGCTCGATCTCCTTGACCTCGGTCTCGTCCATGAGCCCGTACGAGATGATGATGACCAGGTCGTCGGGCTGGACAAGGCGGGCGGCCGCGCCATTGACGCATACGGTGCCCGAGCCACGCTCGCCTTCGATGATGTAGGTCTCCAGGCGAGCCCCGTTGTTGATGTCCACGATGTGCACATGCTCACCGGGGAGAAGCCCGGCCGCATCCATGAGATCGGCGTCGAGGGTGAGGGAACCGACGTAGTGCAGCGAGGCCGCGGTAACGGTCGCTCGGTGGATCTTCGACTTCAGCATCTGGCGATACACGCTGGCCTCCTGGCATTCGCGGAGTGGGGTGCACGGCGCCGACCGTGCACGGGGCAGGCCCGGCCGGTGGCGGCTGTCCTGCGGAAGTCTCCGCACCCCGGCTATCGCACCGGTATTCCCCCCGTATGGCAGGTTCGGAGCAGGCGATGACGAGCACACTTGTCCTGGAGCAGCCCTCGGTCCGCGCACCCATGGCACCGAACTCGCTCTGCTTGCAATGGTCCTGGGCGGGCGGCTGGCATCCGGCGCCACCGCATCCGCCGCCGGCGCGGCCCGCTGCCGTCTCCGTCGAGGCGAGGGGGCTGCGCGGGCACCGTCGGTCGGACGACACGATCGCCCTTATGCGCGCTCGCGCACACGCCGGGCACTTCGCGGCGCTCTGCGTAAGGGCGGGGGTACCGCCGGTTCCCATGGATGTGTTCGTCGACTCGGCCCGGGTGCTGGCCGGCCGGCTTCGAAGGGGTTTGCCCGACCCGCCGCACTCGCTGCATCTGGTTGCCCGTGTCGATGCCGCGGCCGACGAAGGTCCGCGGGGGGACGCCCGGTTCACGCTGACGGCGTCGGTGGAGGCGAACCGTGCCGGACTGACGCCGGTCCAGGCCAGTGTCGACGCCCGCTGCACGGGTACCGGACCGGGTCGCCCGCATCCGTTCTTCGTCACCGGGCCGGCCGCCCGGGCGTGTCTGCTCACCCCTGCCATCGACGACGGCCCGGTGATCGCCAGGGACACGGTGCTCCGGCTCGCCCGGGTGCTGGGATTCGAGTCGCGAGAGGAAACGCGCGATGCGCGCGAGTGGCGCGAGGACGCTCTCTCGGGCCGGGTCACCGAGGCATTCATATGCACCGACGCCGCGCTGGTGATTCCGGTATATGCCCTTCGCGGTCCGCAGGGGACCTGGCAGATCGGCGACGGTCAGCCGGGAGCGGCGGCGATCGCCCTGCGCCGAGCCATGATCCGGCTGGTCAGCGGGGCGATGCGGGACGACGAACACTGGCTGGACGTCCTGCGGTGACCTCGCACGGACATGGGCGTTAAGGATGGCAACAGCGGAAGAGTAGGGACGCGACAGCGCCACGCTCTTTTCTGATTGCGGCGGTGAACGCGGCCGGTCAAGGTACCCCGGGCGTGTTCACACCCCCCCCCGCAATCAATGAAATCAGGAGCTTGACATGAATTCGTGGACTCGCCTCGTCGCCGGCTCGCTGCTCGTCCTCGCCACCGCTCTCACACCGGTCGCACTCGCCGGTTCCGCCGCCGCTCAGGCACCTCGCGACGGCTCTCTGGCTGCTCCGCTCGACGGCACCATCGGTACGAACGACACCCACTGGGGCAGCAACCCGCCCACCCCGCAGCCCTGAACGCGCCCGGACCGCCTCAGCCGGCCAGGCGGCGCCGAAGCGCCCGGGCGTGGACTTCCACGTCGGGATCGGCGCCGTCCGGCAACGCTGCCAGAACGCGGTCCGCCAGGACGGAAAACAGCACCGCTTCCGATTCCGCGACCGGCAATTCGTGGAACCTTTTCAGCACATCGATCTGCCATGGCGTCGCACCCGCCCGTACGAATGCGGAGAACGCGGTTGCCAGATCACGGGCGGCCTTGAGCTGCCGCCCCTCGCTGCAGTGCACATCCGCGAGTGCCACCAGAATCCTTGCGCTGAGAATCTGCTGCATCGACTGGGTCGCCAGGGTCAAGGCATGGCCGAGGACCTCCTCGGCATCCGCGTGGCGCTCCGCGCGCAGGTGGACCAGCCCGAGCCCGTGCAGCGAGAACGCCTCCCCCGTCCGGTCTCCCGCCTCGCGCACCTCGGTAAGCGCGTTGCGGAAGGCCTCGGCGGCCGCTTCCGTACGGCCGCAGTGCAGGTGGAGTTCCCCGAAGCGGTGGAAGATCTGCGCATTGACCCGCCGGCTGTTCGTCAACTGCGCCACGTCCAGAGCCCGTTCAAGCAGTCCGGCAGCCTCGTCGAAGCGTTCCTGGGTGAGCCTGATCTGCGCCATGCCGTTGAGCACATGGGCCTGGCCCACGCGGTCGTCCACCCGCCGCAGGGCCACCAGGGCCTGTTCGTAGCCGGTCATGGCCGACTCCGTCTCGCCGCGTACCCGGGCGAGGTAGGCGCGATTACGGACGGCGAGTGCGCCGCCCAGCTCGTCACCCACCTCGGCGAAGGCGTCCTGGGCCTGCTGGAGCAGGAGTTCGGCCTCCGGGAAGTCCTCCTTGTGCACATGCATGGTGCCGAGCGAGTACAGCATGGCGGCCTTGCCGCGGGTGTTGCCGGCGGCGGTGACCGCATCGAGGACGGCCCCGTGTACGCGCCGCCACTCCTCGAACCCCCCGCGCGACTCGTAGAGGGTGATCAGCGGCAGCGCGAGTGACCAGGCCAGTTCGTGCTCATCGAGACTGCAGGCACGCAGCACCATCGAGCTGAGCGTGGGCAGTTCGCGTTCGAGCCATTCCAGCGGGTCGCCGAGGATGTTCTCGACTTCACTCGCCTCGAAGGTCCAGCGCTTCGCCGTGCCGGTCAGCATGGTGTGGCCGCCACCGTACTCGCGACCGTGCGCCGTCTCGGCAAGGAACAGGCACGCGCCGAGCAGGCGGCTCAGGGCCGCGTCCCGTTCCCGGCCCGGCTCGACGGCTTCCAGCTGCTCGCGTGCGTACCGCCGGATCAGGTCGTGCAGCCGGTAGCGCGGCGCGACGTCCGGCCGGATCTCGACCTCGATGAGATGGGCCTCCAGGAGTGTGTCCAGGATGTCCTCCGCCTCCGTGACGCCGGTGCCCGCGAGTCCCGCAGCGACCCAGCTGCCGAAGTCGGGCGCCTCCACGAGAGCCAGCCGCCGGAAGAGCGAGTGCGCCTGGGTGGGCAACTGCTGGCAGCTGAGCGCGATGTTGTCCCTGATGTCGAGGGAGCCATGGGTGAACTCGTCCAGCGCCCGCGTCTCGTCGGAAAGACGCTGGGTGAGGTGGGGCACCGTCCAGTGGGGGTGCGCCGCGAGCCGGGCGGCGGCGATACGCAGGGCCAGCGGGAGGCCGCCGCACAGCCGTGCCAACCGCCTGAGCTGGGCGCCGTCGAAATTCCTGGAGTCCGATCCGAGGACGTTCTCGACGAGTTCCACAGCATGCTCGTCGTCGAACTCGTGGAGCAGGGAATGGTGCGCCCCGGGCAGCCCGGTCAGCCGCGCCCGGCTGGTGACCAGGACCGCGCACGAGGTGGTGCCCGGCAGCAGGGTCAGCACCTGCCCCTCATCGACGGCGTTGTCCAGGAGCAGCAGCACCTTACGCCCCGCGAGCCGGTCCCGGTACATCGCGGCGCGGGCCTCGACCTCGGCGGGCATCTCCTTTCCGGTGACGCCCAGGGCTCGCAGAAACGTTTCCAACACCTCTCCGGCAGGGACCGGTTTCAGCGCGCTGTCCTGGAGGCGGACGTACAACTGGCCGTCCGGATACTCCTCGGACAGCTGATGCGCGAGGTGCACCGCCAACGTTGTCTTTCCGATACCGCCCTTGCCGGTGATCACCTCGATGGCGGGTGCGAGACGGCGCGCTCCCGGGTCATCGGTGTGGGCCGCGAGCCGACGGCGCAGTTGGGCGAGCTGCCGCCTTCTGCCGGTGAAGTCGCCGATGGTGGTGGGCAGCAGCCGGGGCACGGACGGGGCGGCAAGCGAGACGGCACTCGCGTTGAGCGCGGAGAAGCCGCCGGCCGGCTCCAGGACGGGGTCGGCGACGAGGATGGCCCGTTCCAGTTCACGCAGTTCGGGGCCGGGCTCCAGGCCCAGTTCCTCTTGGAGCACGCTCCTGGCGTCGCGGAACACCTGCAACGCCTCGGCCTGGCGGCCGGCTCGGTATAACGAGATCATCAGTTGTGCGCGCAGCCGTTCCCGGAAGGGGTACCGGTCGATCAGCGCGCTGAGTTCGCCGATGAGCTCATTGTGGCGCCCGAGTTGGAGCTCCACCTCCAGACATTCCTCGGTCACCGCGATCCGCTGTTCGCCGAGAAAGGTGGCGGCGGATTCCACCTTCTCGCTCTCGATGTCGGCGAAGGCGTCGCCGCGCCATATCAGCAGCGCGCTGCGCAGATGCCGGGCTCCTGCCTCCAGATCTCCCCGCTTGACGGCTTCCCGGCCCTCTTCGACCGAGGACCGGAAGACATCCAGGTCGAGTTGGCCGTGCTGGATGCGGAAGGAGTACCCGGGCGGTCTGGTGCCGATGACGTCGTAGAGAGCGGCCGCCGAGAAACGCTGGCGCAGCTGAGAGACACAGATCTGGATCTGGCTGCGTGCCGTTCGGGGCGGGGAGCCACCCCACACGGCGTCGACCAACTGGTCCACGGGAACGACCGAGTTGGCCTGGAGCAGCAGCATCGCCAGTACGGTCCGCTGGCGGGAGGGCAGCGATTCGACCGACCAGCCCACATCGTCGATCTCCAGCGGACCGAGCACCAGAAAACGCACGCTTCCTCCCCCTTGAGGTCTGATGATGCGTGCCGCCGAGCGACCATCGCTGATGCTGCCCGACCCCGCCGGCTTCGGCAATAGCCCCGATTCCTACGGACGATCTCCCGCTCCCCCGAGCAACTGGTCCAAGTCGGCGCCTTCTTGGTGGTCTTGCCTCCTCCCTGCCACTGTGTTGTGCGCGTGCTCAGGCCCCGCTTCGGCTCGACCGGGCGGTGCAGTGGCCCTGCCCGCGAGCACCAGCCCGAGCGCGGCGAGTCCCATCACGGCGCCGATCACGGCCAGCAGCAGTCGGTACGGGACGACGGCGACGAGACCCGCCCCCAGAGCGATCGAGGCGGCCTGCGGGGCGTTGAAGACGACGTTCAGGGCCGCGTACGCCCGCCCCTGAAGCTGTGGCGGAGTCAGCCGCTGCAGCAGCGTGACCGCCCCGACCGAGATCCACGGCAGTCCGAAACCGAAGAGCGCCGTGCCCGGCAGCACCACCCAGAGCGCCGGACCGGCCGTCAGCCAGATGCCCGTACAGGAGATGGCGAGGCCGGCCGCGACCGCGGCGGATTCCCCGTACCGCCTGACCACCGCTGCCGCGGTCACGCCCGCGACGATCGCCCCCGCTCCCTGGGCGATGATCAGGACGCCGACGAAGGACGCCGGGCGACCGAGCCCTTCGTCGGCGACGGCGAAGATGACGGACTCGGTGAAGCCGAACACCATCAGGGCGCAGCAGCAGGCGACGACCACATGCCGCAGGGGCCGCACACCCACCAGATGACGTACACCGCCCAGCATCTCGCGGCATACCCCTTCACCGCCTCGCCTCCGCTGCGGGATGCGCTCGCGAAAGCGGACAGTGCACTGCACCAGCGCAGCCAGCGCGAAGAGGCCGGAGACCAGCCAGATCACGCTGGTCGCCCCGACTGCCGCATACGCACCGGCCCCGACCATGGGCGACAGCAGACGCAGCCCTTCACGCACGGTGGACAGCGCCCCGTTGGCGTCGGGGCGCAGGCGCTGCGGCACCATCTCGGAGATCAGCGCCGACTGCGCGGAGTTGATGAGGCTGCCGATGAGTCCGTAGCCGAACATCACCGTGTAGACCAGCCACAGGCCACTCCTGCCGTCCGCCAGGAGCAGCAGCAGAACGAACCCCGCCAGCGTCCCGTCGGCGGCTATGAGCAGCCGCCGACGGCGCACCCGGTCGACGAGCACGCCGGACAGCGGCGCGCACAGGGTGCCCAGGATGTAGACGAACGCGACGAGCCCCGCGGCGGAGTTGCTTCCGGTGAGCTCCCTGACCCAGATGCTCATCGCCAGCCACAGTGAGCTGCTGCCGAGCATGGCCAGGGTTTGACTCGCCAGATAGCGCCGGAACAACGCAAGCCCCAGGATCTGTCGCACATCCGCTCCTAGAGGGCGAGATTGGCTGCGGTCTGGAGCAGCACATCGGCTCCGGCCACCAGGTCCTCGTCCTTGGTGTGTTCCTCGGGTACATGGCTGAGGCCGTGGCAACTGGGCACGAAGATCATCCCGGTGGGCACCTGCGCCGCCATGATCTGAGCGTCGTGACCGGCGCCGCTGGACACGGTCATATGGTTCAGACCCAGCGCATCGGCGGCTTCGGCGACGGCCGCGCGCAGCCGTTCGTCGGTGACACGGGCCCGCACCCTGGTAGAGGTCTGCACCACGGCGTGCACGCCCAACTCCTCGGCGATGGCGGGGATCTCCCGGTGCAACAGCTTCTCGAGGAGCTCCAGCCTGTCGGCGTCGCCGTCGCGGAACTCCGCGGTCATCCGGACCGTACCCGGGATCACGTTGGTGCTGTTCGGGCTGACCTCCAGGCGGCCGACCGTGGCACGCTGGCACAGCCGACGACGCGTCGCCGTCTCCCGTACGGCGAGGGTGATCTGTGCGGCCGCGGCCAGCGGATCCTTGCGACCGCGCATGGGCGTGGTGCCCGCGTGGCCTGCCGCGCCGACCAGCTCGATGTCGAAGACGATCCGGCCGACGATCGCGTCGACCACTCCGATCCGTGAGCCGGCCTGCTCAAGGACCGGGCCCTGCTCGATGTGGAGCTCCAGATAGGCCACGATGTCGGCCGGGTGCCAGGCTGCCTCGGCGACCCGGTCCAGATCGCCGCCGATCAGCGACAGGGGTTCACGCAGCGAGCGGCCTTCGTTGTCGACCGGGTCGACGGACATGTCGCCGGTCTCCCCCATCAGCGCCCGCGAGCCCCAGAACGGCTGCGGGAACAGGGCGCCCTCCTCGTTGGCGAAGGCGACGGCGACCGGTTCGTAACGGCATTCGGCAGACGCGGCCGACAGCACACGGACAGTCTCCACCGCCGCCAGCACACCGTACGCCCCGTCCAGGTGGCCGGCGTTGTGCACGGTGTCCAGATGCGATCCCATGAGGGCGACGGGTAGGCGGTGGCGACGGCCGGGCCGCCGTACGAGCAGATTGCCGGCCGGATCCACCTCGGTGTGCAGTCCGCCCTCCGTGGCCCAGTCGCGCAGCCAACGCACGGCCTCACGGTCCGCCGGGCTGAAGGAGGGCCGGGTGATGCCGCCTCGCGGATCGGCACCGATCCTGGCCAGGTCGCTCAGGCCCTGGAGTAGTCGGGGGCCGTCCACGCGCAGGGGGCCGGCGGGCGTGGGGGCGGATACATTCAGCCCTGCGGTGCTCTGATTGGGTGTCATTGATCGATCCTCACGTCACGGATGCGGCTGCCGGCATGACGCCGGCGTGGGCTTCGATCAGTTCGATGGCCGCCTCGGGCGTGGTCGCCACCTGCAGCAGTCCGCCCACGACCTGGTCGGCGAAGCCGCGGCGGGGCAGCTCCTCCAGGAGCCTGACCAGATGCCGCCAGATGCCCTCGGTGTCGAGCAGCACGCAGGGTTTGTCGAGGCGGCCGAGCGTCTGCAGCGAGACGACGTCGAGCACTTCGTCGACGGTGCCGTATCCGCCGGGCAGGGCGAGGAACGCGTCGGAATTCTCGAGCATGTAGTGCTTGCGCTCGGACATGTCGTCAGTGATGACGTGGTCCTGCGGCGGTGCGTCCTGGGCGCGTTCACGCTCGTACAGGAAGCGCGGAACCACACCGGTGATCGGGGCGCCGGCCGCATGAGCCGCGCGGGCGACGGCTCCCATGACGCCGGCGCCGCCGGCCCCGTACAGCAGTCGGTGGCCGCGCAGAGCCAGCTCGGTGCCGGTACGCGCCGCGGCGTCGACGGCCTGCGCGGTATGGCCGGGGCGGGCGCCACCGAACACGCAGATGGTCAGCGGCCTGGGTGGCCTCATATTTGCTCTCCTTGTGACGAAGGCCGGTCGGGGTCTGCGGTCACCGCGGCCAGCAGGGCCACGAACCGGTGGTGCAACTGCTGAACGGTGGCCGGGTCGAACAGTTCGGTGCGGTACTCCCACAGACAGCGGGCGCCTGCGCCCGCTGTCTCCACCGCCAGCGACAGATCGAAGGTGGATACGTCGGTGAACAGCTGCTCTCTGGTCACCGACAGTCCGGGCAGCCGTAACTCCTCGGTTTCCGAGGCGTCGTGGTGATAGCAGGCCGTCTGCACCAGGGCCGGCCGGCCCTCCGGGGCGACGGCCCCGGCCGCTTCACACACCTGGTCGATGGGGGTTTCCTGGTGTGCGCAGGCGTCGAGCGTGACGTCGCGGACCTGGGTGAGCAGCTCACGGAATGACCGGCACCGCGCGATGTCGATCCGCAGCGGAACGAGGTGGGCGAACACCCCTATCGCACGGACGAGTTCGGGGCGGTCGCGGCTGTGCCGCATGGCACCCAGGACGATGTCGCTCTGCCCCGACACAGCAGCCAGGAACTGTGCGTAGGCCGCCGTGAGGGTGGCGGCGAGCGTGGTTCTGCTGCTCAGCGCCAGCTGGCGCAGGCCTTGGAGCACGGCCGGCGGGACTTCTGCCCCCCATGTGGCGCCGCGATAGCCGCTCCGTTCCGTCGGCGGCCGGTCGAACGGTAGCCGCACAGCAGGCGGGGCCCCCTGAAGTACCCGCCTCCAGTACGCGAGTTCGCGGTCTCTGCCTTCCGCTGCGCGGGCGTGCTGCCAGGCGGCGAAGTCCGCGTACTGCACTTCGGGAGCCGGCAGGCCGGGCGCGAGTTCAACGCTGAACGCCGTGTACAGCGCCGCCAGTTCGCTCTGCAGCACCTGCTCGGAACCGGCGTCGGCGAGCAGATGATGCAGACAGAGCAGCAGGATGTGCTCCGACGCTCCCAGTCGCAGCAACGTCCAGCGCACGGGCGGGACATCGGCCGGGCGATACGGCCGTTCGGCGAGCCGCCGCACAGTCCCGGCCACGTCCGTGGGGTCCGGCGGTGTGATCCGCTCGACGAGCACTGTCCCTGGGGCCGTCACCACCTGTTCGATGCCCCGCGCGCTCTCCTGGAAGACGGTGCGCAGGATGTCGTGCCGCCGGTGCAGCTCCCCGACCGCCTGGTCCAGCGCACGGTGATCGAGTTCGCCCTTGAGCCGGTACTGGAGTACGAAGTGGGTGACCCCGCCCCGGCCCGTGCGCTGCGCCTGCCACATGGCGTGCTGCGCGGCGGACAGGACGGTTCGACGCTGTTGTCGGGCGGGGATCCGGTCCGGGGGCGGTCTGGTGCCGCGCGCGGCGAGCAGCCGGTCGTCGATCGAGCCGGAGCCGGCCCGCGAGGCGGCCATCGTTCAGTCCTCCTGTGCCAGGGCCGCCTCGCGCACCGCGTCGACGAACTCGCCGAGTCCGGCACTGTCGAAGAGCGTGCGCACGGACAGCTCCAGGCCGAATTCCTGACGCATCCGGATGATCACCTGCGTGGCGCTCAGCGAATTGCCGCCCAGGTCGAAGAAGTCGTCGGCCCTGGTGATGCCGGCGATCCCGAGCACCTCGCTCCACACGTCGGCGATCGCCGTCTCCAGCGGTCCGGCCGGCGTGTCGTCCGTCTCGGCTGCCCGGCCGCCCCGCTCGGGGGCGGGCAGAGCCCGGCGGTCGATCTTGCCCGCGCCGGTGGTCGGCAGGCGGTCAAGGACAACGAGGTGGGAGGGAACCATGTAGTGCGGCAGGCGGCTCGCGCACAGCTCGCGCACCTCGGACGGGTCGAGCGGGGCCCCCGGGGCGGCGACCACGTAGCCGACGAGCTCTTTCGCGCCGGGTGCGTCCTCCCTGACGACGGCCACGGCTTCCCGAACGGCGGCGTGGGCGGCAAGGGTGTTCTCGATCTCGCCGAGCTCGATACGGAATCCGCGGATCTTGACCTGGTCGTCGATGCGGCCGAGGAAGTCGATGGTCCCCTGCTCGTTGCGGCGGACCAGGTCACCGGTGCGGTAGAGCCGCCGTCCCGGTGTCGTGGCGAAGGGATCGGGCACGAACCGTTCGGCGGTCAGCGCGGGCCGCCCGAGGTAGCCGCGCACGACGACCTGTCCGGCGACGTACAGCTCCCCCGGAACCCCTACGGGCACCGGACGGTGCGCTTCGTCAAGGATGTGCACCGCGAGTCCGGGCATGGGCAGACCGATGGGCACCGCGCCGCCGTCGGCGTCGGTGACCCGGTGCCAGGTGGAGACAATCGTGGCCTCGGTCGGACCGAAGAGGTTGAAGAAGCGCCGGTCACGGGCCCAGCGTGCGGCCAGTGCCGGCGGGCAGGCCTCGCCGCCGACGGTGATCGTGCGCAGTGCGGGCAGGGGTGCGTCTTCCACGACCGCGGCGAGCGCGGACGGCGTGAGCAGCAGGGCGGTGATGGCCTCGTCCTGCAGGAACCGGGTCAGGTCCACCGGTATGCCGTTCTCCGACGGTGCGATGTGCAGGGCCGCACCCGAGCCGAACGCCATGAGCATTTCGAGCACGGACGCGTCGAAGCTCGCGGACGCGAAATGCAGGACACGGTCGCGGTGGTCAAGGCCCAGCACGTCGTCGAGCGCTCGGATCACGATCCGCAGTCCGCGGTGCGGGACCCCGGTGCCTTTGGGGCGGCCGGTGGAGCCCGAGGTGTAGATGACATAGGCGAGGTGGTCGGGAAGGGTCGCGGTGGCCGGTGCGCTGTCCGGCTCGCCCGCGGCAAGATCGGCGAGGTCCTCGATGTCGACGGATTCGGTGCCGGAACGGGCGGGGAGCCCGGCCAGCCCCCGAGCGGTGATCACCAGGGGCGGAGCGGAGTCCTCGATCATGTAGCGGATCCGGTCTTCCGGATACGACGGGTCGAGCGGCAGATAGGCGCCACCCGCCTTGACGACGGCGAGGACGGAGACGACCTGGTCGATGCCGCGCTCCTGGAAGATGCCGACCACGACGTCGGGGGCGACGCCGCGTGTGATCAGCACATGGGCCAGCCGGTTCGCCCGCCGGTCCAACTCGGCGTAGGTCAGGCGCTGTTCGCCGTCGACGAGTGCTGTCTCGCCGGGAAAGCGGCGCACCATGGCGTCGAAGTGGCGGTGGAAGGTCCAGCGCTCGTCGGGCTCCGGCTCCTCGTCCGCGCAGGCCGGTCCGCCGGTACGGTCCTCGTGCGTCCAGTCCAGTTCGGCGACCGGGCGGTCAGGGTCGGCCACCGCGGACTCGAGCAGGGAGACGAACTGCCGCTGCATCCGCCGGACTTCAGCCGCCCCGAACAGCTCGGTCCGGTAGTCCCATACGCACTGGTGCCCTCCGCCCTCCTTCAGGACCGCGACCACCAGGGCGACCGGGGCGGGCTCGCTGGCCATCGGCAAGGGCTCGAGCGAGAGCTCGCTGGTGACGGCGGATTCCCGGCTGAGGTCGGCGAGCTGGAACATCACGTCGAAGAACGGCTGGTCACGGCCCGGTTCGTAGTCCGGGTTCAGTTCCTCGGCGACCCGCTCGAACGGCACGTCCTGATGGGCGTAGGCGTCGAGTGCCACATCGTGGACGCGGGCGAGCAGTTCCCGGAAGGTGGGGCTGCCCGTCACATCCATGCGCAGGCCCACGGTGTTGACGAAGAAGCCGATCAGGTCCTCGAGTTCGGGCCGGGAGCGGCCTGCCAGCAGGCTTCCGACGACGAACTCCTCCTGGCGGCCGTACTTGCTGAGCAACACGCCGAAGGCGGACAGCAGCGCGGAGAACAGCGAGGCGCCCTCGCCGCGCGCGAGCTCTTCGAGCCGGCGGACCAGATGGTCCGGGAGCGGGTGCGTGCTGGAGCTGCTCGACGGGCTGCCGGGCTCGTTGCGCGACGCTCCGCCTGTGCTGTGGAAGGCGAGCCGCGGCGGGTTGTCGCCCAGCGTGCTGCGCCAGTGATCGAGTTGAGCGCTTCCCCCTGCGCCGTCCAGCCATTGGCGCTGCCATACGGCGTAGTCCGCGTACTGCACGGGCAGTTCGGGCAGCGGCGAGACGGCGCCGGACACGAAGGCGGGGTAGAGCGTGACGAGTTCGGTGTGCAGCACCCGCAGCGACCAGGCATCGCAGATCAGGTGGTCCAGGGTGATCAGCAGGACGTGGTCGTCGTCGGCCAGACGCAGCACGGCGGCACGCACCGGGAGCTCGGACGCGGTGTCGAAGGGCACGCGCAGTTCGCGCTCCGCGACGGCCTGCCACGCGGCATCGGCGGCGGGCTCGTGGGCGTCGGAGCGCGGAAGGTGAGAAGCGGACTGCGCGGCGAGATCCGTCAGCCGCAGCGGGATCCTTGCCTCGGTGGCGATCAGCTGGACGAGCTGTCCGTCCTCCATCACCAGCCGGGTCCGCAGGGTTTCGTGGCGCCGCACGATCTCGTCCAGTACGCGTTGCAGCACGCCCAGTTCCAGCACGCCGCGCATCCGCAGGCCCACTTGGATGTTGTAGGTGGGCGCCCCGTCCTCCATCTGCTCCATGACCCACAGGCGTTGCTGTGCGAAGGACGGCACGGCGACGAATTCCTCGTCGCCCCCCATCTGTGTGGCGTGCTCTACTTCTGGGCCGTGCTCCGTCTCCGGGTCGTGGATCTGGTCCATGCGTATCTCGGTGGTCATGCGGGAGCCTCCATCGTGGGCGGGCGTACGCGGGGGTCAATGGGCGCGGGCCGCGGCCGTCACCCGGCGGATCCAGCCGCCGGGGTCCGCAGCGCGCCCCCGCTGGACATCAGTGAGTGCGCTGCGCAGGGCGAGCGTGACCGGCCCGGGCCCGCCGTCCCCGATGCGCCAGCTCGTCGTACCGTCGTGGACGGTGCCGATGGGGGTGACTCCGGCCGCCGTACCGCAGGCGAAGGCTTCCGTGATGGCTCCGCTGCGGCAGGCCTCGCGCCATCCGTCGACGGACAGTCGCTCCTCGCCGCTGCGCCAGCCGAGCCGTGCCGCCAGGGTGAAGAGGCTGTCGCGGGTGATGCCGGGCAGCAGCGTGCCGGTCCGTGGCGGGGTGACGATTCTCGCCCGGGATCCCGAACCGTGGACGAAGAAGAGATTCATCCCGCCCATTTCCTCAACGTGGTTGTGCTCGACCGGGTCCAGCCAGATGACCTGCTGGCAGCCGGCCGACGCGGCCCGCTGTTGAGCGAGATATCCGGGGGCGTAGTTGCCCGCGCATTTGATGTCGCCGGTGCCGCCCGGAGCGGCCCGGCTCTGGTCACGGTTGATCCAGACGGACACCGGGTCGGGGCGGTCCGCGAAGAAGCCGCCGGTCAGGAAGGCGATCATGACGAACTGGTACTGGTGCGCCGGGCGCAGGGCGAGCAGCGGCTCGGAGGCGTAGAGCAGGGGGCGAAGGTAGAGGCTCAGCGCCGGGTCGTCGGGCAGGGGTCCCGCGTCGGAGGCGACGAGTTCGTCGACTGCACGCAAAAAGGTGTCCGTGGGGAGTTCGGGCATCGCGAGTCGGCGCGCGGAGCGCTGGAACCGCTCGGCGTGGTCATGGGCGCGGAAGACACCGGTCGCCCCGTCGGCCTGGCGGTAGGCCTTCAACCCTTCGAAGACCGCCTGCCCGTAGTGCAGACCCACCATGGCAGGGTCCATGCTCAGCGATCCGCGCGGACGCAGATAGGCCGGATGCCAGCCCTCCTCCCGGGTCCAGGCCGCGGTGACCATGTGCTCGGTGAAGAACTCGCCGAAGGCGTAGCGGGCTGGCTCGGGGGCGACGGCGCCGCGCTCCGCGGAGCCGAGTACGGGCGCGGACATGATGACTCCTCAGGTCTGGGTGCAGGCGGACCGGCAAGCCGGCGAAACGAGTTGAGGGTGAGGGCGGACCGGGCTATACGAGAGGCGCGAAGAAGAAGGTGTCCCTGCGGGCGAAGGCGAGCTCCGCAGTGAGCCGGAAGAAGTCGGCGAAGCGCAGGCCGACCCGCTCCCCGGAGTGCAGGACCCCGTGGAACTCACCGTGCACCGCGACCTTGGATCCGGCCACGAGCAGCTCGCTGACGGTGTGCCTGCCCTCGGCGATGACCCGCTCTCCCCGGTAGAACCGCTGCAGATCGGCGTGGCCCACGAGCGGTTCGTAGCCCGGGCGGTGGTATTGGGCGTCCGGCGCGAACAGGGCGATCAGGCCGGGCACGTCTCCGGCATCGACACATGCGTAGTAGCGACGTACACGCGCTTCGGCCCCCTGCTCGGGACTGCTGATCGGGGCTGTGGTCGGCTCCTGGCGCGTGCGGGGCACTGTGGCTGGGCGAGTCTGCATGGCGGGCCTCCCGGTGGAGTCGGCCGATCAGCGTGCTGCGGACCGGCCCTGGTGGGTGGCGCGGGCGCTACGGGCGACCCGCGTGATGACATCGGCGGGCGGGCGGGCGTCGCCGGAGCGCAGCCGGTCGATCTCTGCCGCGACGTCGGCGAGGCGGGCGCCCCGGTAAAGGGTGCGCAGGGGCAACTCGGCTCCGTAGATGCGGCGGATCCTCGCCACCATCCGGGTGGCGAGGAGGGACTGCCCGCCGAGCCGGAAGAAGTCATGGTTCCTGCCCACTCCCCTGACGTCGAGCAGCTCCTCCCACATGGCGGCCAGTCGGCGTTCGGTGTCGGTCTGCGGCGGCACATGGGGGGTTTCGCAGGTCCGGCTGTCCTGACTGGCTGCGGGCAGGGCCGACTTGTCGACCTTGCCGTTCGGGGTGAGCGGCATGCGCTCCAGGAGGACAACGGCGGCGGGCACCATCACGGGCGGCAGGTCCTGGCGCAGGTGCTCCCGCAGCACGTCGGGCGACGGGGCGTCGCCCGCTCCCGACAGCACGGCGTATGCGGTGAGATCGAGGCACTGGCCCTGTGCGTCGCGGCGCGGGACGACCACGGCGTCGAGCACCGCAGGGTGCTGACGCAGCAGTTGGGTGACTTCGCCGGGCTCGACCCGGAAGCCCCGGATCTTCACCTGGTCATCCGACCGACCGCCGAAGCGCAGCAGGCCGTCCGCACCGAGGGCTGCGCGGTCCCCGGTGCGATACATCCGGGCGCCGGGCCGTCGGGAGAAGGGGTCGGGGACGAAGCGTTCGGCGGTCAGCGCGGGCCGCCCGAGGTAACCCTGCGCCACACCGGGGCCGCCGACGCACACCTCGCCCGGCACACCGTCGGGCACGGGGCGCCCGAGCCCGTCCAGGAGGTGGACCGTCCGGTCACCTACTGCGCGGCCGATGGGAATGCCGTCGGCGTCCTGCGGATCGGCGGCTGCGATGGGGTGCACGGTGCTGAACACGGTGCATTCCGAGGGGCCGTAGCCGTTGACGATCCGGGTGCCGGGAAGGGCGGCCAGTGCACGGGACACATGGGTCGGGGACAGTGTCTCGCCGCCGATCAGCAGGTGTTGGAGTCCCCGCAGCAGGTGGACGTCGACGTCCACCACGGTGTTGAAGGCGGCAGCGCTCAGCCACAGCACTGTCGCACCGTGCTCGGCGGCCGTCCGGGCCACAGCGACGGGGTCTCCTGCGTCGCCCTCGAAAATCACCACGGTGCCGCCACTGAGCAGCGCCGGATAGAGGTCGAGTACGTGTCCGTCCCAGGAGAGCGACGAGTGGTGCACCGTAACGGCCCCGGGGCCCCAGAAGGCATAGGTCTCGTCCCGGAAGAAGCCCTCGACGGCCCGGTGCGGCACCTCGGCGCCCTTCGGCGTGCCGGTGGAGCCGGAGGTGTACGGCACATACATGACATCGTCCGGCAGGACGATGACGCCGGGGTCGTGCGGCGAACCGCCCATGACGGCCGGCTCGCACGGATCGACGCCCCGTACGCCGGGGGCGAAGAGGTCGGTGTCCTGGCCTTCCGGGGCGACTTCGAGGCCGATGTGGTTCTCGGCGACCATGCGTGCCAGCCGGGCGGGAGACTGGCCCGCTTCGAGCGGCACATACGCCGCACCCGTCTTGAGCACGGCGAGCATCGCCACCACGAAGTCGGCGGACCTCGGCAGCCGCAGCCCCACCCGTCCGCCTGCGCCCGCGCCGAGTTCGATGAGGCGGTGCGCCATGCGGTTGGCACGCTCGTTGAGTTCCCGGTAGGAGAGCGTGCCGCCGCTGCACACCAGAGCGGCTGCGTCGGGGGTACGCCGGGCCCACGCCTCGAAGGCCGCACCGACACCTCCGGCGGGAACTGCGGGAGTATCCGCCGCGTGCTTGCGACGCTCGTCCTCGGTGTCGCCGTCCACGTTCATCAGGGCCTCCCCAGAAGCACGACCATCCTGGTGAAGACGCTGACCCGCAGTGCTATCGAGCTGGTTTCCCGCCCCTATCGCGCCGGTCGGCGGCGGGCGCCGAGATCCGCCCCGGGGCAGGGACAGCGGATCAGCTCGACGGCGCGAACGCTGTCCTTTGCGCAGCGTGGCAAACCAGGCTCAGGTCATATCCGGGAACACATCGGCTGCACCTTCTGCGTCCTCGAAGACGAGTTCAGCCACTACGTGTTGGGCGACGCTGACGGTGTGCATGAGGGCGACGCTTTCGTTGTGGACCAGGTGGGGTGAGAACGACCCCGGCGGCCGTAGGCGGAGACCCGCTCGGCGATCCCCACCAGCACACCCGCGTCCAGGCACTGCGCCGGCGGGCCGACCGGACCCCGGACTTCGGGGTCTCGGTGGCCGACGCGCAGGCCTGAGGGCGTGAGGGCGCACAGGAATCAGTGCGCCGAGAAGCGATGCACCGTTGTCGACCGGTACGTCTCGCCGGGGCGCAGCACCGTTGACGGGAACGAGGGGTGGTTGGGCGAGTCGGGGAAGTGCTGGGTTTCCAGACATAGCCCGTCGCCTTGCCGGTAGACCGTGTCGCCCGAACCGACCAGGGTGCCGTCCAGGAGGTTGCCTGCGTAGAACTGCAGGCCCGGCTCGATCGTGGCGAGCTCCAGGGTGCGGCCCGAGGCCGGGTCGTGCAGTGTCGCCACCTTCTCGGGGCGGTCCGTGAGGCCTTTGTCGAGCGCCCAGTTGTGGTCGAAGCCCTTCGCGTGCAGGAGCTGTTCGTGCGCGGTCCGGATATCCCGGCCGACTGTCTTGGACCGCCGGAAGTCGAAGGGTGTGCCGGCCACTTCGGCGAGCTCCCCGGTGGGGATGAGCCCCGCGTCGACCGGTGTGTACCGGGCGGCCTCGATGCTCAGCTCGTGGTGGTGCGCGCTGCCGGAGTCCTCGCCCGCCAGGTTCCAGTACACATGGCTGGTGAGGCTGACCACCGTGGGTTCGTCGGTGGTCGCCTCGTAGTCGATACGCCAGGCGCCGTCCTCGGTCAGGGTGTAGACCACCTTTGTGGTGAGCTTGCCGGGGAAATCCATTTCGCCGGCGGCGCTGGTGCATCGCAGCACAAGGCCGATGTCCTGGCCGTCCGTGAACGGCTCGATGTCCCACACGCGCTTGTCGAAACCCTCTGGTCCGCCGTGCAGACTGTTCCCGCTCTCGTTGGCGAGGAGCGGGTAGGTCGTGCCGTCCAGCGTGAAGCGGGCCTTGCCGATGCGGTTGCCATAGCGTCCGATCAGCGCCCCGAAGTACGGGCTGGACTCCACGTAGTCATCGAGTCCGGCGAACCCGAGGGACACATTGCGGCAGCGTCCCAGGCGGTCGGGGATCTCCAGGGACTGCACGATGCCGCCGTACGAGAGGACCTTGAGCCGGGTACCGCCGTTGGCCAGCGTCCAGCGATGAACCTCGGTGCCGTCGGCGAGTTCGCCGAACAACTCGCCGGTTGCGGCACGGGTTGTGGCATCTGTAGGGATCCGCATGATCAGCAACCTCCAGTGAAGCGCCGGAGCCTGCCGGGCTGGCGGGAACCGGGCGGTGACATCCCGTCGTCGGCTCCATTCCGGGCGAGGAGGTCGAGGGCGAGCCTGCCCCGGCGTACGCGCTCGCGAGCGGTATCGAGGGTGAGATCGCGCAGATGCGCGCCGTACGGATGGATGCCGGGCGCCTTGCTGAGGCCGAACTTCAGATACACGGGTGCGCCGCGCCGGATCAGCTCTGCGATCTCGTACATGCATGCATGGCCGCCGAGGTCGTCGGGCGCTTCGACGTACATGTCCGACGGCGCACTCGAGACCCGGCGGATCTCGGTGCAGTGGTCGAGCGTGAGGTCGGACGGCACATTCAGGGAGTCCGCGCCGAGCTGCTCGAAGACGGCGTACGAGGCGGGGTTGACCGGGCCGATGAGGGCCGAGACCTTCAGGGTGGTATCGGCGGGCATGATGCCTTCGAGGCGGGCGCGGTGCAGGGCCCACAGCACGTCCTCATCCGCGATGAGCAGGCACTTGACGCCCAACTCTGTGGCCCGTAGGGCGTCTTCGTGGCAGCCGATGATCTCGGCGTCGGACAGCATCCACACACCGCTGCCCTGGCTGATGCGGTGGACCGGCACATCGAGGAGCGAGCTCTCCTTGAGCACCACGGCGAGCGCCTCGGGCCCCTCGACCGAAGAAATCTCGGTACGCCAGATGCCGTCGTCGGGGAAGGTGTACGGCGAGGCGTCGGCCGCGTCGAGGTCGTGTACGCCATGGCCGAGCCTGGCCAAGGCATCGACGCCCGGGCGGCGGGGTGATGGCGGGGCCGTCACGGAACTCCTCTGTTCGAAATTTCGTCACACGTTCGAAATCTTGGCGTGACCGTATTCAGCGCTCCGCGCAGGTGTCAATAGCACCGGTGTCCCTGTGCCGCGCAGAGGGGAGCGGTCAGGGCCGGCCTAGGGCTTCCTGCGGAAAGGTGACGGACGGCGCACTGCCGTGCGGACGGCCTTCAGGGACATCCGCACGGCAGCCCATGGACTTCGCCGCGAAGTCGCAATCAGCTACTGGTAGATCTCGCCATTTGATGCGGCGATGGTCGCGAACCGCAGCCAGTACTTGGTGCCGTCCTTGACGTCCGTGGCGATAGTTGTCCGCTTGTCTGCGAGTGCCGTCGTGAAGTTGGTCTGGCAGTAGTTGATGGTGCTGCCATCGCTCTTGAGGAAGCACACCTTCACGTTGACCCACATCGACTTGGGCCGGATGTGGATGTCGCTGCAGTTCGTTGTGGTCTTGGTCCCGGTCCACCTGAACGTGGCGCTACCCGCGCTCTTGCTGTACTTCTTCGGGGCGGAGAAGCATTTCTCGGGTGTGGCCTCGTAGGCGGAAGCTCCGGTGCTGCTCATGCCTACCGCAGTGAGTGCACCCGCGAGCGCGAGAGCAGCGGTCCGTTTACGCAAGGCCATGAATCCTCCGTGGGTGATCGCGGTACGTACGTCAGGGGCACTTTGACGCAGCGACCTCGCGTGAACCTTGTAGAGACCTGAAATCCGCAGGCAGGGTCAGGTGCCGTTGATGAGGTTCTCGGCGAGGAACGGGGAGAACGTGCTGGCGGGTGTGCCGGGTGGAGCGGTGCCGCACTGGCCGTCGGCTCATCCGGCAGAACGCCGCCATGCACCCGCTCCTCGCCCAGCGCACACCGCCCGTCACCGCGGACACATCGCCCGCGCCCGAGTTCTGGGACGACGCCGGTTCCTGATCAGCAGTCCGGGCAGCCGATTCGTACGGTTCGCGCATACGCCCTGCGGTAGCGTCGCAGACAGGGTTGGCCAGGAGGGGGCGTTGGGTCATGGGGAAGTCCGCGCGGGTGCTGGGCCGGGAGTTCGGGCGATCGGCCCGCGAGATGAACGAGCTCCTGAAGGCGCACGGTTACCTGTATGGCAAGCCTGGCGCATATGGGCTCACCGAGAAGGGCCGGCAGTACGGCCAGGAGCAGCACCATTCGCGTGGCACGGGTGGCTCCGCGCAGTACAACCCGCAATGGGAGACGCGGACGTGGTCCGATGAGACGGCATCTGCGCTGTGGGCCGACATGGAGGCCAATCCTGGAGGCGGCGCTCCGTCCGACGACGTTCCTCCTCAGGAGGCGAAGCACGTCGATCCGGGCCCGCGCCACGACGGCAGTGACGAGCGTGAGACCAGCTGGAAAGAGGTCGCGGCCATCGGCATGGTGGCCGGTGCCTTTCTCGCCGCGCCCCACGTGAAGCCGTTCTGGCACGACAAGTTGAAGCCTGCCGCGCGGTCGCTTCGGCGGAGGTTCGCAAAGGGAGAACCGGGCGAAGGCAACTCCGGCAGCAGCGGGTCACCCGCGAGCTGAATGGAGTGAGTCGTGCGCGCTTGCCCGGCACGATGCGCACGCTTCACTCCACCATCGCGCACACCGGGTTCTGGGACGCCCCTCTGGCTCAATGCGAACTTCACCTCCTCGAAGGAGGCCTTCCCAACGCTGAGCCTTGCCTCTTCGAATGTCACGGGGGAGGAGAAGGTTGATCTGCGGAATGTGATCAGCTCGGCGTGGAACGTCGCGCCTTTGAAGGTGACTTCGCCGAAGAAGTGGCTGTCGGAGAAGTCTCCTCCGTGGAGGAGTGCCCCGGTGAAGTCAAGGGACGCCGTACACCAGGAAGTATCTGAGTCCGGGGACCTGAGGTGATCACGGATGGCTCGGATGATCGTGAGCCGGACCTCGCGCTCGCCCTCCCGATAGCCGGGATCTGTGGCGACAGGCTGGTACGGCATCCGCAGGTACGAGCAGAGCACGTCGATGCAGACCTGTCGTTGCTCGCCCAATCGTCCGCAAGGCGAGCAAGAGCGTAGACGCCGGCAAGACGGACGGCGGCCTGGTCGTGCCCGAGCTGCTCTGCGGCTGTCGTGTACCGCTCGGCCAGTTGGGAGGCATCGGCGCGGTGAGCGTCGCCCTCGGCGAGCAGCTGCTTGCGGTAGGCGTACAGGCCGGCCAGCATCGCGCCAATCAGGGTCAGGATGGTGACGGTGGTCTTGATGACATCGTTGACGCTGGCCTGCTTGCTGGTGCCGCAGTCGGCGTCCAGCCAGATGCGCACCAGAAGGTACAGCCCGATACCCAGGAAGCCCACACACAGCAGCGTCACGGGGGCGACGATCGACACGGGCCACAGCCTCGGCGTGTAACGCCCGCGCGGGGCTTCGCTGTTCCTTCGGGACAGATCCACACCACGATCGTGCCGGGCCTAGGGTGTTCCGGTCGCGGCTCGGGACAAGACACAAGGCTGCTTCCGGTTAGGAACGTGGGCTACGTCAAGCCTGCGGAGGCGTTTCGTCCAACTCGTCGGCGGCCGCGCATGTAGCCGAGCAGCTCCCGGCTGTTGGGCGCCCATCCGCCTTGGCGGGGGATGGCGACGGCGCCCTTGCCCTATTTGCGTCCCTCGGTGGCCAGGCCAGCGCGCAGGATGCGGCCGGTCCACACGATCGGGACCTGCGCGCGTACAGGGATCCGTTCGACCGGCCGGACGCGGACAGAACCGAACCGGCCTCTCAGCCTCCACCGCCCGGCGGCCTGCGTGTCCGCTGTCGCTTCACCGCAGCCTCGAGGACGCCGCTGAGGGCAAGGGGTGCCAGTCGGCGGGCTCTCCACAGGGTGGTGTTGCCCCTGCCGGGAAAGGCGTACAACTTCCCTTTGTCCAGTGCTCTCTCCGCGGCGGCCAGAACCGCGGCGGGAGGAATGCCCGGGTTGTCATTGACGATGTCGGGGCGCGAGCGGCGCAGCGCTTTGAGCATGGGTGTCTCCACCGCGGCCGGACAGACGCAGACGATCCGGACGCCGGTGCGCCTGCACTCGGCGGCGAGGGCCTCGCAGAAGGAGATGACGGCCGCCTTGGACGCGCTGTAGGCGCCGATGTCGGCCATGGGTATCCAGCCCGCGATCGAGGCGATCACCGTGAAGGCCCCTCGGCCACTGTCGATCATGCTCGGGACGGTGGCGCGGGCAACATGGACCGTGCCCAGGTAGTTGACGCTCATCACGCGTTCGATATCCGCGGTGGGCACGGTCAGGAGTCGGCCGATTGGTGCGATCCCCGCACAGTGGATCACCCGTTGGATCGGGCCGATCTGTTCCTCGGCCCGCTTGACGGTGTCGTGCACGCCGGCCTCGTCGCTGAGGTCGCATACCCATGGGGTGATCGATGGAGAGTCGGCCGACGCCTCGGCCAAGCCCACCGCGTCCAGGTCGACGGCCGCCACCGGGGCGCCGCGCGTGGCCAGCACTGCGGCGATGTGCCGGCCGGTTCCGCTGGCGGCACCGGTCACCAGCGTGGGTACGGAGGCGGGCATGTGGCGAGTCATCGGGGTCACCTTTCGATCGGCATGCCGTGGAAGGGGCCGTGCGGAGCGGGCACCGGCCAAGGAACGAGTCACGGCGAATGCGTGCGGTTCACAGGAGTCCGTGGAAGTACCCGGGCCGCGTATGCGGAACGACCTGGTGCGAGGTGGTGTAGCGCAAGGTCTCGGTCTCCCAGTCGTGATAGCCGCGTATCCATGCGGACATGACCTCCACGTACTGGTGAACCGCGCTGGTCCGGGTTGCGTCGAGGCCCAGCTCCTGGCACAAGGCAGGTATCTCCGCGGCGAGTTCACAAAACCGTGTGCACCGCCGGCGCACCCGGCGGCATGTCTCGCCGATGGCATCGGCACGGCACAGGCCGTTTTCCTTCTCGATGACCAGCACGACGTTGTCCATGTCGCCCCGGGCGGCTTCCTTCTCCAGCGAGTAGACGTCGTTGCACATGAAGGTGACATCCGTGGTGATCTGCCGCATGATCCGCATCTGCGGGCTGTGGAAGGCGACCGGCGGGACTTGGACACCCGCAGCCCGCTCCCCGAGGGAGATGGGCAGGCCGGTGCCCGACATGCCGCGGCGCACTTCCAGGAAGCGCTCCATGTCCGCGGGTACTCCCCGGCACCGGTTGATCGCCTCGTGCGCGTATGAGGCGAAGTAGTACTCCCATTCGTGCGCGGTGCGGACACACCACGGCGAGTCCGCACCGTGCCGGGCGCGTGCCCAGATGTCGCGGAAAGCGCGGGTCAGGGGATTCTCGGTGCGCGGCTGGAGGTCGTGGACCACACCGATCAGGTCGCGTACGACGACGGCCGCCCTGCTGGGTTGTCTGCCCAGAGGCCCGTCGAATTGGTCGTCGAAGAGGAAGAAGAAGGCCATCGTGTCGGCGCAGAGCGCGAGCCCGTCACCCGCGGCGTAGGGGTAGCCGCGAGCCGCAAGCTTCGGCATGTCCCAGCTGACGTACCAGTCCACCGCCGCTTCGCCCACGACCAGGCCGAACTCCCTGACCCAGTCGGTGTTGTGACGCGTGGCCGAGGCGAGGTCCGCGCTCATCCGCGGTGGGAACGGCAGCCCGAAGTCCACATCCTGCGGCATGACCGCCCCTCCCCCGTCGCAGCGCACGGACCGAACCCCCTGACAGTGCACGGCCCAGAAAGCCCAGATCACCAGTCGGAATTCAGCCCTTCGCCAGCCGGCTCGTCCCGCGGCTTCAAGAGGGCCTTCGCCATCGGCGCCGGCGCCGGGAGCGCAGCCTCCGCGCGGACCTCGGGACCGCCACTGCCAGTTGGACGCCGAGATGTTGGAGCACGTCGACGGGGTGCCTCGCCGCCCTGCTCGTTCTCGGCCAGGACCTGGCCGTGCCTTGCCGGAAGGGACGTCACACACGGGCGACGAGCAGTCACCGGACAGCTCTCCCTCGGACAGACCGGGCCGACGTCCGCCAGCGGTCAGGTCAGCGCAGCCACTGGTCCTGGTCGGCAGGGCGGTACAGCGTGACCGCCTTCGGCAGCTTGTCCAGGATCAGGCGCCGGTAGGTCGACTCGGTCACCTCTCCGTCGTACGCGAAGTGCGGTTCGCCTTCGCGGACTTCCAGCTCCAGACGGCGTACCTGGGCGGTCCTGAGGACCCGGGAGTTGTGCAGCGTTCCGGTCAGGACGGCGAGCAGCAGACGGGTGCGGGCCAGTGGGGTGCCGGCCTCCACCGCGCGGACGTCGAGCAGCCCGTCGTCGAGCTGGGTGCGGTAGGTGGGAGCGAAACCAGCCGGGTGGTAGACACCATTGCCGGCGAAGAGCAGCCAGATGCGCCGGGGCCTGCCGTTGATGACCACGGAGAGCGGTGTGCCGGTCGCGAGCACCTTGACCAGGCCCACGGTCAGCGCGGGCCACTTGCCGATCCGGCGTTCCAGTCGTTCTCTGGCATGCACGAGTTCGGAGTACACGCCGATGCTGAAGGTGTTGAGAAACAGTTGCTGCTCGCCAGGCGCGGAGCCTGCGGCTTCGGTGGTGGAGGACGTTGCTCGGCCCACGTCGGCGACGACGGCGTCTCCCGCGTGGATCGCGCGGGCGACGTCCTCCAGGGTCTGATTGCCCAGGTCCACCGCGAAGTGGTTGAAGGTGCCGCCGGGAAAGACGGCGAGGGGCACACGATGACGGACTGCCGTCGCACTGCCCGTGTTGACCGTGCCGTCGCCGCCGCACACCCCCAGCGCCCCGTTCTCCTCGACAGCGCGGCGGGCAGCGGCGTCCAGCAGAGCCACCAGGTCGTCTCCCGGTTCGAAGACGGTGAGTTCGGCTTCGGGAAGAAGCTCCTTCAGCGCCTCGGCGGTGTCCTGGGTCCATGAGGTTCCGGAGGAGGGATTGACCACCACATGCAGACCCTTGCCACCCGCAAGCACGGGTGCCGGCCTGCGCGGAGGCGCGGCAGCCGCGGCGGCCTCGGGCTTGACGGGCCACCACCGGCAAGTGAGCAACGCGGCGCCCACCCCTATGGCCAGTCCGGTCGCCACCCGTGCCCGATGCACGGGCCCGGTACGGCCTCGTACAGCAGCGAGCCCCGCGGCGAACGGGAGTGCCACCAGGCCGTATCGCGGCGACTCAAGAGCGACGCCGGACGCGAAAGCGGCGGCCGGCGCCAGCGGGCTGGATGGCAGGGACGCAGTGCCTGGGCGCGGGAACAGGGCCGGGAACGCGTCACGCACAGGCCTGGCGTTGCGAGCGGCAGGTTTGACCATGGCGTGATGGAGCGCAGACACGATCGCCACGGAACCGATGCCTCGCAGCGCGGCCCTGCGGCCGCTCCTGCCGCCGGCCATGCCCAGTGCGGCCGCGGCGCCGAGCCATACCGCGTCGTGGCCGGCGATCGCGCGCAGCGTCTGCGCCGCCGAGCTCGGTCGCATGCCTTGCTTTGCGGTGAGGGGCCTCCACGGCCTACGCGCCGTCCCCGGTATCCCCCACAGTCGTCCGGACTGGCTCATGCGCTCGCCACACCCCTGCGTTTCGAGAATCAACGACGCGCGACCGGAACGGACCACGGCATCGCCTCACCTTAGCGTCGCCCCGATCGCCCTCGGTCGGCACCGGCAGCGGCGCTGCCGGACGGACATCCGCGGGCGGATCGACCATCGGTTCGGGTAGGGGCCTCGCGTCGGCCTGCCGTTGCTGCCGAGGTTCGAAGGCGGGTCCTTGAGGTTCAAGCGCACCGACCCCTGTCGCAGCAGGCGATCGGACGGGCGGGGAACAATCGGCCGGCCACCGTCCCGCCTGAGTACCGGGTGCGGGTACGGCGCCTCCGCGAGCCCCGTAGACTCACCTGAGCCCGACGCCCAGCGCGCCGGGCTCAGGTATGTGAGACGAAGAACGGAAACTGCAGTGAGCGCCAGCACCGATGCCCCGATCTACGACGAACTCGTCAAGGAGCTCGGAGACGTCCCCGGCGACGTGCGGTCGGCGGCCGAGAAGGAGCTGAACAGGCTCCAGAACGTCTTCGGCCTTCAGCACCCTCGCAAGGCATAGGGCGCTCTCGTCGCTTCGCGTGATGCCACCGTCGTAGAACGTGGCGCACACACTCCCGGCACGGCGGGCCGGGCCGCGGTAGGCGACGGCGAGGCACCTCCTCCGTAGCGGCTTCGGTCGTCAGATACGCCAGGACCGGAGTTGTTCGGCCGCCGCGTACAGGTCGACCCCACCGCTATGGATCTTGCGGACGAGGCCGGACAACCCCCCGTACGGCGGATCGATCGCCTCGCCGCACTGCCCCATGTACTGGGCCGCGACGATCGCTGCGAACAGCGAGTTGCGGTACGGCAGCGGCTCGAGGCGGACGACGGTGTGCAGCAGCGCGGCCGCGCGCCAGGCAGTGTCCGGGTCGGCGGCCGCGAGGGTCGGCAGCTTCGTCCTGTGCCGGGCGACCGCGGCGACCAGCGCCGAGTAGTCGGCGACGGACACGTCTTCGGGGACCGCCTGCTCCTGGACGTCCAGAAGCCAGGCGACGTCGATGTAGAGGATCATCAGGCCGCGTCGCGCTCGCCTACGCGCCCTGCGGCAAGACCGCACCTGACAAGGACGGCAGCGCCTGGAACGCCACCGCCGACGGCGGCAACATGCGTTCCGGCTCCAGCACCGGCTGCGGGATCAACGGATTCGCCGGGTCATCCGACAAAATGGACTATCACTGCTACACAGTCGGCGCCTGGAGCGGCGACAGCGCCATGCACTGGACCTATGCACGCAACGTCCGCACCGGCGTCGCGGGATGGATGCGCACTGACACCCTGGACGACTTCGGATCCGATGTGTGGTGCGGCTTCTGACGAACGCGCAGCAGACAGGTCAACGCGGCCCCGGGTTCCCGGGGCCGCTTCCGTCAGCCGGCCCAGGGCCATCGCACAGTCGTCGCACATTCCGGCCGGGACGGATCCGCGCAGGCCACAGACGGCGCACGCTCGGTTCCCTGGGCGCAGCAGTGCAGGGAGGGACAACGCGGATCGTGGTCGGGAAGCCGCGAGCCGGATAGGCAAGCGCCGTCAAGTGTCACGGCCCGTGCACGATCTCAAGATCACACGTCACTCAGACGTATGGGACACATTAACCGGCCCCATGCAAGGGGCAGTTCTGATCGTGGGTCATCGGGTGACGCAGCTCCGGTGATGGAGTCCGGCACCGGCGTGAGTGTGGCAGCGGTCATCGCGGTCTACACCGCCACCCAGTCACTGGGGGCCACGGCCATCTCGGCGGCGCTCACCTATCTGCTGCTGCGCCCCTTCCGCAAGGGACGCCGATGACGGGACGCTCAAGGCCATCAGCGCGCTGGGAGGAATCCGAACAGCGGCGCTGTACGAGCAGCAGAAGGGACGTTCCGTGCGATGCCCCGCTCTGACGACGAGTTCGATGCCTTCGTCCGGAAGGATCACGCGGCGCTCGTCTTTCACCTCGTGGTGCTCGGATTCCCTCAGCAGCTCGCCCAGGACGCGGCGCAGGAAGCTGTGACCATGTTGTTCCTCGAGTGGAGCGCGGTCGACCATCCGAGGGCCTGGGTACGCGTGGCGGGGGTCGTGCTGGACCAGAGGAACGGCAAGGTCGTCTGGTCCTACCGGCTCGCTCCCGCGCCTCACCCCGAAGCGCCCATCTCGTCGGAGAGCGACCCTCACGGTTTCGTCCTCCCCGGCTTCGCGACGGCCAGGTCCCGGCTCCTCGTGCCCGGTGCGGAAGGCACGCTGATCGGGTTCGCCAAGAAGTCCGGTTAGCAGCGACGGGACAGGGCGGGTGAACAGGGCGCGCCGCCGGGTGCGCGATCGCGCGCCCGGCGCAGTCATTGGCCCCTCGCCACGCCGGATGGCGGGGTGAGGGGCCCAGCATGTGATCGCTCAATTCCGAGGCTGCGCCAGGCACTGCTTGATCACTAGGCGCGCGGTCCGGCGTCGGTGGAGCGGACGCCCTGGGCGTACATCTCCTCTTCCTTGTCGATCGCGCACTTGTACTTGGACGGCTGGTTCAGCGCGACCTTGGCGACGTCGGGGATGTTGTTGCAGGCCACGAACTTCGGGGTGTAGTTGCCGTACAGCAGCTTGGCGACGCCGACCTTGGTCAGCAGGCCCGTGTCCGGAACCGCCTGGAAGGAAGTGGAGCCGGGCATCCAGCCCTCGCCGCCGAAGGTGACGGTCCAGGTGACCTTCTCGCCCTCATAGGTGGCGGTGCAGGTCACCCGCTCACCGTTCTTCGCCTTCACGTCCTTCGGGCACGTCGCCGTCGACTTCCCCGGCGCGTGCGCCATGGCGAGCGTCTTCTTCTCGATCTCGTAGGCGAGCTGGTCGGAGGCCGGTGCGTCGGATGCGGGCTCGGCGGTGGCCGGCTTCGCCTCCCAGGCCTTCTGCGCCGGCGTCGGCGCGGACAACTTCTGCGGCAGTACCTTCTGGCCCTCCGCGGCCTTGCCCGAAGAAGCCGACGGCTTCTCCGAGTCCGACGAGCAGCCCACCAGAGCCGCCCCGAGGACGACAGCGACCAGAACCCCGTTCACACCACGCACGCGCACAACTCTCCAGACGACCTACGGATCTTTACCGCGGCAAGGATGCGTTGCATCCGCCACGCCACGGTGATCCAACACTTCCACAGGCAGGAAAATCACGGACACCTGGGGCCGCGCCTGCAAACACGGCCGGCCTGCGCGTATCACTGTCAGCGCGACACGGAGCAGGCTTCTCCAGGCGCACGATGGTGATTCCCCGCCTCGTAGAGAGCGAGCATGCTGGTCGTTGCGGCGGCGGGCGTCGTCCGCTTCGAACAGGCTGCCCACGGGGAGCAGGAGCCCGGCTCAACGTCCCGTGGGCGACCGCTTCATGACCGCGGGTGCGCTGCTCGCCGACGAGGTTGCGGGCCAGGGGTTCGGCCATGTCCGAGCAGCCGGGGATCCGCGTGGCTTCGGGCCTACGTGCCGAGGGCGCGGGCGAGGAGGTCACGCCGGTTGTGGGTGCCGGTCTTCGCGAACACGGACTTCAGGTGGTCCTGGACCGTGTGTTCGGAGACGTACATGTCACGGGCGACGCTGCGGCTGTCCGCGCCCTTGGCGAGGAGGCCGAGCAGTTCGGTCTCGCGGGCGCTCAGGGCGTGGGCCCGGCAGAAGACGGACAGCCGTTCGGCCGGTGAGGACTCCTCGATGGTGACGGCGACGGCGCCTTCCATGCGTGCGGCCCGCAGCGTCAGCCAGAGCCCGTCGGCGAGATGTACCCGCGCCCACGGCGGATGGCCGTCGGCGCCGGCCTCCGTGGCCAGGAGCTGGGCGGCGACGTTGTAGGCGCCGGCGGGCACGGGCGGACGGCCGTGCTCCGGCGGGACGAGGACGCGCAGATAGGCGTGGGTGCCGGGGGTCTGGCCGACGACTTCCATGTCGGGCGACAGCACCAGCACGAGGGGTTCGGGGCGGGGATCGTGGGACGGCCGTACGACGAAGGTGGCGGCCTGGCTGCGGCGCAGTGCGGTGGTGATGGGCGCGGCGAGGTCCGCGAGGCGGGCCGCCTCCTGCGCGGTGAAATCGCGGTCGCGCCGCCACAGGTCGAGGAAGCCCCAGGTGCCGTGGCGGTCCCGGAACACCGTCGAGGCGATGTCGCGGATGCCGTGGTGGCGCAGCAGGTCGCTCCAGAGCGGGCTCACCGTGCGGTCGGGGAGGTCGCTGAGCAGGGCGACGTCCTCGATTCCGGTCCAACGGTTCGCCCGGGTCAGGTACTTGAGGCGGATCACCCGGGGCAGCTCCCGCCGTACCGGGACGTCGGCGATCGGGGCGCAGCCGACCTGGGTCTCCGGGTCGGTGAGGAGGAATGCGTACGCGTCGAAGCCGATCGCCGCACGCAGCTCGTCGAGGAGCCGCAGGCGCAGTTCCCGGGCGTCGCCGCCCGCCTCGCACAGCCGCACGATGCGGTCCCGTCCGGACATGCGCCGAGCGTATCCCCCACGTTTCTGGGATGTACGCGGGCGCGCGGCCCGGCGCAGCCTGGTGGCGGAGACCAAGGAGGAATCATGCCGACCCTGCACATCGAGCACCCGATCACCGACTTCGCCACCTGGAAGGCGGCCTTCGACGGCTTTGCCGCCGCGCGCGCCGACGCCGGTGTACGGCGTCATCGCGTCCAGCGGCCCGTCGACGACCCCGCGTACATCGTCGTGGACCTGGATTTCGACGAGGTGGCCGACGCCGAGCGGTTCCTGGGATTCCTGCGGTCACGCGTGTGGGCGTCGCCCGAGAACGCGCCGGCGCTGGCCGGGACACCTCGGACGCGGATCCTGGAGACCGCCGAGGAGTATCAGGGCGGTGAGACCTCGGCGTCGACGTAGCCGCCGGTCGGTCCGTCGGGGCCGGTCTGCGCCATGCGGACGACCGTCTCGGCGCCCTGCTCGACGGTCTGGGTGTCGGTGCGTCCGGTGAGGAGCCTGGGTTCAGGCGGGGTGATCCGCTCACCACCGTCAGCCGCGACCCGACGGGGCGGGCCGGCTCGTGGCACCGCTTTGCGGAGAAGCGGCAGCGGCCATAAGCGGGGTGACGGTGCTGGAGCCGCCGGCCGCGCGAGCCCCGGACTTCGCCGGCCGCGCGAGTGCCACGCTCGTCAAGGTGAGGGCGAGGCCGAGGAGTTGGCGGACGGTCAGGGTTTCGTGGGCGAGCGCCGTTCCCAGGAGGACGCCGGTGACCGGGTTGAGGAGGCCGACGAGTCCCACGGTGGCAGCGGGGAGCCGTCGCAGCCCGGCGAACCAGGCGACGAAGGCCAGTGCTGTTCCGACGAGGGTGATGTAGGCGAACGCGGCGAGGGCGGGGCCGTCCAGGGCCGGGGGCGATCCCTCGACGGCCGCGGCGGCCGCGAGCAGGACCAGGCCGCCGACCGTGAGCTGCCACGAGGTGGAGGCCAGGGTGTCGGTGCCGTCGTTCCAGCGTTTGGCGAGGAGGTAGCCGACGCAGGACATGGCCAGCGCGCACGCCGATGCCAGCACTCCGACGGGGTCGATCGAGGCGCTTGCGGTCAGCAGCATCAGACATACCCCGGCCACGCCGGTGACGGCCGCGGCCAGCTGTCGCGTCCGGGGCCGCTCCCCTACCAGTGGCCAGGCGAGCAGCATCATGACCAGCGGGGCCGCGGCCATCACGGTGGAGGCCACGCTGGCCGGCAGTCGTTGGGCGGCGAGGTAGACGAGCGCGAAGAAGCCGCCCATGTTCAGGACGCCGAGGACCAGGGACTTCCACCACCAGGACCCGCTCGGCAGGGTCCGGCTCAGGGCGAGCAGCAGCAGCCCGGCGGGCAGGGCCCGGATGGCCGCCCCGTACAGGGGTCGGTCGGGTGGCAGGAACGCGCCCGTGACGTAGTAGGTCGTGCCCCAGGTCACCGGTGCTACTGCCGTGACCAGCAACCATCGCGTTATACCTTCCATGGAAGATATAATAGCTTTCTTGGAAGGTATAGTGTCGAGCGTGACGAACGAGCGCACGAAAGACGCCGCGGAACGCGGCACGAGGGCCGGCGCGCAGGACGATGTGCGCCCGCTGGATCACGTGGCCCGTATCCAGGCCGAGTGGGCACGGGAGCGGCCCGATCTGGATGTCTCGCCGCAGGCGGTCATCGGCCGGCTGCACCGCCTGGGCGCGCTGCTGACCCAGCGGCTGTGTGTCGTCTACGGGCAGTACGGGCTGAGCGAGGGCGAGTTCGACGTGCTGGCCACGCTGCGGCGGGCGGGCGCTCCGTACGAACGGGCGCCCGGCGAGCTTGCGGCGCACACCATGGTGACCACCGGGGCGATGACCAAGCGCGTCGACCGCCTGGAGCACAACGGCCTGGTCACCAGGCGCCGTTCGGACGGCGACGGCCGCGGCCGCGTGGTGGCGCTCACGCCCGCCGGGCGCAAGCTGATCGATCGCGCCTTCACCGACCACATGCGCAACGAACGCGCCCTCCTCGACGCCGTGTCCCCGCAGGAGGCCGCACAGCTGGAGGTCCTGCTCACGGCGTGGCTCGACCGCCTGGAGCAACCGGACGCCGAGTGAAACGCCCCGCCCGCCGGCATCATTGCGGCCTCATGAACAACTCCCCTACTTCCTTGGGGAGTTGAAGCAGCCCGGCCTAGCTTCACGGCATGCCACGATCCACACGCATACACCTGCGCCTGCGCCTCGCCCTGGCAATGGCCGCCCTGGCCTCCCCCGCCCTGACGCTCGGCGCCCCCGTGGCCCCCGCGTACGCCGAGGACATTCCCAAGGCGCCGGGCCACCGGCTGGTCGACGACTATGCGGGCGGACCCGCGGCGGCCGCCCCGCTGCCCGGCCAGGCACCTCCGCAGCACCCGCATCTCGCGCCGAACGGGCGCAGCGGTATGCACGCCGACGCGGCCGGAAGCGGAACGTATCCCTGGAGCGGTCCGCTCGGCGAGCAGCCCGCCGTCTCCAGCGAGAAGATGGCGGCCCTCGGTGGCGAGTGCGCCACCGTCACCTTCGACTCGGCCGGCCGGATCGTCACCGTGTGCGGCACGTTCGAGGGCTTCCTGGTCAAGGTGCTCGACCCCGAATCGTTGGACACGCTCGCCGAGTACAAGCTGCCGCAGCGGCCCTCCACGGTGGAGGCGATCACCCGGCTCGACTTCTCCCGGATCTTCAAGGACACCTCGGGCGGCGCCTACTCCTACCTCGACGATCAGGACTGTCTCGTCCTGGCCGACTCACGCCAGCACATCGTCCGCCTCGCGCACGTACAGAAGGCGGACGGCACCTGGGAGTTCAGGGTCGATGCGGACTGGGATCTGACCGGTCACGTTCCGCACGACTGTGTCAGCTGGACCAACCTGTATCCGAGCGGTGAGTGCGATCCCGTCACCTCCGTGATGCCCGACTGGCAGGGCCGCATCTGGTGGGTGACCCGTCAGGGACGCATCGGCACCGTCGATCCGGTCACGGGCACGATCCGCTCGATCCGGCTGGCAGGCGAGGAGATCCAGAACTCCTTCTCGGTCGCCGAGGACGGCGTCTCCATCGTCACCGACCCTGCCCTCTACAGCTTCCGTACGGCGCCGGACGGCACCCCGCGATCGCTGTGGCAGCAGACGTACGACCGGGGTACGGGCACCAAGCCCGGCTCGGTGAACCAGGGTTCGGGCACGACGCCGGATCTCTTCGGCGCGCACGGCGAGCGCTATGTCGCCATCACCGACAATGCCGACGACTGGATGAACGTCCTCGGCTACCGCCGCGACCCCGGCGTCCCCGACGCGCAGCGTCTCGTCTGCAAGGTCCCCGTCTTCGGCTCCGGCGCATCGACCACCGACAACTCCCTGATCAGCTGGGGCAACAGCCTGGTCGTGGAGAACAACTACGGCTACGAGAACGTCACTTCGCTGACGTTCGGCCGCAGCGTGGTCGGCGGCGCCGCCCGGATCGACGTCCGCCCGGACGGCAGCGGCTGTGACACGGTCTGGGAGAGCGAGGTCCGCTCACCGTCCACGGTCCCCGAACTGTCCACGGCCAACGGCCTCCTCTACTTCTACGAGAAGGACCCCAGCGCGCTGGGCATCGACGCCTGGTACCTGACCGCGGTGGACTTCCGTACGGGAGAGCGCCGCTGGAAGAAGCTGGTCGGCACTGGCATCGCCTACGACAACAACTGGGCGCCGGTGACGCTCGGTCCGGACGGCACGGCGTATGTGGGCGTCTTCAACGACCTCGTGGCAGTACGGGACGCTCCGTAGCGGGCTGCGAACTTCCGCTATCCGTCTCGCGCCGACCGCGATCGCGGACAGCCCCAGGTCATCCCTCAGCGTCCGGCTCGACCGGACGGACGTACCAGTGAGAGGAGGCCTCCCCTGGGGCATCAGCAGCACCACGCGGCAGATCGGAAGGCGGTGAGGGGCGCAACCGTCCACGGGTCCGGACGCAGTCACCGTCGCGAACGGGGCATCCTTGAAGGGTTGTTGACGCCGTGACCGCACGGGCTGTGCGGGCTCTTTGTCGGCGGGCGGGACCGTGTGCTGCCCGCCGAGGTGAGGGGTGGCGCCGGGTGTGGCTCTCCGGCGCTCTTGCCAGCAAGGGCGTCAGCCGATTCAATCGCGGTCACCTCCCACAGGAGAACTTCCGTTCCATTCACCTCATCGAGGGGCTTGTTCTCTTGAGACGTACCAGCAGCAATCGAATAGCCGCCGTACTGACGGCCGGCGCGGCGGCAGCGTGCTCCGCCCTGCTCGCCGTCACGCCCGCTGCCGCGATCAACTCCTACAACGCCACCCCGGCGCCCGAGCGCACCGAAGTCGGTGCGCTCGTCGCCACTTGGGACAACGACGCGGATCCGGCCACCCCGGACCGGGTCGACTGGGTGTGTTCGGGCACGATGGTCGACGCCGACACCTTCCTGACCGCCGCGCACTGCACCACCGACTGGCCGGCCAACGTACGGTTCTACGTCTCCCTCGACCAGGACGTGCAGGGCGGGCTGGACGCGGCGGCGAAGCGGTTCCCCGGGAATCCGGCCGCGCAGGCCGCAGCGGTCGGTGTGGGCGGGGAAGCGGTCAATCACCCCGGCTACCCGGGTCCGGCGTCTGACACCCACGACATCTCCGTCGTGGAGCTGCCCGCGGCCGCCGTCGCGTCCCGGTGGAGCTTCACCCCCGCGAAACTGCCCACTGCCGGGCAACTCGGCGACGCCGCGCCGCAAGGCCTGCAGTCCACCGACTTCACCGTCGCCGGATACGGCACCCAGGAGGCCGCGCGAGGACCCGGCGGCCACACGCACCCCGGTGGCGGCGTGCGCATGAAGGCGCCTGTCACCTTCAACGCCCTCAACAATGCCTGGCTCCGCCTGTCCATGACCGCGCCTCAGGGCAACGGCGGCGCCTGCTACGGCGACTCCGGCGGCCCCAACTTCGCCATGCTCGACGGCACACGCACGCTCGTCGCCACCACCATCACCGGCGACACCCCGTGTTACGCCACGAACGTCACGTACCGCCTGGACACCTCTGGCGCCCGGGCCTTCCTCGCCCCGTACGTGCGGCTGCCCTGAGCACTGAGCACCTCACGAATCGACATGGGGATGCGTGGACGCGCCACGGAGTCGGTGAGACTCGGTGGCGCGTCTCCATGCACGGTTCGTTCCTTGACTTACGGCAGGGTCCATTTCTGGTTGGGGCCGGTGTGGCAGGTCCACAGGTGGACCGGGGTGCTGTCGTTCCACGTGCCGCCGGACGCGTCCAGGCACTTGCCGGACTGCGGGTTGCGGACCGTGCCGTCCGACTGCGGCGCCCACTTCTGCGCACCCGAGCCGTTGCACGTGTACAGCTGGATCTTCGTGCCGTCCGCGCTGCCGCCACCCGAGACATCAAGGCACTTGCCCAGCGCCCTGAACGTCTGATCGGCTGCACCGACCGTCCACTGCTGGGCCGCCGAGCTGTTGCACGTATAGATCTGGATCTGCGTGCCGTCCGCGCTCGCCCCGCTGCGCACGTCCAGGCACTTGCCGTTCACGCCCTTCACCGCACCCGTACGGGGTGTCGGGTCGGGGGCGCCTGTCTGTTTGATGCGGATGTTGCGGAAGGCGACGTCGTCGCCGGTGCCGTGGTTCTGCAGGCCGATGTGGCCCTGTTTGAGGCTGCGGGCGGGGTCGGTGTTGGTGAAGTCGTTGATCTTCCGGCCGTTGAGGAAGATCTCGAGGCGTTCGCCGGTGACGCGGAGCTCGTAGGTGTTCCACTCCCCCGGCGGGTTCAGGGCCGCATCGCGTGCCGCGAGGTCGGCCGACTTGAAGCCGTAGACCGATCCGGTGGTGCGGTCCGCGGTGTCCGTGGCGTCGATCTGGATCTCGTAGCCGTTGTTCACCGCCGACCAGGGGTCGTCGGAGGCCGGGAAGCCCACGAACACACCGGAGTTGTCGTCGCCGGCCATGCGCCAGTCGAGCTTGAGGGAGTAGTCGCCGGTGAACTCCTTCGCGTTGTACCAGAGCATGCCGAGGCCGTCGTACGAGGTGAGTGTGGCGTCGGACAGGGTGAAGCCGCCGGGGCCCGCCTGTTTCCAGCCGGTGGTCGACGAGCCGTTGAACAGTGAGGTGTAGCCGGTCTCGGGCCGGCAGTCCGCCTCGGTCATGCCGGCGGCCCAGCGGATGCCGCCGAGGAGGTGGCGGGTGAACGCCGTCTCCGTGTACGAGCCTTCGGTGTGGCCGCCGCCGGTGTAGAACGCGCGGCCGCCCTGGTAGTCCTTGCACCAGGCGATCGGGTGGTCGCCGGACATGCTGCCACCGGAGTAGCTGGACTCGTCGAGCGAGGCCAGGACGTGGGCCGAAGTCCGGGGGTTGGTGCGGTAGTTGTACCACTCGTCGGTGCGCTGCCAGGTCGTCGGCAGATGGGCCGTGGCGTCGTGCGCCCGGTCCTCGACCTTGACCGTGGCCTGCTGGATGGCCGGATGCGACTGGAACAGGGCGCCGGCGAGGCCTCCGTAGAAGGGCCAGTCGTACTCGGTGTCGGCGGCGGCGTGGATGCCGACATAACCGCCGCCGCCCTTGATGTACGTCTCGAACGCGGTCTGTTGGGCGCTGTCGAGGACGTCGCCGGTCGTGGAGAGGAACACGACCGCCTTGTACTGGGCGAGGTTGCCGGTGGTGAAGGCCGCGGCGTTCTCGGTGGCGTCCACGGTGAAGTTGTTCGCCGTGCCGAGTGAGCGCAGCGCCGTGATGCCCTCGTCGATCGAGGAGTGCCGGAATCCCGCCGTCTTGGAGAAGACGAGCACCTTGTACGCCGGGTCCGCGACGGCCATGCGCGCCTGCTGCTTGCCGGTCGGCGCCGTCCCTGGTGTGGGCTGGGCGACGGCCTGCGGGCTCAGGAGCAGTGCGGTGCCCGCGCACAGACCGAGCAGAGTCCTCAGTCCGGGGCGCGTGAAGAGTTTCGTACGCATGATGCGATCCACCTCCATCCCGCTACGGCAGGGTCCACTTCTGGTTGGCTTCGGCATGGCAGGTCCACAGATGGACCGGGGTGCTGTCGTTCCACGTACCGCCGGAGGCGTCCAGGCACTTGCCGGACTGCGGGTTGCGGACCGTGCCGTCCGACTGCGGCGCCCACTTCTGCGCACCGGAGCCGTTGCACGTGTACAGCTGGATCTTCGTGCCGTCCGCGCTGCCGCCACCCGAGACATCAAGGCACTTGCCCAGCGCCCTGAACGTCTGATCGGCTGCACCGACCGTCCACTGCTGGGCCGCCGAGCTGTTGCACGTATAGATCTGGATCTGCGTGCCGTCGGCGCTCGCCCCGCTGCGCACGTCCAGGCACTTGCCATTGACGCCCTTCACCGCGCCCGTACGGGCGGTGGGTGTGCCGGTGGTGAAGGAGAACTCGTCGACGTCGAACAGTGAGCCTGTCCCGCCCTTGAAGACGAGGTAGAGGGTGGTCGACGCGGCGGGCTGGTTGGTCAGGTTGGCCGTGACGTTCTGGAAGGTTTCCCAGCCGCCGGTGACCGGCACGGTCGCGGTGCCGAGCAGGGTGCCGGTGGCCGATCCCGCGCGGATCTCGATGGTGCCGCCGGTGCCGCCCGAGGAGACCCGTGCGGTGAACTTGGTGGCATTGCCGAGCGCGTACGGGGTGAAGGCGATCCAGTCGCCGTTCTCGATGTAGCCGACGGTCTTGCCGCCGTGCGCCGGGGTGTGGCTGACGACCTGGACGCCCGATGAGGTCGAGTAGTGCTCGCCCTGGCGGTGGGTGGGCTGGACGACGTGCTGGTCGTGGGTGGTGAGCGCGGGCTGGCCGTTCGCGCCCTTGTCGGTGTACTCGGCGTCGATGACGCCGAAGATGTTGGCGTTCGGGTCGTGTTCGCCGTCGGCGAGGGTCTGCAGGGTGCCGGTGCAGCCGGTGGCCGAGGTCTGCGGGTGGCCGTGGCTGTCGTGGCCGACGATGAAGTTGACCTTGACCTTGGAGCAGTCGATCGTGCCGTCCTCGGGGTCGGTCACCGTCACCTTGAACGGTATGGCCGCGCCGAAGTCGTATATCGCGCCGTCGAGCGGCAGGTCGACGCGGACCGTGGGCGCCGTGTTGCCGACGGTGATCTGCACGGATGCGGTCGCCGACTTGCCGGTCGAGTCCGTGACCTTCAGCGTCGCCGTGTACTGGCCGTTGGCCGTGTACGTGTGCGCGGGGTTGGCGGCGGTGGACGTGCCGCCGTCGCCGAAGGTCCAGGCGTAGGTGAGGGCGTCGCCGTCCGCGTCGGAGGTGCCGGCGGAGGAGAAGGTCACCGCGAGCGGCGCCTTGCCCGAGGTGACGTTCGCCTTGGCCTGGGCCACGGGGGCATGGCCGCCGGTGACGTGCTCGATGCGGTACAGGGCGGAGTTGGCGTCGCCGTTGAAGTAGCCGGTGCCGTAGTCGAGGACGTAGAGCGCGCCGTCCGGTCCGAAGGCCATGTCCATCACCTGCGTGCCGGCCCAGGGGAAGGCGTTGATGGACTGCACGGTGCCGTCGCCGGCCTGCACGATCCGCTTGATCCAGCGGCGGCCGAACTCGCCGGCGAAGAAGTTCCCGTCGTAGGACTGCGGGAACTTGACGTCCGAGGTGGAGGCGGCGTCGTAGCGGTAGACGGGGCCGCCCATCGGTGACTCGGAGCCGGAGCCGAACTCGGGCACCGAACCGCCGTCGTACGGGATCCAGGCGGCCTGCGCGGGCGGCAGGTCGGTGAGGCCGGTGTTGCGCGGGGAGGTGTTCTTCGGTGCGGCGCAGTCGAACTTGGCGCCGGAGGTGCTGGTGGCGAAGTTGTAGTCGACGTATGCGTCGTTCTTGCCGGTGCAGTACGGCCAGCCGAAGTTGCCCGCTTTGGTGACCCGGGCGAACTCCACCTGTCCGGCGGGGCCGCGGGTGGCGCTGGCGGTGCCGGCGTCGGGGCCGTAGTCCCCGACGTACACGATGCCGGTGGCCTTGTCGACGCTCATCCGGAACGGGTTGCGGAAGCCCATGGCGTAGATCTCGGGCCGGGTCTTCGCGGTGCCCGGGGCGAACAGGTTCCCGGTCGGCGTGGAGTACGTGCCGTCCGCGTTGACCTTGATACGCAGGATCTTGCCGCGCAGGTCGTTGGTGTTGCCGGCGCTGCGCTGGGCGTCGTAGGCGGGGTTGCGGGAGGCGCGCTCGTCGATCGGGGTGTAGCCGTCCGAGGCGAACGGGTTGGTGTCGTCGCCGGTCGACAGATAGAGGTTGCCGGCCTGGTCGAAGTCGATGTCGCCGCCGACGTGGCAGCAGATGCCGCGCGAGGCGGGCACGTCGAGGATCTTCTTCTCGCTGGCGAGGTCGAGGGTGCCGTCCTGCTTGAGGACGAACCGCGACAGCCGGTTCACGCCGTCGAACGGGGCGAAGTCCGCGGCCGCGCCGTCGGCGGGGGCGTCGCCCGTGGGGGTGCTCAACTTCGGTGCGTAGTACAGGAACACGAACCGGTTGGAGGCGAAGCCCGGGTCGACGCCGACGCCTTGCAGGCCTTCCTCGTCGTGGCTGTAGACCTCGAGCTTGCCGGCCACCTTGGTGGTGCCGGCGGCGTCGGTCAGCCGCAGCGTGCCGTCGCGCGAGGTGTGCAGCACCGAGCGGTCCGGCAGCACGGCCATGGTCATGGGCTCGCCGGTCTCGGCGACGCCCTTGGCCAGCGTGACCTGCTGGAACTCCTCGGCCGCCGCGGCCTGTTGGGGATCCGCTGAGGCCGCGGCCTGTTGGGAGTCCTCTGCGGCCACTGCGACCGGGCTCAGAGAGCCGGCCGCGAGCAGGACCGGCGCGAACAGCGCCAGCAGGCGGCGGGATCTGATATGTCTCGGGGCTCTCTTGGATCTGGACGTGCGTGTGCGCACGGGTGCCTCCCGTTGGGGGGTGAATGCCTGAACAGGACGGGCAAGGGAGAGCTGGGCGCGCGCCGTCGCGCCATATGGCCCGGCACTCCAGGGAGTTGACCGGACCATTTCAGGAAGTTAGCGGCCTTGGTCCGATCCGGGAAGCCCTTCGGCGCGCATGCTCATTTCTTTCTCCACGGCCAGGACAAAGGCCGTCGTCGGTGCCGGGAGGCAGGGCGTGCCCGGTGCCGCTTCGGACACGGACTCCGTAAGGTCGGTGCCGTACGCGGGATTGCCGAAGCCCTGGTTCGGGCGCCGAGGAGACGTCGATGCTGGACCGGGATGCGCTGCGTTCCGCGCGCCTGGCCGGCTACGGGACCGTGAGCACTCAGCTCTCCTTGTTGAGCAACCACCGGCTCGGGGACGTCGTGGCAGCCGCTGCCCCGCTCGGGGCGGGCATCGGCGGCAGGTCGGCAGAGCTGGACGTCAACGGAACGCGCGTCTTCGTCAAGCGGATCCCTTTGACGGACATCGAATTGCGCCCGGGGAACGTGCGGTCGACGGCGAATATCTTCGGACTGCCGATGTTCTACCAGTACGGTGTGGGCTCGGCCGGGTTCGGTGCCTGGCGGGAGCTTGCCGTGCACACCATGACCACGAACTGGGTTCTCGGCGACGAGTATGCGGGATTCCCCCTCATGTACCACTGGCGGATTCTGCCTGACTCCCCTCCCGAGGGATTCACCGACGAGTTCGGGGGCCTGGAGGGGGCTGTCGCTCACTGGGATGGATCAGCCGCCGTTCGTGAGCGGCTGGAGGCCATCGGCCAGTCCTCGTACAGCCTGGTGGTCTTCCTGGAGCACGTGCCGCACACACTCGCCGGATGGCTGGCCGACCACGGCAACACCGCCGTGTCGGAAGGCGGGGACGGCTCGCCCCTCCAGAGGGTGGAGAAAGCCCTGATGGACGGAGCTGCCTTCATGCGTTCTCGCGGACTTGTCCACTTCGATGCTCACTTCGACAACATCCTGACCGATGGCCGCCGGCTCTATTTCGCCGACTTCGGACTTGCCCTGAGTTCCCGCTTCGACCTTTCGTCAGGCGAGTCCGGCTTTCTCTGGGACCACCTCGCGTACGACCGCTGCTACACCGCGAGCCACCTGCTCCGGTACCACTTGCTCGACGGCGTGCGCGGTGACACGGAACGGAAAGCCTTCCTGCACGACTGGATCTCGGGCCGGCGACCTGGCGACGTCCCACCTGCGATCACGGCCATCATCGACCGGCACGCACGCCCTACCGTCGTCGTGGACTCCTTCTTCCACCGTCTGCTCACCGAGAGCAAACAGACGCCGTTCCCGGCCGCGGAGATCGAGCAGCTGCTGGGCGCCCGCACCATGACCCCCAGCTGAACGCACACAACCTCGTCCTCAGGAAGCGTCCAGACCTCGATCAGGTCCTCCGGCTCCCACTCCTGCCGCACCGATGGCTCCGCGCCCAACCAACTGGATCTCCACGTCGTGGCGACCACCCGCCCCACTCGATCACCCCCCTCGTATCCAGGAAAGGGCACCCGAATGCCCTACAAGGTGATTCCGGCCGGGCATGACCGGTGTGAGGTAGGGCACGCGGATTGACGAAGCACAGCTCGCATCGTCAGAACACCCGAGGAAAGGCACTGTCATGCACCGGCGTTTCCAGCGCGGCAGCGGATCGTCCGACACCAACGGACCGCCCGCCACCCCGGCTGAGGCACGCGCGCGTGTCCGGCGGCTGCTCTCTCCGCGGTTCGGCTCCGACAGCCGGGAGATCGCCCGGGATCCCCGTGTCGCGGACATCCTTCTGGTCACGTCCGAACTGTGCAGCAACGCGCTGACGCACGGAGGCGGCATCGCGGCCTTCGGCATCAGTGTCGAGGAGGACGAGGTGACCCTGGACGTGGCCGACCACTCCTTCCACCTGCCGGCCGAACGGGCCGACGCCACCGACTTGGGGACACCCGGCGGATACGGGTGGAAAGTCGTCGAGCGGCTGAGCAGTGAGGTAAGCGTCACCCTCTGCTCGGACGGCAAGGTCGTCAGCGCCCGGGTCCCGTTGCCGCCGCGCCACGAACCCACCCTCGCGGCGACGGCCTGAGGCGGCGGACATCGGCGTATTCCGGGCGGACTTTCAGCGTTGCCCGAGCCTCCCGCACACCTCCCGAGTCACGTGAGACGTCACGCATCGCACACCGATCCCTCGGTCCGGTGACCACACGAACTCCCGTACGCCTCAAAATTTCACGGGCGTCCAGGTATCACCCCGCGTGAAGGGGGTACACGGCGAGCCGAACTCTGCCGCGGTGGTGATCGCGCCGGATGTGAACCAGGACCGCCCAGGTCGGCTTGCCTTGTCAGCCTCCTTGACCGGCTCACTGGACACGTCCGCCGTGCATCGCGGCGGAGGAACCATTGTCGAGCGCGAGAGGTGCTAGTGAGTCCGCGGGAAGATGCCACCCGGGAGCGTCTGCATGACGCTCTCAGGGAACGTCACGAAGAGATCGCCGACCGATGGGTACGACTGCAGCTGGAGCAGACCGACGCCGCCGAGCTGGACGAGGGCCAGCTGCGCACCGAGGCCGCTCAGCTGCTTTCGGCGCTCATGGACGGCCTGTCCGGCGACACGCCCGTCCGCCGTCTGGTCGCCTCGCACCGCGATCTGCGTGCCTGCGTCATGGAGTTGTCGCTGCACCGGGCCCGCGCCGGCGCCTCCCCCACCGACACATCCCTCGCCGTGCTCTGCCTCAAGGAAGCCCTCCTTGAGGCGATGCAGTACACCACACGGGACACGGCGGAGCTGTTCGCCGCCGCGGTACTGATCAACCGGCTGCTCGACGCTGCCGGTGCGCTGTCCTTCGAGACCTACGTCGAAGGCCGCGAGGAGATCATCCGGCGCCAGAGCCGCCAGCTGCTCGAAGTCTCCACCCCCGTCGTCCAGTTGTGGCGCCATGTGCTCGCCGTGCCTCTGATCGGCACGCTGGACACCGCGCGCACCCAGGTCGTGATGGAGAGCGTGCTGCAGGCCATCCAGGAGCACGAGGCCCAAGTGGCCATCATCGACATCACCGGCGTTCCCGCCGTGGACACGGCCGTCGCCCAGCATCTGATGCACACCGTCAACGCCGTACGACTGATGGGAGCCGACTGTGTCATCAGCGGTATCCGCCCGCCGATCGCACAGACCATCGCCCAGCTCGGCATCGATCTGTCGACCATCCTGACCAAGGCCACCCTCGCCGACGCCCTTGCCGCGGCCATCCGGCTCACGGACGAGCCGACGCTCGGACCGGGCTCGGAGATCACGGCGGCCGCACGGTGAACGCCCCGCGGCCTTCGGCCGTGCCCATCCTGCGGCTAGGCGACGTCCTGGTGACCGGGCTCCTCAACGAGCTCGACGACACCTCGGCGCTGATGTTCACCGACGAGCTGACCGAGCGGATCGTCGCCGACGGCGCGCGCGGCGTCCTCATCGACGTCTCGCGCCTGGACCTGATCGACTCGTTCGTCGCCCGTACGCTCACCGAACTCGCGACCATGGCACGTCTGCTGGGAGCCAGAGTGATCGTCGCGGGTATGCGGCCCGCCGTGGCGATCACGCTGGTCGAACTCGGGCTGCAGCTCAGGGGCGTGGAGACCGCCCTCAACGCGGAACAGGGCATGCACGCCCTGGGGTGGCAGCAGGCGCCAGGGTCATCGAGAGGCGACTCCTATGACGCTCTACGATGAGGGCTACGCCCGGGGCGCACAGCAAGCCGACGGCCCACTGCGGCCCGTAGGCCTGGATGTGGCGCCCGGCGCAGCGACGACCCATGCGGTGATGAGCGAGCAGGACCTGCTGACAGTCCGGCACGCGGTGCGGTCGGCCACGGTCGAGGCCGGGTTCGCCCTGGTGGACCAGACCCGCATCGTGACCGCGGCCAGCGAGCTCGCCCGCAACGCCTATGTGCACGGCGGCGGCGGCTCGTTGACGATCGAGGTGCTCGGACACGGCGCACGCGCGGGCGTCCGCCTGATCGTGCGGGACAACGGCCCCGGCATCCCCGACCTCGAAAAGGCCCTGACCGACGGCTGGACCACGGGCGCCGGACTCGGCCACGGCCTGGGCGGGGCGCGTCGCCTCATGCACGAGTTCGACGTGGACACGGTCGTCGGCCAAGGCACCACCGTGACGGCGATTCGCTGGAACAACCGGTGACCGCGATGACGGCGCACGGCCTGGCAGCCACGCTCGTACGGATGGACCATTACAGCGCCGTCCATCTGGCCGCCAACGCCGCACGCGCCACCGCTCAGTCCTGCGGTCTGAGCGGTGCGCTGCCCGAGCGTGCCGCGGTCCTTGCCAGTGAACTGGCCAGCAACGTGGTCAAGCACGCCAAGAACGGCGCCCTCTACATCCAGAAACCACCGGACGGAACCGGCGTCCAGGTCATCGCCGTCGACCACGGCCCCGGAATGGCCGACCCCGCCCTGTGCATGGCCGACGGCTACACCAGCACCAACTCGCTCGGTTCGGGTCTCGGTGCCGTACAGCGGATGGCCAGCGAGCTGACCATCCGCTCCCGCCCCGGCGCCGGCACCCTGGTCTGCGCACGCCTGTCCGTTCCCGGCAGCACGCCGGTCACCACGGAGCCCGCCCTCGGCACCCTGCTGCTCACGGCCGAGGGCGAGCAGGAGTGCGGCGACGGCTGGGCCGTGCAACGCAACCACGACAGCCGTACGTTCGCCGTGATCGACGGACTGGGCCACGGCAAGGCCGCCTCCGACGCGTCCCGTACAGCCGTCCAGGCCTTCCTCGACGCGGGCGACGCACCGCTCCTCGAACTGCTCGACTGCCTGCACAAAGCACTGCGGCGCACCCGCGGTGCGGCGGTCGCCCTGCTCAGGCTGCGCCCCGGCAGCGTCGAGCACTGCGGCGTGGGCAATGTCCGCGCCGCACTGACCACACCGGACGGAACGGTGCGGCGGATGTCGCCCCGCCCCGGTGTGGTGGGCTGGAACCTTCCCGCCCCGCACGTCGAGCGGATGACGGCACCGGCGGGAAGTTCCGTGGTCGCGCACACCGACGGCATAGACGATGCCTGGGCACGGCAGCCGACCCCGGCCCTGCTGCGCCTGCCCGCACCGCTGCTCGCCGCGGCCCTCGCCCACAGCCACCGTCTGTCACGGGACGACGCCACCATCCTCGTCTCCGGCACCACCAGGGGGACCTGATGATCACTCACGGCACCACGCACCACTCCCTGCCGGGGCTGCGTGCCGCCTTGCGCCGACTCGCCCACCAGTGGCACCTGCCCGCCGAGCTGAGGGCCCGGCTCACCCTGTCCGTATCCACCGTGGCGGCGGCGGAGCTCAACGCGGGCCGCCTCGTCACCCTGCACGTGGCCCCCGAACCGGCACCGGACGGACGCCCACCAGAGCTGACCGTACGGCTGCGCACTCCGCTCACCCCGTCGGGCGTTCCCGCACCGCCCAACCTTCCGCTGCCGGCCGAACAGCTGCCGGGCGCCGTGACCCTGTGGCGCCTGCCGACGCAGGCGCACGCCCCCATGGTGGAGAGTTCCGCCGGTCAGCTGGACCTGCTCGAAGAGGAGTTGCGAGCAGCCGTCGAGCGGGCCGACGCGCTCGCCGCCGAACAGGAGCGGCTGACCCGCGAGTTGAACGAGACCAACAGCGGAGTGCTCGCCCTCTACGTCCAGTTGGAGGAGCGCGACGAACAGCTGCGCCGCGCCCACGGCCGGACCCTGCGCGAACTCGAGGACGCGCTACGGCCCCCGCCGGTCCGGATCCCGGGCCTGGAGATGGCCGTGCACTACGCCCCCGCCGATATCCACGCGCCGACCGGCGGCGATCTGTACGACTGGTTCCAACTGCCCGACGGCAGCGTCCACATCACCCTCGTCGACGCACTCGGCCACGGCGTGACCAGCACCCGCAGCGCCCTCAACGTGACCCACGCCGTCCGCACCCTCGCCCTCGAGGGACACCCGCTCGACTCGATCGTCGCCCGCACCGACGAGATCCTGCTGCCTTTCGACGCCGAGCTGATGTCGACGGTGCTGCTCGTACGCCTCGATCCCACGACCGGGCGGCTCTCCGTGGCCAACGGAAGCCACCCACCGCCGCTCCTCGTACGCAACGACGGCACCTCCACCCTGGTGGAGGTGCGCGGTCGCGGCATCGGCTACCCGATGCCCGGCAGCGACGCCGTACGGCATGAAACCCTTGCCCCTGGTGACCTGTTGGTCCTCTACACCGACGGTCTGACCGAGAGCCGTCGCAACCCGATCGAGGGCGAGGCCCGGCTCACCGCCGCCGCGACCCGGCTGCGCCATCACCCCATAGAGGAGATTCCCGGCGCGCTGGCGGCAGAGCTCCACACCCAGATCCTGCACCCCGACGACACCGTCGCCCTGGCGGTGCGCCGCACCACGCCGACCCAAGGTGGAACACCGTGACCCCCACCAGCCACCTCAGGGTGGCGCACCGCGCATGCCGCGGTGGCACCGTCCTGACCATCGCCGGAGAGCTCGACTACGACGCCACGCCCACCGTCCGCAAGGAGTTGGAGAGCCTGCACCTGGAGACCGGCGACCTGCTGGTCCTCGACCTGTCGCATGTGTCCTTCTGCGACTCCAGCGGAATCACCCAGCTCATCGCCGCCCGCAACACGGCGCTCGGCCGCCGAGCGGGAATCGCCCTCTGCGGCGTGACTCCCACCGTCGCCAGAGTCCTGAACATAACGGGCCTCACCGCCGTGCTCCCGTCGCACGACTCCCCCGACGAGGCGTTCACGGCCGCGAAAGCCCGGGGAACGAGCTCCGTGACGGATCACGACTAGGCGCCGCGCTGCGGCTCAAGCGTCGATCTAGATGTGTTGTCCGGACAGGTTGGTGACGTGTCGGTGGTCTTGCACGGGTGAGGGCCTTCTGGGTTCGGTGTGGATTGCGACATCGACGCCGAGTCTCAGAAGGCCCTCGTGGTCCACCGTAATGCCCCGCTGACGCCGACCGGGAGACTGCGGCTGGCGGTACACGTACTCGGTGAAGTACGGCCCGCCGTAGTGGATATGACGCGGGGCTTCGAGCCGACCGGTCGCGCAGGTGTCCGTCTCGGCGCCGTACACCGGCCCCGGGACGTTGAGCCACAGGCGGTCCTCCCAGCGCCCGTTGAAGCTTGGGTACGCCTGGAACAGGACCGCCGCCGCGTCGAAGTAGAGCGTCACGAGGGCAGCGTACTTTTGCCCGGCCTCGGCAGTGCGTGCTGCGCAGGGGCAGTTGAGTTGGGGGCGGCGCAGGTTTCCACCGCGTGGCGAAGTTGCTGCCGGGTTGCCCGGGGGCGGGCGCCGCTCCGCTGCCTGTCCAAGGTCGCGTTCCATGACGAGAACCACGCCCCCACGGCCGCTGGATGCCGAGGCGCTCTTCCCGGAATTGGCGGCCTACCGAGGCACCACTACGCGGCTCCACCCGCGGCCGGGCAGCCCGCAGATGTCGGCCAGCTCGGTGGGCGGACCCATGCTGTGGCCGGCGGACGAGCCATGGCCGGTCTGCGGGGCGGCCCACGGCCGCGGGCGTGGCAGGCGCCCGGCCGACATCCACCGCTATCGGCGGATCCTGGCTGACGCCTGGAACCGGGAACAGAACCCAGGCCCCACGGAGGAGGAACGAAAGCTCCTGGCCGAGCTGCGCCTGGAGCATCGACTTCCGAAGGTGTCGGGGACGGAACCGCTGCCGATGATCGGCTTGGCGCAGCTGTACCGACGGGATGTCCCAGACCTGCCGACGGGGCCGGACGACTGCGATCTGCTCCAGGTGTTCTGGTGTCCGTTCAACGCGCACGGCCCGAGCCGATACGACCTGGAGCTGCACCTGCGCTGGCGGCGTTCGTGGGAAGTCGGGGACGTCCTGTCCGCACCCCCGCAACCGACAGTCGTCGGAGCTGACGGGTTCGTACCCGAGCCCAGCGTGCTGCACCCGGAGCAGGTGATCAGCTATCCCTACGCCGGCCTCCTGCCCGACAAGCTGTGCGCCCGGATCGACGCCTGGGAGGAAGCCCAGGAACAGGTGGCCGATCAGTCGGCGGACGAGGACGCGACCGGGCCGATCTGCTACCAGTACGACCTGTCCACCCCGCCCGGCTGGCGTGTCGGCGGCTTCGCCTCCTGGCACACGACCGACCCCTACCCCATGGACTACCAGACCTGCAGGACACCGATGCACCTCCTGCTGACCATCGACAGCTCGGAATGGGACGGCGGCAGCAGAAGCTGGAAACCGCTCGAGGACCGAGACCTGCCCACCCACCGGTACGCCCAGCCCACGGGCGTCACTGTGGGCCGATTCGGCGAACTCAACGTCGTCGCCTGCCCCGCCGATCCCGACCACCCACACCGCTGGAGCATCCAGTAGTCCGCGGGCGATCTCATGAGCATCGAACGTGCCGTGCCCAACTCATGTACACGTGCTGCCGGTTCTGGTCTCTGGCGCACCATCCGTGAGAACGATCAACGGCGATGGCGTTCGTCGCCGCCCGCAGGTGAGGCCGTTCAATCAGCCCAGCCCTCGATATTGGAGCCGGATTCGTAGGAGTACCGGGTATCACGGTCCCAGTCCTCCCCTGTGATTCGTCGGTATGCCAGGTCCGGGACGTAGAGCAGGGGTTCGGCCCAGATGAGGTTGGCTGCGTACGGAGTGAAGGCCGAAGGGTCCTGAAGGACGCTGTCGAATTCCGTGCGGCCGGCGGCGACGATCGCGGCGCGTGTGTAGAGGAAGGCGTCTCCTCCCAGGTCGTGTGCGTGCTCCTTGCGGTCCAGCCGGTAGAGCGCCCACGACAGTTGTTCGGCAAAGCCGATGACCTGCGCCAGCGGGCACTGGCCAAGCCGCTCGGTGAGCGTGGCTGCAAGGATTTCGGCGTCCGGGTCAGGTTTCCTGGGCCGGCAATCCTCGATGAGCTGCCAGAAGGCGTCTTCGTCCATGACGGCGAGCATGACGCAGTGGTCTGACAGCCCTGGCTTTCGGACCGCGAGTTTGCTGTCACGGATCCGCCCGCGTAGCGCTCGGCGTCGGTTCCCCCATGCCGCGATCGGATGCCTGCGTCACCCTGGAAAGTGGCGCAAGGCCCGTGTGCGGGGACGCGTACGGAGGCTGGAGGTGTCGGATGGAGCCCGTCGAGGCGCTGGAGCGGATCGCCTTTCTGCTGGAGCGTGGCCGCGCGCCCACGTACCGGGTGCGTGCCTTCCGTACAGCGGCAGCGGTCGTTCAGGGCCTCGCCGAGGGTGAGGTCGCGAGCCGCGCCGCCGACGGATCGCTGGAGTCGCTCAAGGGCATCGGGCCCAAGACCGCAAGTGTCATCCGTGAGGCGCTGGCTGGGGCCGTACCCGCATATCTGGAGCGGCTGCAGGACGAGGCGCGCGAACCGATCACGGAGGGCGGCGCCGAGCTGCGGGCGCTGCTGCGGGGCGACTGTCACCTGCACTCCGACTGGTCCGACGGCGGGAGCCCCATCGAGGAAATGGGCCGGGCCGCACGGCAGATCGGGCACGAATGGGCGGTGCTCACCGACCACTCGCCGCGGCTGACGATCGCGCGTGGGCTGTCTCCGCAACGGCTGCGCGAGCAACTGGACGTCATTGCCCGGCTCAATGAGACCTGGGCTCCCTTCCGGCTGCTCACCGGCATCGAGTGCGACATCTTGGACGACGGGTCCCTCGACCAGGAGCCGGAACTGCTCGACCAGCTCGACGTGGTGGTGGTCTCCGTCCACTCCAAGCTGCGCATGGACGCGGCGTCGATGACCCGCCGCCTGATCCGCGCGGTCGGCGACCCCCGCGCCGACATCCTCGGGCACTGCACCGGCCGGCTGGTCACCGGGCGCGGCCGTCCCGAATCGCAGTTCGACGCGGACGAGGTGTTCGCCGCGTGCGCCGCAGCGGGCACGGCGGTGGAGATCAACAGTCGTCCGGAACGGCTCGACCCGCCGCGGCGTCTGCTGCGCCGAGCCGTCGAGGCCGGGGTGCTGTTCGCCGTCGACACCGACGCGCACGCGCCCGGCCAGCTGGACTGGCAGATCATCGGCTGCGCACGGGCCGAGGAGTGCGGCGTACCCGCGGAACGCGTGGTGACCACCTGGACAGCCGAGGAACTGCTCGCCTGGACCCGCGGGAGCCGGGCCCGCTCCGCCTCCTGACGATCGCGGGCGCCTCCCACGGCACTGTTCGGCTCCCGACCGACACGTACGGCATCCAGGCCCTTCCGAAGCAGACGGCGCCGCTCTCGTATCCGCCGTCCTGGCGGCCCTGAGGTGCGAGATGTGCCAGGTGGGGCACTCGGTGGCCTGGGAGCGGCGAGCTCACGCGGTGACCGCGTACGCAGCTCGGGTGGCGAGCCGGGTGAGACCGAAGGAGGCTTGAAAGAGGCATGTTCTTCGTGAGTCCTATGGACCCTGAGGTGGCTATGTCGACGGTGCCGCACACGCGGCAGGCCGGCCCTCAGCGGCAGGCACCGCGTCTGATCATCTTGCCGGGGGTCTACGCACCCACGTACGACACCGGCCTCCTGATCCGTGCCCTGGACCGTGAGGACGTCGGGCCCGGCACGGACCTGCTCGACCTGGGGACCGGGTCCGGCGCCGTCGCCGTGGCCGCAGCCCGGCGGGGAGCGAACGTGAGCGCGGTGGATCTCTCCCGCAGGGCCGTATGGACCGCACGCGCCAACGCCCTCATCAACCGCGCGAACATCACTGTGCGCCGCGACGACCTCGGTGCCTGGACCGGCCGGGCGGCCTCCTTCGACATCATCACCAGCAACCCGCCCTACGTTCCGTCCCCCTCCGACTCGCTGCCGCGCCGTGGCCCTGCCCAGGCCTGGGACGGCGGTCGCGACGGGCGCCGCGTCATCGACGCCGTGTGCCGGACCGCGGCCCGGGCTCTACGCCCCGGAGGAACGTTGCTGATGGTGCATTCCGCCTTGAGCGACGCCCAGGCAAGCCTGGAGCACCTCGCCGCCCTCGGGCTGGAGGGTGCGGTCGTCGACCGGGCTCACATCCCCTTCGGCCCGGTCCTGCGCGCCCGGCGCGACTGGCTGCGCGCGAGGGGTCTGCTCGCGCCGGACACGACGACGGAGGAAGTGGTGGTGATCCGTGCCCAGCGCCTCTGAACGCCCGCGTCGTGTTCATGCCGATCACACCGGGCCGCTGCTCATCGAAGGACCGGTGGAGGTGATCGACGGTGACGGCACGTCGCACATCTCCCGAAGGTTCCAGGTCGCGATCTGCACCTGCAGGCGAAGCCGCACCTACCCGTGGTGCGACACCAGCCACCGCAGCCGCACACGTGCAAGGCAGTCCAAGGCCGCGGATGAGGGACATGAACACGCAGCCGAGTCCGAGGACGCCCCATCATGAGCGCCGGCCAGCTCCTCGAATCACGTACCCGCACCCCCGTGCTGCCGCGCGCGCGAGGACAGGTGTCCGAGGCCGTCATGAAGGCCCTGCGTCTGCCCGGCTCGCCATTGCCGACTGCCGAGCAGATCGGCGCAGCCGGCCCCTACGGGGACGACCTGCACCTGGCGCTCTATGTCCTGTACGAGCTGCACTACCAGGGCTTTGCGGACGTCGACGAAGACCACGAGTGGGACCCGGATCTGCTCAGGGTGCGGCGTCTGCTCGAGGAACGCTTCCTCCATGCGCTGCGCAAGGATGCCGCCCCGCGCCAGGATGCCGACCGGACGATCGCCGACCTGCTGGTGGAACCGGCCGGCTACGACCAGGACGGCGTCAGTCACCACCTCCAACGCGAGGGGCAACTGCACCACTTCCAGGAATACGCAGCGCTGCGCTCGCTCTACCACCTCAAAGAGGCGGATCCGCACGCCTGGGTGATCCCCCGCCTGCACGGCAGGGCCAAGGCAGCGATGGTGGCGATCGAGTACGACGAGTTCGGCGCCGGCCGGGCCGAGGATGTGCACGCCCGGCTGTTCGCCGACCTGATGCGCGACCTCGGCCTCGACACCGGCTACGGCCATTACCTCGACAGCGCACCCGCCGAAGTCCTGGCCACGGTCAATCTGATGTCGCTGTTCGGTCTCCACCGCAGTCTGCGAGGCGCCCTGGTCGGTCACTTCGCCGCAGTGGAGATCACTTCCTCGCCCGGCTCACGCCGCCTGGCGCAAGGCCTTCGGCGGATCGGCGCGGGGAAGGCAGCGCAGCGCTTCTACGACGAACACGTCGAAGCCGACGCCGTGCACGAGCAGGTCGTACGCCGCGACGTGGTGGGCGGACTGCTGGAAGCGGAGCCGCAGCTGGACGCCGACGTCGCGTTCGGCATCTGTGCCACCGACTTCCTGGAGGGCCGCCTCGCCGAGTTCCTGCTGGGCCGGTGGCGCACAGGCCGTAGCGCCCTCGTCACCTGACGACGAAGGGAGCAGGCGCCCCGCACACGTCATCCACCGGATCCGTCGTCCTGAGCCATCTGGGCGTCATGGCGGGTCGCACGCACGGAAGGGATACACGTCGATCATGCACACGCACAGCAACCTCACCGAACTGGCCGCATCCAGCACCGCTCCTCTGTGGTTGATCATCGTCGGTGTCATCGTGGTTCTGGTCCTGCTCGGCATGTTCGTCGCGGGCCAACGCCGCGCCGCCCGGCGCAAGCGCAGCCAGCCGCCCGCCTCGCCGGGCCGAGGCGCAGGCTCCCCCGATGCTCAGGCGCAGCGCGGCACCGGCTGGCAGACGCCGGACGACGATCCGGACCAGGGCAACCCGCACCGCTGACCCGGCACGGCTGACCTGGCCCCGACGACTGGAAGGTCGTCGCCGGAGCGTCAAGGAGACCGCGCCTCTGATACGGGTGCTCCCGTTCCACGAGATCGTGGAACGGGAGCACCCGTATCGATTCGAGAGGGCCAACAGCTTGGCGGCGGGACGGTCTTCAGTGTTTGAAGGCGTCCTTGCCCTTCTCCTTGCCGCCGCGCGCCTTTCCACGGGTCTCAAGGGCCGCGCCCTTGGCCGCGGTCTTGTCGTCGCCGAGCATATGGGCGCCCTTCTTCACGACCTTGCCGGCGATCTGCTCCGCCTTCGCCTTGGCCTTTTCTCCGGCACTCATGGTTCAGTCCCTTCGTTGCCTCGGTGAGCGGTCTGTGGTCCCGCGTGCCCGAGCCCCCGGGGCCCAAACAATGGACGTCGCGGCGAGGCGACGCACCAAGGCACCAGAACTGGTCGAGTCCGCCCTGAGGGCACTTGCAGGCTCTCGAACCTCCGAACCCTCAACTCACCTGCACAAACAGGTTATATCCGACGTTGCGATGCATTTGGTGTGCATAAGATCCGCTGCGTGACAGAAGGTCAACACCCCCGTGGTGACGGAACAACAGCGGACGTGGTGATTCTCGGGGCCGGTCCAGCCGGTCTCGTACTCGCCAATCTGCTGCAGGCGCGCGGGATCGACAGCGTCGTGTTGGAGCGGGGCAGCCGCAGTCACATCCAGAGTCGGGCTCGTGCGGGGTTCCTGGCCGCGAATACGGTGCGGATTCTCGACCGGTACGGGCTGTCCGGCGGACTGCATCGCGGCGGGCAGCCGCACAGCGTGTGCGAGTTCCGTACCGACGAGGGCAGGTTCCGCCTGGACTACAGCGAGCTGGGGCGCGGGGAACGGCACACCGTCTACCCCCAACAGGCGTTGGTGACCGACCTGCTGGCGCACTACCTGGCCGCCGGTGGACGGATTCACTTCGAGACCGAAGTGGTCGCCGTGCACGACGCGAACGGCCACCGGCCGTGGGTGAGCGTGCGGGCTCCCGACGGGCGCGTCACTCGGTGGCAGGCGCGGTACATCGCCGGGTGCGACGGACGGCACGGTGCGGCGCGCCGATCGCTGCCGGACGGCAGTGTGCGGCGCTATCAGCGCGATCACCGGGTGACGTGGCTGGGACTGCTCGCCGAGGCACCGCCCAGCATGGACGCCGTCGGCTACGCGGTCCATCCCCGGGGGTTCGCCGGGCACATGGCACGCAGCGCCGACATCACCCGCTACTACCTGCAAGTTCCGCGCGGCACCCCGGCCGAGGCTTGGTCACAGGAACGGATCTGGGACGAGCTCGAGCTGCGGATGCAAGCCAAGGAGTACGGCCCCCTGCGGCGCGGCCCCATCGTGCAGCGCGGCACCGTCGCGTTCGAGTCGGATGTGCTGGAACCACTGCGGCACGGCGCCCTGTTCCTGGCGGGCGACGCGGCCGGCCTCGTCAGTCCGGCCGCGGCCAAAGGCGCCAACCTGGCCGTCCTCGCCGCAGAATTGCTCGCTCAAGCCTTGATCGACGACCTCACCAATGGCGACTCCAGCGGTCTGGAGGCGTACTCGGCACGCTGTCTGACGCGCATCTGGGCCGCTCAGGAGTTCTCGCGCTGGATGGTCGACCTGCTGCACGGTCCGTCCGGCACGGACAGCGGGTCCCTGTTCCACAACCGGACGCGACTTGCCCGTATGGCCGAACTGCGCGCCTCCCGCAGCCATCAGGACTGGTTCGCCGAGCGCTACGTCGGCATCTGACCGCACCTTGCGGCCCATGAGACCAGCCGGTGCATCCATCGCACCGACTGTTGTGCACCACCCCACCGAACAGCGGAATGAGGGACATCCTCGAATGATCACGGCGTTGTCGGACGACACGTCGCGCCTGCGCGCGGCGGTCGACTTCGTCACCGGGCAGGACAGCGAAAGCCTCCTGCCGCTGCTTCTCCCCGGCCTCGACGGGCCGGAGCTGCGCGCACTGGTGGAGCAGTGCCATTTCGCGCACGCGGCACTGCTCGTCTTTCCCTCCCATCCCGATGCGTTGCACGCAACGCTCGCCGAGTGCGGACTCTTCACCGACGCACCGCCCCAGCCGAGCGTCGTGGTACGCGAACGTCTGGCTCTGCGGTACGGACGCGCCGCCGTCGACCTCGAGGTCGGCATCCTGCGGCCGGCGGTCCTCGGACACGACGGACGCTCACGGGTGATCGAGGTGTTCGCCCTCACGGTGCCGCCGGGCTCGGCTCTCGAGGACATCGCCGTACAGGAACGAGTCCGGCACGACGAGGCGCATGTCGCCTTCGAGATCGACGATCCCGGTCCGCTGGTGCTGCGCGGTCTGCGGTCCTGTTTCACCCACCACGGGGCAGTCCCGGACGGCGGCGGATACAACCCGCACGAGAACGGCACCGTGTTCCACTTCGCCGCACCGGCCTCGTCCAAGGCCCCGTACCGGCGCATCGAGCTGTATGCGCCCGGTGACCATCGCGATCAACTCGACTCCCATCTGACGGAGTTCCGCCGCGGCCAGCCCGCCGAAACGATGCTGCGGATGCTCACGGGGGCATGGACGACACAGGCGCTCAGCGTGTATGCGCAGCTGCGGGTCGCCGATGCCATGGACATCGATACGGCGCGCGACGCGGTGGCACTGGCGGGGACCGTGGGCGCGGACCCGGACAGTCTGACCGTGCTGCTGCGCTACCTCGCCATGCTGGGCGTGGTCGTCGAAGAGGGGCCTGGCACCTTTCGCCTGACGGCCCTGGGCGCGTTGCTGCGTGGCGATGATCCCGGCTCCATGCGCCCGCTGGCCCTGATGTACGGCGGTCCGTTCTACGAGTCGTTCGGAGCCCTCGCCTACACCGTGCGCACCGGCCAGGTGGCCTTCGAGCATCTCTTCGGCACGAACCACTTCGACCACTTCGCCGCCGATCCTCAACTCGCCGAGCTCTTCGACCAGTCCATGGCCGCGAGCCGGCGCATGTTCGACCCGCTGCCCACCCACCCGGTGCTCGCCGCGGCGGCCGGCAGGCCGCAGGGCGCGACCGTCGTCGACATCGCCGGCGGCAACGGTGAACTCCTCGGCCGTATCCTCGCCGCCCACCCGGGCCTCGACGCCGTCCTGCTCGAACGCCCCCATGTCGTCGAGGCCGCCCGCCGACGTCTGGACGCCACGCGGTGCACCTTCGTCGCAGGCGACTTCGCCGACGTACCGTCCGGCAAGGACGTCTACCTTCTGTCGCGCATCCTGCACGACTGGAACGACGAAACGTGCCGGCAGATCCTGCGCCACTGTGCGGCCGCGATGACCGCCGACGCCGACCTGCTCATCGTCGAGCGGCTGCTGCCCACCGACAACTCCCCTTCCCTGGCGACCGCATGGGATCTGCGCATGCGGTGCAACATCGGCGGCCGTGAGCGCTCCCTTGCGCATTACGCACGCCTCCTCACCGACGCGGGCCTGGTCCTCGTCGGCGAGAGCCGGCTGCCGCTCGACAGTCACGTACTGCACGCCCGCCGCGCACCTCGTACGGCCGATTCCGCGGGAAGAGGTGCTGACGGTGGCCGCGCTCACATCGTGTGAACGGGCCAGGGCAGGGACGCTAACGCCGTCGATCTGATCCCAGCAGACACACCGCGCCGTACAGCACGCCTCTCACTCGCCTGAGTGTCCGCATGATCAGGCTCCCTCCCGTGCGGCCGCCTGGCCTGACTGGCCGACCGTACGCGCATCCATCACCGCTGAGCGGCACGCCACGACCCATCGCTAATCCTCGGCGAGCAGACTCCGGCGCAGCCGCGCCAGGGTTTGCGCGATGAGCCGGGACACGTGCATCTGAGAGATACCCAGGGCGTTCCCGATGGCGGCCTGGGTCATCTCCTCACCGAAGCGCATCTCGATGATGCGGCGGTCCCGTACGTCGAGTTCGGCGAGGAGCGGGGCCAGCGCATGGAGGTGCTCGAAGGTTTCGAAGGAGGGGTCCGGGTCGCCCACGACGTCGGCGAGCGGGCGGCCTCGGTTGCTTCCGGCGCCGGCGTCGCACGTGTCCTGCGGAGTCTCGAGGGAGTCGGCCGAGTAGCCGTTGGCCGCCACGATGCCTTCCACCACGTCCTCTTCGCTGACACGCAAGTCCTCCGCGAGCTCCCTGACCGTGGGATCGCGGCCGAGTGCGGCGGCCAGGCGTTCGCGGGCATCGGTCAGGTCGATACGGAATTCCTGGAGTCTGCGCGGCACATGCACGGCCCAGGTGGTGTCGCGGAAGTAGCGCTTGATCTCGCCGAGAATCCAGGGGACGGCGAACGAGGAGAACTCGACACCGCGGTGCACATCGAACCGGTCGATGGCTTTGATCAAGGCCACGTTCCCGACCTGGACGATGTCCTCCAGCTGTCCGTTGCCGTGGTTGCGGTATCGGCCGGCGACGTAGCGCACCAGGGAGATGTTCATCTCGATCAAGGTGTTGCGCGTGTACAGATACTCGGGCGAACGGCCTCCAGCTGGCCGAGCCGGTCGAAGAACACCTTCGTCAACTCGCGGGCGTCCCGAGGCGCGATCTGATCCGCCCGGTCGATCTCCGGCAGCGGACCGGTGTGCTCCTCGCGAGCCCGCGCCGACGACCCCACGGTACGGTCCACGCCGGCGGCCCCGCCGGTCATCGCCCTGCTCCTTGTGTTCGCTTGCGTACGCGTGCGTCCGTGACCGTTCGCCGGACGCTGTGCTGCTGCCGGTCGATCCGCCGGATGGCTCTCCCCATGCCTTCTCCTCCCTCAGGCCCCGATTCCTCCGGGTGGGAGAGTCGTTCCGCGCAGACCAGCCCCCATACCGGGACCTTCATCCCTCGCCCTACGTGCCGAACGTCCCGCACTTCGAGGGATGAAGGCCCGGAGCCCGGGGATTCGACGGGCAGGACTCCCCGATGCCCCGGATCGGCGGCCGTTCGTCCTGATGGCGCGAGGACGTTTCAGCCGAGGCGATTCGGCAAACCGATCATTTATGGTGCAATTCGGCTACACGATGATGACCGAGCAGGCAGGGCCCCGCGCACTGGTCAGCGACCTGGTCGCGGCGGAGCAGGCCGGCTTCGACTTCTCCGTCACCTCCGACCACTACTTCCCGTGGCTCGAGTCCCAAGGGCACTCGCCCTACGCATGGAGCGTCCTCGGCGCGGCCGCGCAGGCCACCTCCCGTATCCCCTTGATGACGTATGTGACCTGCCCGACCATGCGCTACCACCCCGCCGTGGTGGCACAGAAGGCCGCGACGATGCAGCTGCTCTCCGAGGGCCGCTTCCGGCTGGGCCTGGGCTCGGGCGAGAACCTCAACGAACACGTCGTCGGCGCCGGCTGGCCCTCCGCACAGGTGCGTCTGGGGATGCTCGAGGAAGCAGTCGAGATCATCCGAGCGCTCTTCACCGGCGACAACGTCAACCATCAGGGCACCCACTTCGACGTGTCGAACGCACGCCTGTGGGACCTGCCCGATGACCTCCCGCCCATCGGCATCGCCGTATCGGGTGAGCATTCCTGCTCCGTGGCCGGGCGCCTGGCCGACCTGGTCATCGCGACCGAGGCCAAGCAGGAGCTCCTCACCTCGTTCGATGCACACGGTGGTCGTGGCAAGCCCCGGGTCGGTCAGCTGCCCGTCTGCTACGACACCGACAAGGATGCGGCCATCGCCCGCGCCCATGAGCAGTTCCGCTGGTCGGCGGGCGGATGGCCGGTCAACGCCGAACTGCCGGGACCGTCGGGCTTCGAGGGCGCGACGCAGTACGTCACGCCGCAGGACATCGCCGAGAAGATCCCCTGTGGTGACGACGTCGAGGAGTTCGTCGACGCGGTACGCCCCTACGTCGACGCCGGCTTCACCGAAATCGCCCTCGTCCAGGTGGGCGGCGACCACCAACTCCCCTACATCGACTGGGCGGAGAAGAAACTCCTGCCCGCACTGCGCCGCCTGTGACGTACGGGGTACCCGCGGCCATCCGACACCTGCGACATCCCGGGAGAACGACAGCGTGAATCACACCGAGCCCTCAGCCGCCCGCCCGCCTCACCCTCCGTCCCCCGACCTGGTTCAGGTGGTCCTCGCCGAGTGTTCGGCGGCCGACGCCGACACCGTGTTCGACGTCCTCAGGGCGCAGTTTCCGTCCGACCGGGGAGACGACGTACCGGGACACAAGGAGCCGGGGCGTCCCGATGTATGGACCGGGGGTTTCCTCGCCGGCCACAGCCCCGAGCCCTCCCCCGGCGTCCTGCTCGCCGGCACCGTCACGGCGGATCTGCAAGGCGGCCCCGTCGCGGTGGCACGGATTCGAGCGCTGCTCGAGCAAGCCTTCGTGGCACAGGCGAAGGGCACGGTCTCCGGGGACCAGGAGGTACAGGTACAGCTCCGGCTCACCGGCGCCGACGAGGGGCAACCGCCCGGATGACCGACGCCCCACCCGCAGCGACGGTCGCGGGCGGGCTCAGCTCTCGACGCCCGTGGCATCGTGCGGCGTGCCGACCGGCTTGGACTCCGGTGAGCCGCGCTGGCGCAGATAGACGGAGAAGATCGCCATCGAGGCCACGGCAAGCAGCTCGGACTGCCAGTTCTGCAGACTGCGGCTCCAGAAATCCGCGCCCAGTACGTACTCTCCCCAGCCCAGGGGGCGCTGCAGTTGACGCAACCGCTGCTCGTTGTAGGCGGCGGAGCCGGCGACGGATTGAGCGAACCACGACAGCAGGAACAGTCCGCCCATCAGCAGACCCAGCGAACGCGCGTACACCGGCTGGCGCCAGTCACGGGCGCGGGCCCAGGCCGGCGAGTCGGCTCGGGCGTACCGCCCTACGTGCTGTTCCTTGTCGGACTCCGTACCGGCTTCGCCGATCTCCTTCGACTCCGGGGAACCACGCTGAAGCAGCCACACCGTTCCCAGGATGAACAGGAAGAACTGCAGATACTCCGACTGCCAGTTCTCCGTGACGTCGACGGCGAAGTCCGAGGAGGCGAGGTATGCGGCGAGACCGATGGGCGCCAGCCCGTCCGCCGTCAGCTCGTGGTTGAACTCTGCGTGGCCTGCGAAAGCCTGCCCGACCAGAGTGAGCAGGAAGGCCGTACCGAAGGCGAGTGTCAGCCCGTTGTCGCGGACGAATCGGTGTCGCTTCTTGTCTGTCATCGAAGTTCTCCAGGGAGACCTCCGGCTTTAGCCGGGGGAGGAATGCGGAGCTGTCGCGCACGTTCGGATGCGTCCGCAAGGTCTACAACATGGCACTCGCCGCCCGCACCGAGGCGTGGACGCGTCAGGTGCGGGTGAACTACAACGCCACCTCGGCGATGCTGACGGCGTGGAAGAGGACCGAGGAACTGGCGTTCCTCAACGAGGTGTCGGCGGTGCCGTTGCAGCAGTG
>NZ_JACTVJ010000031.1 GCF_014493765.1 Streptomyces polyasparticus
ACAAGGGGAGGTAGTCATGCCAACTCCGAAGGCCGGTAACCCCGTTGCGGGGCTACGAAAAAGGTAATGGGGGGGGGGCAGGGCGCGGACTCGGCGAGCTGCGGCGGGTGGGCCCGAAGCCGCAGCAGCAGCGTCTCCGTGCCCAGCGCGACGGCCGCCGCGACCCCTTCGTAGGCGAGAACGGGGACGCCGTACGCGGAGTGGAGCTGCCCGTACGGAGCGAGTGCGCCGATCCGCTCCATGAGGTCGGGGTGCGTGTGCAGTTCCCAGGCGTCGATGTCGTACGTCCGTACCGGTCCTGGAGGGGCGGCCTGCGCCCGCAGAAAGGCGAGGACGGCGGTGTTCTGCGGGAGGCCGGGGAGGGTCGGCAGGGGCGGCGGGGTCGGCATGGCTCGTGAAGATAGGGCTCCGGGCGGGCTTCGCGCCACGGTGCGGCGTAAGGCGCGCAGGCCTCAACTGGCTTGGGGCGCCCGGGAGATCGCCTGCCGCTAGCCGCTTGCGGCAGGTACCGGCTCCGTACGGGGAGCCGGGATGCGGTAGGCGCGAAGGGGCGCGTTGGCCGCGGTCACGGCGGCGACCGCGAGGGCGGCGGAGAGGCCGCCGAAGACCAGGGACGAGGTGGCGGAGGTGGCGGAGGCCAGCAGGCCGCCGCGGAAGTTGCCGAGTTCGGGGCCCGCGACTCCGATGACGTGTTCCATGGACGAGACCCGTCCCCGGTAGGCGTCCGGAGTCTCCAGCTGGACCAGGGCGCCGCGCGTGATGACGGAGACGGTGTCGGCAGCGCCCGCCACAGCGAGGCAGGTCAGTGCCAGCCACAGCGGGCCCGCCAGACCGAAACAGGCCAGCGCGATGCCCCAGACGCCGGCCGCGGACAGCTGCACCAGGCCCGCCCGGCTCCAGCGCGTCACCGTGCCCGAGAGCAGGCCGGCGGTGATGCCCCCGACGGCGACGGCCGAGAGGAACAGGCCGAGGGTCTCCGGGTTGCCGCCGAAGCGGGTCTCGTTGACCAGGGGGAAGAGAGCGATCGGCATGGCGAGCAGCGTCGCGGACAGGTCGGTGGCCATCGAGCCCCACAGCCGCGGGCGGCGCAGGACCACTGACCAGCCGCCGCGCTTCGGACGGACGCCACGCCTCGGGCGAGGGCCGTGGTCCGTCGCGTCCGCACCTTCGGGCCGCATGGCGGGCAGGCGGAGCACCGTGAGCACCGAGACGGCCGTGGCCGCCGCCTGGGCGGCGTACGCGGCGGGCAGATCCCAGCGGGCGATGATCAGCCCCGCCAGCGCGGGACCGGCCAGCATCGAGGCCTGGAAGGAGACGTTGTTCAGGGCGAGACCGGCCGCGACCTGATCACCGGGAAGCAGCCGGGCGGGGAAGGTCCGCCGGGCAGGGGCTCCGAGGGCACCGCAGCTGGTGACCGCGGCGACCAGGGTGAGCAGCAGCACCGTGCTGGTGTTGCCGGCCAGGGCCTGGGCGCAGAGTCCCGCCGAGGCCACCAACTGCCCCACGGTGGTGGCCCGCACCAGCGCGCGGCGGTCGACGGTGTCGGCCAGCGTGCCGCCGAGCAGCCCGAACAGCACCATCGGCAGACCGGTGGCGAGGCCGATCGCGCCGGTCCCCACGGGACTGCCGGTCAGCTCCCAGACCTGGGCGAGTACCGCCACGGTGGCGATCTGCCCGCCGAGCTGCGCCGCCGACGTGCCGATCCACAGAGCGCGGAAGGGCGCGCTGCCGCGCAGCGGACGGGTGTCGAGGAACCGGACGCGTATCCGTCCGCTGCGCGCGGCGGCCCGACTCATCGTGGCGGCTCGCTTCGCTGCGTCGACTGGCTTTGCTGCGCCGGCTCGCTGCGCCGCGGTGGCTCGCTTCGCCGCGCCGGCTCGACGAGATGGTCTCGTACGCGCTGCCGCATCGGGCGGCGCTCAAGTGCCCGCCGTATGTCCTCGACGACGGCGGTCATCGCGTAGGGGATCTCGCCGTCCAGCTCGGCGACCGTCGCGTGGGTGGCGCGCCACTCCGCCTCCAGGAAGGGGACGAGGGACCGGCCCCGCTCGGTCAGATCGATCCGCCGGGTCCGGGCGTCGGGCCCCGGCTCGGACGTGACGAGGTCTTCCTTGCGCATGGCGGCGACGGTCTGGCTGATCGCGGAGTGCGAGCGGCCCAGGGACGCGGCCAGCTCGCGGATGGTGAGGGGGCCGGTGTGGGCGAGACGGATCAGCGGAAAGGCGAACCGGGGCCGCACGCCCTCGATGCCCCGCTCGATGTAGACCTGCTCGATCTCGGCGTCCATGGCGGCCAGGAGCTCGTGCAGGGCGTGCCAAGGATCGGGGACGGCGGTGGGATCGGGGACGGCGGTGGGGTCCGGGCCGGGGGATGCGGTGGGATCCGTAGATGTCACAGCGCTAATATAACAGCACTGTTGTAAACCTGGCCGGAAAATTTTGAAACGGGGCAAAAGGGACGCTCGCGCGGTTTCCGTATATCGAACACGGTGGGCTGTGCCTGGCTACAACAGGCTCAGGCCGTTTACTGTCATTCATCCAAAGGTTCACATCCCTTATGTCCTGCGCAATGCAATGCTGAGACAGGGGAGTCTCAGCTTCCGGATGTGGAAACCGCAGCGCTTAACGTCCTGTTCATGACGCAGCTGGATGCCCGGCCCCAGGCCGGAGACGCGGTACGGACGGTCGCCACCGACGGCGGCGGGCAGGACGGTGTCCGTGCCAAGGGGCTCGGCCGGAATTCGGTCGGCCTGACGGGCAGTGCCGTCATCGGCATCTCCACGGTCGCGCCCGTCTACTGCCTCACCTCGACCCTCGGCTCCACCGCGGGCGAGGTCGGCGTCCAGATGCCCGCGATCTTCCTCGCCGGGTTCCTGCCGATGCTCCTCGTGGCCTTCGCCTATCGCGAGCTCAACAAGGCCGTGCCGGACTGCGGCACCTCCTTCACTTGGACCGTGAAGGCCTTCGGGCCGCGGATCGGCTGGATGTGCGGCTGGGGCCTGGTGGTCGCCACGATCATCGTCCTGTCGAACCTGGCGGGCGTGGCCACCTCGTACTTCTGGCTCCTGGCCGGCGAGATCACCGGCAATCCGGAGATCGCCGCCCTCGACGGCAACAAAGCCGTCCACATCGTCACCTGTCTGACCCTCATCGCCGTCGCCACCGCGATCAGCTACCGCGGCATGACCGCGACCAAGGGCGTCCAGTACGCGCTCGTCGGACTCCAGCTCCTGGTGCTCGTCCTCTTCGTCGTGATGGCGCTGCAGAAGGCGGACTCGTTCGCCACCAGCGTCGACTTCTCCTGGTCGTGGCTGAACCCGTTCGCGGTCGGCTCGTTCGCCGCCTTCACGGCGGGCCTGTCGCTGTCGATCTTCATGTACTGGGGCTGGGACGCCTGCCTGACCGCCAACGAGGAGACCATCGGCTCCGAGAAGACCCCCGGCCGCGCGGCCCTCGTCTCGATGGTCGTGCTCGTCGGCTCCTACCTCGCGACCGGCATCGCCGCGCAGATGGCCGTCGGCTCCGGTGACAAGGGCCTCGGCCTTGCCAACCCCGAGACCTCGGACAATGTCTTCGCCGCCCTCGCGGGCCCGGTCATGGGCCCCGGCCTCGGCATCCTGCTCTTCCTCGCGGTGCTCGCCTCCGCGGCCGCGAGCCTGCAGACCACCTTCATCCCGGTGGCCCGCACGGTCCTCGCGATGTCCGCGTACGAGGCCCTGCCGCCCTCGCTCGGCAGGACCCACGCGCGCTTCAAGACCCCCGGCCGCGCGACCGTTCTCGCGGGTATCGCCACCGGTGTCTTCTACGCGGTGATGACCCTGGTCAGCGACAAGGTCCTGGTCGACACGATCTACGCGCTCGGCCTCATGATCTGCTTCTACTACTCGATCACGGCCTTCGCCTGTGCCTGGTACTTCCGCCGCGAACTGACCCGCTCGGCCCGCGACTTCGTCTTCAAGGGCGCCTTCCCGCTGCTCGGCGGCGTGCTGCTCGCGGCCGTCTTCGGCAAGACGCTGTACGACATGTGGGACCCGGCGTACGGCAGCGGCTCCTCGGTCCTCGGCGTCGGCTCCGTCTTCGTGATCGGCGTGGGGCTGCTCGCCCTCGGCCTGGTCATCATGTTCGTGACGGAGCGCCGCAGCCCGGCGTTCTTCCGCGGCGAGGTCCTGACGAAGGAGACGCCGGCGCTGGTCGTGGCGGACTGAGTTCAGAGGGCGGACCGAGCTCCGAGAGCTCAGAGGGCGGACCGAGCTCAGATACGGGTGGAGCTCAGATACGGATGGAGAGCGCCACGTCGCGCCAGTCGTCGAGCTCCCGTCGTACGAGGTCCAGTTTCGCCTCGACCCGGTCGACCGCGTCCGCTCCCAACTGCAGGCGCAGCGGCGGCTCGTCGGCCTCGGTGAGGTCGACGACCGCCTTCGCCGCCTTCAGCGGATCGCCCGGCTGGCGGCCGTCGGCCTGGGCCAGGGCCTCGCGGACCGGGCCCGCACCGGCGGCGTAGTCGGCGATGGTGGCGGGTTCGACCCGGATGCTCGTACCGCTGAGGAAGTCCGTGCGCAGGCCGCCCGGCTCGACGACGGTCACGCGGATTCCGAGCGGGGCGAGTTCGCCGTGCAGCGCCTCGGAGATGCCTTCGAGCGCGAACTTCGACGCACCGTACAGACCGACCGCCGGCGCGGTGGCGAAGCCGCCCACGGAGCCGATGTTCAGGACGTGCCCGGAGCGCTGGGCACGGAGCGTCGGCAGTGTGGCCCGCAGGGTGTTGAGCACGCCGAACACGTTCACGTCGAAGAGCGCGCGTACGGCCTTGTCGGAGGTCTCCTCGACCGCGCCCACCAGGCCGTAACCGGCGTTGTTGACCACGACGTCGATCCGGCCGAACGCGGCCAGACCCGCCTCCACCGCCGCCGCCGGCTGCCCCGGTTCGGTCACGTCCGCGCTCACTGCGAGGAGCCCGTCCGGCCGTTGCGGATACGCCCGCTCCACCGCGGACGCGTCCCGCGCCGTCGCGATCACGCGGTGCCCGCGGTCAAGCGCCTCCCGGGTGATCAACGCGCCGAGCCCACGTGACGCACCGGTGACGAACCACACGCTCATGCTGTCCCCTGCTCCTCAGCGCCGGTCCTGCCGACCGGCCGAGGGTCCGACGCTAGAAGCTAGAGTCCGGTCTAGATCAAGAGCTCGGCGGGGAGATCGAGAGCTCGGCGGGGGATCGAGAGCTCGGCGGGGGATCGAGAGCTTGGCGGGGCGAGCGGGGGCGCACTCATGGACCTGAGCATCGGTGAGGTGGCGGCGCGCAGTGGGCTGAGCGTGCACGCGCTGCGGTTCTACGAGCGGGAGGGCCTGTTCGCCAACCCGGTACGCCGGCTGTCCAACGGCCGCCGGGTCTACCACGAGGAAGACCTGGAGTGGCTGGCGATCTGCACCAAGCTGCGCTCCTCGGGCATGCCGCTGGCCGCGATTCGGCAGTACATCGAGCTGGCCCGGCAGGGTCCCGGCAACGAACGCGAGCGGCTCGAGGTGCTGCGGGCGCATGAGCGGCAGGTCGAGGCCCGGATCGCGGATCTGCACGAGACCTTGGCCGTGATGCGCGAGAAGGTGCGCATCTACGAGGAGCATCTCGCCCGCGGCGAGGCCGATCGGCTCTGGAACCCGTCCCGTCCGGAGGCCTGAGCGCTCATGTGACGGGTGCCGTTGCCCGGTCCTTCGCCGCGCGGAACGTGCGGCGGTACGCCGCCGGGGTGGTCGACAGGGCGCGGTGGAAGTGCTGGCGGAGGCTGTCGGCGCTGCCGAGACCGCTGCGTTCGGCGACCGCGTCCACGCCCAGGTCCGTGGTCTCCAGGAGTTCGCGGGCGCGGGCCAGGCGCTGCTGGTTGAGCCACTTCAGCGGGGTGACGCCCACCTCCGCCGCGAAGTGGCGGCCGAAGGTCCGGGTGCTCATGCCCGCCCGGGAGGCCAACTCGCCGATCGTGAGCGGCTGGTGCAGCCGGGCCACCGCCCAGTCGAGCACCGGGGCGAGGCCCTGGGGCGGGCGCGGCAGCGCGGCCGGCGGCGGTGCGTACTGGCTCTGGTCGCCCTCGCGGTGCGGGGCCACGACCATGAAGCGGCTGACCTCCGCGGCGGCCGCCGTGCCGTAGTCGCCGCGCACGATGTGCAGACACAGATCGATGGCGGCGGCGGTGCCCGCGCTGGTGAGGACCGAGCCCTCGTCCACGTACAGGGAACGGTCGTCCACCTCCACGGCGGGATGGCGGCGGCGCAGCTCCTCCGCGTACATCCAGTGCGTCGCGGCCCGGCGTCCGTCGAGCAGGCCGGCCGCGGCGAGCACGAACGCGCCCGAGCAGAGCGCGGCGATCCGGGTGCCGCGGGCGTGCGCGGCGCGCAGGGCTTCGAGCAGGTCGGCGGGCGGCTCGTAGCCGTCCATCAGGCAGGCGGGGACCACGATCAGATCCGCCTCGTGCAGCGCTTCCAGGCCGCGCTCGGCCGAGAGGCTCAGGCCGCCGGGCGCGTGCTGGACGCCGCCGGGGGCGGTGGAGCACAGCGTCAGCTCGTATCCCTTGCCGGCGAAGACCGCGCACGGCACGGCCAGCTCGAACAGGGAGGTTCCTTCCAGGAGCGTCACGACCACGCGAACCGTCATGGCGCAAATCTAGGGGAGCCTGACGTTTTCGCCAATGGTGTGGGTGGGGGTGTGGCCCGACGGTGGAGGCATGGCACTTACGGACCTTCGCCGTCGCGCGACACGACACACGACCGGCGCCCCCGACCCCGCCCGCCGTCTCGCCCTCGCCGGGATCTCGGCGATCGGCGTGACCTTCGGTTTCGCGCGGTACGGGTACGGGCTCTTCCTGCCCGAACTGCGCGCGGAATTCGGGCTCTCCGTCTCCCTGCTCGGACTGATCGGCAGCGCCACGTACGTGGGGTATCTGGCCGCGCTGCTCATGGTGGGCGCGCTCGTCACCCGGTTCGGGCCGCGCCCGCTGGTGCTCGCCGGCGGGATCAGCGCGACCGTGGGGATGGGCTGTGTGGCGTTCGCCCCGGGGCCCTGGCTCCTGGTCGCCGGCCTGATCCTCGCCGGTACGAGCTCCGGCTGGGCCTGGGCGCCCTACTCCGACGCGGTCGACCGCATGGTGCCCGCCGGGCGCCGCGAACACGTGATGGGCGCCATCTCCAGCGGCACGGCCTTCGCCGTGGTGCTCGCGGGCCCGCTGGCCCTGCTCGCGCACGGGACCCGCTGGCGGTACGCCTGGCTGGCCTTCGCGGTGGCGGCGCTGGTGTCGACGGTCTGCAACGCGCGGGTGCTGCCCCGCGGTTCGGGACGGAAGGGCAACGCGCGGGTGCTGCCCCGCGGTTCGGGACGGAAGGGTAACGCGCGGGTGCTGCCCCGCGGTTCGGGACGGAAGGGCACGGGCCACCGGGCGCACCGCCTCCCGTATCGGCGCAGCGCCCTGCCCCTGCTGCTCACCGCCGTCCTGTACGGGCTCGTCGGCGCGGTCTACTGGTCCTTCGCCGTCGAGGTGATCACCGGTGCGGCGGACACGGGAGCGGCCACGGCGCCCCTGTTCTGGTCCCTGATCGGCGCGGCCGGCACGGCGGGGGCGCTGACGGGGCACGCCCTGGCGCGGTACGGGCTGCGCCGGGTGCACGGGGGACTGTTCCTCGGGATCGCCGTGGCGGTCGCCCTGCTCGGGCTCGCCCCGGGTGCGCTGCCCGCGGTCGGGCTCTCGGCGCTCCTGTACGGCCCCTGCTTCATGGCCGGCTCCGGGCTGCTCGCGGTGTGGAGCTACCGGGTCTTTCCCGAGCGGCCCGCCGCCGGCTTCACCGTCACGGTCTTCTTCCTGGGCCTCGGCACGATCGCGGGCCCCGCACTCCTCGGCGCCTTCGCCCAACTCCACGGCCTGCGCCCGGCGTTCCTCCTCACGGCAGCCCTCACTCTCGTGGCCTTGCTGTGCGGCCCGCGCCGCGGGGCGGACGCCTAGGCGCCGAGTCTGGTCCGCTTGGCAGCCACCGCGACAGGATCCGCGGGGCCGTTGGCCTCGTCGAAGCCCGCGAGGAGTTCGTCGAGGCCGTCCCGTTCGATCCGTCGCTGGGCCGCCTTCTCGATGGAGGCGGAGGCGCTGCTTGCGGGGCCCTCGCCGGGCGGGGGAACGGGATGATCGGCAGCCATGCGGCGAGTGTGGCACTGCATATGCCGCACTCGCCACCAGTCCGCCCCACAGGGGCCGCGCCTGTCTCCCGGCCCCGCGGAGCCCCTCCATGCTCAGGCGGCCAGGCGCATGGCCAGGTCCTTCGCCTGGCGTTCGGCCGTCGCGAGGGCCTCCTCGCGGGAGCGCTCGAACAGCGGGATCAGCTCTGCCATCTCCGGCACCGCGGGTGCCATCGTCAGTTCGGGGACGATGAAGTCGACCTCCATGCCGAGGCCTTCGCCGAGCGCGAGGCCCAGGTAGTTCTGCACGTGGTCGTTGCCGTGCTGCGGGGTGCCCTCGCGGTAGGAGCCGCCCCTGCTGGTGACCACCACCGCGCGCTTGCCCGCGAGGGTGCGCTGCTCGGTGTGCGCGGTGCGGCCCACGGCGAAGGCATGGTCGATCCAGGCCTTGAGGGAGGACGGGATCGCGTAGTTGTACATCGGGGCGCCGAGAAGGATCACATCCGCCGCCTCGGCCTCCTCGATCGGACGGGCGCGCAGCGCGAAGGCGGCCCGCTCGGCGGGGGACTGCGCGGCGGGATCGACGAAGCCCGCGTAGTACGCCCCGGCCTGGAGGTGCGGCACGGGGTCCGTGTCGAGATCCCGGTAGATCACCTTGCCCCCGGGGTGCTCGCTCTCCCAGGTACGGCGGAACGCGGCGGTCGCGGCGCGGGAGTGCGAGTGCTCGCCGTTGAGGAAGGTGTCGATGTGAAGCAGCGTGGCCATGTTCGTTTTCCTGAACGGAAGTTGAGGGCAGCCGGGGAGCGGACTGTTCCCGCCCCCGGCGATCCACAGCCTGCTTCCTCAAGCGCGCTTGAAGTCCAGCGGGAGTGAGCCGCCTCACTTCCCGAGAGGCCCCGGGAGGCCGATTTCGTCTCAGCCGTCCCGGCGGGAGCGGAATGCCCCCGTCGGCGCTCCGTGCATGCCTAGGGTCCGGCTTGGTTACTCAACTCTGGTCAACTACGCGTCGCAGAGGGCGAGATGAAGATCGGTGTGCTGGGTGCGGGGCGGATGACCGAGGCGCTGGCCGGGCGCTGGATCGAGGCCGGGCACGAGGTGTTCATCGGCGGCAGGACCCCGGAGAAGGCGGCCGACCTCGCGAAGAGCCTGGGCGCCGCCGGGGCCGGCACGCTGCGTGAGGCCGCCGCGTATGGGGACGTGATCCTGCTCGCCGTACTGCGGGAAGGCCTGGAGAGCACCCTCGCGGCGGCCGGGGCGGGGGAGGGGACGCTGGCCGGCAAGACGGTCGTCGACGTCGGCAACTCCGTCGACACCGAGGACTGGTCCCAAGTCACCTGGGAAGGCCGGTCCATGGCCGAGCGCGCGGCCGAACTCGCGCCGGGCAGCCATGTGGTGAAGGCGTTCAACCTCGCCTTCAGTGATGTGTGGAAGACCCCGCCGGTGTACGGCGGGCGGCCGCTCGCCGTGCCGTTCGCGGGCGCCGCCGAGGGCAAGTCCGTGACCCGCAAGCTGATCCAGGAGGTCGGCGCCGCCCCGCTGGACGCCGGCGACCTGTCCCAGACGCCCCATCTGGAGGCGATGGGCTGCGTGGTGATACGTCAGCTGTTCGGCGGGGCGCACCTCGGCTCGACCTTTGCCTTTCTGACCCCGGACGACGCCTGAGAGGACCCGGGTCACGGAGGGGCCGCCCTCCGTGACCCGGGCACGCCCGGCTAGGGCCCCAGGAAGATCGGGTTCGTGAACGCCGCCAGCGGACCCGGGAGTTGGGGCACCTGAGCGGGGCGGCGGACTTCCGCCCGTACATACGAGGCGTACGAAGCCGTCGTGCGCCACTCGGCCGTCAGCTCCCCGGACTCCGGCACCACCGCCGAGGTGAACAGGGTGCCCTGGTCCGTGACGAAGCGGATCGTGCAGCCCGGGACGCCCTTCGCCGCCAGGCGGACCGTCACCTCGTCGTCCCGGTCGACGTCGAGCCGCCCGCCGATCCCGGCGTGCCTGCCGCGGCCGCCCGCCGCGGAGAAGTCCAGCGAGACGGCGGCGGATTCGGCCACGTACGAACGGCCCGCGCGGATGCCCGCCAGGATCGCCTCACGGGTCAGATCGTCCGCGAGCACCACCGTCTGCGGGGTGCCGATGCGGTCCGCGGGGGAGTGGGCGTCGCTGTTGCCCATCGCCGGGGTCCAGTTGCGCGGGTCGGCCTGCAGGGTGTTGTCCCAGGACTGCAGCGAGACCTCGTCGTCGGGCGTGAACGGACCGTTCCACACCTCCACCGCGTCCGCCTCGCCGAAGCCGAACTTCCAGTTGCAGCCGATGCAGGTGGCGTGCGGATGCGCGGGCACGACCAGACCGCCCGCGCGGCGCACCTCGCGCGCATAGTGGCCGAAACGGTTGTCGCGCGCCCGGTAGCGCCAGTCGACGAAGGTGCCGCCGTCCATGCCGAGCGCCACGATGTGCCCGTTGCGCGTGGTGATCTCCTCGCCGGTCAGGATCAGCAGGTCGTCACCGGCCTCCGGGGCCCAATGGGCGTGCGCGGAGTGGGTGTTGTGCTCCGAGGAGTTGATGAAGTCCAGACCGGCGGCGCGGGCGGCCGCGGCGATCTCGGCCAGGGTCCGCTTTCCGTCCGAGTACCAGGAGTGGATATGGCAGTCGCCCCGGTACCAGGCACGCCCGCGCCCCTTCGCACGCTCCGGCGGATAGGCGGGCTTCGAGGTCGGCGCCTGCTCCCCGTACTTGAGCGTGATCGTCACCTCGTACGGGAGTCCCTGCGGCGCGACCGTGTACGGGCCGAGCGCGATATGCCACGTACCGGGGCGGATGCGGCCCGGGATGTAGCCGGGGGTCGCGTCGTCGGAGCGGAGGAAGAACTCGGTGCGCGCACCGCCCGACCAGCCGCGGAACCCGCGTCCGCCGAGCTCGGTGCCGCGTTCGTCGAAGATGCCGATGTCGAGCGCGTTGCCCTGTGTGCCGGGCGGCACGGGCAGCTTCTCGTACGTGTAGGCGACATGGATCTCGCGCACGCCGCGCGGCACCTCGACGGGCAGATAGACGAAGTCGGGGGAGCCGGTGGGCAGTGTGCCGCGCACCACCTCGGTCTCCTCGCCGGACTCGTTCGGCGGCTGGCGCTCCTCGGCGCTGGCGAAGGTCACGGTCCCCAACGTAAGCGCGGTGGCCGTGCCCGTCACCAGCAACGCGCGTCTGCCCATGAGGTGTTCACCGCCGTGCCCGGCGGAGTGTTCCGTGCAGTTCCCTGTGTCGTGTGCCTCGCACATGCCGTTCTCCCGGTGGTGGTCGGAGGTGTGGTGCGTGGTGTGACCTTCGTAGTCAGGGCTGAAGTGCGGTGCAAGGGGCGGGAGTTGTGTGGCGGGTGAACATCCGTCTGTGGGGCGTGGGGCGTGGGGGGTGGGGCGTGGGGGGTGTTGGGTGTGAGGCGTGGGCTGCGTTGTCAGTGGGCGCCGATAGCCTGAGAAGGGCTTCGGCCCCCGGGCGGGAGGGGACTGTCCGCGTACGGGCCGGAGGGGACTGTCCGCCCCCGGGCGGGAGGGGACTGTCCGCGTACGGGCCGGAGGGGACTGTCCGCGTACGGGCCGGAGGGGACTGTCCGCGTACGGGTGACGCATCAGGCAGCCCCTGCGTATGGACTTGACCACCCCCCAGGGTTAGGAAGCCCCATGCGGATCTCGGCGACCCTGTATCTGACCGATGAGACGATCACGCCCGTGCGGCTCGCGCGCGAGCTGGAGGCGCGTGGCTTCGCGGGGCTCTATCTCCCCGAGCACACCCATATCCCCGTGTCCCGTGAATCGCCGTACCCCGGCGGTGAGATGCCGCCGGAGTGCGCCCGGATGCTCAGCCCCTTCGTGGCGCTCGCCCAGGCCGCGGCCGTCACCTCACGGCTCGGCCTCGGCACCAACATCGCGCTCATCGGCCAGCACGACCCCGTCGACCTCGCCAAGCAGATCGCCACCCTGGACCACCTGAGCGGCGGCCGGCTCACGCTCGGCATCGGATACGGCTGGAACCGCGAGGAGGCCGCCGACCACGGCGTCCACTGGCCGACGCGACGGGCGCTCGTACGGGACCGGATGGCGTTGATGCGGGCACTGTGGAGCGCGGAACCTACGTCATACGACGGGGAGTTCGGCAGTGTGGCGGCCAGTGACGTGCACCCCAAGCCGGCCGCGCGGCCGGGCCGTGCGCTCGTCGGGCCGAGGACGCTGATCGGGGGTGCGCCGGGGCCGCGTCTGTACGGGGAGATCGCGGAGTTCGCGGACGGCTGGATGCCGGTGGGCGGCAGCGGGCTCGCCGCGCGGCTCGGGGAACTGAGGGAGGTCTGGGAGCGGGCGGGCCGGGCCCCCGAGGAGCCGTATGCCGCGGTCACGGCGGTCGTTCCCGACGCCGGGAAGCTGGAGCACTACGCGGCGGTTGGAGTGGACGAGGTGATCCTGCAACTGCCGCCGCGCGGGGAGACCGACGTGCTGAAGGCGCTGGACGAATTCGGAAGGTACTTGTGAGCGAGCCGAACCACCCCGAGCCGACCCACCCCGAGCCGACCCACCCCGAGCCGACCCACCCTGTGATCAACAGCTCTCGAACAGTTGTCGGCGGGCGCTCGTATGCTCGGTCCATGACTGATCAGCAGGCCACGGCCCCTACTGCCAATGCGATGCGCCGCGCTCTGAAGCGCGCGCGGGACGGTGTGGCGCTCGACGTCACCGAGGCGGCCGTGCTGCTCCAGGCGCGCGGCGAGGACCTGGACGACCTGACCGCGTCGGCGGCGCGCGTGCGGGACGCGGGGCTGGAGGCGGCCGGACGGCCCGGGGTCATCACGTACTCGAAGAGCGTGTTCATACCGCTGACCCGTCTGTGCCGGGACAAATGCCACTACTGCACCTTCGTGACGGTGCCGGGCAAGCTGCGCCGGGCCGGGCACGGGATGTTCATGTCCCCGGACGAGGTGCTCGACATCGCGCGGCGCGGCGCCGAGATGGGGTGCAAGGAAGCCCTGATCACCCTCGGCGACAAGCCCGAGGACCGCTGGCCCGAGGCCCGCGAGTGGCTGGACGCGCACGGCTATGACGACACCATCGCGTACGTACGGGCCATCTCGATCCGGATCCTGGAGGAGACGGGTCTGCTGCCGCACCTCAACCCCGGGGTGCTCTCCTGGACCGACTTCCAGCGGCTCAAGCCCGTCGCGCCCTCGATGGGCATGATGCTGGAGACCACCGCCGAACGCCTGTGGTCCGAGCCCGGAATGCCCCACTATGGCTCGCCCGACAAGGAACCGGCCGTGCGGCTGCGGGTGTTGGAGGACGCCGGGCGTTCGTCCGTGCCGTTCACCAGCGGGCTCCTGATCGGCATCGGCGAGACGTACGAGGAGCGCGCGGAGTCGCTGTTCGCGCTGCGGCGGGTGGCGCGGGCGTACCACGGCATCCAGGAGCTGATCATCCAGAACTTCCGCGCCAAGCCGGACACGGCGATGCGCGGGATGCCGGACGCGGAGCTGGACGAGCTGGTCGCGACCGTCGCCGTCGCGCGGCACATCATGGGCCCGTCGGGGAATCTGCAGGCACCGCCGAATCTGATCGCGGGCGAGTACGAGCGCCTGATCGGCGCGGGGATCGACGACTGGGGCGGGGTCTCGCCGGTCACGATCGACCATGTGAACCCGGAGAAGCCCTGGCCGCAGCTGGACGAGCTGACCGAGCGCTCCTCGGCCGCCGGCTTCGAGCTGCGCGAACGGCTGTGCGTGTACCCGGAGTTCGTGACCCGCGGCGAGCCGTGGCTCGACCCGCGTGTCCTTCCCCACGTAAGGGCGCTCGCCGATCCCGCGACCGGGCTCGCGATCCCGGACGCACCCGTCGTGGGCCGGCCGTGGCAGGAGCCCGACGAGGGCTTCACCTCCGCCGGACGTACGGACCTGCACGCCACGATCGACACCGAGGGCCGCACGGGCGACCGGCGCGAGGACTTCGATGTCGTGTACGGGGACTGGGAGGCGCTCAGGGAGGCCGCGGCGCCCGGGATGGTGCCCTCGCGCCTGGACGGTGACGTACGGTCCGCGCTGGCCACGGCCGCCGACGACCCGACGAAGCTCACCGACTCCGAAGCGCTGGCGCTGCTGCACGCGGACGGTCCGGCCCTCGACGCCCTGACCCGGATCGCGGACGATCTGCGCAAGTCCGTGGTCGGCGAGGACGTCACCTACATCGTCACGCGCAACATCAACTTCACCAACGTCTGTTACACCGGCTGCCGCTTCTGCGCCTTCGCCCAGCGCCGCACCGACGCCGACGCGTACACGCTCTCCCTGGACCAGGTCGCCGACCGCGCGGCGCAGGCCTGGGACGTGGGCGCGGTCGAGGTCTGCATGCAGGGCGGCATCCACCCCGACCTGCCCGGCACGGCGTACTTCGACATCGCGCGTGCCGTGAAGAAGCGCGTCCCGGGCATGCACGTGCACGCCTTCTCGCCGATGGAGGTCGTCAACGGGGCTTCGCGCACGGGCCTTTCGATCCGGGAGTGGCTGACGGTGGCGAAGGAGGCGGGCCTCGACTCGATCCCCGGCACGGCCGCCGAGATCCTCGACGACGAGGTCCGCTGGGTGCTCACCAAGGGCAAGCTGCCCACGGCCACCTGGATCGAGGTCGTCAAGACGGCCCACGAGCTGGGCATCCGCTCCTCGTCCACGATGATGTACGGGCATGTGGACCAGCCCCGGCACTGGCTCGGACACTTCCGTACGCTCGCGCGGATCCAGCAGGAGACCGGCGGCTTCACGGAGTTCGTGACGCTCCCCTTCATCCACACCAACGCACCCGTGTACCTGGCGGGCATCGCCCGCCCCGGCCCGACCGACCGCGACAACCGCGCGGTCACGGCCATGGCCCGCCTCCTCCTGCACCCGCACATCCCCAACATCCAGACCAGCTGGGTCAAGCTGGGCACGGAGGGCGCGGCGGAGATGCTCCGCTCCGGGGCCAACGACCTGGGCGGCACGCTGATGGAGGAGACCATCTCGCGGATGGCCGGCTCGTCCTACGGCTCGTACCGCTCGGTCAAGGACCTGATCGCCATCGCCACGGAAGCGGGCCGCCCGTCCCGCCCCCGCACGACCCTCTACGGCGAGGTCCCCGAGGAACGGGTACGGGCGGCGGAGGCTTCGGATGGGCATTTGCCGGAGTTGTTGCCGGTCCTTGACTGACGCATCCGAGAGCGGACGGAGATGCCCCATGGTGGCGGCCGGGCTGCGAGGCCCGGCCGGTGTGAGCGGGACGCGGTCAGACCGCGCAGGCCTTGAGGCCGGACCAGCCGGAGAACGGGTAGGGGGCGAGGAAGGTACGTGTCTGGCCGGGTGTGAACTTCTTGCAGGAGCTGTCCGGCCCGAACGACCACTGAGCCTTGCGGCCCACTGTGACGGAGCAGTAGCTCTTGGACGACGTGGGCAGGCCGACCCCTGCGTTGTTGGACAGGACACAGTCGGCCGCGGCTGCGGGTGACGTCGTGGCCAGCCCGATTCCCGCACTGGACAGAAGGATGGTTCCGACAGAGAGCGCTGCGCGGGCCCGCATGGAGCGAGTCTTCTTCATGGTCTGGGTCCCCCTTGGTGTCGACCTGTGGAGCGGTGCTTGACCGACGGCTGTGCGGACACGCCGTCCGACGGCATCGTGGCGGACCGACCCTTCAACAACCTTGTACGAACCTGGACTCCCTGGTCACCGGGGGCGGACACCCGCCTGGGCAGGCCGACCGCGCCGTCTACTGCCGCGCGTGGATCCGCCCCGTACCGGCCCGCCGGCTCCCGGGCCCGGGCATCGCTGTACGGCAGCACTGGTGGGAGGCCTTCCGGGGAGCGGCCGGGTGCTGGACACCCGCCTCGTCCCGGTTGTGGCCGACGGCGGACTTGCGGATCAGGACCTCGTCGAGGCCGAACACGGTGTCCGCGACAGTCCGTCTCTGACAGATCTTCACCCTGCCATGGGCGGACCGGGCAGTCAGGAGGTCAGCCAGTCCTTCAGACGGGTCGCGGTCAGGTGCGCACCCTCGGCCGCGGTGTCCCGCCGGCCGGGTGCGGATGCGAAGGGGCCGGCCGTCTCGTCGGTGAGGACGCGGCGTGCGTCGCCGCGTGCGGCGAGCAGGGTCCGGCCCAGCTCGTCGAGCGGCAGCACCTCGGGCCCGGCGACCTCCCGTATCCCGTCGAGCGGATCCCCGGCGGCGAGCCGCGCCACGAAGCGGCCCGCGTCGGCCGCGGCCACGGGCTGCAGCGGGGTGGACGGCAGCCGTACGGTGCCGGCGGCGGCGTCCGAGGTCCAGGAGAGGATCTCGTCGAGATACTCGAAGAACTGGGTGGCGCGGACGACGGAGTACGGCAGGGGGCCGCTCCGGTAGAGCTGCTCCTGCTCGGACTTGGCCCGGTAGTAAGGGTGCCCCGGCAGCGTTCCCACGCCCACCACCGACAGCAGCACCGCATGCCGGACACCCGCTTTTGCGGCGGCGCTCAGCACCTGTCCTGCCGCCGTGCGGAAGAACGCGACGGCGGACTCGTCGGCGGCAGCCGACTGCGCGGCGTCGATCACGACGTCGGCGCCGGCGAGCGCGGACCGCAGTCCCTCGCCCGTGGCCAGATCGACGCCTGTGGACCTGGAGTGCGCTGCGGCCTCGTGCCCTTCGGCGAGGAGGGACCGCACGATGTGCTGACCGACGCGTCCGGTCCCGCCGATGACGGCGAACTTCATGAGGGTTGAACCCTTCTTGTGCATACGGGTGGGGGTGGAGGATCGGGCCCCAGCCGAGGACGGCGGTGGGCTCAGCCGAAGATGGCCGTCGGCTCACCCAGGAACCAGGTGTTGTGGATGACCATCCTGCTGACCAGCCAGCGACCGCCCCCGTCACCGGAGCCTGACGCGCGCACGAGCTCCACGTCGTACGGGTTCTTGAGCAGCGCATACGTGGAGTGGTCGGCGGTCAGCAGATGCTGGGCCTCGACCAGGGCGGTGAGACGGGCGGTGTCGCCGTCGACGGTGACGCGCGGGTTGGTGATCTGGTGGGTGGTGTCCACCCGGCCGGTGAACAGCCCGAGGATCGTGGTGACGATGGTGTCCCGCCCGGCCATCACCGGCGGCGCCGCACCCCACTTGGCGGCCGCCGGGCGGAAGTCCAGCTCGGCGTCCTCGGCGAAGGCGGAGGCGAACAGCTCCTTGTCCTTGAGGTCCTGGCCGAGCGCGAACCGGTACAGCGCGTCGACGATCTCCGTACGGTCCCGCAGCTCGGCGACGACCGCGGCGGTGTCGTGGGCGGGGGCGGCGAGTGCGGCGTGCTCGGTGACGAACATGGAGGCTCCTTGGTGTAGCAGCAGGTCGGAGTGGGTGTGCCGGGTTCTTTCGGCACCACTGATCCTGCTGGGGGCCGCCGGTGGCATCAATGCGCGTCTGTGCAACGATCGTTAAGCGAGGGGAAACGATCCAGGGGGCGATCATGTTGGAGCGGCACGAACTGGAGGCGTTCCTCACGCTCGCCGAGGAGCTGCACTTCGGCCGCACGGCCGAGCGACTGCACCTCTCGACGGCCCGCGTCAGCCAGACGATCGCCAAGCTGGAACGCCGTATCGGGGTGCGCCTCTTCGACCGGACGAGCCGCAGCGTTCAACTGACTTCCGTGGGGCGTGACTTGGCCGAGGCGGTGGGCCCCGCATGGGACCGGATCACCGAAGCGGTCGCCCGCGCGGTGGCCGCGGGCCGTGGCCTGACGGGCACCCTCACGGTCGCCTTCACGGGCCCGGCGGCCGGCCAGCTGGTCGTGGGCATCGCCCAGACCTTCCGCGAACAGCACCCCGACTGCGAAGTCCGGATCCGGGAAGCCCAGTTCACGGACGTCGCCCCCTGGCTGCGCGCGGGCGAGGCGGACCTGGCGCTCACCCGGCACCCCTTCGACTTGCCGGACCTGGTCGAGGGCCCGGTCCTGGTGTCGGAGGCCCGTATGCTCGCGGTCCCGGCCGGCCACCCCTTCGCCCGCCAGGACTCCCCGAGCCTGCCTGCCGAGTCGCTCGCCCGCGTCACCCTCCTCCAGCACCCGGAAACGCTGCCGCCCTCGCTGCGCGACGACCTCTCCCCGCCGCGCACCCCCGCGGGCACACCGATCCCTCTCGGCCCGACGGCAGCCACCCTGAACGAACTCCTCACCCTGGTCGGCGCAGGCACGGGCACGGCCCTCACCGGCGCCCACACCCGCCGCTACTTCACCCGCCCCGACGTCGCGTACGTACCGCTGGACGGCATGCCCCCGGTGCGGTGGGGGCTGGTCTGGCGCGCGGGCGCGGAGTCGGAACGGGTGCGGGCGTTCGCGCAGGCGGCTTCGGGGCTGGTGGACTGAAGGGTTCCGGGCGCTGCCCTGCCCGGTGATCCCCGGCGCCGACATGTGATGACCGTGTGTCAGAAAATGTCAACTGTTGTGTCAGTGACGGCTGTTAACCTCCACGGACTACGGAAAGTTCGCTGCGGACTCGCCGTCCGACGACGTCGTGGCGTACAGGTACGAGTTCCTCGACGGTCCCTACCCCACGGTGAACGCCGACGGGTTGGGTGGCCCTGCTTCCTTCACGTACCTGCCCTTGAGCGCCGGCCCGAAGAGTGTCGCGGTTTCCGCCGTGGACCGTTCCGGGCGCCGCAGCATGCCCACCACATACGAGTTCATGGTGAAGGCGGGCCGGTCACCGATTGCCCAATGGAACCTGGCCGACCCGGCCGGCTCCCGCACCGCCGCCGCGGTCACCGGCCCGGGGGCCCGCGTCGGCACCGGAGTCGCCTTCGGCGCCCCCGCGCCCCAGGGCACGGCCCTCACGACTACCGCGTCCTTCGACGGCGGAGGCCATGGCTTCGTCACGCCGGACACGAAGATCGTCGACACGTCGAAGACCTTCGCGGTGAGCGCCTGGGTGCGGCCCGGCCGTACCGACCGCGCCATGACCGTGGCGTCCCAGGACGCGGCGGACGGCAGGGCCTTCACTCTGGGACTGCGCACGACGGCCGAAGCGCCGGTCTGGTCCTTCGACTTCGGGGGCGCCCGGGCCACCGGTGGTGCTCCGGAGACCGGCGAGTGGGCCCACGTGCTCGGCCTGTACGACGCCGAGACCGGCCTGGCCACGCTCTATGTCAACGGCCGGGCGGTGGGCGACGGACAGCGGGCCGAAGCCTCCGCGACGAGCGGGAACTTCCAGATCGGCCGCGCCCGGGGCAAGGACGGCTACCGGGACCGCTGGCAGGGGGAGATCGGCGGCGTACGCGTACACGACCGCGTGGTCGTTCCCACCGAGGTGACGGAGCTCGCCGCGCGCAAGGCCGCCGAGCGAGGCCACTGGGCGCTGGAGAACGCGGTGGACGGCGGCAGCCCGGAGCTGCACGGCGGTGAATCGCTGACCCTCGGTGAAGGTGCCTCGATCCACCGTCCCGTGACCTGTGGACCGGACGACCCCTTCTGCGAAGAGGCAGGGAGCCCCGCCCTCCAAGGCGCCGGCCATCTCGAACTCGACGGCAGGAACGGGTACGCCGCGACGGACCGCCCGGCCGTAGACACGGACGACAGCTTCACGGTCAGCGCCACGGTACGCCTGGCGGACTCGGCCCCCGACCGTCCGATGACGGTGCTCTCTCAGGCCGGCGAGCACAGGGACGCGTTCAAGGTCCGCTACGACCCGTCGGTCAGCCAGTGGCAGCTGGTGATGCCGGACGCCGATACGCCGGAGGCCGGGGAGACCGTGGTCGCCGTGTCCTCGGCGCCCGACGGCGGCATCGGCTCGGGCAGTGAGGTGACGGTCGTCTACGACGACGCCGCCGACCAGATCACGCTGTACGTCGACGGCGGCCGGGACCCGGAATCCCGGGCGAACCTGTCGAAGTCGTGGAAGAGCACCGGCGGACTCCAGGTCGGCCGGGCCAGGACGGCCGACGGCTGGGGCGAGTACCTGCACGGTGCCGTGGACGAGGTGCGGGTCTTCAGCGGCGCGGTCGAGGAAAGCCGGATCGGTTCGTTGCGCTGGGGCATCGACCAGTGACAGCGGACTGAACCACACAGGCCGCCCTCCCTCTAGATTCCCGGGGGAGGGCGGCCTGCATCAGCGCGGGGATCAGCCCACCAGCAACTCCCTCTTCAGTTCCCGCAGTTCCTTGGCGCTCAAGCCCAGGCCCTGCTTCTCGTACGCCGAGAACGAGCCGAACCTCTCCGAGACCTCCGCGAAGCCGGCGTTCAGGTACTCGGGCCGCACGTCAAGGAGCGGCTTGTAGACCTTCGCCTGCGCGGGCGTCATATGGGCGAGCGCCGCCGCGTTGGCCTCGGCGCGGTAGTCGTTCGAGGCCAGGTAGTCCGCCATGACCGTGGCGCGCGGAACGCCGAGTGCCGTGAGGAGGGCCGCGCCCGCCCAGCCCGTACGGTCCTTGCCGGCCGTGCAGTGGAAGAGGGCGCCGTCGCCCTCGACGAGACCGTCGAAGACCGTGCGGTAGGCGGTCTTGGCGGTGTCGCCGCCGACCATGAATTTCTCGCCCTCGACCATCATCGCGACCGCCTCGGACTCCGTCCTCGGCATGGTGACGAAGGCCTCCGAGCCCGCGAGGACGTCCGCGACCACGTACTGCGTGCCGGCCGGGACGCGGTCCGGGGCCGCCGCGCGCTCGGAGGCCATGCGCAGGTCGTAGTCCACGCGGATGCCCAGGCGCCGCAGCTTGGCGAGGTCCGCGTCCGTGAGCTTCTCCAGGGAGTCCGAGCGGTAGATCTCGCCCATCTTCACCCAGTGGCCGTCCGCCGTGCGATAGCCGCCCGCGTCACGGAAGTTGACCGTCCCGTCCAGTGGGATCAGGCGGTCGGCCAGGCGCAGGGAGTGGCCCCGGCCGGCGTCGAACGTGAACCACTGGCGGTCCGCCGCCGGCAGTCCGCGCACCGTGACGCGGCCGGAGGCGCCGCCGCGCGCGACGACCTCGCCGTTCGCCTCGACGGCGACCCGGCGTACCCCCGGCGCCTGCCACTCGACGACATACGAGCCGTCCTCGGCCGCCGTGACCGTCGCCTCCGTGAAGGGGATGGCGGCCCGGTGGTGACCGCGGTCGTGGGCGACGGCGGCCGGGGCCGGGGCGACGCCCGTGAGGGCCAGGGCGACGGCGGCGGAGAGCATGTGCGAGATCTTCATGGGGCGGATGCTGCGGGCCCCGCGAAAACGGCTGGTGAACGCCGGTCGTAAGAGGGCTGAAGCGTGAGAATCCCCATCGGTCCGGGCTCTGATCTCTGGCCGGGCGTTCGATTACAGTGCTGCGGACGGTGAGGGAGGCGTGAGGGGGGCTGCGGTGAGTGCCGGGACTGCCGTGTGGGGACGCGTCGAGCAGCAGGACTTCCGCAGCCGGGTGCGCGGCACCCTCCTCGGCTCCGCGCTCGGCGACGCCCTCGGGGCTCCCGTCTCCGCACTCGCCCTCGACCGGCTGCGCACGGCCCACGGCGCGGACGGCCTGCTCGAACCGGCCCCCGCGTACGGCCGCCGCGGCGCGGTGACCGCGGCCACGCAGCTGACGCTGTTCAGTGTGATGTCTAAAGGGTGGTTCCCCCCTCGGAGTGCTTGCACCCCTGCTGACCTGGGCAAACCCGCTCGTCAAGGTCGAGGATCAGTCTCAGCCCCGCCGCTACCGGCCCTGGTTCGTCGTCCAGCACACAAGCCAAGAGGTCTAGCTGCCGCGCGGTGAGGGTGACGTTCGTAGACCCCTCCCCGAGGACGTGTTCGCTGAAGATGGCGTGCATCTGCGTCATGGCTTGTTGCATGCGCAGGATCGCGCGTGCATCCGTTTCCATGGGCTTCCCTTCGATCAACTCCCGTTGATCTTAGGGCTCTCAGCGTGATCCTTACCCGACCACGCGAATATTGCCGTTGCCGCATAGACGGCCGTGCACCGCCCCCGTACCGTCGAAGCAACCGGCCCAACTGGGGTCGCACACAAGGGGGTTCCACCGTGGCGCGTGAAGAGCTGACCCGACTTACCGGCAACGTCGACGACCCGGAGTGCAGCAAGAACGACTGCCCCAACCTCTATCGCACGAAGAGCGGCTCCATAGTTGTGCAAGGCGATATCTCCGAAGCCTTCCAGCCCCCGCAGGGTGAGGCGCTGGTCGAGATTCCCGAGGCCATTCTCAAGGAGGCTGTACGTGCTCTTGGATGGTGAGGCGTGGGCCGCGAAATTCCGCGACTTCCGGCGCGAAGCCTGGCGCCTGGAGACACTGCCGGAATACCGCGTGCCCCAAGAGGCCGACGAAATCGCCGCGTTCCTCGCGGGCGAGCGAATCGACCTGCACGCCTACATGGAAACCGATGAGTACGTAGCCGACTTGCGCCGGGTGCGAACAGAGGGGAAGTCCAAAGGGCGGGTGCACATCGTCACGCGCCCGCTAAGCGACTATCTCGCCTACGAGTTCATGTACTACCTGCCGCACTCGCGGGCCGGTGAGGACATCCGGATTCTCGACGTGACCGACCGAGAGAACCCGCTCGACGGGGTCGAGGATTTCTGGCTCTTCGACACGTCCGAAGTGGTGCTCATGAACTATGCGCCGGACGGAACTCAGATCAGCCGCGAGCTATTCGAGGGTGACGTGTCTCCGTATCTCGAATACCAGCGCATCGCACTCGCCGAGTCGGTGCCCTTCGAGGAGTACGTGAAGGGCCTTGACGTTTGATCCGCAGGAGCTAGGCCGCAGCAGAGCGGACCTGGCACAAACGCTTAAGGATCTGCGCAAGCGGGCCGGGTGGACACAAACCCGGCTCGCTCAGCGTTGCGCCATGAGTCAGACGAAAATCTCGAACATCGAAAGCGGCAAGCTGACACCCACGCTGGTCGATGTGGAACTGATCCTCCGCGCCCTCGATGCGCCCGCCCAACTGGTCAGCGAAATAGCGGCACTCGCTCGTCTCGCCAACACGGAGTGGCAAGACAACTGGGCGTTGATGCGCCGGGGTCTCGACAAGCGGCAGAACGACCTAGCGGCATTCGAGCAGTCGTCAACGGTCTTCCGGTACTTCCTGCCAACGATGATCACGGGGCTACTTGCGACCCCCGAATACATCCGGGCGAGCCTTGCGGACGTTCCCGAGGTTCAGCGGCGCAAGACCGTTGCCAAGAAGGTAGAGCGGCAGGAAGTTCTCTACGACAAGTCGAAGCGCTTTACGTTCATCCTCACCGAACAAGCGGCCCGCTGGCCCCTTGTGTCGCCCGAGGCGCTTAGTGTGCAGATTCAGCACCTGGCCGCGCTGGCACAACTCACCAACGTCACCATTGGAGTTCTCCCACTGGTGTCGCGCGAACCCGTCCCCGCACCGTTGAACGTCTTCTCCGTCTATGACGAGCGATTGGCGACGGTCGAGATTCAGACCGGCGTAATGATGTTCCGAGACCGCCGTGACGTGTCTGCGTATCTCGAAGAATTCTCCGGGTACGAAGCGCGGGCGCTCTTCGGTGCGGACGCCCGAGCGAAGCTGACGGAGTGGGCGGACGCGTGCCGGTGATCATTTACCCGACAAGGCGCATGTTCCTCGCCACCGCCGACCGAGGCGCCGAAGGATGGGCGCATGACCGAGCGAATGCAGGATGCAGAGGAGGCACGCGCCGCGCTCTCAACCGCGTTGCGCAGTGCCGGGATTTCGTTCCCGGGTACTGACTTGGGCTTCCGGCCGCGCCCCGGGGCCAAGACGAAGAACTCCTATGCCTTGATCGACCTGGGGGCGATTTCCGCACCCGTAGCGCTCAAGCTCGCCGAAGTCGTCTCGCGCGGGGCACAGGAATGAATGCCCGTGCGAGCGAGTTACGCGCCCTTCCGTGGTCGGGGCCGGACGGCCGCCGTTGCTATGCACAGGAGGGCACAGGCTGGCTCTCGGCCTTCGCCGATGAGGTCGAGAGCCAGCAACTCACCATGGGGCACACGATCTTGGAACGCACCGCCGAGATCGTCAGCAACGGCGCCACTGAGACGGAGCTTGCCTTCCTCGTGGCGCGGCTGACCGAGGCTCTGCGGGATGCGCTGGCGGTCGCCGAATGCCGAGGTGAGCGGCTGCTCGTTGCGGACGCGAGCAACCCCGCAGACGGCGACCACGGGCCGCGCTGGACCCCTCCGGCAAATGCCTTCGGCTGATCTTGTGCGCATGGCTCTCTCCCGGCATGAGACCTAGCATGACGGGTCATGACGGACCGTCAGCGGGGCAGGTGGCTGGAGATCGCAGACATTGAGTCGGCGAGGCTCGGCCGGTGGCTGCCCGGTGAGCCCTACGGCGGGCAAGAACGCCTGCGGAAGATCTACCGCACCAACGCCCACACCGCGCGCAAGGTGATCGAAGAGCTGGAACACCGGGGCATCATCCGGCGCGTGGCGACGGTGTGGGGGCACGGGCGCGCGTACGTGTCCACGGGGCGCGGGGTGCTCTACGACGGCGACCCGGTGCCGAAGCTGCCCGAACACGATCTCAACGCCATTGCGCAGATCTGGCACACGGATACGGGTTACTGCCCGGTGTGCTGGGGGCCCCGCAGCGGGCTGCGGCACACCGTCTGGGGATACGCCTGCGCCCGGTGCGTGAGGATCGGCAAGGTGCTGACCGACACCTGAAGGGCGAGAGCGCATTGTTCACTGTGCGTAACTGAAAGGGCCTCGCCGGCGACCCCGGGTGGGCATATATGTCCGGATTCGCTGGTAACTCGTGGTGATCCACGGGAAGATGGGGGCATGCCCAAACTGCGACGTGCCGATGCGTTCGCCGACATGACGGATGCTCAGGTTCGCGAAGCCTTCAACACCGCGCACAGGCTATGGCAGGAGACCGGTGTCGAAGACGAGCAGTACCGCGCGCTCCTCGCCGAGGTCTTCGCCCGCTTCTGGATCCACCCCTCGATGCGGGGCAGGAAGCGGAGCGAACGACAGGGCCGCGCCACTTCCGAACGGAGATCAGCATGACCATCCTGACCGATCAGCACAGCACACTCACCGTCGGCGAGTACGGCCGCACACCGGAGCCGATCGACTATGGCCGGTTCTTCGATGAGCTGCACACCCACGGCGGGCAGAAGCGGCAGCGCATCGCCGAGTCTGACCCGCTTCTCTCGCTCCTCGCCGATCTCGACGACCCGAGCGAGTCCACCCCGGACGGGGGCGCGTTCGGTGAACTCCTCGAAGCGGTCAACACCCTGGACGACCGGACGCCGAAGGTGGAACACGTGATCCTCCGCGAGTCGTCGGGCGTACTTCTCTATGCCGAAGCTGGGTAACCTGATCAATGACGAGTGACGACGTCACGGAACCAAGAGCCCCCGCCGGAGCGGGGGCTTCTTGGTGTCAGCAGTCGAAAGCCGCGCGCGGTTGAGTGCGCTGCTCCTCGTTCATCAACTCAGCCGCCATGCTCAAGATCATGTGACGACGCGTCATGGTCCACTGCTCGGGCACCGGGTAGTCAGCCGGTAGAGCCCGCTCGACCTTGTCCACCACATCGCCCGTCGTGAAGCTGACGCCGGTCTCGTTGGCGACGTAGGCCACATCCATCAGCGCCGACGCGATGCGCTCGAAGAGGTCCCGCGTCAGGGTGCCGTTCGGCAGTTCATCCGTGTGCATGCCAGGTTCAACGCCCACGGGGCCCACGTAGGCACGGATGTACGCCCCTCAGCCGGGGCCCCATTTACGGATCGATATCTGAATTGCGTTTTCTATTTAGGTATCAGGGGTTTCCTGCTCGGTCTCGGCCGTCCGCAGCGGCGCGTTCTGTTTCCTCTCTCCTGGCTCTTCCGGCTGCACCGTGCGACCCGTCGGCATCGTCGTGCACATCGTCGGCGTCATGGCCGTCACGCATCCGTGCGTGGTGCTGCTCGTGGTCGTCGTCGGCATGGTCGTGCTGATCGTTGGGCGTGAAGGTGGCGAACGTTGTGCCGGTGTCCGGGGTGGTGGTGAGCGTGCGCTTCGAGGGGGTCTCAGATTCTTGCTTATGAGACGGGTCTCATTTGGGGTGCCGGAGTGCAGAATCAGGTGGCGATGTGTCCGGTTTTGCACACACTCCCCGGCGGCATCGCATCTGTGGCGTCACGGACCTACTTGTGAGACCCCCTGATTCATGCTTAGGTCTGCCCCATGGTGAACATTGAGACTTCTGAGACGGGCACCCCGACCGGCTACGTCTACGGCTACGCCCGCGTATCCACCACAGCGCAGGATCTCACCCGGCAGCTTGACCGGCTGGCCGCCGCTGGTGTCCCTGACGAGCGGATCTACGTCGACAAGAAGACGGGCACCGACTTCGAGCGTGAGGGCTTGGCCGACGTGCTCGGGCAGCTCCGCCCCGGAGATGTACTGATGCTCGACTCTCTCGACCGGCTCGGCCGCACCATGCACAAGATGCTGTCGTTGGCACACGAGCTGATCGAGAAGGGCGTGTTCCTCGTGGTGCTCGGCGGCCCCATCCCCTTCGACACCCGCAACCCCGGGCCGCAGACGGACATGGCTATCGCCATGCTCGGATTCCTCAGCGAGGTTGAACTCATCTTCCAGCGCGAGCGGCGCGCCTCCGCGCGTGCCAGTCGCGAGGCACGCGGCGGCAGTTGGGGCCGCCCGGTCAAGGGTGACCGTGACGCCGTGCTCGCTGACTTCGCGGCTGGCATGTCCGCCCGTGAGGTCATGACCAAGCACGACATCAGCCGTGCCACCGCATTCCGGATCAAGGCCACTGCGCAGACTGAGACCCCTTCTGAGACTCCGGTCGTTGAGCACCAGGACGTGACCGGCGGGCCGACTCCGGATGTACGTCAAGACGTTGACGTACAGGATGCAAGCGAGACGTACGCGGCGAGCGCGGCCGACGAAGACGACGAGCACGAGAACGAGACCGCATTCGGTCTGTGGCTGCCCGCTGCTCTGCACAGTCACCTCTGTGAGGGCGACGGACTTGACGGTCTGACCGTGAAGCGGCACGGCAACAGGTACATGCTCTACGCGACCCGTGTGCAGCACCGGGACGTGCTGGGCCTGTGTCGGGTGCTGGCCGATGGCACCAAGAGCGAGCGTGCCGCCTACGCGCGGTATGCGGAGGCTGTAGCGGGCAGCTAAGCGCTCCACGGAGTAGCCCCGGCGTTCCGAGACGCCGGGGCTTTGTCATGCCCGCACGCGGGCGCTCAGCCCCATTGCATCGGGTCCGGGTGCCGGTCCGCCCCCTGGAACCTTGAGCGGCACAAAGGGCACCGACGAGACCGAGGCGACGGCCGCTTGCCCGGCACCCGGTCCGGGGTCCACGGGGTTGGCTTCGACACCATCCACCTCACTCGCCCCGACCGAACCCTAAGCGGGTAGAGCCCGGACTTCTGCAAGCTCTTGGCCGCCTGACTCTTCGTCAGCCCCCATGACGTCAGGATCGGATATGCCTCGGTTGACCAGAGGTACCTCTCAGGTCGGACGCTCACGAACTCGTACAGCCGTCGACCGGCCTCCGTCGTCGTCATCGCGTGCATGGTGTCCATGGTGGGGCTAGAGCGCTCATGCCTACCAAGGATCCGGGACCGTGTCCTCCTCCTCTTCCTCCTCGGGCGTCCAACACTTCGGGAATGGGAGCCCGGTGTGTTCGCACACGATCTCGGTCGCTGCGTAGATGGAGAGGCTGAGCGAACCGGCCACGACCGCCACCGCGATCACAGCATGGTCGGGAAGCGCGGGCTCACTGACGAGACCCGCGAACCACTCCGGCACCTCGTCGAAGTCCCTCCCGTCCGGGTCCCGCTCCCACTCCTTCAGGGTGTCCACGAAGGTCACTTCAAGGTCAGTGCACGTTGGAGCCAGCTCCTCGCCGACGCCGATGCCAGATAGCGCGGTGAGCCTCATGATCCCTGGACTGAGGTAGGGAGTCTCCGGTGTCCGGGGGGTGGGGATGTTGTTTTGGACATCCGTCAGGATGTGCGCCGGGGCGGCGGGGGCGCTCTGCGCCCCGCCCCGGCGCTTAGAAGGCTCTTTAGAGCCTTCTTTAGAACCACAAAACCCCAGGTCAGAGGTGGCTTTTGGTGCCCCCTCGGGTCGGTGGTGATCCTTCTGATTTTCGCTTGGGTCACCTGTGACCCCATTGATTTCTACTTGGTCCACTGGTGACCCAACTGATTTCGGCGGCCGACCGGCTCCGGGCCTCTTTCCGCCGAGTCCCGTCGGCCACTTCGCGTTCCTGTTGCCGTACTGCTCGCGGAGAATGCGACGTGTTTCCCTACGCAGGGGCGGACGACGTACGCGGTCGGGACCGTCCTTGATGAGCGCGGCTTTGAGCTCTTCGAGGTGGTACCAACCCGCCTCGGGCGGGGTGGTGCGGACGTAGTAGCCCTGCCCTCGGGGCGCCGGGCGGAGCCAGCCCTTGTCTACGAGTTCCTTCTTCCATCGCTTGGTCTTCGATAGCGATGGCGGAATGGGGAGGAGGGTTGCATCCCATTCGGCGGCGATGAACACACCGAGTTCCTTGTCTGGGATGTAGACGGGTGGCGGTGAGGCGGCCAGGCGCTCGGTCTTGAATAACTGGCTGAGGTAAGCGAGGTACACCCTTAGTGCGCCATTGCTCACCGGGATGGAGAGCATCCAGCTCGGCACCAGGAACTGCCACCGCACGTAAGGCTTCGGCTCCGACTCCTCGGATTTCTTCGAATTAGTGCGGGGTTGAGCGGGGTCTGTTCGCTTGTTTCCCATTGGGCATCGCTCCGTACGTGTGCGATACCGTGCCGCCCAGAGATGCCCTACTATGAAGAAGTGCTCGGCACGGCACAGATGGTCATGGTTCAGAGATAGGCCCCTTCCGGGAAGTCGGGGCCTTTTCTCATGTCCAGGATAGATCCAGCAGTAGGGGTACCCGAACCGCTCACACCCGAACTAAGTTCGGATGACCTTTCCCGAGTGAATGGGTGACCTTTTCGCGGTGCAAGATCCATGGGCGAGCGTTTAAATCAATGCTTGGGGTGTTGAAATTGATACCCCGGTCCCAATCTTGCCGATATTCATATCGGACCTTCAAGTCTTTCCGGTGAACGCGGCTCCCCTGGGCATGGAGAACGGCCCTACCCTCCAGGTCATGGAAGATAAGGCCGCTACTAAGGAAGAGTGTTGGGCTCAGTTCTGGCGCATCATGCTTCCTGAGATTCGGCGGGTTGATGCGGCCAGGAGGGCACAATCTCAATCCGCGACGGATACCCCCTCGGTGTCCGGTGAATGCGAATCTCTCGGATCACGGAGCGCAAGCTGGCCTGCTTGACCGAAACTTTCATTTTTGGATCGTGCCAGCGGTCTACGAGATTACCGATTGCCTCCATGTGAGGCGTACTTGCCGAACGGTGCCGGTCTTCGGCATCAGCGATCTGAGCTGCGTACATATCGCGTTGTGCGACCAGTTCCTTTTGCTTCCGCTCGTAGGTCGCGCCATCAATCTCGCCCTCTAGCTTCAGGTCGAGCAAGTTATCCAACTTGGCCTGTGCCTTTTCAAGTCTGGGGCGAAGTTCTTTGAGACGTGCTTCCGCAGTGTCTCGGACTTCCGTGGCGGCCTCCTCGGCAAGCGCGGCAGTCTCGCCGGTGCGCTGTTCTTCGAGCCATTGCAGGACGGCGGACTCCACGGACGTAAGGCGTACCTGTGCCCCCGCACACGTCTTTGGCGCATCGAGTGCGTGACGGCAGTTGAACATCTTCACCTTCTCCGTGCGGGTCGAGTCGCTGTAGGTCGTTCCGGCCTTGTACTTCCCTCCGCAGGGTCCCCCGCTCTTGTCGTTGCTGGCGCACCAGAGGAGACCTGATACCGAATACTTGCCCTTGTCGCTGCGACTTGCCTTTTCCGGAGACTGGCTGCGGCGCTTGCGCTTGTATGCCTCCCAGAGTTCCAGTGAAACGAGCGCTGCGTGTTCGCCCTTCTGCCACCGGTCGTAATGCTCCGGCCGGTTGCTGGGATACCGCTTCTTGTAGAGCGGGTGCTTAAGGGGAAGCGTGCGCCCCCTGAGGAGTCCGGCAATGAATCCGGAGTCCAGAGCGGCGAACCATTGGGATACGCCCATCTTCTTTCCGGCGAGAGAGCGCACACCGCGCTCGTACATTTCTAGCGCGAGCGCAGATGCACCCTCACCGTTTACCCACCGCTTCATAAACTCGGCGGCGTACGGCCCGCGCGCAGGATCCACAACCAGAATCCCTTTACATGCTTTGCACTTGGCGTAACGGCGGTGCACGCTTCCGTTCTTGAGTGTTTCCTCAACAACGATGCATTCCGGGCACCGCATGTACCCGAAGCGTGCGGACCCGTTGTGCGGACGACCGTTCGCACGTCGCTTCTCGTGGGTGTCTCTCCAGTAATCGCCGCGAGTCTCGGACTCTTCCGAGTCGAGGAGATAGGCCATCTTTCGACGGAGGCGCCCCGCGCGGGTGTTGGGGTCTTCCGACTCCATGACGGATACGAGGATCCCGCCCGCGCTGCTCAGTTCCTTTTCATAGACGCGGTTCTCGGTGTCGTTGCGTCCCCAACGAGAAAGGCGCATCACGAGGATTCCGTCTGCCTCGCCGTCCGCAACCGCAGAGATGTACTTGCGTACCTTGCGCTTGGAGAACTCTGTCCCGGACATGTCGAGGTCCGGTTCGTATTTCCCGACCAGCGTCACGTTATGGCGCTCGGCGAACGCTGCCATCTTGTCGAACTGGTCAGCATCGGATTCCGAGTCCTCATGAAGCTGAGAGACTCGACCGTACGGAATGAGTCGCATTCCGTCGTAGGGGTTTTCCAACACCGGGGTTGCCCTCCCTGATGTGCGCCGACCTGGCCGTCGGCGCGGCCCCGCCCCATCGGCGGGGGAACCATCCTTTGGATAGCACACTCTTCACCGTGGACGGGCTGATACGGGCGCATGTACGCCGCGACACCGGCGCCTGGCATCCGCCGACCGATCTGCACCGCGCGTACCGGCGCTGGGCCGTCACCCAGAACGAATGGGGACCGGACGAGCGCCGCAAGGACGACGGCTGGCTGGCGCGCGAGGAATGGCTGTACGCGCGGCGCGACCCGGACCGTGCGCTGCTCGCGGGCTTCGGCGACGAGCGGCTCGGCACGCTCCAGGAGCCCAAGAACCCCATGGAGCGCGGGCCTTCGGCCGCGACCCGCTCCGCGCCGTTCGGGCTGCTCGTCGGCTGGGAGCCGCAGCTGGTCCTGCAGCTCGCCGTGGAGTGCGCGGCCCAGTCGCACGGCCACCCCACGGCGTATCTGAGCGCCGGTGCCTTCGCCGTCCTGGTGCACGCGCTCGCCCGCGGGGAGTCCCTGGACGCGGCGGTGCAGCGTGCGCTCGCGCTGGTCGCCACCCGGCCCGGGCACCAGCCGGTCACCGACGCGCTGCAGCAGGCCCTCGGTTCCGTACGGCAGGGCATGCCGACCCCCGGCCGTGTGGACGCCCTCGCGGCCGGACGTACGGCCGAGTCCTCGCTCGCCGCGGCCGTCTACTGCGCGCTGGTCTGCGAGGACATACGGCACGGTCTGCGCCTGGCCGTGAACCACGGCGGCGACTCGTCCGCGGTCGCGGCCCTGGCCGGCGCCCTGCTCGGCGCCATGCACGGCGAGACGGCGCTGCCGCCGGCCTGGCTGACCGAACTCGAAGGCCGCGCCGCCCTGTTGGAGCTGTCCGACGACTTCGCCATGGAGATGACCCAGTCCGCGGCCCTGCACGGACCGGGTACCTCCGCCCCGGGCTGGCTGGCCCGCTACCCGCGCGGCTGACCGCCGGGGACCGCCGCCGTCACGCCCGTCCGACGAGCTCGGTGCAGGGCGTCAGGTGGTAGGACCGGACGAACTCCACCGGGTTGCGCCAGTTCGGCATCAGCCGGTCCAGCGCGGCCCAGTCCTCGTCTTCCACGGCCTGCAGCGTCATGGCCTTGTACTCCCAGAAACGCTGCACTCCCTCCTCGGTGGCACAGCCGTCCTTGAGATCGCCCTTGCGGTCGAGGATCGCATTGCGTACGTGCTCGCCGAAGGCCGTCGGGTCGCCGCAGATCAGCGTCCGGTTCGCCTCGTTGAGATCGCCGCCGTGCAGCGGCCAGACCCGCTGGCGCGCCTCCCGGTAGGCGGAGATCCCGCCCTGCCAGTCGTACGGCTGCATCGACTGCCAGGAGTCGAGCGCCTTGAGCCGCTCCGCGCCGACGGGCTTGGCCGCGAGCTCTTCCTCGGGCGGGCAGAGCAGCCGCTCGAACTGCGCGACCAGTTCGCCCTCGTCGGCGGGGGCGGCGTGCGCCGCGGCGGGCAGCGCGGTCAGCGCGAGCGCGGCCGAGCAGCCGGCGAGGAGGGCGCGCAGGGCCAGGGAACGTCTGGGCATGGGGGTCCGCCTTCATACGTGGGGGAGTGGTGCTTGAGCTGCCTCCATGCCTGTCATCGGACCCACCGCAATGCAACGCAACGCGCCGCCCGCGGGAATCTCCACGAGCGGCGCGCCCCGCGATCGGCGACTAGCTCCGCGCCTTCGACCGCTCCTCCGCGGAGACCGTGGACTGCCCCGGGATCAGGACCGGGTCCGCCAGGAACTTCCGCTCCAGCTCCTCGCGTTCCGCATCGCTCGGGTCGTCGTCCAGGGAGTCGACGATCGCCTCGCGATCCGGGCTGCCCTCCGGCTTGACCAGGCCGATCACCACGTACAGGACGAGGGAGGTGACCAGCGGGCTGGAGACCGTGATCGTCTGGCTGGCGTCCTCGACACCCCAGTACAGCCACGCCCATACGGCCAGACCGCCGGCCCACGAGACCAGCGCCGCCGTCGGTCCGGTGCGCTTGAACCAGGGGAGCAGTCCCAGCATCAGCGGTATCGAGATCGGACCCATGGTGGCCGCGACGATCGAGACCACGACCGTGAGGATGAAGCCCTTCGGATCAGCGGTCAGTGCGATCGTCATCGAGACGGCGACGAACGCGACCGTGGTGATCCGGGCGAAGAGCAGCTGCTGGGCCTGCGTGAAGTAGCGGACCTTCTTCACGATGACCGGGGCGAGGTCGCGGGTGATGACCGCGGTGATGACGTTGGAGTCGGAGGCGACCATCGCCATGGTGTGGGAGAAGAACCCGGCGAGGACCAGACCGATGATGCCGGTCGGCAGGAGCTCCTTGGCGAGCGCGATGTACGCGCCCTCGCCGCCTTCGAGACCGGGCACGATCAGGGGCGCGGCGATCATCGGGACGAAGAGGATGAACGGCCAGACCAGCCACAGGGCGCTGGACAGGAGCGCGGACTTCTTGGCGCGCGAGCCGGTGGGCGCGGCCATGTAGCGCTGGGCCAGGTTCCACATGCCGCCGTTGTACTCGAAGGTCTTGACCACGAGGAACGCCATGATCAGGCCGGTGGTGATGGAGCCGTTGACCGGATCGGAGTGGCCCTCGGGCAGATCGCCCCAGAAGGTGAACAGCGAGCCGAAGCCGCCGAGATGGGCGAGGACCGCGAAGAGCATCGCGAAGCCGGCGATGGCCTGGATGATGAACTGGCCGAAGTCGGTGAGGACATCGGCCCACAGTCCGCCGAAGGCCATGTAGAACATGGTGCAGACACCGGTGATCGCGATGCCCCAGCCGAGCGGGATGTCCGCGAAGCCCTGCAGGAGCACGGCGATCGCGACCCACTTGGCGGCGATGTCCACGACCTTGAGCAGCGCTCCGGAGTACGCGAGCACCTGCTGCGTCGGCAGGTTGTAGCGCACGGCCAGGTAGGCGAGCGGGGAGTTCACGCCGTGCTTGGCACGCAGCCGGTTCCAGCGGGGAGCGAAGAGGAACGCGCCGACGCCGACGCCGAGTCCGATGGTCAGCGGCCACCAGAAGTAGACGGTGACACCGTCGTTGTACGCGACCGCCGCGAAGGTCACGAACATGATCGCGCTGTAGCCGGACATGTGGTGCGAGATGCCCGAGAGCCACCACGGGATACGGCCGCGGGCGGTGAAGAAGTCGGCGATGTTCTCGACGCGCTTCTTCGACCAGAGTCCGATGCCCACCATCACGAGGAAGTAGGCACCGAGTACGACCCAGTCGAGACTTTCCATGTGTCCCCTCCAGGGGTCCGTCGCCAGCCGCAGCCCGCTCATGGTGGGTTCGCGCAAGGGGCCGCGACAACAGGACGTAAGGTCAAGGGACAGTAAAATCGTTCCGGTTGAGGATTGTCGTTCACGTACATGACCATCGTCGGCTGGTCCCCGAACGCACGAAGGCGGTACGGGAGTTGTCTCCCGTACCGCCTCCGACCTGCGACGACGACTGCTTCTAGCGCATGATCTCGCCCGCGTTCACGAGGAGTTGCTGCCCGGTGATCGCGCGGGACCGGTCCGAGGCGAGGAACACGCATGCGTCCGCGACATCCCCGTCGGTGGCCAGCTCGGGCAGCGCCATCCGCGAGGTGAGCCGCTGCTTCACCTCTTCCTCGGGCGCACCCTCGGTGTGGGCCGTGAACTGCACCCAGGCCTCGACCGGCGGGCCCCACATCCAGCCGGGGAGCACGGTGTTGACCCGGATGCGGTCCTCGCCGAGCTCCCGGGCGAGCGAGTACATCGCGGAGGTCAGGGCGCCCTTGGAGGCCGCGTATGCCGCCTGCTTCACCTGCGAGGGTGAGGCGATCGCCGACTGCGTGCCGACGATGACCACCGCGCCGCCGCGCTCCTTGAGCGCCGGCAGGCAGGCGCGCGTCATCCGCAGCGTGCCGAGCAGATTGGTGTCGATGACGCCCTTCCACGTCTCGAAGTCCGCGTCCGCGAGCCCGCCGAAGTAGCTGTCCCAGGCGGCCACATGGATCACCGCGTCGAGCCGCCCGAACCTCTCCACCGCGAGCGCGGCGAGTGCCTCGCACTGACGCTCGTCGGTGATGTCCGTCGCCTTGTACGCGGTGCGCTTGCCCTCGGGGTCGATCTCGGCCGCCGACTTCGCGAGATTCGCCTCCGTACGCGCCCCGAGCACGGCGTTGCCACCGTCGCGCACCACGGCCTCGGCCACCCGCTGGCCGAGCCCGGCGCCGACCCCGGAGACGATCACTGTCTTGTCCTGGAGCAGCACGGCCAACCTCCGACGCGAGTCTGGTGCATTTCCTGACGGGGCGTCAGAGTAGGGCCGTCCAGCGGAGGAAGGAAGGCCGGGGGAGGCAGGAAGTAGGGCCTGTCCCCAGCGCAGGAGGGAAGGGGAACGTCATGGGTGAAGACACCCGCAGCGAGGTGTACGCGGAGCTGGCCTCGGTCGGCCCGTACGGAGTGCGTCCCGGCCATGCCCTGATCACGATGGTGGAGCCGCATCCGGGCCACGAGTTCGCGTACAACCGCTGGTACGAAGACGACCACTACTACGCCGGCGCGATGGCGATGCCGTGGATGTACGCGGGCAAGCGCTGGGTGGCCACCCGCGATCTGCAACTCATGCGCTACCCCGAGAAGTCCGCGGTCGCCCAGCCCGTCACGGCCGGCTGCTACATCTCCACGTACTGGGTGACCGAGGGGCGCTACGACGACCACATGAAGTGGACCGTCGGCATCAACAAGCGGCTCAATCGCGACGGCCGGGTCTATCAGGACCGTACGCATGTCTTCACGGCGTTCCAGGACCACGAGGCCACCGTCTACCGCGACGGTGCGGCGGGCCCGCGCGACTACCACGCGCTCGACCACCCGTACCAGGGCCTGGTCGTCGAGGTGATCGACGCCGAAGGACCCGAGCAGCGCGACCAGTTGCTCGAATGGCTGCGCTCGCGGCACCTGCCGGCGAAGCTCAAGGACTCGCCCGCCGCCATGGTCGTCATCTTCCGGCCCACGCCGCTGCCCGTGGACAAGATGAGTTACGTGAAGCAGGTCGAGGGGGTCGACACCCGGCTGACCCTGCTGTGGTTCCTCGGCGCGGATCCCCGCGACCGCTGGGAGGGGCACTTCGCCCGGCGCGACGAGGAGGTGGCGGAGTCGGGACTCGGGCGGGTGGAGCTGGTGGCTCCGTTCATCCCGACAGTGCCGGGGACGGACACGTATGTCGATCAACTGCGGTAGTCCGGCGGGCCGCTGCGGCAGTGCGGAGGCAAAGCCGAGCCCCCTCGGCCAGGACGGCGGGCCAGTCGAGAGGGCTCTTCGGTGGTGCGTGTGCAGTTGTTGTTCCTCTGCTGTTCTTCAAGGACGGGGCTGACGGGCTCAGCCGAGGTCGAAGGCTCCTCGGCTGACCTGGCCGACGAACGCCGTCCAGGTCTCGGGCCCGAACGCGAGGGAAGGCCCCTCGTGCACCTTGGAGTCACGCACTGCGACTTCGCGCAGGGCGGGGGACCTGACCTCGACGCACGCGCCGTTTCCCGTGGAATATGAAGACTTGGACCACTCGTTCGTGGCGCCTTCCCTGATTGCCATGTTCGCTCCGCAATTTGCTGGTGATGAGTGCTGTGTCACCGTCCCAGGCCCCTGGGGCCGGTGACGGTCTGCCGATCTTCCGTGATTCGATCTCTCCGGGTGAGTCACCGGAAGCTCTCTGGGGCTTCTGATAGCTCTGGATGTGATCGATGCGATCGACGCTACTCGCCAACATCGGTAAATGACGCGGCCATTCACTCAACCGGATGGCATATACCATGCGGGTCTTCCCGCGCGACGCGGCGAGGGTGTACCTTGCCGTCGCCTTCCCGCACTGGCTGATTTCGTGTGCTCCCGTGCGCGCGCGGGGCCCCATCGGAGCGCACCGGGGCGCCCTCAGCGCGCGTAATCCTTGGCGATCTTCGTGATGAATTGCCGGGTCTGCTCCACATTCAGCGCCTGCGCCCGCAGATGCTCGTACATGACGCTGTATTTGTGGACGTCATTCGCCTTCTCCAGGTAAAGATCACTGGTGACGCCCTCGATGTAGACCACGCTGGAATCGGCCGTGTCCGGGAATTCCAGAATCGCGTACTGACCGTTCACTCCCGGGTGCGCACCCATCTCGAAAGGGATCACCTGCACGGTCACATGCGGCAGTTGGGACATTTCCACGAGATGTTCCAGCTGCTCGATCATGAGCTGCGGATTTCCCACGACGCGACGGAGCGCGGCCTCGTCGAGGACGGTCCACAGCCGCAGCGGGTTCTCGTGCGCGTGGATGCGCTCCTGGCGGCGTACGCGCACCATGACGCGCTTGTCGATGTCGCTCTGCTGGGTCTCCGGCAGCGCGCCGGTGATCAGCGCCTCCGCATAGCCGCGGGTCTGCAGCAGACCGGGCACGACCTGCGGGTCGTACACCCTGAGCGAGGCCGCGTCGGTCTCGAGCCCGATGTACACCGAGTACGGGATGTCGCCGAAGGCGTGCCACCAGCCCTGCTGGCGGCTGTCCTTGGCCATCTGCATCAGGGAGTCGACGACCCGGTGGTCCTCCACCTCGTAGACCCCGCACAGGTCGCGGACGTCGCGCTGCGAGATGGAACGGCGGCCGTTCTCAAGCCGGGAGATCTTCGACTGCGAGACGAGCAGGCGCTCGGCGACCTCCTCGGCCGTCATGCCCTTGAGCTCGCGCAGCCGGCGCAGCTCCTGGCCCAAGCGTCGTCGCCTGACTGTGGGATTGACGTTGGACGCCACGGGATGTGCCACCTCTCCGGCAAGCGGTCTGTTCGAACGGATACCCGCTCCGATCGTGCGTATATCCGCTCCGTATCTGCTTGTTCAGCAGATTGCCACCAACTGGTGCTCCGGCGCTGGGAAATGGGCCATCTCAAAGCCCGCGGACCCCGCCGCAACCAGGCCAAACGCAACCGCGCGGGGTGGTGGCCGATGTCCTTCGGCCACCACCCCGCGCGATCGGATACGGCTCCCGAACCGGGTGTGTGTGGATGGAGCTAGTGCGCCACGACGCGTGCCATGGAGCCCCGGCGTGGCTGTGTGGGGACACGGCCTCCGTCGGTGGTCGCCCTGACCTGCTGCTGTTGCGGCCGGCCCGGTGCCGGGGAGCGGCGTGGTTGCGCCGCGACCCCGTTCTGGACGTCCATCACGGCGTGTGCCACGAGGCCGCCCATCGGGTCGTGCCTGATCAGATCGCGGAGCCGGGAGCGCGATGAACGCCCCTCGTTCCCCGGATAGAGGTGCTTGCCGAGCCCGACCGCGTGGGCCAGTGCGGCAAGCGCCGCGGTCCGCGGGTCCGGCGGTACGCCGGTGCGGATCGCCGAATCCAGTCGGGCCCTGATCTCCCGGCTGATCGCCGTCTCCGTCGCTTGGTAGCGCGTCGTCGGCAGCACCCCGCACATCTGTCCCGCCACGGCATGCACCATGCCGCACCGTTCGAGATGCGAGAGATACGTCTGGCGCAGCCCCAGTCGGGGCCCGCCGATCCAATGGACCGCACGGACCGGAGCGCCACGCCTTCGCAGCAGCTCCAGTGCGCAATCCAGTGTCGGATCTCCGGTCGGCCGTGGGGACACCACGGCGATACGATCCCCGTCTGGGGCTATCCGTCCGGCCAGCGCCAGCTCTACTAGCTGTGCTCCGGCAAGACCTAGGTCGAGCGACTGCGGCTGCGCTGTGGTACCCGTGGCCGGGTCCAGAGCGAGCAGCAGAAGCTCCTCCGGAATAGTTCTGCGGCTCCTGCCCATCCATGCCTCCCCGCGTGGATGAATGACAGGGTGACCCCTCTCACATTCATCTGTCGAGAGTGCGTGGGGGCTTTGTACGGGAACCAGTAGGTATGTCGTTCTCGTCTAGCCAGGGGGCCAACCCCGCAGACAGGACACTGGTACATGGTTCGGACACCGGGGTCCGGGCGGCGGGATGCCCTTGCGGGCATGCGGAGTGGTGATTCGTACGGGTCGTTCAGGCTGTACGGGTCGTACAGGTCGGAGCTAGGGAGGCATCGGTGGCGGGCGAGACCCCGGACAGGGCGCAGCAGCGGAGTTCTTCGGACGTGAACGGATCGACCGCGTCGGGCGGTTCGGCCGCACCCGAGGAACGTGCCGTGGACCCGCGCCTCGCCGTGTCCCGGGAGAGCGAGCCGCGCACGGATCAGGCGACGGCGATCTTCTCGACGGCGGGGCTGCGGCTGAACGGCGCTTCGGAGCCGGAGCGCGAGGCCGGGGCCGGGCGTGCGGGCGAGTCCGGGCGTGCGGCTGCGTCCGAGCCCGAGTCCGAGTCCGATTCCGAGGCCGGGGCGGATGTGGGCGCGGAAGCGGGCGCCGAGGGTGGCCGGGAGCCGTCGGGTGAGGCCGGGGAGGCCGAGGCAGGCGGCGGCGCGGAGCACGCCCGGCTGCGGGCCGCTGTGGCGGCTTGGGTGGCGGGGGAGGCGCCGGAGGGGGCTGAAGCCGATGCCGACTCCGATGCCGGCGATGACGGGGGCTCGGGTGACGATGCCGAGTCCGAGCGTGAGCCGGAGGCTGCTGCCGGGTCCGAGCCCGGTGGCGGGGCCGAGGCCGCGTCGGAGAGCGAGGCGGAGGCGGAAGCTGCCGAGCCGGAGCCGGAGCCGGAGCCGGAGCCGGAGCCGGAGCCGGAGCCGGAGTCTGACGACGCGGCTGAGGCTGAGGCTGACGCCGAGGCCACTCCTGAGGCTGAGTCCGCGTCGGAGCCCGAGGGGGAGCCCGAAGTCGAGTCCGCCGACGCCGACGCCGACGCCGACGCCGACGCCGGACCCGCCGACGCCGACGCCGACGCCGACGCCGGACCCGCCGACGCCGACGCCGACGTGGCAGAGCGCGCGGACGAGGGCGACGAGGGCAAGGCCGCAGCCGCAGCCGCAGCCGATCATGCGGCCGGCAGGAGCGAGCCCGAGCCCGAGCCCGCAGCCGGGGACGCAGCCGGCAAGAGCGAGCCCGAGCCCGCAGCCAGCAAGAGCGAGCCCGAGCCCGAGCCCGAGCCCGAGGACGAAGCCGGTGCGGATGCCGCGCCGCCCGTCGACCAGGCCACGGCCGTGTTCAAGACCCTGCCGCCCCCCGTCGACCAGCCGACGGCCATGTTCCGGACCGTACGGCCGGACGCGAAGCCGGACGCCAAGAGCACCGAAGCCAAGGCGGACACCCCCACCGACGCCAAGCCGGACGCCGAGCCCGATCCCAAGTCGGACGCCAAGCCGGACGCGCCCGCCAAGAGCGCCCAGCCCGAGTCCCCCGCCGAGCGCACCAGCAAGTTCATCGCGCTGAAGCCGCTCGACGGGCCCGCCCGCAGGCCCGAGTCCCCCGCCGCACCCAAGCCCGACCCGACCCGCGCGCCGGAGGCCGCTCCCCGGGCGGCCGCGGCGAGCGCGCCGTCCCCGGTGAACGCCGGCCCCGAGCGGACCGCGCAGCAGCCGCTGCCGCCCAAGGCGCCGCTCGACCTGCTCGCCGAGCTGACCAACACCCCGCCGCCGGCGGAGACTCCGCTGCGCACGGTCGGCCGGCGGATCAAGATCTGGACGCCGCTCGTCCTGCTGCTCGCGATTGTGTTTGCAGTCGTACAGGCCGTACGCCCGCTGCCGACCCCGGAGTTGAACCTCACCGCCCAGTCGACCGTCTCCTTCGAGGGCGACAAGCCGCAGATCCCGTGGCCGGACCAGGGCCAGGCCGCGCTCGACGTCGAAGGGGTTGGCACCTTCGGCACGTCCGGTGAGCAGAAGCCCGTGCCGATCGCGTCGATCGCCAAGGTCATGACGGCTTACGTGATCCTCAGGGAGCACCCGATCAAGGGTGAGGGCAAGGGCGCGAACATCCCCGTCGACAAGAAGGCCGAGGAGCACTACGTCTCCGGCAAGGCCGACAACGAGTCGGTCGTCGACGTCAAGGAGGGCGAGACGCTCTCCGAGCGCGAGGCGATCCAGGCGCTGATGTTGCCGTCCGCGAACAACGTCGCAAAGCTGCTCGCGCGCTGGGACTCCGACGGCGACGAGAAGGCGTTCGTGCAGAAGATGAACGACGCCGCCAAGGACCTCGGCATGAAGAACACCACGTTCACGGATGCCTCCGGTCTCGACAAGACCACCGTCTCGACCGCCGAGGACCTGGTGAAGCTGGGCCGGGCCGCGATGGAGATCCCGGTGTTCAAGGAGATCGTCGGGGAGCGGTACTACACGCCGACCAACGGGCGCGGCGACCCGAACTGCATGGCCGGAACCGAGCTGGCCGGCAAGGTCTGGTGCAATTTCAACAACCTCGTCCCGACCGTCGCCGTCGGCATCAAGACCGGCACCACCACGGCGGCCGGCGGCAACCTCCTCTTCGCCTCGCGCAAGACCGTCGACGGCAAGGAGCAGATCGTGATCGGCGCGGCGCTCGCGCAGTTCGCGAAGCACACCAACGCGAACATCGACGAGGTGACCGCCAACAGCCGCAAGCTGATGGAGGCCGCGGAGGCCGCGCTCACCTCGAAGAAGATCGTCAAGAAGGGCGATGTCGTCGGGTACGTGGACGACAGGTTCGGCGGCAGGACGCCGGTCGTCGCGACCAAGGACGTCAACGCGGTCGGCTGGCCGGGCCTCACGGTCGAGCTCGACCTCGTCGCGGACGGCAAGATCCCGAACGCGGCGAAGGAGGGTACGCAGGTGGGCGTGCTCACGGTCGGCGACGGCATCGGTGACGCGGTCCGTGTACCGGTGGCGCTCCAGTCCGATCTCGTCGAGCCGGGCTTCGGCTCGAAGCTGACGCGGATCTCCTGACGGCAGGAACGAAGGGGCCGTCGCGGCGACGCGGCGGCCCCTTCGGCATGCGGTCGGCTGCCGGCTAGCCGATCGGATACGCGATGTCGCACGCCTCGTCGTCCGGGCCGATGGTGTCCCAGTCCGCGAAGTAGACCTCGCGGCACGGGCCGTCGATCGTCAGGCCCTGGTCCGCGATCCAGCGTTCCACCGCCTCGTACGCCGCGATGATCTGCGGATACACCACCTGCGCTTTGGAGATACGGGTGTACGCGAGGCGCCGTGCCGGCTCGGTGCGGGCCGTCACCGCCCGGCCCTGGTGTCCGGCCCAGGCGCGTGCGGCGGCCCCGTCCGCGACCGGGACGCAGCTCTCCACCGGGCCGTCGCTCTCCTGGGTGACCTCGGCGTGGTACGCCACGAACGGTGTGGCCGCGATGCCGCCGCACTCCTGCGCGGCCTTCTCGAGCCGCCCGAGCGACTCGCCGATGAACGCGGGCAGATCGCCGGCGAGCGTGTGCCGGGTCTCGCAGAGCACGAACTGCTCCGGCACCTCCATCGTGCGGATCTCGAACTTCTCGTACATCTCCGAACTCCTCCCTGACAGCCGTCCACGCAGGAAGTGCACCAGCGTCCGCTGGGCGGCGACGCGCTCCTCGACCCCGGTCCAGTACGCCTGGACCGCCTCCGCGGCCCGGGTGTCGTCGAGCGCGACGATCTCCTTGACCGTCGCGAGCGGCATGTCGAGCTGCCGCAGCAGCGCCACGAGCCGTGCCCGTTCGACCTGTGCGGGCCGGTAGAAGCGGTAGCCGCTCACCGGGTCGACGCGGGCCGGCGAGAGCAGCCCGAGGCGGTCGTAGAGCCGCAGTGCCTTCGCCGACAGGCGCGAGCGGGACGCGAACGTCCCGATCGTCAGCCACTCCTCGGCCCTGTCCGGGTCCCCGGCCCATTCCCCGTCACCGTCGCGGTCCGTCATGGCCCCATCCTCCGTGACCGGGAGGGGTTCCTCCCGGCGGTGACGACCCTGTGGTTTACCCCAGGGACAAGGTCAAGCGGCGCGCCTTAGCGTGGCCGCATGGAGTCTTGGGAGCCCGGTACGGCCGGGGTGCTGGAACTGCCGTCGGGACGTCTGGTGCGAGGCCGTGGGCTGCGCAACCCGCTGCCCGCCGGGCCGGAGCCGACGTACGGCCTGTATCTGCTCGGCAAGGAGCCGCCCGAAGTCGCCTGGGAGTGCGGCTGGTTGAAGTGGCCGGACTTCTGGCTGCCCGCGGCGGACGCGCCCGCGAAGCTGCGTACGGCGTGGGAGCGCGCGGCGGGCGAACGGGTCGAGCTCGCGTGCGGCGGCGGCAAGGGGCGGACCGGCACCGCGCTCGCCTGTCTCGCCGTGCTCGACGGAGTCCCGGCGCACGAGGCCGTGGCCTTCGTACGCCGGGGCTATGACCGCCGCGCGGTGGAGACGCCCTGGCAGAAGCGGTACGTACGGAGGTTCACCGGCTGAGCACCATGCGGTGCACCGGCTGAGCACCGGCCGAGCGGCGGGTGAGCGGTGCGCCGTTTCCCGTGTGACCCTGATGCGTATGTCGATCATCGCTGACGCCGTGGTGGCGCTCATCGCCGTCCTGCACGCCTACATCCTGGTCCTGGAGATGTTCCTGTGGACCGGACCGCGGGCCCGGGCCGCCTTCGGGACCACCGCCGCCTTCGCCGCCGAGACGAAGGCGCTCGCGGCCAACCAGGGGCTGTACAACGGCTTCCTCGCCGCCGGCCTCGTGTGGGGCCTGGTGGCAGCCGACCCGGTGGGCTTCCAGGCCAAGGTGTTCTTCCTGGTGTGCGTGGCCGTGGCCGGCGCATACGGCGCGACCACGGCCAGCCGGAAGATCCTCTTCGTCCAGACCGTTCCGGCGCTGATCGGTCTGGCTCTGGTGATCGCCGCCCGCTGAGCCCTGTCGGCGGGCGGCGCCCGGTTCACGCACCGAGCACCGGGCTCCCGTCCGCCAGCTCCAGGCGCCGCCCCGCGAACCGCTCGCGCATCCGCCGGTCGTGCGTGACCACGACCAGCGCGCCCTCGTAGGAGACGAGCGCCTCCTCCAGTTCCTCCACGAGGGCGGGGGAGAGGTGGTTCGTCGGCTCGTCGAGCAGCAGCAGGTCGACCTCCTCGGTGACGAGACGGGCCAGTTCGATCCGGCGGCGCTGGCCGTAGGACAGTTCGCCCACCCGCAGCCGCAGGTCCGCGGGGGCGAACAGGCCCAGGGACAGGAACAGTTCGCGGTGCTCGGCGATCGTCCCGGTCCTGCCGTACGCGAACGCGCGCAGCACGGGCCAGGCGGCCGGCCACGGCGCCTGGTGCTGCCGCAGATGGCCGACCCGGCCGTGCACCCGTACGGTTCCGGCCGCGGGCGCGAGCTCCCCGGCGAGCACCCCGAGCAGGGTGCTCTTGCCCGCCCCGTTCGGCCCGGTGACCAGGAGCCGCTCGGACGGTCCGAGGCGGAGACACGGCAGGTCGAGCCGGCCGGGCAGACGGATCCCGGACAGCTCCGCCGAGGGTGTCACCGCGTCCGCCGGCTCCGCTTCCGGACGCCGGATCTCCCCGGTGAACTTCAGTGGATCCGGCGGCAGTTCGGCCGGCTGTGCCGTCAGCCGTGCCACACGCTCTTTGGCGTTGCGGATCCGCACCATCGCGCCGTGCCCGCGTCCGCGCGCCCGGAAGCCGCCGTGCCCGAAGACCGCGAGCGGCACCTTGCGCGGGATGTCGTCCAGGCGGGCCACGTTGGTCTCGGCGAGTCTGCGGCTGCGGGCGAGCTCGTCGCGCCACTGCTCGTACTCCTGGACACGGCGGCGGCGTTCGGCGGCCTTCGCCGTGACATAGCCGCGGTAGCCGTCCCCGTGGCGGGTCACCTTCGCCTCGTCCACCTCCAGAATCGTGCCGGTCAGGTTCTCCAGGAACACCCGGTCGTGGGTGACCGCGACCACCGTGCCTCGCACGCGGCGCAGATGGTCCTCCAGCCAGCCGAGGGCGCGGTCGTCGAGGTCGTTGGTGGGTTCGTCGAGCAGCAGGAGTTCGGGTTCGGCGGCCAGCGTCGCGGCGAGCGCGAGCCGGGAGCGTTCGCCGCCGGACAGGGTGCCGAGTCGGCGGTCGCGTGCCGGGCCCGGCAGGCCGAGGCCGGCCAGGGCGAGGTCGACGCGGGCGTCCGCCCGGTATCCGTCGCGTGCCTCGAAGCGCGCGAGGATCCTTCCGTACGACTGGAGCGCGGTGTCGAGGTCCGGGCCCTGGAGCCGTTCCAGGGACTGCTCGGCGGACCGCAACTCCCGTTCCAGGGAACGGATATCGGCGAGCGCCGCGTCGATGGCGTCCTGCACGGTCGCCTCCGGCGGCAGGCCGAGGCTCTGCGCGAGATATCCGACGCCGCCGGGTGCGGCGACGGTCACCTCGCCCGTGGTGGGGGCGAGTTCGCCGGCGAGCAGCTTGAGGAGGGTGGACTTCCCCGAGCCGTTGTCGCCGATGATGCCGACCTTCTCGCCGGGCCGGACGGTGAACGTGATCTTGTCGAGGACCGGCCGGGTGCCGGTCTCGTACTGGTGGGTGACGTCGTGGACGGAGAGCTGGGCTGATGGCGCACGCATACGTGGGCCCCTTCGGGTCGCGGCAGGCGAGATGACGGCACGGGGCGCCGGCCGCGGAGCGAGGCTCTACGCGGCGGCGTCGGCGGTGATCACAGGGAACCCATGCGGACGACGGTACGGCACACGGAGCAGTTTGACAAGACGGTTCGTCTCGTCTCGTTGAATTGCTCCCTTCCGGGGCCCGCCCGGCGGCTTACCCTGCCCCCATGCCCGCCCTCCGCCGCGTCACCCCGGCCGACCGCCGAGCCCGCCTCGCCGTACGGCATCTCCTGCACCCCGCCGCCCGGGCGGGCCGGACCGAGGACGTCGCGGAAGCCCTCGTGGGCCTGCACGCCACGGATGCCGCCACGGTCACCCTCTCCGCCTGCGCGCGGCTCGCGGTGCCCGCGCCCGCCGATGTGGACCGTGCGCTGTACGAGGACCGCACCCTGCTGCGGATGCACTGCATGCGGCGCACCCTGTTCGTCGTGCCGGCGGAGCTCGTCCCCGTCTTCTTCCATGCCGCGCCGAAGGCGATGGCCGAGCGTGAACGCGCCACGCTGCTCAGGCACCTGGCCGCCGCCGACCCCGCCCGCGACGACCGCTGGCTCGACGACACGGCGGCCAAGGCGCTGACCGTACTCGCCGGACTGGGTGAGGCCTCCGCACCCGAACTGACGGAGGCCGTCCCCGAGTTGCAGACGACGATCACGCTCAGCCCGGGCAAGCACTACGCGTCCACGCTGCGGATCGGCGGCGAACTGCTCCGGCTGCTCGCGATGGAGGGCAAGGTGCGCCGCGGCCGCCCGGTCGGCGGCTGGACCTCTAGCCGCTTCCGCTACCACCCGGCCCCCGGACTCCCTCACCTCGACCCCGCCGACGCCCAGGCCGACCTGGTGCGCCGCTGGCTCGCCGCCTACGGACCCGGAACAGAGGCGGACCTGAAGTGGTGGACGGGCTGGAGCCTGCGCGAGGTGCGGCGCGCGCTTGAGCGGATCGCACCCGAACAGGTGGATCTGGGGGAGGCGGGGCCAGGCTGGGATCTCGACCCGCGCACCCCGGACGAGGTCACCCCCTGGGCCGCGTTCCTGCCCGGCCTCGACCCCGCCACGATGGGCTGGCGGCACCGCGACTTCTCCCTGGACCCGGACCACCGCCCGCTGCTCTTCGACACGGCCGGCAACGGCGGTCCGACGATCTGGCTCGACGGCCGGATCGTCGGCACCTGGGCCCAGCGCCCCACGGGCGAGGTGGTCCGGCGCTTGTTCACCGACCCCGGTGCCGATGGCGCGGCGCTCGTCGACGACGCCCAGAACGGGCTCCAAACCCTTCTGGATCAGGGCGAGTTGAGGGTCAACTTCCCCGCGCCGCTCACCAAAGAGCTCCTTGCGTGAGGCGGCCGCGCCTGCCCCACCTGTCGGTTTCGCCCGGCGTTGCCTGTTCATGGCCAATCCATTGCGTTCAAGAGCCTTGACAGGCTGCATGCGGTTTCGCGACGTTTGAGCCCGGCAGGGGCCGGGGGAACTGGGGGGCGGCCGCCGCTGCTCGGCCGTGTCCAACACTGGGCCCGCCCCCGGTCTCACCCGTGGAGGGCGGACCGCGTGGACATATCGATCCACAGACCGCAGGAGCTGAACGACGAGCTCCGCAAGGCCTGGCACAAGGCGATGGACGAGTCGCCGCTCTATGCGAATCCCTTTCTGGCACCGGAGTTCGCTGCCGGTATCGGCCGCCACCGCCCCTCCGCCCGGGTCGCGGTGCTGCACCAGAAGAACGAGGCCGTCGGCTTTCTCCCGTACGAACGCGGCGCCTTCGGCGTCGGCCGCGCCATCGGGCTCGGGCTCTCCGACAGCCAGGGCCTCGTGCACCGCCCTGGCGTGACCTGGAACGCGCGGCAGCTGCTGCGCGAATGCGGGCTCGCCGTCCTCGAGTTCGACCATCTCGTCGACGGGCAGCGGCCGTTCGGGCCCTATGTCACCGGCACCTTCGCCTCGCCCGTCGTCGACCTCAAGGCCGGCGACGGCACGTATGCAGAATGGCTGCGCGCCACCTACCCCGGCCTCGCCAAGACCACCCTGAAGAAGGAGCGGCGGCTCGCCCGCGACCACGGTGAGCTGCGCTTCGTGTACGACGAGCGCGATCCGGTCATGCTGCGGCAGTTGATGGACTGGAAGTCGGCGCAGTACCGCAGGACCGGCCGGATGGACCGGTTCGCCAAGCCTTGGATCGTGGCCCTCGTCGAGGACCTCTTCGCGGTGCGCGAGGAGCACTTCACGGGTGTCATGTCCGTGCTCTACGCGGGGGAGCGGCCGGTCGCCGTGCACTTCGGGCCCACCTCGCGCACCGTGTTCGCCGCTTGGTTCACCACGTACGACCCCGAACTGCACTACTACTCGCCGGGGTTGCTGATGCATCTGCGGATGGCCGAAGCGGCAGGCCGTCAAGGTGTGCAGCTCATGGACTTCGGGCGCGGCGACAAGACGTACAAGGACTGGCTGAAGACCCGTGAACTGCGCGTCGCCGAAGGCTTCGCGACCCGCCCGCACCCCGTCTCCACCGCCCTGAGGATGTGGCGCCGCCCCGTCCGCGGACTGCGCAACACGGTCAACGCCCACCCCCGCCTGCGCGAGCCCGCGGACCGGCTCCTGAAGGCGGCGGGCTCCCTGAGGACGGCTCGCACCGGACGCTGAGCAGGCACCGACGTCGAGCATGCACCGACGTTGAGCACGCACCGACGCTGAGAGCACCGGCAGCTTCTACGGAAGGAAGTGGCCCATGCCGTACGGAGCGAGACTTGCCGCGGACATGACGCGGCGCCTGGGACGGGAGTGCCTGTTCACGCCCTCGGCGCGGCTCGCGCTCTATCTGGCGCTGCGCCGCTGGTGCCGCCCCGGCGGCCGGGTGCTCATGTCGCCGGTGAACGACGACGTGATCCTGTTCGTGGTGCTCGCGGCCGGGCTGCGACCGGTGCAGGCGCCGGTCTCGGCGGCGGACGGGAACATCGACCCCGACGCCGTGCCCGAGACCGTCTGGCGCGGAGTGGACGCGGTCCTGACGACCAACCTGTACGGGATACCCGATCGCATCCGCGAACTGCGCTCGCGCTGCGACGAGTTGGGCATCCCACTGTTCGAGGACGCCGCCCACGCCATCGGCACCCATGTCGACGGGCAGGCGGTCGGCACCTTCGGCACGGCGGGCGTGTTCAGTCTCGGCAAGCATGTGCAGGGCAAGGCGGGCGGTTTCCTCGCGGTCGGCGACGCCCGGACACGGCGCGAACTGGAGCGGCTGCGCGACGATCTGCTGCTGCCCGCGCGGCTGCGTGAGGACGTGGCCACCGCGCTGCTTCCGCTGGCCCGCTCGGCGGTCCGCACCCTGCACCTGGTGCGCCCGGTCTGGCGCGCCGCCCAGCGCCTCGGCCTGCTCGAACGCTCGGGCTACCGGATGCCCCTCGAAGGCCCGCGCCTGGCCGTGTGCGGCACCCGCGCGCCCAACCTGCCCGCGTACAGCCCCTGGTTACGCGTCGATCTGCACAGCTGGCGCGACCGCCACGGACCGCTCGTACGCGGTCAGTTGGCGCTGCGGCTCGCCGCGCTCGACGGCGATCTGGCCCGCCGCCGCGTGGGCGTGGACGAGCTGACCGGCACCACCTGGGCCTCCCCGGCGCTGCGCGAACACCTCGCCCACGAGGGCCCGCTCCCGCTGTTCCGCGCACCGCTCCTGGTCCACGACCGGGACGTCCTGGCCGACCGCCTGGTCCGGTACGGCCTGGTCACGGGCTATCTCTACGATCCGCCCCTGGACGACTACGCGGGCCTGGAGTTCAGCGATCCGTCCCCGTCGCCCGAGGCCGCACGCTGGTTCGCGGCACATGTGCTGCCCGCGGATCCGCTGCAGTCGGGCCCGGTGATCCGGGCGCTCCAGCGGGAGGGGGCGCGGGCGGCGCGCTTCACGCCGAGCACGGCGGCGGAGCAGCTGCCGCGCGAGCTGGATGCCGCGTATCCGGACGAGCGGGCGTCCTAGACGGCCGGGTCGCTGGAGGTCTTGGCGCCCCGCGGCGTGCCCCGGCGTGACTGCCGTGGTGCGCCGAGCACCCCTTCGTACTGCCGCAGGGCCTCGGCGATACGTCCCGTCGCCAAGAACGCACCGCCGAGACGGCTACGTATATCCATCTCGAGCCAGCCGTAACTCGGTTCGGTCAGAAAGCAACCGCAGCTGAAGCAGGGCCTGTTGGTGCAGGGCGATCGCCGCGCCGGGATCGCCCTGCCCGTGCACCGCCGTGCCGAGCCGCGACAGGCTCTGGGCCGCCAGGAACACATCCCCGGCCTCGTCCACCAGGCGCACCGCGTCGGTCAGGAGCCGGGCGGCCTCCGCGTAGCGGCCGTGGTGCAGATGGATGTCGGCGCTGCTGCTGAGGATGCGGCCGAGCCAGTGGGGGCGGCCGCTCGCCTCGGCGTGCCGGCGGGCCGCGGCGAAGCCGGCGAGCGCGGCGTCGCCGTCGCCCCTGAACTGGTGCGTGAGACCTTGCACGAGCCGCGTCACCGACCCGAGCCAGTGGTCCTGCCGGGCCTCGCACAGAACGGCCGACTCGGCAAGACACTCAAGGGCGCGGCGCCCGTCGCCGACGCTGAGCGCGATGGCGCCGAGACCGGTGAGAGCGCGCGCCTCCTCGCCCCTCTGGCCTTGCATCCTTGCCTGTTGGAGACTCTCCGTGCACAGGGCGCGGGCCTCGGTGTAGCGGCGCTGATAGATGGCGGTGTATCCGAGGCAATTGCGGAGGGCGAGCGGCATCCGCGGATCGCCGGAACGGCCGGCGTGGGGCAGGGCGAGTTCGAGCGCGGTCTGGCTCTCGTGGTAGCGCCCCTGCCGTACGAAGTAGTCGGTGTACGCCTCCGCGAGCCGACACGCCAGGTCGTACTCGCCGGAGGCGACGGCGTGCCCGACGACATCGGGCAGTTCGCCGCCGAAGGAGTCGAGCCAGGCCTCGGCCTCGCGCCAGCCGCGGAAGCGGCTGCCCTCGCCCGGCGGCCCGGTCGCTGCTTCGTCGTACGGCCCACCGGGGAAGCCGGCCGCTCCCCAGTTGCTCGCCGTCCGCGCGGCCGCCAGATGCAGCCGCAGTGCCCGTTTCCGTACGGCGGCGGCCTCCTCCGGCGCGGTCCCGGCGAGGCGCCGGGCGTGCACCCGGACGAGATCGTGCAGCCGGTAGCGGCCCGGTCCCGGCTGCTGCACCAGGCTGGCGTCGACCAGGCTCTCCAGGAGGTCCTCGCCCTCGTACGGGGACGAGCCGAGCATCGCCGCTGCGGTGCGCACATCGAACTCGACGGTCGGCGCGAGCCCCAACGCCCGGAAACCGCGCTGCTGTTCCGCGCCGAGCTGGTCGTACGAGAGCCGGAACGCGGCCTCCACGCTGCGGTCGCCCACGCTCAGCTCCCCGAGCAGCCGCCCGTCCCCGGCCATCCGCCCGACCAGGTACTCCACGCTCCAGGCGGTACGGCTCTGCAGCCGCGAACCGGCGATCCGCAGCGCGAGCGGCAGCCCGTCGCAGAGCCGGGCGAGCTGCTCGGCCGCGGCGGACTCCTCGGCGGCGCGCTCCTCGCCGATGAGATGTGTGAGCAGCGCGACGGCCTGCGCGCTCTCCAGGGGTTCGAGGCCCACCCGCCACTCGGCGTCGAGCTCCGCGAGCCGGTGCCGCCCGGCCACCAGGACCCGGCTGCCGGCGCCGGCCGGGAGCAGAGGCCGCACCTGCCCGGCGTCGAGCGCGTCATCGAGGACGAGGAGCAGCCGCAGCGCACTGGTCGCGGCGCGCCAGGCCTCGGTCAACTCCTGCAGATCACTGGGGAGTTCCCCCTTGGACGCGCCCAGCGACCTGAGCAGTCGCTGCAGCGCCTGTTCGGGGGTCTGGCGGCGCTGGGTGCTGTGCCCGCGCAGATCCACGAACAGGCAGCCGTCGGGGTACTGGGCGCTCAGCTCCCGCGCGGCCCGCACCACCAGGGCGCTCTTGCCGACCCCGGCGGGCCCGTGGACGGTGGTCACCGTGACGGCGCCCGGCGTGAACGGGGCGATGAGCTCGGCGAGTTCGGCGTCACGGCCGACGAGATGCCCTGAGTCACCGGGGAGGGTGTTGACGGGGCGTGGGGCGAGGGCTGCGGTGGGTGCGTGCTGCGGGTCGGGGCCCGGTCTCGGCCCTGGGCCTGTCTGCCGCAGCACCGCCAGATGCGCCCGGCGCGGTTCGGCACCCGGATCGACGCCGAGCTCCTCGCGCAGCCGCCCCCGCAGCTCCTCGTACACCTGCAAGGCCTCGGCCTGCCGCCCGTCGCCGTGCAGGGCGCGGATGCGCAGGGCGGCGAGCTGCTCGTCGCAGGGGTCGGCCGCGAGACCCGCCAGCTCGTCCACGACCTCCGCGAACTTCCGTATGTCCAGGAGACTTTCGAGCCGCTGTAGCCGTACGGCACGGATCCGCAGCCGCAGCCGCGCACGCTCGGCCTCGGCGAAGGGGCCCGGCACCCCGGCGAGCGGATCGCCGCGGACGAGGGCGAGCGCGCGGTCCAGGTGCGCGAGGGCGTCGGCGGGCGCCGCGGCCGCCCGGGCGGCACCGAAATGTGCTTCCAACTCAGCGCTGTCGAAGGCGATGTGACCGTCATGCAGCCGGTATCCGCCCGCCTCGCCTCGGATGACCGAATCCTCCGGACCGGTCCCGGGCGGATCCAGCCGCTTGCGCAGCCCGTACACATAGCTCGGCAGCACCTTGACCCCGGTCGGTGGTGGTCGCTCGCCCCACACCCCGTCGAGGAGCTGCTCCCGCGGGACGACCTGACCAGCCCGCAGCGCGAGCGCCACGAGAACGGCCTGCTGCCGCGCGGGCCCGAGGGGCACCGGCGTACCGCCGCGCGTGACCCGCACGGGCCCGAGCACGGCCAGCCGCAGACTCACCCGCCGCCCCTCCCGTCCCCGCGCGCATCATCGGAATTTCATCGGCATTGCAACGCCTTCCGCGACGGTATGCAAGCGCGGCGGCCGCACCGGGGGACGCGGCCGCCGCGCATCGCGCCCCGACTCCCGGAAGGAAGCAGCCAGTTGACGATCACGGACGGCACCTCTTTGACGGACCTCCTGTCCGCTCGCGGCCTCTTCCTCACCCAGGACGAAGGCGACGCGACGGGCGCCATCTACCTCTGCGTACGCGACGGCCTCCCGGGCGGCTACCCGATCGGCTACGCGCTGCCCTCCCGTGCGGGCACCTGGTTCGCGTACGCGCGCTCACGCCCCGGCCGCATCTTCGCCTGCGACCAGGTGGACTCCGGCCTGTGGAGCCCGGAGTCGGCCCTGCGCTCGGCCCTCGCCCACGCCCGCTACGGCGATGTCCTCTACGCCCTGGAACAGTCCACGGGCACGGACACCACCTACACGGTGAAGGTCCCCCGCTCCTGGGCCACCCACCTGACGGCCCTCCCGGGCGTCACCGTGCGCCCCGCCGGCCCCTCCCTGACCTCCCGCACCCTCCGCCTCACCGCCCCCGCCGTAGCCCTCTTGCGCGGCCAGCCCGAACGGGACGGCTGCCACGCGGATTTGGCGGGGCGGCTGTGGCTGGCGGGGGTGGGGTATGAGCTGCGGCGGGAGGTGCGGGGCTCCCGGACTGAGGGGCTCCTGGACTGAGGGGGTTCCTGGACTGAGGGGCTCCCGGAGTGAGTGAGGGGGCCTCACCAGCTCAGGCGGGCTCCGACCGGAAGGTGGTCACTCCCCGTTTCCGGGAGGACCCAGGCGCTCTTCGGGTCGAGGCCCCTGACCAGGATCTGGTCGATACGGGCCATCGGGAACGCGGCCGGCCAGCTGAAGCCGAAGCCGTCGCCCGCGTCCGCCTGGGCCGAGGTGAGCCGGGAGGTGAGGCCGGACAGGGCGCGGTCGTCCGTGGTGCCGTTCAGATCGCCGAGCACCACGACGCGTTCGAGCTGCTCGTCGGCGACGGCCTGCGCGAGCTTCGTCGCCCCGGCGTCGCGGGACTGGGTCCAGAAACCGCCGCGCGGCATGACCCGTACGGAGCCCAGGTGTGCCACGTACACCGCGAGCGGGCCCTTCTTCGTGGCCACCGTGGTGCGCAGCGCGCGGGGCGGATCGACGGGCACCTGCTCGGGGTGTTCCCGCTGCCGCTTCTGCGCCGCCGGTCCGACGTTGCCGCGCAGCACGTCGACCGGCCGGGTGTCCGAGAGCGGCAGCTTGCTCCACAGGCCGACCGTGCCCTGCACGGTGTGGTGCGGGTAGGCCTGCGCCAGCTCCTTCTCGTACGTGCCCCTGGCCTCGTCGGACAGTTCCTCCAGAGCCAGCAAGTCGGCGCCCGAGCGCGCCAGCTGTCGCGCGGTGCCGGCCGGGTCGGTGTTCTCGGCGGCGACGTTGTGGGTGACCACGGTGAGATCGCCGCCCGCCTCGGACTTGTCCAGGAGCAGCCCGCCGAAGAGACTCACCCACGCGAAGGCCGGCAGGAGCAGCGCGACCACCGCGGAGGCGGAACGGCGCCACAGCGCGGCGGCGAGCAGCACCGGCACGAACAGGCCGCACCACGGCAGGAACGTCTCGACGAGGCTGCCGAGCCCCGCTCGGTCCGTGAGGTGGTCGTGCAGCAGCAGGAGCAGGCCGAGCAGCAGCGCGCACACGGCGAGCACGAGACCGCGCCGCCACGGACCCGGCCGGCGCTCCGTGTCCGGGGCCTTGTCCGTGCCCGCTTCGGCCCGGTCCCTGCCCCGCTCATGCGCCTCCGGTTCGCCCAACTCCTGTGCCTCCGGGACGCCCAACTCCCGCGCCTGCGCGACTCCCTTGATCGTGTCACTCACTGCTTGCTTCACTCACTGATCGTCTTTCTGGACTGCAGGCCACTGCTTGCCCGGCTGCGCCGGCGACTGCGCCTGCCACTGCCCCTGCGCGTGCACCGCGGGCAGTTGTACGCGGATGTGAAGGCCGCCTTCGGCGCGCGGCCTGAGGGTGAGGGTGCCGTCGTGCACCTGGACGATCCGTTCCACGATGGCCAGACCGAGGCCGACCCCGGCGTGGTCGCCGTGGACGCGTTCGGTGCCGCGCTGGAACGGCTCGGTGAGGGTGGCGACCAGCTCGGGGGAGAGCAGCTCACCGGTGTTCTCGACGGTGAGCTCCGCGGCGTGCGGGCGCGCCGTCGTGGTGATCCACACGGAGCCCCCGTCCGGGAGGTTGTGGGCGATCGCGTTGTGCACGAGGTTCACCACCAACTGCCCGAGCAGCGCCGGTGAACCGGTCGTGCGCGTGATCTCGCCGCTTGTTTCCACCGTCACGCCCCGCTTCTCGGCGAGGGGCAGCAGGGTCTCGCACGCCTCCTCGGCCATGAGGGACAGGTCGACCTCCTCCGGCGTGAAGGTCCGCTGCTCGGCGCGGCTCATCAGGAGCAGCGCCTCGGCCAGGTCGATCGCCCGGGTGTTGACGGTGCTGAGCCGGTCGAGCAGCTCGTCGATGTCGCGGGCCGGGTCGGCACGGGCCACGTCAAGGAGCGACTTGGAGATCGCCAGCGGTGTGCGCAGCTCGTGCGAGGCGTTGGCCGCGAAGCGCCGCTGCTCGGCGACGTGCGCCTCGAGCCGCGCGAGCATCGTGTCGAAGGCGTCGGCGAGTTCGCGGAACTCGTCGTCACGGCCGGGCAGCCGGATCCGGTGGGAGAGCGATCCGTGCGTGGCCATGCGCGCGGCGTCCGTGATCCGGGTGAGGGGGGCGAGCATCCGGCCGGCGAGGATCCATCCCCCGACGAGGCCGAACACCAGCAGGAACAGCATGACCAGGGCGGCCAGCGGTGCGAAGCCGCGGATGAAGGTGGTGCCCGGAGTCATCCGCCACCGGCCCGATTCGTTGGTCTGCAACCACCCCTCTTCCAGGAGGAACCACCCGATGGCGGCGAGCAGCAAGGCGCCGGCGAGCACGAGGAACCCGGCGTAGCTGAGGGTGAGTTTGAGCCGGACGCTCCAGCCGGGCTGCCTAGGCACGCTCCCCTCCAGGGGCTGTGTCGATCCGGTAGCCGACGCCCGGCACCGTGGCGATGACCCACGGCTCCCCGAGCCGCTTGCGCAGCGCCGACACCGTGATCCGTACGGCATTGGTGAACGGGTCCGCGTTCTCGTCCCAGGCCCGCTCCAGGAGCTCCTCGGCGCTGACCACTCCGCCCTCGGCTCCCACGAGCACCTCAAGGACCGCGAACTGCTTTCTGGTGAGCGCCACATAGTGCCCGTCGCGGAAGACCTCCCGGCGGAACGGATCGAGCCGCAGCCCGGCGATCTCCCGTACGGGCGGTCGGCTGTGCGCGCGCCTGCGGTCGAGGGCCCGCAGCCTGAGCACGAGTTCCTGCAGCTCGAAGGGCTTGGTCAGATAGTCGTCGGCGCCGAGCTCGAACCCGCTGGTCTTGTCGTCGAGCCGGTCGGCGGCCGTCAGCATGAGGATCGGCATCCCGCTGTCGGAGGCCACGATGCTCCTGGCCACCTCGTCACCGCTGGGACCGGGGATGTCACGGTCGAGGACAGCGATGTCATACGTATTGATGCTCAGGAGCTCCAGAGCGGTGTCACCGTCCCCGGCGATGTCCGCCGCGATCGCTTCCAGACGCAAACCATCGCGGATGGCCTCCGCCATGTAGGGCTCGTCCTCCACGATCAGCACTCGCATGCTCCGAGGCTACGAGCCGGGACATATCGTCGGCATATCGAAAACCGCATACGGGACGGCAACACCCTTCCTTCTTGACTGCGGCGTATGAACCACAGCGACATATCCGCAGTTCCCGCTCCCCACTCCGCGCCTCGTCCCGCACGGCGCCGCCCGGCCCTGCGCGCCGCCGTCGCGGCCGTGATCGCAGGTGCGACGCTGACCGGCCTCGCGGGCTGCCAGTCGTCACCGACCTCCTCGTCGTTCACCCAGGTCTCGCCGACCCCGAGCGCCTCGGCCACCTCGGCCGCCCCCGAGCCGTCCGCTTCCGAGCCGTCCGCCTCGAAGCCGCCCGCCCCGCCCGGCAAACGCGCCGACCACCGCCCGCTCGGCGAGCAGGACGGCCGCGTGCCCGACGGCGTGACCGTCTTCGACGAGCACATCGCGGCCGTGGCGAACCTCGACCCCGCACTGCTCACGGCCCTGCAGCGCGCGGCCTCGGACGCCCGGCTGACGTTCACCGTGAACAGCGGCTGGCGCTCGGCGGACTACCAGGAGGAGCTCCTGCGCAAGGCGGTCGCACAGTACGGCTCCGAGGAGGAGGCCGCCCGCTGGGTGGCCACCGCACAGAACTCCCCGCATGTCTCGGGCGAGGCGATCGACCTAGGGCCCAGCGCCGCCCAGACGTGGCTTTCGCGCCACGGTGCCGCGTACGGGCTGTGCCAGATCTACCGCAACGAGCCCTGGCATTACGAGTTGCGTCCGCAAGCGGTCACCGCCGGCTGCCCCGCGATGTACGCGGACCCGACCGAGGATCCCCGGATGCGGTGACTCCGTTTCGCGACGGGCCAGGCAGGACGCCCTGAGCCCGCGCGCGTTACGTAAACGTGATGTCCGGCTTCGTGCGCGACCTCTTGACCGGAGGGAGCGGTGAGAGCTCACTATGACCTCTCGCAGCCGCACCCCCCTTCTTGATCCAACTCACCGAGTTCCACCCCTGAACGCCCTCTCATGTTCGAGATTTCGAACAATGCCCGAGCCTCAGAACATCACCGCACGTCCCCGAACAGCACCGCTACGAAGGAGATCCAGCATGCTCACCAGGCGTAACTTCCTCACCGCGGCGGTAGGTGCGGCGGCCGCGGCCGGGCTCGCGGCCTGCGCCAAGGAGGACGGCAAGCCCTCCGGCTCCACCGGCGGCGGGGGCAAGGCGCTCACGCTCGGCTTCTCCCAGGTGGGTTCGGAGAGCGGGTGGCGCACCGCCAACAGCGAGTCGGTCAAGTCGGCCGCCAAGGAGGCGGGTTACACCCTCAAGTTCTCCGACGCCCAGCAGAAGCAGGAGAACCAGATCTCCGCGATCCGCAACTACATCGCGCAGAAGGTCGACGTCATCGCCTTCTCGCCGGTGGTCGTCACGGGCTGGGACGCGGTGCTCAAGGAGGCCAAGGCCGCGAAGATCCCGGTCGTCCTGACCGACCGCTCCGTGGAGACCTCGGACGACTCGCTCTTCGTGACCCTGGTGGGATCCGACTTCACGGACGAGGGCCGCCGGGCCGCGAAGATCCTGGAGAAGGTCCTGGAGAAGGCCGGCCACAAGGGCCCCGTGAAGATCGCCCAGTTGGAGGGCACCACCGGTGCCGCCCCCGCGATCGAGCGCGCCAAGGGCTTCAAGGAGATCATGGACGCGGACCACAAGGACGACTGGAAGATCGTCGTCAGCCAGACCGGCGACTTCACGCGCGCCGGCGGCAAGCAGGTCATGGCCGCGTTCCTGCAGTCGAACCCGGACATCAACGTCCTGTACGCGCACAACGACGACATGGGCATCGGCGCCATCCAGGCCATCGAGGCGGCCGGCAAGAAGCCCGGCAAGGACATCCTCATCGTCACGGTCGACGGCGTGAAGGACGGCTTCATCGCCATGTCCGAGGGCAAGATCAACGCCATCGTCGAGTGCAACCCGCTGCTCGGCCCCCAGCTCATGGACGTCGTGAAGAAGGTCAAGGACGGCGAGAAGGTCGAGCGCTGGATCAAGACCGAGGAGAGCGACTTCCTGCAGGACCAGGCCAAGGACGCGCTGCCCACGCGCAAGTACTGACCGGCCGCACGAGGAGCAAGGAGCGCTGCCATGGCAGAGCCGCGGCCCGTCCTGCAGATGACGGGCGTAGTGAAGGAATTTCCGGGGGTACGGGCTCTGTCGGGCGTCGACTTCCGGCTCTTCCCGGGCGAGATACACGCCCTGATCGGGGAGAACGGTGCGGGCAAGTCCACGCTGATCAAGGTGCTCACGGGGGTCCACTCGCTGGACGGCGGCACCATCACGCTCGACGGCGAGTCCGTGGAGTTCACCAGCCCGCTGCAGGCGCAGCAGGCCGGGATCAGCACGGTCTACCAGGAGGTGAACCTCTGCCCGAACCTGTCGGTGGCGGAGAACATCTTCATCGGCCGCGAGCCCACCCGCGGCGGCCGCATCCAGTGGAAGCGGATGCGCAAGGAGGCGGCGGAGCTGGTCGACCGGCTCGGGCTCGACATCGACGTGGCCGCGCCGCTGTCCTCGTATCCGCTGGCCGTGCAGCAACTCGTGGCGATCGTACGGTCGGTGGGCACCGGCGACCGTGAGACGCCGGGCTCCGGGGCGGGCCAGGCCCCGGGGTCCGGTACGGCCACCAAGGTGCTCGTCCTGGACGAGCCCACCTCCAGCCTCGACCGCGACGAGGTGCTCGAACTCTTCCGGCTCATGCGGCAGTTGAGGGACGACGGAGTGGCGATCCTCTTCGTCTCGCACTTCCTCGACCAGATCTACGAGATCTGCGACCGCATGACCGTCCTGCGCAACGGCACCCTGGTCGGCGAGCACCTGGTCCGCGACCTCGACCAGGTCGGCCTGATCGAGCTGATGATCGGCAAGGCGCTCGACCAGCTGGAGGAGCTGCACGAGCACCAGCTGCACTCGGACGTGGGCGAGACCCTGGTCAAGGCCGAGGGGCTCGGGCGCAGCGGCAAGATCTCCCCGTTCGACCTGGAGATCAAGAAGGGCGAAGTCCTGGGCCTGGCAGGCCTGTTGGGCTCCGGACGCACCGAGCTGGCCCGGCTGCTCTTCGGTGCCGACCACCCCGACACCGGCAAGGTGACCATCGGCGGCAAACAGGTCTCGATGAGCGCGCCGAACGACGCGATCGGCGCGGGCGTCGCGTTCTGCTCGGAGAACCGCAGGACCGAGGGCCTCGTCCCCGATCTGACGGTGCGCGAGAACATCATCCTCGCGCTCCAGGCGGCCCGCGGCTGGACCCGCCCCATCCCCGCCTCCCAGCGCGATGAACTCGTCGCCAAGTACATCAAGGCGCTCGACATCCGCCCGGCCAACCCCGAGGCCCGCGTCGGCCAGCTCAGCGGCGGCAACCAGCAGAAGGTGCTGCTCGCCCGCTGGCTGATCACCAGCCCGCAGCTCCTGATCCTCGACGAGCCCACCCGCGGCATCGACATCGGCGCCAAGACGGAGATCCAGAGACTGGTGGTCTCCCTCTCCGAGGACGGCATGTCCGTCCTCTACATCGCGGCCGAGCTGGAAGAGGTGCTCCGGCTCAGCCACACCATCGGGGTGCTGCGCGACCGCAAGCTCGTGGCGCGCCTGGCCAACGGCCCGGAGATCACCACGAGCCGGATCCTCGAGACCATCGCGAGCGGAGAACACCAGTGACCACCACGTCCCGCCTGCGAGCGCTGACGCGGCACCATCTCTTCTGGCCGGTGGCGGTCCTGATCGGCCTGCTGCTCGTCAACGTCCCCTTCACGCCCGACTTCTTCTCGGTCAAGATGACGGACGGCCACCTGTACGGCAGTCTCGTCTCGATCGTCCTGTTCGGCTCGCCGCTCATCCTCGTGGCGGTCGGCATGACCCTCGTCATCGCCACCGGCGGCATCGACCTCTCCGTCGGCGCGGTCGTCGCCATCACCGGCGCCCTGACCTGTTCGTACATCAGCGACCAGGCCGACCAGAGCGCGCTGTCCGCGGTGTTCCTCGCCATGGGCATCGGGCTCGTGGCAGCCGTCGTCTGCGGTCTGTGGAACGGCTTCCTCGTCGCCCGGATGGGCATCCAGCCCATCATCGCGACCCTGATCATCATGGTCGCGGGCCGCGGTGTCGCCCAGCTGATCACCGACGGCCAGATCATCACCATCAACAGCGAGCCGTACAAGCTGATCGGCGGCGGCTACTGGCTGACCCTGCCGTTCTCCATCTTCGTGGTGGCCGTGGTCGTCGCCGCCACCATGCTGCTCACCCGCCGCACCGCGCTCGGACTGCTCGTCGAGTCGGTCGGCGGCAATGCCGAGGCCAGCCGGCTCGTCGGCATCAGGTCCGCCCGTATCAAGATCATGGTGTACGTGTTCTGCGCGCTGTGCGCCGGTATCGCGGGGCTCATGATCAGCTCCAACACCTCGGCCGCGGACGGCAACAACGCCGGTCTGTGGATCGAACTCGACGCGATCCTCGCCGTGGTGATCGGCGGCACCGCGCTGACCGGCGGCCGGTTCTCCATCGGCGGCACGGTGCTCGGCGCCCTCGTCATCCAGACCCTGACCACCACGATCTACACGATCGGCGTGCCCACCCAGACCAACCTGGTCTTCAAGGCCGCCGTCGTCATCGCCGTATGCCTGCTGCAGTCCCCGAAGTTCCGGGAGAAGGTCTTCGGCAGGAAAACCCGCCGCAAGGTCACCGTCCCCGCCCAGCCCGTGGCGCCGGTCGAGCCCGCGCCGAAGACGGAGGTGTCCCGATGACGGCGACCGCCCAGAAGCCCAAGGCCGCCGCGAACGGCACCGCATCGCGCACCACCCGCCTGCTCGCCGACCCCCGGCTGCCGGTCCTCGTCACGGCCGCTCTGTTCCTCGCCATGTACGGGGGCGGCCTCAGCCGCTACACCAACTACGGGTTCGGCGAACCCCAGGTGTTCCTCAACCTGTTCATCGACAACGGCTACCTCCTGGTCGCCGCCATCGGCGCCACCTTCGTCATCCTGTCCGGCGGCATCGACCTGTCCGTGGGCTCGGTGATCGGCTTCACCACGATGTTCACGGCCTGGCTGGTGGAACGGCAGGGTCTGCCGCTGGTCCTGGTGGTCCCCATCGCACTCGGCGTGGGCGCGTTCGGCGGCTTCCTGATGGGCTATGTGATCCACAACTTCGAGATCCAGCCCTTCATCGTCACCCTCGCCGGACTCTTCCTCTTCCGCGGCCTGTGCCTGGTCATCAGCAAGGAGTCCATCTCCGTCAGCGACCCCTCGGTGGACACCCTGGCCCAGACCCGGGTGCCGCTCGGGCTCGGCGAGTTGTCGATCGGCGCCCTGGTGGCGCTCGCCGTACTCGCCGTCGCGTACTACGTCCTGCACCACACCCGCTTCGGACGCCGCGTGTACGCGATCGGCGGCAACGAGCAGTCCGCCCTGCTCATGGGCCTCCCGATGGGCGGCACGAAGATCGCCGTCTATACGGTGAGCGGCTTCTGCTCGGCCCTGGCGGGCCTGCTCTTCATGCTCTACATCCAGTCCGGGGACCCGCTGCACGCCGTCGGCATGGAGCTCGACGCCATCGCCGCGGTGGTCATCGGCGGCACCCTCCTGACCGGCGGCTCGGGCTATGTCGTCGGCACCCTCTTCGGCGTCCTGGTCCTCGGCCTGATCAAGAGCCTGATCACCTTCGAGGGCACGCTCAGCTCGTGGTGGACGAAGATCGCGACGGGTGTGCTCCTGTGCGCGTTCATCCTGATCCAGCGGACGATGACGGGGCGCAAGAAGACCTAGCGGATCAGGCCTCGTACGAGGCCTGACGGATCCTGCCGTGTACGAGGAGGGGAGAGGGGTGTCCCGGTTGCCGGGACACCCCTCGTACACGTGCGGCGGAAAAACTTCCCGCGGCGATGTCGAGATCCCGCGCCCGGCTCCGTCCCCGGTGCGAACGCGACCACAATGGGTCGTACCGGTGAGGAGAGACACCATGGCCAAGTACCTGCTTCTCAAGCACTACCGCGGCGCCCCGGCAGCGGTGAACGACGTACCGATGGACCAGTGGACGCCCGAGGAGATCTCGGCGCACCTGCAGTTCATGACCGATTTCGCGGCCCGTCTGGAGAAGACCGGCGAGTTCGTCGACGGTCAGGCGCTCGCCGAGGAGGGGACCTGGGTCCGGTACGACGGCGAGGGCCGGCCGCCCGTCACCGACGGCCCGTTCGCCGAGACCAAGGACCTCATCGCGGGCTGGATGGTGATCGACGTGGACAGCTACGAGCGCGCCGTGGAGCTGGCCGGAGAGCTGTCGGCCGCCCCGGGCGCGGGCGGGAAGCCGATCCACGAGTGGCTGGAGCTGCGCCCGTTCTACGGCGTGCGGCCGACCATTACGGAGTGAGCGCGTGCCGTCAGGGAGTGAGCGAGCTCCTTCCCGGAGTGAGCGTGCGGTGGACGAACTGCTCCTGAGGGACCTCACCCCGGGTGTGCTCGCCGTCCTCGTCCGCCGAGGAGCCGATTTCGCGGCGGCCGAGGACGCCGTGCAGGACGCGCTCGTCGAGGCCGTCCGGGTGTGGCCGGCCGACCCTCCGCGCGACGCGAAGGGCTGGCTGGTCACCGTGGCCTGGCGCAAGTTCCTCGACGCGACCCGGGCGGACGCGGCACGGCGCCGGCGCGAGGACCGCGTCGAGGAGGAGCCGGCGCCCGGGCCCGCGCCCGCGGTGGACGACACCCTCCAGCTCTACTTCCTGTGCGCGCACCCGTCCCTGACGCCTTCGTCCGCGGTCGCGCTCACGCTGCGCGCGGTCGGCGGGCTCACCACGCGCCAGATCGCCGAGGCCTATCTCGTGCCCGAGGCGACCATGGCCCAGGGGGTACCTCCCACGCCCTTAAGGCAGTGGGGGAGCATCAGCCGGGCCAAACGCACCGTCTCCGGCGTCCGCTTCGAGCAGCCCGGCGATGTCTCCACCGTCCTGCGCGTCCTCTACCTCGTCTTCAACGAGGGCTACTCCGGCGACGTCGACCTCGCGGCCGAAGCGATCCGCCTCACCCGCCAACTCGCCACCGTGATCGACCATCCCGAGGTCGCGGGCCTGTTCGCCCTGATGCTGCTCCACCACGCGCGCCGCGCCGCCCGTACGGCACCCGACGGCGGCCTCGTACCGCTGGCAGAACAGGACCGGGGCCGCTGGGACACCCGTCTGATCGCCGAGGGCGTGGCCATCCTGCAGGCGGCGCTGGCCCGCGACCGTCTTGGCGAGTTCCAGGCGCAGGCAGCGATCGCCGCCCTGCACGCGGACGCGCCCGCCGCCGAGGAGACGGACTGGGTGCAGATCGTGGAGTGGTACGACGAGCTCGTCCGCCTCACCGACAACCCCGTCGTCCGCCTCAACCGGGCCGTCGCCCTCGGCGAGGCCGACGGCCCGCAGGCGGGCCTCGCCGCCCTCGCCACCGTGGACCCCACCCTGCCCCGCCACACGGCGGCGACGGCCTACCTCCACGAACGCGCGGGCGACCCGACGACGGCGGCCCGCCTGTACACGGAGGCCGCAGCCAAGGCGTCCAACCTGGCGGAACGCACTCATCTGACGCGGCAGGCGGCGCGGTTGAATGCGGGCGGCGGGGGGTCGCGTGCGCGGGGCGCGGGGGGTGCGGGGCCGCGCACGCGGGACGCGGCACCGGACTGACCGCGCCGGTGCGGGCGCAGCGCCTTGGCTAGGGTCGCCGCCATGGCCGATCTCTCGTATCTCACCGCGGTCCGCGACTCGTACGACACCGTCGCCGCAAGCTACTTCGAGCAGGTCAAGCCCCCGCAGGAGCTGGACCCGCTGACGCGGGGGATGCTGAACGTCTTCGCGGAGACGGTGCGGACCGACGGCCTCGGACCCGTCGCCGACGTGGGATGCGGGCCCGGCAAGGTGACCGCGTACCTCGCCGAACGCCGGGTGCCTGCCTTCGGTATCGACCTCTCGCCGGCGATGGTCGCGCTGGCCCGGAGTGCCTACCCCGAGCTTCGCTTCGATGTCGGCTCCATGACGTCGCTGCCCCTCGCGGACGGCGAACTCGGCGGCATCCTCGCGTTCTACTCCACCCACCACACGCCACCGGAGCTGCTGCCGACGGTGTTCGCGGAGTTCCACCGCACCCTCGCCCCCGGCGCCTGCCTGATGCTGTCCGGCCATGTGGGGACCGGCCAACACCTGCGCCCCACACAGGCGTACGGCGGCCATCCGGTCTCCTGGGAGTCCTACCTGCTGCCGCCGGAGCAGCTCGCCGGGCTGCTGCGGCAGGCGGGCCTCGTCCTCACCGCACGTCTGGTGGAAGAACCGGCCGAAGGGTCCGAGCGGACCTACGCCACCTTCCTCGCGCGCAAGCCCCAACAGCGTTGAGACCGATTGCCTTTCAGGTGCGCGGGCCGGTGCGTACGGCTTCGTCCTGAGGGTGTGCCGCGTCCGGGACGCGGCGTCCTGCAGCGCGCATCCACGCGGGATGGAGCGCCGCGAGCGTCAGGCACGCACAGCACATCGTGCTCCACAGCCCGAACGTGCCGGTGTGCGCGATCAGTTGTGTCCCGGCGAGCGGGGCGGCGATCGCCCCGATGCCCCAGCTCGTTCCGTAGACCGCCAAGTACCGGCCCTTGCCCCCGGCGGGAGCGAGAGCCGCGACGAAGGCGTACGCGCGGCCGACCAGGAGCAGATCGCCCAGACTCCATACGACGGTGGCCGCGAGGTAGCCGGCCAGGCTGCCGGCACACGCGTATCCGGCGAGCCCCAGGGCCATCAGGAGATAGCCGCAGAGGAACGCGGACGGGGTGGGGAGCGTGGCGAGCCGGTCGAGACGCAGCAGCGGCTGGCCGGCGGCGATCGTGAGGGCGGATGCGGTGAACAGCAGCCCGGCGTCGGCCGGTTGCAGTCCGGTGAGCTCCAGGGACAGCGGCAGCGCGACCATGATCTGGAGGCAGACCACCGCGAAGAGCGTCCCTGCCGCGAGCATCACGAGCAGGGAGCGGTCGCGCCACGGGGCGACCGCGGCGGCCGGCCGGGTGTCCGCAGCCGCCGTGCGGTGGTCCGGGGGCAGGACCAGCTGCACGGTCAGGGCGCAGAGCAGGCAGGTGAGCGCGTCGGCCACGAACAGCCAGCGCAGATCCCAGCGCCCGAGGGCGGACGCCAGCAGGCCCGCGCCCATGCCGGCTGCGGCCAGGGCGGCGTTCAACAGGCTGTAGGCGCGCACCTGTTCATCGGGCCCCACCGCATCCGCGATCATCGCCTGACTCGGCGGCTCGTAGATCTCGAAGGCCAGCCCCATCAGCACCGCGCAACAGGCCGCGCTCGCCAGGCTGTCGGACGCGGCGATGCCCAGTTGCGCCAGCGCGCACCCGGCGAGCCCGACCACGATCGTGCGGCGCCGGCCGATGCGGTCGGCCAGGCGCCCGCCGAGCAGCCGCGAGGGGATCGTCGCGAGCCCGAAGGCGGCGCCGACGTACCCGGCGGCGGCCGGGGCGGCGCCGAAGCCGGTGGTGAGCAGCACGGTGAGGAACGGCAGCGAGAACGCACCGAGCCGATTGACCGCCCGCGCCACGACCAGCAGCCGGACCGTGCGTGGCAGCCGTTTCCTGCCTTGCGCTCTGCCTTGAGCTCTGTCCTGCACGCCGTCCTGCGTGCCGTCCTGCACACCGTCCTGCGTGCCGTCCTGCGCAGAGAACACGAACCCCCCTCGGCCGTGACCGACGAAAGGGCTATCGTCGGTTGCACACGTGGACGCTAGAGGCCCAAGGAGTGACCGGTCAAGTGATGTTCGATGGTCACGTAGCAACGCTGCTCGACGCAGCCGTCTCCCTCGTGAACGCGCTGACCGACGGCACTCGGCAGGGCCGCCCCTACACCGCGCCGCGCGGAGACCGACTCCCGCAGGCGGTGCACGAGGCGCTGCCGCTCGCGGCACAGCGCCCCGCCGCGATCGCCCCGGCGCACGCCGCCTACCTCGCGCGCGCGGCACAGGAGATGCGAGCGGTCTTCGAGGCCGTCGCCGCCGACGACATCGACCGGGCGGCCCACCTGGTGAACGGCCTGCTGGGCACCGCGGGCGCGCGGCCCCAGCTCGACCGCGTCGACGGCGAGCCCTGGCAGGTCCACTTCCACGGCTTCGAGGACAGCCTCGCCGTGGGCTGGACCGCCGGCTGCGCCACGGCCCTCGCCCTGGCCATCGGCTCCGACCTCGCCGGCCGCCTCGGCGTCTGCACGGCCCCGCAATGCGACCGCGTCTACGTCGACGCCTCCCGCAACGCGGTCCGCCACTTCTGCTCCCCGGCCTGCCGAAGCCGCGTCAAGGCGGCGGCTTTCAGGGCGCGGAGGGCGGCCCAGGCCTGAGGCGTCCGGCGACGCGTCGCGGGCCACGCGATCATCGAGGCTGAGGCTGAGGCCGAGGACACGGACGCGGTCGACAAGCTCCTCACCGGACACCCGCACCTCGCCAACGGCGGCACGGCCGGGATCTACGAGGTCCTCGACATGACGCCCCCTGCCTGAACAGGGTTGCGGCGCAGCCGGGGCTCGCAGGACACCCGTCCTCCGACCCGGCGGACGGCTCTGCCCGAGGCGGCGTTTGACGAAGAAGGGCCAGCACCGGGGAGCAAGTCCCTGGCCTGGCCCTTCTGTCCGTGCCCCCGGCAGGATTCGAACCTGCGACACCAGCTTTAGGAGAGCTGTGCTCTATCCCCTGAGCTACGGAGGCGAGACCTCGCGGTGATCCGTAAGGTCCGAGCCGTCCTCAAGGACAGCTCAGGACAGGGTAGCGGATGCGGGTTGCGGGAGTGGGGGGCCGGGTTCGGCTCGGAGGGCGGGGGCGGTGATCTACGCTCACCTCCCGCAGCGCGATGCCACACCTCTTGGCCGGTGGACGGCCGCGTCGAATCGAGTGGGGTGGGGTCGATGGTGAGAAGAGCAGCTGTGGTGGCGGCTGTCGCGGTGGGCGGCGTGCTGGTGACCGGGTGCGGGTCCGGGGTCGGTGACAGGGCCGGTGACGGGGCCGGTTCCGGAGCGGACAGGGCGGCGGCTTCGCCGTCGGCTGTGCGGGACTTCGGCAAGGTGGCGGTGCAGGCCGAGCTCGATGCCGCGGTGGCGGCCGCCGGGCTTCCCGAGAGCGTCGGAACAGGGAAGGCCGGCGAATGGAGCACCAAGGGCGACGACGGCAGGCGTCAGGAGGTGGCCGAGCGGATGGCCGCCTGCACTGTCGCCTGGTCGTGGTCGGCCGGTGCCGCTTCGGCCGACACGGCGGAAGACGGCCGGATGGACAGGAAGCTCAAGGTCATGGCCGGTGACCTGGCGGAGCGGGGCTGGCGGGAGAAGCGGCCGTTCGAGGAGGTACCTCTCGGAGAGGACGGCTCCACGGCGATGGCTGTGTACAAGAAGCGGGGCTGGACCCTGTTCGCGCGACACCATGATCTGGGAGCCCTGAGGGTGGCCACGGTCACGGCCACCGAGGACGCCTGCACGGCGAAGTTCACCGACGAGGAGTTGGAGCTCCTGGAGGGGGGCAGCTAGTGCCGCGTCCGGCAACGTTCGCCCCGTCACGACGCCCGGCACGCACTCTCGACGCACCGGCCGGAAGCCCCAGTACGTCCAGTACGAGGACTTCCGGCCGGTACGCCGAGAGCACGCACCGGACGCCGCTCCTTGACGGGCAAACGTTGCCTGACGCGGCACTGGCCGAGGGCGGAGGCCGGCCGCTCAGGAATCCTTGCGCAGCCGCGCCGCCCGTCGCCGGAGGTCCTCGGCGAGGTCGCCGAGCTCCGAGGTGCGGGGGTGGCCGGCCGCCGCGTGGGTGGTGAGGCGGGTCATCGCCGTTTCCGCGTACGTGAGGTCGTCGTGCCAGTCGTCCAGGGTTGTGCGGTGGCGCGGGTCCGTCCGCAGGCGGGCCAGTTCGGTGCGTACGGCGGCCAGTTCGGCGTGGACGCGGCGGCGCAGGGTGTGCAGGGCCGCCGAGTCGTCGACGTGGGCGGGCAGCCGGTCGGCGTACGCGGCGATGGTGTCGTGGGCCGTCGCGAGCCGGTGGGGGAGGCGGGACCGGGTGTCCTCGGGCCACAGGAGGTAACCGCACACGAAGGCGATGCCGCAGCCGATCAGGGTGTCGAGCAGGCGGGCCTCCGGCACCGCGGAGCCGGCCTGGCCGAGGGGGTCGGCGAGCAGCAGCATCACCGGGGTGAGGAAGAGGGTCTGCAGGGCGTAGTTGCGGCGGGCGTACGCCTGGAGCAGGCCGGTCAGGACGACGGTGACCGCGATCCGCCACCAGCCGGCCGGGAACACGGCCATGGCGGCCAGGCCGAGCAGCACGCCCGCAGTGGTGCCGGCGGCGCGCAGGACGAGGCGGGCGGGCACGGTGCCGAGCCCGGGGCGTACGACGAGCGCGACGGTGAGGACCAGCCAGCCCGAGCGCGGCAGTCCGCTGAGGGAGGCGACGGTCTGGGCCAGGCCGAGACAGACCGCGAGCCGCAGCGCGTAGCGGCGGGCGGCCGCGTCGTGCAGCCGGCCGGACAGGGCCCTGGCCAGGCGGTGCCGGGGAGCGGGCGGGGGTGATACGCGCCGGGGCGTGGCGGCGGTTTGTTGATCAGCGGCCCGCCCGCTGGTCCGTTCGGCAGGCGAGGTGGCCAGGCGGGCGATCGCCGTGTGGAGGGCCCGGGCGGCCGCGTCGTCGGGCCGGACCGGGAGGTGCGCGTCGGTCGTGGGCGTGCCCGCGGCGACCGCGTCCGCCACCTCACGTAGCGCCCGCGCATACCCTTCGACGGTTCCGGCGCGGGGTGCGAGCACCACGGGCGCCACCCCGATGACCTCCACCAGAAGGTCGAGGACGCCCGTGAGCCGTGCCGTCGCGCTGCCCGGACGGGGAGCGGACAGGCGTCGGACCAGGACCGTGTCGTAGGCGGCGTCCATCGCCTCGGTCACCGCGTGGCGGCGCTCGGCCCAGGTGCCGTCGGTGGCGTCGAGGAGGTCGGCGACCGCACGCAACGCCCCGGCCACCGCCTGCCGTTCGCCCTCGCCGGGGCGGCGCAGGGCGTGGCCCAGGGAGAGCAGCATCAGCGGGATCCCGCCGAGCAGGAACAGCAGCGGCACCTGCCACCACGGCGGCCCGGCGGGCAGTCCGAGACCCATGGCGGTGGCGAGCAGCAGCACCAGCGTGGCCATGTCGCTGATCCGGCCGATCGTCGAGACCAGACCGCTGACCAGCGCGACCACGGTGACGAGCAGGATCTGCGCCCATGCCTCACCGTGCGTGAGCCGGCCGAGCGCGAGCCCGGCCGCACCGCCGAGCTGCGGCAGGACGAGGGTCAGCGCGCGGGTGCGCCAGGGCGCCGCGGAATCGTCGACGGCCGCACCGTACGCGCCGAGCGCCGCAGCGGCCCCGAGGTCGGGCCGCCCGGCCACTTGGCCGACGGCCAGCGGCACGAGCATGCCCAGCGCTCCCCGTACGACCAGAGCGCGGTCCACCGGCACCGGCCGCGTCCGGACCGTGTGCCGCAGCCACGGCGGCCCGCCGCCGGTCAGGCCCATCGGTACGGCCTCTGCGTCAACTCGGTCCGGGGGAGGGGACGGTCGGGTGTCATGAACGTTCCTTCGCCGGGTGTCGGGTTCTGTGTGATCTACACCCCCCGAGCCCCACCCGCACGGACCGACCCGCCCCCAGGCCGGGCCCCAGGCCAGCCCCCAGGTCAGCCCCGCCCAGGCCAGGACCCCAGGCCAGCCCCGCCCAGGTCAGCCCCGCCCAGGCCAGGACCCCAGGCCAGCCCCGCCCAGGCCAAGACCCCAGGCCAGGCCCCCGGCCCCCAAGCCAAGCCCTCCTCAGCCCCGCTTGCGCGTGTTCCGCCCCATCCGGTGCCACGTGTGGCGGCGGCCGCGGATGGCGACGGAGTAGTCGTAGAGGAACTCCGGGTCCATCGAGCCCGCCGCGTAAGCGTCGCCGATGTGGTGGGCGTCGACGCCGATCTCCTTGGCGTTCAGGGCGAGTTGGGGCACGAGGTTGCGGTGCGAGCCCTCCTGGCTCGTGCCGATCGTGCCCATCGCGACGGCGCCGGCCGCGTGGATACGCCGTACGGCCTCGGCGGCGATCTCGCGCGTGACGCCCGGCACCGTACCGGGCAGCGGCACGAGCACACCGTCGGCGCCGGCCTCCGCCACGGCGGCCATCCGGCCGGCGTCGAGGGTCTCGATACGGCCCGCCATGTGCATCTTCCCGGACCAGATGGCGACGTCGTCGCCGAGCCCGCGCCGCAGCTCCTCGCTGGTGCGGGCGATGTCGTCGAGCGTCGCGCCGGTGGCCGGGTTGGCGGTCACGCACAGCAGGGCCACGCCCTGGTCGACCAGGCGCTTGGCGTTCTCGACGGTGGCCTTGCGCAGCTCCGGTACGGTGCCGGGCTCGAGGTTCACGCCGATCGGGCGGCCCACGGCGTCGGCGATGTCGGCGAGCCTGTCGAAGCCGCCGAGCACCGCGAGGTTCCAGCGGTCTCCGTCGAAGACGGTCTCCAGGGCGTTGATGATCACGATGTCCGCGCCGAACGCCGCGGCCACCTCGATATTGCTGACGCCGCCCGTCTCGTGGGCGCTCATCAGGAGCGTCATGTTCGCCCAGACTTCGGCGACCACGGCGCGGCCTTCGCTCGCGGCCACGGAGGCGGTCAGCTCGCGGCCGCGCAGGTGCGCGAGCTGGGCGCTGTCGAGATCGAGGATGCGGGACATGGGGTCCTTCCGGTCGGAGGGCCGGCGGCCCTCGGTGTGCGGCGCGGTGCGCCCCCCTCGCTTTCGCCTCCCTCTCGGGTATACCAAAGTCAGACCAGGCGGAAGCAGGGCCGAAGGTCCCGCACGCCGAGGTCGACCTGCTGCCCGTCCGCACGCCGCGGTCAACCCGAGCCCCCGAGGAACCCCCGTATGCCCCCGGACCCCACCTTCCACCCCGTCTCCGCCGACGGCGCCCAACCCCCGTACGTCCAGGCCGAACAGGCCCTCGCCCACGCCATCGCGACCGGCGCGCTCACCCCCGGACAGCGCCTGCCCTCCGAGCGCCATCTCTGCGAACAGCTGGGCATCAGCCGCGTCACCCTGCGCCGGGCCCTGCAGTCCCTGGGGGAGCAGGGCCTGGTCGTCTCGTCGGAGCGGCGCGGCTGGCGGGTCCGGCAGGTCGGCTTCACGCACTCCGCGGGCGCCGCGACGCAGGCCGGCTTCGCCGAGATCAACCGCGCCCTCGGCCGCGCGGTGACCGCCCGTGTGCTCCTCGCCCGCACACGCCGCGCCACGGCCGACGAAGCCGAACGCCTCCGACTCCCCGCCCCCTCCCGCGTATTCGAGCTGCACCGCATCCGCTACCTCGACGGCCTCGCCGTCTGCATCGCGCAGGACCTCGTGCCGTCGGCTCTCGCTCCGGCCCTCGCCGACGAGGACTTCACCACCGCCTCCCTCTTCGCGCAGCTCGCCGCCCGCGGCCACACCGTCGCCACCGCGAGCTGCGTCGCCCGCGCCGCCCTCGCGACCCCGCGGCAGCGGGGACTCCTCGACCTCGACAGCCGCCGCGCGGCCCCGGTCCTCAACGTCAGACGTCTCTCGTACGACGCGGAGGGCACGGTCGTCGCCGCGAGCGAGGAGCTCTACCGCGCGGACCGCTACGAGCTGCGCATCACGCTCGGCTGAGACGCCATTCCAATAGAGCAGTCCGCCGCCCGATACGGAGCAATCGGCCGCCCGAATCTCACCGGGCGACCGCCGCGAGAATCGCTTACTTTGCGCAGGCAGGAGGTCGGAGTTTCGGAGCTGCACGGCACAGAAGGCGCCACTGACCCATGATTGATTTCCTCAACCGGAACATCTTCCAGCCCCATCCGGAGCTGCTGGTGTTCATCACCGTGGCGATCGGTTTCCTTTTCGGGAAGCTGCGCTACAAGGCGATCGGGCTCGGCGCGGTCACCGGCTGCCTGATCGTCGGGCTCATTTTCGGCGCGCAGTTCAAGGTGACGATCGAAGGGACCGTGAAGAACCTCTTCTTCACGCTGTTCCTTTTCGCCCTCGGCTACCGCGTGGGACCGCAGTTCTTCCGCGGTCTGAAGAAGGACGGCATTCCCCAGGTCGTCAACGCCATCGTGGTCTGTGTGACGGGCCTGCTCGTGTCCTGGGCGTTCGTCTCGATGCTCGGATACGGTCCCGGGCTCAGCGCGGGCTTCCTCGGCGGCGCCCTGACGCAGTCGGCCGTGATCGGTGTCGCGCAGGACGCCATCGCCAACCTGCCCGGCCTGTCACCCGACGAGGTCAAGAACGAGCAGAACCTCGTCGCCGTCGGCTATGCCGTCTGCTACCCGCTCGGCACCATCCTCTGTGCCCTGCTCCTGGCCAATGTCCTGCCGAAGCTCTACCGCAGGAACCTGGCCGCCGAATCCGCCGAACTCGCCCGCGAACTCGACGTGCCCACCGACAACCCGGACCTCGGCGAGGGCTACTACCAGGTGGTGCTGCGGGCGTACACGGTGCAGCGCCCCGACGTCGTCGGCCGTACGGTGCAGGACTTCGAGGACCAGCAGAAGGCGCTCGGCCGCCGTATCTACCTCACGGCCGTACGGCGCGACGGCACGCTCCTCGAACACGACCAGCAGCGCGTCCTGAAGGAAGGCGACGTGGTCGCGGTCAGCGCGCTGCGCCACGATCTCGTGGACTACGACGCACGCACCCACATCGGCAGCGAAGCGGACGACACCGAGCTGCTCGGCTACCAGACCGAGACGCTGCACGTCATCGCCTCCGAGAAGGCCCAGCTGGGCAGGACCGTCGGCGAGCTGCGGGCCGAGCCGTTCATGGTGGGCGTCTACATCGACAAGATCTACCGCTCGGGCTCCGCGTTCCCCGTGATGCTGTCCACGAAGATCGAGCGCGGTGACACGCTCATCCTGACCGGGCCCAAGCGCCTGGTGGACCCGGCCGGTGCGGCGATCGGCAAGCCCGTGCCGACCTCGTTCGCGAGCGACATGGTCTGGGTCGGGCTCGGCACCTTCCTCGGCGGCTGCCTCGGCGTGCTGGCCGTCACGGCGGGCGGTGTGCCGATCTCCCTGTCCACCTCCGGCGGCGCGCTCATCATGGGCCTGGTCTTCGGCTGGATCCGCAGCAAGTACCCGACCTTCGGCAACGTACCGCCGGGCGCGCAGTGGTTCATGGACACCCTCGGCCTGTGCATGTTCGTCGCGATCGTCGGGCTCAACGCCGGACCGACCTTCACCGAGGGTCTCTCCACGGCAGGTTGGGGACTGCTCGTGTGGGGCGCCGTCGCCACCCTGATCCCGCTGCTCGTCGGCTTCCTGGTCGGCCACCACATCCAGAAGATCCGCTTCCCGATCCTCATGGGCGTCCTGGCCGGCGGCCAGACCACGACGGCCGCGATCGGCGCGGTCAACGAAGAGTCCAAATCCCAGGTGCCCACGCTCGGTTACACCATCCCGTACGCGGTCTCCAACGTGCTCCTGACCATCTGGGGCGCCGTCATCGTCCTGCTCCACCACTGATCCACGTAAGGAAAGAGCATGCCCAAGAGCACCCTGTCGCGTGAGCAGATCAAGGGATACGCGCAGCTGTCCCCGTTCGAGCTGAAGAACGTGTTCATCGACCTCGCGCAGAAGGCGCAGGCCGACCAGCCCGGACAGAAGGACAAGTCCTCGGTCCAGATGCTCAACGCGGGCCGCGGCAACCCGAACTGGGTGGCCACCGGACCGCGCGAGGCCTTCTACGCGCTCGGCTACTTCGCCCTGGCGGAGTCCCAGCGGGTGTGGACGGCGGACAACCTGGGCGGCATGCCCGAACTCGTGGGCTCCGGCGAGCGGTTCGACACCTTCGTGCGCCGCCACCCCGATCTGCCCGGCATCGAGCTCCTGCAGAACTGCGTGGAACACGCCGTCAAGCGCTTCGGATTCGAGAAGGACGCCTTCGTCCACGAGCTGTCCGACTGCGCGATCGGCGACAACTATCCGGTGCCCGACCGGATCATGCCGCACGCCGAGAAAATCATCCGCGGCTATATCGGCGACGAGCTCTTCGACAAGAAGCCGCCGCCCGGGAACATCTCCTACTTCGCGACCGAGGGCGGCACCGCCGCCATGTGCTACATCTTCGACTCCCTCGTGAAGAACAGGCTCCTCAAGAAGGGCGACAAGATCGCCCTCATGGTCCCCGTCTTCACCCCGTACATCGAGATCCCCGAACTCGACACGTATGAATTCGAGGTCGTCTTCATCAACGCCTCGCGATTCGTCGAGGAGGGCGTACGGGAATGGCGCTATCCGGCCGAGGAAGTGGCCAAGCTCGAAGACCCGGACATCAAGGCGCTCTGCCTGGTCAACCCGTCCAACCCGCCCTCCCTGGCGCTCAGTCAGCGGGTCGCCGACCAGATCAAGGACATCGTCGCGACCAGGAACCCGAACCTGCTCGTCGTCACCGACGACGTCTACGGCACCTTCGTGGAGGGCTTCCGCTCGATTGCCGCCGACCTGCCGCGCAACACCCTCCTCGTGTACTCGTATTCAAAGCACTACGGGTGCACCGGCTGGCGCATCGGCGTCATCGGCCTGCACGACGACAACGTGATCGACGAGATGATCGCGAACCTGCCCCAGGAGGAGAAGGACCTCCTGAACAAGCGGTACGGCACGCTCACGCTCGAACCGGAGAAGATCAAGTTCATCGACCGGCTCGTCGCCGACTCGCGTCAGGTGGCCCTCAACCACACCGCCGGGCTCTCGCTGCCGCAGCAGATGATGATGTCCCTCTTCTCGCTCTTCACGATGCTGGAGGAGGGCCAGGCCTACAAGCACCGGATCCGCGAGATCGTCCGTACCCGGCTCGACCTGCTGCTCGAAGCCGCCCAGATGAAGATCGCCGACGACCCGCAGCGGGCCGGCTACTACATCGAGCTCGATCTGCTCGCCGAGGCCGAGCGCCAGCAGGGCCCGGAGTTCGCCGCGTTCCTGGAGCAGAACTACGAGCCCGTCGACCCGCTGTTCCGCCTCGCCGAGCAGACCGGTGTGGTGCTCCTGAACGGCGGCGGATTCGAGGGCCCCGAGTGGTCCGTGCGCGCCTCGCTCGCCAACCTCGACGACCTCGACTACCTGAAGATCGGCCACTACCTGAAGGCGATCTTCGACGACTACATCGCGGAGTGGCAGGCGTCGAAGGCGTAGGAGCGCCGCACGGAGCACGAACAGGGCCCGCAACCACGGAGGTTGCGGGCCCTTTCGCAAGCAGGGGCTAGGTCGAGCTCCGCGGCAGATCCCAGGTCACCCGCCGTTTGCGGGGGCCGCGCAGCAGTCCCCGCGTCTGGGCGGTGAGGGCGGCCAGGGCGTTGATCGTCCAGTAGGCGAGCGGGTACAGCGGCAGGAGCAGGCAGGCGTACGGGAGTCTCGGGTCGAGGCGGCGCTCGACGGCGACCGCGATCGCGATCTGGAGCACCGCGACCACCGCGATGCCCACGCCCCACGCGATCATCCAGCGGAACTTCATGTCGTCGGGGTGCGTGATCCAGTGGACGACACCCCAGACGGTGGCGACCAGCATCGTCAGGACCCAGAGATACGAGAGCAGGGCTTCCAGGGCGATCGGCCAGAGCGTCCAGTGGCGCGGGCGGAAGACGGTCCGGGCGTGGGTGCGCAGGACCTCGCCCTGGCCCCTGGCCCACCGGGTGCGCTGCGCCCAGATGCTCCGTACGGACTGGGGGACCTGCATGCCGACCAGGGCATGAGGGGTGAAACCGGTGAGGTGTCCCGCCTCCAGAAGGCGCCAGGTGAGCTCGATGTCCTCGGTGGCCATCCTCGGGTCGTAGCCGCCCACCGCGAGCACCGCGTCGCGGCGGAAGAGACCGAGCACTCCGGCGACCGTGCCCACCCGGCCCGCGAGGGAGTGCGTGCGGCGCATCAGACCGATCAGGGAGGCCGTCTCCAGCATCTGCAGCGTCGCGAGCACCCCGCCGCGGTTGGTGACGCGGGGGCTGCCGGCGACGGCGGCGTAGCGGGGCGAGCGCAGGATGCGCGCGGTCAGGTGCTGTACGGCGTCGGGGTGCAGATGGGTGTCCGCGTCCGTGACCAGGACCAGGTCGTGGCGGGCGCGGCGCATCCCGCCGTTGAGCCGGTCGGCCTTGCCGAGGTTCACGCCGTCGTCGAGGACCGTGACGCGCGGATCGTCGCCCGCCGCGGCGCGGGCGGCGGCGACCGTGGCGTCGGCCGAACCGTCGTTGAGGATCAGGATCTCGAGGTCGCCGCCGTAGTCGACGTCCCGCAGGGCCTCGACGCAGCGGGCGATGACGCGTTCCTCGTTGTACGCGGGGACGAGGATCGTGACGCCCGGCCAGCCGCCCGGCGGGGTGCTGGCCGGGCTGCCCTCCAGGATCCGGAAGAGAACGCCGCCCACCATCCAGGCGCCGCCGGTGACCACCGGATAGAAGGCGAGAAAGGTCAGCAGGACGTCGAGGAAGGTCACGGCGCTCCTCCCGGGTCTCCCGGGCCTGCCCGGTCTCCCGCGCCTGTCGGGTCTCCGAGGTCTCCCGGGGCACGGCGCTCCTCCCGGTGGCGCAGCGCTATCGCCCAGGTCAGCGCCGCACCGAAGACCAGCCAGGACACGAGGACCGCGAGCAGGAGGCGCCACAGGATCGAGGTGTGGCCGAGCAGGACGACCGCGAGGGCGCCCGCGGCGATCCAGACCAGCGCGCCGCACAGGAACGCGGCCACCAGGCGGCCGGGTGAGGCGCGCCGGGCCGGCTCGAAGGCGGCATCGGAGCGAGGGTTCCGTGGGTCCATGGGTGCATCACTGCTCGCACTAGCGGTCGGATATTTGTCACCTTAGGATCCGATTAGTCCGCAATGCACCCCAGGGAAGGCGGCCCCCGTGCCCAGTGGTCTGAACACCGACGCCATCGGACCGGTCGACGTCGCGGTGATCGCCTTCGAGGGGAACCGGTTCAACGGGGACGTCGCCCCCGCGCTGCGCGAGCTGCAGCAGAACGGGACCGTGCGGGTGCTCGACCTGAGTTTCGTACGCAAGGGGGCCGACGGCTCCGTCGACATCCTGGAGCTCGGCGACGAGGAAGTGGCCGAGGAGTTCCAGCAGGTCACGGAGGCGCAGTTCGACCTCTTCAGCGACGAGGACCTGCTGAAGATCGCGGACGGGATGCCCGCGCAGTCCTCGGCGCTCGTCGTGGCCTGGGAGAACAGCTGGGCCGCCCGCCTGGGCGCGGCGATCCGCGGCTCGCAGGGCGAGCTGCGGCTGCTCGAACGCATTCCGCGGGACACCGTCGTCGCGGCCTTCGCGGCGCTCGACGCCGACTGACGCCGACTGACGTCGACTGATACGCCGCCGGACACCAACGGAGGGACAGCGCATGCCTCGGAGAATCGGACGTCCCGGCCTGCTGGGCACCATCGCCCGTACCGCGGTCATCTCGGGCACGGCCTCCGCCGTCTCCAACCGTGTGAACCGCGGGATGGCCCAGCGTGATGCGCAACGCCAGGCGTACGCGCAGCAGCAGGCGGCCCCGCCCGCACCCGCCCCGGCCCCCGTGGCGCCGCCGCCCGCGCCGTCGGCGCCCGCCGCCCCCGCCGTGCCGGACCGCGTCACCCAGCTCACCGCGCTCGCCGAGCTCAAGGCCCAAGGGCTGCTCACGGATGAGGAGTTCGCGACCGAGAAGGCCCGCGTGCTCAACTCCTGAGCGGGCCGCGCGGGCCGCGGCCCGCGCGGCCGTAGCCATAAAGTCTGAATGCTGGTTCACTTCTTGCGTGGCCTACCGCAAGACCCCCGCCGAACTCAGCCGTCTGGAAGCCGTCCGCGAGCGGCTGATCACCTGTGCCACCGAGGTGGTGGCGGAGGTGGGCTGGGCGGGGGCCTCCGTGTCCGCCGTCGCGGACGCCGCCGGGATCGCGGCCGGCTCGGTGTACCAGCATTTCCCGTCCAAGGCGGCGCTCGCCGTCGAGGTGTTCCGGCGTGCGGCCGGGCGGGAGGTCGAGGTGCTCGGCGAGGTCCTGCAGGGCGCCGGTGATCCCGTCGGACGCCTGACCCGCGGCGTCGACGTGTTCGCCCGCCGCGCCCTGGAGAACCGCGGCCTGGCCTACGCCCTGCTCGCCGCCCCCGCCGAACCCGCTGTCGGCGCCGAGCGGCTCGCCTTCCGGCGCCGCTACCGCACGCTGTTCGCCGAGGTCGTACGCGAAGGGACGGCCGCGGGCCTGCTGCCGCCGCAGAACGCCGAGATCACCGCCGCCGCGCTCACCGGAGCGATCGGCGAGGTCCTCGTCGAACCGCTGGGCGCCGCGGACGAGCAGCTCCCGCAGTCCGACGGGCGCGCCACGCGGGCTCTCCTCGCCGACCTCACCGCCGCCGCCCTGCGCTGCGCCGGAGCCCCATGCGCTGAGCGCCCCACGCACTGAGCAGACCCGCCCCTACGGACCCCACTGGAGGCCCCGATGCCCACCGGCGTGACGCACGAAGTGACCAACCAGGCACCGCCGTTGACCGGTCACAACCCGGCCGAGGACGCGGTGCTCCTCGACGGCGTACGCCGTGAGGGCGCGGAGTGGCACATCGAGGAGCTGCGCCGCTTCGGCAAGGTCGCCGGCAGCGAGGAGGCCCGCGCCTGGGCGGAGCAGGCCAACCGGCACGAGCCCGAGCTGCGCACCCACGACCGCTACGGCCACCGCATCGACGAGGTCGACTTCCACCCCGCGTACCACTCCCTGATGACCACGACGGTGGGCGCGGGCGCGGCCGGTTCCGCCTGGGCCGACGAGCGGCCCGGCGCGCATGTGGCCCGCGCGGGCACCTTCATGCTCGCCACGATGATGGAGCAGGGCCACATGTGCCCGGTCTCCATGACGTACGCCGTCATTCCCGCGCTGCGCCGCGCACCCGAACTCGCCAAGGTCTACGAGCCGTTGCTCACCAGCCGTACGTACGACCCGGGCCTGCGCACTCCCACCCAGAAGCAGGGGCTGCTCGCCGGGATGGGCATGACGGAGAAGCAGGGCGGCACGGATGTGCGCGCCAACACCACCACGGCCACCGAACAGGCCGACGGCAGCTGGCGGTTGCGCGGCCACAAGTGGTTCACCAGTGCCCCGATGAACGATCTGTTCCTGATCCTCGCGCAGGCGCCGGGCGGCCTGTCCTGCTTCCTGGTGCCGCGCGTCCTGCCGGACGGCAGCCGCAACACCTTCCGCATCCAGCGCCTCAAGGACAAGCTCGGCAACCGCTCCAACGCCTCCAGCGAGCCCGAGTTCGACGACACGGTGGCCTGGCTGGTGGGGGAGGAGGGCCGAGGGGTCCGCACGATCATCGACATGGTCACCATGACCCGCCTGGACTGCGTGCTCGGCTCCGCGGCCCATGTCCGCGAATCCCTCGCGCAGGCCGCCCACCACGCGCGCCACCGCTCCGTGTTCGGCGCCAAGCTCATCGACCAGCCGCTGATGCGCAACGTACTGGCGGATCTCTCGCTCGAATCCGAGGCGGCCACGACCCTGGCGCTGCGGCTCGCGGGCGCCGCGGACCGTGCGCAGCGCGGGGACGGGGCCGAGCGTGCCTTCCTGCGCCTGGCCACGGCCGTCGGCAAGTACTGGGTCTGCAAGCGCCAGCCGGCCTTCGTCGCCGAGGCCCTGGAATGCCTCGGCGGCAACGGCTACGACGAGGCCTCCGGCATGCCCCGCCTCTACCGCGAGGCCCCGCTCAACGGCATCTGGGAGGGCTCCGGCAACGTCAACGCCCTTGACCTTCTGCGGGTGTTGGCCCGAGAACCCGAATCGCTCGACGCCTTCCGTACGGAGGTGGAAGCGGCGTCCGGCGCCGACACCCGCCTGGACGCGGCCTGGCGCGAGCTGCGCGCAGAGCTCGTCCTCACCGAGGACGCCCCGCTGCGCGCCCGCCACCTCGTCGAACGCGCGGCCCTCGTCCTTCAGGGCTCCTTGCTCGTGCGCCACGCACCCCCGGCGGTCGCCGACGCCTTCTGCGGCTCCCGCCTGGCCGGCGGTCAGGGCCTCGCCTTCGGCACGCTCCCGCCGGGCACGGACTTCGCGGGCCTCCTGGAGCGGCTGCCGGCCTGAGTCACGGGCAGCCCGAGTCACAGACAGTGCACGGACAGGCGGGGCCGGGACCCTCGGGCCCCGGCCCCGCCTCCCCCCGTTTCCCCCTCCGCGCCGCGGCGCACTCCCTCAAATGCGCCGCAGCGAGAGCCCGTTGGACGCCACCACCGCGAAGTCCTGATGCGCGATCGCGGAGAACACGGCACGCAGCGAGCGCCGCGTCACCATGACGCCCCAGACATCGATCAGATACGGATCGGTCCCCGGCTCCTCGATCGTGACCTGCTGGACGTTGTTGACCGCCCCCGGGAACGGCCGTACGTCACCGTCGTGCACCGCGCTTCCGTCGGCGCGGCGGACCTGCAGATAGAGCTTGTTGACGAGACCGCCGGCGGCCTCGGAGGGCGCGTCCGTCCAGGCCAGGGTGATCTTCAACGGCCGCCCCGGGTCCAGGTCTTCGAGGCGGTACGTGACCCGCGCACCGGTCTGCACGGCGTCCTGGAAGTCGTCGGCGAACAGCGCGCGGTGCCGCCCGTCGGTGCCCACGGACCCGGTCACGTCCACGCGTCCGAAGCCGCTCGCGTTGTTGGGCCCGGGTGCGATCTCGCCCGCGAACTGGCCGGGCATCGCGGCCGCCCCGTTGACCAGGAACGCCTTGAGCAGCGCCGCGGTCGGGTGGTGGCGCCGTTCCCGTACGAGATATTCGCGGACCAGCGCCGCGGCGCCGGCGGTCAGCGGGGTGGACATGCTCGTGCCGCCGCTCCAGCAGTACGCGCTGCGCAGCGGGTGGCCGACGGGCAGCTTGCCCCACAGCGGGACCGCGTTGGGCGGCAGCGCGCGGGAGAGCAGGGACAGGACGTTGGTGCCGGGGGCGATCAGATCGGGCTTGATCCGGCCGTCGTCCGTGGGGCCGCGGGAGGAGAAGGCCGCGAGTCCGTCGACGTCGTCGGAGATATGGCCGGCGGCCGCCATCTTCGGGTAGCGCAGGACGCCGGCGCGGGTGAAGCGGTCCCAGGTGGTGTTGCGGCCGGGCGCCGGTGCGGAGTCGGCGGGGCGGTCGTTCTCGCCGGCGCCGATGGTGAGGCAGTTCTTGGCGGTGGCGGGGGAGCCGATGGAGTCCTCGTCCACGACGCCGTTGCCGTCGCGGTCCTCGCCCTCGTTGCCGGCCGAGAACAGGATCAGCATGTCCGGGTGGTTCCACACGAAGTCGTCCACGGCACGGGACTTGGCCGTGTAGAGCCCGGCGGTGGGCGCGCCCCAGGAGTTGGTGTGGATCCGGGCGCCCGCGCGATGGGCCTGCTCGAACAGCGGGCGCAGATCGTCGGGCAGCCCGTACAGACCGGAGGCGGGCGGCGGCCAGGTCTCGCTGATCCTCGGCAGATGTGCCACCTCGGCCTCGGTCTTCCAGTGCACGCGCTGCCCGATCGACTGGAAGAACACCTGAGCCTCGGGCGCGGTGCCGGCCGGGACGGGGGAGGCGTGGGCGGCGAGCGCGGCCGCGCCGTCGCCGAGCACCGAGCCGGTGACATGCGTCCCGTGGCCGTTGTCGCCGTCGGCGGGCCCGTCGTCGCTGCCCGGCGGATCGTCCACGTACGGGGCGAGCGCGGAGCGCACGGGCCAGCTGACGAGACCGGTGACCCGGCCCCGTACGTCCTCGTGGAGCGTGGCGATGTCGCCGGTGTCGAGGCCGGAGTCGGCCACGGCCACGATCTGGCCCGCGCCGCCGAGCTCGATACCGCCCGCGGAATTGTCCTCCGCGACGCCGAGGACGCGGCGCGCGCGGTCGTTGTGGTACTCGGCCAGGGCGTACGGCAACACGGCCTGCACGCCGGGGAGTTCGGCCACCCGGCTGGGCACGGCGCTCGCCACGAGGGTGCGCCCGGACGTGGACAGGATCGCGCCGCCCTGGGTGCGCAGCACGGCAGCCACGTCCTCGACGGACTCGCCGGGGAACACGGACACCTCGACGAGCTGCTCCTGGGCGGGTGCCGGATGCGCGAGGGCCGTGGGCCGCTCGTCGGCGGGATACACCTTCGGGGAGACCTTCATCGCGGGCCGGTACGGGGTGACCTCCTCGGCCCAGGGGAGTTCGGTGAGCTGCTCGGCGTGCTCAGGCAGCACGCCGATGACCAGAGTGAACCCGGCCAGGCTGTCGTGCACGCGGACCCCGCGCGCGGCCAGCTCGGCCAGCCACTCGGGAGCGGGCGGGCCCGCGAGCCGCAGCAGGTAGTAGGCGGTGCGCCCGGGCGGCGGCTCCAGGGCCTCGGTGTGCTGCGCCTCGACGGCGTCGGCGAACGTGAAGGTGTTGCCCGCGGTGACGACGGCGGGCTGCTGCAGCTCGGTGACGGTCGCCAACTCTCCGATCCGTACGGCCTGTTCGGCGTCCGCACGGACCAGGAGCGCGTCGGGGTAGCGGGCCAGGACCTCGGCGCCCGTCGCGCGGACGGCACCGGTCTCGGCCTCGGCGTCGGTGGTCAGCTGCACCAGCAGGGTGGACGGCATCATGCGCCCCTTCCGGGAGAGCAGGTGGAATACCGTCGAGTCTGGAGCGGGCGGGAGGGGGCTTTACGGAAGCTGACAGAGCTGGACAGAACTGGCCGCGCTTGCAGATGAGTTGGCCTCTCAGGGCTCCTCCAGAAGGCGATGGGTCTCGGCCGCCTCCGGCACCCCGAGCGCGTCGAACAGCGCGGCCGCCGCGGCCCGATGGCGCCGGGCCGTCGCGGCGTCGGACAGTCGGGCCAGACCGGCGAGCGCGCGGGCCTGCTCGTAGCGGTCGCCGCTGCGTTCGGCCAGGTCCAGGGCCGCCGCGTGGGAGCCGCCCGCGTCCGCCCGCAGTCCCAGGGCAAGTTGGGTCTCGCCGAGGTCGATCAGCGCGCCGGTCTCCACCTCCGCCTCGCCCACCTCGTGGGCCAGGGCCACGGCCCGGCCGAGCAGGTCGAGGGCGTCCTCGTGCCGTCCGGCCGCGAGATGGACCGTACCGATGCCGCGGAGGGCCTCGGCCTGGCCGCTGCGGTAGTCCGTCTCGACGTAGATGGGCAGTGCGGCCTCATGGTGGGCGGCCGCGTCCGCGAGATGGCCGAGCCGCAGGCTGGCGGAGCCCAGGTTGGTCAGGGCCACGGCCTCGCCGACGCGGTTGCCGATCTCGCGGTTGATGCTGAGCGCGCGGGCGTAGTGGTCGTACGCCTCCAGATAGCGGCCGGTGCGCTCCAGGGTGGTGCCGAGATTGTTGAGGACCCGGGCCTGCCCGATCCGGTCGCCGTGCTCGCGGAACAGGACGAGGGCGCGTTCCTGGTGGTCAAGTGCCCGGGGATAGTCGCCGAGTTGGCGGTGCACGGTGCCCAGGCCGTACAGCGCGGCGCCTTCGCCGCCGGTGTCGGCCAGCTCGCGGCGCAGTGCGAGCGCGGCCTCCAGATGCGCCCTGGCGTCCTCGTACCGCCCGAGCCGCCAGGACAGGGTGCCGAGCCCGTGCAGTGCGTCCGCCTCGCCGAGCCGGTCGCCGCCCACGCGGTGCGCGTCGAGCGCCTCCTGGTGGTGGCGTACGGCCGCGGTGTAGGAGCCGGTGCGCAGATGGGCGTGGCCGAGCCGGTTGAGCGCGGCGGCCTCGGCGGCGCGGTCGCCCAGGGCGCGGGCCGCGTCGAGGGCGAGGGCGTGCAGGGCCAGGGCGTCGCGGTAGTGGGCGGCGGTGTCCAGGAGCCGGTCGAGACCGGCGGACAGCGCGAGGGTGTGCCGGGGCGAGACGCCGGCTGACGCGGCGGCCACGGCGAGCAGATTGCGGCGCTCGGCCGCGAGCCACGGGGCGTGCGGATCGGTCGTACGGTGTGCGGCCTCGGCGTAGTGGTCGAAGAGCCGCAGCAGGGCGGACTCGCGGTCGGGGCGCGTGGCCGCCTGCTCGGCCGCGTACGCGCGCAGCAGATCGTGCATGGTGAACCGGCCCACGTCCGTCTCGTCCACGAGATGGGCGCGCGCGAGGGTGTCCAACTGCCGGTAGGCGACGGCCTGTTCGACACCGAGCAGAGCCGCGGCGGCCGCGGCGGACAGATCAGGACCCGGGTGCAGGCCGAGCAGATGGAAGGCGTCGAGCGCGGGCTCGGGCAGTGCGCGGCAGGACCACGAGAACACGGCCCGTACGGCGGTGTGGTCGTCCTCGCCCGCGTTCAGGAGGTCGAGCCGGCGGGATTCGTCGCCCAGATCGGCGACCAGGCGGGCGAGCGGCACGCCTGGCCGTGCGGCGGCCAGTTCGGCGGCGATCCGCAGGGCGAGCGGCAGCCGTGCGCACCGCTCGGCGAGCGCCGCGGTGTGCCCGGGCTCGGCCTCGGCCCGGGCCCCGATCAGCCGGGCGAGCAGGTCGGACGCGTCCTCGCCCGGCAGCACGTCAAGCGTCAGTCGTACGGCGCCGTAGCGGGCCACCAGCGACGGCAGCGAGTCACGGCTGGTGACCAGGACCTGGCAGCTCGGGGTGCCGGGAAGCAGCTCGCGGACCTGCTCGATCCCGCGGACGTTGTCCAGGACGACGAGCACCCGGCGCCCCGCGAGCAGCGTCCGGTACAGGGCCGCACGCTCGTCGAGCCCGTGCGGCACGGCCGGCCCCTCCACGCCGAGCGCCCGCAGGAACACCTCGAGCGCCTCGGCCGCGGACACCGGACGCTCCGGGTCGTACCCGCGCAGATTCAGATACAGCTGCCCGTCGGGGAACGCGGGAGCCGCGCGGTGCGCCCAGTGCACCGCGAGCGCCGTCTTGCCCACGCCGGCGGTGCCGGACAGCGCGCAGATCGCCACCGCGCCCGAAGCGGCCGGCGCCGAGAGCAGCCGGTCCAGCTCCGCGAGCTGCCGTACGCGACCGGTGAACACCGGTACGTCACCGGGCAGTTGGCGCGGCACGAGCCGCCCGGCCGGGGCCGCCGCGGGCGGCCGTGCGGGATCCGTACCGGCCGCGAGCCACAGCCCGTGGAAACGCTCCGTGTCCCCGCCGAGCGTCTCCACCAGCAGCTCGATCAGCCCCCATCGGGGCAGCGCGGGCCCGGAGAACGCCACGGACACCGTCGTATGGCTGCACCCCACCTCCTTGGCCATCTGCCGCAGACTCGGGCGGCCGGCCCGGTGATGCAGATCGTGCAGCGCGTCGAACAGGTCCCGTAACGGACCTTCGAGCCCTTCGGGCCTCGGCAGCACCCCCATGCGCCCTCCCCGGCCAGTTGTGTCAGTTTTCGTCAACTCACCTGCGAACCCCGGAGACTTGAGGATGACGCACTCGCCGCGTGGTCCCGGGCGGAATTCCCGAACTCCGCCGCCGAAGGTACGAAAACTCCGACAAGGAGGCACAGACCATGACCACACACGCACCTTCCCACCCTGCCGGCCCCCTCGACCAGGCGGCCCTCCTGGGCACAGCGGTCACCGCGGGCCTGCACCACCCGGGCCCCGCCGCCACCAAGTCGGACGCGCCGCCCTCGGACGCCGACCGGGCCGAAGTGGGCCACGCCCTGCGCTACTTGACGAACTCCGGCCTCCTGAGCGACACGGAGGGCGCGGCCTTCACGGAGTACGCGAGCCACGACAAGTCCGACGCCCCGGAGCCCGGCTCCGGCCTGCTCACGGTCGGCTCGGTGCTCGCGGTCCTCGTACGCGCCGAGACGCCGCTCGGCCTGTTCCGCCACGTCGTCGACGCGGCACTCACCGGCTTCCTGCACGCGGGGCGCGACGCGGCCGTGAGCTGCGCGTCGATCGCGGCGATACGGGTTCTCGGCGCGACGAAGAGCTCGTCGGGCCCCTTCGGTCCGCCGGCGACGAAGAGCGGGGCGACCAAGAGCGGGGCGGGGCTGGACGCGACCAAGAGCGGGGCGGGCTCGGGCGCGACCAAGAGCGGTACGGGCCTGGGCGCGACCAAGAGCTGAGCGGGCCTGGACGCGACCAAGAGCTGAGCGGCGGCCTCACCCCGCCACCGGTGCCGCCCACTCCTCCTTGTGCCCGAACCCCTTCGCGTTGTCGATCACGCGCAGCCACTGCGGCGTGATCTCCCACATCGCGGCGGACGCGACCGCCTTGGCGAGCCGCGGATCCTCCGCCACATACGGAAAGGCCCGCAGATACGCGGCGCGCGCGTCCGCAAGCCCTTCCTCGCCCACCCGCCGGCACACTCCGCGCCCCTGCACGCCGGTGATCGACGTCCACGTCTGCTGATCGGCCTGCGCCGTGAACGCGACGTGGGCGTCCGGCTGTTGCGCCTCCAGGGCGGCCCCGTGCCCCGTGCTCACAGCCGTCAGAAACACCAGCGCGCCACTCTCCGCCACGGCGAAGAACACGGCACATGCCTGGGGCTGCGCCTGGCTGTCGACGTAGGCGAGGGTGAGGGTCGAGTACTCGGCGAGCGCCTGCACCAGATTCTCGGGCGGACGCTCGGCATGCTGCACATGGTTCACGCCCCCCAGGGTGCCACTGTCCTCGCGCCGCCCCCTGCGGGTGGTCTGCGCCTGCGGCGGGCGGTTTTCCCCTACCCGCCCCTTTCCGCTGTATCGATTTGCGGCTCCGCCGCGGGCGTGGGCAGCGCTCCCGGACCCCCGGGGTGGGTGGGCAAGCAGGGCGGGCGGGCACCCGGGGTGAGTGGGTCCCGGGGTGGGTGGGTCAACGTGGGGCTGAGCCCCGGCTCTTGTGGGCACCCGGGTGGGTGGGCCTTTTGGGGCTTCGCCCCTTGCCCCCTTGTCGCGCCTGAACGGCCCTCGTCCTCAAACGCCGGACGGGCTGCAGTTGGACGCTCCGTCCAGCGCAGTCAGCGTGCGTGGCGCAAGGGCGGGTGGGAGGCGCGAGGGTGGGTGGGAGTGCGCGCATGGAGCGGGGCGGCAGGGGTGCGGGCGAAGGCGTCACCGGGCCGCAGTTGCGGGACGGCGGGGGCGGAACCCCCGGGCCTGCAGTTGCGCACCGCTGGGGCAGGAGCCCACCCAGCCTGCAGCCGCGGGACGGCGGGAGGGGACGGGGTGGGGTGCCTGGTTTTCGGGCGGTCCGAGACGACCAGGTGAGTCCCTCGGTACCGGCCCACATTGCCCGAAAACCAGGTACCCCACCCGGCACCGACCCAAGACGAACCGCAGGCGCAGACGAGACGGCGGAGAGCCGGACACGAAGCGGCAGGCCCCACCGTGCACCGCAAGCCGGACACGAAGCGGCAGGCCCCACCGTGCACCGGAAGCCGGACACGAAGCCGCAGGCCCCACCGTGCACCGCAAGCCGGACACGAAGCCGCACCCAAGCCAGAGGGGGCCTGGGAGCGGAAGCCACCAGCGGGGGCCCGGGGGCGGCGCCCCCGTGACCTCAGTCGCGGCGGACGCGGACCTTGAAACGCCCGTCCGGCTCCTCGCCAAGAACCGTCACACGGACCCCATGCTCCCGGTCCACAAACGACTCACCCACCCCATACGGCGCATCCGACAGCTCCGCATGCACATTGGGCCGCCGCGTACACCCCCCGGAATCCCGCGCGGAATCGGCGACAACCACCGGCCCCTGCCCGGTGTCCACATCCGCATCGACCCGGTACACCAACACCCCCGGCTTGCACACGGCCTCGTCGTTCCCCCCACGGGTCCGCACCTCCACCGCGTACCCCATCTGCTCACTCACGGGCACGAACGTCAGCTTCGACCCGTCCGCCCCCGACGACAGCGGACTCAGCAGATGCTCGGACACCCCCGAAGCCGAAGCACACCGCACCTGACTGTCGTCCAGCCACCCCAGCTTCCACTTGTGCCAGCCGAGCAGATCGTTGTTGGCCCCCCAGTCCTCGCTCATGATGTCCCAGTGCCCCACGGCCCCACCCCCGTCGGCGGTGTACAGATCGGGCAGCCCGAACACGTGCCCGTTCTCGTGCGGCAGCACCCGGTACCCGGTCTCCTGGTACGACCCCGACCCGTCGTCCTGCCGCGAGTACACGAAGGACGCGTTGGCCACGGGCACCCCGTCCGCGACCGGCGCCTCGTGGTTCCCCGCGAAGGTCACCGAAAGGACCGTGTCGAGCGCCGAGGGCCCCGCGTTCGGCGTCACGAGGATGTTCACGAGGTCGTACGCGCGGAAGTCCACATCGGGATCCGCGGCCCGCACGATGTCCTCCACCAGCGCCCGGTAGCCCGGATCGAACGGCGCGCCGCGCTCTATCCCGTACGCGGAGAACTTGCGGGGCATCCGCAGCCAGTCCTTGACCGGGGCGTGCGGCTGGTAGTCGAGCCGCCCGTACGAGCTGGTGCGGAACCACTTCTGGGTCTGCGGGAAGAACTCCGCGTACCGGTCGAGCGCGGACCCCTCACCGGGGGCGTCCGGGAAGTCGACCATCAGGTTCAGTGCGCGGATGGTGCCCGTGGAACGGGAGTAGCCGGGCGGAGTGGGCACGCCCTCGGACATCTGCACACCCATCGAGCCCGTGATCATGCACGGTCCGAGGGCGGTGGAACGGGCGGCGGACACCGGTCCGGCCGCGCTGGAGGGGTCGGCGAGAAGCTGTCCCGTACTGGCCGTCGCCGTCGCGGAGATGGCCAGCGCGGCGGCCGCGGCGAGCAAGCTGCTGCGGCTCGGCCTGCGTATCCAGCGAGGGGACAGCTGCATGCGAGGGCCCTTCCGTCCGGCGGTGCGCAGCCGGGAGCCGGCGCGCACCGCGTCCATGACGATCACCTTCTGCCGGGGCCCCGACACGCGCGCGCTGGGTGCGCCGATCGTGGGTTTCTCGCCCGGAACAGGTGTGAGCCAGGTCACATGAGTGCGGGAAATAACCGGGGACGCCCTCCCCGTTTAGACCTGTGTTCGCGCGAAACGGGGACTGACTCCCCGCATCGAGGCGACAGCGCCCCGCGGCCGGCACCGGCAGACGGGGGTGAAGGAGCCGGAAAATAGAAGTGGACAGATGTCCGCTTCGGAGGGCAGGATGGTTATGGTCACCGCAGCAGCCGCTGAACGGTCGCGTCCCGTGCCGCGCCCCCGGGCCGACGCACTGCGCAACCGTGAGCGGATCGTCGCGGCGGCCAGGGAGATGTTCGTCGAGTTCGGACCCGAGGTCCCGTTCGACGAGATCGCCCGCAGGGCCGGCGTCGGCAACGCCACCCTGTACCGGCACTTCGCCGACCGCGCGGAGCTCATCCGCGAGGTCGTCTGCTTCGTGATGGACCGCACGGCGGAGCAGGCCGAGCGCGCGCTCGCCGAGGAGGGCGACGCGTTCGAGGCGCTGCGCCGTTTCGTGCACGCGGCCGCCGAGGAGCGGATCGGAGCCCTGTGCCCGATGCTCTCCGGCGACTTCGACAAGCAGCACCCGGACCTCGACGAGGCCCGGGACCGCATCGAGTCCCTCGTCGAAGGGCTGATGGAACGGGCCCGCACCGCAGGTCGACTGCGCACCGATGTCGCTGTCGGCGACCTGATGGTGGCCCTGTCCCAGCTCACCCGGCCCCTGCCAGGGTCGGGGTGCGTGAACTTCGACCAGTTCGTCCACCGCCACCTGCAGCTGTTCCTCGACGGCCTGCAGGCCCCGGCCCGATCCGAACTCCCGGGCGCGGCGGCCACTTTGGAGGACCTCCGCCGAAGGGCCTGACCGGCCCGCCCCAGCTTCCGCAGTGACCACAGGCTTCCGCAGTAACCACAAGCTTCCGTAGCAGCTCTCTTTCCCGTCATCGTGCGCTGTCGTGCGCGTGCGAAATTTCAAGAAATACCGAGGTGGGTACCCCCATGTCTGAAACAGCCCTCAAGCCCGATTCCGGGCTCGATCCCAAGCGCTGGACGGCGCTGGTCTTCATCGCCCTGGCGCAGCTGATGGTCGTGCTCGACGCGACGATCGTGAACATCGCGCTGCCGACCGCCCAGCAGGACCTGGGCATCTCGGACGCCAACCGCCAGTGGGTCATCACGGCCTACGCGCTGGCCTTCGGCGGTCTGCTCCTGTTCGGCGGACGCATCGCCGACCTGTGGGGCCGCAAGCGCACCTTCGTGACCGGTCTGATCGGTTTCGCCGGCGCGTCCGCCCTCGGCGGCGCCGCCACCGGTGAGGCCATGATGCTGATCGCCCGTGCCGCGCAGGGTGCCTTCGGCGCGCTGCTCGCGCCGGCCGCTCTGTCGCTGCTCGCGGTGATGTTCACCGACGCCAAGGAGCGCGCCAAGGCCTTCGGTATCTACGGTGCGATCGCCGGTGGCGGCGGCGCCGTGGGTCTGATCCTCGGCGGTGTGCTCACCGAGTACCTGAACTGGCGCTGGACCTTCTTCGTCAACATTCCGTTCGCGATCGTCGCCGCCGTCGGCGCGTACCTCGTGATCCGTGAGCCGGCCGGCGGCCGCAACCGCTCGCCGCTCGACATCCCGGGTGTGGTCCTGTCGACCACCGGTCTGGTCGCGCTCGTCTACGGCTTCACGCGCGCCGAGTCCGACGGCTGGTCCGACTCCGTGACCATCGCGATGTTCATCGCGTCCGCGGTGCTGCTCGCCGCGTTCGTCCTCACCGAGGCCAAGGTCAAGCACCCGCTGCTCCCGCTGCGCGTGATCACCGACCGCAACCGCGGTGGCGTGTACCTCTCGCTCGGACTCGCCGTCATCTCGATGTTCGGCCTGTTCCTCTTCCTCACGTACTACCTGCAGATCGTCAAGGGCTACAGCCCGGTCATGACCGGCTTCGCCTTCCTGCCGATGATCGCGGGCATGATCACGGGCTCGACCCAGATCGGCGCCCGTCTGATGACCCGTGTCGCTCCGCGCCTGCTCATGGGCCCGGGCTTCCTGGTCGCCGCGCTCGGCATGCTGCTCCTGACGCAGATGGAGATCGACTCCTCGTACCCGCTCCTGATCCTGCCGGCGCAGCTGCTGCTCGGTCTCGGTATGGGTACGGCGTTCATGCCGGCCATGTCCCTCGCCACCATCGGTGTCGAGGCGCGGGACGCCGGTGTGGCCTCCGCGATGGTCAACACCTCGCAGCAGGTCGGCGGCGCCATCGGCACCGCGCTCCTGAACACGATCGCGGCCTCGGCCACGACCGCGTACCTGGTGGACAACGCGGCCGGTGCGACCAACCAGCAGCTCCTGCAGTCGCAGGCGATGGTCGAGGGCTACACCTCGGCGATCTGGTGGGCTGTCGGCATCCTCGCGGTCTCCGCGGCGATCGCGTTCACCTTCATCACCACCAAGGCGCAGGGCTCCTCGCCCGTCGCCTCCGGCGGCGGCAAGGGTGCGGACGAGGACGTCCAGGTCCCGGTCATGGCGCACTGACCCGCGTCACGCAGAAACAACCGGATCCGCCCTGAGCACCCCGTAGGGAACTCAGCGCAACCAGGGCAGATCCGCACCCGCCTCGCACGGCTGCAGTCCCTCGGCGACGATCTTCATGATCTCGCCGAGGGACTTCTGCTGTTCGGGGGTCAGTCGGTCGAAGAGCGCCTGCCGTACGGCGGCGACATGGCCGGGCGCCGCCTCGGCGAGCACCTCGGCGCCGCGCTCGGTGAGGATGGCGTTCTGGCCGCGCCTGTCGGAGGGGCAGTCCTCGCGGCGGACCCAGCCGTTCTTCTCCAGGCGCGCGATCGCGTGCGAGAGCCGGGAGCGGGTGATCTTCGCCTGCTTGGCGAGCTCGGTCATCCGCAGCCGCCGGCGCGGGGCCTCGCCGAGCTGGACGAGCAGCGCGTAATAGAGGTGCGGCAGCTTGGCGTCGCGTTGCAGCTGCCGGTCCAGATGGTCGTCGAGCAGCATGGTGGCCTGCAGATACGTGCGCCAGACCTGCTGTTCCTCGTCGCTGAGCCAGCGGGGCCCGTCCTCGTGCTTCGTCGCCATGCCTCCACTGTACGGAGGGCTTTCTTGAAGGTTGAAGGAAAGGGGGGACGGGAGTACCGTCGAGGTAGTGCTTGAACTTTCAAGCATGAACGTCGGCTGGTCAGCGAGCCGGAGAGCCAGGGAGTCGCCATGAACGCCACCACCGCCGAGCGCATGCCCGCGCTCTACCTCTCGCACGGCGCACCGCCGCTCGCCGACGACGCCCTGTGGCCGGGCCAGCTCGCCGCCTGGTCGGCCGACCTGCCGAAGCCGAAGGCGATCCTGATGGTCTCCGCGCACTGGGAAGAAGCGCCGCTCGCCCTCGGCGCCACCGAGACCGTCCCGCTCGTCTACGACTTCTGGGGCTTCCCCGAGCACTACTACCAGGTCGAGTACGCGGCGCCCAGAGCGCCGGAACTCGCCGCATCCGTAAGGAAGTTGCTGCGCACGCCCGGCACCCCCGTGCAGGACATCGCGGACCGCGGCCTCGACCACGGCGCGTACGTGCCGCTCAAGGAGATGTTCCCCGGCGCGGACATCCCGGTCCTGCAGATCTCCATGCCCACGCTCGACCCGCGCCGGCTCATGGACATCGGCCGCACCCTCGCACCGCTGCGCGACGAGGGCGTACTGATCGTCGGCAGCGGCTTCTTCACGCACAACCTGGCGGCACTGCGGCAGGGCGGAATCCCTTCCTGGTCCGCGGAGTTCGACGCCTGGGGGTACGAGGCGCTGGACGCCGGCGACGTGGACGCGCTGCTCGACTTCACGGCGAAGTCCCCCGCGGGACAGCTCGCGCACCCCCGTACCGAGCACTTCGCGCCGCTGTTCGTGACGATGGGGGCGGCGGACGCGGCCGGTGATCTCGGGGCGCAGCGGTCGGTGATCGACGGGTTCTGGATGGGGCTCGCGAAGAGGTCGGTGCAGTTCGGCTGACGGATGCCTCCGTGAGCCTGCGGATGCCGTGGGAACTGTTGGCGCGTTCGGGCCGTTGGGCGATTGAAGCGGCTGTGGCGGTGTTGCAGGGGCCGGATCGAGGGAACCCGGGGAGCTGCCGGGCAACCACGAAGCGGTCGGCGCCGTCTTCAGGAGCGGGGAAAGCGGGCCGGCCCGGGGGGCGGAGCAGGCACAACGTGTGAGGGCCGTCTCATTTCCCGGGCGTCGACGAGGACGCCCGAGGGGTACGGGAAGGGTCTTCGCACCCGGCCTGACCTGCACCTCCGTGACGCCGACGGAGCGTCGGCACACGTTGCGGCGGCACAGGGTACTGCAAGATCACGAAAAATGTTGGGCAGCTTGGGAATTCTGTCCGGATTCCAGTCGTTGTTTCCTTCGGAAGCGGTAGTCAAAGCGTTACCGGCCACCGCCCCTGGAGTCCCGAAGACCACCAGCAGGCCCCACTCATCGCAAGGGAGCACGCATGGCAACCCGTGCCGTCGCCCGTCGTAAGTCCGCCAAGGGCGAGAACGACGCGGCAAGCAGTGTTCGCGTCGGAACCGGTGAAATCGCCGACCGCGACCTGGTCGGCATGTATCTGGACGAGATAGCCCGCACGCCGCTGCTCGACGCCGCCAAGGAGGTCGAGCTGTCCCAGATCATCGAAGCGGGTGTGTATGCCGAGCAGATCCTCGACGGCACGCTCGAGCAGGAGACCGAGACGGGCAAGGACGCGAGCCGTGAAGAGCTCGAGGCCCTGATCGCCGACAGCGAGCGCGCCAAGGACATCTTCATCCGCTCCAACCTCCGTCTGGTCGTCGCGGTCGCCCGCCGCTATCCGCGCTCGGGTCTGCCGCTGCTCGACCTGATCCAGGAGGGCAACGCGGGCCTGGTGCGCGCGGTCGAGAAGTTCGACTACCGCAAGGGCTTCAAGTTCTCCACGTATGCCACCTGGTGGATCCGTCAGGCCATCACGCGCTCGATCGCGGACCAGTCGCGCACGATCCGGCTGCCCGTCCACCTCGTCGAGGAGCTCGGCCGCATCCGCCGGGTGCAGCGCGAGTTCAACCGGGAGAACGGCCGCGACCCGGAGCACACCGAGATCGCCGCCGAGCTCGGCTCGACGCCGGAGCGTGTCGGCGACGTGCTCGACTGGGCGCGCGACCCGGTCTCGCTCAACATGTCGGTGGACGACGACGGCGACACCCAGTTCGGTGACCTCCTCGAGGACACCTCGGCCGTCTCGCCCGAGCAGTCCGTGCTCACGCTCCTTCGCAGCGAGGAGCTCGACGGTCTGATCGGCCGGCTCGACCAGCGCACCGCGTCGATCATCAAGATGCGGTACGGCATCGAGGACGGCCGCGAGCGCACCCTGACCGAGGTCGGCAAGGAACACGGTCTGACCCGCGAGCGGATCCGCCAGATCGAGAAGCACGCCCTGCTCGAACTGAAGCGCCTCGCCCGCGACACCGGCTTCGACGCGGCGGCGTAACCATGGGGCGGCCCCAGGCCGCCCCCCATAGACCGAGCCCCGGCGCCCACCCCCCCCTGGCGCCGGGGCTCGTTTGTCGTGCGGGCCGGGCGCCCGCCGCCATGACCCGGCAGCGGCTGCCCGGCATCGGACGGCGGCCGCGCCGGTCCGGCGGCGGTCAGGTGGAGGCCTCGTCCGTCAGGCCGAGGTCGCCCTGGTCAGCCGGCTGCCCAACTGGGCCACCTGCTCGACCAGTTCCGCCGGCCCGTGGACCGTGAAGTCCACCCCCGTCATGGCCAGGCGCATCGCCGCCCACTCCAGGGAGTCCTTGACCGTCGAGCGCAGCCGGCAGCTGTCCTCACCGGTCGCCTCCGGGGTCCCGAAGGCCGGCGGCAGCCGGCGGGCCACCTCGGCCACCGGAGCCGCGAAGGCCACGTCGATCTCGAACGTGGGCGAGCCCCGCCACACCGTCGCCCGCATGAACTCCGCCGCGTCCCCGGTCGGCACCTCGCGCGGCACGAAGCGCGCACCGGTCGCGAAGGGTTCGCTGACGCGGTCGACGCGGAACGTACGCCAGTCGTCGCGGTCCATGTCGTACGCGACCAGATACCAGCGCCGGCCCGCCGAGACCAGCCGATACGGCTCGGTCAGCCGCCGGGTCCGCGCGCCGTCCCCGGCCTCGTACGAGAAGCGCAGCCGCTCGTGTCCCGAGGTCGCCGCCGCCAGGACCGTGAGGGTCTCGGGCGCGATGGTCGCGCCGTCGCCGCCCCCGCTGTACACGAGCGAACTCGTCGCCGCGCCGAGCGTGTTGACGCGGTGGCGAAGCCGCGTGGGCAGCACCTGTTCGAGTTTCGCGAGGGCGCGTACGGAGGCCTCCTCGATGCCCTCGACCGCATGGCCCGCGCCCGCGCGCAGGCCGACCGCGATCGCCACCGCCTCCTCGTCGTCGAGCACGAGGGGCGGCAGGGCCTTGCCCGCGACGAGGCGGTAGCCGCCGTCCGCGCCCATGGTCGCCTGCACCGGATAGCCGAGTTCGCGCAGCCGGTCCACATCACGGCGGACGGTCCGCCGGGAGACCTGGAGGCGATCGGCGAGCTCACTGCCTGGCCACTCGCGTGGCGTCTGCAGAAGCGACAGAAGCTGCAGCAGTCGTGCCGGAGTATCGGTCGTCATGTTTTTGAGGATGCCCCTCAATTAGGTCGTGACCTGTCCTACATGACGTCTAACGTACTTCTCATGAAGAAGACAAGCAGCAGCGCGCAGGGCATAGCCCAGAGCCCGGGACAGGCTTCGGCGCAGGGGGCGGCGGCCGACCGGCGGCGGTGGATCGCGCTCGCGATCGTGATGACCGCTTCGTTCATGGACCTCGTGGACGTGACGATCGTGAACGTCGCGATCCCCACCATCACACGCGACGAGGGCGCCTCGCTCAGCCAGATCCAGTGGATCACCGCGGGATACGCGCTGGCCTTCGCGGCCGGCCTGATCACCGGCGGCAGGCTCGGCGACATCTACGGCCGCAAGCGGCTCTTCCTGATCGGCATCGCCGGCTTCACGCTCGCGTCCGCGCTGTGCGGCTTCGCGGTCAACCCGGACATGCTGGTCGCCTCCCGCTTCCTGCAGGGCGCGACCGCGGCGCTGATGGTGCCGCAGGTCCTGTCGATCGTGCACGCCACGTTCCCGGCGCACGAGCGCGGCAAGGTCTTCGGTCTGTTCGGCGCGATCGTCGGGCTCGGCGCGGTGACCGGACCGCTGCTCGGCGCGCTGCTCACCGAGTGGAATCTGTTCGGCCTCGAATGGCGCCCGATCTTCCTCATCAACCTGCCGGTGGGCATCGCGGCCCTGATCCTCGGCCGCAAGTTCATCAGCGAGTCCAAGGCGCCCAAGGCGCTCAAGCTGGACCTCGTCGGTGTGGTGCTCGTCGTGATCGCCCTGCTGATGCTGCTCTACCCGCTGACCCGCGGACACGAGCTGGACTGGCCGCTGTGGGGCCACCTGATGATGGCGGGCTCGCTGCCGGTCTTCGGCCTCCTCGTGGCGTACGAGAACCACAAGGCGAAGAAGGACGGATCGCCGCTGATCGAGCTGCCGCTGTTCAAGGTGAAGAGCTTCGCGGCGGGCATCGCGGTGCAGCTGACCTTCGGTCTGGTCATGGGCATCTTCTTCCTGGTATGGACCCTCTACATGCAGACGGGCCTCGGCTGGAGCGTCCTGAAGGCGGGCCTGACCGGTGTGCCGTTCTCGATCGCCGTCTCCTTCGCGGCCGGTATCTCGGTGCAGAAGCTGGTCCCGGTCTTCGGCCGCAAGGTGCTGCAGGCGGGCGCGCTGACCATGGCCGTCGGCGTCCTGCTCTACATCTGGGAGGCCGACCGGTACGGCATGGCCATCACCCAGTGGCAGATGGCCCTCCCGCTGATCGTCATGGGCCTGGGCATGGGCCTGATCGTCGCCCCGCTGACCGACGCGGTGCTCTCCGAGGTGCCGCGTGAGCACGCGGGATCGGCCTCGGGTCTGATCAACACGACCATGCAGATGGGCAACGCGCTCGGCCTCGGCCTGGTCTCGGTGGTCTTCTTCGGACAGCTCTCGGACAGCGTGGTGCCGCAGGAGATGGCGGCGGAGATCGTGGCGGCGTTCCAGTACGCCCTGAAGTACGTGGCCGCGGTGCTCGGCGTCATCTTCCTGGTGATGTTCGCGCTGCCGAAGCGGCCGAAGCAGCACCTCGAGGGTGGGGCGGACGAGGGTGCGGCTCCGTCTTCGGACGAGGACGCGGCTTCGTCTTCGGACGAGGACGCGGCTTCGTCTTCGGACGAGGCTCCGCGCAAGGCGGCGGACGACGACGAGGAGCCGGTGCTGGTCCACTGACCTGACCCGCGCGCTTGCTTGCGGCGCCCTCGCACCCCTGTGGTGCGGGGGCGCCGTTGCGTGCGGGCCCCCGACGGCCGGCCCGCACGCCCCCGCAGCAGGCCCCCGGAGTTCGGCCCGCACGCCCCGCAGCCGGGCCCAAGGGCCCGCCCAGCAGTTCCCCTCGTAGGACCAAAGCCCGTTTCTGCCCGGACCGTGCCCGAATCTGTTTACTTCGTTGATACGTGGACGTAGTCTGACGGAGAACCCACACAGTCGGGCATGAAGCGGAGCTGAATCCACATGTACGCACCGGAGCGTCAGCAGGAGATCCTGCGGCTCGCCCGTGAGAGCGGACGCGTCGATGTGCTGTCGCTGGCCGAGGAGTTCCAGGTCACCGCCGAGACCGTACGGCGCGACCTGAAGGCCCTCGACCGCGCGGGCCTGGTCCGCCGGGTGCACGGCGGAGCGATACCGGCCGGACGGCTCGACTTCGAGCCCGACCTCGCCGAGCGCGAGTCCACCGCCGCCGACGAGAAGGACCGCATCGCCCGGGCCGCCCTCGCCGAACTCCCCGCCGACGGCAGCGTGATCCTCGACGCCGGCTCCACCGTCGCCCGTGTCGCCGCCGACCTGCCGCTCGAATCCGCGCTCACGGTCGTCACGCACTCGCTGCCCACCGCGGCCCGCCTCGCCGACCACCCCGGCATCCAGCTGCACCTGATCGGCGGCCGGGTACGGCACCGTACGCGCGCGGCCGTCGACGCCTGGGCCCTGCGCGCCTACGGCGAGGTCCGCGCCGACGTCCTCCTCCTCGCCGCCAACGGCTTCTCCGCCGACCACGGCCTGACCACCCCCGACCTCGCCGAGGCCGCCGTCAAGCGCGCCGCGATCGCCGCGGCCCGCCGCGTGGTGCTGCTCGCGGACTCCGCCAAGTGCGGCGAGGAGCACTTCGCCCGCTTCGGCGACCTGGCCGATGTCGACCTCCTGATCACCGACAGCGGCCTGAGCGACGCCGACACCGAGGCCCTCGAGAAGTCCGGCGTGGAGGTCCGGCGCGTATGACCTCCCCGTACCGGTCTTCCGCTGCCGGGCCATCCCGCGCCCTACCTCCACGTGCCCGGCCTCCACGTGCCGGACTTCCCCTCGCCGGCCCCCGCCGCCGACCTCCCCGCCCCTGACCTCCCCGCACCTCGACCCCGCCCCGCCGGACCCCACTCCGGCCCCCGGTTCCCCACCCCCACCTGTCGCACCTGAACTCCCGTACGACATGAACCACTTGGAAGCGGTACGCATGATCCTCACCGTCACCCCGAACCCCTCCCTCGACCGCACCTACGAGGTGCCCGCCCTCGAGCGCGGCGAGGTCAACCGCGCCGTCGGCGACCGGATGGACCCGGGCGGCAAGGGCGTCAACGTGTCGCGCGCCGTGGCCGCCGCCGGCAAGCGCACCGTCGCGGTGCTTCCGCTCGGCGGGATGCCCGGCGCCCTGGTCGCCCAGCTCCTCGGCGAGCAGGGCATCGAGGTGGCGCCGGTGCAGGTCGAAGGCGCGACCCGCTCCAACATCTCGCTCGCCGAACCCGACGGCACCCTGACGAAGATCAACGCCGCGGGGCCCGAACTCTCCGCCGCCGAGGCCGAGTCGCTGCTCAAGGCCGTACGCGCCGAGTCGGTCGGCGCGAGCTGGATCGCCTGCTGCGGCAGCCTGCCGCGCGGTCTCGCACCGTCCTGGTACGCCGACCTGGTGGCCCGCGCCCACGCGGCCGGCGCCCGGATCGCGCTCGACACGTCAGGACCCGCGCTGACCGCCGCACTGCGAGAGCGCCCCGACGTCGTCAAGCCCAACGCCGAGGAGCTGGCCGAAGCAGTGGGCCGCCCGCTGGCCACCATTGGCGACGCGGTGAAGGCCGCCGAGGAGCTGCGCTCGCTCGGCGCCCGGGCCGTGCTCGCCTCGCTCGGCGCCGACGGGCAGCTGCTCGTCGACGACAGCGGTACGTACTTCGCGAGCGCCCCGGTCGAAACCGTCCGCAGCAATGTCGGCGCGGGCGACGCCTCCCTCGCCGGCTTCCTGATCGCGGGCGGCTCCGGGCCCGAGGCCCTCGCCTCCGCGGTGGCGCACGGAGCGGCCGCCGTACAGCTGCCGGGCAGCGTGATGCCGACACCCGGCGACCTCGATCCGGCGGCGGTGCGGCTCACCGACGAGGTGCCCCTGGACCGGGCGTTGAGGGAGCCGGCGGCGTGAAGCCCTCTGAGCACACTAGCCACCCGGACAGTCCCCGCCCACCCGGGGGCCGAGCCCCAATAAGGCTATCGACCCCCACTGACATCGCCCGCGAACGCCCCTTACTGCACGGCCACCACCACCCCGCCCGCCACCACTCCGCCCGCCGCCACCCCGTCCGCCAACGGCTTGGCCACCCCGGGGTTCCGGGAGCTCCTCTTCGCCGCTCCCAGCCCTTCAACTCCCTTCAGCTGTCCCCCATATGCGAGCAAAGGAGCCCGCGATGAGCGAGATGATCACCGCGGAACTGGTCGACCTCGACCTGTCCGCCGAGACCAAGGAGGCCGCGGCGCGTTCGCTCGCCGAGCGGATGGTGGCCGCGGGCCGCGTCACCGACCTCGACGGCTTTCTCGCCGATGTCGCCGCGCGTGAGGCGCAGATGCCGACCGGGCTCGACGGCGGCATCGGCATCCCGCACTGCCGCAGCGCCCATGTCACCGAGCCCACGCTGGCGTTCGGGCGGGCCGCCGAGGGCATCGACTTCGGGGCGCCGGACGGCCCGGCCGACCTGATCTTCCTGATCGCCGCTCCCGCGGGCGCGGACGAGGACCACCTCACGATCCTGTCCTCGCTGGCCCGCCAGCTGATGAACGCCGAGTTCACGGGTGCGCTGCGGGCGGTCGGGGACCCGGCGAGGGCTGCCGCGCTGATACGTGGGGACTCACCCGTATCGGAATCGGCTGAGGCGCCCGCAGCGGAGGCACAAGCGGCACCTGAGGCCAAGGACACGCCTGAGGCCAAGGACACACCTGAGGCATTGAAGGCACCGCAGCACCCCACCCCCGAGGCCCACACCCCCGAAGCCCCCTCCGCCACCCCTCCCGGCCAGACCTTCAAGATCGTGGCCGTCACCTCCTGCCCCACCGGCATCGCCCACACCTACATGGCCGCCGAGTCCCTGGAGAACGCCGGGCGCGAGGCAGGCGTAGAGCTCGTCGTCGAGACGCAGGGCTCGGCGGGCTTCACGCGGCTCGACCCGGCCGTGATCGCGGCCGCCGACGCGGTGATCTTCGCCCACGACGTCCCCGTACGGGACAAGGACCGCTTCGCCGGAAAGCCCACCGTCGACGTCGGTGTGAAGGCGGGCATCAACCGCCCCGCCGCCCTCATCGCCGAGGTCCGCGAGAAGGCCGCGCGCGGTGAGGTGTCCTCCGGAGCCCCCACCCCGGTGGAGGCGGCCGGTGACGAGGGCGACGGCTACGGCACCAAGCTGCGCAAGTGGCTGATGTCGGGCGTCAGTTACTGAAACTCAGACACTTGGAGTCTGTGCAGCTAGGAGGCGTAATGGACGAGATCCTAGACGAATGGGCAGCCCGGCAAACCGAGTCGGCGCCAGCATTGCCGGATGAGATCCTGAGGGATCTTGCGGATGCGCTCGGCATCGAACTGGGGGAGTAGCCCGCAACCTCGGCTGTCCGAACCAAGATCAAAGAAAGGGACTTTAGTCCATTACGCCCAGGTTGGTCCGTGAGAGAACCTCTCTGAGTCGGCTTCGCCCCTCGTGAAGGAGGGTGCGACTGCCTGAACTGGGGAGGTAGTAATGAGCACACTCGCGCATGGTCCGGCCATGTCGAGCACCGGGAAGCGGCGCCGCTGGCTCCTGGCGGTCCTGGCGATTCTTGCCCTCGCGATGACGACCCTGGGCACCACGGCCAGCCCTGCTGAGGCGGCCACCAAGAAGATTTGTGCCCCGTCCGGGAAGTGCAAGACGGTCAACACGAGCAGCAAGAACTACTGCAAGCCGGGCGCCAGTTGCCGCAAGGAGATGTTCCGCAAGTACACCGGCTACTGCTCGTCGTCGACTGGGTGCATCACTTACAAGGGGAAGAACTACATCTACGTTGGTGGCCCGAAGCTGACATCGGCTCAGAAGAACGCTGCCCGTAAGTGCGCAGCGAGCTTGGGTTTTGCGGCTCTGACGGCTCCTACGACTGGTGGTTCGAGCGTCTTCCTCATCGGGCTTTCGATCACCGCGTGGGGCTGCACGTGAGTCGTCACGGCTGACGCTGCTCGCAGTAGTGCAGGGGCTCCATCCATTGGGTGGGGCCCTCTGCAGTTCCGGGAACTCGCCTGAACTGCGGTTTCCCTCTTTGGTAGTGGGGCACTCGCCGCCCCATGGCTGATGAGGGCAGAGTCCGGCAGCCAACGCCAAACGAGCCGTTGGCCATCGGGCTTGGATGGCTTCTGTTCTGCGGCGGTGTGCTCGCGCTGCAAGGTCTGATCGGTCCGTGGCTGACGTTTGCCATCGTGGCCGTTCCTGCGGTGCTCTATGTCGTTACTCGAACGGGGAGAGCGTGAATTGCACCTGAGGTCGGCGTAGCGGCTTTGGCCGGTGTCCTGCCTGGTTTGGGGTCGGGCATGATCAGGGGGCCGTACGCTGGTTGGCAACTCGGTCAAGCTCTTTGAGCCTGACCGCAATGTGATCGAGTGGCCCCCTGGTCTTGCCCGACGCGGGTCCCGGACCGGGGAGGTGGGTAAAGCCGTGGAGCCGGCCGCCCCCCGCCGATGGGCAACGACCATGGAAGCGGGTCCGTCGACATTGCACCGCCGCCGCGATCCGGCCTTAGTCGAAG
>NZ_JACTVJ010000032.1 GCF_014493765.1 Streptomyces polyasparticus
TCGACTCTATCAGATCCTTTCGGGCCTGACTCCCGGTCAACTCGGGTTGTCTTTGCGGCTGTTGGGCCGTTCCGACGTCCAGAACCTTAGCGGATTCTCCGGCCGGCTCCTAATCGAGCCGTTCGGTCTCCGTGAATTGAATTTCGGGCGCACGAAAGCGCACGTAATTCGATCCCCAGAGGAATCGTGCGTTGGTTGTGGTGTGCCGCTGTGAGCGGCGAGAGTGGCCGCCGCAGAACCGTTCCGGCTCCGTGGCAACCCGAAGAACCTTACGGATCCAACGGGCCTGTGTCAACCCTCAGCTCTCGACCCTGTGAAGCAGCCTGGTCAGCAGCTCACCCAGGACGCCGCGCTCCTTCGTGGAGAGGTCCTGGAGCAGGTCCTCCTCGAAGGTCGTCGCCAGCTCCATCGCGTCCAGCCACTTCTGGCGGCCGACGTCGGTGAGGCCGACGATCACGCGTACGCGATTGGCTTCGTCCCTGTCACGGGTAACCAGACCTTCCGCGACCATGCGGTCGATGCGGTGGGTCATCGCGGCGGGCGTGAGGCCGAGCTGCTTGGCCAGGTCGCCGGGGCCCATGCGGTAGGGCTGGCCGGCCAGGACCAGGGCCTTGAGGACCTCCCACTCGGCGTTGCTGATGCCGAGGGTGGCGGTCTGCCTGCCGTAGGCCACGTTCATGCGCCGGTTCAGGCGGCCGAGCGCCGAGACGATCTGCTCGACCTGGGGGTCGAGATCGGCGAACTCGCGCTGGTACGCGGCGATCTGTTCGTCGAGCGACGGCTCGTTCTCAGGCATGCCTCGGAGTATGGCACGACCTCACTTTGCACTTAAGGCCTTCGATGTTTACTCTTTAGCTCTTAAGTTTAGCTTCGAAGTCTTCGGGACTAAGGTCCCGAGGGCTTCACTCGTATGAAGGCAGGTGAGAAGTGACCCAGGCGATGGGTGCCGCGATGCGGCGGATCCACGTGGGCAACGCGCTCAGCGCGTTCGGCCTCGGCTTCACCGTTCCGTTCCTCTACGTCTATGTGGCGCAGGTACGGGAGCTCGGTGCGACGACGGCGGGTCTCGTGCTCGCCGTCTTCGCGGTCGCCGCCCTTGTGGTGCTGCCCTTCACGGGGCGTGCGGTCGACCGGCGCGGCCCGCTGCCGGTGCTGATGGCGGCGCTGGTGACGGCCTCCGTCGGTGCCATGAGCCTGGGTCTGTCCACCAGTCCGCAGCTGGTCATCGCGTCCGCGGCGCTGCTCGGTGCGGGCCAGGCCGTGATGCAGCCCGCGCTCGCCACGATGATCGTGGAGTGCTCCACCGCCGAGACCCGTACGCGGGCCTTCGCCACGCAGTTCTTCCTGCAGAACCTCGGCCTCGGCGTCGGTGGCCTGATCGGCGGCCAGATCGTCAAGCACGAGCGGCCGAGCGACTTCACGCTGCTCTTCGCCATCGAGGCGTCGATGTTCCTGCTGCTCGTGGTCGTGATGGCGACCGTGAAGCTGCCCCGGCAGCCGCGGATCGCGGATGCGCTGCCGCAGGCCAAGGGCGGGATGCGGCAGCTGTTCAGGCACCGCGCGATGGTGCAGCTGTGTGCGCTGGGCTTCGTGATGTTCTTCGCCTGCTACGGACAGTTCGAGTCCGGACTTTCGGCATACGGAGTCGAGGCCGCCGGGATCTCGCCGGCCACGCTCGGCTACGCGCTGGCCGCCAACACCGGCGCGATCGTCGTCGCCCAGTTCGTGGTCCTGAAGTTCGTCGAGCGGCGCAAGCGGTCCAAGGTGATCGCCTCGGTGGGTCTGATCTGGGTCGTCGCGTGGATCTTCGCGGGGTACGCGGGTCTCGGGCACGGCAGCCAGGCGATGGCGACCGCGGCGTTCATCTCCACGTACGCGCTCTTCGGACTCGGTGAGGCGATGCTGTCGCCGACCGTGGCGCCGCTGGTCGCGGACCTCGCGCCGGACGGCATGGTCGGTCAGTACAACTCGGCGTTCGCGCTGGTCAAGCAGCTGGCCCTGGCGGTCGGGCCGGCGATCGGCGGGCCGATGGGTGCGCAGCTGCACGCCCCGTACATCCTGACGTTCATCGTCTTCTCGCTCGGCATCACGCTGCTCGCCGTGAAGCTCGGCAAGCAGCTGACGCCGCAGCAGAACAATCCGTGGGCGTTCCGGCAGGCAGCCGCGAAGGCCCGGGCCGAGGATGAGGTCCCGGTCGCGCGTGCGGAGGAGGTCGTCGCCGCCTGACTTCTGCCTTCCTACGAGACGGACTGGCCCGCCTTTGCGGCGGCCAGTCCGTCTTCTGCTTTGCGGGCGAGGGCGCCGGCGGTCGGTTCCTTGCTGGCGCGGGCGAGGGCGAGGAGCTCCTCGGATTCGGCCGCGGCCTCCTCGTAACGCTCCAGGCGGTTGAGGGTGTGGGCGCGGTCGGCGCGGAGCTTCAGGGTGAGCGGGTGCTCGGTGCCGTGGATGCGCACGTAGAAGGGGAGCAGTTCGTCCTGGCGGCGCAGGGCCTCGGCGGGGTCGCCCTGTTCGCGTACGGCCAGGGCGCACAGGGCGAGGGCCGCGAGCGCGAGCTGGTCGTCGGGGCGGTGGGCGCGGTGGGCGGCCAGGTCGTGGGCCTCGGTCTCGGCGTCCGCGTACCGGCCCTGGGCGTGGAGGGCCGTGGCCAGGACGATCCGAGCCGTCGCCGAGAGGTGGTGGGCGGGGCCGAGTGCCTTGTCGGATACGGCGATGGCCTGCCGTATCAGCGACTCGGCCTCCGCCGGGTGCTCCTCATGGAGGAGGGTCTGCGCTTGGCGGATGCCGCGCTGGACGCCGGCGGTCTCGGGCGAGGTGAGGCGGTCGAGGAAACCCATGCGGGGAGGCTATGCCTGTATCCCGTACGAGCGGCACCCCTTCAGCCCCTGCTGGGCTCCTTCAGAACGAACTCGCACCACACCGCCTTGCCCCCGCCAGGCGTGCGGCGGGAGCCCCAGCTCGTGGCGATCGTGGCGATGATGGCGATGCCGCGGCCCGCCTCGTCGGCCGGGGCCGCCTGGCGGCGCAGCGGAAGGTGGTCGTCGCCGTCGGTGACCTCGATGATCAGGCGGCGGTCGGTGCGGCGCAGGCGCAGGCGCATCGGCGGGGTGCCGTGCTGCAGGGAGTTGGCGACGAGTTCGCTGGCGGCGAGGACGCCCAGCTCGCAGAGCTCGGGCGGGAAGCGCCAGCTCGCGAGGACTCCGGTGGCGAACGCGCGGGCGCGCGGCGCCGCTTCGACGCCGCCGAGGAGGTCGAGCGAGGCGCCGCGGAAGAGTTCGGCGTCGCTGCCGGTGTGTTCCGGGTTCTGGAGGACCAGGAGCGCCACGTCGTCGTCGTGGTCCGCGGTGACGTTGAGGGCGCGCAGGAGGCGGTCGCAGATGACCTGGGGGGTGCCGGTGGCGCCGGCGAGCGCGCGTTCGAGCAGGTCGACGCCGTGGTCGATGTCCTCGCTGCGGCGTTCGACCAGGCCGTCGGTGTAGAGGACGGCGGTGGATCCGGGCGGGAAGTCCAGCGTGCCGGAGGCGTGCATCCAGCCGCCGGTGCCGAGCGGGGGTCCGGTGGGTTCGTCCGCCCGGTGCAGCGCGCCGAGCTCGTCCCGTACGAGGATCGGCAGGTGGCCCGCGGAGGCGTAGGTGAGCTTGGCCTCGTGGGGGTCGTGGATCGCGTAGACCATCGTGGCGATCTGGCTGGCATCGATGTCCGAGGCCAGACCGTCCAGGAGCTGGAGCACCTCGTGCGGGGGCAGGTCGAGGCGGGCGTACGCGCGCACGGCGGTGCGGAGCTGGCCCATGACCGCGGCCGCGCGGACCCCGCGGCCCATCACGTCGCCGATGACAAGGGCGGTGCGGCCGCCGCCGAGGGTGATCACGTCGTACCAGTCGCCGCCGACCGCCGCGTCCGCGCCGCCGGGCTGATACGTGGCGGCGATGCGCAGGTCGTCGGGCTGTTCCAACTTCTGCGGCAGCAGGGACCGTTGGAGCGTCACGGCGGCTTCGCGGTGGCGGCGCTCGCTGGCGCGCAGCCGCTCGGCGGCGTCCGCATGGTCGGTGACATCGGCGGCGAAGACGAGCACGCCGCCGCCCTCGGAGGTCGTGAGCGGGGTGCAGGTGAAGGTGTACGAGCGCCCGGAGGCCACCTTGCGGGACTTCACCGTGCGCGGCTTGTCGCTGCGCAGGACCTGGTCGAGGAGAGGGAGCAGACCGAGCTCGCGCAGCTCGGGCAGGGCTTCCTCGGCCGTGGCGCCGGACGGGCGCGGACCAAAGGCGGCCACGTACGCCTCATTGACGTACGCGATGCGGTGCTCGGGGCCGTGCACCAGGACCACGAGGCCGGTGATGCGGTCGAGGATCTCGCGTACCGGCAGATCCTCCACGTCGGGGGTCGGCGCATCGCAGCCGTGCTCGGCTCGGGCGGCGGGCACGGAACCACGGTCGGACCGCGCGGCGGCGCGGCGCTGCGTACCGGGGAGCCGGGCGCTCCAGCGCGTGAAGTTCACGAAGGGTTGCCTCATGGAGGTCGTGGTGGGCCAGGAGCCCTTGGTCGTGGGGAGCTGTGCCCCGGGGGGCGCGGCCTGTCGCTCGGTCAGTCTGGCTGACCGGACTGACATCCGTCAGACGCCGGCCTGGGGAACGGAGTTCCTCGATCCGCTCAGGACGACTCCTTCGGGGGCTTGCCTCCGGCCGCGAGTTCGAATTCCGCGCGCGGATGCTCAAGCGAGCCGAGGGAGACGATCTCGCGTTTGAACAGGCCCGACAGGGTCCACTCGGCGAGGACCCGGGCCTTGCGGTTGAAGGTCGGGACCCTGCTGAGGTGGTAGACGCGGTGCATGAACCACGCAGGGTAGCCCTTCAGCTTGCGTCCGTAGACGTGCGCGACACCCTTGTGCAGGCCGAGCGAGGCCACCGAACCGACGTATTTGTGCGCGTACTTCGTCAGCGGCTGCCCCTTGAGCGAGGCCACGATGTTGTCGCCGAGCACCTTCGCCTGGCGTACCGCGTGCTGCGCGTTGGGCGCGCACTCCTTGCCGTCTTCCGAGGTCACGTCGGGTACGGCGGCCGCGTCGCCGGCGGCCCAGGCGTGCGGGGCGCCGTCCACGGCGAGCTCGGCGGTGCACTTGAGGCGCCCGCGCTCGTTCAGCGGCAGATCCGATGCGGCCAGGATGGGATGCGGCTTGACGCCCGCGGTCCACACGAGGGTGCGTGTCGGGAAGCGCGAGCCGTCGTCGAGCACCGCGACCCGGTCCTCGCAGGAGTCGAGGCGGGTCACCAGACGGACGTCGATATTGCGCCGGCGCAGCTCGCTGACCGTGTACTTGCCCATCTCCGGGCCGACTTCCGGCAGGATCCGGTCGGAGGCCTCGACGAGGATCCACTTCATGTCCTCGGCACCGACGTTGTGGTAGTACCGCGCCGCGTAACGCGCCATGTCCTCCAGCTCGCCGAGCGCTTCGACGCCCGCGTAACCGCCTCCGACGAACACGAAGGTCAGCGCGGCGGCGCGGACGGCGGGGTCGCGGGTCGACGAGGCGATGTCCATCTGCTCGATGACGTGGTTGCGCAGACCGATGGCCTCCTCGACGGTCTTGAAGCCGATGCCGTAGTCCGCGAGACCGGGCACCGGCAGGGTGCGCGAGATCGAGCCGGGGGCGAGGACCAGTTCGTCGTACGTGATCTCGACGGGGCCCGTGCCCTCCTCGTCCGTGGCGAGGGTGGTGAGCGTGGCCTTGCGCTTGGCGTGGTCGATCGCCTTGGCCTCGCCGATGACGATGCGGCAGTGCCTTAGCACCCGGCGCAGCGGGACGACGACATGGCGCGGCGAGATGGATCCTGCGGCCGCCTCCGGCAGGAAGGGCTGATACGTCATGTACGGCTCGGGCGTGACCACCACGATCTCCGTCGTGCCGGCCTTGAGTTCGGCCACGAGCTTCTTCTGCAGACGCAGCGCGGTATAGAGGCCGACATAGCCGCCGCCGATGACGAGGATGCGCGCTTGGGGGGCGGGTGTGGTCCCGCGGGAATCAGCCGTCACCTTCCCATGAGGCACCGGCGTTGCGGGTTTGTCCACAGGCCCGGCACATTGTGTGACCGTCGGCGGCCGCCCGGGCGGCAGGCCCGCGTTGGAAAAATGCGCAGGTCAACGACGCGTCGCCACGCACCTGACAGAGGGATGAACAGGGACGGACCGGTGCGTACTCCGATCGGGGGGCCCTCCGTGCGGAACTGGCCCCTTCTGAATTGACTCCGGCTCAACTATGTTCGTGTGTCGTCGGGGTGTGGGGGGTGTACGGCTTCAGGCGCGATGCGCATGGTTCGCGGACGGTTCGCGGACGGCGCGGCGAGCAGGTTCGCGGACGGTCCGCGCACACCGACCGACAAGGCGGGGAGAGTCTCCGGGGGGAGACGTCATTACCGGGGGAACGCTTATGCACATGCGTGATTCACGTTGGGGCGCCGCATCGGCTTCGGCTGCTCCTACTACCAATTCCACTGCTTCTGCCGCGTCCGCTGTCGCGGGTGACGGGATGCTGCGGCGCGGTTCGGACGGCGGTCGTACGACACCGCTGCGGGTCGACGCCCAGCGCAATCTCGAGCACGTCCTGCGGGCGGCGCGCGAAGTGTTCGGCGAGCTGGGCTACGGCGCGCCGATGGAGGATGTGGCGCGACGGGCGCGGGTCGGTGTGGGCACCGTCTACCGGCGGTTCCCGAGCAAGGACGTGCTCGTACGGCGCATCGCCGAGGAGGAGACGGCCCGGCTGACCGACCAGGCCCGAACCGCTCTCGGCCAGGAGGACGAGCCGTGGTCGGCGCTCTCGCGCTTCCTGCGCACCTCGGTGGCCTCGGGCGCCGGGCGGCTGCTTCCGCCGCAGGTGCTCCGGGTCGGGGTGGCGGACGAGGGCGAGGAGTTCGCCGATGCCCGGGTGCCGCAGCAGCGGCAGTCGGCGGCGGGCAGCCCTGATCTGCGCCTCGTGGAACAGCGCGGGATACCCGCCGACGAGGTGGACGACTCCGGCGTCGCGGCGCTGCTCGAGGTGGTCGGCCGGCTGGTGGAGCGGGCGCGGGAGGCGGGTGAGCTGCGCCCGGACGTGACCGTCTCGGACGTGCTGCTCGTCATCGCGACCGCGGCGCCTTCGCTGCCGGATGCGGCACAGCAGGCGGCGGCTTCGGCTCGGCTGCTCGACATCCTCCTCGAAGGGCTGCGGTCGCGGCCTGGGCGGTGACAGGCCTGGGCGGTGAGGGGCGGCGGCGGGGTAAGGCGCGGTTCTGGGCGATGTGGTTCGGGTCGGGTCGGCGCGGTTCGGGTCGGCACGGTTCGGGTCGGCACGGTTCGGATCGGATCGGCGGTTTCGGGTCGGCACGGTTCGGGTCGGCGTTTTCGTCCGGGGTGCGGCTTTTCGCCAACTCCTGTGCACCACAGGCCACTTAAGGCTGCCCCGAACGGGTGAATTCCAATGATGCGCGACCGTAAGTAACCCCAGATGAGTGGTTGCTGTGCATCCGGGCTCATAGGCGATCCCTCGTATGACACTCTTTCCCGGTGTTCGGGACCGAGTGTGCATGCGGGGGCTTCGCGCGATGAGCGTTGACGGGCGGGAAGAGCCGTTCGCCGAAGGCGGTGTTCCATCGGAGGGTGGGCTGCCGTCGCGGCAGGTGCCGAGCCAGGGCGGGCCCTCGGGCCCCCGCCACAAGGCGCCCTCCGGCGAAGCGGCCGAGCCCGGTGTGCCCGCTCAGCGCGAGCCCGCGGGCTCCCTCGCCGACGATCTGCTCGCCGGTGGTGAACCACCCGTCGCCGACGCCGAGTTGATCGCCCGGATGCGGACCGGTGACGACTCCGCGTACGAGGAGCTCTACCGGCGGCACGCGGAAGCGGTGCGCCGTTACGCGCGCACGTGCTGCCGTGACGCCCACACCGCGGACGACCTCACCTCCGAGGTCTTCGCGCGCATGCTGCAGGCGGTGCGCGGCGGTTCGGGCCCCGAGCACGCCGTACGGGCGTATCTCCTGACGACCGTACGACGGGTCGCGGCGCACTGGACGAAGACGGCGAAGCGGGAGCAACTGGTCGAGGACTTCGCGGTGTTCGCCGCGCAGTCCGCCCGCTCCTCCGAGGTCTCCGACGACGACACCCTCGATCTCGGCGCCGACGTGCTCGCGATGCACGAGGCCGAGCGCTCCATGGTGATGCAGGCCTTCCGCAGCCTCTCCGAGGAGTGGCAGGCCGTCCTGTGGCACACCGAGGTCGAGGACGATCCGCTGAGCGCGGTCGCGCCGCTGTTCGGGCACACCTCCACCAACACCACCGCGCAGCTGGCCAGTCGGGCCCGTGAAGGGCTCAAGCAGGCGTATCTGCAGGCGCATGTGAGCGTGACGCTCGCGGACGACGACGAGTGCGCGCGGTACGCGGACCGGCTGGGCGCGTATGCGCGCGGGCGGCTGCGCACGCGGGCCGAGCGCGGGCTGCGCAAGCACATGGAGGAGTGCGCCAAGTGCCGGCTCGCCGCCGGGCAGATCAAGGAGCTGGCGAGCGGGATCCCCGGAGTCGTGCCGGTCGCGGTCATCGGCTGGTTCGGTGCGGCGGGCTACACGGCGAAGGTGGCCGGGCTCATCGGCGGTGGCGCGGCGGGTGCCGCGGGTGCGGGCGCCGCGGCGGCCGCCTCGGGTTCCTCCGGTGGTGCGGCCGCGGGTGGCGCGGCCGCAGGCGAGGGGCTCGGTGCCCCGGCGAAGGCCGGTATCGCGGCGGCCGTGGTGGTCGCGGCGGGTGTGGCGGTGGCGCTGGCGCTCGCGGGTGACGAGCCGAAGCCGAAGGCGGATCCGAAGCCTTCGCCGCCGCCGGTGTCGCAGCCGGTGGTGCCGCAGAAGCCGAAGCCCTCGCCTCCGCCGCCGCCCGCGCCGGAGCCGCCGGCGCCGCCGGTCGTCGCGCCGGATCCGACGCCCACGCCGACGCCGACGCCTCCCCCGGAGCCGAAGCCGACGCCCACGCCCACCCCGAAGCCGACGCCCAAGCCGACCCCGCCTCCTCCGCCGCCGCCGGCCCCGGAGGCGTACCACATCAACGAGTTGCAGTACGGGGTCTTCGGCGACGGGACCGAGCCCGAGATGCGGCTCGCGGAGTCCAGCTGGGTGTGGCAGCGGCAGGGGCTCGGGATCGCGGGGCAGCAGTTCACGCATGGGATCACCGTGCACGCGTACTCGTCGGTGGTGATCGATCTGAACCGTGAGTGCACGGCGTACGACGCCTTCGCGGGGGTGGACGACCTCACGTTCGGGCACGGGGCGGTGCGGTTCTCCGTGTTCGCGGACGGGGAGCGGATGTGGCAGTCGGGGGTGGTGCGCGGGGGTGAGCCCGCGGTGCCCGTGCATGTGGATCTGACCGGGCGGAAGACGCTGCGGCTTGTCGTCGAGCCGCACTCCGTGGTGGATTCGCCGGCGTTGGTGGACTGGGCGCAGTCGCGGATCAGCTGCCGGTAGCTGTGCGGTTCGGCTGGATCAGTGCAGTAGCCCCAGCACGTCCTCCGGTGTCAGCCCCGCGCCCGCCGACCATTCCCGTTCGTACGTCTCGTCGCCCAGCCGGTCCCTGAGGCGGGTGCGGACCTGGAGGAGCTCCGTGTGATCCGGGTCCGGGGTCGGGAGGTTGCCGCGCCAGTGGGCCGCTGCCGAGAGGATGCGGGGTGCGCGGGGGTCGTCCAGGTCGGCCAGGGAGGTGGCCGCCGCTTCGGCGAGCAAGGCCAGGACCGGCTCCGCGCACTTGTCCCGCAGCGCCCCCCGCAGGCCCTCGACCGCCTTCGGCAACGCGGCGGCCGGGCCCGACTCCAGCGCAGTGATCTTCGCGTCGGCGTGTGCCACACCCGCGTCGAACTGCGGTGGGGGCGTCGCGCGCGCAGCCCAGTCGATGCTCGCCTGCCATGCGGAGCGCGCCAGTTCGACGTTCCCCTCGGCGAGGGCCACGTATGCGGAGAGCAGCCGTACGAACGCACGCGTGTCCAGGACGCCGTAGCGCTCGCCCTCCGCGTCGGACTCGGCGATCGCCCGCCGTGCGAGCGGCAGATCGCCCGCGCGGTACGCGATCTCGGCGAGCCGGGCGATCAGGAGCGGCGCCTCGGAGTAGACGCCCATCTCGTACGCGAGGTGCAGGCCCTCCTCGTACTCCGCCTGCGCCTCGGCGAACCGGCCGCGGGCCATCGCGGCCTCGCCCACCGCCGTGCACACATGGGCCTTGAGCCAGCGGTCGCCGACCTGGCGGGAAAGGCGGCGCAGCTGCACCAGGTCCTCGTCCACGGTGCCGAGGCCGCCGCGGGTGTCGACGGCGACATGGGCGCGGAACAGCAAGGCGACGCAGACCTCCCAGGGACCGCCGTATCTGCGGCAGGCCTCGGTGGCCGTCTCCATCGCCTCGCGGCCGCCGCCCGTGCCGTCGAGCACGAAGCCGGCGAACGGCCACAGGAGTCCGGGGAACGTGGCGGACTGCGGGATCGAGCGCCCGAACACCTCGCGCAGCAGGGCGAGTTCGGCCCGTGCCTGCGGCTCGTCGAGTGGCTGGCCCGGCACCGAGTCCGACAGCAGGAACAGCTGGAGCAGACGTACCTTCATGCGCGGCCAGTACCGCGGGTCCGCCTCGGCCTCGGGGCCGAGCGGGCGGCCGTCGGGGCCGGTGGGGTCCACGCCCATGGCCAGGGCGCGGGCGCCCCAATCGGCGCCCTCGGAGCGATAGTTGCGCAGGGACCAGAACCAGCCCATGGCGAGGCACAGATCGAGTGCCGTCTGCTCGTCACCGGTGGTGAGAGCGTGCTGCAGTACGGCGCGGAGGTTGTCCAGGTCCCGTTCCACCCGGTCGATCCAGGGCAGTTGCTCCGCGGTGCGCAGCAGCGGATCCGCCTGCTGCATCAGGCCGAGGAAGTGGTCCGTGTGCCGCTTGCGGGCCCCCGCGAGGACCGCCGGTTCCTCCGCGGCGCGCTCCGTGGCGTACTCGTGGATGGTCTCGAGCATGCGGTAACGCATCCCGCCGGGTGAGGGCGCGGCCACGACCAGGGACTTGTCGACGAGCGCGCCGAGCAGGAACGCCGCGTCCCCGCCGCACACCGCCTCGGCCGCCGGCAGGTCCCAGCCGCCCGCGAACACGGAGACCTCGCGCAGGAACGTGCGCTCCTGCGCGTCGAGCAGTTCCCAGGACCAGTCGACCACCGCGCGCAGGGTCTGCTGGCGGGGCAGGACCGTACGGCTTCCCGAGGTGAGCAGCCGGAAGCGGTCGTCGAGGCGGTCGGCGATCTGGCGCGGGGTGAGCAACCGCAGCCGGGCGGCGGCCAGTTCGATCGCGAGCGGGAGGCCGTCGAGCCGGGTGCAGATCTCCGCGACGGCCGCGCGCTCCCGCTCCGGGTCGAAGCCGGGGCGCACGGCGGCGGCCCGCTCGGCGAAGAGGCGGTGCGCGGGCTCTTCGGGGAGCGGCTCGACCGGCCGTACGGACTCGCCGGGCACGCCGAGCGGCTCACGGCTGGTGGCGAGGATCCGCAGCTTCGGGCAGTGGGTGAGGAGGGTCTCGGCGAGGCGGGCGGCCGCGTCGACGACGTGCTCGCAGTTGTCGAGGATCAGGAGCAGCTCGCGGTCCGCGCAGAACTCGGTGAGCAGTTCGACCGGGTCGTCGTGCGTGACGGAGAGGTCGCTGGTGCGGAGCACTGTGTCGCGCAGGCCCAGAGCGCTGACCACCGCGCCGGGTACCGCTTCGGGGTGGTCGAGCGGGGCGAGCTCGGCGAGCCAGGCCGGGGCGGGGTGCCCGGCCGCCGTCTCCTCCGCGAGACGGGTCTTTCCGGAGCCGCCGGGGCCGGTGAGCGTGACGAGGCGGGCCTGGCTCAAGTCCGCGTGGAGCGCGGCGAGTTCGGGCTCGCGGCCGACGAAGGAGGTCAGGCGGGGGCGGAGGTTGCCGGTGGGGCGGTGTGGGGGGTCGGGTCTGGGGGTGGGCTCAGGTGGGGGTGGAGGTGCGTGCGTGGGTGCGGGTGCGTGCGTGTGCGCGGGTGCGGGTGCGTGCGTGGGTGCGGGTGCCGGCGTCAGCAACTTCGTGTGCAGTGCCTGCAGTTCGGGGCCCGGGTCGGTGCCGAGGCCCTCGGCCAGGGTGCGGCGCACGTCCTCGTACGCGGCGAGCGCGTCCGCGCCCCGGCCCGCGTCGCGCAGGGCGCGGATCAGCTGCGCGTGCAGCGGCTCGTCGTACGGGTGCACGCCGATGAGCTCCCGTACTTCCGGTACGAGCTCACGGCCGCGCCCTAGCCGCAGATCGGCCTCGATCCTGGCCCGCGTCGCCTCCAGGCGCTGCGCCTCGGGGCGCGCGGCGGCGGTGCGGTCGGGGAGGTCGGCGAGTGCGGGGCCGCGCCAGAGGGTGAGGGCCTCGCGCAGGGTGCTTGCCGCTGTGGCTGGGTCATCGTGGTCCAGGGCTGACTGCCCGTCCTGTACGAGGAGTTCGAAGCGGTGGAGGTCGATGTCGGAGGGGTCGGCGGTGAGGCGGTAGCCGCCGGGGGTGGAGGCGATGGCGTCCTTGCCGAGGGTTCGGCGGAGGCGGCCGATGAGGGCCTGGAGGGCGGCGGGGGCGTCTTGGGGTGGGTCTTCGGCCCAGACGTCGTCGATCAGTGCGTCCACGTCGGCGGTTTGTCCTGCGCGCAGGGCGAGGGCTGCGAGGAGGGCGCGCAGGCGGGCGCCGCCCAAGGGGACGGGTACGCCTTCGTCGTCTGTTGCCTCGGTGATGCCCAGGATTCTGTACCGCACTTGGTCATTGTGGACCGGGGTCGGGTGCGGGTGGGTGGGGGTGGGCCGCCGTTGCGCCTGCGGCGGGCTTCCTCCCCCACCCCGCCCCTTCCCGAAACCGGGGCTTCGCCCCGGGCCCCGCATCCGAACTTCGTTCGGATCTGCTCAAACGCCGCAGGGGCTGGAGTTGCCGGACCGGCCGAGAGTGCCCATCAGCTCCCGCGGAAGCCCATGCGTGTCATGCAGGTAGTCGTAGTCGTCCTCCGTCAGGGGGCGGTTCCGGTACTCCGGGCGCGAGAGGACCTTGTGGCCGCGGTCCAGCAAGCGGCGGAAGCGTTGTTCCTCGTTCGTGAGGACCTTGAGTACCGAGTCCGGGTCGTCCCGCAGGCCGAAGTGGGACTGGGCGTGGGAGATCAGGTCGCGGGGGAGGTCGCCGAGGGTGCGGTCGGGGTTGTCGCGCCAGAGGGTGGTGAGCGTGCGGCGGATCAGGCGGCGGGGGACGTAGCCGCGGCCGGTGTTGGAGGGGCGGGCGCCGTCTCCGTGGACCACGATCAGGGAGCGCAGGTGGTCGATGACCAGGCGGAGGGCCGGTACGTCCCCGATCTCCCAGAGCTCGGGCACCTCGCGTGTCCAGGGTTCGAAGAGGTCGGTCCCGTAGACCGAATCCGTGCCCTGCAGGACGCTCAGGAGACGTTCGAGGCCCATGCCCGTGTCCACGTTCTGCTGCCGCAGCGGGGTGAGGCTTCCGTCCTCGTGGCGGCGGTAGCGCATCATCACGTGGTTCCAGACCTCGACCCAGCGGGGATCGGTGGTGGGGGTTCCCCGCGGTGGGGTGTCGCCGGTCCAGACGAACAGCTCCGAGTCGGGGCCGCAGGGACCGGTCGGCCCGTTGGACCACCAGTTCTCCTCGCCGTGGGTCAGCTCGACCGGGAGGCCGAGCTCCTGCCACGTATCGAGGGATCCGCGGTCCACGCCGACCTGTTCGTCGCCGCCGAAGACCGTGACGTGGAGGCGGTCGCGCGGGATGCCGAAGCCGTCGTGGAGCAGTTCGTAGCCCCAGCGCAGGCTCTGCGGGCCGCCGTAGTCGCCGAGGGACCAGGAGCCGAGCATCTCGAAGACGGTGAGGTGCGTGCTGTCCCCCACCTCGTCGAGGTCGGTGGTGCGCAGACAGCGCTGGACATTGACCAGGCGCTGTCCCAGTGGGTGGGGGCGGCCCTCCAGATACGGGGTGAGGGGGTGCATTCCCGATGTCGTGAACAGGACCGGGTCGCCGGGCGGTGGGAGCAGGGTGCTGCCGGTGATCAGGTGGTGGCCGCGCTCGCGGAAGAAGCGCGTGAAGGTGGCGACGGTCTGCTCGGTGGTCGGCGGCGTGGGAAGCGGGCCGGTGGTGTTCATGGCGGGTGCCCTTTCGGGTCGGGGTGACCGGAAAGGACCGCGCGAAGAGCTGCCGCACCACGGCACGACGACGCCGGCGATCCGTTTCCGGTCGCCGGCGGGGTGAGGTCAGGAGGTCAGGCGGCGGCAACCGGCGAGCGGGGCGCTCGCGCGGCTGCGGTGTGGGTATGCGTGCGGCTGATCTCCATGTTTTCCAAGGTAACAGCGGGTGGGGAGGGCATGCTCGGGATTATTCGGCGGCCTGGCTGCCCTGGTTCACAGGCCCCGGCCTAGCGCCCGGCCCCCGCCCGCCCCAGCGCCCCGCGCTGCGGCCCGATGCCGCCCGGCACGGCGCGTGCCCGCGCCGGTGTCCCCGTCCAGCACGTGCCCCGGCGCGAGAGCAGCCGCCGCAGCCACAGCTCCACCGCGACCAGGTCCGCCAGGCCGTCCGCCGCCACGGACTCCCCCGCGGCCGCGGCCCGCAGCGCCTTCTGGACCACGCGGCCCTCCACCAGGCCCGCCTGCGCGAGCAGCGGCGTGGCGAAGAGGTCCACCAAGTCCTCGACGGCGACCCGGAGTCCGAGCTTCAGGGCGTCCGACGAAGTCGCGTACGAGGGAGCGCCCCAGCCCACCGGCAGGTCCGTGACCCCCGCGCCTTCGAGGACCGTGCGCAGGACCGCCGCCCGTGCCCCGGGCTGTATGCGCAGGGAGTCCGGGAGCGCGCGGCAGGCCCGTACGACCTGGTTGTCGAGGAACGGGGCGTGCAGGCGCTGGAAGCGGACCTCCGCGGCCTGTTCGAGGATCCTCAGGTCCGCCGCGTGCCGGGCGAGGGCCGCGCGGGCCCGCAGTTCGCCGGGGTGCTGGCCCGGCCCGGCGCCCGGACGGGTCGCCGACTGCTCCAGGCGAACCGATACTTCAGCGAGCGCCTCGCCGGTCAGCCAGCGCGCGGCGGGCCCGGGCCGCACCCAGGTGAGCGCGGCGAGCGAGGCGCCGACCGGTCCGGTGGGCTCGTCCAGGACGCCGGCTCGCAGCCGCAGTGCCCCTTCCTCGATGCCGGAGCGGTAGGACGTACGGGCGAGGCGGCGGGCCGCTCCGTACACCTTGGCGGGGACGAGCACGGAGCTCATCGACCCTTCCGTACGCGCCAACGCGGCGACCGGGCGGACGAGATGACGCCGGCGGCGGTCCATGAGGAGGTCGGCGAGGCGGGCCGGGTGGGCGTCGAGCACCTGGCGTGCGCCGTAGCCGGAGAGGTGGTCCGCGCTGCCGGCCGCGAGGCGGAGGCGGTGCCGGGCGGCCGTGACCAGGGACGGGCCCGGTTCGTCGGTGAGCGGGCCCTCCAAGTCGGCGTAGGGCAGGGCCTCTTCGCCGGCCGGGACCACGACGTGGTGCAGGCGGGGGTTGGTGGCGAGGGCGCCCGCGCGGCCGAGTTCGGCCTCCTGGCGGCCCGCGGTCAGGTCGTTGAAGGTGACGGCGAGCAGGCGTTCGCCCGCGCCCGTGCCGTGCCCGAGCACCGTGCCCGGCATGCCGGGCAGCCCGGCGGCGAGCAGCGCGAGCGTGCCGGACGCGGGGCCGCCGGAGAGGTCCGCGCCGATGCCTGGCACCGGCATACGGGAGGCGCGGCGCTCGGCGGGACCCATGCCGGGGACGGGACCCGGGTCGATGTCCGGTACGTGGCGTGGCGCCGAGAGCCGGGCCCGTACGGCCTCGACCAGCGCCGCGCGCACGCCGTCCACCGCGCGCGTGGCGTCCAACTCCTCGGCGGCGACGGCCAGGGAGGCCACCGGTTCGTATCCGGCGATCTCGCGTGCGCCGTCGCGCAGGATCAGCGCGTGTCCTGGCGGGATGCGCTTGACGTCCGCGTACGGAGTGGAGTCCTGGAGCGCCTCGGGGACGTCGGGGCAGGCGAGCAGGGCCGCGAGATGGCCGATGTCGAGGTGCGCCTCGATGAGGTCGGCGAGCGGCAGGGCCGCGGTGGCGTACGCGGTGCCGCCGGCCCAGGGCGTGTAGAACACCGGCCGTGCGCCCGCGAGATCACCGGCGACCATGATGCGGCGGCCGACCTGGACCACCGCCGTATAGCTGCCCGACCAGGCCGTGAGATGTCTGAGCGCACCGCCTCGCGCCGCCACCAATCCCACGCGCAGCTGCTCGTCGCTGGCGCCGCACGTGCCGAGTACGGCGATACGGGTCCGGTCGTCGGCCTTGACGATACGGACCTCGTCAGGACGCCAATCCCCCACTGCCCACAGGGGATCCGGATCGCCCCACAGGAGCTGGGAGCCCACGGGGTGCACGGTCTCACCGGCTTCGCTTCCGGCGCCCAGGGGGTCGGAAGCTCTCGCGGTGGTACAACTCCACCCCACCAACCACCGCATCGCGCCTCCACAGGCTGTGGACAACAAGGGCACCAAGTTGGGCACCATGCTGCCACGAAGGAGGCGCATCGGAGGGGGAGGCGGGCGCGCCGTTTGCGCCTCTGTGCTCCCCAGGGCCTGCCCCTGAACCTCCGCCTGCGCCCCGACGCCCGGCACGCACTCTCGGCGCACGGCGCCCCAGGACAGGTGGCTCCGCCACATGACCTGTGACGCCGCACGCCGAGAGCACGCACCGACCGCCGCTGCGCCGCGCTTCGCGCGAACGACGGAGGTTCAGGGGCAGGCCCTGGTGAGGCATCAACTGCTGGCTGGATTCAGCCATTTCGCGCGCAAGGGCGCTTATCGGGGGCAACGCGCGATCCGGGAGGCACGCTTGGCCTCCCGGACCGGTCCGCCACCCGCGGGGATGTAGGCGGCGGCGTCCCCCAGCCCACCGGTTGCCAGCGCACAGTGGGCCGACCCACGCAGCCTCATGGAAGCGCTCCCGTATCCGTCGGTGAAGAGCGCACGGACGGGCGCACGGCCACACGCCGGGAGCACACCGCAGAAAGACCGCACTCCTGTACAGACAACTTTCTCGCCATCCGGAATCCCGCCCCTTAACGCTTGGAATGCGGGGAACTACGCTGGGTTTACGAATGCCGCGCGGTTATGCCAGCAAGGGTCGGGCCGGCGCGGCAGCCGTCTGTGTGTCGAGGGGTGGCGCATGTCCAGGGAGCAACGCGGGCCGAACGAGAAACTCGGCACCGTTCTCGCCCTCGCGGGAATCAGCAATGCGGGCCTCGCCCGCCGGGTCAACGACCTCGGGTCACAACGGGGCCTGACCCTTCGCTACGACAAGACCTCGGTGGCCCGTTGGGTCTCCAAGGGCATGGTTCCGCAGGGTGCGGCCCCGCACCTGATCGCCGCGGCCATCGGCCAGAAACTCGGCAGGCCCGTGCCGCTGCACGAGATAGGCCTCGCCGACGCCGACCCGGCGCCCGAGGTGGGCCTCTCCTTCCCGCGCGACATCGGCGCCGCGGTGAAGTCGGCCACCGAGCTGTACCGGCTCGACCTCGCGGGCCGCAGGGGCACAAGTGGCGGAATCTGGCAGTCGCTTGCCGGCTCCTTCGCCGTGAGCGCCTATGCGACGCCCGCGTCGCGGTGGCTGATTACGCCCGCCGACAGCTCGGTGGAGCGTACGGCCGAGCAGGCCCGGCAGATCACCGAGTCCGCACCGGCCGGCGAGAAACCGCTGCGCGTCGGCCACAGCGACGTACAGAAGCTGCGCGAGGCGGCCCATGACGCGCGCCGCTGGGACTCCAAGTACGGGGGCGGGGACTGGCGTTCGTCGATGGTGCCCGAGTGCTTACGGGTCGAGGCGGCACCCCTGTTACTGGGGACGTACTCGGACGAAGTGGGGCGCGCCCTCTTCGGTGCGACGGCCGAACTCACGCGCCTGGCGGGCTGGATGGCCTTCGACACCGGCCAGCAGGAGGCCGCACAGCGCTACTACATCCAGGCGCTGCGCCTCGCGCGCGCCGCGGCCGACGTCCCGCTCGGCGGGTACGTCCTGGCCTCCATGTCCCTCCAGGCCACCTACCGCGGCTTCGGCGACGAGGGCGTCGACCTCGCGCAGGCCGCCCTGGAGCGCAACCGGGGCCTGGCCACCGCGCGCACCATGAGTTTCTTCCATCTCGTCGAGGCCCGCGCCCAGGCCAGGGCCGGCGACGCGCACGCGGCGGGCGGCGCGCTGAAGTCCGCCGAAGGCTGGCTGGAACGCTCCCGTGACGGTGACAACGACCCGTCCTGGCTCGGCTTCTACTCCTACGACCGGTTCGCGGCCGATGCCGCCGAGTGCTACCGCGACCTCAAGGCCCCGCGCCAGGTACGGCGGTTCACCGAGCAGGCCCTGTCCAGCCCGACGGAGGAGTTCGTCCGCTCGCACGGCCTGCGGCTCGTGGTGAGCGCGGTGGCCGAGCTGGAGTCGGGGAACCTCGACGCCTGCTGTGCTCAGGGGCTGCGGGCCGTGGAAGTCGCGGGGCGCATCTCGTCGGCGCGGACCACCGAGTACGTACGGGATCTGCTGCACCGCCTGGAGGCGCACGGGGACGAGCCGCAGGTCATCGAGTTGCGGGAGCGGGCGAGGCCGCTGCTTGTCGCGCCGGCGTGAGCGGGCCTTTCGCCCCGGGGTGTTTGAGAGCGTTGTCAGTGGCGCAGTGCACTATCGGGGTGGGACTCGGGAGGTGAGGCGCGTGGCTCTGCGCGGCCCGGCAGACGGTACGAACGTGTCGTACGACTGCGATGTGCTCGTCATCGGCGGCGGCATCGTCGGTCTGTCGACGGCGTATGCGCTGACGCGCGCCCGGCCGGGGATCCGGGTCACCGTCCTGGAGAAGGAGCCGGGCCCTGCCCGGCACCAGACGGGGCGCAACAGCGGGGTGATCCACAGCGGGATCTACTACCGGCCCGGTTCGCTCAAGGCGCGCTTCGCCGTCGAGGGTGCGGCCGAGATGGTCAAGTTCTGTGCCGAGCACGGGATTCCGCATGCCGTCGGCGGCAAGCTGATCGTCGCGACCGAGCGCTCCGAGCTGCCCCGGCTGCACGCCCTGGTGCAGCGCGGCCGGGAGAACGGGATTCCGGTCAGGGAGCTCGGCCCCAGCCAGATCACCGAGTTCGAGCCCGAGGTACGGGGGCTCGCGGGGATCCATGTGGCCACGACGGGGATCTGCGACTTCGGCGCGGTGGCGGAGCAGCTGGCCGTGTCGGCCCAGGACGCGGGGGCGGAGATCCGTTACGACGCGGAGGTCACGTACATCGACCGGCGCGCGGACCGCGGGGTCGCGGTGCGGACGGCGTCCGGGGCGGTCGTGCGCGGCCGGACCCTGGTGAACTGCGCGGGGCTGCACTGCGACCGGATCGCGCGCCTGGCGGGCGACGACCCCGGGATGCGCATCGTGCCCTTCCGCGGCGAGTACTTCGAGCTGGCCCGGCCCGAGCTGGTGCGCGGCCTGGTGTATCCCGTACCCGACCCGGCGTTCCCGTTCCTCGGTGTGCACCTCACGCGCGGGATCGACGGCGGGGTCCACGTGGGGCCCAACGCCGTCCCCGCGCTCGCCCGCGAGGGATACGACTGGTCGGTGGTACGCCCCCGGGAGCTGGCCTCGACGCTCACCTGGCCGGGCTCGTGGCGCATCGCCCGCGCCCACTGGCGCTACGGAGCGGGCGAGCTCCACCGCTCGCTCTCCCGCCCCGCCTTCACGCGTGCGGTCCGCCGCCTGCTGCCCGCGGTCACGGAGTCCGACCTGATCCCGGCCCCGTCGGGCGTCCGCGCCCAGGCGGTCCTGCGCGACGGCACCCTCGCGGACGACTTCCTCTTCGTCGAGGCCGCCCGCACCGTCCACGTCCTGAACGCCCCGTCCCCGGCGGCGACGGCTTCGCTGCCGATTGGGCGGGAGGTGGCGGGGCGGGTGCTGGCCCACCTCAGCCCCTCCGGCGCTTGAGGAGATCCGAGCGAAGCTCGGATGCCGGGGTCCGGGGGTGCAGGGGGCGAAGCCCCCGCGGTCCCACCCACCCTGTGAGCTCCGCAGATGGGGTCCGGGGCGAAGCCCCGGCTTCGGGAAGGGGCGGGGCGGGGAGAAAAGCCCGCCGCAGGCGGACCCCCACCCACGGCGCGGGCCACCGGAACGCACCCACCCCCGACCCTCCGTAGAATCGGACCACTGTGTCCGAGCATCCCGAAACCCCCGCCGCCCAGAACCAGGGCACCCGCCCCGACCCGTACGACGACGCCACCCGCGCCGCCGCCTCCGCCGCCCGCGCGGAGAAGATGCGACGGTTCGCCGAGGGCGAGGGGCCCAGCCCCGACCCGGCCGGGTCGCACTTCGACCGGCGGATCCGCAGCTTCCAGCCGCGCCGCAGCCGCGTCACCACCAGCCAGGGCGACGCCCTGCGCAGGCTGTGGCCGAAGTGGGGCATCGAGATCGACGGCAAGCAGCGGCTCGACCTCGACCAGCTCTTCCCCGGACAGAGCGAAGTCGTCCTGGAGATCGGCTTCGGCATGGGCGAGGCCACCGCGCAGATGGCCGCCGACGACCCGGAGACCGGCATCCTCGCCGTGGACGTCCACACCCCCGGCCAGGGCAACCTCCTCGGCCTCGCCGAGAGCAACGGTCTGGACAACGTCCGCGTGGCCAACGGCGACGCCATCATCCTGCTCACCGAGATGCTCCGCCCCGACGCCCTGGACGGCGTCCGCGTCTACTTCCCCGACCCCTGGCCCAAGAAGCGCCACCACAAGCGGCGCATCATCCAGCCGGAGTTCCTGACGCTCGCGGCGAGCCGCCTGAAGCCCGGCGGCTTCCTCCACTGCGCCACGGACTGGGAGGAGTACGCCGAGCAGATGCTCGAGGTGCTCGAGGCCCACCCCGACTTCACCAACTCGCAAGCAGACGGTGGCTACACCCCGCGCCCCGCCTTCCGCCCGCTGACCCGCTTCGAGGGCAAGGGTCTCGACAAGGACCACGTCGTCCACGACATGATCTTCCTGCGTACATAGAGGCGACCTGGAGGCGTACCTGCAGGCGTACACAGAGGTCACGGGGTTCCGGGGACTCTGTTCGCCGCGCCCGGCGACTCGTTAGGGTCGAAGGGTGAACGCACCGCCCCAGCCTCCGCACGCCCCGGCCCCTACGGTCGCCGGCCTCGGCAGGCCCACGCACTGGTGGCAGCGCCGTGCCGTGAAGGCGGGCGCCCTGATCACCCTGCTCGCCCTGTCCGGCCTGGTGATCCTCGCCCTGGTCCGCAAGGAGACCGGCACCGAGGGCTTCCTCGTGGGCCTGGGCCTCGCGATATTTCCCGTACCGCTCCTGATAGCCGCGTTCCGCTGGCTGGACCGGGTCGAACCGGCCCCCTGGCGGAACCTGGTCTTCTCCTTCGCGTGGGGCGCCTGCGCATCGGCCCTGATAGCGATCATCGCGAACTCCTTCGCGACCCGCTGGATAGCCACCAGAACCGCCGACCCCTCCAGCGCCGACACGCTCGGCGCCACCGTCGTCGCCCCGGTCGTCGAGGAGACGGTCAAGGCGGCGGCCATCCTGCTCGTCTTCCTGTTCCGCAGACGGGACTTCAAGGGTCTCGTCGACGGAGTGGTGATCGCCGGGGTCACGGCCACCGGCTTCGCGTTCACCGAGAACATCCTCTACCTCGGCAACGCCTACGGCACCGACGAGGCCACCGGCGTCGACGGCATCGGCTTCGACTCGGTCACGGCGGCGACCTTCTTCGTCCGCATCGTGATGTCGCCGTTCGCCCACCCGCTGTTCACGGTCCTCACCGGCATCGGCTTCGGCTTCGCGGCCCTCGCCGCCGACCGCCACCGCGTCCGCCGCATCCTGCTTCCGCTCGGCGGCCTGATCCTCGCGATGGGCATGCACGCCGCCTGGAACGGCTCGGTCTCCTACTTCGGCGGACTCGGCTTCTTCCTCGTCTACCTCGGCTTCATGGTCCCGTCCTTCGGACTCCTGACCTGGCTCACGATCTACAGCCGCCAGCGCGAACTGCGCACGGTCCGCGAGGAACTCCCCGCCTACGTCACCGCCGGCTGGCTCACCGCCCCCGAGCCGTACGCCCTCGGCTCGCTGCGCGCCCGCCGCAAGGCGCGGCAGTACGCGACCCAGACGTATGGCAAGGAAGCCGGCAAGGACGCGGCCCGCGCCGTCCGCGAGTACATCTCGCTCGCCACGGCCCTGGCGTTCCTGCGGGCCCGTGGCCGCAGCGGCCGTGCGGGCGCCGATTTCGTCGTACGGGAAAGAGAGTTGCTGCAGTCGCTGTGGGAGCGCCGCGGACCGGCGCGCCCGGCCCTCGACCATGCGGCACGGCTTACGGCACCGGCGTTCCCGCAGCCGTACGTGCCGTATGCGAACCCGTACGGTCCGATGGCGGGACCGCCCGGCGCCTACATCCCGTACATCCCGAACCAGCCGGGATACGGCTACCCGCAGCCGCCGGCCGGGACCCACCCGGCGAGCGCTCCGCACCAGGCCTACCCCGCGAGCGCCCTGCACCAGGCCCACCCGGCGAGCATCCCGCCCCAGCAGCACCCGGGCGCGGCCTACAACCCCTACGCGCCACCCGCGAACTCCACGGGCGGCGCGTAACAGAGCGGGCGCGCAACGGCAGGCGCGCGACAGACCGTCGGCGACTAGGCAGCAGCCGTCGTCAGGAGCCCCAGCTCCTTGTCGGTGAGGGTCAGCTCCGCCACCGCGAGCAGCGCCGGCAGCTGTTCCACGCTGCGTGCCGAGGCGATCGGCGCGACCACCGTCGGCTGGGCCGCGAGCCAGGCGAGCGCCACCGTCGCGGGCGAGGCCTCGTGCGCCGCGGCCACCGTGTCGAGCGCGTCGAGCACCCGCCGCCCGCGCTCGGTCTCCAGGTGCTTGGCGGCTCCGCCCGCGCGCGGGCTGTCGACCTCGGTGCCCGGGCGGTACTTGCCGGTGAGGAAGCCGGAGGCCAGCGCGTAGTACGGCACGGCGGCCAGGCCCCAGCGGGAGGCGAGCTCCTGCTTCGAACCCTCGTACGTTTCACGTGAAACAAGGTTGTAGTGCGGCTGAAGCGCCACATACCGGGCGAGACCCTCGCGCTCGGCGAACTCCAGTGATTCCGCGAGCCGTTCGGTCGTCAGGTTGGAGGCGGCCACCGCCCGCACCTTGCCCTCGCGCACCAGCGCGTCGAGCGCGGTGACGATCTCCTCGACCGATACGGAGGGGTCGTCGAAGTGCGTGTAGTACAGGTCGATGTAGTCGGTGCCGAGCCGGCGCAGCGACTCCTCGGCGGCGGACTTGATGGTGGCCGCCGAGAGCCCCTTGAACTCGGGGTGGGCGCCGACCTTCGTGGCGATGACGACATCGGAGCGATTGCCGCGCGCGGCCAGCCACTTGCCGATCAGGGTCTCGGACTCGCCGCCCTTGTTGCCGGGGGCCCAGGCCGAGTAGGAGTCGGCGGTGTCGATGAAGTTGCCGCCGCCCGCGGTGTATGCGTCGAGTACGGCGAAGGTCCGGGTCTCGTCGGCGGTCCAGCCGAAGACGTTGCCGCCGAGACAGAGCGGATGGACTTCGAGGTCGGAGGAGCCGAGGGGGCGCAAGGAGGTCATGAACGTTGCAACACCCGTTCGGGAAGCGGCTATTCCAGGCCACTCCAGAGGCGCCCATACCAACCCAAAACCGGCAGCCCTGACGTCGGGGGGTTGCCGTCAGGACTGCCGGGGTTCAGGGGTGCGCGCACACGCTCGCCCCCTGGCGGCAGAGGCCGCCAGGGACGAGCAGGACTACGGGTGCAGAACTACAAGTGCAGGACTACAAGTTCCGTACGGAGATCAGGGATTGAGGCCCTGGATCAGGGATTGAGACCCTTGCTCTGCAGCCAGGCCATTGGGTCGATCAGGCTGCCGCCCGCCGACTCGACCTCGAGGTGCAGGTGCGGTCCGGTGGAGTTGCCGGTGGAGCCCACGCGGCCGATGACATCGCCGGTCGTGACCTTCTGGCCGACGCTGACGCCGATCGACGACTGGTGGTTGTACGCGATCTCCGTACCGTCCGAGAGCTCGACCACGGTGCGGTAACCGTACGAGCCGGACCAGCCGGCCTCCTTGACGGTGCCGGTGTGCACGGCCTTGATCGGGGTGCCGCTCGGGGCGGCGAAGTCCAGACCGGTGTGCGAGCCGGAGGCCCACATGGAGCCGGCCTGACCGAAGGTCGAGGTGATCGTGTACGAGGTGGTGGGGAGCGAGTAGCTCGCGGCCAGCTTGGCGAGGCGCTCCGCCTCGGCCTTGCGCTTGGCCTCTTCCTCCGCCTTGCGCTTGGCTTCCGCCTCGGCCTTCTCGGCGGCTTCCTGCTTCTCGGCGGCGGCCTTCGCGGCCTGCTCGGCGGCGGCCTCTTCGGCGGCGGCCTGAGCGGCGGCGTCCGCCTCGTCCTCCTGGGTCTGCGCCTGCTCCAGGATGCGGGCCCGCAGGGCCTCGCCCGCGTCGGCGGTGGACTCGCCGGTGGAGCTGGTGGCGGCCACGGGCAGCGTGGCCGCGGTGGCCTGGGCGACACCGGACTGCTCCTGGGCGCCGGCGTCGGAGTCGTCGGACATCAGGGAGCCGACGACGGGCAGCTTCTTGGCCTGCTCGCCGAGGTCCGGCATGGAGATCGGTACCGGCGGCTTGTCCTTCGCGGTGGCTATGCCACCCGCGCCGACAGCGGCTATGACGCCTACGCCGAGAACGGTGGAGCTGCGCGCAAGTCCGCCGCGCTGCTTGGCGACGCGGTGCCGGCCGCGTACCGGTCGAATGGAATCCTCGGTGGGGTTCCACTCCTCCCAGGACTCGTCGTCGTACCTGAACTCCTGGGTGCTGTCCGCGAAATAGGGATCAGCGGTGGTGCCTCGGCCTGCGGGGGTCGCCACGGAGGCGGACTCCTTTCCTTCCTTCTCGCCTACCGGGTTAGCTGACGGGTTCGGAACAGGAAGGTTTCCTACGGGCGTTGCTGCCTCGCGAGCACCTCTGGGAAAGGTGCCGCTTGCCCGATTCACCCCAAAAACTTGGTTCCCCGGCTCCCTTGCGGGATTAAGCGTGTGCGCACGGAGCCATCTCTTGTGACGGCTGGGACGACCGCGCTGCGTTATCGAACGTTAATAGACACGGGCCCTGGATTCCAAGCCGTTCCGACAGATCGTTAGCTGCTTTGGCCTGGACTTACCGGGACACGAAGGGGCGGAATCGGACGAGTCGGCAAGGAAGTTGATGCACGAAATCTCGGCCAACTTTCTGACGGTGCATCAATTGTTATGCGGAGGGGTGCTCCTCGGTCACCTTCGGTGACATCGCGCCGCCCGCGGCCGGCCGCGCGATCGCGAGCAGCGCCATGTCGTCGGTCGCGCCGCCGCCGGTGTGTTCGCGTACTTCCTCCACCAGTGCGGAGAGCAGCGAGTCGGGTCCCGGGAACATCCGCCCGACCATCCGGGCCGCGGGATCGTAGAAGACCCCCTCGGCGTTGCGCGCCTCGCTCAGCCCGTCCGTGTAGAACAGCAGCATCGCCCCGGCCGGCAGCTCCGCCGTCACCGAACGGTCCGGCCAGGACGCCAGGTCGGTCATCCCGAGGGGCAGCGCGGGCTGCGCCGGTTCGAGCGCCCGCAGCTTTCCGTCCGGGTGCAGCAGCAGGGGCGGCGGATGCCCGCGGTTGATGAGCCGTACGGCATCGTGCTCGTGCGAGATCTCGGCGAGCACCGCGGTCGTGAACCCCTCCACCGCATCGAGCCCGTCCCGCCGGGTGCCCTCCCGTGCGAGCGCCCGCTCCAGGCGGAGCGCCACCGCCTCCAGGGTCGCCTCCTGCTCGGAGGCCTCCCGGAAGGCCCCGATGACCACGGCCACGGCCTCCACCGCCCCGAGCCCCTTGCCCCGCACGTCCCCGACGACGAGCCGCACCCCGTGCGGAGTGTCCTGCACGGCGTACAGATCACCCCCGATGAACGCGTCCGCCTGCGCCGCCTCGTACCGCGCCGCGACATCGAGTCCTCCGATCCGGGCGGCCGGTTCCGGCAGTACGGCGCGCTGGGCGGCCTCGGCGATATAGCGCGCGGAGGCCAGCTCCTTGCCGCTGCGCGTGATCACCCGGTTGATCAGGACGGCGAGCACCGCGACCGTCACCACGGTCACGATCTCGGTGACGGACTCGACTTCGAGCGCGTTCCCGTTGTAGACGTGCAACCCGATGAGCGAGCCGATGGCGACCACCGCGGTCAGGACGGTGTTGGCGAGCGAGAAGAACGGTGCGGCGATCAGCGGGGCCGCGGAGAAGAGAGGCGCCCCGGTGAACTTCGGCGGTGTCGCGAGATCGAGTAGCACCCCGCCGATGATCAGCAGCGGCGGCAGGGTCCGTACGAAGGCGCGGGCGATACCGGGACGGGCCTCACGAGGGACATCGCCCTCAGCCGTGTGCCGCCGTCCTCGCTTCCCCACCGGCCTGTCTCCTGCCACCGTCCGCACCCGGCCGCGGGCCACTGCCGCGCACCCCACCAGATTTCCCGTACGAGGAGGGGGATGCGAGTCCGTGTGGGCCAAACGGGGCGCCGGCCGGAGCCGGTGAGCGCAGACGACGAAGGCCCGGCTCCGGGAACGACGAAGGCCCGGCACGCTTTCACGTACCGGGCCTTCGCCTGCAAGTAGCGGGGACAGGATTTGAACCTGCGACCTCTGGGTTATGAGCCCAGCGAGCTACCGAGCTGCTCCACCCCGCGTCGGTGAAACCAACTATACGCCATCGGAGCGACGCCCTTCACCAGAGTTTCCGCAGGCCGTGCAGGCGAGCAGCGTCCGGGCCGTCCCCAGCGGGTCGACGAGCTGATGCAGATGCGCCCCGGGCAGCACCTCCACCCGCAACCCGCGCGCGGCGGCTTCGTCGGCCTGCCCCTCGTACGCGGCGCTGAACCGCACATACGTACAGGGGTGGTCCTGCCTCCCGTGTTCCGGATCACCTGCACCAAGGACATCTGGGAAGCGACCAAGCCGTACAAGGCGCTCAACGACGTCACCGCGACCCACCAAAAGGGCAAGGTCTACACGTTCGAACTGACCGGCTCGGAACTCGTCACCTATCTCAGGGAACTTGAGAAGGACGCCTACGGGCCGTCGTGGCGGCGAGGCATCCACGAGCAGGAGTCGAAGCGCATGTACGACGTTCTCAGTCCGATGGTCGACTCCATCAAGCGGGCGCCTGGACCCGGTGCCCGGATCCCCGCGGTGACCCTCGACGACGCGGCAGCGGCTGATCCGAGCGACGAGCCGGCCCAGTACCCCGCTTCCGGGGTTGCGGCCCTGCATGACCCTAGGGTTGGCAGGACCGCGGCTCGTCAGTCACGCGGGGCGCACGCTCCACCCGATGGTGCGTACGCGTCGCAACGATGCGTGGCCCCCGTCGATACTTCTGAACGTGCCGTGCAGCGGACGGCGCTGCACGGCACTGGGTGCCTGCCCCGCATCCCCACCCCTCACAGCGAGCCAGGCACCGTCTTCCCGGGCCGCCATTTCACGGGGGGCAACCGAGGAAGCCGGCAGGGTGTGCGCGCGAAGGGCCGGGCCATGATGCCTGGCAGCCCAGGCGCACATATCCGTCCAGGGTGCGGTGCAGATGCAGCCCGTCCGCGCCGTTCGGATTGTGCGTGAGCGGGTCAACACCCGGTGGGACCTCGGAGGGCAGGAGGGTGTTGTCGCTGCCCACGGGCAGCCAGGCCGGTGGCCTGGCCATCATCTGATCGTCGTAGTCGGTGACGGCGACGGTGACGCTGGAGCAATCGGCCGTGACCTGGAGCTGGTAGCTGGCGGCAGTGCTGTGCCCGACGACATGGTGCGCGGCGACCCGGGCCGCGTCCGTCATCCGCCTCACCAGCCAGGCCGGGACGCCCATGGCCCCGAGGGCCGCGCCGGCCAGATCACCCACGACTTGGTAGGTGCCGTGCAGGCGGCGGGTTTCCAGCGTCAGTGAGAAGAGTGGCCCCGCTGGGGCCACTTGCTCGTCATCGCTGCTTTTCAGAATGCGGGGTAGAGCCCCCACCTGGATCGCGCTCCCCATAGACGCCTCCCCTTGCGTCGAAGGCAAAGTGCAAGCCAGACGCAGGCCGCAGGGGTGGGGCCAGTTCGGCACCCCCAGCGGCCCACATCCGAACCGGTGCGCCGGGGTCCGGGGCGCCTTGGGCAACGCTAGAACGCCCCGCGGGCCGCGCCGAGGGGCCACATGGGCCATACACGCTCTGCGGCCCAACAGGGTTTCGTTGACAGCGATTTACCCCCAACGGCATGTCAAGCCAATAGGTTGGATTCCACCCCATTGGGGGCATTACAGCCCATGAGAACCATTTCTTCGGTTCCGCCCTCTCCGGTCCTGCTTCTACGCTCGCACCTCGCAGTCACCCCGGACCCCGGTGGCCCCCCGTCCACAACCGCACCCGGCCTCCAGGAGACAGCCCGTCCGCAGTAAGGATGCCGCCATGATCCACGGCGTTCGGCCCGTCGACGAGCATCTGCACACCCGCCAGTCCCACGGCTACACCGTCGTGGAGCTCCATGGCGACATCGACATCGAAGCCGCCATGAAGATCCGGCCCCACCTGGACGCAGCGACCAGGCCACCCGAGATACAGATCGTCATCGACCTCGCCTCGGTCACGTTCTTCGACTGCTCCGGCATCGGACTACTGTGCCGTGCTCGTCGGCGCCTCACCGAGCGTGGTGGCGGCATGCTCCTGGTCTGCCCCCATCCGCTCACCCTGCGCATGCTGGACATCCTGGGGCTGACCGTACGGTTCAACCCGGCGCCGACCCTGGCGGATGCGCTGCGGACACGCGCCTCCGTTCGCAAGTGAAGGCAGCCGTGTCGCCCGAGCTCTTGCCGCCGGGCCGCATCAGAGGATGCTCGAAGACATGGTGGCCATCCAACTGGGCGGCATTCTGGCCGCATTGCTCCTCCTCGTGGTTGCCCACATAACAAGCCCAGTCAGAACGAAGAGCAGTGTCGGCAGGACCCAACTCAGCACCTGGGGCTGGTGGGTTCTCGTTCTGTGCTGGCTCTGGGGCTGCGTCTGGATTGCTGTGCTGCTCGGAATCCGCGGCCCGTTCAACGACAAGCTCGACGCTCTGCTCGCAGTCGGCGCCGGGACGGTCTGGAGCATGGCCGCCTTTGTGCTTGTGGCCTGGTTCTCAGGCGGCCAGGCGATCCTTCCCGAGACCGCCGAGCAGCTGGGCTTGATCTCCCTATACGAAGCGTTCGCAACGACCATCTCGCCGAGACGGCGAACGGCGTCGTCCGTCATCCAAGTGAAGCTGCGGCATCACTACACCGTCGCGAGTGACGTGGAGGGCCTCCTTCTCAGGCAAGCAACGGTAACCACGTGTCTCATCGAGGGCGGCGGACTGACCCGACAGAGCCTCCTCACGGTGGCCCCTGAATCCCTGGCATGCACCTTCGCGCCGACCTCGGCCACGGTTGCCGTGGAGCAACTCCTGCACGGGCCGGTCGAGTTCCAGGTGACGTCCGACAGCGGCGGGGAGCAGAACATAACGATCTCGTTCACGGACACTTCCGGGTGGCGCCGCTGCGCCATCACCGTGCCGGTGCACTTCCACCGCCGCTTCACGCTGCCCAAGGCCGTGGTGATGATGACGGGGTACATCGGGGCGGTGGTGGGGGTGTTGGTCGGCATCATCACCATCGTCGAGGAAGTCGCGAAAGTTGTGCCGTGACGACAAGCCCGTTCGGGGCTCGCGTGCGGGACGCTGCGGCGCCGCAGCCAACGGTCGACGGCGACGCGGGTCGGCCTTGTCGCGCAAGGGCTGTCGGCGGGCTGTGCGCGCCCCGTGGGCTGATCGTGAGGATGTCGGATGGGCGCTGTTACTTCACCTTGAAAACGTCGCAATAGTGGCGTTTTAGCTTGGAATGGTCGGGTTGCGGACGGAACGGGGGTCCGCGAGTGCGACCGGCATCAAACCCTCAACCATCCAAGGAGCACCACCATGCGTAAGTACATGCGCGCCACCGTTATCGGTCTTGCCGCCGCCGCCACCATCGGCACCTCCGCGGCGGGCGCCTTCGCCGCCGACCAGCCCGCCGCCGAGCAGACCGCGTCGGTCGCATCGAAGCACGGCAACGAGGTCAACCAGGTCGCGAAGAACGTCAAGCGCACCTACAAGAAGACCGTGAAGCTCAAGGCCGGCATCACAGCCAAGGTCTACAAGCTCGCGAAGAAGGGCCACCAGGCCGACCTGTTCCTCGGCAAGAAGTTCCTCGGCACGATCTCCGCCGTGGACATGGCCGAGATGACCGTGCACAACGGCGTCGAGATCAAGCTGACCCCGAACGGCACCGTCACCTCGTGGTGGAAGAAGGCCGACAAGCCGGCCAAGCCCGCGCACAAGACCAACAAGAACAACAAGAACACGGTGAAGCCCGGCAAGCCCTCGGTGAAGCCGAAGCCGGAGATCTGCCCGCCGGGCCCGAAGCCCGAGATCTGCCCGCCGGGCCCGAAGCCGGAGATCTGCCCGCCGGGCCAGGTCGACAAGACCCCGAAGCCCGAGGTTCTGCCCGGCGTCGACTCCAACGACACGGCCGCCCTGAGCGGCTGACCACCCTGCGCGTTCCATGCGGTGCCCGGCCCTCCGTGACGAGGGCCGGGCGCCCTGAGGAGGCCGCTCGTCTGCGCCCATGGCTAGGGGCTGTCTGCAGAGCCGCTCAGCGGGACGGCCCATTCCAGACAGGTTCCCGTCGGCCGACGGTCGGTGAGGGTGAGGTGTCCGCCGAGTTCTTCGGCGCGGGTGCGGATGTTGGCCAGTCCGCTGCGGCGGGTGACGGTGGGATCGATACCGCGTCCGTTGTCGGTGACCGTGAGACGCAAGGTTCGTCCGGTCGCTTCGGCGATGATCTCCACGGCGGTGGCGCGGGCGTGCCGGGCGATGTTGGAGAGGGCTTCGTGCAGGACGGCGAGCAGGTGTTCTGCGTGCTGAGCCGGCACATCGGTATCCAGGAGACCGGTCATGCGCAAGGCGGGGGCGAATCCGAGCGTGGCCGTGGCCGTCTCGCTCGCGGCCGCGAGGTGGGCGCGCAGTCCTCGACGGCTGTCCCGGCGTTCGCGTTGCTGCAGGCCGTAGATGGTGGAGCGCATGATTTTGATGGTGTCGTCGAGGTCGTCGATGACGCGTCCGAGACGTTCCGTGACGTCGGGGCGGTCCGTGAGGCGGCCGAGGGTCGCCTGCAGGGTCAGGCCGTCGGCGAACAGACGTTGGATCACGAGGTCGTGCAGGTCCCGGGCGATGCGGTCGCGATCGCCGAGCAGGGCGATCTGTTCCTTGTCGCGGCGGTGTTCGGCGATCTGCAGGGCCAGGGCGACCTGGTCGGCGAAGGTCTTCACCATTTCCACCATGGTCTCGTCGAAGGGGGCGCGGCCTGGTGTGTTGGCCACCTGCAGGACGCCGCGCACCTGTTCTCGGCCGCCGACCGGGACGAAGAAGGCAGGGCCCAGGTCGACCACGGCGGTGCTGCCGCCCACAGCGCGTGGGTCGTTGCTCAGATCGTCGCTGCTGATGGTCTGCCCGGTGGCGAAAGCCTTCGCCGCCAGCGTGGTGGACGACAACGGCAGGCGCAGGACCTGTGCGGCTGCCGGCCCGGCCGCGGTTTCCACCACCAGTTGCTGCCCCTCATCCACGGGCAGGGCCAAGGTCACCAGGTAGGCGCCCGTCATGGTGCGCACCGTGTCGGCCAGCGAGCGCAGTATGCGGGCGGGTGGCTCGCCGGACAGCAGGGCGCGGGTCAGATCCGCGCCGACGGCCAGCTGCCGCTCGCGCAGCCTGCTCTCCTCGTACAGGCGGGCGTTGTCGATGGCGACCCCCGCGGCCGCCGCCAGGCTCCGCAGCACCGCCTCGTCGTCCGCGTCGAATGCGGCGTCGTCACGCTTGTCCGTCAGATACAGATTGCCGAAGACCTTGCCGCGGACTTGAACCGGCGATCCCAGGAAACTGCGCATGGGCGGGTGTCCGGCGGGGAAGCCGACGGCCTCCGGGTGGGCGCCGAGGTCCTCCAGGCGTAGTGAACTCGGTTCGCGGATCAGCAGACCGAGGATGCCGTGGCCCTGTGGATAGTGGCCGATCCGGGCGATCGTCTCTTCGTCCATGCCGACCGTGATGAACTGCCGGATCCGGCCTTCCTCGCCCAGGACGCCCAGCGCGCCGTAGCGGGCGTCGACGACGTCGACGGCCGCCTGCACGATCCTGCGCAGCAGCTCGTCCAGGTCGAGGTCGCTTCCGATGGCCACCACGGCGTCCAGCAGGATCAGCGTCTGATCCCGTCGGGAGCGGATGTGCTGGACGTGGTCCTGCAGCTCGCTGAGCAGCGCGTCCATGCGCAGCCGCAGGTCAGCGTCCTGTCGGCGAGTGTTCGACGGGTCGTTCACCGCATCTCCCCCATGGCTGGCCGCCTCGTGCTGCCGGAGCGCCATCGGATGACCGACGAGATCACACCGCCCCTGGCGGATCGTCGCAAAACCGTCGTCGGGATCCGAATCGCGAGATAGACGAGTTTCCCCGTCCTGGCCATGGCAACCCGGTCGGGAGAGTTCTGCGGCCGGCACCGATCCGGGTGCCGCCGTCATGCCGCCTGGATGGGGAGACAGGTCATGAAGGCATTGGTGTATCAAGGCCCGGGGCAGCGGTCCTGGCAGGACGTCGAGGACCCCAAGATCCAAGACCCTGGGGATGCGATCGTGCAGGTGGACGCCGTGACGATCTGCGGCACCGATCTGCACATCCTCCAAGGCGATGTACCGGCCGTCCAGCCGGGACGCATCCTGGGCCACGAAGCCGTCGGCACGGTCCGCGAGACCGGTCCAGCGATCGGGCAACTCCGCGCTGGACAAAGGGTGTTGATCTCGTGCATCAGTGCCTGCGGGCACTGCGCCTACTGCCGGCGCGCTCAGTACGGTCAGTGCCGAGGCGGTGGAGGCTGGATTCTGGGCCACCGCATCGACGGTGTGCAGGCCGAGTTCGTCCGTGTCCCGTTCGCCGACACTTCTGTGCACCCGCTGCCGGACAGCGTCTCCAGCCAGGACGCCCTCCTGTTCGCCGACATTCTGCCCACCGCCTACGAGGTCGGCGTCCTCAACGGCCGCGTCTCGCCCGGCGACACCGTGGTCGTCGTCGGCGCCGGCCCGATCGGGCTGGCCACGATCCTCACCGCCCGCCTGTTCAGCCCCAGCCGCATCATCGCCCTCGACCCGGCTGCCTCCCGCAGGGACGCAGCCGCCCGCCACGGCGCCCACCTGACCCTTGATCCAGGAACCGATGACGTGCCCGCCCGCATTGGCGAACTGACTGAAGGGCTCGGCGCCGACACCGCCATCGAAGCCGTCGGCCGACCCGAAACCTTTGAACTGTGCACCCAACTGGTCCGCCCTGGCGGTCGCGTGGCCAACGTCGGCGTCCACGGCCGCCCGGCCACCCTCCACCTCGAAGACCTGTGGATCAAGAACCTCACGCTCACCACCGGGCTGGTCGACACCTTCTCCACCTCCACCCTGCTGCGCATGCTCGCGGCCGGACAGCTGCCCGTCACCGAACTGGTCACCCACCACTACGCCCTCACCGACATGCAGGAGGCATACGACGTCTTCGAACGCCCGGACAGGACGGGAGCCTTGAAAGTCGCCCTCACCGCACGGTGATCGCCCCATGCCCGCCGCCGTGCTCACTGTGCCCGTCGTCCTCCTCGGCCTGGCCTTGGGCCTGGCCGCATACGAGGACTGGCTCTTTCCCCGGCCACCCGATCCGACCGGGCCCCCACCCCCGGCGCCGGTCGGCCTCTCGCCCCCAAGCCGCCCGCGCACCCCTCTGCCACCTGCCCCTACCGCGCCAGAGGACCGCCATGGCCCCCTCCCGAACCCGCCACGTCACCGAGCACCCCGTCACCGCACCGGAGGTCGACAGCATCGAACTCGCCGGGCACCGGCGCCCACGTCTGGTGGTCGGTGTGGACGGCTCCTACGGCAGCCACCTCGCCCTCATGTGGACGGCAGCCCAGGCCCGTGAACGCAACGCCATCCTCGACATCGTCGCCGTATGGGAAGAACTCAGCCCGCCCGCTTCGCGTCCCGCACCACCCGATGGCCGCCTTAATGTGGCCCGCGAGCGACTGGAACACGCCCTGACCGCGTTGGCCGATCGGCGCACCCTGCCCGAACACGTCATCACCCCTCCGCTGCACGGACCACCCGGCGAACAGCTCGTCGCCCGCGCGCAAGGCGCGGAACTCCTGCTGCTGGACACTGCCGGCATCAGCTCACCGGAGATCCCTGGCGGCATCGGCCCGTACTGCCTGCGCCACAGCACAACACCCGTCGTGTTCGTCCCTGCACCCCACCCGGGAGCATCGTGAGATCCTCGGGCGGGCAGGCCGGCCAAGCCCCCCTCCATCGGCCGCAGCCGCCCGCCTCGACCACAGGCAGACCCAGTGGCACAGTGATCGGCCGGCCCGTGGGAGCCTGCGTGGACCGCCCTGCCTCAACCGGCTGGGGCGCAGAGCAGCCCATCGCGATGCGTGCCCCCCGCAGTCGGCCGCTCACACCCCACTCCAGATCCCTCCTGTCCCGAGGGAAAGGAACGCGCAAGATCGACCAGTAGTTCTCAGTAGAGGCCCGCACTTCTACCCCGGACTGCCCCCATCGGCCCAGGGCGGCGGATCGTCGCAGGCCAGCAACATGCCGCTGGTTCCGGTGATGTCCAGTACGCACCGTACAGGCCGGGAGACGGCCACCACCTGGAGACTGCCACCGGCACGCACGGCCTGCCGATGATGCCGTGTCAGCAGATTGACGCCGGTGGAATCCGTGAACGGGACACCGGCCAGATCCAGTTCACAGATGCGCGCGTGCAGTGGCTCCAGCTCACGGTCGAGCTGCGGCGCGGTCGCGATGTCCAGGTCGCCGGCCGCACGCAACAGAACCGCACCCCCGACATCGACGATGGAGAGTGTGAACGACGGTGGAGAGGGTGTCGTGTTCACGCGCTGAACCCCTAACTGTCGCGCGTGGTGTACCTGTTGTCCCCGATGCAAGAGGTACGCGGACCATGCATTGACCAGACAGCAGCATTGGGAATGAGCGACAGCGCGACCAGGAGCCCGAGGCAACTCGTGCATACGTCATGACGCTTACCGACGACCGAAGCCCAGGCACAAAGGGGGTCTTGAGCGGGGTCAGGCAACTGCCCTAGCGTTGCAGATGCAGGGTACGGACACCCTGTCCTGCCCTGCCCCTGGACCCCGGGCAGCCGGGGCCGCATCGCCGACAACACGGCCCCGGCCCTCCGCCTGCGGTGTACTGCGTGGGGCCCTCCCGCGGCCCCATGGCACCACGGGCGGAGCGTACGAGGAAGCACGCGTCAGGGGAGCCGTGCTTCCTCGTCGGCGGTCTCTGCCGATGTTCGAAACCGATTCCCGGCAGAGGCCGCTCTGACCACTTCACTTTCCCCGCACTCTGGCGCAGCAGTCCCCTCCATCCAGTGGAGAAACATCCAGCGCAAGCCCTTCGCCCCCGCATCACCCATCAGTCGGCCAGCTGGCTGTCACGCGCATCGAGCACCCGAAACAAACAACCACCACCAGGGCTTCCCGGCCAGATGCTGCCGGACGTACCCTCAGCGCCGGGAGCACCCCAACACATTGCGGGGACAGCACCGTTGGGGACGGCCGGCACTCATCAAGGCGAGGCATCGGTCGTCGTGGGCACGCGGAGATGAGCTACCCTCCCTCTCCTCGTGCGGGCCTCTTCGAGCGGGTGCGACAGGCGTGACCGCCTCCGTCCGAGGACGGGAAGCAGGGCCGCGACGGTCGGCGATCGCGGCCCTGACGGGCCCCACGGCCCAAGGTCACCCATCCCGCGGGCACTCAAGCCGATGACGGACACCCACTACGAACGCTGACCGTACGCATCGCAGCCGATTGGCCCCGTTCGGCCCTCAGGGCGCACCATCCGGCCCTGGCCGCGGCCGGGCTTCGGCAGCTTTGCTCTCCTCATGCACGAACTCCGCGACCATCCCGTGTTCTCCTGCTCGGAACACACCGTCTGCGACACCACCGTGGTGGAGGTGCGCGGCGCGCTCGACATCCTCACGATCCCGTCCCTGAATGCGCTTGTCGACCGCCTGACCGCAGCGACCGACCGCCCTGACCTGGTGCTCGATCTGCGGGCGGTCTCCTTCATCGACTGCAGCGGCCTGGGCGCGCTGTGCCGGGCAAGGACCCGCGTGAACTCCCGGCAGGGCCGGCTCCTTCTCGTTTCGGCTGACGCCTGGTTCCTGCGCATACTGCGCTGCACCGGCCTGGCCCGCTCCTTCGACGTACACGCCGGACCGCCCTATCTGCAGGACGATGCATGTCCGGCGCACTCTTACCACTTCGCCGCCCTGTAGCCCGCCCGACGAACGCCATCGACCAACTGGCCGACATCCTCGCCTGTTGAGGCGTGGCGGCTTGTGGCCACCAGGGCGGCCGTTGGGACAAGCGCAACTCCGGCCCAGGCGACCGCTTTCACGCCACGGTGGAGGACGTGCTGCGCTACCTCGGGCAGTGACCGACTGGGGCTACTGAACCCAGCCGTTCAGGAAGACCTCCGGGCCTCCGTCGAGGTAGCGGTGGAGGGCGCTCGCGGTGGTGTCCACGAACTCCTCGGGGATGGCGTCGGCGCCGACCCGGCGGACCTGAGCGTGCTTGCGCGGCTCGCGGTTCTCGGGCTCGCCGGTCCATTCATGGGCTGCGAAGACAACGGTGAGGAAGCCGTTGGGTGCTTCAACTCCCCATGCTCCGTGGATGATGTGCGCGACCTTGAGGGCCTCAGGTTTCACTGTCAGGCCGGTCTCCTCGTAGAGCTCGCGCACCGCGGTTTCAGTGATGGGCTCGCCGGGTTCGCTCTTGCCCACAGGCAGGTCCCACATGCCCTGGGCGAACTTCGCGTTCTCGCTGCGCTGGAGGAGCACGAGGCGGTTGGTGGCCTGGTCGTGGACGATGACGGCGGCAACCGGCAGGGTCATGGATTCGAGGGCGGGTTTGAGGGCTTTGGGCTGATCGTCGGTGGTCGGTTGAGCCACTGTGCGTCCCTTCATCGGCCAGTTGCTGGGCACGTTAGGCGAGCGCTTCGCGCGCACGGCGGGCGAGTTCGGTGGCTCCGGGCACGTTGCGCCGCTGGTAGATCGCGAGGATGGACCGCAGCGACGTGATCGCCTTTCGGGTGCGGTCGGAGGTCATGTCCTCCATGAGCGTCAGAGTCTGTGTCCAGGCGGCTACCGCCTCGTCGGCACGTGCCTGGGCGGCGCGGCTGTCGCCCAGGTCGGCGTAAGTCAGGGCGTGGACGCGCTTGTACTTCACCGGATCCCAGCGGGTGAGCGCGTCGCGGTGCTGCTGTTCGGTGCCCACATGATCGGAAATGGACGGCCGGCTCGGCATGCTCCTCGAAGATCTCGGCCCCGCCACCCGGGACGCTGACGACCTCGACGGCGCCGCCCACCACCCCGCACGGCCTACGTCACGTCGCGGCGACGCTGACCCACGGAGGCGGCGGCGACATCCGCACGGTGAAGGCCACGCTGCGGAACTCCACGATCACGCTGACGTCGGACACGTACACGTACACGAGCCTGCTCCCCGAGCTCGACCGCGAGATCGCCGAGAAGGCCGCCGGCCTGATCGCGCGAGCCCGTGAGTCCACGGCCGTACCGGAAGATCCCGAGCCGTCCGCTCACGCATCGCTCACGCATGAGGCCGAAAACGAAGCAGCGTCCGAGCCCACCCAAGCGGACTCGAACGCTGCTTAGCAGGTCAGAGGGGGTTTCCCTCTGCCTGACGCGGTAGGCCGTGTGGGACTCGAACCCACAACCAATGGATTAAAAGTCCACTGCTCTGCCAATTGAGCTAACGGCCCGCGCCGACGCACCCCCGAGCATAGCCGGACCGGCCCGGACAGCCGATCGGGTATCGGTGCACGGGCCGGTCATCGCGCTCACACGGGCTCGGAATCGGCTGCGGATCAGGACAAGCCGATCAGGACACGGCGCATCAGGACACGGCGCATCAGGACAAGGACGTGAACCGCTTCATCCTGGTGTCCGCCAGCTTCTTCCTGGCGTCGAACCCGCCCGCGTGATTGGCGTTGTAGAGATACAGCGCCCCCTCGGGCGTACGCGCGAGGAAGTCCTGCCGGCCGTTGCGGTCGAAGTCACCGCTGCCCACCAGCGCGTTGTACTGGTTCCAGCCGCCGCCCACCCTGGTGCGCGGCGCGAAGCCGCCCTTGCCGTTGCCCCGGATGAGCCACAGCACACCGGCCGAGTCCCGGCCCACCAGGTCCGGGATGCTGTCGCCGGAGAGGTCGCCGCGGCCCGCCAGCCTGTTGTAGGTGTTCCACCCGCTGCTGACGCGGACCCGGGCGGAGAAGCCCCCCGTTCCGGTGCCGCGGTGGAGCCACAGCACGCCCGCCGAGTCCCGGCCCACCAGGTCCGGCTTGCCGTCGCCCGAGATGTCGCGGGTGGCGACGAGCCGGTTGTAGCCCTTCCAGCCGCTGCTGATACGGGAACGGCGGTCGAAGTCCGGCTCGAAGTCGGTGGAGGGCACCCGGTAGAGCGTGCCGTCCGTGGTGCGGGCGACCAGATCCCCGAATCCGTCGCCGTTCAGGTCGCCCGCCTGCAGCACCGCGTTGTAGCCATTGGCCATGAAGGAGCCGGTGCTGTCGACCGCGCAGCCCTCGAGACGACGGTGCAGGTCGGTGGAGCAGACGTCGAAGAGGCCGTTGGACTCCTTGGCGAGGATCGTGCCGCCTTCCTGGTAGTCCACATCGACGTCCGTGGCCCAGTTGCGGATCACGGTGGAGTACGAGGCCACGCGCGTGTAGACCCGTACACCGTTTTGCACACAGCCCGTGGTCCGCGTGGCGGAGGTCGCGATGAGCTTGCCGCCCGCCACGAGTGCACCGCCCGCGTCCCCGAGGCACTGGTCGTCGTCGGCGACCAAGGGCGCACCCGGTGCCGGGACGGTGCACAGAGTGCCGGCGGGCAGCGCGCTGCCGAGCAGGGCCGCGCAGTCCGCGCCGGACTTGATCTGCACCTGCTCGCTGTGCCGGACCCGGGGCGCGTCCTCGACGCTGAGCCCGGACCAGGAGTAGAACGTCGCCTTGGCACCGGCGGCCCACAGCGCGGAGTCCGCGCCGGTGGCGAGCACCGGCCTGCCGGAGTTGTCGGGCGTACGCCGGTTGACGACGGTGATCGCCGCACGGCGCGTGGCGGAGTCGTACCGCGGATGGCTGCGGTACGCCACGCCCTCGCCGCCGCCCGCGAGCAGCCCGCTGCCGAGGTCGTACTCCCACTCCTCGTCGCCCACGCCCTGGCCGGTGAAGCAGTCGGGCGTCGCGAGCGTGCGGGTCTTCGAAAGGACGATGCCGGTGCACGCGCGGTGCTGACCAGTGGCTGTGTCGTTGTAGTACACGGGGATCACCCAGGACGGGACCGAGGTCGCGGCCTGCGCCTCGGGCGCGGCGCCCAGGGCGCCGTCGACGAGCCCGGTCAGGAGCGTCGCCGCGGCGAGCACCGCGATCAGCCGGGCCGGCCGGCGCAGCGCGGGACGGCCGGGCGGAAGAGCGCCCGACGGAAGACGGCGCAACGGAATTCGGCGCATCAGAAGATCCCCTTGTAGGTCTGCCAGCCGGTGGCCAGCTGCACGCGGCCGCTGAAGCTGCCCTTGCCGTTGCCGTTGTTGCGGTAGAGGTTGCCCGCGCTGTCCCGGACGAGAAGGTCGGCGCGGCCGTCGCCGGAGATGTCACCGACGCCGATGATCGCGTTGTACGAGCGTCCCCAGTCGGTGAACACCTGCTTGCGCGTCGCGAACTTGCCGTTGCCCAGGCCGTCGTAGCGCCACAGCCCGCCGTTCCTGTCGTGGGCGAGGAGATCGGCCCTGCCGTCACCGGTGAGGTCACCGGCGCCCGTGATCCGGCCGTAAGTGTTCCAGCCGCCGCCGATGCGCACCCTCGCGGCAAACTTGCCGTCCGTGGTCTGGGCGTAGAAGTAGAGGTCACCGGTGGTCGTCTGACGGGCGATGAGGTCGCTACGACCGTCGCCGTTCAGATCACCCGGCGAGGTCAGCACGTTGTACTGCTGCCAGCCGCGGCCGTACACGTAGTGGCCGCTGCCCGGCGTGTACGCGCCGCCGCACTTGCCCGTGTAGCGGCGGAGCTCACCGTTCGGCATCCGCACGAGCAGCTCGGCGCAGCGGTCCTTGCCCGTGTCGCCGAACGGCACGGCGTAGGTGCCGGCCGGCCAGCCGCCGCCGGAGTTCTTGCCGCCGAAGCCGCCCGCACCGTTGCCGATGTGGTTGGTCAGTGTGCCGCTGCCGTTGAGGGTGACCACGTCGCCGTGGGCGGTGCCGCCCTGGTCGTGGTAGCCCTGCAGACCGCCGTACACACTGAGGTCGGCGCTCGTCGTGTACGTGCCGCTGCCGTCCGCGGCCGTCGTGGAGAGGGTCCAGCGGTGCTTGCCGTTGTGGACGTACTGTCCGGTGTCGGTCCTGCCGTCCCAGGTGACGTCGGGCTCGGTGGTGGCCTTGGCACCCTTGATCGTACGGACGGTGCGGCCGAGCGCGTCCCTGACGGTGAACGTCCAGTGGGCCGGCTTGCTCAGCTGCCAGGTGCTCATCCAGGCCTGGTTGCCGTAAGGGGACTTGAGGTCGACGGACACCTCGTCGAGATCGGAGTCGATCCTGCCGAGCGGCTGCGCGGGCACACCGCTCTGCACCACGTGCACCGCGTTGTCCCGGCCGACATACGCGATGTCGCCGCCGAACTTGTCGACGCTCCAGGTCAGTCGCCGCTGGTCGGGCACGGTTCCGGTCGGCACATCCGCGATCGCGCGCGGGGCCGCGGCCGTGCCCGTGTGGAAGTCAGTGAGCAGCAACTTGCCCGCCGCGCGGTCGTGCCGGACGAGATAGCCGTCGCCGACCAGGGCGGGCCCGGACGGCACGGTGATCTTCTGCTTGGTCGTGTGGTCGTAGACGCCGGCCGGACCGTCCGGACCGCAGTTCCAGTAGAGCCAGCGCCCGATGGCCTGCAGCTCCTTGACCGTGCACGGGGCTCCGACGCCGACCGTCTCGACGACCATCTTCTTCTTCAGGTCGAGCGCGCTGACCGAGCCCGCCGCCGCGTTGGCGGTCCACAGCCGGGTGCCCCAGACCGAGGACGCAGCGATATTGCGGACCATGCGGACGTTCTGGCTCCGGTACGCCGGTACGTAATCGATGTACTGCTTGCCGGTCGAGGCGGCGTTGTAGACATAGAACCGGCCCGTGACGTCCACGAACTTCCCGCCGGTGACGGCCTCTTCGGCGTCCCCGTAAAGACCGTTGGAGCTGACGTGGATCTCCGCCCGCTGGCTGCCTCCTGCCACGCGGAAGTAGCCGACATGGCCGTTGCCGGTGGACCTCAGCGGAACACAGCGGCCAGCATCGCACGGCACCCGCTCGGCTCCGGCGCCGCCCGCCGATTCCGAGGCGAAGCCCCTGTCCTCACGGTCGCCCGCCATCGTCCCGTCGGCCGAGACCTCGCGTACGAAGACCCACTCGTAGCCGGCGGCCGCGCGCTCCACGGTGGCGAGCACGCCACCGGCGAAATCGATGCCCTTGACCCCGTCGGTCGCGATGGGGACCGGCGTATCGGCAGATGCCCCTGATGCCGTAAGTCCCGTGACTCCGACGGCTGTTACCGCGGCTGCGACGACGGACATACGTATCCGCCGGGCAGCCAGAGAGCGCAGACGCGCATGGCGGGCCAAGTGGTCCCTCCCCGAGAGCACTGAAGTACGCATCGGGATATGGGCCAAGCCCCCCCTGGCCACACGCATCCCATGCAAGAGGGCCGGAGCGTAACAGCAGGGATTGATGTGAGGGAAGTGAAAAGAGAAGCGGGCCCACCCGTGAAGGCAGGCCCGCTTGTGCAGGTCAGCGACGCAAGAGCACAGGAATCACCCGAACCGTCAGCCCGGCGGGAACGGTGATCGTCCAGGTCCGGCCCGCGCCCATGTCGGTCAGCCCGACCTCCCGGTCACCGCGCTTCACGGCGACGATGTCCGAATCGGCCCCCACAAAGCAGCGGGCCCACCCCGAAGGGTGGACCCGCTGTTGTGACTAACAGGCGCTATGCCCGAGTTCAGCCGTTGCGCTTCCAGCGCGGCTTGTCCTCGCGGCGGCCGAAGGAGGACGAACCCGAACCGGGACGGTGGTCGCCGCCACGGTGGCTGTCGCGGTTGAACGGGCGGTCCGAGCCACGGTGACCGCCGCGGTTGTCACGGCTGTCGCGGTTGAACGGGCGGTCCGAGCCGCCACGGTGGTCACGGCGGAAGCCACCGCGGTCGCCGCCGCGGTCGTCACGGTTGAACGGACGGTCGTTGTCACGGCGCTCGAAGGGACGGCCACCACGGTCGTCACGGTTGAACGAACGCCCGCCACGGTCGCCGCCGCGGTCGTCGCGGTTGAAGCCGCCACCGCGGTTGTCACGACGGTCGTCGCGACGGAAGCCGCCACGGTCGCCACCGCGGTCGTCACGGTTGAACGAACGGCCGCCGCGGTCATCGCGGTTGAAACCGCCACGGTCGTTGTCACGGCGCTCGAAGGAACGGCCGCCGCGGTCGTCGCGGTTGAAACCGCCACCGCGGTTGTCACGACGGTCGTCGCGACGGAAGCCGCCACGGTCGCCACCGCGGTCGTCACGGTTGAACGAACGGCCGCCGCGGTCATCGCGGTTGAAACCGCCACGGTCGTTGTCACGACGCTCGAAACCACGGTCACGGCGCTCGTAGTTGCCCCGCTCGTCACGGCGCTGCTGCGGACGCTCGGTGCGCTCGTACGAGGACGAGGGACGCTCGTACGAAGAGGACGGACGCTCGTACGAGGAAGCGGGACGCTCCTCGCGCACGGGCTGCTCCGCGACCTCGGCCACGGCCACGGCCACTTCCTCGACGACGGCCTCGGCCGCACGCTCGGCGACGGCCGTCTCCAGGTCCTCGCCGCGCTCACGGGCGGCACGCGCGGTGAGGCGGTCGGCCTCCTCGCGCAGCTCGGCGGCGCGACGCTGCGCGCGCTCCAGCTCCTTGGTCAGACCGGCGACATCGCGCTCGGCCTGCTGAGCGGCCTTGTCCGCGGAGTCGGCCTGGACCTCGGTCAGCGAACGCGCACCGGTGATCTCGGCGACCTCCGGGTCGAAGACGCCCGCGCCGCCGACGATGTGACGCGTGGCGTCGACGCCGGCGTCCTCCATGAGGCGGAAGATCTGGCGGCGCTGGTGCGGCAGCGAGAGGGAGACGACCGTGCCGGAGCGGCCGGCACGGGCCGTACGACCGGAGCGGTGCAGGTAGTCCTTGTGGTCGCCGGCCGGGTCCACGTTCAGGACCAGGTCGATGCCGTCGACGTGGATGCCGCGGGCGGCGACGTCGGTGGCGACCAGGGCGTTGACGTAGCCCTTCTTGAAGTCCTCGAGGACGCGGGTACGTGCGCCCTGCGTCATACCGCCGTGCAGCGCGTCGGCCTTCACACCGGCGTCGCACAGCTGCTCGGCGATACGGTCGGCGCCCAGCTGGGTGCGGACGAAGATGATCGTGCGGCCCTTGCGCGCGGCGATCGCGGCGGTGACCGGAGCCTTGTCGCGGGGCTTCACGATGAGGATGTGGTGCGTCATGGTCGTGACGTTGCCCTGGGCACTGTCGACCTCGTGCGTCACCGGGTTGTTCAGGTAGCGCTTGACCAGCGTGGAGATCTCGTTCTCCATCGTGGCCGAGAACAGCATGCGCTGGCCGCCGGCCGGCACCTGGTCGAGCAGCTCGGTGACCTCGGGCAGGAAGCCCAGGTCGGCCATCTGGTCGGCCTCGTCGAGCACGGCGACCTCGACGTTCTCGAGCGAGCACGCGCCACGGTTGATCAGGTCGCGCAGACGGCCCGGGGTGGCGACGAGGATGTCGACGCCGCGCTCGAGCGCGTAGATCTGGTTGCCCATGGACGTACCGCCGCAGACGACCTTCATCTTCAGGCCGAGGACGTCGCCGTACGGCTGGAGCGCGTCGGCCACCTGCATGGCGAGCTCACGGGTCGGCGTGAGGATGACACCGCGCGGCTTGTGCTTCTCGGTGCGGCCCTCGGTGAGGCGGGACAGCAGCGGCAGACCGAAGGAGAGGGTCTTGCCGGAGCCGGTACGGCCGCGGCCGAGGATGTCCTTGCCGGCCAGGGCGTCCGGGATGGTCGCGGCCTGGATCGGGAAGGGGGTGGTCACACCGTTCTGCGCGAGCTTGCGCACGACGCCCTCGGGCAGACCGAGGTCCGCGAAAGTGACATTAGCGGCTTCCGCCGCGGGGACCTCGGGAGCGGCGGGGGTCTCGTCGGCCTCGACGACGGTCTCGACAGCGGCCTCAGCCGCGTCGACGATCGCCTCGTCCTCGGCGGACGCGGGCATGACGGAGTGATCTGTACTGAAAGTGGACATGCGAAACTGCAACCTCTCGGAGTCTCGGCACGCGCCCATAACTCCGTGAAGTCACAACTTCGACCGCCTCAATGCGGTCCAGTCACGGCAAGGGAGAGTACGCGCCTCACGGCGCTCTCTCTGCTGGCGCCGGGCAAATGGGATCAAACGATCTACCACTGTACGCACCCTCCGCACCAAAAGGCAAACCGGGTCCCTTGACGGGCCGCCGGGCACGGGTGTAAGCGCAGGTCAGCCCGGAGGTTTTGCTGTTACGCCGGACCCCGCTGAGGCGAAGGCTCCCGCTCCTGGATCTCCTCGTACCGCTTCTCCTGCGACAGCTGCGTCTGCGCTCCGGCCGAGTCCGTCGGCTGCGGCGAGGGCTCCTCGCTCGGCGTCGGGGTCGGCGTGGGCTCCGGCTCGGGGGGCGCCTCGGACGGGGTGGGCTTCGGGTCCTTCGTGCGCGTCTTCGTCGGCGTCGGCTTCACCTCGCCGGGACCCGCGGAGGGCTTGGCGCTCCCGGACGGCGAGGCGCTGGGCGTACCGGAGGCGGACGCGCTCGGGCTCGCCCCGTTCTTCGCGGCGGGCTGCTGCCCGCCGCGCGCACCGCCCGAGACCACCGCGCCCCCGTCGGGCCCGGTCCCGTCGCCCTGCTGCGACGAGGTCGGACCCGGCGCGGGCTTGTCCCCGTCGCCCCCGAGGCTCACGCACCCCGCGCTCGCCGCGACCGCGAGCAGCACGGCGGCCCAGCGCAGTGAACGGCGGTCGGGAAAGGGCAGCTGGCGCACGGCGGCACCTCCGGGGCGCGGCGATCGGGATCGCCGTGCCCAACTCCCGTACGGCGTAAGAAGACACGCATGCGGTCGGCGCGGGACAGAAGCGGAACACAAGCAGGACACAACAGAGCCGGACGGCGACGGGAAGAGACCGGAAGAGACCGGCACCACGCCCACACCCGCCCGACGAAATCCGGCCGGGTCCCGGACAATGGCCCTGTGCTGGAGATGACGCGTGAAGCCTTCGAAGAGCTGGTGAGCGATGCGCTCGACCGGATCCCGCCGGAACTGGCCCGGGTCATGGACAACGTGGCGGTGTTCGTGGAGGACGAACCCCCCGCCGACGACCCCGAACTGCTCGGCCTCTACGAGGGCACCCCGCTGACCGACCGCGGCGAGTGGTACGCGGGCGTCCTGCCGGACCGCATCTCCGTCTACATGGGCCCCACCCTGCGGTACTGCGAGACCCCCGAGGACGTGGTCCACGAGGTCGCGGTCACCGTGGTCCACGAGATCGCGCACCACTTCGGCATCGAGGACGACCGGCTGCACGAGCTGGGCTGGGGCTGACCTTCCCGCAGCGTCTCCTCTCGCGGGGCATAACCCCGCACCCGTACGGGCATACGCGCACAATGGCCCGCGACCTGTACGCCGCCATGGCCCGCATACGCAACGCGACAGCGCGCATGCGGCGCGCAGCAGGTCCTGTCGGAAGGACTCTCGCGCGCACGCCCGCCACGCTGCTCCGCCACTACCGCGCCCGTCATCCGCATCCCGTCCCCGAGCTGGTCCACCCGCCGCATCCGTACGCCCGCGCGCTCGGCATGGTCGCCGTCGTGCTGCTCGGGGCGTGGCTGGGGCTGCTGATCGTGGGCAGTGTGCGCACCCCGGTCGGTCCGATGGACACCAAGATGACGTTGCGCCCTTCCGCCACCGGCGGCACGAAGATCAACGTTTCGCCGCTCGGCGCCCTCGAACTCGAATCCCACCGCGCCCCGATCCGCCTCGACGTCGACGTCGACCGCCTCGATCCGGTCCGCGCCCAGGCCCTGGTCGACCACCCCGAGCGCTTCTCGGGACTGCAGGACGAGGTCGCCGCCGACGTCGTCTCCGGCACCCGCGACCTGGCGCTGCGCTCCTGCATCGCGGTGGTCTCCGGCGCCACCGCCCTCGGCCTCGCGGTCTACCGCACCCCGCGCCGCGCGCTCGCGGCCGGCGGCACCGCGCTCGCGCTGCTCGCGGCCTCCGGGCTCACGGCCTTCGCCACGTGGAACCCCAAGTCGGTCCTGGAGCCGAAGTTCTCCGGACTGCTCGCCTCCGCCCCGTCCCTCGTCGGCAACGCGCGCAGCATCGTCACCGAATTCGACGTCTACCAGAAGGAGTTGGCGCGCCTGGTCACCAATGTCACCAAGCTGTACGACGCCGCCTCCACGCTCCCCCAGTACGCGGCCGACCCCACCACGATCCGCGTCCTGCACGTCTCCGACATCCACCTCAACCCCGCCGCGTGGCAGATCATCGGCTCCCTCGTCGAGCAGTACGACATCGACCTGATCATCGACTCCGGCGACACGATGGACCACGGCAGCGCCGCCGAGAACGCCTTCCTCGATCCGGTCGAGGACCTCGGCGCCCCGTACGTCTGGGTCCGCGGCAACCACGACTCGGAGGCGACCCAGGCGTATCTGGAGGGCCTGGAGAACACCCACGTCCTGGACGACGGCGAGGCGGTGAGCGTCGCGGGGCTGCGCATCGCGGGCATCGGCGACCCGCAGTACACCCCGGACCGCTCGGTGGCCGCCGAAGGCGATCCGGCGGAGGAGATCGCCGGCGCGACGCTGGCCTCGGCCCTGTGGTCGCAGCGCGCCCGCGGCACGCCCGTCGACGTCGCGGTGGCCCACAACCCGGTGGCGGCCCGGATGACCGACGGCGCGGTGCCGCTCGTGCTCGCCGGGCACGTCCACCACCAGGAGATGGAGGTCATGGAGCGCGGCACCCGGCTCCGTATCGAGGGCTCGACGGGCGGCAGCGGGCTGCGGGCGGTCGAGGTCGACGAGGGGGACGAGCCCGACCCCATCGAGACCTCGGTGCTCTACCTCGACCGCGACACCAAGCACCTCCAGGCCTGGGACGAGATCCGCCTCGGCGGTCTCGGCCTGACAAAAGCCGAGGTCAGCCGCCATCTTCCGGAGGAGAACACCCCGGGCGCGACCCCGTCGGGAACACCTCCTGCCACGCGCTCGGGCGGAGGACCGTAAACCGTTTTGGCGATACCTCCCCCCATCCCATATGCTTCTCACGTCCCCGACGCGCTGCGAAGCGCCCAGGCGGGCCGATAGCCCTCATCGTCTAGCGGCCTAGGACGCCGCCCTTTCAAGGCGGTAGCACGGGTTCGAATCCCGTTGGGGGCACGCAACACCCTGTGCGACACTTAGTCGCGCAACAGCTTGGTCCTGTGGAGCAGTTTGGAGTGCTCGCCACCCTGTCAAGGTGGAGGCCGCGGGTTCAAATCCCGTCAGGACCGCTGAGATTCCTCGTGAATCTCGTGGCTGGGTAGCTCAGTTGGTACGAGCGTCCGCCTGAAAAGCGGAAGGTCGCCGGTTCGACCCCGGCCCCAGCCACCGTCGCAGAAGTCCCGCCGAGTCCGCTCGGCGGGACTTCTGCTTTGGTGCTCGCGTCCGGTCCTCAGATCAGCAGACCGAAGCAGTGGTCGTAGCGCCACCAGCCCGCCTCGCGCACCCACTGTTCCGTCCGGTCGAACTTGGGGTCGGGGCCGACTCCGTACGTCACGACCACCCGGTCACCCACCATGCGCTGCACCTCGAATCTGCGCAGGTAGTAGCGCTCGTGGTGGACGTTGCCGCGCCGCGCGCGCTCCAGGAGCACGGCGAAGCCGGCCTTGGTGTCCTGCTTGCGGCACTCCTTGGACAGCATCGCCCAGCCGGCGTCCACATCGGGTTCGAAGTAGGCGGCGGTGTAGGCGCCCACGGCCTGCTCGATCTCGTTGAGCTCCGCGGCGGAAGGCATCTGCGGCGCCGTGTTCCGGCCCGCGGCACCGGGCGTCCGCGACGCGTCCGGCCGGCCACCGGAGCGCTCGCCGTCCCCGCCACCCCCGCCGTCCCCGGTGCACGCGCCGAGTGCCAGCAGCAGTGCGGCAGTTGTGGCCGTGACGTTGGTGCGCGTACGCCTCCGCATGAGCCCCCCGGATCGCAACAGATCACGCGACTCGTGATCCCCCGCCAGGATCATGCCACCCGCCCGCCCACATCCTCTGGTCTTCTCGCCCTGCCTGCCGGACACTCGCCAGGCGAGCGAAGGTCATGCAGGGAAGGGCTGTCGGCGGCCGGGGTCGAGCCGGTGAACGTGGACTACGACCGGTACGGGGAGGGGACAGCGCATGATGCAGCACTGGCCGGAAGGGACGCGGGCGGATCCGGATGCGGCGCGGGATCGGTACGAAGGCGATGTGCGGGAGGCGCGCGCTGCGGTGCGTGAGGTGTTCCGGGTGGAACTGCCGGTCGCTCACCTGGGGTTGGGAATCGTGCTCGTCGCCTGCGCCGCCATGAGCGTGTTCTGGTCGCCGGTGGGGAGCGGGGTGGTCGCGGGAGCCTTCGCCGCCCTGTTCCTGGCCGCCCTGGCCGTGACCCTGTTCCGCGGTCGCCGGGGGTGGGCGGCTGTCCTTGCCACGTACAAGTTCAGCTTCGGCTGGGCGAATTGGGTCTAGGGCGGGCGGCCCCACACCCCCACTCCCCGTCCCCTTACCCCTCCGCGACCACCCCCGTACGCCCTCTCCGCCGCCACCCCCGCACGCCGAAGAACACCCCGACCGCAGCCACCACACCCATCAGCACAGCCCAGTCCGGCACCGCGTCGCCCGCCTCGCGTGCCCAGCGTTCGGCCGTGAACGAGGCGTCCACGGACAGCAGTCCGGGCAGCGCCGTCGTGCCGTCGAAGGCCAGGAACAGGGTTCCGAGCAGGACGAAGAACAGGCCCGAGGCCAGGGACGTGGTGTGCAACGAGAAGCGGCCGGCGCGCAGTTCGCGCCCGCGCAGCCAGCGGCGCCGGCCGAGCGCGAAGCGGTCCCACAGCAGGGCGAGCAGGAACAACGGGGCCGCCATGCCAAGGGCGTACACGGCGAGCAGCGCGCCCCCGTACCCCGGGTTGCCGCCCAGCGCCGCCACCGTCAGGACGCTGCCCAGGATCGGGCCGGCGCAGAAGCCGGCCAGGCCGTAGACCGCGCCGAGCGCGTAGACGGAGAGTGCGGTGGTGGGGCGGATGCGGCCGGACAGTTCCGCCATACGGCGCGACGCGAAGCCGAGGCCCAGGATCTGCAGCACACCGAGCGCGATGATCAGCCAGCCGCCGAGTTGGACGAGCAGCTCACGGTTGCCGTAGAAGAAGCGGCCCGCGTACGAGCCCGCCGCGCCCAGCGGGACGAGGGTGGTCGCCAGGCCCAGGTAGAAGATGCCCGTACGGGCGAGGAGCCGGGACGGGGAGTCGATGGTGTACGCGAAGAAGGCCGGCAGGAGCAGCGCGCTGCAGGGGCTGAGGAGCGCGAGCAGTCCGCCGAGGAAGGCCGCCAAGTAGCCGATGTCCGCCGTCACTTGGCGCCTCCGGCGGCGGTGGCGAGTGCCGCGTCGATCGCCTGCGTGAAGGTCTCGGCCGGCTGCGCGCCCGCGATCGGGCGGCCGTTGATCAGGAAGGACGGGGTCGAGGTGGCGCCCAGACCGTAGGCCTCCTCCTGGTCACGGGAGACGGCCTTGCGCGCGTCCTCGCTCGCCACATCCCGTACGAAACAGTCCACGTCCGCGACGCCCGCCTGCCGCGCCAGCGCCTTCAGCCGGTCGTCACCGAACCCCTTCTCCTTCGCCCCCTCCTCGTACGCCGCCGCGTGGAACTCCCAGAACTTCCCCTGCTGCCCGGCCGCCCACGCACCGCGCGCCGCCGCCTCGGACTCCTCGCCGAAGATCGGGAAGTTGCGCCACTCGATCCGCAGCTTGCCCGCGTCCACGTACTTCTTCACGAGGTCCGGCTCGGTGTCCCGGGCGAACTTGCCGCAGAAGCCGCAGCGGAAGTCCGCGTACTCGATCAGCACGACCGGTGCGTCGGCGCGGCCCTGGGCGAGCGGGTCCTTCGCGTCGCGCCGGGCGAGCTTCGCGAGCTGTGCGTAGGTGTCGTCCTGCGGGGCGGGCGACACCTCGGCGACGGCGTCCGAAGAGGACGGGCCGGAGGCGGTCGCTTCCGGCTTGGTCGCCGAGTACGAGAACCAGCCGAAGAGCAGCGCCGCGGCGACGACGCCCGAGCCGATGGCCAGGTTGCGCTTCTTCGTACGGGCAGGGGTCGTGGAGGGGTTGGACATGGAGCACTCCCAAAGGAAGAGAGAAAGAAGAGGGGAAGGTCAGGCGGCCGTGGGCGCCGGGCAGGCGGTCTCGCCCGCGAGCCGGCGGACGGCCGCCACCGCGAGCAGCACCAGCGAGGCGACGGCGAGCGCGGGCTGCAGCGGCGCCCAGAGAGTCAGGGCGCCGGAGGTGCCGAGGGCGAGCAGCACGAGCTTGTTGCAGACGGGGCAGCCGACCGCGAGGAACGAGAGCAGGGCGCCGGCCGAGCCCAGGCGCGTGGCGCGCTCGCGCGGCCGGCCCGTGCGGACATACGTGGCGACGAGCAGCCCGGCGAGCAGCGCCGAGGCCACGAACACCGGGTAGCTCCACCATGTCGGCGGTATCTCGCGCCCGAACACCGGGTTGGGCACGAGGTCGGTCGGCAGCCCGAGCAGCAGCGCCGAGACCACGGCCGCGGCGAGCGCGACGCCCCAGCGGCCCGGCGTCCAGAAGCCGAGTGCGCGGGTGGCGGGGCGTACGGGAAGGGCGAAGAAGCGCGTGGCGGCACGCGCGGAAAGGGTCATGACAGGCATCTCCTGTGCGGATGCGGCGAGTAGGGGCCCTGGAGTGGCAGGGCCCTCCTAGACGCGCAGCACGGAGAGGGAGACGGGAGTGGGCGGGTCGCCCGGCGGCGGTCCGCGTTCGGGGGTGACGGCCAGGAGCGGGCCGTCGAGCACGGGGGTGCCGCCCGCCGCGGGCAGCGGCGCGGGCACCAGCTCGGCCGCGGCGCCGCGCGTGGGCGCCGATGGGTGCGAACCCTGTTCGCCGCGGTCGTTCTTGCCGCAGCCGACCCCGCCGTCCTGGTCCACGGCCACGACCTCCGCGTGGGCCACCGAGGCGGCTCCGCCCGAGGCCGCGGCGCTCTGTCCGGCCGCGCACAGCACGGCCACCACCGCGAGCAGAAGGCTCAGAAGCAGCGGCACCGCGAGCGGGCGGCGGCGGGAGGCGACGGGCATGGGCCCATCCTGCCCTACCGGGTCACACGGGACAGAAATGCGTTCGCCACCGCCGAGGAGCGGGTGAGATCCTGGAGTCCGTATGTCTACTTCCTTCGACGATCTCGCCAAGCTCGTGAACGGCGAGACCTCGCTCCGTGACGCCCACCGCCTCGGCCGCCGTCTCGAGGGGGCCCGTCGTATCCGCAAGCCCGAGGCGCGGCAGGCGGTGTTCGACGAGATCGCCGGCGAGGCGGAGAAGTCCGCCGCCCGCATACGGGAGCGGCGGGCCGCGCTGCCCGCGATCACGTATCCGGAACAGCTGCCGGTCAGCCAGAAGAAGGACGAGATCGCCGACGCGATCCGCGACCACCAGGTCGTCATCGTGGCGGGCGAGACGGGCTCCGGAAAGACGACGCAGATCCCGAAGATCTGTATGGAGCTCGGCCGGGGCGTGCGCGGCATGATCGGCCATACGCAGCCGCGGCGTATCGCGGCCCGTACGGTCGCCGAGCGCGTGGCCGAGGAGCTGAACACCCCGCTCGGCGAGGTGGTCGGCTGGAAGGTCCGCTTCACGGACCAGGTCAGCAACTCCACGTACGTGAAGCTGATGACGGACGGCATCCTGCTCGCCGAGATCCAGACGGACCGGGAGCTGCGCGCCTACGACACGATCATCATCGACGAGGCCCACGAGCGGTCCCTCAACATCGACTTCCTGCTCGGCTATCTCGCCCAGCTGCTGCCCAAGCGCCCGGATCTGAAGGTCGTCATCACCTCGGCGACGATCGACCCGGAGCGTTTCTCCCGCCACTTCGGGGACGCCCCGATTGTGGAGGTCTCCGGCCGTACGTATCCGGTGGAGGTCCGCTACCGCCCGCTCCTCGAGGACGATTCCGAGGCTGCAGACATTGAAGAGGGCGACCGCGACCAGATCACCGCGATCTGCGACGCGGTCGAGGAACTCCAGCGAGAGGGCAAGGGCGACATCCTCGTCTTCCTCTCCGGCGAGCGAGAGATCCGCGATACGGCGGACGCCCTGGAGAAGAAGAAGTACCCCCGCGCCGGAGGCGCTGATTGGCAGAGCACCGAGGTCCTCCCCCTCTACGCACGCCTGTCGCACGCCGAACAGCACCGGGTCTTCCAGCCGCATACGGGCCGCAGGATCGTCCTGGCCACGAACGTCGCCGAGACGTCCCTGACCGTCCCCGGCATCAAGTACGTGATCGACCCGGGCACGGCCCGTATCTCGCGCTACAGCCACCGCACCAAGGTCCAGCGCCTGCCGATCGAGGCGATCTCGCAGGCCAGCGCGAACCAGCGCAAGGGCCGCTGCGGCCGTACGTCGGACGGCATCTGCATCCGTCTGTACTCGGAGGAGGACTTCGAGTCCCGCCCGGAGTTCACGGACGCCGAGATCCTCCGTACGAACCTGGCGAGCGTCATCCTGCAGATGACCGCGGCCGGCCTCGGCGACATCGAGAAGTTCCCGTTCATCGATCCGCCGGACCACCGCAACATCCGCGACGGTGTCCAACTGCTCCAGGAGCTGGGCGCGTTGGACCCGAAGGAGAAGGACGTACGCAAGCGGCTCACGCAGATGGGCCGCAAGCTCGCCCAGCTGCCGGTGGACCCGCGGCTCGCCCGCATGGTCGTGGAGGCCGACAAGAACGGGTGCGTACGCGAGGTCATGGTGATCGCGGCCGCGCTGTCCATCCAGGACCCTCGCGAGCGCCCGGCCGACAAGCAGACACAGGCGGACCAGCAGCACGCCCGCTTCAAGGACGAGACGTCCGACTTCCTCGCGTATCTGAATCTCTGGCGCTATGTGCGTGAGCAGCAGCGCGAGCGGGGTTCGTCGTCCTTCCGCCGGATGTGCAAGCAGGAGTATCTGAACTTCCTGCGGATCCGCGAGTGGCAGGACATCTATACGCAGCTGCGGACCGTCGCCAAGCAGATGGGGATCCATCTCAACGACGAGGACGCCGGCGACCAGCAGGTCCACCTCTCGCTCCTCGCCGGTCTGCTCTCCCATATCGGGATGAAGGACGTCAAGGACGGCGCGAAGAACGAGTATCTGGGCGCGCGCAGCGCCAAGTTCGCGATCTTCCCGGGCTCGGCGCTCTTCAAGAAGGCCCCGCGCTTCGTGATGTCCGCCGAACTCGTGGAGACCTCGCGTCTGTGGGCCCGGGTGAACGCGAAGATCGAGCCCGAGTGGATCGAGCCGCTCGCCGAGCATCTGATCAAGCGCACCTACTCGGAGCCGCACTGGGAGAAGGACCAGGCCGCGGTGATGGCGTTCGAGAAGGTGACGCTGTACGGCGTCCCGATCGTCACCGACCGCAAGGTGAACTACGGGCGGATCGACCCCGAGGTCAGCCGCGAGCTGTTCATCCGCAACGCCCTGGTCGAGGGCGACTGGCGTACGCACCACAAGTTCTTCGCGGACAACCGCAAGCTCCTGACGGAGGTCGAGGAGCTGGAGCACCGGGCACGGCGCCGCGACATCGTGGTCGACGACGACACCCTCTTCGACTTCTACGACCAGCGGGTGCCCGAGCACGTCGTCTCCGGCGCGCACTTCGACTCCTGGTGGAAGCACAAGAAGCGCGAGGAGCCCGAGCTGCTCGACTTCGAGCGCTCGATGCTGATCCGCGAGTCCGCGGAGGCCGTCACCAAGGCCGACTATCCGGACTCCTGGCGGCAGGGGCAGCTGAAGTTCCGTGTGACGTACCAGTTCGAGCCGGGCGCGGACGCGGACGGCGTGACCGTCCACATCCCGCTGCAGGTGCTCAACCAGGTCACGGACGAGGGCTTCGACTGGCAGATCCCGGGCCTGCGCGAGGACGTGGTCACCGAGCTGATCCGCTCCCTGCCCAAGCCCATCCGCCGCCATTACGTACCGGCGCCGAACTATGCGAAGGCCTTCCTGGAGCGGGCGACCCCGCTGCAGGAGCCGCTGCCGGTCACGCTGGCGCGCGAGCTCAAGGGCATGGTCGGGGTCCCGGTCACGGCCGAGGACTTCGATCTCACCCGCGTACCGGACCACTTGAAGATCACGTTCCGGATCGTCGACGAGCGCCGCAAGAAGCTCGCCGAGGCCAAGGACCTGGAGGCCCTGCGGCTCCAGCTCAAGCCGAAGGCGCGGCAGGCCATCTCCAAGGCGGCGGCCGCGACGGCGGAGCGCTCGGGCGGTACGTCGATCGAGCGGACCGGCCTGAAGGACTGGACGATCGGGTCGCTGCAGAAGGTCTTCGAGACCCGGCGCGCGGGCCAGCCGGTCAAGGCGTACCCGGCCCTCGTGGACGCGGGCGAGTCCGTCTCCGTACGGCTCTTCGACACCGAGGCCGAGCAGCAGGCGGCCATGTGGAAGGGCACGCGCCGCCTGATCCTGCTCAACATCCCGGTCAACGTCTCGAAGTTCGCCTCCGGCAAGCTCACCAACCAGCAGAAGCTCACGCTCTCCGCGAGCCCGCACGGCTCGATCCAGGCGCTCGTGGACGACTGCGTGACGGCCGCCGCGGACCGCCTGATCGAGGGCTTCGGCGGCCCGGCCTGGGACGAGGAGTCCTACCGGAAGCTGTACGAGAAGGTCCGCGCCGACATCGTGGACGCCACGGTGCACACGGTCGGCCAGGTGCAGCAGGTGCTCGCCGCCTGGCAGGCCTGCGAGCGGCGCCTGAAGTCCACGAAGAGCGCCGCGCTGCTGCCCAACCTCCAGGACGTACGGAAGCAGCTGGACGCGCTGGTGAAGCCGGGCTTCGTGACGGCGACCGGTCTGCGCCGCCTGCCGGACCTCCTGCGCTATCTCGTGGCGGCCGACCGCCGGCTGCAGCAGATGCCCACCGCCGCGCAGCGGGACACCGCGCGGATGGAGAAGGTGCACGAGATGCAGGACGAGTACGCCTGGCTGCTCGAGCAGTTGCCGCAGGGGCGTCCCGTGCCGCAGGAGGTCCTGGAGATCCGCTGGATGATCGAGGAGCTGCGCGTCAGCTACTTCGCGCACGCCCTCGGGACGGCGTATCCGATCTCCGACAAGCGCATCGTGAAGGCGGTGGACGCGGCGGCTCCGTAGGGCCGTACCCCCGTAGCGGACCGGTCGCTATAAGTGAGTTCGACCGGCGGGCCTGCACTGCTGTACAGTCCTTCTCGCAGCGCAACACGAAAGCAAGCGCCGCGAAACCTGGTCCTGTGGAGCAGTTTGGAGTGCTCGCCACCCTGTCAAGGTGGAGGCCGCGGGTTCAAATCCCGTCAGGACCGCAGCAAAGAAGGCCCGCACCGTTCGGTGCGGGCCTTCTGCGTGTCCGGGACCAGCCGCCCCCGCCCAGGCCGTCTTGACGCCCGCTCCCGCCCCCGGTACTCCAACAAGGAGGCAGGAACCCCTCGTAGGCCAGGAGGTGGCGGATGGCGGCGTCCGCACGGCACGAGACCCGCGCGCTCCTGCGCGCCCATCTCTCGGCCGCGACCGGCTATCGCCACCTCACCCGGCACTGCCCCGTCTGCCACCAGCTGCTGCGGCTCGCGATGCAGCCCGAGGGCCAGGAACCTCCGGAGGGCCAGGAGACCCCCGAGGACGAAAGTCCCCTCAAGGGATGACCAAAGGCGCCTGTACGCGCCCACGCCCGGTGGGAAGCTGAGGGAGGGGCACGGAGTTTCCTCCCAGCCCCTCTACCGCAGCGACGTCATATGCCACAAGCGGCCTGACCTGTGACGGGTGTCACCGAATGAGTTTTGGGAAAGCCGGAACTTACACCCCGCCTACAACGGGTCGATTTAATATGTGCAATTGCACCGCCCTGCGAGGTGCGCCGGAGCGCACTCCCCAACCCTGAGCAGAGTCGAACAAGGCCGCTCAGCGGCAGGTGGGTCGAGGCGCCCGGAGGGTCTTCGAGCGCACAAAAAAGATCGCGCTGGACCCGGCGGAGTCCAGCGCGATCGACGACTTGCCCAAGTGACTCGGGCGAGGCTCCCGTTGGGGCGGGAACCAGGTGCCGTATGGAGCTATGTGCGGGCTGCGGCCGGGGTGGGGGCCCCGGAACGGCCCATATGCGGAGCTAGGGGGTGTTTCAGGCCTCGCTGCGCTGCTGCGGAATGCCCGCAAGCAGTGCGCGGACCTCAGCCTCGCGGTAACGACGGTGCCCACCCAGCGTGCGGATGGACGTGAGCTTGCCGGCCTTCGCCCAGCGCGTGACCGTCTTCGGGTCGACGCGGAACATCGTGGCGACCTCAGCCGGGGTCAGCAGCGGCTCGGCATCAGGGGTGCGAGCGGTCATGAGCGGCCTCCTCGGGAGAACCGAACCTTCTCGGTTCTTTCCTTTAAATTCTGCACCTTGACCCGCGTTGCCCGATATGGCGGACACGGGTCGAGTCGGTTATAGGACGAACGGCTTGTCCTCGGCACTACAACTACACCATCCGTCCAGCCGCGTCGGCCAAACCGATGGAATTGCCCTCTCAGGTGTCCATCAACGACGGAAGCCGATGGACCATGCCATAGCGGACAGTCACGCCATTGTGACGATCAGTCACAGCGTGATCAGAAGTCATCAGGCCCCCCAATCAGAGTGCAATGCCGAGCGTTCCGCCCCTAGTTGGGCGGATGGAGCCCTCCCCGGACTCCTTGTCCTATTTTGGCATGGAGCAAGGGGAAGGATGCAAGGGTGATGTAAGTGCGGTCCGTCACGCTTGACCCAATGGCCCGGATCGGGACCTACGTCCTCGCAGTCCTCCGACCATAGCCCCAAGCGAGATGCGCAAAAGACCCGAGTGCTGGCGATATGCCCCGGTTTGGTCAGCTTGCGAACTGCCGCGCGCGGACGGTCCGCCACCGTTCCATAAGTCGTGCATACGCGGCACCCGCACCCTCGCCGTCGCCCTCACGGAGCGCTGCGATCCCCTCGGCCACATCCGCGGCGGAGTGGTCGGCGTCCAGATGATCGGAGGGCAGGGTGTGCACGAGGCCGCCGTAGTCCAGCTCGACGAGTGAACGCGGATGGAACTCTTCCAGCCACCGCCCGACATCCGTCAGACCGTCGATCAGCGGCCCCTCTTCCAGGGTGTCCCGCAGCGTCCTCAGCGCCCGGGCGACCCGTCGGCGGGCCTGCACCATCGGCGTGCGATAGCGCAGCAGGGGCGCGCCTTCGGCGACGCCGGCCTGCTCGTCGGGCGCCGCCTTCTCCTCGTACAGCCGCTCCTGGTCGGTGAAGAGGACGAACCAGCTCAGCGGGACGTGCCAGACGGCGGAGCGGATCCAGGGGCGGGCGTCGGGGTTGCGCTCCAGCCAGGACTCGTGGTCCGCGGCCGTCTGGCGCCGCACCACCGGGGGCAGGGCCGCGTCGAGCACGGGCTTCGGCAGCTGCTCGTCCAGCGCGCCGAGCGCCTGCCAGCCGCGCAGCCGGGTGCGCCAGGGACAGACGCACAGCACCCCGTCCACGGAGAGGACGAAGGCGTCGCTGCTCTCGTGCACCGGCACGGGGACGGGTGGAGTGGCGATCAAGTCTCGCAGGGAGCGGCGGAGTTCGTCCTGGTACGAGGGGCGCTCCTCGCGCTCCGCGTACCGCAGCCAGTGGGTGCGCTCGGGCTCGGGGAAGGCGGCCAGCGGCTCGTACACGCGCAGATAGGACGCGTAGGGCACACACACCGCCGAAGCCTTGGCCACGCCTGCTCCCCTCCCCCGCGGGCCACCACGGAAACCCGCCGGGAACCCGCAGAATCTGCTCCGAATCGTCCCACGGCACTCCTTCGCGAGAGAGTGATCCGCGGCACTCCGGTGCTGGGCGGGCCCGACAGGTCTTAATCTGCTGTCCAACGGCCTCCCCACCCACAGGAAGCCGCTCCAACCGCCGCAATATCCATGGGAGTCACCACCGTGACCGAAGTGACCGGCGCCCCTGCCGACGTGCTGCACACCCTGTTCCACTCCGACCAGGGCGGCCATGAGCAGGTAGTGCTCTGCCAGGACCGTGTGAGCGGCCTCAAGGCCGTCATCGCCCTCCATTCCACCGCTCTGGGCCCCGCCCTCGGCGGCACCCGCTTCTACCCGTACGCGAGTGAGGCCGAGGCCGTCGCCGACGCGCTCAACCTCGCCCGCGGGATGTCGTACAAGAACGCCATGGCCGGACTCGACCACGGCGGCGGCAAGGCCGTGATCATCGGGGACCCCGAGAAGATCAAGAGCGAGGAACTGCTCCTCGCCTACGGCCGCTTCGTCGCCTCGCTCGGCGGCCGCTATGTGACGGCCTGCGATGTCGGTACGTATGTCGCCGACATGGACGTCGTCGCCCGCGAGTGCCAGTGGACCACCGGCCGCTCCCCCGAGAACGGCGGCGCGGGCGACTCCTCCGTGCTCACCGCGTTCGGCGTCTACCAGGGCATGCGCGCCAGCGCCCAGCACCTGTGGGGCGACCCGTCGCTGCGCGGCCGCAAGGTCGGTATCGCGGGCGTCGGCAAGGTCGGCCACCACCTCGTGGAGCACCTGGTCGCCGAAGGCGCCGAGATCGTCATCACCGACGTCCGCGAGGAATCCGTCCAGCGGATTCTGGACAAGCACCCGGGCGTCGTGACCTCGGTCGCCGACACCGACGAGCTGATCCGCGTCGAGGGCCTCGACATCTATGCGCCCTGCGCGCTGGGCGGCGCCCTCAACGACGTGAGCGTGCCGATGCTCACCGCGAAGATCGTCTGCGGTGCGGCCAACAACCAGCTCGAGCACCCGGGCGTCGAGAAGGACCTCGCGGACCGCGGCATCCTCTATGCCCCCGACTATGTGGTGAACGCCGGTGGCGTGATCCAGGTCGCCGACGAGCTGCACGGCTTCGACTTCGACCGCTGCAAGGCCAAGGCCTCGAAGATCTACGACACCACGCTCGCGATCTTCGCCCGGGCCAAGGCGGACGGCATCCCGCCGGCCGCGGCGGCGGACCGGATCGCGGAGCAGCGGATGGCGGAGGCACGGGCGGCGAGGCGCTCGGCCTGAGCAGGCGCTGACCTCGCTCGGCACATGGGCTGAATTTGTGCGATACGGCGGGTCCTGGACGCCTTCTGTTCAGGACCCGTCAACGTCATCGGGGAGACAAGCCTCACGCTCGTCGGCGGGTCGCACGCCCAGAACAGGTTAAAATCGGGGCTGACCAGCGGGGACGGGGCTCTTCGCAGGTCCTTATAGCAGGCGCGTCCTGTGGGCGGCGTACCGTATGGGCGCCGAAGCAGGTACCGTTGAAGCCCTACGGCACGGTCTCTCCACGGAGAGTCCGTTCCTGATCATGAACGCGTGTCAAGACTCTGGGGCCAGCGCGCCCCATATCCAAGGGGGTCGAGCCATGGGGCGCGGCCGGGCAAAGGCCAAGCAGACGAAGGTCGCCCGCCAGCTGAAGTACAGCAGCGGCGGGACTGACCTGTCGCGTCTGGCCAATGAGCTGGGCGCTTCGACTTCGCAGCAGCCGCCGAATGGCGAGCCGTTCGAGGATGACGAGGAAGACGACCCGTACGCCCAGTACGCGGATCTCTACAACGACGATGAGGACGAGGACGAAGAGTCCGACCCTCCGTCGTCGCAGCGCCGCGGCGCTTGACCTTTCTCTAAGCGCAACAACAGGGCCCGGTCCGGCAAGCTTTGCCGGACCGGGCCCTGTGCTGCGTTGATGCTTCCGCTTCAGCCCAGCCGGCGCTTGAGGCGACCTTTCAGCCCCTGCGGCGCTTGAGCAGATCCGAACGGAGTTCGGATGCGGGGGTCCGGGGGCGCGGCCCCCGGTTTCGGGAAGGGGCGGGGTGGGGGAAACGAAATCGGCGCCCGCCCCCACCGGGGCAGACGCCGAAGTACCGGAGCGGGGGCTCCGCCCCCTGCACCCCCGCGGGGTGCGGCACACGAAAGAGGCAGTCCCGCGCCTCAGGCCGCGTAGTCGCCCACCATGGCGGCACCAGAATCGTGCGAGCCGCGCTCGGTGATCTCGCCGGCGACCCACGCCTCGACACCCCGGTCCGCCAGCGTCTGGACGGCCACATCCGCCGACTCCTGCGGAACGATCGCGATCATGCCGACGCCCATGTTGAGCGTCTTCTCCAGCTCAAGGCGCTCCACCGAGCCCGCCTGACCGACCAGCGAGAAGATCGGGTCCGGCGTCCACGTCGAGCGGTCCACCGTCGCGTGCAGCGAGGACGGGATCACCCGGGCCAGGTTCGCCGCGAGACCACCGCCCGTGACGTGGCTGAACGCGTGCACCTCGGCCGTGCGCATCAGGGCCAGGCAGTCCAGGGAGTAGATCTTCGTGGGCTCCAGGAGCTCCTCGCCGAGGGTGCGGCCGAGTTCGGCCACTTCCTGGTCGAGGGACATCCCGGCGCGGTCGAACAGGACGTGCCGTACGAGCGAATACCCGTTGGAGTGAAGACCGGAGGACGCCATCGCGATGACCGCGTCCCCCGTACGGATACGTTCCGCGCCCAGGACCTGGTCCGCCTCGACCGCACCCGTGCCCGCGCCCGCCACGTCGAAGTCGTCCGGGCCAAGGAGGCCCGGGTGCTCCGCGGTCTCGCCGCCGACGAGGGCGCAGCCCGCGAGGACACAGCCCTCGGCGATGCCCTTGACGATGGCGGCGACCCGCTCGGGGTGGACCTTGCCGACGCAGATGTAGTCGGTCATGAACAGCGGTTCGGCGCCGCAGACCACGATGTCGTCCATGACCATCGCGACGAGGTCGTGGCCGATGGTGTCGTAGACGCCGAGCTGGCGCGCGATGTCCACCTTCGTACCGACGCCGTCCGTCGCCGAGGCGAGCAGCGGCCGGTCGAAACGCTTGAGCGCCGAGGCGTCGAAGAGGCCGGCGAAACCGCCGAGGCCGCCGAGACCGGTGGTCTCGGGGCGCTGCGTCTTCTTCACCCACTCCTTCATCAGCTCGACGGCGCGGTCGCCCGCTTCGATGTCCACGCCTGCAGAGGCGTAGGACGCACCGGGCGACGGGGTGCCCGGGGACGGAGTCCCCTGATCAGACTCAGCAGACATTGCCTGGGATCTTTCGGGTCGAGGTGAGGAGAGAAGGCCTACGGACGACGGATCGCGTCGGTCGCGGCCGTGGCGGCGGCGCCCGCCGCCAGTTCCGTCTCCAGAAGCTGCTTGCCGAGCAGTTCGGGGTCGGGAAGCTCCATCGGGTATTCGCCGTCGAAGCAGGCGCGGCACAGGTTCGGCTTGGCGATGGTGGTCGCCTCGATCATGCCGTCGATGGAGATGTACGAGAGGGAGTCGGCGCCGAGCGAGGTGGCGATCTCGTCGACCGTCATGCCGTTGGCGATGAGCTCGGCACGGGTCGCGAAGTCGATGCCGAAGAAGCAGGGCCACTTCACGGGCGGGGACGAGATGCGGATGTGCACCTCGGCGGCGCCCGCCTCGCGGAGCATCCGTACGAGCGCCCGCTGAGTGTTGCCGCGGACGATCGAGTCGTCGACGACCACCAGGCGCTTGCCCTTGATGACTTCCTTGAGCGGGTTGAGCTTCAGACGGATGCCGAGCTGGCGGATCGTCTGCGAGGGCTGGATGAAGGTGCGGCCCACGTAGGCGTTCTTCACCAGGCCCGAGCCGTACGGGATGCCGCTGGCCTCGGCGTAACCGATGGCCGCCGGGGTGCCGGACTCCGGGGTCGCTATCACCAGGTCGGCCTCGGCGGGCGCTTCCTTGGCGAGGCGGCGGCCCATCTCCACGCGGGAGAGGTAGACATTGCGGCCCGCGATGTCGGTGTCGGGACGCGCGAGGTAGACGTACTCGAAGACGCAGCCCTTGGGCTTCTTCTCGGCGAAGCGGGAGGTGCGCAGACCGTTCTCGTCGATGGCGATCATCTCGCCGGGCTCGACCTCGCGGACGTACGCGGCGCCGCAGATGTCGAGGGCCGCGGACTCGGAGGCCACGACCCAGCCGCGCTCCAGGCGGCCGAGGACCAGCGGGCGGATGCCCTGCGGGTCACGGGCCGCGTACAGCGTGGACTCGTCCATGAAGACGAGCGAGAAGGCGCCCTTGACCTCGGGCAGGATCTGCGCGGCGGCCTCTTCTATGGTCAGCGGCGTGCCGTCGTCGGCCCGCTGGCCCGCGAGCAGCGCGGTGACCAGGTCGGTGTCATTGGTCGCGGCGACCTTGGTGCCCCGGCCCTGGTGGTCCGGCGGCAGCTTGGCGACCAGCTCGGCGAGGTGCGCCGTGTTGACCAGGTTGCCGTTGTGGCCGAGCGCGATCGAGCCGTGCGCGGTGGCGCGGAACGTCGGCTGTGCGTTCTCCCACACGGAGGCGCCAGTCGTCGAATAGCGGGCGTGACCGACCGCGATATGACCCTGGAGCGAGCCGAGAGAGGTCTCGTCGAAGACCTGGGACACGAGTCCCATGTCCTTGAAGACGAGGATCTGAGAGCCATTGCTGACCGCGATTCCCGCGGACTCCTGGCCTCTGTGTTGGAGGGCGTAAAGCCCGAAGTAAGTGAGTTTGGCGACCTCTTCGCCGGGAGCCCAGACACCGAAGACGCCGCAAGCGTCCTGGGGGCCTTTCTCGCCGGGGAGCAGGTCGTGGCTGAGTCGTCCGTCACCACGTGGCACGTCCACGAGTGTAGGCGAGATCGACCCATGCTCCGAATGCGGTACCCCTGGATCTTCGTACGAATGTACGGAGAGCCCCCCGGACGTGGGACTTCTCGGGGGGCTGCTCGCGTGGGGTCGGGTCAGTCGGCGATTGCGGACTGCAGCAGGGAGGCGGAGACCTCCGGGACGCTGGACACCTCCGGCACCTCGGGGGCCGAAGGCATCGCGGGCAGCTGGGTCTCGAAGCTGCTGTACCAGTCGGCCGTCGCCGTGACGACGACCGTCGGCCCGGCGGCGGCCGGCCGCTCGGCCACCCGGTCCGCGGGACCCGCGGCCGGGCTCGCGCTCGTCGACGGCATGGGGGACGCGCTCGCCGACGGGGCCGGCGAGCTCGGCGGCTGGGAGACGGGCGGCTGCTCAGCCGGCGGCTGGGCGCCGCCGAGCAGGCCGCCGAGGACGCCGCCGACCGTGCCGAGCAGACCGCCCTCGATCTTGGCGCCGACGTTGGCGTCGAGCTTGAGGCCGAGGACCGCGAGCAGGTCGATGTCGTTCAGGAGCGAGACGGTGGCGTTGACGTTCAGGAGCGGGGAGCCGCCGACGAACAGGTCCACACCGAGGTCGGCGTTGAGCTTGGCGGCGACGGCGGCGTCGAGCGCCACGTCGGCGTCGAGGACCACGCTGTTCGTCTTGACGTCGACATTGCCCTTGGTGAGCTTCGGCGCCGAGAACGTGCCGAGCTTCACCTCCGCCGAGGTCTTCGCGTCGGCCAGCGTGCCGACGATCGCGCCGGCGGTGAGGTCGGCCTTGAGGTCCCTGAGCAGGACGGCCGTCTTGGCCTTGGTGTTCACCAGGCCGAGGCAGGTCTTCGCGAGCTCCAGATTGCCCGCGACCTTGGCGTCCACGGTCGCCAGGCCGCCCGCCTGCACACCGAGGCTGAGCCCGGTGGCGAGCTGGAGCAGCTCCTTGCCCTTGTCGTCCCTGGGGACCTGGCAGTCGGCGGTGAGCTGCGTGAGGATCAGGCCCTTGGCCTTGAGGTCCGCCAGGAGTTTCGCGTCGAGGTCGAGCTTGACGATGCCGCCGTCGACGGGGGCGGACTTCTCGCCCGCGGCGGCCGGCGGCGGGGTGGGCTCGGCGGCCGCGGAGGCGGCGGGCAGGGCGACGGCGGTGGCCGCGAGAGCGGTGGCGAGCAGCGCGGCGGGTATGTGGGGCTTCATGCGTCTCTCTCCTGTGTGGGTGCGCGGGGGTTGGCGCAGGTACGCACAGTCGAGCCAAGGGCACGGAGAGTCACTTCGCGATTCCTGGGGGTGCGTACGGGGGACCGCACCTCTCCCGGACGCCGGACGGCGGCCGATCCTTAGCGGGGTCTTAAGCGGGACCTAAGACGGGAGCAGGAGGGGGCTCATGCGGGCAGATGATCGCTAGCGTGCGCCGGGCACATGGCGTTGATCGCAGTCCGGAAGGATCCCCCCCACCATGCGTCTGTCCCCCCGCACCCTGCTGATACCGGCCGCCGCCGTCGCCCTGGCCGGCATCGCCCCGCCGGCCTTCGCCGCCGACGCCCCCGAGCGGCGCCGGGTACAGGTGGTGATGGTGAACTTCGCCGACAGCGCGTTCCCGGATCCGGCCGCGACCAAGGCTCTGCTGCAGAAGTCCTACTTCGGCGAGAACAAGTCGCTCACCTCGTACTACAACGAGGTGACCCGGGGCGCGACGACCTTCGAGCCGGCCGCCGGGGGGATCCTCGACCCGGTGGAGCTGCCCATGTCGGCGGCCGGCTGCGACAGTTCGAAGATCTCCGACCTGACGTACGAGGCGCTGGAGAAGAAGGGCATCACCGAGGAGGACTACGAGCATGTCTCGATCGTCTTCCCGAACCAGAAGACCGGCTGCGACTATCTCGCGCTCGGCTCCGTCGGCGGCGGCACGACATGGATGCCGATCGACGGCGCGGAGATCTCGATGACCGCCCTGGTGCACGAGTTCGGGCACAACTTCGGCTACAGCCACCAGCTGCGCGAGCGTTGCGCCTCCACCGACCTCGCGAGCTGCAAGGCGAGCGAGGACACCAGCCACAAGACACCCATGGGCGGCGGGGGTTGGGCCGCGGGTCTCACCTCGCCCGAGCTGATCCACAGCAAGTGGCTGTCGGGCGAGGAGGCCGTCAAGGTCGCCAAGTCCGGTACGTACACGGTGCGTTCGCTGTACGGGAGCGGCGCCGGGGTGCGTGCCCTGGACATTCCGCTGGGCGAGGACCGTCTGGTGGTCGAGGTGCGCGGGGCGTCGGGTTCGGTGGACGGACGGATCTCGGGTGTGCACGCGTACCGGGCGCCGAAGGGCGACTACGCCGAGGCCACCCTGGTGGACACCACGGAGGCCGACCACTGGTCCGACAAGGGCGCGGCGGACGCGGACGCCCTGGCCGCGGGCACGACGCTGACCGACGCGGACGAGAAGGTCTCCGTGAAGGTGCTCGCTTCGGGTGGCGGCAAGGCGACGGTGGCGGTGAGCCTGGACGGCGTACCGGCTCCGGGCGAGGCGCCCGCGGAGAAGCCCGTACAGGAGGACACCCCGGAGGGGTCCCCGCAGGAGGAGCCCGCGGGCGCCGAGCCCCAGACCGGGGGCGAGGAGCCTGCCGCGCCGGCGTCCGACTCCGCCTCCGCCGACGAGGAACTCGCCGAGACCGGGGCCGAGTCGGACACCGCGGTGCCGGTCGCCGCGGGCGGTGCGCTGCTGCTCGCGCTGGGCGCGGTCTTCGCGGCCCGCGGCCGCCGGCGCGCGGCTACTGTCCGCTCGGGGCGGCACTCGCGCTGAGTCCGCTCCCGCTCTTCGTCAGACTCAGGACGCGGTGGGTGACCTTGTAGTCCACCTTGCCGTCGAAGAGGTCGAGCAGCGCGCGTTCGGTGTTCATCTCGTCCTCGGGGCACAGCTTGCGGGTGGTGCCGGCCGGGCCGAGGGTGAGCGTGCCGTCCTTGTGGACGGTGACGGTGGACGTGACGTTGTTGCAGCCGAGGTTGCCGGTCACACGGCCGTCCTTGCCGAAGGTCAGATGCGGTTTCGCACCCTTCGGCAGGGACGTCGCCGTCTCGCCCTTCAGGAGCGAGGTGACCTGCCACTTCGTTCCGGTCAGCGGGGCGGGCTCGACCTTCTTGAGCGTGATGAAGTCGCCCTTGCCGCCGGTGAGTTTGATCCTGTCGCCCTCCGCCTGCGCCTTCAGCTCGCCCTCGAAGACGGCGAACGCCCGGTCCTCGAAGTCGTCACCGCAGTGCATCTCGGTCCGCGCGAGGCTGCCCACCTTCAGCTTCTCGCCCGCGATGTCGACCTTGCCGGAGAAGGAGTTGCAGCCGAAGGTCCCCTGGACGCGGCCGTTCTTCGCGATCTCGAAGTACGCGCCGCCGCGCGGCGGTTCGGCCTTCTTGCCGCCGACCGTGAGGCTCTCCACGCCCCACTGGACGCCGGTGAGCTCGGGCCCGGTCGCGACGGAGGTCTGCCCGGAGCCCGTGCCGCCCCCGGTGGCCTGCTCGTCACCGCAGGCGGCGAGCAGCCCGAGCGCGGCGACCGCGGCCGCGGAGCCGATCACTGCCTTGTGTGTTCCTCGCTGGGTGTACATGCCGATGTGACGGGCGAGGTGGGGGTGCCGGTTCCCCTTCCTCACCTGATCAGGTCGTCCACCTCACCTGATCAGGTCGTCCACCTCACCTGATCAGGTCGTCCACCTCACCTGATCAGGTCGTCCACCTCACCTGAT
>NZ_JACTVJ010000033.1 GCF_014493765.1 Streptomyces polyasparticus
CCTCACCTGATCAGGTCGTCCACCTCACCTGATCAGGTCGTCCACCTCACCTGATCAGGTTGTTCACTGCATCAGAGGCAGCAGCGCGGAGAGATCCGCCCGTTCCCCGCTGGCCGCGACCTTCGCGTCCCCGAGGGCGTCGGCCCATGCCGTACGGCCGGTCGCGAGCCGCACCCAGGTCAGCGGGTCCGTCTCGACGACGTTGGGCGGGGTGCCGCGGGTGTGCCGGGGTCCCTCGATGCACTGCACGACGGCGTACGGAGGGATACGGACCTCCGTGGACGCTCCGGGGGCCGTGGTGGCCAGGACGTCCGCGAGGTAGCGGGTGCAGGTGGCGAGCGCCTGCCGCTGCAACGGGATGCCGAGGCCGGCGGCGCGGTTCAAGTCATCGGTGTGGACGACGAGTTCGACGGTGCGCGTGACCATGAAGTCGTCCAGCGCCATCGCACCGATCCGCAGCTGCACGAGCCGCCCGGCGGGTGCGGCGTCGAGCAGCTCCGTGATCCGTGCGGCGAGCTCGCCGTACCAGGCGTCGAGATCCTTGTGCTCCACGGCGAGCGCCTGCGCCGCCTCGGCCACGGACTGCGCGTACGGGGCGCCGACGGACGGATACCGGTCCAGGCTCAGCTCGGCCCGCCGCGGCTCCTCGGCCTCCAGCGCGCGGACGATCGCCTGCATCGCCATCCCGATGTGCGCCGCGAGCTCCCGTACGGTCCAGGGCTCCAGATGCGTGGGCCGCGCCAACTGCTCCTCGTCGAGGGCCCGTACGGCCTCCCGTACGGTTTCGAACTGCGCGAGTACGGCCTTGCGGGTCTTGGCGGGGTCGTATGTACGGGGGCGTGGCTTGGGCGGCATGAGCCGAGCCTACGACTCGTCGGCGTCCTCGACGAAGGCGCTCCTGAACGCGGCGGCGTCGGGGAGAACGAGGCCGGTGCAGCCTCGGCGGGCGGCTACGTCTTGCACGTAGGCGCGGAAGATTTCGGCGAAGTGGGGGGTGGCGGCCAACGGGTAGTCGTGGTTGCCGAGGCTCAGCGTGTGCACGGCCGGCTCTCCGTTGCAGACCGAGGAGGCCCACCAGCCGGGCCGATCGTCGGTGCGGCCCGCCCTGCCCGGCTCGGCGGACACGCTCGGATCACCGGGCGCGTGCAGCACGACCCGGTCCGCCGAGCTGCCGAACCAGCTCTGCAGCGAGGCCCACCAGTCCCCTTCCTCCTGCATGTGGTCGACCTTCGTCTTCGACCCCGCCCGCTCGGCCTTGCGCGCACCGTCCGCACTCATCAGGAGCGCGCACTTCTCGGTCCACACCTCCGGGTCCGTGGGCGTTCCGATCGCGCGGTCGGGCAGCCAGACATCCTGGTCGCGCCGGGCCTTCGCGTACCAGGCGCAGGTGCCGTCGGCCTGCTTCGCGGGCTTGACCTTCTCGACGGCCGGCGGGATACCGACCGGCGCCTGCGGCAGCCGGTCCGCGCAGCCGAGGCGCTCGGCCATGCGGTTCGCGGTGTCGACGGCGATGCTCGCGAGCAGGTCACGCGTGGGCCCGCCCATCTGACTGCCGGACGCGAACGGGCTGCCGTAGCCATGCAGGGTGGAGACGGCCGTGGCGACCACGTTCTCGACCTCGGTACCGCGGTGCCGCACGCCACCGGTGCAGGCCAGCTTCACGCCGACACCGCTGTCGGTCACGATCCCGGGGATCCCGTGGCCGAGCGGGGTGTCCAGGTACGGCCGGTCGTCCGGGTCGAGGGCGTGCAGCCAGTCGGCGGTCGACTCGTCCGCCTCGGGCTCGATGCCCACCGACGCGGTGAAGAACCGCCTGTGGCCACCGTCCGGCAGGGACTCACCGGCCTCCGAGCTGTACGCGGTGCACTCCCCCTCAAGCCGATCAGGGTCGATGCCCTCGCCCTTGGTCTCGACGGTGCCGCCCGCATAAGGCAGCCGCAGCACCTTCCCCGCCGGCACCAGCTCCGCACACGCCGCGTCGATCTCCGACCGCGCCGACAGCACGGCCCACGTCTCGTACCCGCCCCACCCCGTGCCGGCGATCGCGGTCAGGACCAGCGTCACGTTGACGGCTCTGCGCATGCGGTGGCCGATGGCCATGGATCCCCCTCGTACTGCCAAGCGACTCCGCGCCCACCCGTTGCACTCGCAGACGGGACCCGGAGGGCACGGAATGTAGCAGCCGCCGCGGACACCGCCTGCGGGCCGGTCAGTTCCGTCGGCCGCGGACCGCCGTCCCGCCGTGCACGCGGGCCTTGCCCTTGCCCGCCATGGTGAGGATCACGATGTCGGCGCCGTCGTGGAGCTCGCCGTAGAGGACTGCCTGGCGCGGGGCTTCCCGCTGGTTCCAGGGGATGCCGTTGCCGGACGAGCCGCGCAGCAGAGCCGCGCGTTCGCGTACGCGGTCGTAGCGCAGGAACGACCGCTCCGGTTCGCTCTCCGTCCGTACGACGACGGTCGGCCCTTCGTTCTCCGAGATCAGCACCCGCAGCACCGGCTGGGGTGTGGTGCGCAGGATGCGGAGCCTGCGGTGCAGCAGGACGCCTCGTACGAGCATCCCCACGCCGGGGGTGATGAGCAGCAGGGCCCCCATGTGCCGCATGGTCTCGTCGTGGGGCTGTGCCACCAGCCGGGCCCAGTCGCCGTCGACCATCACCCCGGCCTCGCTGCCGCGCCGGAACTCATCGGGGTAGGTGGCCGGCAGGCTGCGCGCGGTGCCGTCCGGCATCCGCACCCGGAGATGGCTTTCGCCGTCGGGGCCGAGCACACGGGCGGTGACACGTTCCGCGCCACGGGCCTGGCCGGCGATCTCGCGCTCGGCCAGTGCGCTGCGCGTCAGCAGAAGGGCGCCGATCAGGCACAGGCCCGTGCCCGCCAGGATCCTCCGCATCCCCTGCTTGCTGCGCGGCAGCTGCTGCGGTACGCAGGCGCGCAGGCCTCCCGCCGCCGCCCGCGCCAGCGCGCGCTGGCGCGAACGGGCCCGGATCCCCACGAGGACACCGGCCCACACGAAGAGCACCAGAGCGGTGAAGACCGCCATGACAGGACGGGCCTCGCCGGGGATGCCCGCGTCGTCCATCAGCAGCAGCGCGAGGCTGAACCCCGCCCCGGGAGGCAGCAGCACGGCGGCGGCCCACGGGAACCGCCAGACGCAGTACGGCGCGAGCAGCACCGGAAGGAACAGGAAGGGCACGGACCAGTCGGCGCGGCACGGCGCGGCATCCGTACAGGACGGGGTGTCGGACGCGGTGGCGCCGACCACGACGAGCACCGCCAGGTACCCGGTGCACAGCAGCAACGCGAGGAAGCCGCCTGTGGCCCAGCGCGGGACACCGGCCGCCGCCCAGCGTGCGGCGTCGGCCGGCTCCATGGGGTGGGCATCGGGCCGCTGACCGGCGGATATGGGGACGTACGGGGTGTTCACCGCCGCAGTATCAACCGGCAGGGGACCCCTGAACAGACCCTTCCGCCGGCCCCCCGAAAGCCCCCGGACGCACTTCGGCCCCGCCCAGAACCCTGGGCGGGGCCGAAGTCACGTACAGCCGGAGGCCGTTACGGGTGCTACGCGAGCAGACCCGGAATCGTGGCCTCGTGCGCCTCGCGCAGCTCGCTCAGCTCAAGGCTGAACTCGCCCTGCAGCTCGACGGCGTCCCCGTCGATCACACCGATCCGCGTCGCCGGCAGACCCCGCGCACCGCACATGTCGGTGAAGCGGAGCTCCTCGCTGCGCGGGACGGCGACGACCGCCCGGCCCGCCGACTCGGAGAAGAGGAAGGTGAACGCGTCCAGGCCGTCCGGAACGACCAGCCGGGCACCCTTGCCACCACGCAGGCAGGACTCGGTGACCGCCTGGATCAGACCGCCGTCGGACAGGTCGTGGGCGGCGTCGATCATGCCGTCGCGCGAACCCGAGATCAGGATCTCGCCGAGCAGCTTCTCGCGCTCCAGGTCCACGACGGGCGGCAGACCACCGAGGTGGTCGTGCACGACCTGCGACCAGGCCGAGCCGCCGAACTCCTCGCGGGTCTCGCCCAGGAGGTAGAGCAGCTGGCCCTCCTGCGAGAAGGCCATCGGCGTACGGCGCGTGACGTCGTCGATGACACCGAGGACGGCCACGACGGGCGTCGGGTGGATCGCGGTCTCGCCTGTCTGGTTGTACAGCGAGACATTGCCGCCGGTCACCGGGGTGCCGAGCTCCAGGCAGCCGTCCGCGAGACCCCGGGTGGCCTCGGCGAACTGCCACATGACCGCCGGGTCCTCGGGCGAACCGAAGTTGAGGCAGTTGGAGATGGCGAGCGGCTTCGCACCCGAGGCGGCGACATTGCGGTACGACTCGGCGAGCGCGAGCTGGGCGCCCGCGTACGGGTCGAGCTTGGCGTACCGGCCGTTGCCGTCCGTCGCCACGGCCACACCGAGGTTGGACTCCTCGTCGATGCGGACCATGCCGGAGTCCTCGGGCTGGGCGAGGATCGTGTTGCCCTGCACGAAGCGGTCGTACTGGTCGGTGATCCAGGACTTGGAGGCCTGGTTCGGGGACGCGACGAGCTTGAGGACCTGGTCCTTCAGCTCGTCCGAAGTCGCCGGGCGCGGCAGCTTGTTCGCGTCATCGGCCTGCAGCGCGTCCTGCCAGGACGGACGCTCGTACGGGCGGTGGTAGACCGGGCCCTCGTGCGCGACGGTCCGCGGCGGCACGTCCACGATCTGCTCGCCGTGCCAGAAGATCTCCAGCTGCGAGCCCTCGGTGACCTCACCGATGACCGTGGCGATGACGTCCCACTTCTCGCAGATCTCGAGGAAGCGGTCGACCTTGTCCGGCTCGACGATCGCGCACATGCGCTCCTGCGACTCGCTCATGAGGATCTCCTCAGGAGAGAGTGTCGCGTCGCGCAGGTGGACACGGTCCAGCTCGACCCGCATACCGCCGGAGCCGGCGGAGGCCAGCTCGCTGGTGGCGCAGGAGAGTCCGGCGCCGCCGAGGTCCTGGATGCCGTCCACGAGGTTCTCGCGGAAGATCTCCAGGGTGCACTCGATGAGCAGCTTCTCCTGGAAGGGGTCGCCGACCTGGACGGCCGGACGCCGCGAGGGGCCGGTCGAGTCGAAGGTCTCGGAGGCGAGCACCGAGACGCCGCCGATGCCGTCGCCGCCCGTGCGGGCCCCGTACAGGATGACCTTGTTGCCGGCGCCGGAGGCCTTCGCGAGGTGGATGTCCTCGTGCTTCATGACGCCCACGCACAGCGCGTTGACCAGCGGGTTGCCCTGGTAGCAGGAGTCGAAGACGACCTCGCCGCCGATGTTCGGCAGGCCCAGGCAGTTGCCGTAGCCGCCGATGCCCGCGACCACGCCCGGCAGGACGCGCTTGGTGTCGGGGTGGTCCGCGGCGCCGAAGCGCAGCGGGTCCATCACGGCCACCGGGCGCGCGCCCATCGCGAGGATGTCGCGCACGATGCCGCCGACGCCGGTCGCGGCGCCCTGGTACGGCTCGATGTAGGAGGGGTGGTTGTGCGACTCGACCTTGAAGGTGACCGCGTAGCCCTGGCCGACGTCGACGACGCCCGCGTTCTCGCCGATGCCGACGAGCAGCGCGTCGGACTCGGGGGCCTTCTCGCCGAACTGCTTCAGGTGGACCTTGCTGCTCTTGTACGAGCAGTGCTCGGACCACATGACCGAGTACATGGCGAGCTCGGCGCCGGTGGGGCGGCGGCCGAGGATCTCGCGGATCCGGGCGTACTCGTCCTCCTTGAGGCCGAGTTCCTTCCAGGGCTGGGAGACGTCGGGGGTCTCGGCCGCGTGCTTGACCGTGTCCAGAGTCATCAGGCAGTGACCAGCTTCTTGAGGATCGAGGTGAAGAATCCGAGCCCGTCGGTGCGGCCGGTGCCGACCAGGGGCTCGACCGCGTGCTCCGGGTGCGGCATGAGGCCGACGACGTTGCCCGCCTCGTTGGTGATGCCGGCGATGTCGCGCAGCGAGCCGTTGGGGTTCATGTCCAGGTAGCGGAACGCGACCCGGCCCTCGGCCTCAAGGGCGTCGAGCGTGCGCTCGTCGGCGACGTACCGGCCGTCCATGTTCTTGAGCGGGACCTGGATCTCCTCGCCCTGCTCGTAGTCGGACGTCCAGGCCGTCGACGCGTTCTCGACGCGCAGCTTCTGGTCGCGGCAGATGAAGTGCAGGTGGTTGTTGCGCAGCATCGCGCCGGGGAGGAGATGCGCCTCGGTGAGGATCTGGAATCCGTTGCAGATACCGAGGACGGGCATGCCCGCCTTGGCCTGCTCGATGATCGTCTCCATCACCGGCGAGAACCGGGAGATCGCTCCGGCCCGCAGATAGTCGCCGTAACTGAAACCGCCGGCGAGCACGACCGCGTCGACCTGCTTGAGGTCCTTGTCGCGGTGCCACAGGGAAACCGCCTCGGCCCCGGCGAGCCGTGCCGCGCGCAGCGCGTCCTGGTCGTCGAGGGTGCCGGGGAAGGTGACGACGCCGATACGAGCGGTCACTTGGACTCCTCGACCTTCACGACGAAGTCTTCGATCACGGTGTTGGCGAGGAAGGTCTCGGCCATTTCATGGATACGGGCGAGCGCGGCCTCGTCGACGTCCCCATCGACTTCGAGCTCGAAACGCTTGCCCTGACGTACGTCCGCGATGCCCTCGAATCCCAGACGCGGCAGCGCGCGCTGCACCGCCTGTCCCTGGGGGTCGAGGATCTCCGGCTTGAGCATGACGTCGACTACGACGCGTGCCACGGGCACTCCCGGTGTGTGGTGCTGAGCTGGTCGCTTCAGCGTATCCGACGTAAATTTCTACCCGCGTAGACTCGTAGGTTCCTACGTGATCGCGCTCACTTTCCGCAGCTCACGTGCAGTGATCACGAGCAATGAGCAGGGAAAATTCCGGGAAACCGACGAAGAAACCTGGGGCGTTCCATTGCGCCCGGACACGCGGAGAGATTTAGTCGGTCTTCCCCCCGCATTGCCCGGCACTGTACAAAGGGTCCGTCAGCAGATTTGCGGGCAAATAAGCAAAAGCCGGATCATGGGCCTGAAGTGCCGATATCTGCTGGTACATGATTCCGCAGGAAAGGACCGATATTCGTGGCGCAGCGTGTCGTGGTCACTCTCTTTGACGACATCGACGGCTCAGAAGCGGCGGAAACGGTCGCCTTCGGTCTTGACGGCAAGTCGTACGAGATCGACCTGAATCAAGCCAATGCCAAGAAACTGCGCAAGGCGCTCGCGCCCTACCTGGAAGCGGGCCGCAAGCAGTCGGGGCGTGGCGCGGCCAAGGCGAACAAGACCGTGAAGCACACCGCCGTGGCGGCCGACCCGGCGGCGGTCCGCGCCTGGGCGCGGTCCAACAAGATGGACGTGCCGGCCCGCGGACGCATCCCCAAGAAGGTCTACGAGGCGTTCGAAGCCGCCAACTGACACCTCGGTCACGGGCTCACGAGACCCCCGCGGCGATACCGACTTGCATTGCACCCCCGCAGGTCGGCTAGAGTCTGGAGCGCGCCGCGGGGCCCGGGAGACCGGAAACCACGGGGAACGCGCGGGTGTAGTTCAGTAGTAGAACACCCCCCTTCCAGGGGGGAGGCGCAGTGTGCAATTCCTGTCACCCGCTCTGATACGAGGCTTCGACCACTCTTGTGGATCAGGTAGTCTTGTATCAGCGCCGCCCGGTGAGAGCCGGTCGGATGCTGTGCGAACGTAGCTCAGTTGGTAGAGCGCAACCTTGCCAAGGTTGAGGTCGCGAGTTCGAACCTCGTCGTTCGCTCCATATCGAAGGCCCCCGGGAGACCGGGGGCCTTCGGCGTTCTCCGACGGTTTTCCGAGGTCGGTGGATGACATCTGTCATACGGGGTGGTGACAGCCCGCACTGCCGAAGGCGGCGTCCGCGCGGAACGCTGAAGACATGGATGCCACTCAGTGCGTGATCGATGTCCGCTCGCTGCGGCGGGTGTACGACGGGGGATTCGAGGCCGTACGCGATGTCTCGTTCAGTGTCGGACGAGGAGAGCTGTTCGCTCTGCTCGGCACCAACGGGGCCGGGAAGACCTCCACCGTCGAACTGCTGGAAGGCCTGGCGAAGCCGGCCGGCGGGCAGGTGCGGGTCCTCGGGCACGACCCGTATGCCGAACGGGCGGCGGTGCGGCCGCGGATCGGGGTCATGCTGCAGGAGGGCGGTTTCCCGTCCGAGCTGACGGTCGCCGAGACCGTGCGGATGTGGGCCGGGTGCACCAGCGGAGCGCGGCCGGTCGGTGAGGCGCTCGAACTCGTCGGGCTGACCAAGCGGGCGAACGTCCGCGTGAAGATGCTCTCCGGTGGCGAGAAGCGCCGGCTCGATCTGGCGCTCGCGCTGCTCGGGCGGCCCGAGGTGCTCTTCCTCGACGAGCCGACCACGGGTCTCGACGCCGAAGGCCGGGTGGACACCTGGGAGTTGGTGCGGGAGCTGCGTGCCGACGGCACCACCGTGCTGCTCACCACGCACTACCTGGAGGAGGCCGAGTCGCTCGCCGACCGGCTCGCGATCCTGCACGAGGGGCGTATCGCGCTGACGGGCACGCCCGCCGAGGTGACCGCGACCCACCCGTCCCGTATCTCCTTCGATCTGCCCGAGGGCTACTTCCCGGGGGATCTGCCGCCGCTCGCCGAGCTCGGCGTGACCGCGCACGAGACGGCCGGACGCACGGTCCGCCTGCAGACGCACGAGCTGCAACGGGCCGCCACCGGGCTCCTGTTGTGGGCGCAGGGCGCCGGCGTGGAGCTGCGCGGGCTCGATGTGCGGTCCGCCTCGCTGGAGGAGGCGTTCCTGCAGATCGCGCGGGACGCGCGCGCCGAGGACACGGCACAGGACGCGGCACAGGACCGTACGAAGGAGACCGTCGCATGAGCACCACCCTCACCGAGCAGCGCACCACCGCCGCCGCGCCCCGCACGACCCCCGCAGGGCGGCTCGGCGCGCTCGCGCGGACCGAACTGACCCTGCTCGGGCGGGCCAAGGGCACGCTGTTCACCGCGCTCGTGGTGCCGCTGATCCTGCCGTTCACGGTGCAGGCCACCGTCAAGGAGTCGACGCTCGAAGGCACCGGGGTGAAGGTCGGCGAGGTGCTGCTCACGGCGGCCGTCGGCTTCTCGCTCCTCTTCGCCGTCTACGCCGCACTGGTGACGATCTTCGTCGTGCGCCGCGAGGAGCTGGTCTTCAAGCGGCTGCGGACCGGTGAGCTGCGGGATCCGGAGATCCTCGCGGGCGCCGCGCTGCCCTCCGTGCTGATCGGCTTCGCGCAGTGCGTGGTCGTGACGGCGGGCGCCACGGTCCTGCTCGATCTGGGGGCACCGAAGGCCGTGTGGTGGGCCCTGGCCGGGGTGCTGCTCGGGCTCGTCCTGAGCGTCGCGCTCGCCGCGGTGACCGCCGGAATCAGCAAGACGGCCGAGAGCGCGCAGGTCATGGCGCTGCCGCTGATGTTCGTCTCGATGATCGGCTCCGGGATGACCGTGCCGCTCGAGGTCTTCCCCGACCGCGTGGCGTCCGTCCTGGAACTTCTGCCGCTGTCCCCGGTGATCACGCTCGTACGCGGCGGCTGGAGCGGCGAACTGACGGCGGGTGAGGGACTCATGGCGCTGGCCGTCGCGGTGGCCTGGATCCTGCTCGGGGTGTTTGCTGTACGGCGATGGTTCCGGTGGGAGCCGAGGCGCTGAGGCCGGATACGGCCCGGCGGTGAACGGGGAGAGCGACGGCATGGTGGAGCGGGTACGGCAGTGGCACCGGCGTGAGTGGCGCGAACGCGGGCACTACGAGCGGCTCGAACTGCAGAACAGGATCGTGCTCGTCGCGATGACCTGGTTCTTCTGGCTCTCGTGGATGGTGCTCCCGCTCGCCCAGACCCTCGTGTGGCACCGCCCGCTGCCGATGGTTCTCGCCCTGGTCCTGCTCTGCGTCGGCGCCGCCCAGTGCGTGGCCGCCGGGCGGCTTCTGGGCAAGGCGATCGACCAGCACCTGGGCCGCGGGGAGCTGCCGCGGCGCGAGCTGGCACCGACCGTCGTCCTCATGTTCTGCGCGCTGGCGCTGACGCTCGCCCTGGAGGCGACGGGGGCGATGGAGGAGGGCTTCACCGTCTTCGTGACGCTGTTCGCGGTGATCCCCTACGCCACGATCCGCAGCATCGCCGCGCCGATCCGTACCGTCCTGCTCGAATTCCTGCTGCTCGCCGCGGGGGTCACCGGCGCGTTCGCGCTCGCCGGTGTGCACGATCTGCGGCTGTTCGGCTTCGCCGGCGTCGTCTACGGGGCAGGTCTGCTCTGTCTGCTCAGCGCCCGCTGCAGCGCGTGGGGCCTGTCCCTGATGTGGCAGGCCGAGCAGGGCCGCGAGGCGCAGGCGCTGCTCGCCGTCGCCGAGGAACGGCTGCGGTTCGGACGGGATCTGCACGACGTCATGGGCCGGAACCTCGCGGTGATCGCCCTGAAGAGCGAGCTCGCCGTGCAGCTCGCGCAGCGCGGGCGGCCCGAGGCCGTGGACCAGATGATCGAGGTGCAGCGGATCGCGCAGGAGTCCCAGAAGGAAGTACGCGAGGTCGTACGCGGCTATCGGCAGGCGGGCCTGGACGCGGAACTGGCCGGTGCGCAGAGCGTGTTGCGGGCGGCGGGGATCGCGTGCGAGGTGACGGGCCGCGAGGCCGTGGCCGAGCTCACCGCCCCCGTGCAGGCGGCGCTCGGCTGGGTGATCAGGGAGGCGGCTACCAATGTGCTGCGGCACGGGGATGCGGGGCGGTGCGAGGTGGACGTGCGGGTGAGTGAGGGACGGGCCGTCCTGACGGTGGTCAACGACGGCGCTCCCGAGGCCCTCTCCCCCGGCGGCTCGGGTCTGACCGGACTGCGGGAGCGGCTCAGCGGCCTCGAGGGCACGCTGCAGGCGGGCCCCGAGCCCGGCGGGCGGTTCCGGCTGACCGCCGAGGTGCCGCTCAGGTCCCGTGCCGTGGTGGGCGAGGTGGCTCGATGAGCGAGTCCGTACGCCTGCTGCTCGCCGACGACGAGCATCTGATCCGCGGCGCGCTGGCCGCGCTGCTCGCCCTGGAGGACGACCTGACCGTCGTCGCCGAGGCCGCGTCCGGGCCCGAGGCGCTTGCCATGGCGCTCGCGCACCGGCCCGATGTGGCCGTACTGGATCTGCAGATGCCGGGGGCGGACGGTGTGAGCGTGGCCACATCGCTGCGGCGTGAACTGCCCTCCTGCCAGACCATGATCGTGACGAGTCATGGGCGGCCCGGGCATCTGAAGCGGGCGCTTGAAGCCGGTGTGCGGGGGTTCGTACCGAAGACCGTGAGCGCACAGCAGCTCGCGGAGATCATCCGGACGGTGCATGCCGGAAACCGTTATGTGGACCCGGAGTTGGCGGCCGACGCGATCTCGGCCGGGGACTCGCCGCTGACCGTCCGCGAGGCCGAGGTGCTCGAGCTCGCGGCCGACGGCGCCCCGGTCGCGGAGATCGCCGAGCGGGCCGCGCTGTCCCCCGGGACCGTACGGAACTATCTCTCCTCGGCCGTCTCGAAGCTCGGTGCCGAGAACCGTCATACGGCGGTGCGTCTCGCGCGCGAGCGCGGTTGGGTATAGTGGTCTCCGCACTGAGGGCAGCAGCTCACAGCGCAGGCGAACGTAGCTCAGTTGGTAGAGCGCAACCTTGCCAAGGTTGAGGTCGCGAGTTCGAACCTCGTCGTTCGCTCCGTATCGAAAGGCCCCCGGTTCTCGGAACCGGGGGCCTTTCGCGTATCCGTGGCTACCAGGCCGTCCCGGTGAGCAGCTCGTACGCCTCGATGTAGCGCGAGCGCGTGCGCTCCACGATCTCGGCGGAGAGCGGTGGGGGCGGGTTCTCGCCCTGCGGGCCCTGGCGGACCCAGCCGGCCTCGGCGGACTTCAGCCAGTTCCGGATGATCTGCTTGTCGAAGGACGGCTGCGTCTGCCCCGGCTGCCACTGGTCCGCCGGCCAAAAGCGCGAGGAGTCCGGCGTGAGGACCTCGTCGGCGAGGACCAGGGTCTCGCCCTCGTAGCCGAACTCGAACTTGGTGTCCGCGAGGATGATGCCCCGCTCGCGCGCGATGTCCCGGGCCCGTCCGTAGATGGCGAGGGTGGTCTGGCGCAGCTGGGCGGCGGTCTCGGCGCCGACCTCGCGGGCGACTTCTTCGTACGAGACGTTCTCGTCGTGCTCGCCGACCGCGGCCTTCATCGCGGGCGTGAAGATCGGGGCGGGCAGCTCCGAGCCGTCGACCAGGCCCTCGGGCAGGGCGAGGCCGCAGACCGTACGGGACTCCTCGTACTCGACGAGGCCGGAGCCCGTGAGATAGCCGCGGGCCACGCACTCGACCGGCACCATCGCCAGGGACTTGCAGACCAGGACGCGGCCCGCCCAGTCCGCGGGCGCACCGGCCGGGACCTCGGTGGACAGGACGTGGTTGGGCACGAGGTCCGCGAGCTGGTCGAACCACCACAGGGAGAGCTGCGTGAGGATGCGGCCCTTGTCGGGGATCTCCGTGGGCAGCACCCAGTCCATCGCGGAGGTGCGGTCGCTGGCGACCATCACGAGGTCGCCCGCGTCGTTCCGGTACAGGTCGCGCACCTTGCCGGTGTGCAGGTGGACCAGCCCCGGCACCTGGATCGGCTCGGGCTTTTCTACGAATCCGGGCATGGTTCCTCCCCGTCGTTTCGGCCAGCGGTCCGATTCTCGCCTATCGCGGAGGTGCCGCTGACCACGGGTTCCTTCGGCGCCTCGGCGAGGCGCCTCGGTCGGCTGCCTCAGTCGCGCTTGCAGATGCGGTCGAGGAGATTGGCGGTCGCCCGCTGGATGCGGGTGTCCACATGGCCCGGGCGGTCCAGGGCCGGCGACCACGCGAAGGTGCCGGACGCGAAGACCAGTGCGCCGGACGGCGCCCGGTACAGGGAGGTCTCCTGATGGCGCCGCGCCCCGTCGCCGTCCTCGTACGGGGAGTGCGCGAGCAGGATGCGGCCCTGGTGCTCGGGCAGCGGGGTGCGCGGGAAATAGCGGTCGGCCTCGCCCGCGACCAGGCCTTCGATCTCGTCCCCTTCGTGCGCGCCGGTCGCGTCCCACAGCCAGTGGTCCGCATTGCGTACGACGAGGGGGGACGGCTCGGGTACGCGGCCCGCGTACTGGATGCCCATCAACTGCTGTTCCGCGCGGTCCACTTCACGCCACAGGCTCGCCCGCCCGGGGCCGCGGCGCTTGCGGCAGGTGAGCAGGCGGTCGGGGACGCCGGAGGGCGAGGGGCTCAACTCCACCTGCCAGTACATGGTGTTGGCGGAGAGGAAGACGAGGGAGGTGCCGCTGTCGCGGGCCTGCTCGGTGGTGCGGCGCATCGGCACCGACCAGTACTCGTCGTGGCCGGGGAAGACCAGGCCGCGGTAGCGGGTCGGATCGACGCGGCCCGCGTGCAGGTCGCGGGTGTCGGCGTACGCGATGTCGTAGCCGTAGCGCTCGGCCCAGCGGATGAAGTCGTAGGCGTGGCCCACATGGAGGGGCAGGCCCGCGCCGGCGTACGGACGGTCGAAGGAGACCGTGATCGCCGCGTCGCTCTCGCCGAGCAGCGAGCCGCTCTCGTCCCACGCGTGGTAGAGGCTGGCGCCCGTACGGCCGTCCTCCGGGTAGAGGTTGTACGCCTGCCAGGTCACGTCCGGGAGCAGCAGGAGCAGATCGGCGGGGCGGTCGTCGCGGACCGTGAACGGGATGTGGGAGCGGTAGCCGTCGGCGGTCGTCAGGACGGCCACGTACGCGCCCGTGTTCCAGAAGCTCGGGATCTGCAGCCGCCAGGAGAGCCACCAGTGGTGGCAGGAAACGGTGCGGTCGGCGGTCAACGGGGGCGGCTGGACGATGCCGGAGAGCCGGGGGCTGGTGGTGATCTTCGCGGCTCCGTCGCCGCCGTAGTGCCCGATCCGGTAGATGTCGACGGAGAACTGCTGCGGGGGGTCCACCGTGATGCGGAAGTCGATGGACTCGCCGGGGGCCGCGGCACCCGTGGAGGTGAATCCCTTGATCTGCTGGTGCACGTCGTCGGCCGTGCGCGGGCCCGTGGTGCTGCGCGGTGCGGGGATACGGGCGCCGGGCGCGGGGGCATGGTCGATGTACCAGGGGACGACCTGGCCGGTGTCGTCGAAGTAGTGCTCGCTGCCGCGCAGCCAGGGCAGCGGGCCCTGGCCGAAGGGGTCGCTCACGGCGTGGGCGAGTGCGCCGGACTCCCAGCGCCTGATCTGCGCTCCCGTCCCGGGCCGCGCTCCTGTCCCGATCTGCGCTCCGGTCCCGCCCGTCGCGTTTTTCGGCACTCCGCCGTCACCCATGCCGCTCCCCTCCCTCGTCCCCCGGGTCCTGCGTCCCTGCCGCGGCCGATGTCCGATGCGGTCCCAGCACATCACATTACGCACGTGCGCCGTTACGGTTCGTCGTGAATTGACGGGCCGGGAGCGACGAACAGGAGCTCCCGGAAACCCCGGGGCACGACTCCTGGACGCCGAGCTCAGCCCCGGCCGTCGGTGTCCGCCGGCTGGTGGCTGTTCAGACCAGCCGGACCGGCTTCTCCGGGCGGACGCCGAGGCCCGCGAGCCAGCCGCGCAGCGGTTCGGGGTCGCCGTCCTCGACGAGGCTGAGGACGCGGGGGCCGAGGTCGGCCGTGCGGACGCCGCCGACGAGCAGGGTGGGGCCGTCCAGCCAGTCGAGGCCGGGGGCCGCGCCCGCGGTGTCGACCGCGGCGCAGCAGACCATCGCGGTGACGTGGTCGGCCAGCAACTCGCGTCCGGAGCGCGGGGGTTGCAGCGGGAACAGCGGCAGCATGGCCTCGTCCCAGGGGGCGTCGTCCGCGTTGGACGGCTGGGGGGCGGGGCTCGGTGCGGCGGTTTCCTCGCGGGCCATCTCGACGGTGAGCAGGGCGGCCAGTTGCTCGCCCTGGGGGGCGAGGGTGGGGGGCTCGGTGGGGTCGTGGTCTTCGGGGTAGTCGGGTTCGGGGTAGTCGGGGTAATCGGCTTCAGGGCCGGGGTAGTCGGCTTCAGGGCCAGGGTGGTCGGCTTCGAGGCCGGCCTCCGCGGGGTCGGCTGCGGGTCCGGCCGACGTGGGGTCGGCTGCGGGTCCGGCCGACGTGGGGTCGGCTGCGGGTCCGGCCGACGTGGGGTCGGCTGCGGGTCCGGCCG
>NZ_JACTVJ010000034.1 GCF_014493765.1 Streptomyces polyasparticus
GGGGTCGGCTGCGGGTCCGGCCGACGTGGGGTCGGCTGCGGGTCCGGCCGACGTGGGGTCGGCTGCGGTTTCAGTTGCGGCTTCGGTTTCAGTCGCGGCTCGGGCTCCCGCTTCCGTCGCCGCTTCCGCCTCCGCCTCCGTCAAGTCGGCGTCAGTTGAACGGAGTTCGGCGCCGAGCGCGGCGGCGGCCCGGGACTCCGGTGCGCTCTCCGTGCCCGACTCGCCCTCGCCGCCGTCCTCTTCGCACGGCCCGGACGACAGATGCTCCATCACTCGCGCCAGCGTGGGCGCCTGCGGGTCCATGTCCGGTGCCGTGGCGCGGCCGACGCCCAGGGAGTCCAGGGCGCGGTGCAGCCGGGCCGCGTCCGTGCGCCACTTGCGGTCGACGACCTCCTCCGGATACTCCTGCCAGTCGACCGGCGCCCAGCCCGCTCCCTGGTCGCCGTGGAAGAGCCGGGCCGCGAGCAGCGAGGCGGCCTCGTCCACCACACCGGGCTCTTCGAGCAGATCGCACGCGGGCCGCTCGCCGAGCCGCGAGGCGAAGCCCTCGGCGAGGCGGTCGCGCCGCGAGAGTTCGGTGAGCGCGGCCACCACACCGGCGTCGAGCCGGGACGGCCAGCGGCCCATGCGCCAGGCGGGCAGCGCGACCTTGGTGAGCAGCCGGTCCCAGCCGGCGTAGGCGAGCCCGACCTGTTCCTGGGCCATGATCCTCAGCCCGTAATCCACAGTCTGTGCACGGTCGGCGGCGGCGGCCGCGACCCCCCGTTCCATCTCGGCCGCGTGATCGCGGCAGGCGCGGAGCATCAGCCGGCAGACCCAGCCGACCCCCGCGAGCACCAGGCGCCCGGCGGGCCCGCGCCCGGGACGCTCCGCCACGGCGACCGCGGCGTCGAGGCCCCGTACGAAACGGCGGGCGGCGGCTATGTCGGGGTGGGCGGAAGGGCCCGTGCCGGCGACGACAGGGGCGAGGAGCGCGCGCAACTCGGCGACGCGCATCCACCACAGGAAGGGCGAGCCGATGACCAGGACGGGGGCGACCGGACGGGTCTCGGCCGCGTCCTCGCGCGCGGCGACCGTGTCGCGCCCCCGTGCGCCCGCTGTGTCCCGCAGCCCCGCTGTGTCCCGTACGGCTGCGGAATCCCGTGCGGCTGCCGAGTCCTGCCCCCGTACGACCGCGGCATCCGGCCCCTGCACGGCCGCGCTCACATCCCCCCGAGCCCCCGCTGCCGCGTCCCCTCGCAGGGTCCCGGCTTCATCCCCCCGTAGGTCCGTCAGACCGGCACCCGCATCCGGGGCCGCCACGTCACGCCGTATGCGTATCGCCGCGAGCACGCGCCGCAGCAGGCCCGGGCGGGCCGGGGCGTGGGCGCGGTGGGTGCGGTCCTCGAGCCAGCTGTCGCAGTCCGGAGTGAGGGCTATCGCGGAGGGTGCGGGGACGTCGAGGCGGTCGGCGAGGTCGCGCACCAGGCGATAGAGGTCCGGGGCGGATTTCTCGGCGATCGGCACGGTGGGGCTGAGGGCGGGCCGCGAGCGCGCCACGAACAGCGAGACGACGGTCGCGGCGAGCAGCACGACCAGGGCGACGGCGCTCGAGATCCAGCGCGCCAGATCCCAACTCCCGCCGGTCAGCCGCCCCGTGATCGCGCCCGCGAGCAGCACCACGGCCACGGCCGCGGGCAGCAATGCCACCGCGAGGGCCCTGCTGCGGACGCGCAGGACGGCAAGCGCGCGGGCGCGTGCGCCTACTGCGCCCCGCTCACCACCGATACCGGTTCCGGACACGGCCGGACGTCACCCCCTTCGTGCTGCGACGGCTCTGCTCACTCCCCCACTGTGGCACCCGTCACTGACATCGCAATGCCAGTGGGCTGTTTGGCTTCGGGTACCGGGAACGCTTGCGCCGCACCCTAGTTGGGGCCTCGGTGCCCGTCAGCCGGATGGGGGATCGGTCACTCGATGGAATGGCTTTGGGCAAAGGTGCATGACGAAACGGGACCGGATCTTGTGTCAGATCCGGCCCCGTGTTCGGCGCGCTACGGGCGTACGCCCGGTGGTACGCGGCGGCTCAGACGCCCGCCGCCTTGGCCGCGATGTCGGTGCGGTGCTGGGAGCCGTCGAGGCGGATCCGCGCGACGGCCCGGTAGGCGCGCTCGCGGGCCTCGGCCAGGTCCTTGCCGGTCGCGGTCACGGACAGCACGCGGCCGCCCGCGCTGACCACGGCGTCTCCCTCGTGCCTGGTCCCGGCGTGCAGGACGTACGCATCCGGGGCATCCTGTGCGGCCACCTCGTCGAGGCCCTCGATGACATCGCCCGTACGCGGGGTGTCCGGGTAGTTGTGCGAGGCGACGACCACGGTGACGGCCGCGTCCTCGCGCCAGCGCAGCGGGGGCTCGGCGTCGAGGGTGCCGTTCGCGGCGTGCAGCAGGACACCGGCGAGCGGGGTCTGCAGGCGGGCCAGGACGACCTGGGTCTCGGGGTCGCCGAAGCGGGCGTTGAACTCGATGACCCGTACGCCCCTGCTGGTGATCGCCAGACCCGCGTACAGGAGACCGGCGAAGGGCGTACCGCGGCGGCGCAGCTCGTCCACCGTGGGCTGCAGCACGGAGGCCATGACCTCGTCGACCAGCTTGGGGTCGGCCCAGGGCAGCGGCGAGTAGGCGCCCATGCCGCCGGTGTTGGGGCCCTCGTCGTTGTCGAGGGCCCGCTTGAAGTCCTGGGCGGGCGTGAGCGGGACGACCGTGACACCGTCGGTGATCGCGAACAGCGAGACCTCGGGGCCGTCGAGGAACTCCTCGATCACCACGCGGTCGCAGGCCCGGGCGTGGGCGCGCGCCTTGTCGAGGTCGTCGGTGACGACGACGCCCTTGCCGGCCGCGAGACCGTCGTCCTTCACCACGTACGGGGCGCCGAAGGCGTCGAGCGCCTCGTCGATCTCCTCGTCGGTGGTGCAGACGTAGCTGCGGGCGGTGGGGACGCCGGCGCCGGCCATCACGTCCTTGGCGAAGGCCTTGGACCCTTCGAGCTGGGCCGCTTCGGCACTCGGGCCGAAGCAGGGGATGCCCACTTCCCGTACGGCATCCGCGACGCCGGCGACGAGCGGCGCCTCGGGGCCGACGACGACGAGGTCGGCGGAGAGCTCCCGGGCGAGCGCGGCGACCGCGGCTCCGTCCAGGGCGTCGACCGGGTGCAGCTCGGCGACCTCGGCGATCCCGGCGTTGCCTGGCGCGCAGTGCAGGGCGGTCACGTCGGGGTCGAGGGACAGAGAGCGGCACAGGGCGTGTTCGCGGGCGCCGCCGCCGATGACAAGGACCTTCACGGTCGGAAGCCTAGCCGGTGGGGTCCGGTGGGTTTGTACGAGCGGGGGGCCGGGGGCTTGTGGGAAGGTCCGAAGCTGGGCGTCCCTTTGGGGGCTGCCGCCCCCTGCCCCGCCTGGATCCGTTTGCGGAGCTGGTCGTTGTGGCGGTGTTGCCCGGTGTGGGCGTGGAGGCTGCGCCCCCACACCCCGCCCCGCCTGGATCCGTTTGCGGAGCTGGTCGTTGTGGCGGTGTTGCCCCGTGTGGGCGTGGAGGCTGCGCCCCCACACCCCTATTCGTTCGCGATCTCTTCAATGATCGTGGCCCCGAGCTCGCGCACGATCAGGTCGTGGCCGCTCAGGGCGTTCTCGTCGAGGTCGGGGTCGTCCTCTTCCGGGATGTCGTCCTCGATGGAGACCGGGGGCGGCTCCTGGTCGTACGAGCCCTGGTTGCCGTGGCCGTTCTGGCCATGGCCGCCCTGATTGTACGAGCCCTGGCCGCCCTGGTTGTACGAGGACGGGGCCGGCGCGGGCGCCGACTGCTGCGGAGCCGGGGACTGGGTCTGGGGCGCCGCGGCGGCCGGGGCCGACTGCTGGGGCGCCGGGGCCTGGGGCCGCTGCGGTGCGGAAGCGCCACCGTACGACCCGGTCTGGCCGCCTCCGTACGTACCGCCGGAGCCGCCGAAGCCGGTGGCCGCCGGGGGCGGGTTGGAGCCGCCCGAGGGGTCGATGATCGCCTCGATCTTCCAGTTCGCCTGGAACTGCTCGGACAGCGCCTGCTTGAGGACGTCCTCGCTGCCGCTGCTCGTGAAGTTGTCACGGGCGCCCGCATTGAGGAAGCCGAGCTGGAGGGTCTGGCCGTCGAAACCCGCGACCTGCGCGTTCTGGCTGAGCAGGATCCAGGTGAAGCGGCGGCGGTTCTTGACCGCCTCCAGGATGTTCGGCCACAGCGCGCGCACGTCGAGGCTGCCCGGCGGCGGGGCACCGAGCGACGGGGCCGGTCCCGCCTGGGTAGCGGGGGCGGCGGGCGGCGTCTGTGGGCGGGAGGCCTGCGGTGTGCTCGCGGCGCTCGGGGCGCCGCTGCCTGCCGAGGCCGCGGTGGGCCAGCCGCCGGGGCGGCGTTCGGCCGGGGCCGCGGGGGCGCCGCCCGCGGGTGCGGCGCCGGGCTGGCTGCCGGATCCGGGGGTCGCGGCGCCGGGCCAGGCACCGGGGCGCTGGGCCGGGGGGTCGGCCGGGGTCTGGGCGGGTGCGGGCGCCTGTGTGGGCGCGGGGGCTGCGGGCGCTTGAGCCTGGGGAGCCGGGGCCTGCGGGGCCTGGGGCTGAGGTGCCTGAGCCTGAGGTGCTTGAGGTGCCTGAGATGCCTGCGGCGCCTGTGCACCGGGCGTCGCGGCACCGCCGCCCGAAGCCCCCCGCACCGCGGCCCGGGCCGCGGCCGCACCGCCGCCGGGCGGCACCGGGGCGTCTCCCGGAGCGTCCAGCGGGGCATGGGCGTCGGGGCCGGGAACGTATGCCATGGCGGGCATCTGTCCGCCGCCACCCGCGAAGCCGCCACCGCCGCCGCCCGCGCCACCCCGCTCCAGGCGGTCGAGCCTGGCCAGCATGGAGCGCTGGTCGTCGTAGGCCGCGGGCAGCAGCACCCGCGCGCAGATCAGCTCGAGCTGGAGGCGGGGCGATGTGGCGCCGCGCATCTCGGTCAGGCCCTCGTTGACCAGGTCGGCGGCGCGGCTGAGCTCGGCGGCGCCGAAGTTCTGCGCCTGGGCCTGCATCCGCTCGATGAGGTCGGCGGGGGCGTCGATCAGCCCCTTCTCGGCGGCGTCCGGCACGGCCGCGAGGATCACCAGGTCGCGCAGCCGCTCGAGCAGGTCGGCCACGAAGCGGCGCGGGTCGTTGCCGCCCTCGATGACCCGGTCCACGACCTCGAAGGCGGCGGCGCCGTCACCGGCCGCGAACGCCTCGACGACGGAGTCGAGCAGGGATCCGTCCGTGTAGCCGAGCAGGGCGGTCGCCATGGCATACGTCACACCGTCGTCGCCCGCGCCGGCGAGGAGCTGGTCCATGACGGACATCGAGTCACGTACGGAACCGGCGCCCGCGCGCACGACCAGCGGCAGCACCCCGTCCTCGACCGGCGCCTTCTCGCGCCCGCAGACCTCGGCGAGGTACTCGCGGAGCGTGCCGGGCGGTACGAGCCGGAACGGATAGTGGTGCGTACGCGACCTGATCGTGCCGATGACCTTCTCGGGCTCGGTCGTCGCGAAGATGAACTTGAGGTGCTCCGGGGGCTCCTCGACCACCTTGAGCAGCGCATTGAAGCCCGCCGACGTGACCATGTGGGCCTCGTCGATGATGTAGATCTTGTAGCGACTGCTCGCCGGGCCGAAGAAGGCCTTCTCGCGCAGGTCACGGGCGTCGTCCACACCACCGTGCGAAGCGGCGTCGATCTCGATGACGTCGATCGAACCCGGCCCGTTGCGCGCCAGGTCCCGGCAGGACTGGCACTCGCCGCAGGGGGTGGGAGTGGGACCTTGCTCACAGTTGAGACAGCGGGCGAGGATGCGCGCGCTCGTCGTCTTGCCGCAGCCGCGCGGGCCACTGAACAGGTACGCATGATTGACCCGGTTGTTCCGCAGCGCCTGCTGCAGCGGGTCGGTCACATGCTCCTGCCCGATGACCTCGGCGAACGACTCCGGGCGATAACGGCGGTACAGCGCAAGGGACGACACGCATACGAGGTTATCGGCCCGCACTGACAGCCCGGTCCACGAGCGGATTTCCGGGGCCTCGCGAACACCTCCGGGAAGCTCTTCCGAGAAGCTGTCCGGGAACGCAAGCGCCCCCCACGCACCCGCCAGAGCCAACCTACCCTTGCTGCCTTCCGGCCCTGGGGGAGTTCAGTCAGATAGCGCCACGTGAGGGGCTGCACCCAGGGTACCCGATCCGGACCCCTGCGAACGAGCCCGTCCCGATCACTCACCCGTCACCCACCGGACCTCAGGGAACGGGTTCGCGAGCACTCCTCCGAGTCTTGTATTGTTTGCGGCGGAGGATTCGCCTAGTGGCCTAGGGCGCACGCTTGGAAAGCGTGTTGGGGGCAACCCCTCACGAGTTCGAATCTCGTATCCTCCGCAGTCGCCTGACCAGGCGAAACGAAGAGCCGAGCCGCAATCGCGGCTCGGCTCTTCGGCGTGCGTTGGTTGCAGTTTTGGTTGCATTCATAAGCGGTGATTTAGGGCATTTTGATGGGTGAGCGGCTCTCTCGCGCTGCGCGTAGGGGCAGCCCATGAAGCGCCCATCGCGCGCCCGGGGGCGCCCTGTTCTCGTGTGGGTCCATGCGATCGCGGGAGTGCGCCATCCTTGGACCCGGCGCCGGACCGGCTCCGGCCCCGCTATGGCATTCCCTGGCCTGACGAGGTGCACCCCCACATGAAGTCCCGATCAACGCTGGCGACATGGCTCGGCAGCCTCGACGACTCCCGTCTGGCGCGCGTGCTCGTGACGCGGAAGGACGCCATGTCCCCTCCGGAGCCTCGCTCGGTGGGGGAACTGGCGGACCGTCTTCAGCGCCCGGGGTCGGTGGCGCTCGCCCTGCCGCAGTTGGCGCTACCGCACCTGCAGGCGGCAGAAGCGCTGGCGGCTCTTGGGGCACCCGCGTCACATGCTGCCCTGGCGCAGTTGCTGGGAGCAACGCATGACGAAGGCACACGCGCGCTGGACGCCGTGCTGAGGGAACTGGCCGATCATGCTCTGGTCTGGCCGGACGGGGACGGGAAACTCCGCATGACCGCACCACTGCGGCAGGCATGGGACACACCCCTCGGGCTCGATGTCGCGCTGGAAGAGCTGCTGGCGGGCACAGCCTCCGACGAACTGCGCGGCATGCTGGTGACATTGGGCCTCAAGCCGCCCGGCACCAAGCAGCAGCGGCTGGCCGCTCTGGTGGAGCATCACAGGGACCCGGAGCAGATCGCCTCAGCGGTCGCGAAGGCCCCTGCGGCGGCCCGGAAGTTGCTCGACCGCCGAGCGGAAGGTCTGCCGAGGCAGCCGCAGTTCATTGCGTTCGGAACGCCTGACCCCAGCTCTGAACCGGGGGAACGCTGGGCACTGGACCGGGGACTCCTGGTCCAGGACCGTCGGCGCTACGGCCCGGCCCGTATGCCTGCCGAGGTGGCGCTCGCGCTGCGCGGGCCCGGTTGGCACGCCCCCTTCCAACCCACCGCACCTTCACCGAAGTTGGCGCCTGTCACGCCGCCAGAGGTGGACCGCGAGGCGTCGGCCGCGGCCACGGCGTTCGCTGCCAGTGCTGCCTCGGTTCTGTCCGTCTGCTCGGTGGCAGCACCGACGCGGTTGAAGTCCGGCGGGATCGGCGCACGGGAACTGGTCCGGATCTGCAAGGCTGCCCATGCCGACGACGCCGTCGTACGCATCGTCTTGGAAACCTCGTACGCTGCCGGGCTCCTCGGCCGGGACGGTGATCACGTGGTACCCACCGAGGCATACGACGCCTGGGCGGAACGGGAGCCCTCGGAGCAGTTCGCCGTGCTGCTCCAAGCATGGAAGAACCTGACGCTCACCCCTGCTCAGGCGCGCGACGAGGACAACAAGGCACTCCCCGCTGTCGCGGGTGCACCCCCCTGCGGCGGCTGCGTGCAGGCCCGCCTCGGGCTGTTGGCCGCAGCCGCACAACTCCCGGCCGGGCAAGGCGCAAGGGCCGCCTCAGAGCTGGGGCCGCTGATCGCCTGGCACCGCCCACTCGCCGATTCATCACCCCAAAACGGAACACCGTTCGCCGCCGTGATCCATGAGGCCGAGCTCCTCGGCGTGCTCGCGCGTGGCGCCCTGTCCACCCTCGGCGTCCACCTGCGGACCGGTGACGCCGAGGGGTTGAGCACCGAGTGCCGGCGGCTGCTCCCCTCGGCAACGGCAGTGGCTCGGATCGGCGCCGACCTCACCGCCGTCGTCACCGGCACGCCGTCCACGCGACTGGCCGCACTGCTGGACTCCGTCGCCGACCGCGAGACCAGCGGCACGGCGTCAGCGTGGCGGTTCAGCTCCAGCAGCATCCGCCGGGCTCTGGATGCGGGCCTCACCCCCGAGGACATCACAGCCGACCTCGCCACTGTCGCCGCAGGATCCCTGCCACAGCCACTGGCGTACCTGATTGCCGACACCGCCCGCAGCCACGGGCGCGTGCGCATCGCCCCCGCCGCCTGCGTGCTCCACAGTGACGAGCCCGCCCTCCTGGCCGAACTGGCCGCCCACCGCGGACTCGCGAAGCTCGGACTGCGACAGCTGGCGCCGACCGTGCTGATCAGCCGCAGCCCGCTGGCCACGACCCTCGCCGCGCTCCGGGCCGAGGGCTACGCCCCTGTCGCCGAGACCGGCGATGGCACGGTACGCATCGACAAGGTCCGGCCTCGGCGGGCCACCACTCTCGTTCCGAGCCCGCGCGGCGCCGGGAGAAGGGACAGCCGCCGGAGCAACCCCGCACTTACAGAGAGGACGCCGGCCACCGTCGACCCGAACACCTTGGCCACCCGGCTGCTGGCCGCCCCGCCGACACTCCCGGATCCCGCGCCGCTCGAGGGCGGGGTTCCCTTCGGCACGGACACCGAGGAGATCGTCGCCGGGTGGGCGAAGCGGCTTCCTTACAGCGATGTCCGCCAGCTCGCCCATGCCATCGACACCAGCGAAGCCATCACCGTCGAATACGTCGCCACCTCGGGCAGCCGGACCGTGCGCACCCTCAGCCGCCTCACACTCGATCCGCCCTACCTCGAAGGCTGGTGTCACCTGCGGGAAGCCGAACGCGTCTTCACCCTCTCCCGCATCCACAGCGTGATGCCCGATTAGTCGCAGGACGGTAGCAGTAGAGATAGTATCTCAAGCGACACTATCTCTACGGAGAGGTTGGCATGCGTCGTTTCATCGGGCGGAACCGGGAGCTGGCCGTACTCAGTGATGCCTTCCAAGCGGTGCGCGGAGCCATCGGGTCGGCAAAGCCAGGCCAGTGCATTCTGATGCGGGGAAGGCGACGCGTCGGCAAGTCCAGCCTCGTCGAAGAGTTCCTGCGGCGCACCGAGACACCGAATCTCTTCTTCACCGCGGCGGGCGGCACAGCAGAGGACGAACTCACAGAGCTGCTCGACGCCGTCGCCAGGTCCACCCTGCCGGAGCGTGACCTGTTCGCCGAGGAGACACCGGCGCAGTGGAATGCCGCCCTCAGGCTGCTTGCAGAGACCCTGCCCGACGACAGCCCGAGCGTGGTCGTCATCGACGAGGTCCCGTATCTGATGGACCGCATCGACGCCTTCGAGGGCATGCTGCAGCGGGCCTGGGACCGCCTGCTCAGCCGCAAACCCGTGCTCCTCCTCCTGGTCGGATCCGACCTGTCGATGATGGAGGCGCTGAACAGCTACGACCGCCCGTTCCACCAGCGCGGCCGGGAAATGGTGGTCGGGCCTCTGAACCCGGCCGACATCGGCGAGATGCTCGACCTGCCACCAGCGGCCGCCTTCGACGCCGCTCTGATCACGGGCGGGCTTCCACTGATCTGTGCGGAGTGGCGGACCGGAGCTGACATCTGGGACTTCCTCCGCGACTCGCTCGACAACCCGATCTCGGCGCTGCTGGTTTCCGCGGAGCGCTCGCTGGCCGCGGAGTTTCCACCGCAGGCGATGAGCGGGGAGGTCCTACGAGCCATCGGAAGCGGAGAGCGAACCTTCACCAACATCGCGCGTGCCGCCGGCGGCATCGCCCACACCACACTCACCCGCGCCACGGAAGTCCTGACCGAGAAACGGGTGGTGGCAGCCGAACTGCCCCTGTCCCTGCGCCCTTCGAAGGAGCGCCGCTACCGGGTGGCAGACCCCTACCTGCGGTTCTGGCTCATGTTTCTTGATCCACACATGGCGGAGATCGAGCGGATGCGCGGGGATCTCACGCTCAGCCGGATCAAGGAGCAGTGGACGAGCTGGCGCGGCCGCGCCGTCGAACCCCTGGTCCGGGAATCCCTCGCCCGACTCCTACCGGACGGGCTCCTGCCCGCCGCTCCGGCGATCGGCGGGTACTGGACCCGAAGCAACGACATCGAAATCGACCTGGTCGGCGCCGACCGACAGCCGGTGGCCAAGGAGCTGCTCTTCCTCGGCTCGGTCAAATGGTTGGAGAACTCCGCGTTCGACAACCACGACCTGGCCTCACTGCAGAAACATCGGGCGGCGATCACCGACGAGCCGGTACCGCTCGTGGCGGTCTCCCGCAACGGAACCAGCTGCTCCGGACTCCAGGCAGCGTACGGCCCCGAGGAACTGCTCAGGGCGTGGCGCAGGACTTGAGCAGGGTCGGGGCTCCGTGGTTGCACTTCTGGTTGCATTCACCGGCGTACAGCACCGTTCAGAAGCCCCGTCACCACCTACTGCAGCGCAGGTCAGGACACTCCTGATCTCTCCCGGACCTCCAGACGAACATTTGGAAAGCGTGTTGGGGGCAACCCCTCACGAGTTCGAATCTCGTATCCTCCGCCTGATCAGAGGCCCGGACCGTTTCACGGTCCGGGCCTCTGGCGTTTCTCCGGATCGGTTTCCGTCTCGGTCGGGCCCGGCGTCATGTGCCGGTGAGCTTGTCGAGGTCGGGGGCGTAGACGGTCATCCAGTGCGGGTTCAGCCGGTA
>NZ_JACTVJ010000035.1 GCF_014493765.1 Streptomyces polyasparticus
CGCCGATGGTACTGCAGGGGGGACCCTGTGGGAGAGTAGGACGCCGCCGAACTAATTTTAAAGAAAAGCCCCCGCACAATGTGCGGGGGCTTTTTTGTATTTCAGGACGGCTTCACCAGCTTGGTGTCGTACGCCAGGATCACCGCCTGGACCCTGTCCCGCGACCCCGTCTTCGCCAGAATGCGTCCCACGTGCGTCTTCACCGTCGACTCCGCGAGATGGAAGCGCTCGGCGATCTCCGTGTTGGTCCAGCCCTGGCCGATGACCGTGAGGATCTCCCGTTCACGGTCGGTGAGTTGGGCCAGGCGTGCGTCCTGTGCGAGCGCGTCCGTCTCTCCCGGTGCCGGCAGCTTCTCCGCGTACGCGTCAAGGAGCCGGCGCGTGAGGCTCGGTGCGACCACGGCGTCTCCGGAGGCCACGGCGCGGATGCCGGCGAGGAGTTCCTCCGGCTGGGCGTCCTTGACCAGGAAGCCCGAGGCTCCGGCCCGTAGACCTGCGTAGGCGTATTCGTCGAGGTCGAACGTGGTGAGGATCAGGACGCGGGTGCGGTCGCCGGCGGCGACGATACGGCGGGTGGCCTCGATGCCGTCGAGGCCCGGCATGCGGATGTCCATCAGGGCGACGTCCGGGCGGAGTTCGGAGACCAGGCGTACCGCTTCGGCGCCGTTGGCCGCTTCGCCGGCGACCGTCATGTCGTCCTGGCTCTCCAGGAGCATGCGGAAGCCGAAGCGCTGCATGGGCTGGTCGTCGACGATGAGCACGGTCGTCACTATGCGGGGCCTTCCAGGGGCGGGACCGGGATACGGAGGTGGACCCGCCAGCCGCCGGCCGGCTGTGGTCCGGCCTCAAGTGTGCCCTGGTAGAGGGAAGTTCGCTCCTTCATACCGGCGAGGCCGCGGCCGCCGTCGGAGGGTGTCCCGCCCTTTCCGGTGTCGGTGACGGTCGCGGTGACCTCGTCCGTTCCGTACGAGAGAACGACCTCGGCCGTGGCCGAAGGGCCGCCGTGCTTCAGGGTGTTGGTGAGAGCCTCCTGGATCACGCGGTACACGCTGAGCTCCAGGCCGGGCGGGAGGTCCGCCGGGGAACCCTGGACCGAGACACGGACGGGCAGGCCTGCCGCACGTACGCCTTCGACGAGGGAGTCGAGGTCGGAGAGCGCCGGGGCCGGGGCCAGGTCCGCGGCGGGGGAGTCCTCGCGCAGGACGTCCAGGAGGCGGCGCAGCTCCGCGAGCGCGCCGCGGCTCGTGGTGCCGATGGCCTCCAGGGCCTGGACCGCGCGTTCCGGGTTCTTCTTCGCCGCGTACGCGCCGCCGTCCGCAAGGCCCGTGATGACCGAGAGATTGTGGCCGATGATGTCGTGCATCTCGCGGGCGATACGGGTGCGTTCGGCGGCGGCGGCCAGCTGGGCCTGCTGGTCGCGTTCGATCTCGAGGCGGTGGGCGCGGTCGACCAGGGACGCGAGGTGCTCCATGCGGGAGCGGACCGCGATGCCCAGGAGTGCGGAGAGGATGAAGCCCCAGACCGCGGGGCCGAAGGAGCCGTCCCAGGCCGCGAGCGGATAGCGCAGGGCGCCCGGGATGAGCGGGACGAGGACCACCACGGCGGCCGGTGCCAGCTGCTTGAGCGGCCGGTGCACGGCCAGGTTGAACACCGCGGCCAGCTGGACGAAGTGGGCCTGCAGGATGGCGCCCGTCCAGCCGTTGGCCAGCGCGAAGGGCGCGGTGGCGAGCAGGACGCCCATGGGGTGGCGGCGGCGCCAGTAGAGCGGCACGGTGAAGCCGAGGCTGATGACCAGGAGCTGCCAGTCCGGCACGTCCAGGTTCTGGGCGATCATCCGCCAGCCGCTGCTCGCGTAGTCGGTGAGGGCGGCGCCCACCCAGAAGAGGGTGACGGCGAGGTCCCACACCCAGGGCCTGCGCCGGTCGAAGGCGCGGAGGTACTGCAGGAGTTGACGCAGCGGGCGGGTGGACGAGAGGGTGCCCGCGCCGCGGACACCCTCTCTGTGCTGATTGGTCACGGGATCATCCTCTGCCACGGCAGGTCATACGTCCCGGCGCTTGAGGAAGAACGCGGCGACGGCGACCGAGCCGGCCGCCCACAGGACCAGGGCGATCAGGGACGCGGCGGGCGACGGGGCGCCCGCGATCGGGTCGAGTGCGGCGACATTGCCCGCGGACTGGACGGGGAAGTACTCGATGGCGGTGTCCACGGCGTCGATCGGGATCATGGAGATGACCTCGGGCAGGATCATGATCCCGCCGACGAAGGCCGCGATGCCGCCCGCGACCGAGCGGAGCACGGCACCGAGCCCGAGGGCGAAGACGGACAGGGCCGTGATGCCGGCGGACATCCCCAGGACGGCCGTGAGCACACCGGGGTCGGTCAGGGCCGCCTCCTGGTCGGTGCCGGCCAGGAAGGTCTGGGCGAGCGGGTAGGCGATCAGGCAGGTCACCAGGGTCAGCGGGAAGACGATGGCCGCGAGGACGGCGGCCTTCGCCCACAGGACCGTGACCCTTCGGGGCACCGCGGTGAGCGAGGCGCGGATCATCCCGCTCGTGTACTCGCCCGCGATGATCAGGACGCCCAGGACGGGCAGGGAGATCTGGGCGATCTGGGTGCCGGCCAGACCGATCCCGATCGGGTCGACGAACTCCCGGCTCCCCGTGTCGTAGTTGGCGGAGACCAGCAGCCCCAGGCCGATGATCAGGACCGCCGAGGACAGCAGGGTGATCCAGGTGGAGCGGACCGTCCAGAACTTGTGCCATTCGGAGCGCAGCACACGTACGGGTGTCACGGCGTAGGAGGACGTGGTGCGGGTCTGCCGGGCGATCGTGGCGGTGCTCATGCTGCGTGTCCCTTCACGGTGGCGTTGTACTCGACGGAGTCGCGGGTCAGGTCCATGAAGGCCTGCTCCAGCGAGGCGGCCTGCGGGGTGAGTTCGAAGACCGGGATGGCGTGGGCGGCGGCGGTACGGGCGATGTGCTCGGCGTCGACGCCCTGGACGGTGAGCGTGCCGGTGCTCTCGGACGTGACCGTCACGGCGGGGCCCGCCAGGAGCGAGGCGAGCTCGCCGGCCGACGGGGTGACCACCTTGACGGAGGCGGCGCCTGCTTCCCGTACGAAGGCGTCCACCGTCGTGTCCGCGAGGAGCCTGCCGCGGCCGATGATGACCAGGTGGTCGGCCGTCAGGGCCATCTCGCTCATCAGGTGCGAGGAGACCAGGACCGTACGGCCTTCGGCGGCAAGGGACTTGAGGAGGTTGCGGATCCAGAGCACGCCCTCGGGGTCGAGGCCGTTGACCGGCTCGTCCAGGATCACCGTGGCCGGGTCGCCGAGCAGGGCGGCCGCGATGCCCAGGCGCTGGCCCATGCCGAGCGAGAAGCCCTTGACGCGCTTGGCGGCGACCTCGGTGATGCCGGCCAGGTCCAGTACGTGGTCGACGCGGGAGCGCGGGATGCCGTGGGTGAGGGCCAGGGCCATGAGGTGGTTGCGGGCGCTGCGGCCCGGGTGGACCGAGCGGGCCTCCAGGAGCGCGCCGACCTCGGTGAGCGGTGCGGGGTGGTCCGCGTAGGCGTGCCCGCCGATCGTCGCGGTGCCGCGGGTCGGGGTGTCGAGGCCGAGCAGCATCCGCATGGTGGTCGACTTGCCGGCGCCGTTGGGGCCGAGGAAGCCGGTGACGGTGCCGGGCTTGACCTCGAAGCTCAGGTCGTCGACGACGGTCTTGTCGCCGTACTTCTTGGTGAGTCCGTTGGCTCGAATCATGGAGATGACGCTACGGAGCGCCAAGGGCCGTTCCGTCGGACCGGGGACGGCATCTGGCGGGCGGTTCTAGTACCCCGGTACGACAGCCGCGTCGCACCGGGGGATACCCCCTTGCGTGCAGTCGTGACCTGCGGCGACGATCACCGTATGAGCTACGAGATACGCGCGGTACGGGCCGACGAGTGGGAGCAGGTCAGGGACCTGCGCCTGCAGGCGCTGCAGGACCCCGCCGCACCCATCGCCTACCTGGAGACGTACGAGGCGGCGAACGCGCGGCCCGACCAGTTCTGGCAGGACCGAGCCGCCGGCCATTCGCACGGCCTGGACGGGCGCCAGTTCGTGGCGGTGGACGAGCACGGCATCTGGGTCGGGGCGACGGTGTCGATCATCGAGCACGCCGGCCGGGAGGACTTCTTCGGTGTGGTGCTGCCGGTGACCGGTGCGCACTTCGTGGGGGTCTACGTGGACCCCGAGCACCGCGGACGCGGCCTGGTGCAGCGTCTCTTCGAGGCCGCGGCCGAGTGGTCGTGGACGGTCGAGGGCGTGGAGCGGGCGCGGCTCTTCGTCCACCAGGACAACCACCGGGCGCAGGCCGCGTACAAGAAGATCGGCTTCGAACGCAGCGGAGGGGTCGTCCCGTTGGAGAGCGACCCCTCGAAGCTGGAGTACGAAATGGTGCTTGCGAAGCCCTAGTTGTACGGGCGCTCCGCGCGCGCCGTGCGCAGCGCCTGGGCCCACCAGTCCAGCTGGTCCAGCATCGTCTTGGCCGCGCCCGCCGCACCCTGCGGGTCGTGGGCCTTGCCGTCCTCGCCGAAGTGGTCCCAGGCGCTGTGGAAGCTGACGCCGTCGCGGATGGTCACGCAGTGCACCTCGGCGAAGACCTGGCGCAGGTGCTCGACCGCGCGCAGACCGCCGGAGACACCGCCGTACGAGACGAAGCCGACCGCCTTGGCGTTCCACTCGGTGCGGTGCAGGTCGATGAAGTGCTTCAGCTGGGCCGGGTAGCTGTGGTTGTACTCCGGGGTGACCACGACGTACGCGTCCGCGGCCTCGACCCGGGCCGCGAGATCGGCCAGGGCCGGGGTGCGCTCGGTGCCCCAGTCGGGGTGGCAGGCCGGCAGCTCCAGGCCGGCCACGTCGATGATGTCGAGCTCGGCGCCCGAGTGCTCCTCGGCGAGCGCGGTGAACCACTGGCCGACCGTCGGGCCGAAGCGGCCGTCACGGGTGGAACCGATGATCACGGCGAGGCGGTAGGGCGTGGTGGACATGGATGAAGCTCCTCTTTGGCAAATGTGTCAAGTGTGGGTGATATCCGGACAGTTGAGGCTCCGGGCCGTGGATACGAGCGGTGATCAGCGAGTCTGCAGGGTTGTGGCTTTCGCCGGCGGCGCCGGGTCGGTCTTCGTACGGTCGGCGGTCGTGCCGCCGGAACGGGTAAGCACCCCCACGACCAGCCCCAGTGCGAGGACCAGTCCCGCCACCGCCCACAGCGTGAGCCGCATCGACTCGGTGAACTGCGCCGCCTGGAGCGCACCTTGGGAGACACCCGAGGAGATGCGTCCCGCCGTCCCGGCCGATCCCGTACGTGCTTCGAGCAGGGCGATGAGCACGGTGGCGAAGACGGTGAGCATCACCGCGCCCGTACCGCCGCGGACCGTGTTGAGGAAGCCCGAGGCCATTCCCGTGCGGGAGGGCTCGACCATCGTCAGCGCGTGGGCGTCGATGATGCCGAGCGAGAGGCCGATGGCGGAGCCCAGGAGGCCGACCGGGCCCGCGAGTTCGGCCGCCCCGATGCCGGGGTGCAGGGCCGCGCCGAGCCAGAGGTTGGCCGTGGCGATCAGGGCCAGGGAGGTCAGGAGCAGGGTGCGCGGGGGCACTCCGCGGTTGGCGAGGCGTGCGCCGAGCTGGGGCAGCACGGCCATCGGGACGCTCAGGAAGAGCAGCACGAGCCCGGCTTCGCGTGCACTGTAGCCGCTGGTGCCCTGCAGGTACGTGGGCAGGAAGATCATGGTTCCGGTCATGCCGACGCCGAGCGCGAAGGAGCCGAGGGGCCAGGCGATGAACCGGCGGTTGCCGGCGAGGGAGATGTCGAGGATCGGGCGGCCGCCGGCGGCCGAGATCCGCCGCTCGATGCGGACGAAGGTGACGAGCAGGCCGAGGCCCAGGGCCAGCGGAAGCAGCGTGGCCGGTGCCGTCCAGCCTTGCGCGGAGCCCTGGGTGAGCGCGAAGAGGGTGAGCGCGAGGCCGGAGATGAAGGCGACCGCGCCCGCCTTGTCGACCTTGGGGCGCACCTCGGCGCGTGCGTCGGGCAGGACGGCCGAGCCGATGAGGATGACCGCACCGACCGCCGCGTAGGCGAGGAAGGTGGCGCGCCAGCCGAGGCTGTCCACGATCGCGCCCGAGACGGTAGGGCCGAGCGAGACGCCGACCGAGCCGGTGGTGCCGACCAGGGCGAACGCCTTGGTGCGCGCGGGGCCTTCGAAGATCGTGGCGAGCAGGGCGGTGCCGGTGGCCATCACTCCGGCGGCACCGACGCCGACCATGATGCGGGCGAGGTCGAGCAGCAGGATGTTCTGGGCGGCGGCCGAGGCGACGGTGCTCACCGTGTAGACCAGCGCGCCGAGCGAGAAGAGCCGGCGGCGGCCGTAGAGATCGCCGAGCGAGCCGGCGACGAGCATGAAGGAGGAGGCGGCCAGGAAGTAGCCGGTGACCACCCAGTTCAGTGCCGCACCGCTCGTGTCGAGGTCGGCGCCGATCCTGGGCAGGGCGACGGTGGTGCCGGACATGGCCATCGGGAGGGTGAAGAGGCCGAGGAGGACTACGGCCAGAGTCGTCTTGCCCCTGTGCGCCGGGGCGTGCGCTGCGGTTGGCATGCCGATAAACTACAACGGTCGTTGTAGTGATTACAACGGTCATTGTAATTTTCGGGTCAAGCTAGGTTGAGGTTTGGCATGGCGAAGCAGGGCGAAACCGAGCAGAAGCCTCTGCGCAAGGGGATGTTGGAGAAGCGGCAAGCGATCCTGAAGGGCGCGCGTGCCGTCTTCGGACGGGACGGCTACACGCGGGCGAGCATCGACGCGATCGCCGCGGAGGCCGGGGTCTCCAGCCGTACGCTCTACAACCACTTCGGCGACAAGGAAGGGCTGTTCCGCGCGGTCCTAATGGACAGCTCGGTCGCGGTGACCACGGCTCAACAGGCGCTCCTGGAGCGGCACTTCCACAAGTTCCGCGACCCCGAGGCGGATCTGTACGACCTCGCCGTCGAGTGGGTCGGGGGCACCGAGACGCATCCCGAGCACTTCGCCCTCGTACGGCAGATCATTGCCGAGGCCAGCCGGCTGCCGCTCGACGTGCTGCGGGAATGGCAGCGGATCGGGCCGAAGGCGACGCGGGCGGCGCTGCGCGGGCACCTCCTGGAGGCCGGCCGCGCCGGGCTGCTCGCGATCGACGAGGAGAACGCGGACCGGGCGACGCGGCACTGGGCGCTGTTCACGGCGGGCGCCGTGCAGACCGAGTCGGCGCAGGGCGCGCTGCCGCTGGAACCCGAAGTCTTCGAGCGGCTCGTACGCGAAGGGGTCGAGCTCTTTCTGGGGCTGTACGGGAAGCCGCAGTCCTAGAGGTGACGTCCTCTGCCGGTGGGGTGAAGTCCTCTGTCTGTACGGGTAGTTCGTCGTCCGGCTATATGGGCAGTCCGGCGTCCGGCTATACGGGCAGTTCGGCGTCCGGCCAGCGTGAGCGGCCCTGCTCCCGGGAGCGGAGCAGGGCCAGTGTCACCAGACCCTGGTGCTCCGTGCCGGGCGTGAGCAGCTCCGGGAGCTGGGGAAGCGGAGCCACCGCGGCGACATCGTCAAGGACCAAAGTCAGTGGTGGGTCGAGGCGACCGGCAGATGACCGTTCGGCCATGCGCCGGCCGCGCTCGACCACGCTCGACACGAGTGCGGTGAGCAAAGGCATGGCACCGGGCTGCGTCCGTGGATCCTCGATGGCTTCACCCACCACGTAAAGCGTGCCCCCTTCGTCGGCGAAGGAATCCAGGGTGAGGGCATCTGTTCGGTTCGGTGTGCACGCCTCGCGGATGTGGATCGAGAAGAGCGAGGACAGGGCGCGGGCGGTCAACTCCTGTGCCATGTCACGTCGTTCGGGGTGTGCGGTGAGCTCGGCTTCGAGTTCGCCTGCCGAGCCGGGTGCGGCCTTCGTGTGCGTACGGAGGGTGCGTACGGCCTCCTGGACATTGCTGCCCTGGGCCCAGCGGTGGACGTGCTTGAAGGCGCGGCTGTCGAGTGCGGCGGCGTGCAGATAGCTGCGCAGCAGCGTTTCTGCGGTGGCGGCGGTGGCCGCGTCGAGTTTGGCGGTCGGCCGGACCGGGGCGAGCAGCGCTTCGGCGCGCTGCTTGGCGGTCTGCTTGTCCTCGCAGCCGACGGCGGGGTTCCAGTGCATACGGGCCGGGGTGTCGCAGAGGTGGCCCGGGTCGTAGAGGAGGACGGGGCCCAGCTTGGCCCGGGCGTCCTTGGTGTCCTCCCACACCGTGGGGTCGCTCGTGACGATGACGGCTGCGCCCTCGGCGTCCTGGATGGCCTGTACGGCCAGGGGTTTACGGGTCCGGGGGCCGCCCAGGATCAGCGGCTGGCGTTGCCGTGGGAGGGCCGACGGTCCCTGCGGGGCCGGTGCTTCCGGCACCAGCGTCTCGGGCGCCTGCGGCGCCGCGGGTCGTGGCGCCTCCGGCGCGAGGTGCTCCGCGACTCCGTCGCGGGATGAAGTGCGCGGACCCACTTCGATGCCCCCGGAGAAGGCAGGGGAAGCGGAGGGGGTGGGCGCGGAGGACTCGGGGTGCGTGGAGGCGGTGGGCGCGGAGGACTCGGGAGGCGCGGAAGCCCCCGCGGTGGAGGCCGCCCCATCGGTGGACGCCCCCGCGGTGGAGGCCCCATCGGTGGACGCCTTGGACGACGCCCGCTGGGCCGCCCGCACCGCACGCCACCGCGTCCACGTGCCCATGACGAACACCGTCAGGACGACCAGGATCATCGCCTGGCCGATCACCAGGCCCCAGAACAGCCCGTATCCGGAGAGTTCCGCAGCCGGAGTGGTGGGCCAGGCGCCCGCCACGTCGTGCGGCTTGGCCACCAGGTGCCTTATCGCCAGCGGGGTCCGCCCGAAGGTCACACCCGAGGGCCAGGACCCGTGCGCGAAGAGGCCCGCGAGCCCCGTGGCCGTCCACACGAGGACGGAGAGACCGAGCACGAAGCCGAGGAAACCCAGGAGCAGCCCGTCGGGAATGCCGCCGGACCCGGACCCACCGGGATCCGGTCTGCGCTCCCGGTGATACCCCCGCTCATGCCCGTACCGCATCAAGCCACCGCTCTCACGCCACCGTGGACTCGGACGACGAACCCATCTGGTACTCCATGGCCAACGCCCGTTCCTCCGCCTCCCGTTCGGCGGCGAGGAGCTCCTCCGACGCGGAACTCTCCTGCTCCACCGACGACTCCGTCATGGCGCGGTCGGTGTACACCAGCGGCCGCTCCATCTCCGTAACGAGATGCTTGACGACTTGGACATTGCCGTTGACGTCCCACACCGCGATGCCCGGAGTCAGCGTGGGAATGATCTCCACGGCCCAGCGCGGCAAACCGAGAACCCTTCCGGTGGCCCGCGCCTCGTCCGCCTTCTGGGCGTAAATGGTGCGCGTGGAGGCCATCTTGAGGATCGCCGCCGCCTCCTTCGCCGCCGCGCCGTCCACCACATCCGACAGGTGGTGCACCACCGCGACGAACGAGAGACCGAGGCGCCGGCCGAACTTCAGGAGCCGCTGGAACAGCTGCGCCACGAAGGGCGAGTTGATGATGTGCCACGCCTCCTCCACCAGGAAGATGCGCTTCTTGCGGTCGGGCCGGATCCATGTGTGCTCCAGCCACACGCCCACGATCGCCATCAGGATCGGCATCGCGATCGAGTTGCGGTCGATGTGCGACAGGTCGAAGACGATCAGCGGGGCGTCGAGGTCGATGCCCACCGTCGTCGGACCGTCGAACATGCCCCGCAGGTCACCGTCGACCAGACGGTCAAGGACCAGGGCCACGTCCAGGCCCCAGGCCCGTACGTCCTCCAGGGCGACGTTCATCGCCTCGGCCGACTCCGGCTCTGGGTGGCGCAGTTGCTCCACGATGTCGGTCAGGACGGGCTGGCGCTCCACGATCGTCTCGTTGACGTAGGCGTGCGCGACCTTGAGCGCGAAGCCCGAGCGCTCGTCGAGCCCGTGCCCCATCGCGACCTCGATGATGGTCCGCAGGAGGGCCAGCTGACCGGTGGTGGTGATCGAGGGGTCGAGCGGATTGAGCCGGATGCCCATGTCCAGGGCGGCCGTCGGGTCGAGCCGGATCGGAGTTATGCCCAGCTCCTGGGCGATGAGGTTCCATTCGCCCACGCCGTCCTCGCCCTGCGCGTCGAGCACGACCACCTGGCGGTCGCGGAACCTCAACTGCCGCAGGACGTACGTCTTCTCCAGCGCCGACTTGCCGTTGCCGGACTCCCCGAGCACCAGCCAGTGCGGGGCGGGCAGCTGCTGCCCGTACAGCTGGAAGGGGTCGTAGATGTAGCCCTTGCCGGAGTACACCTCGCGCCCGATGATCACGCCCGAGTCGCCGAGCCCGGGGGCGGCCGTCGGGAGGTAGACGGCCTGGGCCTGGCCGGTGGAGGTGCGCACGGGCAGACGGGTCGTCTCCACCTTGCCGAAGAGGAAGGAGGTGAACGCGTCCGTGATCGCGGTCAGCGGATCTCGCATGAGCTGGGCCCCTTACGACGGCTCGGCGGCTCTCGCCTGATGACGGCTAGCGGCGGATGCCGGTCGCGAACGGCAGGGTGTTGACGAAGGCCCGGTGGTGCTCGCGGTCGCACCACTCCAGCTTGAGATAGGACTTGCCGGCCGAGGCCCGGATGGTCCGCTTGTCCCTGGCCAGCGCTTCGGGATTGCGGGCGGACACAGTGATGTAGCCGACGAGATTGACGCCCGCCGCACCGCTCGCGAGGTCCTCTCCGCGCTGGTCGAGACGGGAGTGCGCGGCGATGTCGCGGGGGTCGACGGTCCGGTTCATCTTCATCTGACGCGAGGCCTCCGCCTCGTCGTTCGTCTTCTCGGTCAGCATCCGCTCGATGGCGATCTCGGTGGGCTCGAGATCCATCGTCACGGCCACGGTCCGGATGACGTCGGGGGTGTGGACAAGCAGCGGGGCGAGGAAGTTGACCCCGACCGGCGTCATCGGCCACTCCTTCACCCAGGCCGTCGCATGGCACCAGGGCGCGCGCGTCGAGGACTCCCGCGTCTTCGCCATCAGATACGTGGCCTCGCGGGCGTCCAGCTCAGCCGGCCAGGCATTGCGCTTGGTCATGGCCTGGATGTGGTCGATGGGGTGGTCCGGGTCGTACATCGAGTGCACGAGCGAGGCGAGCCGCCCCTGCCCGAGCGGCTGCCGTACGCGGATGTCCGCCTCCTGCAGCCGCGAGCAGATGTCGGTGAGCTCACGCGCCATGACCACTGCGAGCCCGGCGTCCTTGTCCACCTTGCGGCCCGCGAGCGGCCGGGTCGCGCGGGCCATCGCGGCGCCCTCGGCGGCCAGTTCCCGGCTGTAGTGCATGCACGCCACGAGGTAGGCGCGGTGCTGCTCGCTGCTCGTGGACACCATGGACTGCAGCTGCTCGTACGAGTCCTGCAGCCACACCGGCGCCTTCTCGTCCCCGCGTACGGCGACGTCCTTGGCGTGGGCGTCGGGGTCGGCGGGCAGGGTGCGGGCCAGCATCTGGAGGCGGGTGACGAAGCCGTCGCCGTTGGCCACGTGCTTGAGCAGCGTGCCGAAGCGGTCGACCAGGGCCTCCTGGTCCTCGGAGTCCCGCAGCCCGACGCCCGGGCCCTCGATCTCGATCGCGGCCGTCACCGTACGGCGGTCGGCGTGCAGCAGCACGGCGATCTCGTCGGGTCCGAAGGGCGCCGCGAGCCAGGTGATCCGGCCGATCCCCGGCGGCGGTCCGACCTCGACCTCGCGCCCGTCCATCCGCACACCGGCCTCGGGCGCGCCCGAGCGGTAGGCGGTGCCCTGGCGCAGGGTGCGCTTGTAACTCCGGTTGATCTCGAACCACTTGAAGAACGTCCGGCCCTTGTACGGGACGTACACCGCGGAGAGCGCGAGCATGGGGAAGCCCATGAGCAGCACGATCCTGAGGCTGAGCACGGGCACGAGCAGCCCGCACATCATGCCGAGGAACGCGCCCACGATGATCAGTGCGATCTCGCCGGTCTCACGGTTCTTGCCGATGATCGCGTTCGGCCGGGCGCGGCCGATGAGATAGGTGCGGCGGGGCGTGACCGTATGGGACTGGGTCGTCAACGCCCTTCACCTCCCGAGCGGTTGCTGGTGCGGCTTGCTGTGGTGCTGCGCGAGCTGTGGGTGCCCGTGCCGGGGGTCGAACGGGGTGGGGGTGCGGCGGAGGGGACAGTTCCGCCGCCGCCCGATCCGCGGCTGCTGTGCGCGGCCATGCCCCCGGAGGCCTGGTTGGCGGGGCGTGGCTGCTGGCCGCCGCCGTCCCCGCCACGGCCGCGTGAGCTGTGGGTCTTGATGCCCTGCGAGACGAGGGCGGCCGGCGAGGAGATCACGGCGGCGGCCTTGCCCTCGGCGCCCTGCATGATGCGGTTGTTGCGGCCCGCGGCGATCTCGTCGCCGAAGCCGGGCACGAAGCGGTAGATCATCCCGCTGGCGAAGATGGCGAGCAGGATGATGCTGAGCCCGGAGACGACGGCGGAGAACGCGTTCGGCCCGTCCTCGTCGCTGAGCGCTCCCGCGAGCCCGAGCACGATGACGATGACCGGCTTCACCAGGATCACCGCGATCATGATCCCGGCCCAGCGCCGTACGTGGCCCCAGAGGTTCTTGTCGACGAGCCCCGCATAGACCACGGTGCCGAGCAGCGCGCCCACGTAGAGCAGGGCGGCCCGGATGACCAGTTCGAGCCAGAGGATTCCCGCGGCGAGGATGCTGACGAGCGAGACCACGATCAGCATGATCGGCCCGCCGCCGATGTCCTCGCCCTTCTTCAGGGCCTCGGAGAAGGTCCCGAAGAACGTGTCCGTCTGGTTCCCGGTCGACTTCGCGATGACGTCGGTGATGCCGTCGGTGGCGGAGACGATCGTGTAGAGGATCAGCGGTGTGAAGGCCGAGGCCAGGACCGTGAGCCAGAGGAAGCCGATGGCCTCTCCGATGGCCGTGGTGAGGGGGACGCCTCGTACGGCCCGCTTGGCCACGGCGAGCAGCCACAGGAGCAAGGTGAGGATGGTGGAGGCGGCGAAGACGACGGCATAGCTCTGGAGGAACTTGTCGTTGGTGAAGTCGACTTCGGCCGTCTTGGACACGGCTTCGCTGAGCTTGTCGACTGTCCAGGAGGCGGCGTCGGCACAGCCCTTGGCGAGGGAGGAGAGGGGGTCGAGGGTGTTGAGGGCGTCGTCGGCGGGGTTCTTGGGGGCGTCGCCGGAGCCGGAGCGGCCGTTTTCGCAGTACTCCTTGGCGGGGCCTCGGATCAGCTCGCAAGGATCGTCGGTCGGCTGCGGTGTGGGCGCCGCGAAGGCGCGCGTGGCCAGACCGAAGACCGCGGTCTGTGCGGCCACGGCGACCGCGGCGAGGGTCAACGTCCGGCGGCGGTGGTTAGCGGGCATACGTGAACCCTCCGAATTCCTCGACCGCTTCGGCCATGTCCTTCGCGGTGGAGGCGGTTTGGTCCTTCCCGACCGGGACGGGCCCGTCCTTCTGCTCGAAGTCGGCGACCTTCCAGTCACCGTTCTCCCACTTCATCTCGTACGTCGTCGTGTACCAGCTCTCCGTCACCGGGTGCTCGGAGCCGTCGCCGGCGAGACCGAAGAGGGAGGAGTACCAGAGCTCGACAGTGGCCGAGTCGCCCCCGTACTTGGTGGTCTTGGTGCCCACCGGGATGACGCGCGAGATGAAGGTCATCCCCTTCGGCGCCGTGCCATCGGCCTGGAGGCCGATGCGGCCGAGGAAGTCCTTGTCGGAGTACGCCTTGTCGAGGTCGCCCTTGCGCGCGGTCGCCACTGCGCGGGTGTAGACCGTGTCGACGATCTCCGTGCGGCGGCCCGCGTCGAACATCTCGGCGGAGCCGAGCGCGACCCCGTAGTTGGTGGCCGCGCTCTGCGCACCCGACGCGTTGTGCGCGTACCCGGTGGGGATGCCGGCCTTCTGATCCTTGACGGGGTCCTCGCCTGACGGAGCCGTCGGGTTCGAGCCCGCCTGCGAACCACCCGAACCCGAGGAGTCCGCATCGCCACCACCCTGATTGGCAAAGGCAATCGCCGCGATCAGGAGCACCACGACACCGACCACCGTCACCAGTGACCGAGAAGGGCGGGCAGCACGGCGGGGAGCGCCGTATCCGTCGCCGGAGCCGTCGGGCAGGCGCGTGCGCGTCGTCCCCGTACCGCCGTAGAAGAGCTCGTCCTCGGGACCGGGACGATCGTCGTCGTAACCGCCGACAGGACTCATGACGCGTACGCCCCCTCAACCGATTGCCGAACCGCGCAGTACGACGTTAGCCGTGCCGGTCGCCGCGTGTACGCGGAGTGGTACTGACTGGACATCAGGGAGACGCAACCTCAGCCGGTGGGCACGACGGACGAATGGAAAGGTGGCCGGGAACAGTCGGTGGTGCCCCGGTCGGCTACGGCGAACTCGGGTACGGGGAAGGCGTCTAGACGGCCATCCCGTACACGATCGTGAACAGCGTGCCGAGCGAGCCGATGATGAAGACGCCCGTCAGGCCGGCGACGATCAGACCCTTGCCCTGCTCGGCACTGAAGGTGTCCCGCAGAGCCGTCGCGCCGATGCGCTGCTTGGCCGCGCCCCAGATCGCGATGCCGAGACAGATCAGGATGGCGATCGCCATCACGACCTCGATCATCACGCGGGCTTCGCCGCCCAGGCTCCCGAAAGGCCCCCAGTCAGGGGCGATCCCGCCGATGATCGTGGTGATGTCGCCCTTTTCGGCTGCCAGAAGCATGTAACTCACCGCCCCTTGTGGGTAGTTCCGCACCCCCTGCCGCTGCGCAGAGGCCAGGAGTCATTGTCTCCGAGATTTGCCCGGCGCATGTCGACTTACGGCCATCAGTTGCCAGAGTTGTCCCGGAGGCGTGCCGGACCGACGAATACCGCCCGGCGCTCCATGTGCTGGGGAGATCCGGGCGGTATACGGCGTTCCGTATGGTCACTCTGTGTATCACGGGCGGTGACGTGGGGCAATGAGCTGACGTGATGCTGGATCTCGTGCCCTTTTCGCGTGTGCCTCGTTACCTCGCGGTCACGTCAGCTGCGGGCGTACGAGCCGAGGCCGACCAGGCAGTAGACGTACTCGTTGATGGTCGCGCCGTTCAGGGTCTGGCGTGAGGAGTACGCGTACTCGGTCTTCGGGTTCGCGTCGCAGGAGCTCATGTCCGAGGTGAACGGGAAGGTCTGGATCACCTTGTAGTGCGCGTCGGACGCGGAGCACTCCACTTCCTCGACGCCGCTGGCGTCCTGCGGGGTGTCCGAGTCCGGCAGCTCCCCGTTGAGGCAGGTGCCTTCGGTGAACGGGTCCGGGGGAGCGCTCTCGGTCGGTGTCTCGGTGCCCGGGGTCGCCGGCGCGGAGGTGGCCGGCGGGGTGGTGGTGCCGCCCTTGGCGTCGGCGGGGTCGTCGTCGTCCTTGGTGACCAGGATCAGGCCGCCGACGACCAGGGCGCCGATGACGAGCAGGGCGCCGAAGCAGCCCCAGGCGGGCCTGGTCCTCGCGGCGCCGGGCTGGTTCCCGACCACGATCTTGAGGAACACCTGGTTGCCGGCGAGGTAGGCCGGGATCATGTCGCCGTTCCGGCACGGGGGTACTTGGATCTGGATCGGTGTGCCCCGGTCGTTCAGCGTGAACGTCACGCCGGTGGCCGCCTGTTGCGGAGTCAGCGTGATGGGTATGACCTGCGGCGCCATTGGGTTCCCCCCTGGGATGGTCGTGGTCGACGCGCCGATTGTGGCGGCGCGGGGTCCACTTGTCCCGGTCCGCGGGGGAACTGTTGCCGGGTTGCGATCAGGGAGTCGCGAAGTGGTCGAACTCGCCGTCCCGTACGCCGAGTTCGAACGTGTGCCACCGGCCGGCGCTCGTGGTCATCACCGTGTCCGGTGCGGCCTGGTCTCGTACGCGGATGGTGTCGCCCTCGGCGTCGACGCGGAGCGGGCCGCCTGTCGGGTGCCCCGCCTTGATCCCTTGGATCAGGGCGCTGAAGGCTGCGGGGGTGGTGCGGACTATGGCCCCGGTGGGGTCGGAGCTCTCGGTGAGATGGATGGTGCCGGGGGCGGCGTCGACGTGTACGCAGGACTCGCCCTCCCCGCAGTACGACGACTTCTGCGGTGTGCTCGCGACGTGTACGCAGGAGTCGCCAGATCCGCAGTGCGACGACTTCTGCCAGGCATGCATGTGCATGGGCTACCTCACAGTTCTCGAATGATGCTGTGGATGAAGTCTTGGGACTCGGCGGGATTGAGGGCCATCTCCTCCAGCCGCCCGAACAGGGCCTGGTATTCCGCGAGTTGCGTCCCATCGCTGAGGAAGATCGGGCCGTGGACTTGGTCGAGATGAACGGTGTCCAGCTGCGGTACGGGGCCATGCGAGTAGTAGATCGACTGTCCTGAGCCGGGGAACGCTCCGGCTGAGAATGGGATGACCTGAATGGTGATGTTGTCGCGCTCCCCAGCGCTCAGCACGTGGTCGAGCTGGGCGCGAGCCACTTTGGGCCCTCCGAACTGCATGCGCAGTGCGGCCTCGTGGATGATCGCCTGGTACGGCGTGGGGGTGTCGCCGTACAGGGTGGCTTGGCGCTTGATGCGGAACGAAACGCGATGCTCGATCTCGGGTGGCGAAAGCACGGGTACCACCTGCCGGAACACTTCACGTGCGTGTTCGACGGTTTGAAGCAGGCCTGGAATGTGCGCGGTGATCGCCGTGCGCAGTCGTGTGGCGTGGTGCTCCACCTCGGCAAGGTCGAGTAGTCCTGCGGACAGGATGCCGCGGTACTCCTCCCACCAACCGCGCCCGCGCTCCCCGGTCATGTCGACGAGTGCGGACACGAATTCCTGGTCGGAGCATACGTAATGGCGTGCCAGGGTTCGCAGGCGCTCGGCGCTCACGCCGACGCGACCCGCCTCCATGTTGCTGACCTGGTTCTGCTTGATGCCCAGGAGTTGACCGGCATCCGTCGCCGTGAGTCCGGCGCGCTCGCGGAGTCTCCGCAGCTCGGCGCCGAATCGGATCTGGCGGCCCGTCGGGTTGCTTCTCACGGACTACGTGCCTCCTGGTCACCCACACGAGTGGCAGATAATGCATATCTCGGGATTCGGTTAACGCGATAACTCGGCATCGCTACCTTAACGGTCAGGCCGATAGCCGGAAGTGCACCACGGGACGCCGTGGCGGAGCCACCGGACCCAACTCACGCCAACCAAAGGAGACTTCGCCATGCCAACCGTAACCCCGCCCCCCTGGGCGTACACGCTCCAAATGCCCCACGACCCCCGGGCGCCGGGAATCGCCCGCGCAACCCTTCGCGCGATCCTCCACACCCACGATCTCGCCGAACTGAGCCTCACCGCCGAGCTGTTGACGAGTGAGCTCGTGACCAATGCGTTCCTGTACGCGGACGGGCCGTATGCCCTCCGTATCGGGGAGCGGCCCGACGGGCGGTTGCGCGTGGGCGTGTGGGACGCCAACCCCGAGATCCCGCCCCCCTTCGCGGACGTACCCGTACCAGGCGAGCCGGAGCGCGAGGGCGGGCGCGGGCTGCTGCTCGTGCAGGCGTGCGCCGACCGGTACGGGGCGTACGCGCTCAAGGAGCCCGGGAAATACCTATGGGCGGAGTGTGTTCGCCCGTGAGGGGTCGAGGACGCGGGCCAACTCGGCGCGGCTGGTCACGCCGAGCTTGGCCGAGAGCCGGTACAGGTGGCCCTCGACCGTGCGGACGGAGAGGGTCAACCGATCCGCGATCTGCTGGTTGGTGAGGCCCGCCGCCGCGAGGAGGGCGATCTCGCGTTCGCGGCGGGTCAGCGGGAGCGGGCGGGCGAACGCGAGCAGGGCCGGGGTGCGCAGCCCCTGGCAGTCGGCCGCGAGCCGGTCGGCCGCCGCGGCCTCCGTGCCCGCCGAGCCCGAACGCCCGGCGCGCTGGAAGGCGTCGGCCGCCTGCGCGTGCGCGTCCGCGGCCGCGGCGGGCGCGCCGCCGTCCAGGAGGAGCAGGGCCGCGGCGCGCAGGGCCTCGCCGTCGTCGTCGGCCAGGGCGTGGGCGTGCCGGGCGGCGCCCTGTGCGGCGGGGCCGCCCACCTGGAGTTCCAGCTCCGCGAGCCGGTCGGCCGTGGCCCGGCGGGCGTCTCCGAGGCGTACGGCGGTGTGCAGGGCCCACACCTCGTACGCGAAATGGTGTCGGGAGGCGGCCAGTTGGGCGCCCGTGCGGGCGTGCGCGACCGCCTCGCTGAGGGCGCCCTCCGCCGCCGCCACCCAGGCGCGGGTCACCCAGAGCTCGGGGTCGCGCACCGCGAACACGGGACTGTGCACGGATTCGGCCTGGGTGAGGGTGTGCCGTGCCTCGTCCCGCCGGCCGAGGAGCGCGCGGGCGCGAGCCAGGGCCACCAGGGCGAACTGGAGGAAGCCGCCCGCGGTGCCGTGCTCGCGCAGTCCGTCCACGGCTTCGCGCAGGAGGTGTTCGGCGTCGGCGGTCCTGCCCTGTTCGAGCACGGCCTCGCCGAGCACGCAGTGGGACCGCTCGGGCCCGAACGGGACGGCCGCCTCCGCCTCGCGGTGCAACTCGGCCAGCGCCACCGCCTCGCCCGTACGGCCGGACAGCCACGCGCCCACGACCTCGGCCAGCGACAGCGGGGTGCGCAGATAGCCGAGCTGCCAGGAGCGGGCCAGCGCCGCGCGCGCCTGGCCGGCCGCCTCCCGCGCCGGGCCGCCGCGGCCGCCGACGGCGTGGGCGATGGTGCGGGTGAGGTGGGCGAGGAGGAGGGGCTCGGGCTGGTCGGCTTGTGCGGCGGTGTCGGCGTCGCGCAGGGCGGCCGTGTCCCCGAAGGTGGACATAACCCTCCCGCCCGGGGGCCGAGCCCTTTCAAGGCTATCGGCGCCCACTGACAACGCCGGGGTCCCGGTGACCGGCGCCGAGGTGCCGCCCGACAACTCCGGGCCCCCACCCGACAACCCCGTAGCCCCACCCGACATCCGCGACCCCCCGGCCAGTACCCCCAAGTAGCCCCGGATCCCGGCAAGGTGGCAGTGCGCCACCGGGTCCCGCAGCCGGGCCGCAGTCGCCGTGAGCGCGTCGTGGGCCGCCGCCGGGTCCTGCGCGATGAGCGCGAGCCCCATGATCTGGGGCACGGCGGCCTGGACGTGCTCCAGGTCGGTGCGCGCGAGGCGGGTCAACTCCTCCAGCTCCGCCGCGAGCTGTTCCGTACGGGACTGTGCCGCGACGGCCGTGGCGACCACGAGTTGGGCGGGGAATCCGGCGCCGCCGGTGAGGGCGGCGCGGGCGAGGCGTTCGGCCAGCGGCATGTCGGCGAGCAGTGCCGCCTGCTGGGCCGAGCGAAGGGAGAGGCCGGGGTCGGGCGGCAGGTCGGAGTCGAGGCGGAGCAGGGCGCGGCGCAGGCGCGGTGCGGTGGGCTCCTCCCAGGTGCCGGTGCCGCTGATGCTGTCCGTGCGGAGCGCGCCGTACGGGCCGCGCCGTCCGTCGGCACGCTCGGGGTCGAGGGCGCGGGCCACGGTGCTGCCGGGGTCGAGGGCGCGGGCCAGGGTGCTGCCGGGGTCGAGGGCGCGGGCCAGGGTGCCGCGCAGCCGGCGTCCGCGCAGGGTGCCGAGCCCGGCACGGCGGACCTCGCCGTAAAGGGGGTGGGCGAGCCGGGCGTTGAGCCGGCCGTTCTCGTCCTCGGTGACCGTGACGAGGCCCCGTTCCTCGGCCGCCTCGACCGGGTCCGCCGGGCCGGCCGGCACGAGGCGGGCGAGCAGCCGGATGTCGAGAGGCTCGCCGAGTGCCAGATAGTCGACGATCTCCCGTACGGGGTCCGGGAGTTCACCCATGCGGGCCGCGATCAGGTCGACCAGCGTGGGCGTCACCATCGGGACGCCCTTCCAGCGCCAGGTCTCCGCCGCCTTGTACAGGCCGCCCGTGGCCCGTTCGCCCTCGACGAGGTGGCGCAGGAACAGCGCGTTGCCTTCCGTGAGATGCCAGAGGCGCTTCGCGGATACGGAGTCCACCGGACCGCCGAGCACCGCGGCGAGCAGCTGTCCGCACTCCGCCAGGTCGAGCGGCGGCAGATCGAGCCGCCGCAGCTGCCCGCTCCGCCACAGGCCCGCCACCGCTTCCGGTACGGGCTCACCGGAGCGGACCGTCAGGACCAGGCCGGCCGCGCCTTCGAGCGCCAACTGCTGGACGAGGAGCGCCGAGAGGTCGTCGAGGAGCTGCGCGTCGTCGATGCCCAGGACGAGCCGGCGGCGGGGCGCGGCCCGACCCGCGCCTTGGCCCGAGCCCTGGTGGCCGCCCTGGTCCGCTCCCTCGAACAGTGCCTGCCGTGTGCGGTACAGCGCCTCGGCCGCTCCGGTGTCCACGGGCACGGCCCAGGTGGCGAACGCGCCGAGCGGGACGGCGCGGGCGCCGGGCGTGCCGGCCGCCCAGTGCGTCAAGGCCCCGCGCCGGGCAGCCTCGGCCACGGCCTCCGCGGCGAGGCGGGTCTTGCCGACCCCCGGCGGTCCGATCAGGACGGTCCCGGCGGGAGAGCGGCCTCCTTTGAGTGTGTCCGCGATGGTACGTAAGTGCTCGGAGCGGCCGGTAAGCGGCCAATCGGGCGTCACGCACCGAGCATAGGGACCGGCGGCGCCGACGGGAACGGGGTGTTGACAGCCTGGTCGTACACCCGTAGGGCCCTTCTGGTCCGTCGGAGGAGCCTTGTCGAGCAGGCGAGTTGAGTACTCGGACGCGCGTCCCCGCGGAATCGAGTAGCCGACTACTCGTGCCGCGCCCCCGTATCGCACGGATTCTGAGGATGTCCCGGACGACAGGCGCCGGGCTCGGTGCACAGCCCACGGGGGAGAGATCCATGAACGAGACCAAGAAGTCGAGGAAGCTGATGAACCGCCGCACTCTGGGCGGGGTCGCCGCCCTGGCGGTGGCGGCCGGAACGCTCGGCGTCGCGATGGGGATGCCGAACGAGGGCAGCAGCCCGAAGAAGTCCGTCGCCGCCAAGCAGGCCACCGAGACGGCGCAGGCGACCGGGGTGACGCAGGCGGGCGACGCGAAGGGGATCGTCACGAAGGCGGGCACGGAGACCAAGGTGTTCACCTTCAGGACCACCGCCGTCGGCGACTGCCGCCGGATGAACGGCGCGACCTGGAAGCTCTCGTCCAACGGGCACGCCTACTTCAAGGGTCACTTCTGGAGCAGCAGCGGTGACGACGCCTGGCTGATGTACGCGAAGCTGCTCGACCACCGCGGCGGGCTGATCGGCTACCTGCACGCCGACCGCAACCCCGGTGACTCGCGGAAGTTCGTGATCAACCTGTCGGAGGCGAACCAGATCGTCACAGCGGGCCGCAACGCGTACTTCGCCGACCACCTCTGGGACGACGTCACGACCATCAGCCTGACGCGGCACTGCTGACGGCGGCACCGCTGACGGGGGCGTGCGCCCGGCGCGCACGCCCGGCGTATGGAAATCACCGAAGAGGTGGCGTCCCGGGCGCATCGCGGCTCATGATCTCAACTCATCCTTCGCTTAAGGAGTTTGGGAATGCCGCACGCTTCGAACGGTTTCACCAAGACGGGCCTCGGCCGACTGCACGACGTACTGGCCGGGCACGTCGACTCCCAGAAGATCCCCGGTCTCGTCGCCCTCGTCAGCAGGGGCGACGAGACCCACGTGGAAGTACTCGGCACCTTCGAGCACGGCGGTGGTGGCGCGGCGATGAGCCGCGACACCATCTTCCGGATGGCCTCCACGTCCAAGCCCGTCGCGATCGCCGGCGCGATGGTGCTGCTCGACGAGTGCCGGATACGGCTCGACGACCCGGTGGACCAGTGGCTGCCCGAGCTCGCCGACCGCCAGGTCCTCAAGCGGTTCGACGGACCGCTGGACGAGACCGAGCCGGCTCGTCGCCCGATCACCGTACGAGACCTCCTGAGCTCCACCTTCGGACTCGGTATGGACATGACGTCGATCGGCACCCCGGTCATGAACGAGGTGTTCGGCCAGGGGCTCACGCCGAACCTGCCGACGCCGATGCCGGAACCGGACGAGTTCATGCGCCGGCTCGGCACGCTGCCGCTGATGCACCAGCCGGGGGAGCAGTGGCAGTACCAGCTCAGCCACGACGTGGTGGGCGTGCTCGTGTCGCGCGTCTCGGGCCAGTCGTACGGTGACTTCCTGCGCGAGCGCATCTTCGAGCCGCTCGGCATGAAGGACACCGGCTTCTACGTACCGGCCGACCAGATGCACCGCTTCCCGCCGCTGTACGCGCCCGACCCGCAGTCGGGCGAGTTCCACGTCTGGGACACCGCCGAGGGCGGCCGGCACTCCGCGCCGCCGGCCTTCGAGGGTGGCGGCGGCGGCCTCAACTCGACGGCGGACGACTATCACGCGTACTTCCGGATGCTGCTCAATGGGGGCGTGCATGAGGGTGAGCGCATCCTGTCCCGTCAGGCCGTCCGGCTCATGACCAGCAACCAGCTGGACGCGGCCCAGACCGCGGCCCGCACCAAGCTGGCCAAGGACAACGTCCACATCTCCTACGGCCAGGGCCAGCACGGGGGTTGGGGCTTCGGCATGGCGGTACGCACGTACGTCAGCGACTACGCGCCGATCGGCCAGTTCGGCTGGGACGGCGGCTCGGGTGCGTCGACGTACGCGGACCCGGTGAACGGCGTGGTCGGCATCCTGCTGACCCAGGTCGGGGCGTCGGCCCCGTACTCCATCCACGCGATGCACGACTTCTGGACGACGCTGTACCAGTCCTTGGACGACTGACCCTCCGCCCCTTCCCTGGTTCCGGTCCCCGTCCCCGTCTTAGTCCTTGACGGAGGCGGGGACGGTGGTGGGGATCTCCGGCTTGTTGGTGCAGCCGAACTCCTCGGCCATCACTTTTGCCGAGTGCAACAGGTGTTGAAAGTGGCCCTTCTGGCTCTTGTCGCGAGTGAGGCTGTCCTTCATCTTGCCTTCCAAAGGCACCTCGTTCAGCTGCGAGATGGGTGCCCCCGGCACGCCGCACCGGATGTACACGTAGTACAGCGGGTCGTCGAGCAACGGGTCCTTCCAGTAGAGGAGCTTTACGTCCGGCCCGGCTTCCGTCATCACCCGCTTTTCCCGCTTGTCGTTGCTTTCCTCGAAGGCAAAATCGAAGGGGAAGGTGGAAGCTCCGTACTCGATCACCAGATCCTTGTCGCGGGCCTGCGGATTCCCGGCGTGGCAGAGCTCGGAGTTGACGAAGCGAGGAATGTCGTTCTCGTCCGCAGGTTTCCAGGCGAGAACCTGATCGCGGAATACTGTCCGCGCTTCCGTAACGCTCGAAGAGCTGTTCATCTTCCGCTGGGACTCTGTTGTGTGGTTCGTGAACCACGCCATGCCTTCCGTCCCGAGCAGCTCCTTGCAGGGTCCCGGGTTGGCGTTTGCAGGGTCCTTCTTCTCCTGCGGAGCCCCGCTACTGCACCCGCTGAGGCTGAGTACTGCTGCTCCCAGGAACGCGGCAGCAACGCGCGTACGAACCATCAGTGGCCCCTTGCATTGTCCGTGTCAGTGAGGCCCTTACCCTCGCTGTAGAGGGTCGAGCCATTCCTTTCCAGTTGCCTTACCTCGCCGGGACTCAGCCCTTGAGACTCCGCGTAGTTCATCAGTGGCGTCATCGCCGCATGCTCTCCGGCCCGCTCAGCGGCCTTGATTCCCTTGACGGAGTCCGCGCTGTTGTCGTACTCCCGTTCCTCGAGCCAATCGACGGTGTTGTTGGCCCAGGCGGTGTCGAGAGCGCCCCCGAGGGTCTCGATGGCAATCGGAACCGCGATCAGAGCTGCCCCGCCGGTGGGTACGGCCAGCGCGGTTCCGACGCCAACTGCCGCTCCGGTGACGGCACTACCGAGAAAGTTGCGCCATTCCGCGCTCTTCTCGAGCTCCTTGTTCCTGGCTGCCTCGTCATCGGCGAATTCCTTGCCGATCGCCTCGAACCTGGCCTCGTCAAGCATTCCATGGACCTTGACGCTGTACAGCCCGGCATCCATGGCGTCCGTCTTGTTGTCCTGAGCGGCGATGACACTCGAACCGTAGAGCTGCTCCGCCGCGGAAACTGTCGCGTAGGAGTCCTGGTCCGAAGCCAGTGCGCTCAGGAAGGCCGCGGAGTCGTTCTTGCCGAAGTCCTGGAGCCGATGGTCCTGGACGCCGAACAGGTCGTTGACGCCGCTCAGGTGGTCCTGTTTTGCGGAATCGCCGAATCCCGCTACGGAGTACGTGAGGCTGCCGATGTGCCCCGAGGCCATCTTCGCCAGGCTGTCCCGCATACCGGGTTGTCCGTCGATCACGTCTGCAGTGTTGTAGTGGTCGACCACCCTGTGCATGAGATCGGTGCGCTTCTCGCGCGCCGCGATGGCGTCCTCGCCCTTCAAGGAAGGGATCTCCGGCGTCTTGTCGTCATACGCATACCCCAGTGTCGCCGACTCCAGCGCGTGGCCCAGGCTCGCGTAGCCGATCGGCTTGCCGTCCTCGCCCTCCGGCCACTTGCGGGGGTTCTCGACCGCGTCGGAACCCGCTTCCGGTACGCCGGACAGGTACGCGAGGTTGTTGACGTCGTCCAGGCCGCCCCCGGACGTGGACTTGCCGAAGAACTCCACCGACGCCTCGGGGTTGTGGGCCAAGCCGTCCAAGAAGCCAGCCACCGGATCGCTGGGCTTGTCCGAGGGGGGATAGTCGAGCTGGAAGGGGGTCTCCCACAGGTTGCCCGGCTCGCCGAGCACCGAGTCGTTGCCCTTCTTGCGCTCGAACTCGATCAGTGACGTGCCGTAGTCGTTGAGGAAGCCCGAGTCGAACTTGCCCTTCTGCATCAGGCTGCTGGCGATCTGGTAACCGTAGGGGCCCTGCAGGCCCTCCCGGATCGGGAACTGCTTGTCGCCGGCCGCGATGACCTCGCGCTGCCACGCGTCGATGCCGGGGGCATTCGAACTGGTCGCGTTCGCAAGGGACATGCTCAGGTTGTCCTGGACCTGGGCCAGCATCTTCGCGCGGTCGCCCTCGATCGGCGGGCCGGCCGGAGAGGCCAGCTCCCGCCAGAACTCGAGGGTGCCCTCGCCGCCCAGGCTTGTGGCGAGAGTCGCGGCCGCGTGATCTTCTCGGCGGCGGCGTCGAGTTCGGCCTGCGGCACCGGGTCCGTGTTGCCGCCGTCTCCGACCGAATGAACGTAGCCGTCCTCGGTCGAGCCGTTCTGGTGGACGCGGATGTTCTTCGCGCGCGCGTCCACCAGGGCGGTCTTGAGGTCGCTCTTGTGCTTCGTGAAGTCGTGGTGGATGTCACTCAGCAGCCCGAGGATCGTCTTCGCCTCGGCCGCGGCGTGGGTGAACTCGCGAGTGGTCTTGGTGATGAACTCCCGGGTGACGGTCGCGTTCACGCCGCTCCAGTCGGCTCCGTTCGCCTGCTGGGCGAGTTCGGCCGCGGAGATGTCGCCCTTGCCGTCGGCCAGGCGCTGCAGTTTGCCCGTCATCGTCTGCCACTGGTCGACGGCTTCCTTCAGCTTCCCCAGACGGAGTTCCGTCAGCTCCGAGACAGTCAGCACCTGTTCCCCCTGCTTCTACTTCAGATAGCTCTCGATGACCGACGACTTGATCGCGGTCTCGATGTCGACGTCGTCCTTCGCGTGCTGCGAGCGCGCGAAGTCGAGGCCGTTGGAGATGTGGGCGCAGGCTTCCTTGAGGGTCTGGGTCTTGCTGTTCCAGGCGTCGTGCAGCTCAGTGAGGGCCGATCCCGTGTCGAGGCCGTCGTTGAAGAGCTCGATCGAGGCGTCGAAGGTGCTCGGGCGGGCCAGGTCGCTGTCCACGCGGAAGCGCTCGCGCAGGTCGTAGGCCATGTTGCCCAGCTTGCCGAGCTCGTTGTCCCGTACGACGAGGTCCTTGCCGCCGCCACCGCCGCCTTCGGCCGGCAGCTGGTTCAGTTGCATCTGCGTCTGCTGCCGCCCCGCGGCATCAGCCTTCAGCTGCTCCCATTCTTCCCATGCCATCCTGAATCCCCCGTCGGGTCACTGCCGCTGCAGACGACCAGGTCGCCAAGACCCTATGGATCACCCGAGCGTCGTTGCAAGGGCTAACTGTGAAGGTTTGCGACGAACCGGCCGCCCCAGCAGAAGCGCCCGCGTCGTCCACAGCCTGTGGATGACGCGGGCGCCGTGCCGCGGGGTCGGTCAGAGTGCCGCTCCCAGAGGGCCGAAGCCCGCGTTCGGTTCGTGGGACGCGGGGTGCGCGGCTGACGGTGCCGTGATGGCCGGATCCGCCGGGGCGACGACTTCGCGGTCGGAGGGGCCTGCGGCCATCGCGTACGGCATCGTGAGAGCCGAGCCGACGCAGATCAGTCCGCCTGCGAGGCCCGCGCGCAGGCGGCGGGTCGGGGTGGTGGTGCTGGATTCCATGAGGACTCCATAGCAGGACGATTCGGGCTGTTGATCTCAACTCGCCGTACGGCAAGGTCAGTTCAGTCCGTTCGCTCAATGGCATTAACCGCATGGAGTAAGGGTCAAGACGCGTGGATTGCCCGCCGAATACCCTCATATGACGACCAGCACAGAGCCATTGCTCACGCCTCAGGCCAACGCGGCACTGCGCGATGTACTGCTGCAGTACGGCTACACGCGGGACGGGATCGTCACGCGGATCGGACTCGAGGCCGCCCAGGCGCTCAATCGCTACGACCCGGAGCCCGCGCTCCAACTCCTCGGTGAAACCGATCCGTTGGGCGTGCTGATCCGGTTGTTCATGTGCGGCCGCAGTGTCCCGATCGTCCAGGTCGAGGAGGCCGTCGTGTCGCTGCTCGAACCGGCGGGCGAGGGCCTGGTGCGGGCGGCCGTCTATCTCCATCCGTACGAGAAGTGGTGGGCGGTGTCGGACTTCCCGCTGTTCCTGCGGCCCGAGCCGCACGACCGGCGGGCCGACCGGGTGCTGCCCATCGGACCGACGGCGACGCTGCTGCGGCGGGCCACGCTCGGCCACCAGGTGGAGACGGCGCTGGACCTGGGGACCGGATGCGGGGTGCAGGCCCTGCATCTGTCGGACCAGGCGGCTTCGGTGGTCGCGACCGACCTCTCGCACCGGGCGGCACGTTTCGCCGCGACGACGGCCGCGCTGAACGCGCTCGACTGGGAAGTGCTCGAAGGCGATATGGCCCAGGCGGTGGCCGGGCGCCGCTTCGACCTGGTGGTCTCCAACCCGCCGTACGCCGTCGGACCCGGCACGGTGCACTGCGTGTACCGCGACTCGGGCCGTCCGGGCGACGGCGTGTGCGCCGAACTGGCCGGTGCGGCACCGGAGTTGCTGACCGAGGGCGGCCATCTGCAGTTCCGCGCCAACTGGGCCCATGTCGCGGGCGAGGACTGGCGCGAGCGCGTCGCGCACTGGATTCCCGAGGGGTCCGGGATGGACGCGTGGGTCGTGCAGCGGGGCGTCACGGACGCCCGGGCCTACGTGGACCACTGGCTCGAACAGAGCGGTGGCGAGGAGCACTTGGGGCAGCGTGAGACCTGGCTGCGGTGGTTCGAGGACCGGAAGATCACGGGGGTCGGCACGGGGACGGTGGTGCTGCGCCGCACGGAGCGCCGCGACCCCGTCGTACGGATCGAGGAACTGTCGCCGGAGGCGGCGGAGCTGACCGGTGGCCAGGTGGCCGAATGGTTCACGCGGCAGGACTGGCTGCGCGACCACGACCCGCTGACCTCCCGCTTCCGCCCGGGCCCGGGCGTGCGCCTGTGGCAGGAGGCGGGGCTGCGCTCCGACTCGCCCGCCGGGCCGGGCGGCTGGCACCTCAACCAGCAGCTCCTGAAGATCCCCTCGGACGGCCTCAACTGGAACGAGCGCACCACACCGCTCGGCGTCGCCCTGATCGGCGGCAGCGGTCGCCCCGACGAGACGCTGGGCGACCAGCTGACCCGGCTCGCGGAGGCGGAGGGCACGGACCGCAGCCGGCTCGTCCTCGCGGCGCTCCCGGAGGTGGCCCGGCTGGTGGAGCGGGGAGCGCTGATCCCCGGGTGACCTCCCGCCGAGCAGGCGGTACCCCGTCATTGCACGGGGGAGCGAAGTTACTCGCCCACCGGATGCAATACGGGAAGCGGCTGCCGGTCTCCGCAGCGGCGCGGGTGTACGCGTGGCTTGAGTGTCCGATCGTCAACAGAGCGGGCGCCTCTTCACACCCCCGAGTATCGAGGAGATCCATAGATGCGTGCTGTCAGAAGCACGTCCGCACTGGTCGCCATGGCGGCGGCCGCCTTCTTGGCGATGGGGAGCGAGCCGGCAGCGGCTGCCCCTGGCTCCGGACAGGGTACGGACGCGACGCGCGGGAGGGCGGCCTGTACGCCTACCGCCCCGTACACAGGCTGTGTGACCTTCGCCTACACCGGTGCCAACCAGACCTTCACCGTCCCGGACCGGGCCATCGAGCTCAAGGCCGAGCTGAAGGGCGCCGGCGGCGGTGGCAGCTTCGAGCTGCCCCCCGCCGGCGGCAGCCAGCAGGCCGGCGCCGGCGGTGTGACCACGGCGACCATGCCCGTACAGCCGGGACAGCAGCTCACCGTGGTGGTCGGCGGCGGCGGCAAGTCCGGGGACAACGGACGCCGCGGCGGCTTCGGAGGCGGTGGGCACGGCGGCAACTCCGGGCGCGCCGGTGGTGGCGGCGGCGGCCGCAGCGGGATCGCCCTCGGCACCACCCAGCTGGCGATCGCCGGTGGTGGTGGCGGCGCGGGCGGCGGCACCAGCCAGCCCGGGGCGGCCGCAGGCGCCGGTGGCGGTACGACAGGTGCGGGCGCGACCATTCCCGCCGTGGGCGGTGGAGGCACCGAGTCCGCCGGAGGCGCTGCGGGCGCGGGAAGCGGCTGCACGGCTCTCCCCCTAGAGGGCGTACGCCTGCAAGGCGGCAGTGGCGGCTCGATGAACAACACCACCGGGACGCCGGACGCCGGCGGCGGCGGTGGCGGCGGCTGGTTCGGCGGCGGCGGCGGCGCCTGCTCCAGTGCTACCAGCCGTTTCGGTGACGGCGGTGGCGGCGGCGGTTCCGGCTACCTCAACAGCAGCCGCCAGGTCACCGGCACCACCACGCAGGGCGGTGGCGGCACGGCGGGCACCAACACGAAGGACGGCGGCAACGGCTCCGTCAAGCTCCAGTGGCGCCTGCTCGAGCCCCCGACCATCACGGGCCCGGTCACCGGTGACCTCGAGGGCGAGGGTGAGCCCGGCGCCGTGGTCACGGTGAAGGACAAGGACGGCAACACCGTCTGCACGGCCACCGTCAACCCCGACGGCAGCTGGTCCTGCACGCCCAGCAAGCTCATGCCGTGCGGGCCGAACGAGTTCACCGCCACGCAGACCAAGGGCGGCGTCACCTCGGAGGTCGGCAGCTACACGGTGGATGTCGGGCAGCCGTGTGTCAGCCCGCCGGTGATCACCGAGGCGGAGGAGAAGGAGCCGGTCACGGGCGTGGCCAAGGTCAAGGTGCCCGCCCAGGTGACCGTCCGCGACCAGGACGGCAACGTCGTCTGCACGGCGACCGTCAAGGCGGACGGCACGTGGTCGTGCTCCCCCAAGAAGCCCCTGCCGCCGTGCACCGAGCTGACGGCGACGATCACGAAGGACGGCGTCACCTCGAAGCCGTCCAAGATGTACCGCACGTACTGCCCGCCGAAGTACGGCAAGAAGTGACGCGGTAGACAAGCTGGTCGAGCAGTGAGTCCGTGGGGGCGCGACCGATCCGGTCGCGCCCCCACGGTGCGTAGGTCACGCCCCGTGCTCAGCGCGGCTTGCGGCCGAAGACGACCACCGCGTCACCGATCTGCAGCACCTTGTACAGTCGCGCCGCGTCCCCGGGCCGCAGGTTCACACAGCCCGCCGAGCCGGGCCCGCTGAACAGATTGCTCAGCGAACCGTGGATGGCCTGACCGCGCGAGAAGTACTGGGAGTGCGGCATCGGGGCGTTGTCGTACAGGGTCGAGATGTCGTGCCGCTTTTTGCGGAACACGGAGTGCCAGCCGTTGCGGGTCTCCAGTCCCGGGCGGCCGCTGCGGATCGGCACGGTCGCGTAGACCACCTTGCGGCCCTGCTGCACCCACATCAGCTGCCGCGTCAGGTCCACGCACGCCACCCGCCGGTTTCGGACCGGGCAGCGCCCGCCCGCGTTCGGGTTCTTGCGGGCCGCGGCCACCGTCAGCATGTGGAGCGTGGCGCGGCTCGCGTAACCGTTGGCGGGCTTGATGCCCTCGCGCCGCTGGAACGCCTGGACCACCCGGCAGTCCTGCGGTGACTGGCTGCCGTCCACCCGCAGCTTGAGCAGCTTCTCCACCTGCTTCTGATACGGGCCCGTGGCCACCGCGCAGGCCTCACCCGCGGCCGTACGGCCGGTGGCCGCAGCCGCGGGGAGGGTGCCCGCCCAGGCCACCGACGCTCCGATGACCCCTGTCATCGCGACCAGCCAAGCGCGCCTCAGTTCCATCTGCTGCCTTTCGTGCCGACTCATGCCGCCTCGTACCGACGGAAGTTCCTCGCGTTCATACGCTGATTGGTGCAGGTGCGTGACGCATCGTCAGATGCGCCAAGCGGGGCGCCACGACAGCAAACGGCCCAACTTCGAAGGTGGTCGGCGGGTCAGCCGCACCGCCTGGGGTGTACCCACCACCACCCCGCTCCGGGCCCCACGCCCAATGTGCCGCCGAGCCCTGATCCCTACCTTCGAAGTACGGCAAGGGAAACCACTCCAAACCATCACAAAGAGGCCGAGATGTTGGGGAACAAGAGGGACAGGGCGGGCGTCTCCGGGCGGCAGACCGACGAAGCCCTGCGGCTCGTCAAGGTCAGCAAGAGCTACGGAGAGGGCGAGAGCGCCGTACGGGCGCTGGACGGCGTGAGCCTGTCCCTCGCACGCGGTACGTTCACCGCGGTGATGGGCCCGTCAGGGTCCGGGAAGACCACGCTCCTGCAGTGCGCGGCCGGGCTCGAACGGCCCGACAGCGGGATCGTGATGGTGGCGGGCGAGGAGATGAGCCAGGGCAGCGAGGCCCAGCTCACGAAGTTCCGGCGGCGGCGGATCGGGTTCGTGTTCCAGCAGTACAACCTGCTGCCGACCCTGACCGTCGCGCAGAACACCATCCTTCCGCTGAAGCTCGCGGGCCGCCGGATCGACAAGGCCAAGGCACGCGCCGTCCTGGAGCAGGTCGGCCTCGGCGGACGCCTCAGGCACCGGCCCGACGAGCTCTCCGGCGGTCAGCGCCAGCGCGTCGCCATCGCGCGGGCCCTGGTCACCGAGCCGACGGTGGTCTTCGCCGACGAGCCGACCGGCGCGCTCGACATCCGCAGTGCGCGCGATGTGCTGCGGCTGCTCCAGGAGGCGGTACGGGTGCACGGCCGGACGGTCGTCATGGTGACCCATGACCCGGTGGCCGCCTCGTACGCCGACTCGGTGGTCTTCCTGGCGGACGGGCGGATCGCGGGCCACATGGAACGGCCCACGGTCGACGCGGTCGCCGAGCGCCTCGCGCACCTCGGTGACGAGCTCAACGGGTCCGACCACGCAAGCCCGTTGGGGGTGTGACCGTCATGTTCGCACTGGCCATGCGGTCCATCCGGCAGCGTCCGGGCCGGTTCACCGCCACGCTGTTCTCGTCCTTCCTGGGCGCGCTGATCATCATGACGTTCAACTCGATGCACGACACGGCCGCGGGCCCGGGCGTCGACGACCGCAGCGCGGAGACGCTGACGGTCGCCGCGAGCGTCGTGGGCGGTTACGGAAGCCTGCTGGTCTTCTTCGCCGTCGCCTCCACGCTCACCGTCGCCGTACGGCAGCGGAGCGAGGAGATCCAGCTGCTCCGTACCTCCGGGGCGACACCCGCGCAGATCAAGCGGATGATCGTCGGCGAGGCCTTCGTGGTCGCGCTGCTCGGTGCCTCGCTTGCGGTGGTGCCCGCGATGTTCGGCGGACAGCTGCTGCTCGACGTGTTCCAGGACAGCGGCCAGGTGGCCGGGTCGGTCGAGCACTCCTTCGGGGCGATCGCCTTCGCCACCGGGTTCGACATCACGCTGCTCGCCGCCGTGGGCGCCGCGTTCCTCGCCGTACGGCGTGCGGGCCGGGCGAACGGCAAGCGGCCCGGCAGGGCACGGAACTTCTTCGCCTGCGCGGCGCTGGTGGCCGGTGCCCTCAGCCTGTCGGCGACGTTCCTCCTGGACTCGGATGCCGAGATCATGATGGCGCCGCCCGCGTACGGGGCGATCCTCCTGTCGGTGGGGTGCGCGCTCCTGTCGACACGGATCCTGCCGGGCGTGCTGAGCGTCCTGGAAGGTCCGGTCACCGCGCTCGCGGGCGCCGGCGGCTATCTGACCGTGCGCAACATGCGGCAGCGGGCCGCCCAACTGTCCAATGTCCTCATGCCGTTGATCCTCTTCACCGGCATGGCCGTCGCCACCCTGTACATGCAGGGCGTCGAGAACGACGCGGTCAAGGCCTCCGGCCTGGTCAAGGACGCCGATGCCAAGACCCTGGAGACGCTCAACTACGCGGTCGTCGGGATCATCGTGGCCTTCTGCTGCATCATGCTGATCAACACCCTGTACGCGGCGACCTCCTATCGCGTACGGGAGTTCGGACAGCAGCGCCTCGCCGGTGCCACTCCCCAGCAGGTGCTCGCGATGGTCGGCGCCGAGAGCGCCGTCCTGACGGTGACCGGGGTCGCCCTCGGTTCGCTCACCGGCTTCGCGGGGGTGCTTGCCTTCACCTCCGTACGGACCGACCAGGTGCTGCCCGGACAGGGCCTCGGGATCTGGCTCGCCGTGGCCGGCATCGCGACCGCGGTGACGGTCGGCACGAGCATGGGGACGGCGTGGCGCCGGCTGCGGACCCCGGCCGTGGACGCAGTGGCCGTGGCGGCCTGAATCGGCCGCCTCACCTGGGGAGTTGGCTGATTCGCGACGGTTCTCCACAAGGCTTCCGAGCAGTTGTCCACAGGTCCCGGACCAGAAGTCCGCCCGCCCATACACTTGGGCGCGGCGGACTTCCTGCGAGTGAAGGGCGGTGGACGATGCGTAAGGCCTGGCTGGTCACGGCCGCCTTCGCGGGCGGCGGGCTCGCCTTCGTGCTGCTGCTCGTTGTCGGCACCTTCATGGTCGCGGGCAATCTGGTCAACGGGGTGGGCAAGGGAGCCGTGGGCCTCGCCAAGGGCGCCGTCCCGGCCGCGTACCAGCCGCTCGTACAGAAGTGGGGCAATCTCTGCCCGGCCATCAATCCGGCGCTGCTCGCCGCGCAGTTGTACCAGGAGAGCGGGTGGAACCCGAAGGCGCAGAGCCCCGCCGCGGCGCAGGGCATAGCGCAGTTCATTCCCGGCACCTGGGCGGCGCACGGCCTCGACGGTGACGGGGACGGCGACCGCGATGTCTGGGACCCCAATGACGCGATCCCCTCGGCCGCCTCGTACGACTGCAAGCTCGCCGGCTATGTGAAGGACGCCCCGGGCAATCCGACGCACAACATGCTGGCGGCGTACAACGCGGGGGCGTACGCGGTCATCAAGTACGGCGGCGTACCCCCGTATCGCGAGACCCAGAACTATGTGAAGACCATCACGACCCTGGAGAAGAGCTTCGCGCGCCCTGTTGGCCGAGTCAGCCCCTCCCGGCAGGCGGCCGGCGCGATCTCGTTCGCGCAGGAGCAGCTCGGCACGGAGTATCTGTGGGGCGGCGACGGCACGGCGGAGGACGGCGGACGCTTCGACTGCTCGGGTCTGACGAAGGCCGCGTACGAGACGGTCGGCGTGACGCTGCCGCGTGTGGCCAACGACCAGTACAACGCGGGACCGCACCCCAAGCGGAGTGAACTCCTCCCCGGTGACCTGGTGTTCTTCTCGGACGACCTCACCAACTCACGGGCCATCAGACATGTCGGCATCTATGTCGGCGGCGGCTACATGATCGACGCGCCACGGCCCGGGGCGGTGATCCGTTTCGCTCCGGTGGACACCCCCGACTACTTCGGCGCGACCCGGGTCACGCAGGACGGGGCGCAGGCGCTCGACGAGGCGCGCAAGGGCATTGCGGAGGCGGGCGCGGACGCGTGATCTGGCCGAAACCCGACGGCGGAGCGGCCCTCTGAGCTGCAACGATGAGTCACTCTTCGATAACGTCCGAGTGATCTTTCGGTGGAGAGTGGAACGTAATCAGGGGAAGTGAACGTTCTTCTGGCGACGTACCGCAAGACTGGTTCATGACACCGGACAGCACCAGGCAGCAGACGCACTGACCAAGCTCTGAAGCACGGGGGTTGAGAACAGCACGGGCGCGCTCGCACGCGCGCCTCCTGAGAGACAAGGGGCCGAGGCGCCATGGCCGGACCGGAGCTCGCCGTCGACGGCGCGAACCTCGACGTCGACCTGCTGTACGACATCAACGGGCTCACCAAGTCGACCCCCGAGTGGCTCGACCGTGCGATCGGCTTCGTCGGCGAGTACGGACTGCTCGTCGCCCTTGTCGTCCTCGTGCTGTGGTGCTGGACCTCGGTCAGGCGCCGCCCCGACCCCGAGGTCTCGGTGGCCGGTCTCGTCTGGGCACCGCTCGCCGCGGGCATCGCGGTCCTGGTCAACATCCCCATAAGGGGATTCGTCGAGCGGCCCCGGCCCTTCGTCGACCATCAGGGCCTGGAGCTGCTCGTGCACGGCAAGAGCGACTTCTCGTTCGTGAGCGACCACGCCACGCTCGCGATGGCGCTCGGCGTCGGACTCTTCGTCGCCAACCGCACGTTCGGCCTGATCGGCATCGGCCTCGCGCTCGTCGAAGGCTTCTGCCGGATCTTCATGGGTGTGCACTATCCGACGGATGTCGTGGGCGGCTTCGCGCTCGGCACGGCGACGACGCTGTTGCTCGCGCCTTTGGCGATGGCCCTGCTGACCCCGCTCGTGACATCGATCGGCCGCTCGCGGCGGGCCGGTCTTCTCGTACGGGCCCGTCGGGCGGCGGCGCCCCACAGCGCTGTGGAGCTGCCGGAGCCGCGAGTGGCGGACGATGTCGCGGGGTCGGGGCGGAGCGACTTGGCGGCCTGACGGTTCGGGCTCGGCCTCTGGCTTGTCAGCTCGCCGAGTTGCCGGGCTCGGCCCTTGGCCTGTCAGCTCGCCGAGTTGGCGGGCTGGGCCGTCAACTGGCCTTCCTGGGCCGCGATCTGGGCTCCGGTGTCGGCTGGTTCCGGCTGGGGTGCGGGTGGCTGGGCCTCGTGTGCGTGGCGCCGGCGCATCAGCTTGAGACCGTAGCCGCCGGCCACGGCGGCGACCGCGGCGGAGGCGAGGGCCAGCGGGCCGGCCTCGGGGTGGGCGGCGGCGAACTCTCCGGTGCCGGAGGCGGCGGCTGCGGGGGTGGCGCCGGCTGCGAGGAGGATTGCGGCGGCGGCGATGGAGCCGAGTGGGGCTATTCGGGTACGGGTCCTTCTTGTCATGTGTGGGCCTGCCCTCGGGTTGCGGTGGGGACCGGTGTCTCCAGGTCAACCCCGGGGGGTGTGGTGGGCCAGCGGAGGGTGTGTCGAAGTGGGCCGTCCGGGGGGTGGGTTGGGCCGTCCGAGGTCTCGGTCTCGTCGTCGGGTGCGGGTGGGTGGCGCCTGCGGCGGGCTGGTTTCCCCTACCCGCCCCTTCCCGAAACCGAGGGCTGCGCCCCCGGACCCCCATGTATGGAGCCCCCAGGGTGGGTGGGACCCACGGGGGCTTCTCCCCCTGCACCCCCGCATCCGAGCTTCGCTCGGATCTGCTCAAGCGCCGCAGGGGCTGGATGGGGCTGAAATGTCACAGCGCCTGCGGAAACGTGAACACCCTGTCCGGGTCCCACTCGTGCTTCAGGCGGGTGAGGCGGTCGGCCGCCGGGCCGTAGTACGCCTCGCGCCAGTTCTTCAGGGTGGGGTCCGTGTAGTTCTGGTAGGCCCAGCCCGAGGTGAACGGGCGCAGGGACTTCTGTGTGGTGTCCAGCCAGGACTTGGCCGGGGAGGCCGAACCGCCCACCCGCCAGGACGCGATGTACTGGACGAGCATCCGCTGCCCGCGGTGGACGAAGGCCGTGGCCGTCGGGTCGACGCGGTTCACCGCTCCGCCGAGCGCCGTCAGCGCGATCGTCGCCGCGCGCAGGCCGCGTGCCCGGGACACCGAGCCGGCCAGGGCCGCGATGCCCTGCGGCGGCAGCGCGCGCGACAGGAAGTCCGAGCGGGCCGCGTACGTGTCGCGGCGCAGCGCACCTTCGGGCGCACGCCCCGGCAGCTCGCCGGGCAGATGGCACTGTGCGTCGGAGCCGAACCCCGCGCATCCCGCGGAGACCTCCATCGCCTCCACGTACGACCTGCGCTGCAGCGAGACCGTGGAGGCGGGAGAGCCGACCGCGTCGGCGAGGCGGTCGACGGCGTTCTGGAGTTCGCCGTACGTGCCGAGCGAGTAGGCGACCACCTGGACATGGGCGGGGCTGCCCGCCTCGACGCCGACATCGCATGCCGACCAGATCTCGTCCGGCTGCTCCGGGCCCCACTGCTGCCATGCGCGCACCACGTCCCCGGCCCGCTCACCGGGCCAGCGCAGGAAGCAGGTCACGGCCTGCGGCGCGGGATGCGTACGGAAGCGGAGTTCGGTGACGACGCCGAACTGGCCTGCGCCCGCGCCCCGCAGCGCCCAGAAGAGGTCGGTGTTCTCCTCGCCGGAGCACACCCGTTCCTCGCCGTCCGCGGTCACGAGCGTGGCCGAGGTCAGGCTGTCGCAGGTCAGCCCGTACGCCCGCGAGGTCACCCCGTGTCCGCCGCCGAGCGCGAGGCCCGCGATGCCGACGCTCGGGCACGAACCGGCGGGCACCGTCGCCCCCTTGGCGGCCAGCGCGCGGTAGACGTCGATCAGCCGCGCTCCGGCCCCGACGGCGGCGCTGCCCGCGCTCGCCCGTATCGCGGAGAGCCGTGAGACATCGAGGATCAGACGGCCGTCGCCCGAGGACCAGCCCGCGTACGAATGGCCGCCGCCACGCACCGCGACCGGGGTGCCGGTGCGGCGGGCGAAGGCGAGCGCCGCCCGTATGTCCTCGGCGCCCGCGACATACGCGACAGCGGCGGGCTTCAGGCCGTCGAACCGGGTGTTGTAGAGCTGACGTGCCGTGTCCCAGTCCGCGTCCGAGGGGCGGATCAGCTCGCCGTCGAGGTCCGAGGCGAGGGCGGACCAGCCGGCACCGGAGGGAGGGGCACCGGTCGGCTTCCCGCCGGTCTGCTTTCCGCCGGTCGGCGGCGCGGACGGTGAGGTCGCGGGCGCTTCGGAGCCGCCCTCCGGTCCGCTGCACGCGGTCGCCGTCGCCGCGAGCGCCAGGGACGCCCCGCCGATGAGGGCCGTACGCCGGTCCATGTACTCCATGGACGTGATGTACCCCAACGGGCATGGGGCGTACGCGAGTCGGTGCCTCAGGCGTTCGCGTGCTCCAGGGCGTCCGATCTCGCCTTGGACCGCGCCCTGCGGGCCGGGCCGCGCCAGCCGCAGGTGCAGTGCGCGAGACAGAACTTGCCCTGCTCGACCGTGCTGGTGTGGTGCACCGCGGTCGGGTCGGGCTCGCCAGGGGGTGGAGGCTTTTGATGCACGATTCAACCGTAACCGCCCTCACCCCGTGCCAGGCCCGTGACGGGGACAGGGGCCGGTCGTTAAGCGGAACACAAGGGGGCCCGCGTACGGACGGCCAGTGTTGGGGGTAGGCAGGCGATGGTGGTGCAGCAGCGCGAGGGGCGTCGGGGCGGCAGGAGCCGCCGCTTCCTGGCCGCTCCTGTGGGGGCAGGCCTGGCCTCGCTGGTCCTGGCCACGGCAGGGTGCTCCCCGGGCGGCGCGGCCGCCGACGACGCGGGCGGCGATCCGCAGGAGATCCTGCGCCACGCGGCCGACGGTCTGGTCGAGGCCCGCACCGCCCGGGCCCGTACCTCGATGGAGATGGCCTCCGGCGGCACCCGGGTCACGATCCGCGGCTCCGGCACGTACGACTTCGTCCGCAGGGTCGGCGAGCTGCGCGTGCAGCTGCCGCAGGACCCGTCGGGCGCCGAGCCGCAGGCCCCGATCACCGAGATGCTCGCGCCCGGGGCGCTCTACATGAAGAACCGCGGCGCCGGCGTCCCGGACGACAAGTGGGTCCGTATCGACACCGCGACGCTCTCCGACGGCAACCTCGTCACCGGCGGTGCCACCGACCCGCTCACCGCCGCCGAACTCCTGCGCGGCGCACGCTCGGTGGAGTACGTGGGGACCACCGAGGTCAACGGCGTCGAGGTGCGGCATTACCGCGGTTTGGCCGATCTGGGGCGCGCCGCGGAACTGGCGCCCGAGGAGAACAGGGCGGTGCTCCGGGCGGCGGTGAAAGGGTTCAGCAAGGACACCGTGCCGTTCGACGCGTATGTCGACGACGAGGGGCGGCTGCGCAAGATCCGCCACGAGTTCAGCTTCGCCAACGGGCAGACCCAGGGCGGCAGTTCGGGCGCCGGTACGGGGGCGGGGAAGCCGGTCGCCGTGATGTCGACGACCTGGCTGGACGCGTTCGGCACGAAAGCGGCGGCGAAGCTGCCCGAGCCCGGCGACATCTACGCGGGCAAGATCGCGCAGGGCTGACCCCCTGAGTGCCCTGGCCGGTTCCCGGCGGTCGGCGGCCTGAACTGTCCCCTCCGCGGCCCGAACACCCGCTCGTGCGGCCGGAACTCGTCCCAGCCCGGCCTGAACTCACCCCTGCGGGACCCGATTTCGTATCCCGAAATGGTCCGTACGTGCCATGCGCGTTCCGTAGACGGCTCCCTACTCTAGGAAGTCGGGACTCGGGCGTGCGGAGGCTCTGCGCGGCGCGCGCGGAGGATTCGGAGCCCGGGCGGCCGACGCTGGGATCTTTTCGAAGACGTGCGACCGCCGATGGCGGAAAGAGGTGATGTACGTGGCTCCGGCCCAGGGCAGGGGAGCGGTTCAGGACCACGTCGCCCTCGCCGAGATCGAGCTGTGCGGCGACCTCATCATCGCGGCGTCCACCGCGGACGAGGAGCGGCTCAGCGCGGACCGGATCGACGAGGTGCTGGGGGTTCTCGGGGAGGGCGAGGGGGAGGGATAGCCGGCAGGCGGCGAGGCCGTGGCAGGCCTCGCGCATGCCTCACGTCCGCAGCAGCCGCGCGATCGCCTTCGTCGCCTCTTCGACCTTCGCGTCGATCTCCTCGCCGCCCTTGAGCGCGGCGTCGGCGACGCAGTGGCGCAGATGCTCCTCCAGGAGCTGCAGGGCGAAGGACTGGAGGGCCTTGGTGGAGGCCGAGACCTGCGTGAGTATGTCGATGCAGTAGACGTCCTCGTCGACGAGGCGCTGCAGACCGCGGATCTGGCCCTCGATCCGGCGCAGCCGCTTGAGGTGCTCGTCCTTCTGCTTGTGGTAGCCGTGGACCCCGCGATCGTGGTCCGTCACCACGGGTGCGGACTCCGGCGTGGTGGCGCCGGCCTCGGTGGTGGTCATCCCGTCCTCCTCATCGCTATACCCCTGGTGGGTATATGGTACCCGACACGCCCGTATCGGCCAGAGCTCTTGCCGGGGCCCCTCCCACGGCAGGGCCCCCCTCATGGGAGGGCCAGTGCTGATCACTGTGCCCGATGGGCGACACTGGGGAGCGGCCGGTTAGCCGTGGCCGGTTGATGCGCCTAGCATCAGCCTCACCGAATCCGAAGCACCCCGAGGACCCCACGTGCGTTTTCGTCTGACCCCCAGGGAGACGAGCTTCTACGACATGTTCGCGGCTTCCGCGGACAACATCGTGACGGGCTCGAAGCTCCTCATGGAACTGCTCGGGGCGGATTCCTCCGCCCGGGCCGAGATCGCAGAGCGTATGCGGGCCGCGGAGCACGCGGGAGACGACGCCACGCATGCGATCTTCCACCAGCTGAACTCCTCCTTCATCACGCCCTTCGACCGCGAGGACATCTACAACCTCGCGTCCTGCCTCGACGACATCATGGACTTCATGGAAGAGGCCGTCGACCTCGTCGTCCTCTACAACGTCGAAGAGCTGCCCAAGGGCGTCGAGCAGCAGATCGAGGTGCTCGCCCGCGCCGCCGAGCTGACCGCCGAGGCCATGCCGCACCTGCGGACCATGGACAACCTCACGGAGTACTGGATCGAGGTCAACCGTCTGGAGAACCAGGCCGACCAGATCCACCGCAAGCTCCTCGCCCACCTCTTCAACGGCAAGTACGACGCCATCGAGGTGCTCAAGCTCAAGCAGATCGTCGATGTGCTCGAGGAGGCGGCCGACGCGTTCGAGCACGTCGCCAACACCGTGGAGACCATCGCGGTCAAGGAGTCCTGAGGCTTCGTGGACACCTTCGCTCTGGTCGTCACCATCGGTGTCGCCCTCTTCTTCACGTATACGAACGGCTTTCACGACTCCGCGAACGCCATCGCCACATCGGTCTCCACGCGTGCGCTGACGCCTCGTGCGGCGCTCGCGATGGCCGCGGTGATGAACCTCGCGGGTGCCTTCCTGGGCAGCGGGATCGCGAAGACCGTCTCCGAGGGCATCATCGAGACGCCGCACGGCAACAGGGGCATGTGGATCCTGTTCGCCGGCCTGGTCGGCGCGATCGTCTGGAACCTCATCACCTGGTACTTCGGGCTGCCCTCGTCGTCCTCGCACGCCCTGTTCGGCGGCCTGGTGGGCGCGGCGCTCGCGGGCGGGATCGGGGTCATCTGGTCCGGTGTGATCGAGAAGATCGTCATCCCGATGTTCATCTCGCCGGTCGTCGGTCTGATCGCGGGCTATCTGGTGATGGTCGCGATCATGTGGATGTTCCGTAAGTCCAACCCGCACAAGGCCAAGCGCGGCTTCCGTATCGCGCAGACGGTGTCCGCGGCCGGCATGGCGCTCGGGCACGGTCTGCAGGATGCGCAGAAGACCATGGGCATCGTGGTGATGGCCCTGGTCATCGCCGATGTCGAGGCCCCCGGCGACCCGATCCCCATCTGGGTGAAGGTCTCCTGTGCGGTGATGCTGTCGCTCGGTACGTACGCGGGTGGCTGGCGCATCATGCGGACGCTCGGCCGCAAGATCATCGAGCTGGATCCGCCGCAGGGGTTCGCGGCCGAGACGACGGGCGCGGGCATCATGTTCACGACCGCGTTCATCTTCCACGCGCCGATCTCGACCACGCATGTGATCACGTCCGCGATCATGGGTGTGGGGGCGACGAAGCGGGTCAACGCGGTCCGCTGGGGTGTCGCCAAGAACATCATCCTGGGCTGGTTCATCACCATGCCGGCCGCGGCGCTGGTCGCCGCGCTGAGCTTCTGGCTGGTGAACCTGGCGTTCCTGTAACGCCTCGCTTTTCTCGTACGGCCACGGGGCCGGTCCTTCTGCGGAGGGGCCGGCCCCGTTCGTGTGCCGCCGGGGCCCGCGCTACAGGTCGTCCGGCAGCAGACGGAACGCCGCGTGGTTCGTCAGCGGGCGCAGGACGCGGAAGTCTCGCCGGTCGAGGGTGAGGATCGCGTCGGTGTCGTACTCCTCTGCCAAGGCCACGTTCACCGAGTCCACCAGATCCAGGCGCAGATCCTGGTATCGGGCGCGTACGTTCAGGGCGGTGTCCAGGAGACCAGGGGTGGTGTCGGCGAGGGCCATGCGCAGCCCCGCCACCTGTCGGGTGATCGCGTTCACGATCGCGTCGGCCGTCTTGTGCCCGGCGCGGCTGACGGCGACCTGGTGGATCTCGGTCAGTGCGAGCGGGCTGATGACCAGCAGGCTCGCGGCATTGGCCGCGCGGCGAGAGGCTTCGTAGTCCTTGCCGGTGTGATCGAACAGGGACAGGACGCCGGAGGTGTCGGCGATGACGATCATGCGTTGCGTGCCTGGCGCTCCGCGACCCCTTGCGTCACTGCCTTGCGGATCTCGTCACGGGTGACGGGATCTCCGCCCAGGTCGAACGACGGCAGGTCCATCGGCTCCTCCCACTTGCGGTGGCGCATCAGGTAGAGGCGTACGGCGTCGCGGGTGATGTCCTGCTTCGAGCGCCCCTCGGTCGCGGCCTGTTGCGCGAGCGCGGTCTCTTCTGCCTCGGGCAGTCGCATAGTCCATGCCATACGGAGATGATACCAAGTTTGGTATCAGTGGCCACGGGAATGCGGCGCCCCGTACGTACAAGAAGAGAACCCGCCCCCGAGCGAACTCGGGGGCGGGTCCGGGCCGTGCGGTGGCACCGCCATGCAGCACCGCACAGCAGATCAGGGGCAGGCCTAGCCGAAGCGGCCGGAGATGTAGTCCTCCGTGGCCTGGACCGACGGGTTGGAGAAGATGCGCTCCGTGTCGTCGATCTCGATGAGCCGGCCGGGCTGGCCGACCGCCGAGAGGTTGAAGAACGCGGTGCGGTCCGAGACACGGGCCGCCTGCTGCATGTTGTGCGTCACGATGACGATCGTGAACCGCTCCTTGAGCTCACCGATCAGGTCCTCGATCGCGAGGGTCGAGATCGGGTCGAGGGCCGAGCAGGGCTCGTCCATGAGCAGGACCTGCGGCTCCACCGCGATGGCGCGGGCGATGCAGAGGCGCTGCTGCTGACCGCCGGAGAGGCCGGAGCCCGGCTTGTTCAGGCGGTCCTTGACCTCGTTCCAGAGGTTGGCGCCGCGCAGGGACTTCTCCACCACGTCGGCCAGCTCGGCCTTCTTGTAGTTGCCGTTCAGGCGCAGGCCGGCCGCCACGTTGTCGAAGATCGACATGGTGGGGAAGGGGTTCGGGCGCTGGAAGACCATGCCGATCGTGCGGCGCACGTTCACCGGGTCCACGGCGGAGGCGTACAGGTCCTCGCCGTCCAGCATGACCTTGCCCTCGACGCGGCCGCCGGGGGTGACCTCGTGCATACGGTTCAGGGTCCGCAGGAAGGTCGACTTGCCGCAGCCGGAGGGGCCGATGAAGGCCGTCACCGAGCGGGGCTCGACCGTCATCGAGATGTCTTCGATCGCCTTGTGGGATCCGTAGTAGGCGGTCAGCCCGCCGACGTCGATTCGCTTGGCCATGTCAATCACTGCTTCTTTCGGAAGGTCTTGCGAGAGGTCGCTGAGCGGCTCCGTGGGGAGCCTCATGGCCGCGTCAGCGGCCCGTCTTGGGGGCCTTCCAGCGGGCGATACCGCGGGCCACCAGGTTGAGAACCATGATCAGGATGATGAGGGTGAGGGCCGCCGCCCACGCCCGGTCGTAGGCCGCGGGGGAGCCGGCGCTGTTCGCGTACTGCTGGTAGATGTACAGCGGCAGCGAGGCCTGCGGGCCTTCGAACGGGTTGGTGTTGATCAGCGGGTTGCCCCAGACCAGGAGCAGCACGGGGGCCGTCTCACCGGCGATACGGGCCACCGCCAGCATCACACCGGTCGTGATGCCGCCGATCGAGGTCGGCAGGACCACCTTGAGGATCGTGCGCCACTTCGGGACACCGAGCGCGAGCGATGCCTCGCGCAGCTCGTTCGGGACGAGCTTCAGCATCTCCTCGGTGGAGCGCACCACCACCGGCATCATCAGGATCGCGAGGGCCATGGCGCCGGCGAAGCCGGAGTAGCCCTGGCCGAGGATCAGGATCCAGAAGCTGAGGATGAACAGACCGGCGACGATCGACGGGATGCCCGTCATGACGTCGACGAAGAACGTGACGGCCTTGGCGAGCTTGCCGCGGCCGTACTCGACCAGGTAGATCGCGGTGAGCAGACCGACCGGGACGGCCATCAGGGTGGCCAGACCCACCTGCTCCAGGGTGCCGATGAGGGCGTGGTAGATACCGCCGCCGACGTCGGTGTCCGCGAGGACGCCCATCGAGGTGGTCAGGAAGTACGTGTCGAGGACCTTGATGCCACGGGCCACCGTCTCCCAGATCAGGGAGACCAGCGGGATCACCGCGAGCAGGAACGCGACCCAGACGACGCTGGTGGCGATCCGGTCCTTGGCCTGCCGGCCGCCCTCGATCTTCGCGGCCAGGAGGTAGGTCACCGCGACGAACAGGATCGCGGCGATCAGACCCCACTGGATACGGCTGTCGAGACCGCCCGCGAGACCGATGCCGCAGCCCGCGGCGACCGATCCGGCGGCGATGACATACGGGGCCCACTTGGGCAGACGCGCGCCCTGGAGGGTGCTCGCCGGCTGCTTGGTGTTGATCGCGTGGCTCATGCGTTGGCCCCCGAGTACTCCTTGCGGCGGGCGATGATCGCGCGGGCCGCGCCGTTCACCAGCAGCGTGATGACGAAGAGCACCAGGCCCGACGCGATCAGCGCGTCACGGCCCTGCTCGCTCGCCTCGGCGAACTTGCTGGCGATGTTCTGGGCGAAGGTGCCGCCGCCCGGGTCCAGGACGCTGGCGTTGATGAGGAAGCTCGGGGAGAGCACCGTGGCGACGGCCATCGTCTCGCCGAGCGCGCGGCCGAGGCCCAGCATCGAGGCGGAGATGATGCCCGAGCGGCCGAACGGCAGGACCGACATCCGGATGACCTCCCAGCGGGTCGCGCCGAGCGCGAGCGCCGCTTCCTGGTGCATCTGGGGGGCCTGCTTGAAGACCTCACGGCTCACGTTGGTGATGATCGGCAGGATCATGATCGCGAGCAGGATGCCCACGGTGAGCAGCGAGCGCGGGGCGCCGCCCTGCCACTCGAGGATTCCGGTCCAGCCGAAGTAGTCGTTCAGCCAGCTGTAGACGCCGGTCAGGTGCGGCACCAGGAAGAGGGCGCCCCACAGGCCGTACACGATGGAGGGCACCGCGGCGAGCAGGTCGATCACGTAGGCGATCGGACCGCTCAGCTTGCGCGGCGCATAGTGCGTGATGAAGAGCGCGATGCCCACGGCGATCGGGACCGCGATGATCATCGCGATGATCGAGGAGACGACCGTGCCGAAGGCCAGGACCGCGATGCCGAAGACCGGCGGAACGGCGTTGGCGTTCCACTCGAAGGTCGTCAGGAAGTTGCCCTCGTTCTCCGACAGGACGATCGAGGCGCGGTAGGTCAGGAAGGCCGCGATGGCGGCCATGATCAGCAGGAGCAGGATGCCGGACCCGCGGGAGAGACCGAGGAAGATCCGGTCACCGGGTCGGGTGGCGCCGCGCGCTGCGGCCTTGGTCGGCAGGGGAGCCGGCCTCGTGTCCTGCGGTGGGGGAGGTGCGGTGGTGGGTGATATGTCCATGGGAGTCTCCGGTCTGCGGAGCGGCAGTGCGAGCTGCGGGCTGCTGCTCCTGGAGCGGCGGCGTGGGCTGCTGCTCCTGGCGGCGGTGCACCGGACGGTGCGGGCCGGCGGTCACGTGGAGCGACCGCCGGGCCGCACTCGGTTCCATTAGCTCAGGGCGGCGACGGTCTCGCGCACCTTGGCGTTGATCTCGGCCGGGATCGGGGCGTAGCCCTGCTTCTTCAGCTCGGCCTGGCCGTCCTCGCTGGCGGCGTAGCCGAGGAAGGACTTGGTGGCGGCCAGGGTCTCGGCCTTGTTGCCCTTCTCGCAGACGATCTCGTACGTCACCAGGGTGATCGGGTAGGCACCCTCGGCCTTGGTGGCGTAGTTGAGCTCAAGGGCGAGGTCCTTGCCCTTGCCGACGACCTTGGCGTCGGCGATCGCCTTGGTGGCGTTGTCGACGGTGGCCTCGACCGGGGCGGCGGCACCGGTGTCGATCGCGACGGTCTGGATGCCGTCCTTGGCGTAGCTGAGCTCCATGTAGGAGATCGAGCCGGCGGTCTGCTTCACCTGCTGGGCGACACCGGAGGAACCCTGAGCGGACTGGCCGCCCTTCGGCTCCCAGGCCTTGCCCGGCTCGTACGGCCAGTTCGCCGGGGCGGCGGCCTTGAGGTACTTGGTGAGGTTGTCCGTGGTGCCGGACTCGTCCGAACGGTGGAACGCCTGGATCTTGGTGTCCGGGAGCTTGGCGTCGGGGTTGAGCTTCTTGATCGCCGCGTCGTCCCAGTTGGTGATCTTGTTGTTGAAGATGTCGGCCAGGGTCTTGGCGTCCAGGACCAGGTTGTCGACACCCGGGACGTTGTAGCCGACCGCGATCGGGCCGCCGACCATGGGCAGGTCGATGGCCTGGCTGTCCTTGCAGACCTTCTTCGACTCTTCGAGCTCCTCGGGCTTGAGGGCGGAGTCGGAGCCGGCGAAGGCGGTCTGGCCCTGCAGGAACGCGGTGACACCCGCGCCCGAACCCTCGGGCTTGTAGTTGATCTGCACGCCCTTGCAGGAGGCCGTGTACGTCTTGATCCAGGTCTGGATCGCGTTGGCCTGCGCGGAGGAGCCGTTGGCCAGGAGCTGGCCCTTGGCGTCGTCGCACTTGATGTTGGAGTTGGCCTTGGGGGTGCTGTCCGTGCCACCGGTTCCGCCGCTGGTGTCGTCCGAGCCGCACGCCGTGAGGGCCAGGGCGCCGGAGACGGCGAGAGCACCGAGGGTGAGGGCCCGCCGGTTCATGCGCTGAAGCTTCACTTTCGGGAGTTCCTTCCAGGAGCCGCCGTCTGTTGCAGCGGCGTGCGATGTCGTACGTGACGTCTGTGCGGCCCGCTGGAGGGCCCGTTCTTATCTCGGCGGGGTGCCTGCTGCGTTGTGCCAGCGACACGCACCGCGTACAGCCGAAATTAGGCAGGGCAGGTGAAGCGGCCGATGGGCGAGAGTGAACGGGAGGTGAACCTACGCAGTCTGTGTGGTTAGGTCACGGGCCGATTACGGCGGAATCGGTCCGGGGGGTGTAGTGGGTCACATTCGGATCCGGCCGGGGTGGCTCTGTGCCCGTCTGGCGGTGGGGGCCGGTCTGGGGTGCTGCCTGTCCGGCGGCGTGTGGCGGTCTGGGGTGCTGCCCGTTCGCTGGCGCTGCGCGTGCGGTTCGTTTTGGGGTCGGTGCCGGGCTGGGGTACCTGGTTTTCGGGCAATGTGGGCCGGTACCGAGGGACTCACGTTGGTGGTGACGGACCGCCCGAGAACCAGGCACCCCACCCCGTCCCCTCCGGCCGGTTCCGCGACTGCAGGCCGGGTGGGCACCCCTGTCAGCCGGATCGCTGCGGGGCGGGAGGTGTCCCCTCCGGTCGCATCGCTGTGGGGCGGGTGGGGTTCGGCGTCGATCCGCGGCGGAACAGGGGGCGCGAGCCGTACGACGGCGGCGAGCCGGCCGTCAGCGCAAGGAGCCCAGGACGCCCAGGAGCTCGTCGATCAAGGTGCGGTCGCGGGGCTGGGTGGCGCGGGAGCGGGCCGCCGAGGGGGACAGCCACAGGACGCGGTCGACCTCGCGGTTCGGCGTGAAGCGGCCGGACGTCGCCTCGGCCGCCCAGTAGTGGACGACCTTCGGGCGGCCGCCGGTGAAGTAGCTGACCGAGGGGAGGCGGGGGCCGGGAGTGCAGGTGTGGCCCGTTTCCTCCTCGACCTCGCGCAGCGCTCCGGCGAGGGGGTCCTCGCCGCGCTTGAGCTTGCCCTTCGGGTGCGACCAGTCGTCGTACTTGGGCCGGTGGACCAGGCAGATCTCCAGGGAGTCGTCCACCGGGGACGTACGCCACAGCACGCAGCCCGCCGCCCGGACGATGTCGGTGTCGGTCATGACAGGCTCACCGCCGAGGCGGAGCCCGCCCGCTGCCAGGCCCCCTTGAAGGCGAAGCGGGAGGCCTCGACCTCGTGGCGCTGGTCGGCGTGCAGGACGCCGAGGGCGTAGGCCGTGGCCGGGGCGATGCGGGGGGTGCGGGCCGCGGAGGACGCGGCGGCCGCCGCTTCCGCGGCGTCGCGGTGGCGGTCGAGGGCGTGGCTCGCCGCGACGAGGTGCGGGTCGAAGTCCCGTACGCCCAAGGCCTCTTGGGCGTAGCGGTGCAGTCGCAGGAGGAGGCGGACCTGGTGCCAGGGGGCGTCCTGGGATTCGGGGGCCGTGTCGGAGGACAGGCCGTGGACCAGGGCCTCGGCGTTGTAGGGGTGGCCTGCCCGGACGAGCGGGAGTGCGCGGACCGCGTCCGTCAGGCGGGCCTCCACGTCCGCGGCGAACGGCGCGAGCCGGTGGGCCGACGCGTCCTTGCGCAGCGGGACGTCGCTGGCCAGGACCGCGACCCCGTCCGCGACCGCGTGGAAGCGGGAGGAGCCGAGCGCTTGCAGTGCGGTGGAGTGGGCGCGGGTGCGGGCCAGCGTGAGCTGGCGGTCGAGCAGTGCGCCCGCCTTGGCCGCGCCCACCGTGAGCTGGCCCGTCGGGGAGGCGGAGGCCTGGGCCGGTACGGGGGCGGTGGAGCCCGCGAGGCGTTGCAGCGCGGTCAGGAGCCGCTCCAGACGCTCCGCGTAGGCGTGCTCGCGCGCCAACGTGCCGGACAGCCAGGCGAGTTCGGTGCGCAGCTCGTCCGACCAGGACGCGTCGAGCAGCGGCCGGAAGGTGTGCAGGGTGCCGCTGATCCGGCGGGCGGTGCGGCGCAGCGCCATCGCCGGGGCCGGGGCGTCCTCGACGCCGCTCTCGCGGTGGCGGCGCAGGGCGCGCAGGAAGTCGGTGGCCTGCGCCCGCAGGTACCGGGCGAGGTCTTCCGCGCCGCCTGAGGGAACCCCGCCCCCAGGAGCCCCGGCGCCGAGTGCCTCGAGGCCTGCGGCCCGGGCGCCCGGGGCTTCGCGGCCGCCGGCCCCTCCGCTCAGGGCCTCACGGCCGGCGGAGCCCCCGCCCAGGGGCCCGCCGCGATCAGGGTTTCGCTGAGCCACGCCGGCGCCTCCGCGCGTCGATGAGCATCTCCTGCACATTGCGCAGGGGCTGTCCTTCGGAGTCCGTGGCGTGCCGGGTCCAGTCGCCGTCGGGGCCCAGGTGCCAGGACGAGGTGGTGTCGGACATACCGGTCTCCAGAAGCCGGTTCAGTGCTGCCCGGTGGGCCGGGTCCACGACCCGGACGAGTGCCTCGATACGGCGGTCGAGATTGCGGTGCATCATGTCGGCGCTGCCGATCCACACCTCGGGCTCGCCGCCGTTGCCGAAGGCGAAGACGCGCGAGTGCTCCAGGAAGCGGCCGAGGATCGAACGGACCCGGATGTTCTCGGAGAGCCCTTCGACGCCGGGCCGGATCGCGCAGATCCCGCGGACCCAGATGTCGACCGGCACGCCCGCCTGCGACGCGCGGTAGAGCGCGTCGATGAGGGCCTCGTCGACGATCGAGTTCACCTTGATACGGACATGCGCGGGCCGTCCTGCCCGGTGGTGCTTGACCTCGTCGTTGATCCGCGAAATCAGGCCGTCCCGCAGGGACTTGGGGGCGACCAGCAGGCGGCGGTAGGTCTCGCGGCGCGAGTATCCGGAAAGGCGGTTGAAGAGGTCGGACAGGTCCGCGCCGACCTGCGAGTCGGCGGTCAGGAGGCCCAGGTCCTCGTACAGGCGGGCCGTCTTGGGGTGGTAGTTGCCCGTGCCGACGTGCGAGTAGCGGCGCAGGGTGTCGCCCTCCTGCCGTACGACGAGCGAGAGCTTGCAGTGGGTCTTCAACCCGACCAGGCCGTACACGACATGGCAGCCCGCCTCTTCCAGCTTGCGGGCCCACTTGATGTTGGCCTGCTCGTCGAAGCGCGCCTTGATCTCGACGAGGACGAGCACCTGCTTGCCGGCCTCGGCGGCCTCGATCAGGGCGTCCACTATCGGCGAGTCGCCCGAAGTCCGGTACAGGGTCTGCTTGATGGCGAGTACGTCGTCGTCGTTCGCGGCCTGCTCGAGGAAGGCCTGGACGGAGGTCGAGAACGAGTCGTACGGGTGGTGCAGGAGCACATCGCGCTCGCGCAGCGCCGCGAAGATGTCGGGCGCGGACGCGGACTCCACCTCGGCGAGGTCGCGGTGCGTACCGGCCACGAACTTCTGGTACTTGAGCTCGGGGCGGTCGAGCGAGGAGACGTTGAAGAGTCCGGTCAGGTCGAGAGGACCCGGCAGCGGGTAGACCTCGGCCTCGGAGATCTTCAGCTCGCGGATCAGCAGATCCAGTACGTAGCGGTCGATGGACTCCTCGACCTCCAGCCGCACCGGCGGCCCGAAGCGGCGCCGCATGAGCTCCTTCTCCAGGGCCTGGAGCAGGTTCTCGGCGTCGTCCTCTTCCACTTCGAGGTCTTCGTTCCTCGTGACACGGAACATGTGGTGCGCGCGCACCTCCATGCCCGGGAACAGCTCCTTGAGGTGCGCAGGCGCCGAGATCACGTCCTCGATGGGGACGTAGCGGCCGGGCGAGGCCTCCAGGAAACGGTTCAGCAGGGGCGGCACCTTGACGCGCGCGAAGTGGTTGTGGCCGCTGACGGGGTTGCGGACGACGACCGCGAGGTTCAGCGAGAGACCCGAGATGTACGGGAAGGGGTGGGCCGGGTCGACGGCCAGCGGGGTCAGGACCGGGAAGATCCGCTGCCGGAAGAGAGTGAACAGGCGGGCCTGCTCCTTCTCGGTGAGATCGTTCCAGCGGACTACCCCGATGCCCTCCTCGGCGAGCGCCGGGCCGACGTCCTCCTGGAAGCAGGCGGCGTGCCGGGCCATCAGCTCGCGCGTGCGGTTCCAGATCAGGTCGAGGACCTCGCGGGGCTGCAGGCCCGAGGCGGAACGGGTGGCGACACCGGTCGCGATACGGCGCTTGAGGCCGGCCACGCGGACCATGAAGAACTCGTCCAGATTGCTCGCGAAGATCGCGAGGAAGTTGGCACGCTCCAGGAGCGGAGTCGCGGGGTCCTCGGCGAGTTCGAGCACCCGCTCGTTGAACGCCAGCCAGCTGCGCTCCCGGTCCAGGAAACGTCCCTGCGGCAGCTCCGCGCCCTCGTCCTCGTACGCATCGAGGTCGGCGTCGATGTCCGGTTCGAGGTCGGAGACCGCGGCGGCCACGGTGTGCGGCCGGTGCGCGGCTATGGAACCGACGGAGGGCTGGGCGTGCACGGGCACCTGGGGCGTGTTCATGTACTCATTGTTCCGTGTCGCCGGTGGCACGGCGATTACGGCGGCCGGGTCGTCGGAGGCGGCACGGACGAGGTGGGGCTTCGGCGGGGAGGTGGTCGGGCTCTCGGCGGGGGCCTGCATTCAGCGAGGGTCGCAAGGCCGTCTGAATCGTCGGTTACGGCGACATGACGTGCAGGACATCGTGGGGCGACCCGGAGGTTCACCTTTTCGGGTCGCCCCACGTGCGTACGTCCTGCCCCCTGTTCAGGGCGTACGGGGGTGATGGTCGGGGGGAGGCGCGCTGTGCGTCAGGGGGTGCGGCGCTTGAGGAGCCAGAAAGCGGCGGCGGTGAGGGCCGCGGTGAGGGCGAGGACGACGCCGGTCTCGATGAGCTGGAGGGGCCAGAAGTGGCTGGCCGGGTGGTCCTCGATGCCGCCCGCGGACCACCAGCCGCGCAGGCTCATGGAGGTGCTGTCGGTCGGCCAGAGCTGGTCGCGGACGCGGGTGCCGCCGTCGAAGACGGCGAGCATGGCCACCAGGGAGAGGCCCATCGCGGGCAGGGTGCGGCGTACCGCCACTCCGGTGAGTGCCCCGACCGCCAGGGCGCACAGCAGGTACGCGACGGCGACGGGGCCGCGGTCCAGGTAGATGTCCGGGTAGGCCCAGCTGTTGCGCAGGGCGGGGTCCGCGTCCTGCCACATCCACCGGTAGGCCAGGACGAGAACGGTGCCGCCCGCGGTCAGGGCCACGGCCGGCACAAGGAGCTTCCCGGCCAGCCAGCGGGCGGGCGAGACCGACTGGGTCCAGACGACGGTCGCCGTGCCGTTCTCGATCTCGCGGGCGATGAGCACGCCGCCCGCATACACGGCGACCGCGAAGCCCAGCCAGGCGATCACGGTGGCGAGCGTGCTCGCGTAGCCGGGCCAGTCGAAGAGCACGGCGGGCTCCGGGGCTCGGCAGTCCCGCAGGCCGGGGCGCGGCGGGGTGGCGCAGCCGGTGTTGAGGCGCTCCGCGTCGATGCCGAGCGAACGGAGATAGACGGTCACGGCGACCATGACGGCCAGGAACAGCCCCCAGAGCGCCAGCGCCGACCGGTGCAGCCGCAGCACCGCCCACGTCAGCCCCCGCGGGGCGAAGGTCATGGTGCTCATGCGGTGGTCTCCTCGGGGGCGGACGAAGCAGGTGCGGGCAACGCGGGCGCGGACGACCCCGTCGTGCGCAGGTGGGCCAGGACGATCTCCTGAAGCGAGGGCTCCATCGCCTCCCAGCCCGGGGGCAGCGCATCACCCCTACGGACGAGCGCCGTCGCACCCCGTCCCGCCGGACGCTGCTCGACCACCCGGTGGCCGGACAAGGACCCCGATCCCGTGAGCAGCACGTGCGACGAGACCAGTTCGTCGACCGGCCCCGCGAGGCGGACGCGGCCGTCGCCGAGGAGGACCAACTGGTCGCAGGTGCTCTCCAGTTCGGGCAGCACGTGCGAGGACATCACGATCGTGGTGCCCTCCTCGGCGGCCGAGGCCATCAGCGCCCCCATCAACTGGCCGCGCGCCACCGGATCCAGATCCGCCATCGGCTCGTCGAGCAGCATCAGGCGGGCCCGTTTGCCGAAGGCCAACGCCAGCGCCACGCGCGTGCGCTGGCCGCCGGAGAGCGAGTGGATGCGGGCCTTCGGATGCAGCCCGCCCTGCTCGTACGCGATCGACTCGGCGGCCGCGGCCGACCAACGGCCCGAGGACCGGTTGAGCTCCGCACCGAGCCGCAGCACCGCCGCGACCGTGAGCTGGGACGGCAGCGGCTTGGCCTGGGCGACGTACGCCACGTCCGCGCGCGCACCCGGAGGCACCGAGCCGAGCACCTTCAGGACACCGGACGTGGGCCGCAGCAACCCCGCCGCAAGGGCGAGCAGCGTCGACTTGCCCGCCCCGTTCGGGCCGACCAGACCGCAGACGCTGCCGGTCGGCACCGTAAGACCGCAGTCGACGAGCACCGGGGCCCGCCTGCGTCCGTAGCGCATCGTGAGGCCTTCGGCCTCGACTGCCCATTCCTGCGCGCTCATTGCGCATCTCCCTCGCGCCCCTGCGGAAAGTGTTCCTCGAGTACGGCGGTGACCAGGGCCAGTGCGTCCTCGCGTTCCAGGCCTTCGGCCCGGGCGCGCGCGGCCCATTCGGCGAGGTCGCCCCGCAGTCCGTTGTGGTCCGCGCGCCCCAGCGCCCGGCGTACGAAGGTGCCCAGGCCGCGGCGGGCCTCGACCAGGCCCTCGCGTTCCAGCTCGCGGTACGCCTTGAGCACCGTGTTGGGGTTGATCGCGGTCGCCGCCACCACCTCGCGGGCGGTGGGGAGTTGATCGCCGACGTCGAGCAGGCCGAGGCGCAGTGCCTGCTTAGTCTGCTGGACGATCTGGACGTAGGTGGCCACTCCGCTGCGCCGGTCGATCCGGTACGCGAACACGCGCTCAACCCTCTTTCACTAATTGAGTAGTGGAAGGGTGATGCAGGGAAGGGGCCGCGTCAAGAGACGCGACCCCTGGGGCAGTTGGGCGAGGCCCGCTATGACTCGGTGCGGTACATCAAGTCCGTCTCGTACGTCGAGAAGCCGAGCCGCTCGTACACGGAGACCGCCGCCTTGTTGTCCGCGTCCACGTACAGCATCGCGGTGGGCAGGCCCGCGGCCGCGAGGTGGCGCAGGCCGACGGCGGTGAGGGCCTTGCCGAGGCCGCCGCCCTGGGCGCCGGGGCGCACGCCGACCACGTACACCTCGCCCAGCTGCTCCTCGGCGTGCACCTTCGTCCAGTGGAAGCCGATCAGTTCCCCGTCGCGGAACGCGAGGAAGAAGCCGGCCGGGTCGAACCACGGCTCGGCCTTGCGGTCGTCGAGGTCGCGCCGGGTGAGGGAGCCCTGCTCGGGGTGGTGCGCGAAGGCCTCGGAGTTGACCTGCAGCCAGGCCGCGTCGTCCTGTCCCGGCACGAAGGTGCGCACCGTGACGCCCTCGGGGAACACCGGCTCGGCGATGGCCGACGGGTCCAACGGGCGGCGCATCTGGCGTAGTTCACGGAACAGGGACATGCCCAGGATCTGGGCCAGATGACGGGCCGCGGAGTGCCCGCCGTGCGCCCACACCCGCAGCCGCTTGCCGGTCGCGCCGAGCAGCGCCTGGCCGAGCGCGCGGCCGTGGCCGTGGCCGCGGTGGGCGGGATGCACGACCAGTTCACCGGCGGGGGCCTCGACGGGGTCGGTGTCCTCGAGCTGGGCGTAGCCGAGGAGCACCCCGTTCACCGTGAGCAGCAGATGGCGTACGCCTTCGCGGGGTCCGCCGCGCAACTGGAGCCTGCCCTGCTCGGACACGGCCTGCTGGCCGTCGGTCCGCGCGGCCTCCGCGAGCAGCCGCGTGACGGCGTCGATCTGCTCGGGGGTCAGCGCGTCCAGGGTTTCGAGGGTGCGGGCGGGCGGGGTGGCTGCGTCAGTCATGGCTTGAGAGTACGGCGGGGTGTGGGGGCGCAGCCCCCACGGGCACGCTGGATCAGGGCGCCGCGACGGCTGGGCACCCACCGGATGAGGGCGGGGGTATGGGGGCGGCAGCCCTCATCAGCGGGCCTCCAGCTCCGCACGCCAAACAGGGCTGTCCACGTAGTGGTTGTCGTAGAGCTCGGAGGAGTCCTTGATCTCCTGCGGGCTCGCCTCGCCGCGCAGCACACGGCCGAGCAGCCGCAGGTAGTCGAAGCGCGGCATCCCCGGCGTGAACAGGAACAGCACATCGGCCTCGCTGCCCGTCGCGGCCGCGAACGCGTGCGGGGTGTGCGGCGGTACGTGCAGGAAGTCGCCGGCCTCAAGGACCTCGATCTTGTCGTCGAGCAGCACCCGGAGCCGGCCGCTGATGACGAAGAACAACTCCGAGGCCCGCGTGTGGAAGTGGGCCGGTGCGCCGACCGCACCTTCGGTGAACACGGAGCGGTAGGTGGTGAGCGGGCTGCCGTCGGTGCCGAAGTCGGCGAGCAGCGTCATCACGGCGCTCGGGTCGCTGGTGGTCTCGGCGGTGGCGGCGCGGGTGAGCAGGGGCTGCGCGGTCCGGGGCTGCGCGGTCTCGGGCTGCACAGTCTGCGTGTTCTGCGTGGTCTCTGTGTTCATGATGATCAGCTTAGGACCCGGAAAGACCTCGCGGAGGGTGCATTTCCAGGGCGGCATATGAGGTCAATTCTCCGCGCTCCCGAGCCGCGGCCACCTCGCAGAAACCCACCCGTAACCACTGACCCTCTGTTGCGCTACGCGCGTTGACTCTAGGCTGCGGCCCACGATTCACCAGAGGGGAACACATGTCAGTGACACCACAACGGCACCGCCGTGCGCGCGGCCGGCTGCTGATCGCCGGCGTGACGGCGCTCGCCGCCGCAGCGTCCGTAGCGGCAGCCCTGCCTGCGGGGGCGCAGGACGACAGCCGGAGCCAGGGGCACGGACAGGGCCGCACCGTCGATGTGCAGCTGCTGTCGTTCAACGACTTCCACGGCAACATCGAGCCCCCGACGGGCTCTTCGGGCCGGGTCACGCATCAGCACGAGGACGGCACCACCACCGCGATCGACGCGGGCGGTGTCGAGTACCTCGCCACGCATCTGCGCGAGGCCCGCAAGGGCAACAAGTACAGCGTCACCGCCGCGGCCGGCGACATGATCGGCGGCTCCCCGATGCTGTCGGGCCTGTTCCACGACGAGCCCACCGTCGAGGCCCTGAACAAGCTCGACCTCGATGTCACCAGCGTCGGCAACCACGAGTTCGACGAGGGCCGCGCCGAGCTCACCCGTATGCAGAACGGCGGCTGCCACCCCAAGGAGGGCTGCTACGAGGAGGGCAAGGAGTTCGGGGGCTCCGACTTCCCCTTCCTCGCCGCCAATGTGACGGACGAGAAGACCGGCAAGCCGATCCTCAAGCCGTACACCGTCTGGAAGAAGGACGGCGTCAAGATCGGCTTCATCGGTGTGACCCTGGAGGGCACTCCGGACGTCGTGACCGCCGAGGGCGTCAAGGGTCTCAAGTTCCACGACGAGATCGAGACGATCAACAAGTACGCCAAGGAGCTCGACCGCAAGGGCGTTAAGTCCATCGTGGCCCTGATCCACGAGGGCGGAGAGCCCGCGTCGCCCGCGTACAACTACAACTGCGACAGCCCGGGTGCCGGCGACGGCATCTCGGGTCCGATCACGGACATCGCCAAGGGTGTCACGTCCAAGGTCGACGCGATGGTCACCGGCCACACCCACGAGGCGTACGTCTGCACCATCCCGGACCCCTCGGGCAAGCCGCGCATGGTCACCTCGGCCTCGTCGTTCGGCAAGGTCTACACCGACACCACGCTGACGTACGACCGTGCGACCCGCGACATCGTGCGCACCAGCGTCGCGTCCGCGAACCACGTCGTCAGCCGTGACGTGGCCAAGGCCGCGGACATGACCAGCCTCATCGAGCGCTGGGGCAAGCTGGCCGCGCCGGTCGCCAACCGTCCGGTGGGCTTCATCTCCGCCGACATCCCCGGCCGTGGCGCCAAGACCCTGGAGCAGCCGCTCGGCAGCCTCATCGCCGACGCGCAGCTCGCGTACGCCAAGACGCTCGACCCCGAAACCGACTTGGCGCTGATGAACTCGGGCGGCATCCGCTCCGACCTCACCTTCAAGGCGAGCGGCAGCGAGGGCGACGGTGTGGTGACGTACGGCGAGGCCTTCACGGTCCAGCCGTTCGGCAACACGGTCAATCTGGCCGACCTCAAGGGCTCGCAGCTGATCACCGCGCTGCAGCAGCAGGTCAGCGGGACGAACGAGGCCTCGCCGCGGATCCTGCAGATCTCCGAGAACCTGACCTACACGCTGGACATGACCAAGACGGGCGCCGCCCGGGTGGTCGTGGACTCCATCAAGCTGAACGGTCAGCCGATCGACCCGGCCGCCACCTACCGCGTCGCGATGAACCAGTTCCTCGCGGGCGGCGGCGACGGCTACACGGAGCTCGGCAAGGGCGCCAACGTGCTGGTCGGCGGTGACGACCTGAAGGCCTTCGAGGACTACCTCACGGCCAACTCCTCGGCCGCCGACCCGATCGAGCCGCCTGCGCTCGGCCGGATCAACCTCGTGAAGTAGTTCGTGATCCGGTTCGTGAACCAGCTCACTTTTGTGGTGAGTTAGGTCACGAAAGGGTTGCGGTGGGGGGACGTGCGCGTGATCGGATGAACCGATGCGTACGTCCCCCCACACTCTTTCCACGCATCAGACGCCCCACGTTTGCCGCAATCCGTACGACGAACTGGCCGATCTCTCCGGCCCGCCGGACCAGTTCCTGCCGAGCGAACCCGCCGAGGACGACGACCCCTGGGAGCCGCCCCAGCACCGGCGCGGCGGACGGCGGCGCAGGCGCAACCGTTTCGCCGGGCTCCCGTTGGTCGCGAAGGCGCTCCTCCTGCTCGTGGTCGCGGCCGCCTTCCTCGCGCTCGGCGACCGCTGGGCCCTCTTCTACGCCGAGCACAAGACCGCCGAGAAGCTGAAGGACTCCCTGCATCTGGCCGCCGCGCCCGAGGTCGAGATCGAAGGCTTCCCCTTCGTCACCCAGGCGCTCGACGGGCGGATCGACGAGGCGCAGGTGACGGTGCCCGATGTGGCAGCCGACCGCGTCTCGCTCGCGAAGATCTCCGCCACGGCCTCGGACATACGGATCGACGGCGGCCCGCTCTCGGTGAAGGGCGCCTCCGTGGGCGAGATGAACGGCGAGGTGCTGCTCTCGTTCGAGGACCTCAACCGTGAACTGGGCGCCTCGCAGGTCACGTTCACCGCACAGGGCCGCGACCGGGTGCTCGCACGGGGCACGCTGCCGGTGGCCGGCCACGATCTGAAGCTGTCGGCCGACGCGCAGATCAAGCGCTCGGGCGCTCACGGCATCTCCACCCGGATCGGCCGGATGCGCCTGGACATCGGCGACCTGGCCACCTACCGGCCGGGCACCAAGCCCTCGCAGGGCCTGCATCTGAGCCGCAAGTCCGCCGACTCGGTCCGTTCCTCGCAGCAGAAGCTCAAGTCGCTCTTCGCCGTGCCCGAACTCGTCCGGCGGCTCGGCATCCCACAGGCGGAGGTGAACCGGGCGCTGCGCGACGAAGCCGCCCTGTCGGACCTGACCGGCTCCCCGCGGTTCGTGCGCGACCTCATGGGCCTCAACCTGATCGACGTGGCGATGGACCATCCGGCTCTGCTGAAGCAGCTCGGCCTGGACCCGGCCCTGCTCGACGGCCTCTCCCGGCTCACCCGGCCCGCCCTCGCGGACCGGCTCTCGCTCGGGTTCCGGCTCCCCGAACTGCCCGATGGATCCGGCGAGTTGTATCTGAAGGACGTCCGCGTCGAGCGGGACGGGATACGGGTGGAGCTCGGCGGCAGCGGGGTCTCGGTCGGGGGGTGAGGCCGCACGGCGTGTGACCCCGCCGGTCACAGCGTGTCGAGGAACTCCCGTACGGCCCGGTGGAATCCCTCCGGGTCCTGCGCCTGTACGAAGTGATCCGTGTCGAGCCGTACCAGCGTCGTGCCCGGACGGCGCTCGGCCATCTCCCGGGCCGTCTCGCCGGGCAGGGCCTGGCTCTTGCGGCCGTTGATCAGGAGCGCGGGCATCGAGCTGCCGGTCCAGGCGGCCCAGTGGTCGCCGTGCACGGCGTTCTCCGAGTCGACGGTGTCCTGCGGATGGAAGGGCAACCGCCAGGATCCGTCGGGGAGTTGGCGCAGGCCGCGGGCGACCATCGGGCCGATGGGGCCCGCGCCCTCGATCAGCTCCTCGCGGGTCGGTGCCGTATAGGGGAAGGAGAGCACGAACGAGAGCGGGCTCGGCCCTTCCGGCATCAGGACCGGGCCGTCCACGTCGACCATGGCCGCGACCAGATCGGGCCGCCGGGCCGCCAGATACATGGAGTTGATCCCGCCGAGGGAGTGCCCGAGCGCCACGACCGGGCCGAGCGCGAGGTGTTCGAGGAGGGCGATCAGATCGTCCACGTATCCCTCGCGGCTGTAGTCCGCGGTCCGGTCCGAGTCTCCGTGCCCGCGCTGGTCGGGGGCGATCACCCGCCAATCGGGGCCGAGTTGCTCGGCGAGCCGGGTGAACGAAGCGCCCTCGGCGAGGTGCCCGTGCAATGCGAGCAGGGGCCGGCCGGTGCCGCCGGAGTCCAGGTAGGAGAGCCGGCGTCCGGCCAGGTCGAGCGTGTGGCGGGTGAATGTGGCGGCAGCGGTCATGGCGTGCCCCTTCGGTAGTGCCCCGGTGGGTCACCGGTGCGATACGGAGGACTATACGCATGTCTTATACGTACGTACAAGACGCGCGTATTAACAACCTCGCGACCACAGCAACGCACCAACCACCGCCATAGGCAAGACACTTGGCTGTCTATCTCCCGCCCGCCGCATCCGCTTCCCTGGTCCCATGAGCATCGACCGACGGAGTGTTCTCAGGGGCGCGGCGGCTGCTTCCGCCGCGGGACTTCTCTCGTACGCAGGGGTGGCGCCGGCCCGCGCCCGCACCGCGGCCACGGCCGACTGGATGGCAGGACAGGCCGACACCACCCCGCTGACCAGGCTCACCATCCCCGGCACCCATGACTCGGGCGCCCGCCACGGCGGGCTCTGGGTGGAGTGCCAGAACTGGACGTTCGCCCAGCAACTGGCCGCCGGCGTCCGCTTCCTGGACATCCGCTGCCGGGTCACCGGCGGCTCGTACGCGATCCATCACGGCGCGTTCTTCCAGAACCTGATGTTCGGCGACGTCCTCGCCGCCTGCCGCGAGTTCCTCGCCGCGCATCCCTCCGAGACGGTCCTGATGCGGGTCAAGCAGGAGTACTCGCAGGTGGGCGACGCCGAGTTCCGCGCGGTGTTCGACGACTATCTGGACAACCGTGGCTGGCGCCCGCTCTTCCACATCGGCGGCAGCTGGCCCTCGCTCGGCACGGCCCGCGGCAAGGTCGTCCTGATGGCCGACAACGGCGGGCTGCCCGGCGGCATCCGCTGGGGCGACTCGTCCCTTTTCGCGATCCAGGACGACTACAACGCCGAGCCGTTCGCCAAGTGGCCCAGGATCCGCGACCACTTCCGGCGGGCCGCGTCCTCGCCGGGCCCGCAGTACATCAACTTCGTCAGTACGGCGGCGGGTCTGCCGCCCGACTGGAACGCGGACCGGCTCAACCCGCAGACCCGGGACTTCCTCAACTCCTCGGAGGCGGCGGGCTGGACGGGCCTCGGCATCGTGCCGATGGACTTTCCGGAGGCGGTGAGCGGACTGCTCGCGGCGGTGCTCGCGCACAATCCGTAGCCGGCAGCGGAGATCGGCCTGTCCGCTGCTGCCGGGCAGGCCCTACCGGCTGTCCGGCGGCGGCGTCGGCGCCCCCGGGAGCTTCACCACCGCGACCGTGCCGCCGCCCTCCGCGGCCCGCAGCGCGACCTCGCCGCCGCAGTGCTGCACCGTACGGGCCACGATCGACAGACCGAGGCCCGAGCCGGGCAGCTGGCGTGCGGTGGGGGAGCGCCAGAAACGGTCGAAGACATACGGGAGTTCCTCGGCCGGGATGCCCGGGCCGTGGTCGCGGACGGTGAGCGTGCCGCGGTCGAGGGCGACCTCGACGGTGCCGTTCGGCGGGCTGAACTTGACCGCGTTGTCGAGGACGTTGACCAGGGCGCGCTCCAGGGCGGCCGCGTCGGCCCGTACGTACCAGGGTGCCAGCTCGGCGTCGATCGTGAGCTCGGGCCCGCGCAGCCGGGCACGGTCCACAGCCGTCTGCGCGATCTTGTGGAAGCCGACGACCTCGACCTTGGCCGCCTGGTTCGTGTCGGGCCTGGCCAGCTCCTGCAAGTCCCCGATCAGGGAGGCCAGTTCGGTCATCTGCGCCTTGACGCTCGCGAGCAGGGCCTTGCGGTCGTCGGGCGGGATGGCCCGCCCGGTCTCCTCGCTGCGGGCGAGGAGTTCGATGTTCGTCCGCAGGCTCGTGAGCGGGGTCCGCAGCTCGTGCCCGGCGTCGGCGATGAGCTGGGCCTGGCGCTCCTGTGAGCTCTCCAGGGCGGCGGTCATGGCGTTGAACGACCGCGAGAGCCTGGCGATCTCGTCGTCGCCGTCGGCGGGGATGCGGACAGTGAGGTCCTCTGTGCGGGCCACGTGTTCGACGGTGTCGGCCAGGTCGTCGACGGGCTTGAGCCCGGTTCTGGCCACGACGAGGCCTGCGGCCCCGGCGCCGACCACGCCCAGGCCGAACACGGCGAGGAGCACCATGGCCAAGGTGTTGAGGGGCTCGGTGACGTCGCTGAGCGGTTTGGCCACCGTGACCGCAACGGGCTGGTCGTTGTAGAGGAAGCGCGTGGGCTCGGTGTAGACCCGCATCTTCGTGCCGTCGGTCGCGGTGCCGTCGTACATGACGGGCTTGCCGTCCTCGAAGACGCCCAGGTCCTTGCCGGTCACCGGGAGGGATTTCGTGCCGTCCACCCAGCAGTGGCTGCCGTCGGGGAAGGACAGCTGCACCGAGGCGTTGAGGTTGCTGACGAACGGCCGCACGTCACCGTCCGGTGTCTGGGGCGCCTCCTGTCGGCAGACGCGCAGGTCCACGATCTGCTGGGAGACGTTCATCGACCGGAGCGTGTCGTCCATCTGATTGCGCAGCTGATCGCGCGTCAGCCACCAGCACGCCGCCGCGACCGCGGCCACGGCGACCGCCACCGCGGTGGCCACAAGCAGCCCGAGACGCGAGCGCAGCGGCAGCGCACGGAACCTACGGATCACTCGGAGCCGCCCGTCCGCAGCGCATAGCCCACACCCCGCACCGTATGAACAAGCCGAGGCTCCCCGCCCGCCTCCGTCTTGCGGCGCAGATACATCACGTACACATCAAGGGAGTTGGACGAGGGCTCGAAGTCGAAGCCCCACACCGACTTGAGGATCTGCTCCCGCGTGAGCACCTGCCGCGGATGGGCCAGGAACATCTCCAGCAAGGTGAACTCGGTCCGTGTGAGCTCCACGGGCCGCGACCCCCGTACGACCTCCCGCGTCGCGAGGTTCATCCGCAGGTCGGCGAACGACAGGACATCGTCGTCGACCTGGTCCGCGGCCACCGTCACCGCGTACGAGCTGCGCCGCAGCAACGCCCGGATACGGGCGAAGAGTTCGTCGAGCTCGAAGGGCTTGACGAGGTAGTCGTCCGCACCCGCGTCCAGACCCGTGACCCGGTCACCCACCGTGTCCCGGGCCGTGAGCATCAGGATCGGCGTCGTCGAGCCCGCCGCCCGCAGCCGCCGCGCGGCCGTGAGGCCGTCCATCCGGGGCATCTGGATGTCGAGGACCACGAGCTCGGGGGAGAAGGCGGCGGCCTTCTCCAGGGCCTCGACGCCGTCCGCCGCCACCTCCGTGGCATACCCCTCGAACGCGAGGCTGCGCTGCAGCGCCTCGCGCACGGCGGGCTCGTCGTCGACGATCAGGATGCGCTGGGCTTCGCCTTCGGCGGGACTCATCGGTGGTCGGTTCCTCGTGTCTTCTCAGGATTGGGCCGCTCTCAGCTCTCAGCCTCGCACGGTCAGGTCGTCGAACCGGCGCGCAGCTTCGCGAGGTCGGCCTTGACGTCGTTGATCGGGATGGCGAAGCCGAGGCCGACACTGCCGGCGTTCGAGCCCGAGGAGGCGGAGGTCGGGGAGTACATCGCCGAGTTGATGCCGATGATCTCGCCGTTCATGTCGATCAGGGCGCCACCGGAGTTGCCCGGGTTGAGCGAGGCATCGGTCTGCAGCGCCTTGTACGTGGTGGTGGACGAGCCGGTGTCGCCGTTGAACTGCTGCCCGCCGAACTCGAACGGCCACTGCCCGCCGCCCTGCTGCCCCGGCGCCTGCTGCTCCTCGGTGGAGACGGTGACATCGCGGTCGAGCGCCGAGATGATGCCGCTGGTCACGGTGCCGGTCAGGCCCTCGGGGGAGCCGATCGCGACGACTTCGTCGCCCACGCCGACCTTGTCGGAGTCGCCGAGCGTGGCGGCCTTCAGGCCGGAGGCGTCCTCCAGCTTGATGAGCGCGAGGTCCTTCTTGCTGTCGGTGCCGACGACCTTGGCCGAGTACTTCTTGCCGTCGTTCGTCTGCACCTGGATCTCGCTCGCTCCGGCGATCACGTGGTTGTTGGTGATGATCTCGCCGCCGGAGGTGATGATCACGCCCGAGCCCGTGGACGTACCGCTGCCGGTATTCGCCTTGATCTCCACGATGGAGTCGCTGACCGCGTTGGCCACACCGGCGACGGTGCCCTTGCTGCCGGCGGAGGCGTTGGTGCCGTTGATGCCGGTCGGGGTGGAGCCGTTCGTGCCGAAGAGTTCCTGGGCGGCGTACGCGGTGCCGCCGCCGACGGCCGCGGCGACCAGGGCGACCGCGGCGAGCACCGCTATCGGACCGCGGGCGCGCTTGCGGTGCGCGGGCGCCGGGTGCGCGGCGGGCTCGTGGCCGAAGGCCGCCCAGCCGTTCGGCTGTCCGTCGCCGCCGTCACCGCTGCCGCCGGCCGCCGGCTCCGAAGCGGGCCAGACGGTGGTGCCGGGGGCGACGCTGACCGGTGCCGCGGGGGCGTGCGGCGGGGGCGGCGGATACGAGCCGTACGCCGGGGGCGTCGTGCCGTACGCCGTGTCGTAGGAGGGCTGCTGCTCGGGGTGGTTGCCGCTCTGGCGGTAGCTCTCGGTCATGTCTCAGAGCTTTGCCGCGGATCATGAGAGCTTCCTGAGCGCGTGCTGAGAAGCCCGGCAGAACCGTGTATGTCCGATGTAAAGGCGGCCCGGCTACGCGGACCCGTTCAGGAACCGCAGCCGCACGAACGCCGCACGACGAGCCGCGCGGGGAACTGCCGCAGCCGCTCACGGCGCGAGCCGGCGACGCGCAGCGCATCGTCGAGGACGAGGTCCACGGCCGCCCGGGCCATCGCGGGCCGGTCCGAGGCCACCGTGGTCAGCGGCGGATCCGTCAGGGCCGCTTCCTTGACGTCGTCGAAGCCGGCCACCGCCAGCTCGCCCGGCACGTCGATCCGCAGCTCGCGCGCCGCGCGCAGCACACCGATCGCCTGGTCGTCCGTGGCGCACACCAGGGCCGGCGGACGGTCGGGGCCCGCGAGCAGCGAGAGCGCGACCTGGTAGGCGTCATAGCGGTTGTACGGGGCCTCGAAGAGCCGGCCCTCCGTGGAGAGGCCCGCCTCCTTCATCGCCAGGCGCCAGCCCTCGACGTGGTCGGTGACGGGGTCGCCGACGACCGGCGTCCCTTCCGTACCGCCCAGACAGGCCACGTACGGATGACCGTGATCGAGCAGATGACGCGTGGCGAGCTGCGCTCCGCCGACGTCGTCCGTCACGACCGCGACGTCGTCGATCGCGTCGGGCCTGCGGTGCAGCAGCACCACCCGGGCGTCCCAGGCGTCGATCTCGGTCGCCGCGTGCTCGCTCGGGCCCTGGCTGACCAGGATCAGACCGGAGACCCGCATCCCGAGGAAGGCCCGCAGATAGTGCACCTCGCGCTCGTCGAGGTAGTCGGAGTTGCCGACCAGGACCATTTTTCCGCGCTCGGCGGCGGCCTGTTCGACGGCGTGCGCCATCTCCGCGAAGAACGGCTGGCGCGCGTCCGGCACGATCATGCCTATGAGATCCGTGCGGCGGGACGCCATCGCCTGTGCCACCCGGTCCGGGCGGTAACCCAGCTCCTTGATGGCGGCGAGTACCCGCTCGCGCGTGGCCGGGGCGACCGGCCGGGGTCCGTTGTTGATGACATAGCTCACGACGGCGGTGGAAGTCCCCGCCAGTCGCGCCACATCGTCCCGCGTCACCTTGGCCACGCGCGGCAGTCTACGCGGGAAGAGTCACCTCTTGGCAGGTCGTACGTCAGCTTCCGTTCGCTCGTCCTGCGGCGGGAGCACCGGCTCGGAGCCCTTGTCCGAAGGGGCCTTTGCCTTCGCGGCCTCCGCCGCGCGCTCCACCTTCTCCGGCGTAACAAAGCGATAACCGACGTTCCGGACCGTTCCGATCAGCGCCTCGTGCTCCGGTCCGAGCTTCGCCCGCAGCCTTCGTACGTGGACATCGACCGTCCTCGTACCGCCGAAGTAGTCGTAACCCCAGACCTCCTGCAGCAGCTGGGCGCGCGTGAAGACGCGGCCGGGGTGCTGTGCCAGGTACTTCAGGAGCTCGAACTCCTTGAAGGTCAGGTCGAGGACGCGGCCCTTCAGCTTGGCGCTGTAGGTGGCCTCGTCCACCGAGAGATCACCGTTGCGGATCTCCATCGGGGAGTCGTCGCCGGTGAGGTTCTGCCGGCCCATCGCGAGGCGGATGCGTGCCTCGACCTCGGCAGGGCCCGCCGTGTCCAGGAGCACGTCGTCGATGCCCCAGTCCGCGGTGACGGCGGCGAGACCGCCCTCGGTCACCACGAGGATCAGCGGACAGCCGGGTCCGGTGGACCGCAGGAGCTGGCACAGGCTGCGGACCTGCGGCAGATCACGGCGGCCGTCGATCAGGATGACGTCGGCACCAGGGGTGTCGACGAGAGCGGGGCCCTCGGCGGGGGCCACCCGCACGTTGTGGAGCAGCAGTCCGAGGGCGGGCAGCACCTCCGTCGACGGCTGAAGGGCATTGGTCAGGAGCAGCAGAGAACTCATCGCCGCTCACCTGCCTCGGCCACGGTCGTAAGACGGTCGTGCACGGTTCGCTCGCCCATAACGTCTGGTTCCTCCTCGGTCCCTGCGAGGACGTTTACGGCACTGCTGGTGTTGCTGCACTGCGTGTGCGGGACCCGCGCCCTGGGCCCGCTGCGCCCTGTCAGGGCGGCGGGGTGTCCGACTCCGTCCAAGGGGTGGACGGGCCTTAACCCCTAAACCCTGCAGAAAAGCACAAAAGGACCCGGGGGCTACGCTGCCCGGATCCTCCGAGAAGGAGAATAGCCCACATGAGTTCACCCGTGGCAGGTCAAGCAGCGCGATCTTCTGTGCTACCGATCACGCGGGGGAGGCGCCGCACCACGCTGCGTACGGCGGACGGGGTGGCCATCGAGGCGGCGTACGAGCCGTGTGTGAAGGGTCCTTCGGACCTCGCTATCGTCGTGGCGCACGGTTTCACGGGCGATCTGCTCAAGCCCCATGTACGCCGGGCTGCGGGCGTGTTCACGCAGTTCGGAGCCGTGATCACCTTCTCCTTCCGGGGTCACGGGCGCTCCGGCGGACGCTCCACGGTGGGCGACCGCGAGGTGCTCGATCTGGCGGCGGCGGTGGAGTGGGCGCGCTCGCTCGGCTGCACGCGGGTGGTGACCGTCGGCTTCTCGATGGGCGGCTCGGTGGTGCTCCGGCACGGCGCGTTGCACGGGGGGCGCACGGAAGCGCGCCCCGTCGCGGTGGTCTGCGTCAGCGCTCCCGCCCGCTGGTACTACCGGGGTACGCCCTCCATGCGGCGCCTGCACTGGCTGATCACCCGCCGTACGGGCCGCGTGGTCGGCCGCCACGTCCTGGGCACCCGTATCCACCACAAGGACTGGGACCCGGTCCCCTTGTCGCCGGTCGAATCGGTCCCGCTGCTCGCCCCGGCGCCGCTCCTGGTGGTCCACGGCGACCGCGACCCGTACTTCCCGCTGGACCACCCGCGGATGCTGGCTGCGGCGGCGCCCGGGGCCGAGCTCTGGATCGAGCCCGGGATGGGCCACGCGGAACATGCGGCCGGCGATGAGCTGTTGGCCCGGATCGGTGGCTGGGCGGCTTCGGCTTCGGCCTCGGCCTGAGGGGCACTGGGGTGGGTGGCGCAGGCGCACCACCCGAACCCCCACCCACCCGCGGAAGACAGCGCACCCCAGCGGACCGGCATCATGGAGGGCAACCCGAAAGGAGGCCGTATGGCCACCGGCACCATCCGCTACTGGGCCGCAGCGAAGTCCGCCGCCGGCCTCGCAGAGGAGCCCTACGACGCCGAGACGCTGGCGGAAGCGCTGGACGCGGCCCGTGTCCGACACCCCGGCGAACTCGTCCGCGTACTGCAGCGATGCTCGTTCCTCATCGACGGCGACCCCGTGGGTACCCGAGGACATGAGACCGTACGCCTTGCCGAGGGCGGCACGGTCGAGGTGCTCCCGCCGTTCGCAGGAGGGTGACCCGTACACGATGAGCGACCAGCACAGCCGACACGGCGGCGGCCCCGGACCTTACGAGCCGCAGCAGCAGCCGCAGCAGTCCGAGCCCCAGTGGCCCACGGGCGCGGGCGCCCCCGGTTACGACGAGGGGCCGCACACCCAGCGCTGGCAGGGCCAGACCTGGGAGACCCAGTCGCAGCCGCACACCCACGGCGCCGCGGCGGACACCGCGTACCTCCCGCCGCAGAATTACGGCGCGGGCCCCCTGCCGCCGGAGGCCCCCCGGCAGCCGTACGCCGAGGGCCAGCCGTACGCACAGGACCAGCTGTACGCACAGGACCAGCCGTACGCACAGGGCCAGCCGTACGCCCAGGACCAGCCGCAGCCGTACGCGCAGCAACAGCAGCACCAGCAGCCGTACATGCAGCAGCAGCCGCAGCAGCCGCAGCAGTCGTACGCGCAGCAGTCCGTCGACCCGTACGCGGCGCAGTACGCCGAGCCGCAGCCGCAGCCGCAGCCGCAGCCGCAGCACGCGTCCGCCCCCGCCTACCCGTACGAAGAGCGCGCCGCCGACGCGTACGCCTACAGCGCCGCACCGGTGCAGCAGCCCGCGCAGCAGTCCGCTCCGCGGGCCGTGCAGGAGCCCTACACCCCGGCCCCTGCCGAGCCCACCCCCGAGAGCGCACCGGCCTACGGGCCCGCCACGATCGTGGGCAACCAGCGGATCACCGATGCCCAGCGGGCCCGCGCCGAGGGCCGTTCGCCGATCATCGCGCCGGGCATCCAGCCCGCGGGGATCACCGCCGGTATCGGTCTGCTGCTCGCGGGCGGCGCGGCGATCGGCGAGTACGCCCTGCTCGTACCGCTGCTCGTGCTCCAGGCCCTGACGGCGGCCGGCTGGTTCCGTCTGAACGGCATGTGGCCCGCACGCCAGGGCATCGCGCTCGCCTTCGCGGGCGCGCTCACCGCGGACATCGTGCTGCTCGCGGCCGGCCGTGAGCACGCCCCCGCCGCGATCATCGGCACGCTCGGCGTCTGGGTGCTGCTCACGCTGGTGCTGCAGCTGCGCTCGCGCGCGGACGCCGACGACCGGATGCAGGGTCTGATGGCCACCGTCGCCTCGGCGGCGCTCGCGATCACCGCGGCCGGGTTCCTCGGGGCCTCGTCCGACGCCGCGACCGTGGGGGCGCTCGCCGTCGCCGTCGCGGTGGTCGCGCGGGCCCTGCCGCTGCCGTCCGTCGCCTCCGTGGTGGTCGCGCTGCTTGCGGGGGCCGGGGCGGGGATCGCGGCCGGGGGTCTGACGGGGCTGGGGTCGGGCGGTGCGCTGCTCGGGTTCGGTGCCGGGGGCTGTGCGCTCATCGGGCTGCGTGTGGCCAGCTACGACTATCCGTCGCGGTTCGTGCACATGACGGCGGGTGTCGCCCTGCCGCTCGCGGCGGCCGCGCCCGCGGTGTATTTGCTGGGGCGGGTCATCGGCTGAGGCGCGGTGGGGCCGGGGTTCGGAACGTCACAGGTGTTCGACAAGATCCCCAGGCCCCCGCGTCCCCGCCGACCGCCCCGTTACGCTCGCCGGAACGACACAGAGGCGGGGGCAACACCGTGCGCGGACTGCGAATAACTTTGATCATCGCCGTGATCCTGGGCGGACTCTTCGTCGCGGCCGATCGCATCCTCGTGGGTTTCGCCGAGGACGAGGCGGCGGACAAGATACGCATCAGCGAGGGCCTGGCCGAGAAGCCGGACGTGTCCATCAACGGGTTCCCCTTCCTCACCCAGCTCGCCGGCGGCGAACTCGACGACGTGTCGATCGGCATCGACGACTACGAGGCTCCCGCCGAGGACGGCAAGAAGATCCGTATCGCCGAGCTGGACGCCACGATGCGGGGTGTCGCCTTCTCCGACAGCTACAGCTCGGCCACCGCCGACAGCGCCGACGGCACGGCGCGCATCACGTACGACGAACTCCTCAAGGCCGCGAAGGTCGAGGCCGCCGAGGTCGCGCCCGGGATGCAGGCCAAGGTCGTGGGCCTCTCGCCGGGCGGCGGGGGCAAGATCAAGGTCGCCATCGAGATCTCCGTCTTCGGCAGGAAGCTCCCGCCGGTCGGTGTCACCAGCACGGTGACCGTCGAGGACGGCAACACGGTCTACGTACACGCCGACGCCATGCCCAAGGTGGCCGGCGTCTCGGTCGCGGACCGCAAGATGCGGGAGATCACCGACTTCAAGCAGAAGCTCGACGGGCTCCCCGCGGGCATCGACCTCAAGTCCGTGCAGGCCGTGCAGGACGGTGTGGAGATCGCGGTCACCGGCACCCAGGTCAAGCTCGTCGGCTGACCCCGCCGTTCTGCTCGTACGGCAGCGCATTCCGCACCCCGTACCGCCACCGCATCCCGCAGTGCGAGACGCACCCGTCCATCTTCGGGGTGTGACGGGCGCGACACCGGGCCATCGGGCCCGTCACGCAGGGCCTCGGGGGCTCTCCATCTCGGGATCCGGACGATCGCGTATCAAAATACGGACGACCGGTGACACGGCGACCGATACGTCCCTACGATCGGGCCCATGAAGCAACAGGCGGCGGATCTCACGAAGCGGCGGGCAGTGGACCTGTGCCGCGTCGCCGCCATGCTCTGTCGCACCGTCTGAGCGGGCACCTGGCCTTTTACGGCCGCTGATCCCCGCTTCCCCCGGACCTCTTGAGCCGTGACGGCTCGGGGTCACCCCGTGCCCTGCACGCGCGCACCGTTCTGCATGCCCCTGCCGCACCCCTGCCGCAACTGCCCCGGAGGAGACAGCACATGAGCCGCACCGACGTCCTGGTGGACGCCGACTGGGTCGAGGCCAACCTGGACAACCCCCAGGTCGCGATCGTCGAGGTCGACGAGGACACCTCTGCCTACGAGAAGAACCACATCAAGAACGCGATCCGGATCGACTGGACCAAGGACCTCCAGGACCCGGTCCGCCGTGA
>NZ_JACTVJ010000036.1 GCF_014493765.1 Streptomyces polyasparticus
TAGACGGGCAGTTGTGATGGGCGGCAGTGTGCGGAGCGGCCGGGCCGCTCCGCACGAGTCAGCGGCTCCGGCTCGTTGGCGTGATCGCCTCGGTGACGGGCGCTGACGAAGGCCGGGCGGTGGGTGCGGCGCTGCGGCGGGCTTTGCGAACGGCGGACTTGCTGGCCTTCAGCCGTGCTTCGTGGGCGGCGGCGAGCTGTTCGCCCTGGGCGCCGCGTTCCACCTGCGTGACCAGGTGGGAGTGCGGGACGTCGTAGTGGCCACGGGAGACGGGCGCGGAGTCGACGAGGGCGGTGGCGAAGCCAGCGAGTAGATGGCGCGGGGCGCGGTCGTCGAAGTACGCATGCCACAACCGGTTGTGACCGCCACCCCCGTTGGGCAGAGCGACTTCGGCCTTCCAACTGAAGTAGTCGCTGGTCAGCGTTGTCGACCGCTCCATGGTCGTGATGCCGTCCGGATGGCATGCACGCTCGTTGCCTCGTTCGTCGCGCTCGTAGGTCCAGCCGGCTGCTTGCAGCGTCGGCCAGATGTCCGGTTCGGCCTCGGGTGCGGTCTGCAGGAGCGGGTCGGTGAATCCGGCGATGATCTCGGCGGGCGTGTTGGCGCCGAAGGACGCGTACCAGCGCTCCGACGAGACCCGCCACCAGGAGCCGTACGTGTCCGGCGTGGGCTCCAGGACGAGCGTGTGCCGGTAGTCGGGGCTGGCCAGGACGACATGGGGGAAGTCGGGGTCGCCGTAGTTCTCCCACCCGCCGGCCCGCAGTGCCTGGGTGACGTGGCGCGGGTCACCGGGCCCGGCGAGGTGGCGGGGCGTCGTGTCGAACCAGATCCGCGACCAGGGCTCGTCGGCCTTGCTGGCGATGTAGGGGCGCGTCACGACGCCGGCGGAGGACCAGCAGGCGCGAACGTGAGGCCGTTCAGGCGCTGCATGTCCCAGTGCAGGATGTGCCAGTCGGTGGCCTCCTGGGCAGCTTCCCGGAGCCCGGTGATGATCAGGCGGACCTCGTCGGTCTGGGCACCGGCCTGCTGGGAGACGAGGCGTGCGGCGCTGCGCAGGACGTCGCCGAGGAGGATGGGGATGCCGGTGTCTTCGTCGAGGAGGCCAGCGAGCAGGGGAAGCGCCTCGGATGCGGGCGGATCGGTGCGCAGGTAGTCCCTTATCTGGGCCAGGGCGGCCGTCGTCTGCGCGGCCTGGTCGGAGCTGGGAACGGTGGGGTTGGGCATCAACGTCCTTGTGCGGAGGGGGAGGTGAGGGCGCGGGTGATCAGCGACGCCTTCTGTGGCGAGGTGAGCCTTGGGGAGGCGGCGGTGTCGCCGGGGACTGCTCGGGCGGGCCGAGGCGCTCGGTGGCTTGGAGCCGTTGCAGGTGGAGCAGACGGTGTTGTTCCGGTGTGACAGTGCTGCGGAGGGAGTTGAGGAAGCCGAAGGTGTGGCCCGTCGTCTGACCCTCGGCACGGAGCAGCGGCGTTGGATCGGTGAGTGCGTCGACGAATCCCGCGAGCGCGGCGGCCGGCGCGGCCTCCTCGATGGAAGCGCCCCAGACCCACAGGCGCCGTGTGTCGGAGAGGGGGATGGAGACCTCGACGTCCCAACGCCACCGAGGTGTTTCTGAGAGCGAGGAGACGCGGGCCAGCACGGCGGTCTCATCAGGGGACAGAGCGGCTCGCTCCCGCCCGGCCCGCCGCGTTGCCCAGCCCCGGCTGGCCGCGAGGCGCCACAGGTCTGCTGTCGGATGCTGTGGAGTGGTGCTGGTCAGGGCATCGGTGAAGCCTGCGATGACCTCTGCCGGGGTGTTGCCGCCGAACTGGGCCACCCATGCGCGGTCCTCGGCCGGGTGGATGCGCCACCAGGTGCTCCGCTCGTCGGGTTCGGGCTCGAGCGTGAGGTGCAGGTGGTGGTCAGGGCTTTCCAGCAGGACGTGGGGAAAGCCGACGACCGAGTGATTGCTCCACCCCGACGCGAGCAGATGCTCGGTCACGTGCCGGGGGTCGCCGCCGCCGGCCAGGTGCCGGGGAGAGACCTCGTCCAGCCAGCGGACGGCGTTGACGCGATGCAGGGTGGGCCCATTGACGCGGGAGTAGAAGCGTTCGTGGTTCACCGCATCCGCCCGGCCTTGGCGTACGGGCGGGCTCCGGTTCCTTGAGGGCGCGCCTTGTTGGTGGCGAAGGCGTTGCTAGCCCAAGTGGCGGCACGGGCCGCGGTGACCCGGGCTTGCTGCCATGCGCTGAGCTGCGAGGGCAGCACGGACACGGAGGTGGTGCGGATTCTCTGGGAGGGCGGGACGTGCCCGAGGGGCCGCATCGCCGGCTGCGGATCGGCGAGCGCGGTGCTGAACGCCTGCACGAGGTGCATTGGCGTGGTCGGCGTGAACATCGCCTCCCACACCCGGCCGTGTTCATTGCGGGCGCCGGCCCACCAGTGCGCCTGTCCGGGGGCGGTCTGGTGGAAGCGGAGGACGGCGTCGCCGTCCGGGCTGCGGGCGGTGAAGTGCTGTCCGCGTTCGGTCTCCCAGTCCTGGGCCTCAAGCGGCGCCCACACGTTGGGGGCGTGTGCCGAGCGCGGCCGGGTCAGTGCGTCGGTGAACCCGGCCACGATCTCGACGGGGACCTGCCGACCTAGGGTGGCGTGCCATGCCTCTTGGGTCGCGGTCTGCTTTCCGCTGATGGTCCAGCCGCCGGGCTGGGTGTACGGGTCGTATCCGATGCGCATGGACTTGTCGGGGCTGTCGAACACGACAGGGCCGCCGGACTTGGACTTGTCCCAGCCCGAGGCGCGCAGGTACTCGGTGACGTGGCGCAGGTCTCCGCCGCCGGCGAGGTGTCGCGGCTCAACGAGGTAATGCTGCTGCGCCTGTTGACCAGTTGGGCCCCAGCCGGACCACTGCTTGTTCTTCTTCACCGGCGCCGCCTGAAGACCATCGCCGAGGCGACCGGCGCAGCGGTCGGCCTGCTGGATGCGATGGCGGGCGCGGTGACCTTCTTGATGCTGCCGGTGTGCTCGTTGAGGTTGGCGCCCACACTGTCGAGTTCGTTCGCGGCGCGGCCCAGCGCCAGCCAGACCTCGGGCGGCAGAACACCGCGCTCGGAGTGGACTTTCGCGAAACGCGAGCCGGTGGAGACGAGTTCGGTGACCTCGCCGAGAAGTCCGGTGTCGTAGTCCAGGACGGTGGCGAGGATCTGGGCCTGCTCGTGCGGCGGCGCCAGGGCGAGGTGGCGGCGGAGCTGGCCGATCTGGGCGGTGATGGCGTCAGCGAGCTGTACGGAGGGGAGGTTCGAGTCGGTCATGGGCTCCTGAACAGGGTGTTGCTGAGGGTTAGTTGTGGTGTTGGCGGATGCGGTAGCTGTCGATGAGGAGGAGCGCGTCGTGGCGGCGGGCCTCGTCGAGGGTGGCCTCGGGGCGTCCGCCCGCCAGCGGGATGGTGCGCCCCTGGCTGCCGAGGGTGACGGCGCGCAGGTAGCGGCGGAACAGGGCGGTGACCAGGCGGGGTTTGCGGCTGGCGGTGGTGGGTGGTGGCGTGCGGTCGGGTTCGTGAGTGACGGCGGGCTCCTGGGGAGGGTGGGGCCGGCCCCAGTGGGCCGGGGCCGGCGACGGGTGGGCGGTTAGCGCGTACGGTGCGCTCGCGCAGAGCGTGGTGCGGGTGGCGGGGACTGTCGGTGTGCTGCCTGTTCGGCGAGTGCGGCGCGGTAGGCGGTGCCGCCGAAGAGGCCCGTGTCGATGTCGACCTGGTATCCGGCACGGGCCAGCAGGGGCGCGGCCCGGTCGGCCATGGACTTCATGGCGATCTCGTCCATCCCGTCGGGGACTTGATGCCAGACATCGCCGAAGGCGCTGTGCCGGTCGAGACCGAGGTTGTCGAGCATCGCCAGGAGAGGCTCAGAGGCGCCGGTACGGGTGTCGACGTAGATCGTTCCGTCGCGGTGGTAGAAGGTGACGTCGACGCCGTGTTCATCGGCGAGGCTCACCGGCGGCATGCCCCTGCCGGACGGGCAGAGGTGGGCGCTGCCGCCACGGCGGGCGGCGGTGCCGGTGCACTTTGGTTGCGCATGGCCGTTGCGGCGTTGGTGTAAGCGGCGATGTCCCAGACGTCATTGTCGATCTGGACCACATATCCGGCCTTGTGTAGCCAGGGCACCGCGTGGGTAGCGAGCTGCTTCTTCGCGTCCTCGCTGAGGTGGGCGGGTGCTTCGTGCCAGACGTAGACCGGCCCGGGGGTGGGCAGGGTCTGGCGCTCGAAGCCGAGGCGGTCGAGCAGGTCAAGGAGGTGTTCGGGCGCGCCGGTTGGGGTGTCGGCGTGCACGGTGTCGCTCAGGGCCTTGCGGTAGATCGTGACGTCGGTGCCGGCGTCGTCGGCTCGGTTTCCCACGTGGTTCTTTCTGCTCGGGTCGGGGTCATCGCCGTCGTACGGATGGCGCGGGTGAGGGAGTCGCCGGCGCGACGGGGGTGGTGGCCAGGGCGGGTCCGGCCTGCGGATGACGCAGTTGGGCGGCGACCCCCAGATCGGAGAGGCGTTCGCCGGCGGCTCGTACGGAGGCGGCCTGGTGGGCGGTGTCGTCACCGGACAGCACGAAGACGTTCCGGTCCGGGGCGAACGTGAAGCCGTTCTCGGTCAGGGCCTCGGTGATGTCGGCGCGCTCGGGCTTGTCGACGATGAGGTCCTCGCCGGACCAGGTCATCACGACGCGTTCCGGATCGGCCTGCGGTGCCGAGAGTCGGGCGGCGTTGCTGCGGACCTGGCCGAGGGCCTTGTCGTACCGCGGAAGCAAATCGTGGGTGATGTCTTCGGCGGCGCTGAACGGGTCGGCAGCGACCGTGATTCCGTCGGGCTCGCGGACGGCGCGGAATGCCTCGTTCGGTGCGTCGTCGGGGGCCATGGCGGCGATCAGATATCCCTCGCCGTAACCGATCGGGTCGGCGACGAACAGGCGGGTTCCGTCATCGCGGGTGATGACGGCGCACTGGTCCACGGTGTGCTTGGCCAAGGCGTCGGCGACGTCGTTCATGTCCCACACGCGGTCGGTGAGCGCGCCGTGGTCGTTGTTGCCGCCGCGATCCGGGTGGAACGTGCTGGTCCAGGCGCCGGGCAGTTCGCCGGCGAGGACGGTAGCGAACGAGCCGAGACTGGTGTCGGGGGTGGGGTCGTGCATGGGCTCCTCGGAAGGGAAGGGTGCGGATCAGCGCCGCGGGGGTGCCGGTGCGGGGGCGGCGGGCGCGGCGACGGGGGTGGTGGTCAGACGAGGCGGAGGCGGCGGGCAGGCGCAGACGGCGGAGGCTTCGCGTTCGTCCGGTCCGACCTCGGCGGTGCACGCGCGGCGCTGGGGATGGTCCTGGTGCCGGTCGGCGAGGTCGTTGCGTATGTGTGCGAGGTCGGACCACAGGACGGCGAGCCGGTGCTCGGCGAGGTACTGCAGCCGCTTCGCGGTGTGTGGATCCGGCGGTTGGCCGAGGTCTTGATAGAAGGCGGCGGTGGCCGCGAGCACCTCGCCGAGGGCGATGAGTACGCCGTCGTGGGAGGCCGTGAGTTCGGTCAGGGCGTCGGCGACCTCGTCGCTGGTGGTGGCGTCGCGGATCTGTTCGGCGAGGTGTGCGACCTGGGAGCCAAGCGGCAGGTAGCGCGCCTCGCGTGTCTCGGTGTCGAAAACGTGGTCAGTAACGACGTCGTATTTGACGGCGCGTAGCCGGGCGACGGCGCGGGTGGCGAGACGTTTCTCCTCGGCTTCGTCGAGGCCGAGGGGCAGGCGGTGATAGGTCTCGTGGAGGCGGACGACGGGGACGAAGCCGGTGCGCTCAAGGATGCTGTGGGCTTCGGGATCGCCGCCGCGGGCTAGGACTTCCCCGGAGTGCACATCGCGCCCCAGGGTGAGGAAACGATCGGCAAGGGCCAAGAAGGTGTTCTTTCAGTCGGGTCAGTGGGAGAGCCGGGCGCCGGACGGGCCAGGTGTGACGATCGGCTTGGACGCAGGGGGTGTTGGCCCTGCAAGGGGCGGTCGAGCGCGGGCTGGCAGGGCGGCAGCCAGAGACTCGAGACTCTCTTGGATGCCGTACAGCCGACGGGCCACCATCTCCAGCTGGTGCGCGATGTCGGGGCCGTACGCATCCGGCAGGCCATCGAGGCGGTGGGCCGCGTGCTCGATGAGGCCGCGAACCGTGGACAGCGGCCCGGTGCGTTCGGCGGCGAGCTGCCGCAGCAGTACGGCGAACTGAGAAGCGGCATCTGCGGTGCCGGCTTCCAGTCGGCGCCCCGCGAACCGGGCTTGCTGGACGGGCTGCTGCGGATCGGGCCCGGTACGGGGCGAGATGAGGCCCAGCTCTGCCTCGATGCGCCGGCTCTCGGTGGCCAGGCGCGCAGGCAGCCGGTACGGCTGTGTGGTCCATGTGTCGTCAGGCCGGATGAGGTTGGCGATCAGATCGAGGCGGCCAGTCTGCGCCTGCACCGCGATCCAGCGGCAGCCGTGATCGTCCCCGGGGCGCTGGATGCCTGCGGTGCGGGCGACTCGGTGGGCGATCTCGGACCACTCGGGCCCGGTGAGCTCGCGATCGTCCGGGTGCAGGCGCACGGACGCGTGCCAGATGGCGTGCCGGTCGCCCTGCGGGCCGGCCACGAAGGAGTGTTGCCAGAGCGGATCGTCCAGATGCTCGGCCCAATCCGCCGAGGTCCAGACGCGCTCCTGTTCGTCGAGTAGGTAGGCGTCCAGGCCCGGCCAGTGGGCGACCACCGTGTGATCGGTGAGTCCCTCCTGGGTGCTGATGGGCCGGCCCAGTGCCTCGGCGACCGCCTCGTTGGGGTCGATGCCGCGCTCGTGAATACTGATGATCATGGTGAGGTGAGGTTTCGGATCGCGCGCATGCGTTGGTCGAGTTCGTAGGCGGCAGTGATGAGCGTGTGCTCATGCACAAGGTCGGCGTGGACGCTCGGATCGCCGGGCGGCAGCTGATCCAGTGCGTGGCCGATGGCCGTGAGGGCTTCGGGGTATTCGTTGAGGCTGCGCCGGCCCGAGGCCATGCGGTACAGCGCGATGGGATCGTTCAGCCCGCCGTCGGGGAGCAGCCCCACCAGGGAGACCAGCAAGGAGGCCCGGCCGGGCAGCTGGCTGCCGAGCCACAGACCGTGCAGCAGGACGTGCACCGTCTTGGGGTGGCCGTCCGCGGAGATTAGGGCCCGTTGCATGACGGCCAGGCCGTCCGGCCGCGACTGCCCCAACCGGGAGAAGGCGTACAGCGCCTCGGTATACGGATCCTGGTCCAGCACGCGGGGCGGCACCTTGCACATGAGCGCTTCCATGGTGGGGCAGCGGGTGTCGAAGCGCAGTCCGTTGAAGTACAGATGCCGGTACGTGCGCCAGAGCATGGGGTCGGCGCTGGAGTCGGTGGCGTGCTCGGGGGTAAGCAGGTTCAACACGCTGTTGCCGGCGGCGCGGGCCTGCCAGGCGACGTCGGCGCACACTTCGGCCGACTCCTGCCACGTCGCTTCCATCTCGCGCAGAGACTCGGTGAGCAGCGTCGGCCACTCGCTACTGGTGATCTCGCCGGAGGCAGCAGAAGCCGCTCGCGCCAGGGTCGCTGCGCGCTCCATTTCGGGTGTGTGGGTCACTGACCGCTCCGGGCGTCGGCGACGTGCACCACCTGGTTGAGGTGGGTGAGCGAGTACCAGCCGCAGTCGACGTCCGCGTCGGCGTCGACCAGGCGCGGGACCAGGTAAGTGCGCAGCGCCTGTTGGTAGATGAGGCAGTCCGGGCAGCGGCTGGAGAGGTGGACGAGGTAGCGCGGGTGCGCGGTGATGTACGTGCGCGCGCCGCCGGCGGGGTCGTACAGGCGCCAGCCGTCCTCGTCGGTCGGGGTGTGCCACGAGGGAGTGACGACCTTGTAGGCATCGCCCCACAGCTCACTGCCAGAGGTGCCCTTGAGGATGACGACCTGGTCACCGGGCCGGAAATGGGCGTGGGTGATGTCCCGGTCGGGGGTGACGATGTCACCGGGGGCATGCGGATGGCGGGAAACGGGCACGGCTGGGTTCCTTCCACGAGGTACGCGGGGAGGCGGTGGGAGGAACAAGGATCCGGACGATCCCCGGTTTCGGTAACCGGGGATCGTCGGGTATAAAGCCCCGCGTCTTACCGGAACGGGTTCTCCGTCCCGATGTCGTCCGAGGCGGCGGCGTCCAGGAGTTCGGGCAGGTCAGAGCCCTCAGCTTCCCTCTGGTCGATCCACCATCCCGCGCGGGCGATGGTGCGGATCTTGTCTTCCAGGACGGCCCAGTCGGCCTCGTCCCAGGTGCCCTCGTTCACCAGGGCGCTGTGCGCGGCGGTGACGAGCTGGTGGCGGGAGCGCTCGCCCCAGGCGAGGGCCTTCTCGGGGCCTTCGAGCGGCGGCATGTCGAACTGCTCGGCCCACTCGCGGGCGGCCTGCTGCTCCTCGGCGCGCTTGGCGGCGAGCCAGGCTTCCTTGGATTCCGTGTCGGAGTCCCGGGCGGCCTTCCAACAGTCGGTGCAGTCGCGGCCTTCGAGCCAGCGGGCGAATCCGGCGCGCCGGTCGGCCGGTCGGTCGGACAGGTCGTGCGTCACTTCGTGTCCGCAGCTGTGGACAATTTTCCAGGTCGTACGTATTGCCACGTGGTTGTTCCTACTTTCTGTCTTTTGCGTCGTTTCAGCGTGTCCTGCGGATGGCGTCTGTGGCCGCCGTGGCGATGGCGGCGGGAGCGCTGGCGGGCCGGGGCAGGTGCAGCAAGGTGGTCCCCGGCAGGTGCTGGGACTTCGCGGTGAGGGTGAGTTGGAGTACGGCGCAGCCGGCGGTCGTGAGCTGCTTGATGCGGGTGACGGCTTGAGCGGTTTCGTCGCTGCCGTAGTGGGCGTCGGTGACGATCACGAGGAGGCGGCCGGCGCCGGGGCGGCTGAGTTCGAGGCCGTGGTCGAGTGCGTCGATGGCGTCGCCGAGGTTGTGGTGGCCGCCGTTGGCGTCGAACGTCGTCACGCGCTCTGGTGCTCGGTGGGTGGGCCGGGTCAATGCGGTCAGATCATGGTCGTAGGCGATGGTGGCGGTTCGGGAGTCGGGGTCGGTCAGGGCTGCTGCGCGTGCCACGATCCAGGCAGCTGATGCGACGGGTTTGCAGGCGGCACGCATGGAGCCGGAGACGTCGACGGCGATACCCACACGCAGCGGTGGGGTGGGGGTGTTCCGGCGGTGGGTGTGGGTGAACGGTTCTGCGGTGGGGACCGACCCGGCCGCGCGCTGAGCGTCGCGGGCGAGGGCCGCGCGCATGTTGAGGCGGCCGGGCGGGGTGGGGCTGGTGGTCCGCTCCTCGGTCCGCTCGCGGTAGGCGGCGGCACGCAGAGCGCGACTCAGACGCGCGGCGGCACTCTGCTCGGCGGCGGTGGGCCTGCGGGTGCCGGTGACCGGGTTGCCGTAGGGCGCCGGTGTGCCGTCGGGGCTGACGGTGGTGCCGCGTGGGTTGAAGACCGACTTGGCGGTGGCGGCGGCTTTGCGTCGCTGGCCGGCCCGCTGGGCGCGGTCCTGAGCCTGCGCCTTGGACCGCGACGCCATCGCGTTGGCCGCTGCGGCCTGTGCCGCGAGGTCGGCCGCGTCGGTGGCTGACGCGTGGTCCATGACGACCCCCACGGCGCCGGACAGCAGATCGGTGAGGTTCTCCGGCACGGGCAGGGCGGGGGCCGCCGTGGCCAGAGCGTCGCACCATTCTTGGCCGTGCGCGAGCATGGTCGTGGCGTCGTGGTCGGCGCACTGGTGGGCCGCCGTCCAGATGCCGGTGAGGGTGGCCAGCAGGTCTGCGCCCAGCACCTTTTCGCACAGATCGGCGACGGCCTGGGTCTCGTTGGCGTCCAGGATGCCGACGTCACGGCGGCCGAGGATCAGGGCCGCCACGGAGGCGGCCTTCTCGATGCCCTGGAGGGTGGGGTGGGCGATGTCGGGCATGACCAGGGTTCGGGCACTGGTGCGCAGGTACGTGCGGTCCGTGGGCCGCGTAATCAGGTGTGCGCCTTCGACACGACTCTCCTCCAGCAGGAGCGCGGCCTCGACGACACGGGGGTTCGCTCCGGCAGGCTCCGTCCAGACGGAGTGGGCCGCGTGCGCGGCCTCGTGGACGAACACTCCCCAGGCGGCGGGATACCTCTCCTCGTCGCCCACGATCCGCGGATGGATCTCGTGGGGCTTCAGCGGGGCGAACAGGCCGGCGTCGAACTCGACCTCGCCCAGAGTGGGGAAGAACGCGGCCGGTGCGCCGCTACGCGTGCCGGGACGGCAGGTGACGAGGAGGTCCTGGCGGCCGGAGAGGGCGACCAGCCGGTCGCCGAGTTCGGCTCCCACGCGCAGCCACGCGGCCGGGGAGGAACGGGGTTGCGCGGGCGGCGCGCCGTCGTCGTCCCAGCGCGCGAGGTCGGCATCGTCGTCCCGAGTGGTGGCGGGCGACTGGACGTGGTGCTGGGCGCTCATCGCGAGCGGCCCCGGTGTGCGGAGCCGGTGCTGCCCGCGGGCTGCCGGGCGGCTGAGGCGGGGAGCTGCTTGCCGAGGGTGAGGGGCGCGATCTGCTTGACGCCGACAGCCTTGGTGACGGCGGCGGCGACGATATCGCGATCCTCCACAGGCGCGATGCCGACGAGGTTCGCGAGCGCGGCTTTGGTGCCGAGGACGGCCTCGGTCTTCTGGTAGCTGAGCAGTTCCCGCAGTTGGGGGGCCCAGCCCAGCTCGCCGAGTTCGACCTGGTGGGCGAGGTGTCGGGCGACCCGGACCACCCGGGCATCGATCCTCAGCGCCAGGGCGAGGTCATAGTCCGTGCCGATCTGGATCTGCACGCTGAACCGGCTCGCGAGCGCCTCCGTCAACACGGCCCCGTGGACGCCGGGATTGTGGCCCGCCACCACGTAGAAGCCCGGCTCGGCCTTGATGGTCTCGCCCTTGTGGGCCTTGACCTGGATCTGCCTGCGCCCGTCCATCGCGGGATACAGCGCCGCCAGGACCTTCGGTGAGATCAGGGTGGCATCGTCGATCAGCAGGGCGCGGCCCTCGGTCATCGCGGTGACCAGCGGACCGTACTGGAAGACATAGGCTCCCGCGTCGTCCTGGGTGTACTCGCCGATCAGGTCGCCGACCGTGGTGTCACCGTCACCGGCGACGGTGAGCAGGTCCGGGAACGCCGCCTCGACCAGCGACGTCTTGCCGGTGCCCGGAGGACCGTAGAGCAGCACCGGCACGTCGGCGTCGCGCAGACGATTCAGCGCCTCGACGTCGGGCAGATCGGCCAGCTCCCGGGGGTGGTAGAGCTGGCCCCCCGCGCGGCGGATCGGGCCGGTCTGCCGGGGCGTGGCTGCTGCGGGAATGGTCGTGCGGGCCTTGGCCGCCTGGGCGCGGGGCGAGTGGGTGCCCGGTGGGCTGATCACGGCGGTCTGCGCGGCTGCGGCGGTCTTCGCGTTCGCGCGGAACTCCGGTTGTCCGCTTCCGCTTTGGTTGGCCTCGCCGCGGCGCACCAAGGTGAGGGCGGCGTTGCGGACGGCGCCGTGGGAGTGGCCCAGCTGCCGGGCCATGTCCCCGATGGTGAGCTTGTCCGCCGGCCGGTCGGCCAGCAGTCGGGCCACCTTGGCCCGTAGTTCGCCGCCCTTGGTGCGTGCTGGACGCGTAGGCGGTCCGGGTGTCGTCAAAACAGGGATCCTTCAACAGGTGCGGGTGCGGGCGGGGTTGGCGATGCGCTGGAGAGGCTGGCCGCTCTCGGAGCGGATCACGGATTGTGCCGACATCGGCGACCGGGCCAACCGGGGCGTACCGTCCACGCTCACCGGTCGGCCGAGGGCTCGGTACAGGTGCACGGGATGGCCGGCGACGAGCAGCGCGCTGGCTGCCGAGCAGGCTCGTGCGTCCGCTCCGTACTGGGTTCCGTCGCCTGGCAGGCGCAGCCTGGCGTCTCTTCGAAGCCGGCCTGGAGCAGGATCCGCCGGGCGGCGGCGTTGTAGCCGGTGGTGGTGATCTCGCCGGTGATGGTGTGCCGGATCGTCATGAACGGCTCTGCTGGTGCTTCGGGCAAGGCGGATCTCCTATCGGTGGTGGCGGGAAGAAGGTGGGGTGTGAGGCTCAGCGCTGCGCAGCATGGGCAGGTGTGCGGCGGTGCCGGCCCCGGCGGCGTGGGGCAGTTGAAACGGCGAGACTGCGGCGGACGCCGAGCAGCACCAGCAGGCAGGAGAGAGCTCCGGCGGTCGGGAGCGCGGCGGAGTCCGGGTGCGTGGAGAGCGCACCTGCGAGCGCGGTGCCTGCGGCCTGACCTGTGCCGACCGAGGCGATCAGCCAGGCGTACGCCTCGGTGCGGGTGCCGGCGGGGGCGAGCGCATCCACCGTGAGGAACGCGCTGGTGATCAGTGCGGTGAGGAAGAGGCCCGGCAGTGTCGTGAGCGCGGTCGCAGCGATCGGGCCGGGGTGAGCGGCAAGTGGAACCCAGGCGAGGGTGAACAGCAGTGCTGCGGTGCGGAGTTGAGTGCCGAGCTGGCCAGGCCGGCGGAGAAGGCCGTACAGGATGCCGCCGAGGAGGCTGCCGACGGACAGCGCTGCGGGGATGACCCCGGACAGCAGGGCCATGCCGTGCCGGTCGGCCATGGACACCGCCCACACGTTCATCGCGCCCAGGGAGAAGCCGACCCCGGAGACGGCGAGGAACAGCAGCCGCAGCCCGCCGTGCCGCAGGGGGCCGAGGAACCCGCCCGCGTGCGTGCCCTCGGGCTGCCACTCCCTGGACGGTGCGGCGCTGAGTACCGCGCCCGCCCCGAGCAGCCCGAGTACCGCGGTGACCGTCATCGCGGCGCCGGGCCCCTGAAGGGCGGACAGTGCGGCGACCAGCGGCGGTCCGGCGACGTAGATCAGCCCCTGGGCGCCGGTGTCGAGCGCGAGCGCGGCGCGGCGCCGCTCCGGGTCCTTCAGTACGGCGCCCCACAGGGCACGCAGGTTGGCCTCCAACGGAGGCGTGCTTAGCCCCGCGAGGACGACCAGACCCGCCGCGAGCCCCGGCTGGGCGAGGGCGTCGGCGTACGACAGCAGCAGGAGGCAGGCCGTGGTGACCAGGACGGCGGCCGTCGTGACACGGGTCTGGCCGCGTCGGTCGACCATCCGCCCCAGCACCGGCTGCCCGACGGCGCTGGCCAGCCCGTACAGCGCGCACAGCAGCCCGCCGGTCGCGAGCGATCCGCCCTGCTCGACGATCAGGAGAAGGATCGCGACGGGCACCATGCCGTTGGGCAGGCGCCCGATCAGGGTGCCCAGCAGCAGCCGGGCGACATGCCGCTCGGCGAGCAGCGGCCGGGATGCAGTGCGGGCCGGCGGGCAACTGGTGTCGGAGTTCAACGCGGGGATGCTTTCCGTGGGCTTCTGGCTGGGGTGAAAGGGAGGGCTAGCGGGTGCGTCCGGCGGCTACCGCTGCCGGGGGCCTCGGTGGCGTGACGGAGGTGATGGCCGGACGGGCGGGCTCCTCGGCGGGCCTGACGGTGGCGGTGCGGACCACGTCGAGCAGGTCGTCGCCGGCTTCGAGCCACAGCGCCAGGGCCTCGTCCATGCCGTCCGCCTCGGACCCGCTTCGGGTGTCGGTATCGGCCGGGGCTCGAGCGAGGAGGATCTCGAAGCGGATGAGGACGGCCGTCTCGCTGGCGGCCAAGGGCTTGATGTCGGCCCGACGGATGGCCGCCAGCAGGTAGGGCGCGTGGGTGAGGAACCGGTCCAGCGCGGCGTCCAGTTCCACGGCGGCCACGGTGCCGGACTCGGTACCCCGCACCCAGTCGAGGTCCTGCTGCACTTCGCGGAGCCGGGACAGATGCACCAGCTGCTCGAACTCGGGCAGCAGACGGGAGCGCACGTCGGCGGCTGCCTCGCGGGCGGTGGCGGCACTTACCGTGCGTGGCCCGGCGCCGACCACGTGCAGATGGTCCGGCGACGGCATAAGGGTGCCGATCAAGTACCGCCCATCCCGGGGACGTTCAACGAGAAGGAGTTCGGTTCCTCCGCCGTCGCGGAGAAATGCCGCGCCAGGGGTGCGGTACGCGGGCTGCGTGGACAGCGCGGGGCCGGCCTCCCACACCCAGTCGAGGACATCGGTGGGGATGGCGCCGTCTGGATAGTGCTCGATGCTCACCTCCCACTGGCCGGGCAGGGCTTCGGCGACGGCGTGTGCGATGTCGCCGAAGTAGGGCCGCTCGCTGGTGATGACCTTGGTCTGGCAGTCCTGAGCGGTCTGGTGTAGCCGGGTGAGCGCCTCGCGTGCGCTGGCGTGGTCATCGAGGGACAGCCGGTGGGCGTGGTCCTGGTGTTCCCGGGTGAACCCGGACAACTCCAGTGCGGTCGTGGCCCATTGGTGCCGATTTCCGCTGGGGAGCGCGACGATCGTGTTGCCGGAGCTGAGGTGGAGGGAGATGGTGGCGGAGGAAGTCAGGGCGGAGGGCCTTCGTATCGAATCGGCGGTCAGCGCCGTTGCCGCCGCGGGGTGTCGGCGGGTGCGGACTGTGCGGTCATGGCGGTCTTCGTGCGGCGTGGCGCCGATGGCGCGGACGCGGCGGGCGGGACGGCGCGCAGATCGGGGTCGAGGTCGACGCTGTAGCGGGCGGCGGCGAGCATCTCCGCGGCCCAGGTGGCGTGTTCGTTCTCCCAGGTGCGGCCCAGGTCGAACGGCAGCCGGATCCAGACGCCGCGCAAGGTGGGGTAGGTGTCGAATCCGGCGCGCTTGAGGACGCTCGCGGCGAAGCCGTCGACCGGGCCCTCGACGTCGACTTCGCCGCCCTGGCCGCGGGCGATGCGGATCGGCTCGTCGCTCATCGGCTCCGTCCCTTCCCGGCTGCCTGAGCCTGCCCGCCCACCGGGACGGCGCCGGGCTGGGGCAGAAACTCGGGGAGCGCGGTGGTCGGGGCGCCGCGTTGCTGCGGGGAGCGGGTGGCGGCTGCCTGCGCGATGCGGTTGCGGCGCTCCATCAGCCCGTTGCGTACGGCCGGCCGGGGCGGGGAGGCGCTGCGGCCGGGGTCGAGGCTGTAGTCGGCGTGGACTTCGTAGCCGTGGCGTCGAAGGTCGTGAACGGCCTGGCGGGTGCGGCGGATCCCGTCCTGTTCGGGGTTGGTGAGCCGGTACAGGCCCGGGGTGTCGGGTACGGGCTCGAACTGCTCGCGTACGAGGAACCAGTTGGCGAGGCGTGCGGGGATGTTGGCGGTGGCGGCGGCCACGAATCCGTGGTCGGGGTGGGCGCCGAACCGGAAGTGGTCGGACAGAGAGGATTCCCTTCTGGAGCTGTCAGCGGTGCACTGCCGCGGCGCGGGGTGCAGGCGGCGGAACGGTGCGGGCGGTGAGCAGTCGTGGGCTGGGCGCGGACAGAGCCGCCGGTCCGCCCGGCACGGCTGCGCGGACCTGGCGCTCGAACGCCTCGCTGTCGGCGAGCCAGGTCTCTATGGCAGGCAGGACGGCGAGGCCCATCTGCCCGCGGACCTGGCTCCACTCGTGGGCCGGCAGCGTCCGGGGTACCGAGTACAACTCGCGCCGCAGGCCGTTCCACTCGTCCCAGGTGTCCTGGCTGTGGGCGAGTGCCTCGCGCAGCCGGGTCAGTGCTGCACCGTCGTCGGGCCAGGCGGTGGCGGCGGGGCGGCAGCGCGAGAGGAGGCGTGGCGCGTGTTCGAGGACGTGACGGAACTCCAGCCAGGCGTGGTCGGCGAAGTCCCGTTCCATACCGGCGATCAGGCGGGAGTCGCCGAGTGGCGCTGCGTCGCTGTACCGGCCGGAGTCCTTGATTGCCTTCAGGGTCTGGTGTTCCCCCCGGATACGTTCCAGTGCCGACAGGACGGTGTTGAGGTCCCGGTGGTGCAGGGCGCGGCGGTAGGCGGGCAGGAACGTGTGGGTCACGAGGTGCGCGGCGAGGCCCGGGTCGGCGGGCAGCACCATGGTGCGCGGCGTTGCGGGATCGTCGCGGACGTCTTCCTTCTCGTGGTCGGTGAGCGCGCCGAGCAGGTAGCCGCTGCGGTGGCCGGGCCGTTCGACCAGGAGCAGTTCGGTACCCGTGCCGTTCTTCAGTACGGATGCGTACGGGATGCGGTGGTCTTCGAGGGCCTGGTGGATCTCGCCGGCTTCCCAGAGCCCGTACCAGAGGTCGTCCTGCCACAGCGGGTGGCTGTAGATCTCCAGCTCGGCGCTCCAGGTGCCGGGCAGCCGGGCGGCGATCTCGATGCCGATGTCGCCGAGGTAGGGCCGGGGGCTGGTGACGAGGGTGGCGCCGTGTTCGTGGGCGCGGTGCACCAGCGCACTGGCGGTGTCCCGGGCGGCCTGCGCGTCGGTCAGGGAGGCGGTGTACGCGCCGTTGCGCAGGCGGCTGAACCCGGATGCTTCGAGGGCCTGGTTGGCCCGTTCGTAGTTTTCGCCGGAGGCGATGGCGACAAGGCCCAGCGCTCGGCTGGTGCTGAGGGTGATCTCGGTGGAGGAGGTGGGCATCAAGGTCCTGGAGGGGCGAGCCCGCGGGCGCCGTCCAGGCGGACGGGGCTCAGCGGGTCTTCGGGGCGCGCTTGGGCTCGGGGTTGCGCGCTGGTTCGGCGGGTGACGGCCGCGCCGCGGGAGGCCGAGGCGACGGGACGTGCTGGATGTTCACCAGGGGCACGACGGCGTTGGGGAACGGGAACGCCGTGGAGCGCAGGATGGGCCGGGGATCGAGGGTCTTGGCGACGACGGCATGCATGAGGAACTCGGGCGCCTGCTGAGTGAACGAGATGTCCCACAGGTGGCCGAGGTCGTCCGGGGAGGCGGCCACGTGCCACGCGATGGACGCGTCGCCGTGGATGGGAGGCGCCGACGAGTCCGGCGGCCGGCCGATCACGGCCGCCTGCCCGTCGCGTGAGATGAATCCGGAGAGCCCGAAGGCGTCGAACTGGTCCCAGGCGTCGATGTCGACCAGCAGCTCGAACAGACCGGGCTCAGCGCCGATGCCGTAGACGACGTGGTCTGGGTCGGCTTCCAGCTCGGCTGCCAGGGTGCCAAGGAGCGTGGAGACGAACTCGACCGGCATGGCACCGCGGACGCTCGTGCGCCATCGCTCGGCCGCGTCCTCGTCGCTACGGACCGAGATCACCAAGTGGGGGCCTTGCCCCACGGCCATCTGGTCGTGGCGGATGGTGACGCGCCGACAGGGACTGGTAACGAGCAACGACGAGTTGTCCGTATGCGCACTCCACCCTGTCTCCTCGGCGAAGACGTCCAGGAAGTGGTGGTGGGTGGTGGGGAGACTAGCGGCCAGGTAGCGGGGAGAGATAAGGACCTTCTCAGGGGGCTGGTCCTGAGCGGGGGCGTCGGGCATAGGAACCTTTGGTGGCTAGGAGTGGGACAGGGGCGAAGGTCGTCTCAACTACGCGGCGACGGTGGCATCGCGCAGCGACGAGGACGCGGTGTACAGGCTGGTACCAAAACGATGGGCAAAGGCCCGCGCCCTTGCCTCCAGCCGGTCGTACGAGTCCTGGGCTGTCATCTGCCCGGGGTGCTTGCGGTATCGGTAGACCGGGACGGGCAGCACGATGCCCGGGGCGAGGCAGGTGACCGCGAGGGTGCAGTAGTCCTCGCCTTGGACGAGCCCGCCCATGGGGGCCGCGCGCACCAGGTCGGTGCGGGCCAGGAGGGTGGTCGGGCCGAGCGGGATGGTGTCGGCCGGGTCCTTCCAGTACCGCCACACGTCCCCGGCCTCGTGCCGGCCCGGCGGCGTCGGGGGCCGCCACAGGGTCGTAGACCCGTCCGGGTGGAGGTCCTGGCTGTATCCGGCGCACCAGCCCGCCCCGGTCTCCTCCAGGGTGCGCAGCCGCAGCGCCATGGCCTCGTCGGTGAACTCATCATCGTCATCCGCCCAGTTGACGTACTCGGTCCGCACTTCGGAGAGCGCGAAGTTCCGGGCGCAGGCCGCGCCGACCGGGCGCGGCAGGGCAAGGATGCGGACGCGGGGGTCGGCGGCGAGAGGCGCGGGCAGCACGGCGGGGTTGGCTCCGTCGAGGGCGACGACGGCCTCCCACGGCACGTTCTGACGGCACAGGCTGGCATGCATGGCCGTAAGGAACGCCAGGCGATCCGGGCGGAGTTGGGTGGCGATTACCACAGTGATCTTCGGGTGCGAGTACGAGGACAGCGGGTTCTCCGGGCGGTTTCGACGGTCGAGGACGGTGCGGGACAGCCGGGGCTAGCGGCGAGCGGCCTTGCGGGGTGCCGACGCCGCGGCGGACGCGGTCGTGGACAGGCGCGGGGCGGTGCGCGGCGCAACGATCGGGGCAGCCGAATCCGGGTGCCACGCACCCGGATTGGCAGTGATTCGACCGCGAGGATCGGTGTCCCACGCGACGACGGGCCCGCGGTCGTACGCCTGCAGGGCGATCACCTCGATGCCGTGCGGATGCAGGACGTACGCCCACTCCAGCTCGTCCGTGCCGTCCTGCGTGATCAGCTCACGCTCGGCCGGACTGCCGTCTGCATTGACCACGTCGGTGATCTGACGGCTGGGGTACTCAGCGCCGCCGGTCAAAGCGCGGCGCAGAGTGGCGGGAGCGCCGTCGAGAAGGTCGGTGCCCAGCTCGTCCCAGCCGTGCTCCACATCGTCGATCAGGTGCTGGGCCATGGCCTCCAGGTCACCGGCGAACCGGTGCCGGTAGGCGGCCAGGAGCAGCGGGAGCTTGCTGTCGGGGTATCCGTCGAAGTGGACGTACATGCCGGCGTAGCCGTCGGCGGTGGGGCGGGCGATGACAGAACGGGTGGACAGGTCGGTCTCCTGAAACTGGGCGGTCAGTGTGCGCGGGGGCGCGTCGGCGTCGACGCGACGGGCGAGGGGGTGAGACTGGGCGTCGCCGTGCGCGCGGTGGTCTTCGGCGGGATGCTGGCCGGGATCGGCCGGTCGGGCGCCCACAGGCTGGCGGTGTCGCGGAACCGCGCGCGGGGGTCGGTGCTCCACGCGACGACCGGGCCGCGTGCCGCGCCGGGCGCGCTGATCACTTCGATGCCCGCCGGGTGGAGGACGTAGCCCCAGCTCAGCTGGGACGCCGTTCGCTCGGTCCAGGTGAACGGGGGCAACGTCGGGTGAGCCGGGTAGCGTCGGCCGGGTTCGTTACGTCCGCCGGCCAGATGCTCGCGCAGCGCGTCGGGTGCGCCGTCCAGGAGGTCGGTGCCGAGGAAGGACCAGCCCTCCGGCGCCTCGTCGATGAGGTACGCGGTCAGGGCGTCGGTGTCCCCGGCGAAGCGATGCTGGTGCGCGGCGAGCAGCAGGGGCAGGTGATGGCTGGGGTAGCCGTCCCAGTGGACGTAACTGCCGGCGTATCCGGTGCCGGTGGGACGGGCGATGACAGAACGAGTGGACAGACGATCTTCCTGTCGTGGGCGGGGTCAGCGGGCGGATCGGCGTGCGGGCGCCGCCGGTGCGGCAGGAGCCGCCGGTACGGCCCGCGGCGGTGGCGCGGATGCCGACCGGTTCGTGCGCCGGTAGATGCCGGCCAGGTGGTCCTCGCTCAAGCAGGCGAGTCGATCACCGAGTTCGGACAGCTCCTCGGCATGTTGGCGGTAGCGAGCGGCGATGCTCGGTTCGTCGTTGAGCTCGCACCACTCGGCCACGCTCTCCAGGAACAGGTGCAGCTCGGCGAGACCGCTGTGCGCGTCGCTGAGTACGGCCTGCGCGACGGTGTCCAACTCGGCGGCTGTATGCGCCCAGTGGAGCTGGCGAGTCCAGTCTCGGATGCTCTGACCGGCGTTCTCGCCAGGGAGCTTTGCGCTGAACTCCCGTGCGTCATGGTCAGCCCACCGGCGCAGGTCGTAGGCGGTGGGTCGGTCCTCCCGCTGGGCGGTGATCTGCTCAGTGGTGCGGCCGACGTTCTCGTACATCTCGAAGTCGGGGTGCGGCAGGGGCAAGGGACTCCTTTGGTCGGTTACGCGCGGTCCGTCTGCGCGGAGCCGACGGGCGGGCCGAAGGCGTCGGTGCGGGCGCACGTGTAGCCGATCAGGCGGGACGGGGCGGCTGTCGCGGGCACGGTGGCGGCGTCGGAGCAGACGAACGAGTACGTCACCGAGGTGCGCGGGATGCCGTGCAGCCAGGCGTTGTCGCGCTTGTCGGGGTTGATCTGCAGCCCGGAGTGCGCGACCGCGTCGGTCTGCGTATGGGTGTGGGCGAACAGCACCAGCGCGCCGCCGTCGTGGGTCTTCAGCGCGTAGGCGTCCTTGAACCGGTTGGTGCCGCCGGCGAAGACGGTGGTGCCCAACTTCCCGAACTTGCGGGTGGCTTTGTCGTGGACCTTGATCTGCTGCTGGCTGGCCTTGGTTGGGTCAAAGACCTTGGTGCCGGTGTTCGTCCCGCCGGTCGCGAAGTTGTCGATCACCGCGGCGCGTAGCAGGTTGGAGTCGGCCGCGAGCTGCTTCTTACCGGTGGCGGCGACCGCGGCGGCATAGCCGTCCTGGTCGAGGGCGATGTCCGGGAGCGTCGTGCTGGCGAGGTCGACGACGGAGACCAACTCCCACCGGTCCTCTTTTGACTGCTCGGCGAAGACGGCGATGCGGCTCGGGGCCTTGCCCTTCTCACTGGAGAGCGCGGCGGCGAACCAGCGGTCCTGGCCGGAGGCGAAACACGGAATGTAGAGCTGGGCGCTGGAGGTGTCGTACGACCAGGGCTTGTACGGCTTGCGGTCGGCCTTGGGCAGGCCCTCGATCTCGGTGTAGTCGGAGAGGGACATCGCGTACATCGGCCCGTCCTCGACGGTGTCGAGCAGGGTGCGGTCACGCTGTGCGTTGGCCGCGTTGTTGATCTTCGAGTAGTGGGTGATGACGGCGCGGGCCTGTGCCTGACTGAGCGCGGGCACCGGCTTCGGCGCGGCAGGCGTGGTGGCGTTCTTCTTCGTGGACGGGGCGTCGTTGTTGCTGCAGGCGGTGGCCCCGGTGAGCAGGGCGGCACAGACGAGCAGGGGAAGAGTGCGGCGGGCGGTGTGGATGAGGGTGCTCCAGGAGCTCGGTCGGGAGGTGATCAGCGGCTGCGGGAGGGCGCAGCAATGGGCGGGGCGACAGGGGCGGTGTTGGTCGTACGGGGGGTGCGGTTCGACGCCGGCGCAGCGGCGAGCAGATCGGCCTGCTGATGGAGCCGGCCGCCGGCCTGGTGCAGGCGGCGCCGCGTGCTGTCGATCCGGGCGTGGAGCTGTGAGCGGGTGGACGCGATGGCCGTGGCGCGCTGCGAGGAGCGGGGAAGCGAGGTGAGGTAGTGGAGGGCACCGGCGTGGGCGACGGCTTCACCGAGGTCGGCCAGGGCGTGCCCCAGGGCGCCCACCGTGCGCGTGAGCTGGGCGACCGTGCGGTGAGTGACGTCACTTTCAGAGTCGCGTCCGCGGCGCACGGTGCGCGCGGCGAAGGCTGCCGCGGTGGTGAGGTGGGCGATCAGTTCGGCGACGTCGCGAGTCCTGTCATCGAGGTCATCGAGGTTGTCGGCGCCGGCGTGCGCCGAGGCGGTGAGCGGTAGCTCGTCGGCCGCGTTGTGGATGCGCTCGGCCAGCGAGTGCAGCTGACTGACCTGGTCGTACGGGGAGGGCAGAAGGGCTCCTGACGGTGTGCGGCGGGAGACGGCGCGGTCAGCGGTGATGGCCGCGGACGGCCGAGGGTGGCAGCACAGCGCTCGCGGGTATCGCGGCCGGCGCGGCTCGCGGGGAGGTCGGCTGGCGGGCGGTGGTGTCCTTGGATGCCGTCACCTGCCGGTAGGCGCCGATGACTTCCTTGAGACGGTCGACTGCGTCAGCCCGGCGTGCGGCAAGGATGTCGATTTGCGTGGCACTGTTCTGCAGGACGCCCAGGGAGTTGATCGCCGCATTCCCGGAGATTGCGCGCGTCAGCGTGGAGGCCGCGGATCCGGCGGCGTCGTTGAACTGCTGGTGCAGGTGGTCCAGGTGACGGGCCGCCGTGTACACGAGGTCGGCGAGAACCATCTCGGGGCCGTCCGTATGGAGACGTCCGAGGCCGCGCGGTGAGGCGCCGAGGGCTTCGTGCACCATCTGGGAGCCGGGGGCAGCGGGGGATGGAGGGCTTGCAGGGTTTTCCATTGGCAGGGAATCCAGGAGGCCATGGGGAAATGGGGCGGCGGGCAGGGTCTCAGAACGCGATCAATGCATTCGGGCATCGGTGTCGAAGAGCGCCAATTCGTGAGGATGTAGCAGATGTTGGACGATGAATGATCGTCCGGCGACCTTCCACAAGCCCCTGCCGCGGTTGAGATGTGCGATCGCGTCGGCCTCGACCGAGGTCAGGCCCAACAGAGCTGCTGCCGCGAGGAGTTGGTCGGTCTCCTGGCGGTAGATGATGCGGGTGGAGCAGTCGGCGAGCAGGCCCTCGGCGAGCGCCCGGCCGCGGGATCCGGCGTCACCTGCGGTGAGTAGATCGCTGAGCCGGTGGATGACCATGAGGTTGGCGATGCCCAGACCACGGCTCAGCTTCCACTGGGATTGCATCCGCGCGAGCAGCCCGGGGTGGCGCATCAGACGCCATGCTTCGTCGTAGACGATCCAGCGTCGGCCGCCGTTCGGGTCGGACAGTGCCGACTCCATCCAGGCGGAGGCACACGTCATCGCCAGCACCAGCGCGGTGTCGTCGCCCGATCCGCCCAGGCGTGACAGGTCGATGGTCAGCATCGGCGAGTTGGGGTCGAAGACCACGGTGCTGGGGGCGTCGAACATGCCCGCGAGGTCGCCGTGCACGAGACGGCGCATGGCGTGGGCCAGGTCGCGGGAGGCGTCGCCGAGACGGCCGGACATGACGCCACCGACCCGGTCGAGTTCGTCGGGGTTGTTGAGGGTGGCGGCGATGTCGCCGAGCAGCGGGGTGCGTCCGCTCGCGGCGGCGCGGGCGACGACGGCGTCGAGAGCGACGTCGAGTCCGGTGTGCTCCATCGGCAGCAGGTCCCGCCCGAGGACGGTGCGGGCCAGCGAGCCGAGCAACAGTAGACGGCGCTTGCGGATCTCGCCCGCCCAGTCGGTCTCCGAGACGCTGTTGGGGCGTGGCGCGGCATCCAGCGGATTGAGCTTTCCGGGCAGTCCCGGTCCCAGGGCGATGGAGGTGCCGCCCAACGCCTGCGCAACGGGCGTCCATTCACCCTTCGGATCGCACGGGACATAGACGCGGTACCCGAAGGCGATCGACCGCAGCGCGAAGCTCTTGGCGAGCGCCGACTTGCCCTGCCCGATCACCCCGGCCAACAGGACGTTCGGGTTGGTGAATCCCTCGACCTTGCCGTACAGCGCGAACGGATCGAAACAAAAGGACGCCTCCGCATGGACGTCACGGCCGATGTATATGCCCTCGGCGCCCAGGCCGCCCTCGGCGAGGAACGGGTACGCCCCGGACGCGGTGGCGGTGGTCATACGGTGGGCGGGCAATTTGATCTTGTTGTAGCGCGAGGACGCCGACCCGGGCCGGCCGCCCGCCGGGAAGAGCGGCGGAGGCATCTCCTGCTCCACGCCGAGGTTGTTGCTGTGGTGCCCGGCGGCCTCGGTGCGGGCCTTCGCGGCTGCCTGGGCGAGCTGCCGGCGGGCCGCCTTGCGGGCGGCGCGATCGGTGCCGTGCGGGGTGAACAAGGGAGAGGCCGAGGCGCGGCGGGCGCGCCGGGCGGGGCGGTGGCTCATGGCGAACTGGCTTTCACGTGACGGCAGTCGGGGTGGCGGGGTGATCAGACGACCGGTGAGGCGGTGAACTGGTGTCGGCCGTAGCCGTTGCCGTCGTTGTTCCAGTCGAGGTACAGCTCGCCGTCGGTGAGCACGGGGGCCGAGCCGACCTTCGTCTTCATCACCGGTGTCGTGTAGTGGTTGTTGTAGTTGGCGTTGGAGCTGCTGTTCTCGAGTCGAGATTCGATGCCGTGGTAGTTGGCCGACTTGAGGACGGGATCGGTGCCCGGCACAGACTTCTTGGCCTGCACCTTGAAGTACGCGCCGTCGAAGATCGAGGAGTCGTCGATCTCGTAGATCACCGGACCGTCCCAAGAGATGGACGCGTAGCTGTAGAGGTAGTCGCCGGACTGCTTGGCGCACACCTTGGCGGAGAAGTCCCAGTTGTCGGCCCAAATGCCGTCATAGGCGGCGTCATCGACGGACTTGGTGCTGGTCTTGCATTGGTAGCTGGCGGCGGTGGCCGGCGCGGCGGTGGCCAGGGCGGCGGTGCCGGCGAGCGTGGCGACGAGGATGGCGGCGGAGGTGGAGCGCTTGAGCTTGCGCATGCAGGGCCTTTCGGTGGTGGGGATTACTGGGCGCACGTAGTCGTGCGACTGGGCGCCGGGGTGTTGAGGTCGGCCGGTGTGGTCTTTCGCCGTACGACGTGGCCAGCGGCGAGGTGGCGCTGGCAGATGGTCAGGACGGGCGGTCCTTCGGGGAGGCGCTCGGGGTGGCATGCGGTGCCGGTCTCGTCCGCTACGGGGAGGAGGTGAAAGGCGTCGTGGACGGCGGCGGTGGCCTGCCACAGCCGGGTGTGCGCGGTGGCGAGCTGTCGGCCGGCAGCGGGATGCGGGGGCCGGGTGGTCTCGGCGAGCTGGTCGAGCAGCTGGTGAAGCGCGGTCAGATGGGCGTGCAGCACGTCGAGATGTGCGCGGTCGGCGGCCGTGCCCGGGTGATCTGTGCGCGGGGCGAGGGCGCGCGCGTGGTGGCGGATGCCGGCGCTGGCGGCCCGTAGGTACGGGTACGCATCGCCGACGGGGATGGCAGAGGTCAAAGGGGAACGGTTCCTTCCTGCCGCGGCGGCAGGACATCGGCGGGTGGCCGGGCGTGGGGGTTACAAGGCGGTGCGGCCGAGGGGTAGGGCGCCGAGCGTGAATGCGTCGGGCTGCTGGAAGTTCAGGCGCCGCAGGTCGACTTGGGCGGTAACGGCGGCGGTCTCGATCTGCGCGCAGGCGGCGTCGAGGAGGGCGTCGGTCTCGGCGGACACGGTGAGCAGCCCGGTCAGCGCGACGTCCGCGTGCCCGGCGATCAGCTGACGCTCGCGGGCTTTCACGTCCGCGTACTCGACGCTGTCGGCCTCGGAGTCGACCTGCCCGCGACGGCTGCGTTCGTTCGCGTCCGCGATGATCGCTGCCTTCGTGCGCTGTACGTCGCGCATCGCGGACTCGAGACCCTGGGGCACGTATATAAGGGACAGAGTGCGGCGGACGCCGGCGGTGAACATAAGCCCGTGCAGGAAGCCCGCGCTCGTTTCGGTGCGCGGCCAGTCCTCGACCCAGTAGGTGGCGTGCCGCGCGGAGTCGGTGGCGAGCCGGTCGTACTCCTCGACCTGGACCACCGGTCCCGCGGCGGCCGGGTCGGCCTCGGCCCGGCCGGACTCCGACCACTGCTGCAGCGCGGACAGGGCCTTGGGGTCGTAGGCGGTGCGGATCACGGCCGCGATCTCGCGTGCCGAGAGCCAGCCGGTCACCATCAGTCCGGCGCTGCGCGCGGCCAGGGCGATCGAGGTGGTGGTCTGCTCCATCACCGTGAAGGCGCCGGGAAGGCCGCCGCCGGCCTGGCTGATGAGACGCTTGGCGGCCTTGAGGTCGAGGGAGATCGCCAGGTACGCCTCGTGCGGGGCGGCGGCCGGTCCGGCGGAGGCGACCAGTTCGCTGTAGACCTGACCGGCCACCGGTGTCTCGGGGTGGCCTTGCCGGCTCCAGTGCCGGGCGAGGGTGTCGCCGCTGTCGGGGACGGTGCGCTCCAGGACCTGCACCGTGGCGACGTGTCCGGTGCGGGCGATACCGGCAAGAGCCCGCCCCCACCCGGCGACGTTGTGGTTCTGGGTCGCAGGGTCCAGCAGCGCGAAGGCCCGGCTGGAGACGCGGGCGACGGCGGTCAGGGTCTGCTGGTGCGGGTCGTGGACGGCGGCGGCGCCGTTGGCGGAATCGCCGGGGGTGACCACCCGCAGCGAGGCGGCGGTGCCGGGCAGGTGCAGGACGCCGTCCTGGCGGGGGCGGGTGACGGGCCGGGCGAGCCACAGGGTCTGTCCGGTACGGCGCCGATGCGCGAAGCGCAGGACGATCGGCGCCCAGTCGATCAGCGAGCGGCCGTGCCGGCGGATGGCGACCAGGGCGGCGACCACGGCCCACAGAGGTGTCAGGGCGATGGCACCGAGCAGCCCGGTGGACACCACCGTGAACAGCAAGAGCGCCAACGCGCATGAGACCAGGACGAGTTGCGGCAGGGAGAGGCCAAGCAGGATGCCGCGCCGGGAGCGATGGGGGAATTTGACGGCGAGCGGTTGGACGGTGAGATCAGACAAGGGCCGTTCCGAGGGTGCGCGGGGCGGTAACCGGGGCGGCACGCGGCGACGAGACGCGGCGCGTGCCGCCCCGGAGTCGGGCAGGAGCTACAGGCCGGTGGGCGGGGGCGGCGGCGCGCCGGTCCCACTGGTGCCGGCCGAGTTCGGCGCCGGCGGGGCGCCCTGCGGCGGGGGCGTGGAGGCGCCGCCGCCGGGCTGCGACATGAATCCGCTGCCGCCGCTGGGTGCGGACGCGGAACCGCCGCCGCTTCTGGGCACGCCGCCTACCTGGCCGCTGGTGTCGTCGCTGGGGCTGGTCGGGGGCGGCTGGACGGCCTTCTCCAACCCGGACTTGATCCCGTCGCCTGCGGACCCCGGGGAGCCGGGGCTCTCCTGGCTGGTGCCTCCGGTGGGGTTGGCGGCGATGTCGCCGGGAAATCCGCCGCCGCCGGCGGCCTCGGGTCCTGCGGCGCCCGCTCCGGCTGCCGCGCCGCCCGTTCCGGCGGTGGCGGCCATGGCGGCGGCCTTGCGTCCCGCCTTCTCGGCGTGCTGCCGGGCGAGCTGGGCGCCGGCGCCACCGGCTCGGTGAATCGATTCTCCGTCGGTGCCTTCGGCCGCCCAGTGGACGAACTTGAAGGTGGCGTACGGGCAGAGCAGCACCAGCACCATGATCACGATGCCTGCCATGACGTCGGCCAGTGCCCCAAGGCCGTCCTTGGCCTCGGTCTTGCCCATGGCGGCGATACCGAGGACGAAGATCACGGTCATCAGCAGCTTGCTGACCACGAGGGTGGCGGTGGCCTCGATCCAGCCGCGCCGCCAGCGGCGGGCGACCTCCCAGCCTCCGCCCGCTCCGGCAAAGATCGCGAGGGTGACCATCACGAGGATGCCGACCTTGCGGACCATCATCACGCACCAGTAGAGGAACGCGCCGACAGCGGCGCCGAGGGCGGCGAACACGGCGACCAGCCAGCCCAGGCCCGCCAGGGCGGGGATCTGGGACACCTTCACGATGCGGCGGACGGCCGCTTCGATGGATAGGTTCGACGCCTTGAACAGGCCGGCCGACAGAGCATCGACCACCTCGATGGCGACCGTGGTCAGGGCGATAGCGGCGAAGGCGAAAATCACGCCCGAGGCGGTGCCGGTGAACGCCTGGGTAAGGGCTTGCCCGTCGCGTTTGACGGCGGCCCGGATGAGTTGCGCGCAGAACGTCCCGACCAGGATGACCAGGCCGATCGGCAGCAGCATCTCGTAGTTGTCGCGGAACCAGCCGGCGTTCAGATCGACCTTGGTGGTGGCGTCGACCGCCTTGGCGGCCAGGTCGGCTGCTGCGGCGGCGAGTTCACCGGCGCTCTTGGCCATCCAGTCGCCGATCGCCTTTCCGGGATCGGAGGCGAAGTCGACGGCCTCGCCGACGGCGCACAGCTTGTCCGCTACGGGAAAGTCGCAGAAACCCAAGGGAAGTTGACCTCCTTATCTTTCGGTCAGCTGGGTCACTGCGTGACGCTGGGCGCGATGGCGGCGAGGGTGCAGTCGTGGTTGGGCCGGCACTGCACGGCGAGGGTCACGGCGCGGTCCTCGGCCCCGCCGCCGCCCTTCTTCCACTCGATCTGCTGCTTGCCGTTGACGGTGACGACGTAGATGTACGCCTCGGTGATCGCGGAGGGGTCCTCGGCGAGGGCCTGCTTGAAGGCGCCGGGGTAGTGGCCCTCGGTGATCGTGGCGGTGGCGTGCTGGTCCTGGTCGGCCATGCGCGACCACAACAGCGGATCGGGCACCTGGCCGGAGACAGATGTCCAGTCGCTGTACTTGGGCTCCTTGGTCATCCAGGCGTGCATGCCGGCGAGTTGCTGATCGCGGCTGGTGTCGCGAGTGTCGTACGACCACAGCATCTGCGCTGCGGCCTTGGCGAAGGCGACCGGTTCGGCGATCTGCGGGGGCTTGGGCACCGACCCCGACCCCGCCGCGGGCTGTGGTGCGGCCTCGGAGGGCGAGGAACCGCTCGCCTGCGCGGGCGTGCTGCCGTCGTCGTGGTGTTCGCCGCGGCCGGTGAACCAGGCGGCGGTCGCGGCGAGGGCGAGCAGTGCCGTGATGACCAGGGCGACGATCGCGATGCGCTTCTTGGCCGACCAGGTCACGCCGTATCCGGACAGGGAGGGGAGTCGATTCGGCATCAGTGGACCTGAGCCCCCAGACCGGAGAAGAACGCGACGATTCCGTTGGCGGCTCCGAGTCCGAGCGCGGCGCCGGCCGCGACGACAGCTCCCTTCTTGCCGTTGGCCTCCGCCTGGTGGCCGCCGGTGTGGTGGCCCCAGGCCCATACGCCGAGGGAGACGGCGAGGGCGCCGACGACGGCGATGATCCCGAACATGTTGATGCTGTTGACGACGTTCTTCAGCACGGACAGGCCGGGCAGGCCGCCACCCGCAGGCGTGATGCCTGGGTCGTAGGCGAGGAGGGCGGCGGCGCGGTCTGCGAGAGGTATGGGCATAGGTGTGGCAGGACTCCTTGCGTACGCGGGCCGTGCAGGGGCCGGCGAAAAGGGGAAAGGGAGAGGGGAGGGGTGCGCTCTCGGCGCGAGAAGGGGGCCCGGCGGGGCGCGGCCCGGGGTGTCCGGGCAGCGCTCGGCGTCAGAGGACGCGGCGGACGGCCAAGATGTCCCAGTCCTTGATCGGCGTGATCCGGACCGGTTTCGATGTGCGCGGCGCCTCGATGACGAGGCCCTCGCCCATGTAAAGACCGACGTGTTCGGGCCGAGCGGCGGTGCCGCGGCTGAAGATCAGGTCACCGGGCTTGAGGTTCTTCGCCGAGACGGCCTTGCCCTCATTGACCTGCGTGTACGTGGTGCGGGTGAGCTTGATGCCGGCGTGCGCGTACGCCTGCTGCATCAGCGAGCTGCAGTCGCAGCGGCCCATCGGGTCGGGGCCGTGGGCGTCGGTGCACGAGCCGCCCCACTGGTAGAGCGTGCCGAGCTGGTGCATGGCCCACTCGATGGCCTTGCGCGCCTTCGGATCGGCGTCCTTGGGGATCTTGTAGCCCTTCGGGACGGCGCCCTCGGGGATCCGCCCGAAGGACGTGCCGTCCTTGTCGGGAGTGCACCCTCCGGCACTGGACTCGGTGTCCTTGTCCTTGGCGGACTCGCCCTTGTCGGCGTTCGGGAACGTGGCGGCGATGGCCTTCTGCAGCGCGGTGGCCAGGTCCTCCCACTGCGCGTACGCGTCCGGGTAGCCGGACTTCTGTACGGCCTGGACGGCTTGGGTGACCTTCATCTGCTGCCAGCCGTCGACCTTGAGCAGCGCCTTGTAGAAGCGCTCCGAGGCGTAGACCGGATCGCGGATCTGCTGCGCGGTTCCCCACCCCTGGCTGGGCCGTTGCTGGAACAAGCCGAGGCTGTCCCGGTCGCCGTAGTTGAGGTTGTGCAGCCGCGACTCCTGCATCGCGGTGGCGATCGCGATGATCTGCCCCTTCTTGGGCACGTCAAGGCTGATTCCGGTGGCCACTATGGTCTGCGCGTTGGGGACCTGCTCGGCCGGAAGGTCCAGGCCCTGGATGTGGACGTCCTTGGCGGACGCGCCGTCGAGGAGCTTGGTGACTTCCTTGGTCACCTCGCTGGTGTCGAGGTCGGTCGGGCATTGGAAGGTCGAGGTGGTGGAGGCTTCGCTGGAGGACGCCATCATCATGGCGGTGCCGGCGAGCAGGAGAGGGGAGAGGACGACGACGCCGATGCCGGCGGCTATGCCCTTCAATCCGGTCCGCCTCCCGGAAGGCGGTCACGGGCCGGCGGACGGATCGCGGGCAGGGGAGGGTAGAGCGATGTCACAGCGAGGTCCTTGGTGAAGTCCCGGCGGCGCGTGCGTCGTTGAGGAAAGGGCGCGACGTCCGGGTGGTGGGTAATTCGGGTCGCCCGGGTGCTGTTGCGAGTTGCCGCTCGCACCGGCACAGGGCGTCGGGTCAGGTGTGCCAGGACATGGGAATACCTCCACGAAGGCAGCGGCGGGGATGTGCCATCGGCGGTGTCCGCCGGGCAGTTCCAAAACAGTAAGGGCGGATCCCCGGTTGCCGAAATCGTTCGTGATCAAGGCTCTATTTCGGGGTTTTCGGCGGCGATAGCGCTCAACCGGGGATCGTGCCCTACAGTTTTGGCTCCTCCCTCGCCCCCTCACGTCGCAGACCGCGGAGCCATCCGCCCGCATTCGGTCCTGTGGGGCATCCAGGCGAGCTGGAGCGTCTCTCCCTCATCTCACACGACCCGAATTGGGGTATCTCTTTGCCTTTTTCCCTGCACCAGGGCGACGCGCTCAGCGTCCTCGCCGAGCTGCCGGACAACTGCGTCGACTCCGTCATCACCGACCCGCCGTACAACAGCGGCGGTCGGACGGCGAAGGAGCGCACGAGCCGGTCCGCGAAGCAGAAGTACACCTCGGCCGACGCCGGCCACGAGCTGCCGGACTTCACCGGCGAGAACATGGATCAGAGGTCGTACGGCTTCTGGCTGACCCAGATCATGACCGAGGCGCACCGGCTCACCAAGGTCGGCGGCACTGCGCTGCTGTTCACCGACTGGCGGCAGCTGCCGATCACCACGGACGCCATCCAGGCCGCCGGCTGGCTGTGGCGGGGTGTCCTGGCCTGGCACAAGCCCCAGGCGCGACCCCAAAAGGGGCGGTTTACGCAGAATTGTGAATTCATCGTCTGGGCGTCCAACGGCCCGATCGATGCGGCCCGCAACCCGGTCTACCTTCCCGGCCTCTACAGCGCTTCGCAGCCAAGCGGCAAGGCGCGCCAGCACATCACGCAGAAGCCCGTTTCCGTCATGCGCGAGCTCGTGCAAATCGCCCCGGAGGGCGGCACGGTTCTCGACTTCACCTGCGGATCCGGCTCGACCGGGGTCGCGGCGCTGCTGGAGGGGCGCGACTTCATCGGTGTCGAGAAGACCAAGCAGTACGCCGAGATTGCTGCCGACCGCCTCACCGAGACTCTGCAACAGACCCTTTCCCGGGATGACTTGACGCTGGTCGTCTGAGGCTGGCCCTGCCGCGCGGCGCGGCATTCGGCGTGTTCGCGTCGTGCCGCGCGCAGCGTTATAGCAGCGAAGTCCCGGTTACCGAAACCGGGAATTCTCCGGATGGTTGGAGCCGCAATCGACGCCCTATGGCTGCGGCCCAAGGAGGCCCCTTTTCGTGACTGAATCCATAAACCCCCCGGAGGACGCGGAGACGGATCCGGTCCGGACACCCGAAGACCCTCTCCGCTCGGAGAGCGGAGAGATGGAGCCGGTCCGGGTGCCGGACTCTCATCTGGCGAGCATGCAAGCGGACATGGCCAAGCTGATGAACATGGCCGCGCAGCACGAGCGCCAGCTCGACGACCTCTCGGCCGCGCCACCGACACCGGACTCGCCCTTCGCCGCCTATGGGCTGCCGGGGTTCGCAGGTCTGCCGCCCGCCCCGATGCCGCCCGAGCCGCGCCCGATCCTCGAGCTGGAGGACGAGGAGTACGAGGACGAACTCGACGCACTTAGTGACTGGGTTGACGACTTCCTGCTCCGTGTCTACGGTGCGGAGGTCACGACCGCCGCACCGTGGTGCGAGCACTGGCAGGAACACGCCGACGTCGTCGCCTGGCTCCACGCCCTGTGGCTGGCCTACCAGCAGCACAAGGACGCCGAAGCCGGACTGTCCGGACTGTTCGTGTGGCACCGCGACTTCCTCACCCACGCCATGGCCACCGTCCGCGCCGCTGGCGGCCCGCTGTCCGCGTGCATGACCGACCCGGACCGGCCCGCGCACCGTCTACTGCCCGGTCCCCGCCCCTCAAACCGAACCACTTCCGCGATCGACGAGCCCGACGAGCCCGACGAGCCCGAGGAGCGCGGGGACCACGAAGAGAGCGGGGACCACGAGGAGAGCGGCGAGCCGGGCCAGGCAAGCGGATGACCGGCCGTGAGGACCGGCCGGCGTACGCCCTGTCCTTCGACCCCCGCGCCCTGACCGACCTCCTGCAAGCCCCCGGCGACATACGCGACCTGGCACTCGCCCAGCTCCAGGACATCGTCAACGCCCGCCTGCACGGCGCCAAACTCACCCGCGACCTCGCCGGATGCCGCAAGGTCTACTTCGATCACCGGGCGCAGTGGCGCATCGTCTACGCCCAGCGGCCGGCGCCCGCCAACTCCACGCACACCACCGAGATCCACGTCGTGGCCATACGCCCGCGAGAAGCGCACGACGTGTACGACACCGCCCGCGCCCGCCTCGGCATCCGCCGGCGCCCGCTGGGCGAGCGCACCCACGCGGCCCGCACCCGCTCGCCGCAGCTGGGCACGCGCCAGCCCGTCCCCAAACCGGGACCACCGCCCTACGCGATGCCCGGCCTTCCCCAACCCGCACAGCCCCCGACCCTGAAGGGCCCCGTTCGTTGACGCAGTTCCCCACCCTGATCGACCAGGTCGCCGCCGCCGTACTGGCGCCGGCCCAGGTCACCGAGAACCCGCACCACCGCGCCATCCTCGACACCTTCGTCGAGATCCAGGAACTCGACCGCCAGCTCGCCGAGCTAGCGGAAGCCGAACTGCCCAGTGTCAGCCCCACTGAGCAGCTGAACGCCCTGACCGACCTGCTGGTCGAACGGATGACAGCCGGTGCCGAGCTGAGCGCCCTCCTGGCCACCTCCTGCTGCTGCGCCGCCGCCTACGAGGCCGAGCCCTCGACCGACTGCGAACCGCTCGACGACGAAGAGCCCTACTTCGACCCGGACTTCGACGGCTTCAGCGAGTTGTACGACTTCGACGAGCCGGACGATCTGGACAACTTCGACGACCTCCACGTGGGCACATGCGAAGAGTTCCTGTCCTGCCCCCGCCGCCCGCAGACGATCGTCCACGCCTGCCTCACCGTCTTCGACGACGAGGGCGCCCCGGAGTACGTGAGCACCGCAGAGCTGGTCAAGCGCCTGCGCGATCTGCCCGGCCAGGCCGACGGGCGCTGGAGCTACGCCGACCTCACCCCGTTGCGGCTGGGGCTGCTCCTGCGCGGTTACGGAGTCCAGCCCTGCAAGCCGCGAGCGGCCGACGGCAGTCGCTACCGGGCCTACCGGCGCGCCGATCTGCTGGCGGCCCGCCCGACCTGCTCCTGCTGAGGCACCCGGCTCTCGCGCACACCCGGCGGGTGAGGGAAGCGGACTGGGGCCTGGTCGCCGCCCTCCATGCCCAGTGCTCCGAGCAGAACCTGCTGCGCCGCTGGGGCCGCACCCGCATCACACCCCGCGACCTGTCCCGGCTCCTTACCCACGCGGACTGCTGGATAGGGCTCGGCGCAGACGAGCGGCCCCTGGCCCTAGTCTGCGCCGGGTCCGTCACCCTGGAGCCGGGGGTCGTCGACCTCGGCCTGCAGGTCGTCGACCACCGCCACCGGCAGGGCATTGGCACGGCTCTGGCCCGCCAAGTCGCCCGCCTCGCCCGCGCGCGCGGGGCCCACACCCTCTCCGCGTTCACCCAGGCGTCCAACGCGCCCATGCTCCGCCTCCTCGATCGGCTCGGCCCGACGTCGCACACCCGTGACGGCCCGTACGTCGAGGTCCGCGTTGCCCTGGATGCGCTCGCCCCGGACCCAGAAATCACACCGTCATGACCCGCCCCCCCACGCGACGGGTTGGTGCCCACCGCCCTCGACCAGCGGATCGAGGCCGCCGTCGGATACGACGTCGAGGAGCTGCGCCGGCACCGCGACGGCGGACTCCTCGACGCCCCGCACGCCGCCCTGGCCGACGCGCACCGCGAACTGGCCAGGGCTGAGCGGGACGTCACCTTCTATCGTGCCCGTCTTGCCCGCCTCGCATCCAGTGAACTACCCGCTGACCAGGCGCTGTTCGCCTCGATTCAGCGCACCCTCGATCACCTGGCGAGGGCCGCCGATGCACGCGATGCGAAGCAGGCCGCCGCAGCCGCGGCGCTGGAGTCGATCGAGTCCGCCGCTCCCCGGCAGGCGCCACCGCAGCTCGCGACGACGGACGTCGCGGCCCTGCTCGCCATCGCCCAGGGCGCCAAGCTGCACGAGCATCTCGTCACCCACCGTCTCGCCGTGGCGACCCCCACGCGCACCCGGATCTCCTACGCCCAGCTCCAGCGCCTGGAGGCGATGGGCCTGGTGGAGCGCGATAGGGCGCATCCCGTGCAGGCCGGTCAGCCCGTCGCCCTCACCGATATCGGCCGCGCCGCGCTGACCGAACCCCGCCGCTCCGGCCCGCCCGGCACCACGCCCGCGCCTGTCCCGCCGGGCTTCCCCGCCGTCTCCCGCAGCCGCCGCTGAACAGCGCATCCATGCCACGCGCAGGGAGCCGCAGGCGCCACCACCGAAAGCACCGATGCCCACATACGAACCCGATTTCCGCCTCGGCGGATACGAAGCCGTCAACGACCACGTCGCCGAGCAGTTCTGGGGCCACATCGGCATCGAGCAGGACTCGATGACCGTTCTTGCCGAGCACCACAGCGCCGACGCCAAGCACAGCTTCTTTGTGATGCACAACCGCGCCGTCACCTGGGGCATCCCCGGGGAGCCGCAGCTCGTCGCCCTGCACCTCAAACGCAATCATGCCGCTGGCACCTACCAGTTCGACCATGCGGAACTGCCGCTGCCGGCCATGGCCCAGTCCTGGCTGATCGCCCGCGGCTGCCCCGAGGAGGAGATCCTCCTGCCCGACGGCATGGGCACCGCCCCCGCGAACGAGGCCACCAGCGCCTTGGAGAAGCGGTTGCGCAGCGACGGCGATCACTTCGCTCTGCTCACCAGCTACACCAAGGACGACGACCCGGTACAGACCACCGTGATGCTGCGTGCCGTCGATGAGAAGGCGACGCTGCCCTTCCGCGTGCTCCTCGAAGAGGTCGACACGACCGCATGGACGCACACCCTGCGCGAGGGCGGCTTCCCGACCTACGAGGCCGCCACCCAGTGGTGGGAAGCGCACTGGAACGGCGACAAGCCGCAGCTGCCGACGGCCTCGCCGGCGACGCGGGCCACCGCCGTCCCGGGCCTGCCGGTGCGACTCGCGCCTCCGCGCGGCCCGAGCCGCTGAACTCCCGCTCATCCAACGGTATTTGGAATGCCACCCAGGGCGGATTTCCTTCTGCCGGGCCGGACGCGGTGCGGAACATAGCACGCAATCCCCGGTTACCGAAACCGGGGATTCTCCGGACTCTTGTTCTCAGCCCGCACGGCATTCGCCTGGGGCTACTTCCGCATTCCCTCTCCACGCCGCAACGCCAATTCCTTATCCCCTACCGGCATTCCCGAACAGAAGGGAGCTACTTCGTGCTCGATGACAGCGAAGACGTGATGGGCGTCATCACCGAGCGAATCGAAGGCCGATTCCAGATGCCGCTCGCCGACCTGCGCCGAGCGGTTGAGGCGGCACCGCAAGCCAATCCCGAGGCCACCACCGTCGTGCACTGGTACGGCCTGCTGGTCGAAACGCAGCAGGCGCTCGACACCGCCGAGGACGCGCTCGTCGAGGCGCTGGGCACGCAGCCGGGCGACGTACTCGACGACCCCGTCATGGAGTTGGCCCACCAGGTCAACGCCGCTGTCGCCTCCCGCGACGGCCGCGCCATGGTCGTGAAGTACCTCCTCGACCCCAACGCTCCCGGCAAGCGAGGACCCGGGGTATGGCGAGGTGCAGCCCCGGCCACCCGTCGCGCTCCAGCCCTGCCCACCACCCCGCCCACGCTGCCCAGTGCGCAAAACACCGCGGTGCGCGGGGTGACGCGGTGAGCGTCATCGACAAGTCCAGCAGCCGCGATGCGGCACTGCAGCAAGCATTCGGCACCGAAGTGTCCGAGCTGCTGCGCACCATGCCGGCGCCGAACCAAGTAGCACCTGCACGCGCCGGGTTGAGCCCCAAGATCGCCGCCACCGCTCCCACCACCCCGGCAGCATCCCGCGCCGCGGCGATGCGGACCCGACATCCCTGAAAGCCCACCGATTGCCCCAGCCCGACACCCCGCCCCACGCCGTTTCCCAGCTCGTCGCCCAGCGCATCGAGGCGCTGTACGGACAGCCGCTCGCTGAGCTCGAAGCCATCGCCGAAGCGAGTTCCGAGACCACGCTGCTCGCCGCCCTGACCGGCACCCACAGCGACTTGGCCCTCGCCGAACGCAACATCGCCTTCCAACTTCAGCGACTGCGTGAACTCACCGCCCCTGACCGGGAGATCGGCCCCTTCGCCGCCGGTCACATCCTCGACTGCGCCCGACGCATCGCCGAGTCCGTCGCCACCCGCGACGCCTACGCCAAGAGCACCAGCGCGGTCCTGGGCGGCCTGCGCCGGGTGTCCGCCCCGGACACCCACCCGCCAGCCGCGCCGCTACCGGCCACACCGACGGCGACCACCTCCCGCACCCGCTGATCCACCTGTACCGCTTGAGGAGCCCCTTCTTGGCCACCACCGCGCCGTCGCACGCCACACCGAACGATCTCTTGGGCGTCACCAAGACCCTGGACCTGCTCGCTCCGCGCTGGAGCGTGTGGGTGTTGATGACCGTCTCCTCGAAGCCGCTGCGCTACGCCGAGTTCAAGCCGAGGCTGCCGTGGCTGGCGGACGGCCAGCTCCACCCCCGGCTGCGTCACCTCACCAACGCCGGCGTCATCGAGCGCACGGAGTACGCCCCGCGCCACGTCACCTACGGCCTCACCAGCCGCGGCTCGGCGCTGCTGCCTGTCCTGTCGGTGATCGCCTCCTGGGGCGACACGTATCTGGAGAAGGAGCTGGTCGCCAACAAGCACACCGGAGCGATGGAGCCCGAGCGGATCGCGCCGGCCCAGAACATCGACGACGCCGTGGCGCTGCTCGCGCCGCGGCACGCCCCCCCGATCCTGTTCGCCCTGCAGACCCGGGGAACGGCGACCGCTAAGACGCTGGCGGCCGAGGCCATGCCCGGCTACGGGCTGACCGCCGTCTACAAGCCGCTGGAACGCCTGGTCGCCGACGGCCTCGTCACCGCCGGCGGAACCGGCGGCTACCAGCTGACCGCGAGCGGCCGGGCGCTCGCCCCCGTCTTCGAGGCGATCTCCGCCTGGGCCACCGCCCCTGCCCCCGAGGCCGATTCCCGTCGGACTCCGGGGCCGGGCGCCGCCCCGTCGCAGAACCGTTCCGGCCCGTGGGCCACCACCCCGACTCGCCTTCCTGCGCCTGCGGTTCCGGCTGCACCGGCGCCGCGTCCCGCACTGACCACCACGGCCCCGGACGGTCCGGCCTGGAAGTCCGGCGACCTCTTCTCCCACCAGATACCCGCCCGCCCGATCTCCGCGGCAGGAGGCCCGCGCCGATGACCCCCTCCCTGCCCCAGGCCCTCCTGCACGAACGGCGCGTAATCCGGACGCTGACCCTGCCGGCCCTGATCCGTCTGGTCACCGAGATTGACGACAACGGCCCCATCAGCCACCAGAAGGGCAGCCTGCAGGGCGCCTTCGGTGACCTCACCGCCGGGCAGCTGCGCTATGCCATCGATGTCGCCCGCGACCTGGACTTCGTCCACGCTGACGAGCAGGCCCCCGACCGCTACCGGCTCACCGTGAGTGGCGAGGCCCTGGCCGAGGTGTACGACGCCGCGGCCCGCTGGGCGCGTGCCCGTCAGTTCCCCGACACCAGCAGCGACTTCGTCACCCGCGTCCAGCACACCCTCCAGTTGTCCAGTCGCGGCCCGCAGGCGATTGGCTCGAGCCTGGAGACGTCGGCACCGCACCAGGTCCTGGCCGAGTTTCTGCAGGCGTACCCCCGCGTCCTGCAACACGCCGACGCCCGCTGCGTGCAGCAGCCGGCGGAAGCGGGGCGCGCTGCGTGAGATCCCGTGTCGGACCGCGGCATGCCCGCCGCCCGGTCCCCACCGTGCTGCGCGGCATCTACCTGCCGCGCAGCACGGACGCCGCCGCGTTCGCCATGGCCACCTACGGCATCCCGCTGCTGGTGCTGGCCACCACCAACTCCGCAGCCCTGACCGGCCTCGCCTTCGCGCTGGAATGGATTCCAAGGCTGGGTGCGTTCGCGTTCGCCGGTGCCCTGGTCGACCGCCATGGCACCACCGCGGTGCTCCGCTACGCCTCCGTGGCCCGCGCCCTGGTCGTCCTAGCCGCCGCAGTCCTCCTGCCCCGTCAGGAGGCGGGCCTCGGGGCGACCGTCACCGTCATGGTGCTCGCCGCGTCCACCGGCATCCTCACCGAGTGCTCGTACATCGCGGCCGAGACCGCGGGCGGCGTCGCCAGCCGCGAGGCCGGCGCCCGCGCCCACCGGGTCCAGTCGGTGCTCCTCGGCATCGACCAGGTCGCCACCCTGGCCGGCCCGGCGCTGGCCGGCCTCCTGCTCCAGTGGACCGGCGCGACCGGCATGCTGACGGTGATCGCCGTCTTCTCCCTGCTCACCAGCGTCCTCGCACCGCGCCAGAACCGTCGACCGCAGCCCGCCGTGGCGCAGCCGGTCGGCAAGGGGCTGAGCACCGGATGGTCGACCCTGCGGGCCCTGCCGGCGCTCGGCTGGCTCGTAGCCGGACTGACCGTGTCCAACCTGGCCATCGGCCTACTGCAGGCCGCCGCCCCGGTGATCATCGTCAAGCAGCTCGGATACTCCACGGCCGACGTCGGATTCATCTGGTCGGTGGCCGCGGTCGCCACCCTCGGCGCGGTCGCCCTGTGCCGTCGAGCGATTGACCGTCTCGGCCTGTGGCCGGTCGGCGTCGTCTCCGCCACGATCGCCGCCACTGCGTGCCTGGCCGTCTCCTTCGCCGACACCTACCACGCCTATCTCGCCTTGATCGCCGTCCTCATGGCCGGCGAGGGCGGCATGACCGTCGTGCTGCGCACCCTGCGCTCCCGCCTCATCCCCGCGGACGTGTTCGGCGCCACCCTCTCCCTGACGATCTTGCTGCTGTTGCTGCCCTTCCCACTGGCCGGCGTCCTCGTCGCCGCCGTGCCGCCCGCCCAGCTCGGCCACGTCATCACGCTCTGCGCCGTACTCCAGGCCGCGGGCCTGTTCACCGCCTTCGCCCGGCTGCGCGCCACACCCGCCCTGCGTACCTCCTTCGCCTGACCGCCTCCCTGCACACCTCACGGAGCCCCGCCATGCCCACGTCCCACGCCCCGGCCGACCAGATGCTTCTGCCGATATCCCGACCGTCGTTGCGCGCAGGATCGCGGCCCACCCTGATGGACCGGTTCCTGGCCTTCGACGCCGAGCACCCGTACGTCTACCGCACGTTGGAACGCCGCACCGCCGACCGGCTCGCCGCCGGAGCCACCCGGGTCGGGCTGAAGGCGCTGTTCGAGGACCTGCGCTGGCAGCTGCCCCCAGGCGTGCGCGGCCTGAACAACAACTTCACCGCCCTGTACGCGCGAAAGCTGATCGCAGACCACCCCCACTGGGCGTCCGCCTTCGAGCTGCGCCGCCGCCGCACCCCCTGACCCGCGCCGCCTGTCTCAACTCCTATTGTCCTGTCACCGTTTGGAGCCTTGTTGTCCTCTCGTCCCGTCGTCCTGGTCGTCGCAGCCGCCGACATGGAGGCGCGCGCGTATCGGGCGTATTGCCTTGAAAACGTCCGTGCCCACTACGACGTCGTCCTGATCTCCGGTGCCGAGCCGACCTGGGAGAAAGAGTTCGTCGTCGACTACGCCGTCGCCGACCCCACCGACCAAGCGGCACTGGCCGCGGCCGGGCACGCGCTCGCCGAGCGGTACGAGCTGGCCGGTGTGCTGACGTGGACCGAGTGGTACCTCGTGCCCGTCGCCCGTCTCGCCCGGCAGCTCGGCTTGCCCACGACGAGTCCAGAAGCCCTCCAGGGCTGCCGCAACAAGCACACCTGCCGCACGCTGTTCGCCCGCCACGGGGTGCCCTCCGCCATCTCCGTGAGCGTGCGCACCGAGCGGGAGGCGGCCGACGCCGCAGCACTGATCGGCTATCCCGTCGTCCTCAAACCCGCCGCGCACGCCGCGAGCATGGGCGTCATCCGAGTCGACACCGCCAGCGAACTCTCCTCCGCGTACGCCTTCGCCGCGCAGACCGCCGGCCACGGCGTGGAGAGCACCCAGGTCCTGGTCGAGGAGTACCTCGACGGGGACGAGGTGAGCGTCGAGTGCGTCACCTTCCAGGGGCAGACCACCGTGGTCGCCGTCACCCGCAAGACCGTCGGGATGCCGCCCTTCTTCGAGGAACTGGCGCACGTGGTCGACGCGAACGACCCGCTGCTCGCGACCGTGGCGCCGGTCGCCGTAGCGGCCCTCGACGCCGTCGGCGTCACCGACGGCGTCAGCCACGTCGAGATCCGCATCGTGGATGGCCGCCCGCGCCTAATCGAGGTCAACGCACGCATCGCCGGCGACATGATCGGACACCTCGTCCACCTCGCGACCGGCGTCGACCTGGCTCGCGCCGCCGCCGATATTGCCTGTGGAGTGTTGCCCGACCTCACCCCAACACGCAGTCGGGCGGCGGCGATCCGGCTGATCTACCCGGCGTACTCGGGCACCCTCACCGAGCGCCGCCTGGACGCCGAGTTCACTGACCACGCCGACTGGCTCGAGCGCGTCACCTTCCACCGCGACGCCGGCGACCGGCTCGTGCTGCCGCCGGACGGTGACATGTTCAGCGCCCGCATCGGCTACCTGATCACCACCGGACCCAGCGCCAAGGTTGCGCAGGCCCGCTCCACCGAGGCGTACCGGCACCTCGCCGTCCAGGTCACCCCCGTCTAGACCGCCGCTGACTGACCAGACGCCCTTCGTCCGAGAGAAGCTCTTTGGCCCTGCACGCCCAGCAGTTCTTCGATGATGTCCTCGAACTGCCTTTCCACCAGTACGCCGTCGTCGGCGAGGCCCTGTACGCCGCCCCGCAGCCGACCTCGCCCCTGCGGCTGCGGATCGACTTCGCCCCGACCATCCGCCACGGCGAGTACGACGGACTGCGCCTGCGCGTCGTCCACCCCGACCAGGGCGTGCTCGACACCGCGATCCTCCGCTTCGCCGACCACGGCACCTTCGAGCGCCGCGACCGGGCCCGCGACCTCGTGCCCGGCCGCGACGGCTACGCCGTCATCCGCGACTGGCACGCCCACGGCAGCCAGCCGCCGTGGCACGGCGCGGACGGCACCGGGCTGCGCACCGCGATCGAGCAGTACGCCCACCTCTGGATCCCGGCATCTACCGCGCCCCGTCCGGCAGTCCGCCCTGTCGCCCAGCCCGCAGCCACCACCGGGGCCTCGCTCCGTAGCCGCTGACCCCCACCTCGTCACGGAGTTCCGCATGTCCCCGCCTCGCTGGTTCCCCTCCCACCATCGACCACCGCCGCCGACGACCACGGTCCCCGACCCATCTCCGCCGTCGGGCCCGAACGGGTTCTGGATCACCGACCCGGACTTCCGCGACCGGCTGCGCAGCGCGACGCTGACCCTCCTCGACATCGTCGAGGACTGCCTCAACGACGACGTCCCGCTCACCGAGATCCTCGACGGCGCCCGCGACCATGCGGAGCACATGCTCGGCGTCCCCAGCACCTACGGCGTCCTCGTCGAAGCCGAAGCCGCCGCGCAGATCGTCCAGACCGCCGGCCTGGACGCCGGATCGCCCTTCGGCCTGGCCATCGCCCAGGGGCTGGCCGGCATCGCCCAGCTGCCCTTCGAGCAGCAACAGCAACTCGTCCGAGCCGCCGCCCGTCGCTACGCGATCACCGCACCATCCCGATCGGCAACTGGACCGCCCGCTGCACCCCCACGCCCGGCGCCGGGCCGCACCCGTTGAACAACGACCCGCTTGCCCGCCTTGCCCATTACCGCCCGTATCCCTTGGAGAGTTTCTTCTTGCGCATCCGTTCCGCTCGCACCCTCCCGGCCGCTGTTGCCGTTGCTGCCACGGTGACCGGTTCCCTGTCCTGGGCGCCGACCGCCTCGGCTCAGAGCACCGGTCCCACCCCGTCCGCATCCACGTCCTCGACTCCGCGTAACGCGACCGAGCCGGAGACCGGCGGTGTGGTCATCCTGAAGAAGGATCCCGGCGGCGACGTGCTCGCCGGCGCGGCCTTCGCCCTCTTCGACTCCGCGGGCAAGGAAGCCGCCAACGGCAAGACCGACGCCCAGGGCAAGCTCGCCTTCAAGGGCCTCGCACCGGGCGTCTACCGCCTCAAGGAGGTCTCCAGCGGTAGCAACCTGCACGACACGGTCGACGACCAGGACGTCATCGTCACGCCTGGCACGGACACGCCGCTCACGATCGTCGACCCGTTCAAGGACGCCTCGGTCCTGCTGAAGGCCAAGGACGACAAGACCGGCAAGCTGCTGGCCGGATCCACCGTCAACATCGGCAGCGGCGACAAGACCCTCCTAACCCTGACCACCGGCTCCGACGGCACGGCCACCGGCAAGCTGCCCGTTAACTCCCGTACGGGCACCGACTTCTGGGTCAGGCAGGTGAAGGCACCTGCCGGCTACGACCTTTACAAGCCCTCGAAGGAGTTCAAGGCCAAGCCGGGCGATCCGGTGACGGTCACCACGACCAACGCCAAGACGGCGACCACCCCGCCGCCGACGGAGAAGCCGACCGACAAGCCCACCGAGAAGCCGAGCGACAAGCCCTCCCCGGGCAACCCCGGCAAGGACGAGGACACTCCGGCCCCGTCCGACTCGGCCACCCCCACCTCTGACGAGACCGCGTCGAGCACTGCGGCGCCCGCCCCCGAGGGTTCGCTCGCCCACACCGGCGCCGATGCCACTCCATGGCTGCTCGGCGGTGCTGGCCTCCTGATCGCCGCCGGCGGAGGGGCCCTGGCCGTAGCCCGCCGACGCCGTACGGGCAACGACGCCACCGACGAGAACTAACCACCCACAACACCGCGAAGGCCCCCGGAATCCGATTCCGGGGGCCTTCGCGCGCATGCGGTGCCGGCTAGGCGGCCGGTTCGACAATCAGGTCTGGCACGTTGAGGTAGTCGGTGGGTTCGCGTACCTGGATCGGCATGGTGAGCCCGAGTAGTGGCGCCACGTCCGCGAGTCGTGCGTAGACGATCTTGTAGGTGTGCAGTCGGTGGAACCAGGCCGCCGACATCTGGATGTCGCGCCAGGGCCCCTCCAGCGCCTCGATCGCCCAGTACGCGCCGGAGGCTACTTCCTTGGCCCGCTCGGCGTCGGCCGTGAACAGCGCCTCCCACTGCGCGATGTACGGGGTGCCGTCCGGCGCCGGCCACTGTTCAGTGCCCGGGACGACGTCCCAGCGGAGCCAGTCGCGGAGCACGTTCTGGACGCTCTGAAGGCCGAGGTCGCCGATGGGGACGCGCCACACGGCCGTCGCCAGGCGGATCGCCTCGGCGATGGCGAGGGTGAGGTCATCGGGGTTGTTCACCCTCGGGCCGAATCGGTTCGGGCCGTGCCACATCGGGGGCGGATCGTGCGGGTCTACCTCCGGTAGCGCCTCCAGCCAGGACACAATCGCCTCGGCCCAGGGCATGCACTCGGTCAGCGGGTGCTCGCCGCCGTGGCCGCCTGCGTACCGCTCCGTGTGCTCGCGCACGCATGTAGCCAAGTCCACCGGCACGTTTGCCTCCTAAAGATCACCGGCACGACCCCCGCCCTGACCTGACAGAACGGGGGCCCGGCGATCCTCGCGGGCTACGGGGGGTGAAACCTGCGAGGAATCTGGCCGGAGCCTATCCAGGCTCCATGCGGCCACACCTCGGCGATCCAAGGAGATGGCCGGATCTCGATGGCCTTCCGGATGGAGGGCCGGCCGAGGCGTGACGGCTCACGGCTGCTCTCCTGTGGCCTCGGCGCGGGCAAGCTCCTTGAGCGCAACGCGGGCTGCGGGCGTGCCTGCCGCGCTTCGCCAGAAGACGTGACCAGCGATCCGTTGCGAAAGCTGCAGCAGGCGGCGACGCTGTTCGGCCGCCCCGCCGTTGTCTTCATTCGCCAGCCGTCTGTACGTGACGTACCAGGCGGTCTGCGTTTCCACGAGGTCTGAGGGGAAGGGATGCCGAGTCATTCCACTATTAGAAACCCTGTTCGATTTCGAGCCAAGTCCTCGGACGCCGGGCGTGGCGCATGCCGGTCGGGTGCTCTGGGCAGCGGCTTACTGTGGAGGGGCAACGATCTCTCCTGGGAGCACAACGAGTGACAGCGTCAATGGAGCGGCTCTGCGACTGGGTCGTCAACAAGGACAAGGTCTGGGTCCACGGCGACCGGATCACCGACGGCCACGTCGCCCTGGACATGCGCCTCACCCCGGGGCTCGACCCCGGCGAGGTTGCCCGGGACGGGCAGTGGGTCCTCCGCAAGGCGCAGCCCTCACGCTGGGTTTCCGAACAGCACCCCGACCTCTCCGATGTCATCCCGGCGGCAGCCGACGGCGCGGACTGGAGCGAGATCACCTGGTCGGCCTGGGTGACCCGCGGTCTGCGGATCGGCGCGTTGCTCGGCGGCGCGGTGGCCGTAGACCACGAGTGGCTCGCCCGGCTACAGCCCGGCTATCGGATCGAGGGGTCTCCCGGACACCGGTTCCTGCGGATTGTGACCAAGAAGGCCGAGCCGTCGCTGCTGACGGGCGGCGCTGCGCACCGGACGGTGGTCGGCGTCGTCATGCCCGCGTCGATCGAGGGTTCGGTTGCCGTCCTGGAAGCCATCGTGCAGGACCTCAACGTCTAGGTTGACCAGGTGAGCACGCGGTCCCAGCTTCCAGGCGATCCCTCAGACCTGCACCTGCGCATCACCTATGACGACGACCTCTGGGACACCCCCCAGGCGGACACGCTGGAGCGATGGAACGTGGCCGTCCTCCACCGCCGGCGTGTGCACGACGCAGACCAGGAGCCAACGACCACGAGCAGTTGCACCACCGCGGAGTGCTCCTCGTGCACGGTCGAGGACGCCGCCGTGGGGTCGATGACGTTCTACCGGATCCACCTCGACCGAGGTCGGAACGCCTACTGGGCCATGGAGGAGGAGTCGGAGGAGCTGTACGAGACCGCCCAGGTCCTCCTCGATCCCGAGACGGGCTCGTTCACCAGCGAGGTCAGTGAGCTGCTGGAGTACGTCGGCTCCGCGCTGCTCGTCATGGACCGGGTCACGCTGGACCCTGCGTGGCGTGGACACGGACTCGCCGCCTACTCGGCAGCGAGGTGATCCATCGGCTCATGCCCGGCTGCCGGGCAGTTGCCTGCTCGCCCGGCGTTACCGACCTCAGCAGTCGACGGCTGACGGACCAGGCCGAGTGGGACCGCGTGAACGCCAAGATCGCCCAGGGGTGGGAGAGCCTCGGGTTCCGCCTCTACCGGGACAACGTCTATCTGCTCTCTCCGGCCTCGCAGGATCTGGAGGCGCAGCGCGGGGCGCTTCGAGGACGGCTCGCGGACCTCGGTGCCTCCTGGCGGACCGGGGCGTCATGAGGAAGGTCGCCGCCGCGAGGCGCTCCAGGGAAAGCTCCAGCCTCGGCGGCCGGCCGGTGCCTTGGCCTGGTCTGGTGGCGCCTTCGGCGGCGGGGCGATCCTGTCGGGCTCCAGGCCGATCTTGTCCGGGTGGACGCAGGCGGGCACGGTCTCGTCGTGGGTGTAGCGGTGCCCGTTCTCCGGATGGAACGGGCACTCCCAGGACGGCCTGTTGTAGACCAGGAACTGTGCGCGTGGGTACCGGGTGGCTGGGCAGATCCCGCAGACGGGGCGGCTCGGGTCCTCGCGGTCCGGATCGATATACGGCGGTCCGGCAGGTTCCGGGATCTGCATAACAGCCAGAGAGTAGCGGGCCCGTCTCGCCGAGTAGCCCGCGCCGAGGCCGATGGGCGCGCGAGGGTGGCAGTTGTCCTTTGACAATGAACTTAGTCGCGTGCGCGGCGCTGACCTGGGGCGACTGGATTGGATGTCAGCGGAAGGCCAATCCATTGGCGTCCAGAGGGGCCTATCCGGCCCTGCTCGTACCGGGGCTCGCTTGCGATCAGGCTCAGCTCGGCGTCACCAAGGGCCGAACGAGGCCCTGGCGATCAGGCCCAGCCCGACGATGAGTACGAGGGTTGAGGTTGCAAGGGGGCCAAGTCGGGCGAGTGTGTGCCAACCGGCCCAGCGGGGCTTCGTGGTGCGGGTGTGCGCTTTGATGCGGTCGCGGAGGCGTACGAGGAGGAGGCCGGCCGCGGTGAGTGTGGCGGCCATGCCGAGTCCGTATCCGATCACCAGGAGTACGCCGAAGGCGGTTCTGCCCAGCGCCACGGCTCCGAGGAGGACGACCAGGGCCGAGGGGCTGGGGACCAGGCCGCCGGCGATGCCCACTCCGATGGTCCCCGCACGGTGCCTGTGCGGTTGGCGGGGTGGGCTCGGTCGGGGAGACGGAAACGGGGACGGGGCGAGTGCCGGTGGTAGTACGGCGATGCTTCGCTTTTGGCGGGTGCGCGAGGCTGGTTGACGGCTTTGCGGGATCGTGGTGTCGGGAGTTGCGGAGATCGGATGGTGGCTATGGGCGTGTCCGTGGTGGGTGTGGCCCGGGCCATCGTGCGAGTGGCCGTGATGGTGGTGGTGCTGGTGTGTGGGGCGCCGCAGGACCGCGGAGTGTAGGAGCCACACGCCGATGCCCGTGACGAGCAGGCCGCTGGCAAGGCCGAGCCAGGCGAGCACGGTTTCACCGGCGAGCGTCGTGGCCAGGGGAAGAGCCAATCCGAGGAGCAGGACGCCTGCCGTGTGAGTGATGGTGACAGTGGCGCCAACCGTGAGGGCGTCCCGGGGAGTTCCCCTTCGTCCTGCGAGGTAGGCGGCCATGATGGTCTTGCCGTGACCGGGCATGAGGGCGTGGGAGGCGCCGAGGACGAGGGAAAGGAGCAGTGCCAGGAGTCCGACGGAGAAGGTGAGTTCGCGGCTTCCGACTGCGGAGTTGAAGGTGCTGGAGATTTCGTCCAGGAGAGGGCTGAACCAGCCCGTTCCGGGGGCCGGAGCAGAGGCTTGCCCTGGTGTGGTGCTCGGGCCCGGTTGGGTGTGGAGGGTTGCGGTGCGCTGGTCCAGTGGGGTGGCCAACGGGTCTTGTGGGTAGCTGCGCAGTTCGTCCGTGGGCGAGGCGGCGGGTACGTCGGACCGGGAGAGCGAGATCCCCAGTCCGCGGGCTGTGAGTTCATGCCAGCCGAGACGTCGTGTGTCGTATGTGGTGCGGACGTTCATCTGCGCGGGCTCATTCAGCCGTGCGGGGCTGGTGAGGGTGCAGGTCAGCCTGCTGGTGGGCAGTCCGGCTTCGCCGGGCAGGTACTGGAATCGGGTGGCGGTGGTCCGCCAGGTGACGGGAACCCCTCCCCGGTCCACGCGCAGTTGAGTGGCGAGCACCGCGCATGCGGCGCGGGCGTGGGCTCTGCGTTCGCCTGTCGTGACGTCGCCGTCGTGATCGGTGTCCACCAGGGTCTGCTCCTGGGCGGCGGCGATTTCGGCGTGGTCGGTGATGATGACGGCGTCGATACGGTCGGGGCGCAGGGTCAGACCGGTGTGGTGGTTGACCGTGAAGTTTCCCAGTGGGTGGGCCTCGGCGGCAGGTGCGCCGGGCAGGGACAGCGCAAGGAACGCCAGGGTTCCGACGGGCAGAGTACGGCGGAGCGTCAGGTTCATCGGTTGCTGTCGATTCGGCTGAGTGCGGTGCGGGCCGCGGGCCCGTGCAACGGATGGAACCGGGCGTCGATCCCAAGAGCTCGCCTGAGGTCCGCGCGGGCGCCGGGTAGGTTGCCCAGCGAGCGGTGGATCATCGCTCGGTGATAGTGGAAGAGGGCACTGCGTGTACCGAGGGCGAGTGCTTCATCTGCGTGGTGCAACGCTTCGCTGTCCTTGCCCGCCTGGTGCAGGGCCCAGGCGCAAGCGTCGTGGACAGCGAGGAAGGGCCGGGACGTGAGCGTCGTGCGGCATTGGGCGACGGCTCGGGCGGGCCGCCCGTGGTCGGCCTCGAACAGGATGTCGTCCACGTCGGGTGGGGAGCCGCCGGCACGTAGGAGGCGTTGCTGAGCTCGCAGCAACGCGTACTGTGTTTGCGCCTGCTCCCGGTGTCCGAGCGCCTCCTGGAGTTCACCGAGGCCGATGAGGAAGTGCGGCAGCGGGACGATCGCGATGGCCGCGGTGTAGTCGGCGACCGCGCCATCGGTGTCGCCGAGTGCGGCTCGCGCTCGGGCGCGGGCCTCCAGTAGACCCGGGTCGCGGGGCGCAACGCGCAGTCCTTCCTCGGCTTCACGCAGCGCACGGCGATGGTCGCCCGAGTCCTGTGCCAGCGAGGCGAGATGCGTCCGTGCGAAAACCGTCTCCGCGTCACCGGCGCCCTCGCGCAATGACCGGTTCATCAGTGCACGGGCCCGGGGTGCATCGCCGCGCAGTTCCCACGCGTAGGAGGCCCTGGCCAAGGACGAGGCGTCCGGGCGCAGGTCGCTCATGCGCTGGACGGCGGCGAACGCCTCCTCGTATCGGCCCAGTTGTGTGTAGGCATCAGCGAGCACCCCGTGCGCGGGAGCGCTGTATGCGTTGCTGGTGACCGCTGCGCGGGCCCAGGTCAGCGCCCGGGGAAAGTCATGACGCGCCGCGGCCAGGGCGCCCATGCCGGTCTCGGCCGTGTAGTTGCCGTGCGGCTGCAGGGCCAACGACTTGCGCAGCGCGTCTTCCGCAGCGGCGTAGTTCGCGGGATCCGCGGAGACACGGGCCCGCTCCACGTGGGCCATGCCCAGACGGGCCCAGGCCGAGGGGTCACGTGGGAGTTCACGTGCCCGTTCACGCAGGGCTTCGAGGGAACCGGAACCGCCAGGGCCCTCCGTGCGCGAAGGCGCAGCGAAGTCGTCCGGCAGGCCAGGGGCGCCGAGCGGATCCAGCACCACAGCTCCGGCTGTGAACAGAGCGGCAGCCAGAGCGAGGACCGCCGCCGCATTGCGGAGGCGGACGCCCGCACGGGGACGGCGCACAAGGCTGGGTCGGTTCAACACGGGCCTCCGAGAAGAGGGTTGCGGGCCGGCACCCGGGCGGGCAGATCCACAGATCTGCCCGCCCGAAGAGCGGATTCGGCTAGGCCGGATGGCTGCGTCAGGCGACGGGGCGGCGCCGGTACTTGCTGAGGCCGCCGGCACCGAGCATCGCGACACCCGCTGCCCCGAGCGCAACGCTGCTGGAAGCTTGCAGTTCCGCCGAAGAACGCTCGACTACGCCGGCCGCTCGAGCGCCGTCACCATCGCCACCGTGCGGCAGCGCCAGGTAGGGGAAGCTGCTGCTGAACTCGGCGTCGTTGGCATCGACCTCGTCGCCGTCCTCCAGTGCCTCGACGAGCTCGCCGGTCTGGGCCGCGCCCATCACGGCCTGCAGCGAGATGTCGATGACATCGTCGCCAAGGCGCCGGCCGTTGGGGAACCCGCCCAGGTCGCCGGCGAGTACACCGAGGCGCTCCGGGTCCTCGGCGGGCGGAACCGCCATGTTCAGGCGCAGCTCCTCGGCCGGCACGATCTGGCGCGGCAGCGCGTCCTTGTTCAGCCGGTGGGCGTTGAGATCGGCCTTGACCGGGCCGCACGCCTTGCAGACACCGGTCAGGTAGATCTCAGCGATGTCGTTGCGCGGGGCCTTGGGGGCGGGCACTCCATACACCTTGTTGACCAGTTTGGGCAGGATCGGGTCGTAGACCTTGTCGACGACTGGCTTGACCGTGCGGTCCTGGTCGGGCGAGATGGTGTTGAAGGCGTCCTTGTACTTCAGCGGTACGACGACTTCGTTGACCAGCGGGTTGCCGAGCCGGGAGACCTGGCGCCAGCCGGCCCCCTGCTTGGCGCGGCTGTCGGTCACGCCGGCTCCGCGTCGTTCGGTGGTTGACCAGACACCGATAACCGGATTGCGTGCTGCGTCGCCCTTGAGGGCCAGCTGCTTCTTGGGAACCTGCAGGGCAACGGAGTTGACGTTGTAGCCGGCGAGGGTGTCCTTGCCGCGCTTGCTCAGATCGCCGCCGTACAGGAGGTCGAAGATCCGCAGGTCGCCGAAGAACGGGTCCTCGGCCTGCCCGGCGAACGCCTGGCCGCCGCCCGGCACGGACCGTACGGCCTGGTTGCGCAGCGAGGCGTAGTCGGGCATGGACGCCTGCCCGGTGCGGGAGGGAGCCGCGGGCGCGCCGCGCAGCAGGGTGCGGGTGCCGCGGGCGTCAGTGACGGTGAGGTCGTACACCTGGCGGAAGTTGAGGTTGGGGTCCTTCAGCGAGCGGACCGGCCCGGTGTTGTAGAGGAACTGGCCGTCCGCGTCTTTGATCTGGTTGCGGAAGCGCCAGGTGTAGGTGACGTCGGCCTTTCCGTCACCGGTGTTGTCGATCTTGATGTGGTAGCGGGCGTCGTCGGCGAAGGCGTAGAAGTTCGGGCCGCCGTCGGGCTCCTGGAACGGGATCCAGTTGGCGACGAGGGTCACGGTGTCGGCGCGGTCGGGGCTGGTGAAGGCGTAGACGTCGGTGTTGTCCGCTCGGGGGTCACCGGCGATCAGGGGTGCCTCGCGGTGGCTCGAGGCCACACTGGTGGCGGGCGCGAGCGCCAGGGCCGCGAGTCCGGTGGCCAGTGCGCCGGCCCCGAGGGTGAGCAGAGCGTGCTCGACGGTGCGGCGGGAGCGGGGCCGCGCTGCAGGGAGCTTCAAGGGGGAGATCCTCTCGAACCGTGAACTCGCGTCAGGGCAGCACAACTTCGGCCGTGCTGCGGCTGCGGAGAGTTCAACGAGTGGGGTGATCGACCCAGCGGGCGGGACACGAGCGTGTCCGGGCGGCTTCCACGAGGGCATGGGAACCCTCGCCGGTCGGAATTGCACCGCGCATCGAATGCGCAGGCCGCAGCAAACCACGTAAACCGTCTCGCGCTGCGCAACCGGAGCGTACGGACCTGCTTCGCGCCCTCGCCGTTCCCATGGAAACCCCAGGTCATCGCCGTAATGATCGCCGACGTGGACGCCGGGGCCGACACGGGAACAGAGAGTGCAGGCTGAGCCAGTCGGGCGATCAGCTCTCGGTGATGGCGGCGATGCGGCCTTTCAATGTCTGCGCCGACTGGAACGTGACGCCCATCCATGAGACGTGCTTCCAGCGCAGGGTGCCGTCGGCGGCGATCAGGAACACCGACCGCCGTAAGCCGAGTCCGGGCCGTGTGATGCCGAACATGCGAGCCACCACGAGGTCGGCGTCCGAGAGCAGCGGCATCCGCAGGTCGTGCCGCCGGGCGAACCTCTCATGTCTGCGCATGCCCTGCGGGCTGATCGCCCAGACCTCCGCGCCCAGGTCGTTGAGTCCGTCCAACGCGTGGGAGTAGGAGCACAACTGCCTGGTGCACACCGGTGTGCCGTCCCCCGGGTAGAAGGCCAGGACGATCGGACGCCCCCGCTGCGAGCACAACTCATAGTCGCGTCGTAGGAAGTGGCCGTCGGTCAGTCGACCACCCGGAAGGGAGAAGTCGGGCACATGCTCGCCGAGTTGGGGGGACCTGGCCACGGGCAGCTCCAGTCAGGATCACAGAGGAGAAAGCGGCACGGAGGGAGCGCGGGAAACCCGCGCAGTCGGGCGATCGAGTGCCCCTCGTCATTCGGAGCCGGCGCAGAGAAGGATTGGTTGTCTGGGCCGCTGCTGCAGGGAATCGTCGCTGCCGACCCATCCGTACCGGCCCTGTCTCCGAATAACGTGCGGTGTCCCCGCGCCGGGGAGACCGGACCGGACAGGGAGTACGCGTGCTCGTATGGGATGACGACCCCCACACCTCGCTGGTGGTGCGCCGCCGCGCACCCGGCCCCGCGGCGGCGGTGCTCCTGCTGCACGGAGGGCGCGAGTACGGGACGGCCGTGCCCCCGCCCTGGAATCTCCCCAGTCTTCGGATGCGGCCTTTCGCGTCGGCCATCGGACGGGCCACCTGGGGAGGCGACGTGGCCGTGGGGCGGGTGCGCTACCGCTGCAGAGGCTGGAACGGCGTCTGCGAGGACCCCGTACGCGATGCCCGGCAGGCACTGGACACCCTGGTGCAGCGCTTCGGCGACGTGCCAACGGTCCTGGTGGGGCACTCCATGGGAGGCCGGGCCGCATTGAGGGCGGGCGGGCACCGTTTGGTACGCGGGGTCGTGGGGCTCGCGCCGTGGTGTCCGCCGGACGAGCCGGTGGAGCAGCTTGCGGGGCGTCGCGTGGTCCTCCTGCACGGTGACCGGGACTGCATGACCGACCCGGACGCCTCGGCGGAGTTGGCGGTGCGGGCGGATACGGCAGGGGCCGACGTGAGCATGGTCCTGCTCCGTGGCACCGGTCATGCGATGCTGCGCCGCGCGACTATGTGGCACGAGCTGACGGCCGGTGCGGTGAGTGCGCTGCTCGGACTCGGCCCGGAGCCCGCCGTGATGGTGCGGGCCGACGGCTTCGACGGCTGCCACGTACGCGAGTGCTGAGCAAGGGGCGGCACGGCCGTTCGGGGGCTATCTCAACGGGTTTCCCGGGTGGACCAATCCAAGGTCGTATTCGTTCCGAATCACCCGTGAAACGGCGATCACCCAATGGTGTCTGGCTCCTGTCCGGGGCTGCACGTGACGAGGAAGGCCCCAGATGTTCCACGAGGCAGCCGCATGAGGCCGGCGGAAAACGCTCACCCGACTCCGCAGCCCGGGACGGGCCCCGATCTCGATGCCCGCCTGACAGAGGTGGCCCGAGGCGATCAGGAAGCCTTCACCGCCCTGTACGACGCGGTGAGCGGGCCGGTGCTCGGGCTGGTGCGCAGCGTGCTGCGGGACCCGGCGCAGTCCGAGGAAGTGATGCAGGAGGTCCTGGTGGAAGTGTGGCGCACCGCCGCCCGGTTCCGGCCCGAGAAAGGAAGCGCGATGACCTGGGTGATGACACTGGCCCACCGTCGCGCCATCGACCGCGTGCGCTCCGCACAGGCAGCCGCCGAGCGCGAGCACAAGGCGGCGCTCCTGGACCAGGTCCCCGCGTACGACGAGGTGAGCGAGCAGGTCGAGACCCGCCTGGAACAGCAGCGGGTACGCCGATGTATGAGCGCCCTCACCACTTTGCAGCGCGAGGCGGTGACCCTCGCCTACTACCGGGGCCTGACCTATCGCGAGGTCGCCCAGCTCCTGACATTGCCGCTGGGCACCGTCAAAACCCGCCTACGCGACGGCCTGATCCGGCTGCGCGACTGCCTGGGGGTGACCGTATGACCACCGCCGACCTGCACACCGCCACCGGCGCCTATGTCCTGCACGCACTGCTGCCCGCCGAACGGGCCGAGTTCGAACGGCACTTGGCCGCCTGCGACTCCTGCACTCAGGAAGTACGGGAGCTCGCCGCCACCGCGGAGCGCCTCGGCCTCGCCGTGGCCACCGCGCCACCTGCGCACATGAGGGAGCAGGTGCTCCGGCAGATCGCCACGGTCCGCCAGGAGCCGCCGCAGACCTCGGCGCGCGGCCGGGCGGGCCGGTGGACCCGGGCCCTTCCGCGGATGGCGCTCGCCGCGTGCCTCGCCGCGGCCGTGGCATTCGGCGGGGTGGCCGTATGGCAGTACCAGTCGGCCCAGGACGCGCGGGACCAGGCACGCCGGACCCAGCAGCAGGCCGCCGAACTGGCCGCCGTCCTCGCCGCGCCCGACGCACGGACCAGCACCGGCAAGCTCACCGACGAGGCGACCGGCACCGTTGTGGTGTCCCGGTCCATGGACCGGGCCGCTCTGCTCACCTCGAAGCTGCCCGGACTGCCGGACGGCAAGGTCTACCAGCTGTGGTTCGACGACGGCGGGCAGATGCGCTCGGCCGGACTGCTGAGCACCCCGGACACCAGCAGCGCGACCCTGCTCGACGGCCCTGTCGGCAACGCCTCCGGGATGGGCGTCACCGTCGAGCCGGCAGGCGGATCCGACCAGCCCACGACGGCCCCCCTGGGCCTGATGTCCTTCCCCGCCTAGGAGCACGACCCGGCATGAGCGTTTCCCTCTGCCTGTTCACCGCCGATCTGCGGCTGCACGACAACCCGGTGCTCGCCGCCGCCGTACGCGACAGCGAGCAGGTCGTTCCGCTGTTCGTCGTGGACGACGGCGTGCGCGCGGCAGGATTCGACGTCCCCAACCGCAGGGCCTTCCTCGCCGACTGCCTGGCCGATCTCGATGCGGGACTGCGACAGCGCGGTGGACGGCTTGTGGTGCGCTGCGGTCCCGTGGTCCGCGAGGTGTGCGCGCTGGCCGCCGAGACGGGCGCGCAGCAGGTGCATGTGGCGGCGGGGTCGAGTGCGTACGCGCGCCGCCGCGAGGAGCGGCTGGCCGCGGCCCTCACGGCCCAGGGCTGCGACCTGCGGGTCCACGAAGCCGTGGCCACGGTGGTGGCCCCGGGAGCCCATGTCCCGCAGGACGGCGACCACTTCGCTGTGTTCACCCCGTACTTTCGGCGGTGGCAAGGCGCCGCGATCCGCGGCCTGGCGCCCGTTCCCCGGCGGATCGACGTCCCTGCGGGCGTCGCCTCGGCCCCGCTCCCCGAACGTACGGCGGTGGCGGGGGTCTCTCCGGGTCTGGGCAACGGCGGCGAGCGGGAGGCGCGCAGCCGCCTGGCGGCCTGGCTGCCCGACGGACTGATTCACTATGCCGATCACCAGGCCGAGCTCGCGGCGGACGCCACCTCGCGGCTTTCGGCGCATCTGCACTTCGGGTCGCTGTCCGCCACCGAACTCGTGCACCGGGCCCGCGCGATGGACGGCGCGGGCGCGGACGCGTTCGTACGGCAGCTGGCCTGGCGGGACTTCCATCACCAGGTGCTCGCCGCCCGCCCCCGGTCGGCGAGTGTTGACTACCGGCCGCGGCAGGACCGCTGGCGACGCGCGGAACGGGAGGTGCAGGCATGGCGGGACGGCCGCACCGGCTATCCGGTGATCGACGCCGCGATGCGTCAGCTCCGTTACGAGGGCTGGCTGCCGGGCCGGGCGCGGCTGCTGGCCGCGAGCTTTCTGACCAAGACCCTCTACCTGGACTGGCGCACCGGTGCCCGGCACTTCCTCGATCTGCTGGTCGACGGGGATGTGGCCAACAACCAGCTCAACTGGCAGTGGGCGGCCGGCACCGGGACCGACACCCGCCCCAATCGGGTCCTCAACCCGGTCGTCCAGGCCAAGCGCCACGACCCTCACGGGGCCTATGTCCGGCGATGGGTTCCGGAGCTGTCCGCTCTGGACGGGCCCGCGATCCACGAGCCGTGGAAGCTCCCCGCCCCTGAGCGGGCCCGCTTCGACTACCCGCACCCGCTCGTCCAACTGGCTGACGGGCTGCGGCGCTTCCAGCGGGCCCGCTCGCGCGGGTGACTACGCAGGGCTGCCGGCCCGCTCGCCTTCAGTTGCTCCTGTACCGGATAGCGCCTCAGAGGCGCCGGCGCGGAGGCCGGGGGAGAAACCCGCTGGTGCGTCGCCGGTAGGCCGCATAGCCGGGCCGGTCGGCCATATGCCGCTCAAGGAGCGCCTTGCCGCTGTCGCGAGTCAGCAGCAGGCTCATCACCACCGGCCCGACCACCGTCGCCGCCGCGGCGGCCGGGGCGTCGCACACGATGAGGAAGAGTCCCCACCAGACGCAGAAGTCGCCGAAGTAGTTGGGGTGCCGGGTCCAGGACCACAGGCCGCGGTCCATGATGTGGCCCCGGTTGCCTGGATCGGCCTTGAACCTGGCGAGTTGATGGTCGCCGACGGCCTCGAAGAGCAGACCGGTAAGCCACAGCAGCACACCCGCGAGCGCGACGGGCCCCATCGGCCCGGTGACGTACCCGGCGGCCTGCACTGGCAGTGACACCAGCCAGACCAGTGCGGCCTGCAGCAGATAGACCATGCGCAACGCGTACGCGGCCCGGCTGCCCGGCGCCTTGGCCAGCAGGCGCTCGTAGCGCGGATCCTCGCCGTGCCCGCGTCCGCGCCATGCGATGTGCGCCGCGAGCCGCAGCCCCCACACGCAGGTCAGTACGGTGACCAGCAGCCGCCGACCGTCGTCGCCGTGCCCCGCGGACAGCACGTACGAGGTCAGCGCGACCGCCGAGAAGGCCACACCCCAGGCGATGTCGACGACCCGGTGTCTGCCGGTCCGCAGCCCGATCACGAAGGTGACGAGCAGCACCGCCAGGGCAACGGCCGCTGTGGCGGCGAGGTGGCCGGTGAAGGCATTCCAGGCGAATCTGTTCATGCCCGGCCTCCGTACCAGCTTGCGGGCGTGGCCGGCATTCCGGAACCGCCTCGGTGGTCGGGGCGCACCGCCAGGATCTGGTCGACTCCCATGCGCCGGGCCTCGAACGCGAGCGCGCCGCCCACGAGATACAGCCGCCACACCCTCGCGGTCGGCTCACCGGCCAGAGCGACGAATTCCTCCCAACGCTCCTCGAGGGTGCGGTGCCAGGCGGCGACGGTGCGGACGTAGTGCTCCCGCAGCGATTCCACCGAGCGCACCTCCAGGCCGGCACCTTCGAGGAGTCCGAGGGTTTCGCCGACCGGGCGCATGTGCATGTCGGGGGCGATGTACGACTCGATGAACGCGCCGCCGCCGGGTGCCTTGGTGCCCCGGGACATCTGTTGGACGAGGAGGCGCCCGCGGGGCCGGAGCATCCGCCGCAGCAGGCGCGCGAAGTCGTGGTACTCCTCGTCCCCGACGTGCTCGCCCATCTCGATGGTGCTGACCGCGTCGAATGCCCCGCCCTCGATGTCGCGCCAGTGCCGCAGTTCCACCTGCACCAGAGCGTCCAGACCGCGTGCGCGGATCTGCTCGCGCACATGGTCGCGCTGGCGTGCGGAGAGGGTCACGGCGGTCACCTGGACCTGGTACCGCTCGGCCGCGTACAGCGTCAGCGCCCCCCAGCCGCAGCCGACGTCAAGCAGCCGTGCCCCGGGTCGCAGTCCCAGCTTGCGGCAGATCAGTTCGAGCTTGTCGCGCTGGGCGTCGGCGAGGGAGTAGGAGGGGTCTTCGCTCGTCCAGTACGCGCAGGAGTACGCCATCGACGCGTCGAGGAGCAGGGCGTAGAAGTCGTTGGACAGGTCGTAGTGATGGCTGATCGCGGCCTTGTCGCGGGCGGTGCTGTGCCGGTCCCCGCGCAGCCGTGCCCGGCTCGCGCCCGGCGCCGGCGGGCGCGGGCCGAGCGCCCCGAGACGGGCGAGCGCGAGCGCGGCCCCGGGCACCTGACGCAGCCGCGGGCGGGGTGCTGCGACGGGACTGCCCCACAGGGCCCGCAGCCCGTCCGCGAGATCGCCCTCGATGTCGAGGTCGCCGCTGATGTACGCCTCCGCCAGGCCGAGTTCACCCGGCTGCCACAGCAGCCGGCGCAGCGCGCGGCGCGAGCGCAGCGCCACGACGGGCGCGTCGGCCGGGCCGCTGAGCGATCCGTCCCAGGCCCGCAGCCGCACCGGCGACGGGCCCCCGAGAACGTTCTCAAGGAGGACGGTGATCCGGTCCGCGGCGGTGGTCATCGGGGAACTCCGATCTGAGCGGAGAGCGCCGCCTTGGGCGGGGCGGTCAGCAGGAACTGGTGCAGGTCGAGATAGCGGGAGCGGAACCCGGCCTCGGAGTAGGCGAGGTAGAAGGTCCACATCCGCCGGAAAGTGGAGTCGAAGCCCAACGTGTCCACGTGTGCGGCCTGTTGGGTGAAGCGCTGGCGCCACAGCCGCAGGGTCTCGGCATAGTGCGAGCCGTACCCCTCGCACGACGCGACGCGCAGCGAGGTGTGCGCCGCCACGGTCTCCTCGATGGCTTGCACGGACGGGATCAGGCCGCCGGGGAAGATGTACTTCTGGATCCAGGTGTGGGTGCCTGCCGAGGCGAGCATGCGCTCGTGCGGCATGGTGATGGCCTGCAGGGCGACCCGTCCGCGGGGAGTGAGCCGGGCTTCCAAGGTCCGGAAGTAGACGGGCCAGTACTCCGCGCCGACCGCCTCGATCATCTCGACGCTGACGATCGCGTCGTAGCGGCCGGTGACCTGACGGTAGTCGCAGAGTTCGATGTGGACGCGGTCGTCGTATCCGGCGGCCCGTACTCGTTCGCGGGCGAGCGACTGCTGCTCGGCGGAGAGCGTCACCGAATGCACGACGGCGCCGCGGGCGGCGGCCCGGATCGCCAACTCCCCCCAGCCGGTGCCGATTTCGAGGATCTTCACGCCCGGCCCGACGCCGCACAGGTCGAGCAGCCGGTCGATCTTGCGGTGCTGGGCGGTCGGCAGCTCGTCCCACGTGGCCGGGTGGTCGTCGAACAGTGCGGAGGAATAGCTGAGGGTCTCGTCCAGGAACCGCCCGAACAGGTCGTTCGACAGGTCGTAGTGCCGGTGGATGTTCGCCCGCGCGCCGACCAGCGTGTTGCGCTGTGCTTCCGGCTGACGGGGCGCCCACAGCCCGCGTAGCCGCTGCAGAGGCGCCGGTACGAGTGTGGCCGCGTGTTTCGCCAGGACCGTCAGCACACCCACGAGGTCCTCGGTCTCCCACTCCTGGGCCATGTAGGACTCGCCGAAGCCGATCAGCCCGCCGACCGCGATCCGGCGCATGAACGCGTCCGTGTCGCGCACGATGAGCAAAGGGCCACCCCTGCCCAACTGTCTCTGCCTGCCCGACCGTCCGGCCCTGTCGAGCTGTTCGCCCGCGCCCGACCGTCCGCTCCCGGCCAGCACCACCCGCAGCGGCAGCCGGTCCAGTGCGCGCCCGACGAGTGCTGCCGCGACGGCCCGTCGTGCCGACGAGCACTGCGGCACGGCTGCCACATCGGGCCAGCGCTCACGGTCGAGGGCGGGAGGTTCGAAGGCGTACGTGGTCACTGCATTCCTCTCTGCGGGGTGTGCGGGGGGCGGGGCTGGACGGGCAGTCCGCGCAGCCACAGCCGGATGCCGTGCCGGCGGATGGCGGCGCTCACGGCGAGGGTCGGCCAGGGGTGGCGCGCGAGCGCAGACAGCAGGGTTCGGTACGTCACCGGTATGCGCTCACCCCGTACGGTCGCGGTGAACGGGCGGGCGCCGGCCCGCTCCAGGTGCACGGTGACCCTGAGGTGTTGGTCCGGCGCGGGCAGCCGCATCCGGTAGTCCCCGTCGACGGGGAAGAACGGGGAGACGTAGAACTCCTTGGCCACGCCGTACTCCGCGGTCGGGCCGGCGCCGGTGTCGCCGTCCGGGTGCAGCAGATAGGAGTGCCGTTCGCCGTAGGTGTTGTGCACCTCGGCCACAACACAGCGCAGCTCGCCGTTCGGGCCGTAACACCAGAACAGCGTCAGCGGGTTGAAGACGTGCCCCAGGACCCGGGCGTGGCCCAGCATCAGGACCTGCCCGCCCGCGAGGTCGACTCCTTCGGCGGCCAGGAAGGTTTCGAGGCCGGCCCGGATGCTGCCCGCCCGACCGGCGAAGTGGTCGCGCCCGTCGAACCGTGCCAGCGGCCGGAGCGGGCGAGGCAGCACCGGGAGCCGGTCGAGGTCGACCAGCCACAGGTACGTGCGGTGCTTGAGGGTGTACCGCCGGGGCTCGGTGCGGACATGGGTGATCACGCTCGGATACAGGGCGGCTGCGGAGCACTTCACCACGTCACCCCCAGGGCTGCGGCTGCCTCGACACCCGAGCGGCAGCCGTCCTCGTGGAATCCCCAGCCGTGGTACGCGCCGGCGAAAGCGGTGACCGGCCCGCTCAGCGAAGGCAGTCGGCGCTGCGCCGCCACCGACTCCGGGGTGTACTGGGGGTGTTCGTAGACCATCCGCGCGAGCACCCGGTCGGCCGGGACCTGCCCCTCGTCGCCCAGGGTCACGACGTACGTCTGAGGGGCGTCGAGGCGCTGCAGCCGGTTCATGTCGTAGCTGACCCGCACCCGGTCGGCGCCGGCCCCGCAGTCCGGCATCAGGTAGTTCCACGCGGCCCGGGCCCCCGAACTGCGCGGCAGGACCGAGGTGTCCGTGTGGAGGAGGGTCGGGTTGCGGGAGTAGCGGAAGGCGCCCAGGATCCGGGTCTCCGCGTCGGTCGGGTCGGCCAGGATCCGAAGTGCCTGGTCCGGGTGGGTGGCGATGACCACGGAGTCGTACGGGGTGACCGTGCCGTCCTCGGTCGTCACCTCGGCCCCCGCGGGGCCGCGGCGTACCGCCCGGATCGGCGTGGACGTGCGGACGGCGGGAAGCTGTTTGCCGATGCGCGCCACGTACGCCTGTGAACCTCCGGTGACGGTGCGCCAGGTGGGCGAGCCGGTGACCGAGAGCATGCCGTGGTGATCGAGGAACCGGAACAGATACCGGGCCGGGTAACGCAGAGCCGTGTACGGCGGGCACGACCAGACGGCGGAGACCACCGGGGTCATGAAGTGCTGTACGAAGTACGCGGAAAAACGCTGGCCGGCCAGGAACTCGCCCAACGGCGTCTCGCTGCGGGTCCGGTCGGCGAGCAACTCACGTGCCGCGGTGTGGAAGCGCGGCACCTCGGTCAGCATCCGCAGATAGGCGGGGCGCAGGGCGTTGCGCGGCCGGGCGATCAGGCCGCGCACGCCGCGGGCGCCCGCGTACTCCAGACCGCAGCCCTCGCACCGCACCGACATGCTCATCTCGGTCTCCTGCGTGGCCACGCCCAACTCTGCGAAGAGGCGCAGGAGATAGGGATAGGTGCGCCGGTTGTGCACGATGAACCCGGAGTCCACCTGGCGCACCCGGCCGTCTGGCGCCACGACATCGTGGGTGTGCGCGTGTCCGCCGAGCCGGTCGTCCGCCTCGTACAGCGTGACGTCATGCGCGGCGCCCAGGATGTACGCGGCCGTCAGGCCCGCGATGCCGCCACCCACCACTGCGGTTCGCCGGCGCCCGCCTGCCGCCATGGAGTCCCGTTGTCTTTGCATGCCGCCCCTTCGCTCGCGTGCGAGGGCCCTTTCGCCCTCGCACCCGTCATTCGGAGCCGATCGCGCTGCGGCTTGGTGAGGCGGCTGTGACCTGCGTGAACCGCAGGGCTGTTGATCCGATCGGGTGAACGACCAAGCCGGATGCCGAGCGGCTCCGAATCATGGGTGTGAGCACACGAGGAACTACCGCGGTGAAAGCCGCGTCGGCTGCGCTGAGCGGTCTGGTGGCCGGTTACACGGCCCTGGCCGTCGCGGAACTGGTCGCTGTGGCCGTACGGCCCGAGGCCGGTCCGGTCACCGCGGTCGGCGGGGCGATGATCGACCGCACGCCGTCGTCGGTGAAGGACTGGGCGATCCGCCAGTTCGGCACCAACGACAAGCTGGTGCTGCAGCTTGGCATCCTCGCGGCGCTGGCTGTGTTCGCCCTGGCCATGGGCCTGTTGGCGCTGCGTCATCGACGTGTTGCCGCGGCGGGCGTGCTGGTGTTCGGCGTGGTCGGGGCGCTTGCCGCTACCGGCCGGCCCGACTCGAGCAGCGCCCTCGACGCGGTGCCGTCGCTGATCGGAGCGCTCGCCGGGGCCGTGGTCCTCTACGTCCTGTCCGGCCTGGTTCGCTCTTCGTCAGCCCCGCAAGACGGTGGCGGGGCTGACGAAGAGTCCACGGACAGGTCCGGCCAGGGCCTCGGCCGACGGCGCTTCGTGCTGGCCACGGCCGGTGTCGCGGCCTTCTCGACCGGGGCGGGATTCGCCGCCCGGCGTCTCAACGCGACGACCGCGGCCGACGCCGAGGCGTCCCGTGCCGCGGTCCGCCTTCCCGCACCCGCCTCACCCGCCCCCGAACTGCCGCGGGGTGTCCAGGTGAAGGCGCCGGGAACGGTGCCGTTCACCACGCCGAACCGGGACTTCTACCGTGTGGACACCGCGCTGACCGTGCCCCGCCTCGATGCTGATCGCTGGCGTCTTCGCCTGCACGGCAAAGGGGTCGACGCTCCCGTCACCCTGGACTTCGCGGACCTTCTGCGCCGGGACCTGATCGAGCGGGACATCACGATGACGTGTGTCTCGAATGAGGTTGGCGGGCCTTATGTGAGTTCGGCGCGCTGGCTCGGCGTACCCCTGAGAGCGCTGCTCGAGGAGGCAGGGGTACGACCGCCGTCACGGGGCGGGCCCGCCGACCAGTTGGTGGCCCGCTCCGTCGACGGGATGACCATCGGAACCCCGGTGGAGACCGTCATGGACGGCCGCGACGCGATGCTCGCCGTCGGCATGAACGGCGAACCATTGCCCTTCGACCACGGCTTCCCTGTCCGGATGCTCGTACCCGGCCTGTACGGCTACGTCTCGGCCTGCAAGTGGATCCAGGACATCGAGCTGACCACGTTCGACGACTACGACGCGTACTGGGTCAAGCGCGACTGGGCCCGCGAGGCCCCGATCAAGACCCAGTCCCGTATCGACACCCCCAAGCCCTTCGCCCGCCCGAACGCCGGCACGGTCGTCGTGGCCGGAGTGGCGTGGGCCCAGCACAAGGGCATCGACCGCGTCGAGATCCGCGTCGACGACGGCCCCTGGCAGGACACCCGCCTGGCCACCGAGGGCCCGCTGGACACCTGGCGGCAATGGAGCTGGGACTGGCCCGCCACCCCTGGCTCCCACACCCTCCAGGTCCGAGCCACCGACCGCACGGGCTCCACGCAGACCGACAAGCGCACCCGGACCATCCCGGACGGCGCCTCCGGCTGGCACTCGGTGGTGGTCAACGTGACCTGACCGCACAGCTCCCCACCACGCCCGACAACCCCCAACACACCAAGGCCCAGCAGCCTCTGGGCCTGTGCTCAAGGAGAACACCATGAACGCCACCCTCCGCCTGCGCCGCCTCACCGTGGCCACCACCGCCGCGCTCGTCCTGCCGCTCTCGCTGGCCGCCTGCTCCTCCGACGACAAGGGCAGCACCGACCAGGCGGCGGACAAGACGCCGGCCGCCACCGAGACCGAGGAGACGCCCACCGCGGACGCGATGGCCGGACCGTTCGGACCGGCCTGCGCCTCCGTCCCGCAGGACGGCGCCGGCAGCTTCGACGGCATGGCCAAGGACCCCGTCGCCACGGCCGCCTCCAACAACCCGGCGCTGTCCACCCTGGTCACCGCCGTGAAGAAGGCGGGCCTGGTCGACACGCTCAACAGCGCCGAGAACATCACGGTGTTCGCGCCCACCAACGACGCCTTCGCCAAGATCCCCAAGGCCGACCTTGACAAGGTCCTGAATGACAAGGCCACCCTCACCAAGATCCTGACGTACCACGTCGTGGGCCAGAAGCTGACCCCGCAGCAGCTGGAGAACGGCTCCTTTGACACGCTCGAGAAGAGCAAGCTCACCACCGCCGGATCCGGTGAGTCGTTTACGGTGAATGACACATCCAAGGTCGTCTGTGGCAACGTCCCGACCGCCAACGCCACCGTCTACATCGTCGACACGGTTCTGATGCCCAAGATGTGACACCAGGGATTACGGGCGGCTGGTCGTGGAGGCTGACTCCGTGGTCAGCCGCTCGATACTTTCTACGTATTCGAGCCATACATTGCTTGCGGTCGCGAAGAGTCATCCGCTCCTATGGTTCTTCGACCGGCAGGAGGTGGGCCTCGGTCGGCCGACAGAAGGTACTGCTGTCCCAGGTCACAGGTCCGTCCGGTTGTCGGGGCGGTTCTATAGGCAGCCACCGTGACCTACCCAGGGAGAGGTCTAGCGCGCGGTGACTGACTGTAGTTGCCCTGAGCTGGCCGTAATTCAGCCCTGTGCGACCCTTTCGCCGCGTTCTACGCTAGGAGTACGTACGTCGGCCCCTGGGCCCACACCATAGTGCTCGGCCTGGCCTTCCAGCGCGGGGTGAAATCCCGCGTACCCCGCACTGGAAGGACCTTCTGCGTCAGGAACCGCCGACAGCTCCCGACGCTTGCGGTCGCCGCTGGGTGAGATCCCAGCGGCGACCGCACACCACCTGGCGGGGGCTGGGCCGGGTGATGGGTGTCATCACCCGACTACCCCTTCGCCAGATGCCGATACCCGTGTCCGGGTAGCTGATGTGGCGAGCTCTGAGCTGCACGGCCACGCGGCCGGAACAGAGCACGCGCGCGCATCGGTCCGACGCCTGCGGGGGGCCGACAAGCAGTGTCCGGTCCCGGCTTCAGCGGCCGACTTGCCTGTCTCTTCCGTGCGAGCTTGGAGATCGCGAGCACGGTGGGTGCGTCCTGTCCGTCCTTGTGGATGCGGACGCACTTGGCAGCGGCACTTCTTCGCAGGGGCGTCCTTCCCCGGCGCGAGGGCATGCGCCCGCCTGCTGGCGGTGGTCTGGCGAGTGGGGAGTGCCCGGTGAGGGGAGTCCGGGCTGGCACTCCCCACTCGCCGGATGGTCCCCGGCGGTGGCATGAGTGGCTGGACCTCCCGCGGCGGCCACTCGCGCCAGGTGCCGCTTTCCGCCAGGGTTATGTGGTTGGCAGGCGGTTCTTCGTAGTGCTGCACAAGCGCGGGGCGGTCCTGTGTGCCTGCCCGCCCGATGCGCCGCCGTTGTGCGCCGGCACGGTGGGGCAGTCTTGCCGGGGGAGTAAGACCGCTCTGTCTTGTGTGCACGTCCTCATCTTGGCAACGGTTGGCGTGGCGGGACAGGTCTATTCTGGACAGCAGATGGAGCATGAACTGCCGCCCCGTGAGCGGATTTTGAGCACCGCGTACGAGTTGTTCTCGCAGCGCGGCATCCGCGATGTCGGGGTGGAGGAGGTCATTACCCGTTCCGGGGTGGCCAAGGCCACTCTCTACCGGCACTTTCCGTCGAAGGACGCCCTGGTCCTGGCCTTCCTGGCGCGCCGGGAGCAGCGGTGGACGCTGGAGACGGTCGAGGCCGGCGCCCGCGAGCGCGGCCGTACCCCGGAGGAGCGGCTGCTTGCCGTCTTCGATGTGTTCGACGAATGGTTTCGCCGCGACGACTTCGATGCCTGTGCGTTCATCAACGTCCTGCTGGAGATGGGCTGGGGGCACCCGCTGGGCCGGGCGAGCATTCAGTACCTGGAGAACATCCGGGCCATCGTGCGCTCGATGGCCGAAGAGGCGGGCTTGCGCGATACGGATTCCTTTGCTCGGTCGTGGCACATCCTGATGAAGGGCTCGATCATTTCCGCGGCGGAGGGAGACACTGAGGCCGCCCGACGGGCCCAGGCGATGGCCCGCACCCTGATCGAGCAGCATCGCCCGCACGCGTGACAAGTGGGCCTGGCCCGGCGTCGATTGCCGACCGCCTTCCTGTACCGCCCTCACGCTGCCCTGACGGCGAGTATCTTTCCCGTTACAGCAGCCAGCCTTGGCAGGGAGCGGAAGGCGATGCTCGCTTCGGATCCGGAACACCCTGGGACGCTGCCTGTGCAGCAGATGAGGGCCGGCGATCATGCCTTCCTCTGCTACGACGACCACCTTCAGGGGTGGGATGTGCTGTCGGCCTTCGTGTGGACGGGTCTGGCCCGCGGGGAGAAGGTCATCGTTTTCCCCGACCCTCGTTTGAACGCCGCCGACGTGCTGCGACACCTCAACGACGTGCCGGGAGTGCTGCTGGCTCAGGGGTACGACAGCGGCCGTCTGGAACTGAACAGCATGCGCCAACTCATCCTGCCCGACCGCACGTTCACCGCCGCCCAGCAGTGGCGGCGGATCGTCGAGGAGACCGAATCGGCGCAGGCTCGCGGCTTCACCGGGCTGCGCACCTACATCGACATGGGATGGGTGGCCGACCTCGAAGCCGATCTCAACGTGATGATGGCCCGCGAACGCCAGGCAGAGCACCTGTTCACCACGGGGCTCTACAGCGAGATCTGCGCCTACGAGCGGGACCGCTTCCCCCAACAGGTCCTGGAAGCCATGTGCCAGGCGCACCCCCAAAACCTCCTGCCCGCACTGGGACACTTGCGGGCCCGGCAGACAGACAACACATTGTGGCTGGTCGGGGAAGCGGACCTGGCCACGCGCGAACAGTTCACACATGCGTTGGCCGAAGCTGCTCGCTCACCCGTCACCCGCAGGGGACTGACCATCGACCTGTGCGGGGTGGTGTTCCTCGGCGTGGAGTGCGCGAGGGAACTGATACGGATGATGGACCGCACCACGGCGCACCGACCGGTACGGGTCCGCTGTACAGGCAGCGTCGCCCTCGTGCTTCGGCGTCTCGGTGCAGATCCCGCAGTTATCGACGTCGCCCAGGTGAAAGGGTCATGATCTTCGACGCACACAGCGGTCAACAGCAAGGTGTTGAGGAAGTTCTCCTCAGCGTTCCTTTCGCGGCCAGGGATGTTCCTCGCTTGCGGGTGTTGGTCGAGGGATACGCGTCCTTGGCTGGTTTGCCCGAGCAGCGGCGAGGTGACTTCGTGGTGGCCATGGACGCCGTGGCCGGCAACGTGGTCCAACACGGCGGCGGACACGGCCTGCTGGTCCTGGCCCGCGCACACTGTCACGAACTGCGCTGCCGGATCAGCGATCGAGGCCCCGGCTTCACGGCCGAGGCCATACCCGACCTCGCTGTCGGCATCAATGGCGCGGGCCACGGCCAAGGGCTATGGCTGACACGCCTGATCACCGACGACCTCACCGTTATCCCCAAAGCCGTCGGCACCACAGTCGTCTTCGCGATGCGATGGAACCGGTGACACCCGCCGAGCCGCCTCGCTACACCTCCAGCCAGGCGCGGGAACCGTCCCGCACTATCCCTTCGCGGCATCAGCAGATCCCAGCCCCGAGCCTGACCCATGAACTGCGTGCGAGACGGCCCCGACTACTCGCCTCGCGCGGTTCGCCGATGTGGACGTCTAGCGCCAGGGCAGCGACGGCATGAACAGTCGTTGACCCGGATCATCTGAGCGCGGCCGGGTTTTCGGCGCTCAACACCGGGTAGTTGCGACCTCCAGAGAGCGGAGTGGGTGGAGAGGCACTGAGGGCGATGCACCGCCGGCGAGACCGACAGTGGGCGTTCATGACGAGTCACGCCAGGGTGCTGCTCGCACTTGCCCGAGCACCGAATGCACGATTGCGTTCCGTCGCCGCCGCCTGCGAGATCACCGAGCGGACTGTGCAGATCGTCATCGGCGACCTCGAGCAGGCCGGCTACCTGGAGCGGCACCGGGTCGGACGGCGAAATGAGTACATTCTCCATCTCGACCAGCCCTTGCGGCACCCAGCGGAAGCCGGCCTGAGTGTGCGTGCGCTTGTGGAACTTGCGGTCGTCGGCGGGGACTGCCGCGACAGCGCCCTTCGCGGTTCGCCGAGTGACGACGGCCCTCCCACCCGTTCCGCCCCGACGCGCTAGCAGTCGAGCGAGGCTTCTGCGTCGGCGACGGTTTCGAAGATACGCAGGACTTGGTGCGTGCCGGTCATCTCGAGGACCAACCGCAACGACTGGGGCACACACGCCAGGGCCAGCGTGGTCCCCTTGGCCTCCGTCTGTCTGTGTGCTGCGAGCAGCACACTTAACCCGGCGGAATCGCAGAACGAAACCCCCGACAGGTCCAGCACTGGCTTTAACGGGCTGTAGTGGCCGATCAGATCGGTGAGTCGGACACGCAATACCCGATCGGTCGAGTAGTCCATGTCCCCGGTGACCCGCACAACCAGATGACGCTGTGTGCATGTGGCCAGCTCGACCGACACACCTACCACAGCACCCTCTCCCCAGGATCTCGCCCCAAGGCAGCAGCCCGAAAAGCTGCCCCCAAGATACTGTCCCGCTCTCCGGTTCTTGTCGTCTTACTCCTCCGTTCACCCGTTGGTGCGAGGCCCGACCTCTGGGGGAGCTT
>NZ_JACTVJ010000037.1 GCF_014493765.1 Streptomyces polyasparticus
GTGTAACCGAAGCCCGGCTCCAGCGGCTCGATCACGAACCGGGAACGGAACTCGTCGACGACCTCTTCGGTCAGCGAGGGACGCTGAGCGATCAGCATGTGGTGATTCCTTCAGTCATGGACACCCACTATTTGATGTCCGACAGAAACCGCGCCGTGAAGGCACGGGCCTTTCAAGGGTACGGGCGATACGGCACCGAAGCGCCGTACCGCCCGAAGTCCTCAGATCAAACGCAGCGCGTCAGACGCGGCGGCGCTTGGGGGGACGGCAGCCGTTGTGCGGCGTGGGGGTGACGTCCTGGATCGAGCCGACCTCGAGGCCGGTGGCCTGGAGGGAGCGGATCGCGGTCTCACGGCCGGAGCCGGGACCCTTGACGAAGACGTCGACCTTGCGCATGCCGTGCTCCTGCGCGCGACGGGCAGCCGACTCGGCGGCCATCTGCGCGGCGAACGGCGTGGACTTGCGCGAGCCCTTGAAGCCGACGTGGCCGGCGGAGGCCCACGAGATCACGTTGCCCGACGGGTCCGTGATGGACACGATCGTGTTGTTGAACGTGCTCTTGATGTGAGCGTGCCCGTGGGCGACGTTCTTCTTTTCCTTGCGGCGCACCTTCTTGGCAGCGCCCTGACGACCCTTGGGGGGCATCTATAACTCCTACGGGGAGGTGGTCGGTCCTACAGCAGCTGGTGGGACCGCTGGCTGCGGACTACTTCTTGCCCGGCTTCTTCTTGCCGGCGATGGCGCGACGCGGGCCCTTGCGGGTACGGGCGTTCGTGCTCGTGCGCTGACCGTGGACGGGCAGACCACGACGGTGACGCAGACCCTGGTAGCAACCGATCTCGACCTTGCGGCGGATGTCGGCCTGAACCTCACGACGGAGGTCACCCTCGGTCTTGAAGTTGTTGTCCACGTACTCGCGGATCTTGACCAGCTCCTCCTCGGAGAGGTCGCGAACGCGGGTGTTCGGGTTGACGCCGGTCTCGGCCAGCGTCTTCTGCGAAAGGGTCCGGCCGATGCCGAACACGTAGGTGAGAGCGACCTCCACACGCTTGTCGCGCGGGATGTCAACACCGGAAACGCGTGCCATTGAATGGCTCCAGTTTGATCTTCGGAGGTCTGCCGCAGGGCCGCTCCCAGCCGCCGTCCCCTTCGCGTGCGAAGAGTTGGTACGTACTGGGTCCCCGGCCTCCGAACCGAGGGTGTCGCCCTCCATTGCTGAAGAGGGACGGGTCCTGCGTAATTACTGTTCAGCTATGCGTCGCGCGATGATCTGCGGGTGCAGACCTGCGTCAGCCCTGGCGCTGCTTGTGGCGCGGGTTGTCGCAGATGATCATGACTCGGCCGTGACGGCGAATCACCCTGCACTTGTCGCAGATCTTCTTGACGCTCGGCTTGACCTTCATGTGATGAGGTTCTCCGGGTCAGTGCCACCGCCCCGCGGAATGCGGGACAACAGGCAAGATCTACTTGTACCGGTAGACGATCCGGCCACGCGTCAGGTCGTACGGAGACAGCTCCACCACGACCCGGTCGTCAGGGAGGATGCGGATGTAGTGCATACGCATCTTGCCGCTGATGTGTGCCAGGACCTGGTGGCCGTTCTGGAGCTCCACCTTGAACATGGCGTTCGGAAGAGACTCGACGACAGTGCCTTCGATCTCGATGGCACCTTGCTTCTTGGCCACGCTTCGCCCTTCGAATCGACTACCTTGATCGGTCTCGCTGCCGTCTCCTGCGGAATGCAGGCATACGGGTGCACGAGAGCCGACGAGTCAGTCTACGTCAGAGCCTCCAGAAACACGAATCCGGAATGTTTGCCCCGACCGGGCGATCGTTAACCCAGATCCTGCGGCGTTTGAGCGGATCCGAACGCCGCCAGAACTCAGCCCAGCGGATCCGGCGCCGCAGTGATCCCCATCTCAGCCAGCTTGGCCTTGCCACCATCCGGGGCCGTCAGCACCAGCGGACCCTGCTCCGTCACCGCGACCGAGTGCTCCCAGTGCGAGGACCACGTGCCGTCCGTCGTGATGACGGTCCAGTCGACCTATTTTCGACGCCCCTCTCGCGGGTTCGGCGCCAGGGGCGCCTCACAAGCTTCGAGCGGCTGCGCCGGACTCCGTCCGTCGACACCACCGACCCACGCTCAGACCGAGACCGCCGATCAGCCCAGCGGATCCGGCGCCGCAGTGATCCCCATCTCAGCCAACTTGGCCTTGCCACCATCGGGGGCCGTCAGCACCAGCGGACCCTGCTCCGTCACCGCGACCGAGTGCTCCCAGTGCGAGGACCAGGTCCCGTCCGTGGTGATGACGGTCCAGTCGTCCTCCAGGACCTCCGTACGCGGGGTGCCCAGCGAGACCATGGGCTCGATCGCGAGGCAGAACCCGGGGACCAGCTTCGGGCCGCGCCCGCGACGACGCTCCACGTAGTTCAGGAGGTGCGGCTCCATGTGCATCTGCGTGCCGATGCCGTGGCCGCCGTAGTCCTCGATGATCCCGTACTTGCCGGTGGCCGGCCGCGGCTGGCGGCGGATGTACGTCTCGATCGCCTTGGAGACGTCGACGAGGCGGTTGCCTTGTTTCATCGCCGCGATGCCCGCCCACATCGACTCCTCGGTCACCCGGGAGAGCTCGATCAGCTCGGGCGCGTGCCCGGAGCCGACGAAGGCCGTGTACGCGGCGTCGCCGTGCCAGCCGTCGATGATCGCGCCGCAGTCGATCGAGATGATGTCGCCGTCGTTGAGCACGACGTCGTCGCTCGGGATGCCGTGCACCACGACCTCGTTCTTCGAGGTGCAGATGGTCGCGGGAAAGCCGCCGTACCCGAGGAAGTTGGACTTCGCGCCGTGCTCGTCGAGCACCTTGCGCGCGACCTCGTCGAGGTCCTTGGTGGTCGCGCCCGGCACGGCCGCCTCACGGGTGGCCTTGTGGATCGCGGCGACGACAAGGCCGGCCTCACGCATCTTGGCGATCTGCTCGGGGGTCTTGATCTCCACCATGGCCGACTTCGCTCCGTATCTAAGGAAAAGACCTACTGACACAACACTACGGCCGCGGCACCCATCAGGGCACCGCGGCCGTACTACAGCTCATTCGCCTCAGGCGGCGTCGCCCTTGCGGAGCGCGGCCATGGCCCGCTCCGTCACCTCGGCGACGCTGCCGAGCGCCGAGATCGTCACGACCAGGCCCTGGGCCCGGTAGTGGTCGATGATCGGCTCGGTCTCGCTGTGGTAGACCTCGAGCCGCCGGCGGACAGTCTCCTCGGTGTCGTCACCACGCTGGTACAGCTCGCCGCCGCAGACGTCGCAGACGCCCTCGGTCGCGGGCTGCTTGTACGAGACGTGGAAGACGTGGCTCGAGTCGTTGCGGCAGATACGGCGGCCCGCGATGCGCTTGACGACCTCGTCCTCGGGGACCTCGAGGTCCAGGACCGCGTCCAGCTGCTGACCGTCGAGCTTCAGCGCGTCGTCCAGGGCCTCGGCCTGCGAGACGTTGCGCGGGAAGCCGTCGAGCAGGAAGCCGTTCACGGCGTCGGCCTGGGCCATGCGGTCCTTGGCCATCCCGATGGTGACCTCGTCCGGCACCAGGTTGCCCGCGTCCATGTAGGACTTGGCCTTCAGACCGAGCTCCGTGCCCTGGCTGATGTTGGCGCGGAAAAGGTCGCCCGTGGAGATGTGCGGGATCGCGAGGTTCTGGGCAAGGAACGCGGCCTGCGTTCCCTTGCCGGCACCGGGCGGTCCGACGAGGACGATTCGCATCAGCGGAGGAACCCTTCGTAATTACGCTGCTGGAGCTGGCTCTCGATCTGCTTCACGGTCTCCAGACCCACACCCACGATGATCAGGATGCTCGTCCCGCCGAACGGGAAGTTCTGGTTTGCACCGAGGGGCGCCAACGCCATCGTCGGCACAAGAGCGATCAGACCCAGATACAGCGACCCCGGCCAAGTGATGCGGTTGAGCACGTAGCTCAGATACTCGGCGGTGGGACGGCCTGCCCGGATGCCCGGGATGAAGCCACCATACTTCTTCATGTTGTCGGCGACTTCTTCGGGGTTGAACGAGATGGCCACGTAGAAGAAGGCGAAGAACACGATCAGCACGAAGTACGTGGCGATGTAATACGGGTGGTCACCCTTGACGAAGTGGGCTTCGATCCACCGCGCCCAGCCCGAGGTCGAACCGCTGAACTGCGCGACGAGAGCCGGGATGTAGAGCAGCGAAGAGGCGAAGATCACAGGGATGATGCCCGCCTGGTTGACCTTCAGCGGGATGTACGTCGACGTACCGCCGTAGGAACGGCGCCCGATCATGCGCTTCGCGTACTGCACGGGGATACGGCGCTGAGCCTGCTCGACGAAGACGACGAGGGCGACCATGGCCAGGCCCACGGCGATGACGATGCCGAACTCGATCCAGCCGTCGGCCAGCTTGCCCTGCTCCTTGATGGCCCACAGAGCGCCGACGAAACCGGCGGCGATCGAGATGAACATCAGGATGGACATGCCGTTGCCGATGCCGCGGTCGGTGATGAGCTCACCGAGCCACATGACCACCGCGGTGCCCGCGGTCATGGTCAGGACCATCACCACGGTCGTGAAGATCGACTGGTCCGGCACGATCTCGCCGCGCACGGGGCAGCTGCTGAACAGCGCGCCGCTGCGTGCGGTGGCCACCAGGCCGGTGCCCTGGAGGATGGCGAGCGCGACCGTCAGGTAACGCGTGTACTGCGTGATCTTCGCGGTACCCGACTGGCCCTCCTTCTTGAGGGCTTCGAGCCGCGGAATGACCACGGTCAGCAGCTGCAGGATGATGCTCGCCGTGATGTACGGCATGATGCCCAGCGCGAAGATCGTGATCTGCAGCAGTGCACCACCGCTGAACATGTTGACCAGTCCGAACAGGCCGCCATTCGTATTGGCCTGGTCCAGACAGATCTGCACGTTCTCGTAACTCACCCCGGGGATCGGGACGTGGGCACCGAGCCGGTAGATGACGATGATGCCGAGCGTGAAGAGCAGCTTCTTGCGCAGGTCGGGCGTCTTGAACGCCCGGGCGAACGCGGTGAGCACGGTGCCTCCTGCGACCCCCGCGCGCGTGCGTCAGAGGTGACGGTCTTGAGGTTCGACGAATAGAAGTACAACTGAGGCAAGAACCGCACGGTTCCCGGTACAGGGCAAGACCGCGCGGAAGCATTAACGCACGCCACCTTACCGGCGACCATGCCCCCCTAGGAACGACCAACCGGGGATGCCCCTTTTGTGGGGCATCCCCGGTGGGATCGTTCAAGTCATCGAGACTCGGCCTGACGGAATCAGACGAGCTCGGTGACGGTGCCGCCGGCGGCGGCGATCTTCTCCTTGGCGGAGCCGGAGACGGCGTCGACCGTCACCTGCAGCGCCACGGAGATCTCGCCCTGGCCCAGGACCTTGACGAGGCTGTTCTTGCGCACGGCGCCCTTGGCGACCAGGTCCTCGACCGTGACCTCGCCACCCTCGGGGTAGAGCGAAGCCAGCTTGTCCAGGTTCACGACCTGGAACTCGGTCTTGAACGGGTTCTTGAAGCCCTTGAGCTTCGGGAGACGCATGTGGAGGGGCATCTGGCCACCCTCGAAGCGCTCCGGAACCTGGTAACGGGCCTTCGTACCCTTGGTACCGCGACCTGCCGTCTTACCCTTCGACGCCTCACCACGACCCACACGGGTCTTGGCGGTCTTGGCGCCCGGGGCAGGACGGAGGTTGTGGATCTTGAGCGGGTTCTGCTCACCCATGATCAGTCGACCTCCTCGACCGTCACGAGGTGGCGGACGGTGTGCACCATGCCGCGGAACTCGGGACGATCCTCCTTGACGACCTGCGTGTTGATGCCCTTGAGACCAAGGGAGCGCAGGGTGTCACGGTGGTTCTGCTTGCTGCCGATGTACGACTTCACCTGCGTGATCTTGAGCTGTGCCATTACGCACCAGCCCCGGCACGCGCACGGAGAAGAGCCGCGGGGGCGACGTCCTCGAGGGGCAGACCACGGCGAGCCGCGATCTCCTCGGGACGCTGCAGGCCCTTGAGGGCCGCCACGGTCGCGTGCACGATGTTGATCGCGTTGTCGGAGCCGAGCGACTTCGACAGCACGTCGTGGATACCGGCGCACTCGAGCACGGCGCGCACCGGACCACCGGCGATAACACCGGTACCCGGGGACGCGGGCTTGAGCAGCACGACGCCGGCAGCCTTCTCACCCTGGATCGGGTGCGGGATGGTGCCCTGGATACGGGGGACCTTGAAGAAGTGCTTCTTGGCCTCCTCAACACCCTTGGCGATGGCGGCCGGCACCTCCTTGGCCTTGCCGTAACCGACACCCACGGTGCCGTCACCGTCGCCCACTACGACGAGCGCAGTGAAGCTGAAGCGACGACCACCCTTGACAACCTTGGCGACGCGGTTGATCGCGACAACGCGCTCAACGTACGCGGTCTTCTCGGCGGCAGCAGCGCCACCGTCGCGACCCTTCCGGTCCCGCCGCTCGCCGCCACCGGCACCGCCACTGCGGCGCTGGGGTCCAGCCATTGGAATTACCTCTCTCTGTTTCCGCTAGCTACGGAACCGACTCAGAACTTGAGTCCGGCTTCGCGGGCGGCGTCCGCCAGGGCGGCGATGCGCCCGGCGTACTGGTTACCACCACGGTCGAATACGACGGTCTCGACACCGGCGGCCTTGGCGCGCTCGGCGACAAGAGCGCCGACCTGCTTGGCCTGAGCCGACTTGTCGCCCTCGCCACCGCGGATCGTCGTGTCCAGGGTGGAGGCCGACGCGAGGGTGTGACCCTTAACGTCGTCGATCACCTGGGCGATGATGTTGCGGTTGGAGCGCGTCACGACGAGACGCGGACGCTCAGCCGTACCCGAGATGTGCTTGCGGATACGGATGTGACGGCGCTTGATGGCAGCACGCTTGTAAGCGTCGCCCTTAGCAATCTTTGTGCCGTATGCCATGGCTTACTTACCCGCCTTTCCGACCTTGCGGCGAATGACTTCGCCCTCGTACTTGACGCCCTTGGCCTTGTACGGGTCGGGCTTGCGCAGCTTGCGGATGTTGGCCGCAACCTCGCCGACCTTCTGCTTGTCGATGCCCTCGACCGAGAACTTCGTCGGCGACTCGACCTTGAAGGAGATGCCCTCGGGCGCCTCGATCAGGATCGGGTGGCTGTAGCCGAGCGAGAACTCCAGGTTGGAGCCCTTCGCCAGGACGCGGTAACCGACACCGCTGATCTCGAGCTTCTTCACGTAACCCTGGGTCACGCCGGTGATCATGTTCGCCACCAGCGTGCGGGACAGGCCGTGCAGGGCCTTGTTCTGACGCTCGTCGTTCGGGCGGGTGACGTTCAGAACGCCGTCCTCGCCCTTAGCGATCTCGATCGGCGCCACGACGGTGTGGGTCAGGGTGCCCTTGGAGCCCTTGACCGTGACCGTCTGGCCGTCGATGGTGACGTCCACGCCGGCGGGAACCGTGATGGGGAGCTTGCCAATACGCGACATAGCTTCTTCCGATTCCTTTCCGCTACCAGACGTAGGCGAGGACTTCTCCGCCTACGCCCTTCTTGCCGGCCTGCTTGTCGGTCAGGAGACCGTGCGACGTGGAGATGATCGCCACGCCGAGGCCGCCCAGGACCTTGGGCAGGTTGGTGGACTTCGCGTAAACCCGGAGACCGGGCTTGGAGATCCGCTTGATGCCCGCGATGGAGCGCTCACGGTTCGGGCCGAACTTCAGCTCGAGAACGAGGTTCTTGCCGACCTCGGCGTCCTCGGTCTTCCAGCCGGTGATGTAGCCCTCCTGCTGGAGGATCTCCGCGATGTGGGACTTGATCTTGCTGTGCGGCATCGACACCGAGTCGTGGTACGCCGAGTTCGCATTGCGCAGACGCGTCAGCATGTCTGCGATCGGATCAGTCATGGTCATGAATTGGCCTTCGGCCTCTCTCGCCGGGGTTTCCTGTATGCGCCATCCCTCTCCCCACACAGAGGCGGGACGGGTGCGGCACGGGGACCTACGGCGTAGTAAGTCGTTTCAGGGCGGCAGGCGCCCAACCCCACAAGCCTACGGCATGCGGAGGAGGGCCCTGCCGACCAGAGTGCTTACCGAGAGCGCCTGGAAATCCCGAAGATTCGGGGTTTACCAGGAGCTCTTGGTCACGCCCGGCAGCTCGCCACGGTGAGCCATCTCACGAAGGCACACGCGGCACAGGCCGAACTTGCGGTACACGGAGTGCGGGCGGCCACAACGCTGGCAGCGGGTGTAGGCACGCACACCGAACTTGGGCTTACGAGCAGCCTTGGCAATCAGAGCCTTCTTCGCCATCTCGCTTACGCCTCCTTGAACGGGAAGCCGAGGTGACGCAGAAGGGCACGGCCCTCGTCGTCGTTGGTCGCCGTGGTGACCACGGTGATGTCCATACCCCGGACGCGGTCGATCTTGTCCTGGTCGATCTCGTGGAACATGACCTGCTCGGTGAGACCGAAGGTGTAGTTGCCACGGCCGTCGAACTGCTTGGGGGACAGACCACGGAAGTCGCGGATGCGCGGCAGCGCGAGCGACAGGGTGCGGTCCAGGAACTCCCACATGCGGTCGCCACGAAGCGTGACGTGGGCACCGATCGGCTGACCCTCGCGCAGCTTGAACTGCGCGATGGACTTGCGGGCCTTGGTGATGGCCGGCTTCTGACCGGTGATCGTCGTCAGGTCACGGACGGCACCGTCCATGAGCTTCGAGTCACGGGCGGCGTCGCCGACACCCATGTTGACCACGATCTTGACGAGACCGGGCACCTGCATGACGTTCTCGTACGAGAACTCCTCACGCAGCTTGCCCGCGATCTCCTCGCGGTACTTCGTCTTGAGACGCGGAGTCGTGGTGGTAGCCATCAGATGTCCTCACCCGTCCGCTTGGCAACGCGAACCTTGTTGCCCTCGTCGTCGAAGCGGTAACCGACGCGCGTCACAACCTTGTTGCCGTCCTTCTCAACGACCAGCTGGACGTTGGAGACGTGGATCGGCGCCTCGGTGGTGATGATGCCGCCGGCCTGCGAACCGCTGGCGGTCGGACCGGCCTTGGTGTGCTTCTTGACCCGGTTGACACCCTCGACCAGGACACGCTCGTCGCGCGGGAAAGCGGCAATGACCTTGCCCTGCTTGCCCTTGTCCTTACCGGTGATGACCTGAACCAGGTCGCCCTTCTTGATCTTCATGCTTACAGCACCTCCGGCGCGAGCGAGATGATCTTCATGAACTTCTTCTCGCGCAGCTCACGACCCACCGGGCCGAAAATACGGGTGCCACGAGGGTCGCCGTCGTTCTTGAGAATGACAGCGGCGTTCTCGTCGAAGCGGATGTACGAGCCGTCGGGACGGCGGCGCTCCTTGACGGTGCGAACGATGACCGCCTTGATGACGTCACCCTTCTTCACATTGCCGCCGGGGATCGCGTCCTTGACGGTGGCGACGATGACGTCGCCGATGCCCGCGTAGCGGCGACCCGAGCCACCGAGAACACGGATGCAAAGGATTTCCTTCGCACCAGTGTTGTCGGCGACCTTGAGTCGCGACTCCTGCTGGATCACGTCTATCTCCTGATCGTCTGCCGGTTCCCGGCAGGGGCTTCACCCCGTAGGAGGAGTGGGCCCCTGCCGAGCCTGGCGGAACTGTCCTGCGGAGTTGCCCGCAGGAATTACTTGGCCTGTCGAAGAGAAGCAGCGCGGGGGCGCAAGGCCCCCGCGGGACTACTTCGCCTTCTCGAGGATCTCGACGACGCGCCAGCGCTTGGTCGCCGACAGCGGACGCGTCTCCATGAGGAGGACACGGTCGCCGACGCCGGCAGCGTTCTGCTCGTCGTGCGCCTTGAGCTTGTTCGTACGGCGGATGACCTTGCCGTACAGCGCGTGCTTGACGCGGTCCTCGACAGCGACGACGACGGTCTTGTCCATCTTGTCGCTGACGACGAGACCCTCGCGGGTCTTGCGGAAGCCGCGGGCGGCAGTCTCTTCAGTCACAGTCTTCTCGCTCATCAGGCGTTCTCCACCGTCTCGATGCCCAGCTCACGCTCGCGCATCAGGGTGTAGATCCGCGCGATGTCCTTACGGACCGCCTTGAGACGGCCATGGTTCTCGAGCTGGCCGGTCGCCGCCTGGAAGCGGAGATTGAACAGCTCTTCCTTGGCCTCGCGAAGCTTGTTGACAAGCTCCTCGTTGCCCAGCTCGCGGAGCTCGGACGCCTTGGTACCGGTCGACATCACGCTTCACCTGCCTCGCGCTTGACGATCTTGCACTTCATCGGCAGCTTGTGAGCCGCACGAGTCAGCGCCTCACGCGCGATCTTCTCGTTGGGGTACGACAGCTCGAACATCACGCGTCCGGGCTTGACGTTGGCGACCCACCACTCCGGCGAACCCTTACCGGAACCCATGCGGGTCTCGGCAGGCTTCTTGGTGAGGGGGCGGTCCGGGTAGATGTTGATCCAGACCTTGCCGCCACGCTTGATGTGACGCGTCATGGCGATACGAGCGGCCTCGATCTGACGGTTCGTCACGTACGCCGGCGTGAGCGCCTGGATGCCGTACTCGCCGAACGCAACCTGCGTGCCACCCTTGGACATACCGCTGCGCTTCGGGTGGTGCTGCTTGCGGTGCTTGACCCTACGGGGGATCAGCATTTCGGTCAGGCCTCCGTTCCGGTGCTCTCAGCCGGAGCAGCGGCGGGCGCCTCGGCCTTGGGGGCCTCGGCGGCCGGAGCCGACTGCTGCGGCTTGCGGCCGCGGCCGCCACGCTCGCCACCACGGCCACCACGGCCGGCGGGACGGTCGGCGCCACCACGGGCCGGGCGGTTACCCGCACGGGCCGCAGCGTTCTCGGCGCGGACCTCGGCGATGTTCTTGACGTCGCCCTTGTAGATCCAGACCTTCACACCGATACGGCCGAAGGTGGTCTTCGCCTCGAAGAAGCCGTAGTCGACGTTCGCGCGCAGCGTGTGCAGCGGCACACGACCCTCGCGGTAGAACTCCGAACGGCTCATCTCGGCGCCGCCGAGGCGGCCACCACACTGGATCTTGATGCCCTTGGCGCCGGCCTTCATGGCGGACTGCATGCTCTTGCGCATGGCCCGACGGAAGGAGACGCGGGAGGACAGCTGCTCGGCAACGGCCTGGGCAACCAGCTGAGCATCCGTCTCGGGGTTCTTGACCTCGAGGATGTTCAGCTGGACCTGCTTGCCCGTGAGCTTCTCGAGGTCACCGCGGATGCGGTCGGCCTCGGCGCCACGGCGGCCGATGACGATGCCCGGGCGGGCGGTGTGGATGTCCACGCGGACACGGTCACGGGTGCGCTCGATCTCAACCTTCGAGATACCGGCGCGCTCCATGCCGGACGTCATCATCCGACGGATGGCGACGTCTTCCTTGACGTAGTCCTTGTACAGCTTGTCGGCGTACCAACGCGACTTGAAGTCGGTGGTGATGCCGAGCCGGAACCCGTGCGGGTTTACCTTCTGGCCCATTACCGGGTTCCTTCCTTGCTGCTGACGACCACGGTGATGTGGCTGGTCCGCTTACGGATCCGGTAGGCACGGCCCTGGGCACGCGGACGGAACCGCTTCAGGGTCGGGCCTTCATCCACGAACGCCTCGCTGATGAACAGCGAAGAGGCGTCACTGTGGTCGTAGTTGTGCGCGGCGTTGGCGATGGCGCTGTCGAGCACCTTGCCAACGGGAACCGAGGCTGCCTGCGGAGCGAATCGCAGGACGGCCTGGGCCTCCGTGGCGTCCATGCCACGGATGAGGTCCACCACGCGGCGGGCCTTCATGGGCGTGACGCGGATGTACCGCGCCTGGGCCCTGGCTTCCATGGTTGTCCCTTCAGTTTCTTGTCTGAATGCGATCCGCTACTAGCGGCGCTTCGACTTCCGGTCGTCCTTGACGTGGCCCCGGAAGGTGCGCGTCGGCGAGAACTCGCCGAGCTTGTGGCCGACCATCGACTCGGTGACGAACACCGGGATGTGGGTCTTGCCGTTGTGCACCGCAAGCGTGTGGCCGAGCATGGCCGGCACGATCATGGAGCGACGGGACCAGGTCTTGATGACGTTCTTGGTGCCGGCTTCGTTCTGGGCGTCCACCTTCTTGATGAGGTGGTCGTCGACGAAGGGCCCCTTCTTCAGGCTACGAGGCATCTCAACCCGTCCTTAGCGCTTCTTGTTCGTCTTGCGGCGGCGGACGATGTACTTGTTCGACGCCTTCTTGGGCGAACGAGTACGGCCTTCCTTCTGACCCCAAGGGCTGACCGGGTGGCGACCACCGGAAGTCTTGCCCTCACCACCACCGTGGGGGTGGTCAACCGGGTTCATGACGACACCGCGCACGGTCGGGCGAACGCCCTTCCAGCGCATACGGCCGGCCTTGCCCCAGTTGATGTTGCTCTGCTCGGCGTTGCCGACCTCGCCGACCGTCGCGCGGCAGCGCGCGTCGACCAGGCGGATCTCGCCGGAGGGCATACGAAGGTGGGCCATCGTGCCCTCCTTCGCCAGGAGCTGCACCGAGGCACCCGCGGAGCGGGCGAACTTGGCGCCGCCACCGGGACGGAGCTCGATGGCGTGGATCGTCGTACCCACGGGGATGTTGCGCAGCGCGAGGTTGTTGCCCGGCTTGATGTCGGCCGTCGGGCCGTTCTCGATCCGGTCACCCTGCTGCAGACCGCGCGGCGCGATGATGTAGCGCTTCTCGCCGTCGGCGTAGTGCAGCAGCGCGATACGCGCGGTGCGGTTGGGGTCGTACTCGATGTGCGCGACCTTCGCCGGCACGCCGTCCTTGTCGTGACGACGGAAGTCGATCACGCGGTAGGCGCGCTTGTGGCCACCACCCTGGTGGCGGACGGTCACACGACCGGTGTTGTTACGGCCGCCCTTGCTGTGCAGCGGGCGGACCAGCGACTTCTCCGGCGTGGACCGCGTGATCTCGACGAAGTCGGCGACGCTGGAGCCACGGCGGCCCGGCGTAGTCGGCTTGTACTTGCGGATTCCCATTTCTCAGTCCTCGTCCGATATTCGGACCAGGGCGCTCCGTTAGGAGGCCTGGCCGAAGATGTCGATACGGTCGCCCTCAGCGAGGGTCACGATGGCGCGCTTGGTGTCGGCACGCTTGCCGAAACCGGTGCGCGTACGCTTCCGCTTGCCCTGACGGTTGATCGTGTTGACCCCGGTGACCTTGACGCCGAAGACCGCTTCCACGGCCTGCTTGATCTGGGTCTTGTTGGAGCCGGGCGCGACGATGAACGTGTACTTGTTCTCGTCGAGCAGCGCGTAGCTCTTCTCCGAGACGACCGGCTTGACGAGGATGTCGCGCGGGTCCGAGAAGGTCTTGCTGGTAACGGTGGCTTCAGACATCAGCCCTCGCTCCCTTCGGTGTCAGCCTTGGGGCCGGCGACGAAGGAGTCGAAGGCGGCCTTGGTGAAGACCACGTCGTCCGAAACGAGCACGTCGTACGTGTTCAGCTGGCCCGGCTCCAGGATGTGGACCTGGGGCAGGTTGCGAGCGGACAGCAGAGCGGCCTCGTCCTCACGGGTGATGACCAGGAGCACGTTCTTGCGCTCGCTGACCTTGCCCAGGAAGGTCTTGGCAGCCTTCGTGCTGATGTCGCCCTCAACAACGCCGGACACGACGTGGATGCGGTTGTGGCGGGCCCGGTCGGTGAGGGCGTGGCGCAGGGCCGCGGCCTTCATCTTCTTCGGGGTCCGCTGCGAGTAGTCACGCGGCACGGGGCCGTGGACGACGCCACCGCCGGCGAACTGCGGCGCACGGGTCGAACCCTGGCGCGCGCGGCCGGTGCCCTTCTGGCGGTACGGCTTCTTGCCACCGCCACGGACTTCGCCGCGGGTCTTGGTCTTGTGCGTGCCCTGACGGGCCGCGGCCAGCTGCGCGACAACGACCTGGTGGATCAGCGGAATGCTGATCTTCTCGACGTCGAAGATCTCCGAGGGGAGCTCGACAGTCCCGGCCTTGTCGCCTGCCGGCGAAAGGATGTCAATGGTGCTCATCGGTTCCTCAAACCCCCTTGGCCGCAGTGCGGACCAGGACGAGGCCACCGTTGGGGCCGGGGACGGCGCCCTTGATGAGCAGCAGACCCTTCTCGGCGTCAACGGCGTGGACGGTCAGGTTCTGGGTGGTGACCCGCTCGTTGCCCATGCGACCCGCCATGCGCATGCCCTTGAAGACACGGCCGGGGGTGGCACAGCCACCGATGGAACCGGGCTTGCGGTGGATGCGCTTGGCACCGTGGGAAGCCTTGCCACCCTTGAAGTTGTGGCGCTTCATGACACCGGCGAAGCCCTTGCCCTTGCTCTTGCCGGTCACGTCGACCTTCACGCCGGACTCGAAGGTCTCAGCGGTGAGCTCCTGGCCGAGGGTGTACTCGCTGGCGTCAGCGGTACGGATCTCGACGAGGTGGCGGCGGGGGGTCACGTCGGCCTTGGCGAAGTGGCCCTTGAGGGGCTTGTTCACCTTGCGCGGGTCGATCTCGCCGAAGGCGATCTGGACCGACTCGTAGCCGTCGGAGTCATTCGTACGGACCTGGGTCACGACGCAGGGGCCGGCCTTGACGACGGTCACCGGGACGACACGGTTGTTCTCGTCCCAGACCTGCGTCATGCCGAGCTTCTCGCCCAGGATGCCCTTGATCTGCTTGGTCATCTAGATCAACCGCCCTTAGAGCTTGATCTCGATGTCGACACCGGCCGGAAGGTCGAGTCGCATCAGAGAGTCAACGGTCTTGGGGGTCGGGTCGAGGATGTCGATGAGGCGCTTGTGCGTGCGCATCTCGAAGTGCTCGCGAGAGTCCTTGTACTTGTGCGGCGACTTGATGACGCAGTACACGTTCTTCTCGGTGGGGAGCGGCACCGGGCCCGCGACCGACGCACCAGTACGGGTCACCGTCTCGACGATCTTCTTCGCCGAGGAGTCGATGACCTCGTGGTCGTAGGCCTTGAGCCGGATGCGGATCTTCTGTCCCGCCATGGCTACTCAGTAGTCCTGTCTCTAGTAAACGCTCTGGAACCCAGGGGCTCTCTTGACTCTTTCTCCGACCCACGCGGTCGGGCGTGTCGCAACCTCACTGACACGGATGTCCCGAAGGATTTCCCTGCTAGGGGTCGCGGCCGCCAGGGCCGCTGGCCGGGGGAAGAACACCCACCGGGCGCCTGGCCGAGCCTCCGCACTGCACTTCCCGGAAGATTCCCGTACGTCCGCCCCAGTGCTGCCTTACGGCAGATAGGACGACGAGTACTGTGGGACTCGCTTCCGGTCCTCCCGGCGGGAGGCGCGCAGCATCGGCACTCAACCGAGCAACCTGGACAGTGTGCCATACGGGTTGCATCGGGCGCCAATCGGGCCGAGAAGCGTACCCCCGGGAGCCCTCTTGTCAAACCCGGTCGCCCGTCTCCGCGGCGCCGAATTTCCCACCCGTACAAGGGAATCGGCCGAAATCAGGCCGAAGCCCCCGCACACCCAGAAGGTGTACGGGGGCTTCGGTTTTGAGCTGGAAGCTCAGGTACCGCGAATCAACAATTACTTGTTGATCTTGGTGACCTGGCCGGCGCCCACGGTCCGGCCACCCTCACGGATGGCGAACTTCAGGCCCTCTTCCATGGCGACGGGCTGGATGAGCTCCACCTTCATCTCGGTGTTGTCACCCGGCATGACCATCTCGGTGCCCTCGGGGAGGGTCACGACGCCGGTCACGTCCGTCGTACGGAAGTAGAACTGCGGACGGTAGTTGTTGAAGAACGGGGTGTGACGGCCACCCTCGTCCTTCGACAGGATGTAGGCCTGGGCCTCGAACTCGGTGTGCGGCGTGACCGAACCGGGCTTGATGATGACCTGGCCGCGCTCGACATCCTCGCGCTTGATGCCACGGAGGAGCAGACCGACGTTCTCACCGGCCTGGCCCTCGTCGAGCAGCTTGCGGAACATCTCGATGCCGGTGACCGTGGTGGTGGTCTTCTCGGTCTTGATGCCGATGATGTCGACGGTCTCGTTGACCTTGAGGACACCACGCTCGATACGACCGGTGACGACGGTGCCACGACCGGTGATCGTGAAGACGTCCTCGATCGGCATCAGGAACGGCTTGTCGACGTCACGCTCGGGCTGCGGGATGGACTCGTCGACGGCCTTCATCAGGTCGAGGACGGACTTGCCCCACTCGGCGTCGCCCTCGAGCGCCTTGAGCGCCGAGACCTTGACGACCGGAACGTCGTCGCCCGGGAACTCGTACTCGGAGAGCAGCTCACGAACCTCGAGCTCGACGAGCTCCAGGATCTCCTCGTCGTCCACCATGTCGGCCTTGTTCAGGGCGACGACGATGTACGGAACGCCGACCTGGCGGGCCAGGAGCACGTGCTCCTTGGTCTGCGGCATCGGGCCGTCGGTGGCGGCGACCACGAGGATGGCGCCGTCCATCTGGGCAGCACCGGTGATCATGTTCTTGATGTAGTCCGCGTGACCGGGGCAGTCGACGTGCGCGTAGTGACGCGTCTCCGTCTGGTACTCGACGTGCGCGATCGAGATGGTGATACCGCGCTGGCGCTCCTCAGGAGCCTTGTCGATCTGGTCGAAGGCCGAGGCCTCGTTCAGGTCCGGGTACGCGTCGTGCAGCACCTTGGTAATGGCGGCCGTGAGGGTCGTCTTACCGTGGTCGATGTGACCGATGGTGCCGATGTTGACGTGCGGCTTAGTCCGCTCGAACTTCGCCTTCGCCACTGGGTCCTCCTGTGGAGTGGTTCTGGTACGCCTTACTCATCGGCGCCAGGTGATCTTTGCTGGGATGCCAGCCGCCGGGGTCACTCCCTGATTCGAGGTCGAAACCCCGGCGGATGGTGTCAAGCCTAAAGCGTGAAACCGGGTGGTTTACTCGCCCTTGGCCTTCGCGATGATCTCCTCGGCGACGTTCCGCGGAACCTCGGCGTAGGAGTCGAACTGCATCGAGTAGCTTGCGCGACCCGAGGTCTTGCTGCGGAGGTCTCCGACGTAGCCGAACATCTCCGAAAGCGGCACGAGGCCCTTCACGACGCGGGCGCCGCTGCGCTCCTCCATGGCCTGAATCTGGCCACGGCGGGAGTTGATGTCACCGATGACTTCGCCCATGTAGTCCTCGGGCGTGGTGACCTCGACGGACATCATCGGCTCGAGCAGCACGGGGCTGGCCTTGCGCGCGGCCTCCTTGAACGCCTGCGAACCGGCGATCTTGAAGGCGAGCTCGGAGGAGTCGACCTCGTGGAAGGCACCGTCGAGAAGAATGACGCGGACGCCCGTCATCTCGTAGCCGGCCAGGATGCCGAACTGCATGGCCTCCTGCGCACCGGCGTCCACCGAAGGGATGTACTCCCTCGGGATACGGCCACCGGTGACCTTGTTCACGAACTCGTAGCTGTCGCCGCCCTCGATGGGCTCGATCGCGATCTGCACCTTGGCGAACTGACCGGTACCACCGGTCTGCTTCTTGTGGGTGTAGTCCACGCGCTCGACGGCCTTGCGGATCGTCTCGCGGTACGCGACCTGCGGCTTGCCGACGTTCGCCTCGACCTTGAACTCGCGACGCATACGGTCGACGAGGACGTCGAGGTGAAGCTCGCCCATACCACCGATGATGGTCTGGCCGGTCTCCTCGTCCGAGTGCACCTGGAAGGAGGGGTCCTCCTCCGCGAGACGCTGGATGGCGACACCCAGCTTCTCCTGGTCACCCTTGGACTTGGGCTCGATGGCGACCTGAATGACCGGCGCCGGGAAGTCCATGGACTCCAGGATGACCGGGTTCTTGTCGTCACACAGCGTCTCACCGGTGGTGGTCTGCTTCAGGCCCATGACGGCGACGATGTCGCCGGCGCCCACCGAGTCGATCTCCTCACGCTTGTTCGCGTGCATGCGGTAGATCTTGCCGATGCGCTCCTTCTTGCCCTTGACGGAGTTCAGCACCGCGGTGCCGGCGTCCAGGCGACCCGAGTAGACCCGGATGAAGGTGAGCTTGCCGAGGTGCGGGTCGGAAGCGATCTTGAACGCGAGGGCCGCGAGCGGCTCCTCGTCGTTCGGCTTGCGCTTCACGACAACCTCGGCGTCCTTGACGTCGTGGCCCTCGATGGCCTCGACGTCCAGGGGGGAGGGCAGGTACCGCACGACCGCGTCGAGCAGGGGCTGAACGCCCTTGTTCTTGAACGCGGTACCGCAGAACACGGGGGTGACGGTGGTCTCGCCACCCTTGCCCGACGCGATGGTGATACGACGGATCGCGGCGTACAGCTGCTCCACCGAAGGCTCCTGGCCCTCGAGGTACAGCTCCATGATCTCTTCGTCGTTCTCGGCGACGGTCTCGAGGAGCTTGCCGCGCCACTCGTCGGCGGCCTCGGTGTGCGTGGCCGGGATGTCGACGGTGTCGTAGGCCTCGCCCTTGGCGGCCTCGGCCGACCAGACGTAAGCCTTCATCGTGACGAGGTCGACAACACCCTGGAAGTCGGCCTCGGCACCGATCGGCAGCTGCATGACGATCGGGGTGGCGCCGAGGCGGTCCACGATCATGTCGACGCAGCGGTGGAACTCGGCACCCGTACGGTCGAGCTTGTTGACGAAGCAGATACGCGGAACGCCGTAGCGGTCCGCCTGACGCCAGACAGTCTCGGACTGGGGCTCGACACCGGCGACGCCGTCGAACACGGTCACAGCACCGTCGAGCACACGCAGCGAACGCTCCACCTCGACGGTGAAGTCGACGTGACCCGGGGTGTCGATGATGTTGATCGTGTGGTCGACGTCCTCGAGCGGCCAGTGGCAGGTGGTGGCAGCAGACGTGATCGTGATGCCACGCTCCTGCTCCTGCTCCATCCAGTCCATCGTGGCGGCGCCGTCGTGGACCTCACCGATCTTGTACGAGACGCCGGTGTAGAACAGGATCCGCTCGGTGGTGGTCGTCTTGCCCGCGTCGATGTGGGCCATGATGCCGATGTTGCGCACCTTGGCCAGGTCAAGCGAAGTGGTAGCCATATCGGCTCAGTCTTCTCTCGGTCTCGATGTGGGTTGCGACTACCAGCGGTAGTGCGCGAAGGCCTTGTTGGACTCGGCCATCTTGTGCGTGTCCTCGCGCTTCTTCACAGCGGCACCAAGGCCGTTGGAAGCGTCGAGGAGCTCGTTGAGGAGACGCTCGGTCATGGTCTTCTCGCGACGGGCGCGGGAGTAACCGACGAGCCAGCGCAGCGCCAGGGTGTTGGCACGGCCGGGCTTGACCTCAACCGGCACCTGGTAGGTCGCGCCACCGACACGGCGGGACTTGACCTCGAGGGTCGGCTTGATGTTCTCGAGCGCGCGCTTCAGCGTGATGACCGGGTCGTTACCGGTCTTCTCGCGCAGACCCTCCATGGCGCCGTAAACGATGCGCTCGGCGGTGGAGCGCTTGCCGTTCAGCAGAACCTTGTTGATGAGGGAGGTCACCAGAGGAGAACCGTAGACCGGGTCGATGATGACCGGGCGCTTCGGGGCGGGGCCCTTACGAGGCATTCTTACTTCTCCTTCTTGGCGCCGTAGCGGGAACGAGCCTGCTTACGGTTCTTGACGCCCTGCGTGTCGAGGGATCCGCGGATGATCTTGTAGCGAACACCCGGCAGGTCCTTCACACGGCCACCGCGCACGAGCACGATCGAGTGCTCCTGCAGGTTGTGACCCTCACCCGGGATGTAAGCGGTGACCTCGATGCCGGAGGTCAGGCGAACACGCGCGACCTTCCGCAGCGCCGAGTTCGGCTTCTTCGGGGTGGTGGTGAAGACACGCGTGCAGACGCCACGGCGCTGGGGCGAACCCTCGAGTGCGGGCGTCTTGTTCTTCTCGACCTTGTCCTGCCGGCCCTTACGGACCAGCTGCTGGATCGTAGGCACTACTTCTCCGGTTTCTGTGTGCCGTCATAAAGCTAACCTGGAACTTCGCCGACCCACGCGGTCGGGTGTGTCGCACGCTGCGGACTCCGCCCGAAAACGAGGAGAGGCACAGATTGCAGTGGCCGCTGTGACGCTCGCCGCGGTTTTCAAGGCACGCGCGCGAGCCAGGGCACACCCCAGGCACAAGGTCTGAGCGTACCTAGCGTCCGCACTCCGGTCAAAACAAGCCCAAGCAGAAGCAGCCGCCGCAGCGCCATGCGCCTTTCCGCTTACGGAACGTGACCGCGAACCGGGTCCGCGACAGTGTCCTGTCGTGGCCGGAAACAGCCGCTGTCCATACGGCAGTTGACCGCATTCAGGAGCCATTCGGCCATCTTCGGTCCCCGGCCCTCTCCCCCGCCGTACGTGACCGCCACAGGCCGCGCACACCGCCGAAGAGTTCCTCCGCACTCCCCCGCGTCCGCCGGCGGCTCTCCGTCCCCGCAGAACCGGGCGAGGAGCCTGCTGGGAGCCCACCCCGCAACGCCGAAGGGCGCCCACCCCGTACGAGACGGAGTGGGCGCCCTTTCGACTCAAAGACTTCCTACGAAGCCGTACGCCTTACTGGTTGTACGGACCGTAGTCGTAGTCCTCCAGCGGAACGGCCTGGCCGGAGCCCGTGCCGAACGGCGAGTAGTCGATGTCGTCGTAGCCGACGGCCGAGTACATCGCGGCCTTGGCCTCTTCGGTCGGCTCGACCCGGATGTTGCGGTAGCGGGACAGACCCGTACCGGCCGGGATGAGCTTACCGATGATGACGTTCTCCTTGAGGCCGATGAGGCTGTCGGACTTGGCGTTGATCGCCGCATCCGTCAGGACTCGGGTCGTCTCCTGGAAGGAGGCGGCCGACAGCCAGGATTCCGTCGCCAGCGAGGCCTTGGTGATACCCATCAGCTGCGGACGGCCGGAGGCGGGGTGACCGCCCTCGGTGACCACACGACGGTTCTCGGTCTCGAACTTCGAGCGCTCGACGAGCTCGCCCGGCAGCAGCTCCGCGTCGCCGGACTCGATGATCGTCACACGGCGCAGCATCTGCCGGATGATGATCTCGATGTGCTTGTCGTGGATCGACACACCCTGCGAGTTGTAGACCTTCTGGACTTCGCCGACCAGGTGCACCTGCACCGCACGCTGGCCGAGAATGCGCAGCACGTCGTGCGGGTTGGTGGCACCCACGGTCAGCTTCTGGCCGACCTCGACGTGGTCGCCCTCGCCCACGAGCAGACGGGCACGCTTCGAGATCGGGAACGCCGTCTCGTCGCTGCCGTCGTCCGGGGTGACGACGATCTTCTTGGTCTTCTCGGTCTCCTCGATGCGGACACGGCCCGCGGCCTCGGAGATCGGGGCGACACCCTTCGGCGTACGAGCCTCGAAGAGCTCGACGACACGGGGCAGACCCTGGGTGATGTCGTCACCGGCCACACCACCGGTGTGGAAGGTACGCATCGTCAGCTGGGTACCGGGCTCACCGATGGACTGGGCGGCGATGATGCCGACCGCCTCACCGATGTCGACCAGCTTGCCGGTGGCGAGCGAGCGTCCGTAGCAGAAGGCACAGGTGCCGACCGCGGACTCACAGGTCAGGACCGAGCGGGTCTTGACCTCCTCGACGCCGTTGGCGACCAGGGCGTCGATGAGCACGTCACCGAGGTCGACGTTGGCCGGCGCGATGACCTTGCCGTCGATGACGACGTCCTCGGCGAGCATGCGGGCGTAGACAGAGGTCTCGACGTCCTCGGCCTTGCGCAGCACACCGGCGGCGTCCTTCTCGGCGATCCGCAGCTTCAGACCGCGGTCGGTGCCACAGTCCTCCTCGCGGATGATCACGTCCTGCGAGACGTCCACCAGACGACGGGTCAGGTAACCCGAGTCGGCGGTACGCAGGGCGGTGTCCGCCAGACCCTTACGGGCACCGTGCGTGGAGATGAAGTACTCCAGCACGGAGAGACCCTCACGGAACGACGCCTTGATCGGACGAGGAATCGTCTCGTTCTTGGCGTTGGACACCAGACCACGCATACCGGCGATCTGACGCATCTGCATCATGTTTCCTCGGGCACCCGAGTCAACCATCATGAAGATGGGGTTCGTCTTGGGGAAGTTCTCATTCATCGCCTCGGCAACCTCGTTGGTCGCCTTGGTCCAGATGGTGATGAGCTCCTGCGTGCGCTCCTGCTTGGTGATCAGACCGCGCTCGTACTGCTTCTGGACCTTCTCGTCCTGAGCCTCGTAGCCCGCGACGATGGCCTTCTTCGCCTCGGGAACCACGATGTCGGAGATGGCCACGGTGACACCGGAGCGCGTGCCCCAGTAGAAGCCGGCCGACTTCAGGTTGTCGAGCGTCGCTGCCACGATGACCTTGGGGTAGCGCTCCGCAAGGTCGTTGACGATCTCGCCGAGCTGCTTCTTGCCCACCGAGTAGTCGACGAACGGGTAGTCCTCGGGCAGCAGCTCGTTGAAGAGCGCACGGCCCAGGGTCGTCCGCAGACGGAAGGTGTCACCGGGCTGGTACTCCGGCTCGCCCTCTTCGGCGACCGGCGGCACCCAGCCACGCGGCGGGATGGTGCCCACCGGGAAGCGGATGTCGACGGGCGACTGCAGCGCGAGCTCGCCGGCGTCGAACGCCATGATCGCCTCGGCGACCGAGCCGAACGCACGGCCCTCGCCCTTGGTGTCACGGAGATCGCCGTCGGTGGTGAGGAAGAACAGACCCAGGACCATGTCCTGCGTCGGCATCGTCACCGGACGGCCGTCGGCGGGCTTGAGGATGTTGTTCGAGGACAGCATCAGGATGCGGGCCTCGGCCTGCGCCTCCGCGGAGAGCGGCAGATGCACGGCCATCTGGTCACCGTCGAAGTCCGCGTTGAACGCGGTGCAGACGAGCGGGTGGATCTGGATGGCCTTGCCCTCGACCAGCTGCGGCTCGAAGGCCTGGATGCCGAGGCGGTGCAGGGTGGGAGCACGGTTCAGGAGAACCGGGTGCTCGGCGATGACCTCTTCGAGGACGTCGTACACGACCGTGCGGCCGCGCTCCACCATGCGCTTGGCGCTCTTGATGTTCTGCGCGTGGTTCAGGTCGACCAGACGCTTCATCACGAACGGCTTGAAGAGCTCCAGCGCCATGGCCTTCGGGAGACCGCACTGGTGCAGCTTCAGCTGCGGACCGACGACGATCACGGAACGCGCGGAGTAGTCCACACGCTTACCGAGAAGGTTCTGACGGAATCGACCCTGCTTACCCTTCAGCATGTCGCTGAGGGACTTCAGCGGGCGGTTACCGGGACCGGTGACCGGGCGACCACGACGACCGTTGTCGAAGAGGGCGTCAACAGCCTCCTGAAGCATGCGCTTCTCGTTGTTGACGATGATCTCCGGAGCGCCCAGGTCGAGCAGACGCTTCAGACGGTTGTTGCGGTTGATCACACGGCGGTACAGGTCGTTCAGGTCGGAGGTCGCGAAGCGGCCACCGTCCAGCTGCACCATCGGACGCAGGTCCGGCGGGATGACCGGGACGCAGTCCAGGACCATGCCCTTGGGGCTGTTGTTCGTGGTGAGGAACGCGGAGACGACCTTGAGGCGCTTGAGCGCACGGGTCTTCTTCTGGCCCTTGCCGGTGCGGATGATCTCGCGGAGGCGCTCGGCCTCCTCGTCGAGGTCGAAGGTCTCCAGGCGCTTCTGCAGAGCAGCGGCACCCATCGAGCCGTCGAAGTACGTGCCGAAGCGGTCACGCAGCTCGCGGTAGAGCAGCTCGTCGCCCTCGAGGTCCTGGACCTTGAGGTTCTTGAAGCGGTTCCACACCTCGTCGAGACGGTCGATCTCGCGCTGCGCACGGTCACGCAGCTGCTTCATCTCGCGCTCGGCACCCTCGCGCACCTTGCGGCGCACGTCGGCCTTGGCACCCTCGGCCTCGAGCTCGGCCAGGTCGGTCTCGAGCTTCTTGGCGCGGGCCTCGAGGTCCGCGTCACGGCGCTGCTCGATCTGCTGACGCTCGACGGAGACGTGCGCCTCCAGGGACGGCAGGTCGCGGGTACGACGCTCCTCGTCCACGAACGTGATCATGTACGCGGCGAAGTAGATGACCTTCTCGAGGTCCTTCGGCGCGAGGTCGAGCAGGTATCCGAGGCGCGACGGGACGCCCTTGAAGTACCAGATGTGAGTGACGGGAGCGGCAAGCTCGATGTGGCCCATCCGCTCACGACGCACCTTGGCGCGAGTGACCTCGACGCCACAGCGCTCACAGATGATGCCCTTGAAGCGGACACGCTTGTACTTGCCGCAGTAGCACTCCCAGTCCCGGGTAGGACCGAAGATCTTCTCGCAGAAGAGTCCGTCCTTTTCGGGCTTGAGCGTGCGGTAGTTGATGGTCTCGGGCTTCTTGACCTCGCCGTGGCTCCACTGACGGATGTCGTCAGCGGTGGCCAGGCCGATCCGGAGCTCGTCGAAGAAGTTGACGTCGAGCACTATGCGTCAATCCCTCTCAGGGTTGTGTCTCAATCAATGGTCTGTACGGGGTCCGGGGTTCCGCCACCCGGCAGGAAGCCGGGTGGCGGGTGGCCCGTCAGACCTCTTCGACGCTGCTCGGCTCCCGCCGGGACAGGTCGATACCGAGCTCTTCCGCAGCGCGGAAGACGTCCTCGTCGGTGTCGCGCATCTCGATGGACATGCCGTCCGAGGACAGCACCTCCACGTTGAGGCAGAGCGACTGCATTTCCTTGATGAGCACCTTGAAGGACTCGGGAATGCCCGGCTCGGGGATGTTCTCGCCCTTGACGATGGCCTCGTAGACCTTCACGCGGCCGGTGACGTCGTCGGACTTGATCGTGAGCAGCTCCTGGAGGGCGTACGCGGCGCCGTATGCCTCGAGCGCCCACACCTCCATCTCACCGAAGCGCTGGCCACCGAACTGCGCCTTACCACCCAGCGGCTGCTGGGTGATCATCGAGTACGGACCGGTCGAACGGGCGTGGAGCTTGTCGTCGACCAGGTGGTGCAGCTTCAGGATGTACATGTAGCCGACCGAGATCGGGTCCGGGAACGGCTCTCCCGAACGACCGTCGAACAGCTGGGCCTTACCGGACGGCTGCACCATGCGGACGCCGTCGCGGTTCGGGATGGTGTGCTCGAAGAGACCGGAGATCTCGTCCTCGCGGGCACCGTCGAAGACCGGGGTCGCGACGTTGGAGCCGGCGGTCACCTCGTCGGCGCCGATGGCCTTCAGACGCTCCATCCACTCCTCGGAACCCTCGACCTTCCAGCCGCGGCTGGCGAGCCAGCCGAGGTGGATCTCGAGGACCTGACCCGGGTTCATTCGGGACGGGACACCGAGCGGGTTGAGGATGATGTCGACCGGGGTGCCGTCCTCGAGGAACGGCATGTCCTCGACGGGCAGGATCTTGGAGATGACGCCCTTGTTGCCGTGACGGCCGGCGAGCTTGTCACCATCGGTGATCTTGCGCTTCTGCGCCACGTAGACACGAACCAGCTGGTTCACGCCCGGCGGCAGCTCGTCGCCCTCTTCGCGGTCGAAGACGCGGACGCCGATGACCTTGCCGATCTCACCGTGCGGCACCTTCAGCGAGGTGTCACGGACCTCACGGGCCTTCTCACCGAAGATCGCGCGCAGCAGGCGCTCTTCCGGCGTCAGCTCGGTCTCACCCTTGGGCGTGACCTTGCCGACGAGGATGTCGCCGGCGACGACCTCGGCACCGATACGGATGATGCCGCGCTCGTCGAGGTCCGAGAGGACCTCCTCGGAGACGTTCGGGATGTCCCGGGTGATCTCCTCGGGGCCGAGCTTGGTGTCACGGGCGTCGACCTCGTGCTCCTCGATGTGGATCGAGGAGAGGACGTCGTCCTGCACGAGGCGCTGCGACAGGATGATCGCGTCCTCGTAGTTGTGACCCTCCCACGGCATGAACGCCACGAGCAGGTTCTTGCCCAGCGCCATCTCGCCCTCGTCGGTCGAGGGGCCGTCGGCGAGGACCTGGCCCTCGATGACGCGCGCACCCTCGTCGACGACGACCTTCTGGTTGAAGGACGTGCCCTGGTTCGAGCGGGAGAACTTGGCGATGCGGTACGTGGTGTACGTGCCGTCGTCGTTGGCCACCGTCACGTAGTCGGCGGAGACCTCCTGGACGACACCGTCCTTCTCGGCCTTGATGACGTCACCGGCGTCGACCGCACAGCGGTACTCCATGCCGGTACCGACCAGCGGGGCCTCCGCCTTGATCAGCGGAACGGCCTGGCGCATCATGTTCGATCCCATGAGCGCGCGGTTGGCGTCGTCGTGCTCGAGGAACGGGATCATCGCGGTCGCGACCGACACCATCTGGCGCGGCGAGACGTCCATGTAGTCGACGTCGTCGCCCGGGATGTAGTCGATCTCGCCGCCACGGCGGCGGACCAGGACGCGGGACTCGGCGAAGTGGAAGTCGTCCGTCAGCGGCGCGTTGGCCTGCGCGATGACGAATCGGTCCTCTTCGTCGGCCGTGAGGTAGTCGACGTCGTCGGTCACGATGCCGTCGACGACCTTGCGGTACGGCGTCTCGATGAAACCGAACGGGTTGATGCGGCCGTACGAGGCGAGCGAGCCGATCAGACCGATGTTCGGGCCTTCGGGCGTCTCGATCGGGCACATGCGGCCGTAGTGCGACGGGTGCACGTCGCGGACCTCGAAGCCGGCCCGCTCACGGGACAGACCACCGGGGCCCAGCGCGTTCAGACGACGCTTGTGGGTCAGGCCCGACAGCGGGTTCGTCTGGTCCATGAACTGGGACAGCTGCGACGTACCGAAGAACTCCTTGATCGACGCCACCACGGGGCGGATGTTGATCAGGGTCTGCGGCGTGATCGCCTCGACGTCCTGGGTCGTCATGCGCTCGCGCACGACGCGCTCCATACGAGCCAGACCCGTGCGGACCTGGTTCTGGATGAGCTCGCCGACGTTACGGATACGACGGTTGCCGAAGTGGTCGATGTCGTCGGTCTCGACGACGATCTCGCGGCCCGAGGCACCGACGGTCTCGGTCTCACCGGCGTGCAGCTTCACCAGGTACTTGATGGTGGCGATGACGTCGTCGGTGGTGAGCACGCCGGCGTCCAGCGGCTCTTCGGCGCCGAGCTTCTTGTTCACCTTGTAGCGGCCGACCTTCGCGAGGTCGTAGCGCTTCGGGTTGAAGTAGAGGTTCTCGAGCAGCGTCTGCGCAGCCTCACGCGTCGGCGGCTCGCCCGGACGCAGCTTGCGGTAGATGTCGAGCAGCGCGTCGTCCTGACCCTGGGTATGGTCCTTCTCCAGGGTGGCGCGCATGGACTCGTACTCGCCGAACTCCTCGAGGATCTGCTCGGTCGTCCAGCCGAGAGCCTTCAGGAGAACGGTGACGGACTGCTTGCGCTTGCGGTCGATACGGACACCGACCATGTCGCGCTTGTCGATCTCCATCTCCAGCCAGGCACCCCGGGACGGGATGATCTTGGCGGAGAAGATGTCCTTGTCGGACGTCTTGTCGATGGAGGAGTCGAAGTAGACACCCGGCGAGCGGACCAGCTGCGAGACCACGACACGCTCGGTGCCGTTGATCACGAAGGTGCCCTTGCTCGTCATGAGCGGGAAGTCGCCCATGAAGACCGTCTGGGACTTGATCTCGCCGGTCTCGTTGTTGGTGAACTCGGCGGTGACGAAGAGCGGGGCCGCGTACGTGAAGTCGCGCTCCTTGCACTCGTCGATCGAGTTCTTGGGAGGCTCGAAGCGGTGGTCGCGGAAGGTCAGCGACATCGACCCGGAGAAGTCCTCGATCGGGGAGATCTCCTCGAAGATCTCCTCCAGACCGGACTTGGTGGGGACGTCCTGACCTGATTCCAGAGCGGCCTCGACCCGACTCTGCCAAGCGGTGTTGCCGAGCAGCCAGTCAAAGCTCTCGGTCTGCAGCGCGAGCAGGTTGGGAACCTCGAGGGGCTCCTTGATCTTTGCAAAGGAGATGCGCAGCGGGGCGGTGCTTGCGCCGTTGTTCGTAATCGCGGTCGAGGCAGTGCGCGAGGCGGCCAAGAGGGGGTCCTTCCGAGGGCTCGGACTCACTACGCGCGTACCGGTCCCAGACTGAACGCGTCGACAGAAAACCCCAGGTCAGGGAAGGTCGGCCGACGGTGCTCAAGCATGGGCATGCCCCTGGTGACGGGCAGGAGGCAGCTAACAGGCAGCGCAAAGGGTCAGTGTAGCCACTCGGCCCACTGATGTCCAGTGCGGGTTTTCGAGCTACCCACGAACACCTCGGAATCCTGCTGTTGTGGCGCCCCCGGCAGACCCCTCGCCGGTGGACGCATATCCACACTGCCCAGTTCGTCTTCGATCCATGCCTCGGATCCGGATCGATGTGACGACGCGTCCTGAGAATTGCGCGCTGCGTGCGGTTCGTCAAGGCCCCCTGTCCCGTGGAGATCGTCACCGGGAGCCTTGGGGTGCCTGGGAGAGCACAACGAAGATCACCATACTCAACCGCGCCGCCAGCGCAAGGCAGCCGACCCAGGAACGCCGAAGGGCGACCACCCACATGGGTGATCGCCCTTCAGTGTCTGCGCGTTACAGGCCGAGGGCCTTTTCGCGCGAAAGAGTCAGCAGACTCGCAAGGTCACTTGACCTCGACGGAGGCGCCGGCAGCCTTGAGGGACTCGGCAGCCTTGTCAGCGGCCTCCTTGGCGACCTTCTCGAGGACCGGCTTCGGGGTGCCGTCGACGAGGTCCTTGGCCTCCTTGAGGCCCAGGGAGGTGAGCTCGCGCACGACCTTGATGACCTGGATCTTCTTGTCGCCGGCACCCGTGAGGATGACGTCGAACTCGTCCTGCTCGGCCTCGGCCTCGGGGGCAGCGCCACCGGCGGCGGGGCCGGCAACGGCGACGGCCGCAGCGGCGGTGACGTCGAACTTCTCCTCGAAGGCCTTCACGAACTCGGAGAGCTCGATGAGGGTCATCTCTTCGAACTGCGCGAGCAGGTCGTCCTGGGACAGCTTCGCCATGATGGCGTCCTTCCACTAATTCGGCTGGTGCCGGAGTGTTTGTGAGTGGCGGGCGTACTTTCGGGCCCGCTGCGACCGGCGCCCTAGTGGGCGACAGTCATTACGCGAGCCGAATTACTCGGCACCGCCCTGCTCGGCCTGCTTGGCACGAAGCGCCTCCGCGGTGCGGACGAACTTCGACGGGAGCGCCTGGAAGACCTGAGCAGCCTGAGTCTGCTTGCCCTTCATGGCGCCCGCCAGCTTGGCGAGCAGAACCTCGCGGGACTCGAGGTCCGCAAGCTTCTTGATCTCGTCGGCGGACAGCGCCTTGCCATCAAGGACACCGCCCTTGATGACGAGAGCGGGGTTGTCCTTGGCGAAGTCACGCAGACCCTTCGCCGCCTCGACCGGGTCACCGGTAACGAAGGCAACGGCCGTCGAGCCCTTGAGGTGCTCGTCCAGCGCAGAGAACCCGGCCTCCTGGGCCGCGATCTTGGTCAGCGTGTTCTTCACCACTCGGTACTGAGCGTTCTCGCCGAGAGAACGACGCAGCTGCTTGAGCTGCGCCACGCTGAGTCCGGTGTACGAGGTGACAACTGCGGCGTTGGAGTTGCGCAGGTCGCGCGTGATCTCCTCGACAGCAGTGACCTTCTCGGTCGTCGCCATGAGCCTCGGCCTCCTTCCGGGGTGATGATCCTCGACTGACCTTCCGGTCAGCCGCGTTCGCCGGACCGCCTGAATCAGGCACTTGGAGAAGGGGCTCTGCGCAAAATGAAAACGCCCCGGCGCAGGCGCACGGGGCATGGGCTCAACCGAATGAATCCGGGAACACTTCCACAGTCACCTGCGCAGGTCGTCCGCGTTTGGCGGATCCTTCGGCCGCTGAACCCCTTACGGAGCACAGCAACGACCAGCGGTCTTTGGCTTCTCAGGAAGAGTACGCGAACGGATGCTTGTCGAGCAAATCGGGCCAGGGGCATCTAGGATGCGCCCGGCCCGATGCCCAGTCAGCCCTCGAGGCCGCCGTCCTGCCCCAGCTCCTCGAACATCTTCATCATGTCGAGGGTCTCGGCGGCCGGCGGCACCTCGACCTCGGCCTTGGCGCCATAGTCGGAGTACGTCTGGGTCATCTCGATGGCACCTTCCGGGCTGTCGATCCCGAGGTTCACCTTGGCCGGGTAACCGTCCTCATTCACCCAGATCTCGGTGTCGTACCCCTTGATCCCGGACTTCTCCGCGTTCTTCAGAAGCTCCTGGCGGTCCTTCTCGTCCAGGAACTCGTACGCGGACTCGTTGGTGTCGAGCATCTCCTCGATCGTGAGCGTGCCCTTGTAGTGCTGGGTCTTCTGGCCATCGATCGTCGTGGAGCCGAGGTGCTTGAGGCTGGGCGACTCCAGGAGCATGGCCATCTGCTTGGCCGGGTCCTGGTTCATGTTGTCGATGCCCCCGGTGAGCTTCTGCTCCAGACCCGGTGCACCGGCCTTCTCCGCCATGGCGCCCAGGTCCATCTTCATCCAGCGCTTGCCGTCCAGCTCGGCGGGAGCCGCGGAACCCATGTCCATGTACATCACGTTGTCGCGCCAGATCATGCGTATCTGCTCGGGCGCACCGGGCCTGTCCGCGAACGGCGCGCCGGACATCGTCATGTCCATCACGGTCGGGTCCCAGCCCATGACACCGGACATCTTCGTCTCGCCCAGGGAACCCGGGATCGACATCGTCATCTCGACCTTGGCGGACTTCGCCTCGGCCGTCTTCTCGTACGCGGCCGTCAGCGTCTTGACGGCCGTCGCACGCGACTGGAGCTTCGGCGCCTTGTCCGCGGCCTTGTCGTCCGCCCCGGAGCCCTGGCAGCCGGCCACGGCGACCAGCGCGGCGGTGGAGACGGCTGCCATGCCTATGCGCTTGTACGTCTTCATCTGTGCAACCCCCCGGTGATGCTTGTGAGTAGACAGTCAACGTAGCCGAGGGCACCGACACGCTGAAACGCAAAAACCCGGCACCGGCAGTCCCGAAGAACTGCCGGTGCCGGGCAATGACCAGCTATGAGCGCGAGGCTCAGACCGCGGCCGGGTCCTCCTCGACGAGGAGGTTGCGGGTGCGGTTCGGGTCGACCGGAATGCCGGGGCCCATCGTGGTGGTGATGGCGGCCTTCTTGATGTAGCGACCCTTGGCGGCGGACGGCTTCAGGCGGAGGATCTCCTCCAGGGCCGCGCCGTAGTTCTCCACCAGCTTGGTGTCGTCGAAGGACACCTTGCCGATGATGAAGTGCAGGTTCGAGTGCTTGTCGACGCGGAACTCGATCTTGCCGCCCTTGATCTCGTTGACCGCCTTGGCGACGTCGGGCGTCACGGTGCCGGTCTTCGGGTTGGGCATGAGACCACGCGGGCCGAGGACGCGGCCGAGGCGGCCGACCTTGCCCATGAGGTCCGGGGTGGCGACGACGGCGTCGAACTCGTTGAGGCGGTTGCCCTTCGAGATCTCGTCGATGAGCTCGTCGGAGCCGACGATGTCGGCGCCGGCGGCTTCCGCAGCCGCAGCACGGTCACCGGTCGCGAAGACCAGGACCCGGGCGGTCTTGCCGGTGCCGTGCGGGAGGTTAACGGTGCCGCGGACCATCTGGTCGGCCTTGCGCGGGTCGACACCCAGGCGGAAGGCGACCTCGACGGTGCCGTCGAACTTCGTCGCGGAGGTCTCCTTGGCGAGACGGACGGCCTCGAGCGGGGCGTACAGCTTGTCCCGGTCGATCTTGGCGTCCGCAGCGCGGAGAGTCTTGCTGCGCTTCACATCTACTCCTGAGGTTCAGGGTTGGAGTCCGTGGTGCGGACCAGCGCTGGCCCTACCACTGCTTCAAAGGTCTTGCGGGGTGAGGTTCAGCCCTCGACCGTGATGCCCATGGAACGGGCGGTGCCAGCGATGATCTTGGACGCGGCGTCCAGGTCGTTGGCGTTCAGGTCGGGCATCTTGGTCTCGGCGATCTCGCGGACCTGCGCCTGGGTGATCTTGGCGACCTTGGTCTTGTGCGGCTCGCCGGAGCCCTTCTCGACACCAGCGGCCTTGAGGATCATCTTCGCGGCCGGCGGAGTCTTGGTGATGAAGGTGAAGGAACGGTCTTCGTAGACCGTGATCTCCACCGGGATCACCCAGCCACGCTGCGACTCGGTCGCGGCGTTGTAGGCCTTGCAGAACTCCATGATGTTGACGCCGTGCTGACCCAGCGCGGGGCCGACCGGCGGAGCCGGGTTGGCGGCACCGGCCTGGATCTGGAGCTTGATCAGCCCCGTGACCTTCTTCTTCTTGGGAGGCATTGCTCTCTCCGGGTCCTAGTGAGAGTGAACTGCCTTCACCCGATCATCCGGATGGAGGCATACCGCACAACGATAACGGGTATCCATGCGCGGCTAAAAACCGAGCAGGTCAGACCGGCTTTGAAGAGCCCGTCTGACCTGTTCGGAAGCGTGCTGTCCAGTAAGAGCTAGTTCTTCTGGATCTGGTCGAAGCTGAGCTCGACCGGGGTCTCGCGGCCGAAGATCTCGACGAGGCCCTTGACCTTCTTCGAGTCGGCGTTGATCTCGTTGATCGTGGCCTGCAGCGTCGCGAACGGGCCGTCGGTGACGGTGACCGAGTCGCCGACCTCGAAGTCCAGAACCTGGACCTCGGCCTTGCGCTGCGGAGCGGGCTTGCCCTCGGCCTCGGCGGCCTCGCGGGCGGCCTTCTCCTCGGCCTCCGGGGCGAGCATCTTGACGATCTCGTCCAGGGTCAGCGGGTACGGGTCGTAGGCGTTGCCCACGAAGCCGGTGACGCCGGGGGTGTTGCGGACGACGCCCCAGGACTCGTTCGTCAGATCCATGCGGACGAGCACGTAACCAGGCAGCTTGTTCTGCTTGATCGTCTTGCGCTCGCCGTTCTTGATCTGCGCGACCTCTTCCTGCGGCACTTCGGCCTGGAAGATGAAGTCCTCGACGTTGAGCGAGACGGCGCGCTGCTCGAGGTTGGTCTTCACGCGGTTCTCGTAACCGGCGTACGTGTGGATGACGTACCACTCGCCGGGCAGCGTGCGGAGCTCTTCGCGCAGGGCGGTGATCGGGTCGACCGGCTCGGACTCCTCGACCTCGGCCTCTTCGAGCTCGACATCCTCGGCGGCGGCCTCGTCGGCCTCCGTCTCGGCGACGGCCTCGGCCTCGTCCTCGATGTTCATCGCGGCCTCTTCGGCCGGCTCACCGGCAGCGGCGTCGGCAGCTTCGGCCTGGTCCGGGTCCACGGAGTCCGCCGCCTCCACGATGTCGAGCTGGTCCTCAACGGACTCGATCGACTCGCTGGCGTCGTTCAGGTTCGGGTCAGACACGGTGGCTGCTTCTTCCTGGCTACATATGGGGGTGGAACGCGCGAAAGGGACGCCGAAGGTAACGGCGTCCTTGTCGCTTGGGCTTCTAACCGAAGATGTACTTGATGGCTTCGGAGAAGCCATAGTCAATCACGGTCACCAAGCCGATCATGATGACTACGAAGACAATCACCACTGTGGTGTATGTCGTCAGCTGGTTGCGAGTCGGCCAGACAACCTTGCGGAGCTCGGCGACGATCTGGCGGTAGAAGAGCGCGAGGCGGCCCAGGGGACCCTTCTTGCCTCGCTTGCCACCCTTGCGGGCCTTCTTCTTGGACTCGGTCGCCTCGTCCGGGGCATCAGGCGTGTCGATGGAGCCCACGGCGTCCGTCACTCGTTTTCACCTGATTCCGGGTCGTGGCCGTGCCGCGCCCGGGAGAGCCGCACGGCGGTGCTTTGCAGTACGTACATGCGCACACATCCTGGCGATGGTGTGTGTAGCAGGGCCGGAGGGACTTGAACCCCCAACCGCCGGTTTTGGAGACCGGTGCTCTACCAATTGAGCTACGACCCTTTGAGTTCCCCCAACGTACCGCATCCCAACATCCGCACGGTGTGCGGTAGGCGGAAGCGGCTTGTGAGGGCCAACGAGGGATGAGTGTACGTGGTCCGGGCCGCATCGTCGAACAGATAGCTGTCCGGCACCCATCAGACACCTGTCCAGGGGCGATGTCCGCTCTTCGGAACTCGTGTGCTCGGCCCTCTTCGGGTCTGGAACGATGGGGCGCATGAGCGCTGCAACGTCACCCACCGACCGCCGTATCTCCCGCCGTATCGGAGCGATCTCCGAGTCCGCGACCCTCGCCGTCGACGCCAAGGCCAAGGCCCTCAAGGCCGCCGGCCGGCCGGTCATCGGCTTCGGCGCGGGTGAGCCGGACTTCCCGACGCCGGACTACATCGTCGAGGCCGCCGCCGAGGCCTGCAAGAACCCGAAGTTCCACCGGTACACGCCGGCCGGCGGTCTTCCGGAGCTGAAGGCCGCGATCGCCGCGAAGACGCTGCGCGACTCGGGTTACGAGGTCGAGGCGGCCAACGTGCTCGTCACCAACGGTGGCAAGCAGGCCATCTACGAGGCCTTCGCCACGATCCTCGACCCGGGCGACGAGGTCATCGTGCCGACCCCGTACTGGACGACGTACCCCGAGTCGATCCAGCTCGCGGGTGGTGTGCCGGTGTTCGTGACCGCGGACGAGACGACCGGTTACCGGGTCTCCGTGGAGCAGCTCGAAGCGGCCGTCACCGAGAACACCAAGGTGCTGCTCTTCGTCTCCCCCTCCAACCCGACGGGCGCCGTCTACTCGCGCGCCGAGGTCGAGGCGATCGGCCGCTGGGCCGCCGACAAGGGCCTGTGGGTCCTGACCGACGAGATCTACGAGCACCTGGTGTACGGCGACGCCGAGTTCGCGTCCCTGCCGGTGGTCGTGCCCGAGCTGCGCGACAAGTGCATCATCGTCAACGGTGTGGCCAAGACGTACGCCATGACTGGCTGGCGCGTGGGCTGGGTCATCGGTCCGAAGGACGTCATCAAGGCCGCGTCCAACCTGCAGTCGCACGCCACGTCCAACGTCGCGAACGTCTCGCAGGCGGCCGCCATCGCCGCCGTCTCCGGTGATCTCGCTGCCGTGGACGAGATGAAGGTGGCCTTCGACCGCCGCCGGCAGACCATCGTGCGGATGCTGAACGAGATCGACGGTGTGCTCTGCCCGACCCCCGAGGGCGCCTTCTACGCGTACCCGTCGGTGAAGGGCCTGCTCGGCAAGGAGATCCGCGGCAAGCGCCCCGAGACCTCCGTCGAGCTCGCCGCGCTGATCCTGGACGAGGTCGAGGTCGCGGTGGTGCCGGGCGAGGCCTTCGGTACGCCGGGTTACCTGCGGCTCTCGTACGCGCTGGGCGACGAGGACCTGGTCGAGGGTGTCTCGCGGATCCAGAAGCTGCTCGCCGAGGCGCGCTGACGTCACCGGCCTTTTCTGTACGGGCCTCCGGCTTCGGCCGGGGGCCCGTTTGTTCGTTCGGGCAAGTACTCGTTGGTGGAAAGCCGCTACCGGGACGCCTGGTGCGTACGGCAGGATCTTCAGATGGAGCGTGTACGGGACGTAAGCGAACTGCCGAAGGCGCATCTGCACCTGCACTTCACCGGGTCGATGCGGCATACGACCCTGCTCGAGCTCGCCGACAAGTACGGGGTGCATCTGCCGGAGGCGCTGACCGGCGGGGAGCCGCCGAAGCTGCGGGCCACCGACGAGCGCGGGTGGTTCCGCTTCCAGCGCCTCTACGACATGGCGCGGTCCTGCCTGCGGGAGCCCGAGGACATTCAGCGCCTTGTCAGGGAGGCCGCCGAGGAGGATCTCGCGGACGGCTCGGGGTGGCTGGAGATCCAGGTCGACCCGACCTCGTACGCACCGCGCCTGGGTGGCTTGATCCCGGCGCTCGAGATCATTCTCGATGCGGTGGACACGGCTTCACGAGAGACCGGGCTCGGGATGCGTGTGCTCGTCGCCGCGAACCGGATGAAGCACCCGCTGGACGCGCGCACCCTGGCGCGGCTCGCGGTGCGGTACGCGGACCGCGGCATCGTCGGTTTCGGTCTGTCGAACGACGAACGCCGGGGTATGGCAAGGGACTTCGACCGCGCGTTCGCGATCGCGCGTGAGGGCGGGCTGCTGGCGGCGCCGCACGGCGGTGAGCTCACCGGGCCCGCGTCGGTACGGGACTGTATCGACGATTTGCACGCCTCGCGGATCGGGCACGGGGTGCGGGCCGCCGAGGATCCGCGGCTCCTGAAGCGGCTTGCCGACAAGGGGGTGACCTGCGAGGTCTGCCCCTCGTCCAATGTCGCGCTCGGGGTCTACGAGAAGCCCGAGGACGTACCGCTCAGGAAGCTGTTCGAGGCCGGGGTGCCGATGGCGCTCGGGGCGGACGATCCGTTGCTGTTCGGGTCACGGCTGGCCGCGCAGTACGAGCTGGCGCGGGAGTTCCACGCCTTCACGGACGCCGAACTGGCCGAGCTGGCGCGGCAGTCGGTGCGGGGTTCGGCCGCGCCCGAGGACGTACAGGGGAAGCTGCTCGCCGGGATCGACGACTGGATCGCGGGCTGAGCCGGCGGGCGGATCGGGGCGGGTGAGTGGCCGCTCGTCGTTGACGACCGGCCTTTCGGCCGCCTTTCGGCCGCTCTTCAGCCGCCCCTCGGCCGCTCCTCAGCCGATTCCGGCCAGGAGGGTGCGGGCGAGGCCGCGCGCGAACTCCTCGGCCGGCGGGGGCGGGAACTGGCCCGCGGCGTCGTACGCGAAGGCGCGCTGGGCACAGGCGCCGAGGAGCAGGGACGCGGCGGCGTAGGTGTCCGCTTCGGGCCGGATACGGCCCGCCACCTGCTCGGCTCGCAGATAGGCGTCGAGGCCGACGATCGGCATGTGCGGGCCCGTGCCCATCTCGCGCATGGCCGCTTCGTGACGGGTCTTGAGCTGGGTCTCGGCGTACAGGGACGCGGCGATCGGGAAGCTCTGCTCGTAGAACAGCGCAGCCTCGTGGGCGATCCGGACGAGGTTCTCCTCGATGGAGCGTGCGCTGGGGTTTCCGGCCAGCTGGTCCAGGAGCGGGGTCAGCCGGGGCAGGCGCTCCTGGAGGACCTTGATGAAGAGCTCTTCCTTGCTGGCGAAGTGCTTGTAGAGCGCGGCCTCCGAGCAGCCGGCCTCCTTCGCGATGACCTTGGTGGTGGCGCGGGCCAGGCCGACGCTGAGCATCAGGTGGTGCGCGGCGTCGAGGATGCGGGCTCTGGCCGGTTTCTGCACGGAGGCTCCTTGCGGGCTTGACGGGTGAGTGAATGCTTACCCACTCTAGGGGTGAGTGAATACTCACCCACCCCCGAAGGTGAGTGAGTATTCACCCACGGAAGCGAGCACTCACCCACCCAGGAAGTGAGCGCTCACCCACCCGAGGAGGGGCCATGAAGCTCACTGTTTTCGGTGCGACCGGCGGGATCGGGCAGGAGATCGTCCGGCAGGCGCTGGCCGCGGGGCACCAGGTCACCGCGGTCGTACGCGCCCCTGCCCGGCTCTCCGCGCAAGGGGAACGGCTCGATGTCTTCCGGGCCGATCTGTCCGATGCCGAGTCCCTGCGCACCGCTGTCGCCGGATGCGACGCGGTGCTCTCGGGGCTCGGTGCACGCGGGCTCAAGGACGCGCGGGACGGGATCGCGGCCCGGCTCACGCGGCCGGTGCTGCGGGCCATGGAGGCGGAGGGCGTACGGCGGCTGCTCGTGGTCAGCGCCGCTCCTCTCGCCCCGCCGACCGCGGAGCGCGAGCCGATGCTGGACCGCGTGATGATCGGCGTGGTCAGCCGGGTGCTCAAGCCGGTGTACGACGATCTGCGGGTGATGGAGGACGAGCTGGCCCGCAGCGCGACCGACTGGACCTCGGTGCGGCCGCCCAAGCTGACCGACAAGCCGGTGACCGGTACGTATCGCACCCAGGTCGGCGGCAATCCGCGCAGCTCGCGCGCGATCGGGCGGGCGGATGTGGCGCACGCGATGCTGGCGATGACCGAGGACCCGGCGACCGTGAAGCAGGGTGTCGGGGTGGCCTATTGAGGGCGTCGGGCAGCCCGCGGTGCGGGGAGGCTGCCGACTACGGGTGGGCGGCCGGCTACTGGTCGGCGGCCGGGCTGCCGGTGGGCGGCCGGGCTGCCGGTGGGCGGCCGGCTACCAGCTACTGCTGCTCCGCATGGTTCGTCAGCTGCCAGAACTCCCGCAGGAGAGTCGGCGCGGTCGGCCCGCCGAGCTCGACCTGCGTGAGCAGGATGCCGACCGCGCCCGTGCCCGGGTGGAGATGGGCCGAGGTGCCGGTGCCGCCCACCCAGCCGTAGCGGCCGGGAACGCTCCACGGGTGCACCGGCTCCAGGTCCACCGCGGCGCCGTAGCCCCAGCCCTGGCCCTCCAGGAAGAGGTCGCTGCCCGCGCGCTGACCGGCGGTGAGCTGGTCGGTGAGCATCGCGCGGACCGATTCCGGGGACAGCAGGCGGTGCCCCGTATCCGAGACGCCTTCGGCGAGGATCATGCGGGCGAAGGCGTGCCAGTCGTCGACGGTCGAGACCAGGCCGCCCGCGCCCGAGAGGAAGGCCGGCTCGGTGCTCCACTGGCCGTCGGGGGCGTCGACCAGTTCCAGGGAGCCGTCGGGGCCGGTGCGGTAGTACGAGGTGAAGCGGCCCAAGTCGGCCGCGGGGACGGCGAATCCGGTGTCCTGCATGCCGAGCGGCTCGAAGATCCGCTCGGCGAGGAACTCACCGAGCGAGCGCCCCGAGACCCGGGCGATCAGCACACCCTGGAGCTCGGAACAGGTGTTGTAGAGCCATGTCTCCCCCGGCTGGTGCAGCAGCGGGATACGCGCGAGGGCCGCCATCCACTCGTCGGTGGGGGCGACTTCCTGCGGCCGCGGCGGGCCCTGGTTCAGCTCGGTGAAGAGCGGGGCGAGGGCGGGCTTGGAGAAGTCGGAGGTGAAGCCGTATCCGGCGGTGAAGTCGAGCAGATGGCGGACCGTGATGGGGCGCACGGCCGGCACGGTGTCGTCCACGGGTGCGTCCGGGGTGCGGACGACCTGCGGTTTCTCCAGTTCGGGGAGCCAGCGCGCGACCTGGTCGTCGAGCCCGATGCGGCCGTCCTCGATCAGCATCAGGACGGCCGCGGCGACGATCGGTTTGGTGATCGAGGCGATACGGAAGATCGCGTCGCGGGTCATGGGGGTGGCGCCGCCGGCACTCGCCGTGCCGACGGCCTGCACCTCGACACGGTCACCGCGAGCGATCAGGGCCACCGCCCCGGGGACGGTGCCGTCGTCTACGTATCGCTGGAGGAGGGTGTGCAGGGCGGTCATGGGCGGCCTTCCCGTCCGTGGAGGTCTACGGGAAGGGTGACTGCTTCGGGGGTCGGAACTCATCGGCCGTGTCAGGCGGCTCCCGGGTCTTCCGGGCGCAGGGTGGCTTCGCGCAGCTCGCGGGTGAGGCCGGGCAGCGTCGTGCGGTCGCCGTCCTCGTACGCGCCGGTGAACACCATGCCCATGCTGCCCTTGTCGAGCCAGGCGCACATGGTGACCTCGTTGCCGGCGGACTCCATGACCGCGCACTCCATACGGCCGCCGAGCTCACCCGGGTCGACCGTCCAGGTCTCCGACGGCTCAGCGGCGAGTGCGCTCAGTTGGCGGCGCATATCGGCGAAGTAGCGGTCCGGATTCTCGTCGTGCAGGTCACCGGCGACACCCACGAGCATCAGAAGCGAGCCCGCGCTCTCGTCGCGGTAGAGACCGGAAAAGGGCTGGGCATCCGCCGGCAGGTCCACCCGTCCGAGCATCGACACCATCCGCTCGCTCATCGGATCGCCCTTGCTCAGCGGTATGCCGCGCACCGACTCGGGTACGGAGGCCTCGTACCGCGGATACTCCGCTGCCCGTACGGCATTCCAGCTGATGACCCCGACGAACGCCCCCAGCGCCACCACCACGGCGAGGGCGCCGGTCAGGCGCTCGCTCCGGGTGGCGCGCGGGAGCTCGGGGGCGCCGGGTGCGGGGTCGCGGTAATCGGCCGGCAGCCCGGCTGCCGCCCGGTCACGGGCCGCCCGGAGCAGATACAGCTCCTGCAGCGCGGGCAGCAGGCCCAGGGCGGCCACGGGGACCAGCAGCGCAGGCAGGCGCAGCGCGGTCACTCCGAGGCCGATGGCGGCGCCGAGCACGGCGACGGCCAGGAAGTGCAGCTGCGGGAAGCGGACCCTGGTGCGCGCGAGGGCCGCGGTCGGCCGTGCGAGCGCGGCCAGCGTCTCGGCACGCACCGCGAGACGGCGGTCGTAAGGCCAGGCGGCTGCCGCTTCGGCGGCGTACGCGGCAGCGGCTCTCGCGTCGACGCCATCGGCCAGGGCGCTGCGTGCGTCATAGCGCTGGACGGCACCCGGCTCCGGAGGTCTGCCCGCGAGCTGCCCGCCCTGGCCGAGCTGATGCGCCTGCGGTGAATCGGGCGCGAGTTCCTTCAACCGCGCCGCGGCGGCCGTGCCGCGTGACACCCGGCCCGGCTCATCCAGGGCGTCGCCGCCCAGGCCGAACTCGGCGTAGGCGGCGAGCAGGTCCAGATGGTCGGGGAAGTCGACAAGCCCCATCTGGTACGTGCGCTCGGCGGCCTTGTCGTGATCGTCCGCGTCCTCGAAGGCATGGGCCCGCCCGAGGACGAGGTAGAGCCCCGGGTGCGGTCCGTACGCGTCGAGCCCGGCCTGGGCCTCCTTGCGCGCCGCCCCGAACTCCCCCGCCCGCAGCAGCGTTTGAGCGCGCTCGAAGACGCGCACCATTGCTTCGAGCGCGGACGGCTGCCCGAACTGCCCCGGCCACTCACCACCTTCAGACCGCTCGAACTGCTCCGGCCGCTCCCCACCTTCAGGCCGCCCGGACTGCTCCAGTGGCTGCCCGTCCGCCGCCGGCCGCCCGCCCTGTACCGGCCGCTTCCCGTCCGCGGGCAGCGCGAACTGCCCCTCACCGTTCTGCACCTGTGGTCCCCACCCCTGATGTGCCGGCCGCCGATCGTCCCGGCCGCCGCTCGCGTCGGGTCTTCGATCGAGCCGACGCGGTCACTATCAGGCGCGCCCCGCCTCGGGGTCAACCACGAATGTGCAGCTCAGAGCGATACGCCGACCATCACCGGCTCATTGACCAAGGTGATCCCGAAGGCCTCGCGGACCCCGGCCACGACCTCGCGGGCCAGGGCGAGCAGGTCCTCGGTGGTGGCCGCGCCGCGATTCGTCAGGGCCAGGGTGTGCTTGGTGGAGATGCGGGCCGGGCCCGTGCCGTACCCCTTGGTGAAGCCCGCCTTGTCGATCAGCCAGGCGGCCGAGGTCTTCATCCGCCCCTCCCCCGCCGGATACGCCGGCGGGGCGACGTCGGCGCCAAGGCGCTCGTGGACGCGCTCGAGGAACGCCTCGTACTCCCCGGTCGTCAGGATCGGGTTGGTGAAGAACGAACCCGCCGACCACGTGTCGTGGTCCTCCGGGTCGAGCACCATGCCCTTGCCGGCCCGCAGCTTGAGCACCGTCTCGCGGGCCTGCTCGAGCGGCACCCGGTCGCCGGCCTCGACGCCGAGGGTGCGGGCGGTCTCCGGGTACTTGAGCGGGGCGCTCAGACCGCCGGCGTCCTCGAGCTCGAAGCGGACGCGCAGCACCACGTAGCGGTCCGGGTCCGACTTGAAGCGGCTGTGGCGGTAGGAGAAGGCGCACTCCTCGTTCGAGAGCGTGACCGTCTCGCCGGCCTCGCGGTCGTACGCGATCACCTCGGTGATCGTGTTGGAGACCTCCTGGCCGTACGCCCCCACATTCTGGATCGGGGTCGCGCCCGCCGAGCCGGGGATGCCGGCCAGGCACTCGATGCCGGCGAGGCCCGCCTCCACGGTGCGGGCCACGGCGTCGGTCCACACCTCGCCGGCGGCCAACTCCAGCTTCGTACCGTCGAGTTCGAAGCCCTCGGTGGCGATCCTGAGGGCCGTACCGGAAAAGCCCTTGTCGGCGACGATCAGGTTGGAGCCGCCGCCGATGATCAGCAGCGGGGTGCCTTCGGCGTCGGCCGCGCGCACGGCTTCGACCACCTCGGCGTCCGTGGACGCGGTGATCAGCCGGGCGGCCGGGCCGCCGAGACGGAAGGTGGTCAGGGGGGCGAGCGGGGCTTCGTGGAGTTCCTGCACGCGCTCAAGGGTACGGTCCGGGGCCGACAGCTCCCGGACCGTACCCCTGTGCCTCGCCGTCACCTCGTCACGCGTCGACCAGCGTCCGGGAGTCCTCGCGGACCGTGGACACGTGCTCGGCGGCCTTGCCGCGGCGCGGGATGGCCAGGGTCGCGAGGGCCGCGAGGGCGACCGCGCCGGAGCCCACCCACAGCGCGGGCTGCAGTCCGTCGACGAAGTTCTGCGCGGGACCGTAGCCGCCCTGGGAGGAGAAGACGGCCGCGAGGATCGCGATACCGAGCGCGCCGCCGACCTCGCGCAGCGCGTTGTTGGCACCGGAGGCGATGCCCTGCTCGGCGGGGATGACGCTGGACATCACCAGGTTCGCGGCGGGTGCGAAGAACAGCGCCATGCCGATACCGCTGATGATCAAGGCCGGGAGCTGCGCCGCGTACGAGACGTCGGGGCTGAGGACCACGGCGAACCAGGCGAGGCCGATCGCCTGCAGCGCCAGGCCGACGGCGACCACCGGACGGCCGCCGATGCGGTCGGACAGATAGCCCGCGATGGGCGCGACGATCATCGGCATCCCGGTCCAGGGCAGCATCCGCAGGCCCGCCTCGGTGGGCGAGTAGTGCAGGACCATCTGCAGGAACTGGCTGAGCAGGAAGATCGAGCCGAACATCCCGAGGAACATCAGCAGGCTGGCCGCGTTGATCCCGGCGAAGGCGCGGTTGCGGAACAGCCGCATCGGCAGCATCGGGTTCTCAGCCCGGATGCCATGGCGTACGAAGGCGGCGAGCAGCAGTCCGCCGCCGATCAGACCGGCGAGGACCTGGACACTGGTCCAGCCGTCGATGTTGCCGCGGATCAGCGCGTAGACGATGCCGAAGAGACCGGCGCTGGCGAGCACGGTGCCGGTGATGTCGAGCGGGGCGCGGGTGCCGTGTGACTCCTTCAGGCGAAGGCGGGCGAGCGGCAGGAGGGCGACGCCGAGCGGCACGTTCAGCCAGAAGATCCACTGCCAGGAGATGTGCTCGGTCAGGCTGCCGCCGATGAGCGGGCCGCTGGCGACGGCGAGACCGTTCACGGCGCCCCAGATCCCGTACGCCATACCGCGCTTGGCGGCCGGAACCGCGGCCGTGAGCAGGGTCAGCGTGAGCGGCATCATGATCGCGGCACCTACGCCCTGGACGGCCCGGGCCGCGATCAGGGCGTCGATGCCAGGGGCGAGCGCGGCGCCCGCGGAGGCGCCGGTGAAGATCGTCAGACCGACGAGGAAGAGCTTGCGGCGGCCGAAGCGGTCACCCAGTGCGGCGCCGAACATCAGCAGGACGGCGAAGGTCAGCGTGTACGCGCTGACCGTCCACTCCAGGTCGTGTATCCCGCCGCCGAAGTCCTCGCTGATCGCGGGCAGCGCGGTCGTGACGACCAGGTTGTCCAGGGCCGCCATGAAGCCGGCGACGCTGGTGATGACGAGGGCCCAGACCATTCCGCCGCGCCCTGTGGCGGCTGCTTCCTGTGACATTGCTTTCCCCTCGGGACAGTTGATTAGTTATTGATGACTAACTTCTGCGGGCACAAAAGCGCGCACCCTTTCGACCGCTTACCGGCGCCGCACTCACCGACACCCCCTTCAGGCGCCGCGCTCACCGACGCCACCTTCCTGCGCCGCCTACTTCGGCTGCACCTCTTCGTAGAACCCGGCCCACACCCGGTGATCGGGCTTGAACCCCATCGACACCAGGACGTTGATGAGCATCCCGTACGCGAGGAACTGCGTCGTCTCGTCGACGTCGGCCCCCATCGCCAGATTGGCGACGTCGTACATCTCCATCCACTCGGCCCGCAGGGCCTCGCCGAACTCCCGGTCCCCCGCGGCCTCCGCGGCCGCGACGGCCACGTACATCTGCATCTGCATGAGCAGCTTCTCGGGGTCGTCCGCGATGAGCGCCTGGTACGCGTCACCCATCGCCTTCGTCGCCTCCTCGCCCTGCAGACCTTCGGACGCACGCCGGAAGACCTCCGTGACGTCCTGGCAGCAGCGGCGGGCGGCCTCGAGGAAGATCGCCTGCTTCCCGGGGAAGAGGCGGAAGAGATACGGCTGCGAGACGCCGACCCGCTTGGCGATCGCCTCGGTCGAGGTGCCGTTGTAGCCACCCCGCGAGAACTCGATGACCGCCGCCCGGATGACGCTCTCGCGCCGCTCGTCCGCACTCATTCTGACCATGCGAGTAAGTTAGTGGCCAATCACTACCTAAGTCAAGAGGTACGGAAAAGGGGCGCCCCAACGCGGCGGCGCCCCTGAGTTTCCGCAGCTCAGCCCAGCCGGACAACCGCCCGCGACATCCCGAGCACCTTCTGCCCGGCGCTCATCGCGGTCAGGTCCACGCGCACGGTCCGCGCCTCGTCGTCGAGCTTCGCGGCGACCTTGGCGCTGACCTCGATCTCGGCGCCCTTGTCGTCGTTCGGCACGACGACCGGCTTGGTGAAGCGCACGCCGTACTCGACGACCGCGCCCGGGTCCCCGGTCCAGTCGGTGACGACGCGGATCGCCTCGGCCATGGTGAACATGCCGTGCGCGATCACGTCGGGCAGCCCGACCTCGACCGCGAACTTCTCGTTCCAGTGAATCGGGTTGAAGTCGCCCGATGCGCCCGCGTACTGCACGAGCGTGGCGCGCGTCACGGGGAAGGTCTGCGCCGGCAGTTCGGTGCCGACCTCGACATCTGCGTACGAGATCTTCGCGCTCATCGTCACTCTCCGTCCGCTGCCGCGCGCGCGACGAGCTTGGTCCACGCGGTCACGACGTGCTCGCCGGCCTCGTCGTGCACCTCGCCGCGGATGTCCAGGATGTCGTTGCCCGCCATGGACTTGATCGCCTCGATCGTCGAGGTGACCGAGAGGCGGTCGCCCGCGCGCACGGGGCGCGTGTAGGCGAATTTCTGGTCGCCGTGCACGACGCGGCTGTAGTCCAGGCCGAGCTGGGGGTCCTGGACGACCTGGCCCGCGGCCTTGAATGTGATGGCAAACACAAAGGTCGGCGGCGCGATCACATCGCTGTGGCCGTACGCCTTGGCGGCCTCGGCATCGCGGTAGACGGGATTGGCGTCGCCCACCGCCTCGGCGAACTCGCGGATCTTCTCCCGGCCGACCTCATAGGGGTCGGTGGGCGGGTAGGTCCGCCCGACGAAGGACTGGTCGAGCGCCATGAGCTCGCAACCTCCTGCACAGATCAACAGCAAACCGAGCGGCAGCGGGGACGTACTGCCGGGTATTACCTGGTGAAACGACGCGAGGCCGCCCCCAAGTGAATGGGGACGGCCTCGCGAACGAGCCTTTTTATCGCGTTTCGCGGTGCGCGGTGTGCGCGTTGCAACGCGGGCAGTGCTTCTTCATCTCAAGACGGTCCGGGTTGTTACGCCGGTTCTTCTTGGTGATGTAGTTCCGCTCCTTGCACTCCACGCAGGCCAGCGTGATCTTCGGGCGGACATCGGTGGCAGCCACGTGAGTGCTCCTTGATGAACGGATGGACTGAACGCATAGAAGAGTAGCCGACCGGAGGACCGACCCCACAATCGGCTACTGTCAGTAGCGGTGACCGGACTTGAACCGGTGACACAGCGATTATGAGCCGCTTGCTCTACCGACTGAGCTACACCGCTGTGATGCATGCACCACTTGCGTGGCGTTGCACCAGAGCCCCAATGCGGAATCGAACCGCAGACCTTCTCCTTACCATGGAGACGCTCTACCGACTGAGCTATTGGGGCGAGCGAGAAAGACATTACACGGTCGGTCGCCGATCGCCCAAATCCTTATGTCCCGCCTGGCCCGGGCCCCTTCTCCGGGGCCCCACGAACCCCCTGCACCACACCGGTACGACTATTGCGCTCCTCCTCGAAGCGGGCCGCGCCGCGCCCTAGGCTCGGGTCACGCTGCGTGATCTTGATCGTCACGCCCTCCTGTTCCCCCGCCTCTGGAGTGCGATGCCCGACAGCCAGCCGCAGCCGCCGCACCGCGACGGCGCAGCCGAGGAGACGGCCTCGCTCCTGCTGTGCGGGGCGCGGCTCACCGACGGCCGCACCGTGGACGTACGCCTCGGGCGTGGCCGGATCGAGGCGGTGGGCACCGCAGGGTCCCTTGCCGCGCACTCCTCGCGTGTGGACCTCAGCGGCTATCTGCTGCTCCCCGCGCCGGCCGAACCGCACGCCCACAGCGACACCGCGCTCGCCGCGGACGGTGACGGACCCGTCTCGTACGACCTGACGGATGTTCAGCGGCGCACCACCGAGGCCGCGTTGCTGCAGCTCGGGCACGGGGCGACGGCGCTGCGCTCGCATGTGCGGATCGGCGATGTGCAGGGGCTCGGGCCGATGGAGGCGGTGCTGCAGGCGCGGCGTTCGCTGCGCGGTCTCGCCGATCTCTCGGCGGTGGCGGTGCCGCGGCTGCTCACCGGGGTCGCGGGCGCGGACGGTCTTGCGATGCTGCGGGACGCCGTGAAGATGGGCGCCTCCGTGGTGGGCGGCTGCCCCGATCTGGACCCCGATCCGACCGGATACGTGGAGGCGGTGCTCGACGTGGCCGCCGAGCACGGCTGCCCCGTCGATCTGCACACGGACGGTCTGGATCCGGCCAAGCTCTCGCGGCTAGCGGCGATGGCCGGCGGGCTGCGGCCCGGCGTGACCGTGGGTCCGCTCGGCGGGCTCGGCCGTGTGCCGCGCGAGGTGGCCGTGCGGTCCGCCGAGGCCCTTGCGGCCGCGGGTGTACGGGTCGGCTGTCTGCCGCAGGGCGACTGCGGAGGGCTCGGGCGGCGCGGGAACACGACGGCTCCAGTACGGCTGCTGCGCGCGGCGGGCGTACGGGTGGCGGCGGGCAGCGGTGCGCTCAGGGATCCCGCGAACCCGGTCGGCCGCGGGGATCCGCTGGAGGCCGCGTATCTGCTCGCCTCGCAGCACGGGCTCGACCCGGCCCAGGCCTATGACACCGTCTGCGGCGAGGCGCGAGCCGCGATGGGGCTGCCCGAAGTGCGCGTCGAGGCGGGCTTTCCGGCCGAGTTGCTCGCCGTACGCGGTGATCGGCTGGCGGGCGCGCTGTCGCTCGCGTACAGCCGGATCGTGGTGCATCGCGGGCGGGTGGTGGCGCGGACGAGCGCCGTACGGGAGTACTGCGATTCGGCGGCGGCGGTCGCGCTCGATCTGCCGCGGCAGGGGCGGGCGAAGGGGACGGAGCCGTCCTGACGCAGGTGAGTTGACGTGTGCGCCTCTCAACTGCCTTGCCGTATACGGAGGTTCGGGCTGCATCCGGCCGTACGAGAGGTCCTGGGAGGGATCCGGTCGGGTGGGCCCGAAGCCCGGCGGAGCGTTTCGGGCGGGCGTCATGGTGGGGAACATTCCGCCGCCCTCGCGGTGAACATTGGGCACACGCGCAGGGCGGCGCTCCCGCCGGAGCGGCGGGGCGGAGCTGCTCGGCGTACGGTCGGAGCATGCGCATTGTCATCGCTGGGGGACACGGTCAGATCGCGCTGCGGCTCTCCAGGCTGCTGTCCGCGCGGGGCGGATACGAGGTCGCGGGGATCATCCGCAACCCCGCGCAGGGCGACGATCTGCGGGCGGCGGGCGCCGAACCGGTCCTGTGCGATCTGGAGTCCGCCTCCGTCGAGGAGGTCGCGGCGCATCTGCAGGGCGCGGGGGCGGCCGTGTTCGCCGCGGGCGCGGGCCCCGGCTCCGGTGCGGGGCGCAAGGACACGGTGGACCGGGCGGCGGCGGTGCTGTTCGCCGAGGCGGCGGAGCGGGCCGGGGTGCGGCGGCACATCGTGGTGTCGTCGATGGGTGCGGATCCCGCCCACGAGGGCGAGGACATCTTCGACGCGTATCTGCGGGCCAAGGGCGAGGCCGACGCGTATGTGCGCGGCCGCGAGGGTCTGGACTGGACGATCCTGAAGCCCGGCCGGCTGACCGACGAACCGGGCACGGGCCAGGTGCGTCTCGAGGCGTCGACCGGGCGCGGGGACATCCCGCGGGACGATGTGGCGGCGGTGCTCGCGGAGTTGGTGGACAGTTCGGCGACGGCCGGGCTGACGCTGGAACTGATCGGCGGGACGACGCCGGTGGCGGTGGCGGTGAAGGACGTGGCGGGCAACTAGTGCGGCTGGGCGGCCGTGTTGTGGGCGGTTCGTCGGCTGTGTGTGGGCGTGTGGGGGCGCGCGGGTTGGGGGCAGTACCGGTCGGCACGGGGGTTGGGGGGCAGTGTCGGTCGGCGCGGGGTTGGCGGTCGGACTCCTCGGCGCGCAGGTTCGTGGTCAGGCTCCCGTCGTGGAGCCGGGGCGGATGATCATCAGGACCGTGACGGTCGCCCAGAGCAGGTTGAACACTCCGGTGAGCATCGACAGGCGGGCGGCCGTACGCGCGTCGGTGGTGTGCGGCGAGGCGAGTGCGCGCTCCTGGGCGGGCAGGAGCAGCAAGGCCAGGACGGCGGCCGCCGCGGCGGTCAGCACGATCGAGGTGATCAGCCAGGCGTCGCCCAGGACACCGAGACTGCTCGCGGTGGCGAACCCGAAGACCGGAACGGTCAGACCGACGGCGGCGTACACACGGCAGATGCGGTGGAGCAGGCGCAGGGTGGCGCGGTCTGCGCCGTTGTCGCGGCCATGGGCTCGGCTCAGGGCACGCGGGAACATGCTCGCCGCGACGGTGACCGGGCCGACGGCCACGATGGCGGCCAGGACGTGCAGGACGAGGAAGAACTTGGTCATCGGCGGCGGCTCGCGTCCGCCTGGGCGTGCAGAGGCATGGGGTTCCTAGGGGTGGGATGCGCGGGTGATGTCGCACGGGTTCGGTGATGATCCGGATCCGGTGCGGCCCGCCCGACGCTAGTCCGCGGGAGGGCGCTGATCCCAGTGGCGTTAATGCCATATGTCAACGGGATAGTGCCAGCAGGGGTCCTTCAGCTTCCCCGTACGGAGGAAGGCTCCTGAGCTGTGGCTTTCCGGTGACTAGCGGCTCCCGCCCACTCACGCCGAAGCGGCGTGGATCAGGCGGTGGGATAGATTCCCGCCATGCACACCATCGCCGTGCTGGCGCTCGACCAGGTGATCCCGTTCGACCTCTCCACACCCATCGAGGTCTTCACGCGCACCCGGCTTCCCGACGGGCGGCCCGGTTATCAGGTGCGCGTCTGTGCCGCGGAGCGGGAGACCGATGCCGGTGCGTTCGTGCTGCGTGCACCCTGGGGGCTCGACGCGCTCGCGGAAGCCGACACGGTCATCGTGCCGGGCACGGCGGCCCCCGGCGCTCCGCTCCCCGCGGAGGTACGGGAGGCGCTGCGGTCCGCGGCCGCGGACGGTACCCGTATCGCGTCGATCTGCTCGGGCACCTTCGTCCTCGCCGCCGCCGGGCTGCTCGACGGGCTCCGTGCCACCACGCACTGGCTCGCGGCCGGCGCACTGGCCGCCGCGTACCCGGGGATCGAGGTCGATCCGGACGTCCTGTACGTGGACAACGGGCAGATCCTCACCTCGGCGGGCGCCGCCGCCGGGCTCGATCTGTGCCTGCACCTGATCCGCCGCGACTACGGCTCCGCGGTCGCCGCGGACGCGGCACGGCTGTCGGTCATGCCGCTCGAACGGGAGGGTGGGCAGGCCCAGTTCATCGTCCAGGACCATGCCCCGGCTCCGCAGGGCTCCACGCTGGAGCCCCTGCTGCTCTGGCTCCAGGACAACCTGGCCCGCGAACTCACCCTCGCCGACATCGCCGCGCAGGCCGGCGTCAGCACCCGCACCCTGATCCGCCGGTTCACGGAACAGACCGGCTCCACGCCGCTGCAGTGGCTGCATCGCGCCCGTATCCGCCAGGCACAGCACCTCCTGGAAACCACCGCGCACCCCGTCGAACGCATCGCCACCAGGGTCGGCTTCGGCTCCCCCACGGCGTTCCGCGACCGCTTCAAGCGGACCACCGGGGTGAGTCCGCATGCTTACCGGCGGGCGTTCAGTTGAGGTGAGGGTTCAGTTGAGGTGAGGGTTCAGCTGAAGTGGGCCCAGCTGGAGTGGGGGCTCAGCCGAGGCGGGGCGGCTGAAGTGGGGGTTCAGGGCAGGGTTTTGACCCAGTCCGTGATGACGTCGACGTACCGCTGTGCCTCGGGCTCGTGCATGGTGTGCGGTGCGTCGAGCGGGGTGTACGCAACCGGCCTGCCAGTGGTTTCCAGCAGGCGTCTGGCCTGTGCGGCCTGGATGCCGGACATGGCTCCCATGAGGTGCCCCGTGTCGGGGTCGGTCCTGTGGAAGTGGTGGGTGAGCAGGGCCGGGACCTTGTTCTGGGCGAGCATCGTGGCGTGGTCGCAGCCCGCGTTGGCCGCGTCCGTCGCCCAGGCCTGGGCCCACTCGGGGTCGTACTCCTTCAGGTGCTGCACCGGAGTGGCCGACGCGCGGGTCCCGTCGCCCATCATGAAGCCGATGCCCGGGTGCAGGAACGCGGGCAGCTCCCGGGGCGCGGCCTCGATCATGCCGGTCCAGTCACCGATCGACCACTGCGGGCCGAGCCACTTCGCCCACAGCGCGAAGAGCGGACCGAGGGTCTGCATCATTCCGGGCCCGTACGGCGGGGTGGCCTGGGCGGAGAACAGCGGCGGGTCCTCCAGGATCGCGCCCCGGACCAGCCCGGGCTTGGCGTAGGCGGCGAGCCAGGCGGTGATGACACCGCCCGAGGAGTTGCCGGCCACGATCGCCGGGCGCCGGATGACGAGATCGATGAACCGCTCGACGTCCGCGCCCCAGATGTTGAGGCCGTAGCGGCCCGGGGTCCAGGTGGAACGGCCCTGGCCGCGCAGGTCGACCGCGAAGACCTGGAACTCGGAGCGAGCAGGCCGATCGCCTCCTCGTAACCCCACCAGGACTCGCCCTGCGCCGGCAGCAGAAGCAGCGCCGGCGCGCTCGGATCGCCCTCGGCTACGTAGTTCATGCGGATCTCGCCCAGGTCCACCAGGCGCTCGGTGAACCGGTGGCCGACGAAGGTGTCGGCGCGGTCTGCGGCTTCGGAGATACCCATGGTCGTGCTCCTTGCTAAGTGCCGAGCAGCCCCGGGTCACGCGTGGCCCACCTGCTGTCATCGTTCCCGCAGGGCGCTGGGTCAGCTACCTGGAACTGAACGTAGGGCAGGTTGCGGACAGCTTCCGTCCTGAAGGTGATCGAGCGAATCGACCGGACAGCGCGTTCGGTAAGGGCGATTCCTGCCCGCTATCGGGCAGGAATGTGGAAGTTGCGGCGCCGCCGGCCGTACAGTCGCCGACCGTGATCGATATCTCTGCGCTGTGGGGCTTCGTATTGGTCGTCGGGCTGCTCACGCTCACACCCGGCCTGGACACCGTTCTCCTTCTGCGTACGGCGGCGCTCGGCCGGCGGCGGCGCGCCTGGGGCGTGGTCCTGGGCATCCAGACCGGAACCCTGGCCTGGGGCGTGCTCACTTCCCTGGGGGTGACGGCCCTGTTGACCGCGTCGCACCTCGCTTACGCAATCGTCCGGTGGATGGGCGCCGCGTACTTGGTGTGGCTGGGCGGCCGCATGCTCTGGGAGGCGCGGCGGCGCACGGGTGCGGTGGGGCGGGTGGAGAGCGGTGACCGTGAGGGGGGCGGGCGGTCCGGCGGGCCGGACATGGTGGCCGGAGAGCGTGACGGGCGTGGCTGGTCCGGCAGTTCGGACACGGTGTTCGGTGGCTGGCGGCAGGGTGCGCTGACCAATCTGCTCAATCCCAAGGTGGGCGCCTTCTACGTCGCCCTCCTGCCGCAGTTCATCCCGGCGGGCAGCCCTCAACTCGCCGCAGGGGTGGCGCTTGCGGGCATCCATGTCGCCCTGGGAGTGCTCTGGTCCTGCGTACTGATCGGATTCGCCCGGATTCTGCGCGACCATCTGCAGCGGGATTCCACCCGGCGCCTGCTCGACCGGATCGCCGGCACCGTCATCGGGGTGCTCGGTGTCCGGCTGGCCTTGGGGGACTGAGGGGCGCCGGGCGTCGTTCCGTATGCCTGGGTGCGGGCGGGGCGGGCGGGTCTGGGGCGGTCGGGCCGGCCTGGGGCGGGGCGGGCGGACCTGGACCGTCCGGGCCGGCCTGGGGCGGGGCGGGCGGACCTGGACCGTCCGGGCCGGCCTGAGGTGTCCGAGCGGGCCTGGGGCGTTCGGCGGATCTGGACCGTCCGGGCGGGCGTGGGGTGTCCGAGCGGGCCTGGGGCGCCCGAGCGCCTCCCCCCCCCATTACCTTTTTCGTAGCCCCGCAACGGGGTTACCGGCCTTCGGAGTTGGCATGACTACCTCCCCTT
>NZ_JACTVJ010000038.1 GCF_014493765.1 Streptomyces polyasparticus
AAGACCCCAACGGCGTAGGCCGGGCGGGCAGTCGGCTATGAAGCAGGAAGCTTCCCGGCGCGAGCCGAGAAGCCCCCGCCTTTAGGCGGGGGAGTGTCACGAGTCGTCCCTTACGTTCCTGTTTCCTGCGTTGCCGGCATGCTGGGTCATCTGGCGCATGAGGACTTCCTGGGTGGCATCCGCCCGGGCCACCTCACCGGTGACACGGCCGGCGGCCATGGTGTAGACGCGGTCGCACATGCCGAGCAGTTCGGGCAGCTCGGAGGAGATGAACAGGACCGCCTTGCCGCGCGCCGCGAGCTGGTCGATGACCGTGTAGATCTCGTACTTCGCGCCGACGTCGATGCCTCGGGTCGGCTCGTCGAGGATCAGCACCTCGGGATCCGCGTGGATCCACTTGCCGAGCACGACCTTCTGCTGGTTGCCGCCGCTGAGCCGGCCGACCGTCTCGTACACCGTGGGTGCCTTGATCTTGAGCGAGGTGCGGAAGGATTCGGCGACCCGCCGCTCCGCGTGCTCGTCGACCACTCCGCGCCGGGCCAGTTTCGGCAGCGAGGCGAGCGAGATGTTGCGGTTGATGTCGTCGATCAGGTTCAGGCCGTACGTCTTGCGGTCCTCGGTGACGTACGCGAGCCCGTGCTTGATCGCGTCCGGGACCGTACGGGTGGAGACCTCCTGGCCGTCGACCAGGACGCGGCCCCCGTCGTACACCCCGTAGGAGCGGCCGAACACGCTCATCGCGAGCTCCGTGCGGCCCGCGCCCATCAGGCCCGCGATGCCGACGATCTCGCCGCGCCGCACCTCGATCGAGGCGCCGTCGACCACCTTGCGCTCGTGGTCGATCGGGTGGCGCACCGTCCAGTCCTCGACGGCGAGGGCCACCGAGTGCGGACCCTCGTACGCGGTCCGCTCCGGGAAGCGGTGGTCGAGATCGCGGCCGACCATCCCGCGGATGATCCGGTCCTCGCTCGCCTCGGCCGCGTCGAGCGTCTCGATGGTGCGGCCGTCGCGCAGGATCGTGACGCGGTCGGCGACCCGCTTCACCTCGTTCAGCTTGTGCGAGATGAGGATGCAGGCGATGCCCTGGGCCTTGAACTCCAGGATCAGGTCGAGGAGTTTACGGCTGTCCTCGTCGTTCAGAGCGGCCGTCGGCTCGTCCAGGATCAGGAGCTTGACCTGCTTGGACAGGGCCTTGGCGATCTCCACCAGCTGCTGCTTGCCGACGCCGAGATCGGCGATCCGGGTCTGCGGCTTCTCGGCCCCGAGACCCACCCGCTTGAGCAGGGCCGCCGCGTGCCGCAGCGTCTCGCTCCAGGAGATGATGCCGCGGCTGGCGTGCTCGTTGCCGAGGAAGATGTTCTCCGCGATCGAGAGATACGGGACGAGCGCGAGCTCCTGGTGGATGATCACGATCCCGCGCTGCTCGCTGGCGCCGATGTCCTTGAACGCGCAGCCCTGCCCTTCGAAGAGGATCTCCCCTTCGTAACTCCCGTGCGGATGAACGCCGCTGAGCACCTTCATCAGGGTCGACTTGCCGGCGCCGTTCTCGCCGCAGATCGCGTGGATCTCGCCGGGGGCGACGCTCAGGTCGACCCCCGACAGTGCCTTCACCCCGGGGAAGGTCTTGGTGATGGCCCGCATCTGAAGGACGGGGGCCACCGCGTCGTGCTGTTCGGTGACGGACGTGCTCACTTCAGCTGGCCCTCGGTGTAGTAGCCCTCGTCGACCAGCGTCTGGTAGTTGGTCTTGTCGATGCTGACCGGGTCCAGGAGGTACGCCGGGACGACCTTGTTGCCGTTGTCGTACGACTTGGTGTCATTGGTCTGCGGCGTGCCGCCGGTCAGCATCGCGTCCGCCATCTGCGCGGCCTGCTGGGCGAGCTTGCGGGTGTCCTTGTAGACGGTCTGGGTCTGCTCACCTGCGATGATCGACTTGATCGAGGCCAGCTCGGCGTCCTGACCGGTGACCACCGGCAGCTCCTTGCCGCCACTGCCGTATCCGGCGCCCTTCAGGGCGGACAGGATGCCGATCGAGATGCCGTCGTACGGGGAGAGGACGGCGTCCACGTCGTCGCTGCCGTAGTTCTTGGAGAGCAGGTCGTCCATGCGCTTCTGCGCGGTGCCGCCGTCCCAGCGCAGCGTGGTGACCTGGTTGAGCTCCTTCTGCCCGGACTTGACCACCAACTGGCCCTTGTCCATATAGGGCTTGAGGGTCTCCATCGCGCCGTCGAAGAAGAACTTGGTGTTGTTGTCGTCCGGCGAGCCCGCGAACAGCTCGATGTTGAACTTCTCGCCCGTGTTCTCGTCCAGCTTCAGGGAGTCGACGATGTACTTGGCCTGCAGCTCGCCGACCTTGTGGTTGTCGAAGGTGGCGTAGTAGTCGACGGCCTCCGTGCCGCGGATGAGGCGGTCGTAGGAGATCACCGGGATCCCGGCCTCCTTCGCGCGGCCGAGGACGTCGGTGAGCGAGGAGCCGTCGATGGCCGCGATCACCAGGGCCTTGTGGCCCTTGGCGATCATGTTCTCGATCTGCGCGACCTGGTTCTCGACCTTGTCGTCGCCGTACTGCAGATCGGTCTTGTAGCCCTTGGCCTCGAGCTCCTTCTCCATGTTCTTGCCGTCGGCTATCCACCGCTCGGAGGACTTGGTGGGCATGGCGATGCCGACGGTGCCGCCCTTGGCGTCACCGGACTTCTGCTCCTTGGAGCCGCCCTCGCTGTCCTGGCCGCAGGCGGACAGGGTGGTGAGGGCGGTGAGGGCGGTGAGGGCCACAAGGGAGGTGATGATGCGGGTGCTGCGGTGGTTGCGCATGGTCGGTAGGTCCTCTCGGGGCGTACGGGGGCGGGTGGGGGGTGCGGGTGCCGGTGGCGGATCAGTCCTGGGCCGGGGGGTCCTGCGGCAGCGGGAAGCGCTCCAGGTCACCGGGCAGGCGCGAACCGAGCGGGGACATCCCGGAGTCGGCGCCGAGCCGGGCGAGCAGATCGAGCACGAGCCGGCCGCGGCGGACCCGCTCGCGCGCGGTGGCCAGGGCGGTGTCGCGCATATGGGCGCCGTACGGATAGATCCCGGGCGCCTTGCTCAGGCCGAACTTGAGATAGACCGGCGCGGCCCTGCGGATCAGCTCGGCCACGTCGTACATCCGCACATAGCCGCCGAGGTCGTCGGGTGCCTCGACATAGAGGTCGACGGGGGCGCCGCTGACCCTGCGGATCTCCGTGAACTGCTGGAGCGTGAGGTCCGAGGGCACATTGAGCGAGTCACCGCCGAGGCGCTCCCAGACGCTGTACGAGGCCGGGTTGACCGGACCGACCAGCGCGGAGACCTTGAAGGTGGTGTCGGCGGGCAGCACACCCTGGGCGCGCATCCGGTGCAGGAGCCACAGCACGCCCTCGTCGGCGACGAGCAGGCACTTCACACCCAACTCGGCGGCGCGCAGGGCGTCTTCGACGCAGCCGGCCAGCTGGTCGTGGCCGCGGGCGCGCAGGCCCGCGCCGCCGGACGGGGTGCGGGTAGCGGCGCCCGCGTCCCAGGTGCCGCGCGGGCCGGTGAACAGGCAGAGCTCGATGTTGCGCTCGGCGCAGGCCGCGACCATCTCGGCTATCTCGGCGTCGGTGAGCATCCAGATGCCGCTGCCCTGGCTGATGCGGTGCACCGGCACATCGAGCTGCGCGCTCTCCTTGAGCACGGCGGCGAGCACCTCGGGTCCTTCGACACTCGGTACCTCGGTGCGCCAGCGCCCGCCGTCGGGAAAGGCATACGAGGAGCTGTCGGCCTCGCGCAGCTCTGCGGCGCCGAAGCCGAGACGGCTCAGGGCCGGTTCTCCGGGGGAGTGGGGCACGGCGGTCCTTTCGGTTGTTCGAAATCTCGGACGACGTTTGGAAGTCGGGGTATGGGTGACGACAGGGGCCTTCAGGAAGGAAGCCCGTCCCGTGGTGCGGGAGCGCCCGGCCCGGACGCTCCCGCAGCGGCACTAAGGCCGCAGCAGAACCTTCCCGACCTCCGGATCCCCGCTGCCCACCAGGGATACGGCCTTGTCGTAGGCGTTCAGCGGCAGTTCATGGGTGATCAGCGGCGCGGGGTCGAGGACACCCGAGCCGAAGGCGCGCACGGCATACGACCAGGCCTCGGACGGGGCGCCGAACACCCCGTACACCGTGGTCTGCTGCATGGCCAGCGCGATCGGGTCGATGCCGGCCGCACCGGGGGCCGGGATGCCGGTGAGCGCCACGCGCCCGCCGCGGCGGGCCAGGCTCACGGCGAGCGCGGCCGAGTGCGCGGCCCCCGCGGTCTCGACGACCAGGTCGAATCGGCCGGCCTCGGCCCCCGCATCCGAGGGATGCAGCTGCCGGGTGGCCCCGAACCGCCCGCCCTGCTCGGCCCGTTGCTGCCGCGGCTCGACCAGGACGAGCTCGGCCGGTGAGTATGCGGCGAGCAGCTGTACGGCCAGCAGCCCGAGGGTGCCGCCGCCGACCACCGCGATCCGCTCGGCCGGCCGGGGCGCGCCCTTCAGGACCGCGGAGGCCACGACCGCCGAGGGTTCGAGCAGGGCGGCCGCGCTCAAGTCGGCTTCTTCGTCCAGGAGATGGAGCAGCCGGGCCGGCACCGTCACATACGAGGCGAAGGCGCCGGGCCGCGTGAAGCCCGTCTCGTCGTACGCGGCCGTGCACAGGCTGGTCTCCCCGGCCCGGCACCGCTCGCACCGCTGGCAGTTGCGGAAACCCTCCGCCACCACCTTGCGCCCGGCCAGTGCGGGGTCGACTCCCTCGCCCACCGCCTCGACCGTGCCCGCCCACTCGTGGCCGGGCGTGAGCGGGTAACGGACATAGCCAGCGGGCCGGTTGCCGTCGAACAGCTCGCGGTCGCTGCCGCAGATCCCGGCCGCGTGCACCCGGCAGCGCACCTCGCCGGGCGGTGGCGGCTCGGCGCCCAGCGGCTCGAGCCGCCAGGCGCCGGGCCCGTCGAGGACGACCGCTTCGTACGTCACCGGTCCGTCTTCCCGGTCGGGTCGCGCTTCTCCCAGCCCTCGGCCCACAGGTCGAACCGGGCCTGCTGCTGCGGGAATTCGGCGGCCGCGTCGACATCGAGCTCGACGCCGAGACCGGGGGCGTCGCTGAGGTGGAAGTAGCCGTCGACCACCTCGGGTGCGCCCTTCACGACCTTCTTGATGTCCGCGTCCGCGAAGTCGTTGAAGTGCTCCAGGATCTTGAAGTTCGGCGTGGAGAAACCGACCTGGAGCGAGGCGGAGGTCAGCACCGGACCGCCGACATTGTGCGGCGCGACCAGCATGTAGTGGGTCTCGGCGGTCGCGGCCAGCTTGCGGGTCTCCCAGATGCCGCCGATGTGGCCGACGTCCGGCTGGATGATGTCCACGGCCTGGCTCTCGAACAGCTCGCGGAACTCGATGCGGTCGTGGATCCGCTCGCCCGTGGCCATCGGGATGTCCACCTTCGCGGCCACCTTCTCCAGGGCCTTGAGGTTCTCCGGCGGCACCGGCTCCTCCAGCCACGCCGGCTTGAACGGCGCCAGGTCCTTGGCGAGCCGTACGGCCGTGGCAGGCGAGAACCGGCCGTGCATCTCCAGCATCAGCTCGGCGTCCGGGCCGATCGCGTCCCGTACGGCCTCGATCAGCGAGACCGCGTACAGGCTCTGCTCGTGGTCGAGCTCGAAGTGCCCGGTGCCGAACGGGTCGATCTTGAGCGCCTTGTACCCGCGCGCGATCACCTGCTGCGCGGCCTTGTGGTACGCCTCCGGGGTCCGCTCGGTGGTGTACCAGCCGTTGGCGTAGGCCTTGACCTTGTCGGTGACCTTGCCGCCGAGCAACTGCCACACGGGGACGCCGAGCGCCTTGCCCTTGATGTCCCAGCAGGCCATCTCGATCACGGCGATACCGGACATGACGATCTCGCCGGCCCGCCCGTAGTCGCCGTACTTCATGCGCTTGACGAGGTCCTCGACCGCGAACGGGTCCGAGCCGAGGATGTGGTTGGCCTCCGCCTCGCGCAGATAGCCGACGAGGGCGTCGGTGTGCCCCAGCATCCGGGTCTCACCGATACCGGTGAGACCCTCGTCGGTGTGCACCTGTACATAGGTGAGATTGCGCCAAGGGGTGCCGACCACATGGGTGCTGATGCCGGTGATGCGCACGGCAGTTGACCTTCCCGGTTGTTCGAGATTTCGTCACACGTTCGAAATGCTGGCGTGACAGTAGCCGATGCGCTCGGGGAGGTGTCAATGGTCGCAACGTGGTCCGTTTCCCGGGGACTTGAGGGCAGGGCGAAAGGGGGCGGGTGGAGTGGTCCACCCGCCCCCTTTGTCGCGCTCTCCCGCCGGCCCCGCCGCTACTTCGTGCCGAGGTAGTAGCTCACCTGCGGTGGCTGGTTGTAGCCGGTGTTCTGCCAGGCCACGCCGAGCCGGTACACCGGGTCGTGCATCAGCGTCGGCAGCCGGTACTCGGTCGGGTGCGGGGTCGTGTAGAGCCGCAGCGCGGTGGAGTCGGCGTTGCGCCAGAGCATCTCCTCGCGCCAGTCCCCGAGCAGATCCGCGGTCAGCGCCGGATTGCCCTTCGTCCAGTTGTTGGAGCGGGCCTCGGTGTCGGCCCAGATCCGGGTCAGCTCGGCCGTCCCGTTGTACTTGAGGATCTGCCCGTAGCCGGAACCGGCCGTCCCCGACCAGCGGTGGTCGAGCAGTTCGCGGTGGGGATCACCGTCCCACCAGATCGCGGAGTTGTACGAGGCCGCCCCGCCGAACGCCGGCACCGCGTCACTGATCTTCGTCCCGTTCGCCGCGTACAGACCGCCACCGCTCGACCAGCACTCGGCCCCGGCGTGCTCCCGCGTCAGATCGGCACAGATACCGCGCCCCACGTCCGTCCCCGTCCTGCTGCCCCACAGGACCTGCCCCGTCCGCGCGTCATGCATCTCGAAGCCGTACGCGGAGTCGGTGTGCTCATGCACGTTGAAGGATTCGAGGCCGGGGCGCGCCGGATTCAGATCGCCGACGTGCAGTGCGTCCCCGTGCCCCAGCTTGGTGGTCCACAGCCCGCCGCCGTTGTCGTCCACGGCCATCGCGCCGTACAGGATCTCGTCCTTGCCGTCGCCGTCCACGTCGGCGACGGCGAGATTGTGGTTGCCCTGCTGGTCGTAGCCCTTGCCGTAATTGGTGGAACTGTTCGAGTCGAAGGTCCAGCGGCGGGAGATCTGCGTGCCGTCCCAGTCGTACGCGGCGATCGCGATGCGCTCGTAGATGCCGCGGCTGAAGATCATGCTGGGCTTCGAGCCGCTCACATACGCGGTGGCCGAAAGCAGCCGCCCCTCCCGGTTGCCCCAGGTGTCGCCCCAGTCGGCGACGCTGCCGCGCGCGGGCTGGAAGGGCTCGGAGTCCATGACCCGGCCGGTCCGTCCGTCGAAGACGGACAGATACTCGGGCCCGCTCAACACGGCGCAGTTGTCGGCGAGATGGGAGGCGGTGGCGCTCCCGATGACGGTCCCCGCGCTGTCCCTGGACCCGTCCGAGGTGCGCACGGCCATTTCGGCCCTGCCGTCCCCGTCGTAGTCGTACACCTGGAACGAGTCGTAGTGCGATCCGCTGCGGACATTGGTCCCGAGGTTGATCCGCCACAACCGCTCGCCGCTCAGCTCGTACGCGTCGTAGATCGTCGGACCCGTGCAGGTGCCGGAGTTGGCCACGTCCGTCGCATTCGACGGCACCCACTTCAGGACCAGCTCGTACTGACCGTCGCCGTCGAGGTCGGCGGCCGAGGCGTCATTGGCCGAGTAGGTGTAGGCGACCCCGTCCCGGGTGGTCCCGCCCGCCGGCTTCTGCAGCGGGATGTCCTGCCGCCCCGAGGCCCAGGCCCTGGCCTTCCCGCCGGGCTTCTCGGTCCCGCCGACGACGGCCCGTATCTCATACATGTCGCTCGAACTCCCCGCCGTATCAAGGAAGTTGGTCTTGCTCGTCTCCTCGATCAGTGTGCTTCCGCGATACAGCCGGAACGACACGTCACTGGGGTCGTCGCCGAGCATCCGCCAGCTGACGAGGATCCCGCCGGAGGCCGGCACGGCGACCAGGCCCCGGTCGAGCTTCTCCGCGACGCGGGAGGCGGCGAGGGCCGCGGCCGCGCTGTTGACCGGCGCGGACGGCGCCTCGTCGTCGGCCGCGCCCGCGAACCGGTCGACGGTGAACGTGCCGAGCCCGCCAAGGAGGGCCGTGGCCAGCACGGCGGCGAGCACATGTCTGGGGCGGCGGTGGCGGCTGCGGGCACGTGGAGCTGACTGCACCATGAAGACCTCATCAAGGGGGCGGTGGGTGTGGGGGGCGGGTGCGTCCTGACACCGACCGGTTGCCGCCGAGGGGTCCCTGGGTTGCCGTGGGGGCGGGATTCGCTTCCTGTACCGCGGCGCTGGGAGCCCTGTACCGCGGCGCTTGGAGCCCTGTACCCAATGCGCGCCGGGCCCCGGCCGATTGCGGCTCCGAGCCCTGGCCGACCGCGTCAGGACGAGGCCCGCACCATTAGCTCCGAAGGCAGCACCAGCTGCGGCCGGTCCAGGCGGCGGGCCGCCGCGGGGCGCGGGTCCGCGATGTCGGCGAGAAGGATCTCGGTCATCGCGCGGCCCATCTCCGCGATCGGCTGGCGCACGCTGGTGAGCTGCGGGTCGAGGTGGCGGGCGATGGGGGAGTCGTCGTAGCCGATCAGGGCCACGTCCTCGGGGATGCGGCGGCCGGACTCGCGCAGGACCTGCCGCGCGCCCGCGGCCATCACATCGGAGGCGGCGAAGACCGCGTCCAGATCGGGCCTGCGGGCAAGGAGTGCCTCCATCGCCAGGCGCCCGCTCTCCTCCGAGAAGTCACCCGGTTCGATCAAGGTCTCGTCCACACCGACACCCGCGTCGGCGAGCGTCTCGCGGTAGCCGGCCAGGCGCCGCTGAGCGCCGTACACATCGAGCTTTCCGGTGATCGCCGCGATCTTCGTACGGCCTCGCGCCAGCAAATGCGAGACGGCCAGACGCGCACCGCCCGCATTGTCGGAGTCCACCGATGCGAGGGGTTCGTCCGCGGACCGCGGGCCCGAGACGACGGTGGGAATGGCCAGCTGGTCGAGGAGATCGGGGAGCGGGTCGTCGGCGTGCAGCGAGACGAAGAGGACGCCGTCCACGCGGTGCGCGCCGAAGTAGTCGGCGAGGCCCCGGCGTTCGCGGTCGGAACCGGCCATGGTGAGAAGCAGCTGCAGCGAGGTGTCGGCGAGGGCGGCGCTGACGCCGCGGACGATCTCCGCGAAGTAGGGCTCCGTGAAGACCCGGGGGCCCGGCTCGGGGATCACGAGCGCGATCGCCTCGGTGCGGTTGGCGGCGAGGGCGCGGGCCGCGTTGTTCGGCACGTAGCCGAGCTCGGCGATCGCGCGCTCCACGGCCTCGCGGGTCGCGTCGCTGACGCGCGGCGAGCCGTTGATCACGCGCGAGACGGTGCCGCGCCCGACGCCGGCGCGGGCGGCCACCTCTTCGAGGGTGGGCCGTCCGCCGCTGCGGGCGAAGCCCTGCCGGGTCGCCATGTCTGCCTCCAAGGTCGGGGGTCTGATCACCGTAACGCCGAACGAGTGAGCGGAATCTAACAGGCTGGTAACCGAGGAAAGTCCCACCGTCCGTGCCCTTGACACTTCGCTGCGCTAGCGGCGAACCTTCAACACATCGCCGATGGGAGCGCTCCCACGGTACCTGACAAAACACATCCCGCACGTTCCCCGCCCGGGCCGCACGCCCCAACTCGCCAATCAGGAAGGTGAGTTGGCCGGGGGGTAGACACGTCAGGGCGAGGAGGACGCAATGCGAGCACGTACCCGTACGGCACGTCGGTGGATGGCCTTCGCGGCCGCCGCCACCGTGGTCGCGACCGCCGCCGGCTGCAGCGCGAGCGACAACGACGGCGACAGCGGGGGTGGCAGCGGCTCCGACGGCAAGAAGATCACTTTGACGGTCGGCACCTTCGGCTCCTTCGGCTTCGACAACGAGAACGGCGCGAAGCTCTACGCCGAGTACGAGAAGCTCAACCCCAACATCAAGATCAAAGAGACGAACGTCGCCGACGGGCAGAAGTACTGGGACGCCCTCAAGCTGCGGATGTCCCAGGGCAGCGGTGTGGCCGACGTCCAGGCCATCGAGGTGGGCTACATAGCCGAGGCCACCGGCCCGACCATGGCCGACAAGTGGGTCGACCTGTCCAAGGACCAGGGTGCGAACGTGGCCGGCTTCCCGGAGTGGAAGACGGGCCAGGCCACCACCAAGGACGGGGCCACCATCGCGCTCGGCACCGACATCGGCCCGATGGCCGTCTGCTACAACAAGGACCTCTTCAAGGCGGCCGGGCTGCCCACCGACCGTGAAGAGGTCGGCAAGCTCTGGGCCGGCGACTGGGCGAAGTTCGTCGAGGCCGGCAAGACGTACCAGAAGAAGGCGCCCAAGGACACCTTCTTCCACGACTCCGGCAGCGGCCTGTTCAACGCCGTGCTCTCCAGCCAGCCCCAGCAGTACTCCGACGACAGCGGCAAGCTGGTCTACGACACCAGCCCCGGTGTGAAGAAGGCCTGGGACCTCGCGGTCTCCGCCGTCGACGCCAAGATCACCGCCGGTCTCCGGCAGTTCGACGAGGCGGGCACCTGGAACGCCGCGTACAAGAACTCGAAGTTCGCCACCGTCGCCTGCCCGTCCTGGATGACCGGCATCATCGCCGAGCAGGCCGGACCGGCGAACAAGGGCAAGTGGGACATCGCGGCCCCGCCGCAGAACGGCAACTGGGGCGGCTCCTTCCTGGGCGTCCCCAAGGCCGGCAAGAACGTCGCCGAGGCCACCAAGCTCGCCGCGTGGCTGACCGCGCCCGAGCAGCAGATCAAGGTCTTCGGCGTCAACGGCAACATCCCGTCCCGCACCGACGCCCTGTCCTCGACCGAGGTGCAGAACACCAAGGTCGACTACTTCGGCGACACCCCGGTCGGGCAGATCTACACGACGATCGCCAAGGACGTCACCTCCGCGCCGATCGGCGCCCATGACGGCCAGGTGAAGACCTTCCTCACCGACAACGGCATCCTCGACATCGAGAAGCAGGGCACCGACCCGGCCAAGGCCTGGGACAACGTGAAGAAGCTGGTCGAGGACAAGATCGACCAGTAGTACGGCACCGGCCGCGGCTGCCCGGCAGGCCTCCCCGCCGGGCAGCCGTCCGTACGGCCTGCGGGGCAGTCGCCCGTACGACCCGCTCCCGCCTTGCCCCGGATCCCGCACCCCGCGCTCCGCGCACCCGGGGCGCCATGAACCACCGCCCCCACCCGACCGGAAGGACGCCCCGAGTGGCCACCTCCGCCCGGGCCGCGAACGACTCGCCGCCCATCCCGCCCGCCCCCGCAGGCCGGCCGGTCCGCTCGTCCGCAGGCCCGCCGGAGAAGCAGAGCTGGCGCAGCCGCCTCTACCGCTGGGACCTCAAGGCCACCCCGTACGCCTTCGTCGCCCCGTTCTTCCTCTGCTTCGCCGCCTTCGGCCTCTTCCCGCTGCTCTACACGGGCTGGCTCTCGCTGCACCAGATCTCGCTCGGCGGCGAGGGCGAATGGCGCGGCCTGGACAACTACATACGCCTGTGGGACAGCCAGTTCTTCTGGAACGCGCTGCGCAACACCTTCACCCTCGGCGTGATCTCCACCGTCCCGCAGCTGCTCATGGCCCTGGGCCTGGCCCATCTGCTCAACTACAAGCTCCGCGGCCGCGCCTTCTTCCGCGTCGCCGTGCTCGCCCCGTACGCGACCTCGATCGCCGCCGCCACGCTGGTCTTCACGCAGCTCTTCAACGCCGACTACGGCCTGATCAACTCCGCGCTCGGCTGGGTCGGTTTCGATCCCGTGGACTGGCAGTCCTCCAAGTGGCCCGCGCAGATCGCCATTTCGACGATCGTCATCTGGCGCTGGACCGGCTACAACGCCCTGATCTACCTGGCCGCGATGCAGGCGGTCCCCGGCGAGCTCTACGAGGCCGCGGCCATCGACGGCGCCTCGCGCTGGCGCCAGTTCATCTCGGTGACCATCCCCTCCATCCGCCCCACGATCCTGTTCACCATCGTGGTCTCCACGATCGGCTCCACCCAGCTGTTCGGTGAACCGATGCTGTACGGCGGCTCGATCGGCATCAGCGGAGGCAGCGGCGGCCAGTACCAGACGCTCAGCCTCCTCATGTACGAGAAGGGCTGGGTGACCGGCGCACTCGGCCAGGCCTCCGCCATCGCCTGGGTGATGCTGGCGCTGCTGCTGCTCATCGGCCTCGTACAGGTTCTGTTCAAGCGTCTCAACCGCCGCAAGCTGGAGGGCTGATCCATGGCCGCAGTCACCGAGACCGCCGAGCGCACCGCGCCCGCTTCAGAACCGCCGCAGGGCCGCTTCCGTTTCCGCTTCCGGCAGGGCGCGGGACGCCAGCAGCACGCAGGACCGCTGACGTACGTCTTCCTCGTCCTGGCCGCGCTGGTCTCCCTGTTCCCGCTGTACTGGAACCTGGTGGCCGCCTCGAACGACACCGCCCGCGTGGTGTCGGCGCCCGCCCCGCTGTGGTTCGGCGACGAGCTGATGTCGAACCTCACGCGCGCCTGGAACGACGCCGACATGGGCATCGCCCTGGTCAACACCACTGTGGTGGCAGGCCTGGTGAGCCTGTCCACCGTCCTGTTCGCCACCCTGGCCGGCTTCGCCTTCGCCAAACTGCGCTTCACCGGGCGGGGCGTCCTGCTCGCCCTCGTGGTCGCGACGATGACGATCCCGCCGCAGCTCAGCGTGATCCCGCTGTACCAGATCATCACCGAGCTCGGCTGGTTCGACCAGCTGCAGTCGGTCATCCTGCCCTCCATGGTGGCGGCCTTCGGGGTGTTCTTCATGCGGCAGTTCCTCATCGAGGCGCTGCCCATCGAACTCGTCGAGGCGGCCCGCGTGGACGGGGCCAACAGCCTGAGGGTGATCTGGCACGTGGTCTTCCCGGTGGCCAGGCCCGCGATGGCGGTGCTCGGGATGCTGGTCTTCGTGCAGTCCTGGAACGACTTCTTCTGGCCCTTCATCGCCCTGACCACACAAGGCAGTCCGACCCTCCAGGTCGCCCTGGCCGGACTCGGCGCGGGCAACCACACCATCGACCAGTCCGTCGTGCTGACCGGCGCGCTGATCTCCACGGTTCCGCTCCTGCTCGTCTTCGCCTTCCTCGGCAAGCACGTGGTGGGCGGCATCACCGCCGGAGCGGTCAAGAGCTGACGGTCCCGCGGGCCCGGCACCGACCGGGCCCGCGCATCCCGCTCTCGCTGCTCTCCGCTCTCCCCGCTCGCCCTCCTCCACCCGTACCGACATCATTTGGGAGCGCTCCCATGCCGTTGAGCTTTCCGCCGGAGTTCCTCTGGGGCACCGCCACCGCCGCCTACCAGATCGAGGGAGCCGCCCAGAAGGACGGCCGCACCCCCTCCATCTGGGACACGTTCAGCCACACCCCGGGCAAGGTGCTCGCCGGCGACACCGGCGACATAGCGGTCGACCACTACCACCGCTTCCGCGACGACGTGGCGATGATGGCCGAACTCGGCGTCAAGGCCTACCGGTTCTCGGTCAGCTGGTCCCGTATCCAGCCCACCGGACGCGGGCCCGCCGTCCAGCGCGGACTCGACTTCTACCGCGCGCTCACCGACGAGCTGCTCTCGCACGGCATCACCCCGCTGCTCACGCTCTACCACTGGGACCTCCCGCAGGAGCTCGAGGACGCGGGCGGCTGGCCGGAGCGCGACACCGCGTTCCGCTTCGCCGAGTACGCGGGCCATGTGGCCGAAGCGCTCGGCGACCGCGTGGAGCTGTGGACCACCCTCAACGAGCCCTGGTGCAGCGCCTTCCTCGGCTACGGCTCCGGTGTGCACGCCCCCGGCCGCACCGACGATCTCGCCGCCCTGCGCGCCGCCCACCACCTCAACCTCGGCCACGGGCTCGCCGCGAGCGCGCTGCGCTCCGCCCTGCCGGCCCGCGCCCGCCTGGCGATCTCCCTCAACCCCGCGGTCGTACGGGCGAAGAGCGACGACCCCGCCGACGTGGACGCGGCCCGCCGGATCGACGCGCTGGCCAACCGTGTCTTCAGCGATCCGATCCTGCACGGGCGTTACCCCGAGGACCTGTTCGCCGACACCGCGCGGATCACCGACTGGTCCTTCGTACAGGACGGCGACCTCCAGCGGATCCGCCAGCCGCTCGACGTACTCGGCATCAACTACTACACACCCACCGTCGTCTCGGCGGCCACGGACACCGACGGTCCCCGTCAGGACGGGCACGGCGTCAGCGACTACTCCCCGTGGCCCGGCGCCGACGGTGTGGCCTTCCACCGTGCGCCCGGTGAACTCACCGCCATGGACTGGCCGATCGACGCCTCCGGTCTCTACGACCTCCTGATGCGCTACTCGGCGGAGGCCCCCGGCCTCCCGCTGATGGTCACCGAGAACGGCGCCGCCTACGAGGACAAGCCCGACGACGCCGGTCAGGTCCACGACCCCGAGCGCATCGCCTACGTCCGTGACCACCTCGCCGCCGTGCACCGCGCGATCCGCGCGGGAGCGGACGTGCGCGGCTACTTCCTGTGGTCCCTCCTGGACAACTTCGAGTGGTCCTACGGCTACAGCAAGCGCTTCGGCGCCGTGTACGTGGACTACGAGACCCAGACCCGTACGCCCAAGTCCAGCGCCCGCTGGTACGGAGAGGTGGCCCGCACCGGCCGGCTCGACGTGGAGTAGGGGAGACGGAACGGTCCCGGGGACACCTGGCCTCCCCGGGGGCGCTCAGGGGCTGTATCGGGGGAGGGGGTCGATACAGCCCCTGAGGTGTTCCTTATATATAGGGGGCGCGGCATCTCCTGCCTTGGGCTCGGCAACTGATGCCTTTTGGCTCGGCAACTCCTGCCCTCGGGGCGGCAACTCCACGTCGAACAGCGGCAACTGACGGAACGACAGTGCAGGTCCGTTCCCATCCCCCCCCCAGGAGCCCGCATGCCCCGCACTCACCCCCGCCCCCGTTCTCACCGCAGACGCCACCGCCCCCTCGCGACCGCTGCGGCCGCCGTCCTCGCCGTCACCGGGATCGCCTTCCTGCCCGGCGAGGACGCCGAGGCCGCCACTGCACGCCAGGCCGAGAAGCTCGACCGCGGCCTGGTCAGCGTGCACACCGGCACCGGCAACCTGGTCAGCTGGCGGTGGCTCGGCACCGACCCGGACAGCGTGTCCTTCAACGTCTACCGCGCCGGTACGAAGGTCAACTCCGCACCCGTCACCGGCTCCACGAACTACTTCCACGCCGGCGCGCCCGCCCACGCCGACTACACGGTCCGCGCCGTCGTGAACGGCGCCGAGCAGGCGGACTCACCGCACGCCCTGCAGTTCCGCACCGGCTACAAGGACGTCCCCCTGACCCCGCCCGCCGGCGGCTCCACGCCCGACGGCGTCGCCTACACCTACGAGGCCAACGACGCGTCCGTGGGAGACCTCGACGGCGACGGCGTCCTCGAGTTCGTGCTCAAGTGGCAGCCCACGAACGCCAAGGACAACTCGCAGTCCGGCTACACCGGCAACACGATCGTGGACGCGGTGAGGCTCGACGGCACCCGCATGTGGCGGATCGACCTCGGCCGCAACATCCGCTCGGGGGCGCACTACACCCAGTTCCAGGTGTACGACTACGACGGTGACGGCAAGGCCGAGGTCGCCCTGAAGACGGCGGACGGCACGAAGGACGGCCGGGGCACGGTCATCGGCAACTCGGCCGCGGATCACCGCAATTCATCCGGCTACATCCTCTCCGGTCCCGAGTACCTGACCATGTTCAACGGACAGACCGGCGCCGCGATGGGCACCGTCGACTATGTGCCCGCGCGCGGCACGGTCTCGTCCTGGGGCGACTCGTACGGCAACCGTGTGGACCGCTTCCTGGCCGGCACGGCCTATCTCGACGGCGCCCGCCCGTCCCTGATCATGGCGCGCGGCTACTACACACGCAGCGTCATCGCCGCCTGGGACTGGCGCGACGGCAGGTTCACCCGGCGCTGGACCTTCGACACCAACTCCTCGACGAACACGGGCAAGGGATACGACGGCCAGGGCAACCACCAGCTGTCCGTTGCGGACGTCGACGGCGACGGCAGGGACGAGATCGTCTACGGGGCGATGACCGTGGACGACAACGGGGCGGGCCTGTGGACCACGAAGAACGGGCACGGCGACGCGATGCACGTGGGCGATCTGGACCCGTCGCGCGCGGGTCTGGAGGAGTTCAAGGTCTCCGAGGACAGCTCCAAGCCCTCCTCGTGGATGGCCGACGCGAGGACGGGCACGATCCTGTGGTCGACGCCCGCCAACGGCGACAACGGCCGCGGGGTCTCCGGCGACATCTGGGCCGGCAGCGCGGGCGCCGAGTCCTGGTCATCGGCCGAGTCCGGCATCCGCAACCCCAAGGGCACGGTCGTCGGCTCCCGCAAGCCGTCCTCCACCAACTTCCTGTCCTGGTGGGACGGCGACACCACCCGTGAACTCCTCGACGGCACCCGTATCGACAAGTACGGCACCTCCGGCGACACCCGTCTCCTGACGGGCGCGGGCGTCCACTCCAACAACTCTACGAAGGCCACCCCTTCCCTGTCGGGCGACCTCCTCGGCGACTGGCGCGAGGAGGTCGTCTGGCCGACGAGCGACAACAGGGCGCTGCGCATCTACGCGACCCCGTACGAGACGGGCACCCGCATCACGACGCTCCTGCACGACACGATGTACCGCACGGGCCTCGCCTGGCAGAACACGGCCTACAACCAGCCCCCGCACCCGAGCTTCTTCCTCGGCGACAGGATGGCCACGGCGCCGCGACCGGTGATCACGACGCCGTGAGAACAAGGGAGTTGACGGTCAGCCGGTGGTGCACTTCTTTCCGGCGACCGTGAACTCCGCCGGCTTCCCGTTCGCCGACGTCCAGCTCCCCGTGAAGCCGAACGCGGCACTCGCACCCGGGGCGATCCGCCCGTTCCAGCCGGCGTCCTTCGCGGTGACCGCGGCGCCCGACTGCGTGACCTGCGCGTTCCACGCCTGGGCGACCTTCTGCCCGTCGGGGAACGACCAGCCGAGCGTCCAGCCGTCCCAGGCCGCCGTGCCCGTGTTCCGCACGGTCACGTCGGCCTGGAAGCCGCCGGACCACTGGTTGGTCACCTTGTACGTCACCGCGCACGTGCCCGGTTCCTCCCCGCCCGGGGGAGGGGAGTCCGCCGTGTCGCCGACGATGATGCCGCGCCCGTTCGTCGACACGTACACGCGGCCGTACACCCGCGGATCACCGGTGATCGCCGCGCCCGTCCAACCCCACTGGTGCGCATCGTCGTTGATACGGGTCCAGGACGCCCCGGCGTCGGTCGAGCGGAAGATGCCGCGGACCCCGCCGATCTTCGCGCTGGTGTAGAGCGCCGGATACGTGGTGCCGGGCGCCGCCTTGCCGAACCCGATCGTGTCCGCCTGCTCGACGCCCGCGAGCCGGGTGAAGCTCGCGCCGCCGTCCGTCGAGTGCCACAGCCCGTACGGGCCCTTCGTCGAGCCGCCCGCCAGCCAGATGTCGCCCTTGGCGCCGGGCACGGCCTTGAAGCGGACGTTGCCGTCGGTGGGCAGACCGGAGGAGGCCTTCGCGGTGAAGGTCGCGCCGCCGTCCGAACTCGTATGGAAGACACCGGACTTGAAGGCGTAGAAGGTGGAGGCGTCCACACGGTCGGACTCGACCACCGCACCCGCCGGCACCCCGGCCGAGGCGGTCCACGCCCCGCCCGTGCCCGTCTGCACACCGGCACCGTCCGGGCTCCACACGAAGCGGGCGCCGTCCGCGGACACCGCGACCGTGCCGCCGCCCGTCACGCCCGAGGGCTCGGCGCCCGCCGCCCGCCAGGTCGCGCCGTTGTCGCCGGAGAGCGCGACATGTGCGCCCGACTCGACGTTGCCCGCGCGTGCCACCACATCCGGTTTCGTCTCCGCGAAGTCCAGGGTGGTGAAGGTGGGTGAGGTGAACAGCATCGGGGGCACCGTCGACAGATCCGTATGACGGAAGCCGCCGAGGTCGCCGAGCGCGCTCAGGAGCGGGGCGCCCGACGGGGGAGAGGCCAGGTCGTTGACTGCAGTCTCCTCAAGTCCCTTGACCATGGGGCGGATCGAGAAGGTGCCGCCCGTGTCCCACTTGCCGAGGTCCTCGGTGCCGTAGATCGTCGCGCCCGTCCCGTACATCATCCGGTCCGAGTCGAACGGGTCGATCTCCAGGGCCTCCGTCATCCAGCCGAGCTTCGGCGTCTGCTCGGGCGGCGCGGGGCTGCCGCCCCAGGTCAGCCAGGGCGAGGAGGAGACGTCGATGGTGTAGCGGTTCACGCGGTTCGCGTCCGGGCCGTAGTCCCAGGCCTTCGTCCAGGTGGTGCCGCTGTCCGTGGAGCGGAAGATCATGGTGTCGGGCCACCAGGAGCTGTATCCGGTGACCATGACGGTGCCGGGCTTCTGCCGGTCGAGGGTGAGACCGCTGAACCCGTAGTACGCGTCCGCCTCGGCGACCGGGCTGATGTCCTTCCACTCGCCGGTCTTGGTGGAGTACCGCCACACCTGTCCCTTGCCGCCGTCGTACGGGCCGCCCTTGTCGCTGTACGCCAGGTACAGATGGCCGTTCGCGGCGTCGAGGACGCTCTTGTGCGGCAGGTAGCCGGTGGGCTGGCCGGGCAGCCGCTGCCAGGTGGCACCGGCGTCGGTGGAGCGGTAGACCGCGTTCTCCTTGTCGGCGACGCCCGCGTAGAGGGTCTGCGTACGGCCGGAGCCGGAGCCCGTCGACTCGTCGAAGGTCACCCAGGTGACGCCCAGGAGATCCGAGTTGTAGCCGGAGGTGTCGGAAGGGTCGGGCGCGTACGTACCCGGGTTGGGGAATGCCGTGACCTCGGACCACGTCACGCCCGCGTCTGTGGAGCGCCACAGGCCCTTGCCGCTCGGGGCGCCGAAGTAGAGCACGTCGTTGTCGTGCGGGTCGATCGCGAGCCGCTCGCCCATGCCGCGGCCCGGCATGTTGCCGCCGACCTTGAACGGCAGGTCCGTCTTCTTCCAGGTGGCCCCGCGGTCGGCCGAGCGCAGGATCGCGCCCATGCCGGGATCCCAGTCATTGGTGTACGTGCCGACCGCCGCGTACACCCGGTCCGGATCCACGGCGTCGGTCGCGATCGAGGCGACACCGGTGTGGCCCCAGTCGTCCCAGCCGACCGCGTCGAGCAACGGGATCCAGGACTTGGTGCTCTGCTCCCAGCGGTAGGCGCCGCCGATGTCCGTACGGGCGTAGGCCAGGTTCTTCTCGCTGCGGTTGAACACGATGCCGGGCACGAAGCCGCCGCCGTCGATACGGGCGTTGGTCCAGGTGGAGGAGTCTGCGGCGATACGCGGGGCGGGGGCGGGGGTGGGGGCGCTTGAGGCTTCCGTACTCGTCAACAGCCCTGCCGCCAGGGCGAGTACGGCCGCGACGAGCAGGCGGGGACGCCGGGATCTTCCCAGTCTGGGCATGGGGGTTCCTAGGGTCGGGGAAAGGGGTGGCGCACAGGGGAGCGGGCCGGGCGGACCTCGGGGAGGAGGCCCGCCCGGCCCGTCATGCACGGAGCCGCTTGCCGCGGGGCGTTATTCGAGCAGCTCCGCATAGGACCCCATGGCGAGTGCGATGTCCGCCTGGGCCCAGAACCGGTGGTACGTGAACGTCGGTGCCGCGCCGCCCGCCAAGTAGGTCTCGATCTTCGACCAGTTGGGGTCGTCCTTGTAGAAGGAGCGCAGCGACAGGAAGGTCGACGAGGAGTCGATCGTGTCGCCGTTCGGCATGGTGCCGGTGAAGGTGCTCGGCACGTACACGGCGTCGTCGAACCGGCTGTAGTCGGTGCGCGTCTCGGGCACCGCGACTCCGAGCGAGTCCTGGTGGTGCTCCCACATGCCGTCGAGGAGCGCCTTCGCCGTGGTCTTCGCCTCCGCGTCACCGGACCGGTCGGCGTAGTACGTCAGGGTCTTGGCGTACGCGGCCGCCACACCGACGTCGTTGGTGTAGTCGGCCACCGAGACATGAAGTCCGGCGTTGGCACCGGGACTTGCGGCGTTCCACGTGTCCGGCTTGCCCGACCACTGGAGTGTGGCGGGGATCCGGAACGTGCCGTCGGGGTTCACGGTCGTCTCCGACAGGGCCCAGTCGACCCACTTGTCGAGCACGGCCTTCGCCTCGGCGTCGCCCGTCTGCTGGTAGTACTCGGCGACCCGCTCCATCGACCACGCCTGGAACCCGAACCACTGGTTCGACGGCGGGTCGTGGTAGACCGGCTTCTCGTCGTAGTACATGCCGTAGAAGGTCGGTGTACCGGCCGGCGCCGCACCGTAGGCGCCGCCCCAGCTGTTGGTCGCGCCGCCGGCGATGGCGCCTTCGTCCGACTGCAGCCAGCGGTAGAACTCCATCTGCCGGTCGAGCGACTTGGCCCAGTCCGCCTGCCCTGTCGCCGACTTGGGCTTGAGGTCGGCGTACGAGGAGAGCGCGTACGCGGCGAGCGGGTTCTGGTAGCCGCCGTGTGCGTGGCTGGAGCCGATACGCCAGGACCAGCCCGCCGAGGTGTCGACGGCGCCGCCCCACGCGTAGTACCAGGACATCAGGTAGTGCGAGGAGTCCTTGCCGGTGCCGGCCGGGCAGCTGGGCGAGGTGCAGTTGCCCACCTTCTTGAAGTACTTGTCGTACATCGAGTACCGCAGGTAGTCGCCCATCTTGGCGGCCTTGCCGACGGTCGCCGAGACCGCGGAGCCCTTGCCCTGCTGCTCGGCCCAGATGTCGGCCCAGTACGCGGCCTGCACGGCCCGCGCGTCGGCATCCGGCGCGTTGGTGAACTTCCACTGCTTGGCGTACGAGGAGTCGCCGGTGAACAGGTCCAAGTACCCGTTCTTCCCGCCGTACTTGAAGGCGTCGCAGGTCGGCTGCGGGATGGTCTCCCACACCGACTCCTGCGCACCGCGCTGGAAGGTGTTGATGTACGAGGGCCCGGTGGCGGTCGGTCCCGCCTCGCACTTGCCGGGCTCGTTGCCGTACCCGTAGACGTTGTCCACGTCCTGCAGCCAGTGCATGCCGTAGATGTCGTCGGTGCCGTACGCGCTCTTCAGCTCACCCGCGATCGGATCGCTGCCCACGGACACCGACGGGTCGAGCTTCGCCGGGTACTGGGACGGCAGATCGTGCTCGGGGGCGTACGTGGCCGGCTTGGACGCGTTGTAGGAGGCGTTCGTCGGCTGGTCCGCGTGCGTGGGGATCATGTACTTCTCCATGATCTCCCAGGCCCCGTTGAACTTGGTCCAGTCGCCGGTGACCTTGCCGTACATGGCCTGCAGCCACAGCAGATACGAGTACGCCTCGGAGGTCGTCTCGTGGCCGTGGTCCGGGGCTTCGACGATCAGGGTCTCGACCGAGTGGTACGGGATGCCCTCGGGCGAGAAGTAGCCGTTCGCCGGGTTGGTGATCTTCCCGTAGAGATCCAGGAAGCGGGCGTCGTACGTCGAGGAGCCGGCCAGCTGGGTGACCGTGACCTCGGCCTTCGCATGCCCGGGCGCGGTGGCCGTGAAGGTCGCGGCGCCGGTGCCCGAGGAGTCGGCGGCCACCGTCACCTTCTGGGCCGTGCTCCAGTTCGACGGGGTGAAGGTCAGGCTCGCCCCGGAGGACACGGACAGGCCCGTGTTGCCGGCGGTGCGGGCGGTGGAGACCGTCACGTTCGCCGTGGGCTGCGTGGACAGCTTGACGTCGAAGGTGCCCGACTTGCCCTGCTGGACGGCGAGTTGGGACGGCGTGGCGACCAGGGCGGGACCCGCCGCGACCGTGATGCCGACGGGCGCAGACTCGCCGGACGCGCCCATGCTGTCGTACGCCTTCGCGTACAGGGAGTGCGTACCGGCCGCGAGGTTGCCCGCGGCGAGCTCGAACGGCGCGGTGGTGTCCGTGCCGAGCAGCGTGGTGTCGTCGTAGAACTCGACCTTGCTCACGGTGGCCCCGTCGGCGGCCGCCGCGGTGGCGGCCATCGGCACGGGGTCACCGGCCGAGTAGACCGCGCCGGCCTTCGGGCTGGTGAGCACCGTGACCGGGGGCTGATGGGCGCCCGTACAGGGAGTGCCGTTGATCGCGAAGCTCGTGGGCGCCGCGTTCGCGCCGCTGTAGGCGAACTGCGCGCCGGTGGACGTGGCGGCGCCGGCCGCGATCTTCGCGTTGTACCCGGCGTCCTTCACGGTGATGTTCTTGCCGGACTGCGACCAGGTGCCGTTCCAGCCGCCCGCGAGCTTCTGGTCACCGGTGTACGCGTAGGTGAGGGTCCAGCCGTCGATCGCCTCCGTACCGCGGTTGGTGATCGTCAGATCGGCCGTGAAGCCGGAGCCCCAGTCATTGGTCTTGTAGTCGACGCTGCACGCAACCGCCGCTGCTTCAGCGGTGGTCGGCAGCGTGACGAGGGTGGCGAGCGGGAGCGCGAGTGCGGCCGTGGCGGCGGTCCATAACCGTCTGGCCGGTTTTCTTCTGCGCATGCCCTGGTTCCTCCTTGCGGCTCAGGAAGCGGGGGGTGTCGGCGACGCCGGCGGGGACTTGGGCGGCGCCAACCTGTGAACCAGTGGGAGCGCTCCCATAGTGGGGAAGGGGGAATTGAGGGTCAAGGGGCGTGAAGAGTCGAATAATTTCGACAGTGAGAAATGGCAATGCCTCTGTTGCTTGATGGCAATTCCTTCTCTACAGTCCACCAGCAACCAGTGGGAGCGATTCCATCAGTCGACGCACCGGCACCGTGCACGCACCGTTCGCGCACCGTGCCGACCGCGTCCGAGCTGCAAGGAGTCGCTCATGCGACACCCCCCGCACGGCTCGAAACTCCTGCTCGCGGCCGCCGTCACGGCGGCCACGCTCGTCCCGCTGACACCCTCCGTGTCGGCGGCCGCCGCTCCTGTCTGCACGGTCGAGTACTCCGTCACCTCGCAGTGGGGCGACGGCTTCCAGGGCGCGGTGAAGATCACCAACAACGGTCCTGCGACCAGCAGTTGGGACCTGAAGTTCGACTTCGCTGCCGGTCAGAAGGTGACCCAGGGCTGGTCCGCGAAGTGGACGCAGACCGGTACGTCCGTCACGGCCGCCAACGAGGCGTGGAACGGCTCGCTGGCGACGGGCGCGAGCGTCTCGGCCGGTTTCATCGGCTCGTGGTCCGGCACCAACCCCGTACCCTCCGCGTTCCAGCTGAACGGCGCGACCTGCAACGAGGACTCCGGCGGCCCGACCGATCCACCGGATCCGCCGGCCGGCCACCCGCCGGCGCTCGAAGTGTCCGGAAACAAGCTCGTCGACGCAGCCGGCGCGACCCGCCGCATTCTCGGCGTGAACCGTTCGGGCGCCGAGTTCATGTGCGTCCAGGGATATGGGATCTTCGACGGTCCGGTCGACGACGCCTCCGTGAAGGCGATCGCCGACTGGAAGGCCAATGCTGTCCGGATTCCGCTCAATGAGGAGTGCTGGCTGGGTCTGGACAACATCAAACCCGAGTACGGCGGCGCGCATTACCGCGATGCGATCAAGGAATTGGTCACGCGCGTCAAAACCCACGGAATGACACCGATCCTGGAAATGCACTGGTCGTACGGCCAGTACACGGGCAACAGCGCCGGCTGCTCCGATGTGCACGCCAGCTGCCAGAAACCCATGCCCGACGCGCAGTACGCGCCGGCGTTCTGGACCTCGGTGGCGACCGCGTACAAGGACGACCGGACGGTCGTCTTCGACCTCTTCAACGAGCCGTATCCGGACCGCGCCACCCCCACCCTCCAGCAGGCCTGGGCCTGCTGGAAGGACGGCGGCACGTGCCCCGGCATCGGCTACGAAGTGGCCGGAATGCAGGACCTGGTGGACGCCGTACGGGCCACCGGGGCGCGCAACGTGATCCTCGCGGGCGGCCTTGCCTACTCCAACGACCTCGGCCAGTGGCTCGCCCACAAACCCGTGGACCCGGCCGGAAATCTGGCCGCGGCCTGGCATGTCTACAACTTCAACACCTGTGCGAACGAGGCGTGCTGGGACTCCACGCTCGCACCCGTGGCCGCCGAAGTGCCGCTCGTCGCGGGCGAGATCGGCGAGAACACCTGCGCCCACGGCTTCACCGACAGGGTCATGAACTGGTTCGACGACCGCGCCCTGTCCTACCTCGGCTGGACCTGGAACACGTGGAACTGCTCCTCGGGACCGGCCCTCATCAGCTCGTACGACGGTACGCCGACGGCGTACGGGACCGGGCTGCGCGACCGTCTGCGCGCCCTGAACGGCTGAGCGGTCCCTCGGCCGTTGAGCACCACGCACACCGATCACCCCGCACGAACCCGCACCCATCGCCTTACGAAGAAGGGACACCCCCACACCATGAGCCGTACCGGAAACAGATCCGGTGTCGCGTTACTCGCGGCCCTCACCCTGACCGGCGCCGCCTGCGCCGGCACCGCACTCGCCCTGCCCTCCGGCGCACCCGCCGCCGCGGCCGCCCCCGCCTGCACCGTGGACTACAAGGTGCAGAACCAGTGGGACTCCGGCTTCACCTCGGCCGTGACCGTCACCAACAACGGCGCCGCGGTGAGCAGTTGGAACCTCACCTGGTCCTACGCCGGCAACCAGAAGATCAGCAGCGGCTGGAACGCCGAGCTCACCCAGTCCGGCGCCGCCGTCACCGCCAAGAACATGAGCTACAACGGCTCGCTGCCCACCGGCGGCTCCACCTCCTTCGGATTCAACGCCACCTACAGCGGGACGAACGCCGTGCCCGCGACGTTCAAGCTGAACGGCGTCACCTGCAACGAGGACACCGGCGGTCCCACCGATCCGCCCACCGATCCGCCGGGACCCGGTGAGCGCGTCGACAATCCGTACGCAGGCGCCAAGATGTACGTGAATCCGGAGTGGTCGGCGAAGGCCGCCGCCGAACCGGGCGGCACCGCGATAGCGAACCAGCCCACCGCCGTCTGGCTCGACCGCATCGCCGCGATCAACGGCGTGAACGGCGGGATGAGTCTGCGCGACCACCTGGACAAGGCACTTGAGCAGAAGGGCTCGGGCGAGCTGACCGTCCAGTTCGTCGTCTACAACCTGCCCGGCCGCGACTGCGCGGCCCTCGCCTCCAACGGTGAGCTCGGCCCGACCGAGATCGACAAGTACAAGACCCAGTACATCGACCCGATCGCCGCGACCCTCGGCGACGCGAAGTACGCGGGCCTGCGCATCGTCACCACCATCGAGATCGACTCACTGCCCAACCTCGTCACCAACGTCACGCCGCGCCCGACCGCGACCCCCAACTGCGACGTGATGAAGGAGAACGGCAACTACCAGAAGGGCGTCGGCTACGCCCTCGACAAGCTCGGCGCCATCCCCAACGTCTACAACTACATCGACGCCGGCCACCACGGCTGGCTCGGCTGGGACAGCAACTTCGGCCCCTCCGCCGAGCTGTTCAAGACCACCGCGACCAGCAACGGCGCCCAGCTGTCCGACGTCCACGGCTTCATCGTGAACACGGCCAACTACAGCGCACTCAAGGAGGACCACTTCAAGATCGGGGACTCGGTCAACGGCGTCTCGGTGCGCCAGTCCAAGTGGGTCGACTGGAACCAGTACACCGACGAACTGTCGTACGCGCAGGGCATGCGCGCCAAGCTGGTCTCGCTCGGCTTCGACCCGAACCTCGGCATGCTGATCGACACCTCGCGCAACGGCTGGGGCGGTCCGAACCGGCCCACCGGTCCGGGTGCGCAGACCTCGGTCGACACCTACGTGGACGGCGGGCGCTACGACCGCCGTATCCACCTCGGCAACTGGTGCAACCAGTCCGGCGCCGGCCTCGGCGAGCGTCCGCAGGCCAACCCGGAGCCCGGCATCGACGCCTACGTGTGGATCAAGCCGCCGGGTGAGTCCGACGGTGCGAGCCGCCCGATCGACAACGACGAGGGCAAGGGCTTCGACCGCATGTGCGACCCGACGTACGAGGGCAACCCGCGCAACAACAACCACATGTCCGGTGCACTGCCCGACTCACCGCTTGCCGGGCACTGGTTCCCGGCCCAGTTCCAGGAGCTCCTGAAGAACGCGTACCCGGCGCTGTAACCCGGCGCTGCGGGCGGCCCTGCCCCGTCATCGGGGGCCGGGCCGCCCGTTCCGCGTTCACCCGTTCGGCCGCGCGCCGATCGCCGCCGCCCCACCCCCGGGTTTCGCTGAGCGTCACGGAACCTGGAGGTGGCCGGCGTGCCGGACGACGTGGGAAGGCAGGCTTCGGGCGAGACGCAGGAGCTCGAACGACTGCGTGCCCGCGTGGCCGAGCTGGAGTCCGGCCGGCCCGCGGGGCGGCCGCGCCGCCGGGGCCGCTCGGCGCTCGGAGCCGTGCTCATCGTCCTGGGCTGTGTGCTCGCGCCGCTGGGCGTGGTGGCCGCCTGGGCCTCCGGTGTCGTCGGCGACACCGACCGCTATGTCGCCACCGTGCAGCCGCTCGCCTCCGACCCCGCCGTGCAGGACGCCGTCGCGGCCCGGGTCACCGATGCGGTGATGGACCACATCGACCTGAAGGACCTGCTCTCCTCGGCGGCGAGCGACGAGCGGCCGCTCCTGGAGAAGGCCCTCGGCAGGCTCGGCGACTCCCTCGACGGCGCCGTCCGCAGCTTCGTGGACGACAAGGCGCAGGACGTGGTCGCCTCCGACGCCTTCGAGACGCTGTGGACCGCCGTCAACCGCAAGGCGCACGCCGCCGTGAACAAGGCCCTCACGGGCGACGGCGGCGGCGCGGTGAAACTCGACGGCGACCAGGTCACCCTCGACCTCGCGCCCGTGGTCGAGCTGGTGAAGACGGAGCTCGTGGACTCCGGGCTCACCCTCGCCGAGAAGATCCCCGAGGTGCACACCTCCTTCCCCGTCGCCGAGTCCGAGCAGCTCACCAAGGCCCGTACCGGCTTCCGGCTCCTTCAGCTCGTCGGCAACTGGCTGCCCGTCCTGGCCCTGCTTCTCGTCGCCGCCGGGGTGCTGCTCGCCCGCAACCGCCGCCGCGCCGTGATCACCGCCGCGCTGTGCGTGGCCGTCGCGGTCGCCCTGCTCGGCGCCGCGCTCACCGTCTTCCGGCCCGTCTATCTGGACGCCCTGCCGGCGGGCGTCTCGCAGCCGGCGGCCGGTGCGGTGTACGACGCCTTGGTCCATTTCCTGCGCACGACCGTACGGATGGTCATCGCGCTCGGTGTCGTCGTCGCGCTCGCGGCCTGGCTCACCGGACGGGGCCGCCGGGCCCTGCTCGTACGGAATCTGTGGTCCTCGGGCATCGGCGCCGTACGCGGTGTCGCCGACCGCGCGGGGATGAACCTCGGACCCGTCGGGCCCTGGGTCGCCGGGCACCGCAAGTGGATCGCCTGGGTCCTGATCGCGGCCGCGCTCGTCACCTACGTCCTGTGGAGCTACCCCACGTTCTGGGTCGTCACCGGCCTCGCGCTGGTGCTCCTTCTCGCGCTGGCCGTCGTGGAGTTCCTGGCCGGCCCGCCCTCCAACGAACCGTCCATCGACAGTCCGTCCATCGACAGTCCGTCCACCGACGGTCCGTCCCCCCACAAGGAGAAGACACCATGACCATCGCCGCCGACTACCCGCTCCTGAACCTGTTCTGGACCATGCTCCTGCTGTTCTTCTGGGTCCTCTGGTTCTTCCTGCTCTTCAAGATCATCGGAGACGTCCTGCGGGACGACGGCCTCAGCGGCTGGGGCAAGGCAGGCTGGCTGATCTTCACGATCCTGCTGCCGTTCCTCGGTGTCTTCGTCTACGTGATCGTCCGCGGCCGCTCGATGGGGGAGCGGGACATCGCCCAGGCCAAGAAGGCGGAAGCGGCCTTCAAAGACTACGTACGCGAGGCGGCGGGCACGCCCGGGTCCGGCCCCTCCAAGACCGACGAACTCGCCAAGCTGGCGCAGCTCAAGGAGAGCGGTGCGCTGACCGAGGAGGAGTTCGCCAAGGCCAAGGAGAAGTTCCTGGCCTGACAGCCCGTTTCCGGCAGCCGGGTCCTGATGACCGGCTGCCTCCTGCCGACGGCCGATGTCCGATCACCGGCGGCCGTTGTCCGATCAGGGGAGTGACGACGTGGACAGCAGCACCTCGGAGCAGAGCCCTTCGACCGAGAAGGGCGCGGCCTTGCTGCGCAGCACCCTGCTCAGCCCGGGTTACCTCCGGCTGCTGCTGCTCTGCGCCCTGATCGGCATCCCGGTCGCTCTCGCCTGCTTTCTCTTCCTGACCGCCGAGCACGAACTGCAGCACCTGGTCTGGGAGAAGCTCCCCGAGGAGCTCGGCTACGACCGTGCCCCCTGGTGGTGGGCGCTGCCGACGCTGCTGCTCGCCGGTCTGATCCTCGCGCCGATCATCACGCGCATGCGCGGCCACGGCGGCCACGTTCCCGTCCACGGTCTGGGCGGTGCGCCGATCGGCCCGCTCGACCTGCCCAGCGTCGTCCTCGCCGCGCTCGCCGCCCTGCCGCTCGGTGTCGTCCTCGGCCCCGAGGCGCCCCTGATGGCGATCGGCGGCGGCCTCGCGCTGCTCGCCGTACGGGGAATGAAGCAGCAGGCCGGGCAGGGCCCCGTGGCCGCCAAGGCTCCCATGCTGCTCGCCACGGCGGGCTCGACCGCCGCCATCTCCAGCATCTTCGGCGGCCCCATCATCGCCGCCATCCTCGTGGTCGAGAGCGCGGGCATGGGCGGCGCGGCGCTCGTCATGCTGCTCGTTCCCTGCCTGATCGCCAGTGCCACCGGGGCGCTGGTCTTCACCGGGTTCGGCGACTGGACCGGTCTCTCGATCGGCGCACTGCACCTGCCGAAGGTGCCGCCGGACATGACGCCCGACGCGGGCGACTTCCTGTGGGGCGTACCGATCGCCGCCCTGATCGGCGTGGCCGTCGCCTATCTGCGCGGCCTCGGATACGTGGTCGAGCGCTGGCTCGGCGAGCAGACCGCCTTGCGTATCGTGCTGTGCGCCTTCGGTGCCGGAGTCCTGCTCACGCTGTACGCGCTGCTCACGGACCGCTCACCGGAAGAGGCCGCGCTCTCCGGGCAGTCGGCGCTCGGGGCGCTCGCCGCCGATCCGCACAACTGGTCCGTGGCGGCGCTGCTCGTCCTGTTCCTGTGCAAGGGCCTCGCCTGGAGCCTCTGCCTCGGCAGCCTCCGCGGCGGCCCGATCTTCCCTGCGATCCTGCTCGGCGGCGCCATCGGCATCGCCTGCTCGGGGCTGCCGGGCCTCGGCACCACACCGGGGCTCGCGCTCGGCATGGCGGCCGCGAGCGCGGTCGTCACCGGGCTGCCCCTGAGCGCTTCCGTCCTCACGGTGCTGCTGCTCGGCAGCGACGCCCACAACCAGATGCCGCTCATCGTGATCGCGGTGGTCGTGGCCCTGGTCGCCGCGCAGCTCGTCCCGTCGCGCGACCAGCAGGCCGTACTGCCGAACGCGCCCTGATCGACGGCCCGTCACCGTTCGGCCCGTCACCCCGCCCGGCCCGTCACCCCGCCCGGCCCGTCCCCGCCCGGACCGTCCCCGCCCGGACCACCACCGCCCGGCCCGTCTCGCTTCGTACGGACGGGACCCGCATCACCCCGTACAGCAGAAAGGAGATACCTGGACATGGCGCGAGTCGACGCGGACGCGGCCCGGCGGATGACCGAGGCGCTGTTCATCGAGCCCTCCCTGCGCAGCCCGTCCTCCACCCGCTTCTGGGCGCTGCTCGTGCTCGCCTCTGTGATCGCCGGCGCGGGCGTCATCGGCGACTCCACCGCCACCGTGATCGGCGCGATGATCGTCGCCCCGCTGATGACCCCGATCCTGGGCAGCGCCCTCGCGCTGGTCCTCGCCGACCGCGACCACGTGCTGCGCAGCGTGCTGCTCGTCCTGCTGGGCGCGAGCGCCGTCGTCGTGATCGGCATGCTGCTCGGCTGGATCGTCTCGCCGCCCGACGCCTTCGCCTCCAACAGCCAGGTCTCCTCCCGGATCAGCCCCCGCCTCATCGATCTGCTCGCGGCCCTGGCCACCGGTACGGTCGGGGCGTTCGCCCTGGTCCGCACCGACATCTCGGACACCCTGCCGGGCGTCGCCATCGCGATCTCCCTCGTACCGCCGCTTGTGGTCACCGGCCTGCTGATCACCGCGCACCGCTACCACGACGCGAGTGAGTCGGCGCTGCTCTTCGCCACCAACGTGGCCGCGATCGTCGCCACCGGCACCATCGTCTTCCTCGTGTACGGGGTACGGGACGCCGCCGCCGAAGCGGGGCTGCACGTCGGCGAGTTCAGCGGCCGCACCCTGGCCGTCATCCTCGGCGTGGTGGTCCTGATCGCCGTGCCGCTCACCACGGGTACGGTGAGCGTGGCCCGCGACCGCTCGCTCGTCGCCGAAGCCCGTCCGGTCGCCGAGGCGTGGGCCGCCACTGGCAAGTGGCAGATCGCCTCGGTCGAGGCCCGTAACGGAATCATCGTCATCGGCGTCCTCGGCCTGCCGCCCCAGCCCGCTCCCGCCGCCCTGCGCACCGCACTCGACCGCAAGGGCCTCGGCGACGCCGACCTCGAACTGCATCTCGTGGGCGGCCGCACCCACTGGTGCCCGGCGAACACCGACACCTGCACCGTCAAGGACTCGGCGCGCAGCTGAGGCGGGGCGCCCGGTCGAGGCGGGTCGGCCACTTCGGATCGCCGGCCGGGCCCGCCGTGTCTCAGTCCTCGAACACCGACCAGCAGATGTCGTTGCGCAACCGCTGGTCGTCCAGGACCAGTTCACGGATCGCCGCGGGCAGTCGCTCCCGCTGCCGGCGGCATTCCTCCCGACCGGCCTCCTCTCCGCCGGCGGCCCGTACCGCCTTGATCGCATACGCGGCCGCGCCGAGCTCGTGCGCGGCGACATGCGCGACACACGCGGCCTGCCCCGCGGCATACGCGGCGTGGCGTGCGGCGCCGCGCAACTCCCGTGCCGCGCCCATCGCATGCCCGCCCGCGGCGCGCGCCTCCATCATTTTGACCTCGCCCCGCACCCAGGCCCGCGCGGCCGCGATCGCCGCACGGGGACGCGGGTCCCCGGGCACCTCGGCTTCGAACAGCCCGAGCACATGCTCCGCACACTCGGCCGCCCACAGCGCGAGCAGCCGGTGGTCCTCGTCGGTGAGGCTCCCGCCGCGCCGGACGGTGGTGAACCGGGGGTCCCTGACTTTGGGAAGAATCACGCCGACCTGCTCCTCGTACGTCGAAACCCGCTCCTGTCGGTCCCGCGTGAGGGAGGGTGGGTCGACTGCAGGGGGCGGACTGTTCACGAGGGAGAAGTCATGAACGAGATCCCGACGAACCGGGTGACCTGGTTCCAGCTGCCCGCCGATGACGTCGAGCGGGCCTGGCGATTCTACGGCGAGGTCTTCGGGTGGAGCCAGGAGGAGGTGTACGCCAACGAGGTGCGCCCAGGGGCGATCAACGGGGAGATCGCGGCCCGCGGCGACGCCCTGCGCGAACCCCGCCTCGTCCTGCGGGTGGACGACATCGACGCGGCGCTCCTGAGGATCACCGCGGCCGGAGGTCACGTAGCGGTCGGGCGTACGGAGATCCCGGAGATCGGCATGGTCTACGCCTCGTTCGTCGACACCGAGCGGAACACCGTGAACATCGTCGGTGACCTGTAGCCGCCGATCCGTCACCGGTGACCATCCGATCAAGGGAGGGAGCGGTATGGAGGAGCGCGAGCTCGGGCAGGCGGTCGAGGCGGCGCGGGTGACGGCCACCGGGCTCGGGCTGGGCGTGGACGACGCGGTCGTCCTCCACGACTCCGACCGGATCGCCGTGCGGCTGCTGCCCTGCGATGTGCTCGCTCGGGTCGGGCCGGTGGGGCAGCGGGAGGACTTCGCGTACGAGGTGGAGGTCGCGCGGCAGCTCGCCCAAGTGGGCGCCCCTGTGGGCGAACTCGAGCCGCGGGCCGGTGCGCGGGTGTACGTGCGGGGTGCCTTCGCCGTCTCGCTGTGGCGTCACTACGAGTCCGTGGGGCCGCAGATCCCGCCGGCTGCCTACGCGGACGCGCTCCTGCGCCACCATGCCGCCCTGCGCCACATCGCCCTGGACGCACCGCACTTCACGGAGCGCGTCGACGCCGGGCTGCGGGTGGTGACCGATCCCGAGAGGTCGCCCGAACTGCTGTACACCGAGCGGGAGTTCCTCGCCGGCACGCTCGCCGGGCTCGCCGCCTCGATCGGCAGCGACAAGGACCGCGACCAGCTGCTGCACGGCGAGCCCCATCCGGGCAACCTCCTCCATACGCGCTCGGGCCCGCTCTTCGTGGACCTGGCCACCTGCTGTCGCGGCCCCGTGGAGTTCGACCTCGCGCACGCGCCCGAGGCCGTGGACGCGTATTACCCGGGCGCCGACCCCGACCTGGTACGCAGGTGCCGTGCCCTCAACTGGGCCTTGTTCTCCGCTTGGCGCTGGCGCCGCGAGGACCAGATGCCCGACCGTGCGCACTGGCGGGCGGAGGGCCTGACCCGCGTCCGCACCGCACTCGCGGGCTGAGCGGGCTCACCATGGGTCCGGGTGCTCCTGCCTACCCCTCACCCCGCCCCGCACAGCGGCACCACCACCGACCGCACACCGAGCACCCCCGTCCGTACCGCCGCCCAGCACGCCACTGCCGTCGGCTCCACCGCGAGGCCGCGGTGGGCCAGGTCGCGGCGGGCCGCGTCCAGCTCGGCCTCGTCCACCGTGAGGAATCCGCCGCCGAACTCCCGTACGGCGGACAGGATCTGGCGTGCACGAGGCGGGCGCGGGATCGCGATGCCGGCCGCCGCCGTGTCCCGCAGCGGCGCCGGATCGCCGAGGTCGGCCGCGCCCGAAGCCCACGCACGGGCCAGCGGCGCCACCGCCTCCGCCTGCACCGCGTACAGCGCGGGCAGCCGGTCGATCAGTCCGGCCGCGTGCAGTTCCCGCAGGGCGAGGGCCGCGCCGAGCAGCAGCGTTCCGTTGCCGACGGGGACGACGAGTGCGTCGGGGAGCCGTCCGCCGAGGTCCTCCCAGATCTCGAAGACATACGTCTTGGTGCCGTGCAGGAAGTACGGGTTGTGCACATGCGAGGCGTAGAAGGTGCCGGGTGCCTGCGCCGCCGCACGGGCCGCGACCGCCGTCGCCTCCCGGTCGCCGGGCACCTCCTGCACCTGCGCGCCGAACTGCCGGATCGCGGTGAGCTTCCTGGCCGCGGTACCGGCCGGAACGTACACGGTGCAGGGCAGTTGACCGCGTGCGCAGTAGGCCGCCACCGCACGCCCCGCATTGCCGCTGCTGTCCGCGATGACCTGCTCGGGGCCGAGCCGCGTGGCGAGTTCGGCGAGCATCACCGCGCCGCGGTCCTTGAAGGACAGCGTCGGCATCAGGAAGTCGAGTTTGGCCGAAACCCGTTCGTTCAGCGCGACCAACGGCGTACGGCCCTCGCCCAGGCTCACCGAGGGGTTTGCGAGCGGGAGCGAAGCCCCGTACCGCCAAAGGGAGTTGACCCGTCCGCCCAGGGTCTTCAGATCTCCGGGCGTCGGATGGAAGTCCAGGTCGAGGGGTCCTTCGCAGACGGGGCAGCACCAGGCGAGGGTGCCGCCGGGCACTCGCGTGCCGTCCTTCGGGCAGACGTAATCCGGCAGGGAAGTCATGAGCACAAGCTAATCGCGCCGCGCGGTGCTCCGTGCCGGCGATGTGTCATGTCGGCCGTATGACACTTCTGTTGCGGCAGTGCAGGACTCTTGTGGGATTCCTATGGATCAGCCAACCTTTCGCTCAGCGATCCGGCGGCTACCCACCGACAGCGGATCACCGCGGTTTGGCATGCGCATGGCTGTTACGCACGACGAGGTCCGGTCTGCGCATGACCGGCTCCGGAACGCCCGCTCCACGCACCCCCCGCACCACCCCCCCACCAGTGCACCATCCACGAGGAGGATCCCTCAGATGGCACCGAAGCGTCCCGCACGGCGAAGACTGGCAGGCATAGGCGCGATGGCCGTGGCGGCCCTCGCCCTGGGCGTCGTCTCCGCTCCCCACGCAGGCGCGGCTCCCGTCGGCAAGATCGAGAACGCCGGCGCACCGGGAGCGATAGCGAACAGCTACATCGTCACGCTCGACAAGGACGCCGCGAAGTCGGACTCCGCGCAGGGCAAGGCGCTCGCCAAGGAGTACGGCGCGCAGATCGAGCGCACGTACAAGTCGGCGCTCAACGGCTACGAGATCGAGGCCACGGCGGCCGAGGCGGAACGATTCGCCGCTGACCCGGCGGTCGTCTCGGTCACCCAGAACCGTACGTTCACGATCTCCGCGACCCAGCCCAACCCGCCCTCCTGGGGCCTGGACCGGATCGATCAGAAGACCCTGCCGCTGAACCAGAGCTACACCTACCCGGACAAGGCCGGCGAGGGCGTCAACGTCTACGTCATCGACACCGGCGTCCGCATCACCCACAGCGACTTCGGCGGCCGTGCCTCGTACGGCTACGACGCCATCGACAACGACAACACCGCCCAGGACGGCCACGGCCACGGCACCCACGTCGCCGGCACGGTCGCGGGCGGCTCCTACGGTGTGGCCAAGAAGGCCAAGGTCGTCGGCGTCCGCGTGCTCAACAACTCCGGCTCCGGCACGACCGCGCAGGTCGTCGCGGGCATCGACTGGGTGACGCGCAACGCCGTGAAGCCGGCCGTGGCGAACATGAGCCTGGGCGGCGGCGCCGACTCGGCCATCGACACCGCCGTACGCAACTCGATCGCCGCGGGCATCACCTACGCCGTGGCCGCGGGCAACGAGTCCACGGACGCCTCCACCCGCTCGCCCGCCCGTGTCGCCGAGGCCATCACGGTCGGCGCGACCACGAGCAGCGACGCCAAGGCGAGCTACTCCAACTACGGTTCGGTCCTGGACATCTTCGCCCCCGGCTCCTCGATCACCTCGGCGTGGAACACCTCGGACTCCGCGACCAACTCCATCTCCGGTACGTCGATGGCATCCCCGCACGTGGCGGGCGCGGCCGCGATCTATCAGTCGCTGAACCCGTCGGCCACCCCGTCGCAGGTGCGTGACGCGCTGGTCGCCGCGTCCAGCACGGGAGTGGTCACCAGCCCGGGCACCGGTTCGCCCAACCGCCTCCTCCAGGTCGGCGGCGGCACCACCACCCCGCCCGGCAAGGCCTTCGACAACGCCACGGACTACGCGATCAACGACAATGCCACCGTCGAATCGCCCATCACCGTCAGCGGCGTCACGGGCAACGCCCCGGCCGGCCTCCAGGTCCCGGTGAGCATCGTGCACACCTACATCGGTGACCTCCAGGTCCAGCTGATCGCCCCCGACGGCACCGCCTACACCCTCAAGGGCTACGGCACGGGCGGCAGCAGCGACAACATCAACACCACGTACACCGTGAACGCCTCCTCCGAGGTCGCCAACGGCACATGGAAGCTCCGGGTCAGCGACAACGCGAACTACGACACCGGAAAGATCGACTCGTGGGGCCTGCGCTTCTGACGCACCCCTGAGCGCGAACTGCGCGTGGCCGCCCCGGACTTGGTCCGGGGCGGCCGCCTCTCATACTTCTGCGCGTACTCACCGATCCCGTACGCGGGCGTAGTGACGGGCCGCGCGGGCGCGGTTGCCGCAGCCCGGCGAGCACCATTCGCGGCGCGGATGGTCCTTGACGAAGAAGAGCACGCACCCAGGACCGTGGCAGGCGCGCAGGTCGGCGAGCCGCGGCCCGGCGAACAGGTCCACGGCATCCTGCGCGATCGCACCGAGCACCACGGTCACAGCGGGACCGTCCCCGCGCACCACCGCCCTCGGCGACTCCGCCCAGCGGAGCTCGCGCCGGCAAGGGGCCGCGGCGGCATGCCGGTTGAGCGTCCGCAGCGGGCCGGGGGCCGGCCGCTCCTCCCGTACGGCATGCACCGCGATGTCCCGTACCGCATCCCGGATCTCGCGGGCACGCGCCAGATCGGCCTCGCCGACCGACCGCAGATCGGCCTCGGTGAGCGGGACCGCGAGCCGGTCGTGCACCCCGGCCAGCCACTGCGCCAGCTGCTCCACCGTCCGCAGCCCATCCTGGAGCCGGCCGCGGACGGCGTACGTGGCATTGGCCAGCTCGACGGGCAGGGGATCGCCGAGCTGGGGGCCTGTGGTGACGGTCATCCAGCTGCCTTCTCTTCCGCGTTCTTGTGAGCCTCGTCCGCCAACTCGTCCGGGCCCGCCCGGAGTCCGGCGTTCTCGCGCTCCAGCTCGGCGATGCGGTCGTGCAGCGTGACCAGCGCCTCCTCTACGTCGCGCCGGGGGAGCAGCTGGGGAATGTGCTGGTTGCAGTTCCAGTCGAAGCCCTCGACGTCGATGAGCAGAGCACGCTCGGGCCGCCCGCGATACCCCTCGACGGCCAGCGCGGCCAGCGTGGCGGGGTCGTCCTCCACGACACGGGCACGCCCGAGGATCTTGAGCCTGGCCTGATGGGCGTAGTCCATGAGGAACAGTGCCACGCGGCCGTCGTGATCGAGGTTGCCACGGGTGATGTACTGCCGGTTGCCGCGCAGGTCGGCGAAGCCGAGAGTGTGCTCGTCGAGCACCCGCAGGAAGCCACGCGGCCCCCCTCGGTGCTGGATGTACGGCCAGCCCGTCTCGCTGACGGTCGAGAGATAGAAACTGTCGCGCTGCGCGATGAACGCCGCCTCGTCGACCCCGATCCGATCCCGCTCCTCGGGCCCCGCGGCCATCCGCAGATACGCACGGTCGCTGCCGTGCACCTTCTGGTGGTGCCTGACCGCAGGGGTGAAGGCCAGTTGAGCGAAACGGTTGCTCATGGGGTGCCCTCTCGTCGGGAGCCGGTGCCGGTGAGTTCTAGCGGTTGAGAATCGGTGTAACCGTTAGAAGGCGGGATGTATTCCGGGGCGGAGCACCTCACCGTCCATGCCGGCACGGCACGCATACCGGCTGGATCGGTCTGACCACCCAACAGTGCGCGGAATCAGCGCCGTTGCCGGGGCCGGAGTGGCAGATCGTCGTGGACGTGAGCATCTGCAGCACGAGCGGCGCACTGCACCTGTTCAGGTGGGGCGGCGACCAGGTCGAGGAGGCCGGTTGTTCACCGCGCGGACAATGTGCTCGCTGCCGCGCACCACGACTCTGCCAAGCCGCCGGAGGAGCCGACCATGGGTTCGTACGTTCCCTCGCGGAAGGTGAAGACGCTCACCATCTCTGATGAGGCTGATCCCGTAACCACCGCTTCCCGTCGTCAACGCCTCAACCAGGCGGCTGTCGAGGTCCGGTGGGGACCGTCCGGGACGCCGACCGCGATCGCGCAGAGCGCCAGATCGCAGTGGGGCGGCCAAGCCGGGCAGGCAAGCCGGTCTGTCAGTGCTCGTGGTTAGAGTGCGCCCGTCATCAGACGTGAAGCTCTGGGGGAGGGGCTATGGGAGCCAAAACGGGACTGCTGGTGTACGCGGACGGCAATGCGCCAGGTCTGCTTCGGCAGGTGAATGCCGCGGACCTCGACCGGACGGTCGCCATGATGCGGAGGCTGTACCCCGGTTGGGAGATCGAGCAGTCCGAGGGCTCGAACCTTTGCGACGGCGTCTACCCACCGAACGGGACGGTGTACGCGGCGAGCTGGCCGGGCGTCGAGGTCATCGGCGATCAGGGCGTAATGATCGACGCCCCCTCTCAGCTCCCGGAACACCTCGTAGCGGCAAGCGCCGGCCGACGGCTCGTGCTGCATGCCATGCACAGCGTCGTCGACTGGCTGGCGTTCGCGGTGTGGGAGGACGGCCGCCTCGTCCGCTCGCTGAGCCTGTCGCCGGACAGCGGAATCATCGAGAACATCGGCGAACCGCTCCCCTTCGAACTGCCCTACTGGGCCGGAGACCGCCCCGCGGACATCGTCCCCTGGCCCGGCGAGGAGGAAGAGCCGTATGCCCTCCCCTTTCACCCCTTGGACATGGGAGAGGACGCGCTGCGCGCGCTCTGCGGGTTCATCCAGGAAGGCCGCCCCGAGCCCGACGACCTCGACGCGGACGCCATCGAGCTGTACGGATTCCACGTGCGGGACCCACACGGGCCCGATCCCGCCGCGCGGGAAGCGGAGTTGAGAGGAGTCATGGCGGACATGGATCCGCCCCGCATCTACACACTGGGCGCCGACGGCTCTCTGATCGAGCGTGACGGCCTTTAGGCTGTCGCAACCGCACGTGCAGACGAACTGGTGCTTGCAGGCAGTCGCATACCTCCATATCCCGGAAGCGTCGCGAGAGCATTCTGTCCCGGGCTGTCGAGTGGGCTCAGGTCAGAGGGTGTTCGTGCGGGAGCGGTTCGCGTATGAACTGGGTGCATCGCTCGTTGCAAGCTCCCATGGCGCTGAAATTCCTTCGCGCTTCAGCGAGGCTCAGCCGGCCATTGGGGCCGCCTCTTACGCGGTCGGCATCGTGGTCGTCCTGCCCGTCGTCCTCCCAGAAGCACACCGGACAGATCTCGAAGTTGCTGCGCTCGACGAGCGTCAGGAATCCACAGCAGGGGCAGCGATGCGGGCCGTCCTCGGCCCTGCCCTGGATGTTGACGAACGGAGTGGCCATCACGGCATCCTGCCCGGCATCGCCACCGCTCGCGAGCGGATTGCCAGGGGCTGCCCGGCTCGCGGAGCCATGAGCTTGGGAAGCTGCGACGTTCTACGGCGTATGTGGCGCATACGGCTGCTTTCCTGGCGAAACGGCGGAATCGCGACCTGCATTGATGTACGTCGCAGAACCGCGATTTGCGCGCCGCCAAGCGCGGGCTCTCGATGAGGCAGGAGGATTCCGTCCGCGTTACCGATCTTGTCGATGTGCCGGGAAGCCGGACCGCTCCAGGCGTCGTCGCACCTCACCGCCAGGCGGGATTGTGGCTCGGCATCCAAGGTCCGAACAAGGACCATCGGCCAACGCGTGATCCACAACTCACAGGCGGGCCAATCCATATACGTGTCGCAGCATGAGTACGAGTACTCATGCTGCGTGGGCACTGGGGGTGCAGGCTGCGCCCTATGGACAGTTCGAGATCAATCGACGTCCTCATCGCCCTGGGAGCCATGGCATTGGTGCTCGGGCGCTGATGGCTATGCCTGGCGTCCTCGGTTCCTGCGCCGTCACTGAGTGGGGCAGTGGACTCCCCGCCCCGTCGGGCACGCAACGGGCGGGCGCTCCTGTCGAAGCGGTACGCCTCCGTTCGCGGACCCCGACGACGCGGACTGCCAACGTCGGGCCATTACGATCCCGGCCGATCGCATCACCTTCGAAGACGGGCAACTACTCTGGAACGCGAACCAGTTCATCGATCCGCGGGAGAGTCGGTGTGCCTGGGCAGTACTGATCATGCTGCTCAGGTCGGTCCGAACCTCTGCGGTGACCGCTGCAGGCAGGCTCTCGATTTCCTCGATGGCTGCCGGGGCGTTGGTGCCGGAGGCCGCGGCGTCGTCGGGAGGCCCCCCGCCGTCGCGGGTTGCGTCACTGCGCCCCGGCGTACGACGGGCCGCATGCGCCGGGCGGCTTCCGCTACTTGCGGCTGAGGGTTTGGTACTTCCCGTACGAAGGATCTCCCACCAGGCTCCGCATTTCCGGATGCGCCTTCGAGCCGCCCAACTCCCACGGGTTGCCTTCGCAGACGGTGATCGACAACCGCTTCGCTTCCTTGTCGTCGGGATACAGGCCCCACTCGCCGGTGCCGCTGCACTCCGACACCTTGTCGACGTCGTTGTTGAACACGGCAAGGTTGGTTACGACGACGGTGCCATCGTCCTTGAAGAGCAGGGTCCCGGTATCGCCCTCGGTCCAGGTGCCTACGATCTCGTCCCGAGCCAGAGTCTGCGGCTGCCATATGCACCCCGTGGCCAGCGTCAACACCGCGACCGCCAAGACCACTCCACGCAACCCCGCCGCAGCGACCCGCCCTCGTGCATCACGCATGACTCCCCCTTGCATACGTCAGACCCTGGTTGATTCGCGCACCAGATCGTCAGCACTCACGGTGCCATGAAATTTGAACATGTTCAACTCTGCGCGGGCGGCGGCTCCTTGACGGTGTGGCGCCGGCGAATCTCCGACGCCACACCGTCAAGGAGCCGCCACCCATGGGCAAGCGTGCCTACGACCCCCGGCACACGCGGCTGACGAAGCGGCTCAACGACGGGATCCCGCCGGTTCAGGTTTCGGAGGAGCGGCGGAGCTTGCCCGACCTGCCGGAGCGACACGGATCAGTCCCCCTCGCACAGATCCAGCGAGGCGGTGCCCAACCGCACCCGGTGGGCATTGCCGTGGTGGGTGACCGATTCGGGTGGCGGGGCTGAGTCGCTCATGACGTCCCGTCACTCGCCCTTCTCGCCCGGCCACCTGCCCGTGCCACTCCTGCGCCCTGCCGCAGGAGCGGGTGTTCACCAAGCGACCAACTCGGCTCATGTGGGGAATTCGCCGAGCCATGCGCGGTTGAGCAGTTCGCGCGGAATGTAGGGCGATTCGACGTCGATCGGGAACTGGGCGTCGTAGGCCAGGCATGCCATGGCCAGCGGTCCGAGCGCGAGGTATCCCTCCACGGAACTCGCGCGCTCCTCCGATGCACTCCAGTACGCCCTGTGCTGTTCCAGCGCCTCGATGAGCGTCTGCTGGAATGCTTCCTGGTCCTTGCGGATGAAGCGGTGGAACAGGCTGACCGGTTGGAAGAGGAGTCTGTCCAGCGATTCGCGGTCGGTTAACTACGGTCGGAGCATGACCATCGTCATCGTCGGGGCGGGCGTCTCCGGCCTCACCACCGCCGTCACGTTGCAGGAGGCGGGGTGGACCGTACGCGTGATCGCCGAGGACATCCCCGGCCGAACCTCCCTCGCGGCCGGCGCCATGTGGGGTCCTTATCTGGTCGAACCCTGGCACAAGGTCCGGGAGTGGAGCCTGACTTCGCTGGACGCCTTCCGGACCATTGCCGCCGACCCGAACAGCGGCGTCCGTATGACCAGTGGGATCGAGGCGTCGCGGCATGCGATGCCGGAACCCGAGTGGGGCGAGCTCGTCCCCGGCTTCCGCGCATGCGCTCCGGACGAGCTGCCAGCCGGTTTCGCCACCGGCTACCAATTCGCTGTGCCGCTGATCGACATGCCGGCATATCTGCAACACCTCCGCCGCCGCCTCATCGCCGCGGGAGGAACGCTGGAGGTGCGCAAGGTCGAGTCGCTGGACGCCATCTCGGTGGCGACGGCCATCGTCAACTGTGCCGGGCTCAAGGCCGGGAAGCTCGCCGGACACGACGAGGTCCGGGCGATTCGCGGTCAGCTCGTCGTGGTCGAGAACCCGGGGCTGACTGACTTCTTCTCCGAAGACACCGGCATGTCACCCGACCTCGTGTGCATCTACCCGCACGGTGACACTGTCGTGCTCGGTGGCACCGCCATCGATGGGCGAGATGACCTGGCGGAGGACGCCCAGGCGGCTTCCGCAATCGTGGACCGTTGCGCGAGCATCGAGCCGCGCCTCAAGGGCGCTCGGGTCATCGGACATCGCGTGGGGATCCGCCCGACACGCGACCAAGTGCGAGTCGAGGCGAACACCCGGGAAGACGGAACGCCGGTGGTCCACAACTACGGCCACGGCGGTGCGGGCGTCACGTTGTCGTGGGGCTGTGCGCGGGACGTACAGCGACTTATCGAGATGGCGGCTTGGGCTGGTGGGCCGCGCGGGGTGTGACCAGGCGTTGGGGCCAGTGTTTTCCACCAGCCGCGGTACGCCGGAACTGGCGGGAATCACATTGCGTTCGCAAGGGCTTTCGGGTGAAAATGGCCGGTACTCGTTACCTGTGTGACGCATGCGCAGGGCGGGGTTACGGGGCCGGTTCCGGCTCTGTCCGGGTAGACCGACATCCACGGGGGTGGGTTCGCGTGAAGTTCGACATGGGTGCGTCCGTGTTGTCGAATCTGCGGTCGCAGTCGCAGGGTTCGAGCGATGATCTCGGGTCGCTGATCCGGCAGTTGATCGCCGCGGCGCAGCCGTTGGAGGGCCGGTTCAACGGCAGCGGCAAGGCGGCCTTCGACGCGTTCAAGAACAACTCCGATGAGATCACGGCGGCGTTGAACGGGTCGCTTTCGGCGATCCTCGGCGGACAGGCCGGGATGGACACGGCGTTCGGCACGGGTGATCAGGAGTCGGCGGACAACGCCCGCTCGTCGATGGCCGCCGCGAACTTCGACGCCGCCCGCTTCGGCGGACGCTGAGACACGGGGGATTTGGGGATATGGCAGGCAACGCTGACCGTCGTTCGTACGACATGGCCGCGTCCTCGGACGCGCAGGGCAACATCCAGGGCGTGATCGCACGTCTGGAGCAGGTGATCACGGACCGGGACCGTGCGGTGAAGGCGGCCATGGCCGACTTCCAGGCCGACGGCGTCTCGGACTCGTATCACGACAAGGAACTGCGCTGGAACCGCGCCTCCAACGAGGTCCGCACGATCATCCAGCTCCTGAAGACCACGCTGGAGAAGAACGACGGCACCGCGCAGCAGACCCTGTCGCGCGCGAAGGCCGCCGTCGACGGCATCGGCTGAGCCGGGCTTTCAAAGGCTGCGCGGAATCGTTTATGCAGCCGCCGGGGGCGGCTGACTCACGGGGTGTGTCTATGTCGAAGTGGGATATCAAGCCGCAGGGCGTGCAAGGCCAGCTGACCATGACCGGCGAGGCCGCGAAGGATCTGGCCGACGCGGCGAAGGCGATGGTCAACGATCTGATGAGCGCGGCCGGTTCGGCGGGGACGGCGGTGCCGGGCAGTCAGTACAGCGGGCCCATGATCGGCCCCGTCGTGCCGGGCACGCCTCGCAACCCGGTGGGGCCGGTGGCCGCTGCGCTCTCCAAGTACATGGAGGAGCGGCAGAACCAGCTCCAGTCCATGGCCGAGCGGACCGGAAACTCGATGACGGGTGCCGCGGAGGCCACCAACGCGTATGTGCAAGGCGACTTGGACATGGCCGCCGAGGCGCAGAGTAAGGCGCTCAAGACGCCGAGGGTCGATCTGCCGGGGGCGGGCAAGTGAGCGAGACGGCGCTGAATCCGGAGGAGATCCCGGAGTTCACCGGCAATCTGGAACAGCTGGAACTGGACGCCTCGGCCGTTGCCCTGGACGGGACCGCGATCGCGGAGGCCGCGTCGAAGGTCGACTCGACCTTCCGCGGGCTGTCGTCGTACTACGCGGCGCCCGAAGCGGACCAGCTGTTCGCCTCCACCGCCCCAGTGGCCACCGGCGGCGGCGTGTTCGAGGACGACCTGACCACGATCGGCGGTGCGCTCGCGGCGTACGCCACCGAGATCCGCCCGATCGTCAACCGGTTCAAGCAACTGCGAGCCGAGGCGGAGGCGTTCCGTACGTCCATCGCCGACGACGACAAGTGGCGTGAGGACGGCGACCTGGTCGAGGAGAACAACAACCGGCGCAGCGCGGTCAACCAGGCGTTCGCCGACTTCCAGGCCGCCGAACGCACCTGCCACAACAAGATCGTGGCACTGGTCGGCGGCACGGCGCTGAAGGTCACCGACGGCTCCAAGGACAAGAACCAGTACGGCTTTCGCGCCGAGGACCTGGACGGCGCCAAGGACCTGCCGTGGGGCGATCCGGTCGAGGAGTCCACGCCCTGGTACCACATCCACGAGCATGCCTGGGAGTTCGGCAAGGGCCTCGTCGTCGACGGCGTCTGGGGCACCCTCAAGGGCCTGTGGACACTGGTCAACGTCACCGACTGGGAAGCCTTCTCGCAGGCCTGGACGGGCCTGGCCAAGCTCGCCACCGGCATCGCCATCACAGCCTCCCCGTTCGGCGCGGCGTTCTGGCTCGCCCCCGAGGACAAACTCCCTTCCTGGGTCCGCGATTCGCGCACCGCGATGAAGGAGACCGGCAAGGCACTCGTCGCCTGGGACCAGTGGGGCTCCAACCCCGCACGCGCCGCCGGCGCCACCACCTTCAACGTCCTCACCACCGTCTTCACCGCCGGAGCGGGCGCAGGCGTGGCCGGGGCGGGCAAGGCCGGAGCGATCAGCAAGGCCATCGCCGCGGCGGGCAAGGCGGGCCGGATCATCGACCCGATGACCTACGTCTTCAAAGCCGGCGCCACCACCGGCATCAAGATCGGCGAGGTGGTCGCGGGTCTGCGGATGCTCACCGACGGCACCTACGTACGTCTCGCCGACACCAACTTCCAGATCATCGACCAGCCCGCCAGAGCCGGCGACCTCCCGCCCGGCGTCACCCGCGAGAACTCCGTACCGCTCAAGGACCCGGAGACCGGCGAGATCGTCTACTTCAAGCCCGAGGGTGCGACGATCCACCACCTCGACGGCACGGTCACCCCCGCTGCCAAGGAAGCCTCCGCCGCGGAACGGCTCGCACAAGCCGCAGACCGTCAGGGCGCGCCTCAGATGGTGTCCGTCGGAGTGCGACCGGCGGACGGTATCGCCCAGGTCGGCGACGGGCTGGGCGGCACGGTCCGGACTGGTGACACGCCGGTCGGAGCTGGTGTCCGAGCGGAGTCCGGCACCTCCATCAGCGGGTATGCCGACAACGGCGCCACGGGCGCCCGGATGGACCTTGAGGCCGGTAGCGGCGGCCGCGGCACGAGCGCTGGCGGCCTCGCGGACAACACGACCGGAGGCGGGTCCCGCGACGTCGGCACGGGCGGTACGGAAGACCTGGGCCGCGGTGCCTCAGGAGGGCACGAGCCTCCCGTTGGTGGCCGGGGTTCCGGCTCCGAAGGCGGCCCGCTCGACGACATCGGCCGCGCGGGCGACGAGGGCCTTGATGGCGCAGACGGACCAATCGGGTCGGGCGATGACGCTGCCGGCACAGCACAGCGCGGCGACGGTGGAGATGGCAACGGATTCGGAGCCGCCGAGCGTGAGTTGACCACGGCCGAGCGCCGAGCTCTGCAAGAGGAGCATGTTCGGCTGGCGAACGAAGACCCTGCCTGGTTCAAGAAGCACTACGACATCCTTGGGCGCCGGCGGCCCCATATCGGGCAGGTAGACGGCGTCGATCTGCCTCAGCTGACCAAGGGCCCGGACGGGCGGTGGATCTCTCATCACGACCTCCCGAGCGGCCCTTCCGAAACCAAACTTGCGACCAAGCCTCTGGGTAGGGATACCGCTCCTGGCGAGCATCTGCAGACGCTTGACCGCAGAATGTCTGATCGCGAACTACTGCGGGATCTCCTCAACGCGCAGAGAGAGTTCAAGGAGAGCCCCTCCGCAGGTAACGCGGAGAAACTCGCCAAGGCACAGGAAGAATTTAGTCGACAACTCGGAGACACTCCACCTAACAGCAAGATTTCTGAACGGCTCGGCGACGATGCTGCCGCGCTCCACGGAATTCCGGCAGGCTTCAATGTCGTCGAGGAAATCACCCTCCCCAAGACGCCCAACGGCGCCGACATGTTTGATGGCGCATACCGTCTCGACGAAGACGAAATCCTCCTCACCGAGCACAAATCACCTGGCAATGACCTGGATTGGCGGCAGGGACGCTCCGACCCAGGCGACCCGGACAACCCAGTGCTGGGCGACGACGGCGGCGCCAGTGGCATGCGGGTCAAGCAGGCGACGCTCCCGTACGTGCGCACGATCCTCGCCGAGATGACAAGCCGAGGCGGCAGAGATGCCGAACTGGCCCAGGAGTTCCGACGAGCACTCAGGGCAGGCAAACTACGCTTCGCTGTAGTCAAGGTGAGGGATCCTGACGCATCCAAGTATGCTGGGGTAGACGTGACAGAGATGAAATTGCACTGAGAGAGGGGGCGCATGACAATCCACATCCCTCGCCACGACTTCCCCGTGGAAGACATGGATGAGGCTCTCGCACCGATCCTGCAGAGCGCCGAGGAAGCAATCGCGGAGATTGAGACATCCGAATTCGACCGCTACGACGCGTTGGATTTCTCGCTCACTCTCGCCAAGTGGGCTTGTCTGTCAGACCCGATGGTCGGCGAGCTCGGTACGTGGGAGACATGGGTCACTGCGATGCAGGTCGGTTCCGGCTTGTTCATCTCAGGTGCGGCCGAAGCGGGCACCACGGCCTGCCGCATCGGAACCAAGGGTGAGATCAAGAATCTTCCCGCTACCGGGCCGCAGGAGTATCTGCATGCCGGTAACTGGCTCACCTCGTACTACCTGGCGGTGATCTGCCGGGAGAATGAGCGCCTCGATCAACTGGTGCGCATTCCGGTGTCGTTCCTGCGTGCTTCCGGCATGGAATTCGACGAGTACGTGTACGCCTGGGTGGAGACGCTGCAGAACGCCTGGTTCGGTCGCCGGGAAGCCTGGGACACGCTCGTGACGGCGATCGACGGTACCGATCCGGCTCGCCACAGCATTGCCTCCGCCGACCTCATGCTGAAAGTGCTCTACCCCCCGCTTGAGGTTTTCCATCGGTACCAGCTCCAAGAGCCGGAGCAGTTCAACGCAGCGCTGGAGAAGGCTGTCACGTGGCATCGCGAGTACTGGACCAGTGACGAAGCACGGGCCAAGAGTGGCACAGGCCTCGTCGCGCTGGGCCCGCTGGCCATCGCATGCATGGCGTTCGATGCCGGCATCCCGGTGGACGTCGACTCCGAGTACTTGCCGAAGTACCTCTTGGAGCGAAGGTGGGTCGGCGCCTTCCCCACGTGATGAGCAGACGCAATGCGTCGTCCAGGGCGGCGTCGGCTTCGGCGTTGACGCGGTCGTAGTGCCGGAACACCTGTCGAGCCTGGGACTTGGTGAGGACCGGTACCGGTGCGGGCGCCTTGGCGGTGGAGGTGTCCTCGCCGCTACACGCGGTGGTTGCGGGGATCAGTAGCGCGAGGACGAGGTCGGCGGTTGCCGGCAGGGGGACCGAGATGCCATCGCGTTTCCTCCCCGTCGACCCGCGGGAGGGGTCTCTCACTCAGCGTACGGGTCGGTGATCAACTGGCCAGGGGAGACGGCTCGATGTCATCCGCAGGGGTGATGGGTGCCCGGTTGGTTGCTTCGCCCGGATCCACAGAGTCGGCCGTCTCCACGCACCGCTCCGGGCTGGGATGGTGGCGACAAGAGCAATGCCGACCACCTCTGATCAGGGGCTTCCGCTCTTCGCCGAGCCAGCGGTGTGGTGGACGCGGGAACGAATCCGCGATCACCGGCGGTCCGTCATGGTCTACTCCCTGCCGTTCACCAGCGCGCTGTTGCTGAGCGCGCTGTGCACCATCGCCGTCTCGCTCGTCCCGGGCAAGGTGGTGTGCCTGCGCGCGGGGCGCGGGCGCCACCGCCGTGTCGCTCCGCGTTGGTACGCACTGCGTAGGGGTGTGCTGCGGTGAGCCCCGCGCCTGTGTGGGCCGGAAACGCCGTCGTGTACCGCTGGACGTCCTGCACGCCGAACCCGGCCGCCGCCGCGCGGGCCGTGTTGCGCCGCTCGCTGACGCGGTTGCGTCTTCCCGCTGACGCCGTGAGCGATGCCGTGCTCGTCGTCTCCGAGCAACCACCGATGTCGTGATCACCCCATGAGGGGACTGCCCCGTCAGGTCCATCGCCCGCCACTCCTCGTCATTGCCGTTCTTGATCTTTGATGCTGATCTAACCGCCTGGTGAGCCCGATGCACAGGCTGGCGGAACGGCTTTGGCCGGTGTCCTGCCCGGTTTGGGGTCGGGCATGATCAGGGGGCTTTACGCTCGCCAGCGAAATCGGGCAGGCGAGCCTGCCCCTGTAGTGCCCGATTGACCCCCTGGTCTTGCTCGAGGCGGGACCCGAACCGGGGAGGTGGGTAAAGCCGTGGAGCCGGCCGCCCCCGCCGATGGGCAACGACCATGGAAGCGGGTCCGTCGACATTGCACCGCCGCCGCGATCCGGCCTTAGCCGAAGCACAACGCGTCTTCGACCTGCGCGTATGGCGCCCTCTTGCCCCTGTGGCCATGTGTTTTCGCCCCTCGCGGCAGCCCGGAGCCGCCGCGCTCTGCACGGCCCTCAATCCTTGTGATTGATCCTTCTGGACGTGGATCTACTTCGTTGTCCTGGTGGTTCCTGGGGTTCCGCCTGCACTCTGCTCGGCGAGATCAACTGGCGCTCTTCTTCCCTCACAGTGACAGCCGGACAGCCCCGGACCCACCCCGTGATCATCACGGCAGCGCCCGAGGCTTCTCCACGCCCCGCGAAACGGCCCCTGACCAGCAAAAGGCCCCACCGAAGCGGGGCCGAAAGGTGGCGCCCCCGGCGGGGCGCGGGGCAGAAGGTGGACGGTCTGAGCTGGGAATTTCGGGCGGGAAGCTGGTTGTGGAGGGGAGCTTCTGTCCTACGGCCCGTGGGAGGGCCGGGTGATGGGGCCGCTGGGCTTTCCGCATGGCGACTCTTCTCGGGCGCCCAGGTTCCCGGCGTCGGACGAGTGGCTGCGGCGGCTGTGTGCGCTGTTGGTGGCGGGTGTCGCGGCGTATGCCTCGTACGTGCATCAACGAGAGTTCGCGCTGCAAGGTGGCGCGGACCGGGTGAGCGCCGCGCTGTGGCCGCTGTCGGTCGACGGACTGCTGTTGCTGTCGACGGTCGGTCTGCTCCGGCCGCCGCGCGAGGGCGGGCGGGGCCGGCGCCTGCTCGTCTGGGCCGCCTTCTGCCTGGGCATCGCGGTGTCCCTGGCCGCCAATATTGCCGCGGCCCCCACTTTGGCCTGGCAACCGGTGCTGGTGGCCGGCTGGCCGCCGGTTGCGCTGCTACTCTCCGTCGAGCTGCTGGTGCTTGGCCGTGGGCGTGCTTCCTTGGAGGCTCTGGATGCAGTGGAGGAAGAGCACGGAGAGCCCGGACCGGAAGGCGAGTTGCTGACCTCAGCGCTGGCTGCCGATGCCCGGCATCGTTCCCTTCACCAGCGGCCCATCTCTGCGGAGACGCTGCGCAAGGAGCTGCGGGTCGGTGCCAAACGCGCCCGGCAGCTGGTGATGCAGGTCCGCGCCCGAAGCGACGGCGAGGGGCGAGTGCCACCATCTGCCTGAGCGCGGTGCGCGTTCCGCAGGAGCGACGGCCCTGTCCGGATGCGATCAGTCGCTGTCCGGATCGTCGGGCTCTTCGAGGAGTCGGGCCGCGAGGTCGTCGGCCCATTCCACAGCCCACATGCGCAGCGCGCCGATCGTGGCGTCGTCCAGGCCGTAGGCGGCGAAGGCTTCGTCGTCGGTCCACTCGGCGCCTGTGAGGTTTGCCTGTAGGTCCTCGCGCTCGAAGCGGCCACGGGCGTGTCGGCGGCCGAACTCCTCGAGCTCGGTATTGGTCCAGCGTCGGGAGGCGGCGAATACGTCGATCAGGTCACGCGGTGCTCCGCGGTCGGCGAGGGCGCGAACCTTGGTCCCGATCACGTCCTCCTCCGCGAGGACGGGCCCGTACGGGCTCTGGGCGACGGGCCGCCAGAAGTTCTCCTTGAGGATGTCGACCTCGCAGTCCTCGCCGGTGGTCGAGTCGGTCACGGTGAAGCGGGCGGACAGCGGGGCGGTCTCCAACGCCCGCACCGCCCAGCCGCGGGCTTCCAGGCCGGCGCGGAGCGTGGCCGCGATCTCGGCCATGGGTGCCGGATTCTCGGTGGCGACGTCGAGGTCCTGGCTAGGGCGGTTGACGAGCCGGTGTGCGCGTACGGCGTATCCGCCGGTGAGGACCAGCGGGTACGGGGAGCCGATCGCGATCACATCGGCCAGGAGCCGCGTGTGCAGCTCCGGCATGTCCGTCACGCGGCTACCCGGGCCCGGGTAGCGAGCTGGGGGAAAGCGTCTTCCCACACGGTGCGTACAGTGCGGCCGACGAGAGTGCGCAACACCGGCCACAGCTCGACAAGCAGCTCATGGTCGAGATAGCGCGGCAGATCCTCGCGTAGACCCTCGTGCAGGAGGGTGCGGTACAGGCCCATGCGCTGGCGCGGGTTGTCCAGGTCATACGAGGTCATCCCGGACCAGGCGATATGCAGGGGGAGCTCCACGACACCGTGGGCCGGTCCGTGCAGCTCGTCCAGCGACTCCGGCAGGCGCCGCCGGAATTTCTCCCGGTACAGCGCCAGGTCCTCGGCGACCAGGCCAGAGTGGTTGTTCGGCGTGGGGCCGGGGGGCTGTGGGGGGGACGGCATGGATCCATTATGGCGGTCGGAGGTATGCGGAGGTCACTATCTGGGCGGGAGCCTGAGCGAGTGGGGCACGGACCTGGTTGGGCGGCCGGGCCCATGGTGGCCGTCGGCGCGGCACGGTCGCCTCGCTCACTACGGTCTGGCGGTGGGCAGCGCTGACGCAGAGCCGTCGATTTCTGGCCTGTCTGGCGCGCTGGGCATGGTAGTCGGCGACCTCTCTCGTGGGGCACGATCGTTCGTTGTGCTGACGGACGGGGGCGTATGGATTCGGATGCCTTGAGATCCCAGAACGCCTGGGCGGATGGGGCGGGAGCGCGGAAGTTTCCTGCAGTGCCGCGACAGCCGGTGAACGGCAGCGGCCGGCTCGGATACGGTCATGTCCCCTGTAGTGGTGTAACGGCGTCGGGTTGATCTTCTGGCTGGGGGTAGATCGAGTCCATGCCGCCTTT
>NZ_JACTVJ010000039.1 GCF_014493765.1 Streptomyces polyasparticus
GGCCTCAGCCGACACGGTCACGTCTGTCATCAGGTGTTACTTCCTGCTCGAAGATCCACCGTTGACCGTACAGACCCGCTCATGGCCGCACGCCGCGCACCCGACACCACCACCGGATGGCTTGCAGTCGCGCACCCGAACACCCCCACCCACCTCATCCACGCCCTGTGTGAGGCGCTCAGCGACCCCGCTCCCGTACCCCGACCGGTGCCCGCGCCGCCCGGCACCACCATTACCCACCCGTGAACCCGGCATCCGCCACCACGGGGTTGAGGGCCCGCGACGATTGGCCGCCCACGCGGCGCGGCGCGGGCCCTCATCCCGCCAGCGCCGCTCCTGCCCCGGCCGCATCGGCCCCATCTCAACCAGCCCAGGACGCAACGATGGAACGCCGCCCCGCACTGCCCGACCCGGCCATGGTGGCGGCCGAGCAGCATGTCCCAGCACCGGGCACCCGTCTGCTCGTCGACCACCTCGACTGCGCTGACCCGCACACAGAGCTCGCCGCCCGGCACCCTCCCGGCGACCGCGCACACCGCCTGGTCAGCGCCCTGCTACGCACCGCGGCCGAACTCGATGACGCCTACCGCGACGCCCGACAGGCCGGAACTCTCCTGCGCGAACGCCGATCACGCATCCACGACACCGAGGCTCCCATCCGTGACCCAGGCGTCCTGCAGACGGCGCACGACTTGGAACACGCCCTGCAACGCTGCGAGTCGACCGACACCGCCCTGGTGCGGCTGCTCGCCGTATATCTCGACCTCGTACGCGACGGTGCATAGCCCAAGGCAGCCCTCCCCGCGAACAGCTGCTGATCAGAGGGCTCACCCGAAGTGCTGAACTCACTCGGCAGGCAGATCCCTCCAAGAAGGGCCCGGGTAGCCCAACAACATCAACAAGCCGACGCCGCTTGGCCCATCACACTTCTGGAAAGGGGGCGGGCGCCGTGTCCCGTCGCTCGATAGTCCTGCTGGCCGCCGCCTCCTGGCTGACCCTGGCCGCGGCGCCGGTCGCCGCTGAACCGCAGCCCGCGCCCGCCTCTCACACGGCCGTACGCGGGACCACCTGCACCGTCATCGTCGACTCGGCCGTCGTACGGGACAAGCCGCGCACGAGCGCCACCGCACTCGGGGTCGTCCACTTCGGCGACATCTGCCACGTCCACGGACCGGCGAATGGCCGCTGGATCAAGGGCACCTTCACCAGCCGAGCGCTCGCCGGCTACATCAGAGCCGACCTCGTCTCCCTCGGCACCGAAAACCTCACCCGCACCTGACCGTGCCACGAACGACGGCGCGGTCTCCCGAGCGTACCGCGGAGTAGTGCACCGCGTCCTTGGCGAACGCACGCGCGCCACGGTGTCCAAGAAGGAGGTGCTGTCGAGGCCGACCGCTCGGGCGATCAGCTCCTCCAGTGGCGGAACGGGTCGAGAGTGCTGACCTCCTGCAGTGGGCAGCGCGCGGGGAGCGAAGTTTCACGTTGGGCGATCAGGCCGTGGACTGATCGCCGATGCGAGACATGAGCGGGGTCACTCGGTGTGCTGAACCAAGTGCCGTTGAAGGTCCGTTGTGGAACACGCGGGTAGGCCACCGATACATGCGGCTCACGACGAGGCACCCGACCGTTGCGGGACGGGGGAACCGTCAGGGTGTGGGCCGGTAACAGGGCGGACGAGGGGGAGGTGGTTGATGGCCATGAAACTGCCGGAGACCGTTCACAGCCCGTATCGCGCGGCGGTGCACAAAGTCCTGGTCGGGGCGCGCACCCAACTGCGAGCCTGCGCGGACAGCGGCACCAGTCAGGGCGATGTCCCCGGCCTCGAAGCGCTCCTCGCGCAGGAAGCCGGCCTCGCGGACACATCGCTCGCGGACCCTCAGCCTCGACCGGGCGTCTGGGCCGTACGAGAAGCCGCGCGACTGCTCCTGTCGTACGCGGACCTTGAACACCCGGCGCGCATGACGGACAGCAGATTACTGAGCCGCTTGAGGACACTGGACGAGTTGCCGCTCCAGCGACGCATCGAGCTCGTCGCGGATGCCGCCGAGCGCACCCGGGCGCGGTCGGTGACCACCGTGCACCTGCCGCCACCGCCCCTCCCATCGGGTGGTCAACAACCGTTGTGACGCGTGGAGAACAGCGGACTGCAGCAGGATGCCGATGGCTTCGCCATGCACCTCCTGACGGCTCACCGCATGCAGAGGATCAGATGGTGAGGGGCCCCGACGCCGGCTCCACGAGGTCGAACTGGTGGGCACGCACACTGCCGAAACGTCGATCGCCGGAGTCGCGGAGAGGGCCGAAGTCGTACGCATCGATCAGCCGTCCGCGCAGGTGAGCCGCGTTGACAGTCTTCGTCGACGCCGGAACACGGCATAGACCACCACTCTCCAGCTCGGCCTTGGCCCAGGCCGACTTGGGTACGCGTACCGAGCCCCAGACCCAGCGGCGGCTGATCGGGCCGGTGACGCCGATGATGAGTCCGGGAGGCGTGCCCTCGCCGGCCTGCCAGGACTTGATGTACCGGTGGATCTGCCACCAGCCGACGATGCGCTCGTAGACCTCCTTGTCCGGCAGATGCAGCCGAGGCATCGCCCCTGGACGCTGGTCGAACTCGTTGTTGAAGTCGGCAGTGCTGATGAGGACGACCAGCGCACCGCCGAGTTCCGCAATGTCATCGCGCGTAAGCGGCGGCTTGTACGCGGACTTGGCGAGCGCGGCCGGTAGACCGAGCGGGGCGAAGTGGCGGCGATGGCCATGTACCCGGTTGAAGATCCCGGAACCGTTGCGTTCGGCCGGGTTGCTCCAGAAAGTTGAGATCAGTGCGGCTTCGACCGCGAACGACTGCTGCTCGTCGTCGCACGGGAAGAGCTCCACGATCGGAGCCATGCGTCGCTTGTGGAGGCGCTCAATCCACTCAGCAAACTCAGGATTGTGCGAGCCGTCACGATGCTTCTCCACCCGGTTGCGGACGCCTTTTCCTATGTATCGGACCTCCCGGGTTTCCGGGTCCCTGTAGAGGTAGACGTAGTACTCGGCACTGGAGTCGTTCGATTCGGTGATCGTCACGGCGGCAGCGTACGGACGTGAGGCCCCGTTGACGAGGGGAGGAAGCGGATGATCCAGGCGTGAGTTGGAGGAGTGGTGTCCCGCCACTACACCAGGGGGTAGATGCGGCGAGGGGAATTCACCTGCCGCATGGTGACCGTGGCGCCGAACAGGACTGAGGGCTACGGGGGGCTGGCCAGCTGTGCGTGCAGCTGACTTGGGAATGGATGATGCTGAAGTCCTGGTCGAGGCGCTGCAGGGCGGGCGCAGCCCGGTGCCGCAGGGCCACGGGGTCCACGCCCTCGGGGACACGGTGGGTTTCGAACGTGGGGTCTTACACGACGCCTGCGTCCTCGAGAACCGTGGCGGTCTCGTCACCGTACGGGCCGTCCACGATCCAGCCGCGTTCCGGGTGCTCGCCGACAAGCAATGACTTCCTCGTCGGCATCGGGCTCACGGTCGGTACAGGTTCCAGCCTTCGGCGACATTGCGCCTCTCGGCCTCCGCTGTGGTGCGCAGAACGGTGTCGCCGATGATGCGCTGGACCAGGTCGCCGGCGTGCTCGCCCAGTCCGGCCTGCCGAGCGGCGAAGGAGCACAGTTCCCTGATGCCCGACTCGCCGTACTCGGTGATCCAGGCGTCCAGGGTCAACTCGCCACCGACGTTGGCCCGATAGTCCGCGCGGTCACGCCGCTGTACGGCAGCGATCACCGCCATCACATGCTCGATCGCGGGGGCGGAGATCCCGTGTCGGGCCGCCTCAGCATGGAGATGAGTGAGGTCGGGGTTGGCGTCAGCCGGGTGGATGGTGACTCCGATTCATCGGTACGGCGTGCTGGTCGTAAGAGTGCTGACACCACGATAGATGCGCCGCCCGCGGACGAGCAGGGCGGTGGCCGACCTTCGCAGATTGGCGGTGCGGCCGGACCGGGCCGGCCCTCAGTTGGGAACCGGCCCGGTCCGGCGGTGCCTGCTCAGCCCTGCTTCACAGCGGCAGCCAGCCGGTACGTACGGGGCCGATCGGAGACCTGCTCGGCCATCCCCTGTCCTGTCAGCGTGACCAGCGAATTCGCGATGGCGCCCGAGGACTTACCGATGACGCGGCTGAGCCGGGTGGCAGTGAACGCCTCGGTGGGGTGGGCGGTCAGGTGGTCGATGACCAGCTGCCGAAGAGCCCCAGGGGCGAGCCGCTTCTTTTCACCCGCTACCTCCGCCTCCGGGGACGCCTGTGGGCTGCCGGAGTCCGGAGCGCCGGGTGCGCTCGTGTCGGCGACTCCGCTGTCCGGGTCTGCGGGCGTGCTGTTGGTGAAGGTGGATTCGGCTGACGGGGGCACGGTGGTGTCGCCCTGAGCCGACGGGCCGATGGCGGGCTCGGGTTCGAGTTCCGCACCGGTCGGCACATCGTCACCCTCGTCTGCGCGATCAGCGGTCGTTCCCGGTTCGTCGGCCGGGGCGGGTGCGGGCCGCCAACGGTCAGGAACGCGGCGGGCACCTTCGTGGCCACCACGGGTGCGGACCGCCAGGCCGTGCTCTTCCAGAGTGACCAGGGCCTTGCCGGTTGCGGAGCGGCTGATGCCGGCGGCCAGGGCGAGTTCGGCGGTGGTGGCCGCGCCGGTGACGGCCGCGAGTTCGGTGTAGATCGCGGCCGGGATGCCAGTGAGGCCGGTGAGCGGCTGCGGGTCGGGGACGGCGCGCAGGGCCCGTACGGTGCGGTCGGGCTCGTTGTTGTCGGTGTGGGACATGGGAAACCTCGATCTCTGGTTGTGGAGAGGGATGTTGAGGTCCCCGGCCGGGGTGCGGCCGACGATCACGCCGGTCGCGGGTGTTCGGGCGGGTGCGTGCGCAGCGCAGGATTCCCGGCCGAACGCGGCCTGCCGACGCGTGGGTTCACCGATGCGTGGCCCGGGCCGATCGGCCGCTTGGCGACCATCGACGCTCTCTAACGTTGGGTCTGTCAAGCGGGTCGTCCGATCGGATCCGCGCGGCGTGAAGAGAGCGGTCGGTGCTGGTCAGGAGCGCACGGGGCGATTGGCGGCGTGGTGGGTGAGGAGCTGGTCGTGGAGCTGGCGGGCGCGGTCGGGGCCGATGTGCAGATCGCGGCGCAGTCGCCATACGCTCACCGATCTGCCGGTCGCTGACCGTACGGATGCGTCCAGGGCGAGAGCCCGCTCCCACACGTCGCCCACTGGCGGGCGCTGCGCAACGCCCTGGCCCACGGGGGCCGATGGGGCCATGTTCGGCGCGCTGTCGGCCGCGACGGGCCCCAGCTGGCGCAAGACTGTGTCGGGTGTCGGTGGCGCGGGCGTGAACAGCCCAGATTCTGGGGTCGATTCAGCGGCTGCATCCGGCCGATCGCTGATCGAGGCGTGATGGCGTACGGGCAACGAGCCTGCGGCTGGAGCGGCGCCGGGCGCGGTCAGTTGGTCAGGGAGCGGATCGGTAGACGCGAGCGGATCGGCCGGTTCGGATTGGCCGCTCGCCTGGAGGAGCGGCGCAGCGGCTCGGCGATACGCGGCGATCGTCTCCGTGACGAGGACGAGCAGCAGCGTTGGTGTGGCGTGCAGGACCACACCCGCCAGATCGGCGTCGGCGGGCCAGCCGATCCGGCCGGTCGGCCACAGCGAGGGCCACACGTTCATCAAGGTCGCCACGGTGCCGGTGAACCAGCGCAACGCGGTCGACCAGCCGGACGGGCGTACACCCCAGGCGGCAAGCCGGGCCTCGCCATAGAGCGCCACTACCAGCCCCAGGGCCAGCATCGGGTCCAGGAGGCCGGCGATCGGCCACGGCACGCCCCGACTGACCGCGAAGAGCGTCACATTGATCGCCGTCGACACCAGTGCCAGCACTGCCACCGCGGACAGCGCGCGGGTCAAGATGAGCAGGAACCGGCGCGCCTCCTCCGGCGTGGGCCGGCTGTTCATCGCCCCGCCTTCTTCTGGGCGGCGGAGGGCCTGGTGGCGCCGCGGAAATCCGGCCGCGATGAGAGGTCGACGGTGCGTTCCCTGACGTGTGCGCCTGGCCGGGGCGCGTCGATCATGCGTCCCTGGCCTGCGTAGATCCCGACGTGAGTGATGTTGCGCGGGCTGCTGCCGAAGAACAGCAAGTCTCCTGCGGCCGGTGGGGTACCGCGGCGCAGGTGCGGTCCGTGGTCGTACTGGGCCTGGGCGACGCGGGGAATGCTGACACCGGCGGAGCGATAGGCAGCCTGGGTCAGGCCCGAGCAGTCGAAACCGCCCTCACGTGGTCCGTCCCCGCCCCATACGTACGGGGTGCCGAGTTGGGCGCGGGCGAAGGCTACTGCCTTGGCAGCGGCGCCACTTGGGGCCGGAGAGGCAGATGCGTAGGCGGCCGCCTGCTTGAGGACTTTGCGTACGTACCAATCTGCATGATTGTAGTGCCAGATAGCCTTTTTGAGGTTTTTGCCGTTCTTGGCTCCATTGGAGCAGAGGAGACGGGCGGCGGCATAGACCGCGTCGACCGGGTCCCAGGGTGTCGGCGGACGCTTTCCCCCTGGTGGGACGGGGTACGCGTACGCCCGAAAGGTAGTCGGGAGAAATTGCATAGGTCCCACTGCTCCCGCCGAGGACACCATGGTCGGATGCCGTGCGTGATCCGTTTCGACCTTGCCGATCGCCGCCAGGATGGTCCACGACAGGCCGGGGCATTCGGGTGCCGCGCGCTGGTAGAGCGCGAGGTAGTAGCGGGGGATGTCGGCGAGGGCGTGCTTGCTCGGCGTATCCGATGAACTGCCCCCTCCGGGGGTGAGCGAGCCGAGGAATGCGGCGACGATCAAGGCGGCGAGCAGGGGCAGTGCAACGAGCGTGCAGCCGACCGCGCCCGCGGTCTTGGCGAGCGCACTCATGGCCCGCTCGCAGGCGACGGGGGAAGGGGCGGGACGGGCAGGGTGAGGACGGTGTCGGCGTCGGTCACCTCCAGGCCGGTCGCCTCGGTGAGGTCAGGCCAGACGCCGGCGAGTTCGGTGAGCGTGCTGCGATGGGCTCCCGGGGCGAGGGGGGTCCACCAGCGGGCCCACGGGGTGTCGGTGGTGAAGTCGAGTGACGAGGTGGCGATATGCAGGTTCAACTCGTGGGCGGTGTTCGCCAGTCGGCGCCGTAGGGCGAGGTCGCGCGATTGGGTGCGGGTGAGCAGGAGGAGCGCGGGGCGGGTGCCGGTTGTGGTGGTGAAGGCGGCGTAGCCGGCGAGTTTGGCTTCGACGCGGGCGAGGGTCTGGCTGCCGGTGTCGTACTCGAGGAAGAACGGCAGGACTCGGTCGCCCTCGCACCAGTGGGCATACGCGTCGGGGCGAATGATGTCGCCCCAGCGCCGCGCGCAGGACTGCTCGGACAGCCATACCTGCACGCCCGCGCTGGGGGCGGTGTGGGTGCGAGCGGTGAGGCGGACGAGGAAGTCGTTGACGCCGAGGTCGTGCCCCAGCGAGGGCGAGTAGGCGATGCGGCCGGTGGAGGTGGGGCGCCAGCCGGTGACCGCCACATCGAGGCCGGCGTGCGCGGCGAGCAGAGCCGCGCCGGCGGGCCCGAGGGTGTAGTGCTCGGGGGCGGAGCCGGTCTGGTGGAGCGGGCGGAAGGAGTCCACTACGCCGAGCTGGTGCAGCGTGCGCAGACGGCGTTGGGCCGAGCGCAGGCCGGTGAAGGCGAGGTGGGCGATATGGGTGGCGGTCAGGACGCGGTGTTCGTGCAGCATGCGGATGAGCCACAGATCGCGGACGGTCAGACGGCCGGTGAGCGCGACGATGTCCGTACGTCGTCCGGCAGAGGCGGGACGGGAACGGGTGGTGGCGGCGCGGGCGGTGTAGCGGGAGCCGGGGCCGTTGGAGGGGCGTGGAAGTGCAGGCATGTCATGTCACCACCAAGGGGAGGGCGGTTACGGCTGGACGCGACGGGTGTGGTGGCCGAAGCGGGCGGCTGCGGTGCGTAGGTCCGCGGCGCGGCCCGGCACGGCGGGCGGCAGGGGCCGGGTGGTGAACGTGAACGCGGCCGTTTCCGCGCCGGACGCCAGCAGGCGGGCGGCGGCCTGGAACGGACCCAGGTGCGCGAGGTCGTGCGCGGCGAGGGTGGGGAGTGTGTGCCGCTCCAGAGTGTTCGCGTCCTCCGGGGAGGCGTTGAAGTAGACCTTGTTACGGGCGTTGGCGGAGATGCCCTCGCGCAGGTCACGGGGAAGCTGGGCGAGGTTCTGGTGCGCGAGGGCCATGGAGAGCCGGTAGCCGCGGGCCTCGGCGAGCATGTCCTCCAGCGGGTACGGCAGGGACAGGAAGTTGTGCGCCTCGTCGACGTAGAGCGAGGCGTCGATGCGCTGGTGCTCCGGGGTGTGGGCGCGTGCGGCCGCGGCCTGCCACACGCCGGCGACGATGAACGAGCCGAGGAGGCGTGCGGTCTCCTCGCCGAGCGCCCCTTTGGGGAGGCGGGCGAGGAGGATGCCGCCGTCGAGGACCTGGGCGAGGTCGAAGGTGGAGGGGCCGGCGGAGATCGCGCGGCGGGCGAAGTCGCGCAGCAGGAAGGCACGCAGCTTGTTCATAACTGGGCCGATGACGACGGCGCGGGACGGCTCGGACATCGACTCGTACCAGGCCCAGAAGCCGCGCAGCACCGGGTCCTTGAGCGCGGGCACCAGGCGTAGCCTGAAGGCGTGCTCGCCGAGGAGGCGGGGCACGTCGGCGAGGGTCACTAACTGGCCGGTGCGCTGCTGGTGTTTGAGGAGGGTGAGGCAGGCGGCGCGCATGACGTCGTCGGTGCGCGGGCCCCAGAAGGCGGAGAAGATGCGGCGGAAGATGCCGGTGATGTTGTCCACGACGACGTCGATGTCCGTGCCGTCCAGCACGTTGAGGCAGGGCGGTGTGTAGGTGTCGTCGGGGTCGATCAGGACGAGCCGGTCGGCGCAGGTGTCCGGGAGTCGGTCGAGCAGATCGGTGACGAGGTCGCCTTTGGGGTCGATGACGACGACGCCGCGGTGGTGGCGTGCGTCATCGAGGGCGAGCTGGGCGAGCAGCGTCGACTTGCCGCAGCCGGTGGCGCCCATGACGTGCAGATGCTGCCGGGCATCGGGAACGGCGACGCCCACCGGGCGGCGGGCGCCGAGGTCGCTGCGGCCCAGCGGTTTGACGCCGCCTCCGGATACGGGCTCGGGAACGGAGGGCGGTGGGAGGACAGAGCGGGCCCCAGCCCGTTGCAGGCCGGGCGCATCGGCGTCGAGCGGCAGGTGAGCGAGGGCGGCGAGCTCCGGGACCGACAGCAGGGCCGAACGAGGCGGGAAGCAGCGGCCGTTCACCCGGGCCTCGGGATGACGCAGGCGAGCGCGGGCGAGCCAGTTGCGGTCGGCGTAGAGGCCGAACGCCGAAGCCAGGGCGTGGGCGCGGCCACGCACCAGCTTGTCCGCGTCCTTGTGGTCCGGGGCGCAGGTGGCGGTATAGACGATGCCAGCCTGCCATTGCGGACCGGCGAGCTTGACCGCTGACTGTCGTACGGCTGCGTTGTGTTCGGGATCCTGCTTCCCGGTCGCCGAGGGTTGGGGACGGTGCGCGAGCAGCGCGCCGAGCGACGGCAGGCGGCCGTTGCTCTGGCCCGCTTTGAGGCGGCGCGCGGCATGCCGGGCGCGGCGCAGGGACAGACCGGTGGCGGGGCGGGCCAGGATCTGTACGCAAGCGGTCTCGCCATCGCGCATGCCGGTGGCGGCCTGCAGCAGAGCGCGGATCGGGTCGGCCGGGTGATCGGTGCGCAGCGGCAGGGCCTCGGGCCGAGCCGGGCGCAGGCGGCCCGCCGACACCGTGTGCGCGGGGGCGACGGGCGGGCTGGGCTCGGTGAGGCGGGTGTGCGCACCAGGCCAGGCGGCCTCCACGGCACGACGTACGAACGCAGTCGGTACGCGGCCGGGCAGCCACAGCCGGATGGTGAGCCCGGTGTGACTCCAGGCGTACTCGAAGCCGAGGTGTGGCTGGCCCGACCAGATCCGTTTCCACCACGGGCGCGCGATGCCGGCCAGCTGCGCCCACAGCACCTCGCCTCCCTTGGGAGCCACGGACGGTGGGGCGAGGATCTCCACGCAGCGGGCTCCGTCGACGAGCTTCGCGTGGCCTGCGGCACGCAGCTGATGGCGAGTCACATGCAGGACTGACGCTGTGAGCAGAACGGACGACACGAGGAGCGGCGCGTGCGCCGCGCACCAGCCCACCGCGCACCCGAGCGTGGCCTTCCAGAACGTCTCGGGATGGAGGAGGAAGTCGACCAGCGGGCCCGCGGCCCACAGCTGGGTGCTCACATCTCCCACCCCGCCTCGTCGTCGCCGTCCGATTCGGGGTCGGCGTAGAGGTCATCCGGATCAGCGGCGGCCGTGGCGGAGTTCGCCTCGGATTCCCGAAGAGCAGCGAGGAACTCCGGGTCGGTGGTGATCACGGCATGCTCATCGGGAGCGGCGACGCTCGCGAAGGCGACCTTCCGCCGCTGTACGTCCCCGGTGAGCAGGAGCGCTTCACCGCGCGCCGCGGACAGCAGGAACTCCCGCTCGCCCGCGCTGAGATGGAAGGTCTCGGTGATCTGGTCGATGGCCTGCGGCGCCTGCCGCAGCAAGACCTGGGTGGCCGCGTTGGAGACGATCGCGCGGCCGAGCGGCGAGGCGAGGACGTCGTCGGCGTCCTGAGTGATCACCGCGAGGCCGGTCCAGTGCTTACGGGCGGCCTTGGCCATCCGGAACAAGAACCGCGCGCCGGCGCCTTCGCGCATCAGCAGCCACGCCTCGTCGACGACCACCAGGTGCTTCCCGGGTTCAGGACGGTGTGTGACCTGGCGCCAGATCGCATCCAGGGCGAGCAGCATGGCCGGGGCCCTGACCTCCTCGGGCAGCTGACGCAGCGCGAACACCACCAGATGCCCCGACGTGCTGAAGCTGGACGGTCCGTTGAACTGCGCGGCGTGCGAGCCGGAGACGTACGGAGCGAGCCGGTCGGCCAACTCGGTCGCGGTCTCACCGCCGTCCTCTGCCAGGACCTCGGCCAGGTGGGCGAGGTGGGGCGGGGTGCGGCGCCAGGTGCGCGGGTCGGTGGTGATGCCGGCCCGTGCGTAGGTTTCGAGCAGTGCCCGGTCGAGGACGGCCTTGTGGGCGGGGGTGAGGTCCGTGCCGAGGAGGACGGCGAGGAAGGTGTGCAGGAACAGCACCCTGCGGGTGAGTACGTCCTCGCCGCCGACCGGCTGAGGAAGGTCGAAGGGGTTGACGCGGACGCCGTCCGCGCCGAGCGCGATGACCTGCCCGCCGACGGTCTCGGCGAGACGTACGTACTCGTCCTCGGGGTCGATGACGGAAGCGGTCACCCCGGTGAACAGCAGCCGCAGCAGCTCGAGTTTCGTGCCGTACGACTTGCCGGCTCCGGAACGGGCCAAGGTGATGGAGTTGTAGTTGTCCTGCGCGAACCGGTCCCACAGCACCGGCACGCCGGAGGCGGCGTTCAGCCCGTACAGCACCCCCGTCGGTGACCCGCTCTCGTCGACGGGGACCGGGAGATCGGGGCTGGTGAACGGGAAGCAGGCAGCGAGCGCGGCGGTATCGAAGGTCCGGCGGATCTTGAGGGTGTCGATCCCGAAGGGGAGGGTGGCGAGCCAGCCTGGCAGCGCCCGGTACGTGGTCGGAGCCACCGACACGAGCAGCGACTCGGCGACCGCGCGCACGGCGGCGACCTGCTCGGCGAGCACGTCCGGGTCGGCGGCGTGCACGGTCAGATACAGCGCGACACGGAACAGCTTCCCCTCGCCGCGCGCGATCCGGTACGCCAGATCCGCCGCGTCGGCCGCGGCGGCCTCCAACTCCGGCTCGTCCAGGCGTCCCTTGTCATAGCCGGTGCGCCGCCCGGATTCGAGGCGGGCGCGCTGCTTCTTGAGCCCGGCCGCGGCAACGGCGTTGGGGATGGGGTCGATGTGCAGGGCGATGTCGAGGTGGCCGGGGAAGTTCAGGAGCGGTGCGAGCCAGCCCGGGGTGACCTCGGCCGGATATCCGGTGACCACGAGCGTGGACGCCAGATGTCCGCCGATGGCGAGGGTGCGGGCGTGGACTTCGACGGCCTCCGGGCCCGTCACTTCCAGCAGTTGGCCGGCGTCGAGCGTCGCGTCCGTGGCGGTAGGTGTGCGGCGGCGGATCATGAGAGATCTCCTGCGAACGGGCCGGGCGCGGGCGGGGCTTCGGGGTTGCAGGCGGACGCCACAAGGTCAGCCGCGCCGGTGACGTCGAGCGGGGTGACGGCGATCTCCGCGGGGGCCAGGGCGCGGGCCGCCTCGGACAGCCGCTGCACGGCCCGCCCGGAACCCGCGCCGCCCCGGGTGCCGGCCAGGTGTTGCTCCTCGCGGGCCACCAGGACGATCTGCCGCCCCAAGAGGTCTCCGCTGCCGGCGAGTTGCGCCAGGAAGTCGGCGTGCGCGCGAGCCGCCGCCTCCAGGGCCGGGTGGGGCAGGGCGGGTGCCTCGTGCTGGAGCCGGTCGGCGAGCGGCGCCAGGTCGATGCGGTGGCACCGTACGAGCAACTGCGTCGGTCCGGTCAGCGAGTTCAGCCATCGTGCGAATGCGGCGATCAGCCCCTGCTGCTCGGCCGCCGAGCGCAGGTCGAAGTTCACGCTCGTACAGGTGGCCAGCGCTGCCTGTCCGTCACGGCGCAGGTCCAGCACCCCAGCCGCCGTGATGCCCGCACAGGGCAGACGCATCGCCACGGGCGGCGCACCGGCCGCCTTGACCAGCCCAGGACTGATCAGATCGGGCAGCGGCGGCACACCCTCTGGAGCGTGCACTCGCCGCCTGGGGGTGCGCGTGTGGCGTACGGCGGCGAGCAGGAAGCGGTCCAGGCCGATCCCTTCACGCCGCCCCACCGCGACGACGGTTACCGCTCCGGCGATGGGCAGGATCATCACCAGGTACGCGAGGGGTGCCATGAACGGGCGGCTGGCCCAGTACCCGCCGTACAGCACCGCCGCGGCCGTCGCGAGCATGGCGACCTGGCGGGCCGTGAGCTGGCCCAGAACCTGATCATCCCTGGAGACGTCAGCAGGGATACGGACGCTATCGATGATGTCGGTGTCACTGTGGGTGGAGTTCATGGCGGGCTTCCTTGCTCCTCAGAGGCGGGGTGGTTCCAGCGGCAGACGCAGCTGCACTGGACGGGGCGGGCGCACCCGCACGCGGGTGGCCGGGACGGGCAGGGCCAACTGCCGTCCCCGCATGGCCGATGCCGTACGAGCTGTGGGCTGCGGTCGTGCGGCAGGTGTTCCGGCCGCGGTGGGGCGGGGGCGTCGTTCAGCAGGGATCGGCAGGCGGGTCTGCACCGGGCGAGGCGTCGTTCGTGACGTCGCCGTGGCCTTGGGGACCTTGATAGGCAGGGCGAGCTGCTGAGCGCGGCGCGCTGAGGCCGGATGGATCACCGACCGTGGCCCGGACGGCACCCGCATGCCGGGCGCTCCGGTTGATGGACGGGCCTGTGTCGGTCGCGACGCTGCACGCCGGCGGCTCGCTGCCGGGGTGCCGGAGCCTGCAACTGCGGACGGTGCCTGGCCGGCGGCTGAGGCGGGAGCGGCCCCCGGGCGTGCTGATGTCCCTGCTGCTCCGGCCGAGTTGGTAGTTCCGTGTCGACGGCGGCCGGTCGCACTCACCGCTCGGGCGACCGCTCCGGCAGGCCCGAGCTTGGACCCGGACAGCACCCAGCGGGCCAACCCTCCACCGGGCCGCCGACCGCCTCCGCCGCCGCGACCCCCACCACCGCGAGGTCCACCGCCCCCACCCGAACCGGCACCAGAGCCCATAGCGCCGCCGCCGTGGCCTCCGCGGCCCATGCCGGGGATCGCGGACAACACACGGTTCATCAGTCGCCACTTGACCGCGGTCTGCACCATGCCCAGCGGCCCGAACATGCTCGACGAGGACCGGAACACCGAGCGCAGACACCAGCCCGGAATCTTGAACAGGATCCAGAACAGGGCCACCCCGGCCAGCAAGGTTCCCAACTGCGAGGGCTTCGGGAACCCCAGGAACGTCGCACCGGGTGCGAAGAAGAGCTTCAGCGCGACGATGAACGTTATCGACTGCGCGACCTGGATCGTCAGACACCCGGCCAGCGCCCGCCACCACATCCGCGCCACACCCTCGGTCGCGGGGTGTGCGTGGCAGGACAGGGCGAGCGGCGCGGAGACGGCGAGCAGTGCGATCACGGCGATGCGCACGATGTATCCGACGAGCACCGCCAGGATCAGCACGATCATGACGATCGCCAGCAGCAGTGCGTACAGCTTCAGCCCGGCGAGCCCGAACAGCACGGCCGGGATCATGCGCTCGACCAGCCCCTGCCCGGCATCGCTGAGATCGGTGCCCATGACCGCGTGGGAGAGGGCGTTCGCCAGACCGATCGCCTTCCCCATCACCGTCAGGGACAGGGCGGCTGCGATCATCCCGATCAGCAGACGCGGTGCGATCTGCTTCAGCGCGTACCGGGACTGCACCGTCTCGTAGCCCATGACGGTGACCCCGCCCGCGGTCACGAACAGCACGTAGATCCCGGCCGTGATCCCCAGCATGCTCGTCCACAAGGCACGGATGGGCTGCTGCTCGGTGACGTCCGGAGTGGACAGCAGGGTGTCGGCGAGGAGCTCCCGGATCGGCTTCATGACCTGCTCGATGAGCTGGCCCAGGAACACCGTGATCGCCTTCACGATCATGCCTGGGATGTCGAAGAGCGCTCCGAAGCCGAAGCCGCCGCTGTCGTCACAGTCACTGTCGTCGCCGTCGGCCTGACAGGCGCGCGGCATCTCACCCGGCGACGGCTCGCTCGGACGCGGCCGATCATCCGGATCAGGACGGCTGGGCGAAGGCTCAGGATCAGGCTGGTCTGGGCCTGGCGTCTCAACGGGCGGGCCTGGCTGCGGATTCGGCTCCGGGGGGTCAGGATCAGCAGGCGCCGAAGGTGCCGCCACCGCGTACGCGACCGGCAGCACCACGGCCGAGACCACAGCGGCGGACGTGGCCAGCAGAAACAGCAACGGCAGCAGACGTACGAGACGCCGGACGCGGCTCATTCGCCGCCACCGCCCTCGCCGACGATGCCCTGCAACACGGTGACGAGCACAGGCGCCAGGATCGCCAGCCCATAGCCGATCGCGGCGGCCTTCAACGCCCGCTTCGCGGCCTCGACTTCGCCCGGATCACCGCCGGCCATCAGATAGCGCAGCCCGCCGAAGGTGAGGAACAGCGTGGCGAGCCCGGCCAGAAGTCCCACGATCCAGTTCCGTAGATTCGCGATCACCGTGGGGATGTCCGCGGCCGCCCATGACAGCGGCGAATCCGCCACCAGTACGACGGCGGCCACCGCGGCGACGACCAGAAACCGGGCTGACCACCGCAGCGGCCCGAGCATCCGCCTCCACCGCTGTGACGGAAGGTGATGACGTCGACGGGGCCGACGGAGCACGACTCGCATGGCACACGCACCTCCATCAGGCGCACGCTCGACGCAACGGAACGCGGAGAGGAAGAGGAGGGAAGAGACAGGAGGGGAATCCGACGGGCGCGGGTGAGCGGGCCTTCCCAGGCGCCGTCCTCCTTCACGAGGCGGGCAAGGGTTTCCGGGGTGTCAGCACCAGACGGCAAACCCACCCGCACCAGCCGGGTCAAGACCAAGCCCGCACACTGGCAGGCCCGTCCCGACCCGGACCGCGCTCCCGTTGGCCACGAGAGCGCGGTCCGGTTCCTGCCTCATATGGAGAAACCCGACGCCGGATTTCTCGCGTGCGCGGAAAATGCCCGCGGGCTACACTCCGTCGTCCTGAGCCTGCAGATGCTCGGCGAGGCGTTGCTCGGCGGCGCCGCGGTGCCGGTACAACTGGGCCAGGCTGAGGCCGCGTTCAGCGGCGAGCTGCCGCATGTGCACCCCGTGCAGCCGACTGCGCGCGATCAACTGCGCCTCCCCGATATCGACCACACGGGCCCGCACCGCCCGTACGAGAACCTCGTGCTCACTACCGGAACGGTCAGCGCTGCGCGTGCCGTGCAGTCGCCCCACTCGGAGTCCGGCGTCCGGGGTCTCGTGCGCGATCCGCCGCCGGGCCGCGTACACGACTCGGTGCACCGCCCGGTCGGCGGCCCGCAGCAGCGCCCAGTCCAGCTCCGGGTGATCTACGGGCAGCGTCTGCAGCAGGGTGACCAGTGCGGCCAGAGCCTCCTGCTCGGCCTCGGCTCGCTCGATCGGCAACGGACGCGGCAGCCGGGCGAGTTGCCTGCGCAGTGCCGGAACGGCCATGGCGAGCGCGACGGTCGTCCACGGATCGCCGAGCGTGTGCGAACGGCGGATGACCTCGCGCCACACCTCGAGACGCTTCCCGGGAGGCGTGCTGGGGTGCACGAGACGGGCACGGACTTGATCCACGGGCAGGTCATCGACGGACGGCTGCGTGCACACGAGCTGGGCGGGCAGCGTCAGCGGGTGCGGTGCGCGGGCCAACGCGAGGAACGCGTCGTCCAGCACCTCCAGCGGCGAGGAAGCGGCCTGCGGGTGAGGAGTGCTGCGGTGACGGTGGTGCATGTCGGCTCCTTGAGCGAGCGGTCGACTGGAACACCGCCATCACCGCAGGCCACCGTGCCACCACCGCGCCACAGCAGAGCCATGACCGCGCCATGAGCGAGCCACCACCGTGCAACAGGCGGACCGCGATGCCCCTTCCGCCGTGGCAGAATCCGCCCTGACCAGCGATGACGCGACCAACTTCGGCGGCGCGGCCAACTTGCTGAAGAATCTTGAAGAGGACTCTGGCGAGGTGTCGCCCACCCCGCTGCACGATCTTGATGGCTCGGTCGTGGCTCGACCGTGGTTCGGTCATGGCTCGCGGAGGCCGGTCATCGGCACGGGCGCGCAACCACGTACGGCGACCTATCGATGCCCGGTTCCCGTCAGCTCTGTGACTGAGTCTTTTAGTTGGCCGGTCACGTGCTGATTGTTCTCTGACGCGGGCTGCCGCGGCCGTGTGGCACCGGCTGTTCATGGTCTTGACGGGGGCGGGAGGCTGAAGCGTCGCTGCCCATGCACCCGGAGAGGTGCTGCATCTGGGCTGGCTGGCTCGTTACGGGCTCATCGCAATGGGGTGTGTCGGCGCTCATGCATCTCGCTGAGGACCAGATTCATCCCGTAGGCCGCTATGCATCGCTGGTCAGCCGGGTAGTCGGTAGGCGATGCGGGAGCGGGCCTGCTCATAGACCTGCCGGATGATGACGCTGTGGGCGCCGATCTCATCCAGCGCCGCACGGACCTGCCGCACGCTGTAGGGTCCGGCGAATTCTCCTATCAGGGCCGACAAGGTGATTCCTGAGCTCTTATCCGCGTAGCCAAGGAGTTCGACCAGCTCGTCCTTCAAATGCATGGGCCTGATATTCCTTTCGATGGCGCAAGTGCAGCTCCGCCTGTTCACCCCTCCCGACATGACAGCAGGTCTCGATAGTCGGTCGTGCTGCCCCTGAAGAGGATAAGTCAGCGCCACAGAATCGAAGCGGCCTCAGGTCTGCCTCGCCTAGGAGTGCAGACCTGAGGCCGCATTCTTGTGAAGACTGCCGTGCAGCCTCCATGATCCGATACTGCTTCCGGCGAATCCGTACGCTAGATCAGGCCGAGAACACCGGCAAGCAGGACAAGCGGGAGCGGAATCACAGCCAGATCCCACCACGTCCAGTCAACCTGTCGCCGAACGCGGTCGCCCTGGCCGCCGCTCTGCTTAGCTAGCGCCTTTCGGATTTCTGCGGCGGCGGCTTCCACTGTTCCCCCGCGATCGATGAGCGAATTCGAGAACGCGAACACCGGAACATCATCGCCCCCATGGATTCGAATGCGTAGTCCGTGGCTGGTGTCGACGCCGCGGATGCACTCCAACGGAATCCAATAGCGGTCGAAGAGCCCGATTACTTGCAGCGCGGACTTGTGGATCGCCACCCGCGGTCGGCCCAGCGCGCGCCAGATGAGGCGAGCGAAGGACGCGAGGACCACAGCCAGTACCAAGGTGTCCATGCTCGAGTTCTTTGACATGGACGCGGGCATGAGCCCAAGCATGACGAACATGGAGCCAACACCGATTACGCCAAGGATGGGACCGCTGCGCCGTTGCAGGGTGATCTTGCTGGATTCGCGACGGCCTATTTCTCGCGCCACTCGCTTCCGTCCTGTCAGCACGTAGGTGCTCCTAGCGATCCTGCACTGCATGTGCCAAACGCCAGCCCTGAATTGGTGGCCATGTCACGTCCTGTGATGCTCCAATTTATCGCGCCCTTCGGGGCTGGCGGCCTTGTCGCGCCGCGCCACAGCGGTGGACGCGGGCCGGAAGGTCCACGAGTGATGGCGCTCCCACCCCAACTGCCTGCAAGTCCGCGGCCTAGGAAGCCACCTCCCACCGTCCATGCCAAGTCCCTTGCCAGGTCGCCGCCCTTGAAGTTTCCGTCGCGATAGTTCGCGAAATGCTTGGCTCCCGTGTAGGCGAGCCCAGCGCCAAGACAGACTCCCGCCGAGCTCACTACGCAGGCTGCGAAGACCGCACCCTCGGCATACCCACGCCAGTGATCGCTTACGTGACTGACCACCTTGCCACCCGTGTTGTCCCAGGCTTGGCACTGTCCCGTCCCGCTGACGACGGGCCGCCATCGGTCGAGCCGGGTGTGCAGCCGGAGAAGGACGGACTGCTGCAGTGCCTGGAATGCGGCGGCTGGTACCGCGGCCTGGGCGGACACACCGCCAACAAGCACAAGATCAGCGCCGACGAGTACCGTTCGCGGCACGGCCTGGCAGTCTCCCATAGGCTCCAGTCCGCCGACCTGGCCGAGACCCGCCGCGCGTACGGGAGACAGCGGTGGGCAGACGAATCCAGTCCGTTCCGACGCCAACACCGCATCCCCGACGACGCGACCCGCGAGCGCGCCAAGGCCGCCCGCGGTGAAAGCGCCCGCCGCCCTGGCGCCCAAGCCGTACTGCACGCGAACGGTGAAGCCGTTGGACGCCTTGCCCGTGAACGGGCCCTCGCGGCCGACGACGCACTAGCCCGCACCCTCGGGCACCCCGACGCCGCCGCTCTTGTCGACGCCACCCGCCACTTGACCGGCGTCGCCTTCGCCTCCCTCCTCGGCGTCCCCTACCAGACCGCCGCCCGCCTTCGCAGCCGCCACGGATCCACCCGACCGCGCGCCGCGGGGGCCGAAACGACCGAGTGATGGGCGCAGCCGCTCAACGACGCCGTGCCGAAGGATCATCAGCCAGTGCGGGCGCGCGTCGAGCGCCGCAGCCTCCTGGTTACCGCACGAGGCGGCCAACTCGCGCGGGGCCAGGCGCTGCTCTCCACAGGCCGGGGTCAGCCGACGGCGTATCCGGAGGCGGCTGCGGCCGGACTGGCCCGACAGCCGCCCGCCGACCGTCCGCCCTACAGAGGCTTGGCCGCGTTCAGGATGCGCGCAGGGAGATACGGACTGCGTACGCGGATGTTCCAGCCCCTTCGCCGCGCGTGGCAGGCCAGCGCGAGGATGGGGAGGCTGACAGCGGCGTTCGGGTCGGTGGCGCGGTCTGCCACGAGGTAGTAGTCGCGATGGGCTTCGAGCGCGTCGAGGAGCGCCAGGTTGAAGCTCTCCTCATCGCCTTCGACGAGCTGGGACAGCAAGGTGGTGGGCGGCGGGAAGAAGCCCCACCGTTCGATCTTCTCCAGGTCCGCGAGAGCTCGGTCGGTGGCGAGCTCGGGATCGACGCCGCGCAGGTAGTCGTGCACCGCCTGGTAGTGCGCCTGGTACGCCGAGCCGTCGGAGAGCCGCTCGGGTTCGATCGTGACCAGGGCGGCGAGATCCTTCCGGACCCCGGTGATCAGGGCCAGATTGACGGCGGTGAGCCAGTTGAAGGCGCTCAGGTAGTACGAGTCGTACGTGCCATCGCTGCGGGCCGTGCGGAAGGCCGCCGCCCCACATCGGGAGGCCAAGGAGAGGTGCGCGAGCTGCTCGTCGGTAGTTTCGCCATCAGCACCGACCCGCCACTGGAAGTACAGCACCTGATCGCGCATGGCCTCGGCCCATGTGGTGGCCGACACCGGCTCGTCCTGGCTCAGGGCGAGTGCCTGCGCGGTCTCCTCCTTGAGGTGGGCCAAGGTGTCCGGGTGGATGGGGTGGCGGTCACCGGGACGGTCGAGCGAGACGCTTCCGGCGGCGAGTTGGGCCGCCGCGTCAGCCCGCCGATCACGGCCGTACGGCCCGACCCGCGGCCCCGGCGTCTCGAACCCGGAGACCAGCGCGTGCGGCAGGTAGTCGGTCTCGACCGGCACCGGCCAGCCCTCCCGCCGATACGCGAGCGCCGCCAGCGTCAACGGGAGCAGCGGCAACAGGCCCTCAAGACGCTCGCCGCGCACAGCGGCGTCGTGATGCGCGGTCACGAGCACGCCCAACTCCTCGGCGAACACAGCCTGTTCCCCTGCTGCGAGCGCCCTCAGCGCCCTCAGTGCCACGCTCTGCGGTCGCTGCGTCAGGCCCTCCCCGCCCGCCCGCTCCTGTTCGGAGATCCGGCCGAGGGCAGCCTCGATCGCGGCCAGCCGCTCCTGACGCGACGGCGAGGAACTCTGCATCTCGTCCCCGGTGTCCCCGAGCACGTACGCCATCAACCCATTGATCAGCTCGACCGCAGGCTGCCCGGCCGCACCCTCCTGAGGCGCTTCACGGGCGAAGTGAAACGCCTCACCATGCCGCTCCGCACGCCCGGCCAGCACGTTCAGACAGAACGACTCGATCCAGTCGCTGGCTGAGATCGACACACGCTTACCCCCGGCCTCCCGCTCGTAAATCAGGCCCCAGTTCACGTAGTTGAGATGGACCTGGAAGGACTCGAACGGGTAGTACGCGGCGTAGCACACCTTCCCGGCAGCGGCCTCGGCAGCATCAAGCAGCACGGCCTTGGCCTCCGGCGAGCGCAGAGCAGGATCGCGTGCGGACTGAGCGCAGAGGTAGCCGACGAACTCCTCCGCGATCATCCCCCACTCGTACGTGCCCACCGGACCGGCCTTCGACATGGAGTGCACCTCCCGGCCGATCCGGTTGGTGAAGTCGTCGAGCACCGCCGAAACGGTCGCCTCGCCTATGGTGTGCCGTTCGATACGCACCTGTGCTGCTCCCCGTACATCAGACTGCTGCCACCCTAATGACCAGCATCGATCCACCATGCGCAGGGGTACGAGGGGCAGGTGGAAGTCGGGAGGCGTCGCAGCCTAAGCGCGGGCCGGCCCCCGGTTGAGCGTCCGCTGCAACGTCACCGCGTGATGCGTACGCAGCCGCCGCACCTCCCAGACAGACAGCGCGGTCACCGACACCGGGGCGCCGACCAGGAAGGGCCACGTACTCACGTCGGCGCGGTGACCGGGGGACGCCGCGGCTCTCGGCGAGCCACCGCCAACCTGTACGACCTCGTCAGTTGGCGTCGCATCGCCCAAGGCCGGAGACGAACCCGGTCCACGCGGCATGCGAGATAACGATCCGCGGACCCAAGCGCTCCTTGGAGTCGCGGACGTGGACGGCCTCGGGGGTGGTAGCGACCTCGACGCATTCCCCGCCGTCCCCGCCGCTGTAGCTGCTCTTGAACCAGCGCAGCCGTTCGGCCTGTTCGTGCCTCATCCTGCTCCCAGCAGCTTCTCGACAAGTGCGTAGGAATGTGACGGGCTCAGCGCCTGCCCCCTGATGCTCCCATAGCGTGCGGCGAGCATACGGACCTCGTCCGGATCCGTGATGAGCCGATTGACGCTCTGGAACTCGCCGTACCCCATCTGCGGCCGTCCCTTCGGGGTGAGCAGGATGAAGGGGCCTTCCATCCCCGCGTGCCCCTCGCAGTCCAGGGGCAGCACCTGGATGTCCACGTGGCGGAGGCGACTCAATTCCGCGAGGTGCTCGACTTGCTCCCGCTGGACCTGCTGCCCGCCGATGGTTCGTCGCAGTACGGACTCTTCGATCACCGCCGCTACTGACGGGGGCGGCCAACGGTTCAGGATTTGCTGTCGGTCTAGCCGCGCGGCAACCCGTTGCTCGATGGTCTCCTCGTCCAGGAGTGGGCGCCGCGCCGTAAAGATCGTCCGTGCGTACCGTTCCGTCTGGAGCAGGCCAGGCACGGTCAAGGTGCTGTAAAAGCAGATCTCGACGGCCTCGGCTTCCAGCGCGGCGTAGTCCCGGAACCACTCCGGATGCCGGACCCTGCGCCGGGCCTTCACCCGCTCCACATCCTCCGCGAGCAGCGCCAGCAACCCGCCGCACCCGAGCAGGTCATCGACCGCCTTGAGGAAGTCCGGCTGCGGCGTGCGCCGGCCCCGTTCGATCGAAGAGATCTGCTCCTCGCCGTATCCGACGCGTTGGCCCAACTCTCGCTGGCTCAACCCATTCCGTTCCCGCGCGGCTTTGATCATGCGTCCGATGGCCCGGAAGAGGTCTGCGGCCTCGTCCGAGCCCGCTGGGTCGTCGGTCCGTGTGTCGCCCCGCACCGCCATTGCTGCCACCCACCCGTCCCCAGTCCGTCGTCGGCCTCGTCGTCACACGCCCACTGATCGTCACCTGTGCACGTCACGGGCGGACACCCGTACAAACGCGGCGCCCACCCGGACAGCCCTCCCGGCCTGCTCAGACAGTCACCTGTCGTACCGGTCGGGACCCTCCACAGCGTAGATCCGCTCCGTCACCCTCAGTGACGTGAACCAGGAAACCGGAACAACAATCCGCCAACCCCTCCTACCCGCAGATCACTTGGGCTTCAGTGCCCTCTTCGCCACCACCGAGCACGGCGCACACTCCGTACGCCACGCCGCCGAGCGGTGGCTCGCAGAACATCTCTCTGCCGACAACCCCCACGACGAGGCACTCGTCTCCTCTGCCACCCTCCTCATCGCCGAGCTGACGGCGAACGCCGCCCTGCATGGCCACGTCCGGGGGCGAGAGGCCCGACTCCGACTATGCCTCGACCCCGGAGAGCTGCGCATTGAGGTGACCGATGCCCGCGGCGATGTACTGCCCGCGCCGCAACTCGCCGGCGAGCACGGCGAGTCAGGTCGAGGGCTGGTGCTCGTCACCGCTCTGTCCGATGAATGGGGCGTACGCCCGCACCATCCGGGCGGGAAGACGGTGTGGGCGGTGTGTCGCCGATGACGTGTCTGCGGGTGAAGTGGCTACTGGTCCCCTTCTCCCTCCAGGCCCAACAGGAGCCGTTCAGCCAGCTCTGCCAGCGTCTCGCCGTCCTGGGTAATCCAGCGGGCGGTGCCCTGGTTCGATACGGGGCGCTCCTCCCAATCGGCGAGTTCCCACATCCGGGAGACGAGACCGCTGGGCGAATAGCGCTGCCGGTCGTATTCCCAGATGAGGGCCTTGTTCGTGTTGCCTGTCCACGTGGCTCGGGAGCGGCTCTCGTCGGCCGCGAGCCATGTCTCCAGTGCTTCTTGTTCGGCCGGTACGTAGAGGCTGAGGCGCAGGGGGGCGCCTTCTGCCAGCGCACCTTGGTTGACAATGACGTGGACCGAGTTTGGGCGGCGGGGCTTGCGCGCTCGCTCTTCCCTGCGGAGGTACTGGGACACATCCTGCGTTTGGCCGCCTGCGGTCAAGACGTCCAGGACATCGGTGACGAGGGCGGCGCACTCTGCGTCGTCTATGCACACTCGTTTGAGGTCTGAGCGGGTGCCGTGCCGTGCATCCAGTACGCCGAGGAGGACGGGGACGGTCCGCTCCAGCAGCGAGGGTATTCGGTTGCAAGCCTTCTCATACCAGGTTGTGGCGGGGGCCGCGGGGTCGGGCTCGCCGATACCGGCGTCTTCTGCCAGCAGCTGGCGGAAGATGAGGTGGGTGAGCAGGAAAGCTCCGTCGTCGATTACCGCGGCTCCGCGCTTTTCGTACTGCTCGCGTACTGAACGCAGTGCCTTGCGTGCGTCGCGCAGGACCCGGACGGCGTTCCAGACCTCGAAGACACCCGGTACGGAGCGGAAAAGGGCGTCGTAGATGGAACCGCTACCGCGCTGCCACATCACGTCCGTGGAATCGGCCGCCACGAGGCGTGCTGTGTGGCGGCTGGCGGAGTGGGCACAGGCGAGCGCGCAGGCGGCTTCGACCACGGAGCAGCCTTCGTCGCCCTGCGGTTCGAGTTCGCCACGGCGGACGCTGTAGACGAGGTCGAGTTCGGCCCGGAACTCCTCGATGAGGACGGCTTGTACGGGGTCGAGCGCGATGCGGTCGCGGTCGGTGATGTGGTTCTGCCGGTTTGTGGCCTGAGTGGTTTTCTGCGCGAACTCGGTGTCTCCGCCGGTGACGATGATGCGCACGCTTACTTCGGCCGACTCCGCCTGCTCGTCCTCCTTCGCTGCGTCGATGACAGCCCGCACGGTCTGTGCGCCGTTGACGACGCTCGCGCCGCGTGCGGTGAGCCGAAGCGGAAGACGCTCTGGTTGCTTCTTGGATCCCTTCTCGATGTCCAGGGACTCGCACAGGATGGTGATCCCGTTGTTGAAGTACCAGAAGTTGGCGGGTTCTTCTGTGAGCGTCTCCACCAACTCGCTGTTGATGGGGGTCAGTCCGAGAGGGTTGCGGATGTTGTGGTCGAAGAGCCGGTTTCCGTGCTCGGCCCACTCCACGATCTGCTCCGCCTGAACCACGCCTTGGTATGCCTGCTGGTCGGAGGGTGCGCAGGCGAACCATGGAGACATTGTCACCTCAAGAGTGATCGGCTCAGGCCGCTGGTCGACACGGGCCTGCGCGTAGATCTCCGGTGAATGGATCACCCGGTGGAAGACGTGGGTGCCGTCGTGGTTGAAGTCCTTCTCGCCATTCTCGATGGCTTGACGTACGCCCGGAGAGAGGTCCTTGGTGCCCATGAGGACGATGACCTGCGTCACCTTGGTCATGTCCGAGCCGAGCAGCTTCTTCGCCTGGTCGGCCAGGATCCGGCCACGAGGGTTGAACTGACGGGACTCCCCGGCATCGATCAGGGTGAGCCCGGAGAAGAGTTTGAGCACCGCGGTTTCATCGGCCTTCGCGGTTCCGGTCGGGCTCCATTTGGACTGCACGAGGTAGATATGCGCGTTGTCCTCGTCAACGGCGATCGCGTCGATCCCCTGGTCACCTCCACCGTCGATGACGCAGGCCGCTGCTTGGGCAGGGGTGCAGTCGGTGACGATACGCACGGCATGTGCGGCCAGGGCACGAGAGCGACGGGCGACGACGAGGTCGTCCGGTCTGCGATTACCGAAGTCGCTCATGTCTATGAGCGCGCCGTACGTTGCGTCGAGGAAGTTGGCGACTTGGCGGACCTGGGCGGGGATATCGGGGCGCGAAGCGGTGGTCATGGTTCTCCGGGGCGGCGATCGAGGTCTCGGGGACGTATCGAGAGTGGGGGCTGCGTCACATGCTGGAGTCGAGCGCGTCCACGACCGCCTGGAAGCTGCTGCTCGCACTGTTCAACTCAGTGACGATGGACGCTGCGATGTCACGAGGAGACCCGAGGTCCTGCAGGTCATCGCCAAGGTCGGCCCAGAGGTCCAGGCTGGTGTCGGGGCGTGCAAGCAGATCGGCCACTGCATAGGGCTTGAAGGAGCGCGACGGGGTGCGGTGACTGTGGTCTGGGTCGTCCGGTCGGTAGGCGGAGAGGAAATCCGCTAGATCGTCCTCGGTTAGTGGGTTGACCGTTCCTGCACGGTGGTTGCCCGTGCGGGCGTCGTAGACCCACAGGGTGCGGGTCGCGGCCTCGCCGCTGGGGCGAGGCGCGGGCTTGGTGAAGAAGAGAATGTTTGCCTTGGAGTTGGTGCCGCGGAAGATGCCGGTTGGCAGGCGCAGCAGTGTGTGCACGTCACAGTTATGCAGCAGCTTGAGACGTACCTCCGCGGCGGCTCCCTTGCCGAACAGCACAGTGTCTGGCACGAAGACGGCTGCGCGTGCGTCTTCTGGCAGAGTGACGGCGATGTGCTGAAGGAAGTTGGTGGGGAGGTCTGCTTTCTTTGCCCAGAAGTCGCTTCGGTGGGTGGTATCGACGGCTAGGTCGGTGCTCTTGAAAGGCGGGTTACACAAGGCCACGGTCGCGGCGACGTCGCGGTCCTGGCGCTGTATCGCTACCGCCTTGCGAGAAAGGGAGTCCGATCGCTGCATCGGAGGGATGCCGGCGAATAGCCGACGGGTGTTCAAAAGCACGTTCATGGTTGCGAGCCGGCACATCTGGGGGTCGATATCGGCGCCCGCAATGGCGGAGTCGTCTACTTTGGTTCCATGGCTCGCCATCTGGCGGTGCGCCGCGATCAGAGTGCTGCCGATTCCGCCAGCCGGGTCGATGACTCGGTCATCGGGGGTGAGCGCGAGCGCCTTGGCGACAACGGTGAGGAGCGGTAGCGGCGTCAGGAACTGCCCAGTCTCGCGCTTCTTCAACATGTCGTCGTAGCAGTCGGAGAGAAGCTGGGCGAAGGCTTGCCCCAGCTCTGTATGGGGCACCTGGGCCCAGTGGTAGGGGTTGATCTCCTCGGTGATGAGCTGTCGCAGCTCACTCATCCGGTCGATGTTCCACGGCTGGGCGTCGTGGAAGAGGACGCTCGCTGTGGTGCGTCGCTGATTGTCTGGCGAGGGTGCGCCAAGGGTACGCATGGTGCGGGTCAAGTAGCCGTGGAGATCTTCTCCTCCACGTTCGACGATATGGGGCCAGGTGTCAACGGAGGGCGCCACGGGCCGAGCGGCGAACTTGCTTTGGCGATTGGCGCGTTCGTGATCGAGCTTGAGGAAGAGCAAGTAGGCGATGTGCTCGGCGAATTCAATCTTCGTGACAGCGCGCATACTGGACTTCTCGTTATAGAAGGCCCACCAGCGACGGACGATCGAGCCTGCAGTCCAGTGCTGCTCAGGTCGCCCGCCTTGCGTCGGAAACCCGGAAGTCCCCTGTATTCCGCCCCGCCCCGTTACCATTCCGCTCAACTTCCTTCCCCTGCCGCCCGAGTTCGAGCCAAGGCCGTCCGCCTTCCGGCCCGACCTCGGGTGTCGGAAGGAGACGGCTACTCGGCTCGGTTTTCCCCGGCTTCGTCGGTGCCATCGTCGGTAGTTCTGGTGGTACCCGTGTTCTTCAGAGCACGCGCCACAGTCGTGAACTCGGCCAAAGCGGCCTCCAGCTCATCCACGATCTCCTGGGCGATCACGTCGGGTGACGCGAGGGCCGTCTGCGCGGAGCTCGCCTCTGAAGTGAAGGCGGTCAGGTCGAGGTTGACCTTGTCACGGTCGATCAGCTCTTCGTAATCGTAAGCCCGGAAGCGATCATTGGGCTTGCGGGCAGAGAAATCGGTGCCGCCAGAGTGGAAGGCCGCGACGAAGTCGTCCAAGTGCTCGCGGCGGAGCTGACGCTGCTTCAGCGTGAAGCGTTGGTCGGTCCGGAAGTCGTAGACCCAGAGCTGTTTGGTGCCCGGCCGGCCTCCGGAGCGCTGGCCGGTCTTGTCGAAGAACAGGACGTTGGCCTTCACGCCGTTGGCGTAGAAGATGCCGGTGGGGAGACGCAGCAGGGTGTGCATGTCGCACAGGTTGAGTAGATTACGACGAATCGTCTCGCCAGCTCCGCCCTCGAACAGGACATTGTCGGGGAGCACGACGGCGGCTCGCCCGTTGGTCTTCAGCAGGTTGTAGATGTGCTGGACGAAGTTGAGCTGCTTGTTGGTGGTTTGTGTCCAGAAGTCGGTGCGCGCGGTGTACGCCTCGCCAGTCACCGATCCGACGCCGAACGGCGGGTTGGCGAACACGATGTCGTAGAACCGTGTCGGCGCCTTGGCCAATGAGTCCTGCACAGTGATCAGCGGCTTGGCCCCGGACGTGCCGATGTTATGCAGCAGCATGTTCATGAGTGCCAGGCGGGCGGTCTCCCGGACGAGCTCGTATCCAGTGATCGCTCCAGTCTGGAGCTTGCGTCCCTCATCCCCATAGAGCTGCTTCTCGTAGTGGTTAACGAGGTGGGCATGTGCGGCGATGAGGAACCCACCGGTACCGCACGCCGGGTCGGTGATGGTCTCGCCGACCTGCGGCCGCACACAGTCGACCATGGCGTCGATGACCGGGCGGGGAGTGAAGTACTGCCCGGCACCCGTCTTGCGGTCCTCGGCACCACGCTGCAGCAGGCCTTCGTAGGCGTCGCCCTTGAGGTCTTGCTCCTCAGTGGTCCAGCGGTGCGGGTTGATCAAGTCCATGATCAACCGCTCCAGCACGGCGGGTTCATGAATCTTGTTGCTGGACTTGGCGAAGACCTCACCGAGCATGGTGCCGCCACGTGAGCCGAGATCCTTAAGGATGAACTCGTAGTGGCTGAGCAGGTCGTCGCCGGAGCGGGTGGTCAGGCTTGCCCAGTCCCGACCTGGCGGTACCAGCGGAGCTTCATCCTCGTTCTTTCGGCGGAACTTCGCCGGACGATTGGACCGCTCGTCCGCCATCTTCAGGAACAGCAGATACGTGAGCTGCTCCACGTAATCGAGCGTGGAGACGCCCGAGTGACGAAGAAGCTCACAGTAGGACCAGAGCCGGTTGACCAGAGTGCTGGTCGACGCGGTCATCCGGGGCGAGACCTGCGGCTCCTCAAGCTCCACCCGCTGCGGGGTGCGCTGGGTTGGAGCAGTGACTGGCTTGTCAGGACTCATGGTGCTCACAGGGGCAGTTCTCCTTGACCGGTATTCCCGGTCGGCTTACTGGTGCGGGAGGTATGGCGTCGCTTGCCCGTCCGGGCCGAGGCAGCACGCTCGGCGCGGATTCGATCGAGCAGCGCTGAGGCAGGCTCGTCGGTGGGGAGCTGGGGGACAAGTTGGCCGGAGAAGGCCGTGTGGCAGACGGCGGCGCGAAGATTGGAAGCCTGAGAGCGGCTCGCGTCTAGTGTTCCTCGTAGATCGAGCAGCTCTCTTTCGACGGCCTGAATTCGACTGACAATCGCCCGCTGCGTGCCGACGGGAGGGATCGGGATCTTCAGAGCCTGGATCTTCCCTTTATTCAAGGCAGGTTGATTGCCGCCGGAAGCCTCTCTGCGTGTTTCTTCGTAGCGCGACATGAAGAAATAGTAAACGTACTCAGGGAGGATTCTTGTTTCGGAAACGCGAATCGAAGCGCAATTCTGGTTGTGGGCTGCTGGAATATCAAGGATGGCGGTTTGTCCGCGCGTCTTTCCTTCGCCGATCATGGCAACCATTACCGTGCCAGGGGGATGGATTCGCGTCTCTGGGTTTGTGATCGATTCCATGGTGATGGATTCGCGCGTCGTGGAGATCCGGCCGAAGGCCACTTCTCCGCTGCTCACCCAGGGGATGTTGCCACCCCAGTAAGCCTGTACTGACCGTGATGGGGTGGATCCCACGAAGACCTGGAAAAGCGACCCAATCGTCGTCCATTGCCATTCTTTAGGAATGCTCCACATGCCTTCCGTAGTTACCGTGTTACCGGCCAGTGCGGCCTCGCTCCCGCCCTCCGACAGGTCTTCGGTGGTGAGCGTTCCGCGAAATGCTTCTTGTAGGGTGGCTTGGATGAGCTCTTCCATTTTGTTGGCAGTAGCTGAGAGTGCAGATTGACCTGCCTCGACGTGGGCGAGTTGCTCGTCTAGCTTCGCAACGATTCTATGCTGCTCGGCCAACGGTGGGAGGAGGATTGTGAAATCGGAGAACTGTTCCCAGTGGGCCCTAGGGCGATCACCCGTCGGGTTTTTTTGCATTACGTAGTGAACGAAATCTGGACTGAGGAGCCGGTGCTGCAGGAAGCGTGAATCGATTGCACTGCTCGGGGGGAAGGCGATGAATTCGCCCGAACAGATGCCGCTAAAGTCGGCGAGGGCGACTTTGTTCAAGTATGGCCGCAGGCGCCCATACAGCAGATAACCTGGCTTCACTACCGGGGATGAACTCTTGATAGTGGCGGCGGTTCCCAAGTCGAGTATGCGCCCGGTATGGGATTCGACGTGGTCCATTCCGAGGTATGGAAGATCGTCACCAGGAGTCGGCTTGTAGCGCTCTGAGATCGGAGAGATGATCTCGCCGAGCGTGGCGCGTGCCCAACCTTTCGGAAGCTCCGCGTCATTACCGCTGTCCACGACTCCAGCGGCGCCGCCCCCGGTTCCCCCAGCTTCCACTGCGGTCGCAGTCACGCGCTCAGCTCCCTGTCGAGTTCGTCGATGATGTGTTCCGCTTGTTGTTCGCCGAATTCGGCGAGGAAGCCATCCGTCCCGTTACGGGTAGCGAACGGAGCGTAGTCCAGATCGGCGGTGTCGAAGCGTACCCGTTCGACGGTGGCGTTCGCGATGTGGTCGAGCCACCAGCGCTGCCGATCTGTGAAGTGGACGCCTGCCTGTTCCTGTCGGGCGAGCCAAGCCGCGTAACGTTCACGGACGCGGTCTTCGTGCGGCATGGGCTGTGGCATCCCTCGTTCTGCACCGCCGGCGAGCTCATATCGAAGCAGCGCAAGGAGATCGGCTGCAGTCTTTCGGGTGCGTTGCTTGCTGATCGGCGTCTCACCCAATTGCTCGTACGCCGCCCAGAGTCGGTCCGGGGTCCAGGCCCTCGGGGGGCGAGCGATCGCGCGGGCCACGTCCTTGAGGCGGTGCAAGGCGTCTGCCGGTGGGGTATCGGAGTCGGCGTTGAACGCGATGGCCATTGCCGCGATCTCGTCGCGGTTGTTCTCGATGTACTCCCGCCAGCAGGTGACGATGTCACGTGAAGTGGCTTCGTTCTCAACTGCTGCGCCAGCGTTGACCAGTTCGTCGCGGCTGGTTTCGTCGTAGAGGATGTCTTTCGCTCGGCGCATTTCGAGGAGACGGGCGCGCAGCTGGGGAGCGGCAGCAAGCGGCTGGACGGCATGCTCGATGAGCGCCCGCACTTCACGTTCGGGGTCACGGCCGGTCAGCGCGGCGGCATCCCGTACCTTCTGCTGGTCGTCGACGGAGACCGCGCGGATCATGCCGCGGATGATCTCCTTCAGTGGGCGGCCGCCTGTGAGCTGCTCAATTTCGCCGCGTTCCTCTGAGGTCATTTGGATATCGAGCTTGGCGAGACGGGCTGCGAGGGTGGAAACCTCTGCTTCCTCGATGGTGCCGGCACCAGTCTTTCGAAGGAGCTTTTCCAGGCTGACCTGCTTGTCAGTATGCCGTTCCAGAGGTGCGGCATCGACCTTCTTCCGCTTGGTGACGCCGACCGCGTCGACGATCACGAAGCGGGTTTTGGGGCCGACTCCGGGCGTTACCTTTTCGAATTCGGTGAGAGAGAGGGTGCGTGCACCGCGCCCCTTCATCTGCTCGAAGTAAGCCCAGCTCTTCACGTCGCGGAGGAAGAGGAGACACTCCAGCGGCTTGACGTCGGTCCCAGTAGCGATCATGTCGACGGTGACGGCGATGCGTAGCTGCGGCAGGTTTCGGAAGTCGGCGAGGCGCTCATCTGCCTTCTTTGCCGCGTGGGTGATCTTGGCGCAGAACTCGTTGCCCTTGCCAAATACGTCGCGTACCACTTCCACGATCTCTTCGGCGTGGTTGTCGTTCTTCGCGAAGATCAGCGTCTTCGGGACGTACATCTCGTCCCAAAGTAGTTCGCCAGTGCTGCTGTCGTGCTTGCCACGCTCTGGGAAAATCTCAGTGAAGAGGCGCTCTCGGAATGTCCTGATCACGGTACGCAGCTGGTCCTTGCTGATGACGCCGACGCCCACCTGGTTCGCGCCATACTCGACATCTTCGTCCAGGTCCTCATAGCGCTGTCGGCGCGTGCGACGGTCACGGACCGGGATCGTGCCCTGGGCGATGACTCCGCCCTCCGCCGTTATCCGCGTGTTGATTTCGTAGACGGAGAAGTCGACGTTGACGCTGTCGGCCACGGCCTCCTGATACGTGTACTCGCTGACCAGATTGCCGTTGAAGTAGCCGAAGGTCTGGGCGACTGGGGTAGCGGTGAGGCCGACGATGGGGGCGTCGAAGTATTCAAGGACTGAGCGCCACTTGCCGTAGATCGACCGGTGGCACTCGTCGACCACGATCAGGTCGAAGGACTCCGGCGGAATGTCCGCGTTGTATCCGACCTCGACCGGGCCAGGGATGTCGTATGGCTGTTCTCCTTCAGCGTCCTCGTCTTGTGCGCCGGGCGGACGCTCGCCGGTGAGCTCCATGTACAGGCGCTGCACGGTGGAGACCACCACTTTGGAAGACGCCTTCATGCCCTCGGAGCCAAGCCGTTGTACGTGGTAGAGGTCGGCGAACTTCCGTGCCCCGTCAGGGGTGATGAAGTTCTCGAACTCGGCGACGGCTTGGTCGCCGAGGTTATTTCGGTCGACCAGGAAGAGAACGCGCTCGGCGCGAGCGTGCTTCAGCATCCGGTAGGAGAAGGTCACCGCAGTGAAGGTTTTGCCGGCGCCAGTTGCCATCTGCACCAAGGAACGGGACTGGCCAATGCCCTGTTGGCCTCGGCCGAGGGCAACGGAGTCCTCGACGCCTCGTACAGCACCGATCTGCGCGGGGCGCAGCGGGCGCTCGTCCAGCTCAGGCATGCGCATACGCAGACGCGCGCGGTAGCTGGGTGCCTGCGGATCCTCGTCGGCTTGGCGGATCCAGCGGGCGAGGGTGCGTGGCTGGTGGAAGTGGAAGATCCGTCGAGTTCGGGAGTCGGGATCGAGAATGTTGCGGAAGCGGGTTTCGCCGCCATCACTCACGTACCGGAAGGGCAGTGGTTCCTGCTGCCTCCAGGCTAGATGGCGCTGTTGGGCGTCGGTGAGGTGGTCGGCGTATCGGTCGGCCTGTGACTCGGCGGCGGAGAGGTCTGCCCCTTCGCGCTTTGCCTCGATGACACCGACCAGCTTGCGGTCCACGTAGAGCGCGTAGTCGGCCCGCCCTCGGGCGGTGGTGGTTTCACGGACGGCCACGCCGTTGCCCCGGTGGTCGCCCTGGTGGTACAGGTTTTGCGCTGCGGCGTCCTGGACCTGCCAGCCGGCCTCAGAGAGCATTTGGTCGAGGCGGGCACGGACCTGCACCTCGGAGAGCGGCTCGCGGGCAGCCTGCTCGGCGTTGTCGAGGAGGCGGGCGCGCTCGGCGACAGCAGCGGAGACTGCCTCATTGTCGGTTGCCTCTGCACGGCGCTGCCGAGCGTAGTCGGCCTCCTGTGCGGCTTCGACTTGGCTCAGCTGGGCCTGCAGAGCGGCGATGGAGCGGGCTAGCTCTTCCCGCTCGGCCTTGGCCTCTGCCAGCTCCCGTTCGGCTGCTGTACGGGCAGCGTGCTCAGCTTCGGCCTTGGACGCCTGGTCCTGGTACGTGACGCGGGCTTCTTCAAGCGCGCGGCGAGCGCGGGCCACCTCTGCCTGGAGACGCTGGTTATGTGCCGCCGGAGTGTTGTCGGGGTCCGGCGGCACGAAAGCTATCTGCTCCCGCGAGCTGGTCAGCAGGCGGTGATACCAAACGCCGAGGCGGAAGCACGTCTGCAGCGCGCGAAAGGCGTCGTCCGAGTTGTCATGATCGCCGTGATTGGCATCGTTGCCGAGGCTGCGCACCTCATGGAACGCGGCGCCCACGTTTCCGTGCAGGTAGCCCTCCCTATCAAGGGCCCTGAGGCGCTCAAACTGGGTGGTACCCGCGTTTTGAATCCTGGCCCGACGGATGAGGTCGGCGGCGAGAGATTCACCGAACTGTCGGGACTTGATCAAGGAAGTGTTGGGATCATCGAATACGTGGCTCTCAGCGGCAGCTCCGTAGGCCACAAGTACGGGCAGGTGCGGCAGCAGAAAGCCGAAGTTTCGAGACTGTTTGGCCAGCCGCACCAGCTTGGCGTCCGGGGTTCCGGGCGAGCCGACCGCGCTCATGTTGTGTCCTGCCTCTCCGCCTACCTTGATCGCTCTTAGAGCGTACTGGGCAGCACTGACACGCGGCTGCGTTTTGAGTGGCTGAGCGGGTAGGGCGAGACCTCGTCCGCGCGGTGTTTGTGCTCGAGACATAGCTGATCAAGACGAGGCCGCACCCTGGCTGGCTCCGTCAGAGTCGTCGCCGCGGTGCCCACGACTCACTTGGTTGTGGACATCCGATGCACGTGACGACGCAGACAGAAGCTGTAGTCACCCAGTGTGAGAATCGGAGCCGCTCCGTTCTCCATGATGTGCGTCAGCATCAGACGACTGGGTTTCCCAGGACGCCCACTCGCCCATGACCTACTGCGCGCACCCCACTCACGATGACTCCTCACCGCACCCCCTTCCGTCCACGATCTGGCATCCAGGGCAGCACGCCACCGAGCCCGCCCCAGTTGCTGGATGTGTGCTGCCCGGCTGGGCCGTCGACAAGATCCGAAACGAGTTCAGGCACTGCTTCGGCGGCCTGGCGGGGTCCCAGATCAGGATCGAGGTGCACGACCTGGAACTCGGCATGGACGCCCGCATGCCGTGCACGACCTTCGACGGGCAGCCCCTGGATGCGATCACCGGCAGGACGCCCTCGCTGTTGCTGGCCGAACTTCATCCCGACACTCTTCCGAGCGTGGTGCCCCGTGTGTCCGGCGCAGAGGAGACTGCCGACGCGGTGGGAGGCGGGTGGCCCGGCTTCTGCCACCGCGCCCACCGCATGCTGCCCGCCGACGGCCTGCTGCTTCTGGCCACCCGCCAGCGGCGCGACAGCGGACGTCTGATCGATCCACTTGGCACCTTGATCGCCTGTGCTCGCACTGCGGGCTTTCGCTATCTGCAGCACATCGTGATCGTCCACGGACGCCTGGTTGGCGATCAGCTCGTACCGGCGCCGCCTGCGGATGCTCCACCAGGCCTGGTGCACTCCGACCTGCTCGCGTTCACGGCCATTCACGGCCAGGTATAGGGGAGTTCGTCATGCACAGCTCCTTCTCGGTGTGGAACACCGCACCCACCTCCGCCCCCGCCCAGCGCGCGGGCCGCTACGTCCCCGGCTCTGCCGACCACCCGGCCAAGATGCTCCCCGCCCTGGCCGCCCACGCGATCCGTACCTACACCCAGCCCGGTGATCTCGTGCTGGACCCGATGTGCGGCATCGGTACCACCTTGGTGGAGGCACTCCACCTCGGCCGAAACGCAATCGGCGTCGAGTACGAACCGAAATGGGCCCGCCTGGCCCGGCTCAACGCCACCTCCGCGATGCACGAGGGCGGCACGGGCTGCGGCTCAGTGTTCTGTGGTGACGCCCGAGACCTGCGCGAGCTGGTTCCCTCGGAGCACCACGGCAAGATCGCGATGGTGCTCACCTCGCCGCCGTACGGCAACTCCGTACACGGACAGGTGCGCTCCACCCGCGACAGCGGTGAAGCGGGCGTCACGAAGAAGCACTACCGGTACAGCCGCGACCCGAACAACCTCGCCCACGTCGCGACCGACGAACTCCTCGACGCCTTCACCGAGATCCTCCATCAGTGCCGCCAGGTGATGCGGCCTGGCGGCACCGTTGTGATCACTACGCGGCCATGGCGCGCTCGTGGCGAGCTCGTCGACCTGCCGTCCGCCGCGCTCGCTGCCGGGGTGGCAGCCGGGTTCACCCCCACCGAGCGGAACGTCGCCCTGCTCGCCGGCATCCGCGACGGCCAACTCATCGCCCGACCCTCGTTCTTCCAGATGAAGAACGTCCGCGACGCCCGCAGACGCGGCGTCCCCCAGCATCTGATCGTGCACGAGGACGTGCTGTGCCTGGTCAAACCACCGGAGACAGGTGGGGCAGTGCACGAGAGCGACCCGCGTTCGCAGCGTGGCGGTACGTGTCGAACCCGTAAGCCTCGTACCGCTGCAACCTTCCGCTCCCGTGTCTGCCGAGCGGAGGGTGATCATGGCCTCTGCTGAGGTGGCGATCGGGTCGCTGTTCTCCGGCGTGGGCGAATTGGACCTCGGCGTGCAGAGCGTGCTGGACGGCCGTGTCGCATGGCACTGCGAGAACGACCCGCGGGCGGCTAGCGTGCTCGCGAGGCACTGGCCCACCACGCCCAATCTTGGCGACATAAGGGAAGGCGACTTCGATCGCGTGGAACCGGTGGATGTCCTCACCGCCGGATTCCCCTGCCAAGACCTTTCACTGGCCGGACCCCGAACTGGCCTTTCTGGTCCTCGCTCCGGCCTGTGGCAGCACACCGCCCGGGCCATCCGCAGCCTCCGTCCGTCCTTGGTGGTGGTCGAGAATGTGCCTGGCCTGCTGTCCATCCGCGCCGGATCAGGAACCGGGGAGGATGATGAGGCTGGCTCGCTGGAGTCGTGCCCGACGTGTCTGGGAGAGTGGACCGGCCAACCCCGTATGCGGGCACTGGGCGTTGTTCTCTCGGAGCTGGCCGGCTTCGGGTATGACGCGGGCTGGGTGTGCGTACGCGCCAGCGACGTCGGTGCGCCGCACCGCCGCTTCCGGGTGTTCCTCGCGGCCTGGCCCGCGACCGATGCCCCACCACGGGGCCGACCGCCTGCTGCCCACCCCCACGGTGGCCGATGCCGAGGGAGGGCCGGGTACCAGCCCCAGGCGAAAGGGCGGTATGAACCTGCGCACCGTGGTCAGTCGCCTGCCCACTGGTGGGGCGGCTACCTTCCCGCGGTCAGACGGTGGGAGCACCTGACAGGGCAGGCCGCACCCAGGCCCACCGCCCCCGGGACGCGTCGCCTGTCCGCCGAGTTCGTCGAGTGGATGATGCTGCCCGCCGGGTGGGTCACCGGAACTCCGGGCCTGTCCCGGGCCGCACAACTGCACCTGATCGGCAACAGCGTCGTACCCCAGCAAGCCGCCCACGCCCTGGATCTCCTGCTGACAGACTGGGTTCCGCCCCACATCCTCCCAGAGCGCCGGCGCGATGCGAGGGCAGAAGGCGGTGCATGGTGACCGCCCTTCCCGAGGCTGGAGGAGGCGAGCAGAGCTGTGGGCACGACGCAGGCGTGCGGCCACATGGCCAAGGCCCGGGCAACGGTCGCCGTACTGCCCCTTCCAGGATTCGGCGTCCACGCCGGTCATTCTCGTGCGACGCCGAAGAGCGTCGGCCGTCGTCAGCAGAGGCAGGGGAGGATGAGGGGAGCGGCGCCGGGTTTTGCTGGCCGACTCGGGGGATCCTGGTGATTGAGGAATCCGATCATCTGCCCAACTTTGTAGTGAAGTACCTCATCGCCGATCTTGGTGCGCTCAGAGAGCTTGCTGAGGGACTTCACAAGGTCCGGGATTGCCTCAGGCGTGAGCTTGATCGTCGCCACTGACCTGCTGCTGGTGCTCATCGGTGGTGTTCGTCTTGGACCGCGCGGCGGGCAGTGTGTGGCCGCCCATTCGAGATCGCTCGTTCTCCTCAGCCGCCATGCGCAAAGCAGCCTCGATCGAGTCGATGACATCGAGTCCGATGCGGACCTGCCGTGCGTCGAGTGAACGGTCGCGAAGGTGTTCTTTGGTGGGGAGGTTGAACGTGATGACGCCGTGGGCGAGATCGTCTGGAACTTCGACGTGCGCAGCCCGCGCCATCCGTGTCACGTCTCCGAGCTGCATCAAGAATCCGAACTTCTTGTCCGGCAGAGGATCGCGGTAGACAAGGATCTTCACTCGGTGTTCTTTGAGGAATAGCTGCTTGCCCTCGTCGTCACGAGAGTTCCAGATGTCGGCGAAGGTGCGGCCGGTGGCAGCGAACTTTCCCTTGCTCCGCTCGTACTCGGCGTGCAAGACGCGCAAGCGGGAGAGCTTTGCTGTCTGGGAGTTGAGGAGCGACCAGTAGATCTCCTCCTTCTCCTCGCCGTCGTACTTGCCGGCCGCGAAGTCGGCCTTCAGTCGGTCCAGACGGGCACGAGTCGCGGTGATGTCGTGAGAGGGGTCGTACAGATTGGACTCCAGTTCCCGCACCTCGGGCAGGTGCCCCATGTGCTCAAGGAAGAGCCTGGTGAACTCGCCCTCAAGGTCGCTGGTGTTGACAGCAGCTGCGCGGGGACAGGACCCGTGGACTGCGTGTTTGCTGCACTTGTACCTCGAGTAATGGTTCTCGCGCGCTGGGCGATCGCCCACAGCCGGGTACCGATTGGTGAACTGGGCTTTGGTCAGCGGTCCTCCACACCCACCGCACGCGGCGACACCCACGAGCATGGCTCGGCTCTTGGTCACCTGGCCGCCGAACGAGCGGTTGTCGCGAAGCCTCATCACAACGCGATGCCAGGTGCCCATATCGAGGAGCGGCTCGTCGGCAATCATGCGCGGATTGCCCTCGTCGTCCTCCACGATCTCGCCCTTGTAGGTGTAGAGCCCCGCGATTTTGGGATTGAGTAGCACTCCCCGGATTGAAGAGTTCGACCACCGGCTCAGCTGTGCCCGCTTGCTGTTCGGCTGGATCAGAGAGAGCCAGGTCGGTTCGCCGCGGCCTTCCAGATCCCGAGAGATGGAGCGCAGGCTCTGGCCGTCCAAGACTTTGGCCGCGATCTCCTCGGCAAGCTCCTTGTAGTGGTCCAGCGGCTGGAGCCGCTTCCCCTTGCCCTTGCCTACCTGCACGAACTCGTAGCCGAAGGGCGCCAGCCCTGCCACCCAGGCCCCTGCGGCGAGGCGCGTTTGCACCGCGTCGCGGGCACGCGCCCGAATCGTGTCGAGCTCGCCCTCGGCGAAGACGGCCAGGATCTGGGCGAACATCTTGCCCATGGGGGTGGACATGTCGATGCCCTCTTGGGTCGACACGATGACCTTCCCGTGCTGTTGGCACCACTGAACGACCTCGCTGAAGTGGGCTACGCGACGGCTGAGTCGGTCGATCTTCATGACCCCCAGTACGTCCCACCGGTCCTTGTAGTCGTCGGTGAACCACTTGCCGAGGTCGGGGCGCTTGAAGGGGTGGAGCCCGCCGGAGACGTCCGTGTCGGTGGCCCAACCGATGATCTCGGCTTCGCGGCCCGGGGCATCGACCCAGTGCTGAATGTGATCGCGCTGGCGGGGAATGGCGGTGGAGTCGTCTGTTTCGACGGATAGGCGGAGAGAGCCCAATACGCGCTGGTTCATACCGGTGAAGCTACCCAGAAATGGTGGATGCCCCGGCAAAAGGCAGTTACAGCGCACAGATGATGGGCTCTGACTGGAGATCGCCGGGATTGTGGCGCGAAGCGCTGCGTATGTGCATCGTCGCTGGTCAGATCCGTGCATAGGCAACCGCGTGGCCACCCCATCTGCAGGGAGCGTCATTTCACCGTCTGGCTGAGAGGCTGGCGATGACTGCACTGATAGCGCTCGTCCTGCCAACTACTGGTGAGGTAGTTCGGGCGTGCGGACACATCTCCGTGCGCGACGGTTCGGATGGGTCGCTGTTGGGGGAGGCTTGCGCCGGACGCTTCGAGTAGGAGCGACGACAACGAGGCAGGGGTTGCATGAGGGTTGAACTTCCGCCGGAGCCGGTGCACTTCGTGAATCGCAGCGAGGAGCAGGAGCGGGCCAGGCGGGCGGTCGAGAGGTGGCAGGGGCGCGCACGGCCACTCGTACTCGTGCTCAGTGGACCGGCCGGTGTGGGTAAGACCGAGTTGGCATATCTGCTGGCGCGGACCATGCTCGACCGCTTCCCCGACGGCGTACGGACCGTCGATCTCGATGACTTCCGCTGGGAGGACGACACACTCGATCCCGGCGACGTGCTGACGCACTTGCTCTGCTCGCTCGACGTGGAGCCCAACTTGATCGCGAATTCGTTCAAGGCGCGCTGCCGGCAGTACTGGACCAAGACCTCCGGCGCGAAGCTCGTTCTCGTTCTGGACAACGTCCGCTACGCGTCAGAACTCGTACCGCTGCTTCCGGCGTCCGGTGACAGTGTGGTGATCGTGGCCGGCCATAGGCCGTTGCACGACCTGGAGAGTGGCGCCGCTGTCGGAATGCCTCTTCCGCCTCTCGAAGAGCACGAGGCCCGAGAGCTGCTGAGCTTGATCGTGCGCGATCCACGCTTGGCTGGGGACCCGGAGGCGGTGCGGGCCCTGGTCAGGATGTGCGAAGGGTTGCCGACCGCACTGCATGTGGCGGGCCGTTGGGTACGTGCGCACCGGATCCGTCCGATGGCCCGCCTTGTTCCGCAACTGCGGGGTGAGTGGGAGTCCCGAGGTATCCCTGGCGTCGAGCGTTTGTGGGACGAGGTGTACGACAAGTTGTCTCCCGCGGCAGCCCTGCTGTACCGGCTGCTGCCCCACCACCCCGCCGCCACGTTCACCGTCCGCTCCGCCACCGCGCTGCTCGGACTCGGCGCGGAGGACAGCGAGGAGGCTATCGAGGAGCTTGACAGGGCGGGACTGCTCGACCTGCGCGCCACAGACGGCCGGTTGAGGCTGCAGGGTCCGCTGCAGGGGCACGCACTGCGTCGCTCGCGTCGGGATGCGGCCGATGGCGAGGTTGCCGAGGCTCAGGTCAGGGTGCTGCGTTGGTTCGTACGACAGGCTCAGATCGCCGACCGATTCGCAGCAGGGCAACGGCTGCGAGTCGTAGACCACTTCGCCGAGATGCCCGAAGCGCCGGATGTTCCGCTGGAGGACCCCAAGGAGACGACTGAGACGGAGCTCGCAGCTGAGCGGTCCGCGCTTGCGCTGCGATGGCTCTTCGAGGAGCGGCACTCACTGTTCGCCTGCGCACGCCTCGCGCATGGGCGTGAACTGGACGCCGAGACCGTGGCGTTGTCCGAAGCGGTGTGGACGTATGCCCTGGACCATCCGCGTCAGCCAGAGGTGGAGCAGGTACTGCGTCTCGCCACGGAGTGCGCGGTCCGCAGCGGGCAAGCCGCCTGGATGGCGCGGACCTGCTGCCAACTCGCCCGCCCGTTGTGGGAGGCGGACCGGCTGGAGGAAGCCCAGGAACAGATCGACCGGGCGATCGCGGCCGTGCGCCTGCTCGGTCGCAATGAGCTGGACCGAAAACTTGCCGCCTCTGTACAGGAGTTCCAGGGCATGCTGCACGGTCGGCGAGGCGAGTGGCAGCAGGCCCTCGCGGAGTACTCCGCGGCGCGCGACGTGCATCGCGGGCTGAGCAACTCGGAGTACGGCGTCATGCTCCAGACGTACCGCATGGGAGAGGCTCGCTCGAAGCTCGGCGACCTTGAGACGGCGCGCAGCCTGCTCGAGGAGGCTCACGCCGGGATTAGTGCGCAGCGGCGCGAGCGGATGACGGGACGCAGTGCCTTCCTGCTGGCCGGCGTGGTACGAGGGCTCGGCGACCCTGCCGGGGCGCGAAGGCTGTACCAGCAGTCGCTGGACAGCGCCCGCCGCCGGAACTCCGGTTTCGATCTGCTGCGCATCCACGATGCGTTGGCCGAGCTCGGCGAGGAGGAAGGACGGCTGGCTGAGGCAGAGGAACACCGCACGGCGGCGCGTGCGATCCGGCAACGCAGTGGTCTGGATGAGTAACAGCCGACTGGTGTGATTACAAAGGTTCGGCGGCGGCCTCGGTGGTAGCTGGAGCGAGGGTGATGGGGAAGCCCTGTGCCCCGATGCGGCAGTCCAAGCGCACAGGCTCCGTCGGTGTGGTCCGCTGGGAGAGAAGCCACGCATGGGCTGCCGATACGGCGGCGGCCGGGTCTATCCGCAGGATCCGGCCGTCCTCGGTGACCGGCTCGGTGCCGACGCTGTACGGCTGCGCGTGACTCCGTACGCGAAGAAGGCATTGGGACGGGGCCAGGAGAGCCGCGGCGGCCCGGCAGCCGGGGTACTCAGCCAGGATGTGCCGGGCCCAGCCGTCTGCCAGCCAGTCCACGCGCGTCGACGTCGTGGCGAAGGCGGCGGCGCGGCGTCGGTACACCAGCCCTGCGGAGCGCAGGTGGTGCTCTCCCGCCACACCATGTTCCACGGCCAGGTGATGGCCCGGCGCTTGGAGGCCGACGGGGTAACGGTCGACACGGATCATGGACTCTTTGATGCTGACATGGACATCGAATGCGCCCGGGACCCGTGGCGCCGCGACCGGCGAGGGGAGCAGCGGTACAGGGATGGCGGTGGTTGGGGGAGTGAGGCCGAGAAGCGCGTACAGCTCCGTCCGCAGCCTCTGGGACGCGGTTGTCCTGTGGCGGAAGGCAGCGCGGGCCGCGGATTGTCCGGTCTCCGGGCGGTACGCACGCAGCGCCTGCTCCACCGAGTCCGCTGAGCTCAGCATCGGTACGGAACTGAGGAGTTCGTCCATGGGAGTGCCGGGGATCAGCTCGCTGCCACCTCGGTGCACCGCGACAACGGGACGGTCCTGTACAGCGGCGAAGTACAGGGCGGCAGAGCCGTGGTCGCAGATCAGGGCATCAGCTGCGATCAGGACCGAAGCCCATTCGTCGCGCGGACAGGCGAGGATCAGTCCGCCTTCCAGGGCGGGCGCCAGCCTCGCACGCAGCTCGTATGTGCCCAGACGGCTCCACTCATTGGGGTGGACGACGAGCGCCAACTGGTAGCGGTCGTACGGGAGGTGCCCGGCGAGCTGGGCCGGCAGATCGGGGCAACGGCGGAGCAACGCGTCAGGACCCCACGTCGAACTGAGGGCCAGGAGCGTGCGGGAGCCGGTGCCCAGTGCCGCGCGGTAGGTCTCGCGCAGGGGCTGTGAAGCGGTCAGGCGCGCGAGGGTGGGGTCGCCGACCACCTTTGCTCGGAGTGCGGCCTCAGGGTCCGCGGCAGCGAGACGGGCGAGCTGGGATGGGTGAGCCAGTGCGTGCAGGGAGACTGGTGGGGCGTGCTCGGAGCGGTGCAGATACTCCGGGTCGAGGCCTGAGGCCGAATCGGCGGAACCCTCGTGCCTCAGGGACTTGTTGAACCCCGCCCCATGCGGCAGCAACACGTGCCGACCGCGCAGAACTTCCAGCTCACCCTTGGGACTTGCGGCGATCACCAGGTCGTACGACTGATCGCGGGCCTCGCTCCAGGGGATGGTGCGGCCACCGACGGCCTCCACGGCGGACAGGACATCCGCGCCGAACGCGGAGCCGGGCACGAGAGTGAAGCGGGGAGTGATGCGGTCGTCGCCGGAGAGGAGCGGAAACACATCGAGCAGGCGGTACAGCGCCACCGCCGACCTCGCGGCGAGAAGAACCGTCGCCCGTCGCCCGTCGCCCGTCGCCCGTCGCCCGTCGCCCGTCGCCCGTCGCCCGTCGCCCGTCGCCCGTCGCCCGTCGC
>NZ_JACTVJ010000004.1 GCF_014493765.1 Streptomyces polyasparticus
GTTGAGTTCTCAAGGAACGGACGCTTCCTTTGTACTCACCCTCTCGGGCTTTCCTCCGGGCTTCCCTTCGGTCTTGCGTTTCCGACTCTATCAGACTCTTTCGGGCCTGATTCCCAGTCGGCGGGATTTGCCTTTCGGTTGCCTTTCGACTTCCTGCGGGCTGTCTATTCGGCCTCGCGACCTTTCGACATTCACTACGTTAGCGGATTCCTTCGGCAACTCATAATCGAGTCAGCGGAATCGAATTTCGGCATGCCGAAATGGACCCCGTTGAGGGAAGTCGCAGTAGTGGTTTGGCCGCTTCCGGCTGCTGTCGAAGGCAGTACCCGGTTCAAGCGGCTCGGGCTACATTACGGATCCCCCGGAGCGGCGTCAAGTCCCGTCAGGACGTCCGCCGTCGGGGCGTATGGGCCCTGTAAGGGCTGACGGTCGGGTCGTCGGCGATCCAGAAGCGCCAGGGGTGGACTCCGCCCTCCCCCGAGACGCCGGTGCGCGGGCCGTTGCGTACCTGGTCGGAGGGCACGGGTGTACCCGTATAGACAGAGAGCGAAGCTTCGGGGCCCGCGCAGACGTCCGTGCCGTCGAGGGCGCGGTCGACGTCGAGGGCCGTGGCGAGGCGGGCCGGGCCTTTGGCCAGTTCCTTGTCATTGCGGGCCGATAGGCGTCGGTGCCGGGTGAGCTCGGCGCCCTCGACGATCTCGCCGGCGCGCAGGAGTACACCGCTCGCGAAGCCCTCCGGGCCGCAGACGAGGTTGAGGCAGTGCCACATGCCGTACGTGAAGTAGACGTATGCGTGGCCCGGCGGTCCGAACATCACGCCGTTGCGGGCCGTGCGGCCACGATAGGCGTGCGAGCCCGGGTCGGACTCCCCGGCGTACGCCTCCACCTCTGTGAGGCGGAGCGCGATCGGACCGTCGGGGGTGGTGCGGACCAGGATGCGTCCCAGGAGGTCGGGGGCGACCTCGAGGACGGGCCGGTCGAAGAACGTGCGGGGCAGGGGCGTACGGTCGGGGGCCGCGATCATGGCGTACGAGCGTAGTGCAAAGGTTCTGTACGGGTGGGTGGTCAGGGGGCCCTGCGCTTGCAAGGGTGTGGGCCGGAACCAGCGCCTGCCGGTTCGCGTTTGTAGATGAGAGATCGCTGATCAAGACGGGCCGTCGTCGTGCGGCACGGGGAGGAACATCATGGGGTTCAAGAGGCTGCTCGCGAGCATGGGTGCCGGTGGCGCTTCGGTGGAGACGGTGCTGACCGAGGCCAATGTCGTGCCGGGCGGCGTCGTCCAGGGCGAGGTCCGTATTCAGGGCGGGTCCGTCGATCAGCAGATCGAGGCCCTCTCGGTCGGCCTGCAGGCGCGGGTCGAGGTCGAGGGCGGTGACCAGGAGGTCAAGCAGGACATCGAGTTCACCAAGCAGCGCCTCGGCGGTGCCTTCGAGCTCAAGGCCAATGCGCTGCACGCCGTGCAGTTCGGGCTCGAGATCCCGTGGGAGACGCCAGTCACCACGATCGACGGTCAGGCGCTGCGTGGCATGAACATTGGTGTGACCACCGAGCTGGAGATCGCGCGTGCGGTCGACTCCGGTGACCTGGACCCGATCAATGTGCACCCGCTGCCGGCGCAGCAGGCGATTCTCGACGCCTTCATCCAGCTGGGCTTCCGCTTCAAGAGCGCGGACATGGAGCGCGGGCACATCCGCGGTACGCGGCAGAAGCTGCCGTTCTACCAGGAGATCGAGTTCTTCCCGCCGTCGCAGTACCAGGGTCTGAGCCAGGTCGAGCTGTCCTTCGTCGCGGACGACCGCGAGATGGACGTCGTACTGGAGATGGACAAGAAGCCCGGTCTGTTCAACCAGGGCGGCGACACCTTCCGTGCCTTCAAGGTGGGGCTGAACGACTACCAGGGCACGGACTGGTCGGCTTACCTGAACGAGTGGCTGTCCAAGGTCGGCGGGAAGCGCAACTGGGCCTAGGCTCTGAAGCGCAGACCCGAGACTGCCGACCGGAGGTTTGACGTGACGGACAAGAGGCGCCCGCTCCCCCATGACTTCCACCCGCAGGTGCCGTCGTTCACGGTCCTGAGCGACGATGTCGCGCCGGGTGAGGTCCTGGACGACGCCCAGGTGTACGCGAAGGGCAACACCTCGCCGCAGCTGCGGTGGGAGGGGTTCCCTGCGGAGACCAAGAGCTTCGCGGTGACGTGTTACGACCCCGATGCCCCCACGGGCAGCGGGTTCTGGCACTGGGTGCTCTTCGACATCCCCGCGTCGGTCACCGAGCTGCCTGTCGGTGCCGGCAGCGGCAAGTTCGAGGGTCTGCCCGAGGGTGCGGTGCACGCGCGCAACGACTACGGGTCGAAGGACTTCGGTGGCGCCGCTCCCCCGCCCGGGGACGGCTCGCACCGTTATGTCTTCACCGTGTACGCGGTGGACCAGGAGAAGCTGGGTCCCGACGCGGAGGCGTCTCCGGCCGTCGTCGGCTTCAACCTGCGGTTCCACACGCTGGCCCGTGCGCAGCTCATCGGTGAGTACGAGGCACCCGCCGACAGCTGAGGGTTCATCGGTTGTTTGCCCGCTCCTGGTCATGGAATTGATCAGGAGCGGGCATTTTTATTCCGTTGTCCAGATCAGCCCGCCCGGCCAGAGTTGATCCCAGTCCGCCGTGGGGTGGGCTGGTGCGCACGGGAGGGTGGGCGAGATGCGGGACACGCTGGTGCTGAACGCGAGCTTCGAGCCGCTGTCGACGGTGACGTTGAACCGGGCTGTCGTGCTGGTTCTGACCGATAAGGCCGTCGTCGAGCAGGCCCACCCCGAGCTGCGTATGCGCGCGGCGGCGGTGGAGCTGCCGGTGCCTCGGGTGATCAGGCTCTGCCGGTACGTACGGGTGCCGTTCCGAAGACACGCGCCCTGGTCGAGGCGGGGTGTCTTGATCAGGGACCGCAACAAGTGCGCGTACTGCGGCCGGCGGGCCACCACGGTGGACCACGTCGTACCGCGTGCGCAGGGTGGTGGGGACACCTGGTTGAACACGGTGGCCTCGTGTGCGGCGGACAATCACCGCAAGGCGGACCGTACGCCGGAGCAGGCTCAGATGCCGTTGCTCTTCGAGCCGTTCGTGCCGACGCCGAGTGATGCGATGTTGTTCGCGCTGGCGGCTGACGACCGGTCGGCGCTGCCGGAGTGGCTCACGCAGTCGGTGGCCGCGTAACAGGCGCGTGCCCGATCCCGACGAGGCCCGTCTCCTTCAGGAGGCGGGCTTCTTCGCGGGACGGGGCCGTATGACCAGCTCTCCCGAGCAGTTGGGGCAGATGTGCTCCATCGCCGTGGTGCAGTCCGGGCACCACGTGCACTCGTACACGCAGATGTACGCGGGGTCCTCGGGGGCTATCGGCTTGTCGCAGCGTTCGCAGACGGTCCGCATTTCGAGCGCCATGGTCACCTCATCACGAGTTGGATCAAGGCCACAGTACCGACGGCCACGATGAGCCCCCTCAGCAGGCCCGACGGAATGCGACGGCCCAGCGTCCCGCCGACGAAACCGCCCACCAGGGAGCCCGCCGCCAGGAGCAGGACCACGGTCCAGTCGAAGTGGGCGGCGAAGAGGAAGAAGAGGGCGGCGACGGCGTTGACCATCGCGGCCAGGATGTTCTTGACCGCGTTGGTGCGCTGCAGGGATTCGCCGAGGAACATGCCCATCAGGGCCATGTAGAGGATGCCTTGGGCGGCGGTGAAGTAGCCGCCGTACACGCTTGCGAGGAACAGACCTACGAGGAGCCAGGGGCCGCCGAACTGGCTGCCCGGCTGTCCCTTGCGTTCGCGGCGGCGTTGCAGGGCCTTGGTGATCCAGGGCTGGAGCGCGATGAGGACGAGCGCGAGGCCGACGAGGACCGGGACGATCATCTCGAACGCGGAGTGCGGCAGCGTCAGGAGCAGGATCGCTCCGCACAGGCCGCCCGCGGTGACAACGATGCCGAAGCGCAGGACGCGCGCCCGCTGCCCGGCCAGTTCACGGCGGTAGCCGAAGACTCCGCCGGCGAAGCCGGGCAGCAGACCGAGGCCGTTGGAGACCGTGGCCGTCACCGGGGGCAGGCCGATGGCGAGGAGTACCGGGAACGTGATGAGCGTCCCGGAGCCCACGACCGTATTGATGGCCCCTGCACCGAATCCGGCGGCGAGGACCCCGACTATTTCCCAGGCCGTCACAGCGGGTCAGTCGACCGGCGGCTGCTCGCGGCGCTCCGTCGCGGGTGGACCGGCCTGTGGGCCCACGGAGTTGGGGCCGAGCCCGCCGCCGCCGAAGTTGCCGAACGCGCCGGACAGGCCCTTGAGTGCGTCGCCGATCTCGCTGGGCACGATCCAGAGCTTGTTGGCATCGCCCTCGGCGATCTTCGGCAGCATCTGGAGATACTGGTACGAGAGCAGCTTCTGGTCGGGGTCGCCGGCGTGGATGGACTCGAAGACCGTACGGATGGCCTGCGCTTCGCCTTCCGCGCGCAGAGCCGCGGCCTTGGCCTCACCTTCGGCGCGCAGGATCGCGGACTGCTTCTCGCCTTCGGCGGTGAGGATCTGCGACTGGCGGATACCTTCCGCGGTGAGGATCGCGGCACGCTTGTCACGGTCGGCGCGCATCTGCTTCTCCATCGAGTCCTGGATGGAGGTGGGCGGTTCGATCGCCTTGAGCTCGACGCGGTTGACGCGGATGCCCCACTTGCCGGTGGCCTCGTCGAGCACGCCGCGCAGTGCCGCGTTGATCTCCTCGCGGGAGGTCAGGGTCCGCTCCAGGTCCATGCCACCGATGATGTTGCGGAGCGTGGTGACGGTGAGCTGCTCGATCGCCTGGATGTAGGAGGCGACTTCGTACGTGGCGGCGCGGGCGTCGGTCACCTGGTAGTAGATGACGGTGTCGATGTTGACCACCAGGTTGTCCTGGGTGATCACCGGCTGGGGCGGGAACGGAACAACCTGTTCACGCAGGTCGATCCGGTTGCGGATCGAGTCGATGAACGGGACGACGATGTTCAGACCCGCGTTGAGCGTGCGGGTGTAGCGGCCGAAGCGCTCGACGATGGCGGCGCTGGCCTGCGGGATCACCTGGATCGTCTTGATCAGGGCGATGAAGACCAACACCACCAGGATGATGAGGACGATGATGACCGGTTGCATCGCGCTCCCCGTGCCCTTCGAGCCTGAATACGCTGCATAGTGCGCGTACGTCTGGAAGATCTTGCTGATCGAGTCTGTCAGACCTGCGGGTGCCGCGAGCCATCTTCGGCCAGATCACGCCACCGGTCACATGACGACGGCGGTGGCTCCGTCGATCTCCACCACGTCGACCTGCTGACCGACGTCGTACGCCTGCGCCTCGTCGAGTGAACGAGCCGACCAGACCTCGCCGTTGAGTTTGATGCGGCCGCCGCGTGCGTCCACCCGTTCCAGGACGACGGCCTGCTTGCCCTTCAACGCCTCGACCCCGGTGGCGAGTTGGGGCCGCTGGGCTTTGTGCCGGGCGGCGACCGGCCGGACGACGGCGATCCCCGCCACCGAAACGGCGGCGAAGAGGATCACTTGGAGAACGACGTCGCCGCCGAGACCGGCGGTCACGGCGGCGGCCACTGCACCTGCGGAGAGCATCCCGAGCTCGGGCATCGCGGAGATCACGAGCGCAATGCCCAGGACTACCGCGCCGATCAGCCACCACACCCATGGGTCCATGACGTTCATGGTAGGGGCGGGGGCCCGGCCCGGGACAGGGTGCGCGGGCCCCTGCACTGCTCTTCCGTACGGGATTTTACGGGGTCAGGAGATCGGCAGGCCCTGCGCGGTCCAGCGGTCGCCGACCTGTTCGACGACCAGCGGGAGGCCGAAGCAGAGCGACAGGTTCCGGGACGTCAGTTCCAGCTCCAGAGGGCCGGCCGCGAGGACCTTGCCCTGGCGGATCATCAGGACGTGCGTGAAGCCGGGGGCGATCTCCTCGACATGGTGCGTGACCATGATCATCGAGGGGGCGATGGGGTCGCGGGCCAGGCGGCCGAGCCGGCGCACCAGGTCCTCGCGGCCGCCGAGGTCGAGGCCCGCGGCCGGCTCGTCCAGGAGCAGCAGCTCGGGGTCCGTCATCAGGGCGCGCGCGATCATGGTGCGCTTGCGCTCGCCCTCGGAGAGGGTGCCGAACTTACGGTCCAGGAACTCGGACATGCCGAGGCGGTCGAGGAAGGCGCGGGCGCGCTGCTCGTCGACGTCCTCGTACTGCTCGTTCCAGCCGGCGGTCATGCCGTAGGCGGCGGTGAGCACGGTCTGCAGGACGGTCTGGCTCTTGGGGAGCTTGTCGGCGATGGCGATGCCGGCCATGCCGATGCGCGGGCGCAGCTCGAAGACGTCGACCTTGCCGAGGGTGTCACCGAGGATGGTCGCGGTGCCCTTGCTCGGGAACAGGTAGCTGGAGGCGACATTGAGCAGCGTCGTCTTGCCGGCGCCGTTGGGGCCGAGGATGACCCAGCGCTCCCCCTCCTTCACCGACCAGGAGACCTGGTCCACCAGTGCGCGGCCCCCTCGGACCACGGACACGTCCTCCAGCTCGAGCACATCGCTCATGAGCGTGCTGTCTCCCATGCGTATCGGAACTTGCGAGCGTCAGGTCGGACGTCGCCCCCAGGGAAAACCTACGCCACCGGGCGAGGACTCCGGTCGCCGGTCCGGTCCTTGGTGTTTGTTTCGGCAACGTGGAGGGGCTCCAGAGCCTGCTTCCGAACCTCCGTCGTTCTGCCCGGAGGGCAGGCGCAGCGGCGGTCGCGGCGAGAGTGCGCGCCGCGCGTCGGGGCGCAGGCGGGGGTTCGGAAGCAGGCTCTTAGGCTGGTCTCCATGCTCACGGAACAGCGCTCGGGCCGGCTGGCCTCATGGGGTAATGCACTGATTGCCGGACTTGTCTCACCTGATGAGGCCGCGCTCGCGATCGTCGGGGACGACGCCGTGCACCGGGTGGACGGTGTGCCCGGTGAGGCGGGTCCGGTCGGCCTGACCCTCGCGCTCGGCCGGCTGCGGGCGCTCGGCGCGCAGGGGCTGCGGGTCGCGCTGCCGGCGCCCGGGCATCCGCTGGGGCTGAGCGGTCCCGCGGAGTTCAACGCGCGGGCGCTCGAGGCCGAGGAGGCCGTGGTCTGCCACGGGGTCGCGCTCGGGCTCGTGCCCGAGGTGTACGAGGCAGGGCCCGACGGTGACGTCCATGTGGAGGTCCTCTGGCACTGTCTGCCGGTGCGCGAGGCGCCGCCGGCCGATGTGCCCTCGCTCGGGGAGGCGGAGCGCGAGCTGGCCGAGGCGCTGCGGGACGCGACGGCGCTGCTCACCAAGCTGGACGTCGCGGGGTCGGGGCCGGTCGCCGAGGCCGCCGTGGAGGCGTACCGGGCGCGGGCGGAGCGCGGGCGCGAGGTGCTCGCCCCTGGCTATCCGCCGCGTGCGGTCAGGGTGTTGGAGCTGGCGCAGCGGGTCGGACTGCTGATCTCGGTGGCGTACGAGAACGGGCACGGCGGGGCTGTCAGCGCCTCCGAGATCGGCGCGCGGGCCGAGGCGCTGCGGCCGGTGGAACGTACGGCGCGCAGGGCGCAGGTGGCCGCGTACAACGCGTATGTGGAGGAGCTGCTGCGGGGCTGAGCGCCCGCGCCGTAGCAGCCGGAAAGCTGGAACGACCGGAACACGCGAAAGCCCCGCGAACCGGGAGGAGTTCGCGGGGCTTTCGGAGTGCTGTGCGTCAGCTGGCGTTCGAGAGCGCGTTGCCGAACGCCGGGTTGAGGGCGCCACCGACGTTGGCGGAGTTGCCGCCGACGTTCACGGGGACGTGCACCGGGGCCTGCACGGTGTTGCCCGAGCCGACGCCCGGGTTCTGCAGGGCCTTGGCGTCCGCGTCGGAGTCGGCGAACGCGGCACCGGCGGAGGCACCCGCGGCCATCGAAGCGGCGGCGACGACCAGGGCGGCCTTCTTGGCGAAGTTCATGAGGTTGTTCCTCCATCAAGTCCCGTGCTGAGCACGGGAGTTCACTGTTCCGCGACCCCAGCCGCGGGGTCGCACGCTGAAGAACGCATGGGCCGTCCGGATGACACGGACCGGGGCCTGATGCCGCCCGTTTGGATCAATAGGCCGAAGATCTGCGGAACGCGCGAGAGCCGCGGTCGAGCGAGAGCCGTGGTCGCGCGAGTGCCCTGGGTCCGCTTGAACGTCCTGGACACGCGACCGGCCCCCCAGGCGGTATGCCTGGGGGGCCGGTTGGTCAGTGCCTAGACCTTGGCGAACGTCAGCCGTTGAAGCAGTCGTTGCCGAAGGCCGGGTTGAGGGCACCGATCACGGAGACGGTGTTGCCACAGGCATTGACCGGCACGTGGACCGGCACCTGGACGAGGTTGCCCGAGGCGACGCCCGGCGACTTGGTGGCCTTGCCATCGGCGTGCGCGCCATCCGTGGCGGACGCGAAACCGGCACCGGCGGCGACCAGGCCACCCGCCACCATCGTGACGGCTGCAGCCTTCTTCAGGTTCTTCACTTCTGTGTCCTCCTTGCGATTGCCACGGCCAGCCGCCGCAGCATGCAAGGAGAACGGCCCACGTCCGCTCGGGATGCGCCGTACGAGGGACATCCACACGACGGTATGAATCTCAGTCCGGAACGCGACGGTCCGCAACCGTTCCCGGCGAAACGGTCCTGCCTGCGCGGACTCGGCCCCTGATCAGCCGTTCAGGCCGTGCCGGACGGCCCACAGAGCCGCCTGGGTCCGGTCTGCAAGATCGAGTTTCATCAGGATGTTCGATACGTGGGTCTTGACGGTCTTCTCCGAGAGAACGAGCGCGCGAGCGATTTCCCGGTTGGACCGTCCGTCGGCGATCAGGCCGAGCACCTCGCGTTCACGCTCGGTGAGCGAACCGCCGCGCCCCTGCGCCCCGTTGCCCTCGTCCTGGGCGAGCAGCACGCCCGCCACCTCGGGCTGGAGCAGGACATGTCCCGCATGCACGGAGCGGATGGCGCCGGCGAGGGCGTCAGGGTCCACGTCCTTGTAGACGTAACCCGCGGCGCCCGCCTTGAGCGCGGGCACGACCGTGCGCTGCTCGGTGAAGCTGGTGACGATCAACACCCGGGCGGGGTTGGCCAGTTCGCGCAGCTTGCGCAGCGCCTCGACACCGTCCATGCCGGGCATCTTGACGTCCATCAGGACGACGTCGGGCTTCAGCTCCTCGGCGCGCTCGACGCCTTCGGCGCCGTCCGAGGCCTCGCCGACCACCTCGATGTCCTCCTGGATCTCCAGGAAGGTGCGCAGTCCCCGGCGGACGACCTGGTGGTCGTCGACCAGCAGTACGCGGATCACCTTGTCAGCCACCGGGCACCTCCATCTCGATCGTGGTGCCCTTGCCGGGCGCCGATTCCACCGTGAGCCGGCCGCCGACCCCGCTCGCCCGGTCCCGCATGGAGACCAGGCCGAGGTGACGCCCGGCCCGCCGGGTCTCCCGTGGTTCAAATCCCTGTCCGTCGTCGGTGATCCGAAGGACGGCTCCCTGGCCGTGCCTCTCCAGTACGACGTCCACCTGGGCGCCGCCGGAGTGGCGCAGCGCGTTGTGCAGGGCCTCCTGGGCGACGCGCAGCATGGCCTCCTCCTGCGAGGCGGGCAGGGCGCGTACGCCTTCGCAGCGGAAGGTGACCTGCGGGGCGTGCGCGCGGTCGAGCACCTGGATGTGGGTGCGCAACGTGGCGACCAGGCCGTCCTCGTCGAGCGCGGCGGGCCGCAACTCCGTGACGGCGGCGCGCAGTTCGTCGGCCGCTTCGGCGGCGAGCGCGGCCACCTGCTGGAGTTCGCCCTTGGCCCGTACGGGATCGCGGTCGATCAGCTTGGCGGCGGCCTGCGCGGTCAGACGGAGCGAGAACAGCTTCTGGCTGACCGCGTCGTGCAGTTCATGGGCGAGGCGGGTGCGTTCCTCGGCGATGGTCAGCTCGCGGCTGCGCTCGTAGAGACGGGCGTTGGTGAGGGCGATGGCGGCGTGCTGGGCGAGTATGCCGAGCAGCTCCTCGTCCTCGGCGGTGAAGCCGCAACTGCCTTCCGGCTTGGGGCAGTTCTTGTTCGCGAGGAAGAGCGCGCCCAGGGTCTCGTCGCCGTCGCGGATCGGCAGGCCCAGGAAGTCGGACATGTCGGGGTGCGCGGAGGGCCAGCCGCCGAAACGCGGGTCCTTGCGGACGTCCGCGAGCCGTTCGGCGTGCTCCTCGTGGAGCATCGCGGCGAGGATGCCGTGCTGGCGCGGCAGCGGTCCGATGGCCTTCCATTGCTCGTCGCTCACACCGTCGACCACGAACTGCGCGAAGCCGCCGTGGTCGTCGGGCACGCCGAGCGCCGCGTACTCGGCGTCGAGCAGTTCACGGGCGGAGGCCACGATCGTCTTGAGGACGTCGCGCACCTCCAGATGCCTGCTCATCGCCAGGAGCGCGGTGCTCACGGCGTACAGGCCGGATCGGGGGCCGTCGGTCATGGACACACCGTACCGGCGGGTCCGAACACCCGTATCGGGCCCGGGACCTCCCCCGACTAGGACCCGGGGCGTAGTCCGAAGGACCTTGCGGGAGCGGGCCTCGCGCACGAGGCGCCGAGCGCATCCGGGTTCCTACGTTGGGGGCAGCGACATACAGAGGGGACGGTCATCATGCCGGTTGCGATCATCACGGGGGCTTCCAAGGGGTTCGGCAAGGCGCTCGCCACCGCGCTCGCCGGGCGGGGCTGGGATCTGGTCGTCGACGCGCGGTCCGCGGACACGCTCGCGAAGACGGCCGAGGAGCTCGGCTCGTACGGCACACAGGTGGTGGCGCTGCCGGGGACGGTCACCGACGCGTGGCACCGCTCGGCGCTCGTCGCCGCGGCGCGTGAGCTCGGCGGACTCGATCTGCTGGTGAACAACGCGAGCGTGCTCGGCGCCGAACCGCTCGTACGGCTGGAACAGCACGACCTCGACGGGCTGCGCGAGGCGCTCGAGACCAATGTGGTGGCACCGCTCGGTCTGGTCCAGGAGGCGCTGCCCGCGCTGCGGGAGTCGAAGGCCGGAACGGTGATCGCGCTGAGCTCGGACGCGGCGGCCGAGGCGTACGAGACCTGGGGCGGTTACGGGGCCTCGAAGGCAGCGCTCGACCATCTGTCCGCGGTGCTCGCCGTCGAGGAACCGGACCTGCGGGTGTGGGCCGTGGACCCGGGCGACATGCGGACCTCTCTCTACCAGGCCGCGGTGCCGCTGGACGACGACTCGGGGCGGCCCGAGCCCGGGACGGTCGTGCCCGCCTTCCTGCGGCTGCTCGACGAGCGCCCTGCCAGCGGGCGGTACGCGGCACCCGCACTCCTGGAGACGCTGTGAGCGTCCTGGACACGCTCAGGGTTCCCGAGGAGCTCTCGGCGCGCGAGCCCGCGGAGCAGCGCGGCCCGGGACGCGACCGGGACGCGGTGCGGCTGCTCGTCTCGCGCGGCACCGCGGTCTCGCACCACGACTTCCGTGCGCTGCCCGCCCTGCTGCGCGCCGGTGACCTCCTCGTCGTCAATACGTCACCGACGCTGGCGGCCGCGGTCGACGGCCGGACCGGCGGTGAGCGCGTGGTCGTCCACTTCTCCACGTGCGGCGACGACGGGCGCTGGGCGGTGGAGCTGCGGGACCCGGACGAGCGCGGCACCACACGGGCCAGGGCGGGCGGCCCGGGCGTGGTGACGCTCGAGGGCGGGGCCGCGCTCGTACTGGAGGAGCCGCTGGATCCCGCGGGGACCCGACTGTGGTGGGCGCGGGTGTCCGGGGCGCATGTGCCGGAGCTGCTCGGCAGGTACGGGCGGCCGATCCGCTACGCGTACACGAGGAGGGACCAGCCGCTCGCCGCGTACCAGACGGTCTTCGCGCTGCCGCAGCCCGGCGGCGCGGGGTCGGCGGAGATGCCCAGCGCGGGGCGGCCGTTCACTGCGCGGCTCGTCGCGGAGCTGGTGAGCCGCGGCGTGCAGTTCGCTCCCATCACCTTGCATACGGGGGTGGCTTCGGCGGAGGCGCATGAACCGCCGTATCCCGAGCGGTTCGAGGTGCCCGCCGCATCGGCCCGGCTGATCAACGCGGCCAGGGCAGGGGGCGGGCGGATCATCGCCGTCGGGACCACCGGCGTACGCGCCGTGGAGTCCGCGGCCGGACCCGACGGTGTGGTGCGGCCGGCCGCGGGCTGGACGGATCTGGTGGTGACGCCGGAGCGCGGGGTGCGGGTCGTGGACGGGCTGATCACGGGGCTGCACGAGCCCGAGGCCTCGCATCTTCTGATGCTCGAGGCAATTGCGGGAAAGCCTGCGCTGGAGCGTTCTTATGCGCAGGCAGTAGAGGGGCTCTACCTCTGGCATGAGTTCGGGGACAGCCACCTCATCCTTCCGAATGACAGCTGTGACTCAACGAATTGCACTGGCAACGGTTGGTGAGACTGTTACGCGTTCGATGTGAGCCCGCGCATAGGACGCACGTCACGTACGAGGCCCCCTAGTAGACCCCTAGGGGGCCTCTGGGCGGCCAGAACGCACCATTCGGGACTTAGGTCCCGGCACCTGATCCACTATGCGCCTTCGTACGTCACATCATTGCCACAGAATTTTGCGGCCGCTAAGAATGGCTCCCGTCGCTCGGCGCGGTGGCTCAACAGCCCCGGCGCGGAAAAGCCGGAACCAGCTTCCGGCGAGGAAAGGCGAGCGACCCCGCTATTCGAAGAGGTCCATTCGTCATGCCCAAGCACCGCACCGCAGGCCAGTACACGCTGACCAAGAGCCAGAAGTTCTCGATGGCCGGTGTCGCCGCCCTCGGCGCCGCCGCTCTCGCGGTCTCCATCGTGCCGGGCAACGCCTCCGAGGCCTCCCAGGCCGCCACCGCGGAGATCTCCACGTCCCCCGCGGCCTTCACGGTCAACAAGGACGTCCAGGCCTCCGTCACGGCGCAGCAGGTGGCCGCCGCCAAGGATGCCGACGCCGCCGCGAAGAAGGCGAAGGCCGAGGCGGACGCCAAGGCGAAGGCCGAGGCCGAGGCGAAGGCGAAGCAGGAGCGCGAGGAGAAGGAGGCCGCGAGCCGGGCCGCCGCCCGCAAGCCGGTCTACGCCAACAACCTCGACGGCTGGATCCGCCAGGCCCTCGACATCATGAAGAAGGAGGGCATACCCGGTACGTACAACGGCATCTACAAGAACGTGATGCGCGAGTCGTCCGGCAACCCCAACGCCATCAACAACTGGGACATCAACGCCCAGAACGGCGTGCCCTCCATCGGTCTGCTGCAGATCATCAAGCCGACCTTCGACGCGTACCACGTCGACGGAACCGAGCACAACCAGTACAACCCGGTCGCCAACATCGTCGCCGCGTCCAACTACGCGGCCGACCGCTACGGCTCGATCGACAACGTGAACAGCGCCTACTGAGCCTGCTCACCACCTGCTCCGCAACGCCGAAGGGCGGCACCCCGCGAACGGGGTGCCGCCCTTCGGCGTCGTACGGGAGCGGTTACTTCCGCATGACCTCGGGCTCGTGCCGGCGCAGCAGTCGCGCCACGACGAAGGCGAGCACCACGCCGATCAGGATCAGGACGCCCATGTCCATGACCCATGTGGCGGCCTCGGGCTCCCACAGCGGGTCCTTCGAGGTGGGGTCGTCCTGGTTCGGGAACAGCTTGTTCAGGTCGACCGTGGTGCCCGACGCGGCCACCGCCCAGCGGGCCGGCATCAGGAACGAGAACTGGTTGATGCCGATCTGCCCGTTGAGCACGAAGAGGCAGCCGGTGAAGACGACCTGGATGATCGCGAACATCACCAGGAGGGGCATGGTCTTCTCGGCGGTCTTCACCAGCGAGGAGATGACCAGGCCGAACATCATGCAGGTGAAGCCGAGGGCCATGATCGGCAGGGTCAGTTCGAGCTTGACTGAGGAACCGAGGATCAGGCCCTCGTCCGGCACCTCGCGGACACCGAAGCCGATGGCGCCCATGATCGCGCCCTGCAGGACGGTGATCACACCGAGAACGATCACCTTCGACATCAGATACGCCGAGCGGGACAGGCCGGTGGCCCGTTCTCGCTCGTAGATCACGCGTTCCTTGATCAGCTCACGTACGGAGTTGGCCGCCCCGGAGAAGCAGGCACCGACCGCGAGGATCAGCAGGATCGTGGGCGCGTTGGTGTTCGTGCCGCTCTTGGGATCCGCCGTGAGACCGAAGTCCGAACTGATCAGCGTCGAGACGACGCCGAGCACCGCGGGCAGGATCACCATCAGGGCCAGGAAGCCCTTGTCCGAGACGATCACCGAGACGTAGCGGCGGATCAGCGTGATCAGCTGGGAGCCCCAGCCCTGTGGCTTGGGCGGGCGCATCTGCTGCGGCGGCGGCATGTGCACCGACTGCGCGGCGACGGCGTCGATGTCGGCGGCGTACATCTGGTAGTGCTGCGAGCCCTTCCAGCGGCCCGCCCAGTCGTAGTCGCGGTAGTTCTCGAACGCCGAGAAGACATCGGCCCAGGTGCTGTAGCCGAAGAAGTTGAGCGCTTCCTCCGGCGGACCGAAGTAGGCGACCGAACCGCCGGGCGCCATCACCAGGAGCTTGTCGCAGATCGCCAGCTCGGCGACGGAGTGCGTGACGACCAGGACCGTACGGCCGTCGTCCGCGAGACCGCGGAGCAGCTGCATCACATCGCGGTCCATGCCCGGGTCGAGGCCCGAGGTCGGCTCGTCGAGGAAGATCAGCGACGGCTTGGTGAGCAGCTCGAGGGCCACGGACACACGCTTGCGCTGACCACCCGAGAGCGAGGTGATCTTCTTGTCCTTGTGGATGTCGAGCTTGAGCTCGCGAAGCACCTCGTCGATGCGGTCCGCGCGCTCCTGGTTGCTGGTGTCCGCGGGGAAGCGCAGCTTGGCGGCGTACTTGAGCGCCGTGCGGACGGTCAGCTCCTTGTGCAGGATGTCGTCCTGCGGGACCAGACCGATGCGCTGGCGCAGCTCGGCGAACTGCTTGTACAGGTTCCGGTTGTCGTAGAGGACGTCACCCTGGTTGGCCGGGCGGTAGCCCGTGAGCGCCTTCAGGAGCGTCGACTTGCCGGAGCCGGACGGGCCGATGACGGCGATGAGCGACTTCTCCGGGACGCCGAAGGAGACGTCCTTGAGGATCTGCTTGCCGCCGTCGACGGTGACCGTCAGATGGCGGGCCGAGAAGGAGACCTCACCGGTGTCGACGAACTCCTCGAGCTGACCGCCCACGACACGGAACGTCGAGTGACCGACGCCGACGATGTCGTTGGGGCCGAGCACCGCGGTGCCGCCCTTGGCGACCGGCATACCGTTGACATACGTGCCGTTGTGCGAGCCGAGGTCGCGGATCTCCATCCGGCCGTCGGGCGTCGCGTGGAACTCGGCGTGGTGGCGCGAGACCTGGAGGTCGGAGACGACCAGCTCGTTCTCGAGCGCACGTCCGATGCGCATCACGCGGCCGAGGGCCAGCTGGTGGAACGTGGTGGGGCTGCGGTCGCCGTAGACCGGCGGCGCCCCCGAGGAGCCGCTCTGCTGCGGGACCTGCGGCGCGGGCTGCTGCTGCCAGCCCTGCTGCTGCGGCACGCCCTGCTGCGGCGCCGGCGGCTGGTGCTGCTGCGACCAGCCGGGACCGCCCTGCTGGGGCGCGGCCCCCGGCTGCTTGCGCGCCTGGTGCTGGGCCGGGGCCTGCTGGGCGTGCTGCGCCTGCTGCGGAGCCACGGACGCAGCCGCGCCCGCACCCGTGAGGTTCAGACGCGGACCGTCCGTGGCGTTGCCCAGATGCACCGCCGAGCCCGGGCCGATCTCCATCTGATGGATCCGCTGGCCCTGGACGAACGTTCCGTTCGTCGAGCCGTGGTCCTCGATGACCCAACTGCGGCCGCCCCAGCTGATGGTGGCGTGACGCCAGGAAACCCGCGCGTCGTCAATCGTCACATCACCGCCCGGGTCGCGTCCGAGCGTGTATGACCTGGACGGATCCAGGGTCCAGGTCCGTCCGTTCAATTCCAGTACGAGTTCCGGCACTCCATGCCCCACTACGTTGTCCCCCGATTGGCCCCGTCATGGGGAGTCTAGGGATGTCGAACATCGTGGGGAACTATTTCAGGCTCAGCCCCCTGTCCGAAAGTCGGGCCTTGTGAAGAGTCCGTAGGTGCCTCATGGTTCGCCCCGTTGACGGTCCGGAAACCGCCCCGGAGAGTGGTAATCACCCATAGGTGTACGCGGATCATGCGCAACCTTCAGTTAACGGACAAAGCTCTACGGATCGGGGGACGGCCGATGGGCGCGATGCGGTCGAGTGCGGCGGTCGGCCAAGTGGACCGGATCCGTTGGGGAGATGTGCTGCTCACGGCGATCGCCTGTGTGAGCTGGTCCCTCGTCGGCATGGCCGGCGTCGCGGCGCTCGGGCTCCATCTGCTCGGCGCGGATGCGGCGGGTTCGCTGGGGCCGATGACGGCGGCGGCCGTGGTGCTCGGCGTGGGCGGTTCGGTGACGCCGTCGGGCGATGTGTCGGCTTTCGGCCTGGAAGGCGCGGAGGCCACCACCGCGATAGAGGTGACACCGCTCGGCGTCGGTCTGGCGGGCGCGCTGCTGCTCGCCTTCTTCTTCCTACGGTCCTTACGCGCCCTGGGAGTTGAGATCTCGCCCCGTGAGCTGGCCGCGCGGGCCGGCACGGTGGCGGTCCTCTTCCTGGCGATGATCGGCGGTCTCGCGTGGGCCGGTCACGATGTCATCACCATCGACGGCGCCTCGCTCGGCCTCGACCAACTCCCGGACGGCGGCGGGATCACCGACGATCTGCCCGGCGGCATCGGCGATCTGCTGCCCGACCGGCTCGGCGATCTCGTCGAGGCCGAGGCCGCGGTCGGCTTCACCGTCGACACGGGTCCTTCGCTGCTCGGCGCGCTGGTGTGGGTGCTCGGGGTGCTGGTCCTCGCGCTCCTGGTCTCCCGTCGTACGCCGCTGCCCGCGGCGCTCTCGTTCCTGCACCGGGCCGTGCGGCCGGCCGCCTCGGCGCTCGTGACCGTGCTGCTCGTGGCGGTGGCGGCGGGGCTCGCGGCCGCGGCGTACGCGGCGATCGGCGACGACCATCCCGGGCGGATCGCGGGGGCCGCGCTGCTCGGGGCGCCCAACGGGGTGTGGCTCGCGGTGCCGCTCGGCATGTTCGTGCCCTGGGAAGGCAAGGCGACAGGGGCACTTGTCGAGGTGCTTCCGGCACCGCTCGACGAATTCTTCAGCGTCTCCGCGGACGAGCCCGCGACGATCGGCCGGCTCGCCGAGCTCGACGGGCGGGTGTGGCTGCTCGTGGTGGCGGTCGCGGTGATGATGCTGTTCGCCGGAGTGCTCACCGCCGTGCGTACGCCGGTGGGTGCGCTGTCGGTGGGCGGGTTCGCGGGCCGGTGTGCGCTGCGGCTCGGTGTGGTGACCGCGCTGGTCGTACCGCTCATGGTGTGGCTGACCGCGGTGTCCGCGAACGCGTCCCTGTCCGTGCTGGGTTTCGATGCTTTCGGCGCGGGGCTCTCGCTGCGGGGGCAGGCCGGGATGGGGCTGCTGCTCGGGGCCGTGTGGGGGGCGGGGGCCGGTGGGCTCGGGGCGCTCCTTGCCTCCGTGAGCGGGGCGGCGGGTGGGCGGGTTTCGGGGTTCGCGGTGGCCGAGGCGGGGGGCGGCGGGGGCGCCGCGTCCTCCCACTCCTCGGGTCCGTACGACCCCGCGGCGCCGTTCCGGCCCGCGAATCCGGACACCAATCCCTATCTGCAGATTCCGGACGAGCTGCGGGATCCTCCTCCGGAGGAGGGGCCGCCTCGGGGTGGGTGGCGGCGGTAGGGGGCGGTGTCGTCGTCGGGTGCGGTGCGGTTGCGTCGTCGCGTGCGGGTGGGTGGCGCCTGCGGCGGGCTTCTCTCCCCGCCCCGCCCCTTCCCGAAACCGGGGCTGCGCCCCGGACCCCCAGCTGCGGAGCCCCCACGGGTGGGTGGGATCTGCGGAGCCCCAGGGTGGGTGGGCCGCGGGGGCTTCGCCCCCTGCACCCCCGCATCCGAACTTCGTTCGGATCTCCTCAAACGCCGGAGGGGCTGATAGGCGTCCACCACCCGGGACACCTCACCACCCCGTCACCCACGCCCGCTACCGTGTTCCCCACCATGAGCGCACCGCAGAACACCGCCGACGTCCCCACTCTTCTCGTCAAGATCTTCGGCAAGGACAGGCCAGGTATCACCGCCGGGCTCTTCGACACCCTTGCCGCCTTCTCCGTGGATGTCGTCGACCTGGAGCAGGTCGTCACCCGGGGACGGATCGTGCTCTGTGCGCTCGTCACCGAGCCCGCCTCCGGTCTGGAGGGCGAGCTGCGGTCGACGGTGCACAGCTGGGCCGACTCCCTGAAGCTGCAGGCCGAGATCATCTCGGGCGTGGGCGACAACCGGCCGCGCGGCGAGGGCCGCTCGCATGTCACGGTGCTCGGGCATCCGCTGACCGCCGAGTCCACGGCGGCCATCGCGGCCCGGATCACCGCCACCGGCGGCAACATCGACCGCATCTTCCGGCTCGCCAAGTACCCCGTGACGGCCGTGGAGTTCGCCGTCTCCGGCACGCCGACCGAGCCGCTGCGCACCGCGCTGGCCACCGAGGCCGCCGCGCTCGGCGTCGATGTCGCGGTCGTCTCGGCAGGGCTGCACCGGCGCGCGCAGCGGCTCGTCGTGATGGACGTCGACTCGACGCTCATCCAGGACGAGGTCATCGAGCTGTTCGCCGCACACGCCGGCTGCGAGGAGCAGGTCGCCGAGGTCACCAACGCCGCGATGCGCGGTGAGCTGGACTTCGAGCAGTCGCTGCATGCCCGGGTGGCCCTCCTGAAGGGCCTCGACGTCTCGGTGGTCGAGAAGGTGCGGGCCGAGGTGCGGCTCACGCCCGGCGCGCGGACCCTGGTGCGCACCCTGAAGCGGCTCGGCTATCAAGTCGGTGTCGTATCGGGCGGATTCACGCAGGTCACGGACGACCTCAAGGAACGGCTGGGGCTCGACTTCGCGCACGCCAATACCCTGGAGATCGTCGACGGCAAGCTGACCGGCAAGGTCACCGGCGACATCGTGGACCGGGCCGGCAAGGCCCGGCTGCTTCGCCGGTTCGCCGACGAGGCCGGTGTGCCGCTGGCGCAGACGGTGGCGATCGGCGACGGTGCCAATGACCTCGACATGCTCAACGCGGCAGGTCTCGGCGTCGCGTTCAACGCCAAGCCGGTCGTACGGGAGGCCGCGCACACCGCGGTGAACTTCCCGTTCCTCGACACGGTGCTCTACCTTCTCGGGGTCACCCGCGAAGAGGTCGAGGCCGCGGACGCCAGGGACGCGTAGCCGCAAGATGTAGCCGTAAGAAGTTGAGGGCCCCGGCATTCCTCCGGGGCCCTCAAGCACGTAGGGGACAGAGCGAGTTGCTCTGTTCGTGACGCGTCTGCTCGCCTACTCGTTCGGAGCCCAGTAGTCGAACAGCGTCGCCACACCCGGTTCCAGGGACTTCCACGAACCCTTGAAGCTCAGCATCGCCATCGCCGAGGTCGGGAAACCGCGGCGGTTGAGGCGGGCCAGGGGATCGTCCTCGGCGGAGCCCGCGAGGATCTCGGCCAGGCCCTGCATGCCGGGGTTGTGGCCGATGAGGAGCAGGTCGGCGACGTCGTCCGGGGTCTCGTTGAGCACGGCGATCAGCTCGCCGGGAGAGGCCTCGTACACCCTCTCCTCGTACACGGTCTTCGGGCGCTGCGGCAGCTCGCCCACCGCCAGCTTCCAGGTCTCCCGGGTACGGGCGGCCGTGGAGCAGACGGCCAGGTCGAAGGCGATCCCGCTCTCCGCGAGCCGACGGCCCGCGGTGGGGGCGTCCTTGCGGCCCCGCTCGGCCAACGGCCTTTCGTGGTCGGAGATCTGGGGCCAGTCGGCCTTGGCGTGCCTGAGGAGGACGAGCCTGCGCGGTGTATCGACACTCATGTGTCCCAGCTTCGCATGAAACGCTCCACGCGGCGCAGGGAGTTGACGGGCTCCCCCTTGAAGGGTGACACCGGCCGCACAGAGATCTCACGGGGACCGCACGCGGATCTCACGGGCTTACGGAACATCCTCACGGGATGCGGAACATCAGGGTTTCCTTGAGCCTGCCCAGGAAGTCCCCGACGGCGGGGTCACCGGTCGCCGCCTGTGCCTCGGCGGGGTGCAGCACGACCAGGAAGAGCGCGACGAAGGCGATCACCGGCAGGGCGACGCCCCACCAGGGCAGCCGGGCCTGTGCGCCACGGGCCTGCTGCGGGGAGCTGGTGTGCGCTGGGGCCGACATGACGCCTCCGGGTCTTCAGGTCCGTCCGCCGCGCCTCGCGGCGGTGCCGCAGATCGACGCTGTGCGGCCTACTGAAGAACCTACGGAAGCGCGGGCCCTCAACCCATCCGGTGATCCACCCACTTGACCCTGACACCAGCCCCCTAGGGGATGGTGGAGCTAACCCCACCATGGCGGGTTCGTACGGGATGTCAGGGCGAGACGATCGTGGCGATGATGCCGATGATCACGGTGATGGCCATCATGGCGCCGAAGACGGCGAGCAGCTTCTTCTGGCCGTTCTTGGGGTGCGGGTCGAGCACAGGCATACGGCCAGTCTCGCACCCTTTGCCCACTCCCCCGCCGCCGGGGTCCTGCCGTGGAAGAGCTCAGGCCGCGCACTCGTCCTCGACGGTCCGCTGCCGTCCGGCCATCACGCCGAAGAGGATCTGTGGCACGAGCAGCGCGCCCATCAGGACGATCGGCGCCTCCCAGCCGCCGCTGTGCTGGTAGAGCACACCCACGAGCAGCGGCCCGGGGATCGAGAGCAGATAGCCCGCGCTCTGCGCGAAGGCCGACAGCTGCACCACGCCCGCGCCCGTACGCGCCCGCATCCCGACCATCGTCAGGGCCAGCGGGAACGAGCAGTTGGAGATGCCGAGCACCAGCGCCCACACCCAGGCGCCGCCCGCGGGGGCGAGATACAGACCGGTGTAGCCGATGAGTCCGCACAGGCCGAGGACGACGACGATCGGGCCCTGGTGGTTCATCCTGGCCGCGGTCCGCGGGATCACGAACGACAGGGGCACCCCCACGGCCATGGTGATCGCGAGCAGCACACCGGCCGTCTCCGCCGAGACCCCGGCGTCACGGAAGATCTGCGGCATCCAGCCCATGGTGATGTACGCGCCGGTGGCCTGGAGCCCGAAGAACACGGCGAGCGCCCATGCCGTACGGCTGCGCGTGATCCGCAGCTTCGCCGAGGCCTGTGGCGCAGGGCTCGGGGACGCGGAGGCCCGGGCGGCATCCGAGCGCTTCGCCCGCATCACGGGCAGCCACGGCACCACCGCGGCGGCCGCGAGCGCGGCCCAGACGGCAAGTCCCGTCTGCCAGTTGCCGCCGAGCGCCTCGGTCATCGGCACGGTGATCGCGGCCGCGAGGGAGGTGCCGAGCGCGAGGGCCATCGAGTACAGACCCGTCATCGAGCCCACCCGCTGCGGGAACCACTCCTTGATGACCACCGGCATCAGCACGTTGGAGACGGCGATGCCCGCGAGCGCCAGCGCGCTGGTGGCGAGGAAGGCGGCGGTGCTGCCCGTGAAGGGACGCACGAGAAGGCCGGTGGCTATCGCGGCCATGCCGCCGCAGACCACGGCGGCCGGCCCGAACCGCCGGGCCAGGCGCGGCGCGAGGCTGCCGAAGACGGCGAAGCACAGGGGCGGTACGGAGGTCAGGACACCGGCGACGGAGCCGCTCATGCCGAGCCCGTCACGTACCTCTTCGAGCAGGGCACCGAGGCTGGTGATGGCCGGGCGGAGATTGAGGGCGGCCAGGACGATGCCCGCGATCACGAAGGGCACAGCCCAGGAGCGCGCGGCCGAACCGGGCTCGGACTGCGCGCTGCTGCTGCTCGGGACCGCTTCGGACGGGGACAGAACGGTCGACTTCTCACTGGCCATGGGAGCCATCATAGAATCATGGGATGATTGGTTGTCCAATCGTTGTCCGGCCAACGCCCTTGCTCCTCCACGGCCGGCTGTACGGTCGTCCCGAAAAGCCTCGCGCCGAAGGAAGAGCCCATGCCCCTGTCGTCCCCGCGGCGCTCGGCGCTCGCCGACCAGGTGATCGCCGCGCTCAGGAACCAGATCACCTCGGGTGAGTGGCCGGTCGGCTCGCGTATCCCCACCGAGCCGGAGCTGGTCGAGCAGCTGGGCGTCGCCCGCAACACCGTGCGCGAGGCGGTGCGCGCGCTCGCGCACAACGGGCTGCTCGACATCCGCCAGGGCTCGGGCACCTATGTCGTCGCCACGAGCGAGCTGGCCGGCGTGATGCAGCAGCGCTTCGGGGACGCGGACCCCCGCCATATCGCCGAGCTGCGCGCCACGCTGGAGTCGGCCGGGGCCAAGCTGGCCGCCGAGCGGCGCACCGAGCGCGATCTCAAGCAGCTCGACGCGCTGCTCGTACGGCGTGAGGAGGCCTGGGAGTCCGGTGACCGCGAGGCGTTCATCGAGGCGGACGCGACCTTCCACCTCGCGGTGGTGTCGGCCGCGCACAACGACGTCCTGCGGGATCTGTACGCGGATCTGGGCGATGTGCTGCGGGCCTGGCTGCGCGACGACATCGGCGAGACGCTGCGGCCGGAGAACCACATGGACCACACGCGCCTGCTCGACGCGATCCGCGGCGGGGACACCGAGGCGGCGGCGTCCGAGGCCGCGAGCTACCCCTTCATGTGCGGCCCGTACCGGGACCGCTGAGCCTGGTCACGGCCCGTCACGGCCGCTTGTCGTGGCTGACCCACGCCGAGCGGACTTCCTTCCAGCAGCGCCCGTCCAGGCGCACGGTCAGCGCGGGTTCCGCCGCGACGGCCACGGCGTCCGTGTCGATGTCCCACCACCGGTCGCACTCGACGTGCAGTCGTACGTGATCGGTCTCGGGATACGGGTTGTGGCAGTACGCGGTGACCCGGGCGCCCTCGACCTCCGTACGGCAGGTGGCGCCGAAGGGGCGCTCGGGTGGGGCGGACTCGGCGGCAGCCGGCGCGGAGGAGGTGCCGGACGGCAGGAACAGCAGCAGGCTCAGCCCCGCGAGGAGGGATCCGTACCGCCGCGTCCTGCGCACCACTCGGAAGACCTCCTCGGCCGTACCGCATCACGGCAGAGACCTGCCGTACGCGGCTGCACCACAAGGGGGGAACTGGACTTCCAGAGTGCGGTGTTCGGGGGCGGGCCGCAGGGCGAGGGGGCCGAACGGGCGAGGCCCTGTTTCCCGGATTCCGGGAAACAGGGCCTCTGCGTCACTGCGGTGAGCCGACCGGTCAGGCGCCGACGGCGTGCAGACCACCGTCGACGTGGACGATCTCACCCGTGGTCTTCGGGAACCAGTCCGACAGCAGCGCCACGATCGCGCGGCCGGTCGGCTCCGGGTCCGCCAGGTCCCAGGCCAGCGGCGAACGGTTGTCCCAGACGCTGGCCAGCTCCGTGAAGCCCGGGATGGACTTCGCGGCCATCGAGCCGAGCGGACCGGCCGAGACGAGGTTGCAGCGGATGTTGCGCTTGCCCAGGTCACGGGCCATGTAGCGGGACGTGGCCTCCAGCGCGGCCTTGGTCGGGCCCATCCAGTCGTACTGCGGCCAGGCGAACTGGGCGTCGAAGGTGAGGCCGACGACCGAGCCGCCGGTGTCCTCGGGGATGAGCGGCAGGCAGGCCATGGTGAGCGACTTCAGCGAGAACGCCGAGACGTGCATGGCGGTCGCGACCGACTCGAAGGGCGTGTTGAGGAAGTTGCCGCCGAGCGCGTCCTGCGGCGCGAAGCCGATGGAGTGCACGAGGCCGTCGAGCCCGCCGAGCTCGGCGCGGACCTTCTCCTCCAGGCCCGCGAGGTGCTCGTCGTTGGAGACGTCCAGCTCGATGACCTTGGTGGGCTTGGGCAGCTTCTTCGCGATGCGCTCGGTGAGCGTAGGCCGCGGGAAGGCGGTCAGGATGATCTCCGCGCCCTGCTCCTGCGCCAGCTTGGCCGCGTGGAAGGCGATGGAGGACTCCATGAGCACACCCGTGATGAGGATGCGCTTGCCGTCGAGAATTCCGCTCATGGTCAGTGACCCATGCCCAATCCGCCGTCAACGGGGATGACGGCACCAGTGATGTACGAAGCGTTGTCGGAGGCCAGGAACTGGACCGCGGCGGCGATCTCCTCCGGCTGCGCGTACCGGCCGAGCGGCACCTGGGCGACGATGCCCGCGCGCTGCTCGTCGGTGAGCACCTTGGTCATGTCGGTGTCGACAAAACCCGGTGCGACGACGTTGAAAGTGATGTTGCGCGAGCCCAGCTCACGGGCGAGCGAGCGCGCGAAGCCGACGAGGGCGGCCTTGGAGGCGGCGTAGTTCGCCTGGCCCGCGGAGCCGAGCAGACCGACGACCGAGGAGATCAGGACGACGCGGCCCTTCTTGGCGCGCAGCATGCCGCGGTTGGCACGCTTGACCACGCGGAAGGTGCCGGTGAGGTTGGTGTCGAGGACGGACGTGAAGTCCTCCTCGCTCATCCGCATGAGGAGCTGGTCCTTGGTGACGCCGGCGTTGGCGACGAGCACCTCGACGGGACCGTGCTTCTCCTCGATCTCCTTGTAGGCCTGGTCCACCTGCTCGGTGTCGGTGATGTCGCACTTGACGGCGAGGAAGCCGAGCTTCTCGAGGTCGGCGGGGTCGCCCGAGCGGTATGTGATCGCGACCTTGTCGCCGGCCTCGGCGAACGCGCGGGCGATGGCGAGGCCGATGCCCCGGTTTCCTCCGGTGACGAGAACCGAGCGGCTCAACGGATCACCCTTTCGATAGTGGTCGGATACCCGGAAACTTATCTGGCCCGCCGCGGTTACGGAGAATCGGTCACCCACAGTGGCTCGGAGCAGTCCCTGTCGGGTCCCTACAGAAAGCTGGTGCCGAAGTGCCGCAAGCACATCACGCTCTCGACGCGACCTTTACCGCACTTCCCCTGCGCGCGCTCGCCGACGCCGCCCTCGCCCGGGCCCGTGCGCTCGGCGCCGAGCACGCCGACTTCCGCTTCGAGCGGGTGCGCAGCGCCGCCTGGCGGCTCAGGGACGCCAAGCCCTCCGGATCGTCGGACACGACAGATCTGGGTTATGCCGTACGGGTGGTGCACGGCGGCAGCTGGGGCTTCGCCTCCGGGGTCGATCTGACGATGGACGCGGCCGCGAAGGTGGCCTCGCAGGCGGTGGCGATGGCCAAGCTGTCGGCGCAGGTGATCAAGGCGGCGGGGTCGGACGAGCGGGTGGAGCTGGCGGACGAGCCCGTCCATGCCGACAGGGAGTGGATCTCCTCGTACGAGATCAATCCCTTCGATGTGCCGGACACGGAGAAGACCGCGCTCCTGAGCGACTGGAGTGCGCGGCTGCTCGGTGCCGAGGGCGTGGCGCATGTGGATGCCTCGCTCCTGACCGTGCAGGAGAACAAGTTCTACGCGGACACCGCGGGCACCGTCACCACCCAGCAGCGCGTACGGCTGCATCCGCAGCTGACCGCGGTGGCCGTGGACGAGCGGACCGGGGAGTTCGACTCGATGCGCACCATCGCGCCGCCGGTGGGGCGCGGCTGGGAGTACCTCGGCAAGGAGGTGTGGGACTGGGACAAGGAGCTGGCGCAGATCCCGGAGTTCCTGGCCGAGAAGATGCGGGCGCCGAGCGTCGAGGCGGGACGCTATGACCTCGTCGTGGATCCGTCCAATCTGTGGCTGACCATCCATGAGTCGATCGGGCACGCCACCGAGCTGGACCGGGCGCTCGGTTACGAGGCGGCGTACGCGGGCACGTCGTTCGCCACGTTCGACCAGCTCGACACCTTGGAGTACGGCTCGTCGATCATGAACGTGACCGGGGACAGGACCGCCGAGCACGGGCTCGCGACCATCGGATACGACGACGAGGGCGTGGCCGGGCAGTCCTGGGATCTGGTGAAGGACGGCACGCTGGTCGGCTACCAGCTGGACCGCCGGATCGCGAAGCTCACCGGCTTCGAGCGGTCCAACGGATGCGCCTACGCGGACTCCCCCTCGCATGTACCGGTGCAGCGGATGGCGAATGTGTCGCTGCAGCCCGCGCCCGAGGGGCCCTCCACGGACGAGCTGATCGCAGGGGTCGAGCGCGGGATCTATGTGGTCGGTGACCGCTCCTGGTCGATCGACATGCAGCGCTACAACTTCCAGTTCACCGGCCAGCGCTTCTTCAGGATCGAGAACGGCCGGCTCGCGGGCCAGCTCCGCGACGTGGCGTACCAGGCGACGACCACCGACTTCTGGGGCTCGATGGCGGCGGTCGGCGGGCCCGACACGTATGTGCTCGGCGGCGCCTTCAACTGCGGCAAGGCCCAGCCGGGTCAGGTGGCGGCGGTCTCGCACGGCTGCCCGTCGGCGCTCTTCCAGAACGTGAACATCCTCAACACCACCCAGGAGGCGGGCCGATGAGCTCTCGTACGAACCGTGTGACCAAGCCCCACGAGATCGTCGAGCGGGCCCTCGAACTGTCCACCGCCGACGGGTGCGTGGTGATCGCCGACGAGGAGTCGAGCGCCAATCTGCGCTGGGCGGGCAACGCGCTGACCACCAACGGCGTCACCCGCGGCCGCACACTGACCGTGATCGCCACCGTGGACGGCAAGGAGGGCACGGCCTCGGGCGTGGTCTCGCGCTCGGCCGTCACCGCCGACGATCTCGCCGATCTCGTACGGGCCGCCGAGACGGCCGCGCGCGAGGGCGAACCCGCAGAGGACGCACAGGAGTTGGTGACCGGCACCCCCGCGTCGCCGGACTTCTCCGACTCCCCCGCCGAGACCTCATCGGCCGTCTTCGCCGACTTCGCCCCCGCACTCGGCGAGGCCTTCGCTCGCGCCCGCGCCGGCGGGCGCGAGCTGTACGGCTTCGCCCACCACGAGATGACCTCGACCTATGTCGGTACGTCGACAGGGCTGCGGCTGCGGCACGACCAGCCCAACGGCACCCTGGAGGTGAACGCCAAGTCCCCGGACCGTACGCGTTCGGCCTGGGCCGGACGCTCGACGCGGGACTTCAAGGACGTGGACCCGGGTGCGCTGGACGCCGAGCTCGCCCAGCGCCTCGGCTGGGCCGAACGCCGCGTCGAACTGCCGGCCGGGCGCTACGAGACGCTCCTGCCGCCGACCGCCGTGGCGGATCTGCTGATCTACCAGTACTGGTCGGCCGCGGGCCGGGACGCCGTCGAGGGCCGCACCGTCTTCTCCAAGCCCGGCGGCGGTACGCGGGTCGGCGAGCGGCTCAGCGAGCTGCCCCTGACGCTGCGCAGCGACCCGGGCGAGCCCGGTCTGGAGTCCGCGCCTTTCGTGATCGCGCACGCCTCGGGCGACACCTCGTCGGTCTTCGACAACGGCCTGCCGATCGCGCCCACGGAGTGGATCCGCGAGGGCGAGCTGGCACATCTGCTCACCACCCGGCACAGCGCGGGCCTGACGGGTCTGCCGCTCGCGCCCGACATCGACAATCTGATCCTGGAGGGCGGCGGCGAGCAGTCCCTGGACGAGATGGTCGCGGCCACCGAGCGCGGGCTGCTCCTGACCTGCCTCTGGTACATCCGCGAGGTCGACCCGGCGACGCTGCTGCTCACCGGGCTCACCCGGGACGGGGTGTATCTCGTCGAGAACGGCGAGGTGGTCGGCGAGGTGAACAACTTCCGGTTCAACGAGTCGCCGGTCGACCTGCTCGGCCGCGCGACGGAGGCGGGCCGCACGGAGAAGACGCTGCCGCGCGAGTGGGGCGACTACTTCACCCGGGCAGCGATGCCGGCGCTGCGCATCCCGGACTTCAACATGAGCTCGGTCAGTCAGGGGGTGTGAGCCGGGAGGGAGAGGGCCGGGACGGAGGGGCCGGGGTTGCCGCATGCGGCGGCGGCCCGGCCCCTCCGCGGGGGGGCTCCACTGTTGCCGCATGATCTTGCGGGCTGGAATGCGTTCGGCCGGCGCACCCCCGCCCCCATAGACTGGACGCGCGCCTGCGGCTGACCGTGGGTGCTTCGACCACTCCCGAGGAGACCCACGATCGTGACGGACATCGTCGACGAGCTGAAGTGGCGCGGCCTTTTCGCCCAGTCCACTGACGAAGACGCCCTGCGCAAGGCGCTCGCGGACGGCCCTGTCACGTATTACTGCGGCTTCGACCCGACCGCGGCGAGCCTGCACGTGGGCCACCTCGTCCAGGTCCTCACCCTGCGCCGGCTGCAGCAGGCCGGCCACAAGCCGCTGGCCCTCGTGGGCGGCGCGACCGGCCAGATCGGCGACCCGCGGCCGACCGCGGAGCGCACTCTGAACGACCCCGAGGTCATCGCCGAGTGGGTCCAGCGCCTGCGCTCGCAGATCGAGCCGTTCCTGTCCTTCGAGGGCGAGAACGCGGCGCAGATGGTGAACAACCTGGACTGGACCGCGGGCATGTCCGCGATCGAGTTCCTGCGCGACATCGGCAAGCACTTCCGCGTCAACAAGATGCTCACCAAGGACTCGGTGGCCCGCCGCCTGGAGTCCCAGGAGGGCATCAGCTACACGGAGTTCAGCTACCAGCTGCTCCAGGGCATGGACTTCCTGGAGCTGTACCGGCGCCACGGCTGTGTCATCCAGCAGGGCGGCTCGGACCAGTGGGGCAACCTGACGGCCGGCATCGACCTGATCCACCGGCTGCACCCCGAGGCGCAGGTGCACTGCTACTCGACGCCGCTGATGGTGAAGTCCGACGGCACCAAGTTCGGCAAGTCCGAGGGCGGGGCCATCTGGCTCGACCCGGAGATGACCACGCCGTACGCGTTCTACCAGTTCTGGCTGAACACGGACGACCGTGACATCTCCACGTACATGCGCATCCTGTCCTTCAAGTCCCGCGAGGAGCTCGAAGAGCTGGAGAAGCTGACCGAGGAGCGGCCGCAGGCCCGCACCGCCCAGCGCGCACTCGCCGAGGAGCTCACCACCCTGGTGCACGGCGCCGACCAGTGCGCCGCGGTCATCAACGCCTCCAAGGCGCTGTTCGGCCAGGGCGACCTCGCCGACCTGGACGAGACGACGCTGGCCGCCGCCCTGTCCGAGCTGCCGCGTGCCGAGGTGACCGAGCTGGGCCTGGTCACGGACCTGTTCGCCGAGGTCGGCCTGGTCGCGTCCAAGTCGGCCGCGCGCCGCACCGTGAAGGAGGGCGGCGCGTACGTGAACAACGTCAAGGTCGCCGCCGAGGACGCGGTGGCCACCGAGGCCGAGCTGCTGCACGGCCGCTGGCTGGTGCTGCGGCGCGGCAAGAAGAACCTGGCCGCGATCGAGGTCGTCGCCGGCTGACCGTACGTACGACGAAGAGGGGCCGGTCCGTGCGGACCGGCCCCTCTTTCATCTGTGCGGACTCAGGTGGTTTCTCTGCTGCCGCCCTTGACCGCCTTGTAGATCATGTCTCCCAGGAAGACCAGCACGACCGCGGCCGCGATCTGCAGCGCGTGACGGCCCCAGTCGACACCCTTGGTCTCGTCGATGCCGAAGCCGGCGGCGAGAGAGTTGCCGACCACACCGCCGATGATGCCGAGGATCGTGGTCATCCACAGCGGCATGTGCTGCTTTCCGGGCAGGATCGCCTTTGCCAGGAGACCCAGGACAAAACCCACAATGATCGCCCACAACCAGCCCATGACCGCCTCCTCATATGCGCACGGGTGAGCAGTACCGCCAGTCTCCGCCCCTCGGCCATACGGCGCATGTCGGGCACGTCCATACGTGGTACGGCGCAGCACATACGCCCAGACCGGGGCCGACCCGGTCTCGAATGCGGCGCAGGCCCGGCGTACCGTGGAGGCGTGTCCGGTCCGGGGAGAGTCCGGCAGTCCGAGCGGGTGGTGGAACGTGATGCGGAAGCAGCACACAGGGGGCGGGGCCGAGGTCTTCCGGATCACCGGGGCACGGCAGTCGCTCGCGGACGATGTGCGCGGCAGGCAGCGGCGCTATGTCATCTCCATGTCGATCCGCACTCTTTCGGTGATTCTCGCGGCCGTGCTGTGGAACGTGGAGCGGCATGTGGCGATCGTCGCGCTCGCGGCCGGTGTGCTGCTCCCCTATATCGCGGTCGTGATCGCCAACGCAGGGCGAGAGAACGCCCCTTCGCTGCCCTCGACCTATGTCCCGGCCCCCGTACGCCCGATGCTGCCGGCGCCCGGCGCACCCGAACCGGCGGAATCCGTCCCGGAATCCGCCGCGGGTGAGGCGCGGGACGGATCGGGCGGGCGGACCTGACCTGCACCGGTCTGCAAAGCTCAAGAAAAGCTCAGATCAATCATGTAGTTCCGGTGCACCGCACGGGGTCACGCGTGACATACTTCGTACGCGCTCCGCATCCCCCGTCGGAGCGACGGACCGACGCCGGGCAGCTCCCCCCGTGGCTGCTCGGCGTCGCCTTTTCCGCAGCGTTTAGGGTTGAGGAGTGATCCTCCCCGAACCTTCCACAGACACCCCGCAGTGCTCCGCCAAGGGCTGCCGGACCGATGCGGTCTGGGTCCTCGCCTGGAACAACCCGAAGCTGCACACTCCGGAGCGTCGCAAGACATGGCTGGCGTGCGAGGAGCACCGCGAGCACCTGTCCCAATTCCTGGGCGTACGAGGGTTCTTGAAGGATGTCGTCCGGCTGGCCGACTGGGACGCGGCGCAGGAACGGTCCTGAGGCAGACGACCCTGGGGCTCAGGGCCTGAGGTATACGGAGAAGGGCCCCGCCGACGTGCCGGCGGGGCCCTTCTCGTACGACGGGAGGAAGCTCAGCCGCCGATCGCCGACATGGGGCGGGCGGGCTGCAGGAAGGTGGGGTCGTCAAGGCCGGAACCGGCCTTCTTGCCCCACATCGCGAGCTTCCACAGGCGGGCCACCTCTTCGTCCGAGGAGTCCTCGGCGCGCAGGGCCGCCCGCAGGTCGGTCTCCTCGGTGGCGAACAGGCAGGTGCGGACCTGGCCGTCGGCCGTCAGGCGCGTACGGTCGCAGGCGCGGCAGAACGGGCGCGTGACGGAGGCGATCACACCGACCGTGTGCCGGCCGCCGTCGACGATCCAGCGCTCGGCCGGGGCGGAGCCGCGCTCCTCCTGGCCCTCCTCGGTGAGGGTGAAGCGGGTGCGCAGCGACTCCAGGATGTCACCGGCGGTGATCATGCCGTCGCGCTTCCAGCCGTGCTGGGCGTCGAGCGGCATCTGCTCGATGAAGCGGAGCTCGTAATCGTTCTCCATCGCCCAGGCGAGGAGGTCAGGGGCCTCGTCGTCATTGAGGCCCGGCATCAGGACCGCATTGACCTTGACCGGGGTGAGGCCTGCGTCGCGGGCCGCGGCCATGCCGTCGAGGACGTCCTGGTGGCGGTCACGGCGGGTGAGGGTCTTGAAGACGTCGGGGCGCAGGGTGTCCAGCGAGACGTTCACCCGGTCCAGGCCCGCCGCCTTGAGGGCGGTGGCGGTGCGCTTGAGACCGATGCCATTGGTGGTCAGCGACATCTTGGGGCGCGGCTCCAGAGCCGCGACGCGCTCGACGATGCCGACGATCCCGGGGCGGAGCAGCGGCTCGCCGCCGGTGAAGCGGACCTCTTCGATGCCGAGCTGCGTGACGGCGATACGGATCAGCCGGACGATCTCGTCGTCGGTGAGCAGATCGGGCTTGGCCAGCCACTGCAGTCCCTCTTCGGGCATGCAGTAGGTGCACCGCAGATTGCACCGGTCGGTCAGTGAGACCCGCAGATCGGTGGCCACGCGGCCGAACGTGTCGATGAGCACCTGGCCCCCTCCTCGGCGAATCGGCGACATCAGAGAATGCTTCTCTGCTGAAAGCCTACGCGAGGGGTCGGACACACATCAGGGTGTTGATCGCACAGCTACGGCCACGGCCGCGTCGTAGGTCTCTACGACGCGGCCGCGAGCGGGGGCGTGTCCCTGGTGCCTCAGTGGGCGCCGGTACCGGTGAGCGAGCGGACCTCGAGCTCCGCGTACTTGCCGGTGTCGGGCTCCTCCTTGGACAGGACCGTGCCGAGCCAGCCCATCAGGAAGCCGAACGGGATGGAGATCAGGCCCGGGTTCTTCAGCGGGAACCAGGCGAAGTCCACGCTCGGGAACATCGCCTTCGGGTCGCCCGAGACGACCGGCGAGAAGAGCACCAGACCGACGGCCACGATCAGACCGCCGTAGATCGACCACAGCGCGCCCTGGGTGGTGAAGCGCTTCCAGAACAGGCTGTAGAGGATCGTCGGCAGGTTGGCCGACGCGGCGACCGCGAAGGCGAGGGCGACGAGGCCGGCGACGTTGAGGTCGCGGGCCATGGCGCCGAGCAGGATGGACACCGCACCGATGCCGATGGTGGCCAGGCGCGCGGCGCGCATCTCCTCCTTCTCGGTGGCCTTGCCCCGCCGGATCACGTTCGCGTAGATGTCGTGCGCGAACGAGGACGAGGACGCCAGGGTGAGACCCGCGACCACGGCCAGGATGGTGGCGAAGGCGACCGCGGAGATCACCGCGAGCAGGATCGCGCCCCAGGCGGAATCCACGCCGCCGATGTGCAGGGCGAGCAGCGGTGCGGCCGTGTTGCCGGACGGGTTGGACGCGATGATCTCGTCCTGCGAGATCAGCGCCGCCGCGCCGAAGCCGAGCGCGATGGTCATCAGGTAGAAGCCGCCGATGATGCCGATCGCCCAGTTCACGGACTTACGGGCGGCCTTGGCGTTGGGCACCGTGTAGAAGCGGATCAGGATGTGCGGCAGGCCCGCGGTGCCGAGCACCAGGGCGATGCCGAGCGAGATGAAGTCCAGCTTCGTGGTGGCGGTCGCGCCGTACTGCAGACCGGGCTCCAGGAACGCCGCGCCCTTGCCGCTGTTCTCGGCGGCGGTGCCGAGCAGGTCGGAGATGTTGAAGTTGAACTTGAGCAGCACAAGGAAGGTGATCAGGAGCGTGCCGCCGATGAGCAGCACGGCCTTGACCATCTGGACCCAGGTGGTGCCCTTCATGCCGCCGATGGAGACGTACACGATCATCAGGACGCCGACGAGCGCCACGATGGCGATCTTGCCCGCGTCCGAGGTGATGCCGAGCAGCAGCGAGACGAGGACGCCCGCGCCCGCCATCTGCGCGAGCAGATAGAAGATCGAGACGACGATCGTCGAGGTGCCCGCGGCCGTCCGCACGGGGCGCTGGCGCATGCGGTACGCGAGGACGTCGCCCATCGTGTAGCGGCCTGAGTTGCGCAGCGGCTCGGCGACGAGGAGCAGCGCCACCAGCCACGCGACGAGGAAGCCGATCGAGTACAGGAAGCCGTCGTAGCCGAACAGCGCGATGGCGCCCGCGATACCGAGGAACGACGCGGCCGACATGTAGTCGCCGGAGACCGCGAGACCGTTCTGGAACGCGCTGAAGGAACGCCCGCCCGCGTAGAAGTCGGAGGCGTCCTTGGTCTGCTTGCCGGCCCAGATCGTGATGAAGAGCGTGGCGACGACGAAGGCCGCGAACAGCGAGATGATCAGTGGCCGGTGCTCGCTGGCCTCATTGGCCGCGAGCGTGATCATGGGGCTCATGCGCCGCCCTCCAGACGGGACTTGATCGCCTCGGCCTTGGGGTCGAGCTTCTCGGCGGCGTGCTTCGAGTACCACCAGGCGATGAGGAACGTGGTGACGAACTGGGCGATACCGAAGACGAAGGCGACATTGATGTTGCCGAAGAGCTTGGTGCCCATGAAGCCGCCCGCGTAGTTCGAGAGCAGCACGTACAGCAGGTACCAGGTGATGAAGGCGACGGTGAGCGGGAAGGCGAAGGAACGGTGCGCATGGCGCAGTTCACCGAACTCCGCACTTTCCTGAACTTCCCGGTACGCCTCGGTCGACGGCGTGACGGGCTCTGTTCCGCCCTTCGACGGCGGTGGTGCGTCGGTGGCCACGGGGACTCCTTGCGCGACGGGTGCACTGGCTGGGGACATACGACCTCGCAGGTACGGGGATCACGCGATCCGGAGGGCGACTCGGTCCTCCGTGACGTGATCCGGCAGGGGGCTGATGCTGGCTTTTCCCCCTGCCAACCGCACGGCGACGCGCGCGATGTGGTTCAACGCCCCACCCGTTGAGTCGGAAACTTTTCCGATCACTCTCCCCACCCCATTGCTCGGCCCTCGGAACGGGCTATAGCTTCACGTTCGTTGTACGCGCCAACTGCCCCGACCATTCAGGTGGTTCGTGCCATTTCGGCGCATCGGATGAAGCACCCACCCTCAAACGGATGAAGTGGAGATCCCATGACTCATCTGCGTTCCAGACGGCGTCGTCTCGTTGCGCCGCTGGGCCTGGTCCTGACCCTGGCCACGCTCGGCATCGCGCCGGCCGCCCAGGCCGCGACCCCGGCCGCCGACACTCCGGCCGCCACGACGCAGACCGGTCCGAAGCTGCCCTATGTGGTGAACACGCGGACGGACCACCGCACGATCTCCTCCGTGGAGAAGGCGATAGCCAGGGCCGGTGGCGAAATCGTCATCACGTACCGGCAGATAGGTGTGATCGTCGTCCACTCGACGAACCCCGCATTCGGCGAGCAGATACGCAAGGTGCGCGGCGTGCAGAGTGCGGGCGCGACCCGCACGGCGCCGCTCACGCCCGCGGGTATCACCCGCGAAGGCGACACCGACAAGCTCACGGCGGCCGAGGCCGCGAAGATCCGTGAGCGGGCGGGCGAGGGCCAGGAGCCGCTCGAGGCCGAACAGTGGGATCTGCGCGCGATCGGCGCGGACAAGGCCGCGAAGATCAACCCCGGCAGCTCCAAGGTCACCGTCGGCGTGATCGACACCGGCGTGGACGACACCCACCCGGACCTCGCGCCCAACTTCTCGGCCTCGCAGTCCGCGAACTGTGTCGGCGGCAAGCCCGACACCTCCCCCGGCGCCTGGCGTCCGTACCAGCCCGACCACGACCACGGCACGCATGTGGCCGGCGAGATCGCCGCCGCGCGCAACGGCATCGGTGTCGCGGGCGTGGCGCCCGGCGTGAAGGTCGCGGGCATCAAGGTCTCCGAGCCGGACAGCCAGCTCTTCTTCCCGGAGAGCGTGGTCTGCGCCTTTGTCTTCGCCGCCGACAAGGGCATCGAGATCACCAACAACAGCTACTACGTGGACCCGTGGCTGTACAACTGCATGGACGACCCCGACCAGCGGGCCATCGTCGACGCGGTCAACCGGTCCCAGCTGTACGCCCAGCGCAAGGGCACGCTCAACGTGGCGGCTGCGGGCAACTCCAACCACGACCTCGACTCCGACGCGATCGTGGACGACTCCAGCCCGGACGACGTCCCCACTCCCATCACCCGCACCATCGACCCCCACGAGTGCTTCGACATCCCGACCCAGCTGCCGGGTGTCGTGACGGTCAGCTCCGTGGGCGTGAAGGGCACCAAGTCGTACTTCTCCACGTACGGCAAGGGCGTCATCGATGTCGCGGCGCCGGGTGGTGACAAGTACCAGATCCCGGACACCCCCGAGAAGAACGGCCGCATCCTGTCGACCGTGCCGGGCGGCGGCTGGGACTACATGCAGGGCACCTCGATGGCGTCCCCGCACGCCGCGGGCGTGGCCGCACTCCTCAAGAGCGAGCACCCGTGGGCGAGCCCCGCGCAGCTGCAGGCGATGCTCAAGGCGCAGGCCGACAACCCGGGCTGCCCGACCGAGCCGTACGACGGCAACGGCGACGGTGTCGTGGACGCGTGGTGCAAGGAGGGCAAGCGCACGAACGGCTTCTACGGGGCCGGCATCGTGGACGCGCTGGATGCGGTGAACTAGGCACGGGTGCCGTGAGGTAGTCCTGTTCTATGTGCTGCGGGCCGCCCCTGGTGGGGCGGCCCGCAGTTCTTTCGTCTTCTGTGGAGGCCCGGTTGAACCCCTCGGATCCTGTCGCCCCCGTATGGCAGTTGCTGGGCGGCGATCCCGCCCTGCTGCCGCGGATCGCCCACCGGGGCGCCGGTGACGTGCTGCCCGCTCGGCTGCCCGTGCTGAGCGCCGCCCGCACCTGTGTCGCGGTGTGCGCGCTGGCGGCGGCGGAGTACGCGGGCGGCGACCGTGCGGTGACCGTCGACGACGGGGCCGTGGCCACCGCGTTCGTGAGCGAGCGGCAGCTGCGGGTCGACGGGCGGGCGCCGGAGTCCTTCGCGCCTCTGTCGCGGATGTGGCGCACGGCCGACGGCTGGGTGCGCACCCACGCCAACTACCCATGGCACCGGGCGGCGTTGCTGTCCGCGCTCGGCGCCGACGCGTCCCGGCTCGAAGCGGAGATCGCCGGGCGCACCTCCCTGGAGGTGGAGGACGCGGTGTACGCGGCGGGCGGTCTCGCGGTCGCGCTGCGGTCGCCGAAGGAGTGGGCGGCCCATGAGCAGGGTGCGGAGGTGGCCCGCCGGCCGCTGCTCGGCCTGGCCCGGACCGACGATGCTCCGGCGGTACGGGAGCCGGGCGGGCGGCCGCGCGTGCTCGACCTGACCCGGGTCATCGCGGGGCCCGTCGCCACCCGCACGCTGGGGCTGCTCGGCGCCGACGTGCTGCGCGTCGACACCCCCGAGCGGCCCGAACTGCCCGACCAGCACGCGGACACCGGCTTCGGCAAGCGTTCCGCGCTGCTCTCCCTCGACCGGGCCGCGGACCGCCGTACCTTCGAGGAACTGCTCGCCGGGGCCGATGCGGTGGTCACCGGGTACCGTCCCGGCGCGCTCGACCGTTTCGGCCTCTCCCCCGCCGCGCTCGCCGAACGGCGGCCCGGCCTCGTCGTGGCGCGGCTCTCGGCCTGGGGCGCATACGGACCGTGGGCGGAGCGCCGCGGGTTCGACTCGCTGGTGCAGGTGGCCACCGGGATCGCCGAGGCCGAGGGGACCGACGCGAAGCCGGGCGTGCTGCCCGCGCAGGCGCTCGACCACGGCACCGGCTATCTGCTCGCGGCGGGCGTGCTGCGGGCCCTCACGGAACGCCGGACGGCCGGCGGCACCTGGCAGCTGGAGTACGCGCTCGCGCAGACGGCGCACTGGCTGTGCGGGCTGCCGTCCGCCGCCGTGCCCGAAGGGACGTATGAGAGCGAGCGTCATCTGGCAGAGACGGACGGCCCGTCGGGGCGCCTGCGGTACGCCAAGTCGCCGGTGACGTACACGGGCGGGCCCGCCGACTGGACGGGCGGACCGGGGCCGTGGGGCGCCGATCCGGCGGCCTGGAGCGACTGAACGCCGATCCGGCGGCCTGGAGCGACTGAACCGGGCCAACCCCCTTCCCCGGGAAGGGAGTTGGCGGCCACCATCACCGTGTCCTGCCGCGCCTCGCATCCTTCCCGCCCCGGAGGTCACGTTGAACCAGTCCCCGTCCGCCCTCGCCATCGACCCGCTGGTCAAGGACCTCGACGGCGAGACCGCCCGGCTGCGCGCGGCCGGTCCCATCGCCCGGATCGATCTGCTCGGCGTGCCCGCGTGGACCGTCACCTCGCAGCCCGTGGCCCGGCGGCTGCTCACCGACTCCCGTCTGGTCAAGGACATCAACCAGTGGGGCCTGTTCGCCTCGGGCGAGGTCACGCACGCCTGGCCGCTGATCGGCATGGTCGACGTACCGCCCTCGATGTTCACCACGGACGGCGCCGAGCACCGGCGGCTGCGGACGAAGATCGCGCAGGCGCTGACCGCCCGCCGGGTGGAGGAGCTGCGGCCGGCGATCGAGGGGTACACCACGCGGCTCCTGGACGAGATGGCCGCGCAGGCGAAGGAGACGCCGGGCGCGACCGTGGACCTCAAGCCCGTGTTCGCCGGACCGCTGCCGATGGCCGTGGTCTGCTCGCTGATGGGCGTACCGGAGTCGGAGATACCGCGGCAGATGCGGCTGTGGAAGGCCTTCTTCTCGCTGCTCACCCCGCAGGAGGAGCGGCTCGCCGTGATGGCGGAGGTGTACGGGATCTTCCTGGACATGGTCCGCGAGAAGAAGGCCGCGCCCGGCGACGACCTCACCAGCGCACTGATCCTGGCGGACGAGGGCGGTGCGCCGATGAGCCAGGAGGAAGTGGCCGGCAATCTCCAGTCGATGATCGCGGCGGGTCACGAGACCACGATCTCGCTGATCCTCAGCGCCGTACGGGGTCTGCTCACCCATCCCGACCAGCTGGCGATGGTGCTCGACGGCCAGGTCTCCTGGGAGGCCGTGATCGAGGAGGCGCTGCGCTGGGACCCGCCTGTCACCCATCTCCTGATGCGGTTCGCGACCGAGGACATCGTGGTGGCGGAGGCGGGCGGGTTCGTGATCGAGAAGGGCGAGGGCGTGGTGATGTCGTACCGGGCCATCGGCCGCGACACGGAGTTCCACGGGCCCGACGCCGACTCCTTCGACATCACCCGGGCGGACGCCGGGCGTCACATCGCCTTCGGGCACGGTCCGCACATCTGCCCGGGCGCGGCGCTCTCGCGCCTCGAAGCGGCGATCGCGCTGCCCGCGCTGTTCGCGCGCTTCCCCGGTCTGCGGCTCGCGGTGCCGTCGCAGGAGCTGCGCAAGGCGCCGGTGCTGACGCAGAACGATCTGGAGGCGCTGCCGGTCGTTCTGGGCGTCTGACGGATCGATCATGGTGTCTTGCGGGTCGTTCCTGCTGTCCGGCAGACCATTCCCGGCGCCTGACGGACCACCAGTTCAGCGGTCGAGCGTTGCCATAATCACACTGTTTCCGTCAAAATTGATCAATGACCGTATCCCGCCCCTCCGTTGCGGCCCCCGTGGCCGAAGACAGCGACGGCAGCGTGGGACCTGACGCTCCGTCGGCCGCCGAGCGAAGATCCGCTCTGCGGCGCGGCGGGGCCGTGCTCGTCCTCGTCCTGCTGGCCGCCCTCGTGCCGCTCCTCGGCCCCGATCTCGCCCTGCACGAGTCGGGCGAGGCGGCCGCGCCCGGGATCGATCTGGTCACGCTGCTTCGTACGGTCATGTTCGGCGCCCTGTGCGTACTCGCCGGTCACACGGCCGGCGGATGGCTGACCCGCAGGGTGCCGGACGCGCCCGCGCCGCGCCCGGTGAACTGGTCGGGGCCTGCGGCCTTCCTCGGCGCGGTGGCCGCGGTGGGGCTCGCGCTGATCGTGGCCAACGGCAACATCCCGCCGGACACCCTGGCCGAGCTGCGGCCGGGCCGGCTGTGGCAGACCACGGACGGGCGGCTCGCGCTCCTCGAGGTGAACGCGTTCATCGCTGCCGGGTTCTGCGCCCAGTCCCGGCGCCCGGGCAGCGCTGCGCTGCCGCTCGCGGTGGTGGCCGCGGCGGAGGCGCTGCGGGCCCACCCCTCCATCGGTCCCGAGGAGGATCCGCTGGTCGGCAGCGCGCTGACCTTCGTGCACCTGAGCTCGGCCGCGCTCTGGGCCGGCGGCCTCCTGTGGGTGCTGCGCACGATGCGGCTCTGGCGGGCGTGGCCCCGTCCCGCGGCCGCGCTGCTCGGGCTGTACGCGCGGGTGGCGGCGGTGCTGTTCGCCGCGATCACGGCGTCGGGGATCTGCTCGACGCTGCGCAAGCTGCCGCTCGACTCGGTGTTCGACACCGCCTACGGGCGGGTGCTGTTCGCGAAGCTGCTGCTCGTGGTGGTGATCGCGGTGCTCGCCGTGCTGGCTCGCGCACGGCTGAAGCGTGGCGGCGATCCGTGGTCGGCGATGGTGCCGGCCCGCGCCGAGGTGGTGGTCCTCGGCGCGGTCGTGGCGGTGTCGGCGTTGCTCACTGCGGTGCCCGCGCCCATTTGGTGGGACAGGCCTCTGTGGGGCTGAGCCCTACGGCTTGACCATCACCTTCAGCGCCGTACGCGCGTCCATCGCCTTGTAGCCCTCCGGGACCTCGTCCAGACCGACCGTGAGGTCGAAGACCGGGGACGGGTCGATCGTGCCCGCGAGCACGTCCGGCAGAAGTTCCGGAATGTACGTGCGGACCGGGGCGACGCCGCCGCGCAGCGCGATGTTGCGGTCGAACATGACGCCGAGGTCGAGGCCCGTGCCGCTGCCGTGCGGGACGCCGACGAAGCCGATCGCACCACCGTCGCGGGTGATGTTCACGGCCGTCTTCATCGACTGCTCGGTGCCGACCGCCTCGACGACACAGTGCGCGCCCTGGCCGCGCGTGAGCGCACGTACCGCCTCGACGGCCTCCTCGCCGCGCTCGGCGACCACGTCGGTGGCGCCGAACTTCCGGGCGATGTCGGTCCGCACCTGATGGCGGCCGAGCGCGATGATCCGCTCGGCGCCGAGCCGCTTCGCGGCGAGCACCGCGCACAGGCCGACGGCGCCGTCACCGACGACCGCGACGGTGGAGCCCTCGCGGACACCGGCGCCGAGCACCGCGTGGTGACCGGTGCCCATCACGTCCGAGAGCGTGAGCAGCGCCGAGAGCAGGTGGTCGTCGGAGGCCGCGTCGGCGGGCAGCTGCACGAGGGTGCCGTCGGCGTGCGGGACGCGCACGGCCTCGCCCTGGCCGCCGTCGTGCCCGACCGCGCCCCAGAAACCGCCGTGCTCGCAGGAGGTGGTCAGACCCTCTGTGCAGTAGTCACAGGTGCCGTCGGACCACATGAACGGGGCGACGACCAGGTCACCGGCCTTGAACCCGCGGACGTCGGAGCCGGTCTCCTCGACGATGCCGAGGAACTCGTGCCCGATCCGCTGCCCCTTCTGCCGCGCGGCCTCACCGCGGTACGCCCACAGGTCGCTGCCGCAGATGCAGGCCCGCAGGACGCGCAGGACCGCGTCCGTGGGCTCCTGGATCCTCGGGTCCGGCACCTCCTCCACACGCATGTCGTACGGGGCGTGGATGGTGGTGGCGCGCATGGCGGTGTTCCTTCGGGTGTACGGGGTGAAACGGACGCGTCCGCGTCAGACGGCCGCGCGGCTCTCACCGTACGCCGTGCCCGGTGCCTTCTGCGCGTCGATACGGGTCAGCACACCCCTGACCAGGAGCGCCTGCGCCGCCGCGTACGTGAGCATGATCCAGAAGTCGGGGCGCGGCAGCTGGGGCCAGTCGGCGATGCCGGTGGCGATCAGGGTGTCCGAGAGCAGGAAGAGCGCACCGCCGACCCCGGCGACGGCGCCCATCCGCGCGGCCCTGAAGGCCATCGCCGTGAGCAGCAGGCTGTACGCGACGACCGGGATGCGCAGTTCGGAAGGGAGGTCGGGCCACAGCATGGGCAGGGTGGCGACGAGGACCACGCTGTACGTGGCGAGCAGGAAGTCGGCGCGCTCACCGCGCCGTCCGTGGCGGGCGAAGAGCACGAGATAGCAGACATGCCCGAGAGCGAAGCCGCCCATCCCGGCGAGGAAGGCCGCGTCGGCGTCGAACATCAGGAGCACATCGCCGCACCAGCCGAAGAACAGTGCGACGAGCAGGAGCCGCGGTGCGCCCCGCACCACCGCGTACGCCGCGAGCAGCGGCATGAGCAGGGGCTTGCAGACCGTGTGGCCGAGGTCCCAGCCGGCGAGCAGGGAGACCAGGTCACCGGCGAGCGCGACGCCGAAGGCCGTCGCGAAGACCACCGAAGGGCGCCTCACGCGACGCGCTCCTGTGCCGCGTCGGCAGCGGCCGCAGGCACGGACGGGGTCACAGGAGCGGCGGCGGTCTCGGGCTGCCAGCCCGGCCCCCGGAAGACCCGCCCCGCCCGCTCACGCCAACTCCGCGCCGCCTTCAGGTCCTTGGCGATGGAGACGTACTCGTGGGTGGCGACCTTCAGTGGGTTGTACGTCTCGATGTTCTTGGTCAGACCGAAGACGCAGCGCTCGGTCTCCGGCACGAACGAGCCGAACATCCGGTCCCAGACGATCAGGATCCCGCCGAAGTTCCGGTCCAGGTAGCCGCCCTGGGAGGCGTGGTGGACGCGGTGGTGGGACGGGGTGTTGAAGACGAACTCGTACCAGCGGGGCATCCGGTCGATGCGCTCGGTGTGGATCCAGAACTGGTAGACGAGGTTCGCCGAGGAGCAGAACGCGAGCGCGGCCGGGTGCACACCGCAGGCGATCAGCGGCAGATAGAACGGCCAGGACGTGACGGAGGTCCACGGCTGCCGCAAGGCCGTGGAGAGGTTGAACTTGCGGCTGGAGTGGTGGACCACGTGGCAGGCCCACAGGATGCGGATGACGTGGTGGCCGCGGTGGGACCAGTAGTAGAAGAAGTCCTGCGCGAGCAGCATCAGCGGCACCGTCCACCACAGGACGGGCACGCGGGCGGGCGTGAGCTCGTACACCGCGGTGTAGATCGCGACGACCGGGATCTTCCACAGGAAGTCGAAGCCCAGGCTGCCGAGCCCCATGGTGATGCTGGTGGCGGCGTCCTTGGTCTCGTATCCGGCGGCGTCCTCGTCGGGATGCAGCCGTACGCTCACGATCTCGATGACCGTGAGCAGGATGAAGGCGGGTATGGACCACAGCACCACGTCGGGCAGGTTCGGCATGAGAGCACGGTAAGGGTGCTGGTCGGGGCGGGGCTAGGGGTTGTTACCGACAAGTATTACCGGGGGTAGGGGCCGCATTGTTGGCAGTGTCCGCCAACGCGCTGTGCGTCGCACCGGCCGCGGCTTACGATGCGGGGCCCACCCCTGTGCGCCACGGGAGGAACTGCCGTGAACGGACTGGAAGTTGCTCTCGCCAAGCTGGCCGGAACCGTCGTGTCGGCGGTGGCCAGATCGCTGCTCACCCGGCCGCCGGGCGCAGGCCTCACCGACGCCCCGGTGCGCAGACGCCCGCTGCCACGACAGCGCCACGCGACGGCGGACACCGCGCGACTCACCGCGGTCCTGTCCGGCCGCCTGGCCGCGGCGCACGCCGGGCTTGCCGAGCATGAGCGGCTGGCCGCGGTCGACGCCTTACGGGATACGTTCGCCGCGGCGGGCCCGTTCGACCTGGACCGCGCCTTCGCGGCCCGCCTCGACCCGAAGCTCCTGCGCGCCGGACTGCCGCGCGTGGATGCCCGTTTGGGCGAGGCGGCGCAGTCGCTGTACGAGGAGCTGCTGACGGCGTGCTGTGTGCACGCCGTGGAGCAGCTCACCGCCGATCCGTCCTTCGCCGCGCGAGCCGCGGTCGAGCACACCCGGCAGCTGGCGCAGACCCATGACCTGGTCGCCGGACTGCCGAGGCCGCGCCCCGAGTCCGTCTCGCTCGCCTTCGAGCAGCGGTACGCGGACTTCGTGGCCGAGACGCACAGCCGCCTGGAGCTGTTCGGGCTCACGCTGGGCGGCCCCGAGCGCACGCAGTGGCCGTTGGACACCGCTTACATCTCGCTGTCGGTGAGCAGCGAGGACGGCGCGAGCACCTATCAGGAGGCCATGGGCGCACCGCGCTCCACGCCCTCCAGGATCAGGGTCGAGGAGGCACTGTCGGCCGGCTCCCGGCTGCTGCTGCGGGGCGCCGCCGGATCGGGCAAGTCCACCCTCGTCCAGTGGCTGGCGCTGAATGCGGCCCGACGCGGTTTCGGGCCCGAGCTTGCCGACTGGAACCTGTGCGTACCGTTCGTGCTGCGCCTGCGGTCCTTCACTCCGACCGGGACGCTGCCGATGCCGGAGGACTTCCTCAAGGCGGCGGGGATACCCCTGCAGGGGGCCGCGCCCGCGGGCTGGGTGGCCGAACTGCTCACCAATGGAAGGGCGTTGGTGCTCCTGGACGGGGTGGACGAGGTGCCGCTCCGGCTGCGCAAGGCCACGGAGCACTGGCTGCGCGCGCTGATCGCCGCATTCCCGCTGGCCCGGTACGTGGTGACGGCGCGGCCCTCCGCGATCCCCGACGACTGGCTCACGGACCTGGGGTTCGCCGGGCACGGCCTGTTGCGGATGGACCGGGACGACATCCGCTCCTTCGTGGCGCACTGGCACGCCTCGGCCCGCGAGGCCTGCCCGGAGGACGGCGAGCTCCTCGACATGTACGAGAGCAGCCTGATCACCGCGATCACCACGCGCCGCGACCTGGGCCGCCTCGCCACCAACCCGCTGATGTGCGCACTGCTCTGTGCGCTGAACCGGGACCGGCGGATGCAACTGCCCCGGGCGCGCAAGGAGTTGTACGACGCGGCCCTGGAGATGCTGCTCGTCCGCAGGGACGCCGAGCGGGAGATCTCGGCGGTCGAGGGCGTGCTGCTCGGCCGCGAGGAGCAGACCGTACTGCTGCAGCGCCTCGCGTACTGGATGATCCGCAACGGGCAGCGGGAAGCGGCCCGTTCGGAGGTCGTCGAGATGATCGACGGCTGGCTGGAGGCCATGCCCCAGGTCCGGGAGCAGGGCGACGCACGCACGGTGTGCGCCCATCTGCTGATCCGCAGCGGGCTGCTGCGGGAGTCCCTGCCCGGCAGCGTGTCCTTCGTCCACCGCACGTTCCAGGACTACCTGGGCGCCAAGGCCGCCGTGGAAGCACGGGACTTCGGGGCGCTGGTGCGCAACGCGCACGACGACACCTGGGACGACGTGATCCGGATGGCCGTGGGCCACGCACGCCTGGAGGAGCGCGCGCGGCTGCTGCGCGGACTCCTGAAGCGGGCCTCGCAGGCGAAGAAGCACCACAATCGGCTTGTGCTGCTCGCCGCCGCGGCCTTGGAGCACGCGCCCGAACTCGACCCGGCCGTACGGGCCGAGGTCCAGTCCTGCACGGAAGGGCTGCTGCCGCCCCGCTCGATCGAGGAGGCCAAGCAGCTCGCCAAGGTCCCGCTGGTGGTGGAGCTGCTGCCGGGCCCGTCGGACGATCTGGACGAGGAGAGCGCGGCGGCCGTGGTGCGCACGGCGAAGCTGGTGAAGGGTGACGCGGCGCTCAGTGTGGTGGCGCGGTTCAAGGGGGACGAACGGTTCGCCGTGGCCCACGAGATCGGTACGGGGTGGGACGACTTCCCCGTACAGGACTACGTGGACAGTGTTCTCAGGGACAGGATGCACAGCCAGGCCTACCTGTACGCACGCAGCCCCGCGCAAGTACAGGCTCTTGCCCAGCTCCCCCAGTTGCGCCGGCTGGCGCTGAGCGGGGACCACGGGCTGCCGGCCGAGCTCCTCGCGCTGGACCGTCTGGAGTGGCTGCTCACGTACGACAACGGCTCGCTGACTGATCTGTATCCCTTGCGGACGCTGCGGAAGCTGCGCCTGCTGTGCCTGCGCGAGTGCTACGCGATAGCCGACCTCGCGCCCCTCGCCGAGACCACGCTGGAGGTGCTGTATCTCTACGCGCTCCACCCCGGCCTCGACCTGCGGCACCTACGCGCCATGGACCGCCTCCAGCGGCTGAGCATCGACTTTCCCGCGGGACTCGCGCAGATCGGCGACCTCGACGTGGGTGAACAGCTCACCGCGCTGGGGATGTTCCGGGAGGCCGCCGTCATCGGTCTCGGCGGCCTCGAACGGTGGCCTCGCCTCGACTGGCTCTCGCTCGCGGGCACCCCCCAGATCGCCGAGTTCGCCGGCCGGTCCGCGCTGCCCGGACTGCGCACCCTGCAGATCCTCGACGCCGACTTCGCGCCCGCGGACGTGGTGGCGCAGCAGAGCCTCACGACGCTGTGGCTCGGCACCTGCCACATCACCGGGGGCCTCGAACCACTGCGTGAACTGCCAGGGTTGCGTCAAGTGCGGTTCGCCAAGTGCACGACGGCCTCCGGCGCCCCACTGGACCTGTCGCCGCTCGCCGGCCTCGACGATCTGAACGTCATCGTCGAGGACGACACTCCGGTGCGCAGCAACAACGTGATCCCCAAGGACCGGTTGAGTCTGCGCCGGGCGAGCAACTCCTACCTGGTCTGAGTCACACACCCACCGCCCCCAGCAACGACCCCGCCCCATACGTCACCGCCATGGCCAGCGCACCCCCGACCACATTCCGCAGCACCGCAGGCCGCGTCGGCGCCGAGCCCAGGCGGGCGCTCCACCAGCCCGTGAGCCACAGGGCCGCGAGCACGGCGCCGACCGTGACGTACAGCCGTACGGACGAAGGCGGCAGCACGATGGCTAGCAGGGGCAGCAGCGCGCCGACGGTGAAGGCGAGGAAGGAGGCCCATGCCGCGTGCCAGGGGTTCATGAGCTCGTCCGGGTCGATGCCGAGTTCCACCCGCGCGTGCGCCCGCAGCGCGTCCTTCTCCGTGAGCTGCTCCGCCGCCTCGCGGGCCACGTCGGCGCTGAGCCCCCGCGCCTCCAACAGCTCGGTCAGCTCGTCGAGTTCGGCCGCCGGCTGCTCGCGCAGCTCGCGCTTCTCCGTCGCGAGCGCGGCCTTCTCCGAGGCGCGCTGGGTCGATACGGAGACATACTCGCCGGCCGCCATCGACATGGAGCCGGCGAGCAGGCCCGCCAGACCCGCGGTGAGCAGGGTGGAGCGGTCGGACGTGGCGCCCGCGACGCCGACGACGAGGCCCGCCGTGGAGACGATGCCGTCGTTCGCGCCGAGCACCGCGGCGCGCAGCCAGTTGAGGCGGGTGCTCATGCCCTGCTCGTGGGGCTCGTGCGGCTCGGCTGCGGATGCGCTGGAGTCGGTCATGCCGGGAGGGTCTCAGAACCTCCCGGCATGACCCGGTCACCACACGCGGACCTTGCCGCCTGGCGCGAAAACGGGTGACGTCGCGTCCGACGGGGGCTCCTTCAACGGCTCGGCCAGTTCCTCGACCGTGGGCCCGACCTTCGCCGCGATCGGGTCGAGGAAGTCCAGGTCGAAGCCGTAGACGCGGGCCGCGTTGCCGCCGACCATCGCGGCGATCTCCGCGGGGTCGAGCCCGGCGTAGGCGATCCGCAGGCCCTCCCTCGTATACGGGTAGGTGCCTTCGTCGTGGGGGTAGTCGCTGCCCCACATGATCTTGTCGAGGCCGATCCGGTCGCGCAGCGGCACCTCGTGCGGGCGCATGAAGCTGGCGCCGACGAAGCAGTTCTCGCGCCAGACCTCGGAGGGGCCCTTGCCCATGGAGGCCGCGAGGCCCTGGCCGAACTTGGACTCCGCCGTATTCGCCTTCGGGCCCGCCGCCTTCGTGACGGCCTTGACCAGGCGTGCGTGGTAGTAGTCCAGCATGTCCAGGACGCCCGGGATCCAGCCGGAGCCCTGTTCCGTCAGGACCAGCTTCAGGTCCGGATGACGGCGGAAGGCGCCGCCGAAGATCAGATGCCACAGGGCGCGGTGCGAGAACCAGGTGGTCTCCACCATGAACACCGCGCGCGCCGCGGGTTCGTCACCGAGCGGCGGGGAGGCAGAGCCTGCGTGGTGGTTGACGGGGATGCCCAGTTCGGCGCATGTGGCCCAGATCGGGTCGTACGTCTGGGAGTACAGCTCGGGCAGGCCCGAGCCCGGTGGTGTGCCGGGCAGGAGCAGGCCGCCGGTGAGGCCCGCCGCGTGGGCCCAGCGGATCTCCTTGACCGCCTCGTCCACGTCGTTGAGCAGGATCTGGAAGACGCCCGCGCGCCGTCCCGGCGCCGCGGCGCAGAACTCGGCGAGCCAGCGGTTGTGGGCGCGCAGGCCCGCCCAGCGCTGCTCGAACTCCTCGCGCGTGGGCGCGGGTGCCATCAGGGCCGCGGAGGGGAAGAACGGCGGGATGGTGTTGGGGAACACCACCTCCGCGACGATCCCGTCCTCCTCCAGCTCGGCGACGCGGCGGTCGGAGTTCCAGTTCTTGTCCGCGGTGTCGGCGAGCAGGTCCTCGTACGGATTGACGTAGGTGGCCGCCCACGCGTCGAAGGCCTCGTGGTGCCTGGACTCCAAGTAGGGCTTGTAGTCGAGGAGATCGGCGCCGGCGTGGCAGTCGGCGGAGATGACGGTGTAGCGGTCGGTGGGTGCGCTCGGGGCGCTGCGGCTCTGGTTCACGGGTTCACCCCCAGGACGGGAAAGTCGTTGCCGGTGATCCAGTGCCGGCCCACCTCGCGCGAACGCGCCCAGGAGGCCTCGACGGCGGCCTGGTCATCGGGCTGGCCGAGATCGGCCGGGGTCGGGCCGATGCGCTGCGCGATCGGCGCGAGCTTGTCGGTGTCGAAGCCGAAGACCTCGGCGGCCGCGAGCCCGAGCATCCGGCGGGTCTCCTCGACCGGGATGTCGTGGAAGGTGTTCTTGAGCCAGGTGCGGGTGTTGGGCCAGGTTCCTTCCGGGTGCGGGAAGTCGGAGCCCCACAGGATGTTGTCCACGCCGATCTCGTAGCGCTGGGCGAGTTCGCGCCGCTTGGTGTTGGTGGCGCAGATGAACACCTGGCGGTCCAGATACTCGCTCGGCGGCCGCTTCAGCTCGGAGAACGGCGAGAGCTTCTTGCCGCCGTGCGCGCCGAGGTAGAGGCGGTCCATGAACCACAGGAGGTTCGGCAGCCACCAGCAACCGGACTCCGCGACACCGAACTTGAGGCCCGGGTGCCGCTCGAACACCCCGGACCAGATCAGGAAGTGGAGCGGCCGCGCGGGCCACCACGTCACCTCGCTGACGTAGATGCCGAGGTGCTCGCCGTACTCGTGGCGCGGCGCCGCACCCGAGTGCGTGACCATGGGCATCTCGCACTCGGCGGCCGCGGCCCAGATGGGCTCGTACCGCGCGTCGTGGTACGGCGGGTGGTCCACCCACATCGAGGGGATCATCAGCGCGCCGAGCCCGGACTCCTTGGCCCGGTGGATCTCGGCGACGACCTTGTCGGGCTCCGCGGTGATGGGCAACAGGGCGACACCGCAGTGCCGTTCGGGGTTCTGTCCCACGAACTCCGCGAGCCAGCGGTTGTGCGCCTGCGCGCCCGCCATGCCGAGTTCGGGGTCCTGGTCGCCGGAGAGCCCGAGGCCCACGCCGAAGGGCGCGGCGGTCTGGCTGTCCACGGCGTCGGCGTCCGGGAAGACCACCTCGGCGGCCACTCCGTCGCCGTCCAGCTCCTTGAGGCGCTGGGCGACGTCCCAACCGCCGCGCAGCCCTTCCTCGTTGTCGCTGAACCACTTGTCGGCGAAGGCCTCGTTGCGGATGCCGAGCCGCGTGGCCTCCTCGCGGCGCCGGTCGCGGCCCGCGAGGAATTCGTCGAACTCCCGGTGGAAACGGGAGTCCAGATACGGCCGGTACTCCTCGGTCGGCAGCCCTGCATGGCAGTCCGAGGAGATGATCAGGTACGGATCCTGTGCGTCGGTCACGGGTCGTCCCCCTAGTCGAGGATGAAGCTTTCGAGATACGCGGGATTCGCACGGTCGAGCATCGACTGCGACCGGGCCTTGATCTGCCGGTCGCTGTGCTCGCTGGCGGGCATCATCCAGAACTGCCCGGCCTCGATGCACTCGGCCACGAAGTCGGCGACCTCTTCGACCGGCGTGAACTGCACCTCGTGGCCGGCCTCCTTCATGGCCGACTCCCACTGGTCGAGGCTGCGGTACGGCGTCTTGCGCGGCCGCTCCTTGGCGTACCGCTCGGGGCGGTTGCGGTGCGACTCCCACAGGCCGGTGCGCAGCATGTGCGGGCCCGGGAAGAGCACGGACGCGCCGACCTGGACGCCCTCGGCCTTGAGATGCGCGTACAGCGACTCGGTCATCGTCACGACGGCCGCCTTGGTCACCGCGTAGACGGAGGCAGTGGGCAGGGGTGCGATGCCGCCGTCACCGGAGGACGTGTTGACCACATGCCCCGGCAGGCCGCTCTCGATCATGCGCGGCACGAAGGCCTGGATGCCGTGGAAGACACCCCAGACGTTGACCGAGAACGCCCACTTCCAGTCGTTGGGCTCGTGCTGCCACATCCGGCCCTCGGCACCCGAGCCGACACCGGCGTTGTTGCACAGGACGTTGACCTGCCCGTACGTGTCGTACGCGGCGTCGGCGAGTGCGAGGACGGAGTCGCGGTCCGATACGTCGACCACCTTGGCCAGGACGTCGGCGCCGTCCTCCCTGAGCGAGGCGGCGGCCTTCTCCAGGGCGCCCTCCTCGACATCGGCGAGCACGACCTTGAGCCCGGCGGCGGCGAACCGCCGCGCCATCGCGAGGCCGATCCCGCTCGCGGCGCCCGTGACGACGGCGACCTGCCCTGCTTCGAGCTTCATCAGGCGCCCGCCTCCTTGTCACTGCCCTCAGGGGGACCGTCGAGGATCTGCTGCGGGTCGTCGTACCGCTGGTGGATATAGGGCAACAGGGCCTGGGCGGAGACCCGTTCGACGACCTTGCCCTTCTGGTCCGTGGTCTTCTCACCGATGGTGATCTCCACGATCGTGCGTACGGGGAGATCCGCGATCGGGTCGAACATCGACTCCCGCAGGACGATGTCCCCGGTGATCCGCTCCAGCTTGCGCACCTTCTCGTTACGGGTGCAGTGCACGAGCACCGGGTCGGCGTCGAAGCCGGAACCGTCCACGGCGGGCAGGAACTTGAAGTAGAAGTCGGTCTTCTGCACCGGCTCGGGAAGCGGCAGGTCACCGCTGACCGCTCCGCGTACCTCCACGAACGCGATGCCGTGCCGGGCCAGCTTGGCGTTCACGACGAGGCCGTCGCGGTCGACCGTGACCTCGCCGAGCTTCTTCGGCTCGCCGAAGACCTCACGGCCGCCGATCAGCGCCCGCTCGTGGGTCATCGGCATGACCAGCGGATACCAGCCCACGACTCCGTTGTGCTCGGCGGCCACCGCCACCGATCCTGCGCCGAGCGGATAGCCGGGCAGGTCGACCTTGCTGATGTTCGCCCGCACCAAGGGCTTCTCGGTGGGCTTCAGCGGTGGCGGCAGCACCGCGGCCACCGCGTCCGGATCGCTCTCCCAGACAGCCACCACACCGGTCGACCAGATGTCGGGAAGCTTGGAGCTCTTCTCGCGCGAGGCCTGGATCTCGGCCTCGGTGCGCGCGCCGTACCGTACTCGTGCCATGGCGTACCGCCCTTCGGTGGGGGTGTTCCAGCGAGTCTGTAACACTGTTACACCGCCCGCGATGAAGGGTAAAGAGCCGTGCGGGAAACGGAAATTGGGGACCCGATGAGCAACCAGAGCGATTCGCCGAAACGCGCACTGACTCGGGACGACGTGCTCGACGCCGCCGCGGCGATGGTCAAGAAGAACGGCCCGCGCGCGCTGACCATGCGCAAGCTCGCCGCCGAGCTCGGCACGGCGGTCACCTCGATCTACTGGCACGTCGGCAACCGCGAATCCCTGCTCGAAGCCCTCGTCGAGCGCACGGTCACCGACCTCGGCGAGATCCGTGCCCAGGGCCGCACCCCCGCCACCCGTATCGTCTCGGTCACCCGCGCCCTGCGCGCCCAGTTGCGCGGACATCCGCATCTGGTGGCGATGGTGCACGAACGGGGCCTGACGGAGCGGATGTTCCAGCCCGCGACCCAGGCCCTGGTGCACGAGGTCCATGCGGCCGGCCTGCGCGGGGGTCAAGCCGCCGACGTCGTACGGTCGCTGCTCTTCCAGGTCGTCGGATTCGTTCTGGTGGAGCGCAATCGCGAGCGAGCGCCGGTGCAGTACCCCGGCGACGAAAGCCTGTGGGACGCGGGCGCCGCCGAACACGATCCCGCGCTGGCCAAGGGCCTTGCCGCGCCGCCGGATCCGGAGCGGCTCTTCCTGCTCTCCGTACGGGCCATGGTGGACGGCCTGTTGGGAGAGCGGCCCGCCGAGCGGGCGCACTGAACCCCGGCGGTCCGCGGTGTCGGTCGCGGGCCTTATCCTCGTGAACCATGCTCGAAGACCGCACGACCGCCGTTCCGTGGCCGGCCGCCTACCCGTCGGGGTACGCGGTCGTCGACGTCGAGACCACGGGTCTCGCCCGCGACGACCGCATCATCTCCGCCGCCGTCTACCGGCTCGACGCGCGCGGCGAGGTCGAGGACCACTGGTACACGCTGGTCAACCCCGAGCGCGACCCCGGTCCGGTGTGGATCCACGGCCTGACGAGCGACACCCTCGAAGGCGCCCCGCTCTTCCCCGAGATCGCCGAGGAGTTCTCCGCACGCCTCGAAGGCCGGGTGCTCGTGGCGCACAATGCGGTCTTCGACTGGCAGATGATCGCCCGCGAGTACGCCCGGGCCTCGCTCACCCCTCCCGTACGGCAGCGGCTGTGCACCATCGCCCTGTCGAAGGAGCTGGCGCTCCCGCTGCCCAACCACAAACTGGAGTCGCTCGCGGCCCACTTCGGTGTCGTGCAGCAGCGCGCGCACCATGCGCTCGACGACGCCCGTGTGCTCGCCGAGGCCTTCCGGCCCAGCCTGCGGGCGGCGGCCAAGGATGCCGTACGGCTGCCGCTGCACGAGTGCCGGCCGCTGACGGAGTGGAACGCGACGCCCGCGCCGGCCCCTTCGGGAATCGGCCGGCAGTACCAGCCACAGGGCAACTGGCGCCAGTCCCGCAAGCTCCCGCCGAGCCCGTATCCGAACCCCGGGCGGTACGAGGAGGGCAAGCCGCTGCGCCAGGGCATGCGCGTGGCGTTCTCGGGCGACACCTCCACCGAGCGCGAGCTGCTCGAGGACCGGGCGGTCGAGGCGGGGCTGCATGTGGCGACCAGCCTGTCGCGTCTGACGAGCCTGCTCGTCACCAATGATCCGGACTCCGGTACGTCCAAGGTCGTCAAGGCGAAGAGCTTCGGCACCCCGATCGTGGACGAGGCGGCCTTCGGCCAGCTCCTGCGGGACGTGGCACCTGCGTAAGGGGAGGCCCGGGCGCCTGTCCGGGTGATTATCAGCCCGCACGCCGCATGCCTCGACGGCGTCGCGGCACGCGGGTCCCACTCTGTGGCGCATGGCACGTTGCGAAGTCTGCGGAAACGACTACTCCATGAGCTTCGAGGTCCACGCCCAGGGCGCGGTCCACGTCTTCGACTGCTTCTCGTGCGCCATCCACCGGATGGCGCCGATCTGCGAGCACTGCCGGTGCCAGATCATCGGCCAGGGCGTCGAGGTCGAGGGGCACTGGTACTGCGGGGCGCACTGCGCCCGCTCCGAGGGGAAGGCAGGCATCGTCGATCGCGTCTGACCCCGGCCCGCTCCCCGCACGCCCCGGATCCCCTCACTGCTCGACCCCGATCCACCCCTCTGCCCGTTTCGGCCCCCTACGGGACCCCTCCCGCAGGGGGCCTTCGTATGCCGGGGTACCGTCGACGGCGTGTACCGCTTCCTGTTGACCCGGCAGTGGGTGCTTGTCACCCTTCTCGCCCTTGTGCTCATCCCCGTGATGATCGAGCTGGGCTTCTGGCAGCTGCACCGGCATCAGGCCCGCGTCGCGCAGAACGCGCTGATCGCGAAGAGCCTCGACGCGAAGCCCGTACCCGTCGAGGAGCTGACCGCGCCGGGCGAGACGCTGCCCCGCGAGGACTACTGGCGCCAGGTCACCGCCACCGGCCGCTTCGACGCGGAGCACGAGGTCGTGGTCCGCCGCCGCACCAACTCCGACGACCGGGTCGGCTTCCACGTCCTGACCCCGTTCGTGCTCGAGGACGGCAAGGTCCTCCTGGTGAACCGGGGCTGGGTGCCCGCGGCCGCCGATCAGAAGGCGTTCCCGAAGGTTCCGCCGCCGCCCTCGGGCGAGCGCACGGTGACGGGCCGGCTGATGGCCTCGCAGACCACGGACGCCAGCGGCATCAAGGACCTCAAGGGACTGCCCGACCGCCAGGTGATGCTGATCAGCAGCGAGCAGCAGGCCCAGCTCCTGAACAAGCAGGTGCTCGGCGGCTACATCGAGCTGACCGACCCGGAGACCGACTCCCCCGAGCAGATCCCCGCCCCCGACCACGACTCGATCGGGAACCACTTCGCGTACGCCATCCAGTGGTGGCTGTTCACGGCGGCCGTGCCGGTCGGCTGGATCTTCCTCGTACGGCGGGAAGTACGCGAACGTCTCGAGCGCGCGGACTCCGAGGAACAGGCCGAACCGGTTCCGGCCTGACCCCGGGCTCCCTTCGCGGGGATCCACGCGGCAGGATGGGTGCATGGATCTTGGACTGAAGGACCGTGTCTACGTAGTCACCGGCGCGACCCGGGGCCTCGGCCACGCTTCGGCCGCCGCCATGGTCGCGGAGGGTGCGAAAGTCGTCCTCACCGGGCGTGAGGAGAAGGCCGCCGTCGAGGCCGCGGCCGCGTTCGGCGAGAACGCCGTCGGTGTCGGCGCCGACAATGGCGACCCGGCCACCGCGCAGCGTCTGATCGACACCGCCCGTGAGCGCTTCGGCCGTTTCGACGGCATCCTCATCAGCGTCGGCGGCCCGGCCCCCGGCACCGCCGCCACCAACACCGACGAGCAGTGGCAGGCCGCCTTCGACGCGGTCTTCCTGGGCGCGGTCCGGCTCGCGCGGGGTGCGGCCGCGGAGCTCGGCGAGGGCGGGGCGATCGGCTTCGTCCTGTCCGGTTCGGTGTACGAGCCCATCGCCGGCCTCACCATCTCCAACGGTCTGCGTCCGGGCCTGGCCGGCTTCGCCAAGTCGCTCGCGGACGAGGTGGGTCCGCGCGGCATCCGCGTGCTCGGCCTGCTGCCCGGCCGGATCGCCACGGACCGCATGCGCCAGCTGGACGGCCTGGCCCCCGACCCCGCCGCGGCCCGCGCCGCCAACGAGTCCCGTATCCCGCTGGGCCGCTACGGCACGCCGGAGGAGTTCGGCCGGGTGGCGGCGTTCACGCTGTCGCCGGCGGCCTCGTATCTGACGGGTGTGATGCTGCCGGTGGACGGCGGGGCGCTGCGGGGGTTCTGAGCCCGGCCTCGGCGCGCACGCTCCCGCCGTCCGGGCCGGGCTCCTCGCGTCAGACCAGCTCGTACACCGCGGTGACCGACGCGGTCGACTGGATCTCCCCGGGAGCCAGCGGGACGCTCGCGCCCGCGCTGTCGAACGCCTCCTTGGCCATCGGCAGCGGGTGCGGGCCGCTCGTGGCGCTGTCCGTGAGCGAGACGAGCCGACCAAGGCGGTGCCCGCTGAACTCGGCGTACTCCAGGGCCTTGGCCCGCGCGTCGCGGTGCGCGTCCTTGCGTGCCTGCGTGCGCAGCGCCGCCGGGTCGGCCACGTCGAAGGCGACGGAGTGGATACGTCCGGCGTCGCCGGTGGCGTCCGTGACGGCCTGCAGGACCGCACCCGTGTCGCCGATCCTGCGGACCTTGACAGTGAAGGACTGCGCGGCCCGGTAGCCCGTCAGCTCGGACTTGCCCGACGTGTAGGTGTACTGCGGGCCGAGGGACAGGCCTTCGGTCCTGATGTCCTTGTCGGCGATGCCCCGGGCGCGCACGGCGGCCAGCAGCGCGCGGGCGGCCTTGCTCTGGGCGTTCATCGCGTCCTTCGAGGTCTTCTCGGTGACCTCGACCCCGGCGTGGACCACCGCCATGTCCGGCTTGCCCGTCGCGCTGCCCTCGCCGCTCACGGTCAGGACGGCGGGGCGCGGCGCGGCGGCCCGTACGGTTTCGGGACCGCTGGGCAGGGCGGCCGCCGCGGGAGCGGCGAGGGCGGGGAGCGCGAGGGCGAGCAGCGTGACCGCGAAGGCCTTGGCGGGGCGGGCGAGAGGCACGGGTGCGGTGCGGGCGAGGAGCATCGGTACGGTTCCTTTCGAGGGCGTGAGCGCGTCCCCGTGATCGGCGGGGGCGCGGGTGCGGCCCCGTCGACTCGGGGGCATGCGTATGTCCCGCATCCCAGCACCTGGCGATCACCACCGGCGGGCACCACACCCGCGCGTCACCTCTCTGGCCGCACCCGGGCCTGCGGGGGCGAACGCTCTCAACTCACCCGTTGCGCCCGCCTCTTGAGCGTCCCCATCCGCACCTCGGCCGGCAGCCGGTCGAGGCCGGCGGAGTCGCGGGCCGTGGCCAGCGCCTCGTAGGTCATCCGCTGGAGCGTCTCGCGGGGCGCGGCCTGCGCCTCCAGTACGAGCTGCACGCGTGCCTCGGGCGCACTGCGCCGGCCCACGAGCAGCACATCCGCCCGCTCGACCCCGTGCAAGTCCTCGGCCGCACCGGCCAGTACGCCCGCAAGGGCCCGCGCCCGCAGCAGCGCGCCCTGGCCGTCGCCGCTGTCCACGAGGACCTCGGTGAGCCGGTTGCGCCGGGCCTGGGCGATCAGCGACCACACCATCAGGCCGAACAGCAGTCCAAGCGCCCCGAACACGGCCGGCCACCACCAGGTGTCCTCGCGGTAGCGGTCCCGTGCGGACTCGGCGAGCAGCACATCGCTCCGGGCGTCGTAGAACCACCACTCCGGCAGCGGCCCGCCGAGCCCGGCGATCAGCACACTGCCGCCGAGGACCAGGAGCGCGAGCCCCACGAGCCCGATCAGCACACGGTTGGCGATCCGCAGCATGGCCTCAGCCCTTCCCCGGTCGTGACACGGTCACCGAAAGAGCGGGGCCCGCGACCAGGCCGAGGGACTTGATGCCCTCGCCGAGCGCGGCGTCCAAGTCGGCCCGTACCTCGTCGAGTTCGCGGAAGTGCGAGACCGCCCGCACCTCGACCTTCGCGCGGTACACACGGACCCGCACCGACTGCACCCCCGACACCTCCATCGCCCGGTCGCGCAGCACGAGCGCGGCGGCGGCGCTGTCCAGCCAGGCGCGGACGTCGGCGTTGCCGCTGCGCAGGGGCAGCGCGGAACGGTGTCCGGGCGCCGCGGCGAGGACGAGCAGACCGATGCCGAGCACGACGGCCACCGCCGCCCCGGCCAGCACCCAGGGGTCGTCCAGGGGCCGGCCGCCGAACTGTTCGGCGAGCTCCTTGCGCCAGGCCATCGCCGGCTGTTCGGCCCGCACCGCCGCGAGGTCGTAGAGCAGCAGCCCCGCACCGGCCGCGAGCAGCAGCGCGAGCACGCCCGCGGGGATCCGGCGCACGGACCACAGCCTGCCGCCGTCACCGTCCTCCTCGGGGGTGGCCACCGGGCCGTAGCGCGCGGCGGATGCCGACTGGTCGAGCTCGGACTGTGCCCGCTGGAGCACCTCGGCCTCGGCCTTCTCGCCCTTCTCGGCCTTCTCCAGGACGGGCAGACTTCGTGTGGTGCCCTCGCTCTCGGGGCCGGGCGGCGCCGCCCGGCCCTCCGGACCTTGGCTCATCGTGTCCTCCCCTGCGCCCGCGCGGGATGCAGCCGCTCCACCTGGACCGCCACCTCGGGCACGGTCATCCCCGCCAACGCCTCTACCCGCTGGGCGACTTGACGACGCACGGCCGCGCAGCGGGCGCCGATGTCGCAGGGGTAGCCGAGCTCCAGGGTGATCCGCGCCCGCACGACCAGATCCCGTACGCGCACCACGGCCTGCGGTGCGCCGGCCTCGGCGGGCACACCGGAACCGAGCGCCTCACGGGCCGCGTACGCGGCGATCTTCTCCACGACCCGGTCGGCGATGACGGTCGCGCCCCGCTCGCCCGCGGGCACCGCCCGCGCACCGGGACTGCCGGCCGCGCCCATCAGCGCCGCCGGTCGCCGCGTGACTCACCGCGGCCGCGGAACAGGTCACCGAGGTCCAAGTCCCCGTCCGCGTACCGCCCGACAAGGAACCCGAGCGCACCGAGCGCCGCCACGAGCAGGAACGCGCCGAACCCGCCGAAGTACGCGGCGAATCCGAGCGCCATCCCGGCGAGCAGCCCGATCGAGGCCCTGCTCATCTCGCCACCTCCGTCGCGGAAACCGCCATCGGAGCCGTCACTGGAGCCGCGTCTCGTCGTCGTCCTCCTCGTCGGGCAGCTTCACGTCGCCGACCGCGATGTTGACCTCGACGACCTCGAGCCCGGTCATCCGCTCCACAGCGGCGATGACGTTCTCGCGTACGGCACGGGCCACATCGACGATCGAGACGCCGTAGTCCACGACGATCTCCAGATCGAGCGCCGTCTGCACCTCGCCGACCTCGGCCTTCACACCCCGGGTCACGGACTTGGCGCCGGGCACCCGGTCCCGTACCGCGCCGAAGGTGCGCGCGAGCCCCATCGCGTGCACACCCACCACATCCCGCGCGGCGAGCCCGGCGATCTTCTCCACCACTCCGTCGGCGATGGTGGTGCGCCCTCGCGTCGCGGGATCGCCGCCGCCCCGCTTCTTCACCGTCCCGGCGGCGCCCTGTTCCCCGGGCGCGGCCTCCAGCGTCACTTCCTGGCCTGGTTGTGCGGTCTCGGTCATCGCGTATCCCCTCGCCACCGATTGCGCTCCTTCGCCCACCGTAAGTGCGGGTGCCCCGTCGGTCACCGGGCAAGCTGCATCCATGGACCCTTTGGCACAGGTGATTCGTCAACAGCTGCACCTGGGACGCCTGTTGCCGCTCGGCGGGCCCGCCGACGGGGCGTGGATCGCGGAGTCGGCGGCGCGCGCGGTCCTCGAAGGCGCCACCGCCGCGATACGGGGAGCGCGCGTCGATTCCGTACGCCTGGCGCTCGCCGACCCGGACACGGCCGCCGAGCCCGTGGTGCCCGGACCGCCGAGCGCGCTGCCGCCGGCGCCGCTGCGGGTGACGGCCGAATGCGCCGCGGCGACGGACGAGCCGCTGCCGGCCGTCGTGGGGCGGCTGCGGTCGGTGCTCGCGATCGCCGCGCATGGCCTCGGCCTGGTGGTCGAGGCGGTGGATCTGCGGATCACCGATCTGGTCGCACCCGGCGAGCTCACGGCCCGTACTCCCGCGCCGGGCAGGCGTGTTCCGACCGTACGCACGGACCGCGGCCCGGCCGCCCGCGCCGCCCTCGCCGTACCGGGGGTGACCCGGCTGACGGGGACGCAGGCGGGCACGGGCCGCGCCGTACAGATGCAGGAGCGGCGCTCACCCGGTGCGCTCGCGACGCGCCATCTCCGTATCGAGCTGGCAACCGCCGCCCATCACAACGCCCTCGAGGTGGCCCTCGCGGTCCGCCGCGCCGCTTCGGCGGCGCTCCCCGACCGGCCGACGGTGGCGGTCCTGGTCACGGAGGTCGACGGACTCGCGTAGGAGAACGGAGGCCGACGGACTCACGTAGAAGAACGGAGGCCGACGAACTCACGCAGGGAACGGAGGACCACGGACTCACGCAGGAGCCCGCCGGGAATGCTCAGTCGCCGATCCCCGCCAGATCCCGCAGCCGTCGCGCCTGCGCCGCGCGCTCGGCGACGCGCTGGTCCTCGTAGGAACGCTCGACCGCACCCTGCAGCAACGCCTTGGTCTCGACGACGGCGTCGCGCGGCGCGGCGAGCAGTGCGCCCGCCAAGTCGCGTACGGCAGCGTCGAGTTCGGCCGCGGGCACGACAAGGTTGGCGAGGCCGATGCGTTCGGCCTCGTCCGCATGCACGAAGCGCCCGGTGACACAGATCTCCAGGGCGCGCGCATAACCCACGAGAGAGACCAGCGGATGCGTACCGGTCAGGTCAGGTACGAGTCCGAGGCTGGTCTCGCGCATGGCGAACTGGGCGTCCTCGGCCGCGACCCGCAGGTCACAGGCGAGCGCCAGCTGGAAGCCGGCGCCGATCGCATGCCCCTGCACCGCCGCGACGGTCAGCACATCGCTGCGCCGCCACCACGTGAACGCCTCTTGGTACTCGGCGATGACCGCGTCCAACGACGCGTCATCGCCGCGTGCCATCTCCAGGAACGAGGGCTCGCCCTCGAACCCTTCCGGAGTGAATGCCTGCCGGTCGAGCCCGGCGGAGAACGACTTGCCCTCGCCGCGCAGCACCACCACGCGCACGCTGCCAGGCAGCGCCCGGCCGGCCTCCGTCAACGCCCGCCAGAGTGCAGGACTTTGGGCGTTGCGCTTGGCCGCGTTGGCCAGGGTCACCGTGGCGAGCGTGTCGTCGATGGTGAGCCGGACGCCGTCCTTGTCGAGGACGACGGTGCCGGAAGTGTCGTACGAGGTCATGAGCGTCTCCGCATGGCCGCAGTCAGATACAGCATTGAAGTGACTGCACAGTAACCACCCGGCCGGCCATGGAACCGACCGGGTGGCACCACCGAAGACCGATGAGCAGCGGGAAGGTCAGGAAGCTGCCTTCTTGCCCCGCGTCGCCCCGCCGCGTCCCCGCAGCGTGACCCCGGACTCGCTGAGCATCCGGTGGACGAATCCATAGGAGCGGCCGGTCTCCTCGGCCAGCGCCCGGATGCTCGCACCGGAGTCGTACTTCTTCTTCAGGTCTGCCGCGAGCTTGTCGCGCGCGGCGCCGGTTACCCGGCTGCCCTTCTTCAGAGTCTCGGCCACCCGTGCCTCCTCATGGGAAGTGCGCTCTGGACTTCTCATGATCACCCCTCCTGAGCGTCCTGGCCACCCATTCGGCAAGGTCCGTCCGGCCGGAATTCGCGCCTCCAAGGCGGTCCTCACAAGCGGAGGGAATGATTCCGGTGACCTTGGTTCACGCCGTCGAACAGGTCCATGAACGAATCGGCAGGTCAAGGCGCACAAGGTCACGGTCAACCGCACGCGGCCAGGCAAGCCCTTGATCCGGTGTACGACACACCGCGGTACTAGGCGATCTCACTCATACGAAGGATCACGCGTCAGCAGAATGATCCATACGAAGTGGATCAGCGGCATCCGTTCGGGTTCGGATGCCGCGTCCGGCCGGGTCCGGATGTCAGGCGAGCGCCACCAGGTCCTGGTAGTCCGCGCCCCACAGGTCCTCGACACCGTCGGGCAGCAGGATGATCCGCTCCGGCTGCAGCGCCTCGACCGCGCCCTCGTCGTGCGTGACCAGGACGACCGCGCCCTTGTACGTGCGCAGCGCGCCGAGGATCTCCTCGCGGCTGGCCGGGTCGAGGTTGTTCGTGGGCTCGTCGAGGAGCAGCACGTTGGCGGAGGACACCACGAGCGTCGCGAGCGCGAGACGGGTCTTCTCACCACCGGACAGGACACCGGCCGGCTTGTCGACGTCGTTACCGGAGAACAGGAACGAGCCGAGCGTCTTGCGGACGTCGACGAGATCGAGGTCCGGGGCCGCGGAGCGCATGTTCTCCAGGACCGTGCGGTCCGGGTCGAGGGTCTCGTGCTCCTGCGCGTAGTACCCGAGCTTGAGCCCGTGGCCGGGCGTGACCTCGCCCGTGTCGGGCTGCTCGACACCCGCGAGCAGCCTCAGGAGGGTGGTCTTTCCCGCGCCGTTGAGGCCGAGGATGACGACGCGTGAGCCCTTGTCGATCGCGAGATCCACATCGGTGAAGATTTCCAGCGAGCCGTACGACTTCGACAGACCCTCGGCGGTGAGCGGGGTCTTGCCGCACGGCGCGGGCTCGGGGAAGCGCAGCTTGGCGACCTTGTCGGACTGGCGCACCGCTTCGAGGCCGGAGAGCAGCTTCTCGGCGCGGCGGGCCATGTTCTGCGCGGCCACCGTCTTGGTGGCCTTGGCGCGCATCTTGTCCGCCTGCGAGTTGAGGGCCGCGGCCTTCTTCTCGGCGTTCTGGCGCTCGCGCTTGCGGCGCTTCTCATCGGCCTCGCGCTGCTGCTGGTACAGCTTCCAGCCCATGTTGTAGACGTCGATGTGGGAGCGGTTGGCGTCCAGGTAGAAGACCTTGTTGACCACCGTCTCGACCAGGTCGACGTCGTGGGAGATCACGATGAAGCCGCCGCGGTACGTCTTGAGGTACTCGCGCAGCCAGACGATCGAGTCGGCGTCGAGGTGGTTCGTGGGCTCGTCGAGCAGCAGGGTGTCGGCGTCCGAGAACAGGATGCGCGCGAGCTCGACGCGGCGGCGCTGACCGCCGGAGAGTGTATGCAGCGGCTGGCCGAGCACCCGGTCGGGCAGGCCGAGAGCGGCGGCGATGGTCGCGGCCTCGGCCTCGGCGGCGTACCCGCCCTTGGTGAGGAACTCGGTCTCCTGGCGCTCGTACTGCCGCAGCGCCTTGTCGCGGGTGGCGCCCTGGCCGTTCGCGATGCGCTCCTCGTTCTGCCGCATCTTCTGGATCAGCGTGTCCAGGCCGCGGGCGGACAGGATGCGGTCGCGGGCCAGGGTGTCGAGGTCGCCGGTGCGCGGGTCCTGCGGCAGATAGCCGACCTCGCCGGAGCGCGTGATGCTGCCGGCGGCGGGCTGGCCCTCACCTGCGAGGCACTTGGTGAGCGTGGTCTTGCCGGCGCCGTTGCGCCCGACCAGACCGATGCGGTCGCCCTTGGCGACGCGGAAGGTGGCGTTCTCGATGAGGATGCGGGCGCCGGCGCGCAGCTCGATGCCGGTGGCGGTGATCACGGGACAGACTCCAGGGCAGTGTGGGGGACGGCGAGGGCAGGACGACAGGGCTGAGGGACGTGTCGACGCCGCCTAATGCACAAGGAGAATGGCCATGCGGCCAGTCTAGCGGTGGGCTGCAACTGGTTTTGGGGGCGTGGCTGCCCGCGGATCGGGCCCCGCGGTGGGCCTATCGCGCTGCGGCCTTCGGGCCGGGCAGGGCGTTCCCCATGGGGCGGCGCTTCGGTGCGATGCGCCCGAGGTCGTCGACCGCCACCATCTGCGCGGACCAGGCCACGCTCTCGTCGGCGCAGGGCTGCGCGATCAGCCAGGCTCCGTCACCGCGTACGGCCCGCTCGGGTGCGAAGCCGCAGCCGCGGCGGGCGGGCAGCACCCAGCGCAGGTCCCCGTCGGCGCTGCGGTAGGCGGTGATCCGCTCGGGCGTCACCACGGCGATCATGCGCGCCGCCGGGTCGAGCGCCCGCAGCACCCCGTCGGCGCCGTGCCCGCGCAGCCATTTCGCCCCGCCCGGGATGGCGCGGTGCCACCGCACCCCGCCATCGCCGGCGTGCTCGGTGTCGGTCACCAGGCCGTCGTCCCACAGCACCGCCGCATGGCCGGGCGCGGGCAGCAGCGCGAGCGGCCGGCGTCCGTCGCGCGAGTGCGACCAGCGGGTGCGGCCGCTGTTCCGGTCGTACGCGTGGACCGCCTTGCCCTCGATACGGAGCCGGGGCTCGTCGGGAGCGGTCAGCGTGCCCCCGGGGCGGGCGGTGGCGTCCGCGTACCGCACCAGGCGGTCCCCGAACGGTGCGGGCCGCGCGTCCTGCGCCGCGGTGATCAGCGGGACGGCCGCCGCGAGGGCGAGCGCGAGCGGGAGCACAAGGCGGGCGGTACGGCGCGGCGGGCGCCGTGGGCCCGGCGGCCGGGGCGGTGCGTAGGGCCCGCCTGCGGGCCGGCCGTCGGCGCGGGGCTCCTGCGCCGGGAAAGTCACGGCTGCGGTCCCCATCGGTACGCCGCTCACGTACCCCCCTCTGTCCCTGGTGGTGGCCGGTCCGGCGGCTGTCCGTCCCCGGTGCGGGCCGGTGCCACTGCCGCCGGCCGGCTCCGGTCCGGCGCGCCTCGCGCGGCCTCGGATCAGGCGCAGAGCGTAGTCCCGGGCGTGGGCGCCGGGCGGCCCGGCGGCGGGCGACACGGCCGGGCGGGGACCGTGCGTCGCCCGTTCGGTCCTCTGCCCCACGCCGACACCGAACGGGCATAACAGGATAAAGAGGCCGATACTCGGCACTAGGAGGGTGGTGCGCCCGTGCAGTTCGACGACAACGCCAATCTGGACACCTCGGAGGTCCAGGACGTCCGGGGCAGCCGGATGAAGAGCAAGGCGGCCATCGGTGGCGGGTTCGCCGGCATCATCGCGCTGATCATGGGGCTCTTCTTCGGTGTCGGCCCGGACAATCTGGGACTGACCTCGGGCAACGACGACCCCACGGACACCGCGTCGAGCGCCGCCCAGGTGCAGCAGACCTGCCGCACCGGACAGGACGCCAACACCAAGGACGACTGCCGGATGGTCGCGGTGGTCAACAGCGTGCAGGACTACTGGCGCCAGGAGTTCCCGCGCCGCAACGCGCGCTACGGAGATGCGCAGACCGTGTTCTTCTCCGGGCGCGTCAACACCGCGTGCGGCGCCGCGACCTCGGCGGTCGGGCCCTTCTACTGCCCCGGCGACCGGAAGGTCTATCTCGACCTCGGCTTCTTCGACGAACTGCGCACCAAGTTCGGCTCCAGCGGCGGCCCGTTCGCCCAGGCCTATGTGGTGGCGCATGAGTACGGCCACCACGTGCAGAACCTGGCCGGCACCCTGAAGCGGGCCCAGGACGGGCGGACCGGCGCGAACAGCAATGCCGTACGGGTCGAGCTGCAGGCGGACTGCTACGCGGGCGTGTGGGCCAAGCACGCGACGACCACCCCGGACGAGGCCACCGGCCGGCCGCTGATCACCTCGCTCACGGACCAGGACATCCGCGACGGTCTGGACGCGGCGGCCGCGGTCGGCGACGACCGGATCCAGGAGCGGTTCCAGGGCCGGGTCACGCCGGAGAACTGGACGCACGGCTCGGCCGAGCAGCGCCAGCAGTGGTTCTACCAGGGGTACCGGACCGGCGACATGGCGCAGTGCAACACCTTCCGGTGACGACGGGCGGTGCCGCGTCGGCGTCCGGCGGGCGTTGTCAGTGCCGGGTGCCAGACTGAGCCGCAGGTCACATCCGCATGGAAATCCTCTGAGGAGTGGATCCCCATGGCACAGTCACCGACCATCACTCCGACCCTGCTCTACCAGGACGCGAAGTCCGCGGTCCGCCAGCTCACGGAGGCCTTCGGCTTCACCGAGACCGCGCTGTACGAGGGTGAGGGCGGCATCGTCGAGCACTGCGAACTCACGTACGGCAATGGCGTCGTGATGCTGACCTCCAAGGGCCGCGGCGGCGTCTTCGCCAAGGCGATGGAGCACGCGGGCCCGGCCGGCCTGTTCATCCATGTCGACGATGTCGACACCCACCACAAGCGGTCCGTGGAGCACGGCGTGGAGATCCTGATGCCGCCCACCGACCAGGACTACGGATCGCGGGACTACATGGCCCGCGATCTGGAGGGCAACGTCTGGAGCTTCGGGAACTACAGCCCGCAGGCGGGCTGACCCCGTCAGGCTCCCCCGGTGTGGACCTGGAAGGCCGCCCGCCGTACCGCCTTGGCAAGCGCCGGGTCGGGGTGGGCGGCCGCCAGCGCGACCAGGACCTGGACCGTACGGGGATGGCCGACAGCGCGGACCTCGGCGAGCAGCTGCGGGATCGTCGGCTGCACCGCCGCTTCCAAGTGCCGTACGAGCAGCGTCGCTTCGCCGTGGTCCGCGACCGCCGCGGCGGTGTCCACCCACAGCCAGGTGGACTCCTCGCGGGTGAGCACGGAGTGCACGTCCTCGGGGTCGCAGCCCTCCTGCTCGGCGAGCCAGATCAGGGCGTACGGACGAAGGAGCAGCTCGTCGGACGCGGCCCGTACGTCGGGTTCGGCGGGGGCGCCGACCACGCGCAGGGCCTCGAAGGCGAGGCCCCGGAGCAGCGAGTCCTCACCGCGGGCCGCGTCGAGGAGCTCGCCGACGGCGCTGCCCACGGGTCGGGCGGCGAGCCAGGCGCGGTATTCGGCGCGGGCGGCGTTGGGGCGCAGACGGGCGCAGCCGCGGAGCATGTCCTCGGCGGCCTGCTCGATGTTCCCCGCGGGGCTCTGCGCTGCCACGATGATCTGTTCCAGCTTGACCCAGACCGCCCAGCTGCCGAGCGGTGTCATCGTCGCCTGACCCTCGTCGCCCTCGTCGAGCGTCAGTGCGCCGACCGCGGCCAGGCCGGCGAGCGCCCAGTCGAGCAGCGGGGCCAGATCGGTGTCGGCCGGGACGGGTTCGGGCTGCGGCCCGTACGGGATCTCGCAGCGCTCGTCGCGGAGTTCGGTGACGCGCTGGCCGAGCAGGTCGAGCAGCTGGGGCAGCGGCACGGGGCCCTGCGAGAGCTGCAGGACGGACAGCAACTGCGGTACGGCCTCGATCACTTCGGACACCGCGGCGGGTGCGAGCTCGGCCGGTGCGGGGTGCACCAGGGACCACGCGTCGAACAGGGCCACCCAGCCGCGCAGGACCGCGGAGTCGTCCCGGTCCCAGGCGCGCAGCCGCCAGCCCGCGCGTGCGGTGTCTCCGTGCACCTCGATCAGTCCGGCGAGCCGCGCGGTGTCCCAGTCGGTGCGCACCTGCTGAGGCGTCAGCTCCAGTGCCGCGGCGGCCTGTTCGGCGGCGGCCGCGGTGAGGGCGCCGCCGGGCGCGGTGCGCAGCACGTTCGGCTGTCCCACGGCGCCGGTGTGGCCGGCCCAGCGGGCGATCCGCGCCGCGGAGGCCAGGCCCTCGCGTGCCATCGCGGCGAGCTCGGACGGGGCGGGCGTGCCCTCGGGAGGCCGGGGGGCGGGCCGGCGCCTGGCCCTGGGAGGCGCTGCTGCGGGGACGGGCGCCAAGGGGCGCGGGCGGACGATGCGGAGCCTGGAGTCGCGCGGGTTACGGGACGTCACAGGGTGCAGTCTTCCCGCTCCGACCCCGAAAACCCAATCGGGGGTCCGGTGTGGGGGCTTCGCCCCGATCGGCCCCCATCGGGGGACAGCGGCGCGCGAAGCCCGGCGGGCGGCGGAAACACCTGCTAGGGCGGGTGCTCGCCTGCGCCGGGCGGGCTTCCGGCGGATCGGAGGGGCCCGCTAGAGCAGCGGGGTGAGGAAGCGGCGCATGGTCTCCTCGTAGCCGCGCGGGTCCGCGTTCCACATCGCGCCGTGCGTGGCGCCGGGCACCGAGTGCAGGGTGATCAAGTCCGGGCGGCGGGCGGCGAATTCACGGGTCGCGGCCCAGGGCGCGATGGTGTCGTCGGGGCCGTGGAAGACGAGGACCGGGATGTCGACGGCGGCGGATGCGGCGACGCCCGCGGTCCGGTCGCCGCTCAGTCCGGTGCGGCCCTGTGCGGCGCGCACCGCGAGCGGAAGCAGCGGCGCGGGCGTCCGTCCTGCGGCGAGCGCGCGGACCGTGCCCTCCCAGTCGAGTACGGGCGAGTCGAGGATCAGTCCGCTGATGCGGTCGCGCAGGGCGGAGTGGGTCAGGGCGTGCAGCGCCATCGTGGCGCCCGTGGACCAGCCGTGCACGACGATGTTGCGGGCGCCGTAGCGCACGGCGTAGCGCAGGGCCGCGTCCAGGTCGCGCCACTCGGTCTCACCGAGATGGGCGAGGCCGTCCGGTGAACGGGGTGCGCCGAGGTCACCGCGGTAGGCGATGTCGAGCACGGGGATCCGCATGCCGTGCAGGAACTCCATGACGACCATGGGGTGTTCGCGGGTGGCGCCGAGGCCGTGCACGGTGATCACCCAGGTGTCGCGGTCCGCGGGCACGAACCAGGCGGGCAGCCCGCCGAGCTCGCCGGGGATGTCCACGTCGGCATGGTCGAGACCGAGGGCCGTACGTGGGTTGCCGAGGTGGACCTGCGGGGTGAGCCAGACCTTGGTGCCCACGTCGAGGGTGCCGTGGGTGACGCGGTCGAGGCGGCGTACGACGGTGTCGGCGGTGTGCGGGGCGTGCTCGACGACCGGGCCGACGACGGCGTGGCAGGCGTGGCCGGTCAGCCCGAAGACGCCGGGGCGCTGCGAGGCGAGGGAGCGGGTCAGGGCGACCTGGTGGCTCGCGGTGGCGTGCACCGTGAGTGCGGGGTCGGTGGGCAGCGGTTTGCCCGGCTCGACCTTCAGGGCGGCATCGCTGGCGTGGCGGCCGGCCGCGAGTGTGGCGGCGGCGCCTATCAGGGCGGTGACGGCTGCTGCCGTCGCGGTGGCGGGGCGCACGGGTCCAGTGTCCGTGTGTGGCCGGCTTGCGGCCAGTGGGCGGGGGCCGGCTGGGGCGGTTCGGCTGCGGTGCGGTTGCGGCTGCGGGCCGCCTGCGGTTCGGTCTCGTCGCCGGGTGCGGGTGGGTTGCGCCTGCGGCGGGCTGATTTCCCCTACCCGCCCCTTCCCGAAACCGGGGCTCCGCCCCGGCCCCCCCATCTGCGGAGCCCCTCGGGGTGGGTGGGACCGCGGGGGCTTCGCCCCCTGCACCCCCTGTCGCGCCTTAAGGGCGCTCGTCCTCAAACGCCGGACGGGCTGGGTCGGCCGGACCGGCTGGGGATTGCCCGTACCCCTTCAGCTTCTCCCCCACCTCCAGCAATTCGCCCTCGGAAAGCAAACGCGGGGCCCGGCCCGGCAGGGAGTTCGCCGTGAGCCAGAGGTGGGACATCCATTCGAGCTGGGCCGTGCGGTCGTAGGCCTGGGTGAGGGTGGCTCCGTATGTGACCGTGCCGTGGTTCTGCAGTAGACAACCAGTGCGGTCGCGAAGTGCGACGAGCATGTTCTCGGCCAATTCGGCCGAGCCGTAGAGCGCGTACGGGGCGACGCGGACCACTCCGCCGAGCGCGGCCGTCATGTAGTGGATGGGCGGCAGCTCGTCGACGAGGGTGGAGACGGCCGTCGCGTGGACCGCGTGGGTGTGGACCACGGCCCGGGCGTCCGTCGAGCGGTAGACCGCGAGGTGGAGCGGAAGTTCGCTGGTCGGGGCGAGTTCGCCGAGCGTCTGGCGGCCGTCGAGGTCCACCGCGATCGCGTCCTGGGGACGCAGCCGCTCGTACGGGACACCGCTGGGCGTCACGAGAACCAGGTCGCCGACGCGTACCGAGACATTGCCGGAGGTCCCGACGACCAGGCCCTCGTCCGCGGTCCTGCGGGCCGTCGCGACCAGCTCGGCCCAGGCCTCCGCGACCGCCTGCTCCTGCACACGCTCCTGCCACTCTCCTCGCACCATGGCCCGATCCTGCCAGGCCGTGCGGACGCCGCGACAGGGCAGGCGCCGCCACCTGCAGCGAGCGGCGGGAAGCCGGGCACTGTAGTGCGGAACGCCGACTTCCGAAAGGGTGTAAATGCGCATACGTACGGTTCTCTCCGGATTGGCCGAAGATCGACGGGCATCGACCGGCTTTCCAGTAACCTCTGGGGGATTTGTCATGCACGTCGCCATCCGGGGGGGAAATATGGCTCGTGGCATTTCGTCACGCCGTCACAGCCGTCGTCTGCGCATGCTGGCCGCATCCGCCGCGACGCTCGCACTGGGGGGAACGGCACTCGTCGAGGCACCCGCGTCAGCAGCCTCGAAGCCGAAGGGACATGACGTCTCCTCGCACCAGAAGAACGTGAACTGGCAGAAGGCCAAGTCCAAGGGCGCGAAGTTCGTCTACGTGAAGGCGACCGAGTCGCACACGTACAAGAACCCGTACTACGGCCAGCAGTACAACGGCTCGCGCCAGGCCGGGATCATCCGGGGCGCCTATCACTTCGCCCTGCCGAACAAATCGTCCGGCACCACCCAGGCCCGCTTCTTCGTCCGCAACGGCGGGGGCTGGCGCGCGGACGGCTGGACGCTGCCGCCGGCGCTGGACATCGAGTACAACCCGTACAGCAAGAAGAAGTGCTACGGCCTGAGCAAGGCGAAGATGGTCGGCTGGATCCGCGCCTTCAGCGACGAGGTGGTCCGGCAGACCGGCCGGCGGCCCGTCATCTACACCAATACGAACTGGTGGAAGCGGTGCACGGGCGATTACTCGGGGTTCGGGCGCAATCACGCGCTGTGGCTCGCGCGGTACAGCTCCTCCCCGGGACCGCTGCCCGCGGGGTGGTCGTACCCGACCTTCTGGCAGTACGACAACGGGGGCGCACTGCCGGGTGATCAGAATCTCTTCAACGGGTCATCCACGGCGCTGAGGAAGTTCGCGAGGGGTCGTTAAGCCCGATTTTGTGGGGATTGGCCGCATTCGCCAGGCTCGCGACGTGCGCCAACCCTCATTCCGGCCACCCTGGCGCCCGGCTCAGTTCACCTTCCGTTCACCCAGGTTGCCTACGTTCATCTGGCCACTGACATCGAACGATTGCCTGGGTAAATGGAACACTTCACGCTGCTGCTTGCGATTGTCGTCGCCGTAGCTCTCGTGTTCGATTTCACGAACGGTTTCCACGACACGGCCAACGCGATGGCGACGACCATCTCGACCGGCGCCATGAAGCCCAAGGCGGCGGTCGCCATGTCCGCCGTGCTCAACCTCGTCGGAGCCTTCCTCTCGGTGGAGGTCGCCAAGACGATCTCCAGCGGTCTGGTGAGAGAGGACGGGATCCAGCCCGAGGTGATCCTCGCGGCGCTCGTCGGCGCCATTCTGTGGAACCTGCTGACCTGGCTGGTCGGCCTCCCCTCCAGCTCCTCGCACGCCCTCATGGGCGGCCTGATCGGCGCCACCGTCGCCTCGATCGGCTTCAGCGGGGTCAACGGCGACGTCGTCGTCACCAAGGTGCTGATCCCCGCGATCGCCGCGCCCGTCGTGGCCGGTCTGGCCGCGATGCTGGCCACGCGCCTGACGTACAAGCTCGGCAAGAACGTCGGCGAGAAGTCCTCCGCGAAGGGCTACCGCGCCGGTCAGATCGCCTCCGCCGGTCTGGTCTCGCTGGCCCACGGCACCAATGACGCCCAGAAGACGATGGGCATCATCACCCTGGCCCTGGTCGCCGGCGGCGCGCTCGCGCCCGGCTCCAACCCGCCGGTCTGGGTGATCGTCTCCGCCGGTATGGCGATCGCGCTCGGCACCTACCTGGGCGGCTGGCGCATCATCCGCACCATGGGCAAGGGCCTGACCGACCTGCAGCCGCAGCAGGGCTTCGCCGCCCAGACCTCGGCCGCCGCGGTCATCCTGGCCTCGTCCAACCTGGGCTTCTCGCTCTCCACGACGCACTCCTGCTCGGGCGCCGTGATGGGTGCGGGTCTGGGCCGCAAGGGCGGCGTCGTGCGCTGGTCCACCGCGACCCGGATGTTCGTCGCGTGGGGTCTGACCCTGCCGGCCGCCGGTCTGATGGCCGCGGGCGCGGAGTTCGTGGCCCGGCAGGGCGACTGGGGTGTCGCGGTCGTCGCAGTCTTCCTGGTGGTCTCCTGCGCCGGCATCTGGCTGTACTCGCGCCGCCAGGTCGTCGACCACACCAACGTCAACGAGGTCGAGCCCGCCACGCCGGTGGCCGACGAGCCCGGTGTCGTGACCACCGCGATCGCCGCGGTGACCCCGCCGCCGACCGTTGCCGCGGAGGCCGCCGAGGCGCTCGCCTCGGACGTGCCCGTCGTCAAGACCACCATCTCGGCCCCGACGCCCGCTGCCGACTCCACGCAGCCGGCCGGTGCGACCGCCTGACGGCGTTCGCCCGAACAGTTAAGGAATCTGCAGCATGAAGATCGACTGGGCAGCTCTGGGCTCCGTCTTCGGAGTCAGTCTTCTGGCCACCGTGCTTCTCGTGGGTCTGTTCACCCTCGGCATCATGGGTCTCTCCAAGCAGGAGGCGGCCACCGAGCAGGGCGGTTCGGCCTCCCTGGCCGTCACCGGCGCGTACGCCTGCTTCGCGCTGTGCGCGGCGGCGGTGGCGTACGGGATCTTTCTGATCGTCACGTGAGGTCCGCCCTGTAAGGCGCACCTCTTCGAACCGCCCTGCGGCGAGGCCCTGATGGGTCGCCGCAGGGCGGTTTCGTGTGCGCCGGAGTACGCCCGCGTGTGTGTCTGCGCACACTCTTCCGTCGCAGGTCAACGCCGAGTTGACGGGTGTTCGCGGTGCGTGGTGGACTGCCGGAGCCAATACGGCAGCAGTAGAGGAAGCCGGTGTGAATCCGGCGCGGTCCCGCCACTGTCACCGGGGAGCAGTCCCCGGGAGCCAGGAACTCTCGCAGCCGTCTCCGTCGAACCAGGGCGCGGACACCCTGAGTGAGGACATAACGCCATGCCAGGCTGCATCGCTCTGCCAAGTACCTCCTGTACGAAGGTTCTTCGAGGCGTATCGGCGGTCTGATCCGTGGGTGCCGATCGCACTTTCGCGTACGGCGCCGCGGCCGGCCTGCTCGGCGATCTGCTCTTCGGTGATCCACGCCGTGGGCATCCGGTTGCCGCGTTCGGGCGCGCCGCGAGCGCTGTCGAGCGTGTCCTGTGGCGTGACAGCCGGGCCGCCGGCGCCGTGCACACCGCCGTCTGCGCGGGTGGTGCCGTGGCCCTCGGCGCGCTGGCCTCCGCCGCCGCCCGCCGCTCCCCCGCCGCATCCGTCGCCCTGACCGCCGCCGCCACCTGGTCGGTGGTGGGCGGTACTTCGCTCGTACGGGAAGCGCGGGCCATTGCCGCCGCCCTGGACGCCGGCGATGTCGAGGCGGCACGTGAGCGGCTGCCGCATCTGTGCGGGCGGGATCCCCAGGCCCTCGACGAGGCGGGTATCGCGCGTGCCGTGGTCGAGTCCGTGGCCGAGAACACCTCCGACGCGGTCGTGGGCGCGCTGGTGTGGGGGGCTGCCGCCGGGGTGCCGGGCCTGCTCGGGTTCCGTGCCGTGAACACCCTGGACGCGATGGTGGGGCACAAGTCGCCCAAGTACCGGCGCTACGGCTGGGCTTCGGCGCGCCTGGACGATGTGGCGGGCTGGCCCGGCGCCCGGCTCACGGCCGCCCTGGCCGTCCTCGCGGGTGGCGATCCGCAGGGCGCCGTGCAGGCATGGCGGCAGGATGCGGACGCGCATCCGAGCCCCAACGCAGGCCCGGTGGAGGCCTCCTTCGCGGGCGCGCTCGGCGTACGGCTGGGGGGTGTTCTCTCGTACGGGGGTCGAGTGGAGCACCGTCCGGTGCTCAACGACGCCGGGCGCGCCGTCCAAGTGGCGGACATCGAGCGGGCCGTACGGCTCGCCCGCCGGGTGAACTGGCTGGCCCTCGCCGTCTGTGTGGCGGCGGATCGGGTTGTGCGCGCCCCACGTGCCCGAACGCGCGCTCCACGGACAGGAAGAGGAACATCATGAGCGGTGGACTGCTGGTCGCCGGGACCACCTCGGACGCCGGCAAGAGTGTGGTCACCGCGGGGATCTGCCGCTGGCTGGCGCGGCAGGGGGTGTCGGTCGCGCCGTTCAAGGCGCAGAACATGTCGCTCAACTCCTTCGTGACGCGCGAGGGTGCGGAGATCGGCCGGGCACAGGCGATGCAGGCGCAGGCCGCGCGGGTGGAGCCGACGGCGCTGATGAACCCGGTGCTGCTCAAGCCCGGCAGCGACCGCTCCAGCCAGGTGGTCCTGATGGGCAAGCCGGTGGGCGAGATGAGCGCGCGCGGCTACCACGGGGGCCGACAGGAGGCGCTGCTCGGGACGGTCGTGGACTGCCTGGAGCAGCTGCGGAGTGCGTACGACGCCGTCATCTGCGAGGGGGCCGGGAGTCCCGCGGAGATCAATCTGCGCCGGACCGACATCGTGAACATGGGGATCGCGCGGGCGGCGCGGTTCCCGGTGGTCGTGGTCGGCGACATCGACCGCGGAGGTGTCTTCGCGTCCTTCTTCGGTACGACCGCGCTGCTCGCCAAGGAGGACCAGGAACTGGTCGCCGGGTATCTGGTGAACAAGTTCCGCGGGGATGTCTCGCTGCTCGAACCCGGCCTCGACATGCTCAAGGGGCTGACCGGGCGGGCGACTTACGGCGTGCTGCCCTATGCGCACGGGCTCGGGATCGACGAGGAGGACGGGCTCAGGGTGTCGCTGCGCGGTGCCGTACGGGAGTCCGAGGTCGCGCCGCCGGTCGGCGAGGAGCTGCTGCGGGTCGCGGTCTGTGCGATCCCGCTGATGTCGAACTTCACCGATGTGGACGCGCTCGCCGCCGAGCCCGGTGTGGTGGTGCGCTTCGTGGACAGGCCGGAGGAACTGGTCGACGCGGATCTCGTCGTGATCCCGGGAACCCGCGGCACCGTCGCGGCGTTGGAGTGGTTGAGACGGCGGGGATTCGAGCGGGCGCTGGGGCGCAGGGCAGCCGAGGGACGTCCGATTCTGGGGATCTGTGGCGGATTCCAGATCCTGGGCGAGCACATCGAGGACGAGATCGAGTCCCGCGCGGGAGCGGTGGACGGGCTTGGCTTGCTGCCGGTCCGGGTCCGCTTCCGGCGCGAGAAAACGCTGACGCGTCCAGTGGGCAGGGCACTGGGCGAAAACGTCGAAGGTTACGAGATTCATCACGGGGTCGCCGAAGTGCTCGGCGGTGAAGCGTTCATCTCTGATGACATTGGACAGAGTTTGGACGGCTGCCGGGTGGGCGGCGTGTGGGGGACGCACTGGCACGGGTCGCTGGAGAGCGACGCGTTCCGGCGTGCGTTCCTGTGCGCGGTCGCGGCGGACGCGGGCCGGCGTTTCGTGCCCGCGCCCGACACGAGCTTCGGTGCGCTGCGCGAGGAGCAGCTCGACCGGCTCGGCGACCTCATCGAGGAGCACGCGGACACCTCCGCGCTGCTCAGGCTCATCGAGACCGGTGCACCCGCTGGTCTTCCTTTCATCGCTCCGGGGGCTCCTTCATGACCGTTCTTCTTCTGTCCACCGCCGATACGGATCTGCTCGCGGCGCGGGCGTCCGAGGCGCCGTACCGCATCGGCAATCCGATGCGCGTGGACGTGGCCGAGGAGCTGCCCGGGCTCCTCGACGGCGCGGACATCGCGGTGGTGCGGCTGCTCGGCGGCAAGCGGGCCTGGGAGGACGGGCTCTCCGCGCTGCGTGCGGCGGGGATACCGACCGTGCTGCTCGGCGGCGAGTCCGTGCCGGACGCCGAGTTGATGGCCGAGTCCTCGGTGCCGGCGGGCGTGGTCGCCGAAGCGCTGCGGTATCTGGTGGAGGGCGGTCCGGGAAACCTCGCCGAGCTGGCGCGCTTTCTGTCGGACACCGTGCTGCTCACCGGTGAGGGTTTCGCCGAGCCGGAGAAGATGCCGGAGTTCGGGCTGCACGGCGCGTATGCGCGGGTGGAGGGGCGGCCGACGGTCGGCGTGCTCTTCTACCGCGCGCATGAGCTGTCCGGGAACACCGCGTTCGTGGACACCCTGTGCGCGGCGATCGAGGACGCGGGGGCCAATGCGCTGCCGGTGTTCTGCGGTTCGCTGCGCGGTGCGGACCCGGCGCTCTATGAGCTGATCGGGCAGGCCGACGCGCTGGTCGCGACCGTGCTCGCGGCCGGTGGCACGCATGCGTCCGAGGCGTCCGCGGGCGGGGACGAGGAGGCTTGGGACATCGGCGCCCTGGCGGATCTCAACATCCCTGTGCTGCAAGGACTTTGCCTGACCTCCTCGCAGGCCGCGTGGGAGGCGTCGGATGCGGCGCTCTCCCCCATGGACGCGGCGATGCAGGTGGCGATCCCGGAGTTCGACGGGCGGCTGATCACCGTGCCGTTCTCGTTCAAGGAGCAGGGGCCCGACGACGTCCCGGTCTACCGGGCCGATCCGGGGCGGGCCGCGCGCGTGGCCGGGATCGCGGTGCGCCATGCGCGGCTGCGGCACAAGGACAACGCGGAGAAGAAACTGGGCCTGGTGTTCACCGCGTACCCGACGAAGCACTCGCGCGTGGGCAATGCGGTGGGCCTGGACACCCCCGCGTCCGCGGTACGGCTGCTCGACGCGCTGCGTGATGCCGGGTACGGAGTCGTGGGGCATCCGGCCGAGGGCGACGAGCTGATCCACCGCCTGATCGAGGCCGGCGGACACGACGTGGAGTGGCTGACCGAGGACCAGCTTGCGGCGGCGCCCGCGCGGGTGCCGCTGGCCGACTACCAGGCCTGGTTCGCGCGGCTCGAACCCTCGCTGCGCGAAGGGATGCTGGAGGCGTGGGGCGAGCCGCCCGGCTCGCTGTACGTCGACGGCGAGGACATCGTGCTGGCGTCCCTGCAGTTCGGGAACGTCGTGGTGATGATCCAGCCGCCGCGCGGCTTCGGCGAGAACCCGATCGCGATCTACCACGACCCCGATATGCCGCCTTCGCACCACTACATGGCGGCGTACCGCTGGTTGGAGAACACATTCGGCGCCGACGCCATCGTGCACATGGGCAAGCACGGGACGATGGAGTGGCTGCCCGGCAAGGGCCTCGGTCTGAGCGGGAGTTGCGCTCCGGACGCCGTGCTCGGCGACCTGCCGCTGATCTATCCGTTCATCGTCAACGACCCGGGTGAGGGCACCCAGGCCAAGCGGCGCGGGCACGCCACGGTCGTGGACCATCTGGTGCCGCCGATGGCGCGCGCCGACACCTACGGGGACCTGGCGAAGCTGGAGCAACTCCTCGACGAGTACGCCCTGGTGAGCGATCTCGACCCGGCGAAGGCACCGGCCGTACGGGCGCAGATCTGGACGCTGGTGAAGGCCGCGGAGCTGCACCACGATCTGCATGTCGACGACCAGCCGGACGACGACGCGTTCGACGAGTTCGTGATGCACATCGACGGCTACCTCTGCGAGATCAAGGACGTGCAGATCCGCGACGGACTGCACATCCTCGGCGGCGGCCCGGTCGGCGAGGCGCGGGTCAACCTCGTGCTCGCGGTGCTGCGGGCCTCGCAGGTGTGGGGCGGTACGGCCCATGCGCTGCCGGGGCTGCGCGCCTGTCTCGCCGAGCACTTCGGTCTTGTGGAGAAGGAGCTGCTGGCCGAGCCGGGGGCCGCGGTGAAGGTCGCGGACGGGCTGACCTCGCTGGTCGACGGTCCCGCACGGACCGGCTCGGACGCGCTGGACCTGCTCGAGCAGCTGTGCCGGCGGCTCGCAGAGGGCATGGAAGAGCGGGGCTGGGAGCTCTCGGCCGTGCGCGCACTGGTGCGGGACGTGGTCGGTGTCGAACTGCCGCCCGCGGTCGCCGTGTTGGGCTTCGCCTGCGAGGAGGTCGTGCCGCGCCTCGCCCGGACCACGGACGAGATCGGGCACATCCTGCGGGCGCTCGACGGGGGCTATGTGCCCGCAGGGCCGTCCGGATCGCCGACGCGCGGTCTGGTGAACGTGCTGCCGACCGGGCGCAACTTCTACTCGGTCGACCCCAAGGCCATCCCCTCGCGCCTGTCGTGGGAGGTCGGGCAGGCGCTCGCCGACTCGCTCGTGGCGCGGTATCTCACGGACACCGGTGAGTACCCCAAGTCGGTGGGTCTCACCGTGTGGGGCACGTCGGCGATGCGCACCCAGGGCGACGACATCGCGGAGATCCTGGCGCTGCTCGGCTGCCGTCCCGTGTGGGACGACGCCTCGCGGCGCGTGACCGGGTTCGAGATCGTGCCCCTGGAGGAGCTGGGGCGGCCCCGTATCGATGTGACGGTGCGGATCTCCGGGTTCTTCCGGGATGCGTTCCCGCATGTGGTGGGGCTGATCGACGATGCGGTGCGGGCCGTCGCGGAGCTCGACGAGCCCGCGGCCATGAACTACGTGCGGGCGCACGCCGACGAGGACACCGCCGAGCACGGCGACCGGCGCAGGGCCACGGCACGGATCTTCGGGTCCAAGCCCGGCGCGTACGGCGCAGGTCTGCTGCCGCTGATCGACGCGCGCAACTGGCGCTCCGACGCGGATCTCGCCGAGGTGTACGCGGTGTGGGGCGGCTATACGTACGGGCGGGGGCTCGACGGGCGGGCCGCGCGCGGGGACATGGAGACGGCGTTCCGGCGGATCGCGGTCGCGGCGAAGAACGTGGACACGCGCGAGCACGATCTCGTCGACGCCGACGACTACTTCCAGTACCACGGCGGGATGGTGGCGATGGTGCGCCATCTGACCGGTGTGTCACCCGAGGCGTACGTGGGTGACTCGGCCGTGCCGGATCAGGTGAAGACGCGCACCCTCGGGGAGGAGACGCATCGCGTGTTCCGCGCGCGGGTGGTCAACCCGCGGTGGATGGCGGCGATGCGGCGGCACGGCTACAAGGGGGCGTTCGAGATGGCGGCCACCGTGGACTACCTGTTCGGGTACGACGCGACGGCCGGGGTCGTGGACGACTGGATGTACGAGAAGTTGGCCGCGGAGTACGTGTTCTCCGAGGAGAACCAGGAGTTCATGCGGAAGTCCAACCCCTGGGCGCTGCGCGGGATCACGGAGCGGTTGCTCGAGGCGGCGGACCGGTCGTTGTGGGCGTCGCCCGATGCCTCGACGTTGGAGCGGCTGCGGGAGCTGTATCTCCAGCTCGAGGGCGATCTGGAAGGTGACGGGGCGTGAACGTGGTCGCGACGACAAGGGAAGAGCTGGACGCCGAGTTGATGGTGGAGGCCACCGCATGAACACGCCCTATCCGTTCACCGCTCTCGTCGGGCAGGACGACCTGCGGCTCGCGTTGGTGATCAATGCCGTCTCCCCCGCCGTCGGCGGTGTGCTCGTACGCGGCGAGAAGGGGACCGCCAAGTCGACCGCCGTGCGGGCGCTTTCGGCGCTGCTGCCCGAGGTCGAGGTCGTGCCCGGGTGCAGGTTCTCCTGTGATCCGCAGGCGCCCGACGCCCAGTGCCCGGACGGGCCGCATGACGCGGCCGGCACGGTGGCGCGGGCCGCGCGGATGGTCGAACTGCCCGTCGGGGCCTCCGAGGACCGGCTCGTCGGGGCGCTCGACATCGAGCGGGCCCTCGCCGAGGGCGTGAAGGCCTTCGAGCCGGGGCTGCTCGCCGATGCGCACCGCGGGATCCTGTACGTGGACGAGGTCAATCTGCTGCACGACCACCTCGTCGACCTGCTGCTCGACGCCGCCGCGATGGGCGCCTCGTACGTGGAACGCGAAGGTGTCTCCGTACGGCATGCCGCGCGCTTCCTGCTCGTGGGGACGATGAACCCCGAAGAGGGCGAACTGCGACCGCAGTTGCTCGACCGCTTCGGCCTGACCGTCGAGGTCTCGGCCTCGCGCGAGCCCGACCAGCGGGTGGAGGTCGTGAAGCGGCGCCTCGCCTATGACGACGATCCGGCCGGGTTCGCCGCGCGCTGGGCCGACGAGGAGCGGGCCGTACGGGCCCGGATCGTGGCCGCGCGGGCGCTGCTGCCCTCCGTACGGCTCGGGGACGGGGTGCTGCGGCAGATCGCCGCGACCTGTGCCGCGTTCGAGGTGGACGGGATGCGGGCCGACATCGTGATGGCCCGTACCGCCACCGCGCTCGCGGCCTGGGCGGGGCGCGAGGAGGTCACGGCGGAGGACGTGCGGCAGGCCGCGCTGCTCGCTCTGCCGCACCGCAGGCGCCGCAACCCCTTCGACGCACCGGGCCTTGATGAGGACAAGCTCGACGAGACCCTTGAGGAGTTCGGGTCCTCCGACTCCTCGGACGGCGACGGCCCGGACGACGATCCGGATCCCGACGGCCCGGACGGCGGCGGGCGCCCGCCCGAGGACGGCGGGGACGACGGGGACGCGGGGCCTCAGGTCCCGCCGCAGTCCTCGGCTCCGCAGGCGCCGGACCCCAAGGAGTCGGACGGCAAGGAGCAGAGCGAGCAGTCCGCGTCCTCCGGAGCGGGTGAGCAGAGCCCGGCCGCGGCCGCCGAGCCGTTCCGCACCAAGCTGCTCAGCGTGCCCGGTACGGGCGCCGGCGCGGCCGGACGGCGGTCGCGGGCGCGCACCGACCACGGGCGGACCACGGGCGCACGCAGGCCTCAAGGTGCCCTCACCAAGCTGCACTTGGCGGCCACGGTGCAGGCCGCGGCGCCGCACCAGCGGGCACGCGGACGTGCGGGCCGCGGCCTCGTCGTCCGCAGGGACGATCTGCGGCAGGCGGTACGCGAGGGGCGCGAGGGCAATCTCGTGCTGTTCGTCGTGGACGCCTCCGGGTCCATGGCCGCACGGCAGCGGATGAGCGCGGTGAAGGGCGCCGTGCTCTCGCTGCTGCTCGACGCGTACCAGCGGCGGGACAAGGTGGGCCTGGTGACCTTCCGCGGCGCGGGCGCGGAGGTGGCGCTGCCGCCGACGTCCTCGGTGGATGCCGCCGCCGTACGCCTGGAAGCGCTGCCCACCGGCGGCCGAACCCCGCTCGCGGCGGGGCTGCTCAAGGCGCATGAGGTGCTGCGTGTGGAGCGCCTTCGCGATCCCGTACGCAGGCCGCTTGTGGTGCTCGTGACGGACGGGCGCGCCACCGGCGGGCCCGAACCGGTGGCCCATGCGGCGCGTGCGGCGGGTCTCTTCGCGGCCGAGTCGATCGCGTCGGTGACCGTGGACTGCGAGTCGGGGCCCGTACGGCTCGGGCTCGCCGGGCAGCTCGCGCAGGGGCTCGGCGGCACCGTCGTCACGCTCGACGAGCTGCGCGCGGACTCGCTCGCCGGACTCGTCAAGGATGTTCAGGACCACAGGAACCGGAGGGCCGCCTGATGCCCCAAGGACAGCCGGCCGTCGTGCCGGACGACGGGCTCACCACCCGCCAGCGCCGCAACCGTCCCCTGGTCGTGGTGCACACCGGGATCGGCAAGGGCAAGTCCACGGCCGCGTTCGGACTCGCGCTGCGGGCCTGGAACCAGGGCTGGCCGATCGGGGTGTTCCAGTTCGTCAAGTCGGCGAAATGGAAGGTCGGCGAGGAGAACGCGCTCAAGGTGCTCGGTGCCTCCGGCGAGGGCGGCAGCGTGGACTGGCACAAGATGGGCGAGGGCTGGTCGTGGATCCAGCGGGCGCCCGCCGAGGGCGAGATGAGCAACGAGGACAAGGCCCGCGAGGGCTGGGAGCAGGTCAAGCGGGACCTCGCCGCCGAGACGTACAAGCTGTATGTGCTCGACGAGTTCGCGTATCCGATGCATTGGGGCTGGATCGACACCGACGAGGTGGTGTCCGTGCTGCGCGACCGGCCCGGCACCCAGCACGTCGTCATCACCGGGCGCAATGCGCCGGCCGCGCTGGTGGAGTTCGCGGATCTCGTCACCGACATGTCCAAGGTCAAGCACCCGATGGACGCCGGGCAAAAGGGCCAGCGGGGCATCGAATGGTGAGCCGCCCGCGTTCGGCGGCGGGCTCGCCGGGCTCGGGCAGCGCCGTGCCGCGGCTGGTGATCGCCGCGCCCGCTTCCGGGTCCGGCAAGACCACCGTGGCGACCGGCCTGATGGCCGCGTTCACGGCGGCCGGTCTCGCCGTGTCCCCGCACAAGGTGGGGCCGGACTACATCGACCCGGGCTACCACGCACTGGCCACGGGCCGCGTCGGGCGGAACCTGGACGCGTATCTGTGCGGTGCGGAGCTGATCGCGCCACTGTTCGCGCACGGGGCGCAAGGGTGCGATCTCGCCCTCGTGGAGGGCGTGATGGGGCTCTACGACGGTGCGTCCGGGCAGGGCGAGCTGGCCTCCACGGCCCAGGTCGCCAAGCTGCTGCGGGCGCCCGTGGTCCTGGTCGTCGACGCCTCCTCGCAGTCGCGGTCGGTGGCCGCCCTGGTGCACGGGTTCGCGTCGTGGGACCCCGAGGTACGGATCGCGGGGGTGATCCTCAACAAGGTCGGATCGGACCGGCACGAGGAGCTGTTGCGGGACGCGCTCGACGAGTCCGGGGTGCCGGTGCTGGGTGCTTTGCGGCGCGTGGACCGAGTGAGCCAGCCCTCGCGGCACTTGGGCCTTGTCCCGGTGGCCGAGCGTTCCGCCGAGGCGGTGGAATCGGTGGCCGCGCTCGCCGCGCAGGTGCGGCAGGGCTGCGATCTGGAGCAGCTGCTCGCGCTGGCGCGCAGCGCGCCGACGCTCGACGTGCGGCCGTGGTCGCCCCGGGCCGCGCTCGACGCGGGCACGGTCTCGGCCTCCGCCGATGCGACCGGACCCGCAGCTGCCGGGCGTGACGCCACCGTCCCCGCAGCCGCCGGGCTCCACGCCACCGACGCCGAGGCTGCCGGACCCGGGGCTTCACGCGACGGCGACCCCTCCGTGCGGCAGCGGCCCGTCGTGGCGCTCGCCGCCGGTCCCGCCTTCACTTTCTCGTACGCCGAGCAGGCCGAACTCATGACGGCCGCGGGCGCCGAGGTCGTCCCCTTCGATCCGTTGCGCGACGAGCAACTGCCGGACGGGACCGCAGGGTTGATCATCGGGGGCGGTTTCCCCGAGATGCACGCGCCCGAGCTCGCCGCGAACGAGCCGCTGCGCAAGTCCGTCGCGGAACTCGCCCTGTCCGGCGCCCCGGTCGCGGCCGAATGCGCCGGACTGCTCTACCTGGCACGCGAGCTGGACGGCAGGCCGATGTGCGGAGTATTGGACGCCGAGGCGCGGATGTCGGAGCGCCTCACCCTCGGCTACCGGGAGGCGGTCGCAGTGACGGACAGCGTCCTCGCGGCGGCCGGGACCCGGACCCGGGGGCATGAATTCCACCGCACCGTGATCGAGCCGGGTGCGGGCCCGGCTCCGGCCTGGGGCATGCACGCTCCGGAACGCCGGGTCGAAGGATTCGTGCAGCAGGGCGTGCACGCGAGCTATCTGCACACGCATGCGGCAGCGCTCCCCGGCGCCGCCCACAGGTTCGTAGAGAGGTGCGCGCAGTGGACAGCGCAGTGAGCCGCAGGCTGATCGGGGTCGGAGTGGGCCCCGGCGACCCCGAGTTGGTGACGGTCAAGGGTGTACGCGCGCTGCGCGAGGCGGACGTCGTGGTGGTGCCCGTGATGGCGGCCCCCGACGGTTCGGACGGCGGGGAGCCGGGCCGGGCCGAGACGACGGTCCTGGAGTACGTGGCGCGCGAGAAGGTCGTCCGTGTGGTGTTCGCGCTCAATGAGCGCTCCGACCGCGGGCGCCGCGAGGCGGCCTGGGACGCGGCGGGCGCACGGGTGGCCGGGCTGCTCGCCGAGCACACCACCGTCGCCTTCGCGACGATCGGGGACCCCAATGTGTACTCGACGTTCACCTATCTCGCGCAGACCATCACCGAGCTCACCCCTGGTGTGGTCGTGGAGACGGTGCCCGGCATCACCGCCATGCAGGACCTCGCGGCGCGCAGCGGCGCCGTACTGACGGAGGGCACCGAGCCGTTGACGCTGGTGCCGGTGACCGCGGGCTCGGCGGCGCTCAAGGACGCGCTCGACGGTCCCGGCACGGTGGTGGCGTACAAGTTCGGGCGCCTCGCGCGGGAAGTGGCCGACGCGCTGCGGGAGTCGGGGCGGATCGAGGGTGCGGTCTGGGGCTCGGCGCTCGGTCTGGAGCAGGAGTCGATCCGGCCGGCGAGCGAGCTGGCCGAGGGGCCGCTGCCGTATCTGTCCACGCTGATCGCTCCCGCGCGGCGCGGGGACGGGCGCGGAGGGAAGCTGTGAACTCCCCGGCGTGCGATGCGGCGTGGAGGTGGACCGGGAACGCCCCGGTGTGGAGGAAGGCTGTGCACTCCCCCGCCCTGTCACTCCGCCGCGCCCACCACCAGCCAGATGAAGGCCACGCCCGCGACGGTGCAGAGCACCGTCGACTTGGCGGGGTGGTCGTGGTGCGCCTCGGGCAGGATCTCGGCCGCGGCCAGGTAGAGCAGGGCGCCGCCGAAGAAGCCGAGGTAGGCGCCGAGCAGTTCCTCGGGCAGCGTGAACAGCAGCGTGGAGGCCGCGCCGACCACCGGTGCCGCGGCGTCCGCGAAGAGCATGGCGACGGCCTTGCGGCGGGCGTTCCCGTACAGGCGCGTGATCGTGTACGTGTTGAAGCCGTCCGCGAAGTCATGGGTGATGACGGCGAGCGCGACGGTCAGGCCCATCGCGCTGCCCGCCTGGAACGCGGCACCGATCGCGATCCCGTCCATCAGGCTGTGCCCCACCATCGCGGAGGCCGCGCCGAGGCCGACCTGCGGGACGCGTTCGCCGTCGGCGCCGTGGGCGGCCTGGCGCAGCGCGAGCAGTCGTTCGAGCAGATGCGCGGTGAGGAAACCGCCCACGAACAGGAGCAGCGCCTCCGGCACACCCCAGATCTCCCGGCCGGCGGCGTCCATCGCCTCCGGCAGCAGATCGAGGCCGACCACGCCGAGCATCAGACCGCCGGCCAGGCCGAGGACGAGATGACGGCGGTCGGTGACGCGCTGCGCCGTCCAGCCGCCGACCAGCGTCATGAGGAACGCGCCGAGCGCGACGAACACCGCCATGCGCCTTTGCTAGCCGATCATGCGGGCCACCGCCCGCACGGCTCGCCGCGAGGGGGTCTCTTTCGGATCTTGTCGGCCACGGAAGCAACACCTTTGACGGCTGCCGAAGCGGGGTCTGGCGCGTGCAGTTGCAAGGCGGAGGAGGGAGTGATGGCGGAGCCATCGCGACCGACGACAACGCGGCAGATGTGCGTGCCAGACCCCGCGCCCCCGGCAAGATCCGAAAGAGACCCCCTGGGCGAGGGCGCCCCGGACGGGTTGCGCGAGGGACCACCCCTGCGCAGTGCCGCCCGCCCCTGAGACATCACCGAACCACCTGGAAGGACCCCATCCCATGGCTACCGAGGACGCTTCCGTGACCGGCAAGGTCACCTTCGTCGGCGCGGGGCCCGGCGCCGCCGATCTGCTGACGTTCCGGGCGGCGCGGGCCATCGCGGACGCGGACGTCGTGATCTGGGCGGCGAGCCTGGTGCAGGCCGAAGTCCTGGAACACGCACGCCCGGACGCCGAGATACTCGACTCGGCGACGATGTCCCTGGAGGACGTCGTCGCCGTGTACGAGCGCGCCCTGCGCGACGGGCTGAAGGTGGCGCGGATCCACTCCGGGGACCCCGCGCTGTGGGGCGGCACGCAGGAGCAGCTCGACCGCTGCACCGCCCTCGGTCTGGAGACCGAGATCGTGCCGGGCGTCTCCGCGTTCTCCGCGGTCGCCGCGCTCGCGCAGCGCGAGCTGACCATCCCCGAGGTGGCGCAGTCGGTGGTCCTGACCCGGCTCGGCGGCGGCAAGACACCGATGCCGCCGGGCGAGGAGGTACGGGAGTTCGCGCGGCACGGCACGACCATGGCCGTGTTCCTTTCGGCCGCGCGCTCGGGGCAGTTGGCGCGTGAGCTGCTCGAAGGCGGCTATCCGACGTCGACGCCGGTCGTGGTGGCGTATCAGGCGACCTGGCCCGAGGAGCTGATCGTGCGCTGCACGGTCGGCACGCTCGAGGACACGGTCAAGGAGCACAAGCTCTGGAAGCACACGCTGTTCCTGGTCGGCCCGGCGCTCGACGCGTCGGGGACGCGCTCGCATCTGTACCACCCGGGCCATTTCCACGGGTACCGCAAGGCGGACCCCGAGGCCCGCAAGTCCCTTCGTACGCAGAGGGCCGGGACATGACGATCCCTTCGTCCGCAGAAGGCCGGGACGTGACGATCCCTTCGTCTGCGGAAGGCCGGGACGTGACGATCCCTTCGTCCGCAGAAGGCCGGGACACGACGGACGGCGAGACCCTCCGGACCACCGGGGCCGTCGCGGTCATCGGCATGGGCGCGGGCGGCGCGCCGCTGGACGCCCGTGCCCGCGAGCTGCTCGCCGCGGCCACGGTCGCGGTCGGCGGCAAGCGGCATCTGGACGCGGCCCACCTGCACGACGGCGTGGAGCGGATCGTGCTCGGACCGTTGGCTCCCGCACTCGATCTGCTCGCGGAGCGGCTCGCGGACGAGCGGGCGCGCGTGGTCGTCCTCGCCTCCGGCGACCCTGGATTCTTCGGGATCGTCCGGGCGTTGGCGGAGCGATTCGGTCCGGATGCGCTCGAGATACGGCCGGGGGTGTCCTCCGTCGCCGCCGCGTTCGCGAAGGCGGGGCTGCCCTGGGACGACGCGGTGGTGGTGAGCGCGCATGGCCGCGATCTGCGGACCGCGGTCAACGTGTGCCGTGCGCACCCCAAGACGGCCGTCCTCACCGGCCCCGGCGCGGGCCCGCGCGAACTGGGCGCGGAGCTGGTGCACCGGGCCGAACGCCGGGTGCTGCTCGTCGCGTCGGCGCTCGGCGACCCCGAGCACGAACGCCTGAAGCGGGTCACGCCCGCCGAGGCCGCCGAGCGGGTGTGGGACGCGGTGAGCGTGGTGCTGTGCCTGGACGAGGAGCGGCTGCTTTCGCCGGTACGTACGGTCGCGGGGCCCCGGCCGGCGCCGGACCGCTGGGCGCTCGACGAGGGTGCGTTCGCGCACCGGGACTCGATGATCACCAAGTTCGAGGTGCGGGCACTCGCGCTGGCCCGGCTCGGTCCGCGGACCGGTGACTTCGTCTGGGACGTGGGCGCCGGATGCGGTTCGGTGGCCATCGAGTGTGCGCGCTTCGGTGCGGCGGCGGTCGCGGTCGAGAAGACCGCGGACGGGGTCGAGCGGATCCGGGCCAACGCGGCCGCGCACGGCGTGGATGTGCGCGCGGTGCACGGTGCCGCTCCGACGGTGCTTTCCCATCTGGCCGATCCCGACGCGGTGTTCATCGGGGGCGGCGGCCGCGAGCTGCCCGCCATCGTCCGGGCCTGCGCACGGCGTGCACGGCGCACAGTGGTGGTGGCGCTGGCGGCGCTCGACCGGGTGCCTCAGGTGCGCGCCGCGCTCACGGAGTCCGGTTACACCTGCGACGGCGTCCTGCTGCAGTCCTCCCGCCTCGCGCCGCTGCCCGGTGACGTGACCCGGCTCGCGGCGGCCAATCCGGTGTTCCTGCTGTGGGGCGACCGGACCGACCTCTTGGCGGCGGGCAACGGCCCGTCCCCGTACGAAGGAGTCCTGAAGTGATCGGCCTGATCTCCGCCACGGCGGCGGGTGCCGCGGCGAGCGAGCGGCTCGCCGCGGCCTGGCCCGACCGGGTCCGGGTGTACGAGGGGCCTGTGGGTCCTTCCGTACAGCGGGCGTTCGGCGAGTGCACGCAGCTGGTGTGCTTCCTCGCGACCGGCGCGACCGTACGGCTCCTTGCGCCGCTGCTCGCCGACAAGGCCTCCGACCCGGGGGTGGTGTGCGTGGACGAGGCGGGCCGTTTTGCCGTGTCCCTCGTCGGCGGCCACGGGGGCGGGGCGAACGCGCTGGCCCACGAGGTGGCCGAGGTGCTCGGCGCGCAGCCGGTGGTGACGACGGCGACGGACGCGGTGGGGATCCCGGGGCTCGACACGCTCGGGCTGCCCGTCGAGGGCGATGTGGCGGGGGTGAGCCGGGCGGTCCTGGACGGCGAACGCGTGGAACTGGCGGCGGACTTCGCTTGGCCGCTGCCGGCGCTGCCTCCGCAGGTACGGGGTGGTGACGCGGCGCGGGCCGATGACGCAGCACAGCCTGGTACCCAGGGAGCGGGCGGATCGGAGGCTGCCCCGACCCCGCCCGCCGGAGCCCGGATCCGGGTCACCGACCGCGCCCTCGAACCGGCCGTACGCGAGGCCGTGTTGCGGCCGCCGTCGCTCGTCGTCGGGGTCGGGGCGTCCAAGGGCGCGCCGGTGGACGAGGTCCTCGACGTCATCGGCGCGGCGCTGGCCGACGCCGGGCTCAGCCCGCGTTCCGTCGCCCGTCTGGCGACCGTGGACGCCAAGGCCGAGGAGCCCGGCATCGTCGAGGCGGCCGCGCGGCTGGGCGTCCCGCTGGTGACCTACTCCTCCGAGCGGCTGGCCGCCGTTGACGTGCCCAACCCCTCCGACGCTCCGCTGGCCGCCGTCGGCACACCGTCCGTGGCGGAGGCCGCGGCTCTGGCCGAGGGCGGCGAACTCCTCGTACCGAAGCGGAAGTCGGCGCCCGAGGGCCGCGCCGCCATGGCCACCTGCGCCGTGGTCCGCAGGGCGCCGCGCGGCCGGCTCGCCGTCGTGGGGCTCGGTCCCGGCGCCCGCGACCTGGTCACCCCCCGCGCCAAGGACGAACTGCGGCGCGCCGCCGTCCTGGTGGGCCTCGACCAGTACGTGGACCAGATCCGCGATCTGCTCAGGCCCGGCACCGTGATCCTGGAGTCGGGGCTCGGGGCCGAGGAGGAGCGGGCCCGTACCGCCGTGGCCGAGGCCCGCAAGGGGCAGGCCGTGGCGCTGATCGGCTCGGGCGACGCGGGCGTCTACGCGATGGCCTCGCCCGCCCTTGCCGAGGCGAGCGACGACATCGACGTCGTCGGCGTGCCGGGCGTGACAGCCGCCCTCGCGGCCGGTGCGCTCCTGGGCGCGCCGCTCGGGCACGATCACGTGTCGATCAGCCTCTCCGATCTGCACACCCCCTGGGAGGTGATCGAGCGCCGGGTGCGCGCGGCGGCCGAGGCGGATCTCGTCGTCACCTTCTACAACCCGCGCAGCCGCGGCCGCGACTGGCAGCTGCCGAAGGCCCTCGCGATGCTCGCGGAGCACCGCGCACCGCGCACCCCGGTGGGCGTCGTGCGCAACGCCTCGCGCGCCGACGAGTCCGTACGCCTGACGACGCTGGCCGCCCTCGACCCGGCGACGGTCGACATGATGACCGTGGTCACCGTGGGCAACACGGCCACGCGCGAGATAGCGGGGCGGATGGTGACCCCGCGCGGCTACCGCTGGCAGCAGGACCCCGACACCGTGGCGGCCGAGGCAGTGGAGGCACAGCGATGAACACCCGTGTCGTGCACCCCATCGAGCAGGAGTCGTTCCGCAGGCTGCGCGCCCGCCTCGACACCTCGCACTTCGCGCCGCTGACCCGGGCGGTCGTCGAGCGTGTGATCCACTCGGCGGCCGACCTCGACTACGCCACGGATCTCGTCACCGACGAGGCCGCTCTCGTACGGGCGCACGCCGCCCTGCACGCGGGCGCGCCCGTGGTCGTGGACGTGGAGATGGTCGCGGCGGGCATCACGCGGCGCGAGACCGTCTGCCGTTTGAAGGACGCCGAGTCCGGCCCTGGGCTGACCCGTTCGGCGCATGCGATCCGGCTCGCCTACGAGCAGGTCGGGCCCGGTGCGCTGTGGGTGATCGGCTGTGCGCCCACCGCCCTCGAAGAGCTCCTGACGCTCGACGCCGACCCCGCCCTGGTGATCGGACTGCCCGTCGGTTTCGTCGGTGCGGCCGAATCCAAGGCGGCGCTGCGCGCAAGCGGGCTGCCCGCCGTCAGCAATGTCTCCGAGAAGGGCGGCTCGGCGGTCGCCGCCGCGGCGCTCAACGCGCTGCTCTACCACCCGCCGCACCAGACCCCGATGCAGGCTTCGGCCCACCCTCAGCACGACCCCCGTACGAAGGAGAACCAGTGACCACCCCTCCCGCCCTGCTCGTCGCAGGACATGGCACCCGGGACGACGCCGGGGCCGATGCCTTCCGCGCTTTCGTCCGGGAGTTGGGGCGCCGCCACCCCGAACTGCCCGTCGCGGGCGGCTTCATCGAGCTCTCGCCGCCGCCGCTCGGCGAGGCGGTGACCGAGCTGGTGGAGCAGGGGGTACGGAAGTTCGCGGCCGTTCCGCTGATGCTGGTGTCGGCCGGGCACGCCAAGGGCGACATACCGGCGGCGCTCGCCCGTGAGAAGGAGCGGCACCCCGGTATCTCGTACACCTACGGCCGTCCGCTCGGCCCGCACCCCTCGCTGCTCGCCGTACTGGAGCGGCGCGTAAACGAGGTGCGCGGCGACTGGGCGCGCGAGGACGTCACCGTGCTGCTCGTCGGGCGGGGTTCGACCGACCCGGACGCCAACGCCGAGGTGCACAAGGCGGCGCGGCTGTTCTGGGAGGGCCGCGGTTACGCGGGGGTGGAGACCGCGTTCGTCTCGCTCGCGGCGCCCGATGTGCCGAGCGGGCTCGACCGGTGCGTGAAGCTGGGGGCGCGGCGCGTGATCGTGCTGCCGTACTTCCTGTTCACCGGGATCCTGCCGGAGCGGGTGCGGCAGCAGGCCGAGGGATGGGCACAGGCGCACCCCGAGGTCGAGACGCGGTGCGCCGAAGTGATCGGCCCGGAGCCGGAGTTGCTCGATCTGGTGATGGAGCGCTACCGCGAGGCCCTGAAGGGCGATCTGCGGATGAACTGCGATTCGTGCGTGTACCGCATCGCGCTGCCCGGCTTCGAGGACAAGGTGGGTCTGCCGCAGCAGCCGCACTTCCACCCGGACGACGACGGGCACCACCATCACCACGGCGCGGGTCACCACCACGGCCATGCACACGCGCACTGAGCAGCAGGCGCCTGCGCCGGCTTCCGACCTCGCGTACGACCTGCGGCATCACGGGGACGCCGAGGTGCGTGACGGTTCGCTGACCGATCTCGCCGTCAACGTCCGTACGGGAACGCCTCCGCAGTGGCTGCGGGACGAGATCGCCGCATCGCTGGGCACGCTCGCCGCGTACCCGGACGGGCGGGCGGCGCGTGCCGCGGTGGCCGCGCGGCACGGGGTCGGTCCGGAGCGTGTGCTGCTCACAGCGGGGGCCGCGGAGGCGTTCGTGCTGCTCGCGCGGGCGCTCGACGTACGGCAACCGGTCGTGGTGCACCCGCAGTTCACGGAGCCGGAGGCGGCGCTGCGGGATGCGGGGCACACGGTGCGGCGCGCCCTGCTGCGCGCCGCCGACGGCTTCCGCCTGGACCCTTCCACGGTGCCCGACACGGCGGACCTGGTCGTCATGGGCAATCCGACGAACCCGACGTCCGTTCTGCACCCTGCCGATGCGGTGGCCGAACTGGCCCGGTCCGGGCGGGTGTTGGTGGTGGACGAAGCGTTCATGGACGCCGTGCCCGGCGAGCGGGAGTCGCTCGCCGGGCGTACGGATGTGCCCGGGCTCGTGGTGCTGCGCAGCCTGACGAAGACCTGGGGTCTCGCGGGGCTGCGGATCGGGTACGTCCTGGCGGATCCGGCGGTCATCGCGCTGCTCGAGCGCGCCCAGCCGCTGTGGCCGGTGTCGGCGCCGGCGCTCGCGGCGGCTTCGGCGTGCATGCGGGCGGCGGCGCTGGCGGAGGCGGAGGCTGCGGCGCGGCGGTACGGGGAGGACCGGGCTCATCTGGTCGCGGGGCTGCGGAAGTTCGACGAGGTGTCGGTCGTCGGCGAGCCTGCCGGGCCGTTCGTGCTGCTTCGGCACCCTCGGGCCGCGGACGTTCGCGAACGGCTGCGGGACGCAGGGTTCGCCGTGCGGCGCGGCGACACGTTCCCGGGGCTCGGGGCGGAGTGGCTGCGTATCGCTGTACGGGACCGGGGGACGACGGATCGGTTTCTGCGGGCGCTGGCGGGGGCCGGGGTCCGGTAGAGGCGGACGGGCCGGGTTTACGAGGGAAGGGCGGCACAGGGATTTCCGCCCTTCCCTCGCTCAAGCCCCGTACAGCTCAAGGGAGTTCACTGCAGGGACGTCGTGCGGGCCGCCGAAGCGGCCGTAGGAGGCCCGCAGCCGCGGCCCGGCTGGGGGACGGGCGTGGCTGCGGGCCGGACCGGGGCAGATCGGCGACCGCCCCGGCCGGTCTGAGGCTCAGCCGCGGCTGCGGGCGCGGGCCAGGACCAGTGCGCCGCCGCCCAGGCCGAGCAGGAGGACCGCGCCGCCGGCGATGAACGGCGTGGCGGAGCTGCCGCCCGTCGCGGCCAGGTCCTGCTGCTGCTCACCGGCCGACTGGGCGCGTACGCCTTCGTCCGTGATCTTGTCCGCGGGCTTCGCCGGCTGGGACTCGGCGGGCTTCGGGGCGCCGACGGGCGACTCGCAGGTCGCCTCGGCCAGCGCGACGACGCCCTCGACCTCGGCCACGTTGAGCTTCAACGGGTTGACGGAGACCTTGAGTTCGAGCGCGGCCGCCGCGGCCGTCTTCGACGTGGTGTGGGTCTTCGACAGGGTCAGGCTCACCTCGCCGACACCGGGCACGGCGACCCGGGTCACACCGCCCGCGGAGAGCGTGACCTTCTTGCCGAGCACCTTCACCGAGCCGAGCAGATTGGACTCGGCGACCGGCTGCTTGCCCGCCTCGCAGACCGCCTTCGACGTGACCTGCTCGACCTCGATGAGAGAGAGCAGGGGCAGGCCAGGGACGTGGATCTTCGCGTGGGCGAGGTTCGAGGAGGCTTCCGCCTTGTGCTGGTCCGTGGTGGCCTTCGCCGTGGCGACGTCCGCGCGCAGCAGGCTGATCGGCTGCCCCTGCTCGACACCGTCCAGGGTCACGGTGAGCGCGGTCTTCTCCGCCGACTTGGGCGCCTGCACCTCGTTCAGCGTCGCCTTCAGCGGGACCTGCACGGTCTTGTTGAGCAGCCCGACATCCAGCTGCGTACGGAGCACAGCCGCACTCGACTTGCCCTCGTCGCCCGTGGCGTGGGCGGGAAGGGCGCTCGCGAGGACCACGGGACCGGTGGCCAGGAGCGTCGCCGCGGCCGTCGCGGCGATTCTGCGTGCGGGCATGCCAATGGTGTTGCTGTTCAAGATGGTGGAACCCCCAGGGAGACATGGAGCCGCCGAACGCACGCGGTACTTCCGGGACATGCGCCGCGCCGACGACCTCGACGCCGAGAATCTTTACGCACGGAGAGTGAACTGGCAGCAGCGCGGCGCGAGTTCACCCCAATGGGGGGTTTCCGGCCTTGCATTCGATTTCTGGGGCATATAGCGACTCGTACGTCACCCGCGTCACCGACATCGTCCGAACGCGAGCGAATGCGCTGGTTGACGCCCCGGCGCACGCCGATTCAAGCAAACGACCGTGCTCTGCCGTTGGTTACGGTGCGTCAACCTGAGGCATGATCGGCGTCATGGTCGCGACAAGTGAGACATGGGCGGGGCAGGGCGGTCACGGGGTGCGGTTCGAGTGGGGTCCCGCGGGGGCCCGGCAGCTCGGCTCCTCGGTGGCCTGTCTGGTGGTGGTCGATGTGCTGTCGTTCACGACGTCGGTCGATGTCGCGGTCGCGGCCGGTGCGCAGGTACTGCCGTACCCCTGGCGCGACGACTCGGCGGCCGCGTACGCGAAGGAGCAGGGCGCGGCGCTCGCGGTGGGGCGGCGCGCGGTGAGCGCCGCACACCCCTGGTCGCTCTCGCCCGCGAGCCTGCGCGGTGCGGAGCTGCCGCCCCGGCTGGTGCTGCCCTCGCCGAACGGCTCGACCATCGCGGCCGCCGCGCCGGACGGGGTGGCGGTGGTGGCCGCGTGCCTCAGGAACGCCTCGGCGGTGGGCAGTTGGCTGACCGGCGCGGGATACGGCACGTCCGCGCGCCCCGTGGGTGTGATCGCCTCCGGTGAGCAATGGCCGGACGGTGCGCTGCGGCCGGCCATCGAGGACCTGCTCGGCGCGGGGGCGGTGATCGCGGCGCTCGGTGCGCCGGGCGAGCTGTCGCCGGAGGCGGCGGGCGCGCGGGCCGTCTTCGACGGTACGCAGGACGTCGAGGCGGCGGTGCGCGCCGGGGCTTCGGGGCGTGAGCTCGTCGCGTACGGGTTCCCGCAGGACGTGGACGTCGCGGTCGAGCGCGACGTCTCTCGCACGGTGCCGCTCCTGTCGGCGGGCGCGTTCACCGCCGCGAGCTGACCCGCACCACGCGACGGCACCCGCTCAGCCCACGACCGGCCGACCCGTCGCCACCACCTGAACCCACGAGCGGCCGGCCCGACGGCACCACCTGAACCGACGACCCGCCGGCCCGTCGCCACACCCTCAGCCCACCACCACCCCATTCACCACCACCCTGCGCGGCGCCCCCAACACCCGTACGTCCGCCCGCGGATCCGCCTCGTAGACCACCAGGTCCGCGGGGGCGCCCTCCTCCAGGCCGGGCCTGCCGAGCCACTCGCGCGCCCGCCAGGTCGCCGCCGACACGGCCTCGACCGCGGGGATGCCCGCGGTCACGAGCTCGCCGACCTCCGCACCCGCCAGACCGTGCGCGAGCGCCCCGCCCGCGTCGGTGCCGACGAACACGGGGACGCCCGCGTCGTACGCGGAGCGCACCGTGTCGTAGCGGCGCTCGTACAGGCGCCGCATGTGGTCCGCCCAGATGGGGAACTTGGCGTCCCCCTGCTCGGCGAGGCGCGGGAACGTCGCGATGTTCACGAGCGTCGGCACGATGGCCACACCCCGCTCGGCGAACAGTGGGATGGTCTCCTCGGTCAGGCCGGTCGCGTGCTCGATGCAGTCGATGCCCGCCTCGACGAGGTCCACCAGGGAGTCCTCGGCGAAGCAGTGCGCGGTGACCCGCGCGCCGAGCCGGTGCGCCTCGGCGATCGCGTCGCGGACCGCGGCAGCGGGCCAGCAGGCGCCGAGGTCGCCCGAGGAGCGGTCGAGCCAGTCGCCGACGAGCTTGACCCAGCCGTCGCCGCGCCGCGCCTCCTGGGCGACGTACTCCACGAGCTGTTCCGGCTCGATCTCGTGCGCGAAGTTACGGATGTAGCGGCGGGTGCGGGCGATGTGCCGCCCGGCCCTGATGATCTTCGGCAGGTCCGCGCGGTCGTCGATCCAGCGGGTGTCGGAGGGCGAGCCGGCGTCGCGGATGAGCAGGGTTCCCGCGTCCCGGTCGGTGAGCGCCTGCTTCTCGGCCACCTCGTCCGGCACGGGCCCGTGCGCGTCGAGTCCGACGTGGCAGTGCGCGTCGACCAGACCGGGCAGCGCCCAGCCCTCGACGGTCGTCACGTCCCGCGCCCCGGCCGGCGCCTCGTACGAGATCCGCCCGCCGACCACCCACAGCTCGTCCCGTACGTCCTGGGGCCCGACGAGCACCCGCCCCTTGACCCGCAGCACCGTCGACTGATCGCTCATGTACGGCAGCGTAGAGGGCACTCGGTACGCTCGGACACGCATGCCCGTGCATGCGCCACCTACTGCGCCGGACCGAAGAGAGCACGACCATGACGCGCGAACCGCACCCCTTCCTCGATCTGCCCCCGATGAGCGCCGCCGAGTTCGCCGCGGTCGAGGACAAGGTGGCGCGGCTGCTGCGCACCGAGCAGGACGTGGTGATCATGCAGGGCGAGGCGCTGCTGCCCCTGGAGGCCTGCATCCGCTCGGCCGCACAGCCCGGCACCGTGGCCCTGAACGTGATCACGGGCCCGTACGGACAGACCTTCGGCAACTGGCTGCGCGACTGCGGCGCCGAGGTGATCGACCTCGCGGTCCCCTTCCACACGGCCGTGACCGCCGGGCAGATCCGCGAGGCCCTGGCCGCGCGTCCCGACATCGACTTCGTCTCGCTCGTGCACGCGGAGGCCGCGACCGGCAACACCAACCCGGTCGAGGAGATCGGCGCGGTCGTACGCGAGCACGGCGCGCTCTTCTACCTGGACGCGGTCGCGTCGGTGGGCGCCGAGCCGCTGCTGCCCGACGCGTGGGGCGTGGACCTGTGCGTCATCGGTGCGCAGAAGGCCATGGGCGGTCCCGCGGGCGTGTCCGCGGTGTCGGTGAGCGAGCGGGCCTGGAAGCGGTTCGCGGACAACCCGCGCGCACCGCGCCGCTCGTACCTCTCGCTGCTCGACTGGAAGGAGCGCTGGGTCGACGGCGGCCGCAAGGCCCTGCTGCACGCGCCCGCGCAGCTGGAGATGCTGGCGCTCGGTGCGTGCGTGGACCGGATCGAGGACGAGGGTCTCGACGCCCTGATGGCCCGGCACGCCGAAGCCGCCCGTGCCACGCGCGAGGGTGCCGCCGCCGCGGGGCTCGCGCCGTATGTGCACGACGAGAAGGACGCCGCTCCGGTGGCCACCACTCTGCGGACGCCCGAGGGCGTCGACGCCTCCGCCGTCGTCGCCGCGGCGCTGGCCGCCGACCCTTCCCTGCCGGTCGCGGCCGGCGGCGGCGCGCTCGCGCAGGAGATGATCCGCGTCAACCACTACGGCCCCGACGCCCGCGCCGACGTAGTGGAGCGCGCGCTGGCCGCGCTCGGTGATGCGCTCCGCAAGGTGTCCGGTTCCTGAAATCCGGCAGCATCAACCCTTTTCATGCACCTCTAATTCAATAAGAATTCGTTAAAACGGGAAGCGCATTTACGTGCAGCTTCCCGTTTTGCTTCTGCCCGCTTTCCCGGGGCCTAAACGCGAAGATTTTGCGAACACTTCGAGCCTGTGACGGACCCCACACGCCGGCCGATTTGCGCCTTATTTGCCGCACAAACTCGGGCATTTCACTGAAGGCTCGCCCGCGCGGGATAACAGATGACGCCGTCTGATGTAACCCCTCAGGCCCATGCGATTTTGATTTCCGGTCGGTAAATTCAATCCGCATGACCACTGCACAGGCTGTGCCTATTCAAAAACTCCGGCTCGACAGCCCCGGCGTGAAGGACGGGGCAGCACTGTGGCGTATCGCCCGTGACTCGAAGACGCTCGATCTGAACTCGTCGTACAGCTATCTGCTCTGGTGCCGTGACTTCTCCGGCACGTCGGTGGTGGCGCGGGACGAGCAGGGGGAACCGATCGGCTTCATCACCGCGTACATACGGCCCGAACGCCCCCGCACCCTGCTGGTGTGGCAGGTGGCCGTGGACGCGGCCCACCGCGGGCGCGGGCTCGCCGCGACGCTGCTCGACGGTCTCGTGCGCCGCGTCGTCGACGTATACGACGTGACCTCCGTCGAAACCACGATCACGCCCGGGAACACCGCCTCCGAGCGCCTGTTCACCTCGTTCGCCGAGCGCCATGGCGCCGGGGTCGAACGCGAAGTGCTGTTCAGCGCCGAGGAGTTCCCCGACGGCAGCGCCCACGACCCAGAAGTGCTCTACCGCATCAGCCCCCTGACGACGCTGACGACCAAGGAGTCCCTGTGACCATCACCCAGCCCGACCTCAGCGTGTTCGAGACCCTCGAGTCGGAGGTGCGCAGCTACTGCCGTGGCTGGCCCACCGTCTTCGACCGCGCCCAGGGCAGCAAGATGTACGACGAGGACGGCCATGAGTACCTCGACTTCTTCGCGGGAGCCGGGTCACTCAACTACGGGCACAACAACCCGGTGCTCAAACGCGCCCTGATCGACTACCTGGAGCGCGACGGCGTCGTCCACGGCCTCGACATGTCGACCTCGGCCAAGCGCGCCTTCCTGGAGACCTTCCAGGAGACGATCCTGCGGCCGCGCGATCTGCCGTACAAGGTCATGTTCCCGGGCCCGACGGGCACCAACGCGGTGGAGTCCGCGCTGAAGCTGGCCCGCAAGGTCAAGGGCCGTGAGTCGATCGTGTCGTTCACGAACGCCTTCCACGGCATGTCGCTCGGCTCGCTGGCCGTGACCGGCAACGCCTTCAAGCGGGCCGGCGCCGGCATCCCGCTGGTGCACGGCACCCCGATGCCGTTCGACAACTACCTCGACGGGCGTACCCCCGACTTCATCTGGTTCGAGCGGCTCCTGGAGGACTCCGGCTCGGGCCTGAACCAGCCCGCCGCGGTGATCGTCGAGACCGTGCAGGGCGAGGGCGGCATCAACGTCGCGCGCACCGAGTGGCTGCGCAAGCTCGCCGATGTCTGCAAGCGCTGGGACATGCTCCTGATCGTCGACGACATCCAGATGGGCTGCGGCCGCACCGGCGGCTTCTTCTCCTTCGAGGAGGCCGGCATCGTGCCGGACATCGTCACGGTCTCGAAGTCCATCAGCGGTTACGGACTTCCCATGTCGCTCTGCCTGTTCAAGCCGGAGCTCGACGTGTGGGAGCCGGGCGAGCACAACGGCACCTTCCGCGGCAACAACCCGGCCTTCGTCACCGCCGCCGCCGCGCTCAACGCGTACTGGGCCGACGGCCAGATGGAGAAGCAGACCATCGCCCGCGGCGAGCAGATCGAGCAGGCCATGGTCGCGATCCGCGCCGAACACCCCGAGGCCACGCGGGAGTACCGCGGCCGCGGCCTGGTGTGGGGCCTGGAGATGACCGACCCGGAGCACGCAACGAAGATCGCCCGCCGCGCGTTCGACCTGGGCCTCCTGGTGGAGACCTCGGGTCCGGAGAGCGAGGTCGTCAAGCTGCTCCCGGCGCTCACCATCTCCCCGGAGGAGCTGGACGAGGGCCTGCGCATCCTGGCCCGCGCGATCCGCGAGACGGTCTGACCGACGGCCCGAAGGCCTGATCCGGGCCCAGCAGACCACCCGTACACGCAACAGAGAAGGAAGCAACTCACCGTGATCGTCCGCTCGTTCCAGGAGATCGAAGGCACCGACCGGCACGTGAAGGCCGCGTCCGGAACCTGGGAGTCCAAGCGCATCGTGCTCGCCAAGGAGCGCGTGGGCTTCTCCCTGCACGAGACCGTGCTGTACGCCGGTACGACCACGTCCATGTGGTACGCGAACCACATCGAGGCCGTCGTCTGCGTCGAGGGCGAGGCCGAGCTGACCAATGACGAGACCGGCGAGAAGCACACCATCACGCCGGGCGTGATGTACCTGCTCGACGGGCACGAGAGGCACACCATGCGGATCAAGAAGGACTTCCGCTGCCTGTGCGTCTTCAACCCGCCGGTCACCGGCCGCGAGGACCACGACGAGAACGGGGTCTACCCGCTGCTCACGGAGCCCGACCCGGTCTGACACAACCTGGCACCCCAGGACCGTACGTAAGGAGAGGAAGGCACCACCATGACCACCGCACCCGAACGCACCGACCTGTATCCGACTCGCGCCGCGACCGAGGTGATCACCGAGCGGAAGGACCCCGTCGTGTGGTCCGCGCCGGGGGCGCCGGGGCCGATGGCGCCGTCGGAGCTCGGGGAGTTCGAGCGGGACGGGTTCCACACGATCGAGCAGCTGATCACGCCGGAGGAAGTGGGCCTGTACGCGGGTGAGTTGGAGCGTCTGATCGCCGATCCGGCGATGCGCGCCGACGAGCGCTCGATCGTCGAGCCGAAGTCGGGGTCGATCCGCTCGGTCTTCGAGGTGCACAAGATCAGCGAGGTGTTCGCGCGCCTGGTGCGGGACGAGCGCGTGGTCGGGCGGGCGCGGCAGATCCTCGGCTCGGACGTGTACGTCCACCAGTCGCGGATCAACGTGAAGCCGGGCTTCGGTGCCAGCGGGTTCTACTGGCACTCGGACTTCGAGACCTGGCACGCGGAGGACGGTCTGCCGAACATGCGGACCGTGTCGGTCTCGATCGCGCTGACCGAGAACTACGACACCAACGGCGGGCTCATGATCATGCCGGGCTCGCACAAGCTGTTCCTGGGGTGCGCCGGTGAGACGCCGAAGGACAACTACAAGAAGTCGCTGCAGATGCAGGACGCGGGCACGCCGTCCGACGAGGCGCTGACGCGGATGGCGGACCGGCACGGGATCCGTCTCTTCACGGGCAAGGCCGGCTCGGCGACGTGGTTCGACTGCAACGCGATGCACGGCTCGGGCGACAACATCACGCCGTACCCGCGCTCGAACGTCTTCATCGTGTTCAACAGCGTGGACAACGCGGCGGAGGAGCCCTTCGCGGCTCCGATCCGGCGGCCGGAGTTCATCGGGGCGCGGGACTTCACGCCGGTGAGGTAGGGCTCGAAGCTCAAGCAGGGCTCACAGGTCCAGCAGGGCTCACAGCCAGGCGATCCGGGCGGCACGTTCCAGTACGGAGCGTGCCGCCCGGCCGTCTCCGGCGAGGCCGCGCGGGACCTCGGCCGGGTCGTAGCGGCCGGCCAGGAGCAGGCAGAAGCCGACGGGGTCGAGGACGAGTTCGGCCGCCACCGGATCGTGCTCGCCGCCGAGCACCCACTCCCCCTCGGAGCCGTGTCCGGCCACCGTGAGCAGGACGGGTACGGAGTCCTCGGCGAGCGCGAGGTCGAGGATGCGCACGCCGAGCCGGACCATCCGCCACAGGAGCGGATCGGGCGGGACGGGCACCGGGCGGCCCAGCGCGCGGCCGATGTCGTCCGTGTGGATCCAGGTCTCGAAGCCGCGCACCACATAGTGGTCGGCGATCGGCAGCCGGACCCCGAGCAAGGTCGTCGCCTGCGCGGCGAGTTCGGTGTCGGTGGCGTGCGGATCCGCGAGCAGCGCGGCGGACTGCTCCCGCCAGGACGCCACGGTCTGCGCGGGGCTGTGCGCCCGCTCGTACGCGATCACCTCGTCCGTGCGGTTCGCCCAGATGGTGCGCCAGGACACGTCCTGGGGCTGTTCGCCGAGCGGTGTGCGCGCACGGTGGCCGAGCCGCAGGGCCAGGGATTCGTCCGCGGCGAGGAGATGCGCGACCGTGGCGTGCACGTCCCAGTCGTGCACGACCGGGGTGCTCCACGGGCCCCTGTCCCCCAACTCCCGCAGGAGCGCCTGGAGTCCGGCCACCGCCGCGGCATACGGCGCGGCGTGGCCGGCCACGCTCGGTGCGGCGGGACGCCTCGCCAGTACGGAGGCGAGCAGGCGTCCCCGTACCTCCTGACCGCCGTCCTCGTGCACGGCCGTCTCACCGGTGGCCGCGCGGTCGATGCGCTCGTAGGCGAGCGCGGCGTCACCGCCGTCGAGCAGCCGTACGGTGTCGCGCAGCCGCTCCGCCTCGTCGGCGCACCATTCGCACTCGGCGAGATGGCCGAGCAGGCGTGGTTCGTCGGCGGGCGGCACCGCCCCGAGAGCCCATGCGCCGAGGAGGTCCCGTACGCCTTCGTGGTCCGAACCCATCATGTGCCCTTCTCTTTCCCGGCCCATCTCACGCACCCCACTCCCCTGCCCGGCGCATCACGCACCCCGCTCCACTGCCGGATCCGGCGGTTCGGCGAGACTCGCGGCGAGCCGGCGCAGCGCGGTGCGCAGCCGGGTCTTCGCGGTGCCTTCGGGGATGCCGAGCTCGGCGGCCACCTGGCGGTAGCTGTGCCCGGCGAAATACGCCAGATGCACGGCCTGGCGCTGCGGCAGCGGGAGTTCGGCGAGCGCGGAGTGCAGCAGCAGCGCCCGCTCCATGTCGACGACCGCCTCGTCGGGCCCGGGGCCCGGCGCGGGGATCGCGTGCAGCGCCGCCTCGTCGGTGTGGGCGGCCTTGCGGTGCCGTTCCTCGGCCCGCACCCAGTCGACGGAGCGGCGGTGGGCCAGCATCGACAGCCAGGTGCGCAGGGTGCCGCGCTGGGGATCGTAGGTGTACGGACGGGACCACAGATGCGCGAACACCTCCTGGGCCACGTCGTCGGCGGCGCCCGGCGCATGCGTCACACGCAGGGCGATCCGTCTGACGAGTCCGCCGTAGGCGTCGTACGCCGCGGCGAGGGCGGACTCGTCCCCGTACACCAGACGCCGGTGCAACTCGGCGTCGGTCGGCGCCTGTTCGGTCTCCACCGGCACCGCCTCCTCCCCGCCTTCGTAGCGCCCTTGCGGGCCTGGCGCCAGGGTGCGGCGGGGAACGTCTAGGCGAGGCCCTCCAGAAGCCGGTCGACGTCCTCGTGGGAGTTGTAGAGGTGGAAGGAGGCCCTCAAGTTGCCCGCGCGGTCGGAGAGTTCGACGCCGGCGGCGCTGAGCTGCGGCTGGCGGGCGCCGAGGCCCGGCACGGAGACGATGGCAGACCCTGGCGCCACGACCGGCGCCTGGCCGAGCGCGGCCAGGCCCGCGCAGAAGCGGTCGGCGAGTGCGGCGTTGTGGGCCTGGATCGCGGGGATGCCGAGGTCCTCGATCAGTTCGAGGCCGGCCAGGGATCCCGCGTACGAGTAGAGGCTCGGGCTGATGTCGAACCGCCTTGCGGAGTGGGCGAGTTCGGTGACCGGGCCGTAGCAGCTGTCCCAGGGCTTCTCGCCCGCCACCCAGCCGGCGAGCAGCGGGGTCAGGCCGCCGAGGTCCTCGGGCACGACGAGGTAGGCGATCCCGCGCGGGCCCATCAGCCACTTGAAGCCGACGGCCACGAGGAAGTCGGCGCGCGGCAGCGGCAGCCAGCCGGCGGACTGCGAGGCGTCGACGAGGATACGGGCGTCGTGCGCGTCCGCGGCCGCCCGGATCGCGTCGACGGCGGCGATCCGACCGTCGGCGGACTGGACATGGCTGAACGCCACCAGATCCGTGCCCGGCCGGACGCTGTCCGCCAGGTCCTCCAGGGCGACCGTGCGCACCTTGAGGCCGGGGCGGCCGTGGAAGGGGTTCACGAGGGAGCTGAAGTCGTCCTCGGCGACGAGGACTTCGGCTCCCTCGGGCAGCGAGGCCGCGATCAGCCCGGCGTAGACCGCGACGGAGGCGCCGGTGGCGACCTGCCGCGCGGGGACGCCGGCGAGCCGCGCGAACGCGGCCCGCGCGGCCTCCACATCGCGGAAGTGGTCGAGCGGGCGCCCGGCCGCGGTGGCAAGGACGCCTTCGTGCATCGCGGCAACCCCCGCGGCCGGGATCAGTCCCGTGCTCGCCGTGTTGAGATATGTCGACTGCGGCGCGAAGGCGTCGCCTCCCAGGCGTTCCATGGTGTCCATGACTGCCATGCTCGTACGCGGCCAACTCCCCGTCCATTGCGCAGATGTGCACGGTCCGTCTTAGCGCTGCTTATACGTGCCGTCTGAACTGCGCATACGTCGCCGGAGACAGGTACGGGGCGCCGCGCAACTGCTGTGCGCGGCGCCCCGTATCGCTCACCGGACTCAGGCCTGCGGCACCGCGCATCCGTCCGGGCCGCACGCCTCCGCCTCGCCCTGGTCGATGACCTTGAGCGGGGAGCGCTCGCCCCAGGCCTGCTGCAGCGCCTGCGTGAACACCTCGGCGGGCTGGCCGCCGGAGACCCCGTACTTGCGGTCGAGGACGAAGAACGGCACGCCGGTGGCGCCCAGTTCGGCGGCCTCGCGCTCGTCGGCGCGGACGTCGTCGGCGTAGGCGTTCTCGTCGGCGAGCACCTCGCGCGCCTCGGTCTCGTCGAGTCCTGCCTCGACGGCGAGCGTCACGAGCACCTCGGGGTCGTAGACGGAGCGCTCCTCGGAGAAGTTGGCGCGGTAGGCGAGTGCGAGCAGCTCGTCCTGCCTGCCGCGGGCCTTCGCGAGGTGCAGGAGGCGGTGGATGTCGAAGGTGTTGCCGTAGAGGCGGCCGTCGGTGCGGTAGGCGAGGCCCTCGGCATGCGCGTTGGAGGCCACGTGCTCCTCCATGGCGCGGGCCTCGTCGAGGCTGCGGCCGTACTTCTTCGCGATCATGTCGATCACCGGGGTGGTCTCGCCCTTGGCCCGGTTGGGGTCGAGCTCGAAGGAACGGTGCACGATCTCGACGTCGTCGCGGTGCGCGAAGGCGGCCAGACCGTCCTCGAAGCGCTTCTTCCCGATGTAGCACCAGGGACAAGCGATATCCGACCAAATCTCCACGCGCATGCTGTTTCTCCAGGTCAGGGACTGCTCAGGTGGTTAGGTGAACGTTGAACCGGATGGGTTCATTCCCGGGCCGCGGCGACGTGGGTCACGCCGCCCCGAGCCGGCTGAACTGGGCCCGGTACGCGCTCGGCGTCAGGCCCGTCCGCCGTACGACGTGCTGGCGCAGGGAGTCCGCCGTGCCCAGGCCGCAGGCGCGGGCCACCTGGTCCATGGGCAGCGCGGTCGTCTCCAGGAGCTCCTTCGCGCGCTCGATGCGCTGGTGCAGCAGCCACTGGAGCGGACTGACCCCCGACTCGGCGTGGAAGCGCCGGGTGAGCGTGCGCACGCTGACGCCCGCGTGCCGGGCCAGATCGGTCAGGGTCAGCGGCTGGTCGAGCCGCCGCATCGCCCAGCCGCGGGTGTCCGCGCAGGCGGTGCCGCGCTCGGGCGGCAACGGGGTCTGCGTGAACTGGGTCTGGCCGCCCGGCCGCACCGGGGCCACGAGCGCGAGACGGGCGACGGTGTTGGCCGCGGCCGCCCCGTAGTCGGTACGGATCATGTGCAGGCACAGGTCGATCCCGGCCGCGTAGCCGGAGGAGGTCATGACCTGGCCGTCCTGTACGTAGAGCACATCGCCCTGCACGTCGAGCGCGGGATAGCGCTCCCGCAGCTCCTGGGTGAGCTGCCAGTACGTGGTGGCCGAGCGGCCTTCGAGCAGTCCGGCCTCGGCGAGAACGAAGGCGCCGCTGCAGATCGACGCGACCCTGAGCCCTGCGGCCGCGACCTCGCGGACCGCCTCGACCGTACGGGGATCGGGCAGATAGCGGTGGCCGGTCCCTGCGATCAGGACGGTGTCCGCGCCGTCCAGGGCCTCCAGGCCGCGCGGCACCTCCAGGGTGAGGCCGCCGGTGGTGGTGATCGGTCCCGGCTCCGGTGTGCAGACCACCACCTCGTATCCGGGAAGGCCGTCGATCTCGACCTTCTCGAAGAGCATCTCGGGGATCGCCAGATTGAACATCGACACAGGTGAGGGCGCGATCACGACGATGCGGTGCGGCCGCCGGCCGGTCCGGGAGAGCGTCATGGCCAGAACCTCCGGATGCATGGCAATCAGGCCACTACTGTACGCCGTGGGAGATCGCCAAGGTAGAGGCATGGCTCTTCAGACCGCAGACCACAAGGCCCGGACCGGGGCCCAACTGCCCACCGCAGCAAGCCCGGAGCGCGCCCACTCCCCCGCGCTCACTCTGCTCGCCGCCCTGCTCGGCTTCTTCCTGATCACCCTCGACGTGTCCGTGGTCAATGTGGCCCTGCCGTCGATGGCCGACTCGCTGGGCGCCGGCATGACCGGGCTGCAGTGGGTGGTGGACTCGTACACCCTGGCGCTCGCCGCCCTGATGCTCTCGACCGGCGCGTTCGCGGACCGGATCGGGGCGACGAAGGCGTACGGGATCGGTGTCGCACTGTTCACGGCGGCGTCCGTGGCCTGCGGTCTGGCCCCGGACCTCGCGACCCTGACCGGCGCGCGGGTGCTGCAGGGCATCGGCGCCGCGATCGTGCTTCCGGCCTCGCTCGCGCTGGTACGGCGGGCCTTCCCCGATCCGGTACGGCGGGCCCGTGCTGTCGCGGCCTGGGCGGCGGGCGGTTCGGCGGCCACCGCGTTCGGGCCGGTGGCGGGCGGCGCCCTGACCACGGCCTGGGACTGGCGCGGGATCTTCTTCATCAACGTGCCGTTCGGGCTGCTCGCACTCGCCCTGCTGCTGCGCGCGCCGCGCTTCGAGCGCCGCCGTACGCCGCTCGATCTGCCCGGGCAGATCAGCGCGACGGTGGCGCTGACCGCGGTGGCCTTCGCGCTGATCGAGCGCGGCACGGTCGGGGTGGCCGCCGCGGTGGTGGCCGTGCTCGCCGCGGTGGTGTTCGTGCGGGTCGAGCGGCGGCAGGAGCATCCGGTCGTGCCGCTCGGACTGTTCCGCGACCGCACGGTCGCCGTGATGGTGGCGACGGGCGCGGCGGTGAGTGTCGCGTTCTACGGGATCGTGTTCGTCTTCAGCCTCTTCTTCCAGCAGGTGCAGGGGCGTTCGGCGCTGACCGCGGGGCTGATGTTCCTGCCGATGACGGCGCTGATCGCGGCGTCCAACATCGTCGCGGGCAAGCTCGCGGGGCGCTACGGGCCCCGGCTGCCGATGCTGATCGGCCAGCCGCTCGCGGTGCTGGGCCTGTTGCTGCTGCTGTTCGTGGGCGAGGACAGCTCGACGGCGTTCCTGTCGCTGATCATGATGCCGCTGGCCATCGGCTCCGCACTGACCGTGCCGCCCCTGACGGCCGCGATCCTGGACGCGGTACCGGCCGAGCGTGCGGGCCTCGCGGCGGGCGTGCTCAACTCCGCCCGCCAGGTGGCGGGTGCGCTGAGCGTGGCCGGGTTCGGGGTGCTGATCTCGGGCACGTTCGTGCCGGGCCTGCACGCGAGCGTCCTGATCGCGGCGGCGTTCCTCGCGGCGACGGCCACGGCGACGGCGTTGCTGCGCAGCGCCCGCGTCGACGGTTAGGCAGACTTTCTGCCAGGTAGACTGTCGGCATGACTGCCGTGAAGCGCCGCCGTAGGCCGCACCTCGTAGCGACGCCCTTGCGCAAGAAGGGCGTCATCACCATCCCGCAGGACATAAGGGATCAGCTCGACCTCCGTGAGGGCGATCAGCTGGTCGTCGCTGTCGAAGACGGCCGCATCATCCTGACGCCGGCCTCTGTCGTGCCGGACGACCAGGCGTGGTTCTGGTCGCCGGAGTGGCAGGCGAAGGAGCGCGAGGTGGAGGAGTCGCTGTCCGAGAGCGAACGGGGAGAGGTCCACGAGGACGGTTCCGCCCTGCTGCGCTCGCTGGCCGACGACGCCGGCCTCGATCTGGGGGAGATCGAGAAGCGTGCCGACGTATGAGACGCTCCGCCACTTCCTGCGCGACTGGAAGGGCCTGACGGCCGAGCAGAAGGTCGCGTTCCTGGTGGCCATTGCCCAGTTCGTCGCCGATCTACGGGCGGGCACCGGCTTCCGTCGCGGCCTGCGCGTCAAGAAGATGCAGGGATACGACGACGTCTGGGAGATGTCGTGGGCCCCGGACGGACGTGCCACGTTCCACTACGGCCCGTCCGTCACGGACGGTGAGCCGCACGTCGTGTGGCGCCGCATCGGGACCCACTCCACCTTCAACCGACCCTGACCATCAGGCCGGTACACCGCCCTCGCGCCGCCCGTCCACCTGGCGCGGCAGACCAAGGGGGTTGGCGTCGCGCAGCTCCGGCGGGAGCAGGGCCTCGGGCGTGGTCTGGTACGCCACCGGGCGCAGCCAGCGCTCGATGGCCGAGCCGCCCACGGAGGTCGAGGTGGAGGTGGTGGCCGGGTAGGGGCCGCCGTGCTGCTGGGCCGGGGCGACGGCGACACCGGTGGGCCAGCCGCCGACGAGGACGCGTCCGGCGAGCGCGGTGAGCTCGGCGAGCAGCGCGGCGCCACGGCCCTCGGGGTCCTCGGTCTCCGCGTCGGACAGGTGCAGGGTCGCGGTCAGGTTGCCGGGCAGGCGCGACAGTACGGCGGAGATCTCGGCCTCGTCGTCGTAGCGGGCGACGACGGTGACCGGGCCGAAGCACTCCTCCAGGAGGATGTCGTGCGCACCCGGCTCGACCAGGCGTGCGGCGTCCACGGTCAGGAAGCCCGCGCCGACGCTGTGCTCACCGCCCGCACCCGGCGTGACCGGTGCCTCGACGCCCTCCAAGGCGGCGCGCTCGGCGACGCCCGCGATGAACGCGTCGCGCATCCGGTGGTCGAGCAGCACCCCGGCGTCGACCTCGCTGACGCCGTGCGTCAGCTCCTTGAGGAGGGTGTCGCCGTTCGCGCCGGCCGGCACGAGCACGAAGCCCGGCTTGGTGCAGAACTGGCCGACGCCCATGGTCATCGAGCCCGCGAGCCCCGCGCCGAGCTGCTCACCGCGCTCGATGGCGGCGGCCTCGGTGACGACCACCGGGTTGAGCGAGCCGAGCTCGCCGTGGAACGGGATCGGGTGCGGCCGGGCAGCCGCCGCGTCGAAGAGGGCGCGGCCGCCGCGGATCGAACCGGTGAAGCCGGCCGCGGAGATCAGCGGGTGCTTGATGAGCTCGACGCCGGCCTCGAAGCCGTGCACCACCTGCACGACGTCCTCCGGCAGTCCGCACTGTGCGGCCGCGCGGCGCAGCACCGAGGCGCAGATCTCGGAGGTGGCCGGGTGGTCCGGGTGCGCCTTGACGACCACGGGGCAGCCCGCGGCGAGCGCGCTCGCGGTGTCGCCGCCGGGGACGGAGAAGGCGAGCGGGAAGTTGGAGGCGGCGTAGACGGCGACGACGCCCAGCGGCACCTTGTAGCGGCGCAGGTCCGGCCACGGCGGGGTGCGGGTGTCGTCGGCGTGGTTGATGACGATGTCCAGGAACGCGCCCTCGTCGACGAGGCCGGCGAAGGAGCGCAGCTGGAAACTGGTGCGGGCGAGCTCGCCGTTGAGACGGCCGGGGCCGAGCGCGGTCTCGGCGTCGGCGGCCTCGACGACATGGGCGGCGGCCTCGTCGAGCAGATCGGCGGCGGTGCGCAGGAACGCCGCGCGTACGGTGCGGTCGGCCAGCGTCTCCCGTACGGAATGGGCCGCGCGCACGACGCGGTCGATCTCCTGAGCTGTGGCCTCGACCGCAACCTGCTCACGCGGCTTCCCGGTACGGGGGTCGACGCTCCAGACTTGTGCTGCTGCCACGGCCGGTCCTTCCAGATGTCGAGAGCGGTGGGTTTCTTTGCGCAGAAGCCTGCCGCTCACCAGGGCTGTTCGATATGCTGAACGCTGTCTCCGAATGTGAATCGCTTCGGAGGCTATGCGTAGGCGAACGAAGGGGTCAAGGGCGATGTCTGCAGCCGACACCGGCGGTGGTGCGCAGGTCAAGTCCGCTGTGCGGACCGTGGAATTGCTCGAATACTTCGCGGGCAGGCCAGGTATGCACTCGCTGGCGGCGGTCCAGGAGGCCGTCGGGTACCCCAAGTCCAGTCTCTACATGCTGCTGCGCACGCTGGTGGAGCTCGGCTGGGTCGAGACGGACGCCACGGGGACGCGCTACGGCATCGGCGTCCGCGCCCTGCTCGTGGGCACGTCGTACATCGACGGCGACGAGGTGGTGGCCGCGGCCCGCCCCACGCTCGACCGGCTCTCCGACGACACCACGGAGACCATCCACCTGGCACGCCTCGACGGCGTCAACGTGGTGTACCTGGCCACGCGTCAGTCCCAGCACTATCTGCGCCCGTTCACGCGCGTGGGACGCCGGCTGCCCGCGCACTCCACCTCGCTCGGCAAGGCGCTGCTCGCCACCCACACCGACGAGCAGGTGCGCAAGATGCTCCCGGAGACCCTCGCGCCGCTGACCGAGCACACGATCACGGACCGCGAGCAGCTGATCGAGGAGCTGCACCAGATCCGCGAACAGGGCATCGCGGTGGACCGCGAGGAGAACACCCTGGGACTGCGCTGCTTCGGTGTCGCGATCCCCTACCGCACCCCGGCCCGGGACGCGATCAGCTGCTCGGTGCCGGTCGCCCGGCTCACGCCCGCGCATGAACAGATGATCAAGGACGCGCTGTTCGACGCGCGGGACCGCCTGACGCTCGCGACCCGGAGGCTCTGATGTTCGACCACCTGCCCCAGCCCTCGCAGGACGTCTCCCTGCGCCCGGTCCACCCGAGCGATCTGCCGGTGTTCTTCCGGCAGATGAACGATCCGGAGTCGATGCGCACGGCCGCGTTCGTCTCGCCGAAGTCGGCGGACTGGGATCTGTTCCAGGCCCACTGGGAGCGGATCTGTGCGCAGTACCACGTCCGTGCGGTGCTGCTCGACGGCGATGTGGTGGGCAGCGCCGCGGTGTTCGGCGAGCCGGGCGAACTCGAGGTCACGTACTGGATCGACCGCGCGTACTGGGGCCGCGGGGTGGCCACGGCGGCCCTGCGCCTGCTGATCGCCGAGGTGCCCGAGCGCCCGCTGCACGCCCGTGCAGCGGCGGACAACACGGGCTCGGTCCGGGTCCTGGAGAAGTGCGGCTTCGAGGTGACGGGGCACGATTCGGGGTTCGCCGCGGCGCGGGACGCCGAGGTCGACGAGGTCGTCCTGCAGCTCGCGTAGATGCCCTGCGGCCGGAGTGCATCAAGTCCCCTGCAAACTCCCGTCCTTCGCGTGCAGCAGATCGGCCCCTCGGCACGTCAGGTAGGGCAGGAAGCCAAGGCGGCTTCGTAAGGGGGCGGCGAACATGGGGAAGAGATACGAGCCGGGGCCCGCGCATGCGGGCGGCTGACGTGCCGGCCTTCACGGCCTTCGTGCAGGCACGGTCGTCGGCGCTGTTCCGCACGGCGCTGCTGCTCACCGGCGAGCGTCATCTGGCCGACGATCTGGTGCAGTCCACGCTGGAACAGGTGTGCCGCCACTGGCGGCGGGTGCGCTCCGCCGACGCTCCGGAGGCCTATGCCCGCCGGATCCTGGTGAATCTCGCCAACGACCGCTGGCGCAGGCTGCGCGGGCGCGCGGAGATCCCCCTGGACGAAGGCATCGGGAGCGACGGCACCGGCCGCGGCGCCGAGCCGTACGGGGGCACCGATCCCTACAAGGGGCTCCATGTCCGCGACGAGTTGATGCGTGTCCTGGGCACCCTGCCGGTCGGCATGCGGACCGTCCTGGTGCTGCGGTATTTCGAGGACCTCAGCGACGCGGAGATCGCCCGCCTGATGGACATCTCGGCGAGCTCGGTCCGGTCCCAGGCGGCCCGGGGCCTCGCGAAGCTCCGCTCGACCATCGATCCCCAGCCGGCGCGCGCGAGTTCAGGAGGGGCGGCATGACCCACTTCGACCTGGAGGAAGAGCTGGCCGCGGCCATGCACGACCGTACGCGGCAGGAAGCTCCGCACACCTACGACGTGGACACGGTCGTCACCACCGTGCGGCGGCGCCGGCGGCGGCTGCAATGGGCCACGGCGGCGGCCGTCGCGGCCGTGACCCTCGGGGCCGGCTTCGTCGCCCAGACCGGATCGGGCCGGGTCGCCGCGCCACCGCAGACATCGACCGCGCCGAGCGTCCCTGAGCGCCCCACGAAGCCGCCCACGCACGTCGAACCGACCCGGTCCACCGATCCCGCACAGACACTGCACAGCCTGTATCTGGCCGCCCTGCGCCACCAGAACCCGGCGACCCGCGCCGCCGTGGATCCGGCCGCCGTGGCGGCGCTGTTCGCCGACCGGGCCGCGTACGAGCGGATCTGGGGCACCGACTCCCTCGGCGTGACCTGCGGCGAGCGGGCCGACGGGGTGCTCGCGTCGGGTGAGGTCTCGCTCTACCGGGGCAGCGAGCGGGTGGGCCGGTCCGCGCGCCTCGACTTCGACGCGGCCACGGGGCGGGTGAGGGACGTGACCTGCACGCCCGTCGCCGGGCACGGCAAGGGCGGTGATCCCGCGATGGCCGGGTTCTACGGCGGACTCGTGGCGGCGGGGTCCGGGGGCGGCGAGGCCCGCAGGGCACAGCTCGCGCAGGAGTTCCTGACCGACGAGCTCCGCTCCGGCCAAGGAGCGACCGCCGGCACCTGCTCCTCCCGCGCCCCGAAGTTCTGGCTGGCCGACAACCCCTCGTCCGCGACGCTCACCCACGGCTGGACGGTGACGCTCGACGACGGCCGCGGGTTCCCGGTCGAGATCGACGAGGACGGGAAGATCGCGCGCTCCTGCGGCGGGTGAGACCCCCAGGCGGTCCGTCTCCCCCGCGCGGCGGAGGCGGATCGTCTGTGCGCAGGACGTGGCGACACGGGTGCGGGCGGGACCTTGGTGGCATGACCACACCACCGCTCGTCCAGTCGCTCGCCCGGCCGACCACCCTGTCGCCCGCCCGCAGGATCCTGCGCCTTCTCGCGATCGTCTCCTGCCTCCCGTATCTGACGCTCAAGGTCGCCTGGATCCTCGGCAGTCACGTCGGCATCCCCGACGGCAGCTCGCTGCTCGAACACCGCACCACGATGGTGGTCGCCAACACGGTCACGGTCCTGATGGACGCCTGTGTGATCGTCCTCGCCCTGTTGCTCACCCGGCCGTGGGGACTGCGGGTGCGGGCCTGGCTGCTGCTTGTGCCGGTGTGGGTGGCGAGCGGGCTGCTCGCGCCGATCATGACCGGGTTCCCGGTGCAGCTCCTGGTCAAGGCGGTCGGCGGGAGTGTGCAGAAGCCGTCCGCGTCCGAACCGTTCCTGGACGAGTGGGTGTTCGGGGTGGTGTACGGGGGCTTCATCCTCCAAGGGATCGCGCTCGGCGGCCTGTTCGTGCTCTATGCGCGGCAGCGGTGGGGTCACCTGTGGCACGGCACGGTGGGAGAGGTCGCCCTCCCCGTCTCCCGCCTGCTCGCCCTGAGCGCCACCGCCGTCGCCCTGCTCCCCGCCGCCGTCCATCTGATGTGGGCCTTCGGCTCCACGGCGGGCCTGAGCGCGGACCTCGTACGCGACCGCGCCGCCGACACCGCGGCCCTCGACGTGCTGCACGCCCTGTACCCCCTGGTCGCGGCCGCCGGCGCCCTGGTCATCGCCTTCCGGACGTTCCCCCGGCTGCCGGTCGCGGTGCCGCTGGCCGTCGCCTGGGTCGGCTCGGGTGCGACCGGCTGCTGGGGCGCCTGGCTCGCGGTCGCCTCGCTCACCGCGACGGAGATCGCGGAGCGGCCGACCGGCCTGGTGCTGCTGACCTACGCTGGGCAGATGATCGCCGGACTCCTTGTCCTGACCCTCACGGTGCGGTTCTTCCGCGCGCGCTCGGCCGCGACCGGCTCCACCTCCGTCCTCGTATGACGGTACGAGCCCTCACCGGGGCGCTGCTCGGCCGGACGGCCCGCCTGCGCTGGGTCCATCTGGTCCTGGGCGGCGCCCTGTTGATGCCGTTCTGGCTGGTGGCCGCTCTGGTGGCGCTGCCGCTCATGGGCGGGGGCCCCACTTTGTCCAGCAGTTCGGTGGCCGTCCAGTTCGGGGCGTACGCCCTCGCGCTGCCCCTGGCCGCCGTCGCGGGTCTGTTCCCGCTCATGCGGCCACTGTCCGTGGCGATGGCGCGGTCGCTGTGCGGGGTCGAGGGGGCTCAGTTCGCCGAAGGACCGGCCCGTGGCCCGGCGGCGCGGCGGCGGTCCGCGGCCTGGTTCACGCTGCATGTCGGGGTGGGCGGGATCCTGAGCGGGGCGATGCTGGCGCTGCCGCCGTTCGCGGTGGCCGTGATGCTGCTGCCGGTCGAGGGCGTACGGGAGTGGCTGCGGCTGCCCGCCTCGCTCCAGCGGACCTGGGTGTACGCGCTCGGCCCGCTCGCCGGCCTCGCGATGCTGCTCGCCCTCGCGGCCTGCGCCACGGCAGCGGGCGCGCTGCTCGCCCGCTGTGCGCCCGTACTGCTCGGGCCCACGCCCGCCGACCGCCTGGCCGCCGTCGAGGCGCGCGCCGCCGAACTCGCCGTACGCAACCGGCTCGCACGCGAGCTGCACGACTCGGTCGGCCATGCGCTGAGCGCCGTGACGCTGCAGGCGAGCGCCGCGCGCCGGCTGCTCGACCGCGACCCGGACTTCGTACGGGAAGCCCTGACCGCCATCGAGGACACCACGCGGCGCACGGTCGGTGAACTCGACGCCGTGCTCGGCCTGTTGCGCGAGGGCGACGAGTCCGCGAAGGCGCCGGCGCCCACGCTCGCCGACGACCTTCCCGGGCTCCTGGACCGCACCCGGGCCACGGGCACCCCCGTCACCGTGACGCTCGGCATCGAGGCGGCGGCGCTGCCCGGCCTGGTGTCGCGCGAGGCGTACCGGATCGTTCAGGAAGGCCTGGGCAACGCACTGCGGCACGCACCCGGAACACCGGTCGACCTGCGGATCACCCCGTACGGCGATGAGTTGGAGATCGTGATGGAGAATCCCCTGCCTTCGGACACCGGCTCCGGCCGCACCCGCCCCGGCGGCGGCCACGGTCTGCGGGGCATCGCGGACCGGGCCCGGCTGCTCGGCGGCAACGCGAGCGCCGGGCCCCGCAACGGCCCCGACGGCGACCGCTGGCGGCTCGCGGTCCGGCTGCCGCTCATGACGGACGGCGCCCGGTGAACGACTCCCCGCTGCGCGTCGTCATCGCCGACGACGAGCGCATGGTGCGCACCGCCCTGCGTGTGATCCTCGACGCCGAACCGGACATGACGGTGGTGGGCGAGGCGGCGACCGGAGCCGAGGCCGTGTCCGTCGCGCGCTCCCTGGCTCCCGATGTCGTGCTCATGGACGTACGGATGCCCGAGATCGACGGCATCCGCGCCACCGAGCAGATCCTCGGTTCGCTGCCGCGGCCGCCGCGGATCGTCGTCGTCACCACCTTCGAGAACGACTCGTACGTGTACGACGCCCTGCGCGCCGGAGCCTCGGGGTTCCTGCTCAAGCGCCTGGACGCCGACCAGCTGGTGCAGGCGGTGCGCACGGTGGCGGGCGGCGACTCGCTCCTGTTCCCCGCGGCCGTACGCACCCTCGCGGCCGCGCACGGCGACCGGGACCGGCCGCGGCCGGCGTGGGTGGCGCGGCTCACGGACCGCGAGGCCGAGGTGCTGCGCCGGATGGCGACCGGTCTGACGAACGCGGAGATCGCCGGGCAGCTGGGCGTCGGGCCCGCCACGGTCAAGAGCCACGTCGCGGCGGTCCTGGCGAAGACGGGCGCACGCGACCGGACACAGGCGGTGATCGCGGCGTACGAGGCGGGATTCGTCGGGAGCTAGGCCGCCGTCTCCCGGACACGCCCTCTCCCGCACATGAACACTTCGTGAGAAAGGCAACTACCAGGAACGATTCGCCCGCCCCCGCTCGTCTGTCCGGGTGCGATGAACAAGACGATCAGGCGTATCTCGGTCTTCACTCTGCTCCTCGTGCTCTCCCTGCTGGTCAGAGCCACGTGGGTGCAGTTCTACGACGGCCGTGCTCTCGCGGACAACAAGCACAACCGGCGCGGTGTCATCGACCAGTACGCGTATCCGCTCGGCGGCATCATCGTGGGCGGCGAGGACATCACCGGATCGACGCGGACGAAGGGCAGCGACCTCGCGTACAAGCGCACGTACAAGGACGGCCCGCTGTACGCGGCCGTGACCGGCTTCAGCTCGCAGGTGTACGGGGCGACCCAGCTCGAGGGCATCTACCAGGACATCCTCGACGGCACCGACACCCGTCTGAAGAACCCGCTCGACACCGTCACCAACAAGCGGGCCGACCCGGGCGACGTGGTCACCACGATCGACCCCGCGGTGCAGAAGGCCGCGTACGAGGCGCTCGGCGACAACAAGGGCGCCGCGGTCGCGATCGACCCGAAGACCGGCAAGATCCTCGGGATGGTCTCGACGCCTTCGTACGACCCGTCGAAGATCGCCGGGTCCACGGACGGCGACGCCTGGAAGAAGCTGACCGAGGACGAGGACAAGCCGCTGGTGAACCGGGCGATCCGGCAGCCGCTGCCGCCCGGCTCCACGTTCAAGCTGGTGGTCGCGGCGGCGGCCCTGGAGGACGGGCTCTACTCGTCGGTGGACGCGAAGACCGACAGCCCCAATCCGTACCGGCTGCCGGGCTCGACCAAGGACCTCGTCAACGAGAACGCGTCGGCGCCCTGCGAGAACGCGAGCATCCGCACCGCGCTGCAGTACTCGTGCAACAACGTCTTCGGCAAGCTGGCCGTGGACCTCGGCCAGGACAAGGTCAAGGCGATGGCCGAGAAGTTCGGGTTCAACGACGAGAAGCAGGACATGCCGGTCCGCGCGTCGGAGAGCCTGTACCCGTCCGACATGGACAAGGCGCAGACGGCCCTGTCCGGGATCGGGCAGTTCGACGTGACGGCCACCCCGCTGCAGATGGCGATGGTCTCGGCCGCGATCGCCAACGGCGGCAAGCTGGTGGATCCGCACATGGTGTCCCAGGTGACGGACTCGGACGGCTCGGTCCTGCAGAGCTTCGACGACGCGGGCAGCAAGCAGATCGTCAGCGCGTCGGTGGCCGAGCAGCTGCAGTCGGCGATGCAGACGGTCGTCGACGAGGGCACCGGCACCAACGCGCAGATCTCCGGCGCCACCGTGGGCGGCAAGACGGGTACGGCCCAGCACGGCGAGAACAACAAGAGCACGCCGTATGCCTGGTTCACCTCGTACGCCAAGGGCAGCGACGGCAAGGAGGTCGCGGTGGCGGTGCTCATCGAGGACTCCGGGGCCGCGCGCTCCGAGGTCGGCGGCAACAAGCTGGCGGCGCCGGTCGCGAAGGCGATGATGCAGGCGGCGCTCAAGGGGTGAACGCGGGCGGGGTGCAGGGAGCCTGCACCCCGCCACGGCCTACTTCGCGTCGAGCAGCTGCTCGATCGGATCGATGCCGAAGTAGATCAGGAACAGCGCGGCCGCTCCCCACAGCAGCCAGTGCACCTCGCGTGCCTTGCCGAGGACTGTCTTGATCACCACGTACGCGATGAAGCCGGCGCCGATGCCGTTGGTGATCGAGTAGGTGAACGGCATCACGACGATCGTCAGGAAGGCCGGTATCGCCAGGTCCCAGCGCTCCCAGTCGATGTGCCGCACCTGCGACATCAGCAGGAAGCCGACCGCGACCAGAGCGGGCGCCGCGGCCTGCGCGGGCACGATCAGGGCCAGCGGCGCGAAGAAGAGCGCGAGCGCGAACAGTCCGCCGGTGACGAGGTTCGCGAAACCGGTGCGCGCCCCTTCGCCGACACCGGCCGCCGATTCGATGTACGAGGTGTTGGAGGAGGCCGAGGCCGCACCGCCGGCCACCGCCGCAGCGCCGTCGATGAGCAGCACACGGCCGAGGTTGGGGACCTTGCCCTCCTCGTCGAGGAGTCCGGCCTCGCTGGAGATGCCGACGACCGTGCCCATGGTGTCGAAGAAGTCGCTCAGGATGAGCGTGAAGACCAGCAGGACCAGGGTGACCGCGCCGACCTCGGAGAAGGCACCGAACGGGCTGAACGCTCCGATCAGCCCGAAGTCCGGGGTGGCCACGAGCTCGTCCGGGACGCTCGGAGCGGTCAGACCCCAGGCGGTGGGCTCGAGATCGGCGATCTCGTTCACGACGACGGCGATCACCGTGGTCGCCACGATGCTGATCAGGATCGCTCCGCGCACCTTGCGCGCGAGCAGCGCCACGGTGAGCAGCACCCCGATGCAGAAGACGAGGATCGGCCAGCCCGCGAGCCGTCCGGCGGCGCCCAGCTGTACGGGCACGGAGCCGGTGTCGCCGGGGATACGGGTGGCGAAGCCGGCGTCGATGAAGCCGATGAACGCGATGAACAGGCCGATGCCCACGCTGATCGCGTACTTGAGCGCGGGCGGGATGGCGTGCATGACGGCCTCGCGCAGCCCGGTCACGACGAGGACGCAGATCAGGATGCCTTCGACGAACACCAGGCCCATGGCGTCCGGCCAGCTCATCTGGGGCGCGAGCTGGAAGGCGACGACGGCGTTGAGGCCGAGTCCGGCGGCGAGGGCGAGCGGCAGATTGCCGCCGACGCCCATGATGACCGTCATCACCGCGGCCACGAGGGCGGTGGCGGTGACGAGTTCGGGGCCGTCGAGGGTGTTGCCGTACTTGTCCTCGGTGGTGCCGAGGATGATCGGGTTGAGCACGAGGATGTAGGCCATCGTGAAGAACGTGGCGAAGCCGCCGCGTATCTCACGGCCGAAGCTCGAACCGCGGGCGGTGATACGGAAGAAGCGGTCGACCGGGTTGGCGGGCGGCGGTGGTGGTGCGCCGTCGGTCTTGTCGGCTGGTTCGGCTGGGTCGGCTGTCTGAACCACGGGGGTACTCCTGAGGGGTCCGGCTGCGGGTGTTGGCTGGATTGTTCCCCTGTGGCGGCCGGTTCAGGTTTTCACCGTGTTACGGATTGCTGATCAACTCGCGCCGTGCGCCCCGTTCTTGGTGATCTCGTACGTGACGCCCTCGCGGGCGCGGAGGGTGCGTCCGCCGAAGGCCGCGTGCGCCCGTGCGGTGGCCGCGTCGGGGGTGAGGGTGGGGCCGACATGGGTGACGAGCAGGGTGTGCGCCCCGGCTTCGCGCGCCAGGGCGGCCGCGTCCTCCGGGGTAAGGTGCACGGGCGGGCCCTCGTGCCGGTCGACGTACGCCTCGGCCAGCAGCACATCGGCGCCCCGGGCCAGCCGGCTCAGTTCCGCGCAGGGCCCGCTGTCTCCCGTATACGCGAGGACCGCGCCGTCGTATGCGATCCGCGCACCGTAGGCCTCGATGCCGCCGTGCTCGACGGCATACGAGGTGAACTCGGGCCCGCCGTGCTCGACGGCGCCCGAGGTGGGCGCGGGCCCGCCGAGGTCCACCGGACGCCCGTCCTCGATCGGGCGGAAGGCGAAGACCTCGGCGAGCGGGCCGGGATCCGGCCGCCCGTAGAAGCAGGCGAGGCGGCGGGGTGCGTCGGCGGGCGCGTACACGGGGATCGGCCGCTCGATCCCGAGACCGCCGTCCGAGATGCCCGCTTCGGCGGCGATCAGGTCGGTCCAGTGGTCGGAGTGCAGATGGCTGATCCAGATCGCCGTCAACTCACCTGGCCGCACGTGCCGTTGGAGCTCGGCGAACGTGCCGGGCCCGGCGTCCATCCACACCTTCGCGTCCCCGGCCTCGACGAGGTAGCCGGAACAGGGACGGCCGGGCTGCGGATGCGGGGCGGCGGTACCCAGGGGCGTGAGGGTGAACGTCATGCCGGGGAGGCTAGCCGGGCGGTCGGGGCTGCGCGGAGGCCGGCCGGGTTCGGAGCTGCGCGGAGCGCGGGCGCTCAGCGCCCGGGCGCCGCCCACCCCGGGTCGCGGCCGCTCAGGCCGATGACGCGGTCGAGCAGCGGGGCCGTGCCGGGGACGGGCACGGGCGGCCCGAACAGGCTCTCCGCCACCTCCGGTTCCTCCGTGGCGGAAGCGTCCTCGGACGGGGGCGACGGAGTGAGCAGAGCGCGTGACACCTCCAGGGAGGCCTCGTCCGGCGCGTACGCCTGGCCGGTGGCGCGGGCCAGGTCCCAGCCGTGGACGACCAGTTCGTTCATCGCCACCATGCCCGCGACCTCGGCCGGCAGGTCCACGCCGCCGGCCCGCGTGAAGCCCTCCCAGGCGTCCGGAGCCCGCCAGGCCCCCGCGAGACTCTCCAGGTTCTTGCTCAGCTCATCGCGCCAGCCGGGCCCGATGTCCGGCACCGTCGCCTCGGGCGAGGTGTCCGTCGTGGGCCCGAGGTCCTTGCGCGCCGCGTCGCGGAACGCTTCCGTCAGGCCGACGAGATGCCCGAGCAGATTCCGTACGGGAAGTTCCGGACAGGGCGTGGACAGGCCGAGCTGCTCGTCCGTGACCTGCTCGGCGATCCGGGCGACGAGGCGGGTCTGGGCGGTGAAGTCGATGTGCGGCATGAGGGCTCCTCTGTCCTGCCGGGGCGTGTTGTGGCGGTCCCGCTGCAGGGGTGACCGCGCCCGCGCCGGAAACTCATCGCCGACGCGCCTGAGGATCTCCGCAGCCCGCAAATACGGCATGATCCCGATGCCGGCCGGCAAGCCTTAGAGCGAGCCTGACGCGCATGGCATGGACGACTTGGCAGGTGGTGCGCGACCGCAACGCGGGGCTCTATCTGGGCGGCGTGGTGGTCTCCGGTTTCGGCACCTCCGCGATGTGGCTGGTTTCCGGTGTGTGGGTCAAGTCGCTCACCGGATCCAGCAGTCTGGCGGCGCTGGCGACCTTCGCGCTGTGGCTGCCGGTGCTCGCCGGTCCGCTGCTCGGCACCCTCGCCGACCGCACCCGGCGCAGACCGCTGCTGATCTGGACGAACCTGGGTCTCGCGGCCCTGCTGTGCACCCTGCTCGCGGTGGATGCGGCGGACCGGGTCTGGATTCTGTTCGCGGTGCTCTTCGTGTACGGCGCGGCCGGGGTCGTGCACGACGCGGCGGAGGCCGCACTGGTCGCGTCGGCCGTCGACAAGAAGCTGCTCGGGGATTTCAACGGGCTGCGGATGACCGCCAACGAGGGCATGAAGCTGGTCGCCCCGCTCGCGGGCGCCGGCCTGTTCGCCGCATACGGGGGCGCACGGGTCGCCCTCCTGGACGCCCTCACGTTTGTCGCGGCGGCCGGTCTCTACGCGCTGCTCCGCGTGAAGGAAGAGCCCAAGTCCACACGAGCGTCCGGCAGTTGGTGGACGCGGACGGTCGAGGGCGCGCGCTATCTGCGCCACCACCCCACCTTGCGCACGCTCGCCCTGGCCGGTGGCTTCACGATGTTCCTCGCGGGCATCAACGGAGCGCTGATCTTCGCCGTCGTCGACGAGGGCCTCGGCCGCTCCCCCGCCTTCGCCGGCGTGCTCTACGCGGTGCAGGGCGTGGGCTCGGTCGCGATCGGCCTGCTGTCCGGACCGCTCCTTCGGCGCTACGGGGAGCGGGTGTTCGCGGCCGCCGGACTCGGCCTGTTCGCGGGCTCGGTGGCGCTGCGCGCGCTCCCGTACGACGCGGTGGCCCTGGTGTGCAGCGCCGGCATCGGTGTCGGTCTGCCGTGCGTCCTGATCGCGGTGCTCACGGCGGTGCAGCGGGAGACCCCGGACGAGCTCGTCGGCCGGGTCGCGGCGACCGCCAACACCCTGGTGTTCGCCCCGAACGCGGTGGCGCTCGGGGCCGGCGCCGGCCTGGTCGCGCTGGCCGACCACCGCGTGCTGCTCGCGGCCCTGGGAGTGGCGGGCCTTGCGGCCGTACCCCGAGTCCTGTCGAGTACACGGCACCCCCACCGCGCTGGAACCTAGAATTCCCCGTACGGCGGGACGCGGGGCCGGCCGGTCGGGGGTGGGCGTGGAGTTCCAGGTGCTCGGGGATGTCGAGGCGCGGACGGGCGGCGGTGCGGTCGGGCTCGGGACGGCACGGCAGCGCCGGGTGCTCGCCGCGCTGCTCATGGACGTCGGACGGCCGGTGCCGGTCGAGCAGTTGGTGCACCGGGTGTGGGGCGAGAGCCCGCCGAGACGGGCCACGGACACCCTCTACACGTATGTGTCGCGGCTGCGCGGGCTGCTCCCCGGGACGATCGACCGCGGTCCGGGCGGCTATGTGCTCACCGCTGACCCGGCGACGGTGGACGTGCACCGCTTCCGTGAGCTCCTCGTACGGGCCCGGCGCAGCGAGGACGACGCGCGGGCGGTGGAGTTGTTCCGTCAGGCGCTCGGGCTGTGGCGTGGCGAGCCGTTCGCCGGTGCGGACACCCCGTGGTTCCACACGGCCCGCGAACTGCTCGGCAAGGAGCTGTGGGCCGCGCGCCTCGACTGCACCGATCTGCGCCTTCGCCTCGGTGAGCACACCGCGCTGACCGCCGAACTGGCCGACCACAGCACGGAGCATCCGCTCGACGAGCGGCTCGCCGCCCAGTACATGCTCGCCCTGCACCGCTGCGGCCGGCAGGCCGACGCACTCGCCCACTACCGTCGGGTGCGCGGCCTGCTCGCCGACGAGCTCGGCATCGATCCGGGCCCCGAACTCCGGCGGCTGCACCAGTCGCTCCTCAGCGGCGGCACCGAGCCGGGCCCGCCGGCCGCCGCACCCCCGCCGGACGGGGACTCCTGGCGGGTGCAGTGCCAACTCCCCCTGGACATCAAGGGATTCGCGGGCCGGGTGGACATGATCCGGTACCTCGAGAAGGATCTCACGGCACCCGGGGCCGCCCCGGTCGTCGTGTCGGGTTCGCCGGGCATCGGCAAGAGCGCCCTGGCCGCACACATGGGCCACCGACTGCGGGACGCCTTCCCCGACGGCCAGTGGTACGTGCATCTGTCCGGCAACGGCGGCCGGCCCCGGGATCCGGCCGAGGCGCTGACCGGGCTGCTGCTGGCCTCAGGGCAGGAGCCGAGCACCGTTCCCGAGGGGGTGGAGGGCCTCTCTGCGGCTCTCCGCAGCCGTCTCGCCGACCGCAGAGTGCTGCTCGTCCTGGACGACGCGGCGGACGCCGACCAGGTGCGGCCGCTGCTGCCCGGCACGTCCGGCGTCGCGGTGCTCGTCACCAGCCGGTCCGATCTGCGCGGCCTGTCGGTCAGCCATGCCGCCCGCCCCGTGCCGCTCGACGTCCTCACGCCCGGCGAGGCCCGCGATCTGCTCGCCAACTGCCTCGGTCCGCAGCGTGTGTCGGCCGAACCGGCGGCGGCCGGGCGCCTCGCCGAGCTGTGCGCCCATGTGCCGCTCGCCCTGCGGATCGTCGCCGCCAATCTCGCCGCGCGTCCGGGCCGGCCGCTGGCGGCGTACGCGGCGGAGCTGGCCGGCGGGGAGCGGCTCGCCAAGCTGGCCGTCACCGGGGACCGGCAGGCCGCGGTACGCCAGGCCTTCGACCACTCGTACGCGGGCCTGGATCCGGACGCGGCACGGCTGTTCGCCCTGCTCGGACTGCATCCCGGAGCGGACTTCACGACCGAGGCGGCAGCGGCCCTGCTCGGTTCGCCGGTCGCCGCGGCCGACGAGCTCCTCGACCGGCTCACCACGGCGGGCCTGCTCCAGCACACCGCCCTGGACCGGTTCCGCTTCCACGATCTGCTGCGCCTGTACGCGGCCGAGCGCGCGGCGGCCGACCCCGGGTGCGCGCAGGCCTGGCAGCGGCTCGGCGACTGGTATCTCGCCACCACGGACGCGGCCACCGCGTTCGACTACTCGGGCAGCGTCCAACTCCCGCGCCCGCGTGCGGCATCGGACCGATTCGACGACCGGCACCAGGCGCTCGCCTGGCTGGAGGCCGAGCGGAGCAACCTCACCGCCATGGTGCTGCGCGCCGCCGCGTCCGGTCCCCACGAACTCGCCTGGCAGCTCACCGACCAGCTGCGCCTGTACTTCTACGGCAGGCGGCACACGGCCGACTGGGAGGCCACGACGGCGGCGGCTCTGCACGCCGCCGAAGAGGACGGCGAGGTCCTCGCCCAGGCCCTGGTCTGGCACAGCGTCGGGGTGCTGCGCCAGCACACCGGCGACGCCGAGGGTGCCCGTACGGCCTTGGACAGAGCCCAGGAGGGCTACCGCGCCTCCGGGTTCACGCTGGGAGAAGTCTCCCTGCTCACCAGCCTGGCCATCCACCAAGCACTGCGCGGCGACCTGCGCCCGGCTCTGGAGTGCCAGCAGAAGGGGTACGAGCTGCTGCGCGCTCTCGGCCGTCCGGTACTGCTTGCCCGGGCGCTGAACACCATGGGGCTCATCCACGCGTATCTCGGTGAGTTCGAGCAGGCCGAGCGCTGCACGACGGAGGCGGTCGAGCTGCTGCGGGCGGTCAACCGGCCGACCGGCACGATGGGTCCGCTGATCAACCGGGCCGTCGCCCGGCACGGTCTCGGCCGGTACGCGGAGGCGCTGGCCGATGCCGAGGAAGCGCTGCGGCTGCACGCAAGCCACCCGCACGGCAGCAGTGGACCCGCCGCGAACGAGATCGCCGCGCGGATCCATCGCGACTCCGGCCGGCTCGCCGCGGCCCGCGCGAGCGCCGAGCTGTCCCTGAGGATGGCGATCGACCTGGGCGAGCCCTCGGTACAGGCCGACTCCCTGATGACCCTGGGCTCCATCCGTGCGCGGGACGGCGCCCCCGACGTCGGCCTCGCCTGCCTCCAGGAGGCCCTGGAGCTGACCCACCGTAGCGGGCTGCGCCACCAGGAGGCGGAAGCCCATGCCCAACTCGCCGCGGTGCAGCTGGCGTTGGGCGCCGCCTCCGAGGCGCGGCACCACGCCGAGCAGGCCAGGGACCTGGCCCGGGCCCGGGGGCTGCGCCCGGTGGAGCGGCATGCGCGGGGCACGCTCGCCCGGATCGCGGGCGGGGCCGGGTGACGGGAAGCGGGGAACGAGCGGCGGAACTCGTGTCCGGGTGACGGGCCGAGGAGAACGCCCCTCGGGGCCGTCGACAGGCCGAGGCAGACGACCGGCGGGGCCGGGCCTCCGACCAGGCCCGGCCCCGCGGCCCGTCAGCGCAGAGCCGCCCGCACCAGCTCCAGATCGGTGTCGGAGGCCAACCCCGCGTGGTACAGCCGCAGTTCGGTGGCCCCGAGCTCGGCGGCCCGCGCCGCGTCCGCGCGTAGTCGTGCCGGAGCGCCGCCCATGCCGCTCACCACGGTGAAGTTCGCAGCGAGCACCGCGGCCCCCGCACCCTCGGCCGCGAACGGCGCGATGAGGTCCGCACCGCCCGTGCACGGCACGACCACACCGTCCGCCACGCCCAGGATGTGCGCGGGGTCGACGCCCGCGTTGGCGCCGCAGTGATACGCCACGGGGTCGGCGTGCAGCAGCACTTGGAAGCCCGCGGGGGCCGCCGCGCGGACGGCCGCGACCGTCTCCTCCTGGAGCGCGCGGGACACCGATGACCTGAACTCCCGTGTCGCGGCGAGCAGTTCGGCGTCCAGGAGCTTGTCCAGGGGGACGTCGGGCGCCGTCTCGCCGCGCCATACGGGTTCGAGCGCCGCCCGGACCGAGGCCGCGAGAGCGTCGGGGCCGAGCCCCGCCCCCGTATAGCCCTCGCGGCAGGAGCCGCAGAAGCAGAGCGACATCAGGTACTGGGCGGCGTCGCCGAGCCCGACCCCGCCGGTCTTGTCGTGCGCGTGCAGATGCGCGAGGCCGTACCAGCCGCAGGATTCCAGCTCGGTGCCGCGCGCACCCGGCCGCACCGCCGCCTCGGCGGCCAGGTCGACGAGGTACGCGCGCGTGGCGGGCTGCGCGATGCACGGCGCCCAGGGGTAGCGGTCTCCGTAGGCGTTGACCACCGAAGTGTCCGGATGCTCCGCGCCCATACGGGAGTTGTGCGCGAGCACCACCCAGGTGTGCACCTCCAGACCGGCCTCCCCGAGCGCCGAGGCCGCGGCACCGAAGGCGTCCCCGGGCGCCCAGTCCCCGGCCTCGTACGGCCGCAGGGTCCGCCCCTGCCAGCGCTCCCCCGGCGGGTAGAGCACGGAGGCGTGCTCGGCCGTGACGATGCGGTGGGACGGGTGGCGCGGGGTGAGCGCGCGGGTGGAGTGGTACGCGGAGGCCAAGGTGACCTGCTGGACCCCGAGTTCGGCGATACGGCGGGCCGCTTCCGGGTCGCCGTTGACATCCCAGGGGTAGACGAAGGCGGAGGTCTTCACGCGCCGGCTCCTTCGGCTTCGGCGAGCAGCGCGCGGCCGCGCTCGATCAGGCCGGCCAGCTCCTTGACCTGTTCCTCGGTGGGTTCGTGCAGCGGGGTGCGCACCTCGCCGACCTCGATGCCGCCGAGGCGTACGCCCGCCTTCACCAGGGCGACCGCGAACCCGCGGCCCTGGTTGCGGAGTTCGACGAAGGGCCGGTAGAAGCCGTCGACGAGGCGGTTCGCGGTCGCGTCGTCACCGGAGTTGAGGGCGCGGTGGAAGGCCTGGGCGATGTCGGGCGCGAAGCAGAACACCGCGGAGGAGTACAGCGAGACGCCGATCCCGCGGTACGCGAGGCCGGTGAGCTCGGCGGTCGGCAGGCCGTTGAAGTAGAGGAAGTCCTCGGCGTCGGGGGTGCCCGAGGTGCGGACCGTGCTGACGATCCGCTGCATCAGATCCATGTCGCCGAGACCGTCCTTGAACCCGATGATCTTCGGGTGCGCGGCGAGCTCGACCACGGCCTCGGGCGTGAAGACCGCGTTGTCCCGCTGGTAGACGATCACGTCGAGCGAGGTGGCGTCCGCGAGCGCGCGATAGTGCGCGAGGAGCCCCTGCTGCTCGGCCTTGACGAGATACGGCGGCAGCGCGAGCAGCCCGTCCGCGCCGGCCTCCTCGGCGAGCTTCGCGTACGTGACCGCCAGCGCCGTGCCGTATCCCGCGCCCGCGATCACGGGCACGCGGCCCTCGGCCGCCTCGACCGCCGCGGCCACACACGCCTGGAACTCCTCGGGCGTCACCGCGTGGAACTCACCCGTGCCGCAGACGGCGAACACCGCCGCACCACCCGCCTCGACGCCCGCGCGCACATGCGCGCGGAAGGCATCGAGGTCGAGACCGCCGCCGGGACCGAACGCGGTCACGGGAAAGAACAACGGTCCACTGGGGATGCCGAGTCGAGCGGCGAGCGGGGCTGACGTCACGGGCTCTCTCCCTGGGCACGGCGGACTCCGGTGCACCGATACCGCTTCCCGTGCACGTTTCTGATCCGCGTCTACATTTCTGAACAGGCCCACGCTAAGGCGCCCCAATGGCGCGGGTCAAGCGCCCAGCTCAGCCTCATCATCTGCGAATTCGCCACCCACGGCAGCGCCTTGGCGCCCCTCGCACCCTCTTGACGCAGAGGCCGAGTGATCCTTAGCGTGTCCATGGATGTGAATGGCGTACAGGCATACGTCCATCGGGTACGTGCCGGTGCCTCCACGCCCCCCGCGCGTATACGTTCGTGTCCGACGCCGGCCCAGGCACCGGACCCGACCCAGGCACCCGAGGAGACCACCCATGCCCGCTCCCCGCACCGTTCTGCTCACCGGCGCCGCCGGCGGTCTCGGCACCCTGATGCGCGGACTGCTGCCCGCGTACGGCTATGAGCTCCGGCTGCTCGACATGGTCGCGATCGAGACCGCCGAGGGCGAGCCCGCCGCGATCAAGGCGGACCTCGGTGACAAGGAGGCGCTGCGCGAGGCGGTGCGCGGGGTGGACGCGATCATCCATCTCGCGGGCATCTCCCTGGAGTCGACCTTCGACAAGATCCTCGCGGCCAACTTCGAGGGCACGTACAACCTGTACGAGGCGGCGCGCGAGGAAGGCGTACGGCGGATCGTGTTCGCCTCCTCGAACCACGCCGTCGGCTTCACGCCCCGGCCGCGCGAGGGCGACCCGCTGATCCCGATCGACACCCCGCGCCGACCGGACACGCTCTACGGTCTGTCGAAGTCGTTCGGCGAGGATCTCGCCCAGTTCTACTGGGACAAGCACGGCATCGAGACCGTGTCCGTCCGGATCGGCTCCTGCTTCATGGAGCCCACGTCGGTGCGCATGCTCTCGGTCTGGATGTCGCCCGGCGACGGCGCGCGCCTCTTCGACGCGGCGCTCACGGCGCCCGAGGTCGGCCACACCGTGGTCTATGGCTCCTCCGCCAACACCCGGCTGTGGTGGGACCTTTCGAGCGCCCGGGCGCTCGGGTACAAGCCGCAGGACGACTCGGAGCAGTACGCCGAGAAGCTCATCGCCGAACAGGGCGAACTCTCCGACGACAACCCGGACCACGCGTACCTGGGCGGCCACTTCTGCACGAACCCGCCCATCTGGCCGTACTGACCCGGGGTACGGCCGCGCCTGCCGCCGGGCGTCGCCGCCCCGCCGAAATCCGGTGTACGCCGCCGTGGTGCGCGCTCTAGTCTCCGGGCATGCCGAAACCCCACGGATTCCGTTACGAGCAGCACGGCGACGCGACCGTCACGATCACCCACCGCGGCCGCGCCGCGGGGACGCTGCGCGGTGCGCGGGCGCAGAAGTTCCTGGCCGAAGTGACCTCGGGCGACGAGCAGTTGGTCATGGCCCGCTGGACGGGCGCGTACAAGTTCGGCAACGAACGCACCGCCCGCAACCACCCCCGCAACCGGGGCTGAGCCGCACGAGGGGACGGCTCAGCCCGGGGCGGGGACGTTGGTCTTGGTGATCTCGCCGACCTTGCAGGAGCCGGCCGACGGCGCCTTCTGGCCGGCACCGACGACATAGGAGCCCCTGGTCTCGCCGGGCCAGGTGGCACCGGGCGCGATCTGGGACTGGATCACCAGGCCCTCCGCGCGGAGGGTGCCGTCCGGGTCCACGGATGCCAGGGTGGCCCGGTAGTCGGCGGCCATGACCGTGTTCCGGTTGGTGACCTCGTACTTGAAGGTGATGGTTCCGCTGGAGGCGGTCGCCTTCTCCACCACGCAGCCGACGATCCTGACCTCGCCCTTGGCGGAGGTCACCTTCCCCTTGGGCTTCTTGGTGCTCGGGGCGTCGGGGGTGGGGGCCGCCGTGGTGACGGATTCGGTGGGCAGCGGCGGGATCGTCGTCTCGACCACGTCGACGCCGCCGGAGCCGCCGCTCGATCCCGAGCTGTCGTGATCGTCATCGCACCCGCCGTCACCACCGCGCCGCGCACCGGTCAACACCACGACGACCAGGGCGCACACGGCCACGGCCCGCACATGCCGCAACTTCACACTTCCCCCAAAGAGACATCCCCGCCCCCTCGGGCGCGTCAGGTGCGCGCCAGGGTAGCGGGTCCCGGCCGGTGCCGAACCGGAGCGCCCGGTGCCGGGCTCAAGTGCCCGATGCCCGGCCGGCCGAGCGAAGGAGCAAGTGATGCCCGCCCGCGTACGAGTTGCCGCGTATGTCACCCGGACCCGACCGGCCGGTCCCGAACTGCTGGTCTTCGACCACCGCGACCACCCCGGGGCCGGTACCCAGATCCCGGCGGGCGGGGTGTCTCCGGACGAACCGCTCACGCAGGCCGCCGGGCATCTTGCGGACGGGCAGGGCGAGTTCATTGCGCTGATGGACGCGGGCGAGCGTCCCGCGGCCGAAAGCGTTGGCCAGGGCGGCGGGACTCGGTCAGACTCGGGGGCATGATCTCCGTTGTGCAGAACGTGGCCATCGACTGTGCCGACGCCTACGCCCTGGCCCGGTTCTGGAGCGAGGTGACCGGGCAGCCGGTGGATGCGGAGGCCGCGCCCGGTGACCACGAGGTGCAGGTGACGCTGCCTCAGGGGCCGGCGCTGTACTTCAACCAGGTGCCGGAGCCGAAGACGGTCAAGAACCGCATCCACCTGTGCCTGCGCCCGAGTTCCTCGCGCGAGCCCGAGATCGACCGGCTTCTGCAGCTCGGCGCCACGTGGGTCGGCGACCACCGCGAGCCCGACGGCTCGGGCTGGGCGGTCCTCGCCGACCCCGAGGGCAACGAATTCTGCGTCCTGCGCAGCGAGTCCGACCGCGCCGCCATGTCCGACTGACCACCCGTACCCGGGAGCCTTGCATGCAGGTAGCCGTAGTCACCTTCGACGGGTTCAACGAGCTCGACAGCTTCATCGCGTCCGCGCTGATCAACCGCTGCCGCAAGGACGGTCTGGAGGCCTTCATCACGACGCCGGCACCGCAGGTGACGTCGATGAACGGGGTCGAGGTGACCGGGCAGCGCCCCCTGGAGTTCATGGCCGAGGCCGATGTCGTCCTGATCGGCAGCGGTATGAAGACCCGCGACGTGATCGCCGACGACCGGCTCGTGTCCCGCCTCGCGCTCGACCCCGGGCGCCAGTTGATCGGCTCCCAGTGCTCCGGCGCCCTGGTGCTCGCGCGCCTCGGACTCCTGGACACGATGCCGGCCTGCGCGGACCGGACCAGCCGCCCCTACGTCGAGTCGTACGGAGTCACCGTCCTGGACGCCCCGTTCCACGCCGAGGGCAACATCGCCACGGCCGGCGGCTGTCTGGCCTCGCAGTACCTCGCCACCTGGGTGATCACGCGCACGCTCGGCGAGGAGGCCGCACGGGCCGTCCTCGATTACGTGGCCCCGGTCGGCGAGAACGAGGAGACGGTCCGCCGCGCGCTGCGCACGGTCCGCACGGACACGGCGGCCCTGCGCTGACCTTCCGCGCGCATGCTCAGTGCCGCGTCACGCAGAACGGATGCCCCGCCGGATCGAGGAACACCCGTGCCCGGTCCTCGTCGTGGGGCTGGTACTCCGCCTTGGCCGCGCCGAGGCCGAGGAGCTGGGTCTCGACCTCGGTGAGGTCGTCCGTCACGTTGAAGCAGATGTGCAACTGCTGCGGCACGTCCGAGCCGGGCCAGGTCGGCCGGCGGTAGTCGTCGACCCGCTGGAATCCGACGAGCAGTCCGTCCTCGCGGTTCAGGCCGGCGAACTCCGCGTTCGACTTCGGATGGGGTTCGAGGCCGGTGACCTGCTCGTAGAACGCCGCCAGGGCCAGCGGGTCCGGGCAGTCGAGTGTGATGGCGCCCAGACGCATCCGCAGGGACATGCCCCTCCTCGTTCCGGTGAGTTGATCTCTCCGCCGCCCACCTTGGAGAGCACTGGCGCTCGCGCAGACACGCACCCCAGTGCCCAACCTACGTCGGCGTCGCCGAGCCGCCGGACCGCATCACGCAGGCGGCGTGGCCTCGCCCTGCCAGAAGCTCCACTGGTAGCCCCAGGGATCGGTGACCGTGAAGGTGCGCGGTCCGTAGGGCTGGTCCTTCACCGGGGTCACCTCGGTGTTGGTGGCCTTGCGGACATGCTCATAACAGGCGTCGACATCCTCGACGTGCACGATCAGGAGGGCGTTCATCCCGTCCTTGCTCGTGCCGCCGCCGCTGACCGAGATCGTCACCGGGCCGGCCTTGATGTCGGCCTCGGTCGTCCGCCCGGATTCGTCCCGCCAGCGGATCGTGCCGGTGAAGCCGAGTACGCGTTCCATCCAGTCGAGCGCCGAGTACGCGTTCCATCCAGTCGAGCGCCGCGTCCGCGTCGTCGTAACGGAGGTAAGGAGAGATGCCTTTGATCGCCATGCGACGGTCCTCCTCTTGAAGCCTCTTCTTGAGGCAGGACCTCAGTCTAGGAAACGACGGACGCCCGCCCGCCGGCTTCGGCAGGACGGGCGTCGCGGTGTCGGATTACAGCGCCTGGGCCGCCGGCTTGACCATCCCGCGTACCGTGCGGGACTTCACGAAGTCGCCCATGCCTGTCATCTCCCACTCGCCGGAGAACTGACGGATCAGCTTCGCCATCATCACGCCCGTCTGCGCCTCCGCGCCGGTCAGGTCGAAGCGGACCAGCTCCTCGTTCGTCGCCGCGTCCACCAGGCGGCAGTAGGCCTTGGCTACCTCCGTGAACTTCTGGCCCGAGAACGAGTTCACCGTGAAGACCAGGCCCGAGACCTCCTGCGGAAGACGGCCGAGGTCGACCACGATGACCTCGTCGTCGCCGCCGCCCTCACCGGTGAGGTTGTCGCCGGAGTGCTTGATCGCGCCATTGAGGATCGCGAGCTTGCCGAAGTAGCAGCTGTCGATGTGATTGCGGTTCGGCCCGTACGCGATGACCGAGGCGTCGAGGTCGATGTCCTTGCCGCGGAACGCGGGCTCCCAGCCGAGGCCCATCTTGACCTGGGACAGGAGCGGACGGCCGCCCTTGACCAGGGACACGGTCTGGTTCTTCTGGAGGCTGACGCGGCCCTTGTCCAGGTTGATCTTCCCGGTGCCCGGAGCCGCCGGAGCCGGAGCGGCCGGCGGCGCGGCGGGGGCCGCGGGCGCGGGCGTCTGGGCCCAGGCGCGCGGGTCCGGCGCCGCGGGGGCGGCGGGCGGTGCGGCCGGGGCGACCGGCGCGGGCGCGGCCGGAGCGGCGGCGGGCGCCGGCTGGTCGTCCACCGAGACACCGAAGTCCGTGGCGATGCCGGCCAGACCGTTCGCATACCCCTGGCCGACCGCGCGGGCCTTCCACGCCCCGTTGCGCAGGTAGATCTCGACGACCACGAGGGCCGTCTCCGAGCCGAGCTGCGGCGGCGTGAACGTGGCGATCACGCTGCCGTCGTCCGCATTGCGGATCGTCGCCGTGGGCTCGATGCCCTGGAAGGTCTGGCCCGCCGCGTCCGGGCTCGCGGTCACCACGATCTTCTCGATGCCCGGCGGGACCGCCGTGGTGTCCACCGTGACCTTGTCGGGCGCCGTGCCGCCGCCCGACTGGTAGGTGACACCGGGGCCCGAGGGCTGGTTGAAGAAGATGAAGTCGTCGTCGGAGCGCACCTTGCCGTCGGCGGTGAGCAGCAGGCCCGATACGTCCAGCCGCACGGGCGCGGCGACGTCCACCGACACGCGGGCGGTGGGCAGCGGGATGTTCGAGCCGGGGGTCATAGCTGTCATGCCTGGGGTAACGAGCGAGATCTCTTTGCCGTTCCCTTACCCGTGACGAGTTTTCCCTGTCTGCCGCCGGTTTCCGCCGTACGGCAGACAGGGAGCCCACCCGTGCCCGGAGGCCGGTCCTTACGCGACCGTCTCCCACGGCCAGACCGCGTCCCGACCCCGCTCCAGGAGGGGCACCATACGGAACGCCGCGTCCGACAGACCTCCGAACGTGTGGCGGTTGCGCGTACCCGACGGACCGTGGCCCGCCCGGTACCCGGCGAGGTTCCAGGTGTAGACCGGCACGTCGGCCGGCACCTGCGCGGTCGGGTCGCCGTGGGCGCTGTAGGTGTACTGCTCGTCGGTGACGATCAGGACCCGGTCGTGCCCGCGGTAGAACCGCCGTACCGCCTCGCTCGTGTTCGTGCCGCCCAGGTTCCCGAAGCGCCCGAGGACCTTGAGCACCGACTCGCCCCGGCGGAACTTCACCGCGGCGCTGGTCGAGCCGAACTCCACCAGATCGGCCTTGGCGACGCGCATCGCGACCGCCGCGCCGAACACGGCGGCGCCGTCGGCCCGGGTGAGCAGGGAACGGTCCGACATCTTGGAGAAGAACATCGAACCGGACCGGTCCACCAGGATCAGCGTGCGGCCGGGCAGCTCCGGCACGTTGGACAGCGAGTGCCCGAGCGCCTGCTCAAGGGGGTACGCCCAGCGCAGCGACGGGGCGTGCTGGTACGCGGCCAGGTACCGGAACGGGAACTGCCGCGAACGGCGCACCTGCTCCGGGTCCGCGATCTTGGCCGCGACCGCCGAGGCGACCTCGTCCGAGACCCCGGCCTCGTCGAAGTTCCGCAGATTCCGTACGAGCGCCATCGCGCCCATCGACGGGATCACGGCCTCCCACGCGGCCCGGTCCATCGGCCCCTGCAGCCAGCCGGCCAGGGCCTCCCAGGTCATGCCCGCCGCGGCGAGCCGCGCGGGACCGTCGGGCGCGGTGACCACGGCGCGCCGCTCGTCGACGGGCAGGCCCATCAGCTCACGGTGCGCGACGAGCACACCGCTGGACGCGGGCGGCTGCGCGGTCTCCGGGTTGTGCCGGCGGTCGAGCGCGTACTGGAAGAGGTCGCCCTGCCACGGCTTGTCCGGGTCCGGCGCGGCGTGCACGAGGTTGAGGATGTCGCCGAAGCGGTAGCCCTTGCCCGCCGTGTCGTACTTCAGGAGCGACTTGGCGCCGTACAGGCGGCGCACCGCGTCCGCGACGCCCCGCTTCACGGGCTTGGGCAGGGCGCGTCCGTACACCGAGGTCCAGTAGCCGAGCAGTTCGCCGGGCTCGTCGGGGCGCTGCAGCACGGAGGCGACGACCGAGCGGTTCGACGGTCCCTGCGTGGCGCCCGCGTCGAGCCGCGCCTTCACGTACTCGGCGGCGCCGACCAGCGAGGCGGTCCGCATGTTGCCCTCGCCGCGCAGCCAGCCGAGCAGGCCCGCGGTCCAGGCCGGGTCCTCGACGGCCAGCTTGCGCACGAGGTGCGCGAAGCGGTCGTCGCGGTCCGCGCCCTTCTCGTAGAAGGTCTGCTGCGAGACGAGATTCGCGACCGCGAGCAGAAAAAGCTCGGAGCGCTCCTCACGCTCGAAACCACGGCCGCCCTCGTACGTACGCAGGGTGCGACCGGTGGACGTGATCCGCGAAGTGCCGCCCGCCCGGGCGGACTTGGTGTTGAAACGCGCCATGAGAATTCCCCCGAATTCATGGATGTACGAAGCCGCGAAAGCTGTACGGAAAGTCCGGAGGCTTTTCGGCAAGGGGGCGCCCGAGGTCGGAAGTCGACGGCGGTGACAAGTCAGATGCTCTAACCGATTGAGCTACACCGGCCCGGAGCCGATGACGGGACTCGAACCCGCAACCCTCTGATCCAGAGAAGTAACCGCTGCCTGCGCACCGGGCACTCCCCTTGCTGAAAGGCCTCCCGAGATCAGGACGGCCGTGCGGCGTGATTTCTGCAGAAGAAGGAGCCGCGGGCCTTCGCACCGGGAGGTGCATCAAGTGAGTCCAGGCTAGGGAGAGAACCCGGCACGGCGCCAAGGGTTTTCACGGCGCCCAAGGTTTTGGCGGTACGCCCCGCGAGGCACCCGCGCCCCCTGGGTACCATCACCCCGAGCCGTACGGGGGAAGGTGGCGGGCAGGTCATGCAGGTGCTCAGGGAGCAGGATCCACGGCAGATCGGTCCTTACCGGCTGCTCGGCCGGCTCGGCAGCGGCGGCATGGGCGAGGTGTTCCTCGCCCGGTCCCCCGGCGGCCGCACCGTCGCGGTCAAGGTGGTGCGCGAGGAGCTCGCCGCCAAGGACTCCTTCCGGCAGCGCTTCCGGCGCGAGGTGGAGGCGGCCCGCAAGGTGGGCGGCGACTGGACGGCCCGTGTGCTCGACGCGGACACCGAGGCCGAATCGCCCTGGATCGCCACGGCGTTCGTGCCGGGGCCCGGTCTCGACGCCATCGTCGAGCAGGAGTACGGTCCGCTGCCCGAGCACACGGTCCTGGTGATGGCGGGGCGGCTCGCCCAGGCGCTCACCGCGATCCATGCGGCGGGGCTCGTGCACCGCGACCTCAAGCCGTCCAACGTCCTGCTCACCCTCGACGGCCCTCTGGTCATCGACTTCGGTATCGCCCGCCATCTCGCGCTCGACAACGAACTCACCCGTACCGGGTACGCGTTGGGCTCCCCCGGCTTCATGTCCCCCGAGCAGGTGCGGGGCGAGCCGGTGGGCGCGAAGAGCGATGTGTTCGGGCTCGGCGCGCTGCTCGCGTACGCGGCCACGGGCCGGCGTCCCTTCGGCAAGTCCGAGATCGGACCGCACGCGCAGATGTTCCGGATCGTGTCCGAGGAGCCGGATCTGGCGGGCGTCGAGGGCGAGTTGCTCGACCTGATCGGCGCGTGCCTGCGCAAGGAGCCGCAGGAGCGGCCCTCGCTGGCGTCGATCGTGCAGCGCACGGCGGCGGCCGCCGGGGCCGGGGGCGAGTGGCTGCCGGCGGAGCTCGTCGGTCATCTGGGGCGTGCGGCGGTACGGCTGCTCGATGCGGATGCGGACGCGCCGCAGGAGCCCGCCCGGGCGTCGGCGTCCGGGACGCGCCACACCCCCGTACGGGATGACTCGGACCTGCCGGGGAACGAGACCCCGGCCGGCCGGGGCGGCGTCGGTCCCCGGTCCGCGGCCGGAAGCCCGGCCGACCACGGCACGGTGGCGCTGCACCACGGGACGGCGACCCCGCGCCCCGAACCGGCCGCCGGCGCACTCGCGCCGGACCCCACGCCGCCCTCCACCGCGATCGCACCGAAACGCCGGCGCCGGCTCGCGCTTCCGCTGGTACTCGCGGGCGTCTTCGTGGCCGCGGGTGCCGGAGCGTACGTCCTGCTGCCGAACCTCCTGGACGGCAAGGGGGGCGAGGAGAGCTTCGACGACGGCCGCAGCAACTCGGCCGGCACCGACCCCGGCGGCCAGGGCGCGCAGGCGAAGGGGGGCGCTCCGTCCGCGTCGTCCTCGCCGTCGGCGAGCCCCTCCGGCAAGAAGACCGAAGAGAAGCCGAGCGACAAGGCCTCCCCCAAGCCCTCCGCCTCCGAAAACCAGGACCCCACCGGCGAACCGGACACGGGCGAGCCGGGCAACGGCTTCCCGGCGAGCTATCCGGGCGACTGGGAGAACCGCGAGGCGGGGAACGTGTGGACGTTCGCCATCCCCGATGACCCGGTCGGCAAACAGGTGACCTGGCGGATGGAGATCGGCGAGGACGGCACCTGGTGCGCCTGGACCGCACCGGTCGAACAGGCCACGCCCTACCGCCTGTTGCTGGGCAAGTCGCAGCTGACCGACAGCGGGATCAGCGAAACCGCCGGGCCGTGCACGGTCGGCGACCGGCCGTACTTCGACGTGGTCGACGTGGATCAGCTGACGTTCTACGGATCGGGCCTCAGGGACGGCATGTACGTCGAGCGGCCGGCCTAGCCCAGTGCCCTGAGGGTTTGCATCCGCGCGAGCATCGCGTCGAAGCAGGGCCGCACCCCGCGCCAGAGCTCGTCGCTCCACGTCTCTTCGGCGTACGTGCTGTTCAGGTACAGCTCCCGCGCGTGGGCCAGCGGGGGCCGCTGCTCGGCCGGAAGGCGTTCGAGTGCCCAGGCCGCCGCCTGGTCCTTCGGCAGGATCTCGCCCGTGGCGACGGTCACCCAGGTGCGTGCCATCGTCAGGAGCACATTGCGTTCGTCGTCGTCGAGGTCGGCCGCCAGCGCCTGGATGCCCGCCACGCTCGCCGCCACCACGTCTTCGTGCGGCACCGGGTCGATCACTGTGGCGAGGGGCGGCCCGATCAACGTGCGGTCCCCTGCGAGCGCCATCGTGAGGAGCAGCGCGAGATCCACCATCGGTGAGGGCTGCGGCATCTCGCCGCTCTCGTACGACCACGGCAGCCACTCCCCGTACAGGAAGTCGCAGACCGGCGGGTACCGCCACGGCCGCACCTCGGATTGGACGACCACGGCCAACTCGATGGGCCGCAACGGCGCGTCCAGGCCTGACAGCACGCGCAGCCCGTCAAGGAGTGCCCGGCGCCGAGCAGGATCCAACGAGCGCCGGGACACCACCAAGATGTCCACGTCACTCGCCGGCCTGAGCCCGCCGAGGACGGCGGAGCCGTGGAGGTAGCCGCCGATGAGCTCGGGTCCAAGGACGTCGGCGACCAGCTCCACGGCCGGTGTGAGGTGGTCCATGCCCCCAGACTACGGGCGCGAGTTGCGCTTCCAGGGACCGGTGATGGCCACGAGGATCCCCGGGTCCTGGATGTTGGCGTACAGCGTCCTGCCGTCGGGCGAGAAGACCACGCCGGCGAACTCGCTGAACTCGGGCTCTTCTTCGGTGCCGACGTTCAGGTCGTTGCGCGCGATCGGGTATGTACGGCCGCTGTCCGTGGCGCCGAACAGGTGCGAGACGCCCTCGCCGTCCTCGGCGAGGATCAGGCCGCCGTACGGGGAGACGGTGATGTTGTCGGGGCCGTCGAAGGCGCCGTCCACGGAGGGGTCGGGGTTGACGCCGAGCAGCACCTTCAGCGTCAGGGTGCGGCGGCGCGGGTGGTAGAACCAGACCTGGCCGTCGTGCGGCTGTCCGGGGCTCTCGGCGCGGGCGTACGAGGAGACGATGTACGCGCCGCCGTCGGCCCACCACATGCCTTCGAGCTTACGGGCGCGGGTGATCTCGCCGTCCTTGAACTGCTTGCGGATCGCGGTCTGCTGCGCGTCGCGCTCGGGCACGTCCACCCAGTCCACGCCGTACACCGTGCCGATCTTCGTGGCCCGCGAGAGGTCGTCGACGAACTTGCCGCCGGAGTCGAAGCACTTGGGCGCCTGCAGCGTGCCCGCGTCGTCGGCGAGCTTCCCGAACCGGCCGCGGCCGTGCTTGAACCCGTGCGGCGGCACCCAGCGGAAGAAGAGCCCGTTGGGCTTGCTGTCGTCCTCGGTGAGATAGGCGTACCCGGTCTTCGGGTCGACGACGACGGCCTCGTGGTCGAAGCGCCCGAAGAACTTCAGCGGCTTGGGGCCGCGGTTGGCCCTGCGGTCGTACGGGTCCACCTCGAAGACATAGCCGTGGTCCTTCGTCATGCCGTTCTCGCCGGCCTTGTCGGAGTTCTCCTCGCAGGTCAGCCAGGTCCCCCAACTGGTGCGTCCGCCGGCGCAGTTGGTGGAGGTGCCGGCGATGCCCACCCATTCGGCGACCTCACCGCCGCGGCGCACCTCGACGACGGTGCAGCCGCCTGCCGCGGCCGGGTCGTAGACGAGTCCTTCGGCGAGCGGCACGGGGTGGTCGTAGTCGGCGCGCGGGCCGTCCATCTCGTGGTTGTTCACGAGCAGCGTGGTGCCGCGCGGGCCCTCGAAGGTGGCGGTGCCGTCGTGGTTCGAGGGCGTGAACTCGCCGCTGTCCAGCTTCGTCTTCCCGCTGTACGTGATGATCTTGTACGTGAATCCGGCGGGCAGCGCGAGTATCCCCTCGGGATCGGGGACGAGCGGGCCGTAGCCGGGGCCGTCCGGGCGGCCGCCGTGACCGGCGCCGGTCACCTCCTGGGAGGCGAGCGCGCCGTCGGTGGTGGCGAGTACCCCTGCGGTACCGGCGAGCGCGACGCCCGCACCGGTGAGGGCGGAGCGGCGGGCGAAGTCTCTGCGCGTGAGCGGCATCGTCTCTCCTGAAGCGACGGTCCAGGGACCTGGATGGTGCGGGCCGGAACGTGAGGGGTGGTCCGGGGCCGAGAGTTCCGCCCGCGTATAAACGGGGGTTGAACACCGTCCGACTTCTGGAGTCCCGCTTCCGTGAATCCCTCCGCGTCTGTGACCCCCTCCGCACCCGCCGGCCGCCGCGTCCTCGTCTCCGGGGCCTCGCGCGGGCTCGGCCGCGCCGTCGCGCGTGCCTTCGCCGCGCAGGGCGACCGCGTGGCGGTGCACTTCCACTCGCGGCGCGAGGAGGCCGAGGAGACCCTCAAGGGCCTCGACGGCACGGGGCATGTCCTCGTCGGCGGCGACGTGTCGGATCCGGCGGGCGCGCAGGAGGTCGCGGAGGCGGCCTTCGCCGGTCTCGGCGGGATCGACGTGCTCGTCAACAATGCCGCCGTCAACCTCCGCCATCCGCTTCCGGAAACGCCGTACGAGGAATGGACCGCGCTGTGGCAGCGGCACCTCGCGGTCAATGTGCTCGCCACGGCGAATCTCAGCCATCTTGCCGCGCGCCGGATAATCGAGCAGGGCGGGGGCGGGCGGATCGTCAACATCGGTTCGCGGGGCGCCTTCCGCGGCGAGCCGGACCATCCCGCGTACGGCGCGACGAAGGCCGCGGTGCACGCGCTCGGGCAGTCCCTTGCCGTGTCGCTGGCCCCGTACGGGATCGGTGTCGCCTCCGTGGCCCCGGGATTCTTCGACACGGAGCGGGTGGCGCACCGGCTCGAAGGAGCGGAGGGCGCGGCGATCCGTGCGCAGAGCCCGTTCGGCCGGGTGGCCTCCGCGGACGAGATCGCCGAGGCCGTACGGTGGCTCGCCTCGCCCGCCGCGGAGTGGGCGTCGGGGACGGTGCTCGACCTCAACGGGGCTTCGCATCTGCGTACTTGAGACGGGAGCAAGGCCGTACAGGGAGGCGGTGCGTCCGTTTTGCGGGTGCGTTTGTGGGGTGCCGCAAGCGCTCCCAATCTTCGTAAACAAGGTCGGCAGGGACCTTTCGGAGCGAGTCCCAAGATTTCACGCGGTGGCCCTTGACCGCCGTATGCGGCGGCAATAGACAGACAGCTACCTGCAGGAGCGCTGTACGCGGAGAGGCGAGCCCGGTGGACGCACACGAGGCACGCAGGCTCCATGAGGGCCGGCTGATGCAGCTGGCCAATGTGACCGGGGTGGGGATCGGGCGGGATGAGCTCTCGGGCGAGGACGTGATCGTCGTCTTCGTGACCAGGGCGGTACCGCGTGAACTGCTCCCGGCCGACGACGTGGTTCCCGACGAGCTCGAAGGCGTGCCGGTACGCGTGCTCGCGATCGGCCCTGTCGACGCCCAGGACCAGGAGTCCTGAGCCGCCGGGAAACCCTTGCGCATCGCTAGGGGAAGTGGGTGGTCAGGCGTGACGAGCCGGCCAGAACTGATGCGAGGACCTACGGGTGGGCAGCTGAGCGACAGCTCCCGCCAGCAGGCGATGAGTGACTTCCTGCGGCGCGAGGCGCCGCTGGCCAATGTGGTCGGGTTCGGCCACGGGGTGAAATGGGCTGACGGTCGGCCCACCGGCGAGCAGGCCGTGCTCGTCTTCGTGACCCAGAAAGTGCCCGAGTCCATGCTGCCCGAGCGGGATGTCGTCCCGCGCCAGATGGACGACGGCACCCCGACCGACGTGATCGCGGTCGGTCATGTGGCGGCGCAGCGCACCACGGGACGTGGGCGGTCCGTACCGTCCGCGCGCGGTGACGAACAGCAGACTCCGGAAGCCGCGGGGCAGCTCGCGCAGCTCTCGCAGCCGCTGCTCGAAGAGCTCGGCGGGCTCGGCGCGTTCGAGCCGCAGCTGCTCAAGCGCCGTATGCGGCCCTGCCCTTCGGGTTTCTCGGTGGGCAACGTACGGGTGACCGCGGGCACGCTCGGCAGTGTGGTCTACGACTTCCTGCCCGGTGCGACGGTGGATCCGCCGGGTGCGGGACTCGGCGTGCCGTCGAAGTTCTACATCCTGTCCAACAACCATGTGCTCGCCGACTCCAACCGGGCGCAGCTGGGCTCCGCGATCCTGCAGCCCGGCACGTTCGACGGCGGGCAGGACCCGCAGGACCGCATAGCGACGCTGGAACGGTTCATCACGATCCAGTTCGCCCCGCAGATCCCGCTGGAGCGGCACAACAACGTCGTGGACGCCGCGCTGGCCGCGGTGGACTTCCAGGACGCCACCCGGGAGACGTACTTCAGCGGTGCGCCGCGCGCCTGGCGGCGCAAGGCCAACGTGGCGGTCGGCGACCTGGTCAAGAAGACCGGCCGGACGACCAACATCTCCTTCGGCCGGATCATCGCGGTCGACGCGACCATCGACGTCAACTACGGCACGGCGGGGACGGCCCGGTTCAAGGACCAGATCCTCACCACGAACATCTCCGCCGGCGGCGACTCGGGTTCGCTGGTCACCTCGCAGGACAACGTGGCGGTCGGGCTCCTCTTCGCCGGATCGTCCGTGGTCACCGTGTGCAACCACATCGAGAACGTCCGCGCGCTGCTGCGCGTCGAGATCGCCGAACAGCTGGCCTGAGGCCGGTCGTTGCCGGAAGGAGGCAGGACGATGACCACGCAGGCACGCAAGCAGAAGGGTTCGGGTTCGCAGCGGGCGGAGCACCGTTTCTTCAACCCGCAGGGCGCCGAGGTCAAGACGCGTGACGAGGCCTTTGCCTCACAGCAGCAGGACGTGGGCGCGGAAGCGGTCTCCACGGACTGCAAGCTCACCCTCCACAACGGGCAGATCACGTTCGCCCTGGAGGTCAAGTACAACCCCAACACGTACCCGCACGTGGTGACGGGCGGCCAGATCAAGTCCGGTATCTGCGGGGCGCCTTGGGACATCACCGGCGGCTTCGTCGGTGAGAATCTGCGCATCGACGCGAAGCGCTCGGGCCAGGGTTCGTGCGCGTCGACGATCACGATCGTCGGCGAGTACCAGAACCCGCCGGCGTTCCGCGGCACGTACGGCTTCGACGGCGCGACATCCTCGTTCAAGCACACGACGCGCTACGAGTGCTGAACCCTGCTCCCCGCGGGGTGGTGGGCGGTCCCGTGCCACGGGGCCGCCCACCGAACTCAGCCCGGACGCACCCGCACCCGGCGCCGAGACCGAAACCGGGCGAACTACACCCGCGACCGCGCCTTGAACGCGGCCTTGCGGGCCTCCTTCGCCACCTTCTTGTCGGGGTGCAGACGCCCCATCGCTTCCAGGACGTCCGCCGTGGCGGGGTGGTCCACCCGCCACGCCGTGTCGAAGAACCCGGCGTGCTGCGAGGCCAACCCCTCGACCAGACCCTGGAGTTCCTCCGAGTTGCCCTCCGCCGCCAGCTGCGCGGCCAGCGTGTCGATGGTCAGCCAGAAGATCATCGCCGGATCGGGCGCCGGCACATCGCCGAAGCCGTGCTCCGTGAGCCAGACCCGCGCGAGACCGCCCAGCTCCGCGTCGTCGAGCACCTCCCGCAGCGCCGGCTCCGCGGACGCCCCCGTCAGCGAGAGCGCCTGCTGGCAGCGCAGCCGCCGCAGCGGACCGTCCTCGTCCGCGCCTCGCGCCGCCGCCAGCAACTCCCGCGCCGCCACGACCGGTTCACGCCCGGCGAGCCACAGCTCCGTCTCGGCCTGGGCCGCGACCTGCGGGAAGTACGCCGTCTCGTCGAGCAGCACGTCCGCACCCTTGTCCGCCAGGTCGCCGACGGCCGGCGCGTCCACGCCCGCCTCCAGCATCCGGGCCCGGATGCCGTACAGACCGAGCGGCGTGAGGCGGACCATCCCGTACCGGCTGATGTCCTCCTCGTCGAGACCCTCGGGGGCGGCCGCGACCTCGTCACCGGCCTCGACCATCAACTCCTCGTCCACCGGCCGGAATTCGACCAGGCCGATGGGCTCCAGGAGCCGGAACTGGTCGTCGAGGCGCATCATCGCGTCCGAGACCTGCTCCAGGATGTCGTCGGTGGGCTCCCCCATGTCGTCCGGCACGATCATGGACGCGGCGAGCGCCGGCAGCGGCACGGGCTCGTCGCCGGGACCGTCCTCGCTGACCGTGAGCAGATACAGGTTGCCGAGCACCCCGTCGAGGAACTCCGCCTCGGCCTCGGGGTCGAAGCCAAGGGCGTCGAGGTCGATCTCGCCGCCCTCGCTGAGCGCGTCCACCAGGTCGTCCAGGTCCGGCACGCTCGCGTCCGCGAGCACTGTGTCCAGGGCGTTCTGCCAGATCCCGAGGATGTCGGCCGGCCCGCCCGAGGTGATCAGGCCGAGGTCCTCGCCGGCCTGCGCCGTGCCGTCGTGCTCCTCGTCGCCGTCCGTCACATCGACCAGACCGGTGTCGACCGCGACGCGCCAGGCCTCGCTGGCGTACGCGGGCCCGTCCTCGTCGTCGGCCGCGTACCCGAGCAGTTCGGCCGCCGCGGGCAGCTGCTCGTCGACCAGTTCGCCGCCCGCGCCGACCCGGGTCTCGGGCCCGGCCCAGCGGGCGAGCCGTACCGCGCGGGCGAGCAGCGGTGCGGCAAGGGCGGCCGCGGCGAGCTCCGCCTCGGGGGCGAGGCGCGCCGGCGGCAGGGAGGTGCGGTCGGGCGTCGGGCTCATGTGCTGGCTCTCCTCGTACGGGTCCCCGTGGGCAACGGCGGGCGGCCCCCAGAGTAGACGGATTTCACCCCAGACCGGCCGGTTCATGTACCCGTCAGAAGCCGTACACCCCTGGAGCCTTGACAACTCCCCTGCCCACCCAAGAGATTGACGCGCGTAGATCTCCGCAAGGCCGTAGACACCCGCAAGGTCTACGCGCATAGCGGATCGCGCACCACCTCCAGTCGTCCTATGCCCTCATCCGGAGTGATCTGATGCCTTCTCGCCCCGCCCGCCCGCACCCGCTGCCCAGAACCGCCACCGTCGTCGCCATCGCCCTGGCCGCCGGCCTGCTCACCACGGGCAGCGCGGAGGCCGCCCCGGTCCGTATCCACGACATCCAGGGCACGACCCGGCTGTCGCCGCTGGTGGGCCAGCAGGTCAGCGAGGTCGAGGGCATCGTCACCGGCGTGCGGACCTACGGCTCGCGCGGCTTCTGGATCCAGGACACCGCCCCGGACACCGACGCCGCGACCAGCGAGGGCATCTTCGTCTTCACCAGCTCGGTCCCCACGGTCCAGGCGGGCGACGCGGTACGGGTGTCCGGCACGGTCACCGAGTACGTCCCGGGCGGACTCAACTCCGGCAACCAGTCGCTCACCCAGATATCCAAGCCGACGATCACCGTGGTCTCCTCGGGCAACGCGCTGCCCGAGGCGCAGGTCATCAACGGCTGGCAGGTCCCGTCCCGCTACACCCCCGAGGGTGACCCGGCGGACGGCAACAGCATCAACAAGCTCCCGCTGCACCCGCGTTCGTACGCACTCGACTACTACGAATCCCTCGAGGGCATGAACGTCGCGATCGGCACTTCCCGTGTCGTCGGCGCCACGGACCCGTACAGCGAGCTGTGGGTCACGGTGAAGCCCTGGGAGAACCCGACGAACCGCGGCGGCGCCCGCTACGGCTCGTACACCTCGCAGAACACCGGCCGGATCCAGATCCAGCAGCTGGCCCCGATCTCGCAGAGCCCGTTCCCGAAGGCCGACGTGGGCGACCGCCTCACGGGCCGCACCGAAGGCCCGCTGGACTTCAACCAGTTCGGCGGCTACACGCTGACCGCCCGCACCCTGGGCACCGTCGAGGACCGGAACCTGGAGCGCGAGCGGACCCGCCGCCAGGACCGCGACGAGCTGGCCGTGGCCACGTACAACGTGGAGAACCTGGACCCGAAGGACCCGCAGGAGAAGTTCGACGCGCTCGCGCAGGCGGTCGTCGAGAACCTCGCGAGCCCCGACATCCTTGCCCTGGAGGAGATCCAGGACGACAACGGCGCGACCAACGACGGCACGGTGGCGGCCGGGCAGACCCTCGCCAAGTTCACCGAGGCGATCAAGGCCGCGGGCGGTCCCGCGTACGAGTGGCGCTCGATCGACCCGGAGAACAACAAGGACGGCGGCGAGCCGGGCGGCAACATCCGCCAGGTCTTCCTGTTCAACCCCGAGCGGGTGAGCTTCACGGACCGCGCGGGCGGCGACGCGACGACGGCCACTTCGGTCGTACGGGACAAGGGTCGCGCCGCCCTCACGCTGTCGCCGGGTCGGATCGACCCGGCGAACGCGGCCTGGGAGAACAGCCGCAAGCCGCTCGCGGGCGAGTTCAGCTTCCGCGGCCGGCCGGTCTTCGTGATCGCCAACCACTTCGGCTCCAAGGGCGGCGACGAGTCCCTGACCTCCCACCACCAGCCGCCGGCGCGCTCCTCCGAGGCCAAGCGCCTGGAGCAGGCGAAGTCGGTGAACGCGTTCGTCAAGGACATCCTCAAGGCCCAGCGCACTGCGGACGTCCTGGTCGTCGGCGACATCAACGACTTCGAGTTCTCGGCGACGACCCAGGCGCTCACGGCCGACGGCGCACTGGAGGCCTCGATCACCTCGCTGCCGCGCGCCGAGCGCTACTCGTACGTCTACCAGGGCAACTCGCAGGTCCTCGACCAGATCCTGACCAGCCCCTCCATCGACGACTACTCCTACGACAGCGTGCACATCAACGCCGAGTTCGCCGACCAGAACAGCGACCACGACCCGCAGGTGCTGCGCTTCGAGCCGTAGGTCCCGGACCGCCCTTGACCTCAACCGTGCTTCAACTTTCAGGATGGTGATCGCCGGAGAAACGGCGCTATCGACGGAGGATCGCCATGACCATGCGTATCGACACTGTTCCCGACCTGGACCGCCCGGGCATCGGGGCCGTGCTCGCCAGCACCTGGAACGTGGGCACACCCGAGCGGCAGGACGCGGCGGTCGAGGCGATCACCAGGACGTGGGAGAGCCGGCCCTGGCCCGTGGACGGGCCGGTCTCCTACAGCGTCCTCAAGGGCACGGACGGTTCGTCGCTGCTGCATCTGTCGCAGTGGCGCGAACTGTCCGACTACGACGCCTTCGTGGCCCGGCACCGCACGGAGCGCAACTCCGAGATCGACGACGCGGTGCCGGGCATCGAGCGGGTACGGCTCGACACGTACGAGCTGTACCAGGGTGCAGCGCGGGACCCCGGCCGGGTGCCGGGGGCGGTCGTCACCGTGGAGGTCGACTTCGACGGGCCCGACCCGGCACGGCAACGGGCCTGGATCGACACGGTCTTCGAAGCACTCGGCTCGGATCCCGCCCCGCACCCGGGCGGGCTCTCCGGCCACTTCCACACCAGCTTCGACGGGACGCGGGTCCTCAACTTCGCCCAGTGGGCGAGCGTTCAGGACCACATCGACGCCCTTGCGGCCCCCGGCGACGGGGTCGGCTCCCCCACGCCGGAGTGGGAGCGGGTGCGGAACTTTCCCGGGGTCGTCGGGGGCGAGGTGCGCCGCTGGCTGCCGGCGGTGAGCCTCAGCGCCGGGTGACCGCAGCGCGTGCATGGGCCTCAGCGCCGGGTGACCGCAGCGCGTGCATGGGCCTCAGTGCCGGCTGCCCCCAGCGCGGCGTGAGTCTCGGCGCAGGCCGAGGCTCACCGGCGGCGGCACGTCACAGAAAGCGCGAACCGGGCACGGGACCGGGCGAATCGACCCGGTCCCGGGTCCCGTTGCGCCAGGCGCCCGCGGTCGCCGCGACGAAGGACGTCAGCGCCTCCTCCGGGTCGGCCGGCGCCTCCCCGTCCCCCTCGTCCTCGTACGGGCCGGCGGCGAGGATCTCGGCCGCGAGCTCGTCCACCGGCCGTTCGTCGGCCGGCACCTGCTCCGTCTCGCCCTCCACCACGCGCAGGGTCCGCGCCCACGGCGCGATGTTGACCTGCGCGAGCAGAGTGCTCACATCGGCCGGTACGACGGGCGGGTCGGTCCAGCTCGTCGCGTGCTCGAACAGGATCTGCCCGGGCGTGCGCTCCCCGAGCGCGGACAGCTGCTCCTGATCGCCGTCGTTCAGGTCGTAGGCGACCACGAGCGTGTCCGTGCGCGCGGGGTCGAACTCGACGACGGGCAGCCCGAAGTGGCGCGCGGCCGCCGTGCCGAGAATCCGTGAGGAGCGGTCGGGCAGCAGCGACACGGAGGCCGGCGCGGCCCCTGCCGTCCCCAGCACCGCACCGAGCCGCCGCAGTCCGTGCAGGATCCGGTCGTACGAGTCCTGGGTGTAGGCCCAGCGGCCGGTCATCCCCGCCTCGTAACCCCACGGCGAGCGCGTCAGGAGATACCCGCCGTGCACGGCGAACTGCCAGCCGCGCAGATCCTTCAGGTCACGCGGCGCCGCGGCCGCGGCCCGCTCGGTCATCCGCCGCAGCCGGCCGAGCGGCCACAGCCAGTGCGGGTCCTGGGGCTCCGGCAGCCGGTCCAGCTGGGCGCGGGCCTGGGCGAGATCCCCGGCGAGCAGGGCGTTGTGGGCGAGGAGATAGCGCTGGGGCCAGGGCAGCAGGGTCGCGTCACGCTCGGCGAGCAGCCGGGCGGCCTCCGCGTGCCGGTACTCGTTCTCCAGCGCGGAGACCAGCACGTTGAGCACGATGGGGGTGTCGGGGTCCAGGCGCAGGGCCTCGCGCAGGGCGGGGACGGCGAGGAAGGAGATGCCTCGCTCGACACATCCGTAGCCGAAATCGAAGAGGGCCTGGGCCTGGCCGGGCCGCTCGGTGAGCTTCGTCGCGGCGGCGGCCAGGTCGTCGAAGCCGACCGCTTCGGACAGCTTCCGTACCACCCCGGCGATCTCTCGCAGCTCGGCCGTGTCCACGGCGGAGCGCAACTGCCGTACGGTTGCGGGGATATCACCTTCGTCCAGCAGCTTGCGTGCTTCGTGCAGTGCATCGGTCATGGGAGCCAGGGTCGCGGGGACCGCACGCGCCTCGCAAACGAATTCGAGCCCCGTGCGAGACTCACGCCATGCTCCTGCGCCCCGCCACCCGTGCCGATCTGCCCGCCGTCCTCGCGCTGCTCGCCGACGAGGACCACGTCGTGGATCCCGCCTCCGTCGCGGTCGGTGCGGCGCACGAGCGGGCGTTCGCGGCGATCGAGGAGGATCCGCGCAACGAGATGCTCGTGCTCGTCGACGACACCGGACTCGTCGTGGGCTGTGCGCAGCTCACGTACATCCCGGGACTCGGTCAGGGCGGCCGCGAGCGTGCGCTGGTCGAGGCGGTACGGGTGCGGGCCGACCGGCGGGGCGGCGGCCTCGGCGCGGTGCTGATGGAGCTCGCGGTCGAACGGGCTCGCGCGCGCGGCTGCGGGCTGATGCAGCTCACCAGCAACAGACGCCGGGGCGCCGCGCACCGCTTCTACGAGCGGCTCGGATTCGCCCGCAGCCACGAGGGCTTCAAGCTCGCCCTGTGACCACGGGCTCCCGTCTCACGCACGGCCTTCCGTCTCACGCACGGCCTCCCGTCGCCCTCAGAGCAGATGTCCTCCGCCGTCCACCAGGACCACCTCGCCCGTGATGTACGAGGCGTCGACGAGATCGGTGATCGTCTCGGCGATGTCCTCGGCGGTGCCGACCCGGCCCAGGGGCAGCCGCCCGGCGACCTGACGCATCGCCTCGTCGATGCCTTCCTGGCCCTCGTACCAGGGCGTGGCGATCATGCCGGGAGCGACCGCGTTGACCCGGATGTCCGGGCCGAGCTGCTTGGCGAGCAGCCGCGTCATGTGGTTGAGGGCCGCCTTGCTCACCGCGTACGGGATGGAGCTGCCGTTGGCGTACATCCCGGCCTGGGAGGAGACGTTGACGACGCTGCCGCGGCCGTGCGCACGCAGATGCGGGACCGCGGCCGTGATGGTGCGCCAGACGCCGATCACGTTGACCTCGTGGATCTCGCGCCACACCTCGGGGCTCGCGGCGGCGAAGTCGGCGTGGTCGATGAAGCGGGTCGTACCGGCGTTGTTGACGAGGATGTCCAGGCGTCCGTACGCCGCGACGGCGGCCTCGACCAGACCCTCGGGGTCCTTCGCCACATCCGCCTGGAGGTAGACCGCGTCCGGCAGTTCGGCCGCGAGCGCCTTGCCCGCGTCGACGGACCTGGCCGAGTTGACCACGACCCGGACACCCGCCGCGGCCAGCCGGCGCGCGGTCGCGGCGCCGATCCCCGATGACGAACCGGTGACGAGGGCCACCCTCTGTTCCTTGCTCATGTGCTGCAGTGCCTTCTCTGTTCGGCTCTGCCGCGCCCCGGCCGATCATGCCATCCGGCGGAACGGCCCCGGGCACCGGAGCCCGAAGGGTGAGACGCCCTGGTGCCAACTCGCCCCACTGTGCGCCACTATGACGAGGACTGTCATACGTGAGGGGGTCCGCCCCCGGTATGACCTCGGTAGGACAAGGACTGTCGTCCCTTCTTGGAGGCCGTCATGCTGCTGGGCAAAGCCATCTCCACCGGGTACGCCGAGGAAAAGCCGCTCGTGAACGCCGCGGCCGGCAGCGAGGAACCGGCCGAGGCCGGGTACCGCGCCGAAGAGGCGGCGGCCGAGGCCGACGCCCCGGTCGAGGTACCCGCCGGATGAGCCGGCGGCTCCCCGAGGAACGCCCGACGGAGCCGCCGACCGGTTACAAGATCGCCCACCCGGTGCTGTCCCAGGACGGCACCCGGGCGGGCTTCATCGGTGTCTCCCTCGGCGCCGCGCTCCCGTACGGCGTGCTCGACGAGGCCGCCTGCGTCTACGGGCGCCGCCATCGCGCACCGCACCGCCGCTGCGACTGCGGCTTCCACTGCGTACACGCACGCCAGGACGCCGAGGCCCTGCTCTGCACGGCGGAACACCGCAGGGCCGCGCTGCTCGAAGTGACGGTCCTGGGGGCGTACATCCGCTTCGAGCGCGGATTCCGCTATGCCAGGCAGCGGGTGCGCACGATGTTCTCGGGTCCGTGCGCGTGCGGCGCCCCGGGTGCGGTCCTCGCGGACGCGGGGTGGGGCAGGCCCGGCTGGTGCGCCCTGGAAAGCGTCTGCGCGCGCTGCGCGGGGGCACGCAGATCGCTCGCCCGGGCCACGTTCGCGCGCCTCGCGGGCGAGGGCCTGACGGTGCGGAGCGTGCCGGTCGCGATGGCGGCGGCGTACGACGTGCCCGAACTGGTCGCGGAGGCCGCGCTGTTGCAGGCACGCCTCGACTGGTTCCAGACGCAGCTGGCGCGAATACAGCGCAGGCCCCGGGGATAGAGCACACGCAAGCGGGTACCCGCCGCAGTCCCGACAGTTTGGGAGGCGGGATACGTGAGCGGGCCAGGCAAAGTGCGGCAGCCGGACACGAAAGCCGATGAGCACCCTTCGGTGGGCGAGCTCGTCAGCCGTGCCTCGGAACAGCTCTCCACCCTCGTACGACAGGAACTTCAGCTGGCCCGGACCGAGTTGGCCGAGAAGGGCAAGCAGGCGGGGCGCGGCGGCGGACTGCTCGGCGCGGCCGGCGCGGTCGCGTATGTCGCCTTCATGGTGCTCGCCGCCGCGGCGGTGGCCGCGCTCGCCCTCGAACTGCCCGTCTGGGCCAGTGCGTTGATCGTGAGCGGTGTGCTGTTCCTGACCGCGGGGGCCCTCGCGGCCGCGGGCCGCAAGCGGCTCGGCCGGGCGGCTCCCCCTGTGCCCGAGCAGGCACTCGACAGCGTCCGGGCCGATGTGGCGGAGATCAAGGAGAGGGCGGCGCGATGAGCGAGGAGACGCCCGCGCGGACGAAGGACAGCTCCGCGGGGGCGACGAGGACCGACGACACACAGGCGAGGACCGACGGCACGCAGACCGCACCCGGCGGCGCGCGGGCGACGACCGCCGGCACCCGGGCCGAGCCCGACGGCGCACCGGCGCAGACACCGGAGCAGCTGCGCGCGCAGATCGAGCAGACCCGCAATGAACTGGGCTCCACCGTCGAGGAGTTGGCCGCCAAGGCCGATGTGAAGGGCCGGGCGCAGGAGCGGCTGACCAGGGTACGGACGCGCGTGAAGGAAAGGACGGCACGGATGAAGGACAAGGCTCACGGACTGCAGGACAAGGCGGCCGGCGCGAAGGACAGCACCCGGACCCAGGCGAAGGGGGCGGCCGCCGGGGCAGCGGGCAAAGCGGCCGAGGCCAGGCAGCATGCCGGTGAGCTGAAGGACCAGGCCATGCACCAGGCGGTGGAGCTGAAGGACCAGGCGAAGGCCAGGGCGGCGCAGGCCGGTGAGCGCCTGAAGGGCGCCACGACGCAGGTCCAGGGCCGCGCTTCGCAGACCGCGCACCGCGTACAGGAGAGCACCCCGCAGCCGGTGCTCGACGTGGCCGCCACGGTGGCCAAGACCGGGCGGCGGCACCCGCGGCCGCTGCTCGCCGTCGGGGCAGGCGCCCTGGTGGCAGCCGGCGTGATGCGCCGGCGGCACAACGGCCGCACGAGGCACGGCCGTTGAGCCGAAGTGAGGGAAGGGGCGCGGCCCACCGCACGGGTCGCGCCCCGCACTTCTTAGCATTCCTACGCTCCACCCTGAAGTAGATTTAAGTGGAGCTTCACCGTGGGTGAGCCGACAATTCAGCCATGACGACCTCTGCGACGCCCGCCCCCTTCGGCCGCGCCCTCTGCGCCATGATCACGCCCTTCGACGCCTCCGGCGCCCTCGACCTCGACGGCGCCCGCAAGCTCGCCGCGCATCTCGTCGCCGAGGGCTGCGAAGGGCTCGTGCTCTCCGGCACGACCGGCGAGTCCCCCACCACGTCCGACGAGGAGAAGTCCGCCCTGATCCGGGCCGTGCGCGAGTCCGTCGGCGACCGCGCCACGATCGTCGCGGGCGTGGGCACCGCCGACACCCGGCACACGGTCCACCTGGCCCGCGAGGCCGAACAGGCCGGCGCGGACGGACTGTTGGTGGTCTCCCCGTACTACAGCCGCCCGCCGCAGGACGCGCTCGAAGCCCACTTCCGCGAGATCGCCGACGCCACGGCGCTGCCCGTGATGCTGTACGACATCCCCGGCCGCACCGGCACCAGAATCGAGCCGGAGACCATGATCCGGCTCGCCGGCCACGAGCGGATCGTCGCGGTCAAGGACTGCGCGTACGACGTGCTCGGCAGCTCGAAGGTGATCGCCGCGACCGGTCTTGCGTACTACGCGGGCTGCGAGGAGTGGATCCTGCCGCTGTACGCGGTGGGCGGCGCCGGATTCGTCTCGACGGTCGCCAACGTCGCGCCGGGTCTCCTGCGTTCGGTCGTCGACGCCTACGACGCGGGCGACACCGCACGCGCCACGGCCGCCCACCAGCGCGCGCTCCCCCTCGTCGAGCGCGTGATGGCGGACGGCCTGCCGGGCACGGTCACCGCGAAGGCCCTGCTCAACGAAGCGGGCCTGCCCGCGGGCCCGGTCCGCCCGCCGCTGCGGCCCGCGGACCGGGAGCGGGTCCGCGGGCTGCTGGCTGCGTATGCGGCGGCGGTCGAAGCACCGGTCGGCGGTTAGCGGGTGGCGAAGACGGGGGTCCAGCGGCCGGGGTCGTCCTCGTCGGGCTCCCGGAAGCCGCTCAGCGGCACGGTCCTGTCGCTGCGGACGTCCACGAGGACCAGCCGATTGCGGAACTCGTTCTTGCCCGAGCACTTCTGCGGAGCGCAACTCCAGGCGATGAGACGCTGGTTGTCGGCCCACGCGAGCAGCTGCTGGCCGGGCACCGTGCCGACTTTGCCGCCGGTGGCGGGATCGACGATCTGCGAGGCGATGCCGCCTCCCTCGCCGTCGAACTCGCCGGCCAGCAGCCTGCCGTCGGGAGACAGTCCGGCCTCGGTCCCGCTCGCGTACTTCTCCTTCGCGGGCGGCTCGGTCCTGTCCCCGCCGAGGGTGAACCAGGTACGGTTCTCCCCCGCACCGCCCATCACGAGGTCCACGTAGAGCAGCGTCCCGTCGTGGTTGAAGCGCAGATCCTCGCGCCGGTTGCCGAAGAGGAAGCCCATCTCGTCGCCGCCGGAAGAGTCCCCCCGGCCCTGCGGCAGTTCCCGCAACGGACCCACCGCACCGGACTGTCCGTCCACGAGGAAGAAGCCGATACGGCTGCCGTACCGCTCGGGGTCCTGCGGCTGGTCATCGCTCCGGTCCGGGTTCTTGCCGTACGCCGTCGCCACCAGCCTGCTGCCGTCCGGTGACCACTCGATCCCCGCGACGGGGTGCGCGACATCGATCCACCGCGTCACCTTGCCCGTGGCCAGGTCGAGCAGGCCGATCCGCCGTGCCGGCAGTTCACCTTCGAGCACGGCGGCCGTGCGCATACCCGGGGCGACGGCCACCCAGGCCCAGGGCGTCTTCTCGTAGCGCCCCGTGGTCGGGTTGTACAGATGCCATGTGCGCTGGTGGAGCACGCCCTTTCCGTCCTTGACGGTCTGCGCGGTGTACCAGGCCGCAACCGCCGTACGCCCGGCCGCGATCAGCTCGCGCGGCGGGGACTGGTCGGGGCGGGCGAGCACGTCCTGGGTACGGGTCACACCGGCCTGGCCCGTCGGTGAGCCGCCGAGCGTCAGAGCCGGCACGGTGATCGCCGCGGTGACCACCACGGTCGAGGCGAACGCCACCGCGCACACGGTCCGCTTCCTGCGCCGGGCCCGGGCCGCGACGACACGGCCCGTCAGATCACCGGACGGCGGACCGCTCTCCTGCGCCATGTCGTGGAGCGTCCGGCGCACCAGTTCGTCCAGCTTCACGGTCCTACCTCCACAGCCCTGGGGTGCACGGATTCCTCCACCGCGGGCCCGAGCGCGGCGAGTTCGGGGGCGAGGGTGCGCAGCCGGGCCAGCGACCGGTGCGTGGTCGAGCGCACCGTGCCGACCGAGCAGCCGAGGAGCGCGGCGACCTCGGCTTCCGGCAGATCCTCGAAGTAGCGCAGGACGAGGACGGTGCGCTGGCGTGTGGTCAGCCGGGCGAGCGCGGCGCGCAGCACCACGCGCAGTTCGGCGACGGCGAGCGAGTCCTCGGCCCGCCCGGCCTCCGGCGGTTCGGAGACGCTCACTTCGCGCCGGGGCCACTTGAGCCGCCAGCGCCCGATCTGCTGCCGGTACAGGACCTGCCGGACGTACGCCTCCGGGTCCTCGATCCGTTGCCACCGCCCGAGCGTCTTGATCAGCGCGTTCTGCAGCAGATCCTCGGCCGCGTGCCGGTCGCCGCCGCAGAGCAGCACAGCGGTGCGCAGCAGAGCGGCGGACCGCGTCTCGACGAACGTACGGAAACCGTCCTCGTATCCCTCGCCGCGACCGCTCATCGTCACCTTTTCTTCTGCCGGGCCCCCGGCCCTGACAGGCCCGCTGTCCTGGATGACGCCTGCGGACGCGGTCCGCTATGCCTGTACGGCGCGGGCTTCTTACGAACCCATGACGTGCGCGCTCCGACCGGCCGCGGCCGGCCGGCGTACCCCTATCGTCGGCGCCATGCGCGTACTCGTCACCGGCGGCGCCGGTTTCATCGGATCGCAGATCGTCTCCGCCGCGGCCCGCGCCGGCCACGAGCCCGTGGTCCTCGACGCCCTGCTCCCGACCGCCCATGCGGAGCCGCCCGCAGGACTCCCCGCTTCCTTCGTACGGGCGGACGTCCGCGATCCCGACGCGCTGGCCCATGCCCTGCGCGGTGTCGACGCGGTCTGCCACCAGGCCGCGATGGTCGGCCTCGGCAAGGACTTCGCCGACACTCCCGCGTATGTGTCCTGCAACGACCTGGGCACCGCCGTCCTGCTCTCCGCGATGGCCGCGGCGGGCGTACGGGATCTGGTGCTCGCGTCGTCGATGGTCGTGTACGGCGAGGGGCGCTACACCTGCCCGCGGCACGGGGCGGTCAGGCCCGGGCCGCGCGCCGTGTCCGATCTGGACGAGGGACGCTTCGAGCCGCTCTGCCCTTCCTGCGGGGCCGAGTTGGCGCCCGGCCTGGTCGGCGAGTACGCCCCGCTCGATCCGCGCAACGTGTACGCGGCGACCAAACTCCAGCAGGAGTTCCTCGCCTCGGCCTGGGCGCGCGCCACGGGCGGGCGGGTGATCGCGCTGCGCTACCACAACGTGTACGGGCCGGGGATGCCGCGCGACACCCCGTATGCCGGTGTCGCCTCGTTCTTCCGCTCGGCGCTCGCGGCGGGCCGCGCTCCTCAGGTCTTCGAGGACGGGCGTCAGCGGCGGGACTTCGTGCACGTACGGGACGTGGCCGGTGCGAACGCGGTGGCGCTCGCGGCCGTACGGGAACGGGGCGAGGGCTCCGTGGACGCGTACAACTGCGGCAGCGGCGAGCCGCACACCATCGGCGAGATGGCGGCGGCGCTGGCCGGTGCGCAGGGCGGACCCGAGCCGGTCGTCACGGGTGAGTACCGGCTCGGGGACGTACGGCATGTCACCGCCGACTCCTCGCGGCTGCGGGCCGAGCTCGGGTGGAAGCCGGAGGTCGGATTCGCCGCGGGAATGCGGGAGTTCGCCCGGGCGGGGCTGCGGGACGGCTGAACTGCCCCTGACCCGCAGGGAGCTTCACGAGGCCTGCGCCACCGGAAGCCGCACCTTGAAGCAGCAGCCGCCCGACACGTTGTGCACCTCGGCGCTGCCCCGGTGGGCCTCCACGATGCCCCGCACGATGGCGAGCCCGAGGCCCGCGCCCGCGGGCGGCGTACGGGCGGCGGTACCGCGCCAGCCGGTGTCGAAGACGCGCGGCAGGTCCTCCTCGGGGATGCCGCCGCAGCCGTCGGTGACCGAGAGCACCACCGCACCGTCCTCGGCGCGCTCGGCGGCGACCGCGACCGTGCCGTCCGCGGGGGTCCTGCGGATGGCGTTGACCAGGAGGTTGGCGAGAACCCGGGTCATCTCCTTGCCGTCCACCTCGACCGGCACCTCGTCGACCCGCTCGCCGACCAGCCGTACCCCGTGCTCGCGGGCCAGTGGGTCGGCTCCGGCCAGGGCGTCGCCCACCAGGTCGTAGACCGACATCCGCGTGACCGTCAGCTGGAGCGCCCCCGCGTGGATACGGGAGAGCTCGAAGAGATCGCCGACCATGCCGTTGAGCCGCTCGACCTCGGTGCGGATCTGCTTGAAGTAGCGCTCGGGCTCGGCGGCCATGCCGTCCTCGAGTGCCTCGGCCATCGCCCGCAGTCCGGCCAGCGGGGTGCGCAGATCGTGAGAGATCCAGGCGACGAGTTCACGGCGTGAGGACTCAAGGGCGCGCTCGCGCTCGCGCGAGGCGGCGAGCTTGGCGCTGGTGGCGGCCAATTCGCGGCTCAGGGCGTCCAGTTCGGCGGTGGCCGACGCGCCCGGCGCCGCGAAGCTGCCGCCCTCGCCGAACGAGCGGGCGGCCTGGGCGAGTTCACGGGAGCGGGCCACCACCCAGCGGCCGAGCAGCAGCGCGGTGGCGAACGAGACCACGGCGGCCATCACGATCACCGTCGTGACCACCGACAGGTCGTGCGGCGACAGGAACATCGCCCAGGCCACCGCCAGGGTCCCGGCCAGCATCGCGGTCACGGCCGTGGCGGCGACCACCGTCAGGGAGACGGCGACGGAGCGGTGCCGCAGAAGCCGCAGCGCCGTCGCGCCGAGCACCCCCGCGGCCGCGGCTCCGCAGGCCGCGTACAGGGCGATGAGCAGTGCCTCATGCATCGGGCACCGCCTTCTCGGGGTCATGCTCCTGACCGCCGGGCTCGGGGCGGCCGGTTCCGGTCTCCTCGCGAGCGGCTGCGGACCCCTCGCGGACCTCTTCGAACCGGTAGCCGACGCCCCAGACCGTCTGGATGAGGCGGGGCCGCGCCGGATCGTCCTCGATCTTGCCGCGCAGCCGGCGCACATGGACCGTCACGGTGGACAGATCGCCGAACTCCCAGCCCCACACCTCGTGCATCAGGCGCTCCCGGCTGCAGGCCTCGCCGGGATGCCGCAGGAGGTAGGCGAGGAGGTCGAACTCGCGCAGGGTGAGGGTGAGTTCGCGGCCGTCCTTCGTGGCGCGGCGGCCCGACGGATCGAGCACGATCCCCGCGTACGAGAGCGAGGCGGACTCACCGCGCCGGGGCAGCCGCGCGCGGCGCAGCACGGAGTCGACGCGCAGGACCAGCTCACGGGGGCTGAAGGGTTTGGTGACATAGTCGTCGGCGCCTATCTCCAGGCCCAGGATGCGGTCGTCCTCGTCGCCGCGCGCGGTGAGCATGACGACCGGCACGGGGGCGCGTTCACGCAGTCTGCGGCAGACCTCGAGGCCGTCCATGCCGGGCAGCATCAGATCGAGGACGACCAGGTCGGGCAGCCGCTCGTCCGCGGCGCGCAGCGCCGAGGGCCCGTCGGCGGCACGGTCGACGAGATAGCCTGCGCGGTCGAGATATCCGGCGACTACCTCGGCCACGGTCGGATCGTCGTCCACGACGAGGACCCGGGCCGGCGGTGCGCTCTCGGGCTGTGCGCCCTCACCTTCGCGTTGCATGCCGCAAGCTTCGCACCGGGGCGCCCGCGGTGCGCGGGCCGGGCGCGGGACGGGCCTCGACGTCCGCGTTTCGTAAGATCCCAGGATCCCATTTGCCCCTTTCCGATTCGTACGGTGAGGGGCGTGACGCAATCGACGACGCAATCCCCCGAGGACGCCGAGGGCCCTGAGGGTGTGGACGGCCCCGGCACCGCAGAGGACGCCGAGGGCCCTGAGAGCGTGCACGGCCCCGGCACCGCGGAGGGCGCCGCCGGTACGGACGACGACGCGGCCGCTCCCGCGCCCCTCGCCCTCCGTGCCGACGTGGTCCTTCCCTGTCTCGACGAGGCCGAGGCGCTGCCCTGGGTGCTCGCGCGGATCCCGGCCGGCTGGCGGGCGATCGTGGTGGACAACGGGTCGACGGACGGTTCGGCGGAGCTGGCCCGCTCGCTGGGCGCCCGCGTCGTGCGGGAGCCGCAGCGCGGTTTCGGCGCGGCCTGTCATACCGGACTGCTCGCGGCCGAGGCGGAGTTCGTCTGCTTCTGCGACTGCGACGCCTCACTGGATCCGGGCCTGCTGGTCTCGTTCGTACGCCAAGTCGCCGACGGATCGGCCGACTTGGTGCTCGGCCGCCGCCGTCCGGTCGCACGGGGCGCCTGGCCGGCCCACGCACGCGCGGGCAACCTCGCGCTCTCCCGGATGCTGCGCCGCCGCACCGGTCTGCGCCTGCACGATCTGGGCCCGCTGCGCGCGGCCCGCCGCGCGGACCTGCTCGCCCTCGGTCTCACGGACCGCCGCAGCGGCTATCCGCTGCAGATGGTGGTCCGCGCCTCGGACGCGGGTCTGCGCGTGACGGAACGCGAGGTCCCGTATCTGCCGCGCTCGGGGAAGTCGAAGGTGACGGGCACATGGCGGGGCACCTTTCAGGCGGTGCGGGACATGCGCCGGGTGCTCGCGGAACCCTCACGGGCCGCAGGCGCCGGGCACCCGGGCGGTGAGGCCCGGGCCTCCGACTTCGGCCTCCCCGCGGTCTCGACAGCGCCGAGCGGCTCCGACTCCGGCCTCCCCGCGGTCTCGACAGCGCCGAGCGGCTCCGACTCCGGCCTCCCCGCGGTCTCGACAGCGTCGAGCGGCTCCGATTCCGGCCTCCCCGCGGCCCCCAGCGCGCCGAGCGGCCCGGCGGCCGCCTCCCCGCGGGCGGGTGAGCGGGCGTGACCACACTGCTCGTGATCGCCAAGTCCCCCATCCCCGGCCGCGTCAAGACCCGCCTCATCCCACCGTGCACACCCACTGAGGCCGCCGCGCTCGCACGGGCGGCGCTCAGGGACACGCTGCACACCGCGCTCGCCACCCCGGCTTCGCGCCGGGTCCTGGTGCTCGACGGGGCGCCAGGTCCCTGGCTGCCTGACGGCTTCGAGGTGGTGCCGCAGTGCGCGGGCGGCCTGGACGAGCGGCTGGCCACGGCGTTCGCCTCCTGCTCGGGCCCCACCCTCCTCATCGGCATGGACACCCCGCAGGTGACGCCCGAACTGCTCGCCTGCGTCCGGGACTTGGGGCCGGACGACGCGGCCTTCGGACCGGCCTCGGACGGCGGTTTCTGGGCCCTCGGCCTCGGCCGCCCGGACGGTGCACTGATCCGCGGCGTCCCGATGTCGACAGCGACCACCGGCTCCGTACAGCTGGAGCGGCTGCACACGGCGGGCCTGCGCGTCCGCCTGCTGCCGACGCTGCGGGACGTGGACACGGCGGCGGACGCGGAGGCGGTGGCCTCGGAGGTTCCGGACAGCCGTTTCGCGGCTCAGTGGCGGGTGGTGCGGGCGACGGCGGCCGCACGGGGCGAGGCGACTCCCGCTGTACGTGGCGTCGCGGCCGATCCCGTACGAGGCGACGTAACTCCCGCCGTACAAGGCGACGCAACTCCCGCCGTGCAGGGCGACGCGGCCCATCCCGCACGGGCCGACGCGAGCCATCCCGCTCATGGCGCGACACCCACGGCGATCCCCCGATGAGCGCTCCCGCACAGGCCCCCGACCTCGGCCGGCCCGATGCCGCCTGGCACGACGGCCCGTACGCCGCCGCCCTGCGCACCGGACACGGCCCGCTCTTCCTGCGGCGGGCGGACGGCTGGCTGCTCCCCCTCGACGTGGAGCGCTGGTGCGCCCGCCCCGACCCGGCCGACCACACGGTCCTCGCCCGCTGCGACCGCGGCCCGGTCCTGGACATCGGCTGCGGCCCCGGCCGCCTGGTCGCCGAACTCGCCGCGCTCGGGCGCCCCGCCCTGGGCATCGACGTCAGCCCGGCCGCCGTCTCCCGTACGGTCCTCTCCGGGGGCAGCGCCCTGTGCCGCTCGGTCTTCGATCCCCTTCCGCGCGAAGGGAGTTGGGGTACCGCCCTGCTCATGGACGGCAACATCGGCATCGGCGGCGACCCGGAGACCCTCCTCGGCCGCACGGCCGCCCTGCTCGCCCCCAACGGCACGGTCATCGCCGAAACGGCGCCGGTGGACATCGACGAACGCGTCCAGGTCCACATGACCGACAGCTCGGCCCACGCGACAGGACCGCTGTTCCCCTGGGCACGGGTGGGCCCCCGGGCACTCCGCGGCTACGCCCGGCGCTGCGGCCTCAGCACGACGGCGACCTGGACCTCCCAGGGCCGTACGTTCACCGAACTCACCCGCGGGCGCTGACCGGCGGAGCCCGCACGGCGCTGACCGGCGGAGGCTGCACGGAGCCGACCAGCAGAGCCCGCACGGCGCGCCACGGCCGCACCTCCACGGCGCACCGCAGCCTGGGCCCGCCGCCGCACACCGCACCCGGCCCTCCGCGGCTCAGCGCCGCCGCCTCCCCCACGCACAATCCGGCTCAGCGCCGCCCCCTCCCCCACGCACAATCCGGCTCAGCGCCGCCCCCTCCCCCACGCACAATCCGGCTCAGCGCCGCCCCCTCCCCCGAGCCCACCCGAGCACCCCCGCCCCCACCGCGACCGCACCCAGTGCCGCCATCGCCCACAGCCAGTTGCGCAGATAATCCAGCGGCAGCACCGAGGAGTTGGCGGGCGCGCCCGGGCGCAGCAGCGGCGGCAGGGCGATCATCGTGAGCGCACCCGCGACGATCAGCACGGCGCGTACCACGCCCCGCGCCCGCAGGCCGCCGACGAAGAGGCCGGCCGCAAGGACGAGGGGAGCGATGAGGCCGTCGTGCAGGACAATGGCGCCGGCCAGCCAGACCGCCACGTCCACGGGATCCCGTACACCGAGCAGCAGCCAGACACCGAGCCCCATGCCCGCGACTCCCAGCGCTCCCAGTACCGTTCGCATCACAGCGCCTCCACCTTCGCGACCCACTTGGTCTGCCATACGCCAGGACGGTTCGGCGCGATGACGCGCGCCGGAAAGCCGTGGTCGGGGGAGAGCGGCTCCCCGTTGAGTTCGAGGGCGAGCAGCGTCAGCGGATCCTCGGTGTAACGACGGCCCATCTCCATCACGCGGTAGGCGCCGCCCTCCTGCAAGGACGTCACCCGCACCCGCGAGGAGGCCGGCGCACCCGCCCGCTCGACGAGGTCGCGGACGCGGACGCCTCGCCATCGCGCCGACTTGCTCCAGCCCTCCACACACGCGATGGGCAGCTCGGCCTCGTACTGCGGCAGGGCGCGCAGCTCGGCGAGCGAGAGCCGGTACGGACGCGGGCCGAGCACCTCCAACCGCCAGTCGTCGACGTCCACTTGAGAGGTGCCCGCCGCGGCCGCCGTCCTGTTGACCGGCAGCCCTTGGGGCCCGTGATCGGGATGGCGCGGCGCGAAGAGGTCGAACTTCCGCAGCGGTGTGAACGACTGCCCCACCGTCGTCAGGGTCACCGCGCCGACCGCCGCCGCGACGGCGAGGACGAACGACCGCCGGTCGGCCGCGTCCCCGGTCTCCAGCGTGGCGGGCGCCCGGCGCCGCCAATGCGCCCTGATCTCGGGAAGTTTGACGGCGAGGTGCACGAGCAGCGCCCCCACGAAGAGCCAGGCCACAGCGAAGTGCACCGGCACGAAGGAGAACGGCCACGGGTACCACTGCACCGTGTTGAGCAGCCCGGTGAACAGCTGGAAGACGCCCGCGGCCACAAGCACCGCCACCGACAGCCGCTCCAGCGCGTGCCGCACGCTCCGCAGCGCCGGCCATACGAAAAGGCGCGGGTACACCGTCCACAACTTGGCGAGCAGCAGCGGAATCGCCGCGATCCCGGCGGCGATGTGCAGCCCCTGCGTGAGCCGGTACCCCCAGGAGGGCCGGCTGGGGAGCACATCGACGAGCCGGCCGCCCGGGGTCTGCACGTAATGGCTGATCACCCCGGTCACGAAGCAGACCAGAACGGCGATCCCCAGCCACCGGCCGATCACGGTCGCCGTGCGCTTGTCGTGCAGCCGGCCGCGGAACACGGGCAGCTTGTCGCCGAGCGCGGGCAGCTTGCCCCTGAGCGCGGCCGCCTTCTCCTTGAGCGTGGCCGCCTTCTCCTTGAGCGCGGTCGCCTTGCCCTTGTCCGCGAGGAACCTGCCCTTGAGCCCGGGCGCCTCGCCCTTGCCCTTGCCTGCTGGCACCTTGCTGTGCGAGTCCATGCCGCCATGACACCGCTGCCCGGCCCCCGATGGGGCGCTCAACACCTTACGGTTCCCGGACGCCTGCCCTGCCGCACTCCCCTTCGGACCCCCGCCCTGCGACGGTCGACACGTGATCACCCGCGCTCTGCTTCCGCACGCCCTGCTCGCCGCTCTCGTCACGGTCCTCGCCGCGACGCTCGGCCAGGACACCTACTTCACCTCCCCGGGCACCCTCTCCCTCTGGTACGCGGCGTGCTGGCTGCTCTTCGCCGCCGCGGTGTGGTCCCTGCGCAGGACGCCGGTACGGCAGGCCGCCGGCCTGGTGCTCGCGGGTTCGATCGCCGTCGCGGCCACGGGACTTGTGGGCCCGCCGCGCACCAGCACCGACTCCTACCGGTACGCCTGGGACGGCCGCGTCCAGTCGGCGGGCCTCTCCCCCTACGACCATCCGCCGGCCGCCCCGGCCCTCGGTGCGCTCCGCGACGACTGGCTGTTCGCGAGCGGCCCCGTCTGCGAGCAGAAGGACCGCTCGCGGATCGACCCGGGCACCTGCACCCGTATCAACAGGCCCTGGGTGCACACCATTTACCCGCCGGTCGGCGAGGCCTATTTCCTCGCGGTCGACACCCTCTCCCCCGCCGGCGCCCGCCACAAGCCGCTCCAGATCGGCGGCGCCGCACTCTCCGTCGGCGTGACCGGCCTGCTCCTGGTGACCCTGCGCCGCCGCCCCTGGCAGGCCGCCCTGTGGGCGTGGTGCCCCGCGGTCCCGATCGAGGCGGTGAACAACGCCCATGCGGACGTCCTCGGCGTCCTGCTCACGGTCGCGGGCCTGACCCTGCTCGCACGCAGCCGCACTTCGGGCAGCCACCCACCCGGTAGCCGCGCCCCGGACAGTCATCCACCCGATAGCCGCGCCCCGGACGGCCACCCGGCCCGCAGCCGGCTCACCGGCAGCGCCCTGCTCGGCGCGGCCACGGCGGCGAAGCTCCTTCCGGCGCTCGCGGTGGCCGGAGCGCTGGGCGGAGTCCGCAGAGCGGGCGACGCGCTACGGCTCATCGCGCCCGCCCTGGCCGTCCTCGCCTTGGCGTACCTCCCGTACATCCTGCTCTCGGACCAGTCGGTCCTGGGCTATCTCGGCGGCTACATGAAGGAGGAGGGCTACGACGACACCTCGGCCACCGACCGGTTCGCGCTCCTGAACCTGATCCTCCCGGAGCCCTGGCTGCTGCCGGCCGCCCTCCTCGGCATGCTCCTCGCCTTCGGATACGTCATCGCCCGGGGCGCACCCGAACGCCCATGGCACGGCGCCCTGTTGCTCACCGGCACGGCCTTCCTGCTCCTGACCCCCGGCTACTCCTGGTACGCGCTCCTCCTGATCGCCCTCGCCGCGTTCGAGGGCCGCTGGGAGTGGCTCCTGGTCGCGGTCGCCGGCGCGGCCGACTACGTGACGGACCGCGCGGTACTCGACCACACCCTGTCCGTGAGCACCCTGGCGTACGGCATCGCGGCAGCGGCCGTGACCGGCATCAGCGCGCACCGGGCGCGGCGGCCTCGAGGGTCCGCAGTCCGAGCCCGGTCGGCAAGACGACGGCCCCGCGACCGTCCGTCGCGACGCCCTCCGGTACGACCGGACCGCGCCGCTGCATCGGCGCCAGACGGTGAGAGAGCCGGCTGCGGGACCAGAGCATCCGGTCGGCGAGCTCACTGATCCGGGGAGTGGCCCTGCCCTTCTCCGACGAGCCGGGTCTCCCGGCCGACGGCGTCCACCTCCACCAGCACACCAAGGACGGGAGCGCGACGGCCTCCGCGGCCGACTGCTTCCACTCCGTCCTGCCGAGGCACTGCCCCCACCCGCGGCACCGAGTTGAGGAGTTGTGCACCGGATACGGGAACGGCCCCCGACCGTGTCACCCGGTCAGAGGCCGTTTCACCACTCCTGTACGTCACACCCCGCCAGCAGTCGATCCCATGGCGCCGACGACCATGAGCAACAGGAACAGGGCGTAGCCGGCGCAGCCGAGAATGCCGGTGACCAGACCGGCGGTGGCGAGCCCGTTGCCGCCTTCGCCGTTGAAGCGCATTTCCTTCTTGGCCTTCGTCGAGAAGATGATCGCGAGCGGACCCGTGACGATCCCGACGAACGGAATGACGAGCGCGACGATCCCGAGGACCATCGAGGTGGTCGCGAAGCTGTTCGTCTTCGGCTTGACCGGCGCGTAATAGTGGGGCGCGTACGCGGGCGCGGACTGCGGGGGCAGGTGAGGGGCCGCCTGCACGGTCTCGTGCGGGGCCGCGTGGGGGGCGGAGTTCTCCATGCTTTCGACTTTACGCATTCCCTACCTGCGGACAGGGCGGGCGAAAGTCCCGAATGAACCTGCCCAAAGTCCCTTCCTCCCCGTAGCGCTACGGGGAGGAAGGCAGGAGAAACGCCGAAGCGCCCTCCCGGACCGGAACCAGGTCCAAAAGGGCGCTCGGCGAATGCGCTGTGATCAGTTGTTGCTGTGCAGCACGTCGTTCAGACCGCCCCAGACCGCGTTGTTCGGGCGGGCCTCGACCGCACCCGTGACCGAGTTGCGGCGGAAGAGGATGTTGGACGCGCCCGACAGCTCGCGGGCCTTGACGATCTGGCCGTCGGGCATCGTCACACGCGTGCCGGCCGTGACGTAGAGGCCGGCCTCGACCACGCACTCGTCGCCGAGCGCGATGCCCACGCCCGCCTCGGCGCCGACCAGCGAGCGCCGGCCGATGGCCACGCGCTGCGTGCCGCCGCCCGACAGCGTGCCCATCGTCGACGCACCGCCGCCGATGTCCGAGCCGTCGCCGACGACGACGCCCTGGGAGATACGGCCCTCGACCATCGACGTGCCGAGCGTGCCGGCGTTGAAGTTGACGAAGCCCTCGTGCATCACGGTGGTGCCCGCGGCGAGGTGCGCACCGAGGCGGACCCGGCCGGCGTCGGCGATACGGACGCCCTTCGGGGCCACGTAATCCGTCATGCGCGGGAACTTGTCGACGCCGTGCACGACGAGGTGCAGGCCCTCGGCGCGCGCGTTGAGTCGGACCGTCTCGAGCGCGTCGACGGGGACCGGGCCGAGCGAGGTCCAGGCCACGTTGGCGAGGAGGCCGAAGAGGCCGTCGAGGTTCTGCTCGTTCGGCTTGACCAGCGTGTGGCTGAGCAGGTGGAGGCGGAGGTACGCGTCGTGGGCGTCGAGCGGCTTGTCGTCCAGGGACGCGATGACCGTACGGACGGCGACGATCTCCACGCCCCGGCGGTCGTCCTTGCGGATGGCCTTGGCGGCACCCTCACCGAGCAGCTCGACGGCACGCTCGGCACTCAGCCGCTCCGTACCGGCGGGGCCGGGGGCGTCGCTGAGCTCGGGGGCGGGGAACCAGGTGTCGAGAACGGTGCCGTCGGCGGCCAGCGTGGCCAGGCCTGCGGCTACGGCACCGGTGGTACGGGGAGCAGTGGTGTCGGTCATGCGCAAAACTTAACGGTCCCGCGCACACGGAAGCGAACCGGTCTCAGGGTGCGGGCCACCGCGCCGCAGCGTGCCGTACGCCCGCGTCCCCCCGGGCGCGGGCGTACGGCACGGGCCGGGCGGCCAGGGGGGTTCGAGGACACCCCCTGGGCCCGGCCCGGCGTGTCAGGGCCGTTCGTTCTTGTCGTCGACGAACGTCCTGACCAGGCTGGCTCCGGTGTTCATCACGTCTCCTGCCTTCCACGTGCCCGGGAAGAAGGCGGTCTCCTCGTTGGTGTCCGTGAAGTCATGCGCCACCACCATCCGGCTCCCCACCACCTGATACGTGTCGGGCTGCAGCAGGATCTCGTACCGGTAGCGGTCCTTCGGCTCCGGCTTCACGGTGATCGCGACGACCTCGCGGCCGGCCGCGTCCGTCACCCGGTGCCCGACGAGCTCGATCCCCTCCAGCGAGGCCAGCGCCCGGTACAGCTTGGCCTGCCCCTTGCCTTCGAGGGAGGTGAGCGGCGTACGCGTCACCGACTGGATCGCGGAGAAGACATGCGTGGGCTTCTTGGAATCGAGCGCGTAGGCGTCCGGCGGCGGATAGGCCTCCTGGATGGCCCTCACGATCCCCTGGGGATCGTCCGGCAGATGCGTGACGAGCCGGTAATAGGTGCGCCAGTCCCCCTCTTCCCCCTTGCGCGGCCCGACCGTGAACCAGTCCTCATCCGTCGTCGGCTTCCCCAGCTCACCCGTGTCGGGCTCGACGGAGGCTCCGATGCTCTTGGTGTAGTACCACTGGTCGTCCTGCGGTTCCGCGCCACGGACCGACTCGGCGGCCCGGGCCGCCGCCTCGAGGAACTCCTGCGCCGTCCCCGGCTTCACCGACTGGCTCGCCGCCGGCTTCGGTGACACATCGGACCCGCCGTGGTCCGCGAGGTTGACGGCCAGCACCGCCGAAGCCGTCACCGCGAGCACCGCGCCGACCGCCGCGAACCGCCAGTCGCGCCCGATCCGTACCGTCCGCCGCAGCGCACGGCCGTTCTCCGCCGCGTCGAGCAGCCGCATCCGTCCCGGCGCGAGCCGCGCCCGGTCCGGTGCGGGCGCTTCGGCCCGCAGTTCACGCACCTTCGTGAGATCGTCCATCACTGCGCCACCTCCGAGGCGTTCACGACGAAAGCCGGATCCGCACCGAGCGCGCTGCGCACCTTGCGCCGCGCCCTGTTGAGCCGCGAGCGCACCGTGCCGAGCGGAATGCCCAGGGCTTCGGCCACCTCCGGATAGCTGAGGTCCGCCCACGCCACGAGCAGCAGTACGTGCCGGTCGCCGGCGGACAGTCCGGCCAGCGCCCCCGCCAGCGGAGCATGGGCGCTCTGCGCGTCGACCCGGCTGTCGGCCCGGTCCACCCAGGACTCGGCCAGCGGATCCGTGCCCGTACGGGCGAGGGCGCGCAACGCCCGTATCTCCGTGCGCCGTTGCTTGCCGATCAGATTCGCCGCGATGCCGTACAGCCAGGGCCGCGCGTTCCCGCGGGACAGGTCGTAGCGGGAGCGGGTGCGGAACGCGGCGAGGAACGTGTCCGCCGTCAGATCGTCCGCCGCACCGTCGCCGAGGCGACGGGCCGCATAGCGATGGATATCGGGCGCGTACCGGTCATAGAGCTGCGCGAACAGCTCCGGCTGCGCCAGCGAGCGGCGGATCACCTCCGCATCGCCCTCGACTGCCGTCGTTCTGTTCACACGACCTCCCCCTGCCGGACCGATCCGGTGTGCTCACCCCCTGTTACCCGTACGGCGGCAAAGGGTTCACGGACACGGCCCGCCCACAGCACAGCGCATCCCGCCCCCGCCGCGAGCACGGCGCACAGCGGCCACAGCAGTCCGGGTGCGGCGCCGAGCACCGCACCGCCGAGGGGCGCGGCAAGGACGGTACCGCTGATGGAGACCCCTGCGTACAGACTCTGGAAGCGTCCCTGCGCGTGCTCGGGCGAGTGGTCGGCCACGCACGCGGTGGCGGTGGTCTTGTAGAGGATCTCGCCCAGGGTGAGCAGGCTCATCATCACGATCGCCGAGGCGAGCACGGTCCCGGGGATCAGCGCCGCGTACCCCGCGCCGACGAGCACCAGACCGCAGCCGACGATCCGCAGCGGCGGACGGGACTTGAGCGCCAGCGCCGCGGGGAGTTCGAGCAGCAGGATCAGCCCGCCGTTGATGGCGATCATCCAGCCGTACACCCGGGCGTCCATGCCGTGCTCGGCGAGGTGGACGGGGAAGGTCGTGTACTGCTGGCGGTAGACGAGGTCGACGACCAGGATCGCGCCGAGCAGCACCAACACCCCGGGCCTGGCGCGCAGTTCGGGCCACAGCTTCCCGCCCGCCGCCGCCTTCTCGGCGCGCTTCGAGGCCGCCACCCGCACACCTGCCGGCACCATCCGCGCGGTCCAGCAGGCGAAGAACAGGGTGCCGACTCCGTCCGCGACGAACAGCCAGTCGTACGAGAGCGAGGTGGCGACCAGCGCGCCGAGCGGCGGCCCGACGGTGAACCCGCCGTTGGACGCGGCCCTGATCACGGCGAACGCCTGGCGCCGGGAGCCCTCGGGGACGAGGACCGCGACCAGCGCGGAGTTGGCGGCACGGACCACGCCCGAGCCGTACTGGGCGAGCGGCAGCGCGAGATACAGCCCGGCGACCGGGAGCAGCGGGAGAGCCGCGAGGACGAGACCGGTGGACACGGCCGCGACAAGCAGGACGCGCCGGTGCCCGAAGTGGTCCCCGTACCAGCCGCCGGTGAAGTTGCCCGCGAGGAGACCGACGCCGCCGAGGCCGCTGATCAGCCCGGCCTCGGCGGCGGAGAGGCCGCGGGGCCCGGTCAGATAGAGGAAGACATAGACGAACGTGAAGCTGACCAGGGCGTTGAAGAACACCCCCGCCGCCAGCAGCCATACGGACCGCGGCACCACCGCGCCGACTTTGCCGATACCCACCGCGTCCACCCCTCGAAGCAGTCAGTTCCTTTTGGGAACTGACTATGGCAGCATACGGAGCGGCAGGTCAACGGGGGCCGATAATGAGCGGCAGGCCTCACTCCGGACAAAAGCCGGGAGGAGCACCGCGAAAGGAAGGCCATGGCACGCAGGACGAGCCTCGGCGATGCCGACTGCGCCATCGCCCAGGCGCTGGACGTGGTCGGCGACTGGTGGACACTCCTGATCGTCCGGGACTCCGCCCGCGGCGCCCACCGTTTCGAGGAGCTCCAGCGCGAGCTCGGCATGTCCCGCAAGGTGCTCGCCGAACGCCTGAAACTCCTGGTCGAGGCGGGCGTCCTGGACAAGGTCCCGTACCAGGACCGGCCGCCGCGCCATGAGTACCGCCTCACGCCCCGCGGCCGCGCCCTGCTGCCGGTACTGATCGCACTCCAGGACTGGGGAGACACCTGGGTGCTCGGAGAAGGGGAACTGATGGCCACGGCCACCGACACATCACGCGAAGCCGCCCGCATCCACGCACTGCGCGGCACCCGCCTGCCGGACGACGTACAACTCGTCGGCGGAGACGGCGAGTTGCACGACCCGGTGTCCGCGCGGACCCCGTTCACGGTCCTGTACTGCTTCCCCGGCGCGTACGCGCGCAGCGAGTCCTATCCGCCGGGCTGGGCGGGCATTCCGGGCGCCCCGGGCTGCACCCTCGAATCGTGCACGTACCGCGACCGGCTCGCCGAATTCGCCGCGGCCGGCGCCTCGGTGCACGGCGTCTCGACCCAACGCCCGGACGAACAGCGCGCGTTCGCCGAGAAGGAGCGACTGCGCTTCCCACTCCTCTCGGACGCCGATCTGACCCTCGCGGCAGCTTTGCGGCTGCCGACGTTCCGCGCGGCAGGGGTGAGCCGCCTCAAGCGGCTGACCCTGGTGGTCGACCAGGAGCGGGTCGTCCGCGAGGTGTTCTACCCGGTCACGGATATCGCGGCGAGCGTGGACGCGGCCCTGGAGGCGGTGCGGGAACGGCAGGCGGGCCAGCTGCCCGTGCGGCTCGACGACTGACGGCCGTTCCGGCTGACGGATGTTGCGACTGGCGGCCGTTCCGACTGACGGCCGTTTCCCTACAGCCAGCCGTTTCCCCACAGCCTGCCGTTTCCCTACAGCCGGCCGCCGCGTACCACCCGGCCGAGCATCTCCCTCGTATACGCCTCGTCGAACTCCGCGCCCGTCAGGAGCACGTGGAGACAGACCCCGTCGAGCAGCGCGACGACCGCACGCGCCGTGACCCGGTCCACCCGCCGCACCAGGATCTCCTCGACCGAGGCACACCACTCGGCGGCCACCGGCCGCAGCGCGGGGCGGCGCAGCGCGGCGAGATAGAGCTCGTACTCGAGCTCGACCCCGGTGCGGTCGCCGCCGAGCCATTCACCCGTCAACTGCGCCAGTTCCGCGGCGAGATCGGCCTCGGGCGCGAGCAGCGACTCCCGCTCGCGCACGGCCTTGCCGAAGCCCTCGTTGGCCTGACGCAAGGCCGCGACCAGCAAATCGTCGAGGGTCTTGAAGTGGTACGTGGTGGAGCCGAGCGGCACATCGGCCTCGGCCGCGACCGAGCGATGGCTGAGCCCCGCGATGCCCTTGTGGCCCACGACGCGGATCGCGGCGTCGATGATCCGCTGCCGCCGCTCCGGGTCGTAGCGGCGCCCCATCAGTGCACCCCACCGAGGTCGCAGCGCCCCATCAGTGCGCCCCGCCGAGATTGAGCAGCACGACTCCGCCGATGACAAGGACGATGCCGGCGAGCTTGGCCAGGCTGGTGGACTCCCCCAGGAAGAGCATGCCGATCACGGCGACCGCCGCGGTGCCCACGCCCGCCCAGATCGCATAGGCCGTACCGACCTGCATCGTCTTCAGCGTCTGCGCGAGCAGCGAGAAGGCGAGCAGATAGCCGGCGACCGTGGCCAGCGAGGGCCACAGCTTGGTGAAGCCCTCGCTGTACTTCATGGCCGTGGTGCCGGCCACCTCCGCCGCGATGGCCGCGGCCAGCAGTCCGTATCCCATGTGTACGAGTGTACGCATCGTTGCGTACGGGTGTACACATCGCGGCGGCCGGGACCTTGGGCGGGCCGTTGGTCCCTGTTCGGGGCAGGGACGCAGCCGCGAGCATGGGCAGGTTGACCTGCCGAGCCCTGGAGAAGAACACGTGCCGCACCCCGGCTGGGCCCCCTTGGCCCCGGACACCCCCGCACCGCCGAAGCCGGGCGTGATCCCTCTGGCGCCCCTGTCGCTCGGCGACTGCTTCGGTGCGCTGGCCGGTCTCGTACGGGGATACTGGCGCCCCTTGCTCGTCCTCGGGGCCACGATCTACGGAATCGCGTACACGCTCACGTACACGGCCTCGACCGCGGCCGTCCTCAGCCTCGGCTCGGACGACCCGTTCATCGACCTCGATCAGGGCCTGAGCGGCGCCCTGATCGTGTCCGTCACCCTCTTGCTGCTCCTCGCCATGGCGCTCCACTTCACCGCCGACGCCATGGCCGGCGCCCTGGCCCCTGCGGTCCTGCGGGAAGCCGTGCTCGGCCGCCCGGCACCCACCGCGGACATACGGCGCCAAGCGGTGCGCCGCACCCCTGCGCTCCTCGGCGCCACCGCGCTGACGACGCTCGCCTGCGCGGCACCCGTCGTGGCCGTCCTCTGGCTGACGCTCATGTCCGGCCCGATGACCCTGCTGCTGCTTCTGCTCGTGCTGCCGTTCCTCGTCTGGTTCTGGACCCGCTGCAGCCTGGCGCCCGCGGTCGTGGTCCTCGAGGGCGCGGGCCCGATGACCGCGCTGCGCCGCAGCTTCCGGCTCGTACGGGGCAGTTGGTGGCGGGTGTTCGGCATCCAGCTCCTGATGGGCGCGATCGGCCTGGCGACCGCGACGGTCCTGGTGATGCCGTTCGAGCTGCTCGGCTCGGCGGCCCCGTCGGCCGCGGGCGACGGAGTCGAGTTCACGCTCGGCCTGCTGCTCCTGCTGCCGACGATCGCGGGGGCCCTGGTGACCACCCTGCTCTCCCGGCTGACCGTCGCCCTGCTCTACACGGACCAGCGCATCCGCCGCGAAGGCCTCGCTCCCGCCCTCGCCGAAGCCGCGTACTCCCCCCGCTGAACCCGGCCCGAGCTGGGCTAACGTATGCCGTCCGCAACGAGGAAACGGAAGGCAGCATGGCGCACCAGGGGTGGGGACCACAGGGGCCGAACGGCCCGCAAGGACCGAACGGGCCCAACGGACCGCAAGGACCGTACGGACCGCAGGACTGGGGCGGCGGCCCGGGCTGGGGCGGCCCACCCGGCTGGGGCGGCTGGCAGCCGCCCCCGCCGAAGCCGGGAGTGATCCCCCTGGCCCCGCTCGGGCTCGGCGACATCTACAACGGTGCGTTCTCGACGATGGGCCGGTACGCGAAGCAGCTGTTCGGCGTGATGGGCGCGGGCCTCGCCCTGCTCCTGGTCACGATCGGCGGCGCGTTCGCGGTGGTCTGGGTCGTCGTCGAGGACAACTGGCAGGCGCTGATGGACGCCGACCGGCCGACCTGGCCCCTGTTCAGCCCCATCGTGACCGCCATCGTCGTGGCGTACGCGGTGGTGATGGTCCTCACCCTGGTGGTGAACTCCTTCGTCACCGCCGTCAGCCCGGTCGTCCTGGAACACGCCGCGCTCGGCCGGCGCACCACCTTCGGCGCCGTCTGGCGTCGCGCCTGGGCCCGCACGCCTTCGGTGCTCGGCGTCAGCCTGCTCACGTATCTGCTGATCGCGATCCCGATCGTGCTGTTCTTCCTGTTCTGGATCAGCATGATGATCGCGATCGTGGCGACCGACAATGTCGGCTTCCTCTCGATCGGCGGGGTCTTCCTGCTCGGCCTGCTGCTCATGCCGCTGGTGACCTGGCTGCTCGTGTCGTTCTCGTTGGCTCCCGCCGCCGCCGTCCTCGAGTCGGCCGGCCCGATCACCGCCCTGAAGCGCTCGTTCCGGCTGGTCCGCGGCGCGTGGTGGCGCACGTTCGGCATCCTGCTGCTCACCTGGATGATGGTGATGTTCGCCGGATGGGTCGTGCAGATCCCGCTGATGTTCGCGGGCCCGCAGCCCTCGTACGACGTCTACGGCACCTACGACCAACCGCCCGGGGACCTCGGCGAGTTCTTCACGAAGGTCTACGGCGACTCGCTGGGCGGCCTGTGGACCTACCTGATCCTCACCTCCGTCGTCAGCGTGGTGATCCAGCTGCTCGCCACGGCCTTCACGCAGCTGGTCGGCAACCTCCTCTACATCGACCAGCGCATCCGCCGCGAGGGCCTCGCGGACAGCCTGGCCCGGGCGGCGGGCCGCTGACCGCAGGCATACGACCGGCGACTGACCGCACGCATACGAAAGGGGGCCCGCACCGAAACGGTGCGGGCCCCCTTCCTCGTACGAAGAGAACTCAGACGTTGAACCCGAGCGCCCGAAGCTGCTCGCGGCCCTCGTCCGTGATCTTGTCCGGACCCCACGGCGGCATCCAGACCCAGTTGATCCGGAGCTCGTTGACGATGCCGTCGGTGGCCGACTTGGCCTGGTCCTCGATGACGTCGGTCAGCGGGCAGGCCGCGGACGTGAGCGTCATGTCGAGGGTCGCGATGTTGGCGTCGTCGATGTGGATGCCGTAGATGAGGCCGAGGTTGACGACGTCGATGCCCAGCTCGGGGTCGACGACGTCGTACAGCGCCTCGCGCACCTCTTCTTCGGAGGCGGGCTTCAGGGTTGCGCCCTCTGCAGATGTCACAGCGTCGCTCATGCGGACTTCCTCTCGGCGGGCTCGGACTCCCCCAGAGCCTGGGCGGTCGCGTCCTTCCACGCCATCCAGCTCAGGAGCGCGCACTTCACGCGCGCCGGGTACTTGGAGACACCGGCGAACGCGACCGCGTCCTCCAGGATCTCCTCCATCGCGTCATCGGGCTCGATCCGGCCCTTGGACTGCATCAGCTCCAGGAAGGTGCCCTGGATCCGCTGCGCCTCGGTGACGTCCTTGCCGACCAGGAGGTCGTTGAGGACGGAGGCGGAGGCCTGGCTGATGGAGCAGCCCTGGCCCTCGTACGAGACGTCCTCGATGCGCGTGCCGTCGTACTTCACACGCAGCGTGATCTCGTCACCGCAGGTCGGGTTGACGTGGTGCACCTCGGCGTCGCCATCCCGGAGACCGCGCCCGTGCGGGTGCTTGTAGTGGTCCAGGATGACTTCCTGGTACATCGAATCCAGCTTCACGTCTCGCAGCTCCTCAGCCGAAGAAGTTCCGTACGTGCTCCAGGCCCTCGACCAAGGCGTCGACCTCGGCCGGCGTGGAGTACAGATAGAACGACGCTCGCGTGGTCGCAGGAATTCCGTACCGCAGGCAGACCGGCCGCGCACAGTGGTGGCCGACCCGGACCGCGATGCCCTGCTCGTCGAGGACCTGGCCCACGTCGTGCGGGTGGATGTCGCCGAGCGTGAAGGAGATCGCGGCGCCGCGGTCCTCCGCCGTGACCGGACCGATGATCTTGAGGTCCGGCACTTCGAGGAGCCGCTTGACCGCGTACTCGGTGATCGCCTGCTCGTGGCGGGCGATGTTCTCCATGCCGATCGAGTTCAGGTAGTCCACGGCCGCGCCGAGGCCGACGGCCTGGGCAATCGGGGGCGTACCGGCCTCGAACTTGTGCGGCGCGGGAGCGTACGTCGAGGAGCTCATGGAGACGGTCTCGATCATCTCGCCGCCACCGAGGAACGGCGGCAGGTCCTCGAGAAGCTCCTGCCGTCCCCACAGCACACCGATGCCCGTCGGACCGCACATCTTGTGGCCGGTGAAGGCCACGAAGTCGGCCTGCAGCGCCTGCACGTCGAGCGGCATGTGCGGAGCGGCCTGCGAGGCGTCGATGAGGACGAGCGCGCCGACCTCCTGGGCGCGGCGCACGATGGCCTCGACCGGGTTGTGCGTGCCCAGGATGTTGGAGACGAGCACGAAGGAGACGATCTTCGTCTTCTCCGTGATGACCTCTTCGATGTTGGACAGGTCGAGACGGCCGTCGTCCGTGAGACCGAACCACTTCAGCTTCGCGCCCGTGCGCTGCGAGAGCAGCTGCCACGGAACGATGTTGGAGTGGTGCTCCATCTCCGTGATGACGATCTCGGTGTGCTCGTCGACCTTGTACGGGTCGTCGGCCCAGCCGAGCATGTTCGCCACGAGGTTGAGGGACTCCGAGGCGTTCTTGGTGAAGATCACCTCGTCGCGGGAGGGCGCGTTGATGAACTCCGCGACCTTGTCCCGCGCACCCTCGTACAGCGCCGTGGCCTCCTCGGCGAGGACGTGCACGCCGCGATGGACATTGGCGTTGTGCCGCTCGTAGTACTCGGTGAGCGCGTCGAGCACCTGGCGCGGCTTCTGCGAGGTCGCCGCGTTGTCCAGGTACACAAGCTTCTTGCCGTCGTGGATCACACGGTCCAGGGCGGGGAAGTCCTTGCGGATCGCCTCGGTGTCGAGGAGGCCCGGCAGCTGTGTCATACGGCGGCGCCGCCCTTCACGTACTTGTCGTAACCCTCGGCCTCGAGCTGGTCGGCGAGCTCGGCGCCACCGGACTCGGCGATCCGGCCGTTCGCGAACACGTGCACGAAGTCGGGCTTGATGTAGCGCAGGATGCGCGTGTAGTGCGTGATCAGGAGGGTGCCGACCTCGCCCGACTCGCGGACGCGGTTGACGCCCTCGGAGACGACGCGCAGGGCGTCGACGTCCAGACCGGAGTCGGTCTCGTCGAGGATCGCGATCTTCGGCTTGAGCAGCTCGAGCTGGAGGATCTCGTGGCGCTTCTTCTCACCGCCGGAGAAGCCCTCGTTGACGTTGCGCTCGGCGAAGGCCGGGTCCATCTGGAGACGCTCCATGGCCTCCTTGACCTCCTTCACCCAGGTGCGCAGCTTGGGGGCCTCGCCGCGGATCGCCGTGGCGGACGTACGAAGGAAGTTGGAGACCGAGACACCCGGGACCTCGACGGGGTACTGCATGGCGAGGAAGACGCCGGCGCGGGCGCGCTCGTCGACCTCCATCTCCAGGACGTCCTCGCCGTCGAGGGTGACGGTGCCGCCGGTGATCGTGTACTTCGGGTGACCCGCGAGGGAGTACGCGAGGGTCGACTTGCCGGAGCCGTTCGGGCCCATGACGGCGTGCGTCTCGCCCTGCTTGATGGTCAGGTCGACGCCCTTGAGGATCTCGCGGGGACCGTTCTCGGCCTCGACGGTGACGTGCAGGTCGTTGATTTCAAGCGTTGCCATGGTGCCTCAGGACTCCTGGGTGACGGAGACGAGCACATCGTCCCCTTCGATCTTTACGGGGTATACGGGGACGGGGCGCGTCGCGGGAAGACCGGACGGCTTGCCGGTCCGCAGGTCGAACGCCGAGCCGTGCAGCCAGCACTCGATCTGGCAGTCCTCCACCTCGCCCTCGGACAGCGAGACGTTCGCGTGCGAGCAGATGTCGTGGATCGCGAACACCTCGCCCTCTGTCTTGACGAGCGAGACCGGCGTGCCGTCGAGTTCCACCCGCTTCGGGGTGTCCTCCTCCAGCTCGCTCAGCGCGCAGGCTTTGACGAAGGCGGACATCAGACGGACGCCTCGAGCTCTTCCTCGATCTTGACGAGGAGGCGCTCCTCGATGTCGGCGACACCGATCTGCTGGACCAGCTCGGCGAAGAAGCCGCGCACGACGAGGCGGCGGGCCTCGATCTGCGGGATGCCGCGGGCCATCAGGTAGAAGAGCTGCTCGTCGTCGAAGCGGCCGGTCGCGCTCGCGTGGCCGGCGCCGACGATCTCGCCGGTCTCGATCTCGAGGTTCGGCACCGAGTCGACGCGGGCGCCGTCGGTCAGAACCAGGTTGCGGTTCATCTCGTACGTCTCCGTGCCCTCGGCCGCGGCCTCGATGAGGACGTCGCCGATCCACACGGCGTGCGCCTGCTCGCCCTGCAGCGCGCCCTTGTAGACGACGTTGGACTTGCAGTTCGGCACATTGTGGTCGACCAGGAGGCGGTGCTCCTGGTGCTGGCCCGCGTCCGTGAAGTACAGACCGAGCAGCTCGGCGTCGCCGCCGGGGCCGGTGTACTCGACACGCGGGTGCAGGCGGACCAGGTCGCCGCCGAAGGTCACGACGACCGACTTGAAGGTGGCGTCGCGGCCGAGCTTCGCGTTGTGCTGCGAGCAGTGCACCGCGGTGTCGTCCCAGTCCTGGACGGACACGAAGGTGACCTTCGCGCCGTCGCCGATCAAGAAGTCCACGTTGGCGGCGCGCACACCGTCACCGGTGTGGTCGACCACGATGACAGCCTCGGCGAAGGCACCGATGTCGAACACCGTGTGCCCGAAGGTGGTGCCGCCCTCGCCGTGCAGGAGGACGCGCACCGGCTCGGTGAGCACGCTCTCCTTGGGCACCGTGATGACGGTGGCCTTCTCGAACGAGGAGTACGCCTGCGCGGCGATCCGGTCGACCGGCGTGCCGGCCTTGCCGACGCGCTCGTCGTCACGGGTCACCGACTCGACGGTGACGCCCTCGGGCGCGTCGACCTGCGCCTTGATGGCGCCGTCGGCCTTGGCGGTGCCGTCGTGCAGACCCTTGAGGCGCTCGAGCGGCGTGAACCGCCACTCCTCCTCACGGCCGTGCGGGACCGGGAAGTCCGCGACGTCGAAGGACGGGGGCGCGCTCATGCGGGTGGCGACGGTGGACTCCGCCGCCACCGCTACAGCGCCGCCGGCGGTGGCACCGGCCGGGATGTTCTGAGCCTCAGCCATGGCTGTTCTCGTGCTCGCTTTCTTAACTAAGTGGCTTGACGGACAGTGCAGTTGGCCTTAGCCGACCGCACCCTCCATCTGCAGCTCGATCAGCCGGTTGAGCTCCAGGGCGTACTCCATCGGGAGCTCCTTGGCGATCGGCTCGACGAAGCCGCGCACGATCATGGCCATGGCCTCGAACTCGGTCATGCCGCGGCTCATCAGGTAGAAGAGCTGGTCATCGGAGACCTTGGAGACGGTCGCCTCGTGCCCCATGGACACGTCGTCCTCACGCACGTCCACGTAGGGGTACGTGTCCGAGCGGGAGATCTGGTCGACGAGCAGCGCGTCGCAGAGCACGTTGGACTTGGAGCCGTGCGCGCCCTCGCCGATCTCGACCAGACCGCGGTACGAGGTGCGGCCGCCGCCACGGGCCACCGACTTCGACACGATGTTGGACGAGGTGTTCGGCGCCATGTGGACCATCTTGGAACCGGCGTCCTGGTGCTGGCCCTCGCCCGCGAAGGCGATGGACAGCGTCTCGCCCTTGGCGTGCTCGCCCATCAGGTAGACGGCCGGGTACTTCATGGTGACCTTGGAACCGATGTTGCCGTCGATCCACTCCATGGTCGCGCCCTCGTACGCCACGGCGCGCTTGGTGACCAGGTTGTAGACGTTGTTCGACCAGTTCTGGATCGTCGTGTAGCGGCAGCGGCCGCCCTTCTTGACGATGATCTCGACGACCGCGGAGTGCAGCGAGTCCGAGGAGTAGATCGGCGCGGTGCAGCCCTCGACGTAGTGGACGTAGGCGTCCTCGTCGACGATGATCAGCGTCCGCTCGAACTGGCCCATGTTCTCCGTGTTGATACGGAAGTAGGCCTGCAGCGGGATCTCGACGTGCACACCCTTCGGCACGTAGATGAACGATCCGCCGGACCACACGGCCGTGTTCAGCGAGGCGAACTTGTTGTCGCCGACCGGGATGACGGTGCCGAAGTACTCCTTGAAGAGCTCTTCGTGCTCCTTCAGCGCGGTGTCGGTGTCGACGAAGATGACGCCCTGCTCCTCCAGGTCCTCACGGATCTGGTGGTAGACGACCTCGGACTCGTACTGGGCCGCGACACCGGCGACGAGGCGCTGCTTCTCCGCCTCCGGGATGCCGAGCTTGTCGTACGTGTTCTTGATGTCCTCGGGCAGCTCTTCCCAGGAAGCGGCCTGCTTCTCGGTGGAGCGCACGAAGTACTTGATGTTGTCGAAGTCGATGCCGGAGAGGTCGGAGCCCCAGGTCGGCATGGGCTTCTTGTCGAACAGGCGAAGACCCTTGAGACGGAGCTTGGTCATCCACTCCGGCTCGTTCTTCTTGGACGAGATGTCGCGGACGACGTCCTCGTTGAGACCGCGCTTGGCAGCCTGGCCGGCCGCGTCGGAGTCGGCCCAGCCGTACTCGTACTTACCCAGACCCTCGAGTTCGGGGTGGGCAGTCTCCTCGATGGGGAGAGTCATGCGGGGTTCCTCCCGGCCGTGCTTGCTGTGGTGGTCTTGTCTTGCGTGGTGTCTTCGGTGTCTTTACGAGGGATGAACGTCGTGCAGACGCCGTCCCCGTGGGCGATCGTGGCCAGTCGCTGCACATGCGTACCGAGCAGGCGGCTGAAGAATTCCGTCTCCGCCTCACATAGCTGTGGGAACTGCTCGGCGACATGAGCGACCGGGCAGTGGTGCTGACACAGCTGCTCGCCGACCGGTGCGCTACGCGCAGTGGCAGCGTACCCGTCCGCGCTCAGGGCCTTGGCCAGGGCCTCTGTCCTGGCTTGCGGCGGTACGTTCTCCAGGGCCTCGCGGTACCCCTCAGCCTGGGCGGCAAGCCTGGCCCGGGCGAAGGCGGCGACGGCCGCCTCCCCGAGCTCCCCGCCGCCGGCGGACTGCGAGATCCAGCGCAGGGCCTCGGCGGCGAGCTTGTCGTAGGACTGGTCGAAGGCGTCCCGGCCGCAGTCCGTCAGGGCGAACACCTTGGCGGGTCTGCCGCGCGTACGAGCGCCGTAGACCCGCTTCTCGCGGGGCTCCACGACATCGTCGGCGACCAGCGCGTCGAGGTGACGGCGGACGGCGGCCTGGGTGAGACCGAGGCGCCCGGCGAGGTCGGCCACGGTGGACGGGCCGTGGTCCAGGATGGAGCGCGCGACGCGGTTGCGCGTGCTGCGCTCACCGGTCCCGAGCTCCTCCTGCGGGGCCCCCGCAGGAGCCTCCGAAGCCTCGCCGACGTTTTTCACAACGCCATTGTTGCGTAATTCCTCTGGCCCCGACAACCGGCCTGGTCGCAGGGCCGGGGTGCGGTGCATCACTTAGGCAGACCTAACCAGATACACAGCGTGACGAGCGCTGAACCGCGAGGTCAACGACCTCGTCGTATCCGCTCAGAGGTCCTCTTCGCGTTCGGGCCTTCCCATGAACCAGTACGAGCCGGCCACGAGAAGTCCGCCGCCCACGATATTGCCGGGGACGGTGAAGACGAGATTGCGCAGGAGGTCACCGAAGCCGGCGCCGCCGTCGAGGATCGACAGGGAGAAGAGCGCCATGTTGGCCACGCAGTGCTCGAAGCCCACGGCGACGAACACCAGGACGGGGATCCAGAGCACGAAGATCTTCGCGCCGTCGCCCTTGGCCCGGTAGAACATCCAGATCGCGAGGCAGACGAGGAAGTTGCAGAGCACGGCCCGCCAGAACAGCTGGCCCCCGTCGAGCGCCTCCTTGCCGTGGATCATCTCGGCGAGCATCGCGCGGGCGGGCGCGGTGGACGTCACGCCCGAGGCGTGCACCATGGCGCCGAAGAGGAAGGCACCGACAAAGTTGCCGAACAGCGACAGGCACCAGCTGCCCACCAGGTCCTTGGCGCCGGTGCGTCCGGTGAGCGCGCCGATCAGCATCACCATGACGTTGGACGTGAACAGCTGGGCGCCGGCGAACATCACGATGGTCAGCGCGATCGGGAAGACCAGGCCCTCGAGCAGCTTCGTCGCCGAGGAACCGGCCGAGACGAAGGGCGAGATGGCGACGAGGAGCAGTACCTCGCCTATGCCGATGTACGCACCGGCGAGCACCGCCGAGACGAAGTAGCGAGGAGGTGTCCGCCGCAGGTCGTGGGCCTTGTGGGCGGCCTGCTCGGACGTCTCTTCCACGTACTTCGCAATGGTGGTCACATATCGACGCTAGATCCGGTACGGGCCCGCTTCGGACAGAAAAGGTCACCAATGAGCGGACCTGCGGACCCGGGGGCCAGGGACCTGCGACCCGTCCCTAGACTCTGTCCTCATGCGAAGCGAGCCCGTCGCCCACCCGTCGCCCGACCACCACCCCTCATCGGGACGCTTCGCGTCACCCCCTTTGATCCAGATCACCGGCCTGGTGAAGCGGTACGGCAGCAAGACCGCCGTGGACGGCCTGGACCTGAAGGCCTCGGCGGGCATCACCGCCGTCCTCGGTCCCAACGGCGCCGGCAAGACCACCACGATCGAGACCTGCGAGGGCTACCGGAAGCCGGACGCCGGCACGGTCCGCGTCCTCGGCCTGGACCCCGTACGGGAAGCGGCCGCCCTGCGGCCCCGTATCGGCGTGATGCTCCAGTCCGGCGGCGTCTATTCCGGCGCCCGCGCCGACGAGATGCTCCGCCACATCGCGAAGCTGCACGCCCACCCGCTCGACGTGGACGCCCTGATCGAGCGTCTGGGCCTGGGCAGTTGCGGCCGTACGACCTATCGCCGGCTCTCCGGCGGCCAGCAGCAGCGCCTCGCGCTCGCGCTCGCCGTGGTGGGCCGCCCCGAACTGGTCTTCCTCGACGAGCCGACCGCGGGCCTCGACCCGCAGGCGCGCCGGGCGACCTGGGATCTCGTACGGGAGCTGCGCGCCGACGGCGTCAGCGTCATCCTGACCACGCACCACATGGACGAGGCCGAGCAGCTCGCGGACGATGTCGCGATCATCGACGCGGGCAAGGTCATCGCCCAGGGCAGCCCGGAGCAGCTCTGCAAGGGCGGCGCCGAGAACACGCTGCGGTTCTCCGGCCGCCCGGGGCTCGACATCGCCTCGCTCCTGAAGGCCCTGCCGATGGACACCCTCGCCGCCGAGCTCACGCCCGGCTCGTACCGCGTGACCGGCACCGTCGACCCGCAGCTGCTCGCGACCGTGACGTCCTGGTGCGCCCAGCACGGGGTGATGCCGGACCGGATCTCGGTCGAGCGGCACACCCTCGAGGACGTCTTCCTGGAGCTGACCGGCAAGGAGCTGCGCGGATGAGCGCCGAGACACCCACCGCCGGCACGTACGCGCCGAAGCCGGGCGCGGCCCCCATGGGCCGGATGATCACGGCGCAGGCGGTCTTCGAGACGAAGATGCTGCTTCGCAACGGCGAGCAGCTGCTCCTGACGGTCGTCATTCCGTCGCTGCTGCTCGTCCTCTTCTCGACGGTCGACATCATCGACACCGGCTCGGGCGACGCGGTCGACTTCCTCGCACCCGGCATCCTCGCCCTGGCCGTGATGTCCACGGCGTTCACCGGGCAGGCCATCTCGACCGGTTTCGAGCGGCGGTACGGAGTCCTCAAGCGGCTCGGCACCTCACCGCTCCCCCGCTGGGCCCTGATGACGGCCAAGACCCTCTCCGTCCTGGCGATCGAGGTCCTGCAGATCGCCCTGCTCACCGCCATCGCCTTCGGCCTCGGCTGGTCCCCGCACGGCAACCCGCTCTCCGTCGTCCTCCTCCTGATCCTCGGCACCGCGGCCTTCTCCGGCCTCGGCCTCCTGATGGCCGGGACGCTGAAGGCCGAGGCGACGCTGGCCGCCGCCAACCTGGTCTTCCTGCTCCTGCTCGTCGGCGGCGGCGTGATCGTCCCCCTGGACAAGTTCCCGGACGCGGCCCAGTCGGTGCTCGGCCTGCTGCCCATCTCGGCACTCTCGGACGGGCTGCGCGATGTGCTGCAGCACGGCGCGGGCATGCCGTGGGGAAACCTCGGCATCCTCACGGTGTGGTCGGTGCTCGGCCTCGGGGTGGCGGCGCGGTTCTTCCGCTGGGAGTGACGCGTCCGCTCTGCACGGCCCATAGCCAGGACCTGCATCACTCCTCTCCGTAGACAAAACGGACTCAACTGACACCAACCGGGCGCCAGATGGTGACCCTCGTGAAAACTTGCACAAGCCACCCCCCTACGATGTCCCCGTGCCAAACGTGACCCGAGCCGATGTCGCTCAAGCCGTGCGCAACCCGCTCGCCTACATCGCCGAGCGCTGGACTCCCTCACAGCGGATCCTCCAGCGCGCGATCCTCGCGTCGCTCGTCATGAACGTCATGATCGTGGTGACCGGCGGCGCCGTCCGTCTGACCGGCTCGGGCCTCGGCTGCCCGACCTGGCCCAAGTGCACGGACGACTCGCTGACCGCGACGAGCGAGATGGGCTTCCACGGCGCCATCGAGTTCGGCAACCGGATGCTCACGTATGTGCTGTGCGCGGCCGTCGGCTGGGCGATCATCGCGGCCCGCTCGACGAAGCCCCACCGCCGGGACCTGACCAAGCTGGGCTGGCTGCAGTTCTGGCTGGTCATGGGCAATGCGGTGCTCGGCGGCATCGTGGTGCTCGTCGGCCTCAACCCGTACACCGTGGCCGCCCACTTCCTGCTCTCCACCACGCTGATCACGGTCGCGACGGTGATGTGGCAGCGCGCCCGCGAGGGCGATGCGGCGCCGCGGCCGCTGGTCGGCAAGGCGATCCAGCAGCTGGTGTGGTTCCTGACGGTCGCGGCCGGACTGCTCATCGCCGTCGGCACGGTGGTCACGGGCGCGGGCCCGCACGCGGGCGACTCCAGCGAGGTACACCGCATCCCGCTGAACTGGGAGGACGTCAGCAAGCTGCACGCGGTCCTGGCCTGGATCGTGGTCTCGCTGACCTTCGCCCTCTGGTTCGTCCTCAAGGCGGTCGACGCCCCGCCCGGCCCGCTGCGCCGCACCCGCGACCTCTTCCTGATCCTCCTGGCCCAGGGCGGCATCGGCTACGTCCAGTACTTCACGGACCTCCCCGAGGTCCTGGTCGGCGCGCACATGCTCGGCTCGTGCCTGGTCTGGATCGCGATCGTCCGCGTGGTGCTCTCGCTGCGCGAGCGCCCCGAACTCGAACTCTCGCTGCCGGCCCAGGGCGAGGCCCACCTCACCACCGCACGCTGAGCCGCCCGTTGTCAGTGCCCCCTCCTAAGGTGAACCCGATCTTTCGGAGCACAGAGAGGGTGGGGGCCGTGGGTGCCAGCGGTTGGGAGTACGTCACTCCGTACGAAGGGTCCGTCGAGGCATCGCTCGCGGCCCTGCACGCCCGGGTCTTCGCCGAGGACTACGGCGCGGACGACACGTACGAGACGCTCGACGACCTGTGGGACGACGAGGAGTTCATGGGCGAGGAGGGGACGCATTCCATCCTCGACATCCAGCGGGTGGTGTACACCAGCGCCCCTCCGGAAAGCAGCAACTTCGTCGACTACGGGACGCTGCGGCCCATCAAACCCGACCGTGTGAGGCATCACTTCGGGACCGAGCGGCCGACTCCCGCCCAGTTCGAGAGCCTGCTCGCCGAGGCCCGAGCCTCATCACGCCAACCCCGCAGCGGGGACAGCCTCCTCGCCGAACCGCACATGCGCTGGACCGGCCTCTACGTGCTCCTGTACGAAGCGGACGGCGCCCCCGAGCCGAGCCACGTAGGCATCTTCGGCTACTCCGGCGACTGACACCGGAGCCCGGTCAGGACGCGGCCAGCCCGTACACGCGCCGCGCGTTCCCCGCCGCGATCATGGCCGCCACGCGGTCCGCGTCCGACCGGGACCACGCGCCCTCCGCGACCCAGCCGCCGAGCACCCGCCCCAGCGCCTCCTGGAACAACCGGGCCGCCACCACGTGCAGTTCGGGCAGGCCCCGGGCTCCGCTGGAGAAGAGCAGCTTGCCGAAGGGGACGAGTTCGAGGATCTCGGCGAGCAGGGCGGTCGCGCGGGCGCCCGTACGGACGAGCGCGGGGCCCACATCCGCATAGACATGCGGGAAGACGCCGGCCAGATGGGCGGCGTGGCGGTGGTACGGATAGCCGTGCATCAGGACCAGGTCCGTGCCGAGCCCGGCCGTGGCCCGCGCGAACCGCGTGAGGTAGTCCTGCGGATTGCTCGCCCCCGAGTGCAGCTGCAGCGGCAGCCCGCTGGCCACCGCGATCCACAGCAGATGCCGCAGGAGTACGGGATCGGTCAGCTCACCGCCCACTTGGCGGGCCGCGAGCCAGCGTCCGGCCGCACCGCGCACCTCCCCCGCGTCCGGGGGTTCCGGCGCGAGCGCCAGCCCGTGCCGCTCGCCCGCGACCGACGTGAACGCCACCGCGGTGGACGCGGCGCCGTGCACCGACTCCGCGAGGTTGCCGAGAAAGGACTCCACCGTCCCCGACGTGTCCGCCACCTGCTCGGCGAGCAGCTCGAGGCGGACGATCTCATGCGCCGACGCCCCGCCCGCGGCGCCCAGTTCGGCCGGTCCGGTCAGATCGTCGGGCAGTCCCGTGTCGACGAGATACGCGGTGATCCCGCTGCCGCGCAGGAGCCGCCGGCCCGCCTCCACCACCCCCAGCTCACGGCGCCGCGCGAGATAGTGCGGCGCCGGACAGTGCGGTTCCAGGTCGAGCAGCGGCGGGCACCAACGGCGCACGGCGAAGCCCGTCTGCGTATCGAAGAAGGTCGTTCCCGGTGCGGGCGGGCCTTCACCGCGCCCGAGATGGGCCTCGAACGTGCCGAGCCCCAGCTCGGTGCGCAGCACGCCGTGGCAGTACTGGTCCACCAGGGACGGGGTGTCGATCATCCGGGGCTCCCTGTGCTGGACCGCTGTTTCCCTACGGTCCTAACGCCCCAGCACGCGCCAGGTGTTGCTCCCGCCGCTTCCGGCAGGTCAGACGCCGGTGTGCCGCCGGGACCGGGTCCCGGCGGCACACCGTGCACGTACTCGCGTATCGCTCAGAGCCGGGGCCCCACCGCGACCTCCTCACGGCGCGGCTCGGGCACCGCCGCCTCGTCGTGGGTCAGGTCCGGCATCCGGTCGAGCCACTTCGGCAGGTACCAGTTGCGCTCGCCGAGCAGGGCCATCGTCGCGGGGAGCAGCACTCCGCGGATGATGGTCGCGTCGATCAGGACCGCGGCCGCGAGGCCCACGCCCATCTGCTTCATCGACTGCATCGACAGCGTTCCGAAGATCGCGAACACGGCGACCATGATGACGGCGGCGCTGGTGACCACACCCGCCGTGGTGACGACGCCGTGCTCGATCGCGTCCTTGGTCGTCCGCCCCTTGAGGCGTGCCTCGCGGATCCGCGAGACCACGAACACGTGGTAGTCCATCGAGAGCCCGAAGAGGATCACGAAGAGGAACAGCGGCAGCCAGGTGATGATCGCGCCGACCCCTTCCGCTCCCACCAGGGACGCGCCCCAGCCGTGCTGGAAGACGGCCACGAGAATCCCGTACGCCGCCGCCACCGAGAGCAGGTTGAGCACGATCGAGGTGATCGCGACCGTCAGCGAACGGAAGGAGAGCAGCATCAGAAGGAAGGCGAAGACCACCACGAAGGCGAACACCGGGGTCACCGCGCCGACCAGCTGGTCGTTGAAGTCCTTCGAGCCCGCGACCTGACCGGTGACCGGGGCTTCGAGGCCCTCGACCTCGCCGAGGGTGGCGGGCCGCACCTCGTCGCGGATGAGCGACAGGCTCTTCTCCGCCGCGTCCTGGTCGGAGCCGCCGACCAGCGGTACGGAGATCAGGGCGATGTTCTGCTGCTCGCGCAGCTTGATCTCCACCGGACCGCGCGAGGCACCCGAGCTCACCGCCTGCTCACGGAAGTCGGCGAGCGCCGCCTTCACCTCGGGCGCGTTGATGTCCCGTGCCTTCACGACCACCTCGGCCGGCTCGGAGCCGCCGGGGAAGGCCTCGTTGAGACGGTTGTACGTGGCCACGATGGGCAGCGAGTCGCCGAACTCCTGGTCCAGGGTGAGGTTCTGGGTCTTCATGCCGAGTGCCGGCGCCGCCACCGCGAGCAGTGCACCCGCCGCGATCACCACGGAGAGGGCGGGCCTGGCGAGCACGGTCCGCAGGACCCGCTTCCAGAACCGGCTCTCGCCGTTCGCCGAACCGTTCGCGGAGCCCCCGTTCGCAGCCGCGGCCTTCTTGGCACCCCGCCGCTTCTCCGGGTGCAGGAACGGGATCCGGCCCTTCTCCACCCGGTGGCCGAGCAGCGAGAGCAGCGCGGGAAGGACCGTCACGGACCCCACCATCGCGACCGCGACCACCATCAGGGACGCAAGGCCCATGGCCTCGAACTCGGCGAGCCCGGTGAACAGCATGCCCGCCATCGCCACGCACACCGTGACACCGGAGACGATGATCGCCCGGCCGCTGGTGGCCGCCGCGATCTCCAGGGCAGTGCGGGCGTCGCGCCCGGCGGCCCGCTCCTCGCGCTCGCGGCGCAGATAGAACAGGCAGTAGTCGACCCCGACGGCCAGACCCACGAGCAGCATCACGGAGTTGGCGGTCTCGCTCATCGGCTGCAGATGGCTGACGATCGCCATCAGCCCCATGGTGGCGACGATCGCCGTCACCGCGAGAGCGACCGGGACCAGGGCCGCGACCACCGCGCCGAACGCCACCAGGAGGATGCCGATCGCGACCGGCACCGCGGAGTACTCGGCCCGCTGGAAGTCGCTGCCGAAGGCGTCGTCGAACTCCTTCTGCATGCTCGCGCCGCCGATCTCCTCGATCCACAGCCCGTCGTGCTTGTCCTGCACCCCGGCCACCGCGTCGAGCACCGGCTCGACCTCGCCCGCCGCGTCCTCGGCCTTGCCGCGCATGTCGAACTGGACCAGGGCGGTGCGCCCGTCCTTCGACACACTGTCGCTCTCGTACGGAGAGGTGATCCGCGTGGCCTTGCCGGTGGACTCGACCGCGGCCATCACCTCGTCCACGACCGCGCGGAACTCGGCGTCCGTCGCCTTGACCCCCCGGTCCTTGGCCTGGATCAGGACGCTTTCGCCGGCCGGTTCCTCCAGGCCCGATTCGTCCATGATCTGGGACGCCCGACGGGTCTCGCCCGGCAGGCTGTCGCTCTGGTCCACGTCCGCGCGGCCGACCGCACCGCCGATCCCCATGGCAAGCACCACGAAGAGCAGCCAGATGCCGACGGCCGCCCATCGGTGCCGTGCACTCCATCCGCCGGCCCTGGCCGCCAACCCGCGTACCGGCCTCGTCCGATTCCCCATGACGGGCTGTCCCCCTCGAAGTCGCTGCGTCCTGCTCGACTTCTCGAAGGTATGGGCCGGATAAACGCCGCACGTCCTGCCGTTTGACGAAGTACCCGCGCCCCGACTCATCCGTCCGGGGCCGCGCGTCTAGGCCTCAGGGAGGATGAACGCCCCTTACACGTAAGAGGCGTTCGTCAGGGGCACGGACCGCCCGCCGTCAGGACGGCGGGCCGCCCGCCTACTTGTTCCGGGGGCCGCCGACCTGCATGCCGGCCATCCGCGTCCACTCGTAGCGGCCGGTCTTCACACGCGCCGCGAACTCGCCGTCGAAGTCCTCGTGCACGGTGACCCCGGACTTGGCCACCGCGGCCACGGCCACGGCGTTGTCGGTCGCGAACAGATCGCCCCAGGCGCCGTCCTGGCCCACGAGCACGATCCGTGTGCCGCGCTCTCCGACGTAGGCGAGCTGCGCCTCGGCGCCGCCGTGCTCCTTGGCGAACGCGCCGATCCGCTTGGCCAGCTTGGCCGCGGTGCGCTCGTCCTTGGTGCCCTTGCCGTCCCGGGCCGCCGTCTCAGTCTCGGTCTCTGCCATGACCAGGATGCTACCGACGAGTAGCGCACCACGCGACGCCTGCCGCAAGTGGCCTGGGCCACTAACCAGCCCCTGCGGCGCTTGAGCAGATCCGAACGAAGTTCGGATGAGGGGGTCCGGGGCGCAGCCCCGGTTTCGGGAAGGGGCGGGGCGGGGAGAAAAGCCCGCCGCAGGCGCCCCGGACATCAGCCCAGCAGCACCCGCGGCCAAAACGCACCTCAGCGCAGGAACGGATCCACCGCGACCGCCACGAACAGCAGCGACACATAGGTGATGGACCAGTGGAACAGGCGCATCTCCTTGAGCTTCGCGCCCGAGACCTCCGCCTTCGCCCGGTTCTGCAGCGCGTGCGCCTCCCACAGCCAGAACCCGCCCGCGAGCAGGGCGACCACGGTGTAGAACCAGCCGGTGTAGCCGAGCGGGGTGAGCAGCAGCGAGGCGCCGACCATCACCCAGCTGTAGAGGACGATCTGCCGGGCGACCACCTTGTTGGAGGCGAGCACCGGGAGCATCGGCACACCCGCGCGGGCGTAGTCGTCCTTGACCTTCATCGACAGCGGCCAGTAGTGCGGCGGCGTCCAGAAGAACATCACGAGGAAGAGGATGACCGGCGCGTACGACAGCGAGTTGGTGACCGAGGACCAACCGATCAGGACCGGCATACAGCCCGCGATACCGCCCCACACGATGTTCTGCGAGGTCCGCCGCTTCAGGATCATCGTGTAGACGATCGAGTAGAAGAGCAGCGCTCCGAGCGCGAGCCAGGCCGACAGCCAGTTGACCGCGAAGCCGAAGAGCAGCGTGGAGCCGATCGCCAGGGCGATGCCGAAGGCGAGGCATTCGTTCGGGCTCACCATGCCGGTGACCAGCGGACGCTGCGACGTGCGCTCCATGAGCGCGTCGATGTCGCGGTCGTACCACATGTTCAGGGCGTTGGCCCCGCCCGCCGACAGATAGCCGCCGAGGCAGGTCACGAGGACCAGCCACAGGTCCGGCACACCCTGTTCGGCGAGGAACATCACCGGCACGGTCGTAATGAGCAGAAGCTCGATGATCCGCGGCTTGGTCAGCGCAATGAACGCCATGACACGGGCCTTGAACGGCCGGCGACTCGTGCTCGTAGTGTCAAGCACTCCCGCAGGACGGGACTCAACGGCCGTCACGCACACCCCTGACAGAGACTCCCAGCGAGCACCACGGAATGTCCGTTTCGATGTGAACACCCGGTAAAGGCTCGCGCGTACCAGGCCACTGTAGAGGTTGGCCATACCTCGCCCGTCGCGGGGGTGGGTCGTGTTGCCGCAGGCAGGCCGCGGCCTGCTTCGGGAGGCGGAACCACCCGTGGCCGGGCAGTCTGGAGGAGGATCCCGGCCACGTGCCGGGGTGCTCAATTGACGGGCGCTCCGCACCCATGTTTCACCGGTTGGATTGGCGGGTTGGGCGCGGAAAACAGCCGGTAGGCTCGACGAACATCCGGTCGGCGCACGCCGCCGGGTTTCGACATGTGGAGCATGTGGAGAGGAGCCCTGACCCAGGGTGAGCACCAAGCCGACCACCACAGACCTCGAGTGGACCGACCTCGACCAGCGCGCCGTAGATACGGGACGCATCCTGGCCGCGGATGCCGTACAGAAGGTCGGCAACGGCCATCCCGGTACGGCCATGAGCCTGTCCCCTGCCGCGTACACCCTCTTCCAGAAGGTGATGCGGCACGACCCGGCCGACCCGGAGTGGGTGGGGCGCGACCGTTTCGTGCTCTCCGCCGGTCACTCGTCCCTGACCCTGTACATCCAGCTCTACCTGGCCGGCTTCGGCCTGGAGCTCGATGACCTGAAGGCCTTCCGCACCTGGGGCTCGAAGACCCCGGGCCACCCGGAGTACGGCCACACCGCCGGCGTCGAGACCACCACGGGCCCGCTCGGCCAGGGTGTGGCCAACGCCGTGGGCATGGCGATGGCCGCCCGCTACGAGCGCGGCCTGTTCGACCCGGAGGCCGCCCCGGGCGAGTCCCCGTTCGACCACTTCGTGTACGCGATCGCCGGTGACGGCTGCCTGCAGGAGGGCATCTCCGCCGAGGCCTCCTCGCTCGCGGGCCACCAGAAGCTCGGCAACCTGGTCCTGCTGTGGGACGACAACCACATCTCGATCGAGGGCGACACGGAGACCGCGATCTCCGAGGACACCCTCAAGCGCTACGAGGCGTACGGCTGGCACGTCCAGCGCGTGGACCCGAAGCCGGACGGCGACCTGGACCCCGAGGCGCTCTACAACGCGATCGAGGCCGCGAAGGCCGTGACGGACAAGCCGTCCTTCATCGCGATGCGCTCGATCATCGCCTGGCCCGCCCCGAACGCGCAGAACACCGAGGCCGCCCACGGCTCGGCGCTCGGCGACGACGAGGTGGCGGCCACCAAGCGCGTGCTCGGCTTCGACCCGGAGCAGAGCTTCGAGGTCGCCGACGAGGTCATCGCCCACACCCGCGGCGCTCTGGCGCGCGGCGCCGAGGCCCGCAGCGAGTGGGAGAAGTCCCTCGCTGCCTGGCGCACCGCCAACCCGGAGCGCGCCGCCGAGTTCGACCGCATCAACGCGGGCGAGCTGCCAGCCGGCTGGGAGGAGAAGCTCCCGGAGTTCGAGACCGGCAAGGGTGTCGCCACCCGTGCCGCCTCCGGCAAGATCCTGCAGTCACTCGGCGCGGTGATCCCGGAGCTGTGGGGCGGTTCGGCCGACCTCGCGGGCTCCAACAACACCACGATCGACAAGACGAGTTCCTTCCTCCCCGAGGGCAACCCGCTGCCGGAGGCCGACCCGTACGGCCGCACGATCCACTTCGGCATCCGCGAGCACGCCATGGCCGCGGCCATGAACGGCATCGCGCTGCACGGCCACACCCGGATCTACGGCGGCACCTTCCTGGTGTTCTCGGACTACATGCGCAACGCCGTGCGCCTGTCGGCCCTCATGCACCTGCCCGTCACGTACGTGTGGACGCATGACTCCATCGGTCTCGGCGAGGACGGCCCGACGCACCAGCCGGTCGAGCACCTGGCCGCGCTGCGCGCGATCCCGGGTCTCAACCTGGTCCGCCCGGCCGACGCCAACGAGACCGCGATCGCCTGGCGCGAGATCCTGCGCCGCGGCAAGAAGGACTACGGCAAGTCCGCGCCGCACGGCCTCGCGCTGACGCGTCAGGGTGTGCCGACGTACGAGCGCAACGAGGATGCCGCCAAGGGTGGCTACGTGCTGTTCGAGGCCTCCAAGGAGACCCCGGACCTGATCCTCATCGCCACCGGTTCCGAGGTGCAGCTCGCCGTCGCCGCGCGCGAGGCGCTCGAGGCCGAGGGTGTCGCCACCCGCGTCGTCTCGATGCCGTGTGTCGAGTGGTTCGAGGCCCAGGACCAGGGGTACCGGGACAGCGTCCTGCCGCCGTCCGTCAAGGCGCGGGTTGCCGTCGAGGCCGGTATCGGTCTGACCTGGCACCGCTTCGTCGGGGACGCCGGACGCATCGTCTCGCTCGAGCACTTCGGTGCCTCGGCCGACGGCAAGGTGCTCTTCCAGGAGTTCGGCCTGACCGCCGACGCGGTGACCGCGGCCGCCAAGGAATCTCTCGCCGCCGTTCAGCGCTGACGCCCATAGACGCTTCATACGACACGTAGGAGATGCAATTTCCATGACAGACGCACTCAAGCGCCTCTCTGAAGAAGGCGTCGCGATCTGGCTGGACGACCTGTCGCGCAAGCGCATCACGTCCGGCAACCTGGCCGAGCTCATCGACCAGAGCCATGTCGTGGGCGTCACGACCAACCCGTCGATCTTCCAGAAGGCGATCTCTTCGGGCGACGGTTACGAGCAGCAGCTCAGCGACCTCGCCGCCCGCAAGGTGACCGTCGAGGAAGCCATCCGCATGATCACCACCGCGGATGTACGGGACGCCGCCGACATCCTGCGCCCGGTCTTCGACGCGACCGAGGGCCAGGACGGCCGGGTGTCCATCGAGGTCGACCCGCGCCTGGCGCACAACACCAAGGCCACGGTCGCCGAGGCCAAGCAGCTGGCATGGCTGGTCGACCGGCCGAACACGCTCATCAAGATCCCGGCCACCAAGGCGGGTCTGCCGGCGATCACCGAGACGATCGGCCGGGGCATCAGCGTCAACGTCACGCTGATCTTCTCGCTCGAGCGCTACCGCGAGGTCATGGACGCCTACCTCGCGGGCCTGGAGCAGGCGAAGGCCAAGGGCCTGGACCTGTCCAAGATCCACTCAGTGGCCTCGTTCTTCGTGTCCCGCGTGGACACCGAGATCGACAAGCGCCTGGACGCGATCGGCACCGACGAGGCCAAGTCCCTCAAGGGCAAGGCCGCGCTCGCCAACGCGCGTCTGGCGTACCAGGCGTACGAAGAGGTCTTCGGCTCCGACCGCTGGGGCGCCCTCGACAAGGCCGGCGCCAACAAGCAGCGTCCGCTGTGGGCCTCGACCGGCGTCAAGGACCCCGCGTACAAGGACACCCTGTACGTGGACGACCTGGTCGCGCCCGGCACGGTGAACACCATGCCGGAGGCCACCCTGGAGGCGACCGCCGACCACGGCGAGATCGTCGGCAACACCATCGCCGGCACCTACGAGCAGGCCCGCGCCGAGCTCGACGCCGTCGAGAAGCTCGGGATCTCGTACGACGACGTCGTACAGCTCCTCGAGGACGAGGGCGTCGAGAAGTTCGAGGCGTCCTGGAACGACCTGCTCAAGTCGACCGAGGCAGAGCTCAAGAAGCTCGCCCCTTCGGAGGGCTGACACCTTGACCGCACTCGGAGCCAATCCGCTCCGTGACGCAGCTGACCGACGGCTCCCGCGTATCGCGGGGCCGTCGGGCCTGGTGATCTTCGGCGTCACGGGCGATTTGTCGCGCAAAAAGCTGATGCCTGCCGTCTACGACCTGGCCAACCGCGGCCTGCTGCCGCCGGGCTTCTCGCTCGTCGGCTTCGCCCGCCGCGAATGGCAGGACGAGGACTTCGCGCAGGAGGTGCACGACGCGGTCAAGGAGCACGCGCGTACGCCCTTCCGCGAGGAGGTCTGGCAGCAGCTGATCCAGGGCATGCGTTTCGTCCAGGGCGACTTCGACGACGACAACGCCTTCGAAACGCTCAAGGCCACCATCGAGGACCTGGACAAGAAGCAGGGCACGGGCGGCAACTTCGCCTTCTACCTGTCCGTACCGCCCAAGTTCTTCCCGAAGGTCGTCCAGCAGCTCAAGAAGCACGGGCTCGCCGACCAGTCGGGCGACTCCTGGCGCCGCGCGGTGATCGAGAAGCCCTTCGGGCACGATCTCGCCTCCGCCAAGGAGCTCAACTCGATCGTGCACGAGGTGTTCGCGCCGGACCAGGTGTTCCGGATCGACCACTACCTCGGCAAGGAGACCGTCCAGAACATCCTGGCGCTCCGCTTCGCCAACACGCTCTTCGAGCCGCTCTGGAACCGGTCGTATGTCGACCATGTCCAGATCACAATGGCCGAGGACATCGGCATCGGCGGCCGCGCCGGCTACTACGACGGCATCGGCGCCGCGCGTGACGTGATCCAGAACCACCTGCTCCAGCTGCTCGCGCTGACCGCGATGGAGGAGCCCGCCTCCTTCGACGCGGATGCGCTCGCGGCCGAGAAGACCAAGGTGCTCGGCGCGGTCAAGCTGCCCGATGACCTGTCCACCGGCACCGTGCGCGGTCAGTACACGGCCGGCTGGCAGGGCGGCGAGAAGGTCATCGGCTATCTCCAGGAGGACGGCATCAACGCGTCCTCGAAGACCGACACCTACGCCGCGGTGAAGCTGCAGATCGACAACCGCCGCTGGGCGGGTGTGCCGTTCTATCTCCGTACGGGCAAGCGCCTCGGCCGCCGCGTCACCGAGATCGCGGTGGTCTTCCAGCGCGCGCCGCACTCCCCCTTCGACCACACCGCGACCGAGGAGCTGGGCCGCAACGCCCTGGTCATCCGGGTCCAGCCGGACGAGGGCGTCACCGTGCGCTTCGGCTCCAAGGTGCCGGGCACGTCGATGGAGGTCCGGGACGTGTCCATGGACTTCGCGTACGGCGAGTCCTTCACCGAGTCGAGCCCCGAGGCGTACGAGCGCCTCATCCTCGATGTCCTGCTCGGCGACTCCAACCTCTTCCCGCGTACGGAGGAGGTCGAGCTGTCCTGGAAGATCCTCGACCCGATCGAGCAGTACTGGGACAGCAACGGCAAGGCCGCCGAGTACCAGGCGGGCACCTGGGGTCCCGCCGAGGCGGACGAAATGCTCGAACGAGACGGACGGAGCTGGCGTCGGCCATGAAGATCGACCTCACGGACACCACCTCCAGCAAGATCAACAAGGCGCTCGTCAAGGGGCGCCGGGCCATCGGCACGCCCGCAGTCGGCATGGTGCTCACCCTCGTCATCGTCACCGACGAGGAGAACGCCTACGACGCGCTCAAGGCCGCCAGCGACGCCTCGCGCGAGCACCCCTCGCGCACGCTCGTGGTCATCAAGCGCGCCTCGCGCTCGCCCCGTGACCGCACCCAGTCCCGGCTCGACGCCGAGGTCAGGGTCGGCGCGGACGCGGGCACGGGCGAGACGGTGGTGCTCCGCCTGCACGGCGAGATCATCAACCACGCCCAGTCCGTGGTCCTTCCGCTGCTGCTTCCCGACGCCCCCGTGGTCGTCTGGTGGCCGGTGAACGCCCCGGTGTCGCCCGCCACCGACCCGCTCGGTGCGCTGGCCCAGCGTCGCGTCACCGACACGTACGCGGCCGAGCAGCCGATCCACGAACTGGCCGCGCGCGCCGATGCGTACACCCCCGGCGACACGGATCTGTCCTGGACCCGCATCACGCCGTGGCGTTCGATGCTGGCCGCGGCGCTCGACCAGGTGACCTGCAAGGTGACCGAAGTCGAGGTGGAGGGCGAGGAGTACAACCCCAGCTGCGAGCTGCTCGCGATGTGGCTGGCCGACCGGCTCGGCGTCACCGTGCGCCGCACCCTGTCGGCCGGGCCCGGTCTCACCGCGGTCCGGATGAGCACCGACTGCGGCCCGATCGTCCTCGACCGCGCCGACGGCTCCCTCGCCACGCTCTCCATGCAGGGACAGCCCGACCGTGCCGTGGCGCTCAAGCGCCGCGAGACGGCCGAGCTGATCGCCGAGGAGCTGCGGCGGCTCGACCCTGACGACACGTATGCGTCCGCGCTGAAGTTCGGCGTGGACCGGCTCGGCGAGCCGGTCTCGATGCAGACGGTGCCGCCCCTGGATGAGCCCGCTGCTGCCGAGGCCGCTCCCGCTGCGGAGAAGCCCGCGAAGAAGGCAGCGAGCGGCAGCGGTCGTACGGCGAAGAAGGCAGCGAGCAAGTGACCGGATCACCTCAGCTGGTCGTCCACCGCGACAAGGAACTGATGGCGCAGGCCGCCGCGGCCCGGTTGCTCACGAAGATCGTGGACGCCCAGGCCGCGCGCGGCTCGGCGTCGGTGGTCCTGACGGGCGGCCGCAACGGCAACGGGCTGCTCGCCGCGCTCGCCGCCTCCCCCGCCCGTGACGCGATCGACTGGTCGCGGCTCGATCTGTGGTGGGGCGATGAAAGGTTCCTGCCGGAGGGCGACCCGGACCGCAATGTCACGCAGGCCCGCGAGGCCCTGCTCGACGCGGTGCCGCTCGACCCGGCGCGGGTGCATGCGATGCCGGCCTCGGACGGGGCGTACGGGAACGACGCGGACGCGGCGGCGGAGGCCTACGCGGCCGAGCTCGCCGCGGCCGCCCGGCCCGAGAACCACGCCCAAGTCCCGTCGTTCGACGTGCTGTTGCTCGGCGTCGGGCCCGACACCCACGTGGCCTCGCTGTTCCCGGAGCACCCGGGCGTCCGCGAGACCGAACGCATGGTCATCGGCGTGCACGGCGCACCCAAGCCCCCGCCCACCCGCATCTCGCTGACGCTCCCCGCGATCCGCGCGGCGCGTGAGGTGTGGCTGCTCGCGGCGGGCGAGGACAAGGCGAAGGCCGCGGCCATCGCGCTGTCCGGCACGGGCGAACTCCAGGCCCCGGCCGCGGGTGCGTACGGCCGCAGCCGCACGCTGTGGCTCCTGGACTCGGCAGCGGCTTCGCAGCTGCCGCGAGCGCTGTACCCGCCGTCGCTCGCGTGATCTCGGTATGAATCCCGATGTCCAGGCCCTGCTCGCCCGCCAGTCCCCCGCAGTAGCGGAAACGGCCTGGCGGGCGGTCGGTCTGATCCTGGACCTCTACCCCGACGCGGTGGTCACCGTGGACGGCGGCGACATCGGATTCGGCTCGTCCACCGGCTACAAGGGCCTGGTCTTCGTCCTCTCCCCGCACACGTCCTGGGTCACCCTGGGCGTGGCCCGCGGCGCGACCCTGCCGGACCCGGAAGGCCTCCTCCAGGGCAAGGGCAAGGTCCACCGCCATGTGAAGCTCCACTCGGCGGCGGACATCGACCGGCCGGCTCTGCGCGCGGTGATGAACGAGGCGGTCGAGCGGCGGCAGTAGGCCCGGCCGAGGGCTACGTCTTGCTCAGGCTGTACAGGTCCCAGCTGTCGGGGTCGCCGATGTACTGATAGAGGGTGGTCCGCTCCTGCGTGCCGCCCACGTTCCAGGGCGACCACTGGCATGCGGGAAGGTCCACGCTGACCTCCTGCAACCAGGCATCATCCCCGGGCTCGTACGTCCAAGTGCCCTCGCCTGTGCACGCTTTCGCCACGGTGTCGAAGTTCTCGTCAAGCTCGTGATCCTTCACACCGGACGCGATGACGCTGCCGTCCGCGGTGAAGGTCAGCGTCGCGCCGTCTCCGTCGGACCAGGTGCCGACCAGTGCCGCCGGGGACATCAGCGGCGGACGGTACGCCTCGATGATGTTCGTCTGGAGGGCCACTGCCCCCAGAACGCCGACGCCGATGACGGCGGTCATCCCCCACCCCACCACCGGGCCGACCAACCTCCGCCGCCGCAACCGGCCGAGCAGGGCCGGAACGCTGAGCCCGACGGTGGCCGCAGACCACAAGCCGACGGCCGCGACCCAGTCCACCGCGCCGGCCCCGGCAGCCGCTGCCGACAGGGTCGCGAGGACAGTCGCCACGACGACCGGCACCCACCACGCCTCGTGCCTGCCGAACTTCCGGGCCAGCACACTGCTCAGCCGGACCACGGGAAGCACGAAGGCCGCCGAGACCGCGACCGCCAGGCAGGCGCCGCCCGCGGCCAGGACCGGCAGAGCCAGCACCCCCAAGGCGTAGTTGCCGCCCGCGTTGGGCGACTCCTGCGTCTGCCCGTACACCACACTCCCCACCAGAGCGAGTGCCGCCTCCAGGCACAGCACCACCGTCGACACCCAGATGATCCGGCCGGAAGCGCGCTCGTCCCCCATGGCAAACCCCCTTGTGACACGCCGCATCGACCGCGGCTCACACATCGGCCGACCGCCGCATCCGCCATACTGCCAGAGGTTTTGAACGCGTTCAAACACGGGTCGCCTCGGGTTCGACGAGGGCCTTGATTGCCGTACGGAGTGCCCTGCGGCGGCCCGGCGGTACGGTGCACGCATGAGCGCACGGGAACGGACGTACCGGTACGTGGGGCCTGCGGACCTGCTCGCTCTCGTGCGCCCCGAGCGCATGGGCGCCGCGATGCGCTCATCGGCCGAACTGACGGCCTGGGTCGAGGACTTGCCGCCCACCGAGCTGACGGAGCCGTTCACCTTCGTCGTCACCACCGACGGGCTGCTCCGCCTGGCCGCACGCCGTAGCGAGCATGTGGTGTGCGCCGGCGGCCAGCTCGTGCTCGCGGCAGGCGAGATGACCTTCGTTGCCGAACCGTCGAGCGGCCGCTGGTCGGTTGTCGAGGTGACCAACCAGTCCACCGGATACTGTCCGGACCCCGCTTCCTGGACCGCCGTGGCCGCCGCCTTGGACCGCGCCGGTATCGAGCACCCTGGCGGCTGGACCCATGAGGTGGCTTTCCGGCGCTGCGAGGCCTGCCAGGAGCGCTCCATCGTGCGCGAGGACGACTACGTCTGCGTGTTCTGCGGCGCGCAGCTCCCGCGGCGGTGGAATGTGGATCCGGACGCCGCGGGTCAACTGCCGTAGGAATTACGGAGGTTCCGGTAGCCGCACGGTCCTCGACCTCTCGACCTCAGGCCGCCTGATAACTCGCGCCGTCCTTCGTGCGGCGCAGCAGACCGCCCTCCACGCAATAGCGGCGCAGCATCGCACTGTCGTCGTGCACCGTCGTGAAGCGCTGGTTCACCTCGGGCTCGGTGTACGGGTGGTTCTCCTCGAAGAGCGTGCGGACGAGGTACGCGAGGAGCTCATGGCGTACGGCGGGACGCATCGGCATCGAACGCAGCCGCCCCTCCGCGAAGAACGGGCGCAACTCCTTGGGGACGCCCTGCTCCTCACCTTGCGTCTCGGCCGCGAGCGCCTCCTGGAAGACGGCCGCGTCCGCCTTGAAGGACCCGTCGGGCAGCGGCTCCACCAGGCCGGCCTTGATGAGGCGCGCCAGATGCTTCTGCCCCGCCTTGCCGGCGGACGCCTCGGCGGCGTCACCGAAGCGGACGATGCTCGCGTACAGCTTCAGGCGTTCGGGATCGGCGAGGGCGGCGAGCAGATGCCGGCTCATGAGGGGACCTTCCTGGGGGCGAGGGACGCCACGGACTGGGCCGCAGCAGTGTCACCCCCAGGACGGTCACCGCGCATCCGATTAACGGGCCGCGCGGTCAGCGCCTCACGGCGTGATCACGGCCACGTACGCGTCCGTGTTGCCGAACTGCGCGGGGCAGTCAAGCGGCGGAGCGGGCTTGCTCAACGGATCGGCCGCGTACGGGTCCTTGCCGAGCCTGGTGGCGATCCGGTCCCGCATGTCACCGCGCACCACACTCGTGCCTTCGACCTCGTGCTGATACGCGTCCACGGCCGGGCAGCCCGCGCCGCGCCGCGCGTCCGTGGTGATGAACCAGGCCTTCTTCGCCGTGGACGCCATGGTGTTGTAGTCGCCCATGAACTGCCGCGCCAGGTTGTTCTGCGCACTGACCGCCGGATCGCTGGACGCGCCGGAGACCTTGACCGGACTGCTCCAGCCGCCGCCGTCCGGCCGGGCCACGTACCAGGCGTCGATGGCCGCGTTGCCGGTCCCGTACGTCGTCGGGTCCTTGGCCTTCTGGGCCTGATAGCCCACGTCCACACGGCCGTTGGGCGCGACGGCGAGCCCTTGGTAGAAGGCATAGCCCTCGGCGCCGCCGGACACCGTCTCGGGGGCGGACCAGGTGGCGCCGCGGTCCGTGGAGCGCACGACCACCACCCGGCCGCCGTCCGGGGTCCTGTTCACCCAGGCCGCCCATACGGAGGTCGACCCGGGACGCGGGTCGGCGGCGATCGAAAGGAAGCTGTTCGTACGGAAGTTGGAGCCCGGGATCGGGTCGTGGATATCGACCACGGAGCCGGCGGAGACCGGTCGGGCCCAGCGCGAGCCGCCGTCCCGCGACACGGACACCAGCTGCTGGGAGCCCTCCTCCCAGCCGACGTACACCGTGCCGTCGGGCCCGACGGTCGGCATGGAGCCCTGACGGCCGTTGCCCGTGCCGTTGTTGCCGGCCGGGGAGAGCTGCTTGGGAAGGGAGTAGCTCCTGCCGCCGTTGCGCGACACGGACACCATGACGGGCTCGGACTGTCCTGCGGCGCGGAACTCGGTCCAGGTCAGATAGACCTGCCCGAAGTACGGGCTCGTAGGCGAGGCGTCGACCGTCACCCATTCCTTGTCGTTGAAGTCGTTCGGATTCTCCTTGACGGTCGCGATGACCGGAGCGCTCCAGGTCAGACCGTTGTCGTCGGAGTAGGCCACGGCGAGCAGCTCGGGCGCCTTGTTCGGCGGATAGGGGCTGCGGCCCGGCTTGTACGAGGCGAGGCTGGAGTAGTACGCGCGGGCGCCCTTGGCGTAGCTGAACGAGCCGTCCGCCTGCGGCTTCGGACCGTACGAGATCACCGGGTCGCCGTCGGAGACGAAGTCCGAGGCCTTCCAGGACGGCTGGTCGTCGAGCAGACCGCGGTTGGTCCAGCTCTTGCCGCCGTCGCTGGAGGTGTAGACACCGGAGGTACCCACTCCGGGGAAGAACGAACAGTCGCTGGGGTCGACGCCGGGTCCGCGGACCGGACCCGGCCCGCAAGCGGGCTGGCGCTGCTCGTCGTTGGCGCCGCTGATCAGGAGCCTGTCGTCGAGCGGATTCACCGCGACGGAGGTCTCGTTCTGCTTGTTGGTGGGGAAGACCGCGGTGGTGTCACTCGCCGGATCCCCCGCCACCTGGGGGCTGTTGGCCTGTACGTCGATGGCGGACGCGGCCGCCGCCGGAGTGGCCAGCGGTATGACCAGGAGCCCTGCGGCCGCGGAAAGCACTAACCGGCTTGCCCATCTTCGTGACATGGCTCTCCTCATGGGATGAGACACCGGCGTGGTGGCCGGTGCCTGTCACGTGGGGGGTGCGGGCCGACGTTAGTGAGGCGAAGGGGGTTCGTCCATAGGGCGTTCGGGCCCCTCAGGGCCGGGCCGTCATGACGCGCCGCAGTCACGCAGCCACGCACGTCAGGGCCGGGCCGTCATGACGCGCCGCAGTCACGCAGCCACGCACGTCAGGGCCGGACAGACGTGCGCGCCCGGTGACCACCGGGCGCGCACACCGAAGGGATCAACGTCCGCGCAGCTCACGGTACTTGGCGACCAGGGCCTTGGACGAGGCGTCGAGGCCGGACACGTCCGCGCCCTCGGTCAGAGCGGGCTCGACCCGCTTGGCGAGCACCTTGCCGAGCTCGACGCCCCACTGGTCGAAGGAGTCGATGTTCCAGATCGCGCCCTGCACGAACACCTTGTGCTCGTAGAGCGCGATCAGCTGGCCGAGCACGGACGGCGTGAGCTCCGACGCGAGGATCGTCGTCGTGGGGTGGTTGCCCTTGAAGGTCTTGTGCGTGACCAGCTCCTCGGGCACACCCTCGCCGCGCACCTCGTCGGGCGTCTTGCCGAAGGCGAGCGCCTGGGTCTGGGCGAAGAAGTTGGCCATCAGGAGGTCGTGCTGGGCGACCAGGCCCGGCAGCAGATCGTCCACCGGCTTGGCGAAGCCGATGAAGTCGGCCGGGATGACCTTCGTACCCTGGTGGATCAGCTGGTAGTACGCATGCTGCCCGTTGGTGCCGGGCGTGCCCCAGACCACCGGTCCCGTCTGCCAGTCGACGGGGTTGCCGTCGCGGTCCACGGACTTGCCGTTGGACTCCATGTCCAGCTGCTGCAGGTACGCGGTGAACTTGGAGAGGTAGTGCGAGTACGGCAGCACGGCGTGCGACTGCGCGTCGAAGAACGCCCCGTACCAGACGCCCAGCAGGCCGAGCAGGAGCGGCGCGTTGGCCTCGGCGGGCGCGGTGCGGAAGTGCTCGTCGACGAGGCGGAAGCCTTCGAGCATCTCGCGGAAGTTGTCCGGGCCGATGGCGATCATCAGCGAGAGGCCGATGGCCGAGTCGTACGAGTAGCGGCCGCCGACCCAGTCCCAGAACTCGAACATGTTGGCCGTGTCGATCCCGAACTCGGAGACCTTCTCGGCGTTCGTCGACAGGGCCACGAAGTGCTTGGCCACGGCTTCCTGGCCGGCCTGCAGTTCGGTGAGCAGCCAGTTGCGCGCCGAGGTGGCGTTGGTGATCGTCTCGATGGTGGTGAAGGTCTTCGAGGCGATGATGAACAGCGTCTCGGCCGGGTCCAAGTCCCGTACGGCCTCGTGCAGATCGGCCCCGTCCACGTTGGACACGAAGCGGACGGTGAGGTCGCGCTGGGTGAAGGAGCGCAGCACCTCGTACGCCATCGCGGGGCCGAGGTCCGAGCCGCCGATGCCGATGTTGACGATGTTCTTGATGGGCTTGCCGGTGTGGCCGGTCCACTCGCCGGAACGGACCTTCTCGGAGAACGCGCTCATCTTGTCGAGCACCGCGTGCACCTCGGGCACGACGTTCTGCCCGTCGACCTCGATCACGGCCTCGCGCGGGGCGCGCAGCGCCGTGTGCAGGACGGCACGGTCCTCGGTCGTGTTGATCTTGTCGCCGCGGAACATGGCGTCGCGCAGCCCGAACACGTCGGTGGCGGCGGCCAGCTCGCGCAGCAGCCCCAGCGTCTCGTCGCTGACGAGGTGCTTGGAGTAGTCCAGGTGCAGATCGCCGACCTGCAGGGTGTAGCCCGTGCCGCGCCCGGGGTCGTTCGCGAAGAGATCGCGCAGATGCGTCTCGCCCAGCTGCTCCCGGTGCTTGGCCAGCGCGGCCCACTCGGGCATCTGGTTCAGCCGCGTACGGTCACTTGCGTTCATCTCGGACTTCCAGCCTTCTTGTCGTCCTGAGCACTCGGCTTGAGTGCTGCGCCCCTGCCCCACCAACCTAATTGATCAGATGTCGCCCCGAGGCCCGTCGACCCGGCGCACCGGCACCAGTACCGCCACCGCCGCGACGAAGACCCCGGCCGCGAGGAGCACCGGAGCGTTGAGCCCCCAGGCCGTGGCCACCGCACCGCCGAGCAGGGCGCCCAGCGGAGCTCCGGCCACCGCGAGGGTGCGGTAGGCGGCACTGATCCTGCCCAGCATCTCTCGCGGGCTGCGCTCCTGCATCAGGGTGCGCTGGCTGACGTTCCACACGATGCTCATCACGCCGAACAGCGCCAGGCTCACCAGCGCCGCCCACAGGGCTTTGACCAGGCCCATCGCGAGCAGACAGAGCAGCTGGACGACCCCGGCGACGAACACGCTCCGTAGCCGCCCGAGCTTTCCCGCGAGCCGCCCCGCCACGAAGCCACCGGCCACGCTGCCCGCCGAGAAGGCGGTCAGCGCCGCGGCATAACCGACGTCGCCCGCGTCCAGCCACCACTTCACGTGCAGGACGAGCGTGGCGATCAGGGCGCCCATGCCGATGTTGCTGAGCGTGGTCGCCCAGCAGAGCGCCCGCAGCGGCCGGTCCCGCCACAGCACCCGCACACCCTCGGCGATGTCCCCGCGCAAGGTCGCGCCCGGCGGCCGGGGCGCCCGCTCGGGAGCCGGTATCCGCAGCGAGGCGATCAGGCAGGCGCCGACGACATAGGTGGCCGCGTCCACCCCGTACGGCAGCGCGATCCCGCCCGCGAGCAGCACCGGGACCAGCGGGGCGGCCACGAAGCCGCCGGCGATCTGCTGTCCGGTCATCAGCCGCGCATTGGCGCTGCCCAGGGCGCTCTCGGGCACGAGGGACGGCAGCAGAGCCGTGGCGGCGTTGTCGAAGAGCGTCTGGAGGGTGGTGAGCAGGAAGGCGAGGGCTATGAGCAGCGCGATCGAGGCATGCCCGAGGGCCACGGCCAGCGCGAAGGCGGCCATGAGGACCCCTCGTACGACATCGACGGCCCACATCGCGCGCCGCTGGTCCACGCGGTCCGCCACGGCGCCGCCGAGCAGGCCGAAGAGCAGCCACGGCAGATAGCCGCACGCGCTCACCAGGGTGATGAGCAGCGGATCGTCGGTGAGCGAGGCGGCGAGCAGCGGCAGCGCGGCCGTGCGCAGCGAGTCGCCGAACTTGGACAGGACCGCGGCCGCCCACAGCCGTCCGAACCCGCCACGCCACGTGGGCACTTGCACGCCCACGGCCTCGACTGCAGTCACAACTCCCCCTCCGGTTCCCGTGATCGAAACCGTAAAGGGTGCCACTGACAATCGGCCGGGCGACGAACACGACAGGGGCCGCCGGAGGCCGCCAAAAGCGTCCGAGAGGTACGAAACAGGTCCGACCGGACACCCCGAATGGGTTCCGATCGGACCTCAAGTACTAAATCTCGCCCCGCAGTTTCGCGAGCGCCTCGGCGAGGATCGCCTCGCCGTCGGCATCGCTGCGCCGCTCACGCACATACGCGAGGTGTGTCTTGTACGGCTCGGTGCGCGGCGGGTCCGGCGGATTGTCCCGGTCCTGACCTGCCGGGAATCCGCAGCGCGGGCAGTCCCAGGTATCGGGGACCTGCGCGTCGCTGGCGAAACTGGGCTTCGTCTCATGCCCGTTGGAGCACCAGAAGGAGATGCGCAGGCGCGGCGCTGACTCGCCTCGCTCGGCCTCGCCCATCGGCCCCGCCCCGACCCGACTTCCACGGATCGCGTTGCCACTTGCCACGGTCGTAACTCCCTGCGTAACGGTGCTGCACAGCGTTGCCCACCGGCGGCTGCGCCGCGGGTGCCCCAGTCTACGTAAGGCCCAACGCGCGTCCAGTGATTGGAGTTACACCCCCACCCCGAGACGTACGCCCCATATTAAGCACAGCGTAAGTGCCCGCGTGGACAGGGGAACGAAGTCCGTTCGCAACAAAGCGGGCAGCAAAACGGGCAGCCGCCCCGAAAACGAGGCGGCTGCCCGGAAAGCACTGGTGCGCTCAAGCGGCACTCGGGCCGCATGCAGGCGCGGGAAGGCTCAGCTGTCCAGCTTCATCAGCAGGCCGAGCACCACAATGCAGGCGAACCACAGCAGACCGACCACGATGGTGATCCGGTCGAGGTTGCGCTCTGCGACGGAGGAGCCGCCGACGGAGGACTGCATACCGCCACCGAACATGTCGGAGAGGCCGCCGCCCTTCCCCTTGTGCATCAGGACAAGGAGCATCAGCAGCAGGCTGAAGACGATCAGGGCGATCGAGAAGCCCATAACCACGGCTGGACCAACTTCCTCGGAATCGGACAACGTGTGCGTCGCAAGATACGCGACGACGGGGGCCGGCCCTCCAAAGAGGGAGCCGACCCCCGTCAGGGTACCGGACCCTACTGGTCGCGGAACCGGACGAACCTCACTGGTCCCGGAATCGAACGATCTTGACGAACTCGTCGGCGTCCAGAGCCGCACCGCCCACCAGGGCGCCGTCCACGTCGGGCTGCGCCATGATCGCGGCGACGTTGCCGGACTTCACGGAGCCGCCGTACTGGATGCGGACCTTGTCGGCCAGCTCCTGCGAGTACAGCTCGGCCAGGCGCCCGCGGATCGCACCGCAGACCTCCTGGGCGTCCTCGGGGGTGGCGACCTCGCCGGTGCCGATGGCCCAGACCGGCTCGTACGCGATGACGATGGACTCGGCCTGCTCGGCCGGGATGTCCTTGAGCGCGCCGTCGACCTGGTTCAGCGTGTACGGGACCTGCTGGCCGGCCTTGCGGATGTCCAGGCCCTCACCGACGCACAGGATCGGCGTGATGCCGTGCTTGTAGGCGGCCTTGACCTTGGCGTTGCAGATCTCGTCGGTCTCGTTGTGGTACTGGCGGCGCTCCGAGTGGCCGATGGCCACGTAGGTGCACTTCAGCTTCGAGAGCATCGGGCCCGAGATCTCACCGGTGTACGCGCCGGAGTCGTGCGCCGAGATGTCCTGGGCGCCGTACTTGATCTTGAGCTTGTCGCCGTCGACCAGCGTCTGCACACCACGGAGGTCCGTGAAGGGCGGCAGGACGGCGACCTCGACGGCCTCGTAGTCCTTGTCGGCCAGCGCGAAGGCGAGCTTCTGGGTGTGGGCGATGGCCTCGAGGTGGTTGAGGTTCATCTTCCAGTTGCCTGCCATCAGGGGCATGCGCGTCATGATCTTCACTTCTCCAGTGCTACGAGGCCGGGGAGGGACTTGCCCTCGAGGTACTCAAGCGAGGCGCCGCCGCCGGTCGAGATGTGACCGACCTTGTCCTCGCTGAAGCCGAGGATGCGGAACGCGGCGGCCGAGTCTCCGCCGCCGACCACGGAGAACGCGGCGGAGTCCACGAGGCCCTTGGCGACGGCACGGGTGCCGTTCGCGAAGTCCTTGTGCTCGAAGACGCCCATCGGGCCGTTCCAGAACACGGTGGCGGCGTCCTGCAGCTTGGCAGCGTACAGTTCCTCGGTCTTCGGGCCGATGTCCAGGCCCTCCTTGTCCGCCGGGATGGCGGTGGCGGCCACGGTGTCGGGGTGCACGTCGACCTGGTTCTTCAGGTCGGGGAAGTCCGCGGAGACCCGTACGTCGACGGGGAGCACGAACTCGACGCCCTTGGCCTCGGCCCGCTTCAGGTACTCCTGGACGGCCGGGATCTGGTCTTCCTGAAGGATCGACTTGCCGACCTCGTTGCCCTGGGCCGCGAGGAAGGTGTACGCCATACCGCCGCCGATGAGGATCCGGTCGGCCTTCTCGATGAGGTTGTCGATGACGGCCAGCTTGTCGGAGACCTTGGCGCCGCCGAGCACCACCACGTAGGGGCGCTTGACGTCGTCGGTGAGCTTCTTGAGTACGCCGACCTCGGTGGCGATCAGGTAGCCGGCGGCGTGCGGAAGGCGGGCCGGCAGGTCGAACACGGAGGCGTGCTTGCGGTGCACGGCGCCGAAGCCGTCGCCGACGTACACGTCCGCGAGGGCCGCGAGCTGGTCCGCGAAGGCGCCGCGCTCGGCGTCGTCCTTGGAGGTCTCACCGGCATTGAAGCGCAGGTTCTCGATGACGGCGACCTGGCCGTCGGCGAGGCCGGCGACGGTCGACGACGCGGACTCGCCGACCGTGTCGGTCGCGAACGCCACGTCGGCGCCGAGGATTTCACCCAGGCGCGCGGCGGCGGGCGCGAGCGAGAAGGCCGGGTCCGGGGCGCCCTTGGGGCGGCCCAGATGCGAGGCGACGACCACGCGGGCACCGGCGCCGGCGAGCGCCTTGACGGTGGGCGCGACGGCACGGATACGGCCGTCGTCGGTGATGGTGGTGCCGTCCAGCGGCACGTTGAGGTCGGCGCGGACGAAGACCCGCTTGCCGGTGACCCCTTCGGCGAGAAGCTCGTCGATCGTCTTCATGACTCAAGGACTCCTAGGAAGAAACAACGAGGAAAAGCTACAAGCGAACGGGGCCCGGACGACGCCTCAACTGCGCGCCGTCCGAGCCCCATTGCTCACATCGAGATGCCTGACCTAAGCGTCAGCTCAGAGCTGGCCGCCGACGAACTCCGTCAGGTCGACGAGGCGGTTGGAGTAGCCCCACTCGTTGTCGTACCAGCCGAGGATCTTCACCGTCTTGCCGTCCTGGACCATGGTCATCTGCGAGTCGAAGGTGCAGGAGGCCGGGTCGCTGACGATGTCCGAGGACACGATCGGGTCCTCGGTGTAGTACAGACGGCCCTTGAGCGGACCGTCCTCGGAGGCCTTCTTGAACGCGGAGTTGACCTCGTCCTTGGTGACCTCGCGCTGCAGCTCGACGACCAGGTCCGTGGCGGAACCGGTCGGGACCGGCACGCGCATGGCGATGCCGTCGAGCTTGCCCTTGAGCTGCGGAAGGACCAGGGCGGTGGCCTTGGCGGCACCCGTCGTGGTCGGGATGATGTTCTCCGCGGCGGCACGGGCGCGGCGCAGGTCCTTGTGCGGGAAGTCGAGGATGCGCTGGTCGTTGGTGTACGCGTGGACCGTCGTCATCAGGCCCTTGACGATGCCGAAGTTCTCGTCGAGAACCTTGGCCATCGGCGCCACACAGTTGGTGGTGCAGGACGCGTTGGAGATGACGTGGTGGTTGGCCGCGTCGTACTGGTCCTGGTTGACGCCCATCACGATGGTGATGTCCTCGTCCGAGGCCGGAGCCGAGATCAGGACCTTCTTGGCGCCGCCGGCGATGTGCTTCTCGGCGTCGGCCTTCTTGGTGAAGATGCCGGTCGACTCGATGACGATGTCGACACCGAGCTCACCCCACGGGATGTCGGCCGGGTTGCGCTCGGACAGCACCTTGATGGTGTGACCGTCGACGGTGATGGTGTCCGCGGTGTGCGACACCTCGCCCTGGAAGCGGCCGAGGATGGTGTCGTACTTGAGCAGGTGTGCAGTGGTGGCGGTGTCACCCAGGTCGTTGACGGCAACGACCTCGATGTCAGCACCCTGGGCCTTCAGAGCCCGGAAGTAGTTGCGGCCGATACGACCAAAGCCATTGATGCCTACGCGGATCGTCACGAACCGATCTCCTCGTTGGTACGCCGGACTGTCCGCCGGCGAGCTGTATGGGATGTCCCCGACCGCCTTCGACCCTACCTCTCCGGAGCCCTTCGGGTGACATCGAGCAGGTCCGTACGAGTACGGACGGCCCGCACCGGTTCGCCGGATACGGGCCATGGGGACCTTGGTCCCGGCTACGGTGCGTAGCCGGGACCAAGGCCCGAAGGCGGGTTTCAACAAACTGTCAACGCCGCAGTGCGGCAAGGGCCTTGCCCAGGAGCTGACTGCGTGTCGCCTGACCTGGGACGTGTTCCAGGCCGAAGCCCATGAGCACGCTGTCACCTGTGGTGACCGCCGCATAGGGCTTGTACAGCTCGCCGGTCCTGGACCAATCGCCGGTGATGTTGGGACTTCCGGCCGGTGCCGCTGACACGGCCCATACACCGAGCGAGGACTCGAAGCCCTCAGTCTCCGTGACGGTGCCGCCGACGGCCACCTGGGCGTTGTCGACGAAGACGCCGCGCAGCCCGAAGGACGGGTCGGTGACGTTGCTGACCGAGACCTCGACCTTCTTGCCCGCGTACGCGCTGAGGTCGAACGCCACCGGCTTCCAGCCGTCCGAGGCGCCGGTGAAGCTGTTCCACGCGCCGCTCGTGCCGCCGGCCGTGCAGGTGGTGCCGCTGCGGGTCAGATAGCGCGCCAGGAACGGGTGCCCGCGCAGGAAGAATCCGGCCCCGCACTCCTCGGGCACGGTCTGCGAGGTGTTCCCGTTCTTGTCGGGCAGCGTGGTCCAGTCGTCGCCGCCCGCGGTACGGGCTTCGAGCAGGGCGTGGTCGTAACCCGGCTCCACGTTCCAGTTCATGACGAGGCGCAGCTCGGGCGCCTGCGCCGCGGTGACCCCGGTCAGATCGATGGTCCGGGTGAGCCGCTGCCAGTCGTTGTCCGCGTGCGTCGAGGAGGCCATGCCGGTTCCCTCGTACGGCGCGTACGGGTTGGCGACTCCGGGATACGCGCCGGCTTGCGCGCTCCGGAACAGCGGGAACCGGTCCGCGGGCAGGGTGTCCGAGGTGACCGTGTACCGGCCCGCGCTGTCGAGCGGGTTGCCCTCGGCTCCCGCGAGCGGGGTGTCGACGCCTTCCAGGGCGCCGGCGCCGTCGAAGGTGGTGACTGCGGGCGTCGAGAGGCGCTCGTACGCCCCGAGGTAGTACTGCCCGAAGTCGTTGGAGTTCGCCCGCCCGATGCGTACGTTCCCGCCCGCGCGTTCACCGGCGACGATCACCTTGCCGCCCTCGTTGAGGTACGCGCGGAGTGCGAGCGTGGTGGGTCCGCCCGGCGCGGGGTCGCCGGTGTAGTGCACGACCGTGCCGAAGTGCGCGAGGACGGCCAGCGGGTGCGGGGCGCCCTGCGTGGCCACGTCCCAGACCACCGCGCTGCGGCCGTTGGCCTTGAGCGCGTCCACGTACTTCTGCGCGTGCTTCTGCGCGGCGCCCTCCTCGGCCACGACGAGGGTGGAGGCACGAGGTCGTTCGGCGACGGTGTACGTGAAGTGCTCGCTGGAAACGCGGTCGCCCCTGGCGGTGCGGCCGGTGTACCAGACCTCGACGGTGTCGCCCGGCCCCGCGTCCTCGATCTCTGCGCGGTACGCGTCGAAGTGGAGGTTGTCGTCCCCGCCGAAGCGCTCGCCGCCGCGCCACGCCTCGAGGTCCTCGTCGTGCGTACGGCCGCCGTTGATGCGGTAGTTGAGCTCCTTGTCGCGCACGGACTTGCGGGCGGTCACGGTGACTTCCTGGTCCGCTCCCCGCGCGTACGAGGTGGTGAACTTGTCGACCGTGAAGTCGGGGGCCTCGATGCCGACCGGCGAGGACGGCTGGTCGGGGTGGATCGCGCTCTCGGCGACGGCGAGCGCGAACGGGATGTTCTTGGCGAACTCGTCCTGGATCAGCTTTTCGTCGTCCGGGAAGGTGAAGACGGACGCGCAGTCCTCGGCGTTCCAGGGGTCGTCCGGGGACAGGTTGGAGATGGTCTGGCAGGTGGACATCTCCGGCGTGAACATTGCGATGCCGTTGACGTTGCCCGCGTGACCGTCGGCCTCGCCGTTGGTGGTGTAGAGCTCGGAGGAGAGCTGCGGGCGGTAGCCGGGCACCGCGGAGTTCTCCGGCGTACCGGCAAGTGCCTTGTAGAGCACGTCGTCCGGGGTCGGCGTGGCGACCTGCCAGCCGACGCCGTACAGGATCAGCTCGGCGGCGGAGTGGTAGTTGATGCCGTACTCGAAGCCGATCCGCTTCTGGAAGCGGTCGAGCGCCACCGTCTCGGGCTCGGAGTTCGGACCGCTGCCCCGGTAGGTCTCGCTGGACAGGTCGGGCGACGAACCCTCGTTGTCGTAGCCCCACTTGTAGGCGAAGTTGCGGTTGAGGTCAACGCCGTCGGCCGCGGTGTGCGTGCCGTCCTTGTCGTTGTCCCGCATGTTCTTGCGCCACTGGCGGTCGCCGTCGGCGGCGTGCGTGTAGTCGTAGCCGTCCGGGTTCGCGGAGAGGACGAACCACAGCTCGGTACTGTCGACGATCTTGGTGATCCTCGGGTCCTTGCCGTAGTTGTCCAGGTAGTGGTGCATCAGGCGGCGGGTCATCTCGGGGGTGATCCACTCGCGCGCGTGCTGGTTGGACAGGTAGAGCGTGGAGGGCTTGGCGCCGTCGCGGTACTTGTCGGCCCCCTTGCTGACCTTGATCGCGAGGATGTCCTGGCCCTTGACGGTCTTTCCGATCGAGACGACCTTCGTCAGGCTGTCGTACGCCTGGCCGGTCTTGACGATCTCCTCCTTGAGCCCACCCGCACCGCCGTACGGACGGAAGACGCCGTCTCCGGCGGCGGCGAGCTTCTTCAGGGCCTGCGCGGAGACCTTGTGCTCCGTCATCTCGATGCCCTGCTCGCGCAGTTGACCGGCCTGCTGGTCGGTCAGATACAACTCGACGCTCGCGGTGCCCTTCTGCGGTGCCTGCTCGGCCAGTTCATGTCCGTCCTGGCCGGCCTGGAGGAGCAACGGCACCTGCTCCTTGGTGACTTCGGCGCGGAACACCTTGACGGCGTCCGCCGCGGCGGGGTCGTCGGTGGCCGGCCCCTTCGCCTGGGCAAGTGGTGCGGCGAGCAATCCGCCCGTCAGGAGTGCGGCAGCGGCGAGCACCGCGCTTGCTCTTCGTCTCATGAGCCCCCCTTGCAGTTGTCCGGCACATTCGTGCACAGACCGCCAGGCTCATGACACACCATGATCATGTCAATATGGCGTCACAAAAGGGGTGCGGGGGCCGAAGCCCTCGCACCCCTGAAGTCCGTGCGGCGTCAGCCCACCATGTTGTCCGCCATCTCCTCGGTCAGGTTGGACTCCGTACCCGGGATGCCCAGGTCCGAGGCCCGCTTGTCCGCCATCGCCAGGAGGCGGCGGATGCGGCCCGCGACCGCGTCCTTGGTCAGCGGCGGGTCGGCGAGCGCGCCCAGCTCCTCGAGCGAGGCCTGCTTGTGCTCCATGCGCAGCCGTCCCGCGGCCGCGAGGTGCTCGGGGACCTCGTCCTGGAGGATCTCCAGGGCCCGCTGCACCCGCGCGCCCGCCGCCACCGCGGCACGGGCCGAGCGGCGCAGGTTGGCGTCGTCGAAGTTGGCCAGGCGGTTGGCCGTGGCGCGGACCTCGCGGCGCATCCGCCGCTCCTCCCACGCGAGCACCGACTCGTGTGCGCCGAGGCGGGTGAGCAGCGCGCCGATCGCGTCGCCGTCACGGACGACGACACGGTCCACGCCGCGCACCTCGCGCGCCTTCGCGGCGATCGACAGCCGGCGGGCGGCGCCCACCAGCGCGAGGGCCGCCTCCGGTCCGGGGCAGGTCACTTCGAGGGAGGAGGAACGGCCCGGCTCGGTGAGCGAGCCGTGGGCAAGGAACGCGCCCCGCCAGGCGGCTTCGGCGTCACAGGTCGCACCGGAGACGACCTGCGGCGGCAGGCCGCGGATCGGCCGGCCGCGGCCATCGACCAGACCGGTCTGGCGCGCCAGCTGGTCGCCGCCGGCGACGACGCGTACGACATAACGCGAACCGCGGCGCAGTCCGCCCGCGGCCATCACCATCAGCTCCGAGCTGTGCCCGAAGATCTCCAGGATGTCCTTCTTGAGCCGGCGCGCGGCCATCGCCGTGTCCAGCTCCGCCTCGATCACAATGCGGCCGCTGACCAGGTGCAGCCCGCCCGCGAACCGAAGAATCGCCGAGACCTCTGCCTTCCTGCAGCAGGTCCGGGTGACGGGAAGCCGGGAAATCTCATCCTTCACCGCTGCCGTCATCGCCATGGGCCGATCCTTCCATGCATCCGAAAAATACGGTCGTACGCGGCGGCCAACAGCACCGGATCGTGCTTGGCGGAGCTGTCGGGCGACGCGACCGGCGCCAGCTCGACCTCGGCCCCGAGACGCTTGGCAGCGTCGGTCAGGGACTCCGGGTCGGGCACGGCGGCCAGATCGGCCAGCACCACGTCCAGGGCGAGTTTAGGGGCGTGTCGGGCCAAAACCTCCAAATGACGCTGCGGTGAGAAGCCATCGGTTTCGCCGGGTTGCGGCGCGAGGTTGAGCGAGAGGACCCTGCGGGCCTTCGTCTCGACGAGTGCGTCGAGCAGTTCCGGCACCAGAAGATGCGGGATCACCGAGGAGAACCAGGAGCCCGGACCGAGCACCACCCAGTCCGCGTCGAGCACCGCGGCCACGGCTTCGGGCACGGCCGGCGGGTCGTGCGGGACCAGGTGCACGGACTGCACCTCACCCGGCGTGAGCGCCACGGTCGCCTGGCCGCGGACGAGGTCCACATCGGCGGGGCGCTCGGGGTCGTGCCCCTTGACGAGGGCCTGCAGCTCCAGCGGTACGGCGGACATCGGCAGCACCCGGCCGTGCGCGCCGAGCAGCTTGCCGACCAGGTCGAGGGCCTTGACGTGGTCGCCGAGCTGTTCCCACAGGGCGACGATCAGAAGATTGCCCACGGCGTGGTCGTGCAGCTCGCCCTGCGACTCGAAGCGGTGCTGGATGACCCGGGACCAGGTCTGGCCCCAGTCGTCGTCCCCGCACAGCGCCGCGAGGGCCTTGCGCAGATCGCCGGGCGGCAGCACACCGAGCTCGTCGCGGAGCCGGCCGCTGGAGCCGCCGTCGTCGGCGACGGTGACCACGGCGGTGAGGTCACCGGTGATCCGGCGCAGGGCGGCGAGCGAGGCGGACAGGCCCATGCCGCCGCCGAGCGCGACGACCTTGGGCTGTGTGCCCCGCTTGCGGCCCAGGCGGTTCAGACGCCCCAGCCGGGGAGTCGGCTTCACTCGCGCCCCATGTCCCGGTGGACGACCACCGTCTCCACGCCTTCAGCGGCCAGGCGCGCGGCCAGCTTCTCGGACATCGCGACCGAGCGGTGCTTGCCGCCGGTGCAGCCGACCGCGATGGTCACATAGCGTTTGCCCTCGCGGCGGTAGCCGGTGGCGATCAGCTGGAGCAGCTCGGCGTACCGGTCGAGAAACTCCTTGGCGCCGGGCTGGTTGAAGACATAGCCGGACACCTCCTCATTGAGCCCGGTGAACGGGCGCAGCTCGGGCACCCAGTGCGGATTGGGCAGGAAGCGGCAGTCCACGACGAGGTCGGCGTCGACGGGCAGGCCGTACTTGTAGCCGAACGACATGACCGTGGCGCGCAGCTCCGGCTCGTCGTCGCCCGCGAACTGGGCGTCCATCTTGGCGCGCAGCTCGTGCACATTGAGGCTGGAGGTGTCGATCACCAGGTCGGCGTCACCGCGCAGTTCGCGAAGCAGCTCGCGCTCGGCGGCGATGCCGTCGACGATCCGGCCGTCGCCCTGCAGCGGGTGCGGGCGCCGTACGGACTCGAAGCGGCGCACCAGGGCCTCGTCGGAGGACTCGAGGAAGACGATGCGGCGCGTGACGCTCTTGGCCTCCAGGTCCGCGAGGGACTGGCGGAGGTTGTCGAAGAAGCGGCGGCCGCGCACGTCGACGACGACCGCGATCCGCGCCACATTGCCCTGCGAGCGGGCGCCCAGCTCCACCATGGTGGGGATCAGGGCGGGCGGCAGATTGTCGACCACGAACCAGCCGAGGTCCTCCAGACACTTGGCCGCGGTCGAGCGGCCCGCGCCCGACATGCCGGAGATGATCACCAGCTCGGGGATGGCCGCTTCCGCTGCCTCTCCGGGCTCGATCGTGGTGCCCGTGTTGCCCGTACTCACCTGTGCTCCATCGTCGTGCTCGGTCATCTGTCCTGCCCCCGTCGGTCGTGTGCTGCTCTGTGGTCCGGCTATTCCATGATCTCTCCGGTGGCGGTGTTCACCGCGGGCGCGGCGGGTTCCGCCGTGGCGAAGGCCGCGAGAATGGTCTCGGCCGTCTTGCGCCCTATGCCGGGGACCTCACAGATCTGGTCAATTGTGGCGGATCTGAGCTTCTTCACCGAACCGAAGTGTTTGATGAGCGCCTGCTTGCGTGCCTCGCCCAGGCCGGGCACGGCATCGAGCGGGCTCGAACGGATCCGTTTGTTGCGCTTGCTGCGCTGGTACTGGATCGCGAAGCGGTGTGCCTCGTCGCGCACCCGCTGCAGAAGATAGAGCCCTTCGCTGGAACGCGGGAGCACCACCGGATCGTCGTCGTCGGGCAGCCACACCTCTTCCAGGCGCTTGGCCAGGCCGCAGACGGCGACATCGTCGATGCCGAGCTCGTCCATGGCCTTCTTTGCGGCCGCGACCTGCGGCTGACCGCCGTCGACCACGACGAGCTGCGGCGGATACGCGAACTTCTTCGGCCGGCCGTCGTCCTCGGCCGGGACCTCCCCGTCCTCGGCCCACTCCCCCGTCTTCTCCTTCTCGGAGAGATAGCGCCGGAAGCGGCGGGTGATCACCTCGTGCATGGAGCGGACGTCGTCCTGCCCCTCGAAGCCCTTGATCTGGAAGCGCCGGTACTCGCTCTTGCGGGCGAGCCCGTCCTCGAAGACCACCATCGAGGCGACCACGTCATCGCCCTGCAGATGGGAGATGTCGAAGCACTCGATCCGCAGCGGAGCACTGTCGAGGTCGAGCGCGGCGGCGATCTCCTCCAGGGCCCGCGAGCGGGTGGTCAGGTCGGAGGCGCGCTTGGTCTTGTGCAGGACGAGGGACTGCTGCGCATTGCGCTGCACGGTCTCCATGAGGGCCCGCTTGTCCCCGCGCTGCGGGATGCGCAGGCTCACGTGGGCCCCGCGCTTGGCGGTCAGCCAGGCCGTGACGGCCGCCTCGTCCTCGGGCAGCGCCGGCACGAGGACCTCCTTGGGAACGGCGTCGCCGCTCTCCTCCCCGTACAGCTGCTGCAACGCGTGTTCCACGAGGCCGGCGCTGGTGACGGCCTCGACCTTGTCGGTGACCCAGCCGCGCTGGCCGCGGACGCGTCCGCCGCGTACGTGGAAGATCTGCACCGCCGCTTCGAGCTCGTCCTCGGCGAGCGCGATCAGGTCGGCGTCGGTGGCGTCGGCGAGGACGACCGCGCTCTTCTCCATGGCGCGCTTGAGCGCCTCGATGTCGTCGCGCAGGCGCGCGGCCCGCTCGTACTCCATCTCCTCGGCCGCGTCCTGCATGTCCTTCTCGAGCCTGCGAATGTACGCGCCCGTACGTCCGGCCATGAAGTCGCAGAAGTCCTCGGCCAGTTCGCGGTGGTCCTCGGCGTCGACGCGGCCGACGCAGGGGGCCGAGCACTTGCCGATGTAGCCGAGGAGGCAGGGGCGGCCGGTGCGTGCGGCGTTCTTGAAGACGCCGGCCGAGCAGGTGCGCACCGGGAAGACCCGCAGCATCAGGTCGACCGTCTCGCGGATCGCCCAGGCATGTCCGTACGGACCGAAGTAGCGCACGCCCTTCTTCTTGGCGCCGCGCATCACCTGGACGCGCGGGAACTCCTCATTGAGCGTGACCGCGAGATAGGGATAGCTCTTGTCGTCGCGGTACTTGACGTTGAACCGGGGGTCGAACTCCTTGATCCAGCTGTACTCCAGCTGGAGCGCCTCGACCTCGGTGGCGACGACGGTCCACTCGACGGACGCGGCGGTGGTGACCATCGAGCGGGTGCGCGGGTGCAGGCTCGCGAGGTCCTGGAAGTAGTTCGCGAGCCGCTGTCGCAGGGATTTCGCCTTGCCGACGTAGATCACCCGGCCGTGCTCGTCACGGAACTTGTAGACCCCCGGCGAGTCGGGGATCTGTCCCGGCTTGGGGCGGTAGCTGGAGGGGTCGGCCATGGCATCCACCCTACTGGCGGCCACCGACAGCCAGGGCCCCAGGCGGGAGTCCCGAAGCGGGCGCTAGCGGGACTCCAGGAAGGTGAGGACGGCCAGGACACGGCGGTGGTCGTCGGTGTCCTCGGGGAGGCGGAGCTTGCTCATGATGGAGCGCACATGCTTCTCGACCGTGCCCTCGGTGACCCAAAGACGCCGTCCGATACCGGCGTTGGACCGGCCCTCGGCCATCAGCTCCAGAACCTCGCGCTCGCGGGCGCTCAGGAGGGACAGGGGATCGTCGCGGCGCTGGGCGGCGACCAGCTCCTGCACCAGGGAGGGGTCGACGACCGAGCCGCCCTTGGAGATCCGGTCGAGGGTCTCCAGGAACTCCTCCACATCCGTGATCCGGCTCTTCAGGAGGTAGCCGATGCGGTGGCCGCCGGCGAGCAGTGCGAGGGCGTCCTCCACCTCCACGTACGCGGAGAGCACGAGGATGCCGGTCGCCGGGAACCTCTCGCGGATGGTCGCGGCCGCCTTGAGACCTTCCGTGGAGTGCTCCGGCGGCATCCGGATGTCGACCACGGCGAGCTCGGGCCGGTGCTCGGCGACCAGCGCGAGCAGGGTCTCGGCCTCCCCGGCCTGGCCGACCACGGCGTACCCGACGCGTTCGCACAGGCTCGCGAGCCCTTCGCGGAGCAGGACGTCGTCGTCGGCGAGCACGACCCGCCCCTTCGGCGTGCGCTGTGACATCTGCTGCTGCATCCTCTGTGACATCCCCATGGCCAGTCCCCTGGGTCGGTGGCGTACGGACCGTGCCTGGCCGTTGCTGCACAGCCTGCCGGACCAGGGCTCTTCCTGCTAGCGGGAAGAACCGGGAGGTGCTGGCGGTAACGGGTCCATGGGGGTCTTCCCGAAAGGGAGTTGGGGGCTGGCCAGGACGACAGCGCGGCACGCAGGGACGATGCTGAAGGCCTCGGGAGAAACCCGGTACGTACGGGTCGAGAGGGCGGAAGCCATGTGGCAGTCACGGATCGAGCGCAGTCGGCGGTGGTCGACCCGTGACTGCCGCACCGATGTGACGACCGCCTGCGGCTCCGACTCGGCGTACGGGATCCCCGGCATGATCCGCGCCCCGCGGATCCAGCGCGCTGCGGCGCGCCCCCTGACCGGGCGGAACCCCCGTCCGCCCGGCTGACCGTCCACGGCGAACGCATTTTCCAAGTCCAAGGCCCCCCACTTGGCCCCCTTCGCGTTCGCCGGGGCGGTCGCCCCTCTTTTTCCCGTCTCGGACCCTGGCACGCTCCGGCTCCCCCGCCTCAAGCGCGCTCCTCTTCCTGCGCCCTGGGTGCGGGCAGCCGTACGAGCAGGGAAGTCCCGTTCCCGAGGCGGCTGTTGACGTGCAGCGTGCCGCCGATCGCCTCGACACGGTCCGCGAGGCCTATGAGTCCGGAGCCCCGGGCGGGTTCGGCGCCGCCCACTCCGTCGTCGGCGATGACCAGTTCCACGGCCTCGTCCTCGCACGTCACCTGGACGTTCACGACGTTGGCCCGGGCGTGCTTGGCGGTGTTGGCGAGCGCCTCGGAGACCACGTAGTACGCGGCGACCTCGACCGGTTCGGACAGCCGGGCGCGCGGGATCCGCAGATCGAGTTCGACGGGTACGGGCGAACGGCGGGCCAGCGCCCGCAGGGCCGGGCCGAGGCCGCCCTTCGACAGGATCGCCGGGTGGATGCCGCGCGAGAGCCGCTGCAGTTCGTCGAAGGCGTCCTGCAGCCCGCGGCCCATGTGGGCAAGACGGTCGAGGAGTTCGTCGCAGCCGTCGGGCGCGAGGGCCTCCGCGGTGCGCAGTTCCAGCTGGAGCGAGACGAGGCGCTGCTGTACGCCGTCGTGCAGATCCCGTTCGATACGGCGCCGTGAGGCGTCCGACGCGGCGACCACGCGCGCACGCGACGCGGCCAGCTGGGCACGGCTGTCGGCGTTGGCGATGGCGCTGACGATCAGTTCGGTGAACGCGGCGAGGCGTTTCTCGGTGCCCGGCGGCAGCTCCTGTCCGCCCGGGGCGGCCGCGATGACGGCGCCCCAGAGCCGGCCGTCCACCACGATCGGCACTCCGGTCGCGCCGCCCGTGTGCACGGGTCTGCCCGTCTGCGCCACCTCGGTCACGGCGGGCTGCTCATGCGGGGCGCGGGGTGCGGCGCCCGCGTCGCCGACCGTGCTGACCCGGCCGTCGGCCCCGTACTGCACGACCGCCGCGGACGGCGTCTCCAGGAGCCGGCCGACCTCCCGCGCGACCTCCCCGAACAGCCGCTCCGGCGGCACCCCTTGGGCAACCAGGGTGGCGACCCGGCGCAGCGCGTTCTGCTCGCTCTGCACCCTGCGCCGCTCGGTGACATCGCGGGCCGCGGCGTGGATCAGGCCCTTCTCGGGTATCGGCCGTGCGTTCCACTGCAGCCAGCAGTACGTGCCGTCGGCGCGCAGGTAGCGGTTCTCGAACCGGAAGACCTCCTGGCCGTCGCCGAGCTGGGACAGTGCCGCGCGGGTGCGTTCGCGGTCCTCCTCGTGCACGAGGTCCATGAACGGCCGCCCCAGCAGGACCTCGGGCGAATGGCCGAGCACCTCCTCGAAGGCGGGGTTGACCCGGCGGAACCAGCCCTCCAGATCGGCGATGCACAACAGGTCGGCGGAGAGCGTGAACAGGTTCTCCACCTCGCGCTCGGCCTCCTTGTGCCGGCCCCGCAGATTGGCGAAGGAGATCATCGTGCCGTTGAGGCCGTCGAGCAGCTGCGCCCAGATCCCCTCGAACTCCCCCGACTCCGCGCGGTGGTCGAGCCGGTCCGCGTCGACGGCGTCGGTCATGGTCCGCACCTCGGCGGTGAGCCGCTCCACGGTGGCGCGCAGCTCGCGGAAGCTCTCCGCCACCGTGCCGATCTCGTCGCGGCCGCGGTGCCGGATGTCGTACGCGAGGTCGCCCGCCGCCAACGCCTCGGCGCCCTTGGCCACTTCGGCGAGCGGACGGCCGATCGAGCGGCGCAGTGCGAGCGCGACGCCCGTGACCACGGCGAGCAGGATCAGGAAGAGGACGAGGTCGCGCCAGGCTCTGGTCTCGGCGGCCCGCACTCCCTCGGCGGCGGAGGCCCGCAGCTCGCCCTCCGCGGCGCGGGTGACCGAGCGCAGGGCGTCCATCCGGGTCGAGGAGGCCTCGGCCCAGCGCTCGACGGTGGGGTACCGCCAGGAGTCGCCCGCGGCGAGCTGGTCGCGCACCTGCCGCACGAAGACCGACTCGGGGCGCGCAAGGACCTCTTCCAGACGGGACTTGAGAGGCCCGGACGCCACCCGCCGGAACGTGTCGAGGCGGGCGCCCTCCAGAGCAGGCCAGCGCGCCGCGGTGGGGGAAGGGGTGTTCTTCGGCCTGGCGAACAGGATGACCAGCTCGGAGCGTTCGGCACCGGCGGCCTCGGTGGCCTGGATCATCGACAGATGCGCATCGGCCACGCTGCGCGAGAACGCGCTCGGCTCACGGGCCTCGACGGCCACCACCAGCTCCACCACGTCGAGGACGACGGCTCCGAAGCGCGCGGCCACATGCTCGACGGTGACGGACTCGTTGTCGTGGCCGCGGCGCAGCTCGGCGAGATCGCGCCCGATCTCGTCCATACGGTCCCCGAAGCGGCCTTCCTCGTCCGCCCGTCGTCCGGCCTCCTTGAGCGCGGCCGTGGTGGCACGGCGGGCGTCGGCGAGATTCTGCTCGGCATCGGGGCCCGGGCGGAGCTCGTCGAGCATGCTGGCCAGGCGCTCCTGGGCGATGGCGTCGGCGAGCGCCCCCGCGGCGAACGACACCTGGGCCGACCGGTCGAACGCCCGCAGGCGCGCGGCCTCACGCCACTGGCCCGCGGCGGAGACGATGGTGAGGGTGAGCAGGACGCCGACGGGCAGGAGGGCCAGGAGCAGGAGTTTGGTGCCCACCCGGAGGCGGTCGAAGAGCGGGGTGAGTGGTGCGGGTGGAGTCAATGGTGTGGGTGGCGTGAGTCGTGTGGGTGGTGTGGCTGTCTTGCCGCCGGACGACGTCGTTCTCCTGGTCCTCCGGTCTGCTGCCGTACGCGCCCACCGCTTGCGCACTCCCATGGCGCACCCCCGGCCCTTTTGGCCTTCCGCGCACCGCTTCACCTGATGGCATGGCGCTTTCGGCAGATCTCATGCTAGCGCCGGTCAGGGCGTCGTCCCGTGGCAACTCCGAGCACGATCAAGGTAGTCGGTACCACCGAGAGAAGGTTTCCGGCTAGCAGGAAAGCGGACGGGCCGCGTCGTTGGCAGGCTGGGCCCATGGCGATGCGCTGTCTCCTCGTGGACGACAACGCCCGCTTCCTCGAAGCCGCCAAGGCGACCCTCGAGCGGGGCGGTGCGAGCGTGGTCGCACTCGCGGGATCGAGCACGGATGCGCTCGTATTTGCCAGGGAGCTGCGGCCCGACGTCGCGCTGCTCGATATCGATCTCGACGGCGAGAACGGGTTCGAGGTGGCCGAACGGCTGCACGGAATCGTGCCTCATCTGATCATGATCTCCACCCATGACCCGGAGGACTTCGAGGAGCTCATCTCCGAGAGTCCCGTGCGCGGGTTCCTGCCGAAGTCACGGCTCTCGGCCGAGGCGGTGGGGGCGCTGGTGGGAGCGGACGGCTGAGGAAGAGTCCCGGCTTTCGGATCCCCGGACCGCCGGGCGTACGGGCTCTCGGGCGTACGGGCTCTCGGGCGTCCGGGCTCTCGGGCGTCCGGGGGTGGGCGGCGCGGGGCCTGGTGATCTGTGCCGGTATCGTCGACCAGGTCAGCCGTACCCCCTGAGCTGTGGAGACTCCATGCCCGGCAAGGCCACCGCCCGTCGTACCGTCCTCAAGGGCGCCGCCCTCGCAGGAACGGCCGGGCTCGGCGCCGCGGCCTGCTCCACGGAGTCCGACCTCGGGCACGCCGAGAACCCCACACCGACCGCGCCGGTCGATCTGGGCGCGGCCTCCGCCGTGCCCGCGGGCAGCGCCAAGCTCTTCCGTGAGCAGCGGCTGCTCGTGGCCTGCTCGCAGGACGGCACGTACTCCGCGCTGAGCGCACAGTGCACCCACGCCGGCTGCGTCCTCGACAAGATCGAGGGCGACGAGGCCAACTGCCCCTGCCACGGCAGCCGCTTCAGCATCACCTCGGGCGCCGCGATCAAGGGCCCGGCCTCCGTGCCGCTGCCCAAGGTCCCGGTCCGGGTGGAGAACGGCAAGCTGATCGCGGGACCGAAGGCGTAACTTCCCGTACGTCTTGTCGGGCGGCGGGCGTCGCGCCTTCGCTCAGTACGGCGAGGGGCGGGCGTCGAGGTGGGCGCGCAGCCGGTCGGTGTCCTTCGTGGTCCAGCCCTCGGGCGGCAGTACGGCGGCCCAGCCGTCGACCGACCCGGTGCCGTAGCGGTGACCGTGCGGCGCCTGGACCCCGTACGACACGGCCATGTCGACCGTGGTCTGCCAGAAGGTCACGAACGGGAACCAGTTGATCTCCGGCGTGATGTCCGGACCCAGCGGCCTGTCCAGCCACTGCGGACGTTCGAGCAGCAGATCCGGTGACCACCAGACGATCGCGTCCGAGGCGTTCTGCAGCACGACGGCGCGCGGGTGGCCCCACGGCGACTGCGGCCGCCGCAGGTCCTCGGCCGGGAACTGCGCGAAGCGCACATTGCTCCCGCCCTCGAATTCCGGACGCCATACGGGACTGCCCTCGTCCCTGCGTTCACGCAGCTCACCGGCGATCGGCGAGAAGTTGGGCACCCCGAGCAGCAGGGCGCCGTCGGTCCCGCCGAGGAGCGCGTCGACCGTCCCGTACGAGTCCTCGACGGCGTAGGCGCCAAGACTCTCGCCCGTGACCGCGAGCTTGGGCCGGCTTGCGGCGGGCAGCTTGTCGAGCTCGGCGCGGACCGCGTCGACCAGGGCACGGGTGGCCTTGCCCGCCTTCTCCTTGTCGACGAGGAACGACACCCAGCTCGGCAGATACGAGTACTGAACGGCGACCGTCGCGGTGTTCCCGCCGTACATGTACTCCAGGCTCTCGACGACCGTGGCGTCGATCCAGCCGGAGCCGGTGGTGCCGGCGATCGTGAGGACCTCGCGCTCGAATCCGCCGGTGCGCTTGAGCTCGCGGACCGCAAGTCCGGCCTGCGCCTTGAAGGGTTCGTCGTCGGTGAAGGCCTCGGGAGCCGAAGAACTGATGTAGACGCGTACGGGCTCCTCGGCGGGCGCCTTGGTGAACTCGGTGATCTGCCGGCCGCTGAGCACCGAGCCCGTGAAGTTCCGTCCCTGGAAGCCGAGGTCGTCCCACGCCATCTCGGAGCCGGGCCCGCCGGAGACATACCGCGAGGTGGGCCGGTGGATGCCATCCTTGGTCCCGTTGTTGGTGGCCTTGGCGATACGGTCGGCGATGTCGATGACGCCGCGTTCGAAGACGACGTCCTGCAGGGCCGTGGACACCACGACACCGCTCACGAGCAGGCCGATACCGATGGCGACGGGCCGGGGCAGCGCACGGCCGAGCCAGTGGATGAACTTGCTGGAGCCGAGCCGCACGGTGCGCGCGAGCATCAGGATGAGCAGCCAGAGGGCGACCGCGATCAGGCCGATCATCGGGGTGTGCCAGGTGAGCGACGGCGGCAGACCCTGAAGCTGCCTCAACTGCCGCTGCATATCGGCGCTTTCGGAGATCAGCCAGCCGGCGAGCACCGGGCTGAGAATCCAGTACGCGAGCCAGCAGCGTGCCCGTGTCTGCGCGCTGGGCCGCCACGCGACGATCCAGCGGAACAGGGAGCTGAGCACGCTCCCCACCGCGTAGCCGATCGCTGCGGTGATGCCGCCGATCACGCCTTGCAGCAGCCAGGGGCGGGGCACGAGTGACGGGGTGAGGGAGAGCCAGAAGAAGACCGTGGCCACACAGGTGGCGAAGAGGTCGGGCCAGCGGCGCACCAGATATGTCTCGGCGGGCCGCTCCCACAAGGGCTGCTCGACCAACCGTTTGCCCAGGTTTACTACCTTTTGCCCGAAATCCCGCATGGGGCAACTGTAGGTGGTGGGGCGGGAAGTCCCCGCCCCACCACCCGGTGCGCGCCCGACTCGGGCTCAGCCCTTGCGGGCCCGCGTCGTCTTCTTGGCGGGCGTCGCCTTCTTGGCGGGCGCGGCCTTCTCTGCGGTGGCCTTCTTGACAGCGGTCTTCTTGGCAGCGGTCTTGTTCGCAGCGGTCTTGTTGGCGGTCCCCGTCTTCGCGGTGGCCGTCACCGCCTTCTTCGCCGGAGCCTTGGCCGCGGCCACTGTCCTCTTCGCGGCAGCCTTGCGCGCCGGCTTGCGTGCCGCGGGCACTCCGCCGTCGCTGATCCGGTCCGCCTCGAGGATGTCCCGCAGGAACTTGCCCGTGTGGCTCGCCGCCACCCCGGCCACCTGCTCGGGCGTGCCCTCGGCGATGACGAGACCGCCTCCGGAACCACCCTCGGGACCCATGTCGACCAGCCAGTCCGCGGTCTTGATGACATCGAGGTTGTGCTCGATGACGATGACCGTGTTGCCCTTGTCGACCAGGCCCGAGAGCACCGTGATCAGCTTGCTGATGTCCTCGAAGTGCAGACCGGTGGTCGGCTCGTCGAGCACGTACACCGTGCGGCCCGTGGACCGCTTCTGCAGCTCGGAGGCGAGCTTGACGCGCTGCGCCTCACCGCCGGAGAGCGTCGGCGCGGACTGTCCCAACCGGACGTATCCCAGGCCGACTTCGTTGAGCGTCTTGAGGTGGCGCGCGATCGTCGGCACGGCCTCGAAGAAGTCGAGCGCCTCCTCGATCGGCATGTCGAGGACCTCGGCGATGGACTTGCCCTTGTAGTGCACCTCGAGGGTCTCGCGGTTGTAGCGCGCACCGTGGCAGACCTCGCACGGGACGTACACGTCCGGCAGGAAGTTCATCTCGATCTTGATGGTGCCGTCGCCCGAGCAGTTCTCGCAGCGGCCGCCCTTGACGTTGAACGAGAAGCGCCCGGGCAGATAGCCGCGCACCTTCGCCTCGGTGGTCTCCGCGAACAGCTTGCGGATGTTGTCGAAGACTCCGGTGTACGTGGCCGGGTTGGACCGCGGGGTCCGCCCGATGGGCGACTGGTCGACGTGCACGACCTTGTCGACGAGATCGTCGCCCTCGACGCGGGTGTGGCGTCCCGGCACGGAACGCGCGCCGTTCAGCTCGCGCGCCAGGTGCGTGTACAGGATGTCGTTGACCAGCGTGGACTTGCCGGAGCCCGAGACGCCGGTGACCGCGGTGAGCACACCGAGCGGGAATGCGACGTCGATGTCCTGCAGATTGTTCTCGCGGGCGCCGTGCACGACCAGCTGCCGCCCCGGGTCCACGGGCCGGCGGATGTCCGGCACGGGGATGGACTTCTTGCCCGAGAGGTACTGGCCGGTCATCGACTCGGCGGTGGTGAGCAGTTCGGCGAGCGGTCCGCTATGCACGACCTTGCCGCCGTGCTCACCGGCGCCGGGGCCGATGTCGACCACCCAGTCGGCCACCTTGATGGTGTCCTCGTCGTGCTCGACGACGATCAGGGTGTTGCCCATGTCGCGCAGGCGGACGAGGGTCTCGATCAGACGGTGGTTGTCGCGCTGGTGCAGACCGATGGACGGCTCGTCCAGGACGTAGAGCACACCGACCAGACCCGAACCGATCTGCGTGGCCAGGCGGATGCGCTGGGCCTCGCCGCCGGACAGGGTGCCGGCGGCACGGTTGAGCGAGAGATAGTCGAGGCCGACGTCGACGAGGAAGCGCAGCCGCTCGTTGACCTCCTTGAGGACCCGCTCGGCGATCTTCTTGTCGCGCGCATTGAGCCTCAACTTGCCCAGGAACTCGGCACAGTCGGAGATCGACATCGCGGAGACCTCGGCGATGGACTTCTCCATCACGGTGACCGCGAGCACGATCGGCTTGAGGCGGGTGCCCTCACAGGTGGGGCAGGGCACCTCGCGCATATAGCCCTCGAAGCGCTCGCGGCTCGCGTCGCTCTCGGCCTCGGAGTGCCGGCGCTTCACGAAGGGCACGGCGCCTTCGAAGGGGGTCGTGTAGACCCGCTCGCGACCGTAGCGGTTGCGGTAGCGCACCTCGATCTGCGTCTTGTGCCCGTAGAGCAGCGCCTTCCTGGCCCGCTGCGGCAGCGCGGCGAAGGGCATGTCCGTGCTGAAGCTGAGCGCGTCCGCGAGCGCGCCGGTGAGACGGCCGAAGTACTCCTTGGTGTGGCCGTGCGACCACGGGTGGATGGCGCCCTCGTCGAGCGACTTGTCCTCGTCGGGCACGATCAGCTCGGGGTCCACCTCCATCCGCGTACCGATGCCGGAGCAGTCGGGGCAGGCGCCGAACGGCGAGTTGAACGAGAAGGAGCGCGGCTCCAGCTCCTCGAACGACAGGTCGTCGTACGGGCAGTAGAGGTGCTCCGAGTACATCCGCTCGCGCTCGGGGTCGTCCTCGGGCAGGTCGACGAAGTCGAGGACGACCATGCCGCCGGACAGACCGAGCGCCGTCTCGACGGAGTCGGTGAGGCGGCGCTTGGCGGAGTCCTTGACCGTGAGGCGGTCGACGACCACCTCGATGGTGTGCTTCTCCTGCTTCTTGAGCGTCGGCGGCTCGGAGAGCTGGATGGTGGCGCCGTCCACGCGCGCCCTGCTGTACCCCTTGGTCTGCAGGTCGGCGAAGAGGTCCACGAACTCGCCCTTGCGCTCGCGCACCAGCGGCGACAGGACCTGGAAGCGGCTGCCCTCGGGCAGCTCGAGCACCCGGTCCACGATGGCCTGCGGCGACTGGCGCGTGATGGGCCGGCTGCACTCGGGGCAGTGCGGCTTGCCGATGCGCGCGAAGAGCAGGCGGAGATAGTCGTAGACCTCGGTGATGGTGCCGACCGTCGAGCGCGGATTGCGCGAGGTCGACTTCTGGTCGATGGAGACCGCCGGGGACAGGCCCTCGATGAAGTCCACATCGGGCTTGTCCATCTGGCCGAGGAACTGGCGGGCATAGGACGACAGCGACTCGACATAGCGCCGCTGCCCCTCGGCGAAGATCGTGTCGAAGGCGAGCGAGGACTTGCCCGAGCCGGACAGGCCGGTGAACACGATGAGGGAGTCACGCGGGAGGTCGAGCGAGACGTTCTTCAGGTTGTGCTCGCGCGCGCCACGGACGATGAGACGGTCGGCCACGCCGGTCCGCACCTTTCTTGATGGGAGAGCGGGGGCGGGGCCCCGTTTCTCAGACTACGAGGGCCGCCTCAGCGATGGACTGCTTATGGCTGAGACAGCTGGACTGCACTATGGGGCCCGGCTGTCAAGGATGCCTCGACCGACCCTATAGCACGCACATTCGATTTGCGGTCGTGGTCCACCACCTTCACCCGAAGGAGTGGCGGGACTATCGTCGACGTCATGAATGATCATGAGCACGACCTGCTTCTGGTACGGGAGGCGACCGACCGGCTGCTGACCGCGGCGGCCAAACTGGACAACGCCTCCGTCGCCGGTCCGTCACGCCTGCCCGGGTGGACCCGTGGTCATGTGCTGGCGCATGTCGCCCGCAATGCCGACGCCCTGGTGAACGTCCTCGCCGGCCGCCCGATGTATCTCAGCGCCGAGGCGCGCGACGCCGATATCGAGCGGGACGCCCCGCGGCCGCTCGACGTCCAGCTCGACGACGTGCGCGACAGCGCGGCGCGGTTCATCGCGCAGGCCGCGCAGCCCGCGGACTGGTCGCGCACGGTGGAGCTGCGCAACGGGGTCACGGACAAGGCCTCGCGGCTGCCCTTCCGCCGGCTCGTCGAGGTCGAGCTGCACCATGTCGACCTCGGGATCGGCTACGAACTCGAGGATCTGCCCGCGGAGTTCACCGAGCGCGAGATCGCCTTCCTCGCGGAGCGCTTCTCGGGCAACGCCGCGGTCCCGCGTATCGCCGTCACCGCGCACGACGGGCGGCAGTGGAGCACCGGCCGGGCGGACGGGGACTCCGTCTCCGTGATCGGTCCGGCGCCCGCGCTGCTCGGCTGGCTCTCCGGACGGCGCCAGGGAGCCGACCTGGACTGCGACTCCGGTCTGCTGCCCGTACTGCCCGCGCTGTAGTTCCCGCACGTACCCGCCCGGCCGGTCCGGCGGCCCCTGTGGACCGCCGGGCCCGCTCGGTACGCTGAGCTCATGACGTACAGCGGAGCGGTGACAGTCGGCGGGCCTGCGGACGTGCATGAGCTGGCGGACCTGATGATCTCCAAGGTCGCGGTCGGCCCCATGACCAACAACGCCTATCTGCTGCGCTGCCGGGCCACCGGCGAGCAGCTCCTGATCGACGCGGCCAACGAGGCCGACACCCTGCTCAAGCTGATCGGCGGCGACGGCATCGCCTCCCTCGTCACGACCCACCGGCACGGCGACCACTGGCAGGCGCTGCGCGAGGTCGTGGACGCCACCGGCGCGCGCACCTACGCGGGCGCGTACGACGCCGAGGGCATCCCGGTGCCCACCGATGTGCTCGTCGAGGACGGCGACACGATCCGCGTCGGCCGGGTGGAGCTCACCGCCCGTCACCTGGTCGGCCACACGCCCGGCTCGATCGCCCTGATCTACGACGACCCGCACGGCCACCCCCATGTGTTCACCGGCGACTGCCTCTTCCCCGGCGGCGTGGGCAACACCTGGAAGGACCCGGAGGCCTTCGCCAGCCTGATCCACGACGTCGAGACCAAGATCTTCGACGCGCTGCCGGACGAGACCTGGGTCTACCCCGGACACGGCGACGACACCACGCTGGGCGCCGAGCGCCCGCAGCTGCCGGCGTGGCGCCGCCGCGGCTGGTGAGACCGGCCCCGTACGGGGCTCTCGGCCTTCGTGGCAGATGTCCATGCGTCCGATCGTGGCACCCGCCACTGACAATCGGCCGTTTGTGCAGGTCAGGCCGGTTTGGCAGGCCGGCAAGAGGCTGTCGGTTCCGCTGACGTACCGCTCGCCGCCCGAGTCAGGGGCCGGCCGTCATTGGGCGGACAAATGGCAGTTGCCGACGCCCGTTGACGCGCGTCGACCAGGGCGTCAGGCTCGGCGGTGCGCGCACCCGTACCGGACTCCCCATCCCCCTCTGGAGGGCCCGATGTCCAGACGTGCCTTACGTCTTCTCCTCTCGATTGTCATGGTCATTGCAGCTTCGGTGGTCGGCGTGGTCGCCACGGCCGGCGCCGCACAGGCCGACGGCTGCTACACGTGGTCCCGCACCTTGTCGCAGGGCGCTTCGGGCGCCGATGTCACCCAGCTGCAGATCCGGGTCGCCGGCTACCCGGGATCGGGCGGTGTGCTGGCGATCGACGGCGCCTACGGACCGGCGACCACAGCCGCCGTCAAGCGCTTCCAGTCGGCCTACGGGCTCGCCGCCGACGGCGTCGCCGGACCTGCCACCTTCAGCAAGATCTACGCCCTTCAGGACGACGACTGCACGCCGGTCCACTTCTCCTACGCCGAGTTGAACAACTGCAACTCCACCTGGGCGGGCGGCGCCGTGAGCGCGACCACCGCGAAGTCCAACGCCCTGCGGACCATGTGGAAGCTGGAGGCACTGCGCCACGCGCTCGGCGACGAGCCGATCCGGGTCACCAGCGGCTTCCGCTCCTACGCCTGCAACGACGCCGTCGGCGGGGCCGAGGGCAGCCGCCACCTCTACGGCGACGCGGCCGACCTCGGGGCGGGCCCGCACTCGCTGTGCCGGCTGGCACAACAGGCCCGCAACCACGGGTTCAACGGCATCCTGGGCCCCGGCTATCCGGGCCACAGCGACCACACGCATGTCGATCACCGCGCGAGCCGCTTCTGGTCCGCGTCAAGCTGCGGCATCTGACCCGCCCCGGACTCACGGCTCCCGTACCGGAGCCGTGAGTCCGGCGCGCACGTAACCGGGGCGGACCGCGAGCAGTTGACGCGTCATGCGCGACCCATCCCTGACCGGCACCGATGCCCCTCCGGCCCACCCTCCCGTCTCCATGACCCGGCTCGCCGCCGCCTCCCTGGCCGGCACGGCGATCGAGTTCTACGACTTCTTCATCTACGGCACCGCGGCCGCCCTGGTGCTCGGGCCGCTGTTCTTCCCGACCTTCTCGCCGCTCGCCGGCACGCTCGCCGCCTTCGGCACGTTCGGCATCGGCTTCCTCGCCCGGCCGCTGGGTTCGGTGCTCTTCGGGCACATCGGGGACCGGCGCGGACGGCGCCCCGTCCTGATCGGCTCCCTGCTCCTGACGGGCGGCGCGACGGTGGCGGTGGGCTGTGTCCCCACGTATGACGCGATCGGAGTGTTCGCGCCCCTGCTGCTGCTCCTGCTGCGCTTTCTGCAGGGGCTCGGGCTCGGCGGCGAATGGGGCGGCGCGGTACTCCTCACCGCCGAGCACGCGCCCGCCGCCCGGCGCGGACTGTGGGCGAGCTTTCCGCAGATCGGCCCTTCGGTGGGCTTTCTGCTCGCCAACGGTGTGATGCTCGCGCTGACCGCCTCCCTCAGCGACGCGCAGTTCGCGGCCTGGGGCTGGCGGGTGCCGTTCTGGGCGGCGGGTGCGCTCGCACTGGCCGGGCTGTGGCTGCGCCATGCCGTGACGGAGACGCCGCAGTTCCTCGGCGTACAGGAGCATGCGCGGGTGCCGCTCTTCGAAGTGGCGCGTGACCATTGGCGGTTGGTACTGCTCACGGCGGGCTCCATGGCCATCGGGTACGCCATCTTCTACACCGTCTCGACCTGGGCACTCTCGTACGGGATCGAGCAGTTGGGCGTGACCCGTACGGTGATGCTGACCTGCATCATGGCCGCGGTCGCGATCAAGGGCGCCACGACTCCGTTCGCCGCGATGCTCGGGGACCGGTTCGGGCGGCGGCCGCTGTGTCTGTACGGGGCCGGGGCGGCGGCGCTGTGGATGTTCCCGCTGATCGGGCTGCTCAGCACCGGTGAGCCGGTCCTGATGTTCTGCGGATTCCTGGTCGCTCTGCTGGCGTTCATCGCGATGTTCTCGGTGCTCGCCGCGTATCTGCCGGAGCTGTACGAGCCGCGGGTGCGGTGCACCGGCGCCGCTGTCGGCTACAACCTGGGCGGGGTGCTCGGCGGGGCGCTCACCCCGATCGTGGCGACGGCCGTGGCGGGGCGCGGGGACGGGCCGCCGTGGGGAGTCGCCGCGTATCTGACGGTGATCGCGCTGGTGAGCCTCGGGTGCTTCGCGCTGCTGCCGGAGACGCGCGAGGTCGCGGTGGAAGAGGCTGCTGCGGCGTGAGCCGAGCGCCCGGGCGCGTGGGCCGACCCGCACCTCGGCCGGCCGCGCGACGGGCTGACCCGCACCTCGGCCGGCCGCGCGACCGCGCACGCGACAATGGCCGGGTGATCTATCGCTACCGGCTCCTCGGCACCACCCGGGTCCTGCGCCAGGACGGGACCGAGGTACCGCTCGGCGGGCCCCGGATCCGTGCGCTCGTCGCCGCGCTGGCCCTGGCGCCCGGGCGCAGTGTGCCGGCCGGACAGCTGGCCGCGCAGATCAGGCCCGCGCACGAGGAGCCGCCTGCCGACGAGGTGAAGGCGCTGCAGGCGCTGGTCGGGCGGCTGCGCAAGGCGATCGGGCCGGCCGCGGTGGAGACCGGGCCCGGCGGCTACCGGCTGGCGGCGACGGCGGAGGACGTCGACCTGTTCCGGTTCCAGCGGCTGGTCTCGGAGGGTACGGCCGCGCTGGACGCCGGGGATGCCGCGCGGGCCGCCGCCTTGTCGGAGGACGCGCTCGGGCTGTGGTCGGGTGAGGTGCTCCTCGACCTGCCGGGGCGGGAGAGCGACCCCGCTGCCGTACGGGCCGAGCTGCAGTACGCACAGGCACGGCGGACGCGGCTCGCCGCCGAGGTGGCCCTGGGCCGGGCGGCCGGCGCGCTGGACGAGCTCACCGTGCTCACCGTCCGGCGTCCGCTCGACGAACCGCTGCAGGCGCTGCGGCTGCGCGCCTTGCTGGCGGCGGGGCGGCGGGCCGAGGCGCTGGCCGCGTATGAGGAGGTCCGCAGGACGCTGGTCGAGGAGCTGGGCAGCGATCCCGGCGAGGAACTGCAGGCGGTGTATGGGGAGTTGCTGGGGGCGGCGGCTCGGGGTGTGGGGGCCGGTGGACGAGGGGATGGCTGGGCCGGTGGACGACGGGGTGGCGGGGCCGGTGAGTGGCGGGACGCCGGGGCCAGTGGCGGGCGCGAGGCCGGTGAGCGGCGGGACGCCGGGGCCAGTGGCGGGCGCGAGGCCGGTGAGCGGCGGGACGCCGGGGCCAATGGCGGGCGCGAGGCCGGTGAGCGGCGGGACGCCGGGGCCAATGGCGGGCGCGAGGCCGGTGAGCGGCGGGTGTCCGGCAATCTCCGTGCGCGGCTGAGTTCCTTCGTCGGTCGCGATCGGGAACTTTCCGAGCTCGCCGACGAGTTGGGGAAGCAACGACTTGTCACGCTGCTCGGCCCCGGCGGCGTCGGCAAGACACGACTCTCCCTGGAAGCGGCCGAAGCCCAGAAGGAGGTGTGGCCGGACGGCGTCTGGATGGCCGAACTCGCTCCCGTACGGGAGGGGTCGGCGGTGGTGGAAGCGGTGCTCACGGCGCTCGGCGCGCGGGAGACCACGCTGCGCGGCCCCGGCGCGGCGCAGGACCTGCAGCCCGCTTCCCAGGATCCGTCGGCCCGCCTGGTGGAGCACTGCGGCCGGCGGCGGATGCTCCTGATCCTTGACAACTGTGAACATGTCATCGACGCCGCGGCCCAGTTGGCCGAGGACGTTCTCTCCCGCTGCCCCGGGGTGACCGTCCTCACCACGAGCCGTGCGCCGCTCGGCGTGCCGGGTGAAGCCGTCCGTCCTGTGGAGCCCCTCCCCCAGGACGTGGCGCTGCGCCTGTTCGGCGAGCGGGGTGCGGCGGTACGGCCGGGGTTCCGCAGCGAGGACGACGCCGAGGCCTGCGCGGAGATCTGCGCCCGGCTCGACGGCCTGCCGCTGGCGCTCGAACTGGCCGCCGCCCGGCTGCGGTTGCTCACTCCGCGCCAGATCGCGGACCGGCTCGACGACCGTTTCCGGCTGCTCACCGGCGGTGCGCGCACCCTGCTGCCGCGTCAGCAGACCCTGCGGGCCGTCGTGGACTGGTCCTGGGAGCTGCTCGACGAGGACGAGCGGGCCGTGCTGCGCCGGCTTGCCGTGTTCGCGGGCGGGTGCGCCCTGGAACAGGCACAGGAGGTGTGCGGCGAGGACGGGCCGCACACCCTCGATGTGCTCGGGGCTCTGGTCGACAAGTCGCTGGTCGTGGCGGACCCGGGCGGCCGCTTCGGCATGCGCTACCGGCTGTTGGAGACCGTCGGCGAGTATGCGGCCGCACGGCTGGACGCATCGGGCGAGCGCTCGGCGTACGAGCTGCGGCATCTCATGGCCTATCGCGAGCTGACGCGCTCAGGGGAGCCCGAGCTGCGGGGGCCACGGCAGGTCGAGTGGCTCGAACGGTTCGAGCTGGAGCACGACAACGTACGGGCCGCGCTGCGCACGGCCGTTGAGGCCGGCGCGGAGCAGGACGGGCTGTGCCTGGTCCATGCGATGAGCTGGTTCTGGCAGCTGCGCGGCCATCAGGCCGATGTCGTCGCCTGGTCGACGGCCGTCGCGGCACTCGGACCCGACCCGTTCGAGGAGCCGGTGCGTCCTGCCGTACCTCTGGAGGAGCGCTGCACCGACAGTGCCCCGCCGTGGGAGGAGGAGCAGGTCTGGGAGGCGCGGCGGGGAGCGCGACTGCTGGTGCAGGCCGCGGCGACGGAGGATCAGGCGGCGGGAGAGGAAAAGCCGGGGGACGAGAAGTCGGGGGCCGAGAAGTCGGGGGAAAGGACGTCGGGGGACGAGTCGACGCGTGGCGGGACGGCAGGTGGCCGGACAGCGGGTGGCGGGCCGGGGTCCGCGGGCGCGCCGCACTCCCCCGGCCAACAGGCGTACCTGCGCCGGATCGTGGCCGCGTACCGCAGCGGGCTGCCGCAGGTCTGCCGGCAGCCGGGGTCGATGTGGTACTTCGCGCGCATGATGACCGGGGACCTGCCCGGGCTCGAGGAGACCATGGACACCGTGGTCCGCGACTGCTGGGAGCTCGGCCCCGAATGGCGCGCGAACCACCACTGGGAGCTGGGCTTCACGCTGCTCATGCGGGCGAAGTTCGTGCACGACCGGCCGGCCACCCTGGAGCAGGCGACCGAGGACGCGGCCCGCGCGCTGCGCCATTTCGAGCGGACCGGGGATCCCTGGGGTATCGCCGAGGCGCTGTCCGCGCGGGGCGAGGCATATCTGCGGCGCGGGCTCTTCGACCGGGCCGCGGAGGACTTCGCGCGGGCCGTCGACGGGGCGACCGAGGCCGGGGCGTACCGTCAAGTGCCCTTGTTCAAGGCGCGGTTGGCCGACGTACGGCTCCGTACGACCGAGGATCCCCGCGCCCGGTCCGCCGCCGAGCGGATGCTGCTCGAAGCCGTCGGGGAGTCGGCGCACCACGGCGACGATTCCTTGGGCACGGCCCGGCTGCTGCTCGCCCGTCACTACGGCAGCACCGGCCGTCTGTCCGAGGCGCGTGCGCAGCTCGCGGAGGTCGAGAGGGCGCTGCCGACGGGTGTGCCGCAGCTGTTCCGCGGAACGGTCGAGGGAGTGCACGGCTGGCTCGACTGCCTCGAAGGGCGGTACGCCTCGGCGCAGCACCACCTGCGGGAAGCGGTACGGGGCATGTCGGGCGTCGCGTATCTGGTGGCGCCGCAGCTGGTTGTGGACCAGTTCCTCGCCGCCGCCTGGGCCAAGGCGCGGCTCGGCGAGGGCGAGGACGGGGCGCGGCTGCTCGGTGCGTACGACCGGCAGGCGCTGAGCGGCGGGATGGGCTTCCGTCCGTTCCCGGATCAGGCCGCGATGCGGCGGCACGCGGAGGCCGAACTGCGAGCCGTGCTCGAACCGGCGGCGTACGCGCGGGCGTACGCGGAGGGCAGCGAGCTGTCCGTGGAGGGGGCGGCCGGGCTGGTGTGATCCACGGGCCTGCGCGTCCTGGCCCGGCCCGCCCTCGCCGCAGCCCTGCGACGCTTGGACCACCTCGGCCCGCGCCGCCACGCCCTCGCCGCAACCCTGCGACGCCTGGCCCGCCCTGGCTCGCCCAGCCCTACGTCCCGGCCTCCGCCCTCGCGCCACTCCCCCGCCCCCGCGTTACTCCGCCCCCGCCTCCGCCTGAGCCAGCAGCTCCCGCGCATCCGCCAGGTCCGCCTCCGTGGGCGCGTCGTCCTGGGTCAGACTCTTCCGCCAGTAGCCGGAGAAGTGGACGCTCTGCTTGGCGATCCCGCGGTCGGCCACCAGGTGGCGGCGCAGCGACCGTACGGATCCCGCTTCACCGCCGAGCCAGACGTACACCGACCCTTCGGGGAAGACCGCGGCCCGCACGGTCTCGGCGAGGCGGCCGCCGCTGTCCCGCTCCACCCAGTGCACCGTCACCTCGCCCCGCGTGGCGATCTCCTGCCGTTCTGCACCGTCCGCCACCTCCACGAAGGCCACCGCCCGAGCCCCCGCGGGCAGCGCCTCGAGCACCGTGGCGATGGCGGGCAGCGCCGTCTCGTCCCCGGCCAAGAGCATCCAGTCCGTGGTGCCCAGCGGCACCGGCTTGGCGAAGTAGTCCGACGGCCCGAACATCGCCAGCCGCTGCCCCGGCTCGGCCCGCCGCGCCCACGCCGTGGCCGGCCCGTCGGAGCCGTCCCCGTGCAGGCCCGCGTCGGACCCGCCCCCGTGCAGGACGAAGTCCACGGTGATTGTGCCGCGCACGGGGTCGTGCCGGCGGATCGTGTAGCTGCGCGTCCAGGGGCGCACCTCTTCGGGAAGCGCGTGGAACGCCTCGTACCAGCTCATGAAGTCGCCCTCGGGAGCAGGCAGTACGGGCTCGTCCTGACCCGGCCTCGGGAAGTAGAGCTTCACCTGCTGGTCGGGGCCCGCGAGCCGCGGGCCCGCCAGTCCGGCACCGCCGAACGTGACCCGGGCCAGGCGCGGCGTGGGCCGCCGCACCTCCACGACCTGGAGGGAACGGACCGGGAGTGTCATCTCGTACGTCATGAGGGCGAGCCTCCCGGCAGCCGTCTACAGACCGTCGACAAGCCGGCTACACGCGAAAGCGAAGCACGAGAGACGCGGGGCACGGAGAACGCGGCAGCCCGCCCGCACCGGAGTGCGGACGGGCTGCGGGACAGCGCGGGTGAGGCGGTCAGGCCTCGATGTCGGCCTTCTCGCCGGACTCCGCGGTGGCCTTCTTGGCCTCGGCCTCCGCCTCGGCCGCCGCGATCTTCTTCGAGGCCATCAGGCTGGTGATCGTCGTGACGATCAGCACGGCGCAGATGACGCCCAGGGAGAGCGGGATCGAGATCTCCGGTACGTGCACACCGCTCTCGTGCAGGGCGTGCAGCACCAGCTTCACACCGATGAAGCCGAGGATGATCGACAGACCGTACGAGAGGTGGACCAGCTTCTTGAGCAGGCCGCCGATGAGGAAGTACAGCTGTCGCAGACCCATCAGGGCGAAGGCGTTCGCTGTGAAGACGATGTACGGGTCCTGGGTCAGGCCGAAGATCGCCGGGATCGAGTCCATCGCGAAGAGGATGTCCGTCATGCCGATCGCGAGCATCACGACAAGCAGCGGCGTCATGACCTTCTTGCCGTGCTGGACCACGAAGAGCTTGGTGCCGTGGTACCTGTCCGCGACGCCGAACTTCTTCTCGATCGACTTGAGGATCTTGTTCTCCTCCCAGTCGTCTTCCTCCTCGTCGGCCCGCGCCTCCTGGATGAGCTTCCAGGCGGTGTAGATCAGGAACGCGCCGAAGATGTAGAAGACCCAGGAGAAGCTGGCGATGATCGCCGCGCCGGCGGCGATGAAGATCGCACGCAGGACCAGGGCGACAAGGACGCCGATCAGGAGCACCCGCTGCTGCAGATGGGACGGCACCGCGAACTTCGCCATGATCAGGATGAAGACGAAGAGGTTGTCGACACTGAGCGACTTCTCGGTGATGTAACCCGCGAAGAACTCACCGGCCGCCTGGCTGTTGCCCCAGATCAGCAGGCCGACTCCGAAGAGCACGGCCAGCACGACCCAGACAACCGTCCAGATCCCGGCTTCCTTGATCGACACGTCGTGGGGCTTGCGCCCGATGAAGAAGTCGGCACCGATGAGGGCGCACAGACCGACCACGGTCAGCACCCAAAGAGTCATTGAAACTTCCACTGCGCCTCCGGCAGTACGTAACGGCACAAATACCAGCGTCGTCGCTGCCGGAGGTCTCTTCCACCCGAGATCCATTCACCTCTCGGTCGGGCCGACGTCCCGGGACCCTTTGTGGTCCGTATTGACGGAAGCGTCGCAGTCGGGAGTACTCCCCTCCGCACGCAGAAGACTACAGGGAAACCCAAGAGAAGGTAAAGGGTGGGGTAAAGCGCACCCCAAGTCCGCAGCTCAAGGGCCTAAGGACAGGGAAAGGAATGGCAAAGGGCCCCTCGCGGACGAGGAGCCCTCCAGCCGTACACGGTTTGCATCAGGCAGTACGCGGCGTGCGTCAGCGACCCCACTCGCGCCGCGCCTGCGCCACCTGGGCCAGCACCTGCTGCAGCACGGAGCTGCCGGGCGGCACGAGGGCGGGCTGATACGTCCAGGCGTGGCCGATCCATGGATCGGCCAGGTGGTCGTCGGGTACTGGGGTCAGCCGTAGCAGGGAGCGCCAGAGCGGATCGAGGATCGGCCCGTACGCGGAGGCGTCCTCGCGGTCGGCCACCAGCATGAGGTGCACGCCGACCGCCGGGCCCTCGTCCGCGAGATAGCGCAGCTGGGTCACGGCGCGGTCGTCGAAGCCGTGCGGGAAGTCATGGACGATCAGGAGCTGCTCACCGGTGTCGAGGTCCGGCGGCAGCGCGTCGGTGGCGCCGCCGCGGATCGCCATCTGCACCAGTTCGACGCGCTTGGTCAGCCGGGCGAGCACCTCGGTGACTCCGGCGGCCCCGTGGCCCGGCGGGTGCGCGAGCACTCCGGCCTGGAGCAGCGGCGCGAGCGAACCGGCCGCGCTGCCGCCCGCGTCGATGACATGCACGGAGAAGTCACCGGCCGGGTAGACCGCGAGCAGCCTGGCCGCATGCGCGACCGCCGTGTCCATGGCGAGCCGGTGCAGCTCGGCGCTGTCGTGGAAGGTGACGCTGCCGGAGGACGACCGGCCGCAGTCGATCCACAGTCCGCGCTCCATGGGCAGCCGCATGAGCAGCGGAATCCGTACATCGGCGCTCTCCGGCAGATGCAGATCGCCGAGGCGCAGCGCCATGGGGATCTCCATGGGCACGCGGTACGCCTGCCACACGGGGTTGTCCCAGGCGGCGAAGGCCGGTGGCAGGGCCGGTTCGACCACCTCCGCCTCGGCCTTGAGCTGGGCGAGGTCCCGGTCGAGCACGGCACGGGCCTGGTCCACGAGCGCGGTCTGCTTGGCGCGGGCTGCCTCACGGGCGGCGTCGCCCGTGCCGCCGATCCGGCTGCGCGGATCGGAGAGGACCTTGTCCAGCTCCTGTTCCATCCGGGACTCCGCGAAGTCCACGGCGCTGCGGTACGCGGCGGTGGTGCGGGCCAGGTCCTCGAACATGCCCCAGACCTGGTTGTACAGCCGCTCCTCCATCGACCAGCCGGTCGCGTCCCCGGCCACGGGCTGCGCGGGCTGTCCCGGCTGCGCGGGCGGCGCGGTGGGCGGCGGGGTCGGGGGCGCGGCCGCGGCGGGGCGGCGGCCGGGGTGCGCATAGTTGATGCCGTCCGCGGTGGACTGCTCCGGCGGTACGGAGGATCCGGGGCCGCCGGTGGTGGGCGGCTGTGCGGGTGCGGGACCAGCGGTGGCAGGCGGCTGCGGTGCGCCGGCGGTGTGGTCGCCCGCGGCCGAGCCGGCGGTGGCCGCCGTGTGCCGTACGCGATCGCCCTCGGCCGTACGCGGAGGAGGCGCCGCGACCGAGCGGGCCATCCCGCGCGCCACCGCGTCGAGGATCTGCGTGGCGATCTCGCGCGACTGGCCGAGGCCCTGGTCGGCGAGCATCTCGGCGAGTCCGCCCGCATAGCCCTGGCCCACGGCGCGGACCTTCCAGACCCCGTTCCTGCGGTACAACTCCAGTGCCACCACGGCCGATTCGGGATCGAGATCGGTGATCGTATAGCTCGCGACCTCGGACCCGTCGAGCCCGGTGACCGCGATGAAGGGGGCCGCCACGGCGCCGAAACGGACCGGGCCGCCGACGCCAACGGGCAGTGCGAGCAGCACATTCACCCGCTCCACCGGGTCCGGCAGCGCCTCCAGATCCACGGCCAGGCGGTGATCCGCCGCGGCTTGCTGGGAGACCTCGAGTCCGGGCAGCTGCGGCGATCCGGGATGGGCGATCCACTCGGCGCCGCGCACCTTGCCCTGCGCGTCGCTCAGCGTGGCGCCCGCCACTATCGGCTTGCCTGCGGATACCCGGATCTCCAGACGGGTTTGAGGCAGCGGGGCATTCTGTCCCCGTACCAGCTCGACCGTCATGGTGTTGGTCCCCCTCGTCGCTGCGGTCAATTGGGCGCTGCGGTGTGCGGCGGTGCGCCGGCTCCCCTGCCTGACAGGTGTCCGGGTGCGCGGACGCGGACGGCTCCCGGGTGGCCGCTGGGGCGCCGGGAGCCGCGTACCGCGAACTGCCTTGTGTCTACAGGTGCGGCAGGATCGCCGGCATCAGGTCCTGGAACGTACGGCCGTTGGCCGGCTGGCCGAGCGCCGTCATCGTCCACCCGGTGCCATTGCGGTGCACCTTCGCCATGATCTGGGCGGTGTACTGGCCGCCGCCGTCCAGCGTGTAGCGCGCCATCTCCTGGCCGTTGGTCTCGTCGACCAGCCGGCAGAAGGCGTTCTGCACCTCCTGGAAGGTCTGGCCCGTGAACGAGTTGACCGTGAACACGATCTGGTCGATGTGCACCGGAACGCGCTGCAGGTCGACGAGGATCGCCTCGTCGTCGCCGCCCTGGCCGACGCCGCCGACCAGATTGTCACCGGTGTGCCGCACCGAGCCGTCGTCGCTGACGAGGTGACGGAAGAACACCACGTCGACCGGCTGCTTGTCCGCGAAGAGCACCGCCGAGGCGTCCAGGTCGATCTCGCGCGTACGCGAGCCGAACAGGCCGCGGCGCGGAGCCGCCTGCCAGCCGAGGCCCATGCGCACCGCGGTCAGCGTGCCCCCGTCGCTCTTCTGCAGGCTGATGGCCTGACCCTTGGTCATATTGACCGTCACGCGCTGTCCCCTCTCATCCCCAACTTCATCCCCGCCAGCCGCCTGTGCGTGCGGTTGCCCTGAACCCTACGCAGTGCCGCTGACAACGCCGAACCCCGGTCCCGGCATTGTGTCGGTCTTGCAACACTTCGAGGCGGGAACGGGGTTCGACCGCGGCTCACGCACCTGTGGGCAACCGTGCTCAGCTGCCGCTTTGCGCGGGAAGGGCCTGGGCCGCTGCCGCTTCGTACGGGAAGGGCCCGGGCCGCTGCCGCTACGTACGGGCGCGGGCCCGGATCGCTGTCGTTTACGCCAGCCCCGCCTCGCGCATCTGCCGCAGTTCCTTCTTCATCTCCGAGACCTCGTCGCGCAGCCGCGCCGCGATCTCGAACTGCAGATCCGCCGCTGCGGCGCGCATCCGCTCGGTCATCTCCTCGATCTGCTCGGCCAGTTCGGCCGCGGGACGGTCGGTGGGCGTACCGGGCTCGGCCTTCTTCGCCTTGCCCTTGGCCGGCTTCGCGCCCCCGGTCTTGGCTCCGCCGAGCGAAGGCACGGGAGCCTTGGCGCCCTTGCCGTCCTTACCGCCCTTGCGATAGCCGCTGCCCAGCAGCTGCTCGGTGTCCACCTCTTCGCGGGCGATGGTCGCCACGATGTCGTTGATCTTCTTGCGGAGCGGCTGCGGGTCGATGCCGTGCTCCGTGTTGTACGCGATCTGCTTGGCCCGGCGGCGGTTGGTCTCGTCGATGGCCTTCTCCATCGCCGGCGTGATCTTGTCCGCGTACATATGGACCTGGCCCGAGACGTTGCGCGCCGCTCGGCCGATGGTCTGGATCAGGGAGGTGCCCGAGCGCAGGAAGCCCTCCTTGTCCGCGTCCAGGATCGCGACCAGGGAGACCTCGGGCAGGTCGAGGCCCTCACGCAGGAGGTTGATGCCCACGAGCACGTCGTACTCACCGGCGCGCAGCTCCCGCAGGAGTTCGACGCGACGCAGGGTGTCGACGTCGCTGTGCAGATAGCGAACCTGGATGCCGAGTTCGAGGAAGTAGTCGGTGAGGTCCTCGGCCATCTTCTTGGTCAGGGTGGTGACCAGGACGCGCTCGTCCTTCTCGGTGCGCTGCCTGATCTCGTGCACCAGGTCGTCGATCTGCCCCTCGGTGGGCTTGACCACGACCTCCGGGTCGACCAGGCCTGTGGGGCGGATGATCTGCTCCACGAAGCCGTCGCCGCGCGAGAGTTCGTACTGCCCCGGAGTCGCCGACAGATAGACCGTCTGCCCGATGCGCTGCTGGAACTCCTCCCACTTCAGCGGGCGGTTGTCCAGCGCGGACGGCAGCCGGAAACCGTGGTCGACGAGGGTCCGCTTCCGGGACGCGTCGCCCTCGTACATGGCGCCGATCTGCGGCACGGTCACATGGGACTCGTCGAGGACGAGCAGGAAGTCGTCGGGGAAGTAGTCGAGCAGGGTGTGCGGCGGGGTGCCGGGCGAGCGGCCGTCGAAGTGCATCGAGTAGTTCTCGACGCCCGAGCAGGAGCCGATCTGGCGCAGCATCTCCAGGTCGTACGTGGTGCGCATGCGAAGCCGCTGGGCCTCGAGCATCTTGCCCTGCTTCTCCAGCTCGGCGAGGCGCTCCCCCAGCTCCTTCTCGATGTCATTGGCGGCGCGCTCCAGGCGCTCCGGACCGGCCACATAGTGCGTGGCGGGGAAGACATGCAGCTCCTGGTCGTCGCTGATGATCTCGCCGGTGAGCGGGTGCAGCGTGGAAAGGGCCTCGATCTCGTCGCCGAACATCTCGATCCGTACGGCCAGTTCCTCGTAGACCGGGAAGATCTCGATGGTGTCGCCGCGCACCCGGAAGGTGCCGCGCGTGAAGGCCAGGTCATTGCGTGTGTACTGGATGTCGACGAACCGGCGCAGGAGCTGGTCGCGGTCGACCTCCTCGCCGACCTTGAGGTGCACCATGCGGTCGACGTACTCCTGCGGCGTACCGAGACCGTAGATGCACGAGACCGAGGCGACCACGACGACATCGCGGCGGGTGAGCAGCGAGTTGGTCGCGGAGTGGCGCAGGCGCTCCACCTCCTCGTTGATCGAGGAGTCCTTCTCGATGTAGGTGTCCGACTGAGGGACGTAGGCCTCGGGCTGGTAGTAGTCGTAGTACGACACGAAGTACTCGACCGCATTGTTCGGCAGCAGCTCGCGGAACTCGTTGGCCAGCTGGGCCGCCAGGGTCTTGTTCGGCGCCATGACCAGGGTCGGGCGCTGGAGCTTCTCGATCATCCAGGCCGTCGTGGCCGACTTTCCCGTACCCGTGGCACCGAGCAGGACGACATCCTTCTCGCCCGCGCGGATACGGCGCTCCAGGTCGGCGATGGCCGCCGGCTGGTCGCCACTGGGCTGATACGGGCTGATGACCTCGAAAGGCCGCTCGCTCCGCTGGATGTTCTGGATGGTGGTCTCGGTCTCGGGCCGCATGCAACCACCGTACGACCCGGCACTGACATCGGGGCCGGATCGCCGCCGCAGCCCGCCGGGACCGGTGCGGCCCGGCGGCCGCGGCTCACCGTCTCGCGGAGCCGCTCACGGCCTCGCCGGCCCCGCCCACCGGTCCTGGCGTCACCGGCTCACCGGTCCTTGCGGTACCGGCTCACCAGTCCTGTCGGTACTGCGAGCCCCTGCGCGAGGCGCCCACGCTGCGCCGCGGCGCGGGCGGGGCGTTCCTTGCCGCCTGGCCCGCGGGCTGCCAGTCCTGCTTGCCCATGATCATCAGCGGGTCGAACATCACGATCACGCCGGCGAGCAGCAGGAACGCGAGCGGGCCGACCATCATCGGAGCGAGCAGCTCGGCCGGCGAATCCCCGGCGACCACGCCGGGGGTGCTGTGCAGATGGACGCTGAGCGCCGCCATGCCGGTGTAGTGCATTCCGCTCACCGCGAGCCCCATGATCAGGCTGGCGCCCAGGCTCCACAGGAAGCCCCGGACCTGGGCGGCGCACCAGAGCGCGGCCGTCGCGGCGACGACGGCGATGACCACCGAGGCCGCGACCGTGACGGTGTCGTACTCCAGAGCGCCGCGCAGGCGCATGGCGGCCATGCCGAGGTAGTGCATCGAGGCGACGCCGAGGCCGGTGATCGTGCCGCCTGTGAACAGGGCCATGACCGTGGGCCCTCGATAGCCCACGATGAAGACACCGATGCCGACCATGACGATCGCGACGCCGAGACTGGCGAAGGTCAGCGACGGGTCGTAACTGATGGGCGCTTCCTTGACGGTGAAGCCCATCATCGCAATGAAGTGCATGGTCCAGATCCCGGAGCCGATGGCCGCGGCGCCGAGCGCCAGCCAGCCAGGCCGCCAGGAGTTTCCCACCACCAGCGACCGCGCCGTGCAGCGCAGCCCGAGGGCTCCGCCCACACAGGCCATCACGTATGCGGCGATCGGGGTGACCAACCCGTAACTGAATCCGTCGACGGTGCCCTGCATGGTGGGATGACCCCTTCGCCCCTTTTTGACTGCCCCAGGGGCGCCCCCGCACCCCAACGCACCGCCGGACATATGGCCGGTGCTGAGCAGAGATTAAGGGTCCAAGCGGAACGTACGAACGATTCTTCGGCAAAATCTCACCGGCTTCGCCAATGGCGGACACCAACATGTTCCGTATTGAGTAACTCCGTTCAACTTGTGGCCAACCTGCACCTGTCCCCCGTTGCCCCTCGGCTGCCACGCTCGGTCGGTCTTTGCTCGCACGACGTGAGGAGTCCAGGTGCACGCACGCACTGCAGCAGCCACGACCGCCGCGCTCATCGGCGTCGGGGCACTCGTCCTGCCCGCCTCCGCCGCTCCGGCCCACTCCCCCGCGACAGCGACATCCGCGAAAAGCTCCGAGCCGGTCGTCGTGGCCCATCGCGGAGCCTCGGCGTACGCACCGGAGAACACGCTCGCCGCGATCGACAAGGCCCGCGAACTCGGCTTCACCTGGGTCGAGAACGACGTCCAGCGCACCAAGGACGGCAAACTCGTGATCATGCACGACGACTCGCTGGCGCGGACCACCGACGTCGAGCAGGTCTTCCCCGGCCGCTCCCCCTGGAAGGTCGCGGACTTCACCGCCGCCGAGATCGCCAAGCTGGACGCGGGCAGCTGGTTCGGCGCCAAGTTCAAGGGCGCGCGCGTGCCGACGCTCGAGCAGTACATGAACCGCGTGGAGCACAACCGCCAGAAGCTGGTCCTGGAGATCAAGAAGCCCGAGCTCTACCCGGGGATCGAGCGCGACACCCTGCGTGTCCTGCGCAAGACCGGCTGGCTCGACCGCCGACACGTCAAGCACAAGCTGGTGATCCAGAGCTTCAGCGCGAACTCGGTGAAGGCGGTCCGCGCCCAACGCCCTGACATCAAGACCGGGTTCCTCGGCACTCCGGCGGTGGCCGATCTGCCCGCATATGCGAAGTTTGCGGACCAGATCAACTCCAACCACGGGACGATCAGCGCGGATTACGTTTCGGCCATTCACGCGCTGCGCGGTCCGCACGGCAGGCCGCTCGAGATCCTCACGTGGACGGTGGACGACGCGGCGAACGCCCGACGGGCGGCCGGCTTCGGCGTGAACGGGATCATCACCAACCGGCCCGATGTCGTACGGGAAGCCGTCGCCGACTAGGCCCCGGCCCGCTCTTCGGGCGTCGGCCCGAAGGCGTTGTCAGTGGCCCGCCGTACCGTGGTCCGCGTGAACTCCGAAGGGCACAACACACAGACCGCGAGCGGCGGGCCGGCCGCCGTCGAGTGGGCCGTCGTCGACAGCGACATCGGCCCGCTGCTGCTCGCCGCGACGCAGGACGGGCTGGTCAACGTGGTTTTCCACGCGCACCCGCGGGTGCGCGACAAGGCCGTGGCGGGGCTCGCCGCGCGGTTCGACGGTGCGGTGGTCCACGCGCCGGATTCGCCGCGTCTCGCCGAGCCCATACGTCAGATGCGGGCGTATCTCGCCGGGCAGCTGCGGGCGTTCACGCTCGCTCTCGACTGGTCGCTGACCGACGGATTCAACCGCCAGGTGCTGCGCGAGCTGAACGACGGCGTGCCCTACGGGGCGGTCGTCGGGTATGGAGATCTGGCGGCCCGGGTCGGGCAGCCGGGCGCCGCGCAGGCGGTGGGCGCGGCGATGGGGTCCAACCCGCTGCCCGTCGTGGTGCCCTGCCACCGGGTCGTGGAGCGCGACGGCGGAATCGGGGGTTTCGGCGGGGGTCTGGAGACGAAGCGGAAGCTGCTCGCCTTGGAAGGGGTGCTGCCGGAGCCGCTGTTCTGAGGCGGCCGGTCCCGGGGACGGGTGCACCCGCGGGTCCGGCGCCCATACGCACCGCCCGCCCTGCCGCGCCGCCCACGCCGCCTGGCACACTGCGCCGGTGACCTCCACCGATCCCGCCCACATATCGATCACGCCGGAGCAGGTGCCCGCGCTGCGCCGGCGGACCAACGCCGTGCTGATCGCCAGCCAGATCCTGGGCGGGCTCGGCGTCGCGACCGGGATCGCCCTGGCCGCCGTCCTCGCCCAGGAGGTCAGCGGCACCGAGGCGCTCTCGGGGCTCGCTCCCACCGCGATGGTGGCCGGCACAGCGATCCTGTCGATGCCGCTGGCCGCGCTGATGACCCGGCGCGGACGACGGCCGGGGCTCGTACTGGCGTATGTGATCGGGGCGTTGGGCGCGGGGGTCGTGGTGCTCGCCGCCTCGATCGGGAACTTTCCGCTGCTGCTCGTCGGCATGGCCGGCTTCGGTGCCGCGTCCTCCGCCAATCTGCAGGCCAGGTTCGCAGCGGCCGATCTCGCCGAACCGCAGCACCGGGCGCGGGCGATCTCCAATGTCGTCTGGGCCACGACCATCGGCGCCGTCCTCGGCCCCAACATCGCCGCGCCCGCGGGCCGCAGCGTCACAGGGCTCGGCATCCCCGAGGCGTCGGGCCCGTTCCTGTGGGCGACAGGAGTGTTCCTCATATCGGCCGTGCTCGTCGCCGTACTGCTGCGGCCCGATCCGCTGCTCACCGCCCGCGCGCTGGAACCCGAGGCGGACAGCTCGCCGCAGGGCCGCTCGCTGCGCGCCGGACTCGCCGCGGTGGCCGCCTCACCGCGGGCCCGGCTCGCGCTCGTGACGGTCGCCGTCTCGCACACCGCGATGGTCTCGATCATGTCGATGACCCCGGTCGACCTGGGCCACCACGGCGCGGACATCGATCTGATCGGTCTGGTGATCAGCGGCCATATCGCCGGCATGTACGCGTTCTCACCGGTGATGGGCCGCCTCTCGGACCGCCTCGGGCGGCTCTCCGTGATCTCCCTGGCCGTCTCGCTGCTCGCCGTCGCGGCCCTGCTCGCCGGCACCGCGGGCCCGAACCACACCCAGACCGCCATCGGCCTGTTCGTCCTCGGCCTCGGCTGGTCGGCCGGTCTGGTCTCGGGCTCCGCCCTGCTCACCGACTCCGTGCCGCAGCCGGCCCGGGCCGCCGCGCAGGGTCTGTCGGACCTGACCATGAACACGGCGGCGGGCGTGGGCGGCGCCGCGGCCGGCCTGATCGTGGCGCAGGCGAGCTACGGCTGGCTCAACCTGATCGCCGCCGTACTGCTGCTTCCCCTGGCCGCGCTCGCGGTGCTCACGCCGCGGTGGGCACCCAAGGCCAAGCAAGCGCCGGACGCGGCAGCCTGACCGCCCGGGGAGGCCGGCTCACGTCAGAGGCCGATCCCATCAAGCGGCCCATTAAGCGGCCTATCAAAGCGGCCCATCAATCAGAGGCCGATCACGTCAGAGGCTGATGTGGTACGCCTTGCGCAGCGTCTCGTGCACGGTCCAGGTCGTACGGTCCCCTTCGCGCAGCACCGCCGCCACACCAGGACCGAGTTCGAGGACGTCCCCGCCCTCGACGGCCACGGTCGCCCGCCCGCTCACCACCACGAACAGCTCGTTCGCCTCGGTGTCGGTGACCACGCCCGGGGTGATCTGCCAGATGCCGCGCAGCTGCTTGCCGTCCGGCGACTCCCACAGGACCTTGCCGGTCACCTCGGGCGTACCGGAAACGATCTGTGCGGGGTCGAGCAGCTCGGGTTCGAGCTCGGCGTCCGGGATGTGCACCGCGAAGGAGGCGGGAGCGACATCGTCGGCGGCACGGGTGGATTCAAGATCAGTCGTCATGGCCGGTCACTCTAGAGACCCCCGTCCCCGCCCTCCCCGCCGGGCTGTACGAACCGGCCCGATTACCCCTCCGCACCCCCTGGCCGCCTTCCCTCCCCGGTAGCAGACTCCGCCATGCGCACAGGCCGTTCGAGCCGCGGGCGCGCCCGCCCGTGAGCTCCGTACATCCGCTGCCAGAAGCCGAAGGGACGGCGATCGAGCCATGAGCGGAAACAGGGCAGTCGCGTATCTCAAGCCGGGAGCCGTGGAAGTCAGGACCATCGACTACCCGACGCTTGAACTCCAGGACGGGCCGGGGGTCGCACCCGAGAACGTCGGCCGCACATGCCGGCACGGTGTGATCCTCAAGGTCCTGGCCACCAATATCTGCGGCAGCGACCAGCACATGGTCCGCGGCCGCACCACCGCGCCCGAGGGCCTTGTGCTCGGGCATGAGATCACCGGAGAGGTCGTCGAATGCGGTCCCGATGTGGAGACCATCGCGACCGGTGACATCGTCTCGGTGCCGTTCAACATCGCCTGCGGCCGCTGCCGCAACTGCAAGGAGAGCAAGACCGGACTCTGCCTGAACGTCAACCCGGCACGCCCCGGGGCGGCTTATGGCTATGTCGACATGGGCGGCTGGGTCGGCGGACAGGCCGAGTACGTCATGATCCCGTACGCGGACTTCAATCTGCTCAAGTTCCCCGACCGGGACCAGGCGCGCGCGAAGCTCCTCGACCTGACCATGCTGTCCGACATCTTCCCGACCGGCTTCCACGGCGCGGTCACCGCCGGCACCAAGGTCGGCTCGACGGTGTACGTGGCCGGGGCCGGGCCCGTCGGGCTCGCGGCCGCGGCATCGGCGCAGCTGCTCGGCGCGGCCGTGGTGATCGTCGGCGATCTCAACGCCGAACGCCTCGCCCAGGCCCGGAGTTTCGGCTGCGAGACGATCGACCTCACCCGCGGCAACGTGGAGGAGCAGATCGCCCAGATCCTCGGCGAGCCCGAGGTGGACGCCGCGGTGGACGCGGTCGGGTTCGAGGCACGGGCGCACGGCCCGGACGCGCCCGAGGCACCCGCCACGGTGCTCAACTCCCTGATGGGCATGGTCCGCGCGGGCGGCGCGCTCGGCATCCCCGGTCTCTATGTGACCGACGACCCGGGCGGTGTCGACCAGGACGCCCGCAGCGGCACGCTCAAGGTGCGGCTCGGCCTGGGCTGGGCCAAGAGCCATCGCTTCACCACGGGGCAGTGCCCGGTGATGAAGTACCACCACGGTCTGATGATGGCGATCCTGCACGAGCGTGTGCACATCGCGAAGGCCGTGAACGCCACGGTGATCGGGATCGAGGACGCCCCGCGCGGCTACGCCGAGTTCGACCAGGGCGCCAGCCGTAAGTACGTACTGAATCCGCATGGAGCACTGGACGGCGTACGTCCCGTCTGAGCCAGTCGCGTGCCCGCGCATCCGTGAGGGTGCGCGGGCACGCCCGTGCCGCGGCGGTTTGGCGGTCCGCCGCGCTCGCCAAGGATGAAGGGGACACGACGAATGTGCTCGACGAGGGGAGACATGCGCGTGCTGGTGGTTTCCGCTGAGGTACGGGACGCGATCGCGGGGCGGCGTCCGGTCGTGGCCCTCGAGTCGACGATCATCGCGCATGGGCTGCCACGCCCGCGCAATCTCGAAGTCGCCCTGGAATTCGAGGAGTCGGTACGGGAAGAGGGCGCGGTACCCGCCACCATCGCCGTGGTCGACGGCCAGGCCAGGATCGGCCTGGACAAGCAGCAGCTGGAGCGGATCGCGGCCGGCGAGAGCGTACGCAAGCTCGGCCAGCGCGATCTGCCGCTCGCCCTGGCGACGGGCACGACCGGGGCGACCACCGTGTCCGGTACGGCTTTTCTGGCCGCCCACGCCGGCATCCGGATCTTCGCGACCGGCGGACTCGGCGGCGTGCACCGGCAGTGGACCACCACCCAGGACGAGTCGGCCGACCTGGGGCTGCTCGCGCGGACCCGGATCGCGGTGGTCTGCGCGGGAGTGAAGTCGATCCTCGACGTACCGGCGACGCTCGAACGTCTGGAGACGCTGGGCGTAGCGGTGGCCGGCTATCGCACGGAACGTTTCCCCGGGTTCTATGTGGCCGATTCGGGTCAGCCGGTGGACTGGTCGCTGCACTCCCCCGCGGATGTGGCCGCGGTGCTGCACGCGCAGGACGAACTCGGCGGTCCCGACGCGGCGTTGATCGTCGCCAATCCGGTTCCGGTCGCGGACCAGCTCGATCCCGCGCTCCACGACCGGGTCCTGGACGAGGCCTTGCGGGCCTGCGAGGAGCAAGGGGTGACGGGCCAGGCGGTCACGCCGTTCCTTCTGGACTTCCTCGTACGGCGCACCAAGGGGGCCTCTCTGCGCGCCAATCTCGCGGCGGTACGCGGGAATGTCCGCCTTGCGGCACGGATCGCGTCGGCGTGGGTGTGAGCGGGGGCGCGGGGTTGCGGGCCGAGCGCGGCAAAGGTCACGAGGGGCTGCGGGCCGAGCGCGGCAAGGGGCTGCTCGTCCTGGGTGATGTGGTCACCGATGTGGTGGCCTGCCATCCGGATCCGCTCGCGCCCGGCACGGACACCGCGGCCGCGATCCGGTCGGTGCCGGGCGGCGCGGGCGCCAACGTGGCCTGCTGGGCGGCGTACCGGGGCCTGGCGGACGTGCGGTTCGCGGGCCGCGTCGGGGCGGATGCGGCACAGTGGCATGCGCGCCGGCTGACCGATGCGGGCGTACGGGCGCATCTCGTCGTCGACGAGGAAGCGCCGACCGGAACAGTGGTGTGCCTGGTGAACGGGGCCGCGGGAGCCGAACGCACCTTTCTCACCGACAGTGGTGCGGTACTGCGGCTGCGGCCGGGGGATGTGCCGCCCGCGTTGTTCGACGGAGTGGGCCATCTCCATGTCTCGGGCTATCTGTTCTTCGCCGAGTCGAGCCGGGCGGCCGCGGTAGAGGCCATCCGTACGGCGCGTGAGCGGGGCATCGGTGTCAGCGTGGACCCGGCGTCAGCCGGGTTTCTCGCCCAGACGGGGGTCGGGAGGTTCCTGGACGCCGTGGCGGGCGTGACGGTGCTGCTGCCCAGCCATGACGAGGCGCGCTGTCTGACCGGGCGTACGGAACCGGTCGCGGCCGCCTGCCAGTTGAGCAGGCGGTTCCCGCTGGTCGTCGCCAAGCAGGGGGCTCAGGGTGCGCTGATCTGCCGGGCTGGAGAGGTGGTCGCGCGGATCCCCGCGGCGCCCGGCGCGACGGCGGTGGACACGACCGGGGCGGGCGACGCGTTCACGGGTGCGTTCCTGGCGGCCCGGCTAGCGGGGGCGTCGGACGCGGAGGCCGTGGCGCAGGGATGCCGGGCGGGGGCCGACGCGGTCGTGCGGGTGGGGGCGCGGCCGCCCGTGGTGCGCGACCGCCACCCGGCGGGGGCCTGAGCCGTCAGGTCTCCGCCGGGAGGCGACCCGAGCCGTCAAGTCTCCGCCGGGAGGCGCCCGAGCCGTCAGGTCTTGCGACCCCAAGCCGAGATCATCGGTGAGGTGGCCAGGTCCATGGAGCCGGCCGCGACGTTCGCCAAGTGGCGGTCGACATCCGCCTCGGTGGCGTACCCGGCCGCGACCAGCTTCTCCCTCACCTGCTGGACCGTCGCCAGCTCCAGCGCGGTGCACGCCGGCGAGGACACGGGGAAGTAGGCGTCCGCCTCCACCTGCGAGAGTCCCGCCTCACGCAACAGCCGGGGCAGCCTGCGGCCGTACGTGAGGTCGGCGCCGCGTTCGGCGAGCAGCGCGCGGAAACCGTGCCGCAGCCGGTTCGCCAACTGCTGTTCGGGGCCGTGTTCGTCGGGGCAGACCAGCGGCTGCAGCGCCGGGTCCGCATCCTCGACCAGCAGTCGGCCGCCCGGGCGCAGCGCCCGGACCATGGAGCGCAACGCGCGCTCCCGGTCCGGCACATGGACCAGGACGAGGCGGGCATGCACCAGGTCGAAGCCCTCCCCGGGCGGCTCCTGCGCACCTACGTCGTGGCGCAGCACCTGCACCGGCTGTCGTGCGGCGGCGTCGGCCCACGAGGTGTCGATGTCGGTGGCGAGCACCCGGCCCGTGGGGCCGACCTTCTTGGCCAGCCAGCCGATCACCGAGGTGCCGCCGGCTCCCACTTCCCATACGCGCCAGCCGGGGCCCACGCCGAGTCGTTCGAAGTGCCGGAAGGTGGAGGGGTCGAAGAGGGCCGAGAGCGCGTCGAAGCGCTGTCCGGCCTCGGCCTGTCGGTTGTCGAGGAGGTAGCCGTCGGTTCGCGTCATGGGGCCGATCATCCCAGTTGTGCGGGTCTGTGACGGTTCTTGAGCGGGACGGCGAGGGAAGTTTCGGAAGGAGCGGAACCCGCGGCGGCCGAGCGGTGTATCGAATGCATGAAGAAGATTCGCGTGGTCGGCAAGCGGCTCGGCGCCCGCCTCGGGGCGCTCGTCGCGCTGCTCGGCGTCCTGGCCCTGACCGGGTGCTCGGGCGCGTCGGAGCCTCAGGAGGAGAGCCGGCCGGGGACGCCTGCCGGCGGGGACACCGAGCAGTCCACAGCCTCGAAGGGCGACGCCGGGGCGGGCGCGGTGCGAACGGTGGAGGGTGGCTGCGGCGCCACGAAGATACGGAAGGGGGCGCCGCCGCACTGGAATCCCGAGCCGGCGGGGTTCTCCGACTCGGCGGAGGACCTGCCCTATGTCGTCGGAGCGGGCGATCAGATCATGGGGTTCCTGTGGGAACACCCCATGACGGCGAAGTCCGCTGCCCTGAAGGACGGCGGCGATGCCAACAAGGTGCTGTGGTTCGTGCGTTCGGAGCGCATGGGCAAGCCGCTGACGATACGGGCGCATCCGCGCGGGGCCGAGCAGCCGGTCGTGGAGTTCTCGTTCCCGTCGAATTCCGGGCCCGGCGAGATATACCCCTCGGACATAGCCGTACCTCGTCCCGGCTGCTGGACGTTCGAACTGTCCTGGGCCGGACACCGGGACGAGGTGGACCTCAAGTTCCTTGAGGACAAGGGGGCTTCGTAGGCATTGCTCGAACCGTAGCGGGCCTCCCGTGAGGCGAAGGGGGCTTCGCGGGCGGCTGGATCCGCGACGGACGGATCAGGGTCAGCCCGACGGACGGATCAGGGTCAGCCCTTGGCGTAGACGCTCTCCACCCACGTGGCGATCTGGTCCTCGGAGAGATGCTTGGCGAGGTCGGCCTCGCTGATCATGCCGACGAGCCGCTTGTTGTCGATCACGGGCAGCCGGCGGATCTGATGGCTCTGCATCTCCTCGAGCACCTCGCCGACGTCGGCCTGGGCGTCGATCCAGCGCGGCGTGCCCTTGGCCATCTCGCCCGCGGTGACCTTCGCGGGGTCGTGGCCCATGGCCACGCAGCCGACGACGATGTCACGGTCCGTGAGGATGCCGCAGAGCCGTTCGTTCTCGTCGCTGATCGGCAGGGCGCCGACGTTGAGGGTGCGCATCAGCTGTGCGGCGCGGTCCAGGGTTTCGTGGGCGGGGATCCACTGGGCCCCGGGGTGCATGATGTCTGCGGCGGTGGTCATGGGATACCTCCCGGTGTCCGGCAGAACCGGCGCGGCACGGGAAGCGCCGCGAGAACCGGCGGACCCATTCTCGTCCGGGTGCTTGCGGGGCGCACCTGCGGCAGGAGGGCCGTCACGGTGCGTGATGTCGGATCCGTCGGTGGTGCGTGATGTCGGTTCCGTCGTTTCGGACCCGTGCGTCAGCCGTTCCAGGCCGGGTGGCGGGGGTCGTCGGCGCGGATGAGGACGTCGGCCGTCTCGTGCGGCGCGGTCTCCTGCTCGTAGCGCTCGAAGGCCGGGAGGGTCCAGTGCTGGTCCTGCGGAGTGCGGCGGCGCAGCGACCCGGGCCCGAGCCGGATATGGACCGAGAGATCGAAGGGAAACCAGCGGCCGAGCAGCAGCGGGCCGTGCAGCAACAGCACACCGCCGGGAGGGAGTTGGACGGGAGCACTGCGCGTGGCCCGGTCGGCGGCCGGGTCCCACAGATCGGGCAGCACGCGCCCGCTGCCGCCGGGCTCCAGCGGGCCGAACACCTCGCGCCACAGGGCGTTCGTGTCGAACCAGCCGTCCGCATAGGAATCGGGGTCCTGATGACCGTGCTCATAACGCAGTGACGCCGGGCGCAGAAAGCCCTCGGTGGCGACGACCAACGGGGCGCGGCCGCGCAGACGCAGCTCCTGCGCAAGGCCCTCGGCCAGCCGGCCGGTGTCCGCGGCCGGTGCGCCGTCCACGCCGATGCGCAGCCAGTCGCCGCCGTCCTGCGCCTTGAGGCCGAGGACACGGTCGGCGAGCGCTTCGGTGAGGTGTTCCCAGGTGATCGGTTGGAGTCGCATCGGGACCATGATGCCGCGCGGCGTACATGCCGGGCGCCGCGGGGCGAGACGCTCGCATATGGGGGTGCGCGCCTGGTCGATGGCCGGGGGACGGGCTCCGGGATTTCACTTGTGGTGTCACCGGCGGCCGTGGAAGATCGGCGCGGTTGCCGCGCAGATCGCGGTCACTGTGACGGCCGGTGCATCCAACATCCTTTACCCACCATGGAGTTGCCATGATCGAGGGACCGCTCTTCGTGCTGACCCTGCTGACGGCGCTCGGCTGCGGCCTGATAGCCGGTGTGTTCTTCGCCTTCTCCACGTCGGTGATGAGGACGCTCGGTGCGCTGCCGTGGAAACAGGGCCTCACCGCGATGCAGAAACTCAATGTGCTGATCATCAACCCGGTGTTCCTCGGGGTGTTCATGGGTACGGCGCTGCTGAGTGCGGCGGTGGCCGTGATGACCTTCGTGATCTGGCCCGACAAGGGGGCGTGGGAGCTGCTGATCGGCTGTGCGCTCTATCTGGTGGGCTGTTTCGGCGTGACGGTGGCGGCGAACATCCCGAGGAACGACGCGCTGGACAAGCTCGACCCGGAGTCCCCGGAGAGCGCCGAGCAGTGGAAGACCTATGTCACGGAGTGGACCGCGTGGAACCACGTACGGGCCGTCGGGGCGCTGGCGGCTTGCCTGGCGCTGATCCTGGCGCTCGCGGCGTGAGGGCGGCGGTCCTCGCGGGGTGAGGGCCGTGGTCGGCCCTCGCCGGGTGAGGGCCATCGCCGGTCCTCGCGGGGTGAGGCCGTGGTGGGAGAACGGGCGGGAGGGTGCGTCGATGGGGCGTGCACGCACGAGAAGCGGCGGCTCGGCGGACGGTGTGCCCGGGGCGTCGCCCCGGGCGGGCCGGATACCGCTCAATGCCTCCGACCTGGTGGCCGTCGAGCCGCGGGGGCGGCGTCACTGTGCCGAGTGCCGTACCGGACCGCTCGCGCTCCTGGTCATGGCGGACGGTGCGCCGCACTGCCTGGACTGCGCCGACCTCGGGCATCTCGTGTACCTGCCGCGGGGCAACACCGCACTCACCCGGCGGGCGCGGGAGGGGAGTTCGCTGTCCGTGGTGGTCGTGCGGCGCAACGCCAGGCGCCGGCGGTACGAACGGCAGGGCGTCCTCGTCGAGGAGGCCGCCCTCGCGCTCGCCGAGCGGCGCTGTCTCGCCGATGCCGACGCCCGGGCCCGGCGCAGGGAGCGGGATGCGGTGCGCAGGGCGGAGCAGGACGTGCGCTTCACGGCGGCGTTCGCCGACGAGCTACGGCGGCTGTTCCCGGGGTGTCCGCGGGAGCGGGCCCGCGCGGTGGCCGAGCATGCCTCCGTGCGCGGCAGCGGGCGGGTCGGGCGCAGTGCTGCCGGCCGGGCACTCGACCGCGGCGCGGTCACCGCGGCGTTGCGGGCTGCGGTGCGCCATGTGGACACGGAGTACGACGCGTTGCTGATGTCAGGTGTCCCCAGGGCCGAGGCCCGCCGCCGGGTCTCGCCGACGGTGGAGGCCGTCCTGGACACCTGGCGCCAGGAGGGAAGCCCCGCCCCGCGCAGGCGGGCCCCGCGCGCGTAGGCCTACGTCCTCGAAGGCCTACGTCCGTGTAGGCCTTCGTCCGTGTAGGCCTTCGTCCGCGTAGGCCTTCGTCCGCGTAGGCCTTCGTCCGGGCATGCCCCGCGCGGAAGCCCACAGCCGCACCGTCACCGTCCCGCGGCGCCACCCCGCGGCACGATCCCCACCGATCCGCCCCTCACCCGAGAACCCGATCCGCCCTCACTCCAGAACCCAATCCGCCCTCACCCCAGAACGCGAATCGCCTCCCCGCGCAGGAAGCCTTCGATGTCCTCGACCGCCCCCGTGAAGTACCCCTCGTAGTTCCGGCGTGTGACGTAGCCCAGGTGCGGCAGGCCCAGGAAGTTCGGTGCCGTGCGCAGGGGGTGGTCGGCGGGCAGGGGTTCGGTGTCGAAGACATCCGATCCCGCACCCGCGATCCACCCTTCGCGCAGCGCTTGCAGCAGCGCCTCCTGGTCGACGATCGCGGCGCGTGAGGTGTTCACCAGATAGGCCGTCGGCCGCATCCGCTTGAGCTCCGCCGCACCCACCAGACCCCGCGTCCGCTCGCTCAACTGCACATGCACCGAGACGAAGTCGCTGGACGCGAGCAGCTCGTCGAGCGACCCAGCCGCCCGCACGCCCACCTCGTCCGCCCGTGCCGCCGTCAGATTCTGGCTCCAGGCCGCGACCTCCATCCCGAAGGCCTGCCCGACCCGGGCCACCTTGGCCCCGATCTTCCCCAGCCCGATCAGTCCGAGCGTCCGCCCGTACAGATCCGCACCGAGCGTGGACTGCCATGCGCCACCGGCACGCAAGGCCTCAGCCTCCACCGTCACCGAGCGGGCGAGCCCCAGGAGAAGGGCCCAGGTCAGCTCGGCCGGCGGCTCGGAGTTGCTGGGGGTTCCGCAGACCGTCACCCCGTGCCGCGCGGCGGCCGCCACGTCGATCGAGGCGTTGCGCATCCCGGAGGTGATCAGCAGCCGCAGCGCGGGCAGCCGCTCGAACAGCTCGGCGGGGAACGGCGTCCGCTCCCGCATCGCCACCACGATCTCGCAGTCCCCGATCTCGGCGGCCACCTCGTCGGGCCCGTCCAGATGACGCCGTACGAAACGCACATCGACCTCGTCCGCGAGACGCGACCAGTCCGCGAGCGATTCCGCCACGCCCTGGTAGTCGTCGAGCACCGCACATCGCAACCTGGTCATGGCCACCCCTGTCCGTTCCGTTTACTCCGGCCCCGACACCGTACAAACGATGATCCGCAAGCCGCCGCGAGACCCCCGTGCTGCGCATGGTGCCGAGTCGGAAGACCCGACGTATCGTGACGAAAACAGCGCTCCCCCGGGCCGACGGCCCCACCCGACCGACCACAGCACTCCCCGCCCCCTACAGCCGCCGCAAGGGAGACCGGCCATGGGCGACCCCAAGGGCTTTCTCACCGCCGGACGCGAGGACTGGCCGCGCCGCCCCGTCGACGAACGGGTACGGGACTGGCAGGAGGTGTACGTCCCCGGCGCGCTGCTCCCGATCATCCGTACGCAGGCGGACCGCTGTATGGACTGCGGGATCCCGTTCTGCCATCAGGCCTGCCCGCTGGGCAATCTGATCCCCGAGTGGAACGACCTCGTCGCCCGCGACGACTGGTGGGCCGCCGCGGACCGGCTGCACGCGACGAACAACTTCCCCGAGTTCACCGGCCGGCTGTGTCCCGCGCCCTGCGAGTCCGGCTGTGTGCTCGCCATCAATCAGCCCGCGGTCACCATCAAGAACGTCGAGGTCGCCATCGCCGACCGGATCTGGGAGCGGGGCTGGGCGATGCCGCAGCCCCCGGACCGTCTCTCCGGCAAGACGGTGGCGGTGGTCGGCTCGGGCCCCACCGGTCTCGCCGCGGCCCAGCAGCTCACGCGCGCGGGCCACACGGTCGTGGTGTACGAGCGGGACGACCGGATCGGAGGGCTGCTGCGGTACGGGATCCCCGAGTTCAAGATGGAGAAGGTGCATCTGGAGCGCCGCCTCGGCCAGATGAAGGCCGAGGGCACCAGGTTCCGCACCTCGGTGACCGTCGGACGCGATCTCACGGCCGCCGATCTCCGCAACCGCTACGACGCGGTACTGCTCGCGACGGGCGCCACGGCCTGGCGGGAACTCCCGCTTCCCGGTCGCGAGTTGGACGGCATCCATCAGGCAATGGAGTACCTGCCGCTCGCCAACAAGGTCTGCGAGGGCGATCTGCCGGCCAACCCGCTCTCCGCGAAGGACCGCCATGTGGTGATCATCGGCGGCGGCGACACCGGCGCGGACTGTCTCGGCACGGCGGTGCGCGAGGGTGCGGCTTCGGTCTCCCAGCTGGACATCTATCCGCAGCCGGCCACGGAACGCGACGAGCGGAACGAACCCTGGCCCGTGTACCCCAAGATCTACCGGCTCTCCGCCGCCCACGAGGAGGCCCGGGAACTGGCCACGGCACCGCAGGCGGACGCGGATGCCCGCCTTTTCAAGGCGTCGACGCTGCGATTCACGGGCGACGAGCGGGGCCGCGTACGGGAGTTGCATCTGGTCGAGGTCGACACGGAGCGCCGGCCGCGGCCCGGCAGCGAGCGCACCCTCCGGGCCGATCTGGTGCTTCTTGCTCTGGGCTTCTCGGGGCCCGATCGTTCCGACGGGCTCATCGACGCACTCGACGTCGACGTGGACGAGCGCGGAGTCCTCGTACGGGACGCGGAGTTCGCGACGAAGGTGCCGGGCGTGTTCGCGGCCGGCGACGCCGCGCGCGGGCAGTCGCTGATCGTCTGGGCGATCGCGGAGGGCCGCGCCGCGGCGGCCGCCATGGACCGCTACTTGACCGGCCGCACCACCCTGCCGTCGCCGATCACCCCCACGGACCGCCCGCTGACGGCATAGTCCACCTGTGTCAAGTGCCCTCTGCCTATAGACCTTTGCGCGCGGAGACGACACCTTGGTGCGCTCGGACCGCCATCTCGTGCGTCCGTCCCGCGCAGCGGCAAGCGACAGGGGGTCCCATGGCCGGGAAGCGCACCACGGGTGTGACCATCGCCCTCACGGTGTTCGGCCTGCTCGCCGTAGCCGTGCTCGGCTGGCGTCTGCTCGTGGCCTCCGACCCCTCGGGCGCCACTTCGGCGCCGGCGGTGCCTGCTTCCCGTAACCCTGAAGGCAAAGCCGCCCCACCCGCCGAGGCCTCACCGCCACCGGCAGCCACCCCCGAGCCCGCGGCCGAGGAACCCGCGCCGGAAGGCGACCCGGTCCCCGCCCTCTATCTGGGCGACTCGCTCGCCATGGAGAACCAGCTCGTCCTCACGGACCTGCTCCGGAAGACGGCCGCCGTCCGCAACGCCCCGTACTCGGGCACCACGGTCTGCGACTACCTGGAGAGCGCGAAGGACCGCTCCCTGGTCCCGCCCCAGCACAAGGCGGCCGCGCTCGTCCGCGAGGAGAAGCCGGCCGTCGTGGTGCTGCAGTTCTGGGGCAATTCATGGGGCTACACGCCTTGCATGGGCAGTATCAAGCAGGGTTCCGAGCCGTACTACGAGCGCTACGCCGCCGACACCCGTGCCCTGACGGCCGAGATCGAGCGGGCCGCGGCCGACGTGGGCATCGCCCGGCCCAAGCTCGTCTGGGTGCTCCAGGGTCCCGATCCCATGACCCCCGACCGGATCCGCCGGATCAACGGCCTCTACGAGAAGCAGGCCGCGGAGGCCGGCGATCTCACCGCCGACGCGGGCGCCGCGGTGAGCCGCTCCGGCGACCGCTACACCCATGTGCAGCATCTGCCCTGCACACGCTACGAGCGCGCGCATCCGGAGTACTGCACCGGCGGTGATACCACCCAACTGCACCGCGACGACGACTATTTGCACTTCTGCCTGGCCCCGACCACGACGACGCCGCGGCCGTGCCCCAAGCGTTCACCGGGCATCCTGCGTTACAGCAAGGCGATCGCGGACGCAGTCGGCGACCACGTCCGCGCCACCCGTACGGCATAGACCGGCGCGCTCAGGGCCGGGCTCGATGACGCCTCAGGGCTTGCGGGCCATCGCCGCGTACCCCGGAATGGGTTCGTCCCCGGCCACCGGCACCCGCTCCCCCAGCTCCGGATGCCACTCGGCCGTCAGCGAGACGCCCGGCTCGATGAACTCGAGCCCGTGGAAGAAGCGCTCGAACTGCTCGCGCGTACGCAGCGCGAGGACCAGGCCGCGCTTCTTGTAGAGCTCCAGGGCCTCGTCCGCGCCACCGGGGTTGAAGTCGCCGGTGGTCTGGGACAGCACGACATAGCTGCCGGGCGCGAGCCGCTCGACCAGGTGGTCCACCAGCTCGTACGCGCCGTCCTCGTCGGAGACGAAGTGCAGAAGGGCGAGCAGCGACAGCGCGACGGGCTTGTCGAAGTCGAGGAATTTCGCGGCGTGTTCGAGGATGACCTCGGGGTTGCGGGCGTCCGCCTGGATGTACTCGGTGAGGCCCTCGGGCGTGGAGCGAAGGAGCGCCTCGGCGTGTGCGAGCACGATCGGATCGTTGTCGCAGTACACGATCCGCGACTCGGGAGCCGTCTTCTGCGCGATCTGGTGCAGGTTGGGCTCGGTGGGTATCCCGGTGCCGATGTCGAGGTACTGATGGATCCCCCGGGAGGCCAGCCAGGTGATCGCGCGCTGCATGAAGGCCCGGTTCACGCGGGCGAACTCGCGGGCGCGCGGGTCGATCTGAAGCAGCTGGCCGGCCATCTCCTCGTCGACCGGATAGTTGTCCTTGCCGCCCAGGAACCAGTCGTACATACGGGCCGGATGCGGCTTGCTGGTGTCGATCTGCACAGCAGCCTGCCGGTCCGCCGCCTCTTGCCCGGTCATAAGACGCTCCAAGTCCCGTGGTGGATGAGAGAGTTGAGCCCCGTGGTGCGCATGTTACGGCTGCGCTTGACTTTGATCATGACAGGAGAAAGTCGGCCTGTCCCGACTTCGCACCCTCGATGAACGCGTGGATCTCACCCAGGGTGTAGATCAGTGCCGGGCCGTCGGGATCGTTCGACTGCCGCATGGCCACGCGCCCGTCGGCGAGCTTCATCGCCTCGACGCAGTTGCCGCCGTTGCCCCCGCTCCAGGGCTTGTGCCAGCCCTCGGAGCCCAGGTCACGTGCGGGCATCCCGTTGTATATCCGGCCTTCCTCGCCCTTCTTGGTCCTCATGGTCATCCTGGACTCCATCCGGCCCCCGTTCGCGGACAGTTGACCCATCAGAGCTCCTTGCGCAGAGACTTGAGAATCTCCTTCGTACGGTGTGCCGACGCGGCCTGCGCCGCCATCCGGTCCATCGCTTCGAGGTACGTGACGACCTCGGCGCGCCGGTCCAGGTAGACGGCACCGGTCAGATACTCGGCGTAGACCATGTCCTGCAGCTCGGGCACCCCGAACCGGAACAGCACGAAGGGCCCGTAGGTCCCGGGGTGGTGTCCCGCGGAGAACTCCGCGATCTGCAGGGTGACATTGGGCCGCTTGGTGGCCTCGATCAGCCGGTCGACCTGCCCGCGCATCACGTCGGGCGTTCCCACGGTGCGGCGCAGGACCGTCTCGTCCATGATCACCCAGAGGCGGGGTGCCTCGTCCCCGTCGAGCAGCTCCTGTCGCTGCATCCGCAGCGCCACATGCCGGTCGATCTCCTCCTCGTTCACCTTGCCGAGGGAGCCGGCCCGCAGCACTTCACGGGCGTACTCCTCGGTCTGCAGGAGGCCGGGCACGAAGTGCGGTTCGTACGACCGCAGCAGGCTGGCCGCGCCCTCCAGGCTGACGTACATGGAGAACCAGTTCGGCAGGATGTCGTGGTAACGCTGCCACCAGCCGGGCTTGTTGGCCTCCTCCGCAAGCTCGATGAAGGACTCGGTCTCCGCCTCGTCGGCCCCGTACGCCTTCAACAGGAGCTGTACGTACGGGATCTTGAAGGCGACCTCGGCCATCTCCATGCGGCGGACCGTCGCGGGCGCGACGCGCAGCACCCGGGCTGCCTCCTCACGCTTGAGCCCGGCGCTTTCGCGCAGGTCCTGGAGGCGTTTGCCCAGGACGACCTGGCCCACGGTGGGAGCGGACCGCGGTTCGCTCACGTCTACCTCGCTCGGTTCGATCTGCCCGGCGGCACCTGCGCCGGTCTGCTGCGGCGGCAACTGCGCCCTGTATCGCGGCGACCGCACCCGTTACAGGCCGGGCGGGCCATGGCCGGTGCGTGCAGTGTGCCACGGTCTTCCAAGGTGTAACACTGCACTCTGCAATTTTCAGAGTGCGTCTTGCCAAGTGTTCCCGGCGGGGAGATAGTGGCATGCGTGAACCCGTCCGCCCCGTTAGGAACCGGCGTGGCTATCGGCAATGCAGCAGCACAACCGGAACTCGGCCGTCGTTGCCGTTTCGAGTTGACCGCAGGCGCCGAGGCCGTACCTCGCGCACGCCGACTGACGCACGACCGCCTCCTCGGCTGGGCGGTGTGCGACGAGACCCGCGACATGGCCGCACTCGTCGTCTCCGAACTCGTCACCAACGCCGTGGTGCACACCGCGAGCCGCCGTATCGTCTGCGAGTTGCTCGACGACCGCAGCGCGGATCTGCTGCGCATAGTGGTCATCGACGAGGGCTGCGGCCCCGACCGGCCCGCCCCGCATCCCGCACGCGACGGCGTGGAGGACCACGGGCGCGGGCTGCTCCTGGTGCAGGCGATATGCCGCGCGTGGGGCGCGGCGGAGGCCGGCCTCGGACTCGAGGTCTGGGCGGACCTCCCTCGTAACGCCGTATCGGATCTCCCCCGCACCGCCGTATCCGATCTCCCCTGCACCGCCGTATCCGATCTCCCCTGCACCGCCGTATCCGATCTTCCCCCTACTCCCGCGTCCGAGGTGGGCTGAGCATGCGCGCGATGACTCTCGACCGGCTCACCTCGCTCGCCCGCCGCCTCAGCGATGTCCCGCTGCCGCTGCCCGAGGGCATGCATGCCCGGCTCGGCTGCGACGCGGTGGGCATGCCCGCGGAGCTCGGCCGCCAGGTGATGGGCCGGATGAGCCGGGTCGGCTGTGTGTACGCGACCGGTGACCGCTGGTGGTGGATCGTGCCCTCGCATTCGCAGCAGTCCCTGGACTGGCCCGAGCCGGTGCGGTACGCGGCCCGTGCGCTCGTCCCCGCGTCCTCCGGCGGCGCCCAGCTGATCCATCTGCCGCGGCGCGACGCTCCGTACACGCCGCCGATCCCGCTGTATCTGACTCTCTGCCGGATCACCCGGACCGTGCCGGTGTGGATGCGGCCGGCGCAGGCCGAGGGCGTCAGGGACACCGGGGGCGTCGGGGGCTTCTGAGCCGGGGCATCCGAGGGGCGGGCGGCTCGGCCGGTTCACGCCCTGCCCAAATCCCTTGTTCCGGGCGATAGTTGACCTCCTGATCCGAACCGGAGGTCTGAGTGAGACTCGGCTGGGGGGCCAGGACTACCGCACGTGAAGCATCTCCCGCTGGTGAAGCACGTTCCGCACGCAAAGCACCTTCCGCACCCAGCAGACCCGAAAGCGCGACATCGGACTCGGAGCAGCTGCTCTTCGGCGGCCCGCTGCGCTACGACACCGGCTGGGCCAAGCACGAAGAGGCCGCCCTGGAGCTGGACTTCAGAGCCCTCCTTCGCCGCTTCCCCGCCCTGATCGCCGCCAGCCTCCGGCTCGCATGGGGAGCCGACCGGCAGGCCGCCCGCATCGTGGTCTCGGCGGAACTCGGCCGCGGACTCGCCCAGGCGGTGAGTCTGCTCGCGGTCAACAGCGTGCTCGGCCGCCTGATGGGCGACGCTCCGATGGAGGAGCGGCTGCGCCAGGCCGCACCCGCCCTCATCACGGTCGCCTGCGTCCTGTTCGTCTCTGCGCTGCTGCGCTCTGCTTCCTTGTACGCCACCGGCCGCCTCGAGCCCAAGGTCGAACGGGTCGCCACCGAGCAGTACTTGGAGCGCGCGGCGTCGGTGGAGCTGTCGGCGATCGAGGACGACGCGTTCCACAAGCTGCTCGACACCGCGCAGTATGGTGCGGCTTCGGCACGGCGGATGGTCTCGCTCGCCACGCGCGTGGTGAACGCGGCGATCTCGCTGATCGCGGCGGCGAGTGTGCTGACCGTGCTGCATCCGCTGCTTCTGCCGCTCCTGGCGACGATGACGCTGCCGAGCGCCTGGTCCGCGCTGACCAACGCCCGCAGGCGCTACCGCTCCTTCCACGCCTGGGTGCAGCACGCCCGGGCAGGACGCCTGCTCAGCAGTCTGCTGACCGAGTCCCGTGCCGCCCCCGAGATCCGGGTGCACGGCGTCGGGCCCTTCCTGCTGCGGCACTTCCGCGCCATGTCCCAGTCCGCCGAGGCCGAACAGACCCGGCTCGCCCGCCTCGGGGCCCGCACGAGCCTGGTCGCGGCCGCCTGGACGGGACTCGCCACGGCCGCCACGTATACGACGCTTGGCGCGCTGCTGTTGACGGGAGCGATGTCGCTCGCCGTGGCGGGTACTGCGGTCATCGCGATCCGCACGGGCTCGGCGAACCTCAACACGCTGGTCCTGGAGGTCACCGAACTGCATGAGAACGCCCTGTTCGTGGGCGATCTGGAGAAGATGCACAAGGAGGCCGAGACACGGACGGTGCCGGTCGGCGGCACCGAACTTCCCGCAGAACCACGGGAGATTCGCTTCGACAGGGTCACCTTCCGCTATCCGAAGAGCGCCAAGGAACGCCCCGCGCTCGACGACATCTCGCTCTCGCTGCCCACCGGCAAGATCATCGCGCTGGTCGGCGAGAACGGCTCGGGCAAGACCACCCTCGTCAAGCTGCTCGCCGGTCTCTACACCCCGCAGCAGGGCACCATCTGGTGGGACGGTGTGGACACGGCGGGCGCGGACCGGCGGCAGCTGGCGGAGCGGATCGCCATGGTGGCGCAGGACTTCAAGCGCTGGCCGTTCACGGCGAAGGTCAATATCGCCATCGGCCGGCCGTCCGCCGAGCTGACCGAGGAGCGGCTCGCGCGCTCGGTGGGCGAGGCAGGTGCGGACGAGGTGGTGGCGGATCTCCCGCGCGGCCTGGAGACCCTTCTGGTACGGGTGTTCACCGGCGGTCATGAACTGTCGGGCGGACAGTGGCAGCGGCTGGGCATCGCCCGCGCCGCGTACCGCCGCGGCGGCATCCTGATCGTGGACGAGCCGACGGCGGCGCTCGACGCGCGTGCGGAGCTCGAAGTCTTCGACCGCATCCGCTCGTTGGCGGGTTCCGGCCAGACGGTCATCCTGATCACCCACCGCCTCGCGTCCGTACGGCATGCGGATCTGGTGCATGTCCTGCAGGGCGGGCGGCTCGTGGAGTCGGGGACGCCGCGGGAGCTGCTCGACAGCGGCGGTGTGTACGCGGAGCTGTACGGCCTGCAGGCCAAGCAGTTCGCGGAGTCCTGAACGCATGGTGGCCGGGCTCCCTTTGCGGGGAGCCCGGCCACTAGGCGGTCACTTCACTCAGCGTCCGAGGAGCGCGTCCGTCTCAGCGTCCCAGGAACGCGTCGTACACCGTGACCTTCGAGACGTTGCCCTGCTGGTCGGTGACCTCGGCGCGCAGCGTGACACCCTTGCCCGCGGCCGGCGCGAGCAGCGCGTACTTGCCGAGGACCTTGGGCAGCTTGGTCCAGTGCCGGCCGCCGTCGTAACTGGCCTCGACGGTGAGCGACTTGAGGTTGCCCTCGGCCGCGGCCGCGCCCTGGATCTCCACCGGCATCAGGAGCGGCCGGTGCGCCTTGACCTTCGACTCCAGGTCCACGGCGGGGTGGAAGCGGACCACCGAGACCGGCGCCGCCTTGTCCCCGCTCTTGGAGCGGAAGGTCCAGCTCGCGTCGATCCGCGTGGCCACCTGGAACATCTTGCGGTTGGCGCGCGTCTGCGAGGTGCTGAGCGTGTACTCGGCGTCCTCCTTCGGCAGCGGGAAGGACTCGAAGGCGATCTCCGAGTCGTTCTCGGCGAGCTTCACGCCGTTGCGGTACAGCGTCGTGGTCGCCGTGACCCCCTCCGAGCCGCCCCGGTGGCCGGCCCCGTCCGCGAACACGTCCTGGAAGGCGTAGAGCGTGTCGCCGGAGCGCGTGATGGACCGGCTGCCGTCCAGAACCGGCCCGTGCACCCCGGTGTTGAAGGGGATGCCGTAGGTGCGGCCCGCCGCGTACTTCGCGAAGTAGATCTGGTACGAGGTTTCCGACGGCAGCCATCCGTTGGGCAGCGGATCGCCCAGCTGGTCGGCGAAGAGGCTCCAGTCGGCGTTGTCCGCGGCCGACACGTACAGGTGCTGCGTCGTGGGTGCGGCCACGAACCGGCCGGAGGTGAAGCCGGAGATACCGGTCACCGAGCCGATCGCCGACAGCCAGGCCGTCTTGCCAGGCGCGAGCACCCCCATGCCCGCCTCGATCCGGGCCAGTTCCCCGGGCTGCACCTGCTTGGTGAAGCCGTCGTCGAGACGCTTGCGCGCACCGCCGTAGACCACCGAGTACTGCGTGTCCTCGCCCACCGCGAAGTCGGCGTCCCACACCTGGTTGAGCAGCTGGCCGTCGGCCAGGTCGCCGCCGAGATGGGCGGAGCGGAAGTTCGCGTACGACTCCAGGCGCCAGCCGATGGTCAGCGGGAACGACGGGCCCTGCACCTCGTACGCGGCATAGGCCTGCTCGGGGACGGCCTTGGCGTCGGGGACGGTGATGTCCACGGGCTTGGCCGTACGGGCGTCGAAGGTCACCTTGGTGTCGCCGTCGACCTTCAGACGGGGCTGGGCGATCCAGTCGAGGCCCTTGGACAGGTCGGCGCGATCGGCGATGACCATGCTCTGGACGCTGTACTCGCCGACGGGCAGACGCAGTTCGGTGCTGCTCGACGCCTCGTCGAAGGTGAACTCCTGGCCCGCCGCCACGCCGGTCAGAGCGGTCACATAGGTCTGGAAGTGAGCGGCCGCCTTGCCGTCACGGCCCAACTGCTCCAGCGAGACCGTGTAGCTGGCCACCTCGCGCTCCACCGCGGCGGCCGTACGGACGCTCTGGCCGCCTCCGGTCGCGGTGATGGCCGCGCTGTACTGGCCGTCGGCCGCCTCGACAGAGGTGTCCGCGGTGAACGTGGCCTCCGCGGTGCCGCCCGCGGGCACGGTGAGCTGCGCCGGGGCGACCCCGAACATGCCGGCCGGGGCCGCCTCGCCCTTGGGACCCTTGCCCGCGACGGAGAGGTCGAGGGTGACGTCGGACGTACCGGTGTTGCGGTAGGTCACCTTGCGGTCGATCGGCGCGTCGTCCTCGTGCGGCCAGGCGGCCTTGCCGAGGCTGAGCGAGGTCGGGCTCGCGTACACGCCCTGCGCGATCGCCTTGTCGACCTGGATACGGCCGGCGCCCTGCTCGAACGCGGTGAAGCCGCCGTCCTTGGTGGAACCGGTCAGGACGCCCTTGAGCTCGGCGGCCTTCCAGTCCGGGTGCTGCTGCTTGAGGATCGCCGCGGCGCCCGCGACGTGCGGGGTGGCCATCGACGTACCCGAGATGGTCATGTAGCCCTCGGGGTTCTCGCCGACCTCGGCAGCGATGGAGTTCCCAGGGGCGGAAGCGGCGGTGATGTCGACACCGGGCGCGGTGACGTCGGGCTTGATGGCACCGTCGCCGACGCGCGGGCCGCGGCTGGAGAAGCTCGCCATGGCATCGTTGTCGTCCACCGCACCGACGGTGAGCGCGCCGTCCGCCGCTCCCGGGGAGCCGACGGTGGAGGCGCCGGGGCCCTCGTTGCCCGCCGCGACGGTGAACAGCACGCCGTTGTTCTCGGTGTACGTGTTGACGGCCTCTTCCAGCGGTTCCACGCCGGGGGCGTCCGGGCCGCCGAGGCTCATGGACACGATGTCGGCGCCCTCGCCGACGGCCCACTCGATGGCCTCGATGATGTCCGACTCCTCGCCGCTGCCCGTGTCGTCGAGGACCTTGCCGTCGATCAGTCCGGCACCGGGGGCGACACCCTTGAACTTGCCGCCGGACTTGGCACCCGTACCGGCGACGGTAGAAGCCACGTGGGTGCCGTGGCCCTGGCGGTCCTTGGTGTCGGCGGAGGCGGAGAAGTTCTTCTCGACGAGCTGCTGTCCGACGAGGTCGGGGTGGGTCTCGTCGACTCCGGTGTCGAGGACGGCGACCTTCACACCCTTGCCGTCGTAACCGGCCTGCCAGGCCTTGTCGGCACCGATCTGCGGTATGGAGACGTCGAGTCGGGCCTTGACCGGCGCGTCGAGCCAGACGTTCCTGACACCCGTCGTGGCGGCGAGGCCGTTCCTGGCCGTGAGCGAGTTCCAGAGCTCGGGGAGGTCCTTCGCCGGGGTGGTCACGGCCTCGGCGTTGAGCGACTTCAGGTCGCGGCGGACCTCGGTGCCGCCGGCGTCGCTCACCTCGGCACGGGCGGTGGCCGCCGCGCCCCGGTAGCCGACGATGACCTTCAGGCCCTTCTTGTACGCCTTGCGCGCGGCCGGTGCGGCGAGCAGTTCGGCATCGAAGAGCCGCTGGTCGAGCACGCCTTCGGCGATGAGGCGCTCGGCGTCGAGCGGGATCACCAGGGAGCGCCCGCCATTGTCGGCGATCCGGACCGGGATGTCCTCGCGGCCGGGCGCGGGGCGAAATCCGGTCACCTTGCCGCCGGTCACCTCGGCCGTGTCACCGGTGATCAACTGCACGCGGTGGGTGGGCTTGTGCGGCGCCTTCGCGGAGGCGGGGGCCGCGCCGTCGGCGGTCGCCGGAAGCGTGGTGGCACCCATGGTGGCCGCGATCACCGCGGTGGCGGCTGTCGCGACCAGGGCTGGTCTGTAGACGAGTCTGCGCATCGGCGCAGTATTCAAGGCCGATTCACGCGCAACAAGAGGCCGTGATCTCACCGGGAGTGACCATGCGGCGGACGGTCAAGTCGACATTCCCCCTGATGCCGGAATCGCCCGCCGCGAATTGAGACTTGGTATACCGAACGCCCGAGTTGGCCCTGCGAAGCAAATTCACAGCAAAACTCGTCCGGAAAATGAGCTAGGACAACGGCATACCATCCACACCACCCAAAACCACCAAGAAGGCATCCGACGCCAGATCCATCACGACCTCGGCCGCCTCGCCCTCGAGCCGGCGCGCATGCGCGAACTCCTCGGCGGGCCAGGACCCGCGCGGGCCGCCCGCAGGGAAGCTGCGGAGAATCACCCGTCCGTTGCGTACGTTCATGGAGCACCCCCGTGCTCGTTCTCGTTGCGACACCTGTGCGCAACGAAGAGTCACAGGGAAAGACACCCCCGCGAGGGTGGAAGGTGCCCAACGTGACGTATCCGACACGAAGTTGATGCACGGCGGGACATGAAGTGCCGAGCCTCCGGATGCCCTAGCCGCCGTACGTCTGGATGCGCTCACCGTGGCTGCGGTCGGTCAGGGCAGGCAGGCGGTCGGTGAGTTCGGCGACCGTGGCGGGCACGTCGACCGTGAGCAGTTCGCGGTCGCGCATGAGGACCCGTCCATCGACGACGGTGGTCGTCACATCGCCGGCCCGTGCGCTGTGCACCAGGGTGGCCGCCAGGTCGTGCACGGGCTGCGCATGCGGCCCGGACAGGTCGACGAGGACGAGGTCGGCCCTGTGGCCGGGCGCCAGCGAGCCGATCCGGCCGCCAAGTCCCAGGGCGCGGGCGCTCTGCAGGGTGGCGTGGTGCAGCGCCTGGCGTGCCGTGAGCCACCGGGGGTCGCCCGTGGTCTGCTTCTGCACCAGGGCCGTGAGCGTCATCGCCTCCCATACGTCCAGGGTGTTGTTGGACGCGGCGCCGTCGGTGGCGAGGCCGACCGGGATGCCGAGAGCGGCGAGTTCGCGTACCGGGGTGGTGTCCCAGCCGAACTTCATATAGCCACGGGGAGCGGTCGCGACGGCGATCCGGCCGCTCGCCCGGCCGAGCAGCTCGAAGTCGCGCTCGATGAGGCCGGTGCCGTGCGCGATGAGCAGATCCGTGTCGAGCAGACCGGCCCGGTGCAGTACCTCGATGGGCGTAAGCCCTTCCTGGGCAAGGGAGTTGTCGGTCTGGGCGCGGTTCTCGGCGGCGTGCAGGTGCACGGGCAGGCCGTGGTCGCGGGCGAGTGCGGCGGTCGCGGCCAGATCTTCGGCGGTCACGGTGTACGGGGCGTGCGGGGCGAGCGTGGTGGTGATCCGGCCGTCGGCCGCGCCTTGCCGGCGCAGGGCGAAGTCCAGGGAACGTTCGCGCCCTTCCGGGCCCTGCGAGGAGAAGTAGGCCCAGCCGAGATGCGCGCGCATCCCGGTCTCGGCGACCACGTCGGCGACCTCGTCCATCGCGAAGTAGTGGTCGGCGAAGCAGGTCACGCCCGCCCGGATCATCTCCGCGCAGGCGAGCCGCGCCCCCAGCGTCACATCCCGCTCGGTGAGCCGGGACTCGATCGGCCAGATCCAGTCGTTGAACCACTCCTCGACGGGGAGGTCCTCGGCGATGCCGCGCAGGGCCACCATCGGGGCGTGCGTATGGCAGTTGACGAACCCCGGCAGGGCGATCTGGCCGCGCGCGTCGATCCGCTCGCGCGCCGCGAGCGCGGTGGCCTCGGCAGCGGGGATCAGTGCGTCGATGACTCCCTCCCGTACGACCAAGGCGCTGTCGGGGCGGAAGGCGATCTGCTCCCGCTCGTCGTGGACGAGCGCGGTGCAGTGGGTGATGACGAGATCCGCTGGGGCCTGGGCGGCGGTCGTGGTCATGGGGTCACGGTAGCGGGGTGCCGCGGACGGCTGTGGACATCAGCGGGCGGCCGCGGACGGCTCCGGTCCGGTTGTCAGTGGCGGCCCGTAGATTTCTCTCCGTGGTCACGAGCGCCGGTGGGGCGCTCGGACCGACCCTGGGGAGAGGTGTGCGATGGGGGACCGTACGTATCTGGAGCTGTCCCAAGACGGCGGCGGAGCGCACAAGTTCTACGAGGTGACCGTGGAGGGGACGGTCGTCTCGGTGCGTTATGGACGCATCGGCGCGGGCGGCCAGACGCAGACCTCGACCTTCCCGACGGTGCAGAAGGCACAGACCGCCGCGGCCAAGAAGATAGGCGAGAAGATACGCAAGGGGTACGCGCCGGCGGTCCAGGGGCTGCGCGCCCCACGGGCGGTGACGCGCCGCCAGGTCGCCTCGGCGCCTTCGCGGGCCCGCAGCGTGGCGCCGGTCCTGTGGCGCTTCCGCACCGGGTCTGCCGCGTTCGGCATCCATATCGACGAGGACCGCTGCTGGGTGGGCAACCAGGCGGGCGATGTGTACACGCTGAGCCACAGCGGCGAGGTGCTTGCCCGCTATGCGCTGCCGGACGGGGTCAAGTGCCTTGTGGCGGACGACTTCTGGATCTATGCGGGCTGCGACGACGGGAAGGTGTACGACCTGTCGTCCAAGCTCCCGTTCGCCGCGTACGACATCGCCGCCGACGTGGACATCTTCTGGCTGGACATCCACGAGGGCGTGCTCGACGTGTCCGACCGGGACGGCGGCCTCACGGTGATCGACCACGAGGACGAGTACCAGTGGTCCCGCAAGTCGCGCGGTGCGCACGCCTGGATGGTGCGCGCCGACGAGGACGCGGTCTACCACGGCCACGCGGGCGGTGTGACGGCCTATGCGCCGGACGGCACGGGCGAGTTGTGGCACACGCCGACGCAGGGCGCCGTCCTGTTCGGCTGGCAGGAGGACACCTCGGTGTACGCGGGGACGGCCCGCCGCCAGGTGCAGCGGCTTTCGAAGGCCACCGGTGCGATCGAGGCGAGCTACGGCTGCGACGACCCGGTGTACTCGTGTGCGACCTCACCGGACGGCCGCCATGTCTTCGCGGGGGACAACGCCTCCTCGGTGTACTGCTTCGCCGCGGACGGCACCCGGCTGTGGAAGCTGGGCACGGGCGGCGGCTCGGCGCTGTCCATGCAGTACCTCGACGGGAAGCTCTACATGGTCACCACGGACGGCTCGCTGGTCTGTGTGGATGCCTCCGAGTCGGCGATCGCGGCGGCCCGTTCGGGCTCGGTGCCGACGGCGGTCGACATCAAGTACTCGGCGGCGACGCCCACGTACACCCCGGCGACCGCGGTCACGCAGGTGGCCACGGTGACGGCCGCGCCCGCGCACGGCGTGATCGTGGAGTGTGTGCAGGACGGCAGCCGGCTGCGCGTCCATGTCGCCTCCGCCGGCTATGAGCCGACGTGGAATGTGCAGTTCCCCCGCGACATCCGCGAGCCCGGCGCCCGCTATGTGGTCGACGCGCTGCATCCGGCGGCAGGCGGCTTCTATCGCGTACGGGGCGAGATACGCCGGCTCGTCTGACGTACGTCGAGTTTGCGCAGCAGCATCCCGGCGGCACCGGCGGTGAAGTACATCAGGATCGCGTACACGGCGCTGGGCACGGCGATCTCGGTGCTGTCGAGCAGCGAGGGGCTGAGCGCGATGGTGAGGGAGAGCGAGGTGTTGTGCATCCCGATCTCCATGCAGGCCGCGACGGCCTGCGGGTGACCGGCGCCGGCGCCTCGGGCGGCCGCGTAGCCGGTGGCAAGGGAGATGAAGCTGAACAGGACGGCCACAGGCCCGACTTCGGCGAGGTACTCCCCCACGTTGGACCGCTCGGCGAGCAGCGCGGCGACGATCACTCCGGCCAGGATCACCAGGCAGAGGATCTTGACCGGCCGTTCGGCACGCTCGGCGAATCCGGGGCGCTTCGCCCGCACGACCATGCCCACCGCGACCGGGATCAGGACCAGCGCGAACACCTGCAGCGTCTTGCCGAACTGCAGTCCGACGCTGCCGTCCTCGCCCGAGACATCCCAGTACCCGACGGCGAGGTTCACCACGAGAGGCAGTGTGAACACGGCGAGGACGGAATTGATGGCGGTGAGCGTGATGTTCAGTGCGACATCCCCGCCGAAGAGGTGGCTGTACAGATTGGCCATCGTCCCGCCGGGCGAGGCGGCGAGCAGCATCATCCCGACGGCGGGCGCGGCAGCGAGCCCGAAGGCGACCACGAGCCCGAAACACACGGCGGGCAGCACGACCAGCTGACAGCCGAGCGCGGCGATGACCACCTTCGGATACTCCCGCACCCGCCGGAAGTCCCCGACGCTCAGGCTCATCCCGAGCCCGAACATGATCACTGCGAGCACGACGGGCACGAGCACGGTGACGAGACCGGAATCCATGGGGGTCAGGGTGAGGGGTGGTGGGTCAGGAGTCCATGGGTGCGGGGCACGGAAAGGGCTTCCGAGAAGGAGCGGACCCGAGAATGCGCTCCGGAAAAGGAGCGGACCCGAGGGCGTAGCCTGCCCTCGGGCCCTGTGGATGCCACTCGTACGGCACGCCGGCACGTTGAAGGATCCGGGTCAGTCTGATGTCGTCGCGTCCTACCTTTGGACCACCGCGCATCGAGAGCTGCGCGGACAGGAGTTGAACCTGCACTTCGGCGATGCGGGCCCGGGCCCGGTTGATCCGGCGATGAGCGGCGGATACTGAATCTGGAGCAAGAGTCTGAGATTGATCGCGGTCTGCCTCTACCGGACTTGGGCTACCGCGGCCCGAACGCCCCACCAGGCGGGGCTTGCTGTGCCGCGGGGAGGATTTGAACCTCCACTGGAACCGCGTCGTCACGACAAGCTTCAGTTTCAGCTTGCGCTCCTCGCGCACCCAGACCGTTTTCCACGGCCTGGGAGATGTCGAGGCTACCCGAACAGGTAGCCGAAGAAGGCCTCGCCGACCCGCTGGTCGGTGACCTCCACGCCGTTCGCTTCCTCGCGCGCGAACTTCACGGCCTGCTGCAACTTCTCGACGCGCTGCAGGAGTTCGTTCACGCGCTGGGCGGGCAGTGCACCGGAGAACTTGACGGTGGTCCAGTAGCCCACCGGAATGTCCTCGTAGTAGACCTCGACCTGCGCCGGGTGCTTCTCCGTCGCCTCGGCCTTCACATGGTTGCGCGGCACCTTCTTCGTCCGCACCGTGCGGACGGGCTCCGTCTTCCAGGCGTCGGTGGACGGGTCACGCACCCAGGACTCCGCGGCGTCGAGCACCGGCAGCTTCCGTATGAAGGTGTTGAGGTCGGTGAGCTGCTTCTCGAGGAAGAGCAGATAGGAGACGGGTACGCCGGCGATCAACACCCGTCCGTCGACGGTGACATCGGCCTTGGCGGTGCAGTTGGCCCAGTCCTTGGTGGCGGTCACGTCGAAGAGCCGGGTCAGCGTCGCCGCGGTGTCCCGCAGCACCTCCTCGGCCTGCAGCTGCACCCGGGTCGACTCGGGCGGCAGCTGCTCGCCCTCCTCGTCCTTGGGCTGGTACGTACGGGCAATACCGGACAGCAACGCCGGCTTCTGCAGCCCGTGATGCGCCGCGGTCAGGTCCTGATGGGACTTGGACTTGACGCCCTTCTCCACTGCGATGATCTGATTGAGTTTCGCCACGTGGGCAAGGTAGCAACGACAAGGTGCGCAATTCGACGGGTTATTCGCGCACCCTCGCCGTGCGAGACTCCCGATCATGAACCTTCAGCCCAGCGCCTACGTCCGCAACCTGCCCATAGGCAAGCAGATCCCGCTCCCCGCCGAGGGCATCCCCATGGGGGAGATCTTCCCGTTCGAAGGGGACTTGAGGGTCAAGGTGCTCGAGGAGCCGGTGCTGCCCGAGCCCGCGCGCCATGGTGAAGCCGGGGCCCATGAGTGCGGGACCTGCCGGAAGTCCGACGAGGAGTTCCTCTGGACGGACGAGCACTGGCGGCTCACCGGATTCGCCGAGCCCGAGTCCCTGCCCGCCATGGTGCTGCTGCAGCCGCGCGGGCACTACGACCTGCACGATCTGCCGGCCGAACGGGCCGCCGAGCTGGGCGGAATGCTCCAGCGGGCCGAGCGGGCCGTGAAGTCCGTCGAGGGGATCTCGCGGGTGCACGTGAACAAGTGGGGTGACGGCTGGGCCCACTTGCACATGTTCCTGATCGGACGGCCCGAGGGAATGATGCAGCTGCGCGGGAGCTGTCTGACGCTGTGGGGCGATGTGCTGCCCAAGGTGGAGGCCGGGGTGTGGGCCGAGACGAACCGGCGGATCGCGCGGGCGATGGCGGAGGGCGGCGGGACGGCACACGTATGAGCCCTGCCGGACCACCCCCCAGTCAAGATCCACTGTCAGTGGTGGCTGCCAGAATGGAAGCAGTTCGTCAGAAGACCGATGAATTGTCGTTGCCCGGCCGGTCTGTAGTGGTGACAAGAACGGGACGTTCGAAGCCCATCATCAGGTCAACGGCAAGACAGAAGCTCAACAGCAGCACAGAGACAGACAGTTGAAGAGGAACTCGGAGCATCACCATTCCAGAAGACGGAGCCAGATCATGTGCACTCACCAGCCTTCGTGCCCCACCGCCGACCGCCCCGACCGCGAAGCCGCACGCGTCGTCGCCTCCCACCCCGAGCAGGGCTGGAGCCGCTTGTGCAACGGCACGATCGTGTTCGACGACACCGGGGAGCTGCTGCCGGGCGGGGAGATCGTCCCGCCGCACCGACCGCTGCTCACCCTGATCCCCTCGCAGCCCGAGGGCCCGCTGCCGACGGGGCCTGCGCGCGGTCAGTCGATCGTCGCGTTCGCCGCCTGAGCCATGGCGTACAAGGCGGCGAGGTCACCGTTGATCGGTGCCGCCGCCGGTGGAAGCACCGCCAGGTGCGGCACCACGCTCACCACCTTCGCTGCTTGAGGCACCGCTCGCACGACCCTCACTGCTTGAGGCACCACGCGCACCACCTTCACTCCTTGAAGCATCAGTCGAGCCCCCGCTTTCCAGCGGCGGAGCGTCCAGCACACAGTGCGTGTGGCACTCCGGGTGGCACGGTTCCCGCTCGCCCTTCTCCGGGGCGGGGTTGCGGACCGTCAGCCAGGCGATGAGCGCACCCGCCGCGAGCAGCCCCGCGCACAGCGGCATCGCAAGCCGGAAGGCGCTGTTGAACTCGGCCGCCGAGCGATACGCCTCGGGGCTCATCCCCACGAGCAGCGGCAGCGCGGCCACCGCGATCAGGCCGGCCGCCCGGGCCGCCGCGTTGTTGATCCCGCTGGCAAGGCCCGCACGGGACTGGTCGACCGAGGCAAGGACGGTCGCGGTCAGCGGAGCGACCAGCGTGACCATGCCGAGCCCGAGCACCAGAACGGCCGGCAGCACATCGAGCCAGTACGAGGCACCGGGACCCGCCCGCATCATCAGGAGCATGCCCGCCGCACACAGCAGCGGGCCCACGGTGAGCGGAAGCCGTGGACCGATCCGCTGGCCGATGGCCCCTGAGCGGGCCGAGAAGAACAGCATCAGGATCGTGGTCGGCAGCAGTGCCGTGCCTGCGGCGAGCGCCGAGTAGCCCGTGACGACCTGGAGTTGGAGCGCGGAGAGGAAGAAGAAGCCGCCGAACGCTCCGTACACGCACAGGGTCACCAGATTGACCGCGCTGAACTGGCGGGACGCGAAGACCGAGAGCGGCATCATCGGTTCGCGGCTGTGCCGTTCGACGTAGAGGAACGCCGCGGTCGCGACGACGCCCGCGACGGCCGATCCGACGACCACGGCGGAGGCCCCGCTGTCGGGCGCCGCGATCAGGGCGTACGTGAGGAAGGCGAGCGCGAGGGCGCCGAGCACCGCGCCGGGGATGTCGAAGCGGCCGTGCGCCTGCTCATCCCTGGACTCGGGCACATGGCGCAGCGCGACCGGGACGCAGAGCGCGGCCAGCGGCACATTGAGCAGGAACACCCACCGCCAGCCGGGCCCGTCCACGAGCCAGCCGCCGAGGAACGGCCCGACCGCGGCACCGACACCGCCGAGCCCCGACCACAGCCCGACCGCGGCGGCCCGGTCGTCCGGGTGGAACGAGGCCTGGATCAGCGCGAGCGAACCCGGGGTCAGGAGCGCACCGCCCACACCTTGCAGGGCGCGTGCCGCGATCAGCACTTCGGCGTTGGCCGCCAGACCGCACAGCAGCGAGGCGGCCGCGAACCACACGACGCCGATGACGAAGACCTTGCGCCGCCCGAACCGGTCACCCAGCGCCCCGCCGAGCAGGATCAGTCCGGCGAGCGCCAGCATGTAGGCGTTGACGGTCCACTGCAGGGCCGCCAGATCGGTGTCGAGATCGTCGCCGATCCTGCGCAGCGCCACGTTCACCACGGTCGAGTCGAGCAGCACCATCGTCGATCCGAGCACGGTGGTGAGGAGCACCCAGCGGCCGGCGGCGGTGCCGGTGCGGAGCGAGGCGAAATCGGCGGCAGCGGCCATATGCGGATTATGCGGGCGCCCACCGCGGGCGGCCACTCGCCCGCCCGCCATAGGCGCCCGACTCACCCCTTCACTGCCGGCTGATCGTCCGCGTCACCCCCGCCGCGACCGTCGTCGCAAGCACCCATCCCGCGAGGATCAGCACATACGCCAGCTTCTGCAGCAGCCCCTCGGGCGTGTAGGCCTTCTCCTGACCGAGGTCGACGATGGGCAGCAGCAGGTCGAGGGTGAAGAAGAACGGCGAGAAATCCGGGGCTTCCTCCGGCTTCACGGCGCGTGGCTCCCGTATCCCGTACGCGATCCAGCCGATGAGCAGCAGCGAGAGCAGCGATCCGGCGGCGCGCACCGGACGGAAGCCGTAGCCGACGGTCACGTCCTGGAGGTACCCCCAGGCCTTCGCGTACGGCGGCAGGGTGGCGCGATGGCGGCGCTGCTTGGCGAGCTGGACGGTGCGCGCCGCGTCGTCGTCGCCGAGGCCGCGGTAGGAGAGGGCGAGTTGCTCGTACGAGAAGGGGACATAGCCGTCGGTGTCGCGGGCCAGGAGCGGGAGCCGGCGCGCGGCCGGTTCGTGCGGGGCGAGGGCGGTGTAGGTGAGGCCGTCCAGACGGACCTGATCGGGCCAGACCTCCGGTTCGGCGTGCAGCAGGTCGATCTGGGAGCGGCGCAGCACGACCGCGCCCTCGATGGGGGTGGCTCCGCGGAGCCACAGCTCGCCGACCACCATGCCGGATGCCCGCAGGGCCGTGTTGCCGGGGTGCCTCAAGGTGGCCCCGGTCAGGTTCAGTTGGCCGGGGATGCGCGCACCGCGGAGGTTGATGCGGCCGTGTGCCGTCATGCCGGTCGCCTTGAGGTCCGAGCCCACTGCGAGATTCGAGGCGTGCAGGGCCGTGTCCGCGGGGTTGTCGAGCCGCGCGTCCGAGAGATTGAGCGTGGAGCCCACGGTGGTCCCGTAGAGCCGGACTTCACCCCGGGCGACCATGCCCACCGCGCTCAGGAACGTGCCGACCTGGAGTCCTGCCGCGCGCAGCGCCATCTCGCCGGGGCGTATGAACTGTGCGGTGTCGAGGCGTATCTCGCCGCCCGTCGTCAGCGACTCGAGGCGGCCTTCGCCGTGTGCGACGAGGGAACGGGCCGACAGGGCACCCGCGATGTTGGCGCGGCTCAGCTCGAGGACCGGGCCGGTGCGGCCGGCTTCCGTGTCGGAACCGCCATCCGCCCCCGGCACCGTGCCGGTACCGCCATCCGCCCCCAGTACCGCGCCGTCCAGCGTCAGCGATCCGCCGATCTGCGCCCCGGTGAGTGAGACGGCGCGGCCGACCTTGGCGTTCACCAGCGACAGATCGCCGTCGAACACCGCCGCACCGGCGGCCAGGCCCGGGAGCACACACTCCCCCAGATACACCCGGCGCATTCGCGCCCCGAAGAGCAGCGGCTCACTGTCGAGGTGGCAGCCGAGCAGGCTGACCGTGCACTCGACCTGCCCGTACAGGAGCGCGAGCTGTCCTGTGATGCGCGCTCCCGCGATCCGCAGGGCCGGGATCTCCCCGGATTCCCGCGGCCCGTCGAGCAGCAGCGCCGTGAGCACCTCCGCCCGCAGCGTGCGGTCGGGGCCCCAGCCCGCGCCGAGGGTGATGTCCTCGTCCTCGGCGGTACGGAAGTCCAGCGCCGTCCCACGCGGGAACGCCGCCCATACGCGCGCTTCGGCCGGAGTCAGGTCCCTCGGTTCCATTCGCGGGACTCTGACCTGGACGGCTGCGCGGTGTCAACATCGTTCGCCGTGCGGGAGGTTGGCGTCTGCACGCGGAGGGTGTGCCACGCACAGACGCCGGTACTCACACCGCCGCGAACAGCGCCTCGGCCTCGGCCACCGTGTGCGCGAGTACCTCCGCATCCGGCCGGACTCCCGCCACGACGGCATCGATCGCGCGCAGACCGGCCCGGTCCAGGAGCCTCTTCTCATTGGTGACCCACTCGCCGCGCCCGGCGAGCACCGCATGCGCGGTGTACATCGCCGCCGTGACGAGCGCGCCCGCCACCTCGGCCGCCTGGGCGCGTGGCGCGAAGTTCCCCTTCGCGTAGCCGAGGGTCATGGCCGCACGCTCGCGCCAGACGCCGGGCGCGTGCCGGCGCAGCTCCGACGGGTACGCGGGGCGCGGGAGTTCGCCGTACAGGACCTTGTTGACGGCGAGCTCGGAGACGACCAAGTAGCTGGGGATGCCCGCGAGATGGAACATCAGCGGCTCCCAGCGGAAGCGGCCGGCGCGCGCCTCGGCCAGCTCGTGCTCGACGACGTCCAGATCGCGGTAGTGCACGTCCACGGAGCGGCCGTCGACGGTGAGCCACGCGCCCCCGTTGAACACCCCGCCGCCCCAGCCGCCCAGCTCGGACACCTGCCCGGGCCAGCCCACGGAGCGCAGCTCATCGGGGTCGAACGTGCCGCGGTAGTAGAGCGCGAAGTCCCAGTCGCTCTGCGGTGTGTGCGTGCCCTGGGCGCGCGAGCCGCCGAGCGTCACGGCCTGGACGCCGGGCAGCACGGCGAGCTGTTCGGCCACATAGGAGGGGAAACGTTCGTCCGTGACTGCCCCTGTCCGCACCTGCGCCCCGCTTCCTGCCTACTCCCCCGCCACCACGCCTGCCTGCCCCTCGCTCACGAACGCTGCCTCGCTCTGCGGACCACCTTGTTGAGCGCGGCCTCCGCGGGAGTCGCGCGATGGCTGCCGACCAGCCGCTTCAGCGCCCGCAGAAAGATCTCCCGCTCGTCGTCGGGCACCTCGGCCAGCGCCTCCTTGTGCACCGAGTCCACGATCCGCTGACTCTGCTCGGCGACCCGGGCGCCCTCTTCCGTGACATGGATGATCCGGGCCCTGCGGTCGGTGCTCGACTGGCGTCGCTCGGCCAGACCCGCCTTCTCCAGGGCGTCGACCGTGACGACCATCGTCGTCTTGTCCATGTCGCCGATCTCGGCCAGCTGCGCCTGGGTGCGCTCCTGGCCGACCGCGTGGACCAGGACGCAGTGCATCCGGGCCGTGATGCCGATCTCGGCGAGGGCCGCCGCCATACGGGCGCGCAGCGCATGTCCGCCGTAATCGAGCAGGTAGGAGAGGTCCGGCTCGGTACGCGTGGGCGGTGACATCGCAGTCATGGCCACAGCATAACCGAGATTCCGATCCGAAAGGGATCGTCTGCAACGGAACTATCTGCTACGGTCGTTTCAACGCCAGCGACCAAGCCGACGACCGGAGTGCGTCATGTCTCTCAACTCGCGTGTTTCCCACGCTCTTTCAGCAAGGACGAAGCAGCTCTCGCTCGCCGTGGTGGCGACCGGGACGCTGATGATCGTGCTCGACGGTTCGATCGTGACGGTGGCGATGCCCGCCATCCAGCACGACCTGGGCTTCACCCCGGCCGGGCTGAGCTGGGTGGTGAACGCGTATCTGATCGCCTTCGGCTCCCTCCTCCTGCTTGCGGGCCGGCTCGGCGACCTGCTCGGCCGCCGCCGGATGTTCCTGTACGGGACCGGGGTCTTCACCGCGGCCTCGCTCCTCGCGGGCCTCGCCTCCTCCCCCGCGCTGCTCATAGCGGCCCGCTTCCTGCAGGGCGTGGGCAGTGCGATGGCCGCGGCGGTGAGCCTCGGCATCCTGGTCACGCTGTTCACCGAGGCACGTGAACGGGCCCGCGCCATCGCGGTGTTCAGCTTCACGGGAGCGGCCGGTGCGTCCATCGGGCAGGTGGTCGGCGGTGTACTCACCGATGCCCTGACCTGGAACTGGATCTTCTTCATCAACCTCCCGATCGGCCTCGCCTCGCTCGTGGTCGCCGCCGCCGTACTGCCCCGCGACCGCGGACTCGGCTTCGCCGCCGGCGCGGACGTCCTCGGTGCGCTCCTGGTCACGACGGGTCTGATGCTCGGCATCTACACGGTCGTCAAGGTGGAGTCGTACGGCTGGACCTCCGCCCACACTCTCGGCCTCGGCGCCCTTGCAGCGTCCCTGCTCGCCGCTTTCGTCATCCGTCAGACGAAGGCCCGCACTCCGCTCGTGCCGCTGCGGATCTTCCGTTCCCGCCAGGTGACCGGCGCGAATCTCGTGCAGATCCTGATGGTGGCGGCGCTGTTCTCCTTCCAGGTCCTGGTCGCGCTCTACCTCCAGCAGGTGCGGGGATACGGAGCCGCCGAGACCGGTCTCGCGATGCTGCCCGCGGCTGTGGTGATCGGCGCGGTCTCGCTCGGCATCTCCGCCCGGCTGAATGCGCGCTTCGGTGAACGGCGGGTGCTGCTCGCCGGGTTGACGCTCCTGATAGCCATGCTCCTGCTGCTCACCCGGCTCCCGGAGCGTTCCCACTACGCCGTGGACCTCCTTCCCGTGATGCTGCTCGCGGCCGGTTTCGGGCTCGCACTGCCGGCGCTCACCTCGCTCGGCATGTCGGGAGCGAGCGAGTCCGACGCGGGTCTGGCATCCGGAGTCTTCAACACCACGCAGCAGATCGGCATGGCGCTGGGCGTGGCGGTGCTGTCCACCCTCGCGGCCTCCCGTACGGAGTCACAGCTCGCGGACGGTGCCTCCGAGGCCGCGGCTCTCACCAGCGGTTACCACCTGGCCTTCGGGATCGGAGCAGGGCTGCTCGTGGCAGCATTCGTGATCGCGTACGCCGTGGTGCGCAAGGCTGCCGCTCCGACACCGTCCGAGGCCGTCACCGCACCGGTCCACGTGGGGGTCTGACCGCCCGCGGCCTGCTCACCTCCCGTTTCTCGCCTCTTATCTCCCCCTTGAACCTGAAGGAGCCCTGCCATGTCCAGCCACGCCACCACCTCCGCCTCCACCGCCGCCGCCGTCGACACCACTGCCGCTGCGTCCGCCGAGGCCACTGCCACCGCCAACGCCGGCACGGCCACCGCATCCCGCAAGCCCGCCTCCGGTCCGGCTCCCCGCGTCCTGAGCGATGCCGAGCTGTCCGAACTCCTCGGCGCCCAGCAGTTCTCCGTCCTCGCGACGGTGCGCCGCACGGGACACCCGCACCTGTCCACGGTCCTGCACCACTGGGACCCGCAGGAGAGAATCCTGCGGATCTCCACGACGGCCGGCCGGCTCAAGGTGCGCCAGATACAAGCCGACCCGCACGCCGCCCTCCATGTCTCGGGCCCCGGCAACTGGTCGTTCGCGGTGGCCGAGGGCGAGGCCGAGGTCTCCGGCCCGACCATGACCCCTGGCGACGCCGTGGGCCGCGAACTGCTCTCCCTCACCCCGGGGTTCAGCGATCCGGACGATGAACTGGGCTTCCTGGAGCAGCTGGTGGACGAGCAGCGCGTGGTGATCCGGCTGCGGGTCTCACGCCTGTACGGGACGTCCCTCGACATACCCGTGGAGGCCTGAGCTCACCGCTCGCCCCGGAGCGCATAGTGCGCCGCGACGCCTGGCTGGCCCGTGTAGTTGGGGCCGGCCTCGGGGTCTGCGCCCAGGTACCGGAGAGGGAGGTCCAGGGGGCGGCCGCCGCGGAGGGTCAGGCGATGGTTCCGGGCGGAGTAGGCGAAGCCCGCCTCCCTCAGCGCCGCGAGCACCACCGCTGAGGACTCTTCGTCCTCATCCACCCGCGCAGTCACCTGCTCATCCACCCGCACACTCCCGTCCTCACCCACCCGCACAGCCAGGTCATCGCCCACCCGCACAGTGAAGGGATCGAAATGCGCGACGAAGAGCCCGTCGGCGGTCAGCCAGGTGGCGATCCGGGCGAGCAGGCCGAGCCGGTCGCCGATGTAGTGCAGCCCATGGACACAGGTGATGAGGTCGTAGCACCGGCCCGGAGGTGGAGCCCAGTCGGCGAGATCGGCGGTGACGAGTTCGAGCCCTGGGGGCAGCGGTGCCCGGCGCATCGGCCCGACGAGATCCACCCCGGTGAACGTGCCGCCGGCCACCCGGCCCGCCGCCTCCCGAAGCGCCAGCCCTTCCCCGCTGCACAGGTCGAGCCACGCCGCGCCCCCGCCCCGCGCGGCCAGGAACTGACCGGGATCGAAGCCGAGTTCGCGCGCGTAGCTGTTCACCCCCGACAGCACCCGCTCACGGTTCATCGTGTTGTTGGCGACAACGGAATATCCGGTCAACTGGTCGTCCTGCACCAGGCGTCCGGTCCTCGACGGTCTCTCGCTCACGACCCGATTCTCCGGGAAGGCGCGCGGTCCGACACCCCTAATTCACTCGCCCCCGATCCCTCACCGACGGCACCCTGGCCCCATGCAGCAGAGGACCGACCCCTATGTCATCAGAGCCCGCCACACCGCCGAGACCGTCACCGTCTACCAGGCCTACTCCCCTGCGCTCGGGCTGCCCGCGGCCCGCGACGGGCGGTTTCCGGCCGCGTGGAAGCGGGAGCGGATGACCTGGGTCAAGCCGTCGTTCCTCTGGATGATGTACCGCTGCGGCTGGGGCACCAAGGAAGGGCAGGAGACCGTGCTCGCCATCGAGATACGGCGGGACGGGTTCGAGTGGGCGCTGCGCCACGCCTGTCTCTCGCACTATGTGCGCGGGCTGCACGCGGACCGGGCCTCCTGGCAGCGGGAGCTCAAGCGGGCGCCGGCGCGGGTGCAGTGGGATCCCGAGCGCGATCTGCGGCTCCAGGCGCTGCCGTACCGCTCGCTCCAGCTGGGTCTTGCGGGCGAGGCGACGCGGCTCTATGCGGACGAGTGGATCGTGTCCGTCACCGATGTCACGGCGACGGCCCGAACCATCCACGCCCTCGTACGGGAAGGCGAACTGGGCGCCGCGGCCGCGCTGTTGCCCGAGGAGACGGTGTATCCGGCGGACGACGAGCTGCTTGGGCGGCTGCGGGTCTGAGCGGGGGGAGCCGCGGGGGTGGAGGTCTAGAGCGGGGGCCTGGAACGGAGGCCTGGAGCGGGGCCTGACGCCGGGACTGAAGCGGGCCTGACGCCGGGACTGAGGCGGGGCCCGAGGCCGGGACTGAGGCGGGGCCCGACGCCGGGACTGAGGCGGCGGGCGGGATGGAGGCCCCTTCGGGGGACGGAGGTCAGTTCGGGGGATGGAGGTCAGTTCCGGGGATGGAGGTCAGTTCCGGGGACGGAGGTCAGTTCCGGGGACGGAGGTCAGTTCCGGCGGGTTGCCGTTTCGGAGCGGAAGCCGTGGCCCAGTTCGGGGCCGAGACCGAAGTAGTGGCGGAAGTTGTAGAGAAGGGGGCTCCACCGGGACGGGTCGATGTGGTCGGTGCCGGGCACGACGATCGTGGAGTCGGCGTGGACGCGTACCACCTCGCACTCCGCGATCCGGAAATGGCCCTCAGGACCGGCGGACCGCAAGGTGCGCACCCGCGCCTCCAGGTGCAGCGGGCACTCCGCGACCCGGGCCGGGCGCACCACGTGGGACGGCATCCGGCTGAGACCGGCCGCGCCGAACTTGTCGGGCTCGTGCCGGTAGACCGCGCGCTTGGCGTCCGGGACAGGGTGCGCGCCGGTGAGCGGAGCCAGGCGTTCCACCGCGGCCCACTGGTGCGGGGACGGCAGGCTGACGGCGAGTTCCGGACGTTCGGCCAGGTTGGCCGCGGTCCGGCTCTCCGCGCCGATGCCCAGGACGAGGGTGTGGCCGAGCGCCCAGGCCGACGAGATCGGGGCCAGATTGTCACTGCCGTCGGGGTTCTCGGTGGTCAGCAGGACCACCGGGGTGCCGAAGTACAGGATGGACGGGGAGATCGTCAGGTGGGACGGGGAGATCGGCTCGCGGGACGGGGAGTTCGCCAGGTGGGACGGGGAGATCGGCTCGCGGGACGGGGAGATCGGCTGATCGGTACTCGATGACGGAGCCGAGGAGGAAATCGGCAGGTGGGAAGGGGTGGTGTCCGCTGTGGTGGTCATGGAGGGACGCTAAGACGGGGTTGTTTCGGTGCCCGCCGAACCGTGGGGCGGACACAATCGATCCATGACCGTCACCTCGGCACCTGCCTCAGCGCTCGGGCCCGCCCGCACCTCGGCGCTCGCCCCCGCACCCGCCTCGGCACCCGCCCCCGCCCCGGCACCTGCCTCAGCGCCCGCCCCCGCCCAGACCGCGCCTGACCGCACCCCCGCCCAGACCACCCCCATCAGCATCTCCGCCCCCGACCTCGCCTCCCTCGCGGGGCTGCTCGCCGATCGCACCCGGGCGTCCATCTGTCTGGCCCTGCTCGACGGACGGGCGTGGACCGCCACGGAGCTGGCGCAGCACGCCGGGGTCGCCCGTTCCACCGTCACCGGGCATCTGCATCAGCTCGTGGCGGGCGGTCTCCTGGAGGAGGCACGGCAGGGCAGGCACCGCTATGTGCGCCTTTCGGGCCCGGCCACCGCGGAGATGATCGAGTCGCTCGCCTCGCATGCGCCGCTGCGGACGACTCCCGTACGTTCCCTGCGCGATGCCAGCCGCCGTCGCGCGCTCGCCCACGCCCGCTCCTGCTACGACCATCTCGCGGGCTCGGTGGCCGTGGCGATCACCGACGCCATGACCGAACGGGCGCTGCTCGCCTGGGACTACGGCCCGTCGCTCTCCGCGGACGGCAAGGCCTGGCTGCGGGACATGGGCATCGACGACCACCGCCCGCTCGGCTCCTGCCGCGCCCATATCCGCACCTGCCTCGACTGGACGGAACGGCGGCCGCATCTGGCGGGTGCGGTGGGCGCGGCCCTGTTCCAGCGGGCGCTCGACGCCGGGTGGGTGATACGCCGCGGCACGACCCGCGTGGTCGAGCTGACCGACGCCGGCCGTGCCGTATTCCGGGAGCAACTGGGCCTCGGGGACGAGGTGTTGACGCCTCCAGAGCGATGACGAGCAGTCAGGACACCGCAGCGACGAGGGGAATCAGACCGTCAGCACGATCTTCCCCCGCGTCCGCCCCTCCTGGCTGAGCCGCCAGGCCTCCGCGGCCTCTGCCAGCGGGAAGGCCTTGTCCACATGGACGGTCAGCTTGCCCGCGTCCGCGAGTTCGGCGAGCGCGGTGAGGTCCTCGGCCGACGGCCGCACCCACACATAGTGGCCACCGGCCTCCAGCGCGCCCTGGCCGTCCGCGATCGACGCGACCCGGCCCGGCTGCTTGAGCAGCGGCAGCGACTGCGCCACCGCGCCCTCGCCCACGAAGTCGAGCACGGCGTCGACACCGTCCGGTGCCAACTCCCGTACGCGCTCGACGAGTCCGTCGCCGTACGTGACCGGCTCGGCGCCCAGTTCCCGCAGATACGCGTGGTTGCGCTCACTGGCCGTACCGATGACCTTCGCCCCCAGCGCGACCGCGATCTGCACACCGAGCGAGCCCACACCGCCGGCGGCGGCATGGATCAGCACGGTCTCGCCCGCGGCCACACCCAGCCGCTTGAGCGACTGATACGCGGTGAGCCCGGCCAGCGGCACCCCGGCCGCCTGCTCCCAGGTCAGCGCCGCGGGCTTCTTGGCGAGGGTGCGTACGGGGGCGGAGACGAGCTCGGCGTAGGTGCCGTTCTGCGTCCAGTCCTTGCGTGCGTAGCCGAACACCTCGTCGCCGACGGCGAACTCCGTGGCGTCGAGACCCACCTGCTCCACGACACCGGCGACATCCCAGCCGGAGATGAGCGGGAAGCGGACCTCCATGATCGGGTCGAGGTAGCCGGCGGCGAGCTTCCAGTCGACCGGGTTGACCGCGGCGGCCTTCACCCGGATCAGCACCTCACCGGGTGCGACCTTGGGGTCGGGGAGGTCGACGAGACGCAGGTCGTCGGGGGAACCGTACTTTTCGAGTGCAATGGCCTTCATGATGATCGGCAACTCCGTAGGCGAGCGGAACATTCCTGGACTACTGGGACGCCGTCGGCCGCGCGGGATATTCGGATGCGCGAGCCGCGGCCTGGCGTGAGGATGAGCGCGGCCGCTTTGTCCAGCATCCGCACAGTCGCGGCGCGCGGCCACTTGGCACGTGTTCCCTTGGAGGCAGTCATCATCCAGCGCAAGGTCGCCGCCGCAGGTCTGCTCAAGCCGCCCACGTATTCCCATGCGTCGATCGTCGAGGCCGGTACGCGGCTGGCGTTCCTGGCCGGTTCCGTCCCGCTCGACGCGGACGGACAGCTGGTCGGTCCGGATGATCCGGTACGCCAGACCGAGCAGGTGCTCGCCAATCTCGAGGCCCAGCTGCGGGACATCGGCAGCGATCTGTCCCAGGTCGTCTATACGGATGTCTATGTGGTGAGCGGCGACCCGGCCGTGCTCGCGGACGTGTGGCGGGTGGTCGAGGCCTCGGGCCTGAGCAGGGCCGAGGGCGGTCCCCACTCGTCGACTCTGCTCGGTGTGGCGAGCCTCGGCTACCGGGGGCAGCTGGTCGAGATCACGGCCACCGCGGTCGTGCCGGAGTGACCCCTGAGCTGCGCAGGGCCCGCGCGGCGGACGCCGAGGACCTGGCCGAAGTCTGGCTGCGGTCGTACGCGGCCGCGCTGCCCGGCGTTCGGCGCGCGCATACGGACTCCGAGGTACGGGACTGGTTCCGCCATGTCGTCGTGCCGCAGCACGAGACCTGGGCGGCTTCGGCTCCGGACGGGACCGCGGTGGGGCTCCTCGTCCTCGACGGGCCGGAGCTCGACCAGCTGTATCTCGCACCCGAGTGGCGCGGCCGGGGTCTGGGCGACCGGCTCGTCACCCTCGCCAAGTCCCGCCGCCCGACCGGCCTTTCGCTGTGGACCTTCCAGGTCAACGAGCCCGCCCGCCGCTTCTACGCCCGCCATGGCTTCGTGGAACGGGAGCGTACGGACGGCTCGCGCAACGAGGAGAGCGAGCCGGACATCCGGATGACGTGGACCCCCTGACGTATGCCGACCCTGCGACGGCTCTGCCAAGCCGCCCGCCCCTGCGACGGCTCTGCCAAGCCGCCCGCCCCCGCGACGGCTCTGCCGAGCCGCCCGCCACGTGACGGCTGCGCCAAGCTCTCCGCCACCGCGAGGGCTGCGCCGACCCTGGACGTGAGCGCTCGGCGCACCCGCCGCCGTGAAGGCTGCGCCGAACTCTCCCCCACCGTGACGGCGGAGCCGAGCCCAGACGCTCGCGTCTGGCACCGCCCCGCCGGGCCCGGCGGGGGCTCCGCCCCCTGCACCCCCGACACCTCGCCCCCACACGCCCGCCATCCCCCCGAAGTGGCCTCGGCCCCACCCCGAGGCCGCGCCATCACTCCGAAGCCACACGGACACCCTCAAGCCCGCACCCCACGCACCCCACGCACCCCACCCACCCCGCCACCGCCTACCGCCCCGAACCCGCATCCCGATCCCCCGCCGCGAACCGGTCCGTAGCCCTCACCAGCAGATCCCCCACGCCGCCGTCCGCGGTGTGCCCCACCTCGTCCACCATGGTCAGTTCCGCGTCCGGCCAGGCCGCCGCCAGGCGCCAAGGGGTGCCCACGAGGTTGCCGAAGTCCAGGCCGCCCTGGACGAGCGCCGCCGGGATGCCCTTGAGTGCGCCGGCCTCGCGCAGGATCACGCCGTCCTCGCCGAGGAAGTGGCCCTGGCTCCAGTAGTGCGTGATGATCCGGGCGAAGGCCATCCGGAAGCGCGCGTCCTCGTAGCGCTCCATGGAGCGCGGGGGGCGCCGGGATCGTCGCCGTCTCCCAGTCGCACCAGGCGCGGGCCGCCCGCTCCCGTATCGCGGCGTCCTCCGAGGCGAGGAGCCGCGCGTAGCCGGTGGCCGGGTCGGGGTCGGGTACGCCGTCCATGAACGCTTCCCACGCCTCGGGGAAGATCCGCCCCAGCCCTCGCGTGAGCAGGTCCACCTCGACCTGCGTGCCCATGGCCAGACAGGTCAGGACCATCTCGGAGACCCGGTCGGGGTGCAGCTCGGCATAGCGCAGGCCGAGCACCGATCCCCAGGAGGCACCCCACACCAGCCACTGTTCGATCCCCAGATGCTCGCGCAGCAGCTCCAGGTCGGCGATCAGATGGGCCGTCGTATTGACCGAGAGATCGGTGGCGGGGTCGCTCGCGTGCGGCCGTGAGCGTCCGCAGCCGCGCTGGTCGAGCAGCACGATGCGGTACGCGGCGGGGTCGAAGAAGCGGCGGGGACGCGGACCGCAGCCGGAGCCGGGGCCGCCGTGCAGCACGACGGCCGGTTTGCCCGAGGGGTTTCCGCAGGCCTCCCAGTAGATCTCGTTGGCGTCGCCGACGTAGAGCATGCCGTGGTCATAGGTTCGATCTCCGGATACAGGCCCATGCCCGGCACCGTACCGACGGCTTTCCACAGGCGTCCCCGGGTTCCCGCCGCATCCGGACCGAAAGTCCCCTCCCTCGACGACCAACGGCACCACGTTCTTACGCGTCCCCGACTTGAGGCTTGTCTCGGGCTGACACCCCATACAGCCATGAACGAGAACAAGGGTGCCGAGAATGACCGTCACGGAGCAGGGCGCCGCAGTACACGGCAGCGGTGACATCACCACGCAGATGAGGGAGTTGGTGGATCTTGTCGGTGGCGCCGGCAATGTCGCCACCGTCAGCCACTGTCTGACCCGGCTCCGGTTCGTCCTGGACGACCCCTCGCTGCCCGACACGCAGAAGATCAGTCAACTGCCGGCCGTCAAGGGCTCGTTCGCGCAGGGCGGCCAGTTCCAGGTGGTCATCGGCAGCGAGGTCGAGGAGTTCCACAAGGAGCTCACGGCGCTGCTCGGTGCGCAGGCCGCCGGTTCGAAGGACGAGGCGAAGAAGGCGGCGCGCGCCAACATGGCGTGGTGGGAGCGCGGCATCTCGCATCTGGCCGAGATCTTCGTGCCGCTGCTGTTCGCGATCATCACCGGCGGTCTGATTCTCGGCGCCCGCAATGTCATCGGCGACATCAAGTTCGGCGATCGGACGCTCGCCGAGTCGAGCCAGTTCTGGCAGGGCACGTACGACTTCCTGTGGCTGCTCGGCGAGGCCATCTTCCACTTCCTGCCCGTCGGCGTCTGCTGGGCCACCGTGAAGAAGATGGGCGGCACCGAGATCCTCGGCATCGTCCTCGGCATCACGCTCGTCTCGCCGCAGCTGATGAACGCGTACGCGATCGGCACGGACACCCCGAAGGTCTGGGACTTCGGCTTCGCCGAGATCCCGATGGTGGGGTATCAGGCGCAGGTCATCCCGGCCGTGCTCGCCGGTCTCGCCCTCGCCTTCATCGAGCTCAGGCTGAAGAAGATCGTGCCGAACGCGCTCTACCAGGTGGTCGTCCCGTTCGTGGCGCTCGTCTCCACGGTGCTGCTCGCCCATGTCGTGCTCGGCCCGCTCGGCCGCGAGCTGGGCGACCTCGTCGGCAACGGCGCGAAGGCGATGCTGACCGGCGGTTTCGCGCCCGTCGGCGCGGTGGTCTTCGGCTTCTTCTACGCGCCCCTGGTCATCACCGGCATCCACCACACCACCAACGCGGTGGACCTGCAGCTGATGCAGGACATCGGCGGCACTCCGATCTGGCCGCTGATCGCGCTCTCCAACATCGCCCAGGCCTCCGCCGTGGTCGGCATGATCATCGTGGCGAAGCGCGGCAAGACCCGTGAACTCGCCGTCCCGGCCGCGATCTCCGCGTATCTCGGTGTCACCGAGCCCGCGATGTACGGACTGAATCTGCGCTTCAAGTACCCGATGCTGGCCGCCATGATCGGCTCGGCGTCCGCGGCCCTGATCTGCGGGATCGCGGGAGTGATGGCCAACGGCATCGGTGTCGGCGGGCTGCCGGGCATCCTCTCGATCAAGCCCGAGTACTGGGTCGTGTACGCCCTCGCGATGGCCGTCGCCATCGCCGTAGCCCTCGCCCTGGTGATCGTGTTCTCGCGCCGTGCCGCCGCCCGCGAGGCCCTCGCGGAGGCCGACGCATGAGCACCGCACCGACGCCTTGGTGGCAGACCGGCACCGTCTACCAGATCTATCCCAAGTCCTTCCAGGACACGACCGGTTCGGGCACGGGCGATCTGCGCGGAGTGATCCGCCGCCTCGGCCACCTGGCCGAGCTCGGCGTCGATGCGGTCTGGCTGACCCCGGTCTACCGCTCCCCTCAGGTCGACAACGGCTACGACGTCGCCGACTACTGCGCCATCGACCCGGCGTACGGCTCGATGGCCGACTTCGACGATCTGGTCACCGCACTGCACGCGCGCGGGATGAAGCTCGTGATGGACATGGTGTTCAACCACACCTCCACCGAGCACCCGTGGTTCCGCGCGGCCGTACAGGACCCCGAAGGCCCCTACCGCGACTTCTACATCTGGCGCGCGCCCGCCCCCGACGGCGGTCCGCCGAACAACTGGCGCTCGAAGTTCGGTGGCAGCGCATGGACTTACGAGCCGGGTTCGGGCGAGTACTACCTGCACCTGTTCGCGCCCGAGCAGGCCGATATCAACTGGGCGAATCCCAGGGTGCGTTCGGCAGTCCGGGACGTCATCCACTTCTGGGCCCGCAAAGGCGTGGACGGGGTCAGGCTCGATGTGGTCAACCTGATCTCGAAGACGCAGGGGCTGCCGGACGCCCCGGACACGGACGGCCGCGAGTTCTACACGGACGGCCCCGAGGTCCACGCGTATCTCCAGGAACTCAGCGGCAAGGCGCTGCGCCCCTACGGCTTGATGAGCGTCGGCGAGATGTCCTCGACGACCCTGGAGCACTGCCGGCAGTACGCGGACGCCTCGGGCCGCGAGCTGTCGATGACGTTCAACTTCCATCACCTGAAGGTGGATTACCCGGGCGGCGACAAGTGGACGGTCGCGCCGCCCGACCTCGTCGAGCTGAAGCGGCTTTTCGCGCACTGGCAGCAGGGGATGCACGGCCGGGCGTGGAACGCTCTGTTCTGGTGCAACCACGACCAGCCGCGCATCGTGTCCCGCTTCGGCGACGACGGCGAGCTGCACGGGCCGAGCGCGAAGATGCTGGCCATGGTGCTGCACGGCATGCAGGGCACTCCGTACGTCTATCAGGGCGAGGAGTTCGGCATGACGAATCCGGGCTACCGCTCGATCGGCGACTACCGGGACGTGGAGTCGCTCAACCTGTACGAGGAGCGGATCGCGGCCGGCGTACCCGAGGCGCGGATCCTCGACGTGCTCGCCGCGAAGTCCCGGGACAACGGCCGGACGCCCATGCAGTGGGACGACACCGTCAACGGCGGCTTCACCACGGGCACGCCCTGGCTGCGTCCGGCCGGCAACTCCGGTGCGCTGAACGCGGCTTCGGCCGTCAAGGACGAGGACTCCGTCTTCCACACGTACAAGCGCCTGATCGCGCTGCGCAAGGAGCTCGACGTCCTCGTGCACGGCGACTACACGGACCTGGATCCGGCCGATCCCCGCGTGTGGTCGTATGTCCGCCGCCATGGCGCCGACGAGCTGCTCGTCGTCGCCAACTTCTCGGGTACGCCGGTGCCGTGGGACCGTCCCGGCGTCCTCGACGGCGGTGGCTGGCTGCAGCTGCTCACCAACTACCCGCAGGCGTCCGGCACTCCGACCTCGGGGACACTGCGGCCGTACCAGGCGGGGATGTGGCTGCGGCGGGGCTGAACGCCTGAGCGGGGCGCGCCCCCGTGCGCACCCCGCTCCCCCGTCCCCCTCGCACCTGCCGCGTCCCCCTGACGCGGCAGGAACGGCTCCGTCACCGCAGCAGGAACGCCTCCGCGGCCCGCGCCCCGGCATCGCTGCGCCGCTGCACCGAATGCCCCGCGCCCTCGATCACGGCCAGTTCGCCCTTGGGCGTCTTCGCCGCCAGCTCCTCGGCCCAGACGACCGGCGTGGACAGATCGCGGTCGCCGTGAAGCAGCAGCACCGGCATCGTCAGCTTCGTGTGCGGCGGCGCCGGGTTGGGCACCGAGCGCGGCCAGGGCAGACACGTCTGCGGAATGCCCTGCTCACCGGCCGTCTTCCGTTCGAACGGCCAGGTGTACGAGGGCTTGATGCCCTGGACGGCCTTGCGCAGCGCCTGTTCCCTGCCCGCCACGGGAGCCGAGGCGCCGCCCCACGGGAAGCGGGTGTCCGCGCACAGCGTGGCCGCGTGCAGCCCCGCGCTGAACTTGGCCGGCGGGGTTCCGCTGGGGTCGTTGAAGCCGGCGACCAGGCCGTTCAGATGGGCCGTGTCACCGCCCGCCGCGCTGTGGATGGCGTCCAGGATCCGGAAGTTGGGGTTGTTCAGCTTCGGGTCGATGATGCTGGCGACGACGAGCATGCCGAAGACCGGCACCCCGTTGTCGTCCCTGCGCACGACCTCCGCCAGATCCTTCGCCGGGTCGAATCCGCAGGCCTGTTCCTTGCAGGCGGTCCGCAGCACCGTACGGGCGTGGTGCAGCGAGTCCTCGTACAGCGCGCCGGCCCCGTCGCTCGGCACGACCGAGTCGAGGACGAGCCGCTTGGTGTGCCGCGGGTACGTCAGCCCGTACTGCGCCGCCGTGAACGTCCCGTACGAGACGCCGTCCAGGGTCATCGACGGCACCTTCAGGGCGCGGCGCAGATCCTCGAAGTCGGCGACGGTGTCGGCCGTACGGTAGAAGTTCCGGTTCTTGCCGAGGAGTTGGGCGCACTCGTCGACGGCGGCGCGGCTCGGCGGGGTGGTGTCGCTGCCGCCGACTTCCTTCTGCAGCGTCGGGCAGTCGACGGCCGTGCCGCCCGTGCCGCGCTGGTCGATCATCACGAGCCGGTAGTCCTTGACGGCCTTGGGCAGCCGCTCGGCCATCGACTTGTAGAACTCCACACCCGGCTGCCCGGGACCACCGGTCAGGAGCAGGAGCACTCCGCGCGGTGCGTCGGTGTTGTTGCCGGTCGCCACCTGGAGTTTCAGGGTGCCGGGCTGTTTGCCGCTCCGGTCGAGCGGCACCACCAGGTCGGAGCAGGTGACGTCGGTGAGTTCAGGGCAGGGCCGCGGGTCGGTCAGGCGCGGCCCGGCCTGCGCCGCTCCCTCCGCCGGCGGTGCGGCGCCGGTGCAGGCCGCGATCGTGATCAGCGCCGCCGCGAGCAGGCCGGCGCGTCGAGTGTGAGCCATGAGCGTCCCCCGGGAAGCCGAAGTGCTGTCCGTCGGCCGCCATTCTCGAAGGCCCCCGGTCGCGCGGCGTTGGACATTCATGCTCACTTCACCCGTCCGCACCCGAGCAACTCCCGTACGGCGCTGGGAGGTTCCCCCGTATGGCGGCGCATCACCCGGGTCAGATGCGCCTGGTCGGCGAACTCGTACGCGGCCGCGAGGGCCCGCAGACCGCCGCGGCCGTCCTCGATGTCCTGGAGCACGGCCCGGATCCGCAGCTCGTTGCGGTACTCGGTCAGGGTCCGGCCCGTGACCCGCCGGAACACCCGGCTCAGATGGTGCGGCGAGGCCCCGACGCGGGCGGCCAGCGCGTCGAGGGAGCCGTTCAGGGACCCGGTGGCGAGGGCCGCGCACACATCGGCGACGAGCCGCTGATGGACCCGTTGCGCGGGCAGCGGCGGCGTGCCGTCATAGCCCCCGCAGCCGGTGCTCGCGGCCACCTCGTCGAGCAACTGGTGCAGCCGCTCGGCGAGTTCGAAGTCGTCGGTGCCCCGCCGTATCGCGGCCATCAGTGCCCGGTGGCGCAGGTCGGTGCGGCCCGTGATGACGAGCTTGCGCCGGCCGTCCCCTCCGTCGAAGCGCTCGCCGAAGACCTCCGGGCTCAGCGCGATCTCGGTCGAGCGGTCACCGGTGCCGAGCGGATGCGCGGTGAACACCTCGTCGCCGGGGCGTACGAGATAGCCGGCGGTCGCGTCCATCCACGACTCCTCGCCCTGCTGCCGCCACCGGTACGCCCCGGACCGCGAGAGCACCACGCCGTGACCGGTCTTGTAGCCGGGCCCGAAGAAGCCCTTGTGGTCGGTGCAGCACTCGGTGTCGACCACATGCACCCCGGGCAGCCGCAGCACCCGCCGCCCGCGACCGCCGCGCGCCCGCTGCGCCTCCGTCCACCCGCCGTCCTCGCACAACTCCCGTAAGCCCATGGGCCCACCCCCCGCGCCATCGTGCCGCGCGCGGGGCGGTGCGGGCGAGGTGGCAAGGGGTCACATTCTGGCGGCGGCCGCCTTGATGGCCTCGCGGATACGGACGTACGTACCGCAGCGGCAGACGTTGGCGATCTCGTCGATCTCCGCGTCGGTGGGCTCCGAGGTCCGCTTGAGCAGCGCGACGGCCGCCATGATCTGGCCCGGCTGGCAGAACCCGCACTGCGCGACGTCCTGCTCGAGCCACGCCTCCTGTACGGGGTGCAGCCGGTCGCCGTCCGCGAGGCCCTCGATGGTGGTGACGGAGCGGCCGGCCACCGCGGCCACGGGTGTGGCGCAGGGGTTGAAGGCCTCGCCGTCGAGATGGCTCGTACAGGCCTTGCAGACATCGATTCCGCAGCCGTACTTGGGGCCGCGGATCCCGAGCAGATCGCGCAGCACCCACAGGAGCGGCAGATCGTCGGGGGCGTCGACCGTCACGGTCTCGCCGTTCACGGTGAACGTCTGGTCCGGCATGGGTCCAACTCCTCAGCGGGGAAAGGGTTCGAAGTCGATGCGCGCGTCGATCGGGAAGCTGCGGGGCCGGCGCCCGGTGGCGCGGGCGTAGGCGTTGGCGATCGCCGCGACGGGCGCGGGCACACCCAGTTCGCCGATCCCGCCGGGTTCCGCCTCGGGTCCGCCGTCGAGGACGTGGACCTGCACCTCGTACGGGGAGTTGCGCTGGCGCGCGTAGTGGAACTGCGAGTAACTGCCCTCCAGCGGAAGGCCCTTGTCGAGGTGGAGTCCCGCCCGCAGGGTGGTGGCGATGGCGTCCGTGAGCCCGCCGAGCATCTGCGCCTCGATCCCGCGCGGGTTGACGGCCCGCCCCGCGTCCACCGCGATCACGGCCCGCATCACACGCGGCGCCTTCGGGTCGGTGGCGTCGAGGTCGACGACGCAGGCGGTGCGCGACTTGTACTCCTCGTGGAAGCCGACCCCCTGGGCCCACCCCTCGGGCAGCTCGCGTCCCCAGCCGCCCGCCGCCTTGTCGAGCACGGCCCGCTGCGCGGCCGTTTTCAGCCGGGCCCGCCGGAAGGCGACCGGGTCCTGTCCGAGCCGCTCGGCGAGCTCGTCGACGAACATCTCCTCGGCCGCGCGCCCCGTTCCCGAGTACACGCTGCGCCACGACCCCGTGGGCAGGGCGACCGGCAGCTCGGTGAGCGTCTGCCGGGTGGCGCCGAGGTCGTACGGGGAGCGCAGGGACAGTGCGAACATGACCTGCGCGGTGGCCTCGCCGAGCAGCGGAAGGCCGGTCAGGCCCGCCGTGAGCGCATCGCCGAACCCGTGCCGTACGTCCATCGCGACCGAGGCCATCCGGTGCCGGAACGACAGCGGCGCGCCGGCCGCGTACGTCGCCCGCAGCTTGTGATGCGTGGGCGGGCGCATCCGGCCGTGCCGCATGTCGTCGATCCGCGACCACATCAGACGTACGGGCCGCCGTACCGCCTTCGACACCTGGGCGGCCTCGATCGCCGCGTCGTGGAAGAGCCGGCGGCCGAACGAACCGCCCGCCTGCACCACATGCAGCTCGACGAGGGCGTCCGGCAGCCCGATCGCGTCGGCCACGGCCTTGCGGGCGGCGATCGGCGACTGGGCCGGGGCCCAGACGGTGGCGCGTGCGTCGCGCACGTCGGCGACCGCGCAGTTGGTCTCCAGGGGTGCGTGGCTGACGGGCGCGAAGTCGAACTCCGCGTCCAGATGCCGGCCGAGCAGCGGCGGGAACCCGTGCGCCACAGCGCCCCGCAGCTTCGCGCGCAGCGTCTCGTCGTCGAGTTCGTCTACGGGCCCGGGCCCCCACTCCACGTCCAGGGCCTCCTTCCCGGCGAGCGCCTGCCCGAAGGTCTCGGCGACGACGGCGACCCCGGTCGGGATGGTGGCGACGGCGAGCACTCCGGGCAGGGCCTCGACGGCGGCCGCGTTGCGGACCCGGCGTACCGTGCCGCGGAGCGTGGGCGGGCGGCGCACCATGGCGGGCTTGGCGCCGGGGATGTCCAGGTCGAGCGTGTACTGCTGCTTGCCGGTGACGAGCGCTCTCGCGTCGATACGGGAGGTCGGGCGGCCGATCAGCCGGTGTGCGGCGCGGGGCTTGAGCGCGACCGGCTGCTCGGCGGCACGGTCGCTGCTCGCCGCGCGGGCCAGTTCCCCGTACGAGGCGGAGCGCCCGTCGGCGAGGTGCGCCCGGCCGTCGCGCGTCGTGACCCGTTCGGGGTCGGTCCCCCACTGCAGCGCCGCCGCCCAGGCGAGGCGCTGCCTCGCTGCCGCGGCGGCGGTGCGGACCGGGTCGTAGAGGGAGCGGATGGAGTTGGAGCTGCCGGTGAGCTGGTTGAAGACCAGCTCGGGGCGCGCCTTGTCGAGATGGACGCGGACCTTCTCCAGGGGCGTGTCCAGCTCTTCGGCGACCAGCATCGCGACCGCGGTGGTGAGGCCCTGTCCGACCTCCTCGCGCGGCAGCCAGAAGTCGACGGTGCCATCCTCGGCGACCTTCAGGGTGAGCAGATGCGAGGTCGGCAGCGCGGCGAGGTTGAGCACGTCGCCGAGGTCGGGCAGCTCGGGCAGGGGCGCGGCGGGGGCGGCCTGCGGGTCGAGCTGGACGGCGACGGTGAGGGTGGGCGCGGCGACCAGGAGGGCGAGGAAACGGCGCCGGCCGACGCCGGGGCGCTCCGCGCTTGCTGCGGGCTCGGCGGGCTCGGCGGCCTCGGTGCGCTCCGAGCTTGCTGCGAGCTCGGCGGGCTCGGTGCGCTCCACGCTCTCTGCGAGCTCGGTGCGCTCCGCACCTTCTGCGAGTTCGGCGGGCTCCGTGTGCTCCACACTCTCTGCGTGCTCGGCGTTCTCGGTCACGGCGAGGGCTCCAGGCGAAGGGACAGCGCGTGCCGGACCGCACGCGGCAGTTGACAGACTGTCAGCAAGGCGGGTGGCGGGGAATGCCCCGGAAGCCGTGTCGTCCACCTCCGCACCACTTCCGCCCCACCGGATCACAGCCCGCGGCCGCGCCCATTAGGGTCGGTGCATGACTTCCGATCCCTCCGGAGCCTCCGGACTCTCCGAGAGCGGCAGCGTCCGGGTCGACGCGTGGATCTGGTCCGTCCGCCTGCTCAAGACCCGCTCCGCCGCGGCCGCGGCCTGCCGTGCGGGCCATGTCCGGGTCAACGGCGAGCGCGCCAAGCCCGCACAGCCCGTGAAGGCGGGCGACGAGGTGCGCCTGCGGGCCGAGCACCGCGAGCGGGTCGTGATCGTCAAGAAGATCATCCGCAAGCGCGTGGGCGCCCCGGTGGCCGTGGAGTGCTACCAGGACAACAGCCCTCCGCCGCCGCCCCGCGAGGCCGTCGCCCCGGCCGGCATCCGCGACCGCGGCGCCGGGCGCCCGACCAAGCGCGACCGCCGCGAAATGGAGCGCCTGCGGGGCCCCGCCTCGCCCGACCTGGCCGCGGCCCTCGGCGCCTTCGACCCGGTCACCGCGGAAGCACCGGACACCAAGTCCGGCCGCGGGCGCGACTCCCGCAGGTCCCGCCCCGACGACTCCCGTAGGTCACACCCCGACGACTCCCGCACGTCCCGGCGCGATCAGGGCCGCCGCTCCCGCTGAGTGACGCCCGTACGCGCGCCGAAAGGCCCGTACGCATGCCGAGGGCCCGGACCGCCGGACGTATCCGACGGGCCGGGCCACGCGGCCGGAGCCCGGGCATCACACCCGGCGCTGCACCGCCTTCAAGAGCCGCACCGTCTGATCCCGCTGCGCCCGCGCGATCAGGAGCAGCGGCACGATGAGGATCAGCGGCGTGTACCAGAACTCGCCGCCCAGGAAGGCGAGCGAGAAACTGAAGGCGCCCACCATGAGGCCCACGAAGGCGAGTGAGGCGACCCCGGACAGGACCGGGATCAACAGGGCGATTCCACCGGCCAGTTCGAGACCCCCGATGGCGTACATGAACCAGTCGCCGAACCCGATCTTGTCGAACGGCTCGGTCGCCGACACATGAGCCGTCAGCTTCGGGGACGCGGAGGCGATCGCAAAGAACAGCCCGAGCGCGATCCGCAGCGTGTGCAACGCGACGGTGGCACGGCGGCTGCGCTGGACGGCGGCGGGGGCGGCGAGAGTGGCGGACGCGGGAAGAGTGGCCTCGGACATGAGCTGCTCCTTGTGATGCGAGGGCGGGCGCTTGGTTGCGCTGTCACAGGGATGGACCGGGGGTACGGCCCCAACTCATCGGTGTGGCCCGACATCTCTCAGACCAGTTCGCGTCCGGCCGTGCTGTCCACATGCTCCGGCAGCTCGCCCTCGAAGCGGTCCCCGGTGGACACCGTCCCCGACGGCTCGAACATCAGGATCGACCCGCCGGGCGAGGACGGCTTGTGCTCGGTGCCGCGCGGCACCACGAACACATCTCCCTTGTGCAGCACGACAGTCGACTCCGCCCCGTCCGCGTCGCGCAGCGCGATGTCGAAGCGCCCGTCGAGGACGAGGAAGAACTCGTCGGTGTCCTCATGGACGTGCCAGACGTGCTCGCCTTCGGTATGGGCGATGCGGACGTCGTAGTCGTTCATCCGCGCCACGATCCGCGGGCTGTAGACGTCCTGGAAGGACGCGAGGGCTTCGGTCAGGTTCACGGGTGCGGCGGGCTTCGCCGTGCTGTTGTCCATGCGTCCAGCTTCGGGCCGGCGCCGGACGGAAGTCTTGTACGGAGCTGACACGGAATCCCGTACGGAACCGGCCGAGGCTCACCGGCCCTCTGGGACTCATCGCCCCCCACGGTCCGGTTCGTACGGCGGGACGTCGCGCCCCGGCTGATAGTGCGGACCCTGCCGGATGTGCCGCAGCACCATCGCCAGGTCCACCGTGATGACCAGCCACAGCAGCCCGCAGGCCACCGCCCAGCCCGTCCGGCCCGCGAGGGCGAACGCGACCGTACCGGCGATCGCCCACACCACACCCCACAGACTCAGCCAGAAACGCATCCTGAGCGGACTGCGCGCGGTCACCGGCTCACTGCCTGTACGCATCACGGCTCACCTCCCTGGCCTCCCGCCGCTCAGCTCAGCGTGGGCGGGCGCTCTCCTTCCAGGATGCACCCGCCGGGATGCGCCCGCCGGGCGGCCGAAGCCCGGCCAACTGGCTCCCGCGCGGCACTTAATCCCTTGCCGTACGGCGAGCTCCCGGATGCAATGTCCGACATGGCTCCCCAGGCAAGCCCGGCAGGGCATGACGACTCCCCCGGCTCCCCCGTCCGTATCGGCGTCCTCGCCCCGCTGACCAGGCCCGGCTGGACCGAGGCGGGCCAACAGCTGCTCGCCGGCGTCGAGTTGGCGGTCGACGAGGTCAACGAGAGCGGCGGGATCGACGGCCGCCCCCTCGAACTGCTCGTACGGGACACGGCGGCCGATCCGCAGCGGGCGGAGGCGGCCGCGGCGGAGCTCGATGCGCTGGGCGTGGCCGCCCTGGCCGGCGAGTACCACAGCGTGGTCGCCCGCGCCGCCGCTGGCCGGGCGGACGCCCTGGGGCTGCCGTACCTGTGCACGTCGGGTGTGCTCGACGCGCTCACGGACGAGCCGACGCAGTGGGTCGCGCGCCTGTCCCCGGCACAGTCCGTCGGCTGGCGGCTGTATGCGGACTTCCTGCTCGACGCGGGCCACCGCCGGATCGCCGTGGCGGCACAGCCGAGCGTCTACTGGGCCGCGGGGACTCGTATCGTCCGGGAGCATGTCGCACCGCGCGGCGGCAGCGTCATCGAGCTCGATCCGGTCGCGCTCGGCCCTGCGGGCGTCTGCGACGCACTCGCGGACAGCGGGGCGACGGCGCTGCTGCTCCTCGTCGGCACTCCCGAGCCCGCGGTGCCGCTCGTACGGGCGGTCCGCAGCGATCCGCGCCTGGGCGAGGTCCTGCTCGGCGCGCCCGCGGGGCAGCCGGAGTTCGCTCAGTGGGCGGAGCTGCTCGGCGCCGACGGGGCGGGGATCCCGTTCCTGCGCTATCTGCCCGCGCGACTGGGCGAGTTGGGCAGCCGGGTCGAGGGGCTGCTGCGTCAACGCCTGGGCGCGGCGCCCTCGTTCGTCGCGTTCGAGGGGTACGACACGGTCACCGTGCTCGCCGAGGTGCTGCGGACACACGGGACGGAGCGCAAGCGCGTGGCCGATGCCTGGCCGCAGCTCGCGGTCGAGGGCACGCGGGGCACGGTCCGTTTCTCGCGCGCCCCGGGGATCGGCGTCTGGCAGTGGGCGTGGCCGCCCGTCCAGATCACCGACCGCGACCCCGCGGCCCCGGACCGTTTCCGGGTCCTGCGGACAGCGGCGCCCTGAGGGGCCTCCTGAACGGCCTCGTGAAGGGACTACCCGGCCTCGTCGAAGCGCGCCGCCGCCAGATACTGCGGCTGCGGATCGAGCGCGGCCGCGAGGCGGAAGTGCCGTTTCGCGGGGCCGGGGCGGTTCATGCGCTCGTAGGTGCGGGCCAGCGCGAAATGAGCGAACGCATTGTCCGGCTCACGCTCGAGCACGATGGAGAACTCCAGCTCCGCGGCGCGCAGTTGGGCCCCCGCGAAGAAGGCACGGGCGCGCAGGAGCCGCGCCGCCGTGTGCTCGGGATGCGCCTCGATCACCGAGTCGAGCAGCTTGATCGCACCGCGGGGATCCCGCGCGTCGAGCAGCTGCTCGGCGGCACGGAAGTCGATGACGTCCGTCTCCGGGGTCCGTCCACGTCCATTGTCCAAAGACACGCCGTCATCCTTCCGCTTGCCGATCACCTACAACGCCCGTCGCTCCAGCGCTATTCCATACGGGACATACGAGCCGGGCATCCGGGCATCCGCACGCCGCTGTGCAGGACCCCGCCGGAGTTGTAAGGCTGCCCCGGCGCCGCACACCCCATACGCGCCGCCGCTCAGCGCCTGCTCAGCCCAGCGTGACGGCGAGCACCGCGCCGAGGACCACGAGGGCCGCACCGGCCGCGATGAACGTCCGGTCCAGGAGCACCCGCTCGCCGCCCAGGAGCACGGTGTCGCGGGGGTCGGCGGGGTCGTAGGCGAGGCGTACCTCGGTGCCCGGAAGCAGGGGTGTGCGCCGGTTCGGCGGCACGGGCGAGGGCAGTTCCATGACCCGTCCGTCGAGCGTCTCGAACTGCAGGAGCGGCCGCTGCGCCCCGTGCGGCGCGGGTTTGACCAGCGCGTTCACGGCCTGTCCCGAGGCCGCTATGCGGCGGGTCTGCCGGAGCCCGTAGGCACCGGCGAGCAGCGCGACCAGACCGCCGAACGAGGTGAGCGCGGCGAACACGACCACGTCCGCGCCCCGTCAGCCGCGCGCCGCGCGCGTCCGCAGCTCTTCCCAGACCGCTCGGACCCGGGGCTCGAGACGGTCGAGCGGCCCGTCGTTGTCGATCACGATGTCGGCGATCTCGAGCCGCTTCTCGCGGGTGGTCTGCGCGGCCATCCGCGCGCGTGCGTCGTCCTCGGTCATCCCGCGCAGCCGTACGAGACGGTCCAGCTGGGTCTCGGGCGAGGCGTCCACGACGACCACGAGGTCGTAGAGCGGCGCGAGGGAGTTCTCGGCGAGCAGCGGTACGTCATGGACGACCACCGCGTCCTCGGCGGCCGCACGCTCCAGCTCCGCCGAGCGGGCGCCCACGAGGGGGTGCACGATCGCGTTGAGCTGCGCGAGCCGCTCGGGGTCGGCGAAGACGATGGAGCCGAGGCGTGGCCGGTCGAGGGTGCCGTCCGGCGCGAGGATCTCCTCGCCGAAGGCCTCGACGACCGCGGCCAGGCCGGGAGTTCCGGGCTCGACCACCTCGCGGGCGATCCGGTCGGCGTCCACGATCACGGCGCCGTACGCGTCGAGCAGCCGTGACACCGCGCTCTTGCCGGCGCCGATTCCGCCGGTCAGACCCACCTTCAGCATGAGCGAGAGCTTAGGCCCTGAGTTCACTGTGTGCCCAGGGCCCCCGGGACGTACGCGAAACCCCTACGCGTCCTTGTCGCGGCCGCTCGTGCTCGCCCCTGCCCCGCCTACTTGTCCCCGTCCCTGTCCGCCAGGAACTGCTCGAGCTCCCGCCCGATCTCGTCCGCGGACGGGATCTCCACGGGCTCGGCGAGCATGTTGCCGCGGGTCTCCGCGCCGGCCGCCGCGTCGTACTGGTGCTCAAGCCCCTGGACCATGGAGACGAGCTCCTCGTCGCCCTCCTGGATCTGGCGCTCGATCTCGTTCTGCGTACGGTGCGCCTGGGTGCGCAGGGCGTGCGCGATCGCGGGCAGCACCAGGCCGGTGGCCGAGGTGATCGACTCCAGGACGGTCAGGGCGGCATCGGGGTAGGCGGACCGTGCGATGTAGTGCGGCACGTGCGCGGCGACGCCGAGCACGTCGAACCCGGCCTGGATCAGCCGGTACTCGACAAGGGCCGCCGCGCTGCCGGGCACCTGCGCCTCGTCGAAGGGGCTGCGGTGTCCGGGCACCAGGTCGGTGCGGTTGCCGTGCGGGGTCAGGCCGACGGGGCGGGTGTGCGGGACGCCCATGGGAATGCCGTGGAAGTTCACCGCGAGCCGTACGCCGAGCCGCTCGACGACCTCGCCGACGGCCTGCGCGAACAGCTCCCACTCGACGTCCGGCTCCGGCCCGGAAAGGACCAGGAACGGCGCTCCGGTGGCGTCCTGCAGCAGCCGCACCTCGATGGCGGGCTCCTCGTAGTCCACCCACTGGTCGCGCTGGAAGGTGAGCAGCGGGCGGCGGGCGCGGTAGTCCACGAGCCGGTCGTGGTCGAAGCGCGCCACGACCTGGCCGGGCAGTGCTTCGAAGAGTTCGTCGACGATCTGCTCGCCGGTCTCGCCCGCGTCGATGTAGCCGTCGAAGTGGTAGAGCATCACAAGTCCGGCCGAGTCCTGCGCCAGCGCCATGTCGGCCACGGCGAGACCCTTGGCATCCCATTCGTACAAACTCTGCGCGTCAACCACAGTGACCGTTCCTCCTTGTGTTCGTACGCAAGAACGCCCACGCCCCGCATGGCATTCCCCAACACCCGTACGTCCACGCCACGGAAGGCCCGAAAACGCAGCGAGGCCCGCATCCCCCGAAGGGGATGCGGGCCTCACCGGCGATCAACTACCGCCTAGGGGCAGAGCGTCAGCTCTGGCCACCCGCGAGCTTCTCGCGGAGCGCGGCAAGCGCCTCGTCCGAGGCGAGCGCACCGGAATTGTCCGCACCCTCGGAGGAGTACGAACCGCCACCCTGGCCACCGGCGGCCGGAGCGGCGCCGGCCGGAGCCGCCGCACCCTCGGCCTCGGCCTGGGCGTCGGCCTCGCGGGACTTGATGACCTGCGCCTGGTGCTGCTCGAAGCGCTGCTGCGCCTCGGCGTACTGGGTCTCCCAGGCCTCGCGCTGGGTCTCGAAGCCCTCGAGCCAGTCGTTGGTCTCGGGGTCGAAGCCCTCGGGGTAGATGTAGTTGCCCTGGTCGTCGTACGACGCGGCCATGCCGTACAGGGTCGGGTCGAACTCGACCGACGCCGGGTCGGCACCGAAGGACTCGTTGGCCTGCTTGAGGCTCAGCGAGATCCGGCGACGCTCGAGGTCGATGTCGATGACCTTGACGAAGATCTCGTCGTTGACCTGGACGACCTGCTCCGGGATCTCCACGTGGCGCTCGGCCAGCTCGGAGATGTGGACCAGACCCTCGATGCCCTCGTCGACGCGCACGAACGCACCGAACGGAACGAGCTTCGTGACCTTACCCGGGACGACCTGACCGATCTGGTGCGTACGGGCGAACTGCTGCCACGGGTCTTCCTGGGTCGCCTTGAGCGACAGGGAGACGCGCTCGCGGTCCATGTCGACGTCGAGAACCTCGACGGTGACTTCCTGGCCGACCTCGACAACCTCGGAGGGGTGGTCGATGTGCTTCCAGGAGAGCTCGGAGACGTGGACGAGACCGTCGACGCCACCCAGGTCCACGAAGGCACCGAAGTTGACGATCGAGGAAACGACGCCGGAGCGGACCTGACCCTTCTGCAGGGTGGTGAGGAACGTCTGGCGGACCTCGGACTGGGTCTGCTCCAGCCAGGCACGGCGGGACAGGACCACGTTGTTGCGGTTCTTGTCCAGCTCGATGATCTTCGCCTCGAGCTCCTTGCCCACGTAGGGCTGGAGGTCGCGAACGCGGCGCATCTCGACCAGGGAGGCCGGGAGGAAGCCACGGAGGCCGATGTCGAGGATGAGACCACCCTTGACGACCTCGATGACGGTACCGGTGACGATGCCGTCCTCTTCCTTGATCTTCTCGATGGTGCCCCAGGCGCGCTCGTACTGGGCACGCTTCTTCGAGAGGATCAGGCGGCCTTCCTTGTCCTCCTTCTGGAGAACAAGGGCTTCGATCTCGTCACCGACGGCGACGACCTCGTTGGGGTCGACGTCGTGCTTGATCGAGAGCTCGCGGCTCGGGATGACACCTTCGGTCTTGTAACCGATGTCGAGGAGAACCTCGTCCCGGTCAACCTTGACGATGACGCCGTCGACGATGTCACCATCGTTGAAGTACTTGATCGTCTCGTCGATGGCGGCGAGGAAAGCTTCCTCGTTACCGATGTCGTTGACCGCAACCTGCGGCGTGGTGGCGGTGGTCTCGGTGCTGCTCGTCATGTGGGAAAGGGCTCCGGTACGGGCATGGAAGTCGTAGGTACTGCTACGCCGGGAGCCCGTTTCGCTCTGCAGAAGCCGGACAGCCTAGGAAGCGCCTATCCGGAACCAGGTCCGTGGCGCCTCGACAACCGAGGGGACATACAACAGACGCGAGCGCAGCCTGCTCTGTCCGAGGCACGCAGGCTCGCAGCGCAACTTGTAGCATACGGGGGCTGCCGGGCAGGGTCAATGCGCGAAGGCGCACACCCGGGGCGGATCGCCGCATTCCCGGCACAAGAACTGTCGCACGAGGCCACCGGGGTAGCTCTGGTCCCGCTGGCCCGCACCTTACGACGCGGGAGCCCACCATCCAAGAGTCAGCAGCAGACGCTTCCCTATACGACGACGCCGTGGCCACGCGACGGGACGCCGGCGCAGCCGAGAGCAGCCGCGCGAACCGCGGCTGGTGGGACCGGAACGCGGACGAGTACCAGAGCGATCACGGGGCCTTCCTCGGGGACGACCGCTTCGTCTGGGGCCCCGAGGGCCTCGACGAGGCGGAGGCCCGGCTGCTCGGTCCCGCCTCGTCGTTGAAGGGTGCCGCGGTCCTGGAGATCGGCGCGGGCGCCGCCCAGTGCTCGCGCTGGCTGGCCGCGCAGGGTGCGCACCCGGTGGCGCTCGACCTGTCGCACCGCCAGCTCCAGCACGCGCTGCGGATCGGGGCCGAGGGCGTGGGCCTGGTGGAGGCGGACGCGGGGGCGCTGCCGTTCGCGGACGGCACCTTCGACCTCGCGTGCTCCGCGTACGGCGCACTCCCCTTCGTCGCCGACCCCGTCCTCGTCCTGCGCGAGGTGCGCCGGGTGCTGCGGCCCGGCGGCCGTTTCGTGTTCTCGGTCACGCACCCCATCCGCTGGGCGTTCCCCGACGAGCCCGGCCCCGAGGGCCTGTCCGTCTCGGGCTCCTACTTCGACCGCACGCCGTACGTGGAGCAGGACGACAGCGGTCACGCCGTGTACGTGGAACACCACCGCACCGTCGGCGACCGCGTACGGGACGTGGTCGCGGCGGGCCTGCGCCTGGTGGACCTGGTCGAGCCGGAGTGGCCGGACTGGAACACCCAGGAGTGGGGCGGCTGGTCCCCGCTGCGCGGCTCACTGATCCCGGGCACGGCGATCTTCGTCTGCGACCGCGACTGAGGTCACGGGGCCGGCTTTTCCGTACGGGAGCCCGGGGCCTTGTCCGGGCGGCGGGCCAGGTCCAGGGCGTAGTCGGGCCACCAGTTCCCCGCCGGCGGTCCGCCGCGGCAGGCGCCGTCGGAGTCGCCCGGGTGCTTGATCCACAGGAACGCGTCGATACGGGGATGGCCCGTCGCGGTCGTCGGGGTGCGCCCGAGGGTGCGGCCCGGCGGGTTGCACCAGGGTTCGGCCAGGCCCGGGGGCGGCGGTCCGCTGCCGTTGCGGCTCGTGTCCATGACGAAGTGCTTTCCGCCGAGGAGTTCGCCGAGCGTGTTCCCGTACGCGATGACCTCGGCGTCGGCGCGGAAGTTGGACACATTGAGCGCGAAGCCGTCGGCGCGGGCCGCTCCGGCGCGCATCAGGGCCGGGACCATCCGCCAGGGGTTGGGCACCCAGGCCGGATGGCCGGCGTCCAGGTACACCTTGGTGCGGGGCTGCTGCTTGAGCCGGTCGACCGCCTTGGTGAGCAGATCGACGCGTTCGTCGTGGAAGCGGGCCGGGGTGCAGCCGTCCAGCAGGTGCGGGACCGCGTCGGGTTCGAGGATCACGAGGGCCGGGGCGTCGCCGATCGCCGCGGCGAAGCGGTCGATCCAGCGCAGGTAGGCCGGTCCGCTCTCCGCGCCGCCCGCGGAGTACTGGCCGCAGTCGCGGTGCGGGATGCGGTAGGCGACGAGCAGGACGGTGCGCCCGTCCGCCTCCCGTACGGCGCGTTCGATCCCGAAGGTGGGGTCGGCGTCGGCGAGCCAGGTGGGGGTGGGCTGCTCGGCGATACGGCGCATCTGCCGAGCGTCTTCGATCCGGCCGGCCTGCTGCCAGGTTTCGGCCTGGCGGGCGGCGGCGCTTTGCGGGTCCACCCAGAAGGGGTGCGGGTCCTGGGCCGCGGCGGGTGTGGTCACGCCGGTCGTGAGGAGTGCCGCCAGGAGTGCGGGGGCGGTGAGGGCGCGGTTGAGCATGCGTTTCTTTCCCCCACCCCGCCCCTTCCCGAAACCGGGGCTCCGCCCCGGACCCCCTTTGCGGAGTCCCCACGGATGGGTGGGCCAGCGGGGGCTCCGCCCCCTGCACCCCCCTTTTCGCGCTGAACGCGCTCGGCCTCAATCGCCGGCGGGGCTGGGTATTCAGCCCCTGCGGCGATTGAGCAGATCCGAGCGAAGCTCGGATGCGGGGTCCAGGGCGAAGCCCCGGTTTCGGGAAGGGGCGGGGTGGGGGAGAAAGCCCGCCGCAGGCGCCCACCCACCCGCACCCTCACCGCCCCGCGCCCGTCCACCACACTGGACCCCGTGATCCGCACCGACGCCCTCGCCGAGCTGCCCGTCCGCACAGCCCTGCCCACCCTGGAGGCAGCGCTGGACACCCGCGGCACCGCGGTCCTGTGCGCCCCGCCCGGCACCGGCAAGACCACCCTCGTACCGCTGGCCCTCGCCGGGCTCCTGGGCCAAGGAGAGCCCCGCCGCGTCCTCGTCGCCGAGCCACGAAGGATCGCCGCGCGCGCCGCCGCACGGCGGATGGCCTGGCTGCTCGGCGAGCAGGTGGGCGAGAGCGTCGGTTTCACGGTACGCGGCGAGCGGAACGTCGGACGCGGCACCCGCGTCGAGGTGGTCACCACCGGCGTGCTGCTGCAACGTCTGCAGCGCGACCAGGAGTTGAGCGGCGTGGACGTGGTCGTCCTCGACGAGTGCCACGAACGGCATCTGGACGCCGATACGGTCGCCGCGTTCCTCCTCGACGTACGGCAGACGCTCCGTCCCGAGCTGCGCCTGATCGCCGCCTCGGCGACCACCGACGCCGAGGGCTGGGCCCGCCTCCTCGGCGACGGAGGCGACGGAGGCGACGGAGGCAGCCGAGCAGCCGAGCCCGCCCCCGTCGTCGAGGCGCAGGGCACCGCCCACCCCGTGGAGATCGTCTGGGCACCACCCACCCGCCCCGTACGTCCCCCGCACGGCATGCGCGTCGACCCCGCCCTGCTCACCCATGTCGCGGCCACCGTCCGCCGCGCCCTGACCGAACGCACCGGCGACGTGCTGTGCTTCCTGCCCGGCGTCGGTGAAATCGCCCGTGTCGCAGGCCAGTTGGGCGGTCTCGGGGACGTGGACGTGCTGCAGGTGCACGGCCGTGCACCTGCCGCCGTGCAGGACGCGGTGCTCTCCCCGGGGACGCGGCGCCGGGTCGTTCTCGCCACCGCCGTGGCCGAGTCCTCCCTCACCGTCCTGGGCGTGCGGGTCGTCGTCGACTCGGGGCTCGCCCGCGAGCCGCGTACGGACCATGCGCGCGGCCTGAGCGCACTGACCACCGTACGGGCGTCGCAGGCGGCCGGGCGGCAGCGTGCGGGGCGGGCCGGGCGTGAGGCGCCCGGTGCGGTGTACCGCTGCTGGGACGAGGCCGAGGACGGGCGTCTTGCAAGGTTCCCCGCGCCGGAGATCAAGGTCGCGGATCTGACCGCGTTCGCCCTGCAGACCGCCTGCTGGGGCGATCCGGACGCCTCCGGGCTCGCGCTGCTCGACCCGCCGCCGGCCGGCGCGATGGCCGCGGCGCGCCACTCGCTGACGGCGATCGGTGCGCTCGATCCGGCGGGCCGGGTGCCCGAACGGGGCCTGCGGATGGCCCGGTTGGGCCTGCATCCGCGCCTGGGCCGCGCGCTACTCGACGGTGCGCGCGAGCTCGGCGCGCGGACGGCGGCCGAGGTGGTGGCGCTCCTGAGCGAGGAGCCGCCACGTGAGTACGGGAACGACCTCGCGGGCGCGTTGCGCGCGGCCCGCCGCGGCGGCGACGCGTACGGCGCCCGGTGGCGCACGGAGACCCGCCGGCTGACCTCGGCGCTCGGCAGACAGGGCGACGGCCGGGAGGCCGGCCCCTCCCCCGCGACCGCACCGAACCCGCCGTCGGCCCGCCTGTCGGCGCCGACCGCCGAGGACCGCGCCCCCGCCCTCGTCACCGCCCTCGCCTTCCCCGAGCGCATCGCCCGCTCCAAGGGCGCCGGCGCCTACCTCATGGCCTCCGGCACGGCGGCCGAACTCCCCGACGGCTCCCCGCTGTTCGGCTCCGAATGGATCGCCGTCGCCGTCGCCGACCGGCCTGTCGGCTCCGCGCACGCACGCGTACGGCTCGGGGCGGTGCTCGACGAGGACACCGCACGTGCTGCCGCCGCACCGCTGTACAGCAGCGGCGCCGAGGTCGGCTGGACCGACGGCGACGTGGTCGCGCGGCGGGTCGACCGGCTCGGCGCGATCGAGCTGCGGGTGCGCCCGCTCGGCGACCCCGACCCCGCTCTCGTACGGCAGGCGCTGCTCGAAGGGCTGGCCGCGGAGGGCACCGTACTCCTGAAGTGGCCGCAGAAGGCACAGGAGTTGAGGCGGCGGCTGGCCTTCGTGCACCGGCAGCTGGGCGAGCCCTGGCCCGCCGTGGACGAGACGGCGCTGCTCGCGCGGGCGGACGAGTGGCTCGAGCCCGAACTGTCGAAGGCGCGGCGCCGCGCGGACCTCGCACGGATCGACGCCGGGCAGGCGCTCACCCGGCTGCTGCCGTGGGCGACCGGTGAGGCCGCACGGCTCGACGAGCTCGCACCCGAACGGTTCACGGTGCCGAGCGGCTCGTCCGTACGGATCGACTACACCGACCCCGAACAGCCCGTGCTCGCCGTGAAGTTGCAGGAGATGTTCGGGCTCGCCGAGACACCCGAGGTCGCCGGCGTGCCCGTACTCGTGCATCTGCTCTCGCCCGCGGGCCGGCCCGCCGCCGTCACGGCCGATCTCGCCTCGTTCTGGCACTCCGGCTATCAGGCGGTACGGGCCGAGCTGCGCGGACGCTACCCCAAGCACCCGTGGCCGCAGGACCCGGCGGGCGCAGCACCCACGAAGTTCACCAACGCCCGCCTGCGCAGGGAGAGTTGATCAGACCCCGGCCGGTTCGGGTTCCGGCTCGCGGTCACCCGAAGGCTCCGGACCGTCGGGACGGCGGCTGCGGGCCTCCAGCCACAGCGAGAGGGACAGCAACAGCAAGGCGAGGAACCCGAAGCCCCACGGAATGTACGTGGTCATCGCGAGCACCAGCTGACGCTGCGACTTGACCAGATCCACCGTGGACTTGATGAAGTCCTCGCGCATCTTCACATGCCCGTCGAAGACCGTGAGCTTGTCCTTGCCCGGGGCCATGGCCACCAGGAGCGAACCCCCGCGCATCTCCTCCTTGTGGATCTCCTCGCCGTAAACGGGCGCGCCGGTGGTGGGATCGACCCAGAACTTGCGCACGGTCGTGTACCACATCTCCGTCTTGCTGTTCTTCAGGACCTCGGGCGAAATCTCCATGCCGCCGGGCATCGTGCTGGGCCAGTCGACCTTCCGCCAGGGGATCGTCTGCTCGAAGTAGTAGACGTCGAGGCCACGGAAGTTCTGCTCGCCCTTGAAGAAGATGGTGTTGGTCGAACGGCTGCGCGCGTCGAAGTACTTGTAGTCGCGCTTCTCGGTGAGGAAGGGCCACTTGAACTCCAGGCCCTCGCGCTTGACCGGCTGCTTGTCGGCCATCTCGCCGGTGGCATGCACGGGCTCCGCGGAGTGGGCGTCGAAGATGTAGCGCTCGGGGATCTTGGTGACCATGTTGCCGTCGGAGTCCTGCGCGTAGGACAGGCCGTCCCACACGACGACGTCCTTGCCGGCCGTCTCCTCGATCTTCTCGGACTCCTCCACATTGCCCTTGAGCGTCTGCACGATCGACAGGTCGGTCTTCACCACCCCCTTCCCCACCTGGTAGATGCTCGCGCCCTTCGCCTCCAGGACCATGATCTGGTACTGGTTCGCCGGCACCTTCGCCAGGCGCGGGAACGCGTAGAAACGGATCAGCGGCGAGAGGGCCGCGAAGAACACGGCGAAGCCGAGAAGGATCAAGCTGGCCTTGCGGCGCATCGCAGCGGCCTCCCTACGGGTGCTTGGGAACGGTGGTGAGCAACGGCTTCGGCGAGGTCTTGCCGGGCGGCGCCTCCATCGAGGAAATGGTGAGGACCAGGGCGAGCGCTACGGCGAGACCGATCCCGGCGGCTATCAGAGCGCGCATATCCGGCCCCCCTCCCAGAATCTGATACGGCGTCAGGGCTGGGGCACCGTAGCAACGCGGGGGCGAGATGAGAACACGTCGCACCGCCCCTGATCCGGGATTCGGTTCAGGGGCGGTGCGGTGACGCGTGTGAAGTTGTGTGACGCGCTACGGCGTCACCGAGCGGGGCCGCACGGCCTCACGGAGTGGGGTTCGGCGACGGGGAAGGCGAAGGCGACTCCGCGGCCGCCACCTTCAGCTCGATGTCGAGCTTGCCGCCGCCGTTCGCGAGCAGACGCAGCGTGTACGTACCGGCCGTGTCGTCCGCGTAGATCTCCGGCACCTTCACCGTGCCGTCGGCGCCCGTGGTGAGCGTCAGCGTCCGGATGACCTTGCCGTCGGCGTCCTTGAAATAAGGACCGGCGTCGTTGGGGTCGCCCTCCGCATTCTTGATCATCGTGGCGGTGACCTTGACACCCGCCGCGGCCGCACCGTCCAGCGTGGCCTTCACCTCGACGGTCTCGGCGAACGCCGCACCCGGCGCACCGGTCAGCGTGGCCGTGGCACTCGTCAGCGCGTCGGCCTGACGGGCCGTGACCGTGGCGGAGAAGTCCGCGGTGATCACCCGGCTGCCCTCGGTGGTGGTGGCGCGGATGACGAACTCCCCGGGCTGCTCCCCCGCCAGGATCCTGGGCGCGGTCGCGAAACCGGAGATGTCGGTGGTGACGACGGCCGACTTCGACCCGTCGGCGAACGTCGCCTGCGTACTGCCGACGATCGCGAACCGCACCGCCTGCTTGGGCACCCCGGCACCGGAGGACGTGGCCGCCTTCACCTTCGGGCTGCTCGCGAAAGCGGTGCCCTCGGTGGCGGTGAACGGGCCACCGCTCTTGACCAGCCGGGCGACGGTCACCGGCGTGGGCGTCGTCGGCGGAGTGGTCGGGGGCGTCGTGGGCGGAGTCGTCGGCGGAGTGGTGGGGGGCGGCGTGGTCGCACCGCCGCCGGAGGGCGGGGTCGTGGCACCCGGAGACGTCGGGCCCGGCGTCGGGTCCGGGTCCGGAATGTCGTCGTCACTGCGGTTGCCCGGCTCACGGCCCGTGCCGTCCGGCACCGTGTCGACACCCTTGCGGAACTTCTCCAGCCACTTCAGGACCAGATCGAGATAGTCCGTGGAGTGGTTGTAGCTCAGGATCGCCTCACGCAGATCCGCGGCCTTCGACAGATCACGGTTGTTGGCACACAGATACTTGCCGGCCGCGAGCGCCGCGTCATAGACGTTGTTCGGATCCTCCCGGCCGTCCCCGTTGCCGTCCTGACCCCACGTCGCCCAGGTCTGCGGAATGAACTGCATGGGGCCGACAGCCTTGTCGTGCACCGTGTCACCGTCATAGACACCGCCGTCGGTGTCGGTGATGTTCGCAAAACCGTTGCCGTTCAACTGCGGGCCCAGAATCGGCGCGTTGGTCGTGCCGTTCGCATCGACCTTGCCACCGCGCGCGTGCCCCGACTCGACCTGACCGATCGCCGCCAGCAGCTCCCACGGAAGGTTGCACCCCGGATTGTCGCCGCGCAGCGCGTTCTCGGCCTTCTTGTACGCATCGAGAACCGTCTCCGGTATCCCCGACGTATCGGCCTCGACGGAGTCACCCGGGCTGTCGACATCCGGCGAAACAAGATCGGGCAGATCCGTGTAGTACGAGTCGTCGCCACTCGCCGAATCGGGAGCCTCGACCTTCCCCGTGGACTGACGCCCACCCGAAGGAACATCCGTGACGCCGGGCGCCTGCGAGGCGGACAGGGCGGCGAACGCCGCCGCGGCCACCGCGGCCGCTGCCGTTGTCTTCCGCATCCGCTTACCGAAGAGCGCTCGCATGCCTACGGTTCCCCTCCTGCAGTTCCCACCCGGCGCGCGCTCCCCACGCGCCAACGCACGCGACCCTACGACAACTTCCCTTGCGCAGAAACAGGTTGCTGTCCGGTTTATGACCGGATGGCTATGTGTGTGCACTCGGAAAGTTCACCGCGGCCGCACGGCACCTTCCACCGTCGATCAAGATGTCCCCGTACGCATACACGCCCGCCATGTGCCCGCCACCCGCCCGCCCCAGGAGCACCGTTGCCGTTCACGCTCAGCCACGCCGCCGCCGTACTGCCCCTGGTACGCAGGGACGGAACCGGGCGCGGACCCCTGCTGCCCTCCGCGATGATCGCGGGCTCCTTCGCCCCCGACCTCACCTACTTCGCGGCAAGCGTGCTGCCCGGCGCCATGGAATTCGGCACCTTCACCCACTCCTGGCCCGGCGTCCTCACCGCGGACGCCGCCATCACCGCACTCCTCGTCGCGGCATGGCTGCTCCTGCGCGAACCCGTCATCGCCCTGCTGCCCCACACCTGGCAAGGACGCGCACTCGGACTCCTCCGCGGACGCACATGGCACCAACGCCCGCGCGGCCCCCTGCTGTTGTGGGCCTACCTGTCCGCCGTCCTCGGCGCCGCGACCCACACCGTATGGGACGCCTTCACCCACCACGACCGCTGGGGCAGCGAACTCCTGCCCGCACTCGACGACAACATCGCCGGACAACCCCTCTTCTGGTACCTCCAATACGGCGGCTCCGCACTCGCCCTGCTCGCCGTGACCTGCTTCACCACCTCGGCCCTGCGCAGAACCAAAGCCGCCCCCACCGACACCCTGCCGCACCTCACCCACCGCGCCCGACTCGGCGCACTCGCCCTCATCGGCACATGCGTCCTCCTCGGAGCAGCCCACCGCACCGCACGCTGGCTCGACCACTGGGGCGGCATGCCCGGAAAACCCTGGGAAATCATCCCCACCCTCTGCTTCGGCGCCGGCGCAGGACTCGTCCCCGGACTCCTCCTGTACGCGACAGCAGTCAGGGTGCGGCCGGACCGGACGGGTCCTGACGCGACGGGCCGGACGGATCCTCACACGGCGGACCAGCAGGATCCGCACCCGGCGGAACCGACCCGTCCGACTCCTCACTGATCTCACTCAACGGCGTCAACCCCTGCCCCCCGGCACGCCCCTTGTTCAACGCACGATGCACCACCTGCGCCACCCGCTCGATCGTCCGCACCCCCTGCGCCTTCGACGGATTGTCATGACTCAGCACCACGATCCGATACGTACGCCCCGCCCCCGTGAACGCACCCACACTGTGCACCCGCCACCCATGCGTCGCCCGCGGCAGCCACCCGTTCTTCACATGCGCCGTGACACCCTTCGCCATCCCCGACGGCACACCCCACCGCTGATCCGCACGCACCTTCCGCAACTGCTCCAGCCCATACCCACGCGACCGCAGAAACGACCGCGCCTCCGTCAGCACACCCAGCAACCGCATCTGATCCAACGCCGTCGTACGCGTCAGACCCCACAGACCATTCGGGCCCGGAACGGTCGAGGTCGCCCGCGCCTTGCTCAGAAAACGCTCGATACGACTGGGCCCGAGATCCTGCCAGAGCTGCCAAGCCGAACCATTGTCCGAGACCTGGATCATCGGCGGGACACGACGGGCCTCCCACCCGGTGAGCTTGCGACGCCACTGCTCCGCCCGCCACAGCACCGTCTCCATGATCAACACCTTGGCGATGCTCGCCGAGTCGTAAGGCCGATTCGCATCCACCGCACACCACAAGTCACTCGCATCGTCATGCACCGCCACCGACACCGTGCCACCACCCGCCCGGGACGACAAAGCCGCCCGTATGTCCTTCGACATACGAGCGGCAAGACCCGGATCACGAGCAGAACGACAAGCCGGCGCTATCGCAGCACCCCGACGCACAGCATTCGCATCGGCCGCCGCAGCTATCGGAGCAATCAGCGCAGAAGCCACCGCGGCAGCAACCGCAGGACGCCAATGCCGCCCGCCACCGGCCACGCCATGACGGCGACGAATGGCCTGACGAGTGAGCGTACGGCGCGTGCGTATGTGAAGACCCATGCCCGCCACGATGCCGGGACGCCCGCAGTCAGGCCTGACTGCGAGGGCCGTCTGAGTGAGGGCCGATCGGGCGGTACGCCCAGGCCCCGCATCACAGGCAGGGCCCGGGGCCTCGCACTACGGGCAGGCCCGGAAGGTGAGCCCGGGGACTACTGGCCGCCCTTCGCCGCCTTCTTCTCCTCGGCATCCTCGATCACGGCCTCCGCCACCTGCTGCATGCTCAGCCGACGATCCATCGACGTCTTCTGAATCCAACGGAACGCAGCCGGCTCCGACAGCCCGTACTCCGTCTGCAGAATCGACTTCGCGCGGTCCACCAGCTTCCGCGTCTCCAGACGCAGCGTGAGGTCCGCGACCTCCTTCTCCAGCGTCTTCAGCTCCGTGTACCGCGACACGGCCATCTCGATCGCCGGCACCACATCACCCTTGCTGAAGGGCTTCACCAGATACGCCATCGCACCCGCGTCCCGCGCACGCTCCACCAGATCGCGCTGCGAGAACGCCGTCAGCATCAGCACCGGAGCGATCGACTCCTCGGTGATCTTCTCCGCGGCGCTGATGCCGTCCAGCTTCGGCATCTTCACATCGAGAATCACGAGATCGGGCTTGTGCTCCCGGGCAAGCTCGATGGCCTGCTCGCCATCGCCCGCCTCGCCCACGACGGTGTAGCCCTCTTCTTCGAGCATCTCTTTCAGGTCGAGCCTGATGAGCGCTTCGTCCTCGGCGATGACGACGCGGGTCGTCAGCGGGGGCACGTGTGCCTTGTCGTCGTCTTCTGCGACGGGCTGGGGCGACTCGGGGGCGGTCACGGGGGCTCCTCTGGGGCCGGGCCTGGCAGGTACTGCTGGCTGCAGCCTACCTAGCTGCGCTGAGCTGCGATGACCCGGTACACTTCCCGGCAGCCTCCCTGACTTGCCCGGTTGGAGGAACTGGTCAGACTCGCGGTGCTCAAACCACCGTGCCTTAGGGCATGTGGGTTCGAATCCCACACCGGGCACAAGCAGAAGCGGATGTTCACATTCTCGTGAACATCCGCTTTTTGTTACTCGCTGCGACGGCTGGTCGCACACAGTGTCGATATGAACTTTCATGGCACAGAAGTGCGACAGAAGGCGCTCACGCTGCTGCGAGGCGGGGCCAAGAACGCGGACGTCGCGCGCCAGCTGAACGTCCCGAAGGGAACGGTCGGCTACTGGAAGCACGAGGACCGCGCGAAACGCGGCGAGTGCCCAGGCCGAGTCCATACGAGATGCCCCCGATGCGACGACGACCTGGACAAACCTGCGTACGCATATCTTCTGGGCCTCTACTTAGGGGACGGCCACATCATCCAGCACAAGGCAATGCGGGCGCCGTCCCTCTCGATCACATGCACGGCAACCTGGCCAGCCCTCATGGACGAGTGCGAGAAGGCCATGCGCGCCGTGCTCCCCCACAACTCACCCTGTCGGGTCCGCCGTAAGGGCTGCTTCGACGTGAAGGTCTACTCGAAACACCTCTGGTGCCTCTTCCCGCAGCACGGCCCCGGCAGGAAGCACGAACGGACCATCGCCCTCGAACCGTGGCAACAGGAGATCGTCGACGCCAACCCGTGGGAATTCATCCGCGGGCTGATCCACTCCGACGGATGCCGGATCACCAACTGGACGACGCGCATCGTCGCCGGTGAGCGCAAGCGCTACGAATACCCCCGGTACATCTTCACCAACAAGTCCGACGACATCCGCCAGCTCTGCACTGACACCCTCGACAAGCTGGGCATCGCCTGGACCCACTGCACTCGCAACGGGAACCCGTACAACATCTCCGTTGCCCGCAAGGCGGATGTCGCCCTCATGGATCAGCACGTGGGGCCCAAGCACTGAGCCCCACCGTCGCCGCCTACTTGGGCTCCAGCCGTACCACCACCGCCTTGCTCACCGGCGTATTGCTGGTGTCGGCGGTTGAGTCGAGGGGGATCAGGACGTTCGTCTCCGGGTAGTACGCGGCCGCGCAGCCGTGGGCCGTCGGGTAGTGGACGACGCGGAAGCCGGGGGCGCGGCGTTCGACGCCGTCGCGCCATTCGCTGACAAGGTCGACGTACGTGCCGTCTTCCACCCCGAGCGATGCGGCGTCTTCGGGGTTGACCAGGACGACGCGGCGGCCGTTTTTGATGCCGCGGTAGCGGTCGTCGAGGCCGTAGATGGTGGTGTTGTACTGGTCGTGTGAGCGGAGGGTCTGCAGGAGCAGGCGCCCGGCGGGGAGTTGGGGGTATTCGACGGGTGCGGCCGTGAAGTTGGCCTTGCCGGTCGCGGTCGGGAAGCGGCGTTCGTCGCGGGGGGCGTGGGGCAGGGTGAAGCCGCCGGGTGCGGCGACGCGGGCGTTGAAGTCCTCGAAGCCGGGGATGACGGCGGCGATGCGGTCGCGGATGGTGGCGTAGTCCTTTTCGAACTCGGCCCAGGGTGTGCGGGAGTTGTCGCCGAGGACGCGGCGGGCGAGGCGGGCGACGATGGCGGGTTCGGAGAGCAGGTGGGGGCTTGCGGGCTGGAGGCGGCCGCGTGAGGCGTGGACCATGCCCATGGAGTCTTCGACGGTGACGAATTGTTCGCCGCTGCCTTGGAGGTCCTTCTCGGTGCGGCCGAGGGTGGGGAGGATGAGGGCGCGGGCGCCGGTGACGGCGTGGGAGCGGTTCAGTTTCGTGGACACGTGGACGGTGAGCCGTGCTCGGCGCATGGCTGCTTCGGTGACGTCGGTGTCGGGGGTGGCGGCGACGAAGTTGCCGCCCATGGCGAAGAAGACTTTGGCTTCGCCGTCGCGGAGTGCGCGGATGGCGCGTACGACGTCGAGGCCGTGGTGGCGCGGGGGTGCGAAGCCGAATTCTTTTTCCAGGGCGTCGAGGAAGGCGGGGGCGGGGCGTTCGAAGATGCCCATGGTGCGGTCGCCTTGGACGTTGGAGTGGCCGCGTACGGGGCAGACGCCGGCGCCGGGGCGGCCGATGTTGCCGCGCAGGAGGAGGAAGTTGACGACTTCGCGGATGGTGGGTACGGCGTGTTTGTGCTGGGTGAGGCCCATGGCCCAGCAGACGATGGTGCGCTGCGAGGCGAGGATCATGGCGAGGGCTTCGTCGATTTTGTCGCGGGTCAGGCCGGTGGCCTTGAGGGTTTCGTCCCAGTCGGCTTCGCGTGCGGAGGCTGCGAACTCTTCGTATCCGTGGGTGTGTTCGCGTACGAAGTCCTCGTCGACGGCGTCTTCGGTGTCGAGGATGAGTTTGTTGAGGAGGCGGAAGAGTGCTTGGTCGCCGCCGAGGCGGATCTGGAGGAAGAGGTCGGTGAGGGCGGTGCCTTTGAGCATGCCGTGGGGGGTCTGGGGGTTTTTGAACCGCTCCATGCCTGCTTCGGGGAGCGGGTTGACCGTGATGATCTTTGCGCCGCCGGCTTTGGCCTTTTCGAGGGCGGTGAGCATGCGGGGGTGGTTGGTGCCGGGGTTCTGTCCGGCGACGATGATCAGGTCGGCTTTGTAGAGGTCGTCGAGCAGGACGCTGCCCTTGCCGATGCCGATGGTTTCGACGAGGGCGGAGCCGGATGACTCGTGGCACATGTTGGAGCAGTCCGGCAGGTTGTTGGTGCCGAACTCGCGGGCGAAGAGCTGGTAGAGGAACGCTGCCTCGTTGCTGGTGCGGCCGGAGGTGTAGAACACGGCCTCGTCGGGGGATGTGAGGGCGTCGAGTTCTTCGGCGACGATGTCGAAGGCGCGTTCCCAGGTGACGGCTTCGTAGTGGTCGGCGCCTTCGGGGAGGTACATGGGCTGGGTGAGGCGGCCTTGTTGGCCGAGCCAGTAGCCGCTGCGGTGGGCGAGGTCGCTGACGGGGTGGGCGGCGAAGAAGTCGGGGGTGACGCGGCGCAGGGTGGCTTCTTCGGCGACGGCTTTGGCGCCGTTTTCGCAGAATTCGGCCTTGTGGCGGTGTTCGGGTTCGGGCCAGGCGCAGCCGGGGCAGTCGAAGCCGTCTTTCTGGTTGACCTTGAGCAGGGTGAGGGCGGTGCGTTTGACGCCCATCTGCTGTTGGGCCATGCGCAGGGTGTGGCCGATGGCGGGCAGTCCTGCGGCCGCGTGCTGCGGGGCGGCGACCTCGGGTGCGTCCTGGACGGGATCGCCGGCGGGGGGCTTGCCTGCCATGGCCGTTCTCCTTCGAGCGGGCTTTGTCGTACGGTCCGATCCTGCCACGCGAGGGTGACGGGGCTCACGCCGCAGGGCACGGGGCGGGCTCGGCTGTCAGTGGGGCGTGGGAGGATCGGGGGCGTGGCAGAGAAGACACCGAACTCGCAGCAGACACCGTCCCGACCGCGCCTGATGCTCATGGACGGGCACTCGCTCGCCTACCGGGCGTTCTTCGCGCTGCCCGCGGAGAACTTCACGACGGCGACCGGGCAGCCGACCAACGCGATCTATGGTTTCGCGTCGATGCTGGCGAATACGCTGCGTGATGAGCAGCCGACGCATTTCGCGGTGGCGTTCGACGTTTCGCGTAAGACGTGGCGTTCGGCGGAGTTCCCCGAGTACAAGGCGAACCGGTCGAAGACGCCGGATGAGTTCAAGGGCCAGGTCGAGTTGATCGGCGAGGTTCTGGACGCGATGGATGTGGACCGTTTCGCGGTGGACGGTTTCGAGGCGGATGACGTCATCGCCACGTTGGCCACGCAGGCGGAGGCCGCGGGTTTCGACGTGCTGATCGTGACGGGTGACCGTGATTCGTTCCAGTTGGTCACGGAGAATGTGACGGTGCTCTACCCGACGAAGGGTGTCTCGGAGCTGACCCGTTTCACTCCGGAGAAGATCGAGGAGAAGTACGGGGTCCATCCGTCGATCTATCCGGATGTGGCGGCGATCCGTGGTGATTCCTCGGACAATCTGCCGGGTGTGCCGGGCTTCGGTGAGAAGACGGCCGTGAAGTGGATCAACAAGTTCGGCTCGTTCGACGCGCTCCTGGAGAACGCGGACAAGATCACGGGTAAGGGTGGCGAGAATTTCCGGGCGCATATCGAGTCGGTGCGGCTCAACCGTCGCCTGACGGAGATGGTCCGCGATGTCGAACTGCCCAAGTCTCCGGCGGACTTGGAGCGTCGTCCGTATGACCGCAAGGCGCTCGCGATGATTCTGGACACGCTGGAGATCCGTAATCCGTCGCTGCGTGAGCGGCTGCTTGCGGTGGATCCGGGGTCGGAGGAGGCCGAGGAGGCGCCGGCCGCTCCCGGTGTCGAGGTCGACGGGCAGGTGCTCGGCACGGGTGAGCTGAAGCCGTGGCTGGAGGAGCACGGCACGGTGCCCCTCGGCCTGGCCAGTGTCGATGCGTGGGCGCTCGGCGCGGGCTCGGTTGCCGAGGTGGCGCTGGCCTCCGCCGATGGTGCGGCGGCCTGGTTCGATCCGTCGCAGTTGGACGAGGCCGACGAGAAGGCTTTCGCGCAGTGGCTGGCGGATGCCGCCAGGCCCAAGGTGCTGCACAACGCGAAGAATGTGCTGCGGGTGTTCGCCGAGCATGGCTGGGCGGTCGAGGGCATCTCGATGGACAGTGCGCTGGCTGCGTATCTGGTGAAGCCGGGGCGTCGTTCGTTCGCGCTGGATGCGCTTTCGCTGGAGTATCTGGGCCGTGAGCTGGCTCCGGCCGCAGCGGCGGAGGGTCAGCTGGCGTTCGGTGCGGAGGACAGTGCCGAGGCCGAGGCGCTGATGCATCAGGCGCGCACGATCCTCGATCTGGGGACGACGTTCTCGGAGAAGCTGAAGGAGGTCGGTGCGGCAGAGCTGCTCACCGATGTGGAGCTGCCGACGTCGATTCTTCTGGCGCGTATGGAGCGGTCGGGTATTGCGGCGGACCGGCCTCATCTGGAGGCGATGGAGCAGCAGTTCGCGGGCGCTGTGCAGCAGGCGGTGAAGGAGGCGCACGAGGCTGCGGGCCATGAGTTCAATCTCGGTTCGCCCAAGCAGCTGCAGGAGGTGCTGTTCGCGGAGCTGGGGCTGCCGAAGACGAAGAAGACGAAGACGGGCTATACGACGGATGCGGATGCGCTGGCGTGGCTTGCGGCGCAGACGGACAACGAGCTGCCGGTGATCATGCTGCGGCATCGTGAGCAGGCGAAGCTGCGGGTGACGGTCGAGGGTCTGATCAAGACGATCGCGGCGGACGGCCGGATCCACACGTCGTTCAGTCAGACGGTGGCGGCGACGGGGCGTCTGTCGTCGACGGATCCGAATCTGCAGAACGTGCCGGTGCGTACCGATGAGGGCCGGGCGATCCGTCGTGGGTTCGTGGTCGGTGAGGGCTTCGAGTCGCTGATGACGGCGGACTACAGCCAGATCGAGCTGCGGGTCATGGCGCATCTGTCGGAGGACGAGGGTCTGATCGAGGCGTTCACGTCGGGTGAGGATCTGCATACGACGGTGGCTTCGCAGGTGTTCTCGGTGGCGAAGGCGGATGTCGACGCGGAGATGCGCCGCAAGATCAAGGCCATGTCGTACGGGCTGGCGTATGGTCTGTCGGCATTCGGTCTGTCGCAGCAGTTGAACATCGACGCGGGTGAGGCGCGGGCGTTGATGGACACGTACTTCGAGCGTTTCGGCGGGGTGCGGGATTATCTGCGCCGTGCTGTCGACGAGGCTCGTGCGACGGGTTATACGGCGACGATGCTCGGTCGGCGCCGGTATCTGCCGGACTTGAACAGCGACAACCGTCAGCGGCGTGAGGCCGCGGAGCGGATGGCGTTGAATGCGCCGATCCAGGGCACGGCCGCGGACATCGTGAAGATCGCGATGCTGAATGTGGACAAGGCGCTGCAGGCGGAGCGGCTGACGTCGCGGCTGCTGCTGCAGGTGCACGACGAAGTCGTTCTGGAGATCGCTCCGGGTGAGCGGGCGCAGGTCGAGGAGCTGGTGCGCAGGGAGATGTCCTCGGCGGTGCAGTTGCGTGCGCCGCTGGACGTGTCGGTGGGTGTGGGCCCGGACTGGGAGTCTGCGGCGCACTGACCCCGTTGACGGAAGGGGCCCTGCTTCTCGTATGTACGAGAAGCAGGGCCCCTTCCGTGTGGGACTGGTGTCGGTCAGTCCTCGCCGAGGTAGGCCTTGCGGACGGACTCGTCGTGGAGGAGGTCCTGGCCGGTGCCGGACAGGACGATCTTGCCGATCTCCATGACGTGGGCCTGGTCCGCGAGGGAGAGTGCGGCCTGGGCGTTCTGCTCGACCAGGAGGATCGTCGTGCCGCGGGACTTGAGCTCGACGATGGTCTCCATGATCTTCTGCATCATGATCGGCGAGAGGCCCATGGAGGGTTCGTCGAGCATGAGCAGCTTGGGCCGGCACATCATGGCGCGGCCCATGGCGAGCATCTGCTGCTCGCCTCCCGAGAGGGTTCCGGCGGCCTGCTTGCGGCGTTCCCCGAGGATGGGGAAGAGGTCGTAGGCCTGCTGGATGTCCTTGAGGATGCCGTCCTTGTCGTCGCGCAGGTACGCGCCGAGGCGGAGGTTGTCCTCGATGGTCATGCGGGGAAAGATGTGCCGGCCTTCGGGGGAATGGGCGAGGCCCAGTGCCACGATCTGGTCGGCGCGGAACTTGCGCAGCGGTTTGCCGTCGAAGGTGACGCTGCCGGAGAGCGGCTTGAGCAGTCCGGACAGGGTGCGCAGGGTGGTGGTCTTGCCCGCACCGTTGGTGCCGATGAGGGTGACGACCTGGCCCGCTTCGACGCTGAAGGAGATGCCCTTGACGGCTTCGATCTTGCCGTAGGCGACCTTGAGGTCCTCGACCTCGAGCAGTGCGGTCACTGGGCTTCCTCCGTGCGGGAGTTGGTGCTGGGTGCTGCGGCCTCCGCTGCTTCGACCTCGGCGAGCTCGTCGGCGCCGGGTGCGCCTTCGAAGGGGGTGCCGAGGTAGGCGGCGATGACGCGTTCGTCGCTCTGGACGACCTCGGGGGTGCCCTCCACGAGCTTTTCGCCCTGCACGAGACAGGCGACGCGGTCGCAGAGGTTGAAGATGAACCGCATGTCGTGCTCGATGACGAGGACGGCGATGCCCATGTCGCGGATGGCGAAGATGAGTTCTTCCGCGGCGCGGGTTTCCTGCGGGTTCATGCCGGCGGTGGGCTCGTCGAGGAGCAGGAGGCCGGGTTCGCTGGCGAGGGCGCGGGCGATTTCGAGCTTGCGCTGTTCGCCGTAGGGCAGGTTGCGGGCGAGGTGGTCGGCCTTGGCGGCGAGGCCGGTGAACTCGAGGAGTTCCATGGCCCGTTCCTTGGATTCCTTCTCGGCCCTCTTGAAGCCGGGGCCGCGCAGGAGGGCGGACCAGAGGCCTTCCTTGGTCCTGGTGTGGCGTCCGACGAGGACGTTCTCCAGGACGGTCATGTTGGCGAAGAGCCGGATGTTCTGGAAGGTTCGGGCGATGCCTGCCTGGGTGACGAGGTGGGGCTTGGGCGGCAGGACGGTGCCCTTGTAGCTGACCTTGCCCTCGGTGGGGACGTACAGGCCGGTGAGGCAGTTGAAGAAGGTGGTCTTGCCGGCGCCGTTGGGGCCGATGAGACCGACGATCTCTCCGCTGTTGACGGTCAGGGACACCGAGCGGACGGCGGTGAGGCCGCCGAAGCGCATGGTGACGTCGCTGGCGTCGAGGACGGTGGTGGTGGTTGTGGTGGTCATGGTGTTCACGCCCCCGCCTTCGTCGTGTCCACGGCGGTATCGGACAGTCGCTGTTCGGGGAGGTCGAGTTGGTCGTTCTCGTGGAACTGCAGCTGGGCCCGCTTGTTGGCGACGATGCCCTCGGGCCGGAAGCGCATCAGGAGGATGAGCGCGAGGCCGAAGAGCAGGAGCTGGTAGTCGTCCATGAAGTCGAGCTTGGCCGGGATGAGGTAGAGCAGTGCGCCGCCGATGAGGGGCCCGCTGACGGTGCCCATGCCGCCGAGGATGACGGCGGCGAGCAGGAAGGCCGAGTTGGGCGGTGCGGTGCCGGCGAACTCGTACTGGTCGGGTGTGACCGAGTAGGCGACGTGGGCCTGCACGGTGCCGGCGAGACCGGCGAGGGTGGCGCCGAGGGCGAAGGCGATCAGCTTGACGCGGAAGCCGTTGATGCCCATGGCGGTGGCGGCGGTCTCGTCCTCGCGGATGGCGACCCAGGCGCGTCCGATACGGGAGGAGCCGGAGCGGTTGAACACCATGACCACGATGGCGGTGAACAGCAGCATCAGCAGGAAGTAGTTGGCGTTCCGGCCGAGGGTGAAGCCGCCGATGTCGTGGGGGGATCCGAGGTCGAAGCCGAAGATCTTCACGTCGGGGATGGCGGAGATGCCCTGGGCGCCGTTGGTGACGTCGGGGCCGCTGGCGCCGTTGAGGTTGTTCATGGTGACGCGGAAGATCTCACCGAAGCCGAGCGTCACGATGGCGAGGTAGTCGCCGCGCAGCCGCAGGGTCGGTGCGCCGATGACGACACCGAAGACCAGGGAGACCGCGCCGCCGGTGAGGACGGCGGCCCAGAACGGGAACTCGACGCCGATGGTGGAGGCCGCGGAGCCGGAGACGAGGGCCGCGGTGTAGGCGCCCACGCCGAGGAAGGCGACGTATCCGAGGTCGAGGAGGCCGGCGAGGCCGACGACGACGTTGAGGCCGAGGGCCACGGTCGCGAAGATCAGGATGTTGGTCCCGATCAGCGCGTAGTAGTCGTTGTCCTGGGTGAACGGGAAGCAGAGCGCGGCGGCGAAGGCCGCGGCGAGCGAGATGCCGCGGTACCTGGCGGTGAGCGCGGTGAGCCGGGAGACGAGGCCGGCTCGTGCGAGACCGGTGAAGGCGAAGGCGACCGTGATGAGGAAGCCGACGAAGAGCTCGCCGTACTCGGTGTCGATGCCGTACGTGAAGACGATCAGGCCGAGGGCGAAGCCGGCGACGATGATCAGGATCTCGACCGCGGAGGGCAGGGCCCGGGCGCGCGGCGGGTGGGGGGCCGTGAGGCTGTGGCGGAAGCGGGCCCAGCCTCCCTTGTCGGGGTCGCCGGCCGGGAAGGGCTGGTCGAACGGCAGGGCGAGGGAGCCCACTACGGCGATCAGTGCGCCGATGCCCGCGACCCACGCCCCGGGCTCGAGGTTGACCACGCCGCCGAGCTGGAAGGCGATGGCGCCCAGGGTGTAGCCGACGGTGCCGAGGGTGCCGAGCGCGGTCAGGCGCGCCGCGGCGTTGGGGCCGCCGGGGGCGACCCAGTTCAGGCCTCGGATGCCGTAGCCCGAGAGCGCGAACAGGAGGGTGAGTGCGGAGCTGATGAGGACGAGGACCTGCAGGCCGCCGGGGTAGCCGGTGACGGTGAGGTCGCCGGGGAAGGCGCTGGTCCAGGTCCACGCCATGAAGGTGCCGGCGAGTGCCAGGACGGAGCCCGCGACGGTGGCGATACGGGCGGTCGCGGCCGGCAGGGAGATCAGCGGGGTGACGTCGCCGCCGGTGGGCGGGCTGTTCTTGGTGATGGTGTCAGCCATGGTGATCACGCCCGATCCGCGACGCGTTCGCCGAGCAGGCCCTGGGGCCGCACGAGCAGGACGATGATGAGCAGGGCGAAGGCCCAGACGTCCTTCCAGCCACCGCCGCCGAACAGTTCCATGCCGGGAACGTCGCCCATGTAGCCGGTGGCGAGTGCTTCGGCGACGCCGAGGACGATGCCGCCGAGCATGGCGCCGTAGATGTTGCCGATGCCGCCGAGGACGGCGGCGGTGAAGGCCTTGAGGCCCATGATGAAGCCCATGAGGTAGCTGACCTGGCCCTGGTGGAGGCCGTAGCCGACTGCCGCGACGGCGGCGAACGCGGCACCGATGGCGAACGCCATGACGATGATGCGGTCGGTGTGGATGCCCATCAGCTTCGCGGTGTCCGGGTCCTGGGCGGTGGCCTGCATACCGCGCCCGGAGCGGGTCTTGTTGACGAAGAAGCCGAGGCCGAACATGCAGACCGGGGCGGCGATCAGGATGAACAGCGAGTTCACCTTGATGTCGGCGCCGAGGAAGGCGATCGGGTCTGCGTCGAACTGCGGGAAGGAGAGGTCCTTCGTCGCGTCCGGGTACCACTTCCAGATGGCCTGCTGGAGCAGGATGGAGAGGCCGATGGCGGTGATGAGCGGGGCGAGTCGTGGCGCTCCGCGCAGTGGCCGGTACGCGAAGCGTTCGGCCGCGGTGCCGACGGCGACCGAGCAGATCACGCCGAAGACGATCATCAGGGGGATCTGGGCGAGCAGCGGGAAGTCGCTCGGCAGCCAGAGCGAGACGGTCAGGGCGCCGAAGCCCCCGATCATGAATATCTCGCCGTGAGCGAAGTTGATGAGCTGGACAATGCCGTAGACCATCGTGTAGCCGACTGCGATGAGACCGTACATCGCGCCGAGGATGAGTCCATTGGCCAGCTGCTGCGGCAGTTCGTTCACCGCAAGGCCTCCGTGGAGTGGTTCGGATATGGCACCGCGCGGGAGCGCTGGTAGCGCCCCCGCGCGGTCTGGGTCAATGTGTTGGGGAGAGCCGAACTAGGACTGCGGCTTGACGGCCTCGCTGAACTTCGGCACCCAGGCGCCCTTTTCGACCTGGTAGGCGGTCATCAGGGTGTTGGTGGTGTCGCCGAACTCGTCGAACGAGACCTCACCGGTGACGCCGGAGAACTTGACCTTGGACATGGCCTCGAGGACCTTGGCGCGGGCGTCCTCGGGCAGCTTGCCGTCGTTGCCCTCGACCGCGATCTTGACGGCCTCGATGATCGCCCAGGTGGCGTCGTAGGTGGAGCCGCCGTAGGCCTCGTACGCGTCCTTGTAGCCGGCCGCCTTGTAGTCCGCGATGAACTTCTTGGCGGAGTCGAGCTGCTCGACGGGCTTGCCGACGGAGGTCGCGAGGTCGCCCTCGGCCTTCTTGTTCAGCTCGATGAAGTCGGCGCTGTAGATGCCGTCGCCGCCCATGAGCGGGATCTTGTTGCCGGCGTCCTTCAGCTGCTGGCTCAGCGGGCCGGCCGCCGGGTACTCGCCGCCGTAGTAGACCGCGTCGGCGCCGGTCTTCTTGACCTTCGTGACGACGGCGTTGAAGTCACGGTCCTCGGGGGTGACGTGGTCGCTGCCCACGATCTTGCCGCCGAGCTTGGTGAAGTTGTCCTTGAACGACGCGGCGAGGCCGGCGCCGTAGGTCTTCTGGTCGTCGATCAGGTAGACGTTCTTGATCTTCGCCGTGTTGTAGAGGTAGGTGGCGGCGAACGCGCCCTGGACCTCGTCCGTGGTGGCGGTACGGAAGAACGTCTTGAACTGGCGCTTGCGGTCGCCGGTCTTCCAGCCGTCGCCCTGGGTCAGCTCCGTACCGGTGTTGGCCGGGGAGACCTGGGTGAGGCCGGCGTCGTTGAACGGCTTCTGCATCGACTGCGAGACGCTGGAGTTCAGCGGGCCGACGACACCGACGATGTCCTTGTTGCCGATGAACTTGGCGGCGTTCTGCTGGCCGATGTTCGGCTGCGCCTGGTCGTCACGGGCTTCGATCTTGAACTCGACGCCCTTGACGTACTCCTCCTTGTTCGCGGTCTTGGCCGCGAGGTCGGCGGAGTTCTTGATGCCGAGGCCCAGTGCGGACAGGTCGCCGGAGGTGGGCGAGTCGACACCGATGACGACGGTGGTTTTGCCTCCCCCATCGCTGTTCTTGTCGTCGTCGCGCGAACCACAGGCAGTGAGGGTGAGTGCTCCGGTGGTCAACACCGAAGTGAGTATGAGCAAGGAACGGTTACGCACGATGGGTCCTTTCCCTGGCGCCGGCTTCCTCGACGTGAGGGCCGTACTGATCGCCGGGCCGTACTGGTGGTGGTACAAGGCCGTGCTTTTCAGTTCACGCCCGGCGGCGCGGTGACTGGCCGTGACTCTAAGCGCAGGTGACGGGCCTGGGGACCTGCGAAGACCAGATGTGACTCTCTTGTTATGCGTGCGGAATTCCCGGCGGAACAGTGCGGGCCAAACGGACTTCTCGCAGCCGCCCCAAGTGTTCACATACTGAGAAGTGGCAGTTCCGCTAAGGGGCTTGAGGCGATCTTGCTCCTGACACGTGCCAGGAATCCTCCAGACTGAATAAGGGATTCCGGAAAAGGGAAGATCGATTCGCGCCGCGAACGGAATGTGTTCGCGGCGCCCGCGGCGACTACTCAGGGTGAGGGGGACGCGGAGCCCATGGGGCCCGGGGGTGTCGAGCTCGGTTCGCGCCAGATGCCCTCGGTGGGCTTTCCGTGCCGGTAGCGCTCCTCGCATCCCTTTTCGACATGAGCGTCGAGCACCTTCAACGCGGCGTCCGTATCGGTCCTTTTACGCTCTTTCCGTGCCGCGTCGACGGCTTCGAGCAGAATCGCGTTCTGTCCGTTGGACAGGCCTTTCTGCATGAAATCCCGGCCTGAGGTGGGCCGTTCGAGAAAGACCTCTTTCGACCAGTAACCGACCAACGCGATACAGATCTCCGTATCGGAACTGGTGCGCGGGGAGGGGCCGGGCCCGGAACGGTCGTCGTCCGTACCCGAACACCCGGTCAGGGCCGCCGCGATGGCGCAGGCGGCCGCCAGGGCGAGGATTGCTCGGCGGGGGGCGGCTGGCGCGGGCCTCATGTTCGCGACGCTAAGGCGGGGTGCGTGCAGGCATCAAGAGTCGTGCAGACGGAAGCAGATGGATCCGGACGCATGCGGAGCGAAGGGGCACCCCGGTCCAACCGGCGTGCCCCTTCGGTGAGTTGGTGTCGCGTGCGTCAGTCGCGCGCCGGCTGCCCGTCGCCCGGGTTCACCTCGCGCAGCAGGCAGGTCAGGCGCGCGGTGCACACCCGCCGGTCCTGCTCGTCGGTGATGACGATCTCGTACGTGGCGGTCGAGCGGCCCCGGTGCACGGGCGTCGCCACCCCGGTGACGAGACCGGAGCGCGCCCCTCGGTGGTGCGTGCAGTTGAGGTCGACGCCGACGGCGATCTTGCCGGAGCCGCCGTGCAGCATGGCGCCGACCGAGCCGAGGGTCTCGGCGAGCACCGCGGAGGCGCCGCCGTGCAGGAGTCCGTACGGCTGGGTGTTGCCCTCGACCGGCATGGTGCCCACGACGCGGTCGGCGGCGGCCTCCTTGATCTCGACGCCCATCCGGGTGCCGAGGTGGCCGGCCGAGAACAGGGCGGGCAGGTCCACGCCGAGCGACGCGTACTCGTCGATGACTTCCTGCGGGAACTTCACGGTGTTCTTCTCGCCCATGGGGTCTCGCTCCAGTTCTGTTCGGACCGCGCGCACGGCGGTGCGTGCCGTGTGCACCGTCCTATCAGGATGACTGAGCGAACGCTTAGGCGGTAGCTGTGACGGTGGTCACGTCACGGCGGCCCGGACCCGGCCGCGCAAGAAGCGCCACAGGCGCGCGAAGGCCCCATGGACCGGCGGACGGCGATCCATGGGGCCGGTGCGGCGAGGCGTCAGCGGTGCGGGGTGTCGTCCTCGCCGATGCGGTGGACACGGACCAGGTTGGTCGAGCCGGGGACGCCGGGCGGGGAGCCGGCGGTGATCACGACCACGTCGCCGCGCTGACAGTGGCCGTACTTCAGGAGCAGCTCGTCGACCTGGGCGACCATCGCGTCCGTGGACTCGACATGCGGGCCCAGGAAGGTCTCCACGCCCCAGGTGAGGTTGAGCTGGGAGCGGGTGGCCGGGTCGGGCGTGAAGGCGAGCAGCGGGATCGGCGAGCGGTAGCGCGACAGGCGCCGCACCGTGTCTCCGGACTGCGTGAAGGCGACCAGGTACTTGGCGCCCAGGAAGTCCCCCATCTCGGCGGCGGCGCGGGCCACGGCGCCGCCCTGCGTACGGGGCTTGTTGCGCTCGGTCAGCGGCGGCAGGCCCTTGGCGAGGATGTCCTCCTCGGCGGCCTCCACGATGCGGCTCATGGTGCGCACGGTCTCGACCGGGTACTTGCCGACGCTGGTCTCGCCGGAGAGCATCACGGCGTCGGTGCCGTCGATCACCGCGTTGGCGACGTCGGAGGCCTCGGCGCGGGTGGGGCGGGAGTTGTCGATCATCGAGTCCAGCATCTGGGTGGCGACGATGACCGGCTTCGCATTGCGCTTGGCCAGCTTGATGGCGCGCTTCTGGACGATCGGCACCGACTCCAGGGGCATCTCCACGCCGAGGTCGCCACGGGCGACCATGATGCCGTCGAAGGCGGCGACGATGTCGTCGATGTTCTCGACGGCCTGGGGCTTTTCGACCTTGGCGATGACGGGGAGCCTGCGGCCCTCCTCGCGCATGATGCGGTGCACGTCCTCGATGTCGCGGCCGCTGCGCACGAAGGACAGGGCGATGACGTCGGCGCCGGTGCGCAGCGCCCAGCGCAGGTCCTCCTGGTCCTTCTCGGAGAGCGCGGGCACGGACACGGCGACGCCGGGGAGGTTCAGGCCCTTGTGGTCGGAGACCATGCCGCCCTCGACGACGCGGGTGCGCACCCGGGGGCCGTCGACCTCGATGACCTCGAGGGTGACCTTGCCGTCGTCCACGAGGATGCGCTCGCCCGCGGTGACGTCGGAGGCGAGGCCGCCGTAGGTGGTGCCGCAGGTCTGGCGGTCGCCTTCGACGCCCTCTTCCACCGTGATGGTGAACTCGTCGTCGCGTTCAAGGAGTACGGGACCTTCGCTGAAGCGGCCGAGGCGGATCTTCGGGCCTTGAAGGTCGGCGAGGACGCCGACGCTGCGGCCGGTCTCGTCGGAGGCCTTCCGCACGCGCTGGTAGCGCTCCTCGTGTTCGGCGTAGGTGCCGTGGCTGAGGTTGAAGCGGGCCACGTCCATTCCGGCTTCGACCAGTGCCTTGATCTGGTCGTACGAGTCGGTGGCGGGTCCCAGGGTACAGACGATCTTTGCTCGGCGCATGGTTCGAGCCTAGGCCTTACCGGCGGGTAGAGAATTGGCTGGGCATGACTACTCAACAACCTTTGCGTGAAAGGTTATTGACAAGTGTTGAATTGTGCGCCACCCCGCTCCAATGAGCATTTCCCTTACCGGTAAGGCCCGTTGGCCGCTCGAATGTGCGCCTATTCCTTCACCTGTTGACCGGTCCGAGGCGCATCGGCGTCAGTTGGTGGATGTCGTGCCGGGCGCGGAGCTCCCGCAGGGCGTCCGGGGCGGGCGGCCCGCCCGCGCTCATGAGGTCGGCGACCTCGTTGAGGTAGTCCTCGTGCCCGGAGGGCGCGACATGCAGCAGAAGCCGGGCCGGTGCGGTGCCGGGGTTGGCGAAGGCGTGCGGACAGCCCGAGGGGACGAACATGAGGCTGCCGGGTCCGCCACGGGCGACCTTGGTCCCGTCGGCGGACTCCCACAGCTGCCAGTCGCCCTCCGTGCGGTGGCGCGGCTCGAAGGCGAGCAGGTCGAGCTCGCCTTCGAGAACGTAGAAGAGCTCTTCGGCCGCGTAATGCAGATGGGCGCCGACGTCGAAACCGGGCTGTATGACGGCTTCGAAGACCGACCATCGAGGGGATTGCTCCGCGCCGATCTTGAGTGTCATACCGAAGTTGCCGATCAGCTGTCCCGTGCCCGGTTCGAGAACCAGTCCGTCGGTCATGAGCACGCCCCCTGGAAATCGGTCATGGAGAACTCCCCCTGGATTTCGGCGATGTCGACGCCTGGGAAGCATGCTCGCGGCACGCACCTGGGTTCGCCAGAGCGCACCGGGATGGTTAGAGCTCCGGCGGATGCATGGTGAAGCGGGCATTGACGGTGGCGTAGACGGTCTGGCGCTGCGGCTCGAGGTCGAGGGGGGCTGCGCCCTCGGCGGCTTCCATGTCGTAGGCCATACCCCTGGCGGCCATCATCTGGGGCCTGCCGTCGAACGGATGGTGGCCCTCAGCACCGACATCGGCCAGTTCGACGAGGGCCGCGAGCCGGGTGTCGAGGGCGGCGGCGTACTCGCGGGCGCGCTGGACCGCCTCGCGTACGGCTTGGCGGCGGGCCTCGCCGTGGACGGGCGATTCGGGTCGCAGCTCCCACCAGGGACCTTCGACGGCCGTCAGTTCGAGGTCGGCGAGCCGGGTGGCGAGTTCGCCGAGCGCGGTGAAGTCGCCGAGCACGGCGGTGATCCGTACATGGCCGTGATAGGTGCGAACGTGTTCACCGCGGCCCTTGGAGGCGTATTCGGGCCGGATGGACAAGGCCCCCGTCTCCAGCTTCTCCACGGCCTCCGCATAGGACTTGATCAGGTCGAGCACGGCGCCATTGCGGCGGGTGAGGTCGTCGAGCGCCTGCCGGCGGTCGCGGCCGCGGGCACTGACGGTGACGGCGATACGGGCCACCTCGGGGTCGACTTCCAGCCGCGCCTCTCCGCTGACGGCCACACGGGGCGCGTCGGGGGTGCCGTAGGGCGTGAAGGCCGGGGTCTCGTCCATGGGATTCCTCTCGTACGGAGGCGGATGCGGGCGTGTTCGTCACTGTTGCATCCGTTTACGACATCCGGGAGTCACCGGATCGCAACGCGCTGAGGGTGTTGCCGGGTGGGGTTCGCGGTGCAGAATCTACGCGCGTTACCGATGCGAGATCTACGCGCGTCACACAGGACTGCCGCACACGCGTCACCACAGGACGCAGCTTCACAAGGGAGACGAAATGCCGCTCGATCGAAGGACGTTCCTCGGCACGTCGGCCGCGACGGGTGTCGCGATCGCCGCGGGTGCCGCGCCGCAGGCGGCCGCGGCGCCGGCCGCCGGAAAGGGGCGCGCCAAGCGGTACTCCTTCACCGTGATGGGCACGACGGATCTGCACGGAAACGTCTTCAACTGGGACTACTTCACGGACAAGGAGTTCGACGACAAGGCGCACAACGACGTGGGCCTGGCGAAGATCTCCACCCTGGTGAACCGGATACGCGAGGAGAAGGGGCGCCGCAACACTCTCCTGATCGACGCGGGCGACACCATCCAGGGCACGCAGCTGTCGTACTACTACGCGAAGGTCGACCCGATCACCGCGGCGAGCGGTCCGGTGCACCCCATGGCGCAGGCCATGAACGCCATCGGCTACGACGCGGCGGCGCTCGGCAACCACGAGTTCAACTACGGCATCCCGGTCCTGCGCAAGTTCGAGGAGCAGTGCGAGTTCCCGCTGCTCGGCGCCAACGCCCTGGACGCGAAGACGCAGCGGCCGGCCTTCCCGCCGTACAGCATGCACCGCCTGCGGACCCCGCACGGGCGCGATGTGAAGGTCGCCGTGCTCGGCCTCACGAACCCCGGGATCGCGATCTGGGACAAGGCCAATGTGCAGGGCAAGATGACCTTCCCCGGTCTCGAGGAGCAGGCGGCGAAGTGGGTGCCGAAGCTGCGGTCGATGGGCGCGGACGTGGTGATCGTGTCCGCGCACAGCGGTTCCTCGGGCACCTCCTCGTACGGTGACCAGCTGCCCTACATCGAGAACGCGGCCGGTCTCGTGGCCGAACAGGTGCCGGGCATCGACGCGATCCTGGTGGGCCATGCGCACACCGAGATCCCGGAGTACTTCGTCACCAACAAGGAGACGGGCGAGCAGGTCGTCCTCTCCGAGCCCCTGAAGTGGGGCCAGCGTCTGACGCTGTTCGACTTCGACCTGGTGTGGTCGAAGGGCCGCTGGACGGTCGAGAAGGTCGCGGCCAAGGTCCTCAACTCGAACACGGTCGAGGAGGACCCGAAGATCACGGGCCTGCTCGGGGACGAGCACGAGAAGGTCGTCGCATACGTCAACCAGGTCATCGGCACGTCCCTCGCGGCGATGTCGACCGCCGAGGGCCCGTACAAGGACGTGCCGATCATCGACCTGATCAACCACGTCCAGGCCGAGACGGTCAAGGCGGCGCTCGCGGGCGGCAGTTACGCCGCGCTGCCCGTGCTCTCGCAGGCCTCGTGCTTCTCGCGGACCGCGGCGATCCCGGCGGGCGAGGTGACGATCCGCGACGCGGCGGGCCTGTACCCGTTCGAGAACACCCTCGAGGCGCGGATCATCACGGGTGCGCAGCTGAAGGAGTACCTGGAGTACTCGGCGCGCTATTACGTGCAGACCCCGGCCGGCGCGGCGGTGGACCCGGCGAAGCTGACGAACGCCGAGAGCATTCCGGACTACAACTACGACGCGGTGTACGGCGTCACGTACGAGATCGACATCGCGAAGCCGTCCGGCTCCCGGATCGTGAACCTGCAGTTCCAGGGCAAGGCGCTCGACCCCGCGGCCGAGTTCGTGCTCGCGGTGAACAACTACCGGGCCAGCGGCGGCGGCAACTTCCCGCATGTCCCGGCCGCCAAGCAGGTGTGGTCGAACTCGGACGAGATCCGCAACACGATCATCCAGTGGGTGACGGCGAAGGGCACGGTCGACCCGGCCGCGTTCGCCTCCGTGGACTGGAAGCTGACGCGGGACGGCGTGCCGGTCTTCTGACGGGCGCGCAGCTCAAGCTAAGGGGGCCGGCCTGGGAAAGGCCGGCCCCCTTTCGTACGAGGACATCCTCAGCTTCGTACGACGACATCCTCGGCTACGTACGGGAACTGCCTCAGCCCTTGAGCGGTACGAGCGTCCCCTTGCGGTCCGGCTCGCGGCGCTCCAGGGCCGCCGGGTCGAGCCCGAACGTGGTGAACGCGGTCCGCTTCGGCAGCACGTAGGGCTGCTTGCCTGTCAGGGAGTTGAGGATCGACGCGCTGCGCCACGCCATGAGGCCCAGGTCGGGGGCGCCCACCCCGTGCGTGTGCCGTTCGGCGTTCTGGACGTACACCGATCCCGTGACGGAGGGGTCGAGCAGGAGCCGGTAGTCCTCGGAGATCCGCGGCCGCGAGGAGCCGTCGCGGCGCATGTACGAGTCGAGCCCGGCGAGCATCTGGTCGAGCGGGCGCTCCCGGTAGCCGGTGGCCAGGACCACGGCGTCGGTGTGGATACGGGAGCGGGTGCCCTGCTGGGCGTGTTCGAGGTGCAGCTCCACACGGGTGGCGCCGACCCGTCCCGCGGTGCGCACGAAGACCCCGGGCGTGAGGGTCGCGTCGGGCCAGCCGCCGTGCAGGGTCCGCCGGTACAGCTCGTCGTGGATGGCCGCCATGGTGTCGGCGTCGATGCCCTTGTGGAGCTGCCACTGCGCGGGCATCAGCTTGTCGCGCACGGATTCGGGCAGGGCGTGGAAGTAGCCGGTGTAGTCCGGGGTGAAGTGTTCGAGGCCGAGCTTGGAGTACTCCATGGGCGCGAAGGCCTCGGTGCGCGCCAGCCAGTGAAGCTTCTCGGCGCCGGCGGGCCGCGCCTTGAGAAGGTCGAGGAACACCTCGGCGCCCGACTGGCCCGAGCCGATCACCGTGATGTGTCCCGCGCCGAGGAGCGTCTCGCGGTGGTCGAGATAGTCGGCGGCGTGGATCACCGGGACACCGGGTGCGTCGACGAGCGGCCGCAGCGTCTCGGGTACGTACGGGGCGGTGCCGACGCCGAGGACGACATTGCGGGTGTACGTACGGCCGAGGGCCTCGGCCTCCCCCTCGGCGTCGAGCTGGGTGAAGTCGACCTCGAACAGGGAGCGTTCGGGGTTCCAGCGCACCGCGTCGACCTGGTGGCCGAACTGCAGCCCGGGCAGCTGGCAGGAGACCCAGCGGCAGTACGCGTCGTACTCGGAGCGCTGGATGTGGAACTTCTCGGCGAAGTAGAACGGGAAGAGCCGCTGCTGCTCACGCTGGTAGTTGAGGAACGACCAGGGGCTGGTGGGGTCGGCGAGGGTCACCAGGTCGGCCAGGAACGGCACTTGGAGCGTGGCGCCGTCCAGGAGCAGCCCGGGGTGCCAGTGGAAGCCGGGCCGCTGCTCGTAGAACGCGGTGCGCAGTTCGGTCAGCGGGTGCGCGAGGGCGGCGAGCGACAGATTGGACGGCCCGATGCCGATGCCCACCAGGTCCTGGGGCTCTTCGGGGGCTGGGGCAGGGCCGCCGTTGACGGGAGGGGTCATCGGGGGGTGTGTCCTTCCACAAGGTGCAGCAGTGCGGCGAGGTCGCCGGTTGATGTGCAGGGGTTGAGCAGGGTGGCCTTGAGCCAGAGCCGCCCGTCGAGGCGGGCGCGGCCGAGCACGGCGCGGCCTTCGGCGAGCAGGTTCCGCCGGATGCCGGCGAGTGCCTCGTCGTCGGCGGCGCGGGGCCGGAACAGGACGGTGCTGAGCGCGGGACGGTCGTACAGCTCGAAGCCTTCGTGCGCCTCGATCAGGTCCGCGAACTCCTGTGCCCGTACGCAGACTTGGTCGACCAGGTCGCCGAGGCCGCGGCGGCCGAGCGCACGCCAGGTGACGGCCGTCTTGAGGATGTCCGGGCGGCGTGTGGTGCGCAGGGAGCGGCCGAGGAGGTCGGGCAGGCCGGCTTCGGTGTCGTCCTCGGCGTTGAGGTAGTCGGCGCGGAAGCCGAGCGGTGCCAGGTCGTCCGGATCACGGACGGCGAGGAAGCCGGCGGCGACGGGCTGCCAGCCGAGTTTGTGCAGGTCGAGCGTGACGGTGTGGGCGCGGTGCAGCCCCTGGAGCTTCGATCGCCGCGTACGGCTGAACAGCAGCCCCCCGCCGTACGCGGCGTCGACGTGCAGCCGTGCCCCGTGGGCGGCGCACAGGTCGGCGATCTCGTCGAGGGGGTCGATGAGGCCCGCGTCGGTGGTGCCCGCGGTGGCGACGACGAGCTGGGGGCCGGGCAGTTCGGTGAGGGCTTCGTCGAGGGCGGCGGGATCGAGCAGGCCCGCGGGCGCCGGCACGGTCACGGGGTCGGGCAGGCCGAGCAGCCAGGCGGCGCGGTGCACGGAGTGGTGGGCGTTGGCGCCGGCCAACACCTGTACGGAGCCCAGGAGTTCACGGGCGAGCAGCAGGGCGAGCTGGTTGGACTCGGTGCCGCCCGTGGTGGTGAGGGCGTCGGCGGTGGCGGTGAGGGCGTCGCTGTCCGTTCCCGCCTCCCCGTACACCTCGGCGGCCAGCGCCCGTGTGACCAGGGCTTCGAGGGTGGACGCGGCCGGTGCCTGGTCCCAGGAGTCGAGGGAGGGGTTGAGCGCGGACGCGGCGAGGTCAGCGGCGGCGGCCACGGCGAGCGGTGGCGCGTGCAGATGCGCGGCGCACAGCGGGTCGGCGGGGTCCGCGGCGCCGGCCGCCATCAGCGTGACGAGGGTCCGCAGGGCCTCTTCGGCGCCCTGGCCCTGCTCCGGAAGCACCTCGTCCAGGGCCTTGCCGAGCTGCAACTCGACGGCCCCCGGCCCTCCTTCGGGCAGCGGCCCACCGCGCGCGACCGCGCCTTCGGCGAGCGCGTCGAGGACGGCAGCGAGCAGCGGGCGCAGGCCGTCGGGGCCTGTTACGCCTCCGGCTAGGGGCGGGCTGCTCATGACTGGTGTCCTTCGAACGGGAGAGTTCGTGTGCGGGACATCCAGCGTGCAGCGTGATGTGCGGTGGCGCCCGCGGAGATAAACGAGCGCAACTCGAAAGTGGTACTGCCGTACGGGGAAAAGCAGTTGGAGTGGTATGGGAGGTACAAGCGGTTTCCGCTGCCCCCCTGTGACCGGCAGCGAAGGGGCGCCGGTACGTGACCGGCGCCCCCGACTACCGCGTGCCTACTGGACCCCGCGCACCCGCAGCGCCCGCGCCAGGTCGTCCATGTGGTCCGCCAGGCGGCGGCGCAGCGGCGGCGGGACCTCCGCCTCGGCCAGGCACCGCTCCCCCAGCTCCAGCGTCGCCGGCTCCACGACCGCGATCGGTACGGCGTGCCGGCCGATGCCGTCGGCGAGAGCCGGGCCCCTGCGCTTGGCGGTGGCGACGGCGTCGGTGAAGAAGCGGGTCACGTACGGGCGGACGAGGTCGAGCTGTTCCGGCTGCCAGAAGCCCTGGGCCGTGGCCACGAAAAGGTAGTTCGACAGGGTGTCGCCGCCGCCGAACATCGCCTCCCACGCGGCCTCCTTCGCGGCCGGGTCGGGCAGCGCGGCACGGCAGCGTGCGGCGCCTTCCTGGCCGCTGGCGCTCGGGTCGTGCAGGAGCTCGGCCTCGATCACGTCGTCGTCGATGGCGCCGAGCACCGCGAGCCGGGTGAGCAGCCGCCAGCGCAGCTCCGGGTCGAGCTCGGGGCCGCCGGGCACCGTGCCCTCGTCGAACCAGGCACGGATGACGTCCGCGCGCTGGGCATGGTCGATGAAGTGCCGTACGGCGGTCAGGCGCGCACCCGGCGAGGAGCCGTCCTCGGTGAGCCGGATGATGTCCTCGCACAGGTCGGACAGGAGCGTCAGGGCCCCGGGCCGGTCCTCGGGCGCGAGGTAGCGGTCGGTGACCTGGGTGCCCGCGAAGGCGAGGACGCCCTGGACGATCGCGAGGTCGCGCTCCTTGGGGAGGTGGGTGCGCGCGGCCTCCAGGTAGGCGGCCGGGGCGAGTTCGCCGTCGCGGACCATGTCGCGCAGGGCGTTCCACAGGACGGTGCGGTTGAGCGTCTCGGGGATGCCGGAGATCTGGCCCAGGGCCGTCTTCTGCGACTGCTCGTCGAGGCGGATCTTCGTGTACGTGAGGTCCTGGTCGTTGAGGACGAGGAGTGCGGGCCTGCGGCCGGAGCGGGTCGTCTCCGTGTGCTCGGCGGCGATGTCGAGCTCGAAGCGTTCGCGCAGCACGAGGGCGCCGTCGTCCTGCAGATCGGGCTCGTAGGCGGCGACCCCGATGCGGTGCGGGCGGCCGCCCTCGCGGGTGACGGTGAGCTGCCAGGAGTTGCCGGTCTCGGTGACGGCCGGGGTCAGCTTGTCGACGCCGGTGGTGCCGAGCCAGACGCGGGCCCATTCGTGGACGTCGCGGTCGGTGGCCGAGGCGAGGTTCTCGATGAAGTCGGCGAGGGTGGCGTTGGCGAACTTGTGCCGCGCGAAGTGGGCGTTGATGCCCGCCGAGAAGTCCTTGTCGCCGAGCCACGCGACGAGCTGGCGCAGCGCCGATGCGCCCTTCGCGTACGAGATGCCGTCGAAGTTGGCCTGCGCGGCGCCCGTGTCGGGGACGAGCTCCGGCTTCGGGGCGACCGGGTGCGTGGTGGGGCGCTGGTCGGAGTCGTAGCCCCAGGTCTTGCGGGCGATGCCGAAGTCCGTCCAGGTGTCCGAGAAGCGGGTGACCTCGGCGGTGGTCTGGTAGCCCATGTACTCGGCGAAGGACTCGTTCAGCCAGATGTCGTCCCACCAGCGCAGCGTGACCAGGTCGCCGAACCACATGTGGGCCATCTCGTGGGCGATGACCATGATGCGGGTCTGGCGCTCGGTGTCGGTGACGGCGGAGCGGTAGATGAACTCGTCGCGGAAGGTGACCAGGCCCGGGTTCTCCATGGCGCCCGCGTTGAACTCCGGGACGAAGGCCTGGTCGTACGAGTCGAAGGGGTAGGGCTCGGTGAACTTCTCGTGGTAGCGGTCGAAGAGCGCCTTGGTGGCGTCGAGGATCTCGTCGGCGTCGACGTCCAGGTGGGGCGCGAGCGAGCGGCGGCAGTGGATGCCGAAGGGCAGGCCGCGGTGTTCGGTGGTCACCGAGTGGTACGGGCCGGCGGCGAGCGCGGCGAGATAGGTGGAGATCCGCGGGGTGTCCGCGATGGTCCAGCGGCCCTGGCCCTCGGCCTTGGCGATGCCGTTGCCGAGGACGGTCCAGCCCTCGGGTGCGGTGACGGTGAACGCGAAGACGGCCTTCAGGTCGGGCTGGTCGAAGGCCGCGAACACGCGCTGGGCGTCGTCCATGCACAGCTGCGTGTAGAGGTACGTCTCGCCGTCGGCGGGGTCGGTGAAGCGGTGCATGCCCTCGCCGGTGTGCGAATAGCGCATCTCGGCGTCGACGGTGAGCTCGTGCTCGCCCGCGGTGAGGTGCTTGAGGGGCAGCCGGCCGTCGGCATACGACTCGGGGTCGAGCGGTTGTCCGTCCAGGGCGGCCTCGCGCAGCTCGGCGGCCTTGAGGTCGACGAAGGTGTCACCCGCCTCGCGAGCGGTGAAGCGGATCACGGTACGGGAGTCGAACGTCTCCTCGCCGCGCGTGAGGTCCACGGCGACCTCGTAACGCTGCACTTCGAGGAGTCGGGCACGGGTCTGCGCTTCGTCGCGCGTCAGTACGGACATGGGGACATGCTGCCTGATGTGCCGATCCGAGCACAGAGGGGGCCTGATCACGTGGGGCGGGCGGCCCGCGAGAGGCGGGAAGTCGGAGGGTGGCGACCCGGCCGACCCGAGCGTGTCCGGATCGCGGACACGTAGGCTCCCGTCCCATGACCACGCGTGACACCTCCCCCACCGACCCCGCCGTACAGGCCGAGCTGGCCCGGCTGCGCGACTCCATCGACAACATCGACGCGGCCGTCGTGCACATGCTCGCCGAGCGCTTCAAGTGCACCCAGCAGGTCGGCCATCTCAAGGCCGCCCACCAGCTCCCGCCGGCCGACCCGGCCCGCGAGGCCCACCAGATCGCCCGGCTGCGCGCGCTCGCGGAGAACGCGAAACTCGACCCGGCCTTCGCGGAGAAGCTGCTCAACTTCATCATCAGCGAGGTGATCCGCCACCACGAGCAGATCGCGGGAGCCGCGGAGCACTGAGAGCCGGGGGCGTCACGGGATCAGGCGTCGACTTCTTCGGCATCCCCTGCGCACGCCCCCAGCATCGGCGGATCGTCCGGGTCCGGGATCTCCTGGGACCAGCCGCCGGGGACCGTGCGCGCCTGCTGGTCGCGGAAGCGGATCGGGGCCAGGCCCACGCGGCGGGTGAACAGGCGGGAGAAGTACGCGGGGTCGTCGTAGCCGACGCGGCGCGCGACCGCGGCGACGGGGAGCTCGGTCGCGGCGAGGAGTTCCTTGGCGCGACCGAGCCGTATCGAGAGCAGATAGTCCTTGGGGCTGCAGCCGGAGCCGCGGCGTACGGCGGTGCGCAGTTCGGTGGGCGTCATGCCGAGCCGGGCCGCGTGCTCGGCCACGGACAGCGGCAGATACGCGTCGCGCGCCAGGGCCTGCAGGACCGGGTCGCCGTCGGGTGCGAGGTCGGCGCGCGAGCGGCGCAGCGCGACCAGGAGTTCATGGACGGCGGCGCCCGTCTCGACCTCCAGGAGCGGGTTGCCCACGCGGGCGGCGCGCGCGATGCGGGTCACGACCGCGCGGGCCGGGGCGCTGTCGCCGAGCGGCACGACGGGCCGGGCGGGTTCGATGTAGCCGAGTTCGGTGTACGTGGCCGTCGCGGGGCCCGTGAAGTCGACGAAGGCCTCGTCCCAGCCGGTGTCCGGATCGGCGCCGTACTGATGGGGCACCCCGGGAAGGAGCCAGACGAGGGCGGGTGCGGTGACGGTCAGGCGCCGTCCGTCCGGTAGCCGGTACCAGCCGCCGCCCGAGCAGATGACCATCGCGACATGGTGGTCGAGCGTGCGCGGTCCGACGGGCGGCAGGGCGCCGTACTGCAGGCCCACGCCGAGGCAGACCAGGCCGAGCCGGTGGTGGACGGGGCTGGGCGTGAAGTACCGCATCCACGTGTGAAACGTGTTGTTCATGCGGATCTGCCCCTTCTGGCCGGCTTTGGTTCGCGCCCGCAGTGCAGTGCAAGCACGGCTGATCTTTGTCCATGGACCGCCGCCCCGCCAGGGGGTGAATCTTGCGGCGTACCAGCACGAACCAAGGGGCGGGATCATGAGCACTAACGGGGTCGGCGAACTCAGGACCGGTGAGTTCGCCGTCGGTGACGAGCACTTCGAGCTGGACGGGCGCCCGGTGCGGCTCCTGTCCGGCGCGCTGCACTACTTCCGTGTCCACGAGGACCAGTGGGACCACCGTCTGGCGATGCTGCGGGCGATGGGCCTCAACTGCGTGGAGACGTACGTCCCGTGGAATCTGCACGAGCCCTCCCCCGGCACGTACCGCGATGTCGAGGCGGTCGGCCGCTTCCTGGACGCGGCGGCCCGCGCCGGGCTGTGGGCGATCGTCCGCCCGGGCCCGTACATCTGCGCCGAGTGGGAGAACGGCGGGCTCCCGCACTGGGTGACCGGACCGCTCGGGTCACGGGCGCGCACCCGCGACCCCGAGTATCTGCGCCTGGTGGACCGCTGGTTCGAGACCCTGATGCCGCAGATCGTGAGCCGTGAGATCCACCGCGGCGGCCCGGTGATCATGGTCCAGGTCGAGAACGAGTACGGCTCCTACGGCAGCGACGCCACGTATCTGCGGCACATCACCGACGTGTTGCTCGACCTGGGGGTGGAGGTCCCGCTGTTCACGTCGGACGGCCCCGAGGACCACATGCTCACCGGCGGTTCGGTGCCGGGCGTCCTCGCCACGGTCAACTTCGGTTCGGGTGCCCGCGCCTCCTTCGAGACCCTGCGTCGCCACCAGCCGGCCGGGCCGCTGATGTGCATGGAGTTCTGGTGCGGCTGGTTCTCGCACTGGGGCGGCAAGAGTGTCGAGCGGACCCACGAGGACGCCGCCGCCACGCTGCGCGAGATCCTCGACTGCGGCGCGTCCGTGAACCTCTACATGGCGCACGGCGGCACCAGCTTCGCGGGCTGGGCGGGCGCGAACCGCAGCGGCGAGCTGCACGAGGGCGAGCTGCTGCCGGACGTGACCTCGTACGACTACGACGCCCCGATCGACGAACAGGGCGGGCCGACGCCGAAGTTCTGGGCGTTCCGCGAGATCCTCGCCGAGTACGCGGACGGCCCGCTGCCCGAACTTCCCCCGCGGCCGGACCGGTTGGCGGCACCGGTGGAGACGAACCTCTCCTCGTGGGCCCCGCTCGACGAGGTCCTGGCGGAGCTCGGCGGCCCGGAGACGGTCTCCGGCACCCCGCCCACGTTCGAGGACCTGGACGTCGACCGCGGCCTGGTGCGCTACCGCTTCGAGGTGCCGGGCCCGCGTCAGCCCTATCCGCTGTCGGTCGGCGGGCTGCGGGACCGCGCGGTGGTGTACGTCGACGGCGAACGCGCCGGGGTGCTCACGGAGAGCTCCCCCGTCCTCGACAAGCCGGTGGCGGGCCCCGCGGTGGTGGAGCTGTGGGTGGAGTCGCTCGGCAGGGTCAACTACGGCCCGCTCGTGGGCGAGCCCAAGGGCATCACCGCGGGCGTACGCCACGAGCGCCAGTATCTGCACGGCGCGACCGCCCAGGGGCTGCGCCTCGACGCCTTCGACGCGGGCCTCGGCGCCCTGTCCCTGCGCTCCCCCGAGGGCGCGACGGGCCTCTACACGGGCACGCTGGAGATCTCCGGCGCGGGCGACGCGTGGCTCGAACTCCCGGGCTGGACGCGGGGCTTCGTCTGGGTGAACGGGTTCAACCTGGGCCGGTACTGGTCTGTGGGGCCGCAGCGCGCGCTGTCGGTGCCGGGGCCGGTGCTGCGGGAAGGGGCGAACGAGGTGTGGGTGCTTGAGCTGGAGGGGGCGGCGGTGGAGCGGGGGTTGCGGGTGCGGTAGGGGGCGGGTGCGGCTGTTCGTCGGGTGCGGGTGCGGGTGCGGTAGGGGGCGGGTGCGGCTGTTCGTCGGGTGCGGGTGGGTGGGTGGCGCCTGCGGGGCCGGCTAAATGGGAAGCACCGCCCGCACCTCCCACCCCCCCTCCGTACTCGGCCCCGCCGTCAGTTCTCCGCCCAGGGCCGTGACCCGTTCCGTCAGGCCGGCGAGGCCGAAGCCGCCGCCCCTTGCCTGGTCGTTCAGGGGGGCCGGCTTCGTGCCGTCGTCGGCTACGCGGATCTCGAGGCCCGCGGGGACGGTGCGCAGGCCGATGCGGACCGCCGTGGCATTGGCCGCGTGCTTGCGGATGTTGGTGAGGCATTCGCGCACGATGTGGTGGGCGACGGCCGCCAGGTCGGCGGGGAGACGTTCGTCGAGGGCGGGTTCGACGTAGAGGATCGCGGGCGGGCCGGTGGCCGAGAAGCGTGCGGTCATCTCGCGCAGCTCGGCCAGGCCCGCGGCGGGCGCGGTCTCCGCGGCACCCTCGCGCAGCACCTTGACCAGGCGGCGCATGGCGCCGAGTGCCTCCTCGCCGGCCTTCTCGATCCGCGCGAAGGTCTCGGCGGCCTGGTCGGCGGAGACGGCCGTGAAGCGGGCCGCGCCGGCCTGGACGACGATGCCGGTGACGTGGTGGGCGACCAAGTCGTGGAGTTCCCGGGCGAGTTCGATGCGCTCGGCGGAACGTACGGCCTGCAGATCGCGGGTGCGCTGGACGGACTGGGCGCGCAGGAGGAGGGAGTAGGCGGCGACCACGACCGTGAGGACCGCGAAGAGGGTGGTGAAGCGGCCCGGGTTCTCGTCGCGTACCGGGGCGGCCATCGCGGCGAGCCCGAGCAGCGGGCCGAGGACCGCGGCGACACGGGTCGGGGCGCGCTGCAGTACGCCGCTGAGGAGGATCAGGAGCGCGATGGCCTCGGCCAGGCCCCAGACCTTGAGCGGGTGGTCGCCGGTGAACAGGAACAGCGTGACCGCCCCGGACACCGCGACCGCGGGCCACGCGCGGTACAGGAGCGGGATCCCGGACCAGGGCACGGCGCACAGGCAGACGAAGACGCCGGAGAAGGCGACGATGGCGTGCGGGTAGGTGGGCTGGCGGGCGAGCGCGACGCCTTCGAAGGCGACCAGCGAGATCAGGACGAGGGCGAACAGGAGCTTCGCCGCGACGGCCCGCGCCCGGCTGCGGGCGAACCAGGCGAGCAGCGCGTTCACTTGTCGCCCGAGGCCAGTCCGCTCTCCCAGGCCCATGCGGCGATCTCCACGCGGTTACGGGCGTCGAGTTTGGCCTGCACGTTGGCCAGATGGGTCTTGACCGTGGAGAGCGAGACGAACAGGGCGGAGGCGATCTCCGCGTTGGTCATGCCCCGGGCCAGGCACCGTACGACCTCGATCTCGCGCTCGGTGAGCGGTTCGGCGGGCTCGCGGACCTCGCGGCGCGCGGAGACCGGGGCCATCTCGCGAAGGAGCCGTACGGTGATCGCGGGTGAGACCAGGGAGTCGCCGACGGCCGCGGCGCGTACCGCCTCGACCAGCATCGCGGGGCTCGCGTCCTTGAGGAGGAAGCCGCTGGCGCCGCCGTGCAGCGCGGCGTGCACGTACTCGTCGAGGTCGAAGGTGGTGACGATGACGATCCGGGGGCGTTCGCTGCCGGTCGCGGCAAGACGCCGGGTCACTTCGAGACCGTCGAGCCTGGGCATCCGGATGTCGAGCAGGAGCACATCGGGGTCATGCCGCCGTACGGCTTCGAGCGCGGCCTCGCCGTCCACGACGTCCTCGACGACCTGGATGTCGGACTGGCTCTCCAGGATCATGCGGAAGCCGGTGCGGACCATTTCCTGGTCATCCGCGATGACCACCGAGATCGCCATATGCGCCGCCGCCTGCCCACCGGTTTTCTGACATGTGCCTTCCATGGGACCGGCGCCCTGAGCGGCGCGCAACCGCAGGCGGTCCGGGGAAAGGAGGCCGCAGGGCCGGAGCGGCGCTGATCCAGCCCTGCGATGCCACGTACGACGCTACGCCGCCGGGGTGCACACGGCCTCGGCCGGACGGACGGCTTCGGACGGGCACCCGATCGGCCGGAAGAACCAGGCCAGGACGAACCAGGCACGGACGAACCTGACACGGACGAACCAGGCACGGCCCGGCTTCCGACCGGAAGAACCCGCCGCTGCCCGACTTACAGTGGAGAGCGACCTACGCGAGGGGGTGCGGGCGTGGCGAACGGCGGACCCGTGGAGCACGGCTACCCGCATCTGGAGACGGTGCGCTCGGCGATCACCGCGCTCTACAAGCGGCTCTCGTACGACACCGTGCACTCCTTCGACACCAGCGTCGCCCCGGCCGACGTGGCCTTCTGCGAGATCGACGACCTCCATCTGGGCGCCCAGCGCGTGGCCCGCGTCATGGTGCAGCATCTGCGCCTGCCCGACGCCCGGATGATCGTGTCCTTCCGCGAGATGGAGCACGCGGCCAATGTCGAACTGGCCGCGGGACCCGAGTACTTCATCGAGCTCAACGACCGTTTCCGCACCCACCGCCGCGACATCGGCGCCGCGCTCGCGCACGAGGTCATGCACGTCTATCTGCACCGCCTCGGCCTCGCGTTCGCCGGCACCCGCGACAACGAGATCCTCACCGACACCGCCACCGCCTATCTCGGCGCGGGCTGGCTGCTGCTCGACGCGTTCCGCGAGGACGGGACGAGTTCGCAGAAGCTGGGCTATCTGACACCCGAGGAGTTCGGATACGTCCTCGCCAAGCGGGCACTCGCGTTCGGTGAAGATCCGGCGATCTGGTTCACCAGCCCGCAGGCGTACACCGCGTACACGAAGGGCCTCGACCTGGCCCGCCGCGACGAGCGGCAGCCGCCGCTCACGGCGGCCGGCTGGGCGGGGCGCCGCCGCTATGCCAAGGACCGGCGCTACGCCCAGGACCACGGTCCGGGCGGTGCCTGCGGCGGACCGTACGCGTTCGACGCCGGCAGTCCGCTGCGGGTCTCGTTCCCCTGCCCGACCTGCCGGCAGCGGATCAGGGTGCCGGTGCGCGGGCGGGTGCGGGCGCGGTGCACGCTGTGCCGGTCGGTGTTCGACTGCGATACGTGAGCACGCGCCCCGCTGTGCGATACGTGAGCACGCGCCCCGCTGTGCGCAAGGTGAGCACGCACCCGACGCGCGATACGTGATCTTGAGAACAGGGGTGGAAAAACTTTGCGCCCTGCCGCCTTCCCGGGCGAAGGTAGTCGAACCATGCAGAACGCTCACGACCCGGTCCAACCTGTCCAACCCGTTGCATCAGCCCTCTTCTCCGCGGTGTTCGACGGAGACGAGAACGCCGCCGTGCGACTCCTTCGCGACGGCGCCGACCCCGACGCGGCCGACGAGGACGGCGAAAGCCTGCTGTATCTGGCGGCGATGAACAACCGGCCGGGCATCGTACGGCTGCTGCTCGCCGCGGGAGCGGATCCGGCCCGGCTGAGCAGGGACGCGGATCTGCCGCTGTGCGGTGCGGCCTGCGCGGGTCATCACGAGGTCGTACGGGCGCTGCTCGCGGCGGGCGCCGAGCCCGACCAGCCGGAGGAGGGCGGGTTCACGGCGCTCGCCTGGGCCGTGCAGCTCGGCCACGCCGACACGGCCGCGGCGCTGCTCGCGGCGGGCGCGGATCCGCAGCGGCCGGGTCCTGACGGTCTGCCGCCGCTGGTCTCGGCGGTACGGAGGGGCTCGTTCGGAACCGTACGGGCGCTGCTCTTCCATGGCGCGCGGCCCACGCACGAGGCGCTGACCGAGGCGCGGCGGTGGCTGGCCACCGATGTCGAGGAGCAGCTGCGCCAGGAGGTCGCGCAGGGCGCCGATCCGGCCGATGTGGTGGTGCGCCGCTTCGAGGAGTACGCGGGGATCACGGTGAGCGTGGAGGTGCTGCGGCCCGACGGCGGCGGATACGGCCGCGAGCAGCAGACGGGCCACGGCGCCATAGCGACCGTGCTCGAGCATGAGCTCGGGGTGCGGGCGCCGTTCGGTGAACTCCTCGACCGCGCCCTACCATCCCCGAGCTCTCAACTTCGTTCGAGCAGGGGAGACCCCACTGCGGACCCCGACAACGAGAACTGGCGCGAGGCCGCCGCCGAGCTGGCGGGGCGCGGCGACGAGGTGACGTACCGGACCGCGGCCGCGCTCACCCGGGACGAGTCCGCGCTGCGGGCGGCGTTCGGGGTGGATGTGCTCGGGCGGCTCGCGTCGGCAGCGCCGGCGTTCGCGGGGCGGGTCCTCGCGCTGCTCGGCACCGCCGTGGAGCGCGAGCAGGAGTCCGCCGGGGCCACGGTGCTCGCGCGCACCCTCGTGCGCGCCCTGGGCGAGCCGGGCGACCGGGCCGCGCTGCCGCTCGTGCTGCGGTTCGCCGGGCACGCGGACGCCGGCGTGCGGGCCGCGGCGGCCGCCACCCTGCACACGCTCGGCGTCGGCGCCGACGAGCCCGCCGCACAGGCCCTGGCCCGGCTGACCGGTGACGCCGACCCCGTGGTCCGGCACCGGGCGACGCTCGCGCTCGCCTGGAGCGAGGCCGACTCCCTGGACGTACGGGAGAGCCTGGCCGCACGGCTGGCGGACCACGACCCGGCAACGGCCGCGGAGGCGGCGCGCGGCCTTGCCCGGCGCGGCGACCCACGGGCCGTCGACGCCCTCGCGCGGCTGCTCACCCGCGGGGAACCGGGGAGCGCCGCGTACGACACGGCCACCGAGGCGGTCGACGAGGTCGGGGACGAGCGGGCGCGGGCGCTGCTGCGGGGGACGTTCCCGCGGCTGGGGACCTAGTGCGGCTGGCTAGCATGGCCGCGTGATCGTCGCCCGTTCCGTCGCCCTGTTCGCCGTGGCCGCCCTCTTCGAGATCGGCGGGGCCTGGCTCGTCTGGCAGGGCATCCGCGAGCACAAGGGCTGGATCTGGATCGGCGCCGGGGTGATCGCCCTCGGCCTGTACGGCATGGTCGCGACCTTCCAGCACGACGACAACTTCGGGCGCATCCTCGCCGCGTACGGCGGGATCTTCGTGGCCGGTTCGATCGCGTGGGGCATGGTGGCCGACGGGTACCGGCCCGATCGCTTCGATGTGATCGGGGCGTTGATCTGTCTGGCCGGGATGGCTGTGATCATGTACGCGCCGCGGGGGCAGTGATCCGCAGCAGGGTTCCGGCAAGGAACGGCCGGTGAAGTCTGCCGTGATCGTCCGAAGCGGACCCCCGGCATGGTCGGCGACACTCCCGTCATGAACGACGTCCTGGTCATCCGTATGCCGTACCACGCGAGCACGAAGGTCTTCATCGGTCTCGGTGTGCTCGCCACACTGGTGGTCATGGTGTGCGGGGCGTACCGCGTACGGGTGCTCGGCATGGACACGCCCCCGCACCCCGTGGACGCGGCCGCGCTGATCGCGCTGCTCTTCGCCCTGCTCGGCCTGTACGTGCTGCGCATGGCCACAGTCTCGGTGCGCGCCGACGCCCAGGGCGTGCACCTGCACACCTGGCTGCGGCCGCGGACCGTGCCGTGGCAGGACATCGCGGACATACAGCAGTTGGACAAGGTCTACCGTTCGACCCGGATCCGGCGGGCCGTGCTGCGCCTGCGCGGAGGCGGCCAGGTGACGCTTCCGCTGCCCTACGGCTCCGACCACGCGCGGTTCCATGCCCTCTTCGACTCCGAGCTGCACGCCCTGCGGGAACGGCACCGCCGCCACGGCACACCCGCCACCGACTACCTCACGGTGATCAACTCCCGCACCGCGGGACGGTCCTGGAAGGGCCTGCTCGTGGTCTGCGTCGTGCTGCTGGCCTGCAGCGCGCTGACCGCGTACTTCGTACCGCCGGCGTCGCGGCACCTGCAGGCCTGGCGGTCGGCGGTCGCCTGCCCCGCCGGCCGGGCGGCCCCGGACTGCCTCAGCACGATGCGGGCCGTCGTGGAGCACACCGACCCGAACCCCGGGAAGAGCCAGAGCTGGGTGTACTTCACCGACGACCGCCCCGTCGACCGCAAGTCGGTGCCCGAGGACACGGCCAAGGCGTTCCAGCCGGGCGACCGGGTCACCCTCACGCTGTGGCAGGGCGGCATCCACCGGATCACGGGCAGGCACCACCAGTGGACCGAGCACTTCGCGACGGGCGGTGAGGTGGCGGTCGTGTCGGCCCTGGCGGCGCTGGCCGCGGGGGTGCCGGCGGCCCAGCTGATGATCCGCCGACGGCACCGGCGGCTGCCCTCCGACGAGGTGCTGCCGTCGGTCCGGCCCTTCCTCGTGGCGCTGGCGGGCACGGGCGTGTGGCTGCTGCCGTACGTCCACACGCTCACCACGGACCCGTTCCTGTCACGTGCCGCGTACCTGTGGGCCGTACCCGGCGTGCCGGTGTCGGCGGCGCTGTTCGCGTGGGCGTGGCGGGCGACGCGGATCCGCCGCCCGGAGGCGGCCGGCTCGCCCGCCCCGGTGACGGGCGAGGTGTTCGTGTCCGCCCGCTTCCTGGACGCGACCGAGTACAACCCGCACGGCTTCGGCACGCACATCGTTGTCGGCGACGGGGCGCCCGCCGTGGTCCCGCATCCGGGCCCTGGACGTTTCGCGGCGAAGGAGATTCCGGCCCGGCGGCTTTCGGTACGGGGGATCCGCCGGGCCCGGGGCCCTGAGGCCGAGCTGATCCCGAGGTCGTGGCACATCGCCGAACTCGACGACGAGGGCCGGTGGGTGCGGCTCGCGGCCGCACCTCGGGATCTGCGCGTGGTCCTGCGGGAGCTGGGGCTCGACGACCGCCCCGCGCCCGCGAACCAGCCGGCACCGTAACCCCCGCACCCGCGAACCGGGCGGCACCGTAGCTCCCCGCATCCGGGCACAGCGCGGGCGCCGCGCGTCTCTCCCGCAGACGGACGGCGCCCCTTGGGCCGTGGTGCTCAGTTGTACATGCGCCAGTCGTACGTGAGCCGGTAGCGGCCCCCGTGCCCCGCGAACTCCACGGAGCGGTCGGAGCTGTTGTCCTGGCCGGCCCAGCGGCTGGTCAGGGACGGGATCACCGTGCTGACGGTGATCGGCTTGAACACCTCGTCGCCCCACAGGCCCTTCAGGAAGTCGAAGATCTGGGTCACGGCGTACCCCACGGCGATCCCGATCGCGATGCCCACCGGGCCTCCGGGAGAGCCGATCGCCCCGCCGATCGCGGCCGCGACCGCCGCGGTGACCTTGGACTTGACCTTGTCGAGAAGCCCGTTGAGGAAGTCCGCGAGGCCGCCCCAGTCGACCTCCGCCAGCACGAGCGTGACGAAGTAGGACTTGGGGAACGTCACCGTGGACTCGGTGAGCGAGAAGAACGTGAACCGCTTCGGCGGTGTGTACGTCTGCACGTCACCGGTGTTGAAGCTGCGCACCTTGAACGACGAGATCTTCTTGGTGTCGCCGCTCTCGTCGATGCTGGTGCCGCCGAGGTGGATCTCGTCCTTGCCGATCTCACTCGTCTCGTCGAGGCACTTGACCGAGTGGATGCGCAGTTCGAGCAGCTTGAGCTGGGCCACCGCCTGAGCCACGGCCTCGGCCTGGACCTCCTCGGCGGCCTCGGTCAGGGATGTCCCCGGCATCTTGCGCAGTTCGTCCGCGGGGAACTTCAGCTTGTCCGGGAACGGCAGCGCCCTGACCTGCGCCTCCACCGAGGCCGGCGAGCGCAGATCGACCTTGGCGAGATCGCCGAGGCGCCCTGCGCGCTTCGGGCTCTTCAGCTCGGCGGCCGCCTTGTCCGCCGCCTTCTTGCGCTGCCCTTCCGGCAGGCTCTTGAACCGCGCGGCGAACAGCTGCTCCACGGCCGACTTGGCCGTGGGCAACGGGTACTTGGCGGGGTCCCCGTGGTGGCAGGCGACCTTCTCCGCCGCCAGCTCCATCTCCCGTACGACACGGTCCACGACCGCTTTGAGCTTGGCGTTCGACAGCGTGGTCACCACGCTGTCCTTGTTGTCGGCCATATCGGCTTCTCCCCCGATCGTTGCCTCCGCGGCTCGTCCGAGGAGGTGTCAACGACGTTAGGGAGCAGGGCTGTCGCCCGCCCCGGGGAAGGCCCCGGGGTTATCCCCAGGGTCGCCCTGGTCCTCCGCGGCGAGCACCGCGGCCAACTGGGTACGGGAGTCCACGTTCAGCTTGTTGAAGATCCGGCCCAGGTGGTACTCGACGGTCTTCACGCTGATCACCAGCTCCCGTGCCACCTGCCGGTTGGTGAGCCCGCCCGCCACCTGACGTGCCACGGCCAGCTCCTGGGGCGTCAGGCGCGCGGACTCCCTGGTACGGCGCCTGCCCGGCTGCAGTCCGCAGGCCGCCAACTCCCGCTCGCAGCGCTCCAGATCGGGCCGCGCGTCCAGCCGTACGAGGAGTTCACGGGCCCGGGCCAGCTGCTCGCCCGCCCGTTTGCGCTGCCCCGCGCGCCGCAGGAACTGCCCGTACGCGAGGTGAAGCAGCGCACGGTCGAAGGGGATCTCGACGTGCTCGGCGTGCTTGAGCGCCAGCCGGAAGGCGCGTTCGGCCGCGCTCTGGTCGCCGCGGCCCGCCTCCAGGACGCCCCGGGCGCGGGCGGCGAGCAGCAGCGCACCGTGGTGGCCGCGCTGCACGGCCGCCGTCTCGCAGGACGCGAGGGCGGACGCGGCGCGCTTGTGGTCGTCGAGCGCCGTCCAGGCGTCGGCGAGCACATCGGCCCACGGCATTGAGCCGGGCTCGGCGAAGTCACCGCGGTCGCCGAGCGCGAGCAGCGGGTCGAGGGCGAACGCGACCTCCTCGTGGCGGCCTTGGGCACGGGCGAGGTGCGCTTCGGCGAGCGCCGCCCACACCACCGGGTTGAGATGGCCGAAAGACGCGTACTCGCGGACGACGCGGGCGTGGGCCGCCGCCTTGGCGAAGGAGCCGCGGGCGCTGTGCAGGAGGGTGGCGATGGTGCGGCAGTACAGGGCGATGTGCGGCTGGTCGGTGTCCGCGGCCAGGGTCAGCGCGAAGTCGCAGTGCACCAGGGCGTCGTCCCAGCGGCCCGCGCGGTACTCGGTGGAGGCCAGCGCCGTGGCGGCGAGCACCCGGAACGACGCGGCCCGCCCCGGGCAGTGCGCGTACACCCCGGTCAGGTCGGCGAGCGCGCCCCGCAGATCACCTGTCATCTCGCGCAGCGCGCCGCGGGCGAGCAGTTCCTCGAGTTCGGCCGGCGAGGCGAGCGCGGGGTCGGGGAGCCCGGGCAGTCCGGCGAGCGCGCCGGCCGCGTCGCCGCTCATCGCGCGGCCGATCAGGGCGAGGTAGCGGATCATGTCGGTGGCGGTGTCGTCCGGGGCGGTGTGCAGGGCGAGTTCGGCCCACTCGGCCATCTCCGCGCCGCGTGCCATGCTCCCGTACAGGGCGGCGAACTGGCCGGCGATCCGGGCCGCGAGCACGGGTTCGGCCTTCGGGTCGCAGCGCCGCCAGGCGTCCTTGAGCAGCAGCTCGGCCCGGTCGATGTCGAACAGGCTGAGTCTGCCGAGCAGATAGCTGCGCCAGCCCGACGCGGCGAACGTGCCGAGTTCGCGTGCGGCCTCGCCCACGTCCGGCACCTCGCCCGCGAGGATCCGGCACTCCACCGCTTCCAGGGTGTAGCGCTCGTACGCCTCCCGCTCCTTGACCAGCCGTGCGGCGGCGCCCAGGCGGGCCGCGGCGTTCGCCCAGGCGCCGTCGGCCGCGAACCGGCGGCCGAGTGCGGCGAGATCGGCGGCGAGCACCGGATCGGGTCCCGTCGCGGCGGCCGCGCGGTGCCGCAGGGCGACCGCGGGGTCCGCCGTGTGCGCGGCGGCGCGCAGATGCAGGGCGGTGCGCCGGGACGGGCCGAGGTGGTGGTAGACGGCGGCGTGCACCAGGGGGTGCGGGAAGCGGATCAGCGGGTCGCCCGGGCGTTCGCTCAACAGCCCGGCCCGCAGGGCCTCTTCGAGCGACTCGGCCGCTTCGGCGACGCCCGGCCGGGGGCCGATGCCGCCGGCGAGGGCGGCCGCCTCGTCCAGGGCGCAGGAGGTCCCGAGCACGGCGGCCGCGCCCACCAGCGCCTGTGTACCGGGTGAGCAGGCGCCGAGCCGGGTCAGGACGAGCGCGGTGTACGACTTCGGCGCGGGCGGCGCGGTCTCGCTGCGCTCCAGGGCGAGCAGGAGCTCGGGGCCCTCCTGGTCGAGCAGGGCGAGGGTGTGCAGCGGGTTGCCGCCCGTGTGGGTGCGCAGCCGGGACGCGGCACGTGCGGTGAGGGCGCCGCCGCTCAACTGCCGTAGTTCCACGGCGTCCAGACCGTCCAGTTCGACATGGGTCGCGGTGTCGGCGGTGAAGAGCCGCCGCAGGCCGTCCGGCAGCCGCGCGTCGTTGACGTCGCGTACGACGAGCAGGGTGAGGACCCGGTCGGCGCGGAGCCGGCGGACCGCGAACGTGAGCGCCTGCAGCGAACTGCGGTCCGCCCACTGGGCGTCATCGACGACCAGCGCGACCACCTGTTCCCCGGACAGATCGCCCTGCGCCTCGTCGAGTGCCGCGAGAAGCGCGGCGCCCGCGGCCGGCGGGTCGGGCCAGCGGGTGCGCCGCCCGTCGAGGAGCCGCTCGACCAACGCGTACGCCAGCTGCGCCTCGGCCTCGTCCCCGTCCGCGTGCAGCGCCCGGTCGACGGTCGTCAGGAACTCCCGTACGAGCGCGGTCTTGCCGATCCCGGCGGGGCCCTGGACGAGCACGTGCTGCGGCAGCCCGGAGCCCGCCAGCCGCCTCGCACGAGCAAGGGTGGCAAGTGCGGCCCGACGCCCTACGAAGCCCACCCCGCACCTCCCCCGTCGTGCGCATCGTTGCGCGCCCACGGGTTCGGGTCCAGGCTCTATCCAGCCCCTGCGGCGCTTGAGCAGATCTTTCAGCCCCTCCGGCGTTTGAGGAGATCCGAACGAAGTTCGGATGCGGGGTCCGGGGCGGAGCCCCGGTTTCGGGAAGGGGCGGGGTGGGGGAGAGAGTGCGCCGCAGGCGCCCTACCCCGCCCCGTACACCGCCCCCGGAACCTCCGCCGAAGCCAGCAACTTCAACGCCACCTCCCCCACCTCACCCGGCGCCCACCGCGCCCCCTTGTCCGCGGACGGCCCCCGCCGCCACCCCTCCATCACGGTCACCTTGCCCGCCTCGACCTCGAAGACCCGCCCTGTCACGCCCTCCGAGGCCGTGGACCCCAGCCACACCACCAGAGGCGAGACGTTCTCGGGAGCCATCTCGTCGAACGCCCCCTCCCCCGGCGCCGCCATCGTTGCCGCGAAGGTCTCCTCCGTCATACGGGTCCGCGCCGCCGGGGCGATCGCGTTGACCTGCACCCCGTACCGCCCCATCTCGGCGGCCGCCACCGCCGTCAGACCGAGGATCCCGGCCTTCGCCGCCGAGTAGTTGCCCTGCCCGACCGAGCCCAACAGACCCGCGCCGGAACTGGTGTTGATCACCCGGGCCGCCACCGGACGCCCCGCCTTGGCCTCCGCACGCCACCATGCCGCCGCATGCTTGAGCGGCAGGAAGTGCCCCTTGAGATGCACCCGCATCACCGCGTCCCAGTCGTCCTCGTCCAGGTTGACCAGCATCCGGTCCCGCAGGAACCCGGCGTTGTTGACCAGGGTGTCGAGCCGCCCGTAGGTCTCAAGTGCCGTACGCACCAAGGAAGCGGCGCCCTCGGACGTGGCGATGTCACCGCCGTGCGCCACCGCCGCACCGCCCGCCGCCTCGATCTCCGCGACCACCTGCGCCGCCGGGCTGTCCGCTCCGGCCGCCGTGCCGTCCAGACCGACCCCGAGATCGTTCACGACCACCCGCGCGCCCTCCGCGGCGAAGGCCAGCGCATGCGCCCGGCCGAGGCCACGCCCCGCTCCCGTCACGACGACCACGCGCTCCGCACACAGACCAACCGGCATATCAGCTCTCCTTGTTGACGTTCGCCGCATCCAGAAAGGCGGGCCGCTCCCCGCCGCCGTGCACGAGCAGCGAGGCCCCGCTGACATACGAGGCCCGCTCCGAGGCGAGGAACACGGCCGCCGCACCCACGTCGGAGGGCTCCGCGAGGCGTCCGAGCGGTACCGTCCCGGCGACGGCGGCGATTCCCGCCTCGTCCCCGTAGTGCAGCTCGGACAGCTCGGTGCGCACCATCCCGAGCACCAGCGTGTTCACGCGCACCTCGGGCGCCCACTCCACCGCCATCGACGTGGCCAGATTCGCCAGGCCCGCCTTCGCCGCCCCGTACGCGGCACTGCCCGGCGAGGGCCGCTGACCGCTGACGCTGCCGATCATCACGACCGAGCCGCGGCTCTCGCGAAGCAGCGGATACGCGGCGAGCGACACGGCCAGCGGGACGACCAGGTTGAGTTCGAGCACCCGCGCATGCCGGGCCGGGTCGGACTCGGAAAGGAGCCGGTACGGCGTGCCCCCGGCGTTGTTGACCAGCACGTCCAACCGGCCGTGGGTACGGCCGACTTCACTGAACAGCGCCTCGACCCCGGCCGGATCCCGCAGGTCGGCCGCCACGAACTCCGCCTTGCGCCCCGCCACTTCGACCGGCCCGTCAGGGGGTCTGCGGGCGCAGATCACCACCTGCGCACCGGCCGCGAGGAACGCCCGGGCGATACCGGCGCCGACGCCACGGGTGCCGCCCGTGACGACCGCGACCCTCCCATCCATGTCCATTCGCTGCTACCTTCCCCACCTAACAAATGTTTGGTGGAAAGGTAGCTGATCCTCACATGGGTGTCTCCACCTCGAGCCCGGACAAGGGCATCGCACTGGTCACAGTCGACTTCCCACCCGTCAACGCGCTTCCCGTACAAGGCTGGTACGAGCTGGCCGACGCGCTGCTCGCGGCGGGGCGTGACCCCGAGACGCGGGTCGTGGTCCTCAACTCCGCGGGGCGCGGCTTCAATGCGGGCGTCGACATCAAGGAGATGCAGCGCGACACCGGGCACACGGCGCTCATCGGTGCCAACCGCGGCTGCGCCGCCGCCTTTTCGGCGGTGTACGAGTGCGAGGTCCCCGTCGTAGCCGCGGTGCACGGGTTCTGTCTGGGCGGCGGGATCGGCCTGGTCGGCAACGCGGACGCCATCGTGGCCAGCGAGGACGCCACCTTCGGGCTGCCGGAGCTGGACCGCGGCGCGCTCGGCGCCGCCACCTATCTCTCGCGCCTGGTCCCGCAGCACCTGATGCGCGCCCTGTACTACACCTCGCGCACCGCGACGGCCGCCGAGCTGTACCAGCACGGCTCGGTCTGGAAGGTCGTCCCGCGCGAGCAACTCCTCGACGAAGCACTGGACTTGGCGCGCGAGATCGCGCGGAAGGACGGCTATCTGCTGCGGCTCGCGAAGGCCGCGATCAACGGGATCGACCCGGTGGACGTGCACCGCAGCTACCGCTTCGAGCAGGGCTTCACCTTCGAGGCCAACCTCAGCGGGGTGGCCGACCGCGTACGGGACACCTTCGGCACCTCCGGAAAGGACGCCTGAGCATGGCCGACAAAACCATGACGGTCGAAGCGGTCATCGGCCGCCTGGAGAGCGGGATGACGCTCGGCATCGGCGGCTGGGGCTCGCGCCGCAAGCCGATGGCGCTGGTGCGCGCGCTGCTGCGGTCCGAGGTCACCGACCTCACCGTCGTCTCGTACGGCGGCCCGGACGTGGGCCTGCTCGCCGCCGCCGGCCGGATCCGCAAGCTGGTCACGCCGTTCACGACCCTCGACTCCATCCCCCTCGAACCGCACTTCCGCGCCGCGCGCGAGAGCGGGGCCTTCGAGCTGATGGAGGTGGACGAGGCGATGTTCATGTGGGGGCTGCACGCGGCGGTGAACCGGCTGCCGTTCCTGCCGGTGCGCGCCGGAATCGGCTCGGACGTGATGCACGTCAACCCGACGCTCAGGACGGTGACTTCACCGTACGAGGACGGCGAGACCTTCGTCGCGATGCCGGCGCTCAGGCTGGACGCGGCCTTCGTGCACCTCAACCGCGCCGACCGGCTCGGCAACGGCCAGTATCTGGGCCCCGACCCCTACTTCGACGACCTGTTCTGCGAGGCCGCCGACGCCGCGTATGTCTCCTGCGAACGCATCGTCGAGACGGCCGAGCTCACCAAGGAGTCCGCACCGCAGACGCTCCTGGTGAAGCGGCACAGCGTGGCCGGGGTGATCGAGACGCCGAACGGCGCGCACTTCACCTCCTGCGCGCCCGACTACGGCCGCGACGAGCCCTTCCAGAAGCTGTACGCCACCACGCCGTACGCCGAGTTCGCCGAGCGCTTCCTCGCCGGGGACGAGGCCGCCTACCAGTCGGCCGTGGAGGCCTGGCACGAGGAGCAGAAGTGACGACGACCGTGCAGATCACCCGCGCCGAATACTGTGTCATCGCCTGCGCCGAGGCCTGGCGCGACAACGGCGAGGTGCTCGCCAGCCCGATGGGCCTGATCCCCGGCTTCGGCGCCCGCCTGGCCAAGCGCACCTTCGCGCCCGACCTGCTCCTGACCGACGGCGAGGCGATGCTCGTCGACCTGGACGGGACGGTGGAGGGCTGGCTGCCGTACCGCCAGCACCTCGCGATGGTCACGGGCGGCAAGCGGCACGTGATGATGGGCGCGAGCCAGATCGACCGCTACGGGAACCAGAACATCTCCTGCATCGGCGACTGGGCACAGCCCAAGCGGCAGCTGCTCGGGGTTCGGGGCGCGCCCGTCAACACCCTCAACAATGCGACCAGTTACTGGATCCCCAAGCACTCCCGGCGGGTCTTCGTCGAGCACGTCGACATGGTGTCCGGGGTCGGCTACCGGCGCGCGGCCGAGGCGGGCCCGAGCGCGACGCGCTACCACCGCCTCCCGCGCGTGGTCACCAACCTGGGCGTCTTCGACTTCGCGACCCCCGACCACGCGATGCGCCTGGCGTCCCTGCACCCCGGCGTCACGGTGGACGAGGTGGCCGAGGCCACCGGGTTCGCTCTGGTCGTCCCCGACGACGTACCGGAGACGCGGGAACCGACCGCCCACGAGCTGGAGTTGATCCGCGACGTGATCGACCCGCGCTCCCTGCGCGACCGCGAGGTGCCCGCCTGATGGAGACAGCACTCACGCGCCTGGTCGGCGTCCGCCATCCGATCGTCCAGACCGGCATGGGCTGGGTCGCCGGCCCGCGTCTGGTCTCGGCAACGGCCAACGCGGGCGCGCTCGGAATCCTGGCCTCCGCGACGATGACGGTCGACCAGCTGCGGACAGCGGTACGGGAGGTCAAGTCCCGTACGTCGGAACCGTTCGGGGTGAATCTGCGGGCGGACGCCGGGGACGCGGGCGACCGGGTGCGGATCATCATCGACGAGGGTGTGAAGGTCGCGTCCTTCGCGCTCGCGCCCTCGAAGGAGCTGATCGCCGAGCTCAAGGAGGCCGGTGTGGTCGTCGTCCCCTCGATCGGGGCGCGGCGGCACGCCGAGAAGGTGGCCGCCTGGGGCGCGGACGCGGTGATCGTGCAGGGCGGCGAGGGCGGCGGGCACACGGGTGACGTGGCAACCACCGTGCTGCTGCCGCAAGTGGTGGACGCAGTGGATATCCCGGTCGTGGCGGCGGGCGGGTTCCACGACGGGCGGGGTCTGGTGGCCGCGCTCGCGTACGGGGCGGCGGGCGTCGCGATGGGCACGCGCTTCCTGCTGACCTCCGACTCGACGGTCCCCGACGCGGTGAAGGCCCGCTATCTCGCGGCCACGGTGAAGGACGTGACGGTCACGACGGCCGTGGACGGGCTTCCCCACCGGATGCTCCGCACCGACCTGGTGACCTCCCTGGAGAACGCGGGCCGCACCCGCACCCTCGTCCGCGCCCTCCGCCACGCGGCGGCCTTCCGCAGGCTCTCCGGGCTCGGCTGGCGGGAGATGGTCCGCGACGGGCTCGCCATGAAGCACGGCAAGGACCTGGCGTGGAGCCAGGTGCTGCTCGCCGCCAACACCCCCATGCTCCTCAAGGCCTCCATGGTCGAGGGCCGTACGGACCTCGGCGTCATGGCGTCGGGGCAGGTCGCCGGAGTGATCGAGGACCTGCCCTCCTGCAAGGAACTGGTGGACCGCGTGATGGCCGAGGCCGAGGCGGTGCTCACGCGACTGCACGCGCAGTCGCGTCAGGCCTCCCCGGCACAAGCTCCCGCACCCGCATCCGCACCAGTGCACGAGCAAGCGCAAGGCACCCTGCCGACACCAGGGTGATCCCTTTTCTCCGTACAGGAGGAGCGTCATGCCCTTGACGCGACGCGCACTGCTGAGCACTACCGCCGCGACCGCAGCCCTCGCGGTCGCGGCGCCGACGGCCACGGCCCGCCCCGGCTCCACCGGGGTGCGGCACATCCCGCTGCAGGGCGCGGTCAATGTCCGCGACCTCGGCGGCTACCGGACGTACGACGGCGACCGGTTCCGCCACGGCCGTGTCTTCCGCGCCGACGAGCTCGGCAAGCTGACGGACGCGGACGTGACCACGCTCGCCGGGCTGCGCCTGGACCGTGCGATCGACTTCCGCGTCCCGTTCGAGATCCAGCAGAACGGCGCGGACCGGCTGCCCGCCGGGGTGACCGCGGTGGCCCGGCCGGTCAGCGATCTCGGCCTGTACGCCCAGCTGTTGCAGATCATCGGCTCGCGCGATCCGGTACGGCAGGAGGCCATGCTCGGCGGGGACCGGGGTGCGGCGCTGATGCGCACCATCTACCGCGCGTTCGTCACGGACGCGGCCAATCGCGGCCAGTTCGCCACGACCCTGCGCGATCTGGCACGGGCGCGCGGCCCGGTCCTGTACCACTGCACCTCGGGCAAGGACCGTACGGGCTGGACGAGTTATCTGCTCCTTCGCCTGGTGGGCGTGCCGGCCTCGGTGGCGGAGGCGGACTATCTGCTCTCCAACACCTACCGCGCCGAGGCGGACCGCCGTACGCGCGAGGGGGTGCGGGCGCTCGGCCTGATGCAGAACCCGGATCTGCTGATCCCGGTCCAGGAGGTGCGGTCCGACTATCTGGGGGCCGCGCTCGACCAGGCGCAGACGGACTTCGGCGGCCTCACCGGATACGTACGGGACGGGCTCGGCCTGAAGTGGGGGGACATCGCGGCGCTCAGGGCGCGGCTGGTGGACTGAGTCAGCCGCTCGGACGCGAGGCGGCGGACGCAGGCTCGGCCTGCGGTTCGGCGGACCCGGCCCGTACCGGACCCGCGTCCGCGCCCGTGTCCACCGCCCCGTCCATGACCTTCAACCGCCGCTTACTGGCCCGCATCTGCACGACGGAGAGCCCCGCGAGCACCCCGCCGAGCGCGAGCCAGCCGGCCGGGCCCGCCGCCATCACCGCACCGGTGACGAGCGGCGGCCCGGCGGACTTCTGCACGGACTGGGCCATCCCCGCGACGCCCAGATACGCGGCGCGCTCCCGTACGGGGGCGAGCGAGACCGCGAGTTCCCAGGAGCTGACCGACCGCAGCAGCTCCGCGACCGTCACCACGACCGCCGTGACCACGAGGAGCACCCCGGCCCAGACGGCGGACGCACCGGCGGACAGGGCGAGCAGTCCGCAGGCCGCCGCGACCGCCAGGCCGTAGCCGCGCAGGGCCCGCACCGCGCCCCGGGGTCCGTCGAAGCGTGCGGAGAAGGGGAGTTGGAGCAGCACCACCATCACCGTGTTCACCACGAGGAACGCCGGTACGAGGAGATGCGGCGCATCGGTGCTGCTCACCAGCCACAGGGGCAGGCCGACCATCAGGATCGTGTCGTCGAGGTTCAGGGGGATGTCGAGCAGCACGAACCGCAGATATCCGCGGTCGCGCCAAGGCCCGCGCCCCTTGCGGTCGTCCGTACCCGCCTGCGCCTCCTCGGTCCTGACGAGGGCGGCGGGTGTGCGCAGCCGCGTGCAGCGCACCAGACAGGCGGCCACCAAGAACGTGAGAACGTTGGCCAGGATCAGCGTCCGGTACGCGTCGAAGACGAGACCGACCGCCGCGATACCGGCACCGAGCGCGTATCCGGCGTTGGCGACCGTACGGAACAGTGCCTGGTAGGTGCCGCGCCGCTCCCCCGCCACCTCGGTCGCGAACACCATCTCCAGGGTCTTGGCCGCCCGGTCGCCGACGGAGGTGAGGGCGACGACGGGCAGCAGCGCGGCGAAGCTGTCGAGGGCGAGCAGCAGGCCGACGCTGCCGATCCGCAGCACATGGCAGGCGATCAGGAGCGTCCGTACGGGAAAGGCCATCGCAAGCCGTCCCGCGAGCGGCGAGCCCACGACCCCGGCCACGCCCGCGATCCCGAGGAGCAGCCCGATCCGTGCCGCGTCGAGGCCGGTGACGACTGTGAAGTACAGGACGCAGGAAGCGCCCCACACCCCGGTCCCCGTGCGGTCGACGAACTGCCCGAACAGCATCAGCCGCGCATCCCGCCCACCGGGCGGCCGCCTCAACTGCGCGATGAGCCCACCACCGTCACCCGTGCCCCGCACTTGTCCCCCACGCCTGAACCGGTAAGTATCTCGACATCAAGACACCGGGTAGTTTCATGTCGCGAATTCTCGATGTCAAGAAAGTTTCGGAGAGGGAGCCTACGCATGAGCCTGCACGACACCTGGCGCACGGACCGCATCGGCAGCGCACTCCGCGGCGAAAACCCCACGGTCATGCGCCGGTTGAGCGCCGGATTCGCGGTGATCGGCGATGTGCAGTTCCTGCCGGGCTACTCGGTGCTGCTCACCGACACTCCCGGCGCAGGCCGCCTCACCGACCTGCCGCGCGCCCGCCGCCTCGCCTTCCTCGAAGACATGGAGCGGCTCGGTGAGGCGGTGGAGCGGATCTGCGGGCGCAGGGACCCCGGCTTCCGCCGGGTCAACCTGGAGATCCTCGGCAACAAGGACCCCTTCCTGCACGCCCACGTCTGGCCCCGCTACGACTGGGAGCCGCCCGAGCTCGCCGCCAGGCCCGTATGGCTGTATCCGGCCGGGCACTGGACGGACCCGCGGTACACGCTCGGGCCGCAACAGGACTCCCTGCGGGCGCAGTTGGCGCAGGAGCTCGACAGGTTGCGCGGCGACGGCTCACTGTGAGCGCGCACCCGCGGCGGCCACCTCTCGTACGGCTTCACCGGGAGGTCCGGCCTCCGAGATCCCGAACCGCTCGTGCGCGCCCCTCATCCACCGGGGCGCCCACCAGTTCCACCGCCCCGCGAGCCGCATGAACACCGGGACGAGCACCGCGCGGATCAAGGTCGCGTCGACCAGAATCACCACGACCATGCCGATCGCCAGCATCTTCAGGAAGACGATCCCCGAGCTCGCATACGTGGCGAAGGACGCCGCGAGGATCACGGCCGCCGCGGTGATCAGCGGTCCGCTGCGCTCCAGGCCGGCCGCGACGGCGCCCGTGGTGTCCCCGGTGCGGTCGTACTCCTCCTTGATGCGCGACAGCAGGAACACCTCGTAGTCCATGGAGAGTCCGAACGCCACGCAGAACATCAGGATCGGGATGGACGGCTCGATACTGCCGGTGGCCGTGAAGCCGAGCAGGCCGGCGAGACGGCCGTCCTGGAAGACCCACACCAGCGTGCCGAACATGACGGCCATGCTGAGCGCGTTCAGGACCATCGCCTTCGCGGGCAGCAGCACGCTTCCCGTCATCAGGAAGAGAATGACGAAGGTGACGGCCAGAACGAGCCCGAAGACCAAGGGCATCCGGTCCGTCAACTCGGCACGGAAGTCGGCGAGTTCGGCCGGGTAGCCGCCGATCTCCACCGGTGCGCCGACACTCGCCCGGATGTCGCCGAGCATCCGGCCGGCCTCCTGCTCCAGGCCTTCGTGCGTGGCGATCACCGAGTACCAGGTGCCCCGGCCGCCCTCGAACCGCTGCGACCAGGCACCCTCGTCGAGGATGCGGCGGCCGTCGGCGTACGAGCCGGTGAGCGCGTCGACCTGGCGCACCTCGTCGATCCTCGACAGGGCGATCGCGGTCCGCTCGATCTCCCCCGCGGACGCCGACCGGCCGCTCTCCCCCGCCGACGCCGACCGGTCGAGCACCTGGATCGCGTCCATCTCCTCCGCCGCGAAATTGTCCCGGATGTCCTGCTGTACGACACGGCTCGAGGTGTCCTCGGGCAGCACCCGGTCGTCCGGGACACCGAAGGTCAGGCCGAGCACGGGCGCGGAGAGCGTGAGCAGCACGGCGAGGGCCGGAATCCCGTGGAGCAGCGGGCGCTTCATCATCCGCAGCGCGGTCCGCCGCCACCAGCCGCCGCCCCGGCGGACCTTGGCCGGGACGACCCGGTGACCGAGCCGCGCCAGAGCGGCGGGCAGGATCACCAGAGCGGCGAACACCGAGGTCAGGACCGTACCGATGCCGGCGTAGGCGAAGGAGCGCAGGAAGGGGAACGGGAAGAGCAGCAGGCACGCGAGGGAGACGGCCACCGTCAGACCGCTGAAGGCGACGGTGCGTCCCGCGCGCGTCACCGACTCCCGTACGGCATCCGGCACTTCGGCACCCGACGCCAGCGCCTCGCGGAAGCGGTTGATGACGAACAGGCTGTAGTCGACGCCGAGTCCGATGCCCATGACGAGCGTGAGGTTGGCGGCGAAGGTCGAGACCTCGGTGAACATCGTCACGATCCGCAGCAGCCCCAGCGTCCCGATCACCGAGAACAGGCCCATGCCGAGGGTCAGCGCGGCCGCCGAGAACCTGCGGTGGATCGCGAGGAGCAGCAGGAGCACCAGCGGGAAGACGATCATCTCGGCCCGCAGGAAGTCCGCTCGGGCCTGCTCGGCGGCCTGCCGGAACACCTCGTCCCCGCCGCCGACCCGCACCTCGACGAGCGCGCCCTCGCGGGTGAACTCCGGTGAGAACACCCCGAGTTGTGTCCGCGCCTCGGTGACCGAGCCCGCCATCCGGGCGATCACCAGGGCCTGCCGCCCGTCCTCGCCGCGCATCACGGGCGAGTAGCCGCGGCTCCAGTACGAGGCGGTCTCGGCCACCCCGTCCTGCGCGGCCAGCCCCTTCTCCAGGTCCCGTCCTGCCGCGGCGACCGCAGGGGTGTCGACGGTGCCGTCCTTGGCGGTGACCATGAGCAGCACGGACGGTGTGCCCGTGCCGAACTCCTTCTCCAGGACGGCCCGGGTCGTCACGGACTCGGAGCCCGGGCTCTCGAAGCGGCTCAGCGTCAGCCTGTCCATGGTGCCGGCGGCGAGCACGAGGGCGAACAGGGCGAGGACGACACTCGTCCACAGCGCGCGGCGCGGGCGGCGGGCGAGGGCCGACCCGAGGCGGGCCAGAGGGTCGCGAGGGGGCACGTCGGGTCTCCCTTACGGGGGCCGTGGCCCTCGAAGGCAGGGCGCACGGACTGGCGGGAACGGATCGCCCCCACCTTCGGGCCCGCCGCTTCCACGACCGCTGGAAGAACCGCTGGAAGTCCACATGCGTCAGCGGGAACTGCCCGGCCCCCGCCGGGAGTTGAGAGCGCAGGAGCCGGGAGACTCCCGGCGACCAGGGGGAGCGATGTCCGGAGTCCTGCTGCGGGACCGCCATGGCGGCCACGACTGCCGCGAGCACCCCGATCGTTCCTCGGTCACACTGCTCGGCCCGTTCGTAGTGCGCCGCGCCGGCGTGGAAACCCCGCTCGGCCCGCCCCGGCAGCAGGCGCTGCTCGCGGTCCTGCTGCTTCAGCCCGGCCGCACCCTCGGACTGAAGCAGCTCGTCGACGCACTGTGGGGCGAGCACCCGCCCGCGCACACCAAGAATCTGCTGCAGAAGTACCTCTCTGGCCTGCGCCCCGCGCTCGCCGCCCACGGGATGACCGTGGAGTGGACGGGCACCGGCTACCGCCTCGACCCGGGCGACGCCTGTGTGGACCTGTACGAGTACGACCGTCTCGCCTCAGCCGGCCGGACCGCCCTGGCCGCGGGCGAGCCCGTGCAGGCGGCGCGGCTGCTCGACCGGGCGCGGGCCCTCAAGTCGGGCCCGCTCGCCGAAGGCCTGGACGCTCCCCTGCTCGAACGCGAGCGGGTCTTCACGCGGTCCCGGCTGCTCGTCGACTTCGAGCTGCGCGCCGAGCTCGAACTGGACCTGGGCAGGCACCGCGAGGCCATCCCGTATCTGGAGTGCCTGGTCCACGCCCATGCGCTGCACGAACGCTTCGTCTGGCTCCTGATGCTCGCCCTGCACCGCGCGGGCCGCGACAGCGAGGCGCTCGCCGTCCACCGCGACCACCGGCGCCGGCTCGCGGCGGAGCTGGGCGCCGAACCGGGCCCGGCCCTCAAGGACCTGGAGCTCGCGGTTCTGCGCCAGGACCCGGCACTGGCGTCGCTCACCGCGCTGTCGTCCGCGCCACGGCCCACTGCGGTCGCGCACTGACCGGCGGGCTCCCTCGCGCACTGACGCGTTCGGACAGGAGGGTGATGCGCCGGGCCCCTTCCCGGGAGGGCCCGGCACACCACCCCGGTCCTCAGAGCCGCTCGATGATCGTCACATTCGCCTGACCGCCGCCCTCGCACATCGTCTGCAGCCCGAACCGGCCGCCCGTGCGCTCCAGTTCGTGAAGGAGCGTGGTCATCAGCTTGACGCCCGTGGCGCCCAGCGGGTGGCCGAGCGCGATCGCGCCGCCGTTGACGTTGACCTTCGAAGGGTCGGCGCCCGTCTCCTTGAGCCAGGCGAGGACCACCGGCGCGAACGCCTCGTTGATCTCGACGAGGTCGATGTCCCCGATCGACATCCCGGACCTCTTCAGCGCGTACGCCGTCGCCGGGATGGGAGCGGACAGCATCCGGATCGGGTCCTCACCGCGCACGGAGAGGTGGTGGATACGGGCGCGCGGGGTCAGCCCGTGTTCCCGTACGGCCTGTTCGGAGGCGATGAGCAGCGCCGCCGCTCCGTCCGAGACCTGCGAGGAGCAGGCCGCCGTGATGGTGCCGCCCTCGACCACAGGGTTGAGGCCCGCCATCTTCTCCAGGGAGGTGTCACGGCGCGGACCCTCGTCCACGGTCACGTCCCCGTACGCGACGGTCTCGCGTGCGAAGCGTCCCTCGTCGATCGCCCGCAGTGCCCGCTGATGCGACCTGAGCGCGAACTCCTCCTGGTCACGCCGCGTGATGCCCCACTTGGCAGCGATCAGTTCGGCCCCGTGGAACTGGTTGACCGGCTGCTTCCCGTACCGCTCCTGCCAGCCCACCGAACCGTGGAAGGGCCCGTCCGTGAGCCCGAGTGGCTCGCCGGCCTGGCGGGAGGCGAAGGCGATCGGGATCATCGTCATGTTCTGCACGCCGCCCGCGACCACCAGGTCCTGCGTGCCGGAGAGCACGCCCTGCGCGGCGAAGTGGATGGCCTGCTGCGAGGAGCCGCACTGCCGGTCGATGGTCACGCCCGGCACCTCCTCCGGCAGCCCGGCCGCGAGCCACGCCGTACGCGCGATGTCACCGGCCTGCGGCCCGACCGTGTCGAGGCAGCCGAAGACCACGTCCTCGACGGCGGCGGCGTCCACGCCCGAGCGCTCCACCAGCGCCTTGAGCACATGCGCGCCCAGGTCCGCGGGGTGCACCTGGGACAGACCGCCCTTGCGGCGCCCCACCGGCGTACGGACCGCTTCGACTATGTAGGCCTCGGCCATGACAACTCCCTTGTACAGAACGTGGATTACGTACGTACGGCGATTCCGTCCAGGACCATCGACAGATACTGCCGGGCGATCTCCTCCGGGCTGTGCTGCCCGCCGGGCCGGTACCAGGACGCGGCGACCCAGACGGTGTCGCGCACGAAGCGGTAGGTGAGGCGGATGTCCAGGTCGGAGCGGAAGACCTGGGCGGCGACCCCGCGTTCGAGCGTGCCGAGCCAGGCCTTCTCGAACTTCTGCTGGGACTCGACGAGATACGCGAAGCGCTCCTGCTTGGCGAGGTGGCGCGACTCCTTCTGGTAGATCGCGACGGCCGCGCGGTGCCGGTCGATCTCGCGGAAGGACTCGGTGACCAGGGCCTCGATGGTCTCGCGCGGCCCGAGCCCGGCGGCGAGCACCTCGTCGTAGCCCTGCCAGAGCTCGTCGAGGAAGGTGGAGAGGATCTCGTCGAGGATCGATTCCTTCGAGTCGAAGTGGTAGTAGAGGCTGCCCGCGAGCATCCCCGCCTCGTCGGCGATCTTGCGGACGGTGGTGGCGTTGTACCCCTGCGCGGCGAACACCTCGGCGGCGGTCGCGAGGAGTTCACCGCGGCGGGCGGGCGAGGGGGTCACGTTCTTGCTGTCGTTCTGCTTCGGCACGCGTCCATTGTCCCGCCCCTATGCGTGCTGGCTGCTGACGGAGACGACTTCACCGGTCATGTACGAGGAGTAGGGACCGGCAAGGAACACGATCACGTTGGCCACCTCCCACGGCTCGGCGTACCGCCCGAAGGCCTCGCGCGCCGTGAGCTCCTCCAGGAGCTCCGGGGTGGTGACCTTCACGAGATGCGGGTGCATGGCGAGGCTCGGAGAGACCGCGTTGACCCGTACCCCGTACTCCGCACCCTCGACGCCCGCGGTCCGGGTGAGCGCCATGACGCCCGCCTTGGCGGCCGCGTAGTGCGCCTGGCCGGCCTGGGCGCGCCAGCCGATGACGGAGGCGTTGTTGACGATCACCCCGCCGGAGCCGGACTCCTTGAAGTGCCGCAGGGCCGCGCGGACGCAGCGGAAGGTGCCGTTCAGGGTGACGTCGAGGACGCGCGACCACTGCTCGTCGGTCATGTCGACCAGGTCCGAAGTCCCGCCGAGTCCGGCGTTGTTGACGACCAGGTCGAGTCCGCCGTGGCGTTCGACGACATACGAGAAGAGGGCTTGCACCTGGGCTTCGGAGGTCACATCGCAGGGCAGCGAAGCCACCCGGTCCGCCCCGAACTCCTTGGCCAGTTCGGCCTCGGACTCGGCGAGGCGGCGCTCGTGCGCGTCGCTGATGACGATGGACGCGCCCTCCTCCAGGAAGCGGCGCGCCGTCGCCCCGCCGATCCCCGCTCCGGCGGCCGCGGTGATGACGGCCGTCCGTCCTTCGAGGAGGCCGTGGCCTTTCACGTACGGCGGCTTGGTGCCCGCCACAGGCTTGTTGTCGGTCACAGCAGGAGGCTAACCTACCAAACACTTGTTAGGGAAGGGAGTTGGGGCGCCCCGTGGACCTGGACGAATCACTCGAGGAGCAGGCATTCCGACAGGAGGCGAGGGCCTGGCTGCGCGCCAACGTCCCCGCCGAGCCGCTCACTTCACTGGAGACGGAGTCGGGCTTCGCCCAACACCGGGCCTGGGAGCGGCGGTTGTCCGAGGACCGCTGGTCGGTGGTGTCCTGGCCCGAGGAGTACGGCGGCCGGGGCGTGGACATCTTCCGGTGGCTGATCTTCGAGGAGGAGTACTACGCGGCCGGCGGCCCCGGCCGGGTCTCGCAGAACGGCATCAACCTCCTCGCCCCGACCCTCCTCGACCACGGCACCCCGGCCCAGAAGGCACGCATCCTGCCCTCGATGGCGAGCGGCGAGGTGATCTGGGCGCAGGCCTGGTCGGAGCCCGAGGCCGGCAGCGATCTCGCCTCGCTCAAGTCCCGTGCCGTACGCACCGACGGAGGCTGGCTGCTCAGCGGCCAGAAGACCTGGTCGTCGCGGGCCGCCTTCGCGGACCGCGCGTTCGGGATCTTCCGCACGGACCCGGCGGCGGACCGGCCCCACCGCGGCCTGACCTATCTGATGTTCGATCTGCGGGCACCCGGCGTCACCGTCCGCCCCATCGGCCGCCTGGACGGCAAACCGGCCTTCGCGGAACTCTTCCTCGACGAGGTCTTCGTGCCGGACGAGGACGTGATCGGCGAGGCCGGCCAGGGCTGGCGGATCGCCATGTCGACCACGGGCAACGAGCGCGGACTCACCCTGCGCTCCCCCGGCCGCTTCATGGCCGCGACGGACCGCCTCGCCGACCTGTGGCGCGCGCGGGGCAACCCCTCGGACACCGCGCTGCGCGACCGGGTGGCGGACGCGGTGGTCGGCGCCCGCGCCTACCAGCTGTTCACGGCGGCCAACGCGTCCCGCTTCGCGGCCGGCGAGACCATCGGCGCGGAGTCCTCCCTGAACAAGGTCTTCTGGTCCCAGTACGACATCGCCCTGCACGAGACGGCCCTCGATCTCCTGGGCCCGGACGGTGAATTGGCCGAGCACCCGGAAGGCTCGTACGACTGGGCCGAGGGCTATGTCTTCTCGCTCGCGGGCCCCATCTACGCCGGCACCAACGAGATCCAGCGCGACATCATCGCCGAGCGGCTGCTCGGTCTGCCGAAGGGACGGCGCGCATGAGGTTCCTGCTCGACGACGAACAGCGCGAGTTCGCCCGCAGCCTGGACGCCATGCTGACGGCCGCCGAGGTGCCTTCGGTCGTACGGTCCTGGGGCGCGGGCGAGTTCGGGCCGGGGCGCGCCCTGTGGTCGAGGCTCGCGGAGGCCGGGGTGTTCGCGCTCGCCGTACCCGAGGAGTACGAGGGTGTCGGGCCGCTGCCCGTGGAACTGGCGCTCGCGTACGTGGAGTTGGGTCGTCACGCCGTGCCGGGTCCGGTCGTGGAGACCGTGTCGGTGGCCGCGCTGCTCGCGGCGACCGGCGACTCCGCGCACGCCAAACAGCTGCTCCCGGGCATCGCCTCCGGCGCCGTGATGGCGACCGTCAAGGCTCCGGGCGGCCCGTACGCCCTGGACGCGGAGGCCGCCGATTTCACCGTCACCTTCGCCGACGGCGCCCTGCACACCTGCGCGAGGCACGGCCCTGTGCACCGCTCGGCCGACCCCGCGCGCCGCCTCGCCGAGCCGGGGGCGCCGGCCGAACTCCTCACCCAGGACCGCGCGGCGTTCGCGGCCACCGACGCCTGGGGCACGCTCGCCGCGGCCGCGCAGGCGCTCGGCGTAGGCCGGGCGCTGCTCGACCGGACGGTCGCGTACGTGAAACAGCGCAAGCAGTTCGGCGCCGAGATCGGGACGTTCCAGGCAGTGAAGCACCAGCTCGCGGACACCCTCCTGAAGCTGGAGTTCGCCACGCCGCTCCTGTACAGCGCAGCCCTCACCATGAGCCGCGCGGATCTCGCGGCCGCCAAGCTCACCGCGTCGGAGGCGGCCTACCACGCCTCGCGTACGGCGCTGCAGCTGCACGGCGCGATCGGGTACACCGAGGAGCTGGACCTGTCCCTGTGGATCCGCAAGGCGCAGGCCTTGCGCACGGCGTGGGGCTCGCCAAGCGCCTGCCGCAAACGGGTCCTCGCCTGAACCGTCACCCCCGGGCGGCGGCCACCAGCTCCGCGAGGGACTCCCGGGTGAGCGCGAGGCGCTCCAACTCCTGGTCCACCCGGGAGAGTTCCGCGAGCACCAGCGGGCTCAGGCACGGCTCGATCTCCTGCTCGCTGCCGCAGACGCACTCGATGATCTCGGCGATGATGCGCGTGGACAGGCCCGCGTCCAGGAAGCGGCGGATCCGCCGTACCGTCGCGGGTGCGTCCGCACCGTAGACCCGGTGGCCGCCGGGTGTGCGGGTGGAGGTGAGCAGGCCCTGCTCCTCGTAGTAGCGGAGCAGCCGGATGGAGACACCCGTCTCGGCGGACAGCTGCCCGATCTTCATCGCGTCCACGGCGATCCCCCGTCCACTGTGATCCCCCTCACAGGCACTTGAACCTCACATCGGTGTGAGCTCATAGCGTTCCCACCATGACGAACACCACGACGCGGCACACGGCCATCGACCCTACAACTGCCCACGTCAGCCCGACATTCCGGATCGGCGGCGACCTTCCCGTACGGCGCATCGGATACGGCACGATGCGCCTGGCCGACGGCCCGGGAGACCCCACGGGCCCCGAGGCCCGGATCTGGACCGCACCGGCCGACCGCGCGGGGGCGATCGCCCTGCTCCGCGGCGCGGTCGAGCAGGGCGTGCAGCTGATCGACACGGCGGACGCCTACGCCCTGGGCGCCGGCGAGGAGTTGATCGCGGACGCGCTGCACCCGTATCGCGACGGGCTCGTGATCGCGACGAAGGTGGGCGTCGTCCGGCCATCGCCCACTGAGTGGGTGCCGCTAGGGCACCCCGCCTATCTGCGCCAGCAGACCGAGCTGAGCCTGCGCCGGCTGCGCACCGACCGCATCGACCTGCTGTATCTGCACCGCATCGACCCCGCGTACCCGGTGGCCGAACAGCTGGGTGCGCTGCGGCAGTTGCAGGAGGAGGGCAAGGTGCGGCACATCGGTCTGTCCGAGGTGGGCGTGGAGGAGATTCGCGAGGCGCAGGAGACCGCGCCGGTCGCGAGCGTGCAGAACCTCTACAACCTGGCGGCGCGCGACCACGAGGAGGTCGTCACGTACACCGCCGCGCAGGGCATCGCCTTCGTACCCTTCTTCCCCGTGGCGATGGGCGCGCACGCGACGCCCGGCGGTCCGCTCGACACGATCGCCAAGGAACTGGGCGCCACCGCGGCCCAGACCGCGCTGGCCTGGCTCCTGCACCGCTCCCCGACGGTGCTGCCCATTCCGGGCACGGCCTCCGCGGCCCATCTGGCCGAGAACATCGGGGCGCTCGCAGTCGCCCTCGGTCAGGAGCAGTTCACCCGCATCGAGGCGGCGACCCGGGCGTGACCCAGGGGGCCTCGTCCCGGGGCCCGCCCGCGTGCCGTACGCATGGCCGACCGCGCACGGGTCATACGGTCCAGGAGTGACGGCGGCGGATACGGAGGCCACAGAGGACGGGTGCCGACGACGGCGGTGACGGTGTGCGAGAGCACGACAAGGCACTGGCACCCGTCCACCGGGCCCCCGCCTGCCGCACGCTCGAAGAGCTCGACCTGCTGGTCACCAAGTGCCGCGCGTGCCCACGGCTCGTCGAATGGCGTGAACACATCGCCGCCACCCGCAGGGCCGCCTTCCAGGAGGAGCGCTACTGGGGCCGGCCCGTCCCCGGCTTCGGTCCGCCGGACGCGGCCCTCGCCGTCGTCGGCCTTGCCCCGGCCGCACACGGCGGCAACCGCACCGGCCGGATGTTCACCGGTGACCCTTCGGGCGACTACCTCATGGCCGCTCTGCACACGGTGGGGCTCGCGTCGCAGCCCACTTCGACCGGCCTGGACGACGGCCTGCGGCTGCACGGGGTGCGCGTGTCCGCGCCTGTGCACTGCGCCCCACCGGACAACAGACCCACGCCCCAGGAACGCGACACCTGCCGGCCCTGGCTCGCGCGCGAACTGGACCTGTTGCGTCCCACCCTGCGCACGGTGGTGGTGCTCGGCGGATTCGGCTGGCAGGCGCTGCTCCCCGTGCTGTCCGCGGCGGGCTGGCGCCTGCCCCGGCCGCGCCCGGCTTTCGGCCACGGCGTCCATTTCACCGCGTACGGATCCGGCGGCGAGCTCGACGTCCTTGGCTGCTACCACCCCAGCCGACGCAACACCGCCACCAAGCGCGTGACGATGCCGATGCTGGTCGACGTCCTCGGCCGAGCGGCGGCCCTGGCGGGCCTGGCCGGACGGTGCGACTGAGGCTGCCGTGGCGGGGGATGAGCCCGGAAGCCCACGCGAGTGGCGTTGCGTATGCCACAAAAAGCAGCCGATGAAACTCGGGGTGAATCTTGTGCTGGTCTGCGGGTAAAGGGGGTGAGTTGCTCCTTTGACGACGAGTTCTCCCAGCGAAAGGTCGCTCCATGTCCCCCGACGGCCACGACACCGAGGCCGATCCGCAGGCCCTCAGACGGCACCGCCTGCTGTTCCGCGCGCTCGAACGCCGCCGCAACCCCCGGCTGCGGCGCACCGACATCACCGTGACGGACCAGGCGGCGGTGAAACGCGCCGTGAAGGCCGCTTCCCTCGGCAATGCCATGGAGTGGTTCGACTTCGGCATCTACAGCTATCTCGCCGTCACCCTCGGCCATGTCTTCTTCCCGTCGGGCAACGACACCGCGCAGCTGCTCTCGTCGTTCGCCACCTTCGCCGTGGCGTTCCTGGTGCGCCCCCTTGGCGGCATGGTGTTCGGACCGATGGGCGACAAGGTCGGCCGTAAGAAGGTGCTGGCCCTCACCATGATCATGATGGCCGTGGGCACCTTCGCCATCGGCCTCATCCCCTCGTACGACAGCATCGGCTTCTGGGCTCCCGTCCTGCTGATCCTCTTCCGGCTGCTTCAGGGCTTCTCCACCGGAGGCGAGTACGGCGGCGCCTCGACCTTCATCGCGGAGTACGCGCCGGACAAGCGCCGCGGATTCTTCGGCAGCTTCCTCGAACTGGGCACGCTGGCCGGCTATGTGGGAGCCGCCGGCCTGGTCACCGGGCTGACCGCCGCTCTCGGCAGCGACACCATGGAGGCATGGGGCTGGCGCGTGCCGTTCCTGGTGGCCGGACCGCTCGGCCTCGTCGGCCTCTACCTGCGGCTGCGCCTGGACGAGACCCCCGCGTTCCAGAAGCTGGAGGACTCCACCACGTATCAGGCCTCCGAGGCCGCCACCGCGGTGGAGAGCTCCATGAAGGGCGATCTCAAGAAGATCTTCCGGCAGTACTGGGGCACGCTCGTGCTGTGCATCTGTCTGGTGGGCGCGTACAACATCGTGAACTACATGCTGCTCTCGTACATGCCGACGTACCTCTCCGACGAGATGCACTACAGCGAGACCCATGGACTGCTGATCCTGGTGGCCACCATGGTCGTGCTGATACTGGTCATCAACCAGGTCGGCCGGCTCTCGGACCGCTTCGGGCGCAAGCCGCTGCTCACGGCCGGCATGCTCGGCTTCCTCGTCCTGTCGGTCCCGGCCTTCGCCCTCGTACAGGAGGGCAGTCTGCTCGCGGTCTCGTCGGGCATGCTGATGCTCGGCCTGTCGCTGGTGTGCCTGCTCGGCACCATGTCCGCGGCGCTGCCCGCCCTGTTCCCCACCCATGTGCGCTACGGCGGCCTCGCCGTGGGCTACAACCTGTCGGCTTCCCTGTTCGGCGGCACCACACCACTGGTCGTCACCGCGCTCATCCAGGTGACCGGCACGGACATGTTCCCCGCGTACTACGCGATGGGCGCGGCGCTGGTCGGCCTGGTGGCCGTGGCCTGCATGAAGGAGACGGCGCAACGGCCGCTGGAGGGTTCACCGCCCTCGGTGGAGACCCCTCAGGAGGCTGCGGAGATCGCCGAGGCCCAGGCTCCGGCGGGCCGTTTCTAGAGACGGCACGACTCTGAGCCCGGCGCGGGGCCGCCCCTCGTCGGGGCGGCCCCGCGGGTCTTCTCAGCGGGACTGCAGGGCGTCCAGAGCGACTGCCTGAGCAATGACAAGGCGCCGGTCGAGGCGGGGGTCCGCGATGTCCACCTGATACCGGTCGCGCAGCGCGAACTTCTTGGTCACCGAGAAGGCGGGGGCGCCGTCGGACGCGCCCTCCGCCCCGGCCGGCTTGCCCGCCGCACCGTCCTGCGGCGCGCTCTGCGACCTGAACGTGAAGTGGTACGGCCAGGCGAAGGGTATGGCGTTGAGGAACGGCAGAAACTCCCAGACGCGGCGCACTATCGCGAGCGCCGCATTGCTCTCCTCGCCCTTCGCCCTGGCCGCGCCCGGCTGTTCCAGATACCAGGTGGACCGCAGCAGCGAGCGCTTGAAGTCCTTGCGCAGCGAGCCGAGTTCGCCGCCGGACGGATCCGTGACGTCGTAGGTCGCGCCGACATCGATCACGTTGCGCGCCCGGAACTGGGCGAACACCCGCTCCTTGGACGCGTCCGTGTACAGGGTCACCTTCTCCTTGAAGGCCATCCGCTTCTGCTGGACGAACGCGACCAGCTCGCCCTCCGAGCCGTCGGGAGCCTGGGTGTGCACCTCGTACTGGTCGACCATGAACCGGACCCGCTGGCGGATGAGCAACCGGTCCTGCCGCTGCAGGGTCTGAACGTCCAACGACGCGCCTCCAGTCGTCACGGGTGCGCGGCCGAAACCGTGGCGGACTCGGAGGCGCACCAGGGGTTGTCCGGTACCGAATCCCCCGTTGCCGCGGACTCAGTGCCGGAGGGAGGCGTTCCGGCCACGGCCGGCCGGCATCCGGTACGGCGTGCCAGGTCCGCAATCCGTTGCCCGCGCCACAGGCTGGGTATGCGAGCCGGTGCCCACCTGCCGGGCCGGCCGGCCACACGGACCCACGGCCCTCCGGCTCATCAAGCCACCAACCCGCCGAGGAGTACACCAGCTCATGCACATCGATCTGACGGGACGGACCGCTCTGGTCACGGGCTCGACCCAGGGCATCGGCGCCGCCATCGCCACGTCCTTGGCCCGGGCCGGCGCACGCGTCGGCATCAACGGGCGCACCGAGGAACGGGTGAAGGAGGCGGTGGACCGTATCCGGGCCGAGGTGCCCGCGGCACAGCTCGTGCCGGTGGCGGCCGATGTCACCACCGATGACGGCGCGCGCGAGGCCGCCGCGGCGTTGCCGCAGGTGGACATCCTGGTGAACAACCTGGGGATCTTCGGGCCCGCCGATCCCCTGCAGATCAGCGACGACGAGTGGCGCCGCTACTTCGAGGTCAACGTGCTCGCCGCGGTGCGCCTCATCCGCCGGTACCTGCCCGGCATGAGCGAGCGCGGCTGGGGCCGGATCGAGAACATCGCCAGCGACTCGGCCGAGATGATCCATTACGGGATGTCGAAGACGGCCCTGCTCGCGGTCACGCGCGGCTTTGCCAAGCAGGCCGCGGGCACCGGCGTGACCGTCAACTCGGTTATCGCGGGCCCCACCCACACCGGTGGCGTGGAGGAGTTCGTGTACGAGCTGGTCGACAGGAGCCTGCCGTGGGACGAGGCCCAGCGTGAGTTCATGCGGGAGCACCGCCCGCAGTCCTTGCTGCAGCGCCTGATCGAACCCGAGGAGATCGCCAACATGGTGGTCTACCTCGCGTCCGACCAGGCGTCCGCCACGACGGGTGGTGCGGTGCGGGTCGACGGCGGATATGTCGACTCGATCCTGCCCTGACGCCGCGGTCGAGGACGGGCACGAGGGCCGGGCGGGGACGGGGACGGACACCCAAGTGCCTCAGTGCCCGCCCCGGCACCTCAGTGGCCGCCCCCGTCACCTCCGTGGCCGTGTCCGCTGGTGACCTCCCGGTACTCCTCCACCGTCGGCTTCTCCACCTGGGTACCGGGCCCGTACATCGCCTTGGACAGACGCACCCGCATCCGCTCGCCCCGCGTGACGGGCCGCCGCACGCCGTTGGTGTCGACCGCCGGACCGGGGTCGTACGCCGACCGCTGCTCATGCGAGGTGAGCGTGAACCGCTGGCCCTGCGTGAGCGGCTCGTGGATCTCCACGAACTCCCCGTGCGGAAGGCGCTTGATGGTGCCGCTCTCCCGGCCGTGCAGGACCTTGTCGCGGTCGCGGTGCTGCAGCCCGAGACAGATCCGGCGCGTGATCCAGAACGCCAGGACCGGGAGGACGAAGAAGCCGATCCGTACGAACCAGGTGATCGCGTTGATGGACAGATGGAGCTTGGTGGCCACGATGTCGTTGCCGCCGCCGATCAGGAGCACCGCATATCCCGCGAGCCAGGCGACACCCAGCGCCGTACGGGTCGGGACGTTGCGCGGACGGTCGGCGACATGGTGCTCGCGTTTGTCACCGGTGACCCAGGCCTCGATGAAGGGATAGACCGCGATCAGCGTCATGTACACCGGGAAGAGCATGAACGGGATGAAGACGCCGAGCACGAGCGTATGGCCGAAGGCGTTGATCTCCCATCCCGGCATCACCCGGATCAGGCCCTCGGAGAAGCCCAGATACCAGTCGGGTTGAGCGCCGGTGGTGACCAGGTCCGCGCGGTACGGGCCGAAGAGCCACACCGGGTTGATCGTCGCGACCGCGCCCATGAACGCGAGCACACCGAAGACCAGGAAGAAGAAGCCGCCGGCCTTCGCCACGTAGATCGGGAAGAAGGGCGCACCGACCACCTTCTTCTCGGAGCGTCCGGGCCCCGCGAACTGGGTGTGCTTGTGGTAGAAGACCAGGATCAGATGGGCCACCACCAGGCCCAGCATGATGCCCGGCAGCAGCAGGATGTGGATCGGGTAGAGGCGCGCGATGATGTCGGTGCCGGGGAACTCCCCGCCGAACAGGAACATCGCGAGATACGTGCCGACGATCGGGATCGAGAGAATCGCGCCCTGCGCGAAGCGCAGGCCGGTGCCGGAGAGCAGGTCGTCCGGCAGCGAGTAGCCGGTCAGGCCCGTGATCAGTGCGAGCATCAACAGGGTCCAGCCGAACAGCCAGTTGATCTCGCGCGGCTTGCGGAAGGCGCCGGTGAAGAACACCCGCATCATGTGCACGAGCATGCCCGCCACGAAGACGAGGGCGGCCCAGTGGTGGATCTGCCGGATGAGCAGTCCGCCGCGCACATCCATGCTGATCTCTACGGTGGACTCGAAGGCCCTGGTCATCAGGACGCCCTTGAGCGGCTCGTAGGAGCCCTCGTAGACGACCTCGACCTGGCTCGGCTCGAAGAACAGCGTCAGCCAGGTGCCGGTCAGGATCAGGATGATGAAGCTGTACAGACAGATCTCACCCAGCATGAAGCTGGGGTGGTCCGGGAACACCTTGCGCATCTGCGACTTGGCGAGCGCATAGACGCCGAGACGGCCGTCGGCCCAGTCGGCGAGACGTTCACCCTTGGCCGGCTGGACCGGCCGGCCATTACTGCGTATCCGCTCCTGGCTGCTCATTCCGGCCTCTCCCCTTCAGGCGTACTTCAGGGTAGACACAGCGCCCTTCCGCGCCAACAGGTACCCCCCACAACGGAGTTGCCGCACGCCCGTTGATGTTCCTGCGCCGCACCGCGAGTATGACGATTCGTCATATCCGCAGCAGGCACGGGAGGCGCACATGATCTCGCTCGACGGCAGGACGGTCCTGATCACGGGTGCCGCGCGCGGCCAGGGCGCCGAGGAGGCCCGGCTGTGCGCGGAGGCGGGGGCGTGCGTGGTGGTGACGGACGTGCGCGAGGAGGAGGGCCACCAGGTGGCCAAGTCCCTCGGGGAACAAGGCCTGTTCGTACGGCACGACGTGACCGGACCGGAGAGCTGGGCCACCGTGGTGCGTGCCGCGCTCGACCGGTTCGGACGGCTCGACGCGCTGGTCAACAACGCGGCCCTGTGGCGTACGGCCCCGGTCGAGGAGGAGACGTACGAGAACTTCGAGGCGCTGCTGCGGGTCAATCTGCTCGGGCCGTTCCTCGGGATCCAGGCCGTGGTGCCGGCGATGAAGGCCTCGGGCGGCGGCTCGATCGTGAACATCTCGTCCACGGCGGGCCTGAAGGGGCTGCCCGGACATGCGGCGTACGGCTCCACGAAGTTCGCCCTGCGCGGCCTCACCCGTTCCTCGGCGCTCGATCTCGCCCCGTACCGCATCCGTGTGAACTCGGTGCACCCCGGCGCCATAGAGACGCCGATGATCGCCGAGGCCACGGCGGGCCGCGACTGGTCGCATGTGCCGCTCGGCCGGGTGGGGCAGCCGCGGGACGTGGGCGCGCTGGTGGTGTTCCTGGCGTCGGAGGCCTCCTCGTACGTCACGGGCACGGAATTCACCGTCGACGGCGGACAGACGGCCTGACGCCTTCACCGCCGACAGCGGACAGACGACCCTGCCGCCTTCGGCAGGGACCGGACGACCTGACACCCTCTTCGGCTGCGGCCGTGGCCCGAGCCCTACCCTGTGCGCATGAAACGTGCCGGTTGCCTCTTCCTCACCATTGCTCCCGTGGCGACCCTCGCCGTCTATCTGCTCGGCCCCGAGCCGGACGCGGGCGGCCCGGACAGCAAGCCCTCGGCCTCCCAGGGCGCGGACGGCCTCGCGCGCGAGACGCAGGAGGAGCTTGAGGAGCGCATCAAGAAGATGCCGCCCGGGCTCGCGGCGCCGGACAAGAAGGAGCTGGCCCAGCAGATCGTGGCGAGCGCCGAGAACTCCACGCTCGACTGGAAGACGACCTACGGCTACATCGAGGACATCGGCGACGGCAACGGCTACACCGCCGGCATCGTCGGCTTCTGCTCCGGCACGCACGACATGCTCAAGCTCGTCGAGCAGTACACGGAGGATCACCCGGACAACGGGCTCGCGAAGTATCTGCCCGCCCTGCGCGCGGTCGACGGCACCGACTCGCACGAGGGCCTGGACGGTTTCCCCGCGGCCTGGAAGAAGGAGGCCGAGCGGCCCGAGTTCCGCGAGGCACAGGACTGGCTGCGCGACGACGACTACTTCGATCCCGCCGTACGCCAAGGAAAGATGGACGGTCTGAACACCCTCGGCCAGTTCGTCTACTACGACGCGATGGTGATGCACGGCCCCGGCACGGGACCCACCGAGTTCTACGGGATCCGCGAGGAAGCCATGCAGCGCGCCAAGACCAAGGCGGAGGGCGGCAAGGAGGAGGCGTACCTCAAGGCCTTCCTCGATGTGCGGCGCGAGGTGATGCAGTCCCACGACGCCCATCGCGACACCAGCCGGATCGACACCGCACAGGCGGTCTTCCTCAAGGCCGGGAACCTGCGCCTGGACACCCCGCTGGAGTGGCGGATGTACGGGGATGCGTACCGCGTGAAGTGAGCGGTCCCCGTCCGCACGCGGACGGGGACCCTCGCCGTCAGCCCTTGACGGCGCCGGCCGCAAGCCCCGAGCCGAGCCGCCGGTGCACCAGGACGAAGAAGATCATCACGGGCAGCGTGACCAGCGTGGAGCTGGCCATGACCGGCCCCCAGGCCGTCGAGTTCTCGCCGAAGAACTGGTAGATGCCCACGGCCGCCGTGTACTTCTCGCTGTCCTTCATGAAGGTGTACGCGAACACGAACTCGTTCCACGCCGTGATGAAGGCGAAGATCGAGGTGGCCACGAGCCCGGGCGCCACCAGGGGAAGCAGCACCGAGCGGAACATCCGGAACCATGAGGCCCCGTCGATGTAGGCGGCCTCCTCGACCTCCTTGGGCACCGCCTGGACGAAACCGCGCAGCGTCCAGATGGCGAACGGGAGCGAGAGCGCGATGTAGACGATCGTCAGACCGAGCAGCGAGTTGAGCAGCTCGTAGTCCCGCATCTGCAGGAACAGCGGGATGACCAGGGCCTCGAGCGGCACCATCTGCACGATCAGGACCATGATCAGCACCGAGGTGCGGAAGCGGAACTTGAAGCGGGCCACGGCGACGGCCGCGAACAGAGAGAGCACCGCGGACGCGAGGATCGTACCGAGTCCGACATAAGCCGAATTCAGCAGGAACGTTCCGAAGTTGCCCCGCTCGAAGACCAACTCGAAGTGCTCGAAGCCGAAGCCGCTGGGCAGCACGTCCGAGCCCCGGGTGCTCGCCTTCGGATCGAGCGCGGTCGACACCATCCAGTACACGGGGAACAGGGTGAAGACCAGGAGCGCGACGACGGCGGCCACGAGACCGGCGCGCGCGGCGGGTGAGGAACGGCGGGCTGTCACAGGTCCTCCTCCCCCTGCCGGAACAGCGTGCGGATGTAGACGACGGTGATCAGCAGGAGCAGCAGCGTGAGCAGCACCGCGGCCGCGGACCCTGCGCCGTAGTCGTCCTGGCCGAAGGCCTGGATGTACGAGTAGACGCCGAGGTTGTAGACCTCCTCGTTGGAGCCGCTGCCGCCGGGCATCACGAAGATCTGGGTGAAGACCTTGAAGTCCCAGATGGTCGACAGGATCGTGACGACCAGGAAGACGGGACGGATGGTCGGCACGGTGATCTTCCAGAACCGCTGCCAGGCATTGGCCCCGTCGATCATCCCCGCCTCGTACAGCTCCCGTGGAATCGTGAGCAGTCCGGCGAAGACGGTGATCGCCACGAACGGGAAGCCGTGGTGCACCACGTTGAGCGTGGCGATCGCATAGAACGGCAGCCGTTCGGTGAACCAGTTGGTGGTGGCCGGATCGATCAGGCCGAGCGCACCGGCGAGCTGGCTGAACATGCCCTCCTCCGGCTGGAAGAGCCAGATCCAGACATACGTGCCGGTCACGGCCGGCATCGCCCAGGCGGCCAGGATCGACACCGAGCAGATGGCACGCCAGGTGGTCCCGAGCCGGTTCAGGAGCAGCGCGACCAGGGTGCCGAGCAGCACGGTGAGGCCGACGCAGGCGGCGGCGAAGAAGACGGTGTTGGGCATGACCGTCTTCCACAGGAGCTCGCTGGAGAGCAGCTCGGTGTAGTGGTCGAACCCGGTGAACTCCCCCACACCGCCGCCGAACTTGACCTCCCAGTCCTGCAGGGAGATCTTGCCGACCTGGAAGATCGGGTAGAGCAGCAGTCCGGCGAGCACCGCGAGCGCGGGGGCGAGCAGCAGCCAGGGGCGGGTGAGGTGGACCAGGCGCCTGCGGCGGGCCGCCGGCGCCTCCGCGGAAGGGCGGCGGCGGACAGGGGACTCCTGCCCGCCGCCTGCGAGCATGTTCTTCACGGTCGCCGAGGCCCTACTTGTCCTTGGCGAAGATCGCGTCCATCTGCTGGGCCGCCTTGTCCGCGGCCTCCTTTACGGAGGATTTGCCGGTGATGATCGACTGGATCATGCCGGGGACGACCTGGGCGGCCTGGATCTTGCCGTACGACTCCGTCTTCGGGACCGTGGCGCCGGCCTCCAGCATCTGCTGGGCGAAGGGCTCGACGAGCGGGTCCTTCTTGGCGGCGACCTTCTCCAGCTCGGAGTTCTGGCCGGGGAAGTAGTTGGTCTGCTCGGCCCACTTGGCGGCGAACTCACCGGTGGTGAGCATCTTCACGAACTCCCAGGCGAGTTCCTTCTTGTCCGTGTCGAACGTGGACAGATAGGAGCCGCCGAGGAAGGAACGGCTCATCCCGCCGTCGGGGCCGGGAATCGGCACGGCGCCGAGCTTGCCCTCGAGCTCGGGGTTCTCGTCGACGAAGGCCTTCGGGGTCCAGTTGCCGGAGAGGGACATCGCGATCTGCCCCTTCTTCCAGGCGTCGCCGACCTCCTTCTCGGTCCAGGTGTTGACCTTGGCCGGGGAGACCTTGTCCTTGGTCGCGAGGTCCGTGTAGAACTCGATGCCCTTGATCGCCTCGGGCGAGTTGATCGCCGACTTCCAGGAACCGCCGTCCTGCTTCGCGAGTTCACCGCCCGCGCCCCAGATGAACGGGGCCGCGAACATCTCGGCGCCGCCGGCCACGGGGAAGGAGATCAGCCCCGGCTCCTTCTCCTTGAGCACCTTGGCGGCGTCCTGGAGCTCCTTCCAGGACGTCGGGGGCTTGATCTTGTGCTTCTCGAAGATGTCCTTGCGGTACAGAATTGAGCGAACGCCTGCATACCAGGGCATTCCGTACTGCTTGCCGTCGAGCGTGCCGGCGTCCTTGAGGCCTTCGACGAGATCGTCGGTGAGCCCGGACTTCTCGACCTCCTCGGTGACGTCGACCAAGGCCTCGGCCTCTGCGAACTGCGGCACCCAGGTGGTGCCGACCTCGGCGACATCGGGCACCTGGTCCGCACCGCCGGCGATCGCGGTGGTGAACTTCCGGTTCGCGGTGGCCCATTGCTGGTACTCGACCTTGATCTTGGCCCCGGTCTTCTTCTCGAAGGCGGCCGCGGCCTCCTTGAAGAACGGGCGCGCGTCGGGGTTGGTCCCCTCCATGATCCATACGGTCAGGGTCTTGCCCTTGCCGTCGGCCGCATTGCCGTTGCCGTCGCCGTCCCCCGAGTCGCCGCCGCAGGCCGTGGCGGTCAGTCCGAGCGTCAAGGCGATCGCTGCCGCGATGACACGTCGCTTCATGAGGAGCCCCCTTCATGGATGGCGGTCCATTTGCGTGGGTGATTGTCACCACAGGGCTTCCCGAGCGGTCCAGACCATCCCCGATACGCGGCCGAACCGTAATCACCATTGCAACCGATGCAACATACGCATGCGCCATTGCGCACAACGCAACGCCATTCGGACCCGGACAGGTACGCAATCGCCGATGTGAGGCACGTATCAGTCGCTTTCAGCGAACACCGGACAACTGTGGAGATCGCGTGTGTAACTTGTGCCCGTTCCATGCTCAACCCCCCCTTCGGGGGCCACTTCCGAGGAGTCCTTCTTGCGCTCTCGCACCGTCATAGCCGCCGTCACCGCCGTGCTCGCCACGAGCGGCCTGACCGCGCTCGCCGCCCCCGCACAGGCGGCCGAATACTCCTCAGCCCTCAAGCTGTACGGGGTGCAGTACGACGCTCCGGGCAGGGACGACAACCGCTGCTCGGGCGGCAACACCAAGAACGAGTACCTGACCGTCAAGAACTACTCGCGCACCACGACGGTGAACCTGAAGGGCTACGTCGTGAAGGACGCGACGGGCAACCGCTTCGTGTTCACGAACAACCACACGCTCCAGCCCGGCGACTACATCAAGCTGCGCGGCGGCAACGGCACGGACTCCGACGCGAACAACGTGGTCTACCGCAACAACTGCAACTTCATCTGGAACAACCCGGGCGACACGGTCTACCTCTACAAGCCCTCCGGCGCCGGGGCGGACTCCCACTCGTACACGAAAACCGGCAGCGATCCCGACAACAACGGGTACGTGAAGTTCCACGGCTGAGCGGCCCGGGCCGCGCTGAGCCACATCCCCCTCGACCTGGGCTTCCCGCCTCACCGACCAAGATCAATTGTCAGTGCCTGCTGGGAAGATGGAGACATCGAACGGGCGCTGCGGAGGCGCCCGGGACGAGGGGGATCACTCATGTCCGGATCGCAGAACTACATCAACCACGTCGCGCTGGTCCTCGACGCCAGCTCGTCGATGTCCCACCTCAGCCGCAAGGTCGTCGAGGTGGCCGACCAGCAGATCGCCTATCTGGCCCGCCGCTCACAGGAGTTGGACCAGGAGACGCGCGTGACGGTGTACGTGTTCGCGAGCCAGGTCGAGTGCGTCATCTATGACAAGGACGTGCTGCGGATGCCGTCCCTGAAGCAGCTGTACCGGGCGAACGGCTCGACGGCGCTGCTCGCCGCCACCCTGAAGTCGCAGCGCGAACTGGCCCAGACGGCCCAGCTCTACGGGGACCACAGCTTCCTGACCTTCGTTCTGACCGACGGTCAGGAGAACACCAGCCACCGCTGCCCGGACGGCCAGGGCAAGACGCCTCGGCAACTGGTGCAGGCGGTCGCCGACTTGGCGCGGACCCAGGAGGACAACTGGACGCTCGCGGTCCTCGTCCCCGACCAGATGGGCAAGCGCGAGGCCATGCAGTGCGGCTTCCCGAAGGACAACATCGCGATCTGGGACGCCACCAGCACCCAGGGCCTGGAAGAGGCCGGCCAGGTCATCCAGGAGGCCACCGAGAAGTTCATGGTGGGCCGCACCAAGGGCATCCGCGGCTCGCGCGCCGTGTTCTCCACGGGCGCGGACACGGTCAACAAGGACACGATTCTGGCGGCCGGCCTCACGCCCGTCGCGCCCGACACGTACCAGCTGCTCACGGTCGACCGGTCGGAGGCGATACGCACCTGGATCGTCGACAACGGCCACACCTACCGCACCGGCGCCGCCTTCTACGAGTTGAGCAAGTCGGAGAAGGTGCAGGCCCGCAAGCAGATCGCGGTCCTGGAGAAGAAGACGGACAAGGTCTACACGGGCCCGCAGGCCCGAGCCCTCCTCGGCCTGCCGGACGCGGAGGTCCGCATCAAGCCGGATCACAACGACGAGTTCACCATCTTCGTCCAGAGCACCAGCGTGAACAGGAAGCTGGTGGCGCAGACGCGGCTGCTCCTGATGACGCAGGGCTGACGGCACTCAAGGGCCCGGACTCCTGGCGGGGTCCGGGCCCTTGCGGTTCCCGTGCGTTCCTGTGGGCGCCTGTGAGAAGCATTGCGTTGCATCGTCTCGTGTGCAGTTGCGATGATCAGCCGTATGTCTGAGTACGGGGGTACGGCGGGCGAGCCGCCGCGGTCGCGACTTGCGGATTACGCGGAGTCGACCGAGGAGGTTTCCGCAGCCGCGCAGGAGCCGGCGCCGAGCACCGAGCCGCCGGACCGGCCGGCAGCGCCGACGGAACCCGCCGGGGCGACCATTCGGCGGCGGGAGTTCGCAGCGGTCCTCGGCGAGTTCCGGCGTACGGCGGTACTGGTGCCGTTGGCGACCGACGCGGCCGGCGAGTCGAGCCTGCTCACCGGCGACCTGGGCGGAGTCCGCTGGATCTTCGCGTTCTCGAACGAGCAGGCACTGGCCCGGTTCGCCGTGGCCCGGGGCGAGGGCGCCCGGGAGTGGCCGTACCGACGGGTGCTCGGCGCCCGGTTGCTGGATGTGGCGGTGCCCGCGGCAGGCGTGCCGTGCGGCGTGGCGCTGGACTGCGCGGACGGACCGGACGGGGTGGTGTTTCCCCCAGTGACCGGGATCGTGCCGGACGCTGCCGCCGTGGACACCGACGGACAGAGCGGGGGTGCGTCATGAGCGGTGACGGCAAGGATCTGAAAGCTCAAGGCCTCGGCCTCATCGCGCAGGGGCTGACCGCCGCGCTCGACGAGCTCAAGGAACTGGGCATGGTGGGCACGGCCGGAGCCGGGCGCGGTTTCGGTGATATCGCCCTGTCGGGCCTCGAGTTGGGCCACGAGGGCCTCACCACCGACTTCGGCTCGTTCTGCGAACGCTGGGAGTGGGGCGTGCGCTCGCTCATCAACGAAGGCAACTCGTTCGCCCAGAAGACCGGCCTGTCCGCAGGCACGTACTACGAGACCGATCAGTACGTGGAGGGGTCACTCAAGGTCGCCACGAACTCCCTGATCGGCAACCCGTATGCGACGGAGGACGAGGTGACCCGGCAGAACTGGGGCGACGTCGCCACCTCCGGCATCTTCGGCGGCGATGTCGACTACAGCAAGGAGTCCTTCGACACGGCGTTCGCCAATGCGGGGCAGGGCTGGAAGGACGCGGGCCGGGACGTGGCCACCTCCGACTTCCTGGGCACGTCCCGGGCTCAGGACCTCGCGGGAATGACCGACGCGGAGTACGAGGCGCAGCTGGACGAGACCTTCGGACCCTCGGCCGAGGAACGCGCGAAGGCCGCAGAGCAGGGCGGAGGTGCCGGCTGATGGGGCTCTTGGACGATCTCAGCGATGCCGGCGGTGCGATCAAGGACGGGGTCAACGACGGGCTCGGCGCGATCGAGGACGGCATCGACGCCGGCAAGAAGGCGCTCGGCGAAGGCGTCGACTGGACCACCGACAAGGTGGGCCAGGGCCTGGACTACGTGGGCTGGGAGTCCGGCGCGGACGCGGTCACGGACTGGGGCGACGAGATCGCCTCCGACCTGGGCGCCACCCCGGGTGAACAGCAGCTGGGGCAGACCGAGGACGCGAACGAACTCGTCCACGGCAACCCGGAGAAGATCCGTGCATCCGCCAAGCATCTCAAGGACTTCCACTCCGCCTTCGACAAGGTCGCGAGCGGCATGCGGAAGGTCGACTCCTCGGGCTGGGCGGGCGAGGGCGCCGACGCGTTCCGCAAGAAGTTCGGCGTGCACCCCACGAAGTGGGCGCAGGCCGCCGACGCCTGCGAGAAGGCGGCCGGTGCCCTCAACTCCTATGCGGACACGGTCACATGGGCGCAGGGGCAGGCCAAGGAGGCCATCGAGCTCTACAAGAAGGGCAGGAAGGCCTCCGACGACGCGGTGGACGCGTACAACAAACGCGTCGACGCCTACAACGCCAAGCTGAAGGCGAACGAGGATCCCGGCCCACGCCCGGAGCCCTTCAAGGACCCCGGCAAGGCGGACATCCAGCGCGCTCAGGAGAAGCTGACCGAGGCCCGCAAGCAACGCAACACCGCGGGCGCCGAAGCCCAGACCAAGGTCAAGGCGGCCCTCGCACACGCCCCCGCCGAACCCCCGCCGCTCGACCGGATCGGGGACAACGTCGTGGACGGCTTCAAGGCCCTCGACACCGAACTCACCCATGTCGTCGGCGGCGTGCTCAAGGGCGGCGCGGGCCTGGTCAACTTCGTCCGCGGCCTCAACCCGCTGGACCCGTACAACCTGACCCACCCGGCCGAGTACCTGCAGAACGCCTCGATGACGCTCTCCGGTCTGGTCTCCACGGCGGCCCACCCCGAACGCGCACTCTCCGCAGCGGTCGACGCCTTCAAGAACGACCCGTCGGAGTTCGTCGGCCGCCTGATCCCGGAGATCCTCGGAACCAAGGGCGCGGGGCTGGCGCGCGGGGCTCTCACCAGCGGGATCAAGACCGCGGCGAAGGAGTCCCTGGAGAGTGGGGCGCAGAGGGCGGCGCGTGAGTCGGTCGACGACGGCCCGAACCAGGTGGCCCGCGACAAGGACTCCGTGGAGACCAAGGGCTCCGACCCGGTCGACATGGCCACCGGCAAGATGTTCCTGCCGCAGACCGATGTGGTCCTGCCCGGCGTACTGCCGCTGGTGTTCCAGCGGCGCGTGGAATCGGGCTACCAGCTGGGCCGTTGGTTCGGTCCTTCATGGTCGAGCACGGTCGACCAGCGTCTGGAGATCGATGCGGAAGGCGTGCTCTTCGTCACGGAGGACGGCCGCATCCTGGCCTACCCCCATCCCGCTCCCGGTGTCCCCGTGCTGCCGAGCCACGGTCCGCGCTGGCCGCTGGACCGCGAGCCCGGCGGTTACACGATCACCGATCCGTCCTCCGGCCGCGTCCGGCACTTCTCCGACCGGAGCGACGAACTGGCCGTCCTGGTCCAGGTCGACGACCGCCACGGCAACTGGATCACCTTCGAATACGACGCCGAAGGCGCCCCCACGGCGCTGGTGCACAGCGCGGGCTACCACCTCGGGGTCACCACGACCGAGGGCAGAGTCACCGGCCTGCACCTGGCCGGGGCCGGCCCGGACGGCACGGCCCTCGAACTGATCCGCTACGGCTACGCGGACGGCAACCTCACCGAGACGGTCAACTCCTCGGGCCTGCCCCTGCGCTTCACCTACGACGACCGACGCCGGGTCACCTCGTGGACGGACACCAACGACCGTTCGTACCTGTACACGTACGACGACGAGGACCGGTGTATCGCCGAGGGCGGCAGCGACGGCCATATGACCCTGCGCCTGGACTACGACGGCATCGACCCTGCCACCGGGCACAAGGTGACCACGACGACCACGGGTGACGGCCGCACCCGCCGCTTCGTCATCAACGACGACGCGCAGGTGGTCGCGGAGATCGATCCGCTCGGTGCGATCACCCGCTACGAACGCGACCGCTACAACCGGCTGCTCTCCACCACCGACCCACTGGGCCACACCACGACGCTGGCCTACGACGAGTCGGGCAACCCGACCACCGTCACCCGCCCCGACGGCCGCAGCAGCACCGCCGAGTACAACGAACTCGGCCTGCCGGTACGGGTGGTGGCTCCGGACCGGACCGTGCGCCGCTACACATACGACGCCCGCGGCAACCGCACTGCGGCCACGGACCCGGCCGGCCTCACCACGCACTTCACGTACGACGAGGCCGGCCACCTCACCGAGATCACCGACCCGCTCGGGCACAGCACACGCATCCACTGCGACCGCGCAGGCCTGCCCCTCACCGTCACCGACCCGCTCGGTGCCACCACGCACTTCCGACGCGACGGCCTCGGCCGCCCGATCACGATCACGGACCCGCTCGGCGCGGTCACACGCCTCGAATGGACCGTCGAAGGAAAACTCACCCGCCGTACCGCGCCCGACGGCACATCCGCATCATGGACGTACGACGGCGAGGGCAACTGCACCACGCACACGGACCAAATGGGTGCGGTCTCCACCTTCGAGTACACGCACTTCGACCTGCTGACGGCCCGAACGGGCCCGGACGGTGTCCGCTACACGTTCGCCCACGACCACGAACTGCGCCTCACCCAGGTCACCAACCCCCAAGGCCTGACCTGGAACTACGCGTACGACGCCGCCGGCCGCCTGATATCCGAAACGGACTTCGACGACCGCGAGCTCGGCTACTCCTACGACGCCGCCGGCAGGTTGGTCTCCCGTTCCGACGCCCTCGGCCGGACCACCACGTTCGAGCGCAACGCGCTGGGCCAGGTCGTCCGCAAGGACGCGGCGGGCTCGGTCACCACCTTCGCGTACGACCTCACCGACCAACTCGCGCACGCCGCCGGGCCGGCGACCGAGCTGACGCTGCTCCGCGACCGCTTCGGCCGCCTGGTCGCGGAGACGGTCGACGGCCGCGAAATGCGGTACACCTACGACGAGTTGGGGCGCCGCACCGGGCGTACCACCCCCACCGGCGCGGTCAGCACCTGGTCCTACGACGCGGCAGGCCGCCGCACCCACCTCACCACCTCCGGCCGCACCATCGATTTCGCGTACGACGAAGCAGGTCGCGAAATCTCCCGGCACATCGGCGAAGCCGTCTCCTTCACGAACGCCTACGACCCCCTGGGCCGTCTTCTGGACCAGGAAATCACCGGGGCCGACAGCGCCACGGTCCAACGCCGCTCGTACGCCTACCGCGCGGACGGCAACCTGACGGCCATCGACGACCACCTCGCCGGCGCCCGCCGCTTCGACCTCGACGCCGCCGGCCGCGTCACGGCCGTCCACGCGGCCAACTGGACCGAGACGTATGCCTACGACGAGGCGGGCAACCAGACCACGGCCGCGTGGCCTTCCACCCACCCCGGGCACGAGGCAACCGGACCTCGCACCTACGAAGGCACCCGCATCACCCGCGCGGGCGGCATCCGCTACGAACACGACGCCCTCGGCCGAGTCACCCTCCGCCAGAAGACCCGGCTGTCCCGCAAGCCGGACACCTGGCGCTACGAGTGGGACGCGGAAGACCGTCTCATCGCCACAACCACCCCGGACGGCACGCTCTGGCGCTACACGTACGACCCGCTGGGCCGCCGCACGGCGAAGCTGCGCTTGGCAGGCGACGGGGAAACTGTCGTGGAGCGGGTGGAGTTCACTTGGGACGGGACTACGCTGTGCGAACAGATCTCGAATTCACCCGAGCTGCCATTCCCGATAGCACTCACGTGGGATCACCAAGGCCTGTGCCCCCTCGCCCAGACCGAGCGCCGCCTGATGACGGGGGCCTCCCGGGACGAAGTCGATTCCCGTTTCTTCAGCATCGCCACAGATCTGGTCGGCACGCCCACTGAACTCCTGGATGAGCGTGGGCATGTCGCTTGGCATGCACGAGCGTCTCTGTGGGGGCGGACTGCATGGAACACCTCAGCCACCGCCTACACCCCGCTACGGTTCCCTGGGCAGTATTTCGACATAGAAACGGAGTTGAACTACAACTACTTCCGCCATTACGCGCCCGAAACGGCACGCTACCTCACCAACGATCCGCTGGGACTTGCAGCAGCTCCGAATCCAGCATCGTATGTTGATTCTCCGCATACCACGACTGATCCGCTTGGGCTCGCACCCATAGATGGCGAATGCCCTCGCGCTCTCGGCTTCAGCAGTGACGTGGAGAGAGCCATCCAGAAGCTGGAAAACATCATTGCGGATCCAGTTGGCCGCATCAATTCCGAGCCGAATCACAATCACTACGACGCCGCAAGACGTGAGGCCAATGGCGAGGTGGTGGCCCGGAAGGCCAATGGGGTTCCGTTCGACCATATTCAGGATCTCAAGCAGGCGCGTAACGGGCTCGAAAACGTGCGTCAGATTCTGTGGTCTACCATGGAGAGGCTCCCGGATGGGCTCACCTATCGCGGACTCGAAGTACTGATTGCGAAGCATGATCTAACAGTCCATCATTTGGACAGTTTGAACGGATTTCTGCACAATATCGGCCATCGCTAACCTGAGGATGACGCGGAAAATGTCCTACGAAGTCGACAGAAGTCGATCCCTTGAAGAGCTCGACGGCGAGAAGTGGCCGGAGCCGGGCCCCGGTTCGACAAGCTTGGTGTCGGCAATCGATCGACTGCGCCGCAGACCCATCGGAGAACTCACGGCTTACGACTTGAGTCGGTTGATCGGCCAGGACATCGGCCTGCGTTGGCTCATTCCCGTTTCCTTGGAGATTCTCAGGGAAACCGCCCCCGATCAAGCTGCAGGCGGATTTTACGACGACGATCTGTTGACCGCTGTACTTTCACGTGGCCCCGACCTTTGGGAAACCCATCCGGAGTGGGCACGCGAAGTCAAGGAAATCCTTTCCATGCTCGGAGCCCTTTCGGTATACGTACAACGCGAAGCGGATGACTTCCTTGCGCGGTGCCCAGAGAAATCCTGATCGCATCGGTCGAATCGCGAGGCCTCGGTTTCGGCATGCCTGACGCGGTGCCCCCATTCTCCGCGATGCAGATCGCCGCGGTCGAATCGCGAGGCGATGGCATGGGGATCTTCGTCGTGCGCTGCGTGAACGGCACTGTCCGGGAGCGACAGGTCTTCGGCGTCGCCTCGGCGGCGACAGTGACGGTCTCCGTGGACTGGATCGACCGGTACGGCCGGAGAGTCGATGTCTTCGACGCGCCGCACGTAGCCATGGTTCAGCTGTCGGGGGACGCGGTGGGTGCGCTGGAGAGAGGGAGCATCCTCGCCGCGAGCCCACCACACGGCTGAAACCGAGTCCCTCAACGCCGCAACGCCCACCCCATCCGGTCGGGGACAGGGGCGGGCGTCGCGTCAGTGTTCCGTACGCCGTTGTACGGACCGTCTGTTGGGGCTCGCCTCGCAAGGAGGCGGGCCAGGGGGTCAGACCGTCAGCGAACGGTCCGTCGGGCGGATCGGGGCCGGCAGCTGAGACGCACCGGTGAGGAAGCGGTCCACACCGCGCGCCGCCGAGCGGCCCTCGGCAATGGCCCAGACGATCAGCGACTGACCGCGGCCCGCGTCACCGGCGACGAAGACACCGGGGACGTTGGTCTGGTACTCGTCGTCGCGGGCGATGTTGCCCCGCGCGTCGAGCTCCAGGTCGAACTGCGCGACCAGACCGTTCTCGACGTCCGTACCGGTGAAGCCCATCGCGAGGGTGACCAGCTGCGCCGGGATGACCCGCTCCGTGCCCGGCTTCTGCTCCAGCTTGCCGTTCACGAACTCGACCTCGATGAGGTGCAGTTCCTGGACGTTGCCGTCCTCGTCGCCCGTGAAGTGCGTGGTCGAGACGGAGTAGACCCGCTCGCCGCCCTCCTCGTGCGCCGAGGTGACCTTGTAGAGCATCGGGAACGTGGGCCACGGCTGGTGCGGCGCACGGTCCTCGCCCGGCTTGGGCATGATCTCCAGCTGCGTCACGGATGCGGCGCCCTGACGGTGGGCCGTGCCCACGCAGTCGGCGCCCGTGTCACCGCCGCCGATGACGACCACGTGCTTGCCCTCGGCCGTGATCGGCGGGGCCACGAAGTCGCCCTCGACCACCTTGTTGGCGAGCGGCAGGTACTCCATCGCCTGGTGGATGCCCTTCAACTCACGGCCGGGGACCGGGAGTTCACGGGCGGTCGTCGCACCGGCGGCGATGACCACGGCGTCGTACCGCTTGCGCAGGTCCGTCGCCTTGAGGTCACGGCCGATCTCGACGCCCGTACGGAAGCGGGTGCCCTCCGCGCGCATCTGCTCGATGCGCCGGTTGATGTGCACCTTCTCCATCTTGAACTCGGGGATGCCGTACCGCAGCAGACCACCGATACGGTCCGCGCGCTCGAACACGGCCACCGTGTGACCGGCCCGCGTCAGCTGCTGCGCGGCCGCGAGACCCGCGGGACCCGAGCCGACCACCGCGACGGTCTTGCCGGACAGGCGCTCGGGCGCCTGCGGCTTGACGTCGTTGGCGTCCCAGGCCTTGTCGATGATCGAGACCTCGACGTTCTTGATGGTCACGGCCGGCTGCGAGATGCCGAGGACGCAGGCCGACTCGCACGGAGCCGGGCACAGGCGGCCGGTGAACTCGGGGAAGTTGTTCGTCGCGTGGAGACGCTCGGAAGCAGCCGCCCAGTCCTCGCGGTACGCGTAGTCGTTCCACTCCGGGATCAGGTTCCCGAGCGGACAGCCGTTGTGGCAGAACGGGATGCCGCAGTCCATGCAGCGCGAGGCCTGCGTCGAGATGATCGGAAGCAGGGATCCGGGGACGTAGACCTCCTTCCAGTCCTTGACGCGCTCCTCGACGGGACGGGAGCAGGCGACCTCGCGGCCGTGCTTGAGAAAGCCCTTCGGATCAGCCATTGGTCGCCGCCTCCATCATCTTCTCGGTGATCTCGGACTCGGAGAGCCCGGCTCGCTCGGCGGCGTCCTTGGCGGCGAGCACTGCCTTGTACGTCTGCGGAATGATTTTGCTGAAGCGGGCGGCCGAAGCGTCCCAGTCGGCGAGCAGCTTCTCGGCGACGGTGGAGCCGGTCTCCTCGGCGTGGCGGCGCACGACATCGTGCAGCCACTGCTTGTCGGCGTCCGAGAGCTCCTCGACCGCGGCCAGGTTCCCGGAGTTGACGTTGTCGCGGTCCAGGTCGATGACGTACGCGGTGCCGCCGGACATACCGGCCGCGAAGTTGCGTCCCGTCTCGCCCAGGACGACCGCCTGGCCACCGGTCATGTACTCGCAACCGTGGTCGCCGACGCCCTCGGACACGACCAGCGCACCGGAGTTGCGGACGCAGAAGCGCTCGCCCGTACGGCCGCGCAGGAAGATCTCGCCACCCGTCGCGCCGTACGCGATGGTGTTGCCGGCGATCGTCGAGTACTCGGCGAGGTGGTCGGCCGCACGGTCGGGGCGCACGATGACGCGGCCGCCCGAAAGGCCCTTGCCCACATAGTCGTTGGCGTCGCCCTCGAGGCGCAGCGTCACACCGCGCGGCACGAAGGCGCCGAAGGACTGACCGGCCGACCCCGTGAAGGTGATGTCGATCGTGTCGTCCGGCAGGCCGGCTCCGCCGAAGCGCTTGGTCACCTCGTGACCGAGCATCGTGCCGACGGTCCGGTTGATGTTGCGGATCGCGACCTGGGCCCGAACCGGCTGGGCGGCCTCGGCGGAGTCCACGGCGAGGGCGTCGGCGGCGAGCTTGATCAGCTCGTTGTCGAGCGCCTTCTCCAGACCGTGGTCCTGGGAGATCAGCTGGTGACGGACGGCGCCCTCGGGCAGGTCCGGCACGTGGAACAGCGGAGCGAGGTCCAGGCCCTGTGCCTTCCAGTGCTCCACGGCCCGCTCGGTGTCGAGGAGTTCGGCGTGGCCGACGGCCTCCTCGATGGTGCGGAAGCCGAGCTCGGCGAGCAGCTCGCGGACCTCTTCGGCGATGAACTCGAAGAAGTTGACGATGTACTCGGCCTTGCCGGTGAAGCGCTCGCGCAGGACCGGGTTCTGCGTGGCGATGCCGACCGGGCAGGTGTCCAGGTGGCAGACGCGCATCATGACGCAGCCGGAGACGACGAGCGGCGCGGTCGCGAAACCGAACTCCTCGGCGCCGAGCAGCGCGGCGATGACCACGTCACGGCCGGTCTTCAGCTGACCGTCGGTCTGCACGACGATGCGGTCGCGCAGGCCGTTGAGCAGCAGCGTCTGCTGGGTCTCGGCGAGACCGAGCTCCCAGGGACCGCCCGCGTGCTTGAGCGAGGTCAGCGGCGAAGCACCCGTACCGCCGTCGTGGCCCGAGATCAGCACGACGTCGGCGTGCGCCTTGGAGACACCCGCGGCGACCGTGCCGACACCGACCTCGGAGACCAGCTTCACGTGGATACGCGCGGCCGGGTTGGCGTTCTTGAGGTCGTGGATCAGCTGAGCCAGGTCCTCGATGGAGTAGATGTCGTGGTGCGGCGGCGGCGAGATGAGGCCGACGCCCGGCGTCGAGTGACGGGTCTTGGCCACCCACGGGTAGACCTTCGGGCCCGGCAGCTGACCGCCCTCACCGGGCTTGGCGCCCTGGGCCATCTTGATCTGGATGTCGTCGGCGTTGACCAGGTACTCCGAGGTCACACCGAAGCGGCCGGAGGCGACTTGCTTGATCGAGGACCGTCGCGCCGGGTCGTACAGACGCTCCGGGTCCTCGCCGCCCTCACCGGTGTTGGACTTGCCGCCCAGCTGGTTCATGGCGATGGCGAGGGTCTCGTGCGCCTCCTTGGAGATGGAGCCGTACGACATGGCGCCGGTGGAGAAGCGCTTGACGATCTCGGAGACGGGCTCGACCTCGTCGATGGAGATGGACGGGCGGTCCGACTTGAAGCCGAACAGACCGCGCAGCGTCATCAGGCGCTGGGACTGCTCGTCCACGCGCGAGGTGTACTGCTTGAACACGTCGTAGCGGCGGTTGCGCGAGGCGTGCTGCAGACGGAAGACCGTGTCCGGGTCGAACAGGTGCGGCTCGCCCTCACGGCGCCACTGGTACTCGCCGCCGATGTCCAGGGCGCGGTGCGCCGAGGGGACGCCGGAGGCCGGGTAGGCCTTGGCGTGCCGGGCGGCGACCTCCTTGGCGATCACGTCGATGCCGACGCCGCCGATCTTGGAGGCGGTGCCGTTGAAGTACTTGTCCACGAAGGCCTGGTCGAGACCGACGGCCTCGAAGACCTGCGCGCCGCGGTACGAGGCGACGGTCGAGATACCCATCTTGGACATGACCTTGAGGACGCCCTTGCCGAGCGCGTAGATCAGGTTGCGGATGGCCTGCTCGGCCTCGATGCCCGGCAGGAACGTTCCGGCCCGGACGAGGTCCTCGACGGACTCCATCGCCAGATACGGGTTCACGGCGGCCGCACCGAAACCGATGAGCAGCGCGACGTGGTGCACCTCGCGCACATCGCCGGCCTCGACGAGCAGCCCCACCTGGGTGCGCTGCTTCGTACGGATGAGGTGGTGGTGCACGGCCGCGGTGAGAAGCAGCGACGGGATCGGCGCGTGCTCGGCGTCCGAGTGCCGGTCCGACAGGACGATCAGGCGGGCGCCGTCGGCGATCGCGGCGTCGGCCTCGGCGCAGATCTCCTCGATACGGGCGGCAAGCGCGTCACCGCCACCGGAGACCCGGTAGAGACCGGACAGCGTCACGGCCTTCATGCCCGGCATGTCGCCGTCGGCGTTGATGTGGATGAGCTTGGCCAGCTCGTCGTTGTCGATCACCGGGAAGGGCAGCGTGACCGAACGGCAGGACGCGGCCTGCGGGTCGAGCAGGTTGGAGCCCGGGCCGAGCGACGAGAGCAGCGAGGTGACGAGCTCCTCGCGGATCGCGTCGAGCGGCGGGTTGGTGACCTGCGCGAACAGCTGGGTGAAGTAGTCGAAGATCAGCCGCGGACGCGAGGACAGCGCGGCGATCGGCGAGTCCGTACCCATCGAACCGATCGGCTCGGCACCGGACTTGGCCATCGGCGTGAGCAGGATGCGCAGCTCTTCCTCGGTGTAACCGAAGGTCTGCTGGCGGCGGGTGACCGAGGCGTGGGTGTGCACGATGTGCTCACGCTCGGGCAGGTCCGAGAGCTCGATCTCGCCGGCCTCGAGCCAGTCCGCGTACGGGTGCTCGGAGGCGAGCGCCGACTTGATCTCGTCGTCCTCGATGATGCGGTGCTCGGCGGTGTCGACGAGGAACATCTTGCCGGGCTGAAGCCGTCCCTTGCGGACCACCTTCGCGGGGTCGATGTCGAGCACGCCGACCTCGGAGCCGAGCACGACGAGACCCTCGTCGGTGACCCAGTAGCGGCCGGGGCGCAGGCCGTTGCGGTCCAGGACCGCGCCGACCTGGGTGCCGTCGGTGAAGGTGACACAGGCCGGGCCGTCCCAGGGCTCCATCAGCGTGGAGTGGTACTGGTAGAACGCGCGCCGCGCCGGGTCCATCGAGGCGTGGTTCTCCCACGCCTCCGGGATCATCATCAGGACCGAGTGCGGCAGCGAACGGCCACCCAGGTGCAGGAGTTCGAGCACCTCGTCGAAGGACGCGGAGTCCGAGGCGTCCGGCGTGCAGATCGGGAAGATCCGCTCCAGCTGCTCGCTGCCGAACAGATCGGAGGCGAGCTGCGACTCACGCGCCGTCATCCAGTTGCGGTTGCCCTTGACGGTGTTGATCTCACCGTTGTGCGCGATGAAGCGGTACGGGTGGGCAAGCGGCCAGCTCGGGAAGGTGTTCGTCGAGAAGCGCGAGTGCACCAGCGCGAGCGCCGAGGCGAAGCGGCGGTCGGACAGGTCCGGGAAGAAGGGCTCCAGCTGGCCGGTGGTCAGCATGCCCTTGTAGACAATGGTGCGCGCGGAGAACGACGGGAAGTACGTCGCGGCCTCCCGCTCGGCCCGCTTGCGCAGCGCGAAGGCCTTGCGGTCCAGCGCGATGCCCTCGGACGTACCGTCCGCGACGAACATCTGGCGGAACACCGGCATCGTCGAGCGGGCGGAGGCGCCGAGCAGCTCGGGCGCGACCGGTACCTCACGCCAGCCGAGGACGTTCAGGCCCTCCTCGGCGGCGATGCCCTCGATCTTCGCGGCGGTCTCGTCGGCTTCCTCGACCGGCAGGAAGGCGATACCCACGGCGTACGAGCCGGCCTCGGGCAGCTCGAACCCGGTGACCTCGCGCAGGAACGCGTCGGGGACCTGGCACAGGATGCCCGCGCCGTCACCCGAGTCGGGCTCGGAGCCGGTGGCACCGCGGTGTTCCAGGTTGCGCAGCACGGTCAACGCCTGCTCCACCAGCTGGTGGCTGGCAACACCGGTCAGGGTGGCCACGAACCCGACACCACAGGCGTCGTGCTCGTTACGGGGGTCGTACATCCCCTGCTGGGCGGGGCGACCGTCCATGGGCGACCAGGCGTCGGAACGCATCGGCTCTCCCGTCGTCGTCGAGGCAAAAGTGCAGGTGCCGAGGGACGACGTTGGCCCTCACGCTTCAAGTCTGCGCGAAATTTCGTGCAGGTTACATGATGGAGCGCTTCTCAGGAATCGGATAGCGCGTTCCACCATGCGGACACCGCGGGTGACGGTCTTCCCCTCGGGGACAGGACCTTCGCGGGCAGATCAGTGACCGGGGGCCCATGTTCTGTGTGGGCTTCTTTGCCCATGGGTGCGCCCGGGCCTCATTGCCCACGGCGCTTACGGCTCATGCCCTGCTGTCATGGCTTCGAAACCGCTCGGTAACGACTACTTATGCCAGCAGCCGCATAGACCTGCAAGCCCTTATCCTACGGCCGTTCCGAACAGAGTGCCGAGGGCGTACGTCACACCGGCCGCCGCGCCACCGAGCGCCAACTGCCGCAGACCGCTGTACCACCAGCTCCGCGCCGTCACCTTGGCCACCACCGCTCCGCAGGCGAACAGGCCGGTCAGCGCGAGCAGCAGCGCCGGCCACAGCGCGGTCGCGCCGAGCAGATACGGCAGTACGGGCAGCAGAGCGCCGAGCGCGAAGGCCCCGAAGGACGAGACGGCCGCCACGACGGGCGAGGGCAGATCGTCCGGATCGATACCGAGCTCCTCGCGCGCGTGGATCTCCAGCGCCTGCTCCGGATCCTTGGACAGCTGCCGCGCGACCTCCCGCGCCAGCTCCGGCTCGACACCGCGGGAGACATACAGCTCGGCGAGCTCCTGCTCCTCGCACTCGGGGTGCTTGCGCAGCTCGCACCGCTCCACGTCGAGTTCCGCCTGGACGAGCTCGCGCTGGGACGCCACGGAGGTGTACTCCCCCGCCGCCATGGAGAACGCACCGGCCGCGAGACCCGCGAGCCCGGTGATCACGATGGTCTGCTGCGATACGGCCCCGCCGGCGACACCGGTCATCAGCGCGAGGTTCGAGACCAGCCCGTCCATCGCCCCGAACACGGCAGGCCGCAGCCAGCCACCGTTCACATCACGATGCGTGTGGTTGTCACGGTGCGCCTCATGCAACGGCGCTTCGGTCTCGATGATCGCCATGTCTCCATGCCCCCTGTTTCCTTCGCGGTACGCCATCGAAAGTACGCGCGAAATATCGCCCCTGCCAGCAAGGAAGGCCTGGCTAACACTCCTCCTTCGCCCCCTGCGGCGTTGAGCAAGCCATCCAGCCCCTGCGGCGTTTGAGCAGACCTTCCAGCCCCTGCGGCGCTTGAGCAGATCCGAACGAAGTTCGGATGCGGGGGTCCGGGGGCGAAGCCCCCGGTTTCGGGAAGGGGCGGGGCGGGGAGAGAAGCGGCCGCAGGCGAAGGGGTGACATAAGCCGCATAAACGCAGCGCAAGCAACCCGCGTGGAACGCATGACCCATGCAGCAACCGATTGCATACGTTCCGTCCGGCACTCAGGAGCGCACAGCCCTCCCCGCCCCGGACACCCTCGCGCAGCGCAGCCGCGCACGAGGCGCCCTCCTCGGCCTGGCCGTCGGCGACGCCCTGGGCGCCCCCGCCGAGAACCTCAAGCCCTCCGAGATCCGCGAACGCTGGGGCCGTATCGAGGACTTCGTCGTCGACAACCCCGCCGGCACCGACGACACCGAGTACGCCATCTTCTCCGGCCTCCTCCTCGCCCGCTTCGGCTCGGCCCTCACCACGGCACGCGCCGAGACCGCCTGGCACCAGTGGATCGCCGACCTCGACGAGGGCCCCTTCAAGGGGGCCGGGTTCAGCGAACGCGGCACCCTCGAGAACCTCCGCCGCGGCCTCGCCGCCCCTGTCACCGCCCAGCACCGCCACGCCTGGAGCGACGGTCTGGCGATGCGGGCCGCACCCTTCGGGGTGTACGCGGCGGGCCGGCCCGCCGAGGCCGCGCGGCTCGTCGCCATCGACGGCTCGGTCAGCCACGACGGCGAGGGCATCTACGGAGGACAGGCCGTGGCCGCCGGGGTCGCCGCCGCGATGGGCGGCGCGGGCCCGGCCGGCGTCATCGGCGCCGCGCTCTCCGTGATCCCGATGGACTCCTGGACGGCACGCTCGCTGCGCCGCGCCGTGATCGCCGCCCCCGCCGGCGAACGCGCGGTGCGCAGCGCGGTCGTCATCGGCGGCTACCCGTGGACCGACCTCGCCCCCGAGGCGGTGGGCCTGGCCTTCGGCGCCTTCGCCGCGGCCCGCGGCGACTTCCGCGAGGCGGTGCTCACGGCGGTGAACATGGGCCGCGACGCCGATACGACGGCCGCGCTGGCAGGCGCTCTGGCCGGCGCACTCCAGGGCGAGGCCGCCATCCCGCAGGCGTGGGCCGAGGCGATCGGCCCCGTCCGCGGCAGCTGTCTGCCCTCCATGGCGGGCCATCACGTCCTGGACGTGGCCGACCTGCTCACCCCGGACGACGAGGAGGTGTCGGGATGACGTCGAGCCATTTCCACCGCGGCGCAGGGAGCGCCACCAGTGATGGCACGCGTACCAGGTCAGGTATCCCGGGGTTTCCGGGGGCTCCTATCAGTCGCCCCCAGCGCATCGAAGGACTCCTCCTCGGACTCGCCGCAGGCGACGCCGCCGGCTGGCCCGCGGCCAGACACCGGGCGGCCCGCATGCCCGAGTGGACCAGGCGGCTCACCCGCGAGCTGGACACCTTCGCCGAGCAGAACGCCACCACCACGCTCCCCGTCCCCATCGCACTCAACCAGCCGCCCGAGCCCCTGCGCCTCGGCCCGTCCGACGACGCCGAATGGGCCGCGTTCACGGCCGTCTCGCTGCTCAAGTCGGCGGCCGCGGGCGACCCCGCACTGCGCGTACGGGCGGCCGTGGACCACACCTGGCAGACCCTCGCGGCCCAGATCGCCGAGGCCGAACAGCGCGCCCCCGAGGTCGAGTCCGCGGTGATCCCGCTGCGCGCCCGTATCTCCGTACGCGCCGGCCTGGGCAATCTCGCCGGCGGTCTGCGGCCGCCCGCGACCGGCCACGACAATCCGCACTACTTCGACGACGCGGCCTGTGTACGCGGCTGCGTCCTCGCTCTTGTCCACCCCGGCGACCCTCAACCGGCCGCCGATCTGGCCGAGTTCGACGCTCGCTACACCCAGGACGGCGACGGCGTGCACGGCGCGCGCGCCATGGCCGCGGCGAGCGCCGCGCTGCTCGGCGGCTGGGACATCGACGCGGCCGTGGACGCCGCCCTCGACCAGCTCCCCGACGACACGGAGATCGGCCGCAACGCCCAGCACGCGGTGAAGCTCGCCCGCGACGCCGAGGACGCCTTCGCCCTCGTACCGGTCCTGGAGCACCAGATCGTCGACCACGTCTACAGCTACGGGATCGCCGCCGCCGAGACCGTCCCCGTCGCCCTCGCCCTGACCACCGCATCGCGCGGGTCCCTCGCCCGCGCGGTGCCGGCCGCCGCCTGTCTCTCCCGCGTCGCCGACTCGGCCCCGGCACTCGCGGGTGCCCTTGCCGGTGCGTACGAAGGGGCGGCGGGCGTCCCCGAGTCCTGGCGCGCGGCCTGCCGCACCCTGTCGGGCTGTGCGCTGCCCCGGCTCGCGGACACCGATCTGGTGGAACTCGCCGCGGAACTCGCCGAACTCCTCGCACCAGACCGGGAACTGGCCGCCACGGGTGGACAATTCACGCATGACAGACAAGAAAGGTGCACCTGACGCAGCCGCCGCGGGTCCGGGTCTCGACGACCGGATCAGCCGCGCCCTGACCGGCGCCGCGGTCGGCGACGCCCTCGGCGGGCCCGTCGAGGGCTACAGCCCCGAGCAGATCCTGGAGCGCCACGGCGGCCGGATCCACGGCATCGTGGGCCCCTGGTTCGAGGACTGGCGCACCGCACGCCCGATCGCCCCGTACCACAAGGGCGATGGCCACATCACGGACGACACCTTGCTGACGCACGCGCTGATCAGGGTGTACGAGAAGGTGCGCGACCACCTCGACGCGTACGCGGTGGCGGAGCACCTGGTCCCCGAGCTGACCTCCGAGCCCCGCTGGATCCCGGAGCTGGAGACCGAGGCGATCCTGCTCCAGCGGGTCTTCCTCGCCGAGAAGTGGCTGGTGGCCCGCCTCCACTACGGGCATGTGGACCCCCGCGAGGCGGGCTCGGGCAACATCGTCAACTGCGGTGCGGCGATGTACATGGCGCCGGTCGGGCTGGTCAACGCGGGCAATCCCGCGGGCGCTTACGCGGAGGCCCTGGACATCGCGGGCGCCCACCAGTCCTCGTACGGCCGCGAGGCGGCAGGGGTCTTCGCGGCGGGCGTGGCCGCGGCCTGCACCCCGGGCGCGACGCCTTCGTCCGTGGTGGACACCTGCTTCTCCCTGGCCAAGGACGGCACACGGGCGGCGATCGAGGCGGTCTGCACCGCGGCCTGTTCGTACGACTCCTTCGAACCGGCGCTCGCTCCGCTCCGCGCGGCGGTCGAACCCTTCGACACGGTGGGCCCGGAGTACCGCTCCCCCTCCCTGGGCGCCCGCCGCCCGTCCCGTCTGCACTCCATCGAGGAACTCCCCGTCGCCCTCGGCATGCTCCTCGTCGGCGGCGGCGACTACCGGCGTACGGTCCTCGGCGCGGTCAACTACGGCCGCGACTGCGACTCGATCGCCACGATGGGCGGGGCGCTCGCGGGGGCCCTTGGCGCGGAGGTCCCGGCCGAGTGGGCGAAGACGGTCGCGGAGGCCAGCCGTATCGACTTGTCGGCACCGGCGGTCGCGCTGACGGGCGTGGCCCGCGAGATCTTCGCGCGCGACGTGGACCGCAGGCGCACGCACGAGGCGGCGTTCACGGCACTGGAGGCCTCGGCGTGACCGCCGCCGTCGCCGCACCACTGCGCCTCACCTGGGTCCAGCCGGAGGACCTGATCGGCCACGAGCTGCGCCAACTGGCCCTGGAGGGACGCGATGTGTCCGCCCTCGAACGGAGATGGCTGGCAGCGGGCGGCCACTTGGCCCCGGACCGGGCGGGCGCGTCCGCCGGCCCTGCCACCCCGGAGCTACGCCGACTCGCGACAGAACTCCTGGACGAGGCGGCTGCCATTTCGGCCCCTGCGGCGCTTGAGCAGATCCGAACGAAGTTCGGATGCGGGGGTCCGGGGGCGAAGCCCCCGGTTTCGGGAAGGGGCGGGACAGGGGAAGAAGAGACCCCACCCACCCACCTGCACGCCCTCCACGCAGCCTGGCTGGGCCGAGCCGCCGGCTGTCTCCTGGGCAAGCCCGTCGAGAAGCTCCCCCTGCAAGGGATCAGACAGCTCGCCCGAGCCGCGGGCAACTGGCCACTCCGCACATGGTTCACAGAGCGCGGCGTCCCCGCAGACCTCAAGGCCACGTACCCGTGGAACAGACGCAGCGCGACCACCAGCCTCGCCGAGAACATCAACGGCATGCCCGAGGACGACGACCTCAACTACCCCCTCCTCGGCCTGCTCCTGCTCCAGCGCCACGGAAAGACCTTCACCACCGCCGACGTGGCCAAGCTCTGGCTGGACGAACTCCCCGCCGGCCGCACCTTCACCGCCGAGCGCATCGCCTACCGCAACCTCCTCGACGGCATCGAGCCGCCGCACACCGCCCGCCACCGCAACCCGTTCCGCGAATGGATCGGCGCCCTGATCCGCGCCGACCTCCACGGCTGGACGAACCCGGGGCAGCCGGAGCGGGCCGCGGCCCAGGCCCGCCGCGACGCCGAGCTCACCCACACCGGCAACGGCGTGCACGGCGCCGAGTTCATCGCGGCCGTGATCGCCGAAGCCGCCACGGGCGCGGACGTCCACCAGGCGATCGGGGCCGGCCTCGAAGCCGTACCCGAGGACACCCACCTGTACCGGGCGATCGCGCACGCCCGCCAACTCGCGTACGTCATCAAGGACTTCGACGAGATCGTCGACGTGCTGCACCAGGTGCACGCGGAACACCACTGGGTCCACGTCATCCCCAACACCGCGGCCATCACCGCCGCACTCCTCCACGCGGACGGCGACTTCACCGCCACCATCACCCGCGCCGTGAGCGCCGGCTGGGACACCGACTCCAACGGCGCCACGGCCGGTTCCATCGCGGGCCTGATCGCCGGCCACCCCGACCGCATCCCGGCGCAGTGGACCGACCCTCTGCGCAACCATCTCTCCACGACCGTCGCCGGCTTCGACGGCATCGGCTTCGACACCCTCGCCCAGCTCACCTTCCGGGAGGCGGCCCGATCATGAGACTTACGCCCCGTATCTCCGTACTCGGCTCCACCAACATGGACCTCGTCGCCTACGTGGCGAAGGCCCCGGACCGCGGAGAGACCGTCACCGGACGGGAGTTCCGCACGATCCCCGGCGGCAAGGGCGCCAACCAGGCCATCGCCGCGGCCCGCGCGGGCGGGGACGTCACGATGATCGGGGCGGTGGGCGCGGACGACTTCGGCGTACGGCTGCGCGGCGCGCTCGGCGAGTCCGGTGTGGACACCAGCCGCCTGCGTACGGTGGAGGGCGCGAGCGGCACCGCGCACATCGTGGTCGACGACGAGGGCGGCAACGCGATCGTGGTCGTGCCCGGCGCCAACGGCACGGTCACCGGCCTCGCCCCCGGCGATGCGGAGGCCATCGAAGCCACGGACACGCTTCTGCTCCAGCTGGAGATCCCCCTGGAAGGGGTGCTCACCGGGGCGCGCACCGCCCGCGAACGCGGCGTACGCACGATCCTGACGCCCGCACCCGCACAGCCCCTGCCGCCCGAACTGCTCGCCGCCACGGACCTGTTGGTGCCCAACGAGCACGAGGCCGCCGCGCTCACCGGACGCACCGACCCGCACGAGGCCGCGGAGGCCCTCCTCGAACAGGTCCCCGAGCTGGTCATCACCCTGGGCTCGGTCGGCAGCCTGTACGCGGACCGCTCCGGCACCCGGCTCACCGTGCCCGCGCCGCAGGTCAAGGCCGTGGACACGACGGCCGCGGGCGACACCTTCGTGGGCGCGCTCGCCGTGGCGCTCGGCGAGGGGCGTCCGATGCCGGACGCACTGGCCTGGGCCTCGGCTGCGGCCGCGCTCTCGGTCCAGCGCCCGGGCGCCTCGGCCTCGATGCCGGCCCGCGCGGACATCGACGCCGCCGTCCGCCCGTAGCGCAAAACCCCTCACCAAAGGACCCCATGGCACCCGCACCCCCTCCCCCACTCACCGGCCTGCGCGTCCTCGACCTGGCCACCCTCTTCGCCGGGCCGCTCGCCGCCACGATGCTCGGTGACTTCGGCGCCGAAGTGATCAAGGTGGAACACCCCCGCAAGCCCGATCCCTCGCGCGGCCACGGGCCCGCCAAGGAGGGCGTCGGCCTGTGGTGGAAGCTGCTCGGCCGCAACAAGCGGACGATCACCCTCGACCTGTCGACGAAGGGCGGCCGCGAGACCCTGCTCAAGCTCGCCGGCACCGCCGATGTCGTGATCGAGAACTTCCGCCCGGGCACCCTGGAGAAGTGGGGCCTCGGATACGAGGAGTTGAGCGCGGTCAACGAGCGGCTGGTGCTGGCCCGTGTCACGGGCTTCGGCCAGTTCGGACCGTACGCGCACCGCCCCGGCTTCGGGACGCTCGCCGAGGCGATGAGCGGTTTCGCGGCGATCACCGGGGAGCCCGACGGACCGCCCACGCTGCCGCCGTTCGGCCTCGCGGACTCCATCGCGGGCCTGGCCACGGCGTACGCGGTGATGACGGCCCTGACCGGCCGGCAGCGGACGGGCCGCGGCCAGGTGGTGGACATGGCGATCATCGAGCCGATCCTCACGGTCCTCGGCCCCCAGCCCCTCTGGTACGACCAGCTGGGTCTGGTGCAGCCGCGTACGGGCAACCGCTCCACGAACAACGCGCCCCGCAACACCTACCGCACCGCGGACGGCCGTTGGGTCGCGGTCTCGACCTCGGCGCAGTCCATCGCCGAGCGCGTGATGCGTCTGGTCGGCCGCCCGGAACTGATCTCCGAGCCGTGGTTCGCGACGGGCGCCGAGCGCGCCGCCCACGCGGACGTGCTCGACGAGGCGGTCGGCTCGTGGATCGCCACGCGCACCCGCACCGAGGTGATCGCGGCCTTCGAGCAGGCACAGGCCGCGGTGGCGCCCATCCAGGACGTACGGGATGTCATGGCGGATCCGCAGTACGCGGCCCTCGACACCCTCACCACCGTCGACGACCCCGAGCTCGGCCCCCTGCGGATGCAGAACGTGCTCTTCCGGCTCTCCGAGACCCCGGGCGCCATCCAGTGGGCGGGCCGCCCGCACGGCGCGGACACGGACGAGGTCCTGTCCGAACTCGGCCTGTCGGCGGGCGATATCAGTGAGCTGCGCACGGAGGGCGCCGTATGACCGCGAAGATCCCGCTGACCTGGCTGTACGTTCCCGGCGACCGCCCCGAGCGGGTGGCGAAGGCCCTCGCGGCCGGCGCCGACGTGGTGATCGTGGACCTGGAGGACGCGGTCGCCGCGGACCGCAAGAGCTATGCGCGCGCGGCCACCGCGGAACTGCTCGGTGACCGCCACGCCGTCCCGGTCCATGTCCGCGTGAACGCCCTCGACGGCACCCTGGCCCGCCTCGACATCGAGGCGCTCGCGGACCGGCCCGGGCTGGCCTGTCTGCGCCTGCCGAAGGTGACCGCACCGGACCAGATCGCGCGGGTGGCCGAACTCGCCGGCTCTCCCCCGCTGTTCGCGCTCATCGAGTCGGCCCTCGGCGTCGAGGAGGCCTACGCGATCGCCCGCGCCCACCCGTCCCTGACCGGTCTCTCCCTCGGCGAGAGCGATCTGCGCGCGGATCTGGGGATCAGCGCGGACACGGGCCTCGACTGGGCCCGCTCACGCGTGGTGTGCGCGGCGCGTGCGGCCGGGCTGGCACCGCCGCCCCAGTCCGTGCACACCGACCTCTACGACCTGAACGGTCTCGCGGCCTCCTGCGCACGTGGCCGTGCCCTGGGTTTCCTGGGCCGGGCGGCCATCCACCCCAGCCAGCTGCCGGTGATCGAGCGGGCGTACCTGCCGACGGCGGAGGAGATCGCCGCCGCGGAGGACATCACCAAGGCGGCGGCCACGGACTCGGGCGCCCTGGCGCTCCCCGACGGCCGCTTCGTGGACGCGGCCGTGGTGGCGGGCGCCCGCCGCACCTTGTCCCTGGCCCACCGCCGTCCGTCCGCGTAACCCATCCATGCAGCTTCCCGTCCGCATAATTCCCTTGGCCCCGTCCCCCGACCTCCGTACGCTGCCGCGGTGATCCCCCATACACCGCACCTGCTCGACGCCACCGGCCGCGCCGTCACCCTGCACGAGGTGACGGCGGCCAACTGGCGCTCCGTCGCCGACATCGCCCCGCTGGACTCCCAGCGCACCTTCGCCCCGGCGCTCGCGGGCCGCTACCTCCTGCTCTCGCTGCTCGAGAACGTCTGGCACTCCTTCGCGGTGCACGCCGACGACAAGGTGGTCGGGCACGTCATGTGGGCCCGCGACGAGGACGGCTCGCACTGGGTCGGCGGCCTCCTCATCGACGCATCCGAGCAGGGCAAGGGCCTGGCTCGCGCGACGATGCGCGCGCTGATCCCCTGGCTCGCGGCGCAGCCGGGCCATTTCGCCACCCGCCTGTCGTACGACCCGGCGAACGTGCCCGCGGCCCGCCTGTACGCATCCCTCGGCTTCACGCTCACCGGAGCCGAGGAGGACGGCGAGGTGGTGGCGGAACTGCCCGCCTGACGGGACAGCACGGCCGTGGTCGCGGGACGCCTCCTAGGCTGCCCGCCATGGACATAGTGATCCCGCTCTTCGACCGCTTCGAGCCCCTGGACGCGATCGGCCCGTACGAGATTCTCGGCTACGCACCCGGCGCCACCGTGCGCTTCGTGACGGCCGAACCCGGCCTGGTGCAGGACGTGTTGGGCTCGCTGCCCGTGCACGTCCCGACGCGGTACTCCGACGTGGAGCGCTGCGATGTGCTCCTTGTCCCCGGCGGCGGCAGCTTCCTCGCGATGGTGGACGACCCGGCCTTCCTCGACTGGGTGCGCCGTATGCACACCACCACCCGCTTCACCACCTCGGTCTGCACCGGGTCCCTGGTGCTCGGCGCGGCAGGCCTGCTCGACGGGCTGCCCGCGACGACCCACTGGGACGCGGCGGCCCAGCTGGAGTCGTACGGAGCCCGCTACACCCCCGACCGCGTGGTCCGCGAGGGCCGGGTGATCACCTCGGCCGGGGTCTCCTCCGGGATCGACATGGCCCTGCAGCTCACCGCCCTGCTCACGGACGAGCTGAGCGCCCGGGCGATCCAGCTGTACACGGAGTACGACCCGCAGCCCCCGTACGACGACGGCTCACTGGCCAAGGCCCCGGCCGAGGTCGTGGCACGGGCGCGCACGCTGGGCTGAGCCACTGGAGCTCGTAAAGCCGCCGGCGCAAAAGCGGGCGGGCCGCCGAACCCGGAAGGTTCGACGGCCCGCCACGCGAAAGGAAAGCTCAGCCCTTGTTGGCCGATCCGGCCTCGTCCTTGACGTCGGCATCGGAGTCGGAGTCGGCGGACTCGGTCTCGGAGGCGCCACTGTCCTTGGACAGCTCGACCTTCTCGCCATTGGCGTCCGCGTCGGAGTCCGACTCCGCATCCGCGTCACCGGAGGCGCCGGAGACAGCGTCCCGGTCCGGCTCCACGACTTCCTCGCGTCCCGGCCGCAGACGGGCCGACACCACCATGTACACGACGGCGAGGACGAAGACGACGATCGACGTCCATACGTTGAACCGCAGTCCGAGCACATCGTTCAGCTGGACGTCGTCCACGCGCATGTACTCGATCCAGCCGCGCCCGACGCAGTAGGCCGCGACGTACAGCGCGAACGCCCGCCCGTGACCGAGCTTGAAGCGGCGGTCCGCCCAGATGACGAGCAGCGCGACGCCGATGCACCACAGCGACTCGTACAGGAACGTCGGGTGGTACGTGCCCGGCACGCGCCCGCCGTCGGAGCGGGTGATCTCCAGCGCCCAGGGCAGGTCCGTGGAGCGTCCGTACAGCTCCTGGTTGAACCAGTTGCCCCAGCGGCCGATGGCCTGCGCGAGGGCGATGCCCGGCGCGACCGCGTCCGCCCAGGCGGGCAGCGGGATGCCGCGGCGCCGGCAGCCGATCCAGGCACCGAGCGCGCCGAGGGCGATGGCGCCCCAGATACCGAGGCCGCCCTCCCAGATCTTGAACGCGTCCACCCAGTTACGGCCCTCACCGAAGTAGAGGTCGTTGTCGGTGATCACGTGATAGAGGCGGCCGCCGACAAGGCCGAAGGGCACGGCCCACACGGCGATGTCCGCCACCGTGCCGGGCTTGCCGCCGCGGGCGACCCAGCGCTTGCCGCCGATCCATACGGCGACGAACACACCGATGATGATGGCGAAGGCGTAACCGCGCAGAGGAATGCCGAAGAGGTCGAGTTCACCCTTCGACGGGCTGGGGATCGATGCAAGGATTTCCATGGCGGGGTCGACGCTACCCTGCCGACTCCCTTGTGCGGCAATCCACCCGGCCTAACGGCCTGATAACGGGTACGGCCCCGTCCGCCGGGACGGGGCCGCACACAGAGTCACTTGGGCGCTGACGGGACTACTTCGCCGCTTCCTCGACCTGCTTCTTGAGCTTCTCGGGGGTCAGCGGGTTCTTCTGGTCCGCGAAGATGTTCTTGCCGTCGAGCAGCACGGTCGGCGTGCCGGTGAACTTGCCGTCGCGGAACGCGTCGTTCGACTTGTTCACCCAGCTCACATGCTTGCCGTCCTCGACGCAGCTCTTGAACTCGGCGGAGTCGAGGCCGTCCACCTCCTTCGCCAGCTCCAGGAGCCGCGCGTCCTTGCCGAACGCGTCGTCGGTCTCCGGCGGCTGGTTCTTGTAGAGCACGTCGTGGTACGGCGTGAACTTCCCGGCGTCCTGTGCGCAGGCCGCCGCGTTCGCCGCGTTCACCGAGCCGGTGCCGCCCATGTTGCCGTCGATGATCGTGGCCAGGTGGTACTCGACCTTGAGCTGCCCCTTCTCGGTGAGCTCATGGATGGTCGGGCTGTACTGCGTCTCGAAGGAGGCGCAGGCCGGGCAGCGGAAGTCCTCCCAGATGGTGAGCGTGGACTTGGCGCTGTCCTTGCCGACCGGAATCGCCAGACTGTCCTTGCCGCTCGCCCCGGCGGGCGGCACGACAGGACCGGACGCGTCCTTCTTGTCGCCGCCCGCATTGGCCGCGATCACCCCGGCGATCGCGGCCAGGCCCAGGACGCCTACCACGGCGCTCACCACGATCAGCGCGCGTCGGCGCTTGTCGCGGGCCTTCTGCTGTTCCCGCTCCTGTGCCAGCCGGTCGCGGGCGGCACGCTTTCCCTCACGGTTCTTCTCGCTCACACCCCGCAAACGAACCGGGGAGGCACGAGCGTGCCTCCCCGGTCCGATGTCCACCCGTATGGGCGAGCGACTTCCGTGCTCAGTTCGCCTTGGCGCGTACGCCTTCGGCCAGCTCACCGGCGAGTGCGCGCACGGCCTCGATGCCCGCGGCCTCGTCCGGGGCGTCGAGCATCCGCTTGACGAACGCGGAGCCGACGATCACTCCGTCCGCGAACTGGGCGACCTCCGCGGCCTGTTCGGCGTTGGAGACACCGAGACCGACACAGACCGGCAGGTCCGTGGTGGCCTTCGTCCGCCGTACGAGGTCCTCGGCGGCCTCGCCGACCGACTCGCGCGTACCCGTGACACCCATCAGGGAGGCCGCGTAGACGAAGCCGGAGCCCGCCGCGGTGATCTCCTTGAGGCGCGCGTCCTTGCTGCTGGGCGCGACCACGAACACCGTGGCGAGGTCGTGCTTGGCGGCGTGCTCCCTCCACAGCGCGGACTCCTGCACCGGCAGGTCGGGCAGGATGCAGCCCGCGCCGCCGGCCTCGGCGAGCTCGGCGGTGAAGCGCTCGACGCCGTAGCGGTCGATCGGATTCCAGTACGTCATGACGAGGACGGGCTTGCCGGTGGCCTCGTGGGCCTCGCGGACCGTACGCATCACGTCGGCGATCTTGAGGCCGTTCTTCAGCGCGATGTCGTCGGCGGTCTGGATGACCGGTCCGTCGAGCACCGGGTCGCTGTAGGGCAGGCCGACCTCGACGATGTCCGCGCCGCCGTCGAAGGCGGCCTTCACGGCCTCGATCCCGCCGTCGACGGACGGGAATCCGGCGGGCAGGTAAGCGATCAGCGCGGACCGCCCCTCGGCCTTCGTATCGGCGAGGGCCGCACTCAACAGCTCGATGTTCCCGCTCACTTGGCGTCCCCCGCGTTCTCGTCGGCGTCGTAGTACCCGAAGTAGCGGGCAGCCGTGTCCATGTCCTTGTCACCGCGGCCGGAGAGGTTGACGACCATCAGGCCGTCCTCGCCCAGCTCCTGGCCGATCCGCAGCGCACCGGCGAGCGCGTGCGCGCTCTCGATGGCCGGGATGATGCCCTCGGTCTGCGAGAGCAGGCGCAGCGCCTGCATCGCCTCGTCGTCGGTGACCGGGATGTACTCGGCGCGCCCGGTGTCCTTCAGATACGCGTGCTCGGCGCCGATGCCCGGGTAGTCGAGCCCGGCCGAGATCGAGTAGGGCTCGATGATCTGGCCCTCCTCGTCCTGGATCACGTACGAGCGCGAGCCGTGCAGGATGCCGGGGTCGCCCGCGGTCAGCGTGGCCGCGTGCTCGCCGGAGTCGACGCCGTGGCCGCCGGCCTCGCAGCCGATGAGCCGTACGTCCGCGTCGTCGAGGAAGGCGTGGAACAGGCCGATCGCGTTGGAGCCGCCGCCGACGCAGGCGACGGCCGCGTCGGGCAGCCGGCCGGTGCGCTCCAGGAGCTGGCGGCGGGCCTCGACGCCGATGACGCGCTGGAAGTCGCGCACCATCGCCGGGAAGGGGTGCGGGCCCGCGGCCGTGCCGAAGAGGTAGTGGGTGTCCTCGACGTTGGCGACCCAGGCGCGGAAGGCCTCGTTCACCGCGTCCTTGAGCGTGCGCGAGCCGGACTTCACGGCGATGACCTCGGCGCCGAGCATCCGCATGCGCGCGACGTTCAGCGCCTGGCGCTGCGTGTCGATCTCGCCCATGTAGATGGTGCATTCGAGGCCGAAGAGGGCGCAGGCTGTCGCGGTGGCGACACCGTGCTGGCCGGCGCCGGTCTCGGCGATCACCTTCGGCTTGCCCATGCGCTTGGTGAGCAGGGCCTGGCCAAGGACATTGTTGATCTTGTGCGAGCCGGTGTGGTTGAGGTCCTCGCGCTTGAGGAAGACCCGGCCGCGGCCCGCGTGCGACGCGAAGCGCGGCACCTCGGTCAGGGCGCTGGGGCGGCCCGTGTAGTTGGCGAGCAGCTCGCTGAGTTCGCGGGCGAACTCGGGATCGCTCTTGGCCTTCTCGAACTCGACGGCCACTTCGTCCACGGCGGCGACGAGCGCCTCGGGGATGAACTTGCCGCCGAACTTCCCGAAGTAGCCCTCGGGCGTGGGCACTTGGCCCTCGGGGTCGGGGATGAAGAACTCGCTGTGGTCGCGAGCCGCGGTGTTTTCGCTGGGCATGACGAGATGCTCCTACGTCGAGGCAGTAGACCTGCCCCGGATGTCGGGTTTGCGATGGTCAGGGTATGACGGGATCGCCCGACGAAGCCGCCCACCGAGACAAGGGTGGCAGCTTTCGGCTTACGGGCGGTTCGACCGCCCGCGCCATCGCATCCCGTTGATCTGCCCCGGCTCGGCCCCGATCACGTACCGCACCCGACGCCCGTGCACGCGACGCGCCGGCGCCCGGCAGCCGCGCGGGCGGCAACCGGGTGCGAGACGTCGGGCGATGGGCATGGCGGTGGGTCAGCCCCGTCCGTGGCGCAGGGCCGGGTGGGCGCCGGCGGCGACCAGGTCGACCACGGCGGACCGGGGGTCCTTGCCGGTGACCAGGGACTCGCCGACGAGCACGGCGTCGGCGCCGTCGTTGGCGTACGCGATCAGGTCGTGCGGACCGCGGACACCGGACTCGGCGATCTTGACGATGTGCGGCGGGATCTCGGGCGCGACGCGCGAGAAGGTCGCGCGGTCGACCTTGAGGGTCTTGAGGTCACGCGCGTTCACACCGATGATCTTCGCGCCGGCCTCGACCGCGCGCTCGACCTCGTCCTCGTCGTGCACCTCGACCAGCGGCGTGAGGCCGATGGACTCGGCGCGCTCGATCAGGGAGACCAGGGCCTCCTGGTCGAGCGCCGCGACGATGAGCAGCACCATGTCGGCGCCGTACGCACGGGCCTCCCAGAGCTGGTACGCGGTGACGATGAAGTCCTTGCGCAGGACCGGGATGTCCACCTTGGCGCGGACGGCCTCGAGGTCCGCGAGCGAACCGCCGAAGCGGCGCTCCTCGGTGAGCACGGAGATGACGGCGGCGCCGCCCGCCTCGTAATCGGCGGCGAGCCCGGCCGGGTCGGCGATCGCGGCGAGCGCGCCCTTGGACGGGCTGGAGCGCTTGACCTCGCAGATCACCTTGACGCTGTCGCCGCGCAGGGCCGCGACCCCGTCCTTGGCCTGGGGGGCCTTCGCCGCACGCTCCTTGAGCTCGTCGAGGCTGACGCGCGCCTGCCGTTCGGCGAGGTCCTCGCGGACGCCTTCGATGATCTCGTCGAGCACACTCACGCGAGTGGTCCCCTTCCATAGCGGCGGACATGACGGCGACTGCCCGTCCTGGCGGTCCGGGCGGATGTCCCCCGGACGGTGAAACTCTGTACCGGGGGGCCACTGCGATGGTATCCGCAGAAGGGCGAAGGCCCCGCATCCGGTTGACGGCGGTCCCACTACCTGGACGCCCCCGGCCCAGTACGGCGGGCGGTTCATGGGCGGTTCATGGGTGCAGGAAAGATCCGAACGGCAGATTCCGTACGACGGTGAAGACGGCGAGCAGACCGCCGAACGCCCACGCGTACGACGAGCGGATCGTGAGCCCCGTGGGCCCGCCGCGCCAGGCGCGCCGCAGCCACAGGACCCAGACGAACGCGGCGATCACGAACCCGGTCACGGCCATGACGTTCGCGCCGAGCGCGGCCGGCAGATCGCCCTGGACGAGGGCGTGCACACAGCGCAGACCGCCGCAGCCCGGGCAGTACAGACCGGTCGCCGCGAGCAGCGGACAGGTCGGATAGTGCCCGGCCTCGTTGGGATCGACGGCGCCGACATACGCGACGGCCGCCGCGGTGGCGCCGAGCGCGGCCACCGGAGCGAGCAGACGGCGGGCCCGCGAGGCGCCCGTACGGGGTGCGACGGGCTGCGGGGCCCACTGCTGGGAGCCTGACGGCTGCTCGGCGTGTTCTGCGGTCACCCCCGCATTCTGCCCCGCCGCGGCCGCCCGCGCCCGGTCAGCGCGTACGGCCGTGGGTCGCGGCGGATACGGCGGTGGGGCGGGACCTTCCCGAAGGAGGTACCGCCCCACCGCCGTACGCGACGGAAAGTGCTCAGCCTTCGCTGTTCACCAGGATCTGGCGCTTGGGCTTCTGCCCCATGCCCGCGGCGCGCATGGCACCGCCGATCACACCGCCCGCGGCGATGACGATCATGCCGGCCCAGAAACCGATCGGGCTGTCCAGCACCATGAAGGCGCCGGCGACGCAGAAACCGACGAACGCGATGATCGAACCGACCCAGGCAGCCGGGGTGTGTCCGTGGTCATGGGCCATGACGTGCTCCTTGTTTCTTGCCCCTGGGGGTACCCCCGGCTCCAAGAGCCCGGGGGCGGATGGTCCCGCGGATGAATCTCGAACGCTTGGCTTCATTGTCGCGCATGCCGGGGCGCGAACTGCGCGCGGCCCCGGAGTTGGTGTCGTGCGGGCGGGTCGAGGCGGCGGGCCCGCCTCAGTTGGTCGGGTCCTCGCCGCGGTCGAGTGCCTTCCACAGGTCCTCGGGACGGTCCGGGTCCACGGTCTGCTTACGGGTACGCGGGCCGGCGCCGCGCTCGTAACGTCCGCCCATCGCCGGCCAGCGGGAGCCGAAGCGCAGCGCCAGCAGGCCCGCGAGCAGCAGCAGCGCGCCGCCCGCGCAGGCCACGTAGGGCCAGACGCTGTGCGAGACGGCGGCGATCTGCGCGGCGGCGTCACCGGTGGTGGCGGCCGCCTTCTCGTCGAGCACCGAGGTGTCGGAGGCGCCGAGCAGTGCGGCGGCCATGATGCCGGCGCCGCTCAGAGCGAGCAGGAGCGAGACGAGGGTGCGGCCGCTGCGCCGTACGGCGAAGACCGCGACGAGGGCGGCGAGGCCCACTATCGCGAGCGCCGCGGGCACTCCGGTCACATCGCTGCCGGTGGCGGTCTGGTGCAGCGCGCCGCCGACGGTCCGCGCCTCGCCCTCGGCCCACGGCTGGCGCGAGGCGAGCAGCACGACGGTCGCGCCGAGCGCGCCGAGCAGCAGGGCGGCGGCCAGGCTGCGGCGGCCGCCGGAGGACTTCTTGGCCTCGTCGGAGTCCGGGGAGGTACGGGCCTTCGGTACTGCAGTCACGCCTCCACTATCCCTCACGGCTCGCGGAGCGTCCCAGGCGGTTGGCCGTGTGCACCGCGCGCAGCACCGCGGCGGCCTTGTTGCGGCACTCCGTGTCCTCGGCGACGGGGTCCGAATCGGCGACGACACCGGCTCCGGCCTGCACGTATGCCACTCCGTCGCGGATCAGGGCGGTCCGGATGGCGATCGCCGTGTCCGAGTCGCCCGCGAAGTCGAGATAGCCGACGCAGCCGCCGTACAGACCGCGCCTGCTCGGCTCGAGCTCGTCGATGATCTGCATCGCGCGCGGCTTGGGCGCGCCCGAGAGGGTGCCCGCGGGGAAGCAGGCGGTGAGCACGTCGAAGGCGCTGCGGCCCCCGGCCACCCGGCCGGTGACCGTCGAGACGATGTGCATGACGTGCGAGTAGCGCTCGATGGACATGAAGTCCACGACCTCGACGGAGCCGGGCTCGCAGACCCGGCCGAGGTCGTTGCGGCCGAGGTCGACCAGCATCAGGTGCTCGGCGCGCTCCTTGGCGTCGGCCAGCAGCTCGTCGGCGAGCGCCTGGTCCTCCTGCGGGGTGGCGCCGCGCGGGCGGGTACCGGCGATGGGGTGCACCATCGCGCGGCCGTCCTCGACCTTGACCAGGGCCTCCGGGCTGGAGCCCACGATGTCGAAGTCCTCGAAGCGGAACAGGTACATGTACGGGGAGGGGTTCGTCGCCCGCAGCACCCGGTAGACGTCCAACGCGCTTGCCGTGCAGGCCGTTTCGAATCGCTGCGAGGGCACGACCTGGAAGGCCTCGCCCGCACGGATCCGCTCCTTGATGTCCTCGACGGCGTCCTGGTACTGCTCGCCGCCCCACAACGGCGCGTCGAACGGCGGGAGTTCGGACGGCGGCAGTACGGCGGGCGGCTGGGCGACCGCGCGCGACAGGTCGGCCTCCATGGCGTCGAGGCGGGCCACGGCGTCCGCGTACGACTCGTCGACGCCCGTGTCGAGGTCGTTGTGGTTGATGGCGTTGGCGATCAGGACGACGCTGCCGTCCCAGTGGTCGAGCACCGCGAGGTCGCTGGTGAGCATCATCGTCAGCTCGGGCAGCTTCAGGTCGTCGCGCTCGCCGGGGCCGATCTTCTCCAGGCGGCGCACGATGTCGTAGCCGAGGTAGCCGACCATGCCGCCGGACAGGTGGGGCAGGCCCTCGGCCTCGGCCACGTCGTTCGGGGTGTGCAGCGCCTCGACCGTGGCGCGCAGCGCCTGCAGCGGGTCGCCGTCGGCCGGGACACCGACCGGCGGGGTGCCCAGCCAGTGCGCCTGACCGTCGCGCTCGGTCAGGGTGGCGGCGCTGCGGACGCCGATGAACGAGTACCGCGACCAGGAGCGGCCGTTCTCGGCGGACTCGAGCAGAAACGTGCCGGGGCGTTCGGCCGCGAGCTTGCGGTAGAGCCCGACCGGGGTGTCGCCGTCCGCGAGCAGACGGCGGCTGACGGGGATCACCCGGCGGTCGGTGGCGAGCTTGCGGAACGTCTCGAGGTCCATGGCGGGATCGGCCTTCGGTGGGAGCGCGGGGCGGGCATCAGGGGCGGGGCGGGCGTCTGAGCCGGGCGGGCGTCAGCGCCGGGAGGACGTCAGCGCCGGGCGGGCGTCACGGCTGGGCGAGCGGGAGTACGTCGGCGTCGAAGCAGGTGCGGGCGCCCGTGTGGCAGGCGGCACCGACCTGGTCGACCTTGACCAGGACCGTATCGGCGTCGCAGTCGAGCGCGACCGACTTCACGTACTGGAAGTGTCCTGAGGTGTCGCCCTTGACCCAGTACTCCTGGCGGCTGCGGGACCAGTAGGTGCAGCGCCCGGTGGTCAGCGTGCGGTGCAGCGCCTCGTCGTCCATCCAGCCCAGCATCAGCACCTCACCGGTGTCGTACTGCTGGGCGATCGCCGGGACGAGCCCGTCGGGGCCGCGCTTGAGGCGCGCGGCGATCTGCGGGTCCAAGGAGCCGGGGGTGCCGGGCGTGCTGGTCATGGGGCCCATTGTGCGCGATCCGGGACCGGTGCCGGGCCGCCGTCCGGGGGCCGGACAGGGCCGCCGTCCCATGGCAGTGCGGCCCCCGCGGACGTACGCTTGCCGGCATGTCGACCCATGCCAAGCGTGAACGGCTGCTGCTCGCCGATCTGTTGGAGGCCGCGGGCCCCGAGGCGCCCACCCTCTGCGAGGGCTGGAAGACCCGGGATCTCGCCGCCCATGTCGTGGTGCGCGAGCGCCGCGCGGACGCGGCGGGCGGCATCCTGATCAAGGCGCTGCAGAGCCGCCTGGAGAAGGTCATGGCGGAGTTCACCGACAAGCCGTACGAGGAGCTGATCCAGCTCATCCGTACGGGTCCGCCGCGTTTCTCGCCGTATGCCCTGAAGCAGGTGGACGAGGCGGCCAACGCCGTCGAGTTCTATGTGCACGCCGAGGACGTGCGCCGCGCCCAGGAGGACTGGTCGCCGCGCACCCTGGACGCGGTGTTCTCGAACGCGCTGTGGTCCCGCCTGGAGAAGTCGGCCCGCGTGCTCGGGCGCAAGGCCCCGGTGGGCATGGTGCTGCGCCGCCCCGACGGCCAGACGGTGGTCGCCCACCGCGGCACCCCGGTCGTGACGGTGACCGGGGAGCCGGGTGAGCTGACGATGTACGTCTTCGGGCGCCAGGGGGCGGCGAAGGTCGAGGTCGAGGGCGACAAGGAAGCGATCGAGCGGCTGCAGGGCGCGAAGCAGCTCGGGATCTGAGGCGGCTGCGGCTTGCGAGCCGAGGCCGGCCTCGGCTCGCCGTACGGGTTCCGTCCGCTAGCGCGTCAGGGTGCAGACTCCGTCCACGCACTGACGGCGCAGACGGCCCCGCGAGACGGTCTGCACCAGGCCGACCGCCCAGCAGGTGGGGCAGCCGCGGAAGGCGATCAGGGCCAGGGGCGCCACGAGCAGGGCGGCCGGTCCCACGGTGGGCACCAGGGCGATCGCGCCGATGATCAGCCCGAAGCCGAGCGCGCCGCGCGCCAGGTGGCGGGGGACGGACTTGCTCGCGAAGTCCTTGCCGGCTGTGTTCACGGTCGTACGTCTCCGTTCTCTGCGTGCTCTTCGTCCGCTCCGTTCATCCCGTTCTCCAAGGCGTGCCGCAGCGCCGCGCGGGCCCGGTGCAGCCGGGACTTCATCGCGGGCGTGCCGATGCCGAGCGCCTTGGCCACCGTCCTGCCGGGCAGCCCCTGCACATCCCGCATGATCAGGACCTGCCGCTGGTCGCGTGGCAGCGCGCTCACCGCGGCCGCGATCCGCTCCGCCTCCAGGCGGTGCAGGACCGCGTCCTCGGCGGAGGACTCGGGGATCTCCGGCGGCGCCTCCTTGGGCGCCGTCAGGGTGCGCAGCTGCCGCAGGCATTCGTTGCGCACGATCCGAAACATCCACGAGGCGAGCGCGCCCGTGGCCCGCAGCGTGCCGATCTTCCGGTAGAGGATGATCAGCGCTTCCTGTGCGGCGTCCTCCGCGTCCTGCGGCGAGGCGCACAAGGAGCGGGCGAACTTGCGGACGTGGGGCTGCGATTCCAGGACGACGGTGGTGAGCGAGGTGAGGTCGCCGTCCTGGGCGGCCTTGACCAGCCGGTCGTCCGGCCAGGTGAAACGTCGGTTCAACTCCGGCTCCTGTAACGGCGCATGAGATGCCAGCTGCAGGCGCCCACGAGCAGGGCGCCGATCACGATGAGGGCTGTGACCATCCTGTACGTCTCCTCCGGTTGTCGGCCTGCTTCTTTTCGGCCGGTACACGGATAGGAGACGGGGGCGCCCGGAAAGGATTCAGGTCCGGGCGGAGTTTTTTCCCGTCAGGTGCCCGCCTTCGCGCCGTCCGCCTGTGCCACCACCCGGGACAGCTCCACGCGGGAGCGCACCCCGAGCGCGGCGAAGACATTGCGCAGATGGTGGTCGACGGTACGCGGGCTGACGGACAGGTGCCGGGCCACCTCACGGTTGGTGGCGCCCTCCGCCACCAGCAGGGCGATCCGCAGCTGCTGGGGCGTCAACCCGTCCAGGGTGTGCGGGAGTTGGGGCGCCGAGGCCTCGCCCGTGGCCCGCAGTTCCGCCGCGGCCTGGGCGGCCCAGGCGCCGGCGCCGCAGCGTTCGAAGGCGAGGAGCGCGTCGCGCAGGGCGTCGCGCGCGGTGGCCGGGCGGCGCGCCCTGCGCAGCCACTTGCCGTACAGCAGCGCGGTGCGGGCCCGTTCGAAGTCGCCGTCCGTCGTGTCGTGCCGGGCCAGGGCCTCGGTGTACAGGGCGTCCGCGAGCTCCGGGTCGTCCGCGGCGAGCAGCGCCCGGCAGCGCAGCAGCTGCGCGGGGGCCTGCGGATCGTGCCCGAACCCCGCCCACTGCGCGAACTCCCCCACCGCGGCGTGCACTTCGGCGGGCCGCCCGGCGAGCACCGAGGCCTCGACGAAGCAGGGCACGGCGAGCATCCGTACCGCGAAATGACCCCGCGCACGGCCCGGCCCGATCAGCGGCTGCAGCCGGGCGGCCGCTTCCTTGGGCCGGCCCCTGGCCAGGTCGGCGCGGGCCAGCGCCCACTGGGCGAGGGTCGCGGTCTGGCCGAGCCCATGGCGTACGGCGGTCTCCTCGGCGGCCGCCGCGTACGACTCGACCGTGCGGGCGTCCTGGTCGAGCGAGGCGACGAGCGCGAGGATCGCCGAGTGGTGCGCCAGATCATTGCTCCGGCCGGTGCGGCGCGCGGTGCGGACGCCTTCCTCGGCGTGGGCGCGGGCGCGCGCGTGGCGGCCTGCGCGGAGCTCTCCGTACGCCAGTTGCTGCAGGGCGCGGGGCACCACCGTGAGCAGGCCGCGGGCCCGGGCCGCCGCAAGGGCGCGGCTGCCGAGTCGGCCCGCGGCGTTGAGGTCGCCGACGACCAGGGCGGCGGCCGAGGCGCAGAGCAGCAGTTCGGCCTCGGCCGACTCCTCACCCTGGGCGCCCTCGACGACCTGGCGCAAGGCGCCGCGGCCCGCCGCGAAGCCGCGCGGATCGCCGCTGAGCACCGCGTCCATGCCACGCAGATACGTGCCGAACGTGCTGCCGCCGTCCGGTTCGCCGTGGCGAACGCCCCGGGTCAGCGGGGCGAGCGCCTCGCGGTAGGCGGCCGCGTCGCCCATCGCCCAGGAGGCCTCGGCCGCGGCGAGGCGGGCGCGCAGGGCCTGTGCGGGGTCGTGGTCGGCGAGCAGCCGGGCCGCGAGCAGCAGGGACGCGCGGGCGTCGGCCACCGGCCCGTCCCCGGCCTCCAGAAGGCCGTGAACGAGGGCGGCCCGCCCGGTCACGGCATCGGGCAGCGCGAGCCTGCGCACGGGGGCGAGCAGCCGCGCGGCCCGGTCGGGCCGCCCACCGAGCTGAGCCGCCTCGGCGGCGTTCACCAGACGGAGGGCCTGGGCGGTACGGCGGTCGGAAGGCGAGGCATCCTCGACAGCGGCCGAGACTCCCCCGGCAGCGGCCGGAAGCTCGACCGCACATGCCAGGGCCCTTGTTGCCGTGAGTTCCCGCAGGGCGAGCGGGTTGCCGGCGGCCGAACCCAGCATGCGGTCCCGTACGTCCGAAGGAAGCGGCCGGTCCCCGAGCAGCTGCTCAAGGAGCTCGGCCGCCGCCGCGTCGTCCAGCGGAGCGAGCCGCAGCACGGGCAGCCCCTCGGAGAGCCCGGCGGCGCGGTGGGCGGCGACGGAGAGGACGAGCGCCAGCGGCGCCGGCCGGTCGGCAAGACCGCGGCCGAGGGCCTGCAGCGCACGCCGCGGCGCCTCGGGCCACAGATGCAGATCGTCCACACACACGAGAAGAGGCCGCGCTGCCGAAAGCAGCGCGGCCCGCAGGCGCCCCGCCGGATGTCCGGCGTAGAGGTGCCCGAGCACATCGTCCTGGACGTCCCGCGGCGGAACGGCGGGCGCATAGCGCGCCGTTCCGCCACGGGAGGTGAACACATGGGCGAGGTGGCGCAGCAGCGCCGTACGGCCGAGGCCCGGGTCACCGGTGAGCGCGAGCGCGCCTCCGCGGCCGGCCCCGAGCTGCTCCAACAGCCGCTCGCACCAGGCCAGTTCACGGCCACGGCCGTACAGCCGGGCCCCGGGACCCACCCATTCCGCTCCGGTCACGCCTCGCACGCTACTGCCGCGTAACCACCCGCGGAAGCCCTGGCGCAGGCCCCGCTGCGGACCCGGGGATCAGCCGGTGTGCGGGCAGTTCCCGCGGTACTCCTCGATCGTCAGACTCGGCCGGGGCAGCGGGCACAGGAACTGCTCGTACCGGGTGTCGTTGTCGATGAAGCGCTTCAGCCACGAAATGCTGTACTTCGCGATCGTGGTGTTCGAGGAGTTGGGCGTGAAGTGCGAGGCGCCGTTCAGCTCCAGATAGGCCTTGTTCAGGCTGCTCGGCAGGCTCTGGTAGAAGGGCTCGGAGTGCGAGGACACCGGAGCGACGGTGTCACCGTCCGCTCCCACGATGAGCGTGGGCGTCTGGATCTCGGGCCAGGTCTTGTCGGTGTTCCAGCCGGTGAGCGGGATCGCCGCCTGGAGCGAGGGCCGGCTCTTCGCGGCCTCCAGGGTGCCACCGCCGCCCATCGAGTGCCCCATGACCCCGAGCCGGGTCGCGTCCACCCGGCCGCGCACCGTGCTGCGCTGGGTCAAGTGGTCGAGTGCGGCCAGGAGTTGGCGGCCGCGGCTGTCGGGCTGGTCGAGCGTGGTGAGGGTGTCGATGGTGAACACCACGAAGCCCTGCGAGGCCAGGCGCGGCCCGAGCCAGGCGATGGAGGACTCGTACGCGGTGAAGCCGGGCGAGATGACCACCGCGCCGAAGGTGCCGTCGCTCGTGGTGGTCGGGTAGTAGATGGTGCCGCCGCCGAAACCGGAGGCGCTGAGCGAGGAGACCGAGGTCTGGGACACGGCGTACGGGCCGCGCGAGGCCTCGATGCTGGACTGCGTGGGGGCGGGGCCGCGCTCGTAGGGGTTGTCCGCGCCATGGGCGGTGACCGTCTGCGAGGTCATCAGGGCGCCGGCGGCCAGGACGGCCGCCAGCGCGGCGCGGACCCCACGCGCCCGGAGCTTGTTCCGTGCGGCGGTGGGGGTGCGGCTCTCTTCGGTGAACTGCTGCACGACGAAGGGTTCCTCTCGCTGGAACAGTGAGTGACAGCCGCCACTGTCACCGCGGAACCGGAACCCGTGCATCGGCGAAATCACCAGTGCCCGCGCGGACGGTCAGCCGGCCGAACGCGCCGCCGCCACAGGGGTGTTCGCCTCCGGTGCGCCCTGCGGCTCCCGCGCACCCTCCGGTTCGTGTGCACCCTCCGGCACCCGCGCGCCCTCCGCCTCCGATACGGCCGGCGCCTTGGGCTGCGGCAGTTCCGCCGTACGCAGGGACCGCGAGGCCAGACCGATCAGCGAGCCGACCACGATCAGACAGGCGCTGGCCGCGAACACCGGACGCGAGCCCCAGATCCCGATCGCGGCGCCGGTGACCGGGTAGCACAGGGGCGCGAGCCCGAGGGCGAGCAGCATGTAGACCGAGGTGACGCGGCCGATGTACGCCGGGTCGGACTGGGTCTGCAGCAGCGCACCGCTCAGCGCGCCGCTCAGACCCGCGAGCAGCCCGACGAACAGTCCGGCCACGGCGGCCAGCGCCACCGAGGGAGCAAAGGCGATCGCGACCAGCGCGACGGCGCCGCCGATCTCCGCGACGCCGCGCAGCAGACCGGGGCGCGGCAGCCGTCCGCGGACGGCGAGCAGCAGCGAGGCGGCACCCGCCCCGACGCCGAAGCCCGCGATGGTCAGGCCCATCCCGGAGGCGCCCCAGCCCCGCTCGTCGGCGAGCAGGACGAGGCCGATGTTGGCGGGCCCCGAGAAGCCGAGCTCGGTGATGCCCATCGCGATGATCAGCGGCAGGAGCACCTTGTGGTGGCGGATGTAGCGCAGCCCGGCCCGCAGCTGCCCGGCCTCCGGCTGCCCGCCCTCCGCGTCCGCCGAGCCCGCCTTGCCGTCGGGCGCCAACTCCCTTACCCGTACGGCGAAGAGCAGCACGAGTGATACGGCGAACAGTGCGGCCGCGACGGCGAACGCGGCCGCCGAACCGCCGAGCGCCACCGCGAAGCCGCCCACAGGACCGCCGGTGACCAGGGCGATCCGGGCGGCGAGCCCGCGCAGGCCCTGCACGCGGGCGAGCTGGGACGGTCCGGTGATCCGCGGCGGCAGCGCGCCGACCGCCGGCATGAACACCGCGTCGACCGCACCGAAGACCAGCGCGATCACGGCGAGGAACCAGATACCGGGCTGCGCGGCGAGCAGCACCCCGGCGGCGACGAGGATCACCGCGAAGCGCACGGCGTCCGAGCCGATGACGACGCGGCGCGGCCCGAGACGGTCCGCGATCACCCCTCCGTACAGCATGAGGAGGGCGCGCGGCACGGCGCTGATCGCGAGCACGAGTCCGGCCTGGCCCGCGCTGCCGGTGCGGGCGGCGGCCCAGGACAGCGCGATGAAGTAGACGGCGTCGCCGATCATCGAGGAGCCGTAGGCGCCGAGCCAGCGCAGGACGTTGGGGTCGCGGTGGGCGGGGCGGTCCACGGCCCCGGGTATGGCGCTCACGGGCGGAAGGGGAAGCCGTAGAGGTGGACGACGGCGGTCTCGCGGCCCTCGCTGTCACCGGCCGCCTCGGCGGCCCGGCCCTGCTCGGCGTAGCGCTTGATGACCGCGTGCAGCTCCTCGGTGAGCTCCTTCAACTCGCCCGCGGTGAGCCGGGCATGGAAGTCGGAGGCGTCGGAGGCGTCCTGCCACGCCTCGCTCCAGCCGGAGCGCTGCTCCACGAACCGCAGATAGTGCTCGCGCCGCTGCTCGTAGATGATCCGGGACAGCGCGGTGTGCGCGGCGGCGCCCTCCGGGCTGCCGCGGAAGTCGGCCCCGTCGATCCGCAGCGACTCCTGCGCCGGCCGCCACCAGCGCTCGCGCCCGTCGCGGCCGCTCTCCGCCGGGGCCTCCTCGATCAGCCCGTGCTCGGCGAGCTTGCGCAGGTGATAGCTGACGAGACTGACGGCCGTCCCGTCGTCCAGGCTCTCGGCGAGCTGGGACGCGGTGGCGGTGCCCCGCATGTAGAGGTCCCCGTAGAGCCGCACCCGCAGCGGGTGCCCCATCGCCTTGAGGGTGGCGACGTCGGTGATGCGCCTGGTCTCGGTCATGACAGCAAGCGTAGATAGGAAAGAAATGTTGCGCAATATTTGTTGCGCAACAAACCTTTTCCATCTCGGGAGCCGTGCGCCCCAGGCGGGACGCGACCTCACCGCTTGTGCGGAAGCTCCGCGTGCCAGACCTCCCGGGCGAACAGCGGCAGCAGCGAGGCCGCCATGCTGACCGCGCCGCCCACGACGAACACCGAGGCCGCCCCCCAGTTCCCGGCCGCCCAGCCGCCCACCGGGAAGAACAGCGGGGTCACCCCCACCGCGGTGAACGCCATCACCGAGGAGACCCGGCCCAGATAGCCGGACTCGGTGTTGGCCTGGATCAGGGTCGAAGAGAGTCCGCCGCACAGCCCGCTCACCAGGCCCGCGGTCAGCGCCACGGCCGCGGCGGCCGCGACGGTGGGCATCAGGCCGATCGCGCCAATCGCGGCGGAGGCCACCAGGAGGGTCACGGTCGCCCAGAGGCCGGCGCGCGGGAACCGGCCCGCCACCGCGAGCCCGAGCGTGCTGACGCCCGCGCCGAACGCCATCGCGCCCAGGACGAAGCCGACCCCGGCCGGACTCCAGCCGCGCTCCTCGCCGAGCACCACGATGCCCACGGTGAGCGGGGGCGAGATGCCGACCTGGCTGATGCAGCCGGACACCACGAGGGGGCCGACCACGGGGTGCCGCCGCACGTACCGCAGCCCGTCCCGCAACTCCCGCAGGACACTGCCGCCTCGGCCGCTCGGCGAGGGCGCTTCATCGGACCGCGCGTCACCGGACCCCGCGCGAGCGGACCGCGCGCCATCGGACCGCGCGCTGTCCGGCCGTACACCCGGGATCCGTACGGTGATCAGGAGGACCAGGGACAGGGCGAAGAGCACGCCCGCCGCCGCGAACGCCGCCTCGGGCCCGCCCGCACCCAGCGCGAACCCGGCGAGGGGCGGGCCGGCCAGCCTGCCGAAGCGGTCCACGAAGGCCTTGAAGCCGAGCAGCCGCATCAGCTCGCCCCGCGCGGTGATCCGCGCGGGCAGCGCGCCGACCGCGGGCATGAACAGCGCGTCCACGACACCGAAGAGCAGGGCGAGCGCCACCAGGACCCAGAGCCCGGGCGCGGAGAGCCAGAGAACGGCGGCCACCGCGAGGATCAGGACGCTGCGCACCGTGTCCGATCCGATGACGACCTTGCGCGGCCCGAACCGGTCCGCGACCACTCCCCCGCCGAGCATCAGCAAGGCCCGGGGTATCGCACCGACGGCCATCACCACACCCACCTGCGCGGGCCCGCCGATCTGCGCGGCGGCCCAGCCGAGAGCGAGGAAGTAGACGCTGTCGCCGACCATCGAGGCGGCATACGCACTCAGCCAGCGCAGGACGTTGGCGTCGCGATGGACCGCTTTCCCGGGCGGCGCTGCGGCGGTGGGACGGTCGGACGTTTTCGCGTGCTGGGGCGCGTCAGGAGTCACGTTCGGCGATGATCGCGCCCGACGCCCGGACGGTGCAAGCGATTTCCGTACGGTGAGAAGGCCGGGCTGCCGTCCGGCGAGAGGGCCGCGCGGCCGTACCGCGCGCAGCCCGGCAGTCGCCGCCTCAGCGCACCACGTGCCCCGCGTCGCGCAGCGCCGACTTGACCTCGCCGATGCGCAGGTCGCCGAAGTGGAAGACGGACGCGGCCAGTACGGCGTCGGCGCCCGCCGCGACCGCGGGGGCGAAGTGCTCCAGCTTGCCTGCGCCGCCGGAGGCGATGACGGGGACCGTGACGTGCTTGCGTACGGCCTCGATCATCTCGATGTCGTAGCCGTCCTTGGTGCCGTCCGCGTCCATCGAGTTGAGCAGGATCTCGCCCGCGCCCAACTCGGCGGCCTGGTGGGCCCATTCGACGGCGTCGATGCCCGCGGACCTGCGGCCGCCGTGCGTGGTGACCTCGAAGGAGCCCGACGCGGTGCGACGGGCGTCGACCGACAGGACGAGGACCTGGCGGCCGAAGCGCTCGGCGATCTCACGGATCAGGTCGGGACGCGCGATGGCGGCCGTGTTCACGCCCACCTTGTCGGCGCCCGCGCGCAGGAGCTTGTCCACGTCCTCGGCGGTGCGCACACCGCCGCCGACGGTGAGCGGGATGAAGACCTGCTCGGCGGTGCGGCGGACCACGTCGTACGTGGTTTCGCGGTTGCCCGACGAGGCGGTGATGTCGAGGAAGGTCAGCTCGTCGGCGCCCTCGGCGTCGTAGACCTTGGCCATCTCGACCGGGTCGCCCGCGTCGCGCAGGTTCTGGAAGTTGACGCCCTTGACGACCCGGCCGTTGTCGACGTCCAGGCAGGGGATCACACGGACGGCGAGCGTCATGCGGTTTCAGCTCCGTTCTTGTCCGCCGCCGAGGAGGGGCGGAAGGCTTCTAGTTCTACTTCGACCAGGATGCGCGGATCGACGAAGCCGGAGACGACGGCAAGCGTCGTGACCGGACGGACGGAGTCGAAGAACTCCTTGTGCGCCCGGCCCACCTCGTCGGCGTCGCGCCCGTGGATCAGGAGCATCCGGGTGCGGATGACGTGCGAGGCGTCGAGTCCGAACTCCCCCAGCGCATCGAGGGCGTTGGAGAAGGCGACCCGCGCCTGTTCGTAGGGATCGCCCTCGCCGTACAGGACAAGGCCCTTGAAGGACGTGGTCCCGCCGACGAGGACGCGATCGCCCGCGGCGACGGCGCGTGCGAAACCGAAGGCGTCCTCCCAGGGACTGCCGCTCTGCACGCGCCGTACGCCGTCGGACGTCATGAGGACACAGCCTCCAGGGCCTCTTCCAGGGTGAACTGCTTGGCGTAGAGCGCCTTGCCGACGATCGAGCCCTCGACGCCGAGGGGGACGAGCGAGGCGATCGCACGCAGGTCGTCGAGGCTGCTCACGCCGCCCGAGGCGACGACCGGGCGGTCGGTGGCCGCGCACACGTTGCGCAGGAGCTCCAGGTTGGGGCCCTGCAGCGTGCCGTCCTTGGCGATGTCGGTGACGACATAGCGGGCGCAGCCCTCGGAGTTGAGGCGCTCCAGGGTCTCGTAGAGGTCGCCGCCGTCGCGGGTCCAGCCGCGGCCGCGCAGGGTCGTGCCGCGTACGTCGAGACCGACCGCGATCTTGTCGCCGTGCGAGGCGATGACCTTGGCGACCCACTCGGGGGTCTCCAGGGCGGCGGTGCCCAGGTTGACGCGGGTGCAGCCGGTGGCGAGCGCGGCCTCCAGGGAGGCGTCGTCGCGGATGCCGCCGGAGAGCTCGACCTTGATGTCCATCGCGCCGGTGACCTCGGCAATCAGGGCGCGGTTGTCTCCGGTGCCGAACGCGGCGTCCAGGTCCACGAGATGCAGCCACTCGGCGCCCGCGCTCTGCCACGCGAGGGCGGCCTCGAGCGGGGAGCCGTACGAGGTCTCCGTACCGGACTCGCCGTGGACGAGGCGGACGGCCTGGCCGTCGCGCACGTCGACGGCGGGGAGGAGTTCGAGCTTGTTCGCGCTGGTCATCAGAGGGTTCCGATCCAGTTGGTCAGGAGCTGCGCACCGGCGTCGCCGGACTTCTCGGGGTGGAACTGGGTGGCCCACAGCGCGCCGTTCTCGACGGCGGCCACGAACGGCTTGCCGTGCGTGGACCAGGTCACGAGCGGGGCCGTGATGGTGGGGTTGTGGGCCTCGAGGGACCAGTCGTGCACCGCGTACGAGTGCACGAAGTAGAAGCGCGCGTCGGCGTCCAGACCGGCGAACAGCTGGGTGTCCGACGGGGCTTCGACCGTGTTCCAGCCCATGTGCGGGACCACGTCGGCCTGCAGCGGGCCGACGGTGCCGGGCCACTCGTCGAGGCCCTCGGTCTCGACGCCGTGCTCGATGCCGCGCTCGAAGAGGATCTGCATGCCGACGCAGATACCCATCACGGGGCGGCCGCCGGAGAGCCTGCGGCCCACGATCCAGTCGCCGCGGGCCTCCTTGAGGCCGTTCATGCAAGCGGCGAAGGCCCCGACGCCGGGCACGAGGAGCCCGTCGGCGTTCATGGCCTTGTCGAAGTCGCGGGTTATCTCGACGTCCGCGCCGACCCGGGCGAGGGCGCGCTCGGCGGAACGGACGTTACCGAAGCCGTAGTCGAAGACGACGACCTTCTTGGATGCCGGAGAGGTCATCAGTTCCACACCTCCAGGCGCAGGATCCCCGCGACGAGACACATCGCGGCGCCCACGGCGAGCAGCGTGACGACGTTCTTGGAGATGCCCTGCTTGACGAAGGAGATCACGCCGCCGAGCAGGAACAGACCGACGACGATGAGAGCGGTCGAAGTGCCGTTCATGGCTTAGAGGGCGCCCTTCGTGGAGGGGAGGATGCCGGCCGCGCGCGGGTCGCGCTCGGAGGCGTAACGCAGCGCGCGGGCAAGGGCCTTGAACTGGCACTCGACGATGTGGTGGGCATTGCGGCCGTACGGCACGTGGACGTGCAGCGCGATCTGGGCCTGCGCGACGAAGGACTCCAGGATGTGCCGGGTCATCGTCGTGTCGTACTCGCCGATCATCGGCGCCATCTTCTCGGGCTCGGTGTGCACGAGATACGGGCGGCCCGACAGGTCCACGGTCACCTGGGCGAGCGACTCGTCGAGCGGGACGGTGCAGTTGCCGAAGCGGTAGATGCCGACCTTGTCGCCGAGCGCCTGCTTGAAGGCGGCGCCGAGGGCGAGCGCGGTGTCCTCGATGGTGTGGTGCGAGTCGATGTGCAGGTCGCCCTCGGTCTTCACCGTGAGGTCGAACAGGCCGTGCCGGCCGAGCTGGTCGAGCATGTGGTCGTAGAAGCCGACCCCTGTCGACACATCGACCTTGCCGCTGCCGTCGAGGTCGATCTCGACGACGACGGAGGTCTCCTTGGTGGTGCGCTCCACGCGGCCGATGCGGCTCATGCGTCCAGCTCCTTCTTCAGTTCGGTTACCGCGTCGAGGAACGCGTCGTTCTCCTCGGGCGTGCCCGCGGTGACCCGCAGCCAGCCCGGTACGCCGTTGTCCCTGACCAGGACGCCCCGGTCGAGGATCTTCTGCCAGACGCCATGGGTGTCGTCGAACCGACCGAACTGCACGAAGTTGGCGTCGGACGGGGTGACTTCGTAGCCGAGCCCGCGCAGCCGGCCGACGAGCCGGTCGCGCTCCTGCTTCAGCTGCTCCACGTACGCGAGCAGGGTGTCGGTGTGCTCCAGGGCCGCGAGCGCGGTGGCCTGGGTGACGGCCGACAGGTGGTACGGCAGCCGTACGAGCTGCACCGCGTCCACGACCGCCGGGTGGGCGGCGAGATAGCCGAGGCGCAGGCCCGCCGCGCCGAAGGCCTTGGACATGGTGCGCGAGACGACCAGGTTCGGGCGGCCCTCGATCAGCGGGAGCAGCGAGGCGCCGTGGCTGAACTCGATGTACGCCTCGTCGACCACGACCAGCGAGGGCTTGGCGGCCTGAGCGGCCTCGTACAGCGCGAGCACCGTCTCGGCCTCGACCGCCGTGCCCGTCGGGTTGTTGGGCGAGGTGATGAAGGTGACGTCGGGCGCCTGCTCGGCGATCGCCTTCGTGGCCGCCTCGACGTCGATGGTGAAGTCCTCGTTGCGCGGTCCGGAGATCCAGCCGGTGCCGGTGCCGCGCGCGATGAGGCCGTGCATCGAGTACGAGGGCTCGAAGCCGATCGCCATACGGCCGGGGCCGCCGAACGTCTGCAGGAGCTGCTGGATGACCTCGTTGGACCCGTTGGCCGCCCACACGTTCTCGACGCCGACCCGGTGGCCGGCCGTCTTCGTGAGGTAGCGGGCCAGCTCGGTGCGCAGCTCGACCGCGTCGCGGTCGGGGTAGCGGTTGAGGCCGCGGGCCGCTTCGGTGACGCGCTCGGCGATCCGCTGCACGAGGGGTTCGGGCAGCGGATACGGGTTCTCGTTGGTGTTGAGGCGGACGGGAACGTCCAACTGGGGGGCGCCGTAAGGGGACTTGCCCTTCAGCTCGTCCCGGATGGGGAGGTCGTCGATACGGATGTCGTTCACTTGCCGGGGACCTTCCAGCCGAACCTCGCCTTGATCGCCGCGCCGTGCGCCGGCAGATCCTCCGCCTCCGCCAGCGTCACCACGTGCTGGGCGACCTCGGCGAGGGCGTCCTCGGAGTAGTCGACGATGTGGATGCCGCGCAGGAAGGACTGCACGCTCAGGCCCGAGGAGTGGCAGGCGCAGCCGCCGGTGGGCAGCACGTGGTTGGACCCGGCGCAGTAGTCGCCGAGCGACACGGGGGCCCAGGGGCCGACGAAGACCGCGCCCGCGTTGCGTACACGGTCGGCGACCGCGGTGGCGTCGGCGGTCTGGATCTCCAGGTGCTCGGCGCCGTACGCGTTGACGACGCGCAGGCCCTCCTCGAGACCGTCGACCAGGACGATCGCGGACTGCCGGCCCTCGAGGGCCGGGACGATCCGGTCCTCGATGTGCTTGGACGCGGCGACCTGCGGCGCCAGCTCCTTCTCGACCGCGTCGGCGAGCGCGAGGGAGTCCGTGACGAGCACGGCGGCGGCCAGCGGGTCGTGCTCGGCCTGGCTGATCAGGTCGGAGGCCACGTGCACGGGGTCGGCGGTGTCGTCCGCGAGGATCGCGATCTCGGTCGGCCCGGCCTCGGCGTCGATGCCGATCTTGCCGGTGAAGTAGCGCTTGGCGGCGGCGACCCAGATGTTCCCGGGGCCGGTCACCATGTCGGCGGGCGGGCAGGACTCGGTGCCGTACGCGAACATCGCGACGGCGGTGGCGCCGCCGGCCGCGTACACCTCGTCGATGCCGAGCAGCGCGCACGCGGCGAGGATCGTCGGGTGCGGCAGGCCGTCGAACTCGGCCTGCGCCGGGGACGCCAGCGCGATGGACTCGACGCCGGCCTCCTGGGCGGGCACCACGTTCATGATCACGGACGAGGGGTAGACGGAGCGGCCGCCCGGTGCGTACAGGCCGACGCGGTCGACCGGTACCCACTTCTCGGTCACGCTGCCGCCGGGCACCACCTGGACGGTGTGCGGGCTGCGGCGCTGCTCGCGGTGCACGGTGCGGGCACGCTTGATCGACTCCTCGAGCGCGGCCCTGACCTGCGGGTCGAGCTCGGCGAGCGCCTTGCTGAGCGCCTCGGCGGGCACCCTGACCTGCGCCAGGCGTACGCCGTCGAATTTCTCCGCGTACTCGACCAGCGCCGCGTCCCCGCGATGATGCACGTCCTCGCAGATCGGACGCACCTTCTCCAGGGCGGCCGAGACATCGAAGTCGGCACGGGGCAGCAGCGCGCGCAGTGCGGCGCCCTGAGGCAGGGCGTCTCCACGCAGGTCGATTCGAGAGATCACGCACCAATTCTCTCAGACGTGCCGCGAGCGCCGGACGTGCGTATCAATGGCTGATACAGGACCCCGTCACGTGCCGTAACCGGGGGTCCGCCGCCGGAAAACCTCCGCCACCGTCGTGTTCACCACGACCACGAAGCCAGCGACCACCGCCGCGACCGGATGCCCGAGCCCGTACAGCGCCGCCGCACCGCCGCCGAGCACGAGCGCCTTCACGACGAGCACGACCGCGAGCCCCGGCTGGAGCTTGGACTTCGGCGCCGCGCAGAGCCACCAGAGCACGATGGCGACGGCGGGGGTGCCGAGCCCGAGCAGCAGGCTGAGCAGCACACCGTCCCCGGTGGCGAACCCCCACCAGCACAGCAGCACCAGTGCCGCCAGCTCGACCACGAACGCAAGCAGCTCATTGGCCACGAACCAGGGTGGCCCTTCGAGCCCCGTCGGCCGCTGCACCTCTTCACTCACGGTGAACCCCTCCCCAAGGTCATCTGCGCAACGGCTCACCTTGGCACGCACCCTCGCCCCGCGGCAGCCGATTGCCCACCGAATGCCCGCCCGCCCCATCGGCTGATATCAGCCCCTCTGGATCTCCCTCACCACTAGCGTTCAGCCCGTCACTCAGCGGGCATGACACAGGTGTACGAGTGCGGGGAGGGGCAACCCACGTGACCAGCGAGATGCCGGACGACCTGACCGCGGCCGAGGCCGGGATGTGGCAGGCATTCCAGAACGGGTCCCGCTACGACCTCTCGACCGGGAACCCGCAGATCGACGATCCGCACGGCGTGCGCCACTGGGGCGAGGAACGCAGCGTGCGGGCCCGGGTCGTCTGCATGCTGCTGCTCAACGGGCCGCCGGCCCTGGACGGCAGGGTCTCCGCCGTCAAGCTCACGGGCCTCCTGATCAGCGACTACCTCGATGTCGCGGGCGGCACCGTCGCGCCGTACGTGGAGTTCAAGGACTGCCGCTTCGAGAAGGAGATCCTGCTGCCGGAGAGCCGCTTCACCACGCTGCGGTTCCTGAACTGCTCCATCCCGCGCCTGGAGGCCGCCAGGCTGCAGACCGAGGGCGATCTGCATCTGCCGCGCTGCCGTGTGCACCGCGGCATCCGCTTCACCGACGCGCAGATCGGCACGGACCTGCTGCTCAGCCAGGCCGTCGTGCACGGCGACCGGCAGGACCGCACCATCAACGGGGACGGCCTCTCGGTCGGCCAGGACCTCCAGGCCGAACTGATCGAGTCGTACGGGGAGTTCCGGATGCGAGGCGCGAAGGTCGGCGTCTCCCTGAGTCTGCGCGGCAGCCGGCTGGTCAACGAACCGGGCAAGTACGCCCTGAACGCCCCGCAGCTGACCGTCGAGCGCGCCCTGTACATGACCCCGGCGGCGGTCTCCGACCCGGTCTTCACCGCGGGCGCGACCCCGGCACGCGGCACCCGGATCCAGCACTTCGAGTGCCGCGGCGGCATCCGGCTCGACGACGGACGCGTGACCGACGCGATCGACCTCGACCGTGCACGGCTGCTGATGAAGGAGCACCACGAGTTCTCGCTGCGCCGCATACAGACCGCCGAGCTGCGCTTCCTCGGCGAGCGGCCGGAGAGCGGCAAGGTGGTGCTCTCCGGCGCGAAGGTCACCAACCTGCGCGACCAGGCCCGGAGCTGGCCGGGCCCCGGACACCTGGAGATGAAGGGTTTCGCGTACGAGAACCTCATCCCGGTCGACAAGTTCCCGCTCCCCGCCCGCCTCGACTGGGTCGAGGCGGCCACCCCCGAGTACCACCCGGAGCCGTACGAACGTCTCGCGGCGGTGCTGCGCGACACCGGCGAGGACTCCGAGGCCCGCGAGGTGCTCCTCGCCAAGCAGCGCCGCCGCCGCGAGACGCTCCCGGTCGCGGGCAAGCTCTGGGGCTACCTCCAGGACTGGACGGTCGCCTACGGCTACCGGCCGGGCCGTGCGGCGCTGTGGATGGCGGTCCTGTGGGCGCTGGGCGGCTACGCCCTGTCGTACTACGAACCGGACGCGATGAAGGCCGGCGAGGGCCCCGCGTACCAGCCCGTCCTGTTCGCCCTCGACCTGATCCTGCCGGTGATGAACCTCGGCCAGGACGGCTACTGGCGCCTGGAGGGCACCTGGCAGTGGCTGGCCGCGACCTTGACCCTCCTCGGCTGGGTCCTGGCGACGACGGTGGCGGCGGGGGCTTCGCGGTTGCTGCGACGGGGGTGACCTTTTCAGCCGGTCCGGCACACTCAGCCCCTGCGGCGCTTGAGCAGGCGGGGTCTGGGGGCGCAGCCCCCAGTGGGGGCAAGGGGCGAAGCCCCATCAGGGGGGTGCAGGGGGCGAAGCCCCCGCTTGGCCCACCCGCCCTGGGGGCTCCGTCAACAGGGGCCCGGGGCGCAGCCCCGGTTTCGGGAAGGGGCGGGTAGGGGAAATCCGCCCGCCGCAGGCGCCCCACCCGCACCCCCACCCACCCGTCACCCGACAACGCACCCGCACGCACAGAGCACCCCGCAGCCGAACCGTTACCGATCACCCCACAACCATCCCGCCGCCACACCAGTCTTCCCCCGCACCATGGCACTGCTCCGCGCCCTCCTCACCACAGCCCGCATGCTCAAGCACACCAAGCACCTCGCCCTCGGCCTGCCCACCGACGACGAGGTACTGCTCGATGCCCCCGACGAACGCCTCGCCCCCGCCCTCGTCGCCGCCGGCCAGGACGACTACGGCCCCGCCGCGGCCCTGCTCGCGGCCACCCGCGAAGAGGCCGCCTGGGAGAACCGCGACCAGTACAGCCGCCGCCTGGCCGCCTTCGCCCGCAGCCGCCCCGACTGGTTCGAGCACTGGCTCGCCGACCGTCCGCAGGACCCGGACGCGCTGCTCGTGAAGGCCGAGCTCGCCCTCGCCCGCGCCTGGGAGTCCCCCGCGTACGCGGAACTGCTGCGCGACGCCGCCCCATTGATCAACGCCGCGGCCGACGGCCACCCCCGCGACCCGGTCCCGTGGCGCCTCGCGCTCGACCACGCCCGCGGCACGCACGCCCCGCGCGGCGTCTTCGACGTGCTGTGGCAGCAGGCGGTGGACCGCGCCTCGCATCACTACGGCTGCCACACCTCCGCGGTCCAGTACCTCTCCGCCGCCTGGTACGGCTCGCACCGCGAGTGCTTCGACTTCGCGGAGCAGGCCGCCGAGGACGCACTGCCCGGTTCGCTGATCCACGCACTGCCGGCCCGCGCCGCCCTCGCGTATCTCACGGGCCCCGGCTCCAGCGTGCCCCGCGAGCGCCTCGACGCGGCGGCCGACCGTGCGATCACGCTCTCGCGGAGCTATGAACCCGGTGACCCGTACCCGGCCGAGGTGCGCAATCTCCTCACGTACGTCCTGATCCGCCTCGAACGCTGGCAGGACGCCCTGGACCAGCTGCACCTGATCGGGCCGTACGCGACCTCGTTCCCCTGGGACCGGGTCTCGGACGATCCGCTCGGCCAGTTCCTGGAGCTGCGCGACGGCATACGGCTCCAGGTCGCGGCGGCCACTCCCCTGCGCACACCGGCCAAGTCAGTGCTGCGCGGCGACTAAGGTAAAGGGTCGTGACCACCGTCCGGCTTCCGCTCTTCCCGCTGAACACCGTGCTGTTCCCGGGACTCGTGCTGCCCCTGAACGTCTTCGAGGCGCGCTATCGGGCCATGATGCGCGATCTGGTGAAGTCCGTCCCCGACGACTCGGACGAGCCCCGCCGCTTCGCCGTCGTGGCGATCCGCGACGGCCACGAGGTGGCACCGGCCGCGCCCGGACTCCCTGACCAGACCGCCACGGTCGAGAAGGGCCCCACGGCCGGTTTCGGCGACGACCCCGCCAAGGCCTTCCACGGCGTGGGCTGCATCGCGGACGCGGCCACGATCCGCGAGCGCGCGGACGGCAGCTTCGAGGTGCTCGCGACCGGGACCTCCCGGGTACGCGTGGTCTCGGTGGACGCGAGCGGCGAGTATCTGACCGCCGAGCTCGAAGAGCTTCCCGAGGAGCAGGGCGAGGAGGCGGGCGCGCTCGCGGAGGGCGTCCTGCGCGCCTTCCGCAGCTACCAGAAGCGTCTGGCCGGCGCCCGCGAACGCTCCCTCGCCACCGGCGCCGAGCTGCCCGACGAGCCCTCGGTGGTCTCGTACCTGGTCGCGGCCGCCGCCGTGCTCGACGTACCGGCGAAGCAGCGCCTCCTCGAAGCCCCGGACACCGCGCGCCGCCTGCGCGAGGAACTCAAAATCCTTCGCGCGGAAACCGCCCTGCTCCGTAACCTGCCTTCGCTTCCGGCAGTGGAACTGACCAGGTCCCCGACAAGCCTCAACTGAACCATCCAGCCCAATCCGGCCCAATCCAGCCCCTGCGGCGCTTGAGCAGATCCGAACGAAGTTCGGATGAGGGGGCCCGGGGCGCAGCCCCGGTTTCGGGAAGGGGCGGGTAGGGGAACTCAGCCCGCCGCAAGCGCCACTCACCCGCACCCGAAAACGCACCCGCACCCACACCCGACCCGGAGCATCCCAGTGGCCAAGAAGTCCAAGAAGCAGCAGCCCGGCGGCACTCCGGCAACGGTGGCCCTGACCACGGCGGGCACCGAGTTCACCGTGCACAGCTACGAGCACGACCCCGCGCACCCGTCGTACGGCGAGGAGGCGGCCCAGGCGATGGGCGTCTCGCCCGAGCGGGTGTTCAAGACCCTCGTCGCGGACGTGGACGGCGAACTGACCGTCGCGGTCGTCCCCGTCGCCGGCACCCTCGACCTCAAGGCCCTCGCCTCCGCCGTCGGCGGCAAGCGCGCGGCGATGGCGGACCCGGCCGCGGCCGAGCGGACCACGGGCTATGTACGCGGCGGCATCTCCCCGCTCGGCCAGCGCAAGAAGCTGCGCACGGTCCTCGACGACTCGGCCTCCGCGCACGACACCATCTGCATCTCGGCGGGCCGGCGCGGCCTGGAGGTCGAGCTCTCACCGGCCGACCTCGCGAAGCTCACGGATGCGGTGCTCGCACCCATCGGCCGCGGCTGAAGCCCGCCTGACGACCTCGGGCCGGCCGCCTGCCGCCCTCGGCCGAGCCGCCGCGAAGCCGCCGCCCGGCCGCAGCCGACGCACGCAGGCCCCCTATGCGTACGCCCTGTTCTCGACTAAGTACCGAGGACATGTCGAAGAAGACGCGCAAGCGGAAATGGCGGATCAAAAAGGGCAAGGCCAACCACGGAAGGCGCCCCGCCTAGCAGGAGTCGGCCTGGCCGGGGGGCCGGCGAGGACCTAGCTCGGGCTCTGCGGCGTCCCGTAGCCGTCCTTGCTCGGGCTCTGCGGCGTCCCGTAGCCGTCCTTCGGCTGCGGGGCGTCCCACCCCGCGGGCTGCGGCGGCTCGGGGTCGCGCGGCCCGAACAGCGCCGTCAGCGCCAGATGCACCGCGAGCGCCGCGATCGGCCAGGCGAGCAGCGCCCCCTTGGCGTTCAGCTCGAGCGGGGCGTCGAACGCCACGCCTTCACCGGCCTCCTTGGCCCGTGCCACGACATCGTCGCCGGGACCGAAGACCAGCCCGAGCTGCCAGGCGACCACGGAGGCGAGCAGTCCGCCCACGGCCAGCGCGATCACCAGCGGGATGCCGCCGTGCCTGCGGAGCAGGAAGACCAGCGCTCCGGTGACGGCGCCGCAGGCCAGGGCGAGCAGGATGAACGTTCCGTCCGAGCCGATCGCCTGCTCCCCCTCGGTGTCGCCGAGGAAGACGGCCTTGCCGTCCGAGACCAGCGGTACATGCGGCGAGAGCCAGGCCCAGAGCACCCCGAGGACGACACCGGTGACCGCGAGCCCGATGACGATCAGGACGGCGTCCCGTACCTCCGCGGTGAGACCGGGACCGCCGGCCGCGTACGACTCGGCGGGCACCTGGGGCGGGGCCTGCCAGGGGTCGCTCGGCTGGTTCGTGTGCGGCTTCTGGGGCGGCGTCAACGGTGCGGTCACCCTGCCATCGTGCCAGGCCTCGCCGTCACGCCCAGGGGGTGGGCCGCCGATCGGGGGTCACGGGCGTCTGCCGGACCACCCCTCAGCGCACGGAAGCCTTGCGGTAAGCCCAGGTCGCGGCGGCCAGCGAGATCACACCGACACCGGCGCAGACCCCGAGGTCGAGGGCCACGGCGGCCCAGTCCGGGCTGCTGTCGAACGTACCGGCGAAGGCCTCCACGCCGTACGTGGAGGGCAGCAGATCCCGCGCGTACTGCAGCAGCACGGGCATGCCGTCCGCGGGCAGCACCCCGAGCAGGAGCGCCGCCGACATACCCAACTGGCCGAGCAGCGTGGCCAGTTCGGGCCGTGGCGCGAGCAGCCCGAGGGCGGCGCCGAGCCCGGCGAGCGCGGCGCCGGAGAGCGGGATCACCGCGATCAGGATCCACAGATGCGTCAGCGGCAGCCCGAAGAGCACGCTGCCCACGACGGCCGTCACGAACGTGCCGGGCACGGTGAACGAGGCATACGCGGCCGCCGCCCCGAGCACCACCGACGAGGGCGGCACGGGCAGCGTGGCGTAGTGGTCGAGGCCGCCGCTGGCCCGCAGCTGCCCGAAGTACTGGGCGAGCAGGTTCAGCGCCACGAAGGCGACGACGAGCACGGACGAGCCGGCGACGACGGCCCGCGCCTCGGACCCGCCGTCCACGACCCCGCGCATCAGGATCATGATCCCGACGGACTGGAAGGTCGCCACGAAGAGCAGCGGGATACGGGCCACCCGAGCCCGCGACAACTGGGCACGGTAGACGGCGGCGAGCGATGGGAACAGCCGCGCCTTGGGGGCGAGTGCGGCCTCCGCCGCTGTGTCCTCGCCGGTGGCGGCGACCGCCCCCGCGACGGCCTCGACAGGCACCACGCTCACGCCTTCACCAGCCCCTTTGCTCTGTCGGTACGGCCGCCGAGTGCGAGATAGACATCCTCGAGGCTCGGCGTGGCCAGCGTGAAGTCGTCCAGTGCCGCGAAGGCCTCTCCCCCGGTGACGGCGGCGACGGCGGCCCGCGCCTCGTCGGGTCCGAGCCGCAGCGTCCAGCGCCGGCCGGTCTCCTCGGCGGAGCCGCGCAGCGCGGACACCTCGGGCACGTCGAGCGGCGCCTTCTCGCGCCAGACGAGTTCGAGCCGCACCTCGCCGGCGACGGCGGTCTTGAGCCCACCGGGGGTGTCGCAGGCGATGACGCGGCCCTCTTCGAGTACGGCCACCCGGTCGAGCACGGTCTCGGCCTCGATGACGTTGTGCGTGACGAGCAGCACGGTGGTCCCCCGCTCGGCCCGGCGCCGGTCGACGGCGGCCCAGACGGCCCTGCGGGCGACGGGGTCCATCCCGGTGGTGGGCTCGTCGAGCACGAGCAGCGAGCGCTCGCCGACCAGGGCGGTGGCGAAGCAGGCGAGCCGCCGCTGTCCGCCGGAGAGCTTCTTGAGCGGCCGCGAGGCCAGCGAGCCGAGTCCGAGCTCGTCGAGGACGGCGTCCCGCTCGACGCGCGCCTCCTTGAGCGGCAGCCCGCGCAGCCTGGCGGTGGTCTCGGCCGCAAGGGCGACCGTCAGCTCGTCGAGTGCGGTGGACTCCTGCCCGAGATACGCGAGAATCCGGGCGGCACGTTCAGGGTGGCGCACGATGTCGTGGCCGAGGATCTCGACGCTGCCCGAGTCGGGCCGCATCAGGCCGGTGAGCTGCCGTACGAGGGTGGACTTGCCGGCGCCGTTGGGCCCGAGCAGGCCGAAGATCTCCCCGCGCCTGACCTCGAGCGAGATCCCGTCGGTGGCCCTGACCTCGGGCGTCGCGGGCACACCGCGCCGCCCACGCGTGGCCGGGTACGTCTTGACCAGCTCACGCACGACACACACGGCGTCATCACCGTGCCCGGCCTCGGTTCCTGTGCGCGCACTCACGACCGAGCAGCCTACGGGACCGTGGGGTACCGCTTTGCCGCCGACCCCCACAAACCGGCCCGCTCACGCCACCGAACCGGCCGGCTCACTCCGCCGAGGCCCCCGCCTCCGCCCCCGTACGCACATCGATCTCCCGCCAGAACCCGGCCCTGATCGCATACCGATCATGCTCGTCGATCTGGTCGTCCTTGTGCGCGAGCAGCCCGAAACGGGCGGCGTACCGCAGCAGCTCCCCATCGATCCGGTGCGGAATCCGCGGGTAGAGCACCGACAGCTTCTGCCGACCCGCGGGATCCGGCAGCCGCGCCAGCCAGCGCCGCGCGAAGACCTGGCCGACCTCGTACGGATCGCCGCCCACGGTCGTGATGTCCTCCTCGCGGTCCGCCCAGCGCTGCTCGGCGGTCGTCACCTGCGCCAGCGTCGGCAGCGAGGCGACCTCGGCCGGCTCGGAGGGGGTGCCGGGACGGTCGACCCAGCCCTTGTCGGAGGACCAGCGCAGCGTCGCGTTCGGCGGGTGCGGGGCCGCCGAACCGGCGCCGGGCGCACGCAGCGCCGCCAGGTCCTTCGGCGTGGGCACGCCCTTGGCGGGTGTGTGCCGCTCGGCCGACTGGTGCTCCGCCGAGCCTCCCCCAAGCTCTCGACTTCGCTCGAGCAGGGGGTGCCCCCCTTGCGCGGCGGCCTCCGCGGACCGCTCGGCCGCGGCGGCCAGGGCCGAGTCCGGCAGCGGCGCCGACAGGATCGCGGCGATCTCGGGGCGGGGCACGGGCGGCGGCGCACAGACCCCGCCGAGATCCTTGGCCCGTACGGCCTGGGTGATCCAGGCCCGGTCGAGCACGCGCCGCTCGTCGGCCTCGGCCACGAGGTCCTCGGACTGGTTGTAGTCACCATCGGCGGCCTGTACGGCCCACAGGTGGACGGCGACCCCGTGCTCCTTGGCCGACATCAGGCCGGGCAGCAGATCTCCGTCACCGGTCACGAGCACCACGTCCGAGCAGGCCCGGTTGCGGGCCAGCTCGGTCAGCTCGGCGTGCATGGCGGCGTCCACGCCCTTCTGCGCCCACCGTCCGTCGCTGCGGGTCAGGGCGCCCAGGCGCACGGTGACCCGGGACATCACGCGCAGCCGCCGGTGCTCGGGCTGCGGTACGCGGTCGGGGGCTCCGTCGAACCAGTAGATCCGCAGCAGTGGCTGCTGCGTATCGGATTCGGCGCGTTCTCGCAGGGCCTGGATGAGGGCGGCGTGGTCGACGGTGATCCGCGACCGTGAGGGTTCTCCGGCGAGCAGGCTCGCGGCGGCGCCCAGCAAGTAGCCGGCGTCCACCAGGACAACGCAGCGGTCCACGAGTTCCACCCTCTTCCCAAAAGGCCCGGGACTCTCCGCGTGAGGCGGGAATGCGGGGCGGGTTTGCAACGGGGTTGTCTTCGAGTCTGCCCGAAGGCGCGGAGGTTAACGGCCGGAACTCGATCTTCGGCGTGGCGTAGGGCGCATGAACTGACCATCACTCTCATACGCGCAGGAAAATCACTCCCCGACAGCCCTTATTACGCACGGTAATTCTCCAAAATGCGGTGTATGTCGCCATATGTGAATGTGGTCTCGGCCCTGGCCCCTAGATCCCCCTCAGGAGGCAGATCACCATGGCCAAGAACAAGAACCGTCAGCAGCAGCGCGGCCAGCAGCAGCGCGGAGCGCAGCAGGAGCAGGCCGAGCGCGGTGCCGAGCAGGTCGAATCCGCGGCCGAGCAGGCGCCCAGCCCTTCGCAGTTCGCCGGCGGCAACCCTGGTAAGCGCCAGAAGAAGTTCGGCCACAACTGAGTACCGGCTAGGTCCGGTCCAGGCACACCCAAGGGGCGCGTCCACTGCGGGCGCGCCCCTTGGCGTATCAACTCATCTGATCCAGAAGCCGGTTATCCGGCCAGGCACGAGGGACCGAGCAGCACCTTCAGATCGCCGAACAGCGCCGGATCGGGCTGTACGCGGTGCCGGTCGAGCCGCAGCACGGTGGTCTTGCGCGCACCCTGGAGCTTGATCCGTACCTCGGAGTTGCCCTTGTGGTGGCCGAGGATCTCGCCGAGGCGGGTGACCATCGGCGGGGTGACCTTGACCGTCGGGATCGTGATGATCACCGGCGCGTTGGTGCCCGCGTTGGACAGGTCGGGCACCTGCATCTCCATCGCGACCAGGCGCGGCACGTCCTCGCGCTTGTCGAGGCGCCCCTTGACGAACACCACGGCGTCCTCGACGAGTTGGGTGGACACCAGCTGGTACGTGGCCGGGAAGAACATGCACTCGATGGAGCCCGCGAGGTCCTCCACGGTGGCGATCGCCCACGCGTTGCCCTGCTTGGTCATCTTGCGCTGCAGGCCCGAGATGATGCCGCCGATGGTGACGACCGCGCCGTCGGAGAAGTCACCGCCGGTGAGCTGTCCGATGCCCGCGTCCGCCTTGTCCTGCAGGACGTGCTCGAGGCCGAAGAGCGGGTGGTCGGAGACGTACAGACCGAGCATCTCCCGCTCCTGCGCGAGGAGATAGGTCTTCTCCCACTCGTCGGTGGAGAACTCGACGTCGAGTCCGAAGCCGGGCTCGTCCGATGCGCCCTCGTCGCCCATGCCGCCGAAGAGGTCGAACTGCCCCTCGGCCTCCTTGCGCTTGACCTGTACGACGTTGTCGATCATCGGCTCGTACTGCGCGGTGAGGCCCTTGCGGGTGTGCCCCATCGTGTCGAAGGCGCCGGCCTTGATCAGGGATTCCGTGGTGCGCTTGTTGCAGGCGACGGCCTCGACCTTGTCGAGGTAGTCGGGGAAGGAGGTGTACTTCCCCTTCGCCTTGCGGCTGCGGATGATCGACTCGACCACGTTCGTACCAACATTACGCACCGCGGAGAGGCCGAAGAGAATGACGTCGTCGCCCTGCGCCGCGAAGTTCTGCTCGGATTCGTTGACATTCGGCGGGAGCACCTTGATGCCCATGCGCCGGCATTCGTTCAGATAGACGGCCGACTTGTCCTTGTCGTCCTTCACCGAGGTGAGCAGGGCCGCCATGTATTCGGCCGGGTAGTTCGCCTTCAGATACGCGGTCCAGTAGGTGACCAGACCGTACGCGGAGGAGTGCGCCTTGTTGAACGCGTAGCCGGCGAAGGGGACCAGCACGTCCCACAGGGCCTGGATCGCCGAGTCCGAATAACCGTTCTTCCGGGCACCTGCCTGGAAGATGGCGAAGTTCTTCTCCAGCTCCTCGGGCTTCTTCTTGCCCATCACGCGACGGAGAATGTCGGCTTCACCGAGCGAATAGCCGGCGACGATCTGCGCGGCCTTCTGCACCTGCTCCTGGTACACGATGAGGCCGTAGGTCAGACCGAGCGTCTCCTTCAGGGGCTCTTCGAGCTCCGGGTGGATCGGCGTGATCTCCTGGCGGCCGTTCTTGCGCTCCGCATAGTTCGTATGCGAGTTCATTCCCATCGGGCCCGGCCGGTACAGGGCCGAAACAGCGGAAATGTCCTCGAAGTTGTCGGGCTGCATCTGGCGGAGCAGCGAACGCATCGGGCCGCCGTCGAACTGGAACACACCCAGCGTGTCACCGCGGCAGAGCAGTTCGTACGTCTTGGGGTCGTCGAGCGGCAGGGCCAGCATCTCCAGATCGATGCCCTTGTTGGCCTTCACCATCTTGACGGCGTCGTCCATGATCGTCAGGTTCCTGAGACCCAGGAAGTCCATCTTGATCAGGCCGAGCGACTCGCACTGCGGGTAGTCCCACTGCGTGATGGTCACGCCGTCGGTGTGCCGCACCCAGACCGGGGCGTGGTCGATGATCGGCTCGCTGGACATGATGACGCCGGCGGCGTGCACGCCCATCTGCCGGACCAGGCCCTCGACGCCCTTGGCGGTGTCGATGACCTTCTTCACGTCCGGCTCGTTCTCGTACATCGCCCGGATCTCGCCCGCCTCGCTGTAGCGCGGGTGCTGCGGGTTGGTGATGCCGTCGAGGTCGATGCCCTTGCCGAGGACGTCCGCGGGCATGGCCTTGGTGAGGCGGTCGCCCATCGCGTACGGGTAACCGAGTACGCGGGCGGAGTCCTTGATGGCGTTCTTCGCCTTGATCTTTCCGTACGTGCCGATCATGGCGACCTTGTCGGCGCCGTACTTCTCGGTCACGTACCTGATCACTTCGACGCGCCGACGCTCGTCGAAGTCGATGTCGACATCGGGCATCGAGACGCGCTCGGGGTTGAGGAACCGCTCGAAGATCAGTCCGTGCTCGATCGGGTCGAGGTCGGTGATGCCCATCGCGTACGAGACGATCGAACCGGCCGCGGAACCTCGGCCGGGGCCCACCGCGATGCCGTTCTTCTTGGCCCACATGATGAAGTCGGCGACCACGAGGAAGTAGCCCGGGAACCCCATCTGGATGATGATGTCCATCTCGTAGTCCGCCTGTTTCTGGCGGTCCTCCGGGATGCCACCGGGGTAGCGGCGGGCCATGCCGCGCCGCACCTCCTCCTTGAACCAGGTGACGTTGGTGTAGCCCTCTTCCGGGATGTCGAACTTCGGCATGAGGTCGCGCTTCTCGAACATGCCGGTGGTGTCGATCTGCTCGGCCACCAGGAGGGTGTTGCGGCAGCCCTCCTGCCAGGCGTCCGAGGAGTCCACCGCGTACATCTCGTCGGTCGACTTCAGGTAGTAGCCGGTGCCGTCGAAGCGGAAGCGGTCGGGGTCGCTGAGGTTCTTGCCGGTCTGGATGCACAGCAGGGCGTCGTGGGCGGTCGCCTCGTGCGCGTACGTGTAGTGCGAGTCGTTGGTGACAAGGGGCGGGATGCCGAGCTTCTTGCCGATCTCCAACAGGCCGTCGCGGACCCGGCGTTCGATCTCGATGCCGTGGTCCATCAGCTCCAGGAAGTACCGGTCCTTGCCGAAGATGTCCTGGTACTCGGACGCGGCCTTGAGTGCCTCGTCGAACTGGCCGAGGCGCAGGCGCGTCTGCAGCTCACCGGAGGGGCAGCCGGTGGAGGCGATCAGCCCCTCGGACCACTGGGAGATCGTCTCCTTGTCCATACGGGGCCACTTCTGCAGCCAGCCCTCCTTGTACGCGTCCGAGGACAGCTTGAAGAGGTTGTGCAGACCCGTCTTGTTCGCCGCCCAGATCGTCTTGTGGGTGTAACCACCCGAACCGGACACGTCGTCGCGCTTCTGGTGCGGCTGGCCCCACTGGATCTTGCGCTTGGTGCGCCGGGACTCGGGGGCCACATAGGCCTCGATGCCGATGATCGGCGTGATACCCGCCTTGGTGGCCGTGTGGAAGAAGTCATAGGCGCCGTGCAGGTTGCCGTGGTCGGTCATCGCGACGTGGGTCATGCCCATGTCGTTGGCCGCCTTGAACATGTCCTTGAGCCGCGCCGCACCGTCGAGGAGCGAGTACTGCGTGTGCACATGCAGGTGCGTGAAAGGCGGCTTGGTCACGGCGAAAGACCTCCGGGAAACGCTCGGCGACGGACAAGGGGGGCGGCCATGAAGTCTACGTCCGCCCACTGACAGGTCGCGGGCACTTAGGGGTACCTTCGAGCGTTGGTACGGACGGAACACCTGTCCCCCAGCACTTGCACCAGGAGGCACCAGGCATGTCGGTCACGCAGACGGGCGCCGAGGAGCGCGGCGAGCAGATTCTCGCCGTCTTCGACACCGCGTTCGGCGAGTTGCTCGCCGCCGACCCGGCCGCGTTCCGGGTGAAGTTCCGCAAGATGGCGGCCTCGGCCTTCGCCTTCTACCGCGGCACCGCCTGCCTCTTCTACGCCGACCTGGAGCGCGAGCAGCACGGCGGCCCGTTCCTCGACGACCGTACGGGCCGGGTGTGGATCCACGGCGATCTGCACGCGGAGAACTTCGGCACGTACATGGACTCCACGGGCCGGCTGATCTTCAACGTCAATGACTTCGACGAGGCCTATGTGGGCCCCTTCACCTGGGACCTCAAGCGCTTCGCCGCCTCCGTCGCGCTGATCGGCTACTCCAAGGCGCTCAGCGACGAGCAGATCTCCGAGCTGGTGACGATCTATGCGGCCGCCTACCGCGAGCGCGTCCACGCCCTGGCCACGGGGGCCAAGGACGACGAGGTGCCGCCGTTCACCCTGGACACCGCCGAGGGCCCGCTCCTGAAGGCGCTGCGCGACGCCCGCTCGCTGACCCGGTTCTCGCTGCTCGACTCGATGACCGAGATCCGTGAGTTCGAGCGCCGTTTCGCGCCCGGCGGCGGCTCGATCGAGCTGGACGCGGCCACGCGCTACAAGGTGCTCGCCGCCTTCGACGGCTATCTGGAGACCCTGCCGGAGTCCTCGCTGACCCGCCCCGACTCGTACCGCGTCAAGGACGTCGTCGGCCGGCGCGGGATCGGCATCGGCTCGGCGGGACTGCCCTCGTACAACATCCTGCTCGAAGGCAACTCCGACGCCCTCGAGAACGATGTCGTGATCTACATGAAGCAGGCCCAGACCCCGGCGGTCTCGCGGCACATCACCGACCAGGCGATCCGCGAGTACTTCCGGCACGAGGGCCACCGCACGGTGATCTCCCAGCGCGCCCTGCAGCAGCACGCCGACCCGTGGCTGGGCTGGACCGAGCTCGACGGCTCGGGTCAGCTGGTCGCCGAGGTCTCGCCGTACGCGGTGGACCTGGACTGGTCGGACATCGACGACACCGAGCAGATCGCCGCCGTGGTCGCCGACCTCGGCCGGGCGACCGCGACGATGCACGCGGCGGCGGACGACGAGAGCGGGTACACCGGGCTCGTGCCGTTCTCCACCGAGCGCGCCATCGACGCCGCGATCGCCGCCGACGAGGAGGGCTTCGCGCCGCTGCTCGTGCAGTTCGCGCACGAGTACGGGGCGCGGGCGCGCGCGGATCACCAGATCTTCGTGGACCTGTTCCGCAACGGCCGGATTCCGGGTCTGTAGCGGACCGGCGTTCACAGGAAACCCTGAGCCGACCTTTACTTATCCGTCTGGCAGACTCGCAGCGATGGACATATCGGGGACGCAGCCGAGGGTGCTGCGGGCGGCGCTCTTCACGGCCTTGGTCGTGACGCTGTCCGCGGCATCCCATGTGCTGCTCTCGCAGGTTCCGCTGCCGCTCGGCACCGTCGCCGCGGTGGCCGGGGGCGTGTTCGTCCTCGCGTATCTGCTCGCAGGACGCGAGCGCGGCTTCTGGTCGATCGCGGCGCTCGTGGTGCCGCTCGAACTCGCCGCGGACACGGTGTTCACCACCGGTCAGCACGTCTGTTACGGCCAGACCGGCGGCCCGATAGCCGGCACCCTGCGCTCCTTCGGACTCGACGTCCTGTGCGGCGGCTCCGACGTGGGCGCCTCGCTGGTGTCCGGCGCGGGCGCACGCCCGGCCGCCGAACTGCTCGCGTCGGCCGACCCCTCGGCCGCCTGGTTCCTGCTCGCGGCCCACGTCGTGATCGGCCTGGGTGCCGCGGCCTGGCTGCGCCGCGGCGAGCAGGCCTTCGCCCAGCTCGTGCGCGCGATGGTCGCGGTGGCGTTCCGGCCGCTGCGGATCGCGGTGGCCGCGGTCACCACGCGGCCCACTCCCGTACGCCGCGTCGTGCGCACCGCGCAGCAGACGCGCCCCCTGTCTCCGCTCCTCATCGCCCACTGTGTGGGCCGGCGTGGACCGCCTTGCCCGGCTGCTGTCTGAGCCACCGGTCAAGCGAATCCACCCGCTGGGGGTCCAGGGCCCCCGGGAAAACACAGTACGGAGATTGAGTCATGAGCAAGCGCAACAGTCAGGCATCCAAGGCGGCGGCCCGTGAGCGGCTGCGCGTCGAGCGCGAGCGCCAGGCGAAGAAGGACAAGGCCCGCCGGCAGATCATCGTGGGCGCGAGCATCGTCGGTGTGCTCGCCGTCGCGGCCGGCGCCGGTTTCCTGATCATGCAGGCCAACGAGCCGAGTGGCTGGGACAAGGCCGCCGAGGCCAAGGTGGTCGCCCCGGCGAACACCTCCGGCAAGAACGGCTCGACCGTCACCATCGGCGACGCGGCCAAGAACACCGTCCACCTCTACGAGGACCCGCGCTGCCCGGGCTGCGCCGCGATGGAGCAGTCCATCGGCGAGGCGGTCAACAAGGGCATGGAGGACGGCAAGTACAAGCTGTCCTTCACGATCGGCACCTTCCTCGACGGCAACCTCAGCGGCGAGGGGTCCAAGAACGCGCTGAGCGCTCTGGGCGCGGCCCTGAACGTCAGCCCCGAGGCGTTCCTCGACTACAAGGCGGCGCTGTACTCGAAGGAGTACCACCCCGAGGAGTCCACGGACGAGTTCGCCAAGGACGACTACCTGATCAAGGTGGCGAACACGGTGGACGGCCTGAAGAACAACAAGGACTTCCAGAGCGACGTCAAGAGCGGCACGTACGACGCCTGGGCGATGAAGATGAGCAAGTCCTTCGACGACGCCGAGGGCGTGGACTCGACGCCCACCATCAAGATCAACGACAAGAAGATCGAGACACCTTCGGACGCGGCCGGCTGGGACGCGGCGCTGAAGACGGCGGGCGTCACCAAGTAACGGGACGAGCAGCTCGGGACGGGCAGCTGAAGAGCGGGCGAACTTTCCCGGTTCGCCCGCTCTTGGCGCTTACTGATCAGTAATGTCAGCGCTCGTGACCAGTAGACTCCAGGCTCCCCACGAGCTCTCATCCGCCTCAACTCCCCGTCGCCGTACGGTCGTCAAGGCCGCCGCGACCGTCGCCGTCGCCGCTCCCCTCGCGGCCGGCGCCCTGCCCGCACGGGCCGCCGAGCCCCCCGCCTTCCTGCACGGCGTGGCCTCCGGCGACCCGCTGCCCGACGGCGTCCTGCTGTGGACCCGCGTCACACCGACGCCCACGGCCACCCCCGGATCCGGCATGGGCCCGGATACGGAGGTGAGCTGGGAGCTCGCCGAGGACAAGTCCTTCACCCGGACCGTCGCCCGGGGCACGGTGACCGCGCGGGCCTCCTCCGACCACACGGTCAAGGCCGATGTGCGCGGCCTCAAGGCCGCCACCGACTACTACTTCCGCTTCTCGGCAGGCGGTACGACATCCGCCGTCGGCCGCACCCGCACCACCCCGGCGTACGAAGCGGCCGCGGGCAACGTCCGCTTCGGCGTCGTCTCCTGCGCCAACTACGAGGCGGGCTACTTCTCCGCGTACCGCCATCTCGCCGCACGCCAGGACCTGGACGCGGTGCTCCATCTCGGCGACTACATCTACGAGTACGCGAGCGGCGGCTACCCCGCGACGGACCAGGTCCTGCGCGCACAGCAGCCGGCGCACGAGATCCTCACGCTCGCCGACTACCGCCTGCGGCACGGCACGTACAAGACGGACGCCGATCTGCAGGCCCTGCAGGCGCGCCACCCGGTCATCGCGATCTGGGACGACCACGAGGTGGCCAACGACGCCTGGTCGGGCGGCGCCGAGAACCACACGCCCGCGTCCGAAGGCCCGTACGCGGACCGTGTGAAGGCGGCCAAGCAGGCCTACTTCGAGTGGATGCCGGTGCGGCCGGCCACCGAGGGGACGGTCTACCGCCGGATCCGTTACGGCAGGCTCGCGGATCTGCATCTGCTCGATCTGCGCTCCTTCCGCGACCAGCAGGCGGGCATCGGCAGCGGCAAGGTGGACGACCCCAACCGCACGATCACCGGCCGCGCCCAGCTGGACTGGCTGAAGGAGGGACTCAGCCGTTCGCAGGCGCAGTGGAAGCTGGTCGGCACCTCGGTGATGATCTCGCCGGTGGCCTTCGGGTCCGTACCGGCCCATCTGCTCGGCCCGCTCGCGGAGTTGCTCGGCCTGCCCAAGGAGGGCCTCGCGGTCAATGTGGACCAGTGGGACGGCTACACCGACGACCGCCGTGAACTGCTCGCGCATCTCACGGACCAGGGGATCAAGGACACCGTCTTCCTGGCCGGCGACATCCACATGGCCTGGGCCAACGACGTACCCCTGAAGGCCGCCACGTACCCGTTCTCGCGGTCCGCCGCGACCGAGTTCGTGGTCACGTCGGTGACCTCGGACAACATAGACGACATCCTCGGCGTCGCCCCGCACACGGTCTCGCTCGTCGCGGCCGGTGCGATCAAGGCGGCCAACCGCCATGTGAAGTGGCTCGACATGGACAGCCACGGCTACAGCGTGCTCGACGTGACGGCCGCGCGGACGCAGATGGACTACTACGTCCTGTCCGACAAGACCGACCTCAACGCGACGGCGCGGTGGGCGCGTTCGTACCGCACGGCGAGCGGCACGCAGAAGGCCGAGCGAGTGGACAAGCCGGTGGCCTAGCCTCCGCACCGTCGAATTCCGGCCATCACAGCGCGTGTTACCGGAAGATCACACCGTCACTGCAGGTGGTGTGTCCCGGACCCCGAACCCGGACACACCACCCGCCCCGGTGACTCCTCTTGTTGCGTCCGCATCTCAAACCTCGGACAGCACAGGAGTTTTTCTCCCGCTTGACCCGATTCGCCGCACGATCCATTGGACTTGATCCAAGCTCCTCAAGATCTGACATGGCCACGTAATCTCCCGGCGGCGGCGAGGAAGTCCCTCGCCGTTCGCCCCCACGAGGAGACCGTCATGTCGGCTCTTGCCCGTATATCCCGCCGTACACGGGGACGGCTGCTGTCCACCGCCCTGGTGGCCGGAACCCTGATGCTGGCCCCGCTCTCCGCCCCGGGCGGAGCCGTCGCCGCGGGTGCCACGCCTTCGGCGCAGGAATGCGACGAGACCACCGTGAGCTCCGCACGGGAGACCAAGGCCGGCGCCTCGCACGCGAACGAGCCCAACGAGATCAGCGCGACCAAGGCCAAGGCCATGGACGCCGATCTGCAGCAGAGACTCGACCGGCTGCGCGCTAGCGGTCAGCGCACCACGGCCGCGGCGGCCACGATCCCCGTGTACTTCCACGTCGTCCACGACGGCGCCACCGGCAAGCTCACGGCCACCGACATCGCGAAGCAGATGGACGTACTGAACGCCGGCTTCGGCGGCCAGGGCACCGGGAACGCCGACTCCGGCTTCCAGTTCACGCTGGCCGGCACGGACTACACCGACAACGCCTCCTGGTACAACGGCATCCAGCCGGGCTCCACCGCCGAGAAGGCGATGAAGTCCTCGCTGCGCCAGGGCGGCGCGAACGCCCTGAACTTCTACACCGCCAAGCTCGGCGGCGGTCTCCTCGGCTGGGCCACCTTCCCGTCCTCGTACAACTCCAACCCGTCCGACGACGGCGTCGTCGTGCTCGACTCCTCGCTGCCGGGCGGCTCGGCCGCCAACTACAACGAGGGCGACACCGCCACCCACGAGGTCGGCCACTGGATGGGGCTGTACCACACGTTCCAGGGCGGCTGTAACGGCAACGGCGACTACGTCGAGGACACCGCCGCCGAGAAGAGCCCGGCCTACGAGTGCCCCGAGGGCCGTGACACCTGCGCCCGCAAGGCGGGCGTGGACCCGATCCACAACTTCATGGACTACACGTACGACAACTGCATGTACCAGTTCACCGCGGGCCAGGCCAAGCGCATGCAGGACAGCTGGGCCGCCTACCGCGCGTGACACGTCCCGGCTCGCACCGCGCGTGATGCTCCCCCGCTCGCACCCGGCGTGATGCAGCCCACCGCACACGCGCAGGCGTCCCCCTCTACTCTGAGCTGCGACAGACGGGGTGGAGGGGGAACGGCGGCATGGGTGCGCCAGGCGAGATGATCGACGGCCGCTTCGAGCTCATCGAACGGCTCGGCAGCGGCGGCATGGGCACGGTCTGGCGCGCCCGCGACACCGCCCTCGACCGCGAGGTGGCGCTGAAGGAGGTCCGCCATGTGGACCCGGCGTTCATCGAGCGCAACACCGTGCTGCGCGAGCGGGCCCTGCGGGAGGCGCGGGCTCTCGCGCGGATCAGCCATCCGCACGTGGTCACGATCCACCAGATCCTGGAGCCCGGCGGGCACGTGCACCCCTGGATCGTGATGGAGCTGCTGCCCGGCAGGACGCTGCAGGACCGCCTTGCCGCGGGCCCGCTGCCGCCCGCCGAGACCGCCCGCATCGGCCGCGAGGTGCTGTCCGCGCTGCGCGCCGCCCACGCGGCCGGAATCCAGCACCGCGACGTGAAGCCCGCCAATGTGATGCTGCGCGAGGACGGCAGCGCGGTGCTCACCGACTTCGGCATCGCCGCGCTCCAGGGCTCCACCTCCCTCACCCAGACCGGCGAGATGGTCGGTTCGCCCGAGTTCATGGCCCCGGAGCGGATCCGCGGCACGGACGGCGACCCGGCCTCCGACCTGTGGTCCCTCGGCATCGTCCTGTACGTGGCGGCGGAGGGCGTCTCCCCGCTGCGCCGGGCCACACCGCTGGCCACGCTCGCCGCCGTCCTGGACGAGCCGGTGCCGCCGCTGCGTTCGGGCCCGCTGACCCCCGTACTCGAAACCCTGCTCGTACGGGACCCGGCGGCACGGCCCGACGCGGCGCGGCTCGACGCGATGCTGGCCGAGATCGAAGCCGGGCGTTCTCCACACGTGCCACAAGCCAGGACCCAGGCGGTCGGCTCACCCCCGCTGCCGGGCACGCGTACCGACAGCCCGCGGCCGGTCGCACCCACCGCGGTGGCGCCCGCGCCGCGGCGGCGCCCCCGTCGTCGTACGCCGGTGATCGCGGCCGCCGTGGCCGTCGCCGTGGCGGCCACGGCGCTGGTGGTCACGCTGCGCGGCAACAGCGGCGACCAGAACAAGGACCGAGGTGCGGGCACGACACAGCCCCCCGCCCGCGGGGACTCCACCGCACCGCCCACCAGCGCCGCCCCCTCGCCGGGCGCCGACCCCATCCCCGCCTCGGGGCGCTGGGTCGCGATGCTGTACTCCGAGCCGACCTCGAGCGGCGAGGCGACACGCGACGCGCGACTGGCGACGCTGCAACAGGACGTACCGGACACGAAGTACGTGCTCAGCGACGACTACGCCTCGCTGAGGCCGGGATTCTGGGTCTACTACGCCGGACCGTTCCCCGACGGCAACGCCGCGCTGTCGTACTGCGCCGAGCGGGACCTTGTGGACAAGAACCAGTGCGTCGGCCGCTACATCAGCACCTACCCGGCGGACCTGGACCTCCTGTGCTACCCACCGGCCACCGCACCGACGGGCACCTGCCGACGCGACTAGGGCGGCCGGAGCAGGGTCCGGAACGACCGAGTGGCTAAAGCGTCCCGAGGAACCCGAGCGCCGTCTGCCAGGTCTGCTCCGCCGCCTCGGCGTCGTAGTCGGGAAGGTCCGGGTCCGTGTACAGGTGCCCGGCACCCCGGTAGCGGAAGACCTCGACATCGGCGCCCGCCCGGCGCATCCGCAGGTACCAGGCGTTCTGCCAGTCCTCCGGCTCGAAGGCATCGGGGTCGGCCACATGCAGCTGCACCGGCAGATCATCGGCGGAGGCGTCGTCGGCGATGTCCGACGTGCCGTGCAGCAGAAGCAGGCCGCGTGCCTTGTCGTCGGCGAGCGCGACATTCTGCGCGAGCGCGGCACCGAGCGAGAACCCCGCGTACACGAGACCGCTGTCGGAATACGGCGCCGAGGCGGCGACGGCCCTGCGCAGCAGCTCGTCCGTGCCGATCTCGTCCTGGATCTTCCTGGCGTCCTCGACGTTCCCGGCGGTCTTGCCCTCGTAAAGATCGGGTACCTGCACCTCATGCCCGGCAGCCCTCAGCCGGTCGGCGGCTTGGTGTACAGCGGGACGCAGGCCGTAGACCGAATGGAAAAGCATGATGTTCATGTGGCCATCGTGCCACCTACCCTCGGAGGCATGGAGAACGTGCTGCGTCCGTTGATCGTGATCGGCGCCGCGGTCGTCATCACGCTGGCCATCGGCTGGCTTGTCGACCGCCTCCTGCGCCGTACCGACGCCCGCCACACGGAGACTCCGCTGTGGGGGCTGCTGCGCCGTTGCCGGCTGCCGCTGCAATGCGTGCTGCTCCTGGCCTTGTTGAGGGGGTTCTACGAACAAGCCGAAGTATTCGAGAAACAGTCCGCGGGCATCGGCCGTGTGCTCAGCCTGCTCCTGATCGGAGCCTGCGCCTGGCTGGTGGTGCGGATCGCCGCGGCCGTCGTCGAGTCGAGCTACGCGCACTATGCGTCGCGCAGCCACGACCCGGCCAGGCTCCGCCGGGTCCGTACCCAGGTGTCCCTGATCATGCGCGTGGTCACCGCGGTGGTGGGCGTCGTGGCGGTCGCCGCGATGCTGCTCACCCTCCCCGCGATGCGCACGGTCGGCACATCGATGCTGGCCTCGGCCGGTGTGCTCGGCATCGTCGCGGGCATCGCCGCCCAGTCCACGCTCGGCAATCTCTTCGCCGGTTTCCAGATCGCGTTCGGCGACATGGTGCGCCTCGGCGACACCGTGGTGGTGGACGGCGAGTGGGGCACGGTCGACGAGATCACGCTGACCTTCCTGACCGTACGGACCTGGGACGAGCGCCGGATCACCATGCCGGTCTCGTACTTCACCTCGAAGCCCTTCGAGAACTGGTCACGCGGTGGCGCCCAGATGACCGGAACGGTCTTCTTCCACCTCGACCACTCGGCGCCCGTCGCCAAGATGCGCGAGAAGCTCCACGACATCCTGCGCGAATGCCCGGCCTGGGACGGCCGCGACTGGGGCCTCGCGGTCACCGACACCACCCCGTCCACGATCCAGGTCCGCGCCCTGGCCACGGCCAAGGACGCGGACGACATCTGGACGGTACGGGTGACGGTCCGCGAACAGCTCGTCGGCTGGCTCGCCGACCACCACCCGTACGCGCTGCCGCGCATCATGACGTCCCTCGCCACGCCGCCGAACGGCGCCGTGGACCACTCGTCGGCCGACGGCACGGCGCCCAGGACCGGGCGCGGGTAGCGGGCGCGGGCAGGGGCACGGGCCCGGGGGAAAGCCCCTCGGAGCTCAATGCCCGCGCTCTGCCCCGCCGTTGACCTGGATCACCTGCGAGGTGATGTGACCGGCCCCGGGCGACGCCAACCAGTGCAGGGTCCCCGCGATGTCCGCTGGCGTGCCCGGGCGCCCGGTGGAGGTCTCCGCGATCCGCGCGGCCCGCCGCTCCTCGGGCATCCCGGCACCGAAGAACTCGGTGTCCTCGACATAGCCGGGCGCCACCAGGTTCACGGTGATCCCGCGCGGCCCGAGGTCACGGGCCAGGTCATGGGCGTACGGGTGGAGCGCGGCCTTCGCCGCGGCGTACGCGCCCGAGCCCGAGCCCCGGTAGGCGGCGATGGAGCTGAGGAACAGCACCCGGCCGCCGGGCGAGACGAGCTGCTCGCGCAGGGCCTCGGTGAGCAGCGCGGCCGTCAGGACGTTGATCCGGAAGTTGACCGTCCAGGCGTGGGCGACCGCGTCGAGCGGATCGTCCGACTCCGCCCCGGGCTCGAGTCCGCCATTGCCGCCCGCGCTGTGGATGAGCACATCGACCCGGCCGCCGAGCTCCGCGGCCACGAACTCCCGTACTCCCCGCACCTCTTCGGGCTCCGCCAGATCCGCCGCATACGTCACGGAGCCGGGCACCTGGGCCTTCTCCAGGACCTCACGTCGCCGTCCGAGCAGCAGCACCCGGTCCCCGTCCGCCGCGAAGGCCCGCGCGGCCGCGAGCCCGATCCCCGTACCACCACCGCTGATCACCACATTGCGCGTCATACGGAGATCGTACGAAGGCTCACGGCCGCGCCGCCCGGAAAAGACGGAGCTCAGCGCAGACTGCGCACATCCAGATGGCGAAGCACCCGGTCCACGATCTCCGGATCGGCACCGGGTTCGCTGCGTGCGGAGAGCACCTCGTGCCGGGCGGCCGACATCATCTCGCCCCGGATGGAGCGCATCCGCTTCATCTTGGCGGCGCGCTCGGCCAAGTGTTCCTTGCGGTTGTCGTCGAGCATGTCCGGGTTGATGCGCATCCCGATGTCGAGGGCGGCACGCATCAGCTGATCCATCGACTCCTGAGACAGCTCCTCGACGGCCTCGATCTCCTTGAGCCGTGCCTTCGCCGCCTTCGTGGCCCGCAGCGCGAGCTCCCGCTCGAAGGCGTCCTCGGCCTCCGCGTCCGCCTCGACGCCGAGCCGGCGCACCAGCCAGGGCAGCGTCAGACCCTGGACGACGAGGGTGACCATGATGACCCCGAACGCGATGAACACGATCTGGTCCCGGCCAGGGAACGGCGATCCGTCGTCCATGGTCAACGGCACGGCAAGGGCCAGCGCGACCGAGGCCACGCCCCGCATGCCCGACCACCACATGACGACGGTCTCGCGCCAGCTGACCGGGATCTCCTCCTCGTAATCCCTGCGGTCGTGCAGCCGTTTGGCGAGCCAGGTGGCCGGGAGCAGCCACAACAGCCGGAGGAACACGACGACTCCGACCACCGCCGCGGCCCAGCCGCTCCACTCGACCCAGCGGCCGGATGCGGCGCTGATGGCGTTGTGCAGTTCGAGCCCGATGAGCCCGAAGGCGATCCCGGTGACCAGGGTGTCGACGATCTCCCAGAAACTCCGGTTGACCAGCCGCCCCATGACATCGTCGGCGTCGGCGGCGTACTCGGCGACGAAGAGCGCGGTGACGAGCACGGCGAGCACCCCCGAGCCCTTCATCTCCTCGGCCGCGAGGTAGGAGACGAACGGCACGAGGAGCGTGAGACCGACCTGGAGCGTCGCGTCCCCGAGCAGCCCGATGAGCTTGTTCGTGGCCCAGCCGATGGCCACACCGACCACGATGGCGACGACCGCCGAGAGCACCAGGTCGAGCACGGCCTGCGGCAGCGAGAAGGTTCCGCTCACGGCGGCGGCGATCGCCACGTGGTAGAGCACGATCGCCGTCACGTCGTTGAAGAGCCCCTCGCCCTCCAGGATCGACACAAGCCGTCGCGGCAGCCCGAGTTGGCCGGCGACCGCGGTCGCCGCGACGGGGTCGGGCGGTGCGACCAGCGCACCGAGGGCGACGGCGGCGGCGATCGGCAGCCCCGGCACGAGGGCGTTGGCCACGGCGGCGACGGCCACGGTCGTCACGAACACCAGGGCGACGGCGAGCAGCAGAATGGGCCGCACATTGGCCGCGAACTGCCGCCAGGAGGTGCGCTGCACGGAGGCGTACAGCAGCGGCGGCAGCACCAGCGGCAGGATGTAATCGGGGTTGATCTCGACGTTCGGCACGAACGGAATCAGCGCGAGCACGATCCCGGCGAGCGTCATCAGCACGGGCGCCGGCAGCTTCAGCCGCTCCCCGACCGGCACACTGACCACGGCCCCGAGCAACAGCACGAAAAGCAGCGCCAACTGTTCCACGGGGCCCTCCGGTCACACGCCAAGATCACGTGCTCTCAAGAGTGCCACGCAAACCGGACATTACCCTCGGGCCCCACGACGAGCCGTCCGACAGCGCAGCCCTACTCCCCCAACACCCGCCGCATCCCCCGATGCGGAATCCCCGCATCAAGGAACTCCGGCCCGTACGCCTCGTACCCGAGCCGCTCATAGAAGCCCAGCGCATGCGTCTGCGCATGCAGATCCACCGCGGAAAGACCCCGCGCTGCCGCACACTCCTCGATGGCCCGCACGAGCGCGATCCCGACCCCGAGCCCCCGCGCGGCCTTCGCCACGGCGAGCCGCCCGAGCGACCCCACCGAGGCGTCGCCCGTCTTGGCGAGCCCGGCGTCCCCGAACAGCAGCCGCCCGGTCCCGAGCGCCACCCCGTCCTCGGCCCGCACCGCGAGCACATGCACGGCGGAGGCGTCGTACTCGTCGTACTCGATTTCCTCGGCCACACCCTGCTCGGCGACGAAGACCTCCTTGCGCACGGCGAAACAGGCCGCGCGGTCCTCGTCGCTCACCGCTTCCCGTACGAGAAAGGGGGTCTCCGAGACCCCGAGCACCCAGGACCCGCTCACCCGTACGTCTCCGCCGCGATCAGGTCCAGCGCCTTCTGCAGATCGGCCGGGTACTCGCTCTCGAACTCGACCCAGCGCCCGTCCCCCGGGTGCTCGAACCCGAGCTTCACCGCGTGCAGCCACTGCCGCGTGAGCCCCAGCCGCTTCGCGAGCGTGGGATCGGCGCCGTACGTCAGGTCGCCGACACAGGGGTGTCGATGAGCCGACATATGGACCCGGATCTGATGCGTACGCCCGGTCTCCAGCTTCACGTCGAGCAGCGAGGCCGACCGGTACGCCTCGATCAGGTCGTAGTGCGTCACGGACGGCTTGCCGTCGGCGGTGACGGCCCACTTGTAGTCGTGCTGCGGGTGGCGCCCGATGGGGGCGTCGATCGTGCCGCTCAGCGGGTCCGGGTGCCCCTGCACCAGCGTGTGGTACCGCTTCTCCGGCACCCGCTCCTTGAACTGCCGCTTCAGCGAGGTGTACGCACGCTCCGACTTGGCGACCACCATCAGACCGGACGTACCGACGTCGAGCCGGTGCACCACGCCCTGCCGCTCGGCCGCACCGGACGTGGAGATCCGGTAGCCGGCCGCCGCGAGGCCGCCGATCACGGTGGTCCCGGTCCAGCCCGGCGAGGGGTGCGCGGCCACGCCCACCGGCTTCACGATCACGACGATGTCGTCGTCGTCGTAAGCGATCTCCATGCCCTCGACGGGCTCGGCCACGATCTGTACGGGCGCGGGCGCCTGCGGCATCTCGACCTCGAGCCAGGCGCCCCCGTGCACCCGCTCGGACTTCCCGACCACAGCCCCGTCGACCTGCACCTTTCCGGCAGCAGCCAGCTCGGCCGCCTTGGTGCGGGAGAAGCCGAACATCCGGGAGATGGCAGCGTCGACGCGCTCGCCCTCCAGGCCGTCAGGTACGGGCAGACTGCGGATCTCGGGGTGTGTGCTCACCTGGAAAGTATGACGGACCGCCGCGGACAGTTCGTCCGCGGCGGTCCGCCGGTGCTCTGGAAGCCTCAGGCCCTCAGTGCTCGTGGGGCTTCAGGCCCTCAGTCCTTGTGTACGGTCCCGTCCGGGTCCAGGCCCCTGAAGGACAGGATCACGATCAGGATGCCGCCGCACACGATTGCCGAGTCCGCCAGGTTGAACACGGCGAAGTTCTTGGGCGCGATGAAGTCCACGACATGGCCCTCGAAAACGCCGGGGGCACGGAAGATGCGGTCCGTCAGATTGCCGAAGGCACCGCCGAGCAGCAGACCGAGCGCGATGGCCCAGGGCAGGCTGTAGAGCTTGCGGGCGAGCCGCGCGATCACCACGACCACCGCCGCGGCGATGAAGGTGAAGATCACGGTGAAGGCCTCACCGATGCCGAAGGCCGCACCCGCGTTCCGGATCGCCTCGAAGCGCAGCCAGTCCCCGATGATCTCGATCGGCTCGTGGTGCTCGAGCTTGGCGACCACGATCATCTTGCTGATCAGATCGAGCGCATAGGCGACCGCGGCGACCGCGAAGAGCGCCACGATCCTGCGGCGCCCCTTCGGTGCCTGCTCGCCCCCGGGGACCGACTCGGCCTGCGGATCCTGCTCCGGCTCCGCACCCTCAACATCCGGCGTACCGATGATGCTCTCCGCCTCTGCCACGTGAGTCCCTCAACCTAGATGCCTGACTGAGCACGAGGGTACGACACATGCGTACTGCGTCCGAGACTCAGTGGCGCCGTTCCTGCTTCTGCTTGCACTCCACGCACAGGGTCGCCCGCGGGAAGGCCTGCATACGCGCCTTGCCGATCGGGTTCCCGCAGTTCTCGCACAGGCCGTACGTCCCCGCGTCCAGGCGGTCGAGAGCCCGCTCGCTCTGCTCCAGCATCTCGCGGGCGTTGTTGGCGAGCGCCATCTCGTGCTCGCGCGTGATGTTCTTCGTGCCGGTGTCGGCCTGGTCGTCGCCGGCCCCGTCGCCCGAGTCGCGCATCAGACCGGCGAGCGCCTCCTCGGAGGACGCGATCTCGGCGCGCAGCCGCAGGATCTCCGTCTGCAGCTCGGTCCGCGCCTCGGTCACCTCCTCGGGAGTCCACGGGTCCTCACCGGGACGTACGGCGAGCTCACCGGGCTCGGCCGCGACGCCGCGCGCCTTGGGCACCGCACCCCCACCCTTGCCCGAAGCGACCGTCTCGACCGTCTTCACAGCCTTCTTCGCACTCACCGACCTGGCTCCCGTCTGCTTCGCGGCCTGTTCGCTGCTGTCCGGCTTGCTCTGCGCCTTGCTGGCCGCCGCCTTCTTGGCCGGCGTCTTCTTCACCGCTGCCTTCTTGGCCACGGCCTTCTTCGCCGGGGCCTGCTCGGCCACGGCCTTCTTGACCGGAGCCTTCTTCGCAGGAGCCTTCGCCGCGGTCTTCTCCGCGGCGCCCTCCTGCGTGGTGCCCTTTTCCGCGGCACCTTCCTGCGAGGTGCTCTTCTTCGCGGCCGCCTTCTTGGCCGCGGCCGTCGTCTTCACGGCGGCCTTCTTCGCCGCGGCCGTCGTCTTCACGGCGGCCTTCTTCGCCGTGGTCTTCTTCGCCGTCGCGGTCGACTTCACGGCCTTCTCCGGCTTCACCGCCTTGTCCGTACGAGGTGCCGCAGCAGCGGTCGACTTCTTTCCGCTCACGTCCTTTGCCGCGGAAGTGGATCTGCTCGACGCCGAGTGCTGTTCGGCGGTCTCTTTCGCCACCATGGCCGCGGCCCCTTCACATATTGTGATCTTGCTCGCGAATCGTGCTGGGACGATAAATCGACTCCAGGCCCGCGGCAACGGGGCACGCCGCCCGATCCACCCGCCCCGCGACGTGCACGCGACGGGTCTGCATCGGTTGTGCCCAGCTCCCCGCCCGGTAATCCGCGACTCGGCTCCGGCCGGATCCCCAGAAGGCACCGAGTGGCCATTCGGGTCACTCCCCTCCCACCCGGGGCCCGCCCCGCAGATCCCGTTCCGCGCCCGAAAACCGGTCGGCCGAGCCCCGCCCGGCGCCGTACACTGGGCGCAGCGAAAAGGCATCGATGGGGACGAGTAGCGTCCGTACGCAGCCCAGAGCGACCCGGGGACGGTGTGAGCCCGGGGGCGAGCGCGAGCGTGAAGATCACCCCGGAGCCGCCGGAAGAACGCTCTCGAGGACAGAGAGCCAGTAGACCCGGCGTCGCGCCCCAATGAGGGGGCTCACCGGCAGCGGCCGGGGAGCCAAGGAGGGTGGTACCGCGGGAGCCCTGCGCCAGGAGCTGCAGGCACTCGTCCCTCCGACGGAAGGCAGCACATCCGCCGGAGGACGACAGATGACGCAGTACCAGCAGGTACCCGCCCAGGTCGACCTGCCCGCCCTCGAGCACGCGGTGCTCGACTTCTGGCGCGAGCAGAAGATCTTCGCGAAGAGCCTCGAGCAGACCGAGGGACGCCCCGAGTGGGTGTTCTACGAGGGCCCGCCGACGGCCAACGGCATGCCGGGCGCCCACCACATCGAGGCCCGCGTCTTCAAGGACGTCTTCCCGCGCTTCCGCACGATGCGCGGTTACCACGTCGGCCGCAAGGCCGGCTGGGACTGCCACGGCCTGCCCGTCGAGCTCGCCGTCGAGAAGGAGCTCGGCTTCAACGGCAAGAAGGACATCGAGGCGTACGGCATCGCCGAGTTCAACGCCAAGTGCCGTGAGTCCGTGACCCGGCACACCGACGCCTTCACCGACCTGACGACCCGCATGGGCTACTGGGTCGACCTCGACGACGCCTACCGCACGATGGACCCCGAGTACGTGGAGTCCGTGTGGTGGTCGCTCAAGGAGATCTTCAACAAGGATCTCCTGGTCCAGGACCACCGCGTGGCCCCCTGGTGCCCGCGCTGCGGCACGGGTCTGTCGGACCACGAGCTCGCGCAGGGCTACGAGACGGTCGTCGACCCGTCGGTCTTCGTCCGTTTCCCCCTCACCTCCGGGCCTCTGGCGGGCGAAGCCGCGCTCCTGGTCTGGACGACGACGCCCTGGACCCTGGTGTCCAACACGGCCGTCGCCGCGCACCCCGACGTCACCTATGTCGTGGCGACGAACGGCACCGAGAAGCTCGTGGTCGCCGAGCCGCTGCTCGCGAAGGCCCTCGGCGAGGGCTGGGAGGCCACCGGCCAGACCTTCACGGGCGCCGAAATGGAGCGCTGGAACTACCAACGTCCGTTCGAGCTGGTGGAGTTCCCGGCCAAGGCCCACTTCGTGGTCAACGCCGAGTACGTGACGACCGAGGACGGTACGGGTCTGGTCCACCAGTCCCCCGCGTTCGGCGCCGACGACCTCCTGGTCTGCAAGGCGTACGAGCTCCCCGTCGTGAACCCGGTGCTGCCCGACGGCACGTTCGCGCCCGAGGTCCCGATGGTCGGCGGTGTCTTCTTCAAGAAGGCCGACGAGAAGCTCACCGCGGATCTGCAGGAGCGCGGCCTGCTCTTCAAGCACATCCCGTACGAGCACAGCTACCCGCACTGCTGGCGCTGCCACACCGCGCTGCTGTACTACGCGCAGCCCTCCTGGTACATCCGCACCACCGCGGTCAAGGACCGTCTCCTCGAGGAGAACGAGAAGACCAACTGGTTCCCGGAGTCGGTCAAGCACGGCCGCTTCGGTGACTGGCTGAACAACAACATCGACTGGGCCCTGTCCCGCAACCGCTACTGGGGCACCCCGCTGCCGATCTGGCGCTGCGAGGACAGCCACCTCACCTGCGTCGGCTCCCTGGCCGAGCTCTCCGAGCTGACCGGCACCGACCAGTCGAACCTGGACCCGCACCGCCCGTTCATCGACAAGGTCACCTTCACCTGCACCCACGAGGGCTGCTCCCTCGAAGCGGTGCGCGTGCCGGAGGTCATCGACGCCTGGTACGACTCGGGCTCGATGCCGTTCGCGCAGTGGGGCTACCCGCACAAGAACAAGGAGCTCTTCGAGTCGCGCTACCCGGCGCAGTTCATCTCGGAGGCCATCGACCAGACCCGCGGCTGGTTCTACACGCTGATGGCCGTCGGCACCCTGGTCTTCGACAAGTCGTCCTACGAGAACGTGGTCTGCCTCGGCCACATCCTCGCCGAGGACGGCCGCAAGATGTCCAAGCACCTGGGCAACACCCTGGAGCCCATCCCGCTCATGGACCAGCACGGCGCCGACGCGGTGCGCTGGTTCATGGCGGCCGGCGGCTCCCCGTGGGCCGCGCGCCGCGTGGGCCACGGCACGATCCAGGAGGTCGTCCGCAAGACCCTCCTCACGTACTGGAACACGGTCGCCTTCCAGGCCCTGTACGCCCGTACGTCGAAGTGGGCGCCGAGCGACGCCGACCCGGCCGCGGCCGAACGCCCGCTCCTCGACCGCTGGTTGCTCTCCGAGCTCAACGCGCTCGTCGAGCAGACCACCGAGGCCATGGAGGCGTACGACACCCAGCGGGCCGGCAAGCTCCTGTCGTCCTTCGTCGACGATCTCTCCAACTGGTACGTGCGCCGCTCGCGCCGCCGCTTCTGGCAGGGCGACAAGGCCGCGCTGCGCACGCTGCACGAGGTCGTCGAGACGGTCACGCGCCTGATGGCCCCGCTGACCCCGTTCATCACCGAGCGGGTCTGGCAGGACCTGGTCGTGCCCGTGACGCCCGGCGCCCCGGAGTCGGTGCACCTGTCCACCTGGCCGGAGGCGGACAAGTCCCTTGTGGACCCGTCCCTTTCCGCGCAGATGACACTGGCCCGCCGTCTGGTGGAGCTCGGCCGCGCGACCCGCGCCGAGTCGGGTGTGAAGACCCGCCAGCCGCTGTCCCGTGCGCTGATCGCCGCGGTCGGCTTCGAGCAGCTCGGCGAGGAACTGCGCGCGCAGATCACCGAGGAGCTCAACGTCCAGTCCCTCGCGTCCCTGAGCGAGGTCGGCGGCTCGCTGGTCGACACCACCGCCAAGGCCAACTTCCGCGCGCTCGGCAAGCGCTTCGGCAAGGGCGTCCAGGACGTGGCCAAGGCCGTCGCGAACGCGGACGCCGCGGCGCTGTCCCTGGCGCTGCGCGAGGGCACGGCCACGGTCGAGGTCAACGGCGAGACGGTCACCCTGACCCCCGAGGAGGTCTTCATCATGGAGACCCCGCGCGAGGGCTGGTCGGTCGCCTCGGAGGCCGGTGCCACGGTCGCCCTCGACCTGGAGATCAGCGAGGAACTGCGCCGTGCGGGCCTGGCCCGTGACGCGATCCGGCTGATCCAGGAGGCCCGCAAGAACAGCGGCTTCGACGTCGCGGACCGCATCGCGGTGCGCTGGACGTCCACGGACCCCGCACTGACCGAGGCACTCACCGAGCACGCCGAACTCATCGCGGACGAGGTCCTCGCCGTGGACTACGCCCGGGGCGATGCGGACGACTCGTACGGCGAGACGTTCACGGACGAGGCCCTGGGCCTCACCTTCCGCCTCCGCAAGACGCAGTCGTAAGCAGCCGGTGGGGCCTTGGCAACCGCCAAGGCCCCACCACGCCGGCAACCCGAAGGCCCGCCCCACCCGATCCAGTGGATCCAGGTGAAGGCGGGCCTTCGGCGTTGTGTGCCGCCGCACACCTGGCCACCGCCAGGCATACAAAAGGGCCGGGCCCCGGGGAATCCCCGGGGCCCGGCCCTACAAGCCGCCGACGGCTACACGCGCAACCCGCGCGCAGAACCCGTCAGTTGTCGTCCTCGTCGATGAGGAACCCGCGCATCGGCGAGGGCGCCTGCTGCATCGGCTGCGGAGCCTGCGGCCGCACCGGCGCCATCGGCTGGGTCATCGCGGGCGACATCTGCTGCTGGCCACCGTACGAAGGCGCACCGGCCATGGACTGCTGGCCGCCCATCGACTGGTTGCCGCCCATGGTGTGGCCGCCCATGGAGGGCGCACCCGCACCGGCCGGCTGCATCGAGGGCGACGGCGGCAGCGAAGCGGTCGCCGGGGTCCGCGGCGGAGCCAGCGAGTCGTCGGCCTGCGTCTCCAGCTGGCGCAGCTGCGACTCCAGGTAGGACTTCAGACGCGTGCGGTACTCGCGCTCGAAGCCGCGCAGGTCCTCGACCTTGCGCTCCAGCGTGGCGCGGGCGGACTCCAGGGAGCCCATCGCGACGCGGTGCTTCTCCTGCGCGTCCCGCTCCAGGGCGTCGGCCTTGGCACGGGCGTCGCGCTCGAGGCCCTCGGCACGCGAACGCGCCTCGCCCACGATCTTGTTGGCCTCGGAACGGGCCTCCGCGATCGCCTGGTCGGCGGTCTGCTGCGCGAGCGAGAGCACGCGCGCGGCGCTGTCGCCGCCGGGACCCTGACCGGGCTGCGGCATCTGCGGACCGTGGTTGCCCATGGGGCCGCCCATCGGACCGCCCATGGGGCCGCCCTGCATCGGGCCGGGACCCTGCGGGCCGTGGCCACCCTGCGGACCGTGTCCGCTGGGGCCGGCCGGAAGCTGCGGGGCACCGCTCGGCAGCTGCGGCGGACCGCCCATGGGGCCGCCCATCTGCTGCGGCGGGCCCGATATGCCGGCAGGCACGGGGGCACCGGGACCACGCTGGTCCTGCGGCTCCGGGGGCTTGCGCATGCCCTGCTGTTGGTTCTGCGCGGCGGCACGCGTCGCGGCGGCCAGCTTGGCGCGCAGGTCCTCGTTCTCGCGGAGCAGGCGGGTCAGTTCGGACTCGACCTCGTCGAGGAAGGCATCAACCTCGTCCTCGTCATAGCCTTCTCGGAGGCGGACGGTCGTGAACTGCTTGTTCCGCACGTCCTCGGGGGTCAACGGCATCTCTTCACCTCAACGTAGTCGTCGGCATTCGGCAAGACCGTAATAGACATCGTGCTCACAGCCGGCTCACAACGGAGATCAGGATGTAGACGATGATCATCAGCACGAAGAAGGACAGGTCGAGCGCCACGCCCCCGAGACGCAGCGGCGGAATGAACCGCCGCAGAAGCTTGAGCGGTGGATCAGTGACAGTGTAGGTGGCCTCCAGAACGACCACCATCGCCTTGCCGGGTTGCCATGAGCGGGCGAACTGGAAGACGTAGTCCATGACCAACCGGAAGATCAGCACCACAAGAAACAGCGTCAACGCGATATAGAGCACATTCCAGACAACGCTCATGACTCGCGCTTCCCTCTCCCCTGTGTCTCGTGCTGTTCGTGTTCTTCAGGTACTGCGTCTCAGCTCTGGTTGAAGAACCCGCCCTCTGCGATGCGGGCCTTGTCCTCCGCCGTGACATCGACGTTAGCAGGAGACAGCAGGAACACCTTCTGCGTCACCCGCTCAATGCTGCCGTGCAGTCCGAAGACCAGACCGGCGGCGAAGTCCACCAGACGCTTCGCGTCGGTGTCGTCCATCTCCGTCAGATTCATGATCACCGGAGTGCCCTCACGGAAGTGTTCCCCGATGGTACGGGCCTCGTTGTAGGTCCGAGGGTGCAACGTCGTGATGCGGTACGGCTCCCGCTCGGAGACAACCTTGGGCATGATCACCGGTGCGTTCTTCTCCAGGCTCTGACGTTCAGGTGTGATGGATGCCACGGGGGCAATACGAGCGGGACGCCCGATTTCAGCCGAAAGCGCACTCGAACCTCCGGCCGCAACAGGGACGGAGGAGGAAAGGGGCGCCCGAGGTGCGGGAGTTTGTACCTTTCGCTCCGGTTCCTCCCGGTGCAGTTCGCGCGACGGCTCGTGCCGCCTGCGGTCCCGCTCCGGTTCGGGGTCCAGCTCGGGTTCGAACTCGTCATCGGGGTCAAAGCCCCGGCCGTCGTAACCGTCGTCCTCCACGAGGCCGAGGTAGACCGCCATCTTGCGCATCGCGCCGGCCATGCTCTGAGTCCTCCGCTCGTCTGTGGATACGCCGGCGCCGCCAAGTGCCCACGATCCACTGGATATCCCCGCCGATCTGCGAGAATCACCATATTTTCTGCTGTGGTCCGACTTCTTGGCGACGTTACCCGAGCCGGGGTCGGACTCCGAGTACCGCAGTGCCGACGCGTACATGTGTCGCCCCTGCCGCTACGGCCTGTTCGAGGTCCGCGCTCATCCCTGCCGAGACCATGTTCGCAGCCGGATGAGCGCGGCGCAGGTCAGTCGACAAATCCATCAGCCGCTTGAACGCCTTGAGTTGTTCACCGGCGTACGGTCCCGCGAGTGGAGCCACGGTCATGAGACCGTCGAGCCGCAATCCGGGAGATTCCGCGACAAGCGCCGCCAACTCCTCGATTCCGTCAGGGGCCACGCCTCCTCGGTCGCCCCGGCCGCCCACTTCGGCGTCGAGCGCGACCTGGATCAGGCACCCCACTTCACGTTCCGCGCGCACGGCCGCCGACGACAGCGCCGTGACCAGCTTCGGCCGGTCCACCGACTGCACCACATCGGCATAACCCACCACGGAACGGACCTTGTTGGTCTGCAGCTGCCCGACGAAGTGCCACTGCAGCGGAAGGTCCGCACAAGCGGCCGCCTTGGGCGCCGCGTCCTGGTCCTTGTTCTCCGCGACATGGCGTACGCCGAGTTCGCACAGGAGACGGGCATCGCTCGCGGGGAAGGTCTTCGTGACCACGATGAGCGTCACTTCTTCGCGATCGCGACCCGCCGCCGCACACGCGGCCGCGATCCGCTTCTCCACATCCGCCAGATTCGCGGCGAGTTCGGCCTTACGGTCCGTCATGTCGTATCAGTCCAGCCAGATGTAGCTTGCGAGCCGCCCGGTGGTGCGGTCGCGGCGGTACGAGAAGTGGTCGGCGGATTCCCGGGTGCACACATCGGAGCCGGCGAAGTCGCCCACGCCGAGCCGCTCCAACTGCGCCCGCACCCCTGCCGTGACGTCGACCGCCGGGGTTCCCCAGCTGGTCTCCGCGTACGCCGCGGGCTCCACGGCCGCGACCTCCGCGCGCATCGCGTCGGGGACTTCGTAACAGCGGCCGCAGACCGCGGGACCGGTGCGGGCGATGATCCTTCCGGGCTCGGCGCCCAGCTCGACCATTGCCGCGACGGCCTCCGGCACCACCCCGGCCACCATCCCCGGCCGGCCCGCGTGCGCGGCGCCGATGACACTGGAGACGGGATCGGCGAGAAGTACGGGGGTGCAGTCGGCGGTGAGGACCGCGAGAACCAGACCCCGCCGGGCACTCACCACACCGTCCACGGAAGGGATTTCCGATGCGGAATCCCAGGGGCCGTCGACGACGGCGACGTCCTTGCCGTGCACCTGGTTCATCCAGACGACCCGCTCGGGGTCGAATCCCAGGGACTTCGCGACGAGTTCGCGATTGCGGAGTACGGCCTCGGGGTCGTCGCCGACCGCCCCGCCCAGATTGAGCTGCTCGTACGGAGCGGCGCTCACCCCGCCCCACCGGTTGGTGAAGGCGAAGTGGGCGCCGCTCACGAGGTCCTGCTGTGCCGCTATGGGTACCGGTGTCACTTCAGGAAGTCCGGTACGTCCAGCTCCTCGGCCTGGGTGTCCTGGTAGGGACGGGCCGGCGGGACCTGCGGCGGGGCGATCGGCGCGGCCGGGGCGTCGGCCGGCTTGGCCTCCGCGACCGGCTCGGGAGCCGAGGGCTCGTCCCGCGGGGTCACGCTGCCCAGGCCGCCGAACGCCGGACGCGATTCCTGGCGTACCGGGGTCGGCTCCTCGCGCTTGGTGGAGGAGGCGCCGATCACGTTGTCCCGCTTCGCCGGCGGCTGGCCGCCGTCGAAGCCGGCCGCGATGACCGTGACCCGGACCTCGTCACCGAGCGCGTCGTCGATGACCGCGCCGAAGATGATGTTGGCCTCGGGGTGCGCGGCCTCGCTCACCAGCTGGGCGGCCTCGTTGATCTCGAAGAGACCGAGGTCGCTGCCGCCGGAGATGGAGAGCAGCACGCCACGGGCGCCGTCGATGGACGCCTCCAGGAGCGGCGAGGAGATCGCCATCTCCGCGGCGGCCACCGCGCGGTCGTCGCCGCGCGCCGAGCCGATGCCCATGAGCGCCGAACCCGCCTCGGACATCACGGACTTGACGTCCGCGAAGTCGAGGTTGATCAGACCGGGCGTGGTGATGAGGTCGGTGATGCCCTGGACACCGGAGAGCAGGACCTGGTCCGCCGACTTGAATGCGTCGAGGACGGAGACCTGACGGTCCGAGATGGACAGGAGCCGGTCGTTGGGGATGACGATGAGGGTGTCGACCTCTTCGCGGAGCTCGGCGATGCCGTCCTCCGCCTGGTTCGCGCGCCGACGGCCCTCGAAGGTGAACGGCCGGGTGACCACACCGATGGTGAGGGCACCGAGCGAACGGGCGATGTTGGCGACGACAGGTGCGCCGCCGGTTCCGGTGCCGCCGCCTTCGCCGGCGGTGACGAAGACCATGTCGGCCCCCTTGAGGACCTCCTCGATCTCCTCGCGGTGGTCTTCTGCGGCCTTGCGGCCGACGGCGGGGTTGGCGCCGGCGCCGAGTCCGCGGGTGAGTTCACGGCCGACGTCGAGCTTGACGTCGGCGTCGCTCATCAACAGGGCTTGCGCGTCGGTGTTGATGGCGATGAACTCGACACCCTTGAGACCGACCTCGATCATCCGGTTGATGGCATTGACACCACCGCCGCCGACACCGATGACTTTGATGACTGCGAGGTAGTTCTGCGGTGCTGCCACGTCGAAGGCCTCTCGCCTCGAGTTACGTGCGTCGCCTCGCCGGTCGTGCGCGGCGACGACTGATGCCGAATTTGGGACGGTCCGAGCGCCGACCCGAACCCTAACGCTGAAGTTTAGGGTTACCAGTGCGTCTGTTGCTGGTCTTTGTCTGACCCTTCCGAACAGGACACTAAGTCGACAAGTGGCGCGCGTTCAACGAACACGCCGAACCTCCCGTTTTTCTTTTCACCCTATGTGATCAGCCGTTGCGCTGACCAACCAGGGTGCTGGCCAGCACCTATGTGCGTCAACTCCCTGATACGGCAGGGGAGGTGGGGGCGCTCACATCGAAGTGCCCGGCATCCGGGGCCGCTTTCAACAGCGCGGTCAACGCGGCCGCCTTCGACTCACCCTTCTCGCTGCTTCCCCAGTCGACGGTGCGCCCGTCGTTCAACTCCAAGGAGATGGAGTCATATGAACGCACTTCCATGATGCTCGTACGAGAGGCCACCGCGGGCGGGATGTCACGGGCCACTTCCACCGCTTCGACGAGCAGCCGGTCGATGCCGAAGCGCTGCAGACTGGGCGAGCGGTCGGCGGTCATTTGCAGGACCGGTACGTTCTTCGGCGCGCGCGATACGGTCGCGAACCGGACGCCGGTGGCGTCGACTTCGACAAACTGCGCGCCCTTTTCGAGGAGCAGAACCGGCTTGCGTTCGGTCACTTTCAACGCGATTCCGCGCGGCCAGGAACGCACGACGTCCACCGAGTCGATACGCGGCAGTTGACGCCGCAGCCGGCCCTCAATCGCCTCGGTGTCGACGGAAATCAGGGGTGCGCCGACCGGAACGGACGCGGCGTTCATGACCTCGTCCGGGGTCAGCACCTGCGTCCCGGACGTGGTCACGCGTTCCACGCGCAGCCACTCCGAGCCGTACAGGAGCCAGACCACTCCCCCGCCGAGCACCGTCACGAGGATCGCGACGACGAGCAGCAGGCGGGGCGAGGGAAGCCGAAGCCGGCGGCCGCCGGACGGCCGTGGCGGGCGGGCCGGGGTTCCCGACCGCTGCCGTTCGCCGGTGACAGCCGATGGTCCGGCCACGCTCGCCTGCCTTCTCTCACGCCATGGGGCGTGCCGCTCGGTCCAGTCGCGGCCTCACGCCCGGTGGCGCGCCGCGATCGCCTCGTACACCATGCCGACCAGGAGTTCGTCGGCGTCCCTGCGCCCGAACTCCGAGGCGGCGCGGGACATCTCGTACAGACGGTGCGGATCGGCGAGGACGGGCAGCACATTGTGCTGGACCCACTCCGGCGTCAGTTCCGCGTCGTCGACGAGGAGTCCGCCGCCCGCCTTGACCACCGGCTGGGCGTTCAGCCGCTGTTCGCCGTTGCCGATGGGCAGCGGGACGTAGGCGGCCGGGAGTCCGACGGCGGAGAGCTCGGCGACGGTCATCGCGCCCGCGCGGCAGAGCATCATGTCGGCCGCGGCGTACGCGAGGTCCATCCGGTCCACGTACGGTACCGGGATGTACGGGGGCATCCCCGGCATCTGCTGCACCTGCGGCAGTTCGTTCTTCGGGCCGACCGCGTGCAGGATCTGGATGCCCGCCTGCTGCAGGAACGGTGCCGCCTGCTGGACCACCTCGTTGAGGCGGCGGGCGCCCTGCGAGCCGCCGGAGACAAGCAGCGTGGGCAAGTTGGGGTTGAGTCCGAAGGCGGCGCGGGCCTCGGGGCGCACCCGGGCGCGGTCGAGGGTCGCGATGGTGCGGCGCAGCGGGATGCCGATGTAGCGCGAGCCGCGCAGCTTGCTGTCCGGCGTGGAGACCGCGACGGCCGCGGCGTAGCGCGAGCCGATCTTGTTGGCCAGACCGGGGCGCGCGTTGGCCTCGTGCACGATGATCGGCACACCGAGGCGCTTGGCGGCGAAGTACGCGGGCAGCGCCACGTATCCGCCGAAGCCGCAGACGGCGTCGGCCTTGGTGCGCTCCAGGATCTGCTCGGCGGCCTTGATGGTGCCGCGCAAGCGGCCCGGGACCGTGAGCAGTTCGGGGGTGGGCTTGCGCGGGAGCGGTACGGCGGGGATCAGCGCGAGTTCATAGCCGCGCTCGGGCACGAGCCGGGTCTCGAGTCCGCGCTCCGTGCCCAGGGCCGTGATGCCCGTGGTCGGGTCCTGCCTGCGCAGGGCGTCCGCGAGGGCGAGCGCGGGCTCGATGTGGCCGGCGGTCCCCCCACCGGCGAGTACGACATGCACCGAAATTCACCGCTCTCCGGACGGTCGCACCTTGGTGCGCCGTCGCATCGTGTTCCATCTCCCCGCAGACCGCTTCTTACCAGAGGCGGCTGACCTCATGGCAAGTGCGGCCCGGGCCGCGGGTTCATCGCGCGCGAACGCGATGAGCAGACCGATCGCGAACATGGTCGGCAGCAGGGCCGAGCCTCCGTAGGAGAACAGCGGGAGCGGGACTCCGGCGATCGGCAGCAGGCCGAGCACCGCACCGATGTTGATCACGGCCTGGGCCGTGATCCAGGTGGTCACACCTCCCGCGGCGTACCTCACGAAGGGCTCCTCCGTGCGTCCGGCCACGCGGATACCCGCATAGCCTAGAGCCGCGAAGAGACCGAGTACGGACAGCGTCCCCGCCAGGCCGAGCTCCTCCCCGGTGATGGCGAAGATGAAGTCCGTGTGGGGTTCGGGTAGTTGGCCCCATTTTTCCACACTCGCTCCGAGACCGGAACCGAAGAATCCGCCTGAGGCGAGCGCGTAGATTCCGTGCAGCGCCTGCCAGCACGCGTCCCCAGGGCCCGTACCCGATTCGCCCAGGCAGGACAGCCGGGCCATGCGGTTCGGGCTGGTGCGGATCAGGATGAAGCCGAGCAGGGCCGCGACCGCGAGCACACCGCCGAAGAGCCGGGTCGGGGCGCCCGCGAGCCAGAGCAGGCCGAAGAGGATGGCCGTGAGAATGATCGCGGTGCCCATGTCGCCGCCGAGCATGATCAGGCCGAGCAGCATGAACGTCACCGGAACGAGCGGCACCAGCATGTGCTTCCACTGCGTGAGCATCTGCTTGTCGCCCTTGCGCGCGAGCAGATCCGCGCCCCACAGGACGAGCGCCAGCTTGCCGAACTCACTGGGCTGCAGCTGGAACGGGCCGCCGAGCGAGATCCAGTTCTGGTTGCCGTTCACCGCATGCCCTATCCCCGGCACCTGCACGAGGATCATCAGGAAGACGCTGCCGACGAGGATCGGATACGCGAGGGCGCGGTGCAGCCGTACCGGCATCCGCATCGCCACGACGAGCAGGATCGTGCCGAGCACCGCCGCGAGGAACTGCTTGCGGAAGAAGTACGAGGGCGACAGGGAGTATTCGAGCGCCTGGATCTGCGAGGCCGAGTAGACCATCACGAGCCCGAGGGTCGTGATCAGCAGACTGCCGCCCAGGATCAGGTAGTACGCGGTCAGCGGCCGGTCCCAGGCCCGCTTGGCCTGCTCGTGCAACCGTCTGAGCTGCCCGATGCCGCCCGGCGGACGGCCGGGGCCTGACATCCGCGGCCGTGGCCGCGGTCGCGACGAGGGCCGCCGCACTGTGCCGGAACGGCTCGCACCCATCTCGTGTCCCCTCCAGTCGTCGCCGCGCCCGGGTCCGGACGCGGTTGCTCGGACAGGGCTAGGCGGTCTCGGCGGCCAGGGCGCGGACCGCATCCGCGAACGCCTCGCCACGCTTGTTGTAGTTCACGAACATGTCCATCGAGGCACAGGCCGGCGCCATGAGGACGGTGTCCCCCGGCTGTGCGAGCCGTGCCGCCTCGCGGACCGCCGCGGACATCGCCCCAGTGTCGGTCCGTTCGAGGTCGACGACCGGGACGTCCGGCGCGTGTCGCGCAAGGGCTTCGGCGATCAGCGCGCGGTCGGCGCCGATGAGCACCGCACCGCGGAGTCGCTTTGCCGACTTCTGTACGAGTTCGTCGAAGGTCGCGCCCTTGGCGAGCCCGCCGGCGATCCAGACGATGGACTCGTACGCGGCCAACGAGGCTTCCGCGGCATGGGTGTTGGTCGCCTTGGAGTCGTCGACGTACGCGACACCTTCGACGTCCTCGACGTGCGAGATGCGGTGCGCGTCCGGACGAAAGGCCCGCAGACCCTCCCGTACGGCCGTGGGCTGGACGCCGTAGGCGCGCGCGAGGGCCGCCGCCGCAAGGGCGTTGGCGATGTTGTGGGGCGCCGGCGGATTGATGTCGGCGACCTCGGCGAGCTCCTGGGCGTTCTTCTGCCGGTTCTCGACGAAGGCGCGGTCGACCAGGAGGCCTTCCACGATGCCGAGTTCGGAGGGGCCGGGAGTGCCGAGGGTGAAGCCGATCGCGCGGCAGCCCTCCTCGACATCGGCCTCGACGACCAGGTCCTCGGTGGCCTTGTCGGCCACGTTGTAGACGCAGGCGACCTGATTGCCCTCGTAGATACGGCCCTTGTCGGCGGCGTACGCCTCCATGGAGCCGTGCCAGTCGAGGTGGTCGGGCGCGAGGTTGAGGACGGCGGCCGAGTGGGCGCGCAGCGAGGGCGCCCAGTGCAGCTGGTAGCTCGACAGCTCCACCGCGAGCACGTCGTACGCGTCGTCGCCTTCGAGCACGACGTCGATGATCGGGGTGCCGATGTTGCCGACCGCGGCCGTCTTCAGTCCGGCCGCGCGCAGGATCGACGCGAGCATCTGCGTGGTGGTCGTCTTGCCGTTGGTACCGGTGATCGCGAGCCAGGGGGCGGCGTCCGGACCGCGCAGGAGCCAGGCGATCTCCACGTCGCCGACCACGTCCACGCCCGCCTCGGCGGCGGCCGCGAAGAGCGGCGAAGAGGGCTTCCAGCCCGGCGAGGTGACGACGAGCGAGGTGGCGTCGGGCAGGCTCTCGGCGTCCCCGAGGCGTACGGAGATGCCGTCCGCCTCCAGGGCCGCGGCCCGCTCCTTGTGCAGCTCGCCCGAGCCGCCGTCCACCACGGTCACCGAAGCGCCGAGGCCGGCCAGGGCGCGGGCGGCGCTGATGCCGCTCACGCCGAGACCGGCGACGGTTACGTGCTTGCCCTCCACGGACAAAGAGGTCACTTGTTGTTCGCCCAACCTGCGTAGAAGAGACCGAGACCGACGATCACGCACATGCCCTGGATGATCCAGAAGCGGACCACCACAAGGACTTCGGACCACCCCTTGAGTTCGAAGTGGTGCTGCAGCGGCGCCATGCGGAAGACGCGCTTGCCGGTGAGGCGGAACGAGCCGACCTGGATGACCACGGACAGGGTGATCAGGACGAACAGGCCGCCGAGCAGGGCGAGAAGCAGCTCGGTGCGCGAGCAGATGGCGAGACCCGCGAGGGCGCCGCCGAGCGCGAGCGAACCGGTGTCGCCCATGAAGATCTTGGCCGGCGAGGTGTTCCACCACAGGAAGCCGAAGCAGGAACCCATCAGCGCGGAGGCCACGATCGCGAGGTCGAGCGGGTCGCGCACCTCGAAGCAGGCCGAGGGGTTGGTGAGCGTGGTGGCGTTGGCGCAGGACTCCTGGAACTGCCAGACACCGATGAAGGTGTACGCGCCGAAGACCATCACCGAGGCGCCGGTCGCCAGACCGTCGAGGCCGTCGGTGAGGTTCACGCCGTTCGACATGGCCAGGATCATGAACAGCGCCCAGACCACGAACAGGACCGGGCCGATCGACCAGCCGAAGTCCTGCACGAAGGAAATCTTCATGGACGCGGGGGTGTTGCCGCGGATGTCCGCGAACTGCAGGGCGAGCACCGCGAAGGTGATGCCGACGATCAGCTGACCGGCCATCTTCGCCTTGGCCCGCAGACCGAGCGAACGCCGCTTGATGATCTTGATGTAGTCGTCGAGGAAGCCGACGAGGCCCATGCCCGCCATCAGGAAGAGCACCAGGAGACCCGAGAAGGTGGTCGGCGCTCCGGTGATCAGCTTCGTGGCGAAGTAGGCGATGATCGTCGCCAGGATGAAGGCGATACCGCCCATCGTCGGCGTACCGCGCTTGCTGGCGTGCTCACGCGGGCCGTCGTCGCGGATGTACTGCCCGTACCCCTTCTTCGCGAGCAGCTTGATGAGCAGCGGGGTGCCGATCAGGGTCAGGAAGAGCCCGATCACACCGGAGAAGAGAATCTGCCTCATCGGCTCAGACCTCACCCTCGAGCAGTGCGAGCGCGACCTGCTCCAGGCCCACCGACCTGGAGGCCTTCACGAGCACGACGTCTCCCGGGCGCAGCTCGCTGCGCAGCAGGTCGACAGCCGCCTGTGCGTCGGACACGTGCACCGACTCCTCACCCCACGAACCCTCGTTGTATGCGCCCAGTTGCAGCCAGGACGCTTCCCTGTCCCCGACCGCGACGAGCTTGCTCACGTTGAGACGGACGGCGAGCCGTCCGACCGCGTCGTGCTCGGGCAGCGCTTCGTCGCCGAGCTCGGCCATCTTGCCGAGCACCGCCCACGTCCGGCGGCCCTTCGCCATGGCGGCCAGGGCACGCAGCGCGGCCCGCATGGATTCGGGGTTCGCGTTGTAGGCGTCGTTGACGACGGTCACACCGTCCGCGCGCTCGGTGACCTCCATACGCCAGCGGGACAGGTTGCCCGCCCCGGAGAGCGCGGTCGCGATCTCGTCGGCGGACATACCCAGGTCATGGGCGACGGCGGCCGCGGCGAGCGCGTTCGACACGTGGTGCTCACCGTACAGGCGCAAGGTCACGTCGCTGCACCCGGTAGGCGTGTGCAGCGTGAAGGCGGGCTGTCCCTGGTCGGTGAGACGGACGTTCTCGGCGCGTACGTCCGCCTCGTCCGACTCTCCGAAGAAGAGCACCTTCGCCTTCGTACGGGAGGACATGGCGCGTACGAGCGGATCGTCCGCGTTGAGGATCGCCGTGCCGTTCTCCGGCAGGGCCTCCACCAACTCGCCCTTGGCCTGGGCGATCTGCTCGCGGCCGCCGAACTCGCCGATGTGGGCGGTGCCGACGTTGAGGACCAGGCCGATCTTCGGCGGGGTCAGACCCGTGAGGTAGCGGATGTGGCCGATGCCCCGGGCCCCCATCTCCAGGACGAGGTGCCTGGTGGTGGAGTCCGCGGTGAGGGCGGTGAGCGGCAGACCGATCTCGTTGTTGAGCGAGCCCGGCGTCCAGACCGTGGGCGCGTGGTGCTGCAGCACCTGCGCGATCAGGTCCTTGGTGGACGTCTTGCCCGCGGAGCCGGTGAGTGCGACCACCTCGGTCCCGAGGCGCTGCACCACTGTGCGGGCGAGCTTGCCGAGCGCGGTCTGCACGTCGTCGACCACGATGGCGGGCACGCCGACGGGGCGCGTCGCGAGGACCGCGGCCGCTCCGGAGGCGATGGCCTTGTCCGCGTAGTCATGGCCGTCGACATGCTCGCCGGCGAACGCGGCGAACAGGCCGCCTTGTTCCACCTTGCGCGAGTCGATGACGACGGAGCCGGTGACCTCACGGCCGGTGTCCGGTATGTCGTGGGGCTGCCCGCCGGTGATGGTGGCGATCTCGGCGAGGGAGAGGGCGATCACTGCTTCATCCCCGGGGGTTCTGGGCGGCTGCGCGGTGGCGCCGGATTGCGGTCCGCAGCACGTCGCGGTCGTCGAAGGGGCGTACGACCCCGTTGATGTCCTGGCCTTGTTCATGGCCCTTGCCGGCGACGAGGACCGTGTCACCGGCCTCGGCACGGGCGACCACGGCCTCGATGGCGGCGGCCCGGTCCTCGAAGAGGACCACGTCGCCGCGCTCGTGCACGGGCACCTCGGCGGCGCCCGCGATCATCGTGGCGAGGATCGCGAGGGGGTCCTCGGAGCGCGGGTTGTCGGAGGTGAGCACCGCGGTGTCGGCGAGCCGTGCGGCCGCCGCGCCCATGGGCGCTCGCTTGGTCCTGTCCCGGTCGCCGCCGCAGCCGAGCACGATGTGCAGCTTGCCCTCGGTGACCTTGCGCAGCGCGCGCAGGACCGATTCGACGGCGTCCGTCTTGTGGGCGTAGTCGACCACGGCGAGATACGGCTGGCCCTCGTCGACCCGCTCAAGGCGGCCCGGTACGCCGGGCACGGCGGCGATGCCGTCGGCGGCGGTCTGCGGGTCGATGCCCGCGGCGGCCAGGGCGACGATCGCGGCGAGGGTGTTGGCCACGTTGAAGGGGCCGGCCAGCGGGGACTTGGCGGTGACGCGCTCACCGGACGGGCCGATCACCGTGAACGCGGAGTCCATCGGGCCGACCTCGACCTGCTCGGCGCGCCAGTCGGCGTCCGGGTGGCCCTCGGCGGAGAAGGTGACGACCGGGACGGTCGCCTCCTTGACGAGCCTGCGGCCGTACTCGTCGTCGAAGTTGACGATGCCGAGCCTGGACCGCTCCGGCGTGAAGAGCTGCGCCTTCGCCTGGAAGTAGTCCTCCATGTCGGAGTGGAACTCCATGTGCTCCGGGCTCAGGTTGTTGAAGACAGCGATGTCGAAGACACAGCCGTCCACACGACCGAGCACCAGGGCGTGGCTGGAGACCTCCATCGCGACCGAGTCGGTGCCGCGCTCGCGCATCACCGCGAACAGGGCCTGCAGATCGGTGGCTTCGGGCGTGGTCCGCTCGGACTTGATGCGCTCGTCGCCGATGCGCATCTCGACCGTGCCGATGAGTCCGGTGGTGCGCCCTGCCGCCTTGAGCCCGCCTTCGACGAGATACGCGGTGGTGGTCTTGCCCGACGTACCGGTGATGCCGATCTGCAGGAGGTCCTCGCCGGGCCGCCCGTAGATCGTGGCCGCGAGCTCGCCCATCCGGCCGCGCGGGTCGCCGGCGACCAGGACCGGCAGACCGGTCGTGGCGGCGCGGGGCAGACCGGCCGGGTCGGTGAGGATCGCCACGGCGCCGAGGTCGGCGGCCTGCGCGGCGAAGTCGGCGCCGTGGACACGGGCGCCGGGCAGGGCGGCGTAGATGTCACCGGGGCGTACCGCACGGGAGTCGTGCGTGATGCCGGTGACCTCGGCGGCGGCGGGGGCGTCGACACCCAGTACGGCGGCGAGGTCGGCGAGGGTGCTCGCCTCGACCCGCTCCGGCCGCGGCGGTCCCGGATAGGTCACGGGGCCGCCCTCACGGGTGGTGGGGGACTGATCAGCGTGTGGCACGGCGGTGAGCGTACCGGGCGCGGGTGGCCGGGGGCGAAATGGGGCGGCGTGGGGGCCCGGCTGCTCGGCCCGGTTCCCGGGGCCCGGGGTGATCGTTGTCACGGCGGCGGTACCTGTAATCCAGTGCTCGTGGGGTCTGCGTCCATGGTGTTACCGGTTGTTCGTCGCGGTCAGTCCTCCGGTTTGAACGTGACGGGCAGCCCGGGCGCCTTCGCGCCGGACGGGGCCACTTGCAGGGTCTTCAGGGCGAACTCCATGACCTGCTTGTAGATGGGGGCGCAGATCTGGCCGCCGAAGTAGTTGCCCTTGGTCGGGTTCTGTACGACGCAGTAGACGGCGAGCCTGGGCTTGTCCGCCGGGGCGAAGCCGGCGAACGAGGAGGTGTAGCCGTTGTAGCGGCCGGTCTCCGGGTCGACGCGGTTCGCGGTGCCGGTCTTGCCGGCCACGCGGTAGCCGTCGATCTGCGCCTTGGTGCCGGTGCCCTCCGGGTCGTCGACCACGGACTGCAGCATCTCGGAGAGCGTCTTGGCCGTGCTCTCGCTGATGACCCGGGTCTTCTTGGGCTCGTCCTCGGGCGTGAACCGGCCGTCGGGCCCCTTCTTCCCGCGGACGAGAGAGGGCTCCACACGGACCCCGCCGTTGGCGACGGTCGAATACATGGAGACGGCCTGTACGGCGTTGAGCGAGTAGCCCTGACCGAAGGGGACCGTGAACTGCGTGGACGTCGACCAGTCCTCGGGCTTGTTCAGGATGCCCGGGGTCTCGCCGGGGAAGCCGGTGCCCGTCTTGCTGCCCATGCCGAACTTGCGCAGATAGTCGTAGAGGACCTTGTTGGCGTCCTGCTGCGTCTTGCCGAGCTGCTGAGTCGCCAGGATCGTGCCGATGTTGGAGGACTTGGCGAGCACACCGTTCAGGGTGAGGTACCAGGTCTCGTGGTCGATGTCGTCCCGGAAGAGCCGGTCGCCGCGGTGCAGGCGGTTGGGCACCGTGACATGGGTGTCGGGCGCGGCGGCCTTCTCCTCGAGTACGGCGGCCATCGAGATCAGCTTGCTGGTGGAGCCGGGCTCGTAGGCGTCCTGGAGCGCCGGGTTGCCGAGGTTCTTCGGGCTGGCCTTGGACAGGTCGTTGGGGTCGAAGCCGGGCGCGTTGGCGAGCGCCAGGATCTCGCCGGTCTTCGTGTCCTGGACGACCACATATCCGCGGTCGGCCTTGGACTTGGCGACCTGGTCCGAGATCGCCTTCTGCGCCACGTACTGGATGTCGCGGTCGAGCGTGAGCTCCACGTCCGAGCCCGGGACGGCCGGGGTCTCGCTGCTGCCCGCTGTCGGTACGCGCCGGCCGCCGGACTGGGCGTAGGTGATCCTGCCGTCCTCGCCCGCGAGGTCCTTGTCCAGCTGGGACTCGATACCGCCGCCGCCCACGCCGTCGGCGTTGACCCAGCCCAGTATCCCGGCGGCAAGGTCGCCGTTCGGATAGATCCGCTTGGTGCTGGGCTCCTGGAAGATGCCGGCCAGGACGCCGCCGGTCTTGGGGTTCTTCTCGGCGAGCGCGCTCTTCAGGTCCTTGATCTGCTTCCAGACCTGCGGGGTCTGGCGGCGGGCGAGGAGGGCGTAGCGCTTGTGGTGCTTCTTGAGCTTGCCCGCGATCTCGGCCGCGTCCTTGCCCAGGATCGGTGCGAGCAGCGCCGCCGCCTGCTCGGGCGCGTCCTTGGTCTCGGAGTCCTTCTCCGAGAACATCTTCGGGTCCGCGGTGATGTCGTACGCGTCGACGCTGGTCGCGAGCTCGTAGCCGTTGCGGTCGGTGATCTGGCCGCGCGTGGCGGTGAGCGTGCTGCTGAAGTAGCGGTTCTGCTCCGCCTTCGACGCGTAGACGCTGGCGTCGACGGCCTGCACCTGCACGAGGCGTACGACGAAGGCGAGCAGCACCAGGGTCAGACCGAGGCTCACCAGACGCAGGCGCGGCCGGGGGCTGCCCAGCCGGATCAGCGAGGGCTGTGCCTTGCGCGGGGCGGGCTGCGGACGGCGCGCGGCCGGCCTGGCGCCGGGGCCCGGCCTGCGCGGGGCGCCGGGGCGGGGCGGCTTGGCCGGTCCGGGGACGCGGCGGCGCGGAGGTTGCCGGTCGGTCACGGGCTCACCTGCCGGGGGTGGTGGAGGGCGACGGGGTGGTCGAAGGCGCCGGTGCAGTGGACACGGCGGGCGCGGAGGGCGCGGGAGATACGGAGACGCTGGGCGCCGGCGAGACGGACACGGTGGGCTTCGGGGAAGCGGGCGCCTTGACCGGCTCCGGCGGGGCGGTGGCCTCCTCGGCTGTACCGCGCACCTTGCCGTCGGGGGCGAGGAAGGCGGGCGGGCCGCCCGGCACCATGCCCAGCTCGCGGGCGCGGCGCTCCAGGGCGTCGGGCGCGGAGTAGCCGTCGACCTCGGTCTCGAGTTCCTGCTGGACGTCGGTCAGCTCGGTGGTCTCCCGCCGCAACTTGCTGAGCTGGAACGACCCTTCGTTGAGCGCCGAGTTGAGCATCAGGAGCACGATCAGACCGCCGCCGAGCAGCACCACGATGAGAAGCACGAACGGGGTGCGGGCCGCCGAAGTGGGCCCGGCGGGCAGCAGCCGGGCGAGGCGGGCGGCCCTCCCCCGCAGGTGCGGTACTCGGCTCATGTGCGCTCCCCCCGACGCCGGGTCACGACAGGTCCTCCCGGATGCGCTGGGCCGCGCGGCACCGTGCCGGGGCGGCCCTGCGGTTCTCGGCGACCTCTTCCTCGGTGGGCAGTTCGGCGCCGCGCGTGAGCAGCTTCAGACGCGGCTGGTAGCGCTCGGGTACCACCGGCAGGCCGGGCGGCGCGGTGTTGGCGGCGCCTTCCGCGAACACCTGCTTGACAAGGCGGTCTTCGAGCGAGTGGTACGACAGGACGGCGATGCGCCCGCCGACCGCGAGCGCCTTGACCGCGGCGGGGATCGCCCTTTCCAGGACGGTCAGTTCACCGTTGACCTCGATCCGCAGCGCCTGGAAGGTGCGCTTGGCGGGGTTGCCCCCGGTCCGCTTGGCGGCCTGCGGCAGCGCGTCGCGGATGAGTTCGACGAGCCGGGCGCTGTTGGCGAACGGCTCCTTGTCGCGCTCGCGCACGATCGCGCCGACGATGCGCTTGGCCTGCTTCTCCTCGCCGTACGCGCGGAGAATGCGCACGAGTTCACCGGGCGGGTACGTGTTGAGGACCTCGGCGGCGCTCATGCCCGTCGTCTGGTCCATGCGCATGTCGAGCGGTGCGTCCTGCGCATAGGCGAACCCGCGGTCGGCCTCGTCGAGTTGCATGGACGAGACCCCGAGGTCGAACAGGACGCCCTGGACCTTCGGGATGCCAAGACGTTCGAGTACATCGGGGAGTTCGTCGTAGACGGCGTGCACGAGGGTGGCGCGCTCACCGAAGGGAGCGAGGCGTTCACCGGACAGGCGCAGGGCTTCCTTGTCGCGGTCGAGCGCGACGAGGCGGGCCTCCGGGAACTGCTGGAGCAGGGCCTCGCTGTGTCCGCCGAGCCCGAGGGTGCAGTCGACGACGACCGCCCCTGGCTTGGTGAGCGCGGGGGCCAACAGGTCCAGGCACCGCTGGAGCATCACCGGGACGTGTCGCTGCTCGCTCAACGCACCCTCTCAGGTCGGGTGCCGCCGGGCATACGAGCCGGGTCCCCGCCCGCTCGTGGAAGGGGAAGCGGTCCGCAGGCGCCGGGAAGGAGCCGGCCGACCGGAGCGGGAGGAGGCCGAGCCGTACGTACGACCGCACGCGCGGGGAGACCGTGAGCGGTCTCCTGGTGGTTCGGTAACCGTCAGGCGCGTACACGTCTGTCGGTTCGCGTCACTTTAGTCCACCGCTTGTCCCGGTCAATCAACCGGGACAAGCGCGTCGCCGCCTGCCTCGTTCACCCGTACGGACCTCTCGGAACACATCTGTGGCGTCCGTCACGACAAGGGTCTTTGATGTTCTTTGTCGGACCTCACAGCGGGCTTGTATACACATTGAACGCTACCTTTTTGCCATGTCGACTTCGCGATCGCTTTCCTCGAGCCCGAGCGGTGCCATATCCGGGCAGGGCACCGTCACCGACCGCCTCGTCGAGGCGAACCAGGCCTACGCCGCGGACTTCGTGGACCCGGGCATGGATGCCCGACCGGTCCTCAAGGTCGCTGTCGTGGCTTGTATGGACGCCCGGCTCGACCTGCACGACGCGCTGGGCCTGGAGCTCGGCGACTGTCACACGATCCGCAATGCCGGTGGTGTCGTCACCGACGACGTGATCCGCTCCCTCACCATCAGCCAGCGCGCGCTCGGCACCCGCAGCGTGGTCCTCATCCACCACACCGGCTGCGGTCTGCTCAACCTCACCGAGGACTTCCGGCACGAGCTCGAGGACGAGGTCGGCCAGCGTCCGGCCTGGGCCGTCGAGGCCTTCCGCGATGTGGACCAGGACGTACGGCAGTCCATGCAGCGCGTGCGGACCTCGCCGTTCCTGCTGCACACCGATGACGTCCGCGGCTTTGTCTTCGATGTGAAGACCGGTCTGCTGCACGAGATCGACGCGGCCTGAAATACGCCGGGCGCCCCCGCGCGGCGCCCGGCCCGCACCCTTTCTCGGCCATTGCGCTGCCCCATAAACCGCCCCAAAACCCGACATAGGACAGTCACTTGTCCACAGGCAAGTGACACGAACGGGTAACGGCAACAAGAATGCGGGGAAGGCATCGCACGGGAACCATCCGGCCGCGGTGTCCGTGTTTCGGGGTGGGCCGGGTCGAACAGAGACATCGGCCCGTTGAACGGGCCGAGGAGGGCCGGGGTGACGACCTATGAAGATCGAGCGAGCCTCACAGATCTGACCACCACCGTGGATCAAGTCCGCAGGTCGGTGGAGGGAGTGATCGAGGGCAAGCCGGAGGTCGTACGGCTTTCGCTGACCGTGCTCCTCGCCGAGGGACATCTGCTCATCGAGGACGTACCGGGCGTGGGCAAGACCATGCTCGCCAAGGCACTGGCGCGGTCCATCGACTGTTCGGTGCGGCGTATCCAGTTCACACCGGATCTGCTGCCGTCGGACATCACCGGTGTGTCCATTTTCGACCAGCAGCGCAGGGACTTCGAGTTCAAGCCGGGGGCGATCTTCGCGCAGATCGTGATCGGCGACGAGATCAACCGTGCTTCGCCCAAGACCCAGTCCGCGCTCCTGGAGTCCATGGAGGAGCGGCAGGTCACCATCGACGGGCAGACGTACGAACTGCCCAATCCCTTCATGGTCGTCGCGACCCAGAACCCGGTCGAGATGGAGGGCACCTACCCGCTGCCCGAGGCCCAGCGCGACCGTTTCATGGCGCGGGTCTCGATCGGCTATCCCAACGCCGAGGCCGAGCTGCAGATGCTCGATGTGCACGGCGGGGTCTCGCCGCTCGACGATCTGCAGCCGGTGGCCCACGCGCACGACATCGTCAAGCTGATCGACGCGGTCCGCAAGGTCCATGTCGCGGACGCCGTACGGCGCTATGCGGTGGAGATCGTCGGCGCCACGCGCAACCACCCGGACCTCAGACTCGGCGCCTCGCCGCGCGCGACGCTGCATCTGCTGCGGGCGGCGAAGGCTTCCGCCGCGCTGAGCGGGCGTGACTACGTCCTGCCGGACGATCTGCAGGCGCTCGCCGTCGCCGTGCTCGCGCACCGGCTCCTTCCCACCGCGCAGGCCCAGTTGAACCGGCGTACGGCCGAGCAGGTCGTGCTGGAGATCCTGCAGCGCATCGCGGTTCCGGCCGCCCAGGCTCCGGGCGTCGGCTATCCGCCGGCGCCTTCCGTGCAGATGCCCGGCATGGCGGGCTACGGCCAGCAGCCGCCCGGCGCGCGGAGGCTGTGATGCAGGCCGGGGGGCCGGCGCAGGGCACCACGCAGCGGGCCTTGGGCCGGATTTCCCAGTCGGACGACGACAAGGGCGGACTGCGTACCGCCTTCGCCGGGCTGACCACGCGCGGCCGGTCGTTCCTGGCCGCCGGGGTGGCCGCGGCCGTGTGCGCGTATGTGCTCGGCCAGGCCGATCTGCTGCGGGTGGGGCTGCTGCTCGCCGTACTGCCGCTGGTCAGCGCGATCGTGCTGTACCGCACGCGCTACCGGGTGGCCGGATCGCGACGGCTCTCGCCCGCGCGGGTGCCCGCGGGCTCGGAGTCGCGGGTGCATCTGCGGATGGACAACGTGTCGCGGCTGCCCACCGGGCTCCTGATGCTCCAGGACCGGGTGCCGTACGTGCTCGGGCCGAGGCCCCGCTTCGTGCTCGACCGGGTCGAGGCGGGCGGGCGGCGCGAGGTGTCGTACCGGGTGCGCTCCGATCTGCGCGGGCGCTATCCGCTCGGGCCGCTGCAGCTGCGGCTGAGCGACCCGTTCGGGATGTGCGAACTGACCAGGTCCTTCAGCGCGTTCGACACCCTGACGGTGATCCCGCGCGTCGAGCCGCTGCCGCCGGTGCGGCTTTCCGGTGAGGCGCAGGGGTACGGCGACGGACGGCAGCGCTCGCTCGCCCTGGCCGGCGAGGACGATGTGATCCCGCGCGGCTACCGGCACGGCGACGATCTGCGCCGGGTGCACTGGCGCTCGACCGCGAAGTACGGCGAGCTGATGGTGCGCCGCGAGGAGCAGCCGCAACGCGCGCGCTGCACCGTCCTGTTGGACACCCGCCGCATCGCCCACCAGGGCGCGGGCCCCGACTCGGCCTTCGAATGGGCGGTCTCGGGCGCGGCCTCGGCGCTGGTGCACATGCTGGAACGGGGCTTCTCCGTCCGCCTGTTGACCGACACCGGCACCTCCGTGCCGGGCGAGGGCTCCGACGGGTTCGCGGGCTCCACGCAGGAGTCGGCGGACGCCGCGGGAATGATGATGGACACACTCGCCGTGGTGGACCACTCGGACGGCGCGGGCCTGTCCCGTGCGTACGACGTGCTGCGCGGCGGTTCCGAGGGACTCCTGATCGCGTTCCTCGGCGAACTCGACGAGGAGCAGGCGGCCGTGGCCGCCCGGATGCGCCAGCGCAGCGGTGCGGCGGTCGCCTTCGTCCTGGACAACGCGGCCTGGGCGCACGGCGCCCAGGGCCCGTCGGCCCAGCTGGAGGAGCGGCTTCGGCTGCTGCGCGAGTCGGGCTGGACGGCGGTCGCGGTGCCACCGGGGCAGCCGATGGCCGAATTGTGGCGGCATGCGGACCGGCAGCGCACGGGCGTGGTCGGGCGCTCCGAAGCACAGGCGACAGGAGAATGGTCATGAGCGGCCGCACGCGGCTCGCGCTCAGCGCCTACGCGGCCACGCTGATGGCCGCGTGCGCACTGCTGCCCCTGGTCAACTCGGCCGCGTGGCTGGTGCAGGGCGCGTTCCTGCTCGCCGCGCAGTCCGGTGTGGGAGCGGCGGCCCGGCGGGTCCCGCTGGCTCGTCCGGTGACGGTCGCGGCCCAGGTCCTGGTGACGCTGCTGCTGCTCACCCTGTTCTTCGTACGGGAAGAGGCCTTCGGTCTGTTCCTGCCGAGCCCCGACTCCGTCCGGGAGTTCGGGGTGCTGCTCCAGGCCGGTGGCCAGGACGTCGGGCAGTACTCGACTCCCGCACCCCTGACCGACGGCATCCGGCTGATGCTGGTGGGCGGGGTCCTGGTGATCGGGCTCGCCGTGGACGCGCTCGCGGTCACCTTCCGCAGCGCCGCTCCCGCGGGGCTGCCGCTGCTCGCCCTGTACTCCGTCGCGGCCGGTCTGTCGGACGGGGGCGCGGGCTGGCTCTACTTCATACTCGCCGCGGCCGGCTATCTGCTGCTGCTGCTCGCCGAAGGGCGCGACCGGCTCTCCCAGTGGGGCCGGGTGTTCGGCGGTGCGCCGCGCCGGTCCACCGGGTACTCCTCCGGGCTCGACGGCGGCGGGCCCGCCGCCCCCGTGCGCACCGGGCGGCGGATCGGCGCGGTCGCCCTCGGCATCGCGCTGGTGGTGCCGGCGGCGCTGCCCGCGCTGGACAGCGGTCTGTTCGATCCCACGGGCAGCGGTGGAGGGGGCGGCGGCGGAGGCGGCACCATCTCCGCGGTCAACCCCCTGGTCTCGCTGCAGAACAACCTCAATCAGCCCGAGGACCGCGAGGTCCTCAGGTACCGCACGAACGCCGAGTCCGCCCAGGACCTGTACATGCGGATCGTGTCGCTCGACCAGTTCGACGGCACGGCATGGCAGCCGGCGGAGCGTTCGATCCAGGAGGTCCCCTCGTCGTTCCCGCAGCCCGTGGGCCTCGGCGGCGACGTGGACCGCAAGGAGATCACCACCCGGATCCAGGCCGCCGACGACTATGCGCAGGACTGGCTGCCCATGCCGTATCCGGCGACCGAGCTCGACATCGGCGGAAAGTGGCGCTTCGAGCCGATCGGCCGTGCCGTCGTGGGCGACCGCGGGGAGACGACCAAGGGCAAGGAGTACACGGTCAAGAGCCTGGTCGTGGAGCCGACGGCGGCCAAGCTGGCCGGCGCCCCGGCTCCCAGCGAGGCCATCGCGAACGAGTTCACGGACGTCCCCAACTCTCTGCCGGACGATGTGTACGACACCGCGCGCGAGGTGACCAAGGGCGCGACCAACGACTACGAGAGGGCCGTCGCGCTGCAGGAGTGGTTCGCGGTCAGCGGCGGTTTCTCGTACGACACCGAGGTCACCGCGGGCAGCGGTTCGGCGGCCATCAGCCGCTTCCTGAAGGACAAGGAGGGCTTCTGCGTCCACTTCTCCTTCGCGATGGCCTCGATGGCCCGCACCCTCGGCATTCCTTCGCGGGTCGCGGTGGGCTTCACGCCCGGTTCGCCGACCGCCGACGGTTCCATGACGGTGGGACTGCGCGATGCGCACGCCTGGCCCGAGCTGTACTTCGAGGGCGTGGGCTGGACGCGTTTCGAGCCGACCCCGACGCGGGGTTCGGCGCCCGACTACACCCGTGAGGACACCCCCACGGAGGGCCCGACCACCTCTGCTCCCTCGGCCTCGAGTTCGGCGGCGCCCACCGACGAGGCGTCCTCGTCGGCTTCGGAGTCCTGCCCGCCGGACCTGCGCCGCTTCGGCGAGTGCGGCAAGGAGGACCTGGGTGCGGGGGCGGCCGGTGCGGACGGCGGTCCGCCCTGGGGCACCTACCTCGGGATCTCGGCCGCCGTGCTGCTCCTGCTCGTGGTGCCGCTGCTGCCCCTGATGTGGCGTACGCGGGCCCGTCGGGCACGGCTCGGTTCAGGGGGCCGTACGGCGGCGGACGGGGCGTCGAGGACCCTGGCCGCGTGGCTGGAGATCACGGATACGGCCTGGGATCACGGCATCGCCCCCGACGAGGCGCAGACCCCGCGCAAGGCGGCGGCCCGGATCGTCCGGCTCGGCGAGCTGGAGACCGATGCGGCCGAGGCCGTGCACCGGATCGCGGCGGCGGTGGAGCAGGTGCTCTACGCACCGGTGCCGCGGCCCGCGCCCGGTGTGGCCGAGGACGTCCGCAGGGTGCGGGCCGGTCTGCGGGCCACGATGAGCCGCGGCACCCGGCTGCGTGCGACGTTCGCACCGCGTTCGGCTGTCCGGGTGGCCTGGTCGCTCTCGGACCGCTGGTCCGCTCTCAAGGAGCGCTGGGGCGTGGGCCGGTGGAGCCTGGAACGGCTGATCCCACGCCGTGCGGGCGGCCCGCAGGAGTAGCACCTGAGCAGGGGGCGGAGGCTTTGGTCTCCGCCCCCTGTTTACTGCGCCTGGGCGGCAGACCCACCATGCGGGAACGGGCGACGGCGCGGGTCGGGTGCGTGGTGCCGGCAACAGACGACGGCACGGTCGGGTGCGCGTCGGCTACGGACGACAGCGCGGGCCTGGTGCGCGCAGGCAACAGACGACAGCGCAGGCCTGGCGCGCGCCCGGGCACAAACGACGGCGCGGGTGTGGGCCGGACGTTCAAGACGTCCGGCCCACACCCGCGTCGGGCTGAAAACTCAGTGGCCTTCTTCGCGGCGCCGCTGCCAGCGCTGCTCGATACGGTCCATCATCGACCGCCGCTGCCGGCCCTGACGACGGGTCGTCGGGGGAGCTGCCCCGCCCTGACCGGCCGCCGCACCGGGGGCCTGCTCACCCGGCTTGGGCGCCCTGCGCCAACCGGTTACCGCGAGCACCGCACAGCCGAGCATGACGAGGAATCCCACCACGCTGATCCAGATCTGCTGCGCGACCATTCCTGCCATGAGGAGCGCGATTCCCACAAGGAAGCCGGCGACCGCTTGGTAGACCCGCTTCCGGGTGTACGTACGCAGCCCGCTTCCCTCAAGCGCTGTCGCGAACTTGGGATCTTCGGCGTACAGCGCTCGCTCCATCTGCTCGAGCATGCGCTGCTCGTGCTCTGAGAGCGGCACGGAGTCCCTCCTCATCGTGCAGTCGCCGGGGCGACCGGGGGTCCCCTTCAGGATAGGCAGGGAATCGCCCCCGTGAAACCCGCCCCTCTACGCCAATTCGCCATTCCGGCCCGTCATGGCACCCGATGCTGAGGCGTTCATTCCCCAGCGGTACGGCCGTCATGCCGGACGGTGTCCCTCGATCATACGGGTCACAGGCCCTGATCGGGGGGCCTGTGGCGTACTCCATCTGCGGTTGCGCCCCTGATCAGGAGGAGTGCGCAGGATGCGGCGATTCCGCCGGCCGCTCCCGTTCCTCCGGTCACGGGAGTTCCGGCCACCGGGACCGTTTTTCACCCCTGCGGAGAAGCCGCTTTTCACCCCTGCGGAAAGGCCGCGGATCCACCTTCTCCCCCGGTGGTGGGCTCAGCCCGCCTCCGGCGCGGGCTCAGCCCTTCTCCCCCAGTACGTGCAGCTGGGTGGCGACCGCGTGGAAGGCGGGCTGCTCGGCGGCAGCGGCCTCCAGCTTGATCAGCGCGTCCAGGGCTCCGGGCTCGGTGTCCACCAGGACGCCGGGCACCAGGTCGGCGAAGACCCGTACGCCGTGCACCGAGCCGACCCGCAGACCGCCCTCCTCGACCAGGCCGGTGAGCTGCTCCGCGCTGAAGCGGCGCGGCACCGGGTCGCCCTCGCCCCAGCGTCCGGCCGGGTCGGTCAGGGCGTGCCGGGCCTCGGTGAAGTGGCCGGCCAGGGCGCGGGCGAGCACGGCGCCGCCGACGCCGGCGGCGAGCAGGCTGAGGATGCCGGTCTCGCGCAGCGCTCCCGCCGCGTTCCTCACGCCCTCGGCCGGGTCGTCCACGTACTCGAGCACGCCATGGCAGAGGACGGCGTCGTACGAGCCGGGCTGCACCACGTCGAACAGGCCGTGCACATCGCCCTGGACTCCACTCACCCGCTCCGCGACCCCGGCCTCGGCGGCGCGGCGCTCCAGCGCGAAGAGCGCGTTGGGGCTCGGGTCGACGACCGTGACGCGGTGGCCGAGCGCGGCGACGGGCACGGCGAACTTGCCGCTGCCGCCGCCGGTGTCGAGCACGTCGAGGGATTCCCGCCCGGTCGCCTTCACCTGCCGGTCGAGTGCGTCTTTCAGTACCTCCCAGACCACGGCGGTACGGAGGGAAGCACGGGGGCGCATCGGGTCCGACACGGCAGTTGACTCCTCGCGTGGTTCCGCCGGTGAGGCGGGGTGGGGACGGTTCGTCCCCACCCTATTGCCTCTGCGGCGCGGCCCCTCTCACCCCGCATCCGACTGTTCGGGCCGCGGCTGCGGCAGTACCGGCTGGAGCACGAGCATCCGCTCGACCAGGCGCAGGAACATCGCGACATCGCGCAGCAGATCGTCGGCGTCCCGGATGCTCGCCGCGCCCTGGATGCCCGCGTCCGCGCGGGCCCGCTTGGTGGCGCCTGAGGCGAACAGGGCGCTCCACTCGGCCAGTTCGGGCGCTATCTCGGGGAGCACCTCCCAAGCGCTCCTGATCTTGGCCCGCTTGCGTGCGCTGGTCTCGGGGCGGCCGCGCGCGGCGAGCACGGCGGCGGCGGTGCGCAGGGCCGCGAGGTGGGCGGCGGAGTAGCGCTCGTTGGGAGTTTCGAGGCGGGCCGCCTCGTCGAGTCCGCTGCGGGCCTGGGCGAGCAGATCGAGGGCGGCGGGCGGGGCCGAGGCCCGGCGCAGGACCGGGTGGACGTCGCTCGCGGGACCGTTCAGTGAGGGGGCAGGGCCGGAAGCGCGGCGCCGGCGTGCGGCGGCTGCGTAGGAACTGGCCATGACGAACCTCCTGTCGTCGTTTGACGGCACTGGTGAGGAACCTGCCGTATGACCCCATCGTGAAGTACGCCACTGACAATCGACCCTGACCTGCACTTTCGACTCGATCAAGGGTTCGGGTAAGGGAGTTGGGCTGCTTCACGGAAGGGGCGCGCCGACGAGCCGCACACGCGTCGTGTACGTTTTTGCACTGACCAGTCAGTTTAAAAACAGGGGGAGCACGTGCTCGCGGTCGAGGGATTCGGTGTGCGGGGGCCGAGGGGGTGGGCCTTCCGGGATGTGACGTTCGCGGCGGAGCCCGGCGCCCTGGTCGCGGTGGAAGGTCCGTCCGGTTCGGGGCGGACCTCGCTGCTGCTCGCGCTCACGGGACGGATGCGGGCGACGGCGGGCCACGCCGAGGTGGGTGCGCTGCGGCTGCCCCGGCAGGCCGCGGCCGTACGGCGGATCAGCGCCCTGGCCCATGTGCCGGGCGTCACCGACCTCGATCCGGCGCTGACCGTCGCGGAGCATCTGCACGAACGGACCCTGCTGCAGCGGCGGTTCGGCACGTCCCTTCGCGCGCTGCTGAGGCCGCGGGCCGAGCGGGCGGCCGCCTCCGCACTCCTGCGCGAGCGCGCCCTGACCGCCGCCGGGCTCGACCCGGCGGACCTCGCCAAGGGCTCGCGCACCGCCGTGAGGGATCTGGAGCGCAGTGAGGCGCTGCGGCTGTCCGTGGCGCTCGCGCTGATCGGGCGGCCGCGGCTGCTCGCCGTGGACGATCTCGGCCTGAAGCTCTCGGCGGCCGAACTGGACGCCGCCTGGCGGATGTTGGCGGAGATCGCCGAGGGCGGCACGACCGTCGTGGCCGTGGGGCACGGGGCGCCGGATGCGGCGCTGAAGATCCAGCTGGGCAACCCGGACGAGAAGGGGGCGGCCGATGCGCTCGCCGAAACTGGCCGTTCTTGAACTGAAGCGCTTCGGCCGGGGCCGGCTGCCCCGTGCCGCGCTCGTCTCGCTGCTGCTGCTTCCGCTGCTCTACGGGGCCCTGTACCTGTGGTCGTTCTGGGATCCGTACGGGCGCCTGGACAAGATTCCGGTCGCGCTGGTCAACGCCGACAAGGGCGCGAGCGCCGACGGCAAGAAGATCGCGGCGGGTGACGGGATAGCCGAGGGCCTGCGGGAGAGCAGCACCTTCGACTGGCACGAGGTGGACGCGGCGCAGGCGCGCGCGGGGGTCGAGGACGGCACGTACTACCTGTCGCTGACCGTGCCCGAGGACTTCAGCCGGCGGATCGCCTCCAGCTCGGGCGACTCCCCGGAGACCGGCGCGCTGCAGGTCCGTACGAACGACGCCAACAACTACATCGTGGGGCAGCTGTCGCGGACGGTGTTCTCCGAGGTGCGGGCGGCCGCGTCGAGCAAGGCCTCGCGGACGTTCCTGGACAAGATCTTCGTGTCGTTCTCCGACATCCACGGCAAAACCGAGAAGGCCGCCGACGGCGCCGGACGCCTGGAGGAGGGCGCGGGCAAGGCCAAGGACGGGGCGAAGCAGCTCGCGGACGGGCTGGGCGACGCCAAGTCCGGCAGCGGTGAACTGGCACGCGGGATCGAGAAGCTGGACACGGGCGCCGGCGATCTGGAGACCGGCGCGGGCCAGGTGGCCGACGGGACCCAGGCGCTCGCGGACAAGGTGAACGGTGCGGCGGAGAAGGTCGGCCCGTTCCTGCGCGAGAACGGCGAGAGCATCGGCGACACGGCCCGGCTGGTCGCGGACACGGCCGGTGCAGTACGGGGGCATCTGGACACGCTCGTCGACAAGGCGCCCTTGGCCGCATCCGGTGCGAAGAAGGCCTCCGGCACGCTGGACACCGTGTACGAGGCGCGCTGCGAGGACGCGCTCCTCAAGGATCCGAACTGCCCGCAACTCAAGCAGGCCAAGGACGCGGGCGACGACGTCGAGCGGATCGCCGCCGACGTGAACGCCGTCGTCCAGGACTACGCCGGGGACACCGACCGGCTGGACGATCATCTGGCCAAGCTGGAGAAGCAGGCGAGCGCGTTGGCCGACCGCGCCCCGCATCTCGCCGACGACCTCGACTCGGCCGTGAAGAAGATCAACGAGCTGAACCGCGGCGCCAAGGCCGTGGCCGAGGGCGCGGGCCGGCTGCACACCGGTCTGACCAGCGCCAAGTCCGGTTCGTCCGACCTCGATACGGGGGTGGGCCGCCTGAAGGACGGCGCGCAGGACCTGGACGGCGGCCTGTTCAAGCTGGTCGACGGCTCCGGCGAGCTGGCCGGCGGGCTGCGCGACGGCGCCGCGCAGATCCCCGACTACGACAAGAACGACCGCGACGCCCGTACGGAGGTCATGGCCGATCCCGTACAGCTGGCCGCCAAGTCCCTGCACCAGGCGCCCAATTACGGCACCGGTTTCGCCCCGTACTTCATCCCGCTGTCCCTGTGGGTGGGCGCGATGGTCGCGTACATGGTGATCGCCCCGCTCAACCGGCGCGCGCTCGCCACCGGTGCCTCGGCCTGGCGGATCGCGCTCGCGGGCTGGCTGCCGGTGGCGGCGATCGGAGCGCTGCAGACCGGTGCCCTGATGGCCGTCCTGCACTGGGCGCTCGGCCTGCAGATGGCGCACGCGGCGGGCACGGTCGGCTTCCTGCTCCTGGTCACCGGGTGCTTCGCGGCGATCGTGCAGTGGCTCAACGCCCGCTTCGGGGCCGCGGGCCGCATCCTCGTCCTGGCCTTCCTGATGCTCCAGCTGACCTCGGCCGGAGGCACGTATCCGGTGCAGACGAGCCCGACGTTCTTCGGCGCGGTCCATCCCTTCCTGCCGATGTCGTACGTGGTGGAGGCGCTGCGGCGGCTGATCACGGGCGGGGGTCTCGGACCCGTGTGGCAGGGGTGTGCGGTGCTCGTGGCGTTCACGGTCGGGGCGCTGGCCCTGACGGCTCTGTCGGCGCGCAAGCGGCAGGTGTGGACCCTGGACCGGCTGCATCCGGAGCTGACGCTGTGAGTGCTGCGGTGCGTACCGGGCGTGCGGGCCTGTGAGAATCGGACCCATGCAGAAGGCAGCGGGGGCCACCGGCTCCAAGGGGAGCAGTGGCGGCGGGCGGCGGCAGGCCACGAAGGCGAAGTTGTACGAGGCGGCCGTGACGCTCATCGCGGAGCAGGGTTTCTCGGCGACCACGGTCGACGAGATCGCCGAGCGCGCCGGGGTCGCCAAGGGCACGGTCTACTACAACTTCGCCAGCAAGGCCGAGCTCTTCGAGGAGCTGCTGCGCTACGGCGTCGGGCTGCTCACCGAGTCGCTGCAGCGGGCTGCGGACGACACGGAGCGCTCCGGCGGCACGAAGGTGGCCGCCCTGGACGCGATGATCCGGGCGGGCCTGGACTTCATCGCCACGTATCCGTCCTTCACGCAGCTGTACGTGGCCGAGCTGTGGCGCACCGGCCGTGCCTGGCAGTCCACGCTCCTCGTCGTACGGCAGCAGGCCGTGGCCGTGGTCGAGGAGGTGCTGCGCGAGGGCGTGGCGGCCGGTGAGCTGAGCGACGAGATCGACATCCCGCTGACGGCGGCCGCCCTGGTGGGGATGGTGCTCGTGGCGGCGCTCGACTGGCAGGCCTTCCAGCCGGAGCGCTCGATCGACGATGTGCATGCGGCGCTGTCGCGGCTGCTGCAAGGGCGGGTGGGCGGCAGCCGGGCCTGAGCGTTTGTGTGTTCGCCAGGAGTGATTCGGCGGGAGCGATGAGTTCCGGCGCCGGATCGGGTCTGCCCCGTATGACGCGAACCCATGCGACCACTGTCGACGTCGACGGAATCACCCTCGGCATCGAGTCGTTCGGTGCCGAGGACGCGCCGCTCGTGCTGCTCGCGGGCGGCACGACGATGCTCTCCTGGCCCGACGAGCTCTGCGAGCACCTGGCCGCCGGCGGCCGCCGCGCGGTGCGGTACGACCTGCGCGACAGCGGCGCCTCGACGACCGCCGATCCGGAAGCGCCCGCCTACACGCTGCGCGACCTCGCCGCCGATGCGGCGGCCCTGGCCTGCGCGCTCGGCGGCGGGCCCGCGCACCTGGCGGGGATCGGCGTCGGCGGCATGGTCGCGCAGGTGGCGGCGCTGGAGCACCCGGATGCCTTCTCTGCCCTCACGCTCGTCGGCACCCGCTCGGTCGCGCCAGGACCAGCCGACGAGGACCTGCCCGACCACGACCGGGCGACGATGGGCCGGCTGTTCGCGCGGCCGATGCCCGACTGGGCCGACCGCGAGGCGGTGGCGGAGTTCGCCGCCGGCGGCGCGGAGATCCTCGGCAACGATCCGGATGCGGCGCGGGCGAACGCCGCGCGCATCTGGGACCGCACACCCGGCACCGCTCCCCCGGTCCAGCTGGCCAACCAGATCGGCATGGTGTTCTCACGGCTCGACTGCACGCCGCGCTGGCGCGAGCGGCTGCCGGAGATCGCCGTGCCCACGCTCGTGGTGCACGGACTGCGCGACCCGTTCTTCCCCGTCGGCAATGGTGAGGCGCTCGCGCGCGAGATCCCCGGGGCGCAGCTGCTCGTCCTCAAGGAGGCCGCCACCGCGATCCCCGCCGCGGCGTCCGCCGAGGTGGCGGAGGCAATGCTCGGGCTCGGATAGCTCTGCTCGTACGGGATGCTCGAAGGCCCGGGCTCTGCTCGTACTGGATGCTCGAATGCCCGGCCTTGGCGGGTCCGGCACTCGGCAGGCCCGGAAAACGACACTGGTCCGGCGCGGCTCGATGTTTCCCACGAGCCTCACCGGACCAGTGCTTCCCCCGTTCCCCCCGTGGTCCGCCCCGCCCGCCCGGTGTCCCTCCGGGCCCCGGGGCGCCCCCGCTCCGTCAGGGGAGCCGCACCGTTCCGCCGCCCCGTGTCGGCGGTGCCGGCGCCGCGCCCCTTCCGTGCCCCCCACTCTTCCGTCCCTGCAGGTGGGACCCCATCCGTGCGCGTACTCATCTCACTCACTAGGTACGGATACTCAGGCATACGCACTCATCCCCAGGACGGGGCGTTGCCGACTGGTTACGATCGCGTCCGTGTCCGTACTCCCCCTGGTTATCACCACTGGGGGTTTTGCACCCCAACTGATCAGGTACGACCCAAGGGCCAAAACTGGCACATCCGGATATGTCAGAGCTGGATGACCGTAGCGGTGCTGGCATGGTGCTGAGTTCTCCAAATGGAGAAAGACCCCCGACCGGCCGTAGTGGCTAGTCGGGGGTCTTCGTGTTCCTGACCGTGTACTCCGGGCCGACCAGGGACGGAAGCACTCTACGGTTTCCCGTTCTGGAAACCCGAACCTCTTGCCCCACAGGTACCGGCCCCGGAACGATCGAACGCGACAGTCAGCAGGCCAGCGGAAGGGGAACGCCGTGAAGGTCGAAATGCTCGCGACGACTTGTGACAAGAAGGACTGCCCGGCCATCTACAAGACAGACAGGGGCACGATCCTCGTGCAGGGCGAGACACCCACGGACCACGGGCTGAACATCCCGGCACACGAAACCCTCGTAGAGATCCCCATGGACCTGGTGCTGAAGGCTTTCGGTGACCAGCTTGGCTAGCCGCAGCCTGGGCGACCTGTTCGACGACTTCCAGCGGGAAGCGTTCCGGCTAGAAACCCTCGACGACTACAGCCGCTCAGGCAGTGTCGACGCCTACCGGCTCTTCCTCGACGGCCAGCCGCAGCCAGCCGACTACAACGCCGACTGGCTCGAAGAGGTTCAGGCGCACGTCGACGCGGGTCGGCGCATGTACCGGGTCCACATCCTCACCCGACCCCTGACGCCATATCTCAGATTCGAACTGGGCTGGGGGTACGTCACGAACGCCACGGCCGGTGAAGAGTTCTTCATCCTCGACGTCACCGACCAACCCTCCCCACTTCCCTCGGGAGTTGGGGACTTCTGGCTGTTCGACTCGACGACAGCCGCCCCCATGCACTACAGCCACGATGGCAAGTACCTCGGGGCCGACGTGCTGCCCGAAGATCAGGGTGGCCGGTACGTCACCTACAGGGACACAGCCCTAGCGCACGCTGTGCCGTTCGCTGATTGGTGGGCAAAGCACTCAGAGTGAACCGTTCGGAGCTAGGCACCGCGCTGCGGGCACTGCGGAACGCTTCCGGGAAGGAAGCCAAAGCGGTCGCCCGCAGTGCTGTCATGTCTGCCAGCAAGCTAAGCAAGATCGAGACAGGGAAGCTGGCCCCGAGCGCTGACGACGTCGACCGCATCCTGACCGCCATCGGCGTCTCCGACGACGTGAAGGCCGAGTACATGGAGGCCGCCCGCGCCGTCGCCACAGAGGCCACAGCGTGGCGACTGATCCAACGCGCGGGACTCCACAAGGCACAGCAGCGTCTGAGGGACGTAGAGGCCCGCATGAGCCTCCTGCGCGTCTTCCAGCCTGCCCTGGTGCCTGGCCTGCTCCAGACACCGGAGTACATGCGGGCAATCCTGTCTCGTCACGCCGACCTGTCCGAGGCCACCGTGCGAGAAACGATCAGCGCTCGACTGGAACGGCAACAGGTCCTCTACGACCAGACCAAAACCCTCAGGTTCGTGATCACGGAACCAGTGCTCAGGTGGCTGATCGTGCCGCCGCTCGTCATGGCCGGGCAGCTCGACCGGCTCGTCACCGTGTCCCGACTCCCGAACGTAGATGTCCGAGTCGTGCCGCTCGGCCAGCCTCAGACCGACATTGCCAACCATGCGTTCGTCATCCGTGATGACCGGGCCGTGACCGTAGAGACCGTGCATGCGGAAGTCGTCGTCACCGACCCCCGCGACGTTGCTGTGTACGTCGACAAGTTCGAGGGATTCGCCAGGCACGCCGTTGAGGGCAGCGACATGCAATCGCTCCTGACCACCATCAGGGACGACCTTTTGAGGCAACGGGAAAGCGGCTAGGGCCAGTTCGCCTCTGGCCGCACGATGGATTCCGCAACCGAATCCGGGAGGCAGCGGGCCATGACAGCGACCACCGACGCGAGGCAGGGTGAGTACGTCACCTACGCGCCCAAAGGCGAGAAGTGCGCCAAGTGCAAGCAAGGCTTCGGCCCGCTGGAACGCGTATGGCGACTGACCGTTGAACGACAGTCCGGCGCCCCGGCCTTCGGCCCGTACCAGCACTACGAGAAGTGCCGGTAATGGTCGGCATCCGGGACATCGGCCAGAAGGTTGCGGACACCGCCGGGCGGGTTGGCATCCTGCGCGACGTCATCCCTGATTGGGAGGACCCTTCCGACCCACCCAACGAGCGGATCAAGCGGCCCACTGCGTTCGTGTGGCCCGAGGGTGGCGGCAGGGAGTGGCTACTCAACCCCAACCGGCTGAGGCGGGCGTCATGAGCGACAAGGACCAGGAGAAGGCTCCGGAGCAGCCGCGTACAGGCGGCGCTAGGAGAGGCTTCGTGTTCACCAAACCCAGTAAGCCCCGGTGACGCGGGACGGCGAATCCCGAAAGCTGCGCCTACCGGTACGCCCCGCCAGAGTGCAGGCTCTGGCGGGGCTTCGATTTAGCTACTTCTTGACGCGCCAATGTTCACCGCATGCCCTAATTATTTCAGGTCTCTCAGTTGCCTTAGAGCCCTTTAGTGCAACGAGCATAGTTATGCCCTTTATGGAGAGACGCCCCAAGGCTGCCGCTGCGGCAATAACCCCTGCGGTACCCAACGCGTCGATTAGTGCCACAGTGCACCCCCTAGCGGTGAGGCTAGGCAGCCCCGACTGGCAAACAATTGGACCGCTTTTGCTGGGAAAACACAAACCCCTGCAAAAGAGGCGGGGGTTCAGCGGGGACACGCACGCCGTCTACCTGGGAAGCAAGAGCGATACGTGACGATACGCCCAAGTTTCAAGGCCACTTCGCGCAAAGATGCGACATAACCGGACCTACCAGAACCTACTACGCATCTTCGTAGCGTCTCGGACGCCGGCTGCGGCCCCAGACCTTGGCGCTACTGGGCTCTGAGCTACGACCACGCTTCGTAGTGACCAGTCAATTACAGGGCTCCGGGATGCCGGTTGGCCTTACCCGTCTGCCTACGTCCCGCCGCTTCTCGACGCCCGTTCGCCGCTTCCTGAGCGGTCTTCTGCTTGTGGTGCCACGAGCAGAGAGCCTGAAGGTTAGACATGCGGTGATCGTCACCAGGAACGATGTGGTCAACGTCCGTGGCAGTCAGGAAACACGGCTGACCAGTGTCATAGCGAATGTGCTGGCAAAGCCAATTGTCACGACGTAGGGCATTAGCCCTCAGCGTTCCCCAATTGCCGGGAAGTCGAGATGCACGATTCGAGTTATGCCAATTCGCGACAGCCGCCACAGCGGCAGGGTTCGGGTCATCAGGGTTTCGGTCGATTGGATGGAACATAGCAATCTCCTTTTCGGTGTGGCGCAGGTCTCTTTTTGTTCAAACTCCGGCGAGAGCTAATGTTGGGGACTCCGGATCGATCTGAGCTGCTATCACGTTCCGGTCCGCGCGTTGCGGCTTGCGGGGGTAGCCCCCCTACCTGCCTATGCATATCCGTACGTTTACTCGCGCTGTTTGTTTCGCTTTGCTTTGAAGAAAGTTTTTCAGAAACTTTTTCGTTTTTGTTTTTCTTTTCTTCAATCAAACTTGTTTCGTTGATTTGTTTTTCTCTTGTTGTGTTTGTGTCCACGTGTCTCTGTCTCTACGTGTGTCTCTCTATGTGTGTGACGCTATGCGTTAAGCTTTATGCTTTAGCTGTCATGCTTGTTGCTTAAGCTTTTTGTTTTCTCTTTTTCTTTTCTTTTGTTTGTTGCTTGTGCTTATGCGTGCGTGTGCCCGTGTGTAGGTGGTGCGTGTGCATGCTTCGGTATGTCGTGCACATGCTGTCTTGTGTGTGTGCCCGTATATACGTGTGCCCCTGCACTGGGCCGTATATGGCAGGACCGTCCATGGACTGTCCTTAGGGTGGGCACAGTGAGGGGCTTAGACAGGGGCTAGACACCGAGCACCAGCGGAGCGCAGGAGTCGGCTAGGGCTGGATAGAACCGGGGGAACTGAAAAGGGCCGCCCCCAGAACTGGAGGCGGCCTCAATTTCCTTACGGACCTTCAACCCATTCACTCTGGCCGGTCGAGTGGTCGAGGTACATGCCGTCCATTGCGTTACCGCGAGGATCGCCACCGATACCGATAGCACTCAGGAACTCGGCATCCGATGCAAACTCCATAACATTGGCGTTCGCGTACGCCTCTGAGTGAGGCATGAACGTATTCAGCGTGGCGTTATAAAGTTCCTTCGCTTCCTGCTCATCGAGCACGTACCGCTTGCGCGGAGTGTGCGCAAGCTTCCAATCCACCACCGTGGCCGTAGCGTTCTTATCAGATTCAATCTGAGCCCAACCAGCGGTAAGCGTATGGAGCGCGTCAATAGCCCCGCCTATGGCCGTCATGGTGTCCTCGGCCTTCGATTCGGGAGCGACAGCGTCTTCACCGATACCTTCCGCGATAGCCTCGCGGACATTCACGGAATAGCCCATGAGGGTCTGAGACTCGGATAGCAGCGGGATAAGCGTACGGACCGCTTCAGTAATCTGCGGGCCAGCGTCGGCAAGCTTCGTGGCCATAGCGGAAACAATGTTGTCGTGCCACTCTTCGAGACCCTTGGAGGTCTCGGCAACCACCGTGCGGTAAACATCGCTCAGAGCCTTATACAGGACGTTCCGCTGCTCCACCGCAGTGTGGTACTTCGTGGCAGCATCCTTGCGGGCCTTCTCGGCGCTAGCCGGTCCCTTGTTGCCCGGCTTCAGCAGAGAACCGTTCTTAGCAGCCTCAACCATCTTCGCCTGTGCAGCCTGACCAGCCGTCGCATAGTCCTCAAGCAGTGCCTCGCACGTGTCCTCAATCTCACCAAGGGTGCTGTTGAGTTCCACCAGGGATGCGCGGACCGTCTGAACGCTTTCCGGCGCGTACTTGAGAGGAAGCTGTGCACCGGGGAAGGTGTGGTTTTCGATCCGCTCAAGCCACGACTCCTTGCAGACACCGGAGGAGAAGTTGATAGTGCCCTCACCGTCCGGCCGCATGCGCTTATGGTGCTTAGGCATGCCGTGAATACCCTCAGGCTGGTAAAGCACCTTCTCGGCCTCTGCCGCTGCTGCATCAATCTTCCTGGAGTTCGCTACGGACGCGGCGAAACCGTCGCCACCGAACCAACCTCGACCCTGAGTAATCATCATTCTCCACCTATCCCAGTAAGGCTCTTAGCCTTCTGCATTACCTTGTCTGCATTCGCGAGAATGCTCTTGCGTTCCGCAATCTGAGCCTCGGCGGCTTGAGCGGCTTCCTGCTCCCGTGCTGCTTCTTCAGCGGCCTTAGCCTCAGCAGCCTTGATCTCCGCCTCTGCGGCGGCCCGCTTTTCGGCAGCGGCCTTGACCACTGCGGCCTGCTCCTTCTCGTATCGTCGTTTGGCGTTGTGCCGTGCCTTGCCCGCGTCCGAATCCCCGAAGGAGATCCCTAGAAACAGGGCGTCGCCTTCGGCGTTACCGGACCGATCCGGAGCGAACTTCAGATAGGGCTCACAGCGGCCTGTGCGCTTGTCGAGAAGCACCGGGTACGCCTCGCCTGTCGCGGCTCCCTGATGGGTCTTGTAGACCCACGAGAGGACACGTCGCCGGTGGCAGTGGTTCTTGGTTTCGGGCGCGTAGAACCAGGCAAAGACGGGGCGCTGCTCGGGGACGATGTTGCTCATCACTCCGCACCCCCAGTCGTGACGCACGACGGCGTGCACGCTGCTCCACCGCTGGTCTCCTTCTCGCAGTCAACGCAGTAGCAGACGCGGGGAGTTGAGAGGTTCGGGGTGCTCGCCGGCCGACTCTGTTCCGGGTCGTTCGCGAAGGGCTCCTCACGCTCTTCATAGTTCAGAAACGACAACAGGTCTGAGAGCGCCTTAGCTCGCATCTCGATGTTCTTGATATCTGCACCGGCGATAACGCGAATAGCGCGGTCGGGAAGCCCATACGTATCGGTCATACCCTTTGCGACCCAGTAGGCGGCAATCTCGGTCCCGCGATCGGCGCAGTCGTCGGCGAGCAGGTAGAGGGAAGGATCGGAATTAAAGCGGTCAATTATCATGCGAAATCATCCTCACTAATCAAATGCATCCGCCCTTCACCGATACCAAACGGTGTGAGCGGGTGTACCGGGTGTTCAACGGCATATCGAAAGGCAAGCTCGAACAGGTCTAGGCACTTGTCAGAGCAGAATCTGTCTCGCCGGTCATGCCTGATGTGGCAGCAGTCGCAGACATAGCGCCTAAGCATCGTCGTCCGCCTCGCTGGCGGCCTTACACAGGGCCAGGTATGGACTAATCGAAGCGAGCGGCTTGGGCCGCTCTAGCTGGCTTTCAGTGATTCCGGTGAACAGGTCGTACGGGTGGATGCCGAAGAACAGTGCCAGCGAGATCAGGTGCTTTGACGATGGGCAACCGTTACCGGCTTCCCAGTCGTAGAAACGAGAGGCAGGAATATCTGTAGCAGCAGCCACACGAGGTATGGAGCCGCGCCGTGAGCGCAAGCTCTTAAGTTCAGCGTGATCAAAGTCGTGCATCGGTTCATCTCCAAGGGCGTACTTCCGGTTTCGGAACTGATGGGCAAATAAAAGAACCCCTCGCGGCAATGCGGGGGCCAAGTCGTCTCATTCGGCTTGAGGGCAACAGGGAAGGCCCCCGGGGGACGCAACTCCCAGGGCCCAACCTTGAAGCCTCAAACCAGCGCGCCTGTTACTTGGCGTCCTTCTTGGCTTCGGCGAGCTTCAGTAGCGCAATCACGTACAGGGCCGAAGCCGTCACGTAAGACGGGCCATAACTGCTAGCTGCAATGCTCGAAAGCTCGGCCTCCGCCTTCTCAATGGGAGTCATCTCGTCTGCCATGGGGGATCACCTCCTTTCGTGCATGAAGAAACCCCGCACCGGGTTGGTGCGGGGTTCAAAGGGTGAGAAGGAGATCCCTTCCTGATCTCTTTCTCTACTAGCTACATAGTTCACCGGAACAAAACCCCTGGTCACGCATCTTCGTAATCCCAGTAGTCGTCATCGCCTACAGGATCAGGCTCACATTGCCGTTCCATATCCGTGATTGTCAGTGGCCTACCGAGATACTGGGCAAGCCTTGCGTTCTGCGCCCGCCACCTCTCGAAGTTCGCGTCACGCTGCGGCTTACGAGCCGCGCGGAGACGAGCCATGCGCTTCGGAGCATCGCCGTACGCGTGCCTCCACTCAGCCCACCTACGGCAGTCCGGGCAACGCTTCGGCCAGGCACCCCCAGAGCCGCGCTGACGGCGCGACCAGGCCCTACCCGAGCAATCGGCACACGGACCGCTGTAGTAGACGTGGGAGCGCGTCACAAGCACCGTGCCGCCGCTCTTGGCGGTGTACGTGTTCAGGTAGCCGTGAGGCTCGCGAGCAAGCCGCCGCGCCTCCTTCGCGGCTACCGCAAGCTCCCGGGCCTGCCAGGTCGACATGCCGCGAACGGGACCTCCGTCCTGGGCCCGAGGCCCCGGGCCGGCGAGGGCAGAAGTCACACCATGACTCGTGCCGTTGTGCTCTACCCGGTTCATGCGGTCGCCTTGCGAGGCATGACCAATTGCGGCTTCCTGTCCGAGCGCCAGGTAACGAGACCGGCGTCCGTCAGCACCCGAACGACTGTTTCCAGCGGACCGCAATCGCGGCCGAGGTCAGCTCGGTAAGCGATCGTGGTCGGCTTAGCCTTGATCACCCCATGGTTTCCAGTGAACGCCCCGTAGTGGGCGAGAGCTTCAACAATTGCTTCGTTGTGGTCCAGTCCCTCAGTCGCCTTGAGGGCGACGCGGGACCAAGCGGTTACATCCCAATTGCTCATGATCAGTTGCACTCCAATTGTTGTCATTGCGACCACGGCCCTTGAAGCCGTGGCCTGAATCTCCTCAATTGCCTAGATCCACAATTGCTGTCATCGTCCGTCGCTCACCGCTCCGAACGACCTCTTAAGAGAGTATTGTCAATCTAGCGTTTGCCCAGGTCAGAGGCCGTTTTCGAGAGGGTGGGCGTGCGTCTCGTGCACGGCCTCTCACGCCGCCCTCTGCCGGTCCTCCCACGCCATAGACCGCGCCCGCAGGATGCGAGCGAACCTGTCCTTGACGACGATCCGTGCCTCTTCGCGAGGCTCACGGACCACACGCACCGGGGGCACGTCCGGAACGTCATGGCTCACCGTCCACAGCTCCCACCACCTAGGCCCGCCGAGAGCGCGAAGTGCCAAGAGGGCTTGGCTCTCGTCTCGCCGGTCCTGGTCGACCTTCTCCCGGATCTCCCGCGCCCGGTCCGTGAAGTTCGGGTGCACGTATGCCTTCGCGTCGCCCGCGCCATGCTTGGGGCACTCGCGCCGGTCGTACTGAAGATCAGCAGTCACGTACTCCGGGTTGACCATGACGCACATGGCGTCCGAGTCGGGCAGGAATACCCCAGCCTTGACCAGAGCAGCCATCGCGCGCCGGACCGTCGAACCGTCCTTACCGAGAGCCTCTGCAAGCTCCCTCTCCTTGAAGGGAGCGTGACCGTTCGACATGAGCCGTTCCGCCACGAGCAAGAACAAGCGGAAGTCCGTGGACACCTTCGGGTTACGTGCCGCATTGAAGCCGTACAGCGGCTTGTGCAGCTTGTTGAACAAGAGCGCCACCGCTCACACCTCCCGAGCGATCACGAAGAACGTTCCGTCGTTACGGTCCAGATCCGGACCCCAAACGATGGCTGTCTTCTCGACGGCTATCCGTCCGGCCGTCTGCTCGTCCAGGCCGTCATAGAGCCACGTACCGGAGTCGCCCACCTTTCGATGCTCGATCTCCATCACTTCTTACGGCCCATCGCTCGCCACGCTCGCGCATCCCGTCGGGCCTTGTCGTTCCACTTTTCGGCAAGCCGCCAATAGCGGCCCTGAACAAGACGATTCATCACGCGGCAGCCTTGAACGCTGCGACGACACCGGCACGGTTACGGGCACGAGCCCCGTACGGGTCGAGAATGTCCCGGGCTTCATTGATGGCCCGCATAGCCGACAGGGCGTCGACGTTGACGAGTTCCTGAATCTCGCGGAGAGCGGTTGCGTTCCGGCCGCTCACAATGTCGGAAACGATGGCTCCTGCGGCAGCCTCGGTAACACCAAGCTTCATGATCTTCTGCGTTGCGGTCATTTCGGGGGGTTCCTTTCTGAGGCGCCGGGCCGTTCCCGGCGAACACTCTCGACTGTCCCTGACTCATCCGGATGACACAAACCCGGATGGCTGCCGAATTGCACTATCGGGAGTAGTTGATGAGCCGAAAGTCCCGACACCACAACGAAGCCGGCCTGCGCTACACATCCCTGACGGGACAAGGGTTGCGAGCACGGGCCGGCGAGGTCGACCGGCCTCTACTAGGCCGTATCGTTTTTGGGGCCTTCGCCCTCAATCTCGGCTGGCTTTGTCACAGCCGGATGCGTACCTTCGTATGCATGACAGAGCAGCAACCGCCCGAAGAGTTCCGTTCGGCAGTGCAGGGGCCCGGGACGTGGCAACGGCAGGAAGTGGCGCACGGCAACTTTGAAGCCTGGCACTTCTTCCGGGAAGGTTCACAGGGTGCGCCAACACATGTGTTCATGCGCCCGGTTGAAGGTGGCGACCCTGCCGCTATCGCTCGCGGGATCACAACAACCGTGCTCCGAGAAGTAAAGCCGTCTATGCCGAAATACCGCGCCGAGCTTCTGGCAGTAGGAACCGTCCCGCCACACGAAGCGAAGCTAATCGATCTACTCACGGAATCGACCCGGCCGACAGACGAGTACCTAGCCGCACTGGCCGTCCAGTACGAGCGACTGACAGACATGGGGGTTCGCTCCCCTGTTCAGCAACTCGCAATGATCACCGAAAAGAGCCTCGGCACCGTCAAGACCCATATCCAATCCGCCCGCAAAAAAGGCTTCCTTGAAGCCATCGGCAGCAAGGCAGGCGGAGCAGCAACCGACAAGGCCCACGTCCTCTTGGGGACCGCAACACCGATTAAGTAAGGCAACTAGACACCGTGGCAACACTTATCGACCGGGGGGCCGATTACGACAAGGGCAAGCGATGGATGGTCCGCTACCGGGAAGCCGGTGGCCGGTCCGGAAGGCAGCGCGAGAAGTCGTTCCGTCTCAAGAAGGACGCGATGGACTTCAAGGCCACCGTGGAGCACCGCGTACGAGACGGCTCGTACATCGACCCTGACAAGGGCGCGGTGACCGTCAACGCCTATTGGGCCGAGTTCTGCGGACGCCGACAGGTCAAGGACACGACCGCGTACCGGGACGAGAAGAGCTACATACGGCATCTCAAGCCCTCGATAGGTCACAAGCCGCTCGGCAACGTGGTTGCAGCGGACCTTGAGCGCATCGCGCACACCATGACCACGGGTGGACTCACAGCGGCAACGTTCTGGGCCGTCGCGAACTCCCTCAAGGCCATGTTCCGGCAGGCAGTCAAGGACAAGGCCATAGCTCACTCGCCGTTCGCCTCTGCGGTGCTTCCCAAGCTCCCGCCGAAGATGGTGGACGAGACGGAGCTACCGACGTTCCCGGATATCGACCGCATCGCTCGCGGCATGAAGCCTCAGAACGCTGTGGGTATCTGGCTCATGGCTGGATGCGGCTTGCGTATCGGTGAGGCCATGGGCGTACGTGAAGGTGACTTCCGTCTTGTGGGCGGTACGCGGGTGCTCCGTGTCCGGCGACAGGTCCAGAAGGTCAGGAGCACGGACGGGAAGCTGCGGCCCGCCCTGGTGGCGCTCAAGCATCGGCAAGAGGGCGAGTGGCGAGACGTGCCCGTGCCCGGCATCGTCTGGGATCACGTCCAGTGGCATGTACGGCGCTTCGGCACCGCTGAGGACGGCAGGCTTCTGCGCACGTCCACAGGCGACCTGATGACCCCCGATTGGTACCGCGAGGATTGGTACAAGGCCGTTCCTCGTGTCGGTACCGGGCCGACTCTCGCGAGCACCGCACGTTGGTCCCCTCACGCACTGCGGCGCTACTTCGCGACGACGTGTCTCCTCAACGGTCTTCCCCTCCTGTCGGTGAGCCGATGGCTTGGACATGGCAGCATCACGGAAACGGCTGACACGTACGGGCACCTCACTCCCGACGCGGTTGATACCGCCGTCTCGGTGCTGGATCTCGCGATGGTCGCGTAACCCGTGCTGAGATGTGCTGGAATCAGCACATGAAGAGACACCATTTCCGCAGGTCGGAGCCACAGTGAGTGTTCTTCCCCTCGTGTTCACCAGCGGCTGGGCCAGCGGCATCAACGCGTATGCGGTGGTGCTCCTGCTCGGCATCTTCGGCGTGACCGGCGTCAGCGACGAGGTACCTCCCGCACTGGAGCGCACCGATGTGCTCTGCGCGGCGGGCTTCCTCTTCCTGTGCGACGCGGTCTGCGACAAGATCCCTTACGTCGACTCCCTCTGGGACACGGTGCACACCGTGATCCGGCCCGTGTCCGGCGCCGTGGTCGGCGCGCTGCTCGCCGGGCAGAGCGGTTCGGTCTCGGACCTCGCGGCCGGTGCGCTCGGCGGTTCGACCGCGCTGGCGAGCCATGCCGTGAAGGCAGGCACGCGGATGGCGATCAACACGTCGCCGGAGCCCTTCAGCAACGTGATCATGAGCACCGCCGAGGACCTCGGCGTCGGCGGGCTCGTCACCTTCGCGATGTTCTATCCGGAGGCGGCGGCGATCATCGCGGCCGTACTGCTGCTCATCGGCCTCGTGCTGCTGCTCTTCCTGGCCCACCGCATCCGCCGCTTCCTGCGCAGGCGCGCTCAGAAACGCGAGGAGAAGCGCCTGGCTGCCGGAATGGGCGGCCCACCACGCTGAACCCCTTCGCGGTGGAGGCCGGAGGGCCGGTGCGACGGAGGGCGTGCGGGGCGGAGGGCCTGCGGGGCGGAGGGCCTGCGGGGCGGAGGGCCTGCGGGGCGGAGGGCCTGCGGGGCGGAGGGCCTGCGGGGGCTCCGCCCCCTGCACCCCCGATGCGCGGGGTGGCGGCGGGCAGGGGCGTCGGCCCCGATGCCCTGCCGCCGCGGAGCGGCGGAGCAGCGTCCGGGGCGCAGCCCTCGGCATTGCTCCGGGGGTACGGGGCGTCAGCCCCACACCCATCCCACCGCCGCGGAGCGGCGGAGCAGCAGGGCGGGGCGCAGCCCTCGCCAAAGGCCCGGGGGGCGTGGGGGCGTCAGCCCCCGCACCCCACCACCGCGCGGAGCGGCGGAGCAACCGCGGGCGCAGACCCGCAAGGTACCCGCGACGACCCGGCCGGTACCCTCCCCGCATGGCACAAATCGTGGTGATCGGCGCAGGTATGGGCGCGATGGCGGCCGCCGCACGGCTCGCCGTCGCGGGCCACCGCGTCACCGTCTTCGAGCGCGCGGAGACCTACGGCGGATCGGTGGGCACCCTCGAACGCGACGGGTTCCGTTTCGACACAGGACCCGGTCTGCTCCCGCTGCCCGCCGTCTACCGCGATCTGTTCATCAAGACCGGCAAGCAGCCCCTCGAGGACTGCGTCGACCTCGTCCAGGTCGACCCCGCCGTCCGGCACCTCTTCGCCGACGGCACCGCCGTCGACGTGCCCAACGCCTCCCGCGCCGGCACCGTCGACGCCATCGAGGCGGCGCTCGGCGGCGGCGCCGGTGAACGCTGGGCCCAGTTCCTGAACCGGGCCCGCGAGGCCTGGGACCGCGCCCGCCGCCCGCTGCTCGAGGAACCGCTCTGGGAGGACTGGCGGGTGCTCGGCGAGCGGGATCCGTATCCCGCCGTCCGCAGGAGCGGGCTGCTGCGGAAGCGGCCGCCCACCTTCGGCGAGGCGATGAAGCACGAGCTGGCCGACCCCCGCCTGATCGCCCTCGTGGAGAGCTCCGTGCTCGCGTACGGGCTCGATCCGCGCACCGTTCCCGCGAGCGCCGCCGTGCTGCCGTACATGGAGCAGGCCTTCGGGACCTGGTACGTCCGCGGCGGCATCCGCGAGCTCGCCCGCGCCGTGTACGAGCGGTGCGTGCAGCGCCGGGTGGAGTTCGTCTTCGGCGCCGAGGTCGTCCGCATCGTCGAGAAGGACGGACGGGCGGCGGGCGTCGAGCTGGCCGACGGTTCCGTGCACGAGGCCGAGCACGTCCTCGCGGGCGTCGACCCCCAGCCGCTCGCCGACCGGCCGCTGCACGTTCCGGGGCAGGACGCCGTGCTCGACACGGCACGGGTCCGCCCCGGCCGCTGCACCGTGCTGCTCGCCCTGCGCGGCGCACGCGAGGACGGGGCGGCGCACCGCACCGTCGTCCACGCCCCCGACCGCAAGGCCGAACTCGACGCCCTCGCAGGCGGGTTCGGGCCCGGCGTACGCCCGACGGTGACCGTGCTGCGGCCCGGCGACCCGGCCCTTGTCCCCGACGACGGGCACGAGTCGGTGGTCCTGACCTCCGCCGCGCACAAGATCGCCGACACCGAGGACTTCGCCGACCGGATGCTCACCGCCGCCGAGCGCGCGGTCCCCGGCCTGCGCGACCGCCTCCTGTGGCACGAGATCCGCACGCAGGGCCCGGTCCCCCACCCCGCCCTGGCCGGCGCCGACGCCCGCTACCTCTACCCGTCGAACACGACCCGCCTGCCCGGCCTGTACCGCGCGGGCGGCTGGGCCCACCCCGGGGGCGGGCTCCCGCACGCCGGCATGTCCGGCGCCCTCGTCGCGGGCCTGATCGTCGAAGGGCCGGACTTCCGGGGCTCGCAGTGAGCCCCGGCCGTCCGGCCCTCGGATGCGTCAACGCTCAGTAGCGGTACTGCTGCTGCTCGTTGTACCCGGTGTCGTACCCCTCCGGGTTGTACGGCGGATACCCCGGCTGCTCGGGCGGCAGGCCCCCGGAGAGCGTCTCGTCGCCGTTGCGCTGCTGCGGTACCCAGACCCCGCCGGGCGGGGTGCTGTCCCCGTAACCGCCCTGCTGGTACTGGTCGTACTGCCCGCTGTCATAGCCCTGCTGCCCGCTGCCGTACGTGTCGTACTGGCCGGTGTCGTACGTCCCCGCGCCGCCGATGTACGGGTCCGAGTAGGCCGCATAGCTCTGCTGGCCCTGCTGGTCGTACCCGTAGTTCTGCTGGTCGTAGCCGTTGTTGTAGGCGTCATAGCCGTACGAGGACGAGTCGGCCGCTGCCGCCGCGGCGGCGGGCTGCTGCGGGTAGCCCTGGGCCGAGGTGTCGTAGATGCCGTAGCTGCCGGTGTCGTCGGGCAGCGGCTCGGGCGCGTAGACGGAGGCCTGCTGCGGTGCGTAGCCGTCACTGCTGCCGTACGCCTGGTCACCGCTGCCGTACGCCTGATCGCGGTCGCCGTAGCCCTGGTCGCGGTCGTCGTAGCCGGCGCCCGGGCCGTCCTGGCGGTACTCCGCCTCGTACTCGAGATCCGAGACCTCGAGCGTCGGGTCGGACTCGGGCACACCCTTGCGACGGCGGCTCTCCCCCGGGTTGCCGCCGATCGCCCAGCCCGTGGAGAAGCCGCGGCGGAAGGAGAGGGTCACATACGTCTGGCCGATGGCGAACGCTATGGCGCCCGCCCCGATCACGTACACCGAGGGAATCAGCACACCGAGCACCACGCCGACGAAGCCGGCGAACGCGAGCAGCCGCCAGCGCAGCCGCGCCTTGTACTGCAGCAGCACCTCGCCGAGCAGCCACAGCGCGACCAGTCCGAACGCGATGTAGAGGACCGTCCAGCCCATGTACGCCCCTCTCCTACGGCCCGCCGCGTGGGGGTGTGCGGCTGTACCGGTTCAGGCCTGCGGGTGGTGCAGGCCCAGATTTTCGTAGATTTCCAAGGCCGCCGTGGAGTTGTTGAGCGTGATGAAGTGCAAACCGGGCACTCCTTCGGCCTTCAACCGCGCACCGAACTCCGTCGCGAACTCGATGCCAATGGAGCGTACAGCCGCGGCGTCGTCTTTGGATGTGAGGATCCGCTCTTTCAGCCCGGGGTGAATCGCGGCGTTGCTGAGCTGCGGGAGGCGTTCGAGCATCCGCACGCTCGTGACCGGCATGATCTCGGGGATGATCGGCGTCGAGCACCCGGCGGCCTCCACGCGGTCGCGAAGCCGCAGGTACTCCTCGGGATGGAAGAACATCTGCGTGATCGCGTAGTCGGCTCCCGCGCGGCATTTGTCCACGAAGTGCCGCACGTCCGTGTCCCAGTCGGGAGAGCGCGGATGCATGGCGGGAAAGGCCGCGACACCCACGCAGAAATCGCCGGATTCCTTGATGAGCCGGACCAGTTCGGCCGCGTAGGTCAGCCCCTGGGGGTGCTTGACCCACTCGGCCATCGGGTCGCCGGGCGGGTCGCCGCGGACCGCGAGGATGTTCCTGATCCCGGCGTCGGCGTACTGGCCGATGATGTTGCGCAGTTCGGCCACCGAGTGGTCCACGGCGGTCAGATGCGCGACCGGCGTGAGCGTGGTGTCGGCGACGATCTGCTGGGTCTCCGTGACGGTGCCGGCGCGGGTCGAGCCGCCGGCACCGTACGTGACGGAGACGAAGTCGGGGGCGACCGCCTCGACCCGGCGCAGCGAAGTCCACAGATTCCGCTGGCCCTTCTCGGTCTTGGGCGCGGAGAACTCGAAGGAGTACGTGGTCTTGCCGGTCGCGAGCATGTCGCGCACGGTGCGTGCGCGATCCATCCTGGTGGAAGCGGTACCGAGGGCCATACCCGCAGGTTAGTCACGGCGGCCCCGCACCCCAACTGCGAGTGACGGTTATGCCGGGATTGCCGGTTTTCCGTCCACCCTTCGGACAGTTGTCGGTCGCTCGGTACGGACCGTGCGGATCATTCCGTACGGAGCCGCTTGGCGAACTCGGCGGCCGCGGCGGCCGGATCGTCGGCCTCGGTGATCGCACGGACGACCACGACCCGGTCCGCGCCGGCTTCGAGCACCTCGTCCAGATTGCCCAGGTCGATCCCGCCGATCGCGAACCAGGGCCGCTCCGTGCCGAGTTCGGCGGTGCGGCGGACCAGGTCGAGGCCGGGGGCGTGACGGCCGGGCTTGGTGGGGGTCGGCCAGCAGGGGCCGGTGCAGAAGTAGTCGGCGCCCGGCTGTACGGCGGCAGCGGCAGCCTCGGACTCGGCGTGCGTGGAGCGTCCGATGAGCACGTCCTCGCCGAGGATCGCGCGGGCGGCGGGGACCGGCAGATCGCCCTGGCCGAGGTGGAGGACGTCGGCGCCGACGGCGTGCGCGACGTCGGCGCGGTCGTTCACGGCGAGCAGCTTGCCGTGGCGGCGGCAGGCGTCGGCGAAGACGGCGAGGTGCTCGAGCTCCTCGGCGGCCTCCATGCCCTTGTCGCGCAGCTGCACGATGTCGACTCCGCTGCCGAGCACCGCGTCGAGGAACTCGGGCAGATCGCCCTGGCGCCTGCGGGCGTCGGTGCACAGGTAGAGCCGGGCGTCGGCGAGCCGGTCGCGGCGCGTGCCTGCGGTGACAGACATGGGATCCCCCCTGTTTCGCGGCGCACGGGCCCCGGACCAGGGTGCCTTGCGGCGGCCTCGGTCACGGGGCCCGTATGCCGATTACTGGTTGCTCCGCCGGCACAGCGGCGGGGCGGCGGCTGTCAGACGGCGAGCGCCTGGGCGCGGCGCTTCACCTCCGTGCCGCGATTCTCGCTCAGCGCCTGCGCGGGGGTGCCGGGCAGGGTGTCGTCCGGCGTGAAGAGCCACTCCAGCATCTCCTCGTCGGAGAAGCCGTCGTCGCGCAGGAGCGTCAGGAGTCCGGGCAGACCCTTGACGATCTTGTAGCCGTCCTCGGCGTTGCCGTCGATGAACGGCGCCGGCACGTACAGCGCCTTGTTCTCGCCACGGCGCACGGCGATCAGCCGGCCTTCCTTGACATGCTGTCGCACACGCGTCACCTCGACGCCGAACATTTCGGCGATTTCGGGGAGGTTCAGCCACGCAGGGACGAGAGCATCGATCTTTGCGTCAATCTCGGTCACGGTTATTAGGGTGCCACGCCTTGGACGGGTTGGGGGTCGCGTGAGCGCCCGGGCGGGCGTCGCGACCGCTCCCCCGCCCCCTCAGGCCCCGGTCATCGCCTTCTTCAGCGGAAGCGCCGGGTCCGCGGCCAGCTCGGGGTCCAGGGCCGCGCCCATCTCGATCAGCTTGCGGCCCTGGGCCAGGTCGCGGGGGCGGCCCACCGCGAGGACCGCCACCAGGACGCCTTCGCGCAGCCAGCACACCGACCAGGCCGGGGTCGTCGGGTCGCCGCGCCACACCAGCCGGTCCGCGGTGCCGTGGTGGCCCGCGTACTGGACGAAGCGGCCGAACTGCTCCGACCAGAAGTACGGGACCGGGTCGTAGACCGCCGGCTGCGTACCGATCACGTTGGCGGCCACCGCGCGCGGGCCCTGCAGCGCGTTGTCCCAGTGGTGGACCAGGAGGCGGGCCCCGTAGCGGGCCGAGGGGAAGGAGGCGCAGTCCCCCACCGCGTACACATCCGGGGCCGAGGTGCGCAGCGCCGCGTCCGCGACGACCGCTCCGTCCCGGCCGAGCTCGATGCCCGAGTCCGCCAGCCAGGCCGTGGCGGGGCGCGCGCCGATGCCGACGACCACGGCGCCGGCCGGCACTCGGGTGCCGTCGGACAGGACCACCGCGCCGGGCTCGATGGCCTGTACCCGTGCGCCGGTGCGCAGCACGGCGCCCGACTCCGCGTACCAGGCCGTCATCGGCGCCGCGACCTCGGCGGGCAGCGCTCCGGCGAGCGGGCGGTCCGCGGCCTCGACCACGGTGACCGCGCAGCCCGCGTCCCGGGCCGCCGTGGCGAACTCCGCGCCGATCCAGCCCGCGCCCACCACCACGATGTCGTGCTGCTCGGTGAGCACGGGGCGCAGCCGCTGTGCGTCGTCGAGCGTGCGCAGCAGATGGACGCCGGGGATGCCCTCGGCGCCCGGAAGGCGCAGCGGTTCCGCTCCGGTGGCGAGGACCAGGACGTCGTACGGTACGGGCCCCTGCGCGGTGTCGAGCTCATGCGCGTCGACGCGCAGGCCCGTGACCTCGCGGCCCAACTGGAGCTCCACGCCGAGCGATTCGAAGTCCACCTCGAAGGCCGAGCCCTCGGCCTTGCCGAGCAGCACCGCCTTGGACAGCGGTGGCCGGTCGTACGGCTGGTGCGGTTCGGCGCCGATCAGGGTGACCGGTCCCTCGAAGCCCTGTTCGCGCAGGGCCACCGCCGTCTGCACACCGGCCATGCCGGCCCCGACGATCACCACGCGACGCTGCCCCACAGGTACCTCCCGCTGCTCGCTCATCCGGCCACCATAAACAACTGACGGACCGTCAGGAATGGCGGACCGCACAGGTCAGGACGTGACCTGTTCCACAACACTCGTGCCCTTGCCGGGCCGCGACTCCCACTCCCAGGTCTCCAGAAGCCTGATCCGCCCGTCCGGGAGCTCCACGACCTCCGAGACGCAGTGCCCGGACGCCGTCTCGCCGTCCGTCTTCAACTGCACGTAACGGAAGTCGAGAACGTCCCCTGCGCGCGTCCCGACGAGCTCGCCCCGTACGACATCCCCGCCCGCGTACGAGGCCCGGATCACGCCGTCCTGCTCGTGATACGTGAAGCGGGTGCGGGTCCCCACCTGACCTGGTGCTTGGTCCTCGACCGGGGCCATCACGAGTCCGTCGAGCGAGCGGGCAGCCATGGGCCGCTCCCTTCAAGAGCGTTGATACGTCGGGCTATGGTGGCCAACGTAAAGCACTCGCGGGAGCCCGGACGTGCCGGGCTGAGAGGGAGGCGGCGGCCTCCGACCGTATGAACCTGATCCGGGTCATGCCGGCGAAGGGAGGGGCTGGACGCCCATGTCGCAATTGTCCGTTGAAGTGCCGTCCGACGTCCTCGTCGTGGGGGGCGGCATCATCGGCCTGGTCACGGCCTGGCGGTCCGCGCAGCAGGGGCTGCGCACCGCGGTCGTGGACCCGGCGCCCGGCGGCGGTGCCGCGCAGGTCGCGGCCGGGATGCTCGCCGCCGTCACCGAACTCCACTACGGCGAGGAGACCCTGCTCGCCCTCAACCTGGCCTCCGCCGCCCGCTATCCGTCCTTCGCCGCCGAGCTCACCGAGGCGAGCGGCGAGGAGCTCGGCTACCGCTCCTGCGGCACGCTCTCGGTCGCCCTCGACGCCGACGACCGGGCGCATCTGCGCGAGGTGCACGCGCTGCAGCAGCGCTCGGGGCTCGCCTCCGAGTGGCTCTCGGGCCGCGAGTGCCGACGCCTCGAACCCATGCTGGCACCCGGGGTGCGCGGCGGTCTGCGGGCCGAGGACGACCACCAGATCGATCCGCGCCGGCTCGCGAAAGCCCTGGTCATCGCGTGCGAGAGGGCGGGTGTCACCTTCCACCGGCAGTGGGCGGAGAAGCTCTCGGTCGTACGGGACAGGGCGGTGGGAGCCGTGCTCGCGGACGGCACCGAGCTGGGCGCCGGCCAGGTGGTGCTCGCGGGCGGCAGCCACAGCGGCCTGCTCGCGGGACTTCCGGTCGACGTGCCGGTGCGACCCGTCAAGGGACAGGTGCTGCGGCTGCGGATACCGCCCTCGTACGCGCCCTTCCTGCAGCGCACCGTGCGCGCGGTCGTCCGCGGCAGCGAGGTGTACCTCGTGCCGCGCGAGAACGGCGAGCTGGTCATCGGGGCCACCAGCGAGGAGCAGGGGTACGACACCACGGTCACGGCCGGCGGGGTCTACGAACTCCTGCGGGACGCCCATGAGTTGATCCCAGGGATCACGGAGCTCCCCCTGGTGGAGACCCGCGCGGGCCTGCGGCCCGGGTCCCCGGACAACGCACCGCTGATCGGGCCGGCCGAGCTGCCGGGCCTGCTGCTCGCCACCGGGCACCACCGCAACGGTGTGCTGCTCACCCCCGTCACCGGCGACGCGATGGCGCACGCCCTGACCACAGGGGAACTCCCCGAGGCCGTCCGGCCCTTCAGCCCGCTGCGTTTCTCCGTACCGGATCCCCTGCGGTTCTCCGTACGGGAAGGGAGCACCGTATGAGCACGATCGCCGTCCTCGTGAACGGTGAGGCGCGGGACGTGTCGTACGGCACGACCCTCGGCGCCCTGGTCGCCGATGTCACCACCGCGCCGTCCGGGGTGGCCGCGGCGCTCAACGAGACCGTCGTACCGCGCGGCGAATGGCAGCGCACCGCGCTGTCCGCCGGTGACCGCGTCGAGGTCCTGACCGCAGTGCAGGGAGGCTGACGACCATGGCCGACGATTCCCTCGTCATCGGGGACCGGACCTTCACCTCCCGCCTGATCATGGGCACGGGCGGGGCGCCCAGCCTGGACGTCCTCGAGCGTTCCCTCGCCGCCTCCGGCACCGAGCTGACGACGGTCGCGATGCGCCGCGTCGACCCCGGCACCAAGGGCTCGGTGCTCTCCGTCCTGACCTCGCTCGGCATCGAGGTGCTGCCGAACACGGCAGGCTGCTTCACCGCGGGCGAGGCGGTGCTCACGGCCCGCCTCGCGCGCGAGGCGCTCGGCACGGACCTGGTGAAGGTGGAGGTCATCGCCGACGAGCGCACGCTCCTGCCGGATCCGGTGGAGACCCTGGAGGCCTGCGAGACCCTCGTCGACGACGGCTTCACGGTCCTGCCGTACACGAACGACGACCCGGTGCTCGCCCGCAGGCTGGAGGACGTGGGCTGCGCGGCGATCATGCCGCTCGGCTCCCCCATCGGCTCGGGCCTCGGCATCCGCAATCCGCACAACTTCCAGCTGATCGTGGAGAGCGCGGGCGTCCCCGTGATCCTCGACGCGGGCGCGGGCACGGCGAGCGATGCGGCCCTGGCCATGGAGCTGGGCTGCTCGGCGGTGATGCTGGCGTCCGCGGTGACGCGGGCCCAGGAGCCGGTCCTGATGGCGGAGGCCATGCGGCACGGCGTCGAGGCCGGACGGCTCGCCTACCGTGCGGGCCGCATCCCGCGCCGCCATTTCGCGGAGGCCTCCTCACCGATGGAGGGCCGGGCCCGGCTCGATCCGGAGCGGCCGGCCTTCTGAGCCCCGTGACCGTGCGTCGGCGGCGTCGGCGCACGGTCACAGGTCAGCTTCAGAACCGGCCCACCTCCCCCCAACCAGGCAAACCTCCAAGCCACGGCTCGTACACTCGCCCCGTGGACACGACCCTTCAGGACCCTCTCGTCGGGCAGGTGCTCGACGGCCGGTACCGGATCGACGCCCGGATCGCGGTGGGCGGGATGGCCACGGTCTACCGGGCCGTGGACACCCGCCTCGACCGCGTGCTCGCGCTCAAGGTGATGCATCCGACGCTCGCCGCCGACGCCGCCTTCGTCGACCGCTTCATCCGCGAGGCGAAGTCCGTGGCGCGGCTCGCGCACCCCAATGTGGTCGCCGTCTTCGACCAGGGCGCCCAGGGCGCGTACGTCTACCTCGCCATGGAGTACGTGGCGGGCTGCACCCTGCGCGACGTCCTGCGCGAACGCGGCGCCCTGCAGCCGCGCGCCGCCCTCGACATCCTGGAGCCGGTGCTCGCCGCACTCGGCGCCGCACACCGCGCGGGCTTCGTGCACCGCGACATGAAGCCCGAGAACGTCCTGATAGGGGACGACGGGCGGGTCAAGGTCGCCGACTTCGGTCTCGTACGGTCCGTGGACACCGTGACGAACACCACCGGCGCGGTCCTCGGCACCATCTCGTATCTCGCCCCCGAGCAGATCGAGCGCGGCGAGGCCGACCCGCGCGTGGATGTGTACGCGTGCGGTGTCGTGCTCTACGAGATGCTCACCGGCGCCAAGCCGCACACCGGTGAATCGCCCGCGCAGATCCTCTACAAGCATCTGCACGAGGACATCCCGCCGCCGTCCGCCGCCGTCCCCGGCCTGCCCGTCGACCTCGACGAACTGGTGGCCCTCGCGACCGCCCGCAACCCCGAGGTGCGTCCCTACGACGCTGCCGCGTTGCTCGGCCGGACCCTCCAGGCGCGCGCCGCGCTCACCGAGGCCCAGCTGGACGCGGTGCCGCCGGCCGCCGTACAGGACGCCCACAGCAGTTCCGAGGACCGTACGAGCGTGATCCCGCGCGCGGTCGCCTCCGTGCCGCGGCCGCTGCCGGCCGAGGAGCAGCTCAACCGCACCAGCCGTTTCGAGATGCCGCCCCCGCCGCCGGCCGCCCCGGCCGCGCCCGGCCGCGCGCAGCGGCCACGGCGCGGGATGTACACGGTGATCGCCGCCGTGATCTTGGCGCTCGGGATCGGCGCGGGTGTCTGGTACATCAACTCCGGCCAGTTCACCCAGGTCCCGCTGATCCTCGCCAAGACGGAGGCCGAGGCCCGCAAGAAGCTGGAGGACGCGGGCCTGCGGGTCAACGACGAGGTCCGGCGCAAGTACAGCGCCGCCTACGACCGCGGCACCGTGATGGACAGCGACCCCGACCAGGGCAAGCGGATCCGCAGCGGCGGCGAGGTCACGCTCACCGTCTCCCTCGGCCAGCGCATAGTGCGGGTCCCGGATGTCAGCGGCAGTTCGCTGGACGAGGCGAAGAAGGAGCTGCAGAAGGCCGGGCTCGAACCGGGCACGGTCACCCGGGAGTTCAGCGACGAGGTGCGCCGCGGCGACGTGATCCGCACCAGCCCCACCTCCGGTACGCAGCGCAAATCGGGCACGGCCGTCGCGATCACCGTGAGCAAGGGCGAGCCGGTCGAGGTGCCCGATGTCACCGGCAAGACCCCCGATGAGGCACGCGCCGAGCTCGAAGAGGACGGCCTGAAGGTCGAGATCTCCCAGGAGCAGGTCCACTCCGAGCACGACAAGGGCCTGGTCGGCGAGCAGTCGCCGGGCGGCGGCGCCTCGCTGGCCGAGGGCGACACCGTCACGCTGAAGATCTCCAAGGGTCCGGAGATGGTCGAGGTCCCCGATGTCGTCGGCATGAAGGTCGGCGAGGCCAAGGACGAGCTCACGGCCGCCGGATTCGAGGTCGACGAGGACCGTGGCTTCCTGGGCCTGTTCGGCGACACCGTGGAGAGCCAGTCGGTCGAGGGCGGCGAGGAAGCGGCCAAGGGCTCGACGATCACCATCAAGATCCGCTGAGCAGGTGCCGGCGGCGGACCGCCGCCGGCACCGTGCCACCCTTGAGGGCGTGAAGCACACCCGTAACCCCGTCGGCAGCCATGTCCCCGTGGCCGGCGGTCTCGCCACCAAAGGCCTCGCGTACGCACGGGAGTTGGGCTGCGAGACCGTCCAGGTCTTCGTCGCCAACCCCCGCGGCTGGGCCACCCCGCCCGGCAGCCCCGCCGAGGACGAGGCCTTCCGCGCCGCCTGCGCGGCCGAGTCGATCCCGGCGTACATCCACGCCCCGTATCTGATCAACTTCGGCTCGCACTCCCCCGAGACGGTCGAGAAGTCGGTGGCCTCGCTGCGCCACTCGCTGCGCCGCGGCCGGGAGATCGGCGCGCTCGGGGTCGTGGTGCACACGGGTTCCGCGACACAGGGACGCGACCGTGCGGAGGCCCTCGATCAGGTACGCCGCCACATGCGGCCGCTCCTCGACGAGCTCACGCACGAGGACGACCCGTACCTCCTGCTCGAATCGACGGCCGGCCAGGGCTACTCGATCTGCTCGCGCACCTGGGACTTCGGCCCGTACTTCGACGCGCTCGACCACCACCCCAAGCTCGGCATCTGCCTGGACACCTGCCACGTCTTCGCCGCGGGCCACGACCTCACCGGCCCGCACGGCATGCACCAGACCCTCGACCAGCTGGTGGAGACGGTCGGCACGGGCCGGCTCAAACTGATCCACGCCAACGACTCCAAGGACGTGGTCGGCGCCAAGAAGGACCGGCACGCCAACATCGGGCAGGGCCATATCGGCGAGGACGCATTCCGGGCCCTGATGAGGCACCCGGAGATGGACGGCGTACCCCTGATCATCGAGACACCGGGCGGCCAGTCGGGACACACGGCGGATGTCGAGCTCCTGAAGAAGCTGCGGGACGGGTGAGGCCCGAGGATCCGCCCACCACTTGAGGGAATACCCCTAGGGGGTATACGGTTCCTGTCATCGACAGGAACCGCTACCTGACGTTGGGGGCCATCCGCCATGCAGCACGAAACGCATGAGCCGCACACAGCGCACGCGCACCACCAGCATCACGAGGGCCACGGCGAGCACGCCGGCCATACGGGCCACGGCGAGCACGCCGACCACGGCAGCCATCAAGGTCACCAGGGCCACGGCGGCCACCACGGCCACGGCAAGGTCTCCTGGGCCATGGCCGCCAAAGCCACGCTGCACTGCCTCACCGGGTGCGCCATCGGCGAGGTGCTCGGCATGATCATCGGCACGGCGCTCGGCTGGGGCACCGCCCCCACGATGGTCCTGGCCATCGCGCTCGCCTTCTTCTTCGGCTACTCGCTCACGCTGTTCGCGGTCGTCCGCGCCGGCGTCTCACTGAAGGCCGCGATCGGCGTCGCGCTCGCCGCCGACACCCTGTCGATCACGGTGATGGAGATCGTCGACAACGGCGTCCTGCTCGCCGTGCCGGGCGCGATGGAGGCCCACCTGAGCGATGCCCTGTTCTGGGGCGCCCTGGCCTTCGCCTTCGCGATCGCCTTCCTGGTCACGACCCCGGTCAACAAGTGGCTGATCGGCCGCGGCAAGGGCCACGCGGTGGTGCACCAGTACCACTGACCCGCGGAGCGGAAGCCGGGATCAGAGCTCGGGACCGTCCCCGGGCTCCTCCTGGTACGAGTAGCGCTGCTCGCGCCAGGGGTCGCCGATGTTGTGATAGCCGCGCTCCTCCCAGAAGCCACGGCGGTCGGCGGTCATGTACTCGATGCCGCGGACCCATTTGGGTCCCTTCCAGGCGTACAGATGCGGGACGACGAGCCGCAGCGGAAAGCCGTGCTCGGCCGTGAGCAGCTCGCCGTCGCGGTGCGTGGCGAAGATCGTCTGCTCGGCCGTGAAGTCGGAGATCCGCAGGTTGGAGCTGAAGCCGTACTCGGCCCAGACCATCACATGGGTGACATCGGGCGCGGGCGGCGCGAGATCGAGCACGGCACGCGCGGGCACACCGCCCCATTCGGCGCCGAGCACCGAGAATTTGGTGACGCAGTGCAGATCGGCGAGGACCGTGGCGTACGGCAGCGCGCCGAACTCCTCATGGGTCCAGCAGTGCTTCTCGCCGTCGGCAGTGGCGCCGAAGACCCTGAACTCCCAGCGTTCCGGCCGGAATTTCGGTACGGGCCCGTAGTGGGTGACCGGCCAGCCCCGCTGCAGCCGCTGCCCCGGAGGAAGCTCGTTCTGCTTCGCGTGACGGCTATCCGGCTGACCCATGTCTCCATGATGACAGCCCGCGGAGGGTGGACGTGACCAGGTCTGCACCGATTCGGGCAACTCCTACTAAGCATGCACTTACTGGACGGCCCCTGAAAACCGGTGCAAGGATGCGGCGCACCTGCCCCAGTCACGCGCTTGGAAGGAGCCTCTGCGATGCAGGGCGACCCCGAGGTCATCGAATTTCTCAATGAGCAGCTGACCGCCGAGCTCACGGCCATCAATCAGTACTTCCTGCACGCGAAGATGCAGGAGAACTTCGGCTGGACCAAGCTCGCGAAGTACACGCGGCACGAGTCGATCGACGAGATGAAGCACGCGGAGGTGCTCACCGACCGGATTCTCTTCCTGGACGGGCTGCCGAACTACCAGCGGCTCTTCCACGTACGCGTGGGACAGACGGTCACCGAGATGTTCCAGGCGGACCGGCAGGTCGAGGTCGAGGCCATCGACCGACTGAAGCGGGGCATCGACGTGATGCGCGCGAAGGGCGACATCACCTCGGCGAACATCTTCGAGTCGATTCTCGAGGACGAGGAGCACCACATCGACTATCTCGACACTCAGCTCGAGCTGATCGAGAAGCTCGGCGAGCCGCTGTACATCGCCCAGCTGATCGAGCAGCCCTCGGCCTGAGGAACGCTCAGGCGGCTTCTTCCAGGGATTCGGTCAGTGCGGGCTCGGGGGCCAGAGCGGCCACCGCGTTGCCCTGCTCGACCAGCTCGCGCCTGGGGCACGCACCCCGGCCGAGAATCGCCTGGATGCGGCGTACGCAGGACCCGCAGTCGGTGCCGGCCTTGCACTTGGAGGCTATCTGCCGAGGGGTGCAGGCACCGGCGTCCGCATGGTCCTTGACCTGCTGCTCGGTGATGCCGAAGCAAGAGCAGACGTACACGCCGATTCACCTCCCGCGGGACAGGACTGGTTCGCTCTCCCGATGATCGGTGAGGCTAACCTAACCTTACCCGCCGAGAACAGCCCGCAAAAGCACTATGGGGCGCGGATCACAAGGATCCGCGCCCCATAGGTGTGTCGGGTGCTACTGGTCCCGGTACATCTCCGCGACCAGGAAGGCCAGGTCGAGGGACTGGCTGCGGTTCAGACGGGGGTCGCAGGCCGTCTCGTAGCGCTGGTGCAGATCGTCGACGAAGATCTCGTCGCCGCCGCCCACGCACTCGGTGACATCGTCACCGGTGAGCTCGACGTGGATACCGCCCGGGTGCGTGCCGAGCGCCTTGTGCACCTCGAAGAAGCCCTTGACCTCGTCGAGCACGTCGTCGAAGCGGCGGGTCTTGTGGCCCGAGGCGGCCTCGAAGGTGTTGCCGTGCATCGGGTCGGTGACCCACGCGACGGTGGCACCGGAGGCCGTGACCTTCTCGACCAGGGTGGGGAGCTTGTCGCGGATCTTGTCCGCGCCCATCCTCACGATGAAGGTCAGGCGGCCCGGCTCGCGGTCCGGGTCGAGGCGCTCGATGTACTGCAGCGCCTCCTCCGGGGTGGTCGTCGGGCCCAGCTTGATGCCGATCGGGTTGCGGATCTTCGAGGCGAACTCGATGTGCGCGCCGTCCAGCTGACGGGTGCGCTCGCCGATCCAGACCATGTGGCCCGAGACGTCGTACAGACGGCCCGTGCGCGAGTCCACGCGGGTCAGCGCCGACTCGTAGTCGAGAAGCAGCGCCTCGTGCGAGGAGAAGAACTCGACGGTCTTGAACTCCTCGGGGTCCGTGCCGCAGGCCCGCATGAAGTTCAGCGCGTTGTCGATCTCCCGCGCGAGCTGCTCGTAGCGCTGGCCCGACGGGGAGTTCTTGACGAAGTCCTGGTTCCAGGCGTGCACCTGGCGCAGGTCGGCATAGCCGCCGGTGGTGAAGGCGCGCACCAGGTTCAGCGTGGAGGCCGAGGCGTGGTACATCCGCTTCAGGCGCTCGGGGTCCGGGATACGGGCCTCGGCGTTGAAGTCGAAGCCGTTGACGGAGTCGCCGCGGTAGGTCGGCAGGGTCACGCCGTCGCGGGTCTCGGTGTCCTTGGAGCGCGGCTTGGAGTACTGGCCGGCGATCCGGCCCACCTTCACGACCGGCACGGAGGCCGCGTACGTGAGGACGGCGCCCATCTGGAGCAGCGTCTTGAGCTTGTTGCGGATGTGGTCGGCGGACACGGCATCGAAGGCCTCGGCGCAGTCGCCGCCCTGCAGCAGGAACGCCTCACCCTTGGCCACAGCGGCCATCCGGTTGCGCAGCTGATCGCACTCGCCCGCGAAGACGAGCGGCGGATACGACTCGAGGTCCGCGATCACATCGCGCAGAGCCTCGGCATCGGGGTACGTGGGCTGCTGCGCCGCGGGAAGGTCTCGCCAGGTGTTGCCACCGTTTGCGGTGGTCTTAGCGTTCACGGTCACCTCGTCAACATTACGGGGTCGGAGCGTGCGTCCATTCTTCAGCCCACCTATTGAGACAGCGGGTGAGCAGTCGTACGCACCGTGACACGGCGGCCGGTGAATGCGCTATGGTCGGCGCCATGTACACGCAGCAGCACCAGAACTGGTGGTGGACCGCTCATCCGGCGGCCCACTGACTGCGCGTTCCCTGACTCGCGAAGGCCGCCCGAGGGGCGGCCTTTTCTGTTTCTCCACGGCCGTTCCTCCCCGAGATCCCCATCCCGCCGGAAGGAACCCATGCCATGGACCACCGCCGCTTCAACCTCAGCCGACTTATCGACTCGGACACCCCTTTCGCCCTCCTCCGCCGTCGTACCCCGGGCCGCGACCACGACACCGTCGAGGTCCTGACCGGCCCGGTGCGCGAGGCGCAGCGGCTCTCGGAGCTGCCCGACACCGGCCATCCCCTCCTCGCCCTCGTCCCCTTCCGGCAGATCCGCGAGCGCGGCTTCGAGGTGACGGACGACGCCACGCCGCTGTCGTATCTGATCGCGCACGAGTCGTACGAGATGAGCCTGGCCGAGGCGCTCGATCAGCTGCCCGCGCAGGATGTACAGGTGCGCGGCGGTGGCTTCGACATCGACGACGAGACGTATGCCGGGATCGTGGAGCGGGTGATCCGGGACGAGATCGGGCAGGGCGAAGGCGCGAACTTCGTGATCCGGCGGACCTACGAGGGGGAGATCGAGGGGTTCTCGCGGGCGGACGCGCTGGCGCTGTTCCGGCGGCTGCTGGACGGGGAGAGGGGCGCGTACTGGACGTTCGTCGTGCACACGGGAGACCGGACGCTGGTAGGCGCGAGCCCCGAGGTCCACGTCCGCATGAGCGGCGGCACGGTCGTGATGAACCCGATCTCCGGCACCTACCGCTACCCTGCCGAGGGCCCGACGGCGGACGGTCTGCTCGGCTTCCTCGCCGACGCCAAGGAGCGCGCCGAGCTGTCGATGGTGGTCGACGAGGAGCTCAAGATGATGTGCACCGTCGGCGACCAGGGCGGGGTCGTCGTCGGACCGCGGCTCAAGGAGATGGCGCATCTCGCGCACACCGAGTACGAGCTGCGCGGGAAGTCCAGCCTGGATGTGCGCGAGGTGCTCAAGGAGACGATGTTCGCGGCGACCGTCACGGGCTCGCCGGTGGAGAACGCCTGCCGGGTCATCCGGCGGTACGAGGGCGGCGGCCGGGGCTACTACGCGGGAGCGCTCGCCCTGATCGGCCGGGACGCGGGCGGTGCGCAGACGCTCGACTCCCCCATCCTGATCCGCACCGCGGACATCGCGGCGGACGGCCGGCTTCGCGTGCCGGTCGGCGCCACGCTCGTACGGGACTCCGTGCCGGCGAACGAGGTGGCCGAGACGCATGCGAAGGCGGCCGGGATCCTGGCCGCGCTCGGGGTGCGGCCCGGGCGCCCGCGCACGGAGCGGGCGAAGCCGCGGCTCGGCGACGACCCCCGCGTACAGGAGGCGCTCGACTCGCGGCGCGGGGCGCTCGCGCCGTTCTGGCTGCGGATGCAGGAGCGGACCGATGAGCTCAGCGGGCACGCCCTGGTGATCGACGGCGAGGACACCTTCACCGCGATGCTCGCCCATGTGCTGCGCTCCTGCGGCCTGTCGGTCACGGTCCGGCGCTACGACGAGCCGGGACTGCGCGAGGCGGCGCTCGCGCACGAGGGGCCCATCTTCCTGGGGCCCGGCCCGGGCGACCCCTCGGACGCGGCCGACCCGAAGATGCGCTTCCTGCGCGCGCTGACCGCCGATCTCGTGCGCAACCACCGGCACGGGCTGCTGGGGGTCTGCCTCGGGCACGAGCTGCTCGCGGCCGAACTCGGCCTGCAGATCGTGCGCAAGCAGGTGCCGTACCAGGGGGCGCAGACGCGGATCGTGCTGTTCGGGCGGCCCGAGACGGTCGGCTACTACAACAGCTTCACCGCGGTGTGCGACGGCGAGACGGCGGCCGAGCTCGCGGCGCACGGGATCGAGGTGAGCCGCAGCTCGGGAACCGGCGAGGTGCACGCGCTGCGCGGGCCCGGGTTCGCGGGGGTGCAGTTCCATCCCGAGTCGGTCCTGACGTTGCGCGGGACCGCGGTGGTGCGGGAACTGATCGAGTCGGTGCGGTCCACGGTCCGGGTCTGAGGCTGCCCGCGGAGGGTCCGGGTCCCGGGGGCGGCCCGGCCCGGACCCCCGTATATTCGCGCATATCCGGCCAGAAGCCTCACCTTCTGGAAGTCCTGGGGAGCGTTGGGAGCAGTCGTGGAAATCCTGTCATTCGGCGTGCAGGCCGACGAGAAGCCGCTCATCGAGAAGGCCTTCGAAGGACACCACGAGGTCCGCTGCCTGGACGTGTTCCTCACCGAGGACACAGCGCCGATCGCTGCGGGTTACGAGATCATCACGGTCAGCGTCAACGCCAATGTCAGCAGCCGGGTCCTGCAGACCCTGGCCGCCGGCGGCACCCAGATGATCGCCACACGCTCCACCGGGTTCAACCACATCGACCTGGAGGTGGCCGAGCGCCTCGGCCTGACGGTCGCGCGGGTCTCGTACTACTCGCCGTTCTCGGTGGCCGAGTTCGCCTGGACCCTCGCGATGGCGGTCAACCGCCGGATCGTGCGCGCCTCCAACCGCACCCGTGACTTCGACTTCCGGCTCGACGGCCTGATGGGGCGCGACATGCGCGGCCGTACGGTCGGCGTGCTCGGCACCGGCAAGATCGGTGAGGCCTTCACCCGTATCGCCCACGGATTCGGCATGAATCTGCTGGGCTGGGACGTCGCCCAGAACCCGGCCTGTCTGGAACTCGGCATGAAGTACGTCGAGAAGGACCAGCTCTTCGCCGAGTCCGACCTGGTCAGCCTGCATGTGCCGCTGCTCCCGGCCACGCAGCACATCATCAACGCCGACGTGCTGCGCACCATGAAGGACGACGCGATCCTGGTGAACTCCAGCCGCGGCGGTCTCATCGACACGGAGGCCCTGGTCAACGAGCTGCGCCAGGGCCGCTTCACGGGGGTCGGGCTCGATGTGTACGAGGCCGAGGCGGGTCTGTTCTTCTTCGACAAGTCGATCCAGGGCGTCGAGGACGACGTCCTCGCACGGCTCCTGACGTTCCCGAACGTCGTGGTCACCTCGCACCAGGCGTACTACACGCTGGACGCGCTGAACCAGATCATCGAGACGACGCTGCAGAACGTGCTCGACTACAAGGCGGGCAGGCGCGGCGAGAACGTGCTGGTCCCGGCCGCGCCGAAGGCCGGGAGCTGAGGCTCCCGGCCCTGCGGGACGCTCATCGCAGCGCTCAGCCGAAGAAGACGCCGACCTCCTTGTAGAGCTCGGGGTCCACGGTCTTGAGCTTGGCCGTGGCCTGCGCGATCGGCACCCGCACGATGTCCGTGCCCTGCAGCGCGACCATCTTGCCGAAGTCGCCGTCGTGTACGGCCTCGATGGCGTGCAGTCCGAAGCGGGTGGCGAGCCAGCGGTCGAAGGCGCTCGGGGTGCCGCCGCGCTGGACGTGGCCGAGCACCGTGGTGCGGGACTCCTTGCCGGTGCGCCTCTCGATCTCCTTCGACAGCCACTCGCCGACGCCGGAGAGCCGGACGTGCCCGAACGAGTCGAGCGTGCCGTCCTTGAGGACCATCTCGCCGTCCTTGGGCATCGCGCCCTCGGCGACGACCACGATCGGGGCGTACGAGGCCTTGAAGCGCGAGGTGACCCAGGCGCAGACCTGGTCCACGTCGAAGCGCTGCTCGGGGATGAGGATGACGTTGGCGCCGCCCGCGAGCCCGGAGTGCAGGGCGATCCAGCCCGCGTGGCGGCCCATGACCTCGACGACGAGGACGCGCATGTGGGACTCGGCGGTGGTGTGCAGCCGGTCGATCGCCTCGGTCGCGATGCCGACGGCCGTGTCGAAGCCGAAGGTGTAGTCGGTGGCGGACAGATCGTTGTCGATGGTCTTCGGCACGCCGACGACCGGGATGCCGTACTCGTCGGTGAGTTTGGCGGCGACGCCGAGGGTGTCCTCGCCGCCGATCGCGATCAGTGAGTCCACCTCGTACTTGGCGAGGTTCTCCTTGATCCTGCGGATCCCGTTCTCCTCCTTGAACGGGTTCGTCCGCGAGGAGCCGAGGATGGTGCCGCCGCGGGGCAGGATGCCGCGCACGGCCGGGATGTCGAGCGGCACGGTGTCGCCTTCGAGCGGCCCGCGCCACCCGTCACGGAAGCCCACGAAGTCGTAGTCGTACTCCTGGACGCCCTTGCGGACGATGCCGCGGATGACGGCATTGAGCCCGGGGCAGTCTCCGCCACCGGTCAGCACGCCGATTTTCTTGGCCCCCATGGGGAAGTCCCTTCGCCGCGTTCGCTGTGTGACCCGTCACGCTAATGGTGATCCAGGTCACTTCACGGTGTCGAGGGCGCCAAATCCCTTGGAAAGCTTGGCAGTTGATCAGCGGCTTTCACTCGTACGAGGGGACGGCGTCGCCGCGTGAGCGCTCGGCCTCCCCGGTCAGAGCCGCCCGTCAGCGGGCACGACGGCTTCGCAGGCATCGCACAAGGCCAGAAGGATCCGCCTCGTCTCCCTGAGCGAGGCCGCGTTTCCGCAACGCTCGCATACGGAGGCGCTGAGCTCCTCGAAGGCGTCGGTGATCTCGTCAATACGGTGGTGTTCGGCGCGGCTCCAGTTGCCGCCGGGCTGCCAGGAGCCCGGGAGCGCCTGGTAGGCGAGACGCCCGAGCTTCTGCTTGACGGCGTTGAGTTGGTAGCCGGGAAACTCCGCGACCACCGCCTGATGACAACGGGCCACCAGGCCCACCCAGCCGGGGCCGATCTCCGGCCGGGCCCCCGGCGTCCGGAAGTGGGGGGCGAGAACCCGCTCCAAGGCCTCCCGCTCCGGACCGCTACTCGTCGTCAAGCCCGCGCTCTATCGCGTACCGCACCAGTTCCACGCGGTTGTGGAGCTGGAGTTTGCCCAGGGTGTTCTGGACGTGGTTCTGGACCGTGCGGTGGGAGATGACCAGGCGTTCGGCGATCTGCTTGTAGCTGAGGCCCTTGGCGACGAGGCGGAGTACTTCCGTTTCGCGGTCGGTGAGCTGGGGGGCCTTGGGCTCGTCGGGGGTCGACGGGGCGGGCTCGGAGGCGAGGCGGCGGTACTCGCCGAGGACCAGGCCCGCGAGGCCGGGTGTGAAGACCGGGTCGCCGACCGCGGTGCGGCGGACCGCGTCGATCAGCTCCTCCGTGGAGGCCGACTTCAGGAGGTAGCCCGTCGCGCCGGACTTGACCGCCTCCAGGACGTCCGCGTGCTCGCCCGAGGCGGACAGGACGAGGACGCGCAGCTTCGGGTTCGCGCCCACGAGTTCCTTGCAGACCTGGACGCCCGGCTTCAGGGGGAGGTTCAGGTCGAGGACCAGGACGTCCGGCGCCGCGGCCTTCGCGCGCCGTACCGCCTGTTCACCGTCGCCCGCCGTGGCCACCACGTCCAGGCCGGACTCGGCCAGGTCGCGGGCGACCGCGTCGCGCCACATCGGGTGGTCGTCGACCACCATCACCTTGATCGGCTGCTCACTCATCAACTCGCCTTCCCCCGTGGGACCTTCAGTTCAACTTCCGTGCCCTGCCCGGGCACCGAGATCAGTTCCGCCGTGCCGCCGATATCGCGCAGCCGGCCGCGGATCGACAGCGCCACACCGAGCCTGCCCTCCCCCTCGGCCTGCACGAGCCGCCCCTCCGGAATGCCGGGGCCGTCGTCGCGCACCGTCACGATCACCTCGTCCGTCCAGTCCTCGACGAGGATCCAGGCCCGCGCGCCCTCGCCCGCGTGCATCCGGACATTGTCCAGTGCGGCCCCGACGGCGGCCGCGAGCTCGCGCGCCGCGGGCGGCGGGAGCAGCACGGGCGCACCCGGTTCGGAGAGGGTGACACGGGAGCCTGCGTACGGGGAGAGCATCGTGCGGATGTCACGCGGAAGGTCGTCCGGATCCTCGTCGGGTTCCTCGACCATCCGGACAAATGCCCCCTGCTGCGCATCCTCGGAGACCCGCGATGCCGGGATGAGCCCGCCCGCGACCAGAGTGCGCAGCGCGACCTCCTGTTCGCCGGCCATCCGCCCGAGCTCGGCCGCCTCGCCGCCGAGCGCGGTGCCGCGGCGCTGGACCATGGCGAGGACCTGCAGGACGTTGTCGTGGATGTCGCGGGCGAGCCGCTCGCGTTCGCGGGTCGCGGCCTCGATCTCCAGCGCACGGGCGAGGGTGCGCTCGGAGGCCCGGGCGACCTCCACCACGTATCCGATCGCTATGGAGGCGACCCAGACGAGCAGGACGTTGTGCAGGGTGTCCTGGCTGGGGTGGCCGCGCTGGACGATGTTCGCGATGCCGACCAGGGCGGAGGCCACGGCCGCCCAGCGCCAGCCGCCCTTGAGCGCGTACGCGAGGACGGCGCCGGCGGTCCAGATGGACGGCAGCGTCGGGCCGTCCCCGGCGATCCGCTGCGCGGAGTCGGCCACCGGGGTGAGCAGGATGCCGGTCAGCGAGATGGTCAGGTCGACGAACAGGAACCGCTTGGTGCAGGCCGCGGCGTTCGCGACGAAGCGCAGGGTGGCGAGGGTCCACACGGCGAGCACCGTGAAGTAGACGATCGCGACCCAGGGCCGGTGGAACTTCTCGTACGCGGCCACGAAGAGCCCGATCGCGTACACCATCGTGCCGATGCGGTACGCGGTCAGAGCACGCCACAGCGGCAGCTCGACCGACATCCGCATCACACGTTCACGCTTGGCCATGTCCCCCGCCCCTTCGGTCCCCGCGCCCCGCCGGACCGTTCCTGCCCCTGGTCCGTCCCGGCCTATGCGGCCCGTTCGTCCTCGCCGGCCCGCTCGGCCTTCTGGTCCTTGCCGGCCTTCTCGGCCTTCGCGAGCTCGGCCTTCTGGTCCTTGCCGGCCTTCTCGGCCTTCGCGAGCTCGGCCTTCTCGGCCTTGGCGGCCTCCGCCTTCTTCTTGGCTTCGTCCGCGATCATCCGCTTGGCGGCCGTGGCGTAGATGTCCACGTACTCCTGGCCGGAGAGCTTCATGATTTCGTACATCACCTCGTCCGTCACCGAACGGAGGATGAACCGGTCGCTCTCCATGCCGTGATACCGGCTGAAGTCCAGCGGCTTGCCGATCCGGATGCCCGGGCGCATCAGCTTGGGCACCACCTTGCCGGGCGGCTGGATCTTCTCGGTGTCGATCATCGCGACGGGGATGACCGGAGCGCCGGTGGCCAGCGCCACCCGGGCGAGCCCGCCGGGCTTGCCGCGGTAGAGACGGCCGTCCGGGGAGCGGGTGCCCTCGGGGTAGATGCCGAAGAGCTCGCCGCGCTCCACGACCTCGATACCGCTCTTGATGGCCGCCTCACCGGCGCCGCGCGCACCCGAGCGGTCCACCGGGAGCTGGCCGACGCCCTTGAAGAAGGCGGCCGTGAGCTTGCCCTTCACGCCCGGGCTGTTGAAGTACTCGGCCTTCGCGATGAAGGTGACCTTGCGGTCGAGCACCGCGGGCAGGAAGAAGGAGTCCGAGAAGGACAGATGATTGCTCGCGAGGATCGCGGGACCCTCGGCGGGGATGTTCTCCAGACCCTCGACCCAGGGCCGGAAGACGGTCTTCAGACTCCCGCCGACGGTGAGCTTCATGAACCCGTAGATCAACGCAGGTGCCTTTCTCGTATCGTCACGTCGACCTTAACCCGTGCCGGGCCTGCGCTCCTTCCCGGGAACCCGTGGCCGCGGCGCCGCGGACGGGTCACAACGGCCCTGGTCGGTGTCGGTCCGGTCGCGTACCGTGAACGCAACTCCCGACCCGACTCCGGCGGCCCCGAGCCGGAGCCTGCCTCAAGAAGGAGACCGATGGTGCCGGTCCTCCCCGGAGCCGAGCCCTACCGCCATGAAGGCGGCGAGGTCGGCGTCCTGCTCTGCCACGGTTTCACCGGTTCCCCGCAGTCGCTGCGCCCGTGGGCGGAGCACTTGGCCGCGCGCGGCCTGACGGTGTCCCTGCCGCTGCTCCCCGGGCACGGCACGCGCTGGCAGGACCTGGCGCTGACCGGGTGGCAGGACTGGTACGCGGAGGTGGACCGCGAGCTGCGCGCCCTGAGCGAGCGGTGCTCGCAGGTCTTCGTGTTCGGCCTGTCGATGGGCGGCGCCCTGACGCTGCGGCTGGCGGCCAAGCACGGTGACGCGATCAGCGGCATCGTCCTGGTGAACCCGTTCAACAAGATGCACGACCCGATGGCCTTCGCCCTGCCGGTGGCCCGCCACTTCGTGCGCTCCACCAAGGGCGTCGTGAGCGATATCGCCAAGGAGGGCTCCGAGGAGCTCGGCTACACCCGCGTACCGCTGCACGCCGCGCACTCGCTGCGGCAGTTCTCGCGGGTCGTCGATGCCGAACTGCCGCAGGTCACCCAGCCGCTCCTGCTGCTGCACAGCCCGCAGGACCATGTCGTCGCGCCGGCCGACTCGGCGCGCATCCTGGGCCGGGTCTCGTCCACGGACGTCACCGAGATCCTGCTGGAACAGAGCTACCACGTGGCGACGTTGGACCATGACGCGGACCGGATCTTCGAGGAGAGCGTCTCCTTCGTCGACCGGCTCGCATCCGACGCGAAGGATTCCCGGGAAGGTACGACGGCCGGTGGCTGAGCACGAAGCGGCGGACCGCGACGAGAGCCGCGAGGAGCACGACGAGCAGGAGCAGCACGACGCGGCCCTGCGCGATCCGCTGGCCAAGTCCCCCGAGGCACCGGAGCAGAAGCCGGAGCCGCTGGACGAGGACGCCGCCTGGGCGGCGATCATCGCCGGATACGGGGAGCAGCCGGCCGATCCGCCGGGCGCCAAGCCCTTCAAGTCCGTGGAGGACCTCGCGGGCCTGGTCGCGGAGGCGGAGGAGGCCGAGCGCGGCCCCGCCAAGACCGGCTCGGACAAGCCCGTGGCCGGTTCGATCGTCTTCGCCCCGGGCGTGGGTCCGCGTGACTATGACGTGGCCGAGGCCTCGGAGGACGACCTCGACGAGAGCGACGAGGGCCACTTCGTACCGCCGGAGCCGCCGCCGCTGCCGGAGGCCGACACCACCGCCAAGTTCGCCTGGCTCGCAGTGGTCGGCGGCCCTCTCCTGATGCTGCTCGCCGTCCTGCTCGGCTGGCCGATGACATGGTGGCTCACCACCCTCGGCATCGGCGGCTTCCTGGGCGGCTTCGCCACGCTGGTGATGCGGATGGGCGACGGGGACGAGAACGACGAGGATCCGGGGCGCGGCGCGGTCGTCTGAGCGCCACCGATTGCACGAGGGCCCGTACCGGTTCATTCCGGGCGGGCCCTTCGCGTATCCGGACCGGATGGAACTAGATCGCGGCGTACGGCGAAGTACCGGTGAACAACAAGCCCGAGCCTTCGAGGCGTTCACCCGACGAGAGGAGCCCCGATGACCGTCGAACCGGGCGTCCGTACCCGCGAGGAGGCCACCCGCGAGGACAGTGACGCCCGCGTGATCGACCGGTCGCGGGATGAGCCCGAGCAGTTCGCCGTCCTCTTCGACCGGCATGCCGACGCGGTGCACCGCTATGCGGCACGCCGGCTCGGCACCGAGGCGGCGGAGGATCTGATGGCGGAGACCTTCACCACCGCGTTCCGGCTGCGGCACCGCTACGACCGGGAACGGTCCGATGCCCGGCCCTGGCTGTTCGGCATCGCGACCAATCTCATCGGCCGGCACAAGAGGGGCGAGGCACGCCGCTTCAAGGTGCTCTCCCTGCTGCCGGTCCCGGTGGAACCGGACGAAGCCGTGGACGACCGGGCGGTGGCGCGGGCCGGCGCGCACGGGGTGCGCCGCGAGCTCGCGGCGGCCCTCGCGGGCCTGTCCGGGCGCCACCGCGACGTGGTGCTCCTGATCGCGTGGGCCGGCCTCGATTACGAGGAGACGGCCCAGGCCCTGGGGATCCCGGTCGGCACCGTCAGATCACGGCTGCATCGAGCTCGCAGCACATTGCGCGAAGCACTGGGCGGATCCGATCCGACCGCTTTCCGGGAGGCACGCCCATGAAAGAGCAGACGCCCATGCAGGACGAACTCGACCGCTTGAGGGAGTGGCACGCCGACGCGCCCCCGCTCGACGAGGACACGCGCCATCGTGCGCGGGTGCGGCTCTTCGCCGCGATCAACGAACAGCCTTCCTCCGTACGTCCCTTGTGGCGACGGCCCGTGCTGCGGATCCTCGCCACAGGTGTCGTGACGGCGGCGGTGGCCGCCACGGTCCTGGTGTCCGTGGACAGCGGCCCGCAGGGCGGACCGCAGGCCAAGCCGCCGGCGAGCAGCGCGCCTCCGATGGCCAACGTCAGCGCCCAGACCGTGCTCAACGGTGCGGCCGCCTGGGAGCGCAAGCACGAGAAGCCGGCGGCTCCCCGGGACGACCAGTTCATCTACACCAAGGAGATCATCAAGGAGACCGACGACAAGACGGGCGAGACCAAGACCCACGTCGACGAGATCTGGCGCTCCGTGGACGGCTCCCAGCGCTCCTGGATCATGGAGATCGGCAAGGGCTGGTGGTCCGAACCGCTGAAGAAGAACGAGTCCGTCTGGCCTCCGCAGGACTGGGGCACGCTCGAGAAGCTCCCGACGGATCCCGAAAAGCTGATCCTCTCCAGGCTGTACAGGTCGAGCGCCGACGACAAGAACGACTCGCTGGACGGGATCACCGACGAGGAGTGGAGCTCGGTCCACTTCGATCTCGCCGGACTCCTCAAGCTCGTCCCGGTCATGCCGGAGGGCCTGCGCCCGGCCGCGTACGAGGCGCTCGGCATGATCCCCGGCGTGCGGACGGTCCCGGACCAGAGGGACGCCAAGGGCCGTACCGGTATCGCCATCACCTATGACGACCCGACCCTGCCCGAGGGCGTCGCCGGTTGGGGCGGCTACTTCATCTTCGACCCGGAGACCTACGAATTCCTGGGCTTCCGCGACGAGCGCACCTCGGGTGACGGCCCCGGTATGAAGCGCTACACCCAGCTCTCCTACCTGGACAGCTGGGCGATCACCGACAAGGCCAAGCAGCGCCCGTAGAGCTTTACCGAGTGGGGGGCACCCTGAGGGCGGCCAGGACCGGCAGATGGTCCGTGGCCGCCCTCAGGTCCGTCTCCGAGATGCCCGCGTGGCCCAACGGGACGCCGCAGCCGAGGACTTCGATACCGCGCGAGGCGAAGATCGCGTCGATCCGCTGGCGCGGCGTCTTCGGCTCCGAGGTGTACTCGCCGCCCCAGGGCTTCGTCGCCCAGCAGTCCTGGAGCGCACCCGCGAGCAGCCGGAACGTACGGCCGTTCGGCCGGTCGTTGAGGTCGCCGCCCGCCACCGTGTGCTCGACGCCCATGCCCGCGAGCCGGTCGAGCAGCATGCCGCCCTGGTCGTAGCGCTCGTCGGTCTGCAGGGACAGATGGCAGCTCAGAACGCCGAGCCTGGCGCCTGCGATCCGTACGACGGCCGTGGAGAAGCCGCGGCGGTGCAGCCCGGGCGTCAAGGGAAGCAGCACGTCCTCCGTGCGCTCGACCGTGACGCGCAGCGAGCACAGCAGCGCCGGGCCCGCGGCCGGTGCGCCGCCTCCGAGGATCACCAGGTCCGAGGCCTTGGCGAGGCGGGCGAGCTTCTTGTTCCAGCGGAAGAAGCGCGGGGCCTCCTGGATCAGGACGAGGTCGGGGTCGCAGGCGCTGATCACCCGGGCGAGCGCGGCGGTGTCGTCGCGCATCGAGCGGATGTTGTACGAGAGCACCCTGACGACGGCCGAACCGTCCGGTTCCGTACGGGAGTTGGGCAGCGAGATGGGCTGGTCCTGTCCGGTCACCGGGCCACGATATGACAGCGCCCGCCGGTCCTGTACGGAACACGGCGGGCGACGGTCACGGCATGTGGGTCACATGACCGGGTCGGGCTCCCTGGCCAGGTCGGCGGCGCCCACGAGGCCCGCCTTGTTGCCCAGCTGAGCGGCGATCACCTCGGCCTGCGGGCGCCAGTTGCCGCCCACGAGCCAGCGCTTGTACGACTTGCGGATGGGGTCGAGGACCAGCTCGCCCTCGTCCGAGAGACCGCCGCCGATGATGAACGCGGACGGGTCGAAGAGCGAGGCCAGGTCGGCCAGACCGGCGCCGGCCCAACGGGCCAGCTCACGGTAGGAGTCGACCGCGACCAGGTCGCCCTGGCGGGCGGCCATCGAGATGTGCTTGCCCTCGATGCCGTCCGGGGTGCCGTCGCCCAGGGAGAGCAGCAACTCGGCGTTCTCCGGGGTGGCGTTGGCGCGCTGCTTCGCGTACCGCACGAGGGCGCTGCCGGAGGCGTACTGCTCCCAGCAGCCCTGGCTGCCGCAGCCGCACAGAAGGCCGTCGGGGACCATCCGGATGTGGCCGAACTCGGCGGCCACGCCGAAGTGTCCGCGGCGCAGCTTGTTGCCGATGATGATGCCGCCGCCGAGGCCGGTGCCGAGGGTGATGCAGATGACGTTGCGATGCCCCTTGCCCGCACCGAACTTGTACTCGCCCCAGGCTGCGGCGTTCGCGTCGTTCTCCACCACCACGGGCAGGCCGACGCGGCCTTCGACCTTCTCCTTGAGCGTCTCGTGGCGCCAGTCGATGTTCGGCGCGAAGTAGACGGTGGAGCGCTGACGGTTGACGTAACCGGCCGCGCCGATGCCCACGCCCACGATCTCGTGGCCGGCTCGCGCGCCTTCCACGGCCGAGGCGATCGCGTCCACGATGGCCTCGGGCGTGCTGGGAGTCGGCACCTTGAAGGTGGAAAGGATCGTGCCTTCCTCGTCGACCACGCCGGCCGCGATCTTCGTGCCGCCGATGTCGACGCCGATGGTGAGTCCCATGTGTCCCTCAGTTTTCGGTCGAGCCCCGCTGCCGCCCAGCCTAACCGAGGGGAACGTCCGTGCCGGTCGCTGCGGCCGCCAGTCCAGGGGTCGGGACCGCTAGTCCAAGTCGATGTGGTCCCCGCCGGACTTGCCTTCGTCCGTGCGGTCGTCGTCCGCCGTCCACCGCTTCTCGTGGCCCTGGACCGCGCTGCGGTAGGCGGCGAGGAGCTCGGATCCGGCGGCTGCGAGGTGGTCGAACACATCGGGATTGCGCTGGATGACGGGTTCGACGACCGATTTCGCCTGGTTGATCAGCTGGTTGACGGCGCCTTGGGCGGCCATCCCGGCGATCGGGGTCTGCAGCCCGGACAGCTTCTCGCTCACCGCGTCGACCAGGCGCCGCAGTTCCTCGGCGGCGGATCCGGGCGGTGTGCCGTACTGGGCGCGGCGCCGGGCCCGCTCGGCGGCGAGGTCCTCGGCACAGGCCTTCTCCCATGCGTCGTCGTCGACCGCTCGGGGCTGGTCGGCGGGGCGCTCGGTGTCGCTCATGGCGGGCTCCTGCGGCGGTCGGACGGTACGTGGCTGCGTACCTTCGACGGTACCCGAACGGCGGTACGCGGATCAGGGTGTGGCCGGTACGGGATCAGCCGGCCGGACGGTGGGCGGGCTGCCGCCGGACGTCGGACGAGCGGCTCCCGGGCTCGGGCTGTCCCGCTCCCGCGCTCAGGACAAGCGGCTCCCGGGCTCGGACTCTCCCGCTCCCGGACTCAGGTCGTCTGCCGCCCCTGCGGCCACAGGCCCGGGTCCGGCGTGAACCGGATGCCCAGCTCGCCGTCCGCGAGCCCGGCGCCGGAGACGGTGCAGCGGCGCAGTGCTGACGGCAGCGGCACGATCCGGCGGAACTCCCCCGCGGTGACGGCGAGTTCGTCCCCGCGCCGTACGAGATCGAGCTCCTCGCGTACGGCGCCGGGCAGCGGTATCCGCCACACGAGGATGCCGTCGTCGGCGAGGCGGTCGTCTATCGGCCAGGTCTCCTGGGGCGCCACGTGTCCCGGGGCCGGGACACCGAGCGCGGCCAGGTCGTCGCCGCCGCGGGGATCGCGTCCGAGGTGGGCGACCTCCGCCACGGGCAGTCCGTCGCCGCGCCACTGCGCGAGGACCTTGTCCTGCTGGGCGGCGAGGCCCGCGAGCCAGGGGTCGGCGGAGCCCCCCGGCAGGACGCGGTTGGCGAGGACGCTCTCGGTCCTGAGCCCGTACAGCGCAAGCCCCATGGCGGCGGTCCGCACGGCGTCGGCGCCCGCGGGGCCGGGCTCCGCGACGATCCGTACGGCGGTGTCCTCGCTCTCGATCACGGCCTGCACGCCGGCGAGATGCGCATCCCACCGGGCGGCCGACTCGTACAGCCACTGCGCGGGCATGGGCACGCCCGCGAGCTGGGCGAGCATGGGCCGCAGCGCACGCGCGGCCTGGCGCTCGGGCGGCAGCAGCCGGCGGACGTAGCGGCGCAGCTGGGCCGGGAGCGCGAGGGCCGCCAGGGCCTGCGCGGTGGGCGGCAGATCGACCACGACCAGGTCGTACGGACCCAGCTGCGCCTCGCCCACCGCCCTGAGCAGGGCGAGTTCCGCGGCCCCGGGCAGCGGCGTCAGCTCGTCGTCGTCGAGCCGCCGGGCCCCGAACAGGTCGAGGGCCGTGGCGGCACGCTCCTGGAGCGCGAGCAGCTCGGCGCGGAAGTGCCGCGCGGGGTCCACCGCCTTGACGGTCACCCCGTCCACGCCGTGCGGGTCGTCACCGAGCAGCAGGGTCCGGGACCCCTGCGCCGCGGCGGCCTGTGCGGTGGCCGCGGCGACGGTGGTACGACCGGCACCACCGGGTCCGGTGACAAAGAGGGTGCGCAAGAGAACCAGCCCGTCCGGCGTTCGAGGACATCCGAGCGAAGCTCGGATACGGGGTCTGGGGCGCAGCCCCAGTTTCGGGAAGGGGCGGGGTGGGGGAAGAAGCCCGCCGCAGGCGCCGCACCCCGCAGACAGAAGTGGACCCGCGCCCTACTTGGGGCCCGCCTCCACCCGCTTCTTCAGACCCGCAAGCGCCCGGTCGATGATGACCTTCTCCGCCTTGCGCTTGATCATCCCGAGCATCGGGATCTTCACGTCGACGGTGAGCTTGTACGTGACCTCGGTGCCCTTGCCCGCAGGCGCGAGCACATAGCTGCCGTCGAGCGCCCGCAGCATCTGGGACTTGACCAGCGTCCAGCTGACCTCGTTGTCCCCGGTCCAGGTGTAGCCGAGCACCTGGTCGTCCTTGATCGCGCCGGCGTCCATGACCAGACGCACCTGCTCGGCCCGCCCCGCGGCGTCGGTCTCGAGCACCTCCGCCTGCTTCACCTCGCCGGTCCAGTCGGGGTAGCGGGCGAAGTCGGCGATCACCGCCATGACCTCGGCGGGCGAGGCCTCGATCGTGATGCTCGAGCTGGTGTGTTCCGCCATCGCCGTGGCTCCTCCAGTACTGGCCGAAATGCAAGGGACGAGCGGGGTGGGCCCGCCGCCGTGAAGGCTACCGCGCCGGAGCGCACCCGGGTCCTGCCGCCTCGGCTGCCGGGACGGATCGGCCGCCGGGAGCGGCCGGGCTCACCGTTCCACCGCCGCCGGCAGCGGCCGGGCTCACCACTCCAGCGCCCACGGCCTGCCGGATCCCGCGAAGTGCCCGACGTTGACGCACTCCGTGACGCCGATCCGCATCCGGCGCACCAGCGGCTGGTGCACATGCCCGAAGAGGGCGTACCGGGGCCGGGTCCGCCGTATCGCCTCCAGGAGCGCGACGCTGCCGCGCTCGAAGCGCCGCGCCACCGTGTCGTACACGAGCTCCGGCACCTCCGGCGGGATGTGCGTGCACAGCACGTCCACCTCGCCGACCGCCTCGATCTTCGCCGCGTACTCCTCGTCGTCGATCTCGTACGGGGTGCGCATGGGCGTCCTGAGTCCGCCGCCGACGAAGCCGAAGACGAGGCCCCCGATCTCCACCCGCTCGCCGTCGAGAACGGTGGTGCCCGGGCCCGCGTACTCCTTCCACAGGCGGGGGATGTCGACATTGCCGTACGTCGCGTACGTCGGGGTCGGCAAGGCCGCGAACATCTCGGCGTATTGCCTGCGTACCGCGCTCTCGATCGCCGCGTTGCGGTCGATCCCCTGCCAGAGCGAGGCACCGAAGGCGCGGGCCTCCTCGAAACGGCGTTCCGTGCGCAGCTCGACGAGCCGCGTGGCGTTCTCCGCGCCGAAGAGGTCGGGGAAGATGCCGCGCGAGTGGTCGGCGTAATCGAGGAAGAGCACCAGGTCACCGAGGCAGACGAGGGCGTCGGCGCCCTCGCCCGCGCGGGCGAGCGCCTCGGTGTTGCCGTGTACGTCGCTGACCACATGCACTCGCATGCCGATCACCCTAGAACCCCGGGCCGCGGCCTGGTAGACCACACCAGTCCCCCACGGAACCCCCACCGGACCTGCGGTTACTTCCGAGTCGCCGGAAGCGTCGACTACTGTGCGAAGTGCAACGCCTTGTCGTGTGACGCAGCGAACATCTGGCCCGGCCCCCCTATCGGAGAAGCCGTACCGATGGGTAACGTCCGGGCAGTCCAGTCGTGCTCCCGTGTCTTCGCACCAGCCCAGGCACCCGAGCACCTGCCCGATCTTGGACCGCACCGTCGCAGCACACAACGTCGTGGCGCCGGCGCCCTATGAGGAGCAGCAGTCTTGCGCGAGTTCAGCCTTCCGGCCCTTTACGAGGTCCCCGCGGACGGCAATCTGACCGACATCGTCCACCGCAACGCCACGCAGCACCCTGACGTCGCGGTCATCGGACGCAAGGTGAACGGCACTTGGCAGGACGTCACGGCCAGAGACTTCTACGCCGAGGTGCGTGCCGCGGCCAAGGGCCTCATCGCCTCCGGCGTGCAGCCCGGCGACCGCGTCGGCCTGATGTCCCGTACGCGCTACGAGTGGACGCTGCTCGACTTCGCGATCTGGAGCGCGGGCGCGGTCACGGTCCCCGTGTACGAGACGAGCTCGCCCGAGCAGATCCAGTGGATCCTCGGCGACTCGGGCGCGGTCGGCTGCTTCGTGGAGCTGGACGCCCACGCCGAGGCGGTCGGGTCCGTACGCGACCGGCTCCCCGCGCTGGCGAACGTCTGGCAGATCGAGGGCGGCGGCCTGGACGGCCTGCGCGCCGCGGGCGCCGAGGTCACCGACGAGACCGTCGACGAGCGCTCGGCCGTGGCGAAGGCCGACGACCCGGCGACGATCGTCTACACCTCGGGCACCACCGGCCGCCCCAAGGGCTGTGTACTCACCCACCGCAGCTTCTTCGCGGAGTGCGGCAACGTGGTGGAGCGCCTTCGCCCCCTGTTCCGTACGGGCGAGTGCTCGGTCCTGCTGTTCCTGCCGCTCGCGCATGTCTTCGGGCGCCTGGTGCAGGTCGCGCCCATGATGGCGCCCATCAAGCTCGGTCACGTACCGGACATCAAGCACCTCACGGACGAACTGGCTTCGTTCCGGCCGACGTTGATCCTCGGCGTCCCGCGCGTCTTCGAGAAGGTCTACAACTCGGCGCGCGCCAAGGCGCAGGCGGACGGCAAGGGCAAGATCTTCGACAAGGCGGCGGACACGGCGATCGCGTACAGCCGCGCGCTCGACACCCCGTCCGGCCCGTCGCTCGGCCTCAAGCTGAAGCACAAGGCCTTCGACAAGCTCGTCTTCAGCAAGCTGCGCGCGGTGCTCGGCGGCCGCGGCGAGTACGCGATCTCGGGCGGCGCCCCGCTCGGCGAGCGGCTCGGCCACTTCTTCCGCGGCATCGGCTTCACGGTCCTCGAGGGCTACGGCCTCACCGAGTCGTGCGCCGCGACCGCGTTCAACCCCTGGGACCGCCAGAAGATCGGCACGGTCGGCCAGCCGCTGCCCGGCTCGGTCGTGCGGATCGCCGACGACGGCGAAGTCCTGCTGCACGGTGAGCACTTGTTCGCGGGCTACTGGAACAACGAGGGCGCGACCGCGGAGGCGCTTGCCGACGGCTGGTTCCACACCGGGGACATCGGCACGCTCGACGAGGACGGCTATCTCGCGATCACCGGCCGCAAGAAGGAGATCATCGTCACGGCCGGCGGCAAGAACGTCGCGCCCGCGGTGATCGAGGACCGGATCCGCGCGCACGCCCTGGTCGCCGAGTGCATGGTGGTCGGCGACGGCCGTCCGTTCGTGGGCGCCCTGGTCACCCTCGACGAGGAGTTCCTGGCCCGCTGGGCCGCCGAGCACGGCAAGGCCTCGGTCGAGGCGGCGGACCTGCGCAAGGACCCCGAGCTGCTCGCCACGATCCAGGGCGCGGTGGACGACGGCAACGCGGCGGTCTCGAAGGCCGAGTCCGTACGCAAGTTCCGCATCCTCGCCTCCCAGTTCTCGGAGGAGTCGGGCCATCTGACGCCGTCCCTGAAGCTGAAGCGGAACGTCGTGGCGAAGGACTTCGCGGACGAGATCGAGGCGATCTACCGGGGCTGATTCCCCGCAGGGCATACGGAGTGGGGGGCCCCCCCGCCCCGGGGGGGGGCCCCCCCCGCGGGGGGGGGCCCCCCCACTCCGTATGCCCTGCTCCCCGTATGCCCTAGAGCAGTTCCTTCAGCTTCTCCGCCAGCAGATCCCAGCGCCACTTCTCCTCGACCCACTGCCGCCCCCGCGTCCCCATCCGGGCCCGCAGCTCGGGGTCGAGCAGCAGCGCGACGACCCGCTCCGCGGACTCCTCTGCGGAGCCGCCCCGCACCACCCACCCGGTCTCCCCGTCGAGCACCGCGTCCGGCGCCCCGCCCGAGTCACCGGCGACGACGGGCAGTCCGGTGGCGGAGGCCTCCAGGTAGACGATGCCGAGGCCCTCGACGTCGAGGCCGCCGCGCCGCGTACGGCACGGCATGGCGAACACATCGCCCGCCCCGTAGTGCGCGGGCAGTTCGCTCCACGGCACGGACCCGGTGAAGTGCACGGACCCGGCGACCCCGGTCTCCGCGGCCAGCTTGCGCAGATCCTTCTCGTACGGGCCGCCGCCCACGATGAGCAGCACCGCGTCCGGCACCTTCGCCAGGATCAGCGGCATGGCCTCGATCAGCGTGTCCTGCCCCTTGCGCGGCACGAGCCGCGAGACGCAGACGATCACCGGCCGGTCGCTGAACCCGAGCCGGGCCCGCACCTCGGCCCCGCCCGAGCCCGGGTGGAAGGTCTTCTCGTCGACGCCGGGCGGCAGTTGCACCATGCGCGCCGCGGCCTCGGGGGTGAGCGCCGCGGCGATACGCGACCGCGTGTACTCCCCGAGATAGGTGATCGTGTCCGTCGACTCGCCGATCCTGCGAAGCAGTTGCCGCGATGCGGGCAGCTGGGCCCAGCCCGCCTCGTGCCCGTGGGTGGTGGCGACCAGCCGGGTCGCACCCGCCTTGCGCAGCGCCCCGCCCATCAGGCCGAGCGGCGCGGCCGCGCCGAACCACACCGACGTACAGCCGTGCTCCTCAAGCAGCGAGACGGCCCGCCGGGTGACGCGCGGGGTCGGCAGAAGCATCGTCGTACGGTCCCGTACGACCTTGAAGGGCTGCTCCGCGTCGAAGGCGGCGGTCGCCTCGGCGCCTTCGTGGCCGCGCTTCCAGGTGGAGGCGTAGACGACGATCTGCTCGGGGTCCAGACGCAGCGCCATGTTGTGCAGGAAGGCCTGGATGCCACCGGGGCGGGGCGGGAAGTCGTTCGTGACGATCAGGGTCTTGTGCATCGACGCCGACAGTAGCCGAAGGCGCCCGGGCCCGCGCCGCGGCCACCGCCGGTCGCGCCTCACCCCCGGCCCCGCCGCTGCCACCCGGTCGTCGCGCCTCACCCCTTCCCCCGCGCGCCGACGGCATCATGACTGCCCATAACTCGGCACAAATACGGGCAAGGCACACATGACGTCCGCTCAGCGACCCGATCTTCTCCGCACGCTCGCACAACTCCCCCTGACGGTCCGGCTCCTGGCCGTCTGGCTGCCCACGCGCGCCCTGCTGCTGCTCTGGGTCTTCAAGGTGTTCACAGCCCCGGGTCCCGACGTCACCGGCGATGTCGAGGTCATCTACCAGAGCTGGTTCGAGATCCTGCGCACCGGAACGTTCCCGCTGGACGATGTCACCTGGCAGTACCCGCCGGCCGCCGCGCTCCCGGTCCTGGCGCCCGCGCTGCTGCCGTTCCTCGCATACACCTCTGCCTTCTTCGTCCTCGCGTTCGTCACGGACGCGGTGGTGCTCGGACTCCTCCGGTACGCGGCGGGCCGGCCCGGCAAGTCGGCAGCGGGCGCCTGGGTGTGGGTCGCCGGGGTGCCGCTGCTCGGCCCGACCGCGTACGCCCGCTACGACCTGTTCGTCACCGCGGTCGCCGTGACCGCCCTGCTCGCGGGCGCCCGGCACGCCCGCACGCAAGGCGCCCTGGTCGCGCTCGGCGCCCTGCTCAAGGTCTGGCCCGCGCTGCTCCTGATCGGCACTCCTCCCGCGCGCGCCACCCGCCAGGCCTGGACCACCGCGGTGGCGACGGCGCTCGCCCTGACCCTGGCGTTCACGGTGACGATGCCGGGCGCGCTCGCCTTCCTCGGCTTCCAGCGCGACCGCGGCACGGAGGTCGAATCGCTCGGCGCGCTGCCCTTCCATGTGGCCCGCCACTTGGGCTGGCCCGGCCTCATGCAGCTCAACTACGGCTCGGTGGAATTCCTCGGCCCGTACGTCCCGTTCGTCACCACCGCCGCCCAGGCGCTCACGGCGGCGGCCTTCGGCTGGCTGCTCCTGTGGCGGGTGCGGGCCCGCGTCTGGGCGCCGTCCACGCCCGCGGACGCGGCGTTCACCGCGGTGCTCCTGTTCACGGTCACGAGCCGGGTGATCAGCCCGCAGTATCTGCTGTGGCTGGTGGGCCTGGCCGCGGTCTGCCTGATCTTCCGTACGAGCCGGATGCGCGGGCCCGCGCTGCTCACCCTGGCGGCGACGGGGGTCACATTCCTGGAGTTCCCGATCTGGTTCTCGCACGTGGCGGCGAGCGACCTCTGGGGCATCACGCTCCTGTCCGTGCGCAACGGGCTGCTCGTGGCGGCCACGCTGCTCGCCGCCCGGCGGCTGTGGCGGCAGACCGTCGCCGAACCGCGTGAGCGCGCGGGCCTGCCGGCTCAGGCGGCACGCGAGAAGACCGGCGCCGGCATCTGACGCACGCGCCGCACGAGCAGCCCGAGCGCGGCGCACTGCACCGCCGCCGCGAGCCCCATCGCCAGGGCCACACCGGCGAGGCCGAGCCCTGACAGGGCGTACGCGAGCGGCAGTTGGACCAGGGCGCCAAGGGCGGTGATCCGCAGCAGCCGGGCGCTGTGCCCGCTGCCTTCGAGGACACCGCCGAGCGCGATGAAGCAGGCGAGCAGGACCAGATACGGACCCAGGCAGCGCAGGAACACGGCCCCCTGCCCCGCCACTTCGGGCCCGGCCCCGAAGGCGGCGAGCACCGCGGGGGCGCCCGCGCACAGCAGCCCGGCCGCGAGAGTGCCGAGCGTGCCGGCCACCAACAGGGTCTGCCGCCCGACGAGTCGGTACCCCTCGCGCCCCTCGAGCTCCCCGCCGAGAAGGTGCGCGGTGTGGATCGCGGCGGCCTGCCGTACGGCATAGAAGGCCATGGTGGCCACGTACATCGCCTTGGTGGCGATCCCGTACGCGGCGACGGAGGCCACTCCGAGCCGCCCGACGACCGCGACCAGGGCGAGCGTCGCCGCCATCCGCAGCAGGAAGTCCGCGCCCATCGGCAGCCCGGTCCGCAGCGTGCGCAGCGCCGCGCGGACCACCGCCACCCTCGGTCCCGCCGTACGGTGCCGGCGCAGCACGAGCAGTCCGCAGCACAGGGCGACCGCACGGCCGAGCGCCATGGCGAGTGCCGCGCCCTGGATGCCGTACGCGTCGATGAGCAGCGGATCGAGCACAAGAATCAGCCCGCCCGCGAGCAGCGCGAGGCGCATCGGAGTGCGGGTGTCTCCGCCGCCCTTGAGGACCGCGTCCAGCTGGAGCTGGGCGAAGAGCAGTGCGGAGCCGGGCAGCGAGATCGCGAAGTAGGCGGCGGCGAGAGCGACTTCGGGCCCCTCGGCCCCGCCGAGTACGAGCGCGGCGATCGGTTCGCGCAGCAGGAACCCGCCGACCGCCACGGCCGGCGCGAGCACCGCGCACACCGCCCAGCCGCCGGTGACCGCCCCGCGCCGCGCGGCCGTGTCGCCCGCCCCTCGGGCGTGCGCCACCAGGACCGTCGTACCGGAGCCGCCGATCAGGGCGAGGCCGAGCAGCAGGTTCTCGACGTTGGTCGCGACGGCCACGGCGGCGACGGCGGAGCCGCCGAGCCGGGCGACCCAGATCATCGTGACGATGCCTGCGGCGACCGAGGCGAGCAGTTCGAAGTAGACGGGATACGCGAGGGCCACGAGACGCCGCCTGTGCCCCCGCCCCTCTGTCACGTACTCGGCCGCCGCCTTGGCGTCTCGCATCCCAACCCCCTCGTTTCGCTATACCTCGAATCGAGGTACCTCGACGAGAGATACCATGGGGCTCGGGCGACCGGCAAGCTTGCGTGCGAGCCGAAGACGGAGCCGGCGGCGAAGCCGAAGACGAGGGCAGGGGACAGCGTGCTGGAACTGACGATCCTGGGCTTTCTCGGTGAACGCTCTTTGCACGGCTATGAGTTGAAGGCCCGCATCCAGGGCCTCAGCGGCCATGTCCGCCCGGTCAGCGACGGCGCGCTCTACCCCGCGCTCAACCGCCTGGTGAAGGCGGGAAAGCTCGACCAGCGCACGGAACCGGGCACCGGGGCCGTCCCGCGCCGCATCCTCTCGCTCACCCCCGAGGGCCGGGCCGAGCTGCACGAGCGGCTGCGTTCGCCGAAGGACGTGGACATCACCGACGGCCAGCGCTTCTTCACGCTGCTCGCCTTCCTCGGCCAACTGCCCGACCGCGCCGAGCAGGCCGCGGTGCTGCGGCGGCGCCAGGAGTTCCTCTCGGCGCCGGCGAGCTTCTTCTACGAGGACGGGACGCCGGTCAGGGCGGAGACCGAGCCCGACCTGTTCCGCCGGGGAATGCTGCGGATCGCCCGGGCCACCGGCACCGAGGAGAAGAAGTGGCTGACGGAGGCCATCGCGGAGCTGGAGTCCTGACGCGCCCCGCTTACGCCTCGCGGGCACCTGGATCCGCACGGCCGCCGGCTGACGGAACGGTGCGCCCGGCGGGTCGATCCGGGTGACGGGCATGTCACCGCGCACGTACTCCGTGTCTATGCGGATCGGGAACACGGGTCCTCCTGGGAAACGAGAAACGTGAGGGATTCAGCGGGCCACGAGGTCGGCCCCGCACAGATCCGGCGCGAGGAAGGGATGCAACTCGGCCCGGACGGCGTCGCGTTCGAGCAGGCCGTCGAGCACGCCCTGGTGCAGGGCGCAGACCACCTCGGGCGCCCTGCGGGCCAGATCGCGGTACGGGCACCCGTGCAGCAGGATCCGCTCGATGCCGGCCGGGGCGGGCACCGTTTCGGGACCGAAGCCGAGGCGCGCGGCGTGCCCGTGCACACGCTCGGCCGCCGGAGCGGGAGCCACGGTCCGAGCGAGGCGGCTGCCCCAGGTCCGTCCCGCGTCACGGGCGGAGGGCGCGCCGGCCGCGAGGGCGTCGACGAGGGCGCCCGCCAGGTCGCGGTGGGCACGGTCCTCGGCGCCGCCCCCGGGGAGGTCGGGCGCGGGCCTGCTCGCGATGGACGAGCTCACCGGCGCCACCGGTCTTTCGGCGGCCACGGTGCGGCACCATCCCGCCGCGCTCGCCGAGGCCGGAATGTGAGTCCTTACGTCAGCTCCTGCCGCACGTACTCCCGCCACTCCCCCGTGAACCGCTCCAGATCCGTGCCGAGCACCTCGTCGAGCGCGTCCTCCACCGCCCCGTCCCGCCGTTCGTGCGCGCCGACCGCCTTGTAGAAGGCGAGCAGTTTCTGTTCGCCCCACCGCTCGGCGATCAGCTTGCAGGCCAGCCAGCCGCCCTCGTACGCCTGGGCGAGCCGTGACGCGTTGCCCGCGAAGGCGAACTCGTCGTCCGCGGGCAGCGCGACGGGCTGCTCCGAGCGGTCGAGCGCCTGGTCGAGCTCCGGGGCCGCCTGCTGCGCCGTACGGCCGGAGCCGCGGTAGCCGAGCCAGTCGGCGAACCCCTCCGAGAACCACAGCGGAGTCGCCGGGGTGGTGGCGGTGCGCGTGGCGACATGGGTGGTCTCGTGCGTGAGCACCACCTGCTGTCCGAAGTCGCCCAGCACGTCGAACGCTTCGGGGTTGAGGATGATCCGGTCCGCCGGCGCCTCGCCGGACCCGCCCGCCTCGCCGGTGGTGACGGCGGCGATGCCCTGATAGCCGGAGGCGGGCGCGCCGAGCAGCTTGCCCATGGCGTCCAGGGACTGCGGCACGAGGACGACCACGCGCCCCGACCAGCCCTTGCCCCACACCTCCTGGACCGCGGGGACGGCCCGGTCCGCGAGATCCGCGTAACGGCGCAGTCTCTCGGTGCTGCGGCCGACGCCGAGTACGAGACTGTGCTGCCCCTGCACGACCTTGACCTCACCCTGCTCCCAGAGCTGCTCCGCGCCCTTGCTCCGGGGCCGGTCGGAGGCGACGCGCCAGGTGCCGTCCCCGCCGCGCAGCTTCAGAGTGCGTTCCGCGGTGATCGGGGCGAGGTCGTAACCGGTGATCCGGTACTGAAGCCGCACCGTGGCGGTCGCTTCGCCGCCGGCCGGCTCCAGGCGGATCAGCTCGTACTTCCAGGCGCTGAGCGGCACTTGGGCCAGATCGTCCAGCTCGTCGGCGTCCCCGTCGGCCTCGGTCGCCCGGAAGGCCCCGGCATCACCGGCGAGCACCGCGGCGGCCCTGCGCTCCAGGAGCTCCCTGACCGCCCGGTGGTCGGCAGGCTCGCTCGGCACCCCGGCACACCCGGCGAGCGCCGCCCCCACGACGAGCCCTGCAACCCCGGCTCTCACACGCCTTCGACCAGCCACATTCTCGATCGTACGGGGGGCCGGGCCGGTGCGGGACGCCTGCGCGAGGCGTCCCGCACCGGCCGGGCCCGTCCGTCAGACCCTCGTCACCGAGGAGATCGGCATCATTCCGACGGGGTCGTAGCGCACCGGAGCCCCGGGGTAGGGCGCGTGCACCACCTGGCCGTTGCCCATGTACATCCCGATATGGCTGGCGTCGTCGCGGTACGTCACCAGGTCGCCGGGCTGCGCCTCCGCGAGGGAGACCTGCCGCCCCGCGTAGCGCTGGGCCTGCGAGGTCCGCGGCAGGCCCACGCCCGCCTGCGAGTACGCCCACTGCGTCAGACCCGAGCAGTCGAACCCGTACGGTCCGCTGGCGCCCCACACGTACGGCCGCCCGACAGCCTGCCGGGCGGCGGCGATCGCGGACGCGGCCCGCGCGGAGGCGGGGGCGCCGCCGAGCGCGGGCATCTCGGTGCGGCCCGAGCGCGAAGCCCGGTCGAACGCGGCCCGTTCGGCACCCGGCAGGGAGTTCAGGAGCCGGCGCGCCTCGGCGAGCTTCTTCTCCACGATCCGCTTCTGCCGGGCCACGGTCTTGCGGGACTTCTCCAGTTCGGCCAGCTTGTGCTGCGCCTCGTCCCGCTGCTGCGCCAGCTTGCGCTGGGCCTCCTGGAGATCGGCGAGCCCGGCGGCGTGCCGCGCGCTGATCCGGTCGAGCGTGGCGGCCTTGTCCAGATACGTGTCCGGGTTCTCGGACAGCATCAGGGCGAGCGTCGGGTCGATCCCGCCGGAGCGGTACTGCGCGCCGGCGAGCGAACCGAGCGCGCCCCGCATGGTGTTGATCCGCTCCTGGCCGCGCGCGACCCGGTCCTTGGCCCGGTCGATCTGCTCGCGCAGCTTCCCGGCCTGCTCATCCGCCTTGTTGTACGCCTCCGTTGCCCGCTCGGCCTCCGCGTAGAGCCGGTCGACCTTGGCCCGGGTGCCGCCCGCGGGCTCCCCCGGGTCGGCGCCGGCCGGTGCGGTGGCGAGGGTCGCGGCGGCGGTGGCCATGGCCGCGGACAGGACGGTGACGCGGGCGCCCCGGTCGAAACCGGAGGATGCCTGACGGCGATGGGACCCCACGGGGTACGGCTCTCCTTCCTGCTGCCGCTGCCGCCCGCCCTCGTGAGCGGCGGGCTGCCGGAGATCAGCGGCAGTGCGGACGTCCGGCCCCTTGCGAACCTCCTGGGGCCTCCGGCCTGCCGTCCGCGGCGCGAACGGCTTCCGGCGGGTTCCCGCTTCAACGGCCCCCGCCGAAACCGCAGTTCCGGCACCTCGGAGCCTCCGCAGGCATCACGTCCCGCCCGTCCGGCGGTAGGTCCGCCCGGCGAGAGCGCGGGCGAACGACGCGGAAGCTATCACCGACTCAGGGCCCGGCGGCGCAAGCGCGCAACACGACGCCCCACCATCGACGCAGGTCGACGGCGGGGCGTGGGGTCAGCAGACTATGCGGGAATTCGCCCGTTCGGAGGGCGGGTCACCGTGCATGAGCGCCCTCCGGAGAGGGCACGGGACGTCAGATACGGACGCCGAACATGTACGGCATGTTGTTGATCGACTCGTAGCGCACGCTGGCACCGGGCTTGGGAGCGTGCAGCACCTGGCCGTTGCCCGCGTAGAAGCCGACGTGGTGCAGGTCGCTGTAGAAGATGACCAGGTCACCGACCTTGAGGTCGGACTGCGAGGATATGCGCGTGCCATAGCTGGCCTGCGCCTGCGAGGTCCGGGGTATCTGGACGCCGGCCTGGCCGTAGGCCCAGGAGGTCAGGCCCGAGCAGTCGAAGGAGCCGGGGCCCGAGGCGCCGTAGACGTACGGCGAACCGATCTTGCCCTGGGCGGCCTGGAAGGCGGCCATCGCACGGCCGGAGCCCTGCGCGGCACCGCTGAGGTCGACCCGGTCGCCGGAGGCGCGGCTGGCACGCGCGTCCTCTTCGGCGAGCGCGGCGCGCTCCTTGGCGGTCAGGGTGTTGAGGAGCTTCTGCGCCTCGCCGAGCTTGCCCTGGACTTCCTTCTTCTTCTTGCCGAGCTCCTCGCGGGTGTCCTCGAGGTCGTTCAGCTTCTGCGTGGCTTCCTTGCGCTGCTGCGCGAGGGTGCACTGCTTGTCCTGGATCTTCTCCAGGGCGCCGGCCTGCTTGGCGGTCAGCTGGTCGAGCGTGGAGGCCTTGTCCAGGTACGTGTCCGGGTCGGACGACAGGAAGAGCTGGACCGTCGGGTCGATGCCGCCGCTGCGGTACTGGGCGCTGGCCATCGAACCGAGGCTGTCGCGCAGCTCGTTGAGCTCGTCCTGGCCGCGGGCGACCTTGTCCTGGAGCTCGTCGATGTCGTCCTGGAGCTTGCCCTGCTGCTCCTTGGCGCCGTTGTACTTCTCGGTGGCCTTCTCGGCCTCCTCGTACAACTTGTCGACCTTCGCCTTGACTTCGGCCTTCGTGGGCTTGTCGTCGGCCTGCGCGGTCTGGGAGGTGAGCGCAACGGCGGCGGCTGCGGTCGCGGTGAGCACGGTCACACGGGTGCGGCTCGGCTGCTTGGGTCGACGGTGGGACGCCACGAAGGCGGGCTCCTTCTCCTCAAGCCGCCTACCGAACGAACCGGCGGGCGGTGAACCTGCCGTCACCCCTTATGGGTGATCAACCGTGCGAAGGTTCGAGCGTGACCTTAGTGACCTTCCTGTGATCAGTTCAAACTCAGGTGACAAAAAATCGCTCGCGGGACGTTTTCTTTACCGAGAACCCACGTGCAGTGATGGAGGGTTGACGCTACGTCGTGTGAAGGTCTCGCGAATTCGGGCATACGTCACAGGAGTTGACGATTGCCTCGATAGTCGGCCGATCCCTGCGCAAGCGCGTGACTCAGCGCGACAGTCGCTTCAGGAGCATCACAGAGGGCACGGGACGCGCCCCGGCCTTGGCCACCCCGTCGGCGACCTCCCGGTCCGTGGAGACCACCGTCACGGGCCGTCCCGGGGGTTCCGCGCGCACCAGCTGGCGGATCAGTTCGTCGGCCGTCACGCCGGGCTTGGAGAACAGCACCCGCACTCCGCGCGGCGGCGCGAGCAGGACGGGCGCGGCCAGTTCGGCCCCGTCGAAGACACAGGTGACCTCGGCGCCGGTCTGCGCCGCGAGCGCGGAGAGGCCGCCGAGCAGCCGTAGCCGCTGCTTCTCCAGGGGCATGGTGGGATAGCCCGTCTTCGTCACGTTGTAGCCGTCGACCACGAGATGGGCCTGCGGCAGCGCGAGCAGCTGGTCGAGGATCGCCGGATCGGCCTCGGACAGGGCGCGTGCCGCGATGTCCTTGGGCGACATCCGGCCGGGCTCGACCGCGTCCACCGTCTCGGCGGGCCGTACGTCCACGGGCGGCAGCGCGAGTTCACGGCGCAGGCCCTGGGCCGACTCCAGGAGGGTGTCGAGCAGCAGCCGCACCCGCATGTCCTCGATCGACCGGCCCTCGCGCACCGCCTTGCGGCTGGCCTCCAGGGCGGACTCCGCCTCCGCGAGCCGGGCCTTGAGCCGCCGCGACTCGCTCTCGGCGGCGGACTGCGCGGTGTGCGCCTCGGCACGCTGGGCGTCGAACTCGGCCTGCGCCTTGCGCAGCGCGGCCTCGCCCCGCTTGACGTCGCTGACCGCGCTGCGCAGCTTGCGGTGAAGCGATTCGGCTTCCTTCTTCGCCGACTCCAGCTCGCAGCGCAGCCGTTCGGTCTCGGTGCGGGTGTGCTCCTGGGCGGCGGCCAGCTCCGCGCGCAGCCGGTCGAGCTCGGCCCTGGTCTCCTCGTCGGCCCGCTCGGACTCGGCGCGCTGCGCCTCCTCACCCGCGGCGGTGACCAGCTTGACCCAGCCGACGGGACGAAGGACATAGGCCGCGGCCGCCACATCGAGCAGATCCGCGGCCGGCGGCGGCGACCCCGAGTCGAGGGCGCCGGCGAGCTCGGGCTGGGTCTCTCTGAAGCGTTCGCCGATGCGCTGGCGGAACAGCGGGTCGGACTCGAGCGCCGAGGCCATCGCATTGCCGGCGAACTTCAGCCGCCGCGACGGCGTGAACCGCGCGTACTGGCGCAGCTGCGCGGGCAGTTCCGTCATCGTCAGGGAGCCGAAGCCCTCCGAGGTGAGCGCGATGACTCTGCGCCGTACACCTTCGGGCAGCGGGCGGTCGAGCACCTCAGCGGCGCCGTCGCCCGGCTCCCCGCCCTGGTTCTCCACCATCCGTCACCCCAAATTCCGTGGGGGCGGAACTCCTCAGGAGCCCGCGCCCGGCCTGTCCACCAGTTCGACCTGGTCCTGTGCGTTGCACCAGCGGCACCGCACCGACTCGATGGTCTCACTGACCACCTCGCGCTCCTCCACCTTCGGCTCACCGGCCAGGTCGAGATGGACGTACTCCACGACCTTCGAGGAACGCGTCACGTCGAAGCGCGTGAGGTTGCCGCAGAGCGTGCAGCGCCAGCGGGTCTCGGCGGTAGGCAGGGGAACCGTCATGGTGGCGGGGCGCCTTTCGGGTGGCTTTCGCATCGGATCCGCAAGGGATCGCACTCCCCGTAACCCTACGGCCTGGCGGGGTGCCGTGCGGACGCCGCCCGGAGTTCGGACGCTGATCACACCGGCGAGGCGGTCTATGCACATCGGTCCCGTTCCGTCAGGATCTGTGCATGATCACCAAGCCCGGAGCGGTCGGCCAGAGCCTGCGCACATCGGCCGCGCGGATCCTTTCCGGGCGCGGCCCCTTGGTCACGTACGGCCTGATCGCCCTGTGCTGCGCGGTGTTCGTCCTCTCCCCCGCCGCGGGCCTCAATCCGGCGTACGGCACCGGCGACGCACTCCTCGCCGCGCAGCGCACCTTCTTCGCGCGCTGGGGCGTGATCCCGGCCGAGCTGCTCAGCGGCTCGCCGCGGGCCGCGATCACCCCGGTGACCGCGCTGTTCGTGCACGGCAGCTGGCTGCATCTGCTCGGCAACATGCTCTTCCTGTACGTCTTCGGCGGCATGGTCGAGGAACGGCTCGGGCATCTGCAGTTCGCGCTGTTCTATCTGGGCTGCGGCGCACTGGCCCTGTTCGTGTACGCGCTGGCCAACGCCGGCTCCACCCAGACCCTGGTCGGGGCGTCCGGAGCGATCTCCGCGGTGCTCGGCGCGTTCCTGAAGCTGTTCCCCAAGGCCCGGGTCACCAGCCTGCTGCCCTTCCTCTTCTTCCTGCCGCTGCGCTTCCCGGCCTGGATCGTGCTGCCGTTCTGGGTGACGCTGCAGTGGCTGGCGGCGCAGCGCGCCGAGAACGGTCCGGGCGTCGCGTATCTGGCACATCTGGCGGGCTTCTCGCTGGGGTTCCTCTACGCGTGGGGCCGTTATGCACGCAAGGATCGCCGTCCTTCCCGTACGTCTAAAGTGAAAGGGCCCGCCGGGCACAGGGCGCCGGCCAGCGAGGGAGACAGTCAGCCGTGATCACCGCGATCGTGCTCATCAAGACCAGCGTGGACCGGATCCCGGAGATCGCCGAGTCCATCGCCGCCCTCGACAGCGTCAGCGAGGTGTTCTCGGTGACGGGCACGTACGACCTGATCGCGATGGTCCGTGTCCACCAGCACGAGAACCTCGCGGACATCATCCCCGGCAAGATCAGCAAGATCCCGGGCGTCGAGGCCACGGACACGCATGTGGCGTTCCGTACGTACTCGCAGCACGACCTGGAGGCGGCCTTCGCCATCGGGCTCGACAACTGACGAGGCATGTGGCGCAGATGAAGACTTCTTCATCTGCGGCTCATCCTGGGCGCGGGGTCGCGGGCGCACCCTGGGGGGCATGGCTTTCTCGCACCGCATAGCAACCCTCGCCGCCGTGGTGGCGATCCCCCTCGGCATCGCCGCGACGAGCTACGCCCTGACCGACAGCCCTCAGACCCCCAAGGTGCCGCCGAAGGTCGAGCTCGACAACAGCACGTCGGGGACGCCTTCTTCGCCGTCGCCCTCGGCGACGGCGGGCACGAAGAGTCCCGGTGCGGACCCGAGCGACGAGGTCGTCTCCCGGCCCCCGGTGGACGACGACGATGACGAGGACGACGACCGCGACGACGGGTGATCCCGCCGGCCGACGGCCGGCCCCGGCCCATGACGACGTTTCGAGCACGATGAGCGACAACAGTCCGCAGGAGCGGATATCCGAGGCCGGGCGGTCCGCGCCGGCGGACCGTTCCTCGTCGCCCTGGCGGCTCTCCGCACGTCTGCGCATCCTCCTGTGGCTGCTCGCCGTGATGGCGGTGGCGCTCGCGGCGGTGGCGGGCACCACCCGCTCGATCCTCCTGCGCGATGTGGACCAGCGCGTCTCCCTGCTGCTCAGCCAGGAGGCGAACGAGTTCAAGAACTTCGTCGAGGTCGGCAGGGACCCGGCGACGAACAAGCCCTTCACGGACACGCGTGAGCTCCTGAAGGTCTTCCTGGAGCGCCAGTACGCCGATCCCGACGAGGAGTTGCTCGGCCTGATCGCGCGCGAGCACGACCCCGACCCGGCGCGGCTCGCCCAGGAGCGCGAGGTCCGCGCCGACTACGCCCTCTACGACGACGACGCGTCCCGCCGGCAGATCTTCGACTCCCCCGCGTCCACCGGCACCCTCGAGCGCCCGTCGGGCGAGGTGCGGTGGGCCAAGGTCGAGGTCGCGCTGCGCGGCCAGGAGGCACAGGCCGCGTTCGTCGTGGCCTTCCACCCCGCACACGACCAGGCGCGCGCCGACCAGGTGTTCCGGGTGCTGCTCGCGATCTCCGGTGTGGCCCTGGTGATGACGACAGGTATCGGCTGGGTGGTGGCGGGCCGCATCCTCAAGCCCGTACGTCTGGTCCGTACGACGGCCGCGCAGCTCACCGAGCAGGATCTGACCCGGCGGATACCCGTGCAGGGCAAGGACGACGTGGCCGCGCTCGCCGAGACCTTCAACGGCATGCTCGACCGCCTCGAGCGGGCCTTCGCCGCGCAGCGGCAGTTCGTCGACGACGCGGGCCATGAACTGCGCACGCCCATCACGATCGTGCGCGGCCACCTGGAGCTGATGGGCGACGATCCGGCCGAGCGCGAGGAGACGGTACGGATCGTCACCGACGAACTCGACCGGATGAGCCGGATCGTCGAGGACCTGCTCCTGCTCGCGAAGGCCGAGCGGCCCGACTTCGTCACTCCCGAGCCGGTGCAGCTCGCCGAACTCACCGCCGATGTCTACGTCAAGGCCCGTACGCTCGGCGACCGCGACTGGCAGCTGGCCGAAGTGGCCGACTGCGAGGCCGCGTTGGACCCGCAGCGGGTCACCCAGGCCATGGTCCAGCTGGCGCAGAACGCCGTGCAGCACACGGCCGCGGGCGAGACCATCCGGATCGGCTCGCGGACGCGCGGCCCGCTCGTCGAGCTGTACGTGGCCGACTCCGGCCCCGGCGTACGGCCGCAGGACGCCGAGCTGATCTTCGAGAGGTTCCGCCGCGGGACCACACGACGGGCCGCGTCCGGCGGCGCCGGGCTCGGCCTGTCCATCGTCAAGGCGATCGCCGAGGGCCACCGGGGGCGCGTGGTGCTGCGGCGGACCGAGGGCGGCGGCGCCACCTTCGTCCTGGCGTTCGGCCCGGCTGATCCATCCGGTCCCTCCGGTCCGCGGGACTCCCCCGATGCGCACGTCCCGCGCGACTCGCACACCCCGCGCAGCACCTACGTCCCGTACGGAAAGGGAAGTTCACGATGAACCGGATCCTCATCGTCGAGGACGAGGAGCGCATCGCCTCCTTCGTGGAGAAGGGCCTGCGCGCCAACGGCTTCACCACGACGGTCGTCCCGGACGGCGAGACCGGCTTCGACTACGCGCTGACCGGCGGCTTCGACCTGGTGGTCCTGGACATCGGACTGCCCGGCAAGGACGGGTTCACCGTCCTGCGCCAGCTGCGCGAGGCCCGCGCCACCGTCCCGGTGATCGTGCTCACCGCCCGCGATTCGGTGGGCGACGCGGTGGCCGGCCTGGAGGGCGGCGCCGACGACTGGATGACCAAGCCGTTCCGCTTCGAGGAGCTGCTCGCGCGGGTACGGCTGCGGCTGCGCACCGCCGCCCGCGCCCCCGAGGTGACCCTGCTCAAGAGCGGTGACCTCTCGCTCGATCTGCGCACCCGCAGGGCTCGCGCCGAGGACCGCACGGTCGATCTCACGGCCCGCGAGTTCGTGCTCCTCGAACTGTTCCTGCGCCATCCCGGCCAGGTCCTGTCGCGCGAGCAGATCCTGTCGCACGTCTGGGGGTACGACTTCGACCCCGGGTCCAACATCGTCGACGTCTACGTACGGGCGCTGCGCAAGAAGCTCGGTGCGCGGCACGTGGAGACGGTGCGGGGCATGGGGTACCGGCTGCCCTCCGTGTGACGGGCGGAGCACCGGGCAGGCGGGTGAACTTTCCTTCATCCACGGCTCATTGAGGGCTCACCGCCGAGCACAACGCTGTTCACCGTGACACTGAACGTACGGCAGACAGCAACCCTCGTGGTGGCCCTCAGCATCTGCGGGCTGCTCCTGGTCCCCACCAACTTCCCGGGCCTGGACGGCGACGCCCGCCTCACCCTCGCGGTGTTCGCCCTGGCGACCTGTGCGTGGATCGGCACCCCGATCGACGACACGTACATCGCCCTCGGCGCCGGGCTCGCGCTCACCGCGACCGGAGTGATCAGCAGCGAGACGCTGTTCGGGACGCTCGGCGACGAGACCGTGTGGCTGCTGATCTGCGCGTTCGTGCTCGCCGCCGCCGTACGGCGCACCGGGCTCGCGGGCCGGGCCGCGGCGTTCCTGGTCAGCGGGGCACGAGGGGGGTCCCCCCTGTCCGAGCGAAGCCGAGGACGCGGGGGAGTACGGCAGTTGACCCATCTCACCACCGCGGCGCTGGTCGTCACCGCCTTCGCGGTGCCCGCGACCTCGGGCCGCGCGGCCCTCGCGCTGCCGGTGTTCCTCGCCCTGGCCAAGGTGCTCGGTGACCGCAAGCGGGTCGTCGTCATGCTGGCGCTGCTCTTCCCGACGGTGATCCTGCTGTCGGCGGTCGCCACGCTGATCGGCGCCGGAGCCCATCTGATCACCGTGAACGTCCTGTTCGAGGCGACCGGCGAGCAGATCGGCTTCACCCAGTGGCTGCTTCTCGGCCTGCCGCTGGCCGTCACGTCCTCCCATCTGGCCGCGGAGGCCGTCCTGTTGACGATGACCCGGCGCGAGGACCGGACCGGGCCCGTCCGGATCACCGCGACCCAGATACAGGAGCACAGCGAGCAGCCGGTCACGGGCCCGCTCAGCACCGAGGAGACCCGCTGCGCCCTGCTGCTCGGCACGGTGGTCCTGCTGTGGTGCAGCGAGCCCCTGCACCAGGTGCCGCCCGCCGTGGTCGCGCTGATCGGCGCGGTCGTCGCGTCCTCCCCGGCCCTCGGCACCGTACGCCTGAAGGACGCACTGAAGACCGTGCCATGGCCACTGCTGCTCTTCATGGCGGCCACGATGGCGATGGGTGTCGCGCTCGCCGACTCGGGCGCGGCGAAGTGGCTGGTCGGCGGGTTGCCGAGCGGTCTTTCCCCGGCGGTCTTCCTCGGCGTGGTGATCGCCGTCAGCACGGCCGCGCACCTCGTCCTGCAGTCCCGCTCTGCCCGCTCCTCGGTCCTGGTCCCGCTGGTGGTGGTCGCCGCCGTGGGCGCCGGTGTGAACCCGGTGGCCGCCGCACTCGCCTCGACCGCCGCTGCCGGGTTCTGCCACACGCTGCCCGCGTCCGCCAAGCCGGTCACGCTCTTCGCCGACATCCCCGGCACACCCACCTACAGCCCGCGCGACCTGCTGCGCCTGTCCGCGGTCCTGGCCCCGCTGACGGCGGCGCTGGTGCTCCTGTTCGCCCTCGCGGTCTGGCCCTTGCTCGGCGTGCCCGTACTCGCGCCGTGACCCGCCCCGGCCCAACTCCCCCCACCCCGTACGTCTTCCAAGGCCTCACCCATCCCGCCAAGGAGCCCGTCATGATCACCCGAGTCGCCATCGCCCCCAGCGGCTTCAAGGAGTCCCTCTCCGCCGAGACCGCCGCCGAGGCGATCGCCGAGGGCGTACGACGCGTCGTACCCGAGGCCGAAGTCGACCTGATCCCGCTGGTGGACGGCGGCGAGGGCACCGCGGCCACGCTCGCCGCGGGCACTCCGGGCGGGCGGCTCGTGCGCACCAGGGCCACCGGCCCGGTCGGCTCCCTCGTCGGCACCCACTTCGCGCTGCTCGGCCCGGACACCGCGGTCGTCGAGATGGCCGCCGTCGCGGGCCTGGCCCTCGTCCCGCACCACCTGCGCGACCCGGGCGCCACCACCACGTACGGCGTCGGCGAACTGATCCGCGCCGCCCTGGACACGGGAGTACGCCGCATCCTCGTCGGCTGCGGAGATTCCGGTACGTCGGACGGCGGGGCCGGTGCACTGCAGGCCCTGGGGGCACGTCTCCTTAACGCAGAAGGCAGCGCACTCCCGTACGGCGGAGGCGCCTTGACGCGACTCGACCGCATCGACCCGACCGGCCTCGACCCGCGCCTGAAGGACACGGAGCTGCTCGTGGCCTGCAACCCCTTCAACGTCCTGTGCGGCGAGCGCGGCGTCGCCCGCGTCTTCGGACCGCAGAAGGGCGCGAGCCCCCGGCAGGTCGAGGAGCTCTCGGCGGCACTCGACCGGTGGGCGTCCGTGCTCGAACGTGACCTGCCGGTCGACCTGGATCTGCGCGAGGGCCCCGGCACCGGCGCCTCCGGCGGCCTCGGCGCCGGCCTCGCCGCACTCGGCGCCCGGCTGCTCCCCCGCTTCGACGTCCTCCTCGACCACCTGGACCTGGACGCCCGGCTGGCCCGCGCGGACCTCGTACTCACCGCCGAGGGCGCGCTCGACTTCCAGAGCCCGCGCGGCAAGGTCCCCGCCGAGGTGGCCCGGCGCGCCAAGCTCTCCGGCCGCCCGGTCCTGGTCCTCGCGGGCACCATCGGCGAGGGCGCCCACCACATCCGCGCCTCGGGCGTGGACGCCTACAGCGGCATCCTGCCCGCTCCCGTATCGCTGCCGGAGGCGCTGGGCCGGGGCGGCGAGTTCCTCACGGACGCGACGGAGCGGGCGCTGCGGATGGTGCTCCTGGGGGCGCGCCTGGCCGCATGAAAGTCAGGCGGACGTGTCGGGCACGCAACGCCCGTCCTCGGTCCGGTAGTTCCACTTCGCGCCCTCACGCACCAGCTCGCGCACGGCGTGCACGAAGCGCTCCACGTGCTCGTCGGGCGTGCCCGCACCGAAGCTCACCCGGATCGCGTTCAGCGACTTCTCACCGGGCGCCGCCTCGGGCGCACCGCACTCGCCCTGCTCCTGCGGGTCGCTGCCGAGCAGGGTGCGCACCAGCGGATGGGCGCAGAAGAGGCCGTCGCGCACCCCGATGCCGTACTCGGCGGAGAGCGCGGCGGCGAAGTGCGAGCTGTTCCAGCCCTCGACCACGAAGGAGATGACGCCCACGCGCGGAGCGTCGTTACCGAACAGCGAGAGCACCTTCACCTCGGGCACCTCGGCAAGTCCCGTACGGACCCGCGCGATCAGCTCCTGCTCCCGCGCGACCAGGCCCTCGAAGCCCGCCTCGGTGAGCGCCTTGCAGGCGGAGGCGATGGAGTAGGCGCCGATCACGTTCGGCGAACCGGCCTCGTGCCGCGCCGCGGTGGTGTGCCACTCCACGTCCACACCGCCGTCGGTGCGCCGCGCGACCGCCTTCGAGGCGCCGCCGCCGGCGAGGTACGGCTCGGCCTCCTGCAGCCAGTCCGCACGCCCGGCGAGCACACCCGACCCGAAGGGCGCGTACAGCTTGTGCCCGGAGAAGGCGACCCAGTCCACGTCCAACTCCCGTACGGAGACGGGGTGATGGGGCGCGAGCTGGGCGGCGTCGAGCACGATGCGGGCACCGTGCGCGTGAGCGGCCGCCGCCAGCTCGCGCACCGGCCAGAGCTCGCCGGTGACGTTGGACGCACCGGTCACGCATACGAGGGCGGGACCGTGGGGGTCGCGGTCGGCGAGGGCACGCTCCAGGGTCTGGACGGCCTCCCCCGGCGTACGGGGAGCGTTGAGGTAGGTGACGCGGGCATCGCGCCAGGGCAGCAGCGACGCGTGGTGCTCGGTCTCGAAGACGAACACCTGGCAGTCGGCGGGCAGCGCCCGGGCGAGCAGGTTGAGCGAGTCGGTGGTCGAGCGCGTGAAGATCACCTGGTCGCCGTCGCGGCAGTCGAGGAACTCCTCGACGGTCCGCCGCGCGTTCTCGAACAGGTCGGTGGACAGCTGCGACAGGTACCCGGCACCGCGGTGCACGCTGCCGTAGTACGGCGCGTACGCGGCCACGTCGTCCCAGACGCGCTGCAGTGCGGGGGCGCTGGCCGCGTAGTCCAGGGCGGCGTAGGTGACTTCGCCACCGGTCACGAGCGGGACGCGGACATCGCGGCCGAGGACCTGGAGCGGCTCGGTACAGGCCGGCTCGGCGGCGGCTTCGAGGGTGCTGGCGTTGGTGTTCAGGTACGCGGACATGGCGAACTCCCGTGGCAGGCAGGCGAATTCACCGCGCGAGCAGCTGTGTGCGTCGAGCGCGGAGAACGCGGAAGGAAGGAAAAGAGGTGCGCGGAAAGGGGGCGGATTCGCCCTATCGCATTCGCTTGCTCACGAGACTGCTCCCTTGAGGACCAGGACCCCAGGGTGTGCAGGGGTCCGCGCTTGCCACAGACCTTGTTGTCTGCGGCCTGGTCTTCACCCGGGGCACCCCGCCACGGACGGAGGGTTGCCGGACAGCGGGCCGGGGCCGTAGTCGCTGTCACTCATGACCTGTGCAGCATCTTGCCAGAAGATCTTCCACGCGCAAGGCGCAGTCCGTATCCCGGACTGCGCCCTGCGTCACATCCGTACGGACCTCAGGAGTTGCTGGCCTTGATCCAGCGCTCCAGCGTCCTGCGTGCCGCCCCCGAGTCGATCGCCTCGGCGGCCTTGTCCATCCCGGCCCTGATCTGCTCGGCGAGCGGCGCGTCCGTCGGGTTCAACGCGACAAGCGCCGCGGCCGAGTTGAGCAGCACCGCGTCCCGTACGGGCCCGGTCTCCCCCGCGAGCACCTTGCGGGCGACCTCCGCGTTGTACGAGGCGTCGGCACCGCGCAGCGCCTCCACGGGCACCAGCTCCAGGCCGACATCCCGCGGATCGAAACGCTCCTCGCGTACGAGACCGTCGCGCACGATCCACACCCGCGAGGACGCCGTGGTGGTCAGCTCGTCGAGCCCGTCGTCGCCGCGGAACACCAGCGAGGAGTTCCCGCGCTCGGCGAACACCCCGGCCACGATCGGCGCCATCCGCGGATCGGCCACGCCCACGGCCTGCGCCTTCACGCGCGCCGGGTTGGTCAGCGGACCGAGCACATTGAAGATCGTCCGGATGCCCAACTGCCCGCGCGCGGCGCCCGCGTGGCGCAGCGCCGGATGGAACTTCACGGCGAAGCAGAAGGTGATCCCGGCCTCTTCGGCCACCTCGGCCACCCGCTGCGGCGTCAGCTCCAGATTGACCCCGAGCTTCTCGAGCACGTCGGAGGACCCGGAGGCGGACGAGGCGGCCCGGTTGCCGTGCTTGACGACCTTGGCCCCGGTGCCGGCGATGACGATGGACGACATCGTCGAGATGTTGACGGTCTTGGCCCCGTCACCACCGGTGCCGACGATGTCCACGGTCGGCCCGGACACCTCGATGACATTGGCGTGCTCGTACATCGCCCGGACGAGCCCGGTGATCTCGTCCACCGTCTCGCCCTTGGCCCGCAGGGCGACCACGAACCCGGCGATCTGTGCGTCGGTGGCCTCACCGCGCATGATCCGGTCCATCGCCCAGAACGTGTCCTCGGCGCTCTGGTCCCGCCCGTCGAGCAGCCCGTTCAGTACGGCGGGCCAGGAACGGACCGCCGTGGTGTCGCCTCCAGCGGGGGTCACAGCGCTCATGGTCGCTCCTGGTGTCATACGAAAACGGTCGGGGCTCAGCCTAGCCAAGCACTCCGTACGGCAAGGAGCCCCGTCCAGCGAGTGGACGGGGCTCCTGCCGTGGCGTTCAGCTACGGAGATCAGTGGTGGCCGTGGCCGCTGGTGATCTCCTTGTACTCCTCGGCAGTCGGCTTGGGAATCTGGCTGTCCTCGCCGTACATGCCCTGCGAGAGCTTCGCGCGGAGCTTCTGCGAACCCTTGACCTTGCGCTCGACACCGTTCTCGTCGACCGTCGGACCGAGCTCGAGCGGCTTGTTCTGCTCGTGCGCGGTGAGGGTGTGCAGCTGCTCCTGGCTGAGCGGCTCGTGCACCTCGATGAACTCACCGTGCGGCAGGCGCTTGATGATGCCGGACTCGCGTCCGTGCAGCACCTTGTCCTTGTCGCGGCGCTGGAGGCCGAGGCAGATCCGCTTGGTGATGATGAAGGCGATGACCGGGGCCACGAAGAACGCGATCCGGACGAACCAGGTGATCGAGTTGATCGACAGGTGGAAGTGGGTCGCCCAGAGGTCGTTTCCACCACCGATCAGGAGCACGAAGTACCAGGTCAGCCAGGCCACACCGAAGGCCGTACGGGTCGGGGCGTTGCGCGGGCGGTCCAGGATGTGGTGCTCACGCTTGTCGCCGGTGACCCAGGACTCGATGAACGGCCAGACCGCGATCGCCACGAGCACCAGCGGGAAGATGACCAGCGGGATGAACACACCCAGGACGAGCGTGTGACCCCAGAGGTTGATCTCCCAGCCCGGCATGACACGGATCAGGCCTTCGGAGAAGCCCATGTACCAGTCGGGCTGTGCACCGGTGGACACCTGGTCCGGACGGTACGGGCCGAGCGCCCAGATCGGGTTGATCGAGGCGAGCGCCGAGATGGCCGCGATGACACCGAAGACCAGGAAGAAGAAGCCGCCGGCCTTCGCCATGTACACGGGCAGAAGCGGCATGCCGACCACGTTCTTGTTGGTCTTGCCGGGACCCGCGAACTGGGTGTGCTTGTGGTAGAAGACCAGGATCAGGTGCGCCACCACGAGGCCGAGCATGATGCCCGGCAGCAGCAGGATGTGCACCGAGTAGAACCGGGCCACGAAGTCGCCGCCGGGGAACTCTCCGCCGAACAGGAACATCGACAGATACGTACCGACGATCGGCACCGAGAGCACCGCGCCCTGCATGAAGCGGACACCGGTACCCGACAGCAGGTCGTCCGGCAGCGAGTAACCGGTGAAGCCGGTGAACATGCCGAGGACCAGCAGCAGGAAGCCGAACAGCCAGTTGACCTCACGCGGCTTGCGGAACGCGCCGGTGAAGAACACGCGCATCATGTGCACGAGCATGGCCGCGACGAAGATCAGCGCCGCCCAGTGGTGGATCTGACGGATCAGCAGACCACCGCGCACATCGAAGGAGATGTGCATGGTCGAGTTGAACGCCTCGGACATCAGCTGGCCCTGCAGGGGCACGTAGCTGCCGTGGTACTCCACCTCGTTCATCGACGGGTGGAAGAACAGCGTCAGGTACACACCCGTGAGGATGATGATGATGAAGCTGTAGAGGCAGATCTCGCCGAGCATGAAGGACCAGTGGTCCGGGAAGATCTTCCGCATGTTGGCCTTGGCCAGGGAGTAGATCCCGAGGCGGCCGTCGGCCCAGTCGGCAACCCGCTCGCCGGCGGGTGCTTTGCGCTTTTCCGTAGAAGAAGCTGTTGTGGTGCTCATCCGCGCTCCCAGAAGGCAGGACCGACAGGCTCCTCGAAGTCGCCAAGCGCCTGGAGGTAGCCCTCCTCGTTCACGCCGATGCGCAGCTGCGGCAGGGCGTGGCCGGCGGGACCGAAGATCACTCGGGCACCGTCGGTGAGGTCGAAGGTGGACTGGTGGCACGGGCAGAGGACGTGGTGCGTCTGCTGCTCGTACAGGGAGATCGGGCAGCCCACGTGGGTGCAGATCTTCGAGTACGCCACGATGCCCTCGTGGGACCACTCGAGTTCCTGCTTGTCCTTGATGTCGTCCGGCTCGATGCGGACGATCATCAGGGCGGCCTTGGCGATCTGGGTCTGGAAGTCGTGGTCGTGCTCCTCCAGGCCTTCCGGCTTGGCGAAGGTCAGCGAACCGACGGCCACGTCCGAGGGACGCAGCGGCTCGTTCGTGTTCTGGTTCACGAGCAGCTTGCCCTTGGCCCACAGCGTGTGCCGGAGCTTGTCCTCCGGCAGCGGACCGAGGTCACGCAGCAGGACGACACCGGACAGCGGGACCAGGGTCAGCGCACCGAACATGGTGTTGCGGATCAGCTTGCGCCGTCCGATCGCCGACTCCTTGGCGCCCTGCTTGAAGTCCGCGAGTACCTTCGCCTTGACCTCGGGCGGCGCCTCGATGGCGTGCCGCTCGTCGGCGATCTCCTCGTCGGACATCAGGGTGCGGGCCCAGTGGACCGCGCCCGCGCCGATGCAGAACAGCGCGACACCGAGGGTCATGCCCAGGGCGAAGTTCAGCGCGCTGATGTGCCCGATCGGCCAGACGTAGATGCTCTTGTCGACCGGGAACGCCACGTACGAGGCGATGAAGCCGATCGTGGCCAGCATCGACAGCGTGAACAGGAACGCCACGGTGCGCTCGGAGCGCTTGGCGGCCCGCTCGTCGATGTCCTGGATGCGGTGCTCATGGGGCGGCAGTCCGGGGTCGGCGAACGGGTTGTCCCCGTGCTTCTCCAGGTCGGCGCCGTCGGCCTGCGCTACGGGCAGGTTCTCTTCTGGAATGTCTTGGCTGCTCATGACTTCTTGGCCTTTGCGGTCCGCGCGGCGACCCACACAGCGACGGCGATCAGGGCGCCGAGACCGAAGATCCAGGCGAACAGACCCTCACTGACCGGGCCGAGCCCGCCCAGCTTGAGACCGCCGGGGCTCTCCGTCTTCTCACCGTTGACCGCGTCAAGGTACGCGATGATGTCCTTCTTCTGCTTCTCCGGCATCGTCGTGTCGGGGAAGGAGGGCATGTTCTGCGGGCCGGTCTGCATGGCCTCGTAGATGTGCTTGGGGCTGACGCCCTCAAGGCTCGGCGCGAACTTGCCCTTCGTCAGGGCACCGCCCTCACCGGTGAAGTTGTGGCACTGCGCGCAGTTGGTGCGGAACAGCTCGCCACCCTTGGCGATGTCCGCACCCTCCGGGCTGTACTGCTTGTCCGTCGGGGTGACCGGACCGGCGCCGAGGGAGGCGATGTACGCGGCCAGCTGGTCGATCTGGGCCTGCGTGTAGATGTTCTTCTTCTTCGGCACCTGGGCGCCGGGCTGCTGGGCCGGCATACGGCCGGTGCCCACCTGGAAGTCCACCGCGGCGGAGCCGACGCCCACGAGCGACGGACCGTCAGTGGTGCCCTGGCCACCGGTGCCGTGGCAGCTGGCGCAGCCGACCGAGTAGAGCTTCTTGCCCTCCTCGATCGCGAGGGACTGGGAGGTTTCTTCGGCCTGCGCCTTGTCCGCCGGCGCGAACGCGGCGTACAGCCCCCCGGTGGCCGCCAGCGCGAGGATTAGGACGACGACCGCCGCCAGCGGATGGCGTCGTCGTGCGGAGAGCTTTTTCACGGATTACCCCGGTGTCAGGATCTTCTGCGTCGATGCTTCGGAAAGGGTTCGGGTCTCGGCCCGGCTTGCGGGTTCTTCGGCCCGGCTACTTGATCATGTAGATCGTGGCGAAGAGGCCGATCCACACGACATCGACGAAGTGCCAGTAGTAGGACACGACGATGGCTGCGGTCGCCTGCTCGTGGGTGAATCTGCGAGCCGCGTAGGTACGGCCCAGTACGAGCAGGAAGGCGATGAGGCCGCCCGTCACGTGCAGGCCGTGGAAGCCGGTGGTCAGGTAGAACACCGAGCCGTACGGGTCGGACGAGAGCGAGAGACCCTCGTGCTTGACCAGCTCGGTGTACTCGAAGACCTGACCGCCGATGAAGACCGCGCCCATGATGAAGGTCACGATGAACCACATCCGGAGCTTCTTCACGTCCCCGCGCTCGGCGGCGAAGACGCCGAGCTGGCAGGTGAGCGAAGAGAGCACCAGGATCGTGGTGTTCGTCGCCGAGAAGGGGAAGTTCAGGCTCGAGGCCATTTCCTTCCAGTGCTCGGCACCCGTCACCGAACGCAGGGTGAAGTACATCGCGAAGAGGGCCGCGAAGAACATCAGCTCGGAACTCAACCAGATGATGGTTCCGACGCTGGTGAGGTTCGGCCGATTGACCGACGGGTGCGCGTGCCCGGTTTCTACTGTCGTTGCTGTCGCCACGACCGACATTATGTCGGTCGCTTATCTGGCACTCACTCCGGGGGGTGCCGTTCGGAGTGTTCGCGCCCGATGTCCAGCCCGGATGGCCCATCGAAGGCCTCTGCGTACCGGTGTTGACGGGGTGTTTGACGGAGTAGCATCCGCGCAACGGTGTACGGCCTTTCCCACGGAGGAACCATGCAGTCGACCGCCACGGTCCTGGTCTACAGCGACGACGCCAACACCCGCGAACAGGTGAGGCTGGCGACCGGTCGCAGGCCGGCCGCGGACGTTCCCCAGGTCGAGTTCATCGAGTGCGCCACGCCCGCCGCCGTCCTCAAGGAGCTGGACCGGGGCGGCATCGACGTCTGCGTCTTCGACGGTGAGGCCGTGCCGATGGGCGGCATGGGGATGTGCCGGCAGATCAAGGACGAGATCTTCAAGGCCCCGCCCGTGCTGCTCCTCATGGGCCGCCCGCAGGACGCCTGGCTGGCCACCTGGAGCCGCGCCGAGGCCGCGGTGACCCTGCCGGTCGAACCCGTGGAGTTCGCCTCCGCACTGGCCGCGCTGCTGCGTTCGCGCCTGTCCGTCGAGGCCTGACCGCCGCCCGATCTCCCTTGGCACAGAACGCACTTGAGCCCGTACGGACCTCCGTACGGGCTCACGTCATGTCACGCGTTAGGGTCACGTCCGACCCGGCCCCGCGTCACACGGACGGGCGCAGCCTGGCCTCGTCGTGGTGGGTCTGGCCCTCGCGCAGACCGGCGTTGACGACGCTGCCCTTCAGCCAGTCCTTCCACTCCATGTTCCAGTCACCGAGGCCGTTGCCGTACGCCGGCAGGTACTCGCCGTAGCTGTTGATGGTGCGCACGATGTCGCCGGGCTGCACGATCCCGTAGAACCAGGCGGCGTTGCCTGTGCTCATTCCCACACATCCGTGGCTGACGTTGGCGTAGCCGTGCGAGCCGGCCGACCAGGGCGCGGCGTGCACGTACTCGCCGGTGTCCGTGAGGCGGGTCGCGTAGTACACCTGCTTGTCGTAGAACTCGGCGGCGCCGATGGCGCGGCTGGTCATCCGCACCACGTACTCCTTGCCGAGCACGACCTTGGTGCCGTTGCGCGTCTCCCAGCCGGGCTTCCCGGTGGTGACCGGCACGGAGTTGATCTCCTCGCCGTTGCGGTAGACCGTCATGTAGTGCGCGCCGGCGTCCACGACGGCCTCGATCTTGCTGCCCGTGGTGAGCTTCAGGGGCTTGCCTTCGCCGCCCCACAGCTTGTCGTCGATCTTCACGCCCTCCAGGTGCGAGGAGACGGAGATCTTGGCGTTGGCGGGCCAGTAGTCCTTCGGGCGGTAGTGGAGCTTGTCGTCCTCGAACCAGTGCCAGGTGCCCTCCGTGGCGGGCTCCGAGCGGACCTCCAGGGAACGCTCGACGATCGCCCGGGCCTTCTTGTCCGTGACGGGCTTGCTCAGCTTGGCGGTGACGGGCATCCCGACGCCGTACTGGCCCGCCTCGGGGCCGAACTCGACGTCCAGGCGCCCCTTCCTGGCCGCGTCGCGGGTCTCGAACGTGAGGACCTTGCGGCCGGGCGAGCCCTCTTCGTCCTCGGTGCTCACCTTGACCGTGTAGGCGGCGCCGGCGGCGAGCGGCGACGTGGAGTGCCAGCGGCTGCCGTCGGCGGCGAGCTCACCGGCTACGTAACGGCCCAGCGAATCCGTGGCGGTGACGTCGGTGATCCGTCCGTCCTTGCCCTGTGCGGTGACTTCGAGGGGCTTGTCCGGGTCGGCCTTCTGGGAGCCCGCGGGCCCGTTGAAGGCGATCTGGCCGGCCGCGTCATAGGGCTTCGCCGAGAGCGGGTGGCCGTCGGAACCGCAGCCCGTGGCGCCCGCGGCAAGCGCGGCCACAAGAAGGGTGCAGCTCAATACCGTGCGCATTCGCGGTGAGTGGCTCATGCAGCACACGCTATGAAGGTTTGTCAGCGACGGCGCGCGGAGTGCTCCGTACGAGAAGCCCAAACTGCTGCAAAAGAGGGGCCCGGACGACTCCTGACGGAGTGTCCGGGCCCCTCTTTTCGATCAGCGTGCTAACGCGTCACTGGTTCTGGTTCTCACCGCGGTAGTACTCGAAGACCCAGCCCCACAGGCCGATCAGGATGATCGGGGCCGAGAAGTAGAGCAGCCACCAGCCGAAGACGACGCCCATGAAGGCGAGCGCGCCACCGACACCGAGCGCGAGCGGCTGCCAGCTGTGCGGGGAGAAGAACCCCACCTCGCCGGCCTCGTCCGCGACATCGGCCTCCTTGTTGTCCTGCGCCATGGCGTCCACGCGCCGGGCCGTGAAGGCCAGGTAGTAGCCGACCATGATGCACAGGCCGAAGGCCAGGAACAGAGCCGTGGTGCCGGCCGGCTCCTTGGACCACACGCCGTAGACGATCGCCATGCCGAGCACGAAGACGCTCAGCCAGATGAACATCTTGCCTTGGACCTTCACTTGCCTGCCTCCTTGCCGCCCGCGAGGGCCTTGTCACCGTGGCCGGAGGCGGCCAGCTGCTCCTGCTCCATCGCGACGATCTCCGGGTGGTGCAGATCGAACGCCGGGGATTCGGAGCGAATACGCGGCAGCGTGAGGAAGTTGTGCCGCGGCGGCGGGCAGGACGTGGCCCACTCGAGCGAGCGGCCGTAGCCCCACGGGTCGTCGACCTCGACCTTCTTGCCGTACTTCGCCGTCTTCCAGACGTTGTACATGAACGGCAGGATCGACATACCGAGCAGGAAGGACGCGATCGTCGAGATCGTGTTCAGGGCGGTGAAGCCGTCGGCCGCGAGGTAGTCCGCGTAACGACGCGGCATGCCCTCGGCACCGAGCCAGTGCTGCACCAGGAACGTGCCGTGGAAGCCCACGAACAGCGTCCAGAAGGTGATCTTGCCGAGGCGCTCGTCGAGCATCTTGCCGGTGAACTTCGGCCACCAGAAGTGGAAGCCGGCGAACATCGCGAAGACGACGGTGCCGAACACCACGTAGTGGAAGTGCGCCACCACGAAGTACGAGTCCGAGACGTGGAAGTCCATCGGGGGCGAGGCCAGGATGACACCGGTCAGACCACCGAAGGTGAAGGTGATCAGGAAGCCGATGGTCCAGAGCATCGGGGTCTCGAAACTCAAGGACCCCTTCCACATCGTTCCGATCCAGTTGAAGAACTTCACGCCTGTTGGCACGGCGATCAAGAACGTCATGAAGGAGAAGAACGGCAGCAGCACACCGCCGGTGACGTACATGTGGTGCGCCCACACCGTCACGGACAGACCCGCGATCGCGATCGTCGCGCCGATCAGACCGATGTAACCGAACATCGGCTTGCGCGAGAAGACCGGGATGATCTCGGAAATGATGCCGAAGAACGGCAGGGCGATGATGTACACCTCTGGGTGTCCGAAGAACCAGAAGAGGTGTTGCCATAGCAGCGCGCCGCCGTTGGCCGCGTCGAAGATATGGGCACCGAACTTGCGGTCCGCCTCCAGGGCGAACAGCGCGGCCGCGAGCACCGGGAAGGCGAGCAGGACCAGAACACCGGTCAGCAGCACGTTCCAGGTGAAGATCGGCATACGGAACATCGTCATGCCGGGCGCGCGCATGCAGATGATGGTGGTGATGAAGTTGACCGAACCGAGGATCGTGCCGAAGCCGGAGAAGGCCAGACCCATGATCCACATGTCGGCGCCGATGCCCGGCGAGCGGACGGCGTCCGACAGCGGGCTGTAGGCGAACCAGCCGAAGTCGGCCGCACCCTGCGGGGTGAGGAAGCCGCCGACGGCGATCAGCGAGCCGAACAGGTAGAGCCAGTAGGCGAACATGTTCAGCCGCGGGAACGCCACATCGGGAGCACCGATCTGCAGCGGCATGATCCAGTTCGCGAAGCCCGCGAACAGCGGCGTCGCGAACATCAGCAGCATGATCGTGCCGTGCATCGTGAACGCCTGGTTGAACTGCTCGTTCGACATGATCTGCGTGCCGGGACGGGCCAGTTCGGCGCGCATGAAGAGCGCCATCAGACCGCCGATGCAGAAGAACGCGAACGACGTGACCAGGTACAGCGTGCCGATCGTCTTGTGGTCGGTGGTGGTCAGCCACTTCACCACGACGTTGCCGGGCTGCCTGCGCCGGACCGGGATCTCGTTCTCATACGAGTCGTCGGATTCGGCGGCACCCTTTGGTTGCTCGTTGAGGATGCTCACAGTTGGGTCTTCTCCGAGTTCCTGGCATTGTCCGTCTGCTCAATGCCGGCCGGGACGTACCCGGTCTGGCCCTTCTTCGCGAGCTCTTCCAGGTGCTCCTGGTACCGCTCGGGAGAAACGACCTTCACGTTGAACAGCATTCGGGAATGGTCGACGCCGCAGAGCTCGGCGCACTTGCCCATGAAGGTGCCCTCCTTGTTGGGGGTCACCTCGAAGACGTTGGTGTGGCCCGGGATGACGTCCTGCTTCATCAGGAACGGCACGACCCAGAAGGAGTGGATGACATCGCGCGAGGTCAGCACGAAGCGGACCTTCTCGCCCTTCGGCAGCCACAGGGTCGGACCCGGGTTGTTGTTCTGCGGGTTCCGGGTGCCCGGGGTACCGATGTCGTAGACACCGCCGGCGTTCGCGGGGAACGCCTCGCGGTACTTGTCCGGGATGTCCTTGAGGTTCTTGTCCGTCTTGGCGTCACCGGTGACACCGGGCACGTCCTCGACGTAGTTGAAGCCCCAGCTCCACTGGAAGCCGACCACATTGATCGTGTGAGCAGGCTTCTCGGACTGAGCGAGAAGCTTCGTCTCGTCGCGTGCCGTGAAGTAGAAGAGCACCGAGACGATGATGAGCGGAACCACCGTGTACAGCGCCTCGATGGGCATGTTGTACCGGGTCTGCGCAGGAACCTCGACCTTGGTGCGGCTGCGCCTGTGGAAGATGACACTCCACAGGATCAGGCCCCAGACGAGCACGCCGGTGGCGAGCGCGGCCGCCCATGAGCCCTGCCAGAGGGAGAGGATCCGAGGAGCCTCCTCCGTCACAGGGGTGGGCATTCCAAGGCGGGGGAAATCCTCGTAGGTGCAACCGGTAGCGGTTGCAAGAATGAGGCCCGCAGTCAGCACCTGCGGCAGCTTCCGCCGCATCGGGCGCCGCGACGAGCGGTCGGAGCCGTTGGGACTCACGTAGCGCCTTCCCGAGAGTCTCGCCCGCTCGACCGGGCTCGTCCGTGATGCTTGGTCGGGCACCGGCCCGTGTACGGGCAGGGGTTTGGATGTTTATGCGGACCAAACCCTACTGGACGCTATTTGGGGTCGCGCGGGGAGGGTGCCCAACGCGCCGAGGCACGACCCGAAGGGATGGAAAACCGCCCTTGAACAGGCAACTGACGGTCCCTCGACTGATACCGACAGTAAGTCGGCGGACCCCTGGTCAGGCGCGGGGCTTGTGCAGCTGCAACCCCTCGTACGGACGTGCGGCGCAGGTAGCGTGAGGACGTGCCGTACTTCGATGCCGCTACCTCCGCTCCCCTGCACCCCGTCGCCAAGCAGGCCCTGCTCGCCGCGCTCGACGAGGGCTGGGCCGACCCCGCCCGGCTCTACCGCGAGGGCCGCAGGGCCCGGCTGCTGCTCGACGCGGCACGGGAGGCGGCGGCCGATGCGGTGGGCTGCCGGCCGGACGAGCTGGTGTTCACGGCCTCCGGTACGCAGGCGCTGCACACCGGGATGGCGGGGGTCCTTGCCGGACGGCGGCGCGCCGGGCGTCACTTGATCGTGTCCGCGGTGGAGCATTCCGCGGTGCTCCATTCGGCCGCCGTCCATGAGGGGCAGGGCGGTTCGGTGACGGAGATTCCCGTGGACCGCGGCGGTCGGGTCGACGCCTCCTTGTTCGTACGGGCGTTGCGCGAGGACACCGCCCTAGCGTGTCTGCAGTCCGCCAATCACGAGGTGGGGACGGTGCAGCCGGTCGCCGAGATCGCCGAGGTCTGCCGGGCCACGGGGGTGCCGCTGCTCGTGGACGCCGCCCAGTCCCTCGCCTGGGGTCCGGTGGAGGGCGACTGGTCGGTCCTGGCCGGCAGTGCGCACAAATGGGGCGGTCCCGCGGGTGTCGGTCTCCTGGCCGTACGCAAGGGAGTGCGCTTCTCCGTACAAGGTCCGGTGGACGAGCGGGAGTCGGGGCGCGCGCCCGGGTTCGAGAACCTGCCGGCGATCGTGGCGGCGGCGGCCTCGCTGCGGGCGGTGCGTACGGAGGCCGCTCAAGAGGCGGTGCGGCTACGGGAGTTGACGGCGCTGATCCGGGCGCGGGTGCCGGAGCTGGTGGCGGATGTGGAGGTCGTGGGCGATCCCGAGCGGCGGCTGCCCCATATCGTCACGTTCTCCTGCCTCTATGTCGACGGCGAGTCGCTCCTTCACGAGCTGGACCGTGCCGGGTTCTCGGTGTCGTCCGGCTCGTCGTGCACGAGCTCCACGCTGACGCCGAGCCATGTGCTCAAGGCGATGGGGGTGCTGAGCGAGGGCAATGTGCGCATCTCGCTGCCGCCGGGGACTTCGGGCGAGGACGTGGAGCGGTTTCTCGCGGTGCTGCCCGGCGCGGTCGCTTCCGTACGGGAGAAGCTCGGGGCGCCCGTCGGGCCGGCGGCGTCACCGGGGCTGAAGGAGCTGGTGCTCGACACGCTCGGGAAGCGGTGTCCGCTGCCGGTGATCGAGCTGGCAAAGGCGATCGGGCAGGTGGCGGTCGGCGGCACCGTGACCGTGCTCTCGGACGACGAGGTGGCCGAGCTGGACATCCGCGCGTGGTGCCATCTGCGCGGCCAGGAGTACGTGGGCGAGGAGCCGGCGGAACGAGGCTGGGCCTACGTGGTCCGCCGGCTCGTCTGAAACCCGTCCTTACGCGAGGTGCTCCTTGACCTCGGCGGCCGCGTCGAAGCCGTACGCCTTGGTGAAGCGGTCCATGAAGTGGGCGCGGCGCAGCGTGTACTCCTGGGTGCCGAGCGTCTCGATCACCAGGGTCGCGAGCATGCAGCCGATCTGGGCGGCGCGCTCGTGCGAGACGCCCCAGGACAGACCGGACAGGAAGCCGGCGCGGAACGCGTCGCCGACGCCGGTCGGGTCGACCTTGGCGTCCTCCTCCGGGCAGCCGACCTCGATGGGCTGGTCGCCGACGCGCTCGATGCGCACGCCGCGCGAGCCGAGCGTGGTGACGCGGTGGCCGACGCGGCCGAGGATCTCCTCGTCGCTCCAGCCGGTCTTGGACTCGATCAGACCCTTCTCGTACTCGTTGGAGAAGAGGTACGTGGCGCCGTCGAGCAGGGTGCGGATCTCGTCGCCGTTCATCCGCGCGATCTGCTGCGAGAAGTCGGCGGCGAAGGGGATCTCGCGGGAACGGCACTCCTCGGTGTGGCGGAGCATCGCCTCCGGGTCGTCCGCGCCGATCAGGACCAGGTCGAGGCCGCCGACGCGGTCGGCGACGGTCTTCAGCTCGATCAGCCGGGCCTCGCTCATCGCGCCCGTGTAGAAGGAGCCGATCTGGTTGTGGTCCTTGTCCGTGGTGCACACGAAACGGGCCGTGTGCAGGGTCTCGGAGATACGGACCGATGCGGTGTCGACGCCGTTCCGGTCGAGCCACGCGCGGTACTCGTCGAAGTCGGAGCCCGCGGCGCCGACGAGGATCGGGGCGGTGCCGAGCTGTCCCATGCCGAAGCAGATGTTCGCTCCGACGCCTCCCCGGCGGACGTCGAGGTTGTCGACGAGGAACGAGAGGGAGACCGTGTGCAGCTGGTCCGCGACCAACTGGTCGGCGAAACGGCCGGGGAAGGTCATCAGGTGGTCGGTGGCGATGGAGCCGGTGACTGCGATACGCACGACGTTGAGTCTCCTGCGCGTGGGCTGGGGTTGACACCTCACGCTACCGGGAAGTCCCCGTATCTCTGAACCGATCGACCGGAGAAGCTCCTGCCTGCGAAGACTTGCCGAAATTACCGGAAAGTAGGGGTTTTTCTGGTGGGCCCGCCGTGCGTACGGTGCGGATATGTCGAAGCACACGGCGCCCGCGCCGCTCCTCCCCGCCTCCCAGGACTTCACGCTGCAGCAGCTGCAGGGGGACTGCGCCCGGATGGTGCCGCACTGGGCAGCGCCCCAGGCCTCCCTCGCCTCTCCCGTGCCGCCCTCGCGGATCCATGGGATCGTCGTGCCACCGGCGTCCGCGCGGATGCTGGACGCGATGTCCGATTACGGGGACTGAGCGCCCGGTCCGGTTGTCCGCCAGGGAACCGAACACTCCCTCGGGCCGTCCCACTGTCGATCCCCCCTTGTGGGGAGTCGGCATACGGTTCGGGATGCCCGGCCCTGGTGAAGGAGTTACGTCGTGAGCACCGATGGCATAAGTGAGGAATCCGGCAGGCGGACGTCGCGCCTGGTGGTGGCCTCGGTCGCGGCGGCCGTGCTGCTCGCGGGCGGTGGCGGTGCGTATCTGGCGGCCAGTTCGTCCGAGGGCTCGCGTGGTGATGCCGGTGCGCCCGGCGGTGACGGCACTCCTCCCCCGCTGACCCTCGACGGCTATACGCCGGGCATCGCCCCGGGTGAGCCGGCGCCGGGCGGTGTGCGGTTCACCGCCGAGGGCGAGCTGCCGAAGGCGCCGGAGTCCGTGCCCGTGTACCGGGCTTCGGGCGAGGTGTCGAAGGAACAGGTGGCGGCGCTGGCCGACGCGTTGAAGGTGCCCGGCGAGGTGACCTCGCAGGGTGCCGAGTGGCGGGTCGGCACGGGCAAGAACGCTCCGCTGCTCACGGTGATCAAGCAGGCGCCGGGCACCTGGACGTATGCGCCGCTGGTGAACGACCCCGAGACCTGCCCCCGCGAGGGCGGCTGCGACAAGCCCATCGGGTCGTCCGGGCTCAGCGGGCTGCCGTCGGTCGACGAGAAGACGGCGAAGGCAGCGGCCGCTCCCGTGCTCAAGGCGATCGGGCAGGACGACGCGAAGCTGGACGCGCGGCAGACGATGGGTCCGGTACGGGTGGTCAACGCCGATCCGGTCGTGGGCGGGCTGCCCACGTACGGGATCTCGACCGGCATCCAGGTCGGGCCCGACGGTGAAGTAGCCGGTGCGAGCGGGCAGTTGGCGAAGCCGGTCAAGGGTGACGCGTATCCCGTGATCAGTGCCGAGGCCGCGCTGAAACAGCTCAACGCGGCACCGGCGGGTGTGGCACCCGGGAACATCGGAGGCTGCGCCAGCGCCGTACCGCATGAGGACGATCTCACCGTCGGCGAGCCGCAGCAGCCGTGCGATCCGGGCGCGCAGCCGAAGCCGCCCAAGCCGCAGCAGGTGACGGTGGGGTCCGCGGTGCTCGGGCTTGCCGCGTATCACGAGAAGGGGCGGCAGGTGCTCGTCCCGTCCTGGCTGTTCTCCGTGGCGCAGGCGGGTGCGGAGCCGGTGACCGTGACGCATCCGGCGGTCGAGAAGCGGTTCCTGCACTCCCCCGCGCCGGTGTCACCCGAGGAGCCGACGGGCACGGAGGCGCCGGCGACTCCGGAGCCGGAGCCTGAGCCGGACAAGCCCTCGGACGGGGCCACGCAGCCGCGGAGCGTGCGGGTCGAGTCGTACAGCGCATCGGACCGGACGCTGACGGTGCACTTCTGGGGCGGCGTCTGCAGTGACTACTCCGCCTCGGCGAAGGAGAGCGGCGGCAAGGTCGAGGTGACCGTGACCGAGACGCCGCAGGAGCCGGGCAAGTACTGCATCATGATCGCCAAGGAGCTCAAGGAGACCGTGCAGCTGGAGAAGCCGCTCGGCGGGCGCGAGGTGGTCGGGACCGACGGCGCGCGGATTCCGGCGAAGTAGTTCCCGGGCCTGGTCTTCGGATACGCGAAGGGCGGCATCCCGTACGTACGGGATGCCGCCCTTCGCGTTGCTGCTGGGGGTTCAGGATTAGCTGAACGAGTCGCCGCAGGCGCAGGAGCCCGTGGCGTTGGGGTTGTCGATCGTGAAGCCCTGCTTCTCGATGGTGTCGACGAAGTCGATCGAGGCGCCGCCCAGGTACGGGGCGCTCATGCGGTCGGTGACGACCTTCACGCCGTCGAAGTCCTTGACGACATCGCCGTCGAGGGAACGCTCGTCGAAGAACAGCTGGTAGCGCAGACCGGAGCAGCCACCGGGCTGGACCGCGACACGCAGCGCCAGGTCATCACGGCCTTCCTGGTCGAGCAGAGCCTTGACCTTGGAGGCGGCGGCGTCGGACAGGAGAATGCCGTCGCTCACGGTGGTCTTCTCGTCCTGAACGGACATCTACATCTCTCCCGGGTAGTACGGAGACTGCTTCCGCTTCGGCCAACCCCGGTGGGCGCCGAATCATTCCCCGCCCGAGGGGCGGATTTCCGGCGTGCGGCCGCGCGTGTCTCTTCATGCTCGCACACCGGGCGGGTGCGGGGCACGGGTCGGTCCGGAGGCCGGTCCCCGGGACATGAGGGGAATGCGTCACATCGACGACATCAGGCATCGTCAATCTGACGTGAAGCGGTTATGATAGATAGCGTCAATTCGACGAAAAGCAGGCCCGGACGGTGGGCTCTGCCCGCCGGAAGAAGAAAGGGTGCGTGACGTGACCACGGCCCAGGACCTTGCCCACAGCTTTGAGCCGCAGCCGACTCCGCTCGCCCTGCTGCTGCTCGGCCGCGAAGCCGACCCCAAGAGCGAGCGCGGTGTGGACTGCCCCGGCGACCTGCCCTCCCCGTCCGACCCGGACCTGGTCGAGCGTGCGCGCGTCGCCAAGGAGAAGCTCGGCGACAAGGTGTTCGTGCTCGGGCACCACTACCAGCGCGACGAGGTCATCCAGTTCGCCGATGTCACCGGTGACTCCTTCAAGCTCGCGCGTGACGCCGCGGCCAAGCCGGAGGCCGAGTACATCGTGTTCTGCGGTGTGCACTTCATGGCCGAGTCCGCCGACATCCTGACCGGCGACGACCAGAAGGTCGTGCTTCCCGACCTCGCCGCGGGCTGCTCGATGGCCGACATGGCCACCGCCGAGCAGGTCGCCGAGTGCTGGGACGTGCTGACCGAGGCCGGTATAGCCGAGCAGGTCGTGCCGGTCAGCTACATGAACTCCTCCGCCGACATCAAGGCCTTCACCGGCAAGCACGGCGGCACCATCTGCACCTCGTCCAACGCGAAGAAGGCCCTCGACTGGGCCTTCGAGCAGGGCGAGAAGGTGCTCTTCCTGCCGGACCAGCACCTCGGCCGCAACACTGCCGTACGCGACATGGGGATGTCCCTCGACGACTGTGTCGTCTACAACCCGCACAAGCCGAACGGCGGCCTGACCGCCGAAGAGCTGCGCGAGGCCAAGATGATCCTGTGGCGCGGGCACTGCTCGGTGCACGGCCGCTTCAGCCTCGACAGCGTGAACGACGTGCGCGAGCGCATCCCGGGCGTCAACGTCCTGGTGCACCCCGAGTGCAAGCACGAGGTCGTGGCCGCCGCGGACTTCGTGGGTTCGACGGAGTACATCATCAAGACCCTGGAGGCGGCGCCCGCCGGCTCCAAGTGGGCCATCGGCACCGAGCTCAACCTGGTGCGCCGCCTCGCCAACCGCTTCGCGGCCGAGGACAAGGAAGTGGTCTTCCTCGACAAGACGGTCTGCTTCTGCTCGACCATGAACCGGATCGACCTGCCGCACCTCGTCTGGGCGCTCGAGTCCCTCGCGGACGGCAAGCTCGTCAACCGGATCCAGGTCGACAAGGAGACGGAGAGCTTCGCGAAGCTCGCGCTCGAGCGGATGCTCGCGCTGCCGTAGCCGTTTCCGTCCCGCACGCGCGAAGGGCGCCCCGCAGATCTGCGGGGCGCCCTTGCTATGTCGTACGGATCAGATGTCCAGCGTGTCCAGGACGGCCGCGTCGGTGTCCGTGGGCTGCTGCGGGATGTCCTTGTCCCGCTGCGCGTCCTTGTCCTTCTTGGCGCGCTTGGCCGCCTTCTTCCCGGCCCGCCGTTCCTTGCGCAGCTCGAGCATCGCGTACAGCGTCGGCACGAGCAGCAGGGTCAGGAGCGTCGAGCTGAGCAGACCGCCGATCACCACGATGGCGAGCGGCTGGCCGATGAAGCCGCCCTCGCCGGTGACGCCCGCCGCCATCGGCAGCAGGGCGAAGATCGTGGCGAGCGCCGTCATCAGGATCGGGCGCAGCCGGTGCCGGCCGCCCTCGATGACCGACTCGACCACGCCCAGGCCCTGGGCCCGGTACTGGTTGATCAGGTCGATGAGGACGATCGCGTTGGTCACCACGATGCCGATGAGCATCAGCATGCCGATCAGGGCCGGGACACCCATCGGGGTGTCCGTGGCAATCAGCAGGCCGATCGCGCCGGTGGCCGCGAACGGGATGGAGACAAGCAGGATCAGCGGCTGGGCAAGGGACTTGAAGGTCGCCACCAGGAGCATGAAGACGATCGCGATCGCCGCGAGCATCGCCAGGCCGAGCGAGGCGAAGGCCTCGTCCTGGTCCTCGGAGACACCGCCGATGGCGACCGTGGCGCCGTCGGGGAGCTCCTTCTCCAGCTGGTTCAGCTTCGTCTGGAGCGAGGCGCTGACCGCACCCGTGTTGTCGCCGGTCGGCTTGGCCGTGATGGTGGCCGCGCGCGAGCCGTCGATACGGGTCATCGAGACGGGCCCGTCGACGACCTTCACCTCGGCGATGTCACCGAGCTTCACACGGCCGAGGTTCAGCTGCTTCAGCTCGTCCACGGTGGTCACGGGCTTGGCCGACTTCACCAGGACGTCGCGCTCGGTGTCGTCCAGGATCGCCTTGGTGCTCGGGGTGCCGCGGACGGACTGGGCGACGATCTGGCCGAGGGTGGCGTCGTCGAAACCGGCCGCCGCGGCCTTGTCGCCCGCCCGGACCGAGATCCGCGGGACGGACTGGGCCAGGTCGCTCTGGACGTCGGTGACGTCGTCGAGCTTCGCGACCTCGGCCCGCACCTGCTCGGCAGCCTGGTCGAGGACCTCCGCGTCGGCGGCCTTCACGACCACGCTCAGGTCCTGGTTCGCGAAGCCGTCGCCGGCCGCGATCCGGGTGTCGCCGATGCCGTCGAGGTCCGCGAGCCGCGCGTCGATCTTGTCGCGCGTCTCCTCGTACGAGGCGTCGTCGGTCAAAGTGACCTGGTACGAGGCCTGGTTGGTGTCCGTGCCGCCGCCGAAGGCCGCGAGCCAGCCGGAGGAACCGACCGTGACCTGGTGGTCCTTGACCTCGTCCACGCTGTCGAGGACCTGCTCGATCTTCTTCGTGGCCTCGTCGGTCGCGGCGAGGCTGGTGCCGGGCTCCAGCTCCTGCTTGATGGAGAGGACCTTCTGCTCGCCCTGGTCGAAGAAGTTGGTCTTCAGCATCGGGGCCAGGCCGAAGGTGCCGACCAGGACCACGATCGCGAGGAACACGCTGGTGAGCCGGCGGCGGGTCGCGAAGCGCAGGACCGGGACGTAGATCCGCTGCAGAACGCTCTTGGCCTCCTTCTCCTCGGCGGCGCGGCGGGCCTCCTCCGGGTCCGTGGACGTGCCCTTGGGCGCGCGCAGGAACCAGAACGACAGGACCGGCACGACCGTCAGGGAAACGACCAGGGACGCGAGCAGGGCCGCCGTGACCGTCAGCGAGAAGGAGCCGAACAGTTCGCCCACCATGCCGCCGACCAGGCCGATCGGCAGGAAGACCGCGACCGTGGTGAGCGTGGAGGAGGTGACGGCGCCCGAGACCTCGCGCACCGCGTTGAGGATGGCGTCCTTGCGCTCCTCGCCGTAGGTGAGATGGCGCTTGATGTTCTCCAGGACCACGATCGAGTCGTCCACGACGCGGCCGATGGCGATGGTGAGCGCGCCGAGCGTGAGCATGTTGAGCGAGAGGTCGCGCGTCCACAGGACGATCAGCGCGAGCACCACGGACAGCGGGATCGAGACCGCGGTGACCAGGGTGGAGCGCAGGGACGCGAGGAAGACCAGGATCACGACGACCGCGAAGGCGAGTCCGAGCGCGCCCTCGGTGGTGAGGCTGGAGATGGACTTCTCGACCGCCGGGCCCTGGTCGGAGACGACCGTCAGGTCCGCGCCCACGCCCAAGTCCTTGCGCAGGGACGGCAGTTCGTCCTCGACAGCCTTGGAGATCGCGACCGCGGAGCCGTCCTGGTCCATGGTGAGCACGATCGCGAGGCTCGGCTCACCGTTCGTACGGGTCAGGGAGTCGGCCTTGGCCTCGGTCTCCTCGACCTCGGCGACCTCCGCGAGACGTACGGGCTTCGGGGCCTTCTTGCCCGGCGCGGCCTGGGCCGGGTCGCCGGTGACCATCAGGTTCTCGATCTGCTCCAGGGAGGAGAAGCCGCCGCCGACCTGGACGGTGCGGTTCTTGCCGCCCTCGTCGAAGGAGCCGGCCGGCATCGTGGCGCCGCCCGCCTGCAGGGCCTTCACGAGCGAGGCCGAGGTCAGACCCGCCTTGGCCAGCTTCGCGTCGTCGGGTGTGACGGAGACCTCGAGGTCGCGGACGCCGTCGACGGCCACCTGGGCCACGCCGTCGATGCCTTCGAGGACCGGCACGACCGAGCGGTCGAGGTCGTCGGCGAGCGCCTGCTGGTCCTTGCCCTCGGCGGACGCGGCGAGCACCACGGTCGGGATGTCGTCGGTGGAACCGGCGACGACCTGCGGGTCGACATCGTCGGGCAGCTGGGCGCGGGCGCGGTTGACGGCCTGCTGGACATCGGCGACGAGCTGCTTGGAGCCGTCGCCGTAGTCGAAGGAGGCCATCAGGAGGGCGTTGCCCTCGCTGGCGGTGGACGTGACGGACTTGATGCCGTCGACGGCTTCGAGGGAGTCCTCGAGCGGCTCGACGACCTGCTTCTCGACCACATCGGGAGAGGCGCCCTGGTACGGGGCGATCACCGAGACCATCGGCAGTTCGATGGAGGGCAGGAGCTGCTGCTTCAACTGGGGAATGGCGATGGCGCCGAAGGCCAGCGCGACGATCGACACCAGGCCGATCAGGGCCCGTTGGGCAAGGCTGAATCTGGACAGCCAGGTCATGGGATGGGGACTTCCTTTGCTGGCGTATGCGGCAGGCGGGCGGGCACTCGGGGGTGCTGCCCGGGCGAGCACGCGTGGCCCTGTCGCCGGTTGCCGACCGGACGCAGGTGCTGCCCGCCTACACGATCAGCCATCGCGGGAGCCGATTCCTCGCCCCGCGGACCCGTTTCCTTATACGGCGCATACTGCGGGCGCAGTAGGGGCGCTCCGACCTCGGAGGTACGGGATCCGGATCGTCCCGGTTCGCCTGACCGTTCAGTCGACCTTCGGCCGGACAAGTCCGGATTCGTAGGCGATGACGACGAGTTGGGCGCGGTCGCGGGCGCCGAGCTTGGCCATCGCGCGGTTCACGTGGGTCTTCACGGTGAGCGGGCTGACGCTGAGCCGCTCGGCGATCTCGTCGTTGGACAGGCCGCCCGCGACCTGCACGAGCACTTCCCGCTCCCGGCTGGTGAGCTGTGCGAGACGCTCGGCGTGCGCACCGCCCTCGCTGCCGTCGTCGTCGGAACTGCCGCCCTGGGCAAGGAATTTGGCGATCAGGCCCTTGGTCGCGACCGGCGAGAGCAGCGCATCGCCGCCCGCGGCGACCCGGATCGCGTTGAGCAGCTCCTCGGGCTCGGAGCCCTTGCCGAGGAAGCCGGACGCGCCGGCCCGCAGGGACTGCACCACGTACTCGTCGACCTCGAAGGTGGTGAGCATCACCACGTGGACGTGGGTGAGTTCGGGGTCCTCGCTGATCGTCCGGGTCGCCGCGAGACCGTCCGTACCGGGCATCCGGATGTCCATCAGGACCACGTCGGCCCGCTCGGAGCGCGCGAGCGCCACGGCCTCGGCGCCGTCGGAGGCCTCGCCCACGACCTCCATATCGGGCTCGGAGTCGACAAGGACCTTGAACGCGCTGCGCAGCAGGGCCTGGTCGTCGGCGAGCAGGACACGGATGGTCATGAGGTCTCCCCCGTACGGGATCTTGCGTGGCACACCGCGGCGCTCACCCGCACGTGCGGGAACGCGCCTGGGTCTGGGCCCCGGTGCTCAGAGGCAGGATCGCATGGACGCGGAAACCGCCTCCGTAGCGGGGGCCGGTGGTGCAGGTGCCGCCGAGTGCGGAGACCCGCTCGCGCATCCCGATGAGGCCGTGGCCGCCTTCGGGCGTGGGGCTCGGCTTGTCGTCCTCGTCCACCGACGCGCCGGCACCGGTGTCCGCACCCCTCCCCGTACCGCCGTTGTCGAGCACGGTGATCTCCAGGTTGCGGCTCACGCGCAACACGCTGACCTCGGCCTTGGCGCCCATGCCCGCGTGCTTCTGCACATTGGTGAGGGCCTCCTGGATGATCCGGTACGCGGCCAGGTCGACGGCGGCCTGCAGCTGCTCGCCGTTGTCGTTGTGCACCAGTTCCACGGGGAGCCCGGCGGCGCGGAAGGTGTCGAGCAGATCGTCGAGCCGGGCCAGGCCCGGGGCCGGCTCGGTGGGTGCCTCGGGGTCGCCGGACTGCCGCAACAGGCCGACGGTGGCCCGCAGTTCGTTCAGCGCGGAGCGGCTGGCCTCGCGGACGTGGGCGAGGGCCTCCTTGGCCTGGTCGGGCCGCTTGTCCATGACGTGCGAGGCGACGCCGGCCTGCACATTGACCAGGGCGATGTGGTGGGCGACGACGTCATGGAGGTCGCGGGCGATACGGAGCCGCTCCTCGGCCACGCGGCGCAGGGCCTCCTGCTCGCGGGTGCGCTCGGCGCGCTCGGCCCGTTCCCTTATCGCGTCGATGAAGGCGCGCCGGCTGCGCAGCGCGTCACCGGCGGCGGCCGCGAGGCCGGACCAGGCGACGACGCCGAGGTTCTCCTGCGCGTACCAGGGCAGCTTGCTCGTGAGCATCGCCGCCGCCGTCATGACCGCCATGATGGGCAGCGCGAACCGCCAGGTCGTGGGGCGGTCCGTCATGGACGCCACGGTGAACAGGGCGATGACGACCGCCATCATCACGGGTGCGCGCTGATCGCCGGTGGTCAGCTCCACGAGCGTGGCGGCCACGGTGAGGATGAGCACGAGCAGCGGTGCGCGCCGCCGGAACACCAGGGCACCCGCGCTCGCCACCATCAGGACGACGCTGATCGCCTCCGGGGCGCGGCCGAAGTGCGGGCCGTGCACGCCGTAGGGCTCCACGAAGGACGCGGTGACCATGCAGGCGAGGACGGCGACGGCCAGTGCGGCGTCGAAGGCCAGCGGGTGGGCCATCAGCCAGTCTCGGATGCGGGCGAGGGAGGTCACTTCGGGAACGGTACCGGGTGTTCTCCGCCCGCGGATCCGTCACGGGCGACGGACCGCGGAGAGCTCCACCGTCGTATAGGCCATGGTGAACGAGCCGCCGAGCGCGTCGATCGCCGCGCCCACCCGGTCGAGGACGAGGGCCAGGCCTTGGGGCGCAAGACGGGCGGCCGCACCCGAGGTGGGGAACTCGTCGAGGTACTCGTCGCGGGTGCGGTCCCGTGACCAGCTGCAGGTCCACTCCACGGGGGTACCGAAGCCGCCCGCCTCCACAAGACCTTGGGAAACCTTCCCCAGAATTGGCGTATACGCGTCCGCCTGCTGACCCCCCAGGGCGCTCAGGTCGAAGGGCGCGTCCGGCAGCACCTCGCGGCAGGCCGCGACCAGGGCGTCGGCGACGGGGGCCGGCAGCCGGAAGACGTTCCAGAAGAGGGAGAGCCGGCCGCCGGGGCGCAGCACGCGCGCCGCCTTCGCCGCGCCCGCGACGGGGTCGATCCAGTGCCAGGCCTGGCCGGAGACGACCGCGTCGAAGGTACGGTCCGCGCTCTGCCAGTCCTCGAAGCGGGCCACTTCCACGTCGAGCCCGTACCGCTCGTGGGCGTAGGCGGCCATGCGGGCGTCCGGCTCGACACCGAGGACCGTGCAGCCCGCCGCCCGCAGCTGCCGGGCCGCGATCCCCGTGCCGCAGCCGACGTCGAGCAGGTCGGGGCCGGGGCCGAGGTCGACGATGCGGTCGATCAGCGCGTCCGGGTAGTGGGGGCGGGCGCGGTCGTAGCGGGCCGCATCCGTACCGAAGGACTCGGCCATCCGTCGTTGGCGATGGGGCTCACCGGCAGGGATAGTGGGCATGCGCCCACCTTAAGTGGGCGCATGCCCACTCGACAAGAATGCGAGCGGACCCCTACCGGAGAGGACTCACGCCCGTGCCAACCGGCGTCGCCATCAGGGACGTTCGCGAGCAGCTCTTCGCGGCCGCCGAGCGTGTACTGCTCCGGGACGGCCCCAGCGCCCTGACCAGCCGGGCCGTCACCACCGAGGCGGGGTGCGCCAAGGGTGTTCTGCACCGGCACTTCGCCGACTTCGACGAATTCCTCGCCGAGCTCGTACGGAACCGGATCGTGCGGGTGCGGCTGCAGGCGCACGAGCTGTGGGAGTCCGCGGGGACCGGCGGTGTCACGGCGAACCTGGCCGGGGCGCTCACCGAGGTGTTCGGGTCCGTGGCCGTCGCGCTGGTCGGGCTGATCACCTCGCGCGATGTGCTGCGGGCGCGGCTGCGCGCGTCGACGCCGAGCGGAGTGCCGCTCCTGAGCGAGGCGACGGAGATGATCGCCTCGTATCTCACGGCCGAGCAGGAGTACGGCCGGATCGCCGCCGAGGCCGATGTAAGCGTCCTCGCCCCCACCCTCGTCGGCGCCGGACATCTGATCTTCGCGGACCGCCACAGCGGGCAGCCCGCGGAGGGCGACGTGGCCCGGGTGGTGTCGACCGTGATCGGCCCAGTGGTGCGGTGGACCCCCTGAACGCACAGGTGCCCCGCACCCACCGCCGACACGGCGGAAGTACGGGGCACCTGTGACAGCAGTGCCTGGAGTGGCGGTCCGATCCGGGCTCAGCCCGGGATCAGGCCGTCGTCGCTGAGCATCTCGCGGACCTCTTCGAGGCTCGCGTCCGGCGGAGGCAGGATCAGCTCCGAGGGTTCGAGTGCGTCGTCAGGGAGCGGTTCGCCCAGTTCGCGCACCTTGTCGAGGAGGGCGTGCAGAGTACGGCGGAAGCCGGGGCCGTCGCCGTTCTCCATCTCCTCGAGCAGTTCGTCGTCCAGCTTGTTCAGCTCGGTGAAGTGGCTGTCGGCCAGCTTCACCTGCCCCTCCCCCATGATCCGTACGATCATGTCGCTCTCCTTCTGATCCCTGATCCTTCGAAGAGGTCCCGAGGCCTGGTGCTGAGGGCGGGGCTGTCTACTGCTTGTCGAAGCGCGGCGTGTCCTGGGGCTGCTGCGCCTGGGTCTGCGCACCATTGCCGCCCTCGATGGCCTGCTGCTGCGGCGTGCTGCCGCTGGCCAGCTCGGCCTTCATACGGGCGAGCTCCAGCTCCACGTCCGTACCGCCCGAGAGCCGGTCGAGCTCGGACTGGATGTCGTCGCGGGCCAGGCCCGAGGCGTCGTCCAGGGCGCCCGAGGCGAGCAGCTCGTCGATGGCGCCGGCGCGGGCCTGCAGCTGCGCGGTCTTGTCCTCGGCGCGCTGGATGGCGGTGCCGACATCGCTCATCTCCTCGGAGATGCCCGAGAAGGACTCAGCGATACGCGTCTGCGCCTGGGCCGCGGTGTAGGTGGCCTTGATGGTCTCCTTCTTCGTACGGAAGGCGTCCACCTTGGCCTGCAGACGCTGGGCGGCGAGCGTGAGCTTCTCCTCCTCGCCCTGCAGCGTCTGGTGCTGCGTCTCCAGGTCCGTGACCTGCTGCTGCAGCGCGGCACGGCGGGACAGGGCCTCGCGCGCCAGGTCCTCACGGCCGAGCGCGAGCGCCTTGCGTCCCTGGTCCTCCAGCTTGGAGGACTGCGACTGCAGCTGATTGAGCTGCAGTTCGAGGCGCTTGCGGCTGGTCGCCACATCGGCGACGCCGCGGCGCACCTTCTGCAGCAGCTCCAGCTGCTTCTGGTACGAGTAATCGAGGGTCTCGCGCGGGTCCTCGGCCCGGTCCAGGGCCTTGTTCGCCTTCGCGCGGAAGATCATCCCCATACGCTTCATGACACCGCTCATGGGCTTCGCGCGCCCCCTTCTTGACTGATCCAGCCGTTGTCCAGCTCCAGCACTGCGACAGGACCCAGCCTACGGGCCCTGCCTCCATTACCGCACTGTTCGTGTGCGGATGCGCTCCTCCCCAAGGACGAAGTACGGCCCGGCCCGCTCCGGCGTAGGGAGTAGGTGCCTCTCAGGGAAGCGCAAGGGACGCATCCTGGAACCGAACCCGCCACCGACGACGTCCTCCCCGGCCGCCCTGTGCGGTACGACCCTTACGTCCCTGTAGTGACGTCCGGCGTTGTCGGATCGTTCCCCGGCGGGCTGTGGTCCATGCGCGATACCCCGTACCCTTGGGTTTCGTGTTCGGTAGCCGCTCCAAGAATGAGAAGACCCCCGCCGCTCAGGCGCCGGTCGACTCCCAGACGCCCCGCGACCCGCAGGCTCCCAAGGGTCGCCCCACTCCCAAGCGCAGCGTGGCCCAGTCGCAGCGCCGCAGCGTGGCCAATACGCCGATGACCCGCAAGGAGGCGGCGAAGCGCACGCGCGACGCCCGCCGTGCGGACATGGCCAAGCAGCGTGAGGCGCTGGCCAGCGGCGACGAGCGCTACTTGCCGGCCCGCGACAAGGGTCCCGTGCGCAAGTTCGCCCGTGACTTCGTCGACTCGCGCTTCTGCATCGCCGAGTACTTCCTGCCGCTCGCCGTGATCATCCTGGTCCTGAGCATGCTGCGGAACCCGCAGCTGCAGAACATCGCGCTGCTGCTCTGGCTCGGTGTGATCATCCTGATCGTGATCGACTCGATCGGTATCGGCATCCGTCTGAAGAAGCAGCTCCGTGAGCGCTTCCCGGACGAGCCGAAGCGCGGCGCGGTCGCCTACGCCCTGATGCGTACTCTCCAGATGCGTCGCCTGCGCCTGCCGAAGCCGCAGGTCAAGCGCGGAGAGCGGCCCTGAGCGCGGAGTCGTTCACGGGGGGTGCGGAAAAGTGGCTCGAGCTCATGGGCGGACTGCGTGACGCGGTCCGCCAGGAGCTCGTGGCCCGTCAGCTCGACGAGCAGATAGCCCAGCACTTCGCCGTGGGCCGGCGCCTGCGCGTCCTCGACGTCGGCATGGGCCAGGGCACCCAGGCCCTGCGCCTGGCCCGGGCCGGTCACCAGGTGACCGGTCTGGAGTCCGATCCGGCGATGCTGGTCGCCGCCCGTACGGCGCTCGACGCGGAGCCCGCCGGGATCCGCGAGCGGGTCCGGCTGCTCCAGGGCGACGGCCGCGACACCGGGGTGCACTTCCTGCCGGGCGCGTTCGACGTGGTGCTCTGCCACGGCGTCCTGATGTACGTCGAGGAGCCCGACGCCCTGCTCGCCGGTCTCGGCCGCATGCTCGCGCCCGGCGGCCTGCTCTCGCTGCTCGTACGGAACGCGGACGCGCTCGCGATGCGGCCCGGCCTCGCAGGACAGTGGGACACCGCGCTCGCGGCCTTCGACTCCCCCGTGTACGAGAACCGGCTCGGCCTGACCGTACGGGCGGACCGCCTGGCCACCCTGACCTCGTCCCTCGCCGGCATCGGCGCGCCCCTGCACGCCTGGTACGGCGTACGGGTGTTCACGGACCAGGCCGCGGACGGCGCGGAACCTCCGACGGGCGAGGAATTCGAGCGGCTGCTGCTCGCCGAGGAGCGGGCGGGGCGCACGGATCCGTACCGGCAGGTGGCCTCCCTGATGCATTTGTGCGGTGTACGCGGCTGAGTGCGGCGTCCCCGTGCAGGGGAGGTGCTCCGTCGCTCCGCGACGGTGTGGTGTTGCCGGGGGGCTGACGCCCCCGGACCCCCGATGACGCTCCGTCGCTCCGCGACGGGTGAGTCTTCTTGGAGGCTGACGCCCCCAAGTCCCCCCATAGCAGGCAGGTGAACCAGCCCGTGCTGCGTCCTGTCGGGCGTGAGCGACCAAGTGAAGCAGAGCACGGAGAAACTGCCCGCCCGCGAGACCTGGCGCGCCCTCTACCGGCACTTCCGTCCGCACCGCTGGATCGTGGCGCTCGGCGCGCTGCTCACGCTCGTCGGCGCCGTGACCGGGCTCGCCCAGCCGCTGGCCGCCAAGGCGCTCGTGGACCGGCTCGGCGGTGACGAGTCGATCGTCGGGGTCCTGGTCCTGCTCACCGCCCTGGTCGTGGCCGGTACCGCCATCGAGTCCGTGGGCGCGTACGTCCTGGAGCGGACCGCCGAGTCGGTCGTGCTCGCCGCGCGGCGCACGCTCGTCGGCCGGATGCTGCGGCTGCGGATATCCGAGGTGGAGCGGACACAGCCGGGCGATCTGATGTCCCGGGTCACCTCCGACACCACCCTTCTGCGCGCCGTCACCACCCAGTCCGTGGTCTCCGCCGTCTCCGGCGGGCTCACCTCCGTCGCCACGATCGTGCTCATGGGCCTGATGGACCCCGTGCTGCTCGGCGTGACCGTCGGCGTCATCGTCCTGATCGGGGGCGCCGTCACCTTCGTGATGCCGAAGATCTCGCAGGCCACCGCACGGGCCCAGGAGGCGGTCGGCGCGATCTCCACCGCGCTTGAACGGGCCTTCGGCGCCTTCCGCACGGTCAAGGCCTCCGGCGCCGAGGAGCGCGAGTCGAAGGCCGTTGAGGAGGCCGCGCAGGAGGCCTGGCGGCACGGCGTGCGGTCCGCCAAGTGGCAGGCGGTGGCGTGGAGTTCGGTGGGCCTGGCCGTCCAGGTGTCGTTCCTCGCGGTGCTCGGGATCGGCGGCGCGCGGGTCGCGTCCGGGGCGATCTCCGTGTCGACGCTGGTGGCCTTCCTGCTCTTTCTCTTCTACTTGATCGATCCCGTCTCGCGGCTCGTCGAGGCCGCCACGCAGTACCAGGTGGGCGCGGCCGCGATCGCACGGATCGTGCAGGCCGAGCGGATGGAGACCGAGGAGACCGCCGGCTCCCCCGGGCCGCGCGACGCCGCCCCCGCCTCCGTCGCCTTCGAGGACGTGCGCTTCCGCTACCGCGAGGAGCTCCCGTACGTCCATCACGGCGTGAGCTTCGAGGTCCCCGGGCCGGGGATGACCGCCTTCGTCGGACCGTCCGGGGCGGGCAAGACCACCGTGTTCGGGCTGATCGAGCGGTTCCACGAGGCGAGCGGCGGGCGGATCCTCGTGGACGGCAGGGACGTGCGTTCCTGGCCGCTGGCCGATCTGCGCGCGCAGATCGGCTACGTGGAGCAGGACGCCCCGGTCCTCGCGGGCACCCTGCGCGAGAACCTGCTCTTCGGGGCGCCGGACGCGACCGACGGCGAGGTCCACGACGTCCTCGTACGAGCAAAGCTGGACGCCCTCGTGGAGCGGCTCCCCGACGGGCTCGACTCGCTCGTGGGACATCGCGGCTCGCAGCTGTCGGGCGGCGAGCGGCAGCGCGTGGCGATCGCGCGTGCGCTGCTCCGCAGGCCCCGGCTGCTGCTGCTCGACGAGGCCACCTCGCAGCTCGACGCGGTCAACGAGCTGGCGCTGCGCGATGTGGTCACCGAGATCTCCCGCGACGTGACCGTCCTGGTCGTGGCGCACCGCCTGTCGACGGTGACGCTCGCCGACCGGATCGTGGTGATGGACGCGGGCCGGGTGCGGGCGGTGGGGACGCATCAGGAGCTGGTGGCGTCCGATCCGCTGTACGGGGAGCTGGCGGCCACCCAGTTCCTGGCCTCGGCCGCGCCGGGGGCCACCTGATCGGCCCCGCACAGGAGGCCGAACGGGTGGTGCGATGCCGACAATCCGGATATGAACCGTACGCGTGCTTCTCGTGCCCTGCCCCGGATAGCCGTCCCTCTGACCGCGGCCGCCCTCCTCGCGGGCTGCTCCGGCTCGGGCTCCGATTCCGCCGAGACCGAATCGACCACACAGGCCGCCGCGGTGGCCCGTAAGGACGGGGCCGCTCTGCAGGACGACTACATCGAGGTGATCAAGGACGTGCTGCCCTCCGTCGTCCAGATCACCGCGGGCGACAGTCTCGGATCCGGTGTCGTCTACGACGACAAGGGCCATATCGTCACCAACGCGCATGTCGTGGGCGACAGCAGGACGTTCAAGGTCACCGCCGCGACCGGCGGCAAGGAGCTCGCGGCGAAGCTGGTCTCCAGCTATCCCGAGCAGGACCTCGCCGTGATCCAGCTGGAGAACCCGCCGAGCGGCCTCAAGCCCGCCAAGCTCGGGGACTCCTCGAAGGTCGAGGTCGGCCAGATCGTCCTGGCGATGGGCTCGCCGCTCGGGCTGTCCTCCAGCGTCACCCAGGGCATCGTGTCGGCGACCGGCCGTACTGTCAGCGAGCCGCGTTCCGGCGGCAGCCCGGGCGCCACCATCGGCAACATGGTGCAGACGTCCGCGGCGATCAACCCCGGCAACAGCGGCGGCGCCCTGGTGAACCTCGACGGCGAGGTCGTCGGCATCCCGACGCTCGCGGCCACCGACCCGGGGATGGGCGACAGCGCGGCGCCCGGCATCGGGTTCGCGATCCCGGCCTCGATGGTGCAGACCGTCGCCGAACAGATCGTCAAGGACGGCGAGGTCACCGACTCAGGACGGGCCGCCCTGGACATCGCGGGCCGCACGGTGCTCGGCGACGACTACAAGCCTGCGGGTGTCGCGGTGGTCGAGGCCGAGCCGGACGGTGCCGCGGCCGACGCGGGGATCGGAACGGGCGACATCATCACCCGCTTCGACGACGCGGACGTCACCACGATCACCTCGCTGTCGGAGGCGCTCGCGGCGAAGAAGCCGGGCGACAAGGTCTCCGTGACCTACGACCGGGACGGCGAGCGCAAGACGGCCGAGGTCACGCTCGGCGAGATGTAGCGGCGGACGGGTGCGGGGGCCTGGGCCCCCGCACCCGGGCTCACGCCTCCGCCTGCTCCGCGCCGGAGTCGGAGCCCGAGCCGCCGTCGGCTTCGGCACCCGTCTCGGCGTGCAGGCTCATCGGACCGTAGATCTTCGTCGTGTCCTCGAAGAGATGCACTTGGTCCGCACCGCCGGCCAGCAGGTCCTTCCAGTGCTCGCCGATCCAGGACTCCGCGTCGCCCTGTGTGGTGAACTCGTCGGGTGCCACCGCCGGTTCGACCTCGGTGCCGTCGGACTTCTCGAACCGCCACAACCAAGCGCTCATGTCAGCCTCCAAAGAACCGGTTCAGCATCCGACCGCAGGTGGCAGGGTGCCACCCAGCTGATGTGCAGCCTATCCGGGCGCGCACGACCCATACCGACGCGGGAGGATCGCCTTGTGGAACTGACTCTGCTCGGCACCGGCGCACCGGCCGGACTGCCCCGCCCCGACTGCCCCTGCGCGGCCTGCGCGAGCGCGCTCGGCCCGTACGCACGCTCGGCGACCGCGGTGCTCGTGGACGGCGTGCTGCTGCTCGATCTCACCCCGGGCGCCGCGTTCGCCGCGGCCCGCGCCGGGCATTCGCTCGCCGGTGTGCAGCAGGTGCTGCTCTCGCATCCGCACGACGGCCCGGCCGTGGAGCACCCGGCCGGACTGCCGCGTGCGGGCCGGGTGCCGGACGGCCGCGAACTGGCGCTGCTCGACGGGCACCGGGTGCGCGCGGTCGCCCTCGATCACCCCGGTACGGGGTACGAGGTCACCGCTCCCGACGGCGGTTCCCTGCTGTATCTGCCGCCGGGCGCCGCGCCCGCCGGCGAGGTCGAGCGGCCGGAGCCGTACGACATGGTCGTGGCCGATGTGGTGGGCCGCCCGGACGCCCTGGCGAAGCTGCGGGCCGGTGGCGCGGTGGCGGGGACCACGGATGTGCTCGCCGTCCATCTCGACCACGACGCCCCGCCCGGGCCCGAGTTGCACCGCCGGCTCGCCGCGGCGGGCGCCCGCGCGGTGCCGGACGGCACGACGCTGGTGGTCGGCGAGTACCACGCCGTACCCGACCTGCCGCGCCGCACGCTGGTGCTCGGCGGGGCGCGTTCGGGCAAGTCCGTGGAGGCCGAGCGGCGGCTCGAGTCCTTCCCCGAGGTCGTGTACGTGGCGACCGGCGGCGTACGCGACGGCGACTCCGACTGGGCCGACCGGATAAGGCTGCACCGCGAGCGCAGGCCGGGCTCCTGGCGGACCACGGAGACCTGCGATCTGGTCCCGCTCCTCGATGCCGACGGGCCGCCGCTGCTCATCGACTGTCTGTCGCTGTGGCTGACGGACGCGATGGACAAGGTCGAGGCCTGGGACGACGCGAAGTGGGCGGCCGGCGGCGACCGGGCGCTGCGCGAGCAGGTGGCCCAACTGGTCGGTGCGGTAAGGGAGTCGAGACGTACGGTCGTCGCGGTGTCGAACGAGGTGGGCTCGGGGGTTGTGCCCGCGACCGCTTCGGGCCGGCGTTTCCGCGACGAACTCGGCCGTCTGAACGCGGCGTTCGCGAGCGAGTGCGAGCATGTGCTGCTCGTGGTCGCGGGTCAGGCGCTGGTGCTCCGGGGCTGACTCTGGTGCTCCGCGGCTGATCCGGGCGGGTACGCCCGGGTGTCCCGCGTGAGTGTCGGCTTGCCACTCGCGCGCGGGTGGCGTGGCCTGTCGGGCATGACCGAGACCCTTGCACCGGAGACCGCCCGGGTACGTCCCGTACTCGACGGCGTGCCCGAGACCCTCCTGTGGACCCTGTGGAACCGGGCCTGCGAGGCCCGCCGTCCCGACGCCGTGCTGCACGACCCGCTCGCCATCCGCCTCGTCGACACCCTCGACTACCCCTTCGAGGAGAAGCTGGGCCCACCGCATCCGCTGTTCGCCCAGACCCAGGGCCTGCGCTCGCTGTGCTTCGACCGCTCGGTCGCCAACTACACGGCGCGCAGGCCCGACGCGACCGTCGTGGCGCTCGGCGAGGGCCTGGAGACCAGCTTCTGGCGCGTGGACAACGGGCGTCTGAACTGGCTGAGCGTGGAGCTGCCGGACGGCGCGGAGCTGCGGGAGCGGCTGCTGCCCGAGCACCCGCGGCACCGGATCATCGCCAAGTCGGTGACCGACCTGAGTTGGCTCGACGCGATCGAGGACCCCTCGCGCGGGGTGATCGTCACCGCGCAGGGCCTGCTGATGTATCTCAAGCCCGCGGAGGTACGGGAGATCCTCGCGGCGTGCGCGGAGCGGCTGCCGGGCGGGGTGATGATCCTCGACTCGATGCCGCGCTGGGTCACCAAGCTGACCCGCGAGGGGAAGCTCAAGGTCGGGAAGCTGACGATCCCGCCGATGCACTGGTCGATGGCGCCGGACGAGCGCCCCAAGCTGCACTCGGCCCACCCGTCGATCGCCGAGGTGCGCGCGGTGCGGCTGCCACCGGGACGCGGGGCGCTGGGCAGGCTGGTCCAGCACCAGTACCGCATCCCGGTGTACCGCTCGTTCGCACCGGCGGTGACGCTCGTCCGTTTCCGGTGACCTCTTCGGGTCCCGGGGTCAGTCCTTGCGGGCGATGACCCGGTAGGCGTTGGAGAAGCGGCTGCGGCTCGTGAGGGGGGCCAGCGCCTTGTCGAGGAAGTGCAGCACGGGCATCAGGGGCAGGCCGAGCGTGAACACCAGCTTGCACAGCCGGTTGCCCATCCGGCCCGGCGCCTTCGGCAGCCAGGGCTCGTTGCGGAACGGCAGCAGCCGCAGCAGGAAGAGCCCGAACGAGCCCAGGAAGTCGAACGGGATGTGCGGCTGCCTGCGGTCCACGGCCACGACGGTGAAGCCCATCTCGCGCAGGGCCCGGTTGAGATTGCCGAGGGTCACGAAGTGCAGGTGCTGGGGCTGGAACCACGGCACCCAGTACTTCCCGAAGATCCGTCCGAAGTACGACTCGGGGTCCGGCACCTCGATCATCAGATGGCCGCCGGGCCTGAGCACCTTGCGGGCGGACTCGAGTTCGGCGCGCTGGTCGACGGTGTGCTCCAGGACGTGGAACATGCTCACGGCGTCGTACTGCCCGGCGAGCGAGGCCGCGTGGTCGGGCAGGAAGCCCTGGTAGGCGCGCTCGATGCGGCCCTGCTCCTTGGCCTTGACGACGTTCACGCCGACGTCGAGACCGTCGAAGGACGTGTCGGGCAGGACCTTCTTGGCCTGGAAGCAGAACTCGCCGTGCGCGGTGCCGACATCGAGCCAGCGCTTGGGCCGCAGGTGCGTGAGCATCGCGCGGGCCCGGTCCGTGTGGCGCTCGTGGTCGTCGCCGTTGGCGCTGTCGAAGGCGGCGCCGAGCTCCTTCTCGAAGAGACCGTCGTAGAAGTCCCGGTAGTAGAAGTCGAGTCCGGGCTTGCTCAGGCTCGGGTTCTGGAAGATGTGCCGGCAGTCGCCGCACTGCTCGAGGACGAAGGTGCCGGGCTTGCCCTGCAGGAAGTCCTTCGTCTTCAGGCGCACCTTGAGCCGCTTCGACGCGCACCACGGGCAGGTGTCGCGCCGCTCCTCGAAGAGGCGGTCCATGCCCAGGGCCAGCTCGGCCTGGTAGGCGGGGCGCAGCGCCGCGACCCGCGCGTCGCGCCGGGCCCGGTGCTCCTCGATGCTCTCCGCATCCTGAACTGCCTCGGTGCTCTCGGTGGTTGCCATGTGGGTCTCCTAGGTTCCGCGTTCAGTGCCGGTCCACGGCGAACTTCTCCAGCTGGGTGGCCGCGGCCGCCGCTCCGCCTGCCGCGCGGAAGGAGGCCCCGATCCTCGAGGCCGCCTCCCGGTACTCCGCTTCTTCCAGTACGGCGTCGAGTGCGGCCCCGATCTGCCGGCGCCCGCTGCGCCCGAACCGCACCCGCACCCCCGCTCCCGCCGCGGTGACCTGCGCGGCGACCAGGGGCTGGTCGTCGCGGATGGGAGCGACGACCAGCGGGACGCCGTGCCACAGGGACTCGGCGACGGTGTTGTGCCCGGCGTGGCTGATGACCGCCGACGCCCTCTCCAGGAGGGCGAGTTGGGGGATGTGCGGCAGGACGAGCACATCGGTGTCGGACTCCGCGGTCAGGACGCCGCCCGGGTCCGCGATCACCGCCTGGACCCGCCTGCCCCGCTCCCGTACGGCCGCGGCGCACTCGGTGAGGAAGCGCGCGCCGACATCCGTATTGGCGGTGCCGAGCGAGACGAGGACGGTGGCGCGGTCGTCGTCGAGCCACTGCCAGGGGAAGTCCCCGGCGGGCCGGCGGGTGAGCGCGGGTCCGACGAAGCGCACCTCGTCGCCGTAGGCGCCCTCGCCCGCGAGCTCCGGTGTGGTGAAGGCGAGGACGAGGTCCGGCGAGAAGCGCGGGTCGTGGGTGCGGGCGGGATCACCGATACGGTCGCGTAGCTCCGCCACCAGCGAGGCCACCCACTCGCCGATCTTCGGCATGCCGTCGAGGGCGTCGCTGAACTCGGCGGAGGTGGTGGACGAGGTGGCGTACGGGATGCCGAGCCGTTCGGCGACCAGTGCGCCCGCCAGGGTCTGCTGGTCGCTGACGATCACATCGGGGCCGAACTCCCGTACCGCCTGCTCCACTCCGGGTGCCATGGCGTCGGCGAGCGGCACGAAGAACTCCTGCCACAGGAACTGCAGCGCGGCCGCGCCCCGCAGCTCGGTCGGCCGCTCCAGGAGCCCGGGGATCTCGCACGGGAACACCTCGGCCTCCGGGCCCGCCAGCTCCTCGACGAAGCGCGGCAGTCCGGCCCATGCCACCCGGTGGCCGCGCGCGGCGAGTTCGGCGGCGACGCTGACCGTGGGGTTGACGTGGCCGACGAGCGGCGGCACCACGAAGAGGAAGCGGCTCATGGCGTGGGCACCCTTGCTCCGAGCAGTTCCTTGTGGCCCTCGCGCACCCAGTCCAGGAGCAGCGGGCCGACCGTCTCGGGTGTGCCGACCAGGACCGAGTGGCCGTGGCCGTGCACGGTGTGGGTGCGGCAGCGCGGGAGCAGTCCGCGCAGCCAGTCCGCCATCTCGGCGAGGTCGGAGTTCGCCCCGTACACGGCGAGCACCGGCACGTCGAGCGCGCTCCAGGCCGCCTCGTCGGGGATGCGGCTGGCTGCGATGTCCTCGGCGATCGAGGTGCCGTGCAGGAGCCGCATCGACCAGCGCACCAGGCGCGCCTCGTGCCGGCCGTAGGTCTCCTCGATCCACGGCAGGGTGCGTTCGTCGTGCAGCTGGTACGCGGATCCGGCGAGCAGTCCGCTCATCTTCTGCGCCCAGGCGTCGGTGGGCGGTTCGGACTCGACCATGAGGACGCTGGCGACGCGGCCCGGGTGGTGCAGGGCGTAGTCGAGGGCGACGGTGCCGCCGAAGGAGTTGCCCACGAGGTGCACCGGTCCGGTGACGCCCAGCTCGTCGAGCAGCAGGGCGAGGTCGCCGGAGAAGTCCTCGATGCCGTAGCCGTGCGGCGGGCGTGTGGTGCGGCCGTGGCCGCGCTGGTCGTACATCACCACGTCGTAGCCGGCGGCGGCGAACTCGGGGGCGACGGTGAAGTAGTAGCTGGTGAGGTTGTCGGTGGCGATGCCGTGCACCAGCACCACGGTCTCGCGGCCGCCGGTGCCGTCGCCGAGCCGCTCGACGTTGAACCGCAGGCCGCCCGCGTCGAGCCGGGTCATCGCAGGCGCCCCACGATGTAGTCGGCGAGCTGTCCCACGGTCAGGCCGATGATCTCGGAGAGTTCGAGCGAGGCGAACCAGGCGGGGAAGTCGACCCGGTCGCCGTAGCGTTCGCGCAGCTCGGAGGTGAGGGTCACCAGGTCGATCGACTCCAGGTCGAGGTCCTCCACGAAGCGGGTCTCGCGGGTGATCGGCGCGTCCTCGAACTCCAGGTCGTCGAGTACGGCACGCAGTGCGCCGCCGATCTCGGCGAGTACGGCCTCTTCGTCGACGGTGGCGGGACTGGTCATGACGTGGGCTCCTCGGGGACGGGGACTTCGGTGGCTGCGGGCTCGGTCCAGGCGACGACATACGTGCGGGCGGGCAGGCCCGGCGGGTTGGACGCGGTGGTGAGGCGTACGCGGTGGGTGGCGCCCGAGGGGGTACGGACCCGCAGCGCGTCCGGGCCTTCGGCGGTGACCTCGAAGTCGCGGGGGCGGCCCTGGATGCCGGTGCCCTCCGCCTTCGAGGCGGCTTCCTTGGCGGCCCAGATCCGGGTGAGCGCTTCGGGGTGTGCGCCGAGTGCCCGGTACAGGTCGTGCTCGGTGGCGCCGAGCACCGCGTCGACGGTGGCCGGGGGCCGCTCGACGATCTCCTCGATGTCGATCCCGACGGGCCCCTGCGGCCGGACGAGCGCGACGGCCGCCTCCTGGCAGTGCGCCAACGAGACGTCCAGGCGCGGAAGTTGGCGTCCGTGCACCCCGTACGCGTACGGGCGTCCGCTGGGCTCGTTGGCGATGCGCACCTCGCCGGGGAAGACGGGGCCTTCGCCGTCGGACCACAGCAGGCGGCGCACCGCGTCCTTGGCGGCGATCCGGCCGAGCAGCCACTGGCGTTTGCCGCGCGGGGGGTGCTGGGCGAAGGCGGTGCGTTCGTCGCCCGCCAACTGGTTGCGCATCATCAGCTCGCGCGAGGCGGGGTCGGGCCAGCACTCGAAGACCAGCTGCCAGCCGCCGCCCTGCTCGGTGGACAGGGTGCTGCGCTCCGGGAACCGTTTGACCTGGTCGGTCTCGGGCGGCGAGTCGAAGCGGCGGTCCTGCCAGCCGTGGATCTCGGCCCAGACCGCGCCGCCGTGCAGCAGCTGGACGTCGGCTTCGAGGACGGTCTCGGTGAGCGCGGTGATCCGGATGTGGCAGTCGAGGTCGGTGCCCGGCTCGGGGTGGGGGCCGAAGAAGCGGGCCTCCTTGATGCCGACCGGGAAGACCACGGTCCGGTCGGTGTGCGTGGCCATCAGCCAGTAGCCGAGCAGCTGGCCGACGTTGTCGAGCAGGGCGCCGGGGGCGGGCGGTGTGGTCAGGACTCCGCGTACGTGCCGGTCGCCGAGCGCGGCGATGCGGGTGACGCCGCGGAAGAGCGGGCCGTGGAACATCCAGCGCTCGTCGTACATCTCCTGCGCGGAGGTGGTGGGGCTGCGCTCCGCAGCGGGCGCGGGCCAGGCGGCGGGCGGCTGCTGCGGTGTGCCGGTCTCCAGGGTGGCGCGTGCGTGCCGCCCGAAGGCGACGGCGTACCGGCCGGGCGCCTCCTCGACGGTTTCGATCACCACGTCCTGCGCGGGCTCGGCCACGGCCCACTCCAGGAACCGCACCTCGTGTACGGCGGTCAGCGCGGCACCCGTCCTCGGCAGCGCGTCCGCCATGAGGTGGATCAGGGTGGTGGCCGGCACGACGGGCCAACGGTCGGCCAGATCGGGCCAGTTGGCGCGCTGCCGGAAGAAGCAGTGATCGGTGAGGTACGGGAGGGTGGCGAGGGAGATGGTGAAGGGGGTGCGGGTGGTGGGCCTCGTGTCGGACTCGCCGTTCGCGGCGGGTGCGCCGGGCGCGTCGGGCCCTGACTGGTGGGGGCCGGTCGGCTGGGCGGGGGGCCGGGGGGTGTGCGGGGCGGGGGTCCGCGACGCGGGGGCCTCTGGAGTGGGCGCGCCCGTGGTGGAGACGCCTGAGGTGGAGGTGACCGATGCGGAGGCGCCCGACGTGGGCCCGCTCGCCGTGGACGCACCCGGCCCGGGCGCACCTGGCGCTGCGTAGGCGTGGCCGCGTACCGGAGCCGCCACCGCTGCCGCGAGCACCGCCGTCGCCGTCTCGGCGGACTCGTCGAGCAACGCCTGGAGGTCGCCGGCCAGGGCCGACTGGGCGAGGGCGGCGGGGAGATCGGGGCGAGCGGCCGGGGCCTCGGCACGGTCGCCAGGGCGCGGGGCGCCCGCTCCCGCGGCGCCGGCACCGACCGCTGAACCGGCTTCGTGGCCCTCCCTCGAACCGCCTTCCGCCAGGGCGCTCGCACTCGCCGCCTTGCGAAGCATCGCGCGCAGCCGGTCGCGCGTCGCCGTGTCCAGGGATACGAGGCCGGCGTTCAGGTCGAGGGGAACGGTGTGCGTGACTGCGGGCGTGCGGGCGGGCTCGTCGGCCCGGGTGGAGCCGGACGCCGCAAGGGCGTGTCCGGCAGGTACGGGGGTCGAGGCGGCCGTGCTCCCGGCCGGCTCGGCGCCGGACGTCACGGGCACGGCCGCCCCGGCCCCGAAGTTCGGGCCGACCGGAGCCGGAGTCTCCGCGACGCCGACGGACCCACGCGGACGGGCCCCGCCCGTCGAGCCGAGCAGCGCCCCGAAGTCCGGCTCCGCGCCGAACGCCCACATCCCCGCCGCCACCCGGACCAGCTGCGCCATCCCCTCGCTGCGAGGCGAGTTGGCGGATACGGCCAGGTGCGGGCGGCCGGACAAGGTGTCGCCGACGAGGGCGGGCAGCTGGCCCGCGCCGAGCTGGACGAACGCGCGGAACCCTGCCGCGTACAGCTCTTCGGTCAGCATCCGGAAGCGCACGGGTTCGAGCAGATGGCGCACGAAGAGTTCGCGTACCGCCGCTTCGTCCGGCGGGAACGGCGCCGCGGTCGTGCCCGACCACACCGGCACCGACGGACGCCGCAGGGTGAAGCCGCGGGCGGCCTGCTCGATGGGCGCGAGGTACGGCGCGAGCATCGGCGTGTGGAAGCCGGACTCGAACGGGAGGACCTGGCCGAGGACCCCGTCCGCCCGCAGCCGTGCCGCGAGCGCCTCGACCTGGGCGTGCGGACCGCAGGCGACGGACTGGCGCGGGGCGTTGTCGTGCGACAGCGCCACGCCGGGAAAGACGTCGAGCAGGGCCTCGACCTGGGCGGCCGGCGCACCGAACGCGGCGAAGGCGAGCCCCGGCACGCGGAGTGCGGAGGGGTCGAAGTCCCTGAGGAACGCGTCGACTTCGGCGGGGTCGTACATCCCGGCGACCGCCATCGCCGTCCACTCCCCCACGCTGTGCCCGGCGACCGCGTCCGCCGCGAGACCGGCCCGGCCGAGCGCTTCGGCGAGCAGCCGCCCGACGCCGAAGACCGCGGCGCCGTGCTCGGCGACATCGCCCACGCGGGCGTCGGCGAACTCCAGGGCGGGCAGCCCGAAGTGCCGGGCCACGTCGTCGATACGGGGGGTGAACTCGGCCTCGAGGCCGGGGAAGAGGAAGGCCGTACGGCCGCCGGCCGGGCCGAGCAGCGGCGCGGGCGCGCACCACACGTCGCTGCGCCCGCCCCATGCGCGTCCCTCGGCGACGGCCTTGCGGGCGAGCGCCAGCTGCCGGGGCGTGGGGTCGACCACGGCGACCCGCGCGTGCCCGGCCCCGGTCACCTCACCGGTGGCCGCCCGCTGCAGCGAGTCATCGTCGGCGTCCAGGAGCCGGGCAAGCTCGCCCGCGTTCGCGGCGGCCAGCCTCAACAGGCGTACGGGTTGGGTGACTTGCAGACCGGAGGAGGCGGGCAGGTCGGGCTGCTGGACCGCAGCGGTGTGGGACGCGCCGGCCCCCCGGACGGGAGCCGCACCCTGCCCTGCCGACACGGGCGCCTGCTCCAGAACCACATGCGCATTGATTCCGCCGAACCCGAAGGCGTTCACCGCGGCGCGCCGCAGCGGCCCCTCCCAAGGGCCTGCCTGCGCCATCGGCCGGAACCGGGTCTCGAGGAGCGCCGGATGCGGATCGTCGCAGTGCAGCGTCGGCAGCAGAACACCCCGGTGGACCGCGAGCGCCGCCTTGACCAGGCTCGCGACTCCGGCCGCGGGCATGGTGTGCCCGATCATCGACTTGACCGAGCCGATCACCGCGTCCGGTGCGAGGCCGCGCCCGAACACCTCGGCCAGCGTGGCCATTTCGGCCGCGTCGCCGTTCGGTGTGCCCGTGCCGTGCGCTTCGAGGAGGCCGAGCGAGCCGGGCGCGGCCGGGTCGAGTCCGGCGGCCGCCCAGGCGAGCCGTACCGCGCGGGCCTGCCCGCCCGGGTCGGGGTTGACCAGGGACGCGGCGCGTCCGTCGCCCGCGACGCCCACGCCCCGTACGACCGCGTAGACGCGGTCACCGTCGCGCAGCGCGTCGGCGAGCCGCTTGAGGACCACGACGCCCGTGCCCTCGCCGATCAGGACGCCGTCGGCCTCCCGGTGGAAGGGCCGGATGCGGCCGCTCGGGGACAGGGCGCGCAGCTGTGAGAAGACCGACCAGAGCGTGATGTCGTGGCAGTGGTGGACCCCGCCCGCGAGCATCACGTCGCAGCGTCCGGAGGCCAGTTCGGCGATGGCCTGGTCCAGGGCGACGAGCGAGGAGGCGCAGGCGGCGTCGACGGTGTACGAGGGTCCGCGCAGGTCGAGGCGGTTGGCGACGCGGGATGCGGCGAAGTTGGGGATGAGCCCGATCACGGACTCGGGCCCGGCGGGGCCGAGTGCTTCCTGGAAGGCGTCGCGCACCTCGCCGATCCGCTCCTCGCCGAGCTCGGGCATCAACTCCCGGAGCGTGCGGACGAGTTGGGCCGCGGTCCGCAGCCGCTGGTCGAGGCGGGCGAGGCCGGAGGTGAGGTAGCCGCCGCGGCCGAGCACGACACCGACGCGCGCCCGGTCCGCAGGAAGCGCGCTGCCCATGTCCGCGAGCGCGGCGCCCGCGGTGCGCAGGGCGATCAGCTGGTCGGGTTCGGTGCCGGCCACCGAGCCGGGCATGATCCCGAACGCGGTCGGGTCGAAGGCCGTTACCCCGTCCAGTCCGTCCACGAATCCGCCGCGCCGGCAGTACACCGCGTCGGGCCGCCCGCCCGCCGGGTCGAAGTACGCCTCGCTGTCCCAGCGCCCCGCGGGCACCTCGCTCAGGGCCTCCGTACCGTCGACGAGATTGCGCCAGTACGTCTCCAGATCACCGGCGCCCGGCAGGGTCACCGCCATCCCCACGATGGCGACGGGCTCTTGCTGTGTCATCGCGCCGCTCACCAGCCGGACGCGGTGTAGACGACCTCGTCGGTCCCGTTGTCGCCCCACGCGAGCTCGCGCAGCAGGGCGAGGACGCCTTCCTCGGGGTCGATCAGCTCGATGCCGCGCCGCGCGTACTCGCGGCCGAGCTCGGGTCCGACCATCCCGTCGTGCGCCCCGGTCGGCGCCCACGGGCCCCAGTGCACGGTCAGGGCGCGGGTGCCGGTGGCGTCCTGCCAGCGGCGGCCGATCCGGGCGAGCGCGTCGTTGGCGGCGGCGTAGTCGATCTGGCCGCGGTTGCCGAAGACGGCCGAGATGGAGCCGAACAGGACGGTGAAGCGCGGGAGTTGGGGCAGCCGGTGCAGGGCGGCGAGCAGGGTGCGGGCGCCGTCGACCTTGGTTCCGTACACCCGCCGGAAGGAGTCCGGGTCCTTCTCGGCGAGCAGTCTGTCCTCGATGACCCCGGCCGCGTGCACGACGCCGTCGATCCGCCCGTACGTCGCGTACGTCTCCTTGACCGCCTGCTGCACGGCCTCCGCGTCCCGCAGATCGACCGCGCGGTAGCCGGCCTGGCCGCCCGCGTCGTGGATCTCGGCGAGGGTGCTCGCGATCTCGCGCTGGGCGAGGATGCGGCTGACGGTCCGCTCGATCTCGGCGGGCTTGAGGCCGCCGCGGGCGATCAGCTCGGCGCGCAGAGCCGCCTTGTCGCGGGCGTCGCTGAACTCATCGGGCAGCTCCGGCAGTTCGGTCCGGCCGAGCAGTTCGATACGGCACCGGGACGCGGCCGCGAGTGCCACGGCGAACCGTGCCGTAATCCCGCGCCCTCCCCCGGCGAGCACGACCACCGAGTCGGGGCCGAGCCCGAGCACGGTCGCCTCGGCGACGCCCGTGCCGGCCGGTCCCGCGCCGGAGGTGGCGAGCAGTCCGAGGCTCAGCTCGCGCGGGGCGAGCCCGCGGCGGGTGCGGTCGGTGCGCAGCACGACCGGCTCGCGGTCGGGTGCGAGCAGCTCCTCGACGATCATCTCGGCCTGTTCGGCGGCGCCGCGCGTGGAGTCCACCTCGACGCTGCGGGCGACGGTGTCCGGGTACTCGCGGGCGACCGTACGGAAGAACCCGGCGAGCCCACTGGTGTCCTTGGCGTGGTGCGCGGCGATCAGCCACCGCGGGCCTCGCCGCAGGACGGCCTGGAACAGCGGGAAGGCCCCGGGCAGTACGGGTTCGCCGCTGTCGGCGAGCGCGCCGACGTGGATCAGTCCGTCGACGGCGCCCTGGTGCCCTTCGAGGTCGTCCCCGATACGGGAGGCGATGGCGCCGAGCACCGTGAGCCGCGTGACCAGCGCCTGCGCGACGGGCGTCCCGTCCCCGACGAGCACGAACCGCTTCCCGCGCAGATCCTGCGCGGCGACGGCGCCCGGGGCGGGGGCCGGGTCCAGGGGAGTGGGGGTGAGGAGATAGCGCTTGGGGGCGGCGATGGTGAGCACGGGCTCGGGCTCGGGTGCCGCAGGTGCGGGTTCCGGCGTCGGCTGGGGTTCGGCTGCCTGTACGGGGGCCGGCTCGGAATCCCGTACGGGGGTGGGGTCTTGCGGCCGTACGGGCGTGGCGTCCTGCGGCTGAGCGGGCGCGGTGGCGGCGCTCGTGGTCCCGTGCGGCGCGCGCAGCTCGGTGTCGGCCGGGAGGTGCGGGGTCGGAGCGTCCCAAGCCGTGACGGTGGGCTCCATGGGGGCCGGTCCGTTGGCGGCCGGGTCGGCGAGGGCGCCGGGGACCTGGCGTACCGCGTCCGCGTCGAGCGCGCGGCCGATCCAGGCGGGGTCGTCGGCGGGGTTTCCGGCGAGGAGGCCGGTGGCCGACTGGCCGGCCGTCTCACCCGCGTTACCCGTCAGGCCGGTTGCGGCGGCGTCCGCGCTCACGGCGATCGTGGCGGACTGGGCGTTCGCGGCGACCTCGGCGGTCGTAGCGGCCCGGGCGTTCATGGCGGCCTGGGCTCCAACAGCGGCGTCGGCGGCCTGCGCGGTCGTGGCCACCTGGGCGGGCACCGGCTCATCGGTCGCGGCGGCCCCACCCCTGCCCCGTACCGTCAGCCACTCCGCGATGCCCGCGGCCGTACGCGCGCGGGTCAGTTCCTCCAGCTCCGCATCCGGCAGCGACCGCAGATCCACACCCGACCCGAGCAGCTGACGCCCCAACTCCCCAGCAATCTCCGTCCGCTTGATCGAGTCCACACTCAGATCCGCTTCCAGATCCAGATCCGGCTCGATCATCTCCACCGGATAACCCGTCCGCTCAGCGATCACCGCAAGCACCGTGCCAAGGACGTCCACCTGAGAGGCGGGAGCAGCAGCCGCGGGCGCCGACGCGGCAGCCGGGACAGACCCCGCGGCCGAGGCGGAGACCCCAGCCGGGGCGGACACGGCGACCGGCGCGGACACTGCCGGCGCCACCGCATCCACGCGGGGCCGCAGCCACTCCGCAATCCCCGCGGCCGTACGCGCGCGGGTCAGTTCCTCCAGCTCCGCATCCGGCAGCGACCGCAGATCCACACCCGACCCGAGCAGCTGACGGCCCAACTCCCCAGCAATCTCCGTCCGCTTGATCGAATCGACACTCAGATCCGCTTCCAGATCCAGATCCGGCTCGATCATCTCCACCGGATAACCGGTCCGCTCAGCGATCACCGCAAGCACCGTGCCCAGCACATCCACCTGAGGCGCAGCAGGAGCCGCGGGCGCCGGGGCTGCGGCCGGAGCAGCAGCCTCCTCGACGACCGTCGCCTCGACGACCGCCGCGTCGACCACCGCCGCCTCCAGAACAGGCAGGTTCACCGGCGGGACCGTGGCCCCGGACGGCCCACCGAAATACGTAAGGAGCACATCCCGCTGCGCCGCCACCATCTCCCGGCTGTTGCGCAGGAACTCCCGCAGCATGGCCTCGCGCTCGTCCGTCATCCCGGCACCCCTCCACTCCGTGCTCATCCGCGTCTCCAGGGAAATCCGTCGGGCCGGCCGCAGCGCCCCCGGCAGCGGGCTGCCGTCGGCGGTACGGACCAGATGGCCGTCGACCGTCCAGCCGGGCCGCTTGGGTTCGGCTCCGCGTGCAGCGAGCACCGCGTCGCGTCCCGCGCACAGCGGCGTCGCCGTGACCTGCACCCCGGCCGCGAACAGCCGGGCGAGGGCTTCGAGATGACCGCGCAGACCGGCGTCGGGCCGCGGCTCGAACGGCACGGCCGTGTGCGGCCGGTCGCCGAGGATCTGGCCGACAAGCCCGGTGAGCACGGTGCCGGGCCCGGCCTCGACGAAGACCCGGGCCCCGGCGTCGTACATGGCCTCGATCTGCTCGGCGAAGCGGACCGGTGCGCCGATCTGCTCGGCGAGGTGGACCCGTACGTCGGCAGGCGAGGTGCCGTAGCGCGTGCCCGTGCGGTTGGCCCAGACCGGGAACTCGGGGGTGCGCACCGCGTATCCGGCGAGCGCGGACGAGAAGCGCGGGACGGCGCGGGCGACCAGCGGGCTGTGGAAGGCGCAGGCGACGGGCAGCTTGCGGGCGGTGAACCCGGCGGCGGTCAGCGCCTCGACGGCCTGGGCGACGGCGGCCGTGGGGCCCGAAATGACCGTCTGCTTGGGTGCGTTGTGGTTCGCGGCGACCACCTGGTCCGCGAGCCCGGCCTCGACGATGACGCGTCCGGCCTCCTCGGCGGAGGCCACGACGGCGGCCATGGTCCCGGGGTCGTCGCCGGTGGCGGCCAGGATCGCCTCGGCGCGGGCCCGGCTGAGCCCGGCGAGCGCGGTGGGGTCGATGCTGCCCGCGGCGCACAGGGCGACGAGTTCGCCGTACGAGTGCCCGGCGGCCATGTCGGGCCGTACGCCCGCGAGGGTCAGGACGTCGTACGCGGCGAGCGAGACGGCGCCGAGTGCGGGCTGCGCGTTGCGGGTGTCGGTGAGGCGGGCCCGCTGGGCGGTGCGCTCGGCGTCGCTGAACGCGGCGGGCGGGAAGATCACGGACGCCGGTGCGCCGGCCAGGTGCCGCTGGGTGCCGGGGAAGGCGGCGAACACCTCGGCGAGCATCCCGGGCCGCTGGCTGCCCTGCCCGGGGAAGAGGAAGGCGACCTTGCCGTCGCCCAGCTCCCCTTCGGCCGGGAAGACGCCGGCCGCGCGCTTGCCGTCCAGCAAGTCCCGTACGGAGGAGAGGAGTTGGCCGGTCGAGTCCGCGACCACCGCGCCGAAGGAGGTGCGGGCGCCGGTCTCCGCGCGGCGGGCCGCGGAGAGGGCCAGGTCGCGCAGGCGCCAGGCACCGGTCTCGGCGAGGGCGAGAAGCTCCTCGGCGGCCTCGCGGGTGCGGAAGACGAAGAGTTCGGCGGGCCACTGCGCGCTGCCCTGGCGGGGCGGGACCCCGCCCTCGTACGCCTGGAGCACGACGTGGAAGTTGGTGCCGCCGAAGCCGAACGCGCTGACGCCCGCGGCCCGGCGCGCGGGCGGCTCGGCCCAGGGCAGAGCCCGCCCGTGGAAGGCGAACGGGCTGTCCGCCTCGGACCAGGCGGGGTTGGGCTCGGTGACGTGCAGGGTGGGCGGGCGCACCCCGGTGTGCAGGGCGAGCGCGGTCTTGATGAGGCCGGCGAGTCCGGCGGCGCACTTGGTGTGCCCGATCTGCGATTTCACCGAGCCGACCACGCAGGCGCCGGGCTGTGCGCCCGCCTCGGCGAACATCTGGGACAGGACGGTGAGTTCGGTGCGGTCGCCGACGACCGTGCCGGTGCCGTGCGCCTCGACCAGACCGACGTCCGCGGGCGAGATACGGGCCTGGGCGTAGGCGCGTTCCAGGGCGGCGCGCTGGCCTTCGGGGCGGGGCGCGGTGAGGCCGAGGGAGCGGCCGTCGCTTGCGGCGCCGACGCCCTTGATGACGGCGTAGATCCGGTCGCCGTCCCGTTCGGCGTCCACGCGCCGCTTGAGCACCACGCAGGCCACGCCCTCACCGAGCGCGATGCCGTCCGCGTCGGCGGCGAAGGGCTTGCAGCGGCCGGTCCTGGACAGGGCGTGCACGGAGGAGAAGAGCAGGAAGTCGTTGATGCCGTTGTGCAGGTCCGCGCCGCCGCACAGTGCGACGTCGGCGGCGCCGGAGACGAGCTCCTTGCAGGCCACGTCGACGGCGGTGAGCGAGGAGGCGCAGGCCGCGTCGACGGTGAAGTTGGCGCCGCCGAGGTCGAGGCGGTTGGCGATACGGCCGGAGATGACGTTGGACAGAAGGCCCGGGAAGGAGTCCTCGGTCAGCTTCGGGAGCTGCTGCTCGATGCCCTCCGGGAGCCGCCCCAGGTAGGACGGCAGGACCGTACGCAGGGTGGTGGCGTTGGAGGTGTCGCTGCCGGCCTCCGCGCCGAAGACCACGCAGGTGCGTTCACGCGGGAAGTCCTTGCGGTCGAGCCCGGCGTCCTTCAGGGCCCGGCGCGCGGCTTCGAGCGCGAGCAGCTGGACCGGCTCGATGCTGGCGAGCGAAGCCGGCGGAATCCCGTACGCCAGCGGGTCGAAGGGGATCCGCGGCAGGAAGCCGCCCCACTTGGAGGCGGAGACGTCGTGCGCCTCGGCGTCCTCTCCGTAGTGCAGCGCGGGGTCCCAGCGGTCGGCGGGGACCTCGGTGACGGCGTCCTCGCCGGCGAGGATCTGCGCCCAGAAGGCGTCGAGGTCTCCGGCGCCGGGGAACATCGCGGACATGCCGACGACGGCGATGTCGAGGGCGTCGGGCACGGGCTCCCGCACGGACCGGGGAGGCGTACGCAGATCGGCGGCGCGCCTCGCGTAGAAGTCGGCCGCGCGGTCGGCGACCCCGTGGTGCAGTTCGGCGACCGTGGTGGTCGCGCCGCGCAGGACCGCGACCTCGCCGGCCATGAACATGCCGTCGGCGAGCTGGCGTTCCTCGTCCACGTCGACGAGTTCGTCGCCGATCCGCTCGATGCCCTTGCTGGCGATGCGAAGGCGGCCGACGTTGAGGCGCTCCAGCTCCTCCCAGGCCTGCCGGTCGGGCACCCCCTGCTCGCGGAGCTCGTCCTTGTACGACTGGTAGGCGGCCGTGAAGGCGCTGGGGACACAGCGGGTGGCGTGGCCGGGCGCCGTGTGCAGGAGCTCGGTGGACTCGGCGTCCAGGACGGCCTGCTGGAACAGCGGCCGGATCGCACCGCAGGCCACGGCCTCCTCGGTGAAGAGGTAGGCGGTGCCCATCAGGACCCCGGTGGCGACGCCCTTCGCGGTGAGCGGCGCGGCGAGCGCGGCCACCATCGCGGCGGAGCGCTCGTCGTGGATGCCGCCCGCGAACAGGACCTGCACCTCGGCCGGGTCCAGGTCGCCGCCGGCCAGGAAGTCCTCCAGGACGGCGAGTTGGGCCTCCCAGAGCGGGAAGCTGTTGCGCGGCCCGATGTGCCCGCCGCACTCGGCGCCCTCGAAGACGAAGCGCCGCGCGCCCGCCGCGAGGAACTGCCCGAGCAGTCCGGGCGAGGGCACATGCAGGAAGGTGACGATGCCGTCGGCTTCGAGCGCGGCGGCCTGCGAGGGGCGTCCGCCGGCGATGACGACATGGCTGGGGCGCAGTTCCCGTACGGCTTCGAGCTGGGCCGTACGTACTTCCTCGGGCGCGAAGCCGAGGATGCCGACGCCCCAGGAGCGGTCGCCGAGTGCGGCGCGGGTCTGCTCCAGCATGGTGCGGGTCTGCTCGCGGCCCGCGAGGGCGAGGGCGATGAACGGGAGGCCGCCGCCGTCCGCGACGGCCGCGGCGAACCGGGCCTGGTCGCTGACCCGGGTCATCGGACCCTGGGCGACAGGCAGCGGCGTGCCGAGCGCGCGGCACATCGCGGAGCCGCCGCGCAGGGCGTCGCCGTCGAGCGCGAGCGCCTCGTCGATGCCCTGGCCGAGGGCGTCCAGGGTGGCCCGGACCGTTCCGTACTTCTGGGCGAACCGGGCCGCGAGGAAGGCGTCCTGGCCGAGCGGGAGAAGGTCCGCGCGCAGCGCCTCGGGCAGTCCGGGGCGGCGCCGGTCGAGTACGCGGTGACCGGCGACGAGCACGGTCTCGGAGCCGTCCGCCGTGCGCAGGAACGCGCCGACCGCCGGCGGCAGCTCCCCCTCGCACTCTTCGAGGAGCGCGAGCTGGACGTCGAGCACCACGCCCTTGGCGCCCGCGAGGACGGCGGCGGCCGCGGTGTGCGGGCCGATGCCGCCGTAGGCCCAGACGGGCACGGTGTCTCCGACGACGGCGAGCACGCGCTGCAGCAGGACGAACGTCGACAACTCCCCGCAGGGACCGCCGCATTCACTGCCCCGTACGACCAGACCCGACGCACCGTCACGCACCGCGCGCTCGGCCTCGGCGGCGCTGCGCACCTCGACGAGGACGGTGGCCGCGGGGACCTGGCCGACCTCGAAGGGGGCATCGGGGGCGAGCAGGACGGTGTGCGGGCCCGCGGTGTCGCGCAGCTCGTCGGGGTCGAGGGCGCAGTCGGCGCCGATGCGGACGCCGAAGGCGCCGGGCGCCCACTGGCGGGCGAGCGTGAGGGCCTCGCGGGCCCTGCGCCCGCCGCTGCCGAGGTCCAGGACACCGAGTCCGCCGGCTCGGGAGACGGCGGCGGCGAGACGCGCGTTCGGCTCACCGAACGGGCTGACGCCGATGACGGTCTGCGTCACGGAAGCGGGCTCCTCTGGTACGGGGTCTTGTACGGGGCGCTGCTGTACGACAATCCGACTCAAACCGGAACGTAAGGGATCCCCCCTCTCTGCGCAATGACGCTCCGGAGTCAGTGCTTCACATGGCGTAACTATGCGTCCATTGGGGCTGACGAGGCGTCAGGCGGACGTGGCGGAGGTGTCGGCCCGGGCGCTCCCGCAACTCCCGGGCCACCCCTGGACCCCGCCTCGGCCCCCGGTAACGTTCAGCCTCATGAGCGCGCTGAATCTCGATGACTTCGCCGATCTGATCGAGCGCCCCGACGGGGGCGTGCGCCGGGACGCCGAAGAGCGTCGCGGCCGTCTCGCCCTGCCGCCCGGCGCGCTCGGCCGGCTCGACGAGCTCGGCGAGTGGCTCGCCGCGGCCCAGGGCTCCGTGCCGGTACGGCCCGTGCGGCAGCCGAAGGTGCTGCTGTTCGCGGGCGATCACGGCGTGGCCTCACTCGGCGTCTCCGCGCGGCCGGCCGGCAGCGCGCAGCAGCTCGTCCGCGCGGTGCTCGACGGTTCGAGCCCGGTCGCCGTGCTCGCGCGCCATGCCGAGGTGCCGGTGCGCGTGGTGGACATGGCGCTGGACTGCGACCCCGAGGAGCTGCCGGCGGAGGTCGGCGGCCACCGGGTGCGCCGCGGGTCGGGCCGTATCGACATCGAGGACGCGCTCACCGCCGAGGAGGCCGAGGTGGCCTTCCGTACCGGTATGGCGATCGCCGACGAAGAGGCCGACGCGGGTACGGATCTCGTGGTGCTCGGCGACCTCAGCGTGGGCGGCACGACCCCGGCCTCGGTCCTGGTCGCCGCCCTGTGCGGCACCGACGCCTCGGTGGTGACCGGGCGCGGCGGGCGCCCGATCGACGACCTGGCGTGGATGCGCAAGTGCGCCGCGATCCGTGACGCACTGCGCCGGGCGCGGCCCGTGCTCGGCGACCAGCTGGAGCTCCTGCGCACCGTCGGCGGCGCGGACCTCGCCGCGATCACCGGCTTCCTGCTGCAGAGCGCGGTCCGGCACACGCCCGTGATGCTCGACGGCGTGGTCTCGGCGGCCTGCGCCCTGGTCGCCCAGCGCATCGCGTTCCGCGCGCCGGACTGGTGGCTGGCCGGACAGACCAGCGGCGAGCCCGGCCAGGCCAAGGCCTTCGACCGGCTGGCCCTGGAGCCGCTGCTCGCGCACGGCGTGACGGCGGGCGAGGGCACGGGCGCGCTGCTCGCCCTGCCAATGGTCCGCGCGGCGGCGGCGCTGGCGGCGGAGCTGCCGGTGATCGACGAGAAGCCCGGCGACGACGGCCTCGAGGCGGCCGACGACGTCAACACCGATCCCGAGCCCGCCGCCTGAGGATCCGTCACCGCCACCACTACGGCACTTGCCGCACCTGAGCCGTATGGCGCTCCCTGACTCCGCATTGCCCGATTCGCCCCATAGGATCGGGTTTCATGGGAGAGGCCGGACGTGAGCAAGGAGCCGCCGCCGAACTGCGGGCGGCGGCACATCGCAGACGGGCGGCGGCCTTCGCCGTCTGGTACCTGCGGGGCATCGCGTTCCTGAACTTCCTCAGCGCCTTCTGGGTCTCGTTCGCCCAGGACCTGCGGCGGCACAACACCGCCGACTTCTTCACCCCGTATCTGCTGACCGCGGGCTTCGCCTCGGGTCTGTTCACGCTCTTCCTCGCGGTGACGATGCGGCGGCGCAAGCGCGCGGCGTGGATCCTCAACTCCGTGCTCAGCGGCTCGTTCCTGGTCCTTTTCGCCTTCGCGATGCTCTTCCCCGAGATCCGCCGCCATCCGCAGAACTGGGTCTCGCTCGGCCTGACCGCCACCTTCGTCGGCGCCCTCGTGATCGGCCGCAAGGAGTTCTACGCGAAGGGCGACCGCGCCAACCCGAAGCTCGCGGCGCTCGTCGGCGCGGGCGGGCTGCTCGTCACCTCGCTGCTCGCCGCGCTCCTGGTCACCGTCACCGACCAGGGCACCAAGGCCGGGTTCGCCGAGCGCTGGCGGTACGGCACCGTCCGCCTCGTCTCGCTCGCCGCCGATGAATCGCATCCGACGATCGCCACGCCCGGGTGGGTGGACGTCTCCATCAACGTCCTGAGCACGGGCCTGCTGCTCGCGGTCCTGTACGCCGCGTTCCGCTCGCGCCGCGCGGTGGACCCGCTGACCGAGGACGACGAGAAGCGGCTGCGCGAACTGCTCGACCGGCAGGGCGAACGCGACTCTCTCGGCTACTTCGCGCTGCGCCGCGACAAGAGCGTGGTGTGGTCCCCGAGCGGCAAGGCGGCGGTCACCTACCGCGTCGTCGGCGGGGTCTCGCTCGCCTCCGGCGATCCGCTCGGCGACCCCGAGGCCTGGCCGGGCGCGATCGAGCCGTGGCTCGCCGAGGCACGCGAACACGGCTGGGCGCCGGCCGTGATCGGGGCGAGCGAGGAGGGCGGCACGATCTATGCGCGGCACGGCCTGGACGCGCTGGAGCTGGGCGACGAGGCGCTCGTCGAAACCGACGAGTTCACGCTGGAGGGCCGCGCCATGCGGACCGTCCGCCAGGCCCACAACCGCGTCCAGCGCGCCGGCTACCGGGTCCGGATCCGGCGGCACGAGGACATTCCGGCCGAGGAGCTCACGTATCTGCTGCAACGAGCCGATGACTGGCGTGACGGCGCAACCGAGCGCGGCTTCTCGATGGCGCTCGGGCGGCTCGGTGATCCGCAGGACGGGTGGTGTGTGATGGTCGAATGCGCCGATGGCGAGGGCGAGTTGCGGGCCCTGCAGTCCTTCGTGCCCTGGGGTCCGACCGGCCTGTCCCTGGATCTGATGCGGCGTGACCGGGACGCGGACAACGGCCTGATGGAGTTCATGGTCATCGAACTGCTCAGGCGCTCGCGCGAGGTCGGCATCACGCAGGTCTCCCTGAACTTCGCGATGTTCCGCTCGGTCTTCGAGCGCGGCGCGCGGCTCGGCGCGGGGCCCGTACTGCGGCTGTGGCGTTCGCTGCTCAGCTTCTGCTCGCGCTGGTGGCAGATCGAGTCGCTCTACCGCGCGAACGCGAAGTACCGGCCGATCTGGGAGCCGCGGTTCCTGCTCTTCGAGAAGAGCGGCGACCTGCTGCGGATCGGGGTCGCGGCGGCCCGTGCGGAAGGGTTCCTCGAAGCACCCGGGCTGCCCAAGTGGGTGCACCGGCGCCACCTGGAGTCGCAGCGGTGAACCCGGTGAAGGCGGAGTGGGGTCCGCTGTACCGGGCCGTGCGCGACGGGATCGCCGAGAGGAAGTGGCGCGCGATCCCCGTGACGCTCACCGCGGTCTGCCTCACCGCGCTGATGCAGTACGTCCAGAACCAGGAGTGGGGCTACCAGTTCGTCCAGAACCTCGGCTCTGTGCGCGCCGAGGAGCCGCTGTGGCTCGCCCTGCTGCGCACTCCCCTCTCCCTATTCGTACCGGCGCTCGATCTGCCGGTCTGGGGCGCGCTCGGCCAGATCCTGCTGGTCTTCGGGATCGCCGAGATCACGCTCGGCTGGTGGCGGATGCTCGTCATCGGATACGTGGCCACGCTGGCCGGGACGCTGTACGCGCGGTTCGGGATCTGGCTCGGCGAGGACCGGCCGCTCGGGCTGCCCGCCTCGGACGCCCAGGTGGTCGACACCGGCCCCTCGGCGGCGGTGGTGGGGCTCGCTGTCTATGTGTGCTGGCGCTACCGGGCCTGGTTCACGATGGCCCTGGTGATCGGCGCGATGGTCGGCGAAACGGTGATCGACGACAACCTCGCGGGCCGTGAGCACCTCGCGGCGATCGTCGCGGTGCTGCTCCTGTGCGGCGTCTCCGCGCTGCGTCAGCGCCGCCGCTCGGGCAGGTGGTCCGGGCCGGGCGCGGGATCGGGATCGACCACCGAGCCGCGCCGCGGATCCGGGTCGAAACGGCCGCCGAGCAGCTCCTGAACCTTCCGCCGCGGCTTCGACCAGCGGCGGTCGTGGTGGTACGCACGCAGGCCGCCCTTCGAGCGGGCCCGCGGCCGGTTCTTGTAGAAGAGCTTCCACCAGGGCGAACCGGGGCGCGCGAGGCGTACACCGCCGAAGATCGCCACGAACGGCACCACGATCCCGAACAGCGCCATCCGCGGTTTTCCCTTGGCGAGTGCGATGAGGGCGAAGAAGAAGTTCGTGGCGGTGTTCATCACGACGAAGACCCGGCTGTGCCGCTCCTCGTCGGTGAGCTCGTTGACGCCGAACGGCAGGAAGCCGCCGAGCACCAGGGCCACGAGGGCCGCGGTCAGGACGACGATCTCGACGCTCTTGCGGCCCGCCTCGCTCCAGTACACGTCGTCGAGGTGCAGGATCAGCGCGAACTCGTCCAGGACCAGGCCCGCACCCAGGCCGAAGATGACGGCGGAGGCCAGTGAGCCGAAGCTGTGCCGGCCCGCCGCGACCGCGCCGAACCCACCGATGATCGTCAGGATGATGCCGGGCACGACGTGGTGGATGTGCAGATCGCCGGCCTTCACGTTCCCGAACGGGCCTTTGCCGGCCCGGATCATCCGCGTGATGATGCGCGTCACCAGGAACGACAGGACGAAGGAGAGCAGCGCGAGCAGCAGTGGCAGCTTCCCCGGTTCGAGAATGTTCCGGTACCACCAGTGACCCACGCCACGCCCTCCCTGACTGTCCCGATATGCGCCGCTTTCCAGACGTATGCGCAAATTTACGCGTACGGGCGGCGGTTAGCCTGCCGCGGTGACTCCACAGGACCCCGCCCGCTTCCCCGACGGCCTCCGCTTCGCGTTCGGCACCCTCACCGTGCTTCCCGTACGGGTCGGGCGCTGGGACCGGTCCGCCGCGCGCGCCGGAATGCTGTGCGCGCCGCTCGCGGGCCTGGTCGTCGGCCTGTGCTCGGCGGCGGCCGGCGCCCTGCTGTCCCTCCTGGGCGCGGGCCCGCTGCTCGCCGCCGTCGCGACCGCGGCCGTCCCCGCGCTGCTCACCCGGGCACTGCACCTGGACGGCCTCGCGGACACGGCGGACGGGCTCGGCAGCGGCAAGCCGGCCGACGAGGCGCTCACGATCATGAAGCGCTCGGACATCGGCCCGTTCGGCGTGGTGACGCTGCTCTTCGTCCTGCTCGCGCAGGTCGCGGTGTACTTCCAGCTGTACGAGGAGGGCGGCTGGGCCTACGGAGCGGTGGCCGCGGCCGTGGCCCATGTCGCGGGCCGCACGGCCCTGACCCTCGCCTCGCGCCCGTCCGTACCGGCGGCGCGGCCCGAGGGGCTCGGCGCGGCGGTCGCGGGGACCGTGCCGCTGCGCCCCGCGGTACCGCTGACCGCGGCCGTCATGTGCCTCGCGGGCTGGGCCGGCTACGGCACGGTCGGTGTGCTGCACGGTGTGTGCGCGGTGGCGGCCGCGCTGGTGGCGGGCGAGGTGCTGCTGCGCCGATGCGTGCGGCGGTTCGGCGGGATCACCGGGGATGTGTTCGGCGCGGTGGCCGAGACGGCCGTGACCGCGGCGCTGATCGCGTTCACGCTGGGCTGAGCGGTCCCCGTACCCGCGCGCAAGCGTAGGCTCGGCTCGGGACACACCCCAACAGACGCATATCGGAAGACGGAAGCGAGAACTCACCACAGTGACTGCTCTGACTCTCAGCACCGCCGCCGCGGCCGGCCTCAAGGCCGACGCGCTCGTCGTCGGAGTCGCCAAGGGCGACAAGGGCCCCGTCGTCGCCCCGGGCGCCGACGCCGTAGAGAAGGCCTTCGGCGGCAAGCTCGCCACCGTCCTCGAGACCCTCGGCGCCTCGGGCGGCGAGGGCGAGGTCACCAAGCTTCCCGCGCCCGACGGCGTGAAGGCCCCGCTCGTCCTGGCCGTCGGCCTCGGCGCGGTGCCGGAGAAGGACGAGTCCTTCGGCACGGAGGCGCTGCGCCGCGCGGCCGGCGCCGCCGCCCGCGCCCTGTCCGGCACGAAGAAGGCCGCGTTCGCGCTGCCCGTCGACAGCGCCGACGAGGTCCAGGCGATCGGCGAGGGCGTGCTGCTCGGCGCGTACTCCTTCGACGCGTACAAGGAGAACGGCAACGGCAAGGCCGCCAAGGCCAAGGACGCCAAGGGCCCCCTCGGCGACGCCGTGATCCTCGGCACGAAGCCGCGTGACAAGGCCGCCAAGGCCGCGATCGAGCGCGCCACCGCCGTGGCCGAGGAGCTCAACCGCGCCCGCGACCTGATCAACACCCCGCCGAACGACCTCAACCCGGAGGCCTTCGCCGCCGTCGCCCAGGCCGCGGCCAAGGAGCACGGCATCAAGGTGCAGGTGCTCGACGAGAAGGCGCTCACCAAGGGCGGCTACGGCGGCATCCTGGGCGTCGGCGCCGGTTCGCAGTCCCCGCCGCGCCTGGTGAAGCTCTCGTACTCGCACGCCAAGGCGAAGAAGCACCTGGCCTTCGTCGGCAAGGGCATCACGTACGACTCGGGCGGCATCTCCCTGAAGCCGGCCGGTCACAACGAGACGATGAAGTGCGACATGAGTGGCGCCGCCGCGGTCTTCGCCGCCGTCGTCGCCGCCGCGCGCCTGGGCCTCGAGGTAAACGTCACCGGCTGGCTGGCGCTCGCCGAGAACATGCCGTCCGGCTCGGCCACCCGCCCCGGCGACGTCCTGCGCATGTACTCGGGCAAGACCGTCGAGGTCCTGAACACCGACGCCGAGGGCCGGCTTGTCCTGGCCGACGCGATCGCCAAGGCCTCCGAGGACAAGCCCGACGCGATCGTCGACGTGGCGACGCTGACCGGCGCGATGATGGTCGCGCTCGGCTCGCGCACCTTCGGCATCATGGCCAACGACGACGCGTTCCGTACGTCCCTGTACGAGATCGCCGAGGCGTCCGGCGAGCCGGCCTGGCCGATGCCGCTGCCCGAGCACCTGGTCAAGGGCATGGACTCGTCGACCGCCGACATCGCCAACATGGGCGAGCGGATGGGCGGCGGCCTGGTGGCCGGCCTGTTCCTGCGCGAGTTCGTGGGCGAGGGCATCACCTGGGCGCACCTGGACATCGCGGGCCCGGCCTTCAACGAGGGCGCGCCGTTCGGCTACACCCCCAAGGGCGGCACGGGTACGGCGGTGCGCACCCTGGTCGCGCTGGCCGAGCGCACGGCCGCGGGCGACCTCGGCTGACGCTCCGTACGACGTGAGTGACCAACGGCCCCGGGCTCAGTGCCCGGGGCCGTTCGTATGGCCCGGGACCTCGATCCCGCGCACTCCGGGGATTTCGCCCTGGACGAAATCCGCGGCGGCATACGCTGCGGTGACCTTGCTCTGTGATCGATCAAACGTCTTGCACTGTGGCCCGACGTCCCACCGCCCGCCGACAAGTGCGAAGATGGCCTGTGGCAGGACAGGGCCCCCACCACAGGGCCGAAGGTACAAGCGGCCGAACACCAAGCCGCCGCGCGGTCAGTGAGGACCGGCGTACGGCGCACATGCATGGAGGACGTGACGTGGCGAACGACGCCAGCACCGTTTTCGACCTAGTGATCCTCGGCGGCGGTAGCGGCGGATACGCCGCGGCGCTGCGCGCCTCTCAGCTTGGTCTGGACGTCGCCCTGATCGAGAAGAACAAGCTCGGCGGCACCTGCCTGCACAACGGCTGCATCCCCACCAAGGCGCTGCTGCACGCCGGTGAGGTCGCGGACCAGACGCGCGAGAGCGCGCAGTTCGGTGTCAAGTCCACTTTCGAGGGCATCGACATCGCGGCCGTCCACAAGTACAAGGACGACGTGATCTCCGGCCTGTACAAGGGCCTGCAGGGTCTCGTCGCCTCCCGCAAGGTGACGTACATCGAGGGTGAGGGCCGCCTGTCGTCGCCCACCTCGGTGGACGTGAACGGCCAGCGCATCCAGGGCCGCCACATTCTTCTGGCGACCGGCTCCGTGCCGAAGTCGCTGCCGGGTCTGGAGATCGACGGCAACCGCATCATCTCCTCGGACCACGCGCTCGTGCTCGACCGCGTCCCGGAGTCCGCGATCATCCTGGGCGGCGGCGTCATCGGCGTCGAGTTCGCCTCGGCGTGGAAGTCCTTCGGCACCGACGTCACCGTGATCGAGGGCCTCAAGAACCTCGTCCCGGTCGAGGACGTGAACAGCTCCAAGATCCTGGAGCGCGCCTTCCGCAAGCGCGGCATCAAGTTCAACCTCGGCACCTTCTTCCAGTCGGCCGAGTACACCCAGAACGGCGTCAAGGTCACCCTCGCCGACGGCAAGACCTTCGAGGCCGAGGTCCTCCTGGTCGCCATCGGCCGCGGCCCGGTCTCGCAGGGCCTGGGGTACGAGGAGCAGGGCGTCGCGATGGACCGCGGCTACGTCCTCGTCGACGAGTACATGCAGACCAACGTGCCGACCATCTCGGCCGTCGGTGACCTCGTCCCGACCCTCCAGCTCGCGCACGTCGGCTTCGCCGAGGGCATCCTGGTGGCGGAGCGTCTTGCCGGGATGAAGGTCGTCCCGATCGACTACGACGGTGTGCCGCGCGTGACGTACTGCCACCCGGAGGTCGCTTCCGTCGGTATCACCGAGGCCAAGGCCAAGGAGATCTACGGCGCGGACAAGGTCGTCGCCCTCAAGTACAACCTGGCGGGCAACGGCAAGTCCAAGATCCTCAAGACCGCCGGTGAGATCAAGCTGGTCCAGGTCAAGGACGGTGCCGTCGTCGGTGTCCACATGGTCGGTGACCGTATGGGCGAGCAGGTCGGCGAAGCGCAGCTGATCTACAACTGGGAGGCCCTGCCGGCCGAGGTCGCGCAGCTGATCCACGCGCACCCGACGCAGAACGAGGCGCTCGGCGAGGCTCACCTGGCGCTGGCCGGCAAGCCGCTGCACTCCCACGACTAACAGCCCTCGGGGCTCCCCAAACTTCCGCAATTTCGTAAGGAGCAACAGAAACCATGGCGGTTTCCGTAACCCTTCCGGCGCTCGGCGAGAGCGTCACCGAGGGCACTGTCACCCGTTGGCTGAAGGCCGAGGGCGAGCGCGTCGAGGCCGACGAGCCGCTGCTCGAGGTGTCGACCGACAAGGTCGACACCGAGATCCCCTCGCCTGCCGCGGGCATCCTCGCGTCCATCAAGGTCGCCGAGGACGAGACGGTCGAGGTCGGCGCCGAGCTGGCCCTGATCGACGACGGCAGCGGCGCCCCCGCTGCCGCCCCCGCCCCGGCTCAGGCCGAGGCTCCCGCCGCGCCCGCCCCGGCCCAGGAGGCTCCGGCCCCGCAGGCCGAGGCCCCCGCCGCTCCGGCTCCGGCCGCTCCCGCCGCCGCGCCGGCCGGTGGCGCCACGGGCACCGACGTGACCCTGCCCGCCCTGGGCGAGTCGGTCACCGAGGGCACCGTGACCCGCTGGCTCAAGGAGGTCGGCGAGTCCGTCGAGGCCGACGAGCCACTGCTCGAGGTCTCCACGGACAAGGTCGACACCGAGATCCCGTCGCCGGTCGCCGGTGTGCTGCTCGAGATCACGGTCGGTGAGGACGAGACCGCCGAGGTCGGCGCCAAGCTCGCCGTCATCGGTGCACCGGGTGCCGCTCCGGCTGCCCCGGCCGCCCCCGCCGCCCCGGCTCCGGCGCCCGCCGCCCCGGCTCCGGCGCCCGCCGCTCCGGCTCCGGCTCCGGCTGCCGCCCCGGCTCCCGCTGCCCCGGCCCCGCAGGCCGCCGCCCCGGCTCCGGCCGCTCCGGCGCCCGCGCCCGTGGCTCCGGCCGCTCCGGCTCCGGCCGCGCCCGCCGCCGTCCAGCCCGCCGACGACGGTGCGTACGTCACCCCGCTGGTGCGCAAGCTCGCCTCCGAGAACGGTGTGGACCTCTCCTCGGTCAAGGGCACCGGCGTCGGCGGCCGTATCCGCAAGCAGGACGTCATCGCCGCCGCGGAGGCCGCGAAGGCCGCCGCTCCGGCCGCTGCCGCTCCCGCCGCCGCTGCTCCGGCCGCCGCGAAGGCTCCGGCCATCCAGGCCTCCGAGCTGCGTGGTCAGACCGTCAAGATGACCCGCATGCGCAAGGTCATCGGCGACAACATGATGAAGGCGCTGCACGGCCAGGCCCAGCTGTCCTCCGTGATCGAGGTGGATGTCACCAAGATCATGAAGCTGCGCGCCGCGGCCAAGGACTCCTTCGCCGCCCGTGAGGGCGTCAAGCTGTCCCCGATGCCGTTCTTCGTCAAGGCCGCTGCCCAGGCGCTGAAGGCCCACGCGGTCGTCAACGCCCGGATCAACGAGGACGAGGGCACCATCACCTACTTCGACACCGAGAACATCGGTATCGCGGTGGACTCCGAGAAGGGTCTGATGACTCCGGTCATCAAGGGTGCGGGCGACCTCAACCTGGCCGGTATCTCCAAGGCCACGGCCGACCTCGCCGGCAAGGTCCGCGCGTCGAAGATCACCCCGGACGAGCTGTCCGGTGCGACCTTCACCATCTCCAACACCGGTTCGCGCGGCGCCCTGTTCGACACGATCATCGTGCCCCCGAACCAGGTCGGCATCCTCGGCATCGGCGCCACCGTCAAGCGTCCCGTGGTCATCAACCACCCGGACCTCGGCGAGACGATCGCCATCCGCGACATGGTCTTCCTGACCCTGTCGTACGACCACCGTCTGGTGGACGGCGCGGACGCCGCCCGCTACCTGACCACGGTCAAGCAGATCCTCGAGGCCGGCGAGTTCGAGGTCGAGCTCGGCCTGTGATCGGCTCATTTCGGGTGACCGCCGTGTAAGGCTCGTCACTCAGTGCCATCTGTGCCCCCGTCCGGAGGTTTCCGGGCGGGGGCGCAGCCGTATTGTTTGGGAGTCGAGCCCGCGCACGCAGGGTTCGCGCCCTCGCAGAAGGAGCCACCGCATGACCGCGCCTGTCGTCCAATCGCTGCGCGAGCAGATCCGCGAGCACATCGTGGAAGGCATCGTGAGCGGTCGCTGGCAGCCCGGCGAGCGGATCGTGGAGCGCCGCATCGCCGTCGAGCTGGAGGTCAGCCAGACGCCCGTACGCGAGGCGCTGCGCGAGCTGGAGTCCCTGCGCCTGATCGAGTCGGCGCCCAACAAGGGTGTCCGCGTGCGGAATCTCTCAGCCGCCGATCTGGAGGAGTCCTACCCCGTACGCGCGGGTCTGGAGCAGATCGCCGCGGAGCTCGCGGCCGAGAAGCTGGCGGCGGACTGCTCGGCCCTGGAGCCTCATGTGGCCGCCCTGTACGTGGCCGACCGCGAGGCGGACGGGACGGGGCAGGTGCGGCACACCGTGGCCTTCCACCGGGAGATGGTGCGGGCCGCCGGGAACTCGGTGCTGCTGCACACCTGGGAGGGCCTCGGGATCGAGGTCTTCACAGCCCTGTCGATCCGGTGGCTCGGGACCGTGCAGCAGTCGTACGCGGAGGAGCACCAGGCGCTCGTCGAGGCGTTCAAGAACCGGGACCCGGACATCGGGGTGCTGGTCAAGCAGCACGTCCTGGGATGCGCTCCGGCGCCTGCCACCGAGTGAGCCGCCGCGCACGAGATACGACCTGACCTGCTCAACTGCGCCTGAGCGCCCCCAAAGTAGCGCCCCGGATGTCCCATATGCCCGGCACGGCGTGCCCGTCAAGCTGACACCCCGTGCCGACTTCTCGTTATCGAGAAGTTTTTGCCTTCAACGCTTTGATCGATCATCGATCAGGCGCTTACTCTCGACGGCGGACTGCACACAGTCCTCGCCCTGTCCTGCCAGTCAGGGCCCATCAACACCCCGTCTCTCCTGACGCGCGGCCGACCACCGGCCGCGCGGACAGGAGGAGATCCTGTCCGGAAGGCGGCGAACATGACCGACCCCGTAGGCAAGCTCCCGAGCCAGCTCGACCAGCTGCCGGACCGCGACCCCGAGGAGACCGCCGAGTGGGCGGCTTCCCTGGACGCGGTGAGCGAGCACGCCGGTGCGCACCGCGCCGAGTACCTGATGCGCCGCACCCTCCAGCACGCCGAGGAGGCGGGCCTCGCCCTCCCCCGTCTGCTGGAGACGGATTACGTCAACACCATCCCCACCTCCGCCGAGCCCTCTGTGGACGGCGACGAGGAGATGGAGCGCAGGATCACCGCGTGGAACCGCTGGAACGCGGCCGCGATGGTGACCCGGGGCAGCAAGTACGGCGTCGGCGGCCACATCGCGACCTTCGCGTCCGCGGCCTGGCTGTACGAGACCGGCTTCAACCACTTCTTCCGGGGCAAGGAGCAGGACGGCTCCGGCGACCAGATCTACGTCCAGGGTCACGCGTCGCCCGGCATCTACGCCCGCGCGTTCCTCGACGGCCGGCTCGACGAGTCGCATCTCGACCACTTCCGCCAGGAGGCCGGCGGCAAGGGCCTCCCGTCGTACCCGCACCCGCGCCGTCTGCCGTGGCTGTGGGAGTTCCCGACGGTCTCCATGGGTCTCGGCCCGCTCTCCGCGATCTACCAGGCGCGCTTCAACCGCTACCTGACCAACCGCGGCATCAAGGACGTCTCGCAGTCGCACGTGTGGGCGTTCCTCGGTGACGGCGAGATGGACGAGCCCGAGTCGACCGCGGCACTCGCACTCGCGAGCCGCGAGGGTCTGGACAACCTGACCTTCGTCATCAACTGCAACCTGCAGCGCCTCGACGGCCCGGTGCGCGCCAACTTCAAGATCGTGCAGGAGCTGGAGGCCCAGTTCCGCGGCGCCGGCTGGAACGTCGTGAAGTCCCTGTGGGGCAACGCCTGGGACGAGCTCTTCCAGCTCGACACCACGGGCGCCCTGGTCCGGCGCATCCGCGAGGTGCCGGACGCCCAGGTGCAGACGTACCAGACCCGTGACGCCGCGTACATCCGCGAGGACTTCTTCGGCAAGGACCCGGCGCTCGTCGAGATGGCGAAGCTGCTCTCCGACGACAAGATCCTCGAGTGCTTCCACCTCTCGCGTGGCGGCCACGAGCCGCGCAAGGTCTACGCCGCGTACAAGGCCGCGCTCGCCCACAAGGGCGCGCCGACCGTGATCCTGGCGCAGACCGTCAAGGGCTTCACCCTCGGTGAGGGCTTCGCGTCGAAGAACGCGAACCACCAGATGAAGAAGCTCACGAACGACGAGTTCAAGAACATGCGTGACCTTCTCGAACTGCCCATCAGCGACAGCCAGTTCGCCGACGGCCAGGTGCCCTACGGCCACCCGGGCGCCGACTCCCCCGAGGTCCGCTACCTGCACGAGCGCCGCGCCGCGCTCGGCGGTCCGGCCCCGACCCGTCGTATGCACGCCGTCGGTGCGCTGCCCGCCCAGTCCGAGAAGGCCTTCACGTCCTTCGACAAGGGCTCCGGCTCGCAGTCGGTGGCCACGACCATGGCGTTCGTGCGCCTGGTCAAGGACCTGATGCGGGACAAGGAGACCGGCAAGCGCTGGGTGCCGATCGTCCCGGACGAGGCCCGTACCTTCGGTATGGAGTCGCTCTTCCCGTCGCTCGGCATCTACTCGCCCAAGGGCCAGACGTACGAGCCGGTCGACCGCGACCAGCTGATGTACTACCGCGAGGCCAAGGACGGCCAGATCCTCAACGAGGGGATCACCGAGGCCGGTTCGATGGCCGACTTCATCGCCGCGTCCACCGCGTACTCCACGCACGGCGAGACGATGATCCCGTTCTACATCTTCTACTCGATGTTCGGCTGGCAGCGCACGGCCGACCAGATGTGGCAGCTCGCCGACCAGCTCGGCAAGGGCTTCCTCATCGGTGCCACCGCCGGTCGTACGACCCTGACCGGTGAGGGCCTGCAGCACGCCGACGGCCACTCGCCGATGATCGCGGCCACCAACCCGGCGGCGCTCACCTACGATCCGGCGTTCGCGTACGAGGTCTCGGCGATCGTCAAGGACGGTCTGAAGAGGATGTACGGGGAGAACCCCGAGGACGTCTTCTACTACCTGACCGTCTACAACGAGCCGATGCCGCAGCCCGCGAAGCCCTCGGGCGTCGACGAGGGCATCGTGCGCGGCCTGTACCGCTTCAACACCGCCGAGTCGGCCGGTGTGAACGTCCCCGCGAACGCGCCCGGCATCCAGCTGCTCGGCGCCGGTACGGCCATCCACTGGACCCTCAAGGCCCAGAAGATGCTCGCCGAGGAGTGGGGCGTGGCCGCGGACGTCTGGTCGGCCACCTCGTGGACCGAGCTGCGCCGTGACGCCCTGGAGGCGGACGCCGCCATCCTGCGCGGCGAGGAGCGCACCCCGTACCTGCGCAAGGCGCTCGACGGCATCAGCACCCCGGTGCTCGCGGTCAGCGACTACATGCGCCAAGTCCCGGACCAGATCGCGCAGTGGGTCGAGCAGGACTACACCTCGCTCGGCGCCGACGGCTTCGGCCTCTCGGACACGCGTGACGCGGCCCGTCGCCACTTCGGCATCGACGCCGAGTCCATCGTGGTCGCCGCCCTGGCCCAGCTCGCCCGCCGCGGCGAGGTGCCGGCCTCCGCGGTCAAGGAAGCGCGGGAGCGTTACGGGCTCTGAGCCCGCTGACCGACGGCCTCTGAGCCCGCTCGACGCCCGACGGCGGCCCGCATCCCTCCCTGGAGAGGGGTGCGGGCCGCCGCCTTTGGTCACGACTGCTGCTGTACGGCGGCGCCGTCCCTCGCCGGGGTGCCGCCGCCTCCCATGGTGAGCAGCGTCAGCATGGTGTGGATATCGGCGAGTTGAGCCGCCGTGCGGGCAGCACGGGGATCGCCCGGCGTACGGAGCACCGCACCGAGCTGGTCACGCAGCCGGCTCAGCTGGTGCCGTATCTCCTTGCGGCGCAGGTCGAGTTCGGCCAGTTCCTGGCGGGACTCCTCGTACTCCTCGTCGGCCCGCGCGTTCGCCTCGGCCGCCGGCTGCGGCCGGTGGGCCGGCTCCCGCGCCATCAGGGCGGTGACGGAGGCGTCCGGACCCTCGGCGACGTGCGGCGCCGACTGCCGTACGGGTACGAGAGGTTCGTGCAGTTGCGCGTGGCCGATCGAGGCCGCGTTGGTGCCCGTGAAGGGCGGACGTCCGGCGAGCAGGAAGTGCAGGACGCAGCCCAGCGCGTACAGGTCGGCGCAGTGATCGACCGGCCGGCCGCCGCGGATCTGCTCCGGCGCCATGTACCCGTACATCCCGAATCCGCCGCCGGATCCCGTCAGGCCGCCCATCCGCAGCGTGTCCCCGACGAACTTCGCGCGCGAGCTCCGCGACCGCGCGCACTCACGGCGAAAGCGCACGGCCGTCTCGCGCTCGTCCATCCCGGGCACTTCGGTGACGAGTTCGACGGCCACGGGGCGCTGCATGTGCTCGTCGACGGCCTCCCGGACCGAGCCCATCCCGCCCTTGCCGATCCGCCGTGCCAGCCGGAACCTGCCGCCGAGTAACGCTCCCCGCATGAGCACCCTCCCCGGACGCATCCGCCACTTCCCCCAGTATGGGCCGCACTCGCCGAGCATCGCCGAACTCGCGTGCACCCAAGGCCAGTTGAAGCAGCACTGTTGCACAGGACGACCGCACCGGACGGCCGCTGCACCGCCGCGGGCCGTCCGCATGGCACCCTGAGCCCCATGCGCGCCGCCCGCCTGATCAAGATGGTCCTCCTGCTCCAGTCCCGCCCGTCCATGACCGCCGCCGAACTCGCGCGCGAGCTGGAGGTGTCCGAGCGGACGGTGACCCGGGACGCGCAGGCGCTTGCCGAGGCCGGGATCCCCGTGTACTCGGACCGGGGGCGGCTCGGCGGGTACCGGCTGATCGGCGGGTACCGGACGCGGCTGACCGGGCTGGCACGCAGCGAGGCGGAGGCGTTGTTCCTGTCCGGGGTGCCGGGCGCGCTGCGCGAGATGGGCCTGGAGGACACCGCATCGGCCGCCCGGCTCAAGGTGTCGGCGGCGCTGCTCCCCTCGCTGCGGGACGCCTCGCAGAACGCCGCACAGCGCTTCCATCTCGACGCCCCCGGCTGGTACCACGAGCCGCAGACGCCCGAGCTGCTCCCCGCGATCGCCGAGGCCGTCTGGGACGACCGGCCGCTCAGGGCCCGCTACGGGCGCCAGGACGCCGAGGTGGAACGGGAGTTGGAGCCGTACGGCCTCGTCCTGAAGGCCGGTGTCTGGTACCTGTGCGCGCGGGTGCCGGAGGCGGGATACCGGGTGTACCGGATCGAGCGCTTCACCCATGTGTCCGTCGCCGACGAGCACTTCGAGCGGGACGAGAGGTTCGATCTGCCCGCGTTCTGGGAGGAGCGCGCGGCGGAGTTCGCGCGCTCGATCCTGCGGGCCGAGGTGCGGCTGCGGCTCTCCGAGCAGGGTGTACGGCGGCTTCCGCACGTGACCGACAAGCAGGCGGCGGCCGAGGCGCTGGCGACCGCCGGTGAGCCCGATGGGACAGGGTGGGTGACGGTGACGCTGGCCGTCGAGTCGCCCGATGTCGCGTACACCCAACTCGTCGTGCTTGGACCGGAGGTGGAGGTCCTGGCGCCGAGCGGGCTGCGGGAGCGGTTCGTGGCGGGGGCGCGGGAGATGCTGCGGCTGTACGAGGGGGACGGTGCCGTGGCCGCGGGAGGCGAAAGCGTGCGTGACGAGGACGGTGCCGTGGCCGCGGAGGGCGAAGGCGTGCGTGAGGGAGACGGTGCCGTGGCCGTGGCCGCGGAAGGCGAACGCATGCGTGAGGAAGACGGCCGGAGCGGGCCGTCCTCCTCGTAGCGCCGCATGCACGGCCCGGGACCGGCCGTCAGCGGTAGTCCGCGCTCTGCGGCTCCTCCCCCGCCTTCTGCGCCGCGTAGAACGCCCAGAAGTCGGGACGGCTGCCGTCCACGTCGGTCACCCCGTACGTGCGGGCCAGCTGCCCGCTGGACAGGGACTGCGTGGTCCAGCGCGCGCGGTCCGGGTCGGCCGCAAGGGCCGCGATGCCACGCGCCACGTACACGGGCGTCTCGGACAGATCCCAGTGCTCCTGGTGCTCGATGCCCTCGCGCCAGGTCTCCTCGGTGAGCCCGAACGCGTCGAGCATCTCCTCGGAGCGGATGAACCCGGGCGTGACCACCACCGCGCTGCAGCCCGCGTCCCTGAGCTCCTCGCCCAGGAGGTAGGCCATGCGGATCGGCGCGTTCTTGGCGAGGTCGTAGTAGAGATTGCGCGCGGGCATGATCTCCCGGTTCGCCTCGGCCGTGCCGTCGGTGAGCTCCACGACCAGGCCGCCGGGGTTCCGTACGAGGAGCGGCAGCGCGATGTTGCTCGTGATGAGGTGCGTGCGAACGCCGAGGTCCAGCATGCGCAGGCCGCGCTCCAGGTCGACGTCCCACATCTTCGTGTCGAAGTCGAGCAGGTAGTTGCCGCCCCAGACGTCGTTGACCAGGATGTCGAGCCGCCCCTGCTCGCGGTCGATCCGCTCGGCCAGGGCCCGCACCTGGTCGGGGTCGAGGTGGTCGGTGGGCACGGCGATCCCCTTGCCGCCCGCCTCCGTGACCAGATCCGCGGTCTCCTCGATGGTCTCGCCGGAGCGGCCCACCTCGCTGACGCTGGTACGGGTCGTGCGTCCCGTGACGTAGACGGTGGCGCCGGCGCGCCCGAGTTCGACGGCGATGGTGCGGCCCGCGCCGCGGGTCGCGCCCGCCACGAGTGCGATCTTTCCGGCCAGGTCCTGCTGTGTCTGCGAGGGCGAGGTCTCCAAAGGCGAGGTCTGCGAGAGCGAGGTCTGCGAAGGCGTTGTCTGCATACGTGGAGCGTGACAGCCAAACCGGACACCTTCTGTCCGGCTTTCCACGGCACTTTGCCCGGTTTCCCGAACCGTTCACGGATAACAAGACCGGCACTCCGCGTGCGTCCCCACGCGGCAGGGCCGATGCTTGACCCGTGATGGACGAGACGGAGTTCTGGGAGCTGATCGACACCACCCGCGAGGCCGCCGAGGGCGACCCCGAGGACCACGCAGAGCTGCTCGTGGAGCGGCTCCTTCAGCTCGACCCGGAGTCCGTGCTCGACTTCGCCCGCCATTTCGAGGCGCGCTACAACCGCGCGTACCGCTGGGACCTGTGGGGCGCGGCGAGCGTGCTGCTCGACGGGGCCAGCGACGACGCCTTCGACTACTTCCGGTGCTGGCTGATCGGCCAGGGGCGCGAGGTCTTCGAGGGGGCGCTGCACGATCCCGACTCGCTCGCCGAGCTGCTCGACGAGTTCGACGACGAGATCGACGGGGACGGCGAGGAGCTGGGGTACGCGGCCGACGAGGCGTACGAGCAGCTGACCGGGGTGGTCGCACCGGACCTCGGCATCCCGGCGGCGCCCGCCGAGCCGGAGGGTACGCCGATCGACTTCGAGGACGACGCGGCGCTCGCGCGGTACTTTCCGCGGCTGTGGGAACGGTTCGCGGAGGAGTGAGCCGAGAGGTCGTACGCCCTGCCCCGCGCGTCACCTGACCCGGGACAGGAGCAGCATCGCCACGTCGTCCCTGATCTCGGGTGCGAACCCGGAGACGTCGCGCCAGACCGCTTCCACCAGTGCCTCGGGTCCGGCCGCGGTGATCCCCGGCAGCCGTTCCGCCAGCGGATAGCACTCCCCCGTCGCGTCCCGCGCCTCGGTCACCCCGTCCGTGTGGACGAGAAGCCGGTCCCCGGGCAGCAGGGTCAGGCTCAGCACCGGCGGCGGCGCGTACGCCGCCAGGTCGAGGCCGAGCGGCGCCCCCGGCACCACGGGGAGCTCGCCCACCGTGCCGCCCCGCAGCAGCAGCGGAGCGGGATGGCCGCACGACAGGACCCGTACGGAAGAGCCCTCCGGCGGGAACTCCAGAAGCATCGCGGTGGCGAACAGCTCCCCGTGCTCCACGCCCTCGGAGTCCACCACGAGCCGCCGGTCGAGACGCTCGGCGACGCCCTGCAGGCCCGGCTCGTCGAGCACCGCCTCGCGGAACGCCCCGAGCAGCGCCACCACCGTGCCCACCGCCGCGAGCCCGTGCCCCTGCACATCGGCCACCAACGCCCGTACGCCGTGCGGACCTTGCCGTACGTCGTACAGATCGCCGCCGAGCAGCGCGCCCCGCTGCGCCGCACGGTAGAGCGCCGCACACCGCACGGCACCCACCTGGGGCGGCAGTGGCGGCAGCACCGCGAGCTGCGCGGCCTCGGCCACCGTGCGCACCGTCACGAGCTGGGCGTCGCGCCGGCTGCGCACCCAGGCGATGACCACGCTGAGCAGGGCGACGAAGGTGACGGTGAGGGCGTCCCCGTTGCCGGGGTGCTCCCAGCGCAGGCCCGGCAGCGTGAGCAGCACCACGACGAGGACGCCGAAGAGCATGGTCGCTGCGGGGCCGTAGGCGAGAGCGGCGAGCGGTGGGGTGGCGGCGAGCAGGAAGCCCAGCTCGAAGTTGGCCGGGGTGAGCTCCTGCAGGACGACGAGGGCGGCGATCAGGACCAGGGGCAGCATGCGCAGCCAGCGCGCGGGCTTCGGACGCGCCCCGTCGAGACCGAGGGTCCCGTCCAGGTCCTCCGGCGGCGGGAGCAGCAGATCGGCGAGCCTGCGCCGGCCCGAGCCCGATGGGGTCCCGGAGTCGGTGTCGGCTGCGCGGCGGGTCACACTTCACCCTCACCCGCGCGGCCGTCCCCCGCACCCCGGACCCCTGCCGTACGGCCGGAGGCCGGTCGTGCACCGCGCCCTTGCCGTACGACCGGAAGCCGGTCATGCACGCGACCCCTGCCGTACAGCCGGAAGCCGGTCGTGCACCGCGCCCTTGCCGTACGACCGGAAGCCGGCCGTACACGGGACCCCTGCCGTACGGCCGGAAGCCGGTCGTACAGTGGGCCGATGTCCTCGCCCCTCATACGCTCCGCCCGCCGTGCCGACGAGTCCGCACTCGCCCGTATCGACCACGACACCTGGTCGCCGCTGCACGCGGTGCAGCCGAGGCCGCAGCCGGACGACCCGTTCTTCGACGCGCGCCACGAGCCGGACCAGTACCTGGTGGCGGAAGTGGATGGCGAGGTGGCCGGATACGTCCGGGTGGTGCCGCCCACGCCGCTGCCCGCGAACCTCCATGTGCGCCAGATCCAGGGCATCGCGGTGGCCGACCGTGCGCGCGGCAAGGGCGTGGCCAGGGCCCTCATCCGGTCCGCGTGTGCCTGGGCGGCCGAGCGGGGCGCACGGCGGATCACCCTGCGGGTGCTCGGGCACAACGCCCCGGCCCGGCGCCTGTACGAGTCGGAGGGCTTCCGGGTCGAGGGGGTACTGCCCGGGGAGTTCCTGCTCGACGGGGAGTACGTGGACGATGTGCTGATGGGGCGGGTTCTGGTCGACTGAGGGCAGGGCCCGTACGGGCGCGCGAGGTGTGGCCTGAGCCGTGTCCCGAGCGCGCGAGGTGTGGCCTGAGCCGTGTCCCGAGCGCGCGAGGTGTGGCCTGGGCCGTGTCCCGGACGCGCAGGGCATGGTCTGGCGAGCGGCCGGAGTGGGTGGCCAAGGGTGGCCCCGGGCGCGGCCGGAGTAGTGACCCAGGGTCGCCCGGACGAGCGGCCCGAGCGAGTGGCCCAGAGGCGCCCGGGCGCGCAGGGCGTGGCCTGAGCGGCGTGCAGTGGGCAGGATGGGCCCATGACCCAGCCGTCGCAGCTCCGCATCGCCGTGGCCGGCGCCTCCGGCCTGATCGGCACGGCCCTGACCCGTTCCCTCCAGGCCGACGGCCATGAGGTGGTACGTCTGGTCCGCAGACCGCCCCGTACCGCGGACGAGGCCGAATGGGACCCCAAGCGCCAGTACGTGCACGCGGCGGGCCTGGCCGGCTGCGACGCCGTGGTGAACCTGGCGGCGGCGGGCGTCGGCGACCGGCGCTGGACCGCCGCGTACAAGAAGGAGCTGCGCGACAGCCGCGTCCTCGGCACCGCCGCGCTCGCCGAGGCGATCGCCACGCTCGACGTACCGCCGCGGGTCTTCGTGAACGGCAGCGCCATCGGCTATTACGGCGATACGGGCGACCGCGCCGTCGACGAGAACGCGCCCGCGGGTGAGGGTTTCCTGCCGTCCATGTGCGTGGAGTGGGAGGCGGCCGCGGGCCCTGCCGTGGAGGCCGGGATCCGTACGGTCTTCGCGCGCAGCGGCCTGGTCGTGGCGCGCAAGGGCGGGGCGTGGGGGCGGATGTTCCCGCTGTTCAAGGCCGGGCTCGGCGGACGTCTGGGCGACGGCCGGCAGTACTGGAGCTTCATCGCGCTGCACGACGAGGTGGCCGCGCTGCGCCATCTGATCGACACGGCGGAGCTGTCGGGCCCGGTGAACCTGACGGCCCCGGAGCCGGCCACGAACCGCGAGGTCACCGCGGCGATGGGCCGCGCGCTGCACCGCCCGACCCTGTTCACGGCGCCCGCACCGGCGCTGCGGGTGGTCCTCGGCGAGATGGCCGGGGACGTGCTGTGCAGCACGCGCGCCCTTCCTGCCCGTCTCCTCGACTCGGGCTTCAAGTTCGCGTTCCCGACGATCGACGAGGCGGTGGGGGCGGCGTTGCGTTAGTCGGGGATGGCGGGGTGGCGCTCCGTTGGCGGGCGGTGGGGCGGCATCGGTGGCGTGGCGGCAGTCGGTTGTGGGGCGACAGCCGACGGTGGGCGGCATCGGTGGTGTGGCGGCAGCCGGTTGTGGGGCGACAGCCGACGGTGGGCGGCATCGGTGGTGTGGCGGCAGCCGGTTGTGGGGCGACAGCCGACGGTGGGCGGCATCGGTGGTGTGGCGGCAGCCGGTGGTATCGCGGTGTGGGACGGCAGCCGGTGGTAGGGCGGCGGGGCGGCAGCCAGCACCGCTCATGGCCAGCCCCCCGTGACGACAGGGCCCCGTGACCGCAGGGCCCCGTGACCACAGGGCCTCATGACCACAGCGCCTCACGACCACAGCGCCTCACGACCACAGGCCCTCATGACCGAGGCACTCCGTGCCCCTCGGGCGCACAGCCGTGCGACCCCGTGCCACCACGCTCTGCCCGCGCGCGACTACAACCCGGACCCTTCGCGGCCTAACCTTCGAGCCGAACTCGGGTGTCCCCACCCCGAGTTGGGGGCATGACGCCCCCGCGGCCACTCACCCCCGGGAGGCACTCGTGCTGGAGCCCTCGCACCACGCCGACGTCATCATCGTGGGAGCCGGAGTCGCCGGCCTCTCGGCAGCCCTGCAGCTGACCGGCGCAGGCGTGAGCACCCTCGTGGTGGAAGCGGCCCCGGACGTGGGCGGGCGGATGGCGACCGAGCAGATCGACGGCTTCCGGCTCGACCGTATCGGACAGCTGCTCTCCACCTCGTATCCGGAGCTGCGCCGCACGCCCGGCCTCGACACGCTCGAACTGCGCCCCTTCTCGCCGGGTGTGCTCGTGCACAACGAGGGCCGCCTGCAGCGCAGTTGGGAGCCCAGGTCCAGCCTGCGGCTCGGTCCGCGCACCGGCCGGAGCGCGAGGGGCGCACTCACCGCGGCGCGCGCCCTCGCGAGCGCCCCCAGGGTGCGGTCCCGCCGCAGCTGTCCGCCGCTCGGCGGAGCGCTCGACCAGGCGCGTCTGGGCGCGGCGTTCGCCCGGCTCGCCGCCACGCCGCTCGACCGCCTGCTCGCCAGGCCCGAACAGGCCTCCCTGGACGCCCTGTTGTCGCGTGGCCTGCCGTCCCGCACGGTAGAAACGTTCCTGCGCCCCCTGCTCTCCGCGCTCCTCTGCGACCCCTCGCTCACCACGTCCAGCCGTTGCGCCGACCTGGCGCTGCGCGGCTACGCCCGCGGCCGTCTGAGCGTCCCCGCGGGCGGCGCACAGACCCTGCCGCGACTGCTCGCTTCGGCCCTCCCGCCCGGCACGATCCGTACGGGAGTGAAGGCCGTCGATATATCTACGACCTCCGTCCGTACGGCCGGGCACGGCGAACTCACGTGCCGCGGCGTCGTACTGGCCACCGGCGCACGGCAGGCCGCGGAGCTCCTCCCCGGCCTGCGCATGCCGGACTTCCACCCGCTCACGGTGCTGCACCACACGGCCCCGCACTCCCCGCTCGCGGAGCCGGCCCTGATCCTGGACGCCGACGGATCCGGGCCGATCGCGCACACGGCGGTCCTGAGCGAGGTCGACCCCTCACGCGCGCCCGCGGGCCGTCCGCTGATCACCTCGGTGGTCCTCGGGCCGCCGCCTCCGGAGTCCGAGGTCCGCGCCCAACTCGCCCGGCTCTACGGCACGTCGACCGCGTCCTGGGACCTGCTCGCCGTCCACCACGACCCGGAGGCGGTCCCCACGATGCCCGCCCCCCACGACGTCCGGCGCCCGGTCCGCCTCCTGGCCGGCCTCTACGTCTGCGGCGACCACCGCGATACGAGTACGGTCCAGGGCGCCCTCTTCTCCGGCCGCCGCGCGGCCCACGCGGTCCTCCACGACTTCGGCCTCGCGCCCGTCGCTGCCGAGGAGGCGACGCCTGTGGCGGCGTGAACGGCGGGGTTGCCGCGTACGACCTCTCTGCGGGGGTGCGCCTGCGGCCGGCCGGTCACCCAGCGGGGGCTCAGCCCAGCGCCGCCACCCGGTCCCGGTACCCCCGTACAGGCGTCGCATCGCGATACGGCTCCAACCGCCGCTCGAAGTCCCGCACATACTCCACGGCCCGAGCCGACCGCATCTCCGACGCCTGCTGAGCCGCCTCCGCCCCCAGCGCACAGGCCTGGTCCAACTCCCCAAGACCCAACCGCGCCGTGGCAAGCACCACCCGGCAGAACAGCCGCGACCGCGCAAACCCCGGCGCCCGCAACTGCAACGACCGCTCCGCATTCTGCGCGGACGCACGGAACTGCTGCAGATCCCGGTGGCAGTGCCCGAACTCGTCCGCCAACTGCGCCTCGTCGAAGAACCGCGCCCAGTACGGCACTTCGTCCCCCGGCCGCGCCCCGTCCAGCGCACGCTCCGCCCGTACGAGCGAGGCCGTGCACGCCCGCACATCCCCGAGCACCCCATGCCCCCGCGCCTCGACCGAGTGCAGCAGCGCCTGCACCACGGGCGGCGCCGAGGACCCGATGCCCTGCTGCGCCACCCGCGCAAGCTGCACCGCCTCACGCCCGTGCCCGAGATAGACCGCCTGCCGGCTCATCGTCACCAGCACATACGAGCCGTACGCCCGGTCACCCGCCGCCTGCGAAAGCCGCAGCGCCTGCACGAAGTACCGCTGCGCGAGCCCATGGGCCGCGATGTCGTACGAGGTCCAGCCGGCGAGCCGGGTCAGATCGGCGGCGGCGGCGAACAGCCGCCGCCCCGCGCTCTCGCTGTACGTCCCGCGCAGCATGGGCTCGGCCTCGTGCTCCAGATAACGCACCAGCGCCTGCCGGGCATGACCACCGCCGTACGCATGGTCGAGGGCGCGGAAGAGCTCGCCGACCGAACGTAAGGCGGCGATATCGCCACTGGTGACCTTCTGGCCGGGTCCGCGCTCCGTCTGCTGCCGCTGCCGCGGCACCCCGGTCCGCCCCTGCGCGGGCACCCGGGCAGGCGCCTCTCCCCTGCCGACGCGCTCGTCGGCCCGCCCGATCAGCCAGTCACGGCTGGGCACGACGAGACCGGCCGGTGTGAACGCGATCTTCCGCAGCTCGGCATGGCTGCCGGAGTCCTTGCGCCACAGACCGCTGACGATGTCCACGGCCTCCTCGGGAGTCGCGGCGAACTCCAGACCCGCATAGACGGGAGCACAGGCGTCGAGCCCGAGGTCCTGCGCGGTGAGCCGGCGGCCGAGACGGCGTGTGAACACCTCTGCGATCAGCGCGGGGGTGGTTCCGCGCGGCTGCTGGCCGCGCAGCCAGCGGGTCACGGAGGTTTTGTCGTAGCGCAGATCGAGGCCGTGCTCCAGGCCCAGCTGGTCGACCCTGCGGGCCAGACCGGCATTGGAGAACCCTGCCTCTGCGATGAGCGCGGCGAGCTGGCGGTTGGGGGTGCGCTGCGGAGGTCGTTCCGTCATCAGCTCTGCGGTCTCCTGCCGATCGGGTCCTGGCGGCGGGTTCGGGTCGGTGTGGGCTCACTTCGTCCGCAGCGCGGTGTATGCCGTATGCGGTCCGCATGTGCGCTGGGGTCCAGCCGCCGGACGGCGCGAATGTAGTGGCTGGGGCAGGGGGTGTCGGAGGGATACCGAGGTATTCATCCGATCGTGTGAGGGAACGCTTTCTGTCGGCGCGCCCGCAGCGCTCCGGGCCTCGGGCGGGCCCGGACCACCCGCCCAGGGCACCGACCCGTACGCGAGTCGTACAGTTGCTCGCGGGACATTCACGTGCAGCCTGCAGGCAAGTCACTCCGGCCGCGCGACGCAGCAACAGGGAGGCACCCGCAGTGAGCGAGTTCCAGTTCGTCCGGATGGGATTCGGCGCCGACATGGTCGACTACCAGGTCGCGTGGGACGAGCAGCGCCGTGTGCACGCCGCCCGGTTCGAGGACGAGATCCCCGACACCTGTCTGCTGCTCGAACACCCGCCGGTCTATACGGCGGGCCGCCGCACCGCCCCCGAGGAGCGCCCCCTCGACGGCACCCCGGTCATCGACGTGGACCGCGGCGGAAAGATCACCTGGCACGGACCCGGCCAGCTGGTGGGCTACCCCATCCAGAAGCTGCCGCGCCCCGTCGACGTCATCGCGCACCTGCGGCGCCTCGAGGACGCGATGATCGCCGTATGCGCGGAGTTCGGCATCACGACCTCCCGTGTCGAGGGCCGCGCCGGTGTCTGGGTGCTCGGCGACCCGGTCGAGGACCGTCCCCGCTTCGGCGGCCTGACGCTGGACTTCGACCCGCGCTCCACCGACCCGGAGTTCGACCCCCGTCTGAACGGTCCGGAGTACGCGCCCTCCAACGCCGGCCAGCGCGCCGAGGACCGCAAGATCTGCGCGATGGGCATCCGCGTCGCCAAGGGCGTCACGATGCACGGCTTCGCGCTGAACGTGAACCCGGACACCTCGAACTTCGACAAGATCATCCCGTGCGGGATCCGCGACGCGGGCGTCACCTCCCTCTCGTACGAGCTGGGCCGTGAGGTCACCATCGAAGAGGTGCTCCCGGTCGCCGAGAAGCATCTGCAGAGGATCCTGGGCGACGCGGACCTGAAGCCGCGCGAGGTCGAGCCGGTCGCCTAGGACCCGCACCTCGCCCAGGCCGGGGACCCGCTCCGATCCGACGGAACGGCCGCGACCGGCCTGACCGCCGTACGAGGGAATGCGGGCGAGCAGCCTGGGGTTGCCCTCGACGCAAGGCCGCACAAACAACGGGCGTACCCTGGTGTACGCCGAAGAATCGAAGCTGTAGGGAGCCCGACGTGTCCGCTGTCGCACCCGACGGACGCAAGATGCTGCGCCTGGAGGTCCGGAACTCCCAGACCCCCATCGAGCGCAAGCCCGAGTGGATCAAGACCCGGGCGAAAATGGGCCCCGAGTACACGAAGATGCAGAACCTCGTGAAGGGCGAGGGTCTGCACACCGTGTGCCAGGAGGCGGGCTGTCCCAACATCTACGAGTGCTGGGAGGACCGCGAGGCCACGTTCCTCATCGGCGGCGACCAGTGCACGCGGCGCTGTGACTTCTGCCAGATCGACACGGGCAAGCCCGAGGCGCTCGACCGTGACGAACCCCGCCGTGTCGGCGAGTCCGTGGTCACCATGGACCTCAACTACGCCACCATCACCGGCGTCGCCCGCGACGACCTGGAGGAAGGCGGCGCCTGGCTGTACGCCGAGACGGTGCGCCAGATCCACCAGCAGACCGCCGAGCGCGCCGACGGCCGCACCAAGGTCGAGCTGCTCGCCCCCGACTTCAACGCGGTCCCGGAGCTCCTCAAGGAGGTCTTCGAGTCCCGCCCCGAGGTCTTCGCGCACAACGTCGAGACCGTGCCGCGGATCTTCAAGCGGATCCGCCCCGGCTTCCGTTACGAGCGCTCCCTCGGCGTCATCACCGCGGCCCGCGACTTCGGTCTGGTGACCAAGTCCAACCTGATCCTCGGCATGGGCGAGACCCGCGAAGAGGTCAGCGAGGCGCTGCAGCAGCTGCACGACGCAGGTTGCGACCTGATCACGATCACGCAGTACCTGCGCCCCTCCGTGCGGCACCACCCCGTGGAGCGCTGGGTGAAGCCGCAGGAGTTCGTGGAGCTCAAGGAGGAGGCCGAGGAGATCGGCTTCGCCGGCGTCATGTCGGGTCCGCTCGTCCGCTCCTCGTACCGCGCGGGCCGGCTGCACCAGATGGCGATCGAGAAGCGGGGCGCCTTCATCGCCTCGCAGGCGGTCTGATCCCCCCGGCACTCCCACCGCTTGTGATTTCGCGCACAAGAAACTACTCACGCGTAATGGCGTGAAGACGCGGCCCGTACGATCCCCGCAGGCAGGGGCTCCGTACGGGCCGCGTCAGGTTTTGACCAGGCACGTCAAGGCTTCATTCGTGTTTGACCGGTCGGACACGCACTGGTAACACCAATCAGTGAGCCTGGACTTACGCCACGTAAGACCCGCCGCCGCACCTGACCGAGGGGGACCACGACATGCAGGCCGCGCCCGTACGCGCCACCGCCATCCCGTCCGTGACCGACGCCCTGCGCGCCATGGAGACGCTGCTGCTCGGCAGCGGACAGCGCACCGCCCGCCGCAACGCCTGGACGTCCGTGCTCGAAGACCGGCGTCGCGCGAAGGACCGCGTGGAGACTCAGCGGGTCCTGGAAGCAGCTGTCGCAGCCCGCACGTCGTAGTCCTTCCGCCAGGCACGTAAACTTCCCAGCATGGCGAGGAAGGACGACGCAGCGAGCGCTGCGAACCCGGGGCGACTCAAGCAGATCGCTCTCACTTACAAAATGACCCGACGGGCCGATTCGAAGATCGGTCTGATCATTGCCGCAGTGGGAATCGTCACCTTCGGTGTCTTCCTCGGGATCGGCTTCCTGATCGGACACCCGATCTATCTCGGCATCCTGGGCTTCGTGCTCGCCTTCCTTGCGATGGCGATCGTCTTCGGGCGCCGGGCCGAGCGGGCCGCATTCGGACAGATGGAGGGCCAGCCCGGTGCGGCTGCCGCCGTTCTGGACAATGTGGGCCGTGGCTGGTCGACGACTCCCGCGGTCGCGATGAACCGCAGTCAGGACGTGGTCCACCGGGCGGTGGGCAAGGCCGGCATCGTACTGATCGCCGAGGGCAACCCGAACCGGGTCAAGAGCCTGCTCGCTGCCGAGAAGAAGAAGATGGCGCGGATCGTCAACGACGTTCCGGTGCACGACTTCATCGTGGGCAACGAAGAGGGTCAGGTGCCGCTCAAGAAGCTGCGCACCACGATGCTCAAGCTCCCCCGCGTCCTGACCGGCCCGCAGGTCACCACGACCAACGACCGGCTGCGCGCGATGGGCGACCTGATGAGCAACATGCCGATCCCGAAGGGTCCGATGCCCAAGGGCATGCGGATGCCGCGCGGTGGCCAGAACGGCCGCTGAGTCTCTCCCTACGTCAACGGGGCGCCCGGAACCTTCTCGGTTCCGGGCGCCCCGTTTTTGTGTGCCCTGATCGGCGTTTCCGTGTGCCCTGATCGGCGATATGCCGGTGCCCATGGGCCCGATGCCCGAGGGGATGCGGTCGGTCAGATCCGGACCTGGACCGCGCGCACCAGGCGGTCGTGCAGGCCGCGGCCGTCGCGGTCCCAGATGAGGGCCGGGATGGCGAGGCACAGCAGGACGCTGCGCAGGAACACGCGGCCGATGCCGAGACGGTGGCCGCCCTCGGCGACGACCCGCAGGCCGAGGATGCGCTTGCCCGGGGTGGAACCGATGGTTCCTACGGTGAGGACGCTCATCACGAGCAGGACGAGCACGGCCCAGTTGCCGGCGGCCTGGGTGTCACCCTGCGCGAGCAGGCCGTATGCGATCAGCATGCACAGGGCCCAGTCGATGACGAGGGCGGCGATCCTGCGGCCCGGCCGCGCGATCGAGCCCGGCCCGTGCTCGGGCAGACCCAGCTGCTCGCCGCGGTAGCCGAACTCGACGCCCATGTCCTCGGCGGTCTGCCGGGGCCCTGACAGCCACGATCCGATTGCTTGCCTGTTGTCCACGGGTCCACGGTACTGCGCCCCGTTTCGTACGGGACCGGGCGGGTGGCTTCCCGTACGGCGCGAGGCCGTTTCCCGTACGGCGGGAGCGGGGCGGTGAGACGCCTGTCACTCCGGGCCGGTTAACTTCCGCGAAACAAATGGGTCATGCTTGAGAAATCCCCCGTCCTTATGGTCGGGTCCAGCGTGTGCCACCGCACTGGCCGCACCGACAGCGAGACAGCCCCGGCTCCACCCCGGACCGGGAGTAGGAGGAGCTGGATGTTCCAGAACGCCGACGACGCCAAGAAGTACATCGCAGACGAGGACGTGAAGTTCGTCGACGTCCGCTTCTGCGACCTGCCGGGTGTGATGCAGCACTTCACGGTGCCCGCGGCGGCGTTCGACCCGGACGAGGAGCTGGCCTTCGACGGTTCGTCGATCCGCGGCTTCCAGGCGATCCACGAGTCCGACATGGCGCTGCGCGCGGACCTGTCGACCGCCCGTGTCGACCCCTTCCGCCGCGACAAGACGCTGAACGTCAACTTCTTCATCCACGACCCGATCACGGGCGAGCAGTACTCCCGTGACCCGCGCAACGTGGCGAAGAAGGCCGAGGCCTACCTCGCGTCCACGGGTATCGCCGACACCGCGTACTTCGGCCCCGAGGCCGAGTTCTACGTCTTCGACTCGGTGCGCTTCGAGACCTCCGCCAACAAGTCGCTCTACGAGATCGACTCCGAGGCGGGCGCCTGGAACACCGGCGCGGTCGAGAACAACCGTGGCTACAAGGTCCGTTACAAGGGCGGCTACTTCCCGGCCCCGCCGGTCGACCACTTCGCCGACCTGCGCGCCGAGATCTCCCTCGAGCTGGACCGCCAGGGTCTGCAGGTCGAGCGCCAGCACCACGAGGTGGGCACCGCCGGCCAGGCCGAGATCAACTACAAGTTCAACACGCTGCTCGCCGCGGCCGACGACCTGATGCTCTTCAAGTACATCGTGAAGAACGTCGCGTGGCGCAACGGCAAGACCGCGACCTTCATGCCGAAGCCGATCTTCGGTGACAACGGCTCGGGCATGCACGTCCACCAGTCGCTGTGGCAGGGCGGCTCGCCGCTCTTCTACGACGAGGCGGGTTACGCGGGTCTGTCGGACACCGCCCGCTACTACATCGGCGGCATCCTCAAGCACGCCCCGTCGCTGCTCGCCTTCACGAACCCGACGGTGAACTCGTACCACCGCCTGGTCCCCGGCTTCGAGGCCCCGGTCAACCTGGTCTACTCGCAGCGCAACCGCTCCGCGGCCATGCGTATCCCGATCACGGGCTCGAACCCGAAGGCCAAGCGCGTCGAGTTCCGCGCGCCCGATCCGTCCTCGAACCCGTACCTCGCGTTCTCGGCGCTGCTCCTCGCGGGCCTCGACGGCGTCAAGAACAAGATCGAGCCGGCCGAGCCGATCGACAAGGACCTCTACGAGCTCGCCCCCGAGGAGCACGCGGGCGTCCCGCAGGTCCCGACCTCGCTCCCGGCGGTCCTCGAGGCCCTTGAGCAGGACAACGAGTACCTGCAGGCGGGCGGCGTCTTCACGTCGGACCTGATCGAGACGTGGATCGACTACAAGCGCACGAACGAGATCGCCCCGATCCAGCTGCGTCCGCACCCGCACGAGTTCGAGCTGTACTTCGACATCTAGAAAGTACGCAGGTCAGAGCCGGTTTCTAAGGCTCTGGGCCGTACATGGGCCGTGGGCCGTGTCCTTCCCCGTTTTCGAGGAGGGCGCGGCCCACGGTCGTTTGATGTGCGGTTGTTGATCAGCTACTCACCCAAGGCGGCATCGATGGCGCGGCGAGCGCGTTCACTGCTGTTGGGCATCAGGTACGTGTACGTGCGGAGTGTGAAGCCAGGGTCCGAGTGTCCGAGGTACTCAGCGAGGGCCTTGATGTTCTCGCCTGCGTCGAGGAGCACCGAGGCGTAGTAGTGCCTGAGCGCGTGCATCCCATGCTCGCGGGACGCCTTGAACCGCTCCCCCGGTTGGCGCTCCGGGATGACCTCAGCGGTGACGAGGGCAGGCTTCCAGAGGTACATGTTGAAGTAATTCCGGTTCAGCGCCTTGTGCTCTCGCGTGTAGAGGAGCAGCGCGGCAGTCACCGGCGGTCCATCCGGGGTCTTCCACGGCAGGGTGACTTCGAGCGGCGGACGTTGGGTGATGTGCTGCGTGAGCAACGTCGCGGTCGTGTCCGCCAGCGGTACGTCTCGGATCTTGCCTCCCTTTGGCGGTGCGAAGACGAGTTCCGAGCCGATCATCTTGACCTGAAGGCCAACGCGGATCATGCCGCTCAGGAAGTCCACCTTGTCCACGGCCAAGCCAAAGACTTCACCTTGTCGCAGCCCGCAGCCGGAGGCGAGATCCACGGTCAATCGGTACTGGTCAGGAAGGCCCTCACGTACGGCCCGCACTCGCTCGCGAGACCACGGCTCCACCTTGCGCCGCTCGACCTTCGGCGCCCGAACCGACCGAGCACGGCACGGGTTACGCGTGATCAGTCCGTCATCCACGGCGGCTTGCGGCCGTATTCGGCACGGTGACGCATGCGCTCTTCCCAGCGGCCGGCCGCCGCGATGGCAACGCCGAAATCGTGGCCGTGAGTGGCATGGAAACCCTCGACATCATCAGCCGTTTGCAGTCCTCCGACGTGGACAACTCCACGTTGGAAGCCCTCAGGATCACCACCGATCGGCTGTGCTCCGAGTACCCGTACCTCCCGAGCGGACAGCTCGTGACGGAGGGGCGGCAATGGCTCAAGCGGGTCGCTGGACTCCAGGGCCAGCGGCTGACCCTCGCTCAGCACAAGGAAGTTCTCACCCTGTCCGGATGGCTCGCGCTCCTAGTGGAATGCGTTGAGTACGACATGGGTGACCGCCCTGCGGCAGAGAGCACACGCCGAGCGGCCCTGTCCCTTGCGAACGAATCCGAGAACGGCGAGATCGCGGGATGGGCGCACGAGATGCGGGCTTGGTTCTGCCTCACGACGGGCGACTACCGGGGCATCATCGCGGCATCTCAGGCGGGTACGGACGTGGCCCCGCACCATGGCGTAGCCATCCAACTTGCGGCCCAGGAAGCCAAGGCGTGGGCGAGGCTCAAGGATCGGCGGCAGACCGAAGTAGCCCTTGATCGAGGGCGGAAGCTGCTCGAAGGCATGCCGTACCCGGAAAACCTGGACAACCACTTCGTAGTGGACCCAGCGAAGTTCGATTACTACGCGATGGACTGCTACCGACTGCTCGGTGAGGACCGCATCGCCGAGACCTTGGCCCAAGAGGTCATCCGTGCCAGCACAGACTTTGACGGCACCGAGCGCGCTCCGATGCGCATGGCCGAGGCAAGGCTCACCCTTGGGGTCGTAGCAGCTCGACAGGGCGACGTGGAGCAGGCCGTCAACTACGGTGAGCTGGCGCTGACAGCGGAGCGGCAGTCCCTGCCATCGCTGCTCATGGTCAGCCGAGAACTGGCAGCCATTGTCCATCGTGACTACGCCGACGAGGCGGCAGGCCGGGAATACCTGGATCACCTGAACACGCTGACGCGCGCCACCTGAGCCCGTTACAGGTTTCTCTACCTCGATCAAGGCGCCCCGCACGGCGGGGCGCGCGCCGCTCGATGCGCGGCCCGGCCTCCATGTCTTCGCCACCGGCCGGCCGCGCAGGCGGCGCGCTCGGTGACGGGGGCTATCGGGGGAGACCTGTAGTCGGCCAAGGAGCGGTCGGCTCCGACGACTTTAGACAGCCACCATGGGGCGAGCCTCGAAGATCATGGCCCCGATTCGGGCTATTGCGGGCAGGTCCAGTGACTGCCCGAATCGCGGTCAGCGTAAGGGGCCATGATCACTCGCCCCATGGCAGCTCCAGTCCAAAGTCGCTACGCCGACCTTCGCAGCGATCTAGCCGCGTGGCAGACTGCCGCTCATGACAGTCAACCGAAAGGGCAATGCCGCGTAGGCGCCCGAAGGCCGTACGCGCTGAGCGGTGGCGGCCACCCAAGCACGTTCCAGTCCATCGGATACCTGGTGTATCCGCGCAAACCCGGGCAGCGATCCGCCGAGTTGAGGCCCAATACCTGTGGCCGAACGCCGTTGCCGATGCGCTCAGTCGATTCGAATGGGCCTTCAAGCAGCCGGGACGATACCTGACAGGACCCTACGAGAGTCCTGGTATCGAGATCGAAGATGGCCGAGATGACCTGGAAGTGGCGCTGCAACACCTCCCGAGAGGGGCCAGAGCCGATCTGGGCCGCTTGGTGGAACGGATCGATGCCGAGTTCGAACGCCGCACCCTCCCGGACCCCGGCCCGATGCACAACTGGACGGCCGGCCGCTGGTGGTGGTGGCGCATACGGGAGCGGTAGCCGTTCGTGCCCGTTCGGGCGGGGAACCACGGGGAAGACCGGTCAGCCACGGGGAGCGGGCATAGCAACGGCCCCCAACCGTGTCACCTGGTCAGAGGCCGTTCACCTGCGCGGTGGGTGTGGGATTTGAACCCACGGTGACTTGCGCCACGACGGTTTTCAAGACCGTGTACCTACGCCTGGGGCGGAGCCGGACGCTCGTACCCGAGGATGTCGTAAACCCAACGATCGAAGTACCGGGTTTCGGCCCCTCGGTCACCCTCGACAGACAGCCATTCGCGGGCAGCAATCGCCATGTGCGCCTCCGCTTGATCCGTCTCTGCAGGTCGGAGCTCTACCCAATCGGTCAGAGCGCCCCAGATGAGCGCGAGCGAGTAGCACGCATCATCGCCGCCGTCCCCCGCCGAGGTAAGACTGGCGAGGCCCAAGATCTCCAACCCTGGGTCGTACGGTGAGGCGTTGCTATCCAGCATGGCCTCCGCGCGCTCCCTGACTGCTGCGCGAAAGGCATCCGAGTCGTCCATGGTCTAGAGACTGCCTTCGCTGCTGACGGGCTCCGCATAGTCGAGGATGTACACAAGCCGTCCCCTGCGGGGCGAGCCGCTTCCGAGCTCCTCAACCTCGACATAGGTGACATCGTCGCGGGTGAACACCCCAGTCACCCGGAAGTCGAAGTCGTGCTGCGGGTAACCCGGATAGCGCCGAGCCCAGACGGAGCCGATCCGTGGCGGTGCGGTCATACCGCTCAGTGTGTCATCCGGCATCTGCCGTACAGCAGAAAAGTACAGCAACGCCACCGACCGTCACCTCTTGCTGTTGATCCTCAGAGCCCTCACGACCAGCCCAAGAGACCCCATCGAACGACCTGCCAAAGATTCGGGACGAAGAGTTCCGCCGTTGGGTGCGCTCAACTACAGTCCCGGCCGTGGGCACCTCAGAGGGCGACAGCCAAGACCAGCAACCAATTGCCCAGGGAGTGACCTTCCTTGATGGCTGCCGACGCGTGGTTCGTCGGCCCATCACGCTGGCTCCGCTGATCATCGCCACGCCAGCGCAAATCTGGGGTTACAACCACATCGATTCGCAGCCCTTGGTCGCAGCACTTGTAGTCGTGGTCTCGGGGGTCGTCGGCATAACGACCATGTCGCGCTTCCTCGCCACGAAATCCGGACAACAGCCAAGCAGCAGCGAACCGAACTGAGCTCTGGATCAGAGGTCGTCTGCCACCCTCGTAGAGCGCGTTCCCGGGCCGTCCGTGGGCCGTGGGAGGGTGCTCGACGCTGGCCAACGTTGACAATCGGTGACGGCTCAGAGCCAGGTCACGGCATTGATCGGCAGGAGGAAAACAGGTCAGCGACCCCGCGCATCACTTCTTCGACATCTGAAACGCGGGGTCGGAAATGCGCCGGTCGTTCTCCAGGCTCCTGTGCACCGCGTGTGCGCCGGTCCGGCGGCGGGCTCCTGACGTACGCGACGCGGTGGAACGGGCGGGCCGGGCGGGTCATGCGGGGCTGATGTACGAGAACCAGTGCTTTCCGGGCAGCGTCTGGATCCAGTTCGCTTCGTCCGCCGGATCGGCGGGCGGCTCGGGCCCGAAGTGGAGATCCACCGAACCGTCGTCGTTGTAGCGGAGTTCGCTGTCGCGGGAGCCGCGGTCGCCGCGCTGCTGCGGATTGTCGATCAGGCAGCGGGTGGCGATGTCGTAGACGGTCGCGGACCAGAACAGCTTGGCGGGCGGGTCGGCCGGCACATGCAGGGTGTAGGTCCTCGCGCCGTCGAGCCACTGCCCGTCCGCGTCCGTGTAGGACGCCAGGTACGCCTGCCCGAGCCCGGGCGTCTGCGACTTCATGGCGGCGGAGAAGCTGACGGCCTCGTAGAACCAGGCCGCGCGCTCCAGGAGTTGATCGTGGTGCTCGGCCCGCTGGTCGGAGCGGTCCAGCATCAGCACCAGGTCCCACTGCCGGTCGGGCCAGTAGCGCGAGCCGTCGAACCGCTTCGCGAAGCAGTTGGCCTGGGCCATCAACTCCCCGGTGGCGGTGGCACGTTCGAGGATGCCGGTCAGACGCTCATCCGGGGTGAACGGCTTCCCCTTCTCGATGCCGAGCTGCTTCAGCATGGCGAGAAAGAACCGGTCGCGCTCGTCCACGACCTCCGACTGGTAGATCCCGTGCAGCCGCTCCCAGTACGCGAGGCCGCGTGGCTGGTCCCCCGACCACGGCCGTCCCTGCGGCGACACGAGCCGCGTCGGTTCGGCCTCGGGGTCGCTGCCGTACGCGTACAGGCGCACCGCCTCGACGAGCGCCCGCGCCCGCTCCGGATCGGGATCCAGGGTGCGGAACCCGAACATGATGTTGATCCCCGTGGACCGCAGCACCCGCAGTCCGTCCGTATCGCTGTCGAGCGGGACGTCCTGGCCGGGCGGCACCACCAGATACCGGCCGCCCTGCCCCTGGTCGGGGCCCATCTCCCCCATCACGCCGATCTCCCGCTGCCAGAAGTCCGACACCCCGCCGGCGGTGGGGCCGGCGGGCAGCTCGATCACCAGGGGGCCGGTGGACGACAGGTCGACGAAGCCGAGGATGTACGGGGTGGTGGCGTTGCGGTGATCAGGCCGAGCCGGTCGCGGTAGTCCACGTAGTGGACGAGATCGTGGGGCCCGGCGCCGAACACCTCCCGGTGCACCTTCTGCCACTGCGCATACGACACGAGGGGCAGCGCCCACAGATACGCCTGGCAGGCCGGCTGAAAGTCGAGCTCGCCGAAGATCCGGCCCAGATCCTCGCGGCGTGGCAGATCCCCCTCCACCCGGAGCCCCCTCGACGCCTCCACCAAATGCCGCAGAATCGCCTATTCCGGTCATCGCGTGAACCTAAGGCCGGGAGTGGGGTGCCGCAACGCAGGCCAGGCCCGCCTCCCATGCCTGCGCCGTCGACAGAGGCTGCCGCCGAGGCCGGCGTACGAGAACTGGGCGAGAAGGGGTCGCCATATACCCCCCAGGGGTATATGGTTCTGATCGTCGGCCCGGACGGGGCGGCATCAGGACACCTAAGTGCAGCGGGGAGAACGTCATGAGCGAGTACGAAGGTCACGGGCACAGCAACCACAGCGGACACAGCAGTGCGCAGCCCGGAGGGCTTTCCGTGGCGCAGGACGGGTATGCGGTCGAGCTCGATGCCACCGTGCTCGGCGCCGGCCGCCAGACCGTGAGCTTCCGGGTGAACGGGCCCGACGGGCGGCCGGTGACGGAGTTCGAGGCCGAGCACGACAAGGAACTGCACTTCATCGCCGTACGGCGGGACACGGCCGGCTTCCAGCATGTGCACCCGGTGCGGGACGAGAAGGGCACCTGGAGCGTCGAGGTGGATCTGACGCCCGGGGACTGGCGGTTCTTCACCGATGTCCACCCGGCCGGTCACGACGGGACCCTGACGCTGGGGATCGACGCCGCCGTCGCCGGATCGTACGAGCCGCAGCCGCTGCCCGAGGTGACCGGGAGCGCGCGCAGCGGCGAGTACACCGTGACGCTCGACGGGGAGCTCCGGCCCGCCGAGGCAAGCGAGTTGACGCTCACCGTGCACCGGAACGGCCGTCCCGTCACCGACCTTCAGCCCTATCTGTCCGCGTACGGACATCTGGTCGCGCTGCGGGTCGGCGACCTGGGCTATCTCCATGTGCACCCGGAGGGCGAGCCCGGTGACGGGGTCACCCCGGCGGGTCCGGAGATCTCCTTCATGGCGGTCGCGCCGACGGCCGGTACCTACCGGCTGTTCCTGGACTTCCAGCACGAAGGCGTCGTACGGACGGCCGAGTTCACCGTGCGGACCGCCGAGGCCACCGCGCCCGGGCACGGATCCGAGCACGGACACGGACACGGCGGCCACGCCGGGCATCACGGCCACGCGCAGCACGCCCACCACTGAGGTGCCTCCGATGCGTAGCAAGGACTCCCCCGTCTGCTGTCGGCGCGGGGCACGGCCTCCGCCGCGGGGCCGTGCCCCGCCGTATGAACCCGAAGGAATCCGTCATGCGACTCTTCGCCCTCCGCGACTACCGTCTCCTCTTCGGCGCCCAGGTCATCGCCCTGTTCGGCACCGGCCTCACCACCGTGGCCCTCGGCCTCCTCGCCTACGAACTCGCGGGCCCCGGCGCCGGCATGGTCCTCGGCACCGCCCTCACGATCAAGATGGTCATGTACGTGGTCATCGCCCCGCTGACCGCCGCGTACATCGACCGGCTCCCCCGAAGAACCTTCCTGGTCCTGCTCGATGTGATCCGCGGGGCCGTGGTCCTCGCCCTGCCGCTCGTCTCCGAGGTCTGGCACATCTACGTCCTGATCGGGCTGCTCCAGGCCGCCTCCGCGGCGTTCACCCCGACGTTCCAGGCCGTCATCCCCGACATCGTCACCGACGAGTCCGCCTACACACGGGCCCTGTCCGCCTCGCAGGTCGCCTCCACCATGGAGAGTCTGCTGAGCCCCGTGCTCGCGGCGGTCGCCCTGGCCTTCATGAGCTTCGACCTGCTGTTCCTCGGCACCTCCGCAGGCTTCCTGCTCTCCGCGCTGCTCGTCCTGTCGGCACGCGTGCCGAACGCCCGGCCCAGCGCCCACACCAGGGCATGGGACAAGGCCGCGGCGGGGATCAGGACCTTCCTCACCACGCCCCGGCTGCGCGGCATCATGGCGCTCAACCTCGTGGTGGCCGCGGCCGGTTCGATCGTCGTCGTGAGCACCGTCAACTACGTACGGGACGAACTCGGCGGCTCGCAGTCGGGCGTGGCCTGGATGCTGGCGGCCTCCGGCACCGGCACCCTCGTGACGGCTCTCGTGCTGCCCCGCGTCCTCGACCGGATCGCCGCCCGCGCCGTCATGCTCACCGGAGCCGCGGTCCTCGTGGGCGGCACGGCCGCCGCGGTCGCGCTCGCCTCGGCCGGCGTCGGCTCCTGGGCCGGTACGGCGGTCACCTGGGCCGCGATCGGCAGCGGGATGGCGCTGATCATCACGCCGACCGGCAAGGTCCTGCGGGCCTCGGTCGCACGGAACGCGCTCCCCGAGGCGTTCGCGGCCCAGTTCTCGCTGTCGCACCTGGCCTGGCTGATCACCTACCCCGTCGCGGGCGGGCTCGGCACGCGTTACGGCTTCCCGCTCGCCTGGTCCGTTCTCGCGGTCCTCGCCGCGGCGGGCGCGGTCGGCGCCCTGCTGCTGTGGCCGCGCCACGACGGCCGGGCCCCGGCCGGCCACGCGACGGCCGTCCACCACACGCCCGGCACCGAGGACCTGGCCGCGGTCTCCGGGCAGGACCGCTCCTCCCTCACCAAGGCCGCCTGAACCACCCGTACGAAGGCCGCCCGAAGCACCTGTTCACCATGGGCACCCGCTGCCGCAAGGCCGCGGGTGCCCATGGTTTCCTGGGCGTATGTCTACGTCTCCGCTCGATGACGCCTCCGAGGAGCTGCTCGCCCTCGCCTTCGCCGCCATCGACCACGCCGTCGAATCCCTGCAGGCCACCAAGGGGCAGGGACTGACGACGTTCCTGCTCATGGAGTACGCGGACGGGCGGAAGCTGCAGCAGTGCCGCGCGGACACGTACGAGCGGGAGGCGGAGATCGCGCGGGAGCAGCTGCGGGCTGTCGGCGCGGACTGTCTGCGGTACGCGCTCGCGCACGACGGCTGGTTCACGGTGGAGCAGGAGCGGTCCGACGCCGTGATCGTGCAGGCCTGGGAGAACGACGGGGAGCCCGGGATCCAGTTCGCCCAGCGCTATGCCACGCATCGGCGCAAGCTGCGGCTCGCGTGCGAGGCGGTGGGTCATCCCGCGTTCGCGGGCGAGGTGGAGGCGCTGGGCTCGGCGGGCTGAGGCCGAAGGGGCGGCCCGTCCGCCGCGGGCGTGGGGAAATGCGTGTGACCTGTGAGCTTGTGCCCGCTTAGCATCGCCGGACAGGGAACGAGCGAGGCGGTGGGGTGCGCGATGACGGATCTGGTGTGCGGCGCCCTGGACCGACAGCACGGCCTCCTGGAGGCGACCCGTTCGTGGTCGGCCGAGGACTGGCTGGCCTGGGACGACGAGGTGCGCGTCCTCGGGCGGTGGCACTCCCAGGCGCTGCCCTCGCGCAGGGAGCTGTTCGGGGGCTCCGCGCTCGGCGAGACCGAGCGGCTGGCCGTCGCACTGTGCCACCCCGACGGACGGGTGCGCGAGCGTGCGCTCGGTGAGGTCACGACCGACAGCGGGCTCACGCCCCTCGTCGCCGTACGGAGCACCGACTGGGCCGGCCCCGTACGAGATCGGGCGCGTGCCCTGCTGCGGGATCTGCTGACCGCGGCCGAAGCCGTCCGGTACGCCGGTCTGCTGGTGCGGCTCGGGGAGCGTGCGCGTGGGGAGTTCGGGGCCGGGCTGCTGCGGGAGCTCATCGGCCCCGATTCGGTACGGCCGCTGCTCCACGACCCCGACCGCCAAGTGCGGCGCCACGCCCACCGGCTCGCCGTGGACCGACGGTGGCTCGACGCGCGTGCGTCGGCGAGGAGAGCGGCCGAGGATCCCGATGCCGTCGTGCAGCAGTTGTGCGCCGACGCCGCACTCCGCGACGTGACGGAGGAGGACGCCGATGAGGTGTTGCACGCCCTGCTGGGCGCACGCAGTGCACGGGCGCGTTCCGCGGGGGTCACCGCGCTGCGGCGGCTCGGGCGGGGCGAGCGTGCCTGGGACTTCCTGGTCGACCGGAACGCTCTGGTGCGGGCGTGCGCGCGGTATGTCGTACGGCAGGACGGTGGCGATCCGCGGGAGTTCTACGCGGAGTTGTGCGCCGACCCGCTGTCCCTCGAAGTGCCGCCCGGCGCGGTGATCGGTCTCGCCGAATGCGGGGACCGTGCCGATGCCGGGGTGCTCTGGGCGTGCACCGGACACGAGTGGGACGCCGTGCGCGCCTCCGCCGTGGCCGGGCTGCGCGCGCTGGATCTGGCACTCCCGGACCGGCTCCTTCCGCTGCTCGACGACGAGTCGCCCAAGGTCGTACGGGAGGTCGTCGCCGCGCTGTTGCCGGATGCCGCGCGGTTGCCGGGCGCATGGCTGGCGGAGCGGCTCGCACCCGGACGCGAGCGGCATACGCGGGTCGCCGCGTTCCGGCTGCTCTCGGCGAGGGGCGGTGTGCCTCAACTGCGGGTCTGTGTATCCCTGTTGGAGAACGAGGACGAGGACGAGCGGCTGCGGCGCTGGGCCGAACAGTCCGTGCAGCGCTGGCAGCCCGGCCGTGAAGTGCCGCGTGGCGATGCGGAGGTGGCGGCGCTGCTCACTCGCAGCGCGCATCTGTTCAGCGGGGACGCGCTGCGGGAGAGGCGGCGGGCGGCCGGGGTCCCGGTGGAGAGCCGGGACAAGGGGCAGGAGAGCCAGGAGAAGGGGCAGGAGAGGCAGACGGAGGGGCGGGCAGAGGGCCAGGTGGAGGGGCAGCTCGAGAAGCGGGCGAGAACCTGGGGCCTCCGGATGGGTCAGGGCATGCGGAGGCTGCGGCGCTCAAGAGGCTGAAGGGCCAAAGCGGCTGAGGGGCCAAAGGGGTTGAGGCGCCCAAGAGGCTGAAGGGCCAAAGGGATTGAGGGACCCGAAGGGGGTGAGGCGCGAAAGAGGGCCGAGGCGCCGCAGAGGTTGAGGTCCCAACAGGCCGAGGGCCTCACCCCCGCCGGCCGAACTCCTCCCTGATGCGCTGCACATCCGCGCCGCCCGAGAGCAGGACCCGCAGCAGCACCCGCGCCTTGTACGGGTCGAGCAGGCCGCCGTTGATCAGGCCCCGGCCCAGGAGGTCGGTCTCCGAGCCGGGTGCGCCGTACGTGGAGGTCAGGACCGAGCCCGCACCCGTACGGGAGGTCAGGACCACCGGCATGCGGATCGCCAACTCGCCCAGCACAGGGGCAAGTTCGGCGGCGACGTGGCCGACTCCGCAGGCCGCCACGACCAGGCCCTGGTGCGTACGCGCAAGCCCTGGCAGGAAGGCCGCGGCGTCGTCGTCCAGCGTGACCGTGTGCAGGGCGACCCGGGGTGCGCCGGGGGCGCCGGGCTGGGCGACCTGGGGTGCGCCGGCGGCCCCGGGCTGGGCGGCCCGGGGCGCGTCGGGGACCGTGGGCAGCGCCGGGAGGCGGGGCGGGCGGGTCAGGACGCGGACGCGGCCCTCGATGACATGGCCGAGCGGGCCGGTGTCCGGGGAGGCGAACGCCGCCGTGCTCGTGGCGTGGGTCTTGCGGACCCGGCGCGCCGCGTGGATCTCGTCACCAAGGACGAGCAGCGCGCCCAGATCCCTCGCCTCGGGCGCCGTCGCGACCCGTACCGCCGCGAGCAGGTTCGCCGGACCGTCCGCGCCCGCGAGGGTCGGATTGCGCATCGCGCCGGTCAGGACGAGGGGCTCCTCGTGGGGCCAGATCAGGTCGAGGAGGTACGCGGTCTCCTCCAGCGTGTCCGTGCCCTGGGTGATCACCACGCCCGCCGCGCCCGCCTTCACCGCACGGGAGGCCGCCTCCGCCACCTCGTACAGCTGGGAGAACGTCAGGTTCGCGCTGGGCACCGCGAGGGCGTCGCGGACGTCGAGGGCGAAGCCGGCCAATGCCGGTACGGCGGCGGCCAGTTCGGCGCCGGACAGGCGCGGGACCACCCCGCCGGACGGGCGGCCGGCCATGGCGATGGTGCCGCCCAGCGTGAAGAGCGTAACCGTCCCGGTGGACACCGTGCTCACTTGAGGCGCTCCCCGAGTTCGGCGAGATCGGCGACGAACCACGTCTGCGTGCCGCGATTGCACTCCCGTACGAAATCGCGCAGCGCCGTACTCGCCTCGATGTGTTCCGAGATGTCGCCGACCACCGCGAGCCCGACCCCGTACTGGACGAACTTCTGGATGACATCGCCCGCGAGCCGCGTCCGCAGCACGAAGAACTCGGGGGCGAAACGCTCGACGGGCACCGCGGCCCAGCGCGCGCCCTGGTAGCCCGCGTCGCCGATGAGGTCGAGCGCGTCCTGCTCGCGGGCGACGGGCTCGCCGTCCGCGGGGAACACCATCACGGGCACGTCATGGACCAGCCGTACGCCGCCGCTCGCCTCGACATTCCCGTCACCGCTCGCCTCGATACCCGCCTCGCCGCTCACGTCGTCGGTCGCGCCACCGCTCACGTCATCGCTCATGGTCGCCGAGGCTATCCCTCCGCCGGCCGGCCGCCGTCACCCGCCCGTCGTCACCGTCCGTTCCTCCGAGAACGCGCCCCAATTGCCGTCCGGCAGCTTCGCCCTGATCTTCACGCGGTGCGTCTGCCCCTCCTCGCGCGTGATGAAGAAGCTGTGCTTCGCGCGTCCCGCCGGCGCCGCCGCGCCCCACTGCAGCGTGGTCGCCTGGCGGCCGTTGAGATGGATCTCGTACTCGGCGATGTCTCCGCCGGTCCTCGGCGCGTCCCAGGACAGATCCAGGTAGTACGCATCGTCGTCCTTGCGCGTCTCCACCTTGAAGCCCCCGGGCGCGGTCTCCTCGGAACCGCCGCTGCCGGCAGCGGTCTTCAGGCTCGCGGAGCCGCTGTCGGGCGAGGAGTTGTCGGCGGCGTCGCGGGCCCGGACCGTGAAGGTGTAGTCCGTGCCGGGCCGAAGTCCCGTCACCAGCGCGGTGGTCGTGCGGCCGTCCACGCTGTGGATCCGCGATCCGCGCTGGTAGATGTCGTACGAGGTGACGGCCTGGTCGTCCTTCGCCGCGGCCCACGACAGCGTGGCGGCCCGCGCACCCGATGCCTTGGCCACGAGTTTCGCGGGCGCGGTGGGCGGTTCGGTGTCCCGCGGTGCCGGGGGCCGCATGGTGACGGAGACCTTGGCACTGTGCGGCGAAGTGTTCCCGGCGGCGTCCAGGGCGCGGACCGTGAAGGTGTACGTCTGCTGCGGCGTCAGGCCGGTCAGGTCGACCATGTACGTGGCGGCCGGCAGCGTCTTGATCCGCTTGCCGCCACGGAAGAGCTCATAGCGGGTGACCGCCGTGTCGTCGGTCGACTTGTTCCACATCACGTGGACCGAAGTGGCGCTGCCCGCATGGACGGTGAGGCCGCGCGGGGCGGTCGGGGGCCGGTCGTCACGCGCCTCGGCCTCTCCCCCGCAGCCGGCGAGGAGAAGCAAGGCGGCGGCCGTCAGCACTGCTGTGGGGGTGCGGTGCACGAGGTGCCTTCCGTCTGGCCTGCAGAATCCTGAAGCGACCGGTCCGGACAGCGACCGGCCGGGGACAGCGATTGGTCTGGACAACGTGATGACAACGTTGTGGCACAGATGACGGGTGCACTTCAAGAGGGCCGACGGCGACGGGTACGCACAACTGCCGGGCGGACCGAGGGAGTTCGGCCCGTCCGGCGGTCGGCTTCATACACGGGCGGCGCGCGCTCAGCGGGTGTAGCGCATCAGGGCGCGCACCATGTGACAGGTGGTCTCGGACGGCGGGTGGATACCGACGAGGTCCGCGGTCGAACGGATCCGGCCGTTGCTGGCCTGCTCCGGGCGGTAGACGCCCGCATCCAGCAGGGCTATCGCGAGGCGCATGGCCTTGAGCCGGCGGTTGTGCGCGATGTACCACTCGCGCGGCCGGCCCGCGGGCAGCGGCTTCTTGGTGAACGGTACGTACGGAACATCGATCGGCAGTGTCGCCTGAGCCTTGAGAGCGACAGGGACCATAAGCAACCTCCAGGGGTGGTCGGGGAGTCCTGAGGCACCTATGGGCACCCCGCGACCCAATCTCGAACACTGCTTCAATTCTAGCTCCCGGCACTGACAATCACCGAGTGCGAAGGGCCGCCAAATCGCCTGGTGGGACGGGGATTTCGGCACGCGGCACGCAGGAGCAGGGAGGGATGCGTGGGGCGCCGAATATTCGAACACGGATGGCCGCGGGGCCCGGCTCGACGGTCTGAGATGCGACGGTCTGAGATGCGACGTCGGAGACTCGGCGGCCCGAGATGCGACGACCTGAGATGCGACGGTCAGAGATTCGTCTTGGTGACCCGGCTGACGATGCAGTGCGCGTCGAGCGTGCGCATGTCGTCGTCAGCGGTTGCGGCCGCTTCGGTGATCGTGCCGGACTGGGACTTGCCGGGCGCCAGGTTGGCGATGGACAGCGTCGGCAGGGTCAGCACCTGCTTGTCCGAGGTCCGCAGGACCGCGAAGGTGATCTCGTAGCCCGCCGCCTGATCGGTGTTCCCGTTCGTGACGCGATAGGTGAGGCGGGCCCGGCCCAGGTAGTCGGCTTCCGGAGTGAGTTCGCAGCCGTCCACCGTGACGTCCTGCTCGCCGTACGTGGTGGTACTGCTGGGCGAAGGCGTCGCCGGCGCCGAGCTGTCCACGTCCTGGCCGCCGCTGCCGCCACCCGACGAACCGTGGCTGGACCCTGCATGCGAGCTGTCGTCGTCGCACCCGCCTCCGCCACGGCGCGCTCCGGTCAGCGCGACGAAGACGATCACGAACACGGCTATCGCGCGTGCATGGCGCAGTTTCATCAGGGACCCCCGTCCGCGAACGGGCCGCCGGGCGGCCCGAGTTGGCTGGCCGCGACACCGTAGCAGCGGCGGTGCGCCGTCCGGCGCGCGTGGCGCCAGTACGCTTCCGTGCATGGAGATCTGGATCAATCCGGCCTGTTCCAAGTGCCGCAGCGCGCTCACCGTGCTCGACGCCGAAGGGGCCGACTACACCGTGCGCCGCTATCTGGAGGACGTGCCCAGCGAGGCCGAGATCGGGGAGGTCCTGACGCGGCTCGGGCTCGAACCGTGGGACATCGCCCGCACCCAGGAGCCCGTCGCCAAGGAGCTGAACCTCAAGGACCGCAAGGCCTGGCCGCGCGACGCGAGCGGGCGGGCGCGGTGGATCAAGGCCCTTGCCGAGCATCCGAAGCTGATCCAGCGGCCGATCATCACGGCGGACGACGGCAGCGCGGTGGTGGCGCGCTCGGAGGAGGCGGTACGGGAGGCCCTCGGGCGCTCCTGAGCCTGGGGCGCTCCTGAACCTCGCGGGCCCTGATCCTCCCAGGTCCTGAACCTCCCGGGCCCCGTCTCGTCCTTTCGGCCAGGGCCGCTGCCAGGGCAAATGGTCCCTGTGCGGGAACCGAAAGGCCCCTTCGGATCCGTAGCGTGGAGCGCTCCACCAGCCACCGGACCGGAGGGGAGCGCCGAGGTGAAGAGCTGGATGTTCGGTGGTGTCTACGGCACCGTCCTGGCGAGCGCGCTGCTCGCGGCCCTGCAGAGCGGCAGCTCGCCGTACACGCCGTACTCGGACGCGGCCTGGGTCATGGTCACCGCCGGCACGGCGGCCCTGGCCCACGGCTACGCGCACCACATGTCCACGCACAGCGAGGGCAGCGGCAGCCACCGCTGGCGTCAACTGGCCCGCACGCTGGCCGACGAATGGCCGGTGGTCGTGGCCTGTCTGCCGACGGTCGCGCTGCTCGTCGCGGCCGGCGTCACGGGCTGGCCGGAGTCCACCGTCACGGCCGTCGGCCTGGCCCTCAACGCGGGACTGCTCTTCGCCTGGGGCACACTCGCGGCGGTACGCGTGGGCTACCGACGGCGCAGCGCCCTCGCCATCGGGGGCGCCGACGCGACGATAGGGCTGCTGATAGCCGGGGCCAACGCCCTGATCAAGTGAGGGAGCGAACCGGGACAACGCACTGACGAACGTGCGGGAGCGGCCCGGGCCGACCCGCCGGCCGAGCAAGCGGGCAGCCCGGGACGACGCACCGGCCGCACAAGGCGGCCGCTAGCGCAGCGAGGCCTCCGCCCGCGCCAGGATCTCCGTCACCTGCGCACCGAAGCGCACATCGCACGGATGCGGCTCGCCCGTGCGTACGGACTCCACCAGCGCGTCGATCGCGGTCCCGTACGAGGCGAGCGGACCGTCGCCCCAGATGTCCGGCAGCTCGGCGACGCCGTGCGCCCCGCGCAGCTCCGCGCTCACCACGCCCGCCTTCTCGGGGGCGGTGAGGCTGAGCGTGCTGGTGCTCGTGGTACCCGAGGCATGCCGCAGCACGAGGTGCACGGTGTCCAACTGGCCGCGCAGGCCGGTCACTTCGCTGACCTCGCCGAACACCGGAAGCAGCACGGACAGGGCGTGCGGGCCGACGTCCCACAGCGCGCCGCGATCACGGCGCCACGGCGAATCGGCGTACGTGCTCTTCGCGTCGGGGGCGTAGATGGACCCGATCCAGTCGGCCCGGCCCGTGTACCAGCCGTCCCGGCCCGCCTGTTCGTCGATCCACGGGGCGGCCGCGGCGGAGAACCGCAGCGTGAAGAAGACCACCGAGGCCACGTCGCGCGCGGCGTCCGCGAGTTCGCGGGCGCCTTCGACGGTGGTCGCCACGGGCTTGTCGAGCAGCAGGTGCCGCCCGGCGCGGGCGGCCCGCACGGCGAGCGGGGCCTGGATGTCCGGGGGCAGCGCGACCGCGATGGCGTCCACGTCGGCGATCAGAGCGTCCACATCGTCGTACGCCCGGGTGGAGAGCTCATCGGCGAGCTCGGCGGCGGCCTCGGGCCTGCGGCCCCAGACGCCGACCAGTTCGGTGCCGGGATGCGCGACGAGTGCGGGGCCGTGGACGCGCTGGGCCCAGGGGCCGGTGCCGAGGAGGCCGAAGCGGAGGGGCCCGGCGGCGGGAGGTGTGCTCGCAGCAGAAGGGGAGGTCATGGAAAACCATGATGGGGCATGCGATCGACAGTGTTACGTTCGAGTGGCCGGCCGCGGGACTCAGGTGCGACTTCCGTCTCTTGTCTCTGAAAACAATGCATTCGCCCCCACTGCCTTAAGGGCGTGGGAGGTGCCCCCGGTTCGTGCCCTCTCTTCCCCGGCCGGCGCTTCATGACTTACGGAGACCCGATGGAGACGTACGCCGACCTGGTCGCGGCCGAGGACGTGCTGCTGTTCGTGAACGCGGCGATCACCTCCACGGGACAGCGCGAGTTCCGCTCCACGGCGGACGAGCAGCGCATGTCGCTCGACTTCCTGCACGAGTACGTGCGGGTCAACTACCGCGAGCTGTACGCCGCGACGCTCTCCCTCGACATCAACGACCACAATGCCGTGGAGATCATCCGGCGGCTCCTGGTCACCGCGCGCGAGGCGGACGAGGAGCAGCGCAGGGCCGAGGGCCGGCTGATCGGCGCGCGTCTTGCCGTACTGCCGCCGCAGCGGGTGTACCGCCTCTTCGGACAGCTGCGCCGGGCCCGGGTCAACAACCGGCGCACGCGCGCGATCATGCGGGACTGGCTTGCGGGGCGCCGCGACCACGGTTTCGACGCGGTGAAGTACCGCAGCGGGTTCAAGACGGCCGTACGGCACGGTCATCTGCCGGTGCCCGACGAGCTGGGCGACTTCCTGTTCGCGCCGCGCAAGCGGGAGCGCTACGAGCACGCGCTGCTCGACACCTACCGGCGGGCGCGCTACACGCAGACCGCGCTGTACGAGCTGCCGTACACGGTCGCCGAGGGCTTCGCGGCGCAGCACGGCATTCCGCGTGCGGTGTTCCTGGAGCGGATCGCGCCCCGGATGACCCGGGGCGAGCGGCTGCGCGGCCAGGAGTCGGCCCGCGCCCACAAGGCGAAGGTCGAGATCGATCTGGCCGCGATGCCGCTGACCCGGCTCGCCTCGTACGTCCTGTCCCTGGATCTGTCCGTACGGTCCGAGCGGCGTGCCGAGCTGACCGGCGCGCTGCGGGCCGCCGCGCGCCAAGCCGCCGGTCCGTACGCGGGGACGTGGGGGCGGGTCGCCGCGGTGCTCGACGACAGCTTCTCGGCCTCGGGTTCGGGGCAGAAGCGGCGCCGGCCGCTCGCGGTGGCGCTCGCCTGCCACTTCCTGCTCGCCGAGCTCGCGGCCGCGTACGTCCCGCTGTGGACCTCGGGCCGCGAGGACGCGCTGCTCACGTATCCGTACGGTCCGACGCCGCTCGGCCTGCGGATCCTCGACGCGCTCGACCGCTCCCCCGCCCGGCTGGTGATCGTCTCGGACGGCTGGGACAACGCGCCGCCGGGGCTCGCGGGCGAGGTGCTGCGGGTGTGGCGGACGCGGCTCGATCGGTCGCGCCGTACGAGCGTCGTGCACCTCAACCCGGTATACGACGCGGACGGTTACGACGTCCGCAGGATCGCCCCGAGCGTGCCGACCGCGGGCATCCGTGACGCCGAGGATCTGCCGGCCCTGGTGGAGCTGGCGCAGTTCGCGGAGGGGCGCACGGGGCTCGCGGAGCTGCGGGCGTATCTGGACGCGCGGGTGAAGGACTTCACCGCACAGGACAAGGACTTCAGCGCACAGGACGGGGTGACGGCATGACACAGCTGGACCTCACCGGTCTGACCGCCGCGCCCGCCCAGGTGTGGGGCGGTATCCGCCTGGTGCCGCTGGTGCGCGAGGAGCCGATCACGGATCTGCGGCTGCGGCGCGAGCTGTTCGGCGACGCCTGGATGGCCGTCGAGCCCGGCGACGGGACGTACTACACCTCGTACATCCCGCACGGTTTCGTGGCGGACTGGTCGCGGGACGGCAAGTGGCAGGCGGCGTACGGGACGCAGCTGTGCGACGAGTACGACGACGCGGACGACGTGCCCGTGCGCGCGATCCCGATGCGGCGCCTCGTGCAGCGCGCGGGCAGCCGGCGGCTGCGCTTCCTGCCGCTGCACCTGGCGTTGGAGGGCTATCTCGCGCTGCACTTCGGCGGACCCTCCGTGCTGTGGGAGGAGTGGTCCGCGCGGGCGGTGCGCCGGGGTCTGACGCCGCGCGCCGAGATGGCGTACGCGGGGGCGTCGGTCGAGGGGCTCGACGAGGCGCTGCGGATCTTCGAGATCCATCCGGGACAGTGCGGGGTCATGGTGTACGCGGCCGACGCGCTCGCCGCCGCGTTCGTCGTGCCGCATCCGGAGGACTACCGGGCGCTGCACGCCTCGCTGCTCCAGGACCTGTACGGGGAGCTGGTGTACCAGCACGCGTACTACTCGCCGCCGGTACGGGAGTTCACGGCGGTGATCGACGACACCCGTGTGTCCGATCTCGCCGGCCTGCGGGCGGCCGCGCTGGGGCAGCTCTCCTCGTGGGCCGGGGACCACGACCGGCACCTGGCCGGCGGGCTGCTCGACGAGTCGTACCAGATCACGCAGCTGCGGCGGATGGGGCGCTACCGCCTGACCCGCTTCCTGCCGCCGTTCGCGCTCCACCGCGAACAGCACATCGGGGAGGCGATCACGGATCTGAAGGGACGGGTCGCGTACCTCAAGTCGATGCGCCTTTCCGAGGCCCAGATCCGGCGCGGGCATCTGCTGTCCCGCCTCGCGCATCACGACTGGAACCTGGAGGACACGGCTGCCGCGCTCGGCGCCTCGCCCGTCGAGCTCGTACGACGGCTGCGCAATGCCGGGTTCGACGGGCTTCTGAAGCGGCATGTCGTGGAGGCGGCGCAGCGGGGGCGGTGGGACGGCTGACGCGGTGGCCGCCTGGGGGGCTGACCTCACGGCTGTCCGGGCGGCTTGCCCCGGTGCTCCCCGTGCCGCTGTGCACTCAAGCGAAACGCGCGTAACACGGGGTTCACAGACGGGCAACGGTCGGGAAATCGCCGGTTGACAGGCTGCCGCTACAGCGCGGGGCCAGTGCAGCCCCCACGCTCCACCCGCATGCAACGCCCGTAAAGGATGGCGCCCGTGACGTTCAAGGCTGAGTACATCTGGATCGACGGCACCGCGCCGACGGCGAAGCTGCGCTCGAAGACGAAGATACTGACCGCTCCCGTCTCCGGTGTCGCCGAGCTGCCGATCTGGGGCTTCGACGGCTCCAGCACCAACCAGGCCGAGGGCCACGCGTCGGACTGCGTGCTCAAGCCGGTGTTCTCCTGCCCGGACCCGATCCGCGGCGGCGACGACATCCTGGTCCTGTGCGAGGTCCTGAACACGGACATGACGCCGCACGTCTCCAACACCCGTGCGCAGCTGACCGAGGTGGCCGAGAAGTTCGCCGCGCAGGAGCCGATCTTCGGCATCGAGCAGGAGTACACCTTCTTCGACGGCAGCCGTCCGCTGGGCTTCCCGGAGAACGGCTTCCCGGCCGCGCAGGGCGGTTACTACTGCGGTGTCGGCGCGGACGAGATCTTCGGCCGTGACGTCGTCGAGGCGCACCTGGAGAACTGCCTGAAGGCCGGTCTCGGCATCTCCGGCATCAACGCCGAGGTCATGCCCGGCCAGTGGGAGTTCCAGGTCGGCCCGCTCGCGCCGCTCGAGGTCGCCGACCAGCTGTGGATCGCGCGCTGGCTGCTCTACCGCACCGCCGAGGACTTCAACGTCTCCGCCACCCTCGACCCGAAGCCGGTCAAGGGCGACTGGAACGGCGCCGGTGCGCACACCAACTTCTCCACGAAGGCGATGCGCGAGGGCTACGACGCGATCATCACCGCGTGCGAGGCGCTGGGCGAGGGCTCGAAGCCGCTCGACCACGTCAAGAACTACGGTGCCGGCATCGACGACCGTCTGACCGGTCTGCACGAGACCGCCCCGTGGAACGAGTACTCCTACGGCGTCTCCAACCGCGGTGCCTCGGTGCGTATCCCGTGGCAGGTCGAGAAGGACGGCAAGGGCTACATCGAGGACCGCCGCCCGAACGCCAACGTCGACCCGTACGTCGTGACCCGCCTCATCGTGGACACGTGCTGCACCGGTCTGGAGAAGGCCGGCCAGGTCTGATCCCGACCGCTTCGGATCCCTTCGAAGGGGCGCTCACCTCACGGGGTGGGCGCCCCTTCGGCGTGTGGCGTGCGGCGTGCGGGGGCTCGCGGTTCGTCGGCCTCGCGGTTCGCCGGCCTCATGGTTCTGCGGCCCCACGATTCGCCGGCCTCACGGCTCGTCGGCCTCATGGTTCTGCGGCCTCGCGATTCGCCGGCCTCACGGCTCGTCGGCCTCACGGCTCGTACAGGGGAAGGAAGTTGATCACGGGCTCCTCGTACGGGTGGGCCGCGCGCACGGCGTTCAGGACCCCGCGGGCCTGCTCCGCGTCGCAGACGGACTCGATCCGCCGCTCCTCGGCCTGCCGGATCGCACCGATGTCTCCGTCATAGGGATGCGAGCCGTCCATCGGCTGCCAGGTACCGGTCACCTGCCAGACGCTGGAACACCGCGTGTACTCGCCGACCTGCCCCGCGCCGGCCGCGTGCAGGGCATCGATCACCGCCTCGACATGACCGGCCGGAACGGAGATCTCCACCTTCAGACGTGCCATGACCGGACCTTAACAAGCCTCCCCGCAGTGCCTGATGGGCCCGTTGTCAGTGGTCGCTGGCACAGTGGGCGCATGCTGGCGATCACAGTGCAGACGGAGCGGGGCGAGCGGTTCGCGCAGATCGATGCGGAGCGGCTCGGGGAGTTGGTGCGGCGGATCGGGGAGCGCGGGGACCGGTTTCTGGTGCTCGAGCGGATACCCGAACTGCCGGACGTCTTCGCCCAGGTGTGGCATGAGCGGGGCGGGGATTACCAGGTCGAGTACCGCGACGGGGGCGCGGAGCGGCACTTCGGTGTGGAGGTCGCCGAGGCCGGGACGGTGGTGGCCGCGCTGACGCGATGGGCCCGGGACGAGCGGGAGTGGGGCGCGGGGCTCGACTGGCGGTTCGTGGACCTCGGGACCGCGCCCGAGCCGGTGCCCGAGCTCGCCCTCGACGAGGAGCGGCGGGTCCAGCTGGAGGCGCGCATAAGGGAGTTGATCGTCTGCGGGTATCACGGTCGGGACAGCCTGACCGAGGTGGCGGAGGACTACCTCGTCGACGGTGGCGACCGGCCGGTGACCACCGCGCAGGCGCGGGTCCTCGTGGACCGGCTGTGGCGCGAACGCGCCGACGAGCAGCGGAGCTGGTCGGGCACGACCGACCCCGAGCGGATCCGCGCGGCCTTCGCGGCGCTGGAACAGCGGGGCATCACGGCCCGCGAGAACTTCACCTGCTGCCGCACCTGCGCGGACACGGAGATCGGCGCCGAGGCCGCCGACGACGCGCGCGGCTATGTCTACTTCCACTCGCAGTGCACGGAGGGAGCGGCGGCCGGCCACGGACTGATGCTCCTCTACGGGGCGTTCGACGGCGGCGGTCTGTCCACGGTGGACGTCGGGCGGGAGGTCGTGGCGGCGCTCGACGGCGTCGGGCTCGCGAGCGAGTGGGACGGCTCACCCACGCGGGCCGTCCATGTCACGCCCCTGGACTGGCGCAAGCGGCTCGGGGTATGACCGGGAGCGGGTCCGCGCAGTGGCGGCCGAGGATCCGTATCACTGGCTGAGGTTTCCGTATCACCGGCTGAGAGGGGACTGCTCGGCAGCTGGTCCTGTCTGGTTCAATGAGGGCATGGCCGACTACCAGAACACCTCGACCGGTCGCTTCGACCTCGAGCCGTTCTGGCCTTCCCGTCAGCATCACGACTTCGACCGTATGTGTCGTCGCGGCGTGAACGCGTCGGCCCTCTAAAGCCGTTCAACGCCCCTCATGGGGCGCGGCCTTCGGTCGGCGCGCAGTTCGTACGTCTCCGCAGTTTCCGGACGTCCACTCCGCGTGAAAGAGCTGACCTGCCATGGTGAACACCACACCTGTCGCTTCCCCCGTGCCCGCTGCCACCCCCGCTCCCTTCCTCCATGCCCGCGCCGCGCGTCAGCGGCTGCGGGCCGTCGGCCCCGACGAGGTCGCCGATCTGGGCGATCTGACGGGGGTGCCCGGGCTGCTGCCGCCGGGAGCCACCTGGCTGCCCGCGCCGCAGCACACCGTGCCCCAACTGCCCGGGCATCCGCCGATGATCGGGTATCTGGTGCTCGTGCCGGCCGATCAGTACGGCGGGGCTGCCGCCCTTCCCGTACGAGAAGGAGGAGCTGCTTCCGTACGGGAGGAGGGCGCCGCCGCTCAGGACGAACTGGTGCGGATCGACTCCGTGCGGCGGATCGCCACCGTCGAGGGCGAGGAACTGCAGCTGACCTACCTGGAGTTCGAGCTGCTCGCGCATCTCGTCGCGCATCCGCACCGCGTGCACACCCGGGATCAGCTCGTGACCACCGTCTGGGGCTATGGGCACGTCGGGGACGGGCGGACCGTCGATGTGCATGTGGCGCGGCTGCGACGCAAGCTCGGCGCCCGGCACCGAGGGGCGATCCAGACCGTACGGCGGGTCGGGTACAAGTACACGCCGTAGCCCGCCGTGGCCGGCCCATGCCGGTGAGGGGCCGCCGGTCGCGGCCCCTCACCGGTGCGTTCAGACCGCCGTGCGCCGGCGTTGCTTCAGGGCGCCAGCCACCGCGTCCACGACGAGGGACGCCAGCAGGCTCAGACCGAACAGCGGCATGAACCAGCCGAGTACGGCCGTCACGGCGAGCAGCGGCAGCAGCACGTACACGGGCAGCTTGCGCCAGGTGCCGCGCGGCATCGGGCGGCCCATGCGCAGGGCGCCCGCCCTGGTCGGACGGCGCAGCCACCACATGCGGTAGCCCCACACGATCAGGAGCAGGGTGCCGAGCATCAGGGCGGCGAGCAGGAGCTGGTTGACCAGGCCGAGGAAGACGCCCATGTGGGCGTCGATGCCCACGCGGGTGAGCTTGGCGAGCAGCGGGTAGTCCGCGAAACGGACCGTGTCGAGGACGGTGCCGTCCGCCGGGTCCACGGCCACCGAGTCCAGGTGGAGCGGGAATTCGGCGTCGGTCTCCTTGACCACGTAGCCCTGGCCCTCGGTCGGCAGGATCACCGAGAGCTTGCCCTCGATGCCCTCGCCGCGGGCGATCTCCAGGACGCGGTCGAGGCCGATGTCGGCGCCTTCGTGGCCCGCGTGCCCGCCGCCGCCTCCGTGGTCGCCGTGGCCGCCGCCGGCGGCGTCGCCGTTGCCCGTGGCCGCGTCGACCACCGGGGTGGCGCCGCCGAGTCCGGACTTCAGGACGTCGATGTTCTCGCCCGCGAACCGCGACCAGGTCAGGCCCGTCGCGGAGAGGAAGAGCAGCGCGAGAGCGGCCCACAGGCCGACCGAGCCGTGCCAGGAGAGCGTGCGGGCGCGGCCCTTCTTCTGCTTCCGCTCGGGACGGATCAGCTCACGGCGGCGGGCCCTGCGCCGGCCGAACCACAGGAGCAGACCGCCGAGGACGACCACCCACAGCCAGCTCGCGGCGAGTTCGCTGTAGTGGCGGCCGGTGTCGCCCAGGTGCAGATCGCGGTGGAGTTCGTCGAGCCAGGTGCGCAGGGGCAGGGCGCCGGAGCTGCCGTAGGAGGCGAGTTCGCCGCGGACCTCGCCGTTGTACGGGTTCACGAAGACGGCGAGGGACTTGTCCTCGTCGACCTTCGGGCTCGCCATCAGGACGCGGGTGGTCATGCCGTCCTCGTACGCGGGCCAGACAGCGGTGACCTCGCCCTCCGGGTACGCGTCGCGGGCGGCGTCGACCTGCTGCGAGAGCGGGATGGCCGAGTCGCCGACGGGGACCTCGAGTTCGTGGCTGTAGAGGACCTTCTCCGCCTGATACGAGAGCGAGTAGAGCAGTCCGCTGGCGGCGGCGACGAACAGGAACGGGGCGATCAGGATGCCCGCGTAGAAGTGCAGGCGCAGGAGGAGGGGGCGCAGGGCGGACCAAGGGCCGGGCTTGGACGGGTCGTCGGGGGTGGAGGGGTCGTCGGGGGTGGGGGTGAGTGTGGGTGTGGGTGTGGGTGTGCCGGGGGCTTCGGGTGCTGGGGATCCGTCGAGCTGTTCGGGTACTTGGGGCGTTTGGGGTGCTTGGTGCGCTTCGGGTACGTCGGGATTGTCCGGCTTGGGGTGGTCGTCAATGGCCATGAGGTCCTCGTGGGGTCGCGAAGGCGCGCGGCGCCCAGGGGGCGGTCGCGTGCGGGGGCAGGAGGTATTGCGCCCATCGCCTTCGCGGGTCGCGAGGTGGCCTGCGCGGGGCGCGGAGGCCTCACCTGCGCGGGGCCGCGGCGGTCTCACCTTCGCTGGCGTGCGAGGTGGCTTTCGCGGTGTGCGCGAGTGGCTTTCGCGGGTGCGGGACTGACCTACGCGTGTCCGCGAAGGTGTCGTCGCCGGTGCGCGGGTGGCCTTCGCGGGGTGCGAGGTGGCCTTCGCGCGGCCGCGAATGACCTTCGCGGTACGGGAGTTGCCTTCGCGGGTGCGCGAAGGTGTCGTCGCCGTGCGCGGGTGGCCTTCGCGGGGTGCGAGGGTGCCGTCGCCGGTGCGCGAGGTGCCGTACTCGGGGGTCCGCGAGGGGACGTCAGAGAGCGGCGGGGATAGGCGCTTGGTGCGTGAGGTGCGCCCACGAAGGGGGCCCGCGCCTGATTACGGCATGGGCGAGTACGGCGATACGGGGCCGGGCCCGGGTCCGCCGTGGCCGGCGGCGCTGCGCGGGGCGCGGCGTCGCGGGAAGCCTGACGAAGGAGAGCAGCAGGCGCAGCGGGGTGAACGCGAAAGCGGCCACCGTTTCCAGGAGTTGGAAGAAGGCCGCTTCGCCGCGGGCGATCCACAGCGCGCAGAGCACGGCCGCCGCGAGGTGGACGGCGAGCATGCCGGCCGAGCCGTGGGTCAGGGCGTCGAGGAGTGTGGTCTCCGCGGCCATGCCGGGCGCTGCGCTTGTGCCGGGGGGCTGCAGGTGTTCGGCGTGCGGGTTCGCGGAGGCGGCGGAGTGGGCTCCGGTCACCGCGAAGATGCCGTGCAGGACGGTCTGGACGGCGACCATGCCGACGCCGATGGACAGGAGTCCGCGGCGGCGGCCGCTCGCGCACCAGGCGCCTGCGGTCAGTACCGCGAAGGCCAGCAGAAGCGAGCTGAGCGGAAGTTCATGGTCGGACATGGACGAATGCCCCACACCGGCCAACGTCACGGCCACGGCCGCGAAGAGGGCGGCCCGCAAGGCGCGTATCGGCGAGCGGGGATTCGTCATCGCGCACATAGTGCCAGCTTCCTGGTGGGGCGCAAGAGGCACCCCGTCCTGCTGATGCGAGCGGCCCCCGCCCGGCCGCTGCGCCGCCCCGCGACGCCTCGTCGTGGCGGGGCTGCCGCCCCACCACCTTCGCGGGGGCTCCGCCCCTGCACCCCCGGCGGCTTGGGCCGCCCTCCCCGGCACGCCAAACATTGGCACCCCGCCACTGGGTTGCTGCGCCGCTCCGCGACGCAGAGTGGTGGGCGGGGCTGCCGCCCCACCACCCTCGCGGGGGCTCCGCCCCCTGCACCCCCGGCGGCTTCGGCCGCCCTCCCCGGGCCGGCGGAGAGATTGGCACCCCGCTACCCGACCGCGGCGCCGAGTCGTGGGCAGGTCTGACGCCCCACCCCGTGCGGGGGCACGGGCCCCGCACTCCCACACCTTGAGCCGCCTCCCCAGGCCGGCGCACAGCTCGGCGCCCCCACCACCCGGCTGCTGCGCCGCTCCGCGACGCGGAGTGGTGGGCGGGCCTGACCGCCCCGCCGCCCCCTGCACCCCCGGCGGCTGGGGCCGCCCTCCCCGGAACGCCGGACACTGGCGCCCCGCCACCCGGCCGCTGCGCCGCTGCGCGACGCCGAACCAGCGGGTGGGGCTGACGCCCCACCAACCCTGCGAGGGCACGGCCCCCTACGCCCCCGCACTTTGGGCCGCCTCCCCAGGCCGGCGCCTAGGCCGGAGCCCCACCACCCTCGCGCGGGCTCCGCCCCCGGCAGCTCCAGCCGCCCTCCCCAGCACGCCGGACACTGGCGCCCAACCACCCCTGCACCCCAGGCCTGGGCCGCCCTCCCCGACACGCCTGACACTCCCGCCCCGCCACCCCTACGCGGCCCCCGCCCCCGGACCCGGGCCAGGACGCCCCCACCGCCGAGGCAGCGCAACCCCCGCCACCTGCGCATCCCTCGCAAGCCACGCGCGATCTGCCCATGGCAGAAAACGTTGCCGCGGAGGACCCCGCGCGGACACGATCGCCCCATGAAACTTCTGCTTCTCGGTGGTACCGAATTCGCCGGGCGTGCTCTCGTCGAGGGTGCGCTCGACCGTGGGTGGGACGTGACGGTGTTTCATCGTGGCAATCACCCCGTGCCGCAAGGGGCGCGGTCGCTCAACGGGGACCGGACCGCTCCCGGTGGGCTCGACGCGCTCGCGGAGGGCGAGTGGGACGCGGTGGTCGACACCTGGTCGAAGGCGCCGAGGGCCGTGCGGGACACCGCGCGGCTGCTCAAGGGCCGGGTGGGGCACTACGCCTACGTGTCCACGTTCTCCGTCTACACCTGGGCTCCGCCCGCCGGGTACGACGAGAGCGCTCCCCTGGTGACGGGCGACCCGGACTCGGACGCGTTCGACGACTACGCCGTGGCCAAGCGGGGCTCCGAGCTCGCCCTGGAGCGGGAGTTCGGCACGGACCGCTCGCTGCACGTACGGGCGGGCCTGCTGCTCGGACCGTACGAGAACGTCGGCCGGCTGCCCTGGTGGCTCGGCCGGATCGAGCGCGGCGGCCCCGTGCTCGCCCCCGGGCCGCGCGACCTCAGGATCCAGTACCTCGACGTGCGCGACATGGCCGAGTGGATCCTCGACGCCGTCGAGGCCGGACTCACCGGCCCGTACAACATGGTGAGTCCGTCGGGTCACACGACCATGGGCGAGTTCCTCGACACCCTCGTCGAGGTCGTCGGTTCGGACGCGGAGCTGCGCTGGACCGATCCGCAGGTGATCCTCGACGCGGGCATCCAGCCGTGGACCGAGCTGCCGGTCTGGGTGCCGCCGGGCACCGACATGCAGGACGCGGTGCACAGCGCCGATGTCTCCCGGGCGGTCGCCACCGGTCTGCGCTGCCGGCCCGTACGCGAGACCGTCGCCGACACCTGGGCCTGGCTGCAGTCCATCGGCGGCAAGGCGCCCCTGCGCCCGGACCGCCCGATGAAGGGCGTCGACCCCGCGGTGGAGGCCAAGGTTCTCGGCCTCTGAGCGCGACGCGTGCCCGGACTCCGAGATCGCGTGCCCGGCCTCCGAGCACGCCCCGGCCCGTGGCCCCGGCCGGAGGGTGGTGTCAGGTACACCCCCGGCCGGGGGCGGAACCCCGTGACCTGGGGGTCCGCGCCCGTCACACTGGACGACGCGGGGGCCGGCACGGACGTACCGGCCGCGCGGACACGATCCAGGAGGACGGACGGCCATGGGCATCGACAGCGCGGCGACGACGAAGGTGCGCGGCTCGCTGATCGCCGCCGCCCAGGGCCTCGCCCTCGCCCTGCTCGCGCTGACGGCCTCGATCGTCCTGTTCGTCCTGACCGTCGTGTCGCTCGCCCTGATCCCCATCGGCGTCGGTGTCCTCACCACGCCGTACCTCATCGACCTGGTGCGCGCCCACGCCACGACACGGCGCAAGCTCGCGTACGCCTGGTCGGGCGTGGAGATCCCCGTGCCGTACCGCCGGTTCCCGGCCGACCTGCGCACGGGGTTCGTCGGCCATGTGGAGCGCCTGAACCTGATGCTGAAGGACCCGGCGACCTGGCGGGACCTGCTGTGGCTGCTCACCGATATGACGGCCGGCGCGGTCACCGCGATCCTCGCGCCCGGGCTCCTTGTCGAAGGGCTCTTCGGCACGGTCCTTTTCGCGGGCCTGTGGACGGTGCTGGGCGACTGGTGGTACGCGTTCATTCCCGTGCAGGGCTGGGGCACGGCCTTCCTCGCCTCCCTGCTCGGCCTCGTCTGGATCACGCTCGGCCTGCTCTTCAACCCCTATCTCGTACGGGCGCACTTCGCGGTGGCCGCGGCCTCGCTCTCCCCGACCCGCAAGGCCCGGCTCGACGCCCGGATCGACCAGCTCACCGAGTCACGGCATGACGCGGTGGACGCCTCGGCCGCCGAACTGCGCCGTATCGAGCGGGACTTGCACGACGGCGCGCAGGCCCGGCTCGTGGCGATGGGCATGGACCTCGGCACGATCGAGGCGCTCGTCGAGAAGAACCCGGCGAAGGCCAAGGAGCTGCTCGCGCAGGCCCGGCAGAACTCCGCGGACGCGCTCACCGAACTGCGCGACCTGGTGCGCGGCATCCACCCGCCGGTGCTCGCGGAACGCGGCCTCGGCGATGCGGTGCAGGCCCTCGCCCTGCGGCTGCCGGTGCCCACCGAGGTGGCGGTGGCGCTGCCCGGACGGCTCGAGGCGCCGGTCGAGTCCGCCGCGTACTTCGCGGTGAGCGAGGTGCTCACCAACGCGGTCAAGCACGCGGACGCCGAACGGATCTGGGTCGACATCGAGCATCGGGCCGGCATGCTCCGTATCGCCGTCACCGACAACGGGCGCGGCGGCGCGGACGTGTCCGCGGGCAGCGGGCTGCGCGGGGTCGAGCGGCGGCTCGGTACATTCGACGGTGTCCTGGCCGTCAGCTCTCCCGCGGGCGGTCCCACCATGGTGACCATGGAGATCCCTTGCGCGTCCTCCTAGCCGAAGATCTCTTTCTGCTGCGTGACGGTCTGGTGCGGATGCTCGAGGCCTACGACTTCGAGGTGGTCGCCGCCGTCGAGACCGGGCCCGAACTGACCCGCGCCTTCGCCGAGTTGGAGATCGACGTCGCGGTGTGCGACGTACGGCTGCCGCCCTCGCACACCGACGAGGGCCTGCAGTGCGCCCTGGCCGCGCGGCGGGCCAGGCCCGGGCTTCCGGTGCTCGTCCTCTCCCAGCACGTGGAGCAGCTGTACGCGCGGGAGCTGCTCGCGGACGGCAACGGCGGGATCGGGTATCTGCTCAAGGACCGGGTCTTCGACGCGGAGCAGTTCATCGACGCCGTACGGCGGGTCGCAGCGGGCGGTACCGCGATGGACCCGCAGGTGATCCAGCAGCTGCTCTCGCGGCGGCAGGCGGACCGGCCGGTCGGCGGGCTCACCCCGCGCGAGCTGGAAGTGCTCGAACTGATGGCGCAGGGGCGGTCCAATGCGGCGATCGCGGGGCAGCTGTTCGTGACCGAACGCGCCATCGCCAAGCACACCTCCAATATCTTCGCGAAACTCGATCTTCCGGTGTCGGACGACGACAACCGCCGGGTGCTCGCCGTTCTCGCCTATCTCGACCAAGGGCGTTGAGATTGACCCCCGTTGGGGCGCGTTGGGGTGTTGTGCCGGAATTGAACCCGGAGAATTCTACGAAGTTCCGATAACTTCTGAGGCCGCTGAAACAGACGGAGATCGTCCGCGTACCTAGCCCCATGGGACGCACTTCTCGTCAACGATCATCTCGTAAACGCTCCAAACTGGCCGGACGGGCGCTAGCCGCCTCCACGGCATTGATCCTGGGTGCAGGCGGCCTGACGATGGCGAATTTCTATGCCTCGGCAGGTGAAGAGAGCAGTCAGCCGCCGGCCTCCGCCCAGGAATCCGGATCCGGGCCCCAGATGTCGACCATCGACTGCCCGGATGTCTCCCAGCAGCTGCAGGACGTGCCCGAGGGAGCACGACCGACGGTCGACCGCGAACTGGCCGCCCTGGACACGCAGATCACCCAGGCGTACGAGAGTTTCGCGCAGGGACAGCAGGATGTTCTCGGTCCGCTGGAGGAGCAGCGCCGGGGCACGCTCGCCGCGATCGCGGGGGCGATACAGGAGGCCGGCGGGCAGCCGCCGGAGGGCCTGGACTCCTTCGCTCCCTGCACGTTACGGGCCGACGAACAGCCTCCCGCCCAGGGCGGCACCGAGAGCCCGGGCGCGAGCGAGGCACCGGGCGAGGAGCCCGGAGAGGGCGGGGAACCAGGGCAGGGCGAGGAACCGGGACAGGGCGAGCAGCCGGGCAACGGCGGGCAGGCCGGGAACGGCCCGTCCCCCGACGACTTCGTCCCGATCGAGGACGTCGCACCCAATGTGAACAAGGTGCGCAATCAACGAGGCGCGTCCCGTGGACAGTTCCAGACCAAATGCGGAACGAACGAGAACGGAAAGTTCAACCCGGACAATGTCATTGTCGCTCCAGGTGTGAGCAATGGCGCTCACCATATGCACGATTACGTCGGCAATCAGGCCACAGACGCCTTCTCCAGCGACGAGGATCTGGCCAACGGCCGGACCACCTGCCGCAATCAGCGCGACAAATCCACGTACTACTGGCCGGTCCTGAGGATTCAGAACGGACAGGAAGAGAACGACGCGCAGGCGGACGGCGGCGGCAAGGACCAGAACGTCGGCGAGATCCAGACCCCCGACCAGGTCACGCTGAAGTTCGTGGGCAGTCCCACGGGCAAGGTCGTCGCGATGCCGCGCTTCCTGCGGATCATCACCGGTGACGCCAAGGCGTTCACCAACGGCAATGCGAACGCCAATGCGTCCTGGTCCTGCACCGGATTCGAGAACCGTCAGCTCAAGGACAAGTACCCGCTCTGCCCCGAGGGCTCGAAGGTCGTGCGCACCTTCAAGTTCCAGAGCTGCTGGGACGGCCAGAACATCGACAGCGCCAACCACCGCACCCATGTGGCCTTCGCCGGCGCGGACGGGCGCTGCCCGGCGGGCTTCCGGGCGATTCCGCAGCTGGTGCAGCGGATCGTGTACGACGTGCCGCCGGAGCCCAACTTCGCCGTCGACTCCTTCCCCGAGCAGCTGCACAAACCGGTCACCGACCACGGGGACTTCATCAACGTCTTCGCGGACCGCGAGATGCGGCGCCTGGTGAGCTGCATCAACCGCGGCGACCGCTGCCGCTGACCGACCCCGACCCCGACCCCCAGTCCTCGACCCCACTCCCCACATCACCGACCATGGGCCCCGTCCCCCACGCGGGGCCCATGCCCCCGCCCTGCGCGGCCGGCTCAGTGCTGATGACCTCCGGTGTGCCCGTTCCCCCCTGCACCACTACTCCCCGAGTGGTGCCCGGCACGCTCCACGGTCCCGCCGAGCCGGCCGCGCAGTGACATGACCACCTTCTCCTCGCCACTGGCGACCCACTTGCGGCCGACGAGATACGTACCGCCGTAGTCATTGGCCTCGTTGATCCACTCACGCTGGCCGCGGGCCGTGGCGAACGTGGTCAGGATGAACCGGCCTTCGCCGTTGCGGCAGTTGGCCTGCCGCAGTTCGGCCGCGTCCGTCTGGACGTTGGGCTCGCAGTCCGCCTTCGCGGCGATCTCCTCGAGGCTGCCGGTGACGATCTCCGGCACCGGATCGTCCGACGCACCGCTGCAGCCGACGACAGCGAACAGGGCTGCTGCGCATGCGAGTTGGGCTATGTGGGGGCGTAAACGCATGGCTCCATCGTGCCCCTGCGGCCCACGCGCCCGCGCGTCAACCGTCATACTGACGCGCGTCGTCTCAACGGGGGAGCATGCGACACATGAGGTACGGGGTGGAACTGCCAAGCCACATAGGCCCTTACGCCGTGGAGCGCGAGCTGGGCGCGGGCGGCATGGGCATGGTGTACCTGGCGCGGTCACGCGGCGGCCGGACCGTCGCGGTCAAGGTGGCGCGTCCCGAACTGGCCGCCGATCCGCATTTCCGCGCACGGTTCCGCGCCGAGGTCGAGGCCGCCCGCAAGGTCGGCGGCTTCCATACGGCGCAGGTCGTCGACGCCGACCCGGAGGCGGACACGCCCTGGCTCGCGACGGCGTATGTGGCGGGGCCGACCCTGGCCGGACTGATCGACGCGCAGGGCCCGATGGACGAGGTCCGGCTGCGCTCGCTGGGCGCGGCACTCGCGGAGGCCCTGGGGGCCATCCACGGCTGCGGGCTGATCCACCGCGACCTCAAGCCCGGCAACATCATCATGGCCGAGGACGGGCCCCGCGTGCTCGACTTCGGCATCGCACGGGCCGTGGAGTCCACCCGGCTCACCTCCACCGGAGCGGCCTTCGGCACGCCCGGCTTCCTGGCGCCCGAACAGGCCCAGGGCCTCGAAGTGGGCCCGGCCGCCGATGTGTTCGCGCTGGGCGCGGTGCTTGTCGCCGCGGCGGGTGGGAGCGCGTTCGGCGGGGGCACCCCGATGGGGCTGATGTACCGCTCGGTGCACGAGACACCGGATCTCTCCGCCGTGCCCGCGGGCCTGCGCCCGGTGATCGCCGACTGCCTGGCGAAGGACCCGGCCGGGCGTCCCACCCCGGAGCGGCTGCTCGACCTCTTCGCCCCGCAGCCCGCTGCGCAGCCACAGGCCCCCGCGCACCCGCCCACCGTGGCGGTTGCCCCGCCGCAGCCGCCTGCGGACCGCGCCCCGTCGCAGCCGCCCGCGGACCGCGGCGGCGAGGACGCCGTGACCGCCGGCGCCCTGCACGACCTCGCCACCCAGCCGGCCGCGGCGGCGGGCTCGCCGTCACCGGCGCCGGCCTCGCCCTCTCCCTCCCCCGCCCCCTCCCCCTCCCGCACCGCCCGGAACTGGCGCGTCGCGATCGCCGCCGCCCTGCTCGTGGTCGGCGGGTTCGTGGCCACCCAGCTGGCCGGGAACCCCGGAGGGGACGGCGGCGGGGACGACGCCTCCTTCCCCAAGGCCGAGTACGAGCTCACCAGGCCGCTCGAACTCGTCGACGGCGCCTACACGTTGAACGACACCTACATCCCCGACCCGCGCCCGCTGGACGACAGCGACGCCCAGAAGGACGCCCTGGCCATCTCGGCCACGTACGACGGAGCCGGCGGGAACGGGGCCTTCCAGAGCCTGCAGGTGAACGGCGAGTACGGCCGGTTCAAGGAAGCGAACGTCGACATGGAGCCGACGATCAACAGCATGCTCGTGACGAACGAGCAGACGTTCCACGAGCCGCTGCGGAAGATCCAGGTCCCCGGCTCGAAGACCAGGTTCACCTGCCGGTCGGCCTCCTCCTCCTCGTACGGCACCGCGACCGTCTGCGCATGGTCCGACCTGAACACGCGCGGGGCCGTCCAGTTCATCGGCGGGGCGAATCTGGACCGGGCGGCGAAGGAGGCCGACCAGATCCGCAAGGAGATGACGCGTCCGGTCACGGGGCCGGGCTACTGATCGCCTGCGGCGCGTCACCGCATTCGAGTGACCATCCCAAGATTCGCTCGTTTTGCTGAACGTGAGTTCTCCGGATGTCGCCACCCGCCGCCCCGCCCAGGACCCCGCACCGGCCGCTCCCGCCGTCGCCGTCGAGCAGGCCGAAGCGGCCATCGTCGAGCACTATCCACGGCTCGTCCGGCTCGGCTATCTCGTCCTTCCGCCAAACCTCGGCCGCAACCGCCGGGTCCTGACCGCGCATTCGCTCGTGCAGCGCGCCCTGCCCAAGGGCCGCACTCCTGGTGATGCTCCCGCGTTCCCCCAGCAGCGCGGCAGCGGCGGCCAGGGGCGGCTCGGCGACCCGGGGTACGCCTACGTACGGCTGCGGGTGCTCAAGGGCGCCCTGGAGGCCGGCCTTCCGCTGAAGCGCAAGGCCTGGCCCAAGCGGGCCCAGTTCCCGCCCCTGCTGCCGCAGGTGTGGGGACTGCGGCTGTTCCCGCGCTCCGGCGGCGCCGATGAACTCGCCCTGGACCAGCGGCTTTCCGCGCTCTCCGGCCCCGCCCGCGCCGCGTACGTGCTGCGCGGGCTCGAAGGACTGCCCGACACCGAGGTGCGCAGGATCCTGGACGCGGCCGATGTCGAGGACGCGCATGCGGCGCTCGCCGAGGCGGACGGTGTGGAGGCGATGTACGCGCTGCTCGACTCCCCCGAGTTCGACCCGTGCTCGCTGCAGGCCCGCCCCACGGATCTGATGCGCCGCCGCCAGCACACCAAGGCCGCCCTGGTCGCCACCGCGGCCGTGGTGGTCTGCGGGGCGCTGCTCGGGCTGCCCGGGGACGGCTGGGGTCCCGACGGCGCCGCGGCGCCCGCGTACGCGAAGAATCCGGCGGCCGAAGCCGCCCTGGATCCGGACCAGTTGACGGCCGCGGCCGCCGACGCGTGGAAGCGCTCGGCCCGTACGGACTTCTCGGCCTGGCCCGCGCGCGGCTCGCTCACCGGCGACAAGGAGCTGCTTCGCCGCGCGCTCGCGGTGTGGGCGCGGCCCGGCAGGAGTGTGCAGGTCTCGGCAACCCCCGGCACCCCGGCCGGCGCACCGCCCGGCCCCGCGCAGCTCCTGTACGCGGGCGAGGTCGACCAGGCCCGCGTCGTGCTCCTGTACGACGGGCTGCGGATCGCGCGCTATGCCGAGCCCAAGGAGGGCACCAGCGGCGCCGCCCTGGACTTCGCGCGCGTGGACGGCGCGGGCGCGTCCACCGCGAGCGCCCTCGTCGTGGGCCGCACCGACGGCAACGTCCGCTATCTGACGGCCCCTTGGGTGAGCGGCGTCGCGGTGCGCGACCTCACCGACCCGGATGCCGAGGCGCGCGCGGTCAACCGTACGGAGGACGGCGTGACGGATCCGGTGCTCAGCCCCGCCCAGGCCCGCGAGTGCACCTCGTGGAACGCCCTCGAACTGCGCGACAACGCCACCACCCGCACCGTCACCGACCTCGGCGAGCTCACCCCCGCGCATCTGACCTCGGGCCGTCCCGAGTCCCCGCGCGAGATCTCCGGCAGCGCGGCCCGCGAGAGCTGGGCCCGCACCGCCTGCCTGCTGCCCACGGTGCGCGCGCACGGGGTACGGGCGGTCAACTCCTGGGCGTATGCCTTCCAGACGCTGCCCGAGGACAATGGCACCGCGAGCTGGGTCTGCACCCGCGCCGAGACCTGGCGGGGCGCGGGCAGCCGGACGCTCGCGCAGTTCCAGGCGCCCGGCAAGGAGACCGGGGCCATCGCCGCCAAGGCCGAGGACGCGCCGGCCTGCGGGCCGCGCGATCCGAAGGTCCTTGCCGGCGTGCTGTGGAAGTCCCGCGCGGGCAGCTGGTATCTGCTCGCGGGCGGCAGCCGTCAGGTCGACTCCATCGCCACCTCAGGCGGGGTCACCGCCTCGGCGCGCGGCAACACCCTCTCCGTCCGCGCGCAGGAGGGCGCCCGTGCGGAGCTCAACGGGCGGCTGGAGGACGGCGGCAAGGTGAACGCCCTGCGCTGACGCCGTGCGTCGGCGAAGGCGAGCCCTCTGCGCTGACGCCCTCACCGGCGAAGGCGAGCCCTCCGCGCCCACAACTCCTGGGCGCAGAGGGGTGTCGCAGCGCCTTACCCGTCAGTACATTGACGCCATGTCTAATACGCAGGCCCGGCTCCCCCAGCCGATGGGGTCTCCCCTGTTCGAGCGCAGCCGAGAACTTGGGGAAGCGTCCGAGCACACAGCGCTCAAGGCACGCAAGGTCTCCTTCGCCTGGGAGGAGACGCCGCTGCACTGGATACCCGGCGACCCGTTCACCACGCACACGATCAATGTGCTGCATCTGCTCCTTCCCGCGGGCGAACGCTGGTTCGTGCACGTCTACAAGCAGGTGCTGCCGTACATCGAGGACGACAGACTGCGCGAGGACGTGATCGGGTTCATCGGCCAGGAGGCCATGCACGCCCAGGCGCACGACGAGGTCCTGCCGCACCTCAAGGAGCAGGGTCTGGACCCGGCGCCGTATCTCGCCCAGGTCGACTGGCTCTTCGAGAAGCTGCTCGGCGACCGGACGCTGCCGCCCGGCAGGGCCCGCAAGTGGTGGCTGTACGAGCGGGTCGCGCTGATCGCGGCCATCGAGCACTACACGGCCTTCCTCGGCGACTGGGTGCTCAACGCCGAGAGCCTGGACCGCAAGGGCGCCGACCCGACGATGCTGGACCTGCTGCGCTGGCACGGCGCGGAGGAGGTCGAGCACCGCTCGGTCGCGTTCGAGCTCTTCCTGCACGTCGACGGCAACTACAGCCGCAGGGTGCGCACTTGGGCCACCGCGTTCTCGGCGCTGGTCTTCCTGTGGCAGCGCGGCGCCCGGTTCTTCATGGCCAACGACCCGACCCTGGACGACGGGAAGGCGAGCTGGAGCGAGTTCCTCGCGAAGGGGCGGCAGGGGATGCTGCCGACGGCGGGCGCGATGGCGCGCTCCATCCCCCGCTATCTGGCCCGGGACTACCACCCCTCCCGCGAGGGGTCGACGGCACAGGCGGTGGCCTATCTCGCCTCGTCGCCGGCCGCCCTGGCCGCGGAGGCCCGCGAGAAGGGCACCGCTCCCGACCAGGGCAAGCCTTCCGAGAAGGGCGCCGCCTGAGATGCCCCGCCTGCGTACCGTCGCCGCCCTGGCCGGCGCCGCCCTCCTGACCCGCCGCGCGCTGCGCCGCCGGATCGACCGCTCCCCGCTGTGGCCGCTGCCCGCACTGCCGGTGCCCACCTCGGGCCGCCCGCGCGCCCGGGCCCTGACGCTGACCCTCGGCCGGCGCGCGGAGATCGCCGAAGGTGTCGTCCAACTGAGCCTGTACGGGCAGGACTTGCCGGCCTGGGAGCCGGGAGCGCATCTGGAGCTGACGCTGCCGTCGGGCCTGGTGCGGCAGTACTCGCTGTGCGGCGACCCCGCCGACACCTCCGCGTACACGCTCGCGACCCGGCTCGTCGAGGACGGCAGGGGCGGTTCGCGCGAGGTGCACGAGGAGCTGCGGGAGGGGATGCGGCTGCGGGTCCGCGGGCCGCGGAACCGTTTCGCGCTGAAGTCCTCGCACGCGTATGTCTTCGTGGCGGGCGGGATCGGGATCACGCCCGTGCTGCCGATGCTGCGGGCCGCGGAGGCCTCGGGTGCGGACTGGCGGATCCTCTACTGCGGGCGGTCCAGGGCCTCGATGCCGTTCCTCGACGAGGTCGAGAAGATCGCGGGTCCCGAGCGGCTCACCGTGACGGCCGAGGACGAGGCCGGACTCCCCGATCTGCGGGCTCTGTTCGCGGACGTGCCGCAGGCGGCGGCCGTCTACTGCTGCGGGCCGGAGCCCTTGATGGACGCGGTGGCCGAGGTGCTGCCGGCCGGCTGCACGCTGCACACGGAGCGGTTCACGGCGGCCGCGGCGGTGGCGGGCGACGAGGCCTTCGAGGTCGAACTGCGGCGCAGCGGGCGGACGGTGACCGTGGCCGCGGACGAGAGCGTCCTGGCGGCCGTCCGCAAGGAGCTGCCGAACACCGCGTACTCCTGCGAGCAGGGCTTCTGCGGGACGTGCCAACAGCGGGTACTCGCCGGGGAGATCGACCACCGCGACGAGCTGCTCGTCGACGGCGAGCGCGAGGACTCGATGCTGATCTGCGTCTCGCGCGCCAAGGGCGGCCGGCTCGTGCTCGACCTGTGAGGAGGCCGGGCGGCGAGTGCCCGACCGCCGAGGAGGCCGGGCGGCGAGTGCCCGACCGCCGAGGAGGCCGGGCGGCGAGTGCCCGACCGCCGAGGACGCCGCACAGCGAGTGCCCCACCTCCGGGGGAGCCGTACGGCGAGTGGCCGATAGAGTGTTCGCATGACGACCGGGGTGCGCCGCAGGATGGCTGTCGAGGAGCGGCGGCAGCAACTCATCGGCGTGGCCTTGGAGCTGTTCAGCCACCGCTCCCCCGACGAGGTCTCCATCGACGAGATAGCGGCGGCCGCGGGCATCTCGCGGCCGCTCGTCTACCACTACTTCCCGGGCAAGCTCAGCCTCTACGAGGCGGCTCTGAAGCGGGCCGCCGACGATCTGGCCACCCGGTTCGTCGAGCCGCGCGAAGGACCGCTCGGCGCGCGGCTGCTGCGGGTGATGGGCCGGTACTTCGACTTCGTGGACGAGCACGGGCCCGGCTTCTCGGCGCTGATGCGCGGGGGCCCCGCGGTCTCCGGCACGCTGGGCGGCGAGGCCGCGTCGGCGGCCAACGCCCTGATCGATTCGGTGCGCCAGGCCGCGTACGAGGAGATCGTGCGGCATCTGGACATCGCCGAGCCGCCCGCCCGGCTCGAACTCGTCATCCGCTCCTGGGTCTCGCTCGCCGAGTCCACCGCACTGATCTGGCTGGACGGGCGGCGGATCCCGCGCGCCGAGCTGGAGCTCCAGCTGGTGCACGACTTCGCGGCGCTCACCGCGGTGAGCGCCGCGTACGACGCGGAGATGGCGGCGATCCTGACGCGCATCCTGGCCGACGAACCGGCGGACGGTCCGTTCGGCGAGCTGGTGGCGCGCCTGGTCGCGCTGGCTCCCCGGTAGGCGCCGCGCGGGCGTTACGCCTTCGAGTACGAGGCGTCCAGGTCCCGTACCTCCACGGACACATGGCCCGCGACGGGCGTGCCGACCGCGTACTTGCCGGCGAGCTCGGCGGCGGCCTCGGCCAGCCGCTTCTTGACCTCGTCGGAGCGACCCGCGAGCAGCGCGATCTCGATCGCGAGCACGCCCGGGCCGTCCGTCTCGTCCCCGATCACGTTCTCCTCGGTGGTACGGAAGCGGGTCTTGCACGCGGCGAGCCGGGCACCGGCGATCTCCACCACCAGCGGGTGCAGCGCGAGCGCGAAGCCGCGGCGGTCGAACGAGGCGGCGAAGTGGGCGGGGTGTTCGACGGTGATCTGGGGCATGGGCGCGCTCCGGGCTCGGTTGCGGGTGCGGACTCCCCCGAGGCTACGACCTCGCGCGTCGGCCGTACGGAGCCGTCTGCATACTGAGCACATGATCACCGCACCGCTCGTGTTCCGGCAGGCCACCGACTCCCCCGCCGATCTCGCGACCCTTGTCGGCCTGTACGACGGCGCCGCGCGCTGGATGCAGGAGAACGGGATCGACCAGTGGAAGCCGGGCGAGAAGAGCGAGGAGCACTTCCGGCTGCGGATCAAGGAGGGCGAGGTCTGGCTCGCGTACGCGGAGGACGCGGACGCGCGGGAGACCGTGGCCGGTGCGTACGAGCTGTGGTGGGACGACGAGCCGGCCTGGGGCGAGCAGCCGCCGGTCGCCGGGTACGTGCACCGCTTGATGACCCACCGCTCGGCGCCCGCCGGCACCGGCCGCGCGCTGCTCGCCCATGCCGAGGAGCGGACCGCGGCGGCGGGCCGCGGGCTGTGCCGCCTCGACTGCGTGTCGTCGAACCCGCGGCTGCGCACGTACTACGAGCACGCCGGGTACACCGTGGTGGGCGAGCAGCCGTTCAAGGAGGGCGCGGGCGGCAGCAAGTACGGGGTGACACTCATGGAGCGGAAGCTCACCGGCTGATCCCGGCCGCCGGTGAGCCGCACCGCCGGTTCCTGGTCGGTGAGCCGCGCCGCCGGTTCCTAGTCCGTGAGCCGCAGCGCCAACAGCGCGATGTCGTCCGCCCTTTCATGTCCGAAGCAGTTGAGCAGGGTGTCGCAGAGTGCCCCCGGGTCCGCGGGGGCGTCGGCGGCCACTTGACGCAGGTGCGCCAGGGAGACCCCGAGGTCGATACCGCGGGTCTCGATGAGGCCGTCCGTCACCATCAGGAGCCGTTCCGCCGCCGTGATCTTGAGCTCGGTGGGCTCGGGATGGCCGAGCCCGATGCCGAGCAGCGGCCCGCTCGCCCCGCAGTAGCGTGCGTCGCCGTCGCCGACGATCAGGGGCGGGATATGGCCCGCGTTGGCGATCCGGGTGCGGCCGGTGGCCGGGTCGACCAGGGCGAGACAGACCGTGGCCGTGGACTGCGGATGGTAGCGCTGCAGCATCCGGTCGAGCCGTGCCACGAGGACCCCCGGGTCGCTCTCGTCCACGCAGTAGGCCCGCAGGGCGTGGCGGATCTCGACCATCACGGTGGCCGCGTCGAGGGAGTGCCCGACGACATCGCCCACCCCGACGAGGATCCCTTCGGGCGTCGTGATCGACACATAGAAGTCGCCGCCGATCTCGGTGTGCCGGGAGGCCGGCACATAGCGCACCACCACGTCGGCGCCCGGCATCTCGGGCAGCCGTTTGGGCAGGAAGCTGTGCTGCAGCGTGAGGGCGATATGCCGCTCGACCTCGTACATGAGCAGCGGTTCGGCGGCGAGCGCGGTCGCATGGACGAGCCGGCCGAGCAATCGGCCGCCGTCGCTGCCGCCGGTGTTGCGTTCGCCCACCTCGTACGCGGGGACGGCCACGCAGACCGGCGGTGCGGTGGCGCTGCCGCAGGCCACGATCAGCCGCGCCGCCTCCGCCTGGCCCGCACGGAAGTAGCCGGCCGGCCACATCGGGGCGGGCACGACGGTGGACTGGACCCCTGAGCGCCCGGCCATCAGGCGCTCGCTGAGCCGCACCACCTCGTCGGCGGCGCTCGCGTCGGGCAGTGCACCGGGGGCGCGCCGCCGCGAGCTGCCCACGACCAGCTCGCCGTCCTCGCCGAAGACGAAGGCCACGGCGGGCCCGCCGCTGATCCGGGCCGCTCCGGCGGCCGCGGCGGTGGCCAGTTCCTGCGGGCAGCGCGCCGCCTGGACGGCGAGCACCGCCTCGGAGAGCAGCGAGAGCCGGCCGGCCTCGGCCTCCGCGGTGGTGCGGAACCGTGCGCCGCGGACCGCGGCCCGTACGACGGCCTGGATCTCCTCGGGTTCGGCGGGGACGTTGAAGTAGGCGTCGGCGCCCGCGTCGAGGCCCCGGGTGCGATCCCCCGGACCCGCGGGTTTCGCGGAGAAGTGCACCACCGGCATTCCGGCGGTGAGCGGAACTTCCTTGATACGGCGGCACAGTTCGTACCCGCTCATATCCGGCAGCCCGATGTCGACGAGCGCCACGTCCGGCAGTGCGCCGGCACGCTGCAGCGTGTCCAGCTCGATCAGCGCCTCGCCGGCACTGGCCACGGGCACGACTTGATGACCCGCCCTGCGCAGTACGGCTCCGATGGCGTACCGGCTCGCGGGTGCGTCGTCGACGACGAGGACCGTGGAGTCCTCGGCGAGTTCAGGGCTGCCTTCCGTTCGGTTCATGGACTCCCCCTTCGGGGACAGTGCGCGGGCCTGATGTCGGTGGTGGCCCGCGCACCCAAGTTAGCGCTCCTCTCAGCCCCCGGGGGTGAAGACGGCGACCGTCCGCCCCGGAACGGTGAAGGTCCCCGAACCGGCCTCGTACGCGGCCGACTTGACGATCGGGTCGCTGCCGTCGGCCTGGACGCGATGCAGCGCGTATCCGGTGCCGGCGAGTGCGTCCACCTGCTGCTTCTGCGTGGCGGGGGTCGCGTTGAAGATCACGACGAGCTCGCCGAGCCGCATGGTCACCACACCGGGCGTCTCTCGCTCACCTGACAGCGGGAACGACAGCTCGCGCTGGACCTCGTCGAGACCGCTCAGCGCGAATGCGCTCTCTGTCGTACGGATTCTCAGCAGGTCCCGGTAGGCGGCCGAGGCGCCCTCGATCTGCGGGCAGCGCATGGCCGGTACAGCCGTCAACAGGGGTTTGGCGTAGTTCCACTTGTCCTTGTTGTCGGCGGCCATGGGCAGTCCGCGCCCGAAGCCGTTGCCGTCGCGGCAGTCCCAGTGGATGGCGTTGAACCAGTCGCCGCTCTCGTACGAGTTGCGGTCGAGGGACTTGGAGCGCAACAGGTCGCTGCCGGCCTGGGAGAGCGAAGGGCCTTGCGACAGGGCCGCCGTGGCCATCGAGAGCACCTGCATACGGGCCCGGTCCTCGGCGCTCACCGTCGGCGGCAGCTTGTAGGCGAGGGCGTCGAACAGGGTCTCGTTGTCGTGGGCGTCCACATAGGCGAGCGCGTCGGCGGGCGTGGCTGCGTAGCCGGCGGGTGCGCCGTTGTAGTCGACCTCGGAGCCCTTGACCTTGCGGCCGCCGCTGTCGGTGAAGGTGTAGCCGGCGAGGTTGCCGGTCAGACCGACCTTCAGGAGGTCCTGGTAGTGGAGCAGGCGCTCCTTCTGCTCGGCCGGAGTGCCGTTCGCCGCCGAGGAGTTGGGCTCGGTGAACAGGCCGGAGCCGAAGCCCTGGACCCGCGGGTCCTCGTCGAAGGGTCCGCCGCCGCGCACGGCGTCACGGGCCCGGTCGGAGAAGGTGGCGATGCCGGTGCCCGCCATGTTCTTCTGCGTGGCCTGCACGAAGCGGGCGTCGTCGGCGATCTCGCCGAAGTTCCAGCCCTCCCCGTACAGGAGGATGCTCTTGCCGTCGACGCCGTCCTTCTCGACGGTCAGGGCGTCGAGCGCCTTGCGCACGGCGAGGATGTTGGCCTTCGGGTGGTGGCCCATCAGGTCGAAGCGGAAGCCGTCGACCTTGTACTCGCGGGCCCACGTCACGATCGAGTCGACGACGAGCTTGCCCATCATCGCGTTCTCGGGCGCGGTGTTGGCGCAGCAGGTGGAGGTGGCCACCGAGCCGTCGTCGAGGAGGCGGTGGTAGTAGCCGGGCACGATCTTGTCGAGGACCGAGGTCTTCGCCTGGCCGCTGGTGGTGGTGTGGTTGTAGACCACGTCCATGACGACCCTGAGGCCGTCCTCGTTCAGCGACTTGACCATCTCGCGGAACTCGACCGTGCGCTGCGTGCCGTCCGGGTCGGAGGCGTAGGAGCCCTCCGGGACGGTGAAGTGGTAGGGGTCGTAGCCCCAGTTGTACGCGTCCTTCGCGGCGGTCTTCGCCACGCACTCCTGCTGCTTGTCGGAGTCGGGTGCGTGCGAGGCCAGGTCGCAGTCGACGCTCGCCTGCTCGCGCTCGGGGATGGTGGCGATGTCGAAGGCGGGCAGCAGGTGCACATAGTTGGTACCGGCCTTCGCCAGCTCGCGCAGGTGCCGCGAGCCCTTGCTGTTCTTCTCCGTGAAGGCCTTGTACTTGCCCTGGTTGCGGGCGGTGGAGTCCGCGACCGAGAAGTCACGGATGTGCAGCTCCTGGATCCGGGCCTGGCCCGGCGCGACGGCCTTGGGCTTCTTCAGGCCCGACCAGCCGCTCGGGGCAAGGGACTTGGCGCGCAGATCGACCACCAGGGAGCGCTCGGAGTCGGCGGTCAGGGCGAGCGAGTACGGATCGGTGACCTCGTTGGTGACGACCTTCTGGACGCTGGGCGCCCACACCTTGACGACGTACCGGTACGGTCGGCCGGTCCAGGACTTCGCGCCCTTGACCGACCAGACACCGGTGGCGTCGTCGCGGCTCATCGGGACCTTGCGGCCGTCGAGGTCGAGCGCGACGGACTGCGCGGTGGGCGCCCAGACGCTGAGCGTGGGCCTGCCCCGGTCGTCGAAGACCGGACCGAGGTCGGCTTCGGTGGCGTCGTACAGGTCGTCGAGGACACCGGCGAGCTGGACACCGGAGCCGGCGACGACCGCACCGTTCGCGGCCCGCTGGGTGGCGACCACCCGGCCGCGCAGCGCCTCGCGCACCCGGTCGCGGTCCCGGGCGTCCACGGTCCAGGCCTGCTTGGCGGCCAGATGCGGGAACTTCTCCTTCTGCGCCCCGGTCAGCTCGGCCTTGCGCAGCCGCAGCCAGCGGGCGTCCTTCAGGTCACCGTCCTTGGCGTACAACAGCTGCGCGGAAGCGGGAGACTTGGCGCCGTTCCAGACCACCGTGTCCCGGTCGATCCACACGGCCTCGGCCTTGGTGTAGTCGACCTTGGCGGCCTTGGGCTGCGGCAGCAGGTACTTCTCCTTGCCGCCCATCATCCAGACCTCGTGCCCGTTGGCGGCGAGGTCGAGGGACTGGTCGGACGGCAGGTCCTTCTCGTCGCCCTTGTGCAGGATGTAGCTGAGCGACGTGGCCCCGTCCGCGAGCGGTACCTCATAGACCGCACCATAGGAATCCATCCGGGCGGGCAGAAGAGGCTTGGACCAGTCGGTGGGCTCCTTGGCGCCGGTCCAGGTGTGCAGGCCCCAGCCGTCGTAGTTCCCGTCGGCCCGCTGGTAGTGCAGCACGGCCTTGGTCTTGTCCTGCGGCGGGTACGCACCTTCGGGCGCGCTGGTCGCCTGCGCGTCCTTGCCCTGCTCGATCCAGACCTCGCCGGTCGTCGCGAGCGGCACGGTGCGCTGCGGGCCGTCCGCGACGCCGTCCTTCTCGACGGTGTACGCGACCTCCGCGGCCCCTTCGGGCAGCTTCACCCAGGCGAAGGCGCCGTAGGCGTCGCGGCCCGTGAACTCAGCCGTGGCGTCACCGGACTTGAGGGTCCAGCCCTCGTAGTCGCCGCCGGGCCGCTTGTAGTGCACGACCGCGTACTCGCGCTCGACGGCGCTCGGCTCCTGCTCCACAGGCGGTGCGCCGGAGACGGTCGCGGCCAGGTCACTCGCCGTACGGCCGCGGGAGTCGACGACAACGGCCTTGTAGCGCACGGGAGTTCTGGCCTGCGCGGCGTCGATGCGGTGCGTCACCTTGTACGGGGCGTGGTCGGCCGAGCCGAGGACCTGCCACCTGCCGTTGCCGGTCTGGGCGGCGAAGACGACCCGGTTCAGGCCGCCGCCGCTGACCTTCGCGGTGACCTCGACCCGGCCGGTGGAACCGGCGGCCGGGGCCTGCAGCTCGACGGAGGGCTTGGCGTCCGGGGCGGCGAGGGCCTTGTCGGCCTTGAGGACGAGCGTCGAAAGCGCGGGGATCTCGACCTTGACCTTCCGGTCGTCACCGCTGACCACCGATAGGCCCTTGTTCCCGTACACCGCACGGAAGTTCACGCCCTTCGAGCCGGTCGGGATCTCGACCGTCCTCGGCTCCTGCGCATTGTTCGCGGCGACCACGTACTCGATACGGCTCTTCGCATCCGTACGAGAGAAGGCGTAGACGGAACCCTGCGCGTACCGCTCCTCCTGGATGCCGTCCGCGAGCGCCGGGTGCGCATTGCGCAGGGCGGAGAGCTCGGCGATCTGCCGGTACAGGGGGTGGTCCGCGTCGTACGCGTCCTTCGCATGGGTGCGGTCGGTGCCCAGCTGGTCGTCGTCGAGGTAGTCGGCGGTCTCGGAGGCGAACAGGGTCTGGCGGGCGTCCTTGTCGCCGCCTGCGCCCGTGAAGCCCTGCTCGTCGCCGTAGTAGACGACCGGGTTGCCGCGGCCGAGGAACATCAGCTCGTTGGCCAGCTCGTAGCGGTCGACGAGCTCGGCGTCCGAGGCACCCGGCCGGTCCTGCTTCAGGAAGGTGCCGAAGCGGCCCATGTCGTGGTTGCCGAGGAACGAGACCTGCTCGTACGCGTTGGCCTTGTCGCTCGTGTACTTGTAGTCGTCGCCGAAGACCTTGGCGAGCCGCGCGGCGTCACCGCCCTGGGAGGCGTACGCGCGGGCCGCGTCCTGGAACGGGAAGTCGAGCGTCGAGTCGAGCCGGCCCTCGGTGACGTACGGCGAGGTGATGTCCGTATCGGCGGAGTACACCTCGCCGAACATGAAGAAGTCCTCGCGGCCCTGCCGCTCGGCGTACGCGTCGAGCGCGGTCGCCCACTGGGTCCAGAACTCGGTGTTGACGTGCTTGACCGTGTCGATGCGGAAGCCGTCGATGTCGAAGTCCCGCACCCAGCGCTGGTAGATCCGCTCCATGCCGCGCACGACCTCGGGACGCTCGGTCCACAGGTCGTCGAGGCCGGAGAAGTCGCCGTACGTGGAGGACTCGCCGGCGAAGGTGGAGTCGCCGCGGTTGTGGTACATCAGCGGGTCGTTCAGCCAGGACGGGACCTTGAGGTCCTTCTCGGCGGGCGGCACGACCGGGGTGCGCGGGAACGAACTGCGGTCCACCGCGGGGAACTTGGAGGTTCCGTCCGCATGGTCCGCGTCGTCGAAGGGCTTTCCGTCCTTGGTCAGATACGGGAAGGCGCCCTTGGAGAGGTAGTCGTAGGACTTCTCCTCGTAGTTCACCACGTCGGCGGTGTGGTTGGTGATGACGTCGAAGAAGACCTTCATGCCCTTGGCATGGGCCTTGTCGATCAGCCGCTCCAGGTCCGCGTTGCTGCCGAAGTGCGGGTCGACCTGGGTGAAGTCGGTGATCCAGTAGCCGTGGTAGCCGGCGCTCGCGTCCTTGCCGACGCCCTGGACCGGCTTGTTCTTGAAGATCGGCGCCATCCAGATGGCGGTGGTGCCGAGCCCCTTGATGTAGTCGAGCCGGTCGGTCAGGCCCTTGAGGTCGCCGCCCTGGTAGAAGCCCTTGTCGGCCGGATCGAAGCCGGTCTCCAGGCGCGAGCCGGTCAGTCCGCCCTTGTCGTTGCCCTTGTCGCCGTTGGCGAAGCGGTCGGGGAGGACGAAGTAGAACTGGTCGCGGGTGAGGTCGTGGCGGGCCGGTTCGGCCGCGAGCTTCGCGTCCGAGGGCGGCGGGGGCGGCGCGTCGGCGGCCGCGGGAACGGCGGGTACGAGCGATGCCAGAAGCGCGGCGGCCGTAGCGGCGGCGGCTCTTCGGGCATGCCTGAGTGAACCGGTCACGGTCCGGGTCTCCTTGTGGGTGGGAAAGTGGGCGGGCCGCCTCATGCAGCGGGGTATGGATGGGCATGAGACGGCCCGCGGTCCATGGGCCTGACGGAAAGGTCAAGGGGCCTGACGGGAAAGGGAGTTGCTCAGGCGCGCCAGGTGTCGTTCAGGGTCACCGAGCCGGAGGCCGGCACGGAGAGCGTGCGGTTGGCACCGCTCTCCCAGGTCACCGCGCCGTTCGCCTCCTTGCGGATGTACTTGTACGCGCAGGTGGTGCCGGCGGGCAGCGCCACGTCCAGCTTCCAGACCGGGTACGAGGCCGGGTCCAGCTTGGGCGCGCTGCCGGTATTCCAGGCGCCGAGCTGGGCACAGTCACCGGCCACGTGGATGTTCTGGCCCAGGACCGTGGTGGCGTTGACGCTGAAGGAGGCCCCGGTGGTGACCGGTTCGGGGTTCGATGTGCCCGTACAGCTGCGCGCGCCGGTGTGCAGCGCGACGGCCGTACCCGCGGGGACCGTCGCCGTGAACTGGCCGGAGCCGTTCACGCTGACACCCTTGCCGCTCTGCACATCGCAGTAGTCGCCCGCGGGCAGCGAGGTCTGGAAGGTGCGGGTGAGCGCGGAGCCCTCGTGGTTGATGGCCACATAGGCCTTGCTGCCGCGGCCGAACGCGATCTGGTCGCCGCCGTTGTCCCACCAGTTGGTGACGGACTGGCCGCGGGCCTCGTTGCGGAACGCCACCATGGAGGAGATCTCACGCCAGTCGTGCTGGCACTTCCAGCCGTCGCGGTAACAGGCGTTCACCGTCCCGGAGTTGGGCGGACCCGCCTCCTTGTCGGACCACTCGTAGCCGGAGTGGATGTCCGGGGAGCCGTACGGCCAGGCCAGCATGAAGACGTTGGCGAGGGTGTAGGCGGAGCCGTTCTTGTAGCTGAGGGTGTCGCCGCCGCGCTCCGTGTCGTGGTTGTCGACGAAGACGGCCGACTTCCCGGACTCCATGAAGCCCCAGGCCTCGCCGTAGTTCTTCAGGTTGGCGAGGTTCTCGTTCAGGAAGGTCTGCTTGAGGCCCCGGGCGTAACGGAACTCCTGCACATCGCCGTTGCCGAGATACTCGCTCGGCGAGACGGCCTCTCCCTCTCCGTAGATGACCTCCTGCTTCCAGTACGCGTTCTGGTCGGTGAGCAGCTTCTTGACGGCGGCCAGGTCGGCGGCCGGCATGTGCTTGGCCCCGTCGATCCTGAAGCCGTCGACGCCGAGCGCGAGCAGGTCGTTGAGGTACCCGGCGATCGCCCTGCGGACGTAGTCCTCGCCGGTGTCCAGGTCGGCGAGGCCGAGCAGTTCGCAGTTCTGGACGTTCGCGCGGTCACGGTAGTTCGTGACGAGGGAGCGGCAGTCGTCCATGTCCGCGCCCGAGTAGAGCCCGGGATAGTTGTACTTGGTGTACGCCGAGCCGCCCGTACCGGTGCCGTCGCCGGCCGCCATGTGGTTGATCACCGAGTCGGCGACGACCTTGACGCCCGCCGCGTGACAGGTGTCGACCATGTTCTTGAAGGCGGTGCGGTCGCCGAGCCGGCCCGCGATCTTGTAGCTGACGGGCTGGTACGAGGTCCACCACTGGGAGCCCTGGATGTGCTCCTGCGGCGGGGAGACCTGGACGTAGCCGTATCCGGCCGGTCCGAGATCCTCCGCACAGGCGCGGGCGATCGAGTCGAAGCGCCACTCGAAGAGAACGGCGGTGACGTCCTTCTCGCCCGGCGGTGCGGCCTGGGCGGCGGGAGCGACCAGCACGGTCGCGGTCGCCGCGGCCAGGCCGAGTGCGGCTATGAGAGGTCTGCTGCGGGTCATGGGTCCTCCGGCTCTGAGGAGTGGATCCGGTGACGTGCTGAGGTGCAGAGATGCGTAGGTGCAGACGTGCCGAGATGCGGACGTGCCGACGTGCCGACGTACCGCCTTGCCCGGCGCCGTACGGGAGCGGCTCACACCCGTACGGCGCCGTGGGGAACGGCCTTGCTCAGCGCCGCACTTGGGCCGTGGACCCGCGTACGACGAGCTCCGGCTGGAACACGAACTCGGTGCGCTGCACCGGATTGCCCTGGATCTCTTCGAGCAGGGCGCCGACCGCGGCCGTCGCCATGGCCTGCACCGGCTGGCGCACGGTGGTGAGCGGCGGATCGGTGAACGCGATCAGCGGCGAGTCGTCGAAGCCGACCACCGACAGGTCGCGCGGTACGTCGAGGCCGCGCTGGCGGGCCGCGCGCACCGCGCCGAGCGCCATCAGGTCGCTGGCGCAGACGATGCCGGTGCAGCCCTGGTCGAGCAGCACACCGGCCGCGGCCTGGCCGCCCTCGACGGTGAACAGGGTGCGCTGCACCTGCTGTTCGGCATCCCCCCGTGGGATGCCGAGCAGTTCCTGGAGGGCGGCCACGAAACCCTCCGTCTTGCGGCGGGCCGGCACATAGCGGGTCGGGCCCACCGCGAGACCGATCCGCTCGTGGCCGAGGTCCACGAGATGCCGTACGGCCATCCGGGCCGCCGAGTGGTCGTCGGGCGACACGAACGGCGCGTCGATGTCCGGGTGGTAGCCGTTGATGAGGACGAACGGCACGCCGCGCGCGGCCAGTTCGGTGTAGCGCGCGGGGTCGGCCGTGGAGTCGGCGTGCAGTCCGGAGACGAACACCATGCCGTTGACGCCGCGTTGCTCCAGCTGCTCGACCAGCTCGTCCTCGGTGGCGCCGCCCGGTGTCTGCGTACAGAGCACGGGCGTGTACCCGTGCCCTGCCAGGGACTGCTCGATGACCTGCGCGAACGCCGGGAAGATCGGGTTGTTGAGCTCGGGCACCACGAGGCCGATGAGCCCCGCGCTGCGCTGCCTGAGCCGTACGGGCCGCTCGTAGCCGAGCACGTCGAGCGCCGCGAGCACCCGCTGCCGCGTCGCCGTCGCCACGCCTGCCTTGCCGTTGAGCACCCGGCTTGCGGTGGCCTCGCTGACGGAGGCCTGGGCGGCTATGTCGGCAAGCCGCGGGGTGCCGTTCCCCCCCAGTACGGCACCCCGCGCGGTGGGGACGGTCACGCCTGCCACCAGATCGTGCAGTCGGCGGGCAGGTCCACGTTCTGCTCGTTGTAGATCAGCGTGCCCGTGTGGCTCATGAGCAGCGGATGGCCGGGGGTGTCGATGCGTACCGGCGCGCCCGTCGTGTTCGCCGTGCAGACGAACCCGCCCTCGCGCTCGAAGACGAGCACGCCCTCGGGCGCGTCCCGCCAGCGCACGGACTCGCCCGCGCCGAGGCCCGGGTGGGAGCGCCGCAGCGCAAGGGCGCCCCGGTACAGCTCAAGGGTCGAGCCCTGGTCGCCCGACTGCGCCTCGACGCTCAGCTCGGACCACTGGGCCGGCTGCGGCAGCCAGCTGCCGCCGGCCCCGAACCCGTACGAACTCCCGTCGCGCGTCCACGGGATGGGCACCCGGCAGCCGTCGCGGAAGCCGTCCTGCCCTGCCGCACGGAAGAACGAGGGGTCCTGACGCGCCTCGTCCGGCAGGTCGGTGACGTCGGGCAGGCCCAGCTCCTCGCCCTGGTAGACGTACGCGGAGCCGGGCAGCGCCAGCATCAGGAGCGTCGCCGCGTGCGCCCGGCGCAGCCCGAGCTCACGGTCGCCCGGCGTGCGCAGCTGGGTGCCGAGCCCGGCCGGGTTGGCGAACCGGGTGGCGTGCCGTGTGACGTCGTGGTTGGAGAGCACCCAGGTCGCGGGCGCGCCGACCGGACGCATCGCCTCGAGGGAGGTGTCGATCACTTCGCGCAGCGCTGCCGCGTCCCAATAGGTCGCCAGGTACTGGAAGTTGAAGGCCTGGTGCAGCTCGTCGGGCCGCACGTACAGCGCCGTACGGTCCACGGTGGGCGTCCAGGCCTCGGCAACCGCGATCCGCTCCCCCGGGTACTCGTCGAGCACCGCGCGCCACGAACGGTAGATCTCGTGCACACCGTCCTGGTCGAAGAACGGCATCGCGGTGTTGCCGAGCAGCTTGACCTGGTCCTTGCCGCCGATGTCCGGCAGCCCGGCCGCCTTGACGAGCCCGTGCGCGACGTCCACGCGGAAGCCGTCGACGCCCAGGTCCAGCCAGAAGCGCAGGATGGAGCGGAACTCGTCGGCGACCGCCGGGTGGTCCCAGTTGAAGTCGGGCTGCTCGGGCGCGAACAGGTGCAGATACCAGTCGCCCGGGCTGCCGTCCGGGTTCGTCGTACGGGTCCACGCGGGCCCGCCGAAGATGGACTCCCAGTCGTTGGGCGGCAGTTCACCGTTCGTGCCGCGCCCGGCCCTGAAGTGGTAGCGGCCGCGCAGCGGCGAGTCCGGTCCCTCCTTCACGGCCCGCTTGAACCACTCGTGCTGGTCCGACGAGTGGTTCGGCACGACGTCCACGATCACGCGCAGATCGAGCTCGTGCGCGTCGCGGATCAGCGCCTCGGCGTGCTCGACCGTGCCGAACATCGGGTCCACGGCGCGGTAGTCGGCGACGTCGTACCCGGCGTCGGCCTGCGGCGAGGCGTAGAACGGGGAGAGCCACACCGCGTCGACACCGAGCTCCCGCAGATACGGCAGCCGGCTGCGGACACCCTCGAGATCGCCCATGCCGTCCCCGTTGGCATCGGCGAAACTGCGCGGATAGACCTGGTAGATCACCGCGTCCCGCCACCAGTCCTGCGTGTTCTCGACAGCAGTGACGGCGGTGACAGCGGCGATCGGGGCATCAGCGAGGTGCTGAGTCATGGCATCCCTGGAAGTGTGAGGAACAGGTGCGTACAACGTGCGTACAACGAACGACGGAGGGCCCTGTCAGGACTTGGTCGCTCCGGCGGTCAGACCGGCCACCAGATGGCGCTGCGCGAAACCGAAGATCACCGCTGCCGGTACGGCGACGATCACGGCCGACGCGGTGAGCGAACCCCAGTCGCTCGTGTACTGGTTGACGAAGGTCTGCAGTCCGCCGGCGAGCGTGAGGTTCTCCTCGCCGGTCATGAAGGCGGAGGCATACGCGACTTCGGCCCAGCCGGTGATGAAGCTGTAGAACCCGGTGACCGCGAGCCCGGGCTTCGCGAGCGGCAGGATCAGCCGCCAGAACGTACCGAAGGGGTTGAGCCCGTCGACCCGTCCGGCCTCGTCGATCTCGACCGGGATGGTGTCGAAGTAGCCCTTCATCATCCAGGCGCAGAACGGGATCGCGATCGTCAGATACGTGATGACCAGGCCGACCGGCTGGTTGAGCAGTCCCAGCGAGGCGAGCAGGTTGTACAGCGGCACGATCAGGACGGCGACCGGGAACATCTGCGTGATGAGCAGCAGCCACATCAGCGACCGCATCCCGGGGAACTTGAAGCGGCTGACCGCGTAGCCGGTGGTGGCCGAGATGAACACACCGATGACGGTGGTCAGACCGACCACGAGCAGCGAGTTGCCCAGCCAGGTGAGGAACTCGGTCTCGCCCAGGACGTGCGCGTAGTTCGAGAACGTGAAGTCCTTGACCAGATCGGTCGTGAACGCCTCGTCCTTGGGCTTGAGCGAGGTGACGAGCAGCCACAGCGGCGGGAACACCGCGATGACGCTGGCCACGAGGAGCGTGAGGTGCAGTCCGGCCGAGGCGAGCGGCCCTCGTTCGCCGCGCAGCCGCGGCTTCTTGACGGCCTTGTTCACCAGACATCTCCCTGCTTGCGGAGCGCACGGCGGTAGACCACCGCGAAGAGCGAGAGCAGCACGAGGATGAGCACACCCCAGGCCGCGGAGCCCGCGAAGTCGCGGGGGCTGACGACGAAGGAGAGCCGGTAGGCGTACGTCACCAGGATCTCCGTGGCGTCACCGGGACCGCCCCGAGTGAGCAGGAAGATCACCGGGAACATGTTGAAGGTCCAGATGGCGCTGATCAGGACGACGGTCGAGCTGACCGGCCTGAGCCCCGGCAGCGTGATGTGCCGGAAGCGCTGCCAGGCGTTCGCGCCGTCCATCTCGGCGGCCTCGTACAGCTCGGAGGGGATCGACTGCAGACCGCCGAGCATGGCGATCAGCATGAACGGCACACCCAGCCATACGTTGACGGCGATCACCGAAAGCTTCGCCCAGGTCGGGTCGTTGAGCCACGGGACGGCGTCGAAGCCGCCGCCGGTGAGCAGCGCGTTGAGCAGACCGTTCTTCTCGTTGAAGAGCAGCCGCCAGGTGAACACCGAGACGAAGGCGGGCACCGCCCACGGCAGGATCAGTGCCATCCGGTAGAAGGTGCGGCCCTTCAGCTTCCGGTTGAGCATCACGGCGAGCGCGAGCCCGAGCGAGAACGAGAGCGCCACACAGGACACCGTCCACACGAGCGTCCAGGTCAGCCGGTCCCAGAAGACACCGTCCGACAGGATCGACGTGTAGTTGTCCAGGCCGACGGACTCGTACGTCGCCGGGATGTGGTTGACACCGATCGTGCGCTCGACGTTCGCCTCGTTGGCGTTCGTCGTCGACAGGTAGATGCCGCGGACCAGCGGCCAGCCGATGATCACGCCGATCACCGTGATGACCGGGGCGACCATCGCCCACGCGTACCAGTGCGTGGACAGTGCGCGTCGTATACGGCCCTGGGGCCGGCCGGCCGCCTTCGTCACTTCTTCGGCGGCCGGCGCCTTCTTCTCGGTGAGCACCGTCACGGTTACTTGTAGTCCTTCAGGAGCTTCTTGTAGCCCTCGCCGATGCCCTTGGCACCCTCTTCGGGAGAGGCCTTGCCGCTGAGCACCTTCTCCATCTGGAGGCGGATCGGCTCGAAGAGCGACTGGGCCTCGGCGATCCACGGGCGCTGGACGGACTTGTCGACGGCCGGCTTGAAGAACTGGACCATCTGGTTGTCCTTGACGGACTGCACCTCGTAGACCGACTTGCGGGTCGGCAGCAGGCTCAGCTTCTCGGTGGTCTGCTGCTGCACCTTCGCGGAGCTCATGTACTTCACGAACTCGTACGAGGCGTCCAGGTTCTTCGAACCCGCGTACACGGAGAGGTTCCAGCCGCCCTGCGGGGAGGCCGCGCGGGCCGAGCCCGCCGGGACCGGAGCGACACCGAGGTTGGACTTGTCCTTGAACTCCTTGCCGGCCAGGGCGCCTTCGATCGACCAGGGGCCGTCGACGGCCATGGCGACCTCGCCGTCCTTGAAGGCGTTCAGCTGGTTGTTGTAGCCGTCGGACGCGTCGGTGATCGCGGCCTTGGAGTCGACCAGGTCCTTCATCACGGTGAAGGCCTTGACGCCGGCCTCGTCGTCGACGGTGATCTCCTTCTTCGACGTGTCGAGGAGGTCACCGCCCTCGCCGTAGAGGTACGGCAGGAAGAAGTACGGGTCGTCGCCGCGCAGGTAGAGACCGGTCTTGCCGCTCTTGTCCTTGATCTTGGCGGCGGCGTCCTTGACCTCGTCGATGGAGGTGGGGACCTCGACGCCGGCGTCCTTGAGCATCTTCTTGTTGTAGAAGAGTGCGAGGGTGTCGATGGTCTGCGGGGCGCCGTAGGTCTTGCCGTTGAACTTCGTGGAGGCGGCGGCCTGTTCGAGGTAGTCGCCCTCGTTGTCGATCGCGGCTGTGCCGTCGAGCGGGGCCAGGTAGCCGAGGTTGGCGAAGTCCGCGACCCAGGCGACCTCGGTGCGCATCACGTCCGGGGCACCGGAGTTGCCGCCCGCGGCGTTCTTGAACTTGGCGTTGGCCTCGCCGAACGGCACCGTGACGACCTTGACGTCGACCTTCGGGTGCAGCTTCTCGAAGCCCTCGGCGAGCTCCTTGTACGTTGCCTTCTCGGCGTCGTTGGACGTGTCCCAGAAGGTCACCGTGCCGGAGAGCTCGCCACCGGCGCTCTTGCCGCTGTTGTCCCCGCCGTCGTCCCCGCCGCACGCCGTCGCCGCCAGTGCGATGGCCGCGACAAGCGCGGTGGCCGATATGCCACGCCGCATGAGTACTCCTTCAACTGCACCGTCCCGGACCGCCCCTGCGCGGCCCTGGGTTCGGGCAGGAACGTAACAAGGCTGAAAGCTGTTGGAAAGACCTTGCGGCAACTTTCTGCAAGAGATGCGGATCGTTACCTTCACGTTTCCTTGAGCGGCTGTACAGCCCCTGTACGCCTGGGATGCACGGACTTGCAAGCAGCTCCCCGTACGTCTGCAAGAGCTTGCAAGAGCCGTTCAGCGGCCGCCGGAATCCACCGCGCACCCCCGCAGCGGGCGAGGCGACCGGTACAGTCCAGTGCCGTGACCGCACGGCTTGCCGACATCGCAGCCCAGGCGGGGGTCAGCGAAGCCACAGTCAGCCGCGTGCTCAACGGCAAGCCCGGTGTGGCCGCGGCCACCCGCGAATCCGTCCTTGCCGCGCTCGACGTGCTCGGCTACGAGCGGCCCGTCCGTCTCAAGCAGCGCAGCGAGGGCCTTGTCGGGCTGATCATCCCCGAGCTGGACAACCCGATCTTCCCGGCCTTCGCGCAGGTCATCGGCCAGGCCCTGACCCGCCAGGGCTACACCCCGGTGCTCGCCACGCAGACGCCCGGCGGCTCCACCGAGGACGAGCTGACCGAGATGCTCGTGGCCCGCGGGGTCAGCGGCATCATCTTCGTCTCGGGTCTGCACGCGGACACGACGGCGGATACGCAGCGTTACGACCAGCTGCGCGCCAAGGGCGTCCCGCACGTCCTGATCAACGGTTTCTCGCCGCAGGTGAAGGCGCCGTTCGTCTCGCCCGACGACCGGGCCGCGATGGACCTCGCCGTCACGCACCTCGCCGCGCTCGGCCACCGCAGGATCGGGCTCGCGCTCGGTCCGAAGCGCTTCGTGCCCGTACAGCGGAAGATAGAGGGCTTCGTCGCCGCGATGCACACGCGTCTCGGCCTGAGCGAGGACGAGGCGCAGCAGTACGTACAGCACTCGCTGTACACGCTCGAAGGCGGCCAGGCCGCGGCCTCCGCGCTCCTGGACCGGGACTGCACGGCCATCGTCTGCGCGAGCGACATGATGGCGCTCGGCGCGATCCGCACCGCGCGCCACCGCGGCCTCGAGGTGCCGGGCCAGGTCTCCGTCGTCGGGTTCGACGACTCCCCCCTGATCGCCTTCACGGACCCGCCGCTGACCACGATCCGCCAGCCCGTGCCCGCGATGGGACAGGCCGCGGTACGGGCGCTCCTGGAGGAGATCGCCGGGACGCCGGCGCCGCACAGCGAGTTCGTCTTCATGCCCGAGCTGGTGGTTCGCGGTTCAACGGCCTCGGCGCCCCGCTGACCGGGTCCGACGGGCCGGGCCGTCGGGGCCGCCGACGGCAATCGCGTCGGGGCCCCCGACGCGATCGTCGTCGCGCCGCGCGCAACGCCGACCACCGTCGAGGGCCCACGGGTTGACCGGGTCGATCCCGTCAGCAGCACCGCCCGGTGTTCTTCCAGCCCTCGCAGAACGAGCTGTCCCAGCAGCGGTTGGTGTACAGCTGGCCACGCGAGCAGAACGGCACGTACACGCACTTGGTGTCGGTCCACCACGTGGCCTGTGCCGTCATCTTCGGGGCGACCTTGCCCACCATCCGGTCAGCGAGGCGCTGCAGCTTGCTCATCACCGTCTCCTTCACGTCGCCGGCCACCGGGTGCGGCCGGGCCGAGCCGGAACCTACGACGGCCGCGCACACTCCTGATCCGCATCCGGTCCTCGTCGGCCAGGACGGTTTCTGTATGCCGCCTGCCTACCGTGCCGATCCGCGGAACGAACTCACGCGGAGAGAACCGACACGGAGAGAACGCGAGAACGGAGGGGCCCGTGGACATCACGGATCCGCTGGCATTCGCCGGCACGGCCGGCCGGGTGCTCCTCGGGTGTGTGTTCCTGGCGTCGGCGGGCGGCAAGCTGCGCGGGCGCAAGGCACTCACCGCCTATCTGGACGGCGTGGCCGCGCTGCGGCTCGTACCGCCCGCGTTCGCCCGCGCCGCCGGTGCGGGAGCGCTGGCCGCGGAGTGTGCGGTCGTGGTGCTCCTCGCCTGGAGCCCCACGATCCGGGCGGGGCTCGCTCTCGCCCTCGGCCTGCTCGCCGTACTCACCTTCGCGGTCGCCCGTACCGTGCGCCGCGGTATCGACGCGTCCTGCCGGTGCTTCGGCGGTGCGGCGGTGCCCTTCCGGCGCCGCCACGTCGTCCGCAACGCGGCGCTCCTCCTGGTGGCGGGCGTCGCGCTCCCGCGGCCGGACGCCCTGAGCGCCGCAGGACCCGCACTGCTCGCCATCGCGACGGGGGTCGCCGTGGCGGCCGCCGTCGTCACCCTCGACGACCTCGTCGAGTTGTTCGCGCCCGCCGACGAGCGGACCGCACCCACCCCGAACGCCGGCTCCTAGGAGTGCTCATGGATGTGTCGGACGCCCTGACGGGGCTCCTGACCGTGCTCTGCCTGTTCAACCTGACCCTCACCTACGGGATCGTCCGAAGGCTGCGCGCTCTGGCGCGGTCCCGTGCCGACAGCCCCGCGACCGTGTCCGGTGCGGTGGAGGACTTCGCGGTCACCGCCGCATCCGGTGTCAGCGTCAGCCGCGCGGACCTGGCGCCCGGCACCGTCCTGGCCTTCCTCTCCCCCGGCTGCCCTCCGTGCGCGGCGCTCCTGCCGCGCTTCGTCGAGGCGGTCGAGGGCGCCGGGCTGCCGGCCGAGAGCGTTCTCGCCGTGGTCATGCCCGGCGAGGACACCGCCGAGGCACAGCAGTACGCGCACGCCCTTGAGCGGATCGCCACCGTCGTCGAGGGCGAGCACGCCCGCACGGTGTCGGCGGCCTGCGGAGTCCAGGGATTCCCCGCGGTCTGCGCCGTCGATGCGCAAGGGCGGATCCACGAGGTCGGCAGCGATCTGTCCTCCCTCGGCGCGCACCGCCCGGCGGGCGTCGCGTGAGCGGTGCGGGCCGCCGCCGCGCCGCCGCGCTGCGCGCCGTGCTCGCCCTGGCCGTGGTTGCCGCACCCGCGGCCCTGGCCGGGGTGCTGCTCCTGGCCGTCGTGGAGGCCGCTCTGCCGGTGCTCGCGGCGTGGCTGACCAAGACGGTGCTCGACTCCCTTTCCGCTCCGGTGACGGGAACCGGGTCCGTACTCGGGCCCGCCGCCGCCCTCGCAGGCATCGGTGTCGCGGCGTCCGTCCTGCCCCATGGGGCAAAGCTGCTGCACGCCGAACTCGGCCGACGTGTCGGCCTGCTGGCCCAGGACCGGCTGTACGCCGCGGTCAACTCCCTGACCGGGCTCGGCCGTTTCGAGGACCCGGCGGCGCTCGACCGGCTCCGGCTGGCCCAGCAGTGCGGCCAGGACACCCCGCCGCAGATCGTCGCCAGCGCGGTCGGACTCGCCAGGAGCACGATCACGATCGCCGGGTTCGCGGCGGCGCTCGTGCTCTTGAACCCCTGGCTCGCCCTCGCCGTCCTGCTGTCCGCCGTGCCCGCGCTGCTCACCGAGATCCGGCTCGCGCGGGCCCGTGTCGGCACGGCCCTGACCGTCAGCCCGCTGGAGCGCCGCGAGTCGTTCTACGCCTTCCTCCTCGGCAGCGTGCAAACCGCCAAGGAGATACGCCTGTTCGGCATCGGCGACCACCTCAGGGGCACCATGCGCCGCGACCGGAAGGCCATCAACGCCACACACAGCAGACTCGACCGGCGTGCGGCACTCGCGCAGACGGGTCCCGCCGTGGTGGCCGCCGCGACCGGCGCGGGCGGGCTCGTCTGGGCCGTGGACGCGGTGGCCCGCGGCCAGCTCACCGTCGGGGACGTGGCGCTGCTCCTGTCCGGCATCGCCGCGGTGCAGGGCGGTCTCGCGGGCATCGCGGTCATGGTCGCCGTCACCCACCAGCATCTGCTGCTCTTCGGGCACTACCTGGAGGTGACGACCCAGCCCCCGGACCTCCCCGTACGCGAGAAGCCGCTGCCCGTCGAGCCGTTGACGCGCGGTCTCGAACTGCGCGACGTGTGGTTCCGCTACTCCGCGCAGCACGACTGGGTGCTGCGCGGAGTGAACCTGACCATCCCGGTGGGCGGCACGGTGGCGCTCGTCGGCGACAACGGCGCCGGCAAGAGCACCCTCGTGAAGCTGCTGTGCCGGTTCTACGATCCGGAGCGCGGTTCGATCCTGTGGGACGGTACGGACATCCGCGAGCTGTCACCTCAGGAACTGCGCAGCCGGATGAGCGGCATCTTCCAGGACTTCATGCGCTACGACCTGTCGGCAGCCGAGAACATCGGGCTCGGGGATGTGGCACACCTCCACGACACCGCCCGCATTCGCCAAGCGGCGGCGCAGGCGGGCATGGACGGGACGCTCGTCTCGCTGCCCCGCGGTTACGACACCATGCTGTCGCGGACCTTCGCCGAGGAAGGGGCGGGCGACCACGACGGCGTCGAGCTCTCCGGCGGCCAGTGGCAGCGGGTGGGGCTCGCCCGCGGGCTGCTGCGCGGCGCTGCCGATCTGCTGATCCTCGACGAGCCGAGCTCCGGGCTCGACCCCGAGGCCGAGCACGAGATCCACCAACTGCTCCTCGCCCACCGCGCAGGGCGTACCAGCCTGCTCGTCTCGCACCGGCTCAACGCCGTGCGCGGCGCCGATCTCATCGTGGTCCTGCGCGGCGGTGAGATCGTCGAGCAGGGAGACCACGACGAACTCATGGGCCGGCAGGGCCGGTACGCCGCGCTGTTCCGCCGGCAGGCGGAGGGCTACGCGGACGCCCCGGCGGTGCCGCGGTGATCCCGGCGGCACTGACCGGCCTGTTCACGGTGCTCGCCTGCGCCGGTCTTGTCCGCCGGGTCCGTCGGCGCCTGATCGTGGTCACCGTCGACGGTTCCAGCATGGTGCCCACCCTCTACGACGGAGACGTGGTCCTGGTCCGCCGCTGCCGTCCCGCGGACCTGTCCATCGGACAGGTCGTCGTGGTGGAGGCTCCCGTGCCGCCTGCGGCACGGCCCGAGTGGTCCTGGCCCGACGCGGACGAACCGCCCGAGCGACGCCGGTGGATGGTCAAACGCCTGGCGGCTCTTCCGAGGCAGGCCTGGCCGGCCTCCTTCGACGGCCGTCAGGGCCCTGTGCCGGACGGCGGTCTTGCGGTCCTCGGCGACAACACGGCAGCCAGCATCGACTCCCGCCACATGGGCGCCATCCCCATGGCGCGGGTGCTCGGGGTGGTGGTGCGACGCATGCCCACCAGCGGCCGCAGCGCCGCTCGAAGCACGTTGCAAGATGTTTCTGCAAAATGACGAAAGCGTCTTGCCAAGCGTCGGTCACCCGGTACACGCTTCAAGCCGACCGGATACGCACGGGCGCATCCGGTAGGACGGGAGTGGCGTGGACGCGTCTTTTCGCATGCTGGGGCGGGTTCGTCAAGGCGATGCGCCCGCGGAGGGCGCGGCAGCGGAGTTCGTGGGCGGCAAGGCACGCGGCCTGCTGGTGACCCTGCTGCTGCAGGCGAACCGCATGGTCACCATGGACAGAGTGGTCGAAGCCCTCTGGGACGGGGAGCCGCCCCCGTCCGCGGTGGCCAACGTCCGTACGCACGCCAGCCTCCTGCGCCGGCATCTGGAGCGGGGCGCCGGACTCGTGGGTGCGGGCGGCGGCTACGTCCTCGAGGTGGCGCCCGAGCGCTGTGACCATCTGGTCTTCCTGGACCGCGCCGCCGACGGGCGAACCGCCCTGCGCGCGGGCGACAGCGCCAAGGCAGCGGAACTGCTCACCTCGGCGCTGACCCTGTGGGACGGTGACCGGGCCGCGGTAGGGGTTCCCCGTCACGGCCCCCTGATGGGCTGGCTGGGTCACCTGGAGGAGGAACGGTTGCGCGCCGTCGAGGACCTGGCCGACGCGTATCTGCGCCTCGGTGAGCCGAGGGCGGCCCTGCGGGAGGTGAACGCGCTGCTCGCGGTCTCGCCGCTGCGCGACCGGAGCTGGGCGCTGCGCATGCGGGCCCACCACGCTCTCGGCGAGCGCGGGAGTCTCGCCGAGACCTACCGGGCGGCCGTCCTCGCCCATCACAACGAGCTGGGCGTGGACCCCGACGACCAGCTCAGGCGGCTGTTCGAAGAGCTGGTCGCGGGCTGAACCCCACCGCCACCCCCGCATCGCCCCTGCTCAGAGCCGGAAGGAACACCTCCGCTGACTGTGTTCTCTGCGTCTGCCGCAGTAGACACCTTGTGCCCCAGGGGAGATCGCGCCGGTCCCCTAGGGCGTCTCTTTCGGATCTTGCCGGCCACGGAAGCAACGCCTTCTGCGGATGCCGAAGCGGGGTCTGGTGCTTCCCCAAGCTCTCAACTGCGCTGCGCTCCGTTCGAGCAGGGGAGACCCCACTGCTGCAAGGCGGAGGAGGGAGTGATGGCGGAGCCATCGCGACCGACGACAACGCAGCAGATGTGCGCGCCAGACCCCGCGCCCCCGGCAAGATCCGAAAGAGACGCCCTAGGCGTCGGGTCCTCCACAGGATGGACTGGATGCGTACAAGACCCGACCAAGGGATGATCAGGCGGGTGCGGGTATCTGGCAGACTCTTCTCCCATGGGTGACACGACGGTGAGGACACGGGACGGCCAGGGGGCCGCGACGCCACCCAAGGGGGATGAAACGGACCGACAGACCGCCACAGAGGGGACGTTGTGGCAGCGGCTTCGCAGGCCGCGGCGACCGCGTATCTGGATCGAGCTCGCACTGATCGGCGTGAGCTACTGGCTCTACTCGCTGGTACGCAACGCCGTGCCCGAGCAGAAGGCCCAGGCGATGGCGAACGCCGACTGGATCTGGCGCGCCGAGCACTCGATCGGCCTCGCCTTCGAGGAAGCCTTCAACCGGGCCGTGAACTCGGTGACATGGCTGATCGTCGGCATGAACTACTACTACGCGACGCTGCACTTCATCGTCACGATCGGTGTGCTCGTCTGGCTGTACCGATGGCATCCGGGCCGTTACGCGGCCACGCGCACCGTCCTGTTCCTGACCACGGGCGTCGCCCTGGTCGGCTTCTATCTCTTCCCGCTGGCCCCGCCGCGCCTGATGGACGGGCACAACTTCATCGACACGGTCCTGGTGCACCACACCTGGGGTTCGATGGCGTCCGGCGACCTGAAGCACATGACCAACCAGTACGCGGCGATGCCCTCGATGCACATCGGCTGGTCGACCTGGTGCGGCCTGACCATCTTCGCGCTGGCCAAGGCGCCCTGGGCCAAGATCCTCGGCGCGCTCTACCCGGTGGCCACCCTCGTCGTCATCATCGCCACGGCCAACCACTTCTGGCTGGACGCGGTGGGCGGCATCGTCTGCCTGGCGTTCGGCTTCACAGTGGTCTGGGCCTGGTACGGAGCGCTGCCGTTCCAGTTGCCGCGGGTGGTGGCCTCCGGGGAGCCCAGGCGCGGCCTGGGGTACTCCAGAGCGTGACCCCGTGAGACGCCGACAGGGCCTGGACCGTGCAGACGGTCCAGGCCCTGCGTCATGAGGCCTCACGCCCCGTAGAACAGCTCCCCCCTGGCGATCACGCCCCGTAGAACAGCTCCTCCACCACCGCCCGAGCCCTCCGCGTCGTACGCCGGTAGTCGTCGAGCAGATCGCCCACGCGCCCGGGCCCGTAGCCGAGGTAGCGCCCCACCGCCGCCAGCTCCCGCCCGTCCGAGGGAAACGTGTCACCGGCCCGCCCCCGTACGAGCATCACGCCATTGCGGACCCGCGACGCAAGGACCCACGCCTCGTCGAGCACCGCCGCGTCCTCCGTCGAGATCAGCTCCGCCGCCCGCGCGGCCGCCAGCGCCTCCCGCGTACGCGTCGTGCGCAGCCCTGGCTCGGCCCACCCGTGCTGCAGCTGAAGCAGCTGCACCGTCCACTCCACGTCCGACAGACCGCCACGGCCCAGCTTGGCGTGCAGATTCGGGTCGGCGCCCCGCGGCATCCGCTCCGTCTCCATGCGCGCCTTGAGCCGCCGGATCTCCCGGACCGCATCGTCGCCGAGCCCCTCCGCGGGGTAACGCAGCGTGGCGATCATGTCCATGAAGCGGCGACCGAGCTCCTCGTCCCCCGCCACCGGCTCCGCCCGGAGCAGCGCCTGGCTCTCCCAGACGTGGGACCAGCGCCGGTAGTACGCCTCGTAGGACTTGAGAGTCCGTACGAGCGGCCCGTTCTTGCCCTCGGGCCGCAGATCCGTGTCGATGAGCAGCGGCGGATCCTGGCTGGGGATCTCGAGCAGCCGGCGCATCTCGGCGACGACGGCATTGGCGGCCTTGGTGGCCTCGTGCTCGTCGACCCCCTCGCGCGGCTCGTGCACGAAGATCACGTCGGCGTCGGAGCCGTAGCCGAGCTCATGGCCGCCGAAGCGGCCCATCCCGATGACGGCGAACCGCGTCGGCAGCTCGTCGCCCCACCCCTGCCGCACCACCGCCCGCAGCGTGCCGGCCAGGGTCGCGGACGTGAGGTCGGAGACCGCGCTGCCGACCCGGTCCACGAGGGCGCCGGGGTCCGCTTCGGCGGGGTGCTCCTCGGTCCCGTACGAGCGGATCAGGTCACCCGCGGCCGTACGGAACAGCTCGCGCCGCCGCACCCCGCGCGCCGCCGCGACCGCCATCTCGGCGCCCTCCGCGCGGCCGACGGCGGCCAGCACCTCCTGCTCCAGGTGGACATGGTCACGGGGCTCGAGACCCCGCTCGTCGCCGAGCAGCGCCACCGCCTCCGGGGCGCGCATCAGCAGGTCGGGGGCGAGCCGGCCCGCCGAAAGGACCCGGGCGAGGTTCTCGGCCGCGGCGCCCTCGTCGCGTAGCAGCCGCAGGTACCAGGGGGTCTTGCCGAGCGCGTCCGAGACCTTGCGGAAGCCGAGCAGGCCCGCGTCCGGGTCGGCCGAGTCGGCGAACCAGCCGAGCAGGACCGGAAGGAGCGTGCGCTGGATCGCGGCCTTGCGGCTGACGCCCGAGGCCAGCGCCTCCAGATGCCGCAGCGCGGCCGCCGGATCGTTGTACCCGAGCGCCACGAGCCGCTCGCGCGCGGCGTCCGTGGACAGGCGGATCTCGCCGGGCGCGAGCTGCGCCACGGCGTCGAGCAGCGGCCGGTAGAACAGCTTCTCGTGCAGCCTACGCACGGCCGAACTGTGCTTGCGCCAGGCCTTGTTGAGCTCGGTGACCGGCTCGGTGCGCAGCCCGAGCGAACGCCCGAGCCGCCGCAGATCGGCCTCGTCCTCCGGTACGAGATGGGTGCGGCGCAGCCGGTACAGCTGGATGCGGTGCTCCATGGCCCGCAGGAACCGGTACGCCTCGTCGAGCTGGGCGGCGTCCGCGCGGCCCACGTAGCCGCCGGCCGCGAGGGCGTTCAGGGCCTCCAGGGTGGAGCCGCTCCTGAGCGAGGAGTCACCGCGGCCGTGCACCAACTGCAGGAGCTGTACGGCGAATTCGACATCCCTGAGGCCGCCGGGACCGAGCTTCAGCTCACGCTCCAGCTCGGCCGTCGGAATGCTGTCGACGACGCGGCGGCGCATCTTCTGCACGTCGGGCACGAAGTTCTCGCGCTCGGCGGCCTGCCACACGAGCGGCGAGAGGGTCTCGATGTACTCGCGGCCGAGCTCCGGGTCACCGGCGACGGGTCTGGCCTTGAGCAGGGCCTGGAACTCCCAGGTCTTGGCCCAGCGCTGGTAGTACGCGAGGTGGCTGGCCATCGTCCGCACCAGCGGACCGTTGCGGCCCTCGGGGCGCAGATTGGCGTCCACCGGCCAGATGGTGCCCTCGACCGTGGTCTCGGAGCAGATCCGCATCATGTGCGAGGCGAGCCGGGTCGCGGCCTGCAGCGCCTTGCCCTCCTCGGCGCCGTCCGCGGCGGCGGCCACGAAGATGACGTCGACGTCGGACACGTAATTGAGCTCATGGCCACCGCACTTGCCCATCGCGATCACCGCGAGCCGGCACAGGGCGTCGTCCTCGGGCGCGGCGGCCCGCGCGATGGCGACGGCGGCGCGCAGGGTGGCGGTGGCGAGGTCGGCCAGTTCGGCGGCGGTCTCGGCCACGTCCGTCGTCCCGCAGACGTCGCGTGCGGCGATGGACAGCAGACAGCGGCGGTACGCGACCCTGAGCGACACGGGATCGGTCGCGTGCGCGAGGCCCCGCTCGAACTCCTCGACCCCCGGGTGCAGATCACTCGCCTCGTACGTGACGAGGGCGTGCCAGTCGCCGGGGTGACGGGCCAGATGGTCGGCGAGCGCCTCGGAGGCGCCCATCACGCCGAGCAGCCGGTCCCTGAGCGGCTTGCCGGCGAGCAGGGTGTCGAAGAGCATCCGGCGCTGCTCGTCGTCGGGCTGCGCTTCCGCAAGCCGTACGAGACCGGTGAGCGCGAGATCGGGGTCGGCCGTGGCGCCGAGGGCGTCGAGCAGGACGGGGTTGGACTGGAGCGCGGCGAGATACGGACCCGTGAGGTGCCGCTCGGCGGCGGAGGGATCGGTGAACCCGTACCGAAGGAGCCTGGTGAAGGCACTGCTTCTGCGCCCCGGCACGGTCATCTGCGGCCCCTTCCGTAGATCAAGGTCCGGGCCCGAGCCTAGTCTTTCCGTTCGGCTTGTGACCCGCCGCGGCCCTCTGCTGGGCCGGGCACCGATGAATTGCGCGGCCGCGCGCGGTCTCCCCTCCACAGGCACCATCGAAGGAGGAGGCCCGTATGCCGAAGGCACCCCGCACCGAACTCGACGCCCGGTACAGCGACGAGAGCGCGGTGGCCGTCGAGTGGGCGCAGGCCGAGGCGCTGCTCGTGGAGTCCGAGCTCTTCTGGATCTCGACCGTGCGGCCCGACGGCCGTCCCCATGTGACGCCGCTGCCCGCGGTGTGGCGGGACGGAAAGCTGCACTTCTGCACGGGCGCCGAGGAGCGCAAGGCGCTGAATCTCGCGGCCAATCCGCACCTGGTGCTCACCACGGGCACGAACACCTGGAACAAGGGCTTCGACGTGGTGGTCGAGGGTGCGGCGGTCCGGGTCACGGAGGATGCGCGGCTGCGCACTCTGGCTGCCGCGTGGGAGTGCAAGTACGGCAGTTTCTGGCATTTCGAGGTGCGTGACGGCTGCTTCGAGCATGGTCCTGGGAAGGCTCTGGTGTTCGAGGTCGCCCCGCGCACGGTGTTCGGCTTCGGCAAGGGCGAGCCGTTCAGCCAGACCCGCTGGAAGTTCGAATGACCGACCGCACCCCCTTCCACCGCTGAGGAGCACACCGTGGAGTACACCCTCGAAGTTGTCGTCATGCCGGTCTCCGACATGGACCGCGCCAAGGAGTTCTACGCCGACAAGTGCGGCTTCAAGGTCGACCTGGACCAGCAGGTGACCCCGACCGCGCGCATCATCCAGATCACGCCGCCCGGGTCCCGCTGCTCCATCGCGCTGATCGCGGGCATGCCCCTGGCCCCGGGGCAGAAGCAGATGGAGCCGGGGGCGCTGCAGGGCCTCCAGCTCTGCGTCACGGACATCGAGTCGGCGCACGCGGAGCTGTCCTCGCGGGGCGTCGGTATCTCGGAGGTCCAGCACGTGGGCGCGGGCGGCTGGGAGCCCGGCAAGGGCGAGACCTGGAACAGCTTCGCCTTCTTCACCGACCCGGACGGCAACGGCTGGATCCTCCAGGAGGCCCCGGCTCCGCTGTCGGAGCGGTGACCCGTCTAGAGTCCCCGGATGGGCAGCAGTCGGCGCGTGCGGCGCCTGGCGGTCGATGACACGACGTACGAGTGGTGCTTCGCGCACCGCCACGACCGGGGGCGCGGGTACTCCGGGTGTCGCAGCATCGTGACCGTATGGCGTCCGGGCAGCCGGGCCCGGCTCCGCTTCGTGTTCCGGCCCGGGCCCGGGCGGATCATCTCCGACGGGTACTTCGAGGAGGGCGCAGCGGTCCGCGTACCGGATCGGGCGTATCTGAACCTCCACGAACCCGGCACCGTACGGGCGTTGCTCGACGAGCATCTCGCGGGTGGCCCTTTCCCCGGGGCGGGGTCGGTGGAGGTGGACGGCTGGGCACTGTTCGACGCGGTGGCTGGCCCTCCGCCCCCGGTGCGCTGAGCGCGCGCCGTTTCGCGTCTGGCTTCCTGCCGGTGCGCTTTCGCGTGCGGTTCGTCTTGGGTCGGTGCCGGGGTGGGGTACCTGGTTTTCGGGCAATGTGGGCCGGTACCGAGGGACTCACCTTGTTGCTAACGGACCGCCCGAAAACCAGGCACCCCACCCCGTCCCCTCCGGCCGCATCGCGGCTGCGGGCGGGTCGGGCTTCCCCGCCAACGGTGCTCGGCCGCGGGCCAGGTGGGCTTCTGCCCCAGCAGTGCTCGGCTGCAGGCTCGGTGGACTCTGCATCGGTGCCGTCAAGCACGTCCGGGCCCACGGGGGACTCCCCGTGGGCCCGGACGTCTCAAGTGCTTACAGGACCGGGAGGTTCTTGCGGAGTTCGAAGGCGGTGACCTCCGAGCGGTACTCCTCCCACTCCTGCTTCTTGTTGCGCAGGAAGAAGTCGTAGACGTGCTCGCCGAGCGTCTCCGCGACCAGTTCCGAGCGTTCCATCAGGGCGATCGCCTCGCCCAGGTTCTGCGGCAGGGGCTCGATGCCCATCGCGCGGCGTTCCGCGTCGCGCAGCGCCCACACGTCGTCGTCGGCGCCCGGCGGGAGCTCGTAACCCTCCTCGATGCCCTTGAGGCCCGCGGCCAGGAGCACCGCGTACGCGAGGTAGGGGTTGCAGCCCGAGTCGAGGGAGCGGACCTCGACGCGCGCCGAGCCGATCTTGCCCGGCTTGTACATCGGGACGCGGATGAGGGCCGAGCGGTTGTTGTGGCCCCAGCAGATGTACGAGGGTGCCTCGCCGCCGGCGCCCGCGGTGCGCTCGGAGCCGCCCCAGATGCGCTTGTACGAGTTGACCCACTGGTTCGTCACGGCGGAGATCTCCGCGGCGTGCTTGAGCAGGCCCGCGATGAAGGAGCGGCCGACCTTGGAGAGCTGGTACTCGGCGCCCGACTCGTAGAAGGCGTTGCGGTCGCCCTCGAACAGGGAGAGGTGCGTGTGCATGCCCGAGCCCGGGTGCTCGGAGAAGGGCTTGGGCATGAAGGTCGCCTGCACGCCCTGCTCAAGCGCGACCTGCTTCATGACCAGGCGGAAGGTCATGATGTTGTCGGCGGTGGAGAGCGCGTCCGCGTACCGCAGGTCGATCTCCTGCTGGCCCGGCGCCCCCTCGTGGTGGCTGAACTCGACCGAGATGCCCATGGATTCGAGCATCGTGATCGCCTGGCGGCGGAAGTCCATCCCGACGTTCTGCGGGGTGTGGTCGAAGTAGCCGGAGTTGTCGGCGGGGGTCGGACGCGAGCCGTCGAGGGGCTTGTTCTTCAGGAGGAAGAACTCGATCTCGGGGTGGGTGTAGAAGGTGAAGCCCAGGTCCGAGGACTTGGCGAGCGCGCGCTTCAGCACATAGCGCGGGTCCGCGAAGGACGGGGAGCCGTCGGGCATCAGGATGTCGCAGAACATCCGGGCCGTACCGGGGGCCTCCGCACGCCACGGCAGGATCTGGAAGGTCACCGGATCCGGCTTGGCGATCATGTCGGACTCGTAGACCCGGGCGAAGCCCTCGATCGCCGAGCCGTCGAAGCCGATGCCCTCGTCGAAGGCCTGCTCCAGTTCGGCCGGGGCGACGGCCACCGACTTCAGGAAGCCGAGGACATCCGTGAACCACAGGCGTACGAACCGGATGTCGCGCTCCTCGAGCGTGCGGAGCACGAATTCCTGCTGCTTGTCCATTGCGACTTTCCACCCATCCTTGCCGGCCGGCCGACCACCGGAGCGTGCCTCATGTACACGGGGTCACTTGAGCATCCCACCACACGGTTTCGAACAGGTTGCAAACCGGCCCGGCCGATACGAGCCCAGGGGCGGCTGACGCGGCGCCGGACCGCCTATAACATCAGCTGACCCGCCTGCCACTGGAGAACGGATACACCAGCATGGGTTCCGCCCGACAGAACTCCTCAGCCGATCGCCGGGCGCGCATAGAGGAGATGCGCCGCGCCGAACAGGCTCGCGAGCGCCGCAACCGCCTGCTCACCATCGGCATCAGCACCGTCATAGTGGTCGGTCTGGTCGGCTTCGGCTCGTATCTCTTCATCAGCGAGCAGAACAAGCAGGACGAGGCGGATGCCAAGGCGAAGGCCGCGGCCGATGCGCCCATCAAGGGCCTGCAGGAGTTCGACGCCAAGAAGCTGGGCCGCAACCACGTGACCAAGCCGGTGTCCTACCCGCAGACGCCTCCGGTCGGCGGCGACCACAACCAGGTGTGGATGAACTGCAACGGCGACGTCTACGACAAGGCGATCCCGGACATGAACGCGGTGCACTCCCTGGAGCACGGCGCCGTCTGGGTCACGTACAACAAGCAGGCCAAGGACGCCGACGTCAAGGCGCTCGCGGAGAAGGTCAAGGCCACCCCGTACTCCCTGATGAGCCCGGTCGACGGCCAGGAGGGCGCGCTGATGCTGACCGCGTGGGGCAAGCAGGTCACCGTGGACAGCGCCAAGGACCCGCGCGTGGAGAGCTTCTTCGCGAAGTTCGTGCAGGGCAAGCAGACCCCTGAGCTGGGTGCCGCCTGCACCAACGGACTGGCAGGCTAGGCATGCGGAACGGCCGGCCATCGGGCCGGCCGCCCAAGACCGCAAGGCATCAGGAACGGACTGTGTCAGTGAAGCGCGCAACCTGGCTGGGGATCGCCGCGGCGGTGCTGCTCGCGGGCGGCGGGGGCATGACCCTCGCGCTCGCGGACGGCGGCGACCGCGGGGCCTCCCCCGCCGCCACGGCCAACCCGTCGACCGACTCCGCCGACGCGGGGTTCGCACGTGACATGGCCGTGCACCATCAGCAGGCCGTCGAGATGTCCTTCGTCATCCGCGACCGCACCGACGACGAGGACATCCGGCGCCTCGCGTACGACATCGCCAACACCCAGGCCAACCAGCGCGGCATGCTGCTCGGCTGGCTCAACCTGTGGGGTCTGCCGATCGCGGACGGCAAGGACCCGATGGGCTGGATGGACATGCCGGCCTCCCCCTCGCCCGGTCACGACGGTGCGCTGATGCCCGGCATGGCGACCAAGTCGGAGATCGAGCGGCTCGGGGAGCTCAGCGGCAAGGACGCCGAGATCTTCTATCTCCAGCTGATGACGGACCACCACAAGGGCGGTGTCCATATGGCCCAGGGCTGTGTGGACCGCTGCGCGGTGGGCGTCGAGAAGCAGCTCGCGCAGGGGATGGTCGACGCGCAGGAGTCGGAGCTGGATCTGATGGCGGACCTGCTGAAGGAGCGGGGCGCCGAGCCCAGGTAGCCGTTTCGCTCGGCATGCGGCCCACCCGTATCGCACTGATCATGGCCGCATGACGACCACCGACGAGGTCAAAGAGCCGGTCGCGGACGACGGCACCAAGCGGCAGTTCATCTCCTGGGTGACGCTCGCCCTGATGACGACCGCCTCCGTGGCGAGCCTGCGCCCCTCGCCCTCCATGGCGATCTACGGCCTCGCGGCGATCTTCCTCTATCTGCTGCCCGCCATCGTCTTCCTGCTCCCCACCGCACTCGTCGGCGCCGAGCTGGCCTCCGGCTGGACCGGCGGCATCTACCGGTGGGTGAGCGAGGCGCTCGGCAAGCCGCTCGGCTTCCTGGCGGTGTGGTGCCAGTTCGCGATGACCATCGCGTACTACCCGAGCCTGCTCGCGTATGTCGCCTCGACCTTCGCGTACGTGATCCACCCGAGCCTCGCCGAGAACGGGCTCTACGTCGCGATCGTCATCGTCGTCGTCTACTGGACCGGCGTCTGGGTCTCCTCGCGCGGCACCAAGACGGTGGCGGGGCTCTCCAGCCTCGGCCTGATCATCGGCACCCTGATCCCCGGCGTCGTCCTCGTGGCGCTCGGCCTCGTCTTCCTCGCGCAGGGCAACCCCTCCGAGGCGCCGATGGACGCGGGGCACTGGCTGCCGCCGTGGACCGGCCTCGCGAGCCTGGTCCTGATCGTCAACAACTTCCTCTCCTACGCGGGCATGGAGATGAACGGCGTCCACGTGGCCAGCCTGCGCTCCCCGCGCTCGGAGTATCCGCGTTCGGTGTTCCTGGCGGCCGGCCTGGTGCTGCTGATCTTCATCCTTCCGGCGCTCGCCATCAGCTGGGTCCTTCCTGCCGAGAACACCAGCCTCACCGCCGGTCTGATGCAGGCCTTCCACGCCTTCTTCGACCACTTCGGCGTCGCCTGGCTGACGAAGATCGTCGGCATCATGGTCGTGATGGCCGCGCTCGGCGGCATGCTCACCTGGCTCGCGGGTCCCGCGAAGGGCCTGGTGCAGCTGTCGCGCCAGGAGGGGTATCTGCCGCCGTTCCTGCAGAAGCTGAACCCGCACGGCGTACCGCAGAACATCATGATCGCCCAGGGTGTGATCACCACGCTGATCGGCATCCTGTACGCCTTCAGCTCGGATGTGTCCTCCGCGTACTGGATGTTCTCCGTGATCACGATCCAGATCTATCTGATCGCGTATCTGCTGATGTTCGTGGCCGTCATCCGGCTGCGGAAGACCCAGCCGGACCGGCCGCGCGGCTTCGTGGTGCCGGCCGTGACGCTGGTCGCGGGGGTCGGCTTCATCGCCTCCGCGTGCGCGATGGTCATCGGCTTCGTCCCGCCGGACCAGTTCGGCGACGGACCGCTGTGGCGCTATCTCCTGATCGTCGGCGGCGGGCTGCTCGTCCTGGGTCTGGTGATCCCGCTGGCGTTCCTGAAGTTCCGCAAGCCGCACTGGGTGCATCCGGAGTACCAGGGGGCTCGGGCCCCGGTCGAGTAGGGCCAGGGCCGCTGTGTCACCAGCCCCGGGACGTAGGCTTTGCCCACCTATGTCCCTTCCGGTGGTGTGTGCAGCGATGGCAGCGATGACCTCTTCCCGTCCCCGCGGACTGCGGCCCGCCGCCGTGCTGCTCGCGCTCGGCGCGCTCGCGTACACCGCCTGGGTCGTCGAGGTCGTGGTCTCCACGGGCCTCGATCCGCTACGGACCTACGTCAGCGAACTCGCCGCGCAGAGCGAGCCGCTCGGCGGGGTCTTCCGCACCACGGATCTCGTGGCCGGGCTGCTCGTCCTGAGCGGTGCGCTCTGGGGTCTGGTGCACCACCGTCCGCGCGCGCCGTGGTCCACGGCGGGGTGGGCGGGCCTCGTGCTGTTCGGCGCGGCCACCGCGGTCGACTCGCGGCTGCCGCTGAGCTGTACGCCGACGGCCGATCCGGAATGCGCGGCACGGGAGACCGCGGGACTGGTCCCGGCGACGCACGCGGCGCACGCGGTGAGCAGTTCGATGGCGGTCTGCGGTGCGCTGGTGGGCATGGTGGCGCTGACGGTCGCGGCCCGCCGGTACGGCCGGTGGCCGGTGCTCGCCCGTTTCGGCCCCTGGCTCGCGGTCGCCGAACTGGCCGTCACCGCTTGGACGCTGGCCTCCGTGGCCGCCTTCCAGGCGGGCAAGGGCACCTGGCTGCTCGGCCTGGGACAGCGGTCCCAGGTGCTCCTCATCGCGGTGTGGCTGGCGGTGTTCGCCTACGAGGTGGGGCGACGCAGGCTGTACGAGGTGGGGCAGGTCCTGCCGTACGGGGTGGGGCGGCGCGGGTGAACGGGCGGGAGCAGGGGTTCGTGAGCGGTGAGGCGTCGGGGGAAGCGGCGGGGGTGTCGGGGTCGGCGGACGCGGCACGGATGTCGGGGTCGGCGGACGCGGCACGGATGTCAGGGTCGGCGGACGCGGCACGGATGTCAGGGTCGGCGGACGCGGCACGGATGTCAGGGTCGGCGGACGCGGCACGGGCGCCAGGACCGGCGAAGGCGGCGCGGGCGTCGGGGTCGGCGGAGGCTCCGGGGAGTTTCGTGCGCATCGGCGGGGTGCCGCACCATGTCGTGGTCGAGGGCGGCGGGCCCGTCTGTGTGCTCACGGCCGGGCTCGGGATGGCCTGGTTCGACTGGGACGCGGTGGCCGCGCTGCTCGCACCGCACCGCACGGTGGTCCGCTTCGACCGTCCCGGGCTCGGCCTGAGCGGACCGGCCGCCGTGCAGCCTTCGCTGACCGGAGAGGCGGACCGGATCGCCCGCGTGCTCGACGCGTGCGGTCTGCGCGGGCCCGTCACCGTGGCCGGGCACTCCCTCGGCGGCTTCCACGCCGAGGCCTTCGCGCGGCTGCACCCCGCACGGACGGCCGGCCTCGCCCTGATCGACTCCAGCGTGGAGACCGCCGCGCGGCCGCGCCCGGCGCCGGCCGTCAGGACCGGACTCACCCGCGTCGCCGCGGGCGCGCTCGGCGCGGCCGGTGTGCCGTACGCCCTCGGACCGCTCGGCCGGCGGGCCGCGTTCCGGCTCACGCGCGGGCGCCGCGGCGGCGATCCGGCTCCGTACGCGCTCGTCCGCCGCACCTACGCCACGGGCCGCTCGCTGCGGGCGATGCTGGCCGAGCACACGACGTATCCGGATGTGGCAGCCCAACTGGTCTGCGTACGCCGCCAGTTCCCGCTGCCGGACGGCATCGGTGCCACGGTGCTCGCGGCGGGCGCCGATCCGCGCTGGCAGGCGCGCCAGCTCGCCCTGGCCGGGGAGCTGGGCGCGGACTTCCGCAGGTGCCCGGACGCGAGCCACCTGGTGATGCTCGACCGGCCCGAAGACGTCGCCGAGGCCGTGCTGTCAGTGGGCCGTGCTGAGATGACCGCATGACCGCTCCCGCCAAGGGCACCCTGCGTCTGCACATCACCGGCCACACCCTTCCCGGCCGCACCTGTGGTGAATTCCACAACGTCCATGTCGCCGTACAGCGCGGACGCGAACCGGAGCGTCCGGTGGCGGGGGACGCCGCCGGGGCGGAGTGGGAGTTCGACATCGGCACCGTGCCCCTGCCGGACGGGGCGCTCGACTTCCGCGGCCCGTATGTGCACGGCCCGCGCGGCGCGCGCTTCCTGTACCTGACCTGGGGCGAACTGCCGGAGGGCGGCACGTTCACGATGTTCCGCCGGGCGAAGCTCTTCCTGGCGGACATCCCCGCATCCGTCGTCGCAACGGGGGCGGCCCGCCTCGACCTGGGCCTGACGGACTCTCACGGAATGCCCTTGTGCGCCGCGGTCCGTCCCCCTGTGGCCCATTGGCGCAAGAACCTCTGAACTCGCCCTATTCGCGCAGGTGAAGGCCGGGATAAAGCAAACATAAGCCTCTGTTACGGTTGCCAAAAATTCACACCGCTCGCGCACAAGGAACACAATGACCACTCCGCCGCCGCCCGGCTCCGAGTCCCCCTGGGCCCCGCCGCCCGCAGACGCCGCAGGCCCGTACCAGACTCCCCCGCCGCCGCCCGGCGTCGGCTACCCGATGGCCCCGCCCCCGGGCCCGTTCATGCCGCAGCCGCAGCCGCGCAATGGCCTGGGCATCGCCGGTCTCGTCCTCGGCATCGTCGGCGCCGTGTTCTTCTGGACGGTCTGGGGCGGCATCATCCTGGGCGTTCTCGGCCTGATATTCGGCCTGATAGGCCGCAGCCGCGCCCGGAAGGGCGAGGCGACCAACGGCGGTGTGGCGCTCGCGGGTGCCATCCTCGGCGGGCTCGCCATCGTGGCGTCCGTGGTGTGGCTGATCTTCGTGGTGGTCCTCGTGCAGGACACCGTCGACGAGATCAACAATGAGCTCGACAAGGCCAAGGACGGCACGTCCTCCTCGGCCCCGCAGGACCCGGCCGAGGACGCCACGGACAGCGGCGAGCCGGCCACGGACGCCCCCGCCGACGACGAGCCCGCCGTGTTCGGCGACAGCTACGAGTGGGAGGACGGTGTCACGATCACCGTCTCCGAGCCGAAGGCCTACACGCCCGACCAGTACGCCGCCGGTCACGCGAAGGGCAACAAGGCCTTCCAGTTCACGGTGACGGTCGAGAACGGCAGCAAGGAGAAGCTCGACGGCGCCGGCATCTACCCGTCGCTGCGCGACGGCAAGGGCGCCGAGGCCGAGCTGGTCTTCGACGGCAGCAACGGCACGAAGCTCATCGAGGGCACCATCCTTCCGGGCAAGAAGGCCGTCGCCACGTATGCCTTCTCCATCCCCGCGGGCGCCGAGAAGGAGCTCCAGATGGAGATCAGCCCGGACCTCATCGAGTACGACAACGCGATCTGGACCGGCTCCGCGAAGTGACGTCCCGTACGCGGTAGTTCTTCCCTTCGGGACTTCGGCCCCGAAGGCGGCGGGCCCTTCGGCGTGGGAAATAAGGCAGGAATCCGGCTAAAGCAGCCATAAAAGGCTGGCACCTTGGTCAGGTTCCCCGTTTTCCGCACCGAAGGGCCCGCTCGTCATGATCCCGCCGGCGTACCGGCCGTCCCCGCGCTACGGCCTCGTGACCGCACTGCTCGTGCTCGCGGTGGTCGCCGTCATCGTCGCCGTGACCGGCATCGGGACCGTCGGCCGCGAGCACCACGCGACGGACGGGAACACCGAGGTGCATGTGGTCCCGAGCCCGACGGACACCGGCTTCCACGAGCAGGACATCTCGGTCCCGTAAGGCCGCCCGACGCCCGCAAGGCCGCCCGACGCCGTAGGGCCGTATGGCTCAGAGCTCGACCGAAGCCGCCACCGGCAGATGGTCACTGCCGGTCTCGGGGAGCGTCCAGGACTTCACGGGCTCCACGCCGCGCACCATGATCTGGTCGATCCGCGCCATCGGGAACGAAGCCGGCCAGCTGAATCCGAACCCGTCCCCCGCCGCACCCTGCGTGGAGCGCAGCTGTGAGGTGACCGGGGAGAGCGCACGGTCGTTCATGGTGCCGTTGAGGTCGCCGAGCAGGATCAGCTTCTTGACGCTGTCGTCGCGGATCGCGACGCCGAGCGCCTCCGCGCTGTTGTCGCGCTGGCCGGCCGTGAAGCCGGCGTTCAACTTGACGCGTACGGACGGCAGATGGGCCACGTACACCGCGAACTCGCCCTTCGGGGACTCGACGGTGGTACGCAGTGCGCGCGTCCAGCCCATCTTGATGTCCACGGGGCGGCTGTCGCTGAGCGGGTACTTGCTCCAGACGCCGACGGTGCCCTCGACCGCCCGGTACGGATAGGTCTCGGCCAGGACCTTCTTGTACGTGGGCAGCGCCTCGGGGGTGAGCTCCTCCAGGGCCACCACCTGGGCGCCCGACGCGGCGATCTTGCGTGCGGTGCCCTCGGGGTCGGGGTTCTCCGCGTTGACGTTGTGGGTGGCGACCGTGAGATCGCCGCCGGCGGAGGACTTGTCGAAGATCAGGCCGCCGAAGAGGTTCACCCAGACAAGCGCCGGGAGCAGCACGGCGATCACCGCCGTGGCCGACCTGCGGAGCAGGGCGAACACGAGGAGCACCGGCACGAAGAGGCCCAGCCACGGCAGGAAGGTCTCGGTGAGCGAGCCGATGTTGCCGACGCGGTTGGGGATCCGCGAGTGGAGCGCCATGACGAGGGCGAGCACCACCGCGAGGGCCGCGACGAGGATGCCGCGGCGCCAGACCGACCTGTCCCGGAAGTCTCTGCGCCAGTCGTCGAGCAGGCGCCGGACACGGGAGCGGCGCTCAGGCCCCGAGCCGCTGGTCCCCGTCTCCGTCATATACGCCTGCGCCATACTGTCGCCTCATTCGCCGTGCACACCGTCCCCGTACCCGTTCGACCCTAGGTGATGACGGTGCCGTGCCTTGCCGTCCCGAGGTGTGGGTCCCCGAGGCGGCCGTACTGCTACGAGGACGGCCGCCGGGCGCGGGCAGTTCCGATTTCTGCGCGCTCGGCGGCCGCTGTGACGAAACCCGCACATCAGAGGGCGTATCGCCGCACCCTCAGGACGCAGCGACGGGCGCTCAGGCCCGCAGGCCTTCGATCACCGTGTCCACGATGGCCTCCGAGAGGCCGTCGGGCAGCGGCGCGTCGTGGCTGAGGATGGTGCGCGCGAGCATCGGTCCGGTGAACAGGTCGGCCATCAGCGAGAGATCGAGCTCGCCCCGGAGCTCCCCCGACGCGACGCCCCGCTGGAGCACCTCCGTGAGCCGGGCACGGCGGCGGGCGACGACCTCGCCGTGGTAGAGCTCCCACAGCTGCGGATAGTTCTTGGCCTGGGCGAGCAGGCTCTGCAGCATCGCCGAGGAGCGCTTGGCCAGGCCGCGGCGGCGGATCCCTTCGAGGACGGCGACGAGGTCGTCGCGTACGGAATCGCCCGCCAGCTCCTGATCGGGTTCGTCCACCACGCGCATGACCTCGACGAAGAGCTCCTCCTTGCCCTTCCAGCGGCGGTAGATGGTGGCCTTGCCGACCCCGGCCGTGCGCGCGATCCGCTCGATGGACATGTCACCGAGCGAGACGCCCTCCTCGAGGAGGCGCATCACGCCCTCGATGATGGCCCGTTCGACCGCCTCGCTGCGCGGGCGTCCGCGCACGGCCGGGGTCCGGCTCGATGACTCGCCCTCGTCCTCGTCCGGCCGCCCCTCGCCCCGGTCCTTCGGACTCATGCGCCGCGCTCCCCTCGGTGTGCCTGCGTGATCGCGTACGCCCTTGCCGCGTGCGTGATCGTGTACGCCTCTGCCGCGTACGTGATCGCGTACGCCATTGTCGTCTAGCGGCCCGCGCCCACCGGCTCGGCCGAGCCGGACGGCGCGTTCTCGTCCTTCGGCGGGCGGCCCGGCAGGAACAGGGCGACCACCACGACGCCGATCGCCGCGACGCCCGCTCCGCACAGGGCGGTGATGTGCATCGCGTCGAGGAAGGCGTCGTGCGCCGGGGCGACGAGTGCCTCGCCGCGTTCGCCGAGCGAGCGGGCGACGCCGAGCGTGGCCTCGATCGACTCGCCGGCCGCGTGCCGGGCCTCCGGGGGCAGCGCGGTGAGATCGCCCTCGATGGAGGAGCGGTACGCGGCGGAGAGCACGGAGCCGAGGATCGCGATCCCGAGCGCGCCGCCGACCTGCCGGAAGGTGTTGCTGAGGGCGGAGGCCGAACCGGCCTTCTCGCGCGGCAGGGCCTGCATGATGACCACGCTCACCGGGGTCATGATGTGCGCCATTCCCGCGCCCATCAGGAAGAAGATCACTTCGAGCAGCCAGATCGGGGTGTCCGCGTCCAGCGTCGCGAACGCGGCGAGCGTGCCGGCGATCACCACGAGGCCCCCGGTGCACACGGCACGGTTGCCGAAGCGGTCGACCACGAGCCGGGCCCGCGGCGCGAAGATCAACTGGGCGGCGGCGAGCGGGATCAGGAGCAGACCGCTCTCCAGCGGGCTGTAGCCGCGCACGCTCTGCAGATAGAAGACGGAGAAGAAGGTGACGCCCATCATCGCGAAGAACACCAGGGCGATGGCGCCGATCGCCGCCGAGAACACCTTGTTCTTGAAGTACGTGACGTCGATGGACGGATGGTCGCTGCGCTTCTGGTGCACCACGAACAGGACGAGCACGGCGAGCCCGGCCGCCATGGTGGCGAGGACACCCGGGTCCGCGAAGTCGGCGAGCCGGCCGCCCTCGATGATCCCGTACACGAGCAGCACGAGGCCGAGGATCGACAGGGCCACACCGACCGGGTCGATACGGCCGGGGCTCGGGTCCTTGGAGTCCGGCACGAGCACGATCATCAGGACCAGGGCGATGGCCACGATCGGCACGTTGATCAGGAAGACCGAGCCCCACCAGAAGTGGTCGAGCAGCAGTCCGCCCGTGATGGGGCCGATCGCGATGGCGAGGCCGACGCCGGCGGCCCAGATGCCGATGGCCTTGGGCTGCTCCTCGCGCTCGAAGACGTTCATCAGGATCGCGAGGGTCGCGGGCATCACGAAGGCGGCGCCCAGGCCCATCACGGCGCGGAACGCGATGAGGTGCGTGGGCGATCCCGACTCGGCGGCGAGCAGCGAGCCGACGCCGAACACGACCAGGCCCGCGAGCAGCATCTTCTTGCGCCCGAGCCGGTCGCCGAGCAGTCCGGCGGTGAACAGCATGCCGGCGAAGACCAGCGTGTAGGAGTTGATCGCCCACTCCAACTCGCCCTGGCTGGCGCCGAGTCCGGTGGGTGCGGGTTCGGAGATGGTCTTGACCGCGACGTTCAGGATCGAGTTGTCGAGCACCACGATCAGCAGGCTGAGCATCAGCACACCGAGAATCGCCCAGCGGCGCCGGTGCACTGCTTCCGGTATGCGTGGGGGTGCGGGAGGTGTCGTCGTCATACGGACGAGCGTAGCTCCATTTCGATACGACACCGTCTCGTATCGGAAAGCCTTAAGGAGTCTTTACCCGCCCGCGGAGGCTTGTCGGCAGCCCGGGAGGACTTGCCTGTAGGGGGCAACGGGGGTGCCCTAGCCTCCACCGCCCCCGGGATGCCACCATGGGAGGTGATCCGGGGACGCCGTGAGGGCGCCTCGAGATGACTGAAGGAGCCGTTGCCATGACGCAGATTTCGGCTGCCCACACGCCTGCCCCGCAGCAGGCGAACGACAGCAGCAAGGCGCTGTACGGGGGCAAGTCCAACCGCCGAGTCACCGTCCGCGATCTCATCGCCGCCAAGGAGCGCGGCGAGAAGTGGCCCATGCTCACCGCGTACGACGCGATGACCGCCTCCGTCTTCGACGAGGCCGGCGTCCCCGTCCTGCTGGTCGGCGACTCGATGGGCAACTGCCACCTCGGGTACGACACCACCGTGCCCGTCACGCTCGACGAGATGACCATGCTCTCGGCCGCGGTCGTCCGCGGCACCTCGCGCGCCCTGGTCATCGGCGACCTGCCGTTCGGCTCGTACCAGGAGGGTCCGGTGCAGGCGCTGCGCTCGGCGACCCGCCTGGTCAAGGAGGCGGGCGTGGGCGCCGTGAAGCTGGAGGGCGGCGAGCGCTCCCTGGCGCAGACCGAACTCCTCGTCCAGTCCGGCATCCCCGTCATGTCCCACCTGGGCCTGACCCCGCAGTCCGTGAACACCATGGGCTACCGGGTACAGGGCCGCGGCGACGAGGACGCCCACCGTCTGGTCCGCGACGCGAAGGCCGCGGAGGCGGCGGGCGCGTTCGCGGTGGTCCTGGAACTCGTCCCGGCCGAGCTGGCCGCGGAGGTCACGCGCTCCCTGCACATCCCGACGGTCGGCATCGGGGCCGGCGCGGCGTGTGACGCCCAGGTCCTCGTCTACACCGACATGATGGGCCTGACGCCCGGCAAGATGCCGCGCTTCGTGAAGCAGTACGCGGATCTGCGGGCGCAGATGGTGTCGGCGGCGCGGGCGTTCTCGGAGGACGTGGTGGGCGGCACGTTCCCGGAGGAGTCCCACACCTTCCACTGAGCCGCGTACGGCTCCCCTGATCCCCTGCGGCACCACGGACCGGCCCGGCGCTTCCCCCACGCCGGGCCGGTTCGCCGTTTCTTCTTCGCCGGTCCGGCAATCCCAGCCCCTGCGGCGCTTGAGCAGATCCGAACGAAGTTCGGATGTCGGGGTCCGGGGCGGAGCCCCGGTTTCGGGAAGGGGCGGGGCGGGGGAGAAAAGCCCGCCGCAGGCGCACCCACCCCGCGCCCGAAGACGCGACCGCACCCCACCTGACCTGCGAAGTCGGCGGAATATCGGCCACCGACAGGCGCTGTCGGTGACCTGTAGGCGCCCTGTCGGCGCGGCCCGACACAGTTGTCGGCATGACGCGATCCGACAAGAACCCGACCCCCCGCGGCCAGAGCGCCGTCACCGTACGAGGGCTCGTCAAGCACTACGGCGAGACCAAGGCACTCGACGGCGTCGACCTCGACGTCCGCGAGGGCACCGTCCTCGGCGTGCTCGGCCCGAACGGCGCCGGCAAGACCACCCTCGTCCGCATCCTCTCCACCCTCATCCAGCCCGACGCGGGCACGGCCTACGTGGCCGGCTACGACGTCCTCACCCAGCCCCGCCAGCTGCGCCGCAAGATCGGCCTCACCGGCCAGTACGCCTCCGTCGACGAGAAGCTCTCCGGCTTCGAGAACCTGTACATGATCGGGCGCCTGCTCGACCTGTCCAAGGCGGACTCCAAGAAGCGCGCCAACGAACTCCTCGAGCGCTTCTCCCTCACCGAGGCCGCCAAGCGCACCGCCGGCACGTACTCCGGAGGCATGCGCCGCCGCCTCGACCTCGCCGCCTCGATGATCGGCCGCCCGGCCGTCCTCTACCTGGACGAGCCGACCACCGGCCTGGACCCCCGTACCCGCAACGAGGTGTGGGACGAGGTCAAGTCCATGCGCGACGACGGTGTGACCGTCCTGCTCACCACCCAGTACATGGAGGAGGCCGAGCAGCTGGCCTCCGCGCTCACCGTGATCGACCGCGGCCGGATCATCGCCGAGGGCCAGATCGCCGAGCTCAAGGCGAAGGTCGGCGGCCGCACCCTGCGCATCCGCCCGGCCGACCCCCTGCAGCTGCGCACCATGGCCGCCGACCTGGACGCCTCCGGGCTCACCGGCCTGGCCACCGCGACGGTCGACACCGAGACCGGCACGGTCATCGTGCCCGTGCAGAGCGACGAGCAACTGACCGCGATCGTCGGCCACTTGGCCGCCGCCGGTTTCGCGCTCGCCGACATCGCCACCGAACTGCCCAGCCTGGACGAGGTGTTCCTCTCGCTGACCGGCCAGAAGGCCAGTGCTCCGCAGGACGCGCCCGCCCGTGAACTCGAGGAGGCCGCCGTATGAGCACCGCGACCCTGCCCCAGCAGACTCCTGTAGAACAGCCGCCCCTCCTCAACGGAGAGGCCGACGGCCGCATCGGGCTGCGCGCCAACCTGCGCCACACCGGCGCCCTGATCCGCCGCAATCTGCTGTGGATCAAGAAGGACCCGGAGTCGATGTTCGACGCCCTCCTGATGCCGGTGGTCTTCACCCTGCTCTTCGTGTACGTCTTCGGCGGCTCGATCGGCAAGGCGATGGGCGGCGGCCAGGACGCCTACGTCCAGTACGTGATCCCCGGCATGCTCGCGATGATGTCCATGTCGATCGCGCAGGCGGTCGGCACCGGCTTCAACGAGGACTTCCACAAGGGCATCATGGACCGCTTCCGGTCCCTGCCCATCGGCCGCGGCTCGGTCCTGTTCGCCAAGATCTCCGTGGAGATCATGCGGCAGCTGATCGCCATCGCCGTCCTGATGCTCGTCGCGGTCCTCGTGGGCTTCGACATCGAGAGCTGGCCCGGCCTGTTCGCGGCCGTCGGACTCTCGGTGCTCTTCGGCTCCGCCGTGATGTGGATCTTCCTGGTGCTCGGGGTGACCCTGAAGAGCCCGCAGTCCGTGCAGGCGCTCGGCTTCCTGGTGATGATGCCGCTGCAGTTCGGCTCGTCGATCTTCACGCCGACCCAGAACATGCCGGGCTGGCTGCAGAACTTCACCGAGTACAACCCGATGTCCGGACTCGCGGACGCGGCCCGCGGTCTGATGACCACCGGCCACCCCGTCGCCCACGGTCTGTGGGTGACCCTGGCCTGGACGGTCGGCCTGACGGTGGTCATGGCGCCGTACGCCGTCTACAAGTTCGCGAAGAAGAGCTGATGCGCACCTGCGCCCACCGGACCTGATCCGCACCGTCGGATCGCGTCCGAGCGGCACGGATCAGAAAGCTGATCGACCGGCGCACTCCGGTGGATCAGAAAGCTGGTCGACCGGAACTCCGGTGGATCAGAAAGCTGGTCGACCGGTACTCCGGTGGATCAGAAAGCTGGTCGACCGGTACTCCGGTGGATCAGAACAGGGCGGCGGCCTCCTCCTTGGAGAGGCCGCCGCCTTCCGCGTATGCCCGTTCGTACGCCTCGTCGCTGAGAACCGTGCGGACCAGTGCTTCCGCCTCGGCCCGTGTCTCCCGCTCGAACAGCGGCGATACGTGCAGGGGCGGCCGCTGCGCGTCGGACACGCCGAGCAGCCGTGCCCCGAGGAGCGCGTGCTCCTCGCCTCCGAGCCCGGCGAGCGCCTTGGCCGCGATCGCCAGATGGTTCGACGTCAGCTGCGGCATCACCATCTGCGACATCGGCTCCAACGCCTGGGCGAGGGCGCTGCGCGCATGGCCGAGCGCGGACTCGTAGTCGCCGTCCACGGTGTCGAGCCAGCCGAGCATCCCGTCCAGCATGCCGCGGAACATGACGATGGGCCCGGACAGGAACTGGTCGCGCAGCCAGGACAGATTCTCCCGCGCCTCCGCGGTCCGGCCGGTGCGGCCGAGGTGCAGCGCGAAGTAGAGCCGCGCGAAGGCCTGTGCCTCGCTGAGCGAGGGATCGGCCTCGTCGATGATCCCGCGCAGGATGCGCTCGGCCTCGTCGCCGCGGTCCAGTTCGACCAGCGCGCCGCCGGCCAGACGGGACTTGAGGACCATCACCTGCGTGTGCGCCCCGATGCGTTCGGCGCGCTCGATGGCGTCCCGGTAGTCGTCGACGGCCCGCTCGAACTCGCCCTGCCGCTCCCAGGCCTCACCGCGCGCGGACAGCGCCTCGGCCTGCCCCCATACGTCGCCGAGTTCGGTGTAGATCGCGAGCGCCTCGTCGGCGTTGGCGGCCGCGTCGACGGACCATTCGCTGCGGTTGGCGAGGATGTTCGCGCGCATCTGCAGCGCTCCGGCGAGCTCCCACCGGAAGCCGAACTCGCGGCAGGCCCGCACCTGTTGGGCGCTGAGCTCCAGGACGTCGAAGGGCTCACCGTTCAACAGGCGCGCGAAGAACCAGATCGATCCCGGCATACGGCAGGTCTGCGGCATGCCCGGCCGGTACGTCTGCACGACGGCGCTCAGAAAGTCCTGCTCGTCGCCGCCGGCCACACCCGTCCAGAGATCGTGGCCGTGGTCCATCGTGGCCACCTGGATCAGCCGGGCCCCGCGCCGCGCCTCCGCGAACACCTCGGGGCTCATCGGCGGCGGTGCGTCGGTGCACCGCTCGTACACGTCGGGGGCGGGCGTGACGGGGTGCGTGAAGGGTTCGGGGCCGAGCTGCACGGCCGCGGCGGACCAGTGCTGGGCCTCGGCCCGCTGGTCGCGCATCTGCCAGTACCAGCACAGCGAGTGCACCAGGCACAGGGCCTCGTGCTCGTCGCGCAGCGCGATGGCGCGGCGCAGGGAGGTGCGCAGGTTCTCGTACTCGGTCTCGATCAGCTCGATGGCCTCGAACTGGCGGCTGGTGCGCAGCAACGGGTCGGTGGTGCGGGCGAGTTCGCGGTAGTGGACGAGATGGGCACGTTCGGCCAGGGCCCGCTCCCCCGCCTCGTCGAGGCGTTCGGCGGCGTACTCGGCAACGGTCTCGAGGAGGCGGTAGCGCATCTCACCGTTCGCCGAAGGGACCGCCACCACAAGGGACTTGTCGACCAGGGAGCCGAGCAGGTCGAGGACGTCACGGCGGTCCACCATGAGGTGCAGATGGCACGCGGCGTCCCCGTCCGTCGCGGGCACGGCACCGCACACGGCTTCGGCGGCGCTCAGGTCGCAGCCGCGCGCGAACACCGACAGGCGGCGCAGGACCGCCCGTTCGGGTTCGTCGAGCAGGTCCCAGGACCAGTCGACGACGGCCCGCAGGGTCTGCTGGCGCGGCAGGACCGTACGGCTGCCGCCGGTCAGGAGGCGGAAGCGGTCGTCGAGCCGGTCGGCGATCTGGCGCGGGGTGAGCATCCGCAGGCGGGCGGCGGCGAGTTCGATGGCGAGGGGCTGCCCGTCGAGGCGTCGGCAGATCTCCTCGGCCGCGGCGCGGTCCTCGTCGACGGTGAAGCCCGGCCGCGCGGCCGCCCCGCGTTCGCCGAGCAGCCGCAGCGCCATGGCTTCGGGCAGCGGGCCGAGCGGGCGCACCGACTCGCCCGGTACGCCGAGCGGTTCACGGCTCGTCGCGAGCACCGTCAGACCGGGGCAGCGCGCGAGCAGATACGCCAGCATGTCGGCGGCGGCGCCGATGACGTGCTCGCAGTTGTCGAGCACGAGCAGCAGCTCGCGGCGCGCGCAGTGCTCCACGAGGCGTACGAGGGGGTCCTGGCCGCTGCGGTCCACGGACCGCAGCTCCTCGGCGCCCGCTCCGTACAGGACGGTCTCGCGCGCCCCGAGCGCGGTGAGCACGGCTTCGGGGACGGCCTCGGGGTCGGCGTCCGCGCTCACGGGCGCGAGCTCGGCGAGCCAGACGCCGTCGCGGAAGGAGAGCCCGTCGGCGGCTTCCTGCGAGAGCCGTGTCTTGCCCGCGCCGCCGGGCCCGAGCAGGGTGACGAGCCGGGCGCTCGCGAGGTCGTCACGGAGCGCCTGCAGCTCGGCCTCGCGGCCGACGAAGGAGGTCAGGCGTGCGCGGAGGTTGCCCTTGCGGGATTCCGGCGCGGGGGATTGCGGAAGGGGCGTCTCGGGAGCGGGGGACGTGGCCGCCAGGGGGTCGGCCGCCGGTCCGGCCGGCGGCTCGGACCCCGGCCGCTCGACCCCCGGCAGCCCGACCCCCGGCGACAGCAACTCCGCGTGCAGCGCGCGCAGTTCGGGCCCCGGATCCGCGCCGAGCTGATCCGCCAGATGCTCCCGTACGTCCTCGTACGCGGCCAGCGCCTCCGCCGGGCGTCCCGCGTCGCGCAGCGCCCGCAGGCGCAGCACCTGCAGCGGCTCGTCCAGCGGGCGGGCCTCGGCGAGGGCGGCGAGCTCGGGCAGGATCTGCTCGGCCCGGCCGAGCGCGAGCGCCGCGGCAAGGCGTCCGCGCCGCGCCTCCAGACGCCGGGCCTCCCAGCGCGCGGCCTCGGCGCCGCGGTCGGGCAGATCGGCGAGCGCCGGGCCGCGCCACAGCGCGAGCCCTTCGTCGAACAGGGCCATGGCCTTGACCGCGTCCCCGTCCGCCAGGGCGTTCGCCGCCTCGGCGGCTAGCCGCTCGAAGCGGTACGCGTCCACGTCGTCGGCCTCGGCGACCAACCGGTAGCCGCCGGGCCCGAGTTCCACCGCCTCCGTGCCCAGGGACCGCCGCAGCCGTCCGACCAGCGCCTGCAGCGCGCCGTTCGCGTCGGCGGGCGGATCGCCGTCCCAGACCTCGTCGACGAGCTGCCCCACGGGAAGCGCCCGGCCCGGCCGCAGCGCCAGCACGGTCAGGAGCCCGCGCAGCCGCGCACCGCCCAGGGTTACGGGGGTGCCGTCGGGCTGATGGGCCTGGGTGGTACCGAGGACGGAATAGCGCACGTGCGCCATTCTCCCCCGAACAGGGCGGAGCCCGTCAGGAACCCCGCACGTCCACGGTCCGTTGCTCCCACGTCACCGATAGCGTCTTCCCGTACGAATCAGCTGACGGCAGGAGCCCGGCCCATGACCACCGCCATCCGGCGCAGCGACCGGCGGATCAGTCCCGTCTTCCTCGGCATCGTGGCCGTGACCGCCGCGGGCGGCTGGGCGGCGTGGACGGGGTTCGCGGACAATCCCGGGGTCGCGGTCTTCGTGTTCGTCACGGGCGCGTGGATCGTGTCCCTGTGTCTGCACGAGTACGCGCACGCGCGGACCGCGCTGCACAGCGGCGACATCTCGATCGGCGCCAAGGGCTATCTCACGCTGAACCCGCTGAAGTACACCCATGCGCTGCTCAGCATCATCCTGCCCGTGCTCTTCGTGATCATGGGCGGACTCGGTCTGCCGGGCGGCGCGGTGTTCATCGAGCGCGGGCGGATCCAGGGCCGCTGGAAGCACAGCCTGATCTCGGCCGCGGGACCGCTCACCAATGTGCTGTTCGCGATCGTCTGCACCGCGCCGTTCTGGCTGGACGCCCTGGACGGCGTGCCGCTCGTCTTCCAGTACGCGCTGGCGTTCCTCGCGCTGCTCCAGGTCACGGCCGCACTGTTGAACTTCCTGCCGATCCCCGGGCTCGACGGCTACGGCGTGATCGAGCCGTGGCTCTCGTACAAAATCCGCCGCCAGGTGGAGCCCTTCGCACCGTTCGGGCTGCTCGCCGTGTTCGGTGTGCTGTGGATCCCCGAGGTGAACGTGTGGTTCTTCGACACGATCGACTCGCTGCTCGGCCTGCTCGGGATCGAGGAGTTCGAGTCGTACTGCGGGCAGAACCTCTACCGCTTCTGGGCCGACCAGAACGATCTGTGCGCCGTCGGCCGGTGAGCCGCTGCGTCAGCAGGTGACGGGGCGGCGCTGCGTAAGCAGGTGACGGGGCGGCGCTGCGTCAGCAGGTGACGGGGCGGCGCCGTGTCAGCCGGTGACGGGGCGGCGCCCGGCGCGGCCCTTGCGCACGTAGTAGACGGTCATGTTCGAGGACAGACCGGCGATCAGCACCCAGACGATGCCGAGCAGGCTGCCCTGCCAGAAGGAGACGACGGCCGCGGCCACGGCGAGGACGCAGACGATCAGCGCGTACAGAGCGAGGCGGGGCATGGGGACGGCTCCTGTCGGGTGACACCTACAGTGGTACGCCGACCAGTGTCCCCCATGTCCCGCCCTGCTCCGTCAGGGGCCGGCTCAGACGTCCGTGATCCGCAGCCCGGCGTGCGCCTTGTAGCGGCGGTTGACCGAGATCAGGTTCGCCACGAGCGCCTCGACCTGGTGGGCATTGCGAAGGCGGCCCGCGAAGACCCCGCGCATCCCGGGGATACGGCCGGCAAGGGCCTGCACGATGTCGGTGTCGGCCCGCACCTCGCCGAGCACCATCACATCGGTGTCGATCTCCTCGACCGACTCGTCCTGCAGCAGCACCGCCGACAGGTGGTGGAAGGCGGCCGTGACCCGGGAGTCCGGCAGCAGGGCGGCGGCCTGCTCGGCGGCGCTGCCCTCCTCGACCTTCAGCGCGTACGCGCCCTTCTTGTCGAAGCCGAGCGGGTTGACGCAGTCCACGACGAGCTTGCCGGCGAGGTCCTCGCGCAGCGCCTCGAGGGTCTTGGCGTGACCCTCCCACGGCACGGCGACGATCACGATGTCGCTGCGCCGGGCGCACTCGGCGTTGTCGGCGCCCTCGATCCCGAGGCCGAGCTCGTCGGCCGCGGTCTGCGCGCGGTCCGCGGCGCGCGAGCCGATGATCACCTTCTGGCCCGCGCGGGCGAGCCGGTAGGCCAGGCCGCGGCCCTGGTCGCCGGTGCCGCCGAGCACGCCGACGACGAGACCGGACACGTCGGGCAGGTCCCAGGGGTCCTTGGCGGGGGCCTTCGCGGGGGCTGCGGCAGGCGCCGCGGCGGGGGCATCATTCGTAGTCATGCGCTGACGATACTTGCTGGTAGCGGCCTGTTGAGTTCCGCCCGTACGTGCTATCGCAGCCGCTCGGTCACACGCCGATGCGGGCGAGCGGTATCCGTCGGAAGGTGATCGTCTCGTACGGGGTGAAGTCCCCGGTCTCGTAAAGGAGTCCGAGGGTGCGTTCGTCGATCCGTACGAGATCGGAGTACGCGGCGGGCACCCCGCTCACGGTGTGCACGGGCCCCCAGGTGGAGCCCTGGTCGGTGCTGGCGCGCAGGGTCATCAGGGCGCGGTGGCCGGGGTCGGCGGGGCCGGAGTACAGCAGCGGGCCGCCTTCGAGCTGGAGTACGGAGCCCTCGACGACCGGTCCGGTGAGGCAGGCCTGCGGGCGGAAGGCCTTCACCAGGGTCTCGCCGCCGTCCTTGGACCAGGCCTCGGCGCGGTTGCCGGGTGCGGGCGAGTCGTTGCGGGTGTTGAAGTAGACGCGCCCGTCGGGGAGTTGGGCCGCGGTGGTCTCGTTCACATTGATCAGGCCATCGGGGCTGTCGTCCACGTACCCCATACGCCAGCTCTGCCCCCGGTCGTCGCTCAGGAGGCAGTGACCGCCGTTGTACCGCGACTCGGTGCCGTCGTCGCCGGAGCCCGCCGCGGGCGGCAGCGAGTGGTTGGCCGGCACGACGATCCGGCCCGAGGCGAGCTGCAGCGCATGGCCCGGCGTGGTCGCGTACCAGCGCCAACTCGGCTTCTTCGTCTGCGCGGTGATCTCCCGCAGGCCCGACCAGGTGAGCCCGTCGTCGTCGCTGTGCTGCACGTACACGCGGCGCCCGTCGGCGGCGGAGGCCTGTCCGCGCCGGATCCTGGCCTCGCTCGCCGAGGCGGCGTTGCGCATATGGACGAGCAGGATGCGGCCGTCGGCGAGGACGACGGGGGCGGGGTTGCCCGCGAGGTGGTCGCCGTTGCGGGCGGCGATGGAGAGCGGGCTCCAGGTGCGGCCGCCGTCGGTGGAGCGCTTGAGGACGATGTCGATGTTGCCGGCGTCGGAGGCCGAGGCGACCCGGCCCTCGCAGAACGCGAGCAGGGTGCCGGCCCGGCTGCGCACCACGGCGGGGATACGGAAACTCGCGTAGCCCTCGCGGCCCGCGCGGAACGGTACGGATACCTCGCTCGCCATGGCCCCACCCTCTCGCCTGCCGCCGGGCCACCGACGCTCTCAAGGCGAGCGGAACGCGGGGTGAACGGCCGGAAACGGCAAGGAAGTTCAGCTGTGCGCGCGATGCCCGTACTGCCGTACGAAGCCCTGTGCCCGAGTCCGGCCGCATGCCATGGAGATGGCGTGAACCTGCCCGGATCGGGGGCGGCTTGCGGCAGTATGCGGGCCATGGACGCCGTCAGGGTCGCGCTCCTGCGCGAAGTGCTCGCCGGTACGGAGTGGCCGTCGGCCACCCGCCGTTTCGCCTCGTCCCTGCGCGGCTCGGTCGTCCCGCACGGCGGCGGGCTGCTCCTGGTCGGCACGGAGGGATACGAGCCCTGGCATCTGGCCGCGCATCTGGTCGACGAGGCGGCCTGGTCGGGCACACCGGAGCTGACGCCGACGCTCGTACGGCACCGGGTGCGGGCATCGGATCCCGCGCACCTGTCCGTGGGCCTCGGCCGGATCGAGGCGGCCCGCAGCGGCGAGACGCTTCTGGTGGTGGCCCCGGACGACCCCGGCGAGGGGCTGCTCTCGCGCGTGCACGACGCGCGGCGGGCGGGGGCCACGGTCCTGGCGCTGGACGCGGGCGGGGGCGAACTGCCTTCGCTCGCGCATGAGTTGCTGAGCGTGCCGCCCTGGCAGGAGCTGGATCTCGACACGGTGCAGCATCTGGTCAGCGCGGCCGCCGGCGAGAACTGCCTGCCCTCGACGGCACCCGCCCTGCGCTCGGGCCGCCGCCTTCGCGACCGTCTGTCGCGCCTGGCGGACCAGCTGACGGCGCCGCCGCCGGCACGGTGGTGAGCGCGGAGGCTCACGGTGTGAGCCCGGAAGGCTCCGCAGACGGGCATCCCCCACCGGCGCCCGTCTGCGGAGCCGCTCCCGTCAGGCGCTGAGCGGGAACTCCTCGCCCAGGGCGCGGAACACCCCGGTGTTCAGCGCGAAGGCGCGCTTGCACTCGTCGATCACGCGCTGCTTCTCCAGGTCGTCCACCGCGAGGGCGTCGAGCAGCTCGCGGTAGCCGCGCTTGAAGGCCGCCGGGTTGGAGATCTCCTCGAAGACGTAGAACCGCACGCCGTCGCCCTTGCGGCTGAAGCCCCAGGTCTTCTCGGCCTTGTCGCGGATGATCTGGCCGCCGGACAGGTCCCCGAGGTAGCGCGTGTAGTGGTGCGCCACATAGCCCGCGGGCCAGGTGCGGGCGCACTCGGCGACCCGCTCGGCGTAGGCGGCCGTGGCCGGCAGCGGCGCGAGCGTCTCGCGCCAGCCCTCGCCGCCGTGCAGATGGGTGAGGTCGCGCTCCAGGGCCTCCGTGCGCATCAGCTCGGGCTGGATGAACGGGCCCGCGACCGGGTCGTCCGCGAGGACCGGCGCCGCGTCCTCCAGCGCCCGGTACACGAACCACAGCTGCTCCGTGTAGCGCGTGTACGCATCCACGCCGAGCCGTCCGCCGAGCAGGTCGCTCATGAACGTCGAGGTCTCGGCCTCGGTGTGCTGCTCGTGCGACGCGGTGCGGATGACCGTCGAGAAGGGCGTGACGGATGTGTCCACAGGGACCTCCGGATCCGAAGAAGCGGGAAACTACTCTTGATCCTCGTACTTAGGTTTGCCTAAGTCAATGGGTTCCCGACGACCTGTCGGGAAAGTTTCCGGACTGACTGTCGGTAAAACCTCCCGGACGTCTCGAAAATCGGCACAAGCAACGCAAAGGGCCCGTCGTAGCCGACGGGCCCAGTGGGTGCGGGTGGAGCTCAGGGAAGGGTCAGGATCTCCGCTCCCGTGTCCGTCACCACCAGTGTGTGCTCGAACTGGGCGGTCCGCTTCCTGTCCTTGGTGACGACCGTCCAGCCGTCCTCCCACATGTCGTACTCGTGCGTGCCGAGGGTGAGCATCGGCTCGATCGTGAACGTCATGCCGGGCTGGATCACGGTCGTGGCGTGCGGCGAGTCGTAGTGCGGGATGATCAGGCCGCTGTGGAAGGACGAGTTGATGCCGTGGCCGGTGAAGTCGCGCACGACCCCGTAGCCGAAGCGCTTCGCGTACGACTCGATGACCCGGCCGATGATGTTGATCTGGCGGCCGGGCTTCACGGCCTTGATGGCGCGGTCGAGCGACTCGCGGGTGCGCTCGACGAGCAGCTTCGACTCCTCGTCGACGTCGCCCACGAAGTAGGTGGCGTTGTTGTCGCCGTGCACGCCGCCGATGTACGCGGTGACGTCCAGGTTGATGATGTCGCCGTCGTTGAGGACGGTGGAGTCCGGAATGCCGTGGCAGATGACCTCGTTGACGGAGGTGCACAGCGACTTGGGGAAGCCGCGGTAGCCGAGCGTCGACGGGTAGGCGCCGTGGTCGAGCATGAACTCGTGGGCCACACGGTCGAGTTCGTCGGTGGTGACCCCGGGTGCGATGTGCTTGGCGGCCTCGGCCATCGCCTGGGCGGCGATCCGGCCGGCGATCCGCATCGCCTCGATCGTCTCGGGGGTCTGCACCTCAGGCCCCGTGTACGGCTTCGGCGCCGGCTTGCCCACGTATTCGGGGCGCCGGATGTTGCCGGGCACGGAGCGGATGGGAGAGAGCTCCCCTGGTACGAGCAGCGACGGGACAGACATGTCAGTGAGTGTAACGAGCGCTCATCGGGCACGATGGCGGCGTGGGAGCGCATCAGCCGCTCGCGGGAAGGAGCCGGGGATGGCCCTGTTCAAGAAGCGCACGGTCGGCAAGCCGGGTGAGTGGTACTACTGCCTGGAGCACAAGAAGGTCGAGGAAGGACCCGAGTGCCCGGGCAAGGACCGCTTCGGTCCGTACGCCAGCCGGGAGGAGGCCGCGCACGCGATGCAGACGGCCCAGGAGCGGAATCTGGAGTGGGAGACGGATCCCAAGTGGCATGACCGCGAGGGCGACGGCGGGAGCTGAGCCGGCGCGGGACCGTGCGGGCGTGGCGGGCGGGATGTCTCAGGCCGGTTCGGCCGCGGTCGTCTCGCCCGCCTTCTCGTGTGCCGCCTTGCGCCGCTGCGCATCCGGATCCGTATCGGCATCGTAGGAGACCAACTTCGGCAGCGCGGCCGTGAGCAGCGCGACCGCGGCCACGCAGGCCGCGCCGCCGGACCAGATCGCGGCGCGCGTCCCGGTCCAGCCGGCCATCGCGCCCGCGCGCACCTGGCCGAGCTGCGGGCCCACGCTGTACGAGAGCACCTCGATGCCCGCGAGGCGGCCGCGCAGCTCGTCGGGGATGGTCTGGTTCCAGATCGTGGAGCGGCCCAGGCCGCTGAGCATGTCGCCCGCGCCGGCCAGGGCCAGACAGCACAGGACCAGCCAGACGTTCCCGAACCAGCCGGCCGCCGTGATGGCGAGACCCCAGCTCGCCGCGCCGAAGACGACGAGCAGACCGTGCCGGCGCACCCGGGTGGTCCAGCCGCTCGTCAGGCTCAGGGCGAGGGAGCCGATCGAGCCCGCCGCGTACATCAGACCGAGGGACCAGTCGGCGCCGAGGTCGTCCGCGAGGAACGGGAAGATCGCGTTGGGGAACGCGAAGACCATCGCGGCCAGGTCGATGGCGTAGGTGCCGAGCAGCACCGGCCGTGACCAGGCGTACCGCGCGCCCTCGGCGATCCCGCGCAGCGAGGGCTTCTCGGCCTCGTGCGAGGGCGGGGCGGGCGTGAGCCGCAGGCAGAGCAGCACCGAGGCGGTGAAGCCCGCGATGGTGACGGCGTACGCGGTGGCATGCCCGGCGTAGGCGACGACGAGACCGGCGAGCGCGGGGCCCGCGATGGCGCCGATCTGCCAGCGCAGCGCGTTGAGCGCGGCCGCGGCGGTGAGCTGGTCGTGCGGGACGATCCGGGCGAGCAGGGAGTCGAGCGCGGGGCGCTGGAGTCCGGCGAGCGCGGAGACGCACGCGGCGACGAGGTAGAGGGGCCAGAGCAGCGGGTCCGGCAGGAGCGCGTTGACGAGGAGGACGACCGCGAGGAGCCCGAGGCCCGCCTCGGTGAGCAGGATGACCTTGCGGCGGTCGACGGCGTCGGCGAGCGCGCCTCCGTACAGGCCGAACACGATCAGCGGTATCAGCTCGACCGCGCCCATCGCGCCCACGGCGAGCGGGGATTCGGTGAGGTCCTTGATCTGCAGCGGCAGGGCGATCATCGCCATGAAGCTGCCGAAGTACGTGACCAGGCCCTGCGTCCACAGGAGCCGGAAGTCGCGGCTGCTGCGCCAGGGGGACAGGTCGGGAAGTATCGCCGCGAAACGGGAGGCGGAGGGCTGATCGGAAACCTGATCGGAGGGCTGGTCGGTCACGAGAGGCCATGTTCCGTGCGAAGCGCGAGGGGGAGCAAGCGATTTCCGGGCCACGCGGCACCGGGCGGAACCGCTACTCCCCCGTCGCGCTGGTGATCCCCATGATCCGGCTGGCCACCACGACCCCCGGCTTCGCGGAGCCCTTCGCGGGGACCTGGGCCGCGAGGTTGGAGACGCGTTCCAGGGTGATGGACTGCTTCACCTCGCCGGTGAGCAGCGCCTGCACGTCCTTCGGCACATTGATCTTCAGACCCTCGGAGGTCGTCTGCTTCTCGAAGTGCCGCGTCGCGAAGAACACGAACGCGCCGCCGTCCTCCGTCCGCAGCCCGAGCGGCGCGAAGTCCCCCGCCTGCTCCGGCTGGTCGACCCACTGGCGCGACCAGCCGGGGCTCGACTCGCGGGCCTTGCGGTCGGCGCGCCAGCCGCTCGTGTGCGGCCCGTCGGCAAAGCCCTCGCCGCCGTCCTTGAGATACGTGGCGTACTCGGCGGGCAGTCTGCCCGGCGCCATGGCGAGCTCATTGACGTCGGCGTCCGCCGGCGTCGCGAAGCCGTCCTTGTCGGTCTTGAACTCGGGGACCTCGCCGGGCGTCAGGATGTTGAGGTACGCGACCCGCCAAGGGTCGTCGGCGGCGTGCTTCACGAACAGGAGCAGCCAGTGCGTGTCCTTGGCGGGGTCGTCGTCCACATCCCGGTTGCTGTCCGTGTCCGCGACGAAGTACCGCGGCCAGCCCGCCTTCTTGGGGATGGCGAACTTCGCGTCGGTGAGTTCGAGCGGGGCGTGTCCGGGGTTGCCGTCCGGGGAGTTCTTCGACTTCGCCTTCAGACCGGCCTGGTTGATCGCACCGAGAGCTCCGGTGACGTGCTTCGCGGAGAGCGCCGGGTCATAGGCCTTGTCGGCCTTGTTGTAGGCAGTGGTGAACTCCTCAAGAGCCTGCGCCGCCTCGGACTTCGTCGCCGCCGGGACGATCTCCCGCTCCCCGTGCACCGTCACGCATCCGCTCGCGGTCAGGGCCAGGACCGCCATCGCTGCCCCCGCCGCTGCCGGCCGACTCACCCTGCTCATGGCTCGCCTTCTGCTCCGTGCGCCCCAGCGCTTCCTTACGCCCCAGTGCTGACGCAGGGAACCCTACCGGGGCCAGGAACAGCACCAGGGTGGGGACCAGATACAGCGCCCACACCGTGACCTGGAGCACGGTCGGGTCGGGCTGGAAGTTGAAGATGCCCTTGAGCAGGGTCGCGTGCCAGGTGTCCGGCGGGTAGCCGTCGCTGATGTCGAAGGCCTTGTTCCCCAGGCCGCCGACGAACCGCGCCTCCTGCAGATCGTGCATCCCGTACGCGAGGACGCCGGCCGCCACGACGACCAGCATCCCGCCGGTCCACTGGAAGAACTTGGACAGGTTGATGCGCAGGGCGCCGCGGTAGAACAGCCAGCCCATGACCACCGCGGTGAGCAGGCCGAGCAGACAGCCCGCGAGCGGCCGCCAGCCGTCGTCGGCCGCGTCCACCGAGCGCCACACGAACAGCGAGGTCTCGATGCCTTCGCGGCCGACCGCGAGGAAGGCGGTGGCCACCAGGGCGCCGGTGCCGAGCGAGAGCGCCGCGTCCAGCTTGCCGTGCAGTTCGGCCTTCAGATGCCGGGCGGTGCGCCGCATCCAGAAGACCATCCACGTCACGAGGCCCACCGCGACGATCGACAGGGTGCCGCCGATCAGTTCCTGGGCCTCGAAGGTCAGCTCCTGCGTACCGAACTGCAGGCCCGCGCCGAACGCGAGGGACACCGTCACCGCGATGCCGACCCCGATCCAGATCGCGGGCAGCGCCTTGCGGTTGTCCGTCTTGACCAGATACGCGACCAGGATGCAGACGACGAGGGAGGCTTCGAGCCCTTCGCGCAGACCTATCAGGTAGTTGGCGAACATGGCTCAGCCCTTTCCGGAGAACAGCTCGCGGCCCCACCAGTCGGCGTCGTCCCGTACCCCGGGCGGCACCGCGAAGACCGCCGAACCGACGTGCTGGATGTACTCGTTGAGCACATCGCGCCGCGCCAGGCTCAGCTGTACGGGGATGAACGCGTCGCGTACGTCGCGCTGGTAGGCCAGGAAGAACAGGCCCGCGTCGAGCCGGCCGAGCCCGTCCGTGCCGTCGGTGAAGGAGTAGCCGCGGCGCAGCATCATCGCGCCGCCGTTGTTGTCCGGGTGCGCGAGCCGTACGTGCGCGACCTCGGGCATGGCCTTGAGGTTGGGCTCGTCGTGCTCGCGCTTCTTGCCGAACGGAGCACCCTCGCCCTTGGTGCGGCCGAAGATGTCCTCCTGTTCCTTGAGCGAGGTGCGGTCCCAGGTCTCGATGTTCATCCGGATCCGGCGCGCCACGAGATACGAGCCGCCGGCCATCCAGTCGGGGCCGTCCTTCTCCGACACCCACACGTGCTTGCGCAGGTTGGCGGTGTCGTTGCCCGCGATGTTCCGGGTGCCGTCCTTGAAGCCCATCATGTTGCGCGGGGTCTGGGCGTCGGGCGTGGTCGACGAGGTCTTGCCGAAGCCGAGCTGCGACCAGCGGATGGCGACCTTGCCGAAGCCGATCCGCGCGAGGTTGCGGATGGCGTGCACCGCGACCTGGGGGTCGTCGGCGCAGGCCTGGACGCACAGGTCGCCGCCGCTGCGGGCCGGGTCAAGGTTGTCACCGGGGAACTTGGGCAGGTCCACAAGTGCCTTGGGCCGCTTGCCCTCCAGGCCGAACCGGCCGTCGAAGAGCGAGGGCCCGAAGCCGACCGTGAGGGTGAGCCGGGACGGCTTGAGGCCGAGCGCCTCGCCGGTGTCGTCCGGCGGCGCCTCCACGATGCCGCCGTACGCGCCCTGGCCGACCGGGTGCCCCTGCGTCATCAGCGCGGCGGCCTCGGTCCACTCCTTCAGGAGCTCGATCAGCTCCGCGCGGTCCTTGGTCTTCACGTCGAACGCGGCGAAGTGCAGCCGGTCCTGCACGGCGGTCGCGATGCCCGCCTGGTGCTTGCCGTGGAAGGGCACGGCCGCGCCGGTCTCGGCGACCGGCACGGTGTCCTCGCCGTCACCGGTGAACGCGGCCACCGCGCCACCGGCCGCGGCGGCACCGAGCGCGAGCCCCGCACCGCCCAAGGCGAGCACCGAACGCCGTGACGGCACCTGTGCCTTCCCGTCCACGGCGTTGTCCTTGGCGTCCATCATGGCGTCCGTCCCCCTACTTCACTACCGCGGCGGCGAGCTTCGACAGCGGCTCGGCCAGCGCGTTGACCCCGTCGGAGAGCTCCTTGCGCTCTTCCTTGCCGACCTTGTCGTAGGACGTGAACTCGTAGGAGTTCTTGTCCTCGCGGTACTTGTCGAGCAGCGTGTTCAGGGCGGCGAACTGCTTGTCGAGCTCCTTGACGAGCTCCGGGTCGTTCTTCGCCGCGACCTCCTTGAGCAGGCCGTACGACATCTCGGCGCCCTCGACGTTCGCCTTGAAGTCGACGAGGTCGGTGTGCGAGTAGCGCTCCTCCTCGCCGGTGACCTTGCCGGTGGCGACCTCGTCGAGGAGCTCCTTGGCGCCGTTGGCCATCGACGTGGGCGTGATCTCGGCCTCGTTGACCCGGTCCTGCCAGGCCTCCAGGTCCTTGATCAGCAGGTCGGCGAGCTCCTTGTCGCGGTCGGTGAGCTTCTTGTCCTTCCACAGCGAGCGCTCGATGCGGTGCCAGCCGGTCCAGTCCTTCTCCAGGTCCTGACCCTCTTCGAGACCGTCCTCGCGCAGGTCGACCTTGGGGTCGATGTCGCCGAAGGACTCGGCCACGGGCTCGGTGCGCTCCCAGCCGATACGGCTCGGCGCGTACGCGGCCTTCGCGGCCTCCAGGTCGCCGGCCTTCACGGCGTCCGCGAACTTCTTGGCGAGCGGCAGGGTCTCGTCGGCCTGCTCCTGCGCGTACTTGCGGTACGCGGCCACGGCGGCGTCCAGCTTCGGGTCGCGCTTGGCGGTCTGGCCGCCGCCGGTCGCCTTGACCTGCTGGCGGATGCCGTCGCCCTTCATGCCCGGCTTGCAGGCGATCTGGTACGAACCGGCCTTCACCTCGGCGGTGACGTTCTGCTTCGTACCGGGGCCGATGTTCTCGCGCTCGGTGACGATGCGGTCGTCCGGGAAGAGGATGTAGACCTCGGTGACCTTGGAGCCCTTGTTCTCCACGGCGAGCTCGATGTGCCCGGCCGGGAACTCCTTCTTGTCGACCTCGCACTTGTCGTCGGTGGCGGTGACCGAGATGAGGTGGTCGTCGCCGGCCTTGGCGTCCGACTTCTCGGTGCAGCCGGTGGCTATCACGGCAAGGGCCACCGCGGTGGCGGAAGCGACGGTTGTACGGGCGGCACGCATACGGGCTCCAAGGCTTGGACCAGGTGAGGCGTGCCTAACTTATCCGAGCCTTACCTCACCCCATAGGCCGCGTCCAGTGATTCAGCTCTCTTGGACGGTGTATGAGCGCGGCCCGGTCACAGAGTGGTCAGGCCGCGCTCAAGTGCAGGTCAAGGGAGGGTCAAGCGGGGTCGCCCGGCCTCGTTCCGTAAAGGCCTGCGGACCTCAGCCGCGCTCCGGGAAGACCAGCAGCGTTCCCGTACGCGGATGCGGCAGCACCTCGACCGGCTGCCGGTAGACGCGGCTGAGCAGGGCGCCGTCGAAGACCTCGGCGGGTGCGCCCTCGGCGGCGATGGTGCCGTCGTGCAGGACGGCCACCCGGTCCGCGTACGCCGCGGCCAGACCGAGGTCGTGCAGCACGACCACCACCGCGTCGCCCGCGGCGGCCCGTTCGCGGCAGACCCGCAGGACCAGTTCCTGGTGGCGCAGATCGAGCGCGGCGGTGGGCTCGTCGAGCAGCAGCAGCGGCGCCTGCTGCGCGAGGACCCGCGCGAGGGCGACCCGGGCGCGTTCCCCGCCGGACAGCGCGGAGAAGGGGCGGCCCGCGAACTCGGTGACCTCGGTGGCGCGCATGGCCGCGGCGATCACCTCGTCGTCGTTGTCGGCGAGCGCGGTGCCGTTCCAGGGCGCCCGCCCCATCCGTACGACCTCCTCCACCAGGAAGGGGAAGGACAGCGCCGCGGCCTGGGGCAGGACCGCCCGGCGCAGCGCGAGTTCACCGGCGCTCCAGGCACCGGCGTCCCTGCCGCAGATACGGACGGTGCCCGCGTCGGGCGTCAGGTCGGTGGCGAGGGCCGCCAACAGGGTCGACTTCCCTGCCCCGTTGGGGCCCACGAGCGCCACGACCTCGCCGGCCCGCGCCTCGATGTCCACCCCGCGCAGCACATGCCGCGCGCCGAGCTTGATGTGCAGCGCCTCGGCCGAGGCCAGGGTGGTGCCGGGCTCGACGGGCTCGGGCAGTTCCCGGTGGCGTACGGCGAACAGCGACCGGATCATGCCCAGCCTCCTTGCTTGCGGCGGGTGCGGCGGAGCAGCCAGAAGAAGAACGGGCTGCCGATCAAGGCGGTGAGGACACCGAGCGGCAGTTCGGCGGGGGCCGCGACGGTGCGCGCCGTGAGGTCGGCGCCGGCCAGCACGAGGGCGCCGCCGAGCGCGCTGCCCGGGACCAGGAAGCGGTGTCCGGGGCCTGCGAGCATCCGCAGCAGATGTGGGACGACCAGGCCGACGAAGCCGATGATGCCGGAGACGGCTACGGCCGCGGCGGTGAGCAGCGCGGTGACGAACATCAGGACCACGCGCATCCGTTCCACGTCCACACCGAGGTGACGCGCGGGCCGCTCGCCGAGCGAGAGCAGGTCGAGCTTGCGCGAGTAGAACGGGGCGATCGCGAGACCGACGAGCGCCCAGGGCAGTACGGCGAGCACCTTGGGCCAGGTGGCCTGGGCGAGCGAACCGAGCTGCCAGAAGGTGATCTGGGTGACCTCGGCGTTGTCCGCGAAGAAGATGAACAGGCCGATCAGCGCACCGCCGAAGGCGGTCACGGCCACACCGGTGAGAATCAGCGTGATCACTTCGGTACGGCCGCCCGAGCGGGACATCGCGTACACGAGGAAGACGGTGATCAGACCGCCGACGAACGCGCAGACGGGCAGCGTCCAGTTGCCGAAGAAGCTCAGGCCGAACGTGATCGAGGCGACACCGCCGACCGCAGCGCCCGAGGAGATGCCGATGACGGCGGGCTCGGCGAGCGGGTTGCCGAACACGCCCTGCATCAGGGCGCCCGCGCAGCCGAGCGAGGCGCCGACGATCAGCGCGAGCACGATACGCGGGAAGCGCACGTTCCACAGGACGCTCTCGCCGACGCGGTCGAGGGCCGCGCCGCCGAGGCCGATGCGGTGCTGTGCGGAGCCGATGACATCGCCGAGCGGGATCTTGTACGCGCCGATCCCGGCGGAGACCAGGCAGACGAGGACAAGACCGGCCAGCATGCCGACGGTCAGGAGGTACGGGACGCTGCGTCGGCCCTTGCTGCCTTTGGAGGCGGGCGACTTGGCGTCCTGCCGCACCGGGGCCGAGTCGGTCGCAGGTGTCGCGGTGGCGGTCACTTGGCGTTCCCGTAGAGCTGGTCGACGAGGGACTTGAGGACCTCGTCGGTGCGCGGTCCGTAGTTCAGCAGCACACCGTCGGGAATGTGGACGACACGGCGGTCCATGCCGGCGGGGGTCTCGGCGACGCCCGGGATCTTCACCAGGCCGTCGACGCCGCCGACGGACTCGAGTCCCTTGGTCATCACGAGGATCACATCGGGCTGCGCCTTGGCGAGCGCCTCGGGGGTGATCGCCGTGAAGTCCTTTTCGAGGCCCGACTCCGCACCCGCGTCCACGGCTCCGGCCGCGTTCAGGAGCGAGCCCGCGCCGGACTCGGCGCCGCCGATCAGATACACCGCGGCCGTGCCGCGCAGATACAGGAACGCGACCCGCGGCTTCTTGCCGTCCTTCGGCTGCGGAATCTCCTTCTGCACGGCGGCGATACGGTCCTCGGTCCGCCAGACGAGCTCCTCGCCGGCCGCCTGGACGCCCAGGACGTCGGCCACTTCACCGATCCGCCTGCTGACGTCCTCAAGGCTCTTGGCGGTGTCGAGCAGTACGACGGGGATGCCCGCGTCACGTATCTGCTGCATCGCCTCGGCGGGTCCCGAGGTGGTGTCGCCGATGACCACGCTGGGCTTGAGCGAGAGCACGCTCTCGGCGGAGACATCGTGGCCGCGGGTCACCGTCGGGAGTTTCCCGGCCTGTTCGAAGGTGGCGGTGATGTCCTTGGCCACCACGTTGTCACCGAGGCCGAGGGTGAAGACGATCTCGTTGATGGCACCGGTGAGCGGCACGATGCGGTCGGCCGACTTCACGGTGACCTTCTTGCCGTCGGCCGAGGTGACCGTGACGGGCAGCGCGGGCTTCGGCGTACCGGAGAGCGGCTCCACCCGGTCAGGGTCCGCCTTCACCTTGGACTTCGCGTCGTTTATGCCGTTTGTGGCGGGATTGCCCACCTCGCCGCCGCAGCCCGTGAGGGTCAGGCAGGCGGCCGCGACGAGCGCGCCCGCCCACCGCAGGGAACGCCGCAAGCGCACCGGGGTCACTCGAACTCCACCGTCCTGTCGTGCCGTTGAGAGCTCCGCTGAAGCTCTGCTGTGTCATCTGCGGTTTCTGGGCCGGTAGGGGTTCCGCACCAGGTCGCGCATAGTTTAGGTTAGCCTTACCTCATTGACCAGGCCTTGAAGGGGGACCGATGTCATCGTCGAGACGCGCTGCCCGTGCAGGCGCCGTAGCGGGCCTTGGGGCCCTGTTCGCCGCACTGCTGCCGATCACTTCGGCGCACGCGGAGGACCGCACGGTGCAGGGCGGCAGGCTCGACTGGGGCATCAAGGCCTCGTTCCAGAGCTACGTCACCGGCCCGATAGCCAAGGGCAGTTACACGCTCCGGAACGGGGCGGCGACCGCCGGGGCCAGTCAGTTCCGCTTCCACTCGGCGAAGGGTTCGTACAACCCGGACACCGGTGCGCTGAACGCCGGCTTCTCCGGGGGCGTGCACTTCCTCGGTCACAAGAAGCCCACCGGCGAGTACGAGCTCGACCTCACCATCTCCCGGCCCACCGTGCGGATCTCCGGCGGGACAGGGACGCTGTACGCGGACATGGTGAGCAAGGCCAAGAGCACCGGGAAGGTCACCACCTCCGCCCAGGTGCCGCTCGCCAGCCTCGATCTCTCCGGCATCGGCATGAAGGGCGGCGGCAGCCCGATCGCCCTCACCAACGTGCCGGCGACGCTCACTTCGCAGGGCGCCAACGCCTTCGCCGGGTACTACGCGGCCGGTACGCCGCTCGACCCGGTGAGCCTGTCGACGGATGTCCTCGCGGGCTCCGGCTCGGGCTCCGGCTCGGGCTCCGACTCCGACAAGTCCGGTGACAAGGACAAGAAGGACGAGAGCAAGAAGGAAGCGAAGGCCGGCCGGATCGAGGACGCCGCCGTCGACTGGGGCGTGCGCCGCACCTTCCGCGAGTACGTCACCGGCTCCATCGCCAAGGGCAAGTGGGCGCTGACCGACGGCGCCCAGGACGGCGGCGCGCTGTTCCGCTTCCCCGAGGGCGAAGGCTCCTTCGACCAGCAGAAGCAGACCCTCGACGCCGCGTTCAAGGGCAGTGTCCGCTTCACCGGCGAGCACGGCCTCGACATCGAGCTCAGCAACTTCGCCGTCGGCGCCAAGTCCGGCGAGGCGACGCTGTTCGCGGATGTCGCGAGCGAGGACTTCACCAAGAAGAAGGCCGGGCTCGTCACCTTCAAGGCCAAGGATCTGAAGGCCACGGACGGCCTGGTCACGCTGACCGAGGTGCCCTCGAAGCTGACCGCCGACGGCGCCAAGGCCTTCGGGAACATGTACAAGGCGGGCACCGCCATGGACCCCGTGTCCCTCGCGGTCGCCCTGACCGACAAGGCCGAACTTCCGGCGCTGCCCGACCTCGGCTCGGAGGCCTCGGCGGCTCCCGAGGCCGACCCCAAGGCCGAGAAGCCCAAGACCGAGGCGGCCGCGGCCACTTCGTCCACCTCATCGCCCGCGCTGCCGATCGGCATCGGTGCGGGTGTGCTCCTCCTCGCGGGTGCCGCCTTCTTCGTCGTACGCAAGCGGCGTACGGCTCCGGTGGCGGCCGCCTCGCCCGAGGGCTCGGACTCGGCTGACAGCTGAGCGCCCTCGTCCCCCTGAAACTCCTCAACTCCCTTATTCCGACTAGGAGACCTCCTGTCATGGCCACCTCCCGCCGCTCCATAGCGCTTGCCGCCTCCGCCGCGACGGCGCTCACGCTCGGCGCCACTTCCCTTGTGATGAACTCGGCGTCGGCGGCTGAGATGCCCCTGAAGGACTACACGCTGACGTGGGGCATCAAGCAGTCGTTCCGCGACTACGTGATCACCACGGGCACCATGGCACCCAACGGCACGATCACGACGGCGGACGGTGCCACCCAGGCCGAGAAGAACGGGGCGTTCACCTTCACCGGTGGCACGGGCACGTACGACAGCACGGCGCACACCGTGAAGCTCGCGTTCAAGGGCAGCGTGACCTTCAAGTCCCCTGCGATGCCTGACGGTCACGGGTTCGAGATCAAGGTGACGGACGTCAAGTTCGACAGCGCCGCGAAGAGCGTCACCGCGGACGTCACCAAGAACGGCACCCTCTCCGAGGATGTGCCGCTGGCCGAGGTCACTCCCAGCCAGACGATGAAGGACATGCCCACCAAGCTCACCGACAAGGCCGGCGAGCTGCTGCACGCCTCCTACGCGGGTGCCGCGGGCGACCCGCTGACCGTGACCGCCCCGGCCAAGCCGCCGGTCACGCCCTCGCCCTCGCCGTCCACCAGCAAGCCCAACCCCAGCCCGTCCACGGGCAACCCGAGCCCGAGCCCGTCGACGAGCACGCCCAGCACCCCCAAGCCCAGCCCCAGCACCTCCGCCCCGACCAAGCCCCCGGCCGGTCAGATCGTGGACGGGAAGCTGAGCTGGGGCGTCAAGGAGTCCTTCCGCCGGTACATCTCCGGCGGTGGAGAGGTGAAGACCGCGGGCGGGGCCACGAAGACCGCGAGCGGTTACGACTTCCCGTACAAGAGCGCGAAGTTCGACGCCAAGGGCAAGAAGGTCGACGCGGGCTTCGGCGGCAGCGTGCAGTTCCTGTACACCGCGCACGGCATCGACATGACCTTCAGCGACGTGCAGGTCAGGACGAACGGCACCAGCGGCACGCTCCTCGTCGACGTCAAGACGGCCAAGGGCACCCAGAACGACGTGGAGTTCGCGACCCTGGACCTCGCCAAGGCCTCGTACACCGTCAAGGACGATGTCCTGCTCCTGGACAGGATCCCGGCCGCGTTCACCGAAGCGGGCGCCAAGGCCTTCGCGAACGACGAGGTCGGCTCGATCTACAAGCCGGGCGACGCCATCGACCCCGTCACCGTCGCGCTCTCCCTCGACAAGGACACCGCCCTGCCGGGCACCGGCGGCACCACGGGCGGCTCGACCGCCGGCGGTACGTCCACCACCGGCGGCGGCTCCGTCGGCGGCAGCGTCGGTGGCGGCGGCAACCTCGCCGCGACCGGCTCCGAGGTCCCGGCGGGCCCGCTGCTCGGCGCCGCGGCCGCGGTGGTCGCGGCCGGTGCCGGTGTGGTCTTCGCGGCCCGTCGCCGTCGCACCGTGGAGGGCGGCGAGCAGGCCTGACGCCTGACCCCTGCGATACGTACGACGGCGGGCCCTTCCTTCCCGGAGGGCCCGCCGTCGGCGTGTGCGGAGCCGGGGCTCAGAACCCGGCGCGCTTCTCCAGGCGGCTGCCCTTCGGGAACGTCACGGACATGAGGTCGCTCGGACCGTCCAGGGCGATGCGGTGCCAGCGTCCGCGCGGTACGACCACCGCGGTCCCGGCCGCCACCTTGATCTCCTCCTCTTCGTCGCCCTCCTGCTCCGGGCGCAGGTACATGCGTATCCCGCCGGTCAGACAGGCGACGACTTCGTCCGCCTCCTTGTGGATCTCCCAGTGGTCGCCGTGCACATCGGCCTCGTTCTCCACATGGAAGGTCATCAGCTGCCAGCCGTCGCGCCCGGGGTCGAACACCGGCTTCCCCGCGTGCACTTGGCCGTCCTGGTCGAGCTGGAGGAAGTGTGCGAAGAGATCGATCGGGGTCACGGTCATGGGTCCCACGTCCTTTGCGAAGTGATCGGACCGTCAGTGTCGGCGCGGGCCCCGGAGCGCGTATTGAACAAATGTCACGACGCCCGGTCCGCTCCGGGAAAGGGCTCGTAACCTGGAGACATGCGCGCCGCAGAGTCCGCCCGAGCCGCCGCCGCCAGGTGGGACGTGTCCACCCCCGAGCGGCCGGGAAGGCTGCCGGGCGTCGGCATGGCGGGGTTCAGCGACCGGTCCGCCGAGCCCCTCGATCTCGCCGTGGTCCCGGACCCGTCCGTGATGATCGCCTTCGAGTTCGGCGACGGCCTGCTCGTCGGGCACGCCGACGGCCGCCGGCAGCGGGGAAGCACCGTGCTCGGCCTGGCCCCCGGCGGACTGCGCGTGCGCGGCCGCGGCATCGAATGTCTGCAGATCCGGCTCTCCCCGATCGTCGCGCACGCGGTACTCGGCGATGTCGTGACCGCGGCGGGTGAACGCCCTTGCGCGGGCGGCGCGATGGTCGCTCTCGAGGACTTCTGGGGCCCCGAGGCCCGCCGCGTCGAGGAGCGGCTGCGGTCCGCGTCCTCCTGGCGGGAACGGTTCGCGATCGCGGACGCCGCGCTGCAGCGCCGGTACGCGGCGGGCCGGCACGTCTCTCCCGAAGTCGCCTACGTATGGCGGCAGATGGTGCTGCGGCGGGGGCAGATCCGGATCGACGCCCTGGCGGCGGAGGTCGGCTGGAGCCGGCAGCGGCTGTGGTCACGGTTCCGGGCCCAGATCGGTCTGCCACCCAAGCGCGCCGCGCAGCTGCTGCGTTTCGACCATGCCGCGCACCGGCTCGCGGCGGGGCACAGCGCCGGTGCGGTCGCGGCGGAGAGCGGCTATGCGGACCAGTCCCATCTGCACCGGGACGTCCTGGCGTTCACCGGGGTGACGCCCGCGGCCGTCGCCGCGGCGCCCTGGCTCGCCGTGGACGACTCCGCCTGGGCGGTGGCGGGGCCGCACCACGCGCTGCCGGGGGCGCACCACCCGCTGTCGGGGGCCGGTGCTTCACCGTCCCGGTCCAGTGCTTCAATGCCCCGGTGACGGAACAAGCCTCTGATGTGCTCGTGGATCTGGTCCGGGTGTTCTGCGGACCGGACGGACGGCATGGCAACACGCTCGGTGTCGTACGGGACGGAGCGGCGGTACGCGGGGAAGCGGCGAGGCTGCGGCTTGCGGCCGAACTCGGTTACAGCGAGACGGTGTTCGTGGACGACGACGAGCGCGGCGTGATCGACATCTGGACGCCGAGCGTCCGGCTGCCGTTCGCGGGCCACCCGTGTGTCGGTGCGGCCTGGCTGCTCGATCTGCCCGAGCTGGTGGTGGCCGCGGGTGTGGTGGCGGCGCGCCAGGACGGTGAGTTCACGTGGATCGCGGCGCGGGCGGAGTGGGCGCCGGGGCGCACGCTGCGGCAGTACGCCTCCCCTGCGGAGGTCGAGGCGCTCGACGTGCCGCCGGCGGGCGAGTGGATCTATGCGTGGGCCTGGGAGGACGAGGCTGCCGGGCGGGTGCGGGCGCGGGCGTTCCCCGGGCGCGGGGACGGCATCGTCGAGGACGAGGCCACGGGGGCTGCGGCGTTGTGCCTCACGGCTTCGCTCGGCCGTGCGCTCAACATCACGCAGGGCGTGGGCTCCCAGATCCTGACGGCTCCCGGGCCGTCGGGCCTCATCGAGGTCGGCGGCCGGGTGGCCCTGGCCTGAGCCCGGCTCGCGCTGGTCGCGGGCTGAGCCCGGCTGCGCCTGCGGCGGGCTTCTCCCTCACCCCGCCCCTTCCCGAAACCGGGGCTCCGCCCCGGACCCCAGCATCCGAACTTCGTTCGGATCTCCTCAAACGCCGGAGGGGCTGAAAGACGCCGCAGGGGCTGGGTTCACCTGCGCGAAGGCCAGGCCTCCGCCGGGTCAGGCGACTCGCCCGCCACGCGGGCGCACTCGTCCGTCAGGGTCTCCAGCAAAGTGAGGGGATCCGGGAGCGGATGCTCCAGGCCACGGACCCAGACCACCGCGAGGTCACCCGGCAACCGCGCCGGCGGCACCAGCACGTACGAGCCACGACAGTGCCACCGCAGCCCCGGATGCTCATCCATCGTCTCCGGATGACAGTCCAGCTCGCACGGCCACCACTCGTCCTCGTCCTCCGGCGTCCCCCGCGTAGCCGTGAAGAAGAGCATCCGGCCGTCGCCGGACTCGGCCACGGGACCGACGGACACACCCGCGTCGAGGAGCCGGCCGAGCGCCGCGCGTCCGGCGTCGAGCGGGACGTCGAGCACGTCGTGGACCATGCCGGTCGCGGTGATGAAGTTGGCCTCCGGCTGATGCCGGGCCCAGCGCTCGATCTGTGACCTGTCCGTCGTGGACTGGGTCTGCCAGGCGAAGGAGACCGGGTGCCGCGCGGGTGTGGGACACCCGATGCGGTCGCAGGAACAGCGGTAGCCGGCGGGGTGCGCGGCGGGCGCGAGCGGCAGTCCCGCCGCTGCGGCGGCGACGAGCAGGGCTTCGCGGCCGCCGTCACCCGTGTCCTTGGGGCGTCGCGTGCGCAGCCACTGGGAGAACCTGCTCTGTCCGCCGGAACGGCGGCCGAACTCCTCGCCCATCTATCCCCTATCCTCCGCATTGCCCTCACCCCGTGGCGTCCATGGTGCCACCATCCTGACCCTCGGGTGGCCGCACCCCCGCATCCGGGGCCTCGCAGGCCAGAGCGCCGGCCGGGTGTCGATGCCGGGCAAGTCAGGATTTATGGCCCTACCGTGTCGGCATGGTCACCCACGCCGCACCGGTCACGCTCACCGCCGTCACCGCACTCGTCGTCACGGGCCTGACCCCGGCCCCGGCCCCCGCGGCCGACCGCGCCGGCCGCCCCCCGATGACCGTCGACGCCCTGCCCCCCGTCGTCTACACGGCGCATCGCGGAGGCGCGCTCGAAGTGCCGGAGAACAGCATGTCGGGCCTGGTCGCCGCGTACGAACGCGGTACGGCGCAGGTGCTCGACGTGGACACCCGGATGCTGCGCGACGGCACGCTGGTGGCGATGCACGACGCGACCTTGGACCGTACGACCGACGGGACAGGACCGGTCCGCGCATTGAGCGCGAAGGAGTGGAAGCAGGTCCGCATCCGCCCCGACTCCGCGCTGCGCACCACCTGGCGGCCCGAGCGGCCGCCGACGATCGCGGAGGTGCTGGACCGGTTCGGCGGCAGGGTCGTCCTGATGCTGGAGGCCAAGGACGCCGACAGCCTCAAGTCCCTTGCGCGCCTGGTGCATTCACGCGGCCTGTCCCGTTCGGTCTTCGTGAACTCCAACAAGCCCTCGGTGGCCGAGCGCGCCCACCGCCTCGGGCTGGTCTCCCAGCTGTGGCGCTCGGCGAAGCAGATGCGCACGGACCGCTTCGAGCGCTTCACGCCGTACGTGGACGTCCTGGACGTGGACTACCGGGCACGCGACGAGGACCTGCGGCGCGCGGTGGGCTCGGGCATCCCGCGGGTCTGGGCGCACACGGTGAACACCCCGTACCAGCGCGACCGCGTCCTGCGGCTGGGCTGCAACGGGGTGATCACGGATGCGCCGGGCCTGCTGTCCCGTACGCCTGTGAAAGGCCTGGTCCGGGCCCAGCCACCCACCGAGGGCTAGGCCTCACCCGCAAGGAAAGACCTCAGCGCGGCGTGAGTCCCCGCAGGGCGTAGTCCACGACCGTGTCCGTGTACGCGTGGCTCAGCGGGCCCGTGCTCTGCAGCCAGCGCTGCGCGAGCGGGGCCACGAACAGCTCCATCGCGATCCGCGGGTCCAGGTCGGCGCGGATCTCGCCCGCCTTCTGGGCGGATTCGATCCGGGCCACATAGAGCTGGAGACCCGGTTCGAGCAGCTTCTCGACGAACTTCTCGCCGAGCTCCCGGTTCACGACGCCTTCGGCGGCCAGGGCGCGATACGGGGCGTCGTACTTGGGATCGAGGAGTTCATCGACGGTGTGCCGCAGGACGAGCTTGAGGTCGGCGGCGACATCGCCCGTGTCGGGCAGCGCCGCATAGGCCCCCGTCTCCTCGCCCGCCGCCTCGGCGGCCTGCTCCCCCAGGTCGACGAAGGCCTCGAGGAGCACCTCGGCCTTGGAGGACCACCAGCGGTAGATCGTCTGCTTGCCGACGCCCGCACGGGCGGCGATCCCCTCGATGGTGACCTTGCCGTATCCCACCTCACTGACCAGCGACAGGGCGGCGTCGTAGATGGCGCGGCGCGAACGTTCGCTGCGGCGCTTGGCGTCGGGGGCCGCCTTGGAGGCGGGGGCTTCGGCAGGAGGTTTGGTGGCCATGCGTCGAATGTAGCAGCGAAGTGAGCCGATACGTATCGTCTCGTTAGAGCTTGACAAGACGCTCCGTCTCGTCAATAGTCGAGTCATCGCCCGGCGAGACGGACCGTCTCGCGAAGGGTGTCGGTACACACCACACGGAGGTCGGTATGCCCCGCAGCGGCAACATGCTCGGCGTAGGCGGAACGCGCAGCAATCTCTCCCGCAAGGCACTGCGCGGAGGGGGCAAGGGCGGCCGGATAGGCGGCGGCCTCTCCCCGCAGGAGCAGAAGCGCGAACTGCTGCGCAGGCTCAAGGAAGGACGCGGTCCGGTGAACGAAGGGTGAGCGGCGCAAAACAACCCGTTCGCCACCGCGCCAAAGGGCTCCTCTCGTCGGACCATGGGCATCACCGTTGCCCATTGGCCCCGCCGATGTAGAGGAGCCCTCTTTGCGTCCTGTGCCTCGCAGCGCCCGACCCCGGCGCTATCTGATGTGCCCACCCGAGCACTTCAAGGTCACGTACTCCATCAACCCCTGGATGGATCCCGGCAAGCCCGTCGACGTCCCGCTCGCGCTCACCCAGTGGGAGACGCTGCGGGACCGCTATCGCGCCCTCGGCCACACCGTCGACGAACTCGTCCCGCACGCCGGTCTGCCCGACATGGTGTTCTCGGCGAACGGCGCGACCGTGATCGACGGCCGCGTGCTCGGCGCCCGGTTCGCGCACGCCGAGCGTGCGGAGGAGGCGGCCGAGCATCTCGCGTGGTTCCGTGGCCAGGGGTTCGCCGAGGTGGCCGAGCCCGTGCACATCAACGAGGGCGAGGGCGACTTCGCCGTCACCTCCTCCTGGATCCTGGCCGGCCGCGGCTTCCGCGCCAGCCCGCTCTCGCACGGCGAGGCCCAGGAGTTCTTCGGCCGCCCGGTGATCGGCCTCGATCTGGTCGACCCGCGCTACTACCACCTCGACACCGCGCTCGCGGTGCTCGACGACGAGGCCGACGACGTCATGTACTTCCCCGGCGCCTTCTCACCGGGGAGCCAGGCGGTCCTGCGCCGGCTCTTCCCCGACGCCCTGATCGCGAGCGAGGCCGACGCGGCCGCGCTCGGCATGAACGCCGTCTCGGACGGACTCCATGTGCTGCTTCCGCAGGGCGCGGTGGGCCTGTTCGAGCCGCTGCGCGAGCGCGGCTACGAGCCGGTCGGGGTGGATCTGGGCGAGCTGCTCAAGGGCGGCGGCAGCGTGAAGTGCTGCACGCAGGAGCTGCGTTCCTGACGGGCCCTACGCGGTGTGGGGCGGCCAGGCGTCGCCCCACTCCGCATCGCGGGCCTCCTTGTAGAGGGCCCCGTGCCGCTTGGTGACCGTCTGCCGGGCAAGACTCTCGTCCGCCCCGCACAGGTCGAGCAGCACCTGCCCCTTGCGGATCTGCGGCTTGCGCACGACTCGGGCGGGGGCCGGCGTGACGGGGAAGCGCACCGCGGCCACGTAACTGAACTTCTCGTCCTCGTACGCGAGCGAGCCGCCCTTGACCTGCCGGTGCAGCGAGGAGCGGCTGACGCGCGCCGAGAAGTGGCACCAGTCGCGGCCCGGCTCGATGGGGCAGGCGGAGCTGTGCGGGCAGGGGGCGGCGATCCCGTAGCCGGCCGCGATCAGGGCGTCGCGGGCTTCGATGATCCGGGTGTAGCCGTCGGGGGTGCCGGGCTCGATGACGACCACGGCCTGCGCGGCGCGGGCGGCCGCGGCGACGACCGCCGTACGGTCATCGGCCGTGAGTTCGCCGAGTACGTACGAGATCGTCACGAGGTCCGTCTCGTCGAGTGCGAGCGCCTGGCCGATCCGGGCCTTGCGCCAGTCCGTGCCGCTCAACAGGGGGTTGGCGCCCGCGAGTTCACGGCCCAGGGCGAGGGCAGGATCGGCCCAGTCGAGCACGGTGACCGGCCGCTGCTCGGGCCAGGTGGCGCTCACCGCCCACGTGGCCGCGCCGGTGCCGCCGCCGATGTCGGTGTGGCGCCCCGGCGCCCAGTCAGGGGCCGCGTCGGCGAGGGCGCCGAGTGCGCTCCGTACCGCCTCGAAGGTGGCGGGCATCCGGTACGCGGCGTACGCGGCGACGTCCGAGCGGTCGCGCAGGATGGGCGCGTCGGTGGGGGTGCGGCCGCGGTAGTTGGCGATCAGGCGGTCGACGGCCTGGGTGGCCTGCTTGTGCGGGAGACCGGCGAGGAGCTCTGCGAGGGCGGTGCGCAGGGTTTCGGCGGGCGTCTGGGGGGCGGCGTTCACGTCCGGATTGTAGGCGGGGCGGGCCGGATCACCCCAAACGCCACAGAGGCCTAATAGAACCTCAGTACGCTGCCCTGGTGGGCGACAAGATCGTACGGACCGGGCTTGTCATCGGCGTCGTGGTGCTGGCGCTGTTGCTGCTGCTTGCCATGTGCGGCGGGAAGCAGGAGGACGGGAGCAAGGGGGGTGAGCCGCCCAAGAAGCCGGCCGGGCAAAGCCGGCTGACCCAGCTGGACGTTCCCGCCGCGTACGACTCCCGCAGGGGCTGGGAGGTGTCCGGGGTCTCCGAGGAGTACGCGCTCGCGCCCGGCGCGAAGCTGCTCGCGTATCTGCAGCGCGCCGACGGCGGGCGCTTCCGGCTGCGGGCCATGGACGCGCGGACCGGCAGAACGGCCTGGACGAGCGAGGCCTGGCGCCCGCTGGCCGACGAACCCGGCGCCGTGCCGCGGCTCGCCGTCGTCGCCAAGGACGGCCGCGAGTACTTCGCCACCTGGTCGTACGGGAAGCTCGGCGACGATCCGCTCAGCGGGGCGGACCGGGTGCTCTCCTTCGACCTGTACGACGCGGTCGCCGGCACCCGGCAGCGCGTCGAGCTGCCCTGGCCCACGACTCCTTCGGTGAGCGCGTCGGGGCCTGGGCTCGTGGTCGGGGTGGGCACGGACTCGGCCGCGGTCGTGGATCCGGTCACCGGGCGCACGACCACGTACAAGGCGGGTGATCTGAAGTACCCGGCGGGCTGCAAGGGTTGCCGCCGTCTGACCGAGGTCATGGGCGTCACCGGCAAGGGGCCGCTGGTCAGCGGGGACGGCGAGTTCTGGGTGCGCGGGGCCTGGCACGGACGCAAGGTCGCACCCAAGGGGGGCGTGAACGGGGTCGCCGTGTCCGTGTCCGGCGGCCAGGTGCTCGCGCGGTGGGACCGGAAGCCCGACAAGAAGCAGCCGGGAGAGCGGGAGATCTGGGCCGTGCACGACGGCGCGACTGGCAAGGTGACCGCCTCGGCCGAGTGCGCCAAACCGGCGCTGCGGCCCGGGCGTTACCCCGCAGCGGCCGCCTCCCCCGACGGCCGCTATCTCATCGCCGGCCATCTCGCCTTCGATCTCCAGGAAGGCACCGGACACTGCTTCGCGTCCGAGGGCGGCACCAAGCCGCTGACGCTCGCGACGGTCACGGACGCCGGGCTCGTGTACGGCGCGACCGGTGCGCGGTCGGCCGACGACGCGTGGGACGGGGGCGGCACTCCGGTGTCGGTGCGGATCGCCGTGCCCGAACCGGAGGCGTTCTCCGGGTCGTCGCGGCTTCCGGTGCACGACCTCGGCGGGGTCGGCATCTTCCGCTGGACCGACAGCAGGGACGTACGGCATCTGCTCGGGTACGTGAAGAAGGGCTGACCTCGCGGGTACGTGAAGAAGGGCTGAACTCCCGCGCCCCTCAGCGCACCGCACGCGCCAGCCGGGTGCCCGCCGCCGCCCGTGGCGCGCTGGAGGGTTTGCCGGGACGCCGCGGATGCACCGTGTTGGCGAGCAGCACCACGAACGTGTCCGTGGCCGGGTCGATCACCAGGGACGTTCCCGTGAACCCGGTGTGCCCGGCCGCGCCGCGGCCCGCCAACTCGCCCATGAACCACGGCTCGTCGAGCCGGAAGCCGAGCCCCGGCGGCGAGAGCATCAGGTCCACGTAGTCGGGGCCGAGTATCCGCGCGGTCCCGTATCCCCCGCCGCCGAGCAGCGCGCGGCAGAACACCGCGAGATCGCCGGCCGTCGCGAACAGGCCCGCGTGCCCGGCCACCCCGCCGAGCGCGAAGGCGTTCTCGTCGTGCACGGTGCCGCGCACCATGCCCCGGTCGGCCTTGGCCCAGGGCTTGCGCTGGTCCTCGGTCGCGGCGGCGAAGGCGCACGGACCGAAACCGGTCTGGGACATGCCGAGCGGGCGGGTGATGCCGTCGCGGATCAGGCGGTCGAGGCGTTCGCCCGTGACGCGCTCCAGGAGGTGCTGCACGAGCAGCATGTTGAGATCCGAGTAGAGATACTCCCCGGCGGGCGCGCTCGGCTCCTCCGCGCGGAGCATGGCCAGGCGCTCGGTGTCCGACTGGCAGTCGTACAGCGGGAGTTCGGGCCGCAGCCCCGAGGTGTGCGTGAGGAGCTGCCGTACGGTGATGCCGTGGTCGGCCGCCGCGGTGAACTCCGGCAGGTAGGAGCCGACCTTCGCGTCGAGCCCGAGGCGGCCGCGCTCCATCTGCTGCACCGCCGCCACGGTCGTGAACAGCTTGGTGAGCGAGGCCAGGTCGAAGGGTGTCCCGGTGTGCATGGGCACTTTGCGGTACGCGGGCAGTTCGTCGCCGTACGCGCGGTGCGCGACCGCCCAGCCGAAGGCCTCCTCGACCACGAGCACCGGCCCGCGGCCCACGGCGAGCACGGCGCCCGCGCACCATGTACCGGGCAGCGCGGCGACTTCGGCGACGAGGCGCTCGATCTCGGCGGGGTCGAGACCGGCCCGCTCGGCGGTGCCGGGGCGCAGACGTGGTGCTCGCAGCGCTCTGCCCCTTCCTCGACCGGTACGGCTCCCGTGCCGCCCCCTCGGCGACTGCGGGTATGGAGAAACCGTGTCATGAAACAGGCGTTCGGCACCAGTCGGCCCCGGGACCGAACCGTCGCGGCTCCGTGGACCGAAGCGTCGCGGCCCCGGACGGCAGACACTGTCCGGGGCCGCGAGGGTTCATCAGGCGGGCTGCAGACCGGGGTTGCCGGACTCGGTCACGAACGACGCAGCCGTGCTGATCGGCGCGCCCGGCTGCAACACGTAGGGCACGGTCCGGTAGTCGGCCCGCGCCTCGTCGCGGCCCAGGTCGACGGTCACGTATCCACGCCGGCCGTTGTAGAACTTCAGGTGCGGATTGGCCTTCGTGTACGTCTCCCAGCTGGAGGGCTTGTCGGCGCCGTCGCGGCCGCTGGAGATGGAGGTCGCGACGATCTCGGTGCCGACGACCCGCGAGGCCGGGTTGTCGAAGTCCTCCAGGATGTCGAAGGCGTAGCCGACGTGCACATCGCCGGTGAGGACCATGAAGTTCTCCAGGCCCGCGTCCCGTACCCCGTCGAGCAGCCGCCGGCGCGAGGCGCGGTAGCCGTCCCAGGAGTCCATGCTGAGCTTGGCGACCGGGTTGAGGTCGAGCTTGCGCTGGGAGAACGTGACCTGCTGCGGGACCACGTTCCAGCGGGCGCGCGAGCGCCGCCACCCGTCGAGCAGCCAGCGCTCCTGCGTCTCGCCGGTCATGGTGCGCGCCGGGTCGTCGATCTCCGGACCGGGGATGTCGGTGCCGTCGCCGTACGCCTGGTTGGTGCGGTACTGGCGGGTGTCGAGGATGTCGAACTGGGCGTGCCGGCCGAAGTGGATCCGGCGGTAGAGCTGCATGTCCGGGCCCTCGGGGCGCTGCGGGCGGCGCAGCGGCTGGTTCTCCCAGTACGCGCGGTAGGCGGCGGCCCTGCGGAGCAGGAACTCCTCCGGGGGCACGTCGTTCTCGGGGGTCTCGTCCGCGTAGTTGTTCTCGGTCTCGTGGTCGTCCCAGGTGACGACGAAGGGGTGCGCGGCGTGTGCGGCCATCAGGTCGGGGTCCGACTTGTAGAGGCCGTACCGCATCCGGTAGTCCTCGAGCGTGACGGTCTCGCGGTTGTAGTGGGCGGGCAGGACGCGGTCCGTGTAGTTGCGGTTTCCGCCCGTCGAGGTGACCGCGTACTCGTAGAGGTAGTCGCCGAGATGGAAGACGACATCGATGTCCTCCTCGGCCAGATGCCGGTACGCGGTCCAGTAGCCGTCGTGGTACGCCTGGCAGGACACGGCGGCCAGCTTCAGGCCGTTGAGCTGGGCCCCGAAGCCGGGCGCGGTGCGGGTGCGGCCGGTCGGGCTGATCCAACTGCCCACGCGGAAGCGGTAGTAGTAGATCCGGTCCTCGCCGAGGTGATCGACCTCGACATGGACGGAGTGGCTGAACTCGGGGTGTGCGAGCTCGGTGCCGCGGCGGGCTATCCGGCGGAAGCCCTCGTCGTGGGCGACCTGCCACTCCACGGCGACGCGCTCGGCGGGCAGTCCGCCGTCGGCGGCGTACGGCTGGGGCGCGAGTCTCGTCCACAGCAGGACGGAGCCGGGCCGCGGATCGCCGGAGGCGACACCGAGCGTGAACGGGTTCTCCGTGATCCTGCGGGCGTCCAGCTCGGCGGCGTGCGCGACGCCGCCGCCCGGCAGGTTGGTGGCGAAGGCCAGTGCGGCGGCGGCGCCCGTGACGGTCAGGAAGCGGCGACGGCCCAAGTGGCGGGCTGCGGCGTGCAGTTCGGGGCTGTGCTGGGGCCGGGTCCCGCTCCGGGGCTGCGTCTGGGTCCGGGACTGCTGTGCGGCGGAAGTCATCCGCGTCCTCCCCTGGCTGGCGTGTGTCAGGGGAATTCGAGTGGCGGGGGACGACGGTGGGCTGTCGCGTACAGGACAATCACATGGCGGACAGATGAGCGCTCCGTGCCGGGTGGGACGTAAGGTGCGGGGCCATGACGGAGACGAAGATTGCGGTGGTGACCGGCGCGGGATCCGGGATCGGCCGCGCGGTGGCCCTGGAGCTGGCGGCGTGCGGCTGGTCGCTCGCGCTGGCCGGGCGCCGGGTGGAGGCGCTGGAGGAGACGGCCTCGCTGGCCGGGTCGGCGGATGTGGTGTGCGTAGGGACGAACGTGTCCGAACCCGCCGATGTCGCCGAGCTGTTCGCCACGGCCGTCTCGCGCTTCGGCCGGCTCGACCTGCTCTTCAACAACGCCGGTACGTTCGGGCCCGGCGGCGTCCCCCTCGACGAGCTGTCGTACGACGCGTGGCGCCATGTGGTGGACGTCAATCTGAACGGTGCGTTCCTGTGCGCGCAGGCCGCGTTCCGCCAGTACAAGGCGCAGTCGCCGCAAGGCGGGCGGATCATCAACAACGGGTCGATCTCGGCGCAGGTGCCCCGGCCGCACTCGGTCGCCTACACGGCGACGAAGCACGCTATGACGGGCCTGACCAAGTCCCTGTCCCTGGACGGGCGTCCGTACCGGATCGCCGCGTCGCAGATCGACATCGGCAACGCCGCGACGGACATGACCGCACGGATGCAGTCGGGGATCCTCCAGGCCAACGGCGAACTGGCCCCGGAGCCGGTCATGGACGTGGCGGACGTCGCGCGCCAGATCCGCTTCATGGCGGAGCTGCCCCTGGAGGCGAACGTCCAGTTCGCGACGGTCCTGGCCACGAATATGCCGTTCATCGGGCGGGGTTGAGGGTCGGATCGTTCCGGGCGAGGTGACGCTCGGGGCGTGGGGCGTGCAGCAGTCGCCCGGGCTCGCGCTTCGGGGGTGCAGGGGGCCCAGCCCTCGCCCGGGCTCGCGCTTCCGGGGTGCAGGGGGCCCAGCCCTCACCCAGGCTCGCGCTTCGGGGTGCAGGGGGCGGAGCCCCCGCCCAGGCCCGGGGCGCGGGGGTGCAGGGGGCGGAGCCCACGCCAGGCCCAGGGTGCGGGTTCGCTGTCGGCTGCGGGCCGTTGCGCCTGCGGGCCGTTGCGCCTGCGGCGGGCCTTCTTCCCCACCCCGCCCCTTCCCGAAACCGGGGGCTCCGCCCCCGGGCCCCCTGTTGTGGAGCCCCCAGGGTGGGTGGGGCCGCGGGGGCTTCGCCCCCTGCACCCCCTCTTGGGGCTTCGCCCCTTGCCCCCACTGGGGGCTCTGCCCCCAGACCCCCTCTGGGGCTGCGCCCCCAGACCCCGCCGCGCTGAACGCGCTCGTCCTCAAACGCCGGACGGGCTGAATACTCAGCCCCTGCGGCGATTGAGCAGATCCGAGCGAAGCTCGGATGCCGGGGTCTGGGGCGGAGCCACAGTTTCGGGAAGGGGCGGGGTGCGGAAGAAAAGGCCTTGGCCATAGGTTGGGGCGGCATGAGCCCTGAGACCCGTACCGACGTGCTGCGTTACACCGCATTCTCCGGCGACCCCGCCGGCGGCAACCCCGCCGGCGTCGTCCTGGACGCCACCGGACTGACCGACGCCGAGATGCTCGCGATCGCCGCGGACCTCGGCTACAGCGAGAGCGCCTTCCTGTACCCCGACCACACCCTCCGGTTCTTCTCCCCGAAGGCCGAGGTCGCCTTCTGCGGTCACGCCACCGTCGCCACCGCCGTGGCCCTCGCCCACCACCAGGGCGGCCCCGCCGCGTACGTGTTCAAGACGCCCGCGGGCGAGATCCCCGTGACCACGGAGGAGATCGACGGCGAGCTGCGCGCCACGCTCACCAGCGTCGAGCCGCACATCGAGGACGTCGACCCGGCCGACCTCACCGAGGCCCTCGCCGCCCTCGACTGGGCGGCCGAGGACCTCGACCCCGCCCTGCCGCCCCGTATCGCCTTCGCCGGCAACAACCACCTCGTCATCTCCGCCGCCACGCGCGAGCGCCTCGCCGCACTCGACTACGACTTCGAACGCCTCAAGTCCCTGATGGAGCGCCTGGACCTGACCACGGTCCAGCTCGTCCACCGCGCGGGCGAGACCACCTTCCACGTACGCGACCCGTTCCCCATCGGGGGCGTGGTCGAGGACCCCGCGACGGGCGCGGCCGCCGTGGCCTTCGGCGCGTACGCACGCGAACTCGCCCTGGTGAAGGAGGAGTCGGTGCTGACCCTCCACCAGGGCGAGGACATGGGCAGGCCGGGCGTGCTCACCGTGACGCTGCGCGCCGGCGACCCGAGGGTCCGGGTCTCCGGCACGGCAGTCGCGATCAGCTGAGCTGTACGGGCAGCTCTCAGCTGAAACGTACGGGCAGGTACTTGATCCCGTTGATGAAGTCCGAGCGCATCCGCCGCGGCTCCCCCGTCAGTTCGACGGTGGGGCAGCGGCGGAGCAGCGCCCGCAGCTGGGCGTTGATCTCGGTACGGGCCAGACCCGAGCCCAGACAGAAGTGCGGTCCGCCGCCGCCGAACGTCACGTGGTCGTTCGGGGTGCGGCGCGGGTCGAAGACCTGCGGGTTCTCGAAGACGTCCTCGTCACGGTTGCCCGAGGTGTAGAAGAGCACCGCCTTCTGGCCCTCGCGGATCTTCACTCCCCGCACCTCGGTGTCCCGCGTGGCCGTACGGCGGAAGTTGTGGATCGAGCCGTTCCAGCGCAGGAACTCCTCGGTGGCCGACCGCCACAGCGCGTCGTCCTCGACATTGCGGGCCAGGTCCTCGCGCAGCGCGTCGTTCTGGGCGAGCTCCAGCATCGCGCCGGCCAGCAAATTGCGGGTGGTCTCGTTGCCCGCCACGATCAGCGTCACGAAGAACATGTTGATCTCGTGCGTGGTCAGCCGCTCGCCGTCCACCTCACCGTGCACGAGCGCGCTCATGATGTCGTCGCGCGGGTCGTTCTGCCGGTCCTCGGCGAGCTGGTTGCAGCGCAGATAGATCTCGCCGGCCGCGATCTGGCCGTCCTCGGGGGTGGTGCGGAAGTCCGGGTCCTGGAAACCGACCATGCGGTTGGACCAGTTGAAGATGTTGTCCTCGTCCTCCTCCGGAATGCCCATCATCTCGCAGATGATCTGCAGCGGGAGGCGGGCCGCGATGGTCTCCACGAACTCGACCTCGGCCCCCGGCTCGACCTGCTGCGCGAGCAGATCCGCACGGCGCTTGATGTCCTCGGTGAGCTTGCGGACCATGCGCGGCGCGAACGCCGCGTTGACCAGCTTGCGGAAGCGGCTGTGCTTGGGCGGGTCCATGCCGACGAGGGTGAGGGCGAGGTTCTCCAGGGACTGGTCCGTCTGGTCCCGTATGAAGAAGGAGCCCTTCTCGACCGACCACAGCTCGGGGTCGCGGCTCAGCTTGATGATGTCCTCGTGCTTGGTGATCGCGAAGAAGCCCTCCCCGTCCGGGAGTTCGTGCCAGTGGACGGGGTCCTCGCGGCGCAGCACCGCGAACTGCTCATGCGGGACTTCACGGGCCCAGGTGTCCTCGAGCAGATTGATCTCGTTCAGTGCGGGTGCCGTCATGGCCGAGCCTCCTTCGGGGTTTGTTCCGTACGGGGTGACGCGGGGGGCGAGCCGCCGGGGGTGCGCAGTCCGAGCAGGGTGCTCAGCGCGTGCACGACCAGCTCCTCCGGTACGGCGTCGGGGTCGAGCCGGTGCTGCAGCGCGCAGCCGAGCAGGGCACCGAGCACCAGCGCCCCCGCCTCGTCCGGTGCGTACGGCAGCTCGGTTCCGGTGGCTTCCGCCCAGTCGGCGAGGCCTTCGCCGAGCTGGCCGCGGATCTCGGCGAAGCGGCGGGCGATCAGCGGTCCGAAGACCGGGTCGCGGGCGCCGTGCTGCCACAGTTCGATCTCCAGGAGCAGCCAGGCCTCGCCGCGGTCCTCGGCGGGTGCGGTGATCGCCTCCCACATCGCGGCGAAGTGCGGTGCGGGGTCGGGCAGTTGGTGGATCTCGGCGGTCAGCCGTTCGACGGTGCGCTGTTTCCACACCTCGAGCAAGGCGAGGAGCAGCCCCTCCTTGCCGCCGAAGTGGCTGTACAGCGCGCCGGTCGTGCGGTCCGCCGCGTCCGCCACCGCCTCGGCGGACACGGCGTGGAACCCCTTGCGCGCGAACAGCTCGGCGGCGGCGTCGATCAGCCGGGTCCGGGTCTCGGTCTTGCGCTGCTCCTGGGTGCGGCGCGCCACTGTGCCCCCTCCGGCCGGCATGACGGTGCCCTGCCGGGTCGCCGTCGAGTCCCTGGTTGCCGGGGCCACTTATATCGGGGCTCCGACATAAGTAGAGGTACTCATATTCCTGACGGGTCGTCAATCCTTTGCGCGCGTATTACTGACGGCTCGTCAATCCTCGCTCCCCGGCCCGTCCATCACTCCCCAGGACTCCCCCACTCGCCCTGCCCCACTCGCCCTGCCCCACTCCCACTCCCCCTCCCCCTCCCCGCCAGCTGCTCCCACGCTCGCGTCCACCCGTCACTTCGTCCCGCGCGCGAGGATCCGCTCCACCTCCACGAGCTGGCCGGGCGTCAGCGGACCGTGCGCGAGAGCGCCCGCGTTCTGTTCCACCTGGGCGACCGTGCGGAAGCCGGGGATCGGGATCGTGCGCGGGCTCCTGGCCCACAGCCAGGCGAGCGCGCCCTGCGCGAGCGTGCGGCCACCGCTCGTGAGGATCTCCCGTACGGCCTCGACCCGCGCCAGCCACTCCTCGTCCGGCGCACCGCCCTCCTTGAACCCGGGCAGCCACTCGGGCGCCGCACCGCGGATGTCACCGGCACCGGGAGTCGCGCCGTCCGCGTACTTGCCGGTGAGCAGGCCCATGGCCAGGGGGCTGCGGTTGACCGACGCGAGCTGCAACTCCTCGCAGAGGGCGAGCAGTTCGGGTGCGTCCTGCAGCACGTTGCACCGATGCTGCACGGCCACGCACGCCGCACCCTGCGCGAAGACCCGGGCGCGCTCGGGATCGTCGGTGCTCCACGCGTACGAGCGGATCAGCCCTTCCCGTACGAACTCCTCGCACTGCTCGCGCAGTTCGGCCGCGCGCTGCGGGTCCGCTTCGGAGAGGTGGAGCTGGTAGAGGTCGATGCGGTCGGTCCCGAGCCGGCGCAACGAGGCGGTGAGGGCCTGCCGCTGATACGCGAGTGAGTCGTCGCCGCCGATGAGGGTCCTGCTGTCCTCGTCGAAGAGGTTGCCCCACTTGGTGGCGACGACGACCTCGTCGCGCCGCTTGCCGAGGGCCTTGCCGAGGATGCGCTCGCTGTGGCCGGCGCCGTAGGTGTCGGCCGTGTCGAAGAACGTGATGCCCAGGTCGAGGGCGCGGCGCACGGCCCGTACGGACTCCTCGTCGTCCACCTTGCCCCAGCCGAGCGGCTGCCCCGCGGTGTCCCACCACTCGCCGCCGATGGCCCAGCAGCCGAGGCCGAGCGCGCTGACGGAGAGTTTGCCGAGTTCTCGTGCAGTCATGGTCGTCATGCGCCGGACGCTAGACCTTGAAGCGCACACGAAGGCAAGACACGATCTCCCGCGCGGTCGCCCGTATGACACGCGGTCGGCCCGTGTGAACAGTCTTCGCCGCGCGGGCGTACTCCTGCTGAACGGTTACCATCGCCCCCATCGCGCCACCCCCCGCCCCTGACGGCGCGTCCGGAGTTCAGGAGTGCACGTGAGCGAGCCCCGTCTTGCCATCGCCATCGTGACCATGGGCAACAGGCCCCGCGAGGTCGCCGCCCTGCTCGACTCGGTGGCCAAGCAGAATGTCGCGCCCGCGCGGATCGTCATCGTCGGCAACGGTGCGCGGCTCGGCGGATTCCCGGATCTGCCCGGCGAGTTGACGGTCATCGAGACCGAGGAGAACCTCGGCTGCCCCGGCGGTCGCAATGTCGCGCTCGCCCGGCTGCGGGAGTTCGGGGACGTCGACGTGGTCGTCGAGCTGGACGACGACGGGCTGCTCGTCGACGCGGATGTGTTCCGCAAGGTCCGCGACCTGTTCGCCGCCGACGCCCGGCTCGGCATCGTCGGCTTCCGTATCGCCGACGAGCACGGCGAGACCCAGCGTCGCCACGTACCGCGCCTTCGGGCGGGCGATCCGATGCGGCGCGGACTCGTCACCTCCTTCCTCGGCGGCGGGCACGCGTTCTCGATGAGGATGCTCGGCGAGACGGGCGACTGGCCCGCCGACTTCTTCTTCACGCACGAGGAGACCGATCTGGCCTGGCGTGCGCTGGACGCCGGCTGGAAGGTGCTCTACGAGCCGGAGCTGCTGCTCCAGCACCCCAAGACCTCACCGGCCCGGCATGCGGTCTACTTCCGGATGACCGCCCGCAACCGCGTCTGGCTCGCACGCCGCCGTCTGCCGCTCCCGCTCGCCCCCGTCTACCTCGGCATCTGGACCCTGCTCACCCTGGCCCGTACCGCCAAGGCCCTCCTCGGCCCCGACCGCGTCACCACCCTGCGCGGCCTGCGCGCCTGGGCCGGGGGCTTCGCGGAAGGCCTGCGCACCCCGTGCGGGGCGCGGCGGCCGATGCGGTGGCGGACGGTCTGGCGGATGACGCGGCTCGGGCGGCCGCCGGTGATCTGAGGCGGCACGGACGGCTTGTGATCCACATCACTCGCCGGTGCCGATGAGTCCGCAGCTCACCCGGGGTCTCCCCTACGACAGACGCCACCGAGCGCCCACCGCACACTCGCCCGAGGAGACACCATGGCCACCACCCCCGCCGCGAAGGGCCCCGCGAGCTACTTCCCGTCGATCGAGAAGAAGTACGGCCGTCCCATCGCGGAGTGGCAGGACCTCATCCGCGCATCGCCCCTGACCCGCCACATGGAGCTCGTCAACTGGCTCAAGACCGAGCACGGCCTGGGGCATGGCCACGCCAACGCGCTGGTGGCGCACACGCTCGCGGAGTCCCGTACGAACTGAGCCGGCTTTCGTCACGAGCCGAATCGGCCCATGTGTCCAGATAAATATGGACACATGGCGGTGATCTGTCCCACGTTCCGGTCCATCGGGAACCTCCGGCTCGTCCTCCCCCTCCTACCTGGCGCTCCAGCAGGTGACCGGGGGGAAGACCCATGCACACTCGTCCGTCGACCAGTCATGCCCGAACGAAGCGCCGCAGGGCGAGCGCCGCGCTGGCGGTGCCCCTGCTCGCGGCCCTCGCGTTCCTGAGCGGCTGCGGCACCGACCCGATCTCGCCGAGCGACGTACGGGCCGACGCGGCGGACGACGGCAAGGGGAAGTTCGGCACGGTGGACTGCCGCAAGGCCAAGTGCATCGCGCTGACCTTCGACGCGGGGCCCGGCAAGGACACACCCGAGCTGCTCGACACCCTCAAGGAGGAGAAGGTCCCCGCGACGTTCTTCCTGCTCGGCAAGAACCACGTGAAGAAGTACCCCGACGTGGTCAGGCGGCTGGCCGACGAGGGCCACGAGGTCGCCAACCACACCTGGACGCACGGCATCCTCACCGGTCTGACCACCGACGAGATCCGCGCCGAGCTCGGCCGTACGCAGCAGGCCATCAAGGACATCACCGGCAAGGAGCCGACCCTGATGCGCCCGCCCCAGGGGCGTACCGACGAGGACGTCACGCGGGTGTGCAAGGAGCTGGGCCTGTCCCAGATCCTGTGGAGCGTGACGGCCAAGGACTACTCGACCAAGGACTCGGCCCTCATCAAGAAGCGCGTCCTCGAACAGGCGGACCGCGACGGCATCATCCTGCTCCACGACATCTACGACGGCACGGTCCCGGCGGTCCCCGGCATCATCAAGTCCCTCAAGGCCGAGGGCTATACGTTCGTCACGGTGCCTCAGCTGATGGCGCCGGCGACGCCGGAGCCGGGGACGGTGTACCGGCCGTAGCGCCGGTCCGCTCGAACTCCCCGAGCAGGGCGTCCAGTTCGGCGCAGGCGCGGCGGCTCGGCCGGGGCGGGGGCAGCGGGCGGCCTCGTACGATACGGGCCACGAGCAGCGAGAACGGGTGCAGGAACACCAGGACCAGGAGGGGGCCGAGGAGGAGGCCGGCCAGGGCGCGGGACCAGTCGACGGTGTTCATGCGGTGGCCTCCGTACGGTCGTTGTCGTCGCCGTCGCCATTGCCGTTGCCGTTGCCGTCGCCGTGGTCCACCTCGAAGGTGGGCCATTCCACGAAGGCCCGGAGCAGGTCGTCGGCGTCCCATTCGAGGGCCGCCGCGCCGTAGCCGGACGTACGGAACACCGCCTTGGTCTCGAACTCGGTCCGGTAGTACGGCACTTCACCCGCCTGCGTCCATACGAGCAGGGGCGCGGGGGTTCCGTCGGCGCAGTTCCGGCAGACGGTGACGAAGTCGTCGTCCACCAGGGCGTCTTCGGGGCTCTCGGCCGTGCAGGCCTCCGGCGGACAGAGCACGCGTTCGGTGCCGCGTGCGTGCAGCGGGTGATGGAAGCAGGGCCGGTCGAGCGTGAGTGCGGTGCCCTCGGTGAGACAGGCCAGCGCCTGCATCCCGATCCGGCTGACCTCCAGGGACCCGACCACATCGGTCAGGGCGATCCCCTCCTCCGCCCTGCGGTCGTAGGGCCTTCCGGCCCGCTGCTCGAACTCGGCCAGTTGCTCGGCGGTGGGCACGGTGTCGGGCGGCAGGCAGTCCTCGAGGAAGTCGTCGGCGGCGGAGAGCGCCAGCGCCGCGTAGGCGCCCTCCTGCGGGCCGTCCTGGCCACGGGTCTCCACGAGGTTGACGGTGAGGGGCTCGGGGACGGGCAGACCCGCGTCCCTCGCACACCGCACCGCCCGCGCCAGCGCATCACGGCGCCGCACGGCCAGCTCGTACAGAGCGGCATAGGAGTACGCGGGCAGATCGGGCGCCGACCCCCAGTCGACCGCGGGACGCTCGCTCCCGCGCCGGCGCCGCGGCCACAACGGCAGGTCGGTGAACCGGTACAGCAGCGAGAGGGTCAGGGTCAGCAGCGCGGTGGCCGCCGTGATGATCATGGCTGTGCGTTCCGTGGTGCCCATCGGCCTCCCCGTTCCTCGGCCCTGCACCCTAGCCCCGCGCGTCACGCTCGCGGTCGGCGGGCCCGGGAACGGTGGGCGGCCCGGGAACGGCGGGCCAGGAACGGCGGGCGGCCCTGGAACGGTCGGCGGGCCCTGGAACGGTCGGCGGGCCCGGGACGGTCGGCGGGCCCGGGAAACCGAGGTGCACGGGGGCGGTCCGCGGCCTAGCGTGCGGGGTATGCGCGTCGTCTACACCAAGGGCCCCGGCACGAGTTACGAGATCGCGGTCCACCGCGACGCCGGCCCGGAGCTCGCCCCTCGCAACGGCCCCGGCGGTCACCCGTATCTCCCGCATGACCTGGTGCATTTCGTGGTGGAGTCCGTCGCGGGCATCGAACTCGGCGTGTACGGACGGCTCGCGGCCGGCGACAACGGACTGTTCTGGCCCGCCGATCCGGCCGAGCGCACGAAAGCGATGCGCCGCCGGAGGACCAAACCCGGGAAGCCGACACCCAAGGCCTCGGCGGACATGGGCCGTTCGGAGGAGCTCGCGGGCATCGCCGTACCGGTGTGGGAGCTGCGCCGCGGCTTCGCCGAGACGCTGCCCGCCTACGTACCGTCGCCGCTGCCGCCGGTCGTCGAGCGCATCGTCGACGCACTGGACACGTACGCGGACCGGTGGCACGGGCTGCCGGTGGGCGGATCGCTGGAAGTGACCTGGTAGCAGCGGGGGCGGCTCGGGATCGGCCTCGGCCCCTCGGCGCTCGCGCCTGTCAGGACCTGGGCTGCGCGAGCATCGTGAAGAAGGGGCCGTCGGGTGCGAAGTTCCTGGAGTGGGTGAGCATCTCCTCGCCCCCCACCGACTCCGCGCCGCGCAGATACGCCCGCATCCACTCGTTGAACGTCACCGGGTACTCGACGTAGCCGAACTCGTCGTGCTCGATGACGCCCACGGCCCAGTCCCGCGCCCCGTCCCGCGGCACCCGGAAGTAGACCATCTCGCCGGTGGCGGAGTGCGCCCAGGGAAACATCTCCCCCGGCCCTGTGCCGATCGGATACGGCGGCATCATGTCCTCGGGCCAGTCCTCGTAGAACTCCTGCTCCTCGCGGATGTTCTCGCCCAGGTTGTGCCAGGCCGTCGCGGGGTGGAACAGCGTCAGCTGGTTGTTGATCAGAACCGCGCCGTACGCGTCGGCGAACTCCTTGTAGTCCGCGGGGAATTCGACCCCGTGCCGCTGTTCGAGGGCCGACCAGGCCTGCGGATCCGCCCCGCGGAAGGCCGGCTCCCCGAGCAGAGCGCGCAGCTCGCCGAATGTCACGCCAGTCACCGCTGTCTCGGCTGCCTCGGCTGCCAGGGCGTCCCCGTCCGGCATGTCATGCCCCCTCGTCGACAGCTGGGCGGTCATCCAAGCACGGTCTGCGTCACCCGCCACAGCCGCCTGGGGAGTTCGCCCTCCTCGAAGGCGTGGACCTCGTCGAGGGACCAGCCGGCGGCGAGCGAGTCGACCAGTGCGCGCGGGAAGAAGTGGACGGCGAAACCGCCGTGTTCGTGGATGTCGTCGCCGTGGTCGATGCCCGCGCCGTAGTGGGCGTCGCCGGTGTGCCGGACCGTGTAGACGAGAGTGCCGCCCGGGCGGAGCACCCGGCGGATCTCCGCGACCGCGGCCTCGATCTCCTTCGTCGACAGCGCCATGCAGAGCAGCATGTGCGCGAAGACCGCGTCGACCGAGGCGTCGGGCAGCGGCAGCGGTGTGCGTACGTCGTGGACGGTGCAGGTCACCCGTTCCGCGACGCCCTGCGCGGCCGCAGCGTCGCGCAGCTGTGCCAGGCCGGTGGCGGAGAAGTCCGTGGCGTGCACGGTGAAGCCCGCGCGGGCGAAGTACAGGGCGTCGCGGCCGTGCCCGGCGCCGAGTTCGAGCACGGTCCGTGCCTTCGCCGCCCGGAACACGGCGGCGGCATGCAGCGCGGGAGCGCTGGGCTCCTCCCCGTACATCCCGGGGTGCGCCCCATAGGTCTGCTGCCAGTGCGCCCGCTGCACCTCGGCCAGCTCACCGCCCGCCTCGCCCGCGCTCTTGCCGTCCGCCTCGCCCGCGCTCTTGCCGCCCGCCTCGCCCGCGCCCTTGCCGTCCGCCTCGCCCGCGCCCTTGCCGCCCGCTTCGCTCACGCCGCGCCGCCCGCTTCCGCGCGCAGCGTCTCCAGCGCCTTCTCGATGCGGCGCAGCCGCGTCTCCGGCTTCTTCGCCCCGTCGACCGCCAGCACATGCTGCCGCTTACGGCCCTGCGGCAGACGGTCGTACGCGGCGCGCGCGGCCGGATCCGCGTCCAGTGCGCGGGCGAAGTCCTCGGGCTCGGTGATGACGCGGGGCTCGGTGTCGAGTCGCAGATCGACCTCGACCTCCTCGCCGATCTCGACGCCCGCGGCCGCCCGGTTGGCGTTGGACAGACCGAGCAGGCAGCGGCCGCGCATGATCGCGACGCGGCTGCGCCAGGTATGGCCGTTGATCGTGATGGTGACCGGCGGGCGCTTGCCGCCGCCGAGCTGTTCGACGAGCTCGGCCGGCACCTCGAGCCCGTTCATCGGCTCGGGCGGCTCCACGTACGTACGGAACTTCATGCCGCACTCTCCCACTCGAACCCGTCGGGGTCGGTGAACGCCCCGAGATCGGAGCCGATCAGCAGGCGGTGCGATCCGCTGCCCTCGGTCGCGACACCGGCGACCTTGCCCAGGCCCTTGCGCGGGTAGAGCGACAGCTTGACCGGGCTGTCGGCGGCCTCGAACTCGGTGTACCGGCCGCCGAAGCTCTTGCCCACCTTGAGCCCGCGCTCGACGTAGAACTGCTTGCTGGCTGCCATGTCCGCGACACCGAGGAGCAGCACGACCTCGTCGATCTTCCGTACGTCCGGACCGGTGTCCTTCTTCGACGAGCTGACCAGCTGCCAGACCGTGCCGTCCGGCGCCTGGACCACGCCGCCGAAGCCCCAGAGCGACTTCTTGGCGGGCTTGAGCTCCTTGGCGCCGGCGGCGATGGCGTCGTTGAACAGTCCGATGACGATCGACGGCTGGGAGACCACGAGCGAGACCGTGAAACCACGGAAACCGCTGGTCGGAGCCTCGGAGCCCTGGACGCGGAGCTGCTTGCCGTCCAGGCCGAAGGCGTCGGCGTAGAAACGCTGGGCGGCCGCGGGGTCGGCGGCCTCGATGGTGAGGTACTCGATGTTCGTCATGTCTCTCAAGCTAGCCAGGGGGCGCAGGGCAGCGCTTCTCGAAAGCTGACCGATGCCGCCGGCGGGCTCGTGTGATCGCCGGACCCGTCCCGGCCGGTACGATGGCGGCACGGCGGACGAGCCGGCCGGGCGGCCGCGGCGGAGATCTTCGGATCCCCGGCGAGGAACGTCCGGGCTCCACAGAGCAGGGTGGTGGGTAACGCCCACCCGGGGTGACCCGCGGGACAGTGCCACAGAAAGCAGACCGCCGGGAGCTTCGGCTCACGGTAAGGGTGAAACGGTGGTGTAAGAGACCACCAGCGCCCGAGGTGACTCGGGCGGCTAGGTAAACCCCACCCGGAGCAAGGTCAAGAGGGAGCACCTCGGTGCTCCTGCGCGGACGTTCGAGGGCTGCTCGCCCGAGTCCGCGGGTAGACCGCACGAGGCCGGCAGCAATGCCGGCCCTAGATGGATGGCCGCCTCCCCCTGGGCCGCAAGACCCTGGGGAGACAGAACCCGGCGTACAGGCCGACTCGTCCGCCTTTATGGCTCTGAACTGGGGTTTCTCCCCGGGCAGGGCCATTTTGCGGTACGAGGGGGCGTCCTGATGGACTTGGACGCTGTGGGTTGCGTAGACGACAGCACCTTCGTAGGCCGCACGCCCGGCTCCGCATCTCTCGAACGCCGCCACACGTACCCACCGCAATCGAGTACGTCGATGCCCTCGCCCCTCCCCACTGACGGATTCGCGGAACGCATTGAGCAGTTGACCGCGACACCGTAGTCCGGCACCTCGGTGCACTGGCATCTGGGACCGCTACAACTGGGACAAGGACAGATCGTCCGCCGATCCAGGAGACCCCGGGCGGAGCGGGACGCGTACCGACGTCTCCCGTGGCGAAGAGGAAAACCGATGAACGAACGGCACAAACCACGTGGTCGCGTGCAAGCGCGCATCAGGCGCACGATGTTCCCGCTACTGATCGCGATGGGCGCCGTCTCCGCCTGCACTTCTGGGGCCGATGGGGACGTGTCCAGGCAGCAGGTCTCCGACACGTACTGGAAGAAGGACGCCGGAGCCAAAGAAGTATCCGCCGCGATAAAGATCGAAATTCCGGCCGATGCCACCGAAGCGAAAGGGGCGGTTCGGGTAAACCCCCAGGAGGATCAGTACCTGCTCTCCTTCGTCACCAGCACCACCCAGGCCAAGGCAACGGCAGATCTGCTCCACGCGGAGGATCCGCTGAGCAGCACTCACAAGGGAACCGCGTCAGGAGAGGTGTTCAAGCATCTCGGGCTGCCTGCCCCCGAATCCCTGAATCCGGTCCAGTGGACGGGAGTATGCCCGCCGTGCGTGAGTGACGCGTCGCGGAGCGCCTTCCAGTGGATCGAAATCTACGTCGAGCCCCTCCCGAGCGAGAAGGCTCGCGTATATCTCCAGGCGTTTTGAGGATCGCATCCAGCGCAAGAAAGAGAACTCGCATGCGATCTCAACGGGAGCCGGATATCCAAAACTGCCGGCCGGCGTGCTGGGGATCTTCCTCACTCCTGCTCCCCGGCAGCGAAGAAGCCGGTCAGGACGGGAGAGAGGATCTCGGGGGCGATGTTGTGTTCCTGGCCCGGGAAGACGTGCAGGGCGAAATTGTCGGCCAGCGCGGCGAGCTCTCGCGCCCCATCGAGCATGTGCGGTGCGCCCGCGTCCCCGCTGCCGACGAGAACGGGCACGGTCACGGACTGCCAGCGGTCGGCGGGCAGCGGCCGGCCGGACATGGTGTCCCCCATGACCTGGCCGTCGTAGGGCAGGGTGCGGGCGGCGGCCTCCATGCCCTCCCAGAAGGGGGCCTGGCGCATTCCCGCGACGACCTCGGCGGGCATGCCCACCGCCGCGGTCATGAAGTAGGCCGCCGCATCGCCGTACGCCTTCCGCTCCACGAGGTCCGTCAGGTGGGCGACGTAGTCGGCGGGCAGCGGCGGGCGGCTGTCGTCGGTGATGAAGGGCGGTTCGTACACGGCCAGCCGGGAGACCGCGCTGCCCCGGGCCACGGCCTCCAGCGCAAGTACGGCACCGGAGGACATCCCGAAGACCATCGCCTCGCCGCCCGCACGCCCGATCACTGCGTCCAGATCCTCGACCTCGCGCTGCACGTCGTACGTGGGGCTGTCCCCGCTGTCGCCGCGGCCCCGGCGGTCGTAGGTGAACACGGTGAAGTGCTCGGCCAGCAGACTGCCGAGTGCGGCGGAATCGCCGCGCGCCATGAACGCGCCGCCGACGAGCACGACAGCGGGGCCGGAGCCCTGCTGCTCGTAGGCGATGGCCGTGCCGTCGGCAGAGAACACCTTGTCCATGAGGAATCACTCCAGATTTCTGCGCGGTGGACGGGGCAGGAAGCCCCGCGCTTGGGAACTGGACGGTACAGTACCCAAAAGAGTACTGGTCAGTCCAGTACTCTTCTCCGGGAGTCTGCGGGAGTCTGCGGGAGGACGAGGAGCAATGAAGAAGGAGTTGACGATGGACAGCCGTTCAGCGCGCAAGCACGAGGCGATCCTGGAGGCCGCGACCAGCGTTTTCCTGGACAAGGGGTACTCGGGCACGAGCATGGACGACATCGCGAAACTGGCCGCGGTGTCCAAGCAGACCGTCTACAAGCACTTCTCCGACAAGGAGAAGCTCTTCGCCGACATCGTCCTGGCCACGACCGACCGGCTCGACACCACGATCGATCTGCTGGCCGACCTCCCGACCGACGCGGCCGGCCTGGAAGAGAACCTCACCAAGCTCGCCCGTCAGTTCCTGACCGCGCTCACCGATCCCCGGGTGATCCAGCTCCGACGGTTGATCATCGCCAACGCCGATGTCTTCCCCGAGCTGGGAACCGAGTGGTACCAGCGGGGCTTCGAGCGAGGGCTCGCCACGCTGGCGGCGACCTTCCAACGGCTGACCGACCAGGGGCTGCTGCGGATCGACGACACGCTCCTGGCCGCGAACCACTTCTCGGGCCTGCTGCTGTGGATCCCGGTGAACAAGGCCATGTTCACCGGCAGCACCCAGCACACCGAGGCCGACCTCGACCGCCTCGCCACGGCCGGCACCCGCGCCTTCCTCGCGGCGTACCGCTGACCGCCGCACCACCACCTTCGCGCCGCATCCGCACCGACAGGCCGCCCCTACTGCCCCGCCAGCCCCGTATGCGCCACCCCCCGCACGATCTGGCGCTGGAACAGGGCGAAGACGATGAGCAGCGGCAGGCCCGCGATGACCAGGGAGGCCATGACCTGGGAGTAGCGGACGCCGTACGTGGACTGGACGTTGACCAGGCCCACCGGCAGGGTCATGCCGTTGGGGTCGGTGGTGACCAGGAACGGCCACAGGAAGTTGTTCCACGTCGAGATGAAGGTGAAGATCGCGACGGCGGCGAGCACGGGGCGCGACAGCGGCATGACGATGGTCCAGAACACCCGCCAGCGCCCGGCCCCGTCGCAGAAGGCCGCCTCCTCCAGTTCGCGCGGCACCCCTTCGAAGAACTTCACCAGGATGAACACCATGGCGGGTACGGCGACTTGGGGCAGGATCACGCCCCAGTAGGTGTCGACGAGGCCCAGGGCGGTCATCTCCGCGAACAGGGGGGCCATGAGGACCTGCGGCGGCACCATGATCCCGGCGAGGACGAGGCCGTAGAGCACCTTGCGGCCCTTGAAGTCGGTGCGCGCGAAACCGTACGCCGCCATCGCGCACAGGACGACGGTGAGCAGGGTCGTCATCACGGAGATGTAGGCGGTGTTGAACATCCAGCGCGGGATGTCACCGGCCGCCCACACCTTGTCGTACGCGTCCAGGGTGAGGGTGGAGCCGATCCAGGTCAGCGGGGTCTCGACCTCCTCGCCCATCGGCTTGAGCGAGGTGGCGAGGGCGTACAGGAGCGGTAGTACCCACACCAGGGCGAGTACGGACGCGAGGGCCAGCATGGCGATCCGGCCCCGGGTCCAGCGCGGGCGGCGGCCGGCCACCGGCGCGGCGGCGGCGAGGGTCTTCGTCGTGGCGCTCACCGCCTGGTCCGTCGTGGCGCTCATCGGCTGTTCTCCTCACGGGATCGGCGGGCCAGGCGCAGCTGGACGAGGGAGACGAGGACGATGAGGGCGAAGAAGATGTACGAGACGGCCGAGGCGTAGCCGATCCGGTAGCCGGTGAAGCCCTCCTGGTACACGTACAGGAGGATCGGCCGGGTGGCGTCGTCCGGGCCGCCCTGGGTCATGATGTAGATCTGGTCGAACACCTTGAGAGATGCGAGCAGTTGGAGCACCACGACGACCAAGGTGGTGCGGCGCAGCATCGGCAGGGTGACGTGCCGCAGGCGCTGCCAGGCGGTCGCGCCGTCCAGCTCGGCCGCCTCGTAGAGGTGTTGGGGTATGGACTGCAGCGCGGCGAGGTAGAGCAGGAAGTTGAAGCCGACGGTCCACCAGACGGTGGTGCCGACGATGGAGAGCATCGCGTAGCGCTCGTCGCTCAGCCAGCCGATGCCCGGTTCGAGGCCGAAGGTGGCCAGGAGCTGGTCGGCGAAGCCGAATTCGGCCGGATAGATGATCCACAGCCAGAGCAGTCCGACGATGCCGGACGGCAGCAGGAACGGTGCGAACCAGCTGAGCCGCCAGAGCCAGTCGACGAACCGCAGGCCGTGCGCGAGCAGCGCGAAGACGAGGCCGCACAGGACGAGCGGCACGGTCGAAAGGACCGTGAACCAGACCGTGTTCCACAGCGCGTCCCACATGCCGGGGTCGGTGAGCGCCTCGGCGTAGTTGTCGAAGCCGACGAACTCCCCACCGCTGCCGGTGATGTTGTCGTCCCCGAGGCTCATCTTGAGGCCGAGCACCACGGGCCACAGGAGGAACAGGGCGTACATGAGCAGGAAGGGCGCGGTGAAGGTGAGTCCGTGCTCGGTCCACGGGCGGCGGATGCCCCTGGCCGCGGGGGCGGAGTCCGCGGGCGGCGCGGCCGCGGCCGAGGGGGTCGCGGGTGCCGTGGCGGTCATGCCGTACCCCCTTCTCCGAGCGGGCTCGGGGTGTCGATGAGGTCCTGCAGCCGGTTCTTGGCCTCGTCCAGGGCGTTCTCGGGCGTACGGGCCCCTGTGGCCACGCTGGAGAAGACGGCGCCGAGCCGCTCGTGCATGGCCGAGGCGGAGCCCGCGAACCAGGCGGGCGGATCGAGCGCGACGTCGTCGATCACATCGCGGTACTCGGACTGCGGTTCCAGATCCAGATACGCCTTCTCGCTGAGCGTCGGCGTGTACGCGGGGACATGGCCGCCCGCCGCCCAGTCGGCGGAGTGCTTCAGCATCCAGGCGACGAAGCGGTGCGCGGCCCGGTTGCTCTCGCCGCCGCGCGCGTCCTGATGCGGCAGGACGAAGCTGTGCACGTCGGCCTGGGTGGTGGGGCGCCCGAAGATGCCCGGGATACGGGTCATGGAGAACGGGATCCCGCTCTCCTTGTACGTGGTGACCTCCCACTCGCCGTTGAGGAAGAACCCGGTCTTCCCCGCGTTGAAGATGCCGACGCTGCCCTGGTAGTCGGTACGCCGTACGGCGAGGCCCTCCTGCACCACGTCGCGCATGAACTCCAGTACGCGCAGGGCCTTTTCGTCGTCGATGGTGATGCGGGTGGCGTCGTCGTTCAGGAGGGTTCCGCCGGTCTGCGAGTACAGCGCGGAGAACACCCGCCACGGTCCGACGGCATCGCTGCCGAGCGTCTCGAACACGAGGGCCGGCTGTCCGGTCACCTTCTTGACGGCGCGCAGCGCGGCGTAGAACTCCTCCTGCCCGTTCAGGGTCTTGAGCTTGCCGTCCGCGCCGAGGAGCCCGGCCTGCTCGCATATCTCGGTCTGGTAGTAGAGCACCAGGGGGTGGGTGTCGAGCGGGACGGCGTACTGCTTGCCGTCGATCGTGCCGCGGTCCCAGATCTCCTGGGGAAAGTCGGCGGGCCGTACGCCGAACTCCTCGAGCAGGCCGAGGTCGAAGGGGTCGAGCAGCCGGCCGGGGCCGAAGCCGGTCAGCCGGGCCAGATGCAGGATGGCGACCTCGGGCGCCCGGCCGCCGGCGCCGGCCATGCCCAGCTTGGTGTAGTACGGCGCACCCCATTCGAGCTGCGCCGCCTCCAGGCCGATCGCGGGGTGCTCCTTGCCGAACCGGTCCAGCATCGCTGCCATGTTGACGCCGTCACCGCCGCCGAAGAGATGCCAGTAGCGCAGCAGGATCTTGTCCGCGCCCACGGTCCGCGGCGCGGCGCAGCCCGCCGCACCGGCGGACAGCGCGCCCGCGGCGGCGAGACTGCCCAGACCCGCGAGCACCTTCCTGCGGCTCAGGGGTGGGTGGCCCATTCCGACCTCCTGCGTTCGAAATTTCGAATGACGCTCGCAGCTTCGGACGGACCGTAAACTTGTCATGAGCAGGCGTCAATGACTCCCGCAGGCATTGGTTGAATCCTTGGCGATTCGGCGGCAGTTGGCGTCGCGGACAGTCACAGATCCGACGACAGCCGCCCCCGAGGGCTCACCCCTCGAAGACGTCCGCCCCCGCCTCCCAGGCGGCCGTCAGGTCGGCATCGGCGGGAAACCGGTCGTTGAGCTGCAGGATCACCATCCCGTGGGCGAAGGCCCAGGCCGCCCGCGCCATGTCCACATCGCCGCCGCACACGCGCAACAGGGGCGCCGCGGCACGGGCTTCGAGCCCCTCGGGGAGCGCCTCGCGCGGCAGGGAGCGCTCGGTGTTGAGGCGGTAGAGGTGCGGGTGCGCCAGGGCGTACGCGCGATAGGCCTTCATCAGCGAGGGCAGGGAGTCCGCGGCCGCTTCGAGGGCCTCGCCCGTCTCCTGGAGGCTGAGCACGATCAGTTCGAGCTCCAGCGCGGCCTTGTCCGGGAAGTGCTTGTACAGCGAGGGCGCCTTGATGCCCAGACGGTCGGCGAGCGCGCGCATGGTGAGCGCGGCCGCGCCGTGCTCTTCGAGCAGGGCACGGGCCTCGGTCACGATCTCTCGCTTGCGAGGGGTGAGCCTGTCGGTGGTGGGGCACTCAGACACGCTGGAAACCTTCCTTCGTCCGCAGTCCGTAGCCGAAGGCGCGATCGTACGAGATATGGGCGAGCCAGCCGCACAGGCCCGCGAAGAGGGCGGGTGCGTCCACCGGCAGGAACGTGTACGCAACGATCGAGGCGAATGGGATCAGCGCCCAGTGGGCGGCGTTGTAGTACGGGACCGCGCGGGGCGAGAGCTGTCCGCGGGCGAGGCCGGCCGATCCGCGGACGTCGACGAAGAGCGCGATGTCCGGGGCGAGGAAGAACGCGAAGGCCACCGCGGCGGCTGGCCAGCCGTGGTTGACACCCTCCACGATCGCGAAGGCCGTCCAGAACAGGGCGCCGGCGAGCCAGGCCGTCCGGCGGAGCTTCGTCGCCCAGGTCAGCGCGCGGGGCGCGTGCAGCGTTGCGGTGGTCATGGTGGTTCCCTTCCGGCCGGATCGAGCTCGGCTAACCGCGTTAGCCACCACCGTAAGGCTAACGTTGTTAGCCGTCAAGGGAGGCCCTGACGTGCCGCGCTTGACCTTGCCGCAGCGTCAGGGTTTCTACTGAGCACATGCGTATCGGCGAGATCGCCGCACTGGCCGGGGTCACCCCGCGCGCCGTGCGGCACTACCACCACCTCGGGCTGCTGCCCGAACCCGACCGGCTGCCCAACGGCTACCGCGACTACGGCGTCCGGCACGCCGTGGCGCTCGCCCGTATCCGGCGCCTCACCGAGCTGGGACTCGGGCTGCCCGAGGTGCGCGACGTGCTCGCCGACGACGAGGGGCGCGAACTGGCCGAGGTCCTGGAGGAGCTGGACGCGGATCTCGCCCGCCAGGAGGCCGCGATCGAGGAGCGCAGGGCGCGCCTGCGGGTGCTTCTCGAACAGGCGCGGGCCGGCACCCTGCCCGCCGAAGGTCCCGTGTCGCCGGGGCTCGCGGAGCTCCTGAGCGCGTTCTCGCCGAGCGGTTCGGCGAGCGCCGCCAAGGACCGCGAACACCTGACGCTGATCGACTCCATGGCGCCGCCGGAGGACCGCGACCGGATGCTCGCGGCGCTGCGCCCGCTCGCCGATGACCCCGAACTGGCCGCCAGGATCCATGAGTTGTACGTACGGCTCGACGCCCTGGCGGACGCAGGTGTGGCCGATCCGCGGATCGGCCCCCTTGCCGCCGACTTCGTCGCCGCCGTGCCGCGGGAGCTGCTCGACCTGTTCGACGGGGTGGGAGACGCGAGCCGCGAGCACCCGTTCGGGCAGGCGATGCTGGACGACTTCGCGCCCGCTCAGGCCGCGGTCGTACGGCAGTTCATGACGGCGCTCGCCGAGAGAGGAAGGAATGCGGAATGAGGAGCGCGACCACCTGGCGCGTGCTGAAGCGGCTCACCGTGCACGAGTTCAAGGCCTTCCACAGCCTGGGGCTGTGGATCGCACGCCGCCGCCATCAAGTAGGGCCCGGCGCCCACGGCGCGGGCTACACGCAGGCGCAGACCGCGCTGATCTTCGGCTTCCTGTTCGTCGCGGTCGTCGAGACCGTGGTGCTCCTGTTCCTGATCCCGTGGCCGCTGGTGCACGCCATCGTCACCTTCATCGATGTGTACGGGGTGATACAGATCCTCGGGCTGCACGCGGCCTGTGTGACCCGGCCCCATGTGGCGCAGCCGGACGGCTCGTTGAGGATCCGGTACGGGGCGCTGTTCGACGTGACGGCCCCGGCCGCGCTCATCCGCTCCGTACGGGTGGAACGGCGTTATCCGCAGGGCAAGCACTTCCAGCTGAGCGAGGACGGCGTGCTCGACGTGGTCATCGGCGGGCAGACGACGGTGACGGTCGAACTGACCGAACCGGTCTCCTTCGTACGGCCGTTGGGCAGCCGGGGCGAGGCCCGGGTGTTCCGCTTCAACGCGGACGATCCGGCCGCACTCGTGGCCGCGCACAAGCAGGCGCTCAAGCAGGCGCGAACTGCACCTTCGCCTTCCCCGGATCCGCTTGCGTGAGCCGCACCCGCAGCCGCTCCCCCAGCGGCAGCTTCGCCTCGCCGCCCTCGACCCGGGCGACCACGGCGGGGTCCTCCAACTGCACGGTGCCGACCGCCGGCTGACGGTCCTTCACATCGATCACGTACGCGTCGAAGACTTCGCCGACCCGGTCCTTGAGCAGCGCGGCCTCCACGATGTCCACGCACTCGCGCTCGATGCCGTTGGCCCGCCGGGTGCCGTCGGCCATCTCCTGCGGCAGGGCGTCCAGGGCGGCGAGCACCCACTCAGGGGGTTCCTTGCCGGCCACCGCGGCCACACAGATCTCGCTCGCATAGCGGTCCACGAGCCGGCGCAGCGGCGCGGTGCAGTGCGTGTACTCGTCCGCGACGGCCGCGTGGATTCGGGGATCGGGGAGCTCGCCGCCGGTGAAGACCGTGTAGCCCGCGCCCCGCAGCAGGCTGGTGCACTCCTGGAGGAAGGCCGCGTGGTTTCCGTTGCGGGGATCGAGTCCGCGGACGACGTCGGCGTACGGCATATGGCGCGGCCAGTCGATACCGAGGGCCTTCGCCGCGCGGCGCAGCCGGCCGACCGCACCCTGGGGCGCGGCGGGCAGGGTGCGCAGGATGCCAGTGCCGTGTCCGACCATGAGGTCGGCGGCCGCGGCGCCGGTGAGCAGGGAGATGTGCGCGTTCCAGCCGTCGGCCGGGAGCGGGGCGCGGTACTTGAGGTGGTAGCCGTCCTCGCGCTCGACGATCTCCTGCTCGGGGACGTTGAGCGAGATGCCGCCGCGGGCGATCTCCTGCCGGTCGCGGAGCAGGCCGATGTCCTTGAGCAGCGCGAGCGGCTCCTCCGCGGTGCCGTCGTCGATGGCCTGCTGCACTCCGGCGTAGTCGAGCTTGGCGCGGCTGCGGACCAGCGCGCGCTCGACGCGGGTCGCGGTCGGCGCGCCCTCCGCGTCGAGGTCGATGGTCCACAGGATCGCCGGGCAGTCCTGGTCGGGCAGCAGGCTCGCGGCACCCTCGGAGAGGGTGGGCGGGTGCAGGGGGACCTTCTCGTCGGGGAAGTAGAGCGTGGTGACGCGGGCGTGCGCCTCGCGGTCGAGCGCGCCGCCGGGCCTGACCCAGGCGGCGACATCGGCGATCGCGTAGCCGACCCGGAAGCCGCTGCCGCGCCGCTCCAGGAACATCGCCTGGTCCAGGTCCCTGGACGTGGGCGGGTCGATCGTGAAGAAGGGGATGTCGGTGGCGTCCCTGTGCCCGCTCAGGTCGGGCGACTTGACCACCGCATCGACCTCCGCGAGGACGTCGGCCGGAAACTCGGCCGGCACCTCCAGGCGCGTCCGCAGCTCGCGCAACGCCGCCCGCAGCGGGGCTTCGGCTGCGCCGGTCACATGCATATGGCGGCGAGGCATGAGTCGAGCGTAGGGCGGGCGGGGCGCGGACGCTCGCGGTCGGCGCACACGGAGTCGCTCGCGGAGTCGGGTCCCGGCCGGACACGGAGTCAGGTCCCGGCTGGGTACCCTGCAGCGGGGCCGCACCCCCGCCTCGTATCGCTGAAGGAGTTCGATCGTGCTCGTGCTGTTGCCGCCGTCCGAGGGAAAGGCCGACTCGGGCCGTGGCGCCCCGCTGAAGCCGGAGTCGCTGTCCCTGCCGGGCCTCGCCGAAGCGCGCGCGGCCGTGCTCGACGAGCTGGTCGAGCTGTGCCTCACGGACGAGGAGCGGGCCCGTGAGGTGCTCGGTCTCAGCGAGGGGCTGCGCGGCGAGGTCGCCAAGAACGCCGAGCTGAGGACGGCCGGCGCGGGTCCCGCGGGCGAGATCTACACGGGAGTCCTCTACGACGCCCTCGGCCTGAGCACCCTGGACGCCTCGGCCAAGCGGCGCGCGGCGAAGTCGCTGCTCGTGTTCTCGGGGCTGTGGGGCGCGGTGCGGATCGGCGACCGTATCCCCTCGTACCGCTGCTCGATGGGCGTGAAGCTGCCGGGACTCGGCGCGCTCGGTGCGTACTGGCGCGGACCGATGGCGGAGGTCATGCCGGAGGCGGCCGGCGAGGGACTGGTGCTCGACCTGCGGTCCTCGGCGTACGCGAGCGCGTGGAAGCCGAAGGGCGAGGTCGCGGGGCGGACCGCGACGGTGCGGGTGCTGCAGTCGCAGATCGTGGACGGTGTGGAGAAGCGCTCGGTGGTCAGCCACTTCAACAAGGCGACCAAGGGCCGTCTCGTACGGGACCTCCTGACGGCGGGCGCGAAGCCGAGCGGACCCGGGGAGCTGGTGGGTGCGCTGCGAGATCTCGGATACGTGGTGGAGGCGGAGGAGCCGGCGCGGGCGGGGCGTCCGTGGGCGCTGGACGTGGTGGTGACGGAGATCCACTGAGGGTGCGCGTGGGGCCCTTCCGGGTCCCGTTGCACAGGGCGCAACGCTCTTTGCGCAGAGTGCACCCGGAGCGGCAGGATGAACGCATGACTTCCGCCTCCGCGCCCTCCGTGCCGCCGTCCGCGCCTTCCGTGCTCGATCTCGCCCCCGTGGTGCCCGTCGTCGTGATCGACGAAGTCGCCGATGCGGTGCCGCTCGCGCGGGCCCTCGTGGCCGGCGGGCTGCCCGCGATCGAGGTCACGCTGCGCACCCCGGCCGCGCTCGACGCGATCCGCGCGATCGCGGCCGGGGTGCCGGATGCGGTGGTCGGTGCGGGGACCGTCATATCGGCCGCGAACGTGCGCGACGCGGTGGATGCCGGGGCCCGCTTCCTGGTCAGCCCCGGCTGGACGGACTCGCTGCTCGAGGCGATGCAGGGGTCCGGCGTACCGTTCCTGCCCGGTGTCTCGACGACGTCCGAGGTCGTGGCGCTGATCGAGCGCGGGGTGACCGAGATGAAGTTCTTCCCGGCCGAGGCAGCGGGCGGCACCCCGTACCTCAAGTCCCTCGGCGGCCCGCTCCCCCAGGCCCGCTTCTGCCCGACGGGCGGCATCGGCCCCGCCTCGGCCCCGGCCTACCTCGCCCTGAAGAACGTCGGCTGCGTGGGCGGCAGTTGGATGCTTCCGGCCGACGCGGTGGCGGCGAAGGACTGGGCGCGGGTGGAGCAGCTGGCGCGGGAGGCGGCTGCGTTGCGGTAGCCGTGGGCCTGCCTATTGCGCGGCGTATACGGAAGGGGCGACCACCGTGCTGGTGGTCGCCCCTTCCGCATGTGTACGGGCTACGCGCGCAAGTGGGACGTGTCGTTGAAGAGGCGGACGCTGGCGTTGCCGTCGGCGTAGTAGGCGATCGCGGTGAGGGAGGCCGCGGAGAGTTCCATACGGAACAGGGACTCCGGCGGGGCGCCCAGCGCGAGGCGGACCAGGGTCTTCACGGGGGTCACGTGGGTGACCAGGAGGACAGTGCGGCCCGCGTACCGCTCGACGAGCCGGTCGCGGGTCTCGGCCACCCGGACCGCGACCTCGGCGAAGGACTCTCCGCCGGGCGGGGCGGCGTCGGGAGAGGCGAGCCACGCGTCGAGTTCGGCCGGGAAGCGCTCCTTGGCCTCGGCGAAGGTCAGGCCCTCGAAGGCGCCGAAGTCCGTTTCGCGCAGGCCCTCTTCGACCGTCACGTCCAGGCCCAGGCGGGCGGCGACGGCGGACGCCGTCTGACGGCAGCGGGTCAGCGGCGAGGTGACGATCGCCTGGACGGTGCCGCGTACGGCGAGCGCCGCGGCGACCCGCTCGGCCTGGCCGAGGCCGACCTCGGACAGGACGGGGTCGGTGCCGCCGCTGCCGGAGAAACGCTTCTGGGGGGTGAGGGCGGTCTCTCCGTGGCGGAGGAGGACGAAGGTGGCGGGGGCGCCCATGTCGGGGGCGGACCAGCCTTGGGCGGGCGCGGGGGGCGCCTCCGCGACAACAGCCCCTGCTCCCCGTACCGAAGAAAGCGCAGCCCGAGCCGCAGCCGCCCCCGCGGCCGCGTCCCCCACCGGGCCGGAAGGCTCCGGAGCGGTGGAGGCAGCATTGCGCGCCGCACGCGTATCCAGCTCGGCCGTCGACGCCGAGGCCTCCCACTGCTCGCCGCGCTTGCCCGCGTCCATCGCCTCGTTGGCCAGGCGGTCGGCGTGCTTGTTCTCCTCGCGCGGGATCCACTCGTACGTGACCGAGGAGGCCGGGAAGACCGAACGGGCCTCGGCCGCAAGGGGCTTCATGTCCGGGTGCTTGATCTTCCAGCGGCCCGACATCTGCTCGACGACGAGCTTGGAGTCCATCCGCACGCGGACCGTGCCCGCCGGGTCCAGCTCGAAGGCTGCCCGCAGACCCGCGATCAGACCGCGGTACTCGGCCACATTGTTGGTCGCCACACCGATGAACTCGGCCCGCTCCGCGAGCACTTCACCACTGTCGCCGTCGATGACGACCGCGCCATAGCCCGCGGGCCCCGGGTTGCCCCGGGACCCGCCGTCCGCCTCGATCACGAAACGCATGCGCTACAGCCCGGACTCCGACGTACGGACCAGGATGCGGCGGCAGTTCTCGCAGCGCACGATCGCGTCGGGCGCCGCGGCACGGACCTCGTTGACCTCGGTGATGTTGAGCTCCAGACGGCAGCCCTCGCAGCGGCGCTGGTAGAGGCGGGCCGCACCGACGCCGCCCTCCTTCGCGCGCAGCTTGTCGTAGAGCGCCAGGAGGTCGGCCGGCACGGAGGCGGCGACGACCTCGCGCTCCTTGGTGACCGTGGCGATCTCGCCCTCGATCTCCTCGAGCGCGGCGTCACGGCGGGCCGTGGCGTCGTCGATCTTGCCCTGCACGGAACCGACCCGCTCGGTCAGCTCGGCCACGCGCTCCTGAGCGGACTCACGGCGCTCCATGACCTCGAGCACCACGTCCTCCAGGTCGCCCTGGCGCTTGGCGAGCGAGGCGATCTCGCGCTGCAGGTTCTCCAGGTCCTTGGGGCTGGTGACCGCACCGGAGTCCAGGCGCTGCTGGTCGCGGACGGCGCGCTGGCGCACCTGGTCCACGTCCTGCTCGGCCTTGGTCTGCTCGCGGGCGCAGTCGCCCTCCTCCGTCGTGGCGGCGACGAGCAGATCGCGCAGCTGGGTGTGGTCCTTGTTCAGGGATTCGATCTCGGCGTGCTCGGGCAGCGCGTCGCGCCGGTGCGCGAGCTGCGACAGGCGTACGTCGAGGGCCTGGACGTCGAGGAGTCGGATCTGGTCGGCGGGCGCGGCGTTCAGTTGGGGGCTCCTGCGGTAGTAGAGGTCATGGCCGCGTGGGCGGTCCAGGGGTCGGTGACCGTCTTCGAGACGTGGACGCGAAGGCCCCAGCCGTGACGGTCGGAGATCTCGTCGAGCTGCGCCGCGGCCTGTTCGCACCAGGGCCACTCGGTGGCCCAGTGCGCGGCGTCGAGCAGCGCGAGCGACGTGTGCTGTACGGCTTCGGAGGCCGGGTGGTGGCGCAGGTCGGCGGTGAGGAAGGCGTCCACGCCGGCTTCCCGTACGTACGGGAAGAGGCTGTCGCCGGAGCCGCCGCTGACCGCGACCGTGGTGACGACCTTGTCGGGGTCGCCTGCCGCGCGGATGCCCTGCGCGGTGGCGGGCAGGCGCTCGGCGGCGTACGCGGCGAAGGCGCGCAGCGGCATCGGGTGCCGCAGCTCGCAGATGCGGCCGAGGCCACGGCGGCCCTTCTCGTCCGATGGATCGGGGACGAGAGGTCCCACCACACGCAGATCGAGTGCGCTCGCGAGGGCGTCGGAGACGCCGGGGTCGGCGGTGTCGGCGTTGGTGTGGGCGACGTGCAGCGCGATGTCGTTCTTGATCAGGTCGTGCACGGCCCGGCCCTTGAAGTGCGTGGCCGCGACCGTGGTCGTACCGCGCAGGTAGAGGGGGTGGTGCGTGACCAGGAGGTCGGCGCCCAGCTGCACGGCCTCGTCGACGATCTCCTGCACGGGGTCGACGGCGAAAAGCACCCGGCTCACCTCGGCGTCCGGCTCCCCGCAGACCGTCCCGACGGCGTCCCACGATTCGGCCCGGTCGGGGGGCCAGAGGGCGTCGAGCGCGGTGAGGACTTCGTGGAGGCGGGGCACGGAGCGATGCTACCTGGGCCGGGGCCGGGTCGGCCCCTCGCGGGGAAGCGGGCACGGGCCACTTGCGAACCCTTCGGATACGGAGGGTCGTCGAAGGCCTCACGCGCCGCAGCCATACCCATTGCTGTTCGCCCGAGCAGGCTGAACGGGGGGTTCGATGCATGCCGGGGAAGTCCTGGACGGGCGCTACGAATTGGTGCGCAGGCTGGACGCCGGCGGGATGGGCGAGGTGGGGGAGGGCGTCGACCGGCGCATCCGGCGCCCGGTGGCGATCAAGGTCCTGCAGGAGGGGGCCGATCCCCGGCTGATGCCCGGACTGCGGTCGGTGCTCCGCCGCAGGTGCCGGCGACATACGGGCGGGACCGGAAGCGGGCCCTACATGACGGTGCGGTTCACGTCGCCGGTGAACTCTTGCCGCGCGGGCTGCCCCTGCGGCACGACTGCCCGCAGCTAGGAGGCGATACCTCGCAGGACCACCGCCACCAAGTCGTCCACCGCCGCCGGATCCGGGGCCGGGGCGTGTGCGTCGAAGAGGGCCGAGATCACGACCTCGTGGCAGTAGCCCACGAGGATGCGGGCCGCGGTGGACGTCTTGGCGTCGGACGGCAGGCGGCCCAGGTCGAGCTCGGCCCGAAGGTACGCGGCCAGGCGGTCGCGCCAGTCCTCGCCCGGCTCCGCGAGTTCGGCGAAGCGCGCGAGGATCTTCGGCTGGGCGAGGAAGCCCGTGAACGCGGGCAGGATCGCCTGGTGCATGGCGAGGCCGTACGCGACGTAGGCCTTGAGGTTCTCCTCGACGCTCCCGGTGCCCGGCGCGGGCAGGACGCCGAGGCCCGATTCCACCTTGCGCACATGGGCGTTCAGGGCCTGCGCGAGGAGTTCCTCCTTGGCCGCGAAGTGGTTGTAGAGCACACCGTCGGCGACCCCGGCCTCGCGGGCGATGGCGCGCACGGTCAGACCGACGGTGCCGCGCTCGGCGATGATGCGCTCGGCGGTCGCGATGAGATGGTCGCGCAGGTTCCCGCCGTCCGGCAGCGCGGCCGCTTTCCTAGGTGACATCGCTCTGATCGTAGTGAGCGGCACCGGTCCCGTCCCAGCGGGCCGCCTCCGTCAGGAACGGCGCCGGATCGACGCACGCGTCGAGGTGCCGCACTCCCGGTGGCAGCGAGGCGAGTTCGCGTACGGCGAGGGCGGCGACCACTCCCGTCGTACGGCTCTGGCGTCTGCCGGTGAAGGACGCGCTGTCGTATGCGGACCGTGCAGTGACCGCGAAACCGTCCGAGCCCAGGTGCACGCGGCCGAGCAGAGCGAGCAGGGCTCGTCGTACGGGGGCCGCCGCAAGTAGCCGCGCGAGCCCGGGGAGCCGGGCGGCGGCCAGCACGGCGGTCATCGCGCGCGAGTCCAGGCACATGCCCGTCCGCACATCGACGGCCTCCGAGGTGCGCGGCAGCGAGTACTGGTCGGAGAACGGGAAGCCGTACACCTTTCTCCTTCCGTACGGGGCGGGGAAGGGCATCCGCCAGGGCCGGCCCATGCCCGCGAGCCCGTCGAGGGTCCAGGCGAGCGCGGCCGGGCCGTGCGCCTCTCCCGAGCCGAGCAGCACGCCGATGCGCACCTCGTGGCCTGTGACCTGGCGGGCAAGGAGGTTGGTGATGCCGGGCGCGAGGCCGACGCTGAGCACGCCGCTCGCGCCGTGCTCGACGGCGAGGTCGTGCAGGCGCTCCACCGCGAGCAGCCGTTCGTGGTCGGCGGACACATCGACATAGTGGATGCCCCGCTCGAAGCAGGCCCTGGCCACCGCCGCGTTGTCGTGGTCGACGCACAGCACCACCACATCCGCGCCGTCGAGTGCGCGGCCCAGGTCCGCCGGGTCGTCCAGGTCGAGGCGGAGCGCGGAAGTGCCGGGCAGGGCACGGGGGTTGCGGCCCGCGACGACCACGGAGCCGGGATACCACCGGGTGAGGAGGGCCGCGGCTTCCCGCCCCACGGCCCCGTATCCGCCGATGAGCACGATGCGCTTCAGCGGACGGTCACCACGCTCCCCTGACGCGCTGCCGTCGGTCATCGAACGGCCTCGGTCAGCCAGGCCGCACCGTCGAGCCGTACGGCCCCGGCGCGTTCGAAGCGGCGGAACGCGGCCGTCAGGGCGGTGCGCAGCGGCTCCGGGTCCGCGCCCTCCAGGTGGAAGCGCACCGGGCCCCAGCCCGTGAAGAACTCCGCCGCGTCGGCCGCGTCGCTCCCCCAGATCTCCTCCGCCTCGATCCGCCGTACGGAGATATCGCGGAAGCCGGCCGCGCCGAGGACCGACCGCACATGGCCGGGGTCGGAGAGCGAGAGCGGTCCGGAGCCGTGGGCGCCCGGCTCGCCGGAGTCCGGGGCCGACGCCGCCTGCCACCCCGGGAGATGCGGCGCCGCGGCCGCCATGACCGTGCCCAGGTCCGTGCCGCCGAGGTCCGGCATGCTGACGAACGCGAGCCGCCCCCCGGGGCGCAGCGCGCGGGCGACATGGGCGAACGCCGCCACCGGATCGGCGAAGAACATCACCGCGAACCGGCTGATCGCCGCGTCGAAGGTGCCCTCGCCGAACGGGAAGACCTGGACGTCCCCCTGCTCGAAGCGCACGTTGCCGACGCCTTCCTCGGCCGCCACGGCCCTGGCACGCCCGAGCATCGGCGCCGACAGGTCGACCCCGAGCGCCGTGCCCTCGTGCGCACGGCGGGCCGCGAGGCGCGTGGTCTGGCCCGCGCCGCAGCCGATGTCGAGCACGCGGCTCGCCGTGCCGATGCCGGCGGCGTCGAGGAGCGCCTCGTTGAAGCCGCTGTTGATCGCGTTGTAGCGGTCGTGGTGGGCGGCCCAGTGCTCGCCCTCGTAGCCGTTCCAGGCCTCGGACTGGTGCACATTGACGATCTCCGCCGTGCCGGCCGTGTTCGTCCCTGCCGTGTTCGTCCCTGCCGGGTTCGCCATCTCCGCCTCCGTTATGAACGGGCGTTCATGAACATGCGTTCATAATGGCCGTAGGGCGCCGGAAACGCAACCGTCCCCGGCCGCACAGGGCGACCGGGGACGGTGAATTCAGCTGATGCCGGGGCTACTTGGCGAGCCGGGGCTACTTGACGAGGAAGCCCCGCAGGTCGTCGAGGACCTCGTGGGCGGCGGTCACGCCGAGACCCAGGTACCAGGTCTCGTCCGGGACGTCCTTCGCCTGGCCGTTCTTGACGGCGCCGAGCTTCTTCCAGAGCGGGTTGTCCTCGGCGGTGTCGCGCTTGGTCTTGTTCACGTCGCCGTAGACGCCGGTGAAGATCCAGTCGGCGTCGGCCTCGTCGATCTTCTCGGGGCTGATCTCGGTGGCGAGGTCGTTGATCTGCTGGTTCTTCGGCCGCGGCACGCCGACGTCCTCGAGGATCGTGCCGATGAACGAGGCCTTCGCGTACAGGCGGATACGGTCCGGCATGTAGCGCAGCATCGTGACGGTCGGCTTCTTGTCGCCGAGCTCGGCGCCGAGCTTCTTCGCCTCTTCCTCGTACGCGGAGATCTTCTCCTCGGCCTCGGCCCGCTTGTCGAGCGCGGTGGCGTTGAGGAGGTAGTTCTCCTTCCAGGTGAAGCCCGGGCGGATGGAGAACACGGTCGGGGCGATCTTGGAGAGCTGCGGGTAGAGCTTCTCCGCGCGCAGCTGCGAGCCGAGGATCAGGTCGGGCTTGAGGGCCGCGATCGCCTCCAGGTTCAGGGAGTTGATCGTGCCGACGTCCTTCGGGCTGCCGGCCGCCTTGCCCAGGTACTCGGGGATGCCGTCGTCGCCCTCGGTGGGGGCGTAGCCGACCGGCTTGATGCCGAGCGAGACGACGTTGTCGAGCTCGCCGACGTCGAGCACCACGACGCGCTTGGGCTGCGCCTTGAGCTCGGTCTTGCCAAGGGCGTGGGTGATGGTGCGCGGGAACTCGCCGGGCCCCGCGTCCGTGCCCATCTTCGCGGTGTCCTCGGCGGCCTTGGCGAAGTCCTCGCCGCCGGTCGCGACCTTCTTGCTGCCCGCGCCGTTCTCGGCCTTCTTCGACCCCTCGGCCCCGTTGTCGGAGGACGAGCAGGCGCCGAGGGCGAGCGCGGCGGCTACGGCAAGGGCTGCGGCGGCGGTACCGCGGCGGCGAAGGGACATCGGTGCTCCAAAGACACAGGATTTGCTTAGGTAACCCTCACCTTAAACTCACCGGATACCGGAGGGCGCTGCCGCCCCCTGTGACCCTTGTGACAGCACACAGTCCCCCGGCACCTCAGGCGAATCAGGACATCGCCACCCTTTGGTGTGAAGTGCGAGGCGGCACGTCCCACGCCAGCGCGTACGAAAACTAGCTTTCGTCACCGGAGGTGAGGGCTGGATGACGACGACGGCGTTGGCGACCGACACGGCCCCGGACGAGGGCGCGAACGGTGCGTCCGACGGCATGGGTGCGATACGGCGCCCGGGATTCACGATCGCGGCCGACGGCTCCTACGCGGCGCGGCTCGCTCCGCGCGGCGACGTGTGGTGCCCGGAGCGCTGGAGCCTCGACAGCCCCGAGCCCTACGCGGTGCCGCTGCCGCTCGACCAGCCCGAGGAGCCGGGCACCGAGGTGCTGCCGCTTGCCGACGGACGGGTGCTCGTGCACCGCGTCGCGGACGGCCGCCACATGTTCTCGCTGCTCTACCCCACGGGTCCCGGCACGGGTCAACTGCCGCTCGGGGCCGTGGAGACGGCCGAGCTGACACTGCTTCCGCCGTCGCCCAGCGGGAGTCCGGCGTATGCACTCGCACCGGGTGAACGGTCGAGTTCCGTCTGGCTGGTGGCGGGTGGCGCGTTCGGGCCCGAGCTGGTCGCGCAGGTGCCGGGCCGCTGTTCGGGCGGGGTGTGGCTGGACCGTACGGGGCGGATGCTGGCGCTCGACCAGGAGCTTGGCGGGCGCACCAAGACCGTCGCCGTCGATCTGGAGCGCGGGGGTGAGGTCTCGCCGCTGCTCCAGATCGGCGAGGACTCCGACGACCGGCTGCTGCTCGCCGACCCCGGCAGCGGTTTCATCCTGGTGCGGTCCGACGCACCGGGCGACGACCGGCTCGGCTGGGGCCAGCTCGGCTCCACCCGGCCGATCCACTTCCCGGACGCGCTGCGTCTGGAGGACTGCGTGGTGACGCCGTTCGCGATACAGCCCGGCCAGGTGCTCAGCCCCGAGGCCTGTGCGGTGGCACTCAGGATCGACGGTGCGGCCGGCACCTGGCTGGGGATCTGGTCGCCGCAGCAGCGGCAGACGCAGCAACTGGCGGGCCCGTACGGCTGGTTGGGCTGCGGGCTCTGGTCCTTGGGCCAGGAGCTCCTGCTCCCGTACGTCACCGAGGACACGCCCTGCGGTCTCGCCCGCGTCACCCCGCCCGCACCGGAGCCCGTACGGCTGCCCGAGCCGGCGGCCGAACCGGCGGCCGAGCCCGCCCCGAGCGCGCCACGGCCCGTTCCGCTGCAGCAGGCACCGCTCGGTGGGCGGGTGGCCGGTCGTCGATAGCCGGGGGCCGATCCTCAGGCAGGCGGGGGCCGTGAGACGGGTGGCCGAATCGTTAGGCAGGCGGCCGGTCACGGGACGGGTCCCCGGTCGTTGGGCAGGTGGCCTGTCGTTAGACTCGGCGGGCGAAAGATCACGGGGTTGCAGGCGCCCCGGCAGTTCGGGGGGCCTGTGGCGACAAGCACGAAATCAACGGGGTGAGTTGATGATGAGCGAGCAGGACAGCAGGACGACGGGGACCGAGGAAGGGCACGGCCGCCACCGTGGTCCGGCCGCCGAGCAGGACGTCGAGTCGACGCCTGCGGGGCGCCACCGTCGTCATGCCGAGCAGAGCCAGGCGGCCTGACCCACCGCCGCCGCACGTGAAGAGGGCCGACCGGAACGATTCCGGTCGGCCCTCTTCCCGTAAGACAGGCGGCCCTCTTCACGTAAGACAGTCGGCCCTCTTCACCTGAAAGAGAGGCAGAGACTCAGCCGTGCTTGAGCCCGAGCACCTCGGCCGCGGCGAAGGTCTCCCCCGCCGGACGCTCCTCGTACCACGGCGTGATCAGCTCATCGAGCTCGTCGTACGTGAAGACCTCCTTCGCGGTGTCGAACTTCGCGGCCACCTTGGGCCGTTCGACCACCGCGACCATCCCGCCGTGCACCACGAGCAGTTGCCCGTTCACCTTGGCGGCCGCCGGTGAGGCGAGATAGCCGACGAGCGGGGCCACGTGCTCGGGCGCCAGCTTGTCGAGCGCGCCGTCCGCCGGCTCCTGGAAGCCGGCGAAGACGTCCTCGGTCATCCGGGTGCGGGCGCGCGGGCAGATGGCGTTGGCCGTGACGCCGTACTTGCCGAGGGCGAGGGCGGTGGACGTGGTCAGACCCACGATTCCGCCCTTCGCCGCGGCGTAGTTGGGCTGGCCGGCCGAGCCCGCGAGGAAGGCCTCGGAGGAGGTGTTGATGATCCGTCCGAAGACCGGGCCGCCACTCTCCTTGGAGCGGGAACGCCAGTGCACCGAGGCGAAGTGGGTGGTGTTGAAGTGGCCCTTGAGGTGGACGCGGATCACCGAGTCCCACTCGTCCTCGGACATCGAGAAGACCATCCGGTCGCGCAGGATGCCCGCGTTGTTGACGAGGATGTCCAGCCTGCCGAACTCGTCGACGGCCAACTGCACCAGCTGACGGGCCTGTTCGTGGTCGGCCACGTCGCCGAGGTGCGCGACGGCCTGCCCACCGGCCGCCTCGATCTCGGCCACGACCTGCTCGGCGGGTGTCGCCGAGGCCTCCCCCGAACCGTCCCTGCCGGGCTGCCCGTAGTCGTTGACCACGACGCTCGCGCCGAGCCGGGCCAGCTCAAGGGCCTCGGCCCGGCCGAGCCCGCGCCCGGCCCCGGTGACGATCGCGGACAGACCCGCCAATGGCTGTGACATCAAAGTCCCCTCGTATGTACGCGGTTGTGCGCTTCCCGGAGTGCGGAGAGCCGCTCAGATCTCGATGCAGGTGCGCAGCGCCACACCGGTGCGCATCTGCTCGATCGCCTCGTTGATCTCGCTCAGCGGCACGCGGTGCGTGATCAGGCCCTCGAGGTCGATCCGGCCCGCGCGCCACAGCGCGATGGACCGCTCGTACGAGGCGAGGACGTCGCCGCCGCCGTACATGGACGGCAGGATCTTCTTCTCGTCGAAGAACAGCTCGAACATGTTGAACTGCAGGTAGTCGTCGAGCGCGCCCGCGCCGACCACGATGAGGCTGCCGCCGCGGCGGGTGGTCTCGTACGCCTTGCGGGCGGTGGCGGACTTGCCGACGACCTCGAAGACGTAGTCGAAGCCCTCGCCACCGGTGACGCTCTGCTTGGCGTCGTCCAGCTCCTCGGGCGAAACGGCCATGGTGGCACCGAACTTGAGGGCCGCCTCACGCCGGGACTCCACCGGGTCCACGGCCACGATCTCGGCCGCGCCCTTGAGCTTCGCGCCCTGGATCGCGGAGATGCCGACGCCGCCGCAGCCGATGACGGCGACCGAGGAACCGGCCTTCACATCGGCGGTGTTGATGGCCGCACCGAGTCCGGTGGTGACACCGCAGCCGATCAGCGCGGCGATGTCGAAGGGCACGTCGTCCGGGATCGGCACGGCGCAGCGCGCGTCGACCACGGTCTCCTCGGCGAAGGTGCCGGTGCCGGCGAAGCCGAAGACGTCGCCGCCGGCCCGCTTGTAGTTGGGGATGCCGGCGTTCATGAAGCCGGCCAGGCAGAGCTGCTTCTGGCCGCGCTTGCAGGCCGGGCACTCCTCGCACGCGGGCAGCCAGCACACCAGGACGCGGTCGCCCACCTTGACGTTGGTGACGCCCTCGCCGACCTCCAGGATCTCGCCCGCGCCCTCGTGTCCGGGGACGAAGGGGCCGGGCTGCGGCAGCACACCGCTCATCGCGGACAGGTCCGAGTGGCACAGGCCGGTGGCCCGCACCCGGATCTTCACCTTGCCGGGCCCGAAGCCGGTGGTCTCGAAGTCGTCGAGCACTTCCAGCTTGTCCTGGCCGATCTCGTGCAGTACAGCTGCGCGCATGGTGCGGCTCCTTCTCGGATGCGGTGCGGAACAGGCGTAAGACGTGAGGGAGTTACGAGGGCCAATCGGAGCTTCAGGAGTGCTCGACCACGGTGTCCGCGAGCACGGGCGCGTCGTCCCGTTCGGCCGCGGTCACCGACACCTGGACCTTGCCGTCCAGCTGCCAGATGCGGATCCGCAGCGTCTCGCCGGGGAAGACCACGCCGGCGAAGCGCGTGGTGTACGAGCGCACGCGGGTCACATCGCCGTCGAGCACGCTGTCCACGACGGCCTTCAGAGTCATCCCGTACGAGCAGAGGCCGTGCAGGATCGGCTTGTCGAAGCCGGCCAGCTTGGCGAACTCGGGGTCGGCGTGCAGCGGGTTCCAGTCGCCGGAGAGGCGGTAGAGCAGCGCCTGGTCCTCGCGGATGTGCTTCTCGACGGTCTTGTCCGGTGCGCGGGCGGGCAGTTCGAGCCGGTCGGAGGGACCGCGCTCGCCGCCGAAGCCGCCCTCGCCGCGCACGAAGATCTGGGTGTCGCAGGTCCACAGCGGACCTTCGTCGTCGGTGACCTCCGAGCGCATCACGATCACGGCGGCCTTGCCCTTGTCGTACACGGCCGGGATCGTCGAGCTCTGCACGGCCTTGCCCTGGACGGGGATCGGCCGGTGCAGCGTGACCTTCTGGCCGCCGTGCAGCACCGCGGCGAGGTTCACGTCGATGCCGGGCGCGGACAGACCGCCCGCGGCGGCCATCCCGCCGCCGGCCACCGTCGCGAAGCTCGGCAGGACCTGGAGCTTGGATTCGAGGGTGTAGCGCAGCTCGTCCGGGTCGGTCGCGGGGATTCCGGCGCCGAGACCCAGGTGGTAGAGCTGGATGTCCTTGTGGTCCCAGGTCAGGTCGGTGCTGCGCGGCTCGGCGGAGACGGCCTTTGCGGCATCAATGGGCATGGGGACGCTGCTCCTTGGGTGGTTCATGCGCGTGAGCCGTGCGGGGTCACGCACGTGGAAGACCTCGGTGCGGCCGTCCGCACCGTCGGCCGCACCGAGGTCGCATCGGACCGGCCACGCCGCGCGTTCTAGAACGCGTTCTAGGCCAGTGATCCCCATGTATAACGCAGCCCCCGGGACTTGTGAAGGGTCCGGACAGCATGTTCTGACGCCACGTCAGATACCGTTGGAGTGCGGCGAATTCCGCTTCCGCGCACGGCGGCGTCCGGTGTCATGCCGCCACCCATGACATTTGTCCTACGGAGCTCCTGACAGGAGGTTCTGCCGCTGCCCCGCCCCCGCTCCGTACGGTCGTGGCATGACGAAGACAACGCCGGCCGTGGACCTGAGCGCGGTGGTCAGGGCCTTCCCCTCCGTACGTGCCGTGGACGGCATCGACCTCACGATCGAGCGCGGTGAGACGGTCGCGCTGCTCGGCCGCAACGGCGCCGGCAAGTCCACGACGATCTCGCTGCTGCTCGGCCTGGACGAGCCCGACGAGGGCGCGGTCCGGCTCTTCGGCACCACGCCCGAACTGGCCGTCCGCAAAGGGCAGGTGGGCGCGATGCTGCAGGACGGCCGGCCGATCTCGCGGGTCACGGTACGCGAGCTCGTCACGTTCGTCGGCCGTGCGTATCCGAAGCCGATGCCCGTCGCCGAGGCGCTCGCGCTCGCCGGTCTGGCCGAGGTGGCCGACCGCCGCGTGGACCGGCTCTCGGGCGGTCAGGTGCAGCGCGTACGGTTCGCCCTCGCGCTCGCCGGCAACCCCGAGCTGATCGTGCTCGACGAGCCGACTGCCGCGCTGGACGTGGAGGCGCGCCGGACGTTCTGGGAGTCGATGCGCGGCTATGCCCGGCGCGGCAACACCGTGCTGTTCTCCACGCATTACCTCCAGGAGGCCGACGCCAACGCCGACCGGATCGTGGTGATCGACCGCGGCCGGATCGTCGCGGACGGTTCGGCTCAGGACCTCAAGCGGCGGGCCGGCGGCACGCTGGTCTCCTTCGACCTGGCCGGACGGGACTCCGGCTGGCTGGACACACTGCCCGGTGTCACGGCCGTGGAGATCCGCGGCGAGCGGGCCGGTCTGCGCAGCGAGGACTCCGACGCGACCGTGATGGCGCTCGCCGGCCGGGGAGCGATACGGGGGCTGCGGGTCGAAGGGACCTCGCTGGAGTCCGCGTTCCTCGCGCTGACCGCCGGGGAGGACGCGATCGCCGAGACCACCGGTACGACCCGACTCACCGCCGCGACCGACCTGATGGAGTCCTTGTGATGCTGCTCGACTATCTGCGCCTGGAGATCCGCCGGACCCTGCGCGACACCGGCTTCGTCGTCCTCGGGATCGGTATGCCCGTGCTGATGTACCTGCTGTTCACCAACCTCGGCGCGAGCGGCGACGACGCCGCCGGGTACAAGCTCTCGGCCATGGTCGGGATGGCCGCGTACGGCGCGCTGGGCGCGGCGCTCGGCACGGGCGGCGCCGTCGCCGAGGACCGCTCCACGGGATGGCTGCGCCAGCTGCGCGTCACTCCGCTCTCCCCGCGCCAGGTCGTGACGGGCCGCGCCATGAGCGGTTCGGTGACGGTGCTTCCGGCGATCGCCGCGGTCCTCGCGGCGGGCGCGCTGGTCAACGGCGTACGGATGGACGCCTGGCAGTGGACCGTCCTCGTGCTGCTCCTGTGGCTGGGCGCGCTGCCGTTCACACTGCTCGGCCTCGGCAACGGCTACCGGCTCAGCACCCAGGTCACCGGCATCGCCAACATGATCTGCACCATGGGCCTCGCCATCGTCGGCGGTCTGTGGTTCCCCACCGAGCTGTTCCCCGGCTGGCTGCGCACCGTGTCCGACTACACACCGGCGCACAGCTTCGCCGACCTCGGCTGGTCGACGACGGCAGGCACCGCTCCGGGTGCCACCACGCTCGTCGTGCTGTTCGTCTGGCTGCTGCTGTTCGGTGCGTACGCCGCCCGTTCCTATCGTCGTTCGGCCCGGACGGTGTGACCATGGCTCTCATGACTTCCGCGGAGTGCGCACCGCGCACGGGCAGGCGGCGGCCCGGACCGCGCAGCGCCTTCGCGTTCCTGCCGTGGCTGCTGCTCGGCATGGGAGCCTTCTCCAACGTCGTACGCGGTGAGACGCCCAATCCCTGGGTCGGCGGCATCGGTCTGCTCGTCTTCAATTCCCTTTACGTCTCCGTGGTGTTGCAGACCTTCGATCCCCGCAGGCGGGACGTCCGGTGGACGTACACGGCGCTCGGCGGCATGGCGGTCGTGACGTACGGACTCGCGATCGGGTACGGCGGCCCGTGGCTGGCCCTGTTCCCGCTGCTGTCCCTCGCGGCCGGCACCTCGCTGCGCGGGCGGCGCCTCGCCTGGACGGTCGGGGTGCTCACCGTGTCGGCCGCCGTCACCGGTGCCTGGCGGGACGCGGATGCCTGGTCGGCGGTGACCAGCGGCTACGGCACGCTGCTGTCCGGACTCGTCACCGCCGCGATCCTCGCGCTCTCCGAGAAGGTCGTCGAACTACGGGAGACGCGCGAGGAGTTGGCCCGGGTGGCCGTGGAGCAGGAGCGGCTGCGCTTCTCGCGCGATCTGCACGATCTGCTCGGCCACACCCTCTCCCTGATCGTGGTGAAGTCCGAGGCCGCCCGCCGTCTCGCGCCGCACGACCCCGATTCCTCGCTGCGGCAGATCGCCGATATCGAGACCGTGGGCCGGCAGGCCCTCACGGAGATCCGCGAGGCGGTCACGGGCTACCGCGAGTCGGGCCTCGGCACCGAACTCGACCGCGCCCGCGACACCTTGGCCTCCGCGGGCATCGACGCGGTGGTCCACCGCTCGGGTCCCACACCGTCGCCGGTGACGGGGGCGCTGCTCTCCTGGGTCGTACGGGAGGCGGTCACCAATGTCGTACGGCACTCGGGGGCGACCACCTGCCGTATCGACGTCACCGGCACTGCGGACGAGACCCGACTCACCGTGACCGACGACGGACGGTCCGCCGCGGGCGACGGCGGACGGCCGTCAAGCAACGGCGCGCAGCCGTCCGGAAACGGATCGCAGCCGTCCGGCAGCGGTCTGCGCGGCCTGACCGAGCGGCTCGCGCAGGCGGGCGGTGAGCTGGAGTGGGGGCCGGGGAAGACCGGCGGTTTCCGGGTGACGGCCCGCTTGGCGGCCGACGTCGGCCAACACGTCCTGCGCTAGGCGGACTTGCCGGAACGCGCCAGGCGGACTCGCCCGTACGTTCTGCGCTAGGCCGACTTACCCGAACGAGCCGCGGGCACCTTGGCCTTGCGCTCCGAGGGCATCCACACCAGCACAAGCACCACACCACCGAGCAGGATCAGTCCACTCGTACGGAACGCGGCAGCATAGCCGTCGGTCAGCGCCACCGCGTCCGAGCCGCCGCCCGAGTGCGCGGCGGCGATCGTCGACAGGATCGACAGACCGAGCGCGCCGCCCATGGTGCGCGAGGTGTTGATCAGGCCGGAGACGAGACCCGCCTCCGAGGGCGCGGCGCCCGACGTGGCGAGCGAGGCGAGCGGGGTCATGGCAAGGCCCGCGCCCAACATCATCAGGATGCCGGGGAGCAGGATCGCGGTGACATACGTACCGTCGGGGCTCATCGTCGCCTGCTGCAGGCCGTAGCCCGAGGCGGCGATCAGGATGCCGAGGATCGTGACGTTCTTCGCGCCGATGACCGGCATCAGACGGGGCGCGAACTTCGAACCGGCCATGACCGTGAGCGAGGACGGGACGAGGGCGAGTCCGGCCTCGATGGCGGAGTAGCCGAGCACGTTCTGCGCGTACACCGTCATGAAGAACCACATGGCGAAGCTGGCCGCGCCGCACACCATCATGATCGCGTTGGCCGCGGCCACCGACCTGACCCTGAAGAGACCCAGCGGCATGAGAGGCGCCTTGGTCCGCGCCTCGACGAGCAGGAACACGGCGATCAGCAGCAGTCCGGCGGCCAGCGGGATCAGCGTCTGCGGCGTCGTCCAGCCTTCGACCTCGGTCTGCACGATCCCGTACGCGAGGGTCGCGAGCCCGGCCGTGACCAGGATCGCGCCCGGCAGGTCGAGCCGGCGCCGCTCGCCGGTGCGGCTCTCGCTCAGCCAGAACACGGCGGCGACCAGGACGAGGACGCCGATGGGCACGTTGATCAGAAGGACCCAGCGCCACGAGAGCAGATCGGTGAGCACCCCGCCGACCAGGCCGCCGGCCGCACCGCCGCCCGCGCCGACGGCGGTCCAGGTGCCGATGGCGCGTATGCGGGCCGGCCCTTCGGGGACGGCCGAGGTGAGCAGGGTCAGGGTGGAGGGCGCGAGCACCGCGGCGCCCAGGCCCTGCACGGCGCGGGCGGCGAGCAGCTGCCAGCTCTCCTGGGCGAGCCCGCCCGCGAGCGACGCGGCCGTGAACAGGGCGAGCCCGAGCAGGAACATCCGCTTGCGCCCGAAGAGATCACCGGCCCGCCCGCCGAGCAGCATGAACCCGGCGAAGGCGATCGAGTACGCGTTGACCACCCACTGCAGCCCGAGCGCGCTCAGGCCCAGGTCGGCCCGCATCGACGGCAGCGCGGTGTTCACCACCGACACGTCGAGCACGACGAGGAACTGCCCCGCACACGCGGTCAGCACCACCGCCCAGGTCGGTATGGACCGGCGGGTGGACCGCCCGGCTGTCGCGGTGTCGGTGGGTGTCTGGACCATGCGGGCCATGCTCTCAGGCCGCTCCCGGCCCCTGCATCGGGGTTTCGATGCATGCGCCATCAGTCTTCGGAACTAGGACTCATCCCAGCCCCTGCGGCGCTTGAGCAGATCTTTTCAGCCCCTGCGGCGCTTGAGCAGATCTTTTCAGCCCCTGCGGCGCTTGAGCAGATCCGAACGAAGTTCGGATGCGGGGTCCGGGGCGAAGCCCCGGTTTCGGGAAGGGGCGGGGCGGGGAGAGAAGCCCGCCGCAGGCGCCACCCACCCACCCACCCACCCGCACCCGAAAGACAACCTCACCCCCGCCGCAGCAACGTCACCACCGCCGCCCCGCCAAGACCGATGTTGTGCGCCAACCCCACCCGGGCCCCCTCGACCTGCCGCGCCCCCGCCTGCCCCCGCAGCTGCCACGACAGCTCCGCGACCTGCGCGAGCCCGGTCGCGCCCAGTGGGTGGCCCTTGGAGATGAGCCCGCCCGACGGGTTCACCACCCACTTCCCCCCGTACGTCGTCGCACCCGACTCGACGAGCTTCCCGGACTCTCCGTCCGCGCACATCCCGAGCGCCTCGTACGTGAGCAGCTCGTTGATCGAGAAGCAGTCGTGCAGCTCGATCACGTCCACGTCCTCGATGCCGAGCCCGGACGCCTCGAACACCTGCCGCCCGGCCTCACGGGACATCGGCTTGCCCACGACGTCGATGCACGACCCGGACGCGAAGGACTCCTCGGTGTCCGTGGTCATCGTCTGCGCCACGATCTCCACGGCCCGGTCCTCGATCCCGTGCCGCTCCACGAACCGCTCGGAGACCACGACCGCCGCGGCCGCGCCGTCCGAGGTGGGCGAGCACTGCAGCTTGGTCAGCGGCCGGTGGATGGTCTTGGCGGCGAGGATCTCGTCGACCGTGTACACGTCCTGGAACTGCGCGTACGGATTGTTCGCCGAGTGCTTGTGGTTCTTGGCGCCGACCGCCGCGAGCTGCGCCTCGGTCGTACCGTACAGCTCCATGTGCTCACGGGCCGCGTCGCCGAAGATCTGCGCGGTGGGCGGCGACATCTCGAAGCCGTGCTTGGCCGCCATGATCCCGTAGTGCCGCGCGACGGGCGAGGTCTTGAAATCCCCTCCGTCCGCACCACTCCCCAAGGCGCCCTTCTTCATCTTCTCGAAGCCGAGCGCGAGCACACAGTCGTTGAGCCCGCCCGCCACGAACTGCCGGGCCATCATCAGCGCGGTGGACGCGGTCGCACAGTTGTTGTTGACGTTGTAGACGGGGACCCCGGACAGGCCTATCTCGTACGCGGCCCGCTGACCGGCCGTCGAGGCCTGGAAGCAGTACCCGACCGGCACCTGCTCCACGAGGTCGTACGAAATCCCCGCGTCCTCGAGGGCTTTGGTGCCGGCCTCCTTGGCCATGTCCCAGTACTGCCAGTCCCGGCTCTCGGGCTTCTCGAACTTGGTCATCCCGACACCGACGATGTACGTCTTCATGGTCTCTGTGTGCCTTTCAGTCCCTGGGCAGGCCGAGAATGCGCTCGGCGACGACATTGAGCTGGACCTGGGTGGTGCCGCCCGCGATGGTCAGACAGCGGGACATGAGGAAGGAGTGCACAGCCCGTTCGCCCGGGCCTTCGCGCAACGCGCCCGCGGGGCCGAGGAGTTCGAGCCCGAGCTCGGCGACCTTCTGCTGGTGCGGAGTCTGGACCAGCTTGCGGATGGACGCCCCGGCGCCGGGTTCGAGCCCGGACACCTGCTGCAGCGTGGTCCGCAGCCCGATGCAGGCGAGCGCGTGCGCCTCGGCCGCGAGCGCGCCGATCCGCGCCCGGGTCGCACTGTCGAGATCGGCGGCGCGCGCGATGAGCTTCTCCAGGCCCGTGTCGAAGGTCATCTGGTCGGCCATGTGCACCCGCTCGTTGCCGAGCGTGTTCCGCGCCACCTGCCAGCCGCCGTCGACCTCCCCGACCACGGCGTCCTCGGGCAGCACCACGTCGTCGAAGTAGACCTCGTTGAACATGGCCTCCCCGGTGATCTCCTTCAGCGGCCTGATGTCGATCCCGGGGGTGTTCTTCATGTCGATGACGAAGTACGTGAGCCCCTTGTGCTTGGGCGCGTCCGGGTTGGTTCTGGCGAGCAGGATCCCGAAGTCGGCCCACTGCGCCGAACTCGTCCACACCTTCTGCCCGTTGACCTTCCAGCCCGCCTCCACCCGCTCGGCCTTCGTCCTGAGCGAGGCCAGGTCGGAGCCGGCGCCGGGCTCGCTGAACAGCTGGCACCACAGCAGGTCGCCGCGAAGGGTCGGGGCGAGGAAGCGGTCCTGCTGCTCCTGCGTCCCGTACGCGATCAGCGAGGGCACCACCCAGGTCGCGATCCCCAGGTCGGCCACTTTCACCCCGGCCGCCTTGAGCTCCTGCTGCACGGCGAGCTGCTGCACGGGCCCGGCACCCAGCCCGTACGGCTTCGGAAGATAAGGCGCCGTGTAGCCGGTCGGCGCGAGCTCCCGCCGCACCGCCTTCGGGTCGAGGCCCCGCACGGGTTCGACGACCTGGCGCGCCTGCGCCCTGAACTCCTCTGCCTCCGCCGGGAGTTCAAGCCGCAGCTCCCTCCTCGCCCCGCCCTCCGCGAGCCGCACCGCCCGCAGCCGGTGCGCGTCCCCCGCACCGAGCAGCTGCCGGGCGACCAGCGCACGCCGCAGATACAGATGGGCGTCGTGCTCCCAGGTGAACCCGATGCCGCCGAGCACCTGGATACAGTCCTTGGCGCACCCGTACGCGGCGTCCAGCGCGACGGAAGCGGCGAGCGCGCCCGCCAACTCCCTTACCTCTGGAGCTTCTTCACCAGCCGCACGCGCCGCGTCCCACACCAGCGCCCGCGCCTGCTCGACCCGCACCAGCATGTCGGCGCACAGATGCTTGATCCCCTGGAACTGGCCGATCGGCCGCCCGAACTGCTCCCGCACCTTGGCGTATTCGGCGGCGGTCTCCAGCGCCCAGGCGGCAGTTCCGCAGGCGTCGGCCGCGAACACCACGGCCGCCAGATCCCGTACGAGCCCGGAGTCCGCCCCGATCAGCCGCCCGCGCGCCGCGACGGCCTTGACCTCGGCGGTCGGCCGGGTCGGATCGGCACTCTCCTGCGTCCGTACGGAGAGTTCCGCGGCGTCGACGGCGAACCACCGCACACCCTCCGCGCCCTGCGCGGGCAGCAGCAGAAGATCGGCCTCGCCGCCACTGAGCACGGGCGGCGCCTCACCGTCGAGCAGATGGCCCTCGTCGTCCCGTACGAAGGTCAGCGTCCCGGCCCCGAGCGCGACCGCCCCGATCCGCTCGCCCCCGGCGAGCGCGGCCGCGAGCTCACGCTCACCGCAGCGGTGAAGCACCGCCGAGGCAAGGGAGTTGGCCAGGAACGGGCCGGGCAGCGCACCCCGCGCCGCCTCCTCCACGACGACGGCGAGATCGACGAGATCGCCGCCCCCGCCCCCGTACTCCTCGGGGAGATGCACCCCGAGCAGCCCCTGCTCGGCGAGAGCACCCCAGAATCCGGGCCGCCCGCCGCCACCGGGCGCGTCGAGCACCTTGCGCACTTCCTCCGGCGGCACGACCCGTCCGACCCACCCCCGGACGGCGTCGGCCAACTCCCGTTGCTCTTGCGTGATCCCGATGCCCATGGCGGGCAGAGTAGAACACGTTCCAATCTGACGGAAGGTCAGATCGGGGTCGGCTTTCGGGGCCCGGGAACTCCGGCGACGCGGACGTCCCCCTCCGGTAAGGTGACGATCTTCGGCCGGCGGAGGCCGCCCGGAGTCCCGATGGGCCGCGCCAGCCATGACACACACCGACCGCACCACGCCTGCGCTCCGACTCGACCGCGCCCCTGCGCAGCCCGGCCCGGACCCGACCGCCGCGCAACTCCGCCTGGACCGCGCCCTCGACGCCTTGGACCTCGCCTTCCGGGGTGCGACCGCCCCCGCCGACGAGGTGCAGTGCACCTGCCACTGGGGCAGCGAGGAGGAGCTGGCGCTCCTGAAGGTGCCGGGCGTCGAGCTCTCCCCCGACCTGCTGCGCCGCACCTGGGAGGCCCCCGACTGGCGTGATCAAGCGGCGGTGATGCGCCGGATCCTGCCGCAGTTCGCCAAGGCGCTGGTCGACGGACGGGTCGAGCCGCTGTTCGGCGCGTTCTGCGCGGTGGGCAAGTCGTTCGCCCGCGGCCAATGGCGCCAGTGGCCGGCGGACCAGAGCGCGGCGGTATGGGAGTTCCTGCGAGCGTGGTGGGCGCAGGCACTCGCCGACCCCGCCCCCGCCGTCCCCGTCCATGAGCTTCTCGCCCTGTGCACGGAGGCGTCCGGCACGCTCGGCTGCTGGCTGGCCGCCTGGGAGGCGCGCGACGACGGCGTGGCCGACCGGCATCTGGCCGAGGCCGCCGCCCGGTGGGAGTACGACCTGCTCGGCGACGAACTCCCCTGGGACGCCTGGTACGAGGACGAGGACGCCCTGCGCGGCGAGCTCGCCGCATGGCTGGTGCGCCGTGTGCCCGCGCGGCTCCGTCCGCAGGACGGCCACGAGGGGCTGCTCCACCGGATACGCCTCGTCGGCCTGACCGGCGCCGCACGCTATGAGGACCCGCACTGGCCGGGGCACCGGTACTGACGGGGTCGGCGCCGGGGCACCACTACCGGCCTTGTCGCCGCCGTGGCACCGCTGCCGGCCTTCCCGCCGTGGCACCGCTGCCGGCCTTCCCGCCATGGCACCGCTGCCGGCCTTCCCGCCATGGCACCGCTGCCGGCCGTAGCCGTCGCGGCACCCAACCGCCCTCGGCCGCCTAGGACTTGAGGAAGCCCGACACCCCGTCCGCGATCCCCTTCGCCGCCTTCTGGCGCCAGGACGCGCTGCCGAGCAGTGCCGCGTCCTTGGCGTCGCGCATGTTGCCGCATTCGACGAAGACCTTGGGGACCTTGGTCAGGTTGAGGCCGCCGAGGTCGCGGCGGACGTCGAGGCCCGTGCCCTCTCCGACGTAGTTGGAGGGGGCCATGCCGGTGGCGCTGACGAACCTGCCCGCGATACGGACGCCGAGGTCGCGCGAGGGGCCGACGATCGCGCGGGTGTCGGCGGAGCCCGCCTGCACGGCCGCCGGGAGGATCACGTGGAAGCCGCGGTTGCCGGCGGCCGAGCCGTCGGCGTGCACGGAGACCACCGCGTCGGCCTCGGCCTCGTTGCCGATCTCGGCGCGCTCGTCGACGCAGGGGCCGAAGGCCCGGTTGCGGTCCTGGGTCAGCTTGACGGTGGCGCCCTGGTCCTCCAGGAGCTCACGGATACGGCGCGAGACGTCTAGCGTGAACTCCGCTTCCGTATAACCGGAGTTGGTGGAGGTGCCCGTCGTATCGCACTCCTTCTTGTTGGTGCCGATGTCGACGAGGCGGGCGATGTCCCGGGGATGCCGGAAGTTCGACGGGTTGTGGCCCGGGTCGATGACGACGACCTTGCCGGCCAGCGGGCCCTTCCCGCCCCCGGCCGGCTTCCCGGTGGACTGCGAGGGCTTGGGGTCGTCGGGCGTCTTCGCGGACGGCTTGCCCGACGGACTCTGCGTACGCGACGGATCCGCCTGCGCCGTGGAGGACGACCCGCTCGGCAGCGGCAGCACCTTCGGCGGCTCGTCCTCCTCGCCGGCACCGCCCATCGCCTGCCAGAGCAGCCAGCCGGCCAGCGCCGTCGGCACCAGGGCGGCGACCGCCACCAGTCCGGCGCCTCGCCTCAGCGGGCGGCGCGGCTTCGGGCCGGGATCATCCGGATCGTCGTACGAGTAGGACACAGGGCGAGCCTACGCCCTGAGCAGGCACCGGATCCGGCCTACGTATCCGCCGCCCGCCCGCCGCGGCGACCCAGCCGTCCCCCGCACCGCGCCGGCCACCGGAGAGCACCTGCTCTCCGGTCCGCCTCCCCCGCCGCCACGGCCTCGCGGCACCTGACCTCTACCCCGCCCCCTGCCGCCACGTGGTCTCCCGGCACCTGACCTCTACCCCGCCCCCCTGCCACCACGGGGTCTCGCCGCACCTGCCCCTTGCCGCCACGTGGTCTCGCGACCACCCGGCCGCCTCCGCCCCGCCCTCCCCGCTGCCACGACCCCGCGGCACCTATCCTCTGCACCGTGCCCGTACGCCTGTCGCCGCGGCTCGCCGCGATCGTGAACGCGCTTCCCGTCGAGCCGCACTCCCGCGTCCTGGAGATCGGGTGCGGGCCCGGCGCCGCCGCGCGGGCCGTCGCAGAGCGGCTCACCACCGGGCACATCCTGGCCGTCGACCGGTCCGCCGCGGCCGTCGCCCAGGCCGAGGCAGCGGCGCGGCGGGAGATCGCGTCCGGGCGGATGAGCGTCCGCCTGGTCCCGGCCGAGGACTTCGTCCTGGCGCCGGGCGAGGAGCCGTACGACCTGGTGTTCGCCGTCCGTGTCGGCGCTCTCGACGGGCGGCATCCCGCGGCCGGCGAGCAGGTGCTGCGCCGGATCGCCCGCGCGACCACGGCGGACGCGCGGCTCTTCGTCGACGGCGGCGACCCCTTGCGGGAACTGACCATCCCGCGCGCATGAGCAGGCGGAGGCGGACACAGGCCGGGACCGACCGGACACATGCCGGGACGGGCGAACACATGCCGGGACCGAGCCGGTCACATGGCGAACCCGCTCCCCTCACATACCGGGCCCGGTCCGTCGCAGCACACGCAGCGAGTCGGTCGCCGAGACCTCGGTGAACGCGCCGGACTCCAGGGCCCTCAGATAGATGCGGTACGGGGCCTGCCCGGTGAACTCGTCGACCGGGTCGGGAAAGACGTCGTGGATCAGGAGCAGCCCGCCCTCGGCGAGATGCGGCACCCAGCCCTCGTAGTCGGCGACGGCGTGCTCGTCGGTATGGCCGCCGTCGATGAAGAGGAACCCCAGTGACCCTCCCCACACTCGGGCCACCTGCGGCGACTTGCCCACGAGCGCCACAACATGGTCCTCAAGTCCCGCTTTGTGCAGAGTGCGGCGGAATGTCGGAAGCGTATCCATCTGCCCGACCTCGGGGTCGACGACCTCCGGGTCGTGGTACTCCCAGCCCGGCTGCTGCTCCTCGCTGCCCCGGTGGTGGTCCACCGTGAGCGCGGTCGTCCCGGTCTGACGGGCCGCGTCGGCGAGCAGAATCGTGGAACGGCCGCAGTACGTGCCCACTTCGAGCAGCGGAAGCCCGAGCGCACCGGCCTCGACCGCCGCCGCGTACAGGGCGAGTCCCTCACCGAGCGGCATGAAGCCCTTGGCGGCTTCGAAGGCGGCCCGCACCTCGGGCTTGGGGGTCGCGGACATCGGGGCCTCCATGACGACGCCGTACGGCAAGAAGCGCGTACGGCCAGAGTGTGGGCGGGTGTTGTGCGGGTCGTGTGCGGACGCGGCGCAGGCGTACGCCAGTTCCCGGGGTCGCCCATGCTGCCGTATCCATTCGGGAACCAATAGCGAGGTCCCGCATCTCCTTTCTCACAGCCGGGTAGACAGTCGGGGTCTTTATACCGAGCAGACACCTTGGCTGATCGGGCGATAGTGTCATCCGTACGATGGGGGGCCACCGGGATCTTGCCCGCGCTCCGCACCCGCGCACCGGCGACAGCGACGCCCACCGACGACTCGACGACGATGAAGGACCTGAAGTGAATTTCCGCTCTCTGACACGAGGCGACGGCGTGGTGATCGCAGCAGCGGTGTTGCTGTTCATCGCCTCTTTCCTGGCCACTTTCGACGGCGACGGCGACGACGCCCCCACCGCGTGGGACGACGGCAACCTGCTCGTCAGCGTCTTCCTTCTGGGCATCATTGGCGCCGCTCTGATCGCTGTGGGCCGCGCGCAGCAGCCGGCGCGCAAGGTGGCAGGTCTCGACCTCGGGCAGATCGGCGTCGCGTTCACGATCGCATCGGCGCTGAGCGCACTCTTCAAGATGTTCGATCTGCCGGGCTACCTCGACGCCGCGGAAGGCTTCCCCACGGATCAGATCGATGCCGGTACGGGCATGATCCTCGGCCTCATCGCCGCTCTGGTCCTCGCCGCCGCAGCGGTCGCCACCAACATGGTCCCCGCCCTGCAGGCCCCCCTCATGGGCGCCCCCAAGCCGCCGGCCCCCCAGTACGGCGGCCAGCCCGGTCAGCCCCAGGGCGGCTACGGCTACCCGGGTGCCCAGCAGGGTCAGCCGCAGCAGCCGTACGGCCAGCAGCAGCCTCAGCCCTCGCAGGGCGGCTACCCGCAGCCCGGCCCGGCCGCCACGCAGCCCGGTCCGCAGCAGGCGGGTGCCGCGCCGCAGCCCGCCGGGGACTTCTCCCCGTTCTGGTTCGCCGTGCCGGTGCCGCGTCCGCTGTACGGCGAGGACGGCAACCCGACCCCGATCGCCGAACTCGCCCCCGGTACCTGGTACCTGGCGGTCGAGCAGCGCGGTCCGGGCCTGATCGCCCAGACCCAGGACGGCCGTCGCGGTGTGCTCCAGGACACCACGGGCATCCAGCGCGGCTGATCTCCGCACGCGGCGCGACGCAGCACAGCACGGCAACGGCCCTCCGCCTCTCGTTGAGCAGGCGGAGGGCCGTTGTGTTGTCTCCGTGCACCCCTTACAGTGCCCGCAGCTGACGGCCCGTCAGTTGAGGAGAAGGGGGCAGGGATGCGGCTCGGGATCACCCTCGGATACTGGGGGCGCGGCCCCAAACCCGAACACGTGGGGCTCGCCCAGGAGGCCGAGCGGCTCGGCTACGACTCGGTGTGGACCGCGGAGGCCTGGGGTTCGGACTGCTTCACACCGCTCACCTGGATCGCCTCGCAGACCTCGACCATCAAGCTGGGCACGGCAGTTGCCCAGATGGCCGCCCGTACGCCGACGGCGACGGCGATGCACGCGCTCACCCTCGACCATCTCTCCGGCGGCCGGATGATGCTCGGCCTCGGCCTGTCGGGGCCGCAGGTGGTGGAGGGCTGGTACGGGCGCCCGTTCCCCAGGAGCCCGCTCACCGCGACCCGCGAATACGTGGACGTGATCCGCCAAGTCCTGCGCAGGGAAGGTCCGGTGAGCCTGCCGGGGCGCTTCCACTCCCACCCGTACGCGGGCGAGGACGGCACCGGTCTCGGCAAGCCCCTGAAGCCGATCACCCACCCCCTGCGCGCGGACCTGCCGATCTTCCTGGGCGCGGAGGGTCCCAAGAACATCGCGCAGACGACCCGCATCGCGGACGGCTGGCTGCCCCTCTACTGGTCCCCCACCCGCACGGACGTCTACGAGGCCTCGCTCACGGAGCTGCCCGAGGGCTTCCGTATCGCCCCGATGGCCCGCGCGACGGTGTGTGACGACGTCGCGGCGGGCCTGCTGCCGGTGAAGGCGATGCTCGGCTTCTACATCGGCGGCATGGGACACGCCTCGAAGAACTTCCACGCGGACCTGATGGCCCGGATGGGATACGAGGCCGAGGCCCGCCACATCCAGGAGCTCTTCGCGCAGGGCCGCAAGGAGGAGGCGGTCCTCGCCGTCCCGGACGCCTTCGCCGACGAGATCTCCCTCGTGGGCCCCCGCGAACGCATCGCGGAACGCCTGGAGTTGTGGCGCAAGGGCCCGGTGACGGATCTGCTGCTCATGTCCCCGGACGTGGAAACGATGAGGGTGCTGGCGGAGCTGAACTGATCAGCCCCTGCGGCGGTTGAGCAGATCCGAGCGAAGCTCGGATGCGGGGCAGGACGACCCCTCAGCCACCCATCTGCGACAACGACGGCACCTTGTTCTCGACCGGCGCCCCCGCATCCTTGCCCGCGTCCTTCACCGAGTTGATCACGTCGTCGAACACCCCGGCCACATCATCCGCACCGTCACCCTTGCGCAGCTTGGCCGGCAGGTCCTTGAGGGACTCGATGCCCGCGGCCAGCGGCGCGACGGCCTTGGAGAGCAGCGGGTCGCCCTCGGCGTTCTTCGCCGCGGCCTTCAGCCGGTTGTACGCGAAGGCCCCGGCCAGACCGGCCTTGACCAGCGTGAACTTCCGTCCGTCCGCGCCCGCCTTGAACTTGCCGTCCCGCGCGGGCTTGATGATCCACTGATACGCGGCGCCGGCGGCGAGCCCCGCGTTGGCCACGAACCTGGCCTTGGCGAACTTCTGCTGCTCGGCCGTGCTGGTGCTGCTCGGGTCGGCCCCGGCGTCGTTGTCGCTGCTGCCGCACGCGGTCGTACCGGCCAGGAGCGCGCCGCACAGAAGGAAGGCGACGACCATACGGACAAGGAGCGGACGGCCGCTCGCGGAGCCTGCGGTGAGCACAGTGGACCTCCCGAATCGTGTGGGCCGCCGGTGGCGGGTGCGACCGGGGCCCTGCAGGCAGCCTCACCCGGGTCCCGGTGTACCGCCACTCGGGCGAGCCCGTCCGTGGCCCGGCCTGAATCCGACAGGGTTTCGAACGCCGCGATCCGGTCACACGATGCTTATGTCTCGCAACGGTAGGGGTACGTGGCACGCCGGTACGGTCATCGCGGTGATCGCCGACATCATGGCCGCGATCATCGGCCTGTGGATCCTGATGTATCTCCTGGACGCAAACCGTGCGAACGACCTCGTGCAGTTCGTGCAGGACGCCGCCCGCTGGCTCGCCGGCTGGTCGCACGACCTGTTCACCTTCGACGAGGAGTGGGCGCGCGTCGTCTGCGGCTACGGCCTGGCAGCGATCGTGTACCTCTTCGTCGGCCACCTGGCCGCGAACCGGATCCGCCGCTACTGACCAGGCCCTCTCAGCCGCAGCAGTCGGGCTCGAGCCCGGCCGGCAGCCGGCCCTCGCCGAACACCGCGCACGTCGCCTCGTGCCCGCCGAGCGCCGCCACCGCGAGCAGCAGCGCGCCCGCGGTCCATGCGGTGAGCTCCTGCGGCCAGATCGCGCTGTCCTCGTACACATAGCCGGTCCAGTACAGGCCGCTCTCCGGATCGCGCAGGTGCTGGATCGACTTGAGGATCTCCAGGGCCCGGTCGGACTCCCCCATCACCCAGAGAGCGAGGGCGAGTTCGGCGGATTCACCGCCGGTGACCCACGGGTTGGGCGACACGCACCGCACCCCGTATCCGGGCACGACGAAACGCTCCCAGCCCTCCTCCATACGGGACTTCGCGTCCGCTCCCGTCAGGGCGCCGCCGAGGACCGGGTAGTACCAGTCCATCGAGTAGCGGTCCTTGTCGAGGAAGCGCTCCGGGTGGCGGCGTATCGCATGACCGAGCGCGCCGGCCGCCAACTCCCAGTCGGGCTGGGGCTCTTCGCGTTCCTCGGCGATGGCGAGCGCGCAGCGCAGGGCCTGGTGGATCGAGGACGAGCCGGTCAGGAGCGCGTCGGTGACGGGGGTGCCGTCCTCCTCGCGCTTCCAGCCGATCTGCCCGCCGGGCTGCTGAAGGGAGAGCACGCACTCGATCGCCGCGTAGACGGCGGGCCACATGCGGTCGAGGAAGGTGTCGTCGCCGGTGGCGAGGTAGTGGTGCCACACGCCGACGGCTATGTACGCGCAGAAGTTGGACTCGACGCCGCGGTCCGTGGGCGCCTCGGCGTCCCCGTCGGCGTACGCGGCGAACCAGGAGCCGTCCTCGCGCTGGGTGCGCACGAGCCAGTCGTACGCGCGCTCGGCGGCCTCGTGCTCTCCGGCGGTGTCGAGGGCCATCGCGGCCTCGGTGTGGTCCCACGGGTCGAGGTGGTGGCCCCGGAACCACGGGATGGCGCCGTCCTCGCGCTGGCACGCGAGGATCCCTTCGACGGTGTGCGCGGCCTGCTCCGCGGTGAGGACCCCGGGCAGTACGAGATGCTGCGTCCGGGGAGTGGTCACTTGGCGCCCGCCGAAGAAGCCACGACGGCCTCGTCCGCCACAGCGGCCTTGGGGAGGTGCGGCTTGGTCGCGTAGGCCACGAAGCTCTTGCCGATCACGGGGTTCAGCGCCCGCTCGGCGGCCCGCGTGAGCGTCGAGATGCCCTTGGTCTTCATGATGTCCCAGACCAGGAGCTGGTGGTACGCGCGCACCGGAAGGGCCTTGTCGTTGTCGACGCCGAAGGCGCACTTGAGCCACCAGTACGGCGAGTGCAGCGCGTGCGCGTGATGGGTGCCGTACGGCTTGAGTCCGGCCTCGCGCATCCGGCCGAGCAGTTCCTCGGCCTTGTAGATGCGGATATGGCCGCCCTCGACCTCGTGGTACTCGTCGCTGAGCGCCCAGCAGACCTTCTCGGGCCCGTAGCGCGGCACGGTCACGGCGATGCGGCCACCAGGCTTGAGCACGCGCACCATCTCGGCGAGCACACCCTTGTCGTCGGGGATGTGCTCCATGACCTCGGAGATGATCACGACGTCGAAGGATTCGTCGGGGAACGGCAGTTGGAGCGCGTCGCCCTCCATGGCGGTGGCGGTGGCACCCTCGGGGGCCTCACCGGCCTCCTTCATGGCCGCGAACCACTTGGCGACCTCGCGGATCTCCTCGCCGTTCTGGTCGAGCGCCACGACCTGGGCGCCGCGCCGGTAGCACTCGAAGGCGTGCCGCCCGGCCCCACAGCCGAGGTCGAGCACGCGGTCGCCTGCGGCGAGCGGGAAGCGGGTGAAGTCGACGGTCAGCACTCGGGCCTGCCTTCGTGGTCGGGTGCGGCTGGAATCGCGGGCGTCACGGTCTGAGGTACGCGGGTCATCGGGCGGTCCGTCGCGGAGCCGCCGCCATGGCGGCCCGGTAGTGCGCCACCGTGCCCTCGGCCGCCCGGGCCCAGGTGAACTTGGCCAGCACCCGCTGACGGCCGGCGGCCCCGAGCCGCGTCCGAAGGGCGGCGTCCCCGAGCAGGCGGGTCAGACCGACCGCGAGCGCGTCCGCGTCCCCGGTCGGGACCGCGAGGCAGGTCTCCCCGTCGGGCCCCGCCACCTCCGGAATCGCCCCGCCGGTCGTGGCAAGGAGCGGCGTCCCCGTCGCCATCGCCTCGGCGGCCGGCAGTGAGAACCCCTCGTACAGCGAGGGAACACAGGCGACTTGAGCGGACCGTACGAGGTCGACGAGCTCCGCGTCGGAGATGCCCTTGACGAACTCGACCGCGTCCTCGAGCCCGTACCGCGCGATCGCCTTGGCGACCGGACCGCTCTCGGGCCGCTTGCCGACGACGACGAGATGCGCGTGCGGGGTCTCGGTGCGCACCTTGGCGAGCGCCTCGACCAGGTACACCAGGCCCTTGAGCGGCACGTCCGCGCTGGACGTGGTCACGATCCGCCCGGGCACCTCGGGCACCGAAGGGTCGGGCGAGAACAGCTCGGTGTCGGCGCCGATGTGCACGACGTGGATACGGTCCTGGCGCACCCCGAGATGCTCCACGATCTCGTCGCGCGAGGTGCCGGAGACGGTCAGGACGGAGGGCAGCCGGCGGGCGACCCGCTTCTGCATCCGTGTGAAGCCGTACCAGCGGCGCTTGCCGGCCCGCTCGCGCCAGCCCTCGGCGGCGTCGATCTCCAGCTGCCGGTCGACGGTGATCGGGTGGTGGATCGTCGTCACGAGCGGGGCACCGATCGCGCCCGGGCCGCCCAACAACCCGTATCCGAGCGTCTGGTTGTCGTGGATGACGTCGAAGTCCCCACGGCGCGCGGCGAGATGGCGCCGGGCGCGCAGCGAGAACGTCAGGGGCTCGGGGAAGCCGCCGGTGAACATCGTGCCGACCTCGACCACGTCGATCCAGTCGCGGTACTCGTCGCGCTTCGGCGTACGGAAGGGGTCGGGCGAGCGATAGAGGTCGAGGGAGGCCAGCTCGGTCAGCGAGACCCGGTCGTCGACCTCGTCGAGCACCGGATACGGCTGCGCGCCGATGACCTCGACGTCATGGCCGAGCCGGGCGAGCTCGCGCGAGAGATGCCGTACGTAGACACCCTGGCCGCCGCAGAACGGGTTCCCTTTATAGGTGAGGAGCGCGATCCTCAGCGGCTTGTCGCCGCCGCCCGGGTGCTCGACGGTGCGCGGCCGGTCACCGACCGTACTCGTGGCCGCGTCAGGGCCCGCGGGGCCCGCCTCCATGGCCTCAGCGGTCACTCACGGCCCCCTTCTGACTGCATTGCCCGCGAGATTACGCCGGGACGCTAACCTAGAACAAGTTTCAGACTTGATCGCTCGAAGAGCATCGAATTTACCGGCAGGTAAGCAGACCGGAAGGCCTGGATCAGGTGATTCGCGCCACGACGGGGCCCCTGCCATGCTGTGGCCCTCCCGGGGCTCCCCCACCCAGCCGGACATGGAACGCGGAACGGGACAGATGACAGCGGAAGCCAAGGAATCGGATCCAGCGACCCCAGCCCTGACAGAGCGTCAGGAAGCACGCCGTCGCCGCATTCTGCACGCGAGCGCCCAGCTGGCCAGCCGGGGCGGATTCGACGCGGTGCAGATGCGCGAGGTCGCCGAGTCCTCCCAGGTCGCCCTGGGCACGCTCTACCGCTATTTCCCGTCGAAGGTGCACCTCCTGGTCGCCACGATGCAGGACCAGCTCCAGCACATGCACGGCACGATCCGCAAGCGCCCGCCGGCCGGTGACACGGCGGCCGACCGCGTGGCGGAGACGCTGATGCGGGCCTTCCGCGCGATGCAGCGCGAGCCGCATCTCGCCGATGCGATGGTGCGCGCCCTGACCTTCGCGGACCGCTCGGTGAGCCCCGAGGTCGACACCGTCTCGCGCCTGACCACGGCGATCATCCTCGACGCGATGGGGCTCGACGAGCCGACCGCACAGCAGCTCTCCGCGGTCCGGGTCATCGAGCACACCTGGCACTCCGCCCTGATCACCTGGCTCTCGGGCCGGGCCTCGATCGCCCAGGTGAAGATCGACATCGAGACGGTGTGCAAGCTGATCGATCTGACGATGGACGAGCCGGCCTGACGCGCACGTCACGGGCCGTGTCTCCACGCCGTCCCGGTCACCTGCGCAAAGGACGCCCTTCGACCACGACGTGACGGGCCGATGAAGGTCCGGCGACCGTTCCGCGGTGCGCATGCGTCCGTCGCGCGGCAGGTCGCACGTGCGCCCCCGTGCTCCCGCTTGGCCGGTTCTCCGCCCCCGTCGCGGCGGGGGCGCCGGTTCAATGGATTGCGCGCTGAGAGCCCTCTGAGCAAACCCGGGCGTACAAACCGGTCCGTTCGCGGGCTCTGCAGGAAGCAACCGGTGTGCGGGGAGCTGGAGGGGCGACAACGTTGATCCGGGTACTTCTGGTGCACGACACCTGTCTGCTGCGGTCGGTGCTCGCCGAACGGCTCGACCGCGAACCCGACTTGGAGGTGGTCCATACGGCGTGGCCCTCGGCCGCGGCCCGGGCGCGTGCCCTGCGGCCCGATGTGTGCGTGGCGGATCTCGACTGCTCGGACTCGTACGGGCTCGCTCCACTGGCCGATCTGCGCGCATCCGCCGGCAGACCTGCGACCTGCCGGCTCGTCGTGCTCGCCAGTGCGCAGCGCCCGGGGCTGATCCGCCGCGCGGCCGAGGCGCAGGCGGCGGGTTACGTGGACAAGGCGGGCACGCCGGATCAGCTGGTCAGGGCGATCCGGGAGGTCACCGCGGGGAAACGGTTCGTCGACGAGACGCTCGGCTTCGGCTTCCTCAAGGCCGCGGAGATGCCGCTGACGCAGCGGGAGCTGAGCGTGCTTTCGCTCGCGGCGCGCGGGGCGTCGATCGCAGAGATCGCCCTGAGTCTGCATCTGTCGCGCGGGACGGTCCGCAACTACATGGCGGCGATCACCCGCAAGACGGGGGCCCGCAATCGGGTGGACGCGATCCGGATCTCACAGGGGGAGGGCTGGGTCTGAACGCACCACAGGGACCGGGGCCGAACTCGCGGCTGATGAGGCCGAACTCGCAGCCGCCGGGGTCGAGTTCGCCGGCGGAGGGCTCGGGCGGGCAGACCCGGAGCCGGCTTGGTGCGTGAGCCTCCCGGCCGCCGTGTCGAGGTCGAGGACGAGGTCGGCCCGTGCGGCCGCGCCCGCGCGGTGGGCCACGACCACCAGGGTCGTGTCGGGGCGGCCGCGGAACGCGCGCTCGGCGCGGAGTTCGGCGGCCGGATCGAGCTCGCTCGCCGCCTCGTCCAGGAGGACCAGGCGGGCCGGGGCCAGATACGCGCGGGTGAGGGCGAGCAGCTGGCGTTCGCCCGCCGAGAGCGCCGCCGGATCGGCCTGCGCGTCCAACCCGCCCATACGGTGGGTGAGTTCGGCCGAGCCGATCCGCTCGGCGGCCGCGAGGATCTCCGTGTCGGCGGGTGGTCGCGGGCACAGATACGCGAGGTTCTCCCGTACGGTCCCCGAGAAGACATACGCCTCCTGTGGCACGAGCACCCGGTCGGCGAGCGCCCGCACCTCTCCCCCGCCGGGCGCGAGCAGCCCCGCGATCAGCGCCGTGAGCGTGGACTTGCCGCTGCCGCTGGGCCCGACGACCGCGAGGTGCGCGCCGGCGGGCACCTCCAAGTCGATGCCGTTCAGGACGGGTTCGGCCTGCGGCCCGTACCCGAAGGTGACCTGGCTCAGGCCGATGGCATACGGGTCCGGGGGCGCCGTGACCCGTACCGGCGGCGTCGCGGCGGGCTCGGCGAGCAGGCGGCGCAGGACGACGAAGAGGCGCGAGCCGGTGGTGCCGAGGCCTTCCATCAGAGCCTGCAGAGCGGGCAGCAGGGACTGCGTGAGGTAGACGAGGGCGCCGGCGAGTACGCCCGGGCTCACGCCCTGGCGAAGCAGCCAGGGCGCGGTGACCAGGAGCAGCAGGATGGGCAGCCGGCCGCCGACGGAGACGGAGAGCACACGCACTCCGGCCCAGCGGGCGACGGACTCGGCGGCGGCGCGCTCGGCGTCCACGGGTCCGGCGGCGGCTGCGGCGACGCGGCGTTCGGCGCCGGCCGCGCGGATGTCCCGCAACCCTCCTACGGCACGGCCGAGTTCGGCGGACACGGTCTCGTCGGCGGCGAGGAAGCGCTCCTGGCTGCGGGCGAGCGGGCGCAGGGTCGCGGCGAACAGGACGAGTCCGGCCGCCAGCGGGGGCGCCACGACGAGGAGCAGTTCGGGCGCGAGCACGAAGAGGCCGGCGAGCGCGCCGATCGCGGTGAACACGAAGGAGCGCAGGACGAGAATCAGTCCGGCGAGGGTGTCCCGGGCGATCTCGACCTGGTGGGTGAGGCGGGAGACGGCGGCGTCGTCGGGGGCGTCGAGGGCGCGGCGCACGACCCGGCGTACGAGCGCGTCCCTGGCGGGTTCGACGAGCGCGGCCACGCACCGGTAGACCCGCCCCGTCCCGTACGCGGCGACGGCGACGGACCCGCCGGCCACGGCGAGCCAGCCGATCCCCGTCGTGTTCTCCCCGGCCAGGAACCCGTCGTCGAGCGCCCGCGCGAGCGCGTACCCGAGCAGCCAGGTCTGCCCCGCTTCGAGCAGCGACCAGAGGGCGAGGAACACCAGGTCACGGCGGTGGGCGCCGAGAAATCGGGCTGCCGGGCGGGCGAGGCCTGGGGGGTGGGGGGTGGAGGGGTCGCCAGAGGAGGGGGTGTGGGCGGCGGAGGGCTCGTGGGCCGAGGGCTCGTGGGCCGAGGGTGCGGCGCCGCAAGGCTCGGCGGCGGAGGTCTCGCTGGTGGAGGGTCCTGGGCCGGCCACCTCGTGCGGCGTCGCACCCTCCGCCGCGTGCGCCGCCACGCCCTCCGCCACAGCACGCCGCGGCGCCGCGCCCTCCGCCCGAGCCGAACGCTCCACGCCCTCCGCCCGGACCCGCCGCCCCCACCCCCTACCCCTCATCCCCGAACACCCCCCGATACGCCGGATCCCGCCACAGCACGGCATGCGGGCCCACTGCCCGCACCCGGCCCTCCTCAAGCCACACCACACGGTCCGCGCGGGCGGCCGTGACCGGGCGGTGGGCCACGACGAGGCGGGCGCGGGACGGGGACGGGTGGAAGAGGATTTCGCCGACCTGGGCCGCCGTGGCGGAGTCCAGGCCCGAGAGCGCGTCGTCGAGGATCAGGAGTCGGCCGGGGCGGGTGAACGCGCGTGCCAGGCCCAGGCGTTGGCGTTCGCCGCCGGAGAGCGGGGCGGACGGGCAGGGCGTGGCGTAGCCCGCCGGCAGCCGGCGGACGAAGGCGTGCGCGCAGGCCTCGCGCGCGGCCTGGACGACCCGCGCCTGCCCCGGATCGCGCATCCCGAGGGCGATCGTGTCGTGGACGGTGGCGCCGACCAGCTCGGGGCGGGCGAAGGCCTGGGTGACCGCGGTGCGCAGCGCGTCATGGGAGAGGGCGGGCAACGGGATTCCGTCGAGCAGCACGGTCCCCGCGTCGGGGTCGTCGAGGCGTCCGGCGAGCGCCGCGAGGGAGGACTTGCCGCTGCCGGAACGGCCCACGACAGCGGTGACGGAGCCACCGGGCAGCGAGAGCGCCGCAACGTTCAGGACAGTGCGGCCACCCCGCCGCAGGACCGCATTCCTGAATTCCAACCGACCTATTCCAGAAGGGAGTTGTGAAGATCCGTACGCCGGAGCCGGCAGGGCGAGCACCTCCTGGAGCCGGTCCGCGGCGCGCCGGGCCCGCACGAGTGCGTTCACCTGGCCGACGAACGCGCCGATCCCGGTCGCGAGCACCGCATAGCGCCACGCCGCGAACAGCCCGCCCACGCTCAACTCCCCGGCGGCCACCCGCAGTCCGGCCACCGCGAGCACGCTGAGCTGAAGGAGCGGAAGGAGCGTGGCGGCCTGTGCGGTGGAGCGGCCCTGGACCCGCCACATGCGCAGGCCCTGGCGGCGCAGCTCGGGCAGCGGCGCGAGGATACGGGCGGCCTCGCGGTCGCGGGTGCCCGCCGCGGCGACCGTACGGGCGCCCCGTACGGCCTCGACGAGCCGCCCGGCGATCAGCCCCTGCGCGGCCAGGTAGCCCGAACTGCTGTCGCCGGAGGCCCGTACGAAGAGGCGGAGCAGCAGGGCGAGCAGCGGCATCCCCACCACGAACGCCACCGCAGTGGTCCAGTCGGTGAGGACCAGCGCGATGAGCGCGCCCACCGGAAGGAGCGCGCCCGCGGCGAGCGCGACCGCGGTGGCGGGGGCGGCGCCGGCCTGGGCGGCGTTGCCGACGAGCCGGGCCACGAGGTCGCCGGGGCCGAGGCGTTCGGCCGCCTGGGGGCCCGCGGCCAGGACGTGGCGCAGGGTGCGGGTGCGCAGCCGCGCGGTGGTGCGGGCGCCGAGCGCCGCGGTGGACAGCGCGTCCAGGGCGGCGAAGAGGGCCGCGGCACCGAGCAGCAGCCCGCATTCAAGGACGGGACCGGTGGCGTCCTTGCCGGTCAGAACGGCGTCGAAGGCGCGGCCGAGCGCGGCGGGCAGCGCGAGGGTGGCCGCCGCGGCGGCCAGCGTGCACAGCAGTACGAGCGCGGCGAGCCCGGCCCCTTGCCTCAGCCCCTGCTTCAACAGGGTGTGCGGGGAGGGGCGTTGCGGCATGGGAGCAGGCCTCCTGGAAGAGGTGGGGGTGACCCGGGCACACCTCGCGGAACCGAGGTGGCCCCGGGCGCGCTGGTCACGCGTCGCCCGGGGCCTGCGCGTACGGTGCCGGCCGGTCAGGAGCCGAAGCGGCTCCACGCGTCACCGGTCCGCACGGGCCGGATCACAGACGGACCGGAGCGGATCCGGTCACAGGCAGAGCAGCGTGCTGTGCGAGCTGTGCTTGTCGCACAGGAGCAGGCTCGCGCTGCTGAGGTCGCCACCACCGCCGCCGCCGTCGGTCTGCGGCTGGGGGACGTCCATGCTCTGCAGGTCGAGAAGGGCCATGGTCTCTCCTTGATGTCGGGGCCCGCGGTGCGCGGACCCGCTGGGGACGTTGATGCGGCGTGCCGCCCGTACGCGGTGATGTCACGCACGGGCCTGTTCGGCCCTGGTCCGGGCCGTCTGTGGGGCCGCCTCCGCGAGCGGCGTCGGGGCCGCCTCCACGGGCGGCGGTGGGGCTGCGGTCCGTGAACCACCGCACGCGGCACGGCGGTTGGGCAGAAACGGCAGGCTCGCCCCCTGCGCCGCGCCCAGCGCGAGCAGACAGCCGGCCGTGCCGGTCGCGAGGTCCATGGACAGGCGCAGCATCTGGTCGCCGGGGAAGGCGCGGTGGCCCTCGTAGGCCATGGCGTACCAGTCGAGCCCGGCGGTCTGCGCGGCCAGCTGTTCTGCGGGTGCCCCGCTGCGGGCGAGGTGCCAGACCATGCCGGCCCGCCCGTTGAACAGTCCGGGCTGTGCGTAGTAGCGCAGCCGGGCCGCGGGCGCGACGGCCGCCCGCGCCCGGGCGAACTCCTCGTCGGCGCGGTGCACGAGGTACTCGTCGAGCACCGCCGCGATCCCGACACTGCCCGCGCCCAGATACGGCATGGTGCGGACGCCTTCGTCGACGACGAGCGCACCGGACGCATCGGTCACGCAGCGCGCGAGGTCGGCGCGCAGGGCCGCCGCGGCCCGGTCGAGGAACGCGGGGTCCCGCGTGGACTCGTAAAGGCGCAGGAAGAGCAGCGCGGGTCCGCTGGAGCCGCGCAGGAGTCCGGCGCGCGGCACGGGCAGCCGCGCGGCCGCGATGTCGGCCGCTTCCAGGGCGAGTTCGCGCAGGGCCGGCCGGTGGACGGCGAGCCGGTCGAGTACGAGGCCGAGTCCCGCGAGGCCGCCGTGCAGATCGGGGGCGAGCCGGCGCCAGTTCTCGCCGAGCACGCGGCCGGTCAGGTCCAGGGCGCGTTCGGTGTGGCCGAGCTTGTCGAGTACGTACGCGACCCCGGCGAGGCCGTCGTACAGGCCGAGCGGTGTGCCGTCGGGCGGCGGTTCGGTGCGTTCGAGCAGCCACCGCTCACCTTCTTCGTGGCGCGGGCAGCCGGTCTCGGCGAGCGCGTACAGGACCCCTGCCGCGCCGTGCGCGAGCCCGAGCCCGCCGCCGTCGGCGAACTGTGCGATGTCGCCGGGGTAGAGGCGGTCCTGGCGTTCAGGTGTGGCGGACGCGAGGACCGCCGCGGCGAGCGCGTCACGGATGCGCGGCCAGTCGCCCGCGGCGGGTTCGGCGGGGATACGGGACGGCGCGTCCGGCCCCTCGATCACCCGTACCGCCTCGTCGAGAAACTCCCCTGGCACATCCGGGAATTGGGCGCGGGCGATCTCCGCCAGGTGTGCCGCCTTGCCCCGGTCCACGGCGAGCAGCGTCGTCATCGGCACGAACAGCGCGATCTTCATGCAGGCGAGCGCATAGTGGTCGACCTCGAAGCCGCTGCGGTCGGCCGGCGCGAGGAACCCGGGGTGGGCGATGGCCTGCCCGCGGTGCTCCTCTACCGGGGTCGCGGCCTCGAAGTCCAGGAGTCTCACGGTGCGTTCGTCCTCGCCGACCATGATGTTGAACATGTGCAGGTCGTTGAAGACGAGCCCGCGCCCGTGCACGGCGTCGACGGCCCGCTCCACCTCGCGCAGGATGCCGAGCGCCCAGCGCGTGTAGTCCGCGACCGCCCCGGGGTCGGGCTCGACGGCGAGCAGCGGATGGCGGCGCGCGAAGAAGGAGTTGAGGGTGGTGCCCGGCAGATGGTCCATGACGAGGAAGCGGTGGCCGTCGACCTCGAACCAGTCGCGCAAACCGGGCGCGACACCGAGCCCGCCGAGCCGCTCAAGGGCGGCCCGCTCCCGCTCCAGGCGGGACACGGCGTCCGCCCCGTCGGCGGCGAGACCGGCGTGCGGCCGCGCCTCCTTCAGGACCACTTGTTCCCCGGTCCGGGTGTCGGTGCCCGCGTACACCCCGCCGCCGTTGGAGAAGTGCAGCGCCTTCTCGATGCGGTACGGCAGGCCGGTGACGGTGGACGCGTTGCGGGCGTCGAGGTGCGGGCGCAGGAACGCGGGCAGCTCCACCCACTCGGGCAGCCGGAACACGGGCTCTCTGCGGTCGGGCACGAGGGCGCCCTCGGCGTTCTCGATCGCGGGCACGAGCCGGCCGCCCTCGCCGACGCAGTGCCGCTGCACGAACGCGCCGTAGCGGACGTAGAGCGGGCCGTCCGCGTACCGCAGATCCGTCAGGATGTACGGGCCCGGCCGACCGCCGAGCAGCTCGTCCAGATCCCGCAGGACCGCGGCCAGTTCGGCCTCGTCCTTCGGATAGACGGTGACGAACTTGCCGCTCGAACCGCGCTGCGCGTACTTGGAGTTGCGCAGATGCAGCGCGTGCGGCCCGGGCACGAACTTGAACGGCAGTCCGCGCGGCACGCAGTAGTCCCAGACCACGGCCGCGGTCTTCTCGGCGTTGTCGAGGCAGGCCGAGACATGCACCTTCCAGCCCTGCCGGGGCCGGTCGCGGGTGCCGGGGTCGAGGTGCAGCCAGTCCCCCGCGCTCTCGCGGCGCCAGCCCTCGGGTGCGGGCCTGCGGGCCGCCTCGTACAGCGGGACGGAGCCTGCACGCGAGGTGATCCGGTCCGGTGTCTCGTAGAAGTACCGGTCCGCGAGGCAGAACACCTCGTAGCGCTTGTCCATCCCGAGCCCCCTCCTGCGGCGTGGCAACGAGATTTCCACGCCGCCCCGGACGGGGGTAAGTCGCGTTTGTCACGACGGCACCGTGACGAACGCATGGGTAACTCCCGTGGTGGCAAAAGGAGTTGATGACGAGGCAGCCGGACACGGAACAAGGGGCCCCTCCATGAGGAGCCCCTTGCGCCGTTTGTCGTGACCGGTCAGTCCTCGGGCGGGAACACCGCCTCCCCGGAGCCGAGGAGCGTCAGTGTGATCGCCTCCACCGGGCAGCCTTCGGCCGCCGCGAGGATCTCCTCGTTCGCATCCGTCTCGGACTCCTTGGGGTGCGACTGGCGTGCGGAGTCGAGGCGGAAACCCTCCGGGGCGTTGGTCGCGCACATACCCGAGCCGATGCACACACCCCGGTCGACCTCGACGTGCCAGCGGTCTCCCATCAGGCACTCACCCCTCGTAGCCGTTCGGCAGGTGGATCATCTTGTTCTCGAAGTACTCGCCGTACCCCTCGGGCCCGAACTCGCGCCCGAGGCCGGAGTTCTTGTAGCCGCCGAAGGGGCCGAGCATGTCGAGGCTGAAGGTGTTCACGGAGTACGTGCCGGTGCGCACCTGGCGGGCGATGTCGATGCCGTGCTCGGTGTCCGCGGTCCAGACGCTGCCGCTCAGACCGTAGTCCGAGTCGTTGGCGATCTTCACGGCATCGGCCTCGTCGCCGTACGGCAGCAGGCAGATGACCGGTCCGAAGATCTCCTCCTGGGCGATCCGCATCGAGTTGTCCACGCCCCCGAAGAGCGTCGGCTCCACGTACCAGCCCTTGTCGATCCCGGCCGGACGCCCGCCGCCGGTGAGGATCTTGGCGCCTTCCTCCTGGCCGATCCGGATGTAGTCGAGGGAGCGCTGCTGCTGGCGCTTGGCGACCAGCGGGCCGAGCTCGGTGGCCGGGTCGAGCGGGTCACCGACCTTGAGCGCACCGGCGTACGCGGCGAAGGCGTCGGCGAACTCGTCGTAGCGGGACTGCGGGACGAGGATGCGGGTCTGGGCCACACAGGCCTGCCCGTTGATCATCCAGGCGAAGGGGCCGATGCCCTTGACCGCGGTCTCCGCGTCGGCGTCCGGCAGGATCACGGCCGCGGACTTGCCGCCGAGCTCCAGGGTCACGCGGGTGAGGTTGCGGGCGCAGACCTCCATGACGCGCTTGCCGGCGCCGACGGATCCGGTGAAGGAGACCTTGTCCACGCCCGGGTGCGCGACCAGGTACTCGCTGACCTCGCGGTCGGCGGGCAGCACCGAGAGAACACCCTCGGGCAGCCCCGCCTCGTTGGCGATCTCCGCCAACATGTAGGAGTCCAGGGGCGCTTCGGGCGACGGCTTGAGCACCGCCGTGCAGCCGGCGAGCAGCGCGGGGCCGAGCTTGGCGGCCGCGGTGAACTGCGGGACGTTCCACGGGATCACGGCGGCGACGACACCGACCGGCTCGCGCCGCACGATGATCTTGCCGAGGATGCCGTCGCGACGCTCCTCGTACGAGAAGTTGCGGGCGTTGGCGATGGCCGCGTCCCAGGCCATCATCGAGGCGAGGGCCTGCACCATGACACTGGAGGTGTAGGGCGTGCCGTTCTGGGAGCTGATGAGACGGGCCATCTCCTCGTGCCGCACGAGGATCGCGTCCTTGATCTTGGTGATGACCTCGATCCGCTCGTCGAGGCTCATCCGGGGCCAGGGGCCCTCGTCGAAGGCCCTGCGCGCGGCGGCGACCGCGCGGTCGACATCGCCCTGGGCGGCGTGCGGCACCCGGCCGATGACCTCCTCGGTGTGCGGGGAGATCACCTCGATGACGTCCTTGCCGACGGGGTCGATCAACTCCCCGCCGATGAACAGCTTTCCGTGTTCCACGAGCTCGGTCATGGCCGACTGCCTCCTGCGGGGCGGTTCCTGACACCGTTTCAGACTTTGGCTTCCCGAACTGATACCAGTTCTAGTTAGAGGAGTCGAGAGCTCCAACCAGGGCTTCGGATGGATGACTTGGGCTACTACTGAAACTAGTTCTAGTTATAGTGGTCGGGGTTCGGCCAAACGAGAGGCGGCACTTCCATGACGCAGGTGACCGAGCACGGCGGCGGGGTCTGGTCGCTCAAGGTGCCGATCCCGGACAACCCCCTCGGCCACACCCTCGTCCACCTCCTCGACACCGACCGCGGCCCGGTCCTCATCGACACGGGCTGGGACGACCCCGAGTCCTGGGACACCTTGGTCGCGGGTCTGGCCGCGCTCGGCACGGACATCAAGGACATTCACGGCGTGGTGATCACCCACCACCACCCCGACCACCACGGCCTGTCGGGCCAGGTGCGGGAGGCGTCCGGCGCGTGGATCGCGATGCACCCCGCCGACACCCATGTCGTACGGCGCACGCGCGAGCAGGTCCCGGGCCAGTGGCTGGACTACATCACCGCGAAGCTGACCACGGCCGGCGCGCCCGAGGAGCACCTCGCGCCCATCCACGCGGCCCGCGAGTCCGGCCGTATGCGCACGGTGCCGGGCCTCAACTCGGCGCTCCCCGACCGGGACATCACCCCGGGCGAGCTCCTCGACCTGGCCGGCCGCCGGCTGCGCGCGATCTGGACGCCGGGTCACACCCCCGGGCACGTATGCCTGCACCTGGAGGAGGACCACCCCTCGGGCCTGGCCGGAAACGGGCGGCTCTTCTCGGGCGACCACCTGCTCCCCGAGATCTCCCCGCACATCGGCCTGTACGAGGACCCGTCCGAGGAAACGGTCGCCGACCCGCTCGGGGACTACCTCGACTCCCTGGAGCGCATCGGACGCCTCGGCGTCGCGGAGGTCCTGCCGGCCCACCAGTACGCCTTCACGGACGCGGCCGCCCGCGTCCGCCAGCTCCTCGACCACCACGAGGAACGCCTCGCGGACCTGCGCCGCCTCCTCGCCGAGCCGCTGACGCCCTGGGACCTGGCAGTCCGCATGGAGTGGAACCGCCCCTGGGACCAGATCCCGTACGGCTCGAAGAACATCGCCGTATCGGAGGCGGAGGCCCACCTGCGACGCCTGGTGAAGCTGGGGCATGCGGAGGTCGTGGAGGGCTCGGACCCGGTGCGGTACGTCAGCCCGTAACCAGCCCCTGCGGCGTTTGAGCAGATCCGCACGAAGTGCGGATGCGGGGGTGCAGGGGGCGAAGCCCCCGCGGTCCCACCCACCCTGGGGGCTCCGCACATGGGGTCCGGGGCGCAGCCCCCCACGCGGTGGAGCCGCACATGTCACAGCCGGGAAGGGGCGGGCAGGGGAAACCAGCCCGCCGCAGGCGCCCCACCCGCACCCCCACCGCAGCCGCACCCGACGACGAAACCGCCCCACCTGACCGGCCGGTACAGTAGGCGGCGCAATCACCACGCCCGTACGGAGGGAAGCCGGTGCGAACCCGGCGCTGACCCGCAACCGTGTGCCGGCCCACAAGGACCGGCGAGCCGGAATGCTCCGCAGAGCGGCGTGCGTGGCTCCAGTCGCCGAAACCACCGGCGACCGGGACCGTCGAGGTATACGGATCCGGAGCCCGGTGCCTCAAGCGGCCCGTGCCCGGCCCAGCAGGAGAGGCACCGTCCGTTCATGAACGCCCGCCGCAGCGCCGCCACACTGGCCGCCGCCACCATGCTCTGCATGGCCGCCGCCCCCGTCGCGACCGCCGACACCGCGCCTCCCGCGAACCTGCCCTCGGGCCTGTACGGCAAGACGGACCCGAAGTACGACGGCGTCTTCCGCCAGTCGTACGCGCTGCTCGCCCAGGACACCGTCGGAGTGAAGCCCGCCGCCAAGGCCGTGGACTGGCTGACCGGGCAGGCCTGCGACAACGGTTCGTACGCCGCGTTCCGCGAGGACCCCTCGAAGGCCTGCGACGCCAAGACAGTCGTCGACTCCAACTCCACCGCCTCCGCGATCCAGGCGCTCGCCGCGCTCGGCGGCCACGACGCCGAGGTCAAGAAGTCCGTGGAGTGGCTCCGCTCCGTGCAGAACGAGGACGGCGGCTGGGGCTACAACCCGGGCCTGCCCTCCGACGCCAACTCCACCTCCCTCGTCGTCGGCGCGCTCAAGGCGGCCGGCCAGAACCCGGCCGAGGTGAAGTCCCAGAAGGACAAGGCCCCGGCCGACGCCCTGGTCGCCCTCTCCATGGACTGCGCCGAAGGCAAGGGCGCCTTCGGTCTCGCGGACATGAAGACCGGCAAGCTCGCCCCGAACGCCGACGCCACCGCCGCCGGTGTCCTCGGCGGTCTGGAGCAGGGCCTGGTCGTGAAGGCCGCGGCCAAGTCCGAGCCGGTCAAGTGCGCCAAGGCCGCCGATGCCAAGGCCGCCGCTCAGATCGGTGCCGCGTACCTCGCCGACACCCTCGCCAAGGACGGCTACCTCACGTCCTCCATGCCCGGCGCCGAGGACCAGCCCGACTACGGCAACACCGCCGACTCCGTCGTGGCCCTGTCCGCGGCCGGTCTGACCGACCAGGCGAAGAAGCCCCTGGAGTACCTGGAGAAGAACGGTGCCGCCTGGGCCGAGCAGTCCGGCTCCCCCGCCGCCTACTCCCAGCTGATCTTCGCCGCGCACGCGGCCGGCGCCGACCCGAAGGACTTCGGCGGCACCGACCTCGTCACCGCCCTGAACGCCATGGGCCCGGCTCCCGAGAAGGCCGAGTCGGCCGCCGCGAAGGACGAGAAGAAGGACGAGGACTCCTCGTCCATGAACGTCTGGTGGATCATCGGCGTCTTCTTCGTCGCCAGCGTCGGCGTCGGCTTCCTGATCAGCGGCCGCAAGAAGAACAGCCTGTGAGCACGCTCCGGCGCGGCGGCATCGCTCTCCTCGTGGGAGCGGTGCTCGCCGTGCTGTTCGCGGCTCCCGCGCAGGCGGACGCGTACCGCTACTGGTCGTTCTGGTTCAAGAACGACCAGGGTGCCTGGGCCTACGCCACGCAGGGTCCCGCGACCGCGAAGCCCTCGGACGGCGATGTGGAGGGCTTCCGGTTCGCCGTGAGCGAGGACTCCGCCGACGCCGCCGAGCCGCGCGGGGCCGCCGACTTCGCCGCCATCTGCGCCGGTACGGAGAAGAAGGACGGGCAGAAGCGGATCGCGCTCGTCATCGACTTCGGCACCGGCGAGGACGCACCGTCCGGCGAGACCCCGCCGAAGGCCCGTACCGCCTGTGCGCAGATCGCCGAGGACGGCACATCGGCCGACGCACTCGCCGCGGTTGCCAAGCCGCTGCGCTACGACAGCAACGCGCTGCTCTGCGCGATCTCCGGCTATCCGAAGTCCGGCTGCGGTGAGCAGATGTCCGACGCGGGCTCGTCGGACCGGACCGGCGCACCCGCCGCGTCCGAGAACGCGGACGACGACGGCGGCCCGTCCGTCGGACTGCTCGCCGGCCTGGCCGCGGTGCTCGTGCTCGGCGTGGCAGCGATCTGGCAGGCCCGCCGCCGCAGGGGCTGAGACATGAGCTCGAACGGCGCCGCCGCGCGCAGCGGGGCCTCCCCTGCCCGGACCAGGTCGAGAGTTCGGGGAAGGCTCGCCGCCCCCGTCGCCACGCGCGCCAACGCGCTGCACCCCGGCGCCTGGTGGCTGTGGGCGCTCGGCCTGGGCACGGCCGCGTCGCGCACCACGAACCCGCTCCTGCTCGGCCTCCTGGTCGCGGTCGCGGGCTATGTGGTGGCGGCGCGCCGTACGGACGCGCCGTGGGCCCGTTCGTACGGGGCCTTCATCAAGCTCGGTCTGCTAGTCCTCGCGATCCGGCTGGTCTTCGCGGTGGTCCTCGGCTCGCCCATCCCCGGCTCGACGGTGCTGTTCCGGCTGCCCGAAGTGCCGCTGCCCGACTGGGCGCAGGGCATCCGGCTCGGCGGCAAGGTCACCGCCGAAGGCCTGCTCTTCGCGCTGTACGACGGTCTGAAGCTGGCCACGCTCCTGATCTGCATCGGCGCCGCGAACGCGCTCGCCAACCCGGCCCGGCTGCTCAAGTCGCTGCCCGGCGCGCTGTACGAGGCCGGGGTCGCGGTGGTCGTGGCGATGACGTTCGCGCCGCAGTTCCTCGTGGATCTGCAGCGGCTGCGGCGGGCACGAAGGCTGCGCGGCCGTCCGGACAAGGGAATCCGCGGGCTCGCCCAGGTCGGGCTGCCCGTCCTGGAGGGCGCGCTGGAGCGGTCGGTGGCGCTCGCAGCCGCGATGGACGCACGCGGTTACGGACGCAGCGCCGATGTCCCCGCTCCCGTACGCCGGCTGACCGCGGTGTGCACGCTCGGCGGTCTGGCCGGGGTGTGCGCCGGTACGTACGGGCTGCTCGCCGCCCAGGGCGCGGGCTTCGGACTTCCCGTACTCCTCGGCGGGCTCGCCCTGGCCCTTGTCGGCCTGTGGCTGGGCGGCAAGCGGTCGCTGCGCACCCGCTACCGGCCGGACCGGTGGGATCTGCGGGCCTGGCTGGTGTCGGCCTCGGGTGTGGCGGTCGCGGCCCTGATGATCGCGGCGGCGTCGGCGGATCCGGCGGCCCTGCACCCCGGGGTCGTACCGCCGACCGCACCCGAACTGCCCCTGTGGCCGGCGGCGTCCGTGCTGATCGGGCTGCTGCCGGCCTTCGTCGCGCCCGCCCCGCCCCGGGCTTCTGCGCCTGCTCCGGCCGAAGCCCGTGCCACCGGTCCCGTACAAGGTCCTCGACGGAAGGAAGCCTCATGATCCGCTTCGAGGATGTCTCGGTGACGTACGACGGCGCCGCGTCACCCACCATCGGCGGGGTCGACCTCACGGTCCCCGAGGGCGAACTGGTGCTGCTCGTCGGCCCGTCCGGTGTCGGCAAGTCGACGTTGCTCGGCACGGTCAGCGGGCTCGTCCCGCACTTCACGGGCGGCACCCTGCGCGGGCGGGTCACGGTCGCGGGGCGCGACACGCGTACGCACAAGCCCCGCGAACTCGCCGACGTGGTCGGCACCGTGGGCCAGGACCCGCTCTCGCACTTCGTCACGGACACGGTCGAGGACGAGCTCGCGTACGGGATGGAATCGCTGGGCATCGCGCCGGACGTGATGCGCCGCCGGGTCGAGGAGACCCTCGATCTGCTCGGGCTCGCGGAGCTGCGCGACCGCCCGATCGCCACGCTCTCGGGCGGCCAGCAGCAGCGGGTCGCGATCGGTTCGGTGCTCACCCCGCACCCGAAGGTGCTCGTGCTCGACGAGCCGACCTCGGCGCTCGACCCGGCGGCCGCGGAGGAGGTGCTCGCGGTGCTGCAGCGCCTGGTGCACGACCTCGGCACGACGGTCCTGATGGCGGAGCACCGTCTGGAGCGGGTCGTGCAGTACGCGGACCAGGTGGTGCTGCTTCCCGGCTCGGGCGAGGCCCCTGTCGTGGGCACGCCCGCCGAGATCATGGCCGTCTCCCCCGTGTTCCCGCCGGTGGTGGGCCTGGGCCGGCTGACGGGCTGGTCACCGCTGCCGCTGACGGTGCGGGATGCGCGGCGCAGGGCCGCTTCCCTGCGGGAGCGGTTGGCGGGGGTGACGCCGCCCTCGCCGGGTGGGGTGACGCCGCCCATGTCTGGTGGGGTGAGGCCGCCGTTGCCTGGAGGGGTGACGCCGCCGTCGGCGGATGGGGTGACGCCGCCGTTGCCCGGAGGGGTGACGCGTCGCGCGGCCGGGACGGAGTTGTCCACAGGCACGGAGTTGTCCACAGGCGGCGGGGAGTTGTCGGTGGGGGGCGGTAGCTTTGAAGGGGCTCGGCCCCCGGGTGGGAGGGGTCTGTCCCGCCTCCTGGGACGCGCCAAGCCCGCCCCCACCCCACCCACCGACAGCACCCCGGCCTCCCACCCCACCGCCAAGGCCGCCTCCCTCGCCGTTCACCGCGGCCGGATCGAGGCTCTGCGCCGCGTGGACCTCACCGTCTCCCCCGGTGAGACCATCGCGCTCATGGGGCGCAACGGTGCCGGCAAGTCCACCCTGCTCTCCGCCTTCGTCGGCCTGCTGCAGCCGAGCTCCGGCAGCGTCCAGGTCGCCGGCGCCGTCCCGCACAGGACCGCCCCGCGTGACCTGATCCGGCGCGTGGGACTCGTACCGCAGGAGCCGCGCGATCTTCTGTACGCCGACACCGTGTCCGGCGAGTGCACGGCGGCCGACGCGGACGCGGGCGCGGCGGCCGGGACCTGCCGGGCCCTGGTCGAGGAGCTCCTGCCGGGCATTCAGGACGACACCCACCCCCGTGACCTGTCCGAGGGCCAGCGCCTCGCGCTCGCGCTGGCCGTCGTCCTGACCGCACGCCCGCCGCTGCTCCTGCTCGACGAACCGACGCGCGGGCTGGACTACGCGGCGAAGGCGCGCCTCGTGACGGTCCTGCGGGGCCTGGCCGCCGACGGGCACGCCATCGTGCTCGCCACGCACGACGTGGAGCTGGCCGCCGAGCTCGCCCACCGCGTGGTGATCCTCGCCGAGGGCGAGGTGGTCGCGGACGGGCCGACCGAGGAGGTCGTGGTCTCCTCGCCCGCGTTCGCGCCGCAGGTGGGCAAGATCCTCGCCCCGCTGCCCTGGCTGACCGTCGGGCAGGTGCGCACCGCGCTCCGCGAGCTCGGGGAGATCGGATGACCGCACGGGACCGGAAGCGGACCACTGCCGCAGGACAGGACCGGACGACCGCCCAAGACCGGACCACCGCCCAGAACCGGACCACCGCCCAGAACCGGACGACCGCCCGGGAGCGGACCACCGCCCAGGCGCGCGCCGTCCGGCTCGGCCCCAAGTCCGTCGCGGCCCTCGTCCTCGTCAGCCTGACGGGGGGCTTCGCCTTCGGCTGGCCGCTGCTCGCCGACCCGCAGTCCGGGGTGGCGCACGCCGAGGACGCGCCCTGGCTGTTCGCCGCGCTGCTCCCCCTTCTCCTGGGCGTGGTGCTCGCGACCATCTCCGAGAGCGGGCTCGGCGCCAAAGCCATCGCCATGGTCGGTGTGCTCGCCGCGGTGGGCGCCGCGCTGCGGCCCCTGGGCGCGGGGACGGCGGGCCTTGAGCCCACGTTCTTCCTGATGATCGTCGCCGGGCGGGTGCTCGGGCCCGGCTTCGGATACGTGCTCGGCTCGGTGACCCTCTTCGCGTCCGCGCTGCTCACGGGCGGGGTCGGACCCTGGATGCCGTTCCAGATGATGACGATGGGCTGGGTCGCGATGGGCGCGGGCCTGCTGCCCGGGGCCGACCGGCTGCGCGGCCGCGCCGAGGTGGCGATGCTCGCGCTGTACGGGGCGGTCGCCGCGTTCGCGTACGGCTTCGTCATGAATCTGTACGGGTGGCCGCTCCTGGGCGGCCTCAGCTCGGGCATCTCCTTCGTCCCGGGGGATCCGGTGCACGAGAACCTGGCCCGCTACCTCGCCTACTGCCTCGCCACCTCCATGGGCTGGGACCTGGGCCGCGCCATCATCACCGTGGTCCTCACCCTCGCCCTGGGTCCCACCATCCTCAAGGCCCTGCGCCGGGCCACCCGCAAGGCCGCCTTCGAGGCGCCGGTCACATTCGACGGGGCCGACCGGGGATACGGAGGCCGTTCCGGGGCCTTCGAAGCCGTAACAAAACCGTCGGAAACGCCTGCGAAACCGTAGGCGATCGCTTGCTCAGCGTAAGAAATGACCCTCCTCCGCGTGACCCCGCGCACAGGACCTAGGTCACATACGAGCCGGGATAGTAGTCCTCAGGGCCCCTCCCCCAGGGGTCCTGAAATCGGCCCTGACCTGCGGGTTCAAGGGGTCCGGGAGAAGTGGGGCCATAACGCCCGATATGCGAGGAGAACTAGTAAAAGGGGTCATTGCGGCGACGTAACAGCCCTGGTTCTCTGGAGGAGTCGCAGGGCACGGCGGCCCCCTCGGGCCCCGCCCCGGCAAACCATCCCGCACCGTCCCCGCGGTACCGGCTTGCCTGCGACTGCCCTGTTCCCGACCGGAAGGTCCAGCGTGTCCATCTCCAGCATCCGCCGCATCGCGTCCCCGAAGAAGGCCGTCACCACCGCCCTCGTGGCCGCGTCCGCCGCAGGTCTGGTCTTCGCCGCGGCCCCCGCTCAGGCCGCGACCGTGACCGCCGCTCCGGCCACCGCCCCGGCTGCCGCCGGCTCGGCGCAGGCGATCGCCCGGCAGATGATCCCGGACACCGCGCAGTTCAACGCGTTCAGCCAGATCGTCTCCCGTGAGAGCGGCTGGAACCACACCGCGACGAACGCCTCCTCCGGCGCGTACGGCCTGGTCCAGGCGCTTCCGGGCTCGAAGATGGCGTCCGCGGGTGCCGACTGGAAGACCAACCCGGCCACCCAGATCAAGTGGGGCCTCGACTACATGAACTCCCGCTACGGCTCCCCGGTCGGCGCGTGGAACTTCTGGCAGCAGCACCACTGGTACTGAGCCGGACCCTGACCGAACGCCGAAGCGGCCGCCCCCTGCGCAAGGGGGCGGCCGCTTCGTCATGCGCGGAGCCGGGCTCACCTCGCGAGCCGGTCGAACCAGCGCACCGCCTTCGGCCCACCGCTGCGGAACGATCCGAAGTGGTCCACGTCCCCCTGGTCCAGCACCGGGGCCCGCACCCCGTGCGCGGCGAGGTCGGCGGCGCAGCTGTGCGCGTTGCCGATCGGTACGTCGGTGTCGCCGGCCGACGCATACAGGCGGACCGGCACCTTCGGCTTCCAGTCGCAGGTGCCGTCCTGGCTCTTGAGGGCGGTCAGGAGGGCGCCGTCCGGGTGCCGCATCCGCTCGTAGAAGGCGGGTGTCAGGAGCTCCTTCACTGTCTTCGGGAGCTGGGCGATGACGTCCTCCTCGCGGTGCTCCCCGTCGAAGAGGGCCTCGATCCGCTGGTCGTACGGTGCACGGAAGGCCTCGGAGGGGTGGCTGTAGATCGGGTGCAGCCGGTTCTGCGCGACCAGGAAGTACGAGACGTAGAAGAGCGCACTGGTGTCGTTGACGCGCCCGTCGTACAGGGCGGGCACTTCCTGACCCACGAGGTCGTACGGTCCGGCCACCGGCGCGAGGGCGCGCAGCCGGAATCCCCGGGAGTGCCCTTCGCTCAGCTCGCGGCCGAGCGCCATGGTCACCTGCCCGCCCTGCGAGAAGCCGGTCGCGTACACATCACCGGTGAGCGGCCGGTGCAGACGCTGCGCGGCGGTGCGGGCGGCGCTGAGCATGTCGAGCGAGGCGGTGACGGCCGAGCGGGTGTCCATGTACGGGTGGGTGCCGGGGCCCTTGCCGAGTCCGAGGTAGTCGGGTGCGGCGACGGCCCGGCCCGCCGAGCCGTGCAGATACGAGAACAGCTTGCCGGAGCCCTCGGTGACCGAGGGTGCGTAGTCGCGGTGGACCATGGTGCCGTGGGCGTCGGCGACGAGGTCGAGCCGCCGCTCGCCGCCGGTGGGCAGGGTGAGCAGTCCGGTCGCGGTGGTGGGGCGGCCTGCCGTGTCCACGGTGCGGTACGTCAGGCGCCAGGCGCGCACTCCGTGCCGTACGGTGCCGTCGCCGATGCCGGCCCGGGTGAGGAGCCCGGACACGGCCGCCTTGTCGAGCTCCGCGACGGGCGTGACGGCCAGGAGGGCGCCCCGGCCGTGGTGGGCCGCGGCCGGGACCGCGGGCCGGGCGGCGGCGAAGGCCGGCGCGGTGAGCGTGGCGGCCAGGGCGGCCGTCGCACAGGCGGCGACGGCGGCCCTCGCCACGCGTGAACTGCGGTGTGTACGGCGGGAGTCGACCTCGTGAAGTGTCATGAGGCGATCGTCGTACGCCGAAGCGTCCGGCCCCATCCGACGCGCCCCCGGATGCTTGCTCGGGCACGCCCGGGATCCCTTGGTGTACTCACATACACCCCGGTGCACGGGTGTTCAGAGCCGCTGGATGATCGTCCCCGTCGCCAGGGCGCCGCCCGCGCACATCGTGATCAGCGCGAACTCCTTGTCGCGGCGCTCCAGTTCGTGCAGTGCGGTGGTGATCAGGCGGGCGCCGGTCGCGCCGACGGGGTGACCGAGGGCGATCGCGCCGCCGTTGACGTTGACCTTCTCCAGGTCCTGCTCGAAGACCTGCGCCCAGCTCAGCACCACCGACGCGAAGGCCTCGTTGATCTCCACGAGGTCGATGTCCTTGAGCGACATCCCGGCCTTGCCGAGCACCGCCCGCGTCGCGTCGATCGGGCCGTCGAGGTGGTAGTGCGGGTCGGCGCCGACGAGCGCCTGGGCGACGATCCTGGCGCGCGGCTTGAGCTTCAGGGCGCGGGCCATCCGCTTGGAGGCCCACATGATCGCGGCCGCGCCGTCGGAGATCTGCGAGGAGTTGCCGGCGGTGTGGACCGCCGTGGGCATCACGGGCTTGAGGCCGCCGAGGGCCTCCATCGACGTGTCGCGCAGCCCCTCGTCGCGGTCGACGAGCCGCCACATGCCCTGTCCGGCGCGCTGCTCGTCCTCGGTGGTGGGCACCTGTACGGCGAAGGTCTCGCGCTTGAAGCGCTCCTCGGACCAGGCGATCGCGGCCCGCTCCTGCGAGATCAGGCCGAGCGAGTCCACGTTCTCGCGGGTCAGGCCCCGGTTGCGGGCGATGCGCTCGGCGGCCTCGAACTGGTTGGGCAGGTCCACGTTCCACTCGTCCGGCATGGGCTTGCCCGGACCGTGCTTGGAGCCGGAGCCGAGCGGGACGCGCGACATGGCCTCGACGCCGCAGGAGATGCCGATGTCGATGACGCCGGCCGCGATCATGTTGGCGGTCATGTGCGAGGCCTGCTGCGAGGAGCCGCACTGGCAGTCCACGGTCGTCGCGGCCGTCTCGTACGGCAGGCCCATCGTGAGCCAGGCGGTGCGGGCGGGGTTCATCGACTGCTCGCCCGCGTGCGTAACCGTGCCGCCGACGATCTGCTCCACACAGTCGGGCTGGATCCCGGTGCGCGCCAGTAGTTCCCGGTAGGTCTCGCCCAGGAGGTAGGCGGGGTGCAGATTGGCGAGCGAGCCCCCGCGCTTGCCTATGGGGGAACGTACTGCTTCGACGATGACGGGTTCCGCGGCCATGAGCCCTCTTCTCACGTGATGGTTGCGGTCCGTGGGTGTATCCCGGCACCCATCGGGCCGTTCTTCGAGCTGACTCAGGAACTAGTACGCGTTCTAGTTACGGGGACAGTCTCACGACTGAGACCCGTCCACCGCAAGGGTCTTGCACGCACAGCCACCGTTCCTGCACCGCACTTGCCCGCAAAAGATCACTGCACGGGGCTTGTCACTGGTAGAACCCGTTATTACGGCGATGCCGCTTCCGGCCTGACGTCGATGTCACTTCCGGCATGACGCCCATGCCGCTTCCGGCAGGGCACAAATCACCCGGATCCGGGGGTCGGGCGCCTGAACGGATCGGGGCTGGCTAGCGTCTACGAGGTTGCCCCGACCATCCCTTCGGACCGAAAGCCGCCGCCCATGGCCCAGGACGCTCTGCCGTCGCCGCCCCGGTCGCCCGCCGTGACCGCGGACCGCGCCGTCTGGCACGTCCGCCACCGGGTGCCGCTGCTGTCCACACTTGCCCTGCTTCCGCTGTACGCGGTGTGGTGGTTCGTGTTCGCGAAGGGCGGCGGGGATCTCGCGGCGCAGCAGGCCTGGGCCGACTTCGTGGCCGAGCATCCGGGCTCCCCGTACAACCTCTCCTGGTACGGCGGTCTGCACACCGCCAACTACAGCCTGATCTCCCCTTATCTGATGGCCGCGCTCGGCGTGAAGACGGTGACGCTGCTCTCCGGGCTCGCCTCGGGCTGGCTCGGCGGGATGCTGTGGGTGCGCACCGGGATCGCCCGCCCGCTGTGGCCCGCGCTGCTCACCGCGTACGCGCTGTGCTGCAACGTGATCTCCGGCCGCACCACCTTCGCCCTCGGCATCGCCTTCGCGCTCGGCGCGTGTGTGCTCCTGATCGGGGCGCGGCGGATCTGGTGGGCGGGGCTGTGCGCGGCGCTCGCGACCATGGGGTCGCCGGTCGCGGGGCTCTATCTGGTCGTGGTGGGTGCGGCCTTCCTGCTCGTACGGGACTGGGGGCGGGCCCTGTCGCTGCTGCTGCCGCCGTTCGTGGTGGTCGGGGCGACGACGCTGCTCTTCCCGTTCGAGGGTGTGCAGCCCATGGGGTGGGGGCGGATCCTCGCGCCCGTGCTGTTCTGCGTGGCCGTGCTGCTTGTCGCGCCGGGCAAGTGGCGGACGCTGAAGGCGGGCGTCGCGGTGTACGCGCTCGGTGTCGTCCTCACGTATGTGATCGCCTCGCCGATCGGCACGAACGTGGAGCGGTTCGCGCAGCTGATCGCGCCCGCCGTGCTGCTCGCCTGTCTGCCGGAGAAGGCCACCGGGCCGCAGCGCCGCGCGGACCGCATCAAGCGCGGCGCGTACGTGCTGACCTTGGTGTTCTCCGTGTACTGGGTGACGCAGAAGGCGGTGGACGACATCGTCGTCTACACCAAGGTGCCGGCCTGGGCGCAGCACACCGAAGGACTGGTCGGCGCACTGGACGACTTGGGCGCGGACCGCACCAGGGTCGAGGTCGTACCGGCCCGCGACCACCGCGAGTCGGTGCTGCTCGCGCCGCACGTCAACCTGGCCAAGGGCTGGAACCGACAGGCCGATGTGGAGCGCGGGCCGCTGTTCTACGACGGGTATCCGGGCGCGGGTGTCCCGGACGGCGCCTTCTCGCCCGAGGCGTACAAGGCCTGGCTCGACCGGTGGGCGGTCGGCCTGGTCGTGCTGCCGAAGAACGCGCGCCCGGACGGGCCCGCCGAGCGGGAGGCCGCGCTGGTGCGCGCCGAGCCCGGCTTCCTGGAGCCGGTGTGGCAGGACGAGCACTGGAAGGTTTTCCGGGTGCGGGACGCGACCCCGCTGGTGTCGGGACCGGCCGAACTCGTGCGCTCCGACGAGACCTCGCTGCTCGTCCGGGCTTCCACGAAGGGCACGGTCAAGATCAAGGTCGCGTACTCGCCGTGGCTGACGTCCTCCGGCGGCTGTCTCGCCCAGGACGGCGATTTCGTACGGCTGGAAGTCGGCGGACCCGGCGAGTACCGGATCAACTCGGCGTACGGATGGAAGCCTCCGGCACGCTGCTGAGAGGTTCCGGCTCCTTCGTACGGCGGGGCCCCGACAGCACGTACACGATCAGGAAACCCGCGCCGACGACCAGCGCGCCGCCGGCCGCGTCGAGGATCCAGTGGTTGGCCGTGCCGACGATGACCACCAGGGTGAGCGCAGGGTGCAGCAGGCCGAGGGCCTTCAGCCACCATCGGCGGGCGAGCAGCAGGGCCACGAGGCCGCACCACAGGGACCAGCCGAAGTGCAGGGACGGCATGGCCGCGTACTGGTTGGTGAGCGCGGTCATCGCGCCGTAGTCGGGCCGGGTGAAGTCCTGGGCGCCGTGGATCGTGTCGACGAAACCGAGGCCGGGCATCAGACGCGGCGGTGCGAGCGGGTAGAGCCAGAAGCCGGCGAGGCCGAGCACGGTGGTGAGACCGAGGGCGCTGCGGGCCCAGCGGTAGTCGGCGGGGCGGCGGCGGTAGAGGACCGCGAGGATCACCAGCGGCACTGTGAAGTGGAACGAGGTGTAGTAGAAGTTCATCGCCGCTTCGAGCCAAGGGGTGCGCGCCACCAGGTGGTTGAGCCAGTACTCGATGTCGAGGAACAGCGCCCGCTCCAGGTCGAGGATCTGTCTTCCGTGCGCCTCGGCCTCCGCACGGCCTGCCGTCGCGGCCAGTCTGACCTGGGAGTACGCGGCGTAGAAGACACGGATCAGGAGCAGTTCGAGCAGCAGGTTCGGGCGGGTCAGGGCCCGGCGCCAGAGCGGAAGCAGCGGAATCCGGCGCCATCGTGCGTCGGCCGGCGCCGCGTACGCGGTGGGGACCGGTTCGCGGAAGTACGGGGACGTACGGGTCAGGAACGGGACCGCGCAGGCGGCGGCCAGGGCGGTCAGGAGCAGCAGGTTGTCCCGGAGCGGGACGAGGATCTGCCGGTCGAGCAGGATCACCTCGGCCGGCAGGGTCATCACGACCACGACGGCCGCGGGCCAGACGAGGCGGTTGGCGGCCTTGATCCCGACGCGGCCCACCGCCGCGAGCAGCAGCCACAGGAGCTGGTGCTGCCAGGCCGTCGGCGACACGGCCACCGCCACGCATCCGGTGAGGGCCACCGCGAGCAGCAGCTGGCCGTCGCGCGCATAGCGCACGGCGCGGCGCAGACCCAGGTACGCGACAGCGGCGCCGAGCGCGAGGAAGACCGCCGTCTCGGCCGGTCCCGCGAGGCCGAGCCGGAGCAGGGCGCCGTGCAGGGACTGGTTGGAGACCTGGGCCGGGGCGCCGCCGAGGCCCGCGCCCGCGAGGTGGTGCACCCAGTACGTCCAGGAGTCCTGGGGCATGGCCGCCCAGGCGAGCGCCGTGGCGGCGGCGAAGGTGCCCGCGGTGGAGACGGCGGCGCGGCGGCGGCCCGTGCACCACAGGAGCGGGGCGAAGAGCAGCACGGTCGGCTGGAGGGCGGCGCCGATCCCGATGAGCACTCCGCTGAGGCGTTCGCCGCGGACGGTGAAACAGCCGGCGAGGACCAACAGGACGGGGATGATGCTGGTCTGTCCGAGGTGCAGCGTGTCGCGCACCGGCAGCGACAGCATCATGAGGACGATCGCGACGGGCGCCCCGAGCAGGGCGGCCCTGCGGGTGACCGGGGCGGGCAGGGCGCGGGCGGCGATGAACCCGATGAGGGCGACCAGGAACAGCGTGCCGAAGGTCCAGAAGACGCCGAGCGAGTGCTCGGCGGACTGCCGCAGCGGCTTGAGGACGAGGCCGGTGAACGGCGTACCGCTGAACTCGCCGCCGTCGTAGAGGGAGCCGCGGACCTGGAGGACCCCGAGCGGGCCGATCCAGTTCTCCAGCTCGATCAGCCGCTCACCGGGCGGCGACCGCAGGACGAGGGCGATCTGACGGGCCCCGAGGAAGGCCGCGAGCAGCCATAACGCGATCCGTGCGGCCGCGGTCCGGCCGACCGGGACGCCTGCCCCGATGACTGCCTGCCGCTCGCTGCGCTCCGCGTTCACCACGGTCGCCCGGCCCCCTCCCCAGCCGCTCCTTCACCTGCCCGTATCCCCGCCTTTGAGAGAAAGACGCCGGTATCGGGGGTCCGGGGTTGACTCGGGAGGGCCGTGGTTGCGGCATAAGCGCGCGACAAAGATCACACAGGGGCCGTTTATCCAGCTTTGATCTTGTGGGCGTCAGGCCTGGCAGGAGGGGGTTTCCCGCCAGTACGCAAAGGACCGCACACGGCACGTAACCGGGCAACCGGGTCCTATGGTCGACTCCCATGTCACCCACCACCCTGGACCGGAAACCGTCCGACACACCGCAGCCGCCCGTCGGGGACGTCACCGTCACCGACCCCTCGCTCGTGCAGCGAGCGGTGAAGGCGGCCGCGCTCGGCAACGCCATGGAGTGGTTCGACTTCGGCGTCTACGGCTACCTCGCCGTGACGATCGGACATGTCTTCTTCCCCGACGCGTCCAGCACCGCCCAGGTGCTCTCCGCGCTCGGCACGTTCGCCGCGGCCTTCCTGGTCCGGCCCATCGGCGGCGCCTTCTTCGGGCCGCTCGGCGACCGCATCGGCCGCCAGAAGGTCCTCGCCCTCACCATGATCATGATGGCTGCGGGCACGTTCGCGATCGGCCTGATCCCCTCGTACGACACCATCGGTGTCTGGGCGCCCGTGCTCCTCATCGTGGCGCGCATGGTGCAGGGCTTCTCGACCGGCGGTGAATATGGCGGCGCGTGCACCTTCATCGCCGAGTACGCGCCGGACAAGAAGCGCGGGTTCTTCGGCTCCTTCCTGGAGTTCGGCACGCTCGTCGGATACGTCGCGGGCGCCGCGCTCGCCACGGCCCTCACCACGTTCATGGCCGAGCCCGACCTGTACAGCTGGGGCTGGCGCATCCCGTTCCTGATCGCCGGGCCCGTCGGCCTGATCGGTCTCTACGTACGCCTGAAGCTGGAGGAGACCCCGGCCTTCCAGGCGCTCGCGGACGAGGCCGAGGCCAAGCAGAAGGCGCTGCCCAAGCCGAAGCTGCGCGAGATGTTCGTGGGCAACGGCCGGGCGATGATGCTCTGCATCGGCCTCGTCCTGGTCTTCAACGTCACCGACTACATGCTGCTCTCGTACATGCCGACCTTCCTCAGCAAGAACCTCGGCTACGACGCCACGCACGGCACGCTGATCCTGATCGGCGTGATGGTCCTGATGATGGGCGCCCAGATCCCGATGGGCCGGCTCAACGACCGTATCGGCCACCGCGTCGTCATCGGCGGCGCCTGCGCCGGCTTCGTGCTGCTCTCCGTACCGGCGCTGCTCCTGGTCCGCGCCGGGGAGACCTGGGCGATCGCGCTCGGCCTCGCGGGCCTCGGCCTGCTCCTGGTGGGCTTCACCTCGTCGATGCCGGCGGCGCTGCCCGCGCTCTTCCCGACGAAGGTCCGCTACGGCTCCCTTTCGGTGGGCTTCAACGTCTCGGTCTCGCTCTTCGGCGGTACGACCCCGCTGATCACGGCGGCGCTGATCGCCACCACGGGCAACCTGATGATCCCCGCGTACTACCTGATGGGCGCGGCCGTCATCGGTGGCATCGCCGCCTGGCTGATGCCCGAGTCCGCGGGCCGTCCGCTGCCCGGCTCGCCGCCGGCCGTGGAGACGCAGGAGGAGGCGCGGGAGCTGCGGGCGCGCGCGGCAGCTCATGTCGCCCCCGCCGGCGAGAAGGTGCTGGTGGGAACCGCCGGGCGCTAGGTGCCCGTCTGTGCCCGTGAGTCTTCACGGGGGGGGATGGCACATGCACTTCGGGTTCGGTGGACGGCCGGCCGTGGTCGGTAACGGCCTGCGGCCGGCCGTTCGCCTGCCGCGGCGGATCCTCGCGGTCCTGCTCGCGCTCCTCGCACTCCAGCTCGGTTCGCTGATCAGCCCCGCGTACGCCTGCGGCTGCGGCGCGATGGTGCCGAACGAGAACACCTCGATCGCCGTGGACCGCGAGGTCTCGGCCGTGCGCTGGGACGGTGCGCGGCAGGACATCGCGATGCGTCTGTCCGTACGCGGGGACGCGCGCGAAGCCGCCTGGATCATGCCAGTGCCTTCGCGGGCCGACGTGGAGCTCGGCGACCGCGCGCTCTTCGACGAACTCGCCGAACTCACCGCGCCCGTACACAAGGAGAGCACCTACTTCTGGCCGCGCGCGGGCGACTTCCCGTTCTCCTCGGAGGAGTCCGACGGCGCGGGGGCCGGGGCACCCGAGCGCTCGGCGCCACCGGTGGGCGTCACCGGCCGCGAACGGCTCGGTCCCTTCGACGTGGCCCGCCTGACGGCCTCTGACCCCGACGCCCTGGCCGGCTGGCTGAAGGACGAGGGCTTCCACCTGCCCGCGCGGCTGTCGCAGGCGCTGCGCCCGTACGTCGACCAGGGCTGGAGTTACGTGGCGGTCCGCCTCGCGCCCGCCGAGGGCGGCGCCGCCACTCTGGGCGGTGCGCTCGACCCGCTGCGGATCTCGTTCGCGAGCGACCGCCTCGTCTATCCCATGCGCCTCTCCCAACTGGCGCGGCAGCCACAGACCCTGGACCTGTACGTGCTGGCCGCGCACCGGATGGAGACGCGCTCGGCGATCGGCGGCTATGAGCCGGAGGTGACGTACGCGCGGCGGCTCGGCAGCTCGGCGGGCCCGGCGCTCGACTCCTTCGCGGGCGGGGAGACCCGGTATCTCACGGCGATCAAGCAGCTCTTGCCCACGCCGTCGGACATCTCCGGGGACCACGAACTGCGGCAGAGCGCCACGGACGATCCGTATCAAGAGATCATCCATGACGAGAAGCTGCTGCGCTGGGCGGGCATCCCCGCATGGATCGTCACCTTCGGCGGGACGGCACTGCTGCTGCTCGCCCTGATCGTGTGGCGGGCGCTCGCGCGGGCACGCAGGCCGGTGCCGCCGCCACCTCCCGTATGGACTCCGCCGCCGCTGAACTAGGGTCCTTCTCGCAACGGAACAGCAGCGTGCAGGGGGTTTGGGGCATGGATATGGACATGGGCACGGGTACGGGTACGGGCACGAACGTCGAGGGGGCCGTGACGGCGGTCAGCAGCAACGGCGAGTACTCGTTCACGAAGCCGAACCGCGAGAGCATCACGCTGCTCGCCGGGCTCGGCGTCGAGGGCGATGTGCACGCGGGGGTCACGGTGAAGCACCGCTCGCGGGTCGCCCAGGACCCGACGCAGCCCAACCTGCGTCAAGTGCACCTGATCCACGAGGAGTTGTTCACGGAGGTGGCCGAGCAGGGGTACGAGGTGGTGCCGGGCGCGCTCGGCGAGAACATCACCACCCGCGGCATCGACCTGCTCGGCCTGCCCACCGGGACGCTGCTGCGGATCGGCGACGAGGCGGTCCTCGAGGTCACCGGGCTGCGCAATCCGTGCGTGCAGATCGACGGCTACCAGGACGGACTGCTCAAGCAGGTCGTGTTCCGCGACGAGGACGGCGCGCTCGTCCGCAAGGCGGGCATCATGACCGTCGTCCTGACCGGCGGCCCGGTGCGGCCCGGCGACGCGATCAAGGCCGAGCTGCCGACGGGCCCGCACCGGCCGCTCGAACGGGTGTGAGCGCGCCCGCAGTTGCTCACGCCTCGCTCATATCTCGTGGTAGAAGCCCACGTTGACGGTGCGGGGGCTCGTGCGGTCCTGGATGATCACCTCGCCCGAGCCGCCGTGCGGCAGCACCATCGTGGAACCGTAGGCGAGTTCATGGTGCTGCTGCCCGACCCTGACTCGCACCTCGGAGGCAGGGTCGGGGTGCGAGCCGAGCAGCCAGGTCACGCGCCAGACGCCGTCGGGTCCGCACAGGAACTCCAGGTGCGTGCGCGAGATGAACAGCCAGTCGTCGGGCGGCGCGAGCCGGCACACCGTACGGTCGCGGCCGACCCGCAGCACCGCCCCCGGCGTGCTGTCCGCGTCGGCCATGGCCATCCCGGCCGTAGCACCCGCGTCCGCCTGCGAGACCGATGCCATGGTGAGCTCGAGCACCTGCGCTCCTTCAAGTCACGGAAAATGCGGCGCGGTTGACCGCGCGCCGCCGCATCTTAGAGCGCGGCGCCCGTCGGACCGCATGACCCGGACCACACCCTCGCCGGATCCCCCGCCGGGACGCTCGCGCGCACCTTTGCCACACTTGAGCCATGACCGAGCGTAAGCCCCCTGGTGTGAGCTTCGAGTCCTTCGTCGACAAACAGATTCGGGAAGCCGAGGCGCGTGGGGACTTCGCGCGCCTGCCCGGCGCGGGCAAGCCCCTCGAAGGGCTCGACCGGCCGTACGAGGAACTGTGGTGGATCCGCAAGAAGCTGCACCAGGAACAGCTGCCCGGCGCCCTGCCGCCAGCCCTCGCCCTGCGCAAGGAGATCGAGGACGCCCTGGCCGCGGTGCCCGAGGCACCCTCGGAGCGTGCGGTCCGCGCGCTGCTCGGCCCGCTCAACGAGAAGATCACCGCATTCCTGCGCCGTCCGCCCGCGGGGCCGGCGCTCGGGCGGGGACCGGTGGATGTCGACGAGGCCGTACGGGAGTGGCAGCGGGCGCGGTACGCGGGGGCCTAGGGCCTCGCAGCCTCGGCCCCGAGGTCCTGGCGAACCGCTCAGCCCTGTGTCCTGGCGGCCGCTCAGCCCCGGTGTTCGTCCCCGTTGCCCGCCGCCCGCTCGAGGGCTGACCGGGTCGCCGGGCCGTAGACGCCCTTGGGGTCCGAGGTCACTCCGTACCAGACCTGGAACATCTCGACGGCGTCCCTGGTCTTGCTGTCGAAGTTCCCGTCCGGCCTGCCGCGGTAGACCCAGACGTCCCGCAGCATGCCCTGCATCTCCTCCACGGCGGGGCCGCTGTCGCCCTGCTGCAGCGTGCCGCCGGCCTGGGCGGGCGGGGTGGTCACGGTGCCGGACGCCTTGAGCGTGGCCGAGGCCGACGCGCTCTGCGTCCTGGACGGCGAGGGCGACGGAGACGCGGACGCGGACGCACTGGCCGACTTGGAGGCCGACGGGCTCGGGGACGCCGACTCGGAGGGTTCCTCGCTGCTCGGTGCCACGCTGCTCGCCGAGGCACTGGTCGCCTGGTCGGGCAGCACCCGGTTCTGCCGGGAGTCGCCGTCGTCGGAGAAGAAGCCGCTGGCCGTCGCCGCCACGGCCACCACGGCGACCGCGGCCCCGCAGGCCGTGAGCAGCATGGTGCGGCGCCGGCCGCGCTCACGGCGTTCACCTCGTGCGGCGGCACGGCCCTGCCCGGCGCCCGGCGGGGTGCGCTCCAGCTCGATCTCATACGCGTCGGCTGCCGCGTATCCGTCGGCGGCCGCGTACCCGTCGCCCGCCGCATGTCCACCGGCCGCCGCCCCTGCCGGTACGAAACGGTCCACGTCCGCCGGATGCGGTGCGCGCTCCGGAGACTGGCCCGGCACGTCGTGGACGACCGGCAGCTGCGCCGTGTCGTCCGAGATCTCGGCCTCGGGCGACAGCGACACGTACGGCCGTATGCGCAGGGGGTCGAAGTCCTCAGCGGCCGCGACATCGGCGGACCGCTCGTCGCGCAGCGCATCGGCCGCACGCTGTGCGCAGCCGCACAGCGGCGCGCTGTTCCTGTCCCTGGGCGTGCCGCATTCCGGGCACGTCATTGCGCTCACCGCTGGGGTCCCCTCCCTGAAGCTCCCAGCGATTATGCAGCTCCGTCCCCACCAGGCCCAGCGCCCCCACCCCCCGCCCCCTCCCTCAACAGGCCATAACCGCACAACCCGACCAGGATGGAAGAAGACGAACCGTCCGTCCGAGCCGGTGCCGGGCGCCGGCTGCGGCAGCAAGGAGACGTCGATGGCCCAGGACGTGAGCGGCGCGGGCAGCCCTGCGGCGGCCGCGCCCGGCGCCGGACTTCCGCCCGGTACGGGACAGACACAGCGCAGCGTCATGGTCTCGATCGGGGCGCTGCTGCTCGGCATGCTGCTCGCGGCACTCGACCAGACCATCGTCTCGACCGCGCTGCCCACGATCGTCAGCGACCTCGGCGGCATGCAGCACCTGTCCTGGGTGGTCACCGCGTACATGCTGGCCTCGACCGCCGCGACACCCCTGTGGGGCAAGCTCGGCGACCTCTACGGACGCAAGAAGCTCTTCCAGACCGCGATCGTGATCTTCCTGATCGGTTCGGCGCTGTGCGGTCTCGCGCAGAACATGCCGCAGCTGATCGGCTTCCGGGCCCTGCAGGGCCTGGGCGGCGGCGGTCTCATGGTCCTGTCCATGGCGATCGTCGGCGATATCGTCTCGCCGCGTGAGCGCGGCAAGTACCAGGGTCTGTTCGGTGCCGTCTTCGGCGCCACCAGCGTGCTCGGCCCGCTGCTCGGCGGTCTCTTCGTGGACCACCTGAGCTGGCGCTGGGTCTTCTACATCAACCTGCCGATCGGTGTGATCGCGCTCCTGGTGATCGCCGCCGCGCTGCACATCCCGCACACGGTGCGGCCGCACAGGATCGACTACCTCGGTACGTTCCTGATCGCCTCGGTCGCCACCTGCCTGGTCCTCGTGGCCTCGCTCGGCGGCACCACCTGGGCCTGGGGTTCGGCGCAGATCATCGGGCTCGCGGTGCTCGGCGCGGTACTGCTCGTGGCGTTCGTCGCGGTGGAACGCAAGGCCGCCGAGCCGGTGCTGCCGCTGAAGCTGTTCCGGATCCGGACCTTCACGCTCTCCTCGGCGATCAGCTTCGTGGTGGGCTTCGCGATGTTCGGCGCGATGACCTATCTGCCGACGTTCCTGCAGGTCGTCAAGGGTGTCTCGCCCACCATGTCGGGCGTCCACATGCTCCCGATGGTCTTCGGCCTGCTGCTCTCCTCCACGGCCTCCGGCCAGATCGTCTCCCGTACGGGCCGCTGGAAGATCTTCCCGATCGCCGGCACCGCGGTCACCTCAGTCGGCCTGCTGCTTCTGCATCAGCTGAAGGAGACGACCGGCACCTGGGAGATGAACGCGTACTTCTTCGTCTTCGGCCTGGGTCTGGGTCTTGTCATGCAGGTCCTGGTCCTGATCGTGCAGAACGCCGTCAGTTACGAGGATCTCGGCGTCGCCACGTCGGGCGCGACCTTCTTCCGCTCCATCGGCGCCTCGTTCGGAGTGGCGATCTTCGGCACGCTCTTCACGAACCGGCTCGACGGCAAGCTCTCCGACGCCCTCGCCGGGCAGACGCTGCCCGCCGGGCTCACCGTCGAGAGCCTGGAGGACGACCCGCGCACGATCGCGCAGCTCCCGCCGGATCTGCAGGCCTCCGCGCTGCACAGCTACTCCTCCGCGATCACGGATGTCTTCCTGTACGCGGTGCCGGTGGCCCTGGTCGCCTTCGCGCTGTCGTTCCTGCTGCGCGAGGACAAGCTGCGCGGTTCGGTGACCGCGCCGGAGATCAGCGAGACCCTCGCCAGCAACCCGGTCGAGCGCTCCTCGCGCGACGAGGTGCTGCGGGCGCTCTCGGTGCTCGGCACCCGGCAGGGGCGCCGGGAGATCTACCAGAAGATCACCGCGCGGGCCGGCTACGACCTGCTGCCCGCCGCGAGCTGGATGCTCCTGCGCATCCAGCGCTTCGGCCACACCGAGCCCGCGGTGCTCGCCGAGAACACCACGGTGCCGCTGGCCCGCATCCAGGCCGCGGCCCGCCAGCTGGAGGAGCGCAAGCTCGCCACCCGCGACGGCCTGCGCCTGGTGTTCACCCCCGAGGGCCGCGAGGTCGCCGCCAAGCTCGGCAAGGCCCGCGAGGAGTCCCTCGCGGAACTCCTCGGCGACTGGTGGGGCCCCGACCGCCCGACGGACCTGGTCCGCCTGGTCGAGGAACTGAGCACGGAACTCTCGGGCTCGGACGCGGAGACTCCGTACGCGGGGGCGGTACCTCGGGATCATGCGGCGCGGGCGTAGACCCTGAGCGCGCTGCGGGCGTGGGCGTCGGGGAGCGGCGCGGCGGGGAAGCGGCGCAGCTACCGGTGGCGGCACGTGATCGTCAGGACGGCCCGTCCCACGCCGGAAGGCCGGCGGCCGTGACGATGCTGTGGACGGTCAGGTCCGTCCGGCGGGCCGCAGATGTCTGGTCGACGACTACGGAGCAGCCGGCCCACCGGCCCCCGCACTCCTCGACCATCGACCGCACGGCCGACGCCTGGCTGCCCGTCTCGATCCAGTCGTCGACAAGGAGAACCCGGTCCTCGGGCGCGCGCAGCAGGCGCAGCTCCTGCCGCGTGCCCCGGTAATCGGGCTCGCTGCGCCGGGTGACCTTCTGCCCGGGGAAGATCCCCTCGCCCTTGCGTACGGCGATGAAACCGACGCCGAGTTCGACGGCCACCGCCGCGCCGAGCAGGAAGCCCCGCGACTCGATGCCGCAGACGGCCGTGACGCCGTCGTCCCGGAACGGCGCGGCCGGCCCGCGGACCACCTCGGCGAGTGCCCCGGCATCGCGGAAGACGGACCAGACGTCGGCGTGGCCACCGACCCACCGGAAGTGTTCGAGCGCCAGGGCACGTGCGGGAGAGAGCATGATCGCGAGTGTGCGGACGAACTACCGGTCCGGGCAGACGAATTGACGCGCGGGAGCGGAGGCCTGCGGGCACAAGGCACGCGAGCGCAGCCATCCGCAGGGCCCGTACGAGCGCAGGCGCAGCCCCTACGCGTCCGTCTCCGCGAGCAGAAGCCGCGCGAGCGAAGCCGGTTGGGAGAGCATCGGCCAGTGGCCCGTGTTCAGCTCGCGCAGGCGCCACCCCGCGTCCCTGATCAGGCGGGCCACGTCCTCCGTGGGCTCCGGGCCGTCGAGCAGGCACTTGATGTACGTCGCCGGGAGCTCGGCGAGCGGTCGGGCCAGCCGGGCCGGGTCGGACAGGGTGGCGCCGGGGTGCGGTGTCGCCCGGCTCACGAACCGGGCGATCTGCTCCTCGTCGAGATCCTGCCCCTCGAACTCCCCCGCCCCGAGCGGCTCCCAGACGCCCCCGCTCCCCGCGAGGACGGCCGCCAGCTTGTCCGGGCCCTCCCACCAGGCGGACACGAACGACCCGCCCTCCGCCGGAACGAGCGAGTCGACGAAGACCGCACGGCGCAGCCGGTCACCGATGTGCCCGGCGGCCTGCCCCACGGGGATGCCCGCATAGCTGTGCCCGACCAGGACGACTTCGCGCAGGTCGAGCCGCTCCACCTCGTCCACGATGTCGCGTACGTGCGTCTGTGGGCCGACCGGCCGGTCCCGCTGCTCGGCGAGACCGGACAGGGTCAGCGGGTGGACGCCGTGGCCGGCCGCGCGCAGTGCCGGCGCCACCTCGTCCCAGGCCCATGCCCCGAGCCAAGAGCCCGGCACCAATACGAAGTTCACCATGCGCCACACCGTACCGGCACCGACTGACAACGCCCTCGCGCGCTCACACGGCCCCGGACCTGGCCGCCCCCTCTGCTCGCCGGCACGGCCGTCCCGCCGCTCGCCGACACGGCCCCGGACGTGCTGTCCCCTGCGTACTCACACGGCCGCGGACCGCACCGCCCCCGCCGCGCGCCTCACCGCCCGTACGGAGCCGGGCCGAGTTCCTTTCCGTACCAAATCTCCTGATACGCACCGGAGTTGTACGCCGGAATCTCCGCGAACCCCCGCTTCACGTACAGCTTCCGCGCCTCGATCAGGTCGAGCCGCGTGTCGAGGACGAGCCGTCGCCCCCCGAAGGCGCGGGCCGCTTCCTCGGCGGCGTCCATCAGGACCGTGCCGCCGCCCTTGCCGCGGGCCGACGGAAGCAGGAAGACGCGCTTGAGCTCACAGGTCGTGGCATCGAGCCGGCGGACACCCGCGGTGCCGAGCGCCTCGCCCCCGAAGCGCGCGACGAGCAGCACCCCGTCCGGACCGCGCAGGCTCTCCCCCGTCTCCTCGGCGATCCCCCGTTCCAGCTCGCCTGGTTCGGTCGGGCGGCCGGTCTCCTTCAGATACCAGCGGTCGCTGACCTCGGTGTAGTACGCGCGCCACAGCGCGGTGGCGGCGGGGGAATCGACGGATTCGGGGGAAACGGTCCAGGCAGGGCTCACGCCCGCCATCCTCCGGCACCGGTCACGCGGTGCGCACCGGGTTTTCCTCTGCGTAGGCGGGCTACTCGGCAACGCGACAGTCCCTCACGACAGGAGCGCGACCATGTCCGCAGTTGTGACCGTCATCGTGATCGTGGCCGCGGTGGCGCTGATCGCCGCCGCAGTGTTCCTCGTGACCCGCAGGGCGGGCGGGGGCGGCCTTGAGCGGCGTTTCGGCCCGGAGTACCAGCGGACCGTGGCCCGCTACGACGGGGACACGAAGGCCGCCGAACGCGACCTGGAGGAACGGGTCAAGCGGCACGGCTCCCTCGACCCGAAGCCGCTCGCGGGCGGGGAGCGGGAACGGTACGAGGCCCGCTGGACCAATGCGCAGGAGCGGTTCGTCGAGTCGCCGCAGGAGGCGATCGCCGAAGTCGACCTGCTCATCGCGGAGTTGGCCGCCGAGCGCGGCTATCCCGGCCGGGAGCGTTACGAGGAGCAGCTGGACGCGCTGTCGGTGCACCACGCACACCATGTGCACGGCTACCGCAGGGTGCACTCCGCGGCGCACGGCACCGGCGACGCCGGTACGGAGGCGCTGCGCGAGGCGATGGTCGAGGGGCGCGCGCTGTTCCACGACCTGCTCGGCGCCGGACACGACGGGCGCGGGCGCGACGGCCGTACGGAGCGCGGGAGCCGCGCGGACCGCGCGAGCCGGCCGGACGACAGGCACGGGGCCGAGCGCGGCAGTGAGCCGGACTCCCGCTCGAGCCGGGGCCGTACGGGGCCGGCGGCGATATTCAACCGGCAGCGGACGAAGGAGAGTTGAGGGCGCATGGGCGAGCGGGTGCACACCGGCGGCGGCAAGCTGCTGTCGCGCGACGAACAGGACAAGTGGCTGCAGCGGCTGCAGCACGCCGTGAGCGGCTTCGTCGACGCCCCGCACGAAGCGGTGCGGGAAGCGGACCTGGTGGTGGCGGAGGCATCGGAACGCCTCACGGAACTGCTCACGCAGCGGCGCCAGGAGCTGCGCAGGTCGTGGTCCGGAGAGCCGGACGGCGCCCTGCACACGGGCGAGGGCGCGGGCCGGGGCGAGAGCGCGCGCAGCGACCGGAGTGTGGGCCGGGGCGAGGGCCTCAGCGCCGACGACGCGGGCCGGCGTGAGCGCGAGGGCATGCGCGCCGGCGAGGGCGAAGCCGCGGCCGAGGGCCGCCGCGGCGAGGGCGGCGCACACCGCGACGAAGGCCTGCACACCGCATCGGGCGGGCGCGACACGGTCGGCGGCGAAAAGGCCATGGCGGCCACCGGCGAGAAAGGCACGGCGGCCGGCGGCGAGAAGGGCGCGGCGGCCACCACCACGGCGCCGGACACCGAACGGCTGCGGCTCGCCCTGCGGGACTACCGCGAGTTGGCCGAGCGGCTGATGGCCGTCTGAGATTCCGACGTCGAAGCGGTGAGGGGTGCGGCCACGAGGCCGCACCCCTCATCCGTTCACGGCCGTCGCGGCCTTCGCAGCTCAGGCAGGCTTGGGCCCGGCCTGCTGGACCACCTCGAACGTCCACACCTGGGACCCGGTCGCGGCCGGCTTCGGACGCTCGCCGCCCTCGGAGGAGCCGCCGCCCTGGTGGGCCGCCTTCATCGGGCCCTCCATCCAGGCCTGGAAGTCGGCCTCGCTGCGCCAGCGCGTGTAGACGAGGTACTGGTCGGTGCCTTCGAGCGGCTTGAGCAGCTCGAACCACTCGAAACCGTCGGAGCTCTCCACCGCACCGGCACGCGCGGCGAACCGCTTCTCGAGGGTCTCCCGCTGCTCGGCGGGGACCTCCAGCGCATTGATCTTCACGATACTCATACACACATCTTCCCGTAGGCCCTTGCCCTCCCGGCAGGAGCCCCCCACTGCGGGACACACGCGAGGGGCCCAGCCGCACAGACGCAGCTGGGCCCCTCGTGAGTTGATGCGCTCGGACCGAACGCGGCGGCGCTCAGCCCTGGAGGCCGGACGCGGCGGCGCTCAACCTGGAGGCCGGACGCGGCGGCCGCGCTCGGCCCTTGAGACGTAAAGCGGTGGCACCCGGTCCTCGACGCCGCTCGGCCCTCGAAGCCGAAGGCGACGACACCCGGCCCTCGGCGCTCAGCCCTTGAAGCCCAGTTCGACCGACCCGTCCGGTGCGGCGACGACCTTGACCTCGTCGAGGTCCATGACGTGCACGGTGGGCTCGTACTGCGCGGCCCGCGGACCCACGCCGACCACGCGCATCCCGGCCGCCTTGCCCGCCGCGATGCCCGCGCCGGAGTCCTCGAAGACGACGCAGTCGGCGGGGTCGAGGCCGAGCAGGCCCGCGCCCTTGAGGAAGCCCTCGGGGTCCGGCTTGCTCGCCGAGACGGATTCGGCGGTCACGCGGTGCGCGGGCATGGGCAGCCCGGCCGCGTTCATACGGGCGGTCGCGAGCGGCAGGTCGGCCGAGGTGACCAGGGCATGCGGCAGCTCGGCGAGCGCGGACATGAAGGCGGGGGCGCCGCCGACCGGGACCACACCGTCGACGTCGGCGGTCTCGGCCGCGAGCATCTCGCGGTTCTCCGCGTAGTTCTCCTCCATGGGGCGGTCCGGTAGGAGGACCGCCATCGAGGCATAGCCCTGCCGGCCGTGCACGACGGAGATGACCTGCTCGAAGTCGAGACCGTGCTTGTCGGCGAACCGCCGCCAGCAACGCTCCACCACCGCATCGGAGTTGACGATCGTGCCGTCCATGTCGAGAAGCAGGGCGCGGGCGGTCAGCACAGCCGTCATCGGCGGTCTCCTGAGCTCGGGGGAAGAAACAGAGCGGCCCCGCCCGCCGGTCAGGGAGTGCGGGCGAGGACCACTTTGTTCCTGCAGCATACAAAACAGGCAAGGGGATACGCCACCGGCCTGCCCGATTCCGGACAGACCGCCCGCAGCGCGTCAGCCCGCGATGGCCTCGTAGAAACTGAAGCCCGCCATCGCCAGCATCGCGACTGCCGCGATCTTGGTGATCAGGGCCAGCGGCACCCGCTTGAGGAGAGCCTTCCCCCCGACGATCCCGATGGCGGCCACCGACCAGAGCGCGAGCACCGCACCGAGGCCGACCGAGAGCGGATCGTCGTACTTGGCCGCGAGGTTGGCCGTCATGATCTGGGTCAGATCACCGAACTCGGCGACCAGGATGAGCATGAAGCCCGCTCCCGAGACCTTCCAGAACGACTGGTTCTCGGGCTTGCGCACCTCCTCCTCGGCCTCGTCCTTCTTCATCAGGAGCATCAGCGCCCCACCGAGGAAGAGCACGCCGGTGAGGGCCTGGAGGATCTGGTGCGGGAGCAGGGTCAGCACCGAACCCGCCGCGATCGCGAGCGCGACATGCACGGCGAAGGCTGCGGCGACACCGGCGAAGACGTACGAGGCGCGGTAGCGCGTGCCGAGCACGAGGCCGGCGAGTGCGGTCTTGTCCGGGAGTTCGGCGACGAAGACGAGGCCGAAGACGATGGCCATGACGCTGAAGCTGATCAAAGTTCCTCGATCGGTCGGGCGCTGCCCCACCGAGAGCTGCTGCGGACACCTCGGCACGGCAGCGCACTGAGGTGTGACTCCCCTGGCGAGGGCACACGTGCGGCACTGCGTAGCCGAAGGTCTCGCTGGCGGATCGCGCACGATCCGCTCCGGGCGCCGGCCCAGCCAGTCGGTGAAGACGGCTGAGCAGTATGTCGACGGTCCGGCGAAGAGCTACTCCCCTTCTGCGCCATCCATCGTACGCGACCTACGTCCGGGCCCGTCAGGGCCGAAGGTCCCGACGCCCGCGAAGCCCGCCGACTACTCCCCCGACCAGCGCTTTCACCAACTCCCTTGAGACCAGGGCCGGATGACATTTCCGCACGCCCTCTTGTCCGCTCATCTCCTTGACGGGACCCTGTCACACGGCGCACACCTCCACGCAACATCGCGCCGCCAGCATGAGCGGGCTCGAAACCTGCAGGAACGTTCAACTTCCCCCCACCCCAAGGGAGTTCGCATGTCCGGTGTCTACGCGCGTCAACGAGCCGGCGCCCTCGCCGCCCTGACCGCCGCGGCGGCCGCTGTGAGCCTGCTCACCGGTCCCCCCGCCCAGGCCGCACCGCCCACTCCGATCAGCGCCTCCACCGCCCGTACGTACCTGGGCCAGCTCACCGTCAAGGCCGAGGGCTCCTCGACCGGCTACAGCCGCGACAAGTTCCCGCACTGGATCACCCAGTCCGGCGCCTGCAACACCCGCGAGGTCGTCCTCAAGCGCGACGGCACCAATGTCCAGCAGGACGCCGGCTGTGCTGCGGTGTCCGGGAGTTGGTACTCCCCGTACGACGGCGCGACCTGGACCGCCGCCTCCGATGTCGACATCGACCACGTGGTCGCGCTCGCCGAGGCCTGGCGTTCGGGAGCGAGCAGCTGGACCACCGCGCAGCGCCAGGCCTTCGCCAACGATCTCTCGCAGCCCCAGCTGATCGCGGTCACCGACAACGTCAACCAGGCCAAGAGCGACCTCGACCCCGCGGAGTGGCTGCCGCCGCGCACCGCGTACACCTGCATGTACGTACGGATGTGGGTGGACGTGAAGCACCACTACGGCCTGAGCGTGGACTCGGCGGAGAAGAACGCGCTGACCTCGGCGCTCAGCGGCTGCAGCTGATCCGCTCCGCGGCCGCGGCCCGTTCGCTCGGCGGCTGCTGCTGAATCTTTACGCAGGAACCTCCCCGCTGCCCTCCGTCGCTGCGTACCGTACGGGCGACGGAGGGAAGTGATCACGATGACCCGGCTGCGCCTGGGCCCGCTGCTGCGCTACGTAGACGAGGCGGCCGCGACGATATGGGTGGAGACCGACCGCCCCTGTACCGCCGAGGTGCGCTGCGCCGACGGCTCCTCCGGCCGGGAGCGCTCGTTCCAGGTGGCCGGCCACCACTATGCGCTGATCCCGGTCACCGGCCTCACGGCCGGCAGCGACACCTCGTACGAGGTGTTCCTGGACGGTCAGCGGGTCTGGCCGCTGCCCGACTCGCCCTTCCCGCCGTCCACGATCCACACTCCTTCGGGCGCCGACGACCGTGAGCTGCGGGTCTCCTTCGGCTCCTGCCGGTGGGCCGCGCCGCCCGCGAGCGAACACGATCCGGTCGGGCCCGACGCCCTGGACACCCTCGCCGCGAAGCTCGCGCACCAGCCCGGTGAAGCCGGCGTACGACCGGACGTCCTGCTGCTGCTCGGCGACCAGGTGTACGCGGACATGACCTCCAAGGCCACCAAGAGCTGGCTCGCCGCGCGGCGCGATCTGCGCGAGCCGCCGGGTGCGCAGGTGGCGGACTACGAGGAGTACACCCACCTCTATTACGAGTCCTGGCTGGACCCCGAGGTGCGCTGGCTGCTCTCCACCGTGCCCAGCTGCATGATCTTCGACGACCACGATGTGATCGACGACTGGAACACCAGCGAGAAGTGGCTGGCCGAGATGCGGGCCACGCCCTGGTGGCGCGAGCGGATCCTCAGCGGCCTGATGTCGTACTGGGTCTACCAGCACCTGGGCAACCTCACCCCCGCCGAGCTCGCGGCGGACGAGCTGTACGCGGCCGTCCGTGCGACGCCCGACGGCACGGACGTCCTGCGCACCTTCGCGGCCGAGTCCGACCAGGACCCGGCGCGCACCCGCTGGAGCTACCGGCGCGACTTCGGCCGCGTACGGCTGCTCATGGTGGACACCCGGGGCGCGCGGGTCCTGAAGGAGTCCGAGCGCGCGATGCTCGACGAGGGCGAGGCGCAGTGGCTGCGCGAACAGGCGCTTGCCGACCGGGAGTCGAGCGACCATCTGCTCATCGGCACCTCGCTGCCGTGGCTGCTCCCGCATCTGATCCACGAGGCCGAGGGCTGGAACGCGGCGCTCGCGCGCGGTGAACGGGGCGAGCGCTGGGCCCGGTTCGCGGAGGACCTGCGGCGGCGCAGCGATCTGGAGCACTGGGCGGCGTTCCCGCGCTCGTTCGCCGCACTGACCGAGCTGATCGCCGAGGCCGGTACGGGGCCCGGGGCGCCGGCCACGGTCTGTGTGCTCTCCGGCGACGTCCACCATGCGTACGCGGCGGAGCCGAGCTGGCCGAACGGCGAGCACGCACCCGACGCCCGGATCCTCCAGCTGACCTGCTCGCCGGTCCACAACTCCATTCACCGGTCGGTGAAATGGGGCTTCCGCTTCGGCTGGAGCAAGGCGGGCCGCGCGCTCGGCCGGCGCTTCGCCCGCCACGGACGGCTCGGGAAGCAGCCCATCAAGTGGCGCAGAACGGGCGGCCCTTGGTTCGGCAACCAGCTGATGACCCTGACCCTGCGCGGCCGCGCCGCCCGGCTCCGGCTCGACCAGGCACAGCGCGTGAAGGGCGGCGCACCGCGTCTGGAGACGGTGGAGGACACACAGCTGACGTCGTAGCGGGGCGGCTCGGGGCAGATCGGCAACCACGAAGCGCTTCGGGCCATTTCGGGTGCAACGGCTGATCCCGTACGAGTGGGGCGATGACCCGCCGTACCGGTGCGCACCGGGTGTACGCGCGCGCCCGTACGCATCCCGTGGCGTTCCGGCGCGGACGGCGCGTGATCCGGGCCACAGCGGAGGGGTCAATTCCGGTCCGGGGGTCGACGGGCGAGGCGGCGACGGCATGATGAGGCGGACCATCCGCTTCCTCATCAGCCGTCCCGCACACCACGACCACCCCACCGACCACCGCACGCACTCCCCGATCACCGCACGCACTCCCCGATCACCGCACGCACTCCACCGGCGCCACCCCACACCGCCGGCACCCCCACGCGACGCCCAAGTTGCCCCACACGCCCGGGAGTCCAGCACTTGTCCGTGACGTCCCCCACGACGCCCCTTTCGTACCGAATACCCCCACACCACCGCGCGATCGCCGTGGTCGGGGCCGGGCCGCGCGGCACGAGCATCGTCGAGCGGCTCTGCGCCTCGGCACCCGCACTGCTCCCGGCCGGCACCCGCCTCACGGTCCATGTGATCGACCCCGCGCCGCCGGGCGCGGGTCAGGTCTGGCGCACGGACCAGCCCGCCGGGCTCCTGATGAACACGGTCGCCTCCCAGGTCACGCTGTACACCGACGACAGCGTCGGCTGCGAGGGCCCCATCCGCCCGGGCCCCAGCCTCCACGAGTGGGCGCTGCGTGATCCGCGTACCGCCCTGGGGCCCGACGACTACCCGACGCGCGCGCTGTACGGGCGCTACCTGGAGTGGGTCTTCGCCGAGACCGTGCGCACGGCGCCCGAGCACCTGCGCATCCAGGTGCACCGCGCCCGGGCGATCCGCCTGGAGGACGACACCCCCGCCGCCACCGGCCCCCAGTCCCTCACCCTGGAGGACGACACCCCCGCCGCCACCGGCCCCCAGTCCCTCACCCTGGACGACGGCACCCTCGCCGCCCCCCAGTCCCTCACCCTGGACGACGGCATCCTCGCCGCCTCCCAGTCCCTCACCCTGGACGACGGCACACACCTCACCGGCCTGGACGCCGTGGTCCTCGCCCAGGGCCATCTGCCCGCGCTCGGCGACCGCGCCCAGGAGCGCCTCGCCGCCCACGCCGAGCGGCACGGCCTCGGCTACTTCCCGCCGGCCAACCCGGCCGACCTCGACCTGAGCGCGATCGCCCCCGGCGAGCCGGTCCTGCTGCGCGGCCTCGGACTCAACTTCTTCGACCACATGGCCCTGTTGACCTCGGGCCGCGGCGGCCGCTTCCTGGAGAGCACCGGCGGCGGGCTGCGGTACGAGCCCTCCGGCCGCGAGCCGCGGCTCCTGGCCGGCTCCCGCCGCGGCGTCCCGTACCAGGCGCGCGGGGACAACGAGAAGGGCGCCCACGGCCGCCATCTCCCGCGCGTCCTCACGGACGACGTGATCGAGACATTCCGCAAACGCACCGCCGAGGGCGATCCGCCGGACTTCCTCGCCGAGATCTGGCCGCTCGTGGCGCGCGAGGTGGAGTGCGTCCACTACGAGGCGCTGCTCGCCCCCGAGCGCCGCCCCGAGTTCCGCGAACGCTTCCTCGCGACCTCCGGTCAGTCCCGCTCCGCCGCCGAACTCCCCCTGCTCCTGAGGGAGTTCGGTATACGATCCACCGCCCACTGGTCCTGGGACCGCGTCTCCCGCCCGCACCACGGCCGCGCCTTCGCCGACCCCACGGATTTCCGCGCCTGGCTCACCGGCCATCTGCGCGAGGACGCGGCCCTGGCCGCGCTCGGCAACGTCACGGGTCCGGTCAAAGCGGCCCTGGACGTCCTGCGCGATCTGCGCAACGAACTCCGCCGTATCGTCGACCACGGGGGCCTCACCGGCCACTCCCGTCGCGAGCACCTGGACCGCTGGTACACCCCGCTCAACGCGTTCCTGTCGATCGGCCCGCCCCGGCGCCGTATCGAGGAGATGACCGCACTGCTCGACGCGGGCGTCCTCACCGTCGTCGGACCGCGGATGCAGATACGGACGGAAGGCGCGGCCTTCGTCGCGCACTCCCCCGACGTGCCGGGCTCCGAGGTGAGCGCGCGGGTCCTCGTCGAGGCGCGGCTGCCGGAACCGGACGTGCGGCGCACCGCCGATCCGCTGCTCGCACGGCTGCTCAAGACGGGCCGCTGCCGGCCGCATGTCATCGGGACGTACGAGACCGGCGGCCTGGACGTAACACCCGCCCCCTACCGTCTGATCGACCGCCGGGGAGCCGCGCATCCCAGGCGGTACGCGGTCGGCGTGCCCACGGAGGGCGTGCACTGGGTGACCGCCGCGGGCGCCAGGCCCGGGGTGGACTCGGTGACGCTCAGCGATGCGGACGCGGTGGCGCGTGCGGTGCTCGGCGACGTGCGTGCGGCGGGGGCGCCCGGCAAGCGGAATCCGGCCGCTGACCGACTGTTGAACTTGCAAGCACGCTAAGGGTTGCCTAATGTGAGCGCTCCCCCAGATCGGTTCACGTCCCCGAACCGAAGTAAGGAGCCCTCCATGACTGGACGTCTCAACAGCGCCCAGCCCTATGCCATAGGCCTGTTCCGCATCGTCGTCGGCCTGCTGTTCGCCTGCCACGGCGCGGCCACCCTGTTCGGTGTGCTCGGCGGCCCGATGGGCGGCAGCACCCCGGAGATCGGCGCCTGGCCGTCCTGGTACGCGGCCGTGATCCAGCTCGTCGGCGGCGGCCTGGTCCTCATCGGCCTCGGCACCCGCGCCGCCGCCTTCTTCGCCTCGGGCTCGATGGCCTACGCGTACTTCAAGGTGCACCAGCCCGAGGCGCTGTGGCCGCTGCAGAACGGCGGCGAGTCCTCCGCCCTGTTCTGCTGGGCCTTCTTCCTCCTGGTCTTCACCGGCTCCGGCGCGCTCGGCCTCGACCGGCTCTTCTCGCGCGGCGCACGGGTGCGCGAGGAACTGGCCGAGGCGGCGAAGGAGCCCGTCAGGAGTGAGGAAGCGATCCGAACGGCACGGTGAAACAGGCCAACCGGTCGCCCGCACCGCCCTGTTCGCGGTGCAGGACCACCGAAGCGGCCGCGCCCCGGCGGAAGTTCCAGCTGTGGTGCGCGGCCGCTTCGGCGTTCCCGGCCTTGTCGGTGGTGAAGTCCAGCCAGATCTCGTTGTCCGGGTTCAGATATTTCGGGTCCTTCGACGGCTGCACCGGGTCGACCACGTTCTGATAGTGCCCGCCGGCGTCCATCGGGTCGGTGCCGCACGGCTTCTGATGGACGTGCGCGCCGTACGCGTGCCCCGGCTTGAGGCCCTTCACCTTCAGCGACACCTTGGTGCCCTGCTCGTCCGTGTGCTGGCGCACCTCGATCCAGCTCGCCGCGGGCACCAGCTTCATGTCGTACGTCTTGGCGGTCGACGGGATCAGCGCACTGGGCGGAGCGAAGGTGGCCTCGGCCCGCATCCAGTAGTAGTCCGCCGCGGCTCCACTCGTCCTGACGCCGCCGCTGCCGTCCGCGCCGCCCACGGCGCTGCCGCCCGTCGTCGCCAGCAGCGCGGCCGCGAGACCCGCCACCGCCATCCCTGCCACCATCGTCAGCTCCCTTGCTGTGGTCTTCTCCCTTCGTTCGTACGGGACTCCGGCGCCGCCCGCCGCATCGGGCACGGCAGCCGGGTGAACGGCGGAGGCCGCTTAGCACCCCCGTGGATGTCCCCGGGCACACCGTGCGTACGCTGTATGGCTGTTGATGGTGCGCCGTGTCCGGAATCTGCGGACCCGCACCTCAGCGGCGCCCGAGCGGCGCGGCCGCGCCGACCGGGAGGGCTCGTGCTGGACAGTGTGGGTGCCCTCACCGGCAGTCCCTGGATCTACGCCGTCGTGGCGGTCTCGATCCTCTTCGATGTGTTCCTGCCCGTGCTGCCCAGCGGCTTCCTGGTGATCACCGCGGCCACGGCGGCCGCCGCCGGAACGGGTGCGGCGGCCGGCTCCGCCACCCGCGTGGTGGGCGACGTGCCCGACCTCCTGCTGCTCGCGCTGTGCGCGGCGACCGCCTCGGTGCTCGGCGATCTCGCCGCGTACCGGATCGCCTGGCGCGGGGGTCCGCGCTGGGACCGGGCGCTGGCCCGCTCGCGCCGCCTCACCGCGGCGCAGGAACGTCTCGGCGCGGCGCTCGCGCGGGGCGGCGGCGCCCTGGTCGTGCTCGCGCGCTTCGCTCCTGCCGGGCGCTCGGTGGTGTCCTTCGGCGCGGGCGCGGCGCACCGGCGCGTACGGGAGTTCCTGCCGTGGTCGGCGCTCGCGGGGGTCGCGTGGGCCGCGTACAGCGTGGGGCTCGGGTACTTCGGCGGCCAGCTGCTCGGCGCCAACTGGATCGCCACGGCGGTCTCGCTCGCGGCGCTCTTCGGCGCCGGCGCGGGGGCGGCCTATCTGATGCGGCGCCCTGCGGCCGCGGCCGACGCGGCGGGCTGAGGCCGGCGCTGCGCGCTTGTGGGCGGCGCCTACTCCCCTGCCCGCTGTTCGTGCACATGCTTCAGGAGCATCCGGGCGCTGACCACGTCCGGCGTGGCCACCTCCTTCCAGTAGCGGTGGCCGCTGACGAACACCGCAAGCTCCAGCTCGCGCCGCCGCAGCTTCTCCACCTCGGCCTGCTCGTCCTCGGTCCAGCCGGGCGAGGCAGGGCGCTCGACCTTGCGCCAGCCGCCCGTATCGCTGAAGCCGTCGAGCGGCACGACGGACCAGGGGAGCCGCTTCAGCAGCGCCAGGAGTTCTGACCTGATCTGATGCAGCTCCTCCTGACCTGCGAGGAGATCACTCGGGAACTCAGGAGTCACAGCCACGCCACAATGCTACGTCTGTTCGATTTCCGAGAGCGAGCGAAATCGGGGACTTCACGCGAACGTGTGTTCCTTCGGAGATCGCGCGCCACACTGGAGACATGTGCCGCAGCATCAAGACCCTTCGCCCGCCGGTCCTCGAGCACGACGCCACCGAGGAGGACATCCGCGCCGCAGCGCTTCAGTACGTACGGAAGATCTCCGGCTTCCGCGCCCCCGCCGCGCACAACCAGGAGGTCTTCGACCGGGCCGTGGACGCGGTCGCGGAGGCCACCGCCGAGCTGCTCCAGGATCTGGTCGTACGGGGAGCGGGCGGCGCGAAGGCCAAGGGCGCGGCTTGACCTCGGCTTAGCTGCTGCCGGTGTCGGCGTCTGCGTCCGTGCCCGTGCCGGCGTCGAAGTCGCGCAGCGCCCGCTCCAGCCACGCCACCCAGAAGGTCTCCAGGTCGATCCCGCCCCGCAGGACGAGATGCTGCAGCGGGTCGCCGCCTTCGGGGAAGTCCCGCGCCTCGATCGCCTCGTACTGCGCCAACTGCCGCCGGTGCAGGTCGAGATGGCGCCTCAGCTCCTGCGCGAGCCCTTCACGGCCGACCACGCCCGCCGCCCGTACACGAAGGAGCAGCGGATCGCGGATGGGACGCGGGTCCTCGGGGCGCGCGACCCAGGCGGCGAGCTCCTCGCGCCCGGCCGCGAGGACCTCGTACTCCTTCTTCGAACCGCGCGAGGGCCCCTGCGCCGGCAGCGCCCTGATCAGGCCGGACGTCTCCAGGCGGCCGAGCTCCCGGTAGATCTGCTGATGCGTGGCCGACCAGAAGTAGCCGATCGACTTGTCGAAGCGGCGCGTGAGCTCAAGACCCGACGAGGGCTTCTCCAGCAGGGCGGTCAGGATCGCGTGGGGCAGGGACACCTGGCTCCCCTTCCTCGGTTCCTCGGTTCCTCGGTTCCTCTGTTGCCGGCCGGGGACTACAGGGACGCCGCCAGCTCCGTGCCCTGCTTGATCGCCCGCTTCGCGTCCAGCTCGGCGGCCACGTCGGCGCCGCCGATCACATGCACGTTCGCCCCGGCCGCGAGCAGCGCGTCGTACAGCGCGCGGCGCGGCTCCTGCCCGGCGCACAGCACCACGGTGTCCACGTCGAGCACCGAGCTCTGCCCGTCGACCGAGATGTGCAGCCCCGCGTCGTCGATACGGTCGTACGTGACACCGGCGAGCATCGTCACGCCCCGGTGCTTGAGCTCGGTGCGGTGGATCCAGCCCGTGGTCTTGCCGAGCCCGGCGCCGACCTTGCTCGCCTTGCGCTGCAGCAGGTGCACCTGGCGCGGGGGCCGCGGGCGCTCCGCCTCGTGCAGGCCGCCGCGCGTGCGGTACTCCATGTCGACGCCCCACTGCCGGAAGTACACGGCCGGGTCCTCGCTCGCGCCCTCGCCGCCGTCGGTGAGGAACTCCGCGACGTCGAACCCGATCCCGCCGGCCCCGACCACCGCGACCTTCTCCCCCACCTCGGCCGCGCCCTGCAGCACATCGAGGTAACTGACCACGCTCGGGTGGCCGACCCCCTCGATCGCGGGCGTGCGCGGCTCCACTCCGGTGGCGATCACGATCTCGTCGTACGCGCCGTCGGTGAGGTCGCCCGCCTCCACGCGCACCCCCAGCTTGACGTCCACGCCGCGCTCTTCGAGCTGTACGCGGAAGTAGCGCAGGGTCTCGTCGAACTCCTGCTTGCCGGGGACCTTGCGGGCCACGTTCAGTTGGCCGCCGATCTCCTCGGCGGCGTCGAACAGCGTGACCTGGTGGCCGCGTTCGGCCGCGGACACCGCACAGGCGAGACCGGCGGGTCCCGCGCCGACGACCGCGATGTGCTTGGCGCGGCGGACCGGGCCGAGGGTCAGCTCGGTCTCGTGGCAGGCGCGCGGGTTGACCAGACAGGAGGTGATCTTCCCGCTGAAGGTGTGGTCGAGGCAGGCCTGGTTGCAGCCGATGCAGGTGTTGATCGTCTCGGGCCGCCCCTCGGAGGCCTTCGCCACGAACTCGGGGTCGGCGAGGAAGGGCCGCGCAAGCGACACCAGATCGGCGTGCCCGTCGGCGAGCAACTGCTCGGCCACTTCAGGGGTGTTGATGCGGTTGCTGGTGACGAGCGGGATGTCGACCGCGCCCATCACCTTCTTGGTCACCCAGGCGAAGGCTCCGCGCGGCACGGTGGTGGCGATGGTGGGGATACGCGCCTCGTGCCAGCCGATGCCGGTGTTGAGGATGTTGGCGCCGGCCGCCTCGATCTCGCGGGCGAGGGCCACGACCTCGTCGAGGGTGGAGCCGCCGGGGACCAGGTCCAGCATGGAGAGGCGGTAGACGATCAGGAAGTCACGGCCGAGGCGGGCCCGCGTGCGGCGCACGATCTCCACGGGGAACCGCATCCGGTTCTCGTACGAGCCGCCCCAGCGGTCGGTGCGGTGGTTGGTCTGCGCGGCGATGAACTCGTTGATCAGATAGCCCTCGGAGCCCATGATCTCGACGCCGTCGTACCCGGCCTTCTTCGCGAGCACGGCCGTGCGCACGAAGTCCTCGATGGTCCGCTCGACCTCGTCGTCGGTCAGCTCGTGCGGCACGAACGGCGAGATCGGCGCCTGCAGCGCGCTCGGCGCGACCAGGTCCTTGTGGTACGCGTACCGCCCGAAGTGCAGGATCTGCAGCGCGATCCGGCCGCCCTCGCGGTGCACGGCCTCGGTGACGACGCGGTGCTGCGCGGCCTCCTCCTCCGTGGTGAGCTTCGCGCCGCCCTCGTACGGGCGGGCCGCGTCGTTGGGCGCGATACCACCGGTGACGATCAGGCCGACGCCACCGCGGGCACGCTCCGCGTAGAAGGCCGCCATCCGCTCGAAACCGCGCTCGGCCTCTTCAAGGCCGACGTGCATCGAGCCCATCACGACGCGGTTGGGCAGGGTGAGAAAGCCCAGGTCAAGGGGGGTCATGAGATGGGGGTAGGCACTCATCCGGGGCTCCTCGATACGGCTGGGACGACGGCGGTGACGGCAGCGGCGGTCGTGGCGACGGTCCAGCGACGGCAGCAGCGGCGGTGGCTGTGGCGATGACGGCAGGGCTGTGCGCCGGATTCATTATGCAACTCGTTGCACAAAGGGCCAGGGCGCGGGAATGCGGGGTGTGTCACATGAGGGAGGAGCGGCGGGGGTCGGCCGACGGGGGCGCGGCGGGGATGCCCTGCTCAGCGGACAGGAGACCCTGCTCAGCCGACGCGTGGCGCGGCCGGGAGGCCCTGCTCAGCCGACAGGCACTGCCGCCGGAACGCTCAGCCGACCGAGGCCGTCGCCGCTGCCACCGCGTGGCAGGCGCCTCGGCCGCTCGCGGTTGCGACGATCCGGCCCGCTTCGATCCGTACGGCGCCCTCGGCGTCGTCACCGCTCCCGTCGAGGCCCGCCGCCGCGGCAACGGCGCCGGACTCGTCGTACACGAGCTGGAGCGGGGGCCGCAGCGACGGCGGGAAGACGGCACGCAGACAGGTGCTCAGCTCGGCGAGCGTGAGGCGGGCGAGCGGGGCGAGTTCGTGGCAGTCGGCGGATACGAGGGCCGCGGTGACGGGCGTGCCCGGCGGCGCGGAGCGCAGCAACTCCTCTACGGCTTCGAGGCGTTGCAGTCCCAGGACGGCCACCACGCCTTCGTCGATACGGGCCGGGCGGCCGCGCAGGATGTCCATGGCGGGCGGCGGCGACCAGGGGCGGTCGGACGGCACGGCCCGGGTGGCGTACGGGAGATGGGCGGGCGGCCAGGAGCCGTCGTCCTCGATGGCGGCGAGCAGCTCGCAGGCCGTGACCGCCTGGAAGGGGTCGACGAACCCCGGTGCGGAGTCGGCGAGTTGACGCGCGCCGTGCAGGAAGGTGAGCGCGGATTCGGCGGCGCGGACCATCCGGCGGTCGGGACCGAGCGCCTCCAGGCACAGGCCGAGCAGGATCGCGTCGAGCCCGAGCAGCTGGGCGTAGGCACCGCGAGTGCTCTCCTCGGCGAGGATCTCCTGCTGCAGCCTGCTGCCGAGCCGGCCGTGCTCGGTGGTCAGGGGCAGCTGGGTGAGCAGAGTGCGGGCGTAGGCGCCGAGCGCTTCGGCGGGGGTGGCAGGGGTGAGGTTCGCGGCCGGGGCGGGTGCGCCCTGGGCCAGCTCGGCGAGTACGGAGAAGTAGAGCGCGCGCTTGCCGGAGAAGTTGGAGTACACCGCGCCGCGGGTGAGGCCGGCCCGCTCGGCGATGGCATCGACCTTGGCACCGTCGAAGCCGCGCGCGGCGAACTCGGCGCGGGCCGCGGCGAGCACCTTCGCCCGGTTCTGCGCCTGCAGCTCCACTCTGCTGAGCCGGGCCATCGTGGTCGTCCCTCACTGATTCACTGGTACGCGGTTCTCCTGATGTGCCGCGGTACACAGGCGCATCGATGCGACGATGCACCGATTCGCCGATTTGCCAGGCGCGTTGCCGTCGGCGCCGCTGTCACGTTACCGTCTCCACTGGTTGATTCAGATGATGCCGTCATTTGAAATACCGGTCGAAGTCCGGGTGATGCGGACGGGCGGCCGGTGGACGTTCCGAGTCATGTGGTCGAGGGAGACGAATCCGAGTGGCACGCGCCGGTGACAGCGACTCCCTGCTGACCTGCACATTCTGCGGGAAGAGCCAGAAGTCGGTCCGCAAACTGATCGCAGGGCCCGGCGGGATCTGCATCTGCGACGAGTGCGTGGGGCTGTGCAACGAGCTCATCGCCGAGGACCTCGTCGAGGCGACGGAACAGGGCCCCCTGGCCGAACTCCCCACGCCGCGCGAGATCTTCGACCATCTGGAGAGCTACGTCATCGGCCAGGAGCAGGCCAAGCGGACGCTCGCGGTGGCCGTCTACAACCACTACAAGCGGATCCGCAACCGGACCGCCCCGGACTCCGACGTGGAGCTCGGCAAGTCCAACGTGCTGCTCGTGGGCCCTACCGGATGCGGCAAGACCTACCTGGTCCAGACGCTGGCCCGGATCCTCGACGTGCCCTTCGCGATCGCCGACGCCACGGCGCTCACCGAGGCCGGTTATGTGGGCGAGGACGTGGAGAACATCCTGCTCAAGCTGGTGCAGGCCGCGGACCACGACATCGAGCGGGCCCAGCGCGGGATCATCTACGTCGACGAGATCGACAAGGTCTCCCGTAAGAGCGAAGGACCTTCCCTGACCCGCGACGTCAGCGGAGAGGGCGTACAGCAGGCGCTCCTGAAGATCCTCGAAGGGACCGTGGCGTCGATCCCGCCGCAGGGCGGCCGCAAGCATCCAGGCCAGGAGTTCATCCAACTCGACACCACCCAGATCCTGTTCATCGTGGGCGGCGCCTTCGCGGGCCTCGAGGAGATCGTCGAACGCCGTTCGTCGCGGCGCACCATCGGCTTCGGCCCGACGCCGCTGCGCTCCCCCGAGCCGCTGAGCGAGGTGACGGCGGCGGATCTGCGCGAGTACGGCCTGATCCCGGAGTTCGTGGGCCGGCTTCCGCTCACGGCCTCGGTGCACGCTCTGGACCGTACGGCGCTGATCCGAATCCTCACCGAGCCGCGCAACGCGCTGATCAAGCAGTACCAGAAGCTCTTCGAACTGGACGGCGTGGAGCTGGAGTTCACGGACGAGGCCGTCGCCGCGATCGCCGACCAGGCACTGCTGCGCCGCACCGGGGCGCGGGCGGCGCGCAGCGTCCTCGAAGAGGTCCTGCTCAACGTGATGTACGAGGTCCCGAGCCGCGACGACGTGGCCCGCGTGGTCATCACCCGCGAGACGGTCCTCGACCACGTGAACCCGACGCTGATCCCGCGGCCTGCGCAAGGGTGGGACGAGCAGTCGGCTTAGGGCGCGGCTCAGGGCGTCTCTTCCGGATCTTGCCGGGGCGCGGGATCTGAGGCGCACATCTGCGGGAGGCCGGGGGAACCCGCATGCGAGCAATCGTTTCAGCAAGGTACTTGTGGGCTGGAACCGTTCTTCTGCGGTACCCGGCGGGACAATTGGCACCATCGAGCCCGTCCGGGGCGTCGTCGGTCGCCAAGCGGACCGCAGAGGACGGTCACATCATGACGCTTCAGTGTGAACAGCGGGGTGCTGCCTTGGTGGTGGCACTGCCCGCAGAGGTCGACATCAGCAACGCCGCAGAGATCGGCGGGGAGTTACGCGCACTGTGCCGCAGCCGCCTGGTCGACGCGCAGGACAGGCCGGTGCGGCTCGTGGTGGTGGACTGGTCCGCCGCCGGCTTCCTGACCATGGCCGGAACGGCCCTGCTTGAGGACCTCCACCGCCACCTCGAACAACTCGACGTGACCACAAGGGTGGTGACGGACCGTCGGCTCCCGCGCAAAATCCTGCACCTCGTGGGCCTCGACGGCCGCCTCCCCCTGTTCGACTCCCTCCAGCAGGCCCTGGCCGACGCCGAGGGAGCGAACAGCATCGGCGCCCGACAGCGCATCGATCCCCCCGGGCACGCCCACGCATCGCCGGGCTGATGGGATGCGGCTGATGGGTTGCGGCTGATGGGTTGCGGCTGATGGGTTGCGGCTGATCGGCTGGGGCTGATTGCTGCACCCGCACGAGCGCAACCGCTGCGCTGCGGCCGCTTCGAGGTTCGCCGGCGCAACCCCTACGCCGTTCTCGGCGAGGTCGACACCGCCGATGAGGCGGTGACTCTCGTCCTCACACTCCTGCCCACCGACTCCGAACCTGCCATCACCACGTCCGCGGACGAGCCCGCCTGACGAACCGACCCGCCGCTCGCGCTCCCATGGATCATCGCTGCCCACGACCGACGAGGAGAAGCACGGTGATCACCCAGGGAGTGCGCACCACAGTGCCATGCCATGCCTGCGGCGGCGTACTGACCCTCGATATCGGCCAGTTCATCGACCGTGGGCGCCTTTGGTGGGACACCTCAGGAAGCTGCCAGTCGTGCGACACCGTGTGGTGCGAGGAGGACAGCGGCAGGGTGACCCCGGACGCGATCCGCCAGGCACTACTGGCCCGCCACGGCTCTGCCCGGCTTCGCCTGACAGAGCCCGAGGCAAGCTCCGCACCCATCCTTCGTGCACTGCGCGAGGCACACGACGTGACACTCACACAGGCAAAGGCCCTGGCAGACGAACTGAAGGCGACAGGGTTGACGGGAACACTGGTCGAGATGGAGCTCCTCGCCGACCGTCTCCGGCAGCGCTCGGTCATGGCGGCGGTCGAGCAACCGGGCTGCTGAGCCCGCCGGTTGGACCGTGCCGCACTCGGTCGGCGTCGAGGCAGGCGACCGCATCCCTGGTTGTTGAAATGATGGGCCCGTGACAGAGCCGATCTTTCGATACCACCCGGATCCCGTTGCCACCGGGTCGGCATCGCGTGCAGAGCATGACTGCGGCGTCTGCGGCATGCGTCGCCAGATCCGCTACATAGGCCCCGTCTACGGCCGGCAACCTGATTCCCTCTGCCTTCACTGCATCCAGTCCGGAGAAGCATCCAGCACTCTCGGCGTCTCGGTCGAAGGCGACGAGGAGTCCGGCATGCTCGCGATGTTCAGCGATGCCGTCGACGTGCCGGACGACGTACCCATGTCGGTCGTCGATGAGATCACCCGACACACTCCCGGCTTCACCGCTTGGCAGCAGGATTCCTGGCTGTACCACTGCGGCGATGGCGCGGCTTACCTCGGCCCAGCTGGATACCGCGAGCTGCAAGCCTTCCCGGAGGCTCTGGCCATGCTCCGCGAAGATCACCAGCGTTACGGCTGGACGCAGCCGGAATCCGAAGACTTCCTCCGAAGCCTGGACCGGGAAGGCGAGCCGACCGCCTACCTCTTCCGCTGCTTGCACTGCGGCATGGGCCTGGCGTCCTGGGACATCGGCTGAGCTCACCGGCGCGCAACGATCCGGCGCGTGTGATGTCCAAACGTGACCCCGTCACCGAAAACGCCGGCATCGCTGCTCTCCATACAGAAAGCGCAGATCACCAGCTCCTCGACACCCAAGGCGATCACCATTCCTGCGAGCGTTGACGCCACCAGGCTTCCGCCGCCCATGCGCTCACGCGCTTGATCCACGGGTCGGGGATGGTGCGTCGCTCGAACTCGTCGTCAAGGCGGGACACGATGATCCCCAACTCGGCCTCAGCAGCCGGCGGCAGCCAGGCGAGAGCGTCGTCCAGCAGGTCTCGGGCATGGAGGGGATCGTGGCAAGCGCACCCGGGGCTGTCCGCTGTCAGGCAGCGGCCGGGCTGTCGCAGGAACCACACTCAGCATTCTCCAGACGGATGTGGCCGAACTCGTCGAGCTGTGCGCCGCCGGCGACATGGAGGAGGCCGAGCACGTGGCCCAGCGGCCGACCAGGAAGACCAACCCCCGGACGAGCGGCAAGCGAGACGGCGACAAGCCATCTGGCACGTAAGTGACACGGCGACTCTCTACCAACGCCGACCGGCCAAACATGACAGGGGCCCAGGCTCTCGGTTTCCACCGGAGAGCCTGGGCCCCTGTCTGCTACCGATCTTGTGGGCGCGGACGGTTTCGAACCGCCGACATCCGCCTTGTAAGGGCGGCGCTCTACCGCTGAGCTACGCGCCCGGGAGCGATCGACAGCCTACCTTGCCCGGGGCGGTGCCCCGCAAACCCGTATCCAGGTGGCGTCGGGGGTTAACCCCACCCCGGATCCGGTAGTGGCCCGGATCCCCCTGGGCGGGCCGCGATTCTACGGTCGGAGGCAAGCGCGGCCCCGTGGCCGTTCCGCCCGCAGGAGGAGCCGAGATGACCGTCCGCAGCGTTCGTACCCGTATCCGCAGCTCGCTGGTCACGGCCGGGGCGCTGGCCGGTGCGCTCGTGATCGTCGGCTGCTCCGACGTGAGCAAGGACAAGGACCCCGAGACCCGGGAGTTCGCGCTTCAGGGGCGGGAGTTGACCATCGACTCGGACGATTCCGCGCTCGATGTCGTGGCCGCCGATGTCGAGGACGTGCGCGTGACGCGGTGGTTCGACGGGCACGCCGTCGTCGGTGATGCGGAGGTGAGCTGGCGGATGGTCGACGGCAAGCGGCTCGAACTGCGCGTGAAGTGCGAGGGCGTGGTCACCTCCTGTGATGCCAGCCACCGCGTCGAGGTGCCGCGCAAGGTCGCCGTGACCGTCGACAACGAGGACGGCCGCGTGAACGCCACGGGCTTCGGCACCGCGCTGAAGATCAGGTCCCAGGACGGCCGGATCGTGGTGAAGGACGCGAGCGGTCCGCTGGATGTCGAGAGCAAGGACGGATCGTTCGAAGCTGTCGGTGTCGCCTCCCGTGACATCCGCGCGCACGTGCGGGACGGCCGTGTACGCCTCGCCCTCACCGAGGTGCCCGACCGGATCGACGTGCGCAGCAAGGACGGCTCGATGGAGATCGGTCTGCCCGAGGCCGCGTACAAGGTGGATGCCGATGCGCAGGACGGTTCGGTCGAGGTGGACGTGGAGCGCGACGCGTCGAGTCCGCATGTGGTGTCGGCGGTCAGCCAGGACGGCCGGATCCGCGTGCACACCGTCTGATTCCGCCCCCGATCCGACGGGTCCGGCGCCCCACCCGCCGGCCCACGGACAGACAGCGCCGCAATCCCCCACCACCAGCCCACAGCCCCCGCCCCGATGCCTGCCCCCCACCACCTCCCCACGCCCCCTCCGTAAGACCTGACCCCCCACCCCCTCCCGTACCGAATGCCGATCACCCCATACAGTCCGCAGCGGATCTTTGCTCAGCCATGGGCCATAAGCGCGAACTAAACGACCCGTGTGTTCGTCCTTAACCGGTGGGAGAATGGCTCCGGGCAGGGCGGATGACAGCACGGGAGTGGGATGTGACGGCGACACCATCGCGGCCTTACGCGGAAGTTGCTCGTCCCCGAAGGTCTGCGGGTGGGTTCCGCGATGTGCTCGCACTGGTGCTGCTGCCGGTGCCGCTGGTCGTGGCGGTGCTGCCGACCGCGTTCGCCGGGGGCGGTACGCGCCGTTGGTTCGGCGGGCGCGGCGAGAGCCAGCGCGCCGACGCCCAGGCCGCCAAGGACGCGGCGGCCGCGGCCTTCTACGACCTGGACAGCGCCCAGCGCGATCTGCGGATCTCCATAGACACGATCACCGCGGTCGACACCTCGCCTGCCGCCCGCCGCGCCGTCGACGACTTCGCGGCGCTCGGCCGCCGTATCGACGAGGTCAGCCATCAGTACATCGAGGCCGTCGACGCCCATGACCTCGACCGCGACGATCTGGAGGCCTCGATCGCGGCGCGCGCCCGCGCCGAACTCACCACCGCCAAGGACGCGCTGACCAAGACCAAGCAGGACCTCGACCGCTTCGCGCAGGGCCTCGGCCCGCTGCTCGACAAGGCCGAGACCCAGCTCGCCCGGCTCGCCCCCGCCGTGGAGCGGGCGCGGCAGACGCTGCTCGCGGCCAGTACGGCGCTCGACGGCGCCCGGGCCTCCGGCCTGAAGGCCGACGATCTCGCGGCGCGGCTCGCGGCGCTCGGCCCGGAGCTCACCAAGCTGAACCAGGGCGCCGGGCGCCACGGCGTGGCGGAGACGCTGCAGCGTGCGGACCGGGTCGCGCGGGACGGCGAGGCGGTACGGGCCGAGGCGGAGCGGCTGCCGGAGCGGGCGGCCGAGATCGACCGGCGCCTCGTCTCGCTGCGGACCAGGGCGCAGGCCCTGACCACGCGCGCCTCGCAGGTGGAGCCGATCCTCAGCGAGCTGCGCCGGCGGTTCACCACGAACTGCTGGCAGGACCTGCAGTCGGTGCCCGCACAGGCCGCCGAGAACGTCAAGCAGGCCGAGACCAAACTGGCCGACGCGCGCAAGGCGCGCGACGAGCAGCGCTGGCCGGACGCGACGGCGCTGCTGGGCACGGTGCGTGCTCTGCTCAATTCGACCGATGAGGCGGTCTCGGCCGCGGGCGACCGTCTGACCAGGCTGAACGCCGTGTCCAAGGATCCTGAGCAGGAGATCCAGCGGACCCGGTTCGCCATCAGGGACGCCCAGCGGCTGGCCATGGCGGGGCGGAACACCGCCGATCCGCGGCATGCCCGTCCGCTGGACGACTCGGTGGCCCGGCTCGACCGCGCGATCGCGACGCTGGAGGGGCGCCACCCCGACTACTGGCACTTCCTCACGGAGACGGAGTCGGTACGGCAGACCGTGTCCAGGGTCGTGACCCAGATCCGCGAGGAGCGCGGGGGCGGGGCGGCCGGCTGAGCCCGCCGCAGCCCAGAGGCCGGGGCGGCCGCCTGAGCGCGCCGGAACCCAAGGTCAGGGCAGTCGGCTGAGCCCGCCGGAGCGCGGCCGGCCCCGGGCAACTGACGCCAGGCGACGGCCCGGTGACGCTGAGCGACCCCAGGTGACATCGCCCCCGTACGGGCGGATCCTGGAAGCAGGTACGCGGCACACTCCGCGTACGCAGGCACGGCCTCCGCGACCACAGGGAGGCGGACATGGCCACGCACGCAATGCATCCCGGATCCCGGCGGCACATCACCCTCGACGAGCATCTGCCCGTCGACCACCGGCTCAGCACGGTCTACCGGATCGGGGCCGGTCTGACCGGTCTGGTGCTGCTCGTCTTCGGCATCCTCGGCCTGATCGACAAGGTCGGCTTCTTCGACACCGGCGGTGACCGCGTCGCCGGCCTCAACACCAACGGCGCGCTGAGCGTGCTCTCGATCTGCGTGGGGCTGCTGCTCTTCGCGGGCATGGTGATCGGCGGCAACTTCGCCTCAACGCTCAACATGGTCCTGGGAGTTGCCTTCATTCTCAGCGGGTTCGTCAATCTCGCCCTGCTCGAGACGCGGTTCAACTTCCTCGCGTTCGAGATCCAGAACGTCCTCTTCAGCTTCGCGGTCGGCATCATGCTGATGTTCTTCGGCATGTACGGCCGGGTCAGCGCGACGCTTCCGCACGACAACCCGTACTGGCAGGCACGCCACCCCGAACAGGCCGCGCGCGAGCAGGCCGCCAAGGCACATCGACCCCTGCGGCATGGAGGATCAGACCGTCCCGCGGGCACTCCGTTTGGAGCGAACGACGGATAATTGATAAATAACCAAGAGTCGTGCGAGGGTGAAAAGGAAGACCGACCACCCCTCGCTCGTACGCATCCCGGAGGCCCCCTGATGACCTACGCGGGGCGCGGCGTCCACAAGGCCGCCGTCGAGGCGATCGCCCTGCGGATCTTCGACGGGACGTACGAGGAAGGGGACATCCTCGGGCTTCCGCAGCTCATGGCGGATCTGGGCGTGAGCCAGACCGTGCTGCGCGAGGCGATCAAGGTCCTGACCGCCAAGGGACTGCTCGACGCCCGGCAGAAGCGGGGCACCTTCGTGCGGCCCCGCGACGACTGGAACCTCCTCGATCCCGATGTCCTGCGCTGGAAGCTCGCCTCCGGCGCACCCCATGACTTCTTCGCGGACCTCTTCGAGCTGCGGCGCGCGGTCGAACCCGCCTCCGCCGCCCTCGCCGCCGTACGCCGCACCGACGAGGATCTGGCCGCGCTCGATGCCGCCCTGGCCGCGATGGCCGCGTACGACAACGATCCCGTTCTCGCCGTACGGGCTGACGCCTCCTTCCATCTGGCGCTCCTGCGCGCCTCGGGGAACCGCTTCTTCTCCCAGCTGCACCGCGTCATCATCCCGGCCCTGATCGAGCGCGACCGTGCGGTGCACTCCCGGCCGCACGACGATCCCCTGCCCGAGCACGCCGCCGTGGTGGAACGCATCCGGGACGGGGACCCGGACGGTGCGCACGAGGCGATGCTCCGCCTCCTGGACCTGTCCATGCGCGACCACCCGTAGCACTGCGACTCCTGCCACCCCTGACACTGTCACTCCTGCCACCCCTAGCACTGTCACTCCTGCCGCCCCTAGCACCGCCCCTCCTGCACCAACCGCCACCGCACGCCCAAGCCATGGACGCGTCCGCGGACGCTGCACGGATGCGCCAGGAAGGAGACCGCATGAGGATCAGCCGGATCGAGACGTTTCTCGCCCCGCCGCGCTGGATGTTCTGCCGCGTGGAGACCGACGACGGGATCGTCGGCTGGGGTGAACCCGTCGTCGAGGGCCGCGCCGAACCGGTGCGCGCCGCCGTCGAGGTGCTCGCCGAGTACCTGACCGGCCAGGACCCGCTGCGTATCGAGGACCACTGGCAGGTCATGACGAAGGGCGGCTTCTACCGCGGCGGCCCGGTGCTCTCCAGCGCCGTGGCCGGGCTCGACCAGGCCCTGTGGGACATCAAGGGCAAGGCGTACGGGCAGCCGGTGCACCAGCTGCTCGGCGGTCCCGTGCGGTCGAAGATCCGCGCGTACGCCTGGGTCGGCGGGGACGAACCGGCCGCGATACGCGAGGCGGTGGCCGCCCAGATCGAGGCGGGCTTCACGGCGGTCAAGATGAACGGCAGCGGGCGGATGACGCCGGTGGCGACCCGCGCGGAGATACGGGAGTGTGTGCGGCGCGCCGAGACCGCCCGCGAAGTCCTGGGCGAGGAAAGGGACTTCGGGCTCGACTTCCACGGCCGCGTATCCCCCGCCAATGCACGGCGGCTCCTTCCGCTGCTCGCCGAAACCGCCCCGATGTTCGTCGAGGAGCCGGTCCTCTCCGAGCACATGAACGTCATGCCGGCCCTGGTGAACGCCTCCAACATCCCGATCGCGCTCGGTGAACGCCTGTACTCCCGCCGCGAGTTCCTCGCTCCGCTGGCATCCGGCGTGGCCGTCCTCCAGCCGGACATCTCCCATGCCGGCGGCATCTCCGAGCTGCGCCGTATCGCCGCACTCGCCGAGGTGTACGGCGCCCAGATCGCGCCGCACTGCCCGCTCGGGCCGGTCGCGCTCGCCGCCAGCCTCCAAGTGGCCTTCACCACGCCCAACTTCCTGATCCAGGAACAGTCGATCGGCATCCACTACAACCAGGGCGCCGAGCTCCTCGATTACGTGGCCGACCCGGAGCCCTTCCGTTTCCACGCCGGCTCGCTGGCCCGCACCGAGCGCCCCGGCCTCAGCGTGGAGATCGACGAGGCCGCCGTGCGGACCGCCGACAAGTCGGGGCACGCCTGGCGCAATCCGGTCTGGCGCCATGACGACGCCTCGTTCGCCGAATGGTGACCGGCGCACCGCCCCCGTGGACACCGACCTCCCCCGTAGACGAAGAAGAGAAAGAAAGAGCATGGATTTCAGCACCGCCCTGCGCGAGGAACGGCTTGTCGCGATCATCCGCGGCCGGCACGCGGAGGCGTCCTTCCGCAGCGTGATGACCCTGGTCGAGTCGGGCGTACCCCTGGTCGAGGTGTCGCTCAGCGGCACCGACGCACTCAAGGTCATCGAGCGCGCACGGGCCGAACTCGGTGACGAGGCCTGGCTCGGCGCCGGCACCGTGGTCACCGAGGAGGACGCCCAGCGGGCCGTCGAGGCCGGCGCGAACCTCATCGTCACTCCGGGGCTCGGCCCCGGCTGCGCCGCCTCCCTGGCGCAGGGGCTTCCGGTGCTCGCCGGGGTGCTCACGCCGAGCGAGATATGCCAGGCCGCCGCTTCGGAAGCCACGGCCCTCAAGATCTTCCCGGCCTCCGTGATGGGGGGCCCCGCCTATCTCAAGGCACTGCTCGGCCCCTTCCCCGACCTGCCGTTCGTGCCGGTCGGCGGGGTCGGCACAACCGAGGCCGAGGAGTATCTGAAGCTCGGCGCCATCGCGGTTGGCGTGGGCTCCCCGCTCATCGGCGACGCGGCGGACGGCGGCGACCTCGGCGAACTGCGCCGTCGTGCCGCGCAGTTCAAGGCGGTGTGCGCGCGATGAGCGGAGCGGTACAGGCCCCTGAAGTGCTCACCTTCGGCGAGACGATGGTCGCGCTGCGCGGCAGCGGTCCGCTGAAGCTGGGCGGCTCGATGCGGGTGTCCGTCGCGGGCGCCGAGTCCAATGTCGCCATCGGGCTCGGGCGGCTCGGCCACCGGGTGGCCTGGGCGGGTGCCGTGGGCGACGACGAGGCGGGGGAACTCGTCCTGCGCACGCTGCGCGCCGAGGGCGTGGACGTGTCGGGGGCGAGCCGGGACGACGGGGCGCCGACCGGTCTGATCCTGTTCGAACCTCGGCTGCCCGAGGTGACGCGGGTGCACTACTACCGCTCGGGATCGGCGGGTTCACGCCTGAAGGCCTGCGCCGTCGAAGCGGCGTTCACCGCCGCGCCGCCGCGGATCCTGCATCTGACGGGCATCACCCCCGCGCTCGGCCCGTCGGCGCTGTGCGCCGCACGCCGCGCGCTGCGGCTGGCCCGCGAGCACTCGACGCTCGTCTGCCTGGATGTGAACTTCCGCTCCCGGCTGTGGAGTTCGGAGGAGGCGGCGGACGTCCTGGCCGACTGGATGCCGTACGTGGATGTCCTCATCGCCTCCGACGACGAACTCCCGCTGTGCCTGCCGTCCTCCGCACCGCGCGAGGTGACCGGACAGGCGGAGCTGCTGCTCGGCCTCGGCGTGGGCGAGATCGTCGTCAAGTACGGGGCGGACGGCGCCGCGGTCCACACGGGCGGTGACGAGCTGCGCGCGCCGGCCCGCCAGGTGCGGGCGGTCGATCCGGTGGGTGCGGGTGACGCCTTCGTCGCCGGCTATCTCTCCGCGCTGCTCGACGGCGAGGACGCGGCGGGCCGCCTCGACCGGGCGGTGACCACCGGCGCCTTCGCGGTGGCCTCGCACGGGGACTGGGAGGGTGCGCCCACGCGGGCCGAGCTGCCACTCCTGGGCGCGGGGGCGGGGACCGTGGTGCGGTGACGGGCGTGTGGTGACGGGCGTGTGGCGCCGGGGCCCGGGCCCCGCCCCGAGATCAGCCGCAGCACCCTCCGCCGCAGCAGCCGCCTCCACCGCCACCGCCACCGCCACCACCGGCGGGCGCCGCGGACGTGCCGCCCACGGCCACCGCGGACAGCAGCCTGACCGTGTCCTCGTGCCCGGTGGGGCAGCTGGCGGGGGCGGACGACTCGGACATGGGGCGGCTGACCTCGAAGGTGTCGCCGCAGGTCCGGCAGCGGAATTCATAGCGGGGCATGGGGACAGGTTAGTGGGGGCGGCCTCCTGGTGGGGAGGTCCGGTCCGCCCCTCACGAGAGGGCCGCCCGAGGTCACCCCGTACGACCTGAAGACGTACGCCCGGACGCCCCACGCCCGGACGCCCTACGCCCTGAAGCCGTACGCCCGGAAGCCCTCACACCTTCCGCGCCAGCGTCACCCCGTCCGCCACCGGAATCATCACGCTCTCGACCCGCTTGTCGCCCCGCACCCGCTCGTTGAACTCGCGGATCGCCGCCGGCGCTCCCGTGGCATCCGGGTCGACCACACCCCCGCCCATGAACACGTTGTCCACCACGAGCAGCCCGCCCTGCCGCACCCGCGGCACCAGCTCTTCCCAGTACGCCCCGTAGTTGACCTTGTCCGCGTCCAGGAACACGAGGTCGATGTGGGGCTCCTGCGGCAGCGCGGCGAGCGTCTCCAGAGCCGGTGCGATCCGCAGCTCGATCCGGTCGGCCACCCCCGCGTCCTGCCAGGCCTGACGCGCGTACGCGGTCCACTCCTCGGAGACGTCGCAGGCGAGCAGCGTCCCGTCGGCGGGCAGCGCCTGCGCCATCGCGAGCGAGGACATCCCGGTGAACGTGCCGACCTCGACGATGTGCCGCGCCCCCGTCAGACGGACGAGAAAGGCCAGCAACGGGCCCTGGTCCCGGGCCACTTGCATCCCCGCGGCGTCCGGGAATTCGCTCCGCGTCACCTCGATCAGCTCGCGCTGCACCGCGTCCGGCGGCGGATTGTGCTCCACCATGTACGCGTAGAGCTCGTCGGTCAGCTGTGTGCGCCGGTCACTGGTCATGCATCCCCTTGGTGTCGGGCCGGGCCTCTCCCTGGCTCGCCGAAAGCCTCCGCCCGCCCGAAAGCGGACGCAAGCCGATTACTCCCCAAGCAGCCGGCTCACTCCTCCGAGCAGCCGGCTCACTCCTCCGAGCAGCCGGATCACTCCCCCAAGTACCGCAGTACGGCCAGCACTCGGCGCGAAATCCCCGGTGTCCCCGACAGCTCCAGCTTGTCGAAGATCGCGTTGATGTGTTTCTCCACCCCGCTCCGGGAGATGTGCAGACGCGTGGCGATGACCGCGTTGGTGTGGCCCTGCGCCATCTCGGCCAGGACGGCGCGCTCGCGCGCGGTCAGCCGTTCCAGGAGGTCCGCGTGGCTGGAGCGGCCGAGGAGCTGCGCCACCACCTCGGGGTCGAAGGCGGCCCGCCCCGCGTGCACCCGCTCCAACGCGTCCAGGAACTCGTCGACTTGGACCACCCGGTCCTTGAGCAGATACCCGACACCTTCGGTCTCGCCGGTCAGCAGCTCGGTGGCGTACCGCTTCTCCACGTACTGCGAAAGGACGAGCACACCCACGTCCGGCCACCGCTTGCGGATCTCCATCGCCGCCCGCAGCCCTTCGTCGCTGTGCGTCGGCGGCATCCGTACGTCCGCGACCACCACATCGGGCCGCTCCCGCTCCACGGCCGCGAGCAGCTGCTCCGCGTCGCCGACGGCGGCGAGCACCTCATGGCCCTCGTCGACGAGCAGCCGCACCAGGCCCTCGCGCAGCAGGGTGGAGTCCTCGGCCAGGGTTACGCGCACGGCAGCTCCGCGGTGATCAGGGTGGGTCCGCCGGGCGGACTGTGCACATCAAGTGTGCCGTCCAGGGCGGCGGTTCGGCGGCGCAGACCCACCAGGCCGCCGCCCGCGGGGTCGGCGCCGCCGATGCCGTCGTCCCCGACGGTGACGAGCAGCCGCCCGGACGCCTGTGCCAGACGTACGGAGATCGCGGTCGCCTGCGAGTGCTTGACCGCGTTGGTGACGGCTTCGGAGACCACGAAGTACGCGACGGTGGCCACGGGGCGGTCGGGCTCTGCCGGCAGGCCGTAGTCGAGCCGTACGGGAATCGAGGTGCGCTCGACCACCGATTCCAGGGCGGCCGCGAGCCCCGCCTCGTCGAGGGCCACCGGGTAGACCCGCCAGGCGACGTCCCGCAGTTCCCCGAGTGCGAGGCGGCTCTCCTCGTGGGCCTGGCGCAGGAGTTCCTCGCGGCGCTCCGGGTCCTGGCCGCGCAGTGCCCGGCCGAGCAGCATGCCGAGGGCGACGAGCCGCTGCTGCACTCCGTCGTGCAAGTCCCTTTCGATACGGCGCCGTTCGTCGTGCACAGCCTCGACGACTCCGGCCCGGCTGACGGCCAGCTCCTCGATCCGGCGCTGCAGCTCCTCCTGCTCGCTGGGGCCGAGGTGGTGGCGCGCGAGCTTCTTCTCCAACTCGCCGACGGCCAGCATCCCCTGCAGCGAAAGGAAGAGCAGGAAGAGACCGGCGAGACCGCTGAACAGGACCGTGCCCGGACTGTTCACGTCGCCCACGAACCACCCGAGGAACAGATACCCGCCGTACGCGGCACCGATGAGCACGCACACCAGGCAGACGGCGCCGAGCAGCCCGAGGGGCCACCGGGCGGCGAGATAGCGCAGCGCTCGCCCGGGGGTGTACGCGGCGGAGGACTCGGCCCCCAGATACGCCGCGAGCCGTTTGCGCTCCCACTCGGCGAGCCCCCGCGCGAGCCGGTGCACCGGGCGGAGCACCGCGCTGCGCGCCCGCGGCCAGGCCTGCACGAGCAGCAGCGCCAGACCCGCGAGCAGCGCGAAGAGCAGCTCGGCGAGGGCCGAGCAGGCGCCGAGCGTGAGCCCCACGGCGAGCCGGAGACCCCGGCGTACCAGAGATTTCATGATCACCCAGGCTAGGTGCGGTGCGGGGGCCTGCGCACTGCGGAAAACCGCAATTCCGCACTGCGGTGCACCGCAGCCGGGCCTTGCGGCCGGCTTCAGTGTGGCTTCAGGCGCGGCTTCCTACGGTGGAGGAATGATCGAAGACACCGCAACGCAGTGGGTCAACACGCTCATGGACGCCCTCGGGGCCCCCGGCGCGGGCCTCGCCATCGCGCTCGAGAACCTCTTCCCGCCGCTGCCCAGCGAGGTGATCCTGCCGCTCGCGGGCTTCGCCTCCAGTACGGGCAGCATGAACCTGATCGCCGCCCTGGTGTGGACGACGATCGGCTCCGTCGTGGGGGCGCTCGCCCTGTACGGGGTGGGGGCGCTGCTCGGCCGTGAGCGCACCGTGGCCATCGCGGCGAAGGTGCCGTTCGTCAAGCTGTCGGACATCGAGCGGACCGAGGCCTGGTTCCAGCGGCACGGCACCAAGGCGATCTTCTTCGGCCGGATGGTGCCGATCTTCCGCAGCCTGATCTCGGTGCCGGCCGGCATCGAGCGGATGCGGCTGCCCGTCTTCCTCACGCTGACGACGCTCGGCAGCGCGATCTGGAACACCGTCTTCGTCCTCTCCGGCTATCTCCTGGGAGAGAACTGGGAGCAGGTCTCGGGCTATGTGTCCGTCTACTCGAAGGTGGTCCTGATCGCGGCCGCCGGCGCCGTACTCCTCTTCGGGGCGATCCGGATCTTCAGGCCCGGTCGCGGTCGGCGTCGAGGAGCTGCCGCACGATCTCCTCACCCGCAGCGACTCCCCGCTCGTCAAGAGCGGTGAGCTGCGGCGACTGCCAGCCCTCGTCGGCGAGTTCGCCGTGGCCCGGCCGCCAGGCGCGGTCCGCGGCGAGCAGCAGGTCGGCGTCGAGCAGCGAGTCGCCGGCCGCGAGCGTGAGGCCCGCCTCGGTACGGCGCGCGACCTCGCGCATGGCGGCGCTCTTGGTCAGCGGCTTCGGCACCGCGTAGATCTTGCGGCCCTGCAGCGACACGGTCCAGCCGCGGCCGTCGGCCCACTCGGCGAGGTCCTTGACCCAGCCTTCGGGCAGCAGCGCCCGCTCGACCACGAGATAGGCGAACAGGTCCTCCGCCACGCGCTCCTTGAGCAGCCAGGCCTCGTCGGCACTGCGCCGCAGATGCTCGCGCACCTCGTCGAGCGAGGCGCACTCGTCGGCGAGACGGCGGGCGACCTGCTTGCGCCAGTCGCGGTCGGAGACCCCGTCGACGAGGATGTGGCCGCCGTTGGCGCAGATCGCGTACTGCGGCCGGGGGCCCGGCAGGTTGATCCGCCGGTACTGCTTGCGGGTCCGCGTGGTGGTCGGCACGAAGACGGTGCTGCGCGCCAGTTCGTCGAGGAGGACGGCCGCTTCCTCGGTGACGAAGGAGAGCGGCTTGCCCTCGTGCACCTCGACACAGACGAGCCGCGGCGCCTGCGCGTCGGGCATGCCGAGCGCCAGGGCGGCCGGTGAGTAGATCAGGGTCCGGTCGAGGTCGCTGGCCACCAGGGTGGGGGCCGTTCCTTGCGAAGGCATGAAGGGCGTGGTCACTTGGCGTCCACCGCCTTGCCGTCGGCGCCGGTGGCGCCGCGCGTGAAGCGCGGGTGGATCAGGCCGACACAGGTGTACGGGAGGTCGTCGACCTCCTCGACGGGGACTCCTCGCTGTTCGGCGAGCAGCCGTACGTGGTCGAGGTCCGCGCCGGCGCCGCGCTGGGCGAGGATCTTCCAGGGGACCCGGCGCAGGAGCACGCGGGTGGTCTCGCCGACGCCCGGCTTCACCAGGTTCACGTCGTGGATCCCGTACTCCTCGCTGATCCGCTCGACGGCGGCCCAGCCCTCCCAGGTCGGCGCGCGGTCGGCGACGAGCAGCTCCTTGACCTGGAGGTCCACGGCCTCGGTCACCTCGTCGAAGCAGGCGGCCACGGTGTCGAGGAAGAGCCCGGACACATCGGCGCCGAGCAGCTCGCGGTAGAACTTCGCGCCGTGGAAGTCGTCCGCGCCGACCAGGTCGGAGCGGAGCACCGTACGTGATATCAGGCCGGAGACCGTGGAGTTGAGGCAGGCGGAGGGGATGAGGAAGTCCTCGCGGGTGCCGTAGGTGCGCACGCAGGAGCCCGGGTCGGCGAGGACCGCGATCTCCGGCGAGAAGCCGGTGGCGCCGCCGGCGGCCTCGAACTCCTCGATGGCCTGGGCGAGTTCGCGGGTGATGGCGCCCTTGCCGGTCCAGCCGTCGACGAACACGACGGCGGCCGGGTCGTGGTGGGCGGCGAGATAGCGCAGGGCGTTGGCGTCGATGCCGCGGCCGCGCACGATCGAGACGGCGTAGTGCGGCAGGTCCAGGCCGTGGCGGTGCTGGGCCCAGCGGCGCATCAGGACACCGACCGGGGTGCCGGCGCGGGCCAGCGACACCAGGACGGGTGGGGTGTCGCCGGTGTGCTCGGCGAGCACGGTCTCCGTGACGACACCGACGGCCTGGGCGATCCGGGCCGCCGAGGTGTCGAGCGCGGCCTTGAACAGGTCCTGGTACTGCTCGCTCGGCTGGTACTCCACCGGCAGCGACTCGGCGTAGTGCGCGCCGCCGCTCTGGATCGCCTCCTCGCGCTCCTCGGTGGGCGCTTCGAGCTCCACGTCCGAGAGGTCCTGGAGCAGCCAGCCGACCTCGTCGGGTGCGTACGAGGAGAAGGCGGGGCCACGGAGGGGCTCGGGCAGCATGCGGGACCTTTCGGATGCGGACGCGGGGACCGATGCGGACCCGGAGACGGATGCGGACGCGGGGACGTACGACGGGATGACGGCGAGCAGCACCTGCCGTGCGTGCCCGGCGAGGCGGGCCAACAGGCCGTCGGGGGCGTGCAGTTCGGGCGTGTCCGCCACCGAGTCGACGACGAGGACGATCGAGTCGAAGCCGCCGCCCGCGACGTTGTACGCGTAGCGCGTGCCGGGTCCGTCGGCGGGGTTGTCGTGCGCCGGGAAGCTGAGGCGGGTGCGGATCGCGTAGCCCGGGTCGTCGACCGCGAGGACGGGCGAGCGCGTGGTGGTCGAGTAAAAGACGTCGACGCCCCGGCCCCCGATGACTCCTGCCAGCCGCAGCGGGGTGTACATCAGCTCCTCGAAGCCGAGCACGAGCGTGCGGCCGGCCCCTTCGCCCAGCGCCTCGGCGATGCGCGCTCCCATCCCCGGCAGCACACCGTCGAGCGCGACCCGGTGGCGTGGCGTGAAGCCGTGCCGCCCGCCGTCGGGCAGGCCCTCGGGCCAGCCGAGCTCGACCCGTGTGACCGTGCCGGGCGCCGAGCGCTGGGCGGGCACCTTGAGGGGCAGGGCCTCCTGCTCGGCGACGATCGCCTGGCCCTTCTCGAGGACGCCTTCCGGCAGCCGTACGGTGCCCGCCGCGCCCGCGACCAGGTCGACGCGCGCCCCGATCTCGGCGGCGAAGGCGTCGAGCCGGCCCTGGTCCTCGGGCGAGCGCATGTCCACGAGCGCGACGATCACATACCGGTCGCGGGGGTAGCGGGCGTGCAGGTCGCGGATCGTGTTGAGCACGGTGTTGCCGGTGGAGAACTCGTCGTCGACGAGCACCAACGGGCCGTCGCCCGCGAGGAGTTCGGGGTCCTCGGGAAGCAGCAGGTGCGAGGTCGCGTGCGAGTGGGACTCCTCGAAGCCGCCCGCCTGTGCCACGCCGTCCACCGGGCGCCGGGTGGAGTGCAGATACGGCGCGAGCGCGAGCCCGTCCGCGACGGAGTGGCCGAGCCCGGTCGCGGTCTCCGCGTAGCCGAGGACGACCGCCCGCGCGGCCTCAACCTCGCCGAGCAGCTCGTACACCCGGGCCCCGAGGTCCCGCCCCGCCATGTACACCGTCACGGGCCGCTGCGGGACGTGCTTGCCGAGCACGTTCGACACCAGCAGATGGGCCCGCTTGGGGTTACGGCGCAGCGCGAGCCCCAGCATCTCGTTCAGTTGCGCATCGCCGACCAGCTCGACTCCGAGCCGCTGCGCGACCCAGGTACCCGACCACACCACGTTCTTTGCTTTCCTCACGTCGTTCACGATCAGCCGGGAAGGCCGGCCGCGAGCAGTTCCACGAAGCCGACCTCGGCGTGGGCCACGCCGAAGACCTGCGCGCGCCGCAGGGTCCGCTCGGCCCAGGCGCGATGCGGCTTCACCTCGTTCATCTTGTTCGTGTACGCGGAGCGCAGGACGCCACCGCCGCCCATCTCGGGCCGCAGGATGTCCTGCGCGTCGCTGAACTCCTCATGGCTGACCACCGACATCGCGTGCACCGGCAGCACATGGGAGGGGTGGATACAGGTCTTGCCGAGCAGCCCGTTGGCCCGGTCGAGCGAGATCTCGCGGAGCAGTCCGTCCATGTCGTGCTCGATGAGCGCCGTGCGCAGCTCCTCGGCCCGGCCGAGGAAGGGACTGGCGCGCAGCTGCGGCTTGAACATCCGCTCCTGGTGGCGGAAGTACTCCCACACCGGCCCGGTCACGGTGAAGCCGGTGCCGTCGGCCCGGCCGAGCACGTTCACCACGTCCGCGATCACGGAGGCGACGATGTGCACGTCGTACGCGGTCATGTCCGGCGGCCGGCGCAGCCCGTACGCGGAGCAGAAATCGGTCACACCGAGCCGCAGCGCGAGGACGCGGTCGCGGTACTTGTCGACGGTGCGGGCGATCCCGGCGAGGGTGTCCGACCGGGACTCCAGATGAAGGAGCTCGGGCGACTCGAGGACCGGCATCGCGAACAGCCGCCGCCCGCTGGCCAGCTCGGCGGCGGCCACTGCCTCGAGGAAGGGCACTCCGCGGTCCTCGGTGAACTTCGGCAGCACGAATCCGGACAGGAGGGATACGGAGGGTCCGAGCCGGCGGACCAGGTCGGGTATCTGCGAGGGCTTGCGCACCCGTATGAACAGCAGCGGAACCGGTGTGTCCTGCGCCGCAAGCTCCGCGAACTGGGCGACGAGATTCGCCTCGGCGCCGTCCACCTCGGCGTCGTCGATCGAGTCCTCGAGGCAGAGCACCATCGAGACCACTCCGCGGCCGACCTGCTTGAGGATGTCCTGGGCGAGGCGGGGCCGGGTGGCCGGGCTGTACAGGGTGGCGCCGAGCGCGGCCGAGAGCAGGGGGGCGGGAGAGTCGGCGTCGAACTCGCCGGGCTCCTGGTGGAACAAACCCTTCCGGATCTCAGGCGCTATGTGCCCGAAATGACGCATGAGACTCCCCGTAACGACAGGTGACCGCTTCGATGTGGCCGGTAATAGTACGTAGGGACGCGTGTCGGCAGTTCCCCTCACGCGTGAAATTCAGGAAAACGCGAGTAACGCGGCCATGACCGACACTGTTGCACGAGTCGGATTCCACCCGACACAGTAGGCGTTCCGGCCGCTTCCGGTAGGGCCCCCGCGTTGTCCCGGCAAGCACGCAGCAGGCAGGATGACCGTCATGACGCACACGATGCTGAAGGGGTCGAACGTCCCGCTCGAAGCGACGGCGGTACGCGCCGTGCTGCGCTGGGCCCCGAGCTCCGATGTGCCCGACGTCGACGCCTCCGCGCTGCTGCTCGGCGCGGACGGCCGGGTCCGCTCCGACGAGGACTTCGTCTTCTTCAACCAGCCCCGCCACCCCTCGGGCAAGGTCTGGCGGCTCGGCAAGAAGCGTCTCGCCGAGGGCCTGACGGACACGCTCCAGGCCGATCTGGCGGGCATCGAACCGGCCGTGGTCAAGATCCTCATCGTGGCCTCGGCGGACGGCGTGCCGTTCAGGCAGGTCCGAGCGCTGCGTATTTCGCTGTACGACGCGGTCCAGGGCGGCGACAAGCCGTATGCGGTCTTCGATGTGAAGCCGGAGACCGGCGATGAGACGGCGCTGATCTGCGGCGAGCTGTACCGGCGCAAGGAAGGCTGGAAGTTCCGCGCGGTCGGCGAGGGGTATCTCAACGGTCTGGAAGGCCTGGCCACGGACTTCGGCATCGCGGTCGACGAGTCCGACAACAAGGCCGAGGCCCCCGCACAGCCCGCCCCGGTCCCCGCTCCCGCACAGCCCGTCGCTCCCCCGGACCCGGGGCCCGCCGCGGCCTCGCCGGGACCCCAGCCTGCGTACGGCTACCCGCACCAGCCGGCGGCCCCCACGCCCACCCCGCCGACCCAGCCCGCGTACGGCTATCCGCAGCCCGCAGCTTCGGGGCCCGCCTACGGCTATCCGCAGCCTGCCCCCGCGGTGCCGCCGGCCCAGCCCGCACCGGCCCCGGACCCGCACTTCAAGCTGCCGCCGCAGGGACCTCAGTTCATCGGCCGCTGACACGGGGGCCGGTGCACGGAGCCGTCGCCGGGGCGCGGGCACTCACCGGTCCCCCACCTTCGACTTGTAGCCCCGCCCCCACTGCAGCCCCCACCCGTACAACCGGTCCAGCTCGGCCTGGAACCCGTAGACGAACTTCACCTCGCGCCGCACCGTCAGCTCGCCCTTGACGTTCTCGAGGGAGAACACGGCGCAGGACCGGGCCTGCGGGGCGCGCTCGTCGAGTTCGATCTCGATCCGCGGCCCGTTGCTCGGATACAGCGTGACCTTGGCGTGCGTACGGTCGAAGGCCGGTGTCTGGTCGTAGATGTAGACGAAGACGAGCAGTCGCTTGATGGACTCGCGGTGGTCCAGATTGACGTAGATGGTCTCGCCGGAGGGCGCACCGAAGCGGTCGTCGCCGCTGAGCTTCACATACGGCGGCGCGTTGAGGTTCCCGAAGAAGCTGCCGAGCGGCTGGACCACACCCTTGGCGCCGTCCGTCAGCTCGTACAGGCACCCGATGTCCAGGTCGACGTTGACCACGCCCTGGGTGTGCGCCTGCACCACGTCGGGCTTGAACATCTTGAACGGATGCCTGAGCAGGCCGCTCTGCCGCGAGCGGCCCTCGATGTCCGACGTGCGCATCCGCCAGGACAGGTTGACCCGCAGATTGCCGGTGGCCGCGCCCTGACGGTTCAGGGACACCGCCGGGTGCCGTTTGGTGAGGGCGATCGCGTTGGTCGCGGCGCTCCCCGATTCGAACTGCGCGGCCCGTCCACGCCGCAGACCGTCCAAGAAGGACATCCCGCCCCCATTCCCCTGCCTGCACAACTGCCCGTACGACTACGGGCTCACCTGCCCGCACAACGAAGCGGGGCGGCCCGAGGTTCAGCACCTCGTGGCCGCCCCGCCTCAGAGCGTTCCCTGGTCTACCGGGAGGTCACACCCCGGAGGAGACTTCGGACTTCTCATCCGACCCCTCGCCCTTTCCCCCTTCGGCCGCCTCGAGCGCGCGGTTGCGCCGCACCGAGGACCAGAAGGAGGCGGCGATCAGGACGACACCGATGAGGCCGGTGATGACCTCGTTGATCTCGTACTGGATCGTGATGAGCAGGATCGCGGCCAGCGCACCGATCGCGTAGTGCGCGCCGTGCTCCAGGTACACGTAGTCGTCCAGGGTGCCCTGGCGGACCAGGTAGACCGTGAGCGACCGGACGTACATGGCGCCGATACCGAGGCCGAGCGCCATCAGGACGATGTCGTTGGTGATGGCGAAGGCGCCGATGACACCGTCGAAGGAGAAGGACGCGTCCAGGACCTCGAGGTAGAGGAACATGAAGAACGCGGCCTTGCCGGCGAGCCGGACCGCCGAGACCGGCTTGCCGGCCTTCTTCGCGGCTTCCTCCTCCTCGTGCTCGCGCTCCTCCTCTTCTTCGAGCTTGTCCTCGAAGTAGGCGGAGAGACCGCCCACGATGAGATACGTGATCAGACCGGCGACACCGGAGATGAGAACCGTCTGCGCCTTGTCCACGTGACCCGAGTGGGTGTGGGCGTTGACCGCGAAGGTCATCGACGTGACGAGCAGAACGATCAGCGCGATGCAGACCGACAGCATGTCGACCTTGCCGAGCTTGGCGAGCGGACGCTCGATCCAGCCGAGCCACTTGATGTCCCGGTCCTCGAAGATGAAGTCGAGGAAGATCATCAGCAGGAACATGCCACCGAAGGCGGCGATCGACGCGTGCGCGTCGGTCACGTACTGCTCGTAGAGCTTCTTGTTGTTCATCGCGAGGTCGACGGCCTCGATCGGACCGAGCTTCGCGCTGATCGCGACGATGACGACGGGGAAGACCAGTCGCATACCGAAGACGGCGATCAGGATGCCGATGGTGAGGAAGATCTTCTGCCAGAAGGCATTCATCTTCTTCAGGATTCCGGCGTTGACCACCGCGTTGTCGAAGGACAGCGAGATCTCGAGGATGGACAGGATCGCAACGATCCCGAACGCCTGCCACCCCCCGATGAACACCGCTGCGACCAGGCCGAGCGCGGTGACCGCGAACGACCAGCCGAAGGTTTTCAGTACCACTGGCTACCCAATCGTTGTGTACGGGGCTCCCCCGCGCCGAGTACGGAGGTACCCCCCGCCGCGCGCGGCTTTACGAAACGTTGACCCCGAAGTCTAGAGCGATCCCGCGGAGCCCCGACGCATACCCCTGGCCTACGGCCCGGAACTTCCACTCTCCGCCGTAGCGGTAGACCTCGCCGAAGATCATGGCGGTCTCGGTGGAGGCGTCCTCGGAGAGGTCGTAACGCGCCAGCTCCTGGCCGTCGGCCTGGTTGACGACCCGGATGAAGGCGTTGCTGACCTGGCCGAACGTCTGGCCTCGGTTGTCCGCGTCATGGATCGAGACGGGGAAGACGATCTTCTCGACGTTGGCCGGCACCTTCGAGAGGTCGATGAGCAGCGACTCGTCGTCGCCGTCGCCTTCACCCGTGAGGTTGTCACCGGTGTGCTCGACCGAGCCGTCGGGGCTCTTGAGGTTGTTGTAGAAGATGAACCACTCGTCCCCGAGCACCCGTCCGCCGCTGCACATCAGGGCGCTGGCGTCGAGGTCGAAGTCGGCTCCGGTGGTGGAGCGTGCGTCCCAGCCGAGCCCGACCAGCACCTGTGTGAGGTTCGGTGCGGCCTTGGAGAGGGAGACATTGCCTCCCTTTGCGAGCGTGACGCCCATGATCGTGTCCTCCCCGGAGTTACGGCGCGCTGCGCCGATCGAGCGCGATGCTGCTGGTCAAGGACGTCCGGCGCCGCACTGCGAGTGCGGCGCCGGACGGGCCCGGCACCCCGTGCGGGGCGCCGGGCCGTGGTGCGTGAAGCGTCACGCACCGGCGTACGTGCACGACGTACGGAGGAAAAACCGGGTCGGACGTCAGACGTTCACGCCGAAGTCCTGCGCGATGCCGCGCAGACCCGACGCATAGCCCTGACCGATGGCGCGGAACTTCCACTCGGCACCGTGCCGGTAGAGCTCACCGAAGACCATGGCGGTCTCGGTGGACGCGTCCTCGGAGAGGTCATAGCGCGCGATCTCCTGGCCGCCGGCCTGGTTCACGACGCGGATGAACGCGTTGCGCACCTGGCCGAAGGACTGCTGGCGGTTCTCGGCGTCGTAGATCGAGACCGGGAAGACGATCTTGGTGATCTCGGCCGGCACGCCCGCCAGGTTCACCTTGATCTGCTCGTCGTCGCCCTCGCCCTCACCGGTGAGGTTGTCACCCGTGTGCTCGACGGAGCCGTCGGGGCTCTTGAGGTTGTTGAAGAAGACGAAGTTCGCATCGCTGGTCACCTTGCCGTCATCCCCGGTCAGGATGGCGCTGGCGTCCAGGTCGAAGTCCGTACCGGTGGTGGTACGGATGTCCCAGCCGAGGCCGACCGTGATCGCGGTCAGGCCCGGGGCCTCCTTGGTCAGCGAGACGTTGCCGCCCTTGCTGAGGCTGACTCCCACGAGTCCTCCAAATAGTTTCCAGGGGCAGCGCCCCCGTGGTGCATTGGCATCGGATCAACGACTGGATCCTAGTGACGGGTTCCCGCGGCAAAAAGGCTCTTCGCCGCAAGGATCATCTCGGATCGCCTCTTCACCGGGTGGTCCGGGGAAAATCAAGAGGAACGATAGAGATTCACAGCTTGTCGAGCGCGGCCAGGTACTCGTCCAGGTCGCGCGCGTCCGGCAATGGGTTGACGACACTCCAGCGCACGACGCCCTCCTTGTCGATGACGAAGGTGCCGCGCACCGCGCAGCCCTTCTCCTCGTCGAAGACCCCGTACGCCCGCGAGGCCTCGCCGTGCGGCCAGAAGTCGGACAGGAGCGGGAAGGCGAAACCCTCCTGCTCGGCGAAGACCCGCTGGCTGAACGGCGCGTCGCAGGAGACGGCGAGCAGCTGCACCTCGTCGTTGACGAACTGCGGCAGCGCGTCGCGCAGCGCCGCGAGCTCCCCCGTACAGACGCCGGTGAAGGCGTACGGGTAGAAGACGAGCAGCACGTTCTTCTCGCCCCGGAGGTCGGCGAGGCGGACCGTCTCGCCGTGCTGGCTCCTGAGCGCGAAGTCCGGGGCCTTCGTACCGACGGCGATCGCGGCGGAAGTCATGCCTGAGCTGTCCCTTCGGAAGAACCTCGTTGGCCTGATCGGGTGAATCCAACCCTATGCGCAGCCGCCGACAATCACCCGCCCACGCAAGAACCCCCGCCAACGGGTTGGCGGGGGTCTGCTCGGCGTGTGTCCCGTGGTCAGCGCTTCTTGGCGGCCTTCGGGGTGCTGAGACGGCTGGCCGTCCAGTCCTTGCCGGCGCTGATGCTCTTCGCGGCGGAGAGGCCGGCGGTGGTGGAGGCCTCGCCGATCTCGCTCGGCTCGACGTAGCCGTCGCGGCCGGTCTTCGGGGTCAGAAGGAGGATGGAGCCGCCTTCCTCCATGTACGCGATGGCATCCACCAGCGCATCGGTCAGGTCCCCGTCGTCCTCACGGAACCAGAGCACCACGCCATCGGCCACATCGTCGTAGTCCTCGTCGACGAGCTCGCTGCCGATGATCTTTTCGATGTCCTCGCGGAGCTCCTGGTCGACGTCGTCGTCGTAGCCGATCTCCTGGACCACCTGCTCGGGCTGGAAACCCAGCCTGGCGGCCAGGTTCGACTCCGCGTGGTCCGCGGTCGCGCTCACGGATTGCCTCCTGATCATGTTTTTCGGATGTCGTTTGCGCCTCGCGCGTGCGCGAAGCGTTGGCCGTAGTCCACACGGGCGGGACGGATCGCGCAAGTACCCGGCCGTCGAGACCGCCGAAACGGTGACGTTCCCGACCGTGTCACCGCAACTCAATGCCCGATTTTTCCTCGATCGGTGATTGATCCCACAGCGATACGTCGGATTTACGGGCGCCTGCGGCAAGTGGGCGGGAGCGTGGGGTACCCGGTCCGTATGAAGCACGTACGGGAAAAATACAGCCGTCGGCCGCTTTGTGTTCCATCGGGACGACGTGACCGGGTAGGGACCTTCGCCGGGCGCTCCGGGCCCAACGCCCCTGGGGGCCACGCCCCGTACGTGGGCGTATCGTTGCGATTTGGGCCGAACCCGCGCACGGGACGCCGTCCCGGACCCTTGGTTACCGCTCGGTACAGATGACGAGAGCAATGCCCGGGTACACGATGGACAACGGCGCGAATCCCGTGCGGACAGCACTCCGACGAGCGAAGGAACAGCGTGGCTTCCGGATCCGATCGCAACCCGATCATCATTGGCGGCCTGCCCAGCCAGGTCCCGGACTTTGATCCCGAAGAGACTCAGGAATGGCTCGACTCGCTGGATGCGGCGGTCGACGAGCGGGGCCGCGAGCGGGCCCGCTACCTGATGCTCCGGCTGATCGAGCGCGCCCGTGAGAAGCGTGTCGCCGTGCCCGAGATGCGCAGCACGGACTACGTGAACACCATCGCGACCAAGGACGAGCCGTTCTTCCCGGGCAACGAGGAGATCGAGCGCAAGATCCTCAACGCGACCCGCTGGAACGCGGCCGTCATGGTCTCGCGCGCCCAGCGCCCCGGCATCGGCGTCGGCGGCCACATCGCGACCTTCGCCTCCTCGGCCTCGCTGTACGACGTGGGCTTCAACCACTTCTTCCGCGGCAAGGACGAGGGCGACGGCGGCGACCAGATCTTCTTCCAGGGCCACGCATCGCCCGGTGTGTACGCCCGTGCCTACCTCCTGGACCGGCTCTCCGAGCAGCAGCTCGACGCGTTCCGCCAGGAGAAGTCGAAGGCGCCGTACGGCCTGTCGTCGTACCCGCACCCGCGCCTGATGCCGGACTTCTGGGAGTTCCCGACCGTGTCGATGGGCCTCGGCCCGCTCGGCGCGATCTACCAGGCCCGGATGAACCGCTACATGGAGCACCGCGGCATCGCGGACACCTCCAAGTCGCATGTGTGGGCCTACCTCGGCGACGGCGAGATGGACGAGCCCGAGTCGCTCGGCCAGCTCTCGCTCGCAGCCCGCGAGGGCCTCGACAACCTGACCTTCGTCGTCAACTGCAACCTGCAGCGGCTCGACGGCCCGGTGCGCGGCAACGGCAAGATCATCCAGGAGCTGGAGTCGCAGTTCCGCGGCGCCGGCTGGAATGTCATCAAGCTGATCTGGGACCGCAGTTGGGACCCGCTGCTCGCCCAGGACCGGGACGGCATCCTGGTCAACAAGATGAACTCCACGCCGGACGGCCAGTTCCAGACGTACGCGACCGAGTCCGGTTCGTACATCCGTGAGCACTTCTTCGGCGACGACCACCGGCTTCGCGCCATGGTCGAGGGCATGACCGACGACCAGCTGCTCCACCTGGGCCGTGGTGGTCACGACCACAAGAAGGTCTACGCGGCGTACAAGGCGGCGCAGGAGCACAAGGGCCAGCCCACCGTGATCCTGGCGCAGACGGTCAAGGGCTGGACGCTCGGCCCGAACTTCGAGGGCCGCAACGCGACCCACCAGATGAAGAAGCTGACGGTCGACGACCTCAAGCACTTCCGCGACCGCCTGCACATCCCGATCGCGGACAAGGACCTCGAGGGCGGCGCCCCGCCGTACTACCACCCGGGCCGTGACTCGGAAGAGATCCAGTACATGCACGACCGCCGCAAGGGGCTCGCGGGCTATGTCCCCGCCCGTGTGGTGCGTGCGAAGCCGCTGCAGCTGCCGGACGACAAGGTCTACGCGAGCGCCAAGAAGGGCTCGGGGCAGCAGTCGATCGCCACGACCATGGCGTTCGTCCGCATCCTCAAGGACCTGATGCGGGACAAGGAGATCGGCAAGCGGTTCGTGCCGATTGCGCCGGACGAGTACCGCACGTTCGGCATGGACGCCTTCTTCCCGAGCGCCAAGATCTACAACCCGCTCGGCCAGCAGTACGAGTCGGTGGACCGCCAGCTGCTGCTCGCCTACAAGGAGTCGCCGACCGGCCAGATGCTGCACGACGGCATCACCGAGGCCGGCTGCACCGCCTCCCTGATCGCCGCGGGTTCGGCGTACGCCACGCACGGCGAGCCGCTGATCCCGGTGTACGTCTTCTACTCGATGTTCGGATTCCAGCGCACCGGCGACCAGTTCTGGCAGATGGCCGACCAGCTGGCGCGCGGATTCGTCCTGGGTGCGACCGCCGGACGCACCACTCTGACCGGTGAGGGCCTGCAGCACGCGGACGGCCACTCGCATCTGCTGGCCTCGACCAACCCGGCCTGTGTCGCCTACGACCCGGCGTACGGCTTCGAGATCGCGCACATCGTCAAGGACGGTCTGCGGCGGATGTACGGCGAGAACAGTGAGGACGTCTTCTACTACCTCACCGTCTACAACGAGCCGATCCAGCACCCGGCCGAGCCCGAGAACGTGGACGTCGAGGGCATCCTCAAGGGCATCCACCTCTTCAAGAAGGGCGAGGCGGGCCAGATCCCGGCGCAGATCATGGCGTCCGGTGTCGCGGTGCCGTGGGCCGTCGAGGCGCAGGAGATCCTCGCCAAGGAGTGGAACGTCAGGGCCGATGTCTGGTCGGCGACCTCCTGGAACGAGCTGCGCCGTGACGCCGTGGACGTCGAGGAGCACAACCTCCTGCACCCGGAGGAGGAGCAGCGCGTCCCGTACGTGACGCAGAAGCTCAACGGCGCGGAGGGTCCGTTCGTGGCCGTCTCCGACTGGATGCGTGCCGTTCCCGACCAGATCGCGCGCTGGGTGCCCGGCCGCTACAGCTCTCTGGGCGCCGACGGCTTCGGCTTCGCCGACACCCGTGGCGCGGCCCGTCGCTTCTTCCACATCGACGCGCAGTCGGTGGTCCTTGGTGTGCTCACCGAGCTCGCCAAGGACGGCAAGATCGACCGCTCGGTCCTGAAGCAGGCCATCGACCGCTACCAGCTGCTCGATGTGGCGGCGGCGGACCCGGGGGCCGCGGGCGGGGACGCGTAAACACGACGATCCGCTGGTGAGGGCGGCGGGACCTGATGGTCCCGCCGCCCTTTCGCGTTGTCTACGATGCGCGCTATGGCCGGCCTCAAACAACAGCCCCCGCAGATCCGCTGGGAGAACCACACCCAGCGCCCGCTGCTGGCCCTCGCGGTGCTCTTCGCCCTCGCGTACGCCGTACCGATCGTGGCGCCCGACGCGTCGGCGAGCATCAGGGAAGCGTGCCGGGTGGTGGAGTGGGTGGTCTGGGGCGCGTTCGCCGCGGACTACCTCGTACGGCTGGTGCTGACCGAGCACCGGCTGCACTTCGTACGGCATCACTGGCTGGATCTGCTCGCGGTGCTCCTGCCGCTGCTCCGGCCCTTCCAGCTCCTTCGGGTGATCTCCACGCTGCTGCTCGTCGGGCGGCGGGCCCGGATGGCCACGCAGATAAAGCTGACCACCTATGTGGGTGGTTCGGTCGTGGGCCTGTTGATGTTCGGCTCACTGGCCGTGCTCGAGGTGGAGCGGGAGGCACCGGACGGGAACATCCGGTCGCTGGGCGATGCGGTGTGGTGGTCCTTCACCACGATGACCACGGTCGGCTACGGCGACCACTCGCCGACCACCGGGCTCGGGCGGGTGCTCGCGGTCGGTCTGATGCTCTCGGGGATCGCGCTGCTCGGTGTGGTCACGGCGAACATCGCCGCCTGGTTCATCTCGCGTTTCGAGTCGGACGACGCGGAGGAGCGCCGACAGACGGCGGCGATCCTCGAACTGACCGATGAGGTCAGGGCGTTGCGGGCGCAGGTCGCGGCGCTGCAGTCGCGCGAGGGGGTGGGTCCGGGCTCTTCAAGTACCTCGGTGCCGGCCCCTTCCATGCCAGGGCCCGAGGCCAGGTAGCTCCCCACAGGCCGACGGCCGGCTTCTCAGCCGGCCGTCGGTGTGTCCCGTCGGAACGTTCCCTTGTTTCCCGCTAGAGCATTCCGTTGCCGGGGCCTGCGGCGCCCGCGATCGCGAGCAGCGCCAGCAGGGTGTCGATAGCACCCAGGACGACCGCGACCAGTGCCGGAATGCTCCGTCCGCCGTCCCAGCGGCGTCCCATGGCCAGCCACCCGCACAGGATCGCGAGCGGGCCGAGCAGGATGTGGAGCACGAAGAACCCGGCGACGGCGCAGATCACGCCGACGATCGCGAGCGTCGCGCGGTCCGGCCCGGACCGGGACCATGTGCGGCCACGTGTCCGGGGGTGCTTGCGCGTGCTGTTTCCGAAGCCCGCCATCATCACTCCCTGCCTTGGTGGACGGGGCCTGTGGGACGGGTGCCCCGGATGCGGGGGGTCAGTCATCGCGGGCTTCGTCCGCTCCCCGCATCCGAACTTCGTTCGGATCTCCTCAAGCGCCGGAGGGGCTGAAAGATCTGCTCAAGCGCCGCAGGGGCTGAGTCAGCTCTCCCAGATCTTGAACGCCCGTACCCGGTACGGCGATGCGGGAGCCCAGGTGCCGCCGCCGCGGCCCGGGTAGGTCTCGAAGTCGCCGGTCTCCTCGCACTCCGCGGACTGATAGGTGGTGACGGGGCGGGCCGTGCGGTTGACGAGGGCCTGGGCGCTGCTCCCCTCCGGCAGCGCCGTACAGGCCTCCGTCGTCAGCTCGGTGAGCTCGTGCGCGGTGCGGGAGCCGGTGTAGTCCGGCTCCGCCCACAGGCACAGCTCCCCCGGTCCGCAGCGCGCCCCCTGGCCCGGCGGCGCGGCGCCCGCGGGTACTGCGGCGCTGGGCGCGGCCGCCGTGGCGAGCGCCGCGACGCCGAGTGCGGCGGCGGTGACGGTCGTCCTCAGGTGTGCGGTCCTGCGCATGGCTGCGGTCCTGCTCATGGATGCGAACCCCCGTGTCGCGTCGATCAGTTGGCGCCACTGTGACCTGCGGCGCAAGCGGTCCGGAAGGGGGTTCGGGCTGCCGTCACCCTGATAGGGGAAATCCCCGCCAGGGTGCCCTGACGGGGATTTCTTGCCTGCTGCTCGTACGGGAAGAAGCCTCACTTCCCGTACGGGAGACGTCAGATGTGGCCGACCCCCGCGCCCGCCTCCGCGTTGGCGCCCTTCTTGGTGAGCAGGGCGACGAAGATGGCGACGACGGCGACACCCGCGGCCGTGAGGCTCGCGAGCCCCATGCCGGACATGAAGGTGTCGTGCGCGACATCGGTGATCTTCGCGGCGATCTCCGGCGGGGTGTTCGGGGCCACCGGTGCGGCGCCGGACTGCACGGCCTCCGCGGCCTGGCCGAACTGGGCCTCGGGGATGGGCGGCAGGCCGGCGTCGGCCCAGTTCTCCGCCAGGCTGTTGTCCACCTTCGACGCCATGATCGCGCCGAGCACGGCGGTGCCGAGGCTGCCGCCGATCTGCATCGCGGCCTGCTGCAGACCGCCCGCGACACCGGAGAGCTCCATCGGGGCGTTGCCCACGATGACCTCGGTGGCGCCGACCATGACCGGCGCGAGACCGAGACCGAGCAGCGCGAACCAGACGGACATGGTGAGGCTGGAGGTGTCGGTCTCCAGGGTGGACATGCCGTACATGGCGAGGGCGGTCACCGCCATGCCGCCCGCGAGCGGGATGCGCGGGCCGACCTTGGTGATCATCGCGCCCGCGAGCGGGGAGCCGACGATCATCATGCCGGTGAGCGGCAGCAGGTGCAGACCGCTGTCGACCGGGCTCATGCCGTGCACGTTCTGCAGATAGAAGGTGACGAAGAACAGACCGCCCATGAAGGCGATCGCCATCAGGACCATCAGGACCACACCGGCGGACAGCGGCAGCGAGCGGAACAGCTTCAGCGGGATCAGCGGTTCCTTGACCTTCGTCTGCCAGAAGGCGAAGAGCGCGAAGGCCACGAGGGAGCCGATGATCCAGGCCCAGGTGCTGGTCGAGCCCCAGCCCCACTCGGGCGCCTTGATGACGGCCCACACCAGCGAGAACATCGCGACGGAGAGCAGCGCGATGCCGAGCAGGTCGAACGAGCGCGGCGCGTTCTCGGCCCGGTGGTCCTTGAGGATCAGGATGCCGAGGACGACGGCGACGATGCCGACCGGCACGTTGATGAAGAAGACCGACTGCCAGCTGACGTGCTCGACGAGCACGCCGCCGAGGATCGGGCCGCCTGCGGTGGAGGCACCGATGACCATGCCCCAGATGCCGATGGCCATGTTGAGCTTCTCGGCCGGGAAGGTCGCGCGAAGGAGACCGAGCGCGGCCGGCATGAGCAGCGCGCCGAACAGGCCCTGCAGGACACGGAAGGCGACGACGAAGCCGACGCTGTTCGAGAAGCCGATGGCGCCGGACGCGGCCGCGAAGCCGACGACGCCGATGAGGAAGGTCTGGCGGTGGCCGAAGCGGTCACCGAGCTTGCCCGCGGTGATCAGGGTGACCGCGAGGGCCAGGAAGTAGCCGTTGGTGATCCACTGGATCTGCTGCCAGGTGGCGCCGAGATCCGTCTTGATCACGGGGTTGGCGATCGCGACGATCGTGCCGTCGAGAGCGACCATCATCACGCCGATGGCCACGGCGAACAGGGTCAGCCAGGGGTGGCCGCGCAACCCCTTGGCCGTGGTCGGTTCGGAGGTACTCGCCGGGGAATCGGGGGCCTTGCCGGCCTTTTCGACGGTGGTCTGACTAGTCATACGGAAAAGGCTAGTGACAGCGACTGACAGTTGACAACGTCAGCCACTAGTCGGTAACTGTCACGTTGCTCACAGGTAATGTGAGCCAGACATACGGGAGGAAAGAGGGCCATGGAGTGACAGGGCATGCAGCGGCCCCGGGGCTGCGCGAGCGCAAGAAGCAGCGCACCCGGGACGCACTGGTGCGCGCCGCACTCGAGCTCTTCACGACCCGGGGGTACGAGCGCACGACCGTCGACGAGATCGTCGCGGCCGTCGACGTGTCGCAGCGCACCTTCTTCCGTTATTTCGCGGGCAAGGAGCAAGTGGTCTTCGCCGTGCAGGAAATGGTGGAGGCGCGCTTCGTGGAGGTGCTGCGCGCCCGCCCGCCCCAGGAGCCCGCGTTCGAGGCGCTGCGCAGGAGCGTCCTGGATGCCTGGGACTCGATCGGTGAGTCCATCGAGCAGTACGTGCCGGTGGAGACGTACATGCGGGTCTTCCAGATGATCGAGTCCACGCCGGTGCTGCTCGCCGAGCACACGCGGCGCGCGCTCGAGACGCAGGAGGAGACCGTGCGGATCGTGGCCGAGCGCGAGGGCCTCGATCCGGACACCGACCACCGGCCGCGGGTGGCGGTCGCCGCGTTCAGCGGGGTGATGCAGGCCGCCGGGCGGCAGTGGGGCGCCGGCGGGGATCTCAGCGTGGAGTCGATGCGCCGGCTCACGGCCTCGCTGCTCGACCAGCTGGAACCGGCACTCGCCGGGGACTGGCGCGCCTGACCGGCTGTGATCCGCGCCACGGACTGCGCAGTAGGCCGTCTCGTTCTCCTAGGGTGGCCGGATCGTGACTTCTTTCGACTCCACGCCCTCGCTGAACGTCTGGCGCGCCCTCCTCGCCATCGCCGTTGTCTTCGTCATGCTGACGGCCACCGGCTGGACCGCGGTCCGCAGCAAGGGCGGGTCGACCCCGCTCGAAGCCGCGCTCGCCGCCTGGGACCGCGGTGGTATCGACGGCCGGAAACTGCCCGATCCGCAGGCGCCCGCGAAGCGGATCTCCCGCTTCTTCGCCACGCTGAGCGACGCGCAGCGCGAACGCCTCGCCGAGCGCTATCCGTTGGTCGTCGGCAATCTCAACGGCGCACCCCTGACGCTGCGTTACGAGGCGAACCGCCACTCCGTACGCCAGGCCATCAAGGCCGAGCGGGAACGGATGCACGACACGCATCTGTCCGCCGCGGGCCGCCGCGACGCCGGCAGACGCGTGAACCGCTTCGAGTCCTTCCTGAAGCCCGGCCGCGATCTGCTCGCCTTCGATCCGAGCGGCCGCGGGCGGGTGGCCGAGGTGCTCGGCAACCTCGCGAAGGCCGACCGCGTCTCGGTCGTCGTGCCCGGTGTGGACACGGATCTGCTCACGTACCAGAAGACCTTCGGGCGGTACTCGGCGACCTCGGGCATGTCCCGTGCGCTGTACCGCACCGAGCGCAAGGAGAGCCCGGGCACCCGTACCGCGGTGATCGCCTGGGCCGACTACACGGCGCCCGCCGGTGTGGGCATGGACGCCTTCACGGTGCGGCGTGCCGAGGACGGGGCGGAGCGGCTCAATGCCATGCTCCGTGCGCTGCCCGGCAAGGCGCCCACCGCTCTGTACTGCCACAGCTACGGTTCGGTCGTCTGCGGCCTCGCCGCCTCCGAACTCCCGCCCCGCGTCAAGGACATCGCGGTCGCGGGCAGCCCGGGGATGCGCGCCGAGACCGCCGCCGATCTGGGAACGTCCGCGCGGGTGTGGGCCGTACGCGACGACGACGACTGGATCGCGGACGTACCGCATCTGGAGGTCGGCAGTTTCGGGCTCGGTGTGGACCCGGTGACTTCGGGGTTCGGGGCGCGGGTGCTTTCGGCCAAGGACTCGGTCGGGCACACCGGTTACTTCGAGCCGGGTACGGAGAGCCTGCGCAATTTCGCGCGGATCGGCGTCGGGCATTTCGACGAGGTCAGCTGCGCGGATGACGGGGATGCCTGTCGGGCTCACGTATGAGCCGGAACAGGCAGGACTGAAACCGGACCGGAGCAGGACTGAACGCGGCCCGAGAGGGCAGGCGGCCCGGTACCGCGGAGTGCCGCGGTCCGCGGGTGGAGGGCTCCCCTCCGGGGTACGGGGTGCAAGGACTGCGGTCCCCGGCCTGGCCGACGCGCGTAGAAGTCCGCCGGGGCGGGAAGACGCCGGAACGTATCGAGGGGGGACGTACAGGCGCATGCCGCATACGATGAGCCGCATGGGTGACGTACTGGCCGGATTTCATGCCGCCTGGGAGTTCGACACGGACTCCGTGCTCATCCGCTTCGAACGGGGGATCAGGACGCCGAAGCTCTTCCATGCGCTCGGTGAACGCCGCATCCCCCACGAGGCGTTGGCGGATGTGACGTTGACCCCGGGGAAGCGGGGCACAGTGGTGCTGCACGCCGTGCCGAGGGCCGGGGCGGATCCGCTGATGGAGGCGGCCGCCGGGCAGCTCAAGGACGGCTGCGATCCGTACCGCCTGGTGCTTCCGGCCGAGCGCGAGACGCTCGCCGAGTACTACCGCGACGAACTGCGCGCCCTGCTGCCGTCGCCCAACGGGCCGGCCGACCGCTTCATCGTGAGCGCTCCCGAGGGCCCGCTGCACTTCAAGGCGTACGACGGAAAGGCCTCGTTCGACGGCAAGGCGGTGAGCTTCCGCTGGTTCTGGACGGGTGCCTCGTCGGCCAAGTGGAAGGCGGGCGACCAGACCTTCCCGGTGGCCGATCTCAGCGGGGTCGAGTGGCGTTCGCCGGAGATCTTCGACGGGTATCTGCGGCTGATCCGCCGCCCCGGTGCGGTCGTCCAGCCCGCGCAGGCCGATCAGGATCCGGCCGCGGTGGTGTTCGGGCTCGGATACGGGCCCGTACACGAGTCGCTGCCGTTCGCGGCGGCGGTGCTCGCGGCGGCGCGGACGCGGGGCACGGCGGCGATCGAGGACGCGCGGCCCCCGGGGCGACGGGACCCGGCGGACATCGCGGAGCGGATCCGGCATCTCGGGGAGCTGCACGGGGCCGGGCTCCTCACGGACGAGGAGTTCTCCGCGAAGAAGGCGGAGCTGCTCGCCGAGCTGTGAGGTCCTCGTGGCTTCTGTGGCCGGAGGTGATACCGGGGTATGAGTCCGTTTCCGGCCCCGCGGTATGACGCGAGCGGCGTTGCTTCCTGCCTACGCTGATCACGCCATGAATGACACGCAGCAGCCCTCGACCGACGAGACCACCGACCAGCCCGGAAGCCGGGCAAGGCGGTGGCTGCCACCCCTGCGCCAAAGACTGGCCGGCGCTCGCGCGGTCTTCCGTGCCGCACCCGAGCCGGACCGGGTCAGCCTCGACAAGCCGGCGGACGGGCCCTGGGGTGCGGTGCGGGACGGGCTGCGGGAGTTCGGCGTCGCGCTGATCAGCCCTGCGGCCCCCGGCCGCGCACCTCTCGCCGACGCACCCAAGCTCTGGCTGCGGGCCGCTCCGTATGCCGTGGTGTTCGTCTTCGTGGCCGCACTGCTGCCGACCACGGTCACGGTGCTCGTGCAGGACTACAAGATGAGCGGGGGCATGGCCGGCGGCCTCGCCGTCGCCCAGACAGTGCCGCTCCTGCTCGCCCTGACCCGGCCGCTGCACGCGTGGTGGGTGATCTTCGCGGCGGATGTGGCCGGCGGGTTCGCGCTGTACGCGGGCCCTCATGTGGACGGGCGCTCCTGGCCCTGGACCCCCATGATCATCGTCGGCTATGTGCTGCTCATGGTGCTGCTCGGCCTGCGCGAGAGCCGCCGTACCCTCATCGCGGTCGCTCTGGTCACGGCGGCGGCCGGGGTGTTCTTCGAGCAGCTGTCGCAGGAGTACAGCGACGGCTCCTGGGTCCTGATGCTGGTGCTCGCCGGGGTCACCCTCGTCGTGACCTACGCTCTGCGGCTGCGCGGTGAGGCGCAGGCGAAGCTCGCCGAACAGGAGACGATCAGCGAGGCGGAGCGGGCGCAGCGCACCCTCCTCGAGGAACGGGCGCGGATCGCGCGGGAGTTGCACGATGTCGTGGCCCACCACATGTCGGTGATCACGGTCCAGGCGGACACGGCGAAGTACCGGCTCCCCGATCTGTCGCCCGAGGTGCAGCAGGAGTTCGGCGAGATCGCCTCTGCCGCGCGCGAGTCGCTCACCGAGATGCGCCGGCTGCTCAAGGTGCTGCGCAACGAGGAGGCGCAGGCCGAGCGCACCCCGCAGCCGGGACTCAAGCGGCTGCACCAGCTGGCCGATGCCACCCGCCGGGCGGGCGTGGAGGTCGATCTGCCCGTCGGCGACGGGCAGTTGGCCGAGCTGGTCGCCCGCCTTCCCCAGACCGTGGATCTCTCCGCGTACCGCATCGTGCAGGAGGCGCTGTCCAATGTGATCCGGCATGCTCCGGGCGCGAGCGCGCGGATCGATGTGGGCGTCGAGGACGGCGAGCTGCGGGTGACGGTGACCAACGGGCCTGCCCGTAAACCGCTCTCCGTCCTTGAGACGTCGGGCACCGGCCATGGCCTGGTGGGGATGCGGGAGCGCGTACGGTTGACCGGTGGCTCGCTGGACGCGGGCCCAGCGGGGGACGGCGGATTCCGCGTCGCGGCCCGGATCCCCCTGAACTGAGCAGACCTGTCGGTGTCCTGGGAAGGCAGACCTTGACCATCCGCGTACTCATCGTCGACGACCAGGCCATGGTGCGGGCGGGCTTCGCCGCGCTGCTCGCCGCGCAGAGCGACATCGATGTGGTCGGGCAGGCGGAGGACGGCAGGCAGGGCGTCGAGCTCGGCCGGTCCACCCATCCCGACGTGGTCCTCATGGATGTGCGGATGCCGGAGATGGACGGTCTCGAGGCGGCCAGGCGGCTGCTCGATCCGCCGCCGGGCGTGATCCACCGGCCCAAGGTCCTGATGCTGACCACGTTCGACGTGGACGACTACGTGTACGAGGCGCTGCGGGCCGGTGCGTCCGGCTTTCTGCTCAAGGACGCGCCGCCGGACGACCTGATCGCGGCGGTACGGATCGTCGCGGCCGGGGACGCCCTGCTCGCGCCCTCCGTCACCCGCCGCCTGATCGCGGACTTCGCGAAGCAGCGGCCTGCGCAGCGCAAGGACCCCGCCCTCAAGCTGAACGGTCTGACGCCCCGCGAGGCCGAGGTGCTCGAACTGATCGCGCGCGGTCTGTCCAACCAGGAGATCGCCGCGCATCTCGTCCTCGCCGAGCAGACCGTGAAGACGCATATCGGCCGGGTCCTGTCCAAGCTGGATCTCAGGGACCGGGCTCAGCTGGTGATCTTCGCTTACGAGGCCGGGGTCGTCGTGCCCGGTGATCAGTAACCCTCTGGCGCGGAGGCCCATGCCAGGCCTCCCCCACCCGTACCCCTAGTACTGGGGTATCAGCCGCAGTTTGGCTCCGCAGTGTGACGTCCTGCCACCCACCGTCTTCCTACCTTCCCTCCGTCAGCGAGAACGACGGACGGATGCGAAGGGGAGACCGGTCATGCGGCTTCAGGCTTGGAAGGCACGCGGCAAGAGGACTCTGGCCGCGGCTGCTCTCAGCGCGGCACTGGTCGCGGGTACCGCCGGCTGGGCCGCGGGCAATCAGCAGACCCCCGTGACCGGCCCCGTCCCGGGCGTCAGCTCCTGGCGCGCCGACCGCGCGCTCGACCGGCCGCTGCCCGACCCGGCGACGGCGAAGCCGGCCGAAGTGGCCGCGTTCTTCCGCTCGTTGAGCCCCGCGCAGCAGCAGGGCCTGCTCGACCGGCACCCGCTGGTCGTCGGCAATCTCGACGGTGCGCCCATCGCTCTGCGGTACGAGGCCAACGCCCGCGCCCTGCAGCAGGAGAGCGCCACGCAGCTGCGGCGGGCCGCGGACCCGACGCTGCCGTCCCGGGACCGCGAGGCGGCCCGTGCCCGCGCCGAACGCTATGACGCGCTGCGGGCCGGCGGCCGGCAGATCCTCGTCTTCGACCCGCGGGGGCGCGGCCAGGTCGCGGAGGTCTACGGCGATCTGCCCGGCGCCGCGCATGTCTCGGTGATCGTGCCGGGCTCCGACATCGATCTGGGCAGCTTCGACCGGCAGAAGGACCCGTACGGCACGCCGACCGGGATGGCCCGCTCCCTGTACGCGGCCACCGGGCACCGCAGCGCGGTGATCGCCTGGGCCGGGTACACCACGCCGGTCGGGATCGGTCCGGACGCCGCCACCGGCAAGCTCGCCGAGGCGGGCGCCCCGCGCCTGGCCCGCTTCGTCCAAGGCCTCGACGCCGCGGGCACACCCGACCCGGTGGTCTTCTGCCACAGCTACGGCTCGGTGGTCTGCGGTGAAGCGGCCGGCGAGATGCCCGCCGCCGATCTGGTCGTGGCCGGTTCGCCGGGGATGCGCGCCGACGACGTGGCCGGGCTGCACACCAAGGCGCATGTCTGGGCGGCCAAGGCCGCGGACGACTGGATCGACGACGTGCCGAACGTGGAGTTCCTCGGGCTCGGCCACGGCACCGATCCGACTGACCCGGACTTCGGCGCCCTCTCGGTGCCGGCCTCCCAAGTCGACGGCCACACCGGCTACTTCGAGCCCGGCACCGACTCCCTGCACGCGTTCGCGCGGATCGCACTCGGCGAACGGCCCTGAGCCCTCACGAATCCCTGCCGCCGAGGCTCCCTGCCGTCGAAACGCCCCGCCGTCGAGGCGCCCCCTCCCCCACGGCTTCCCTCCATCTCCCCGTACTTCTCCAGGACTTGAGGACACACCATGACCAGCACCGCACTCGCCCCGCGACCAGAGGACACGAAGGCCCGCGCGGGATCCAAGGCACTCGGCGCCCTGCGCAGGACGGCCACGAGCATCGACTCCCGTACGCCGCAGCACCGCGACCGGGCGATCGACGGGCTGCGCGCCCTCGCGCTGCTCGCCGTGCCGATCGGGCACTGGCTGCTCGGCGGGTTCCGCCTCGACGGCGAGGGCGCGCTGCGCAACGCGAGCCCGCTGTCCACGTTCGAGTTCTTCGCGCCCATGAGCTGGGTGCTCCAGATGCTCGGGATCTTCTTCCTGGTCGGCGGCTACGCCTCGGTGCTCTCGTACCGCCGCTCGCTGGCCCGCGGCGAGTCCGCAGGGCGCTGGCTGCGCGGGCGGGTGGCCCGGCTCGGGCGTCCGGTGCTCGGCGTGACGGCGGTGTGGGCGGCGCTGATTCCGGTGCTCTACGCACTGGGTGTGCCCAGCACGACCCTGCACACCGGGGCGACCCTGGTCATCCAGCCCCTGTGGTTCGTGGGTGTCTATACGGTGATCACCGCGCTCACCCCGTACTGCGTGAAGGCCGCCGAGCGCATGGGCGCCTGGGCGGCGGCTCCGCTGCTCGGCACGGTCGCGGTGGTCGACTTCCTGCGCTACGGGCCGTACGCGGCGGACATGCCGTCCTGGCTGAGCGTGCTCAACATCCTGCCGGGCTGGATGTTCGCCTACCAACTGGGCGTCAGCTGGGGCGAGAAGAAGATCGGCAAGCGGGGTGCGTGGCTGCTGCTCGCCGGCGGTACGGCCCTGTTCGCGGCGCTGCTGCTCGCCTTCCACTACCCGGCGTCGATGGTCGGCGTACCCGGTGAGGCCCGCACCAACTCGCACCCGCCGTCCCTGCTCGTCCTCGCGCTCGCCGCGGCGCAGAGCGGGGCCGCGATCCTCCTTCGCGACCGGATCGGCAAGCTGCTCCGCCGGCCCGCGCTGTGGGCCCCTGTCGTGATCATCAACCTGTCGGCGATGACGATCCTGTGCTGGCACCAGACGGCGATGTTCGGTGCGGCGACCCTCGGTTCGTTCTTCGGGCCCATCGGCGGCCTGACCACCGCGCCGGAGACGCTCGGCTGGATCGCCGCCCGGATCGCCTGGCTGCCGGTGTTCGCCGGACTGCTCGTCGCGATCGGCGCCTGGGCCCGGCGCTTCGAGGCTCCGTGGGCCGTGGGCTCGCGGGCCGCCAGGATGCGGCGGGTGGCGGCGGGGCTGCTCGCCGCCGGGTTCGCGGTGTTCGCGCTGGGTCTGGCGTGAGGGCGCGGTCCGCCCCCGCTCGGGGGCCACCAACGCGGAGGGCGCCGTGCTGTGAGCACGGCGCCCTCCGCTTGCGTACGAATGCCCGCGTACGGTACCCGGGTACGCCCCTTCGTACGGAAGGGGCTACTCGCGTTCGTACGGAAGGGGCTACTCGCGCCCCGCCGACGTGAAGGACATGTCCGCGTACCGGCCGCCCACCACTTGGTCCGCGATCGGCTCGAGGAGCTCCAGCTCGGAGTCGGTGAGGATCAGGTGCGTCGCCGCGGTGTTCTCGTCGAGCCGGGTGCGCTTGCGCGTGCCCGGGATCGGGACGACGGTCAGGCCGTGCACCTGGGCACGCTGCTGCACCCAGGCGAGAGCGACCTGCGCGGGCGTCGCGTCACGGGACTCCGCAACCGCACGGATCGGGGCGAGCAGTGCGGCGTTGGCCTCGGCGTTGTCGCCCGTGAAGCGCGGCATCGTACGGCGGAAGTCGTCGGAACCGAGGTCGCTGCTCGCGTTCGTGAACGAGCCCGTCAGGAAGCCGCGGCCGAGCGGCGAGTAAGGGACGAGCGCAACGCCCAGGTCCGCGGCCGCGGGGACCACGTGCTGCTCGATGTCCCGGCTGAACAGCGACCACTCCGACTGCACGGCCGCGATGGGGTGTACGGCGTGTGCGGCGCGCAGCTCGTCGGCGGTGACCTCGCTGAGGCCGAGGTGCTTGACCTTGCCCTCGGCGACCAGTTCGGCCATGACGCCGACGGACTCCTCGATCGGCACGTTCACATCGCGGCGGTGCATGTAGTAGAGGTCGACGCTCTCCACGCCGAGGCGGGTCAGGCTGCCCTCGATGCACTGGCGGATGTACGCGGGGTCGTTGCTGATCCCGCGCTTCGACGGGTCGTCGGGGTCGAGCACGATGCCGAACTTCGTGGCGAGGACGATCTCGTCACGGTGCTTCTGGACGAACGGGGCGAGGAACTTCTCGTTCTCGCCCGCGCCGTACATGTCGGCGGTGTCGTAGAAGGTGACGCCCAGGTCGAGGGCGTGGTCGAGGGTGGCACGTGCTTCGTCGGCGTCGGTGGGCCCATAGGCGAAGCTCATGCCCATGCAGCCAAGTCCCTGGACGGAGACCTCGGGACCGCCGGTGCCGAGCTGTGCCTTCGCGATGGCGCTCATCAGGTTCAGGACCTCTCCGGCGCCGCAGGGGCGCCCGCGTAGAACTCGATCTTGTAGTCGAGGACGGCCAGCGTCCCCTGGAGCTCCGCGATCCGCGCGAGGACATCGCGCCGCGTGCTCTCCAGGAGCTGCCGTCGCTCCTCGAAGGTGTGGTCGCCCTCGCGGACCAGCTCGGCGTAGCGGACCATGTCCGCCACGGACATGCCGGTCAGGCGCAGCTTGCCCACGAAGGTCAGCCAGTCCAGATCACGGTTGCTGAACCGGCGCTGGCCCGTGTGGGAGCGGTCGACGTGCGGCATCAGACCGATCCGCTCGTACCAGCGCAGGGTGTGCGCGGTGAGCCCGGTGTACTCGGCGACCTCGCTGATCGTGTAGCGGTCCTGGCCCGAGGGCCGCGGATGGGGCCGCGGACCGGAGGCACAGACGTCGACCGGGGCCGCGGGCACGGTTTCGAGTACTGGTACGGGGGCGCTCTCCATCACCGTCATGCCCCCCCACGCTAGAACCTTGGAGTGCACTCCAAGCAAGCGATATCGGCAAGAGTTCGTCCGATGGCCCCGGATACCCTGCCCGGCATGATCGAACCACGGCTTGCGACGCCTGACGACGCCCCTGAGCTGGTACGCCTGCGGAAGGTGATGCTCGACGAGTACCTGGGGGCCCAGCCGGACACCGACTGGATACCGGTCTCGGAGGCCACCTTGCGCGCGAAGCTCCTCGGAGAGGAGAGCCGGCTGGCCGCGACGGTGGTGGAACGGCCGGACGAGCCGGGCAGGCTGGCGGCGTGCGCGGTCGGCACGATCGAGTACCGGCTCGGCGGACCGGAGAACCCGCTGGGGCTGAGCGGCTATGTGTTCAGTGTGGCCACCGACCTCGACATGCGGCGCCGCGGGTACTCGCGCGCGTGCATGCAGGAGCTGATCGCCTGGTTCGGGCGGCGCGGGGTGCGCAAGGTCGATCTGCGGGCCTCCGTCGCGGGCGAGCCGCTGTATGCGGCGCTCGGGTTCGAGCGGACGCCGGATCCGGCAATGCGGCTGGTGCTCTGACGGCTTCCGCATCGACTGGCTTCCGCACTGGCCGCGCCTGCGCTGACGGCGTCTGCTGCACGGACGGCGTCCGTACGGAGCGTGCGACCCCGGGCCGTGCCGGTGGAGCCGAGACCGTAGGCTCGGGAGCATGCAGAGCCTCGCCCTGATCCAGAACTGGCCGGTTCCCAGCGCGGCAGCCGGTGTCGTACGGGCCGACGGGACCGTCGTCGGTACGCACGGACCCGTGGCGCAGCGGTTCGCGCTGGCCTCCGTGACCAAGCCGCTGACCGCGTACGCCGCGCTCGTCGCGTACGAGGAAGGGGCCGTCGAGCTCGACGAGCCGGCCGGGCCCGAGGGCTCGACGGTGCGGCATCTGCTCGCGCACACCAGTGGTCTGGCCTTCGACGAGCACCGCGTGATGGCGCCGCCCGGGACGCGGCGGCTGTACTCCAACGCCGGGTTCGAGGTGCTCGCGGACCACATCGCGAAGGCCACGGACATCCCGTTCGCGGAGTATCTGCGCCAGGCCGTACTCGAACCGCTCGGCATGACGCAGACCTCGCTCGACGGTTCGCCGGCCAAGGACGGGGTGTCGACGGTCGAGGACCTGCTGCGGTTCGCGGCCGAGGTGCAGGCGCCGCGGCTGCTCGACGCGCGCACCGTCCTCGACGCGATGTCCGTGGTGCACCCCGGGCTCTCCGGCATCCTGCCCGGCTACGGGCACCAGAAGCCCAACGACTGGGGCCTCGGCTTCGAGATCAGGGACTCCAAGTCGCCGCACTGGACGGGGAGTTCGTCCTCGCCGCGTACGTTCGGGCACTTCGGGCAGTCGGGCACGTTCCTGTGGATCGACCCCGACGCGGGGGCCGCGTGCGTCGCCCTGACGGACCAGGCCTTCGGCCCGTGGGCCGTCGAGGCGTGGCCGCCCTTCACGGACGCGGTGCTCGGGGAGCTGCGGGCCCGCTGAGCCCTCGTATCAGCGCGTCTCAGAGCGGCTTGCGCCACACGGAGATGTGCTGCTGCGAGTCCTGCCCGAACGGCGCCCCGCTCCAGTCCTCGACCCGGCGCTCAAGCGCGAGGCCCGCGATCCGCGCCATCAGGTCGAGCTCCGCCGGCCACGCGTACCGGTGCCGGGAGTTGTCGCGCCGGTAGCGGCCGTCGTCCTCGCGGGTGAAGTGGTGCGAGACGAGGATCTGCTCGACCAGGTCGAAGGTGTCGAAGCCGAGGTGGCGCTCGGAGACGTCGAACGGCACCGCGTCCTGTCCTGGCGGCAGGGACCGCAGCGGCGGCAGGCCCAGCTCGATGACGAAGCGGCCGCCGGGCGCGAGGTGGTGCGCCGCGTTGCGGAAGCATTCGACCTGCTCGTCCTGGGTGAGCAGGTTCGTGATGGTGTTGTAGACGAGATAGACCAGGGTGAACTCACCGGCGCCGGGGGCGCGGGTCGTGGCCATGTCCCCCATGACCACCGGGAGCGTCCGCTCGTCGGCCTTGCTCCGCAGGACCGCCGCCGTGTGCTCGGACAGCTCGATGCCCGTCACCGGCACACCGCGCCCGCGCAGCGGGACGCCCACGCGTCCGGTTCCGATCGCGAACTCCAACGCCGGTCCCCCACCGGCGAGTTCGGCGAGAAAGTCGAGGGTCGGCGCGAGGAACTCGGCCGAGGACCTGTCGGCCTCCTCGGCGTCGTACCGTTCGGCGGTCGGTCGTGTCCACAGCTCACTACTCGTCACGGGCGGCCACTTTGCCGCGTGCCGCGCGCCACTGTCGACGCCTTTTCCTTCCGCCCGCCGCACCCCAGGCTCTAGGCTCGCGGACCATGGCTGACATTGTCCGCGCCACCCGAGCCGATGTGTATGCGCTGGCCGACGTGCTGGCCGACGCCTATGAGGACGATCCGATCTGGGAATGGCTCGTTCCGCGGGAACGCGTGCCGAGGCTGCGCAGGTTCTTCCGCGATGTGCTGGCCATGCAGGCCGACCGCGGGCGTCTGTGGACCGACATCGACCGGACCGTGGCCGCGGTCTGGTGCCCGCCCGGCGAGTGGAAGGTCGGCGTGGGCGACATCGTGCGGAACATTCCCGTGCTCGTACGGACCGGACGCACCCGACTGCCGCTGCTCCTCGGGATGTTGCAGCACATGGAGAGCAAACATCCCGTCGAGCCCGAGCACTGGTACCTCGAGTTCATCGGCACGCATTCGTCCGCCCGCGGAACAGGCCGGGGCGCTCTCGTCCTGAGCGCCTTGCTCGAGCAGGCGGACGCGTCGGGGCAGCCGGCGTATCTGGAGTCGAGCAACGAGCGGAATCTGACCTTCTACAAGCGCCACGGCTTCGCCCTGCGCGAGGAGATGACCTACCGGTCGAGCCCGCCGATGTGGCGGATGTGGCGCGAGGCCACCACCGAAACGCCCGAGAAGCCCGCCACCGAAACGCCCGAGAACTAGTCCCCCGCGAACTCCCACACGAGCACCTCGGCCCACCCCCGCAGCGCTTCGAGCTCGAGGCCCTTCGGCCCGGTGAGCCGCACGGAGTCCCCGGGCCTCAACTCCGTACCGGAGAGGCGGACTTCACCCCGTACGACATGGAGGTACACATACGCGGCGTCCGGTACGGCGGCACGTTCGGCGGGACGCAGGCGGCGTGCGTGCAGCAGGGCGCCCGCGGCCGGGACCGCATAGGGCGTCGAGTCGGCGATGCCGCGGACGATCTCGTACGAGGGGTCGCCGCCGGCCGTCGTGGGCGCCAGCCACATCTGGACGAAGACCAGGCAGGACGAGCCGTCGTTGCGCTCGACATGGCGCACGCCGCCGCCCGCGCTGAGCCGCTGCAGATCGCCGGGCTTCACGAGGGTCTCGTGGCCCGTCGAGTCGCGGTGCGTCAAGGTGCCCTCGACGACCCAGGTGACGATCTCGGTGTGGCTGTGCGGATGCTCGTCGAAGCCGGCGCCCGGTTCGAGGTGTTCCTCGTTGCAGGCGATGACCGGCCCGAAGCGCAGATTGTCCGGGTCGTAGTGCGGCCCGAAGGAGAAGGCATGCAGCGATTCGATACCGCTCGCCGGCTCTCCGCCGCGGTACCGATCGCCGGAGCGCCGTACGTCCATCACGCACCCCACGGTAGTGGGCCGGGCCGCCCGGTACGTACCCCGTGGCAAGGGTGCGCACCGCCCGCGATGCCGGTGCCCGGTGGACCCGCCACTTAGCCGAGCCGCCCCGATAAGGCAGTCTTGTCCCGTGCCCGAACCCGCAGCGAACCCCAGCCTCGACTCCGGAGCGGCCCCGGCCGGCTCCGGAGCGCGCCCGGCCCATCCGCACGTCGCCACGCTCAAGCGCCTGGAGAAGTCGTCCGGCAGCCTGGCCGCGCAGGCCATCGCGCGCATGGACGAGACGCTGCCCTGGTACCGGGCGATGCCGCCGGAGAACCGTTCGTGGATCGGTCTGGTCGCGCAGGCCGGTATCGCCGCGTTCACCGAGTGGTTCCGGCACCCGGACGCCCCGCAGGCGATCTCCACCGACGTGTTCGGCACCGCGCCGCGCGAGCTGACCCGGGCGATCACTCTGCGTCAGACCGTCGAGATGGTCCGTACGACGATCGAGGTCATGGAGTCCGCGATCGACGAGGTCGCCGCCCCCGGCGACGAGTCGGTCCTTCGCGAGGCGCTGCTCGTCTACGCGCGGGAGATCGCCTTCGCCACCGCCCAGGTCTACGCCCAGGCCGCGGAGGCCCGTGGCGCCTGGGACGCGCGGCTCGAATCCCTCGTCGTGAACGCCGTCCTGAGCGGCGAGGCCGACGAGGGCGCCGTGAGCCGGGCCGCCGCGCTCGGCTGGAACTCCCCCGAGCACGTCTGCGTGGTCCTCGGCACGGCCCCCGACGGCGACAGCGAGCTCACCGTCGAGGCCATCCGCCGGGCCGCGCGGCACGCGAAACTGCAGGTCCTGACCGGTGTGCTCGGTGACCGCCTGGTCGTCATCGCAGGTGGCAGCGACAATCCGCTGGCCGTCGCGAAGGCGCTCATCGGCCCGTACGCGGCCGGGCCCGTGGTCGCCGGCCCCGTGGTCCCCGACCTGCTCGCCGCCACCAGGTCCGCCCAGGCCGCGGCCGCCGGACTCAAGGCGTGTTCCGCCTGGCAGGACGCCCCGCGGCCCGCGCTCGCGGACGATCTCCTTCCGGAGCGCGCGATCGCCGGAGACCCGGCCGCGCGGGAGCAGTTGGTGGAGGAGATCTACAGACCGCTGGAGGAGGCGGGCTCCGCGCTCCTGGAGACCTTGAGCGTCTATCTGGAACAGGCGAGCAGTCTCGAGGGAGCCGCCCGGATGCTCTTCGTCCACCCCAACACCGTCCGCTACCGGCTCCGACGTGTGACAGACGTCACCGGCTGGTCGCCCTCGGATGTCCGGTCCGCGTTCACGCTGCGTATCGCGCTCATCCTGGGGCGTCTGGCCGACGGAGATCCGCAGTCCTAGACTTTTGTCGGGGGTCGACAATTCCCCTGACCGTTCTTCGTCCCTGTCCCCACGGGCGGCGCCCACCGTCCACAAGAGAGAGTGTGAGAGTGCTCGTACTCGTCGCTCCCGGCCAAGGCGCTCAGACGCCCGGCTTCCTGACTCCCTGGCTCGACCTCCCCGGTGCCGCTGACAAGCTCGCCGTGTGGTCCGACGCCATCGGACTCGACCTTGCCCACTACGGCACGCAGGCCGACGCGGACGCGATCCGCGACACGGCCGTGGCGCAGCCGCTGCTCGTCGCGGCCGGACTGCTTTCCGCCGCCGCGCTCGGCGAGGTCGCCCCGGGTGCCGTCGCAGGTCACAGCGTCGGCGAGTTCACCGCCGCCGCCTTCGCGGGTGTCCTCGACGACACCGCCGCCCTTCGACTCGTCCGCAAGCGGGGTCTGGCCATGGCCGACGCCGCCGCGATCACGCGGACCGGCATGGCCGCGCTGCTCGGCGGCGACCCGGAGATCGTGGTCCCGCACCTGGAGAAGCTCGGTCTGACCCCGGCCAATGTCAACGGCGCGGGCCAGATCGTCGCCGCAGGCACCCTGGAGCAGATCGAGGCCCTGCAGGCCGACAAGCCCGAGGGCACCCGCCGGGTCGTCCCGCTGCAGGTCGCCGGCGCGTTCCACACGCACCACATGGCGCCCGCGGTCGAGACCCTGCGCAAGGCCGCCGAGGAGCTCTCCCCGGCCGACCCGACGGTCACGTACGTCTCCAACAAGGACGGCAAGTCCGTCGCCTCCGGCGCCGAGGTCATCTCGCGTCTGGTCGGCCAGGTCGCCAACCCCGTCCGCTGGGACCTGTGCATGGAGACCTTCCAGGAGCTCGGCGCGACGGCGCTCATCGAGGTGTGCCCGGGCGGCACCCTCACCGGCATCGCCAAGCGCGCGCTGCCGGGCGTCAAGACCCTGGCCCTGAAGACCCCCGACGACCTCGACGCTGCTCGCGAGCTCATCGCAGAGCACGCTGCCTGACGAAGGAGCTCAAGAGCATGTCGAAGATCAAGCCGAGCAAGGGCGCGCCGTACGCCAGGATCATGGGCGTCGGCGGCTACCGGCCCACGCGGGTCGTGCCCAACGAGGTGATCCTCGAGACGATCGACTCGTCCGACGAGTGGATCCGCTCCCGCTCCGGCATCGCCACCCGGCACTGGGCGAACGACCAGGAGACCGTGGCCGCGATGTCCATCGAGGCCTCCGGCAAGGCGATCGCCGACGCCGGGCTCACCGCCGACAAGATCGGCGCCGTGATCGTCTCGACCGTCTCGCACTTCAAGCAGACCCCCGCCGTCGCGACCGAGATCGCCGACAAGCTGGGCACGCAGAAGGCCGCCGCCTTCGACATCTCGGCCGGCTGCGCGGGCTTCGGCTACGCGCTCACGCTCGCCAAGGGCATGGTCGTGGAAGGCAGTTCGGAGTACGTCCTGGTCATCGGCGTCGAGCGCCTGAGCGACCTGACCGACCTGGAGGACCGCGCGACGGCCTTCCTGTTCGGCGACGGCGCGGGCGCGGTCGTCGTGGGCCCCTCCGACGAGCCGCACATCGGCCCGACGGTCTGGGGCTCGGAGGGCGACAAGTCCGAGACGATCAAGCAGACCGTCCCGTGGACGGACTACCGCGACAGCTCGGTCGACAAGTTCCCTGCGATCACGCAGGAGGGCCAGGCGGTGTTCCGCTGGGCCGTGTTCGAGATGGCGAAGGTCGCCCAGCAGGCGCTGGACGCGGCCGGAATCAGCGCGGACGACCTGGATGTCTTCATCCCGCACCAGGCCAACATGCGGATCATCGACTCGATGGTGAAGACTTTGAAGCTGCCGGAGCATGTCACGGTCGCCCGTGACATCGAGACCACCGGCAACACCTCGGCCGCCTCGATCCCGCTCGCGATGGAGCGGCTCCTGGCGACCGGGGAAGCCAAGAGCGGCGACACCGCGCTCGTCATCGGCTTCGGGGCGGGTCTCGTCTACGCAGCCTCCGTCGTTACCCTCCCCTAGGCACCCTGCACGGACCATTCCGTACGGGACCCTGCCACCTCACTGATACACAAGAAGGAGCGCCAACATGGCCGCCACTCAGGAAGAGATCGTCGCCGGTCTCGCCGAGATCGTGAACGAGATCGCCGGTATCCCGGTCGAGGACGTCCAGCTGGACAAGTCCTTCACCGATGACCTGGACGTCGACTCGCTGTCCATGGTCGAGGTCGTCGTCGCCGCCGAAGAGCGCTTCGACGTCAAGATCCCGGACGACGACGTCAAGAACCTGAAGACCGTCGGCGACGCCGCGGACTACATCCTGAAGCACCAGGACTGATCACCGTCCTGTCGCATGGCCCCGGGTCGGCCCGCAAGGGCCGCCCGTAAGGGCCGGCTGACTGCCGCCTCCCGGCGGTGGCGCCGTTGATTCACGACCCTCTACACGTGGAGAAAGAATTCCTGTGAGCTCGACCAATCGCACCGTGGTCGTCACCGGTATCGGCGCAACCACACCGCTGGGTGGCGACGCAGCATCGACCTGGGAAGGCCTCGTCGCGGGCCGCTCGGGCGTCAAGCCCCTGGAGGGCGAACGTTTCGCCGAACTGCCGGTCCGTATCGCCGCGCCCGCCGCGGTCGACCCGGGCGAGGTCCTGCCCCGCCCGCTCGCCCGCAAGCTGGACCGCTCGGCGCAGTTCGCGCTGATCGCGGCCAAGGAGGCCTGGGCGGACGCCGGTTACGAGGGCAAGGCAGGCGAGGACTCCAAGATCGCTCCCGAGCGTCTCGGCGCGGTCATCGCGTCCGGCATCGGCGGCGTCACCACGCTGCTCGACCAGTACGACGTGCTCAAGGAGAAGGGTGTACGCCGGGTCTCCCCGCACACCGTTCCCATGCTCATGCCCAACGGCCCCTCCGCCAACGTCGGTCTGGAGGTGGGCGCCCAGGCGGGCGTGCACACCCCGGTCTCGGCCTGTGCGTCAGGCGCCGAGGCGATCGGCTACGCCGTCGAGATGATCCGTACCGGCCGCGCCGATGTCGTGATCGCGGGCGGCACCGAGGCCGCGATCCACCCGCTGCCGATCGCCGCCTTCGCCAACATGATGGCGATGTCCAAGAACAACGAGGAGCCCACGAAGGCCTCGCGCCCGTACGACAAGGGCCGTGACGGCTTCGTGCTCGGCGAGGGCGCGGGTGTCGTCGTCCTCGAGTCCGAGGAGCACGCGAAGGCGCGCGGCGCGCGGGTCTACTGCGAGGTGCTCGGCCAGGGTCTGTCCGCCGACTCGCACCACATCGCGCAGCCCGAGCCGACGGGGCGCGGTGTCGCCGCGGCCGTGCAGAACCTGCTGGACTCCACGGACCTCAAGCCGGCCGAGCTCGTGCACCTCAACGCGCACGCGACCTCGACGCCGCAGGGTGACATCGCGGAGATCAAGGCGCTGCGCAAGGTGCTCGGTGCGGACCTCGACCATGTCGCGATCTCCGGTACGAAGTCGATGACCGGGCATCTGCTCGGTGGTGCCGGCGGTATCGAGACCGTCGCGACCGTGCTCGCGCTGCACCACCGGCTGGCTCCGCCGACCATCAATGTCGAGGACCTCGACGAGGACATCGCGGCGGATGGGGCGGACATCGTGCGCGGGGAGGCTCGTGCGCTGCCCGAGGGGACGATCGCCGCGATCAACAACTCGTTCGGGTTCGGTGGCCACAATGTGGTTCTGGCGTTCCGGACTGTCTGACGCCGCTCAGTTCGTACGAAGGGGCCCACCCTGGGTTTTCCAGGGTGGGCCCCTTCATGTGTACGAGGTACAGCTAGACGACTTGGTGGAGCCACCTCACGGGTGCGCCTTCGCCTGCGTACCGGAAAGGTTCGAGTTCGTCGTCCCAGGGTTTGCCCAGGAGCTTCGAGAGTTCCGCCGCCAGGTCGGACTCGCCGCCCTGCGACCGCGTCAGGGCCGCGCGCAGGCGGTCCTCCGGGATCAGGATGTCGCCGTGGATGCCCGTGACCGCGTGGAAGATGCCGAGGTCGGGAGTCGAGCTGTAGCGCTCGCCCTCCGCCGTGGCGCACGGCTCTGCCGTCACCTCGAAGCGGAGCTGCTGCCAGCCGCGCAGCGCCGAGGCGAGCTTGGAGCCGGTGCCGGCCTCGCCCTGCCAGGAGAACTCCGCACGCCAAGTCCCGGGCGCGGCGGGCTGCCTGATCCAGTCGAGCGTCACGCGTCCGCCGAGAACACCCGCGACCGCCCACTCGACATGCGGGCACAGCGCGCGCGGTGCGGAGTGCACGTACAGGACTCCACGTGTCGTCACCGGGACCTCCAGGGTGGGGCGAGGGTTGGGGCCTCGCACCTGGCCGGGCAGTTGCCGGGAGTTTCGCCAAGATTCCCGAGGAAATCCAGGACATCCACGGAATCGATGAAACTCCCCGAAAGGGGACATTTCTGACGTGATGTAATTTACCGGAAGCGGGACAGCGCTCCGACTCCGGGTCGACCGCAGCAAAACTACCGTGCGGCGCGGGCCCGAGTGTGACGTACCGTCGGGTCCAGGTCCCGGGAATGGCGGGCATTCACCCGGCAGGGCGCCGGTGCACAGGACGGCGAGAGAAGGGACGACCGTGATCCGGAACTGGTTCCGTGGCCGTACCGCGGCCTCGGCGGCGACCGCCGCCGTACTCGCGACCGCGCTCCTCGGCTGCGACGCCACGGGCGGCAACTCCCCCGCCCCACAAGGCGCAGCGGCCGCCGACCGGCCCAAGCCCTCCCCCTCACCCACTCCCACCTGGGACACAAGCCCGCAGTCGATGGCGGCCGTGGGCGATTCGATCACCCGCGGATTCGACGCCTGCCGGGTGCTCTCCGACTGTCCCGAGTCCTCCTGGGCCACGGGCACCGATCCTTCGGTGAACAGCCTCGCGGTGCGGCTGCTCGGCAAGGACGCGGCGGCGACGCAGAGTTGGAACTTCGCCCGTACGGGGGCACGCATGAGCGCGCTGCCGGAGCAGATGGAGCAAGCGGCCGAGAAGTCACCCGACTTGGTGACGGTCCTCATGGGCGCCAATGACGCCTGTCGTGGTACGGCCGGGGCGATGACCTCCGTCGCCTCCTTCCGCGCCGACTTCGAGGACGGGATGCGCGCCCTGCGCCGGGAGTTGCCCAAGACCCAGGTGTTCGTGGCGAGCATCCCGGATCTGTCGCGCCTTTGGTCGCAGGGCAAGGGCAATGCGATGGCCAAGCAGATCTGGAAGCTGGGCATCTGCCAGTCGATGCTGGCCGAACCGGACGCCATGGACAGCTCGGCCGTCGAGCGGCGTGCGGACGTGCAGTCGCGGGTCGAGGCGTACAACGAGGTGCTCCAGGACGTGTGCGCGAAGGACGAGCACTGCCGGTACGACGGCGGGTCGGTGTTCGGCTACCGGTTCGGGCAGGGCCAGTTGAGCAAGTGGGACTGGTTCCACCCGAGCAGGAACGGGCAGGCCCGGCTTGCCGAGCTGGCGTTCACGGCGATCACCGCGGAGAAGACGCCCGCCTAGCAATCGGTGAAGTCACCCGCCCGGGAAGCGCTACAAGTACGAGGGGCCCTGCACGCACCGCGCGTGCAGGGCCCTTCGCGTGTCACGCCTCGATCGTCGCGCTCAGCCTGCGGTCCGTGAGCGAGCGGCCGGCCTCCAGGGTGTACGTGCCCTTCTGGTACGCCCAGGCCCCCGCGCTCTCGTCCCAGATCTCGAACGCACGCCGTGGCAGCGGGATCCGCACCTCGACGCTCTCGCCCGCGTCCGCCGTGACGCTCGCGAAGGCGGCGAGGGCCCGCGCGGGGCGCTCCACGGCTCCGTCCGCGGGCGGGGCGAGGTAGAGCTGGACGGTCTCGCGGCCGGACCTGGCCCCGGTGTTGCGGAGCCGGACCGTCGCCTGCTCCCCGTCCCCGGTCACCTGGAGGCTCTCGTACGTCCAGTCGGTGTAGCCGAGGCCGTGGCCGAAGGGGTACGAGGGCGTGGCGCCTGCCTTGTCCCAGGCGCGGTAGCCGATGAACACGCCTTCGCCGTACGTGAGCCGGCCCTCGGCGTCCGGGGTGACCTCGGTGACGGGCGCGTCGGCGAGCGAGCCCCAGGTGGTGGGCAGCCGGCCACCGGGCTCCTGGGCGCCGGTCAGCACATCGGCGAGTGCGGCGCCGCCCTCCTGGCCCGGGAACCAGCTGAGCAGCACGGCGGCGACGTCCTCGCGCCACGGGAGCTCCACCGGGGAGCCGGAGTTGACCACCACGACGGTGTGCGGGTTGGCGGCCGCGACGGCCCGTACGAGATCGTCCTGGCGGCCGGGCAGGCGCAGGTCCTTGCGGTCGAAGCCCTCGGACTCGACGCGGTCGGTGGTGGCGACGACAACCACGGCGGTGTCGGCCGCGCGGGCGGCGCGGACCGCTTCGGCGATCATCTCGTCGGCGTCGCGGTGCGGTTCGGCGTGTGAGAGCGAGAGGGCGACCACCTCGATGGGCATGCCCTCGATCTTCGGCGGGGCGACATCGAGGGAGACCTCGACGGGCACCCCGGCCGTCAGCTCCACGGTGCCGCGCTCGGCGGGCTTGCCGAGGAAGGCCTCGAAGGGGTCGCCGTCCACGGGCATCCGCTGTTCGCCGGCGAACAGTTCCTGCCCGTCGACCGTGAGCCTGAGATTCCCGAGGCCGCGGGTGCCGAAGCGGTGGGCGCCGTCGACGCGCGGCGTGAACGTGCCCGTGACCTCGACCCGGCTGAGCGCCTCGTAGGTGACGCCCTCCGGGAATCCGCCGCCGAACCACTGGATCGCGCCGTCGGCGAGCGGCGCTTCGCCGAGGATCCGGCCGTCCGCGTCGCGGCACACGGCCCGCAGCGCGAACCCGGCCGCGGCGACGCCGAGTTCGTCGCTGGGCTCGGCTCCCGTCGCGTACGAGACGGCCTCTTCGCCGAGCGCGGCGGTGAGCCCGTCGAGGGGCGAGACGACCCGGCGCGGGAAGACGGTGGCGGAGCCGCCGCCCAGGACGCGGGCGTCGCGGGCGGCGGCGCCGATCAGCGCGACCGTGCCGGTGCCGGACAGCGGGAGCGCGCCGCCCTCGTTGCGCACGAGGACGAAGGAGCGGTGGGCGATCTCGCGCGCGAGGGCCTCGCCGTCGACCGGCTCGGGGAGTTCCGTGACGGCCGGTTCGGCGCCTTCGAGTGCGCCGGCGCGGGCGGCGAGCCGCAGGACCCTGCGCACCGCCTCGTCGACGGCCGACTCCTCGGCCTCGCCGCCCCGTACGGCCTCGGCGAGCGCGGGACCGTAGACGGTCGCCGGGCCCGGCATCGCCACGTCGAGGCCGCCGCGCAGGGCGCCGAGGGTGTCGCGGGCGGCCAGCCAGTCGGAGACGTTGAAGCCGTCGAAGCCCCATTCCTCGCGCAGGACGCCGTTCACCAAGGTGGCGTTCTCGGTCATGGTGGGTCCGTTGACCGCGTTGTAGGCGGTCATGATGCCCCAGGGCCGGGCCTGCCTGACGATCGCTTCGAAGGGTGCCAAGTAGAGCTCGCGCAGGGCCCGTTCGGACACGAGGTTGTTCACGGTGAAGCGGTCGGTCTCGGCGTCGTTGGCGACGAAGTGCTTGACCGTCGTGCCGACGCCGCCGGACTGCACACCCCGTACGTAGCCGGTGCCGATCTCGCCGGTCAGATACGGGTCCTCGCTGTACGCCTCGAAGTGCCGTCCGCCGCGCGGCGAGCGCTGCAGATTGACGGTCGGCGCGAGCAGCACGTGCACGCCCTTGCGCCGGGCCTCCTGGGCGAGCAGCTGCCCGGCGCGGTACGCGAGTTCCGGGTCCCAGGCGGCCGCGAGCGCGGTCGGCGAGGGCAGGGCTATGGACGGGTCGTCGGCGCTCCAGCGCACGCCCCGTACACCGATCGGGCCGTCGGACATGACCAGCGACCGCAGCCCGATCTCAGGGATCGCGGGCAGGCTCCACATGTCCTGGCCTGCGAGCAGGCGGGCCTTCGTGTCGAGGTCGAGTTTCCCGAGCGCGGCCTCCACAACCGCCTCGTAAGCGTCCCTGTGCTGCTGCTCAGTCACTGCTGTACCTCCGCGTCGACGTACCCCTGACCGCCTCCCATCCTGCACCGCTTACCTGTGAAGCGGTAGGTTTCGTTATCTGGCAGTTACCTGGACGGGTATGCTCGGGGCGTGGCAGCGAAGACGAGAAGTGATCAGCGGCGTGCGGAGATCGTGCGGGCCGCGCTCGAAGTGATCGCCGAGCGCGGCTATCGCGGTGCGTCCCTGGCCGCGGTGGCCGAGCGGGTGGGCCTGACGCAGCAGGGGCTGCTGCACCACTTCCCCACCAAGGAGGCGCTGCTCGTCGCGGTCCTGGAGGAGCGCGACCAGTGGGATGCCACCCCGCGGGCGCGCGAGTGGCGCCTCGATCTGCTCGCCTCGCTCGTCGAGTACAACGCGATGCGGCCGGCGATCGTGCAGACCTTCTCGGCCCTGCTCGGCGAGAGCGTCACGGAGGACCATCCGGCGCGCGGCTACTTCACGCGGCGCTATGCGTCCGTACGCGAGGACATGACCCGGCTGCTGCACGCGGAGTACGGCGAGCGGCTGCCGTCGGGGCTCACCCCCGAGCAGGCGGCGCCGCTGCTCGTGGCCGTGCTCGACGGCCTGCAGTACCAGTGGCTGCTCGACCCCGAGAACGTGGACATGCCGGGGGCCTTCCGGAACTTCCTCGTACTGCTCGGGGAGACCGCCGCCTAGGGCCCGTCCGGCGGATCGGACCGGCACGCGGCGGCCTGATCCGCCGGACAGGCCCTAGTAGGACTTTGTTAGGTGGCTGGTCAGGTTCTGGAGTTGGTAGTTCGCTGGGGGTATGACTCCGGAGGAGCTTG
>NZ_JACTVJ010000040.1 GCF_014493765.1 Streptomyces polyasparticus
GTCGCCCGTCGCCCGTCGCCCGTCGCCCGTCGCCCGTCGCCCGTCGCCCGTCGATTGTATCGGGAACAGGTGTGCCGGTGCAGGGGTTTTCGCAGGTCAGGCGGGGTTCATTGGGGTTCCCGGGCGGCATGATCAGATCGTACCGTTCGCTTGCGAGCCACTGAAGCTACCCGCAGCACGTAGCGTGCTGTCCCCAAGACGCCCCCTCATGGGCCGGAAGGATTGCGACGATGAGTGAGTGGGTCAGCGTTTTGGCCGGCGCAGGCGGCGCGGTGGCTGCCAGCGCCGTCACCGGTTGGTTCACTCGCGGTTCGGCCATGCGCCAGGCGGATGCGCAGGTGGAGTCGACACACGCCGCGATCAAGGCGGAGGCCAGACTGTGCTCCCTTGAATCGCGCCGCCACATCTATGCGGAGTTGCTCGCCGCTGTGGAATCGGCCCTGCTGACTGAACGGACCGGCCGGGGCCAGACTGAGGATCCGGCGCTCTTGCACAAGACGTTGGGCGCGCTGATCCTCGAAGGACCCGCCGATTGACTCTGTCTACGAGTAGCGACAGCGTTTGACGGTCAGTTCTGGCAGCGGCCGGTGACGGCGTGACGTGATGTCGA
>NZ_JACTVJ010000041.1 GCF_014493765.1 Streptomyces polyasparticus
GAGAGTTGCGCGGTGGCCGCCCCATGACCAGGGGCTACGCGGAGATCGCGGCTACACCACCCAGCGGGACACCATCCAGTCTGCGGGAGGCCTACTCGGCTCGCTACATGGACGACATGCTCCAGTACGACGACGCCCGCCGCTATATCGACATGATGCAAGGGCGGGTTCTCGCCGCCGTCGAGGGCTTCCTGGTGGAGCACAACGTGGACACCGAAGCGTACCGAGAGAAGATCACGGTCGTGTTGAACAACGGGATCATCAACACGGGTGAGATGAGCAACGTGCAGAACCAGCCGGGTGCCGTCGGCTCCCAGCAGGCCTCAGGAGGAGGAACGTGATGTTCGGTCGGAAACGGCAGCCGGGTGGCGCCAACTCAGGGATCCAGAACAGCGGAAACATGCAGTACGTACAGAACCAGCCCGATGCCTATCAATCGACTCAGAGCCAGGACAACTCCGGCATCGGCCGGGAGGAGTTACAGGGCATCGCCGATCTGCTCGGGCAGATCCGGCAGGGCATGGAGCGCGAGCGCGACCGCGTGAACGACTACGCCTTGTGCGTCGGCTTCCTGGACACGGTCACTGAGCAGCCGTTGGACAACGCCGAAGGGCGAGCGGTGGCCAAGGGGTTGTTGGAGAAGATCCAACAGAAGTGCGGAGGCGTGCCAGGACTGGTGTCCCTGATTGCGTCCACACTGTCCGCGGTATCCGCGCTCGCCTGACGCACACCGTCTCAGACGCGGGTGCTCGGTCAGTGTGGATCAATGCCGAGGACAAGGACCACGACGTCCGCCTCCCCTGCGTAGACTCGATCAACACCAAGCGGGGGCGGGGGCCGATGCAGCAGGCGCAAGGGTTGGACGTGGTGCGGTACTGGCGGGCGATCGAGCTGTTCAGTCCGCCGAAGCTGCCAACCGCCCGCCGCGGCGGCGCCCGGATCTCGGCGCGTGAGTGGATCCAGCAGATTGGGCCCTGTGCTCCCGAAGCTACGGCGAAGTGACAAGTAGCTGAGAGTGTTGTTCCTCCCTGCTGTCGCCGCTCGCTGTATCCGGATTCAGGCCGAGCCGTCGGTCTCGGCGAGGATGCGGTAGACGGAGGCGACGGAGGGGTGCTCGCCCTTGTTCTTGCCGGTGGGGATGACGAGCTTGTTCGCGATTTCGGGGACGGGGACGCCGCTGGCGCGCAGGGCGCGGGCGTAGGCGGCCATGTCCTCGTCGAAGACTTTGGGGCGTCCGCCGTGGCGGCCGCGGTCGCGGGCGGATGCCTGGCCTTCGAGGGACTTCTCCCGGATGTACTCGCGTTCGGACTCGGCCATGCCTGCGAAGAACGCGAACAGGGCGGCGCCGTGCCCGGACGGGTCGTAGGTGCCTTGCAGCGGTCCGGTGAGGAGTTCGAGCTCGATGTCTGCGGTGCGCAGGTCCTCGGCAATGGTCAGGAGCTCGGCGGCGCCGCGTCCGAGTCGCTTCATCTCGTGCACGGTAAGGAGCACCCGCTGGTGTGGGACGGCCTTCTTGATGGTCTGGGCGAAATCCAGTGCCTTGACGAACTCGGGCCGGACCTTGATGCGGGTGCTGATCTTCTCGGAGAACACCGGGTCGCAGCCCGCCTCGGCCAGGGCGTCGAGCTGGCTCTGCAGCTCTTGCGCGGCTGTACTGCAACGGGCATAGCCCACCCTGGTGGGCGCGGTCGCCTGCGCTGGGATCACCGCGTCGACGGCGGGCCCCTGCGCCCAGGCGCGGCCGGGCCCGCGGTCGGTGGGGGTCCTCACTTCGAGTTCGGCGCGGAGCTGGGACACCAGCATGAAGCGCGGGGTGTGGTATTTCGGGGCTACTTTGCCGCCGCGGGTACGGCAGGTACTCCCGGCGGGCACGGAACAGGTGGGGCAGTCGAACTGTTCGACGGTGGCGGCCGGTCCGGTGAGCTGGCTCATGTTGCAGAAGCTACCCGAGCCGGTGTTGTGCGAAAGCTGTTCTGCGAGAGGTTCTGAGAACACGGAGTGTGAAAAAAACGGACCCCGTTCGGGGCGGCTTGATCGTTCGCAGAACTATCCATATCTGCGAACGCACCGCCGCATCGATGACGCGGCGGCGCACTGTCTTCCAGGCCCGCGGGCATCCCGTTGCTGGCATGGCGAGCGGTCGTTCTCGTTGGCGTGGAGATGGAAGCGGGAGCTGAGGTTGTTCATGCGGAGTTGTCGGGGGCGTACTGGCTGGAGAGTTCGTCCTGCAGGCCAGGGGGATGCTGTGGGCGCTGTCCTCTGGAGACAGCGGCTGCGGCGGCTGGGAAGGTGTCGTGGCAGAGGGGGGCGATGACGGTTCTCGCTGCTGGAGTGGTTGTGGTGGCCGTGTTTTCGGTCTGGGTGAAGTGACTCAGCTCAGAGGCCGGCCTTGCGTACGCCGGCGAGTACTTCGGCGGCGACGTCTTTCAGATGTTGCCGAGCACCTTGTGTGGCGTGATCCGAACGATCACGCGTTGGGTGTCATGGACAGCGTCGGGATTGAATCCTGCATAGTTCGTGCCGGTGTACTTGATCGCAAGGACGTCGATCAGTTCGGGCCCGCCTTCGGTGGTGATGGTGGCGGGGCCGCGTACTTCTGCGTAGCTGTATGGAGCTGCGGCGGACTGTACGACGAGTGCGGCGCGCGGGTCGCGGCGTAGGTTCTTCTCTTTGCGGCGGCCGATGGTGGTGGAGATGAGAATGTCATCCTCATCCCGGGTTACCCAGACCGGGGAGAGTTGGGGAGATCCATCGGGTTGGACGGTTGCGAGGATGACGAAGACGGGACTGTCGAGAAGTGCCTTGAGGTGCGGGGAGAGTCGGGCATTCATGCTGGCCTTCCTGGGGGCGCTGGACGGTCAGGGCCGGTGTTGTTCTTTGACTGCGGTGATGAGGAGTTCGCCGTATTCGCCGGCGAGGGCCGTTCGTCCGGTGGGCCTGAATCCGGTGTGGGTCAGCCATTCTTCATACTCTCTTGGGGTGTAGACCATTCCTTCGCCGGATGCCACCGCTTGGAAGTAGGCCGACAGGGTGGCGGCGAGTACGGGGCCGGTCTCGTCGTCGTCTTGGCCTGGGGTGACGATGTACAGGTCGCCTTGTTCGGGGAGGGCACGGGAAGCTTTGGCGAGCAGGGTCCGGATCCGCTCTACCGACCAGATCTCCAGGAAGTGGGCGAACAGTACGGCGTCGATGCCGGGGGGGAATTTGTCGGCGAAGGCGTCGAGGGCAACGGCGCGCACGCGATCGGACAGGCTCAGTTCGGCGATGCGTTGGTTTGCGGAGTCCACGACGGAGGGCAGGTCGACGATCGTGATCTGGAGGTGGGGCCAGCGGCGGGCCAGTTCGGCTGCGTACACGGCGGTGCCGCCGCCAACGTCCAGCAGATGGCGGCAGTTTGACAGGTCGAGTCTGTGGGCGACGTCTTCGGCGACACGTCGGCTCACGGTGCCCATCATCGCGTGGAAGGCGTCCTCGAGACGGGGATCGCCTGCCAGCCGCGTGTAGAGGTTCGGGGACGATCCCTCGATCTCCCGTTCCATGCCGATGTTGGTGTTGTGCTGCAGGGATTCGTGCAGCCGGTCGATGGGCCGGTAGATGACGTGTTTGTGCCAGGTGACCAGGGCTGCGGGCATGCGGTCCTCTGAGTCTGTGAGCAGCGTGGCCACTGGCGTGTTGTGGTAGCCGTCGCCGACCTTGCTGGTCAGGCCGAAGGCGGTGCAGCCCAGCAGCAGGATCCGTGTGGGCTGCTCGTGCAGGCCGAGCTGGGCGGCGATGTCGGCGCGAGTGCTGCCGGGCTTTTGGTCCAGGAAGGCGAAGAGGCCGAGTTCGAATGCGGTGCTCAGGTATTGGAACCGGTACAGGCCGTTGAGCGTGGACTGAAGTGTCTCGACGGCACTACGCGGTGCGGGTGCGTGCTGGTCAGGCATGGGGCAGGTCCTTCCCGGGGATGGGCTGTGCTGGGGCGTCGGCAGTTTCGTGTGCACCGGGGCTTTGCCGTTGGGCATACACGGGAGCGAGGTCGATGTAGATCTGCCAGTCGCGGACGAGGGCACCGTGGTAGGTGAGGATGTCGGCGTTGGGCACGGTGACGGTCTGGCCGTCCTTGCGCCGGTACTCGACCTCGCACTGCACGATGACGACGTTGTCGTGCTGCCACGTTCTGAGGATGCGGTGCGTCAAACCGTTGATCGTGGAGAAGAAGCCGGCGACTGCATTGCGCACGGCCTCCCGTCCGATGGCGGGCTCGGCATTGGCGAAGCGGAACACCACGTCTTCGGTGAGGTGGGTGATGAACTCGCCGGGGTCGAGGGTATCGATCGCGGCGAAAATCTTGGCTACGTCATGGGGCACAGTGCGTTCCGTCCCGGTGGTTGGGTGTGAGGACATGTGTGCTCGTCGTGACCGGTCAAGGAGGTGGAGCGCGGCCTGCATCTCGTACCTGACACAGGGGCGCTTGACTGTGTGCGAGTGCTCAGGTGAAGACGGGGGCGATGTTGTGGTTGACGCGGAAGAAGTTGCCCGGGTCGTAGAGGGCCTTGATGCGGCCGAGGCGTGCGTAGTTGTCCGGGCCGCCGTAGGCGTCCACGACACGGTCGCTTTCATCGGCGTTGAGGGCGTTGATGTAAGCGCCGGGCCCGGTCCACGAGGTGAGGTCGGTCATGGCGTTGCGGATCTGGCCGATGTAGTCGTCGTCGCAGGCCGGGTCGTCCCAGTGCAGGGCGAGGTTGAGCCAGTAGGGGGCGCCGCGGTTGGAGAAGGCGGCTGCCTCTTCGGGAACGTCGTTGATGGCGCCGCCGAGGCAGATGACCTGGGCTTCGCCGCGCATGGGCATGGTGGCCCAGAAGTCGACCAGGCGATCGATGGCTTCGTCGGTGAGGGCGGTGAGGTGGGCTTCCTTGGTGTAGTTGCGGTGACCGTCGGCGAATTCGGGGTCCAGGGCTTTCTGCATGCCGGTGCCGAACGGCAGCACGGTCGTGGCGGTCAGACACGGCTCGCCGACCTGGGCGAGGCGTTCGGTGTAGTCGACCCCTTGGGGGTCGTCGGCGTCGTCGAGCCACATGGAGAAGAGCATCATCAGGCGCTCGCCGACGAGTTCGTCGGGCACGAACGGCAGCGGTGGCATATGGCGTTTCAGTCCCCCGTGCCAGCTGACCGTGCGCGGCAGGCTCGGCACCTTGGCCGCGTATTCGCGTAGCGCCTGCTTGGCCTCCTGGGGCCGGTAGAGGCTGACACCGATCCGCATGGCGGGGCCGAAGGGGTGCGCCTGGAGGGTGAAGCGGGTGACGATGCCGAAGTTGCCGCCCCCGCCGCGCAACGCCCAGAACAGGTCAGGATGCTGGGCGGGGGAGACTTCCAGGACTTCGCCGCTGGCCAGCACGACTTCCAGGGAGAGGAAGTTGTCACAGGTCAGGCCGTGCTTGCGGGTCAACCAGCCGGCGCCGCCGCCCAGCGCGAGACCGCCGAGTCCGGTCTCGGAGACCGTTCCGGTGGGCACGACCAAGCCGTGCGGTTCGGTGGCCTCGTCCACATCGGCGAGCAGGCACCCGCCCTCTGCGTGCACCACATGCTGTTCGGCGACCACCTGCACCTGGCGCATCAGGCTCAGGTCGATGGTCATGCCGCCGTCGGTATGGGCCTTGCCGGAGACCGAATGGCCGCCGCCCCGTACCGAGAACGCCACCCCGAGCCGGCGAGCTGCGTTGACGGCGGTGACGACATCCTCGGTGTCGGTGCAACGGACGATCAGGCCCGGGTGCTTGTCGACCATGGCGTTCCACACGGTGCGGGCCCGGTCGTAGTCGGGGCTGTCCGGCCCGATCAACGGCCCCTTGAACCCGGAGAGCCCGATGACCACTCGGGCACGCAACGCGTCGTCTATGGCGCGGGGTTCGCTGACGGTGGGGGACGGAACGGTGGTCATGGATGTCTCCCTTTGCTGGGGCCGTTGCCTACGCCGGGCAGCGATGATGAATATCTTGTGGTCACGCTGTGAGGTGGTGGGCGGGGAAGTTGCCGGGCAGGCGCTCGCCTTGGGGGCCGTTGGTCACGGACCGCACGAGGAGTTCGCCGCCGACGAAGGCGCCGCGCCAGGAGGCGCCGAAGCCGCCGAAGAGCTCGTCTCGGTCGCCGCGCGAGCGCGGCTTGTTGTGGCCGACCTTGAAGGCGCGGATCTGGGGTGCCAGACGCTCGTACGTCGCCGGGTCGTCGGTGGACAGGGTGGCGACCAGTGCCCCGTTGGAGGCGTTCATGGCCGCGAGCAGCTCCGCCTCCGTGTCAACCAGGACGATCGTGTCGATGGGGCCGAAGGGTTCCGCATGGTGCAGGGGGGATGACGGGGGCGGGCTCAGGAGGGTCACCGGCGGCACGTAGGCAGAGGTGTCCTGGCCGGTGAGGAAGTGGCCGCCGGCCAGAGAGCCGCGGTGCAGCGGTACGGCGCCGCGGTCGATGGCCTCGGCGACCAGGTCGTTCAGTTCTTTGGCCTTGGCCGCGTTGATCACGGGCCCGAAGTCCAGGCTGGGCAGCGGGTCGTCCGCGTTCTCGACCGCCAGCGGGTGCCCGGTGCGGATGGTGCGTACGGCGGGCAGGTAGGCGGCCAGGAACTCGGCGAACAAACTTCGCTGGACGACGAAACGGGGGTAGGCGGTGCAGCGCTGCTTGCCGTAGTCGAAGAGTTTCGGGATGACGGCGGACAGTGAGTCCCAGTCGGTGTAGTTCCAGATGCCCCAGGTGTTGAGGCCCTCCTGTTCGAGGATGTGACGCTTGCCCACGTCGGTGACGGCGGTGGCCACGGCGGCGCCGGTGTCGCGGCCACCGACGAAGGAGACACAGCCGATCTCCGCAGAACGCACCAGCGCATCGGACAACTCACCGCCGCTGCCGCTGACCAGCGTGACGGGGATGCCTTCACGGGCGGCGAGCGCGCAAGCCAGGGTGAGACAGGTGATGCCGCCGTCGGTCGGGGTCTTGGCGATGACCGCATTGCCCGCCAGGGCCTGTACGAGCATCGCGTGGACCAGAACGGACATCGGGTAGTTCCAGCTGGCGATGTTGGAGACCGGGCCGTCAAGCGGGGTGCGGCCTTCGAGCATGGGCTCGATGCCGTCGACGTACCAGCGCACGCCGTCGATCGCCCGGTCGACGTCGGCCTGCGCGAGGCGCCAGGGCTTGCCGATCTCCCAGACGAGCAGCAGGGCGAGCAGTTCCCGGTGTTCGGTGAGCGCGTCGAGGGCGGCCGTGACGCGAGCCCTGCGCTCGGCGAGCGGGGTGTGCCGCCAGGCGCGGTGCTGGTCCCGTGAGGCACGTACTGCCTGGTGGGCGGTGGCCGCGTCCAGGCGGGGCGGGCCCGCGATGGGGGTGCCGTCGAGGGGCGAGGTGGCGGGCAGCATACGCCCGTCGGCCTGCCAGCCGGCGTTCCAGAAGTTGAGGACTCGGTCGTCCCTAAACGCCTCAGGTGCGACGGTGAGGCATTGCTGCCAGGCGTCGGACCAGGCGGTACCGGGCTTCAGGATGAGGCGGGGGGTGGGGGGTGGTGTTGCCATGGGGAGGTCTCCGCTCACGGTGCGGTCAGATCTGCGTACCCGTCCTGTGCTCGTTCGGTGTTGCCGCTTCGGGTGGGGGTCCCGCCGCAGTGCGGGTGTGGGTGGCGCACTGCGGCGGGCGTGGTGGAGGCCCGGTACACCGCGATGAGCAGTTCCCGCACGGTCAGATTCGGCTCGCCCGGCGGGGTATCGACCGGGTCCAGCTCGTGAAGGAAGGACGTGAGCCGCAGGTCGCGCGCGGGCGAGACGTACTGAGGGTGCATGACGAACTCCGATGTGCCGGGCTTCGCGGCTGGTCGCGCTGGTCAGTCGCTGCTGGCGCGTGGTGCGGGCGGGGTGAACAAGTGCTGCAGCTCGGCGGGGCGGTAGGCGTTTTCCCAGTGCTCGACGATGCGGCCGCCCTCGAAGCGCCACAGGCCGCAGAACGGCATCGCGATCTCCTGCGGATGCGTCGCCCGGAGGATCCCGAGGACCGTGCCGAAGTAGTCGTTGGCCGTGATGTGCTGCACGTCCATGAGCAGCGTGTTCCCGGTCAGCCGGATGAGGGCCTGCTCGTGGGCCAGCACGGCCTGGATGCCGCGGCACACCCTTTGGTCCTCGGCGCTGCGGTCGGCGCGGTGCAGCACGATGTCGTCCACCGCGTAGTCGGCCAGTTTCGGCAGGTCGGCGTAGATGGCGCGCAGGACCTCGACGTGCGGGTGCGCGGTCTGAGTGTGGGTTGTGGTGGTCATGACCGGGGTCCTTCCTGGGCCGGGACGGGCGAGGTGGGCCGCCACGGAGTGGCCTTCGCGCAGAGGGCTTCGATCTCGCCCCACGGCCGGTCGGACAGGTGCAGGTCGACGGCCTTGAGGTTGTCCTCGAGGTGGGCGATGGAGGTGGTGCCGGGGATGAGCAGGGTGTTCGGCGAGTGCCGCAGCAGCCAGGCCAGCCCCAGCTGGGCGCCCGTGCACCCCAGCCCTTCGGCGGCCTTGGTCAGAATGCCGGAGGGACCCACCAGGTCACCGTGGCCCAGGGGAAACCAGGGGATGAAGGCGATGTTCTCCTTCTCGGCATATTTGAGGACGGCTTCGCCGGAGCGGTCGGCGATGTTGTAGAGGTTCTCCACCGCCACGATGTCGACAATCTGCCGGGCCGCTTCGAGCTGTTCGACGGTGACTTCGGGCTGGCCGGACAGGCCGATGTGGCGGATCTTGCCCTGCTGCTGCAGTTCGGCGAGCGCGCCGAGCTGGTCCTCCAGGGGCACGAGCGGGTCGATGCGGTGCAGCTGGTAGAGGTCGATGCACTCACGCCCCAGGCGGAACAGGCTCAACTCGACCTGCTGGCGCAGGTACTCGGGCCGCCCCAGCGCCACGATGTACGGGTCGCGGCCCTCGGCTCGGACCCAGTCCTTCGGGCCGGTGCGCAGCATGCCGCCCTTGGTGGCGATGACCAGGTTGTCGGGGTAGGGGTGCAGGGCCTCCTTGATGAGCTCCTCGTTGTAGCCGGGGCCGTAGGAGTCGGCGGTGTCGATGAAGTTCACCCCGAGCTCGCGCACCGCCCGGCGCAGCAGATACTTGGCCTTGTCCGGGTTGGCGGGCGGCCCCCACATTCCGGGGCCGGTCAGGTGCATCGCCCCGTAGCCGAGACGGTTCACGGTCAGGTCGCCGCCCAGATCGAAGGTTTTGGACACGGTCGTGGCAGATGTGGTCACAGCGGTTCCTCGCTTCTTGTCGTGGGGATGCGGTGGCTGTGCGTATTCAGGGGCGCGGCACGGGCGAAACGTTCGCCAGCAGACCGTCGGCGCTTGCGGCCTGGCGGCCGACCCGGACGAGGTCGGGAGCGCTCCAGGTGCCCAGGGAGGATTCGGCGGTGATGCCGGGCCCGAAGCCGGCCAGCAGACCGCGGGCTCCCTCGGGCAGGCCCTCGTCGAACTGGCGGCGCAGCGCGTCGAAGACGACGGCCGAGGCGATGTTGCCGTACTCCGTCAAGGTGGCCCGGCTGTGCCTAAAAGCGACCGGCGGGACCATCAGGTAGCGGGACAGGTCGTCCAGGATGCGTGGCCCGCCCGCGTGGATGATGTAGAAGTCCAGCTTCGAGGCGTCCCAGCCGTGCGCGCCCGCCAGGGTGTGCAGGGCCGGGGCCAGGACGTTCATGGTGCCTGGCACCCGCCGGTCCAGGCGGAAGTGAAAGCCGGTCGCCTTCACCTCGTAAGCGATCCAGTCCTCGGTGTCCGGCACCAGGTGGGAAGCGTTCTGCAACAGCCGCATCCCGGTACCGCCGCTGCCCCGCATGACCGCGGCGGCGATCGCATCCCCGAACAGGCCGTCGGAGAGCAGCGAGCCGACATCCGTATCGTCGGGCTGATAGCACAGCGAGCAGAACTCACAGGCCACGATCAGGACGTTGGAACCGGGGTAGGCCCGGCAGAAATCGTGGGCGCGGTTGACCGAGGTGCCGCCGGCGGCGCACCCGAGTTGCGCGATGGGGATCTGCCGGGTGTCCGAGCGGAACCCCAACTCGTTGATCATCCACGCGGTCAGCGGAGGCATCGCAAACCCGGTGCAGGACACGAACACGATCGCGTCGATGTCCCGGGCCGTCACCTCGGCCGAGGACAGCGCCTGCTTGACCACGTCCGGGATGCGGGAGCGGGCCTCGCGGACATAGATGCGGTTGCGGGCCTCAAATCCCGGATGCGACAACGTTGACGCGATCGGCTGGATCAGGTGCCGCTTCGCCACACCAGTGTTCTGGATCATCCGCAAGACCAACGGCAGCTTCGGGTGGTCGGGATGGAGTCGGCGCGCCAGCGCCAAGGTCTCCTCCATCGAGATGGTGTTCTCCGGGACCCACACAGCGGGCCGACACAGCACAGACATGCGCGCACTTCCTCACGGTCGCTTCGCTTTGCAGAACCAACCGTGAAATCGGGGAGGGCGGCGCGGCGCCATGCACACGGAAACGGTTCACTTCCAAGCAGCTCACCGCCCTACGACGCAAGGCCGGGGGCGATGGCGCGACTTGGCCAACTCCATGCTTGTCAATTACAGCGAACGAGCAAAGGCGTTTTCGGCAGCGCTCGACGTGCCCAGGGCGCTACGAAGTGCGCTCCCGATCTACGAGGTGCGCGGCGGCGCAAACCACACACGAGAAGACCGTCTCCGGCTGACCGCGAGCCCGCGGGTGTCACCGCACCGCCGGGTTCGCCCGGCGTACGCCCGCCTGAGCCGCTGGCGATGGCGGCACAGGCGGGCCTACCGTCAGATGCCGTCGGCTTCTTCGCCCGCAGACTCCGCCTCGGGCGCTGCGGTCGAGCCGGGCACGATGGGCGAGTTGAGGCCGAGGCGGTTGCTCATGTCCAGCTCGAACCTGCCGTACGGATTCACGTGGGTCCAGAACAGCGGGGACAGGGCGCGGCGGTCGGCGTCGGTGAGCTTGTCCGCCCACTTCGGTTCGGCCAGGATCTCCTGGAGCAGCAGCGTGTTGACGTGCACGAGGCTGCTCTGCAGGAGGTGCAGGGCGAGCATGGAGACCTCCTGGTTCTCCTTGTCATCGCCCGTGAGGTCGCCGTCCTTGCCGTAGAACAGGTCGTGGTTCGCGGAGTTCCAGTTCTCCACCACCTGCAGCCCGTCGTTGATCTCCCGGCGCAGTTCCATGTCCGCGAGATAGTCGCAGATGAACGCCGTGCGCACCGCCCGCCCGAGTTCCTCGATCGCCTGGTAGGTGGGGTGCTTGGGGCCGCCGCGGGTGAAGCGCCGCAGCACCTGCTCAGCCTCCGCCGTCCCCAGGCGGAGCGCGGTCGTGTACTTGACGATCTGGTCGTACTGCTGGCGGATCAGCTCCCAGTCGATCGTCTTCTTCGACAACACCGGCCCGAGCTGCGGCCAGGTGTCGTCCTCGCCGGTGGCCGGCCGGTACAGCCTCGCGGAGCCGACGTTCTTCAGCCGGGGCAGCAGGTTGAAGCCGAGCATGTGGGCGAAGGCGAACCCGACGATCGAGGCGCCGTGGGTGTCGGTGTACTGCCGGTCCACTTCCATGTCGGTGCAGTGCCGCAGCACGCCCTCGATCATCGCCGCGACCTCGGAGGCGGAACAGGACTTCAGCTGGCTGTAGACACAGACCGACTTCCGCTCCACATGCCAATAGATCATCACGCCGGGGCCGCGGTAGCGCTGATGCCACTCGGTCATGAAGTTCGAGCTCCAGGAGCCGAACTTCTTGCTGTCGCTCGCGCAGGCGGTGCCCTCGCCCCACCACTGCTCGTCGCGCGCGGTGAACGTGGAGTTGACCATCCGCACCAGCGCGGAGCGCATGTTGGCGCGGTTGACGAACAGGTGCCGCACCCGGCGCAGCACCGCCTCACTCTCGCCGTGCTTGCCCGTCGCGGTGACCCGCTTGATCCCCATGTTCGTGCCCAGCGCGAAGAGCACCAACAGCAGCCGGCGCCGCAGCACCGCCTTCGGCGTGACCTCCCTCGTGGCCACCGATACGAACTCGTCGGTGAAGTCCGTGGCGAACTCGGCCTCCTTGAGGATGTCGAGCAGGTCGATGGTGCCCCACCGCGTTCGATCTCCGCCTTCAGCGTGGTGAGGTTCTCCGGCTCCTCCTGCTTGCCCAGCGGGGTGACCTTGATCCAGGGTTCGCCGCGCTTGGAGGTGATCTCCACCCCGCCCGTGGTGCCGAGTTCGAGGGCGGTGTCGAAGCGGGTCAGCGCGTCGCGGACCTTCTTCTCCAGCGCGTCGGTGAACGCGGTCGCGTCCAGCGGCTGCCTGATGGCGTCGTAGTGCACATCCCGGTTGTCCTCGAAGTCCGGCGGCAGGTCATCCTCGGGATTGCGCCACCGGTTCGCCCCCACCACCCATATCTCCCGGCGCCGCAGCGCATCCCGCAACGAGACCAGCACGCACAGCTCGTAGGGGATGCGCTCGACGCGGCCCTTGTCGTCGACCACGGCCTTGCGCCACTGGTCCGGCACCACCTTGTCGAGGGGGATCTTCTCCGCCTCGTCGAAGTAGGCGCCCTCCTTCGCGATGGGCTGGCCCAGATACCGCTTCAGCAGGTCGATCGCATCCATCACCGGCCGGTACACCGTGTTGTTGCTCTTCAGCTCCAGGGCCTTGAGCAGCGGCTCCAGCATCCGGCGCCAGTGCCCGGAGTAGGCCGAGCGCAGCACGGTGCGGACCCGCGCCTTGTAGCGGGCCTCGTTCGCCGCCGCCTCGGCCGCGAGCGCCTTGAGGGTCCTCTCCCCGCCGACCACCGGGTAGATCGCCCGCTTCACGCTCCCGGCGGGCTCGGCGAGCGCCGCCTCGGCAACCCGCAGCATCATGGACTCCTTGCCGCGGACCTTCTTGAGCTCCTTGACGAACTCGCCCTCGACCTTCTTCTCCGCCCTCGTGTTGATCTTCTGCACCAGCTGGATGAACAGATCCACCAGCGTGTCCGTGATCTCCGTCTGACGCACATGGCACAGCGTGGACAGCAGCGTGTAGCGCACCGGAGGCTTCGCGTCCCGCAGATCAGAGGGGTACTCCTTCGACGCGCGCGCCAGGCCGCCACCTGCTTCTCCGACACATCCGCGAACAGCTCCGCCGGCATGTCCAGATTCCGCACCCGGTGCAGCTTGGTGATCTCACCCAACAGGCTCTCCAGCCCGAGCCCGGCCGGATCCGCCTTCAACTCGGTGAAGAACGTCTGCCCGCCGCCGACACTGGCCTTCTCCTCGCCGTCCTGGCCGTCGTCCTCGGCGACCAGGTCGTCCAGCCTGGAGCGCGTCGCCGCCGAGAGCCGCCTGGTCGTCGTCTGGCAGAACCGGTCCTCGAAGGTGCTGACCGCCGAACCCACCAGCCGTGCCACCTGGCCCGGGGCCGGCGGCTCCATGTGCGCCTTGCGGCACCGGGCGACCACCGCCTCCGCCAGCCGGTCCCGGGACAGCTCCACCGGGCACAACTCCGCGGCCAGCCACTCCGCGAGCTGGGCCTGGTCCTCCTCGCTGCAGATCCGGAACCCGTACGCCTCACGGATCTCCACCCGGTGCCGCTTGATCGCCCGGCCCGCCCAGTCGTACGCCGACCACTCCTCGGTGGGCACCTTCACCTGCTGCGCGAGGTACGACACCGCCGGCGCCGGCACCTCCCCGGCACTCTCCGGGAACCGGGCCTCCACCTCGAAGAACTTCAAGAACAGCGCGAACCCCAGCCGGTTCGCCCCCGACTTGTTCCGCAGCTTGCCCATATCGTCTTCGAGCAGCGTCCAGACCTCGATCAGGTCCTCCGGCTCCCACTCCTGGCGCATACACCTCTCCTGTCTCACGATCAGTGACAGCCATCACCGTGAAACAGGACCGGGGCCCTCCAGAACCCCCTCAACTCCAAGCGTCAGCAGGCGCCACCCCTCGCCACACCATTACGTACCGTTACTTGTCACTTCGCCGTAGCTTCGGGAGCGCAGGGCCGATTGACGTGCGTCCGGGTGGGTCGTGGCCGCTGCTTCCGTGGCAGAACGGCCACCCGCTGCAGAACGAGCCCATCGACGCCGGCAAGGAAGTCTGGCGGCACACGGTCTTCGGCGGAGTATTCCCGATCTCCTCCGTCCGCAGGGTGCTTGAGGAGCACTTCGGCCCCGACGGCGAGGACTACGGCGGGGTTCGACGTGGCGGCGGGGACACGGCGGTGTTCTCGTTCACCGTGGATGCCCAGGGAGTGCTGCTCGATAGCACCACGGTGTTCTCGACGTGCGCCTGGGCGACCGGGCGGGCTCGCGATCCGGGTCCGTATGACGCGAAATGGCTCGACGGCTTCGCCGAGGTGGAGAAGGAGTGCGAGGAAGCCATCGCGCTGCTGACGAAGCACGCCATCCCTTATGCGGCCCCGCAGCAGAGACAGGAGACACCAGGCCCAGTCCCCGCCGCTCTCCTGCCCGACGACGGTGCGCCAGATGTGTTGCGCAGCTGGCAGGGGATCGTCCGGGAGATTCTCGGCAGTGCCGCCGTCGGGGCGCTCGGGGCGCTCATCGGCGATCTGGGTACGGGAATCGTCGCGGGCGCTCTGCGCCCTGTGGCCACACGGATTGCCGCCCGGCGCCGCGCGGCAGCTGCTCCAACGGTGCCGGATCCGGACGACGCGACGCCACCCCCCGTTCCGGCACCGATGCCGCCGACGCCGGACGCCGACAGGGAAGATCCTGAAGGACCGACGGGACGGCCCGTCGAACTGCCCGACCTTGTCGCCTTCGCCGCGCACGTAGCCGATCTATGCTGTGTGGACGATCTGCTCTCACCGGCCAGCATCCGGGTGCACAGCGAGCGCGTCCGGCGACGCCGGGACGGGTCCCTGCCCGATGCCGACCCCGCTTTCCTCAACAGCCTGCTGCCTCAGGACCTGGAACGTGTCGCCGACGGCGGCTACGGGGCGGCGCTGCGCAGTTACCTGACCGAGGACACGGACGTGTTGCGGCACGCGCGGACAGACGTCCGGTCCGTGCCCGATCTCGTACTCCAGCATGTGTCCCCCGACGCCATGCCGCTCGGCCGGTGGCCCGCGCCAGTCGGTCAACCGCTGGCGCTCAGCCAGCAGTTCGCGGTGAACAGGATTCTCGGTGAGCTTGCGGACGGCAGCGGCCTGTTCTCGGTGAACGGCCCGCCAGGGACCGGCAAGACCACCATGCTCCGCGACCTGATCGCCGCGATCGTGGTGCGGCGCGCCCAGGCGCTGGCCGAACTGGCAGGGCCCCGCGACGGCTTCGCAGAGCGGATCAGCTGGCAGTCCGACGGTGCCTCGCGCTCCGTCACATCTCCCAGACCGTCGCTGACCGGCCACGAGATCGTGGTCGCCTCCTCCAACAATGGTGCGGTGCAGAACATCACGACCGAGCTGCCGGCACTCGATGCGCTGGGCGAGCGATGGAGGGACGAGGCCTCGTACTTCCTCGACCAGGCTGTCTCCCTGCTGGACGGCGCCCCGGCCTGGGGGATCATCGCCGCTCCGCTCGGTAAGGCGGAGAAGCGCCGGGAGTTCATGGAGAGGTTCTGGTGGGGCGAGAAGGCCGCGAAGCCGGATTCCCGTCGTACGGCCGCGCAGCGCGGCTCTCGGTCCGGGCGGTCCGCAGGCGGACAGCAGAAGCCGCCACTGAAGGGCATGCATGCGCTGCTGAAGGAGTTGGAGGACGGCAAACCCCTGCATGATCCAGTCGCCGCCCTACGCTTCCCGTGGATGGCCTCGGCAGTGCCCGTACCCGTGCCCGACGAGGCACCACCCGAGTCCGTGAACTGGTCTGATGCGAAGGCGGATTTCCTGCGCGCTGTAGCTCACGTCGAGAGCCTGCGGGCGGCTCGCACGAGGGTCTGCACACTGCTGCGGGACGGCCAGGACCTCGTCGCTGCCGAGGACACAGCCGCTGATGCTCAGGCCGAGGCGCATCGGCAGGAACGCGACGAACGCGAGCGGCTCGAAGGCGCGGAGCAGACTCTGCTCACCGAGTCAGCAGGGCTCGACCGTCTGCGCGAGCTCATTCAGGTCCATCAGCTCAATCGGCCCGGCGGGATCCGCACAGCGATGGGGGCCGGACGTCGCCACTACCTCGCGTGGCAGGAGCAGGAACGCTTCCTGCAGTACGACGTGGAGCGCGCGGAGAACCACCTCGTACGGGCACGTTCGCGATACGAGGTCGTGGTGCAGTTGCATTCGAGGGCCGAGTACGGCCGGCAGCAGGCCGACCGGCGGGCAGAGGCCGCGCGCCGTGAACGCCGTGCCGCTGAGCAGGCGCTGGGAGCGGCATCCACTCTGTGGGGAGATCATCTTCCGGACGACTGGGCGGAACTCTCCGAGAGCGAACGGGAATTGAGATCCCCATGGTCCGACGCCGAGTTCTGCGAGGCACGGACCCGTGTCTTCCTCGCTGCTCTGAAACTGCACCGCGCCTTCATCGTTGCCAACGCTGGGACGATCCGCCGCAACCTGCTCGCGCTGAAGGAGGTCTTCGCCGACGTCGTTCCGGCGAAGGCGGCGCGGGCTGTGTGGCAGACGCTGTTCCTCGTGGTGCCCGTGGTGTCCACCACCTTCGCCTCCTGCGGCCGGCTCTTCGGACCGCTCGGCAAGGAGGCCCTCGGCTGGATGCTCATCGACGAGCCGGGCAAGCCGCTCCTCAGGCGGCCGTGGGGGCACTGTGGCGGGCCAGGCGCGCCGTTCTCGTCGGCGACCCGTTGCAGCTCGAGCCCGTGATCGCGCTGCCGAGGTCCGTACAGGAACGGCTGCGCGCCGCATACGGCGTTGCCTCGACGTGGGTGCCTTCGCTGACCTCCGCGCAGCGCGTGGCCGACCGGACGAACCGCTGGGGCACGCTGCTCGACCACCAGAGCTCCGGCCTGGAGACCGAATCGGTGTGGGTCGGCGCACCGCTGCGCGTGCACCGCCGATGCGAGCGAACCATGTTCGACCTCAGCAACGACATCGCCTACGACGGACTCATGGTCTACGGCACGAAGCCGCACCCCTTCCCCGGACCCGAGGCGTGCGACACCTGCCGCAGCGCGGATCGCGCGGGTTGCCGTAACTGTGCCTATCCCGTGAGCTGTTGGGTCGACGTGACTGCCACGGACTGCGACGGCAAGTGGGTGGTGGCTGAGGGCAAGGCGCTGGCAGCCGTTCTCACCAAACTTCACGGCGAATGGGGAGTGGCGCTCAACCGGGTACGGATCCTGAGCCCGTTCCGCGAGGTGGTCGACGGATGCGCCCGGGCCGTGCGCGCGATGCGCCTCGAGTCCCACGTACCGGCCGGCGCGGATCCGGCGCACCACCGTAAGCAGGTCGAGACCTTCCTGTCCGACAACATCGGCACGGTCCACACCATGCAAGGCAAGGAAGCGGACGTGGTCATCCTCGTCCTGGGCACGCACCCGCAGCGTGGAGCGAACGCACGTGCCTGGGCCGGCGAGTCGCCGAACCTGCTCAACGTCGCGGTGAGCCGCGCCAAGCGCCGTCTCTTCGTCATCGGCAACCACGAGAACTGGCGGCGAGAACCCCACTTCGACCTCCTCGCCGAACCGGGACGACTGCCGCGGCACGCCTGGTCCACATCGTGAGGCAGTCGGTGCCGACGATGTGCGACAGGCGATCGGGATGTGCTGACGGCTTTCGGCCATTGTTGGGGCTGCCAGGCCCACGAGTTGGCGACTTGGCGTCGAGATCACTGCGGCCGTGCTTACGGTGACGGCGGGCGTTCTTGGCGCGCCGGTCGACGTTCAGTGCAGGTGGAAAGGCGGGGTGTGGTGGTGTTCGTGGATCGGGAGGAGACGCTGGAGTTGATCGCGTCGGTCCGGCGGCGGCTGCTTGAGGGCAGCAGCAGTGTCCTGTTCCTCGAGGGTGACTCGGGAGTGGGCAAGTCGTCGTTGCTCACCGAGGCGCGTGGCCGCCTGTCCGGCGCGGACTGCCAGGTGGTGCAGGTGAGTTGTCTGCCGGCGCTGGGCACCGGGCGCCAGTTCGGACCGTTCCTCGAAGCTCTCGATCAACTGAGCGCCATGTCGCGGCGCGGGCGCCGCCGCTCGCTGTGGGCCCGTGCCGTGGGGCGTGGAGCGACGGCAGCCGCGCCGGCGCTGTTGTCGGCGGTCGTGCCGGGGATAGGGGGTGTGGTCGAGGCGGGGCGGCTGGCGACGCGGGCGGCCCTGGCCACGGGGAGCATTCCGGGGGACAGCCTCGGTCCTGTGCGTTCCGCGATGTGCCGGCAGATGGTCGAAGCGCTGCTGACGGAGGCGCGGGAGGGAGCGCCGGTGCTGCTGCTCGTCGACGATATCCAGTCGTGCGACGAGGCGAGCAGGGAGCTTCTGCACATGCTGCTGCCGTGCCTTGAGGGTGAGCCGTTGAGTCTGGTGCTGTGCCTCGGGTCGTACGCGTCGTCGACGGCGGACGGTGCCGCGATGGAGCAACTGGCGGACGTATGGCAGAAGCGGCACAATCTGCTGGTGGCGCGTCACCGGGTGCCGCCGCTGCCGGAATGGGCTGTGGTCCAACTCGTTCGGGATCAGCTCGAGGGCCATGAGATCCCGGCGGGCTTCGCCGCGCGGGTGCACGAGGCGACGGGCGGATCGCCGGTGTTCGTCGAGCAGGTGCTGCGGCTGTGGCGGCCGGGGTCCGGTACGGACATGCCGTTGCCGGACCAGCTGCCGCAGGCGGTCGGTGAGCGCTTCGAGCGGGTGGATCCGCAGGCGCAGGAACTGCTTGTACTCGGCGCAACAGCCGGGGAGTTCTTCTTCTCCCACACTCTGTCCGAGGTGACCGGACTTCCGCAGACGCAGGTGCAGGACATGCTGCATCGCGTGGCGACCGAGCACGGGCTGGTGCGGGAGCGGCGCCGTGCCGATATGCCGCGGTGGGCGCAGGCGCTGCACACCGACTGGTACGACTTCGAGCACCGTGCTCTGCAGTCCTGCATCCGCAATGAGCAGAGCGAGGGCGCGCGGCTGCTCCGGCACGCCCGCGTGGCAGCGGCCTTGGAACGCCTTCCCCGTCAGGGCAGTGACCTGCCGTGGGAGATCCGTGTCCTGATCGCGGAGCAACTCCTTGCGGCTGGCCCGGCTCAGGCGGCGCACAGCGCCCGTGCGCACTACGAGCTGGCTCGCTCCGTTGCGATGGAGGAGCTCTCCTTCCTGCAGGCCGCGAAATACTGCCGCACGGCCATCGAGGCCGCCCGCCTGCTGCCCGAAGGCGATACGGGGCGCGACCGGCGTCTGGTCGAGGCGACCGAACTCCTGCTGAGCCTCACCGAGGTGACGTGGCGCGGGAATGTGGCCGAGGCGCAGTCGCCGGGCATCGACACCATGGCGGACGAGGCGGAGCAGGCGGCGCGCAGGCTCGGCGACCGGTTGCTGATCGCCCGCACCGCCTTGCTGCGGGGCAAGACCCTCCTCGCCGTTCAGGGCGTGGAGCCTTCATTGGAGAAATTGTCCCAAGCTGTCGAATTGGCGCGCGACTTGGGTGCGCAGGGCGTCGAGACGTTGTTCGTCGCCCTCGTCGAGTACGGCCGCCAGTTGCCCAAGAGGAACCTTGACGCCGGTCTCGCGGTGCTCTTCGAAGCGGAGGAGCTCTACGCGTCGGCAGACCAGCTGGGCGACACCACCAACCCGGTGCTGCATCACGCCCGCAACCTGAACGACATGCAGATCGGCGTCAACCTCTTCGATGCCGGGCGCTTCGGCGAAGCCGTGCAGCGCCTACAGCGCTGCGTGGAACGGATCGGCGGCGATGTCCTGTGCGCCGAACTGCCGATAGCGCTCAACTACCTCGCTCAACTCCACATCGCCATGGGCGATTACGTGGCCGCGGAAGCTGCCCTGAGCAGAGCCCTGTCCTTCGAGGAGGCCCAGCACGACGCACGCGAAGCGATCAGCGGCTGGCACGCCTACAACAACGCACTGCTCGCCCTCCTGGCCGCACGCTCTCCTGAACGTCTTCCGGAGGCCCTGGACAGGATCGAGCAAGCGTGGGCCGAGACCGTGGACACCTACCTCGTCAACCTGGTCCCCATCGTGCGCAATCTGTACGTCGAGGTCCTCATCACCGTACGCCCGGACGACCCCGCCCAGGCCCTGCGCCTGATCGGCGACACCCTCGCCGAGACCGAGCAGAGCGGCATGGCACGCAGCAGGATCGCCGCGTACACCCTGCGCAGCCGCATCCGACGTGCCCAGGACGACCCGACCGGCGCGGCCGACGACGCACGGGCCGCGCTCGCCATTCTCGACGAACGCGGCCCGATGCCGGCGCTGCGCACCGAGGAAGTCCTCCATGACGCCGCGTGCGCTTTGGCGGCGGCCGGTGAGGATGCCCAAACCGGCCTGCTCTTGGAGCGAGCCCGGGCGGAGGTCCGGCGCAAAGCGGACAGCATTGGTGATCCGTCGCAGCGGCAGAGGTTCCTGACCGATGTTCCGCTGAATCGGGCGCTGCTGACCCCGGAGATGCGTGAGCCGGGGGAGGGCCGGCTCATCAACCCCCGAGTTACAGTGCGGGACCAGGGCGAACACCGGACGGAACGCTAGGCAGGAGGAGGACGCCATGTTCAGCATCACCAAGGAGTTCCACTTCTCCGCCAGCCACGTCCTCGACCAACTGCCCGGCTGGCACCCCTGCGCCCGCCTGCACGGCCACAACTACGTCGTCATCCTCGAACTATCCGCCGCGGACGAAGCCCTGCGGGCGCCGGGCTTCGTCCGCGACTACCGGGACCTCGACGCGTTCAAGAAGTGGCTGGACGACACCCTCGATCACCGGCACCTCAATGAATCGATGGGGGGGGGGTGCTCCCCAACCGCCGAAAACCTCGCCCAGTGGATCTTCAAGCGGTGGTGTGAGGAACTGCCGGAGCTCACCGCGGTGAAGGTCTCCGAGACACCCAAGACGTGGGCGGTGTACCGGCCGTAGGGGCTGCGCGCTTCACAGCCGGAGGCGGAGGGCTCGTCGAACTGTGGTGCGCACACCCTGGAGTGGTGTCTGTCTGTCCTGGCATCAGCGACGGGTATCACTTTCCGTGGCCGGCATGTTTGCTCAACAGCCATGCCATGGCTAGGAACGGCAGGTACAGGATGGCGAGCGTGACGCCCACGCAGGCGACGGCCAGACGATCGCCTCTCCTTCCGGGCTCCGTCCCACGGCGGCCATACACAGTGCGAATCCGAGGCAAAATCCGCGAGATCAGATCCCATGGAGATGCCCCGCACTGCCGTTCCCGGTTCGGTCACGTCCACTGGAGTGGTGTATTGACGGCCACTCGGTGATCCATTTTCAGGTTAGGCAGTGAGTTCGGTCGGCAGGGCGAGATCGTCGGTTTCTCCGTCGTTCGGGTTCAGGCGGGCCTTGGCGAGGAGTTCGCGGCCCATGTAGCGGCGGGCTTCGGTCCATTCGTCGTTCTGCTCGGCCAGCACCGCCCCGACCAGGCGGATCACGGCGGTGCGGTCGGGGAAGATCCCGACGACGTCGGTGCGGCGGCGGATCTCCTTGTTCAGCCGCTCCTGTGGGTTGTTCGACCAGATCTGCCGCCAGATTTCGCGTGGGAAGGCGGTGAATGCCAGCAGGTCTGTCTGGGCGGTGTCCAAGTGGGCTGCGGCTTTGGGGAACTTGGCTTCCAGGGTGTCCATCACGTGGCTCATCTGGGCCTTCACCGCGTCGGTGTCGGGTTGCTCGAAGACAGTCCGCAGCAGGGTCGCGACCCAGGGTTGGGCCGATTTGGGGACCTGGGAGAGCAGATTGCGGGCGTAGTGGGTGCGGCATCTTTGCCAGGATGCGCCCGGCAGGACGGCGCCGATCGCGTTGACCAGGCCGGTGTGTGCATCGGAGATGACCAACTGGACGCCGCTCAGGCCGCGGGCGATCAGCGAGCGCAGGAAGGCGAGCCAGCCGGCTCCGTCTTCGGCGGTGGCGACGTCGATGCCGAGGATTTCGCGGTGGCCGTCGGCGTTGACGCCGACCGCGATGAGCGCGTGGATGTTGATGATGCGGCCGCCCTCGCGGACCTTCTGGGTCAGTGCATCGACCCAGACGAACGTATAGGGGCCGGCGTCCAGCGGCCGGTTGCGGAACGCTTCGACCTGTCCGTCGAGGTGCTTGGCCATCGCGCTGACCTGGGACTTCGATAGTTGGGTGACTCCGAGTGACTCGGCGAGCTTCTCCACTCGGCGGGTGCTGACGCCGAGCGGGTAGGCGGTGGCGACCACCGAGATCAGGGCCTGTTCGGCCCGGCGGCGGCGCTCGAGCAGCCAGGTCGGGAAGTAACTGCCCTGCCTCAGCTTGGGGATGGCCAGTTCGACGGTGCCGGCGCGGGTGTCCCACTCCCGACTGCGGTAGCCGTTACGCAGGTTGACGCGTTCGTCGCTGACCTGCCCGTATTCGGCACCGCACTGGGCGTCGGCCTCCGCCGACATCAACGCGTCGGCGAACGTCTTGACCATGGCGCGCAGCAGGTCCGGACTCGCCGCGGCGAGGTTGTCTTCGGCGAGGGCATGCAGGGGCACACTGTCTGGTGCGGTCATCGTGCTGATCTCCTTCGAGGCTTCGACACTTCGAAGATCAGCCGGTGGCCGTTCGTCTATGCGGGCACCCATCAGAACCAGGAGCAAACCCCCGGATCAGGTGGAACCCATACACCACTTCCCTGGACGCAACCATCCGTCGTCGACACTCGACGAACGTCCGCCGCCGGCACCGGCCCGCCCTGATTCACAGAGTCGCGGTCTGATTCGGGTGTAGCTCGTCTCTCAGGAGGAGCTACACCCGAATCAGACCGGCGGTAGTAGGTCTGCGGCGATCCAGCGGGAGAGGTAGCGGTGGATCAGGTCACGGTCGATGGTGGGGGCGGCCGCGAGCGGGCTGTCGTCCAACGACGGGGGTAGTTCGGCGGTCTCGATGCGGTTGAGGGGGAGGTCCGCAAGTTGCTCATGGGCAGGCTGGCTCGGATCCAGCAGGGTGCGCAGTTCCGTGTCTCCGCCCGGCGTGTCCGCCAGCTTCGTGACCCACAGGGGTGGCGCCACAAGTGGCGTGTTGTAGCCGTATTCGGCAACCCACTCGAAGAAGGTCGCGAGCGGCACATCAGTGGTGGGTGCCAGATTGAAGACCGCGCCGGGCTCCGTCCTGCTCGCGCGGTGGGAGAGGTGGACAATCGCGTTCGCGGTCCAGTCGGCAGGAGTCCATACCTCGGTCACGGGTAGCGCGGGCAGGGCCCCCAGGTTGATGCCTGCTCGTAGGATCCGCCACACCAGGTCGTTCGGATTGGGGGCAGCGGTGCCGTCTGCGCCGATCACCCGGCCCAGACGGTACACCGTCGTCGGCAGACCGCGTTCGGCCGCCAGCTCGAGCAGTCGTTCACTGCTCCACTTGGTCTGTCGGTAGCCGTCCGTCAGTCCGGCATGCGGTGCGATGAACGCTTCCGGGAGCGCGGGGTGGCCGGACGGTGGCGTCAGCGCGAGGGTGGAAACGTGGTGCATGTGTGCGGGGCATCCCGTCGCCGCGATCTCAAGGAGGTTTCGCGTGGCGGTGACATTCGCGGCGCGCAGAGCAGCGTAGCCGCGCAGGGTGCTCACCGCGGCGGCACAGTGGTAGATCGCATCGGTCTGCTCGGTCAAACGTCTGTGGTCATCGGTATCCAGGCCGAGACGAGTGCGGGAGAGATCGGCGGGCAGCGCGATGACCCGGTCGGCCAAGTCCGCGGTGGGCAGGCCGAGAGCGGTGAGGGCCGTTGCCAGGCGTCGGCGCGCAGCGTCGTGGGTCTCGGCTCGCACTGTGCAGGTGATGGTGGCGCTGGTCTGCTCGAGCAGGGCCGCGAGCAGATGGGCACCGACGAACCCGGTCGCGCCGGTCAGTAGAGGGTGAGAGCTCGGGCCGGGGAGCTGGAAATCGGTGGGCCATTGTTTGGTTCCCTCAAGGGACACATCGGCGATCAGGTCGGCGGGGGTGGGAGCCGCATGTGTGTCGTTGCCGTCCAGGACTCGGGCGAGAGACAGAGCGGTAGGATGGGCGAACACCAGGGCTGGTGGCACGTCGCGGCCCAGGAACACGCCGATCCGTTGGGCCGCCTCGATGACCAGGAGTGAGTTGGCTCCGTGCTCGAAGAAGTTGTCGTGTGGCGTCAACGGGTGGTTCAGGTCGAGCGACATCGACCAGGCGGAGAGAACCGCCGCCACACTGTCTGACGCGACCGCTTCCGATGGGTTATCGCACGGCTGTCGGGGGGCGGCCAGGGCACGTAGCGGCTTCTTGTCGATCTTTCCGACGGGGGTGCGGGGTAGCTCCTCGATGAAGTCGATCTCGTCCGGCACTTTGAACTCGGCGAGCCCTTTGGCGCGTACGTACTGACGCAGCACGTCGACGTCGAGTGGTTCGCGGGTGACCACGAAAGCGTGTGAGCGCTCGCCGAGAAACTCATCCGGGCTCGCGACCAGAGCGGCATCCAGTACGTCCGGGTGGCAGCGCAGAACGGACTCCACTTCTGCCGCGTCGATCTTTTCGCCACCCCTGTTGATCTGGTCCTTCACCCGTCCCACGACCATCAGATTGCCGGAGGCGGTCGACCGCACGAGATCACCGGTGCGGTAGAAGCCCTCCGGGGTGAAGGCGCTCGCGTTCGCCTCGGAGGCCTGGTAGTAGCCTCGGATGACCGATGGGCCTCGTACCAGCAGTTCACCGATGGCCCCGGCGGGCGCGTCAAGACCTTTCCCGTCCACGATGCGCAGCTCCACACCCGGATCGACGGGGCGGCCCTGGGTGGCGACGATACTCTCGTCAGGATCGCTCAGCCGAGTGAAGCACAGCAGGCCCTCGGACATGCCATACACCTGCTGCAAAGTCCGGTGGAAACAGCGCTGGAAGTGGCGCGCCAGGTCCTCGTCCGCCTTGGCCCCGCCGATCTGTACGACCTTCAGGCTGGACAGGTCCTGCGCAGTGGCGCCAGGCGAGTCGATTGCGGACAGCCAGGTCTTGGCGAGCGTGGGTACCAGTGCTGTGGCAGTGATCCGATGGCGCGTGATGAGGCCGAACGCCTCGGCAGCGGAGGCCGTCGCGTCGCTGAAGACGATGGTGCCCCCTGCGTTGAGAACACCGAGTACTCCGGGTGCGCAGAGCGTGAAGCTGTGGGCTACCGGAAGCACAGCGAGATAGACGACGGACTGGCCGAAGTTGGCTGCGCGGGCCGCGGCCCTGACCATGTGCAGCAGGTCATCGTGGGTCCGCGGAATCAGTTTCGGCAGACCGGTGCTGCCGCCGGAGAGTAGCATCACGGCAGGATCATCCGAGCTCGGGGCAGCGCCTTCCCAGACCGGGGTGCTTCGGATCTCCTCCAAGCCGTGAAAAGTGGCGGCGCCTCCGTCACCACGTCCGCCGGCCATGACCACGTGCCGCAGGCTCGTCACCTGCTCGCACATCCGCCGAGCCATCGCCTCGTATACGTCACCCGAGGGGCACACGTACGCCACCGCCTCGGCGGTCGCGCACACATAGCCGATCTCGGCATCCCTGTGCGCTGGCAGCGCGAGTACCGGAACCGCGCCCAGACGCGTCAGTCCGAACACGACTTCCAAGAAGTCTGACCGATTCGGCAGCTGCACTACGACTCGGTCCCCAGCCGACACTCCCAGCGCAGCGAAACCACTGGCAATACGCCCGGCACGTTCGTCCAAATCGCGGTAACTCAGCGTACGGTCGGGGCCGATTACCGCAGGCTTCTTTCCGTGCCGCATGGCTCGCGCCTTGAGCATGTCACCAAGCGTCTCGCCCAACCACCAGCCGGCCCGACGGTAAGCATCTGCCGTCTCTTCCTGCAGCATTGGATTCTGAGACATGCGCAGTTCCTTTCAACCAACAGAATTAGAAGGGCGCCGGGTGGAAGTAGGTGCCGACCTCATCGCCGGACAGGGCGCCTTCAGCCAACTTGGCGCTGGTCAGGACCACAGGAATTCCCGCAGCGGCGGCCGCGCATGCGGCCTTCACCTTCGAGGTGATCCCGCCGGTGCCCAACCCCGTATCTGCACTCCCGCTCGCGTACCCCTCAGACAGAGGTAGTTGAGTGGACGGGTGGACCGACCAGACTGGTGAGGCGCCTGGGGTGGAAGGTGGAGCGTCATACAGAGCGTCCACGTCCGACAGCAGGATCAGCACGTCAGCGCGCAGGAGTATGGCCAAGTGAGCGGCGAGACTGTCGTTGTCACCGAACCGCTGATCACGCGCAGCTCCTGTGTCGTTCTCATTGACGACAGGCACCACATCACGTGACAGGAGCTGAGTGAGCACTCGCCGTGTTTCGTCAGCCCTGTGGATCACCTCGTCCGCGGTCAGCAGCACCTGCCCGACGGTTTGGCTGTAGCGCGAGAAAGCGGCGGCATAGCAACTCACCAGCATGCCCTGCCCGATGCCCGCCGCCGCCCGCCGCATCAGCGCCGCATCATCGAAGGGACAGGCGATGTCCAGGTGCGCCAAGCCAGCCGCCACGGCGCCCGAGGACACCAGTGTCACCTGTGTCTCAGGTTGGGCGCGGCGCACGGCCAGGACGTCGACCAAGGTATTGATCCGGTCGACGGAGAGTCCGCTGCCCTCGGCAGCGAGGCAGCTGGTGCCGACCTTCACCACTATCTGACGTGCGGTGGCCACAGTTGTGCGCACCAGGACGACTCCTTGCCTTGAGGAGCGGCACGAGCGAGGCGGCGCCTATGCGAGCGCGGTCCGCGTCAGGTCGTCCGTGCTCAGCGTGTCGGCGCGTCGATGACCGGTCAGCGTCAGTGCGCTGGTGAGCTCCGCGTGTATGCAGCGCAGGACATGGGTCACGCCCGCCTGGCCGCCGATGGCCAGCCCGTACAGCCACGGACGGCCGATCATGACCGCCTTCGCGCCGAGAGCCAGCGCGATCAGGACATCGGTTCCGGTGCGCACTCCCGAGTCGAAGAGAACCGGGACACGGTCGCCGACCGCCTCTACCACGCCAGGCAGGCAGTCCAACGCCGCGACACAGTTGTCCAGTTGGCGACCCCCGTGATTGGACACCACTAGCCCGTCCACGCCGGCATCGATGAGCGCCGCAGCCTCGCCAGGGTGGCAGACACCTTTGACCAGGATTGGCAGCCGCGTCCAGGTCCTCAGCTGTTCGATGTCCGTCACGGTCAGAGCCGGCTTGGCGAAGACACGGTTCCAGGTCGAGGCCGCCGTGGCCGCAACTGAACGGGCGACACGGGACATGTCTGGAATGTCATCGCCCTGCACATCCATCGGTTGCCCGATCAGTTCCCAGAAGCGCGGATCGGACAGGTAATTGCCCAGCCCGTAGCAGTGGTCGAACGGGAAGAAGCCAGCCGACAGTTCACGCGTCCGCCAGCCCGCCGCATAGCAGTCACCCATCACCATGATCGCGCCGTAGCCGGCCGCTTCGGTGCGTGCGATCAGCGAGCGAGCCAGCTTCTCGTCGTCGGGCCAGGCGAACTGGAACCAGCGCGTGCCGTGCGGTGCCGCTTGCGCCACCTGTTCGAGTGACGACGAAGCGACAGCTGACAGCACCTGCGCCACCCCCACCTCCGCAGCAGCTCGCGCCGCCGCGGTCTCAGCCTCTCGGTGCGCCAACTCCCCCACCCCCGCGGGCGCGAGCAATACCGGCATCGACAACCGAGCCCCGAACAGCTCGCATCCGGGATCCGCGGGAATGCCGTCACGCAACACCCGGTAGATCAACCCCCAGCGCGTGAACGCGGCCCGGTTCGCGGCCACTGTGTTCTCGCAGCCCGCCCCTCCAGCTATGTAATCAAAGTACTTCTCGGGCAGAGCGCTTTTCGCTTCGCGTTCCAGGCCGCCCACTGTGAAGGGAAACGGGCTGCCCCCTTGCCTGAAAACCTCGGTCTGGTAGCTACCGGAATACGACACGGTTCTCCTCGGCGGCGAGTGTTGGCTGTATCCCCCGTGAGCGAGTTGGTGTTCCGCGGTACACACGCTATAAGCGCGTCACCGATCTCGCATGGTGGAGTGTCACGCTGAGTGACAGCAGCCGTCAGATGCTGCAAGCGGATCGCACGTATGCCACCGTGCCACCGAGCTTCGATCCAGGAACGACGCCAGTAGGTACCCCCGCAGTGCAACCGGACGACCCACAGTCGGCGCCCGACGACAAGTACCAGGGGACCGAGCAGTGCGCTCGGCTCTGCCTGCTCGGACCCATCCGGATCATCTCCCGCCGCACCGGCCCCTCGGCAACGTGAGCTGCTCGCCTACCTCGCCCTGCACCGCCGGGGCGTCCGGCGCGAGGTGCTCGCCGCCGCCCTGTGGCCGGACGCGCCGAGCGACCGCCCGTACACCAGCCTCCACGCGACGGTGAGCCAGTTGCGCCGCGCCTTGCGCTCGGCCACCGGCGACAAGGGGACTGCTGCAGGGTTGGGTGACACCTGATCTGGCTCGCCGAGAGGCGGGCTGGAAGGATGTCGCAATGCCCAAGCCGTATCCGAAGGAGTTCCGCGAGGACGTCGTGCGGGTCGCGCGAAGCCGCGAGCCCGGCGTCACACTGGAACAGATCGCCGCCGATTTCGGCGTGCATCCCGCCTCGCTGACGAAGTGGATCCGCCGTGCCGAGGCCGAGGAGCGCGGCGAGGCGAGCCCGGCCGCTGGGTCCGCCTTGGCGACGAGCGAGGCTGCGGAGCTGGCTGAGGCCCGTAAGCGAATCCGGCTGCTGGAACAGGAGGGTCATGTCCCCTGTAGTGGTGTAACGGCGTCGGGTTGATCTTCTGGCTGGGGGTAGATCGAGTCCATGCCGCCTTT
>NZ_JACTVJ010000042.1 GCF_014493765.1 Streptomyces polyasparticus
GATCAGTCGGATACGCGCGCCGTTCCCCGGCCATCTCGGCCTCCATCAGCGCAGGGACTACCAACTCGCCTGACCTGCAGAGATGCCGGTGGGTCGGGTTGTGGCACAAAGTCGCCGACATCTTCACCTACCACCGGTCCGCTTGCTGCTTCCCGGTGATTGACCACCCGACGCCCCCCATGACTACCGGCTGTCAATTAGGCATTGCGAATGATTAATCCGTAGAGCTCGCAATACAATCACGCTAAGGCGTCCAGGATGCGATGTTCCGGTGGCGGGTGCGCTGCGGAATCCGGTAGCACTGAGTAACAAGTTGGTCGCGAAATCGAATTCCGCTACTATGACGTCAGCACCCAGGGGTTGAGCACTGCAAAAAGGCGTGCAGGCTGGTGCTGACACTTTCCTCCCTCGGGGTTCGAGGTGCGTCATGCCGTCCCTTCACCTTTCGCTGCCCTTGGTCCTAGGTGCTGGTGCATGGTTCCTGGGCCGTAAGGGAGATATGAAGCTCTCACACGCCGTTATCTGCGCGGGGTTCGGGTTTTACATAGCGGACACCGGGGTTGCTGCCCCGATCCGAAGCGCCGTGGCCATATTCGGCACTGCTATTGCCCACATTGCCGGCTGATGCTCCAATGGCGAAGGAGGCCGAATTAATGCGCAAGCACGATACTCCGCGGACTCAACGGAAAGAGGCTTCCCGCCTAATCCAGCCCGGCACGGAGACCTCCCCTCTGCCACAAGTAGAGCGATGTCTGGACGTATGGGCGCGATGCGCTCCGATTCGCCGGGCTGGGATCGACGACTCGGACCCGTCAGAGGAAAACATCTTGCGCAGCATTGACTGACACCACCGGCGTCGCGGCACGTACCCAGCCGAGCGACGACAGGATGGTGAAGAAGTGCGGGTCGGCGGGCCGGGCCAGCCAGCCAGCCGCGTACCCGGCGCGGCTTGCCCCCCGCTTCGTATGCTCACCCCACTGGACCAGCAGATGGCCACTCCGGAAGCAGTCGTGGCCTGGCTGGCATCACGGCATTCGCACCGCGACCTCCCCTTACCGAGTGCAGGCGCTCCGGATGGCCGCCGGAATCGCGAATAGTGAGGTCTTTCGAGGCCGCCCGCAACGCACGAGGCTCCCGTGCCGTTGAGGGAGGTGTTCGAAGTCTGAACTCACCGGCACAGGAGCCTCGTTGGTTCCCGGTCCTGCCGCACTCGTCCTGCCGCATGCGCTGGTTGAGTGGGTCACCATCCTCCTCGTCACCCGCGAGGGTGACCGCCGCTGCAAACTCCCGCCGCACCAGTGGGCCCTGGTCGGCCTGGTGTACCTGCGCGGCCACGACACCCTCGCCCAGCTCGCCGCCGCTCGAGACGGACCCGGACTTCGTCCTGCTGGACGGCACCCCGGCCGAGTGCGACCGCGTCGGCGACGGCCAGGAGGACTACTCCGCCAAACACCGCCGTCACGGCGTGAACGTGCAGGTCGTCACCGACCCGACCGGGCAACTGTGGTTGTCACCCGCCCTGCCCGGCCGCAGCCACGATCTGACCGCAGCCCGCACCCACCGCGTCATCCGAATCTGCGAACGTCAGGGCATCCCGGTCCTGGCCGACCTCGCCTATCAAGGCGCAGGGCTCTGGGCTACCACCGCGGTCAAACGCCGCCCCCTCCAAGACCTCACCCCCACGCAAAAGACCGTCAACCGCGCGCTCGGCCGGACCCGCGCCCTGGTCGAGCGCCGCGTTGCCCGACTGAAGACCTGACGGATCATCCGTCACGCCCGCCGCAGCCCGACTCGAATGACGCCAATCGCCAAAGCCGTACTCACCCTGGAGCGGCAACACCGAAAGAGCTCAGTGAAGAAGAGGTCGACAACACACTGGCGGTCATCCGCTCGCTGATCACCAGCGCCCGCAGCGCGCTCACATAGTCCTGCTCGCTGCTCGACCTGGCGGATAGTGGAGAACTCCTCGGTGGTGCGGTGGCGGGACTGGTACGCCGATGAAGGGCTGGCCGGGCTGGAAGACCGGCCCCGCTCGGGCGGACCGCCGGCCTACGGGCCGGAGGTTCGACTGCGGATCGTGGCGACGGCCACCAGTGCCCGCCACACCCCTACGACGGCTGGTCGCACCGGCTGATCGCCGCGCACCTGGCGGACACGGGCATCTCCGCCTCCCAGGCCGGGCGGATTCTCGGCGCGCTCCCGTACGGCTTCCAGTTCTGCTCTGAGTAGGGGGTCCAGTTGGTGGATACGGTGAACACCCTTAGCGCTTCGGGAGCTTGCTGCCGTCGTGCACCCAGGACTAGGCATACCGATGGAGCAAGCGGCCTCTCCTGTTGGGCCTGTGCAAGCGGCACGACTCTGACCTACTTCAACATAGCCAGGATTCAACAGGCCTCGCCTCAGCAAGTCTTCAGGTGCTCGGTGGCCGTCGCCCAGGGTCACAGGACAGCAGACCTTGACCGCCATCGGGCCGATCGCTGGAGGCCGCATGCAGGGCGCCGATATCCATCTGTTTCCCGGCCAGGGAGACTTTCCGCTGGGATCGTTCGCGAAGCTCACGCGGCCGCGGGGATCCCTGCGGGCGTCGGCCGCCGAGGTTCTCGAGCAGGTCGATCCGGTCGCACTCGGCCACGGGTTGTCGGCGCTATGTTGTGTCCGCCGAATCCCAGCGAGTGGCTCAGCGCCAGTTCGATCCGCTGGTCGCGGGCCTGTCGGCGACCACGTCGATGCCGTCCGTATCGGGTCCGGAGCGTGCGTAGTTGGCCGTGGGCGGGGCGACGCCGCGGGCGAGCGTCGGCGGTGAGCGCCGCTGCGACGGCGCCCATCGTGTGCCCCAGCGCGCCTTTGGCGGAGGTGACGGTGGGTCCGCCCGCCGCGTACACCTCCCTGATGACGGCGGCTTCCGCCCGGTCGTTGAGCCGGGTCCCGGTGCCGTGGGCGTTGACGTGGTCTACATCAGAGGGCGCCGCCCCCACCATGGCGAGCGCGGCGGACATCGCCCGTCGCAGACCGCGGCCCCCGGGGTCGGGTGCTGTGGCGTGGTGGCGTCGCCGGTCATGGCGTAGCCGGACAGCAGCGCTCGTGGTGCGACCCGGCGGGCGGCTGCGTCCGCCGCCCGCTCCAGCAGCAGGACGGCCGCTACCTCGGCGAGGACGAAGCCGTCCCGGTCCCGGTCGAAGGACCGGGCGGCGCTCGGCTCTGCTCGCCGTGACAGTGCGCCCATCTTCGCGAACGCGGACGCGGAGAGCCGGGTCACCATGGCGTCGGCGCCGGCGGGATCGGTGTCCTCGTACTGCGGGACGACGGCGATACGGAGACGGACAACAGCGCATCCGCGCACGCACTCGCGATGACCGCCGTCACCCGAGGCGATCTGGAGGCCACCAAGTCGGTACCGGGTGAACTGGGTTACGCCGAGGGCGCCACGGTGCAGGGTACGGCGCCCGGCACAGTAACCTGGCTTCCAGGAATCGGAGCGACGGTCAAGCGCGGCGAGGCACTCTACAAGGTGGACAACCGGCCGGTTGTCCTGTTGTACGGGAACGTGCCGATGTACCGGGATCTCACGAAGGGCCTCAAGGGTCCGGATGTCCGCCAGGTCAACGACAACCTCCGCACACTCGGTTACGGTGCTCCGGCCGGTGACACGTTCACCTCCGCCACGGCGGCGTCAGTGCGCGCCTGGCAGCGCGACCTCAGCGCCGAGGGTACCGGCCAACTGGCGAAGGGCGGCGTGGTGTTCACCCCCGGGAGCAGCGCGCGTAGCGGCGCACTCGGTCGCGGTCATCGATCCGGCCCAAGGCAAGATCCTCACCCGTACCGGCAGCAAGAAGTCCGTAACCGCCCAGCTCCCGGCCGGAAACCAGGCACTGGCGAAGAAGGGTGCGCAGGTCACCCTGCCCGACGGGCGCAATGTGACCGGGAGAATCACCGAGATGCGGACCGTCACGCCGGCCACCGACGGCGGGGCGCAGAGCGGCGGCCGGCAGGCTGAGGGACAGGACCAGGCACGTACGAAGACCGAGGTGCAGATCGCGATCGAGGACCAGAAGGCGCTCGCCGGTCTGGACACCGCCACCGTGGACGTGGAACTCGTCAGTGACCGGGCGAAGAACGCCCTTTCCGTGCCCGTCACGGCGCTGGTCGCGATGCCCGACGGCGGCTACGGCGTCGAAGTGATGGACCGTGGCCGCCCGGTGCGGCGGATCCCGGTGACACTGGGCCTGTTCGCGCAGGGCCGGGTCCAGGTCAGTGGCAAAGGCTTGACCGAGGGCATGAACGTGCGGGTGCCCCGATGACCGCAGTGACCGATGAGGTGGCCGACGTGCCGACAGCCGAAGTGGTCGTCCTCAACTCGGTGACCAAGGTCCACCCCGGCGGCGTGACCGCACTGGACGATGTCAGCGTGACCGTTCGCCGGGGTGAACTCGCCGCAATCGTCGGGCCTTCGGGGTCCGGTAAGTCGACCATGCTCAAGGTCATCGGCACTCTGGACCGGCCGACGAGCGGTCAGGTCCGCGTCGACGGGCACAAGGTGGCCGACCTCACCGACCGGCAGTTGTCCGCGATGCGTGCCCGCAGCATCGGCTTCGTCTTCCAGCACTTCCACCTCGCTCCCGGTGTCTCGGCGCTGGACAACGTCTCGTCCGGCCTGCTGTACAGCGGTGTCGGCCTGAGGATGCGCCGGGAACGGGCGGCGGCGGCACTGCGCCGGGTGGGACTCGGCCGGCGCCTTGAGCGCTGGCCGCACGAGCTGTCGGGCGGTGAGAGTCAGCGAGTGGCCATCGCCCGCGCCGTGATCGGTGATCCGGCGCTGCTGCTCGCGGACGAACCGACCGGCGCACTGGACTCCCGTTCCGGAAGGGTCGTGATGGAGCTGTTGCGCGAGTTGCACGCCGCGGGCACAACGGTGCTCGTCATCACCCATGACCGGGAGATCGCGGCCTCGCTGCCGCGGCAGGTGGCGATGCTCGACGGACGCGTCCACTCGGACAGAGAGGTCGGCGCTCGTAGCCGATCCCGGGACGTCACCAGAGGCGGCGGCATGCTGACCCCTGCGCGGATGCAGCCTTCCGACGTCGTACGCACTGGTGGTTTCGGGCTGCGCAGCCGCCCTGTCAGGGTGCTCCTCTCGGCGCTGGGCATCGCCGTCGGTATCGCAGCGATGGCGTCCGTCGTCGACATCTCCAGCTCCAGCCGGGCCTAACTCGACCGCACCATGGACCGGCTGGGCACCAATCTCCTCACCGTCGCACCGCGCCAGTCCATCGGCGGAGGCGAGGCGAAACTCCGTCGGCCGCCCCGGACATGATCAGCAGGATCGCTCACGTCGAGTCGGCCACCGCCATCGGAGAGGTGAGCGGGGCGCAGGTCAACCGCACCGCAGGATCCCTGCTGAGCAGTCCAGAGGCCTCGGCGTGGCCGCGGCCCGCGCCGACCTGCTCGACACCGTGGGTGCACAACTCGCCAAGGGCGGGTGGCTCAACCGGGCCACCGCCGCGTATCCGGTCACCGTGCTGGGGGCCAAGGCCGCCGAACTCCTCGGGATCACCGAGGCCGGCCCGGACATCCGGGTATGGCTGGGCGGGCGATGGTTCACCGTGGCCGGAATCCTGGAACCGGCCTCCCTCGCACCGGAACTGGACACAACGGCACTGGTGGGCTGGGACATGGCCAAGGAGAGCCTGACTTCGACGGCCACCCCACCACGATCTACACCCGCGCCGCTGAGGCCTCGCCCGACGCCGTACGGGGACTGCTGACCCGGAGCGCGAATCCCGAGGATCCCAGCGGAGTCGCGATCTCTCGCCCCTCTGACGCGCTGGTCGCGAAGCAGGCCGGCGAAAAGGCCTTCACCGGACTGCTCCTGGGACTTGGCGCGGTGGCGCTGCTCGTCGGCGGGATCGGCGTGGCCAACACCATGGTCATCTCCGTGCTCGAACGCCGAGGCGAGGTCGGACTGAGGCGTTCGCTGGGCGCCATCCGGTCCCAGATCTGCGGTCAGTTCCTCACCGAGTCCTTGCTGTTGTCCGCCCTTGGCGGTGCGGCAGGGGCGGCCATCGGCACCGTAGTCACCAGCGTGTACGCGCTGGTTCAGGGCTGGCCGACCGTCGTTCCGCTGTGGGCGGTGGGCGGAGGAATCGCCGCGACTCTGGCCATCGGTGGTGTGGCGGGCCTGTATCCGGCGCTGCGGGCGGCGCGGCTTGGCGCCCACCGCAGCGTTGGCGATGGTGTAGCCGGGCGCCCGCGGGCTTGTCCGCCCCCACTGGTTGTGTCGCCCGCACGTCTCACACCGGCCCCCCGTCCCGGCCTACGACGTGCCCACCCTCTTCGAACCCTTCCGCCGCGGTCGGCCTGGGTCTGTCCATCGTCCGTTCCATCGCAGCCGCCCACCACGCCGACGTACACGCCGAACCCGGCCCGAACGGCAAGGGCCTCAAGGTCACCGTCCGCTGGAGGACTCCGTGACGAGGAAGCCACCGTTCTGCCCGCGTTCCCGGAGTCGCCCTGGCGTTCGCAGATCCGGGTGATCCGGTGGGTTCCTGCCGCGGTGAGATCGTGGGCCCATCCGAGCAGCACCGGCGAGAGCCTGCAGCGGACCCACGATCTGATCGCAGTCGTGCGACGCTGTTTCATGGCCCGTAGACAATCGTGTGCCGGGCTCTCCCCGGCCACCATGGCGTCGCAGTGCCATTGCAGCACAGCGGGAATCCCCCCTACGGGTCGAGAATTCCGACAAGTCGTCCGAGCTCGGGATGCCGAGTCAGTGTGTCCCGGATGTCATCGGCCGACCGTGCTGCCGCACCCGGTTTTCTCCGCCCCGGGTGCGGGATGTGTTGGCACGGCGATGGTATTGCGGAGTTTACCCAGGCCTGTGATGGCGCATTCGATGACGTCACCTGGCTGCAGGAATCGCGGTGGGGTGAAGCCGACACCGGTGCCCGCGGGGGTGCCCGTGGCGATTATGTCGCCGCTGCGCAGCGTGATCCCGGACGAGATAATGCTGATCAGGTCGGGTACATCGAAGATCAGGTCCTCGATGGGGGCTTGTTGGCGTAGCTGCCCGTTGACGGTGCAGGAGACGATCAGCTTGCGGGGGTCACCGACTTCGTCGGCGCTGACCGCGTAGGGACCCATGGGTGCGAAAGTGTCGAGGGACTTGCCCAGTAGCCACTGCTGGTGTGCGCGTTGGAGGTTTCGGGCGGTGATGTCGTTGATGATCGTGTAGCCCCAGACGTATCGCCGCGACCTTGATGGCGATCTGGCCGACGCGCGCGGCCATCACGCTGCGTACCTCGGGCGGGCGCTGTTCGATGGTGGAGGCGACGAACGCGGACATCCAGGCGAGAACGGCGTCGGCCGAGCCGATCGCGCGGGTGAGGTAGCGGGTGACGTCGTGACCGCGCAGCGATGCGGTGACGTCGCCGTCGGGGCCCCCCAGGACATCAGTTTCGGGATCGAACTCGTAGTCGTTGACGTGGACCTCGGCCAGGGACACACCCAGCATGCCGGGCCGGGGCAGTTCGTCGCCGATCTTCACGCCGGCCCGGGAGGGGTCCACAATGACGCACTGGGCGCGAGGACCGCGGCGGGCGACGAAGAGAATCCGGTCGGCATGGCGGGCGTGTGTCACCCATCTCTTGGTGCCGTTGAGCAGGCCAATGCCGTCGGCCCGGAACTCGACCGTTGCGGCCAGGCTCTCGGGGGCGGTGCGGCCCTGCTCCGTGTAGCCGCGGGCACAGATCATCGCACCGCTGGCCATGGCGGGCAGCCAGGTCTCCTTTTGGGCCGGGGTTCCGTGGCGCTCCACATCCCGGCACAGTTTCAGGTGGGTGCCGACCATGCCGGCCAGCGGCTGCCAGGCCCGGGCCAGTTCGTACATGACCTCGAGGACTTCGTTGGGGGACATCCCGGATCCGCCGTTGACGGCTGGGGTGGTGGCGCCGAATATGCCCAGGCAGCGCATCTGGTCGACAAGGTCCTCGGGATACTCGGACTCGGAGTGAGTGGCGAGGTAAGCAGGTACCTCGATGCGGGCGAAGTCCCGTACGGCGGCGACGGTGCACGGGGCGGACGCCGCCGTGGCGTGCGGGGAATGAAGGTCAGAAGAGGACACCTATACTCCCAACTCATCATGTGAACAGCTGTTCGACCGGGGATGCCGATGCGGCCAGAGGGCGGCAGTGCGCCGCGACGAGTGGCGATGACTCCGTCGACAACGGGACTGGCCAGCCTTGGAGCGGCGCCGACCGGCCGAGCCGTGCGTTTTGCGCGGCGGGGACGGTCGATTAGCGGTGCCGTTGTCCTGGTCCATGGATCGACGCTAGACAGGCGGTCCCTGACCGCGCACCGCGCGGTCACTGCGCGTGAGTTCGAGTTGCATGCCGGCGAGAGTTACGGCGCGCCGCGGTGTCGGCGCATTGAACTTGATCTTGCTGTCGTAGACGTCAGTGGAACCCTCGCGAGGGGACGCCTCTGACCAGCGGCGATGAGGAATCGCCGCTGCGGCACTAGGCCGGGCAGACCGCGCGCGGGTGAGCGGGTTGAGCGGGTTGAGCGGGTTGAGCGAAGCCCTGCAGACCCAGGCCCAGGCCGGGTGCCTCGGAGTTCACGGAGATGGCGTGCAGGCGCCGGGCGAAGAAGTAGTCGGCAAAGACCCAGAGGACGCCCAGCCCGCCGGTGAGTCGTCGCGCCAGGGTGGCACGGCCCGCGCAAGGTTCTTCGCGGGCGAGGAGCGTGAAGTGATGACCGTGGTCGCGGAGTTCCGCGGGGAGCCGGGTGCCGGGACGCCGTGCTGCGCCGGCGACGGCTATCGTCTGCTTCCTGTCGACGACGTCAGAGCGGGTCTTCAGCCTCGAAGGTCAGCAGCCGCGCGGCAACAACCGCGGTGACCTACTGTGGCACCACCCTGCGATTCGTCCGATATGCAATATATGCAGCTTTCGGAGAAGGGATCCCAAGTGACCCCCGAGACCTACATCCACCGCTGTGCCACCCGCTCATCCGACCATGGTACGGACGGCCGCATCACCGACTGCGTCCAGCTCGCCTACGCCCGCGAAGCGATGTTCGCGGTGCTCTGTCCCGCGGAGCGCGCCACCACGCTCTTTCCTCATGGCCTGATCGTACTCCGCCACGAGATCAACTATCACACCTCGATGCACCACCGCAGTACACCAATCCCTTTAGAAACCTGGGTGGTTCGTATCGGGCAACGCGCGTTCACCGTTCAGATCACGGCACGCGTGCAGGGCAGACCACTGTTCAGCGCCAGAACAACTGTGGCTCCAAGCGACGAACACAAGCGGCCACGCGACCTCACCCGGGAAGAGGACGCCCACCTGAAGACCTTCACAGTTCCCCGACTGCGGCGGTCCCCCCGGACCACGACGTCCGCCGCGATCCCCACGTTCGAAGATTGACCCATTCCTCAGCAGCAGCGCTCCGCTTCATGGGTTCACATCCGCGATCGCGCCCTGGAAGGCCACGAATGCGCCAGCCGCGGCGGGCACTGCCCCGAATCCCAGCACCACAGACCCGACGGCAACCACCGCCGCCGACCTCGCCCAACCGAACCGCATTGCGCCTCCGCCCTTCAGTAGCGCAAACCACTAAGACTGGATACATATAGCCCAATAAGCGGCAAATCCAGCGAACATCCCATTACGGCAGCTCCATATGATGGAACCCCGTCACGAAATCGCGCGCGGCAGCTCCCCGAGGCCGGCCCTTCGGAGTGGGCAGCCTGACGGCGGGTCGACATCTGCTCGAGGAAAGCCGCCGGCGGCCACCGGGTGAGACGACACGCTGCACCCCGCGGAACACCAATCTCCAGCCACTCGGCGCCGCAGACTAGATGCTCCGCCCTACCCGCGCATCAAGGCTGAACAACCAGACGATCATGAGCCAGCCGAATATCAACACCACCGTGCACCAGCCGGAGCCAGACCTGGCACAGGGGCGGGACTTGCCGATCCTGTCTCCCCTGCCCGCCTTCTGGCAATGCCCAGAGAGCAGGCACCCCGCGACCAGGCACTCGCCGAGGACCTGCTGGAACGCCTCCCCTGCACCCTGCCGCCGCGCGCCGTGCCCGCCGCCGAACAGATCGCCCGGCGGTACCAAATCCCCTACCCCACCGCACAGTTCGTGCGTCGAGCTGTTGTCACCCGGCTGCGTCCGCCCGCCGACCACCCCTTCGGCGGTACGGTCACGCCGTTGCGCCTCGCATGGCTGCGCGTCGCCGACGACCTGCGCCACCAGATCCGGACCGGCCGCCTCACGGGCCGACTCCTGGTCCGGCCTGAACTCGCGGCCCGCTACAAGGTCTGCGTGGACACTGCCGGCACGGCCATACGCGCACTGACCGAAATGGGCCTCCTGGCGCCGGCCAGCCCCCACGGCACCTACGTACTGCCTCAGTCCGCCCGCGCTCCACAGCAGCGGGGTGCTCCCGGGTGAATCAGCAGGACCCCACTACGGAAGCCCAGACATACAGTACGAGCGTTCAGCCCTGCCCGACGCCGCGGTAGAGGTCCAGTTCGCCCTCGAGCTCGACGGCGATGACCGTGGCGTACTCGTCCTGGTCTGCGGCGGTCGGCGCATCGATGTGCAGGACTCCGGGCACGCCGTGGGAGGGGAAGCCTCCGATGACGCGGTGGCCCAGTTCGGTTCCGGTGCCGAGCACTGAGATCTTCTTCACCGCACTGCGCAGTCCGCGTACGGCGACAAACTCCCGGGGCGCGTCAAGGCACATCAGATACAGGGTGCGGCAGTCGGCGGACAGAGTGCTGGGACCGTAGTGGTGTCCCAGCGGGAGTCCGGCCGCGCTGCCGTAGACAGCGTCCGTGTGGCGGGCGATCCATTCCCCCAGGCCCAGCAATCGGTCGGCCTGCGGTTGCGGAATGGTGCCGTCTTCCCGCGGGCCGATGTCGAGCAGCAGATTGCCGCCCATGCCGATGGTCTCCGTGAAGTAACGCACCAGTTGCCGTACGGACTTGGGGTGGATGTCGCCGGGACGGTATCCCCAGGCGTCTCCGACGGTCAGGCACAACTCCCACGGCCCGACTGGCGGTTCGACCGGGACGCCCTGCTCGGGCGTGGAGTAGTCGCCGTATCCGTGCATGCGCGCGTTGAGTACGGTCTCCGGGCACTGCGCGAGGATCTCCTCGCGCAGCTCCTTCATCCGCCACTGGCGCTCGGAGCGCTCCCACTGGCCGTCGAACCAGAGCAGGTCGGGACGGAACCCGGTGAGCAATTCGCCGATCTGGGCGCGGTGGAAGGTGAGGAACCGCTCCCAGGCCGCAGGGTCCTCGGCACCTTCGGCGGGCATGCTGAAGGGGTTGTCCGTCATCCACTCGCGGGTCGGGTCATGGTGGCGCAGGCTCGCGTAGTCGGGGTGCGACCAGTCGACGTGGGAGTAGTAGAGCCCGACCTTGAGGCCCTTCTTGCGCAGCGCCGTGGTGTACTCCGCGACCAGGTCGCGGGCGGCCGGGGTCGACTTGACCGTGGACAGGTCGTTCGCCGCCGTGTCCCACAGGGAGACGCCGTCGTGGTGCTTGGCGGTGAGCACCACGTATTTGGCGCCGGAGCGGGCGATCAGGTCGGCCCAGGCGTCGGCCTCGAACTTCGCGGCGGTGAAGCCGTGGCGCTGTGCCATGTACTGGTCGTAGGGAACGTCCCCGTCGTAGAACGCCCACGATTCCGCGGTGCCATCGACAGCATAGATGCCCCAGTGGATGAAGATGCCGAGCTTGGCGTCGGTGAACCACGGCTGCATGGTCATGTGGTCGAACCCTGTTCTGTGTGCGTACGGGCGGTTGGAGGCGGGAGGACCTGGACTTCACCCAGGGCAAGAATCCGGGGGTCTGGTCCGGCCAGCTGGATGCGTACGTGGCGGCCGCGGCGGCCCACCGGGATGGTGGTGGTGCGGGCGGCCGGGCCCGTCGCGTGGTGGCGCCAGATCGTGGGAGTGGCGAGCAGTTCAGCGAGGCAGGCCCTGCCGAAAGGGGCCTCGGAGACCAGCACGTAGAAGTCGCGCAGCCGGTCGGTGGCGGCGTCGGTGCGGTTCCATAGGACGACCTCCGCGATCTCTGCGCTCGTGCCGAGGTCGGTCTGCCACCAGGGCTGGACCTCCTCCAGGGTGTGGCTGACCGAGCCGTGGCCCCAGCGGCCGTCGAGGTTGCCGTTGGTGGCGCGGGTCGCCTCGCCCAAGGTGCTCGACTGCTCGGCGTGACGGCCGAGGGCCAAGTCGGTGGGCACGAGGGAGACAGCGGCGGTGCGGAAGACCTGAGGGTCGGTCGGAGCAGTCGCGGTCAGAACGTAGTCACCCGGGGGCGTGCCGCACGGCGCCGTGACCGCCCAGCCGATAGTGGCCCGCTCCCCCTCAGACAACCGGTTAGGACTGGCCCCGGGCAGCTCGACGGCTGCCCAGCCTGCAGGCACGGCAAGACGGATGCACGGATGATGCAGGACCTCGCGGTCCCACCAGCCGAGCGTGGCGGTGATGGTGCGGGTGGCACCCGGCTGGAACGGAAGCGGCGGTACGGACAGTTCCAGGACGGGCAGCCGGCCCGGTGCAGCCCCGGCTCCGGGCGTACAGCCGACAAGGTCGTCGGTGTCATACGAACGCCCGGCGAGGGTGAGACGGGTGCCGTCTGCCTGTGCGGTCGGAGGCGTTCCCCGGCCCAGGGCCAGCACCAGCCGGAAGTCGGCACTGCGGCCGGTCCGGGCGATCCTGAACGCGCCGTCGGCCACACAGAGCCGCGCCGCGCCCGGCTCGAGCAGCCAGCCCTTGAGCCAGGCGTCGTCACGGCGGAAGAGGAAGGTAAGAGCGCCCGATCCGCTGTCTCCGCAGGTGATGTCGACACCTGGTTCCGGGGAGAGCTGCCAATCGATGCGGTGCGCCACCGCGTCGGCGAAGCGGTCGTGCAGCGCCAGGACGGTGTCCACCGAGCCGAAACCCTGCATATCCACCACCAGTTCGCGGCGGGCTTCGGCGATCCCGTAGTTCCGCCCGCCGTCGAGTGCGACGTACCCGCCCCCCTGCCCGCGGTAGCGGCGGGCGGCCGTCGTCCGGCCCTGCCCGTCCGCACCCGAGGGCAGCTGCGGGACGCCGTCGATGAGCGGCTTGGAGAACAGCTCAATACGGTCCCACTCCTTGGCCGGCATGCGCGCCCAGGTGGTGCCCTGGCCGATCATGGAGAGGGCGAAGGTCTCCCGTTGCTGCCAGCCGAAGTGGCTGCCGTTCCTGTTGGTGACACCGATGAGGGTGTCGTCCTCGTTGCGGTAGCGGTTGCGGAAGGCGTACGCGCCCTCGCGGTCGTCGAACAGCGCGGTGGGCCGGGCGGGTTGGTGCGGTGCGGTGTCCGGCCAGCGCAGCAGCGTCCACAGCGGATCCGTGGAGCCGGGGGCGAAGGGCTCGGGCGTCTGCTCGAAGAGCCGGCGGTACGCGGCCTGAGTCCAGCGCGTACCGGTGCCGAGGAAGGCCGGCGAGGGCCGGCCGGTTCGCTCGCCGACACCGAACTGGACGCGGTCGCCGGCCGGCCGCAGCGATTGCGTCTGCAGGATCAACTCGGCGAACCGGGGCCGTTGCCAGGCGGCGGTGAGGTCCTTGATGCCGCAGGCCTCCGCCGCCCAGACGGCCGGGGCGCCGCCGGTGTCCAGGCCGTAGCGCAGATAGTCGTAGCCCTCCTGGTTCCAGCCGGAGTCCCCGTAGCCGTCCTCGAAGTGGCGGCGCAGTTCATCCACCAGGTGCGCGATCCGGGCTTCTTGGCCGGGCAGGTCCCCTTCGCCGCGGGTGGCGAGCTGCATGATCAGCTCGCCGCCGCGGACCACGGCCACCCAGTTGCTGGCCTTGTCGTCGTCCTGGTCGAGGTTGGGCCAGTGGTAGGCGGCGAAGAACGCCGCGGCTCGCTTGAACACCCTGAGGGCGTAGGTGCGTTGCGGCCCGGTCCATGCCGAATACGCGAAGTCGTAGGCCAGCGCGAGGTGCCCGGTGATGTCTCCGGCCAGCAGCCCCTCGGAAGTGGTGGCCAGGATGTCGGCCGCGCGCTCGAACCAGGCGAAGGCCAGCCGGGCCTGCTCCGGTTCGCCTGTCACCCGGTGGGCGAACGCCGCGTTGAGGGCGAGGGTCTGTGGGGTGCCGATGGCGTGCGCCTGGTCGTCGAGCAGGGTGTGCCAGGCCAGCTGCGGCAGCCCGGGCCACGCGATCAGGTCGCGGATCCGGTCAAGACGGTCCGGGTCCGGGCCGAAACGGGGGTGAGGGGCTGCCACAGCCGGCTCCGATCTCATGGTGGGGAGCAGTTACTTCCGTACGACCTGGAGGTCGTCGCAGTACGCCGATCCGCCGCCGATGTTGTGGTAGCAGAAGACGGTGGCCGTGGTGGTGGACGGGCCGGTGGTGAAGGACAGCCCCTTCTGCACCCAGGTCGTCGAGGTGGTCGGGGCGACCAGCTGCGAACCGCCGTGGTTCTTCACCCCGAGCTCGACGGTGTCGGTGGCGGCGCCCGTCTTCATCCACCCGGTGAAGATGTAGGTGGTGTTGGGCAAGACGGCGATGGTCTGCTCACCGGTCGACGGGGCGGCCCCCAGCTTCAGCGAACGGCCGCCGTTGTGCGAGGCCGCGGTGGTGACGGCGGCGTTGGGCGAGAGCGTCCACGGGGCCGAGGCGCCGGAGTCGAAGGTGCCGTTGGCGAGCAGTGGGCTGCAGGACGAGTCCGTGAAGGAGGAGCTCTGGAAGGCGCCTCGGTCGGGGCGGCAGACGGCCGGGACCGGATTTCCGTTGTAGTCCTTGCCGCCGTTGTTCGTGATCACGAGGCCGGAGCCGCGGGCCGGGGAGCTCGCCTGCAGCCCGTAACCGCCAGGTCCGCCGCCGGGGTTGGTGAACAGCGGGTCCGCCGTGGACTTGCCCGGGTCGGTCGGTTCGTTGGCCGGGTGGTGGCCGTAGAAGGTGTTGTTGGACCAGTCGTAGTTGGCGGCCTTGGCCGCGTTCTCGTAGCTGTAGCCGCCGGTACCGAGGTTGTAGAAGATGTTGCTGTCGAGGGCGACCTTGGTGGTCTTTCCGGCACCATCCTCGATGATCTTGGTGGTGGAACCGGCCGGCAGGTACACGGTGTTGTTGTAGACCTGGCTGCTGGTCTGGCCGACCGCGTACAGGAAGCGGGACTTGTCGTTCTGGCTGAGGTTGTAGCGGACCACGCTGCCGCCGCCGGTGGCGTTCGCGCACTGTCCGCAGAACAGCATGAAGCCGCCCTCGTTGTCGTGGCTGTAGTTGTACTGGAAGACCGAGGAGTCGGCGGCGATGTCCGCGTCGAAGGCCATGCCGTCGTCGGTGCCCGGCTGCCGCTTGACCCGGTAGACCTCGTTGTTCTGGATGACGTCGCCGTCACCAGCCACGGTCCACAGACCCGCGTTGTTCTCCATGGACCGCTGGGCCGCGTCGTAGACGGTGTTGTGTTCGGCGAGGCCCCTGTCGAGGTTGCGCATGATCAGGCCGTCGCCGCCGGTGTCGCTGATCGTGTTGTTGCGGAAGACGATGCCCGTCCACGGCACGAAGGCGTTGGCGGTCCCCGCGCCGCTGCACACCCCGGTCCAGCCGGGGTTGCAGTTCCAGGTGGTGCTGTTGGATATGCCGGTGCGGTCGACGTGGCGGACGGTGTTGCCGTCCAGGATCGCGTCGTGGAACTTGGTCTGAGTGGTGGTGCCGTACACGTCCAGGCTGATGCCGACGCTGGCCTTGGTCAGGTCGCCGGAGACGTCATGGACGTTCAGGTTCTTGATGCGGTAGTAGTCGCCGGTCCCGAAGTCGTTGAGCACGATGCGTACGCCGGTCCGTACGGCCGTGGTCGACGCGGTGTTGCTGACGTCGAGGTTGCGCAGCTCCCAGTACTCCTGGTTGTAGAGGTAGACAGCGTCCGGCACCCCGTTTCCGGATATCTTCGGCTGGGCGCCGGTGCCGTAGGCGTCCACGATGATCGGGGAGCCGGCCGCGCCCGAGCCCTTGGGGTAGAGCTGGCCGGTGCAGGTGGCGCCGCGCTTGAACAGGATCTGGTCGCCCGGGCCGAAGGTGCGGGCGTTGACGGTGGCCAGGGTGTTCCACGGGCTTGCCTGGGTTCCGGAGCCGTCTGTGGCGGCCGAACAGTCCACGTAGTACGCGGTGTTGGCGGCCTGGGCAGCGCCCGCGGTGGCGACGAGCGCGCCGGCGGTCAGTGCGGCTGCGGTGGCGGCGCGCAGGACGCCACGTATGAAAGCTGCCGCGGTACGGGGTGGCGCTTTTCGAGCGGTCGATCCGACGGTCGTTCTGAGCACGAGCTCCTCCTTGAGCTGGTTAATCCCGATCACTTGACGGCGTGCTGTACTGCCGGACCGACGGCCTGAGCGCTGAGCGTGCCCGCCCAGCGCTGGTCGACGATGCCGTCCGGCCCGATCAGATACGTGACGGGTGTGGCGCTCACACCGAAGGAGGCGGCGGTCTTGCCGCCCGCTTCGGGGCCGAGCAGCTGTACGCCGTCGAGATGCCAGTCGTAGGCGAGGTTGACCAGCTCGTCGCGGTCGGCTTCCGTGCCCGCCGCATCCACGATCACCACCCGCAAGCCCCGCGCCGCATACTGCGTGGCCATGCTCTGCGCGACGACAGCCGAGGAGCGTGCCGCGGCCTGCTGCGCGCTGGTGGCCCCAGTGGTCGGGCGCAGGAAAGCGACAAGCACCGGCCCTCGTCCGTCCGACTCCACCGCAGCGCCCAGCACATCGTCGGCCTGGACCTCCGGCGCCTTCGCTCCCACGGCGAGCTGGGACCTGCGCTCCGGCTGCTCTTCCCCGCCGGAGCAGCCGGAGCCGAAGAGGGAGACAGCGGCCAGAAGGCAGACGGCTCTCATGCGCGGGGGCCGCTTCGCGGGCTTCATGGGGATACGCAGGGTCGAAGCCACAGGCGTCACGGATATGCGCAGGGTTGGCTTCACGGGTCAGGCGATCTGGGCCAGTTGCTGGGGCAGGACCGGGTTGACGAAGGGCTGGCCGGCGGCGTACCGGGCCAGCTCGTCCACCGCGTGGTCACCGATCCGGCGCAGCTCGCCGCCCAGCGAGCCCGCGATATGCGGGGTCAGGAGCAGGTTCGGCAGCTCGTAGAGCAGGGAGCCCGCGGGCGGGGTCTCAGGGTCCGTCACATCCACGACGGCCCAGATCCGGCCCGAGCGCAGTTCGTCGACCAGCGCGCCTTCGTCGACCAGGGCGCCGCGTGCCGTGTTGATCAGCGTGGCACCGTCCTTCATCAGGGCGAGCCGGCGGCGGTCCATGAGATGCCAGGTCTCCGCGGTGGCCGGGGCGTGCAGGGAGACGACGTCGCAGCCGGCGACGAGGTCATCCAGGGGGGCGAGGGTGATTCCCTCCCGCTCGGCCTCGGCCGGGTCGAGGTAGGGGTCGTGGACCAGCACGTCCACGTCCAGGCCCGCGAGCATCTCCACCACACGCCTGCCGACCTGCGAGTAGCCGATGATGCCGATGGTCCTGCGGTAGTTGCCCATCTCGGGGTGCAGGGTGCACCAGTCCATCCAGTCGTGCGGGCGCTGGGTGCTGCGGTAGCGGTCCTGGATGGGCAGCACCCGCTTGTTGGCCAGGATGATCGTGGCGAGCGTGTACTCGGCCACGGGCACGGCGTTGGCGCCGGCTGCCGAGGTGACCTGGATCCCCCGGTCCCAACAGGCCTGGGTGATGTGGTGCTTGACCGACCCGGCAGCGTGGACGACCGCCCGCAGCCGCGGCGCGGCGGCCAGCACCGTGGCGTCCAGGGGCGGGCAGTCCCAGCCGGAGATCAGCACTTCGGTACGGGCCAGGGCCTCGCGGGCGGGCCCGGTGGTGAAGTCGTTCACGACCAGCGCGGTGTCGATGCCGGCCAGTGCGGTCAACCGGTCGAGGGCCGCCAGGTCGAACAGTTTGGACTCAAGGCCGGGGCGCATGGCGAACAGGGCATGGGGACGGTGGTTCATGGCGTGCTCTTCCCTGGGGGTCGCGGAGGCTACTTCAGCCCTGAAGTGGCCGATCCGGCCTGGTAGAAGCGCTGCAGAAGGACGAAGAGGACGATCACCGGCAGGACGTACATGGTGGAGCCCGCGGCGATGAGGTTGTTGATGGGTGCTCCCTGCGGCGTCTGGTAGCCGGTGGCGAGGGCCACCGCGAGCGTGGTCCGGTCCGAGCTGAGCAGCAGCAGCGGCTGCAGGAACTCCGACCAGGTCCAGGTGAAGGAGAGGATCAGCGAGGTGGCCAGCATCGGCTTGGCCTGCGGCAGGAAGATCTTGAAGAAGATGCGGAAGTACCCGCAGCCGTCGAGGATCGCGGCCTCCTCCATCTCGATGGGCAGGCCCACGAAGTACTGGCGGAACATGAAGATGAGGAACGCCGAGCCGGACAGGCCCCACATCACCCAGGGCCACAGGGTGTTGACCAGACCGACCTTCGAGAAGATCAGATACGTGGGGATCAGCGTGGCCACGTGCGGCAGCATCAGCGTCGCCATCACCACGCCGAACATCAGGTTCTTGCCGCGGCCCCGCAGCCGGGCGAAGCCGAAGCCGACGTAGGCCGAGGACAGCGTCATCAGCGTCGACTGGATCACCGCGATGACCAGGGAGTTCTGCGCGTGGCCCAGGAAGGGCATGTAGTCCAGGGCGGCGCGGTAGTTCTCCCAGGCGAAGGGCTCGGGCAGCCATTCGACCGGGAAGGCCCCCAGGGAGCGCTCGGTCTTCAGGGACGTGATCAGCAGCCAGGCGAACGGGCTGGTGAAGAGCGCGGCGATCCCGATCAGCAGGGCGTAAGTGCCGGACTTGCGGGCGCGGGCGCGGTTACGGCCGGTGGCGATGCTCATCATCAGCCCTTCTCGCCCTGGCTGTCAGGGTCGACGTTGTAGAACACGACGCGCCGGCCGAGCCGCATGACCAGGAAGGTGATGACGAGCACGACGACGAAGAGCAGCCACAGCAGGGCCGAGCCGTAGCCCCAGCGCCCGAACGTGAAGTACTGGGCGTACACATGGACCATGTACATGTTGGTGTCCGGGCTGACCTTGGCGGCCGAGACGACACCGCCCGCGGACGGGGCGAGCAGCATCGGCTGGGCGATGATCTGCAGCGCGTTGATGACCCCGGTGACGACCTGGAATAGCAGGATCGGGGACAGCAGCGGCACGGTGACGTGCCAGAAGACGCGCAGCTTGCCGGCCCCGTCGACCCGGGCCGCCTCCAGCAACTCCTTGGGAATGTCCTGCAGTCCGGCGAGCGAGACGAGCATGCCGCCGCCGATCCCCCAGAGCATCAAGGAGAGCAGCACGTACGACACCGCCGGGTCCTGCAGCCAGGTCACCGGGTCGAGACCGAGCAGCTCCATGACGCCGTTGGCGGGCCCAGCGTCCTTGTCGAAGATCAGCTTCCAGGTCAGCGCGGCGGCCACGCCGGGCACGATGGCCGGCAGATAGAACAGGGTCCTGAAGAACCCCTTGCCGCGGATCGGCTGGTTCACCAGCAGCGCGAGCAGCACGCTGCCCAGCACCGTCAGCGGCACGACGGTGAGGGTGAACAGGCCGGTGCGGTACAGGGAGTGCAGGACGTCGGCGTCGTGGAGGGCTTCGACGTAGTTGTCGATCCCCACCCATCTGGCCTTGTCCGATATTCCGTTGGTGTTGGTGAAGCTCATCCGCAGGGCGTAGAGCATCGGCACGACGGTGAGGGCGAGGAAGCCGATCAGCCAGGGCGCGACGAAGGCGTAGAACGTGCGGCTGCGATAGCGGCTCCACCGCTTGCGCGGCGGCGGCTTCGGTGCGGCGGCCACTGCCACTGGCCGCGCCTCGGTCTGGACGGACATCTCTCGCTCTCCCGGCGGTCGTTACGTACGGAACTCCTTGCCCGGCGGCCGCTACTTGGTGAGCTCGACGCCCTGCTGGAGCAGCTTGTTGACCTTGTCGTTGAGCGCGTCGGCGAGCTTGCCGGTGCTGTGCTTGTCCTTGAGCGCGACGGTCAACTGCTGCTGCAGGGCGGCTTCGAGGGCGTCGACCTTGGCGTATGGGGAGAACGTCAGGGTCGAGAAGTGCGCCAGCTCGGCCGTCTGGACCTCCTTGGCCTGCTTCTGCGCCGGCTTCGCGCTGGGCAGCTCCCCCTCCAGGGACTTCAGGGCCGGCAGGCCCCAGCCGCTGGTCGCGCGGGCCTTGGCCTGCTCACCGCCCATGAACCACTCGAAGAAGGTCCAGGCCGCGTCCTTGTGCGAGGACTTCTCGGGGATCCACAGGCCGGTCGCGCCGAAGCACGGGCTGACCCGGGTGGAGCCGAACTGCGGGGCGGGCGCGAAGCCGATGTGGTCGGCGACCTTGTCGGCGTACAGCGCGCCGCCCAGCCAGTAGCCCGCCGAGAGGATGCCGTAGCGGTCGGCCTTGAACAGCGGGGCCGTGCCGGCCTCGGGCGCCGGCGCGATGACGCTGGCACCGACGTCGGCGCGGGCGAACTCCAGGTAGTAGCCGAGCGCGTCCCGCGCTTCGGCGGTGGAGAAGTCGACGCTCTCCAGGTTCTCGGCGAAGACCGTGCCGCCGGCGGAGGACACCATGGTCATCAGCTTCGGGAAGATGGACACGCCGAAGAGATCGAGTCCGTAGGTCTTGATCTTGCCGCCGCTGCGCTTGGTGAGCTTCTGGCCCAGTTCGAGCAGTGCGTCGTACGTGAGCGGCTCGGTGGCGCTCGGCAGCTTGGCCCCGGCGGCTTCGAAGACCTTGGTGTTGTACCAGAATGTGTTGTCCTGCGAGTAGTCCTTGGCCATGCCGTAGCGCGGTCCCGCACCTTGCTTGGTGCCGTCGAAGCGCCATACGTCGTTGACCGGGGCCAGGTCGTCGGCCTTGAGGACCTTGCTCTTGGCGAAGTAGTCGTCGAGCGGGGCGGCCATGCCGCTCTTGGCGATGTACGGGGTGATGGTCGCGCCGGTGCCGCGCACCAGGTCGGGTGCGTCACCGCCGGACAGCATCGCGTTCAGGCGGGTGTCGTCGTAGACGAGGACCTCGACCTTGATGTCCGGGTGCGCGGTCTCGAAGGCCTTGATGAGCTCCGGCGCGAACTCGTTCTCGTTGGCCATCAGCTTGATGGTGGTCGTGCCGCCCTTGCCGCCGCCGCCCGTGCCCTTGTTCTCATTGACGGACCCGGCGCAGCTTGCGAGCGCGCCGCCGGCCGTGACGGCGAGCGCCGCCGCGGTGCTGCCCCGCAGGAAGTTACGTCGTGAGGTGGTGCTGGCCATGAGCCCTCCGCGATCAGGAACGGCACCGAACCGGAAGGCGTCGGCGCTGACTACTGCCGGGAGTCTCGGGAAGCGAACATTCAGTTGTCAATAAGAACAGCCAAGTTCGTTCAGATTCATTCAGAAAACCAAGTTCTCCGTGATCGTTGTCTGTTCCTGATGGAACGGAACTGCTAGCTTCGACGAGCAGGATCCGCATCGGGCCGTGACAAGGGGGACACATGCTTGCTGCCGAACGACGCACTGCGATCATGAGCCAGGCGCGTCGCGACGGCGCGGTGCGGGTGGCGGACATGGTGACCCAACTCGGCGTCTCCGACGTCACGATCCGCCGCGACCTCGACGCGCTGGTATCCCAAGGGCTGCTCCTGAAGGTCCACGGCGGCGCGATGCTCCCCGGCAGCCGAACCCCTGAGGAGCCGACGGCCGCCCTCACCCCCCGGGGGCCGGCCGTTCGCGCGGACGGCCGAGGGCAACCCGCCTCCGAAGGGTCGGGGCCCACCATCGGAGTGCTCGTACCGAAGTCCTCGTACTACTTCAAGAGCATGGTCGACGGCATCCGCGCCACCCTCGCCCCGCTCGGCGGACGCCTGGTGCTCGCCGTCTCCGATTACGCCCCCGAGCGCGAGCCCGACCTCGCCAAGAACCTCCTCGACGCCGGAGCCGAGGCGCTGCTCCTCGCCCCGGCTGCAGCCGACCGGCACACCGGCGTCGCCGCCGAGTGGACCTGCACCCTGCCCGCACCCACCGTCCTCCTGGAACGCCGCGCCCCCCAGCCGCACGCCGCCGCGGTCTCCTGGGTCCGCACCGCGCATGAGAACGGAGCCGCGCTGGCTGTCCGTCACCTGCAGGACCTCGGGCACGAACGGATCGCCCTGTTCACCCGCGGTGACACTCCCACCGCGTACAGCGTCGAGCAGGGCTGGCGCGTCGCCGTAGCCCCTGGCCTCGAACCTCTCTGCATCTCGGGCCGGGACTTGGCCGGCTGGCCGCGCTGGGAGCGCGAGGACACCCGCCGACTCGTCGACCGGCTCCTCCATGCGCAGGCCACCGCCCTGCTGTGCCACTCGGACGAGGATGCCCTTGCCCTGCTGCAGAGTGGCCTGGCCGAACTGGTCGCTCTGCCCGGCGAGTTGTCCGTCGTAGCCTACGACGACGAGTTCGCCGAGTTCGCCAGCCCTTCCCTCACCGCGGTATGCCCGCCCAAGCGTCACGTCGGCCGCCTCGCAGTACAGAGCGCGCTCGACCTGCTGAACGAACCCGGCGCTCCCACCCGGCACATCGAGATCGAACCCACACTCGCTGTACGCGACAGCACATCGGCGCCCACCCGCTGACCATCCATGCGCCCGCTTCGGCGAAACGCCCCATCACACGCGCAGTGGCACACCATGATCAGGACCTCAAGAACTTCGTCAGTGGACAGTGCGGACCCGCCGTGAGCGGCTGGGGCGGTGCCGAACACACCCGGGCAGGCTCACCGAACTCAGGCCAGTCCGCGGACTCTACGAACTTGGGCAGCTCAGGGCTGCACATCGATGCCGAGCGTGTGGGCCCCTGCATGAGGTGACGGATCTCGTAGACGCTGCCGCGATCACTGGTGGTGCCCGGACGGGTCGAACATGCGCTGCCGCGCAGTACCTCCGTCAGGTCGACGCTCGTGGCCACGCTCAGATCGAATCGATGCTGCAGAGAAACCGGGTGATCTCCTGGAGTGCTTCCTCTCGATGTGCTTGTGTGCTGGTGGATTTGGGGGTGAGTTCGCACAGTCGGGCCCTGGGGATGGCCTCGGCCAGTGCGTGACCGTACTCCAGTGGATGCACGGGATCCGACCCGGTTGCCATGACCAGCGCCGGGACACGAACGGAGTGCAGGGCCTTTATATCGGGCAGTGGTCGGCTATGCGGCAGGAGCTCCAGGCGCGCCAGCGCTTCGACGGCCCTCGGTTCGGTGAACTGCCCCCTGAGCGAGGCGGCCGCATCCGGTGATTCCCTGGCGATACGGCGATGTTCGGGGGTGTGGGTGAAGCGGCGGAGTCCCTCATCGGAGCCGTGATCGCACAGCAGTTGGGCGATCAGGCCGTAGATATCCGCAGCAACCATGGGGCCGTCGAGCCAGGCGGGGCGGGAGAGGACCAGCGCGGTGACCCGTGCCGGGTGGCGCAGCGCCATGGTGAGCGCGGTGCCAGCTCCCATCGAGATGCCGCCGACGACTGCTTCGGGCAGTTCGAGGTGGTCCATGAGGGCCACCAGATCATCGGCGAGATCGTCGAAGGTCAGCCGCTCCGGCGGACCCAGCGGCCAGGTGGCGCCGTGCCCCCGAGCGTCCATCGAGATCAGCCGAATGCCGGGCGGGACAGGGTCCAGCAGCCCGGTGGGCTGGGCAAGGGTGCCGCCGATGCCGTGCTGGAAGAGGAACGGCAGGCGAGCGTTGCCCGGATCGGCCGGCCGGTCTGTGTAGTGGAAGGCGATGCCGTCACGCCGGAAGGTGGGCATGGCTGCTCACGTCCGGGCGGCAGGTGCCGAGACCAGGCGCACGTAAGCATCACGCGAGCCACGGATTCGGGCGGCCCGGGATTGGACGTGGGCGCGGGCTGCGGATACCTCGTGTTCGGCCAGTCCGTGGATGATCAAGGGAGTTGGTTCGGCGAGTTGCGCGAAGAGCTCCAGGTAGGTCGCGTAGTCGAGACTTCCGGTGCCAGCCGGACAGTGGGTGACCTGCTCGCCGTCGAAGACCACGTCCTTGGCGTGCCCCATGGCGATGTCATCGCCGAGCAGGTCGAAGAACTCCTCCAATTTAGGGCGCATGTCGCGGGCGTCCACGGGACGCAGGATGTTCGCCGGATCGCAGATGATCTTCACGCGGTCGGTGCGCAGTTCGTCCAGGAGGGTACGGGCAGCGCGGGCGGAGTCGACGACATTGGCGACCTCCGGCTCGATGCCCAGGAACACACCCTCCTGCTCGGCGATGGCGACTGCCTGCTCCATGCCGGCCCGCATGTCCTGCCAAGCTTCGGCCGTGGTGTTGTCGCCGTGCCCGCGCCACATGTCATCCGCGTCGCGGGTGCCGGTGCACAAGGTGACCAGGGAGGTGCCCATTGCCTTGGCGTGGGACGCAATCACCTGCAAGCGGCGCAGGCCGACCCGGCGCTGCGCCGGGTCGGGGTGGATGAGGTTGAACGTGGCGGAGATCCCGGCCATCCGGATGCCGTGCCGGTTCAGGGTGTCGCGTACGGTGCGCGCGGTCTTGGCTGTGATCTCGTCCGGCATCGACGGCAGGCCCGCGCAGGCCATGTTGAAGTGGACGAGGGAGAACCCTGCGTTCCGCACGGCTGTGGCGTTCTCCTCGAGTGATGGGCGCGGAAAGGTCTTGGCGAAGATTCCGATCGAGGACTCGTCGATGCTCCTGCAGTCGGCCACAGGTACCGGGCGGCGGCGCCGCGGGACGGCGGGCGCGGTCCGGTTCTTCTCCGGAACCACGACCGGCCCGGTGACCTCGTCGAGGCGAACCGTTTCCCCGCTGACCACGGCGTGGGAGACGGCCACCAGGCCGCGTACGGTGGCCAGGCCGTCCTCCACTGTGGCCCCTTGCTGCGGCGCGCCGTTGAGTACGGTGTCCGCGAAGGCCTCGACCTGTCGCTTGAAGGTGAAGCCGTCCTCGCCCAGCACCCTCTGGTAGTGGCCGTCCTTGAAGCATTCGACCCGTGCGCGCTGAAACCACGGCAGAGGAGCGCTGCCCTCGATCGAGCCGTGTTCCCCGTAGATCTGGAAACCTTCTTCGAAGTCGGCTTGGGCAGGTACCACGAGCCGCAGCTGACCGGCTACCCCGTTGCAGAATCGAGCCTCGATGGTCCAGGAGTGCTGGTCCCCGCCCTCCAGATGGACGGCGCGGACACTGGTGATCGGCCCGAGGAAGTAGCGGGCCGTGTCGAGCAGATGGCTCGCGTGGGTGAGCAGGCAGTACCGCTCGCGGACCTCTTTCCACGGCTCGGCCGGCCGTCTAGCACGGTCGCTGACCACAGGTACCGGATACAGGTTGTCCTGGAGCGTGTAGCGGTGCACCGAGTCGTGGTACCAGGCCGAGAACGCCAGCACTCCGCCCATCTCCTCGTCCAGGAAGCGCTTGGCGTCCTGCCAACCGGGATGAAAGCGCCGGTTGTTGCCCACCTGCACGACCAGACCTGCCGCGGCGGTTTGTGCGCGCAGTTCCTCGCACTCCTCCACGCTCACAGCCAGCGGCTTCTCGACCAGGAGATGCTTGCCGGCGGCCAGCGCCTGCCCGGCCAGCTCGGCGTGGTAGCGGTCATCGACCGCGATCACCACGGCGTCCAGTTCCGGATCGGCCAGCATCGCCGCGTAGTCGGAGTGGGCGTAACGCGGAGCGTGGATCTGCCGCATCCGCTCCAGCAGGTCTGGGGCGGCATCGCAGATGGCGTACAGCTCCGCGTTACGGGCTTTCCGTACCGCATCCAGATGCGCATTCTGCGCGATGGGACCGCACCCCAGAATTCCGATACGCAGATCCCTCTGCTGCATGACAGATTCCTTTCGCCACCTCCGAACGGGACGACATTTCACGCCGGACAAACCGCAATGAAATGCCGGAACCAAAAACGCTACCCTCGGACAAATGCGCAAGTGTAGGCGCATTCACCAGATACGGAAGCGCTGACCTGCAGCATTCTGCGCCCCTGGCCACCCCTGGCTCTCCTGATTATATGAATGCTGGACGAGGTCCAGGAAGTACGCGCGCCCGGCGCACAACCCTAGCGCCCTCGCACCCCGCGTGCTTCTTGTTCCTTCTTGCCTGCGCTGCAGAGAATTACCGAAGATCGATGGACGGAATTCGGTAGGCAGCCTGTGATATTTCAAGCAGGCATGCGTAGCACAAACAAGAGGAGAGGAACCCCATGGAGGACAAGAAGGAACTGCGGTGGGCTGCCCACATCCAGTCCGCGGCCCTGGCCGCCCAGGAGGACCCAGTTACCTGTGTCGCTGACATGCTGACCATCAGCCGTTCACGTGCCGGCGAGCTCCTGACGGCCGCGGAGCGCGACGGCCTTATCGGCTCCGTCCACCACCCTCATGACGGCTGAGGTTCTTGACTCCTGCACACCACCGGGCTCGCGCCGTACACCGGTCACTCGTACAACCGTGGCGTGCGCGGTCGTCATCAACCAGCTCGCGTACGGCTCCGTGTATGCCTGGAGCGTGTTCGCCATCGAACTCAGCCGCCCCGACGGTGCCTACCGGCTCAGCCGTACGACTGCAAGCCTGCCGTTCTCCGCGGCCATCGGCATGATCTTCCTCGGCGCGTTTGCTGCAGGCCGCCTGGTGGAGGGCCGCGGCCCCCGCGCCGTGGCCGTGACCGCTGCGCTTCTGTACTGCGGCGGCTGCGCCGCCTCTGGCGTAGGAAGTACCGCGGCCACCTTCTGGATCGTCGTCTGCGGTTACGGCCTCGTCGGCGGGTTCGGCCTGGGCATGGGGTACGTCGTCCCCACCATGCTGCTGCAGAAGTGGTTCCCCGGTCGGCGTGCCCTGGCCGCAGGCATCGCGACCGGCGGCTTCGGCCTCGGAGCTGCGCTGGCCGTCCCCCTCACGCGCGTCCTGATCGCGCACGACCCGGCGCATCCGGCCCGGGCCTTTGGGCCGCTGGCCCTCGTCTTCCTGTTGACCACACTCGCCGGAGCCGTCTGCTTCGTCGACCCGCCCACGCCCGCCGCAGCGAGCCATGGCGCGGCCAGGCGCCCTGGGGCGCCCCATCTGCGGCCGGCCGAGGCGGTACGCCGCGCGCACTGGTATTTGCTCACCTCGATTCTGTTCTGCAACACCCTCGCCGGTATCTGCCTTCTCTCGGCCATGACCGACATCGGCCGGACCCAGGCGGGCCTCACGCTCGGTCAAGCTGCGGCCGTGACCTCGGGCATGGCGGTGTGCAACGCGGCCGGGCGGCCGCTGTGGGGCTGGGTCGCGGACCGTAACGGACCCCTGCCGGCCATGACACTCACCCTGGCCTTGCAGGGGGCGGGCCTGCTCGCGATCTCCGGCACCACATCGCGCCCGGTCCTTCTCGCCCTCGCGGCTGTCGTCTGCGCGTGCTTCGGCGGCGGGTTCGCCGTCATGCCGGCCGCCACCAGCACCTGCTTCGGACTCACCCATGCGGCAGCCATCTACGGTCTGATCCTCGTCGGTTGGAGTCTCGCCGGCCTCGCTGGCCCCCCACTGTTCGCGTCACTCGCCCAACCCGACACGTACGAACCGGCGTTGAACTGCATCGGTGCCCTCACACTCGGCACTGCCGTACTGCCCCTGATCACCCACGCCCTCCGGGCTCCCACACAGCCCGATCCTCGCCACGCCGCACGCCGACCTCCCGCCGCGGCACGCAACGCGCCTCGCCATGCACGTCGTTCCTACAGGTAGGGCAGGAGGCCCGGCGGCCAGGGAGTGTCCAATAGACGGCGGATCCGATGATCAAGGAGACGCCTGATGAGCGAGACCATCACCGAGCACGAGGCCGTGGAGGAGCCGGTCGTTGAGTCGGCCGTGGAGGCGGTGTCGGACGAGCAGTTGATCGCGATGCTCGTTGACCGCGCCCGGACGGACGGGCTTCAGCTAACCGGAG
>NZ_JACTVJ010000043.1 GCF_014493765.1 Streptomyces polyasparticus
CGCCTTCGATGGCCGCCTCACCCCCACTGACCAGCGATAACTCAACAACCAAGATCAGCCGTTAAGTTGACACACCCGATATCGGTGCACCGCTCGGACTGGCCGATCTGGCCGGCGGGGCTCCCGCAGCATGGACAGTGCCCTTTCAGGAGGGATCGGTCATGGTGCTGTACACCGACGGCGTCACCGAAGCGCGCGGCGGACCCGACGGTGCCTTCTATCCGCTCCAGGAACGCCTGGAGGTTCTCTGTGCTTCGATCCCCTGGCCGCCGCTCTCCCCTGCCCGCTGCCTTCCTCCAACCGCCGCCCCAGCCAGTGACCCGGGAGGCGACCCTCTGGGGGCGCTTGTCGCCACGCTCTACGACGACTTGGTGAGGTACACCGGTGGCAGCTTGGACGATGACGCAGTTCTCCTGCTCCTGGCCAGGGCTGGGTCAGTGCAATCACCAGCGGATCCTCGGACAGTGGATGAGGCGGGGGAGTGACGGCGAGTACCAGCAAGTCCACCTACTGGGCTGTCAGCCGTGCAGGAAGTTCTCCAGTGAGACTGTGTAGTCACATCGGTTAGCGCGGAAGCGGACACAGTAGTCCTGCAGGTACGCGCCAGGGGCCTGCCATTGGCGGGGTTGTTTGATCGGGTGGCAGCCAGTGGGATTGGTGCCGGTGCTCAGCCCTTCAAGCCACGCCTGTGTGAGCATCGGCTCCAGAAAGGTGATCTCGCCGGCGTAGGCGCCGTAGATGAATGTGTGGGTGAGTGGGCGGCCGTGCCACTCGGGTGCGGTCGAGTCGACCAGGTGATTACCCATGCGTGCCTCGGCGAAGCCTCTGTCCCGGTAGTCCAGGGGCAGGTGGCGGGCTGGGATCGGCTCGGTGGCTGTGGCGTGGTCGTCGCAGTTGATGACCACGCCACATGGCCCCATGCGGATGGCCTGGACCTTCTCCCTGGGCTGCAGGTAGAAGTGGAAGTCGAAGTGCGCGGTGTCGTAGATGTGGGGTGGTCCGTGCCCCGCGGGGTTGTAGTTGACCATCGCCCATCGCAGCGGCATCTGGGGCAGGTTGGTCAGCTGTGAGGGAAGGGCCAGGGGCCTTTCGTGGCCACCGATGCACTCGGTGTGCGGGTCGAGGGTCTGGTCGTTGTCCGTGTCGTAGCAGTGCCGGCCGTCTGTCGGGTCGGTTGGCAGGGCACTCAGGACGCTGCGCGGGAAGACGACGCCCACACTCTGCGGACTGCCGTCGACGATCTGAGCGTAGGCGCGCAGGCTTCCGGCGCCCAGCGGTGTGCTCGGTGCGCCGTAGACGGCGCAGGGCCCAGGGTAGGCGAGCGTGTCATGGAGCATTTCGCTCGCGGTGGTTCGGTCGACGGTGACGGTGATCTCGTGGTGCGGCGCGCTGTGGCTGACCGCGCACATGATCGTGCCTGTGCCGCTTCTCGCCCGCGTATCGGCGCCGGCGGGGATGGCGAGGGCGGTCATGGTCAGGAGTGCGGACAGCGTGATGCGCCATGCCGGGATGCGGCTTCTGTACATGCTTGCTTCCGTTTCAGTGGCCGTCATGGGGCCGACAACGCCTTGAGGTTCGCGCGTACGGCGGGGACGACCAGTTCGGCGAAGAGGCGGGATTGTCGTTCGCGGTCGCCGCTGGGCCAGAACACGAAGGCGTTCATGCCGTAGTCGGTGTGAAGGGTGGTGAGGGTGTCGGACCAGCGTGTGACGGGGCCGTTGAACAGGTCGTGGTCGGTATCGGTGATGGTGCCCATCACGTTGTACAGGCGGGTGATCTGCTCGGGGTCGCGTCCGGCTTGGTGGGCGGCGTCGGTGATGATCGGGTTGAGCTGGTTCAGGCGTTCAGGCGGTACGTAGCCGTTGGACACCGACCAGCCGTCGGCCTTGGCGCCGAGCAGGTGTGCCGAGCAGGGGCCGATGACGCCGAGCCACAGTCCGATGTCATGGGCGGGTCGTGGTCCGGGGCGAATGCCGGGCAGCGGGTAGTGCTCTCCGGCGTGGGCGAAGGGTTGTCCTGCCCAGCTGGCGCGGATGATGTCGATGGCTTCGCCGAGTGCGGCGCGGGCTTGGCCGGTGGTGCGGTGGGGGCCGCCCATGCCGGCGATCGGATCGAAGAAGGCGCCTGCTCCGAGGGCTAGTTCGAAGCGTCCTTGGCTGAGGACGTCGATGGTGGCGGCTTGCTGGGCGAGCATCGCCGGGGGCCGGAGCGGCAGGTTGGCGACGTTGGGGAAGAAGGAGACGTTCTCCGTTTGGGCGGCAAGCCAGGTGATCAGAGTGAAGGTGTCCACGAAGTCGGCGTTGTAGGGATGGTCCTGGATGCCGACGTAATCGAGTCCCGTGGTGTCGGCGATCGCCGTGATCTGCGCGGCGGCCGGCAGTCCGGCGGAGTGCGGGTCGACGTTCAGACCGAACCTCACTGGAAGCGGCATACGGTGTGTTCTCCTCTTTGCTGTGGTGGCGGGAGGTTCCCGTGGTGTGCTCAGGCGGCCGGCCCGGGGCCCGTGCGGTCGTTGGGCCAGCGGGTCCAGGTCCGCAGCGTGTCCGAGATCTGTTCCTCCTCGTAAGCGAGATGGTCGAGCAGGTCATCAGCGAGGGCCTGCAGCGCCTGCGTGAGTCGTTGGCGTGGGGCGTTGCTGTCCGGCTCACCGAGTGACTGTGCTGCTGCTTCGGCCTCGTCGAGCAGACCGGATACCCGCTGGTGGTCGGCTTCCAGGCGGTCCACCACGGGGTTGAGGGCGGGGTTGGACCGGCGCAGGGCAGGGAAGATCGCGGCGGATTCCCGGTGGTGGTGGGAGTGGACGAAGCGGCAGTACTGCAGGCAGTTGACCTTCAGTTGCCATAGGGGGCCGTCTGTCTGCAGTGAGCGGATCTGGGTTCGGATCTCCGTCGGCGAGAGGCCGCTGGTGATGTCGTGCACCAACTGTCGTACGGTGTCGAGGTCTCGGCGGATCAAGGTGTGCACCCAGACGAACTCGGCCAGGAGAGCCTCACCATGAGGATTTGGTCCGGGGGGCTCGTTCTCTTTGGGGGGCACTGCTGCTACCCGGTCTTTCTCCATTGCTGCGAGGGGAGTTGTGCGGGGTTGACGCCGGTGGGGGCGGGGATCAGGCGTAGACGGGGGCGAGGTCGATGTAGATGCGCCAGTCACGGACCAGGCCGCCGCTGAAGGTGAGGATGTCGGCGTTGGGGACCGTGACCCTCCTTCCGTCCTTGCGCAGGTAGGTGACGTCGGCCTGCACGATGACGGTGTCCTTCATCTCCCAGGTCTGCAGCAGGTGGTGGCTGAGGCCGTCGATGGTGGCGAAGAAGTCCGTGACAGCCTGCTTGACGTCGTTACGGCCGGTGATCTAGGGGTTGTTGGCGAAGCGGAACACCACGTCGTCGGTGAGGTGGGCGACGAACTTGTCGGGGTCGAAGGAATCGATGTCCGCGAAGATCTTCGTCACGTCGCGGCCGGCGGCTGCCGCGTGTGCGTGGGGTGCGGTCAGGCCCGCTGCGAGGGCGGCGGCTCCGGCAGCGCCGATCAGGCGGCGTCGGCCCAGCGACGGGACCGGGTCGGTGTAGTTCATCGGACTCCTTGGGAAGGGGGTGGCTTTTCTGGCTTTTCTACCCAGTGGGGACAACGGGGTACCGGTGGCTTTGGGCGCGGGTCAGTTGAAGACCGGCGAGATGTTGTGGTTGACGCGGAAGAAGTTGTCCGGGTCGTACAGGGCCTTGATACGGCCGAGGCGGGTGTAGTTGTCCGGGCCGCCGTAGGCATCGAGGATCCGGTGGTCCTCGTCGGCGTTGAGGGCGTTGATGTAGGCGCCGGGACCGGTCCAGGGGGCGAAGCCGGTCATGGCTCTGCGGATTCGGCTGATGTACTCCTCGTCGCAGTCCGGGTCGTCCCAGTGCAGGGCGAGGTTGAGCCAGTAGGGGGCGCTCCGGTTGGAGAACGCGGCCGCTTCTTCGGAGACGTCGTTGATGGCTCCGCCGAGGCAAATGACCTGGGCTTCGCCGTGCATGGGCATGGTGGCCCAGAAGTCCACGAGGTGGTCGATGGCCTGGTCGGTGAGTGTGGTGAGGTGGGCTTCCTTGGTGTACTGGCGGTGGCCGTCGGCGAATTCGGGGTCGAGGGCCTTTTGCATACCAGTGCCGAACGGCAGCACGGTCGTGGCGGTCAGGCACGGCGTGCCGACCTGGGTGAGGCGCTCGGTGTAGTCGATGCCGGCGGGGTCGTCCGCGTCATCGAGCCACATCGAGAACAGCATCATCAGGCGCTCGCCGACGAGTTCGTCGGGCACGAACGGCAGCGGCGGCATGTGCCGCTTCAGTCCCCCGTGCCAGCTGACCGTGCGCGGCAGGCTTGGCATGATTGCTGCGTATTCACGCAGCGCCTGCCCCGCGTCCTGGGGCCGGTAGAGGCTGACACCGATCCGCATGGCGGGGCCGAAGGGGTGCGCCTGGAGGGTGAAGCGGGTGACGATGCCGAAGTTGCCGCCCCCGCCGCGCAACGCCCAGAACAGGTCAGGATGCTGGGCGGGGGAGACTTCCAGGACTTCGCCGCTGGCCAGCACGACTTCCAGGGAGAGGAAGTTGTCACAGGTCAGGCCGTGCTTGCGGGTGAACCAGCCGGCGCCACCGCCCAGTGCGAGGCCACCGAGTCCGGTCTCGGAGACCGTTCCGGTGGGCACGACCAGGCCGTGCGATTCGGTGGCCTCGTCCACATCGGCGAGCAGGCACCCGCCCTCTGCATGCACCACGCGCTGTTCGGCCACCACCTGCACCTGGCGCATCAAACTCAGATCGATGGTCAGGCCGCCGTCGGTGTGGGCCTTGCCGGAGACCGAGTGGCCGCCGCCCCGTACTGAGGACGCCACACCGAGCCGACGAGCCGCGTTGACGGCGGTGACGACGTCCTGGGTGTCGGTGCAGCGGGCGATCAGCCCGGGCCGCTTGTCGACCATGGCGTTCCACACGGTGCGGGCCCGGTCGTAGTCGGGGCTGTCTGGTCCGATCAGCGGCCCCTTGAACCCGGATAGCGCGGTGAGAAGGCTGGGACGCAACGCGTCGTTGATGGCGCGGTGTTCTTCACTGGCCGTGGGGGTGGAGGGCGGGACGGTGGTCATGGCTGTCTCCGATCCCTGGGGCCGTTGCCGACGCCAGGTAGCAAGGCGAGTCCGGTGGTCACAATGTGCGGTGGTGGTCGGGGAAGTTGCCGGGCAGACGCTCTTCCGCCGGGCCGTCGGTCACGGCATGCACCAGGAGTTCGCCGCCGACGAACGCGCCTCGCCAGGAGGCGCCGAGGCCGCCGAAGAGCTCGTCCCGGTCGCCGCGCGAGCGGGGCTTGTTGCGCCCGACCTTGAAGGCGCGGATCTGGGGTGCCAGACGCGCGTACGTCGCCGGGGCGTCGGTGGACAGGGTGGCGACCAGCGCTCCGTTAGAGGCGTTCATGGCCGCGAGCAGCTCCGCCTCCGTGTCAACCAGGACGATCGTGTCGACCGGGCCGAAGGGTTCCGCATGGTGCAGCGGCGACGCAGGAGGCGGATTGAGGAGCGTCACCGGAGGCACGTAGGCTGAAGTGTCCTGGCCGGTGAGGAAGTGACCGTCGGCCAGGGAGCCCCGGTGTAGCGGCACGGCGCCGCGATCGATCGCCTCGGCGATCTGGTCGTTCAGTTCCTTGGCCTTGGCCGCGTTGATCAACGGGCCGAAGTCCAGTCTGGGCAACGGGTCTTCGGGGTTCTCGACGGCCAGCGGGTGACCGATGCGGATGTCTCGCACGGCGGGAAGATACGTGGCGAGGAACGCGTCGAAGAGCGCGCGCTGGACCACGAAGCGCGGGTACGCAGTGCAGCGCTGCTTGCCGTAGTCGAAGAGCTTGGGGATCACAGCGGATAGGGAGGACCAGTCCGTGAAGTTCCAGATGCCCCAGGTGTTGAGGCCCTCTTGTTCGAGGATGTGGCGCTTGCCGAGGTCCGCCACGGCCGTGGCGACGGCCGCCCCGGTGTCGCGGCCGCCGACGAAGGAGACGCAGCCGATCTCCGGGGAGCGCACCAGCGCCTCGGACAGCTCGCCGCCGCTGCCAGAGACGAGGGTGATGGGGATACCCTCGCGGTGTGCGAGGGCGCAGGCCAGGGTGAGACAGGCGACGCCGCCGTCGGTCGGGGTCTTGGCGATCACCGCGTTGCCGGCCAGGGACTGCACGAGCATCGCGTGCACGAGCACGGACATCGGGTAGTTCCAGCTCGCGATGTTGGACACCGGGCCGTCCAGTGGGGAGCGGCCTTCGAGCATGGGCTCGATGCCGTCCACGTACCAGCGCACGCCGTCGATCGCACGGTCGACGTCGGCCTGGGCCAGGCGCCAGGGCTTGCCGATCTCCCAGACGAGGAGGAGGGCGAGGAGCTCGCGATGTTCGGTGAGGGCGTCGAGGGTCGCGGTGACCTTCGCGCGCCGCTCTTCCAGCGGCACGTGGCGCCAGGCACGGTGCTGGTCGAGGGAGGCGCGGACTGCCGCCTGCGCGGCTTCGGAGTCCAGGCGCGGCGGCCCGGCGATCGGGCTGCCGTCGATCGGGCTCGTGGCTGGCAGGACGCGGCCGTCGGCCTGCCAGGTGCCGTTCCAGAGGCTGAGGACTCCGTCGTCCCGGAACGCTTCGGGGGCGGCGGTAAGGCACTGCTGCCAGGCTCCGGACCAGGCGGTACCGGGTTTCAAGATGAGGCGGGGGGTGGGGGGTGGTGTTGCCATGGGGAGGTCTCCGCTCACGGTGCAGTCAGATCTGCGCACCCGTCCTGTGCTCATTCGGTGCAGCTGCTTCGGCGTGGGTCCCGCCGCAGTGCGGGCGTGGGTGACGCACTGCGGCGGGAGCGGTGGAGGCCCGGTACACCGCGATGAGCAGTTCCCGCACCGTCAGATTCGGCTCTCCGGACAGCATGTCGACCGGGTCCAGTCCGTCGAGGAAGGACGTGAGCCGCAGATCGCGCGCGGGTGAGACGTACTGAGTGTGCATGACGAGCTCCGATGTGCCGGGCTTCGCGGTGCGGCCGCGTTGGTCAGTCGCTGCTGGTGCGCGGTGCGGGTGGGGTGAACAGGTGTTGCAGCTCGGCCACGTTGTAGGCGTTCTCCCAGTGCTCCGTGATGCGGCCGCCCTCGAACCGCCACAGGCCGCAGAACGGCATCGCGATCTCCTGCGGATGCTTTGCCCTCAGGATTCCGAGGACTGCGCCGAAGTAGTCGTTGGCCGTGATGTGCTGCACGTCCATGACCAGCGTGTTGCCTGTCAGGCGGACCAGGGCCTGCTCGTGGGCCAGCACGGCCTGGACTCCTCGGCACACCCGCGGGTCCTCGGCGCTGCGGTCGGCGCGGTGCAGCACGATGTCGTCCACCGCGTAGTCGGGCAGTCTCTGCAGGTCGGCGTAGATGGCGCGCAGGACCTCGACGTGCGGGTGCGCGGTCTGAGTGTGGGTTGTGGTGGTCATGACCGGGGTCCTTCCTGGGCCGGGACGGGCGAGGTGGGACGCCACGGCGTGGCCTTCGCGCAGAGTGCTTCGATCTCGCCCCACTGCTGGTCGCTGAGATGCAGGTTGGTGGCCTTGACGTTGTCCTCGAGGTGGACGATGGAGGTAGTGCCGGGGATGAGCAGGGTGTTCGGCGAGTGCCGCAGCAGCCAGGCCAGCCCCAGCTGGGCGCCTGTACAGCCCAAGCCCTCGGCGGCCTTGGTCAGGATTCCGGTGGGCCCGACGAGGTCGCCGTGGCCGAGCGGGAACCAGGGGACGAAGGCGATGTTCTCCTTCTCGGCATGCTTGAGGACGGCTTCGCCGGAGCGGTCGGCGATGTTGTAGAGGTTCTCCACCGCCACGATGTCCACGATGGCCCGGGCCGCTTCGAGCTGCTCGATGGTGACTTCGGGCTGGCCGGACAGGCCGATGTGTCGGATCTTGCCCTGCTGCTGCAGTTCTCCAAGCACGCCGAGCTGGTCTTCCAGAGGCACCAGGGGGTCGATGCGGTGCAGCTGGTAGAGGTCGATGCACTCGCGGCCCAGGCGGTACAAGCTCAACTCGACCTGCTGGCGCAGGTATTCGGGCCGCCCCAGGGCTACGATGTACGGGTCGCGGCCCTCGGCGCGGACCCAGTCCTCGGGGCCGCTGCGCAGCATCCCGCCCTTGGTGGCGATCACCAGGTTGTCGGGGTAGGGATGCAGCGCCTCGCGGATGATCTCCTCGTTGTAGCCGGGGCCGTAGGAGTCGGCGGTGTCGATGAAGTTCACGCCGAGCTCGCGTACCGCGCGGCGCAGCAGGTACTTGGCCTTGTCGGGGTCGGTGGGCGGCCCCCACATTCCGGGGCCGGTCAGGTGCATCGCCCCGTAGCCGAGGCGGTTGACGATCAGATCGCCGCCCAGCGCGAAGGTCTTGGGCACGGTCGTGGCAGATGTGGTCACAGCGATTCCTCGTTTCTTGATGCAGGGGTGCAGGGATGTGCGCACTCAGGGGCGCAGGGCGGAGGGAACGTTCGCCAGCAGGCCGTCGGTGTGCTCGACTTGGCGGCCGACCCGGGTGGGGGCCGGGGCAATCCAGGTGCCCAGGCAGGATTCGGCGGTGATGCCGGGCCCGAAGCCGGCAAGGAGGCCGCGGGCCTCTCCGGGTAGGCCCTCGTCGAACTGGCGGCGCAGGGCGTCGAAGACCACGGCCGAGGCGATGTTGCCGTACTCGGTGAGCGTGGCCCGGCTGTGACGGAAGGCCACCGGCGGAACCATGAGGTAGCGGCTCAGGTCGTCCAGGATGCGCGGCCCGCCCGCGTGGATGATGTAGAAGTCCAGCTTCGAGGCGTCCCAGCCGTTCGCACCGGCGAGCGTGTGCAGAGCAGGGGCCAGAACGTTCATCGTGCCCGGCACCCGCCGGTCCAGGCGGAAGTGGAAGCCGGTCGCCTTCACCTCGTACGCGATCCAGTCCTCGGTGTTCGGCACCAGATGGGAGGCGTTCTGTAGCAGCCGCATCCCTGTCCCGCCGCTGCCCCGCATGACCGCGGCGGCGATCGCGTCGCCGAACAGGCCGTCGGAGAGCAGCGAGCCGACATCGAGGTCGTCGGGCTGATAGCACAGCGAACAGAACTCGCAGGCGACTATCAGGACGTTGGAGCCGGGGTAGGCGCGGCAGAAGTCGTGGGCCCGGTTGATGGCTGTGCCACCGGCGGCGCAACCGAGCTGCGCGATGGGGATCTGCCGGGTATCGCTGCGGAACCCCAGCTCGTTGATCATCCAGGCGGTGAGTGGCGGCATCGCGAAGCCGGTGCAGGACACGAAGACGATCGCGTCAATGTCACGTGCCGTGACTTCGGCCGACGACAGGGCCTGCTTCACCACGTCGGGGATACGGGCCTGGGCCTCGCGGACGTAGAGGCGGTTGCGGGCCTCGAAGCCCCGATGCACCAACGTTTCTTCGAGCGGCCGGATCAAGTGCCGCTTCGTAACACCCGTATTCTTGATCATCCGCAGAACCAGCGGCAGCTTCGGGTGGTCGGGGTGGAGACGGCGTGCCACCGCCAGTGTCTCCTCCATCGAGATGGTGTTCTCCGGGACCCACACAGCGGGTCGGCACAGGACGGACATGCGCTTAACTCCCTCACAGTCGTTTCGCTTTGCGGAACCAACCGTGAAATCGGGGAGGGCAGCTTGGTGCCTTTGCACGGCGATGGCTCATTGCCAAGCAGCTGACGCCTCTATGCCGAAGAGCCGAGACAGTGGGGCCACTTGGTCAACCTAATGGTTGTCAACCAAAGCAAATTAGCAAAGGCGCGTTCGACGAAGATTGACGTGTTTCGGATCTACGAAGTGCGCTCGCGATCTACGAAGTGCGCGGTGGCGCGCGAATCATGGTGAGCACGGTCCTGCTCATCGCGAGCCGTCGGGCGCCGTTCTGCACGCCGGGAGCCTCCGGCGTGCATTGCCTGGTGGCTGCTGGACGAAAGCGAAGCTCCGAGGGCCTACGGAATCTCTCCGCTCTGTCGGCCAAGCGGCAAGCGCCTTCCAGTGGGAGATTCTGTCCGGCGTCGGCTGACCGGTTGCATTCAAGCGACGGAGTTCGGCAAAGCGTCGTTCGACTCGCCGGTCACGCGGTCGCGGACGTCGGCGAGGTGCGTGTCGCCTCCGCAGGATGTTGCAAACCGGGCCCTGTTGAATTTCCTCCCAACTGCGCTGACCCGGTGTCCTTCCTGCACAAGGGGCCACGCGCCCACCGCATGAGCCACGAAGGCGCAAATCCGTCTGTTGCCCGCCCGTGCGCCCGATCACAAAATCGGCGGCATGAGCGGGCGGATGGGTCTCAATCGGGAGTTGCGTGCGTTGCTCAAGGAGGCGGGCTGGACCGGGCAGCACCTGGCCGATGCAGTGAACGCGTGCGGTCGGGAAATAGGCCAGCCCCTGCACTATGACCGCACCTCGGTGGCCCACTGGTTGGCGGGGACGCTGCCGCGGCAGTCGGTCCGCCTGCTGGCCGCCGAGGCCCTCTCGCGCAGGCTGGGCCGCACTGTCACCGCGAGGGAGGCCGGCTTCGGAGGGCCCCCGGCGGTTGCCCTTCCCCCTGCTCGGACCGGCTCATCGCGACTCCTGGATAAGGAGCAGGCTATGGCCGCAATGGAGGAGTTGGCCGAACGATGGGGGCGCAGAGCCCTGCTGGCGAACGGGGCTTACAGCCTTGCCGCGCTCGCGGTGCCCGGCTTCAGCGAGGTCGCGAGAGCGGGCCCCGGACCCGTGCTGGGGCGCAAGGCGGGCGTCCCGGTCGAGATGTTCGAGGTGGACTCAGCAGCGGCGATGCTGGAGATGTTCCACGCCGGGGACGCCGCGTTCGGCGGCGGGCACGGCCGGCGCGCGCTCGCCGGCTACCTGGCGGCCGATCTGGTTCCGCGGTTGCGTCGGCCCGCCGCCCCCCAGGTGCGCGCACGACTCCTTGAGGTCGCCGGCCAACTCGTCTATCTGTGCGCTTTCATGTGCTATGACGACGAACTGCACCGGCACGCCCAGCGCTACTACCTGACCGCGTTGCGGCTTGCCGCGGAGAACAACGACGGCCAGTCGTACGCCGTACCCCTGCGTGGTATGTCCGTGCAGGCGCAGAGGCTCGGGCATCACCGCCAGGCCGTGCAGCTCGCCGAGGCGGCGGCGAGTGGCGTCGCGCTCCCGATGCAACAGGCCTTCGTCTACGGGCAGTTGGCGCTCGCTCGGGCAGGCAGTGGTGACCGGCGCGGGGCGCTCACCGCCTTCGCCCGGGCCGAACGGCTGCTTGAGCGTGCATCGAGCCCGGCGACGGCGACCGTTGGTGCCTACCACTACGCCTCGTTGCTCCATCAACAGGCCGAGATGCAAGTGCGGTTGGGGGATCGTGCGGGATCCTTGGCCGTACTGCGGCAGTCCGTGGACCACCGTCCGGTGCATGAGCGCCGCTCGCGCGCCGTGGTCCTCGCACGGCTGGCGGAGCTGGAGCTTGACTGCGGTCGCCTGGAGCAGGCAGTGGCGCCGTGGCACCGGTTCCTGGACGACTGTCCGGGGCTGTCCAGCGGTCGGGTCCGCGGGGCGCTGATGTCGCTCGGAGGACGCCTGCGCCCCTACGCGCGCCACTCCGGTGTGCAGTCCCTACTGCACCGGGCCGCGCGGGTCCTGGCCGCCGGGTGAAAGAGGGGTTCCATGCGGGGCAGGAAGGGCGCGGGACGGTTCGGGCCGGGTGGTCACCGCGCGCCGGAACACGGTCATGGGCCCGAGGCCGGACAGGGCGCGGCAGACCTGTTCCTCCAGTTCCACCGGGGCCGTACGCGCGGGGATCAGGGCGATCGTGGTCGCTTCGGCGATTGCTGCGGGTACGAGCGCCCTGAGCGAGTCCACCGCGTACGTGTGCTCGGCGAGGGCACTTGCGCGGCGGATCAGCTTCTGGGTGTCGCGGTCCGTGGTGCGCCCGAGCACGAGTACCGCGTCGGCGCCGTCGGCCGCTGCCCGCAAGGTGGCAACCCGGTCCGACTCCGTGTGGCACAGGATGTCGAAGTGGTGGCCCCGCAGCAGGGGGAACCGGCGGCGCAGGGCCGCGACCACCTGCATCGCCTCCTCGACCACAGTGCCGGGGCGCACCACGAAGGAGACCCGCGCCGCGTCCGGGAGCCGGAGCCCCGCGACGTCGGCCGCATCGGCCGCGAAGACGATGCTCCCCGGCGCCTGCGCGGCGAGCGGTTCGAGGGACGGGGGGCTGGGGCGGCGGCCCACCAGGACCACGGTGTCGCCCCGCGCGGCGTACTGCCGTACATCTGCGGCGGCCGCGGCAGCCAGACCGCAGCCGGCACCTACCGGATCTTCCGCCGAGCCGGCCGCCCCCTGGGAGGGGATCGCCGCACGCGCCCCGGGAACCGGGGGGCCGGCCTGCTCCGACAGCCCTGCCCCGCAGGAACCTGCGCAGCCGGGGACCGCGGCCACCAGCACCCGACGTGACCTCAGCGCGTCCGCCCATTGCTGTACGGTGCGGCGTGCCGCCTCCCGTCCAATGGTGTCGTCTCGGTGGGCGGCCACCGCGAAACCCACGGCACGGCCGTCGCGTTCCAGGTATGAGGCGGCGTACAAGACGCCGTCCGCGCCGCCCGGCGCGCGGCGCACGGGGCGGGACGTGGCGTCCAAGGAGGCGCCGATCAACGCATCGGCCGGGCAGGCGACCGCGCCCCGACCGGGCCAATGGAACGTACCGGGAACGATCAACTCGCCCTTGTCGCACCCGGTGACGGGCAACTGGATCACACTGCGGCTTCGGTTCATGCGCTGGTGAGCTGCCTGTTCTGTTGCGGAATTGGCGTTCTGCCCAGGCTGTACCTTTCCATGGCGTGTCAGGTTCAGGGTGGCGGACAAGGGGCATCCGCGAATGCGCCGCCCGGTCGGCGGACTCGCCGGCCGGGCCCACCGTGCGCGAGGTCAGGGCGCTGTGAACGCCAGGACGGTGTTGTGCCCGCCGAACCCCAGCGAGTGGCTCAGAGCCAGGTCGATCCGCTGGTCGCGGGCCTGTCCGGCGACCACGTCGATGCCGTCCGTATCGGGACCGGGGCGTATGTGGTTGGCGGTGGGCGGTGCGATGCCGCGCGCGAGTGCCTCGACGGTGAGCGCCGCCTCGACGGCGCCCGCCGCGCCCATCGTGTGCCCCAACGCCCCTTTGGCGGACGTGACGGTGGGCGCGCCCGCCTCGTACACCTCCCGGATGACAACGGCTTCCGCCCGGTCGTTGAGCCGGGTCCCGGTGCCATGGGCGTTGACGTGCGCCACGTCCGAGGGTGCCGCCCCTGCCATGGCGAGCGCTGCGGACACCGCCCGCCGCAGCCCGCGGCCCTCGGGGTCGGGGGCCGTGGCGTGGTGGGCGTCACCGGTCGTGGAGTAGCCGGACAGCAGCGCCCGCGGCAGGACTCGAACCTGCGGCCAAGCGCTTAGAAGATGCGGGCAACCAGTGGCGCAAAGGGCTAGCTCTCGGTCGAACGGTGCGTCTCAGCCTTCAGAGATCCGTGCACGTCTGCACGCGTTGCCGTCAGAGCTGCCGTCACTTCCCGATGCCCTCCACCGACGGGCCGATCCGAGTATGGCGCGCCCCGCCACCCTGCAAATGCGCCGTGACCACCGGACACGAGGGATGGACTGAGGTAGCAACATCCGGCCGAAGTCCACCTCGAATCTTCCTGTAGAGGAGGCACAAGCTCTAGGCTCCCTCCCATAAGCACTAAGGGTCTAGGGGGGCGTACTTGGACATATCAACCCTCATGCTTCTGGGAGCGAGCGGGGGATCACTGCGGGGGGTGATCGACCTCTACAACAGCACGCTGACCTGGCAGTTGGAGAGGCGGGCATTCCGCGCACGGCAAGCGCTTCCGAACGAATCCCCTCCAGCATTTTCGAGTTTCTTCGACCCATTTGCGGATTCGATTGCAACTCTGGTGCACATAGCAATGGGTGCAGGTGCCGCGACTTTACTCGGCGCCACGGATCAAATCACGGGAGCTTACGCCGCCATTATAGTCGGGATTTCGGCACCGGCTATCTTAACGCAGCTGAGTCGGGTTCAAACGCTATCCGATAGTATAATTCCCGCAGCTCCAGATGGATTTGAGGCTCCTGCGGACACAGGGCCTAGCCCTGACGCGTCTGGGAGCGCGGCGATGACCGATACGGCGGCTCCTGGGAGAACAAGTGAAACGCCGGGCGAGTTGCGTGGCCGCTCCGCCTCTCGACCTGAAGTAGATTCTCCTCGCCGGGCGCGCCCTGAAGGCGCCAGGGAGGGCACTGTATGAGCGCTACAGCCTCCCGGATCATGCGCGCAATTATCGGCCGAGATGAGCCGCGAAAAATGCGGATTCGTGGTCCGCGATGGTACGGCCTGTCTGCCAATAGGAGACTGCTGGCCGCTGTTCTAGGCCTCGCCCCTACAGAAGAAGGCCGAGTAGTTGCGAGCCGGGTCTCCGGAATGGACCCACGAGCTACATGGCGAGCGGAAACACTCAGTACAGATTTCCCGCCATTGAGTACAAGTGATGACCAGCTCGGCTCGTTGTCACATGTATACGGAGATCTCGGCCTAGTTTTCGATACGTTGACGGCCGTTTCTCAGTCGCACGAGCGGGGCCCGGTAATGGCCGTTTCTTACCTGAATGTAGCTCGCGTAAATGTCCGTCGCCTCCGCAATGATCTCGCGCATCGGAGTATCGGAAAATCAGATGCCATGCGCCTCGTGGATCTGATCGATCACAATCTAGATGAAGCGCGGAGAGAGCTTCGTCGTCAGCGAACCCTTTTGTCGAATCCTCAAGACCGAGATCGTGTCGATGAACTTTTCCAAGTGTCGCATGACGCCTCCATGAGAATTCGAGAAATCGGTCCCGCCCTTATTCGCATCTTCGATGAGACTGATGCCACATCGATTTTGAATCCGGCACCCCAGAGGTGAGGTGGCTCGATGAGCAAGAAGCGGAAACCGAGGAAACCTCGAAGTAGCTTCGGGAAGCGTAGGTCGACAGTCCCGCAGCCTGGTGTGCGAACCGGGTATGCAAGGGGAGGGACTCGAGAGGCAATCGAAATGCTCAATGATTTCCTGACAGATGTAGAAGTCTCTTTCATGGCCACCTATATGGACAACCCCATATTTGGAGCAAATGTCAGAAGCAACAGCATGGAGCCAATTCCAGTCCTCCTGCTGGAGCCACACCGGGTAATGGTTTCGAAGGATACGACAACCGGAGCCATGTATGAGGCCAGAACGGAACGCTTGATCAGTGGCGGGTTCGGCCGCATGGTCGGGCCCGTTTGGCAACTCAAGACAATAGAGGGGTGGGGTATTTGGCGAACGGAAACAGGGCTTATATTGAGGGATCCGGATGGAGAAATTGTTGCTCAGGGTGTCATTGATGTTGACCCTTCGTGGATTTCTGCCGTTGCCGACATGGGATATGTGACAGTCTTTCATGGTGCCCCACTGGGAGTCCGAATACCGGAAGGTAGGGACATCGCCTCATACGGCACAGAAGAGCGCGCAGCCGAGTTGAGGCAAGCTCGCGACAACGGACATCTATCAGCCGGCATCGTGGCATGGAAAGGAGTGGGAGGGGGCGCATTGAAATGGTCCCTCTTAATGCCGGGAGCTTTTGATATTCCGCTACCTGTAGCCTATATGCCGATCTGGAACCTTACGCCTCACGGCGGTGCGCAGGCGTTTGGGTTCACCTACCTGGAGGTTGCAGATCATATCCCTGTGGCGACTGGAATGGTTGCCAGTCTGTCTGAACGCGACATCGACCTGGTTAGACCAGGGGAGCGCGACCCTCACCTGACGCTACTTGCTGGATTTCGAGCCGTTTCAGCTGAGGAGAGAGAATTCTTCTCCCAATGGCGTGAAGCGGTCCTTGAAAATGGCGCAGTGGTTGTTATTGCGGGAGTCAAAGACCTTCCGGTAGGTCCTGGAGTTGGACTCCCTGAATTGTTGGCCGGTCAGAAGATCGTGAGTGAATCATGGGCTGCGGTGGTTCCGGTATCTGATGAACAATTGCTACCTGGCGGTTTTCATCCGCTGCCTTAGATCCTGATTACCCAAGATGCTCTGCGCGTTCTTTGCCGAGTCCGACGAGGCATCTTCTCGTACGCGCTCGTACCTTCACACGTCTCATTGCGTCGCTCGACGAATGGGTCGGTGGAGCGGCTTTGGGCTGGAGCTGCTTTGGGGCGAGTGATCTTGGCCTCGTAAGCTGATGGCGAGTCGGGCAGTCTGTTGACCTGCCCGTTAAAGCACGACGTTGGGGCCAAGATCTTCGAGGCTCGCCCCAAAGTGGCTGCGTAAAGCCGTGGAACCGACCGCCCCAGCCACGACGGGGTTTCCCATACGAGGCTGCTGCTGTGCTCGTGGCGGTACTGAATCAGCGGGCCGTATGGACGCCTGGGATCTGACAGCGTCGGCCGGTACGACACCGCCCCGCGATCCGGCCTCTTGTGGTGTGACAACGCGTTGTTGCCTGTCCCGCTGGGTGCTTCCGTTTCCTGTGCCCAGTGCTGGTATTTGGCCGCTGCGTGTGGCGACGGCGGGCGGCGGTGCCCAGCCGGTGGCGAAGACATGGAGGCAGGGCGGCGCCGCACGTCGGCGCCGCCGCGCTGTGCGCGGCCCTCGGATCCCCTTCAGATTCGACCTGACCCTGTTCAGGCAGCCGGGTGAAAGGGGTGCGGAGCGCTCCTGAGCGGGTGTGCCGGCCGATTCCTCCCCTTGTCCTTCCCCTTTTTGAGGTCGGATCGCGGGGCGGTGTCGTGCGGGCCGGATGCTGCTCTGATTCCCGAGGTGGCGTGTGCGGCGGTCGGGTTGGCGATGATCTGTGGTGCCCGAACACACGGGTCGGGCAGCGAGCGCAGCGAGCCTTGAACCCGTAGAGAAGGTTTTTACCAACCCCGGTCGTCCGCGGCTCTGAGTGATCGTGCACTGTCGGCTGTCAGGCGCGACGGCTACGCTGGTGCGGTCCAGTTCATCTGACTCAGGGAGTGTGCTCAACGGATGGGACCGAAGTCGGCGTTGGCGTACCGAACGATCCGCGAGCGTGTGGCGTCCGGGGAGTACAAGGCTGGCGAGAAGATCCCGTCTGAGCGCAAGCTGGAGACCGATCTGGGCATCGGCCGTACGCAACTGCGTGTGGTGCTGGCTCGGTTGGTCGACGAGAACGTACTCGAGCGTCACGCTCGGAGCTCATACCGCGTGCCCGGCCAAGAGGTCAGCACCAAGAACCCCGGACCGCTGGAGCCGTGGCAGATCCACGGTGAGCGCACGGTGTACGACAACCGCTGGGTCAAGCTGAATCTTGTCGACGTTGAGCCGCCGGGCGTTGAGCGCTTCGAGCACCACGTTGTACGGCTGCATCACGTCGCGATCTCTGCCGTCCTAGACGACCAAGACCGAGTGCTGATGCTCTGGCGCTATCGCTTCGTCGCCGACAAGTGGGGCTGGGAGCTGCCCGGCGGCATCGTCGACGAGGGCGAGGATCCGCACACGACCGCCATGCGCGAGTTCGAGGAGGAGACCGGCTGGAGGCCGGACTACCTTGAGCATCTGGTCACGTACCAACCCATGGTGGGGATGGTCGATTCGCCGCACGAGATCTACATCGGACGCGGCGCGCAGCATGTAGGCGACCCCACCGACGTTGAGGAGTCCGGGCACGTTGAGTGGGTGCCGCTCTCGGACATCCCCGGCCTGATGGCGCGTGGCGATCTCCTCGGCTCCGGCACGTTGGTGGGCCTGCTTCATCTCCTGGCGTCGCGCCGACAGTCGGCTGCTACAGCCGATCAGTGAGTTGATCGATCTGGCGACGGTGCCGTACGGATCCCGTGCGGTTCGCGAGCATCCGCGCTTGCTGTAGGTGCTCCTCGGCCTGTGCGTACTCCTCCCGAGCCAGGTGAGCCTGGGCGAGATCGCATCGCAGACCGGACGTGGCCCGGATGAACGTCGGGTCGGCTGCGTCCAGTGCCGTATAGAGGCTGTCCAGCGCGTCATCGTCACCGAGCAGTGCGAGCACGTTTCCGCGCCAGCGCTCCAGGTGGCCGTTGTTCAGGAAGATGCTCAACATGTCCGGGTCGCGGGGCTCGTTACCCGACGGCAGGCTGGCGACCGCTGCATCGAGGGCTCGGCGGGCATCGTCGGGCAGGCCTGCCTTCGCGCAGAGCTCGGCCTCGGCCGCGAACAGCCACGCGCGCAACCGCGGTGATACCTGAGTGCCGCCAAGCCGCTGTGCTTCACGGGAGAGTTCTACGGCAAGCTCGGGGCGCCCGGCATCGTGCAGTACGTAGGCCTGTTCTGCCGTGGCGTGTGCGAGGTACATGGGCTGGCCTGCCTCCTGCGCAGCACGCTTGCCTAACTCGTAGTGTCGCCAGGCGCGTTCGACCCCGCCGGAGTCCAGTGCTTGCCACGCTGCGAGCGTTGCGGCTCCTGCCAGCGCCGTCGCAACTGGACGTCTGGTCTCAGGTAGCACGGCGAAGGTGAGCGCGTCTTCAAGAGCGGTGAGGTGGCCGTTCATCTGGTCGACGAGTGCCGCGGCGCCCATCTGTCGGTCGACCGTACGCAGGAGCTCGGTCTGGTCCATGAACGTCTGGACCATGGTCAGGCTCACGTTGCGGGCCGAGTCGATCCGGCTTACGAGCTCCTCGTAGCCGCCGACTTCTGGCACGGTCAGCTGGCTCTGTCGGCCGAATAGCTCCTCGTCTGTCACCCCGAGCACAGGACGCAGGATCTTGGCGTACCGCTCGCTGATGGTGCGCTTGCCGTTCTCCCACTCGGAGACATAGACCCGCAGGCTGGCGGTGGAGCCGATCGTGAGCAGGTGCTGGCGCGCGTACCGCTCGATCTCGCGGATGAGCCGCTCTTGCGACCACTCGTGCGCATCTCGGATCTGCCGAAGCCGGTTGGACACCATTACCGCCTCGCACCCATGGGTGGATCAGCCCTTCACAGCAGGATGCCCCACATTGCCGCAGGTCGGCAGGGGTTAACAGCAAACACTGTTAAGTCCTGTTGGCTACCGGGGCGTTGAAAGGCGCGGTTCTCTAGAAGCGTCGCAGGAAGGCGAGTTCAGAAGCCGAGCGCGACAGCGGTTGACAACTGGTGCGCACCAGATGCACGCTACTGGTACGCACCAGTTGGGAACCGAAAGTCCTGCGGTGCTGTCGCAGGACTCCCGCAAGTCAACGCAGGAAGCGGCGCCCTACCGCCAAGCAAGTCGCCGCTTCCGCCCCAACATCAGGGAGTTTCCATCATGCCTTCATTCAAGGTCGATACGTCAACTGCCGGTGTATTCGTGGCAGTTGAGCCGAAATACAAGCTCGTACGTCGGGACACAGGTGAGATCGCGGTGGACCGCGAGACCAACGCGAAGATGATGACGGTCGGGCTGATGATCGCCGACGAGGGCGAGGCCAGCCTCTACACCGTCTCGATCCCGGAGACCGGGATCCCCGAGGGCCTGACCATGGGCCAGCCGGTCAAGGTCGTGGGCCTGCGCGCTCGGGACTGGGAGAATACGTTCAACGGCGAGAAGCGGTTCGGCATCGCCTTCCGCGCGGTCGCGATCCTCGACCCGTCGCAGGCTGAGGGCTGACGGATATGTCCGCGACGTTATGGCTGATCGCCCTGGTCCTGGTCGCCACGTTGGCGGTGCTGCTTCGGTGGCAGCGTCCGGCCTGGTACTGGCTGAGCTTCGGTGCCACGTTCGCGATGCTGCGGGTCTTGGTCCGCTACGCGACCGTGATGGATGCCTGTCAGCTCACCGTTCCGCCTCCGCGGTGGCGGCTGTGGCTGGCCCGGGTGTTCAAGTGGCAGATACCGCGGCAGCGAACCCCGCGCATCCTGCGACTGCGACCGACGCGGACCGGGCTTCGGCTCCGTCTGAAGATGCAGCCAGGGCAGGATGCCTTCGAGTTCTCCGCCGCCGCTGACCGACTGCGGCACTCCTTCACCGTGCAACAGGTCGTCTCGAAGGAGATCGGCCCGGGCGTGGTGGAGCTGGTGATGACCGGCTACGACGTCCTCAAGCGGGTCCAGATGCCCGCCACAGTCGAGTGCTCACAGCTCCGTGTCCCGGTCGCCTTGTGTGAGGACGGGACGGTCCACTACCGCGACTACAAGGAGACTCCGCACTCGCTGCACCTCGGGGCGACGAAGTCCGGCAAGTCCGTGTCGCAACGGCAGTTGATCAAAGAACTCGCGGCGCAGAAGGTCGCGTTGGTCGGCATCGACTGCAAGCAAGGCGTCGAACTCGCCCCGATGGCCCGCCGCTTCTCCGCCCTCGCAGACAACCCTGATGACGCCGTGGCGCTGCTGGAAGCGCTGGTAGACCGGATGAACGCGATCTACCAGGTCATCCGTGCCGAGCAGCGGGTCAGCGCGGAGATCCCCGATGCGGAGATCACCGCCGATATCTGGGGCCTGCCCGAGCACCTGCGGCCGGACCCGGTCGTCCTCACCATCGACGAAGTGGCTGAGCTGACGCTGTTCGCGTCGAAGGCGGAGGAGAAGCGCCGGGACCGGATCGTCACTGCGCTGGTCCGGCTGGTGCAGCTCGGCCGTGCTGCCGGGATCTACGTGGACATCTACGGGCAGCGCTTCGGCTCCGAGCTCGGCAATGGGATCACCATGCTGCGCGCCCAGTTGACCGGCCGCACCGCGCACCGGGTCAACGACGAATCCTCAGCGAAGATGGCGTTCGGGGACATCTCCGCGCATGCGGTGTTCGCGACCACGCAGATCCCCAACGACCGGCCCGGGATGGCCGTGGTCGGCTACTCCACCGGCGGCTGGGTCCGTGTCCGCGCACCCCATGCCTCCATGCGGTCCGCGGTGAATGCCTGCAACAAGTACGCGCACCTCACCCCGGACATTCCCGAACTCGCTGCGTTCCGGCCCGTGCTGCCTCCGGTCAAGCCGGTCGAGGCCCCGGTGCCTGCGGCCCCGGCTGAGGCTCCCGCCACGGCCTGATCAATCTCCGCTTCACGGTCGGCGTGACCGCTTCGCGCCAGGTCCCTACCCGAGCCATGCCCGAAACCCGAGAAGGAGCACGCCATGTGCGCCACCTGCAACGACCTGGTCCGTACCGCCTCGATGATCGCGGTCTTGGACGACTACGCGAACGAGCCGGACGCGGACGAGGAGTTCATCGACGTGTTGGCGTTCGGCCTGAACGCCTCGCTGTTCCTCGCGCACGACCCGGCGGTCTACCCGCCCACTGGCCACACCTACCCGGCCACCGGGTGAGCGCCATGGCCACCAGGAAGCGCCCCGCTGCGCCGAAGTGCAAACCGTGCAAGGGCACCGGAGAGGTCTCCCGTCCGGTTCAGGTCGGCCGCAAGCGCCGCACGGTCGGTCACCAGACCGGCATGTGCCTGAAGTGCTTCGGCACTGGCCAAGCCCCGACCACCTGACCCGCCGTCGCCGGGCGGCAGGACCCCGTGAGCCCCGCCCGGCACGGCCCCAACCCCTCAAGGAAGGAGGACCCCGCCATGCGCACCTCGCTCCGCTTCGACGCCGTACTTGTTCAGGCCGTGATCGCCGGGGCCTTGTCCTTCGCGCACCTGCACGACATCGCCGAAGCCGCCGGACAGCACGGCTGGAAGGCCTGGGCCTACCCGATCTCGGTCGACCTGCTCCTCGTCGCCGCATGGCGCCGACTCCGCCAGGGCCGGACGCCTCGGCTGGCGTGGTGTTGGTTCCTGATCGCGCTGTTTGCCTCGCTCGGTGCGAACGTCGCCACCGCCGGTTTCCTCGACCTCGAACACGCCCCGGCCTGGCTGCGGTTCCTCGTCGCCGGATGGCCCGCGCTCGCGTTCCTCGGCGGCACCCTGCTCGCCCACAGCACCGACCCCGAGCCCGAACGTGCGAGCACCGTGCCGGCCGAATCCGTCACCCCCGCCGAGCCCGCACCCGAGCCCGCCCCGGCTGTTGCCGACACGCCCGCTCCGGCCCCAGAACTGCCCCCGGCCAAGCCCACGGTGAACGTCCCGCCCGCGCTGGTGGAGCACGCCCGCAAGGTTGCCGACGCGCACCGTGCCCGCACCGGCACCCCGATCGACACCGACACCCTGTGCGCCCGCCTCGGTGTCCCCGCCCCGATGGCGTCCGCCATTGCGGCCCAACTCACTTGAATCCCGAAGGAGAAGCCCTGTCATGCCTCTGCATCTGATCTTCCGCAAGCTGCGCCAGGTCGGCCCGATCACCATCGGCACCGGTCAGGACCGCGACGGCCACATGACCTACATCGCCGCCTGCGGCGCTGAGCGCTGCGGCTGGTCCGGCGAATACGTCACCGTCGCCGCCGCGAACGTCGCCGCCGAAGGCCACCGCTGCCGCGTCCGCTGACCCCATCTGACCTCGAAGGAGATCCGTCATGGACGTGCCGTTCTGGTTCTTCATCACCGTCGTCGCCGTGATCGGCGTCAAGCTCGCCCGCCCGCCGCTCTGGCTCGTGCTGGTCCTGCTGATCGGCGGCTACCTGATCGCTGGAAGCTTCCTCGCCCCCGCCATAGAGACCGGCACCGAATCCGGCGTCGAGATCACCAACCCCTGACCATCCGGAAGGAGTTCAGCTCATGTTCAAGCCCCACGTACCCGTCAATCCGACCCCGACCGGCGAGATCATCCCGGTCATCACCACCCTCGGCCAGACCCCGACGGTCCACCACGCTCAGGCACCCGCGCCCTGCGCCTGCCATCACCCGCACGCCCCGGCGACCGCTCCCGCGGCTCTGGCTCGTACGGGGATGAGCCCGGGCACCGTGATCGCCCTTGCCGCTGCCGGAACCGTCGGCGTCGTGGTGATCGGCGTGGTCCTGGTCTCGATGCTCCTCGCCGTCGTGCTCGTCGGCGCCTCGCTCGCCGTCGTCGCGCTCGCCCTGCGCTCAGCCCTCACCCCGCCGCCATCGCAACGACGTTGACCGGCCCCGGGACGGCTTCCACCGCCAAGTTTCCGCCGTCCCGGCGCCCGGCCCCTGCCCGATCTCAACAACCGGAAGGAACCCACATCATGCCCGACCACCAGAACCCTGCTGCCCGGATCTGCCCGGACTGCGACGGCTTCGCCTCCGTCGCCATTACCCTGGGCGGCCGCAACCGGCAGGGCCACCTCAACACCATCACCGCGCACTGCAAGCGCTGCGAAGGAACCGGCACCCTGCCCCCGCTGCGCACCCTCTTCGACGCCGCGGCCACCGCTGTCTTCGCCGGGGGCGCCCAGTGACCGCCCCCGCGGTTGAGACCGCACCCCGAGCGTTAAGAGACCTGGCTGACCTTGCCGAACTCGGTCACCTGCCTGGCCTGATCCGCCAACTCAAAGGGCTGGGAGGCTGCACCAATCCGGTCCGTCTCGACGGCTACCGCACCGAGATCCACCCCGGCACCGGGGAGCTCCTCTCCGAGACCCACGGCCACGAACTGCCCGCCGGGAATCTTCTGGTGCGCTGTAACAACCGCCGCGCCACCCGTTGCGCAGCCTGTGCGGAGACCTACCGTCGCGACACCTACCAGCTCATCACCGCGGGCCTCAAGGGCGGCAAGGGCACCCCCGAGCGAGTCGCCACCCACCCCCGGGTGTTCGCAACGTTCACCGCCCCGTCCTTCGGCCCAGTCCACAACCGCCCAACCTCTGGCCGCTGCCGCTGCGGCACTCAGCACCCTTCCGACGCAACTGAGTTGGGCACACCACTCGACCCCGACACGTACGACTACGAGGCCGCCGTCCTCTGGAACGCTCACGCATCGAAGATCTGGGCGCGATTCACGATCTACCTGCGCCGCGAAGTCGCTAAGCGAGCTGGTCTCAGTCGCCGCGCCTTCGCGGAATGCGCTCGGGTGTCCTTCGCCAAGGTTGCCGAGTACCAGCGCCGCGGCGCAGTGCATTTCCACGCGGTGATCCGCCTTGACGGGCCCGACGGGGGAGACACCCCTCCGCCGAACTGGGCCAGTGCCGAACTCCTCGCCGACGCGATCCGCGCAGCTGCTCGGGCGGCTGAGGCCCCGGGGCCGCAACTTGGGAACAGGCTGCACTCCTTCGCGTTCGGCACCCAGTTGGATATTCGCCCGATCCGCTCGGCCGACTTTGACGGGGGCACCGAACTGACTGACCGTGCGGTCGCCGCGTACATCGCCAAGTACGCCACCAAGGGAGCCGAGACCACCACAGGCACCCTGGACCGGCCGCTCAAGTTCCTCGCCGAACTCGCCCAGCTCCGCATCAGCGAGCACGCTCGCCGGTTGATCCGCATGGCCTGGTACCTCGGCGCACGGCCCGAGCTCGAAGAACTCCGACTTCGCCAGTGGGCACACATGCTCGGCTTCCGCGGCCATTTCTCCACCAAGACCCGTCGCTATTCCACGACGCTCGGTGCTCTCCGCCAAGCGCGCGCCGATTGGCAACGCAAGCAGGCGCTCAACGCTCAGCGCGAGCACGGCGCCGTGCCGGCCGAATTCGCAGCCGAGGAAACCACCCTCGTCATTGCCCACTGGACCTACGCCGGAGTGGGCCTGTCTCGCGGTGAGGAATGGCTCGCCGCTGCCCACGCGCCCACCCGCGTCCAGGAAGGAGTCGCAGCATGACCACCGCCCCCGCCGAGCTTCTGACCGTGCCGGAGGTCATGGCGCGACTCAAGTACGGACGCTCCAAGGTCTACGACCTGATCCGCTCGAAGCGCCTCGTCTCGATCACCGATGGCCGCTGTCGGCGTATACCAGCGGACGCCCTGAACGCCTACATCCGCGACCGGATCGCAGAGGAGGACTGATGGCCAAGCGCAACCCCAACGGAGAGGGAACGATCTACCGCCGCAAGGACGGTCGATACGAAGGTGCTGCCTACGTCCTCATGCCGGACGGCACCTACAAGCGGCGCCGTGTCTACGGCAGCACATGGGATGAGGCGCGGCAGAAGCTCACCGAGATGCTCTCGAAGAGTGATCAGCACATCCCAGCAGCCGACACCACCGAGTCGCTCGGCACCTACCTCGCGTACTGGCTCGATCACGTAGTCCGCCACAAGGTCCGGCCGTCGACGGTCTACAGCTACAGCAAGTGCGTGAACGCATACATCGTCCCGAGGCTCGGCAAGAAGAAGCTGGCCCGGCTCTCGGCCAAGGACATCCGCCTCTTCCTCGACTGGGCTCGGCAGGCTTGTCAGTGCTGCGCACAGGGCAGGGACGCGGCTCGTCCTCCGGCCAAGCGCCGCTGCTGCGCTGCTACGCCCAAGGTCTGCTGTGATCGCCACCTGTCGCCGCGTATGGTCCAGTACCTGCACGCCGTGCTGCGCAACGCCTTGCAGCATGCCGTCCGCGAGGAACTCGTTCAGCGCAACGTCGCCAAGCTGGTCCAAGTCCAGACGCCCCGCTATCGAGTTGGGCGCGGCCTGTCGGTCGCCGAAGCAAGGAAGCTGCTCGCCGAGGTGAAGGACAACCGGCTGCATGCCGCGTACGTCCTGGCCCTCTACCTCGGGCTCCGCCGTGGCGAACTGCTCGGCCTCCACTGGTCAGACGTCGATCTCGAACGTGGCTCGTTGGAGATTCGCACCGCGCTCCAGCGCGTGAACGGTGAGCTGACGCTGACCGCGCCGAAGACTCGCCGATCGGAACGCCCTGTGCCCCTGCCGGCCGTTTGCGTCGACGCGCTACGCGATCACCGAGAGCGCCAAGAGGTCGAACGTCGCGAGGCTGGTGACAGGTGGAAGGACTCGGGCCTGATCTTTACGACTCGCGTCGGTACGCCGATCGAGCCCCGGAACCTGAACCGGCACTTCTATCCGATCCGCGAGCGGCTCGGTCTGCCGGTCCGATTCCACGATCTCCGGCACACCTGCGTCACGCTCCTGCTCGGCCTCGGCGTCCCGCCGCACATCGTCCGGGACATCGTCGGGCACAGTGCGCTGGACGTGACCATGAACATCTATGCGCACGCTGAGATGACCGAGAAGCGCGAGGCACTGAACAAGCTCGGGACGCTCCTGAGCGAGGAGTGATCTAGCCGTTGCCGTCAGCGTTGCCGTCAGACGCGCGAAACGCCCTGGAGGAGAAGATCCCTCCGGGGCGTTGGTGCTGGTCAGAGCCAGCGCCCCCGGCAGGAGCCGCAAAACATGGGAAGCCGGATCATCGACGGCGGATGTTGCGGGTTCGCTGGTGGTGACGGCCGCTGTCTCGTTCTGATGTGGCGTCGGGATGCAGCGGTGCGTCGTGCCGTCCGTGTCACGTATTGGTCTTGAGATGCTCGTTGAGGGTCCTGAGCTGCTTCCACGCGGCGGGGTCGGTGCCGTTGCCCAGGGTGTAGTGAAGCGCGGGCCGTCTGGTGGAGCCGAACTCGGTTGCCGGGATGCCCGGCGCCTGGCGGACGTGTGCCAGACCCGCCTCGCGTACGGCGTCGGGGCCGAGGGTGACGGACACCGGAATCGGTGGTGGCTCGAAGTGGGCTGGAGTGGTCAGGTCGGCGCGGCCCGGACGGAGTTGGGTGAGCATCGTCGCCAGAGGGTGCCGGGTGGCGAGCGTCTCGGCCAGTTCCTCGATCCTGTCCATGGGCGAGGTCTGACCGGCTTCGCAGCCAACGGCGAGAGTGATTCGCTCTTCGACGCCTGCGTCGGTGTGGACGATGTGGGTGGCTGCGATCGCCGGGTGGTCAGGATGGCCGACTGCGGTCAGCCAACTGCCAGCCCTCTCTTGGGCGCGGCTGCGGGCCAGGTCGGTCAACTGCCGGCGTGACCAGGGCAGGTTGACGGGTTCGGTCGTCGACCAACCAGCCGGGGGCGCGCCCGTGAGTATCTCCCAGGCGGCCTCGAGCGCTCCGCCGAGCAGGAGGCGGTCGTCGGCGGGGTGGATGACGCGCAGGGCCAGGTGGCTCTGTCGGCGGTAAGTGACAGCGCATGTCGGTGAGTTCTGGCAGCGTTTCCTGCTTGGTGGGCCATGGAATGT
>NZ_JACTVJ010000044.1 GCF_014493765.1 Streptomyces polyasparticus
CGACATCACGTCACGCCGTCACCGGCCGCTGCCAGAACTGACCGTCAAACGCTGTCGCTACTCGTAGACAGAGTCAGTCACGGCACCTGCAGATAGAGGTGGAACGAGACCGTCAACCCGCCGCAGTCGGCGTGACCGGCTACACATGGTCGTTGGTGCCGATGAGTGTCCCCGTCGGGCCGGCTGCCGCGGGTTGGCCAGCCTCGCTGATGCCATCGCCGCTCCTTGCCTCTGACGGCTGGGTAAGACCCAGACGGCGGCCACCGTCGGGAGCGTTGAGAGTGGAGTCAGTGGCGGCCGGTGCCGCGCGGTGCACAGTTGTGGGGAGTCCTCGTCCCCGCGAACGCCATGTCGAGTGCCGTGGTGGTGATATCGAGCGAGGCGAGCAGGGCGGCAATCAGTGTGCCCAGGACCAGCAGCGGTTTGGCCGTATGGTCAAAGAACCGTCATCGCCCTGCCGGAGCATGGGGCGCACCTCTCGGAGTCGACGCGCCGCCCCATGTTGTCGCATCTGCATGGCGGCAGTTCATCGAGCTGCTCGGCCCCGCACAGCTGGGCGTTCTGGTTGAGTCGGGGGAGCCGGTTGTGGAGCATCTGGCGCAGGAGTCCGGCGGGAGGCCCGCGACCGGTACAGACTGGCGGCCGCGACGCCCATCGCCGCCACCCCGTACGCCAGTGTCCCCACTGCCAAGGTGTCGTTGGGTACCGCCCGATCCGTCACGTAGTCCGCTGCTCCCGCGACCGCGACCGCGAGCCACTCCCAGCGCCCCTCGAACGCGGCGAGAGCGATCAACAGGAGGGCGTACCAGGAATAGCCTGGGGTCATGAGGAGAAACGCTGTTCCGGTGAGCAGCAGGGCACCGTGCCACGGGCGTTCGGCGCTGCCCTTGACGATCACATATGCGAAGGCGACCAGCATGCCGAGCATGGCCACGGGCAGCAGCCACGCATCGGGCAGCGGCAGCAGCTGCAGGAGAGCGAAGCGGTCGCTGCCCGAGGCGTTGTCGTAGCCCTCTTCCTCCAAATAGCCGCTGAGGTAGCCGAACACGGACTGCTCGGAGAGGAGCAGGTACGGGAGATAGGCGAGGGCGAGGACGGTCAGGGCGGGGGCCACCAGTCGGACTGCGTCGCGGAATCTGCGGACACCGCCGAGCGCGCCTGCCAGTGCCACTGCCGGCAGCAGCTTGGCCGCCGTGGCCGCGCCGAGCAGCGCGCCGCCAGCCAGGCGGGCGTGGCCATTGCTGCCGTTGACGTGGTTGCGGGCGAGGAGTACAAGACCGCCGACCGTGAGCAGGACGCCGAGGGCGTCCGCGTGCGCGTTGTTGACCGCCTCGATAGAGACTGCCGGACACCATGCCCAGAGCGCGGCGTGCCAGGGCCGTCGGCGCAGGGCCGCCAGGAGGACACCCGTCACGCCGATGGACAGCAGGGCGCCGCCGATTTGCAGCGGCTTGTGGCGCGCGCCGGTGGGGGAGATCGTATCGACGGCCAGGAAGTACAGCTCGCCAACAGGAGGATAAATAGTGTGCACCCAAGGCCTGTTGATACGCGTACACGTGTCTGCGTCGATCTTCGCGCGGCGCTGCTCCACGCAGACTGCCCCGCTCGAGAACAGCCACTCGTCGCGCAACGACGCGAGCGCTGGATCTGCCGGCGGATGGTCGTACGGTGAGATGCCGGCCGATTGGACGCGACCGTCCCAGGCGTAGCGGTAGGAATCGGTGCTGGTGCGCGGCGGTCCCGCAAGTCCTGTGGCCGCGATTGCGACCGAACCTGCCAGGATCAGACCGGCCGCGTGCCGCGCCGGTACCTTGCGTAGCGTGAACACCGCGGCAGCGAAGAGTAGCCAGCACGCTCCGTACCAGAGGGAGAGCGTGCCCGGGGCGGTGAAGTAGCTGTCCTCCTGGGAGAGCGTCACAGTGAGCGCGGCGACGAGCGCGGCGAGCAGTGCGGTGGGGAGCAGCAGAGCGCGAATGATCACCGTTCGACCGTCGCAGGCTGAGAGGGGAAACGGGAGGGTGGTGCGAGCGGTGTCCGGGAACTGTAAGGAGTTCCTGACTCGAAGGGCGGCGTTCGGGAACCGTAAGGCGTCCTGGGCCCCATTTGGGTCGTTCTGAGGGTGTCATAGTGGCATGAACTCCATGCAAGAATCAGCCGCCGAAGGCGGCCGGGGCAATCTGCGGCCCGGCGCCACGGGCCCCGAGGGGGAGACGCTTATCGTGCAGCGTCTTCATCGCCTGCTGCCCGCATTCAAGGGCAGACTGCACGACAAACGCACCGCGACCGTAGTCGGCCGCTGGCTCGGTGGTGCCGTTCTCGTCTGCTTTGTGACTGGCACGGTCAGCCACTACGTGCAGCACCCGAGTAGCTGGCTCATCGACATTCTGCCCAGCCGGCCCTCATGGGGGTACCGGCTCAATCAGGGACTGCACGTTGCGAGCGGTATCGCGGCGATCCCGCTGCTGTTCGCCAAACTGTGGACGGTGTTTCCGCGGCTTTTCGAATGGCCGGCTGTACGCAACGTGTGGCACGGGCTCGAGCGGATCTCAGTTGCCGCGCTCGTAGCGACCGGTGTTTTCCAACTGTTCACTGGGCTGCTCAACACCGCGCAATGGTATCCGTGGCCCTTCTCTTTCGTGCCCGTGCACTTCGCTGTGTCCTGGCTCTTCATCGGGGCATTGCTGCTCCACATCGCGGTCAAGTTGCCGGTTATTTCGTCACACTGGCGGCGCGAGTCCGCAGCCACCCTGGAGATCGGTGACGGAGCCGACCGACGGTCGTTCCTGTACGGCGTCGCGGTGGCGGTCGGTGCCGTGACGCTGACGACGGCTGGCCAATCATTCACACCGCTGCGGAGCCTCGATCTCTTCGCGCCCCGCCATCCCAACTACGGGCCGCAGGGCTTGCCGGTCAACAAGACGGCGGTCGCGGCGGGTGCCGACCAAGTCGATCTGGCCACCTGGAAGTTGGAGGTCGGAGGGCCGCAGCCTTTCACGCTAAGTTTGGACGAACTGCGCGCCCTGCCGCAATACGAGGCCGAGCTGCCCATTGCCTGCGTGGAGGGTTGGAGCAAGTCGGCGAAGTGGCGCGGCGTCCGCGTCCGCGACCTCCTGGAGCAGGCCGGTGCGCCCGCCTCGTCGCGGGTGCGGGTGACGTCATTCCAGCGGGGCGGTGCGTACCGCGTGATGGAGATGGGCCGCAATTACGCCGAGGACCCGCTGACCCTGCTCGCTTTGGAACTCAACGGGGAGCCGCTGCACCCTGACCACGGCTTCCCGGCGCGGATCATCGCACCGAACCGTCCCGGTGTATGGCAGACCAAGTGGGTTGCGAAGGTGGAGGCATTGTGATGCGAACCGTTCTGGGGACTTTGGGAGTTGCCGGCATGGCGCTGGGAGTCTGGCGCCTGTTGGAGGTGCGCGACCCGCTCGACGTCGCGGTCTGGCTGGGCGGCGCGGTCGTCCTGCACGACGGAATCATCGTGCCTGTCGTGCTTGGAATCGGCCTGCTAGTGGGTGGGGTGCGAGCCCGTGGAACGGTCCGCGGGGCTCTGATAGTGGCGGGTTCGGTTACTGCCGTGGCCCTGCCAGTCCTGCTGCGCCCGGGGGCAGCGGCCAATCCCTCGGTGGTTCCGCTGAACTATCTGCGGAACTGGCTGTGGATGATGGCGCTGCTTGGGGTGTTCATAGCGGGGGCGACCGCTGTGGGGTGGGCCCGGGCTAGAAGGAGGTAGGCCGATGCACGCAGGCCCGGGGCGGACCCTCAAAAGGGGTCCGCCCCGGGCCTGCGTGCATCAGGACCGACGTTCCATCTGGACGAAGGTACGGTCGCCGGAGGCCCAGGTCTCTGTCGTGGACAGGCCGCACAGGTCCGCGTACGTCCGCAGGGCGGAAACCCCGACGCGGGCCCAGGGGAAGCCGGTGCCGGGCAGGTAGGAGGCAGCGTTGGTCATCTGGACGTTGACGCATTCGTCGACATCCGCCGTGGCGGCTTCCGCAATGATCGTTCCGTGCGAGGTAAGTAGGGAGGCCGTGCGCGTGAGGAGAGCCGCTGGGTCGCCGCCGATGCCGATGTTGCCGTCCATGAGCAGGGCCGTGCCCCAACTCCCTTCACGGGGAAGGGGGTCGAAGACCGAGCGGCACAGAGCGCTGCCGCCCGACCCGAGCGTGCGGGCGACCGCGGCCGGGCTGACGTCGATGCCGAGGGCCGGGCGGCCGAGCGCGGCGAGTTCCGCGACGAGGCGGCCGGGACCGCAGCCGATGTCCAGGACGGGACCGCGTCCGCAGCGGGCGAGGACCGTGCGGTCGGCCGCGTCCGGCTCGGCGCACCAGCGCTCCACGTCGAGGGGGAGCAGCCAGCCGTCCGCCCTGCGCAGGAACAGCGGGCCGCGGCCGGTGCGCAGCGCGGTGGCGTACGGGCCCTCGTCGTGCCAGGGGGCGTCGATCTGACGCAGGACGGGTGTGGAACTGATCATCGGGAGAGGCCTCTGAAGTGAGCGGCGGTGCCGGTGGGGTGGAGCGCGGGCAGCACTGCGGTCGTGGGGGGAGGGGACAGGAGCGGCTCCTGCGAGGCGAAGCAGCTCGCCGCACCGGCGCGCTGCAGCGCCGCGGAGTGCACCGCGCGCCATCGCGTGGCGAACCGGCTCAACGGCACCTCGGCGGCCACTGCCTGTGCGTCCGCTGCCGTGTCCACATCCCTGAGCACCGGCAGCAGACGTACGTGCAGCCCAGCCGCGTGGAGGCGAGCCCGCTGGACGGCGCCGGTGGCGGACGTCGACATCGGCACGCCGTGGACGACCGCACCGTTCGGGGTGCCGAGGCCGAGCGCCCAGTAGCCGCCGTCGGCGGCGGGGCCGATGCTGGCGTCGTGCGGACCCAATTCCTGTACAGACGCGAGGAGGTCGACGGTAATTTGCGGGGTGTCCATGCCGACGAGGAGCGTGGGTCCGCTACAGGCGTCAAATGCCGCGGCCAGGCGTTGGTCGAGCCGTCCTGCGCACTGCGGGACGACATCGAATCCCTGCGGTAGCCAGAGGCCGGGCTCACCGTCGAGCACCAGGATCCGGCGGTCGGCCGGAGCGGAGAGTGCCATGTGCAAGGTGTCTGTGAGGGCGGCCTCGGCGAGCGCGGCTGCCTCGGCCGGCGTGTAAGGCGGGGTCAGCCGTGTCTTGACCCGACCTGGGAAGGGGGACTTGGCTATTACGAGGAGAGTCGTCATACGAGTTCCGATGGTGTGGTAGTGGGGTGGAGAGTAGCCAGGGCTGGGGCGTGTCGCGGCGCCGGTTGTAGGGGACGGCCGTTGACGGGGTGTCGGCGGGCGGCCTGCGAATGGTGGTGTGGCCTGGTGCCAGGGTGGTGCCGTCGGAGATCAGTCCTGGAGCCAGACTGTCGGCTCCTTCGGGATGAGCAGGTCCGTCCCCTGTCTTGCGAGCCGAACCGTCGGTCCCCGGGCAGGCCAAACCCGTAGTGCGGGAGGTTCCGCGAATACCGGGCGCATGTCCTGTACCGCCTGCCAGGTCTCTGCCAAATGCCCGTCACTTTCGACTTCCCGGCGCGCGGCAGGTACGGCATATTGCGCTCCGTCACGCGCAACCACTCGTCCGAGGCGCGGACCACCACCTCCAGTGGGTAACCGCTGCGGCGGTCCGTGAGGTCGAGGGCGAGCAGGTCCGTGCGGCGGTCCGCGCGCAGTGGGCCAAGGTCGTGCAGGCGCAGGCCGGTGCGGCGGCGCCGCATACGGGAGAGGGCGAGGTTGCCGGCGCGAGCGTGCGTAGGCCAGGCATCCCTGGAGTCAGGGCGGCGTCGGCCGAGCACCAGGTCGGCGGATCCATCGGCGATTAGGTGAACGAAGGAGACCAGGAGACCTGGATCCAGCGAGGCATCGCAGCCGCAGAAGCAGACGAACTCCGCCTCGGCGGCGAGCAGTCCGACATGGCACGCTGCGCCGAAGCCGCGCCGCGACTCGTGCACGACCCGGGCGCCGAGCGCGTGGGCGAGTTCCGCAGAGCCGTCGGTCGCGCCGTAGTCCACGACGATCGCGCGCCAGCCAACCGGAATACGTGCGAGGACCCAGGGCAGCGCCTCGGCCTCGTCCATGCAGGGCAGCACCACATCTGCGCGCGGCGCGAGGAGCGTCATGTCAGAGGGAGTCGTCGATTGGGTCACGCCCTCACCGTACGAAGTGAATGCGGATATTTAGGGGTTTCGGCTCCTTACGGAGTGCGGACATCGACCTTGTGACGGGCTTGACCGCAGCGCACTGCCCATTCCGGTGAAAGGCTTCGCGACATCCATTGATGAAGTAGGCGTTTGGTCCCAGCAAACCGCGCAATCCGAGCGCTCTGGCCGGGGGCCAACGCGCCCAGCTCCTCATATTCGATGGCGATCCGATCGTGTCCGAAGCCATCGCTGGATATCATGTCGACCGCGCCGTGGAGGAACGGCCGCCGGAAGTGGTCGTGCTCGAGCGTTCTTCGGCTACGTCACCGAGTCCTACTCATCGCCTGGCGCGCGGCGCAGTGGAGGCCCACTGGGCAGCGCCGAGGTGCACAACGTTGGCGGCTTCGAGCACGACCAGACGCCGAAGTCCCAGGCTGTGCCGCTCGCGCGGCAGCCCCAGCACCTGGTTGGTCGGACAGCAGTTGGCAAGGCCCAAGGCACGCAGCGCGCATCGGGTGACGGTCGCCGGCTCGACCACGGTGGCCAGTTGGCGCCGGTGGCCCTTCTCCAGCCGGGGCCGGACCGCGGCGAGTCGGGCCCAGTCGTCGGTGTCGAGTGCCGCCAGTTCGGCTTCCTCTCGACGGGCGCGCAGGTCGAAGTGGCCCTGCAGGAGAAGTCGGGTCAGCTCCCTCGCCCCATGTTCGGCGTCTTCCTTCACCCGTACATGGGACAGGAGCAGAACTTCGGGACGGGAGAGGGAATCGATGAGACAAGTGAGGAAACAAGTGGCTCGGTCAAAGGGGTCAGCCGCCGCGGCGGCCGCATAGCCTGCGGTCGTCGGACTCTCGCTTTCCAGGCGGACGAATGGGTGGCACCTTCGACACTAGGGAGGAGAGCCCGACCTCACATCGGTGCGGCGACCCACTGTGGAAGACCCGGCCTGCTCCCGCGCATCCCCGGTCGCCGCCAGAGCCTGGCGCGGCGTGAACAGTCCCGGTTCCGCCTCCATCAGCCAGCCCTGCTCGACCAGCCGTTTCAGCTTCGACCGGAAGCCTTCCACCTTGCTCTTGTCCGTCAACAGGCCCAGCACGGCACACAGGTGATGCGCCCGCATCGGATGCACCGCGTCCATCAGGACCTCCACGATGTCCCGGTACGAACCCGGCAGCACCCCATGGCCAGCTCAGGCGTCCACTGGGCACCATCCGCACCCCGACGGCAACCGGTGCTCCTTCACCTCCGCCTCGCTGGCGTCCGCATCCGCCCCGGCAACCGAGACCCTCTCCTCGCCGGACAGGATCTCGGTCATCGTCTCCCACGTGATGTGCAGGCGGGACAACCCGTCCTCCCGCTCAGTTGCCTGGTCAACTCCTCGCCTTGGTCCCGTAGTTCGGCGACATCCTCCCTCGCGGCAGCCTCCCGCCGATCGAGTTCCTCCAGCCACGACACCATCGCCGCCTCCAAGACCACGTCCTGGGACACGACGATCCGCCGTCCGACCACGAACGGCAACGGCGCAGGGCATCACCACGGCCTGACGCCCCCGAGCCAGGCCTGATCCGGGGCAGACCCGCGCGAGTGCGCCCTACACTCCGCCCATGATCTGTCGTCTGTGGCGTGGCTGGACCACGAGGGAAAACGCCGACGCGTACGAGTGCTTCGATTCCGGGGGCAGGTCATCCCCGGAATCGAAGCACGGCGCATCCCGAGGTTCCTGTCGATCGATCTGATCCGGCGCGAACGGGCAGACGACGCCGAGTTCATGACCCTGAGGTGGTTCGACACCTTGGCCTCGGTACAGGCGTTCATGGCAGGGGACTACGAGATAGTACAAGTACCAGCAGCCGCCCAGGGGCGTGCTCTCGTACTTCGACGAGCGGTCAGCCCGCTTCGAAGTACTCGACCGCCGTCAGCAGCCACACTGAGCAAAACCCGCGAACTGACGTCCTGAGCGGGTTGGTCCCTGCAGAAGAGCCGCACCCCGTCCTATTGGTGGCTGCAGCCTTTGTGCGTGGTTGTCGGCCGCCTGCAGGGTCGGCTCCTAACGCTGCTGTGCCCGCGCGAACTCCCGCATCCCCTGCGCGAACCCGACCTCCGGCTTCCACCCCAGCTCGGCCCGCAGGCGCGACGAATCGGCGGTGACGTGCCGTACGTCCCCGAGCCGGTACTCGCTCGTCACGACCGGCTCGGGCCCGCCGTGCGCGGCGGCCAGCGCGGCCGCCGTCTCGCCGATGGTGTGCGGCTCGCCGCTGCCGCAGTTGTACGCGCGCAGCGACCCGGCCGCCCGGTCGCGTACGGCCGCGAGCGCGACCACGTTCGCCCCCGCCACATCGCGTACGTGCACGAAGTCCCGCCGTTGAAGGCCGTCCTCGAACACCCGGGGAGCGCGGCCGGCGGCGAGCGCCGAGCGGAAGAACGAGGCGACTCCGGCGTACGGGGTGTCGCGCGGCATCCCCGGCCCGTACACGTTGTGGTAGCGCAGCGCGGTCACCCGGCCGCCCGTCGCGCGCGCCCACGCGGCGGCGAGGAACTCCTGCTGGAGCTTGGTCGCCGCGTACACGTTGCGCGGATCGAGCGGGGCGTCCTCGCCGACGAGCCCCGGCTCCAGCGGGGCGCCGCACGACGGACACGGCGGCTCGAACCGCCCCTCGTCGAGCGCCTCGACGGACCTCGGGCCCGGCCGGACCACTCCGTGCCGTACGCAGAGATAGCGCCCCTCGCCGTACACGACCATCGAGGAGGCGAGCACCAGATCGTGCACGCCCGCCTCGGCCATCGCGGCGAGCAGGACGGCCGTGCCGAGGTCGTTGCAGGACACGTAGGCGGGTGCGTCGGCGAAGTCCTTGCCGAGACCGACCATCGCGGCCTGGTGGCAGACGGCGTCGACGCCGGCGAGTGCATGCGCGAGGGCGTCGGGATCGCGTACGTCACCTCGTACGAAGGGAGCGGGGAGGTCCGCGGGCGCGGTGGAGTGGGCGCTCGGGAGCAGGGCGTCCAGGACCACGGGCTCATGGCCCACGCGATCCAGGGCCGAGACGATCTGGGAACCGATGAAGCCGGCACCGCCGGTGACGAGTACACGCATGCCTGCGACGTTAGGCGCGCGGAGGTACGCGGGGGGACTGCTGGACGTGGTGTGTCATGGCTTCGTAAGAGATCGGACGGCGGCATTGCTGGAAGCCAGGTCAGCTGGCGTCTGTGACGAAAACGGGGCTGACAAGTCGGCGTGCGTGAGAGCGCACCGCCAGTGGCTGGCACGGCGACGAACATGCGGCACTTGCTGCCGCACAACTGCTGGGCAACCGTCGACTGCGACAGCCCCATCTCCTTGGCCATCGACCTTGTCGACCAGTGCGTCGGGTTCTTCGGCGTGCTCTCCAGGGTCCGTTTGACCTCCGCGGCGACCTGTTCATCGGCGACGGTCCGCGGTCCACCGGGACGAGGCATATCGCCCAGCCCCGCGATTCGGTGCTCGACAAACCGCGCCCGCCACCGCCCCACCGCATGCGGTGTCGAATCGAGCCTGGCGGCAACATCCTTGTTCGAGGCGCCCGTTGCGCATTCCAGGATGATCCGGCAACGCAGGGCCCACGCCTGTGGCGTGGACCGGCGTCGCACCCACCCCTCCAGCGCAGCCCGTTCCTCATCCGACAGCGTCAACTAGGCCTTCGGTCGCCCCATCCGTGCCACCCGAGAACCCTACATATCTGAACAGAATTCCTGACTCAGAAGACTAGAACCCAAGCCGGAGAAGTGGGGCCACCCGTGCCGATAAAGCCAGGTACGCGCCCTTGACCCGCAGGTGTCATCGTCGGGGGGTGTTCAGGCCGAGGGCAGACAACAGCAGGCGGAGGTCTGCCGGGTTGTGTGCGTGTGCGGCGACTTGGTAGCGAGCGGCGGCCTGTTGGGCCTCATCGAGTGGAGAGGCAAGCAGCTCGCCGTAGCCCTTCAGAGGCATGGATCCGTTGGTTCCTGCCGCACGTGGCTGCGTCATTACGGGGTGTCCCCTTCATGTCGGTCCGGGTTGATGCAGGCGGCGATGGCCGCTGCAGGCGTCCGAACGGTTGTCCTGGCTCACAGGCGCGCTAGGCCATGTCCGTGGAAGCGGGCTGACGGAGCACGTAGGTGCCGCGTGGGCCAGCCGAGACCAGGAGGCCTGCTTCGGTCAGTGAGCGGACAGCTTTGCTGGCGGTGTCCACGCTGACGTTGAACAGGGCGGCGAGTTCTGGCCGAGCGGGAAGCCGGCCGGTGAGGTGGCCGGCGTTGATGTGGTGGCGCAGGTCGTCGGCAACGCGCCGCCATGCCTGTCGGTGTGGCGTGGCAGCGCCGCTGGAGCCGAGGCCGCCGATGGGCGGGCGCATCCGGGTCAAAGCTGCCCGCCGTACGAACTGTGCGGTGGGGTAGGGGATTTGATAATAGCGCGCGATCCGTCCGGTGGTGGGAACGTCACGCGGCGGCAGGGTCTCAGCGAGGCGTTCCAGCAGGTCTTCGGCAATCTGCTGGTAGCGGGGCGTGGACTCGCCGTCGGCCCTCTGCAGACGTGAAGGGGCCACGAGATGAGAAGGCCGTGTCGCCTCTGCCGGATAGTGGGGGAGCGGGCACGCGACGGTCTGGATGTGCGAATTGCTCATGGTGGACAAGAAACTCGGCTTCAACGTGGTCGTAGGGGCAGGATATTCGTGATGCGTCGTGCGATGGGTCGGGTAGTCGCGTAGAAGTTCTTCGCGCCGGCCTGACTCCGGGGATGCGGGAGTGGGCCGTGCGAGTTGACCGAGCCGGCTCATCGATTGGTGCTGCGTTGTTTGTCGAACCGGTCAATGGGGTCGCAGCACAAGCGGCACAGGCACGTCCAGGTTCCAGGTGGGTGGCTGCCCGCGGTGCCCAGTGCCTGAGGGGTGATCGCTGCGGTGGCCTGACCGGCGGCGACTTCTGGGGCGTAGCCATCGACCTCGTCGGGGCATTCGCTGCATGTGCCGTCGAAGAGCTCACCGTGGAAGTTCCTGACTTCCTCAAGTTCGGAGAACATCGCGTCGCCTCAGCACGGTGTAGCTGGGGATGCGCAGCCACTGTTTCTGTCCTTTTGGCTCGGGCTGAATCCATCCATGTCACCGTATGCGTCTGAGGGAGATGCAGCCCAGGCAGAAAAATTTGAGATATGCCACGCAGTCAACTGCGTCATGCTTGACGAACTGGCCCCTTCGGTATGCGGCGCAAGGGGGCAGCGGCTCGCTGAGCTGACGTGTCCATGCTCATATTGAACGCGGTGTGAGCGCGACAATGCGACTCTGGAGCAATGGAGCAGTTGCATGATCGCAAGGCGAGGGCCCGGGTTCTGGTGGTCGACGATGACGTCACGGTCGCCGAGGTGGTGGCGGGGTACCTGGATCGTGCCGGGTTCCAGGTCGACCGAGCCGGGGACGGACCGGCTGCGCTGGCCCGCGCTGCCTCCCACCGGCCGGACCTGGTGGTCCTGGACTTGATGCTGCCGGGCATGAACGGCCTCGAGGTGTGTCGTCGGCTACGCGCGCATGAATCAGTGCCGGTTGTGATTCTCAGCGCGCGTGGGGATGAAACAGACCGCGTTCTCGGCCTGGAGGTCGGGGCGGATGATTACGTCACCAAGCCGTTCAGTCCGCGCGAGCTGGTCTTGAGAGTGGAGTCGGTGCTGCGCCGCTCGCGGCCCGATGCCGGGGCGCGCCCGCTCGGCCTGGCTGGCCTGACGGTAGACCCGACCTCGCGCCGTGCCACCAAAGATGGCGTCGAACTCGCGCTCACACTGCGCGAGTTCGACCTGTTGGTATTTCTCCTGCGTCACCCGCGCCGGGCTTTCGGGCGTGAAGAACTCATGCGTCAGGTTTGGGGCTGGCAATTCGGCGATCTGTCCACCGTAACCGTCCACGTGCGTCGGCTACGCAACAAGATCGAGGACGATCCGGCTCGCCCATTGCTCATTCAAACGGTGAGGGGCGTGGGGTACCGCTTTGACCCCGTCGATCGCGAGAGGGTTCTAGCGGGGCTTGCAGCTGATCCTGCCGGCCATGAGGGAAGCTGACATGCGCGACACCCTGCTGATCGCCCTGTTCGCGCTCGGCGGCGCCGTCGCGGCTGGGCTGCTTGGCGCGGCTTCGCTGTGGCTGCTGCGCCGCCGCTCCTTCGGCACCTCGCTTGTTGTAGTGGCCGCCGTGACCGTAGCTGCGATGCTTGCTGGCACGCTGGCCGTGGCACAGGCCATGTTCCTGTCTCGGCATGATCTGAGCGTCGTAACGACGGTCGTGGCGATGGCTGCCGTTGTCTCGCTGACAACCGCGTTGGTGCTCGGTCGCTGGGTCCTCGCCCGCTGTAAGGAGCTCCAGCTGGCCGCGCGTGCCTTCGGTGAGGGGGGTGAATTCTCCGCTCCCGCCGTCCACGCCAACGCCGAACTTTCCGCCCTCAGCCACGAGCTCGCCACGACGAGTTCCAAGCTTGCTGTGTCCAGGGAGCGGGAGCGAACCCTGGAAGCATCACGGCGCGAGCTGGTTGCCTGGATCTCACACGACCTGCGCACTCCACTCGCCGGGCTACGGGCTATGGCGGAGGCTCTGGAGGACGGGGTCGCCGCCGACCCCGACCGCTATCTGCAGCAGATTCGCGCCGAGGTCGAGCGGCTCAACCTCATGGTCAGCGACCTGTTCGCGCTATCCCGCATCCATGCTGGGGTGCTCGCCCTGAACCGCAACCGGATCTCCCTATACGACCTTGTCGGGGATGCCTTGGCCGGGGCTGATCCGCTCGCGTGCGAACTCGGTGTCCGGCTCGTCGGTGATCAGGTCGAGTCTGTGCCCGTTGAGGTGGACGGTAAGGAGATGAGCAGGGTCCTGGGTAATCTCTTGGTCAACGCGATCCGGCGGACACCGGCTGACGGCACGGTCGCAGTGGCTGCTGAACGTGGCCCCGAAGGCGTTGTCGTCTCAGTTACTGACGGTTGTGGGGGCATTCCCGAGGAGGACCTGCCGCGAGTCTTCGACACAGGCTGGCGCGGCAACCATACCCGTACGCCCCCAACTGGAGCCGGCCTTGGTCTCGCCATCGTCCGCGGCATTGTGGAGGCCCACCACGGCCGTGCAGCCGTGCGTAATATTCCCGGCGGCTGCCGCTTCGAAGTGACCCTGCCCGCTGCCCAGGCATGACCCGGGCGTGGTCGTCCTGGCGGGGTGCAGGTCGCGTCACGTTTGGCGCCCCGGCTGCCGGGCTTCAGCCCTTCGTCGTCGTGGGTGGGTGCCGATGGCGAAGTAGACCGACGAGCCGCAGACGGTTGGCTTCAGTCCACACGGCAAGCAGGTTGTCGACCAGCTCGGCAGCTTCTGTGCGTATCCGCCGATCACCGAGGTGCGGCAGCCCAATTCCGTGTCGGAATGGCTTCTTTCGGGGGCCCCTACGTCTTTGGTCAAGGTGGTTGGGTGCCAGTGCCAGTGCGGCTGTCATGAGTGATGGTCGTGCCTGTTCGAGCGTCGGCGGGCGAGGGTATGCGGACGTGCGATCGCTGCGGTCATCCGGTTGTGATGGACTCGGTCGACGAACGGGACTGCTCTGTCTGCGGCGCGGCCGCTGAGCATCAGGCAGCTGAGACTGCCCGGGTTCGTAATAGGTTCCATCTCGGAGCATGGCCAAGAGGATGGCGGCCGATCCGAACCGTTCCAGCATTGTGAGGACAGCCGGGTGCTGCAACCGTGGTCCCAGCACTTGTTCCAGCCAAGGGTGGATCTGGGGCAGCAGGCCGTGCGGCCGGTTCGCGACTCTGGTCGCGTCGCCGACCAGGTCGTCGTCGAAGCCGACCATCATATCGAGCTCGGCGACTGTCTCGTCGTCCAGTTCGAGCGAGCGCAGGGTGTGTGGCATCGCCCGGGCAGCGTCGGCGATGATGAACGTTTCGCGGGCGTCGGTCTTGGCCTCGCCGAGGTAGAGGACGGCGATCCGCCGCATGGTCAGGCCGGCAGGTAGGCGACTTCGCAGCCCATGCCCCTGGCCCGGGCGAGCGGCAAAGGCGCCGATTGCGGCTGTGACGTCGCTCAGCGGGCTCTGGCACAGATCTCGTGGAGCAGTCGCAGCGCCCCTGTTCCGGCGCGCGATGCGCCGTCCGTGCGCACCGTCGCCGGCTGGATCAACCGCCAAAGGCCGTCCTCGATGCCTGCCCCGAACTGCGCCAAACTCATGACCTCGTACGGGACTTCGCCCACATGCTCGCCCACCGCGCCGGCGTCGACCTGTCGGACTGGATCAGGACCGCCCCGGCCACGAAGGTACCTGGCATCACTGGCTTCGGCTACGGGCTCACCACCGACCTGGATGCTGTGATCGCCGGACTCACCGTGCGCTGGAGCTCCGGCGGTACGGAAGGCGCAGCGAACCGGGTGAAAGAGATCAGGAGGCAGCTCTACGACGCGCCGGATTCGAACTCCTCCGCAAGATGATCCTGCTTCAGTGACGCTCTGTGACTGCTCCACAAGATCTGCGCCAGAGCCCGATAAACGACGTCACTGCCAGCCGATGGTGGCGGGCCGGTCGACGACCGCGAGCAGCGTTCAACTCCCAACCGCCGCACCGAATTCATTTTGAGGTGATCAGTTACGAGGGCGCCGAGCATGCCGGCGTACTGTCCAGCTGATCAGGGCCCCAAAGGCGAGCAGAGCGGTAGCTATGGGGAGAGACCAGATCAGCTCCGCCCCTGATTCTGCGAGCTGAGGTTGGGAAGTACTCGGTGTTCCATCAGTAGCTGAGGTTGGGGGAATTGGCGCTGCTGGGCTGCTCTGGCGGCCGGAACCACGCGACGCATCAGCAAACCTCTGCGCCTGGGCAGTGTTGTAGAGCTCCCTTGCGGTTGTGCCCAGCACTGGGCCGGCCATAATGGTCGAGCCGGTCAATGCGTCGCCGTGGCTGTTGACTGATACGAGGGTGCCGGTTCCTCGCGCGGGGTCGAAATCCCGGAACCAAGGTCCTCCGCTGGCACCGCCGGTCATGTCGCAGCCGATCGCCAGCTCCGGGGGATCTGTGTGCAGAGACCGTGTCGTACCTGAGCAGTAGCGCAACACTTCACCGGCGTCTGGGTTCGATGCTGGATATCCGAACGCGGTGATGCGCATGGGGGCGGTACTGTCGAACGAGATGTCGTGGCCGCCGACTACATCGGTCAGTCGTCGGCCTGCCTGCTCGTCGACAGTCAGCGCGGCGATGTCCTCAGCTGCGTCTTCCCGCCACGACCTGGCGGTATAGGCGGTGTTGACCGCGAACGTGCCGTGCGGCGTGGCCCCTTGGGTGTAACCAGGAACAAACACCATGCGCGAATACGCGTCATGAATCATGTCAGATCGGCGGATGCAGTGCGCAGCCGTCATTACTACGGATTTGTTCCGGCTCCTGACCGCAGTGGCGGAACAGAAGGTGTCAACTCCTTCGTGATTCTGGAAGAAGAGCCGTCCCACAGTGGCCAGACCGTCCCCGGTCCACGCCCGCGACCCTGGTCCGGTGGGCCCAAGCCCCGTGCCGCGGCCGGCTGCCTTCATCCTGTCTGGCGTCCAATGAGCAAGGGCCTGCACACGGTCGAGGTCGTTGAACTCCAGCCGGTCGATACGAGTGCGCCGCTGCTGTACGCGTGTGGGAGCCGATCGAGCGGGCGGCGAAGAGAAATGCGGGGTTCCGGCTGGTGCCAGTGACGAGGCGGGCGAGGGAGGCGATGAATGGGCGGAGGGGGGAGGAGAGGGTGCTATTTCTGGCGACGGGGTGGGCGTGCCGCTCGCGGCGTAAGATCCCGTTGATGTGACGGCTGCGGTGGCCAGCATGGCCACCGCAGCCGTCGTTGTGAGCGCGCGGCCGATCCGCATGTGACCTCATCTCTTTGTTCGCGCACAGCGAGGTTTTTGACCCACGGGTGGACAGTTCCTGTAAGCGTTGGCGATGGGACGGCGCAGCGACGTGCGCATCGCCCGTAACGGCGCTCACTCGGCAGCCACTGGTGAGTGATCGAGGGGACCTTGTTGCGGCCGGTCGGCTACCGTTGCGAACGCCGCCCCGGCAACTGCCTGACCAGCTTGCAGACTTGTTGCTGCGGACGATGTCAGGACCAGCCCCTGTAGGCAGGGTCTTGAGGGGATACCAGGCCTGGGTGACGGGCAGGCCTGGCCACGGTGGCTGCCGGCCGAGGCTGAGTACCGCCGTGCCGGGCTGTGTGGGTCGTCCAATACCCCACACAGAGGACCGAGGACACAGCAGGAGTCAGCGGGGCGTCGCCAGCAGACATGCAACCGCCGGTGCCTGCCGAGTGTGTCCCAGTCTTCGCAATGTCCCTGTGGCGTCGTCGGTGTCCTGCCGGGAAATGCAGGTTGATGTCGCACATGGGTGACTGAGGGCCGGGGCAGCAGGCCTACCTCGGCGAGGGCGGCTTTCTGACGGGGGCGATGCTGACCTGTTAACGGGCGGCAAGCTCGGGCCGAGTGGCGGAGGTCGGCGGCGACGCACTGTTGTGCCTGGCAGGACGCAGCGACTGTGCCATTGGAGGCGTGTGGAGGCCGGGCGCAGCCGGGTGCGTGCCGCGCGGCGCACCAACTGTGTGGTGGGATACGGGACGCGGTAGTGGTGGGCGATCTCGTCGGCGTCAGGCACCGCACGTGGTGGCAGCACCTTTGAGAGACGGATCAGAAGGTCCTCGGCAAGCACCTGATAGTGGGGCGGCGCTTCTCCGGCAGCTGTCCGCAGGTACATAATGGCGACGAGGTCCGAGGGGCGTGCCGACTCAGCAGGCGCTGAGGCGGGCTGATGCGACGAAGTCTTACCGCACAGGTGGCTCATGATAGTCCGGGCAGTCAGCCTTACTGTGATGGCATGGGCTTGAGCTTCATTATCGGCAGCCCGGCGCGGTGGGCATCGAGATACTTAGTGATACGACACGGCGTCATTGGTTGACTCAAGGCGACCAGTTGCCGGGGCTTCAGCATCGCTCGGTCACCACCGTGGCAGGGGCGATCGAGGTCAGAGCGCCGCGGGTCAACGACAAGCGCGTCGATGAGGCGACGGGCGAGCGCAAGCGGTTCTCCTCGGCGATCCTGCCGTCCTGGGCCCGCAAGTCCCCCAAAGATCGGCGAAGTGCTACCGCTTCGCTACTTCCACGGCCTGTCATCAGGTGACTTCGTGCCCGCACTCGAGCAGTTCGTGGGCAGTTCCGCAGGGCCGTCGCTGGCCACCGTGACCCGGCTGACCGCCCAGTGGCAGGCCAAACACCAGGCGGTCGGCGAGCGTGGCCTGTCCGGGCAGCGACTACGTCTATGTCTGGGCCGACGGCATCCACCTGCGCATTCTCCTGGCGGAAGCGAAGGCCGCGGTCCGCGTTGTCATGGGTGTCCGCGCGGACGGCACGAAGGAGCTGATCGCGATGGCCGACGGTTACGGCGAGTCGCCGCGGTCCTGGGCGAGCCCGCTGCGGGACTGCCGCGGCGAAGGATGCGTGCTCCGGTCCTGGCCGTCGGTGAAGACGCGCTCGGTTTCTGGAATGCGCTGGGTGAGGTCCTGCCCGAGACTCGCCACCAGAGGTGTCGGGTTCACAGAAGGCGCAAGAATCAAGGTACTTCTTTACAGGCGCGGGCTCGTTATCAGGGTATGGCGGTTCCGGGAGATTTGCCCAACTCCACTGCAGTTTCTCGGCATTGTTGCCACATCTGAACGAGCGGCAGCGTCGGTTGGCCTTGGCCACCGAGGCCCGGCTGACCTGGTAACGGGCGGCAAGCTCGAGCCGGATGCGCGGGGTGATCCGATGTCGCCGCTGCGGTGGAAGACGAAGTCGCTGCGGAACCTGGCCGAGGAGCTGACCCGGCAGGGACACCCGGTGTCCGCACCGACGGTGGGCTGGCTGCTCAAATAGGAGGGCTTCAATCTTCAGTCGAATGCGTAGAGCCTCGAAGGCTCTCAGCGCCCCGACCGGGGTGTCCAGTTCCGGTACATGAACGAGCAGGACGCCTTCGGCTGTCCCCGCGCGAACGCTCGCCTCTGGGCAAGCGAAGTCATCGTGGAGAAGGACGGCCCCGCGTCCAACGGGCCAAGTGACACCTCATCCGTCTGCCGGCGCAGCTCGCAGAAGAACAGCTGAGACGGTGCGTGAGCAGGCTGCGCACATCAACTAGGTCCTCTACGGGTCCCGCTCGGGAAGTGCCGACTTCCCGGCGCCAGGCGAACCGCGGCCGTCCTACGCTGCGACTGTCCCGAGGCTGCAACGGTACGAGGCCAAGGCCGGCGAGCTGGGGGTGGGCGTTAGCGCTCCGCTCATGCCCAAGTTGGTCGAGGTCGGACGTGTGCACGGTTGCCTATCACGACCGGGACACCATCCCCTGGGGCAGGCCACCCAGGACATCCAGGAGTGACTCTTCCTTCCGGACAGCGTCTCGGGCCTGGAGCACAAGCCCAGCAACGCAGCGGCCGTCGCAGTGCTCCTGGCCGCCCTGTACGGAGAGAAGGGCCACCTCTTCCTCGCCAAGGCGAACCGCTACTTGGAGGCGACCAGTGACGAACAGTGAGGCAGCCATCCACGAGATCGTGGCGGCCGCTGCAGAGCCGTACCGTGCCACGGTGGTGGCCCAGTCACTCAAGGACGGGATCCCGGCCACCGGCGTGAGCCTCCCGCTGGACCCCTCACCGGACGACATCGACGGCGAGGCGGACGGCTCGATCGACATACCTTTCGACTTCACCACCCGCCACCACGGCCCAGACCTGGAGCAACTCGGCTTGTGGTGGAACTCGGTGTCGGGCTGGCGCGTCCACACGCACCCCAACCCTCTGCCAGGTGACGGGCGGCGGTGGATGGCTACAGGTGTGCTACCTCCGCCGGCACGTGGCGCGGCATTCCTCGCCAACATGATGGTCGCCTACACGATGACCGGGTCTTCGGAGCGGCCGTTTTGCCGGCGGGCGACAACGTACCCGAGCTGCTGGAACGTCTGCGTGTCTACGGACCGCCCGCCTCACCAAGACGGGCATGATTTTCAGGCCCAACCAGAAGAGGCCCTTTGCCCCGGAAGGCAAAGGGCCAAGATCGTGAGGCAAGATCCCGTGCCACCCGAATGGGACAACCTGAGAAAGATGCAGGGTGTCACTCCGGAACGGGCCATTCCAAGTGCGGCCCTACAACTGGCCCGCCTGACGGATCACCGCCTGACCGGCTCAATAGCACGGAACCTGTGGACCTATGCGCCGAGTTGACTCCTATGCAGGGCGCCCGGGCGCAGGATCGCCATAGGGAACAGCGCGGCGGACGTGCCCGGCGGGCCACCGGCAAGCTCAGCGGCAGCAGACCGCTGGCGTTCTACGACTTCCCGCCGAGCACTGGATTCACCTGCAGGCCACGGACCCCATTAAGTCGACCTTCGCGACCGTCCAGCTGCGCACGAAGGTCACCAAAGGCGCCGGATCCCGGGCTGCTGCCCTGGCCATGGTCTTCAAGTTCGTCGAGTCCGCCCAGGCCCGCTGGAGACCGGTGAACGCGCTCCACCTCGTGGCCCTCGTCAGGGCGGGAACCCACTTCGAACACGGCCACGTGGCCGAGCGGCCGAAGGCGACGGCATGATGTGTCAAAGCGGTCGACGGCACAGACGTCCCCACGGTTACGTCCTGCTCAAAGTCGAAACCGTTGAGGACAATGCCTGGAAATCCCAGCCGGATGCAGCCCGCCGACTGGGCGTCTTGCTGGCCCGACTCGGGATGCTGATCGATAGTGGCCACATGACACCGGCCCACAACTCGGCCGGCCGGGCCGGGGCCACCATCGCCAGCGTACACGCCGAGGAAGTCTGGCGGGTGCACGCGACCGCCCGCGCGAAGGCCGGCTGTCTACTGAAGACACGATCAACTGATTCTGATCGATGATCCACAAGTCTTGGCGATAGCTCGCTTGCGCAACGCCCTGAGGTGAGTGGGATTGGCTGTTCAGTCCACGTCCGTGAGGCTCGTCCAGCCGCCGGCCGGCCGTTGGCCTACGCCGAGCGACCGCAGCTGGGCGAGCACCTCCGGCTTCTGGACGTCGAGCCAGTCCACGAACTGCCGGAAGGACACCAGTCGGACGTCCTCTTTGTCCGCCATCTGCTTCATAGCCTCCTCGACGGCATCCATATAGATCCCGCCGTTCCACTGCTCGAAGTGATTGCCGACGAAGAACGGTGCCCGATTTGTCTCGTACGCACGCTTGAACCCGCCGAGATAGGCCTCGGTCGCCTGTTGCCGCCAGCGCGGGTAGTTGGCGGGCGGTGCCTGGGTCGAGTTCACGGACTGGTTGGCGAGGATGTTGTAGTCCATCGAGAGCACCTCGAAGGAGTGCCCCGGGAACGGCATCGCCTGCAGTGGCAGATCCCACACTCCCTGCTTCTTTACCGGCCAGACCTGTTGGCCGCCGGGCGAGGAGGCGTCGTAGCGCCAGCCGAGCTCGCGCGCCACGGGCAGCAGGTTGTCCTGGCCGAGCAGGCACGGGGTGCGGCCGCCGACGAGTTCCTTGTCGTAGTCGAAGGGCAGCGGGGGCAGATCGGTCCAGCCCGTGTTCGTACGCCATTGCTGCACAAAGGACTTGGCCTGGCGTATCTCGTCGCGCCACTGCGCGGAGGTCCAGTTGCCGACCGAACCGGAGCCGGCGCAGAAGTGGCCGTTGAAATGTGTACCGATCTCATGGCCGTCCAGCCAGGCCTGATGGATGTGCCTCAAGGTCTCCTTGATGTGGTCATCGGCGAGATAGCCGATGTCGGAAGCGCCCACATCGTTGTTGGGTGGCTGGTAGATCCGCTTTTTTGATTCGGGCAGCAGATAGAGGCCCGACAGGAAGAATGTCATGCGAGCATCCAGCTCCTCCGCGAGCTTGAGGAAGCGCGGGAACAGCCCGTTGCCGACCTCCCCCGCACCGTCCCAGGAGAAGACCACGAACTGGGGCGGGGCCTGACCGGGTTCGAGTGGGACGGGCCCGTCGGGCTGGTTCGGCTGTTTGCCGGTGTACGCGGTGGAGCCGTCCCCGATTGGCTTCCCGACCTTCTCCTTCGGTGTGTCAGGAATGCCCTCCCCGACCTTGGCTGGCTGACTGGTTGACGCAGCGTTGGGCTTGATGCCACAGCTCGCCACACCGGCAGCCATGACCCCGAGCCCAGCCCCCAGGGCCTTCCTGCGGCTCATTTCGCGCATCTCGTCTCCTTCCTAGTGCTGCGGCCCGTGTACGTCGGGCTCCTGGTTAGAGGAGGAGGAAGAGGCATGAGCATTACGGGATTCGTCATAATCTCTTTGCGAATCTTTGACCTACCTGATGGTGAGCCTTGAAGTAGGAGGTAGCGCAGACGCGATGAACTGGTGACCGTCCGCTGGTGGATGGACCATCGCTCGTCTGTTCCATGACCGGCGGGTGCACGATCGCCGATGGTGTCCCACTGTGTGGCGGCGTTCACTGCGTAGGTTGCAAGGTGTACTCGCACAAGTCGGCGTTCGCGCCGTGGCTACCGCTGCAAAGGAAGCATGGACACCATCGCCACCGACCATGACACCCGAGGCGAGCTGCTGCGGCGCGAGGATTTCCGCTAAAAGCCCACCCGCGGCAGCGTGCGGCAACAAGGCCGCCCCGTCCACTATCCGGTAAGTCCGCAGCCCAGTCGAAGGCCGGCAATCTCCCTGTTCGGGTAACCCCAGCCATGGGGTTTTCCCAATGCCGGGTAGTTGAGCGGTGGTTGATAGGTGCAAGGGGCCCGCCACTGTCTGTCCGGCTCCTGGCGGAGCAGGGCAAGGATGCGGGCGACACGGGTGCTGGTCTGGCCGGCGCCGACGTGTTGGGGGATGGTCGGGGTGTGCAGCTCCGCGCGCAATGCAGGGGGTGGCAGGACAGTGATCGTCATCGAGGTCACGTTCCGGCTGGTGTCGGGGCGTCCGTCCAGTTTCCGTTCTGCGTAGTGGGAGATCGGCGACTTCGCCTTCCGCGCTTCGGCGTGGAGGTGACAGGGCGGCGAGGACGCGGCGTCCGATGCCCCCGATGCCGGGCTCAATGATGCCGTGCGCGCGGATGAGCAGGTCCCGCGCGGAGGCCAGGGCGATGGTGAAGCTGCAGCGGTCGGGTTCAGTGCCGGGGCGGGACTCGGCGGCTTCGACCATGGCCCGCCGCGGCTGATAGAGCAGGAGCAGGGCCCACACTTCCTGCTCGACGCCAGCCGGGCCATGGGAGCGCAGGATGTGGGCCTGGCCGAGGGTGTGGCGCAGGGCGTAGTAGGCGCTCTCGTGCTCCGAGGGTTCGTGGCAGAGCCGGGCGATCCGTTCGGCGGGGTAGCGGCGGGCGTCCAGCAACGTGGTCACCAGCCGGTAGGAGCTCTCGAATCCGCTGCTCTCGGGCGCAGACAACGCCGATCTGGGACTCGATCGCGCGAACGGGAACGACACCGATCTGCGCGAGGAAGGATGAGTCCACGATCGCTTTGATCACCGGTGGCCGGCGATGGCGGCCGATCCGGCCGACGACCTGGGCGTCGGCGGCGTGCACGGCGGCGGGTCAGTCGTTGCTGCCGAAGCCCCGGTCCCACGACACCAGCATCCCCGGCGTCAAGTGGTGCAGCAGCCGGGTTGCATACGAGGTCTCGCCATCCCGGGCGGGTCCGAACACCGCGCCGATCACCGCGCGGGTGCCGGTCTCGACCAAGGTCATCAACTCGACCTGCCGATAACCGCCGTTCAAACAGCGGCCCGGGCCCGGTTGCGGTCGCTGTCCGGCGCTTTGATCGAACTGCAGCCGTCGAACGACACTGTACGGAACGGGCCGAAGCGCACTCCGGACGCGGTCGAGCCGGTGGCATCCACCGGCCGGTCGAAGACCCGCTTCGCGGTGTTCGGTGTGAGGTCGGGGGATGGTGTCCTTCGTCGTGGTGTTCTGGGCCAGCGGCTGGGAGTGTGCGGGTGT
>NZ_JACTVJ010000045.1 GCF_014493765.1 Streptomyces polyasparticus
CGGCTTGCGACGCTGCGAGCAACCACTGCACAGCGGCGCTCCCTCGTTGGTCCGACCGCGCACGGGGCGGACATCGCCGCACTTCACGCACGGCTCGACCTTCACCCGCCGGCGCCGGACACAGTTGAGACAGCTCGGGTGGCCGGTGGTCGCGTAGTAGCACGGCCGGGTCCGTCCGCAGATCGAGCAGACAGCGGTCGGCATGGTGAAGCACCGTCGGCAGAGCCGTTCCTGCGCGGTACGGCGGACGATCGCCGCCGTGCGTCCACAGCGGGAGCAGGGTTCGTGATTGACCACATCCTCGCGGGTGCACAGCGTGCACAGCGGTTTGCCGTCCGGGGTGCGCGAGGTGGTCGCCGCGCGGCGGTGGCAGCTCGAGCAGTCCTCGGCCCGCAGCGCGTCGTAGCAGCGGCGGCAGCACCGCAGGCCCTCCCGGCTGAACTTCAAGGCAACCATGTGCGCGCAGAACGGGCAGGCAGGGACGATGACCGTGGTCGACCCTTCGGCCCGCAACGCCTGGATCAGGGCGATGGTCTTCGGAGTTCCCTTGGCGCCGTCGCCGATCAGCAGCCCGGGAACGCTCTGAAGGGTTCCAGCGATCCTGCGTTGCTGCCCGGCAGTTGGTGCGAGCCCGAAAACTGCGGCGGTCACCGCCGCTGGTGAAAGGTCCGGGTCGGCCTGTCGGACGTGATCGCGGATGATCTCCATGGCGTTCCGGCCTGCGTGGGGCGTGCAGTTGCGGCACAACGGCCGCCCTTGTAGATCCCGGTGTGCAGCCGGGGCCGCCTTGCCGCAGGTCACGCAAACCTCACAAGTGGTGCGGCGGCGGGCTGCGCAAGTGCTGCAAATCCGCACAGCGCCGTGCACGTGCGGCAGCTTCTTCTGCCTGCCGCAGTGCGCGCATCGCGGTGGCCGAACCTGCTGGGCGCCGCGGCTCACCAGCTCCTCGATGAGCCGCTGAACCGACGGCGGGCCCATCGGACGCATTGAGGTCAGCAGGTCGGGATGGCCCAGCAGAGCCTGGGCCAGCTTGCGTTGAGCGGGCTTTTGCCGCACCACCGCGCTGACGGCCTCGGCGATATCGGCTTCGGCGAGGTGCGACTCGACCGCGCGGACGGTCACGGTGATGACAGCCAGCGGATCCGTCCAGGCTCGCGAGACTTCGGTGTCATCGACCATGACCCTCTACTCCCGGACGATGCGGGCCCGCTTGGGCCTGAAGCCCCCCACGCCCGCCTCGCCCGTACCGGCTTCGCCGACCGCCTTGCGCCGCCGGGAAGGGGCAGTGACCGGCTCGATCAGCTCCTCCATGGAGCACCCGAAGATGTCGAGCAAGGCCATCAGTGTCGTCAGGCTCAACCGCTCCGGCCGCTCCACCACCAGACGGTAGGTCTGCGACGGGGACAGGGCGATGCCTCGCTCGGCCAGCAGCGGCCGCAGGTCGGTGGTGGAGAACATGCCGCGCGTCGCCATGACTTCGCGCAGGTGCCAGCGGTAGTCCAGCTTCGCCTTCACAACCGTCTCGTCAGTGGTCCGCTTCCAGGGCCCGGTCCAGGACCCTGCGCATCATCGTGTTCATGAAGTCGCCGCTGACCCCCGTGTAGATCGCCGTGGTGGAGGCGAAGCGATGACCGACCTGCTGCTGGATGAACTGCGGGTCAGCGCCGTCCTCGATGTTGTGTGTGACGTAGGAGTGGCGCAGGCAGTGCGGCGTCAGATCGTCGTCCATGCCGAGCGCGTCCCGGTAGTCGGCGAACCTGTCCTCGATCTCCCTTGGCTGCAGCCGGCCACCGCGCTCGGTCACCCACAGCGCAGCCTCGCCGCCACGCCGAAACCGCGGGCGGATATTGAGGACGTAGTCGGCGAGCGATTCCACCGCCCACGGCATGATGCTCAGCACCATCCGTCGTCGCGGCGGCGAGCCTCTGCTCCGCTTCCCGTAGCGGACGTGCATCGATCCGAACCGTCCCAGCTCAGGCCTTGGGGTTGCGGTAGAAGTCGGTCACACCCAGGCCCGACGTTTCCTGGCAACGCAGGCCCCAGCCGTAGATCGCCTTGAACACCGTCGCGTCCCGATAAGCCGTCAAGGCGCCCTTGCGGCCCAGGCGTACGGCCCGCTCGACACGCTCGTCCGCGAAGTCGAACAGGGCCTGGCACTCCTCGCGCGTCATCGGCCGCCGCTCGGCCCCGGCCTCATACTCGACCAGGTGCGCCACGGTGTTCCACTCGTGGCAGATCTGCACCGGGTGCGTACCGAACCTCTCCTGACACACCGCCGCCCACTCGTAGTACGGCGAAGTGATGTAGTCGCAGAACTGCCGGATTGACCCCTGGTAGTTGCGGATGGTCGCCTCCGCACGATCCCCCCGGGCGATGAGCGACGTCATCCACTCGTCCAGATGCCCAGCCGACCACGCCCACGGATACTCGTTGGTGTACTCCACCAACCGACGCACGACCGACTGCCGGTCGCGGATGGTCTTCGGCTGAAGGCGCCGGCCACCGCGCTGCTGCCGAGCCCACCCCTCAAGCATCGCCTCAAGGACCGCGTCCTCCGGGTGCAAGAGTGCGATGCCCTCGACCAGAAGGAGCCGGGCCGAACCGTCTCCAGAGTCCGAATCCGCCACGGAGCGCCTCCTTCGGGTGCGCGAATCATGCACCCAATGCACGACGCTCCACAAAGGGCCAGCTCACACCCTCACGAGACGGCAGTGCGGGCGTACCCCATCTCTGCAGGTCCGCAGCTCAGCACCGCACCCTTCGTGCATTACATGCAATTGCCCGGGGTTGGGCGGCGACCTCCCGCTGCAGGCATGCGGCGAGGTATTCCTCGTGTGTCCAGTTCTCCGCGCGGGCTCGTTCGGCCAGCCGGGCGGCGGCGACCCGCAGGGCCGGGGCCTTCAACGAGCGGGTGAGATAGATCAGTTCGGAGGTGACATCGCGGCCGTTCTTGGCGGCCTTGCTGGTGGTCTGGGTCATGATGCGACTCCCTCTCCAGTGGTCAGGCCGCCGTCGATCACGCCGAAGATCCGGTCCTAGGTGTCCAGCGGACGCTGTTCGACCTCGAGCTGGTCGGCCGGGATGGGCCGGCGTCGGGCGAGCTCGCGGCCAGTGGCAGCGGCCGCGGCATGGACGGGGTCGGTCAGGAACTGATGGCGAGCCCAGCAGCGGGCATGCCGGGCGACTTCGGTGCCCTCGCAGAACGCGAGGACCTGGTCCAGATCGGCTTTCACCTCGATGCGGCGGCCGATCGCAAGAGGGTGGATGGAGTAGTCGTTGGTGTCGATGCGGACGTAGTGATCACGCGGCAGTCGCAGGCTGGTTCGCCACCAGCCGGGCGGATCGACCGGCGGAATCGGCAGCATCCGGGCGGTGTCCGCGTCGATGCGGTCGGACGGCCGGGCCTGCAGGGTGCGGTGAATGCGCCGGTTGGCCCTGGCCAGCCAGTCGGCCAGCTGGATGTTGAAGTCGGTCGGTGAAGCGAAGATCCGGCCGGGTAGGAAACTGGTCTCCAGATAGCCGTTCGCCCGCTCGACCAGCCCCTTCGCTACCGGATCGCCGGGTCGGCACTGGATGATCCGGATGCCCAGCAGTCCGGCGAACGCCGCGAAGTCCTCGGTCAGTTGAGGCCGTCCACCCCGCCATGAACCGACGGCGCCCTCGTTATCCCAGACCAAAGCCTTCGGGATGGCGCCGAGACCGGTCAGCAGCCGCCAATGCCCCGCGATCAGGTCGGCCGCGGTCTTCGTCGGCAGCATCCTCGCCATGATCCACCGCGAGTAGCCGGCGACCATCACCAACGCCGGTGGGCTCGCGGTCTGCCCGAACCCGAGCGGAATCTCCGTCGGCGGGAACCACAGGTCGCACTGGGCGAGTTCGCCCGGCTCGTAGCCGGTGCGTGAGACCGGATCCACCGCCCGATAGACCGGCCGCAGTTCACGGATCTGCGGCTCGACCGCGTCCACGATCGAACCCCGAGACTCCCGCTGGTACTTCGGCGGCGCGTTGCCCGCCAGAGCCCGCCGGACCGTATTCCTCAAGATCCCCAGATGCCTCGCGATCGCCCTGATCGGCATCTGCTCGGAGCGGTGCAGCCGACGGATCTCCGCCCAGTCCTCCACATCGATCACCCATCCTCCCGGCCTGACTCAACGAGCCAGACCCTTGGAGGGGGTCAACTTTGCGAGACCGACAGTGGTCCACTTTTCAGAGACCGCCGACAATGCCCTCATCCGAGCGCCCCTCCACACGTGGCTCCTTCTTGGGTACATGCAGGGGCGCTCGATTCATCGCCGCAGCGCCCAGGCGGCAGCCGCGGTCGGGAAGGTGGAGAAGGCCACTAGTTGTGGCCAATTCAGCAGCGCCTGAATCTGGGTGGCGCCCTGGACCGCTTGGAACACCGAAGGCTGTAGTGCATGGGTGATCACTAGTGCGGCCGCCAAGGCTGAACCCAGCATGCCCGTAGCCACCAGCAGTAGTGACTTCAGCGGCGATGAGGACGGTCGACAGGCGAGGGTGGCCGCGCAAGCCGAGACTGCGACGACCGCCGATGCTGCCGCTTGAATGGCGAAGTATTCGAGGATCTCGAGCGCGTACTGGCTGCCGAGTTCACCCACGACGCCGGTTTGCGTGGCACGGCCCAAGGCGGTCACAGCAAGCAGCGTTTGCACGAGGACGGCCGAGACGATCGCGGCGGCCGCTACCCAGAGCCACCGCCGCGCTGGGGGCGCCAGGCGCGGGGTACGGGGAGCACGGTCGTTCTGGTGAACCGTCATGGTTCCCTCACCCGGCTCGATCTCGCCTACAGCGCCCACAACGCAACTCCCCTAACGGACCTTCATGATCACATTACCCGCGGTCTGCCACGCCGGAATTCATCGGTCAGGAGACCGTGCGTCCGGCGGCGGCGGTGCTGTTGGCGCTGTCAGAAGCGACAGCAGCGCCCCCGCCCACGGCTTCGATCAGCCATCGACGGGGGTGTGCTGTATCGCGGCAGAGCCCTGGGGCCTTAGCGGATAGGAGAGGCGTCGTACTGCACCTTGACGCTGCTCGGGGGCGTCACGGAGGGGGTGCAGTAGGCCCACGACCAGCCACCCCACGTGTTCGCGCTGGCGTTTTTCCAAGGTCCGTACTTGGTGATCGTGCCGCACTTGATGACGACGCGGTAAGCATCGAGCCTTGTGTCGACCTTGCACCGAGCGCCGCCGGCGACACCTTCCTTCTTCGTTTCGCAGGTTGCCTTCGTCGAGCCGCCAGAACTGGGCTCAGGTGCAGCTCCGGCGACCCCCATCCCCACTGTGCCGAGTACCGCCGCGGTGGCGCCGGAGACGGCGACAGTACGGGTGAGGGCGCGCGAGCGTATGGCCATGCGGTGCATGAATGAGCCTTCTCTGACGGGTACTTGAGCCGCGGGAAGGGATGTCCCGCTCTCGTTTCCAAGATCATCTTTGTGGGTCTATGCCCGTCAGCGAATTGGCGAAGGTCCCTACATTCAGTGACAAAGGTCCCCTCGTTATTGACAACTTACCTACGCTGGCGCACCAAGCGGCCTGGGGGGAAGTTGCTTTTGTTGGGGTCCGCCTGCCTCGTCGTGGGTACGGAGGGAGAGGCCGTCCGGGCGGTGACAGGTGTTCAGGTCGATGGTGAAGAGGGCTTCAATCAGCGGCTCTGGCGTTCGTCGCAGGTGGCCTGGAGCCGGTAGGACTCGGTGCCGGTCTGGATCAGATTGCAGCGGAACGTGATCCGGTCGGCGATGGCCGCGCAGAGCCGGCGGTCTCCGAAGGTCTTGTCCCACTCGGCGAACGGGGAGTTCGTGGCGACCGCGGTGGCCTTGCGTTCCTCGCGCTCGGTGAAAATCTGGAACAGCAGCTTGGCACCCTTCTTGTCGAGGCTCGCGTAGCCGAAGTCGTCCAGACAAAGAAGATCGACTTTGGTGTAACGGGCCATCAGGGACGACAGCCGCTTGGCCGCTTCGGCCTCGGCGAGCTCGTTCACCAGAGCCTGGGCGGTGATGTAGCGGACGGTCAGTCCGGCCTCGGCGATCGCAGTGCCGATCCCGATCAACAGGTGGGACTTGCCGGTGCCGGAATCACCGACCATCACCAAGGGCCTGCCTTCGCGGACCCAGGACGGCGACTTGAGGTCGGCGACGACCTCGGCCGAGACGTTGGGGTTCTTCTCGAACTCGAAGTCCTCCAGCCGCTTGGGGCGGGGGAACTTCGCCGCGCGGACCAGCCGCTGCTGGCGGCGGACGTCGCGGTCAGCGCGTTCGATCTGCAGCAGGTCCAGGAGGATAGCAGCAGGCGAAGGAAGGACAGCGACAGTGCCGACAGGCGAAAAGGGCACCCCCATGCCGAGCGTCATCTTCAGTACCCCCGCCGAACTCCGAAGCGAGAGACAAGCACTGCTCGGCGAAGTGGGTCGCACCTACGAGGACCTGAGCGAACGCGCCGCCGCCTACCACCTCACACCGGACGAGATGTCCGTATGGGAGACCATCGAAGGCATCGACTTCCTCCTCGACGAGGACGAAGACGAGCAGCCGTGACCGAACCGTGCTGGCAGCCGCCGTCAAGGCCCGGGCCCAGATCATCGTCACCCGCAAGATGAGCTCCCGTCCGGCGCGTCGACACACGGCAACATCACCGTCAGCGGTATGGCCCCAGGCGCGTCACATACTGGAACGCATGGCCGCCATCCTCGTCACCGCCGCCCAAGCCGCCCAGCATTACGGCATCGGCGTCCGCACCATCCGCCGATGGGCCGCCCAAGAACGCCTCATCCGCTACGGCACACCCCGCCGCCTCACCGTCGACCTCCGCGAAGTCGACCAGCTCTACCACACCCACCATCCCCGCCACTTGCACCCCAGCTGACCGTGGCCTGATCTGACGTCATGGTGCTGAACTGCACCCAAAAACACTTCACCGAAGCCCCCGCAGCCCCACGGCGCGGGGGCTTCGTGCTGCCGACACGCACAGCCGAAAGTTGACTCGCAGCCGGGACTCCACAGGTCTAACGGCCCCTTACCGCGCTACGTAGAGCTGCGTACATTCGTCACCAGAGCGGCGGCCTGACAGGGACCCAGAACAGCCTCCGCTCGACCACTCCGAGGTCGCATGTCGTGGTATTCCCCCGACCGTCGGTGGCAGCAACCTCGGAGGCTGACCGTTCGCCCTGGCAGGCATGGGTCAGCCTCGGGCCCGCAGCGCCCCCCCTGCTGCGGGCCCGCAAACCCTCCGCGGGCCCACCTTCCTCAGCCGGGCCCGCGAGGAGCGTCAGCCCATGATCGTGGGGATTCGGCTGACACTGCTGGGCCCGCACCAACCGGCGTCGGTGCGGGCCCTGCGCCGTACCACGCTTTGACTCGCGTGGAAGGGGAGTCTGTCGTGAGCGAACGCCCCCCGAACACCCTCGGGGTGGGCTGACAGGAAAGCCCCACCGCGTGGCGCACAACAACCCCTCGCCCTCAATCGAGCCGGCGCAGACGACGAGGCAACGTAATGGCGCGCATCCAGATCCTCGAACTCCCCGCCGAACACGACGGCGAGGACTTCGCCACCCCGTTCGCTATCGTCATCGACGACTGCGACAACACGCGGACGTTGCGCGTTCCCGCCTGGCCGGCGTGTCTTGCCTCCCTTTGGCCGCACCGCATCAACTAACGGCGAGCCGACGAGGGTAGGCCGGTAGTTACCGTGATCGTCACGTCCAGGCCGTTCTGTCGGCAGGCGGATCTGGGTGTATGCCGCGTCGTGCCCTGGTCGGTACCTCGTGGCGCATGGCGCCCGCGACGCAGCGCAGGTCGTACCCCCCTCTTGAGCTGCGGCGGGCGCCATACGGGCCCCGCACCCGCCCCCCTGGGTGCGGGGCCCGCACACCGTTCCGCGAAGCACGGCAAGGACTACGATGCTTTCCCGCCCGGCAACCCTGCTCACCACAGTTGTCTTCACCGGCCTCCTCGTGCTCAGCTCCTGCGGCGGGAGTGACACAGCCAAGGACGGGCCATCGACATCCCCGACCGCGTCAACTGATTGGGACAAGCTCCGCGAAAAGGCGGGCATCCCCAAGAACCCCGTCGGTGACAAGAGGGCCACCTATCTGGCAGGCCTCAAGGACATCGACCCTTGGCTTGTACGCGATGAAGAGGACGCCGTAGACAACGGCGTCAACCAGTGTTCCAGTCTCGGTGGCGACAAGGCCGTATGGGCCGCTCAGCAGCGCTTTGGTTCCGGCACGCGATCCGTCACCGAGGCCGAAGCCAAGCAGATCATCGGCCTAGTGCGTGAACACATCTGCCCCGATGCCTAGTTGAAGCAGGGGCCGCACGTCCTGGGGGTGCCAGACCTTGAGACTCCGCTCGAATAGCCCCCAGGGGTGGTGTGCGTGACCTGGCAAGAGAGCCCCACCGCATGGCGAACTACCCCCCGCCCTCACGGCTGGAAGGCCCTCAGGGCCCAGGCCCTGGAGCGAGACGGCGGACAGTGCACATGGGACGATGACGGTGTGCGCTACACCGCACAGGGCACGGACTGCGACCACATCGGAAACCCCGAAGACCACAACCTGAACAACCTGCGCATGCTCTGCGGTCCTCACCACCGCAAACGCACCGCACTCCAAGCCCAAGCAGCGCGCGGACCGCAGTCCAGCAAGCGCCGGCCAGTCGAGCAGCATCCAGGACTCATCGACTAGCGACATGATCTTCGGCATCGAAGACGACAGCTGGCGCAGCCAGGGCCGTCATGCAGGGGAGTTGATCAGCGGGGTGGGGGTGTCCCCGGTCCCGCCTGAATCTGGCCCACGGTGCGGCATAGCAAGCCGCAATGTGTACGGGTCTCCCACCTGCAGTGATCTCAGACAGTGAGCGACCTCACCGTGCGTGGATCGGTAAATGTGCAGGTCAGCGGGCTTACTCGCCCCGTGGGTTGATAGCATTGCCCCATGATGCGCACGGTGTGTGAGCAGCCCGAGTGTGGTGAGCGGTTGCCGGTAGCGGGGCGCGGCCCGATGCCCAAGTACTGTTCGATTCGCTGTCGCAAGGCCGCCTACCGGGCGCGCCAGGCCGAGCGGAATGCATCCGCGTTGCCCCAGGAGATGACCGATCGCCGACGTTGGGTGCGGCGCGATGCGGACAAGCGGCCCCGGATGCTCGACGGAGGGCTCGCGTCGGTGGCCGCGCCCGGCACGTGGGCATCCTACGCCGAGGCCTGCAGCGCGACTGTGGGTGCCGGTCTCGGGTTCGTCCTAGCTGACCGGGACGGCCTGCTCTGTGTCGACCTTGACCATTGCATCGACGATGAGGGTCAGGTTGCCGAGTGGGCCCGGGAGATCCTCGACCGATGCCCGCGTACCTTCACCGAGGTATCGGTCTCGGGCCGCGGTCTGCACATCTGGGGTCGCGGGCAGGTCAAGAGCGGCCGGCGGATCCGCCGTGACGGTATGGCGATTGAGGTATACGGCCACGGACGGTACATCGCTGTGACCGGCAACCGGTTCGAAGATGCTCCGCGCTGGCTGGCCGACTTGGGGCCAGTGATCGACGATCTGATCTGACACGACAGGGGGTGAGGTCATGGCCGGGTTCGGCCCCCCGCCTTCGTCGAACAAGCGGCGCCGCAATGCCGACACCTTTGAGGCCGATGCGGTCGCCGTTCCGGCGCGCGCGCAGTCAGATGCGCCCCAGTTGCCGGGCGTGGAGGAGTATTCGTCGCGTACCCGCGTGTGGTATGCGACGTGGCAGCAGGCGCCGCATGCGGCGGTGTTCACGGTGACGGACTGGCAGCGGCTGCACATGCTTGCCCCGCTCATCGAGGCGTATTGGGCGGAGCCGTCCACGAAGCTGCTGTCGGAGATTCGGTTGAACGAGTCGCTGCTGGGGGCCACGCATGTGGACCGGATGCGCGGCCGGATCAAGGTTGAGCAGCCCAGGTCGGCTGCGCCGCCGGCGGGGGTGGCGGACCTGACCGCACGCCGACGCAAGGTGTCCGATGCTTCCCAATGTTGAAGTCAAGCCGCTCTGGTGACAGGTGGTGCGACTTGGTAGCACCGTCGGTCACGAATGAGTGCCCACAGGACGTTGACACGTCGGCGGGCGAGGGCGAGCACGGCTTGGACGTGGCGTTTACCTTCGGCGCGTTTGCGGTCGTAGAACTTCCGCGAGTTCGGATCGCAGCGGATGCTGACGAGCGCGGAGGCGTAGAAGACGCGTTGGAGCCTGCGGTGGTAGGCGTTCGGCCGGTGGAGGTTGCCACTGACCTTGCCGGAGTCGCGCGGTGCGGGGGCGACGCCGGCGAAGGCCGCCAGGGCGTCCGGGGAGTCGAACTCGTCCAGACTGCCCCGACGGCAGCAAGGAACTCGGCGCCGAGCACGGAGCCGATGCCCGGGACGCTCAGGACGATGTCGGCGAGTTCGTGCTCGCGAAACCGGCCCTCAATGAGCTTGTCCATCGCGGAGATCTGCTCGTTGAGTGCCATCACCTCCTCTGCCAGGGTGTGGACCAGTTTGGCGATGGTCTTCTCCCCAGGGATCGCGGTGTGCTGCCGCTCGGCGGCCTTGACCGCGGCCTCGGCCAGGGCCCTTGCGCCTCGGACCGCGCGGTTGGCCAGCCACTTCGTCAGCCGAGCGACGCCGACCCGACGGATTGCGGCTGGCGTCTGGTAGCCGGCAGCAGCCTGAGCGGGCCGATGTTGGTAACGTCCAGAGCCCGTTCCAGGGCCGGGAACATGCTCAGCAGGGTGCCGCGCAGGCGGTTGACAACACGGGTGCGGTCCTCGACCAGGTCGGCCCGGCGGCCGGTCAGTAGTTTGAGGTCGATGGCGGCTTCGTCGCCGGGACGGATAGGCCGCAGATCGCGGCGCATCCTAGCCTGGTCCGCGATGACGTAAGCGTCACGGGCGTCGGTCTTACCCTCTCCGCGATAGCCGTCGGACGCCCGGTTGACCAGGCGGCCGGGGATGTAGAGGACCTCTTGGCCGTGATTGAGCAGCAAGGCCAGCAGCAGCGCAGGTTCCCCACCGGTCATGTCGATGGCCCGGGTAACCGGCCGACCATCGGCCAGACCCAGGACGTCACCGACCAGATCGACCAGCTCGGGCTCATCGTTGGCGACCAGCCGCGACAGCAGGGTCTTGCCTTCGGCGTCCAGCAAGAGGCCATGGTGGTGGCCCTTGCCACTATCGATCCCCGCCCATATCCGGCTCATCGCGCTCCTGACGTTCGTGTTCGGGCAGTACGTACCACGGACGACCTCGCCGGCATTGCACTACACAGCGACCTTCTCGCACTTCCCAATTGGCGGCCGAGTCGTCGTGGAGAGCTGGGCGGCAAAGCATCGCCAGCCACTCGCGGCAGCCTCGTGAAAGCCACACCCAACTCCCCTGGGCTCCACAACCCTACGAATGGCTGCGATGACCCGGGAGGAAGGTAGTGCCTCGTGAACGCGTCCTGCACCCCGACCACACCCGCGACCATTCGTTGCATGTGGCGCTCGCGTGGATCGAGTGGCTTTGCGTGCACGGTCCGGGCGATGTGCAGGGCATCCCGCTCAGCGCCCGCCACGGAGGCGAATGCCTGCCGCTGGACGACGAGTTCGCCGGCCTGATCCTCGACTACTACGCCCATGACAGGTCGGGTCGACGTTTGTATGACACGTCGGTGGTCTCGCGGGCCAAGGGGCGTGCCAAGAGCGAGCTGGCGGGGTTCGTCGGTCTGGCGGAGGCACTGGGCCCGGTCAGGTTCGCGGGCTGGGCCACCGGCGGCGAACGCTACGTGTGGCGGGACTACGTGTACGAGTACGCGCCGGGTGAGGCGATGGGCCGGCCGGTGACGTATCCGTTCATCCGCTGCCTGGCCACCGAGGAGTCCCAGTCCGGGAACACCTACGACAACATCAACTTCAACCTGGAGCACGGCCCCCTCGCCGAGGATCTGCCCTCCGGGACCGCGGGGATCACCCGGATCTTCCTGCCCGGCGGCGTCGCGGGATGGCGGCAAGGAATCGTTCGCGGTCTTTGACGAGCCGCACCTGTACACCCTGCCGGAGCTGCGGCAGATGTACCGGACGGTGGACCGAAATCTACGCAAGCGGAAGGCGGCATCCCCGTGGGCGCTGCTGACGTCGACGATGTCTCAGCCGGGTGAGGATTCCACGCTCGAGAAGCTCCACGAGCGGGCGAAGGCGATCGCTGAGGGCAAGACGCGTGAGCGGCGCTTGATGTGGGACCACCGCGAAGCACCCGCCGACCTCGACCTGACGGACCTGGCGGCGATGCGGGCCGGACTGCGGGAGGTGTATGGGCCGTTCGGCGACGTGCTGGATCTCGACGGGATCATCGAGTCGGAGTTCTGGAACATCGAGAAGGACCCCGGGGAGTCCCGCCGCTATTTTCTTAACCAGCCCACCGCGCATTGCGAGGGCTGGGTGACGCACCCGGCCTGGGCGTCCTGCGCCGATCCGAACCGGCTCGTCGAATCGGGTGAGCCGGTCGTCATGTTCTTTGACGGTTCCAAGTCCGATGACGCGACCGCGTTGGTGGGCTGCCGGGTCAGCGACGGGCACGTGTTCGTCCTCGGCTGCTGGGAGAAACCCCAGGGACCTTCGGGCCAGGGCTGGCAGGTCGACCGCCGCGATGTGGACCGGACCGTGCGGGCGGTGTTCGACCAGTACACGGTGGTGGCGTTCTTCGGGGATGTGAAGGAGTTCGAGAACTACCTCGACACGTGGGCGCAGGAGTTCGGCGACCGGCTGGTCATCGATGCCAGCACGGGCACGGGCCATGGCGCGCACGCGATTGCCTGGGACATGCGCAGCCGGGCACGGGAGTTCACTCCGGCCTGCGAGCGCATGGAAATCGACATCCGGGAGGGGGCGCTCACCCATGACGGTGATCCTCGCTTGACGCGGCATGTCCTCAACGCGCGGCGCCGGCGCCTGTTCGTGGATGGGTCTCGGCCCTCGGGACGGACGGACAACTCGCCGGTGTGGGACACGGTGTGGCAGCCCAACCGGATGGATGCGCGGCAGTCGGGCCTGTACCGGGCGGCGCTGAGCTACGGCGTGTCCTATGCGGTCGTACTGCCCGATCCGGTACGCCCGCAGATCACGCCGTTCTCGCCGCGCCGGCTCACCGCGTTGTACGGCGATCCGGTCAACGACGAATGGCCGCAGTACGCGGTCAGTATCGGCATGCCGCGGCCGCTGATGGGCGCCGGGGCGGTCGGAATGGTGTGTGCGATCACCGTGTACGACGACCAGTTCACGTACACCGTGGATGTGCCGGCGTCGCTGCTGATGCCGGCCATCGGCGAGGCCCGGGCCGATCCGCTGCCGCTGGAGGGGGTCGCGCTGGACTTCCGGCAGGTTGAGGTGCGTGAGCACGGGCTGGGTGTGTGTCCGGTGGTGCGGTTCCTGGAATCGCACGACGACCTCGATGATGTGCCGCAGGGTGTGGTGTATCCGATGCTTCCGGCGCAGCGCCAGCTGAACCAGACGACGTTCGGGCTGCTGATGGCGCAGCAGTATGCGGCGTTCAAGCAGCGCTGGGTGACCGGGATGGCGATCGCCGAGGACGAGGACGGCAACCCGGTCGAGCCGTGGGATGCGGCCGTGGACCGGGTGTGGCAGTCCGACAGCGTCGATACGCACTTCGGGGAGTTCTCCGAGACGAACCTGTCCGGCTATTTGGATTCCCGTGACAAGACGCTGCTGTATGTGGCTTCGGTGCGGCAGATCCCGCCGCACACCCTGGTCGTCGGCAATGCCGTCTCCAACGTCAGTGCGGAGGCGCTGGCCGCGCTGGAGGCCGGGCACCAGCTGGATATCGGCGAGCACAAGACCAGCTTCGGGGAGAGCATCGAGCAGATGCTGCGCCTGTCCGGCAAGGCGTTGGGCGATGAGGACACGTGGCGGGACACCTCGGCGCAGGTGGTGTGGCGCGATACCACGCCGCGCTCGCTGGCACAGGTCGCTGATGCGCTGGGCAAGCTCGCCACCCAGCTGGAGATCCCTCCGCGTGCCTTGTGGGAGCGCATCCCCGGCGTGACCGAGCAGGACTTGCAGCGCTGGGAAGCGCTGGCGGACGAGAGCGACGCCCTGGGCGACGTCCAAACACTTCTGGCCGGTGCGCCGCCGGGGCTGGAGCCGATCACGGAAGCGGGGGTGGAGGATGTCGAGCGCCCGGGCGCAGGCGTTGAGCCGCTACCACCAAAGCCAGGTCCTGAAGGTCGCTGAACTGATCGCGCGCAGGCTGCGCACCACCGCGCTGCGCGCGGACGTGACCGACATCGATGACTGGTGGGACCGGATCGCACCCAAGGTGCAGCAGGAGATCCTCGCGGGCCAGTCCGCGCTGGCGAAGCTGGCGCGCGGCTACCTCACCGAGCACGCGGCATTGAACGGGGTGCGTCTTTCGCCGGTGGTGGTCCAGGCGGATGCGGCGCAGGTTGCGCAGGCGCTGCGCGTGACGGGGCCGGTGGCGTTCAAGACCCAGATGGCCAGCTCCGGTTCCGAGGCCGCCGCCCAGCGGGTGATGGCCTCTCAGCTGCAGGGCGCGGCCAGCCGCCTGGTGCTGGCTGGGGACCGCGAGACCGTGATGGCAACCTTCCGTGCGCGCGGTGAAATGGCGGGCTGGCGGCGGGTGTCGGGTGGCGGGCGCACCTGCGCGTTCTGCTCGATGCTGATCGGCCGCGGCGCCGTCTACAGCAAGACCACATCGACCTTCCGCAGCCATGACCGGTGTTCGTGCAGCGCCGAGCCGCTGTACCGGCGCGAGCCGGAACCACCCGAGGTACTGGGCCGCTTCGCTGTCCGGACCGTGGCAGCAGTTCGCTTCGCAGAACCTGCCCGTCACCGCAGTGGGCATTGCCGCCTCCACCGCACCACTTGCCTTGCCCGGTGCGACGGACGGAGTCGAGCCTGCGGCGGGCAGGATCTACCGGGCCGAGGTCCGCGACGGCGTTGACGGCCCGGTGGTCGCCGGCCCCGACTTCACCCTCCAGGCCGACGGCGACACACAGTTCACCGACGCGGCCGGGCGCATGTGGCACATCAACACGCCGGCGCAGGTCACCAACTGGCATCCCCGGATCGTCGGCGCGGTCGACGAGTGGGCACCGACCTGGCCCTACGGCGACCTGTCCCACGGGCCCTACCAAGGAGAGTCGCGGTGCAGCCTCACGGTCTCCGGTGTGCTGCGGCGCCTGGGGCAGGGAGCCAAGGAACTGCAGTCCACGCTGCGCCGCCATATCCCGACCGGGAACCCGATCGCCTACTGGCCGCTCGAGGAGGGCCAGGACGCCACCAGCGCCGCCAGCCCCATCCCCGGGGTGGGCGATATGACGCTGGGCGGGGTGCGGTTCGCTGCCGTCGACGACCTGCCCGGCAGCAGCGCCCTGCCCACCATTGGCGAGGCCACCATCATGGCCGCCGGCATCGGGGCGATGACCGCGGGCGAGTGGTACCTCGAAATGATCTACAAGCTCACCCAGCTGCCCACCGCGGAGAACAGCCTCCTCGAGGTCGTCTCCAACGGCCGCCCCTACAAACGCTTCCGCATCACGTTGCACAACTTCATCCCGCGCGGCACGGCCGACGGCTGGACCCGCCTGCGGCTCACCGCGACCACCGACGGCGTGCACGCGAAACTGGCCGTGGGCTGGTACCCGATCGGCAACCCGACCGCGTACGGCACCACCCACACCTACACCGGGGCGCCGGGCGCCCTGACCGCGATCGATACCCGCTTCGGCAATGACCTGTCCGGCATGCCGATCGGACACATTGGTGTGTTCGACACGGTGTCGTACTACGTATACAACGACGCCGACACCGGCTTCGCCGGCGAAAGCGCCGGCGCGCGCGTCAGGCGACTGTGTCAGGAAGAGGGCGTTGCGGTCCGGGTCACCGGCGCATGCAGCGCCACCGCGGCGATGGGCCCGCAACGCCCAGCCACTCTGCTCGACTTGCTCAGTGAATGCGCCGCCGTCGACGGCGGCTACCTCGGCGAACAGCCCGACCAGGTAGGGCTCGAATACCGGCCCCGCGCCACCCTGTACAACCAGAGCCCGGCACTCGACCTGGATGCGGGCAAGAGTGAGATCGCCGACCCCTTCGCGCCCGTGCTGGACGATCAACGGCTGCGTAACGACGTCACCATGACCCGCGCCGGAGGTTCCTTCGCCCGCGCCACCGACGCTGCGTCGATCGAGCAGTGCGGAACTTACGACGAGCAGACCACGATCAACACCGCCACCGATGCACAGCTTCCGCAGCTGGCGGCATGGCGCGTGCACTTGGGCACCTGGCCCGGCATGCGCTACGCAACCCTGGCCAGCGACTTCGCGGTGGCCCCGCACGTCATCGGCGCATGGCTCACGGTGAAGCCCGGGGACGTGGCGCGGGTGGTCAACCTGCCGCACCAGCATCCCGCCGGGGCAGTGCAGGTCCTGATCGATGGCTGGAGCGAAACCCTGTCACCCACGCGCTGGAGCATGAGCGCCAACTGCCGCCCCGCAGACCCCTGGACCGTCGCCACCGTGGCGTCAAGCAGCCCGGAAGGCACCGACGCCCCTGACGCACCGGTGCGCGCCGACACCAGCGGCTCCCGCCTCGCCCACGCCGTCACCGCACACGCGACCAGCCTGCAGGTCGAAACCACCCACGGCCCGGCCTGGACCACCGCCAGTTCGGAGATGCCGTTCGACATCACCGTGGGCGGCGAGATCGTGCGGGTCACCGCCATCGACGGCGACATTTCCCCGCAGACCTTCACCGTGACCCGCGCCGTCAACCAGGTCATCAAACCCCACCAGGCCGGCGTACCGGTGGCGCTCGCCCAGCCGGCCATCGTCGCCCTCTAACAAAGGACTCCGCCCCATGACGCAGTGGCAGCCGGGCATGCGCATCACCGCCGAGCGGCTCCAGGACACCGGCATCCAGTCCGCCACCCTGGCCGTCACCTTCCCCAAGCCCTACCCGACAGCCCCGATCGTCCAGACAGAGATCGTCTCCGGCGCCGGGGCCACCGCCCGGTGGGGATCCCGTGCCATCAACATCAACTCCACCGGATTCACCCTGTTCCTGTTCATCACGGACGCCGCCAACACGCCCGCCACCTGGACCAACATCCCCGTCCAGTGGATCGCCACCGCCACCTAACACCCCACGCGACAAAAGCCCGCCCGGGAAGCCGACGTGACACCGGGCGGGCCTGACAACCACCGCATGTGGATTAGCGGGGCGCGGCAGTCATCAGGAGAACGATCCTCTGCCGCTGCCGGTTACGCACACCGTGCCAGCATCCCGCGGGTCCGTGTGCGGCATGGGCCGACGCACTTGCCTGGGTTGCTGTGCACCGGCCCGGGTGCGACAGACCGCGGCCCGACAAGAGTCTGCGCACCGTCCCCACGCCCCGATGACACCGCAGCCTCCGGTATGGATGCGCACCATCTCGCCATCGGGTGAACCGACCGACAGATCAGCCTGCTGAGGGCTGGGCTGCCCGGCCGCCGACTGTCGGGAGCCCAGCCCCCCGGCTTCTCCTCCAGGGCGGCGGCAGTTCACGCACCCGCCGAAAAGCCGGCGGGTGGGCCGGCGCCCGTCCTGGGAGAGAGGCACCGGCCCCGGCGCGGCGGCCTGAGCCGATCGATGAGCGCGCCACACCCTGCACAGATTTCAACGTGACCGGGAAGTGCCAGCAACTGCTCGCCACTCGATCGAGTGGCGAGCAGCCGTTCCTGGCAGCAACAGGCGATCCGTCGTGCTGGGGCGCCCCGGAGCGCCGACCCAAGACAACACCCCGGGGCGCGGCGGCATGAACGTGATGCCCCACCGTCGGGGCACCATCCACACCAAGATCATCATCCAGCAAGAGGAACAGAGACGTCCATATGCAACTGATCACCCGCACCGCCTGGGGCGCCCGCCCGCCCCGCAACGGCCACGCTCCTGTCGCCTCCACGCAGGGGACAAAGATCCACTACCTCGGTACGGAGTACACCGCCGCCGGTCACTCCACCTGTGCCGGCTACATGCGCAAGCTGCAGAACACCCAAATGGACACCGGGGAGCGTTGGGCGGATTTCGCGTACAACTATGCGGTCTGCGAGCACGGTTACGTCTTTGAGGGGCGTGGGGTGCATGCGCAGAACGCCGCCAACGGCAACACCACCCTGAACCGCTCGCACTACGCCGTCCTCGCCTTCGTCGGCAGCAAGGGACACACCAAGCCCACCACAGCCCAGGTCCAGGGAATCAAGGACGCCATCGCGCACCTGCGCTCCACGGGCGGTGCAGGCAGACAGATACGCGGGCACCGCGACGGCTACAACACCGCATGCCCCGGCAGCGTGCTGTACAAGCTGGTCACGACCGGCGCCCTGGAGCCCGGCACCGCCGCTCCCGATCCGGGTACGCCGCAGCCGTTCCCCGGCGCCGACTGGTTCACCAAGCAGCCCCGTTCACCGATCATCACGGCGATGGGCGAGCGGCTGGTCGCCGAGGACTGCTCCGCCTACCGGACGGGCCCGGGCCCGCAGTGGACCGGCGCCGACCGCGCCTCCTACGCCAAATGGCAGCGCAAGCTCGGCTACCGCGGAATGGACGCGGACGGCTGGCCCGGCAAGACCAGTTGGGAGCGGCTGCGGGTGCCACGGGGGTAGCGATATCGCTCATTGCAGTTACCTTGTCCTGGTGAATGGTCATATATCTCCCGGATCGGGGCCTCGTGCGATCCCTGTGCTGGTGCGCGTCGCACCGTTTGTGCTGGCGGCCCTGTGTTTCGGCGGCTACTTGGTGATCGCGGCGTTTCGTGAGCTCACCACCTTGGAGACGGTGCTGCTGCAGGTCCTGGGCCTGTTTCTCAGCCTGTTCTGGTCCTGGCGCGAGGCTCGGCGGGTTGGATTTCGGCTGGGGCAGGCGCAACTACAGGCGACGGTACGGCCTGCTTTCAGGCGCGCTGTCTCCCTCTACCGCGCAATGCAGCGGGCCGCGAGCAATGTCGTCACGTACCGCCAGGAGTTGCAGCGCCTCGGGCGCCTCGACGGTCGCGTACCGCTCGCCGAGGCGGACAGCAGGCTGGGGATCCTCGAGGCTCAACTGCGCATGCAGATCGATACGGTCGATGATGCGCTGGAGGACTGGAACGACCTCGCGCCAGCGGAGGTTGCGGCGATGCGCGAGAAGCTCAGAAACGAATATGAGGCCGAGCCGGCGACGACCGTGAACGGGACCAGATGACGGACAACGGACGCATCATCAAGATAGTCAACGAGCGCGAGGTGCTCATCAACCTCGGCGCTGCTGACGGTGTGAGGAAGGGAATGGTCTTCTCCGTGCGCAGCCCTGAACCCGACGACGTACATGATCCGGAAACCGGCGAACTGCTCGGCACGTTTAGCCCGCCGAAGACGTACGTCAAGGTGACCGAAGTGCATGATCGGTTCTGTGTCGCGGCGACCTACCGGGACCAACACAGCGCGGCGGGCCCGCTGTACGGCTTCGCCTCCGGGCCAATCGCCCGCCTCATGCAGCCGCCCACCGTACGCCGTGACGTCGTGGCGCAACCCGAGAACCTGCCCCCGGACTCATTGCGGGAGGTAGAGGTGGGCGACCGAGTCCACATCGAACCCGACCCTCCCCCCGCCGGCTACTGACCCACACGACGAACGCCCCGACGGCCATGCCGCGGGGCGTTCGCCTTGACGCGAGGAAGTTCCTCCATGCATACACCCGCCTTCTGGACCGCTGCCCTTGAGCGTGCCCGCTGAACGCGGTGGCAGGGTGCCTTCAAGTGAACAGCGGTTCGCCGCCGTTGAAGTAGGGTTCGTCGACCCATGTGCTTTCCAGCGGCTTCCGACGGGGAAGTCCCGCTTGTTGTGCGTGAAGAAGACGCCGGCACCGGCGAGTTCGGCCGAGGCCAGATGGATGGCGTCCAGGCCGCTGGTCCTGTGTTTCAGGGCGATGTCGCGTGCTTTGAGCGCGACACGCCGGTCGACTTCGACGAGCCGTACCATCGGGTCGGTGAGCAGCGTTCGCAGGCGCGCTTCGGCCTCTGGGTTGGGCTGTGCGTGGCTGCTGCCCCGTGCCTCGACCAGCATGCTCGCCGATGCGTAGAGGGTGAGCTTTTGGCGCCGGGCGGCGTCCAGCCACCCCTCGATGCACTTTTGGTCGTCCATTCCGGTCGCCCAGTGGATGTAGCACGTGGCGTCAAGATACGCGCTGGCGGGAGCCTCAGGCCTCACCGCGGATCACCGCCAGGTGTTCCGCGGCCGTCAGCCCACCGGTCATCTCCGGGTAGAAGCCGCCGGCCAGGTCGGCTCGGGGCAGCCGGGTCGTTGACGGGAGGATCTCGATGTCGGTGACGTGTATGGCGAGCACCTGGCCTTTGGCGTTTTGAGTGAGGGTGCCGAACACTTCCACCCGGTCCTGGCGTCAGGCCTTGCCGAATGCGTCCGCCAGTTGGGGCGGGTAGGTCAGCGCAATCCGTTCATTGGCGACCTCGGTCCACAGGCCGGCGGTCAGGTTGAGCCGGTCGGCGATCCAGCCCAGATGCCCGCGCCGTGAGCCCAGGGACGTGAAGGAGTGCTCGAGCGCGATCAGTAGGTGCTTGCGCGCGCGGGGGGTTACCTCCACCGAGGCCACCTCGTGTGGCCCGTCGCGCTGGATGAGCCGCAGGCCGCCCTCGATACGTGCGGCGTCCGCCGCGTGTTTGGCCGCGCGCGTGCTCCAGCCACGTGGCAGCACCGCTTCGCTCTCCGCCTCTTCAAACCCTCGCACGATCTGCTGGAAAGCCTCGTTGACCGTACCGATGCTCGAACCAGCGCCATGTTCAAGGGATTCGATGGCCGCCTGGACACTGCCAAGGCCCAGTTGGGAAAAGGCCCACCGCGTGCCCTTCTTGCTGTCCGGGCTGCGCCCGGCCTCTTCATGATCGAGGAGGGTCAGCAGCTGCAGCACATGCTGCAGGGACTTGGTCACCGCCCGCGCGTCCATCGCTGCGTGCGGGCCGTGCAGCTCAACGCCCAGCTCCACACTGCTCACCTCCCGCCGATCCGAGTACTGACATGTCTACCACGCACCCCCGAAGGGATACCCGTGAACGATCCCGCATACCGGACCGCCACCATCGAACGAGCGGCGCGAACCTTCTGCCAGTCCCTGCTGGCCGTGCTCGGTGCCGGCAGCTTCGGCCTGCTCGATGCCCCCTGGCTGGCCGCGCTGTCGACCGCGGGGATGGCGGCGGTGCTGTCGCTGCTGACCTCGATCGCGACCCCGGGTGGGCCGGGGCTGAGTGAGCAGCCGGCCGGGCGACACCGCAGGGGGGCGGCCGGCGCGTGACCCGTATCGAGATCCTGACCCTCACGGTGGGTCTGGTGGTGGCGTCGGCGACCGCGCTGCCGTTTCTGTGGCGGGTGGTGCGCAGATCCGCCCGGGTCGTGGTCGGCGGCGAACAGTTCCTCACCGAGTGGAACGGCACCCCCACCCAACCCGGCATCCCCCGCAGGCTCGCGGCGGTCGAGGAACAGCTCGACCGGATGGGGCACGAACTGTTCCCCAACTCCGGTACCAGCCTGCGTGATGCGGTCGACCGGCTCGAAGCCCGCCTGGACCACCTCACCCCCACCACCCCTACTGCTCGTACTGCCCCGATTCCGCTGCCGCGCGCGGGTGATGTGTCCGCGCGCGGTGAACCTGCTCTTGGAGAGGACGATGCCCGATGCCGGTAAGAGACGGCCTGCAGCTGGTCGCCGTGACCGGCCGCTATCTGCACCCCGACACCGCCCAGCCCATGCAAGGGCGCATCAGCTTCCAGCCCCAGCCCGCCACCGTCGTGCACCGCGATCGAGCGGAGGTGTACCTGTCCCGTGTCGAGGCCGAACTGAACGCCGCGGGCGAGTTCCGCGTGAGCCTGCTCGCCACTGATGCGGACGGCATCAACCCGCTCGACTGGACCTATCAGGTGACCGAGCAGTGGTACGACACCGCCGGGCGTACGTATCCGATCCTGCTGCCCGCCGACCCCGACGAGGTGTCCCTGCCCGCGATCGCCCCCGCCTCCGACGCTGAAGCCGGGGACTATCTGATCGTCACCGGCCCCGAGGGACCCGCCGGACCCAAAGGCGAGCAAGGGCAACAGGGCTCCCAGGGCGAGCAAGGCATCCAAGGGGAGCAGGGCCCGCCCGGCATTCAAGGCGAGCAAGGCCCGCCCGGGCAGGACGGCGCACCCGGCACGCCCGGTACGCCCGGCGACAAGGGCGACCAAGGCGAACCCGGCATCGTCCAGTCCGTCAACGGCCACACCACCCCCGACGTCATCCTGACCGCCGACGATGTACAGGCCCTGCCCGCCACCGGCGGTACCGTGAGCGGGAAGGTGAGCGTCGAGGCCGGAGGCCTGGTGGTCAAGGGTGCCGGTTCCAGCACCCTGCAGGTGCGCAGCACGTCGGGGAACTCTGACGTCTTCAGGGTCAACAGCTCCGGCTACACGATCGCCAACCCCTACCTGTTCGCCCAGACGAATCTGGTGGTCGGCTCCGCCGCCACCACCGACGCCGGCGGCGGCCAAGGCGTCATCGGTTTGAAGAACGCCACCACCGAACCCACCCCCCCATTACCTTTTTCGTAGCCCCGCAACGGGGTTACCGGCCTTCGGAGTTGGCATGACTACCTCCCCTTGTCG
>NZ_JACTVJ010000046.1 GCF_014493765.1 Streptomyces polyasparticus
ACCATCTACCTCGCCGGACTCCACATCGCCGCCATCTTCATCTGGTCAGCAACATGATCCGAAAGAGACGACCTAAGGGCTATGCGCAGCCAGAGCCCTTGAGCGTGCAAGCACAGGGATTCCGAGGGGCGGCCGTGCAGTGATCAACTTGTTCGGGATGCTGTCATCTTTTGCCGTACGGGCCTCGGAGATTTGGTGCCTAGCCTGTGCAAGTGGCGACCAACCTGTCGCCTTGCGCAGCTCCGACCAGGGAGAGAAACACCGGCCATGGCTACCGATTCGGCCGAACTCAAGCAGGCCTCCGACCGCCCCGTTCCTCGGAGGCCTCGCGCCCGCAAGGTCCTCCTCGCAGCGTTTTGCCTACTAGCAGTGGGAATCCTGTTGGCAGCGGGAATGGGATGGTGGACCGTTTCGCACTACCTCGGGAAGGTCCATCGGATCCCGAGCGTGTTCCCGACGGACGTCCCTGCTGAGGCCCAGCCTGAACCGGGCAAGGGGGGGCAAAACTTCCTCCTTGCCGGCGTCGACTCACGTTCGTCCCTCCCGACCACCGGTGAGCAGGCCACAGGCGACTTGTGGAAGCCCGGTGCCCAGCGCAGCGACACGATGATGCTGGTACATCTGCCCGCGGACCACTCCGCGGCTTACTTCGTTTCTCTGCCGCGTGACTCATGGGTCTATATCCCGGGTCACGGCAAGGCGAAGCTCAACGCGGCGTTCTCCTGGGGCGGGCCGCCCCTCCTGATCGACACGGTTCAGCGCCTGACTAACCTCAAAGTGGACCACTTCGCTGTGCTCGACTGGGATGGTTTCAAGAAGCTGACCAACGAGCTAGGGGGTGTAGACATCCCGTTGGCCGATGGCGAGAAGCGTCATATGAACGGGGAGGAAGCGCTCGGGTACGTCCGTGAGCGCTACTCTCTCGCGCGCGGAGACCTCGACCGAACACACCGTCAGCAGAACTTCTTGCGTGCGGTGTTCGCCAAGACGCTCTCGAAGGCGACGCTCAGCGACCCTTTCGCGGCCAAGGCTCTACTCGACAAGGTGACAGCGAGCGTAAGCGTCGACGATCAACTCTCCAACAGCGATCTGCGGGATCTCGCGTGGGCGCATCGAAACCTGCGCGTCCACGACATGGAGTTCATGAACGCGCCCACGAGCGGTACCGGCACTGTTCAGGGTCAGTCAGTCGTCAACCTTGACCGGTCGGCCGGGGAGCGCCTGTGGCAGGCGATCCGAGACGATGACATGGCCGCCTATCTGGCGGAGAACGAGACGGACAGCCTGACGGTCAGCCCGCGCTGAACAGGGGAATCCCCGGTCCCGCTACCGCACCGCGAGGTCATACGTCCTCCGTGGTGATGCGCCTTCGGCATATCGCGACAAGCAGCCCACTACCGCGCTTTGTGTCCGATGGTGCCGTGAAATCAGCCTTTGGCTTACCTCCAGGGCTGCTGATCCGACGACGATTGATCAAGCCATCCCCGACCCGCCACGCCCGCACCGTGGCTCAGCCCCGATTCCAAGGCCCACTCATGTCCCTGTATCCCGAGCGCGAGCGCTCCCCGCTTGACGCGCCCGCCGGAGCATCTTCCGGAGCCCCAGCCACGCTGTGGTCCTATCTGCGGCTCGCGCGCAGGCGCTGGTTGTTCCTTTCTATCGGTTCGGTCGTCGGTGCGAGCCTGGCCTTCGGCTGGTCGATTCGGCAGGAGCCCGTCTATCAGGCACAAGCCGAGGTGTTCGTCTCCGTTGTAGGCGAAGGCTCGGCGGGCGATCTCGCACAGGGCAGCACGTTCACCGAACGGCGGGTGACGTCGTACGGAGACCTCGTCTCGACCTCACGCGTGCTGGAGTCCGTGGCCAAGGATCTGGACATATCGCTGGCCGAGGTGCGCGCGGCTGTTACAGCCACCACTCCCCAGGGAAGCGTCCTCGTAGTCATCGCCGCGAAGCATCACGGGGCGGGCCGTGCCGCGGCAATCGCCAACGCGACCGCCGACTCCCTCGTGAAGACCGTGAACGCCATTGAGAGGCCCGACGGCAAGGGGAAGAGCCAACTCCGCCTGACTGTGGTTCAGAAGGCCGAGCAGCCCCAGGCTCCGGTCTCGCCGAAGCCGGTCCGGGACGCGGCACTCGGCTTCGGCTTCGGTCTCGTCGTCGGCCTCCTCGCTGCTGTCGCACGGGAACGGCTCAACACCCGCGTCCGCGGCGAGGAGGACATCGCTCACATCACCACGCTTCCCATCCTGGGGCGAACCCAACAGGCGAAGTCCGACTCGGGCGAGGTGCTGCTCTCGCTGGAGGGCGAATCATTTAGCGCCCGCGCCGAGAGCTATCGACAGTTGCGGACGAACCTGCTCTTCACCAGCCCGGACGAGCGGGTCCGCAGTCTGACCGTGACATCCTCCATCCCCGGTGAGGGCAAGAGCACCACAGCGATCAACCTGGCGATGGTCTGCGCCCAGGGCGGCTCGCGTGTCCTGCTCGTCGATGCGGATCTTCGCCGCCCGCGGGTCGCCCACTACCTCGGCCTGGAGGACGCGGTTGGTTTGACGACCGTGCTGGCCGGTCGCGTCGAGGTCGCCGACGCGATCCAACCGTGGGGCGCGGACGGGCATCTATCGATCATGGCGTCCGGCCTCATACCGCCCAACCCGAGCGAGCTGCTCGCCTCCGAATCGATGCGCTGCCTGATAGCCGTCCTTGAGCGGGAGTTCGATTTGGTGATCTTCGACGCGCCACCGCTCGTCCCGGTCACAGATCCCGCTGTCCTGGGCTCGGAGACTTCCGCGGTCTGCCTGGTCGTGGGTCTGGACGAGAGCCCTCGTTACAGCCAACTGCGCGGTGCCCTGGCGGCGTTGCAGAGTGTCGGTGCACGTACCGTCGGCCTGACGGTCAATGGAGGTAAGAAGGGGCTGGACGCGCAGGCGTACTACGACTACTCGTCTCGTTCCGAGCGCCGCAGCGCCGGCGCTAAGCCATCCCGATTGAAGCGCGGCGGGCATCGGGGTCGGGGCAAAGCCGCCCGGCAGGGAGCGTAACGTGGTGCGGATCCTAGTCGTCTGCACTGGCAACATCTGCCGGTCTCCTTTCGCCGAGCAACTGTTGCGCCATCGATTCCCTCCCCTCGGCTCACAGAGACCCCTCGCGGAGTTCAGTAGCGCTGGAACCCACTCAGCCAGCGGACAGGACATGAGCCCCGAGGCAGCTTCGCGCCTGCAGGCACTCGGGGTCCCGGTCACGCCGCACAAGGCTAGGCAGCTGACTTCCCAACTACTCGCCGATACTGACCTCGTTCTATGTATGGCCCGGGAACATCGGCACTGGGTCGTGGAGCACTCGCCTGGACACTTGCGGCGTGCATTCACGCTGCGTGAAATTGCGACGCTCCTCGAGCATGCCCCCGACGTAGCACTGCCCAGGGACCCGGCTGACCGGCTCCTCCGGTTGAGCGCTCTGGCCGCGGCCGCCCGGCCCGCCGTTCGGATGCGGGATCCCCGGACTTACGAAGTCGCCGACCCGTTCGGCCGCGATGACCGGGCATTCGACCTCATGTCCGACGAGATCGTGCCGGCAGTCGACTCACTCGTCTCTTTCCTCACTCGCTGACTCGTCATACTTCCGCGCACGAACTACTGGAACAGACACATGAGACCCACCTTCGCCCCCTCGCGCACCCCGTCACATCGCGCTATCAAGGCCGTGATCCCTGCCGCTGGCCTCGGGACCCGGTTCCTCCCGGCTACGAAGGCGACGCCGAAAGAGATGCTGCCCGTAGTCGACAAGCCAGCCATCCAGTACGTCGTGGAAGAAGCTGTTGAGGCCGGACTCTCAGACGTATTGATGGTCACGGGACGAAACAAGCGTGCCCTGGAGGACCACTTCGACAGTAACTACGAGCTGGAGTCGGCCCTCAAGCGCAAGGGAGACACCGACCGTCTTGCGCGGGTTCAGGAGTCCAGCGCTCTGGCCGACCTGCACTACGTGCGCCAAGGCGACCCGCGTGGCCTTGGCCACGCCGTGCTGTGCGCCGAGCAGCACGTCGCGAACCAGCCGTTCGCGGTCCTGCTCGGCGACGATCTGATCGATCCACGCGACCAACTGCTCCGGCGCATGGTGGAGGTTCAGGAACAGAAGGGCGGCAGTGTGATAGCCCTGATGGAGGTCGACCCCGCCGACATCCACATGTACGGCTGCGCGGCGATCAAGAGGACCACCGAAGACGCCGTCGTCACCATCACCGGCCTGGTGGAGAAGCCTGCCGCAGGCGAAGCGCCGAGCACCTACGCGGTCATCGGCCGCTATGTTCTGGACCCCGCTGTCTTCGACGTACTACGCACCACGCGACCGGGACGCGGTGGCGAGATCCAGCTGACCGATGCCTTGCAGGAGCTGGTCTGTGACGAGAACCTCGGAGGCCCGGTCCACGGCATCGTCTTCCGCGGTCGCCGTTATGACACCGGCGACCGGGGCGACTACTTGCGCGCCATCGTCCGGCTTGCGTGCGAGCGGCCGGATCTGGGGCCCGACTTTCAGGCCTGGCTGCGCGACTTCGTCCGCGAAATGGCGTAGGCCGCATCCGGTACATCACCCGTTCCGATTCCTCAGGTCATCCAATGCCATTGAAATGTTGACGGAATAGCGCCTCGTGTCAACCAATGGCGGGACCTTTCTGGGCGCTTGGCCTGCAATCTGAATACGAAGCCTGTCGGTTACCCCTTCAAAGCGCCCCCTCTTCACCAGGATCTAGGAGCAGTGCATCGTGCCCCAGGCACACGATCCCAGCGGTCGCCCGATTATCCTGATGATGCAGCACAGCGCGCGAGTCGCGGAGGCGGAGATCTTCCTATCTCGCGTCGCGCCGTTGATGACCCAGTACGGGCCTGTCGTCGTATCCGGGGAGGGCGGGCCGATGCGGGACGTTCTCGAGGAGCAGGGCGTCAGCGACGACTTCGTACCCCTCCCGGGCAGCCTCACCTCTTATCGGGCTCGCGCTGCGGCACTCGCGGTCATCGTGCCCAGTGCCGGGGCAATACCTGCTCTACTGAAGCAGGTTGCTGCAAGTATCCGCAGGTGTAACGCGGTTGCCGTCGATACCCACTCGACCAAGGCGCATGTGCCCGATGCTGCTACAACACGAGCCGACCGAGTTCCGCACGCGCACGACCACCTGCGCCGACTCGTTGGTCACCCCAACGCGGTGCTGCTGCGCACCGCGGCCCGGGGTGTACGTGTCGTCGTCGCCAACTCCTGGTCCACTCCGACCGCAGTTCCGGACGGCGCCCACCATCATGTGATCCCCGGACCCGTGCCTTCTCTGATTTCCGATGCGGGCAACGAACGGCACGGGCGTCAGACCGGGGACCCCTTCATGTTCGGCGTCGCGGGTCGGCTTACTGAACGGGACGGTCAGCACCTCGCCCTGCAGGCGTTCGCCGGTCCTCCGGCTCGCCGGGCGCGTCTTGGCCCGCCGCGGCGAGATCGTCGCCGCCGTCAGCCCCATCGAGGCCGACCTGTCCCGTCGGCCGCGCCTTGCCCAGCACGTGGACTTCGTCCCACATGCCCTGCCCCGACCCCAGTCCGGCAGCACCCCCTGGCCGTTCACGGAGGGTGCCGTGGCCACCGCAGGCTGGAGCTGCCCGCAGAAGGTCCCTCGACTCTTGGCGGCGGCACGGGTCCAGGCGGATGGTCCCCGCTGGGGGTGACTCGGTGACGCCGACGCCGAGCGGATCTGGAGGCGGCGGGTGTCACGCTCACCGGCCGGCTCTCTCGCGAAGGGGTGATCGCGGCAGGGGACGGAGTGGGTCTGAGCGTGCACACAGCGGCCTGGGGGGCGGGGGTTCCGCTGTCTTTGCTGGAGGCCGTCACCCTAGGTATCCCCGTAGTCACCTGTGGCGCCCAGGCCCTGCGCAGCATGAACTGCTCAGGCCTCGTCGAAACGCCGCAGCAGCTGGGCGACGCCGTCGCTCGATTGACCGGACCCGGGGCAACTGCCTCACGGGCGGAGCGGATCGAACAGGCCGCCCACGCACTGGGGGAGTGCACCGATCACACCACCGAACCCCGTCCGACGCTGGGGCACCCAACGAGGAGAATCTCCGATGACACTGCTGCACACTCGTGTGGAGGAACATTCCCGCGCAGCAGGTGCGGCCCGTCGCGAGCAGCACCGTCGGCACCAGAGCCGAGCCCAGAGGATCCGCCGTCATCGCACCTGGGTCGCTGTGGCGGACACTGCTGTGGTGTGTTCCGCGAGCGGCGGCGCCGTTCTGACAGCCACTCCGGCCCACGGCATGGCGGAAAACCTCACCCTGACAGCGCTCCTGGCCGTCATTTGGCTGTGGCTCTTGGGTAGATCCGGCAGCAGAGGGCGGGCGGCACTGGCTTCGCCCACTCATGAGGCCCGACGCGTCCTGCGAGCCACCGGTTTCGCTTTCGCGAGTTTCGCGAGCGGCGTCGTGCTGCTCGGCGTCGGAGGCGGCATGAGGAACTTCGTCCTGGGCGTTCTCGCGTTCGGTGTCCCGCTGCTCGTCGGTGAGCGTGCCCTACTCAGGTCAGTGCGCGGTCGGCTCGTCGGCAGCAGCGGGGCGCAGTGCATCATCCTCGGCTCCCGTTCCGATGCTGAGTACGTCGCCGCTCGGATCCAAGACGAGCCAGGCGTGGGATTCGAAGTGGTGGGCGTGGCGGTACAGGGCATGGCTACCGGTCATGCGCTTACAGTTGGCGGCCAGACCCTCCCGGTGCTCTGTCAGCCCCAGGAGGTCGCGCAGGTGGCTCACGCCCGGCAGGTGGACAGCGTCATCGTTGCCGGGGATGTCCGCGGGGGCCGGGAGTTCGTCCAGCAGCTCGCCTGGAGCCTCGAGGAATCGGCCATCGAGTTCGTTGCGGCCACCCCGCTGGCTCACGTGTCGAGCCGCCGGCTCCACGTGGCCTCCGTCGACGGCCTCCCCCTCGCTCGGCTGGCCGACCGGCACTCGCGCCGATTGCGCAGGAGCGCCAAGCGATGCCTAGACGTGTGCGTCGCCGTGCCCGCCCTGCTGTGTGCCCTTCCGGTGATCGCAGTTCTGGCCATTCTGGTCAAGGCTGAAGACCGGGGTCCGTGCTTCTTCCGGCAGGTGCGGGTGGGCCGCGGGGGCCGGGAATTTCGGATGGCGAAGCTCCGCAGCATGGCAGTGGACGCGGAAGCCCGGCTCACGGAACTCACTGTGCACAACGAAGGCGCGGGACCGCTGTTCAAGATGGCGCGTGATCCTCGTGTGACCCGTATCGGGGTCCTGCTGCGCAAGTTCTCCCTGGATGAACTGCCTCAACTCTGGAACGTACTGCGCGGCGACATGAGCCTCGTGGGGCCGCGCCCGGCCTTGCCCCGCGAGGTAGCGGAGTACGAGCCGACCGCCCATCGTCGGCTTCTCGTCAAGCCGGGCATAACTGGGCTGTGGCAGGTCAGCGGTCGATCCGATCTGTCCTGGGAGCGAGGCGTGCGGCTCGACCTCTGGTACGTCGACAACTGGTCAATTGCTGTAGACGCCGCGATCCTGCTCCGGACCGTCCAAACCGTCCTTCGTCCGAACGGCGCCTACTGACCGACGGACGTCGTCAACCTTTGGATGTCCTCGTCAACTTATTCCTCTAGGAATGAGCCAAGTCGACATTGACTATGGAAGCAGTGTGCGGATCACAGCCGCGCACCAGGGCTCATCCGGCCCAACTGTCATCCTCCGAAGGAAACGTAATGAATCGCGGTCACTCCGCCCTCGCCGCCGCTGTGCTGGCTGGCTCCCTCGCTCTCGGACTCTCCGCGTGTGGCGATTCCGGCTCTGCCGATTCCGCCACGCCCGAGACCTCCAGCACCCCGTCTAAGGCCGCCTCGGACAAGCCGTCGACCCCCGCGACCGCACCGTACAAGCTCCCGAAGAAGAGCACCGTGTGCAAGGACGGCAAGGCCACTGTCACAGACAGTGGTTCCGAGGTGACCATCGACGGCGACTGTGGCACGGTACACGTCAAGTCAAACGACAGCATCGTGAAGGTCAAGGGCGCAATCAAGACTCTCATCATCGACGGCGCCCTCAACGACGTCACGGCCAAGATGGTTGGCAAGGTGACCATCAACAGTGACGCCAACTCCGTCAACTCCGACAACAAGCCTGACGTCACCGACAAGGGCAAGCAGAACGAGTACAAGAAGTAGATTCACGGATCTCGGCGCCCCAAGGCACAGAGCCATGACACTACTCGATACCCGAAGCGAGCCAGCCTCGGCTCGGAGTGATTCAGCGCGACATCACCGCCGTACTCGTGGCGGCCGGGGCCGGCATCGACGGTCCAGGACGGTGCGTCAGGCCGACTGGCGCGGAAATGCCCCGGGAGCGAGTGCAGTCGTTCGTGGCGGCGTGATCACAGCCTCCGGCACCTGGGTCCGTTTCGTCATCCAGCTCGCCACGGTTGTACTCGTCGCCCGTCTGCTTGGACCCGAACAGTACGGGTTCGCCGCCATCGTGCTCGTCTACGCGGCGGGCGCGGAACTGCTGCGAGTATCCGGCCTGTCGCTCGTCGTGGTCCAGCGAGCCAGTCTCCCTCAGGCCGTGGTGTCGAGCCTGCACTACCTGAGCATCAGCGCGGGACTCCTGATAACAGTGGTGCTCGTCGCCGCCGGGCCTTGGCTCGCTGCGGTTCTATCAGTACCCGGACATACATCCGAACTGACCCTGCTGGCAATCCTCTTCGCCCTCGCCAGTAGCGCGGCCGTGCCAGCCGCGCTACTGGCGCGCAACCTCGTCTTCGGACGGCTGGCAGCCGTGGAACTCATGGCCGCGCTGGCTGGCTCGGGAGGAGCGATCGCGCTCTCAGTGGCTGGTGCTGGAAGGACAGCATTGGTCGTCCAGGCCCTGGTCTTCGCGCTGCTCCAATGCGGGGGGACGCTGCTGTCCTGCCCATGGCGGCCGGGCCGCCCGGCTCCTTGGCATGACGTGTGCGAGCACATGGGGTTCGCTGCGAACGTCTCGGCCGTCCAATTGCTCAATTACGTGACCCGTAGCTTCGACAAGATCCTGGTCGGGGCCTTCGCGGGGCCTGCCGCCGCTGGCCTTTACACTCAGGCGAGCCAGCTCCTCGTACTCCCACTGGAACAGGTCAGCGGTCCGCTCCAGCGAGTCGCCATTCCCGCGTTCAGCCGGGTACACGCGAGCCGGGACCGGTTTCGCCGCTCGTACCGCACGGTGGTAACCGTTGTCGGCTACGTCCTGTGGCCTACCTTCGTCACCCTCGCCGTTCTCGCCGACGGTATCGTGCGCGTCCTGTTCGGTCCTGCCTGGGCGGAGGCCGCGAGTCTGTTCCGAATTCTGGCGATCGCGGGTTTCGGGCAAACCCTCGGCTACGTCACCTCGTGGGTTTTCGTGGCCACCGACCAGGTCTCGCGGCAGAGCGCGTGGGCTTTCGCCAGCCGTCCCATCCAACTGTTCTCACTCCTCGCAGGGGTGCCCTGGGGTGTGCGTGGCATGGCGCTCGCATATGCCCTGACCTCCGTTGGTATGGTCTTGCCCGCGTTCTTGCTGGCGCGAGCCAGAGCTGGACTCCGTGTCATGGACCTCTTCGCGCCCGTGCTCTGGCCGGGTGTCGTCGCGCTCACCGTCGCGGCCTCCCTCACCACTGCTCGCGGCATCGTCGATCCAGCGGCGGGTCCGCTGTCGCTGCTGGTCAATCTGGCTGTGGCAGCCCTCGCCGCGGGCACCTGTGCCGTGCTCCTGCCTCCTGTACGGGCGGACATCGCGAGCATTACAGCTCTGCTGCATCGGCGCTCGCCCGCCGCTGCCACCACCACTGTCGGGAAAGAGACATGAACATCAGACGCCACATCATCTATCTGGGCTGGCAGGGTTTCCAGAACTTCGGTGACGACCTGCTGTACGCCACGTGGAAGGTCGCACTCGGCACGCCCCTGCGCATCCAGGCCCCCCTCACTCGGCGTGACTACGCCGCTGCCGCGCCCCGCTTCTTCTCTCAACGCGTCCGTACGCTCTCGGGCGAACGCCTGGTGCTGCTAGGTGGAGGCACAACGGTCGGGTTCGCGAGTTGGGGGGCCCACGCTCGCAACGCAATGACCTACTACGATGCCCACGCACTCGTTGTGGCCGGAGCAGGCGCCGCGTCGTCCGACGACACTTTCGCCCTCGGGCTCCAGCGCACCGACTGGGCGCAGTGGGGCGCACTGCCGAACGTGGCCTTGTTCGGCGTCCGCGGCCCTCTCACCAGCGAGGAGTGCCAGCGCCACTGGCGCCCCGCCCCTGTCATCGGAGATCCCGCGCTCCTGTACACCCGGTACGCGATGCCGCTGCCGACACCAGCCGCCCGGCCGGTAGTCGGTGTGTGTCTCGGGGCCAGCCCGGTGAGCCGGTTCAGCGTGGAAGTCGTTGCCGACGCCATCCGCATCTATTTGGCCGCACACCCTGGCACCACCGTCCGTGTCGTGCAACTCTCGCCGGAGGACGCAGGGGCAGCACACAACCTCGTGAAGGCATTGGGTAACGGGACCAGTGCCGAGATCGTGGCTTACAGCGGCGACGTCCACGGCATGATGCAGGCGATCGCCGGATGTTCACTGCTCCTCTCGGAGCGGCTGCACGGCACGGTGGCGGGTGTTGCTTGCGGTATCCCCACTGTGCCTCTCGCCTACGCCAGCAAGTGTGACGACTTCTGGTTGAGCGTTTCTGGCGAAAGGCCGGCCCTGGGGGTAACGGCGAACAGCCACCTGATTGCCGACGAGCTCGAGAAGGCGACAGAGCCGGGGCGCATTTTCAGCGTCGCATCCCGCACCACCGCCTTGCAGGACCGTCTGGAGTCTGCCGCAGAGCAACTGCGACGCTGGCACGCTGGTCAACAGCCTGCTGTCGGACTCGGCCGATACACAGAGAGGGCCGAGGCGTGAACTCCCCAGGCCGCCTAGCTGTCGTCATCCCGTATGGAGGGGGCTTTGGCCACTTGCGCGACCAGCTAGCCGCACTTGACCGTCAGACCTGGACCGAGCCCTTCGAAGTGATCATCAGCTGGAACCGAGGAACGGAAGACCCAGGCCTGCGATTGGCGGGAGAAGCGTACAGCACGCGTATGCGCGTCATGGTTGTGAACGCGACGGGCGCACCCGGTCCCAGCTACGCACGGAATGTTGGATGGCGCTCGACCGACGCCGAGTTGATCCTCTTCTGCGATGCGGACGACGTCGCCGACCCCGGCTGGATGAAGGCCATGGCAGAGGGTCTGTCGCAGTCGGCGATTGTCTGTGGAGTGCTGTCGTACGGACTGCTCAATGAGGAGTGGCTGGCGAGTCTCTTCTCCACCGGGCGCACCGAGCTACCCGTCCGGTTTCGGCACCTTCCTTACGCGCCCAGCTGCAACCTCGGTCTCAGCCGTGATCTCCTCATACGACTGGACGGATTTGACGAGAGCCTGTTGTGCGGTGAGGACGCCGATTTGTGTTGGCGCGCCGCGTATGAGGGCGCTTTGCTGGTCTGTGCGCGAGAGGCCCGCATGGAATACAGGCTCCGCTCCACTCCGCGGGCACTGTTCCGCCAGAGCTTCCAGTACAGTCGCTACGATATTCCGCTCTACAGGCGCCACCGGGACCGGGGCGCCCGCTGGACGCCAGCCGACATCGGCCGTGACCTCCTCGCCGCAGCCAAGGCAGTGACACTCGTTCCCCTGGGGCGAAGCCATCGGGCGCGAGCCATGATGCGCTGCGGCGCCGTGCTCGGGATGCTGCGCGGGAGTCTGTCCCGCCACTCATGAGCACCTGCACGCGCTCCTGACGCACCGCGAGTCCGGCCGCTACGGCTCACACCCTGTGGAAGAACAGGTGCCGGGGTGGCCAGCGCGTCTCGTCTGGCCCCCGGTGACACCGTTGGTGCGGCGTCCCGTGGGGTTGGCGTGCCCGGCGACGGCGACGAATTGGGCGCGGCAGATGCGTTCGGCGATGGATAGACCCAGTCCAGCGTCCTCGCCGGGAGCATGGTGGCGTTTTGTGCCGGGTTGGTAAAGTTCGACGAGTCGGGGACCGCTTTCGGACGGCACGAGCTGGCCGATATTGGTCAGTTCAATGCAAGTCCGGGCCTATACGGACACGGACGTCGCCGCTGGCATGGTTGTAACAGATCGCGTTGGTGCGAAGTTGTGCACGAGGTGCTCGAGCGGGACAGGGGCGCCGGTCACGGCCAAGGTCTGTGGCGAGATTCCGACGATGACCTCAGTGCTGTCGGCCTGGGCTTCCCCCTCAACGGCAGGTCCCCGTTCGCCTCGACAAGGTGCCACGAGGGACGGGTACCACCGCCGGACGGTGTCGGACGTGCCGGTCGACGGCCGCCCAGCTGGACACGTCTTGTGCCGCTTGTGTCAGGGTAGTTGATGGTTCTTGAAGTGCTGTTTCGTAGGCGATCGGGCTGCGTTGGCCGAGGCGGGAGTGGCGCCGTCGGGTGTTGTATCGGCCGGACCAGCGGAACGTGTCGAGGCGGGCTTGGCGGGCTGTCGGCCATGCCTTCGCGCCCTTGAGTGTCTTCCTCTTCAGCGACGCGTTGAAGCTTTCCGCGGCGGCGTTGTCCGCGGAGCTCCCGACGGCGCTCATGCTCCTCCTCACCCCTGCTGACCTGCAGGCTTCGGCGAACGCGGCGGATGTGTATTGCTCAGGTTCAAGGGGGGGCATTGCAACATTGGTTCTCTGCAGTGAGAGTAGATGCTCGTTGAGGGCTTCTGAGGGAGTTCTCCATCCGAGTGTCTTGCGGGACGGCCGTTCAGGGCAGCGGCGACGGCGTCAAGGTCGTTGCGGCTGTGCCGGGATAGATCAGTGCCCTTGGGAAAGTACTGCCGCAGCAGGCCGTTGGTGTTCTCGTTGGTGCCGCGCTGCCAGGGACTGTGGGGGTCGGCGAAGTAGATCTGCAGGCCGGTATCGATGCGGAGTTGGGCGCGCTGGGCCATCTCCGCGCCCTGGCCCCAGGTGAGCGACTTGCGGAGCTGTCCGGGCAGGGTCGTGATCGTGGCGGCGACGGCATCACGTACGGCCTCGGCTCCGTGACCGGCCAGTGGCGGGCCGTTCTTGACCCTGGGGCCGTCGCCGTGACCGGGCATTGGCGGCAGATGCAGCAGCATCGTGAAGCGAGTGGTTCGCTCGACCAGGGTGCCGATCGCGGACCGGTTCAGGCCGATGATGAGATCGCCTTCCCAGTGCCTGGGAACCGCGCGGTCCTCCGCCTCGGCGGGCCGCTGGCCGATCTTGACCTCGTCGGTGACGAACTTCTTGCCCCGGCCGCGGGTGCGGGCCCGCGGAACGCGCAAGGCCCGGCCGGTGCGCAGGCAGGCCACCAACTCGCAGCGCAGACCGCCGCGTCCCTGAATGTAGAGGGCTTGATAGATCGCCTCGTGCGAGATGCGCATCGACTCATCATGGGGGAAGTCGAGCGGGAGGCGGCGGGCGATCTACTCCGGGCTCCACGAAGTGGCCCATCGCCGGTCCTTGCGGGGACCGTGTCTTCTCCCGATCCAGCGGGTTTCGGGACCGGAAACCTGGCTGCCGTCCGGTGCGGTCACAGTGCCGGCGAGCCGGTCCTGCACGTAGGCCTGGAGCCTCTCATTGGCGGCGAGTTTGGAGGTCTTGGGACGCAGGGCCTGCCGGTCGGCATGCCACTGCGCGACCGAGGCCCGGTAGTCCAAACGGCCTCCGCGCGTCGCCGCGTTGCGCCGCAACTCCCGCGAAATCGTCGACGGCGAACGGCCGATACGGCGGGCAATCTCCCGAACTCCGCGCCCCTTCGCCCGCAGCACCGCGATCTCCTCGCGCTCGGCGAACGACAGATAGCGGCCGGACGGCTCATCAAGGCTGATCGGCGGCATGCCGCCACCCTCACGAAACCACCGTGACCCCAACGGCATCGACACACCGCACGCCACTGCTGCGGCCTCGCTGGGCAGGCCTCGGCGATCTTCCGCCAGAACTGCTGCTGTTCCTTCCGCCGGTTGACAGGCGGCCGTCCCGGTGACCGCAGCGGTGGACGACCCGCCTGAATCGCTGCCCGAGCCCTTCCTTGGGCCACAACACTCTCCTCCACGATGGAGGTGTTGCGACGACCAGTTGAATCCGCCCTCCGATCCGCGGTCCGAGTGTGCGATGCAGCCGCTCTTGAGGGCGCCGCGGCCGGCAGCCATTGTCAGCGCGTCGACGACCAGGCTTGCGCGGTGATGATCGGCCATCGCGTACCCGATCACTTCGCGGGTGGCCAGATCGATGACCGTGGCCAGATACCACCAGCCCGCAAGGGTGGGCAGGTACGTGATGTCGGACACCAGCTTCGTGCCGGGCTCGGCGGCGGTGAAGTCGCGTCCGACCAGGTCAGGAGCCGGGGCAGCCTTACTGTCCTGCTTGGTCAGGGACCATCGCCAACGGCGGGTGATCCCGCGGATGCCGCGCTCGCGCATGAGCCGCGCGACCTTCTTGCGGTTGATCCGTCGCCCCGCACGCCGCAGTGCGGCATGGACACGCGGGACGCCGTAGGCGCCCCGGGACTTGCCGTGGATCTCGCCGGCCAACTCCTCATCCGCCCGTGCCCGTTCGGACGCCGCGGGGCGCGCGGCCAGCCAGGCATAGTAGGTGGAACGGTGCAGGCCAAGCGCCCGGCACAGCAGGCTGATGCTGTATCCGCCGGCCCTGTCTGTTTCGGCCCTCTCCTCGTGGACGAAGCGACACAGGACGTCTACTTCGCCGCCTTCTGCGCGAAGAGGGCCGCGGCTTTTACCAGGATCTCGTTGGTCTGCTCCACCTTGCGGACGCGGCGCCGCAGCGCGACGAGCTCCTCGCGCTCGGCGGTGGTCAGCGCACCCGGCGCTCCCTCGCCCCGGTCGGTCTTCGCCTGGTTCACCCAGGCCCGCACACTCTCGGGGCTCACGCCCAGATCCCGGGCCACCGCGGTCGGCGTCCGCCCGGAGGAACGGACCAGCTCCACCGCGTCCCGGTTGAACTCGGGCGTGTACCTGTTGTTCGTACTGCTCTTCTTACGCACTACCTGGACTGCTTGCTCCGGAACCCATATGCCCCAGTATCAACCTGTCCAGATCAAGGGGTGAACTTCAAATGGGGGCAAACCCCACCACATAGGAAAACGTCTAAGTAGCAGTGCAAGTCGGGTAGTCGGGCATGAACACCGCCGGCTGGCCAGGGTCGGCCTCCTGGAACCGGTTGCGGGCGCCGAAGCGGCAAGACTAGAGATAAGCGGTGTCTTGTTTGCGCCCATGCACATAGGAAGGCCTGCTATTCAAGATGGCCTGCTTCGCAACGATCATCGTGCGGAGTGATGGCCAGCCCTCAGGCGTGAAGTTCACGAACCGCAGGGCCCTTCACCGAATACAGGAGAAGCACCGTTGTATAAGTCTGGCCGCGCCATAGCAGCCTTCCGAAAGCAGCCCGTGATACGTGTTCGCAAGTGGGCGGTGGCACTGACTGCAGTGAGCGCCACTCTCCTGGCTGCCACCTCAGCCCAGGCCATTGAGGGCGGCAGTGATGTGGAAACCCCCCTGCCCTGGATGACGTCCCTGCAAGACGAAGCGGGGCACTTCTGCGGCGGCACTCTTGTCGACTCACAGTGGGTCCTCACTGCCGCTCACTGTGTTATGAAGCGCGACGAGGGAATCGTTCTTCCCTCTCAGCTTAGGATCGGAAGCCTGAACGCATCCGACGGCGGGACTCTCGCCAAGGCCGACGCAGCTTACCCCCATCCCACCGCGCATTGGGGTAACGGGGTGGAAGGCACCGACCTGGCCCTGATCAAACTCGACAAGCCCGTGACAAACCAGCCTGCCACGCTCAACACACAGACCCCGAGCATCAACACATCGCTGCGCATGCTCGGCTGGGGATATACGAGCGACGATGATACGGAGACCCCCGAACACCTGCAGGGGCTCACTCTCCCCCTGACTGACACTGTCGACGATGGGCTGAGGTTCACAACTGACGGGCCAGGGCTCAGAAACGCCGACTCTGGTGGCCCCCTCCTCATCGAAGACATTCGAGGATGGCAACTCGCGGGCACCGCCAAGAGCATAGCCGTCACGTCCGACGACCGATACACAAGCACATACACCGACACGTCGAAATACCTTGACTGGATCGGGGACACCATCAACAGCTGATCAAACCTCTCCTTTCGTCTCAGGCTCTCAATCGAAGCGCCTCCCGGAACCGCCGCCGTGGGGCGCTTCGCCGCTTCGGGAATTCCAAGCGTCCCCTCACTGGACCGCCGTCCTCCAACTCGTCCCCAAGACCTTCGCCCAGGCGTTTCTCGAGGCCCCCTAGCTCGCCGCCCCAGTCCACCGTAGGTATGGCCGCGTTGCTCACCGCCTGACCGGCATGGCCTTCCCGATTCGGGCCGACCGGTCCCGGCAGGCACTGCCGAGCAGCTCGCGATAGCGGCATCGAGGCTTGGGCTACCGACGGGGCTGTCTTGTTCTTGGGTCTTACAAGATTTTCGTAGCCGTTGATCAGGCTGAGGGTTCTGGTGCCTGACATGCCTGGGTTCGGGCAGGCTGGTCGCGTGTGATGTCGAACTGTCCGAACTGCTACCGCAGTTGGCGAACGTGCAGGTCGAATGGGTGCGCATCGGAGCGGACCTGATCCGGATCGCGGCTTACACCCTGGACGGGATCGCGTGTGCCTGTCCGGAGTGCGGTTGCCTGTCGTCGTGGGTGCACTCGCGGTACGTGCGGCACGTCGCCGATGAGGCGGTCGGCGGCAGACCGGTGGTGATCGACCTCTCGGTGCGGCGGTTGTATTGCGAGAACCCGGCCTGCTCGAAGGTGACGTTCGTCGAGCGCGGCTTGCTCCCTTGACCAGCCTGGCCAAGGCCATCCGCGAGGACCAGCCAGCGGTCGACCAGGGCATCACCACCCCGTTCAACTTCGGCGTCAACGAAGGCCGGATCACAGACCGCGCCGGCGTCCCCCTTCTCCACCCACCGCGTCGTGCTCATGGCCCACCTCAGACGACGCCTCGAATGGCGGAGCGTCACCGGCACACGGAGGCTCGGACCTTCTTCACCGAGGTCCTGCCAGGGACACATCAGGTTGTACGCAGACATCATCCGAGCATGTCCGCGACGACGTTCAGCTGGGTGCGGACGGTGGCGGCGGTGGTCTGCGTGAAGATCGTGCGGATGGTGGCGGCGACCATCTCGGCCGAGCCGTTGCGGATCGCGGCCACCAGCCCGCAGTGCGAGTCCGAGATCACCAGCTGGACGTGTTCCAGGCCACGGGCCCGAAGCGACCGCAGGAACGTGATCCAGAACGGCTTCGGCTCGCTGGTGCCGACCTTCCCCAAGCTCTCAACTTCCTTCGAGCAGGGGAGACTCCACTGCCCGAGGATCTCGCGGTGCCCACTGGCGGAGATCCCGGTGGCGATGATCACGGCCTGCGAGACGATCCAGTGATTCGCAGCACGCGGACCGCCACCGTTGCACGGACCGGACACTGACCCGCAGCTCCTTCGCGATCACGGAGTACGAATCACCCTGGCCAAACCACTCCGGAGTACGAATCACCCTGGCCAAACCACTCAGGGTCACGTCCGCGGGAGTGGTGTATCGACGGCCACTCGGTGATCCAATTTCAGGTTAGGCAGTGAGTTCGGTCGGCTGGGCGAGATTGTCGGATTCTCCGTCGATCGGGTGGAGTCGGGCCTTGGCCAGGAGTTCGCGGCTCATGTAGCGGCGGGCCTCGGTCCATTCGTCGTTCTGCTCGGCCAAAACGGCGCCGACCAAGCGGATCACGGCGGTGCGGTCGGGGAAGATGCCGACCACGTCGGTGCGGCGGCGGATCTCCTTGTTCAGCCGTTCCTGTGGATTGTTGGACCAGATCTGCCGCCAGATCTCGCGTGGGAACACGGCGAACGCCAGCAGGTCTGCCTGAGCGGTGTCCAAGTGGGCTGCGGCCTTGGGGAACTTGGCCTCCAGGGCGTCCAGGACGTGACTCATCTGGGCTTGGACCGCATCCGCGTCGGGCTGTTCGAAGATGGTTCGCAGCAGCGTGGCGACCCAGGGCTGGGCCGACTTGGGGACCTGGGAGAGCAGGTTGCGGGCGTAGTGGGTGCGGCATCGCTGCCACGATGCGCCGGGCAGGACCGCGCCGATGGCTTCCACCAGCCCGGCGTGCGCATCGGAGGTGACGAGCTGAACGCCGGACAGGCCGCGGGCGATCAGCGAGCGCAGGAAGGCGAGCCAGCCGGCCCCGTCCTCGGCGGTGGCGACGTCGATGCCGAGGATCTCGCGGTGCCCGTCGGTGTTGACGCCGACCGCGATCAGCGCGTGGATGTTGATGATGCGGCCGCCCTTCGCGGACCTTCTGGGTCAGTGCGTCGACCCAGATGAAGGAGTACGGGCTGGCGTCCAGTGGCCGGTTGCGGAACGCTTCGACCTGCCCGTCCAGGTGCTTGGCCATCGCGCTGACCTGCGACTTCGACAGCTGAGTCACCCCGAGACTCGCGGCGAGCTTCTCCACCCTGCGCGTGCTGACACCGAGTAGGTAGGCGGTGGCGACCACGCTGATGAGGGCCTGCTCGGCCCGGCGACGGCGCTCGAGCAGCCAGGTCGGGAAGTAACTCCCGGCGCGCAGCTTGGGAATGGCCAGTTCGACGGTGCCGGCCCTCGTGTCCCACTCCCGAGTCCGGTAGCCGTTGCGGTGGTTGACGCGTTCGTCGCTGACCTGCCCGTATTCGGCGCCGCACTGGGCGTCGGCCTCCGCCGACATGAGCGCGTCGGCGAACGTCTTGACCACCGCGCGCAGCAGGTCTGGACTCGCCGCGGCGAGATTGTCTTCAGCAAGGCTGTGCAGGGGCACACTGTCAGGTGCGGTCATCGTGCTGATCTCCTTCGTGACTCGACATCTCGAAGATCAGCCGGTGGCCGTTCGTCTATGCAGGCACCCACCAGAACCAGGAGCAAACCCCCAGATTAGGTGGAACCCGTACACCACTTCGCAGGACGCAACCCCACTCAGCCGCGAGGAATCTAAGACCGTCACGGAACTCCTGCCGCACATCCGTCAGCGCGTCGCCGTGTGCGTACCTCATGACAACAGCGCACCGCGAGAATCAAGGTCTATCAGCGGCTACGACTCCATGAACCCCAGCTCAGTAGTCCCGTGCGGTCCCGCCTTGAATCAACACTCTTCTGTCATCGGTTGATTGCAGTGGTAGCCGGGACGCCGCACTGCTGGAGTGCTATCGCCCTCGGGGCTGTGTGCTTCTCCTTCCTCATGCTCTCCACGATGGAAATCCCGTCGGGCCAGAGAGCCTGATCTCGCATGCCCGGCAAAGTGGGGCAAGCCCTCAAGCTCTCAAGGCCAAGGCGAGGCTGACCATCCAGGTCATCAACTTTCAATGCCAGGCGGCCACCATTCGTGGACATGTTCGGCGACTCCTAGCGGCGACACTGCTGGGAACCCTGCATTGCCCATGTATCAGGAGAACCCATGTCGGCCCTCAGGCCCACACTACTGTTCGTACTGTCCGCCAGCGTTGTCCTCGGCGGTCTGAGCCTGGCCTCCTCCGCTGGAGCCGCCGACACGGCCGCCGAGGGCGCGACCGCCACGTTTGCCCAGACTCAGGACTGGGGCGGCGGTTACCAAGGCGAGTTCACGATCTCCAATGGCGGCTCCGCCTCCATGAAGACCTGGAAGCTCGAATTCGACCTTCCGCAAGGCGCGGAGTTGACCTCGCTGTGGTCCGGCGACCACAAGGTAGACGGCCGACACGTCACCGTGACCAGTCCGTCGTGGGCGGCGGCTCTGGCCCCCGGATCCTCGGTGTCCGTCGGACTCGTGGTCGCCAAGAGCTCGGCCGAACCGGAACAGTGCGCTCTCGATGGCGCTCCGTGTGACGGAGGTGCCGGTGAGCTCCCCGACACCGAGGCGCCGACCGCGCCGGACCTTGAGGTCCCCACCGTCGGTGGGGACGGCGTGCACCTCACGTGGAAGCCGTCGATGGACAACGTCGGGGTGACCGGTTACCAGGTCATGCGGGATGGTGTCGAGGCACCCGTCGCCACCACGACCAGCACGCAGGCTGTCCTCACGGACCTCAAGCCGGGCGAGACCCTCACTCTCGCGGTGCGCGCAGTCGATGCGGCGGGGAATACGTCCGCCGCCGGCGCCTCGCAGACCGTGACGGTACCGACCGAAGGCACTACGTTCACGTTGAAGGGTGAGGGGGGAGTCAGCGACGAGCGCAGCCGCGTTGGCACGTTCCGGCAGTCCAGCGACAACCACTCCACAGGCCTCTACCTGCCCGCAGGGGCACAGCTCAAGGTCACGGTGGAGAATGCCGTCGGCACGCCGTACCTGTTCATCGGCGCCCCCGACACCGACCCAGACACGACGTACACCAAGCCGCGAACCCACCAGCTCAAGGCGGGCGAGAGCACCATCACCGACGCGGGTGGCGGCATGCTCTACCTGGCCCTCAGCGGCGCGGGCAACTCCGCCGAGGTCACCATCGGCGACACGGCGGTGAAGGCCCCGCGCTTCGTACTCGGCGTCACGACCCCCGCCGAGTACCGAGACATGCTCGACGAGCGCGCCGAGTCCCCGCAGGCCGAGCTTGTGTCCGAGCACGCAATCGTCACGGTGGACCGTGCGAGCGCGCTGAAGCATCGCGACGCTGATCAGGACGAGCTGATGGCGCTGTACGAGCGTCTGATGGCTTCGCATAACTCCGTCAACGGCCTCGACGGCTCGTCCACCCGGCACGAGCGCTCGACACTGCGCGGTCACTTCACTCTCGGCAATTATCGGGAAGTAGGCAGTGCCTACGCCACGCATCGATACATGACCTTCGGGGCGAAGCACGGATACGCCCAGGAGCTGCTGACGCCGGCGGGCCTCAGGGGCTCGTGGGGCATCGCCCACGAGCTCGGCCACCAGAACCAGATGATCGGATACCTGCCGGACAACAGCGCGCTCAATGAAGTCACTGTCAACATGTATTCATTGGCGTTTCAGCGGGAGATGGGGCTGCCGTCCCGACTTCTCAAGCCTGGCAGCGACGGCACGACCTTCTGGGACCGTGCCCTGGACAAGCTTGATAGCGGTGTGACCTGGGACAACATGGGGCTGTGGGAGCGCCTGTGCATGTTCGAGCAGTTGCGGCTGGCCTATGGCGACGACTTTTGGCCCGCTGTGCACAAGGACATACGTGAGAATGTCCGGGCCAGCGCCTACCGCCCCACGCCTGAGGTTGCGTACAAGAACCTTGCCTACTACGCCAGCAAGGCTGCCGGTCACAATTTGCTGGGCTTCTTCGCTGACTGGGGTCTTCCGCTGAACGTGGAGGCCACCACCGCGGTCGAGCAGCTCGGCCTGCCTGACCCGGACGTCGATGTGGCCAGCCTCCACGAGTAGCGGCAAACACGTTTGAAATCATCCTTATGGTCGGGCCCGATCCGAGCTGCCAAGGAGCTTGGGCTCGGCTCGGGCCTGAACGAGTGCGAGCGCTGTTGACTGATCAACGCGGAGATCGGTCAACTCGCTGTGCTGCACCGCCACTACCTGAAGGTGAACGTCAGAACCCTTCGCGAATCCGATGACCTTGTAGCGGTCTCTTGATCGTCTTGCTTGTGGAGGGGCGGGCGGGGCAGATTCTGCGCCGTTCATGTCTCCCAGCCGGCAGGGAGATCGGTTCGTGTCGCATCTGACCCGTGACAAGGTCGTTGACGAGTGGCTTGCCGAGGCCGAGTTGGCGGTGCGGGCCGCGCGGGAGGTCGTCGCGGCTGCCGAGCGGGAACTTCAGGCAGCGCAGAGGTTTCCCAAGTGGCGTCCGGAAGCCGACCTTTCGCTGCTGCCTCGGGACTACCCGAAGACCGCGCAGGCGGTGAAGGACGCCGGGCTGGCGGGGATCCGAGCGATCGAGGTGCACCGGCTCCTGGGCCGGCCGGACACGGACGGCTCGCGGCAGAACGTGCGCAACCGGCTGCAGCGCCTCTCCCGGAAGGGCTGGCTGCGGTTGGTGAGCCGTGGTGTCTATGGCTGGGCCGGGACGTCGGCGGCCTGATCCCCGCGGCGGCGACGCGGCCGGCCATGATGCGGATCATCGCCCACTTCATCATCGCCTCGTGCACGACGGGCAGGTACTCGTAATCCCTGGCCAGACGGCGCGAGTTGACCAGCCACGCCAGGCTGCGCTCCACGATCCACCTGCGCCTGAGCGAGACGAGCCCCTTCGCCTCGTCGGGACGGCGGACGATCTCCACGTCCAGGCCCAGCACGGCCCAGGCCTAGGCCGTTTCCTTCGGATCATCTGATCGTTGGTCTGGTGTGTCGCTGACTGACGCGCAGTGGGCGCGGATCGAGC
>NZ_JACTVJ010000047.1 GCF_014493765.1 Streptomyces polyasparticus
CTACGACTCGGCCCGCCCTCGACCGCACGAACCTAGCGGCCTTGGACCTTGACCAAACACATAGGGGCACCCCCCCGGTTACCTCTTTCGTGGCTCCGCAATGGAGCCTCCGGCCTTCGGGCCCGGCATGACTTCCCCCCCTTGTTGTTCATGATCCGGGGAGTGGTGTCACCGGGCCCGGAGGCATCGACGGACCGCTGATGAGGGGCTTGAGCACCGGCTTCACCCAAGACCGGAAGAGCTCTCCGCAACGTGGATGTGGCAGCTCGGTGCCGAGGCAAGGCCGGACGAAAGCGTGATGGAGGGGCCTGCGCGTGATCGACACCGGCGACATCGACGTCTTCCTCGGCCTGGACGTCGGCAAAGGCGAACACTACGCCACCGCCGTCACACCGGCCGGAAGGAAGGCATTCGACAAGCGGCTGCCCAACACCGAGCCCAAGCTCCGCGAGCTGTTCGCCAGGCTGCAGGCCAAGCACGGCACGGTGCTGGTCGTGGTCGACCAGCCGGCTTCGATCGGCGCTCTGCCACTGGCGATCGCCCGCGACATGGGCTGCCCAGTCGCCTACCTGCCTGGCCTGACGATGCGGCGGATCGCCGACCTCTACCCGGGCGAGGCCAAAACGGACGCGAAAGACGCGTTCATCATCGCCGACGCCGCCCGCGCAATGCCGCACACGCTGCGGGCGATCGACGGCGAGGACGAGACAATCGCCGAGCTGGAGATGATCGTCGGCTTCGACGACGACCTGGCCAGCGAAGCAACCCGGGTCGCGAACCGGCTGCACGGCCTACTGACCCAGATCCATCCGTCGCTGGAACGCGTGCTGGGGCCCCGATTGCAGCACCCAGCCATCCTCACGCTGCTGGAACGGTTCGGCTCCCCGGCCCAGATGCACAAGGCGGGCCGCCAGCGGCTGGTCACGCTGCTGCGTCCGAAGGCACCGAGAATGGCCGAGCGGCTGGTCAAGGAGATCTTCGCCGCCCTGGACGAGCAGACCGTCACCATTCCCGGCACCGAGGCAGCCGCGTTGATCGTCCCAAGCCTGGCTGGCTCGCTGACGGCCGTGCTTGACCAGCGAAAACTCTTGGCCGGGCGGATTGAGGAACTGCTGGAGGCCCACCCTCTTTCGAAGGTGCTGGCGTCGATGCCGGGAGTCGGCGTCAGGACGGGAGCCCGCATCCTGATCGAGGTCGGCGACGGCAGCGCCTTCCCGACTGCCGGCCACCTCGCCACCTACGCCGGACTCGCGCCCGCGACCCGGAGCTCGGGCTCGTCGATCCGCGGCGAACAACCGTCCCGGAGAGGAAACAAGCAGCTCAAACGGGCCTTCTTCCTCTCCGCGTTCGCCGCCCTGGGCGACCCGGCATCGCGGGCCTACTACGACAAGAAGATCACCCAGGGCAAGCATCACACCCAGGCCCTGCTCTGCCTCGCCCGACGCCGGGCCGACGTTCTCTTCGCCATGCTCCGCGACGGAACCTTCTACGAACCCCAACCCATCCGAGCGACTTGAGACCTGCTTGCCCTCCGCCCAAGCCCATGGTCAGCTGCTGTCATGGGGAACGAGAATTCCGGGCACCTGGCATTCTTCCGTCGCTGGCTTGCGGGTGAAACCGTCAACAACGCCGTCGGCATCAAGATCGTCGGCGGCCCATTCAATGGGCGGACCAAAATCGTCCAGCTCGACCAGGCAGGACTCCCGCCCGCAGGCTTCCGAGGCCGTCCAGGCCGGGCACCAGGACCTTGGAACCCCGACATCAAACACACCTACCTGGCAGTCCGAGCCCCCGACACTTCTGCGGGCTGGATCTACGAGCACACCAAGGCCCACACCACCATGGAAGAGTGACGTCGACGAGGCTCCGCTGCCTCGCAGGGACTTGCTCGACCCCATAGGGGCACCCCCCAGGTTGGGGGATCATGCTTGTCGCCTGCTGAAAGTGCTGTTCCCGTGTCTGGCCGCTGTGGCCGTCGACGAGGTGTCCCGATGCGGCGGCATATTACGCTTCACCGCGCGATGCACGGCCGCCCCGACGGCGGAGTGTCCTGGGTGTCGGACGCGTACGGGGCGGGTCCACAGTCGGTACGTACGAAGACCCGCCGTTCACGGCGTCGCAGGATCGTGGCGAAGCTGCGGGCAAGACGGTTCGTGGCAGCGTTGTGCTTTCCGTGAAGCCGGTCAACTGCCGAGGAGGATGCGGCGCTTGAGGGGGTCGAATCCAGCGCGTCCGCAGTGCTGGCGCTTGAGCATTTTGATCCTGTTGACGTGTCCTTCGACAGCCCCGAAGTTCCAGGGACGGTCAGGCCGGCTGTGACCGCCGCGAGGTCTTTGCGCACACCGTTGGCGGAGACGTGCAGCTCTCTGAGTTTGCTCCGTTCGACCTCCTTGAGCCTGGCCACCAGGCGGTGGCCAGTGCCGAAGTGCCATACGTACATGGCCGTTGACAGCGCACGTCCAACGGCACCCGCTGTGCCGAAGTCGCTGACCTCGAGGTCGACCATCGCGAGCCAGCATGTGATCGTCACGACACCGACCTCCAGGCCCTATGCAGCCGTGCGACGTGGCAAGCAGCCCGACGGCCATGCGCCGAGCACAACCGGCATGCCGACAGCGAGCGACACCCCCCTTCGGCACGACCTACGAGGTGACCTGACTCTCCGTGCCTGCCCAGTCGCCGGCACAAGCAGCACCGCCCGCCTCAGAGCTACTTACCGACGTAGCCAGCCTCATAGGCGAGGATCGCGGCCTGCGTGCGGTTCTCCAGTCCAAGGCGCACCAACATCCGCGAGACGTAGGTTTTCACACTGGCAATCGCCAGGTTCAGCTCTTCAGCGATCTGCTGGTTTGTCATGCCCTTGCCTAGAAGAGCAATAATGGCGCGCTCGCTGTCAGTCAACGAAGCGATTTTCGCTTCGAGGTCACGTCGGCCGACCGCGGACTTCCCCCGGGCCCGCGCCACAAGTTTCGTCATGATCTGCGGGGCGAACGAGGTGCCTCCTGCTGCCACGCACCGGACCGCGTGTTCAAGCTCCTCAGCCCGCAGATCCTTCAAGAGAAATCCGGAAGCACCGGCCTGAAGCGCATCCATGACCATGTCATCTGTGTTGAACGTCGTCAGCACCAGCACCCGCGGTGGATCCGGTAGCCGAAGGAGATGCAGAGTGGCCTCTACGCCTCCGATCCGAGGCATGTTCAGGTCCATCAGCACCACATCCGGCCGATGCTCACGCACGAGCGGAATCGCGTCCGCGCCGTCCCCGGCCTCGGCGACCACGTCGATACCGTCGGCCGCTTCCAGGACAGCTCGCAATCCTGAGCGGACGAGCGCCTGATCATCTACAAGCATTACCCGCACTGGCACCATGCCATACCTCCGTCCGCCTCGGGGGCACTGTGCTCGTCGAGGCAGTTCATGCCTCCCCGGCACGGCCGTCGTGAGAGCGAGGGGCCAGCCGGATTCAACCGGACGCAGCAAGTGAGACTGAGGGCTGCGTCATGCTGATCCACGGACACGCACCCCGGCACCTTCATATGGGTTCTGGTTAGCTGGCGGCGTGGCAGCATGGCCGTTACGCAGACACGCGGCGCGATGCGGTGAAGGTCACCTGTGCAGCGTCACCCTTTTCTTCTGAGATGTTGACTTTTGAGCCATGGTTTCTGCTGCCGCGTGGCGGAGGCTGGAGCTTCATGCCGTCTACTTGCTGAAGAGACCATTCCGTGTTCAGTCCCTCGCCTATCCCCCTACGCCGCCTGCTGGTGTCCAAAGCCAACTTTGCGGCACTGACTCTCCTACGCGGCTTGGGCGCGATCGTCACCCACCGAGTCGACGCAGAGCCATCGATCGCGATGGCCCCCAGCATCTCGCTTGACCGTTCGGCCGCCGCATGAAGACGCGCTCGGAATACATCGCGTCACACCGGTCAAGTGCCGCTCGCTATCAGGTGGTGGTGAAGGATCTACACGACCAACTGGCGAACATGCCCGCTACCCCGGAGGTGCCACCCGCAGCCGTGATCGCTAGGAGCTACGGGATCCCGATGCCGACGGCCCAGTTCGTACGTCGAGCTGTAAACACCCGGATGCGCCCCGCCTCTCTGAGTGGGCTGATTCCTCCCGACGGACGGGCTAATAGTTCATGGCGTCGGGTGGCATGGGTCATGGCGTCACGCATCGAGTGCGGCGAGTTTCGAGGACCGATGCCGGCGCACGCCGAGCTGGCAGCCGAGTTCGGCATCTGCACCAAGACGCTGCGGCGCGCCTTGGAAGTCCTGAGGAGCGAAGGCTTGGTCACCGTCGAAGGTGGCAGGTGGACCTTCGCTTGTCCGCTAGCCACGATTCCACACGAACTCAGTAAATGACGTAACTCGACGCCGCGCGGGTCCCTATGCCGTCGGCCAAGCCGGTCGGATGTGGGTTCGGGCCTGGTCAGGACAGGGAGGCAGGCTACTCCGCAGCCCATAGCGCGGGCGGCGGCAGGGCGCCGATGGCGACGGGCTGGTCAACGACCACGAGCGGGGTTCCGTGCTTGGTCTGCAGCTCACTGAAGTCGTTGCGGAGTCTTGACTCGCTGTTGGGTCGCCGCTTGTCGAAGGCCTTATTGCGGAGTGACTGCGGTGGCGTGGTGTTCGCCCTTACCGACGTCCAAGCCGAGGAGGACCTCGATAGGGCCGATGTCGATTACATCGGGGTTCCTTCGGTGCTGTTCAGCCGGCCGTCCCACGGCACTGATCACCACATCCACGCCACGAAGGAGCCTCCCAACCTGAGGAAAGACTGAAGGCCATGCCCCTGACAGAGGTGTGTCCAATAGGCGGCGGATCCGATGATCATGGGGACGCCGGAATGAGCGGGACCATCACCGAGCGCGACGCTGTGCAGGAGCCGGTAGTCGTGTCGGCCGCGGAGGCGGTGTCGGACGAGCAGTTGGTCGCGATGCTGGTCGACTGTGCCCGCTCCGAGGGGCTGCAGCTGACCGGCGAGGGCGGGCTGCTCCAGCAGCTGACCAAGCGCTTCCTGGAGTCCGCACTCGCGGACGAGATCACTGATCACGTCGGCTATGACAAGCACGATGTGACAGGCAGGAACAGCGGCAACAGCCGTAACGGCACCGGTCGACGACGGTGGTCACCGACGCCGGTCCGGTGGAGGTGAAGCTTCCCCGCGATGTGGCCGGCACGGTCGAGCCGCAGATTGTGAAACAGCGGCAGCGGCGTCTGACTGGCGGGGACGAGATGGTGCAGTCGCTGTCCGCGAAGGGGCTCACGCACGGGGAGATATCGGCTGTCGGCCGTGCGACCAGGCAGTACGTCGATCCGCTCGTGGGTCTGGGCGTCGATGATCACAGAGGCGTAGCGGTGTCGCCAGCGCAGCGCGAAATCGGTGGTCAAGGAGCTAGCAGGCCCGGCCGGATCACATCTGCTGGCGATACTCTCAGTTGAGTCCAGGCTGATGGCCACCGGAAATCCAGGTGGATGGCCGTCTGACCTGTGGTGTTCCTGATCGCTTCCTTATCTGAAGGAGACCCCTCCGTCCGGTTTGCTGGTGTTTGCGAGCATCAGCAAACCGGCCGGAGAGGTCCTGTGACGAAGTCTGACAGAGAGATCATGGAAATCCTTGAGGCGTACGACCTGACCGGGACGGTCTGGTCGGCGGCGGCCTTGGCGGGACACGATCCGAAGACGGTCAAGCGGTATGTCGAGGCCCGCGCCAGCGGGCGAAATCCCTATGAGCGAGAGCCGCGGCCGAAGATGATCGACGCATTTCTGGAGAAGGTCGAGGAGTGGGTCGAGCAGTCGAAGGCGACGATCCGCGCCGACGTGGTCCACGAGAAGCTGGTGAAGATGGGCTTCCGCGGCAGCCCGCGCTCGACGCGGCGGGCGGTGAACGCGGCGAAAACGGCCTGGAAGGCGGGCAAGCGTCGCACGTATCGTCCGTGGATTCCCGAGCCGGTGTCCGCGTACTAGCTGATGTGCAGAGGCTGGTACAGGCTCATGTACACACTCGATCGGGTTGATCTTGAGCGTGTAGTACGCGTGTCGTGAGTAGGGAAGTTGGGTGCGGGACAGCCATCGCGCGAGCTGAGAGGAGGCGAAGGGTGTCCCGTCTCGATGATCCTGCACTCGGAGCGTTGGATGGATCTGCGCCGGTTCCGCGCCCTGCATGAGGCAGGGATGAGCATCTCCGCCATCGCCCGGGAGACCGGGCTGAACTGGCGGACCGTGAAGAAGTATGTGGAGGCTCCGCCGCTGATGGTGCCGCCGAAGGGACCGTCCCGCAAGGGCTGTCATCAGCTGCTGATCGAGCCGTTCAAGCCGATCATCCTGGCCTGGCTGCGGGCCGACATCACGCTGAAGGGGACGGTGATCCACGAACGGCTCGTCGACCAGTACGGATTCACCGGCAACTACCAGCGGGTGAAGCTGTATTTGCAGCAGGCCCGCCCCGAGGTGATGGCCGAGCTGGGCATCGGTCCGGACGAACTGGACGGCCTGCACCGCCGGTTCGAGGTGATCCCCGGTGCTCAGGCCCAGGTCGACTGGTGCAATGAGGGCGGGATCCTCGCGCGTGTCGGGATCAAGCAGGTGTACTCGTTCCACATGGTCCTGTCCTATTCGCGGGATCCGTTCTGCTGTTTCACCATGTCGATGGATCTGGCGACGTTCTGGGACTGCCACCGCAGGGCGTTCGCGCACTTCGGCGGGGCTCCCAAGACGATCGTCTACGACCGGACCAAGACGGTCGTGCGCTGGCACGTCGCCCCGGGCGAGGCGGTTCCGCTGCATCCGGAGGCGGTCGCGTTCGCCGGGCACTACAACTTCGACATCGATGTGCTGGCTGCCTACCGTCCGCAGGGCAAGGGTCGGGTCGAGCGGCAGGTCAATATCTTCCGCGATCACGTTCTGGCGGGCCGGTCCTTCTCGTCCGTGGTCGAGTTGGACGCCGCGTTCATGAGCTGGGTGCCGCTGCGGCGGGCTCGCACTCACCGCACGCATCGCGAGGTGATCGGCCTGCGGGATCACGCGGCCTTGCGGCCGCTGCCGGCCAGGCCCTATCTCGTCACCGATCGTCATCTGCGGCATGTCGGTAAGGACTGTCTGGTCGCCTTCGAGGCCAGTTTGTATTCGGTTCCGGCCCGGCGGGTCCGCCCGCGGCAGCTGGTCGAGGTGAGGGTCGGCGGCGACACCGTCTCCCTGCATCTGCTGGCACCGGACTTGAGCGGCTCCACGCTGCTGGCCGTCCATCCGCGGGCGCATGCCCGCGGCACCTGAGTGATCGACGAAGCCCATTGGAACGGACTGCCGGACGGCACCGGCCGCCGCACCACCACCCAGGTTCCCGATCCGGTCGCCCGCCCACGGACCTCCGGCGCGTCGGACAGCCCGCTACAGGACCTGATCAACCGGTCCTCGGCGGCTCAAGTCCCGGTCGGAAAGCGGCCGTTGTCGTTCTACGACGATATCGCCGGCACCCGCCCCAAGCCCTGTCCCCGCATCGTCCCTGACTCGAAGGACACCGCGTGAGTGAACTGGTCACCGCCCGTCTGCGTTCCACCACGACCGAGCTCGGGCTGCCGCACACCCCCACCAGCCTGGAGCATCTGATCCAGCGAGCCGACGCGAGCAAGATGGGCTACTTCGACTTCCTCGACCTGGCCTTGTCGGAAGAACTCGCGATCCGTGACGACCGCCGGTTCCATACCGGGCTGCGGCTCTCGCGGCTGCCCCACCACAAGACGCTGGACGCGTACGACTTCTCGTTCCAGCCCGAACTCGACCCACGCAAGGTCCGTGATCTGGCGACCCTGTCGTTCGTCGAGACGAAGACGAACGTCGCTCTGCTCGGACCACCGGGCGTCGGCAAGACGCACATCGCGGTCGGCCTTGCCGTCGCGGCCTGCCGAGCCGGCTTCACCATCTACTTCACCAGCCTCGACGACATGGTCCGCCAGCTCAAAGAAGCCGATGCGATCGGCCGGTTGCCCAGCGAGATGCGGCTCTATCAGCGGCCGGACGTCCTGGTGGTCGACGAGGTCGGCTACCTCCCTCTCGACCGCGACGAGGGCAACCTCGTCTTCCAGTTGATCTCGAAGAGATACGAGCGCGGCTCCGTCATCCTGACCTCGAACAAGACCTTCGGCGAGTGGGGCCAGGTCTTCGGCGACGAGGTTCTCGCCACCGCCATCCTCGACCGGCTCCTGCACCACTGCGAAGTCGTTTCGATCAACGGCAACAGCTACCGGCTGAAGAACAAGCTCTTCGCGATCGGCGGCGGCGGCGACGCAGCGACCGCCTGAATCCGCGGCTTCACCCCACGCGGCCGGGGCGAGGGCTGACGCCCTCGCCCCGGCCAAAACGTCGTACCCACCTCTGCATTTGAGCCCGTACTTCGCTCTGCACGTGAGCTAGTACCCCGACAGCCGGGCCGGTGGCTGCAGTTCGACTGGGGCGAGGGCCCGCGCATCGCCGGCCGGCGGACCTGGCTGTTCTGCGCATGGCCGTCCTGGTCGCGGTTCAGGGTCGTACTCCCGGTCTGGGACTGCACGTTGGGCACGCTGGTGGCCTGCCTGGACACCACGCTGCGGCGGATCGGCGGGGCACCGACCTACGTCTTGACCGACAACGCGAAGACGGTGACCGTCGAGCACATCGCCGGGATCCCGGTGAGGCACCCGCAGATGGTCGCCGCGGGCCGGCATTACGGCTGCCAGGTGGTCAGTTGCGTCCCTAATGATCCAGAATCGAAGGGCGGCGCGGAGGCCACGGTCCGCATCGCGAAGGCCGATCTGGTGCCCACGGACGCGAACTTGCTGCCCCGCCTACGACTCGCTCGCCGAGCTCGCGGATGCCTGCCGGACCAGGTGCGATGCGGTGAACTCGCGCCGTCACCGGGCGACTGGGCAGATACCTGCCGACCGCCTCGAAATTGAACGCACCACGTTGCATGTTCTGCCGATCGAGCCGCTCGCGCTGGGTGAGGAACGGCTGGTCGGCTCGGACCGCACCATCAGCTTCAACGCGGTGCACTATTCGACCCCGCCGGGCTATTCCGGCGCGAAAGTGTGGTGCCGGGTGGTCGGTGAGGAACCGTCCATCACCGCCCGCACCAACTCCGGTGACCTGTTGGAGATTTGGCGCCACCAACTCTCCACTCCCGGGGTCCCGCAGATCATCGACGAGCACTATCCCGACCACCCCGACGGCCGCAGCATCCACCAGCCGCGGCTGCAGCCGCGCTCGGAAGCAGAGATCGCGTTCGTCGGCATCGGCCCGGGAGCCGGCCGCTGGCTCAAGGAAGCCGGACCCGCCGGCGCCACCCGCATCCGCGCCAAGATGGCCCGCGCGGTCGAGCTGGCCACCGTCCCGGGCAACGACAAAGTCGACCAGGCCCTCGGCCTGGCCGCGACTACCGGACGCTTCGCCGACGACGACCTGCTCTCGAACGGAACCATCGGCTGGCAGGCCCTGGGCCGCTGACCAACTCCCCGCCCAGCACTTCCTTTTGACTCACATCACAGAAGAGAACGGCACCTCCATGAGTTTTCCCAACCCGCCCGCCATCCCCGAAGAGCTCGACAAGCTCATGCGTCGCATGCGGCTTCCCTACATGCGCCAGGCGGCACCGATGTCCTGGCCACCGCCCGCGCTCAACGCTGGGACCCCGCCGAGGTCCTGCGGCTGCTGATATCCGAGGAAGTCACCGGTCGTGACGCGGCAACGAGGCGGCTTCGACGGTCCTCGGCGAACTTCCCAACCGGCAAGACGCTGGGCTCCTGGCGGGCCGAGGGCTCCACCATCCCCGAGCCCACCCAGAACTCCCTGATCACCCTGGAATGGATCGGCCGCGCGGAGAACTTGGTGATCGCCGGCCCGAGCGGGACGGGGAAGAGTCACTTCACCGAAGGACTGGCCCAGGCCGCGATCGAGAAGGACATGCAAGTGTCCTGGTTCACCCTCGAGACACTGAGCGCCTCGATCGGGAAGTCGAAGGTCGACAGTTCCACCGCCCGCACCGTCGCCCGGATCTGCCGGGCCGATCTGATCGTGATTGATGACATTGGTCTACTACCGGTCGGCGAGGACGCCGCCGAGGCGTTCTACCGGATCATCGATGCCGCCTGCGAGCGTCGTTCCATCGCGGTGACCAGCAACATTCATCCCTCGGTCTTCGACACGATCATGCCGAGGACCCTCGCGGGCGCGAGCACCGATCGCCTCATGCACCACGCTCACCTTGTGACCACCACCGGGGACTCGCATCGCCTCGCCGAGGCCCTCGCCGGAAAGGGAGTGGTCCCCTTGAACTGACCCCACCCCGGGAGCACCACTGGCCACACGTCTGGGTTTCTGATTGCCACCAGCCTGGGCCTCTCACAGCCACCTACCTGCGCATCCCGATGGCCGTTGACACGCCGATTCCGCGGCAGCACGGCCACTGTCCACCTCTACTTCACCTCCCATCGCGAAGCCCTGGATCCGAGCCTTCCACCGCCCGCATCCGCCCGCAGCACATGCGAGGTCACACAGTTGATAACCACCCCTCCGGAGCGTCTGACGAGGACCAACGTGTGTTCGTCAAGCACCAGCTGGCACGCTGCCCGGAACTGCGTACGATCCACCGCCTCGTGGCCTCCTTCCGAAGTGTCCTCGTCAAGAAGAACGCCGCACTGATGGACCGCTGGATCGCGAGCGCCCGCAACAGCGGCCTCGCCCCTCTGGTCCGCTTCGCCGCCAGCCTGCTGTACGACCTCGACGCAGTGCACGCCGCCGTGACGCTCCCCCTACAACTCCGGCGTCGCGGAGGGAAGAATCACCGACCTGAAGATGATCAAACGCCAGATGGCGGGACGAGCAGGCACCCAACTCCTGCGCAAGCGCGTCATCCTGGTCGCCCACTACCGCCGCAACCAGCAGCCCTCGCCCGACGATGATCTCTGGACGATCAACGGCTACGAAAATCCCGGGGACAGTCACACATCGACTGTTCCCTTGCTCCTTCCAGGAGGAGCAAGGGAACAGTCGATGTGGCTAGTGTGAGCGGGGTCAGCCGTTGACCGTCCCGAGGATAGCGGGGCGCTCGGAGGGGTCGCCGATATCCTTGAAGGTGACGGCCTGGGCGCTGATCTGGTCAGTGGAGGGAACGGTATCGCTGGGGAAGGTCATTGAAGCGGTCCAGGTGTCGCCAGCCGTCACATGCCGAAACTCCTTCTGTCCGCTGACCCAGGTGTGATCGCTGGAGTCGCCGTGCCAGGCCGTGGCATCAACGATGACGTCGCGGGCCTGGTCGCATCGAATGCTCCAGCTGACCTCGCCCGTGGTGTGATTCGCAGTGAATTCGGTGGCGCGGCAGCCAGGATCCGCAGGGTCCATCGGCAGCGCGGGGGAAGCGACCGCGATCGTAGGCAGCGCGACACTTCCAAGAATCACGATACTGGTGACCAGCAGACCAGTTCGGGTGCGCATGAACACTCCTCAGAAAGGTGACAGGGTGGCCGGCGCAAGCGGTCACTCTCGCGCCGGCCACAGCGGACTAGAAAGGGGGTCGAAATCCGCTGGTGCCCTCCGGCCTCACTTGGCCGAAAGCCGCACCAACCCTGTGCGGATAGGGAAGTCGGGGACCGAACTCACCGGCTGACTTTTGGCGTTCGCATGATCGGGCTCGCGTTCGGGGCGTGCAGCGCGAGGGAGTAGTAGGGGCCTGTGGCGATCGCGCTCACACTTGTCTGGGCATCTTGTGGAGGTGTGGCCTGGCCGTAGAAATTGCCCGGGCCCCAGCCGATGACCGAGCCGTCCTTCTTCAGCGCGAGTGAGAAGTCCACGCCGCCAGCGACCGCCACGACATCTGATTTCGCCTCATCAGGGACGTTCAGGACCTCCTCGTCCGCGGGGCCCCAGGCGATGACACCGCCGTTCTTCAACGCCAACTTGTGCTCGTAGCCGGCGGCGATCGCACTCACCCCGGAACGAACTTCGTCGGGAACGCTTTCCAGATCGTCAGAACGCAGGTTCCACGCGATGACCTCGCCGTTACCTTTCAGCGCGAGACTGTCTTCGTTGAAGCCTCCGGCAACCTTGACGACATCGGACTTCGCCTCATTCGGTACTTGTGAGAAGGCACCCCAGGCGATGACCTCGTCGTTCTTTACAGCCAGTGAGTGATATCTGCCTGCCGCGATGGCACTGACCCCTGACCTGGCCTCTTCCGGAACAGACGTCTGTCCCTTCACATTGTCGCCCCAGGCGAGGACCGTGCCATCCTCGGTCAGCGCGAGTGAATGCACAGCGCCCGCCGCGACAGTACGCACCCTGACAAGTGCCTGGTCGGGGACCGTGGCCTGCCCCTTGGTGTTGTCACCCCAGGCGAGGACCGCCCCGTCTTTCAGCGCCAGCACATGGTCCCCGCCGGCCGCTATGTCGAACACACCGGACTTGGCCTCGTCCGGAACCTCCAACTGACCGCCCCTGTTCGAGCCCCAGCCAAACACCTGGCCCGGCTGCAGTGCCACCACCGCCTTGGATCCTGCTGCGGACGGCCCGCTGCCCAGCGCGGCGGCCGACCCTGCAAGACCCGACGCCGACGACAACACCAGCACGCACCCGGCGGCTAACCACCGTGCTCCATGCGTCAGTACCTTCACGGTAACGTCAACTCCCCTTTGGTAGTGGGACAACAAATTAATCCAGACCCAATCGACTCGAGCGCGAGATCGACCGACTGCGACAGCCTTGCCGCACTGCGTACGTCCCCGTCCACCTAGCTACGCCGACACTCAGGGCAGGATGCTCTGCAGGGCGGCAGTGACGCGCTGGCCGGTGTGGTTCTGGCCGGATGCATTGGGGTGCACGAGTGCCCAGGCGCCATCGGCAGTCTTCAACCCTTCAACCCACTTTTCGCCTGTGGGGGCGCAGACGTCATGCCCCTTACTGCCGGCATAGATGTCGACGAACTGAGCTTGCCCGTCGGCAGTAGTAGCTTCCTGGATCTTGTCGTTGAGTCGTTCCAGAACGCTGATGCGAAGCCAGTCCAAGTCGCCGGATTTGATATTGCCAAACTGGTCTTCCCGACCGCTTCCGTCCTCGTCTCGAGTGCAGTTGTTGACATCATCAGGGATGATTGACGGGTAGCCGACGGTGAAGATCTTTGCGTCCGGCGCCTTGATATGGATCTCCTTAAGCATGTCGGTGTATTCGGAGGCGAGCTGTTCCAGACGGGTGTCGATGTCTGTGACTGCGCCGCTGCCGTAGTGGTCCTTGCACGGCGTCTCACCCTCACCGCTGCCCGCAAAGAGACACGTGATGAGGATTTCGCCGAAACCAAGGGTGTTGCCGCCAACCCCCACCGTCACCACGTCTGTCTCAGTATTCACAGCATCGACCTGGACCGGCACCGGCTTGAACGGGCCGCCCGGGTCAGGCTCAGGGAAGCCCTGACCAATCGGCACCTGCTTCTCCAGGGCGATGTGCTTGATCTGCGCATTGCCACAGCTCACATCGGTCAGCGACAAATCCGGCAACGCACCAGCCACAACCTGCGGATACGCGCCCACCGTTCGCTCACACCCACTTCGCCCGTCGGGCTCAGGCAGCAGGGCTCCAGATGCCGGAATCACACCGGCTGTGTAAGAGTCCCCCAGCGCTACCCAGGTCAAGGGAACGCGGGGACTGACCGGGGCCGCGTCCGCCACACTGGTCCCGACCACCACCGCCGCACACGCCAACCCGGCCGCGGCCACCTTCTTCACAGTACAAACTGACATTGCTGAACTCCCTCTGCTCTGAATTGACTTCAGTAGATCCCACAGCCCGCCAACACACAGATCAGGCTGTCCTTGCCTAGGAATCAGGCCCCGGAACACAGCTGGGTCGCGACTGTGCACAGTGGCGAGGTTGCGTCGAACACAGCAGTCCGGTAGACCCACAGAGAATTTTCACGCCGACTCAACAGACCGATCGAGACGCCGTAAGTCGCAATCCAGAAACTAAAGTTGGCTGTCTCCCCGACCGGGCCCCACAACACAGGCACCGGAGCCACACCGCGGGAGCACCACAACAACCTCCAGTTAGAGCGGTAACGCAATGAGATGCATCAGCCCTGGTGGCCGTGCCTCATAGGCGAGTTGGGCGTTGTCCGGGCGGTGGGGACTTCACCGTGGATCGTGCCGGATGACCTGTGGGAGCGGATCGAGCCGCTGCTGCCGAAGAAGGAGCGGCGGTTCCGATACCCCGGTCGTCTTCCGGTCCCGGACCGCCAGGTGCTGTGCGGGATCCTGTACGTCCTACACGCCGACATTCAGTATTGGTAGGTCCGGCTATTGGAGCTTGCGGAGTTGAGTGACTGGCATGCAACCAACAGGAAGTCAGGGTCCTCCGTGATGCAGCGGGACAGGAACTGGACCAGGTTGGTTGCGCGCAGGGCTGGCCAGGCTGGAGTAGCCGCGTCGATCCCAGCGTTGGACGTCGCCGCACGGGCCGCCCCTGCGCCGCGACGGCTGGGATTACTTGCGCTTTTCCCTACGAGCTGCCTTGATTTCCCTGAAAGAGAAATAGGAAATACCCAAGCCGAGGCCAACCTGCGCAATCCCCCAGGCGACAGGTGTAATCCCGTCAGAGGTTGCTCCGTTCGCCCCGGATGAAACCATGAAGGGGACGAAGAACAGTAGCCAAGTGACTCGATAACGAGCCTCCGCCATGCGTGTTCCTTCATTAGGACGTGGGGTGACCGCCACCCCCTGACCTTCGCCGTGCACACGCCGACGATGAATATTGCCAGGTTCGGCAATTCAAATTTGCGGAATGGCGAGCGACGCGCCCTCAACGGCATGCGCAGCCATTTATGATGTAACGGCCGCCGCTACGGGACCAGATTGGCTCCCCGGAGGGCTGGCCAGATGGAAGCAGCCAAGGCGATCCAGAAGTCATAGGCGCGCGGGTAGTACAGCTTCTCCGCCGCCTTCGCGACGAAGCGAGGGGCGTCATAGTCCTCATCGGAGTAGATCAGCATGTTGGAGCGGAAGTAGCCGATGAGGCCGAGGGCCACGCTGATGCCGCATGACAGCAGGAACCCGAACATGACGACGTTCTGGGGGTAGCCGGTCACGCCGAAGACGTCGTCGATGAGGAAGCCACTCAGTGCAGTGGCGGCAATGCAGGCCATGAACGCACCAATCCACGCCCAGGCCGTCGCGGGCAAGCAGATATCCAACTCCTCCCGGCCTAGGTGCTCGCGGCGCGAAAGACGCGCACAAAGGTCGCGTTCCTCGGCACGCTCTTCAGGGGTGGGGTTATGCCCGATGAGACGTCCGAGCACGAGGATCTTTCCGGCGAGGTACCAACCAGGGTCCACGTCTGCTCTTCTCCGAAGGTCGTGTGTGTGGGGGGTGGGGAGCAGTCAGGGCTGCTCCCCACCCCCACACAGAATCCGATGCTGTTACCGGCGGCGGCGGTTGTTCCACAGGCTCTGGCCTGTGGCGTAGTACGCGCCGAAAGTGGTGTAGCGCGCGTCGTAACGACCCCAGCGAGTTGCTTGGCCTGCCGCGTAGCGGTAGCTGCTTCCGGCTCGCGCGACTCTGCGCTTGGTGGAACTCGTCTTTCTCACGCGCGCACGCTTGGCGGCCCCGTAAGCCTGCTTTGCCCGCTTGGCCTTGAACGCCATACGCATCGATCTGCCCGCCAGCCCGATGCCGGGGAGGGTCATCGCGACTCCAGCCCAGTCTCCGCTCCTGCCCGATCGCCAAGCGCTGTAGGCGTTGAGTCCGAGGGCGACGGCGCCGAGACCAGGGACGAACATCGAGGCGACGGACGCGACAGTGGCGATGTTGCGTTTGACGAACCTTCCGGCGCGCCTCGCCCACTTGGGCAGGCCCCATTTGCCGTCGAGGTCGAACATGTTGACCGGGTCGGCGTTGACGTAGTCGTAGGCGTTGGCGTTGGCGTTGCCGCCGTAGACAGGGTCGGTGGACAGGAAGCGTCCGGTGGCGGGGTTGTAGAGGCGCACTCCCATGAGGGTGAGGCCGGTGAGGGTCTCCGCGGAGCGCTGTTTGCCGCCGAGCCAGTTGTAGCGGGTGGCTTCCTGGCCTGTGCGTGTCTGGCCGTATTCGTCGCTGTCCAGCGCGACGGGGCGGTGGAGCTGTCCAGCGGGAGTTGGAGTGCGACGTCGCCGTGGATGTTGGTGAACTGCAGGACGGTGTTGCCGGTCTTGCTGGTGGTCGCGGCGAGGTCTCCGGAGGCGGAGTCGACGTTGCGGGTCAGCGCGCCGGAGGTGGTGTCCTCGACGATCCAGCGTGGGTTGTCGCTGTCGGTGTCGTAGTGGTTGAGCTTGGACTGCTGCCGGGTCCAGGTGCTGCCGCTGCCGGTCTCGACGGTGAAGGAGCGGAAGCGGTGTGCGGCATCGAGCTGCCAGGTCTGCCGCTTTCCGTCGGCAATCTGCTGGTAGGCGAGGTCGTTGGTGTAGTAGCCGATGGTGCCGTGGTCCGGGACGGAGGTGGTGCGGCCGAACGCGTCGTAGGTCGACGTGTGCGTGGTGGCGTCGGCGGTGGTGCAGTCGGCGCCCTGGTCGGCGGATGCGGTGGTGAGCGAGGTGCGGTTGGTGGATTTGTCGAAGCCGTAGCTGCGTGTGGTGCACACCGCGTCCACGGTGTCCTCGACCCGGGTCATCCGGCCGGTCTTGTCGTAGCGGTAGTTCTGCGCGGACCAGCCGGCGTGGCTGGTGACCTGGCCGTGGATCGATTCGCTGACCGTGTCGGTGAGGATCTGGAGTTTGTCGCTGTCGCGGGTGTAGGTCCGCGAGGACGGGGATCCGGTGGGGTCCTCTTGTTGGGTGAGGGTGTAGCCGCCGGGCAGCTGTTCGCTGGTCACGCTGCCGTCGGCGTCGTAGCGGGCGGTGAAGGTGCCGGCTACGGAGTCGGTGGTGGAGGTGGCCAGCCCGCGCGGCTCAATGGTGGTGTCGTAGGTGTAGGTGACGGTGGACGGGACACTGTCGGTGACCTTGGTGGGCCGGTCGAGCAGGTCGTACTGGGTGGTCGTGGTAGCGCCGTCGGCGTCGGTGTAGGAGATCTGCCGGCCGAGCTTGTCGTACGCCTTGGTGATGGTGCCGCCGGTGGGCGAGGTGGTCTTGATCTCCTTGCCGGTGGCCGCGTCGTACGCAGTGGTGGACTCGGGTACGGCCTGGCCGGTGCCGCCGGTGACCTTGCTGGTCACCGGGCGCCCCGCCGCGTCGAAGGTGGTTGTGGTGGTGCGGGTGGTGCCGTTGGCGGTTTCGGTGACCTTCGCGGGCTGGCCCCACCAGTTGTATTCGGTGGTGGTCGTCGGCATCTGCGTGGGGTTGGAGCCGCCGCCGGTGATGGCGCCGGCCGGTCCCACCGAGCAGAGCTGGTCGGCCCATTCGGGCCGGCCGGCACAGGCCCCTGTGCCGGTGGCGGACCAGTAGGTGGTGACCCGGGCCGCGGCGTCACTGCCCGAGGAGCCTGACGGGATCTCCTTGGTCTTGCGGCCCTGCGCGTCGTACTCGGTCTTGGTCGTCAGGGCCAGGCCGCCGGGGGCCTGGATCGACTGGGTGGGAAGACCCTTGGTCCAGTCGTTCACGGTCTGGGTGACCCTCGGGTCGGCCATCGTGTCGGGATGCGTGCGGACCTGCGCACCGGTCGTGGCCTTGGTGACCTGGTCCCGGATCTTGGGGGTGCCGTCGGTGGGACGGCCCGCGTCGTACTCGTTGACCGTCCAGCCGCGCGCGGCGACCGGGGTACCGGCCGGGATGTCGGTGCTCGAGCCGGACTTGAGGTGAGCGGTGAGGTCGATGCGGTGCAGCGGGCCGAGTTCCTCCAGTTCGCGGGTGCCGGCCTCGTTGTAGATGGAGCGGGTGGCCAGCAGTTCGGCGCGCTCGGCGCTGTCGAGACCGGCGATGCCGAGCTCAGCCAGTTGTGCCGTGTCGGCGTCACTGGCGCCGAGGGCGAGGGCGCGGTTGGCGGCGGTCAGTTCGCGGACCGCGTTGCCGTTCTCGTCGTAGTCGGTGGCGGACAGGTGGCCGCCCGGCTCTGCGGTGTTGACCTCGCGCCCCGATACGTCCAGATAGTGCACGGTGGCGCGCTTGAAGGCAGCCTTGTCGAGGCCGCCTCCCGAGTGGGAGGACGGTACGGCGTCGGCGGGCAGCACGGCGGTGGCGTCGGTGGGCGCGTACTGCTGCCCCCACTTGGCGATGTCGTTGAGGCCCATCTGGTGCGGGGCCTTGTCGCCGGCCAATGCCACGTCGTAGACGACGCTGGTGGACGCGGTGCCGTCGGTCTCGTCGGTGCTGCCGGGCTTGAGCTTGGGCCGGGATGCCTTGAGCAGCATGCCCTCGCCAGCCGTGTCACCATGGCCTGCCTTGCCGTAGGTGAAGGTCCAGGGCAGCTCGCCCGGCGGGGTCTGGCCCGTGACCCGGCCCGCATCGTCGTAGCTGTAGGCGGTCTTCAGCGCCGGGGTGATGAGCGGGTTGAAGGCTTCGCGCAGGCGGCCCTTGTCGTCGTAGCGGTAGGTCTGGATCGTCTTTGCGCTCGCCGCGGCGGCGCCCGGTTCAGTGGACCAGAGTTTGATGTCCTTGACCTGGTCCTTGAAGTCGCCCAAGGTGCTGCCGGTGGCCGTGGTGGCGGTGGCGTAGACGTACTCCAGGGCGCGGCAGCCCTTGGTGGACGGTGTCGAGGTGCAGGCCGATGCCGAGGCGGCAGAGGTGGGAGCGATGACCCGCTTGGGGCGTGCCAGCTTCTTGCCGTCCACCGTGACCGTCTCGGAGACCACCGTGGTGGCCGTGTTCGCGAGGCCGTCCAGCAGCGTGGACGACACCTGCCAGGTCGGCGAGGCAGTGTCGGGCTTGGTGAAGGTGGTGACCGTGCCTTCCGGGTCCGACAGCGTGAACGATCCGGTCACGCTGCCCTTGAGGACGAGATCCTCGGCGCCCGGCTCGGAAATCCAGCCGGTCTTCGCCTTGTTGGCGGTGAAGTGGATCGGGTCGCCTTCGGAGTCGACGACGTCGACCGCGGTGTCTGAGATGCGGCGCAGGTAGTCGTAGTCGGAGTCGGTGATCTCAGCGGTGGTGCCGGCGCTCCATTCCTTGCCGAAGATCGGCGCCTGGCCCTCCTGCTTCGCCCCCGCATCCGGGCGGCGGGAAGAGGCGGAGCGGTTGACGGACAGGTCGAATGCCGACACATCGCTCTCAGACAGGCTGTAGTCGCCAGTCAGCAGATTCACGCTGCCAGGGCCGACGTCCGCGGTGTTGGCGCCGGTGGCGTTGCGGTCGACGACCACGGTGCGCGGCGCGGTCGAACCGGTCGCGCCGTTAGGGCCGGTGAAGTCGGCCTTGATCTGGATGGTGCCGTCCGGGTTGACGGTCTTGGCCGCATCCCAGGACAGCTTCTTGTTCTTGCCCCCCGACATCGCCACCGGCCAGGTGATACCGGTGCGTTCGATACCGGTGACGTCGCCGGCGGGTATTTGCTGCCAGGCGTCTGCCTCGGAGCGGCGCCAGGAGAAGGACACCTTGTCGAACTTGGTGGCGTCGGCCTCGGCAATCAGCGGCAGACGTCGTGCGGTGCGCTCCCCCTCGACGGGCAACAGGAAGCCGCCGGGCCCGGCGTGGAAGGTGTACTCGGTGGCCTCGGAGCGGTTGTCCGCCTTATCGACCGCGCGGACCTGCAGCGTGTGGGTGCCGTCGGTCGTGGGGGTGACCGAGATGTTCTTCGGCGCACTACTGGTGTGGCCGACCTTGGTCCAGGTGGTGCCGTCCAGCGACCATTCCAGCCAGTTGATGTCGGACGAGGCGGGGGTGACGGTGAAGCTGCCGGGCTTGCCTGCGCCACCGGTCCAGCCGTCCGCGGGGTAGTCCGTCGACGTGATCGTGGTGGGGGCGGAGGGGGCTCGGGTGTCGATGGTGAATGTCTTCCACGCCGACCACGCAGTGTTGTAGTGGGTGCCGTCGTAGGAGTTGGTGCGGAACTTGTAGCTCCTGCCCTCGGAAAGCACCCCGGCCGGCACGGTCACCGAGGCCGGCGATCCAGAAGCCACATACGGGGAGACCAGCAGGCCACCGACTTGCTGGTTGGTCGCCGCGTCGTAGATCTGGAAGGTTGCGTTGACTCGGTCACCGTTCGGGTCGGTGATGGTGTCGCGCAGTACCGGGCGTACCGTGTTGACCACATAGGCGCCGGAGTAGGAGAAGTACGGCGGCCCGGCCCCCTGCTTGGTGCCTACTCCGGGCCGGAAGTTGTAGGTCACGGTCAGCTTCGGCGGATTCTTGGCCGCGTTGGCGGAGTTGAGCCGCTTCCACTGCGCCACCAAGCTCTCCGAGGAGGCCCGCAGGCCCATGCCGGAGGTGGAGTTCTTCGCCGAGGCCCACTCCTGCACCAGGGTCTTGACGTCCGCGGTGATCCAGCCATCGGGCTGCGTGGAGCAGCCCGGGTTGCCCCTCGTGGCCGTGGAGGTGGCCTTCTTCGCCGTCCACGCCGGCTGGGATGTCCACCGCGAGGCCGTGGACGCCTTGCCGGTCGCCCACACCTCCCACGGGTACGCCTTGCAGTCGGTGTTGGCGGAGTGGAAGTTCCACAGTGACAGCGTCGCCGACGAGACCAGCGAGTCGGCGATCGGAGCGGTGTTCCACGTGATGAAGGAACGCGCCGTACGCGGAGTGCCGTTGGCGTTCTTGGTGCCCGGGTTACCGAGGTCGAGTTCGGTGTCGGTGGACCAGTCCCGGGTCTCGCCCTGCTGAACATAGGTGTCGAAGACATTGCTGAGGTTGCCGGTCGACGGATCCACGGTGACCGGGAACTTGGTGGCCGGGTCGGCCAGGAACTTCGCATCCGGGGTCAGCACCAGGTCGACGCCGTCACTGGTCTTGTGGACCTTCATTGCGACCGGCGCGCGGTGCGTGTGTTCCCCGGAGACCTCGTCGGTGGTGGCATCCCACATCACCGGCGCCGGCATGACCGCCTGCTTGTTCTTCTTTTCATCGAGGAACAGCAGACTCCCGTCGGCCTGCTCCTTGATGTCCAGGCCCTTGGTCTTCAGTGGCAGGGTGTAGGTGTATTCGTCGGTCGTCGGCTTCTGCTTGATCTCGACGAACTGCTCGAAGCCGGTCCGGGTCGCTTCCACGATCACATCCGCGCCCGGCACCGCGTTCGTGTAGACGGCGCGGGTGCCGTTCAGTGTCGGAGCCGGCAGGCCGCCCTTCCACTGCAAGGTGATCTGCTCGTCGCCCTCGCCAAGGGTGACGAGATCGCGGGCCGGTGAATCCTCAGCGACCGCCAAAGAACGCGCTCTTGTCCCGCCGCCGCCGGACAGTTCCAGCCCGTTCGGATGGGCGACGGGCTCGACGGTGCCGTCCGTCGCCTTGTGCAGGCTCACATCGATGTCGGTCCAGGATCCGTCGCGTTCAAAGCGAACGGGTCCAGCGGACAGGTCGGAGGTGAGGCTGCCGTCCGGGTTCGCCCAGGTCGTCGAGGTTTCCGTGCGCTCTGAGAGCGCCTCGACCTTCTTGCCCGACAATTTCGCCGCCACCCGCGCGGAGGTGATGTCCGCGGCCTCGGTGACGGGCGCCTTCGTGTCCGCGGGCGCGGCGGGCTGCGCGGCGAACGCCGAGCCGCTCTCCACCATGGTCACCGCCATCAGCAGCGCAAGGCCACCGGAGAGGTACTTCAGGCTCCGCCCCGACCACGGTCTCCCGCGCTCGGCCTCCAGCTCCTGACGATCCGGCATGAAGCCTCTCCGTCTCATCCCTTGAACGACCGCGCTGCCTGCAGCAGCGCTCACGTATAGGGCTTCGGTTGCCGCGCGGCATCCCGCGGCAACCGAAGCCCAGTCGCAAATCATCACGAGAAGTTCAAAGAGAGCGGAAGGGGTGTTATCTGATCTACATAAAGATTAGGACCAAAGACCTAAAGCAATGTCAAACTCTTCCAACTGCGTCATGCGGCACCTCTATTGACTTCTGCTGCGGACAGCGAAGGAGGGTGCGGTGGACCACCAGAGTTTCCGCGAGGGCGGCGTACCCGACAGCCCTCACCATGGGCACCGCCCCAAGGCGTCGCCCTGGCAGGGCATTCGACACAACAGGCTCAGGGCGTCGGCATCTCTTGGCGGCG
>NZ_JACTVJ010000048.1 GCF_014493765.1 Streptomyces polyasparticus
CGCCGCCAAGAGATGCCGACGCCCTGAGCCTGTTGTGTCGAATGCCCTGCCAGGGCGACGCCTTGGGGCGGTGCCCACGGTGAGGGCCGCCGGGGGCGCTTTCGCGTGTTCTTACGACGCGCTCCATCTCCTTGATCATCTCGTGATGTGATCAGGGGCCTAATGCCCTATCTGCTTCAATTTCGCCGCGTTTGTATGTCCCGAGTAAGCGGCGGCTGTGGATCGCCTGTACGGGGGTTCGGTCCGTCTTGGCTGAGACCAGGGAGTAAGACGTGCAGTGGAGTTGGCGTACTCGCAGTGCGGGTATCGCAGGGCTGACGGCCGGGGCGTTGTTGGTGGCGACACCCCATGTGGCGTTCGCGGCGCCCGAGCGTCCGGAGGAGCCGCAGGTGACGACGGCTCCCAAGGGAGCGCCGATCACTGAGGCGATCACGGCGGAGCAGGCGCTGCAGGCGGCGGCCAAGCAGAACCGGCGAGTTGAGGTTCTGGACCGGCGGACCGAGTCGTCGACGACGTACGCCAACCCCGACGGCACGCTGACGGCCGAGCAGGCGGCCGGGCCGGTGCGGATGATCCGTGGCGGCAAGTGGGTCGATGTCGATTTGGACTTCGCCCGGCAGAAGGACGGCACGGTCGCGTCCAAGGCGCACCCGGACGGGCTGAAGCTCGCGGGGCAGGGCGGGGCGAAGGCACGCTCTGCCCAGGCCGCGGCCCAGGCGCCGGCGTCTGCGGCCCGTGACCTGATCACGCTCGGTTCGGGCGATGCGCAGGTCAAGGTGCAGTGGAAAGGCGGGCTGCCCGAGCCCGTTCTGGACGGACCGCGGGCTACCTACCGCGAAGCGATACCCGGCGCCGACCTGGTCGTGGACGTCACCCGTAGCGGCTTCGAGCAGTACCTGAAGCTGAATGAGCGCCCCGAGGACGGCGCGGCGCCGGTGACGCTTCCGCTGAAGGTCAAGGGGCTCAAGGCCGAGGCACAGAAGGATGGTTCGGTCGCCTTCAAGGACGCCAAGACCGGCGAGGTGGCCGCGGTGATGCCGGCCCCGGTGATGTGGGACGCGGCCGTCGACAAGCGGTCCGGTGAGCACACCAACCGCAAACAGGTCGCCATGGAGGTCGAACAGCACGGTGACACCGTCGAGCTGCGCCTCACCCCGGACGCGGAGTTTCTGTCCGATCCCAAGACGCAGTACCCGGTGACCATCGATCCGGCCACCAGCACCCTGGACTTGCTCTTCGACACCTTCGTCCAGGGCGGCGAGAGCGCTGATCAGTCCGTGTCCACCGACCTGAAGCTCGGTTGGCCGGGCGACTACTCGGGCTCCACCAAGCGCACGGCCCGCTCGTTCATCTCCTGGGACACCGAGCAGTTCGCCGACGCGCTGGTCTCCGACGCGAAGCTGAAGCTGTACAACTACCACTCCTGGTCGTGCGAGAAGCGCGGCTGGGAGGTGTGGGCCACCGACGCCGCCGACACCTCGACGCGCTGGACCAAGCAGCCCACCTGGCGGCAGAAGTTCGCCACCTCCACCGAGACCAAGTCCGCCTCCTGCAGCAACGCCGGCTACGTCACGGCGAACGTGACCGACCTCGCCAAGTACTGGGCCAGCGCCAAGGCCACCGAGGGGCACATGGGCCTGCGGGCCGCCAGCGAGTCCGACACGTACGCGTGGAAGCGGTTCTACTCCTCCGACCACACCAACGACGCGCAGATCCCGCAGCTGGAAGTCACCTACAACTACCGGCCCAAGAGCGGCGCGAACCTGCAGGCCGGCCCGCCGTACATCAGCAACGGCGGCATCTACAAGGTCAACTCGCTTACCCCGACCCTCAGGTTCACCACCGAGGACACCAACGATGACGACGCGATCCAGGGCACCTTCGAGATCAAGGACCAGGCCACCGGCCAGGTCGTCACCCAGTTCAACTCCGCCTTCGTCGAGGAAGGCGCCACGGCGTCGGCGAAGGTGCCGGCCGGGGAGCTGCAGAACGGCAAGACCTACACCTTCCGCACCACCACCTATGACGGCTCCCACTACGCCAACGGCTGGTCCGCCCCGGTCACCTTCACTGTCGACACGGGCTGGCAGCTGAACGCGGCCGAGCATGCGGCCGGCGCCGTCAACAGCGCGCAGGAGCCCGCCGATCTGACCGCGGCGAGCACCAGCAACGCGCAGTACGCCGCGATCGCCACCACCGACAGCACCGTCGCCATCCCCTGGAACAGCGGCGAGCAGATCGCGGTTGATTCGAACCACGGTCTCCCCGGCATGGAGATGGGGATGCCGACCGGGCAGGTGCGCGGCGTGAGGATCAATGACTCGGTGGTCTACAGCGACCCGAGCAAGCCGGTGGACACGGTGGTGCAGCCCACCCTCAACGGCGGCAGCCGCACCCTGCAGGTCCTGAAGAACGCCAGCGCCGCCCGCGAGTACCGCACCCCGCTGGATCTGCCGTCCACCGCCGTCGTGGAGAAGAACGAGGAGGGCGCGCTCACCGCCTACTCCAGCTCGCCGGCCAACCCCACCGGCGACGTCGCCATCCACTCCCGCGCCACCGAGCGTTACGCCTCGGCCCGCCTCAATGAGACCGGCAACCAGGAAGGGATGGTTCGGGCCACGGCCCCGGACATCAACACCTGGCAGACGTTCACCCTCGTCCGCAACAGCGACAACACCGTCTCGCTGCGCTCCAAGGCGAACAACAAGTGGGTGTCGACCGAGAAGAACTTCACCGGCGAGCAGGAGGGCATGCTGCGGGCCCGCTACGACGCGGCCACACCCGGCGCGTGGGAGAAGTTCACCCTGCTCAAGAACGCCGACGGCACGCACTCGCTGCGCTCCACGATCAACAACAAGTGGGTGTCCGCCGAGAAGAACTACACCGGCGCCCAGGCCGGAATGCTGCGCGCCCGCTACGACGCCGCCGCACCCGGCGCCTGGGAGAAGTTCGACATCGAGCCGCTGCAGCTCGGCCAGTTCGACGCCCCGTGGGCCAAGGACGCCAACGGCAACACCGTGTCCACCAGCTTCCGCATCGACAACGGCGACATCGTGCAGACCATCGACGTGAACGCCGACACGGCCTTCCCGATCGTCGCTGACCCGTTCTGGCGCTCGGTATGGAAGTGGTCCAAGTGTGTCGCCGCGGTCGTGGTCGCGTTCTTCCCGGCCGCCAAGGCGTACAAGGCCATCAAGGCCCTTGGTGGCGCCCGAAAGACCGCCGAGCTGCTGTGGAAGGCCCGCACCAAGGGCGACTTCAAGCGGTACGCCAAGAAGGCCGGCAAGAACGCGGCCATCCAAATCCTGGGTATCGCCAGCGTGCAGACCTACTGCTTCTGACCGGCGTCACTATCCACGCCACGGCCCAAGAACGGATCGCAATGGCCAGCAAGAACGCACCACCCATCCTGGTCCTGCATGACCTGGACACCGTGAAGGAAGAACTCACCGCGGCCCTGGAGACAGCCGATCCCCAGCACCGGACGGGGCTCGAGGAAGCCCTGCGCATCGTGGATCGCCACAGCGCCGTCTCGGACGACGAGCGGACCCGGGAGTGGGCCCGTCGCCTCATCCGGGACGCCGGCATTGACGCGGCACGCGACCAGGTACGTGCCGTGAAGGCGGTACGCGACGCTGTGCCGGGGCTCGGCCTCATCGCCGCCAACAGCCTGGTCAACTCCATTCGATAGGGAGCTGCCGGACACAACCACTGGGGTGCAGCCGATCTCACGACTGCACCCCAGTGCCGTAGGGCGTACCGACGATCGCGAATGGATGAACTCGCCCCACCAGCTTTGAGACACGCCACCCAACGAGGCGCCACAGTCGTCCACCCCCAAGGGGACTCGATTCCGAGACTGGTCCAGTAGCTGTCCGTGCTGCATGGCAGGAGTTCCTGCCTGTGAGTTGCACTTCAGGCGCCCAACTCCGCAAGTTCCATTAGCCGCACCTACCAATAGCGACTCGCACGGCGCCGAGGGCCGCATCCGGGCCGCCCGCTTCCCCTCCCGCAAATCGATCGAGGACTTCGACTTCGACCACCAACGGTCCGTGAAACGCGAGGCGATCGCCCACCTCGGAGCACTCGACTTCGTCGCCGGGATGGAGAACGTGATCTTCCTTGGGCCGCCCGGGACCGGGAAGACTCACCTGGCCACGGGCCTCGGGATCCGGGCTTGCCAGGCCGGTCATCGGACCGCGTTCGCGACCGCTGCCCAGTGGGTCACCCGCCTCGCCGATGCCCATCACGCTGGCCGCCTGGCCGACGAACTCACCCGGCTCAGCCGCATCCCGCTGATCATCGTGGACGAGGTCGGCTACATCCCCTTCGAACCCGAGGCCGCGAACCTGTTCTTCCAGTTCATCTCAGGCCGCTACGAACACGCCTCCGTGATCGTCACCAGCAACAAGCCCTTCGGAGGCTGGGGCGAGGTGTTCGGCGACGACACCGTCGCCGCCGCCATGATCGACCGCCTCGTCCACCACGCCGAAGTCATCTCAATGAAGGGCGATTCCTACCGCATGCGCGGACGCGACCTCGGCCGGATTCCACCCGCCAGCACCGGGGAATGAGCAATATCAACTAACGGACCGGGGGTCCGACTTCGCAGACCAGGACTGGGTCACTTTTCGAAGCCCACCGACAGGCATCGGCCCCATCCTGCGGGCCTACTACGCGGACGCCACCAGCTGATCAACCCGCGCACAACGGAGCCGGGTCCTTTCGAGCCGTGCCTGTCAGGGACACGGACCGACAGGACCCGGTGACACACAAGCTATCGGCATCCACTGTCTGTTCAGCACGGACACTCCACACCAAGCGTCGAGAAGTCACCCGATAGGGGTGGCTCCCAATCTCGCCGATGCAGTGGCTCTCGTTCATCCCGATACAAACAACCGCCAGCACCGCGGGCGGGAACGCTTGGGCGGGGGTGGTCACGGCTCCTCCATCGGTTCGAGTCGTGCGGGGTGGGGCTCGGTGAGGCGTCGGCCGCGGGGGTGTGGCAGCGGATCAGGGCAGCGGCGTGGCAGCGAGGGCAGGGCTGGTCGAGGGCGGGGTGGCGCCGGAACTGGGCGCGCAGCGCGGCGGGCATGGGGCTGGTGGTCATGCGGGTTCCTGTCGGTTGAGGGCGCGTTGGGCGGCAGCGCGGATGCGGTCCTCGGCGGCGGCCTGCTGCTCGGGGGTGAGTTCTGCGTGGCCGTGGGCTGCGCGTACCGCGTCACCGGTGTGCCCGGCGTAGCTGACTGCTCCTTTGAACGCCTGGAGGACGCTAAGACTTGGATGGCCAAGGCGCAGGCGGGCAGTTGGGAGCGTGACTTCTTCGACCCGCGCGACGGCTCCATCACCTTGCGGGAGTATGTCGAGGGGCAGTGGATCCCCAACCGCACGGACATCGTGTCCACCCGCACGTCCATGTTGGGCAAGGTCCGGAACCATATTCTGCCGCTGTTGGGCGACAAGAGCCTCAACCAGTTGCGGCATGCGGCGACACTTCGCCAGTTTCAGGCTGCTCTCGCCCTCAGAGCCGCGGTTTCGACGGCGCGCACCATCTGGACGCACCTGTCGACCATCCTTGCTGCCGCGGTCGACGACAAGCTGCTCCCGCAAAACCCGTGTCGTGAGCATCGCACGATCAAGCCTCCCCGCACCCGAAACAAATAGGCCAAGGCCTGGGCGCGGCGGGACGTTGTTGACGCGGTGCGAGCGCAACTGCAGGGGCGGTACCGCCTCACCGTGGATCTCGGCGTCGGGCTCGGCCTGCGCCAGGGTGAAGTGTTCGGGCTGGCAGCGGACGACTTTGACTTCGAACAAGGTGTCGTCCACATTCGGCGGCAGTTGCAATGGGCGAGCGGGAAGACGTACTTCTGCCTGCCAAAGGGGAGCAAGGAGCGCTCTGTGCCGGTGCCTCCGCATCTGACCAGGCGGGTGCGTGAAGCGCTACAGGCGTTCCCTGCTACTTCGTGCACGCTGCCGTGGAGCGACCCGGCCGAGCCCGTCAATGATGCTCAGCGCCGTGAGCGCATGCCTGTGGCTGTCTCACTGGTGATCACCACAGCCCACGGCAACCCGGTCGCTCACAAGACGTTCAACGAGTTCAACTGGCGGAAGGCACTGCTCGCCGTCGGCCTTGCGTGGCAGACAGGCGAGAAGGCCGAGAAGTAGCACGGCCGGCTCGTGCGCACCCCCGTGATCACGGCGAAGCGTGAGGACATGTTCCACGTTCTGCGGCACACCTTCGCGAGCGTGCAGTTGCAAGCCGGTGAATCGCCCGCAGCCGTCGCGGAGTGGATGGGCCACGCATCCCCCACGATCACACTGGAGCACTACGCGCACTTCATGCCGGAAGCTGGGCGGAAGGGCATGGCGGTCATGGACGCACGGTTCATGCCAGCGCTCGCCCTCAAATCCCCCAGAGCGTGTTTCGCTCGCCGAGCTGATCCCATTTCCGCAGGTCAGCGCCCTACAAGACCTGTTCCACGACAAGTACCTGGTGTACTCGCCCTGGCCGGGGGCGGGCGGGGCAAGGTGGAGTATGCCGGGCACTGCGTGCTGCGGGAACCGCCGATGACTCGCGGATGCCAGGCCGGTCGCATCGGCGTGATCCGCGAGCCGGAGCGCCCCACTACGCCCGAACCATCCGCCGGGACCAGGGCCTTGGGACGCGAACCGCTTGCCTTCACGCGAAGAGTGCCGTCCAACCGAGACGGCCAAGACCCTCGACACGTTTCACCGTCCCCGGTCAAGAGGCACTTTCGCGTTCACGCCACGGTGACCACTTTCATCCCACTTGAAAGCGCGAGGTCAATCAGACACTCCGCTGTCAGCGGCCGGCGCGATAGTGAGGTGGGTGATCTCGGCGCGGTCCAGCCAGGGCTGTTCCCACACAACGGCGGTGACGACCTGGGCTTGGGGCCCCGGATCGATGGTGAACGTCACCTTGTAGTTGCTGCCTGACACGACCTGGTGAGCGGCACAGACCACCGAACCCATTACGTGCCGGGCCGCGGCATCCGGGGCCACGTTGAGATGGTCCAGGACGAAGTGGGCGATGCGCGCCACGTCCGTATCCTGCGGGTCCTGCGATGACCAGCCCCCTGCTGACGTTCCTGTCATATCCTCGGCTCCTCAACCTCAATTGTCCGTTGTTCCCACACCGGAAACCGTTGTCTGCCCCCGCGTCCGGGCGCCCCCTCTGCGGTCACCAGCAGCGCCGCCAGGGGATGACGGGTCAGCGACTGAGCGGTGGCGGAAGTCGCCTTCACCGCAATGCTGGCGTTGCCCCTTCGCGTCCTGGGATGCGCGTGGAGAGCCAGGCGCGTCGCCAACAGAGACCGTCCGTGGAGAAGGCCTCGGCACCGGTGCGGAGGGGCGCCGAAGCCGTCGTTGCAGGACGGTCAGCGAAGGCGCCAGCGCTGCGCGGTGTTGCGCAGGCAGGGCCACTGCACGAGCTCCGTACCCCTGACACGGCTGCCACCAGGGACCGTGAGGCACTGGCCAGTCGCTTTGTTGGTCAGCGTGACGGTGTTGCCCGCCGCCGAGGTGACACGCCAGCGCTGGGACGCGTTTCCGAGGCAGGGCCACTGCACGAGACGGGTGCCCTTGGCCTTGCTTCCCTTGGGGACCGCGAGGCACTGGCCGGAATGAGCATTGCTGAGGGTGTGCGTGCCACCCGCTGCCGGTGCGAGCCGCCAACGCCGATCGGCGCCGCCGGAGCAGGACCACTGGACCATGCGCGTGCCGGCCTGCCGACTCCCGCGAGGGTCGGCGAGGCACTGGCCGGAGTGCGCGTTGGCCAACGGCTGACCCACTCCGTACACCCCAGTCCGGGTCACGATGGGCGCCTGGGCCGGCAGCCTCAGGGCGGCGACGGCGTCCCGGGTGCCCCGGTCGGGCCGCAACCCCCACTCGGTGAAATACGCCGTGAGGTCACTGCCGGCCGCCCTGCTGGCCTGAACCATGAAGAAGCGCTTCTGGGCGGCGCTCGAGCCGGCCTGGCCGCGATCGACGGGCCGGGCAGCCTGGTGCAGCCGGGGGTAGAAGGCATTGCCGTACAGCAGCCGCAGCTGTTCGAACATGGTGAAACGGCCGAAATGGAGCGCGCCTTGGGCGTCGAAGTTCCGCCGGGCGAAGGGCAGCGCGAGGTAGCGCCGGGCCTCGTCGCTCCACTCCCTGGCCGTCGCGTGCTCGGTGGCGATCTTGGGGAAGAGCCTGCGGGCGGCCAGCGCGTAGATGTTGACGGTCTGTTCGCCCATACCGTCCCAGGTCCACTTGGTCATCTGCCGCTGGTGGCCCAGTTCGTGCCACATCCCCCAGGAGCGGGACAGCCCCTTGGCGGTCATTAGTTCGGGGCGCGACCAGTCGGTGGGCCAGGCGATCCGGTAGTCGGTGGCGTTGGCCGTGAATCCGGTGCGGTACTCCACGACCTGCTGGAGCAGTGGGCTCGGGCGTACGGATCCGTTTCGGGTGATGCCGGAGACCGCGTCCTGCGCGTCCACGATCCGGTCGTACGTCCGGAGCAGGTCGTCCTGGCTGGCGGTGGCGTACTGCCGTGCCGTGTCGCGGGTGACGGCGAGCTGGATGCGCCGACCCTGCAGCTGGGCGAAGGGCCGGTTGGCGACCCGGAGCATGTGCTGCCACTGCCTGTTGCTGGTACGTCCCAGGACATACAGCGGGATCGGCTGTGCCGCCCGGTCAAAGGTGATGTCGATCTTCGGGTCGGACGCACGTCGCCGCGGAGCCTCGACGCTGAGGATGCCGCCAACGGGGTCGGTGATTTCGTTGCGGCCCGGGGTGAGCGGATAGGTGCGGGGATCGGGCAGGTCGGCGCGGGGGGCGGCGGGGTCGATCATGTCGTGGTTACCGACGACCAGGCTGGGCGGCAGCGCGTCCGGTGCGTGGGTTGTCACGGTGACCACCAGCTTGCGCCGCGGGTTGAGATGAAAGCCGGTCGGCCGATAGCCCGGCCAGTACATCCTTGAGCCGAGCCGGGTGCTCTCGGCAGCCGGCGACGGCAGGGGCTGCACCGAGAACGACCGCTTCTGCGGGAAGAGCTGCGGGCTGGGCTGATCCGGGTAGGCGGGGGGCCTGCGGACCTGGAAGGTGGTCCGCAGCGCCGTGCGGCTGGAGACCGATCCGCCGATGTAGGAGGTGCCGGTCAGGGTGTTGGTGATGCTGGAGCCGGTGAAGGCGGGGTCGACCTGGAACGTCAGCAGCGCCCAGTTGTACTCCTTGTTCCGGTTGGCCGAAACCGGTCCCGGCTGCTCACACCGCAGCCGGTTCGGCTCGGGGATGGTGCAGTGGCCCGCGTAGGTCTCTTTCAGGATCAGACCCGTGGGCATGGTTGCCTCCACGACCACGGTGTCGGCCGTGGCCGGACCGTCGTTGTAGAAGTCGATGGACTGGGTGAACTCCTCACCAGGTGCGTGGGAGGGGCGGTTGGTCGCCTCGGCAACCAGTCTCACGGTTGCCGAGGGGACGGCGACCGGTGCCGGAGCCGGTGGCGCCGCGGCCACCAGAAGACCCGTCACGGTGCAGGTCAGTGCGGCTACGCGGCCGCGGCGTTCGAGCATCTGCATGGCCACATGCTCAGGTAGTCGTCCACACGCCGGGCCGCGCCACACGGCGCACCAAACGTAGTCGACCCCACTCAGACGCACCACTAGGGGGGAATCCGCTGCCCGGTGGGTGAGGTCGGCATGCCGCGCCGAGTGCGGCGGGAGGCGCGCGGTGGCAGTGGGCGTTCCGGGGCCTGTGCCTGGCTGAGTGGGGGCTGATGACCAGGCGCTCGCCACGTGGCGGCCTTGCGCCATGGCGGGTTTCCGCCACCTAGGGGCGGTGCGTTGGGCAAGGCTTGCAGGTAGACACGCGTTCCATGACCTCCATACCCAGACGCCGCTCCGTGCTGGCGGCGACCGCTACCGCGGCCGCCCTCGGCGCCGGGCTGCTCGCGCCGGCCACGGCGAACGCCGAGACCGCGGGCGCCACAAGCGCGCCCCGGCCCGCCGGCGGCACCTCGTACGACATCACGCTGATCACCGGCGACGTCGTGCACTACACCGACCTCCCCGGCAAGAACGACATCGTGACCGTGGACCGCGCCGAGGGCGCGACCGGCGGGGTCGAAGTCCAGACCTACGGCGACCAGACCTATGTGCTGCCCAGTGAGGCGATGGGCCTGCTTGCCACGGACAAACTGGACAAGCGGCTGTTCAACGTCACACAGCTGGCGAAGATGGGCTACGACGACGCGAAGTCGGTCGGCATCCCGGTGATCGCCGTCGCGCCGAAGGCGAAGTCCGCGAAGGCCCCGGCCGCCCCGAAGGGCGCCAAGGCGGTCCGTACGCTCGGATCCATCGACGCGACCGCGCTGAAGGCGGACAAGAAGCAGGCGCGGGCCTTCTGGCAGGACGTCACCGCCGGGGCGAAGACCCTTGACGCCGGGCTGGGCAAGATCTGGCTGGACGGCAAGGTCAAGGCCTCGCTCGCCGAGTCCGTGCCGCAGATCAATGCTCCGCAGGCATGGGCGAAGGGCTACGACGGCAAGGGCACCAAGGTCGCCGTCCTGGACACCGGTGTCGACCCCGCCCACCCGGATGTCAAGGACCGGATCGCCGGCACCCGTAGCTTCGTGCCCGGCGAGGAGGTCACCGACGGCCACGGCCACGGCACCCACGTAGCCTCCACCGTCGCCGGCTCCGGCGCCGCCGCGGACGGCAAGTACAAAGGCGTCGCACCTGGCACCGACCTGCTGATCGGCAAGGTGCTCGCTGATACCGGCTACGGCGACGAGTCGTGGATCGTCGCGGGCATGGAGTGGGCGAAGGCACAGGGCGCCGACGTCGTCTCGATGAGCCTCGGCGGCGGACCCGACGACGGCGACTCGCCGGAGGCCCAGGCGGTCAACGCCCTCTCCGCGAACGGCGGCCCGCTGTTCGTGATCGCGGCCGGCAACGCCGGTGGCGAGGGCACCGTCGCCACCCCGGGCTCCGCCCGGGACGCGCTGACCGTCGCCGCCGTCAGCAAGACCGACGTACGCGCCTCGTTCTCCAGCATGGGCCCGCTGACCGGGTCGTACGCACTGAAGCCGGACATCTCGGCGCCCGGCGTGGACATCTGGGCCGCCGCCTCGCAGGCCGTGCCCGGCTGGACCGGCGGCATGTACCGCAAGATGAGCGGCACCTCGATGGCCACCCCGCATGTCGCGGGCGCCGCGGCCATCCTCAAGCAGCGCCACCCCGACTGGGACGGCCAGCGCATCAAGCACGCGCTAATGTCCACCTCCAAGCAGCTCGCCAAGTACCCGCCGTACGCCATGGGCACCGGCCGGCTCGACGTGCTGAACGCCGTCGACACCACCATAGAGGCCACCGGCTCGGTGGACGCGGCGGTCTACAAGTGGCCCCACGAGGGCGCCGCCGCTTCGGAGCGGAAGATCACCTACCGCAACACCGGCTCGGCGGACGTCACGCTGGACCTGGCGCTGAGCACGCAGGACGCGGCGTGCAGCCTCTCCGAGAGTACTTTGACGGTCCCGGCCGGCGGCGCCGCCGTCGTCACGCTGACCCTCGACCCGACGAACGTGCCGGTCGACTCGAAGTTCTCCGGCCAGGTCACCGCCACCGACGCGGCGACCGGCACCGTCGCCGCGCACACCGGCTTCGCCCTGTACAAGGAGCGCGAGCTCTACGACGTCACGTTCAAGCTAGTCGGCCGGGACGGCAAGCCCGCCTCCGACACCATCGGCATGACGTACGAGGGCGCCGACGGCCCCTGGCTGCTGGACGTGGACGGTGAGCGGACGCTGCGGGTGCCGCCGGGCAATTACACCGCCTGGTCGTCATTCGAGATCCCGGGATCTCGCGCGGACTCCAGGGCCCGGGTGGTCCTCACGTCCCCGGAGAACCCCGTGACCGGCGACACCACCATCACCCTCGACGCGAGCAAGGCGCGCCGGGTCGCCACCACCACGCAGCGGGAGACCGAGAACGACCAGACGATCCTCGACTTCCGCCGCACGTACACCAGCGGGGCCGGCTTCAGCGGCTCGGTCGTACTGCCGCTGGAGAACGACGAGCTGTACACCTCGCCGACGAAGCCCGTCACCAAGGGCGAGTTCGGCCTGACGACCCGCTGGTTCCAGCGGGAGAAGTTCCTGGACGCCGAGACCGGCGACGGCCGCAACGTGGAGCTGGCCGGGCAGGTCGGCACCGCCTTCAAGGACGGCGTCAGCTCGCTGAAGACCGTGTACGCCGGCAAGGGCGCGGCCACCGACTACGCGGGGCTGAACGCGAGGGGCAAGGCCGTCCTCGTCACCCGCAGCACCGAGGTCGACGCGCTGACCCGGGCCAAGGCGGCCACCGACGCGAGCGCCGCGATGCTGATCACGGTGAACGACGGCCAGGGGCGCGCCTTCGACAGCCACACGCCGAAGGACGGCAGCAGCCAGTCGCTGACCATCGCCTCCGTGATGCGCCTGGACGGCGAGCGGCTGATCGCCGAGGCCAAGTCCGGCCGCGGCACGCTCAACATCCGGCAGAAGCGCTTCCCGGACTACCAGTACGACCTGGCACGCGTCTACGACGGCTCGGTCCCGGACCGCACGCTCGACTACAGCCCGGCCCACGAGGAACTGGCGAAGGTCACCAACAGCTTCTACGGCGACAAGCAGGCCCCCGGCTACGGCGGCAGGTGCTTCCAGTCCGGCCGGGGCAGCTGCACCGGCTACCGTGGCCTCGAGTCCTACCCCGGGGTGCGGACCGACTACGTCACCCCGCCGCCCGCGGGCGGCCGCTGGCAGGAGACGCACGCGATCCGGTTCGCCGCCTCCGGGTCCTCGGACCTCGACGAGATCGATGTGGACCAGCGCTTCCAGGCCGGCGTCAACCACAGCGAGCACTGGTTCAAGCCGATCACCGCGCCGCGTATCGGGGGCAGCACATGGCTTCCGTTCCGGCAGCAGGACAACAAGCTGGCCTTCAACATCCCGATGTGGGCGGGCAGCGGCGCCGGCCATGTGGGCGCCATGCAGAAGACCACGTACAGCGCCAACAAGCTCGCCGTCTACCAGGGCGACACGCTGCTGAAGACGTTCAACGGCTCCTCCGGCACGGTGGCCGACGTATCGCCGGAGCGGCTGCCGTACCGGCTCGTCGCCACCGGCACCCGGGACGCGAAGGTGTGGAAGACCTCAGTCAGCACGCGGACCGAATGGGGCTTCGTCTCCGGTGCGATACCGGCCGGGGACAGCGATCCCTGGCAGGAGGATCTCGACCTGCTCAACCTGACCTACGACATCTCTACCGACCTCGCCGGCGACGTCCGCGGCGGTCACCGAGTCGACCTCGGGCTCGGCTCGGTCAGCTGGTCCGGTGGCGTCCATGCGACGCGGGCCGCCCTCCAGGTGTCCTACGACGACGGCACCACCTGGCAGCCCGCCACGGCTACGAAGCTGGCCGACGGGAAGTGGGCGGCGGCGTTCACCCCGCCAGATACCCCGGGCGGCTTCGTCTCCCTGCGCACCACCACGGAGAGCTCCGACGGGCACAGCGTCACACAGGAAGTCATCCGGGCCTTCGGCCTCAAGTAGCTGAACAGCAGGCAGCAGCCCTCGTCCGCACGGAGGGCTGAGGGTTGCTGCCCTTTGGGTCACGCCAGTGCATCAAGGTGCTGTTCGTCCTCGCTTGGTGCCGTCGAAGATCGATCGCCGAAGAGACGGCAAATGGTGAGCAGGGCATGAGATTGCGGGCGGTTCTGCTGTCCGTAGGCGGGCGGGCAGCGCAATGGTGTCCGCAACCTGCTCCACCGCCCAGGCAGACCTGCTGGCGTTGGCCCGCTTCCCGAGCGAGATATGGCGGACAGAACTGGTCCAACAACCCCCAGGAACGGGTGAATAGAGAGCTCCGCCGCCGCACCCACATCTTCGCCATCTTCCCCGACCGCACCGCCGTGATCCGTCTGGTCGGCGCTGTCTTGGCCGAGCCGAACGACGAATGGACCGAAGCGCGCCGCTACATGACTCGCGAACTCCGGGCTAAGGCTCGACCCCACCCGATCGACGGAGAATCCGACGATATCGCCCTGCCGGCCGAACTCACTGCCTTACCTGAAATTGGATCGCCAAGTGGCTGTCGATACACCGCTCCAGCGGACATGACCCTCGCGGACGGTGTCCCTTGTCGTGGTGTACGCGATCAGCGGCTGGGAGTGCGCGGGCGTCTGCCCGGGGCGCACTTCCATGGGTGAGTACCGCTCCCTGACCAGGAGGCGGGCCACCGCGTAACTCTCCTTGATGAACGCCCAGTTCAACCATGAGTAGTGCGCGATGGCCCTGTCCCAATCTGACCTGATACGGCTGCTTGAGTCACTACGCTCGACCGACGGAATCGAGCTCATCCGCGCGATTGCCGAGCGGATGGTGCAGGAGCTGATCGAGGTCGAAGCAAGTGCTCACATCGGCGCGGAGTGGAACTAGCGCACCGTGACGCGGACCAACATCCGCAATGGGCACCGCGAGAAGGTGCTCACCACGCTGGCCGGCGATCTGGATCTGGCCATCCCCAAGGTCCGCACTGGCAGCTTCTTCCCCAGCCTGCTGGAGCGTCGGCGCCGCATCGACCAGGCCCTCTACGCGGTGATCATGGAGGCATACGTGCAAGGCGTCTCCACCCGCAGCGTTGATGACCTGGTCAAAGCCCTTGGCGGGACAGCGGCATCTCCAAGTCGGAGGTCTCGAGGATCTGCCAGGCGTTGGACGAGCCGTTGACCGCGTTCCGCACCCGCCCCCTCGATCATGTCCGCTTCCCCTATGTCTACCTGGACGCGACCTACTGCAAAGCGCGGGTCAACCACCAGATTGTCTCGCGGGCCGTCGTGGTCGCCACCGGCATCACCGAGGACGGCAACCGTGAGGTCCTGGGGCTTATGGTCGGCGACAGCGAGAGCGAGGCGTTCTGGAAGGATTTCCTGCGCTCGCTGCGTGAGCGCGGCTTGTCCGGGGTCCGCCTGGTGGTCACCGACCAGCACGCCGGGCTGGTCGCCGCGGTCCGTATGGTCATGCTCGGCGCCGCCTGGCAAAGGTGCAGGGTTCATTTCCTGCGCAACGCCTTCAACGTGATCGACCGGGACTCCGGGGAGATGGTGGCCGTGACGATCCGCACGATCTTCACTCAGCCCACCGCCGGGCTCGTGCGCACCCAGCTGGACACCTCGGGCAGCAGTTTCCCATGGTCAAAGCGATGCTGCTGGAGGCGAAGGAGGACTTGACCGCGTTCGCGGACTTCCCGGCCCGGCACTGGAAGAAGATCCAGTCAACGAACCTGCTGGAGCGGGCGAACCGGGAGATCAAGCGCCGGATCGACTTCGTCCAGGTCTTTCCCAAGGACGACGCACTCATCCGGCTGGTCACCGCCATGCTCTTCGAAATGCACGATGAATGGATCGCCTTCCCCCGCCGCTACCTCCCCGAAGGCAGCATGAGCGAGATCTACCGCGAAAGCGCCGCGGCACTACCCAACACCACGAACACGCCCGTCAGTTGATCCTAGACACCACAGCAAGGGACACGACCCGCTCGCGTGGCGTGTCGTCCAATACCCAGCGTTGCCGTAGGCAGTCCAGGTACGGATCCAGAGCAGTGGGCTGACGAGGCCGCGACCGGTGGATGCAGTCTGCCAGCTGGCGGCGCGGGCGTGCTTGGGCACCGTTCGCAGTCCAGGCCCAGCTCATGGACTGCCGCGTTGATCGAGCGCCTGGTGTCGGTCACCGCGTGCACCGTTTCGAACAGTCGTTTCGCATGGCGCCGGGCCTGGCGTGTCGATCAGATCGGACGGTGCTGCAGGAAGGGGCGGATTCGGGCTCGTGCACTGCAGCCGATAGGCAGCTGCGGTGCGTGGCGGCGATGTCCGCGACCCGCTTGGAAGCGGTCGCTGACCTGGATGGCATTGGGTGCACCGTCGCTGATGCCCTGCCGGCATTGAAGTGAGCCGTCGCGGCAGACGACCTCGACGCCGGGATGGTTCCGCTGGAAGGCGGCCAACCTCCCGTCCCGCCCAGAGGATGAGCGGGAGTCGGGTGTCGGCATCGACCACCAGGTGCCGTAGACGTCATCGTACAGCGCGAAGTCGTCCACGCCCAGGGCGTGGCTGCTGGCGGCAGCGGCATACGCATTAGGTGGAACGGCACGCTGGTGCGGGACAGCGGCGCGTTCAGGATCGGCAGTAGCCGGGCGCCGCCGCGGTCAGCGAGCAACACCGCGGCTATCTCCACCAGATGCTGCAGGAGTGGAGTGCGACGCTGGTAGCGCACCGTCATTCGTCGACCTGTTCGGCGAACGTTCTACGACCGCAGTGAGGGCCGTCACAGGACTTTCGCTGCACCGACATCCCAATCGACACCGACCGGCCGCCGACAGCAAGGTCAGCCAGCGTGCGGGCATAGCGGCTGTGCACCCACGCAGAGACTCCCGCGCAATCCGAGCAACCCACCGGCACCTCGGGGGTACGGGCGGACATACAGGTCACACCGTTCTACACCCACACCCGCTCCACCCGCACCGCATCCTTATGAGTCACCCACCTGGCCTCCAGGGCATGGGCGCGGCACGGCGGGCAGAGCCTGAATCCGAGCTTCTCGTCGCCAATCTGCACCGCCTATCCGAGCTGAAATCCCTATACCCACAGCATGGAAGCAGGCCGTGCCCCTCAAGGGCGGCCCCTTGCAGTGTGCCCCTTGGCGCCGGTCCGCAGCCGTCAGATTCTCGTAACAAAAAACCTATTCCGTATAGATCTTGCATCTAGTCAGATAGGTGGTGAAGCGGAGCGATTAGGGCCCTGTGAGACGGCCCGAGCCCGTGGAATCACCGGCCACACCTTCAGAGTTGAGGTTCAATCCATGCCGCAAGAGTCACTCACTACCGAAGCCGGCGCGCCGGTCGCCGACAACCAGAACAGCGAGACGGCTGGCGTCGGCGGGCCCGTTCTAGTCCAAGACCAGCTGCTGCTCGAGAAGCTCGCGCACTTCAATCGCGAGCGAATTCCGGAGCGCGTCGTGCACGCCCGCGGCGCCGGCGCGTACGGCACGTTCACCCTGACCCGTGATGTCTCGCGGTGGACGCGCGCCAGGTTCCTCTCCGAGGTCGGCAAGCAGACCGAGACGTTCCTACGGTTCTCCACCGTGGCGGGCAACCTCGGCGCCGCCGACGCCGTGCGCGACCCCCGCGGCTGGGCGCTGAAGTTCTACACCGAAGAGGGCAACTACGACCTCGTCGGCAACAACACCCCAGTGTTCTTTATCAAGGACGCCATCAAGTTCCCCGACTTCATCCACACCCAGAAGCGCGACCCGTACACCGGCTCGCAGGAGGCGGACAACGTCTGGGATTTCTGGGGTCTGTCGCCCGAGGCCACGCACCAGGTGACCTGGCTCTTCGGTGACCGCGGTATCCCGGCCTCGTACCGGCACATGAACGGCTACGGTTCGCACACGTTCCAGTGGAACAATGAGGCTGGCGAGGTCTTCTGGGTCAAGTACCACTTCAAGACCGACCAGGGCATCAAGAACCTCACCCAGGACGAGGCCGACAAGCTCGCCGGTGAGGACCCCGACTCCCACCAGCGCGACCTGCGCGAGGCCATCGAGCGCGGTGACTTCCCGACCTGGACCGTGCAGGTGCAGATCATGCCGGCGGCGGACGCGGCGAATTACCGCTTCAACCCGTTCGACCTCACCAAGGTGTGGCCGCACGAGGACTACCCGCTGATCGAGATCGGCAAGCTGGAGCTCAACCGCAACCCAGAGAACATCTTCGCTGAAGTCGAGCAGTCCATCTTCAGCCCCGCCCACTTCGTGCCGGGCATCGGTCCGTCCCCGGACAAGATGCTGCAGGGCCGGCTCTTCGCGTATGGCGACGCGCACCGATACCGCGTCGGCATCAACGCCGACCACCTGCCCGTGAACCGCCCGCACGCCGCTGAGGCACGCACCTACTCGCGTGACGGCTACTTGTACGACGGCCGCCACAAGGGCGCGAAGAACTACGAGCCGAACTCCTTCGGCGGCCCGCGCCAGACGGAGAAGCCGCTGTGGGTCTCGTCCGCCGTCACAGGCGGCACCGGCAACCACGCCGCCCGCTCGCACTCCGACGACAACGACTTCGTACAGGCGGGCAACCTCTACCGTCTGATGTCTGTGGATGAGCAGGGCCGTCTGATCGAGAACCTGGCCGGCTTCATCGCCAAGGTCTCCCGTGACGACATCGCCGAGCGTGCCATCGACAACTTCCGCCAGGCGGACAGCGACTTCGGCAAGCGTCTCGAGATTGCGGTCAAGGCCCTGTGCGGCTGACCACCTCACGCCCCACCACTGAAAGCAACCTAATGCGCGCCATTGTCACCGAATTTGTCGGCACCCTGTTCCTCGTGCTCGTGATCACCACATCCGGCGTCGTGGAAACACCCCTCGCTCCCATTGCTATCGGCGGCGTACTTGCCGCGATGATCTTCGCTGGTGGCCACATATCGGGCGCCCACTACAACCCGGCGGTCACTGTCGCCGTCTGTCTCCGACGTCGAATTAGTCCGAAAGTCGCTGGCGGCTACATCGCAGCCCAGATCCTCGGAGGCCTCGCCGGTGCCTTGCTGGCTGCGCTCCTCACTCGCGACATACAACACTCTGCTGTCCCGCTGGATGCATCCGCGCTCTCGATCCTGACCGGTGAGCTGCTGATGACGTTCGCCCTGGCCTATGTTGTCCTCAACGTGGCTACAAGTAAGAGCCATCCGAACAACAGCTTCTACGGAGTCGCGATCGGCCTCACGGTGATGGCCGGAGCGATTGTGGTGGGCCCCATCACGGGCGGAGCCTTCAACCCCGCAGTCGCCCTCGCCGGCGCAGTGAGCAGCGGTCTCGCGTGGGGAAACCTTTGGCTCTACGGTGCAGCAGCGTTGGTCGGCGGCGCAGGCGCGGCTCTCCTCTTCCGAGTGGCGAATCCTGACGACGTCTGACATCGCTGTACGCGGCAGCAAGTCTCTGTTGCCGTATCGATGGGGCCTCTCGGTAGCTCGGGTTGCAAAGCAACCCAGCGCTGGGAGGCCCCTTGTTGTCGCCTGTCGCCTGTTGCCTGCCGCCTGTTGGTCCTGGCTAGGGGCCAGGGCGGACAGCGCGCCGCCGACTCCACCGGTAACAGTCCGCGGCTCCCCGTGGGTTGCATCCGTTGCGCTCTGCATCTCCAGTTGCTGCACCAGGTGTTCAGCTAATCTCTCTGCCCTGATTCTCCACTTCCGTAAGTTCATTGATGGTTCTTGGCTGGCTGCGGCGCAGGCGCTACGCACTGGCCTTCCGTGATCGCGGGCTCTGAGACGTTGTCGTATGTGGTGGGGCGGAGTGGGGCCTCAATATGGTTCAGGGGGCGTGGGGTTGGGTCGTTCCGGATGGGCTGTGGGAGGTTGCGAGGCTGTTGCTGCCGCTGTCGAGGGTGCGCCCACAGGGTGGCGGGACGCCGGGTACGCCTGATGAGACGGTGTTCTCCGCCATCATCTATGTGCTGGTCAGTGGATGGGGGTGGCGGCAGCTGTCGCCCTGTTTCGTGATCTGGAAGTCGACTGCTCATCGGCGACTGGTGATCTGGTCCCTGGCCGGTGTCTGGGGCCGGCTGCTCCAGGTTGTGCTCTGCCGACTCGGTGACGCCGGCCTCATCGACGTCACCCGCGTCGTGCTCGACGCCGCTCACGTCCGCGCTGGAAAAGGGGGCCAACCATGAACCCAGGCCACCACGCCACCCACTCTAAAATCGGGGCTCAGAATGGTCGTGGGGGAGGTATGTGTGAAGCACGCCGAGTATTCTCGGCGTGCTTCACACATACCTCCCCCACGACCATGGAGGGCTTGGCCTCAATTCGCAGTGGTCACCAGGTCTCGGTCGTTGCGAGGCTGCACTGGACGATTCGTCCTAGGGAAGATCTTGCGGTACTGGTTTACCTCTTCCGGGGAAATACCAACTACCTGACGAAGCACTACCCAACGGACACCTTCACTGCATGGCGGGGTAGTGAGAGACCCCTCGTATTGAAAGCTGCCATGTTCTTGAGGTAGCAGTGAGTTGAGGTCATCCGGCTGGTCGATATTCCGTGTTTCACCCTTCTGGGCCGGGAGCGTCTTCCAGATTGAGGCGAAGGGTGAAAGGCCGGGAGTCTCATCCATCAGAACACCCAGCACTGCTATTTTGCCGGCGGCGTCCTTGTGGACGAAGTGGACCTCCATCGCGGCTCCTTCCCCTCGCACTGTGTGCTCACTAGGCAAGTGGAAGTGGAATTGCTGGAGCTCATATGAGGTGCCATCGACGGCGATCGTGTTTCCTGGCGGGACGGTAGCCTGAACCGTATGCCCGTTGTTCTCTAGCTTCAGGGATACCACTTTGTAATCGATGGATATTTTGGCCGCTTCGGTGGTCCTGTCATCTACTCCAAGGTTGATCGGAGACTGTGCCCGGCCGGTCTTGCACGTGGCGAATTCTGGATCGATATCGCCCCATTTCTCGGGACCGGAGACGCCCTCGTAGCTCCACCCGTGGGCTCCGGGCTTGGCAGCGTCGTATTCGTTATCACTCTCCGCTGTACCGGTGGAACAGCCAGCGATGAGTGCGGCTGCTACCAGGCCTGCTGAGGCCAGGCGGATTGATTGCTGTACGGAACAGGTGCGGAAACTCATGGACGCCTTGTCTCAGTAGGAAGCGGATGAGCGGGAGGGGAGGCTCCTCTTCCCCGGGGGCACGTTTGAGTGTTTGAGGTGCGGTGTGGCGACTAAAGGGTGTCTGGGAAGCCTCGTTCGGGGCAGGCCTGTTGCTGTTGTGCGATGGGGTGGCGGTATGACCGTGGCCGGGTAGTTTGCGTTCTCCTGGCTGCTCGCCAGGTATTCGTGGTCTTTGGAGGGCTGCCGGTAGCGGCCCAACCGGGCGGAACTCCGCGCGTTCTCCCAATGGCGTGGGACCACCGCGAGCATCGGCACCACTCGCAGTGGCGTGCCCGCCTTGGCCCAGGTGCTGCGGAACCCGCCGTCCTTGCGTTGCACGATCTGGACAGTGATCCCGGTTTCCTCCCGGACCCAGTCCAAGAAGTCCCGGCCGCGATATCCCTGGTCTGCCCACAAGTGCTGGAGCCGCGGAAACTTGTCGACGCACCGAGCCAGCAGCTCCGTCACGGTCACCGACGTTCGCGGGGCTCACGCAGACCGCCAGGACGAGGCCGAGCGTGTCGACCAGGAGGTGGTGCTTGATGCACAGCACCAGCAACCCCCACAGTCGCCTGCGCGGCCTGCGCCGCACCCATCACAGCCATGACCGTTAGAGCACAACCCGACACCAGCCGCTTACGCGACGACATCTTTAGACTCACGATCCGTACTTCCTGTTCCAGTTCACCCGCGGCAAGGAGCTGGCCACTCTCCCGACGGGTTACGCCCCGACCGCCCTGCACGCGCTTAACCAGACAAACCTCACGCACCCCGTCAGCAGAAGCGCACAGCAAAAGTTGATACCCCCACCCAGAAGTAGCCCATCGAACAAGTACAACCCCGGAATAGACGTTGGGTCGCACACCGAGCTAGCACAGCCCAACAGCTACTAGTCCGACCGACAATGGCCAGCCCCGGCGGCCGGGTCTGTAAAGCTAACGGTGGTTCTGGGGTTGTTGGGGTTCAGCGCCGGGCGGCGGAGAGCCGGCCGTCGAAGGTG
>NZ_JACTVJ010000049.1 GCF_014493765.1 Streptomyces polyasparticus
TTCGACGGCCGGCTCTCCGCCGCCCGGCGCTGAACCCCAACAACCCCAGAACCACCGTTAGCTTTACAGACCCGGCCCTGACGGCCGACATCCGCTCCGAGCTCACCCATCCCCACACGAGTCGACAGGTCTCATCCGCCCAAGACACCACGGGAGTTGGGTGACCGAGCCTTCTCTGACTGGCGCGATCTCCTCCTGAGTCGACGCCAGCCGCCTGCGTGGCGCGTGCGAGCCTGCGGTTCCCATCATGAAAGCAGCGGAAGCAAGTGAAGATCGCGTTTCTCATCGATAATGCGTACGGGATCGGTGGGACCATCCGTGCCACAGCGAATCTCTCGCGCGCACTGTCGGTCCGTCATGACGTCCAGGTTGTGAGTGTCCATCGGACACAGGACAAGCCTCGAATTTCATTCGGCGCCGGAGTCGAGCTTCGTGGCCTTGTTGACATGCGGGCGGATGCAGCGACGTACGACGGGAATCACGCTCTCACCATGCAGCCCAGCAGCATCCCTCTGGACCGCGCTAAGAAGGATGGACGGCTCGCACATACAGCCCTCCAGGATCGGCGGATCCAAGCATTTCTGCGGGAGACGGACGCCGACGTCGTGATTGCCACGCGACCTATTCTCAACGGATACCTCGCTGAATACGGCCAGCAGCGCTATCTGCGCATCGGGCAGGAGCACCTCAGCCTGATGGGGCACCACGAGCAGGTACGGACGAACCAGAATCTGGCTCTGGCGAGACTGGATGCGTTTGTGACTGTGTCAGAGTCGGACGCGGCGGATTACCGTGCCGAGCTGCCGGACGTAGCCACGACCATCATGTGCATCCCGAACTGCGTGCCTGTCCCCGAGGTCGAGCAGTCCCCTCTCGACTCGAAGCTGATCATCGCTGCGGGCCGGCTTGTGCCTGTGAAGCGCTACGACCGCTTGGTGTCCGCCTTCGCGGAGCTAGCGGACGAGTTTCCGCAGTGGAACCTGCGGCTGTATGGGCGCGGCCGCCAACGCGCCGCCCTGCGCGAGCAGATCGACAAGCTGGGACTTTACGACCGTGCCACGCTCATGGGCGCGGTCGCCCCCATGGAAACCGAGTGGGCCAAGGGCGCCATCGCCGCAGTGTCCTCCGACATGGAGGCTTTCGGGATGACCATCGTCGAGGCCATGTACTGCGGTGTGCCGGTCATAGCGACCGATTGCCCGCATGGCCCCGGCGCAATCATCACCAGCGGAAAGAACGGAGTCCTCGTCCCTCTCGCCGGCCGGGCGAACGAGCCCGATACGATCGCGTCGTACGCCAATGCGCTGCGCACGCTGATGTTGAACCATGAACTCCGCGCCCAGATGGGAGTGGCTGCCAAGGAGCGCGCCGCGGCCTTCGCACCCGATGCCATCGCGCGTCGCTACGAGCACCTGATCGCTGAATTGTTGCGCAAGCGAAACCTGCCGGTGGCGGATTCCCCTCAAGCACCCGCATGCGTCAGCGTCGCATTGCTCGCTCGAGTACGTCGCGCTCTGAGCGGCGCCATCCTGCCGTATTCGCGCTTCTCGAAGGCCACCCGTCTGCAGCGACGGCCCACCGCCCACGCCCGGGTTACCCCCAATGGAGACATCGCTGTCCTCCTCGACGCGCATCACCTTCCTCGTGTGCCACTCGACTTCGTTCTCCGCCTGCGTCACGACAGGGACGGGCTCGAGCACCGTATCCCCGTTCCCTCCCTGAGCTCCTCGCCCGATCGGGATATCGAGGTGGTCCTCAAGCGCTCCGAGCTCGAACTACAGGAAGGGCGTTGGGACACCTACATTGCTTTGCGCGGAACGCACAAGCGGGTGCGCCTGGTCTGCAAGCTCTCAGAACAGGCCGCCCTGTTGACGATGCCTCTGGCTGGGACAGGTGGGGAGGCCGGAGTGTCAGCTTGGATTCCGTACACCTCGGTGGACGGCTTCTTCTGTGTGCGCACCTGGCTACGGACCGCCCATGCGGAAGTCGACACGATGCGCGTCGATGACACCTCGGTAACTGTCCGAGCCACCTTGCATGGCGTGTCGTACGAACTCCCGCAGTCGGCTCGGGTACTCGCGGTCTCACGCAAGGCGACGAAGTACAGCTTCGGCATCCCACTGCGTAGCCTCGGCGCCGGTCGGTTCGAGTTCACCATCGACTACGTCCAAGCGATGAACCATCGCAGCGATGGCGACGATGTCTGGGACCTCAAGCTGACGCCGGGTGGGGACGCCAACCCGGTAGCGATCGGACGCATAGGCGGCGACATCGTGGACCGCAAGCGCACGGACGTCGTACCAGAACTACTCCTGAACGATCCGGAACGGGGCATAGCGCAGATCAAGCCGTACTTCACCGTGACCAACGACCTGGCATTCAGCGCGCGCGAAACGACACCCGCCGCGGCAGCCGGAGCATGAGGGACTGTCTTGTTCTTGACTCTTCCAAGAATTTCGTGGGCGTTGATCGCGTTAGGGTCAGTTGAGCGGGATGAGCTGTCGTAGGAGATGGTGTTCCGCTCGGCCGTAGTGCTGCCGCGTTGGGTGCGGCCGTTGTGCCAGGCCGGTGGTGAATACGTGCAGGAAGGGCCGGTCGGCGGCGCGAGTTCGGGTGGTCCAGTCGGACTGCTCGGCGGCATTGCCTTGGGCCGGGGCCAGCAATTGGACGAAGGATCGGATCTGCTCCTCCAGTGTGCTCATCTCCGTGCAGGTCGCGGCCAGTTGGTCGCGGTGTTGGCGCTGGTCCGCGTCGAGTCGGTCGGGATGGGTGGTGTGCCGGCCGGTGACACGGCGTGGGGAGAGCGCGGCGTGATCCGCCTCGATGCGGCCGGAGTTGATGTAGCGGACCAGGAGGTTCGCACTGCCCGGACAACCGCGTTCACGGATCTCGGCCAGGAACTGGGTGACCGGGACGGCCGGGTCCTGAGTGCAGCGCTCGCGCTGATGGGCCCGGAAGGGGTCCACGAGTCCGGGCCGGTGGGTCGGGCTGCGCACCAGCCGGTCGGGCTCGGAATGGCGGGCGTACCGTTTGACGGTGGTCAAGGTCAGGCCGAGCCGACGGGAGCGCTCCAGCAGGCCAACACCCTTCTCGAGTAGATCATGGACCTGCTGCCACGGGTGTTGCGAGCAAGTATGCCTTCGATTACCGGCGGGCCAAACCTGCCCCAGCATGAACTGTGGTCCGTGACCTCTTTAGCCACGGCCTCGACGAGTCCGCGCCACACGTGCCAGCGGTCCATGACCTGCACGATCGTCAGGTCGGCAGCGAGGGTGGCCTGAGCGAAACTGCCCGCGCTATCCCGGCAGTGACGCTCCCGCAGCCACGTGGTCATGCGAACTCATCGATCCCGGCCACCCGTGGGGCTTCCCGCTCCGGCAGTGTGATCCGCATCAGCCAGTTGAGCGCGCTCGCCCAGCTCAATGCATGATGCAGGACGGACAGCAGGCGGGTACCGGCTGAGCCGGTCAGCACCCTGGCGACCGCCTCGACCACCCGCCGAACGCCGGAGTCCGCCGCTGGTGCCGCTCCGTCAGTCCCGCCACCTGTTCGACGAAGGTGCCCCTCGGACAAGCCCGGTTTTCGCAGTACAGGCGCCGCACAAACAGGTCGATCACGACCGGTCTGCCGCCGACGGACTCGTCAGCCACCTCACGCACCGCGAGTGCACCCACGAAGACGACTCACCGCACGCCGGACACGCACACAGAATCCCGTCCCAGGTCCGGACCGTAATCCGGACCAGCTCGCTCCCGCGCTCAACCGCTCCACCCGCACACTCGCCAACTGAGGCAGAAGCACGGCCAGTTCGACATCACGCACGCCCAGCCTGCGCGTATACAGGACACACCCGCATGGCCTCACGATGCGCCGGGGTCAGCCAGCGGCAGCTGAATTCGGATCTCCAGTCCGCCCCCCTCACGGGGATGCGCGCCGACTGTGCCGGCGTGGGAGCGCACAATGGCTCGCACGATCGCCAGCCCGAGGCCGGCGCCGTGCTGAGAGTTCACGCGGTCGGTGCCGATTCTGCGGAAGGGTTGGAACATGGCCTCGAGGTCGTTCTCTGCCACCGCTGGGCCGGTGTTGGTGACGACTAGCAGCGCCATGCCGCCCTTCGTCCTACGGGTGGCGATTCGGACCCAGCCGTCTGACGTGTTGTAGCGGATGGCGTTCTCCACCAAATTATGGACGACTCGTTCCAGGAGCACCGGATCGCCGGACACCGGCGCGGGCTCGGCGGCTACGGTCAGCCGTACGCCACACGTTCGGGCGTGGCCCTGCTGTTGGTCGGCCACGTGCTGGGCCAGGTCACCGAGTTCGACCCGGGTTCGGACGGCGAGCTCCCGGTCTCCCTTGGCCAGCGCCAGCAGTCCATCGATGAGCCGTTCGTGCCGTGCATTGACCGTGAGTAGCGAGGCGCCCAGTTGTTTGGTGTCCTGCGCCGCTGTACGGCGGCGCAGCGCCACCTCGATGAGGGTGCGGTTGATGGCGAGTGGGGTCCGTAGTTCGTGCGAGGCGTTCGCGATGAAACGCTGCTGATCCTGAAAGGACTTATCGAGGCGTTCCAACATGGAGTCGAAGGTGTCGGCCAGCCTGGTGATCTCGTCCCGCGGCCCGTCGAAGGCCAGCCGTTGACCGAGGTCACTGCTGGTGGAGATACGGTTCGCGGTGTCGGAAATCCGGTTCAGCGGGCGTAGCACTCGGCCGGCCATCAGATAGCCGAACAGGGTCGCGACGACAGTGAGTACGGCGAGTGCGATGCCGCCTTGATTGAGCAGCGACTGCAAGGTGGCGGCGCGGTAGCCGTCTTCGAGGGCCTGGACTTCGGAGGTGCGTGCGAAGCTGCTGCCGGGAGCCTCGGTCGCGGGTGCTCCGACCTTCCTGGAGGTGGCATAGGCCGTGAGCAGTCGGCCCGCCAGTGCTCCGTCGAGCAGCACGTAGGTGACGCCGAGCAGCACTGCGCCGGCGACCATGAACAGCCCGCCGTACAGCAGGGTGAGCCTGGCTCGGATCGGCAGTCGAGTCCCTATGCGCATCGTCAGCCTCATGGGATGCGGTATCCCGCCCCCGTTACCGTTTCGATGAGCTGCGGTGTGCCGAGTTTCTTGCGTAGTTTCATCACAGTGACTCGGACCACGTTGGTGAACGGGTCGATGTGCTCGTCCCAGGCACGTTCCAACAGTTCCTCGGCGGAGATTACGGCTCCGTCCGCGCGCAGCAGTTCGAGTAGGACGGCGAACTCTTTGCGGGCGAGCGGCACGTAGTGCCCGTCGCGGTAGACCGCGCGACGGGCGGTTTCCACTCGCAGGCCGCCGCGCTCGTATACGGGCGGCCCAGCCGGCTGGGAGCGTCGGGCCAGTGCGTGGACGCGGGCGATGAGCTCCTCGAAGGCGAATGGTTTGGTGAGGTAGTCATCAGCGCCGATGGCGAGCCCTTCGACGCAGGAGGGAACGTCGGAGGCGGCGGTCACCATGAGGATGCGGGTGCGGCCACCGGAATCCACCACGGCCCGGCAGACATCATCGCCGTGCACCAAGGGCAGGTCCCGGTCGAGGACCAGTACATCGTAGTCATTGACCGCGAGCCGCTCGAGGCCGGCATCGCCGTCGTAGGCGACATCGACGGCGAACACCTCGTCCCGCAGCCCCTCGGCCACGGCATCGGCCAGCATCCGCTCATCCTCGACGATCAGTACTCTCACGACCACAAGGATGCCAGAAGGTATGTATCCAGGAGATAACCGGAATCGGTTACGAAGCGGATACCGCATCCTTGCTCTACTGGTTCCCGTGCTGGGACAGCCCTGGCAAGGGAAGGAACAACAACTCCATGCGTGTGCCGATGAAACTCCTGGTCGCAGTCCCGTTGGTCAGCCTCGCCCTGGCAGCGTGCGGCAGCCAGGGCGAGGACTCATCCGTAGCTTCGGCCGGCGGGGACAAGCAGCAGAGCGGGAAGCAGCTGAGCAGCGCTGAGAAGCTACGCAAGTACAAGGCGTGCCTGGCCGAACGGGGTGTTTCCGCGCAGGCCCACAAGGTCGGCGAGGAGGCACCGGAGCAGGTGTCGCCGGAGGAGATGGAAGAGGCACTCGAGGAGTGTAAGGAGTGGGCGCCCACCGCGGAGGATGTCGCGGGTAGCAAACCCGATGAGAAGACCCTTGAGGCGGTCCGGAAGTACGCCCAATGTTTGCGGGACAACGGCGTCAATGTGCCCGATCCGGATCCGGAAACTGGCGCGTTGAGCAGCTCCAAGGACATGATGAAAGACCCGGACAAGCTCAAGGCAGCCGCGGAGAAGTGCAAGCACCTCGCACCTGGCGCCCAGCAGTGATGGGCGTGCCTGAGCGGACCGCTCCATCCCCGGAGGCGGAGCCCGGACCGGCCCACCGGCGCCCCCGTCGGCGTATCGCCGCCTTCGTCGCCCTCCCCGCAGTGTTGACCACCGCCGGTGTCGCCGCGCTGGGTTTCGGCGGCGGCAGCGACAAAAGTGCGGCCGCCGACGACGATCGGCCTCCTGCGACCACCGAGGTGAGCACAACGGATCTCGTGGAGCGTCAAACCGTCGACGCCACCCTCGGATACGGCGCCCCTCAACCTCTGCACAGTTCCGCCACCGGCACCGTCACGTGGCTGCCGAAGCTCGGTTCCGAGATCGGGCTCGGCGACACGGCCTTCAAGGCCGACGGCCGTCCCATCCCTCTGCTCTACGGCGACACGCCGCTCTACCGTGAGTTGAAGCCCGGCGTGCAGGGCGAGGACGCCGCCGAGCTGGAACGGTCACTCGCTCGTCTCGGGTACGCCGGGTTCATGGTCGACAAGGAGTACACCGCCCAAACGGCCGCGGCGGTCAGGCGCTGGCAGCGCGATCTCGGCGTCCCAAGGACGGGAACCATCACCCCCCGGGACGCCGTCGTGAATGACGGCAGGATTCGGGTGACCGGGCATGAGGTAACCAAGGGCCAGCAACTCACGTCCGATATGGGAGTGCTCACCTTCACAGATACCGTCCAGTTCGTGAGTATCGATCTCGATGCCAAGAAGCAGAAACTCGTCCACAAAGGCGACAAGGTCTCTGTCGTACTCCCCGACGGCTCGCGTGCCGAAGCTGTCATCTCGGTCGTTGGCAAGGTTGCCTCGCCTCCGGACCAGAGCGGTGGCGAGCAAGGCGATCAGGGCGGCGGCAAATCCGTCATCAAGGTCACCGTGAAAATCAGCAAGAAGGACAGAGCCAGACTCGGCAGCTTCGACGGCGCTCCCGTCGATGTGGAGATCATCTCCCAGGAGAAGAAGGGGGTGCTGACCGTTCCCGTCTCGGCACTCCTTGCACTGTCTGAGGGTGGCTACGGCGTCCAGGTCGTCGACGGCACCACGACCCGTATCGTCGCGGTCAGAACCGGCATGTTCGCCGATGGCAAGGTCGAGATCACCGGCGAGATCAAGGCCGGCGACAAGGTGGGGATTCCCAAGTGAACCGCCCAGTCGTCCGCCTGGACAACGTCACGCGCTCCTACGGTGAAACCACCGCTCTGGCCGGGGTCTCGCTGACGTTCCACCGGGGCGAACTCGCCGCCATCGTCGGCCCGTCCGGCTCCGGAAAGTCGACCATGCTCAACTTGATCGGCACCCTGGACCGCCCCACCAGCGGTACCGTCGAGATCGACGGCCACGACATCGCCACCCTGGGCGACCAGGAACTGTCCGCGTTGAGGGCGATGACCATCGGCTTCGTCTTCCAACAATTCCACCTGGCGGCTGGCCTTTCGGCCCTCGACAATGTCGCTGAAGGCCTGCTTTACACTGGCACGCCACTTGCCGAGCGCCGCCGCGCGGCACGTAGCGCCCTGGAACGTGTGGATCTCGCCCGCCGTATATACCACCGCCCCAACGAACTCTCCGGCGGCGAGCGTCAACGTGTAGCGATCGCCCGGGCACTGGTCGGCAGCCCGCGCCTGCTCCTCGCCGACGAGCCGACCGGCGCGCTCGACTCGCGCTCGGGCGACACCGTCATGGCCCTGCTGCGTGCGTTGCACGCGGACGGCACCACCGTCGTGATCATCACGCACGACCGGGAGGTCGCCGCTTCGTTGCCCCGCCAAGTACAGGTCCGCGATGGCCGCATCGTTCACGACTCGTCTCGAGACCGGGTGCCCGCATGCTGAAGACCGGCCGGATGAGCCCACGCGATGTCCTGCGCACCGGAGCCTCGGGGCTGCGTACTCGGCCGCTGCGTGTCTTCCTGTCCGCACTCGGCATCGCCATCGGCATCGCCGCGATGATCGGAGTGGTCGGTATCTCCACCTCTAGCCATGCCGAACTGCAACGTACCCTCGACCGTCTCGGAACCAACCTGCTCACCGCAGCCCCCGGCCAGACTTTCACCGGCGCCGAGGCCAAGCTCCCGAAGAGCACCGTCGACATGGTCCGACGCATCGGCCCGGTCGAATCCGCCGCCAGTACCGGAGACGTGGACGGGTACGTATACCGCAATGACCGCATCCCACCCGCCGAAACCGGCTCCATCAACGTCAAGGCGGCCGACCTGGGGCTTCTCGCCACAACTGGCACGCAGCTCGCCCGCGGCAGCTGGCTGAACAAGGCCACCGCCCGCTATCCCGCCGTGGTGCTGGGCACCGGCGCGGCCGACCGCCTCGGCATTGGCTCCATCGAATCCGACACCCGGGTCTGGCTGGGAGGCACGTGGTTCACGCTCGTCGGCATCCTCGACAAGTCGGCCCTGGCCCCCGAACTGGACGACAGCGCTCTCGTCGGCTGGGGCGCGGCCGAGCGAATTCTCGGTTTCGATGGGCATCCCACGAAGATCTATACCCGGACTGTGGAATCCGCTGTGGAAGAGGTGCGGGATGTCCTGGCAGCCACTGCCAACCCACAGGCACCCACCGAGGTCAAGGTGAGCCGACCTTCTGACGCCCTGGCCGCCAAGAATGCCACTGACAAAGCCTTCACCGGCCTGATGCTGGGCCTCGGCGCAGTCGCCCTGCTCGTCGGCGGGGTCGGCGTGGCTAACACCATGGTCATCTCTGTGCTGGAACGCCGCGCCGAAATTGGCCTGCGCCGCTCACTAGGTGCTCGCCGCAACCAGATCCGTACCCAGTTCCTCGTCGAGTCTCAACTGCTCGCCGGGCTCGGCGGCATTGGTGGCGTCTTGCTGGGTATCGCTGTCACCGCCGCCTACGCGCTCTCGCAGGGCTGGCCGGTCAGCGTCCCGGTCTGGGCCATTGCAGGCGGATTCGGTGCCACCCTGAGCATCGGTGCCCTCGCTGGGCTCTACCCAGCAGTCCGCGCCTCTCAACTGCCACCGACCGAGGCGCTGGGAGCGGCCTGAGGGTCCAGGCGTACGGGGCGAGTGAGTCTGTAAACCTTCAGCAGGCATTCCCTGCGGCAGCGGGTCGGGCGGAGCAAGCACCATGCGTGACACGCTGTGTTGTTGGTGCGATCTATCCGAGGTAGCGGACAAGCAGACTACCCTTCCTGGACAGCTCAACTCGTGGCCCGCTTGTAGGTAAGGCGCTAGACGGGATAGCGGGATCGGCCGTGCAGTGGGGCATTGGCTGCCGGCGGGCTGGGCGCAATGCACTCATTGTGGTTGTGTGGAACAAGTCGGCGGGATGTGAGCGCGCTGTGCTCGCCTGAGACAACATCGACAGCGTCATCCCGGCCACCACGCCGTGGGCCCAGACTCGGAATCCACGAGGTGCTGCAGTCACTGGTAGATGAGCCAGAGGGTTCATCTTCGGTTCTGACGTGCCTTCAATGCATCGGGTGAAGTCAACTTTCGGATGGCTGGTTGTGGCGTCGCGGTCGCTCGTATCGGTGGCGCCAGTTACACCGGTGACCGCACTCCGACCTCCACGATCACCGCCAAGTAACACCCCCCCTCGGGGCCCGTGGCCACTACACCACGGGCCCCGAGCTAGAGGGTGTCTTAGTGGGTGTTCTGTGAGCTTTCGCCGGGGCTCAGTCTGGGGGTGGGGTTGGCTGCGGTGGCATCCAGGGCGAGGCAGACGTCCTTGGGGGGCAGTCCGTCTGCGGTGTTGTCGAAGAGGGCGAGGATCTGACGGTAGGCCGAGGGCGGCGGGGCGAGGCCGCCGGGAAGGTTCGGGGCGATCTCCAGGATGGTTTCCCGGGTGATCGTCAGTCTTTCCAGAGTCTGTTCCGCGTCCGCGAGTTGGGCGGTGAGGTCGGCGATCTGGGTGCGGAGCTGGTCGGTGATGCCGCCGGCTGGCGGCCTCGCGTATTTGGAGCTGTTCCAGGAACTCCTGCATGCTCCCCTCGCACTGGTTCATGCCGGGTCGCCGCAGCGGGCTGGTGGCGGATCTCGCCAGGTGGGAGTCGTCGTGGCGGTGAGCCGGTGGGTCATGATGTCGGTCGACCAGCGCATCCATGACGCCGAACTGGCGGGCAGAGTCTCGTAGTCGCGGGCCAGGCGGCGGTGCAGCATCAGCGTGCCGAAGGTCTGCTCGGCGATCCACCGATTCGGGGCCGGGGCGAACTCCTTGGTCTGCGGATCACGCGACACCACCTCGACGTCGATGCCCAGCGACCGGCCGTGCTCGATGACGGCGTTCGTGAACCCGGCATCGGGCCAGCTCTTGACCACGTCGGGGTTGTCGGTGGGCCACCTTGTCCAGCTGCGTGATCCCGATGACGAGCGCGAAGCCCTCGAAGGCGACCGTGAGGCGGTCGCCGCCCTCGCAGAACGGCTCAGCGACGTCCCAAGCTCGTTGGGGGTAGGGCCAGCCGGGTTGTACAGGATCGCTTTGACGATCTCCCGCATCTCGTACCGGCCCTCATGGCCGCTGACCGAACGGTGCTGGCCCTACCAGGCTGCGATGACCGGCCGGATCACTCGGGTACGGCTGCCGCTCAGCCACGACTCCAGCACACGCAGCACCGGTCAACCGCAACCCCTCAAACCGGACAACCGGCCACGACGACTCACAGAACACCCACTCAAAGCATCAAGATCATCTAAGGGCTGTCCCGCAAAGATGATCATTGTAGGGATGGGTTCGTGGTGGTGTTGCTGTGTCAAAGGCGGGTGTCGTGTTAACTGCCTGATAGAGATCTTCCGTGACCATGTCCCGCCGTTTGAAGCGCACCTTTGTCACCGTGGCGGCGATCGCCGTTCTGGCTGCCTGCGGTACGGCAGAGCAACCCGACACGGCCGCAGGCAAAGCGGCGGCGGCTGCGTCTCCGGTCGCAGCACCGCTGAAGCCGAAGCCGTCACCCAGCCCGTCCTGGTCCAAGCCGCGTCCGATGGATTGCCGTAAGGCGAGATGCGTGGCGTTGACCTTCGATGCCGGGCCGGGCCCGTACACCGCCCGCCTTCTGGACATTCTGAAGACCAAGCGGGTCAACGCCACCTTCTTCCTTCTCGGTAAGAGCGGCGTGACCCGCTATCCGGAGCTCGTGCGCAGAGAAGCAGCCGAGGGGCATGAACTCGCCAATCACAGCTGGAGCCATCCCCGCCTGACCGAGGTCTCGGACACGGAGATTCGCCGTCAGCTCTCCCTCGTGCAGAAGCAGATCAAAGACCTCACCGGCCGCACCCCGACGCTGATGCGCCCGCCTCAGGGACGCACCGACCAGCGGGTAGCCAAGGTCAGCCGTGAGCTCGGGCTCGCACAGATCCTGTGGACGGTCACGGCCAAGGACTATCGTGACCACGACCCCAGACTCATTCAGCGGCGGGTCCTGGCTAGCGCGGCCCGCAACGGGATCATCCTGCTCCATGACATCTACCCGGGGACCGTGCCCGCGGTGCCCGGCATCATCGACGGACTGCGCGAACGTGGGCTGACACCGGTGACCGTGTCCCAGCTGTTCGCCCCCAACAAGCCCCGGCCGGGCCGCGCCTACTGGAACGCATGGTGAGCACGTAGAGGCTGCGGCTATCCGGTGGGCGCGAGGTTGTGCAGGCGGGCGACGCCGAGCATGGCGTGATAGATGCCGTCGCCCTTGAGACCGCAGTCACGCAGGATCTTCCAGCCCTTCATGCGGGCGAAAGTGTGCTCGACGCGGGCACGCACCTGCTTGTGCGAACGGTTGTGGTCCTCTTTCCAGGCCGGTAGTTCCTCGCCCTTGCGGCGGCGGTGAGGGATGACCAGCCCGGTCCCTTGGTAGCCGCCGTCGGCGATGGTCATGGTGTTGCCGACGGCGGCCTTGGCGCCGAACTCGTCCCAGCCGCGGGAGTCGTGCCGGTTGCCCGGCAGTGGCCGGCCGACCACGACGACCCAGCGTGTGTCGGCATCGATCACGACCTGATGGGCCGTGGAATAGCGATAGTTCTTCGACTGCTCGGCCACCGTGTGGTCACGGGTAGGCACCAGGGTGCCGTCGACGATCAGCACGGCGTCGTTGCGGAACCGGTCCGCAGCGGACTTCGAGACACCAAACGGCGGAGCAATTTGACGCATCGTCAAGTTCGTGCGCCAGTACGCCGTGACCAGCAGGATGCGATCCTCGAGCGATAGCCCCCAGGGGCGTCCGCGGCGCAGTTCACCCGTGGTCGCCCGCCGCACGCAGGCAACCAGCTTGCCGAAACGGCGCGGGCTCAGCCCGCTGAACGGACCTATCCAGGACGGCTCGGACGCCGTGATCACACCAGCCACACCAGGATCATCCCATCGTGATCAGCTTTGCGGGACAGCCCTCAAAGCGTGTGACACAAGGCTGTGAAGTGGGCATTTGCCCTGCATGGCTGGGTGTTGAGGGCTGAGCAGGTGTGGGTGGAGACATTCGCAGGGCTGCGTGTGACGCAGTTTGCGCGGCTCCTCAAGGTGGTGCGGGAGCGCGGTGGTGACGGCACCTTGCAGGGCCGTCCATGGTGCCTGCCATTGGCGGAGCGGGTCCTGGTGGTGGCGGTGTACTACGGACGAACCTGACGATGCGGCAGCTGGGCCCGTTGTTCGGGATCTCCTCGTCCACGGTGTGCCGGGTGATTCAACGGCTCGGTCCACTGCAGGCGCTGGAGCCCGTGTCGCGGCCGACCGATGCCGCGGATCGGCTGTGGATAGTGGACGGCACTTTGATCCCGGTCCGTGACCGCAGCGTTGGCTCGTCCTCGCGCAACTACCGGTTCTCGGCGAACGTGCAGGTCATCGTGGACGCTGACACGCGCCTCGTGATTGCGGCCGGTCGTCCGCTGCCGGGCACCACCGCGGACGCGCACGCCTGGCGGGCCTCCGGCCTGGCCGAGCACTGCCCGGGCGCCACGGTCCTGCCCGACGGCGCTTACCTAGGCTGCGGCATGATCACCCCGCACCGCAAACGCCCGCGGCGCGAGCTGCTGCCCGGCGAGGAGAGCGACAATGCCGCCCACCGCACAGTCCGTGCCCGGGTAGAGCATGTGATCAGCCGGATGAAGACCTACAAGATCCTCCGCGACTGCCGGCAACACGGCGACGGCCTCCATCACGCCGTCCAAGCCGTCGCCCACATGCACAACCTCACCCTCACCTCATGACCAGACAACCGCCCTCGCACACCCTGACCTGCCCGAACACAGCCTTACGCAACACGCTTCAATGAGGCCTTCGGACTTACGTGGCGATGCCCCTACGCAATCTCAGCGCTCGGCAGGCAGCCGTACCTCGATGCAGAGGCCGCCCTCGGGCCCTGGGCAGGCCGTGACCGTTCCGCCATGGGCGGTGGCGATCGAACGGACGAGGGCCAGGCCCAGGCCGTGTCCGCCGCCGACGTTGGTGGCGGACACGGTTGTCATCCGGTCCTTGCCCCGGCCGCGTCGGAACGGCTCGAAAAGCGCCGGGATATCCTGCGGTGCCACAGCCGGGCCGGTGTTGGTGACGGTGAGCCGACCGGGTGCGATGCGGACGACGACATGTCCGTGCGGTTGGTTGTAGGCGATGGCGTTGCGCAGCAGGTTCGCTATCAATTGGCTGAGCAGGACCCGGTTTGCGCGAACCGGAGCATGCCCCTTGTCCACGGTGAGGGTGACCTGTGCTGCCTTGGCCGCCGGTGCGCACGAACCGGCCTCTTCGGCAGCCACCTCCGACAGGTCCACCAGCGCCGTCTCCTTGATCCCGCGCTCGCTGTTGGCGAGGAGCAGTAGGCCGTCGATGAGGTGCTGGCTGCGCCGGTTGGCGTCGAGGAGACGCTCCCGGACGCGCACGACGTCCTCGGGGCTGGGATTTTCCAAGCCGATCTGGAGCGCGGCCCGTTGTGCGGCCAGTGGGGTGCGCAGTTCGTGGGAGGCGTTGGCGATGAAACGGCGCTGACTGTCGAAGGAAGACTCCAGGCGGGCCAGGAGTTCGTCGAAGGTGTCAGCGAGTTCCTTGAGCTCGTCCTTTGGGCCGCCAAGGGCGATGCGCTCGTCCAGATTCTGTTGGGAAATGCGTCGTGCGGTGGCTGTCATGGCATGTACGGGTCGCAACACCCGGCCGGCGATCCACCAGCCGATGCCGACCGCGAGTACGGACATCACCAACAGAGCGGCGCCGGACCAGATCAGTACCTGCCGTGAGGCGAACTGGGCGAGTTCGAGAGTGACGGTGCCAGGCTCTTGTTCCGCGCTGGTGGGCGGAGGGTTCTGCTCGGGGACTGTTTGGAGAGTGCGGCCCATCAACTCCTGCGCTTTCGCTACGGCGTCGGCGCGAGAAAGGAAGTAGACGAGAGAGAGCAGCGCTGCGCCCAGTAGTGAGAAGACGAGTCCATAGACGGCTGCGATGCGGATGCGCACGCCGGCCCGGCGTCTACGTGGTCGGCGGTTCACAGAACGTATCCCACGCCCGGCACTGTGCGGATCAACGGGGGGGCCCCGAGTTTGGTGCGCAATCGGCTCATGGTGACGCGTACGGCCGAGGTGAACGGGTCCGCGTGCTGGTCCCAGGCGCGCTCCAACAGTTCCTCCGGGCTGACTGGTGCTCCGTCGGCGGCCAGCAGCAGATGCAGTACCGCGAACTCCTTGGGAGTGAGGTCGAGCGGCTGGCCGTCCCGGGTGACGGTGCGCCGACTGGTGTCCAGCCGTACCCCTGAGCTCTCCATCACCGGGGGAAGGGGCGGAGCGCTTCGGCGGCACAGTGCTCCCACCCTGGCGATGAGTTCGGGATACTCGAACGGTTTGGCGAGATAGTCGTCCGCCCCCAGGTTCAGACCCTGGACGCGGTCGCCGAGTCCGCCCGATGCGGTGAGCATGAGAATGCGGGTACGGGCACCTGAGGAGACCAGCTCCGTCGCGATGGCATCGCCGTGAACACCAGGCAGATCCCGGTCCAGCACGACGACGTCGTAGTCGTTGGTCTGGAGAATGTGTGCCGCCGCGGCTCCGTCGAGGACCGTGTCCACGGCGAATCCGTGGCGGCGCAGCCCCATGGTGACCATCTCGGCGATCAGCGGGTCGTCCTCGACGACGAGTACGCGCACCCTGTTCTCCCTTCGTTACGATGTGTCCTCGTGATTCACGTGCGACGCGCGACGTCACTCACGGTGCGGCGAGCGCCACGGTGGGGGCCAGCCTGGCTGCACGTACGGCCGGATACAGGCCGGCGAGGCCCCCGATCGCGAGCGTCGCTCCCACGCCTCCGCCCATCACCCAAGGGGGAACTACCACCGGCCAGTTCTGAGTGGTGGCGTAGGCGGCGGTGACGGCCGAGCCGATTACCACGCCCGCCCCACCGCCCAGAGCGGACAGCAGCAGTGATTCGGTCAGGAATTGCTGGCACACCTGCCATCGGGTCGCGCCCAGTGAACGGCGCAACCCGATCTCGCCACGGCGTTCGAGGACCGAGATCACCATGGTGTTGGCAACTCCGATTCCCCCGACGAGAAGGGCCACCCCGCCCAGTCCGAGCAACAGCCCAGTGAACGCTGCGTCGCCTGCCTCCTTGGCGGCCAGCGCGTCGGACGGCCGGGATACGGAGACGGTGGTGGGCTCGGCCGGATTGACCGTACGGCCGAGCAGATGCCTGACGTCGGCGATGCGCTCCTCGTCCGCGCGAGTGTAGACGGTGGTGGGGTGCCCGTCGAAATCGAGGTACTTCTCGGCGGCATCCCAACCCACCAGGGCCGACGTGTCCAACTCGGCTGCCAGGGGGACCGGTTCGAGGATGCCGGCGACGGTGAACCACTGGCCGCCGAGCCAAACCCGGGTATCGGGGCCCGGTTCGGTGATGCCCAGCAGCTCGGCGGTGGTGGCGCCCAGGACGGTGACCGGGTACTTGCCGGTGGCTGCGTTGAGCCAGTCGCCCTTGCTCAGAGTGGCGCCCACTGTCTGCAGCAGACCCTGATGGGCAGCTGCCGCGGTGATGCCACCCGACTGAGCCTTGGGGATCTTGTCCGTACGGTAGGTCTGCACATCGTCGACGACGCCGACCGCCGTGGCCGACTCCACCCCTGCCATCCCGCTGGCCACACGGGTGGCCTCTTGTGGCAATTTCGCCTGGCTGCCATCCAGACTCTGGCCCGGTGACGCGGTCAGGAGGTTGGTGCCGAGCCGCTCAAGAGTGCGGTCGAGTTCCGCGCGGCTCGAGCTGGAAATGCCGACGACCGCGACCATCGCAGCGATGCCGATGGCGATGCCCAGTGCCGACAGCAGGACGCGTACCGGACGACTGCGCAACCCGAAGCCGCCGACGCGGACGACGTCTCCAGGGCTCAGCCGGGCGGGCCTCAGCATGACGCCCCCCGGGCCGAGTCGGTCCGTACCCGGCCGTCCAGCATGACGACCTGGCGCTGCAGACTCGCCGCGATCTCTTGGTCATGCGTGATGACCAGGATGGTAGTGCCGGCCGCGTTGAGCTCGCGCAAGAGGTCCACCACCGCGGCGCCGGAGCTTGAGTCAAGAGCGCCCGTAGGCTCGTCAGCGAGTAGCAGGGCCGGTTCGCCGACCACCGCGCGGGCGATGGCGACCCGCTGTTTCTGGCCGCCGGACAGTTCATGGGGGCGGTGGTCGAGGCGATTCCGGAGACCTACTCGTTCCAGAGCGTGTGCCGCGCGCTCACGGCGCGCGCTCCGTGACACCCCGGCGTACAGCAGGCCGTCGGCGACGTTGTCAAGGGCGCTCACCCCAGCCGCGAGATGGAAGTGCTGGAAGACGAAGCCGATGGAGGAGGCGCGCAGCGCGGACAACTGACGGTCGCTGAGCGCTGCGACATCGTGCCCTGCGATGGAGATCCGCCCAGAGGTGGGCAGGTCGAGCGTTCCGATGAGGTTGAGTAGCGTGGACTTTCCAGAGCCGGAGGGGCCGACGATCGCGGTCAACTCACCGCGTGTGACGACCAGATCGACCGCGTCCAGAGCAGTGACCCCGCCCGGGTAGGAACGAGTGACGGCCTCGAGCGCGACAACGGCCGCGCTCCTCGCGGGCGCGATAGCCGTGCGGCTCGTGTCGGCCGTATGGGCAGGTACAGTCATTTCGGCACCGCTACCTTCATGCCCGCACGCAATTCCCTGCTCTCGATCTCCACGCGGCCTTGCGCGAACAGCGCGAGCTTGACCGGGACGGTTCGGGTACGGTCGCCGTCGACGACGCGTACCGCGTAGCCGCCATCGGCCAGCGCCACGAGCGCCGTCACCGGAACCGACAGGGCATTCTTCGCGGTGGCGCTGGTGAATTCCACATCGACCGTGGCCGTGTCCAGCCCCTTCAGCGCATGCTGATCCGCGATCTCGATCTCCACATCGATCTTGGTCTTTACCGAACCGTCCTTGCCGTCGGACTTCTCGCCTTCACCCGAGGTGACTGTCCGTACTCTCCGTATCTTGCCCTCGACGCTGCTGCCGCCGGGCAGCAGCACCTTCACGACTTTCCCCTTCTTCGCCAACTCTTGGTCACCTACATCGACTTGGACGGTCACTGTCTTGGACCGGCTGGTGCGGGTCAGCACCGTCGCACTGGCCGTGTCGCCCACCACTGTCCGATGCTCGGCGACCCGAACCGCGTCCCGCGCGAAGTGGAGCTGGCCGATCTTGAGCGTGCCGGTAGCCTTCACACCCTGCTTCTGCTGCAGGGCACGCACCGCCGCCGCGGTTTCGGCGGTGAAGACATCGCCGTTCGGAGCGCCGTAGCCCAAGGCCCGCAGATTATCGTTGAGCTGTTCTACATCAGGACCCTCCACGCCGCGCGCCAGATCCCGGTACATCGGCGTCGCCCCATACATGAGCGCGACCGGTTGGTTGTCGACCTTGTACAAGGCCTCGCCGCGCTGGACGACCGCACCTTGCTCGGGGAGCCAGGTGACGGTACCCGGTAGCCGGCCATGCACTGGGACAGGGGTGCCGTAACCCAGCTCACCGGCCAGTGCTTGGGATGCGGCGAGATCACTGCGTGTGATCTCGCTGGTTGCTGCCGGCCGTGTGTCCCGCCGCGCCGCGTCCGATCGGCCGCTGCTGCCGCCCAGCCCCAGCGTTACCGCGCTGACGCCGCCACCCGCAAGCGTCAGCGCCGCAATGGTCACCACGATATGTATCCGCCGTCGCTTCCCGCTCACTGGGCACCGACTTCTTGGCGGTTTCCCATGAACTCCTTGCAGGCCTCCGTGGCCTTCTTGAAGGCAGGAGTGTCCTGGGCCGTCCCTTGCGGGGGGATGAACACACCGTTCTTGGGATCGTCGACCTCGACACCGTTCTTCCGGTAGCACTTCGCTAGTTCCAGTGCCTCCTTCTGAAACTGCTCATGTTCCTCCTTCGTGTGCGTCTGTGGGGCGTACTTCTGGCATGCCTTGATCGCTGCCTCCGCCTTTGCCCTCGGGACGCCGTCGGGGATCTGGGTCACTGCTTGGTCGCCGGGTTTCGGATCTGGCACGTCCACTCCCTGGTCACGCAGGCAGCTGGCGTACTGGAGGCCCTCGTCCTTCCCGCCGCTGGCCATCCCGTCTGCTTCATTACCCGTGTCGTCTCCCGCGCCGCACGCGGCCAGTGATATTGCCACCACCGCCGCGACACCTGCAGTGATCACCCTGCGGCGCGCCCTGCGCTGCCGCCATCTGCGCTCCGTGAGAACCAGCATCATCTCTCCCTTTTATCCAGCGATCCGCGCTGCGCTGCATCGCTGCATCAAGAGATATCGGGTGCGATGTTGCGCAGAGTTTTCGTGTGACGCAGGTGACGTCAGAGAGGTCGGTACGGGCCCGACAGGTTTCATGGCCGGTGTCGTGCTCGATGCGCCAGCGCATCTTGGCCAGACTGACCAGATCTTCGACGGGAGGGGTGGCAGACGGGTTGGAGATCCAGTAGCCAGTCGCCTCCGTGGCCGGGTCGGCCTGCTCGACCAGCAGCGTTCGCCTTGGCTGCCCCAGTCCCAGGCGTTGAGGCCGCCGCCATACTTCTGGGCGCGGCGGAAGGACCGCTTGCCCACCGTCCGGATTTCCAGGACGGCGAAACGTGAGCACATGATCCCTTTACTTCCTTGCTGCCAGGACACCTCGCTGAACACACCCTGTTCAGCCGCCAGGTCAGGCAGTGTGACCGGTCGGCTGCGGCAAGCGGGGCAGAGCCTGCGGGCTCAGTCCGCCATAGGCCAGCTCATGCGGCCGTGTACGGCCGCATGAGCCACCTCCTTGGCCTCGACGGCTACCAAATGGTCCAGGCCGCGGTTTTCCAGTGCAAGGCGGAAGCCACCGAACGGCCATGACCGCAGTCGGTAACCGCCACCGGCGCCGACAGGTCCCAGGCGGCCAGCCGGTCCAGCGCGAGCTGGGTCTTGGCCGCAAAGGTGACGTCGCACGGCACGCCGGCACTGCGGCGTCGGGCCGCATCGCTGGTCCACTCCTCGGGCAGATACAACTGCCAGTCCAGCGGGCAGGAAGCGGTGTCGGTTGCGGCATGCACGCTGACCACGACCTGGCAGGTGGCCCGCTTGACCACCGCCCCGCAGCACTGCCGAGCCACTTCCACGGACGCCTTTCCCCCACTTGGGAGACAACACATCGTCGACCGCCCACGCCTCGGGCCGAAGCACCTCGCACAGCCGTCGCGTGATCCGTTGCCGCACCGGCAACCAGTCCCGAGGCGACTGATTCACGAACTACTGCAGGGCCTGCATGTTCCCGTCCGGTAACCGCTCGGCCATCGGCTGGATCGGCTTACGGCCTCCATCCAGCATCAGACCTCGCAGATAGCGCTCGCCTCAACCGCCGCTGCTCGCTCCGCGGCAACGAGCCGAACACCACGTGGCGCTGAGGGTGAGCAGATCATGGTGCGGGCACGGACTCCGCAGGACACTGCGGTCTGCCCGATGTGCGGGATCTCGTCGAGATGCGTGCACGGGTATCACTGGCGGACGGTGGCCGATGTCCGGGTCGACGAGCGTCGGGTGGTGGTCCGGGTGAGGGTGCGGCACCTGGTGTGTCCCACCCGCGGCTGCCGGCATACCTTTCGCGAGCAGGTACCGGGCGTGCTGGACCGACACCAGCGGCGTACGACCCCTCTGACCAGGCAAGTCAAGGCAGTGGTCAAGGAGCTAGCTGGCCGGGCCGGATCACGTCTGCTGGCGATACTCTCTGTGAATTTGTCGCGCCACACCGCTCTGCGGATCCCGCTGCCTGCCGGGCGGGGTGCCCCCTTGTGATTGTGTCGACGATTTCGCGCTGCGCCGGCGGCACCGCTACGCCACTGTGATCATCGACGCCCAGACCCATGAGCGGATCGACGTACTGCCTGGTCGCACGGCCGACACGCTTTAGACGTTGTCCTATGTGGTGAGGCGGAGTAGTCGCTTGTAGCAGCACAGCGCGGCTGCCAGGCCGAGGATGGCCAGGTAGTTGGCGGGGTGGCGTTCGTAGCGGGGGCTGAGCCGGCGGTAGCCAGT
>NZ_JACTVJ010000005.1 GCF_014493765.1 Streptomyces polyasparticus
TGGTCAGGACACTGCCCAACCTGCCACCAACCCGCACCCTGGCAGCCCTACGACACCACCTAACAAAGTCCTACTAGGGCAGGCGCGCCGCGAAGGTCTCGTAGGACCGCTCGTCGAACAGCACGAACCGGACCCCCTCCACACCCGTCCTCGCCGCCTGCACCGTCTCGTAGGCGATCCGCGCCCCGTCGTCCATCGGCCAGCCGTAGATCCCGGTCGAGATCGCGGGGAAGGCCACGCTCCGTGCGCCCAACTCGTCGGCCACGGCCAGGGATTCGCGGTAGCAGGAGGCGAGCAGTCCGGAGCGGTCCTCGGTCGCGCTCCACACCGGTCCGACCGTGTGGATCACCCAGCGGGCGTCGAGGCGGCCGGCCGTGGTCGCGACCGCCCGGCCGGTGGGCAGACCCTTGCCGTAGTGGGAGGCGCGCAGGGCGCGGCAGGCTTCGAGGATCTCCGGGCCGCCCTTGCGGTGGATCGCGCCGTCCACTCCCCCGCCGCCGAGCAGCGAGGAGTTGGCGGCGTTGACGATCGCGTCGACGGACTGCGCGGTGATGTCGCCCTGGACGAGGGTGAGGTTCGCCATGCGGTCATCGTACGAAGGTCGCATGCGGTCCCGTCCGACGGGCGTCATGCGCTGACCGTACGAAGATCGTCAGGGTCGCCGCGCAAAGGTCGTCAGGCGGTCACTGCACGGAGGTCGTCAGGCGGTCACTGCACGGAGGTCGTCAGGCGGTCACCGTACGGAGATCGTCAAGCGGTCACCGTACGCAGGCGGCGCCAGACCGCCTTCGCCGCGTTGTGGCCCGACATTCCGTGGACGCCCGGGCCCGGCGGGGTGGCCGAGGAGCAGAGGAACACCGCGGGGTGCTTCGTCGCATACGGGAAGAGGGAGAGCTTGGGGCGCAGGAGCAGCTGGAGGCCCGAGGCGGCGCCGCAGGCGATGTCACCGCCGACATAGTTCGCGTTGTGCGAGGCGAGCTCGGGCGGGCCCATCGTGGCGCGGGCGAGGATGCGGTCCCTGAACCCCGGTGCGAAACGCTCGACTTGGCGCTCGATGGCCTCGGTGAGGTCGCCGTCCCAGCCGTTGGGCACATGGCCGTACGCCCAGAAGACATGCTTGCCCTCGGGGGCGCGTGACGGGTCGGCGAGGGTGGGCTGGACCGTGATCAGGAAAGGGTTCTCCGGGGCCTGATCGGTGCGGGACGCGGCGTGCAGCGCGGTGGCGATGTCGCGGCTGCCCGGGCCGATCTGCACGGTGCCCGCGCGCCGCGGCTCCTCGGCGGTCCAGGGCACGGGCCCGTCGAGCGCATAGTCGACCTTGAACACGCTCGCGCCGTAACGGTAGTTGGCATACGAGTTGCCCAGGCCGGCGATACGGGCGAGGGCGGTCGGCGAGGTGTCGAAGACGTACGCGCGGGCGGGCGGCAGATCATCGAGGCGCTTGACCTCGTAGTCGGTGTGCACGGCGCCGCCGAGGTCCTTCAGATACGCGGCGAGGGCGTCGGAGATGGACTGCGAGCCGCCCTTGGCGACGGGCCAGCCACGGGCGTGCGCGGCCAGGGCGAAGACCAGTCCGACGGCGGTGGTCGCGAGGCCGCCGAGCGGCGCGATGACATGGGCCACGAGCCCCGCGAACAGGGCCTTCGCCTTGTCGTCGTGGAAGCGCCGGCCGAGCGTCCAGCTGGACGGGGGCAGCCCCACGAAGCCGAAACGGGCGAGCGTGACGGGGTCGCGGGGCAGGGTGCTGAGCGGCAGCGACATGAAGTCCCTGGCCAGGGTGTCCCAGCGGGCGAGGAACGGCTCGACGAGCCTGCGGTACGCGCCCGCGTCCCGTGCGCCGAACGACGAGGCGGTCTCCGCCACCGAGCGGGACAGCACGGCCGCGGTGCCGTCGGGGAACGGGTGCGCCATGGGCAGCGGGGCGTGCAGCCACTCCAGGCCGTACCGGCCGAGCGGCATGTCGTTGAAGGCGGGCGAGTTGACGCCGAGCGGATGCGCGGCCGAGCACGGGTCGTGCCGGAAACCCGGCAGGGTCAGCTCCTCGGTGCGGGCGCCGCCGCCGATCGTGTCCTTGGCCTCGAACACGGCCACCGAGAACCCACGGCGGGCCAGCTCGACCGCAGCGGTCAGTCCGTTGGGTCCCGCTCCCACGACGACGGCATCGAGCATCGACGGCACCTTCGGACTCCTTTGTCAGCCGATGGCCACTGGGCCTCAGGATATGCCTGGGCTCTGACAGTCCGGCCGGGGGTAGGGTCCCTGGATGCCGAATTCCTCCTACGTCTGTCTGCGCGGCGTACATACGCGCGGTCTCGCCGAGTACTGGTACGAGACCGGGGCGGCGGGTGGCGAGGTCCTGCGGCAGGTGACGTTCGCGCCGTCCGGTGCGGTGGTCTGCGCCTGGTCGCGGGACGTGGCACAGGAGCTGCGGAGGGGTTACGGGGCCTTCGGCGTCGAGTTGTACGAGGCCGTGTACGGCGCTCCGGACGAGCCGGACACCGCGTCGCGCACGGAAGAGGTGACAGTCGACGAGTTCGAGGACACGTGGCGGCGCGGGCTCATCGGACGGCACTTCACGCCGTACGACACGGGGCCCGTGCCCGAGGGTGCCGTGCTCGCGGGGACGGTGCGGGCACTGCCTTGGGGTGCGGGCAGGACGGGCCTCCTGGTGGACCTCGGACTGCCGGTCGAGGGGTTCGTGGACGTGCTGTCCCTGCCCCGGGAGCCTGCACTGTGGCCGTCCGTCGGCACGGCCGGCCGGTTCGAGGTGACCACCCTGCGGGTCGATTTCGAACGGGGCGCGGGAGCCCAGATCAGGCTCCGCCCGGTCGAGGACTGATCACTCGCGGCCGGTCAGGATGCCGCCCCCACAGCTGTTCAGGCCTCCGCCCTCAACAACCCGATCACCCGCTCCACCGTCGCCGCGTCGCGGCCCGCCGTGAACGGGAGTGCGTTGCCACCCTCGATACGGAAGGGCTCGCCCGCCACCGTCAGGTGTCCGCCGCCCGTCTCGGTGACGAGGAGGAGGCCCGCCGCGTGGTCCCAGGCGTTCTCCCAGGAGAACGCCACCGCGTCCAACTCACCCTTGGCGATGGCCAGATACTCCAGGCCGGCCGAACCGCACGGCCGCGGGGCGACCCCTTCGGTGCGCAGCCCGAGCAGTGCCCGCTTCTGGTCGTCCGTGGTGAAGTCCGGGTGGGACGTGGCGACTTCGAGCGGCGCGCCGGTCTCTGCGGGTGCCTGGGTGAGGGGGCGGCCGTCGAGGACCACGCCCTGGCCCCGTACCGCCACCGCCATCTCGTCGCGGGCCGCCGCGAACGTCCAGGACGCGAGCACCTCGCCGCGGCGGGCGAGCGCGACCAGGGTGCAGAAGCCGGAGTCGCCGTGGACGAACTGGCGGGTGCCGTCGACGGGGTCGACGATCCACACCGGGGCGTCCCCGTGCAGTGCCTCCAGGATGGACGGGTCGGCGTGCACCGCCTCCTCGCCGACCACGACCGAGCCGGGCAGGAGCTCGGTCAGGGAGGCCGTGAGGTGTTCCTCGGCGAGGCGGTCGGCGACCGTCACCAGGTCGTGCGGACCGTTCTTCTCGACGACCTCGTAGTCGGCGAGCTGACGGAAGCGTGGCATGATCTCCGCGGCCGCGGCCTTGCGTACGGCCTCCTCCACCTCGTGGAGACGGGTGTCGAGGAAGCCGGCGATACGGATGTCGAGAAGGTCTTCGTTGCCTGTCTTGTCTTCGATCATGTGTCCATCCCACCACGCCCCACTGACAGTCCCCACCCGGAGGGTGACCTCCGGGTGGATTCCCGGTGAACCCTGAGTGCGGCGGGGTCCCAGGACCTGCCGGACCCTGGACTCAGCGCCCCGGGACCCCGTCCTCAGCGCCCTACCGCGTACCCCTGCATCCCCCGCGGATTCGCCCCGGCCGAAAGCACTCCGGTCTCCGGGTCCCTGGCCACCGCGCTCAGCCGCCCCTCCGACCAGGGAGCACCGACCGTGACCTGGTGTCCGCGGCGCCGCAGCTCGGCGACGACCTCCTCGCCCACCCGGGACTCGACCGTGAGCTGGCCGGGCAGCATGCCGCGCGGGTAGAAGGACGACGGGACGTGGTCGGTGTGCCAGTTAGGGGCGTCGATCGCGCCCTGGAGGTCGAGGCCGCCGCGTACGGCAGGTCCCTCCGCCACCTGCAGGAAGAACGGCAGCTGCCACTGGTCCTGCTGGTCGCCGCCCGGCGTCCCGAAGGCCATCACGGGCACCCCTCCGCGCAGCGCGAGCGAGGGCGTGAGCGTGGTGCGCGGGCGGCGGCCGGGGGTGAGGGAGTTGGGCAGGCCCGGCTCCAGCCAGGTCATCTGCAGACGGGTGCCGAGCGGGAAGCCCAGCTCGGGAACGACCGGGTTGGACTGCAGCCAGCCGCCGCTGGGGGTGGCGGCGACGATGTTGCCCCAACGGTCGACGACATCGACATGGCAGGTGTCGCCGCGGGTCTCCCCGTACTCGCCGACGATGGGATCGCCGTACTCGCTGACCGTGGGCTCACCGGCACCGGACGCGAGCCCCAGGGCGTCGAAGGCGGTACGGCCCTCGACGTCCTGCGCCGGCGAGGCCAGGCGCGGGGTGCGCCCCGGAGGGCTGCCGGGCCGCAGTTCGTGCGAGGCGCTGTCGCCGATGAGCTTGCGGCGCGCTTCGTTGTACGGATCGGAGAGCAGGGCTTGCAGGGGTACGTCGTCGCCCGCGTCCCCGTACCAGGCCTCGCGGTCCGCCATCGCCAGCTTGCAGCCCTCGACGAGCAGATGGATGTAATCGCCCGAGCCGCGCGCCGGGAGTTCGCCGGGCAGCAGCGCCAACTGCTGGAGCAGGGCGGGGCCTTGGCTCCAGGGGCCGGCCTTGCAGAGGGTCCAGCCGTTGCGGTCGTACGTCGCCGGAGCTTCGTAAGCGGCACGGAAAGAGACGAGGTCGTCGCCGGTGAGGGTGCCGGTGTGGCGCTCGCCGCTGGTGTCGTACGTCGGCCGTGCGCTCTGCCGCAGCAGCGCCTCCGCGATGAAACCCTCCCGCCATATCCTGCGCGCGGCGTCGATCCGCGCCTCGCGCGTGGACCCCGTGGCCTCGGCGAGCAGCCGGCGCCAGGTCGCGGCGAGCGTGCGGTTCACAAGCAGCGCGCCGGGGCGTACGACCGGCAGATACACCTCGGCGGACGTGGTCCACTCGGTCTCGAACAGCTGCCGGACGGTGGCGATCGTCTCGCCGATCTTCTCGACCGGCGGATGCCCGGACTCGGCATATCCGATCGCGTACTTGAGGATCTCGTCGAGCGGCTTGGTGCCGTGGTCGCGCAGGAGCACCATCCATGCGTCGAACGCCCCTGGCACGGCGGCCGCGAGCGGTCCCGTGCCGGGCACCAGGTCGAGGCCGAGCGCGCGGTAGTGCTCCACGCTCGCGCCCGCGGGGGCCGGACCCTGGCCGCACAGCACGCGGACCTCGCCGCCCGCGGGCGCGAGGATGATCGGCACTTCGCCGGCGGGACCGTTGAGATGCGGCTCGACCACATGCAGCACGAACCCGGCGGCCACGGCCGCGTCGAACGCGTTGCCCCCGTCCTCCAGGACGGCCATCGCCGACTGCGAGGCCAGCCAGTGGGTGGAGGACACCATGCCGAAGGTGCCTTGGAGGGTGGGGCGGGTGGTGAACATCTGGCCTCTCACTTCTCGCGTCGGGCTGAACTCGTCCGGCTGATCTCGTCCGGCAGGCTATCGAGCACGGCCGTGAGAGCGACCGGCCGGGAGAGAAGCCGCCCGGGATCGACGCCGTCCGCGTACGGCGCCCGCCGCGGTCGGACGCGGGGGCGACGCAGGGCGAGCGGGGGCGACGCAGGGCGAGCGGGGGCGACGCGGGAGGACGGCCGGCGCGACCGGCCGTCCTTCCGCTCCGGTCAGATCGTGTCCCGGTCCCGGTCCCGATCCCGGCCGCGCAGCAGCATCAGGCCCACGTACAGCACCATCGAGGTCGCCAGGCCCACCGCCCAGCCGTAGTCGGCAAGGGACGACAGGGCCGGGATGGGCCGGCCGTCGATCAGCGGGTCGAAGCTCGCACCGCCGACGGCGAGCACACCGCCGGCCACGAAGGCGACGACGGCCCGCCAGTTCCAGCCGCGGTCGTACCAGTAGCGCCCGCCGGCGCGGTACAGGTCGAGCAGGTCGAGCTTGCCGCGGCGCAGGATCCAGTAGTCGGCGATGAGGATGCCGGCCACCGTGCCGAGCAGACCGCCGACCAGGCCGAGCCAGGTGAAGATGTACCCCTGCGGGTCGGAGTACAGCTTCCACGGGAAGATCAGCACACCGAGGACGCAGGTGGCGAGCGCACCGGCACGGAAACTGATCTTCCGGGGCGCGATGTTGGAGAAGTCGAAGGCCGGGGAGACCAGGTTGGCCGCGATGTTCACCGACAGCGTCGCCACAAGGACGGTCACCAGCGCGAACAGCAGTCCCACCACGCTGTCCGTCTTGGCGGCCAGCTTCACCGGATCCCAGATCGGCTCGCCGTACACCGCCTGCGAGCCGGAGGTGACCATCACCGACATGAAGGCGAACAGCGTCATGGTGGTCGGCAGGCCGAGACCCTGGCCCCACATCTGCGCCTTCTGGCTCCTGCCGTACCGGGTGAAGTCCGGGATGTTCAGCGACAGGGTGGACCAGAAGCCGATCATGCCCATCAGGGAGGGCCAGAACAGCTTCCAGAAGTCGCCGCCCCAGCCCAGCTTGGAGGGCTGGTCGAGCAGCGGGCCGAAGCCGCCGGCCTTGTCGGCCATCCACCACAGCATCACGAACGCGCCGATGAGCACGAAGGGCGCCGCCCAGTTCTCGAAGCGGCGGATCGTCTCCATGCCCCGATAGATGATCGCGACCTGGATCGCCCAGAAGATCGCGAACGACAGCCACATGGTCCAGGCGTAGCCGCCGATCTTCCCGGCGTCGCTCCAGCCCTCGCCGATGAGCTTTCCGGCCAGGAAGAAGATCGCCTCGCCGCCGATCCAGGTCTGGATGCCGAACCACCCGCACGCCACCAACGCCCGTACGACCGCGGGCAGGTTGGCGCCGCGGATACCGAAGGAGGCGCGGGCGAACACCGGGAACGGGATGCCGTACTTGGGGCCCGCATGCCCGGTGAGCAGCATCGGCACAAGGACGATCACATTGGCCAGGGCGATGGTGAGCACCGCCTGCTTCCAGTCCATGCCCACGGCGATCAGACCGGAGGCCAGGGTCCAGGAGGCGGTGTTGTGGGCCATGCCGACCCAGAGTGCGGAGAAGTTGTACGTGGTCCAGGTGCGCTTCTCGACGGGAACCGGCAGCAGGTCGTCGTTGGCGTACGGGCCGGTGGGCGCCGGGGAGCCCGGGGCGATCTCCACCCGGCCGTCGGCCGACGTGGGTTGGGAGGACGGCGGTGGGGCGGCGGGAACGGTTTCGGTCATGGGCAGGCCAATCAGGGAGGTCGGGACGGGAAAGGCCGTGCGGGTGGCGCCGAGGGGGGCGCGGTGTGCGCCCGGACCCCCTTCCCGGGACGGCGGGAAGGGGGAGAACAAGGGGGAACTCGGGTGCGGGAGAAGGCGGTCAGGTGTCTCAGGCGTTTACCGCGCTTACGGCGCTTACGCCGTTCACGGCCGGGATCACCTGCGAGCCGTACGCGTCGATCACGGTCTCCTGGGCGTCGTGCATGTCGTACACCGCGAACTGGTCGACGCCCAGCTCGCGCAGCGCGTTCAGCTTCTCGATGTGCTGCTCCACCGGCCCGATGAGGCAGAACCGGTCGACGATCTCGTCGGGCACGAACGCGGTGTCGGGGTTGTCGGCGCGTCCGTGATGGGAGTAGTCGTAGCCCTCGCGCGCCTTGATGTAGTCGGTGAGTTCCGCGGGTACGGCCGCGGAGTGCGCGCCGTACTTGGACACCAGGTCGGCGACGTGGTTGCCGACCATGCCGCCGAACCAGCGGCACTGCTCGCGCGCATGGGCGAGCGCCTCGGGCGAGTCGTCCTCGGTGACATAGGCGGGGGCGGCCACGCAGATCTTCACCTCGGACGGGTCGCGTCCGGCGGCGACGGCGGCTTCCTTGACCGCCTTGACCATGTACTCGGTGAGGTACAGGTCGGCGAGCTGGAGGATGAACCCGTCGGCCTCCTCGCCGGTCATCTTCAGGGCCTTGGGCCCGTACGCGGCCATCCAGACCGGGAGTCGGGCGTCCTCCTTGGCCCACGGGAACTTGACGACCGAACCGCCGAGGTCGGCCTCCTTCCCCGAGGCGAGCGCCCTGATGACCTTCATGGCCTCGCTGATCCGGGCCAGGGTGTTCGGGGCGCGGCCCGCGACGCGCATCGCGGAGTCGCCGCGTCCGATGCCGCACACGGTGCGGTTGCCGTACATGTCGTTGAGGGTCGCGAACGTGGAGGCGGTGACCTCCCAGGTGCGGGTGCCGGGGTTGGTGACCATCGGGCCAACGGTCAGCCGCTCCGTCTGGGCCAGGATCTGGCTGTAGATCACGAACGGCTCCTGCCAGAGCACGGCGGAGTCGAAGGTCCAGCCGTACGTGAAGCCGTTGCGCTCGGCGCGCTGCATCAGGCTGATGACCTTCGAGGCCGGCGGGTCGGTCTGCAGGACGAGTCCGAAGTCCATGTACGCCACTCCTAGTTGAGGTACTGACAGGTGGAGCGCGGGGTGTAGACGCCGTGTCCTGCGCGTCCGGTGTACTCCCGCTCGTGGATGACGACCTCGCCCCGCGACAGGACGGTCTCGACCCGGCCGGTGGTGCGCTTGCCCTCGTACGCCGAGTAGTCGACGTTCATGTGGTGCGTTGCGGCTGACATGACCTGCTGGGCGTCCGGGTCGTAGATCACGATGTCGGCGTCGGCGCCGGGCGCGATGGTGCCCTTCTTCGGGTACATGCCGAACATCCGGGCCGGCGTGGCACAGGCGATCTCGATCCAGCGGCGGCGGGAGATGTGCCCGTCGACGACGGCCTGGTGGAGCAGGTCCATCCGGTTCTCCACGCCCGGCAGACCGTTGGGGATCTTCGAGAAGTCGCCCCGGCCGAGCTCTTTCTGTCCCACGAAGCAGAAAGGGCAGTGGTCGGTGGAGACGACTTGGAGGTCGTTTGTCCGCAGGCCCTGCCACAGCTTGGCCTGGTGCTCCTTGGGGCGCAGCGGCGTCGAGCACACGTACTTCGAGCCCTCGAAATCGGGCTCGGCGAGGTTGTCCGTGGACAGGAACAGGTACTGCGGGCAGGTCTCGCCAAAGACGTTCAGTCCCTCGTCACGCGCGCGGGCCAGCTCGGCAACCGCCTCCATCGCGGAGACGTGCACGACGTACAGCGGGGCCCCGGCGACCTGGGCGAGCTTGACGGCACGGTGGGTGGCCTCGGCTTCGAGCAGCGACTTGCGTACCTCGCCGTGGTAGCGCGGGTCGGTCTCCCCGCGGGCGAGCGCCTGCTCGACCAGGACATCGATCGCGATGCCGTTCTCGGCGTGCATCATGATCAGCCCGCCGTTGTCAGCGGAGCGCTGCATGGCGCGCAGAATCTGGCCGTCGTCGGAGTAGAAGACGCCCGGATACGCCATGAACTGCTTGAAGGAGGTGACGCCCTCGTCCACGAGGAGGTCCATCTCCTTGAGCGTCTCCTGGTGCACGTCGGAGACGATCATGTGGAAGGCGTAGTCGACCGCGCAGTTGCCCTCGGCCTTGGCGTGCCAGGCGTCGAGTCCCTCGCGCAGGCTGTGTCCCACGCTCTGCACGGCGAAGTCGACGATCGTCGTGGTGCCGCCCCAGGCCGCCGCCCGGGTGCCGGTCTCGAAGGTGTCGGCGGCAAAGGTGCCGCCGAACGGCAGCTCCATGTGGGTGTGGGCGTCGACGCCGCCCGGGATCACGTACTTCCCGGTGGCGTCGATCTCCCGCTCGGCCGTCCAGGCCTGCGCGGCCGGCGTACCGGAGGCGGCGAGGGCGGCGACCCGGCCGTCCTCGATCAGGATGTCGGCGTGGATCTCGTCGGACGCGGTGATGACGAGACCACCGCGGATGACGGTACGGCTGCTCATGCTCCCTCTCCCTCCTGCCGTTTCACGGTGCGGTGATCGGGGCGTACGCGTCGGGACGGCGGTCGCGGAAGAACTGCCAGCGGTCGCGGATCTCGCGCAGCTTGCCCATGTCCAGGTCGCGCACGACCAGTTCGGGCTCCTTGTCGGAGGCGACCTCGCCCACGAACTGCGCCTCCGGGTCGACGAAGTACGTCGTCCCGTAGAAGTCGTTGTCGCCGAGCTCCTCGACGCCGACCCGGTTGATCGCGCCGACGAAGTACTCGTTGGCGACGGCCGCCGCGGGCTGCTCCAGCTGCCACAGGTAAGAGGACAGACCGCGCGAGGTGGCCGACGGGTTGAAGACGATCTCGGCGCCCGCGAGGCCCAGCGCCCGCCAGCCCTCGGGGAAGTGGCGGTCGTAGCAGATGTAGACGCCGATCTTGCCGACCTTGGTGTCGAACACGGGCCAGCCGGCGTTGCCGGGGCGGAAGTAGAACTTCTCCCAGAATCCCGGCACTTGGGGGATGTGGTGCTTGCGGTACTTGCCCAGGTACGAGCCGTCCGCGTCGATCACGGCGGCCGTGTTGTAGAGGACGCCCGGCTGCTCCTCCTCGTACATCGGCAGCACGAGCACGATGCCGTGTTCCTTCGCGAGTACCTGGAAGCGCCGGACGATCGCCCCTTCGGGGATCGACTCCGCGTACTCGTAGAACGCCTTGTCCTGCACCTGGCAGAAATACGGCCCGTAGAAAAGCTCCTGGAAGCACAGCACTTGAGCACCCTGTGCCGCGGCATCGCGCACCGCCTGCTCATGTACCTGGATCATCGACTCCTTGTCGCCCGTCCACGCGGTCTGGAACAGGGCGGCACGAATCACTCGGCTCATCGGGACCTCCGGTCGCTCGGTGTGCGACAAACCTAGGAAGTCCGAAAGTCGTCTTTGAGTTGCACGGTGTCACGTCTGCGGGCCCCTGGCGTGCCACGGTGTCACTCTGCCGTGGCCCCGTGTTTCACGGCCGTTTTCCCAGGTCGCCGTATGTTTCAGCCCTGTTGCGCGTCATGCGCGAGGAGCGCGATGTGCACCGAGGCGGCCTGCTCGAAGTCGTCGAGGTCCACGCCGAGCCGCGTCTGGATCGCTTCGAGGCGGCGGTACAGCGCGGGCCGGGAGACGTGGTGGAGCTGTGCGGTACGGGACTTGTTGCGGCCGGAGGCGAGATACGTCCGCAGCACGGCCAGCAAAGCCGCCTCTTCGCCGTCCCGTTCGCACAGCAGCCCGTCCAGCTCCCGCTCCGCGAACGACTGCACCCGCGGATCGTCGCGCAACAGCCGGATCAGGCCCCGCAGATGAACGTCCTTGAGGCGTACGACGGCCGGAAGGTCCAGCGCCGCCGAGGAATCGGCCACGGCATCCGCCACATGCTGTGCCTCGCGCAGTCCCGCGGGCACGTCGTCCCAGACGGTCCGCGGGCCGGCCGCGGCGACCACGGTCTCCCCCGACCCCGGCTCGGTGCGCAGCCGCGCCGCGAAGTGCTCCGTCAGCGCCTCTGCGTCCTGGTCACGGGGCAGGCTGAGGAGTACGGCGGTGGCGTCGCCGGCGAGTTCGGCGACGAGCCCGGACAGACCGAGGAGGCGGAGCAGCCGGTCCAGTTGGGCCGGGGTCCCGTCCCGTACGACGAGCGGGACGAACGTCCGCCGGTTGACCGGGAGCCCGGCGGCCCGCGCCCGCGGCAGCAGCTGCCGTGCCGGTACCACCTCGCTCACCAGGTCGGTGAGCAGGCCCTGCGCCGACTCCTCCTCCCAGGAATGCGCGGCGTTGCCGAGCATGCGGTGCAGCACGAGGGCCTCGGCGGCACGGTCGGCGAGCAGCCTGCCCACGCCGGTGTCCCCGCGGTACCCGCAGAGCATGATCTGCCCCCACCGTTCACCTCGCCCGCCGAGCTCGGCCCGGATCCAGCCGTCTCCCTCGCTGCCGCCCGCCTGCCGGGCGATGCGCTCCCAGTCGCGCAGCACGTCGTCCACCGCGGGCCGCTCCCCCGCCGTGGCGAGAACGCGATGCGCGAGGTTGGTGACGACGACCGGGCAGGCGCTGTGCTGGGCCACCTCGTCGAGCAGCCGCTGCAGCGGGGCGCCCGCGGTGATGAGGCCGGTGAGCGCGGTCCGTACGGCCTCGGAGAGACTGACGGCGGCGAACTTCCGCCGCACGAGCCGGGACTGGACCTCCTCCGTCAACTCCGCGAAGGGAAAGGGCCGGTGCAGCACGATCATCGGCAGTCCGCACCGCTCGGCCGCCCGGCGCATCACGTCCGGCGGCGCCGGGAAGGCGCGGCCGAGTCCGAGGACCACCGCCGCGGCCTCCGCGCGGTGCAGGGAGCGGATGTACTCGGCCTGCTTGTCCTCGTCCCCGGCGAGCAGCACACCCGTCGTCAGGACCATCTCGCCGCCGCTGAGCATCACGCCCACGTCGGCGGCCTCGGCGACATGCACCCAGCGCACCGGCCGGTCGAGCCGGCTCGCGCCGGCTATCACCTCGGGCTCTCCGGCGAGCACGCGCTCAAGAGCGAGGACCTGGCGGACCGACAGGGCCGGTCCCAGGGGCTCGAAGACGGTCGTCATGGCGGCGTTCCCTTGTTCGGGCCAGGTGCTCCTGTGCGCTCCTCGCACCGTGCACGAGGAGCGCGGCGCCCTGCTCGGCCTCCTCGACGGTCAGGTGCCGCGGCGGGGCAGCGTGCCCGGCCGGCCACCTTCCGATCCACCACCGGCCGACCACCTTCCGATCCACCACCGGCCGACCACCTTCCGATCCACCTCCGGCCGACCCGCCCGGGCTCAACTTACCCCGGCCTCGTCCGCCGGTCCCGCCCTACGACCGCGTAGGGTCCGGGGGCATGGTCAACTCCCCTCCCCCGTCCCATGTGCTGGCCGCTTTCGGTGCCGAAGGGCAGGTCGTGCTGCTCGCGGGCGGGCAAGGGGTCACCTGGCGGGCGGGCCGGTTCGTGCTCAAGCCGACGGACGGGGCCCAGGAGACCGCGTGGCGGGCCGAAGTCCTCGACGCGCTGCCGGAGTCGGAGGAGTTCACGGTGGCCCGGCCGGTGCGCGCCAGCGACGGAACCTGGACGGTGACCGGCTGGGAAGCCTGGCATCTCGTGGCCGGTGACACCGATCCGCACCGTACGCAAGACATCGTGCGTGCCGGAGAGGCCTTCCACGCGGCGGTCGCCTCGCTCGGCCTCGGACGCCCGGGGTTCCTGGACGCGAAGGACGACGCGTGGACGCGGGCAGACCGGCTGTCGTGGGATCTGGGCCAAGAGGCCGATGCGAAAGGCGAGTTCGGGATGCTCGCACCGCTCATGGCCGCGCGCGAGCCGCTGACGACGGGCGACGAACAGCCCGTGCACGGCGATCTCCTGGGCAATGTGCTGTTCGCGGACGGGCTGCCGCCCGCGGTGATCGACTGGCCGGTGTACTGGCGACCGCCGATGTGGGCGTCGGCGGTCGCCGTCGTGGACGCGCTGCTCTGGTACGAGGGCGATCCAGGGCTCCTCGGCCCCTGGACCGGGGACCCGCACCGCTACCAGCTGCTGCTGCGCGCCCTGATCTACCGCATCGCGACGACGCGGGCGGTGGGGCGGGCGCCCGATCCGACGTACGGGCCGGTGGCAAAGCTGGTGCTGGACAGCAAGTAGCCCCGCACTACCGCCCGTTGCGCGAGAAGTGCTGGTAGTCCGGGTTGGACCAGCGCCCGCCCCACTCCCAGCCGACCGCACGGAAGGCGCGGGTGAGCACATCGCCCGAGCGGATCATGCCCTTGGTCCTCCGCCACCGGTCGAGGTGGCGCGCACCGGCTGCGGGATGGACGCGGCCGCTCCAGTCGACATACGGGTTCTCCACCGTGTTGATGTCGATCGCGTCCCCGTACGAGTGCTGCGACAGACGGCCCGGATTGCCCACCACCTGGCGGCAGTTGAAGGCCGAGGTGTTGTCGTCGGCCATGGACGCGTGGTCGCTGCCGTTGTACGCGGACACCGGGCGCATCTTGCGGATCGGGAACTTGGCGGCGAACGCCTTCCCGAACACGTAGAGCACGTCCTTCGCCACCCGCTCGTTGACGATCATCTCGCCGGTGTGCACCTTGCCGTCGAAGCCCCAGTGGCTCATCCGGAGCAGCCGCAGCCGCTGCGGCGGCACGGGACAGCCCGGGCGGTAGGTGCGGCCGAGCGCGGTCCGCGTGACGGGCAGCGTGCGGTGGCGGAATACGGGGCGCGCGGCGGCTGCTGCCTGGACAGGGCGCGGCTTCACCGGGGTGACGGCCGGCTTGGGCGAGCCCGACGCGGTGGCCGGAGGCCGGGCGGAGGGTGTGAGGGCGAGCGAGGGAGACGGAGAGGGAACGGGCGGCGGGGAGGACGCGGAGGCGGCGGGGACCGGGGTCGCGGAGACCGGGGCGGCACCGACGGTGAGCAGCAGGACGCTGGCCGCAGAGGCGACCCGAAGTACGATTTGCACCGAATCACCATATTGAGCGTGACCAAGAACGCTTGGCCGACAAGCCGGGAGGCAGCACAGTGCACGGCGAGTACAAGGTTCCCGGCGGAAAGCTCGTGACCGTCGATCTGGAGGTCGACGAGAGCGCGGGCGTCCTGCGCGATGTACGGGTGGCCGGGGACTTCTTCCTGGAGCCCGACGATTCGTTCACGGTCCTCAGCCAGGCCCTGAACGGCGCCCCCGCCGACACCGACGCCTCCGGCCTCGCGGCCCGGATCGACGCCGCGCTGCCCCCGGGCACGGTCCTGTACGGCCTGACGACGGAAGGCGTCGGTGTCGCCGTACGCAGAGCGCTCGCCCATGCCACCGACTGGACCGACTACGACTGGCAGCTGATCCACGAAGGGCCGCAGCCGCCCGCGCTGCACATGGCGCTCGACGAGGTCCTGACCACCGAGGTCGCCGAGGGGCGCAGGCCGCCGACGCTGCGGATCTGGGAGTGGGGTGCGCCGGCCGTCGTCATCGGCAGCTTCCAGTCGCTGCGCAACGAGGTCGACCCCGAGGGCGCCAAGCGGCACGGCATCGAGGTCGTACGGCGGATCAGCGGCGGCGGGGCGATGTTCTGCGAGCCGGGCAACACCATCACGTACTCGCTCTCCGTGCCGGACGCGCTGGTGCAGGGCCTGTCCTTCGCGGACAGCTACGCCTATCTCGACGACTGGGTGCTCGGCGCGCTCGGCGACATGGGGATCAAGGCCTGGTACCAGCCGCTCAACGACATCGCCACGGACGCCGGGAAGATCGCGGGCGCCGCGCAGAAGCGGATCGCGGGCGGCGGCGGTGCGGTGCTGCACCACGTGACGATGGCGTACGACATCGACGCGGACAAGATGCTGGAGGTGCTGCGGATCGGGCGCGAGAAGCTCTCGGACAAGGGCACGAAGAGCGCGAAGAAGCGTGTGGACCCCTTGCGCCGGCAGACCGGTCTTCCGCGCGATGCGGTGATCGAGCGGATGGTGGAGTCGTTCCGGGCGCGCTACGGCCTGACGGCGGGCAAGGTCACGGACGAGGAGATGGCACGGGCGCAGGAGCTGGCGCGCACCAAGTTCGGCTCGCCGGAGTGGACGGCGCGGGTGCCGTAGGGGCGTTTGCCCCTCGGCCTCCGCCCCCGCCCGGGTCAGTTCGGCGTGGTCGGCTCCGGGCCCGTGCCGCCCGGGTCGGCCGGGGCCTTCTCCCAGGCGGAGGTGCCGAGTTGGGCCGTGCTGCCGATGTCGATGGGGCCGCCGTCGGCGGGCTGGACGACATGGCTGCCGCGCCCCGGGGCGGGGGCGATGTCGAAGTATGTGCCGTGCGGGGCGGGCCTGGTGGCGTCGGTGACCGTGTTGCGCCAGGTCAGCGTGGTGAGGACGGATTCGCCGGGCTGCAGCCGTATCGCCGTCGGCTTGGTGTTGCGCAGGCCGGTCGAGATGCCGTCGGTGCCCTTGAGCACCTCGATCGCCACGGGCTCGCGGTCGGCGTCGAGGACGGTGACGGCCGGGTAGCCGTTCACCTCGTAGGTGCTCGTACCGCAGTTGGTGAACGTGATGCTCATCGCGCGCAGCCCCATCGCGGCGTCGACCAGGGAGGCCGTGGCCCGCAGGGACTCCGCGCCGCAGTCCGTCGCGCTGTGCGCGGCCGAAGGCTCGATCTCCAGGTCGTCCGGGTCCGGTACGGAGGGGGCGGGCGCCGGTGCGTCGTCCGCGGCCTGTGAGGCGCGTGCCGGGTCGGCTTCGCGCTCCAGCTCGTCCGCGAGTGAGCTGCAGCCCGTCGCCAGGGTGGTGAGCGTCGCGGCGAGGACCAGGGCGAGGACGGGCCGTACTGATATGCGGGTCACCCGGGGATCATGCCACGGGGGTACCGGCGGCCCACACGCCTGTGCGTGGCCGCTCACCTGTGCGTGGCCGCTCGTCAGTACGTGCCCGCTCGCCTGTGCGTGGCCGCTCGTCAGTACGTGCCCGCTCGCCTGTGCGTGGCCGCTCACCTGCCCATCGCCGCTCCGCTCACCCGCCCCGCGCCCGCACAAGGCCGCTCTCGTAGGCGAACACCACCAACTGCGCACGGTCCCGCGCCCCCAGCTTGGTCATCGCACGGCTCACATGGGTCTTCGCGGTGAACGGGCTGATCACCATGTGCGCGGCGATCTCCTCGTTGCTCAGACCGCGGGCCGCGAGTGCGGTGACCTCCAGTTCGCGCGGCGTGAGGTGTTCCAGTCCTGGAGCCGTCGCGCGATCCGGCGGGCGGGCCACGAACTCGCCGATCAGCTGCCGCGTGACCGACGGGGACAGAAGCGCCTCGCCCGCCGCGACGACCTGCACCGCCTGCAGCAGATCGGCCGGCTCCGTATCCTTGAGCAGGAAGCCGCTCGCGCCTGCCCGGAGGGCCTCGAAGACGTACTCGTCCAGGCCGTAGTTGGTGAGGATCACGACGCGGACGCCGGCGAGCGCCGGGTCCTCGGCGATCTTCCGGGTGGCCTCGATGCCCGTCATCACCGGCATCTGCACGTCGACAAGCGCGATGTCCGGCACCTCGGCCCGTACGAGCTCGACGCCCTGCGCTCCGTCCGGGGCCTCGCCCACCACCTCGATGCCCTCCTCGGCGTCGAGCAGCGCACGGAAGCCGGCCCGCATCAGGGCCTGGTCGTCGACGAGTACGACGCGGATCACTGCGCCTCCGAGGTCCGGGCGGTCATTTCTCTTACAGAGAGCGGTAGTTGGGCCCGTACGAGGAAGCCGCCCTCGTCCTTCGGGCCGCACTCCAGCGTGCCGCCGAGCGCCGCCACGCGCTCCCGCATCCCGGTCAGGCCGATCCCCGGCTCGAATCCGGCCACCGGATCCGCACGTCCGTCGTCCTCCACGCGCACCTCCAACTGCCCCTCATCGGCGGTGAGTTGCACGGTGACCTCCGAGGCCCGCGCGTGCCGCGCCGCGTTCGTCAGGGACTCCTGCACGATGCGGTACACGGTGTGCTGCACCTCGTCCGGCAGGTCGCCGTCGTAGTCGGTGAGGGTGACGGAGAGGCCGGCGGCGCGGGCGCGCTCCACGACCTCCTTGACCCGCCCGGCCGGGCCCGGCTCGCGCAACACGACCAGCGTGGCGCGCAGTTCCCGCATCGCCTCGCCGCTCGCCTCCTGGATCGCGAGCAGGGCGGGCGGCACCTCCTCGCCGCGCTTGCGGGCCAGATGGACGGCGACTCCGGCCTGGAGTTTCACCACGGCGATGCTGTGGGTGAGCGAGTCGTGCAGCTCTCGGGCGATCCGCAGGCGCTCCTCGCCCGCGCGGCGCCGGGCGACCTCCTCGCGGGTGCGTTCGGCGTCGAGTGCGCGCTGTTCGGTCTGGCGGAGGTAGGCCTGCCAGTTCTGGTCGGCGAGTCCGGTGACATTGGCGCACAGGAACCAACCGGCAAGCAGCAAGGTCGTGTTGAGCCCTTCGCCGGCCACGGCGAACACGGCCAGGAATCCGGCCGCGGCGACCGCACCCGGCACCCGGTGGCCCACGCGGGAGGCCGTGTGGACCGCGCCGACCACCGGCAGGGCGCTCGCGGCGCCCGGCTCGGCGAGCACCACGTAGGCCGACAGGAGCAGCGTGGTGACGACGAGGACGGCGCGGGGCGCCGGCCGGTACGCGGCCAGGGCGAGGGATCCCGCGCCGGCGAGCGCGAAGGCGGGCCACCCGGCGGCGGGCGGAGCCGAGGCGATCACCAGCGCGCCGACCACCACGGCGAGGACCGCGTCACCGACCCGCCCACGCCAAGTCACCGGCGGCTGCGGCCGATTGAGCCGCGCGTCGTCGACTGTCACGGCACTCCCCTCCCGTATGCGCGCCTCGGGCGAGACACGCACATCCCGTACGCGCACCTCGGTCGAGGCACACCCGTCCCGGATGCGCGCCGCCGGGCAGGACCCGCGCATGGGCACCCTAGGCGCGGCCTCGCCCGCCGCACGTCCTCCCCCGGCACCGATTCTGCGCTACTCCCCCCGTAGTAGTCCCCGCCGTGCGCCGCCCCGCGCGCACCAGCCGCAGGTCGGTCCGGCCGTACGACGACCCAAGCGCCCGGACGCAACAGCATGGAGGGCATCAGCAGGCGCCGGAGCCGCCGGACGGCGAGGCGCCCCCACACCCTTCACGGAGGCTGTCATGCCCGGTCCGTTCCGCTACACCCAGCCCGTCCCGCCCAAGTCGGCCACCGGCCGCACCGCCGAGGTCTACGCACAGATCGGCGCGGACTTCGGCATGGACAAGCTCGCGACGTTCCAGGTCCTCTCGCCCTCGTACGAACTCCTCTCCGCCACCTGGTCGTTGATGCGGGAGTCGCTGCTCGCCGGCGAGGCCTCGCGCGTCGGCAAGGAGGTCGCCGCGCTCGGCGCCTCGCAGGCCAACCGCTGCCAGTTCTGCGTGGACGCCCACACGATGCTGCTGCACGCGACCGGCGAACACCGCCTCGCCGAGCGCCTTGCGGGCGGTCAGGCACCCGAGGACGAGACGCATGCGCGGATCCTCGCCTGGTCGAAGGAGAGCCGTGCACCGGGCGGTGCGAGTGCCCCGCCGGTGCCGCGCGACGAGTGGCCGGAGTACGTCGGCACGGTGCTCGCGTTCCACTTCATCAACCGGATCGTGTCCGCCCTGCTCACCCCCAGCGTGCTGCCGGGCGGCGCACAGAGGTACCGCGCCGTGCGCAGCCTCGCCGGCCGCTCGCTGTCGAAGGCGGTGCGCCAGGCGCCGGTGCCGGGCCTGAGCCTGCCGCTGCTCGACGAGGCCGGCACGGGGCCCGCCTGGGCGGCGGGCACGGCGATCGGCAGCGCGTACGCCGCGCTCGAACACGCCGCGACCATGGGCGGCGGGCTGCTCGACGAGGAGGACCGCGAGTTCGTCGAGGAGGCCGTGGCCGACTGGAAGGGCGAGCACCCCGACGAGGACTGGCCCGGGCTGCCCTCCCGCGAGGAACGTCCCGGCGCCCGTCTCGCGCTGCTCGCCGCCCTGGCCCCGTACCGGATCACGGACGAGGACATCGCGGCCTGGCGCACCCCGCAGCACGCCGACCACTGTCTGGTGCACCTGGTCGCCTACGGCGCGTTCCTCGCCGTCGACCGTGTCGCCTTCGGCTTCGCGTCCGCCCTGGAGTCCCGATGAGCACCGACGTCAGGCGCATGAGCACCGAACCTCCGCGGATGACCGCCGAACTCCCGCAGACCGACGTGTGGAACGGTGCCGTCGGCGGCCACTGGGCCGCGCATCACGAGCGGTACGACGCGATGCTCGCCGACTTCGACAGCGCGCTGTTCGAGGCCGCCGCGATCCGGCCCACCGACCGCGTGCTCGACATCGGCTGCGGTGCGGGCCCGACCACCCGCAGGGCGGCGCGGCTCGCCCGCTGGGGCCGGGCGCTCGGCGTGGACATCTCGGCACCGCTCCTGGAGCGGGCGCGCGCGGCACTTCTGCCCAACCTCTGGTACGAGCAGGGCGACGCACAGACGCACCCCTTCCCCGAGAGCGGCTTCGACGTGATGATCAGCCGGGGCGGCGTGATGTTCTTCGCCGACCACCGGGCGGCGTTCGCCAACATCGCCCGGGCGGTGCGGCCCGGCGGCCGGTTCGCATTCATCTGCCCGCAGCCGGTGGATGCGCAGAGCGTGGAGGCCCGGGTCTTCGGGCGCCTCGCCGAGCTGCGGCCGCTGCCGCCGGACCCTGTGACGACGGCGGCCCATCGCGCGATGGCCTCGCTCTGCGAGCCGGACCGGCTGCGCGAGGTCCTCGCCGACTTCTCCCAGGTGGCGATCCGCCCGGTGCACGCCGCGTCGGTCTACGGCAGCGACCCCGAGGACGCCGTGGACTTCGTCCTGTCGCGCGGCCCGCGGACCGAGGTGGCGGCCGAGGTGCGGGCGGCGATGGCGGAGGTGTTCACGCCCTACGCGGGTCCGCTGGGAGTGCGGCTCCCGTCGAGTGTGTGGCTGGTGACGGGCGTACGTCCCTGAGCGAGCCCCACCCGCGGGTCAAATCCGGCAATTCACAACACTCCATCGCAAACAGCGAAGCAACCGGCAAGAGCCGGACGGGACATGAGCCACGTCTCGTCCGGCTCCCCTGTTCCCCACGGCTGCACTTATGGCACTGTCATCCCTCACACCCCCGCTCTCGCGCGGCTGACCCCCGCGTTTCCCCTGCAGGAGGTGGACGCCATGCGTTCGCTGCCACTGCTGCTCGCCGGGCGCCTGCTGCCGGTCGTCGTTCTCGCCACGGCCGGCTGGGCCTGGACGAGCGGCCCGTACGCGCCCGACGACATCAAGCCGGCTGCCGCCCCACGCTCCACGCCCACACCGACGCCCGAGGCGAAGCACGACAAGCCGCCCGAGCCCTGTGGCGCGGTGGACGCCGCCGTCGTGAAGAAGCTCGTGCCCGGCGCCAAGCCGGCGGGCAAGGAAATAGAGCTCACGGACCCGGACCGGCGCCGCACCTGCTCGTGGAGTGCGCTCAAGAACTTCGACTACCGCTGGCTCGATGTCTCGTACGAGGTCTTCGACTCGCAGAAGGCCGCCGAAGCCGCGTACAAGAAGTACGGCGACAAGGGCGGGCAGCCGCTGCGGGACCTCGGCGACGCCGCCACGATCCTGGTCTCGCTGACGACCAAGGACAAGCAGCAGACCCGCGAGGCCGTGGTGACCGCACGTTCGGGCAACGCCCTGATGACGATCACGTACAACGGCTGCGACTTCGAGTCGCGCAAGGCACCCACCGAGGCGTCGATACAGGAGGGCGCCGAGACGGCGGCCCGCGCGGCGCTGCAGCAGCTCACCGCGCAGGCCTGAACCCGCCCCTCCGTTCCGCCTGTTCCGTCAGTACAGCGTCCCCATCGCCTGCCGCACCTCCGTCAGGGTGGCGTCGGCGACGGCGGTGGCGCGCTCGTTTCCGGTGTGCAGGATCTTGCGGAGATACGTGCGGTCAGCGGCGTAGTCGGCGCGGCGGGCGCGCAGCGGGGTCATGAAGGTGTTGACCGACTCCGTCACCCGGCGCTTGAGCGCCGCGGCCCCGCCGTCGCCGATCTCGTCCGCCACCGACCGCGGGTCCCCGCCCTCGCACAGAGCGGCGAGGAGCACCAGGCTGGAGACCTCGGGACGGTTCTCCGGGTCGTACGTGATGTGCCGCTCGGCATCCGTCTTAGCGCCCTTGATGAGCTTCGCCGTCTCGTCGGCGGTGGCGCTCAGGGAGATCGCGTTGCCACGGGACTTGCTCATCTTGGTGCCGTCGGTGCCGAGGAGCAGCGGTGCCTCGGAGAGCAGCGCGTCCGGCACCGGGAACACCGGACCGTACCGCTCGTCGAAACGGCGCGCGACCGTCCGCGTGACCTCCAGATGCGGCAGCTGGTCCTGTCCTACGGGCACCAGGTTCGCCTTGCAGAACAGGATGTCCGCCGCCTGGTGCACGGGATAGGTGAACATCAGGCCGCTCACCGCCGACTGCCGCGAGTGCGCGATCTCGTCCTTCACGGTGGGGTTGCGCTGGAGTTCGGCGACCGACACCAACGACAGGAACGGCAGCAGGAGTTGGTTGAGCGCGGGGACGGCGCTGTGTGTGAAGACGGTGGAGCGTTCGGGGTCGATGCCGATGGCCAGGTAGTCGAGGATCAGCTCCTCGACGATCTCGGCCTGGCGCTCGGCGACATCGCGGTCCGTGAGCACCTGGTAGTCGGCGACCAGGACGAAGGTCTCGACGCCGGCGTCCTGGAGTCTGACGCGGTTGCGCAGAGTACCGAAGTAGTGGCCGAGGTGGAGCGGTCCGGTCGGCCGGTCACCGGTGAGCACCCGGAAACGCGCGGGGTCGCGGCGGATCTGCTCCTCGAGCTCGGCGCTGCGGCGCCGCGCGACGGAGATGCTGTCGCTGCTGAGGCTGGTGGCGGTGATGGTGTCGGTCTGCATGGTCTGTCTCCTGCCGCGAGGTGGTGGATCGATCCGGGCCGGAACGGGCCGGGAGATCACCTTCACGCAGGGGACCGGGCCGTCCGTGGTGTGGCACGGCCCGGGGTGTGTCTGATCTGTGGCCGCTCCTAGAGGGAGCGCCACCAGCACAGACAGCACGTGATCGACATGCGGCCAGGATACGGGAGGGCTGGGCTTGGGCGCATCGGGCTTTTGGATGAGGTGGGGCTTGGGTGCGGGGGGCTTGAGTGCGGGGGGGGGCTTGGGTGCGGGGGGCTTGAGTGCGGGTGGGGCTTGGGTGCGGGTGGGCCGCGATGCGGGGGTGCAGGGCCGCGGGCCGGCGGCGAGTGCGCCTGCGGCGGGCGCCGCGATGCCGGGGTGCAGCGGGCGGAATCCCCGCGGGCCCGTGGCGGGTGCGCCTGCGGCGGGCCTTTCTCCCCGCCCCGCCCCTTCCCGAAACCGGGACTCTGCCCCGGACCCCCCATCCGACCCCCGGTCGGATCTGCTCAAGCGCCGCAGGGGCTGGGGGCGAGGCTCCACCCCGGCCCCCGCATCCGCCCCCGGTCGGATCTGCTCAAGCGCCGCAGGGGCTGGGGGTGGGCCACCCGCCCCGGCCCCCGCGGTGGGTGGCCCACGGGGCCTTCGCCCCGTGCACCCCCAGACCCCGCCGCCCGCAGACCCCGCCTGCTCAAGCGCCGCAGGGGCTGAAAATGCGCACGGGTTGAAAGTCGCACGGGCTTAAATGAGCCCATGCAACCGAGAGCAGCCACCGTGCGCGCCGTGAACCGTCTCACCCAGCGGTGGGCCCGAGGTCTGAGCGGCCACGAGGCGACCGTGTTCTCGGCGCCGAGCCTGTGGCCGCTCCTCGCCCTGCTCGCGGACCCCGCGGACGGTCCCGCGCGCGACGAGCTGGAGGACGCGGTCGGAGTGCGGGCCGACAGCGCGATACGGATGGCGCACGAGCTGCTCGACGCGTTCGGCGGGATACGCGGCACGCGGACGGCGGTCGGTTTCTGGACCGCCCCGGATCTTCCGCTGCACCCGGAGTGGACGCTGCGGCTGCCCACGGGGCTGACAGGCCTGCTGGACAGCGACCCCGCGGTCAGTCAGGAGCGGCTCGACGCCTGGGCGTCGCGGAACACCGACGGCCTGATCGACGCGATGCCCGTGGACGTGCACAAGGACACCGAACTCGTGCTCGCCGGGGCCCAGTTGGTACGTACGCGCTGGCTGCGTCCGTTCCGGGAGACGCTGCTGCTGCCGGACTCGGGTCCCTGGCAGGGACGTGAGCTCCTGGGCCTGCACCGGTTCACCTCGCTGCACGACCGGGTGGGCGTGGCGCACACCGCCGCCGGGCCGCTCACCCTGGTCCAGGTGCTCGGCGACACCGGCGTCGATGTGCATCTCCTTCTCGGCCCCGAGGAGATGACGCCGTCCACGGTCCTGTCCGAAGGGATCGGCGCGCTCTCCGGCGACCTCGTGCCCGGTGACCGACTGCCCCTGGGGCGGCCGGGCCCCGGCCTGCTCGTATCGGACGAGCGCAGTGCGCGCCCGGACCCCCAACTCGACCTGACCGCCTGCCCGTTCCGCGTGACGGCCCGGCACGATCTGCTCAAGGACGCGGCCCGGTACGGCCTGGAATCGGCCTCGAACGCCGGTCGCGGTCACTTCCCCGGCATCGGTCCGCGCCCGCTGGCCATCGGTGCGGCCGCCCAGTCCGCGCTCGCCGTCTTCGACGCGGAGGGGTTCGAGTCGGCGGCCGTGACCGCGCTGGCGGCAGTGGCCGGCGGTGCGCCGCCCGCACCGCGGCACACGGTGCGGCGTATCGAGGCCGCCTTCGACCGTCCCTTCGGCTTCCTCACCGTCCACCGCACCTCCCGCCTCGTCCTCACGGCCGGCTGGGTCGCCGATCCGACCCCGTATCCGGAGCGCGACTGGATGCGGGGCTGAAGTACGGATTCGCCGCGCGCAGCCACGCCGCCTGGACGGGATCGCTGTCCGCCCGGTGCGGCCCGGTCTCGCCCACGACAAGCGGCACGCCCGTGCCCGGTCGTCGATCCAGGGGTCGAGGGTGCCGGCCCCGATCGCCGTGAGGTGCGCGGTGTCGCCGGCCGCCCAGGAGAGCATTGGGGTACGGTCGGCCGCGGGGTCGGTGCGCAGACGGTCCAGCGGCGGACACGGCGAGAGCGCCCGCGACGAAAGCACGTGGTGTGATGCCGTTCATCGCCCGCCCCCGATCTCGATCAGTGCGAACTCCAGTGCCCGTAGGCGGCGTTCGGAGCACGCGTCCGTCACCGTCGCGCCCCACTGGGTGACCTCCGGTGTCTTGTCCCGGTATCCGCGGTTGCCACGCAGGGTGATGCGCCGGCTCGGGTGATCGCGTCGAGGACCCGGCGGCCGCCGGCTTCGCCCGCGCGGACGCACTCGGCGTTCAGGACGAGCGGGACGGTCGCCTGACTCACCCCCGCGAACCGCGCCACGTCGGCCCGGTCACCCGGCCCGCCATGAATCCACCCCCTCGCGATCGCCATGCGCATAACAGGCTGCTGCGACAAGGCTGTTCGCCAAGGCCGCATGGGCAGGGATGCTCATGGCTGCGGAGACGGGGTGTCAAGGGGCGCGCGGGCGTTATCCGCATAACTCGCGGCCGCTATCCGCATAGCTGCCGGGCGGCGGTCATGCCTCGCGACGGGTCACCGGAGGGCCTCGCCACGCGTCCATCGCCTTCGCAGCCTGGCAACTTGCCCTGCGTAACCCCGCCGCGTCCGCCAGTGTTCGCCGCTAATCCGTATTACTCCTGCTGCAACACCCTTGACGCGGCGCGTGGTCCGCCCCTAGCTTCCTCGGCATCTGCTCCAAGCAATACGTATTAGCCACTCTACGTGAGGGGTCTCCTTCCCATGCCTCAGGCTCCCGGCCGGCTCACCCAGCGGGATATCGCACGGCTCGCGGGTGTCAGCCAGACCACGGTGTCGCTGGTGCTCAACAACCGGCCCGACGCGGCACGTATCGCGCCCGAGACGCGCGAGCGGGTGCTGCGGGTGATCCGGGAGACCGGGTACGCGGCGGACCCGCTGGCGCGCCGGATGCTCAAGCAGCTCAACCAGATCCTCGGCGTCTTCACGTACGAGCCGGTGTTCCCCTCGACGAGCGCCGACTTCTACTACCCGTTCCTGCGCGGGATCGAGGAGAGCGCCGAGCTGAGCGGCTGCGATCTGCTGCTCTTCACCAGCGCTCCGGTACAGGACGGGATCCGGCGGATCTTCCACGAGAACAACCGCCTGCGGGTGGCCGACGGCTGTGTCCTGCTCGGGCGGGCGATCCCGTCCGAGGAGCTCAGCCGGCTCGTCACCGAGGACTACCCCTTCGTCTGTGTCGGGCGGCGTGACGACGCGGACGGGCTGCCGGTGCCGTACGTCGGGGCCGACTATGTGGCGGCGACGGCCGAACAGGTCGACCGGGCACGAGAGTTGGGGCACGAGCGGTTCGCGTTCGTCGGTCCCGGTGCGGGTGCCGAGTCCTCGGCGGACCGTCTGGCGGGCTTCCGCAGGGCGGCGGGCGCGGACGCGCTCCATGTCGGCGTGGAGGTGCCGGAGCCCGCGGACCGTCTGGAGTGGATCCTCGCCGCCGGGGCCACGGCGGTGTTCGTCGACTTCCTCGCCGATGCCGTCGAGCTCACCGAGGCGGCGGCCGCACGCGGCCTTCGCATCCCCGATGACCTCTCGGTGATCGCGCTCGGCGACCCCACCACCCCGGTCGACGCCCCGCTCCGGTATACGGGCTTCACCATCCCCCGCCAGGAGATGGGCCGCCAGGCGGTCGAGCTCCTGACGGAGATGCTGCACGGCCAGGCGCAGGTCAGCCAGCGGCTGCTCGCCTGCCGGCCGGTCGAGGGCGAGACGCTCGCCCCGCCGCGCCGCTGAACCACCCCGGGCTGAAGATCGGCTCCCTTCCGCACGGCTGAACCACCCCAGCTCCAGATCGACTTCCTTCCGCACAAAGGAGACCCATGCAAGCGGACGTCCTCGTCATAGGCGGCGGCACCGGCGGAGTCGCGGCGGCGCTCGGTGCGCTGCGGGCCGGCCGGAGCGTGCTGCTCACCGAGGAGTACGACTGGCTCGGCGGCCAGCTCACCAGCCAGGCCGTGCCGCCGGACGAGCACACCTGGATCGAGCAGTTCGGCGCGACCGCCTCGTACCGCTCCCTGCGGGAAGGCGTCCGGGACTACTACCGGCGCCACTACCCGCTCACGGAGGCGGCCCGCGCCCGCCGGGACCTCAACCCCGGTGCGGGGTACGTCAGCCGGCTGTGCCACGAGCCCCGCGTCTCGGTCGCCGTGATCGACGCGATGCTCGCGCCGTACCGCGGCTCGGGCCGCCTGACCGTGCTGCAGCCCTACCGTCCGGTTGCCGCCGAGACGGACGGCGACCGGGTCACGTCGGTGACCGTCGAGCACCGCGACACGGGTGAGCGCCTGACGCTCACCGGGTCCTATGTGCTCGACGCGACCGAGACCGGTGAACTGCTTCCGCTCACCGGCACGGAGTACGTCACCGGGTTCGAGGCCCAGTCCGACACCGGGGAGCCCAGCGCACCGGACGAGGCGCAGCCGCTCAATCTGCAGGCGGTCTCGTACTGCTTCGCCCTCGACCACGTCGACGGCGACCACACCATCGACAAGCCGGCCTCGTACGACTTCTGGCGCACGTACCAACCCTCCTTCTGGGGCGCGCCGTTGCTCTCCTTCCGCGCGCCGCACCCGCGCACCCTTGAGGTCGTCGAGCGCGGCTTCACACCCAACCCCGGGGACGATCCGCTGTCGGTGGTCGCGGACCAGCGGGTCAGCGGCGGGGACATGAATCTGTGGACGTTCCGGCGGATCGCGGCGCGCGAGATGTTCACGCCGGGCGCGTACGAGAGCGACATCACGCTGGTCAACTGGCCGATGATCGACTACCTGGAGGGTCCGGCGATCGAAGTGCCGGACGCAGACCGGCACTTGGCGCGGGCCAAGGAGCTGTCGTTCTCGATGCTGTACTGGATGCAGACGGAGGCCCCGCGCGCCGACGGCGGCACCGGCTTCCCCGGTCTGCGGCTGCGTGGTGACGTCACCGGTTCGAAGGACGGACTCGCGCAGGCCCCGTACCACCGTGAATCGCGCCGTATCCAGGCCGAGTACACGGTCGTCGAGCAGGATCTGTCGCTCGATGTGCGCGGCGGCAAGGGCGCCGTGAACTACCTCGACTCGGTCGGCATCGGCATGTACCGGATCGATCTGCACCCTTCGACCGGCGGCGACAACTACATCGACGTGCCCTCCAGTCCGTTCGAGATCCCGTTGGGCGCGCTGATCCCGCAGCGCGTGGAGAACCTCCTGCCGGCGTCGAAGAACCTCGGCACCACGCACATCACCAATGGCTGCTACCGGCTGCACCCCGTCGAGTGGAACATCGGCGAGGCCGCAGGTCTGCTCGCGGCCCACTGCGTCGAGCACGGGCTGAGCCCGCGCGCCGTGCGCAACTCCCCCGAACGGCTCGAGACCTTCCAGCGTCTGCTCACCTCGCACGGTGTGGAGCTGCGCTGGCCCGACATCAGCGGCTACTGATCAGGAGCACCTCCCATGCGCAAGCAGACCCGCATCTCGCTCACCGCACTCGCCGCCGCCTCGGTCCTGGCGCTCACCGCCTGCGGCGGTGGATCCGGCACCGCGTCCGACGGTCCGGTGAACCTCCGGATGACCGTCTGGTCCGGCTCCCCCGAGCACATGAAGCTGCTCAACGGGATCGCCGACGAGTACCGCAAGGCGCACCCGGACGTGAAGTCCATCAAGTTCGACGTGCTGCCCCTTGAGAACTACACGACGACCCTCACCACGCAGATAGCCGGCGGCAAGTCACCGGACCTGGCGTGGATCTTCGAGAACTCGGCGGCGGACTTCGTCTCCTCGGGCGCGCTCGCCGAGGTGAACCTCAAGGACGAGAAGGATGTCCTGCCGTCCGCGAAGAAGATCTGGGAGCAGGACGGCAAGCTGTACGCCTACCCGTTCTCCACCTCGCCGTTCGGGGTGTTCGTGAACACGGACATGCTGAAGGAGGCCGGCCAGCCCACACCGGCCGAGCTGATCGCGCAGGGCAAGTGGAACTGGGACAAGGTGTCCGAGCTCGGCGCCGCGGTGCACGACAAGACCGGCAAGACGGGCATGGTGATCCGCGACTTCGACTACAAGATGTGGGACAACCTCGCCCAGTACTGGGGCGGTTGGGGCGCGGAAGCCTGGAGCGAGGACGGGAAGACCTGCGGCTTCGACAAGCCCGAGATGGTCGCGGCGATGACCTCGCTGCACAAGGCGGTCTTCGAGGACGAGTCGATGCTCGCCCCGGGCACGAGCGCCGACTTCTTCGCCGGTGAGTCCGCGATGACCGTCACCCAGATGAGCCGGGCCTCGCTGCTCGGCGACAAGTTCAAGTGGGACTTCGTCCCGCTGCCCGAGGGCCCCAAGGGCGAGTACGACGTGATCGGGCAGGCCGGTATCGCACGCCTCGCCAAGAGCGCGCACCCCGAAGAGGCCGACGGCTTCCTGGAGTTCCTGACCAACAAGGACAACTCCGCCAAGCTCGGCGCCTACTTCCCGCAGGCCCGCAGCTCCCAGCTCGACGCCGCGACCCTCGCCAAGTCGAACCCGAAGCTGAGCGAGAAGCAGCTGTCGGACGTGGTGATCGACGGTATCCAGAAGGGCAAGGTCAAGCCCGTCCACAGCGGACAGGCGGAGATCAACGACGCGGTACGCGGCGCCCTGGACCCGCTGTGGAAGAAGGACGCGGACGTGGCGAAGGTGCTGCAGGGCGTCTGCACGGCGATCAACCCGCTCCTGGAGCAGTGAGTCCCTGATGAAGACCCTCGAACGACCCCGCACCCCCGCCGCCGGTCGGTCCGGCGGCGGGGCGGGCGGGCGGCCCCGTACCGAGAAGCCGTTCTGGACCGCGCGGCGCCGTGACCAGCTGGCCGGCTGGCTCTTCATCGCCCCGCAGCTGATCGGCTCGGTCCTCTTCGTCCTGATCCCGCTCGGCCTGGTCGTCTGGTACAGCTTCCACGAGTGGAACGTGCTCGCCGGCACCTTCCACTCGGTGGGCGGCGACAACTACCAGAAGCTGCTCGACGATCCGAAGCTGCCGGGCGTCCTCAAGTCCACCGCGCTCTTCTCCATCGGGCTCGTCGTCCTCAACCTGACGCTCGCCCTGGCACTCGCGGTGCTGCTCAACCAGAAGCTGCGCGGCAGCGTGTTCTTCCGCACCCTGTTCTTCTCGCCGGTGGTCGTCTCGCTGGTCGCGTGGACCATCGTCTGGGGCTTCCTGCTGCAGAAGAACGGCGGCATCAACGCGGGACTCGACCTCTTCGGCGTCGAGGGCCCCAACTGGCTGCGCAGCGAGGGCACTTCCATGGCCTCGGTCATCGTCGTCCAGGTCTTCAAGAACGTCGGCCTGAACATGGTGCTCTTCCTCGCCGCGCTCCAAGGCGTACCGAAGGAGCTCTACGAGGCGGCCACGATGGACGGCGCCGGGCGCCGGCGGCAGTTCTGGCGGATCACGATGCCGATGATCAGCCCGACGGTGCTGCTCACCTCGATCATCACGGTGGTCGGCTCGCTCCAGGTGTTCGCGCAGATCGCGGTGCTCACGCAGGGCGGGCCCAACAGCTCCACCACGGTCCTCGTCTACTACCTGTACCAACAGGCCTTCAAGTTCCACCACTTCGGATACGGCGCCACGCTCTCGGTTCTCCTCTTCGTGATCGTGCTCGTGCTCACCGTGATCCAGTGGCAGATGCGCAAGAAGTGGGTCTTCCATGAGTCGTAAGCTCTCGCCCCGCGCCAAGCTCGTGCTCTACGGGGTGCTGCTCGTCCTGTGCATCCCGTTCGTGTTCCCGACCTGGTGGATGGCCAGCTCGTCCTTCAAGCCGGTGAGCGAGGTGTTCGCCTTCCCGCCGTCGATCCTGCCGGCGAGTCCGACGGCTTCCGCGTACGAGAAGGTCTTCGAGCTGCAGCCGTTCGGGCAACAGTACTTCAACAGCATGTACATCGCTGTGGTCGTGACGATCGGCACGCTGATCGTGTCGTCGATGGCCGGCTACGCCTTCGCCCGGATCCGCTTCCGCGGCCAGAACGTGGTCTTCCTGGTCGTCCTGACCGGCCTGCTGATCCCCAGCGAGGTCACGATCGTCCCGCTGTTCCAGATGTTCAACGGCTGGGGCATGGTCGACACGCACTGGCCGCTGATCCTGGTGCCCATCCTGGGCGCGCCGAGCGTGCTCGCGACCTTCATCATGCGGCAGTTCTTCCTCGCGCTGCCGGGCGAGCTGGAGGAGGCGGCCCGGATGGACGGTCTCGGCCGTTTCGCCATCTACTGGCGGATCGCGATGCCGCTGGCCCGCCCTGCGCTGGCCGCGGTGGCGATCTTCACCTTCCTGCACAGCTGGAACTTGTACCTGGAGCCGATCGTCTATCTGACGACCCCGGAGATGTTCACGCTGCCGCAGGCGCTGACGCAGTACGTGGACGCGTACGGCGGTCCGATGTGGAACGTGCAGCTGGCCGCGGCCTCGCTGACGGCGTTCCCGGTGCTCGCGGTGTTCGTGTTCGCGCAGCGGCAGTTCGTGGAAGGGCTGGCGCATACGGGGCTGAAGTGACGGGGTCCTGAACCACCGGCGCGCATCGCTGTGGGGGCGGTGCGCGCCGGTCCGTGTTCACCTACCGCTCGGGGTCACTTGCGGCGCAGGACCTCCGCGCCCGCGTAGCGCGCCGACTCCCCCAGCTCCTCCTCGATCCGGATGAGCTGGTTGTACTTCGCCGTACGGTCCGAGCGGGACAGCGAGCCGGTCTTGATCTGGCCGCAGCCCGTCGCGACCGCGAGGTCCGCGATCGTGGTGTCCTCGGTCTCGCCCGAGCGGTGCGACATGACGACCGTGTAGCCCGCGCGGTGCGCCGTACGGACGGTGGCCAGGGCCTCGGAGAGCGTGCCGATCTGGTTGACCTTCACGAGGATCGAGTTGCCCACGCCGGTGCGGATGCCCTCGCGCAGCAGCGTCTCGTTCGTGCAGAACACGTCGTCGCCGGTGAGCTGGCAGCGGTCGCCGACCTGCGCGGTCAGTTCGCGCCAGCCGTCGAAGTCGTCCTCGGCCATGGGATCCTCGATGGAGACGACCGGGTACGCGTCGATCAACTTGGCCAGGTAGGCGGCGTGTTCGGCCGGCGTGCGCCGTACGCCTTCGCCCGCGTAGTCGTAGGCGCCGTCCGTGAAGAACTCCGAGGACGCCGGGTCCATCACGAGGCCGATGTCCTCGCCCGGCCGGTAGCCGGCCCGCTCGATCGCGCGGACCACGAAGTCGAGTGCTTCTTCCGCGGTACGCAGCTCCGGAGCGAATCCGCCCTCGTCGCCCACGCCCGTGGCGTGGCCGGCGGCGAGCAGGTCGCGGCGCAGGGTGTGGAAGACCTCCGAGCCGATCCGTACGGCCTCGGCGAAGGTCTCCGAGCCCACCGGGGCGATCATGAACTCCTGGAAGTCCAGCGGATTGTCGGCGTGGGCACCGCCGTTGACGATGTTCATCATCGGCAGCGGGAGCAGATGGGCGTCGGCGCCGCCGAGGTAGCGGTAAAGCGGCAGCCGGTGGGCCGCGGCGGCGGCCTTGGCGGCGGCGAGCGAGACACCGAGCAGGGCGTTGGCGCCGAGGCGTGACTTGTCCGGGGTGCCGTCGAGCGCGATCAGTGCGGCGTCGAGCCCGGACTGGTCCTCGGCCGCGCGGCCGCGTACAGCCTCCGCGATCTCGCCGTTGACGTGGGCCACGGCCTGTGTGACGCCCTTGCCGTGCCAACGCCGCGGGTCGCCGTCGCGCAGCTCGACCGCTTCACGGGCTCCGGTGGAGGCGCCGGACGGGACCGCGGCACGGCCCAGCGAACCGTCCGCCAGGGTGACGTCCACTTCGACGGTGGGATTGCCGCGGCTGTCGAGGATCTGACGGGCGGTGACGGAGGAGACGGTGGTGCGGGTGGATATCGATGACGTGGGGTTCATGGCGCGGATCGCTGCCCTTCCCGATGTCGGCTGCCTCGGCCCGCCTGGGTGCGACGACGGTGGCGCTGGGCCGGGGCGACGCTCGAAACTCTACAGCATTGCTGTACAGTTTCGCTGTTCAGTTGTGCTGTGCAGTTCGGCTGCACAGCTTCGCTGCCGATCACCGGGTTAAGCTGGGGCATGCCCACCCCGGAATCCGCCGCGCTCGCGGCCGAGCTGCGCACCGCGATGGGCAAGCTCGCGCGGCGCGTCAAGCACGAGGACCGGATCCCGCTCGGCCAGGTGGCCGTGCTCGGCGCCCTCGACCGCGACGGTGCGATGACCACCAGCGATCTCGCCGCCGACCAGCGCGTACGTCCGCAGTCCATGGCGCGGGCCGTGGGGCTGCTCATGGAGCAGGGGCACATCACGCGCCGCGCGCACCCCACGGACAAGCGCAAGTCCCTGGTCGAGCTGACGCCTGCGGGGCGGGCCGCCCTGGAGGCGGAGCGCGGCCGCAGGGCGGGCTGGCTCGCCCAGGCGATCGAGGGCGAACTCTCCGCGGCGGAACGGGAGTCGCTGGCCCGCACGGTGACCTTGCTCAACCGCCTCGCGGCGCGCTGAGGCCGGCCACGTGGCCGGTCATTCCGGTTCCACCTGTACGAGGTATCCGACGAACCTGGCCTCCCCCAGGTCCTCCACCCACTGCTCCGCCTCACTCACCGGGGTGAGTGTCCCGCTGCCCGGCACCGCGTGCCGCGTACCGTCGTGCGCGGGCGCGTAGCGGCAGTGCGCGTACCGGATGCCGACCACCCTGCCGGTGGCCCGATGTCCCGTCGCCGGATCCACGTCGCCGTGGTGCCCCTCGGCCGCGTCCACCTCCCCGGCGGCCTGCGGACCGAGCACGTCGGCCAGCCACGTGCGGTCCGGCTCGCGCACCGCCCAGTCGACCCGGTCCCCGATACGGAAAGGAGTACCGCAGCACTCCATCTGCCAGCTGTCCATCCAGACCGTCATGGCGCCCATGGAACGTGTCTACCGCGCGGCGGTGTCGCGGACACCGCTGCCGCGCGGCCGCGCACGGAAATCCGCTGGCCCCGGCGGCCCGTGGGCGAGAAGAATCTCCGGGCATGACATCGCCGCGCTTACCGACCCAGTGGCCCCTCGCCGGCCTCCGGCTCACCACGCCTCGCCTGGAGCTGCGGCTGCCGGGTCCCGACGAGCTCAGCGCACTGGCCTCGCTGGCGGCCGAGGGTGTGCACGACCCCGCGGTACAGCCGTTCACCGTGCCGTGGACGGATGCCGAGCCCGGGCAGCGGGCGCGCGATGTACTGCAGTACCACTGGCGCTGCTGGGGTGAATGGCAGCCGCAGAACTGGGTGTTGAACCTGGTGGTGCTGTACGAGGGCGCGGTCGTGGGCATGCAGGGCGTCAGCGCCCGCGACTTCGCGGTCTGCCGCGAGGTGAGCACCGGATCCTGGCTGGGCCTGCGCCACCACGGCCGAGGCATGGGAACGGAGATGCGCACCGCCGTCCTCCACCTGGCCTTCGCCGGCCTCGGCGCCCGGCACGCGCTCTCCGGCGCGCTGCACCACAACGCGGCCTCGCTGGCGGTCTCCCGCAAGCTCGGCTACCGGGACGACGGCATCGAGCACCACGCCGTACGCGGAGAGCCGGCCCTCATGCACCGGCTCCGCCTCACCGCCGAGCAGTGGCAGTACCAGGAGCACATCCCGGTCAAGCTGGACGGCCTCACGGAATGCCTGCCGCTGTTCGGCCTGGACCGCGTATGACACAGGACGGATGCGTCTTCTGCGCCATCGCACGGGGGCAGGCCGAGGCAAGCGTCGTGTACGAGGACGCGTCGGTGCTCGCGTTCATGGATCTCCAGCCGGTCACCCCGGGTCACCTCCTCGTCATCCCCAAGGCGCACTCGGCCGGCCTCGGGGATCTGCCGGAGGAAGCGGGCATCCAGGTCTGGCGGGCGGCCCACCGGCTCGCGGGAGCCCTGCGCGCCTCGGGGCTGCGGTGCGAGGGCGTCAATCTCTTTCTCGCGGACGGCGAGGCCGCCTTCCAGGAGGTGTTCCACGTACACCTGCATGTCTTCCCGCGCTTCGCGGGCGACCCCTTCCGTATCGACGCGGACTGGCGCGTACACGAGCGCGACCGGCTCGACCGGACGGCGGCCGCGGTGCGGAAAGGTCTCGCCGCGAGCCGAGCGGCGGGCGGGCCCGGGATCATGCCCGCCTAGACTCCCGGTCCATGTCGGACACCGCATCGCTCGCCCAGGCCCAACGCTCGCTCGCCGACCCGGACATCCGCTATCCGCTGTGGCCTCCGCTGATCCGGGGGTGTCCGCGGACCAGTTCGGCGGACATGTCGTATCCGGTGGACGTGGAGTACGACTATGCGCAGGTGCCCGCGGACTTCCTCACGCGGGCCGGATCGGGGCTCGACCGCTGGAGTGCCCTGCTGCCGCCGCTGCTCGCTCCCTCGCTCGGCGAGGGCGGCACTCCGCTGGTCGACCTCGGCGAGGGCGTGTACCTCAAGGACGAGTCGCGGAACCCCACTTGGAGCCACAAGGACCGTCTGAACCGGTGCACGGTCAGCGCGGCGCTCGGGGCCGGCGCTCCCGGCATCGTGGTGGCCTCCTCGGGCAACCACGGCGCGTCGGCGGCCGCCTACGCGGCCCGCGCCGGGCTGCGCTGCGTGGTGCTCGGATCGGCCGGACTGCCGCCCGCCGTCGCCTCGTTCCTCAGCGCGTACGGCGCGGTCGTGCTGCCCGTCCCGGCCGAGGAGCGCTGGCCGCTGACGGAACGCATCGTGGAGGAGTTCGGCTACTTCCCCGTCAGCAATCTCACCCCGTTCCACACGGGCAGCTCCTTCGGACCCGAGGGCTACAAGACCGTCGCGTACGAGATCGTCGCCGAACTCGGCGTACCGGGCGCGGTGTTCGTGCCGACCGGCTACGGCGAGCTGCTCTTCGGCATCGGGAAGGGCTTCGCGGAGCTGCGGGAGCTCGGTCTGACCGACCGCGTCCCGCGCCTGTACAGCTGCGAGCCCCGCACGGGCGGCCCTCTCGCCGCGGCCGTCCGCCAGGGTGTTCCCGCGACCCGTGTGCCCGTCGGCGCCACGGACGCGTACGGCATCGACTGCCCGGTGAACAGCTACCGCGGCGTCCTGGCACTGGAACGCAGCGGCGGGGACCCTCTGCTCGTCGACGACGCCCAGCTCAAGGCGGCGCAGAGCGAACTGGCCGCGCAGGGCCTGTGGTGCGAGCTCTCCGCGGCGGCGGGGCTCGCGGGCCTGCGGGCGGCGGCGCCCGAGGTCGAAGGGCCCGTGGTGTGCGTGGCCACGTCGAGCGGATTCAAGGACGTCGGCGTGGGCGGCCACGGCCTCGCGCCGGTCGATCCGGCCTGGGAATCGGTCCTCGGGCGGCTGTCCGCGGCGGGGATCCGGCCGGCCTGACCGCTCCTCCCCCAGCCCCTGGACGGCGCCTCGACGGTCGCGCGGTGACCCTCGTTTTCTGGACTTGAGGGTCCATTTCTGTCGGCGCACAGTGGGATGCGCCCTGGCCATCAGGGCGCATCCCGGCCGCCGACGCGGCGCGCCCCGGGTGCACAGTGCGGATCGAGCGACGGAGCAGAAGATGTCCAAGCGGCTTGAGGGCAAGCGGGCCCTGGTGACCGGGGCGACCAGCAACATCGGGCGGGCCATCGCGGAGGCCTTCGCCGCGGAGGGGGCGCACGTGATCGTCTCCGGCCGCAGCGCCGAACGGGGCCGGGATGTGGTCGCGGCCATCCGCGCACGGGGCGGCCGCGCCGATTTCGTCCGCGCGGACCTGGACGGCAGCGCGGCCGCCTCGCGGCAGCTCGCCCGGGAGGCGAGCGACGTCCTGGGCGGCGGGATCGACGTACTGGTGAACAACGCCGGCGTCTATCCGGGCGACACCACCGCTGACACGGGCGAGCAGACCTTCGACGAGGTCTACGCGGTCAACGTCAAGGCTCCCTTCTTCCTGACCGCGGCCGTCGCCCCCGCCATGGCGCGGGCCGGCGGCGGCGCCGTCATCAACCTGGGGTCGTGGATCGCGCGTCTGGCCGTTCCCGTCGGCGCCCTGTACAGCTCCACCAAGGGCGCGATGGAGACCCTGACGCGGGCCTGGGCAGCCGAGTTCGGACCGCAGGGGGTACGGGTGAACGCGATCTCTCCGGGCGTGGTGCTCACCCCGGCCCCGGGCGAGGTGCACCCCGGTGAGGTGATGATGAAGGGCACCGTCGCGGGACGGATGGGCACCCCGCAGGAGATCGCACACGCCGCGGTCTATCTGGCCGCCGACGAGGCTTCCTTCGTGCAGGGCATCGTCCTCGACGTCGACGGCGGCCGGACCGCCGCGGCCGTCATCGCCGCCTGAGCCGCAGTCCCGCCGCGGCTGTGTGCGCGCCTGACGCCGCAGTCCCGTCGCGCCGGGCCAGGTCTCATAGTCTGGACTGACCGGTCCATTCCAGGAGGTGTACGTGAGCAGGCAGCTGACGGCCAAGGGGCACTCCACCCGGGCGCGGATCATCGAGGGCGCCGCCGCGGTGCTGCGCGAGCTGGGTGTCGCCGTGGTGACGCTCGAGGACATCATGGCCCGCACGCGGACCAGCAAGAGCCAGCTGTTCCACTACTTCCCGGCGGGCAAGGACGAACTCCTGCTCGCCGTCGCGCAGTTCGAGGCGGACCGCGTGCTCGACGACCAGCAGCCGCATCTGGGCCGCCTGGACAGCTGGGCCGCCTGGCAGCGCTGGCGGGACGCGGTGATCGAGCGCTACGAGAAGCAGGGGGACCAGTGCCCGCTGGGGGCTCTGTTCTTCCAGGTGGGGCGCTCGACCCCGGGGGCGCGGGCGATCGTGGTCGAACTGCTGCGGCGCTGGCAGGAGAGCCTGGCCGAGGGGATCCGCGCGCTGCAGGCGGCGGGCAGGCTCCCCGCCGAGGTGAATGTGGAGCAGCGGTCCGCCGCGCTGCTCGCGGCCGTCCAGGGCGGGGTGATCATCCTGCAGACGACCGGCGAGATCCACCATCTGCGGGCCGCACTCGACCAGGCGCTCGCGGATCTGCGGGGCGGCGCCGAGCAGCGGGTTCGGGGCTGAGCCCAGCAGCGGGCTCAGGGCTGCCCCGAGCGGCCGGCTCGCGGCTGAGCCGGGCGGCAGGACCGAGCGCTCACCCGCGCGCCTCCGCCTGCGTCCCGGACGGCCCGGGCGACCCGGGCGACCCGGGCGACCCGGGCGACCCGGACGACCCCGGCAGCCCCCGCAACGCGTCGAGTACCGCACGCACCGCCGCCCGCGGCGGCATGCCGCTGCGCTGGGCCGCGGTGATGCGGCGGCTGACCGGGGTGGCGAGCGGGCGCGTCGTCACGCGGTAGCGCGGGTCCACCGCGAGGCCGGGAAGGAGGGTGATCGAGAGGCCGGCCTCGACGTGCTGCAGGGACATGAGGTAGTTGCTGAAGCGGCACACCACGCGCGGTTCGAAGCCCGCCTGCCGGCACAGCCGCAGCGTCAGATTCGCCATGTACGACTGGGGGATGTCGAAGGCCCAGGACTCGTCCGCGAGCGCGGCGAGGTCGACGGGCCCGCGTCCGGCCGCGGCGGGATGACCGACCGGCAGGACCACGAGGACCGGATCGGTGGCCAGGGGCACGAAGTCGAGGTCGGGGCCGAGCGGCAGTTCGTCGAAGTCCGTGGTCGTGATCACCAGATCGGCGTCGCCCACCCGCAGCGCGGGCACGCTGGCGTGCGGTTCGAGTTCGAGCAACTCGACGTCCAGATGCGGATGTTCGCGGGCGAGCAGGGTCACCGCGGGCACCGCCATGCTGTGGATCGCGCTCTGGAAGGCGCCGAGCCGTACGAGCCCCGAGGGCTCCTCGCCGAAGCCGCGCAGCTCCGCTTCGACGCTGTCCATGTGGTCGAGCAGCGCCCGCGCCCGGCGCGCCAGGATCACCCCGGCCGAGGTCAGACGCACCCTGCGTCCGGTGCGTTCGAGCAGCTGCGTACGCGTCTCCGACTCCAGGACGGCCAGCTGCTGGGACACGCTCGACGGACTCATATGCGCGGCCTGGGCCACCGCGCGGACCGTACCGAGCGTGTCCAGCTGACTGAGCAGGCGGAGCCGCCACGGGTTCATCACGCCCTCATTCTTGTGCGGTTCTGCCGTACAGGAAGGGCGGAAGTGTGAGATGGACGCGACGCTCGCGGCGTACCTACGGTCGAGGACATGAGCGCTTTCATGTACGCCAACTCATCGTCAGACACGCCCGCTTCCGACTTCTGGACGCACGCCGACCGTCATCTCGTCCGCTACGGAGGGGAGTTCACCCGCGAGATCATCGAGCGCGCCGCGGGCAGTTTCGTGTACACCGCGGACGGCCGGAGGATCCTCGACTTCACCTCCGGGCAGATGAGCGCCATCCTCGGCCACTCCCACCCGGAGATCGTCGAGACGGTCCGCCGCCAGGTGGCGAGCCTCGACCACCTCTACAGCGGCATGCTCAGCCGCCCGGTCGTGGACCTCGCCCGTCGCCTCGCCGGAACGCTGCCCGCGCCGCTGGAGAAGACCCTGCTCCTGACGACGGGCGCGGAGTCGAACGAGGCCGCGATCCGAATGGCCAAGCTCGTCACCGGCAAGCACGAGATCGTGTCCTTCGCCCGCTCCTGGCACGGCATGACCCAGGCCGCCGCGTCCGCCACGTACAGCGCGGGCCGCAAGGGCTACGGCCCGTCCGCGCCGGGCAACTTCGCCATCCCCGTGCCGAACGCGTACCGCCCCGACTTCACCGCACCGGACGGCACCCTGGACTGGCGGCGCCAACTGGATTTCGCCTTCGGGATGATCGACGCGCAGTCCACGGGCAGCCTCGCCGCCTGCATCGTCGAGCCGGTGCTCAGTTCGGGCGGCATCATCGAGCCGCCCGCCGGCTACTTCGGCGCGCTGCAGGCCAAGTGCCGCGAGCGCGGCATGCTTCTGATCCTCGACGAGGCCCAGACGGGCCTGTGCCGCACCGGCTCCTGGTACGCCTTCGAGCGCGACGGCATCGTGCCCGACATCCTGACGCTCTCCAAGACACTCGGCGCGGGCCTGCCGCTGGCGGCCGTCGTGACCAGCGCGGAGATCGAGCAAGAGGCGTACGAGCGCGGGTTCCTGTTCTTCACCACCCACGTCTCCGATCCGCTGCCGGCCGCCGTCGGCAACACGGTCCTCGACGTCCTGGTCCGCGACGGTCTCGACGAACGGGCGCGCTCCCTCGGTACGTATCTGCGCAAGGGTCTCGAAGAGCTGGCGGACCGGCACGAGGTCGTGGGCGACATCCGCGGCCGCGGGCTGCTCGCCGGGCTCGAACTCGTCGTGGACCGTACGACGAAGGAGAGCTCGGACGATCTGGGAGCCCGCGTCACGCGCCGCTGCCTGGAGCTCGGCCTGCATATGAACATCGTGCAACTGTCGGGCATGGGCGGCGTGTTCCGTATCGCGCCGCCCCTGACCGCGACCGAGGAGGAGCTCGCCCTGGGCCTGGAGATCCTGGACGAGGCGCTCGCCTACGCCTCGGCCTCACGGCGACCGGACGACAGCGCCAGGTAGAGCACCGCCGCCGAGGCGAGGCCGACGGCCCACCCGTAATCCGACAGCGGCTCGAGGAACGGGATCAGTCCGTCCTCGGGGAACGGCCCCTTGCCGGGCGCCGAGTGCGAGCCGCCGACCGCGAGCAGCGCGCCGACCGTGAACGCGAGGACGGCGCGCCAGTTCCAGCCGCCGCTGTACCAGTAGCGGCTGCCCTCCTTCACGTACAGCTCGCGCAGCGCGAGCCGGGTGCGGCGCACGAGCCAGTAATCAGTGATGAGGATGCCCGCGACGGTGCCGAGCAGACCGCCGACCACGCCCAGCCAGACGAAGATGTAGAACTCGGGCGTGGAGATGAGCTCCCACGGGAAGATCAGCACGCCCACAACACCCGTGATCAGGGCGCCCGTTCGGAAGCTGATGAAGCGCGGCGCCAGGTTGGAGAGGTCGTACGCGGGTGAGACGACGTTGGCCGCGAGGTTCACGGAGATCGTGGCCACGAGGACGGTGATCAGGGCGAAGACGAGCCCGAAGGCGTTGTCGGCCTTGGCGGCGAGCGGGATCGGCTCCCAGATCGGTTCGCCGTAGATGGCCTGCGAGCCCGAGGTCACCAGGACCGACATCAGCGCGAAGAGCGTCATCGTCGTCGGCAGGCCGAGTGTCTGGCCCCAGACCTGGGCGCGCTGACCGCGGCCGAAGCGGGTGAAGTCGGGGATGTTGAGACTGAGGGTGGACCAGAAGCCGATCATGCCCATCAGGGCGGGGAAGAAGACGGGCCAGAAGTCGGCGCCCCAGCCGAGCGTGGAGGGCTGGTCGAGCAGCGGGCCGAAACCGCCCGCCTTGTCGGCTATCCAGATCAGAAGCACGAGCGCGCCGACCAGGACGAAGGGCGCCGCCCAGTTCTCGAAGCGCCGCAGGGTCTCCATGCCCCGGTGGATGATGGCGAGTTGGAGCAGCCAGAAGAGCCCGAAGCAGAGCCACAGCGCCCAGGGCTGGCCGCCGATCACTCCGGTCCTCGCCAGCGAGCCGTCGAAGAGCTTGTCCAGGAGCACGAAGATCCCCTGGCCGCCGATCCAGGTCTGGATGCCGAACCATCCGCAGGCCACCGCGGCCCTCAGCAGGGCGGGCAGGTTGGCGCCGCGGATACCGAACGAGGCGCGGGCGAGGATCGGGAACGGGATGCCGTACTTCGGTCCCGCGTGCCCGGTGAGCAGCATCGGGAAGAGGACGAGGACATTGGCGAGGGCGATGGTGAACACCGCCTGCTTCCAGTCCATCCCGAGCGCGATCAGGCCCGAGGCCAGAGTCCAGGACGGGATGCAGTGCGCCATGCCGATCCACAGCGCGGCGAAGTTGTACGTGGTCCAGTGCCGGTCGGCCACCGGCACGGGCTTGAGGTCGTCATTGGCGTACGGGCTGTCGTCCGGATAGGCACCGGCGGTGAGTTCGACCTGACCGTCGGCGGTGACGGTCTGGGTGGCGGGGGGGACGGCCGGTTCACTGTCTCTGGGTGCAGGGTTCGCGTACGTCATGTCCGGTCCATTCCTCTTGAGGATTGCCGTGACGACACGGGGTCGATGCCGGAAACTGCCCGCCCGGCACCCGGCCTACACCCACCGGTTCACCGGACCGCACCCGCCCCGCACCCACCGGTTCACCGGACCGCACGCGCCCCGCACCCACCGGTTCACCGGACCGCACCCGTGCGTTCAGCCGCCGGCTCCGGGGAACCGCTGCAGGAACGCGTCCGCCCCGATCGCCATCGAGCGACTGAAGGGCGTGTCCATGTCCCAGATCAGATAGAGGAGGAAGGCGAACAGCGCCGAGTACAGGCCCGCGACCACCAACTCCCTTGGTGTACGCCGGATCTGCAGGGCGAAGACCATACCGATCGACACCAGCGCCCCGGTGACGAGCCCCAGCCACACCACGCCCGGCATGGTGGGTGCGGCCGCGGCCAGGCGGGCGGCACGTGCGTCGTCCGCGATGGCGACCTGGTCGGTCATCGGCGCGTACGCCTGCCCCTGCAGTTCATTGCGTGGCTCACTGTCCTGGACGGTGTGGCGTACGGCCGTGAACAGCCGGTTGCCCTCCTCCGTCAGCCGGTGCCGCTCGGCCAGGTGCGCCCACTCGGTGCGGACCGCGTACGTCACGTACGCGTCCACGCTCTGCCGGATCGCCGAACGCTCGGCTTCGGGGTAGACCTCGGCCCGTTCGTAGACCTCGTGCAGCGCCTGGGCCTCGGTGTCGACGACGCCCTGGGCGGTGCCGCGGGCTTCCCAGACTCCGGCGATGGCGAGGCCGAGCACGATGGCGTAGACCACGCCGATCATCATCGTCATGTACTCGATGACATCGGGGGTTTGCGAGGGGTCGTCGTCCTCGCCGACGCGGCGCTGGACGAGTCCGGTGGTGAGGTAGATGACCGCGCCGATCGCGGCCACGGCGCAGAGCATCACAAGCCAAGGTGGCATGACCGTCTCCGGTTTCTGGGGGGGGTGGTACGTGAGGCGGGGTGTCAGCTGCGGGCGTGCGTGCGGATCAGCGGCGGCCGCGGCCCGCGCCGAGCGCGGCGGCGGCGAGTACGGCCGGGGCGACGAGCAGCAGAGCCTTCGACGTGAGCGGCTGGCCCTCGGGTTCCTTCTTGCCGGGGGCGCCCCGGTAGGCGCGGGGGATGACGGGTTCGGGAGTGGGGGTGAGGGTCGACGGCGGGGGTTCCGGAGGCGCCGCGGATTCCGGAGGTGCCGCGGGTTTTGGGGGCTGCGGGGGCGGCGCGGCGGGCCGGGGCGCCTTCCTCGGCGCTACGGGCGGCGGTGGGGCAGGCGTGGACCGGCAGGCGGCTCGCACGGCGTCCTCCACGTCCCGTTCCCGTGCGATCCGGCCGAGTTCGGCCAGATCGAGGTCGGCGCCCGTAGAGCCGCAGCCGTCCGCCGGAGCGACACCGGGGGCGACGACGCGCGGGCGGGCCTCGGCGGGCGCGGCAGCCTGCGCGAGCGCCGGTGACACGGAAAAGAGGGGAACGCTCACGGCGGCCGTGCAGGCGAACAGCGCCCCCGCCGTCCGCAGCCTCCGCCAGGTCCGGAGCGGGCGGGGCCGGGACACTTCGTCAGTCCCGGTCGAGCGAGAAGTAGAAGTGCCGGCCCTGGTCGAGCACGCCCTTCCCGTTCATGATCCCCATGAGCGTGTCGTCGTCCACCTTCTTGAAGTGGTCGAAGACCGGCTGTCCGTCGTAGACCATGGTCGCGGTGGTCTCGCCCCGGAACTCCACGGACCACAGGCTGGCTTCGCCCTTGCCGAGTTCGACGTGCGAATAGAGCACGCCGTCGCCGTCGCGGCACATCAGCGGTTTGACGTCGAGCAGGGAGACGAAAGTCTTTCCGTACCACTCGACGGAATCCAGCTGCCCGTTCATGACGTGGCCCGTGTCGAACTCGCTGCCCCGCCAGCTGCCCAGGATCTCCTCGGGCCGCACGCACTCCAACTGGGCCCAGATCGCGTCGAGTTCATCGGGATCGACATATTCTCCGGCGGCTCTGATCCGGGCGAAAAGGGCGCGCGCTTCGGTGTTGTCCATGCATTCCTCCCGTGGTGCTCTGCATTCGTCTCGGTACGGCGGAATCGGTGGAGAGTCCGTATCAATCGGATACGGCATACCGGTCCGCGAGCGCGGTGACGGTCTTCCGGTCCAGGGGACTTCCTTCCTGGAGCGCGGACAGCGTCGCGCGGAAGATGTCCAGGGTGAGTGAGCAGAAATCCCTGATCGGCCCGGCCGGCAGGGACGCGGCATACGCCTCGGCCGCGGGCAGGTGCCTGCGGGCGTAGCGGCACATGTCGTCGGTGGTCCAGCCGGCGGGGAAGAAGTCCACGCCTCGGGACAGATCGTCCTCGTGGTTCCAGGCGATGTTCGCCGCCTGCACCGCACGTCCGAACGCGACGGCCTCGGGAAAGCGCGTGACCACCGAGGCGTAGCGGCTCCACAGATCCGACAGCGTGATGCCGATGGAGCTCGCCACCGCGAACGTGTAGCGGTCGAGGTCCGACTCGTCGTCGATACGGAAGTCGGCACGCACCCACTCGGCCATGCGGTCGGCCAGCGTCGCCAAGGAGTCCCACAGGCGGGGTGCCACATCACGCGGCGGGAGCTGCACGGCCCACTCGTGGAAGCGCAGGGTGACCGGCTCCAGTCGGTCGCGGAACGGGTGGAAGAGACGGTCGACCTGCCCCTCGGTGAACGCTTCCTCCTGCAGCAGCCGGCTCACTCCGCCCAGCAGGGCGATCTTGGCCTCGGGCGTCAGACGCGGGTGGTCCTCGATCTGGTCCAGGGCCCGGTTGGCGAGGTAGTACGCCGCGACGGTGTCCCGTAACTCCCCGTCGAGACGCATGATCGGCAGGAAAAAGGTGCGGCTCGTGCTCTTCAGCGTTTCCATGACGTGCGCGTCGAACATGTACATCCGTCTCGTGGCTTCGATGTTCCCCCCGTGGACCATTCCGGGCTACCCGGGCCGCATCATCTCCATTCCCGCACCGGACATTTGGCGGGAATTGCGGCAGGGCATCACTCGATCGAGTTCTGTTGCGCGAGCCAATCCCCTGAAAAGGAGCGGGGGTTGGCCGATCCATGAATTCGCGTCGTGTTTCCGAAGGGTCCGGGGTGCGCAGGAAGTCCCCGTTCGCCGGATGAATCGCCGCCACTGGAGGTATCGCGTGAGTGACCTTTCCCTACCCGGTCCCGGATCCCTTTGCTGGCGGTTGCTGGGCCGGCGGAGAATGCTCCTCGTGACCGGCAGGGCGCTGGTCCTCGAGGCCGCGCTGCCCGCCGGCGGAGCGGCGCTCGCCCGTCATTCCACCTACCGGACCCGGCCGTTGCGCCGGCTCGAACTCACCCTGGAGAGCCTGCAGCGCCTCACCTACGGCGACAAGGTCACCAGGGAGCGCGAGTTCGCCCGGATCCGCCGCGTGCACCGGCACATCAACGGCACCGACGAACAAGGCCGCGTATACGACGGCCTGGACGACGCGAGCCGCACCTGGATCGCGGTCACGCTCTTCGACGCCATGGTCACGATGGAGCGCCTCGGCGGCAGGCCCCTGACCCCGGCCCAGGAGGCGCAGCTCTACGACGAGTGGCGGGCGATCATGCTGTCGTTCGGCATGGCCGACAGCGCCGTCCCGCGGGATGTGGCGGAGTGCCGCAGCTATGTCGACTCCATGGTCGTCGACGTGCTCGAGGACAACCCCGAGGTCCGTCATCTCCTGGGCGCCCTGTACGCCGACCTGCCCTTGCCGCCTTGGCTGTCCTGGTGCCCGGCACCGCTGTGGAAGGCCGTGTGCTCGCTCGCCGAGTCCGTGATGGGTTCCGTGCTGCGGGCCGATCTCCCCGCTGCGTACGCCGGCCGGCTGGGGCTGCCCGCACGGCGCCGCGACCGTGCCCTGTCCTGGCTGCTGCACCGTACGGCGCGGTGGTGCCTGGCCGGCCTGCCCGTGCGGTGGCGGTTTCTGCCGCTCGCGGCTGCCGCCATCGGCGGCCGGCCCGTAGTGCCCCGGCAGGCGCGCCGGCGCGGCGCGATGCCGGCGCCCCGCGTGGGTGATGCGCGTCCGGTCCGCGTGCGACGGTTCTTCGACGATGTGCTCGACCAGACCGGCGACGGCTACCTCACCCGTGAGGATCTGCAGGCCATGGTGCGCTCGGTGTGCTGGCCGCTCGACCTCACCGAAGGGGCCGAACAGCGGGTCTACGACGCCTTCGACGCATGGTGGGCGCAACTGACCGCACTCGACACGGACGGCGACGGCCGGGTCTCCCGCGAGGAGTTCGTGGCGGGGGCGACGGCGGGGCCCGCCGCGGAGGCGCCCTCGGGGCTGCTCTCCGCCATGGCCGCGGTGTTCGACGCGGCCGACACCGATCACAGCGGGTGTCTGGACCTGGCGGAGTACCGCCGGGTCTTCGGCCCCAAGCTGCACCCGGACGATCTCGCCCGCGGGTTCCGGGAGATCGACCGTGACGGTGACGGGCAGATCACCAAGACCGAATTCCTCGATGCGCTGGGGCAGTTCTTCACCGTCCGCGCCGATGCGGAGGCGGCCACGCGGCTGTTCGGCCGCTCGTGAGACCCGGACACTCCAGCGATGCGGCCGTGGGCCGGCAGCCGCGCGGACACGACGAAGGGCAAGTGATGCGGACCATGGGCGCACGGGATCCCCGGCCACTGCGGGTGCTGATCCGTACGGCGGATGGCCGGCTCCTCGATCTCGGGGCGGGTGGCAAGGAGACCGGTACGGCGGAGTTCGCGGCCCTGCTGCGGGCGGGCGAGCGGGTACGGGTGCGGCACGAGACGACGGGCCGCGACTGCACCGTCGAGCTCCTGCTCGAGGTCGTATCGGCGCAAGTGCCGACGGAAGGCGTCCTGTCGGGGCTGCCCGGACTGCCGGGGCTGCCCGGACTGCCGCCCGGGCTGTCCGTCCTGTCCGGCCTGCTCGGTGCCCGTCCCGACGCCGGGCGTACGCCATGATCCGCGGGCGCAGCCGCAAGGTCGCGCAGTTGATGACCCTCCTCGTCGCCGATGTGCTCACCTCGCGCGAGCGCATCGGCGTCGAGCACGCCGAGCTGGCCCGGCAGCAGCGGCGGGCCCGCCGCATCCGCGAGGTGATCGAGGGTCTGGGGCCGTTCTGGGTGAAGGTGGGCCAGATCCTCGCCACCCGTTCCGATGTCGTCTCCGATGCCGTGCTCGCCGAACTGACCGGGCTCCAGGACTCGGTGCACACCGAGCCGTTCGAGGTCTTCGAACCGGTCCTGCGGCAGGAACTCGGCCCGCACTGGGCCGCGAGATTCCGTGAGATCGACACGGAATCCCCGCTGGGATCCGCCTCCCTCGCCCAGGTCTACCGCGTGGTGCTCGCCGACGGCCGCTGCGCCGTGCTCAAGGTGATGCGGCCCGGCACCCGGGCCCGTGTGTACGCCGACATGGCGTACCTGCGGCGCGGCGCCAGATTCGCGGGCCATGCCGTGCCCCGTATCGGCTCCGTCCTCGATGTCGAGGCGACGCTTCAGGTGATCTTCGACTGTATGCAGCCCGAGCTGGACTTCACGACCGAAGCCAAGCACATGGCCCAAGGGCAGCGGATGGCACAGGACTTCAAGGGCATCCACATCCCCGAGGTGCACCTCGCGACCGAGCGGGTGCTGCTGCAGAGCATGGCCCGGGGAGAGGCCCTCAACCAGGCCGATCTGTCGGCCTTCTCGGCAAGGCAGCGCCGCAGGATCGGCCGTGACCTGCTGACCTTCATGTACCGGGGCTACTTCGTGGAGCGGATGTTCCACGCCGATCCCCACCCGGGGAACATCTTCGTCCACCCCGAGCACGGCGCCACCCTCATCGACTGGGGCATGGTCGGCCGGATCGACCGCAATCTGGGGTCGCTGGGCATCATGGCGCTCACCAGCCTGGCCCAGAACGACGCCCGCGGTCTCGCCTCCGCCTGGACGGAGATGGGCCGGGCGACCCCGTTCGCCGATCTCCTGGGTTTCCAGGAGGACATGACACGGCTCGTCCCCCTGATCACCTCGGCGGCTCTCGAGGATCTGGACTTCGGAGTCGCTCTCACCCAGGTCCTGCGCTGCGCGGCCCAGCGCGGTATCCGTACGAGCCCCATGGTGGGCATGCTCGGCAAGTCGATCACGAATATCGAGGGCTCCGTACGCCTGGTCGCCCCCGAACTGTCCGCGCTGGACGTGTTCGAGGACGCCCTGACCGACGTCATGGTCGAGATCGCCCGCGACATGCTCTCCCGCGAGCAGGCGGCCCGCCGCACCCTGGAGCTGATCCTCGCCGCCAACTCGACGTTCGACCAGCTCCGTTCCACCCTCCGCGATCTCGCCAACCGTGAACTGACCATGCGCATCGGACTGTTGCCCGGCCATGGCATCGGCAGCGACAGCAACGGGATCCTCACCCGTCGCGTCGCCCCCGTCGTGGCCGCGGGGCTCGCGGTGTGGGGGGTGCGGCGGCTTTCCGGGCTCAGCCCTGCAGCGCGGGGATGATCTCGGTGCCGTAGATGTCGATGATCTGCTCGCGCGCGTCGTGCATCGCGTACACCGCGAACTGGTCGACGCCCAACTCCCGTAGCGTGCGGAGCTTTTCGAGGTGGGCCTCGACCGGTCCGAGCAGGCAGAAGCGGTCGACGATCTCGTCGGGGACGAAGTCCGTGGAGGGGTTTCCGGCGCGGCCGTGGTGGCTGTAGTCGTAGCCCTCGCGCTGTTTGATGTACGCGGTGAGCGCCTCGGGGACGAGATCCGAGTGCTCTCCGTAGCGGGCCACCAGATCGGCGACGTGGTTGCCGACCATGCCGCCGAACCAGCGGCACTGCTCGCGGGCGTGCGCCAGGTCGTCGCTCACATAGGCGGGTGCGGCGACGCAGATCTTGATGTCCGCGGGGTCGCGGCCCGCCGCCGTGGCGGCGTCGCGCACGGCGCGGACCATCCACTCGGTGAGGAAAGGGTCGGCGAGCTGGAGGATGAAGCCATCGGCCTTCTGCCCGGCGAGCGCGAGCGCCTTCGGCCCGTACGCCGCCATCCAGACGGGCAGCTTCCCGTTCCGCACCCACGGCAACTGCACGGCGGCGCCGTCGACTTGGGCCTCGCGGCCCTCCGCCAGATCACGGATCACGTCGATCGCCTCGCCGAGCCGCGCGAGGGTGTTGGGCTTGCGCCCGGCCACCCGCATCGCCGAGTCACCGCGTCCGATCCCGCACACCGTGCGGTTGCCGTACATGTCGTTGAGCGTGGCGAAGGTGGAGGCGGTGACCTCCCAGGTGCGGGTGCCGGGGTTGGTGACCATCGGGCCGACGGTCAGCCGCTGCGTCTGGGCCAGGATCTGGCTGTAGATCACGAACGGCTCCTGCCAGAGCACGGCCGAGTCGAAGGTCCAGCCGTAGCGGAAGCGGTTGCGTTCGGCCCGTTTCATCAGGCTGATGACGTGCGCGGCCGGCGGGTCGGTCTGCAGAACGAGTCCGAAGTCCATGCTGGTGCTCCTGGTTCAAAGCCCGCGTCCAAGACCCGTGATTCCGGGGCGAGTCCGCCGGCCGGGGCCACCGGGAAGCGACCATCGTGGACTTGTTCCAGGGCGTTGGCAAGAGGGCGCTCTACGCGTGTCCACCTTCCGGCCTTGGTGTGTTCATCGGTGTACGCAGGAGCACCTCTATGTGCTCATCGGCGTATGCGAGAGCACCTCGGTGTGTTCATCGGCGCACGCGGTAGCAGAGGTGCAGCACCCGGTCGCCCTGGATGACGACGTGCGGGTCCTCCAGGAGGTGCTGGGAGTCGACCGAGCCGAAGAAGCGCTTGCCGGAGCCGAAGACGACCGGCACGACGTCCATGGCGACCTCGTCCACGAGCCCGAGTGCGAGGGCCTGACCGCCCACGTCGCCGGCCGCCACGCCCACGGGCCTCTCCCCCGCGAGTTCCTGCGCCTTGGCCAGTGCGCTCCTTACGTCTCCTTCGAAGTGGTACGAGGCTTCGGGGTGCCAGCCTTCCGGCTTGGGCCGGTGCGAGACGACCACCACGTGCTGACCGGCGGGCGCCTTGCCCTCCCACCCGTTGGTCATGTCGAACAGGCGCCGCCCGATCACGAGGGTCCCCAGGGAGTCCCACAGCGGCTGCACATACGCGGCGGAGGTCTTGGACACCTTCAGACCCGGACCGCCCAGATCCGTGTCGCCGTTCCCGTACCACTCGAAGAGCGGACCCACGTCGTCGTTCCTGTCGGCGATGAATCCGTCCACGGAGACGACGTTCTGCATGACGACCTTGCCCATGACCGCTCCCGGTTGTCGGTGGGCCTGCGCGGCCCTCGTTGAGCGCGGGCCCCTGTGGCCCCCTCAGGAAGACAGACCGGTGGCATCCCGGAAACTCATCGCGGGGCTACCGCTTGCGGGGCGGGCGCTCGTGGCGGACGGCCGTAGCGATCATGCGGTGCATCGCGGGAACGGGGATGCCCGGGTTCTGCGCCGCGTCTTCGGCGCTCGCCTCGTCCTGGAGCAGCCGTACGAGAACGGCGCGCGGGAGCACGGGGTTCCTGTGGGCGCACCGGCGGACCCGCCACTCGGAGTCGTCGGCGAGCCGGGCGGCGGATGCCGGCTGGAGGCGGGGGTCCTCGGCCGCCCGCCTGCGTACGTCCGGGTCGGTGTCGTGCGTGAACCGCTCGACCAGGCTTGCGGGCGACTCGGAGTCGTCGAGGGCGAGCAGCCGCACGCGCGGGCGCGGGTCGTCGGCGAAGCGCAGCAGCCCGTCGCGCGGGAAGTTGGGGTGGTTGCGGGGGCGGCCGGGGAAGGAGAGGCTGCCGGACCACCAGGTCCACACGTCGAGCAGCAGCTCGGGCGGTGCGTCGTCGCAGGACTCGGCGAGGAAGAGGTGCACGACCTTGTCCTCGCAGGTGGCCAGCACGTCGACTACGTCCGGGGGCAGCCTGCGGGCGCGGGCGATGCTCCTTCGGATCCGGAGGTTGCTCGAAGCCACCAGCTGACGCATGGCTTCCGGCCGGTCGTGCAGAGCGGCGATCCACCACAGGGCATACGTACGGTCGCCCGGCGGGATGTCCGGAACCGCGTCGGCCCAGGCAGCGATCTCCTTGGGCGTCGCCGGGGGCTGCGCGCCTTCATGAGGCGGAGGTTCGATGCCGATCCTGGGGCCCGGCCAGCCGGGCACGGATGGGGTCTGCGCCATCTCGACGAGGAGTGCGTGCTCGGGCAGTCCCACCGTGTGGGCGAGCAGGCGCTCCCACTGGGCGGCGGAGAGCCGGCCCGATTCGGCGGCGGCCCCCCACGCCCATTTCGACGGGTACACCACGGCCGCGTCCAGTACGGCCTCGGGGACGTCACGGTGCCACAGGAATCTCGTGTGGCGCGTGTCCAGGAGCCGCACCAACACCTCCGCAGGTGCGGCCGGGTTGGAGCCGAGCCCTGTCAGCCACGCCTTGGCCACGTCCGCCGACACCCGCTCGCCGAGTTCGGCCCCTACCTCGTCCATGCTTTCCGCCCCCGGCTGCACCCGACCGCCTCACCCGCCCCGCTCCACGGACGGCCGGGGGCCTCAAGATACTGCTCCGCGGGCTGCTCAAGATCCGGATCGGTGAGGTGCTCAAGACCCTTCGGGTCCACCCTCCGAGCCGGAATGGATCAGCCCGGTGAAAAGGTTGGTCACAGCGAAGCCCAGCCCAACCCGTTGGAGGACACCGCCGTATGGCCGAGATCCATCACACGACGCTCAAGCCGACCAAGCTGGAGCTGCTCACGGAGTGGCTGCCCGGACGGCCCTGGTACCGGGGCGGGCCCGAGGCGCCGCTGCTCGCCAAGGCGGGCGGTTTCCGGCTCGACGACCCGGAGGGCGAGGTCGGGATCGAGTTCATGGTCGTCAACGATGCAGAGGCCTCGTATCTCGTCCCGATGGCCTATCGCGGCGCGCCGCTGCAAGGCGCGGACGAGGCTCTCATCGGCACCACGGAGCACGGCGTGCTCGGCAAGCGGTGGGTCTACGACGGGTGCCATGACCCGGTCCTGGTCGCCGAGTTGGCGTCGCTGATCGACGGACGCGCCAAGGCGCAGGCGCAGAGCGTCAGCGATCAGGAGGACCGGGACATCCAGGTCTCGTACGAGGGTGCCCCGCTCGGGGCGGCGGCGATCGAGTCCGTCGCCGATTCCGCGGACGCCACCGAGGTGCGCCTGACGAGCGGTGCCGCGCTCCGGCTTGCGCGAGTGCTCGCTCCCGGGGAGGGCGGTCAGGTCAGTGGCGTATGGCAGCGCGCGGACGAGTCGGCGGCTCGCGCCGCCTTCGTCATCGTGCAGCGCGAAGCCTGACCGCACAGACCTCTCCGGCCCCTTCTTCCCCTGTGCCATCATCGCTCAGCGGAAGAAGGGGGCCGGAGTTGGGTACGAACAAGGGTGAGTCGTCCATACCGGACGAGGAGTGGGAACGCTTCCTGCGCGAGGCCGAGGCCGGCAGCCCCGGCGCGCCCGAGGAACCGTCGGCGCGGGCCCGGATGGTGGCGGACCGGCTGCGCGACGCCCCCGGCAGTCCCGAGGCATGGCGCGCTCATCGGCCGCCCCGGCAGCGGCGGTTCAAGGCCTGGCAGGTGGCCGCGCTGCTCCTGTCCGTGGCCGCGCTGATCGTGGCGCTCACGCCCGGCGCCCTTTCCGGCAACTGGTTCGGCGGCGGGGACGAGGAGCGTCCGCTCGCCGCGGAGTCCGCACGTCCCGGTGCGGCGCCGGCGGACAGAGCGGGTGAACGGCCCACCCCGGACGAGCCGTTCAAGGGCTCCCCGGCCGCCCGGTGGGCCGACGGAGCGGACGGAATCCATGTGCCCGCGGCGCGGGCGACGGGCTGGATGGACGAGGCTCAGGTCGCCGATGCGCTGAAGAAGTCCCGCGACTTCCTCACGGCGTCGAACCTGGACCCGGCCGTGCTGCGCGGTGACCGACCCGAGGCGGCGATCGCGCTGGTCAGCCCCGACCAGCCGGACGTTCAGCCCCTGCTCACGACGTCCTTCGCGAAGCCGACCCCGGACAACGACCCCCTGCTCCTCTTCACGCGCTACCACACCGACGAAGTGGAACTCGTCGGCGGCACCGTCAAGACGCGCGGCCGTCTCTCGTACGAGGAAGGCAAGTACGGCGCCCTCGAAGTGACCGCCGACGTCACCTTCGTCTACCCCTTCGTACGCGCCGAGGACGGCAGCGACGAGGTCACCCGCACCATCGTGCGCCGTGAGCTGGTGCTGAGCTGGGACGACCCGTCGAAGGTGCGGACGAAGCCCGGAACCTTCTCCTTCGTCTCGTACAAGATGCACACGACCAACGGCGGTTGCGACGTGTTCGGCTTCCTCTCCCCCGCCTTCACCGAGGACCACACAACGGCCGACGGGGACGAGGAGATCGACCCGTACGACCGCAGCGAGGGCCTCACGGGAACCGGCCGCAACGGCGAGTGCGAGAGCGCCAGCCGCTCGTAAAACGTGCTTGCCGTGATCGTCGCCGCTGATGAGGATGGCGCCATGCCTACGTTCACCGCCGCCGACGGAACACAGCTCGCCTATCACGTGAGGGGAGAAGGCGAGCCACTGCTCTGCCTGCCGGGCGGACCGATGCGCGCCTCGGCCTACCTGGGCGATCTCGGTGGACTGTCGAGGCAGCGCCGGCTGGTCATGCTCGACCTGCGGGGCTCCGGTGACTCCGGCGTTCCCGGCGATCCGGGGACCTACCGCTGTGACCGTCAGGTCGATGACGTCGAAGCGCTGAGACGGCACTTCGGCTGGGAGCGGGTCGATGTGCTGGCGCACTCGGCGAGCGGGGACCTGGCGATCCTTTACGCGGCGCGCCATCCGCACCGCATCCGCACCCTCAGCCTGATCACCGCCCGCGCCCGGGCCCTCGGCGTCGACTTCACCGGGGACCACCGGCGGGAGGTGGTGGCGTTGCGCGCGGCCGAGCCGTGGTGGGAGGCGGCTCGTGCCGGCTACGAGGCCATCTGGTTCGGGTCCCCCACCGATGCCGACTTCGATGCCGCCGCCCCCTTCTTCTACGGCCGTTGGGACGCTGCCACCCAGGCGCATTTCGCAGCCGAGCCCGGACAGATCAACGAGCAGGCCGCGGAGATCTATGCGTCCGCCGGCGCTTTCGACCCTGCCGCGGCCCGCGAAGCCGTGGCCGCCTTGGCGGTGCCGGTCCTGGTGCTCGCCGGCGAGCTGGACAGCGGCCCGCGGCCCCATGTCGGCGCCGGGATCGCCGCGTTGTTCCCCCACGCCGAACTGGTCACGCAAGCGGGAGCCGGCCACTTCCCCTGGCTCGACGACCCCGCCCGATTCACCGGCGTCGTGGCCGACTTCCTCACCCGGAGCCGACTCCGGCAGTTCACCCAGCCGGCTCTCGGCGGAGCTGACGCAGGATGGTCACATCCGTGATCTTCGTGTCGGCGGCCAGAAGGAGAGCCTTGCTGAGGATCAGTGAGAGCCGTTCGTCCTCGAAGGGCAGGAAGACCTGGCCGCCCGTGCGCGGGGAGCGGCCGGCGGGGACGATGCACAGGTAGGTGTCGTCCGGCTCCATCAGGATGTTCGCCGAGCCGAGATGGATCTTGTACGTGGCCAAGTCGCCGCGGACGACGAGGAAACGGCCGTCGATACGACAGCGGTCGGCGATCTTCAGACGGGGGACGATCCGTTCGAGGGCCGCGCGGCGGACCTCGGCCGTGGCCGTCAGCTCGCCGAAGGTCTCGGTCCGCCAGTACGCGGTGTGGCGGTCCTCGCCGCGGTCGGTCCACTGGGGGTCGGCGGCGATGGAGGTCACGGCGACGAAGAGGTCGACGTCACGCATCGCCTCGCTGAACACTTCCGCCGGGACCTCCGTGAGCGGCGCCGCCCGCCACTGCCGGCCTGCGCGGCGCTCGAAACGGACCTGGTCGGTGGCGGCATGGTCGGGTGAGTACCGGAAATCGTCGGTCGAGGGCTCGTGATGGAACAGCGCACGCCACGCTCCGTCCCCGAACTCCGCGCGAGCGATGCCGTGGTAGCCGCCCTCGTGGCCGCTGAGGTAGTTGGCCTGCCAGCCGCGTGCCTTGAACAGGGCGTAGAGCTGCTGGTAGTGGACGATGTGTGCGGCATAGCGGTTGGAGTAGACGTGGGTCCGCTCCTCGGCCGGTGTCAGGAGATAGATCTCGCGGAAGGCCTGCTTGAAGGGCTGGCGCAGGCGATCGGCCATGAGGCGTTCGCGCCACTGGCGGACGGTGTCGGGGGTGGCGCGGACGGGGTGCCAGAGCCTGACGCGCGTGGGACTCCCGTCCGGCTCCGTGCCGGGGGCAGCGGCCTGCCACGTGCCGTCCGCGTCCTGGAACTCCCATATCAGGCCGCGGACGAGCACGCCGGTGACCGGGTGGTCGCGGTAGTGGCGGCGCCATTCGTCGTACGGCCAGTCGCGGCGGGTGGACATCAGGGCCTCGACGCGGGTGCGTTCGCTCGCGAGGGTGGCGCGGAGCTCCTTGACGTAGGCCTTCAGCTCCTTGAGCTCCTCGGGGAACTCGTCCTTCACTGCGGCGGGTGCGGTGCGGGCGGTGCTGCCGTCGGGGCGGGTGAAGGTGAGGCGGACGGTCGTGGCGTCCTCGATCGCGACCCCGGCGGTGTGTCCGCCCAACTTCCTTTCGAGAGCGCCGTCCCGGCCAAGGCCGTGCTCGGGGACGGACCGCTCCACGAGTTGCTCCGGGGTGATGCCCTGATTGCCCGCGGCTGTGGTCAGTGCGGTGTCGAGCTGCTTGCGCAGGGCACGGTGCTTGATCTTTGACTGGAGGCGCCAGAGTTCGGTGAGGGAGTCCGGGTCTCCGGTCTCGGCCAAGGCATTGATGGCGGCACCGGACAGCTTGAGGTCCTGGATCGTGCCGCGCTCGGCGCCGCTGACCCGCAGGGCGAGCGCGCCGAGGTGCCGTACGGTGTCGGATCCGCCGGCGAGGGCGGCGGCCCAGATGACGCCGCGGGCGAGGTCGCCGTCATTGGTGTGCACGACGTAGTGGTAGTGGTACCGGCCGCCGATCCAGGCGGTGTGCGCGCCGTGCTCCTGGCTGCAGATCGGGTCGCCCTCCGCGAGGTCCCGCAGCACCTCGGCGACGAGGCCGCCGGCCTGGGCGGCGGCGAGGAGGTCGAGGCAGGTGCGGCGCCACTTCTGTGCGGGGCGCGGTGAGGTGAGGGCACGGAAGTGCCCCACGAGCGCGGCCAGTTCGGCCGTCGGACCGCACGGCACCCGTGCGCTGAGCTCCGCGGCCCAGGGGGCGTCGGCGGGGATCTCGAGCATCTCGTAGGACATGCCGGGGATCATGACAGCCCCCACTGACAACCACCCCCACGGACAACCGCCCCCGTGACAACCACCCCCCGGCGCAAGCCCGCCCGCGGCCCCTTCCGGTGCCGGTCCCGCGGCTCTCCACGCCGTACGCCGAGGAGTTGGGCGGGGCCCGGGGTGGTCGGGTGGGTCAGGTCGTCGCAAGGGGTTGCTTGCGGGACGGGCCGCGGAACATCACGTAAGCAAGGAGCGCGGCCATGGCCAACACGCCCGCCCACATGGCCTGTTGCCAGCCGGCGACGAAGGATTCGCGGGCCGCGTGGGAGAGGGCCGCGGCGTGCGGGCCTGCCGTGTGGGCGGCGTCCAGGGCGGTGGCGACGCCCTCGCGGGCCGGGGCCGCGGCCGTCTCGGGGATGCCGTCGAGGCGGGGAGTGATCGCATCGCGGTAGCCCGCGGAGAGCAGCGCGCCCAGGAGGGCGATGCCCAGTGCCGTGCCGAACTCCCGGGTGACGTCGTTGAGGGCGGAGGCCACGCCCTGGCGTTCCTGGGGCAGGGAGCCGGTGATGGCCTCGGTGGACGGGGTCATGGACAGGCCCATGCCGGTCCCCATCACGAGCATGCCGGGCAGCAGCGAGAGGTAGCCGCCGTCCACCGAGACGACCGCGGCCATGAGGCCGAGTCCCGCGCCGGACAAGGCGATTCCGGTGGCCATGGTGGCCTTGGGGCCGACGCGTTCGGCGAGCTTCGGGGCGAGTCCCGATGTCAGCATCATCAGGACGGCCATGGGCATCAGAGCCGCCGTGGACAGCAGCCCCGACCAGCCGAGCACGGCCTGCAGGAAGGGGAAGAGGACGACGAAGATGCCGGCCTGCACACCGAAGACTGCGAGCAGCGTGAGCGAGCCGCCCGCGAGTCCGCGCTCACGGAAGAGCCGGACGTCGAGGAGCGCGGCGTCCCGCCGGCGCAGCTCCCACAGGACGAAGAAGACCCCGGCAAGCCCGCCGACCGCGAGACTCAGGAGCGTCAGGGGCTCGCCCCACCCCCGCTCCGGCCCCTCCTGGAGGAAGCAGATCAGCCCCACGACGGCGACCACGGAGGCCAGGGCGCCGGTGGTGTCGTAGGAATGGCCCGATATCTCGCGGGAGTCGGGAACGGAGCGCAGCGTCATCACCAGGGCCACGAGGACCAGGACGACGGGCAGCACGAACAGCAGGCGCCAGTTCGCGACGTCGACCAGGGCGGCCGACAGGAACATGCCCAGGATGCCGCCGCCTCCGGCGACTCCGGTCCAGACGCCGATCGCCCGGCCGCGCTCCTCCTCCGGGAAGGTGGAGGTGATCACGGCGAGTGTGATCGGCATGATCATCGCGGCGCCGACCCCGCTGAGCAGGCGCGCCCCGAGCATCACCTCGGCCGAGGGCGCGAGCCCGCCGGCGACGTTCGCGGCGCCGAACAGCACCAGGCCCGCGACCAGCATGGGCTTGCGCCCGATCCGGTCGCCGAGCGCACCGAGCGGCAGCAGCAGCGCCGCCAGGCTGAGCGTGTAGAGATTGATGATCCACAGGATCGTCGACTGCGAGGCGCCGAATTCGACGGCCAGATCGGGCTGGGCCACGTTCAGGCCGGAGACCGAGGCGATGACGGCCATCAGCGCGATGCAGACGGCGATCAGGATGGAGCGGCGTTGGCGGGCGTCGGGCGCCGGTCCGGAGAAGCCGGCCGCGGATCGGCCGGTGGCGGATCGGCCGGTGACGCTCGCGGGTTCGGGCGCTGCGTCCGGAGTACGGGATGGAGCCATGGTTCCTCGCAAGTGGGGCGGGATTCGGGGAGACGCCCGCAACGCTAAGCGGACCTTGCGGTTCAGACATACAATCTTGCGTATGACGCAAGAGACTGGTGATCTGGACGGCCTCGTCCGCAAACGCATCCGCGCCCTGCGCGTGGCCCAGGGCTGGTCACTGGAGGAACTGGCGACCCGCGCGAAGGTCAGCCAGTCCACCCTCAGCCGGATCGAGAACGGTCAGCGCCGCCTGGCCCTCGACCAGCTCGTCACCTTGGCGCGCGCCCTGGACACCTCCCTTGACCAGCTGGTCGAGAGCGCCTCGGACGACGTGATCATCAGCCCCACGATCGACGCCGCGCGCGGCCTGATGCGCTGGCCGATCAGGTCCGAACCCGGCATGACGGTGGTCCGCCAGCGCATGACCGAGCCGCCCCCGGACAACATCGCGCGCCTGCGCGCACACCCCGGCCGCGAGTGGCTCGTCGTCCTGTCCGGCACGGCGATCCTGCTCCTGGGCAACCACCGGCACCGGATCGAGACCCACCAGGCCGCGGAGTTCCCGACGATGCTGCCGCACGCGATCGGCAGCGCCGGCGGCCCCTGCGAAATCCTGGGCATCTTCGACCGCGATGCGCGGCGGGGGCATCAGCGCGCGGACGCGGAGGGGGCGTCAGGGGGCGCGTGACGCGTGAGGGCCCGTGCAAGCAGGGCTGGCGGGCGTGCGAGGTCGGCGTCACCATGGTGCGGGCCGGCGGACGAGGGGGAAGACATGGTGATGCGTGTGATCCTTGTTGTCGTTGCCGTCGGCGTCGGCGTTGCCTGGACCGTGCTGGCCCACGAGTGGCGCGCCAAGGACTGCCGGCTCGGCCAGGGCTACGCGCTGGTCCTGACGAAGGTCGGCGGCCCCGACGATCACGAGGGCTGCCGGCAGGGCCTGGAACGGCCCGAGTTCACGGACGTGTACGTCGGCTGAGCCCCGGCCTCTCCAACGCGCTTGTTACGGTAGCCACTTCACCCATGGGGAGTTTCTTGCGCATGACGTCCGACGTGTTCCGTATCGGCGGGGATCTCGAAGTACGAAGGCTCGGTTTCGGAGCCATGCACCTGCCCGCGGACCCGGGGCCCGGCCGTGAGAACGCGCTCGCGGTGGCGCGGCGCGCGGTCGAGCTCGGCGTCACGCTGATCGACACCGCGTACATGTACGGAGGGGGCGGAAACGAGGAGTTGCTCGCCGAGGCGCTGCACCCGTACCCGAAGGACCTCCTGGTCACGACGAAGATCGGCCTCGAGCGGTCGGGGCCGGCGGGCGAGTGGGAGCTGGACGGGCGGCCCGAGATGCTGCGCGGGCAGGTGGACAATGCGTTGCGGCGGCTGCGTGTCGAGCGCATCGAGCTGCTCCAGCTGCACCGGATCGATCCGAAGACACCGCTTGCCGACCAGGTGGGCGCGCTGCGCGAGCTGCGGGAGGCGGGCAAGATCGGGCGGATCGGCCTCTCCGAGGTGACGGTCGACGAGCTGCGCCAGGCGCAGCGGGTCGCCCCGATCGCCAGCGTGCAGAACCGCTACAACCTGCTCGACCGTGAGCACGAGCCGGTGCTCGCCGCGTGCGAGGAGGACGGCATCGCGTTCCTGCCGTGGCGCACCGTCGCCTGGGGCAAGTCGGGCGCCGACGCGGAGGTCGCGGCCGTGGCCGCGGAACTGGATGCCACACCTACGCAGATCGCTCTCGCCTGGCTGCTCGGACACTCCCCCGTCATGCTGCCGATCCCGGGGACGGCGCGGATCGCGCACCTGGAGGAGAACGTGGCCGCGGCGGGCATCGAGCTGAGCGAGGCGCAACGCGAGCGTCTGGACGGCCTGGCGGAACGGGCCGCTTAGGCCCAGGTCTCAGGCCGACGCTCGCCCAGGCCTGGCCACAAGAATCGGCCAGGCCTGGGCCACAAGCAGGGCACCGAGCAGGCCCCTGCCTCACGCCGCCTCCACCCCCACCTCCCCCTCCAGCGCCGCAAGCAGCCAGTCATGCGACTCGCCCGGTGTCGGTATCGGCCGCTCCCCCGGGCCGGTCGTCGCCTCGGACACGAGCTCCCAGTAGCCGTCGAACCGTGGATCGGCGGCGAGTTGGCGGGCGAGCCCGTGTCGGAAGGCCGGGGTGTCGCGGTGGCCGGTGACCGTCGCGTAGGTGTCGACGAAGGCGACGAGGGCCTCGCCCGAGTGCGGCGCCACGCCCGCGAGGATGTGCCGGCCCGCCAGTTCGTACGCCTCGGCCAGCCCCGCGTACAGGAGCGCGGACTCCCGCGCGCCGACCGACCCGTGCGCGGCCGGCTGGGGGCGCGAGGTGCCCGAACAGGGGCGCGAGACCAGCGCGTTGAGCCGGGCGAAGGCCAGGACCTGGCGGCCGGAAGGGCTCTGCGGCGGCTGCGGGACGGCCACCTCGAGGAAGTCCGCGGCCGACTTGGCCGGCATCCGCGCGGGCAGCCAGGCCCGCCAGAACCTGGCGAGCGGCGCGGTGCTCGGCGGGGTGCCGAGTGCGCCGATCAGCTGCAGGCGTTCGGCTCGCTCCTGCGGCTTCGACTCCTGTACGAGGCGGAGTGCGGCCTCCTGCCAGCGCAGGGCGGTCAGTTGGGAGCCGAGCGTGCGCAGCTGTCCGGCGACCGCGTCCTCCAGAGCGGCCGCGGACTGCTCGTCGACGATCCGGCGGACCGCCGGCAGGGGGACGCCGAGGCCGCGCAGGGAGCGGATCAGGCGGAGCCGTTCGAGGGCCTCGGGCCCGTAGCGGCGATGGCCGCCGCCGCTGCGCGAGAGCTCGGGGAGCAGGCCCTTGTCGGAGTAGAAACGGACGGTCTTCACGGTGGTCCGCGCGTGCTCGGCGAGCTCGCCGATACTCCACGAACCGTCGGACGGCGTCGGCACTTGAACCTCCCTTAAGGGGAGTTCCTAACGTACCCGCGACCGCGGACGGCACGGACGGCCGGTCCGCGGGTGACGGAGTACGGAGGTGCAGGATGACCCGATTCGTTCTGGTTCCGGGGCTGTTCACCGGGGCCCAGGTGTGGCAGGAGACCGTCGAACGGCTGCTCGCCGCGGGCGCGAAGGCGGAGGTGGTGGAGGTGCCGCGGCAGCAGGGGGCCGCCGTGGACCTCGATGCGCATATCGCGCAGGTGGTGGCGGCGATCGACGCGGGCGGCGCCGGCGGAACGCCGGACGTGGTCCTCGTCGGGCACGACTACGGGGTCTTCCCCGCGGTGGGTGCGGCGGACCGCAGGGCGGACCGGGTGGCCCGGATCGTGTACGTGGACGCGCCGTTGGTCCAGGACGGTGCGACGGCGCTGGCCACGGTCCCCGACCCGGAGGTGCGCGAACAGCTCGCGGGTCAGGAGTCGTTGCCGGTACCGGACCGTGACGAGTGGGAGCGCTGGGGCAGCACGGCGGGGCTCTCCGACGCCCACATCGACCGGCTGACCGCGCTCGCCGCACCCCAGCCGGCGGCGACACTGCTGCAGCCGCTGCACCTCACGGGGGCGGCAGCCGATCTGCCGACCACGGGGGTGCTCTGCGCCGAGAGCGGGGCGACGATCGCGACCGTACGGATGCTGGTGGGGTTCGGCGATCCGGCGCTCCAGGCGCTTGCCCGCCCCGAGGTCACCTTCTTCGAACTGCCCACCGGGCACTGGCCGATGCTGTCCCGCCCGGCCGATCTTGCCGAGGCGCTCCTGTCGGCCGCGGCCGGCGGCGGGGTGAGCCTCTCGGCGGCGGACGAGCCCGCGGAGACGCCCGGGTATCTGCGGCCCTTCCTGCTCGACGTACCGGAGATCGGGCCCGAGCGGCAGGGCGACGTGGACCTGTTCCTGCCGGACGCCGACGGCCCGCGGCCCGCCGTGGTGATCGTGCACGGGGGTCCGGTCCCGGCTGGCATGCAGCCCGCGCCCCGCGAGTGGCCGACCCTCGTCGGATACGCCCGGTACGCGGCCTCGCTGGGAGCGGTCGGGGTGACCTTGGACCACCGGCTCCACGACGTGGCCGACTATCCGGTCGCGGCAGCCGATCTGGCGGCCGCGGTGGAGCAGGTCCGCGCCGACCCGCGCGTGGACAACTCCCGTATCGCCCTGTGGTTCTTCTCGGGCAGCGGACCGATGACCGCCGACTGGCTCAGTGCGCCTCCGCCCTGGCTGCGCTGCCTCGCGGCGAACTATCCGATCATGGCGCCGCTCGCGAGCTGGGGTCTTGCCGCGGGGCAGCGGCGCCCGGCGGATGTGGTCGCGCAGGCGGGAGCGCTGCCACTGCTCCTGGTCCGCGCGGGCCTGGAGACTTCCGCGATCGCGGCGACGGTCACGGAGTTCGTCGCGGCGGCGGACGCGGCCGGCGCCGCGCTGGAGATCATCGACGTCCCGAACGGACACCACTCCTTCGAGGGCATCGACCGGACCGACGAGTCCCGCGCGGTGATACGGGAAGCGGTGCGCCGTGTCCTCGGCCGGCTGGACCTCACGTAGGACGGGCTTGGTATGCGGGCAACCGCGGCGGGTACGCACTTGCCGTCCCCACCCGTCGCACGGAACAAGAGGTGTCGCAAGTGATTCGTAAATTGCAGGCGGTCGCACTGGACTGCGCCGATCCCCTACGGCTCGCGCAGTTCTACGCGGATCTGCTCGGCGGCCGGGTCGTCGCCGATCCGGACGACCCCGACTGGGTCGACGTCGTCGGCTTCGAGGGCACCCCGCTGGCCTGCCAGCGTGTGGACGGCTACCGCCCGCCGCAGTGGCCGGGCCAGGACCGCCCGCAACAGCTCCATCTGGACTTCGACGTGGACGACCTCGACCTCGAGGAAAAGCGCGCCCTGTCCCTCGGCGCCACCCTCCTCGAACGCACGGACCAACTCCGCCCGGATGCCAACTGGCGCGTGTACGCCGACCCCGCGGGCCATCCGTTCTGCTTGTGCGAGCACTGATGCCGGACGGCGAAGGGAGCGCCCGGAATGCTCTGCGGCGCGAACTCACCGCATTCCTCGGCGCGTACGAGCAGGCGAACAACAGCCACGACATCACCCGCGTCCTGCCCTTCATCGCGGATGACGCCACCTATTGGTTCTCGGACGGCACCTACGAGGGCATCGGGCGGATCCGCGCGGCGATCGAGCGGACCTTCGCGACGATCCACGACGAGGTGTACGAGGTACGGGACGTGGAGTGGCCAGTGCTCACGCCCGATGCGGCCGTGTGCCGCTATCGGTTCGCGTGGACCGGGATCGTCGGCGGCGCGCCGCGTTCGGGGCAGGGGCGCGGCACCAATGTCATCGTGCGCCGGGACGGCGCGTGGGTGATGCTCCACGAGCATCTCAGTACGTGACGGCGCCGATGCGACGGCCCGGCAAGGCAGCGTGCCTTGCCGGGCCGTCGTGTCACCTGGGAGTCGGAGCAGGGACTAGTCGGAGCAGGGGCTACTTCACGCCGAAGGCGCGGATGATCTCCTGCTTGACCGAGCCGCCCCGGTCGTCCACCACCGACGCGCGCAGCGAGACGAACGCGGCGTCGCGCGGCACGGCGAGCAGCGTCTTCCAGGAGGCGCCCGCTCCGTCGGAGAGCTTCACGGTCTTCCAGGACTTGCCGTCGTCGTAGGAGACCTCCAGCGAGCCCTTGCCGATCCGGCCCGTGTCCACGGCGCCCTTGATGTACTCCGCGAAGATCCCGACCGGGACGAGACCGCCGCCGCGGACGTTGCCCGCGAGGTCGGTGTCGACGTCGAAGCCGAGGTTGAGCATCGGCAGGTAGGTGTAGCGGTCCTCCGGCGTGGGGCCGGACTTGACCGTCCACTCGGAGTGGCCGCGCGTGGACAGGTGCCACTTGGCCGGGTCGGCCGTCGTGTCCGTGACGACCTTGAAGTCCTGGACCTTGGACTCGACGTCCTCGGACCAGGCGTACGCGCCGGAGCCCGTCCTGTCGTCGACGAGCTTGCCGTCCACGTACACCTTCGTCTGCTGGGTGAGCCCGGACTCCGCGCTCCACACATCGCCGAAGCCCGTGTGGTCGGGGCCGGAGTCGCCCCAGCCGGGAACGTTGAACTCGACGTTGTTGCCGTAGCGCCCCTGACCCCAGCCGAGACCGGTGCCGAGCCACGGGTGCAGAACCGGCTTGAACCAGTTGAGCTCCTGGCGGCTGCCGCCCTCGTACGCGAACTCACCGCTGCGCTGCTCGAGCATCTCGGGCCCGGCCTTGACGGACTCGTGCCACTCCTGGCCCTCGCCCGTGGACACGTAGTCCGTGCGCTCGCGCGGGAAGTCGATCCGCTCGTAGAAGCCCACGCCGATCGGGTACGCGCTGGTCATCGAGTAGCGGAACTCGCCGCCGTCGGTCCGCTTCGCCGCGTGGAACTTCGTGTCGATGACGGCGAGTTCACGCCGCGAGGGCTCGAAGGTCAGGTCCCGGTCCGGGATGGCGCCCGAGTGGCCGTCGGTCAGGTCGTACACGTACGGCGTGTACTGCGTGCCCTCCAGTTCGAGCGCCTGACCGCGCCGGGCCGCTTCCACGAGCCGTGCCGCGTCCGCCGAGTTGACCGTCGCGATGTGCAGCGGCCGGTCCTCGTACGCGTCCGTGCCCCACCAGTCCATCAGACGGCCGGCCGCTTCGTCGCCGACGAACAGCGCCTTGGCGCCGGCGTCCTGCGCGTTCTGCCCGATCTCGACGGCGGACAGGTTGCCCGTGGCCCGGACGACAACCGCCTTTCCCTTCACGTCCTTTCCGGCGTACGCGGCCGCGCTGCCGTCGCCCGCGTCGACGACGGGCAGCTTCAGGTCGCCGTCGAGGATGGTGCCGCCGCCCTGGACGGTGGCCTCGCCGATCCGGCGGCCGCCGGCCTCGACGGAGAGCATCGGCTTGCCGAGGCGCCACACGGTCCGGTATTCGTACGTGCCGGTCGCGGGCTTCTCGGAGGGTGCGGCGAAGATCGAGTCGTAGGTGAGCGGGACCTGGACCTTGTTCGCGATACCGGTGCCGTTGGCCGTCCGCGAGAACTGCATGATCAGCTGGCGGGTCTCGGTCCGCTTGTCGACCTCGGCGTCGATCTCGCGCAGCTTGCGCCCGTCGAGGGTGATCTCGCGGTCCCGGTCGAGGGTGATCTCGGGCTCGCTGAAGTAGCCGATGCCGAGCGAGTCCTTACCCTTGGTGCCCTTGACGTCGGCGAGGCCGTCGAGCGCGTACGTACCCGGCTGCAGGCGGAGCTTGACGGTGCCTGACTCGCCGACCTCGTAACCCCAGCCCTCCTCGCCGGCGGCCAGCTTGAGGAGGCTGAACGAGCCGGGGATCGGGGAGCCGTCGCGGTCCTTGACGTGGACCGTCAGGGTGTAGCGCTCCTCCTCCTTGGCCAGGCCCCATGCGGTGTGGGCGACGGTCCTGTCACCGGACGTGGCGGTGATGTGGCCGCCGTTGTTGCCCACCGGGGCCTTGGCGCCGTCGGCGGTGACCGTCGTCGAGGCGGTGCCGTTCGCCGGGACGGTGAGCGTGCTGTCGGCGAAGGTCAGGTAGTCGGCGCCTGCGGCGGCGAGCGTCAACTCGACCGGCTGATCGGTGTGGTTGGTGTAGGTGAGCGTCTTGGTGACCGGCTGGTTGTCCTCGTACGGCCAGCTGTAGAAGCCGAAGTCGGCGCTGCCCGTCGCCGTGACCTGCGCCTCGACGGCGTCGGGGACGGAGACTCGGCCCGCGCCCAGGTCGTACGGGGAGTCGGTGAGCGTCTTGGACGTCGACATCAGCGCGTCCTTGAGCTGCCGCGGCGTCCAGTCCGGGTGCTTCTCGGCGAGCAGGGCCGCGACGCCCGCGACGTGCGGGGTGGCCATCGACGTACCGCTGATGCTCATGTACGAGCCTTCGCCCTCGATGAGGGACGAACGGGCGGCGAGGATGTCCACGCCGGGTGCGGAGAGGTCGGGCTTGAGCGCGTTGTCGCCCATGCGCGGGCCCTTGCTGGTGAAGCCCGCGGCCGTGTCCGTGCTGTCGACGGCGCCGATGGTGAGGGCGGAGTCGGCGGCGCCGGGCGAGCCGATGGAGCCCGAGTAGCCGGAGTTGCCCGCGGCGATGACGAAGAGCGCGCCGGTCTCCTCGGTGAGGTTGTTCACGGCCTGCGACATCGGGTCGGTGCCGTCGCCCGGCTCCTGGGTGCCGAGGCTCATCGAGATGACCTTGGCATCGATGTCCTTGGCGGCCCACTCCATGCCGGCGATGATCTCGGAGTCGCTGCCGGAGCCCCCGTCGGAGAGCACCTTGCCGACGGCGAGTTCGGCGCCGGGCGCGACGCCCTGCTCCTTGCCGTCGCTCGCGGCGCCGCTGCCGCCGACGGTGGAGGCGACATGGGTGCCGTGCCCGTTGCGGTCGGCGACCTCCTCGCCCGCGATGAACGACTTGGTCTCGGTGATCCGGTCCTTGAGGTCGGGGTGCGTGAGGTCGGCGCCCGTGTCGAGGACCGCGACCTTGACGCCCTTGCCGGTGAGCCCGGCCTCCCAGGCCTTGGCGCTGCCGATCTGTGCGTTGGACTCGGCCATGTCGGCCTTGACCTTGCCGTCCAGCCAGATCTTCTGGATGCCGGAGCCGAACGACCTGGTGCGCGCACCGTCGTCGGTGAGCGCCTGCCACATCTCGCCACTGCGCTCGGCCTCGACCGCGGCGCCGTTGATGCTGGGCAACGCCCTTGTACGGTCGGCCCCTTGGGGAGTGACGGCCCGTGCGCCCTTGCCGTACGTGACGATGAGCGGGAGCCCCTCGGCCTGCTGGCCCGCCTTCGCCGCGTATCCCTGGCGTATCAGCTCGCTGACGTCGAAGAGCCGCTTGTCGAGCTTGCCGGCGGCGAGGAAGGCGCGTGCCTCGTCGGGGACCACGGTGATGTCGCCGTCGTGGTCGGTCTGCGTCAGAACCTTGCCCTGCGCGCCCTTGGCCCGCTCGACGTCCACGGTCTTCCGGCCGCCGCCGATGTCGGTGACGGTGACCTTGTCGCCGGTGATCAGGGTGACCGTGTGGGCGGCGAGGGCGGTCTGCCCGGCCCGGGTCCTGAGCGAGGGCGCCGGGTCGTCGGCGGCCTGTGCCTGCTGCCCGACCGGGAGCAGAACGAGCGCGAGCCCTGCTGTCAGCAGCCGGCTCCTGCGCCCCGAGGGTGCTCTGTTCATCGAACTGCCTCTCCTACGAGCCCCGGGGTTAGTGGGTTGTGCCCCGGGCGCTGGGGAGAGTCTCAGTGGTCTACGGGCGTCACACGAGGAACGGAGGCGGGCGGGAAGCCGCCATGGCGGCTATCTGCCAAGGCCCAGGTAGGAGGCACGTTCCCGCCGGCCGCGGCCCGCCCGCCGCAGTCAGCCCCGAGGTGCGCGCGGGGCCGCCAGTTCCGCGCTCAGGAGGCGCTTGTCGATGTCGTCGAGTGCCAGGCGCAGACCGCCGAGCGCCACGCTCTCGTCGCCGAGGGTGGAGGTGCGCAGTTCGGGAAGGCGCAGGCAGTGCTTGGTGAGTTCGCGCTGCAGGGGGTCGAGGATGATGTCGGCCGAGCGCGAGAAGCCGCCGCCGAAGACCACGATCTCGGGGTCGAGTGCGAGCACGAGCGCGGCGACGCCGACGGCGAGATCGCGCGTGTAGCGCCGTACGGCCGTCCTGGCCTCGCGGTTGCCCTCGCGCGCCGCCTGGAACACCCATGCGGCGGCCTCTCCCGGCCGGGCGGTCGCGGGCACGCCGGGGCAGGCGGCCAGGTGCCCGGGGGCATCCAGCCAGCGGACGGCCTTGAGCGCGCCGATCTCGCCCGCGGCGCCGCCGTGGCCGCGGCGCAGGGTGCCGTCGAGGATGAGGCCCGCTCCCGTACGGATGCCGGCGAGCAGGTACACGATGTCGTCCGCGTCCTGCGCGACGCCCTTCCAGCGCTCGGCCACGGCGGCGAGCTTGCAGTCGTTCTCGACCTGGATGGGGCAGCGGAACCGGGCGGCGAGATGGCCCGCCGGGTCGGCCTCGCCCCAGCCGGGCAGCGGGGTGAACAAGGAGGTGCGGCCGGTGGCGTCGACCGGTCCGGTCACGCCCACGGTCATGCCCCAGATGTCGGACGGTGTCATACCGGCCGCGTCGAGGAGCTCGTCGATCGCCGCGTCGACCGTCGCGAGACGGGCGGCGGGATCCGCGTCGGGGTCGGCGGGCCTGCGTACGGCCTCGACCAGGTTGCCCTCGAGATCGCTCAGCATCACGAGGACCTTGTGCACGCCGATGTCGATGCCGAGGGCGTGGCCGGCGTCGGCGCGGAAGCGGTAGCGGCGGGCCGGGCGCCCCACGACGCTCCTGGCACCCGGTTCCTCGACCGCCGCCCAGCCGTCCGTGACCAGCGCCTGCACCAGGACGTCGACGGCGGGACGGGAAAGGCCCGTCCGGCCGGCGAGTTCGGTGACGGTCGAAGGCGGGTTGCCGCGCAGCGCCCACACGATGGAGAGCTGGTTCATCTCGCGCATCCGGGACAGGTCCGTGCCCGTGGTCGCCATGCTGGTCTACTCCCTTGTGGGGAACGCGCGGTACCCGCCGCTGGATATCGCTGGGCAGTTTACTAATTCCCGGGGGCCGCCCGGGTCCGATCGCGGCGTTCGCCTGGAAGATCGGCTGGTGCTGTCGTTCCTCTAGGAGATCGGGTAGCGCTGTTGTGCCTCGGGCGCCACGGCCGCCGTGAAATCGACCTCGCGTCCGTCGAGCGCGAACCGGTACCTGCCGGTCCTGCGGATCTCGGGCCTGGCCCCCAAGTAGTCGGTGAGCGCCTGGAGTTCGTCCGGGTGCAGCCAGCCCGGCGGGTCCGAGACCGCACGGAAGCCGCAGATGTCGGCGAGGTCGCGCAGCCAGCTCTGCTGATGCTCCGTCAGGAGGTTGAGGCGGCTGCGGAAGTACACGACGTCCGGGTCGACTTCGAGCAGTGACGACTGCCACAGGCGGTGGAGCGTGTTGACCACGGCGTTGCGGGCGAGCGCGTCGGATGGATCCTGGGTCGCGTAGTGCTCCCACTGCGGCGCGACATCGGGTCCGCTGCGGATGCCGTCGAGCAGTCCGAGCGAGGGCAGCAACGGTGCGCCGCTGCCGAGGAGATACGTGTCGGGCCCCGCCGCCTCCCTGATGATCTCCAAGCCGAGGCGGTACGCCTTCTCGCGCCCGGTGTCCGCGGCCCGTACGCCGGGAGCCGCGGCGGCTCCGATGAAGTCGGCCTTGAGGTAGCCGAACCCCCAGTCCTGCGTGACCCGCCGGATCGTCTCCCGTACGTGGTCCTGCGCGGCGCGACGCGTGAGGTCGAGCGCGTAGTAGCCGGTCCCCCAGTTGTACCCGGCGATCACCGGCTCGCCGTCCTCACCGCGCAGCAGCAGCTCGGGGTGTTCGCGTGCGGTCCGCGACTCGGGCAGCGCGATGAACGGGGCGATCCACAGTCCGGCGCGCAGCCCGGCGTCGTTGATCCGGTCCGCCAACGCCCGCATTCCGGAGGGGAACTTGTCGTTCGGCTCCCAGTCGCCGACCATCCGCTCCCAGCCGTCGTCGACCTGCACGACGTCGAAGGGCAGTCCGCGCAGGGCGGTGATGTCCTTGGTGAGCTGCTCCTCGGTGATGTTCTCGTAGTACGCGTACCAGCTGCACCACACGTTGCCCGCCCGCCGGGTGCTGCGGCCGAGCCGCTCGCCCAACTGCGCGGTGTAGGCGCCGAACACCTCCTCCTCGGAGCCGTACGCGAGGAACCAGGGCGCGCCCGCGGACTCGTACCAGCCGGAGAGGGTGTCCCGGTCGGCGGCCAGGCGCGGGACGTCGAGGCCGAGGGCGCCGAGCAGCAGCACCCGGCCGTCGGGCCCCTCCAGTGCGGCCACCGCGGACGAGTGGTGGCGCGCGGGGTCGTCCCAGACCGTGTCGTCGGCGGTCAGCCGGCGCTCGGCGCTCTCGATGCGCAGGGGCGTTTCCGAGAGCCTGCGCCATCCGCACGGGCTCCAGGAGTTGTGCCCGTGCCGGTAGAACAGCGCGTCGCCGAGGCCGTGCAGAACGGCGACGCGTCCGGGCGGCAGCAGCAGACCGCCGTCGACGGGCCGGGGAGCGCCTTCGCCTTCGAGTTCGACGGCGAAGGTGTGTGCGCCGACGTCGAGGAGCTGGGCCATGGGTCTCCTTGCGTGAGAACGGGGTGGGGCGGCAGGTGTGCTCTGCCGCCCCACGGGCGAAGTGGCTTACTTGAAGAGGCCGTTGACCTTTTCGTTGACGCTCTTGAGCGCCGGGCCCGGCTCCGCCTGGCCGAGGATCACCGACTGGACGGCGTCCTGGACGAGCGGGTTGATCTCGGTGCCGTGCTCGGTGACGGGGAGCATGAAGGTGCTGTTCTTGTCGGCGGCGATGTCGGTGAAGGCACTGATGTCACGGCCGGCCGCCGTGTGCGCGGCGAGCGCAGCCTCGGTGCCGGACTTCTGGGCGGGGAGGACGACGCCCCGCTTGCCGACCTTGTCCTGGCACTCGGCCGAGCCCAGGTACTTGACCCACTTCCAGGCCTCTTCCTTGTGCTCGGTGCCGGCCCAGATCGCGTCGGACAGACCGTTGAGCGAGCTCTTGCGGCCCTCGGGGCCTGCGGGGAGCGGTGCGAAGGCGAACTTCTGGCGCGCCTTCGGGTCGGTGAACGTGGAGATGGTCCACGAGCCCGCGATCATCATCGCGCCCTTGCCCGCGCTGAGCAGTTCGGTGTTGCCGACGCTCGACTGCTTGTCGAAGCGGGGTGCGTACCCCTTGTCGATCAGGCGCTTGAACCAGGCGATGGTCTCGGCGAGCTTGGGGTCGTCGTATTTGTACTCGGTGCCCCAGGGGTTCTTGTCGAGATAGGTGAAGCCGTTCGAGGCCGCCAGCGGGCCCCACCCGTTCTGTCCGGTGGCGCCGTCGGCCCACTCCGGCAGGAAGCCGTACGTCTTGACGTTCTTCTTGTCGAAGGCCGGGTCGAGTCCGTTGCGGCCCTCCGCGTCGACGGTGGCCTTGGCGATCGCCTGCTCCAGGGTCCCGCCGTCATCCGGGTTCCACTTGAGGTCGGCGAGCTGCTCGGTGGAGACGCCCTGCTTCTCGAACTGGGCGGTGTTGTAGACGAGCGCCATGCTGTCCCAGTCCTTCGGCAGCCCGTACCGCTTGCCGTCCTTGACCCAGACGTCGGCGAGGCCCTCCTGGTAGCCGGACAGATCGACCTTGTCCCGGTCGATCAGCGGCTGCAGGTCGAGGAGCTGGCCGTTGGTGGCGAACTGCGGGTAGTACGAGGCCTGGTCGGTCCACACGTCCGGGGCGTCGCCCGAGGTGAGCTGGGTGGTCAGGTTCTGCCAGTACTGGTTCCAGGCCGTCTGCGTGATCTTCACGGCGATGTCCGGGTTGGCCTTCTCAAAGGCGTCCGCGCACTCCTTGTATGCGGGGAGCTGCTTGTCGTCCCAGAGCCAGTAGTCGAGCGTGGTCTTGCCTGAGGCGGAGTCCGATCCCCCGCAGGACACGAGCCCGGCGGTGGCGGCCAGGCACAGCAGGGCCGCGCCCGCGCGCCGGTGCGTCGATCGCATGATGGCGTACCTCTCTCGATGGGTGGAGCAGGAAGGAAGTGGTGCCTGTGCGCGTGGGGGGACGGTCGGCCTACTTGATGCCGGAGAAGTTCAGGGACTCCACCAGGCGCCGGCCCAGGAGGATGAGCAGAACGAGGACGGGCAGCACCGAGAGCGTGGAACCGGCCATGATCCCGGTCCAGTCGGGCTGGGTGTTGGGCGACTGCTGCTGGAAGACGCCGAGCGCGACCGTGAGCACCCGGGTCTCCTCGTCGCGTCCGGTCAGCAGCGGCCAGAGGTAGTCCTTCCAGGCCCACACCGTGGTGGTGAGCCCGATGGTGATCAGCGGTCCGCGGCTCATCGGCAGCACCACCCGCCAGAAGATCCCCCAGGCGCCGACCCCGTCGAGGACGGCCGCCTCCTCCACCTCGCGCGGGATGGAGAGGAAGAACTGGCGCAGGAAGAACACCGCGAATGGGGTCATGAGCACGCTGGGCGCGACCATGCCGGCGAAGGTGTTGAGCCAGCCCAGGTTCTTCACCAGGACGAAGTTGGGCAGCAGGGTGAAGATCGGCGGCACCATCAGCGCGGCGATCAGGACACCGAACAGCGCGTCGCGTCCGGGGAACCTCAGGCGGGCGAAGGCATAGCCCGCCATCGCGCAGAACAGTGTCTGCAGGGAGGCGATCAGGCCGCTGTAGACCACGGAGTTGAGCAGGTAGCGCAGGAAGTCCACCTGGGCGCCGGACCCGCCGGCGGCCACGGCCTCCTCCTGGCTCGTCAGCCCGAGCACCCGCAGGAAGTTGATCATCGTGGGGTGTTCGGGCACGAACCCGGTGGAGTCGTAGTAGAGGTCGGACGCCGGGGTGAGGGCGGTACGGATCATCCAGTAGAAGGGGAAGAGCGTGGCCGCCAGGGCGAAGAGGAGCACCGCCCACGCGGCGATCCTGCCGGGCGACAGCTTGCGGCGGGTACGGACGCGGCCGTGGCTCCCGGTCGCTGCGCGCCGGGTGTGCGGCGCGTCGGCCGCGGTCGACGTACGGGCCCGGGTCAGGGTGCGGGTCATGGTCACTCTCCTCAGGCCAGGTCCGAGCGGGAGGCCCGCAGCAGGCGCATCTGCACCGCGGTCAGGACACCGAGCACCAGCGCGAGGATCACCGCGACGGCCGAGGCGTATCCCATGTGGAACTGCGCGAAGGCCTGTTCGTAGATGTAGTAGTAGATGACCCGGGTGGCGCCGACCGGCCCGCCCTTCGTGGTCACCGCGATGGTGTCGAAGATCTGGAACGAGCCGATCAGCGAGACCACCAGGACCAGCGCGAGCACCGGCCGCAGCAGCGGCAGCGTGATCCGGTGGAACATCCGCCACTCACCGGCCCCGTCCAGCGAGGCGCTCTCGTAGAGGTGCTGCGGCACCTGGAGCATTCCGGCGTAGAGGAGCAGGGCCGTATAGCCCGTGTACGCCCAGGTGTTGACCGCGGCGATGGTCGGCATCGCCAGGTCGGGTGAGGTGAAGAAGCCGGAGGTGCCGAGGCCGAGGGCTTCCAGGACGTGGTTGACGAAGCCCAGGTTGGCGTCCAGGAGCCACATCCACAGCAGCCCCACGGTCACATTCGGCACCAGCCACGGCACAAGCAGCATCGCCCGCAGCGCCACCGACCGGGTGAGGCGGTGCATGAGCGTGGCGAGCAGCAGGGCGAGCACCGTCTGCGAGCCGATGTTGAGGACCACGTAGTAGGCGGTGACCTTCAGCGCGTTCCAGAACTGTTCGTCGCCGATGAGCTGCGTGTAGTTCTCCGCTCCGACGAAGTTCGGCGGGGCGAGCATGTTGTAGTCGGTCAGCGAGTAGTAGACGCCGCGGACGGTCGGATACGCGTAGAAGAGCGCGAAGCCCACCAGTGCGGGGGCCAGGAACAGCCACGCCGCCTTGCGGTCATCACGTCGTCTGCCTGGCCTTTTCCGCTCCTTGCCCGCGGCGGCCCGTATGCCGGTGCCCTGGTCCGGCGGCGCAACTGCCGTCTTGGCGCCCATGGTTACGCCTCCGAGGAGATCTCGCGCCGCACCTCTTGTCAGCGTGGCGCCGTGCACACATATTGATGAGGAACAGCGAAAGTTTGTCAATGCTGGCGCATAAACCCGGCGATGATCCGGGCGCACGGAACCGACCTGCAACTCCCCCCGTCACTCTGGAGGTTGATTCGATGCGTACGTCCCTGCGCAGACGCGGCAGAGGGCTCTCGGCGGCCCTGTGTGCCGCGGCCGCGGCCCTTGCTCTGGTGGCGCTGCCCGCCGGCGCCCAGGCCGCGGACCCCGACGCACAGGTCCGCAAGAAGGCCGCGGCCGTCGCGGCCGCGGGAGTACCCGTCCGGCCTGCTCCCGGCCCGAGCCCCGACCCCTCGCTCCCGGTCCACGCGCTCGCCCCCGCCGCGTCCCCCGTGGACAATCCGCTCAAGGGCTTCGCCCGCTTCTACCAGCCGGGCGGCAACCAGAACGCGGGCTACCCGCACTCCCTGACCTGGGCCTACTTCGGTCTCTCCGAGGTCATGAACAACGCCTCGAACTGCGGCAGTTACGACTGGAGCATCCTCGACAGCGCGCTGCAGGAGATCGCCCAGGCAGGCCACCAGGCGGCGATCCGCTTCTACATGGAGTATCCGGGTGGCACCGGCACGCACCCCGCGAACGCCATCCCGCCCTGCTTCGCCGGGAAGGTCGCCAACCGCGAAAACGCCTACTGGGGCACCACAAGCCCCGACTACGACGACCCCGACCTTCTGGCCGGCCTCAAGAACTTCATCGCCGCGTTCGGCGCCCGGTACGACGGCGACCCGCGTCTGGGCTACATCCACCTGGGCCTCGTCGGCCTGTGGGGCGAGTGGCACACCTGGCCGTACGACACGGACACGACCAGCGATTCGCACCCGAACCTGATGCCGACCGACGCCCACGGCGCGGAGATCATCAACGCGTACAACACCGCGTTCAAGAAGACCCGGCTGGAGATCCGCTACCCGGAGTCGGCCGGCGGCGCGGCCAACGGCCTTCCGGCGATCGGCTACCACGACGACTCCTTCTGCTTCCGCGAGGGCAGTCCCGCGGCCGGTGTGACGCTGCCGATCTCGATGGGCGGAGCCCCCTGGGCCCAGCTGCAGAAGGCCGTCGAGCAGGGCGTCGAGAACAAGTGGATCACCGCATCGATGGGCGGCGAGGTCCGGCCCGAGATCCAGAGCACCGCGTTCGCCAACTGGCCCGGTGGCGGCGGTGCGGTGGACGACATGAAGGCCTGTATCGAGCTGGAGCACACCACCTGGAAGATCAACGAGCGCAGTGGCGAGTACGCCGCCGACGACCCCAAGGTGGCCGCCGCGGTCCGGCTCATGGGCTATGACCTGGGCGTGAAGAACGCCTACTTCCACAGCACCGCGCAGGGCACCACCAAGGTGGGCGTGCAGATCGCCAACAACGGTGTGGCGCCGTTCTACTACCCCTGGGACGTCAGCCTCGGCCTGAAGGACGCCGACGGGAACGTGGTGAAGACCTGGAAGACCTCCTGGGATCTGCGCAAGGTCATGCCGCTGAAGATCCGCGCCTTCCCGGACTGGAACGTCGGCGCCGACCCCACCTATCTGGACTTCGGCCGGCCGCAGTACTTCGACACGACGGTGGACCTCTCGGCCGTGGCCGCGGGCGACTACCAGCTCGTGATGAAGGCCAAGAACCCTCTGGAGGACGTGAGTTCCGCGGCCAGGAAGCTGCGCTTCGCCAATGCCGGGCAGCAGGCGGACGGCTGGCTCGACCTCGGTGACATGAGCGTCGGCAGCGGCCAGGGCTCCGACCCGAAGAGCTACGAGGCCGAGGCCACGGGCAACACCCTCGCGGGCGGCGCCGTCACCGCCGACTGCGCGGGCTGCTCCGGCGGCGCCAAGGTCGGCTACCTCGGCAACGGCGGCACCCTCACCTTCAACGGGGTCGACGGCGGCAGCGGCGGCACCCGCACCGTGACCCTGCACTACGCCTCAGCCACGGCCCGCAGCGCCACGGTCCGGGCCAACGACGGCACCGCTCAGACCGTCCAGTTCGGCCCGACCGCGGACTGGTGGACGACCTCCACGGCCACGGTGCAGCTGAAACTCCAGGCGGGTACGGGCAACCGCATCACCATCGCCAACCCGTCCGGCTGGGCGCCCGACATCGACCGGATCACCGTCGGCTGACCGGAACGCGGTCTGCCGACCGCGGCACCGTCGGCTGACCGCACCACCGTTCACGGCGCACCGGCTGCCCTCACCCGAGGGCGGCCGGTGCGTCCTTCCCTGACGAAAGGCCCTCACCCATGACCGCCCCCTCCCCCGACCTGCGCCTCGGTGTCCTCGGCTTCGGACTGCGCGGCTCGATCGCCCGGCTCGCGCACCGCCCGGGCCATGGCTCCCGGGTCGTCGCGGTCGCGGATCACGCCGCGGAGATCCGTACGGAAGCGGCCGCGGCCTTCCCCGGCGCGCGGATATCCGGTGACCCCAAGGAGGTGATCGGCGGCCCGGACGTGGACGCCGTCCTCGTCCTCACCCCCGACCACACCCATGCCGGCCTGGCCTGCGCGGCACTGCGGGCGGGCAGGCCGGTCTTCGTGGAGAAGCCGCTCGACATCACCGTCGAACGCTGCGACGAGGTGCTGCGTACGGCCTACGAGACCGGCACCCGGCTGTACGTGGGCCACAACATGCGGCACATGCCGGTGGTCCGGCTGATGCGCGAAATCATCGCGCGCGGCGAGATCGGCGCGGTGAAGACGGTATGGGTACGGCACTTCGTGGGGTACGGCGGGGACTGGTACTTCAAGGACTGGCACGCCGAACGCCGTTACACGACAGGCCTGTTGCTGCAGAAGGCCGCCCATGACTTCGACGTACTGCACTGGCTCGCCGGCGGTTTCGCGCGGCAGGTGCAGGCGCTCGGCGACCTCATGGTCTACGGGGATCTGCCGGACCGGCGGGCGGCGGGTGAGCCCAAGCACGCGGACTGGTACACGGAGGACGGGCACTGGCCGCCGGGCACCCAGCGCGGCCTGAACCCCGTCATCGACGTGGAGGACGTCTCGCTGGTCAACATGCGTCTGGACAACGGGGTGCTCGCCGCCTACCAGCAGTGCCACTTCACGCCCGACTACTGGCGCAATTACACCGTGATCGGTGACGCGGGCCGGCTGGAGAACTTCGGGGACGGGCCGGGGTCGGTGGTGAAGGTGTGGAACACCCGCCGCTCGCACTACCGCGCGGAGCCCGACACGACCTACCCCGTACCCGATGCCGAGGACGATGCCGGGCACGGCGGCGCCGACCCGCTGCTGGTCGAGGAGTTCGTGCGCTTCGCCCGCGCGGGCGGCCGCACCGACACCTCGCCGGTCGCGGCGCGCATGGCGGTGGCTGCGGGCGTCCGGGCCACGGAGTCGCTGCGCGCCGGTGGCGACGCGCGCACGGTCCCCGGTCTGGACGCCGAGCTCATCGCCTACTTCGAGCGGGGGCAGACCCGCTGATGCGGGCCGGCCCCCCACGGGGCGGGCTCAGTCGCCGAGGAGCGCCCGCAGCCCCGGCTGCAGGCGCTCGCCGTGCGCCCGCACCATGGCGTCGCACAGCTGCCAGATCCGCTCGACGGGCAGCGCGGCCGCGGTGGCCGGATCGGTCATCGCGGCGTGCCGGATGTGCCGCGGCTCGTCCTCCAAGGCGGCCCGCACCACCAGGTCGTTGGCGCTCAGATACGTACGGTTGAGCGCCGCGAGCTGCGGCGGCAGCGCCCCGATCCGCGTGGGCTGCACGCCCGAGGCGTCGACCAGGCAGGGCACCTCGACGACTCCGTGGGCGGGCAGGTTGTCGATCAGCCCGTGGTTGGGGACGTTGCCGTAGACCGTGCGCGGGGTGCCGGTGACGACGCTGTGGATGATCTGCGGGGCGTACTCCATGGTGCCCTCGACGGCCAGCGGCTGCCCGCCGGCGAGTGCTTCCTTCGTACGGTGGTACTGGGCCACGTTCTCGTCGACGATCCCCAGATACGCGCCGACCGGCAGCCGCAGCCGCTCGATCTCCTGGTCGTGGTGGAGATACCAGGGCACGTACTCGCTGGAGTGCTCGCTGGTCTCGGTCGGGTAGAAGCCGAGCCTGCGGTACATGTCGACGCGCACCCGGCGCCTCAACTGCGGTTCGGATGCGATGAGTTCGTCGAGCACCGGGTACAGGTCGCGGCCTTCGTGCTCGAAACGCAGCACCCAGGCCTGGTGGTTGACGCCCGCGGCGCGGTAGGTGATCTCGTCGTAGGCGACGTTCACCAGTTTGGCCAGGTCCTGCATCGTCCAGTACACCGAGTGGCACAGGCCCACGACCTTGGTGAGGCCGGTGGCAGCGGTGACGTACTGGACGTTCATGGCCATGGGGTTGGTGTAGTTGAGCAGCCAGGCGTCGGGGCACACCTCGGCGATGTCGGTGCCGAGCTCCTTGAGGAACGGGAAGGTGCGCAGCGCACGGAAGATGCCGCCGATGCCGAGCGTGTCGCCGATGGTCTGGCGCAGACCGAAGCGGGCGGGCACGTCGAAGTCGGTGCGGGTGGCCTCGCCCATGCCGATCTGCACGATGTTGATGACGAAGTCGGCTTCCGCCAGGGCCGCGCGGCGGTCGGTGTGCGCGGTGACGGTGGTGTGCGCGCCCCGGTGCCGCGCTATGTACGTGGCGGCGGCCTGCGCCGTGGTCAGGCGTTCGGCGTCGATGTCGTGCAGGGCGATATGGGCGTCCTTCAGCTCCGGGAACGCGAAGAGGTCGGCGAGGAGCCCTTGCGTGAAGACGACGCTGCCGGCGCCGATGAAGGCGATCTTGGGCGGGTTCGGACGGCTCATACGAGAGGTGCTCCGGTACGGGTGAGGTGGGCGAGGGCCTCGTCCCACGTGGGCTGGGCAGGTGTGCCGCCGTGCGCCCTGGTGGACAGGGCGCCGCAGACGACGGCGAACCGCAGTGCCTCGGGCGCCGGTCTGCCGTCCAGCGTCGCGGCGATGAACCCGGCGTCGAAGCTGTCACCGGCGCCGACGGTGTCCATGACCTCGACCGGCAGTCCGGGGACGGTGCACAGCACCCGGCCGTCGTGGCACAGCGCGCCGTCCGCGCCGTTCTTGACCACGGTCAACGGGCCCCGCGCGGCGAGGAGTTCGGCCGCCTCCCGCACGGTGGACGCGGCGGGCCCGGCCAGGCGCAGGGCCTCCTGGGCGTTGGGCAGCAGGATGTCGGTCTGGGCGAGTACGGCATCGAGTCCCTGCCACCGGTCGGACGGATCGTCCTGGGTGTCCAGGGAGGTGGTCGCACCGTGGGAGCGGGCGGCGCGCAGGACGGCCGGCAGATCGGCGGCCAGGCGCGGCTGCAGGAAGTACGAGGAGGAGTGGACGTGACGGCTCGCGGCGAGCAGCTCGTCGGGGACGTCCGCGCCGCTCACGGCGGTGAGGGTGCCGGGTGAGGTGAGGACGGCCCGGTCGTCGCCGCGGGTCAGGACGACGGTCAGCGGGGTGGGCCGGTCGGGGTCCCTGCGCAGGCCGCGGGTGTCGACGCCGCGCGCGGCGAGGGTGTCCCGCAGATAGCGCCCGGCGTCGTCGTCCCCGACGCGGCCCGCGAACGCGACCCGCAGGCCGAGGCGCGCGGCCCCGCAGGCCATGATCGCGGCCGAGCCGCCGACGGTGAACGAGCCGGCTGCCACGAGCTGTTCCCGCTGCCCGAAGGCAAGGGGTCCGTCGAGCGGGCCGAGGATCACATCGGGGTTGGCGTCCCCGATGACGAGCAGGTCGTACTGATGCGGCATGTCCGAGGTCCTTCAGGTCGTACGGAAATCTGCGGAGGTCGTCGCGAGGAGGCGGAGGTCGTCGCGAGGAGGCGGTGGAAAAGGGGTCAGCCCTTGAGGCCGCTGGTGGTGAGGGACCGGATGAAGGTCTTCTGCGCGGCGAGGAAGGCGAGCAGCACCGGCAGGACGGTGATCACGTTCCCGGCCATCACCGCGGACCAGCGGGTGTGGTGCTGTCCCTGGAAGGTGGTCAGGCCCAGCTGCAGCGTGTACTGGGTGTCGTGATTGATCGCGATCAGCGGCCAGGACAGGTCGTTCCAGGTGGTCAGGAAGGTCAGCACGGCGACGGTGGCGAGCGCGGGACGGGCGAGGGGCAGCACGACCGACCAGAGCACGCGCAGCCGCGAACACCCGTCCATCCAGGCGGCTTCCTCCAGTTCACGCGGCAGCGAGAGGAAGAACTGCCGCAGCAGGAACACCGCGAACGGGGTCACGAGCGAGGGCACGATCAGCGCGCCGAGGGTGTCGATGAGTCCTAGCTGTTTCATCACCAGGAAGGTCGGGATCATCGTCAGCTGGAAGGGCACGGCCATCGTGGCCAGCATCAGGACGAGCAGCACCCGGGAGCCGCCGAACCGCATCCTGGCGAAGGCGTATCCGCCGAGCGCGCCGAAGACGAGGTTCGAGACGACGGCGACCCCGGAGACGATCAGGGAGTTGAGCAGCCAGCGCGGGAACATCGCGTTGCCGAGCACATAGCGGTAGCCGCCGAGGTCGAGATCGGAGGGCCACAGGGCGGGCGGGAAGCGGTTGATCTCGGCGTCGCTCATCACCGAGGTGACCAGCAGCCACAGGAGCGGCAGCGCGAACAGGGCGGCGAGCGGGGCGAGCAGCAAGTGCCAGGCGCTGAACGGCAGTCGGACACGGCGGGGCCTGACCACGGCCTCGGCGGCCGGGGTGCGGGTGGCCTCCGGCAGGGCGGTGAGGGTCATCGGGCGGCTGCTTCCGTACGGGCACGGCCGCGGGCGATCCGCAGCAGCGCGGCCATCACGAACAGGGCCAGGGCGAGGACATAGGCCGCGGCGGCTCCGTATCCGGCGGTGAAGTTCTTGAACGCCTGCTCCCAGATGAAGTAGACGATCACCGTGGTGGAGCCGAGCGGACCGCCCTTGGTGGTCACGTACACGAGGTCGAAGACCTGCAGTGCCTGGATGGTCTGCCACAGCACGAGGAACACACTGACCGGGGCGAGCGCGGGCAGGGTGACATGGCGCAGGAGGTGCCGGCGGCGGGCGCCGTCCAGGCGGGCCGCCTCGGTCAGCTCCTGCGGTACGTCCTGCAGCGCGGCCAGATAGACGACGGTGCACAGACCGGTGCCGCTCCACAGCGTGATGGCGACCAGGACGTACAGGGCCTGCGACGGATCGGTGAGGAAGCCCTGTGCGGAGACGCCGAGGCGGTGCAGGACCGAGTTGGCGGCGCCGAACTGGGGGTCGAGGACGAAGGAGAACAGCACGCCCTGCGCGGTGGCCGAGACGACGAACGGGACGAAGAACAGAGTGCGGTACAGGCCGACGAAGCGGATGCGCCGGTTGAGGACCAGGGCGAGGGCGAGACCGGCCACGATGCTCAGGGGCACGTACAGAAGGGTGTAGACGAGCGTGTTCCGTACGGCCTCGTGGAAGTGCGGGTCCTGGGCCAGGGCGCGGTAGTTGTCCAGGCCCACCCAGCGGCTGGGGGTGACCAGGTCGCTGGCGCGGAAGGACAGCAGGAGCGACCAGATCACGGGGACGACGCTCAGGCCGAGGATGACGAGGACGGCCGGTGAGACGAACGCCCACGCGGTGGCGGACTCGGTGCGCCGGCGCCGGCGCAGGGTGCGCTTGCGGCGGGGGTCCGTGCGGTCGGGTGGCAGGGTCAGGGGGGTGGGAAGTCGCGGCATGTCGGGTCCTCAGCGCGGTATCAGGAGGGCGGCGTCGGCCTGTTCGGCGCAGGTGCGGATCGCCGCCGCGGGCGTGGCGCGGCCGAGCAGCACGGAGACGATGGCCTCGCCGAGGGCCTGGGAGATCCGGGGGTACGCGGGGTGCACCGGACGCACCCGCGCCGAGGTCAGGGCCTCGGTGAACACGGGCATGCCCGGGGTGCCGGTGGCGTGCGCGTGCCAGGCCGGGCTCTCCTCGCTGCCCCGGCTGAGCGGCAGGCTGCCGGCCTCCACGTCCCAACGGCTGTCCTGGGCGGGCTGGGTGAGCCAGGTGACGAAGGTGCGGGCGGCCTTCGCGCGGGCCTCGCCGTTGTCGAAGACCGTCCAGGTGTCGGGCCCGGAGATGGTGACCGGATCGCCGCCGAAGGTGGGCAGCGGCACCACGTGGTAGTCGAGCTTCGCCTGGGTGATGTCCGGCAGCTGCCACGGTCCCGTGGGCACCATGGCCATCCGGCCGGACAGGAACACCTTGTACATCTGCTCGCTGCCCGGCTTCGGATCCACGTAGACGCTCCGGTCGCGCACCAGGTCCCGTACGACGTCGAGGGCCCGTACGCCTTCCTCGGCGAAGCCGATGTGCTTGCCGTCCGCGGCGATCACCTCGCCGCCCGCGCCCCAGATCAGGGGCCACAGGCGCCACACCGTGTCCTCGTCGCCGGTGCCGGGCCAGCCGGTGCCGAAGCGGCCCTTGCCGGGGTCGGTGAAACGGCGGGCGAGGTCGGTGAACTCGGCCCAGGTCCAGCCGGGTTCGGGCAGGTCGATGCCGGCCTCGGCGAACAGCTTCTTGTTGCAGACCATGGCCAGGCAGTCGACCATCGCCGGCACCGCCCTGACCCGGCCGTTGACGGTGACGGCGTCGCGGGCCGAGGGCCAGTAGCTGTTCCAGGGCGTGGGGCCCTTTCGTACGTGCTCGGTGAGGTCGACGACCTGCGGGCTGCGCGCGATGCCGGCCAGATCGGAGCCGAAGATGAACGCCACGTCCGGATAAGCACCGGAGGCGAGCGCCGCGGTCACCTTCTGCAGCATGGCGTCGGCGAGGACGCCGCCGCCCAGGTCGACCCGGATGTCCGGGTGGGCCCGGTGGAAGTCGGCGACCAGGCTCTTGATCACCTTCAGGGCGGTGTCCGTCTGGCCGTGCCAGAGCTGGATGGTGACGCGGCCGTCGGCGCCGACCCCGTCGGGCGCCCCGCCGGCACAGCCGGCGAGGGCGCCCGCGAGGGCCGCGGCGGAACCGGCGCGCAGCACGCTGCGGCGGGACGGGCTCATCAGCAGGTCCGGCGCAGATATCCGCTGCTGCCCACCGGAGAGACGTCCACGTCACGGCGGACGATGCTCAGCTCGTCGCCCCAGCCTGCGCAGGCCTTGCGCATCCCGGTCGCGGTGTACTCGACCACGACCACGTGGTTGCCGTATTCGGCGGTGAAGACATCGCACTCGTTGTACGCGCCGCACTCCTCCACCACCGCGAAGTCGAGGCCCGACTCCTTGCCCGCACCGGCCAGTTCGGCCGTGTTCTTCTGGGCGATGGCCAGGCCGGCCGCGTGCGCGCGGTCGGCGAGCAGGGCGATGAAGGCCTTCGCCTGGTTCGCCGTGAGGTGGTCGGGGAAGCGCGTGAACGTGTCGTAGTTGTCGGGCTCGACGGCCTGGAAGCCCTTGTCCGCGCATCCGTCGATCCAGCCGCCCACCTTGGCCGCGATCCGTTCGCGCTTGTCGGCGGTGCGGATGTCGAGGACGGCCTCGCCCCAGTCGCCGTCGTAGACGATCTCTCCGTCGCCGTCGCGCAGGAGCAGATCGTCCTCCCACTCCCCCTCGGCACCGGGCTGGGCCTGGAAGGCGTTCACGTAGCAGATGTTGTACAGGCCGGGCGCCGGAGCGGCTTCGTGGTCGCGGCTGACCACCCGCACTCCGGCGGGCGGGGTGTACGCGCCGCCGATCTGGTAGTCGAAGCCGGCGTGGGGCGGCGGCAGGGACACCGCGGCCGCTCCGGCCGAGGCCGTCGACGGCGCGAACAGCAGACAGGACGCGGCACCCGCCGCGAGGGCGGCGGTCGTCGCCAGGCTCTTGGCTTTGTTCTTGCTCAGCACACGCTCGAGGCTCATCGCAGAGCTCCACATGTGGTGGGCACGTCCCCGCCTCGGACACGGAACGGTCCTGGCGACTCAGTCCGGGCTCGTGGCCGTGGCCACCTACCGGCTAGGCGTACCTCTGTCGCCGAGGTTCGACATCGGCGTGCCAGGGAGTAAATCGAGCGCTGTCGGCCCTGTCAAGGGACGGAACTTGAGCGGAATCCCGCCAACTCGCGCAGAAGTGCGCACAGTCCATGCTCGTACGGTCGTGGCGGCGGCCGCCGGGGCTATGCTCACCGCGTGCTGAGAAGCGACCGCCACATGCGGATACTCGAGCAGGTCGCCACGCACGGCAGTGCGGACGTGAGCCGGCTCGCCCGGCTGCTCGGCGTCTCGCAGGCCACCGTGCGCAGGGACCTGCACCGGCTGAGCGAACAGCGGCTCGTGGAGCGCACCCACGGCGGCGCGGTACGCGGCGGCATGAACCTCGAACTCCCGCTGCAGCACCGTCTGGAGCAGCGCTCCCCGCAGAAGCTGGCGATCGCGCGGGCCGCGGCCGGCCTCGTCCCCGAGGGCGCGGTCGTGGGGCTGACCGGCGGCAGCACGACCAGCGAGGTGGCCCGGCTGCTCGCCGAACGCGGACCCGTCACGATCGTCACCAACGCGGTGAACATCGCCACGTCCGTGATGCCGTATCCCGAGGTCACGCTGATCGTGATCGGCGGGACCGCGCGCAGGGAGAGCTACGAACTGGTGGGCCCCATCGCCGAGAAGACCCTCGCCGACCACCACACCGACCTCGCCTTCCTCGGCGTGGACGGCATCAGCGCGGCCCACGGCTGCACCACCCACGACCAGTTGGAGGCGGCCACCGACCGTGCGTTCGCCCGGCACACGGGCAGCACGGTGGTGGTCGCGGAGCACACCAAGCTCGGCCGCACCACCTTCGCGAAGATCTGCCCGCTGTCCGCCGTGCACACCCTGATCACCGATCCGGGCGCGCCCGAGGAGGAGCTGACGGCGGTGCGGGCGGCGGGGGTGCGGGTCACGGTGGTGTGAGGCGGTGGGCGGTTGCCGGCGCATGCCGCACCGCCCACCGCTCAACTCAGCCGCGGGCCAGGGCGATCGATCCGGCGAGCCGGTCCCCCGCCTCGTAGATCATGTACGGCACCCCGCCGTCCGTGCCGAAGCAGGGCGCGGCGGCCCGGCCGCTCTCCGGGGCGGCGGACGAGGAGTCGTAGAAGACGCCGAGGTGGTTGCGGCGGGAGAAGTCGTTGCCGACCTCGGTGATCAGGATGTTGCCGCCGCTGGCCTTGTCCGTGTGGTAGACGACGTAGGTGGAGCCGTTGCGCCACAGCAGATGCGCCCCCGACACATTGACCGCGCCGACGTCCGCGTGGTCGATCAGCGGCTCGGCGGCGAACTGCCAGTCCCGCCCGTCGGCCGACCAACCCCAGCCGATGTCACGGTGGTTGGTGGTGTCGTTGCGCATGAAGACCATGACGTAGCGGGCGCCACGGCTCGGCAGATCGTGCCGGAAGACACGCGCGTACGAGGCCTCGGTGGTGCCCGCCGGCAGCATCGCGGTGGTGAGCACGGTCTTGTCGTACGTGAAGTGGATGCCGTCCTTGGAGCGGGCGAGGCGCGTGGTGGTGTTCTCGCCGTGGAAGTAGAGCCACAGCTCGCGGTGGTCGGCGTTCCACATCACGTGCGGGGACGAGACATGGCTGACCTTGTAGTGCGGTGACCAGTCGTTCTTCACGATCGGGTTGGCCGCGTACTCCGTGTACGGGCCCTCGATCGAGTCCGCGTATGCGAGGCAGATGCCGCCGGGGGCGTCGTGCGGCGCGTAGTACAGGTAGTAACGGCCCAGCGGCGAGGTGAGCTTGTCGTACACGCCGCGTACGCACGGGAAGATGATCTCGCCCGTGGGGTTGTACGCGAGCTGGGAGGGGGTCAGCAGCGTGCGGACGTAGCGGTAGTCGGGGAAGCCCCCGGGTGCGGCGAGCGCGGGGCGGGCGCCGAGCGCGCCGAAGGCGAGTGCGGTGCCTCCGGTGACGGCGGTCTGCAGGAAGCGGCGGCGGTCGAATGACATGAGGTGCGGCTCCTTCGTGAGGTGGGGCGGGTGGACGGACCGAGGCGGGTGGCGGATCGGCCCGGACGGATCGGCTCGGGGCATGCGGGCACGCCACAGCGCACGCGCTGCGTGGAGAGGGGACGGAGGAAGCGGCTCGCTTACGGGTGCGGGGCCGGCCCCGCCGTTCGTCCCGGCCTGAACTCGCAGGGCACGAGCGGCGAGCAGTCGGCGGCGCCCGCGGTCAGCAGAGCCGTGAGCGTGCGGACGGCGGCCGCTCCCAGCTCGGCCTTGGGGACGTCGAATCCGGTCGGTTCGGGCAGGTGGGCCAGGTCGGCGGGCGGTGCGCCGAGCAGCGCGAGCGAGAGATCCGCGGGTGCGGTGAGTCCGGCGTCCTCCACGGCGGTGAGCAGCGCCCGCCAGGCGGCGCAGGTGTCGGTCTCCTCGGCCACGAACGCACGGACCCCCGCAGCCAGTTGGGACCGCACCCACTCGCCGGTGATCTCCGCCGCGGGGTCGGCGGCGCGGACCACCTCACCGGTCAGACCCGTCTGTGCGAGCGCGCCGCGGAAGCCGCGCTCGCGATCGGTGGAGGCAAGCGCTTCGTCGGTCTCGCACACCAGGACCACGTGCCGGTGCCCGAGTGCCGCGAGCCTTCGTACGACCTCGGCGGTGGCCTCTGCGTAGTCGGCGCCGACCCAGGCGAGCGAGTCGAGTTCGTCGCGGCGGCCGATGTGCACGGCGGGATAGCCCTGTTCGACGAGGCGGCGCAGCTCGTCCGCGGGCACGTGCCGGCCGAGGAACAGACACCCGTCGGCGAGCCGCACCCGGTCGAGCGCGTCCGCGCGGCCGGCCCGGGCGGGTGCGGAGCTGGAGCCGGTGAAGAGGACGAGGTCGTAGCCGCGCGCGACGGCCTCCTGCTCCACGCCGACCAGGATCGGGTAGTAGGAGTGCGCCACATCCGTCGGGAACGTGGCGGTGAAGCTGAACACACCGAGCAGGTCGTTGCGGGCGGCGGCCAGGCGCTGCGCGGCCGGGTCGGGTGCGTAGCCCAGCTGCCGTGCCGCCTGGAGCACCCGCGCCCGGGTGTCCGGGTGGAGGGCGATGCCCTGCTTGTTGCCGCTGAGCACCAGCGACACGGTGGTCTGCGAGACGCCGGCGAGCCGGGCGACCTCCGCCTGGCGCGGACGCCCCCGGCGGGCCTTCGGCAACCGGATCTCGGCCATGCTCGACTCCCCTGACTAATGCGCATTAGTCCGCGGCGGCGAGCACCTTCGTCGTCGGCTGCCGCGGATGAGACCGAACCCTGCCGCCGTCGCGAAAGGACCGTCAAGGGGGCGGTGCAGCTAATGCCCGACTAATAGTGCCCAGACACGATTCCCGCTGGTCGCGGCTGACTTGGCGCCCTTGCGGCGGCCCTCGTCGCCGCATGCGTGCACCGTGAAACGACCTTGCCTTCGGCAGGCGCGGCACCTAGGTTCCCCGCATGCCCGACGCACCGTCTCCCGAACCCGCCGCGCGGCGAACGCAGTTGGTCACCCGGCCCCTGCTGGTGCGCTGCGTATCGATCGTCGGCGCGTCCGCGAGCTACTACCTGCTCCTGTCGGTCGTCCCGCTGTACGCGTTGGAGTCGGGCGGCAGGGGTGACGCCGCCGGACTCACCACGGGCGCGCTGATGTTCGCAACGGTGGCCGGCGTTCTGCTCACCCCCCGTCTTGCCGCCCGCTTCGGCAACCGTGTGACGCTCGCGGCGGGCCTGTTCCTGCTCGGCGCCCCGGCGTTGCTGCTGCCCCTGTCCGGGCACCTCGCCTGGATCGTCGCGCTCTGCCTGGTCCGCGGAATCGGCTTCGCGTTCACCCTGGTCGCGGGCAGCGCGCTGACGGTGCCGCTGCTTCCGCCGCAGCGCAGAGGCGAAGGGCTCGCGCTGCTCGGTGTGGTGGCCGGGGTGCCCATGCTGGCCGCCCTGCCGCTGGGCGTCTGGCTGGCGGCCCGGGTGGGGTACGGGCCGGTGGCGGTGGCCGCCGGGGCGCTCGCCCTTGCCGCGATCGCCACGGTGCCCGCGCTGCCCCATCAGGAGCCTGCCGGTGACAGGCGCGTCGGCCTGGTGACGGGGTTCCGTACGGGGCAACTCGTCCGCCCCACCGCGGTGTTCGGCGCCTGCGCCCTGGCCACCGGGATCGTCGTGACCTTCCTGCCGCTCGCCGTTCCCGCCGGCGCCACGTCCCTCGTGGCGGTGGCCCTGTTCGTGCAGCCCGCCGCGTCGACGGCCGCGCGCTGGGCCGCGGGCCGGCACGGCGACCGGAATGGACCCGCGCGCCTGGTCGTCCCCGGGCTCGCTCTGTCGGCCGTCGGCACACTGCTGCTCGCCCTGACCCACAGCCCGGTCGCCGTCGTGGCCGGCGTGGCGTGTTCGGCATCGGCTTCGGCATCACGCAGAACGCCACGATGACGCTGATGTACGCACGGGTGGCGCCCGAGGGCTACGGCACCGTCGTGGCCATGTGGAACTTCGCGTACGACGCGGGCATGGGCGTCGGCGCCGTGGGTTTCGGTCTGCTCGCGGCCGGCCTCGGCTATCCGCTCTCCTTCGCGTGCACGGCCGCGCTGATGCTGACCGCGCTGGTCCCCGCGCTGCGCGACCGGACACCGGCGACGACGAGTCCTGGATCGGCACCCGTACCGAAGGCGGCCCGGGAGCCCGATCACCTGGACAAGCCCTAGCGCAGCGTCTGCGTCCCGATGACCGAGAGCAGCTCCAGCTTCGCGGAACTCTCGCTGCCCGGAAGGGCGGTGTAGACGAGCAGGTGGTGGGACTGGCCGGGTTCGATCAGGGTCTGGCAGGCCAGTTCGAGGTCTCCGACCTCCGGGTGGACGAAGCGCTTCACCTCGCGGGGGCGGATGCCGACCTCGTGCGCGTCCCACACCGCACGGAACTCCTCGCTCCGCGCGAGCAGCAGGTCGGCGAGGTGGGCCGCGCGGGACTGCGGCCCCCGCAGCGTGAGCACCCCGCGCAGCCCGGAGGCGAACATGCGGCTGAGGAAGGCGTGATCCTCGGGCGGGTACAGCGCACGGGCGGCGGGGTCGGTGAACCAGCGGTAGCCGATGCTGCGGGCCGGGCCCGTGTACGCGGTCAGATCGCCGGTGAGCGCGGCACCGGGCAGGGTCTGGCGCAGGGTCTCGCCGAGCTCGGTGACGATCTCGGCGGGGGTGTCCTGCAGCCGGTCGAAGATGCGCAGCATGCCCGGGCCGATGTGGTCGCTCGCCGTGCCGCGCGGCGGCGGCTGGTGGCCGGCGAGCCGGAACAGGTGGTCGCGTTCGTCGAGCGAGAGCCGCAGCCCCTGGGCGAGGGAGGCGGCCATCTGCTCGGAGGGGTGCGGGCCGCGCTCGCGCTCCAGTCGCGCGTAGTAGTCGGCGGACATGTGGCACAGCGCGGCCACCTCCTCGCGCCGCAGCCCGCTGGTCCTGCGCCGGCGTCCGCGCGGGAGGCCCACGTCCTCGGGCTGCAGCGCCTCGCGGCGGCGCCTGAGGAACTCGGCGAGCGCGGCCCGGTCGATCGCCACTGCGGCCTCCTTTGCTTGTGCGTCTGCTTGCGGTGCGCCTGCCTGCGCGGACACCCTCTCGCCGGTGCGCCCGCCGGCACGCACACCCTCTCGCCAGTGCACCTGCCACCGCATACAACCTCTCACCTGTGCCCCCTTTCTACCGGCCCCGCATCCCCATATCCACGCCCTCTCGATCCCCCTCTCGCAGGCGGCGGCGCGCCCGGCCCGCGGGCAGGATGTGCGGTGAGCGCAGCAGCCGACGGTGGCAGCAGCCGCCCCCGTTCCCAGGAGTGAAGCCATGGCCCGCAAGACCGTCGACATCACCGTCCCCGACCTGACGGGCCGGCGCGCCGTCGTCACGGGGGCCAGCGACGGGATCGGGCTCGGGATCGCCACGCGGCTCGCCGCGGCGGGGGCCGAGGTGGTGCTGCCCGTGCGCAATCCCCGTAAGGGCGAGGCCGCGCTTGCCACGATCCGCCGCGCCGCTCCCGCCGCGAACGTGTCACTGCGTGCCCTGGACCTCTCGTCCCTGGACTCGGTGGCGGCCCTCGGCGAGGCCCTCCGTACGGAGGGCCTGCCGGTCCATCTACTCATCAACAACGCCGGCGTCATGACCCCGCCCGACCGGCAGACCACCGCCGACGGGTTCGAGCTGCAGTTCGGCACCAATCACCTGGGCCACTTCACCCTGGTGGCCCAGCTGCTTCCGCTCCTGAAGGCCGGCCGGGCCCGTGTCACCTCGCAGGTCAGCGTCGCGGCCAACCGCGGTGCCATCAACTGGGACGACCTGAACTGGGAGCGTTCGTACGACGGCATGAAGGCCTACAGCCAGTCGAAGATCGCGTTCGGGCTCTTCGGCCTGGAGCTCGACCGGCGCAGCCGGGCCGGCGGCTGGGGCATCACGTCCAATCTGTCGCACCCCGGAGTGGCCCCGACGAGCCTGCTCTCGGCGCGGCCCGAGGTCGGCCGCGACCGGGACACCCTTCAGGTCCGCCTCATCCGGGCCCTGTCGGCCCGCGGCATCCTCGTCGGCACGGTGCGCACCGCGCAGCTGCCCGCCTTGTACGCCGCCACCTCCCCCGACGCCGAGGGCGGCAGGCTGTACGGTCCGCGCGGCCCCGGTCACCTGGGCGGTGCGCCCGCGGAGCAGAAGCTGTACTCCCGCCTGGACAGCCCGGAGCACGCGCGCCGTGTCTGGCAGCTCTCGGAGGAGCTCACGAAGACGGCCTTCGCCGGCTGACCCGGCCGTACGGGAGTCCCGACCTGGTGCGACAGGCCTGTTCTGTCCGGGTTCGGGAGCGTAGCGTGGTGGATGAGTCCCCCAGAGGGAGGCTGATTCCATGCCGTGGTTGGTCTGGTTGCTTGCCGCCGGGGTGCTCGGTGTCGCGGAGTTCTTCACCCTGACGCTGGTCTTCGGGCTGCTCGCCGGGGCCGCGCTCGTGGCCGCCGTGGTGTCCGGGGTCGGCGTCGGGCTGCTCGGCCAGCTGGTGGCGCTCGCCGCGGCCTCCGCGGCCGGACTGCTCGTCGTACGGCCCATCGCGCTGCGGCAGCTCGACCAGCAGCCCCTGACGTACGAGGGCAGTGACGCGCTGATCGGCAAGCGCGCCGAGGTGCTCAAGGAAGTCACCGGCTCCCGCGGCCTGATCAAGATCGCGGGCGAGGAGTGGTCCGCACGCGCCCTGGACGAGAGCCATGTGATCCCGGTGGGCGCCCTGGTGGACGTCATGGAGATCGACGGAGCGACCGCGGTGGTCTATCCGCGCGAACTGCTCCCTTGAACAACACCCCATCACGAGGAGGACGTTGTGGATCCGGTGGTCATCCCCATACTCGTGGCGGCGATCGTCGTCGTCTTCCTCGTGGCCGCCACGGTGCGCATCGTCCCGCAGGCACGGCGGTACAACATCGAACGCTTCGGACGCTACCGCCGTACGCTGCAGCCCGGCCTGAACTTCGTGCTGCCGGTGGCGGACCGCATCAACACCAAACTGGATGTGCGCGAGCAGGTCTACTCCTCCGACCCCAAGCCGGTGATCACCGAGGACAACCTCGTGGTGAACATCGACACGGTGCTCTACTACCAGATCACCGACCCGCGCGCGGCGGCCTACGAGGTGGCCGACTATCTGCAGGCCATCGACCAGTTGACCGTCACCACGCTGCGCAACGTCATCGGGTCCATGGACCTGGAGGAGACCCTCACCTCCCGCGAGGAGATCAACACCCGTCTTCGCACGGTCCTCGACGAAGCCACCGGCAAGTGGGGTATCCGCGTCAACCGGGTCGAGATCAAGGCCATCGACCCGCCGCACACCATCAAGGAGGCGATGGAGAAGCAGATGCGGGCCGAGCGGGACAAGCGCGCGGCGATCCTGCACGCCGAGGGCGAGCGGCAGGCCACGATCCTGACGGCGGAGGGCAGGAAGCAGAAGGACATCCTGGAGGCGCAGGGCACCCAGCAGGCCATGATCCTGCGCGCGGACGGCGAGGCGAAGGCGGTGGAGCGCGTCTTCCAGGCGGTGCACCGCAACAACGCCGACGCGAAGGTCCTCGCGTACAAGTACCTCGAAACACTCCCCCACTTGGCGAACAGCGACAACAACACGTTCTGGGTGATCCCGGGTGAGCTGACGGAGGCGATCCGCACCGTCACCACCGCGTTCGGCGACCAGTCGAAGACGGGACTGCCGGACCCCGGCAAGGGGGACGCACCGGAACCCGACGGCGATCCCCAGCTCGAAGCAGGCTCCCAGCTGTCCCTTGACGCGGCGGCGGCCGCGGACGAGGCGGCCCGGCAGGCGGACGCCGCGGTCAGCGACGCGAAGGCGGAGGCGGAAGCGGCGCGGGTGCCCCAACTGCCGGGCCGGACGCAGCAGTCGGGGACGTGAACTGCGGCGCCCGCAGGGCGCGAAGCAGGTCCCGGGCCACGGCGTCGTTCTGACGGAAGGCCGGTGCGTCGCTGCGCGGCCGGGCGAAAGCCGCGACGGAACGGCTGTTGGTGGGGGCACCGAGCGCGATCCGGCGCGGGTGCGGGCCGCCGAGCGACGGGTCGAGGATCCGGCCGTCGGCGGGAGTGACGGTCAGCAGCCCGGAGCGATGCGTATACGCGGGATCGCCGAGCACCTCCTCGGCCACCGCACCGTCCCTGAGCAGCCCGCCGAGCAGCGGGTCCTCTGTGCGTGCAAGGGAGGCTCCCGGCAGATAGGCCTCGATCAGGACGGTGGCGTGCGCGGTGTGTCCGGGGAGGTCGCGGTGAAGGTGCCGGTGGTGTCGTCGGTGCCGATGCGGACGTCCGCGGAATTCGCGGCCGTCGGACCGATACACGGCTGCCAGACCCCCGGCCCGGTACACGGCTGACAGACCCCCGGCTCGGTACACGGCTGACAGACCCCCGGCTCGGTACACGGCTGATGGGCCTGGCGCGCGCACGCCGTACCGCCGTAGGGCATGCGCGCGCCAGGGGTCTGTCAGCCGACCCGCGTGAGCGTCAGCGTCTGCTCGCCGGCCGTCCGTCCGCCGCCGACCGCCGAACCGCTGCTGTCGGTCCAGGCGCGGACCGGAGTGGTCTCGGCGGCGCGGCCTTCGGCGCCCGAGAGCCCGATGACCAGGCCGCTGTAGCGGTTGACCAGCTTGAACGTGCCAGTTGGCGCCCCGGAGACATCCTTGCCGGGGATCACGAACCACTGCTGGCCGACGGTCGGGCCGCCCTTGGGCGCCGCCGACACGGTCGGCTTCGCGGCCCAGGCGCGGCCCGCGTTCCTGGCCGAGTCCACGCCGAGCAGCCGTCCGCTCGCGGCGTTGGCGATGCGGTACGAGCCGTCGCCGTTGGACGTGAAGGTCCACTTGCTGCGGGCCGAGCCGTCGGCGGCCGGCAGCGAGGTGGTGGCGCTCGCCGAGGACTGGGCGAGCACCCGGCCCGCGGCGTTCGCGAGGGTGTACTGCGCGCCCGACGCGACGGGTGCGGCGGGCGAGTCGGTCTCGATCGCGGTGTTGTAGTACTCACCGCTGCCGCCGCCCGAGCACTGCCAGGAGCAGTAGTTGCGGAAGTTCTTGCCGACGATGGTGGAGCCCGTCTTGTTCACCGAGTCCAGCATCCACCGGTACCAGGAGCCGGACTTGTAGGCGCCGGTGTCCCCGATCAGCTTCCACTTCTGCGTGGCCAGGTCGTCGGTGACGTAGAAGCGCTGCGGCTCGCTGCTGTCCTGGACGACCGCCTCGGGCGTGCCGATGTACAGGCCGAGATACGCGTTGTAGGCGATGTTCATCGTCAACAGGTCGGACTTGGCGGGCAGTTCACCTGCCGCCACCTGCTCGGCGACATTGCCGTCGTTCGCCGGGTCGTAGTCGTTCGCGACCGGCGTGTACCCCTTCGGGTTCTCGGCGGTCACCGGCTCCATGTTGCTTTCCTTGCCGCCGACCCCGGGCTGCGACCAGGCGCCGTCGTACCACTTCTGCCAGGAACCGGGCGCCATCTTCGCGGACATCGGGGCGCGCGCCACATGGCCGCGGCTGCCGTCGGTCCAGCCGCCGGAGACCCCGCCCTTCGGGATGGCGCGGGAGTTGTAGTAGACGTAGAAGTAGCCGGAGGCGGTGTCCACGAACAGGCGCGCGTCGCCGTTGCCGTAGTGGTAGAGGTCGTGCGGGAAGGCCTCGGTGTCACCGCGCTTCGTGCTGTACGGCGAGGTCAGGACGTGGTCCTTGATGTCCCAGGTCTTTCCCTGGTCCTTGGAGACCGCGTAGTCGATGGCGTCGTAGTGGAGCCCGTCGTCGAAGGGGCTCGGCGTGAACTCGTTGTGCACCAGGCCGTAGTAGTCGCCGGTGTCCGGGTCGATCCACACGCCCATCAGGTCGCAGTAGTTGCGCTGCGAGTAGTGCGAGGTGTCGGGCGCGTAGGTGGACTCACGGCCGGTGGGGCTGTTGTTGCAGCGCCAGGTCGTGTCGTCGTTGCGGTCGAGCGCGTTGGCCGGGTTCACCGCGCTGCTGACCTTGGTGTCCAGCTTCGCCGTGTCGAAGTCGCTGCCCGTGTAGAACGACCACTTGCGAGGGTCGTTCGCGGCGTACAGGGCGTGCGCCGACTGGTAGTGGAACGTGCCGTCCTTGTCTATGTACGTGGCGGCGGGGGTGTCGTCGGGGTTGGTCCACTTGCCCAACTGCCCCACGTTCACGGTATAGGCGGGCTCCGCGCTGTCGTCGGCCGCGGCGGGCGACGACAGGGCCGCGCCCGCCATCAGGGCGGCCACCGCGGCGAAGGCGCTCGCGGCTCGTGCTCTGGAACGGGATGGCACAGGTACTCCTCGCTTCAGGAGACGGAGGTGGGGGACGCGAGCGACACACGCCTGCGGGCGGGTCGCCATTCGAGGACCGCCCAGCCGCGGTGCGGCAGTTCGGCCTCGAGTTCTGGGTGGCCGTCGACCTGCGTCATGGAGGTCGGGGCCGGTTCCGCGAGCGGCGCGAGCAGCGTGGCCCGCACCGCGTGGGGGGTTCCGGGCAGGCCGAGACGCAGCCGGCCGGGGTCGGCGCTGCCGTTGGCCACGGCGAGCCGGATCAGGTCGCCGCTGCGGGCGGCGTGCGGGATGAGGTGCGGGGAGCCGGACACCAGGGGCAGCCGGGGCTGGTCGCCCTCCAGGAAGCGCACCGTGGCGTGCAGGAGCCGCTGCCCCGGATCGCTGCGGGCGAGGTCGGCGGGCGCCGTGGCGGCGAGCACCGCGACCCGGCCGCCGAGCGCGTTGACGAAGTGGCTGCGCCCGGCGCCCCAGGGCCGGCCGTCAGGCGTACGGATCCGGGTGAGGACCTGGGCGCCCGGCTCCTCTTCGAGGTGCGCGAGCGCGGGCTGGACGTCGACGCTGAGCTGCTCGCCCTGCTCGGTGGCCGAGTGGCGTGCGGCCTGCACACCTTCGCCGCTCACCCGCTCCATGGCCTGCGAGCCTGCCTCGGTCAACTGCTCCACGGCATACGGTCCTTCGGAGTGCTCGGCGTCGCGCCCGTACACCCCCGCGGCCCGTACGCCGAGCAGAGCACCGAATCCGCGCTCGGTGAGCCGCCGCGCGGCCACCCCGTCGAGGAGCAGCCCGCCGGCCAGCATCGCGCGCAGCGCTTCGTCGCCGAAGGCGTCGGCGCACCGGCCGAACAGTGCCTGCACCGGGCCCGGTCCCGAGGTGACCGGAACGCCGTAGCCGAGCAGATAGTCCGCGGCGGGCGCGGGGTCCACGGCGAGTTCGTGCAGCGCACCCTCGCCGGTCTGCACGTGCGCGGCGGTGGCCGGCCGCCAGGGCAGGCCGACGCCGATCGGTTCCGCCTGTTCCGTGCGGCGCCCGGCGAGCCAGTCGAGCGCGGGCCGCGAGCGCCGCAGCAGCGCGTCGATCCGCGGGAAGCGGTCCGCGTGCCCGGCCGCGCTCGGGTGCACGTTGAGCAACAGGGCTTCCGCGCCCGCGAGTTGCGCGGTCACCATCTCGGACCAGGTCTGCGTGTCCGACTTCGACCAGGCCGTGTGGGGCCAGTTCTCGATCTCCGGCTCGACGGCCACGTGCGCCGGGCGCAGCGCCCGCTGGGCCTCCAGGGACCAGACGGCCGAGGCGAGTTGGCGGGCCGGAACGTCCGAGTAGGGCGCGAAGTGCGGGCGCTGCGTGACGCGTCCGCCGATGGACAGGGCCCCGAAAAGGGCCTCCCAGTCGCGCCCTTCGACCGAGTGCAGGGCCGGCGTCGAACTCATCAGGCCGAGCCGGGCGGCTCCGGCCGAGTTCTCCCGTACGGCCGCGGCGAGACCCTCGGCGACTTCGAGCTGCGCCGTACGCCAGACCTCCTGGAGCAGCGCACGCCACGGATGCGGAGGCCCGGGCCGCGTGACGGCGGCCACCACGTCCGGCCGCGTCACCTGCTCTCCCACGAGCGCGGAGAGCCGCTCCATCATCAGCGGCTCGAAGCCGCCGCCCCAGTCCAGCGGGGCGTGGTTGTGGAAGCGGAAGTCGTCCTCCACCCACAGCACGCGGAAGCCGAGGCGGGCGAAGCGCCCGTAGTGCGCGTACAGCCAGTCACGCCAGGCGGGACAGGCGAACGAGGCCTGGGCCGCGGCCGCCTTGCCCGTCGGCGAGACCATGGGGGCGAAGCCGGGCCGGCCGGTCCTGCCGCGGTCCGCGTGCCCGGCCGTCACCCACGGGTTGAGGCTGACGTCCAGGCCCGCCTCGGTGAGTACGGAACGGGCCTCGGAAGCCGCCGCGAACCAGCGGTCCTCCTCGGCGCCGAGGAGATGTCCGGTGTACTCCTCCTCCGCGCCGAGCAGCAGAACGACCTCACCGACCCCGTTCTCGTCGCACACCTTGGCCAGCGCGGCGGCCCGCTGCGCCAGGTCGGCGCCGGGCCGCAGCTGGTAGCGCAGGTGGTAGCGCGCCCGGGGCCCGCGGATCCCCGCGGGCACGCCGTCCGGCCGTCCAGCTCGTTCCCTCACCACGTGCTCAGCGCCTCCAAGTGGGACCCGTCTTTAATTCGGCTAGGATCCGAAATTAGTAATGCCTAGTCAATGGGTGCGCAAGAGATTGTTCTTGTGATCGGGCAGGGCCCCTCGCCGCGCCGGTGACCTCTCGCGTACGTTGACCTGCAGCGCGAGCGAGGACGCGAGGAGAGACCGAGTGACGGCAGATCAGCGGGGACCGGGTGTCCGTACCCCGGGCGGCGACGGACCGCACAAGGCAGGCGACCGCGCCTCCCTGCGCCGGACCAACCTCGGCCAGGTGCTGCGGCTGCTGCGCGACGCCGGGCCCCGGCCCCGTACGCGGATCGCTGCGGAGACCGGGCTGCCCAAGGCCACGATCACCAATCTGGTGGCCGAGTTGATGGAGCGCGGCCTGGTGCGGGAGGGGGAACCCACTCGTGACGGATCGATCGGGCGGCCCAGCCGTACCGTGGAGATCGACGGGCGCGCGATCTGCGGCATCGGCGTCGAGATCAGCGCCGACTATCTCTTCCTCATCGCACTCGACCTGCGCGGCGAGGTGGCCGCCGAACAGCACATCCCGCTCGACGTCCGGGGCCTCGGCGCGGACGAGGTGCTCGACCGCGCGGCGGAGGCGATCCGTGACACCCGCCGCAGGCTGCGCAGCCGGGGCATGCACACCGTGGCCGTGACGGTGGCGGCCCCCGGCGTGATCGAGCACCGCAGCGGAGTGGTCTCCTACGCGCCGAACATCGAGTGGCGGGACGTGGACGTCGTCGGCTTCCTGACCCGGCGCCTGGGCCCCCGGAGCCCGCGGATCGACCTGGAGAACGACGCCAAACTCGGCGCTCTCGCCGAGTACTTGATCGCGGCCGCGGCCGGCATCCACGACCTGATCTACGTCACCGGCGAGACGGGGGTCGGCGGCGGCATCATCACGGAGGGACGGCTGCTGCGCGGCGCGGCCGGATACGCCGGCGAGATCGGCCATATGCGGCTGAGCCCCGACGGGAAGCTCTGCGCCTGTGGCCGCCGCGGCTGCTGGGAGACCATGGTCGGCCTGCACGCCCTGCTCGACCACGCCGCCGCCCCCGGCGATCCCGTACGGGACGCGACGGTGGACCTGGAGCTGCGGCTCGCGGAACTGCGGCGCCGCGCCGACGCGGGCGAGCCGGCCACCACGGCCGCGCTGGAAGCCATCACGGAAGGGCTCGCCCTCGGGCTCGCCGCCCTGACCGACATCCTCAACCCCCGGGCCATCGTCCTCGGCGGCTACTTCGCCTATTTCGGCGACCACTTGATCACCCGCGTCCAGAGCGAGCTGACCGAACGCGTCATGGCCCCCGACGCGGGCGGCTGCACCGTCCTGGCGTCCACGCTCGGCTTCAGCGCGGCGGCGCGGGGCGCGGCTTCGCTCGCGCTCGATGTGGTGTACCAGGATCCGGGTGGAACGCTCGCATCCTCGTCGTAGGCACCGGCAGTTGCGGATTTCTGCTCGCTGAGGAGCTGTCTCACACACGTCCGCGCAATAGATCTTGCTCTGGGCGACAAACCCGTACCAGCCTTCGGGTGCCCGCAGAGAGCCTCCGACCGGCTCGGAACAGCCCTGTCACCACCAGACTTGGGCCGACGTGCGTCCACGTGCAGGGCACTTTCGGCGTGCCGATCCGCGCCGCTTTCCGCGGATCCTCCGCCGCACGCCCATCCCCACGAGGAGGGAACAGCCATGCCCATCAGAGCCGGACGAGCAGGGGCCATGCTCGCCGCAGGAGCCCTGTTCGCCCTGTCCGCGACGGCGGGCCCCGCCCGGGCCGAAGCCCCGGACCCGCAAGCGGACGGCACCGTCGTCGACGGTGATGCCCGATTCCAAGTGCTCACCCCCACCTTGATCCGCCTGGAGTACGCACAGGACGGGAAGTTCGAGGACCGGCCCACCGTCAACGCCGTCAAAGGTGCCTTCGACGCGCCCGCGTACACGTCGGAGGTGGAGGACGGGTACCGCGTCATCCGCGCAGTATTTCGGCCATCGGATGGGGGGAGAGTCCGGGGCAACAGGGGTGGCGGGTGGGCAAGTTGAGGGTCTCGAGCGCCGCCGGGCGGAGGCACGGGCGCAGGCGCAGGCGGAGGCACGGGCGCAGGCGCAGGCACTGACACAGGCGCAGAAACCGGAATCCGCACCCCGTACCCTCTCCCTGTGCCCACCCCCCGCCTCCACCGCGTCGCCGTCCTCGTCCTGGAGGGTGCGAAGCCGCTCGATGTCGGGATCCCCGCGCAGGTCTTCACGACCCGCGCGAGCATGCCGTACGAAGTGCGCGTCTGCGGGGCGCAGCCCGGGCTCGTGACCGGCGGCGACGGCCTGTCGTACCACGTGGCCCACGGTCTCGACGCGCTCGCCTGGGCCGAGATCGTCTTCGTCCCCGGCTACCGATTCCCCGACCACGAAGACCCGCCGCCGGCCGTGGTCGACGCGTTGATCGCCGCCCACGAGCGGGGCGCGCGTCTGGCCGCCATCTCCACCGGCGCCTTCGCGCTCGCCGCCACCGGGCTGCTCGACGGCCGGCGCGCCACGACGCACTGGCACTACACCCGGGCGCTCGCGGCCAGGCATCCGCTCGTCCAGGTCGACGAGAACGTCCTGTTCATCGACGAGGGCAGCGTGCTCACCTCGGCCGGCGCCGCCTCCGGCATCGACCTGTGCCTGCACATCCTGCGCGGCGACCTCGGCGTGGCCGCGTCCAATCACGCGGCCAGGCGCCTGGTCGCGGCCCCGTACCGCAGCGGCGGCCAGGCACAGTACGTGCCGCGCAGCGTGCCCGAGCCGCTCGGCGAGCGGTTCGCGGCCACCCGCGAGTGGGCGCTGCACCGGCTCGGCGACCCCCTCACCCTCGACATACTGGCGCGACAGGCGGGGGTCTCGCCGCGCACCTTCTCGCGGCGCTTCGTCGAGGAGACCGGCTACACCCCCATGCAGTGGGTGATGCGGGCCCGTATCGACCTGGCCCGCGAACTCCTCGAGCGCTCACAGCGCAGCGTCGAACAGATCGCGGCCGACACCGGGCTCGGCACCGGCGCGAACCTGCGTCTGCACTTCCAGCACATTCTCGGCACGACGCCGACCGAGTACCGGCGCACGTTCACTCAGGGGGAATGACCGGCCGTACAGCCGGTGGCGCGATCCTTTTGAACCATGGCGTTCCCGCCACTGTCAGCAGCGCACTCCGCGAGCGAGCCTGGTGGCGAAGGAAAGGGGACACCTCACATGACCAGCACCCGCATCGCCATCAACGGATTCGGCCGCATCGGACGCAACGTGCTGCGCGCACTCCTGGAGCGCGACACCGCGCTGGAGATCGTCGCGGTCAACGACCTCACCGAGCCCGCCACGCTCGCCCGGCTGCTCGCGTACGACAGCACGGCGGGCCGGCTCGGCCGCCCGGTGAGCGTCGACGGCAACACCCTCGTCGTCGACGGCCGCCGCATCACGGTCCTCGCCGAGCGCGATCCTGCGCAGCTGCCGTGGGCCGAACTCGGCGTCGACATCGTCCTTGAGGCCACGGGCCGCTTCACCGCCGCCAAGGCCGCCCGCGTCCACCTCGACGCGGGCGCGAAGAAGGTGCTCGTCAGCGCCCCCTCGGACGGCGCCGACGTCACCCTCGCGTACGGGGTCAACACCGACGCGTACGACCCCGAGATCCACACGATCGTCTCGAACGCCTCCTGCACCACGAACGCGCTCGCACCGCTGGCCAAGGTGCTCGACGAACTCGCCGGTATCGAGCACGGGTTCATGACGACCGTGCACGCGTACACCCAGGAGCAGAACCTCCAGGACGGTCCGCACCGCGACCCCCGCCGCGCCCGCGCCGCCGGTGTCAACATCGTGCCGACCACGACCGGCGCCGCCAAGGCGATCGGCCTGGTCCTGCCGAACCTCGACGGCAAGCTGTCGGGCGACTCGATCCGCGTACCGGTGCCGGTCGGTTCGATCGTCGAACTCAACACGACCGTCGCCCGCGACGTGACCCGCGACGAGGTCCTCGCGGCCTACCGCACCGCGGCCGAGGGCCCGCTGGCCGGCGTCCTCGAGTACTCGGACGACCCGCTCGTCTCCTCGGACATCACCGGCAACCCCGCCTCGTCCATCTTCGACTCGGCCCTCACCCGCGTCGACGGCCGCCACATCAAGGTGGTCGCCTGGTACGACAACGAGTGGGGCTTCTCCAACCGCGTGATCGACACGCTGGAGCTGTTGGCGGGTCGCTGATTCCTGCTTGTGCGATGTCAGGACAAAACGGCCTGACAGGGCAAAGCGGCTGAACACCGGCCGCAGACACAGGGCGCCCGGACCGCATCGAAGGTGCGGCCCGGGCGCCCTTCGCCGCGTCCTGTACCGGAACCGGTCGAATCGATATCCGAGGTGCGCTCCGCCGCTTAACCTTTGGGCACCACGCCCGAGGGTGCTTCCGCACCGACCGGCACTACGTGCGCGCTGCGGAAACGGAGGATGTTCACAGTGGATTCGACTCCCGAGGCCTCGGGCAACGCCGGCGAAGTGACAGGCGTGTTCGTGCACCGCCTTCCCGAGGACACCTGGTGGTGGTCCGACGAGATGTACCGGCTGCACGGTTACGAACCCGACTCCGTCACACCGAGCATCCGGCTCCTGCGCAAGCATCAGCACCCAGACGACGCCCAGCGTGTCGCCGGCATACTCGCCGCCGCCCGCGAGACGGGCGAGCCGTTCGCCTGCTACCACCGCATCCTCGATGCCTCCGACCGCGAGCTCAAGGTCGTGCTGGTCGGCGACGGACGCCTCGACGACAGCGGCTCGGTCGTGACCCTGCGCGGATTCTTCATCGATGTCACGCATCCGGTCGCCCAGGAGGTGAACGAGGCCGCCGAACCTCACATCCACCGCGCACGGGCCAGCCAGGCGGCCATCGACCAGGCACGCGGCATCCTGATGGCCTTGTACGGAATCGACGCCGATGTCGCGCTCCGCTTGCTGCGCCGCCACTCCCAGCACACCAACACCAAGCTGCGCGACCTCTCCGCAGCCATCACCGACGCCGCACCGACCGCGCCCGGCGCACCGCAGGAGGGCCTCCACCAGCGGATCACCCGCGTGCTGTACACCTCCGGGCAGGAAGGCTGAGCCGTACCTCCACGAGCAGGCCCGAGCGCTGACCGGCGCCATACAGGCGGGGCGGGGCGGGCATGCACTCAGCCCAGGTACTGGCTGGTCCCTCGCGCCAAATAGGCCCCATGCCCTGCCCGCCCCACGAACTCCCTCTGATCGATGACGAGTTCACCCCGCGACAGGACGCTCTCGACCCGCCCCGTCACCCGCTTCCCCTCATACGCCGAGTAGTCCACATTCATGTGGTGCGTCTCGGCGGACATCACCTGTTCCGCCGCCGGGTCGTAGATCACCACATCCGCGTCCGCGCCCGGCGCGATCGTGCCCTTCTTCCCGTACAGGCCGAACATCCGCGCCGGCGTGGCGCACGCGATCTCGATCCAGCGGCGGCGGGAGATGTGGCCGTCAAGGACCGCCTGGTGCAGCAGGTCCATCCGGTTCTCGACGCCCGGCAGCCCGTTCGGGATCTTCGAGAAGTCCCCGCGGCCCAGTTCCTTCTGCCCCACGAAGCAGAACGGGCAGTGGTCCGTCGACACCACCTGGAGGTCATTGGTCCGCAGCCCCCGCCACAACGCCGCCTGATGCTCGCGCGGCCGCAGCGGTGTCGAGCAGACGTACTTGGCGCCCTCGAAGTCCGGCTCCGCCAGGTTGTCCGTCGACAGGAACAGGTACTGCGGGCAGGTCTCCCCGAACACCGGCAGGCCCTCGTCCCGCGCCCGCGCCAGCTCCGCCACCGCCTCCTGGGCCGACACATGCACCACGTACACGGGTGCACCGGCCACCTGCGCCAGCTTGATCACCCGATGCGTGGCCTCCGCTTCGAGCAGCGCCTTCCGCACCTCTCCGTGATACCGCGGATCCGTCTCACCGCGCTGCAGCGCCTGTTCCACGAGCACATCGATCGCGAGCCCGTTCTCCGCGTGCATCATGATCATGCCGCCGTTGGACGATGCCCGCTGCATCGCCCGCAGGATCTGACCGTCGTCGGAGAAGAAGACCCCCGGGTAGGCGGTGAACAGCTTGAAGCTGGTCAGGCCCTCCTCCACCAGGAGGTCCATCTCCTTCAGGGTCCGGTCGTTCACGTCCGACAGGATCATGTGGAACCCGTAGTCGATCGCGCAGTTGCCGTCCGCCTTCGCGTACCAGGCGTCAAGACCGGCCCGCAGCGACTGCCCCTTCGTCTGCACCGCGAAGTCCACGATCGTCGTCGTGCCGCCCCACGCCGCCGCCTTCGTGCCCGTCTCGAAGGTGTCCGAGGCGAAGGTTCCGCCGAAGGGCAGCTCCATGTGCGTGTGCACGTCCACGCCGCCGGGGATCACGTACTTCCCCGTCGCGTCGAGCACCCGGTCCGCCGAGGCCGACCATTCCTGTGTGCCGGGGGCCGCCAGGGCCGCGATGCGGCCGTCCTCGATCAGGACGTCGGCGTGGGTCTCGTCGGCGGCCGTGATGACCAGGCCGCCGGTGATGAGGGTACGGGTCGTCATGGCTTCCCCCAGGGGTGGGATTCGGCAACAGCAGGCAGATCAACGGAGGGGACAGAGAGGACGGAGGGGACGGAGGGAACAGGCGGGTCGGAGGAAACAGACGGGACGGAGGGGACAGAGGCGCGTCAACTACACAGCGCGCAGCGCCCGTTCCACGATCGCCGCGCCCTCCTCCGCCTCCCCCACCGTCAGACTCAGCGGCGGCGCGATCCGCAGCACGCTCGTGCTGTGGCCGCCGCCCTTGCCGATCAGCAGTCCGCCGGCCCTGGTCGCCTCCAGGACCGCGGCCGCCCGTTCCGGAGACGGCCGGTCCGTGCCGGGTTCGCACAGTTCGATGCCGATCATCAGGCCCCGGCCGCGCACCTCCCGTACGCACGCGACTCCCGCGCACGCCGCCCGCAGCCGCTCCAGGAGCAGGCCGCCGACGCGGCGGGCGTTGCCCTGGAGGTCGTGTTCCAGGAGGTACGTGAGGTTCGCGAGGCCCGCCGCCATCGTGACCGGGGAGCCGCCGAAGGTGGAGATGGAGTTGGCGTCGAGGCAGTTCATGACCTCGGCGCGGGCGACGACGCCGCCGATGGACATGCCGTTGCCGATGCCCTTGGCGAAGGTGAGCATGTCGGGCGGCCCGGAGGCGGCGTGCGCCTGCCAGCCCCAGAAGTGGTCGCCGGTCCGGCCCCAGCCCGTCTGGACCTCGTCCGAGATCCACAACACCCCGCGTGCGGCAAGGACTTCGCGGAAGGCCGCGTACAGGCCGTCGGGCGGCGAGGTGAAGCCGCCGACGCCCTGGACGGGCTCGGCGATGAGGGCGGCCGGCGGGCGGCCGTGGCCGAGGAGGTCCTCGAGGTCCGCCACACAGGCGGCGATGAACGCGTCGTCGTCAAGCGCGGCGTACGGGCCTCGGGTGCGCACGCCCCCGTGCACGTACAGGGTCTGCAGCGGGGTCAGCGAGGTCGGCGACCACGCGCGGTTGCCGGTGATCCCGACGGCCGAGAACGAGCGTCCGTGGTAGCTGTTGCGCATCGCGAGGATCGCGTTCGAGTTGCGGTAGGCCGTCGCGAGCAGCAGGGCCGTGTCATTGGCCTCCGTACCCGAGGTCGTGAAGAAGACCCGGGCGTCGGGGATGCCGCTCAACGCCGCGATGCGCTCGGCGAGTTCGACCATTTGCCGGTTGAGGTACAGCGTGGACGAGTGGATGATGCGGCCGGCCTGCTCGGCGACCGCCTTGGTGACCTCGGGCAGCGCGTGCGCCGTCATCGTGGTGAGGATGCCGCCGAAGAAGTCCAGGTACTTCACACCGTCGGCGTCCCAGACATGGCGGCCCTCGCCGTGGGTGAGCTCGATCGGCTGCTCGTAGTAGAGCGCGAGCCAGTCGGGCAGCACCTGTTGGTGACGTGCGCGCAGATCGGATTCGGTCACGGCTGCACCAGCCCTTCGTACGCGTCCGGACGGCGGTCGCGGTAGAACGCCCACTGGTTGCGTACTTCCTCGATCAGGCCGAAGTCCAGGTCTCGTACAAGGAGTTCTTCGGTCTTGTCGCTCGCGGTCTCGCCCACGAACTGCCCGCGCGGGTCGACGAAGTACGAGGTCCCGTAGAAGTCGTTGTCCCCGTACTCCTCCTGGCCGACCCGGTTGATCGCCGCGATGAAGTACTCGTTGGCGACCGCGGCCGCCGGCTGCTCCAGCTGCCACAGATACGCGGAGAGCCCACGCGAGGTCGCCGACGGGTTGTACACCAACTGGGCGCCGTTCAGGCCGAGTTGGCGCCAGCCCTCGGGGAAGTGCCGGTCGTAGCAGATGTAGACGCCGACCTTGCCGACCGCGGTGTCGAAGACGGGCCAGCCCATGTTCCCCGGCTTGAAGTAGTACTTCTCCCAGAAGCCCTTCACCTGCGGGATGTGGTGCTTGCGGTACTTGCCGAGATACGTGCCGTCGGCGTCGATCACGGCCGCGGTGTTGAAGTAGAAGCCCGCCTGCTCGACTTCGAAGACGGGGACGACGATGACCATCCCGGTCTCGCGCGCGAGCTCCTGCATACGGCGCACGGTCGGCCCGTCGGGCACGGGCTCGGCCCAGCGGTAGTGCTCCGGCTCCTGCACCTGGCAGAAGTACGGGGCGTTGAACACCTCCTGGAAGCCGATCACCTTCGCGCCTTGGCGCGCGGCCTCCCGGGCGTGCTCCTCGTGTTTGGCGATCATGGATTCGGTGTCGCCTGTCCAGGTCGCCTGGACCAGTGCGGCGCGTACGACGGTGGCCATGAGCTGCTCCTTCGACGAAACGCTCGCTGTCGGCCCCGAGCGGCCCCGAGGAGGCCGTTCAGCGGGCTCTACGCCCGTAGACGAGGGCCGTGGAGCCACGAAGGTACGACCACCGGGGGTGCGGGGCAAGACCGCCTGCCGCAAGGCCACGGCACTGATCGCGAATTCCTACTCGTACGGGTGAGACGCGGGCCCGCCGACGCAGTCGGCGAGGCCGGCACCCCGGCCGCCGAAGCTCCCGAAGCCCCCCGAAGCCCCCGAAGCCCCCGAAGCCCCTACGGCCGGTACCCCGCCACCCGCAGCGCATGGGACAGATCGCGGCGGCAGTTCCCCGAGACCGATTCCGCCGCCTTGAGCAGCGGCGGGATCAGACGGTCCGGGTCGGCGGCGACGATCCGTGCGGCCTCCTCCGGCGTACGGACCCGCAGAAAGGCCTCGAGCAGCACCTCGGCCTGTCCGCGGCGCCCCGCGTCGGCCATGACGAGCGCGGCCTCGCCGATCTCGGACGCGGGCCGCCCCACACCCTGCCGCAGCAGCCGCCCCGAGTCCTCGGACCGGCCCGCCGCGGCCAGTGCGTCGGCCACGGCCACGAGGTCGGCGGGCGGCAGCGAGGCCGCCTCCCACAGCAGCGTGGCCCAGTCGGCGCCGAGCCCGGCGCGGAACAACTCCTCGGCCAGCAGCGGCAGCTGTTCGGGCGGACGCCGTGCCGCCTCGCACAGGAGCACATGCGCCTCACCAGTACGGCCAGCGCTGCGCAGCGAGATCAGCTGGGCCACCGTGGCCGTGGTGGACCGCACATCGGGCCCGGGCGCGGTGCCGGGCGGCGCGGTCCGTGCGGCCGGCTCGGGCGCCTGTCCGTACCGGGCGCCACGGGGCGCGGCCGGCGCGGCGGTCGGCGGCATCACCGAGGCCTCCTCCCCGCCGGGCGCATAGCGCGCGCCCCTGCGCGCGAACCGGTGGCCGCCGGAGGCCTCTTGGGTCGCGTCCTCCGCCCGAGGCGCGGCCTCCGCCGCCTGCCGGGGCGCGCAGAACGGGGCCTCGGGCCGCGGCACCGTCTGCCGCGCGGGCCCCGCCACCTGGTGCAGCCGCATCCGCAACTCCGCCGCCCGTGCCGTCGCCCGCTCGTGGTCGTCCTGGGCCCAGGCGAGGTCGAGCCGCAGCCGTTCGGCGTCGAAGGGCGACGCGGACTGCAGCAACTCCACCAGTTCCGCCTGCCGTTCGGCGGCGTAGTGCTGCTCCTTGAGCATCAGGTCAAGACGCTCGGCCAGCCGTTCCCGTGCGCCGGGACGGGTGTCGACATGGCGGAGCAGACGCTGGTGGAGGGCGCGGGCATGAGTGAGCTCCCGGGTGGCGGTCTCGCGTCCGTAGGCCGCCGCCAGATCATGGAGCAGCGCCTCCACCACATCCCACGGAGGCGCCTCACGGCCCTGCAGGCAGGCGCGCATACCGTCGGGGTCACGGCGCAGGAAGACTCCGCACCAGCCGCCGTCCTGGTCGATGCGTCCGACCAGTCCTCTCAGATAGTCCGCGAACTCCCGCGCAGGGTCCGCGTGTTGCCCCGCCGCCATGTCTCCCCCACCAGACTGGACCGTTCCGGTCCACGTGTGTGCGGCAGCATTCCACACCCGGCGTGTTACGGGGCCGCTACGCGCGGTTTTCGTAGGGTCACATGAAAACGGGCCGGCGGGTACGGGAATGCGGGTGCGCCGGGTGGGCTCAGACCTGCGTCAGTCGCACGGCGATCCCGGTGTGCGGCCGCTTGCCGAGCCGCACGATCAGCGCCGGATAGTCGACCATCCAGTACTGCCACTTGTACTTGCGCGACAGGAGCCGGCGCACCTTCGGCATCCCGCTCTCGTCGAGCAGGGTCGCCGTCCCCTCGGCGCTCACCGCGCCCTCGGCGATCCGCCCGCGGACATCGCATGCGGTCACCACGACCCGTTTGTCGTTGCGCAGCCGCTTGACCTTCCACGTGTCGGTCTTCGTCCATACGTACAAGAGCGTGCCGTCGCTCACCACCCAGACCGGCGTGGAGACGGGGGTGCCGTTCTTGCGGTACGTGGTGAGCGAGATGTAGCGGGAGCGGCCGAGGGCCTCAAGGGCGTCGCTGGTCATGACAGGCGACCCTATCCGCGCCGGGGCAGCTGCCGAAGCCGGTGCCGTGTGTCAGCGTCTCCCAGGCCACGAACAGGTCGTCGGTGCCGGCCGGCCGCATCGAGGCCGCGAGGCGCTGCCCGTACGGCATACGGATCCCCAGCCTGCCGCGCAGATGGTGCAGCGCCACCTCCAGATCCGGACCCATGGTGAGCTGCGGGCGGCCGCCGCACAGCGTCTTGGGCACGGGTTCGCCGAGCTGGTGGCGGGCGTGCAGCTCGATGGTGGCGCGCAGCCGTTCGCGTACTTCTCCGTACAGGTCCACGCCCTGGTGGTGGGCGGTCTCGGCGGCGTGCGCGGTGGCGGCGAGCGCATAGCCGACGTGCTCGAAGTTTCGGCAGGACTCCTGCGCGAGCCCGTCGACGAAGGTGCGCTGGCCGAACCAGAACTCGCGGATCTCCTCGGGCGTATCGGCCTTGCCGCCGGGCGGTGCGACAGGCAGCGGGCCGTCGGAGCGCAGATAGAAGTACGCGGGGACGCGGTCACGGAAGCGCCGCACCGCCTCGTCGAAGATCCGGCGTTCGTCGAGGAAGACGCCGATGGCCATCGCGGCGTCGATCATCGTCAGGTCCCAGTTGCCGTTGTAGTCGGCGACCTCCTCGGCGTACTCGCCGAGGTAGGCGTGGCGCAGCATCCTCCAGAAACGGTCGGCGTCCTCCACGGGCCAGCCCTCATAGGTGTGGCGCACCAACTCCCCGGCGCGCGCCCAGGTCGAGCCCGACCAGGCCGCCTGCAGCGCGGAGTTGCCCTCGGTGTGGTCGCGCAGGACCGCGGACCAGGCGTCCATGATGCGTACGGCGCGACGGGCGTGGGCGGGGTCGCGGGTGACGGTGTAGAGCAGCGCCTGCGTGTAGGCGGCGATCGCGTCCTCGCGTTCGCCGGTACAGGCGGGCGGGTTCTTGTACGGCGGACAGGCGACGATCCGGTACGGGCGCGGCCGGTAGTCGTCCGCCGCGTAACGGCTCTCCTTCATCCGGCGGTACGCGGAGGTCTGGGGCTCCCGGCCCTCTCGGACGTTGCGCCGCAGCGCCTCGATCCGATCGAGGTCGAGCAGGACGCCGGGGTGCTGGAACCCGGAGCGGATGTCGGCGGGCGGCGGAGGCGGCGGCGCGGCGCCTACCAGGCCCGCGAGCAGGCCGGTGACCAGGGCGAACAAGGCGACGTTACGTCTCACTTCACCGGCTCCCCACCGTGCGTCAGCGTCTCCCAGGCCACGAACAGGTTGTCCGTGCCGGCCGGCCGCATCTCGCCGACGAGGCGCCGCGCGTGCGGCAGCCGCAGTCCGAGGCGGTTCTGCAGATGGTTCAGGGCGACCTCGGCGTCGGGCCCCATGGTGAGCGTGAGCCGCCCGCCGCACAGCCACTCGGGCCCGGCCTCCGCCTCGCTCACCTGGTACTGCGCATGCAACTCCAAGGCGGCTCGCAGCCGTTCGGCCACGTCCTTGTAGAGGTCGACGCCCTGCACCCGGGCCGTCTCGGCGACATGCGCGGTGGCGGCGATCGCGTAGCCGACGTGCTCGAAGTTACGGCAGGTCTCCTGCGCCAGACCGTCCACGAACCGCTGCTGTCCGAACCAGTAGCGGGTCAACTCCGCGGGGCTGTCGACCAGTCCGCCCGGCGGGCTCTTGGGCCGCGGACCATCCGTCCGCAGATAGAAGTAGGCAGGCACCCGCTGCCGCACCCGCGCGACGGCCCGCTCGAACACCGCGCGGTCGTCGAGGAAGACCCCGATGCTCGCGGCCGCGTCGGCCATGACCAGGTCCCAGTTGCCGTTGCGGCCGAGCGAACCGCCCGCAACCTGCGGCAGATAGACCTCGCGCAGCATCCGGTCGAAGCGCGCCACGTTCTCTTCCGGCCAGCCCTTGTGGACGTACCGCATGATCTCCCCGGCCCGCGCCCAGGTCGATCCGGCCCAGGCGGCCTGCAGTCCGGAGTTGCCCGCGCTGTGCGCGCGCAGCGTGCCCGACCACAGGTCCATGATCTCAAGGGCCTTGCGGGCATGGGCCTGTTCGCGGGTGACCACCCACATCAGTGCGTGGGTGTACGCGGCGATCGCGTCCTCGCGTTCCTGCACACAGCCGCGCCCGGGCCGGTCGCCGGGCGGGCAGACGACCTCGTTCTGCGGCTGCACGAAGTACCACATCGAGGCGTAGCGGCTGGCGCGCATCGCGTCGAAGGCCGAGGCGTACGGCTCGTCGCCGGCGCGCACCCGGGCGCGGACGAAGTCGAGCCGGGCCCGGTCGAGGAAGGCACCGGGATGCTGCAACGGCCGCGGCGCGGGAGCGGTCGAGACCAGGAGCGGCAGCAGCACGACGGCGAGCACGGCACGTACGAGAGCCAGGGGACGGACCATACGGGCAGCCTGGACCCGGCGGGGCCGGGGCGCAGGATCTGTTACTCCCCCCGCGCGCCGCGCAGCACGGACGGCGTCCCGGCCGGCTCTTCCCGCGCGCCGAGGATCTCTTCGCGGTGCGCCCGCGTCCACGCGCAGAGATGGTCCATCGGGTCGAGCAGAGAGCGGCCGAGCGCGGTCAGTGCGTACTCGACGCGCGGCGGGTTCTCGTCGTACACGGTGCGGGTCACCCAGCCGTCGCGCTCCATGGCGCGCAGCGTCTCGGTGAGCACCTTCGGGGAGACGCGGTGCAGGGGCACCTTGAGTTCGGTGAAGCGGCGCGGCCCGGCTTCGAGGCAGCGCATGATCATGGCGCTCCACTTGTCACCGATGCGGAAGGGCATGCGGTGCGCGCAGTCGGCGTCGAACATGTCCGCGCTCAGGGGCTCGATCCGGTTCATACGGGAAGCCTACGAGGTCGCCGTACGGGGCGGGTTCTCCCCGGCCACCGGGGCCGGTTCCCTTGAAGTAACCGGCCCTTGCCGTTCTACGGTCCTGCCCTCAGTCCAGAGGTGAGCAACCCAGGGAGTTCCCATGAGCAGGATCGTGATCTTCGGCGCCGGCGGGCGGGTGGGCAGCGCGGCGGTGGCGGAGGCGGTGCGCCGCGGCCACACGGTGACAGCGGTGGTGCGCGACCCGGCCAAGTACCCGGACCTCGGGTCGGATCAGGTCACGGTCGTACGGGGCGATGTCACCGATGCCGCGGCGGTGGCCTCGCTCGCGGCGGGGCACGACGCGGCGGTCAACGCGTCGGCGCGGCTCGACATGCCGGCCGAGGAGTACTTCACGGCGGCCGCCCGCGCGTTGATCACCGGCCTGGAGAAGGCGGGCGTGCCCCGGCTGCTCGTCCTCGGCATCGCCTCGACGCTCGAGACGGCTCCGGGGGTACGGGTGATGGACGACCCGGCGTTCCCCGAGGAGTACCGGGTGTTCTCGCAGGGGCATGTCGCCGAGTTCGGTCTGCTGCGCGAACAGGCGGACGCCCTCGACTGGTTGATGGTGGTCCCGCCGCTGAACCTCGACGCCGAGGCCCCCGTCACCGGCACGTACCGCACCGCAGTCGGCACCGTCATCGAGGGCGAGGGGCGCATCGCCCACGCGGACCTTGCCGTGGCGCTCCTCGACGAGATCGAGCGGCCCGCGCACCACCGCGTACAGCTGGCCGTATCGGCTTGAGACATACGGGCGGGAAATCCGCCCGCGACGTGCGGACGTAAAACCGGGACGTACAGACGTGCAGGGCCCCGGTCAGGCCGGCAGCGGTGAGCAGCGGGCCAGGACCTCGTCCAGGGAGAGGCCGAGCGCCTCGGCCAGGGCGGCGACCGTGAAGAACGCCGGGGTCGGGGCGCGGCCCGTCTCGATCTTGCGGAGGGTCTCGGCGGAGAGCCCTGCCACCGTGGCCACCTCGTTCATGCTGCGGGGACCGCGTGCTTCGCGGAGCAGACGGCCGAGACGCTCGCCGCGCTCGCGCTCTTCGGGGGTGAGAGGGGTGCGCACCATGCCGTTATTCTAATACCGCCAGGGACCGTTATTTCTATACCGCTTCCACCGGTATAGTAATTGGCATGGTTGAGATCAAGACGGATCAGTCGCTCCAGGCCATGCGTGAGGCCGGACGCGTGGTGGCACAGGGACTCACGGCGGTACGGGAGGCGGCCGGCATCGGCAGCAGCCTGCGGGAGCTCGACGAGGTGGCGCACGAGGTGCTGCGCAAGGCCGGCGCCTCCTCGCCGTTCCTGCACTACAAGCCGAGCTTCGCGCCCACCCCGTTCCCCGCGGTGATCTGCGCGTCGGTCAACGACGCGATCGTGCACGGCATCCCCGACGACTACCGGCTCGCCGACGGCGACCTCGTCTCCATCGACTTCGGCGCCAAGCTCGACGGCTGGGCGGGCGACTCGGCGATCAGCTTCATCGTCGGGACCCCGCGCCCCGCGGACACCAAGCTCGTGGAGACCGCGTTCGCCGCGCTCGACGCAGGCATCGCGGCAGCCACCGTCGGCAACCGCATCGGCGACATCGCCCACGCCATCGGCAAGGTCTGCCGGTCCGCCGGCTACGGGATCCCCGAGGGCTTCGGCGGCCACGGCATCGGCCGGCAGATGCACGAGGACCCGTCCGTGCCGAACGAGGGCCGCCCCGGACGCGGTATGCCGCTGCGGCACGGCATGGTGCTCGCGATCGAGCCGATGCTGATCGGCGGCGGCACGGACCGCTACTACGAGGACCGGGACGGCTGGACCCTGCGCACCGTGGACGGCACCCGCGCCGCCCACGCCGAGCACACGGTCGCGATCACCGACGACGGGCCGCGCATCCTGACCCAGCTGTAATGACAGGCCCTGTCAGCTGGTGACGAACTTCCGCGCCAGCTCCTGCCCGATCCGCACCGCCTCCCGGTGGTTCTCGATCGGCCGCACCCGCGAGTCGCGGAAGAAGATGTACGTGGCCCCGCCGTCGGCGCCCCCGTGCACAGGATGCGGATCGATGCCCAGCGCGCGGGCCGTCGCATACGAGGCCTCACCGATCAGATCCGTCGGGCCGGTGTCGCCGACGACGGCGTACTCGACCTTCCCCCGGTGGATCACGGCGACCACTCCCCCGCCGTGCACACCCCAGCGGCGGTGGTCCCAGACCTTGCTCGGGCCGGGCACGACGACATACGGCAGCGTGGCGGAGTCCAGGTGCCGGCCCGCCGAGTCCTGGAAGGCGGTCGTCGGCAGGAAGAAGGGGTCCGTCCTCTTGTTGCACACCCGGCTCGGGCGGCCGTCGCAGTCGATGTCGAGGTCGGCCTTCCAGAAGACGGCACCCTTCGCCCCACACACCGGGATGTCCGCGCGGGCACCGTCGTCGGTGCGGTACCGCCCGGCCGATACGGGGTGACAGGTGCGCACCTTCGCGAGGAGCGCACCGGCGGGAACCGTCCCCTCCTGGGCACTCACCGGAGGAATGGCCGCGGCGAGAAGCACCGGGGCGAGCAGGGCCGGAAGAACAGCACGCAAAGGACACTCCAGGGACGCGTGAGGCGGGTCGGACGCGCGCCGGGGCCCGTCGGCGCACACCCGGCCCACCCTCACCGACCTCCGTACGGATCGCACCTTTTGATGCCCCGTCGGCCCCGTTTCCCGACCTGTCGCACCTTGCCGCGAAACACCCCGCAGGGCCGGAGAACGGGCCCGGGGGACCCTCGAACAGGGGTCCGGCGGCCCGCTAGAGTGCGCGCCCATGAATGAAGTCCTGCGCAATGTCGTCATCGGTGCGGTCGCCATAGGGATCGCGATAGCCCTCGGCTGGTACGCCCGTACGTATCTGTGGCGCCGCAAGCTCAGACGCAAGCAGGCCTTCTTCGGCCTTCCGCAGAACTCCGAGTCGCTGCTCGTGGTGAACCGCGACGCGGGCGGCCCGGATCTGATGGTCACGCGCAACGATGTCTTCGCGCTGCTCGAACTCTCCGCCCTCATCAAGGACTGCGGCGCCCACGCCCAGCTGATCACGCATGACTCGGCCCAGCAGGGCTTCGGCGAGCGCACCGAGTTCTGCGTCGGCGGGCCGTCCTCCAACCGCCGGATGGCCGCGCACATGCACTCGCTGCTGCCCGGCGTCCGCATCAACACCGACCCCGAGCCGGGCCCGGACCGCGGCGCCTTCCAGATCGGCCCCGAGCGCTACCGCATGGAGCCCGGCATCACCGAGTACGTGGTGCTCGCCCGGCTCACCGCGGGCCAGGGCAAGGAGGCCCGTCCGGTCTTCCTCTTCTGCGGCCAGCGCGCCATCACCAACCAGGCGGCCACCCGCTATCTCGCCAAGCACCACGAGCGCCTCAGCCGCAAATACGGCGGCAACTCCTTCGTGCTGCTGCTCAAGGTGGTCAACTCCCAGGCGTACGGCCCGGACGTGGTCGAACTGGTCGCGGACGTCACGCGCGCCGCCCAGGAGCAGGCGCCGGCCCCGAAGAACTCGCACCGCGCGAAGCAGTAGGAGCGGCAGAGCCCTCGGAAGGGCCCTGCCGCTCCTGAGCACCTTCTACGGCGTCACATCCGTGACCTTCCACCGCTGGTTGGCCCCGGAGTTGGGCTGCCAGGTGGTGACGGCCGCGCCCTCGCCCGTGGCCTGCCCGCCGACTTCGAGCAGCTTGCCGGTGGCGGCGTTGACGAGAGTCCAGGTGCCGTCGCCGGTCGACGACATGAGCCACTGCGCGGCCGCGTCCCGCTCACCGGTGTCGGGCTCGACGACCGGTACGTCCGCGCGCACCGCGAGCCGCTTGCCGTTCGCCGCGCCGGCGAACACGTACCGCCGTCGGTTGTCGGCGCCCGTGTCGATGACCTGCTGCAGCTGCCAGTGCCGGCCCGCGGCGCCGGTGCCGCTCCTGATGACGAGCTCGGTGCCGTCGTCGGCGACCGTGAGGTCCTTGCCGCTCTGGGCACCGGTCAGCGTGTAGGTGCGGCCGCGGCGCAGCGTCGCCGCGTCCTTCGCGACGCCGGACACGCCCTTGACGACGAAGGTCGTCACCGACTGCGCGGGCACGGTGAAGGTGGCCTTCCGGTCCCTGACCGCGAGAGCGGGCCGTTCGGTGAGCTTGCCGTCGGCGCTGGTCACGACCGGGGTGACGGTGGCGTCCGCGCGGACGAGGCCGAACTTCGACAGGTCGAGGGTGACCGTACGGACCTCCGCGGTGTGGTTGACGTGCACCACGGTGGCTCCGTTGCCGCCCCGTGTGACGGCCGCGGTGCTGTCGAGGTCGTCCACCTTGACGAGGCGGTCGCCGGGCCTGATGAAGTGCGTGAAGTTCCGGGCGGTGTCGAACTTGGTGTTCGTGTGGACCGGGCAGGTCTCCAGCGTGTCGTCGGGGCCCGCGCTGAACGAGACCTGGATCTCGCCCCAGTTGCCGCCCTTGGCGGACTCGCCGCCGGGCTTCATGTTGTCGTAGTCCTCGACGGGCTGCCAGAACACCCAGGCGGTGGGCTCCAGTTCGCGCAGATCGTCGATGATCTGCCGGGCGAGGCCGAGGCCCGGGCGCATGTCGGTGAAGGACTGGCCGTCGCCCCAGTCGCCGCCCACCTCGCTCATCCACAGCGGCTTGTCCTCGGCCTTGGCGAGGTCGCGGACCGTGGTGCGGCCGCCGGTGCCGTACGTGTGCACGTTCATCTGTCCGACGAGGGTCTTCACCTCGTCGGTGTAGGTGTTCCAGTTGGTGGCAAAGATGCCGGGGTTGGTCTCGTCCATGGCCGAGACGACCGCGTCCGTCCCCGCCTTCCGCAGGGCGTCGGCCAGGGCGGGGATGACCTTCTGCTGCAGCGCGGGCCCGATGTGGCAGCCCTCCTGCCGGCCGCCGGTCGGCTCTCCGTCGGCGCCGAGCCGCGTGCTCCAGTACGTGGTGTTGGGTTCGTTGAACGGGTCGACGGTCCTGACCCGTATGCCGTGCGCCGCCTCCAGGCGCTTGGTGGCGCCGGCCATGTAGGCGGCGAACTCCTCGACGGAGGACTCCTTGAGGTTGTCCTTCGAGGAGTCGAAGCCGCCCGACACGTAGCCGCTGACCGTCATGAAGTACGGCGGGGAGTTGGAGAACGTCTCCCAGTGGGTGATGTCCTTCTTGATCCGGTCCACCCACCAGCGCTGGGTGGCGTCGGCCTCCTCGTTCCAGTGGTCCGCGTTCGCCGGGTCCCACCAGTCGGTGTCGTGCCGGGTGGTGCCCTCGGGCGCCTTCCACCACCCCTGGACGGCGCCGCCGGCCCTCAAGTAGTCCTTCACATCGGGGGCGTTGCCGCCGCCGACGTTGTAGCGGGCGAGGTTGAGGGCGAGCCCGTCACGGCCGAAGACGAGCTCGGCTATCCGCTCCCGTATCTCGTCCGGGTAGTCGCCGGTGGCGTTCGCGAACCAGACGAGGCTGGTGCCCCAGCCCTCGAACCTCTCGTGCCGGTACGAGGGATCGGGTGTGACGGTGACCGGCCCGGCGGCCGCGGCCGCCGGACGGACGAGGGACAGCTGGGTCCCGGCGGCCATGGCGGTGGCCGCGGCGGCGCCGAGGAAACCTCTGCGAGTGAGGCGTGCCAACGTGATCTCCCAACGTGAGGGTGTGGGTGGAGAGTTGGTACAGCTGGTGGTGGCTAGGCCGGTGTGCGCAGCACCGCGACCCCGCGCGGCGGCAGCGCGATCCCGGCGTCCGAGACCGGCGGGCCCACGAGGACGTCCCCGCTCACGCCCGGCAGCGTCACCGGCTCATCGCTCCGGTTGACGAGGAACACGTACCGGCTGCCGGCGTCCCGCCGCACGACGCGCTCCACCAACCCCCGCGCCTGCTCGGGGAGTTCACTGCCGACACCGGCCGGTTCGAGGAGTGCAGGGAGCAGCGCGGCGAGTCCGCCGGCGCCCAGGCGCGTCGAGACATACGAGGCCGAGCCGCGGCCCGTCGCCCGCCGTGTGACGGCCGGGCGGTCCGCGTACGAGCCGGTGCGGTAGCGGGCGATGACCTCCACGTCTGGCCCGTCGACACCGATGCGGTCGGTCCACAGCGAGCCGGTCAGGGCCTGAGCGGGCGTGTCGAGGCCGACCGTGGCGCCGTCGGGGAGCGGTCCGAACTCCTCGATGCGGATGCCGAGCAGCTCGCGCAGGGCGCCCGGGTAGCCGCCGAGGTGGATGTGGTCGTTCTCGTCGACGATCGCCGAGAAGTAGGTGGTGACGAGGTGGCCGCCGCCCTCCACGTACCGGGTGAGCTCCTTGGCAAGGGGCTGGGGCAGTACGTGCAGGACGGGCGCGATGACGAGGTCGTAGCCGGAAAGATCGGTGCCGTGCGCGGGCACGACGTCGGCGCGGATGCCGAGCCGAAGGAGCGCCGAGTACCAGTCGAGGGCTTCGCGGTGGTAGTCGAGGCGCGAGGTGGGGTGCGAGTCCTGCTCGCTCGCCCACCAGGAGTCCCAGTCGAACAGGACGGCCACGCGGGCGGGTTCGCGCTCGCTGCCCGCGATCGGGGCGAGCCGCTCCAGCGTGTCCCCGAGGGCGACGACGGAACGGAACAGGTCGCTGTCCCGGCCCGCGTGCGGCACCATCGCCGAGTGGTACTTCTCGGCGCCCGCGCGGGACTGCCGCCACTGGAAGAAGCAGACCGCGTCGGCGCCGTGCGCGACATGAAGGAGCGAGTCGCGGGCCAACTCCCCCGGTTGCTTGGGCAGGTTGATGGGCTGCCAGTTCACGGCGCTCGTGGAGTGCTCCATCAGGAACCACGGACGGTGGCCGGCGATCCCGCTCGTCAGATTGGCCGCGAAGGAGAGCTCGTCGCGGTCCTGCGGTCCGGGGACGACGTAATGGTCGTTGGCGACGAAATCCACCTCGCCGGCCCAGTCCGCGTAGTCCATGCCCTTGGTGCCGCTCATGACCATGAAGTTGGTGGTGACGGGCACGTCGGGGGTGAGCTCGCGCAGCACTTCACGCTCGGCGAGCAGATGCTCCTTGAGGGCGTCCGACGAGAAGCGCTTGAAGTCCAGCTGCTGGGTGGGGTTGGCGTGCGAGGCGGCCAGCCGCGGCGGCAGGATCTGCGCCCAGTCGCTGTAGCGCTGCGACCAGAAGGCCGTCCCCCAGGCGTCGTTGAGGGCGTCGAGCGTGGTGTAGCGGCGGCGCAGCCAGGCGCGGAACGCGGTGGCCGCATCGTCGGAGTAGTCGTAGACGTTGTGGCAGCCCAGCTCGTTGTTGACGTGCCAGGCGACCAGGGCGGGGTGGTCGGCGTAGCGCCTCGCCATCTCCCGTACGAGACGCAGCGCGTGCTCGCGGAAGACCGGCGAGGTGGGCCGCCAGTGCTGACGCGCGCCCGGCCACAGCGTCTCGCCGTGCGCGGTGACCGGCAGGATCTCGGGGTGTGCGGTGGTCAGCCAGGGCGGCGGCGAAGCGGTCGCGGTGGCCAGGTCCACGCCGACACCGCCCGCGTGCAGCAGGTCCATGATCTCGTCGAGCCAGGTGAAGTCCCAGGTGTCGGAGGTCGGTTGGAGCCTGGCCCAGGAGAAGATCGCCAGGGACACGACGTTCACTCCGGCTTCGCGCATCAGCCGGACGTCCTCCTCCCACACCTCCCGCGGCCACTGCTCGGGGTTGTAGTCGGCGCCGTAGCCGAGGCGACGGCTGCCGTCGGGGCCCTTCGCGTACGGGAAACGGGAGGTGAGGGGGGCGGCCATGGGGTCCTTCCAGTGGTGCGTGCTGCCGGGGTGAACGGGGGTGCGGGGGCCGCTACTTGACGGTGAAGCCCTGCTCCTTGCCGTACTTGACCGAGGAGTCCTGCCAGGCCTTCAGGCCTTCGGCCAGCGGGGTGCCGGAGACGTAGGCCTTGCCGACGGTGTCGTTGAAGATCGAGTTGGCGTAGACCTGGTACGGCAGGTACGACCAGCCGTTGGGCACGTTCTTCGCGGACTCGGCGAAGATCTTGTTGGCCTGCTGGCCGCCGAAGTACTCGAACTCGGCGTCCTGGAAGGCCGGGGAGTTGAGGTCCTTCACGGTCGCGGGGAAGGCACCCTTGTCGATGCGGGTCTGCACCCCGTCACCGGAGGCGATGTACTCCACGAAGGCGTAGGCGAGCGCCTTGTTGTCGTGCTTGCCGAGCTCGGGGACGGTCAGCGAACTGCCGCCGTTCTCGGCGCTGGCGGTCTCGCCCTTGGTCCACTGCGGCAGCGGGGCCACGCGCCAGTCGCCGGAGGCCTGCTTGACGCCGGTGACGAAGTTGTTCGGCATCCACGCGCCGGTGGGCAGGGTCGCGATGGTGCCGTCGCCGAGGCCCTTGTACCAGTCGTCGGTCCAGCCGGTGACGGGCGCGAGGAGCTTCTCGTCGATGAGCTGCTGCCAGGTCTCGGTGTACTTCTTGGCGCCCGCGTCACCGAAGTCGACGCCGACGCTGGTGCCGTCGACCTTGTACGGGCGCGAACCTGCCTGCCACAGAAGGCTGGTGGTCAGACCGGCGTCGCCGACGTCGCTGGTGATGTAGATCTTCGGGTCGGCCTTGTGCAGCTTGCGGGCGGGCCTCGACGTACTCGTCCCAGGTCGTCGGGACGGAGATCTTGTACTGGTCGAAGACCTTCTTGTTGTAGAAGAGCGCCATCGGACCCGAGTCCATGGGCAGGCCCCAGACGCTCTCGCCGTCCGAGACCGAGTTCCACGGGCCGGGCGAATACGCGGCCTGCAGCTTGCCCGCGCCGAACTTGCCGAGGTCGGTGATGCCCTTGGTCAGGGAGTACTGGCCGAGCGCGTAGTACTCGACCTGGGCGACGTCCGGGACGCCCTTCTTCGCCGAGATCGCGTTGGACAGCGCCTTGTACTGGTCGTTGTTGGTGCCGGCGTTGACCACCTCGACCTTGACCTTCGGGTACTTCTTCTCGAACTCGGCGGCCACGTCCTTCACCGTGGAGTCCCACGCCCACACGGTGAGCGTGCCGCCCTTCTTGAGCGCGGCCTGGATGTCCGAGGCTCCGACCTGCTCGCCGCCGGAGGAGCCGTCGTCGGACCCTCCGCAGGCGGTCGCCCCGAGGGCGAGGGCGCAGACGAGACCTATGCCGCGCAGCAGGCGGCGGGAGTTCTTGGGCATGGCGGATCTTTCCACTTCGTCGTGGTTCTACAGGGAGTTGTCACACACAGAGAGGGAAGAGGAGGAGGCAGGCTGCCAACTGCCGTACGGGCCCTACTCCTTGACGCTTCCGGCGGAGAGCCCGGACTGCCAGTACTTCTGGAGCAGCAGGAAGGCGGCGATCAGCGGGATGACGGTGAGCAGCGACCCGGTGAGCACGAGGTTCGTGACCACATCGCCGTCGGAGGTCTGGGCCTGTTTGTTCCAGGCGTCGAGGCCGAGGGTGAGGGGGTACCAGTCGGGGTCCTTCAGCATGATCAGCGGCAGGAAGTAGTTGTTCCAGGTCGCGACCGTGGTGAAGAGCAGCACGGTGACGGTGCCGGGGGCGAGCAGCGGCAGCGCGACCTGGAAGAAGGTGCGCAGCTCGCCCGCGCCGTCGATGCGGGCGGCCTCCATCAGCTCGGTGGGGATCGCCTCACTGGCGAAGACCCACATCAGGTACAGGCCGAACGGCGAGATCAGCGACGGGATGATGACGGCCCAGGGCGTGTCCGTCAGGCCGACCTTGCTGAACAGCAGGAAGGTGGGGACGGCGAGCGCCGTCGCCGGTACCGCCACCGCGCCGATGACGACGGCGAACACGGCCTTCTTGCCGGGGAAGTCGAACTTGGCGAGCGCATAGCCGCCGAGCACCGCGAGGAACGTGGCACCGCCGGCGCCCACGACCACGTACAGAAGGGTGTTGAGCAGCCACCGGACGAAGACGCCGTCCTGGTAGGCGAAGGTGTCGGCGATGTTGGCCCACAGGTCGAAGTCGCTGTCGAGCCACAGACCGAACGAACGGGCAAGCCCCTCCTGCGACTTGGTGGCGCTGAACAGCAGCCACACCAGCGGAAGCAGGCTGTATACGAGCACGACACCGGTGAGCACCGTGAGCAGGACACTGCGCCGGGGCCGGCCGGGTATGTGGCGCCGGGGTGCGCGCAGGCGCGGAGCGGCGGACTTGGGCGGCGTCGACTGCCGTACGGGGGTGGTGGTGGCCATCGCGCTCACGCTCCCTTGCGCATGCCGCGCAGCTGCACCACGTAGGCGACGATCATCGTGATCACGCCCATCACGATGGCGACCGTCGCGGAGTAGTTCTGCTGCTGGCCGGCGAAGGACAGCGAGTACGTGTAGTAGTTCGGGGTGAAGTCGGTGGTGATGGCGTTCGGCGCGAGCTTCTGCAGGATCGCGGGCTCGTTGAAGAGCTGGAAGCTGCCGATGACCGAGAAGATCGTGGCGATGACCAGCGCCCCGCGGATCGCGGGCAGCTTGATCGCCGTGATGACCCGCCACTGTCCTGCGCCGTCGATCTGGGCCGCCTCGTACAGAGAGTGCGGCACGACCCGCAGCGCGGCGTAGAAGATCAGCATGTTGTAGCCGACGAACTCCCAGGTCACGATGTTGCCGATGGAGGCGAGGACCAGGTCGGCGGAGAGCGGGTCGGGCAGGCTCACACCGAGCGCGGAGTCGATGTCGCCCACCAGGCCGTAGCGGGTGCCGTACATGAAGCCCCACATGAGGGTGGCGACGACGGCGGGCACCGCGTACGGCAGGAAGACGGTGATCCGGAAGAAGTCCTTGCCGTACAGGCGGCCGCTGTCGATGGCGAGCGCGACGAGCAGGGCGACGCCGAGCATGATCGGCACCTGGATCAGCAGGAAGAGTCCGACGCGGAAGACGCCGTCCCAGAACTGGCTGTCCTGGAGGGCCAACTGGTAGTTCTCCAGGCCCACGAAGCGCGTTCCGCCGATGAGTTGTGTACGGAACAGGCTCAGATGGACCGAGTACGCGAGCGGCGCCAGGAAGACCACCGCGAAGACCAGCGCGAACGGGCCGATGAATCCCCAGCCCTTCCACGAGCGGCGCGTTCTGCGCACCGGTGGCCCGGCCGGGCTTCGGCCGATGGCGGCCGACGGTTGAAGCGTCGTCATCGTGCGTCCCTCGCTCTGCGTGCTGCGTCCTCGCGGGCGGTACCGATGTTTGCGTAAACATCTCGGCGAGCAAGTGACCGCTGACTGTTATGTTTACGTAAACATCCGGTGGCGGCATGTCTACACTGCCGTGCGGAAGGCGGTCAAGGGTCGGCCGGCGAGCGGATACAGCGACGGTGAGGCAGACGGTGACAGCAGCAGCGCGGGGCGCCTCGGCCCCAAAGAAGCTGTTGTCGAACCCCGCTTCGGATCAGACCGAGGGGTCTGGTGCCGTCGAATCCAAGGCGAAGGAAGGAGCCATGGCGGAGCCATGGCGACTGACGACAACGCAGGAGGCGGCGGTGCCAGACACCTCGGGCCCGGAGCGGGGTTCGACAACAGCTTCTCAGGGCGGACGGCGTCCACGCGGCGCCTCGATGGCGGACGTCGCGCGGGTCGCGGGGGTCTCCTCGCAGACGGTCTCCCGCGTCTCGAACGGGTTCTCCGGGGTGAACGAGGAGACCCGCGAGCGGGTCCTGGCCGCCATGAAGGAGCTGGACTACCGGCCCAACAGCGCGGCGCGCGCCCTCAAGCGCGGCAAGTTCCACACCATAGGCGTCATCACGTTCACGCTCTCGACCACCGGCAACGTCCGCACACTCGAGGGCATCGCGACGGCAGCGGCCCAGGCTGGCTACGCGGTCACGCTGCTCCCGGTCGCGGTGCCCACGCAGGACGAGGTGCACGGCGCCTTCTCGCGGCTCGGCGAGCTCGCGGTGGACGCGGTGATCGTCATCATGGAGGTCCACCTGCTCGACTCCAGCCGGCTCACTTTGCCGCCCCACGTCCAGGTCGTCGTCGTGGACTCGGACGCGGGCGATCGCTTCACGGTGGTGGACACGGACCAGGCGGGCGGCACCCGCGACGCCGTACGCCATCTCCTCGGCCTCGGCCACGAGACGGTGTGGCACCTGGCGGGCCCATCCAGCTCCTTCGCGGCGCAGCGCCGGGCGGACGCCTGGCGTACGGCACTTGAGGAGGCGGGCCGTGCGGTGCCGCCCCTCATGCGGGGCGACTGGTCGGCGGAGTCCGGCTACCGCGTCGGCCTGGAGCTCGCGGAGCGTCCCGACTGCAAAGCGGTGTTCGCGGCCAACGACCAGATGGCGCTCGGCCTGTTGCGCGCCCTGCACGAGCGCGGCCGCAGGGTGCCCGAGGACGTGTCGGTGATCGGCTTCGACGACATCCCGGAGTCGGGCTCGTTCCTGCCGCCCCTGACCACCGTCCACCAGGACTTCGCGGAGGTCGGCCGGCTGTGCGTGGAGAGCGCGCTGCGGCAGGTACGGCGCGGAGCGGCGGAACGGGGCACGACCCTGGTGCCTACGCGCTTGGTGGTACGGGAGAGCACGGGGCCCGCGTAGCGCTCAGGCGCAGGGCAGCACGGGGCCGGCGCAGCACTGAGGCGCAGGGCAGCACGGGGCCGGCGCAGCACTGAGGCGCAGGACAGCACGGGACCGGCGCAGCACTGAGGCGCAGGACAGCACGGGACCGGCGCAGCGCTGACGCACGGCCGCCTCCGATGGCCCGAGCACAGACCTCTCACCGCACCCGCACCCGCCCCTGCACCCGCACCCGCACCCGCACCCGCACCCGCACACCAGACATCGCACACCACACACCGCACACCGCAAGGCCCCTCCCGCACGGGACTTCCGCCCCCGCCCCAACAGGCCACAGGACCCGAACGTCTCCCAGATCACACCGGCATTCCGCGAATTCTCCATGCGCTACGCAACCGCACGTCCCGTTTTGGACTCATCCGGTACGGACTGCATCGCTTTGGAGGACTTCCGTGAGTCGTACACGCCGTCACCCGCTCCCCCGCCACACGGCCCGCACCGCCGCATTCGCCGGTGCCGCGGCCCTCGCCGTCACGCTCACCGCGTGCTCGGGCGGGCAAGGCGGCGACGGCAAGTCCGCCCTGCAGACCGGCGCCAAGGTCTCTGTGGCCGGCAACAAGGCAGGACAGCCGGTCAAGGTGACTTCGGGCGACGGCGCCCTCAAGAGCGTGGCCGTCAAGACCTCGGAGGGCGAGGACCTGGCCGGGAAGATATCGGCCGACGGAAAGTCCTGGACCTCGGACCGGGTCGCCGCGCCCGGCACCACGTACAAGATCGATGTGAAGGACGACCAGGGCCGCAGCGCACAGGAGTCCGTCACCACACAGAAGCCCGACAAGGTCAACAAGGTCACGTTCGCTCCCGGGAACGCGGACTCGGTCGGCGTGGCCCAGCCGCTGTCGATCACCTTCGACCACCCGGTGAAGAACAAGGCCGACGTCGAGAAGCACCTCAAGGTCACCACCTCGGACAACACCGAGGGCTCCTGGGGCTGGATCAAGGACTACTCGGGCAGGGACCGCGTCGACTGGCGCCCCAAGGAGTACTGGAAGTCCGGTACGAAGGTGAAGGTCGAGGCCGACCTCGACGGCATCGACTCGGGTGACGGCGGCTGGTTCGTCCGCGACTACGACATGGACGTCACCATCGGCAGGAACCAGGCGATCAAGGTCGACCTCGACAGCAAGCAGCTGACGTTCCTGCGCGACGGCCAGGTGGTGAAGACGATCCCGGTCGCGGCCGGCACCCCGGGCGGCGAGAAGGCCTCCTGGAGCGGCAAGCTGGTGCTCATGCGCAAGGAGGGCACCATCCGGATGACCTCGCAGAGCGTGGGATTGGGCGACGCCTACGACAAGATGGTCGACGACTCGATGCGCGTGACCCAGTCCGGCATGTACCTGCACGCCGCGCCCTGGAACAACGGCAACTTCGGCAAGGTCAACAACAGTTCGGGCTGCGTCGGCATGAGCAAGGCGGACGCGGACTGGGTCTACACGCAGGCCCAGGCCGGAGACCCGGTCGAGGTCACGGGCCAGGGCTCGAAGGGGCAGCCCCAGTCGGGCAACGGCTACACCGAGTGGAACCTCAGCTGGGCCCAGTGGCAGGCCAAGAGCGCGCTGCACGCGGACGCGACCGGCACGGGCGGCGCCAACTAATCTTTACCAGCGCGTAACTTACCGACGGGTTACCCCTGGTAATGAACTGACGTTACCGTCAGGTCACTTTGCACTGACACGAGTGAGGAGTGACCCGTGGGACTGCCGCACAAGCCCCTTCGCACCGCCCTCCGCACCACCTCGATCAGCACGCTCTCCACGGCCCTCGTCGCGGGCGCCGCCTTCGGCCTGGCCCCGGCCACCGCCCAGGCGGCGCCCGCGACGCAGGCCGCAGCGGCGGCGGATGTACGGTTCGTCGACATCACCGGCGACGGCGGCACCGTGCTCAAGGCCAATGTCTTCACCCCGGCCGGCGCCCAGGCCGGGCAGAGATTCCCGGCCATCGTGCTGCCCACCAGCTGGGCCACCCCGCAGATCGAGTACATCGCCCAGGCACAGCAGCTCGCCGACTCCGGTTATGTCGTGGTGAGTTACAACTCCCGCGGCTTCTGGCAGTCCGGCGGCAACATCGAGGTGGCCGGCGCCCCGGACATCGCCGACGCCTCGCGGGTCATCGACTGGACGCTGGCCAACACCCCGGCCGATCCCGAGAAGGTCGGCATGGCCGGTGTCTCGTACGGCGCGGGCATCTCGCTGCTCACCGCCGCACACGACAAGCGGGTCAAGGCGGTCGGCGCGCTGAGCGGCTGGGCGGACCTGATCGAGTCGATCTACTCGGGCCGCACCCAGCACGTCCAGGCCGCGGGCCTGCTCACCGGCGCGGGCTTCCTCACCGGCCGCCCGAGCCCCGAACTCCAGCAGATCATGAAGGACTTCCTCGGCTCGAACCTGGCCAAGGAGCAGGAAATGATCGACTGGGGCCGCAAGCGCTCCCCCGCCACGTATCTCGGTCAGCTGAACGCCAACAAGCCCGCAGTGATGCTGGCGAACGCCTGGGGCGACACGATCTTCCCGCCGAATCAGTACGCGAAGTTCTTCGAGCAGTACGCCGGTCCCAAGCGCCTGGAGTTCCGCCCGGGCGACCATGCAACGGCCGAGGCGACCGGCCTGCTCGGCCTGCCCAATGACGTCTGGACGAATACGCGGCGCTGGTTCGACCACCACCTCAAGGGCATGGACAACGGCATCGACCGCGAGCAGCCCGTCCAGCTCAAGTCACGCTCCACAGAGGCCTACGAGGGCTACGCGGACTGGAAGTCGGTGGGCGCGGCCACGGCCCGTATCCCCCTGAACGACACCGAGCACCTCTTCGCGAACGTCGACTCCGGCGCGAACGGCGGCATCGTGCTGCTCTCCAACGCGCTCGACCAGTTCCTGAAGCTGCCGCCCACCGCCTCGATCCCGCTACTTCCCCGGTCGTTCGCCGCCGTCTGGCAGTCCGGGCGGTACGACACCGCTCGCCAGGTGCGCGGGACCACGAAGCTGCACACCACGGTGACCAGCACGAAGCCGAGCGGCACCCTCGTCGCGTATCTCTACGACGTGGGGCCGCTCGGCGTCGGCAAGCTGGTCTCCCACGCGCCGTACACCTTCCACGACCGCACCCCGGGACAACCGTTCGGCGTGGATCTGGAGTTGTTCTCCACCGCCTACGACGTCCCCGAGGGGCACAGACTCGCCTTGGTGATCGACACGGTCGACCCGCTCTACATCGAACACAACCCGACCGGCGCGCAGCTGACCTTCTCCTCTCCCGCGACTGACCCGTCGTATGTGACGGTGCCGCTGCGCGAGAAGTGATCTCCGGCTGCTGCCGGGTGGGGTGCTCGTTGCTACTGCCTCCCCGGCAGCAGCGTCCCTGGTTCGGCCGGTGCGACATCCACGGCCTCGACCTTCGGATTGCGCTGCTGTCGTTTGGACACCCAGGTGGCGAACCAGGACAGGAGCATGCACATCCCGATGTAGATCGGCGAGATCACCATCACCACGGGGATGAACGGCAGATCGTAGTCGAGATTCGACGCGATCAGCTTGCCCGCGTGGAGGAATTCCTCGTACGTGATGAGGTAGCCGAGCGAGGTGTCCTTGAGGGCCACCACGAGCTGGCTGATGATGGCCGGCAGCATGGCGCGCAGCGCCTGCGGCCCGAGCACGTAACTCATCACCTGCGTCTTGCGCATACCGAGCGCGTACGCGGCTTCGCGCTGGCCGCGTTCGACGGAGTTGACGCCCGAGCGGAAGACCTCGGCGAGCACCGAGCCGTTGTAGAGCGTCAGACCGGTGACGAGCGCGGGCAGCGGCTGCACCTTCAGGGCCACGAACACGAAGAAGATCATCACCAGGACCGGCATGGCCCGGAAGAACTCCACGATCAGCGTGGCCACCCAGCGCACCGGCCGGTGGTCCGAGAGCCGTCCGACGGCGAGGATCGCGCCGAGCGCGAGGGAGAGCACCGCGGCGATCGCGAAGGCCTTGAGCGTATTGCCGAGGCCCTTGAGCAGCAGCTCCTGGATTCCCTTGTACGTGAAGGGGTTCCACTTGGCGGCGGTGAACTGGCCGGTGTCGAAGAGGAGGTACAGGACCCAGGCGACGAGACCGAGGATGAGCACCGTGGACATGACGCCGTACAGCATGTGCCGGCGTTCCGTCTTGGGGCCCGGAATGTCGTAGAGGGCACTGGAGTCGTGGTCGAGGGCTTTCATCGGGCGACCCCCCAGCGCTTTTCAAGGAAGTTGAAGAGCGCGCTGATGGTGAGAGTGATGATCAGGTAGCCGACGGCGATCCAGACGAAGGTCCAGATGATGCTGTAGCCCAGCTCATTGAGCGTGCGGTACGTGCCGAGCAGTTCGGTGACGCTGAAGGCGCCGGCGATCGCCGAGTTCTTGGCGAGCGCGATGATGTTGGAGCCGACGGGCGGGATCACCGAGCGGAAGGCCTGCGGCAGGATCACCTGGGACAGCGTCTGGCTGAAGGTCATCCCGAGGCTGCGGGCCGCCTCGCCCTGCCCCTTGGGCACGGTGTTGATGCCGGAGCGCAGCGCCTCGCAGATGAACGCGGAGGTGTAGCAGCCGAGCGCGAGCACCGCGAACACCTTGAACGGCAGCACGAGCCCGAAGCGCGGAAGGCCGAGCAGGACCGCGAAGAACAGCAGCGTCAGCGGGGTGTTGCGCAGGACCGTGACCCAGACCGTGCCGAAGACACGGAAGGAGCCGACCGGTGCGACCCGGAAGGACGCCATGACGAATCCGAGCACCAGGGCCAGGATCGAGGCGTAGACGGTGAGTTCGACGGTGCCGAGGAAGCCCTCGCCGTAGGTGGAGAAGTTCTCCGTCAGAACATCCATGCCGGTCCCCTCAGCTCGCCGGGTAGCGGTCGATGGGCGGGGGTGTGGGCGCCGGGACTCCGGAGAGGCCCAGGGTCGCGTCGTACGCCTTCTTCCACGTGCCGTCCTTCTCGCGCGCCTCGAGGGCGTCGTCGATCGCGAACCTCAGGGCGTTGTCGCTGCGCGGCACGCCGATGCCGTAGGGCTCCTGGGAGAACGGCTTGCCGACCAGCTTCATCTCCTCGGGCAGCTTGGCCGCATAGCCCTGGAGGATCGCGTCGTCGGTGGTCACCGCGTCGACCTGGTAAGTGAGCAGGTTGTCCACGCAGATCGAGTACGTGTCGTACGCGACGAGGACCGCCTTGGGGTAGTCGGCCTGGATGCGCTGGTACGGGGTGGAACCCGCGGCCGAGCAGACCTTCTTGCCGTCGAGGTCCTGCGGACCCTGGATGTCCTCCTCGTCGCTGCGGACGAGCAGGCCCTGTCCCGCCATGTAGTACGGGCCGCCGAAGCCGACGAGCTTCTTGCGGTTGTCGTTGATCGTGTAGGTGCCCACGTAGTAGTCGATCTGCCCGTTCTGCAGGGCGGTTTCGCGGTTGGCCGAGGCGATCGTCCGGAAGGAGATCCTGTTCGGGTCGAAGCCGAGCGAGGCGCCGATCATCTTGGCGATCTCGATGTCGAAGCCCGAGTAGGTGCCGGTCGCCGGATCCTTCTCACCGAGATACGGCTGGTCCTCCTTGGCACCGACGATGAGATGCCCGCGGCGCTTGGCCTTGTTCCAGGTGCCCGAGTCCGGCAGCCGGAAGTCCGTGGCCACCTGGTACTTGGGCAGGTCCTCGGGCTTGGGGCCCTTGGTGGGCGGGCTGCCCTCCTTGCCGCAGCCCGCCGCCGCGAGCGCGGCGAGCAGCAGCGTCGCGAGCACACGTGTCGTACGCGTCGTCGTACGCAATGTCGTACGCATTCCTTTGAGTCCCGTCCCCCGTCAGTGCTTCAGGATCTTGGACAGGAAGTCCTTGGCGCGGTCGCTCTCGGGGTTGTTGAAGAAGTCCTCCGGAGCGCGGTCCTCGACGATCTTGCCGTCGGCCATGAACACGACGCGGTTGGCGGCCGAGCGCGCGAAGCCCATTTCGTGGGTGACGACGACCATCGTCATGCCCTCGCGGGCGAGCGACTGCATGACCTCGAGAACCTCGTTGATCATCTCGGGGTCGAGCGCCGAGGTGGGCTCGTCGAAGAGCATCACCTTCGGGTCCATCGCGAGGGCGCGGGCGATGGCCACGCGCTGCTGCTGACCGCCGGAGAGCTGCGCCGGGTACTTCTCGGCGTGGGCTTCGAGGCCTACGCGGGTGAGGAGTTCACGCGAGCGCTTGTCGGCCTCGTCCTTCTTGCGGCCGCGCACCTTGACCTGCGCGAGCGAGACGTTCTGCAGCACCGTCTTGTGGGCGAAGAGGTTGAAGGACTGGAAGACCATCCCCACCTCGGCCCGCAGTTTCGCGAGCCCCTTGCCCTCTTCCGGGAGCGGTTGCCCGTCGAGCGTGATCGAGCCCGACTGGATGGTCTCGAGCCTGTTGATCGTCCGGCACAGCGTCGATTTGCCCGAGCCGGACGGCCCGATGACCACCACCACCTCCCCGCGTCCGACGGTGAGCTGGATGTCCTGGAGGACATGCAGCTTTCCGTAGTACTTGTTGACGTCACGCAGCTCGATCAACGGATCGACGGCCATGTACGGACCTGCCCACTCTCAGCTGTTCAGTCCGCGCAAACTATCCAGCGCAATATGGGACTTAACAGGCGACACGCATGTTTGGGGCATAAACCGTATTTTGGCCAACGGGTTGTCGGCGTAGGTCAACAGGCCGATGGCGTCGGTCAACGCGGGGGCGGCGCTCAGGCTTCGGAGGCCTCCGCGTACACCTGTGACAACTCCGGTGCGCCGCCCACGGCCCAGTCCAGGCCCGCCTCGACGACCTGGATCTCGCGTCCGGAGGCGAGCCGGACCACCGGGTGGCCGCCGGGCCAGACATGCCAGGTGGCGCCGGGCACGGTGCGGACGACGACGGTGCCGAGATAGAGACCGGCGTCGTTGCCGAGCCAGGGCAGCAGTTCGGGATCGTCGCGCCAGCGCGGGAGCAACTGGTCGAGCGCCTCCAAGGACGCGGGGGAATCGTCGAGTTCGAGACCCACGCTGTCCGCCTGAGAGCGCAGCAGGGCGCATTCGGAGAGCAGCTCGGCCACGCCTTCGGGGTCTTCCTCGAATGCGGCAGCGAGGGGCGCCTCATCGCTGCCGGCTGCCTGCCTCCTGAGCCACCGGTCGACAAAAGGGATGTTCATACACCCAGAGTCGCATCCACCGCGGCGGGGCACCACAGGGCGCGCGGATCGATCTCGCTTATCGCACATACGCTCGTTCCGCCTTGAATTCAGGGCGAGTTAAGACCTCGGTCATTGACGCGTTCCTGCCACCTCCTTAGCTTCATGGCGCACCGGTCGTCACACCGTCCACGGAAGGAGTCCTTCGTGCGCCGAGGTCTGTGGGGTGGGGCGGTGGCACTTGCGCTGGTGGCGGGCATGGCGCCGGGCACCGTCGTCGCGGCCGGGGAGCGACTCTCCCCCGCGCCGCTGGAGCGGCTCTTCGACAACCGCGCGATCAGCGATGACGCGGCGCCCGGCGAGGCGGACTTCGACGGTGCGGGTTCCTCGCTTTCGGCGCAGGATCTGGCGGCGGCGGGCTGGACACCGGGCCGTTCACTCTCCGTGGACGCGACCTCACTGCGTCTGCCGCGCACCGGTCCCGGCGAACGGGACAACGTGCGCGCCGACGGCCAGTCCGTACAGCTGCAAGGGCGCGGGGATGCGCTGTCGTTCCTGGTGGCGGGGACGGGCGGCGAGGCGAGCGGCACGGGACGGGTGCGCTACCGCGACGGGTCGTCGAGCGCGTACCGGCTCACCGCGCCCGACTGGCGGGCGGGTCCGGCCGCGACGAAGGCGGTGGCGCTGCCGCATGTGAACACCGCGGACGGTCAACTCGCCGAGAAGGCACGGCTGTACGTGGTGTCGGTGCCGCTGGCGCACGGGCGCGAGGTCTCCTCGGTGGAGCTGCCGCGCGATCCGGGCGCGGCCGATCTGCATGTGTTCGCCCTGTCCGTACGGGAGTCGGCGCGCGGCTGGACGGGCAGCTGGTCCGCGTCCCCCGCGGGGTACACCGCGGTCGGGCCGTGGACGGAGCGGACGCTGCGGCTCGTGGTGCACACCTCGGCGGGCGGACCGCGGGTGCGGATCAGGCTCGCCAACACCTTCGCGTCGGCTCCGGTACGGATCGGCTCCGCCAGCGTCGCCGTACAGGGAGCCGGGGCGCAGGCGCGGGAGAAGCCCGTGGCTCTGACGTTCCGCGGGGAGAGCGGGGCCGAAATCCCTGCGGGTGCGCAGGTGTTGAGCGATCCGGTGGACTTCGCCGTGCCGGCCGGAGCGAATCTGCTTGTCTCCTTCCATCTGCCCGGCACGGTGAGCGCGGCGCCCGTGCACAGCCAGGCGCTGCAGCGGTCGTACGTGAGCGAGGCCGGCGATCACTCGGGGGCCGCGGACGGCGGGGCGTACACCTCGACGATCGGCACCTGGCCGTTCCTGACCGGGGTCGACGTCGGGGGCTCCGCGGAGTCCGTGGTGCTGCTCGGGGACTCGATCACGGACGGGGTGAAGTCCACGCCGGACGCCAACCGGCGCTGGCCCGATGTGCTCGCACGGCGGCTGCGCGCGCAGGACGACGTGCCGCGCTACGGGGTCCTCAACCACGGGATCTCGGCCAACCGTGTCGTCACCGACGTGTACTCCGGCGACGGGGTGTCCACGAGCACCGGCGGAGTGAGCGCGCTGCACCGGCTCGAACGGGATGTGCTCGCGCAGACGCGGGCGCGCACCGTCGTGGTCTTCGAGGGCGTCAACGATGTGCGCTGGGGCGCACGGGCCGGCGAGGTCACGGACGGGCTGCGGGAGATCGCGCGACGGGCGAACGAGCGCGGGCTGCGGGTCGTGGCCGCCACGATCGCGCCCTGCGAAGGCGAGGCGCGGTGCACGGCGGCCGTGGATGCTGAACGGCAGGCCGTGAACGAGTGGATCCGTACGAGCGGGACCTATGACGCGGTGCTCGACTTCGATGCCGTACTGCGGGATCCGGCGCATCCGGCGCGGCTGCTGCCCGTGTACGACAGCGGGGACCATCTGCATCCCGGGGATGCGGGTCTTGCGGCGATCGGGGAGTCGATCGATCTGCGGGTGCTGTGAGGCTCGGGCCGGGGCCGTTGCGAAGCTCGGGCCGGGGCCGTTGCGAAGCTCGGGCCGGGGCTGTCGTGAGGCTCGGGCCGGGGCTGTCGTGGGTTCGCTGCCGCTCCGAGGTTCAGGCGGTCGCGCCCGCCGGGCGGGAGAGGTCGATGCCGCGCCGGGTCAGCTTGAGGGTGTAGACCGTCTCGCGGCTCAGCAGGCGGCTGACGCCGGCCGAGAGCGCGACCGCGAGCAGCAGCGGCATCAACAGGCCGTACGCGCCCGTCAGTTCGAGCATGATGACCACGGCGACGATCGGTGCGCGGGCGCTCCCCGTGAACACGGCCGCCATGCCGACCATGGCGAACGCGGCGGGGGCTGCCGCGTGGCCGGGGAACAGTGCCGAGGCCGCGATCCCGAAGACCGCGCCGAGCATCGCGCCGATGAACAGGGAGGGCGCGAAGACTCCGCCCGAGCCGCCGATGCCCATGGTCAGGCTGGTCGCGACCATCTTGCCGGCGAGCAGCAGAAGCAGCAGTCCGAGCGCGTACTTGCCGTGGGCCGCGTCTTCGAGGACCGGGTAGCCGACCCCGTACATCTGAGGCAGGACGAGAAGGAGCGCGCCGAGCGCCAGGCCGCCGACGGCGGGGCGCAGCCACTCGGGACCGCGCCAGATGCGGTCGCAGAGGTCCTCGACGGCGTACAGGAAGCGGGTGAAGACGATGCCGACGGCGCCCGCGACGAGGCCGAGCACGGCGAACAGGGCGTACTGGTCGGGGTGTTGGACGCTCAGGCCCGGCAGCGGCAGGAAGACCTCGTTGCCGAAGACCGCGCGGGCCAGGGCGCAGGCCGTCACGGAGGCGATGGCGAGGATGCCGAAGGTGCGGGCGGTCCAGCGGCGCAGGATCAGCTCCATCGCGAACACCACGCCGGCCAGCGGTGCGTTGAAGGTCGCGGCGATACCGCCCGCTGCGCCGCAGGCGAGCAGCAGGGTGGTGCGCTGTTCGTCGGCGTGGATCAGGCGGCCGAGCGTGGAGCCGAGGGCCGAGCCGATCTGCACGATGGGGCCCTCGCGGCCGACGCTGCCGCCACCGCCGATGCACAGGGCGGAGGCTAGGGACTTCACGACGGCGACGCGGCCCTTGATCCGGCCGCCGTTCTGCGCGACGGCCAGCATGACCTCGGGGACGCCGTGGCCGCGGGCCTCGCGGGCATAGCGGTGCACGAGCGGGCCGTAGACGAGACCGGCGACGGCCGGGGCGAGCAGGACGAAGAACGGGCCGAGGTGCGGGAGCAGCGGATGGGCCGCTCCCTGGGCCGCCGCATAGTCGGCGTGGCCGGAGAAGAGCCGGGTCGCCCCCATCACCATCCAGCGGAAGAGAACCGCGCCGGCGCCCGCGCCGACACCGATCACGACCGCCGGAGCGAGGATCCGCAGCTGCCCTGCTGTCTCGTCCGGGACCTTGAAACGCGGAACCTTCGTACGGACATATCTGGGCATATCGCAACGATATGCGGCGAGGGCCGGTCGGCAGCAGAGCCGACCGGCCCTCGCTCGCGGGGCTCAGGTCCCGCCGCGCGTACGGTCAGATGTCCAGGTCGACGACGACCGGGGCGTGGTCGGAAGCGCCCTTGCCCTTGCGCTCCTCGCGGTCCACGTAGGCGTCGGTGACGGCCTTCTGGAACGCCGCGTTCCCGTACACGAGGTCGATGCGCATGCCGCGGTTCTTGGGGAAGCCGAGGTTGCGGTAGTCCCAGAACGTGAAAGGCACGTCGTACTTCAGAGGCCGCGGCATGATGTCCGACAGGCCCGTCTCGCGCAGGGCGGTCAGGGCGGCGCGCTCGGCCGGCGTGACATGGGTGGCGCCCTCGAAGAGGGTGATGTCCCAGACGTCCTCGTCGGTCGGGGCCACATTGAAGTCGCCGAGCACCGCGAAGGGGCGCGAGCCCTGGGCGTCACCGGCGATGGCGGCCTTGAGCGCCTCGAACCACTGCAGCTTGTACGCGTAGTGCGCGTGGTCGGGCTCGCGCCCGTTGGGCACGTAGACCGACCAGACACGGGCGCCGCCCACGGTGGCGGAGATCGCACGGGGCTCCGGGGCGCCGTCGTAACCCGGATCGCCGGGCAGGCCCCTGACCACGTCCTCCAGGCCTACGCGGGAGACGAGCGCGACACCGTTCCACCGGCCCGTCGCGTGCACCGCCGACTCGTAGCCCAGCTCGCGCAGCTCGTCGGCGGGGAACTGCTCGGCCGCACACTTGGTCTCCTGGATGCACAGCACGTCCGTGCCGCTGTTCTCCAGCCAGGCCAGGAGGCGCGGCAGTCGGGCGGTCACGGAGTTCACGTTCCAGGTGGCGATACGCATGCGGCCAATCTACCCGCCGGGTCCGACAGTGCTGTCTCCGTTCCGTTGACCGGGCTCCGCCCCCTGCGCCCCGGGGTCGAAGCGGAGCGGGTACCGGAGCAAGATGGGCTCATGGAGCTGACCAAGAAGACCCACGCATGTGTACGGCTCGAGAAGGACGGCAGCACGCTGGTCATCGACCCCGGGCTGTTCGGGGCGGCGGACGACGCGGTCGGGGCCGACGCGGTCCTCGTCACGCATGAGCACCCGGACCACTTCGCCGAGGACCGGCTGCGCGCCGCCCTGGAGGCGAATCCCGGAGCCGAGATCTGGACGCTGCGGTCGGTCGCGGACCAGATCTCGGCGGCGTTCCCCGGCCGGGTCCACACCGTCGGCAACGGTGACGCCTTCACCGCCTCCGGCTTCGACGTCCGGGTGTACGGGGAACTGCACGCCGTGATCCACCCGGATCTGCCGCGGATCACCAACGTCGGCTTCCTCGTCGACGGTTCCGTCTTCCACCCCGGCGACGCGCTCACCGTGCCCGACCACCCGGTGGACACGCTGCTGCTGCCCGTGATGGCCCCGTGGAGCAAGGTCTCCGAGGTCATCGACTACGTACGCGAGGTCAAGCCGCAGCGCACCATCGACGTGCACGACGCCCTGCTCACGGATCTGGCCCGCCCCGTGTACGACACGCATCTGACGAACCTGAGCGGTGCGGACCATCTGCGCCTCGCGCCCGGGGACGGGACAGGGCTCTAGGTCTGTCGTGACGCCGCGAGCTATTCGCGGGGCGTCGTCTCCTCCTGGACTACCTGCTGTGCGACCCGGAACGCCGCGTTCGCCGCGGGAACGCCGCAGTAGACGGCGGTCTGCAGCAGGATCTCCTTGATCTCGTCGGGCGTGAGGCCGTTGCGCAGGGCGGCCCGGGTGTGGAAGGCCAGCTCGTCGAGGTGGCCGCCGCCGACCAGGGCGGTGAGCGTCACGGCGCTGCGCATCCGGCGGTCGAGGCCGGGGCGGGCCCACACCTCGCCCCAGGCGTAGCGCGTGATGAGGTCCTGGAAGTCGTCGGAGAACGCGTCGCTGCCGCCGAGCGCCCGGTCGACATGGGCGTCGCCGAGAACCTCGCGGCGCACCTTCATGCCCATGTCGTACGGGTCCGGGCGCGCGCTTCCGTTCACCTGGGACTCGACGGGCGCTATCTCGGCGACCGGGCCGCGCGGCTCACCGGGCCCGGCGAGCACGGGGACCGCCGGCGGCGCGGCGAGCGCGGCATGGGCCTCGGTCCACGCGGTGGAGAAGTGGTGCACGAGCAGATCCGTGACGGCGGCCGGCTGCTCGACCGGGGCGAGATGCGAGGCGCCGGGCACGACCGCGAGCCGTGCGTCCGGGATCCCGGCGACCAGGGTGCGGGCCTCGGCGGGGCCGGTCACCTGGTCCTCGGAGCCGACCAGGACCAGGGTGGGCACACCGATCCGGCCGAGTTCCGTCCGTATGTCGAAGGAGGCCAGCGCCTCACAGGCCGCGATGTAGCAGCCGGGGTCGGTGGTGCGCACCATCTGCACGGCCCACTCGGTGATCGCGGGCTGCGCGGCGGCGAAGCCGGGGGTGAACCAGCGGTCCGGCGAGGTGCGCGAGACGGGCTCGAGCCCGTTCGTACGGACGATCACTCCGCGCTGCCGGAACTCGTCGGCGGTCCCGAAGCGGGGCGAGGCGGCGATCAGCGCGAGCGAGGCGACCCGCTGCGGGTGGCGCAGGGCGAGGTCGGCACCGATCGCACCGCCGAGCGCACAGCCCACGTACCCGAACCGCTGGACCCCGACCTCGTCGAGCGTCGCGAGCAGCCGGTCGGCGAGCGCCTGCACGGAGTCGGCCGGGTGGGCGGGGGCGCCGCCGTGCCCGGGCAGATCGAAGCGCAGCACCCGCCAGGTCTCGGTGAGCTCGGGTATCTGGCGGTCCCACATGTGCCATGTGGTACCAAGTGAGGGTCCCAAGATCAGGGCTGGAGCGTCTTCTGGCCCGTCAGAGCGGTATTGCAGGGTGTTCGCTGGTGTCTCACTCACCCGCCTGACTCTCTCATCTGTCACGACAGCCCCTATGAGCGGGGCCCCGGCTGCAGCTGTCTGACCAGGTGGAAGACCTCTCGGGCCGCGTAGCGTTCGAGGCAACGGACAATTTCGCGCCGGGTCTTGCCTTCCTTGATGCGGCGCTCGCAATAGTCCCGAGTGCGCTGGTCGACCCGTAGACACGTGAACACGATGCGATGGAGCGCGGCGTTGCCCTGGCGATCGCCACCGCGGTTGAGGCGGCGGTACTGCCGGCGTCCGGAGGAGCGCTCGACGGGACTGACGCCGCGCAGCGCGGCGAAGGACGCTTCGCTGTCCATGCGTTCCGGGTTGTCCCCCACCGTGATCAGCAATGCGACGGCCGTGTCCGGTCCGATACCCACCACGTCGAGCAGCTGCGGGGGATGGCGTTTCACCAGCCGGGTCAGACGAGCGTCCGCCTCGTGGATCTGCTCGGAAAGCTCACCGATCCGGTGAGCCAGCAGACCCAGCGTGATCCGAGGGCCTGCAGCACCGATTCCTCGCCCCAGGTGTCCGTGCGATGGCTCGTGTCGGTGAAATGCGCGCAGGTCCGAAGAGTTCAGCGTGGCCCAGACCTGACAGTTGTTCCCGCAAGGCGGGGTCGGCTGTGATGAGGACGGCCTTGAGCTGATTGATGGGCCTGCGTACGGGCTTTGACAGACGACGTCCGAACGAAGGCGTTCGTCATCCTGGACGGCACCCTGCTGCCGATCGACCAGATCGCCGCCGACACGCCGTACTACTCCGGGAAACATGAGCGCCACGGCATGAACGTGCAGGTGCTCACCGACCCGGCCGGAAGGCCGCTGTGGGGCCTCACCCGCGCTGCCCGGCTCCACGCACGACCTGACGGCCGCCCGCGCACACGGGATCACCGACGCCCTGGTGGACACCGGACTCAAGTGCTGGGCCGACAAGGCGTACCAAGGCGCCGGCCGCCCCGGCCGTATCCCATTCCGGGGCCGTCGGCTCAAGCGGTGGAAGCGGCGGCACAAAACACCACCCACGCCAAGATGAGATGCCTCGGCGAGCAGGCCATGGCCGCCCTGAAGAGCTGGCGACTCCTGCGGAAGCCTCGCTGTTGCCCCCACCGAATCACCGAGATCGTGAAGGCCGTCCCCGTCCTTCAGCACGCATCAGCGTGAGGTCGGAAATGGCTCACTCCCGGGTGTGGATGCGATCGAACAGACAGGCCCCGGACCCCGCATGACCTGCGGTTTCCAGGGCCTTCACCTCGGTGGGGAATCAGCTGCGAGTGATTTCCACCGTTGCCTCCGCGGAGGAGGCCGTGTGCCAGCGGTCGCCGCCGTACGCCACGACATAGCGGACCGCGCCAGGCTTGGCCGGGGCGTCGGTCGCCGTGAAGGTGCCGTCGGCCGCCACCGGTACGGAGCCCAGGGAGACGCCCTCGGGGTCGGAGGCGTCGTGGCGGGTGACCGTGACCGTGGTTCCGGGCGCGATTCCGGGGGTCAGCGTGCCGGTGAGGGTGAGCGCCTGGCGCTTCCTGCTGGTCGCGGGAGCGTCGAGGGCGATGGTCGTGTGTACGGGCGTGGCGACCGGGAGAGAATGGAGCCGGAGCCCCATGACCCCGCTCTCCTTCGTCACGGTGAAGAGCCGGCTCCCGTCCGGCGCCCAGGCCAGGCCCCGAACCACCGGCGCCTGCGTGGCGGCGCCCACCTCGACCGAAGTCAGCGGAGCCGAGGCGACCGGGGCGTAGACGGACACGTCCGGCACGTCGGCGCTCGTGTTCTCCGTGGCCCCGGCCACTATGCCGTCGGGTCCGGCGGCGACGGCCACGGGCGAGGCCGGGGACGGAGCGGCATGCGTCGCCACGTCCGACAGATCGTCGATGCGGAAGGCCCGGTACCCCGGCGAGATGAGGGCGGCGGTCAGGATCGAACGGCCGTCCGGGGTCACGTCGATGTCCCGCAGCCCGTTCATCTCGGTCCCGGACAGCACCCGCCGCTTGGTCATCACGGGCGAGCCGCTGCTCACGTCGTACACCGTGAGGGTGTTGCGGTTCGGGTCACCGGTGCCGACCACCAGCACGTTCGGGTCGGCGGGGGAGGCGACGAGCTCCGCCCCGAAGTCCAACGAACTGTCCAGGCCCAGTGCGACGACCGGCTCGGCGGCGCCGATGTCGATCGACCCGAGGTCACCGCTGACGCCGTAGCCGAACCACAGCTTCCCGCCCGCGACCGCCACGCCCCACGGGGCGATGCCGTCCCCCACGTGGTACCGCGCGGTCTCTGCCAGCGTCGCGGTGTCGTACGCCACGATGGTGTCGATGTCCCGCGCGGCCACGTACAAGGTCTGTTCGTCGGGCGAGAGCGCCAGGCCGCCGGCCCCCGGGAGGCCGCTCAGCCACGTGCTGTTCCCGTTGTAGTCCGACACCACGACCCGTCCGTCGGCGCCGGCCGGCATGCTGAGGAAGATCTTGCGATGACTCCCGTCGACTTCCATGTCGGCGAGCTGGTACAGCGGCAACGACACACCAGTCGCCGCGTACGCCGGGGCCGTCCCCGGTATCGCCAGCAATGCGGAACCGAGCGCCGCGGCGAACGTGGCACTCAGTATGCGTCTGGATCCGCGCATGGCGGAAACCCCCTCTGTGTCCTGTGAGTTCATACCGGCAGCCCCTCGACCCACCGGCGGAGACGACGTCCGACGCCGTCGTCGATCATTCTGCGCCGTGATGTGTGGATCATGTGCCCTTCTCGGCAAGAAAGGGGCAGCAGACTTCGTCGGTGCCTCGCCGTCCACGGCCCCGGGGGATCCTCACCTCGCCCCGGCGCGCCGGCACCACTCAGCCACCGGCTACAGGTCGGTAGGTCGCGGGATGGCCCGTACCTTCGCCTACGACGTCGGCGAGACCCTCGTAAGGGATGACCGTCACTGGGCACCGCGGGCCGACTGGCTGAACACCCCACGCCACGCCTTGTCCGAGCTCGTCGGCGGCGTCGTCGCCCGTGGCCAGGACAACGGCGTGCCGCCCATCAAGCGCGGGAGGAAGCCGGCCACGGCGAGCACCTCGACGAGACCGACGTGTACGAGGACGTGCGGCCCGCCGGCGCCCGCGATCTGTCCGCTCCCGGCTCGTCGAGCTCACGCGGTGGGCCGTCCCCTACGCCGATGGCCCGTTGCCGTCCGCGTCAGTCGCCTACGTCCGCACGGAAGTGCTGGGACTGCTGCGTGATCAGGTGACAGCGGGGTGCATGCTGCGTGTGCTGCGGGTGGGGTCATGATGGTCTCGTACTCGACGGGGGTCAATCGGGTCTGGCGTCGGCGGTGGTGGTAGGTGTGTTCGATCCAGGTCACGATCGCGTTCCGCAATTCCTGTCGGGCGGACCGGACTTGACGGTCCAGGACGTTCTTCTGCAGCAGCGCGAAGAAGCTCTCCATGGCCGCGTTGTCGCCGGCTGCACCGACCCGGCCCATCGAGCCGACCAGGCCGTTTCGGGTCAGGGCGGAGACGAATTTCCGGGACCGAAATTGCGATCCGCGATCCGCGATCCGCGATCCGCGATCCGCGATCCGAATGCACGATGCAGCCGTCTACTTGTCCGCGGCGATCAACGGCGGACTGCAGGGCTGTTACCACGAGGCGGGACTTCATCCTCGAGTCGATGGAATAGCCCACGATCCGGCCCGGGAACACGTCCTTGATGGCGCATAGACAAAGCTTGCCAGCGCCGGTGGAGTGCTCGGTGATGCCGGTCAGCCACAGCCGGTTCGGCGCAGTGGCGGTGAAGTTCCGCCGCACCTTGTTGTCGTGGACCGGCGGACCGGCCTTGGCGTTCTTGCCGCGGCCCCTTCGCTTGCCGAACGCGCTCCACCAGCCGTTGCCCCGGCAGATCCGCCAGGCGGTCCGCTCGGCCATCGCCTCACCGGCGACGCAGGCCTCGTCGAGGAGGAAACGGTGGCCGAACTCCGGGTCGTCACGATGCGCGTCGAACAACGCGTTGGCCCGATACGCCTCGGCCAGTTCGGCGTCGGTGACCGGGCTTCTCACCCACCGGTAATACGGCTGGCGGGCCAGCTTCAGCACCAGCACGTCACCGCCACCGACACCCGACAAGGAGCACCGGGGGCGGCCAACGATGCAGGATCGATGCCTTCACCAAGGCGGGCTGCGCTGGGGCTGCATTTCTTGGAGAACAAGCTGGCGCAGTGCCTGAAATGTGGGAGGCGACCGACGGAACGCATTGACCGGCCGTAACGTAGCTTCCGCTTGGGTGGGATCCCGCGTAGGAGTGCCCAGTTCCCGCCCCTGAGCGTCGGCGCTGACGCACCGATGGACCCCCGCCGCACCGACTGAGCTGCCCCGGGTTTCGTAGAGTCCGGTGATCTTGTTTCAGGCGGACTGCGGGACTCGTTCCTGGCTCTGCCAGAAGTCGCGTTCGTACTCGGCCGACGGCACGTAGTCGAGCGCGGAGTGGAGGCGTTCTTCGTTGTACCACGTGATCCACTGGAAGATCGCCCGCTCGACCTGGTCGACGTCCTTCCAGGGGCCCTGCATCTCGATCAGTTCGGCCTTGAAGGTGCCGTTCAGGGCCTCGGCCATGGCGTTGTCGTAACTGTCCGCGACGGATCCGACGGACGCGGAAGCGCCGATGTCAGCGAGCCGGTCCGTGTACCGGATTGAGACGTATTGCGACCCTCTGACGCTGTGATGAATGAGGCGGGAGTCCTTCTTGATGCGCCGACGCCACAGCGCCATCTCCAAGGCGTCCAGCGGGAGTTCGGTGCGCATGTGGTTCGCGATCTGCCAGCCGACGATCATGCGGGAGAACACGTCCAGGACGAACGCCACACACGCCCAGCCTGACCAGGTGCGGACATACGTCATGTCCGCGACCCAGAGCTGGTCGGGGCCGTCGGCGGCCAAGTCCCGGTCGACCAAGTCCGGCGGCCTCGGCGCGGACGGTTCCGGAATGGTCGTGCGGCGGCGCTGGCCGCGGATGACGCCCTCGATGTCGAGTTCGGCCATCAGGCGCTCGACGGTGCAGCGGGCCACCTCGACGCCCTTGCGCCACAGCGCACGGGTGATCCTGCGGGCTCCGTAAGTGCCGCCGGACTCGGCGTGGACCTGCTCGATCATGGGCATGAGCTGTTCGTCCCGCAGCCGGCGCGCGGACTTCGGACGCCTCTTGCGGGCGAAGTACGTCGACGGCGACAGGTTCAGCTCCCGGCAGACGGGATCGACCCCGAGACCGCGTTCACGCAGGTGGTCGATCACCTGCTCGGCCTCGTCCGGGGACGGTCGATCTCCTGGGCAAAAACACCGAAGCGGCTTTCAGGATCTCGTTGGCCCGCTTCAACTCGGCGTTCTCCTTGCGGAGTTGCTTCAGCTCGTCGCGTTCGGCGGTGGTCAGCCGGTCATCGCGTTCACCGTGGTCGGCTTCGGCCTGGCGGACCCACTGACGCAGGGCTTCCTTGTGGATGCCAAGGTCCTTCGCGACGTGCGCGCCAGGCCGGCCGGTGGTGCGGACCTCGCGGATCGCGCGCTCACGCAGTCCGTCGGGGAACTTCCGTGGTGCCGGCACTGATGTGGTTCTCCTTCGCCAGGACCGTAACCATGGCATCAGGGACTCCACAAATCTCAGTACAGCTCAGCCGGGACATTCGCGGCCGACGTGTCCCCATGTACCTCGTCCAGCGTGACGGCATATGGGCTTGCCTCCCACTACCGGAAGCCCGGAGATAGGCCCATCAGCCACGAGTCCGACGAGTACCTCGCGCGCAAAGAGCGCGTCGCGAAGGATTCCGAAGATCATGGTTTCCACGTCGCTTTCGAGTCGCAGACCGCCGACGGACACGCACGCCTCGACGTGCACGTCAGTGGAGCCAACGGCATCGTCCTGGGCTATGAGCCTCAGCTGAGCATCCAGACGGCCCACGGAATGCGTACGCGAGAGGGATTCCGGCGCCGCGCCGGGATTCAATCGGTCTGGGACTTCGTCGACTCTGACCACGCCGGAATCGGCACCGTCCCCCCACGTCCGCACGCCCAACCTGCCGGCCTCCGTCATACGGGTGCAGAAGAACCCCATCGCGGTCCGGGACGGCAACTTCGTCCTGGAGGAAGGCCAGTGCAGCCAAGACGGCGCGCTCACCCGGTGGGCGGAGAAGCTCTGCGATCCGGAGAACCCCACTGATTCCGGGTTCTGCGGGGGCTGGCACCGCGTCCTCGTGCCCGCCCATCAGTCGAGCAGCTTCACCGGGGAAGGCGGTCTGACCCTGACCCGGTTCGTCGCCGAAGCAGCGGCAGGTGAGCGGGTCCCGTTCCAGCGGAGCGGGCACCACGGTTGGCTTCCCGCACAGCAGTGGCAGCAGTACATCGCGGCGAACGGGCCCATCCTGGACGACAAAGAGCGCCGGCCATCCATACGAAAGGGAGACCGTCGTGACACGTGCCCCGAGGACCGGCGGCTTCGGAAGCGCGGGCTGAACCGAAGCAGAGGCGTGGCAGCCGCTCGATCGTCCTCGAGTCCCGCCCGCGGGAGGCGGAGGCCGCCAGGCTTCCGGTCGACGCGATGGGTCAAGTGATCACGTTCTGCCGCTTCGGGTGCGGCCAACCCGCAAGCCTTCCAGGTCCAGAAGGGCTGCCCGAGCACTTCTCCTGCCGCAGGAAACATGAGGCGTGATCGACTGCGATCGGCTGCCTCAGCCACACGTCAGCGCATGCAGGTGATCGTGAACGTCGATCCGCGCCAGTTCCCGCCGCACTCGATCGTTGGGGCCAAGTCTGGCGTCATCTCGGCCCCACAACGAAAGCCTCCGTCGATACAGCCGACGGGGGGCGACCTCAGCCACAGCTGTCACACCCGTGTCACCAACACCGTTGACGCGCCTGGACCACCAAGACCAAACCTGCGCGAACGGCGCCGAACTGGACCACGTGGACGTCAGAAGGCGGTTCTGCCTACCTGTGCCAGGTCGCGCCCAGGGAGGGGCCCAGGGAGGGGCCCAGGATCAGGACGGGGGCGTCCTCGGGGCCGTCGAAGCGGTATTGCAGGGTGTTCACGGGTGTCTCACTCACGCCCTGCACGCTCTCATATCTCGCGGCGGCCCATGTCGGGGGCGGTGAGGATACGGGACGGGTCAGGTGAAAGACGGCCGGGTACGCGCGCGGGATCGCTTTCCGGCAGTGTCCTCCAAAGAGACCGAACTCGCCTGCGGTACCTCGCCCTGAGCACCCGGCCGTTGGAGCCGGACCGGGCGCCCGCCTGGACGGCAACGCCGCCAAGACGGTTCCTCCCGAGGTCCTGTATGCCGATGTGGCACTCCTCGGCCCGGCCTGGCGCCAGGGCGATCGGCCCGCAGACGCGAATGCCGTAGGAGAACATGCCGTCGGTCACCTTCGTGCCGTATGCCTGAGGAACGGAGCAAGGGACGGTGGCGGTGGCGGTGAAGCAGATATGCGGGGCCGTGGCGACGGCGGTTTCGGTGGCTGTCCTGGTGCCGGTGCTCGTGGCGGCCCCGGCCGTGGCGGCTCCCGCGCGGTGCGGAGCGGCCACCGGGCCGTACCAGCGACAGCTTGAGGCGCAGCTGAAGCTGTCGGTGGACGGGCGGCAGTCGGCGGCGGACTGCGCAGCGATCCGCTCGTTCCAGGCGAAGTACGGGGTGCGCCCCACCGATGGGTATGCGGGGCTGGCCACGTACCGGCAACTCCTGGTGGTCCAGGCAGGCAAGAATCCGAACGCGGCCGGAAAGTGCCCCGTCCGCCCCAGGCAGAAGGTGGCCTGCGTCGATCTGAGCAGACAGCTCACCTGGGTTCAGCGGGGCAAGAAGATCGTCTTCGCGCCGGTCCCGGTCCGGACAGGGCGTGACGGTATGGAGACCAGGCCGGGTTGGCACCGTGTCTACTGGAAGAACCGGCACCAGATCTCAACGGTCTACAACAACGCGCCCATGCCGTATGCGCAGTTCTTCGACGGCGGCCAGGCGTTTCACGGGTCGTACACCGATCTGTTCTCCGGTGGCTCCCACGGCTGCGTCAATATGCGCAAGGTGGACGCCGCACGGCTGTGGAACGTGCTGAGGGTCGGCGACCTGGTCTATGTGTGGGGCCGCAAGCCGGGCACCTGAGCACAGGAGCCTGGTGTCAGGAGCCAAGTGTCAGAAGAGTGTTGCGCCGAGGTCCTGGCCGGGGCGGGCGCCGGGCAGGACGTAACAGACGGCCGAACCGCGGTGCACCACGAAGGGGCTCAGATCGTCCTCTGTGCCCAGGCGTTGCTGAACGCGCACAAAGAGCGCGGGATCCCGCATGAAGGCGAGGAAGAGCAGCCCCTGGTCGTCCGGGCCGTTGTCGTACGAGTAGCCGCGGCGCAGCATGCGGGCTCCACCGTCCAACCTGGGGTTGGCGGCCCTGACATGGGCGCGCGCGGGAATCACGTAGCGACCCTCGGGTGTCTTGGTGAACAGATCCACCTCGTCGTGCTCCCGTTGCCGCCCGAGTGGCGCTCCGCTGGCGCGCCTGCGCCCGATGGCCTCCTCCTGGCGTTCGCGTCCGAGATCCGTGAACGCGGCGATGCGCATGTGGATGCGGCGTACGACGCAGAAGGTGCCATCGCTGCCGGGGCCTTCCTTCAGCCAGACCCACCGCTCGCACTCGGCGGCGTCGAGCGTCGCCGTGCCGTCCTTGAAGCCGAAGAAGTTGCGCGGAGTCTCCCCGTCCGTGACAGGCGGCAGGAAGCCGGGCTGCCGCCAACGGGTCCGCAGGACCCCGTCGGCAAGTCTGGTGAGGATGCCGGCCACGACCGCGACGGTCCACGCGTCGTCCGCGCACACCTGAACGAGTACGTCGCCGCCGCTGCTCCCAGGGTCGAGCCGGTCGCCGGGCAGCGGCGGGAGCCCGCGCAGCTGTGCGGGGACGGACAGCCCGCCCAGCCGTTCCGGCAGCCCCGGGCCGATACCCACGGTCACGGTGAGCCGGGCCTGCCGCGCCCGCTCAAGGCCCGGCTCGGCGCTGCCGCCGTCGCCGTCCTCGGTGGCCGTGGCGAGGACGCGGGTCCAGCGGCTGAGTACGGCGCGCAGGGTCTTCACCCCGGCCCGCCCGCGTTGAGCGGGGGAAAGGTCGTAAGCGGTCAGGAGCACCGAACCCTGCTGGCGGGTCGTCACCCCAGCCTGCCGGGCGCCGTGGAAGGGGACTCCGTCGGGGCCCGGCGTCCTGCCATCCTGCCGTGCGGGCCGGTCGCACCCGGCGGCGAGCGCTGCGGTCAGCGCCCCGGCGCCGGTCAGTACGGTGCGCCGGGCCGGTACGGATGGCAGATCCGAGGGGCTCCCGGCACGCATGGATCTCACCCTTCACGGAACTCTCGAACGTGTCATTCCACGTTCTCTTCGCGAACGGGACGATACACCTGTCTTTCATGACACCAACTTCCCTTCCCTGCCTGCCGGAACGCTCCGGCAGACGCACCGTGACAGCGGTTCTTCTCGCGGCTCTTTGCTGTGCGGCCACGGCCTGCGGCACCGCCACGGAGGGAGAGGGCAAGGCGCGCCCCGACTCCGCAGGGCCTGTCACCATTGAGGTGCCGCAGGATGCGCCGACCATCCAACAGGCCGTGGACGCTGCCCGCCCCGGCGATCTGGTCCTGGTATCCCCCGGCGTGTACCGGGAGAGCGTCACGGTCGCCACCCCCCGGGTGGTGCTGCGCGGCACCGACCGGTCGAGGGTGGTCGTCGACGGCGAGTTCCGCCGGTCCAACGGCATCACCGTCACGGGCGCCGCCTCCGCCGTCGAGAATCTGACGGTGCGCAACAACCTGGCCAACGGGCTGCTGTTCACCGGCGTCACAGACGAGGCGCGCCAAGGCGCGGGCGCGGGCGGCTCCGCGTACGACCCCCTGGATCCCGAGGAGTTCCCACCCCTGCGAGGGTTTCGCGCGTCGTACATCACGGCCTACAACAACGCCCTCTACGGCATCTACGCCTTCGACGCGCGCGACGGCATCATCGAGCACTCCTATGCCTCGGGGCACGCCGATTCCGGGATCTACGTCGGCCAGTGCGACCCGTGCCACACCCTGGTACGCCACAACACGGCCGAGCACAACGCCGTCGGGATCGAGGTCACCAACGCCTCACAGCGGCTGTTCCTGCTGGGCAACCGTGCCGCCCGCAACCGTGTGGGCATGACGCTCAACTCCAATGATCTGGAGGCGCTGGGGCCGCAGCACGCAGCCGTCGTCGCCGGGAACGCCCTCGCCGACAACAACGACGACCGCAGCCCCGAACAGGCCGACGGCGGCTTCGGTATCGGGCTCGGGGTGGGCGGCGGCGAGGGCAACCGCTTCGAGCGCAATCTGATCACCGGGAACAGGTCCGCCGGAATGCTGTTGCGGGATGTCCAGGGCTACCCGGTGCGCCGGAACACCGTGCGCGGCAACATGATCACCGGCAATGGCGCCGCTCTGGTGCTGGCTGCGCCGCACACGGCGGGCAACTGCTTCCGGGACAACCACGCACCCGGCAGCCGGCCCGCCTGGCTCACCGAGCCGGCCTCCTGCGGCACCCCCGACCGGCCGCTGCCCCGCCCCGGCGCCGCCGCCCCGGTCGTGGCGCCGCCCGGCGTCTCCTTCCGCGAGGTCGCGCCGCCGCCCGCTCAGCCGGGGATGCCGGGCGCCGCTTCCGCCCGGCCCCGTGCGGCGGTGGGTCTGCCGGGGCGGGTGGATCCCGCTGCGTTCGGGTTGCCTTCCTCCGCGTCGGCGGTGCCCGCGCAGTGAGCGCGTGTGCCTCAACCTGCAGTCGCGGTCAGTGGTTCTTCCACGGTTCGCCGGGAACACCGGTGCGCAGTCGGGCCGCGCCGAAGTCGACGGTCAGCGGCTGCCCGCTCCCGGTGAGCATCTCGACGCGGCGCAGTCCGCCGTCCCGGTCGATCCAGTAGGTGAGCGGAGACCGGGCACGGGGGCGCTGCGCGGACTTGAGCCGCACGGACTTGCCCGGGGCGGGTCTCGGACCCGAGAAGACCCCGTGGTCGCGGCCGTCGATGCGCTCGTTCCGCAGCCACATCGGCCCCGACTGCGTAAGGAGTTGGGCGTTGTCGGGGCGGTCGGCCGCCAAGGACAGGGACAGCCGGAGCGCCGTGTCGAGCGGGTCGGAGGTGTAGTGGCGGGGCGTCCACGCGATCCCCGGTTCCCGCACCGCCGCGGCCACGGCCGCCGGTTGCACCGGCGCGGCCCCACGCGTGCCGGGCGCCAGGGCGAGGCCGCCGAGGTCCCAGGCGACCAGTCCCCGGTCCCGGCCCGCCCCGGCACCGGCCGTCCCGTCGAGCACATACGAGCCGACGGCCCGGTGCTTGCGGTAGTCGACGGTCCCGCGCACCAGCACGGTGCCGTCGCCTGAAGGCACCCGTACCGTGACCTCGGCGGGGCTCGTCTCGTACACCCGGAATCGGGCCAGGGCCATGCGCTGCGCCTCGTCGACGGTGACCGGACGCGGCTCGGCACCCGGCTCCGCGGCGGCGAACGCGAGCGCTCCGGCCAGGGCGGCAGCCGCGCCGGACACCACCCACAGCAGAGTGCGGCGACCAGGGCGGAAGACGCCCGGGGGGATACGCATGGATGGTGCCTTTCTTACGGGTCGCGTCGTGCAGGTCCTGGTCTACAGGTCCTGAGGATCTTTCGATCTTGTGCCGATGGACCGTTCCCCGGTCACGACCGGGGAACGGTCCATCGGCGCTTTCACCCCGAGGGAACCGCCCGCGCTACTTCTTGGCGGGCTCACCGCGCTTGTTGGACAGCGTGACCACCTTCCCGAGCCCCGCTCCCGCGTTCCCCGCGGTCAGAAGGTACGGGCCCGACACGCGTTTCGCGGGCATGAGGTAGCCCTCCGGTACGGCGGTCTCCTGCACGTAGTACGTCGCACCGGCCCGCAGTGAGTCGAAGGTGCAGCGTCCACGCCGGTCGGTCGCGCAGGCCGCACCCACCCGGGTGTCCCTGGACACACCGGAAGTCTGCAGTCCGCTCAGGCCGTTCGTCTCCCGCCAGAGCTGGAACACCGCGCCGGGAAGCGCCCTGCCCGAGATCGCGTCCTTCTTGGCCACCGTCAGCCGTACGTCCTGGAAGAAGCCGAAGTCGTACGTGTGGTTGTCCTCGCCAGGCCCGCCGGTGGTGAGGGTGATCTGGGGGTAGCGGCCGCCGGCCGGAACCCTTCCCTTGTTGTCGATGAAGGCGTTGCCGCCCGCATCGGCTTTGGTGATGTTCCAGCGGTACAGCGGTCCGCCGTCCGCGTAGTCCGCGGGATGGTCCAGCTTCACCGTGTACTGGGTGTCCGGCTTGAGCCCGCCGTCCACGTTCGAGTCGTCGAAGTAGTACTCGCCGCGGCCGGTGGTCTTCGTGGTGCCGACCAGCTTTCCTGCCGCGTCGTAGAGATGCACGGTCGCCCCGGGCACCGGGCGCTCGCCCGGATCCTGGATTCCGTCCTTGTCGACGTCGTACCAGACGCGGTTGCCGATCTGCAGCGGGGCCTGGTCGCAGAGCAGTTCCAGGTCGGCGAGTCCGTTGCCCTTGCCGAACAGGCCGGCGTCCCAGGGGGGCGAGTCGACGAGCGTGATGGCGCCCGCGACCGAGCCGTCGGTGTTGTCGTATTCCCGGGCGCCCTGTTGGAACGCGTTGTTGTCGAACGGGTCGAAGACCGTGCTCCACATCCGGTCGTACCCCGGCTGCAGCACCGTGCCGCCGGTTCCGGTCTGCTCATGGAACGCGTCGAACAGTTCCGTGATGTCGTTGTAGAACTCGCCGTTGCCGGGTCCGAGATCGTTGTCCGGGAAAGCACCGGTGAGCGAACCGCACTTCGCGTTGGACTCCAACGTGAAGGAGCCGCCCGTTGCGCAGGCGCGCAGGAGGTCGCCGCCGGCGACCGCGGTGACCTGCGTGGTGCCGCCCGGCACCCGGGTCGAGTTGCCTTGCATGTCGGCGTACCGGTCGCGGAGCGCGATGACCAGGTCGCCGTTGTCCGAGATCTCGATGTTGGAGAGCATCGGCTGCGGCGCGCTGGTGAACCGGAAGTCGTTCATCTGCGGTACGCGCTCGTTCCACGCCTCCCACAGGGCGCTGAGCCGACCGCCCAGCCGCTCCTGGCAGGGGAGCACTCCCCCGGCCTTGAAGCGGTAGGTGCAACCGCGCGGGTAGTCGAGACCGAAGTCGAACAGCGGTGTGAATCCGGATCCCGTGAAGGTGAAGACGAAGCCCCGCATCTTCGAGGGGTCGCCGGAGGTGGCGGTGGCGGTGACCGTGGTCTCCGCACCGCAGACACCGCCGACGAGCACCCGCTTGCCGCGCACACCGATACCGAACGGGTGCCACTCGCCCACACATCCGGCGGCGGGCCGGGGGATGGCGAACGAACTGGGGCTGCCTGCGGTGACCGCGTCGCCCGCGCCGATGACCGGAACGGTGTACAGCTTGGAGTCGTTGAGGTTCACGGCGTACAGCGTCTTGCCGTCGCCGGAGACGTCCACATCGCCGATTCCCTCGCGGCCCACCTTCGGGTAGATCGCGTCGTCGGCGAGGTAGGCGCCGTCGGCTCCGGGAGTGTGCGCGGTGAGCGTGCCCGGGAGTGTGGCGAAAGTACTGATCCCGGTTCCGGAAGTGTTGTAGCGATAGATCGCGTTCTTCGCCCCTGCGGGCCCGTACTCGGTGTGCCGCTTGACGTACGTGCCGAGGAAGACGTTGCCGGTGCGGTCGGTGCCGAGACCGTAGACCGCGCCCTGATCGCCGGTGGCGGTCCTGCGGGTGACGGTTCCGCCCGGGGGTGTGTCACCCAGCTTGCCGCCGAAGGTCATCACTCCGGCCCGGTCCTTGACATCTCCCTTGGAGAGCCCGCAGCTGACCAGGTCGGGGTTCTCCTGGCAGTACTCGGTGGGGCTCCAGAAGCCCGTGGTGTACGAGATGTTCTTCCCGCCGGACACGTCGACGAACTCTTCGTTGCTGCTCAGCGCGGTGGGCGCGCCGCTCAGCCCCTGCGCCGACGCAAGGGCGGGAAACAGGGTGCCGGTCTGCGGATTGACCACCTGGACCCGGTACCGGCCACCGGTCAGCGCCGTGCCGGCCGGGGTGAACGAGACGGTTCCGTCAGCTCCGGTCGTACCGGTGACGGTCCGTCCGGCGTCGTCCGTCATCCGTACCGTGACCTTGGAAATGCCCGGTTCCAGCACCTCGTCCCAGGTCCCGTTCGCGTTCACTGCTCGGATGACGCGCACCGTCACGGTGCCGTCTCCGGGGGCGGCGGCCTGTGCCGACGGTGCGGTACCCGCGGCGCCGAGGAGGACAGCGGTCGCGGTCACCACCGACAGGCTCCAGACGGCAGGTCTGCCACGCGGTCGGGACTGTACAGATCGATCCACGCCGATCCTCACCTCTTCTGAAAGAGGGCTCTCTGTCTCGAGAGCCACCGAGATGAAGAATGCGAACTATGGACCAGGTTTGCCTGATTCCCTGCCAGGTATTGCCTGTTTTCCTGCGAATGGATCAGTAGCGACCGCGACCTTCGTTGACGCCGAGGACCTGAGGTGCCCATACGGGGACCGCCCACGGGACGAGCGGACCCAGCGTGCGGGTGCGACCAGTGGCACTGCGGGGTCCGGCGCAGCCGTTGGCCGCCCGCATTCCGACTGACCGCAGAGGAATCAGCGCACCGGCGAGGAGATCACCAACGAATGCCCCACGACCGGGCGTTCAGCCGGACAGGCCGCGAAATTCCAGGCTCCTGGGGAAGCGGCAACACATGGAGGCAACGGCCCATTCAGGCAATTTCCCGAGCGCCCCCAACACCAGGACCGACAGAGTGACCGCTGGGCGCGCCGCGGCGTGTTTCACAACTCCTCCACATGATCATATTTACGCACCCCTCGACACGTTCGAGTATCGAACAGGCGTAGCCGTGGCGGAGTAGCCGTCGGCCGCGGACGACCTGTGACGAATCGGCGAGTATCCAGCTGACACAGATGTGACGGTCCGTCATGCCTGATTGTCCGCAGGCCTTGCGTGCCCCCGGGGAGTGCTGACTCATCGACTCGGACATGGAATGAAGGTCTCAACATGACCAGCTCTCCCCAGCGTCGCGGCCGGGACATGCGGGCGCAGCGGCACCTGAAAGCCGCACTCGCATCCTCCACCCTCGCAGCGGCCGCCCTGCTGGCCTCCTCCAGTAGCGCCCAGGCCGCAGATCAGGATGAAGTGCCCCATGCACAGCGGCATGTGACGATGCATCAGGATCGCGCGAAGGGCGAGGAACGGGCTGGTAGGGGCAGCCCTGCGGTACGGGGGGCCGACCGCTCCCGCCGCAGCGCGGCACAGCAGCCCGAACTGCGGGACGAGGACTCAACTCCGCCCCCCGCTGCGCTGGAGCAGGTCGGCGACCCGGTCGAGGACGGGGAGAAGAGCGCAAGCCGTCGGACGCCGGAGGAGACCTCGCGTCAGCAGTCCGGCGCAGGACAGGACCCTGCGGAGCGCCCAACCGCCAACAGCAGTCCCCGGCAGCGGACTGGTGCCGAGCAGCCCGGGGTGACAGACCGCAAGAGCGGCCGGGTCCAGCCGACGGCCCGTACGGCCCCGGCCTCCGATGCCGCCGCCGTGTCGCTCCGGCGTCAGCGGGCCGGCGGGCCGGTCGCACCGGGTGAGACGTTCGAGTACACCATCGCGGTGACCAATCACGGCCCGTCGGTGGCCAAGGACGTCAAGGTGCGCGACGAGTTGCCGGCGCCGCTGGAGTTCGTCTCCTCGAAGGACGGCTGCACAGCTCAGGGGCAAGTGGTGACCTGCACCCCGCGTGCGGAACTGGGCGTCGGCGAGAAGGCGTCGTGGGTGATCACTGTGCGTCTGGACCCCGACTACGCGGGGGACGGCTCGGACATCGCCAACGTGGCGGAGGTTGAGTCCGCGACCAAGGACCCCAACGACGGCAACGACACCGGCCCCACCGGGGGCTCCGGGCTTCCTGAGGGTGGCCGCCCGGCCTCGCCCGCCGCCGACGTCGCCATCACCAAGGTCGCCAAGAGCGACAAGCCGGTCTCTCCGGGGACCACCTTCGACTACGAGATCACGGTGACCAACCAGGGGCCGTCGACGGCCAAGGGCATCGCGGTCACCGACACGCTGCCCAAGGCGCTGGCGTTCGTGTCCTCCGCCGAGGGCTGCACCGGCGACAAGGGCGCCTACGGATCCACGGTGACGTGTCCGGAACTGCCGGAGCTGAAGCCGGGTGAGAAGAAGACGTTCACCGTCACGGTGCGGCTGTCCCCCTCGTACGACGGGGACGGCACCGACGTGGTCAACACCGCCCAGGTGACGGCGAAGACAGCCGACCCGAAGCCGGACAACAACAGCGCCACCGCGTCCGGGCTGCCGGGACAGACCGGGTCGGCCCCTGTCCCGGCCGAGGCCGACCTGGCGGTCCGTGCCCAGGACATCACCGGCACGGTCGTCCCAGGAACGGTTGCACGCGGGCAGGTCACGGTCATCAATCACGGGCCGTCCACCACGCGTCAGCAGGCCATGGTCGACATCACCCTGCCCGCGCACGTCACCGTACGGGGCACGGGCGTGCCCGCGGGGTGCACCGTTCGTAACGGCGGCAAGACGCTGCACTGCACCATCGAGGCGGGTCTGGAAGCCGCGCCGGCCACGGGCGGCAGGGCTTCCGGCAGTGCCGCACGCCGCAAGGCCGATTCCTCGGTGACGCTCTCCTACCCCGTGCAGGTCGACGCCGACGCGCCCCTGTCCACCACGCTGACCGGCGGCAAGGTCACCGTGTCCAGTCCGGAGGACAGCAACGCAGACAACAACACGGACACCTTCATGGTGACCACTGCCGCGCAGGGCAGTGCGGACCTGGCCACCACCAAGACGGCGATCCTGCCGCCCGGCCAGTCCACGGTCGGCCCCGGTGACACCCTCACCTACCTCGTCAAGGTCACCAACAACGGTCCCTCCGACGCGGAGAACGTCAAGGTCACCGACCGGCTCCCGGACGGACTGCTCTTCAAACGCGGCACCACCGGCTGCACCGCGAGCGGCCAGACGGTCACCTGCCAGGCCGGACGGCTGGCGGCCGGGCGCAGCGTCGAGTTCGACATCGTCGTACGCCTCTCCCCGGCCTACCAGGGCACCGGCAAGGACCTGGACAACATCGCCGCCGCCTCCTCCACCACACCCGACCCGAACCCGGGCAACGACCAGAACCCGCCCGGCACTTCGGGCCCCGGCGGCGGCCCGCTCATCATCACCACCGAGCCCCCAGCACTGGACGAGAACGACAACGACGAGAACCCGCCCGGCACTTCGGTTCCTGGCAGCACGCCCACCGACACTCCCCGGCCCCCGGCACTGGCCCAGACCGGCGACGACGCGCCCCAGTGGACGCTGTGGGCCACCGGACTGCTCCTGGCCGGCGGCGCCGGTCTGATGTACGCGGCACGCCGCCGCACCAGCTGACCTCGGCCCGGCCACTGACCTTGGGGCGAACGGAATCCCGCTCGCCCCAAGGCATCCCTCGTACGTGTGCGTCGCGGTCCGGCAGCGTGCCGCGACACACGCCAGGAAAGGAAACGGCAGAACAGTGCAGACCAACACCGCTCCATCCCGGCCCTCTCGGCCACAGCCCGGACGCGCCCTGCGCGGGCGCCGCGCCGCAGCCCTGACCACCACGATGCTCACCGCGCTCGCGCTGGCCCCGCTGGCCGCGGCCGCGCCCGGACCCGACACCCCCGCCCAGCCCGAAGCCCGGTCGCAGGCCACCCGGCAGGCGGCGCCGGTCGCCTTCCCGTATCTCAACGGCTTCGACGGCCCGACGTCGGACACCGTCCTGACCGGCACCGCCAAGTACGACGACAAGGACACCGGCGGCTGGCTGCACCTGACCACGGCGAACAGGCACGAGTCGGGCAGTTGGCAGATGAACCGTGACTTCTCCACCGACCTCGGCGTGGTCGCGGAGTTCACCTACGCCACCTATGGCGGCAACAACCATTGCTTCCCCTTGACGGGCTTTTGCAATGGGTACGGCGACGGGCTGACGATGTTCTTCGCCGACGGCACCGCCCCCAACGGCGTCGGCAACACGGGAGGCGCGCTGGGCTACATCGGGGTGCCCGGGGCGTTCCTGGGCGTCGGCTTCGACGAGTACGGCAACTTCTCCGGCGAGTACGGCGGCCCGGCCCAGTTGCCCGAGAGCATCGTGCTGCGCGGTGGCGGCACCAAGGTCGACGGCAAACTCAACGGCTACACGTACGCGACCGGTGTGAAGGGGCCGGGCGACACCGTCATGACCAAGGCCGGCCGCAGGCAGTTCCGGACCGCGAAGGTCAGCGTGGTGCCCAAGGACGGCAAGCTACTGGTCTCGGTCGCCTCCAACACCGGCCCCGGCACCCCGATGCAGCAGATGATCGACAACTACGACATCTCGACGGTCGCGGGCCAGCCCGCGCTGCCGGAAACCCTCAAGCTCGGCTTCTCCGCGGGCTCGGGCGGCTCCACCAACAACCACGACATCGGCGACCTCAAGGTCAGCCTCCCGGTGGAGGTGTCCGTCAAGAAGACCGCCCCGGCCACCGTGCCGTCCGGAGGGAAGCTGGAGTACAAGGTCACGGTCGCCAACGACCAGACCAACGACGCCCCCGGCACCAAAGTCAAGGACATCATCCCCGCGGGCCTGACCGACGTGTCCTGGACGTGCCAAGCCTCCGCCGGAAGTACCTGCGGCCAGGCCTCGGGCAGCGGCAGCAGGCTCGACACCACCACCGACCTCAAGCGCGGCGGCACCGCCACCTACACCATCACCGGCACCGCCATCGCCACTCCGGGCACCGAGATCATCAACACCGCCACCGTCGAGCCGTCCGCCAGCGTCACGGACATCGATCCCACGGACGACTCGGCCGACGCCACCACCAAGGTGACCTCCGGCCCGACCGACGTGGCGGCGCAGAAGGAGCTGGCCAGCAACGACCCGGTCAAGCCGGGCGACACCTTCGACTACAGACTGACCGCCCGCAACTACGGCCCGGCCGCCACCACCAACGTCACCATGACCGACGACCTGCCCACCCAGCTGTCCTTCGTCTCCTCCCCGGACGGCTGCACCGCCACGGGCCAGAAGGTCACCTGCCCCGCGGCCGCCCAGATGGAGGTCGGCGGCTCCAAGACCTGGACCGTCAAGGTCAAGCTGGACCAGAACTACCAGGGCAACGGCAGCGACATCAAGAACACCGCCACCGCCACCTCGGACGCGCCGGGCGACCCCAAGCCGGAGAACAACACCAGTGCCCCGGTCGGCATCCCCGGCGGCAGTACCCAGCCCGAAGCGGCCCTGCGCACCGAGAAGAAGACCACCACCACTACCCCTGTCCCGCCGGGCGGAACCTTCGCGTACGAGGTGAAGGCCATCAATGACGGGCCCTCGGCGGCCGAGGACGTCAAACTGATCGACGACCTGCCCGAACAGCTGTCCTTCGTCTCCTCCACGGACGGCTGCACCGCCGTCGGCCGCAAGGTGACCTGCCCGGCAGACGCTCCGCTGGCGGCCGGCTCGTCCCGTACCTGGACGTTCATCGTCCGTCTCGACCCGGCCTACACGGGCGACGGCAGTGACATCAAGAACACCGTCACCGCCTCGTCCTCCACAGCGAACCCCAACCCCGGAGAGGGCACCAGCCCGCCCGCCGGGCTGCCCGGGGACACGACCGGTGAGTCTTCCGCCGATCTGGATCTGACCAAGATCACCTCCTGACTTCCGGGGCCGGGCCGTCCGCAACACCCCACACAGCCCTGCCCCGGAGCACGGCCGCCATCCCGCGGCGGCCGTATCACCCCCACACGCCACAGCTCCCGGACATCGACCGCGCTCGCGTGCTCTTCGTGACCGCGCACGGCGCCGTCACGCCCGCGCTCGCGCGGACGCTCCCGGACGGCCGTGGCACAACCGAGGAAGAACAGAGACCGACATGACGACGACCAAGAGACGGTGGCGCCTCGCTTCGGCCACCGTGGTGGCCACGCTGTCCTGCGCAGTGCCCCTGTGCGCCGCCCCCACCGCCCTGGCCCAGGCCACGACAGCTCCCTCCCCCACCAAGGCGGGCGCTGACCTCTCCCTCACTGCCGACGTGACGATCCAGCGTCCGCACCAGTCGGCTGCCACACGCGGTATGGCGCCCGTCCCGCCCGGCGGGATCGTCACCTACACCCTGACCGCCAAGAACAGCGGTCCCTCCGTCGCCAAGAACGCCAAGGTCACCGACACCCTCCCGGCAGGTCTGACCTTCGTCTCCTCCACGGACGACTGCACCGCCGCGGGCCAGAAGGTCACCTGCGGCCCCGTCGACGTGCTGGCCGTCGGTGCCAGTAAGACGTGGACCTTCCAGACACGCGTCGACTCCGGCTACACCGGTGACGGCACGGACCTCAAGAACAATGCGGTCATTTCCTCGGACACCAAGGACCCCCAGGGCGCGAACAACTCCGCCTCCGCCGAACTGCCCGGCGGCGGTGGGATCGGCACGCCGAGCGCCGATCTGTCCACCGAGAAGACCGCGGTCGGCACGGAGAAGGTCTCCCCCGGCCAGGAGTACGAGTACACGATCACCACGAAGAACGCCGGCCCCTCGGACGCCACCAAGGTCGTCGCCACCGACAACCTCCCCGCGCCGATCTCCTTCGTCTCCTCCTCCGACGGCTGCACCGCCGAGGGGCAGACGGTGACCTGTACCGCCGACGTCGTCAAGAACGGCGCCGCCAAGTCCTGGACCTTCAAGGTCAAGCTGGATTCCGCCTACAAGGGCGACGGCACGGACCTGAAGAACACCGCTTCCTCCAGCTCCGAGGTCGAAGACCCCAACTCCGAGAACGGCGAGAGCACGCCCGTCGACCCGCCCGGCGCGGAAGAAGGCGAAGGCGGCATCATCGGCAAGCCGAGCGCCGATCTGTCCACCGAGAAGACCGCGGTCGGCACGGAGAAGGTCTCCCCCGGCCAGGAGTACGAGTACACGATCACCACGAAGAACGCCGGCCCCTCGGACGCCACAAAGGTCGTCGCGACGGACGAGCTGCCGAAGCCGCTGACGTTCGTCTCGTCGAGCGACGGCTGCACGGCCACGGGGCAGACGGTGACCTGTACCGCCGACGTCGTGAAGAACGGCGCCGCCAAGTCCTGGACCTTCAAGGTCAAGCTCGACCCGGCCTACACCGGTACCGGCAGCGACATCAAGAACACCGCCTCTTCCAGTTCCGAGGTCGATGACCCCAACTCCGGCAACGGCGAGAGCACGCCCGTCGACCCGCCCGGCGGCACCGTCGCCGAGCCCCTGGCCGACCTGGAGGTGACCAAGACCTCCTCCTGATCCAGGCCCTCAGGGGGCGGGTCCGGCACCCCAGCCGGGCCCGCCCTTGCGCTGTGCCCAGGGCCGGGCGGGGAACGTCCTTTGCCGAGTCCGGACTTGCCTCCACCCCTGCCCGGTCCATCGCCCTCGGGCTGCTCCGCCGCCTTCGGCTTCAGGTTCCCTGTCACCAACACCGTCGAAGTACCTGGACCATGAAGGCCGAACCTGCCTGAACGGCGACCGTCCGGACCACGTGGAGGCCGTAGGACAGCTTCTACGACATGTGCCGGGTCGTGGCCAGGGAGGGGCCGAGGATCAGGACGGGGGCGTCCTGGTGGAGGGACACCCATCCGCGGGGCTCCTGGTTTCGAATAGGTTCTGGGAAGCGGTGGCCGCGGGAGGCTGCCGACTCTGCGGGGCCGGGCGGCTGCCGGCTGCGAAATGGAGAGGGGAACTGTGGTCATCTGGGGCGACGATCCGTCCTCGGCGCTGGTGACCGGGCCCGTGGCCCGGGCACCGCGGGCGGCAGTCCTGTTGCTGCACGGCGGCCGGGAGAACGGGGTGGACGCGCCGCCGCTCTGGAATCTGCCGGGGCTGCGGATGCGGCCGTTCGCGCGGGCCGTCGGGCGGGCGGTCGACGGGCACGACGTGGTCGTGGGCAGGGTGCGGTATCGCTGCCGGGGTTGGAACGGCGCGCGCGAGGATCCGTTGCACGACGCCCGCGCGGCGCTTGACGCCCTGGAGCGGCGATTCGGCGAGATCCCCACCGTGCTGGTCGGACACTCCATGGGCGGCCGGGCCGCCCTGCGCGCAGCCGGGCATCGTCTGGTGCGCGGCGTGGTCGGGCTCGCGCCCTGGTGTCCCGAGGGTGAGCCGGTGGAGCAGCTGGCCGGACGCCGTGTCGTACTGCTGCACGGCGACATGGACCGTACGACCGATCCGCGGGCGTCGGCCGCCTACGCGGCACGGGCCTCGAAGGCCGGCGCCCAGGCGTGCCTCGTCCTGGTCGACGGCGCCGGTCACGCGATGCTGCAGCGGCCGCGAACCTGGCATGCGCTGACCGCCGGATCGGTGACGGGTCTGCTGGGCCTCGGCCCGCTTCCCCCGGTGATCGCCCGGTCCTCGGGGGCCGGCGGCGGGCCTGTGCGTGTGGGCTGACCGGCCCTTCCCCTCCTCGCCTGACCTTCCCCTGACCTTGCCCTCCACTGCTCTTCCCTGCCCTCCTCCCCCGCCCTGCGCACCTCCCCAACACCAACACCTCCCCCGCGCCACCACCTTGCGACATTTCGGACTTCTCTCTCCGGCGACCAATCCGTCCCCGCCCGTGCTCCGAATCACTGGTGAAGCGCTGATCGCCCTGCCGTCCCCGCCCGGGACCGCCACGATGTACGGAAGGCCGCAAGCATGAGCGACGAGGGAGTCCGGTGAGAGCCACGGAGCGTGCGGATGCGAGTCCTCCCCCGCCGCGGGGCAAGGATCTGGCGGAGGCGCTGACGGCCGTCGCCCGGGGAGACCAGGAGGCGTTCGCCGAGGTCTACGACGCGGTGAGCGCGCCCGTGCTCGGCCTCGTGCGCAGCGTGCTGCGCGATCCCGCGCAGTCCGAGGAGGTCGCGCAGGAGGTGCTCGTGGAGGTGTGGCGGACCGCCGCCCGGTTCCGGCCGGAGAAGGGCAGTGCCATGACGTGGGTGATGACCTTGGCCCACCGCCGCGCGGTGGACCGGGTGCGTTCCGTACAGGCGTCGACCGAGCGGGAGCACAAGGCCGCGCTCCTGGAGCAGACACCCGCGTACGACGAAGTGACCGAACAGGTCGAGTCCCGCCTGGAGCAGCAGCGGGTGCGCCGCTGCCTCGGCGCTCTCACCACCTTGCAGCGCGAGGCTGTGACGCTGGCCTACTACCGGGGGCTGACGTATCGCGAGGTCGCCCAGCTCCTCACGCTCCCCCTGGGCACCGTGAAGACCCGGCTGCGCGACGGGCTGATCCGGCTGCGTGACTGCCTGGGGGTGACCGCATGAACTCCGCCGATCTGCACACCGCCACCGGCGCCTACGTGCTGCACGCGCTCGCTCCCGCCGAAGAGGCCGAGTTCGAGCGCCACTTGGCCGCCTGCGAGGCGTGTGCCCAGGAGGTCGAGGAGCTGGCGGCGACGACCGCGCGGCTCGGTCTCGCGGTGGCCGCACCGGTGCCCGACCGGATGAAGGAGCAGGTGCTGCAGCGGATCGCGACGGTGCGCCAGGAGCCTCCGCGTGTGTCGGCACGCGGGCGCGTGCGGTCCTGGACCCGTTCCCTGCCGAAGCTCGCGCTGGCGGCCTGTCTCGCGGCGGCGGTGACATCCGGCGCACTCGCCGTATGGCAGCACCGTGCCGCCGAGGACGCACGGTCACAGGCGCGGCAGGCGGAGCAACAGGCCGCGGACCTCGCCTCCGTGCTGGCCGCCCCGGACGCCAAGGTGTCCGTCGGTGAACTCGCCGACGGTGCGCGCGGCACGGTGGTCGTCTCGCGGACGCAGGACCGTGCCGCCTTCATCGCCGCGGGCCTGCCCGAACTGGGCGACGGCAAGGTGTACCAGCTGTGGTTCAACGACGGTGACGCGATGCGCCCGGCAGGTCTGTTCAGCGGTGCGGGTGCCGAACGTGCCGTACTGCTCGACGGGCGGATCGACGGGGCCACCGGTATGGGCATCACCGTCGAGCCCGCGGGCGGCTCGCCGGAGCCGACCACCGAACCCGTCGGCCTCATGGACTTTCCCGCGTGAGCTGCTTGCCCACGTGAGCCGCGTCCCCGTCGGTTCGCCGCCGGCCTCCGGTTGTCCGGCAACCGGAGGCCGGCGTGCTCGCGTAACCGCCCTGCGCGCTCGACGGGTTCACGCGCGCCCGCGCCCCGAGCCGGGCGCGCGCGGCGGCCGGGGAAAGAAGCCGCTGACGCGCTCGCGATAGGCGGCGTAGCCGGGGCGCTCGGCCATATGGCGTTCCAGGAGCGCCTTTCCGCTGCCGCGTGTGAGCAGCAGGCTCATCACCACCGGGCCGATCAGGGTCGCCGCGGCCGCGGGCAGGTGGTCGCAGGTGATCAGGAACAGGCCCCACCACACGCAGAAGTCACCGAAGTAGTTCGGGTGGCGGGTCCAGGACCACAGTCCGCGGTCCATGATCCGGCCGCGGTTGCCGGGATCGGCCTTGAACCGGGCCAGTTGGAAGTCCCCGATGCTCTCGAAGGCCATGCCGGTGAGCCACAGGAGCAGACCGGCGAAGGCCACCCAGGTCACCGGGCCGGTCACGTATCCGGCGGCCTGCACGGGCAGCGACACCAGCCACACCAGGGCGGCCTGCAGCAGGTACACCATGCGGAACGCGTACGCGGCTCTGCTGCCCGGCGCCTTCGCGAGCAGCCGCTCGTAACGGGGGTCCTCACCGTGGCCGCGTCCGCGCCAGGCGATATGGGCGGACAGACGCAGACCCCAGAGCACGGTGAGGACGGTGACGAGCAGCCGCCGGGTGTCGTCCCCCTGGCCTGCCGACAGGACGTACGAGACGAGCGCCACCGCGCTGAACGCGAGGCCCCAGGCCACGTCGACGAGACGGTGCAGGCCCTTGCGGACGGCGACGGCGAAGGTGGCCAGGAGGACGGCGAGGGACGCGGCCGCTGTGGCGGCGAGGTGGAGGGCGAAGGGTTCCCAGGCGAATCCGTGCACGGTCAGTCTCCTTTCCGGGCGCGCCGGTCGATGGAGGAAGGCGGCACAGCGGCGTGCGTGCCGGCGTGTGCGTCGCTGGGCCATGGCGGTAAGCCGTCGTACGAGTCGGCGGTCGACGTCGGCATGCCGTCGTACCAGGTGGCGAGCGAAGGCGGCATGCCGGAGGTGCCGTCGGGGCCGGGCCGGACCGCCAGGATCTGGTCGACGCCCATGCGGCGGGCTTCGAAGGCCTGGCCGCCGCCCACCAGATACAGCCGCCACACACGGGCGGTGGGCTCGCCGACCAGGGCGACGAACGCGTCCCAGCGCTCTTCGAGGGTGTCCCGCCAGGCCGCGACGGTGCGCGCATAGTGCTCGCGCAGGGATTCGGTGGCGCGCACTTCGAGTCCGGCGTCCTCGAGCAGTCCGACGGTCTGTCCGAGCGGGCGCATGTGCATGTCGGGGGCGATGTACGTCTCGATGAACGCGCCGCCGCCCGGTGCGTGCGCGCCACGGGACATCTGCTGCAGCAGCAGACGGCCGCCCGGCCGCAACACCCGGTGCAGGAGCCCGGCGAAGGAGGCGTACTCGGCGTCGCCTACGTGCTCGCCCATCTCGATACAGCTGACCGCGTCGTACGGGCCCTGCGGCGCCTCGCGGTAATGCGCCAACCGCACGTCCACCAGGGACTCCAGACCCCGTTCGCGTACCGCCGCGCGCACGTGGTCGTACTGGCGGCGGGCCAGGGTGACGGCGGTGACCCGCACCGTGTGCTTCGCGGCGGCGTACAGCGTGAGCGCGCCCCAGCCGCAGCCGATGTCGAGCAGACGCGCGCCGGGGCGCAGCGCGAGCTTGCGGCAGATCAGCTCCAGCTTGTCGCGCTGGGCCTCGGCCAGGCCGTACTGCGGATCGCCGCAGGCCCAGTACGCGCAGGAGTACGCCATCGACTCGTCGAGCAGCAGTGCGTAGAAGTCGTTGGAGAGGTCGTAGTGGTGGCTGATGGCGGCCGCGTCCCGTGCGGTCGTGTGGCGGGTGCCGCGCAGGCGCGCCCGGCCGGCGGGCGCGGGCGGTCTGGGGCCGAGCGCCCCGAGCCTGGCCGCGCTCAGTGCGGCCCGGGCGAGCCGGCCCGGTCCGGGGCGCGGCAGGGACAGCGGGGCCTCGCGCAGCGCGCGCAGTCCGTCCGCGAGGTCGCCCTCGACGTCGATCTCGCCGCTGATGTACGCCTCGGCCAGGCCGAGTTCGCCGGGCTGCCACAGCAGGCGGCGCAGCGCCCTGCGGCTGTGCACCACCAGTACGGGGGCGTCGGCGGGGCCGCTCTCGCTGCCGTCCCAGGTGCGCAGCCGCAGCGGGGGCGGGGCGCCGAGGAACTCCGTGAGGAGGGTGGTGAGCCGCTGGGCCGTCGAGGTCATCGGTGCGCTCCGTCACGGGTCGGGCCGGCCTGGGCAGCCGACGGTTTGGTGAGGAGGAAGTGGTGCAAGTCGAGGTAGCCCGCGCGAAAGCCCGCCTCGGAGTAGGCCAGATAGAAGGTCCACATCCGGCGGAAGGTGGCGTCGAAGCCCAACTCGGCGACGGCGGCCGACCGTTCGGTGAAGCGTTCGCGCCACAGGCGCAAGGTCTCGGCGTAGTGCGGCCCGTAGGCCTCGCGGCTCTCCACGCGCAGGCAGGTGTGGGCCGCGACGGTGTCCTCGACGGCGCGTGCGGAAGGGATCAGCCCGCCGGGGAAGATGTACTTCTGGATCCAGGTGTGCGTGCCGGCCGATGCGCGCATCCGGTCGTCCGGCATGGTGATCGCCTGCAGGGCGATCCGGCCGCCGGGCGCGAGCAGCCGGTCCAGGCAGGCGAAGTAGTCCGGCCAGTACTCCCTGCCGACCGCCTCGATCATCTCGACGCTGACGACGGCGTCGTAGGTCCCCTCGATCTGCCGGTAGTCGCACAGGTCGACCGTGACCCGGTCCTCGAAACCGGCTGCCCGGATACGGCGGCGGGCGAGCGCCTGCTGTTCGGCGGAGAGCGTCACGGACCGCACCGTCGCCCCGCGTACGGCGGCGCGCAGCGCCAACTCGCCCCATCCGGTACCGATTTCGAGCAGCCGAGTGCCCGGGCCCACCCCGCACAGGTCGAGCATCCGGTCGATCTTGCGATGCTGGGCCGCGGGCAGTGCGGGCCAGGTGGCGGGCAGGCGGTCGAAGACCGCGGAGGAGTAGCTGAGCGTCTCGTCGAGGAAGAGCGCGAACAGGTCGTTGGACAGGTCGTAATGACGGTGGATGTTGCTGCGTGCGCCGGTGAGTGTGTTGCGCTGCGCGGCGGGCTGGCGTACGGCCCACAGGCCGCGCAGGCGCTGCAGGGACGCGGGAAGCAGCGTGGCGGCGTTCGCGGCCAGCACCTCGAGCACGCCGACGAGGTCGTCGGCCTCCCACTCGCGCGCCATGTAGGACTCGCCGAATCCGATCAGGCCGCCCACGGCGATCCGGCTCATGAACGCGGGCACGTCATGGACGGCAAGGCGCGGCCCGCCCTGCCCCACCGCGTCCCCGTGGCCCAGCTCGACCCGTAGCGGCAGCCGGTCCAGGGCCCTGCGCACGACGACCTGCGCCACCGCCCGCCGCGACGCCGAACAGGCGGGCACGGACGCCACGTCGGGCCAGCGTCCGGCATCGATCACCGCGTCCGCCGCACGGCCGGCGGAGGGCTCGCGCGAGGACTCGCACGACGCCTCGGACGAGGACTCCGAGGCGAACGAGGGACCGGGGGAAACAGACGTACTCACTGCATTCCTTTCTGTCGGGGAGAAGAGGGCCGTGGCAGCACGCTCAGACCGTGCAGCCACAGGCGGATGCCGTGCCGGCGGATGGCCGCGGCCACGGCGAGGGAAGGCGCGGGGCGACGCAGCAGCAGCCGTGCGAGCTCGCGGCCGGTCGCCGCCCGCCGCTCGCCGCGCACGGTCGCGGTGAACGGGCGGGCGCCGTCCTGGTGCAGGTGCACGGTCAGGCTCAGGTGTTCGCCCGGGACCGGCAGCCGCATGCGGTACGTGCCGTCGACGGCGAAGAACGGCGAGACGTAGAACTCCTTGTCCACCGTGAAGTCCTGCCGTGCCCCGCTGTCCGAACCGCTGCCGTGCGCGGGGGCGGCGGGTTCACCCGACTCGGCCGAGTCGGCGGGCAGCAGATAGGCATGCCGCTCGCCATAGGTGTTGTGCACTTCGGCCACCACGCAGCGCAGCTGGGCATCGAACCCGTAACACCAGTACAGGGTCAGTGGGTTGAACACATGGCCGAGGGCGCGGGCGTTGCCGAGCATGAGGACCCGGCCGCCCGCCAGGTCGACGCCGTGCGCGCCGAGGAACCTCTCCAGACCGGCCCGGATCGTCCGGTCCCGGCCCGCGAAGTGGTCCCGGCCGTCGAACCGGGCGAAGGGCCGCAGGGGGTGGGGCAGCACCGGGAGCCGGTCCAGATCGACCAGCCACAGGAAGGTGCGGTGGCCCAGGGTGTAGGGCGTGGGAAGGGTACGGACGTGGGTGACCGTGCTCGGATACAGGGCGGGGGTCACCGGGTGCGGCGCGGGCTCGGTCCGGTGCCGCGCGCGCATCGTCCGGTGCGGCGCGGGCTCGGTCCGGTGCGGCGCGGGCATCGTCCGGCGCGGCGCGGGCATCGTCCGGCGCGGCGCGGGGCGCGCATGGCCCTCGCCGTCCGTGCCGGCCGCCCGTTCGCCGCTCACCAGGTCACCCCCAGGGCCGCCGCCGCCTCGACCCCCGAGCGGCAGCCGTCCTCGTGGAATCCCCAGCCGTGGTAGGCGCCCGCGTACGCGGTCACCGGTCCGCTGAGGTGCGGCAGTCGGGCCTGCGCGGCCACCGACTCCGCGGTGTAAAGGGGGTGTTCGTACGCCATGCGGGCCAGAATCCGGTCGGCGGGGATACGGCCGTCGTCGCCCAGAGTGACCACATAGGTGTCCCGGGCACCCAGGCCCTGCAGCCGATTCATGTCGTAGCTGACGCGCACCTGGTCGGCGCCCGCCGCACAGCCGGGCATCAGGTAGTTCCAGGCGGCCCGCGCACCCGGGCGCCTCGGCAGCACCGACGGATCGGTGTGCAGAAGCGTCGGGTTGCGGCTGTAGCGGAAGGCGCCGAGGACCTGCCGTTCGGCCTCGGTCGGATCGGCGAGCAGCCGCAGCGCCTGGTCGGGGTGGGTGGCGATGACCACGGAGTCGTACGTGGCGGTCCTGCCGTCCTCGGTGGTGACCTCGGCCCGGTCCCAGCCGCGGCGCACCACCCGTACGGGGGTCGAGGTGTGCACCGTGTCGAGCTGCTTGCCGATCCGTTCGACGTACTCACGGGACCCGCCCACCACCGTGCGCCACGTCGGGGAGCCGCTCACCGTGAGCATGCCGTGGTGGTCGAGGAAGCGGAACAGATAGCGGGCCGGGTAGCGCGGGGCGCTCGCGGGCGGGCAGGACCAGACGGCGGAGACCACCGGGGTCACGAAGTGCCGTACGAAATAGCGCGAGAAGCCGTGGCGCGCGAGGAACTCACCAAGGGACAGGAGGCTTTGGGACTCCTCGGCCAGCATCCGGCGCGCGGCGCGGTGGAATCGGGGCACCTCGGCGAGCATCCGCAGATACGGCCCGTTGAGGGCGTTGGCGGGGCGGGCGAGCAGTCCCCTGGGGCCGCGGGCCCCGGCGTATTCGAGGCCGCAGCCCTCGCAGCGGACCGACATGGTCATCCCGGTGGCACGCGTGCTCACGCCCAACTCCGCGAACAGGCGCAGGAGATACGGATAGGTGCGTGCGTTGTGGACGATGAATCCCGAGTCCACGGGCCAGGTCAGGCCGTCGGACGCCACCACGTCATGGGTGTGCGCGTGGCCGCCGAGCCTGGCATCGCCCTCGTAGAGCGTCACGTCGTGCGCGGCCCGCAGGATGTACGCAGCGGTCAGCCCCGCGACCCCGCTTCCCACCACCGCTGTCCGTTGTCTGTGCGTCATGCCGCCCCTCCGGTGCCGGCGGGACAACCCCTGCCCCGCACCAGTGATTCGGAGCCGGGGCCGATGCGGCTTGGTGCGCACCCTGTGAGCTGTGCGCTTGCAGGGAAGCGCGATCCGATCGGGTGAACGACCAAGCCGCACCGGCAGCGGCTCCGAATCATGGGTGTGAGCACACGAGGAACGTCCGCAACCCGCGGCGCACTGGCAGCGCTGAGCGGCCTGGTCGCGGGTTACGCCGCGCTGGCCGTCGCCGAACTTGTCTCGGCTGGCGTTCGGCCGGAGGCGGGGCCGGTCGCGGCGGTCGGGGGCGCGGCCATCGACCGGACGCCCTCCGGCGTCAAGGACTGGGCGATCCGGCAGTTCGGGACCAACGACAAGCTGGTGCTGCAGCTGGGGATCGTGGCGGTGCTCGCCGCGTTCGCGGTGGCGATGGGGCTGCTGGCGCTGCGGCGGCGCCGCACCGCCGCCGCGGGTGTGCTGGCCTTCGGCCTGGTCGGGGCGGTGGCGGCGACCTCACGCCCGGATTCGACCGGCCTGCTCGACGCGGTGCCTTCGCTGACCGGCGCACTCGCCGGAGCCGGTGTCCTGTACGTCCTGACGGGATACCTGAGGGCCGGATACGCCGGTTCTCCCGGACATCCGACCCCCTCGGAGGGCTCCGGACACCCGACCCCCTCGGAGGCCGCGGAAGTCGGCGCCGCGGCCCCCGAGGGCCTGAGCAGGCCCGCGCAGGACGGACATGCGCTGGGCAGGCGGGGATTCGTCCTGGCCACCACCGGCGCGGTCGTCGCCTCCACCGGCGCGGGTCTGCTCGGGCGCCGCCTGAGCGCCACCTCCGCGGCCGAGGCGGCGGCCTCCCGGGCCGCGGTCCGGCTGCCCGCCCCCGCTTCGCCCGCGCCGCCGCTGCCGCGCGGTGTGGATCTGCGGATCCGTGAGGTGGCCCCGTTCACCACGCCCAACCGCGACTTCTACCGGGTGGACACCGCGCTGAACGTGCCGCGGCTGGACGCCGGCCGCTGGCGGATGCGCCTGCACGGCAAGGGAGTCTCCGCACCGCGTGTCCTCACCTTCGACGACCTGCTGCAACGCGCGCTGATCGAGCGCGACATCACGATGACCTGCGTCTCCAACGAGGTCGGCGGCCCCTATGTCGGTTCGGCCCGCTGGCTCGGCGTACCCCTGAGAGCGCTGCTCGAGGAGGCAGGGGTGCGGCCGCCGTCCCGGGGCGGGCCCGCCGATCAACTGGTGGCCCGCTCCGTCGACGGCATGACCATCGGCAGTCCGGTGGAGACGGTCATGGACGGCCGCGACGCCATGCTCGCGATCGGCATGAACGGCGAACCGCTGCCCTTCGACCACGGCTTCCCCGTCCGCATGCTCGTGCCCGGCCTGTACGGCTATGTCTCGGCCTGCAAGTGGATCGAGGACATCGAGCTCACCACGTTCGAGGACTACGACGCCTACTGGGTCAAGCGTGACTGGGCCCGTGAGGCCCCGATCAAGACGCAGTCCCGTATCGACACGCCCAAGCCCTTCGCCCGCCCGGCGTCCGGCAGGGTCACCGTGGCCGGCGTCGCCTGGGCCCAGCACCGGGGCATCGACCGGGTCGAGGTCAGGGTCGACGAAGGACCGTGGCGGCAGGCCGAGTTGGCGACCGAAGGCCCCCTGGACACCTGGCGCCAATGGCGCTGGGACTGGGACGCCTCCCCCGGCTCCCACACCCTCCAGGTCCGCGCCACGGACGGCACCGGCACCCCGCAGACCGACCGGCGCACCCGCACGATCCCGGACGGCGCGTCCGGATGGCACTCGGTGGTGGTCAACGTGACCTGACCCCGGCCCCTTGTTCCCGCATTCCCCCACACCAGCCCCGCGTCCGCGGGCCCACCCCCAAGGAGAAACACCATGAACGCCACCCTGCGTATCCGCCGTATCGCCGTCGCGGCCACCGCGGCGCTCACGCTGCCGCTCGCCCTCACCGCGTGCTCCGACGACGGCAAGAGCTCCGACCAGGCCGCGAACAAGACGCCCAAGGCGACGCAGACCACCGAGGAGGCCGAGTCCGCGGACCCGATGGCCGGACCGTTCGGACCGGCCTGTGCCTCCGTGCCGCAGGACGGCGCCGGCAGCTTCGACGGCATGGCGAAGGACCCGGTCGCCACGGCCGCGTCCAACAACCCGGCGCTGTCCACCCTCGTCACCGCCGTCAAGAAGGCCGGCCTGGTCGACACGCTCAACAACGCCGAGAACATCACGGTGTTCGCGCCGACGAACGACGCCTTCGCCAAGATCCCGAAGGCCGACCTGGACAAGGTCCTCAACGACAAGGAGACCCTCACCAAGGTCCTCACGTACCACGTCGTGGGCCAGAAGCTCACGCCCGCGCAGCTGGAGAAGGGCTCCTTCGACACCCTCGAGAAGAGCAAGCTCACCACGGCGGGCTCCGGTGAGGACTACACCGTCAACGACTCCTCGAAGGTCGTCTGCGGCAACGTCCCGACCGCCAACGCGACGGTGTACATCGTCGACACCGTTCTGATGCCCCCGATGTAGCACCCCCGTCGCCGCCGGGCACGCTGGGCGAACCTCCGCAGGACTCGGCAAGTCCGCGGAGGTTCGCCGTACCGGCTCTGCGGATGCGGCTCCGGCGGCGACGTGCACCGGGTTTCCAGGCCGCGCAGGTGTGCCTGCTCAACCTCGCCAGGCCGGCGGAACGGACGCGGGCAAGTGTGGCGGCCGCCGATATCGGGCGGGCCTCGTGCCACGTCGCGTGGAGTGCCGGGTTCCACCGCCTCGTCCGCACGCTCGGCACGGCGATGACGGAGGTACGCGGCCAGTTCGGCGCGGGCGGACCCTCCGGGGCCACCGACCTGAGCGTCACGGACCTGGCCGGCTATCGGACCTACCTCGACAGGCTCCGAGATCTCTCCGGTGTGCGCTCCTGGCGTCGCGGCCCCTGGACGAGCTCGTCTCGTCGGCCGGGCTCGCCGAGGCCACGGCAGCGACCGAGCTCGACGGCCGGACCCTGCACGGGGAGTTCGTCGCGCTCCATCAAGTACCGGAGATCCTCTGCGCCGAGGCCGACGACCATCTCGAGGCGGCCGGGCACGAGCACGTTCCTGGGCCCGGACGGGTCCTTGATGGCCCGCGCTCCCGCCCGGCACACCCACGTCCGCGGTCTGCTCACGCTGCGGCACCGCTTCGAGACGGTTCCGCACCCGCAGACGAGTCCGCTGGTCGCGCTCCGGGACGCGCGGGGCAAGGTGTACGAGAGCAGCATGGGCGGGCGCAGGCCCGGCGACGGATCACCGCTGATCGACCACCTGGCAAAGGGAATTGCGCAGGGATCGTCCCCGATTGCCGACCGGCAGCTCTGGAAGTCCAAGGATCTGCTGGGACCCGGGGCTGATCCCGACAGCGGTCGAGGAACTGCTGCGCCGCACGCCGCTCACGTCCGTGGGTGGCGGGGCGCCGCGGGTGGCTGTGCGTGACACACGTATCGCGGCGACGCGGATCCGGGCCGGAGAAGCCGTCATCCCGGTCAACGCCTGCGCCAACCGGGACCCGTCCGTGTTCGCCGGCGCCGAGACCCTCGACCTCGCCCGCCGCCCCAACCCCCATCTGGCCTTCGGCTTCGGCGTCCACCATTGCTCCGGTGCCGCTTTCGCCCGCCTTCAACTACAGGTCGCCCTGCGGGTCCTGACCCGTAACTGCCCTCAACTGCGCCTGGCCGCAACCCTGGAGGCGCTCAGGTGCCGGAGGGACTTCGCGTTCCGGGCGCTGGAGTCGCTTCCCGTCACATGGTGACGGGAAGCTGAAGCTCCCACGGAATCCCGGCAGTTCACTCCGTACGCAACGCCGTGGCCGTACGCGTCCGCGCCGCCCAGCCCGCCGGGAGCATCGCTCCCAGCATGGCGATCGCGATCCCGGCGAGGCCGAGCAGGGACAGCTGCACCGCGTCGTACACCTCCAGGACCGACGGCGGCAGATTGGTGCCGGCCGAGTCCCCCATCACCGGCAGGACGTAGCCGTGCAGCGCGAAGCCGGCGGGTACGCCGACCAGGCCGCCGATGACGCCGATCCCGGCCACCGACGCGAGGACGAGGCTCACCGTCTGCCGCGGTGACATGCCGAGCGCCTTGCACACGCCCAGGTCGTGGACGCGTTCGCGGGTGTCGAGGACGACGGAGTTGAGCACGCCGAGGCTCGCCACGGAGACCAGCATCAAGGTGAGCAGCACCGCCATCGCGTCGAGCAGGATGATCATCGCCTCCGCCTCGGCGGGTTCCTGGGCTACGGCATGTCCGCCCAACGGTGCGATCTTCGCAGCGAGTTGCTCGGCGTACTCGACCGCGTCGACGCCCGACTCGACGTCGATCTGGAACATCTGCGGCTTCGCCGCGGCGAACGTCGCCATGTCCGCGCGCAGATGCATCCCGTCGTCCGAGGTGTCGAAGACCTCGCCGACGATGCGCAGGGTCTGTGTGTCCTTGCCGAGGGTCACGCGTACGGTGTCGCCGATCGAGGTGCCGGTGCGTTCGAAGAAGCGCGTCGGCACGACGGCCTCTCCCGGGCCCTCGAACCAGCGGCCGGAGATCATCTCGTAGCTGCCGGAGCCCGTGTCGCCCTGGTAGAAGGTGGCCCGGACCGCTCCGGATGCACCGGTGACGCGGACCTCCTCCTCGTACAGGCCGTAGTACGAGGCCGTGCCGGACTGGGCCTCGATGGCGGCGGCGACCTTCGCGGGGTCGGCCGAGGCGGGGGCGGGGGCCTGGCCCGCGGGCTGCTGCTCACGTCCCGCGGGCTGCTCGCGTCCCGCGGGTTTCTGCTCGCGTCCGACGGTGCCCGGTTCGCGCCCCGGCCCCGCGGGCCCGCCGCCCCGGCCGCCGCCCGCGATGGCGGTGACCGCGGCACGCTCCTCGGGGTCCGCGGCGCTGCCGACCGCGTTGAGCGACTGGGTCAGGCCCACCGCGAACGTGGCCGTGACGGTGCCGAACACCACCGCGAGCAGCAGCGCGAACGTGCGGACCGGATGCGCGAACGGACTCGCGAGCCCGTACGTCACCGCACGCGGCAGCGGCAGCCGTCCCGCAGCCCGGTGCGCCCACTGGCCCCGCCCCGTGCGCGGGGCACGGCCGACCGCGATCGCCTCGACGGTGCGCAGCCGCCCGGCCCGCAGCGCGGGCACGAGTGCCGCGACACCGACGACGAGCAGCGCGGCGGCGGGCACCACGAGGTTCACCCACCACGCCACGGTGAGCGAGACGGTGCCGTACGCCTGCTCGGTGTTCGCGAGCAGCGGTACGGCGAGGACGTTGCCCAGGACGACACCGAGCGCGATGCCGGCGCCGGCCGGGATCAACGCCTGTGCCACGTAGGCGCGGACGACCTCGCGCGGCGTGAAGCCGATGGCCTTGAGGATGCCGATACGGCGCAGACCGGTGCCCACGGCGCCGCTGACCACACTGCCGACGATGATCACCGACATGACGATGCCGAGCACACCGAAGGCCATCAGGAAGGGCACGGTCGCGGCCGCGCCCTGTTCGGCGGCCTGCTTGGTGTCCAGATACGACTGGCTGCCGAGCAGCGCGCCCGACGGGACGGCGGCGGCGATCTGCTTGCGGGCGGCGGTGATCTGACCGCTCGTATCGGCCTGTTCGAAGCGGTACAGCATCTGCTGCGTGGCCGGCTGCCCCTTCGGCGCGAGCGTCCCGGCCTGCGCGGGGGTCACCCAGGCATCGGCGGTCTCGCTCGCCGAGAGGGCGAAGCCCACGACGGTCAGCGTCACCGCGTCCTTCGCGTCCGAGCTCTTGAGCGTGGAGCCGAGCGTGAGCATCGGGCCCTTGAAGGAGGAGGACAGCACGATCTCGCCGGGCTTCTGTGCCCAGCGCCCGGACTTCAGCTCCAGCTTGTCCACCGTGCCGCCCGGTTCGGCGCGCCCGACCACGGTGAGGGACGGCAGATGCCCGCCTCCCTCACCGATCGGTTCGACGGTGGTGGTCGGGTACGGGCCCGCGCTCGCCGTGACCTCGTCCAGCTGCTCGGTGGCCGCGAGCTGCGCCGCGCTCGTCTTCCTCGGGTCGAACTGCGCGGTCAGGTGCGCCCCGTTCTGCTGGGCGAAGGCGCGGTCGAAGGGTGCGTTCACGGCGACCATCAGCGATCCGGCGACCACGGCCGAGGCGACCGCCATCATCGTGGACACGACGATCACCACGAGCTGCACGCGGCGCCGGCCCACCCCGGACCGTACGACCCGGCCCAGCGCGCCCGTTCCCCAGCGGCTCATCGGACGGCCTGCGCGGCCGAGTCGAGGGCGACATGGCCGTCGACGAGATGGATCGTGCGGCTCGCGCAGGCCTCGGCAAGCGCCAGGTCGTGCGTGACCAGGACGATGGTCTGGCCGCCGCGGTGCAGATCGACGAGGAGCTCCCGTACGTCCTGGCCCGAGGCCGTGTCCAGGGCACCGGTCGGTTCGTCGGCGAGCAGCAGTGCGGGTCGGTTGACCAGCGCGCGGGCCACCGCGACGCGTTGGCGCTCGCCGCCGGAGAGGCGGCCGGGGTAGGCGCGGGCGTGCCGGGCGATGCCGAGCAGCTCCATCAGCTCCCCGGCGCGGTCGGCCGCCGTCCGCCGTGCGGTGCCGGTCAGTTGGGCGGGGAGCTGGATGTTGTCGGCCACGGTGAGGTCGTCGAGCAGGTTGAAGAACTGGAAGACCATGCCGATGTGCGCGCGGCGGAACCGCGCGAGCGCGTGCTCGCTCTGCCGGTCGATCCGCTCACCGGCCACGGTCACGGCGCCCTCGGTCGGCTTGTCCAGGCCGGCGACGAGGTTGAGCAGCGTCGACTTGCCGCTGCCGGAGGGCCCCGTCACGGCCAGGGCCTCGCCCTTGGCGACGCCGAGGTCGATCGGTCCGAGCGCGGGTGCGCCGGCGCTGTCGTAGCGCTTGGCCACACCGGACAGTTGTATGACGGGAGTCATGGGTGTCGTCTCTGCGACGTGGGTCATGGGTGTCGTCAGTCCTTCGCGTCGTGGAGTCCACCGCGTGGTGAAGGACTCCGGGAAGCCGAGCGGTCCCGGGGACCTGCCAGTGCTTCCCCCGGGACCGCTCGGCGTCTTGGCCGGCCCGGGAAACGTACGGGCGCAGGGGCCGCGGGCGCGTCGGCCGCGGCACCGACATGCGGCCCTCCCCGCGGACGACCTTCCGGCGGGGTCATCCCCGAGAAGTACGCCTGCGGGACAGCACCCCTGATCGGAAGGCGGACGCGGGCCGGGGCGGGCGGGCCACACAATGAACCGATGGAGACGGAAGAGCGACGCGGCTGGCGTCAGCACCTGCGCGACGCCCTGCGCCCCGACCCGAAACCGGCCCCGTTGCCGCGGCGCGCGGTGCGCTGGGACGTGGTGCTCGCGGTCCTGCTCACGGTCGTCTCGCTGATCGTGGCGGCGCGCTATCCGGACAGCGGACCGGTCCGGATGCAGCAGGACGTGTCGGCGCCGCCGAGCGTGACCGATACCCCGACGCCTCCGCAGGCCCCGACGCCCCCGGAGGCGCCCACGCAGCCGGAGTTCCCGCCGTATCCGGAGGTCCAGCCGCCCACGCACCCTGAGTTCCCGCCGTATCCGGAAGTCCGGCCGCCCACGCACATACGGGTGGACGAGGAGCCTCCCGCGGGGTTCTGGCTGCTCGTGGTCCTCTCGGCGCTGCCGCTCGCCGGACGGCGCCGGTATCCGCTGACCGCGTTCGCGGTGGTGCTGTTCGCGATGCTGGTCCTGAGCGACGACGCGACCTGGATGAACGTGGTGACCTGCGTCATCGGCGCCTACAGCGCCGTGATGTACAGCCGTCACCGGGTGGGGGCGGCGGTGTCCATGATGACCGCGGCGCTCCTGGCGGGCCTGGCGTTCCGCAACGCGGAGCCCATCATGCCGGGCTGGCTGACACCGGCGGTGGTGCTGCTGCTCGCCGGGGTGGTGACCATCCTCGTCCGGGTCTGGCAGCGGCAGCTGGCCGCGGGCCGGGACAGATACGCCCGGCTGCAGCAGACCCAGGAGGAGGCCATGCGCAGGGCCGTGGCGGAGGAGCGTTCCAGGATCGCCGCCGAACTGCACGACGTCGTCACCCACAATGTGAGCGTGATGGTGATCCAGGCGGGCGCGGCCCGCAAGGTGATGGACGTGGCACCCGAGCGCTCCAAGCAGGCGCTGCTCGCGGTGGAGTCCGGCGGCCGGGCGGCGATGGCCGAACTGCGGCATGTGATGGGCCTGCTCGCCGTCCCGGACAACGAACGCCCCGACGGTTTCGCCCCGCAGCCCGGCCTCGACCGGCTCGACGCCCTGGTCGATCGGGTCCGTGCCGCGGGGACACCGGTGAGCATCGCGGTCTCGCTGCCCCCGGACCCGCTGCCGCCGGGAGTGGATCTCACGGCGTACCGGGTCGTGCAGGAGGCGCTCACCAACACCCTCAAGCACGCGCCCGGCGCCGACGCGGCCGTCACGATCGGTCACACCGACGAGCTCCTGGAGATCGACGTGACGGACACCGGCGGCACCCGGGAGGCGGCCGTGGTGGACGGCAACGGCCGGGGCCACATCGGTCTGCGCGAGCGCCTCGCGGTCTACGGCGGCGAACTCGAGACCGGCCCGACCCTCGCCGGCGGCTACCGCGTCAAGGCCCGTATCCCTTGGCGGGCGGCATGAAGCAGCCACCCCTGCGCGTCGTCCTCGCAGACGACCAGGCCCTGGTCCGTACGGGCTTCGGCATGATCCTCGCCGCCGACGGCATCGAGGTGACGGCCGAGGCGGCCGACGGAGTCGAAGCGGTCGCGGCGGTGCGGCGCACGCGTCCCGACGTCGTCCTCATGGACATCCGTATGCCGGAGATGGACGGCATCGAGGCCACGCGGCGGATCCTCGCGGACGAAGCCGCTCACGCGCGGGCGCCACGGGTCATCATCCTCACCACCTACGATCTCGACCACTACGTCTACGCGGCGCTCACCGCCGGTGCCAGCGGCTTCCTTCTCAAGGACGTCTCGCCGGAGCAGCTCGTCGCCGCCGTCCACCTGGTGCAGTCGGGCGACGCCCTGCTCGCCCCCGCCATCACGCGCCGTCTGATCGAACGCTTCGCCCAGCGCGAGGAGCCCGGGCCCGCCGCCCTCCACCCCGATCTGTCCGGTCTGACCCCGCGCGAACTCGAGGTGCTCCGCCTCTTGGCGACGGGCCTGAGCAACGCCGAACTCGCGCAACGCCTCCACCTGAGCCCCACCACGGTCAAGACCCACATCGGCCGCATCCTGTCGAAGCTGAACCTGCGCGACCGGGTGCAGGCGGTCGTCCTCGCGTACGAGACGGGGCTGACGGCGCCGGGTGGTGGGGCCTAGGGCGGGCAGGAGGTGAGTCAGCGGTCGACCAGCCGTGGCCGCGGGGCTTCGCCCGTGGTTTCCGCGTCGGTGCCGTCGGTGCCGTCGGCGCCGACCGGGCCGCGGGGAAGCATCCCGTCCAGCCACTTGGGCAGCCACCAGTTGGTCCGGCCGAGGAGTGTCATGGTCGCCGGTACAAGGACCATGCGGACGACCGTGGCGTCGATGAAGATCGCGGTGGCCAGGCCGAGTCCGAACATCTTGGTGGAGGGGTCGTCGGCTACGGCGAAGGACAGGAAGACCGCCACCATGATGAGGGCGGCCGAGGTGATGATCCGGGCGGTGCGTGAGATGCCCTCGACGATCGCCGTGCCGTTGTCGCCGGTGCGCAGGTACTCCTCGCGTACGCGGGAGAGGAGGAACACCTCGTAGTCCATCGAGAGGCCGAACAGGATGGCGAAGAGGAACATCGGGATGAACGACACGATGGGAACCGTCGCTTCAAGACCGATGAGTGCGCCTCCCCAGCCCCACTGGAAGACCGCGACCATGATGCCGTAGGCCGCGCCGATGCTCAGCAGGTTGAGGAGTACCGCCTTGAGCGGTACGAGTACCGAGCGGAAGACCAGCATCAGCAGCAGGAACGACATGGCAAGGACGGCGGCGACGAACAACGGCAGGCGTTCGCTGGTGCGTTGGCCGACATCGGACAGGCTCGCGGCGGCGCCGCCGACGTGGGCCCTGGCCTGGCCGTCCCCGATCGCCGTGGGCAGCACGTCGGTGCGCAGCCGGGCGATGGTGTCGGCCGTGGCCTTGTCCTGAGGGCTGGTGGTCGGGAACACCACGAGGGTGGCGATGCCGGTGGCCCGATCGATCTGCGTCGGTGCGACGGTTGCGATGCCCGGATCTCCCGCGACCGCCTTGACGAGTCGGTCCACCACTCCCGGATCGCCGGTGGGGTCCGCGGCGATGACGAGCGGACCGTTGGTGCCCGGGCCGAACCCCTCGGCGACGAGGTCGTAGGCGCGGCGTTCGGTGCGGCTCTGCGGCAGTGACCCGTCGTCGGGCAGGCCGACGCGCAGGCCGAGCACGGGCAGCGTCGCGGCCAGCAGCAGCCCCGCCGCGCCGATCGCGTACAGCACCGGGTGCCGATTGACGTGCCCGATCCAGCGACGCCACCCGGCGGGGCCCGCCGACAGGTCCCGCGGCCGTGCGAGCCGGCCCGGCTTCCTGGCCCGCAGAGCCCGGCCGATCCGGCCGGCCCGGGCCAGGCGCGGGCCCGCCGCGCCGAGGAAGGCGGGAAGGAGCGTCACCGACGCGAGCACCATGATCAGGACGACGATCGAGACGGCGAGCCCGCCCACCGTCATGAACGGCACGTTCGCGACCGCCAGGCCCAGGATCGACACGACGACGGTGCCGCCGGCGAAGACCACCGGCCGCCCCGCCGTGGCCACCGCTCGTCCGGCCGCCGCCTGCGGACCGAGTCCGCACGCGAGGTACTCCCGATGCCTGGCGAGCACGAACAGCGCGTAGTCGATGCCCACTCCGAGCCCGACCATGCTGCCCAGGACCGGTGCGAAGGTGGGGACCTCCGTCACCCCCGCAAGGACCGTCATCGTGGCGACTCCGATGGTCAGCCCGAAGACCGCCATGCCGATCGGCAGCGCGGCGGCGACGAGCGAACCGAACGCCAGGAACAGGATCGTGGCCGCGGCGAGGAGGCCGATCAGTTCGCTCGCGCCGCCTTCTGCGCCGGAGAAGGCGTAGAAGAGGTTCCCGCCCATCTCGATGCGCAGGGGCAGTTCGGCGCGCAGCCGGTCGCCGAGACCGACAAGGGCGTCGAGGTCTTCGGCCGACAACTCGCTCTGGTCGGGGTACTGCACCCGCACGACCGCGATCCGCCCGTCGGCCGACACGAGCCCGGCGCGCACGGCGGCGTCCCCGCCCGTGACGAGCGCACCCGCCGGGTCGCTCGTACCGAGCACATGCGGCAGGGTCTTCACCTCGGCCCGCAGCCGCGTGAGGGCGGTGCGCGCGCCGTTGTCGTCGAAGAACGTCGCACCCGCCTCGAGGGGGGTGACGACCACTTGGGCGGTCATGCCCTCCTGGCCGGTGCCGGCCCGCTCGATCAGTTCCGCTGCCCGCTGGGAGTCAAGGCCCGGAGCGGTCATGGAGTCCGCGGTCCGCCCGCCGAAGGCGACGGCGGCCGATACGGCGAGCGTGGCGGCGATCAGCCATGCCGCGATCACCCGCCAGGGATGGCGCGCAGCGCTTGTGCCCAAGCGGAACAGGGCTTTCGAGAGCATCGGGTCCTCCAACCACCTCGTCGGCCGTCGTTGTACGGCCGACCGTGCCGAGGCTCCTCGCCACGGCGCTTTGCGGCATCGGCCCGCGAGCCGCCAACTCGTCGGCCCGGAGACGGAGTTGCGACCAGTCCTTTCGGCCGATGCGCGCCACGCCGCGGCCCCTACGCTGAGAACCGTGCTCCGACACGACCTGCGCACCCTGTGGACCGAACCCCGGCCGCCCGGCGCGCCCGCCCGGGTGCGGCGGGACTGGGCGCTGCTCGCCGCGGGCCTCGCCGGTGTGGCGCTTGAGGCCGGCCTGCGCGAGCACGTCGTGTGGCGGCCGGTGGCGGTGGTGTTCGCCGTATGGCTGTGGCTGCTGCCCCTGTGGCGCCGGACCCGCCCGCTGGCGACGGTGACGCTGGCGTTCGGCTCGGTGGGCCTGCTTGCGGTGGCCTCGTTCGTCGCCGGGCAGGGCGAGCCCGTCGGCCTGTACACCGGCGCGGTCGTGCTCGTGCTGGTGTACGCGCTGCCCCGGTGGGGATCGGGACGCGAGATCATGCTGGGCGGCGGGGTGGTCGTCGCGGTCGGCACGCTGTGTGTCGCCATCGACGGGACCCCGGTGGTCGAAAAGGTCGTGGGCCTCGTCTTCCTGCTGCTGCCCGGCGTGCTCGGGGCCGCCGTGCGGTTCCGGATGACCGCGCGCGAGCGGCAGTTGGAGCAGGTGCGCTCCCGCGAGCGCGAGCAGCTCGCCCGCGAACTGCACGACACGGTGGCCCACCATGTGTCGGCCATGGTGATCATCGCGCAGGCGGGCCGCGTGCTCGCGGGCGCCGACCCGTCCGCCGCCGTCGCGGCCCTTGAGGGGGTCGAGGAGGAAGGGGCGCGCACGCTGGAGGAGATGCGCGCCATGGTCGCCACGCTGCGCGACCGCGGGGTCGGCGCCGAGCTGGCGCCCCCTGCCGGAGTCGCGGATCTGGAGCGCCTGGTGCGCACCCCGGGTGGTCGGCTCAGCGTCGACCTGGACCTCGACGGCGAACTGGACGCGCTGCCCCCGGCCGTGGACGCGGCCGTCTACCGGATCGTGCAGGAGTCGGTGACCAACGCGCTGCGCCATGCGGTCGACGCGACCGAGCTCGCCGTCCGGGTCGCCGCGGAACGGCACACGGTACGGGTGAGCGTGCGCGACAACGGCCGGCGCCCCGGCCGTGGTCGCGACGGATACGGACTTACCGGACTGCGCGAACGCGCGACCCTGCTCGGCGGCACACTACGAGCCGGCCCGGGTACCGACCGGGGCTGGCATGTCGAAGCCGAACTGCCGAGAGCCAGGAGCGAGAACGGTGTCCATACGCGTCCTCGTCGCTGACGACCAGGCGATCATCCGCAACGGGTTGCGGATCATGCTGAACGCCCAGCCCGGCATCGAGGTGGTCGCCGAGGCCGACGACGGGCGGGAAGCGGTACGTCTGGCCCGTGAACTACGCCCCGACGTCTGCCTGTTCGACATCCGTATGCCCGTATGCGACGGGCTCGAGGCCACCCGGCTCGTCGCAGGACCGGGCGTCGCCGACCCGCTGGCCGTGGTCGTCATCACCACGTTCGACCTCGACGAGTACGTCTACGGCGCACTGCGGGCCGGCGCCCGCGGATTCCTCCTCAAGGACACGGGCCCTGACCTCCTGGCGCAGGCCGTACGGTCGGCGTCCGACGGTGAGGCACTCATCGCGCCCAGCGTCACCGTGCGTCTGCTCCGGGCTTTCGCGGACCTGCCCGCCGGCCGGCCCGTGACCCAGCCGGTCGCCCCCGTCACCGCTCGCGAGGAGCAGGTGCTCCTCGCGGTCGCCCGCGGGCTGACCAACACCGAGATCGCCGACGCACTGCACATCAGCCTCAGCACGGTGAAGACGCATCTGGCGAGCCTGATGGCCAAACTCGGCGCCCGCAACCGGGTCGAGATCGCGATGTGGGCCTACGAAACGCGCCGTATCCTCCCCGGAACCTGAGCAGGCTGCCGGGCCGTGTCCCCTGCCCGGTCGGTGCCCGCCGGACGCGGGCGGTGGGGCAGACTTCGGGCGGGAGGAACGAATGGAGAGCATCACCAAGAACCGGCAGTCCGCCGCGGCGCTTCGCGCCATGGTCGCCCGTGCCTACGGCCCGGACGAGGTGTGCGACGGGGAGGACTGGGCCGGCGAGCTGGGCAACGGCTGTTTCAACGTGGTCTACCGGATCCGGCTGCGCTCCGGCACGCAGGCCGTTCTCAAGATCGCACCGCCGCCGGACGTCGAGGTCCTGACGTACGAGCGAGGAGCCATGGCGACCGAGCTTGCGGCGCTCCGGCTGGTACGGGAGCACACGAAGGTGCCCGTGCCCGAGGTCGAGTTCGCCGACCGGAGCCAAGAGGTGTGCGATGCCGCCTACTTCTTCATGTCGTACGTGGACGGCGACGACCTCCACACCCTCAGGGACACCCTCACCGACGCGGAGAAGGAGGCCTACGACGAGCGGCTGGGCGCGATCACCCGTGAGCTCAACTCCATCCCCGGCCCGGCCTTCGGACCGCTGACGGGCCCGGGGACGCGCACATGGCGCCCGGCCTTCCTGCGGATGGTCGACGAACTCCTGCGCGACGGCGAGCGCCGCGGCATCGCACTCCCCTGCGGCTACGACCTGATCCGCGGCCTCGTGGCCGCCCACGCCGACGCGCTGGACGAGGTGACCGAACCCCGGTTCGTCGAATGGGACCTGTGGTCCGGCAACTGCATGGTGCGCGACGGCCGGGTCGTCGCGATCGTCGACCACGAGCGGGCGTTCTACGGCGACCCGCTGATGGAGTTCGGTTTCGCCGGGTGCGAGTCGAGCGCCTTCGGGGACTCCACGGCCTTCCTGCGCGGGTACGGCCACCCGCCGCTGACCGAGCCCGAGCGGATCCGACGGCGCCTGTACAACCTTCATCTCGCGCTGGTCCTGTGCATCGAGACCACCTACCGTGCCTACAGCGACGACGGGCACTACGACTGGGCGTGCGGGCATCTGCGGGAGACGGTGGCACTGCTCGGCGGGTGAGCACCCGCGGGGGGCGTTCCCGATACGGAACGCCCCCGACGACGGCCCTTTGCCTACAGCTCCGTCACCTCGAACGCGTCGAGCACGAACTCCGCCACCCCGTCGTCCCCGACCTTCCGCAGGCCCACCCAGGCCTCGCCCGAGGAGGGCGCGGTGAACTCGTAGGAAAGGACCGTGGGTTCGACGGCGACCGGCAGCGGCTGCCGCGACAGCTCCCGCTCGCCGGGCGCGTCCACCGCGGTGATCCAGGCGTACTGGCCCGCCGTCTCGTTCTCGTACCGGAACGTCACGCGGTACGTCTTCCCCGGCTCGAAGCGGCAGGTGTGCTGCACCGTGCGGTACACCAACCCCCCGTTCTCACCACGGGACTTGAGCGACTCCGAGCCGTCGATGACGTCGTCGATCGCCTTGCCGTTCCAGCCCCGCTGGGTGAAGGGCGCGTGCCGCTGGGCGATATGCGTGCGCGGGTCGGTCGCGCCGCCGGAGTCGCCCTTGACGAAGGGGCCCCAGCCCTGCGGCACCGACTCGAAGTCCTCGTACACGACCGTGCCCGCCTTCACGGAGGGCCGCGCGGCGACGATACGGACGTTGTCGAAGCGGACCCGTGCGCGGCCCGCGGCGGCGCGCAGCGCGAGGTCGACGGGGCCGCCGCCCTCGGGAACGGTGAAGTACGTGAACATGCGCTGGAAGCGGGTGCCGTGCTTGCGGTCCGCGGCGACGTAGTTGCCCGCGGTGGACGAGGCGGTCCAGTTCGAGGCGACCACGCCGTCGGCGGTCCGTATCTCCAGGGACGCCTTGCGGGTCTCCCCCGGCTTCTCGCCGACCTCGACCTGTACGGAGGCCGCGTACGTACCGGGGGCGAGCCGGGACACGCGCTGGCCGACGGCGGCCGCGCCGCCCGCGCCGATCACCAGCTCGTAGTCGCCGAGCGCGCTGAGCTGGACGGAGGCGGGCCCGGATACCGTCCAGCCCTTCAGGGAACCGGAGTTGAAGCCGGGGTCGTGCAGCGGCGTGTGCTGGCCCCAGTCCGGGTCGCCGGCCGCGGGGACCCGGCTGCGGTAGACCACGTAGGGCTGGCCGGCGGCCGCCTTGACGGTGATCCGGCCGTCGCGGACCGCGAGGTCGCAGACGTGCACGCGCCCCTGGTCGGTGAGCTTGTAGAGCGCCACCGAGCCGGCGCCCGCCCAGCCGCGCGGCAGCTGCCAGGTGCTGGTGCCCGCCTTCGCGGAGTAGTGGTAGAGCTTCGGCGGGTCGGTGGCCTTTCGGGGCTCCCAGGGCAGGAGGTAACGGCCGTCCTCGTAGACGACCCTGCCGTCGGTGCGGATGACGCGCTTGCCGCCCTCGTCCGAGACGGAGGTGCCGGTCGGGCCGAAGAAGGTGATCTCGTGCGCGGACCAGGACTTGATCGGGTACGCCTGCAGATACTTGGCGGGCAGCGACTCGGTCCAGATCAGGTCGTAGAAGGTCTTCCAGTCGGTCTTGCCGACCCAGCCCTCGAAGTTGCCGGTGCGCGGAATGCCGAGCAGCGTGGGCCACTTGTCGGCGAAGACGTCCTTCTGGTGGTTGCGGATGAATCGGATCAGCTGGGAGTTGATGCCGCGTGAGGTGTCGGGTCCGTAGTCGGTCTCGGTGGCCCAGTGCGCCCAGATCGCGGAGCGCTCCAGACCGTGGCCCCACTCGGTCGTGACGATCCAGCCCTGCTCGCGCAGGGCGCGCTGGAGCCGGTCGGAGGTCCAGCCGGACTCGCGGAACACGTCGATGTAGAGCATGTTGAGGGCCGAGTCGGTCTCGGCGCGCAGATCGGCGAACCGCTTGACGATGTCACCGGAGACGAGGTCGCGGCGCTGGTCGATGCGGTAGCTCTGGTCGAGCCAGTCCCACTGCTCGTTGGTCTTGTCGACGAGCGTCTCGGAGAAGGCGTTGGCGACCGGGTAGGACTCGGTGGCGTTCACATGCACACCGAAGTCGCTGCCCCACTTCTTCCCTTCCCTGACCAGGGTGTTGAGGTCGTCGAGGCCGCCGGCGCGCTTGTTGTGGTTGCCCGCGTAGTCGGGGTGCGCGGAGTCGTGGCCCTCGGACTGGTAGCCCTTGAGGAGCGTGTACTGCCGCAGGCCGTCGGTGGCGAGCGAGATCCGCTTCACGTGGTCGAGGGTCAGCAGGAACGGATTGGTGGCCTGCGAGGCGAAGTTGAACGGGATGTGCGGGACGACCCGCAGATGCTGCTCGTCGGCGCCGAGCGGCGTGACCATGATGTCGCGGTACGCGATGGCCGCGTCCTGCCAGTCGACCTTGCCGTCCCCGTTGCGGTCGCCGGTGACGACGACCGTGGCGTACGGCAGCGGTTCGGTGGCGTCGACGGGTGCGGTCGCGGCCCGGTGGGTCCACTGGCCGGCGGCGAGGCGCGCCTCGACTCGCGCATCGGTCCTGACGGTCGTACGCCAAAGGCGGCCGTTCTCCCAGGTCGTTCCGGAGGCCGAATCGGGCTTGTCCCAGACCGTGTTGGTCTCGATCGCGCCGCCGAGACTGTCATGGGCGACGACCGCGTACGCGCAGCCGACGGCGGCCTCGGCGGGGGTGTCCGGGGTGACCGTGACGAGCGTGTCCCCGCTCTTGGCCTTGTCCAGCTGGATCCTGGCGGCGAGGAGGGCGGCGCCGGGCTGGTCGCTGCGTACGGAGAGGAAGGCGAGGGACGGGATCTGCAGGGTGCCCACGCGCAGCGCGTCCGTGTCGGAGATCTCGGTGATGCGCCAGCGGACCTTGCGTCCCTCGACGGCGATCTCCGCCGTGATCCGCGTACCGCCGGTGAAGGCGAGGGTGTACGTGATGCGGTCGTCCGCGGGCTGCGAGGTCACCTCGGGGGTGTGCGCCGCGCCGTTGACCAGGACCGAGGTGACGGGGTCCGGCTGGCCGTGCAGGACGGCGCCCGAGGCGCGGTCGGTGTAGCGGACGATCCGCGGGAACGCGGTGTCGACCAGGACGTCGAGGCCGGCCGAGCGCAGGGTCGTCTCGCCGGCGGCGCGCGGTCCCGCGGCGGCGATGCCCGGCAGGCCGAGCGTGAGAGCGGCCCCTGCGGCGGCCGTACCTGCCACGATCGCCCTGCGGCTCGGTCCATGGATCTCTTGCGACGGCAGCACTGCGCACCCCTTCGTCCGACCGGTTCCGTGGCCGCCACGATGCTGGTTGCGAGGCCCCCGGGCCCATGGACAAAGGTGGGGCCGGTGTTGGACTTGTGGAGCGGGGGTTGGACTTTCCGCACTCAACTCGACGTGAATCCGGGCACGTTGAATTCACCTCCCGGACGGTTCGAAGCCACGTCCGGCCCCCTTGGCCCTCACAGCAAGATCACACGATGCTCTCGCCGTGTCCCTGACACGTGCTGCCGTGTTCCCGACATGAAGGAGCCCCGACGTGGCCGTCCCCCGTATGCGCCTCCTCGCCCTGGCGACCGCCGTCGCCGCGCTGTGCGCCACCCCGGTGCAGGCCGCCGAGCCCCTGCCCGCCGTCGTGCCGAAGGCCGAGACGGCCACGCTGTACGACGACGAGGCGGGCGGCGACGCCGATGCCGACGACCCGGCGATCTGGCGCAACGCCGCCGACCCCGACCGCAGCCTGGTGGTCGCCACGGCTAAGCAGGGTGGCCTGCGCGTGTACGACCTCGACGCCCGCGAGGTGCAGTCGATCGCCGCGCCCGCCGCGCCGGGCCCCGACGATGCGCCCGGCCGGTTCAACAACGTGGATCTCGTGCGCAGTTCGCGTCTCGGCGACCTCGCCGTCACCTCCGACCGCGGCGCCGACCGGCTGCGCGTGTACCGGATCGACCGCGACCGGCCCGGCGGCCCGCTGAAGGACGTGACCGACCCGAACGCCCCCAGGGTGTTCTCGGCTTCGCAGGACGAGGTCAACGAGCAGCGCACCGCGTACGGCCTCGCGACCTGGACGGACCGGAAGACGGGACGCTCGTACGCGCTGGTCAGTCAGCGCGAGCGCACCCGGGTCGCGCTGCTCGAACTCAGCGCCCGCACGGACGGCACGGTCGGCTACACCAAGGTCCGCACGCTGGACCTGCCGCAGAGCTTCCAGCTCCCGAACGGGACCTCGTGGACGCCGTGCGGAGAGCCTGGTGAGCTCCCGCAGGTGGAGGGCATGGTGGTGGACCCGGCGAACGGGACGCTGTACGCGGGCCAGGAGGACGTGGGCATCTGGCGGCTGCGCGCCGACCTGACGGGCACGCCCCAACTGGTGGACAAGGTCCGCGAGTTCGGCGTCCCCGGCACGTACGACGAGGAGACCGAGGAGTGCACCGCCGGCGCCGACCCGGGCTTCGGCGGTACGCGGATCTCGGCGGACGTCGAGGGCCTGACCCTGGTCCACGAGGAGGACGGTGACGGCCTGCTGCTCGCCTCCAGCCAGGGCGACAACACCTTCGCCGCGTACGACCGCGAGGTGTCCGACGCGAACGAGTACGAGGGCGGCTTCCGTGTCACGCCGGCCTCCGCGACGCTCGACGGCTCCGAGGAGTGCGACGGCGCGGCCGCGCTGAACGAGCCGCTCGGGCGCCGCTACCCGAACGGTCTGCTCGTCGTGCAGGACGGCCACGACGCGCCCGGCGAGACCGAGCGCGCCTCGACCAACTTCAAGTTCGTCGACCTCGGCACGGTGATGGACGCGGTCGACGACTGACCGGCCCGGCACCCCGGCGATGGGCCTCGCCGGAACAACGTGAACACCGCACGCCGTCCTGGGGTGCGGTGTTCACGCGGTCAGGCGAGGGCTCTCCCGCACGGCCGTCTCAGTTCATCGCGACGACGACCTTGCCGGCCTTCGCCCGCCCCTGCTCCGCGTACTCCATGGCCTCCCGCGTCTGCGCGAAGGGGAAGACCCGGTCGACGACGGGACGGATCCTCCCGGCCTCGACGAGCCGTGCGACCTCCCGCAGCTGCTCGCCGTCGGCCTTCATGAACAGGAATCCGTACGTCACACCGTGCCGCTTCGCGCGACGGCGGATCCTGAAGCTCAGCACGTTCATCACCTGGCGCAGGACGGGGTTCAGACCGAGTTCGCGGGCGAAGTCCGCGTCGGGCGGACCGGCGATGCTGATCACCCGGCCGCCGGGCCTGAGCACCCGCAGGGACTTCTCCAGGGTCTCGCCGCCGAGCGTGTCCAGAACGAGGTCGTACCCGTCGAGGACCTCCGCGAAGTCCTGCGTCCGGTAGTCGACGACGACCTCCGCGCCCAGCTCCTTCGCCAGCGGAACCTTCGCCGTGCTCACCGTGGTCGCCACGTGTGCGCCCAGCTCCTTGGCCAGCTGCACGGCGATCGTGCCGACGCCGCCGGCGCCCGCGTGGATCAGGACCTTCTGTCCCGGCCGTACCCGGGCCTTCTCCACCAGGGCCTGCCAGGACGTCAGGGCGACCAGCGGCAGGGAGGCCGCTTCGGCCGTGGTGAGACCGGCCGGCTTGAGGGCCAGGTCGTCCTGGTGAACGGCGATCCGTTCGGCGAACGTGCCGATACGGTCCTTGCCGGGCCGCGCGTAGACCTCGTCGCCGACCGCGAACCGCGTGACGGACGGGCCCACTCGGACCACCGTTCCGGCGAGGTCGTTGCCGAGGACGAGCGGGAGGCGGTACGGCAGGACCGTCTTGAAGGCGCCGTCACGGATCTTGAAGTCCAGCGGATTGACGCTCGCCGCGTCCACCCTGACCAGGACGTCCTCGGCGCCCACCACCGGTTCCGGCACTTCGCCGGCGTGCACCGCGGACCGGTCCCCGTACTTCTCGATCACAAAGGCCTTCATGGTCTGCTCCATCTCCCGCATCCGCTCCGGTGTTCCCGCATCCGCTCCGGTGTTCCCGCGCGCCTCACACCGCGGCCGGCGCCGCCGCCAGGCTCTGCTTGACGAAGCGGCTGGTGTCGTCGGCGAGCACCTCGGTCAGGCCCGTCTCGAGCGCGCGCAGCGCCAGGGCGGCGACATCGGCCGGATCGGCCTTCTGGTCGTCGGGCAGCCCTGCGGCCATGCCGGTGTCCATGTAGCCGACGTGCAGCGCGGAGACCGCGATGCCGCGGGGTGCCAGCTCCTGCCGTACGGCATTGGTCTGCGCCCAGGCCGCCGCCTTGGCGGCGGCGTAGGCACCGAGCTCGGCCGGGTGCAGCCAGGACAGGACGGACAGGACGTTGAGCACGCCTCCGCCGCCGTTGCCCTCGATGACCGGGGCGAAGGCACGGGTCACGGCCAGCGGGCCGAAGAAGTTCGTCTCCATGTCCAGACGCACCGCGTCCAGGCCGCCCGCGACCAGCGGGGTGAGGGTGTTGATCCCGGCGTTGTTGACCAGGAGCGTCGCATCGGACGCGGTACGGGCCGCGGCGAGGATCGACGCCTCGTCCGTGAGGTCGAGGTGCAGCGGGGTGACCCCGGAGAGCTCCACCGTCTCGGGGCGCCGGGCCGCCGCGTACACCTTCGCCCCGCGGTCCACGAGCTGTGCGGCCAGGTGCCGCCCGAGCCCCCGGTTGGCGCCCGTGACCACGGCGACCGCGTTCCTCAGGTCCATGCCCGACGTCTGTTCCATGCCTGCTCCCAGGGTGCGGGGCCGCCCGGTGACGGCCCGTGTAATTTAGATTACATCCATAATCTAAACACGTGCCTAAGATAGATGCCAATCGACATCCAAATGGGAGGTGGCTCATGGGCCGCGTATCGCAGGCGCAGGCGCAGGAGAACCGCCGGCGGGTCGTGGACACCGCGTCCCGGCTGTTCCGGGAGCAGGGCACCCATGTCAGCGTCGCCGACCTCATGAAGGCGGCGGGTCTGACCCACGGCGGCTTCTACAAGCAGTTCGCGTCCAAGGAAGCCCTGGTCGACGAGGCCACGGCCCACGCCTTCGCCGAACTCACCCGGCGCTATCAGCAGGGTCTCGACGAGCATCCCGGCGAGCGGACCGCCGCGCAGGACGCGGTGATCGACGCCTACCTCTCAGCCGGGCACCGCGACAGCGCGGCGGACGGCTGCCCCGTCGCCGCGCTCGTCACGGACATGGCGCGCGAGCCCGGGGACACCGAGGCCCGCCGTGTCTACACGGAGGGAGTGGGCGCCTTCGCCGAGTTCCTCACGACCGAGGACGAGGAGGGGCTCACCCGGCTGTGCACGATGGTGGGCGCGCTGGTCCTGTCCCGGGCCACCAAGGGCTCCCCGCTCTCCGAGGACATCCTCACGACCGCACGTGCGGCACTGACGGCCGGCGGCTGAGCCCGTCCGTCGCGCCGCTCGTCGTTCGGTTCGGCAGGCTGTCTCCGGGGAAGCCGGGACACAGGTGCACCTCGTAGGTCATCGTCCCGGCCCGCACGCGGGGATCCCCGGCCATGACCTGCTCGGCCTCCGCGGCCGTCACGGCCGTGATCGCGACGCCGGACACGGTGTCGGAGGCGACCGGGCACAGGATCACGATCACTCCCTCGGCGCGCAACGACACCGTGCGGCGCCGGTGTTCGCGTTCGATCGCGTCCGCGCCGTCCATGGTCCGCTCCCGTCCCCGGCGCAGGAGCGCCAGGCTGCAGGGCTTCGCGGTCGCGGCCGGTGCGTGGATCTCGTCGTCGGTCACGGTGTCCCCTTGCTTCGCGAGGTGCTCGGCCGGCGAGACGCTGACTCCTTCAGGCCCTCGGCACCTCGAACGCGCGCTTGCGCAGGCGCAGTTCGCCGGCCGGTGCGGCGGGGGAATTCCACAGCTGCGACGGCCGGCGCGGCGGGGGAATTCCACAGCCGCCTATCCAGGTGAGGACACATGGGACGGCCTCAGCACGGTGTCGAGCCAGTCGAAGACCTCGTCCTGCATGGGGGCGACGAAGACATGGCCGAGGCCGGGCCAGGTCTTGAGATGCAGCCGCTCCTCGGCGCCGACGGAACGCCAGACGGCGCGCATCTTGGCGTGGGCGGCCGCGACACCCTCGGCCGGGAACAGCGGGTCGAGCCCGCCGTGGAAGAAGAGCATCGGCCTGGGCGCGGCGATGCTCGCCACGTCGGGGAAGTCCAGGAACCGGGAGAGCCCGGGGTGGAGCATGCAGTACGAGGACTGCCCCCGCAGCGTGTTGTTGCCGGGGACCATCATTTCCCTGAGGCCGGTCATCCAGCAGACCGCGGCCGCGGCGCGCACGGAGTCGGTGAGCGCGGCCGTCTGCCACGCGCGGTAGGCGCCCATGGAGAAGCCGAGCGCCGCTACCCTGCGGGCGTCCACCCGGTCGAGGCCGGCGAGGAACTCCGCGGCGCGGGCGTCCTCTCGGGCCATGAGTCCGGCGAGCGAGGAACCGAGGTGGAACAAGTTGGAGGCCAGGGCCTGTTGTTGCCCGTACGCGACGGGGCCGCGGTCGCCCCAGCCCAGGGCGTCCAGACACAGGACGACATAGCCTCGCCGGGCGAGTTCGTCGCCGATGAACCGGCCGCTGAAATGCCGGTTCACCCACGCCTGCGCGACGGCCCGCCCGGCGTCGTCGCCCCAGGGCCTGACCAGTTTCTCCTTGCCGATGGCGAACATGGACCCGTGGTCGTGCAGCAGCAGGACGGCGGGGAAGGGGCCGGGGCCCCGCGGGGTGAGCAGGGCGCCGCGCACACGTTCGTAGCGCGTCAGGGAGATGGTGACCGACTCCCGCGTACAGCCGTCGCCTCGGGGCCCCGCCGTGAACTCCGGTGCGTACGGTGTGCCGTCCTGGCGGTCGACGAGGAGATGCTCCTCGACCGTGGCGCGGGCCGCGCGGCGCCAGGCACGGAAGTCGCGGACGGGCGAACGTCCCCAGGCGGAGGGGAAGTCCAGCTCGGCCTTGAGCGCGCCGTGGAAGGCGGGGAGGTTGCCCTCGACCGGTTCGGCCGCCGGTCCCTGGCAGCCGGAGGCCAGGGACCGGCGGCCGGCCGCGTCAGCCATGCGGCCTGCCGGCGCCGGCGTGGTGCAGGACGTAATGCTCCACGGCCGCGCGGGACTTGAGCGGCCGGTACGCGTAGACGTCGGCCGGATCCCAGCCCACCGCGTCGGTCAGGCCGAGGCCTGCGGCAAGGGAGTTCAGGTCGGCGGGACGGCCGTCGAACCACGACCCGCGGTCGCGGAAGGCGGTGCCTCCGTAGGCGGCGAGGACGAAGGAGGGATCGGCCTCGGGATACGCGAACACATTGCCCTCGGAGAAGACCGCCGACTCCACGCCGACGCCGAGCGCGTACCCGGTGTCGGGCGCCTGGCCCCGGTACACGTTGTTGACCACGTGCACCTGGCCGAAGCGGACCCGTGGGGCGCGCTGGGTGATGTCGGTGAACAGGTTGCGGAAGAAGGTGACCTTGAGGTGGCCGCGGTCCCGCTCTCCCCTGCCGTCCCCGGAGCCGATGAGCAACGCCTTGTCGTGATCGGTGAACCGGCTGTCGGAGACCGTGATGAAGTCCGAGCCGTCCTCGATGTCGAGCAGCCCGTCGTGCCGCTGCACCCGCTTGCCGTGGAAGCCCACGGGGGCCTCGCGGTCGGGGAAGCGGCCGTCGGTGAAGGTGCAGTGGTCGATCCAGATGTTCCGGCCGGTGATCACGGTCATCGCGTCGAAGCGCGCGTTCCAGTTGCCCTGGGTGCCGTCGTCCGGCGACCAGGACGTGAAGTGGTCGACGGGGGCTTCGAGTTCGAGGTTGCGCACGATGATGTTCGTGCCGGTGTTGACGGTCAGGAAGACCCCGAGCAGCCGGGCGTCGCCGCCCACGCCGACCAGGGTGGTGTTGCTCGGCACGGTCAGCTGGATCTGCGCCTTCTCGCGGTGGGAGCCGGTCTGGCGCAGGGTGCGCTGCTGCTTGCAGTAGGCGTAGCGGGTGTCGGACCAGGTGGTCCCGTCCAGGCCGAAGCAGGACTGGTACTTGCCCAGGTCGTAGCCGGGCGCGTAGTCCTGCTCGCCGAGCAGGGCCCCGGAACCGTCCGCCGCCTCATGCCCGTTGATGTCCCCGACAACACGGATGGTCTTCGGGGCCGCGGGGTCCCCGCCGTTCTCCAGGGCCTCCTTCAGCTCGGCGCGCGTCTCCACCGTCCATACGGCGCCTCCGCTGCCGCCGGTGGTGCCGCCGTTCATGGAGGCCCACCCGACGGGGCCCCTCTCGTCGGCCACGGCACCGGTCGCGGGCGTGAGGGGAGCAAGCAGGCAGGTCAGCAGCGCCGCGATCGCGGCGCCCCTACGCACCGGGCCTCCAGCCCCGCAGATACGTGGCGGGCGTGTGCAACGCGCTCTCCCCGACCGTCAGTTGGGGCCGGTTCTCCGGAACGGTGATCACCGCACCGGGCCCGGTGTTCGCGTACTCCCTGAAGCGCATCGTCTGCCAGGGATAGGCCTCGCGCATGTTCGTGTACGGCGCCACCGCGTCGATCCCGGGCCCGAGCTCGGTCTCCCGTACGACCAAGGACGGCCAGGCCGTCGTCTCGTACGAGGGCACCCAGGGCCGGGCGATCTTGTAGGCGCCGTCCTCCGCGCCGGACGTGACCCGGCTGCGCACGGCGAGGAATCCGTACGGGTTCGCGCGGGCCGTGGCCGGTGCGAAGACCATGCCCTCGGGTTTGAAGGCGACGTCCCGGTCGAGGGTGTGGAAGTGGCAGCGCTCGAAGACCGCGGTCGCCCGGCCGAAGACGAAGTCCACATCGCCCTCGATGTAGCAGTCGCGGTAGCAGTGCCGGTCGAAGGCGTCGAGCGCGCTCGTGTCGGCGAACAGTGTGTCCTGGTGCGCGAGCAGCCGTACGCGTTCGAAGTACGAGCGGTCCCCGGTGACATACGCGGCGACGGCCTGCGTGCCCGTGATCTCCGGGTGGTCCGCGCGCAGCCAGTCGTTGGCGAGGGTCAGGTTCCGTACGGTCAGGCCGGGCGCCGCCGAGGTGAAGGTGGCGGAGCCCGCGGTGCCGTAGGTGCCGGAGCCGTCCGGGCGCGGGGTGCCGTTGGCGTTGTCGTACACGATGACCGCGGCACGGGGGTCGCGGGTCGCGCCGCGCAGCGTCAAGTCCTTTGCGCCAGCAGGGATGTTGACGACTTCTCGATACGTTCCGGGGTGGACCACGATCGTCCAGCCGGGGCCGGTCACCGCGTCGACGGCGTCCTGGACGCGGTCGCCGGGGCGTACGTGGAGGACGCGGCGGCCCACGGGGGAAGCGGAGGCGGGGGCGGCTGCCGCGAGAGCGCCCAGTCCCCCGGCCGCCACCGCGGTCAGCAGACTGCGTCGCCGCATCTCAGCATCCCTCCCACGGAGCCCAGTCCCCCAGGTACGCCTCGCGGGTCGCCGACTCGGCTTCCTGCGCGATGAGTTGGGGCCGGTTCTCGGGGACGGCGATCTCGGCGCCGGGGCCCGTGTTGCGGTACTCGGCGAAGCGCTGGTTCTGCCAGGGGAAGTTGTTCGACATGTTGGCGTAGGGCGCCACCGCGTCGATCCCCGCGCCGAGGCGGCTGTCGCGGACGGTGAGCATCGGGCGGGCGGTGGGGTCCGAGCTCGGCACCCACGGGCGGGCCAGCTTGTAGTACGCGTCCGGGGCTTCGCTGCTGATACGGCTGCGAGTCACCAGGTAGCCACGGGGGTTCTCGCCGGCCGTGGACGGCGCGAAGACGAAGCCGTACGGGGCCGAGGCGAGGTCGGTGCGGGTCAGGGTGCGGAAGTGGCAGTGCTCGAAGACCGCGGTGGCCCGCCCGAAGACGAAGTCCACATCGCCCTCGGCGTAGCAGTGCGCGAAGTACTGGCGGGCGAACGCGGCAAGGGACATCGAGTCGGCGTACAGCGTGTCCTGGTGGCCGAGGAAGCGGCAGTGGTGGAACGCCGAGCGGTCGCCCTGGACCTTGATCGCCACGGCCTGGGTGCCGGCGACTCCCGGGTGGTCGGCGCGCAGCCAGTCGTTGGCGAAGGTGATCCAGCGGGCGGTGAACCCGTCGGCCTGGACGGTGGTGGTGGCGGAGCCGGTCGTGCCGTAGGTGCCGCCGCCGGGCTTCGGGGTGCCGGCCGCGTTGTCGTACACGACGACCACGTCGCGCGGGTCCTCGGAGGCGCCGATCCAGGTCATCTCCGTACGGGCGGGGCTCACGGCGACCGTCTCGCGGTAGGTGCCCTGGGCGATGACGAGGGTGTGGCCGGTGCCGCTCGCGGCCGAGACCGCGGCCTGGACGGTGGTGAAGTCGCCGCCGCCCTGCGCGTCCACGTACAGGGTGCGGGCGTCGAGGCGGGCGGACGGTGAGCCGTAGCGGCCGAAGCGGCCGAGGCCGATGCGGCCGAGGTCACGGCCGGGGACGGCGGCCACGGCCTCCGGTGCGAGACCGAGGGCCAGGGCGGCACCGGCGCTCGCGACGAGGAAGGTTCTCCGGCTGGAGACGGGACCGACTCCGCTGCCGGAGAGGGGGCCGACTCTGCTGCCGGACACGGGACTTGAGGGCAACGCCTTGCTCCTTCAGGTGCGGCTCACCAGGGCATTACGGGTGGTGCCGGGGTGCGGGTGATGCGGGGTGCGGGTCGTACCGGACTGCGCGTCGTGCCTGCTGACTGGTGGTGCCGGAGCGGCCCGTGCGGGCTGGCCTGCCGAGTGTCGCGGACCGCTCCGGCTCGCATATCGCGTATCCCATCTCGTATATGACGTATGAGGCACGAGATACGAGCGATGAAGCTAGGAGCCGTCCAGCGGTTCGTCAATGCTCCTGACAGAAGTGGGGAAAGAAGGAGGGTCCCCGGCCCGAGGGCCTCAACTGGCCCGCGCAACACACCCATTGACGGAACCGCCGTTCCGCTCTTAGCTTGGCAAGCGCTTTCCACCTGGCCTGTCGAGAGTCACTTCCATCTGCCCTGCGCACCCCCTGCCGCCCGCCCCGCGGGCGATCACGGAGAAGGACAAGCCAGTGATGAAGAGCCGCATGCCCAGCAAGAGATCCTCGCTCTCCCTCCTCGCCATAGCCGCACTCTCGGCCGGCACCGCCCTCGTCCTGCCCGGCACACCGGCCTCCGCCGCCACCACCCGCTACGAGGCCGAGGTCTCCCCCGCGACCTGCGACGGCACCATCGACACCAACCACACCGGGTTCTCCGGTACGGGCTTCTGCAACGGGCGTAACGCCACCGGCGCGGCGCTGCAGTTCACGGTCAACGCCTCCGAGGCCGGCACCGCGACCCTCGCGTTCCGCTACGCCAACGGCTCGGGCGCGGCCCGCCCGGCGGATGTCGCGGTCAACGGCACGGCGGCCGGATCCCTGACCTTCGCGGCCACGAGCACCTGGACCGCATGGACCACCCAGACGCTCACCGTGCCGGTGAAAGCGGGCAGCAACACCGTCCGGCTCAGCCCCACCACGGCGAGCGGGCTGGCCAACATCGACGCCCTCGACGCCGACACGGCGACCACCACCCCGCCGCCGACCGGCTCCGCGCTGTACGTGGCGCCGAACGGGACGGACGGAGCGGCCGGCACGCAGGCGGCCCCGACGACCCTGACCTCGGCGATCTCCCGTATCACCCCGGGCGGCACGATCCATATGCGCGGCGGCACCTACCGGCCCACGCAGACGATCACCATCCCGGCGACCAACAACGGCACGGCGAGCGCCCGGACGAAGCTGTCCGCGTACCCGGGCGAGACCCCGGTGCTCAACTTCTCGGCGCAGACCGAGGATCCGGCCAACCGCGGGCTCGCCGTGAACGGCTCGTACTGGCACGTGAGCGGCATCGTCGTCGAACGCGCCGGTGACAACGGCATCTTCGTGGGCGGCAGCAACAACATCCTCGAGCGCACGGTGACCCGCTTCAACCGCGACACCGGACTGCAGCTCTCGCGGATGGCCTCCACCACGCCCACCGCGCAGTGGCCGTCCAACAACCTGGTCCTGAGCGCCGAGTCGCACGACAACGCGGACTCCGACGGCGAGGACGCCGACGGCTTCGCGGCGAAGCTCACGGTGGGCCCGGGCAACGTGTTCCGCTACGCGGTGGCGCACCACAACATCGACGACGGCTGGGACCTCTACACCAAGCCCGACACCGGCCCCATCGGCGTGGTCACCATCGAGGACTCCCTGGCGTTCGGCAACGGCACGCTCAGCGACGGCTCGCAGGCCGGCGCGGGTGACCGCAACGGCTACAAGCTGGGCGGCGAGGACATCCCGGTCAACCACATCGTGCGGCGCAGCATCGCGTACAACAACGGCAAGCACGGGTTCACGTACAACAGCAACCCCGGCGCGATGACGGTCTCCGACAACGTCAGCGTGGACAACGCGCAGCGCAACTTCTCGTTCGACGCGGGCACGCACACGTTCCGCAACAACACCTCGTGCCGCAGCGGGAGCGGGACGAACGACCGGATCGTGGGCAACTCCGACAGCACCAACCAGTTCTGGATGGGCACGAACGGCTCGCGCTGCTCGTCCTACGACGGCGCGATGAAGTGGTCGTTCGCCGCGGACGGCCGTCTGGTCGTGACATTCGGCTAGTACCTCCGGGAATACGCGAACGTGCCGGCCGGGCTGCTGCCCGGCCGGCACACCGCGTCAGGGGTGGCGGTCAGTCGTCCTCGGCCGCCTCCGCGAGCTCCTCGCGGATCGCGTCGTAGGCCGGCTTGTGCCGCAGGTTCTCGTCCCACGGGAGCGCCGCGCCCTCGCCCGGGAAGAAGTCGGGGATCCAGGAGTGCCGGTCGGTGTAGCCCCAGAGCGTGATGCCCACACAGCGCCGCACCTCGAGGCAGCCTTCGGTGACCCGGCCGTACCAGTCGGCCTGTTCGGCCAGCTTCGCCTCGTCGGCCGGCAGCTGCATGCGGATGTCGAGCTCGGTGATGGACACGTCGACCCCGAGGTCGGCGAAGCGCCGCAGGTTCTCCTCATAGCCGCCGGGGAAGCCGTACTGCAGCGCGAGATGGGCCTGCAGACCGAAGCCGTCGATCGGTACGCGGTCCTTCTTGAGCTGCTTGATCAGCGTGTAGTACGCGTCCGACTTCGGGCCGAGCGCTTCGACGTTGTAGTCGTTGAGATACAGCTTCACCTTCGGGTCGGCCGCGCGGGCCCAGCGCAGGGCGTCGGCGATGTAGCCGGGACCGATGACCTTGTAGAAGATGTTCTCGCGGTACGTCCCGTCCTCGTTCATGATCTCGTTGGCGACGTCCCAGGCGAAGACCTTGCCCTTGTAGTGCTTCACCACCTGGGTGATGTGGTTCTTGAGGATGGAGCGCAGTTCGGCCTTGGTCCAGGTGCCCTCGGACAGCCAGGCGGGGAGCTGGCTGTGCCACAGCAGGGTGTGGCCGCGGACCTTGAGTCCGTTGGCCTTCGCGTAGTCGACGATCTCGTCACCGGCGGTGAAGTCGAAGACGCCGCGCTCGGGTTCGGTGGCGTACCACTTCATGCCGTTGCCGGGTGTGGTCTGGCCGAACTCGGTGCCGAGCAGCTCGGCGAACTCGGTGTCGGCCAGCTCCGGGTTGTCCACGGCGGAGCCGAAGTAGCGGCCGGATTCCCGGGCCAGCTCATGGAGCGTACGGGCGGGCCTGCGCCGGTCGCTGTCGCTGTCCGCGTGGGCGGCGGGCACCGAGGCGAGGGAGCCGAGCAGGGCGGCGGCCGCGGCCGCGGCGACCACCGCGGATCTTGTGCGGATGCGGCGGGCGGGTGCGGATGCGCGCATGAGGGAACTCCTCAACTGTTGAGTGCGGATGGGCAGTTGGGCTTGCGCTGTGCGGTGCTCGACGGGCGTGGCGGCCCTGGACGTGTGGGTCACGCCCCCGGCACGCCACGCCCCGCGTGGGTCACTTCACCCGGATCTCGCACCGCATCCGGCGCTCGTGTCCGACCTCGCGCACCGGCCCGGTCATGCTGAGCGGCACGGTGTGGTGGACGTGGGTGCTCGATGCGGAGATCCGCAGTTCGAGTGCGCCCGGTTCGACGACGCGGCGGCCGTCCGCCCCGGTGTACGCGGCCAGGTCGGCGGGGAAGGTCGCATGGACCTCCGCCGACGCCCCGGCGTCGAGGGGAACCCTGGCGTAGCCGACGAGCCGGACCTCGGGCCGGGCGACGGTGCCGAGGGGGTCGTGAAGGTAGAGCTGGACGACCTCGGTGCCGGGCCGGTCGCCGGTGTTGCGGACCTTGAGCTTCACGGTGGTCTCGCCGTCCGTGGTCAGCTCGGGGTTCTCGCAGCGGGGCGTGTCCCAGCTGAAGGTCGTATAGGACAGGCCATGCCCGAACGGGTAGAGCGCGGTGGGGTCCACGGTGCTCGCGCCGTTGCGCTCGCCGAGCGGCGGCGCGAGATACGGGGCGGGCGAGCCGCCCCGGCTGCGGGGCACGCCCACGGGCAGCCGGCCGGACGGTTCGACCCGTCCGCCGAGCACGCCCGCGACGGCGGCGCCGCCCTCCTGGCCGGGGAAGAAGGCCTGCACGACGGCGGCGGCCCGGTCGGCCCAGCGGCCGAGCGCGTACGGACGTCCGCTGAGCACCACGATCACGGTGGGCACCTCGTGCCCGAAGGTCACGTCCAGCAAGGCCCCTTGCCCGTACGGGAGTTCCAGGTCCTCGGCGTCGCAGCCCTCGCCCGAGGAACCGCGTCCGAACAGGCCGGAGCGGTCGCCGACCACGGCCAGGCACACATCGGCCTGCGCCGGATCGGCCACGAACTCGGCGGCGGGGAACTCGGCGCGCAGCGCCTGCAGGAAGGTGGGGACCTCGATGCCCGCGCAGAGCTCGGGGTGGTGGACGCCCACGTGCCGCGGGAAGGTGTAGCAGCCGAGCATCGCCGCCTCCTCGTCGGCGAGCTCTCCGACGACGGCGATGCGGAGGCCGTCGGCGAGGGGCAGCACACCGGAGTCGTTGGCGAGCAGCACGACCGACTCCTGCGCCACCTGCCGCGCCAGTTCCTGCATCTGAGGGGGGTTCAGGTCGATCGGCACCTCGCCACCCACCGGCTCCCAGTCCGGGTCGAGCAGGCCCAGCTCGCACTTCTGCTCCAGGACGCGCAGCGCGGCCCGGTCGAGGAGTTCCTCGGGAAGGCGGGCGGCCGACTCGAAGCAGCGTACGGAGGGCAGTTCGACGTCGACGCCGGCCGCGAGCGTGAGGAAGGCGGCGGACTCGGCGCTGTCCGCGATCCGGTGGTTGGACTCCAGGAACGAGACGCCGAAGTAGTCCGAGACGACCGTCCCGTTGAACTTCCACTGCTCCCGGAGCAGCCCGGTGAGCAGCTCGGTGTGGGCGTGCGCGGGCAGCCCGTCGATGTCGTTGTACGCGGGCATCACGGACCGCGCGCCGCCGTCCCGCAGCGCCATCTCGAAGGGCGGCAGGATGACATCGGCGAGTTCGCGGGGCCCCATCGAGACGGGTGCGTGGTTACGGGCGGCACGCGAGGCCGAGTACGCGGCGAAGTGCTTGAGCGTGGCGACGATCCCGGCGGCCTCCAGGCCCCGTACATACGCGGTGCCGATGGTGCCCACCAGATAGGGGTCCTCGCCGATGGACTCCTCGGTGCGGCCCCAGCGCGGATCCCGTACGACGTCGAGGACCGGGGCGAGGCCCTGGTGGATACCGACGGCGCGCATCGAGGCGCCGATGGACTGGGCCATCTCCGTGATCAGCGCGGGGTCGAAGGTGGCGCCCCAGGCGAGCGGGGTGGGGAAGACGGTGGCCTGCCAGGCGGTGAACCCGGTCAGGCACTCCTCGTGCGCGAGCGCGGGCAGACCGAAGCGGTTGCCCGCACGGATGCGCTGCTGCAGCGCGGCGAGCCGGGCCGCACCCTCGGCCGGCTCCACGGGCACGGTGCCGAAGGGACGGGTCAGATGGCCGAGGCCGTGCGGAAGGAGGGAGTCGAGTACGGCGCTGTCGACCGCGTACTCGTGCTGGCCCGGCGCGACCTCGGGACTGTCGGTCTCGGCTCCCAGCCAGACGCTGGACAGCTGGGCGGCCTTCTCCTCGGCTGTCATCCGGGCGAGCAGGTCCGCCGCCCGGACATGGGCGGGCAGAGTGGTGTCCTGCCAGGGCTTGACCATGGAACTCCTCAAGTACTGGGTAAGCAAGGGGGATCGGGCCGCTCGGGGATCAGTCCGGCCGGGCAGCGAAAGCGGGGCGGGCGGCGAAGGGGATCAGCCCTTGGTCGCGCCCATCGTGATGCCGCCGATCAGCTGGCGTTCGGCCACTGCGTAGAAGGCGAGGGCGGGCACCATCGCGAGGACGAGATAGGCGAAGACACGGGCGATGTCGGCGGCGTACTGGCCCTGGAACTGCTGGACACCGACGGGGATCGTCCACCAGGTCTCCTGCGTGAACACGAGCAGCGGGAGGAGGAAGTTGTTCCAGCTGCTCACCACGGCGAGCACGGACACGGTGCCGAGCGCGGGGCGCGCCATCGGCAGCAGGATCCGCCAGAAGAACCCGAACGGCGAGCAGCCGTCGAGCGTGGCCGCCTCCTCCAGTTCTCCCGGGATCGCACGGAAGAAGCCGCGCAGGATGACGATGGTGATCGGCAGCCCGAACGCGGCCTGCGGCAGGATCACACCCCAGGGGTTGTCGAGCAGCCCGAACGTACGGAGCAGGATGAACAGCGGCAGGATCGCCACCGCGAACGGGAACATCAGGCCCACGGTGAAGAGCGTGAAGAGCAACTCCCTTCCCCGGTAGGCGAACCGGGCGAGCGAGAAGGCCGCGAGGGCCGCCGCCCCCACCGTGAGCAGGGTGGTCCCGATGGCGACCAGGGTGGACGAGCCGAGCATCCGCCAGAACGAGCTGGAGGCGAGGATGTCCGTGTAGTTGGACGTCACCCAGGGCGAGGGCAGGCCGAAGGGATTGCTGGAGAGCTGGTCGGTGGACTTGAACCCGGAGATCAGCGCGTACAGGAGCGGAGTCACCATGACGATGCCGACCAGCCACACGATCACGTAGACGGGGACCTTGCCGAAGCGCCGGCGGCCCACCGCCTCGGGCGCGGTCATCGGTTGGCTCGCATGTTCGTGAGGGCTCCTTCGGTGTCGCGGCGCAGCACGAACCGCTGGTAGGCGAGGGCGAAGACCAGGCTGATCAGGAAGAGGGCGATGCTGATCGCGCTGGCGTAGCCGATCTGGTAGCGCTTGAAGCCGAACTGGAAGAGTGTGATCGCCATGGTCTCGGAGGCGTGGTCGGGGCCGCCCTGGGAGATCACCCACACCAGGTCGAAGAGCTGGATCGCACCGATCACCGACAGGAACGCGCTGATACGGACGGTCGGTCCGAGCAGCGGCAGCGTGATGTAGCGGAAGCGGTGCCAGGCGGAGGCCCCGTCGATGCGGGCGGCCTCGTACAGCTCGTGCGGGATGTTCTGGAGGCCGGCCAGGTAAAGCATCATGTGGAAGCCGAAGTACTTCCAGGTCATGACGAGGAACAGGGTCGGCAGGACGGTGTCCTGGTCGGCGAACCAGAGGCCGCCGAGCCCGTCGAGCCCGATCGAGCCGAGGAAGCGGTCCGCGAGTCCGTCGTCCGGCGCGAAGATCATCGAGAACAGGACGCCGGTGATGACTTCCGACAGGACGTACGGGGCGAAGAACAGCATCCGGTAGACGGCACGGCCGCGCAGCTTCTGGTTGAGCGCGACGGCCATGGCGAGCGCGAACGGCAGCTGCACGACGATGGAGAACAGGACGAGCAGCAGGCCGCGCCACAGGTCCCCGAGGAAGACGGGGTCGTCGATGAGGCGGGTGTAGTTGTCGAGTCCGGTGTAGTCCTCGGGCGAGCCGAAGCCGCCCCAGTTGAACAGGCTGACGTAGAGGGCGTAGAGGATCGGCGCGAGGACGAGGGCGCCGAACAGGAGCAGGGCGGGCAGCGTGAAGGAGACGGCGGTCAGCCAGTCCTTCACGCGCCGCGCGCGCGGCCGCCGGTTCGCAGGCCCGGCGGCCGGCTCCTGGTCCACGGCGGGGCGCGCGTCCTTGACGTAGGTCGAAGTCATGTTCGCTTACTGGCTCTTGAAGACCTGGGTGACGGAACGGGCGACCTGGTCGGGTGATTTGGACCCGGCGATCAGGGCGGCGACGGAGTCGTTGACCTCCTGGCCGACGGCCGGCGGATAGGCCTGGTCCAGGTAGAGCTGGAAGCCGGTGGACTTGGCGAGCATGTCCGAGACGGCCGTCAGGTTGGGGTCGGTGAGCGCGCTCGCGGCGTCCTTGACGACCGGGATCATGTTGGCCTTCTCGACGAGGATCCGGTCCGACTCGGCGGTCATGAAGAACTTCAGGAAGTCGGCGGCCGCCTGCGGCGCGCCCTTGCGCACCGCATAGCCGCCCCCTCCGCCGAACACATCGGTGAGCGCGCCCGCGCCGCCATCGACCGCGGGGAACGAGAAGAACCCCAGGTCCTTGCCTATCCCCTTGCCGGCGTCGGCCTGCACGGTGGGCGCCCACTGGCCCATCAGCTCCATGGCGGCCTTGCCGTTGCCCATGGCCGCGGCCTCGCCGTTGGGCGTGGAGTACGCGGCGCCGAGGAAGCCTTTCTGGAAGGGTTCGAGGGCCACGAGCTCCTTGAGGCGCTCGCCCGCCTTGACGAAGGCGTCGCCGGTGAAGTCCTTCTCGTCGGCGGCCTTCTGCAGTCCGTCGACCCCGGCGATCCGCATCGACAGGTACGCCCAGTAGTACATGCCGGGCCACTTCTCCTTGCCCGCGAGGGCGATGGGGGCGATCCCGGCGGCCTTCAGCTTCTTCACGGCGTCGAGGTACTCGGCCCAGGTGGTGGGCGGGGCCCCGATCCCGGCCTTCTTGAAGAGCGCCTTGTTGTACCAGAAGCCGACGGCGCCGATGTCGAACGGCATCGCGTACGTCTTGCCGTCGAACTGGTAGGCCTTGACCGACGCGGGCACGAGAGTGTCGGCCATGGACTCCATGGGCCCGGTGAGGTCCTCGACCAGACCGGCGTCGATCTGCTGCTTCAGAACCCCGCCACCCCAGGTGTGGTAGATGTCCGGCAGCTTCCCCGAGCTGGTCAGCGCGGTCATCTTCGACTTGTACGCGTCGTTCTCGAGCGTCACGAGCTTGATGCGCACATCGGGGTTCTTGGCCTCGAAAGCCTTCGCACGCTCGGGCCAGATGGTCTTCGACGGTTCGGTGGTCTGGATGTTCCACCACTCGACGATGGTGCGGCCCGAACTGTCCTTTCCGCTGCCGGAGTCGGAGCCGCCGCAGGCGGTCAGTGCGGCGGCTCCCAGGCCGGCCGCGGAGGCGGCGCCCAGGAACCGGCGGCGGGAGAAGTCGGAGGCTGGCATGGCACACCTTCCGGAAGAGATCCGAAAACTATCGGTAGATGGCCACGGAAGTTACGGACAGAAATCAGGGGTGTCAACGGCCTTAACAAAATCGGTCGTTGACACCCCAGGCTTGATCCACGCCCTCATCGGTCGCGCGGCGCCGCCGTACTGGCTCTGACCACGAGCTCCGTGGCCAGCTCGACCCGCGGAGAGGCCGGGGCGACGGAACGCCCGAGATCGAGGACCGCGCGGGCGGCCAGCTTGCCCATGTCCGAAAGCGGCTGCCGGACAGTGGTCAGCGGAGGGGCGCACCAGCGGACTTCCGGAAGGTCGTCGAAGCCGACCACGCTCATGTCCTCGGGTACGCGCAGTCCGCGCCGGCGCAGTGCCTCGATGGCGCCGAGCGCCATCTGGTCGCTGGCGGCGAAGACGGCGGTGGGCGGCTCGTCCAGGTCCAACAGCGCGTTGCAGCCGGTGAATCCGGACTCGTGGTAGAAGTCGCCCGGCATGATCAGCGCGTCGTCCACCGGCACTCCGGCGCTCTCCAGGGCCGCGCGGTAGCCGTCGAGCCTGGCCCGTGAGCACAGCAGGCGCGGCGGTCCCGCGATGAATCCGATCCGGCGGTGGCCGAGCGAGAGCAGATGCTCCGTCGCGGCCATCCCGCCCGCCCAGTTCGTGGCCCCGACCGTCGGTGCGTCGGAGACGGGGGCGCCGACCGGGTCGATGACCACCAACGGCACGCCCAGGCGCTGCAGTTCCTCCTGCAGGCCCGGATCGAGCGCCGAGGTCACGAGGATCACGCCGTCGGAGGCGCGGGCCCGCAGGTTGGTCATCCACTGCTGCGCGGAGCCGGAGGCGTTGTGGATCGCGGAGACCACCGTGCCCACGCCCGCGGCGTGCGCCACCTCCTCGACGCCGCGGATGATCTCCACCGCCCAGGGGCTGTCGAGGTCGTTGAAGACCAGGTCGAGCAGGGAGGCGTGGTGACGGGGTGCGGGCGGGCGGCGCTGGTAGCCGTGCCGGTTCAGGAGGTCCTCGACCCGGGCGCGGGTGGCGGGCGACACGTCCGAGCGTCCGTTGACGACCCGCGAGACGGTCGGTACGGACACTCCGGCCTCTCTCGCGATCTCGGTGATCGTCACCTTGGCCGGCCCGTCCGGGCTCTGTGTGGTCGCCGTGCGCTGAGCGCCTTCCCGGGCCACGTTCCCCACCTCCGTCGACTCGTCATCCGAAAGATCTCCGGACGCCTTCCGGAAACCGTAGGTCATGCCGTCAACCCTGTGTCGGCCAAGCCCGCTTTCCTCGGGTCCGGCCGGACGCGCGGCCCCGGATCTATGCATGTGCGACCCCCAGCACCCCGTCCAGCCAGGCCAGTTGACGCCGCACATGCACGGCTTCGCCCCCTTCGTGCCCGTTGTACGGATAGGCATGGATCTCCTTGGCCGGCTCGGTTCCGGTCAGCTCGCCGTAGCGGTGGTAGGCCGCGTACGCGCCGCTGGGCGGGCAGACCGTGTCGCGCAGGCCGACACCGAAGTGCGCGGGGGCCTGCGCGCGGCGGGCGAACGAGATGCCCTCCAGGTACGAGAGCGTGCGGTACGCGGCCGTCTCGGCGCCGCGGTGCACGGCGAGGTAGGCCGAGATCTCGCCGTAGGGCGCATGGTCGGTGAGTTCGAGGGCACGCCGGATGCCGCACAGGAACGGCGCCGTGACAAGCACCGCGGCGAGATCCGGGACGAGCCCGGCGACCGCGAGGGCCACTCCCCCGCCCTGGCTGTTGCCGACGGCGGCGATGCGCGCGGGATCCGTGCCGGGCAGGGCGCGCAGGGTGGCGACCGCGCGGACCGCGTCGGTGAGCAGCCGCCGGTAGTGGTGGTCGTGCGGGTCGAGCAGTCCGCGCACCGCGGGCCCCGGGCCGCCGGGCGCGGACGCGTGCGGGTCGGGGGTCGCACCGCCGTTGCCGTACTGGTCGCCCTGGCCGCGGTTGTCCATGAGCAGATGCGCGTATCCGGCGTTCGCCCAGGTGAGGCGCTCGTGCGGGAGGCCGCGGCCGCGTCCGTACCCGGCGAACTCGACCACGCCGGGCAGCAGTCGGGGCGTGTCGGCGGGCCGGGTGTACCAGGCGCGGACCGGGTCGCCGGCGAAGCCGCGGAAGGTGATGTCCCAGCTCTCCACGAGCCACAGTCCGCTGTCGACGCGTTCGGCCCGTATCAGCGGTTCCTCGTGCTCGGCGGACTTCAGGGTGGCCTGCCAGAACGCATCGAAGTCGGCGGGTTCGTCGAGGTCGGGACGGTAGCGCTCGAGCTGGTCGAGGGGCAGGTCGAAGGCGGGCACAGGCACCTCACAGGGGGTCGTGGGGCCAACTCCCTTTGCTGCGGCACCCATTGACAGGGGTCGGGAGCGGCTTTAGGTTGCGGCGACGTTACCGGAAGATTCCCGAAAGTTCTCGGTCACGCCTTTCCCCGCCGTGTGACGAAAGGCCCTGCATGACAACGTCCGCCATGACGGGCACCCCGCCCTTGAGCGCACCGGTTCAGGACCCGCTGCCACCCCTCAGACCTCCCTCGGGCAAACGCCCGTGGCGCCAAGCACTGCGCAGGGACTGGCAGTTGTACTCCCTGGCCGTCCTGCCGATCCTGTTCTTCCTGGTGTTCCGCTATCTGCCGATGATCGGCAATGTGATCGCCTTCCGCCGCTTCGAGCCGGGCGGTTCGATCCTCGGCGAGGACTGGGTGGGGCTGCGCTATGTGGAGATGTTCCTCAACGACCCCGCCTTCTGGCAGGTCTTCCGGAACACGCTCTGGATCGGCTTCCTCACGCTGCTGTTCTGCTTCCCGGTGCCGATCGTGCTCGCCCTACTGCTCAACGAAGTCCGACGTACCTCGTTGAAACGTTTCGTCCAGTCCGTCTCGTATCTGCCGCACTTCCTGTCGATCGTGATCGTCGCGGGCATCACCATGCAGATGCTGGCCTCGGACGGCCCGGTCAACCATGCGCTCGCGGCGTTCGGCCAGGACCCGATCCGTTTCATCCAGGAGCCCGAGTGGTTCCGGACCATCTACGTGGGCTCCGAGGTCTGGCAGACGGCCGGCTGGGGCACGATCCTCTATCTCGCCGCCCTGAGCACCATCGACGACGATCTGTACGAGGCGGCCCGTATCGACGGTGCGAACCGCTGGCAGCAGACCTGGCACGTCACGCTGCCCGGCATCCGCCCGACGATGATGACGCTCCTGATCCTCAACGTCGGCACGTTCCTCGCGGTCGGCTTCGAGAAGATCATGCTGCTCTACAACCCGCTGACGTACCCGACGGCCGACGTCATCTCGACGTATCTGTACCGCACGGGCATCGAGTCCAACTCCTTCAGCTACGCGGCCGCGATCGGCCTGTTCGAAGCGGTCATCGGCCTCGTGCTGATCACGTCCGCGAACCAGATGTCGCGCAAGACGGTGGGGACGAGCCTGTGGTGAGAGCACCTGTGTCCCGCGGACCGCGCAAGTCCGTCACCGAGCCCACCCGCGGCTACCGCGTCTTCCAGGGCGTCAACGGCGTCATCCTGACCCTGGTCGTGATCGTCACCCTCTACCCGTTCGTCAACATCATCGCCCGCTCGTTCAGCGGGGAACGCCAGATCAGGGCGGGTGAGGTCACCCTGTGGCCGAAGGGGTTCAACCTCACCACGTACAAGATCGTGTTCGAGGACGACGCCTTCTGGCGCAGCTACGGCAACACCGTCCTGTACACGGTGGTCTCCACGGTCATCGCGATGACCCTGACCACGATCTACGCGTACGTCCTGTCGAAGCGGGAGCTGCGCGGGCGCGGGCTGCTCATCGGGATCGCCGTGTTCACGATGTTCTTCTCCGGCGGCCTGATCCCCAACTACGTCCTTATCACCAGCCTCGGCCTGAAGAACTCGGTCTGGGCGATCGCCCTGCCGAACGCGATCAGTGTCTTCAACCTCCTCGTGATGAAGGCGTTCTTCGAGAACATGCCGAAGGATCTGGAGGAGGCCGCGCAGATCGACGGCCTGAGCACGTACGGGATCCTCTGGCGGATCGTGCTGCCGCTGTCCAAGGCCGTCATCGCCACGATGGTGCTCTTCTACTCGGTGTCGTTCTGGAACTCCTGGTTCTCGGCGTTCCTGTACATGGACCGGACCGAGCTGATGCCGGTCACCGTCTATCTGCGCAACCTCATCGCGGGCGCCACGACGGGCAGCAACTCGGGCGCCGGCCTCGACCAGCTCTCACAGGCCGCCGCGAACATCCAGTCGGTGACCATCGTGCTCACCGCGCTGCCGATCCTCGCCGTCTACCCCTTCGTCCAGCGGTACTTCGTCTCGGGCGTGATGCTCGGCGCGGTCAAGGGCTGACCGCGGTCAAGGGCCGGCACCGAAAGCACTCCACCACCCCTACCCCTCAAGGGAGTTCACGTGTCCAACCACGGTCAGTTGTCGAGACGATCACTGCTCGCCGCCGCGGGCTTCGCCGGCCTCGCGGCGCTCACGGCCTGCGGCAGCGGCGACGAAGGCGGCGACTCCAAGGACCTGTCGAAGAAGCAGGACGGCGCGATGAAGGAGTACCGCGCCGGTGAGCAGTTCAAGGCGACCAAGGCCCTGTCGCTGTCCGTGCTGCACAACAACAACCCGGTCTACCCGACGAAGAAGGACTGGCTGTTCTGGGAGGAGGTCACCAAACGCACCGGGGTGACCCTCGAGCCCGTCGACGTACCGCTGAGCGACTACGAGAAGAAGCGCAGCCTGCTGATCGGCTCGGGTGACGCGCCGTTCCTGATCCCGAAGACGTACCACCCCTCCGAGGTCGCGTTCGTCTCCTCGGGCGCGATCCTGCCGGTGAGCGAGTACGTGCATCTGATGCCGAACTTCCGCGAGAAGGTCGAGAGGTGGAACCTCAAGCCCGAGCTGGACTCCTTCCGCCAGTCCGACGGCAAGTACTACCTGCTGCCCGGCCTGCACGAGAAGCCGAAGGCCGGCTACTCCCTCTCCCTGCGTACGGACGTCCTCGACCGGATCGGTGTGGCCCTGCCGACGACCTGGGACGAGGTGTACGAGGTCTTCAAGGCGATCAAGGCCGAGTACCCGGACAGCTACGCGTTCTCCGACCGCTGGTCCACCAACACCGTCTATCCGGCGGGCGCGCTGGTCAGCTATCTCGGCGCGTCGTACGGGGTGAAGGCGGGCTGGACGTACGACAACGTCACCTTCGACACCTCGGCGAAGAAGTTCGTGTTCACCGGCGCCACGGACGCCTTCCGCCAGGTGATCGAGTATCTGCGGAAGCTGGTCGCCGAGAAGCTGCTCGACCCGGAGAGCTTCACGCAGACCGATGACGAGGCGACGCGCAAGCTGCTCGGCGAGAAGTCCTTCGGCATCAGCGCGAACCCGCAGGAGCTGGTGCAGAACTACCGCTTCAACCTGGAGAAGCAGGTCAAGGGCGCGAAGATCGAGATGGTGCCGGTGCCGCTCGGCCCGGCCGGCGAGGTCGTCCTGGGCGGGGTCCGTCTGGAGAACGGTGTGATGGTCTCCAGCGAGGCGCTCAAGAGCAAGAACTTCGTCGCGATGATGCAGTTCGTCGACTGGCTCTGGTACTCGGACGAGGGCCAGGCGTTCTGCAAGTGGGGCGTCGAGGGCGAGACGTACACCAAGTCCGGGAGTGCGTACGAGCTCAAGCCCGGCATCTCGCTGATGGGCTCCGACCCGAAGGCGCCGAAGGATCTGCAGAAGGACTACGGGTTCTTCAACGGGGTGTTCACCTACGGCGGCAGCTGGGACCTGGTGTCCTCCTCGTTCGGCCCGGACGAGAAGAAGTTCCAGGACGCGATGGCCACGCGCAAGCAGCTGCCGATCGACCCGCCGCACCCGCTGCAGTCGATCGAGCAGGAGCAGGCGACGCTGTGGGAGACGCCGCTCAAGGACCACGTGAACCAGAACATGCTGAAGTTCGTGCTCGGCAAGCGCCCGCTGTCCGAATGGGACTCCTATGTCACGGAGTTGAAGGCGAAGAACAGCGAGCGGCTCGCGGATCTGCACACCAAGGCCTACGAGCGCTACGCGAAGGAGAACGCATGATCCGCGTCCCTTCGGAGCCGGTCGGCCGGCTCGGCGGCGCATGGCGCGCGTGCGTGGGCACGGGCCGCCTCGAGCTCGCGCTGCGCCGCGACTACCAGGAGTCGCTCGCGCTGCTCCAGCGCGAGATCGGCTTCCGGCACATCCGCGGGCACGGGCTCCTGAGCGACGGGATGGGCGTCCACCGTCCGTACGAGTGGCAGGGCGCGCGGCAGGTGCGGCATGCCTTCACGTATGTCGACCAGGTCGTGGACGCGTATCTGGAGCTCGGCATCCGACCCTTCGTCGAACTGGGCTTCATGCCCGAGGAGTTGGCCTCCGGGAAGCAGACCGTCTTCTGGTGGGGCGGCCATGTCACGCCACCGTCCTCCTACCAGGAGTGGGGAGATCTGGTGCGCGCGACCGTGGCCCACCTGGTGGACCGCTATGGCCTGGAGGAGGTGCGCACCTGGCCGATCGAGGTGTGGAACGAGCCGGATCTCTCGATCTTCTGGCAGGACGCGGACCAGGAGGCCTACCACCGCCTGTACGAGGCGTCTGCGCTCGCGGTGACGGACGTGGACGCCTCGCTGCAGGTGGGCGGTCCCGCGCTGTCGCCGGGCGCGGACGACGGGTGGCTGACGCGGTTCGCCGCGTTCGTGGAGGATCGCGGTCTGCCCGTGGACTTCGTGTCGCGGCACGCCTATACGTCGGGTCCCGCGCAGGAGGTGCCGTTCGGCACGCATCAGACGCTGGCGCCCGCGGGCCGGCTCCTGGAGCAGTTCGCGGCGCCGCGCCACGAGCTGAAGGGCACGGGCCTGGCCGGACTCCCGGTGCACATCACCGAGTTCAACTCCTCCTACCGGCCGGACAACCCCGTCCACGACACGGCCTTCCACGCCGCTTATCTGGCTCCGGTGGTGGCCGGGGGCGGCGAGCTCGTGGACTCCTTCTCGTACTGGACGTTCAGCGACGTGTTCGAGGAGGTGGGGATCCCGACGGCCCTGTTCCACGGCGGCTTCGGGCTTCTGACGCACCGCCAGGTCAAGAAGCCCACGTACCACCTGTACGCCTTCATGGCCCGCATGGGCGACGAGGTGCTCGCCCGCGGCGACGACCATCTGGTCACCCGGCATCCGGACGGCAGGATCTCGGTGCTCGCATGGGCGGCGGCCGGTGCGGGCGGACATACGGTGCGGCTCTCCCTGCCCGTGCCGGACGGCGACGAGGTGTTCGTGCGCCGCACCAGCGTGGACGAGGAGCGCGGCAACGCGTACACGGCATGGCGGCGGATGGGCAGCCCTCAATCGCCCGGACTGCGCCTGCTCGACATGCTGCGGGAGGCGGCGGAGCCCGTCCGCTCCCACCACCGCCTTCCCGTACGGGATGCCGAGGCGGTCGTCGAAATCGCGCTCGAGCTGAACGAGGTGACGCTGGTGGAGGTGGAGCCGGTGGTGGAGGAGGCGCCGCCGTGGTGGGACGAGAGGCGGTTGCTCGGGGGCGGGGCCGAGCGGTCGCCCGGGGACGGGAACAGCCGGTGAGCGGGGACGGCCGATGAGCGGGACCGCCGCGGCGGCGTTCGGCACGGGGCCGCTGTCCCGTGCCTGCGCCCTCGTGCACACCCTGCTCACCGTCGAGGTGCTGCTGCTCGCCACGGTGGCACCCGGCGCCGCCGGCCTGCTGTTCCTCGGCGGCGCCCCCGCCAACCTGCCGCTGGCCGCGCTGTGTCTGCTCCCCCTCGGCCCCGCGCTGACCGCCGCCCTGTACGCGCTGCACCACCGCAGCCGCGACCTGACGGAGCTGCGTCCGGCGCGTACGTATCTGCGGGGGCTGCGCCTCACCTACGCGTCCGCTCTGCGGATCTGGCTCCCGCTGCTGGCCTGGCTGACGGTCATCGCGTACAGCCTCACGCATTTCGCGGCGTCAGGGCTGCCCGGCTGGTGGGCGGGCCTGCTCGGCCTGATCGGCGTCGGAGCGGCCCTGTGGGGCGCCAACTGCCTTGTGCTGCTGGCCCTGTTCACCTTCCGTACGTCGGACACGGCGCGCCTCGCCGCGTACTTCATGGTGCGCCGGGGCGGGGCGACGGCCGGGGCGCTCAGCGCGCTGATCGTCGCGGGCGCGGCGACGGTGTGGTTCACAGAGGCCGTGGCGCTGCTGCTCGCCCCGCTGCTTCTGCTGTCGCTGCTGCGCACCAGCCGTCCGATGATCGCGGAGACCGAGGAGGACTTCACCGCATGACCGGCTTTGCGCCCCGCACGGCGAAGATCCCGTACGGCGGGGACTACAACCCCGAGCAGTGGCCGGAGGAGGTGTGGGAGGAGGACCACCGGCTGTTCGGCAAGGCGGGGATCGACACGCTCACGGTGGGGGTGTTCGCGTGGTCGGTGGTCCAACCCACGCCGGACACCTATGACTTCACGGTGCTCGACCGGGTTCTCGGCCTGGCCGCACGCGAAGGCCGCCGTGTCGTCCTCGCCACCGGGACGGCCGCGGTACCGCCGTGGCTGGCCCGCGCGCACCCTGAGGTCCACCGCACCGACTTCGAGGGGCGGCGGCACGGCTACGGGCAGCGGCACAACTTCTGCCCGAGCTCACCGGCGTACCGCCGCCTTTCCACCGCGCTCGCGGGCAGGATGGCCCAGCGCTATGCGGACCATCCCGTGCTGCTCGCCTGGCACATCAACAACGAGTACGGCGGCGCGTGTTACTGCGAGCTGTGCGCGCGGTCCTTCCGCGACTGGCTGCGCGCGCGGTACGGGACCCTGGACGCGCTGAACGACGCCTGGTGGACGACGTTCTGGTCGCACCGCTACACCGACTGGGCCGAGATCGAGCCCCCGAGCGCGCTCACCGAGCACTGGCGCGGACCCGACCACACGGCGTTCCAGGGGATCACGCTCGACTACCGCCGGTTCATGACGGATGCGCTGCTCGGCTGCTTCGTGGCCGAGAAGGAGGCCGTACGCGCCCACAGCGCCGGCACCCCCGTGACCACCAACTTCATGGGCCCGTATCAGCCGCTCGACTACCACCGCTGGGCGCCGCACCTCGACTTCGCGTCCTGGGACAGCTATCCGCCGCCGGACGCACCGCCGACCCGCGCCGCTTTCGCCCACGATCTGATGCGCGGTCTCAAGGGCGGCGCCCCGTTCTGGCTGATGGAGCAGACACCTGCCGCGACGGCCTGCCGCGACATCAACCCCCTGCGCAGACCGGGCGAGTTGCGGCTTGCGAGCTGGCAGGCGGTGGCGCACGGCGCGGACGCGGTCCTGTACTTCCAGATGCGGGCGTCGCGCGGCGCGTGCGAGAAGTACTTCGGCGCGGTGATCGGGCACGCGGGGCGCGAGGACACCCGGGTGTTCCGCGAAGTGGCGGCGCTGGGCGCGGAGTTGGCCGCGCTCGGGCCCGCGACGCTCGGAGCCCGGACCCCTGCCCGTACCGCCCTGCTCTTCGACTGGGACAGCTGGTGGGCCCTGGAGATCTCGGACGGGCCCTCCCGGCTCGTGTCGTACCTGGACGTCCTGCACGGCTACTACCGGGCGGCACGGGAGGCCGGCGCGGATGTCGATGTCGTTCCGGTGACCGCGGACCTTTCGGCGTACGACGTGGTGCTCGCGCCCCTCCTGCACCTGATCAAGGGTGATGTCGCGACCCGCCTGGAAGCCGTCGCGGAACGCGGCGGCACCGTTCTGACCACCTGCCTCTCCGGCCGCAACGACGAGCACGACCGGGCCTTCCTCGCCGATGTGCCGGGCCCGCTCGGGCCGCTCATGGGCATACGCGTCGACGAGTGGGACGCGCGGCCGGCTCACGAGGACCGCCCCGTACGGCTGGGCGACCTGGAGGCGGCGGGCAGTCTGGTCTTCGAGATCGTCCTGCCGCGGGGCGCCGAGCCCGTCGGCACGTACACCGCCGACTTCTACGCGGGCACCCCGGCGGTGACCCGTCACCGGTTCGGGGACCGCGGCGGCGAGGGCTGGTACGTGGCCACGCTCCTGGACGAGGCCGGCACCGGCGAGGTGATACGTCAGGTCCTCGCCCGCCACGACCTGCTCGGCCCGTACGCACGGCACCGGGGAGTGGAGTCGTCCCGCCGTGTGACACCGGACGGCACCGAGCTGCACTTCCTCCTCAACCACACTGCCGCCACTGCCGAGTTGACCGCCCACAGCTCAGCGACCGACCTTCTGACGGGCAAGCCGTACGAGCCCGGCGACCCCTTCACGCTCGGTCCGCTGGGGGTCGCCGTGCTGCGCCTGGCATGACCCTGCAAAGTTAGAGGTACTGCGTCGGTCCCCCGCCCCGCACACTGCTGACGTCGGCCGCCCTTCGGCGGCCGGTGCATCCGCATGAGGGGGACAAGTGAAGAAACCGAACGGCATCGCACGGCGAGCGGCGGGGCTGCTTTCAGGTGCCGCTCTGACGGCAACCGCCCTGATCGGCACGTCCGGCCCGGCACAGGCGTACGGCACCAACCCGGTTCCCGATCACTTCACGTACGACACCGACACCTGTCCGTGCAGCGGCGGGAACCTCACCGATCCGTTCGACGGCACGTACTTCGAGTACGACGCCGGCGGCAGGGCGCAGAAGGTCGAGCTGTACAGCGGCGACTGGTTCATCGGCAAGGTCGAGTTCCACCCCAGCTCCGAGAAGCTGTGGATCTACGACACCAGGAACGACGGCGACACCTTCTACGTCAAGGCCACCTACCGGCACAACGGGACGACCCACGACCTGGGCACCTTCTCCGCGCCCGGCACCTCGGCAGTCATGGACTACACGGTCAAGGACTTCGACCTGCCCGAGGGCTCCGGCGTCATCTTCTGGCTGTACGACGAGAGCGGCGAGCGCGACTACTTCGGCTCCGGAAGCGGCATCGCGTAACAGTCGGATCAACGGGAGGAACACCATGCAGTTCAAGGCAAAGGCCGCTGGGCTCGCGGCGGGAGTGGCAGCGCTGACCGCGTCGCTGATCGGCGGGGCGCTGCCCGCGCAGGCATACGACCCCGATCCCACAGTCAGCAGCTACTCCAGGGACACGGACACCTGTCCGTGCAGCGGCGGCACCCTCGGCGATCCCTTCGACGGGACGTACTTCGAATACGACGCGGGCGGCACCGCCAGAAAGCTCGAGCTCTACAGCGGCGACTGGTTCGTCGGCAAGGTCGAGTTCCACCCGTATCAGCAGAAGCTGTGGGTATACGACACGAAGAACGACGGGGACACGTTCTACGTGCACGTCGCGGTCGACAATCACGACGGCCACGGCCTCACCGGCTGGGGCCAGTACAAGGCGCCCGGGACCTCCGCGGTGATGGATTACGAGACGTTCACGCTCCGCAACGTCTCCGAGGGCGCTTCCATCCGGATACGGGTCTTCGACGACGAGCACCACACGGATCTCATCGCCACGGCATACGGCACCGCCTGACGGCTCAGTGGATCCGGCGCCCGTACCGGTCCGGCACCCCGGACTTGCGCAGGAAGTAGCTGTTCACCTGGTCGCGCCACTCGCGGGCCGAGCGCACCTGCTCCTCGTACCGCTCGGCCACGCGTGCGTGCCAGGCCTCCGGCACCAGGTCCGCGAGGGAGGACCACAGCTCCCTCGCGGCCTCGGCCTCCTCGACTCCCTCGAAGTGCGTGTCGTAGATGTGCTGGACGACGGTCTTCCCGCTGTGCAGCACATGCCCGTACGGGACGTGGTGGAAGAAGAGGAGCAGCTCGTCGGGGCAGGTCTCCGGTGACTCGTACGTCTCGGACCACGGCTTCGCGTACTGGCCCGTGTACCCGGTCCCGGTCGCCCGGGTGCGGTCGACGCCCACGCCGTCCCGGTCGGCGAAGTGGTACGTGCCCCAAGGGCTGTACTCGTAGCCGTCGACGCTCGGCCCGTAGTGATGACCGGGCTGCACCATGAAGCCCACGCCGAGGGGGGCGGTGTACTTCTCGTACGTGGCCCAGGAGCCGGCCAGGACGGACCGCACCCCGGCGCGCAGCCGCTCCGGGTCGTCCGTCCGCGCGGGGGTGAGCGTCGACTCCAGCCATTCGTCCAGGAGTCGACCGGGGTCGGCGTCGGGCTGCCAGGCGAGGCGGCCGAAGGCGTAGAGGTTGAACTGGGCGAGGGGGTGGCCGGTCCAGAAAGGGTCGTCGCCGGCGTTCGACACGGCGACCAGGCCTCCGCTCGCGGCCAACTCGCCCACACTCGGCCCCTGTTCACCCTCCGGCCGGAAACCGAGGACCTCGGCCCACATCGGCGCGAGCGCGCACGCGTGCCGCTGCTGCCCGGTGTACTCCTGGGTGACCTGCAGCTCCACGGCCACGCGGGTGCGGGGCATGGCGCCGATGACCGGCGAGACGGGCTCGCGGACCTGGAAGTCGACCGGTCCGTGCTTGACCTGGAGGACCGCGTTGTCCCTGAACCGACCGTCGAGCGGGGCGAAGTGGTCGAACGCGGCGCGCGCACGGTCCGTGGTCCGGTCGCGCCAGTCCTGGCGGTGGTTGTAGACGAAGGCCCGCCAGTGGACCGTGCCGCCGTGCGGAGCCAGCGCGTCGGCGAGGAGGTTCGCCCCGTCGGCGTGGCTGCGGCCGTACGCGAAGGGGCCCGGCTGGCCCTCGGAGTCGGCCTTGACGACGAAGCCGCCGAAGTCGGGGATGTGCGCGTACACGCGGTCGGCGGCCTCCCGCCACCAGGCCCGCACCCGCTCGTCGAGCGGGTCGGCGGTGTCGAGACCGCCGAGCAGCATGCTCGCGGCGAAGCTGACACAGAGGTGGACGCGCAGCCCGTACACCCTGAACTCGTCGGCCAGCGCGGCGACTTCCTCGATACGGTCGGTGAGCAGCCGGGCCTCGACCGGACCGACGTTGACGTTGTTGACGCTCAGGGCGTTGATCCCGCAGGACGCGAGCAGCCGCGCGTACGCACGCACCCGGGCCATGTCGCCGCGGGCCCGCCCGTCCTGCCAGAACAGCGAGCCGCCCGCGTACCCGCGCTCGACCTGGCCCATCACGGGATGGACGGAGACGTTGTCCCAGTGGTCAAGCATGCGCAGCGCGACGGCCGGCCGGTGCGTCTGCGCGGGCGCGGTGGTGAAGGCGGACTCGCCGAGGCGGACCACATGGAACCAGCCGTACAGGAGCCCGGCCGGGTCGGCCGCGGTGACCATGGTCAGGCCGGGGCGGCGCTCCAAGGTGAACCCCTCGGGGCCTTCGTCACCCCCCTCGGCCAGGTCGAAGCAGAGGTCGTGCGACGCGTCGCCCGTCACCTGAGCGCCGCCGAACTTCCGGCAGGCGTAAGCGACTTCGCCCCGCAGCGTGTCGGCCAAAGGCCCCTCCCCCCGCACCAGAACGCGCCGGGAACCCACGTCCCGCAGCACCTCGTCGGGCAGCCACGCAGGGTCGATACCGGTCGGCAGGCTGCTCATGTCGTGGTCCCCTTCATACGGGCACAGTTCGTCGGAAGGCCGCTCTCCTGTGGATTCTCCCGGCTGCGGACGGGGATTCGTCAAGTGCCTTACCAAATTGACCGGCCCGGATACCGCCGAGGCCGCCTGTGCGGCGGCGCGGGTTTCGTCAGGGCCCATCGGATCACTCGGCCGCGCACACCACTTCGTACGACAGCGGGCTCGGGTGAGGGACGGACATGGACTTCGGCATGCCTCGGCGGCTTCGACCGGCCTCGCTCGTGGGTGCGGCCGCCGGGATGACGACGGGTGCGCTGCGGGCCGCCGCGAACGCGACGGCGGCCGTGGGCACCGCGGCGGTCCGGGTGGAGCACGTCGCGGCCGGCGCGCTGCCGGGGCACGGTCCCGGCTGGCGGGCGGGCTCCCGTGTGCACGTCCCGCTGCGGTCGAGCACCCCGGGGCGCAGGCGGGACCGGCTCGGGGCGGCCGCCCGGCGGGCGGCGGGCCGGATCGCGCGGCATCCCGCGATCCGGCAGGTGCACTGGGACGAAGGTCTTGAGCGGGTGGTGCTCTCCTTGGCCTCCGGCGCCGACACCGAGTCCGTACTGGAGGAGGTCTTCCAACTCCTCGCCGAGCACGGCCTGGAGCTGACCGAGGACGTCCTGGACGAGGAGCTCACCCATCCGGGAGACGTACGCGAGGTCCGCACGGCGGCGGCCGCGCTGGCCCTGGACGCCGCGGGGGTGGCGGGGGCCGTGGCGGGGCTCGCCCTACGACTGCCCGCCTCTTCACGCCTGGTCACCGCGGGGGTGACGCTGCTGCGGGAGAGCCCGCGGGCGCGAGCCGCCTTGCGCGGTCGGTTCGGCCGTACGGGGCGCGATCTGGTGCTCGCGGCGGCCAACGCCGCGGCCCACGGAGCGGGCCAGTCCCCTGTGGCGCTGGTGCTCGACGCGGCGCTGCGCACCGGCCAGTTGGCGGAGGCGACGGCGCGTGCGGCGCTCTTCGAGACCGCGCACGACGAGGTGTGCGCGCCGGGACGGCGCAGCGTCGGCGAGCCCGGTGCCGCGCGGCCCGCGCTGCGTGTGACGCCCGCCCAGGAGTACGCGGCCGCGGCGGGCGCGGGCAGCGGGGCGGGGGCCGCGGCGGCGCTCCTGGTCAAACACGATCTGCGCGAGGCCGCGGAGGCGGTGCTCGCCGGCTCGCCGAAGGCGGCACGGTACGGACCGGCGGCCTTCGGCTCCGTACTCGGCCTGGGGCTGGCGCGCGACGGCGTGCTCGTACGCGATGCGCGCCGGCTGCGGCGGCTCGAGCTCGTGGACACGTTGGTTCTGGAGGCGGGGGCGCTGCGGGGACGGGATGCGACGCGGACCGGTGCTGATGCCGGTGCCGGTCTCGATCCCGGTGCCGGTCTCGATGCCGGTGCTGGTGCCGGTGTCGATGCCGGTGCCTGTATCGGTGCCGGTGCTCGTATCGGCACCGCCGCGGAGACTGCCCCCGTACGGGAAGAGCCCGAGGCCGATCCGCTGACGGAGGCCGTGCTCGACGCGGCCCGGCGAGCGGGGCTGCATGTGGTGCTCACCAGCGATCCGGCGCTGTCCGAGTTCACCTCCGTGGCCGATGAAGTGGCCCCGCGGGGGCGGCCGTTGGAGCGGATCGTGTCCGGACTGCACGACGAGGGGCGGACGGTCATGACCGTGGCACGGGTGCCCGCCTCCGGTGACGAGGAGGTGCTGCGGGGCCTGCTGGCCGGGGACATCGCCGTCGCCGTCACCGACGCGGACTCCGCCGTGGCGTGGGGCGCGGATGTGCTCGCGCGCGGCGGACTCACCGATGTGTGGCGGCTCGTGGCCGCGATCCCGGCGGCCCGGAGCGTGGGCAGCCGGTCCCTGATGCTCGCGCGGGCCGGCGCCGCCCTGTCCGGACTGATGGTCGCGGCCGGCACACGGCCGCGCTCCTGGCCCGCCCTGCCCGGCACGCGGCACGCTCCGGTGAACTCCGCCGCCTCACTCGCCCTGTTCGGCGGCCTGCGGTCCGCCGCCGAGGTGGCGCGGGCCCGCCCGCCGAAGCCGCGTGCGCGCGTGCCGTGGCACGAGCTGACCGTCGACGAGGCCGAGGCCCGGCTCGCGCGGGCGGCCGCGGAGCCGTCGGCCGTCGAACGATGGCGCGCGGCGGCCGGCCGGCGCACCCGCGCCACGCTCGGCTCGCCCCTGCTGGCCCCCGCGCGCTGGACGCTGCAACTGACCGGCGCCGTACGCAAGGAGCTCGACGATCCGCTCACGCCGGTGCTCGCCACGGGTGCGGCCGCTTCCGCGCTGCTCGGCTCGGTCGTGGACGCGCTCCTGGTGGTGGGCGCCATGGATCTCAACGCGCTGGCCGGCGGCATCCAGCGGCTGCGGGCCGAGCAGGCGCTCGCCGGCCTCGCGGCGGAGCAGAAACCGAAGGCGCGGAAAGTCGCGGCCGGAACAGGGGCGAACGGAGCGGGGGCAGCCGGACCGGGGGCGAACGGAGCCCTGACCACGGACGCGGCCCGCCTGGCGCCCGGCGACCGGATCGTCCTCGTCGCGGGCGACGTCGTCCCCGCGGACGCGCGGATCGTGGAGCAGGAGGGTCTCGAGGTCGACGAGTCCTCGCTGACCGGCGAGTCCCTGCCGGTCGGCAAGGGGACCGGTCCGACGCCGGACGCCCCCGTGGCGGAACGCCACTGCATGGTCTTCGAGGGGACCACCGTGGTCGCCGGCGAGGCCACGGCCGTGGTGGTGGGCACGGGCGAGCGCACCGAGGCGGGGCGGGCCGCCACCCTCGCCGCCCGCACCCCGCCGGCCGCCGGAGTCCAGGCCCGGCTGCAGGAACTGACGCGCAAGGCGCTGCCGTTGACGCTGTTCGGCGGCGCGGCCGTGAGCGGTCTGGCCGTGCTGCGCGGCACGGGGCTGCGGCGCGCCGTGAGCAGCGGGGTCGCGGTGGCCGTCGCGGCCGTGCCCGAGGGTCTGCCCCTCGTCGCGACCGTGGCCCAGATGGCGGCGGCACGGCGGCTCTCGCGCCGGGGCGTGCTCGTGCGGACGCCCCGCACCCTGGAGGCGCTCGGCCGGGTCGACACGGTGTGCTTCGACAAGACGGGGACGCTCACGGAGAACCGGCTGCATCTCGTACGCGTCGCCACGGCGGACGGCACGCTGTACGGAGCGGAGGACGAACACACCGTAGAGGTGAGGACGTTGGCCGCCCGGGCCTGCCCGCAGCCGGACCAAGGCGACGGGCGGCGGCCACGGCATGCCACCGACGAGGCGGTGCTCGCCGCGGCGCCCGGGGACGATGTGTGGGAGGCGCGCGAGGAGCTGCCGTTCGAGGCGAGCCGCGGCTATGCCGCCGCCACGGGACGCAACGGAGCCGATGACGTCCTCGTGGTGAAGGGGGCGCCCGAGGTCGTCCTGCGGGCCTGCCGCGACCTGCCCGCGCACGCCTCCGAGGCGGCACAGCGCCTGGCCGGCGAGGGCCTGCGGGTGCTCGCCGTGGCCACCGCCCGGGGCCGCGGGCTCGAAGACCCGCTCCAGGACCTGGAGTTCAAGGGCCTGCTCGCCCTGGCCGATGTCCCCCGCCCCACCTCCGCCGCCCTTCTGTCGCGGCTGCGGGACGCGGGCGTCCTGCCCGTGATGCTCACCGGCGACCATCCGCGCACCGCGCACGCGGTCGCCGTCCAGCTGGGCTGGTCCGAGGACACGGAGGTGATCACCGGGGACGAGCTGCTCGCCATGGACCGCGGCGACCGCGCCGCGGCGCTGCACCGGGCGGAGGTCGTCGCCCGGGTCGCGCCCGAGCAGAAGCTCCACGTCGTCGAGGCGCTGCGGGAAGCGGGGCGGGTCGTGGCGATGACCGGGGACGGCGCCAACGACGCCGCCGCCATCCGCGCCGCGGACGTGGGCGTCGCCCTCATGACCCGCGGCTCGGCCGCCGCACGGGGCGCGGCCGACATCGTGCTCACGGACGGCGATCTGTCGGTCCTGGCCGACGCCGTGGACGAGGCACGCGCGCTGTGGCGCAGCGTGGCCGACGCGATCAGCATCCTGATCGGCGGCAATGCGGGCGAGGTCGGGTTCAGCGTGCTCGGCACCCTGGTCTCGGGCGCCTCGCCGCTCTCCACGCGGCAGTTGCTCCTGGTCAATCTGCTCACGGACATGTTCCCTGCGTTGGCCGTGGCGGTGACGCCGAGCGACGACGAGAGCAGCGCCCGGCAGGCGGCGCGGCCGATGGGCACGCACCTTCTCGGCGAGCCGCTGCTGCGGCAGATCCGCCGGCGCGGGGTGACCACATGCCTGGGGGCGGTGACCGCGTATCTGATCGGCCGGTTCACGCCGGGCACCGTCCGGCGGTCGAGCACGATGGCGCTGTGCGGAGTGGTCGGCGCCCAGCTCGTCCAGACCCTTGCGGGCCGGCGGCACAGCCCGCTGGTGTGGGTCACGGCACTGGGCTCGGCGGCGGTGCTCGCCGCGCTGGTGCAGACCCCGGGCGTCAGCCACTTCTTCGGCTGCACTCCGCTGGGTCCGGTCGCGTGGACGGGTGTGATCGCGGCCATCGCTCTCGCCGCCCTGTCGCCCCGCCTTGAACAACTGCCTTTGGTACGGGGCGCGTTCGAAGCAGGCACGCGCGCGGCGATACGCCCGGGCGAGCTGGGACGGACGGTACGCGACGCTTCGGTGCACGGCTTCGAGGCACCGGCGGCCTGAGCTCGGGCGCTTCACCTGCGTCAGCACTCGGTTCGTCCGCGTCCGTTCGCCCGCGTCATCCGGCAGGGTCCACGTCAGGTCGCCCGCGTCATCGCTTCGTCTCAGCGCTCTCCGCGCGCCTCCGCCCCGCTCTCCCCCACGTCGCCGGCGTCCTCACCGGCCACCCGGCCCACCGGCCGCCCGCTGGGCCCGCTGCCGGTGGTCGACCCCCGGGTGCCCTCGTCTCCCGGCCGGTCCTCCCCGGGCCGCTCACCGCCGGCCGGCCGGGAGCCCGCGACGGCCGCGTCCTGCGCGACGTCGCTCTCCCGGGGCGTGGCCGCGGGCCGGGGCCCGGAGCCCCATCCCTTGCGGAGTCCGTCAAGCCAACCGCGCACCTTGGTCGCTGCCTTCATGCCGGCCGGGTACCACGTCCGGCACATCCCACACGGTCGCGCGCGGGGCGCCCGCCGGATCCGTACGCAAGAGACCCGCCGTCCGTACGCAGGAACCCCACCGGATCCGGCCGCGGAGCCCCTCGCTGACGCACCGGAAGTGACGCACCGTCAGCACACTTCCGGATGTACCGGGCACATCGGAGCAAACAAGTTCGCTCCGCGCTCGTTGTTCCGCCGAGAGTTCACACCGGCACAATCCGGTGGCCAAGTAGGAGGCACTCCTTGGATGCCGGCACCACCCTGCTCGGCTCGACCTTGGCCTGCGTGGGGGTCTTGGGCGCGGCCTTGGTGGCATACCTCGGCAAGCGCGGCGAGAACGCGCTGACCGGATATTCGAGCCTGACGGAGCGATTACAGGCGGAACGCGACCGGCTCGAACGCCAGGTCGCCGAACGCGACTCCCGCATCGCCGAACTGGCCAGTCTGCACGCGGCCGATCAGACGGAGATCGCCCGGCTGCGCCTCGACGTACACCGGCTCGGAGGTCCGCATTGATTCCTCCTGTACGACGCCGTGTCCCGTATCCGGGAGGTGCGCCGCGCGCCGCCGCTCCGCTTCCCGGGAGCGTGGACCACACCGCCCTCCTCCCCCGCGGCGCCCATCGCGCCACCCCCGCTTCGGCTCCCGCCCGCCCCCGGAGGCACCCGTGACCAACCGCATCGAGCGGCTGCTCGCGCTGCGCTGGCGCAAGATCTTCCTCGTCTGCCTCCTGATCGCGCTGTCCGGGATCGCCGTCATCCTGTGGGCCCGTATCGACGAGGGCGAGCGCCGGGCCGACCGTCTCGCGCAGGAGGCGACGCGCAGGGGCGAGGCCCTGTCGACGCTCGCCGAGGACGTCCGCACGCTGCGCCGCCAGGTCTCGGCGGCGGGCGAAACCCCGGCCGCGCCCGATCCGTCGGAGGCGGTGGACGATCTGCTGGCGCGGGTGCGCGTACCGGCCGGAAGCCCCGGCGCTCCCGGCAGGGCGGGCGCGAGCGGCAAGGCGGGCGCGAGCGGGGCGCGGGGAGAGCGCGGGCCCGTCGGCCCTTCCGGTCCCCCCGGTGCGGACGGTGCGCCCGGCCCCTCGGGCGATCCGGGGGCCGGTGGCGCCCCCGGACCGGCGGGCGCGGACGGCGCCATGGGTCCGGCCGGTCCCGCGGGGCCGCCCGGCGACGGCGGTACGAAGGGTGAGCGGGGCGACCCGGGACCGGCCGGACCCGTGGGTCCCGAGGGCGCGCAGGGCCCGCGCGGCGAGGCGGGACCCTCCTGCCCCGAGGGCTACAGCCTCCAGGTACCGGCCACGGATCCCGATGCCCTCGTATGCCGGCGCGCACCGGCGCCCGCCCCGTCCCAGGCGGCGGCGGTGCTGCCGGTCCTGCCGGCACTGCGGCGGCGGCCGGCTCCGGGGGAAGGGGATGACGGCGGCGAAGACGTACAGCAGGAGTAGTGCCGGCAGACGGCAAGCGTGCGGGAGGCCTGCGGAAAGCAGGGGCCCGAAGACGGGAGAGGTCGCCACCCCGCACCGCGGGTGCGGCGAGGCCGCTCACGGTGCCTTGGAGCGCGGTTCGAGGCGGATCACGATGCCTTTGGAGGTCGGTGTGTTGCTGTGGTCGGCCACGCTGTCCAACGGCACGAGGACGTTGGTCTCCGGGTAGTACGCGGCCGCACAGCCCGGCGGCGTCGCGTACGGGACGAGCCGGAAGCCCGCCGCACGCCGCTCGGTGCCGTCGCGCCAGACGCTGATCACGTCCACCAGGTCGCCCCCGTCGAAACCGAGGGCGCGCAGGTCGGCCGGGTTGACCAGGAGGACGCGGCGCGAGCCGTGGATGCCCCGGTAACGGTCGTTCATGGTGTACGGGACGGTGTTCCACTGGTCGTGCGAGCGCAGCGTCTGGAGCAGGAGATGCCCCTCGGGTGTGCCCGGCGCCTCGAAGTCGTTGCAGGTGAACTGCGCCTTGCCGCTGGGCGTGGGGAAGACGCCGTCGTTGACCGGGTTCGGCAGACCGAAGCCGCCGGGCTTGGCCACCCGGGAGTTGAAGTTGCGGAAGCCCGGCACGACCCTTGCGATCCGGTCCCGTATATGACCGTAGTCCGCCTCGAACTCCTCCCAGGGGACGGGCACTTGGTCGCCGAGCGTGCGGCGGGCGAGCCTGCTGAGGATCGCGACCTCGCTGAGCAGGTGCTTCGACGCCGGCTCCAGCTGCCCCGCCGAGGCGTGCACCTGGCTCATGGAGTCCTCGACGGTGATGAACTGCTCGCCGCCGCTCTGGCAGTCCCGCTCGCTGCGGCCGAGGGTGGGCAGGATCAGCGCGGTCTCGCCGCAAACCGTGTGGGAGCGGTTGAGCTTCGTGGAGATATGCGCGGTGAGGCGGCAGCGGCGTACGGCGTCCGCGGTGAAGTCGCTGTCGGGCGTGGCGCGTACGAAGTTGCCCGCGAGCCCGAGGAAGACCTTGATCCGTCCTTCGGCCATGGCGCGGATCGCGTTCACCGTGTCCAGGCCGTGCTCGGTGGGCGGCTTGAAGGAGAACTCCCGCTCCAGCGCGTCGAGGAAGTCCTGCGGCATCTGCTCCCAGATGCCCATGGTCCGGTCGCCCTGGACGTTGCTGTGTCCGCGGACCGGGCACACGCCCGTGCCGGGTTTGCCGATGCTGCCCCGTAGCAGAAGGAAGTTGACCAGTTCGCGGATGGTGGGCACCGCGTGCTTCTGCTGCGTGAGGCCCATCGCCCAGCAGACGATGATCCGTTCGCCGGCGATGACCCGGTCCCGCAGCTCCTCGATCTGTGCGCGGGCGAGGCCTGTCGCGGCCAGGACGTCCGGCCAGGAGACGGTGCGGCGCAGATGGCCGGCGAACTTCTCGAAACCGTCGGTGTGTTCCTCGATGAAGGCGCGGTTCAGGACCGTGCCGGGCGCGGCCTCCTCGGCTTCGAGCAACAGGAGGTTCAGGGCCTGGAACAGGGCGAGGTCTCCGCCCAGGCGGATCTGGAGGAACTGGTCGGCGATATTGGTGCCGCGGCCGACGACACCGCTCGGCTTCTGCGGGTTCTTGAAGCGCATCAGACCCGCTTCGGGCAGCGGGTTCACGGCGACGATCTCCCCTCCCCTGCGCTTGGTCACTTCGAGCGCGGACAGCATCCGGGGGTGGTTGCTGCCCGGGTTCTGGCCCAGGGTGAGGACGAGGTCGGCGTGGTGGAGGTCGGGCAGGCTCACATCGCCCTTGCCGATGCCCAGCGTCTGGTGGAGCGCGGTGCCGCTGGACTCGTGGCACAGGTTGGAGCAGTCCGGCAGGTTGTTGGTGCCCAGCGCGCGGGCGAAGAGCTGCAGTACGAACGCGGGTTCGTTGCCGGCCCGGCCCGAGGTGTAGAAGACCGCCTCGTCGGGGGTGCCGAGAGCCTGTAGCTCCGCGGCCAGCAGCCCCAGCGCGTCATGCCAGTTGATGGGCTCGTAGTGGTCGGAGCCGGGCCGTTTGACCATGGGGTGCGTCAGCCGCCCCTGCTGGTTCAGCCAGCGGTCGGAGGCCCCCGCGAGCTCGGAGACGGAATGGCGCGCGAAGAACTCGGGGGTGATACGTCGGGAGGTGGCGTCGTCGTTGGTGTGCTTCGCACCGTTCTCGCAGTACTCGTTGACGTGCCGTTCGCCCGGCTCCGGATCGGGCCAGGCGCAGCCGGGGCAGTCGAAGCCCTTGGTCTGGTTCAGGTCGAGCAGATTGCGGCCCGCACGCCGCGGGGACGTCTCGGACAGGGAGTACCGGAGCGCCTCGGCGACGGCCGGGACACCGGCCGCCCACGTCTTCGGCGGCGTGACCCTCGCGTGCTCGCCGCCCGGGTCTGCAGTCGATGACTCTCGCACCGCGTCAGCCTTTCGCTCGGTCTCGTCGGCTCCAGTGAGTCAGAGCCTTGCGCTCGGTCTCCGCTCTCCTCGGGGCCCGGCGTCGCTTCAGCCGGTGGGCCAGTGCGGCACCGGCCGTGGCCGGTGGCCGGCGTGCGGCTTCACCTGGCCGCCGCTGATGGTGCCGCGCCACGCGCCGGTCTCCCTGCCCTGGCCCTCGATGTACTCCTTGAAGCCCCGCAGACCGGCCTCGGCCTGCCTGCGGACCAGACCGATCGCGTCACCGGCCCGCTCAAGCAGGCCCTGCGGGGCGAATTCGAGGCGGTACGTCACCCGGCAGCGGCTCTCGCCGAGGGGCTCGAAGCTCACCGTCCCCGCGTGGTCGGGCTCGTCCAGGCTGCACCAGGCCACCAGGTCGTCGGGGCGCTGCTCGACGACCTTCGCGTCGAACTCGCGGGTCACACCGGCGATGCGGGTCACCCAGTGCGACAAGGTGGCCTGCGGCCGGTCGACCCGCTCCACGCCGTCCATGAACCGGGGGAAACTCTCGAACTGGGTCCACTGGTTGTAGGCCGTCCTGATCGGCACGTCGACCTCGACCGAGCCCTCGATCACGCTCATGCCTGGGCAGCCTCTCCGTACGGACGGGGTGGGGAGTGGCGCGTACCCCGGCGGGCAGGGGTCAATCCCGCAGCGCGGCGGCCCCGGGTCGCGCCCCGCCGAGTGCGTGGCGGCGCTCGCGGTGCAGGGCCCGGCCGCCGGCCGCGTACCACTGGTGGGCGAGCAGCACCGCGAGGGCGATGCCGGTGATGTCCCCGCCGTAGTACATGAGTTGGGAGCCGGCGTGCAGATCGTCCGGGCGGTACGCCGTGCCGGGCGGGGCCGTGGCGTACAGGGATTTGGCCAGGACGCCGTGTGCGGCCGAGGCGGCGAGCAGCGCCCCGGCGCGCAGGGCGGTTCCGGTGCGGTGCCGCACCGGTTCCGCGGCCAGCACCGCGAACGTGAACAGGAGCCCGGAAAGCAGGAGATGGACCGAGACCAGCAGATGCGCCCACGGCCTGTGGTGTACGGCCGCGAGGACGGGCGTCCGGTACAGCGCCCACAGACTCGCGGTGTGGACGAGCGCGGCGAAGGGCGGCCACATCAGCTGGGCCGCGGCCCGCGAGCGGACGCAGCCGAGCAGAGCGCGCCGCGGTGCGACGGGCAGGGCGCGCAGCGCCAGGGTGACCGGCCGGCCCACGGCGAGCAGCAGCGGAGCGACCATCCCGAGGGCCAGATGCGCGGCCATGTGGCCGGTGAACGGCGGCCACGCGTCCCAGGGGGCGGAGAGCGCGGCGACGACGACCGCGCCGCCCGCGCAGAACGACGCGGTCCGTGCGAGCGACCAAGCGTCCCCGCGCGTGCGCAGCCGGGCCGCCGCGCCCACGTACCCCAGGCAGCACACCGCCACCGCCCACCCGAGGACCGCCGTCATCGGCGGCCCCGGGCCCGGACCAGGAGCACCGCACCGGCGATCAGGAACAGGGCGGCGATGGTGTTCCAGGTCCAGTCGTACGGAGCCAACTCCACGTCGTAGCGGATCCGGTGGAGTTCCAGGACCTTGTGCTGGAAGGTGCCGTCGTACAGCTGGAAGCCGCCGAGCCCGAGGCAGAGCCCCGCCGACCAGGCGGTCCTCGCCAGCGTGCCGCGGCGTCTGAGGTCCGCGAACAGGAACACCGCGGACACCATCGCCAGCCAGCCGAAGGCATGGAAGATCCCGTCGGAGACGAGGCCGGCCTCGCTGGAGGCCTTGTCGTAGAAGTGGTGCCAGTGCAGCAGTTGATGGAACACCACCTCGTCGACGAAGGCCGCGAGCCCGACCCCGCCGAGGACTCCGCCGCGCAGGGACCTTCCGTGCCCCGTCAACGCCCCATGGCCTTCCGTACCGCGTCGCGCGTGCGGTCCACGATCGCCGCGACCGGGCCGAGCAGGGCGTTCTTGGTGGCGGACTCGACGCCCGGGTGGGGATGGGTGGGCGCCGTCGCCTCCGCGGCCCGCAGCGCCTTGGCCATCGTGGCGAGCTGTGCGGGACTCGAGTTCCTGCGGATGTGCAGGAACTCGTAGCGTTCCTCGGCGCGCGCGTGCTTCATCACCTCGGTGCGCAGGGTGAGCAGCTGCGGCAGGAACTTCGGGTCCTCGGTGTCCATGCCGTCCAGGCGGGACAGGAGCTCCTTGGCCTCCTTCTCCTCGGCGAGCCGCTTCTCGACGACCTTCTCGGCGCCGGCGTAGGCGGTGCGCGCCATGGGGTGCAGCACCTCCTCCTCGGCCGTCTCGTGCACGGCGAGCAGATGCACCAGGCGGCGGAAGGCATCGGCGCGGGCCTCGCCCGAGGTCTTCTCGACCTCGTCGAAGAGATTGCGGATGTCACCGTGCTGCCGCATCAGCAGGGCCACGGCATCTTCGGAGGATTCGGGGGCCACGCGGGCGTCAGGTGCTTCGGGGGCTTGCGACATCGCTCACTCCTTCCGTTCGCGCGAGGCCATATCCGGGTGCTCACCGGAGGGCTGCGAGCGGTACTCGCCGCCGAAGAGCTGCCGGTGCTGCGCCATCACGCGTTCGCTGGGGGGCTCCTCGCCGCCGTGGATCTGCTCCTGCAGCTTCTGGAACCGCTCGTGCGCCTCCTGCACGTAGCCGGTACCGAGCGTCGTCAGGTCCATCTGGGTGTCGAGCAGTTCGCGGACGTACCCGTGGTTCGGCTCGAAGGTGAGCACGGGCGGCAGCTGGGGCGCGACGATCTCCTGCGGTTCGCGGCCGTCGTGCCGGCGCATCAAGTCGCAGGCGATACGCAGGTGTTCGAGCTCCATGTTCAGGTGGAGCTCCCAGATCGCCTTCACCCGCGGGTCGGACTCCTGCTCCATGAAGGAGTGGTAGAGGTAGCACTCGTTGTACTCGTGCGTGACGAGCTGCTCCCACCAGGTCTCCCCCGGGTCGACCAGGGACTCGTAGTGGGTGACGTGCTCCTCCTCGATGAGGGCGATCTCCTGGTACAGCTGGCGGGCGATCGGCTCCATGTACTGGGGGCCGACGTTCATGTAGAAGTTCATGGTCTGCTGCTCGGCGGACATGATGGTCAGCGCGTGCAGCTTGGACAGCGGGTTCGCCGTCGTACGGTCGTACGGTTCGCGGACGTTGTCCTCGGGGTGGCGGTGGTGGAACTTGGTGGGCCGGCCCGGCATCACCTCGGTCAGGCCTTCCACGATCGCGTCCGCCTTGCGGTGCTCGATCATCTCGTAGAGGTTCGCGTACCGGTACAGATGGTCGAAGTCCTCGAGCACACCGAACTGGTAGGCCTGCTGCAGATACAGATCGGGCTCCGCCCTCGCCACCCACGCGGTCAGGTCCACCGCGACCTGTTCGTAGGCGATGGTGGTCTCCAGGACCGAGGAGAGGCCGGGCAGCAGCCAGTTGACGACCTTCTGCTGCTGCTGCTCGATGTAACGGACCTGCGCCAGCTGCCTCTTGACCTCGGGATCGGGACAGTGCCGGGCGAACTGGTGACTGAACATCACCGCCTCGGTCTCGATCCCGTTCATGGCGATGATCCGGCACCTGGTGTACGGGTCGCAGTGGTCGGGGTCGATCGGCTCGACATCCATTTCGCGCCAGTTGCGCAACTGGCGGTCCAGCGGGATGCCCCGCTGCTCCAGCGGGTTGAACGTCATGCGGGCCTCCTCGGCCGACGGACGACGGGACGACAGGACGACGGGACGACGGGACGGCGGAAGCCGCCGGGTACCCGCCGCCCGGGTGCCCATGCCACGGCCGCACCGGGGTACTCGTGGGCCCGGGCGCTCGCCGGAGCGTCCCCGAGGAAGGGAACGAGTTGTGATGGCTTCGCACGCGCCCGCGACCGGCGGCGCCCGTACTCCCGTCCAGCAGGCGGCGCTCCTTGTCGGCGCGGTATTCCTGCTGGTCGGAATCCTCGGCTTCATTCCGGGGATCACCACGGACTACGACACCATGAAGTTCGCCTCGCACGAGTCGGGGGCCGAACTCCTCGGCATCTTCCAGGTGTCCGTCCTGCACAATCTGGTCCATCTGCTGTTCGGTGTCGCGGGGGTCGCGCTGGCCCGCACCGCCTCCGGTGCCCGCACCTACCTCCTCGCCGGAGGCGCCGTCTACCTCGTCCTGTGGCTGTACGGCCTGTTCGTCGGCCATGGCGACAGCGCCAACTTCGTGCCCGTGAACACGGCGGACGACTGGCTGCACTTCGGTCTCGGGCTCGGCATGATCGCGCTCGGCGCGCTGCTGACGCGGGGCCGCACGTCCGCGGCCCGGGCGCGGTGACCGACGCGTCACCTTTGTCACAGGCCCGAGGACACGCCCGTACGCCGGTTGCGGGCATCTTCTGCGGCAATCGAGGCACTCAGTCCGGATGAGCGCACACCACACCTTCGCCGAAGAGACGCTGCCCGGCCGCGACGAGTCGTACTGGATGGCGGCGAGCCCGACGACGGACCTGCCGCCGCTGACCGCCGACACCGAGACGGACGTCGTGGTCATCGGCGCCGGTATCGCCGGGCTCAGCACCGCCTGGGAGCTGGCCCGCACCGGGCTGCACGTCGTCGTCCTGGAGGCCGACCGCATCGCCGCCGGGGTCACCGGCCACACCACCGCCAAGGTGTCCGCCCTGCACGGGCTGCTCTACGACCGGCTCCTGAGCACGCGCGGCGAGCAGGCCGCGCGCCTGTACGCCCGTTCCCAGGTGGGCGCCGTCGAGCGCATCGCCACCGTCAGCGCCGAGTTGAAGGTGGACTGCGCGTGGGAGAGGCGCCCGGCCTTCACGTACAGCACCCGGCCGGAGAACCGTTCCGTGCTGCGGGCGGAGGCGGACGCCGCACGGGCCGCGGGGCTCGACGCCCATTACGTCGAGGAGACAGGGCTGCCCTTCGACGTGGCGGGGGCGGTACGCGTGGAGGGCCAGGCCCAGTTCCATCCGCGCGCCTATCTCCTCGCCCTGGCCGAGGACCTCCGGGCGCGCGGCGGAGTGATCCACGAACGGACCCGGGTCACCGGACTGCACGAAGGTTCCCCGTGCCGGGTCACGACCGAGACCGGGCACACCGTGACCGCGCGCGACGTGGTCGTCGCCACGCACTATCCGGTCTTCGACCGTGCGCTGCTGTTCGCACGCCTTTCGCCCCGCCGTGAACTCGTCGTCGCCGCGCCCCTGGCCGCGGGCCAGGATCCGGCCGGCATGTACCTCACCGAGGACTACGGCAAGCGGTCTGTGCGGACCGCCCCGTTCGGCGACGGTGGACGGCTCCTGATCGTGACAGGTGAGAGCTTCACGCCGGGGGAGGGCGATCCGGCCGCCAGTTTCGCGCGGCTCGACAAGTGGATGGGCGCGCACTTCTCCGTCGGACCGACCGCCTATCGCTGGGCGGCGCAGGACAACGACGTCACCGACACCGTCCCGATGATCGGCCGGTACCATCCGGGCGCCCGCCACACCTATGTCGCCACCGGCTTCGGCGGCTGGGGCATGAGCGGCGGCGTACTCGCCGGCCAGCTCCTGACCCGGCTCCTGCACGGCGAGGAGCCACCGTGGACGGCGCTGTACGACCCGCGCAGGCTGTGGATCGCCGTACGGGAAGCGCCCGCGCTCCTGAAGCAACAGGTCGATGTGGCACGGCACTTCGTGGGCGGCCGCATCGGTACCACACATGTCGACTCGGTCGCCGAGATCGCGCCGGGTACGGGCGCGGTGGTGCGGCTCGACGGCAGCCGCTGCGCCGTCTACCGCGACGCGTCGGGCAGCGCGCACGCCGTTTCGGCGCGCTGCACCCACCTCGGCTGCCTGGTCTCCTTCAACGCGGCGGAGACGGCCTGGGAATGCCCGTGCCACGGCTCGCGCTTCGCGCCGGACGGCTCGGTGCTCCAGGGTCCGGCCACGCGGCCGCTCGCGCCGCGGGAGGTGCCGAAGGAACAGGACACGTGAGGGCGGGCGTTCGGGTGCGTCCGCCTGTCACTTGCGCACCCGCCGCCGGGGGGCCGGCGTCGCACCAGGGGCAGTCAGGGCCGGGCGTGACGGTCAGGCGGGGCCCCTCCTCCGGGCCGACCACCGTGCGTACACCCCCGCTGCCAGCGCCGATGCCACGGTCGCGGCGCCGGCCCTGCGCACTGCCGTGCGCCTGCGGCCGTGCCAGCCTCCTGTCTCCGCGGCAGGCTCGGGGGACGGCCGCAGCACGTTGCCGTCGGTGGGTGGTGCCGTCCGCGTATGGGAGAGGTGCGAGCGGTCCATCTGATGCGCCATGACACGCTCCACGAAGCCCGGCATCAGCTTTGCCTGGATGCCGAGGACCCGGCCCGCGGGACCGACGTAGGCCTCCCTGCGGGGATGCCGCGCGAGGCGCGCGATGGTCTTGGCGGCGCGCTGTGCGGTGTAGACGGGCGCCATCGGAGTCACGGCGCGGCCCGAGTAGTTGGCCGCGTCGCGGAAGAAGGGTGTGTCCATGGTCGCCGGGAGCACGGTGCAGACGTGGACGTCGCACTGTCCGGCCAGCCTGAGTTCCTGCCGCAGACTGCCGCCCAAAGCTCGGACCGCCGCCTTCGACAGCACGTAGGGGGTGTTGTACGGGACGACGGCGGCGCCCACCACTGAGGACACGTTGACGACCGTGCCGTGCCCCTGCTCGCGCATCACGCGCAGGGCCGCGCGTGCGCCGTTGACGCAGCCGAGCACGTTCACGTCGAGTACGTGCCGGAAGACGTCGTGGGGTACGTCCTCAAGGGGGCCGAAGGCCGCCACGGCGGCGCTGTTGATCCAGACGTCGATCCGCCCGAAGCAGGCGACGGCATGGCGGGCCAGGTCGTCCACCGCCTTGGCGTCCGTCACCTCCGTGGGCGCCACCAGCACCGGGGCGCCGTGGCGACCGCGGACGTCGTCGGCGCATTCTTCCAGTGCCTCCGCGCGGCGGGCGGCGAGCACGAGGGCGTACCCGCGGCCGGCGAACTCCCGCGCGCAGGCACGGCCGACTCCGCTCGACGCTCCGGTGATCACGACGACCTGGTCCGGTTCGGCAGCCACGTGACCCGGCTCCTTCCGTTCGGGGCGCCGGGTCCCGGTTGTCCCCGACGCGTGCGCCGGGTACCCGGACGGATCCGGACCACTCAGCACTGGGCGCGGGCGCGGCGGGTGTAGCCCGGGCGCAGGCGGTCACTCGGCAGCCGTGCGGTGATCAGCACCGAACGGTCAGAGTCCGGCCGAGTCGCCTGGAGGCAACCGTGGCCATACGGCACCAGCTCATCCGACGCCCTCCCGACGCCCTGTGGGAGGTGCTCCGGGACGAGGCGCGCTATTGCGACTGGGTGGTCGGCACGCACTCGACCTGCCCGGGCGACGGCGACTGGCCCGCCCCCGGTTCGTCGCTGCGCTACACGGTCCGTCTCGGCCCCAAGGAGGTCGAGGGCTTCACGGTCGTACGCCGGCACGAACCGCCGCGCGTGCTCGAACTCGAGGCCCACAGCGGTCCTTTCGGCACCGCGCGGATCGCCTTCGACATCCGCCCCTGGGGCGAGCACACCCTGGTCGTCCTGGACGAGCATCCGCTGCGCGGCCTGGGTGGCGCCCTGCACAACAGCGCCCTCGACACCCTGCTGCACCTGCGGCACCGGCGCCTGCTCAGCAGGCTCGCCCGGGTCGTCGAGACCTCGACGCCGGAAGGGAAGAAGGAAGGGAAGAACAAGCCGGAAGGCAAGAACAGGCAGGACGCGGCGCCGGACCGGAAGGGGGCAGCCGTCGATGCCTGACGCCGTGGTGATCGGCAGCGGTCCCAACGGTCTTGTCGCGGCGAACCTGCTGGCCGAAGCGGGTCTGCGCGTCACCGTCCTGGAAGCGCAGGAGGAGCCCGGCGGAGCGGTGCGCAGCGACCGCGACGTGCATCCGGACTATGTGAGCGACGTGTTCAGCGCCTTCTACCCCCTGGCCGCCGCCTCCCCGGTGATCGGTTCGCTGGGCCTGGAACGGTACGGGCTGCGCTGGAGCCATGCCTCGCACGTCCTCGCCCATCCGCTGCCCGACGGCCGGTGCGCGGTCCTCGACCGCGACCGGACGGTGACGGCCGCCCACCTCGACCGCTTCGCGCCGGGCGACGGCGAGGCGTGGCTGGGGCTGTGCCGGGGCTGGGACCGGGTGGGCGGGCCCGTGCTCGACGCGCTGTTCACCCCGTTCCCCCCGGTCCGGCCGGCCGCCGCCCTGGCCGCGCGGGTGCGGGCCGCGGGCGGACTGCGGTTCGTACGGGAACTGCTGCTGCCGGTACGGCGGTTGGGCGAGGAGAAGTTCGCCGGCGAGGGGGGCGGGTTGCTGCTCGCCGGCAATGCGCTGCACGCGGACCTCGCCCCGGAGGCCGCGGGCAGCGGCGGGTACGGCTGGCTCCTGTGCATGCTCGGCCAGAGCCATGGCTTCCCGGTGCCGGTCGGGGGCGCGGGCGCGCTCACCGATGCGCTGGTGGCGCGGTTGCGGGACCGTGGCGGGAGCGTGCACTGCGGGCGGCGGGTCACCGAGGTGGTGGTGCGCGGCGGCAAGGCGCTGGGCGTGCGCACCGCCGACGGGGACGCTGTGCGCGCCCGGCAGGCCGTCCTTGCCGACGTCAGCGCGCCGCAGCTCTATGGCGAGCTGGTCGCCGCGTCCCACCTCCCCTCCCGTGTCCACGACGATCTGCGGCGCTTCGCCTGGGACTTCGGGACCGTCAAGGTGGATTGGGCGCTCGACCGGCCGGTGCCGTGGACCGCTCCCGAAGCGGCCGGTGCGGGGACCGTGCATCTCGCCGACGGGGTCGACGCGCTGACCCGGTACGCCGCCCAACTTGCCATGGGGCAGGTGCCCGACGAGCCGTTCCTGCTGTTCGGCCAGATGACCACCGCGGACCCGAGCCGCTCCCCCGCCGGTACGGAGTCCGCCTGGGCGTACACCCACGTACCGCAGAACGTCCGCGGTGACGCCGGCGGCGGGCGGATCACCGGCCGCTGGGACAAGGCCGAACAGGAGGCGATGGCCGAGCGGATGGAGGCGCAGGTCGAGCGGTACGCCCCCGGCTTCCGTGACCGGATCCGCGCCCGCCGCGTCCTCGCGCCGCCCACACTCCAGGCGGCGGACGCCAATCTGCGGGGCGGCGCGATCAACGGCGGTACGGCCGCGCTGCACCAGCAGCTGATGTTCCGGCCCGTGCCGGGTACAGGCCGCCCCGAAACCCCCGTACGCGGCCTCTACTTGGCCTCGGCCTCCGCCCACCCGGGCGGCGGTGTACACGGCGCGCCGGGGGCGAACGCCGCCCGGGCCGCGCTGCGGGCGTGGGGCCCGGTGCGCCGTGCGGCCGTGGCGGCGCACCGGGGGCCGGGCCGACGCCGCGGGTAGCGCGAGGAGAACTGGAACCAGGGGCTCCGGGGAAACAGCAGATCTCAGGGAATCAGCAGCGTCTTGATCATCCCGTCCTGCTTCTCCTGGAAGGTCTTGTACGCCTGCGGCCCCTCTTCGAGCGGCAGCCGGTGCGTGGCGAACGCGTCGACGCCCAGCGGGTCCTCGTCGGTGAGCAGCGGCAGGATGTCATCGACCCAGCGCCTGACGTTGGCCTGTCCCATCCTGAGCTGGATCTGCTTGTCGAACAGGGTCAGCATCGGCAGCGGGTCGGCCGCGCCGCCGTACACACCGGACACCGAGATCGTGCCGCCCCTGCGCACGACGTCGATCGCCACCCGCAGGGCGGCGAGGCGGTCCATGCCCGCGGTCTCCATGAGGCGTTCCGCGAGAGCGTCGGGCAGCAGTCCCACGGCGTGCTGTGCGGTCTTCGCCATGGGTGCGCCGTGCGCCTCCATGCCGACCGCGTCGATCACCGCGTCGGTGCCGCGTCCGTCTGTGAGGTCGCGGATGGCGTCGCCGAGGCCCTTGCCGTGCCGGCGCAGGTCGAGGCCGGTCGCTCCGTGTTCGGCCGCGCGCGTGAGGCGCGCGTTCACGAGGTCGACGCCCACCACCAGGCCCGCGCCCCGGTGCCGTGCGATCCGGGCGGCCATCGCGCCGATCGGTCCGAGCCCGAGGACGGTCACCGAGCCGCCGGGCGGGATCGCCGCGTACTCGACGGCCTGCCATGCGGTCGGCAGGACGTCGGAGAGGTACACGAACCGGTCGTCCGCGGGACCGTGCGGCACCTTGATCGGGAGCCGGTCCCCGAAGGGCACCCGCATCAACTCTGCCTGTCCTCCCGGTACTTGGCCGTAGAGCTTCGTGTAGCCGAAGAGTGCGGCGCCGGTGCCGCGCTCGCGCACCTGCGTGGTCTCGCACTGGGACTGCAGGCCCTGGCCGCACATGAAACAGTCCCCGCACGAGACGTTGAAGGGGATGACGACCCGGTCGCCGGGGACCAGCGAGGTCACCTCGGGGCCGACCTCCTCCACGACACCCATGGGCTCGTGGCCGAGGATGTCGCCGGGGTCGAGGTAGGGGCCGAGCACCTCGTACAGATGCAGGTCGGAACCGCAGATCCCTGTGGAGGTGATCCGGACGACGATGTCCGTCGGATCCTCGATCCGCGGATCCGGGACGGTCTCCACCCGGACGTCCCGCTTGCCCTGCCAGGTCAGTGCGCGCATGGTTCGCATCCCCTCGGGAGGCAGTGGGTAAGCCGGCTCAGGAACCGGCACGGCCCCGCCGACGGGGCCCGTCCGCACCGGGTGCCCGCCGAGCGGCGCGTTACGCGGCGGGAGCAGGCGGGATCCGACGGGAGCCCGCCGGACGGATGCGTCGCCCCCGCTTAATCAGTTGCCCGGCCCTGCACGCCCTGCTGTACTCGCAGACGTCCGCCGCGACGAAGCGGCCCCGGAGGAGGTAACGGCAATGCGCCAGACATTCATGTCCCGCACGCAGACCCCGACCCCCTCTTCGAAGGACATGACGCTACGTGTCATCACCGACCCGGTCGCTCAATCTGGGCATTCTCGCCCACGTCGACGCAGGTAAGACCAGCCTGACCGAGCGGCTCCTGCACGCCGCCGGTGTGATCGACGCTCCCGGCAGCGTCGACGAAGGAAACACACGGACGGACTCGCTCGCCCTGGAGCGGCGCCGCGGCATCACCATCAAGTCCGCGGTCGTCTCGTTCCCGCTCGGGCCGCCCGAGGACCTGGTGACCGTCAATCTCATCGACACCCCGGGACACCCGGATTTCATCGCCGAGGTGGAACGGGCGCTCGGCGTGCTCGACGGCGCCGTCCTCGTCGTCTCGGCCGTCGAGGGCGTACAGGCGCAGACGCGGATCCTGCTGCGGACGCTGCGCCGCCTCGGCATCCCCACGCTGGTCTTCGTCAACAAGATCGACCGTGGCGGTGCGCAGTACGCCCGCACCCTGGACCAGATCACCCGCCGCCTCGCTCCGGCGGCGCCCGCGATGGGCCGGGTGGAGGCCATCGGCACCCGCGGGGCCCGCGCGCTCCCGCACGGTCCCGGGGACGCCGCGTTCCGCCGCCGGCTGACCGAGGTCCTGGCCGAGCAGGACGACGAACTCCTCGCCGCCTACGTATCGGACGCGGCCGTCCCGTACGAGCGGCTGCTCGCCGCGCTCGCGGCGCAGACCCGGGAATGCCTGGTGCACCCGGTGTTCTTCGGCTCGGCGGTGACCGGCACCGGGCTGCCCCAACTCATGGACGGCATCCGCACGTTGCTGCCGTCCGCGACCGAGGGGGACGGCGAGCTCTCGGGCAATGTGTTCAAGGTCGAGCGCGGCGGTGCCGGCGAGAAGATCGCGTATGTACGGATGTTCTCCGGCTCCCTGCGTGTACGCGACCGTGTCCCGGTGGGCCGCGACGGCGCGGCGCACGAGGGCAAGGTCACGGCGGTCGAGGTCTTCCACGAGGGCGCCGGGGAGCGCCGCTCCTCCGTACGGTCCGGTGAGATCGCGAAGGTGTGGGGGCTCGGTGAGGTACGGATCGGGGACTGGGTCGGCGCGGCCCGCAAGGACTCCGCCGACCAGCACTTCGCCCCGCCCACCCTGGAGACCCTGGTGGTCCCCGGCGCGGGCACGGACCGCGGTGCGCTGCACCTGGCCCTGGCCCAACTCGCCGAGCAGGACCCGCTGATCGGCCTGCGCCAGGACGAGGTACGCGGCGAGGTCCACCTCTCCCTCTACGGCGAGGTGCAGAAGGAGGTCATCCAGACCACGCTGGCCGAGGAGTTCGGACTCGATGTCGCCTTCCGTGAGACGACCACGATCTGCGTCGAGCGGCCGCTGGGGGTCGGGTACGGGTACGAGAAGGACCTGCTCCCGTTCCTCGGCACGGTCGGGCTGCGGGTCGAGCCGGCGCCGCCCGGCAGCGGGGTGTCGTTCGGCCTCGAGGTCGAACTCGGCTCCATGCCCTACGCGTTCTTCAAGGCCGTCGAGGAGACGGTGTACGAGACGCTGGGCCAGGGGCTGCTCGGCTGGCGGGTCCTCGACTGCAAGGTGACGATGACCCACTGCGGGTACTGGCCGCGCCAGAGCCACTCGCACGCCACCTTCGACAAGAGCATGTCGAGTACGGCGGGCGACTTCCGGCTGGTCACGCCGCTCGTCCTGATGGACGCGCTGCGGGAGGCCGGCACGCGGGCCGAGGAACCGGTGCACCACTTCCGCCTCGACCTGCCCGCGGACACGCTCGGTCCGGTGCTTCCGCTGCTCGGCCGGCTGCGGGCCGTACCGAGGCCGCCGGACATCCGGGGTGCGGCCTGCACGCTGGAGGGCGAGATCCCGGCGGCGAGTCTCCATCAACTGGGCCAGTTGCTGCCGGGGTTGACGCGGGGCGAGGGCGTCGTGGAGTCGGCGTTCGCCGGCTACCGCCCGGCCGCCGGCGAACCACCCGCGCGGACGCGAACGGATCACAACCCACTGAACCGCAAGGAGTACCTGCTGACGGTCACGCGGCTGCGGTGACGGGGTGGGGTGAGCGGGCTTCGGTGACGGGGTGGGGTGAGCGAGTGGCGGGGGTGAGTGGGTGGCGGGGGTGGGGTGGGGTGAGCGGTCCTCGATGGGGCGGGGTGAGCGGGCGAGGGCGGAGCGTTGCGCGTCGCCCTCGATGGCGAGGCGGGGTGAGCGGGCGTCGAGGGCGGGCGGGGTGCGTCAGCCTCGATGGCTTGGCGGGGTGAGCGGGCGTCGAGGGCGGAGCGCTGTACATCGCCCTCGATGGCTGGGCGGGGTGCCACCGAGGCCCGCAGGCCGATGGCGAACCCGGCCGCGACGAGCAGGGCGCCGTGGGGGCGGGCATCAGTCGGCCGGGGCCGGGCTTCGGACCACCGTGCAGAACGGGAACGGGGCCGGGCTTCGGACCACCGTGCAGAACGGCAGCGGAGCCAGGCTTCGGACCACCGTGCAGAACGGCAGCGGAGCCAGGCTTCGGACCACCGAGCTGAACGGGGGCGAGGCTTCAGCCCGCGGGGCTGAGCGGGGCGATGCGGCAGACCGCGCGGCCCGGTTTCGGCAAGCGGGGCTGAGAGCCTGCGTGGAGCGCGTGGCCAGGTGGGCTCGGGCGAGCCCTTACCCGGTCAGTGCGCCCACCGGGTCCAGGTCCCTCGTGCCCCGGGGCCACCAGTCCTCGCGGCCGGGTTCGGATTCGTACGGGTACCAGTAGCCGTCGCGTCCGTAGCGGAGCTGGAGGTGGCCGTCGGGGTGCGTGAGGTGGTTGGCGGACGGCCGGAACGGCGGGTGTTCCGCAGCCATCAGCGCGGGACGAGCCTGGTCGAACGGGCCGGCCGGCGGGTTCCAGGAATCCTCGAGGACCGCAAGGCCTTCCGCACCACCCTGCCGCCAGGCGGCAGCGGCGCGCGCGAGGTCCGTCGGGGAACGGTCCGCCGCCGCGGCCAACTGCGCATACAGCGCCCGGGTCGCGCCGGTGAGCCCCGAGCCGGGCTGGGCGGCGGCGATACGGACCGCGTCCTGCCAGAGCGTGAGACCGGCGAGGGGGTCCTCGCCGGTGCCCAGGAGTGTGTGGGCCCGCGCGGCCGCGTCGGTCGCCAACTGGTCGAGCGCCAACGGGTCCGGGCCGCCGGGCGCGGCCGGGTACGCGGGAGGCGGACCCGGATGCGCCGGCCGCGGCAAGGGCGCCGGGAGCGGGGGCAGGGCGCGGGGCTCCATCGCCTCGGAGGCGCGGACACCGGGCATCGGCGGCGCTGCCGATGCGGCGCGGGCGGCGCGGTGGGCGTTGCGGCGGGCGAGGGTGTCGAGGAGCCAGTGTTCGCCCCGGCCGCGGAGCAGCAGCAGGACGAAGGGGTCGGCATCGAGCAGCCGGGCCGTCTGGTAGCAGAGGGCGGCTGCGTGCTTGCAGGGGTGGCCGAAGTCCGGGCAGGAACAGTCGGGTTGGAGGTCGCCGGGGCCCGGCAGCAAGTTCACGCCGAGGTCCGCGAGCCCTTGCGGCAGCTCCTTGTCGAGCAGGGCGGCGAGGTGGCCGGGGTGGTCGGCGGCAGCGTCGAGGAAACGCTCCCACTCGGCGTCGTCCAGCGTCCGCAGCCGGATCCGGGTGCGGTAGGGGCGCTGCCGGCTGCCTTGTACGTACGCGAGCACATTGCCCGGCGTCACCGTGATCGCCTCGACGTGGCCCTGATCCGCGTACCCTCGCCCGCGCTTGAGCCTCGCCGGATCGGCGGCGACCTCTTCCAGCGCCCGCACCCAGGCGTTCCCCCACCAGGTGTCCGCGAAGTCCCCGTCGGCGGTGGGCCGTTGGGGCAGAGCGGAGAACGTACGGCGAAGGTCTTGGGCGAGGTGGGGGCGAGCGGTGGCCGGAGGGGCGGCGGGGCTCCGCTCGGCGATCCGGTCGGAGCGGGGACCGCCGGACGGATCCGGTGCATCATCGTTCGCCGACGCGGAACCGGTCCGCGCCTGCGCCGGGCGCGCGCTGCCGGCTGCGGACCCTGTGGCGTCGGCGGGGTCGGCACCTGCCGAGGCGCCAGCGCTCCCCCCGCGGCCCATGGTGCGCAACAAGTGGGCAACATCTTCCGACACCCCGCGCGGGCCACCGAAACCGGCGGCCCTGCGCCCGCTCGCGCCCACGTCACCCTGCTCCGCGGCTCGACCGGCGCGAGCCCGCCGCACGGACCGGCCCGCCCGGCCACCGGATCCAGTGCCATGCGACGGATTCGTCTCCCGTACGCCCTGTTCATCAGCCTGTTCAACACGGGCACGCCGGACGGGCCGGCTGCCTGCGGCAGGCGCCTCCCGCGCCTCCTTGCGCTCCGCGTCACGGCGGGCCTGGGCCGCACGCAGCGCGGCTCGCGCGGCGTCCGCCTCGCGCCCCTTCTTCGCCCCCTCGGCACCAGCCGATCCACGCCCTGCCTGTGCCCCATCGACGCGATCCGCATCACGCCCCGCGGTTACCCCCTCGGCACCCGCCTCTCCCCGTTCCGTCGACGCCCCCTCAGCGCCTGCCTCTCCCTGCTCCGCCGATGCTCCCTCGACTCCCTCTGCTCCTCGATCAGCCCCCGCCCCTTCCGTACGATCCGCCCCGAGGCCGACCCGCCCCGCAGGACACTCCGCGCCGACACCTGCCGGCTCCCCCTCGGCCTCGCCCGCCGCGGTGCCCACCACGCAGGAGTGATCACCGCGCGCGTCGGATCCCGCCTGCTCCGAAGCCGCCGCGTCCTCAACACCGCCGACGCCGACGCCACTTGACCCTCGTACCGCCGAAGCAGCGCGCGCCGCGCGGAGGGCGGCCCGCGCGACGTCAGCCGGTCGCGACATCCCCGATGCGCCCGACCGACCAGCGGTCCCCACCCCGCCTGAAGGACGCGACGGATCAGCGGTCCCCACCTCACCCGAGGAACCCGACCGATCAGCAGCGCCCCCGCCATCGGGCGACCCAGGCTCATCCGCACCCCGCGAAGCCTCAGCCGCTTCCCACGCCACGGAGGCACCCGCGTCCGTCTCACCGCGAACAACCCCGCCCGAGAGAACGGCACTTGGCCCAGGCGGCGCAGGTAGGGGCGAGAGGGCGCCCAAGGAGGGCGCCGACGGGGACGCCGTGGACCCATCAGCCACCGCAGCCGCATCCGCTGCGGAGCCCGAACCCTCAGCGGCCCCGGCCTCCGGGCCCGCCGACAACCGCTCCCGCTCCGCCCGCGCCGCCCGCAGCGCCTCGCGTGCCCGGTCCGCCGGGCTGCCCTTGGGGGTCATGCCGACCTCCTCAACGACACCAGATCACCGAGCTCCCGGTCCGTCAGCTCCGTCAGCGCCGACTCCCCCGAACCGAGCACCGCCTCCGCCAACTCCCGCTTCGCGGCGAGCATCTCCGCGATGCGGTCCTCCACGGTGCCCTCGGTGATCAGACGGTGGACCTGCACCGGCTGGGTCTGGCCGATGCGGTACGCGCGGTCGGTGGCCTGCTCCTCGACCGCCGGGTTCCACCAGCGGTCGAAGTGCACGACATGGCCGGCCCGCGTCAGGTTCAGACCCGTGCCCGCGGCCTTCAGGGACAGCACGAGCACCGGCGTGGCACCGGCCTGGAAACGGTCGACGAGCTTCTCCCGCTCGGGGATCGGCGTCCCCCCGTGCAGCACCTCGACCGGCACCGCACGCGTCGCGAGATGCGCGGCGATGAGGCGGGCCATCCCCACGTACTGCGTGAAGACGAGCACCGAGCCGTCCTCCGAGAGGATCGTGTCCACCAGCTCGTCGAGCAGGGCGAGTTTGCCGGAGCGGCCGTCCAGGCGCACCCCGCTCAGCTCGGGCCCCGAGCGGCTCTCGCCCTGAGCGAAGCCCTCCTTGAGGTACTGCGCCGGGTGATTGCAGATCTGCTTCAGGGCGCCGAGCAGCTTGAGGACCAGGCCACGGCGCGCGATGCCCTCGGCGGCCTCGATCGCGGCCATTGACTCGCGGACCACCGCCTCGTACAGCGCGGCCTGCTCGCGGGTGAGCGGCACCGGGTGGTCGGTCTCCGTCTTCGGGGGCAGCTCGGGCACGATCCCGGGATCGCTCTTGCGGCGGCGCAGCAGGAACGGCCGGACAAGCCGCGCCAACCGCTCGGCCGCGTCCGGGTGTTCACCGCCCTCGACCGCACGGGCGTGCCGGGACCTGAACGCCTTGAGCGGGCCGAGCAGACCGGGAGTCGTCCAGTCGAGCAGGGCCCACAGCTCGGAGAGGTTGTTCTCCACGGGGGTGCCGGTGAGCGCCACGCGCGCGGGCGCCGGGATGGTGCGCAGCGCCTTGGCGGTCGCCGACATCGGGTTCTTCACATGCTGCGCCTCGTCGGCGACGACCATCCCCCAGGACTGCTGTGCGAGCCGCGGTGCGGCCGAGCGCATCGTGCCGTACGTGGTGAGGACGAAGCCGCCGTCGAGGTCGTCGAGGGTGCGGCCCGTGCCGTGGTAGCGGCGCACGGGGACGCCGGGGGCGAACTTCTCGATCTCGCGCTGCCAGTTGCCGAGCAGCGACGCCGGACAGACGACGAGCGTGGGCTCGCTGCGGGCGCGCTTGAGATGCAGCGCGATGACGGTGATGGTCTTGCCGAGGCCCATGTCGTCGGCGAGACAGCCGCCGAGGCCGAGTGAGGTCATCTGGTCGAGCCAGGTGAGGCCACGCAGTTGGTAGTCGCGCAGGGTGGCCCGCAGACCGGGGGGCGGTACGGCCGGGGCCGGGGCGCCCGTCAGCCGTTCCCGCAGGGCCGCGAGCGCGCCGATGGGCACGGCCTCGACCGCTTCGCCGTCGACCTCGGCCTCGCCGGTGAGCGCCACGGACAGCGCGTCCACCGGGTCGAGCAGCCCCAGCTCCCGCTTGCGCGCCTTGCGTACGAGCGCGGGGTCGACCAGAACCCACTGGTCGCGCAGCCGCACCACAGGGCGGTGGGACTCGGCGAGCACATCCATCTCGGCCTCGCTGAGCGCGTCGCCGCCGAGGGCCAACTGCCAGCGGAATTCGAGGAGTTGCTCGGCCTCGAAGAACCCGGTGCCGTCCGTGGCCGACCCCGGCGCCGGACGGACGATCGCCGCGGCGGAGAGGTCCTGGGCGAGATCGCGTGGCCAGTGGACACCGACTCCGGCGGCGGTGAGGCGGGCGGCCGCGACGCCGAGCAGGTCGTACAACTCCTCCTCGGTCAGGGCCAGTACGTCCGGCGTGTCCCGCTCGCCGAGCCGCTCCAGGGGAGGCCAGACGCGCGCGGCGCGGCGCAGCGCGAGGGCCGCGTCGACACGGGCGCGCGGTCCGAACATCGCGTCGCCCTCCCCCGCCCACAGCGCCGCCGCGTCGATCACGAGCGTGGGGTCGGCGAGGCTGTGCACCTGGACGATCGCGGCGGCGCCCTGGCTCCGCTCGTCGTCCCCGCGGTCGAACAGGTGGTATCCGCTGAGGTCGAGCCGCAGCGAGATCCGCACGCCGGTGTCCATCCCGGCCGCGGCCTCCGCCGCCCAGTCCCGCGCCTGCGGCAGCCGCTGCGCGGCGCGTGCGGCGAACGGCGCTCCGACCGCGTGCGCGGCCGCGGGCGTACGGGGCAGGGTGTCGGCGACCGCGTCGAGGAAGGAGCGGACGAGGGCTTCGGGTGCCGGCAGTCGGAGCGGTTTGCTGTCGGGCAGCGGGCTCGCATGTCCCTCGTACGGAAGCGCGTCCGCGACCGCGCGGAGATAGCGGATGTCGTCCGCTTCGAGCGGTCCCGCGCGCCAGGCGTCGAGGTCGTCGCCGGTGAGACCGGGGAGCAGCCGGCCGCGCGCGACGAGGTGCAGGGCGAAGTGGGCGGCCGCGCCCCAGCAGGCGGCGGCGGGATGCGCCTGCGGCGTGGTGCGGGCCTGCAGCAGGGCCGGCAGCGCCTGCTCCACCTCGACGGAGAGGGCGGGCACCGTGACCGTACGGACCACGGCGCCTCTTCTGCGGACGACGGCGAGCTCGGTGGCCGAGCCGATGTCCGCGGGCAGGGGTGAGCCGTCCGGCGACCAGAAGGCGAGCCGGCCGTCGCGGGGCAGGGGTGCGGGCAGGAAGACGGGCGCGAGGCGCGCGAGCGCGGCAGTGGTCATGGCGGGCCGCACCTCCTCTCCTTGCCCCGGCGGACGGTCCGTCGCGGTCGTGCCGACGCGGTCCGGTCAGCTGCCGAAGACTTTACGGAGCGGGACTGACAATCGGGCATCGGCGCAGGTCGGACGCGTTTTCACCCATGTCTCGGCACGCCTGCCGCGGACGGCTGCGGGCATGCCACCTGCTGTCCGCGGCCCATGCGGCCGACTGTCTACGGAGTCGCCGTGGAGACCACGTACACCATCGGCCTGGCCGGGTTCGCGGTGTTCACCGTGACGGTCTGGGTCGGCCGGGGGTCCTTCTGCTTGTGGGTCAGGCCGGACCACGGGCCCGGGCCCGTGAACTCCCAGCCGACGACGCTCTGGTCCCGCTTGCTGATGGTGATCTCGCCTTCCTGAAGGTCGGCGGTGGTTTCGCCGATGCCCTTCAGGAACCCGTCCAGACCGGCCGGGCTCGTCTCGAACTGCACGTAGAGCCGGCTGGTGCGCCAGTTGTTGGTCTCGTAGTACGCGACCTTCGTGGACCCCGTCGGAATCGGCACTTCGTAGATGCGCCGCTGCACCCGTGACGGCCAGCCCGCGGTCAGCCCGGTCGCCGAGTACTTCTTCTCCTTGTCCCGTCCGCTGTCCCTGCTCTGGCCTGCGGAGATCGCGAGATAGCCGGCCGGGACCCCGATCAGGAGCACGATGATGATCGCGGTGATCCAGCGGCGCCGGATCATATGCCGGCGGTCCTCCTCGGGCTGACGCGGCGGCTCGTCCGGCGGCGTGGACTGGCGGGGCACGGACGGCATTTACGGATTTCCTTGCGTGGTGCTGGAGTTGGTGGTGCTGGAGTTGGTGGTGCTGGAGTTGGTGGTGCTGGGTTCGGTGGTGCTGGTGTTTCTGGAGCCGGCCTCTGTGGGGCTGGCGTCCTTGGCGTTCGTGTCCTTGGCGTTCGCGTCCTTCGAGTTCGCATCCCTGGCACTCGAGCCCCTGGAGTTCGAGCCGGATGCGCTCCGCTCGATCGCGCCCTTGTCGGCCGTGCCCTTGTCGGCCGCAGCCCGGTCGGCGGCGGGACCGTCCGCCATGAGGTCGGTGAGCGGGGGGATACGGCCGTTGCGGATGGCCTGGGCGTAGCGCTCGTACCGTTCGTGGCGCTCGACGCGGCGGCGCTTGGCGCGGCGGAAGCGGCGGGCGACCAGGCGGGCCAGATCGGCCGCACCGACCATGCCGGCCTCGGGTCCGAGCTGCGCCTTGGCGATACGGGCTTCGGGACGGTAGCCGCGGCCGGTGAGCTGGCGGCGGAACGCGTGGCGCGCGGGCACGATCAGGAGATCGTCGGCGGCGCTGACGCCACCGCCGATCACGAAGCAGGAAGGGTCGAGCGCGGCCGCGAGGTTGGCGATGCCGACGCCGAGCCACTGCCCGATGTCCTGCAGCAGCTCCACGCACATCGCGTCGCCCTCGCGGGCGAGCTGGGTGATCAGGGGGCCGGTGATGTCGGAGACCTGGCCGCCCACGCGCTCGATGATGTTGTACGCGACCGGGGAGTCGGCCGCGGCCAGTTCGCGGGCCTCGCGCACGAGGGCGTTGCCGGAGCTGTACTGCTCCCAGCAGCCGCGGTTGCCGCAGGGGCAGCGGTGGCCGCCGGGGACGACCTGCATATGGCCGAACTCGCCGGCGACGCCGAACTTTCCGCGCTTGACCTGGCCGTTCTCCAGCATGGCGCCGCCGATGCCGGTGCCGAGCGTGATCATGACGAGGTTGTCCTCGCCCTGGCCCGCGCCGAAGCGCCACTCGGCCCAGGCGGCGGTGTTGGCGTCGTTGTCGACGAGGACCGGGACGGCGAGGCGTCCCTCGAGGGCCTCGCGCAGGGGCTCGTTGCGCCAGGCGAGGTGCGGGGCGAACAGGACGCGGTTGCGGTCCGCGTCCACCCAGCCCGCGGCGCCGATGCCGACGGCGTGCACGTCGTGGCGGTCGGAGAGGTCGAGCACCAGCTCGCAGATGGTGTCCTCGACGACCTTGGGGCTCTTGGACTTGTCCGGGGTCTCCGTACGGAGCTTCTCCAGGATGACGCCGTCCGCGTCGACGACGCCGGCCATCACCTTCGTACCGCCGATGTCGATGCCGACGGTGGGCACGCGGGGGGCGGTGAGATGGGAGCGGCGCTCGCGCGTCCCAACTGTACGGAGGGTCGCTCGCGCCGAGCCTCGGTGGGTGAGATCGCGGTAGGTGCTCATCGGTGGCGATTCTATGGGGGCGGGCGCCCGCGGGACGGTTTGGCCCGTGTGATCCACGGGCCGTCACCGATGACGCCCCGGGTATTGCATACAGTATTCAGTCTGGCTAGCTTCTGCCTATGCCAACTGACGCGACAGTCCCCGCATACGGCGATGACGCCACCATCGAGCAGATTCTCACCGCGGCCGGAGACACCTGGGCCGTCGTGGGTCTGTCGGACAACCCGGAACGGGCCGCCTACCGCGTGGCCGCGAAACTGCGGCGTCTCGGCAAGCGGGTGGTGCCCGTGCACCCGAAGGCCGAGGCCGTGGACGGCGAGCAGGGCTATGCCTCGCTTGCGGAGATCCCGTTCCCCGTCGACGTCGTGGACGTGTTCGTGAACTCCGCCCTTGCGGGCGGGATAGCGGACCAGGCGGTGGCCATCGGCGCCAAGGCGGTCTGGTTCCAGCTGGACGTCGTCGACGAGGAGGCATTCCGCAGGACGCGTGCGGCGGGCCTGCTGATGGTGATGGACCGCTCCCCAGGACGCGAGATTCCCCGACTCGGCCTGGGCTGACGCCCGCACGGCTCTCGCCTGCCCGACACCCGCCCGGCCGGCCCCTTCGGCCGCGCCCGGCCGGCCCTTCCTCCGACGCCCAGCCAGGCTCGCCTGCCGATACCCGCACAGCCGTCGCCTCGGCTGCCATCCCGACGGGCGGCAGCCGAGGCCGGCCGTCACACCGGGCCGCAGCCGAGGCCGGCCGTCACGACCTGTCCGTGGGCTCCCCGCCCAAATGCAACGGTTCCGGCGCACGCTCCAGCTCGTGGCTGAGTTCCTCCAGCTCCGAGCCGCCCGCCATCTGGCGGGTCAGTTCGTCGAGCTCGATGCCGGACTTCACGTAGCTGCCCGCCATCGTGCCGCGCTTGAGCAGGATGAAGCGGTCGCCGACCAGGTACGCGTGGTGCGGGTTGTGCGTGATGAGGACCACGCCGAGGCCCGCGTCCCGCGCGGCCGCCACGTACTTGAGGACGACGCCCGACTGCTTGACGCCGAGCGCCGCCGTCGGCTCGTCGAGGACCAGGACCTTGGCGCCGAAGTAGACGGCCCGCGCGATCGCGACGCACTGCCGCTCACCGCCCGAGAGCGTGCCGATGGGCTGGTCCACGTCGCGCAGGTCGATGCCCATGCGAAGCAGTTCCTCGCGGGTCGTACGGCGCATGAACTCGACGTCCATGCGCTTGAACGGACCCACACCCTTCGTCGGCTCCGAGCCGAGGAAGAAGTTCCGCCACACCGGCATCAGCGGCACGACCGCCAGGTCCTGGTAGACCGTGGCGATCCCGCGGTCCAGGGCCTCGCGGGGCTTGGAGAGACGAACCGATTCGCCCTCGATGCGGAACGTGCCCGCGTCGTGCTGGTGCAACCCCGCGATGATCTTGATCAGGGTGGACTTGCCGGCGCCGTTGTCACCGAGCACACAGGTGACCTCACCCGCGTGCGCCTCCAGGGAGACCCCTTCGAGCGCCCGGATGTTGCCGTAGTACTTGCTGACGTCGTCGAGCTCGACAAGAGCGGGAGCCCGGCCGGCCTCGGGAGCCTTGTCGGCCTCGGGAGCCTCGCGCGCCTCGGAAGCGTCGGTCATTTCGTGGCCTCCGCCCGCTTGCGTACCCAGTGATTCAAGAGCGTGGCGAGCAGCAGCATCGCGCCGAGGAAGAACTTGTACCAGTCGGCGTTCCACTCGGCGAACACGATGCCCTTGCTGACCATGCCGAAGATCAGTGCGCCGAAGGCCGAACCGATCGCGGAGCCGTATCCGCCGGTGATCAGGCAGCCGCCGATGACGGCCGCGACGATGTAGATCAGCTCGTTGCCGACACCTTCGCCGGACTGCACCCGGGAGAAGGAGAAGAGCAGATGCTGGCCGGAGATCCAGGCGCCGAAGGCGACGGCCATGTAGAGGCCGATACGGGTCTTGGTGACCGGGACGCCGACGGCGCGGGCCGCGTCGCCGTTGCCGCCGACCGCGAAGATCCAGTTGCCCCAGCGGGTGCGCAGCAGGATCCAGGTGGCGAAGGCCACCAGGACGAGCCACCACAGGATCGTGATCTTGAAGTCGACCCCGCCGATCGAGATCTCCGAGGCGAAGACGCTCTGCGCCGAGGAGAAGCCCTCCATGTCGGCGATCGACTTGGTCTGCACGGTGCCGCTGATCGCCTTGGTCAGACCCAGGTTCAGGCCCGTCAGCATCAGGAACGTGCCGAGCGTCACGATGAAGCTGGGCAGTTTCGTGCGGGTCAGCATGAAGCCGTTGAAGACGCCGATGCCCAGCGTGACGAGCAGCGAGACGAAGACGCCCACCCAGACGTTGGCCGTCATCTGGTAGCTGAACATCGAGGAGGCCAGCGCCGAGGACGTCACGAGCACGCCCGCGGAGAGGTCGAACTCGCCGCCGATCATGAGCAGAGCCACCGGCACGGCCATGATGCCGAGCGTGGACGCCGCGTACAGGACGGTGCTCAGCGAGGACACGCGCAGGAAGCTGTCCGCGGCGAACGAGAAGAAGACGAAGACGGCGACGGCGCCCATGACCGCGCCGAGCTCGGGCCGGGCGAGCAGCTTGCGCCACAGGGAGGTGCGCAGCAGCCGCTCGTCCACGGTGGCTGTGGTCATCGGGTCCCCCGCTCCGTGTACGAGAGCAGCTCGCCGGCCTCGCTCTGGTCGATGATCTGCGGCCCGGTCAGGACGGGCCGGCCACCGCCGAGGACGTCGGCGTTGTAGCGGTAGAGCCAGAGCAGGTCGACGGCCTCGTAGCCCTGGAGGTAGGGCTGCTGGTCGACCGCGAAGCCGTACGTCTTGTCCTGCAGGCCCTGCGCGACGTCCTGGTTGAGGTCGAACGTGTCCACCTCGGCGTCGCTGCCCGCGTCCTTCTTGGCCTTGACGGCCGCGTCCGCGAAGGGCGCGCCGAGGGTGACGACGGTGTCGATGTCGCCGTCGGCCTGGAGCTTGGCGCCGATGCCGGACTGGACGTCGGGCATGTTCGTGCCGTCGACGTAGAGGTTCTGCATCTCGCCGTCGAAGGTCTTCTTGGCGCCGGCGCAGCGCTGCTCGTGGCCCACGTTGCCCTGCTCGTGCAGGACGCAGAGCGCCTTCTTCTTTCCGCGCTTGTTGAGCTCGGTGCCGACGGCCTCGCCCGCGATCTCCTCGTCTTGGCCGATATGGCTGAGCGCGCCGAACTCCTTGGACTCGGCGGAGCCGGAGTTCACCGTGATCACGGGGATGCCGGCCTTCTTCGCACTGGCCATGACGCCCTTCATGGCGTCCGGCTTGGCGAGCGTGACGATCAGGCCGTCGACCTTCTTGTCGATGTACGACTGGACGAGCTGCGCCTGCTCCTGTGCCTGGTCGCTGTGTGCGTACAGGAAGTTGATGTTGTCCTTCACGGCCGCCTGCTTGGCACCGCTCTGCACGATGTCCCAGAAGCTGTCGCCGTCGCCCGAGTGGGTGACCATGGCGAAGGTCCACTTGGGCGTGTTCACGGCTGCCTTGCCCTGTGCCGCCGCCGCCGAGGCCTTGCGGGCGTCCTCGGCCCGCTTGCCGCCCGTGCTGCTGCACCCGGTGATCGTTGCTCCGAGCACCGCCGCCATCGCGATGCCCACCCAGGCTTGAACCCTTGCCACGAAGCCGTGCCCTTCTTGCTGCCTTGCTCGGTGCGCCGCGGCCGCGTATGCGGCTGCGAACGCCCCAGTATTACCGACTGGTGATCCAGTCCACCGGTCAGGTACCGGGCGGCCGCTCGGCCATACGGTCGAGCGGCCGGGCACGGCGAGGGCCTGTCGGCGGACAGGCCCGAGGGCCGCAGCGGTCATCGCGTGCCGTTCTTGGTCAGCTTCTCGAGCTGCGCGACATCCTTCTCGGTGACGATCGCCGGGCCGGTGAGGACCTGCTGGCCGCCGCCGATGACGTTGAGGTTGTTCCTGTAGAGCCACAGCCCGTCCACCGCGAGGTATCCCTGCAGGTAGGGCTGCTGGTCCACGGCGAAGACGATCTCCTTGGCCTTCATCTGCTCGGTGACGGCCTCGTTCAGGTCGAACGTGGAGACCTCGGCTTCGCTGCCGGCGTCGCCCTTGGCCTTGATCGCGGCCTCGGCGATGCCCGCGTTCAGCGTGACGATGGTGTCGATGTCCTCGGTGGCCTGCAGCTTCGCGGCGATCTGCGACTGGGTCTGGGGCATGTCGGTGCCGGGCACGTTGATGTTCTCGGTGTCGCCGCCGAAGGCCTTCTTGACGCCGGCGCAGCGCTCTTCGAGGGAGACGTTGCCCTGCTCGTGGATCACGCACAGGGCCTTCTTGCGGCCGCGCTGCTCCAGTTCGGCGCCGACCGCCTCGCCCGCCACGGACTCGTCCTGGCCGACGTGGTTGAGCGCGCCGTACTCCTTGGCGAACTGTCCGCCGGAGTTGATGGTGATCACCGGGATCCCGGCTGTCTTGGCCTTGCCGAGCACGTCCTTCATGGCCTCGGGCTTGGCCAGCGTGACGACGATGCCGTCGACCTTCTTGTCGATGTACGACTGGACGAGCGCGGCCTGTTCCTTGGCCTGGTCGTCGCTGGCGTACAGGAACTCGACGTTGTCCTTGGCCGCGGCCGCCTTGGCGCCCTTCTGCACGATGTCCCAGAACGCGTCGCCCTTGCCGGAGTGCGTGACCATCGCGATGGTCAGCCGGGGTCCGGAGACCTTGCCTCCGCCCGCCTCCTCCGGCTTCTCCTCGGAATCCTTGCCTCCGGAGCTGCTGCACCCGGCGAGGAGTACGGCAGCGGCTGCGAAGGCTGCTACGCCTGTGGCAGAGCGGCTTGTACGCATGGTGGACCCACCTCATTCCCTGGCCGCCGGGGTGCGGCTTCAGGGTTTGTAGTCGGGGCGCCGAGCGTCGTCAATGCGTTTGTCAGAACATTAGGACTTCGTTACGCAGTCGCGTCGACAGGCGCCCGGGCAGAGAGCCGCTCGGGCACGGCAGGCGTGAAGGAAGAGGCCAACGCTCAGGAACGTACGAGCAGTTGGAACTCGAAGGAGTAGCGCGAGGCGCGGTAGATGTGCGAGCCGTACTCGACCGCGCGCCCCATGTCGTCGTACGTCGTGCGGGCCATCGTGAGCACGGGCGCGCCCTCGTTCTCGCCGAGCCGGGCGGCTTCCGCGGCGGTCGCCGCCCGGGCGCCGATGGCCTGGCGGGCGCTGTGCAGGGTGACACCCGCGTTGCGCATCAGCTTGTACAGGCCGGTGGCCTCCATGTCCGCGGTCTCCAGCGGCAGCAGGCCTACGGGCAGATGGTTGCGGAGGTACGCCACGGGCTCGTCGTGCGCGAGCCGCAGCCGCTCGACGCGGTGGACGTCGGCGCCCTCGGCGACGCCGAGCATGGCGGCGACCTCGGCGGACGCGGGTTCGAGGACGTTGTGCAGGACGTGGGTGGCCGGGCGCTGGCCGGCGCTCTCCAAGTCGTCGTACAGGCTGGAGAGTTCGAGCGGGCGCTTGACCTGGCTGTGCACGACCTGGGTGCCGACGCCGCGTCGGCGTACGAGCAGTCCCTTGTCCACGAGCGACTGGATCGCCTGGCGCACGGTGGGCCGGGACAGGCCGAGGCGCCCGGCGAGATCGATCTCGTTGCCGAGCAGACTGCCGGGGGCGAGCTTGCCCTGTTCGATGGCCTCCTCGAGCTGCCGGGACAGCTGGTAGTACAGCGGGACGGGGCTGCTGCGGTCGACTCCGAGCTGCAGCGAAGCGTTGCCCGCCGTTCTCCCCTCGACTCGCCCTGCTGGCTTGGACACGGGGCGAGCGTAGTCCCGTGTCCGTTTGACAGGAAGTGGTGAGGTTCGATTGTCCTGACAAACCATGGACAGAGTCCGGCGGGCCTGTCACGTTGGGGCCATGCGTATCGGACTCATCGGAGCCGGCCGGATCGGCTCCTTCCATGCCGCCGCGCTCAGCCGCCACCGCGATGTGGGATCACTCCTCATCGCGGACGCGGATGCCGCGCGGGCCGCCGAACTCGCCCAGCGGCTGGGCGAGACAGCCGCTCCAGGCGTACGGGAGGTCTTCACCTGGGGCGTCGACGCCCTGGTGATCACGGCGGCGACCTCGGCCCACGCGACGTTGATCGGACAGGCGGCGCGGGCGGGGCTCCCGGTGTTCTGCGAGAAGCCCATCGCGCTCGACCTGCCGGGCACGCTGGCGGCCCTCGCGGAGGTGGAGGAGGCCGGGACCGTGCTGCAGATCGGGTTCCAGCGCCGCTTCGACGCGGGGTACACGGCGGCGCGTGAGGCGGTGCGGTCGGGGCGTCTCGGCCGGCTGCACACGGTGCGCGTGATCACCTCGGACCCGGCTCCCCCGCCGCCCGAGTACCTGCCGCTCTCCGGCGGTCTGTACCGCGACTGCCTGATCCACGACTTCGACATGCTGCGCTGGGTGACGGGGCGCGAGGTCGAGTCCGTGTACGCGACCGGATCGGATGCGGGGCCGTCGATGTTCCGCGAGGCGGGCGACGTGTCGACGGCGGCGGCGGTGCTGACGCTCTCGGACGGGGTGATGGCCACGACGACGGCAACCCGCCTGAACGGCGCGGGCTATGACGTCCGCATGGAGCTGGCCGGTGAACTCGACCAGATCGCCGCCGGCCTGGACGACCGCACCCCGATCGCCTCGACGGAACCCCAGGGACCCCCCGCCGCCACCAAGCCCTGGCCGGGCTTCCTGGAACGCTTCGCCCCGGCGTACGAGGCCGAACTCGCCGCGTTCGTCTCGGTGTTGCTCGGCGAGCATCCCAACCCCTGCGACGGCCACGAGGCCCTGGCCGCGCTGCGCGTGGCGGAGGCCTGCGAGGTCTCCCGCAGGCAGGGCCGGGTGGTACGGGTGGCGGAGATCGGGTGAGCGAGAAGGCTTTCGCCTGGCGCGAGTTCCTCCAGCGATGGAGCGACGACTGGCTCGACCCGGTCCTGCACGAACAGGAACGGGCCGAGCCGTTCCCTGCCGCGGTCCGTGCGGCGCGCTGGCTCGGCACGGCCGGGGCCACGCAGGCCGAGGTCGCGGCGCTCGAGTCACGCCTGGGCACCGCACTGCCGCCGAGCTACCGGCAGTTCCTGCTCACCAGCGACGGCTGGCTCGACACGACGAGCGAAATCCGACGACTGCTTCCCGTACGGGAGGTGGGCTGGGCGCGGGACCTGGATCCGGACCTCGTGGAGGACCGCATCGACGACGTGGCGGTCCCCGACGAGGAGTACTTCGTCTACGGCGAGCAGCAGGCCACCTTCAGTTACCGTCCCGAGTACCTGGCCCGCACGCTGAAGATCAGCCACACTCCGGACGCCACGGATGTGTATCTGCTCAATCCGTGCGTGGTGACGCCCGAGGGCGAATGGGAAGCCTGGTATCTCGCGCACTGGCTGCCTGGAGCGGTGCGGTATCGCTCCTTCTGGGAGCTGATGGACAGCGAGTACCGGAGCTTCCGGGGCGAGGACTGACGCGGCGGGCACCGAGACGCGGGTCAGTCCATCAGCCGTATCGTCGGCGCCCGTGTGCTGGTCGCCACCGGGCGGGCGCAGTGGGTGCAGGACTCGCTGGTGGGGCGGATCGCGTTGGTCTGCGTCGTGAAGTGGTGGGGGTCCTTCGCCTCCTCGTCGGGGCAGTTGTAGCCGAGGTGGAGGCGGACCCAGGGCTGGAGCGTGGGGGCCGCGCCCCGCAGGCCCGTACGGGAGTCCGTGAAGGGCGCCCACCAGAAGCTGACCACGGCGCGCAGCGCCAGGCGGTCGTCGCCCGAGGTGACGTCGAAGGCCGCGATACGGGCGGCGGTGTAGTGGCTCGGGTAGCCGCTGCTGGTGCTGCCCGAGCACAGGGCGCGTTCCGCGCCCAGTTCCAGGACGGTCGTACGGCCGGTGCGTTCGCAGATGAAACAGTCCAGGGCGAGTTCGAGCTTCGAGCGCCAGTGGACGTGGTGGAAGCCCTCACCGCCGCCGAGGCGGGCGGTGAGTTCGGCCGCTATCTCCAGTTGGCGCTGCACGTCAGCTGCCGGAGGTGTTGAGGACCGTTCCCTGCGCGACCGCGCACAGTGTCTCCGTACCCTCGGAGTCGACGCAGACCAGATCGCATCGGGCCACCGCCTGGCGGCGGCCCGCGTGCACGACCGAGGCGCGGGCGAGCAGGGTGCGGCCACGGGCCGGGCGCAGGTACTGGATGGAGAAGCCCGCTGTGAGGACGGAAGGCCCGATGGCCGAACCGGCCGCGAAGGTGAGGGAGTTGTCGGCCGCATAGGCGAGGACTCCGCCGTGCAGGAAGCCGTTCTGCTGCTCGAGCTCCTCGCGGATGTCCAGTTCGAGCACGGCCTCGCCGTCACCGAAGGTGGTGATCCGTGTCTTCAGGAGGCGGCTGAACGGCTGGGCGTCCAGGACCTGTTCGGCGACGGCGAGATCGAACTCCGGCGTCGGATCCGGCATTGCGGCGTCCTCCATGGTGCACGGCTGGCTTTCCCGCGGCTGCGGCCGTCTGGGTCTCGAGCCGCATTTCACCACTTGACCGGGAGGTTGCGCACCCCCCTGACCAGCATCCCGGGCAGCCAGGGCCCCGGCGTACCGTCGAGCGCGAGGTCCGGGCAGCGCTCCAGGAGTGTGCGCAGCGCGATCCGGGCTTCGAGCCGGGCGAGCGGTGCGCCCATGCAGAAGTGGATGCCGTGCCCGAAGGCCAGATGCCCCTGTGTGGAGCGGTCCGGGTCGAAGCGGCCGGGGTCGGGGAAGCGGGCGGGATCGTGTGCGGCCGCCGCGAGCGAGACAAGCACCGCGTTGCCCTGCGGGATGGTGACCTCGCCGATGGTGACGGGTTCGGCGGTGAAGCGGTACGTGGCGTTCTCCACCGGCCCCTCGTGCCGCAGCGTCTCCTCGATCACCGCGTCGAGGCGACCGAAGTCGGCCCGTACGGCTTCGAGTTGATCGGGATGCGCCAGGAGCGCGTGGACCGCGTTGCCGATGAGGTTGACCGTGGTCTCGTGGCCGGCGATCAGGAGGAGGAAGGCCATCGCGCGCAGTTCGTCGGCGGAGAGCTGGTCGCCGTCCTCGGCCGTGGTGCGGATCAGGGCGCTGAGCAGGTCGTCGGCGGGGGCCGTGCAGCGCTTGTCCTCGATCAACTCATCCAGGTACGTCGCGAGTTGACCGACCGCGGCCTGCTCCGCTTCGACGCCGGTGGGGGCGACCACTTCGTTGGACATGGCACGGAAGGCCTCGCGGTCCATGTCCGGCACACCGAGGAGTTCACAGATCACGGTGAGGGGCAGCGGGAACGCGAAGGAGTCGATGAGGTTCGTCCGCCCCCGCGAACCCAACGCGTCGAGCAGGCCGTCGGCGATCGCCTGCACGCGCGGCGCGAGCGCCTCGACCCGGCGGGCGGTGAACTCCCGCGCCACCAGCTTGCGCAGCCGAGTGTGCTGCGGCGGGTCGGCGATCAGCAGATGGGTGCCGATCAGGTCGCCGTCCATGGCCGAACTGTCCAGCACCGACGGGTTCTTGGCGAGCCGGGGGTCGTTGAGCGCCGCCCGCGCCTCCTCGTAGCCGACGATCAGCCAGGTGTACATGTCCTCGTACGGCGGCGCGAGCCGTACGAAGTGGACGGGGGCCCGGTCGCGCAGTTCCGCGTAGACGGGATACGGGTCTTTGGTGAACTGCTCGCCGTATGTGCCCAGATCGACGAAGTCCATATGCAGCGTGCCTCCCAGCAGCAGTCCCCGAGGTCGTCCCACCAGCGAGGCTAACCCGACGCGGTGGCGACCCTGCCGCGCACCGCACCCCCGGCCTCCAGGAAGCGCGCGAGTGGCAGCGTCGCCGCGCCCACCGTGACGGCGTCGGGGCCGAGCTGCCCCAGCACCAGCGAGGTGCCCGCGAAGGGATGCCTCAGCGCGTACGAGGCGGCCGCCTCGCGGACCGCGGGCAGCAGCCGGGGGCCGAGCAGCAGGCCCGCCCAGCCGCCGACCACGATGCGTTCGGGGTTGAAGAGGTTCACGAGGTCGGCGAGGCCGGCGCCCAGGTACTCGGCCGTCTCGTCGAGCAGCGGCCCCGCGTCGGCGGCCGCCAACAGCTCGGCCAGCGCGCCCTCTTCGTCCGGCGCCGCCCAGGTCCCGCCGCGTTCGCGCCACCGCTCCAGGAGCGCTTCGGCCCCCACGTACGCCTCGAGGCAGCCGCGTGAGCCGCACCGGCAGGGACGGCCGCCGACCACCTGGAGGACCGTGTGTCCCCACTCCCCCGCGCTGCTGCTCGCTCCTTGGTACGGGACTCCGTCGGCGATCACGCAGGCGCCGACGCCCGAGCCGATCAGGGTGACCACGGCGTTGCGCGCGCCACGGCCCGCACCGAACCACATCTCTGCGCGGCCGAGCGTCTTCGCACCGTTGTCGATGAACAGCGGTATGTCCAGCGGGAGTTGGCCCGAGGCGCGCAGGAGCGAGCCGAGCGGTACCGCGTCCCAGCCGATCGTCTGGCCGTGCACGACGGATCCGGAGTCCACGATGCCGGGGACGCCCACGCCGATGCCGAGCAGCCCGGTGGCCGAGGGGACCTGCCGCATCACCTGCTGCAGCCCCTCGCCGATGAGCCGTACCACCCGCTCCACATCGTGGCCGTCGGGGGGCAACGGCAGGTCGGCGCGGGCGAGTTCGGTGAGGGTCAGGTCGAAGAGTTCGACCCGTACCCGGGTCTCGCCGACGTCCACGCCCACGAGCTGCCCGCTGCCGGGCGCGACCCGGAGCAGGGTGCGCGGCCGTCCGCCGTCGGAGTCCACCGAGCCGGCGTCCTCGACCAGGCCGTCCGCGATCAGTTCGCCGGCGACATTGCTGATCGACCCCGAGCTGAGCCCGGTGAGCGGGCCGAGCTCCTGACGGCTGAGCGGACCCTCGAAGTACAGCTTGGTCAGCACCGTCGAACGATTGCTGCGCCGCAGGTCACGCACCGTGCGCCGGTGTGGTTCCGCCATCGTCGCTCCCCTCGGCACCGCGGACAGGGGATCGGCTCCCCTACGAGCGTGACCATAACGTGCTGGTCAACTCGTGCGCGACCTCTTGACGCCCACTTCTCTTACTACTTAACTCACGCCTTGAATTTAGCCGTGACGCCCGTTCAGGAGTTGAACGGGGCCACCCCCGGAGAGGGGCCCTCATGCGCACCATGCGAGCCGCCGCAGCCACCGCCCTCGTCATCGCCCTGACCGCGACCGCCGCCGCGTGCGGTGGCGGTACGGCCACGAATGGCGAGGGCAGCAACAAAAGCCCCAAGAAGCTCACGTACTGGGCCTCGAACCAGGGCCCGAGCATCGAGGCCGACAAGGAGATCCTGACCAAGGAGATCGCGAAGTTCGAGAAGCAGACCGGGATCGACGTCGAGCTCGAGGTCGTCCCGTGGTCGGACCTGCTCAACCGCATCCTGGCGGCGACCAGTTCGGGCCAGGGCCCCGACATCCTCAACATCGGCAACACCTGGTCGGCCTCGCTGCAGGCGACGGGCGCGCTGCTGCCCTGGGACGACAAGACCTTCGACAAGATCGGCGGCCGCGACCGTTTCACCGAGTCGGCGGTCGCGGCGGCCGGCGCGGAAGGCAAGGACCCGGCGGCGGTCCCGCTGTACTCGCTGTCGTACGCGCTCTACTACAACAAGAAGATCTTCAAGGACGCGGGGATAGCGAAGCCCCCGGCCACCTGGGACGAGCTGGTCGAGGCCGGCAAGAAGGTCACCAAGGGCGACACGTACGGTCTCGCGCTCGAAGGCAGCAACCTCTCCAACCACATCCACCAGGCCTTCGTGCTCGCCAAGCAGCACGGCGCCGACTTCTTCACCGCGGACGGCAAGCCGGACTTCACCTCGGACGGCGCGGTCGCCGGTGTGAAGCAGTGGGTCGACTTCATGGCCAAGGACAAGATCACGTCCAAGTCGGCCGCCGAGTACGCCCAGAACCAGTCCCTGAGCGACTTCTCCAAGGGCAAGGCGGCGATGGTCCTGTGGCAGGCCGCCGCGTCCACGTTCAAGTCCCAGGGCATGGACGAGAGCGAGTACGGCGTCGCGCCCGTGCCGGTCCAGTCGGGCACGCCCGGCCAGGGCAAGCAGATCAACTCGATGGTGGCCGGCATCAACATCTCGGTGTTCAAGAACACCGACAACCTCGACGGCGCCCTGCAGTTCGTGAAGTTCATGACCTCCGACGCGGAGCAGAAGATCCTGAACTCCACGTACGGCTCGATCCCGCCGGTCAAGGCGGCGCAGCAGGATGCGGCCTTCGACAAGCCGGACACCGCGGTCCTGCGCGACGTGCTCGGCACGAGCGCGGCGCCGCTGCCGCAGGTCCCGGAGGAGTCGCAGTTCGAGACCGTGGTCGGCACGGCCATCAAGGACCTGTTCGCCGACGCGGCCGCGGGCCGGCCCGTGACCACCGAGTCCGTGAAGGCCGCGCTCGGCAAGGCCGAACAGCAGATGACCAAGAGCTGAGGCAATCCACCGTGACCTCGCTCGATGTGAAGGCGCCCGCGGCGGGGGAAGCCCCGAGCTCCCCCGCCGGGGGTCCGCCCCGCCGCCGGCTGCGGATCCCCGCCAGGATCCGCCGCGGTGGCCTGCCGTATCTGCTGCTGCTCCCCGCGCTCCTGTTCGAGCTCCTGATCCATCTCGTGCCGATGGTGGTCGGCATCGTGATGGCCTTCAAGGAACTCACGCAGTTCTACATACGGGACTGGGGCCGCGCGCCCTGGGCCGGTCTGGAGAACTTCCGTGTCGCCGTGGACTTCGACGCCCCGATCGGCGCCGAACTCCTCCACTCGTTCTGGGTGACCTGCTCCTTCACGGTCCTCACCGTCGGCTGCTCCTGGCTGTTCGGGGTGAGCGCCGCGATCCTCATGCAGGAGAGCTTCCGGGGCCGCGGACTGCTGCGCGCGGTGTTCCTCACGCCGTACGCGCTGCCCGCCTACGCGGCCGTGATCACCTGGGCGTTCATGTTCCAGCGGGACAACGGCCTGGTGAACTCGGTCCTCGGCGGCGACAGTTTCTGGCTGATCGGCGACAACGCCTTCTGGGCCCTGACCACCGTCGCGGTCTGGAAAACCTGGCCGTTCGCGTTCCTGATGCTGATGGCCGGGCTGCAGAACATCCCCAAGGAGCTGTACGAGGCCGCCTCGATCGACGGTGCCGGTATCTGGCAGCAGATCCGCCGGATCACCCTGCCCTCGCTGCGTCCCGTCAACCAGGTCCTGGTCCTCGTCCTGTTTCTATGGACGTTCAACGACTTCAACACCCCGTTCCTGCTGTTCGGCAAGGGCGCGCCCGAGGCCGCCGACCTGGTCTCGATCCATATCTACGACTCGTCGTTCATCACCTGGAACTTCGGCTCCGGATCCGCCATGTCCGTGCTCCTGCTGCTGTTCCTGCTGCTCGTCACGGCGGTGTATCTCGTGATCACCTCGCGCGGAAGGAAGGGCGCCGATGCCTAGGACACCCCTGGCCAAGAGCCCCATGGCGCCCCCGCAGTCCTTCGTCTGGACCCGGCGGATCGTCCTGACACTGCTCGCCCTGTTCGCGCTGCTTCCGGTGTACGTGATGCTCTCCAGCTCCGTGAAGCCCCTCGAGGACACCCTGGGCGAGTGGAGCTGGATCCCCAGCAGCTTCACGCTGCGGCCGTACGTGGACATCTGGGAGACGGTGCCGCTCGCGAAGTACTTCATGAACTCGCTGATCGTGGCGGGCGCGGCGACCGTCTGCTCGGTGGTCATCGCGGTGTTCGCCGCGTACGCGGTCAGCCGCTACCAGTTCCGCGGCAAGCGGGTGTTCACGGTGACCATCCTGTCCACGCAGATGTTCCCCGGGATCCTCTTCCTGCTGCCGCTGTTCCTGATCTTCGTGAACATCGGCAACCAGACGGGCATCGCGCTCTACGGTTCGCGCGGCGGTCTGATCCTCACGTATCTGACCTTCTCGCTGCCGTTCTCGGTCTGGATGCTGATCGGGTACTTCTCCTCGATCCCGCGCGACCTCGACGAGGCCGCCCTGGTCGACGGCTGCGGCCCGCTCGGGGCCCTGTTCCGCGTCGTGGTCCCGGCCGCGGTGCCGGGGATCGTCGCGGTCGCGGTGTACGCGTTCATGACCGCCTGGGGCGAGGTGCTCTTCGCCTCCGTGATGACCAACGACACCACGCGCACGCTGGCCGTGGGCCTCAAGGCGTACGCCACCGAGAACAACGTGTACTGGAACCAGGTGATGGCCGCCTCGCTGGTCGTCAGCGTGCCCGTGGTCGCCGGGTTCCTCCTCCTGCAGCGCTATCTCGTCGCCGGCCTCACCGCCGGGGCCGTCAAATGACACCGACCGACCATCTGGGAAAGGCACTTCGTGACTTCGGCTGACGACCTTCGCCCCCTGCCCGCGGACTTCGTCTGGGGTACGGCCACCTCGGCGTACCAGATCGAGGGCGCCGTCGCCGAGGACGGCCGCTCCCCCTCCATCTGGGACACCTTCTCCCATACGCCGGGGAAGATCGACGGGAACGACCACGGCGACGTGGCCTGCGACCACTACCACCGCTGGCGCGAGGACCTCGCCCTGATGCGTGAACTCGGCACGGACGCCTACCGGTTCTCGGTGGCGTGGCCGCGCGTCGTACCGCAGGCGGACGGAGTGGTGAACGCCAAGGGCCTCGCCTTCTACGACCGGCTCGTGGACGGCCTGTGCGAGGCGGGCATCACCCCTCATCTCACGCTCTACCACTGGGACTTGCCCCAGGCGCAGCAGGACCGCGGCGGCTGGCCCGAGCGCGCCACGGCCGAGCGGTTCGCCGAGTACGCGGCCGTGGTGGGCGAGAAGCTGGGCGACCGCGTCAAGGACTGGTGCACGCTCAACGAGCCGCTGTGCTCGGCGTGGATCGGTCACCTGGAGGGCCGGATGGCCCCCGGCCTGACCGATCTGACGGCGGCCGTGCGCGCCTCATACCACCTGCACCTCGGCCACGGCCTCGCCGTGCAGGCGCTGCGCGCCACCGTGCCCGGCGCGCGCGTGGGCATCGTCAACAACCTCAGCCCGATCGCCCCCGCCTCCGACCGCCCCGAGGACCTCGCGGCGGCCCGGCGCGCGGACGGGCACACCAACCGCTGGTGGCTGGACCCGATCTCCGGGCGCGGCTACCCGCAGGACATGCTGGACGTGTACGGGGTCGAACTCCCCCTACAGAAAGGGGACTTGGAGCTGATCTCCGCCCCGCTCGACTGGCTGGGCGTCAACTTCTACTTCCGCCAGGTCGTCGAGGACGACCCCACCGGACCCGCCCCGTTCGCACGGCAGGTGCCGGTCGAGGGCGCACCCACCACGCACATGGACTGGGAGGTGCACGCGCAGAGCCTGGAGGACATCCTGCTGAGGGTCACGCGCGAGTACGGACCCGAGCGCCTGTACGTGACGGAGAACGGCTCCGCGTACGTGGACACCCCGGGCCCCGACGGCAGTGTGCTCGACCCCGAGCGCACCCGTTACCTGGAGGACCATCTCGCGGCCTGCGCCCGTGCGGCGGCGGGCGGTGCGCCGCTGGCCGGGTACTTCGCGTGGTCGCTGCTCGACAACTTCGAGTGGGCGTACGGCTACGACAAGCGCTTCGGGCTCGTCCATGTCGACTACGCGACGCAGCGGCGCACGGTCAAGGGCAGCGGACGCCGGTACGCGGAGCTGATCGCCGGGCACCGGGCGCGGGGCCGGCAGGCGGCCTAGCCGAAGGGGCCGGGGCTCATGACGCCCCGGCCCCTTCACCCCGCGTCAGTGCTCGTCCTCACACATCGCCAGCCCGTAAAGGGACTTCAGCGCGCCGTCGATGGCGTGCGGCTGCGGCTGTCCCGACGCGTCGGGCCTGTTCCAGCGCTGGAGATTGACGGCGACGGACATCTGACGCCGGCCGTCGTCCCGGGTCAGGGAGATGGCCCCCGCGCCCCAGGCCGAACCGTCGTGCCCCCAGAAGGTGCCGCAGCCCGGCACGACCACCTTGTGCAGGCCGAGGCCGTACTGGATCGTCGAACCGTCGAGCGCCACCACGGGGACCGTCCGCTGCATCTGCGCGAGCGACGCGCGGCTGACGATGTCGCCGGCCAGGAGGCGTGCGTAGAAACGGTTGAGGTCGTCCATCGTGGAGACCAGAGCGGCCGAGGGGCCCACCCAGGACATGTTGTAGACGCTGAAGTCCCGCGGCGGATCGATCAGTCCGTAGAAGCCCTCGTACATCCGCGCGTGCGGGCCCTTGATGCGCGGCCCCGACGGGAACGAGGTGTGCCGCAGTCCGGCCCGCTCGATGACGTGCCGGGTGATGTAGTCCTCCGCCGTGGTGCCGGTGACCAGCTCCAACAGCTGCCCGATGAGCAGGTAGTTGGTGTTGGAGTACACCCCGGTGGGGCCGCCGGGCTCGCCGGTGGGCGGTGCGTCGAGACCCATCCTGATCAGCTCGTGCGGGGTGAACTCCCGGTACCGGTTGTCCTCGATGCTCTCCGGCGACATGTCGGGGATCGACGGGAACCCGGCCAGGGAGGGGAAGGCGTACGGGAGGTAGTCGGGGATGCCGCTGGTGTTGTTGAGCAGCATCCGCACGGTGATCTTCCGGCCGCGCTCCCCCGGAACCAGCCGCGGCAGGTAGTCGCCGATGGGCGCGTCGAGCCGGATCCGGCCCTGCTCGACCTGCTGCAGGACGGCGGCCGCGGTGAAGGTCTTGGTGACGCTGCCGACGCGGTGGTGCAGACCGGCCCGCACCGGGCGGCCGGTCGCGAGATCCGCGACGCCCGACGCGCCTTGCCAGGTACGGCCGTCGGCACGGACCTGCGCGAAGACACCGGGTATTCCCGCGCGGTGCACGGCGTCGAGGGCCGCGTCCAGCGCGGCGGACTCTTCTGTCGTACGGGCCGTGCTCGCGGGTGCTTTTGGGACCGCGACCACGCTCAGGGCGGCGGCACTTGCGAGGGCGATGATCCGTCGCTTCATGGGGTGGGTGGCCTTTCACTGGGTGAGGGCGCGGCGCAGGGCCGTGCCCAGGGATTCGATCTGCCGCTGCGAGATCTCCGCGGAGGTGATGGCCTGCGAGCCGTGGAAGGTGCCGGGCCACTGGTGCAGTTCGACGGAGACACCGGCCTGGAGCAGGCGCAGCGCGTAGGCGATGTCCTCGTCGCGGTTCGGGTCGAACTCGGCGGTGGCGATATGGGCCGGGGGCAGCCCGGACAGATCGGCGGCCCGTGCGGGGGCCGCGTACGGCGTGGCGGGGGCGCCGCCCAGGTAGTGCCGCCACGAGTGGGCGATGACCTCGCGGGTCATCCACGGGGTGTCGGTGAAGTTCCGCTGCGACCAGGTGTCCTGGCGGTCGTCGAGCCCGGCTTCGTTGAGGAGTTGGAAGCAGATACGGGGGCCGTTCTCGTCGCGCGCCTTCAGCGTCGTCGCGGCCGCGATGCAGCCGCCGGCGCTGTGTCCCGCGACGGCGATCCGCTCCGGGTCGATGCCGAGTGCCGCCGCGTTCCCGGCGGCCCACGTCAGCACCGCGTACGCGTCGTCGAGGGCGGCGGGGAACGGGTGCTCGGGCGCCCTGCGGTAGCCCACCGAGATCACGGTCGCCCCGGAGTCCTGTGCGACCCGGGTGGCCCACGGGTGCTCGGTGTCCAGGTCGCCCATGACGAACGCGCCGCCGTGCAGCCAGACGACTGCGCCGCCGTGGGTGTCGTGCGGCCGGTAGATCCGTACGGGCACGGCCGGTTCGGCGGGCACCGTGCGGTCCTCCACGTCGAGTCCGGTGGTGTCCGGCGGCGGCTTCGCGGCGGCGGTCGCGGCGAAGTTCTTGCGCTCGGCGTCCGGGTCGCTCAGGTCGAGCCGTGGGAAGAACGGGATGAAGGCTTCGAGTTCGGGATGCATGACGACCATCCTCATGGTCATCGGCCGCCCGATCTTCCGCCAACTGTCGTTCGTCCGGCGCCTGTTGCGCGCCGTTCGTCGGTGCCGCCCGCGAGAACGGGATCGTATGCTCCCCGCATGGAGGCGCTGGCGGTACATCTGTCCCGGCTCGACGCGCGGGCCGAGGAGGTGGTCCGTGTCGTGCTGTTCTACGACACGCTCATGCGGCGCCGCGTGGACCTTCCCGCGCTCGCCCGGGCCTCGGCCGGGCTCGCGCAGTGCGTGGCCGGGATCCGGCTCGGCGGCACGGGGCGCACGTTCCGTATGGCGGCCGACGGCCGCGCTGCCACCACGCCGCCCTCGGCCCCGTCCTCCGCACTGCCGGTCGTCCTCGACGAGGAGGAGATCGGCACGGTGTGGCTGGAGCGCCCGGGGTCGCCCGCCCTGCTCGACCCCGTGCTCCTGGAGCGGCTCGCGCTCGCCGTCGCCGCCGTCGTCGAGCGCTACGGTCCGGCCCGTACGACCATGGCCGACCCCGCACTCGTCGAGCTGGTGATCAGCGCCGACAGCGATGACGCGGCTCGGGCGCGGGCCTTGCGCCTCCTTGGATTCCCCGCCGGGCGGCCGGTCCGCGCGGTCGCCGTGCGGACCCGGCTCCCGCTCGACCGGGTCGGCGCGCTCATCTGCCCCGCGGGCCAGGTCAAGGCGGCGCCGCTCGCGGACGCGGGAGTGCTGCTCGCCACCGGCGTGGACACATCCGGACTGCCTTCGGACGTACGGGCGGGAGTCGGCGCCGCCGTGGGCCCCGAGCTGTCCTGGCGGCAGGCCCGCAGCGCACTGCGGTTCACCACCGCGGACCGGCCCGTCGTGGAGTACGCCGCGTTGGGCGCCCTGGCCCTGCTCGCCGAGACACCGCGGGACGCCCTGCTCGCGAACGCCGACGTGACCGCCGTCGCCGCCCTCGCCGCCGATCCGGAGGACCTCGCCACGCTGGACGCCTACCTCGACACGGCCTCGCTGCGCCGGGCCGCCGAGGTGCTCCATCTGCACCACAGCAGCGTGGCCCGGCGCATCGAGCAGATCGGGAAGTCCCTGGGCATCGGACTGGCCGAACCGGGCGGCCTGGTGCGGGCCCGGCTCGCGGTCACGGCGTGGCGGCTGACCACGGAGGGATGAGCGTCAGTCCGCGAGCCGGAACGACAGCTCTGTCTCCCACTTCTCCAGGTCCGGCTCCAGACGCGGGTCCGTGTGATAGCTCTCAAGGCGGCAGCCCCACACCTCGCCCTCGTCGGTGCGGGCCATGTCCCACTTCAGGCCCTTGGCGTGGCCCCATTTGAGCAGGGACGCGGCGACGCCGAGGAGTTTGTCGGGGTGGCCGACGTGGTGGACCGTGGCGTACTGCCCTGCGGGCAGGGTGCCCGCGAACACATCGGCGGACGGAATACGGACCCGTTCGTCGACGGGTACGCCGGCCACCACGTGGAGCTCGCGCTCCATGTCGGAGGGGTCGATCAGCTCGTACTTGAAGAAGGGCCCGTCGGCCGGTGCGATGCCCCGCTCGGCGAGCAGGCCGACGATCTCGGGCAGCCGGTCGGCGATCAGACCGAAGGTCGACCAGGTCACGCGGCCCCGTACGCCGACGAACGGCTGCTCGGTCCGCTCCACGATGCGCGGTTGAGTCCCCATGCGCCGATACTGCCGGGCCGCCTGGCGCACCGCACCCCGGCGTACCGAGCGTTTCACGCCGGGTGCCGACGCGGTGCCGGCCGTCAGCCGGACCCGCCGCCGTCCGTCAGTCGTCGCCCAGCAGCCCCGCGTCATGGGCGAGCAGCGCGATCTGTACGCGGTTGTTCAGGTCCAGCTTGGTGAGGATGCGGCTGACGTGGGCCTTGACCGTGGCCACGCTCATGAAGAGCTCCGCGGCGATCTCCGCGTTGGCCTTGCCCTGCCCGACCGCGACGGCCACTTCCCGCTCCCGTTCGGCCAGCTCCAGGATCCGTTCACGGGCTTTCTGCCGCCGTCCGCCGTACGCGTCCGGGCTCGCCGCCCGCGTGATCAGCTGCCGGGTGACCGCGGGCGAGAGCACCGGCTCGCCCGCCGCGACCCTGCGTACGGCCGCGACGATCTCGGCGGGCGCGGTGTCCTTGAGCACGAAACCGGCGGCGCCCGCGCGCAGCGCCCGTAGCACCTGCTCATCGGCGTGGAACGTGGTGAGCACCACGACCTCGGGTGCGTCCGGACGGGCCCGCAGCTGCTCGGTGGCGGCGAGACCGTCGACCTCGGGCATCCGGATGTCCATCAGGACCACATCGGGGCGGGTGCGGTCCACGAGGTCCGCGACCTCGCTGCCGTCCGCCGCTTCGCCGACGATCTCGATGTCCTCGCTGCCGCCGAGCATGAAGGAGAGCCCGGCGCGGACCAGGGGGTCGTCGTCGACAAGGAGCAGACGGATCACGTTCATGGAGCCCACGGTATCCCCTGGCGAACACCCCACCTGGGCCGCCGGAGATCGCTACCCTGACCGTCGACCAGAACAGATTTCTGGAAATTGCTTCCAGAAACGGGGAGTTGACCACGTGGGGGACCGATCCATGAGCCAGCCGCCGCAGCCTCCGGAGCGCAGTCCGGACGCACAGCCGCTGTCGCAGTTCTCGCACAGCAACAGCCGGCCGAAGCGCCCCTTGGCCTCGCGGCTGCCGCGCTGGGAGCGCCGCACCGTGCTCGTGGCCGCCGCGGCCTGCGCGGCGCTGCTGCTCGTCGGGTCCGGGGTGTACGCGCTCGGCGGCGACAAGGGCGACAAGAAGGCCCGTACTGAGGCGGGGGACCCGAAGAAGCCGTCCGCGTCGGCCACACCGGGCCGGCAGAAACCGACAGGTCCCGCGCTGCCCCAGGACATCAACGCGGGCCTGGCGAAGGGGGAAGCCAAGGCCTGGTACGCGAAGAACGAGCAGGATCTGCCGGGCGACAACACCCTGGTCCACGACCTGTGGTTCGTCGACGGCCTCGTCATCCAGACCCTGTACCGGGAGGTGACCGCGTACAAGGTCGCCGACGGCACCAAGGCCTGGAGCATTCCGCTGCCCGCCGCGGTCTGCGACACCCCGGTGAACCCCACGCCGGACGGCAGGGTGGTCGTCGCGTACCGCGATCCCGGCAAGTCCGAGGGCACCTGCAACCACCTGCAGATGATCGATCTGAAGAAGGGTGCGGGAGGCTGGCGCAAGAAGCTCGACGAGAAGGGCTCCGAGGACAGCACGATCATCATCCACCTGGCCATCACGGGGAACACGGTGACGGTGGGCCGCAACATGACGGCCGACGCCTACCAAGTCTCCGACGGCAAGCCCCTGTTCAAGCTCGGCGAGGAGAAGACCGGCGGCTGCCACCCGAATGACGTCGCAGGCGGCCCCAAGCTCCTGGTCCTCGACTGGTGCATGGGCAAGAAGGACGTGATCGGGCAGATCAAGGAGGTCGACCCCAAGTCCGGCAAGATCAGATGGCGTTACCAGCTGAAGGACAGGAAGACCAAGAAGGTCATGCCCTGGAAGTTCGGCAAGGTCTACTCCGTGGACCCGCTCGTGGTGTCCGTCCACGCGTCCGACGACCAGTTCAACTGGTCGGTGATCGCCCTCGACGGCAAGGGCAAGCTGCGGTCGTCGCTGAACGGCGGCAAGTTCAAGTTCGATGTCTGCGCGGGCGCCGGTGACTCGGGGCGCGGCACACAGAACTGCCCCGGCGGCGTCGCCGGCAAGAACACCTTCTACCTGGCCACCAAGTCGGCGGACCCCGAAGCGCTCGGCCCGACGCGGATCGTCGCGTTCGACCTGAAGAGCGGCAAGGTGAAGTGGGCCTCGGTGCCGGAAGGAAAGCGGGAGTACCTGCCGGTCGCGGCCGAGGGTTCCTCGCTGATCGCGTATGTGAAGGGCACCTCGGAGGTGCCCGGCCGGATCGTGCGGATCGGGCCGAAGGGCGGCAAGCCCACGACGGTGCTGCAGTTCGGCAAGACGGCCCAGCCGCTCGAATACGAGGCGATGGCGGGCGAGTACGCCTACCGCGGCGGCCGGTTCTTCCTGGCGAGCAGCCTGCTGTCCGGCGAGGACACGGGTGAACAGGCACGACTGCTGTCCTACGGGAATGCCTCATGAGCCAGCCGCCTCCGCCGCCGGGGTTCGGCCCGCCGGAGACTTCGCCGTCCGGGTTCGGCCCGCCGGTCACCCCGCCGCCAGGATTCGGGCCCCCGGTGACGCCCCCGCCCTTCCTCGCCGCACCACCTCCGCCACCCGGACCGGACCCCCGCCCGCCCCTCAGCCGCCTCAGGTGGATCCTCGCTGCCGTGGTCGCGCTCGCGCTGCTCGCGGGCGGCGGGATCTGGCTCGGGGTCGCGGGAGGTGACGACGGGTCGGCTGCCGACGGCAAGCAGCAGGACGTACGGTTCGACGCGCCCGGCACCGAGAAGAAGCCGGCCGACACGAAGGCCGGTCTACTCTTCTCCGTGGCCGATCCGAAGGTCGGCAAGAGCGACTTCCACCCCGCTCCCGGCTCCTGGGTCACCGACGAGGCGTATGTGAAGACCGGCGTCGGCAAGGTGGTCGCGTACGACCTGAAGAGCGGCCGCCAGCTGTGGGAGATCGCGCTCGGCGGCCAGATCTGCGGCTATACGCAGCACGTGGACGAGGGCCGGACCGGGATCCTCTTCCAGGACGCGCTGCCGGGCGAGGACGGCAAGGTCAAGCCGTGCACGGAGGTCGCGGCGCTCGATCTGAACGCCGGCATGCTCCTGTGGCGCGGCAGCGTGCGGCGCTCGGGCACCAAGATCGCCTTCCATCAGGTCGGGATGGCCGCGGGGAAGGTGGCCGTCGCCGGGGACAACGGCGGGGCCGCGTTCGACCTCGCCGGCGGCGATCTCCTGTGGGAGCCGAAGCCCACGGAACCCTGCTACGACATGGCGTACGGGAGCGGCGAGGACCTGGTCGCGCTGCAGCACTGCGGCCAGGAGGGCAACGAGCGGATCCGCCTGCAGCACCTGGGCCGGGGCGCCAAGCCCCGCTTCACGTACGACCTGCCGCGCGGCCTCGCCTTCGCGAAGATCGTGTCCTCGGACCCCCTGGTCGTGGCGGGGTTCAACGACAAGATGGCGGTCACGGACTACTTCGCGATCGACCGGCGCAAGGGCACCCTGCGCAGCAAGATCGCGGTGGATCCGGCACGGACGAAGAGCGGTTGCCGGATGGAGGCCCAGACCGAGTGCTCCTCGCTCGCGGTCGGCAACGACCGGCTCTATCTCGCGACCGCGCCCCGGGCGAAGACCGGCGCATCCGAGTCGGTGAACGAGATCGTCTCGTACGACCTGGAAACCGGGAAGGCCACCGGGCAGCGGGCCGACTCGGGCGGCAAGGCCATGCTGTTCCCGCTGCGCATGGACGGCCGGGACGTGCTCGCGTACCGGACGCCGCTGCACGGCAGCCCGGGGCAGGTGGTGCGGATCGACGGGCGGACCTTCGAGCAGGAGGTGTTCCTGAGCGTGCCGCCGGACAGTGAAGGAGCCCCCGTACAGCGGCACTTCGCCTCGGACAAGGTGGAGATCCGGTACACGAGCGGTCGGCTCTTCCTGGCGGAGCTGTATATCAGGCAGCCGTACTCGGCGACCGAACCGCCTTATCTGGCAGCGGCGTTCGAGGCAGGAGCACCCCGATGAGCGGGCCTCCGGAGCGCGGTGTGCAGAACTGCCCCGGTGGCATCGCGGGCAAGGACACCTTCTACCTTCCGATCGCGCAGTCCAGCAGCGACGACGTACGGGAACAGGCGCAGCTGCTGTCCTATGGAGGTGCGAAATGACCCAGCCCACTCCCCCACCCCCGCCCCCGGGGTTCGGACCTCCTGTCACTCCTCCCCCCTTTCTCGCCAACCCGCCCACGCCGCCCGGCCCTCCCACTCCGCCCACCCCCGCTCCGGGCCGCCGCCCGCCCCGGAGCCGCCTGCGGTGGATCCTCGCGGCCGTGGTCGCGCTCGCGCTGCTCGCGGGCGGCGGGATCTGGCTCGGGGTCGCGGGAGGTGACGACGGGTCGGCTGCCGACGGCAAGCAGGAGGGCCCTCGATACGACGCGCCCGGCACGGAGAAGCCCGCGAGCAGAAAGGCGGACCTGCTCTTCCATGTGCCGGACCCCAAGGTCGGCAAGGGCGCGTTCCACTCCGTACCCGGCTCGTGGGTGACCGCGGAGACGTATGTGAAGAGCGGTCTCGGCACGATCGCCGGCTACGACCTGAAGAGCGGCCGGCAGGTGTGGGAGATCGCCCTGGGCGGCGAAGTGTGCGGCTATACGCAGTACTTGGACGACGGGCGCACCGGCGTTCTCCACCGGGACGGGATGCCGGGCACGGACGGCAAGGCCACGCCGTGCACCGAGATCGCCGCGCTCGACCTGAACGCCGGCTTGCTGCTGTGGAAGGCGAGCGTCGAACGGTCCGGCGCCAAGATCCCCTTCCGGCAGATCGGTCTCGGCGCGGGCAAGGTGGCCGTGGCCGGCGACGAGGGCGGCGCCGCCTTCGCCCTCGACAGCGGCAAGCTCCTGTGGGAGCCGCGCCCGACGGAGCCCTGCTACGACATGGCGTACGGAAGCGGCGAGGACCTCGTGGCCCTGCAGAACTGCGGACAGGAGGACAACTCCCACGCACGGGTCCAGCTCCTGCACGGCTCCGGCAAGCCCCGCTCCACGTACGACCTGCCGAAGAACCTGGACTTCGCACAGATCGTGTCGTCAGAGCCCCTGGTCATCGCGGGCATCATGGGCGGGAGGGTGACGGACTACTTCTCGATCGACGGGCGCAAGGGCACGCTGCGCAGCAAGATCTCCGTGGATCCGGAGCGGACCCTCAACGCCTGCTCTGTTCTGGTGTACGTCCGGTGCGACGGTATCGCCGTCGGGAACGACCGGCTGTACGTGACGACCAAGAGCCGCACCGTGAAGAACGACTCGGAGTCCGCGAACGAGATCGTCGCGTACGACCTGGAAACCGGGAAGGCCACCGGCCAGAAGGCCGACTCCGGCGGCAAGGCCACGCTGCAGATCCTGCGCATGGACGGCCGGGACCTGCTCGCCTACCGGCTGCCGATGGCCGGCAGCCCCGGGCAGGTGATCAAGATCGATCCGCGGACGTTCAAGGAGACCGTGTATCTGAGCGTGCCGCCGTCGTCCGAAGGAGCCTCCGTGCAGCGGTATTTCACGAAGGACACGACTGAATACCGGTACGTGAAGGGCCGGTTGTTCGTGTCCGAGCTGCATGTGAGGCCGCCGGACCCGTATACGGACGACCCGCCCTACCTGGCCGCCGCGTTCGGCGCGGCACCGGACGGCGGCTGAGCAGGCCGATGTCCCCCAAGCAGCAGCGTGGCGCGGCCACCGTGGAGCACCTCCTGACCAGCGCCCTGCGCGTGTACGCCGAGCGCGGGCAGGAAGGCTTCACGGTGGGCGCCGTCACGTCGGCGAGCGGGGTGAGCCTCGGCAGTCTCTACCACCATTTCGGCAGCTTCGGCGGTCTGGCGGCCGCGCTGTACTGCCGCTGCATGGCGCAGGTCTGCGACGAGATGATCGACGCGCTGTACCGTACGCGCACCACGCGCACCGGGATCCAGGCGCTGGTGCGCACGTATCTGCGTTTCATCCAGGAGCATCGGGACGCCGCGCTGTTCCTGCACGCCTCGTCGTACTCGGGTCATCTGGCCGCGCACGCCGAGGAGATCAGGGCTCTGAAGGACGAGAAGTTCGGGCGGATCGCCGCGTGGATGGCGCCGCGGATCGAGGCCGGGGAGATCGCGCCGCTGCCGGCGCCGCTCCTGGAGATCCTGGTGCTCGGGCCGGTCATCGAGACGGCGCGGCGGTCGCTGACGCACACCTTCGTGGACATCGATCTGGACGAGGCGGTACGGGAGTTGCCGGACCGGATCTGGCGGTCGGTGCGTCCGTAGCCGGACCGTGGTGGGTGGTTCGGCGCTCCTGCCGCGGCTACGGGCACCCGTGCTCCAGCCTGGTCCTGCCGTAGCGGGCAGCCGGGAGCATGAGCAAAGCCGTATCCACCGAGTGAACAAGCTCGGTCGTTCACGGCCGGGCAGTCGACCGCTCCTGCCACGGCAGCCACGCGTGGACCCGGAAGCCGCCGTCCGCCTCCTCGCCGTGGTCGAGACGGCCGCCGGCGAGGGCGGCCCGCTCGGTGAGGCCGATCAGTCCCTGGCCCGAGCCGGGGACATGAGGCACCTCGCCGGTCGGCGCGGGGTTGTGGATGTCGAGGGTGAGGCCCTGGCCCGGGCTGCCGGTCACACTGATGGCCACTTCGGCGCCGGGTGCGTGCTTACGGGCGTTGGTCAGAGCTTCCTGCGCGATGCGGTAGGCGTTGCGGCCGGTGGCGGCGGGCACGGCCTTGGGGTCGTCGACCCGGTTGTCGAGGCGGACCGCCATCCCCGCCTCGCGGGATTCGGCGACGAGCTGGTCGAGCTCGGTGAGTGTGGGCTGCGGGCGTCCCGACTCCTCAGCGTGCTCGCCCGCGCGCAGCACGCCGATGATCTCCCGCAGATCCTGCAGCGCCTCGTGCGCGCTGTCGCGGATGACGCCGGCGGCCCGGGCGATCTCGGCCTGCGGTGCGTCGGGCCGGAACTCCAGGGCTCCGGCGTGCACGCTCAGGAGGGTGAGCCGGTGGGCGAGCACATCGTGCATCTCGCGGGCGATGGCCTCGCGCGCGAGGCGCTGGGCCTGCTCCGCCCGCAGCCCGGCCTCGGTCTCGGCCCGCAGGGCGCGGTCGCGCAGGGAGAGCAGGAGCTGGCGCCGGGAGCGGACGAACATGCCCCAGGCCACGACGGTCAGGCCGAGCATCACGGACAGCGCGACGGTCACGCCGTACGGGATGTCGGGGTCGGGGCGCAGCAGATAGATGACCGGGGCGAGTGCGGTGGTGATGCCGCCGATCCACGCCACGTACCGGAAGGGGCGGTGCACGGCGAGCGTGAACAGGGCGACCGCCGCGGCGCCGCCCGCGGTGTCCGAGAGCACGCCCACCGGGATCATCGCGATCGCGAGGCCGACCGGCCAGCGGCGGCGCAGCCAGACCGTGGCGCAGGCGACGGCGCCGATCAGCTGGTCGAGGTGGGCGACGTTCTCGGAGACGTTCGGGTTCTTGCCGATGGCGTCCGCGCCGATCATCCCGATGACGACGGCGACGAGGAAGCAGAGGAAGTCGACGATCCAGTCCCGTACGGTCCTGCGCGGCCGGCCGCTGCCCCGCGCGGCGCGGTCCGGGTCGAACTCGGCGGCGACGGCCGAGGGCAGCAGGGTGGGCCAGCGGTAGTCACGCGGCGAGGGTGCGTCCGCGGGCTGCGGCCTGCTGTTGGTCCGGCTCATAGCCGACCAATTTACGCAGGTACCGGTGCCTCAGGAGCCTCTCGGCGCCTGCCGTAGACCAAAGTCGCCGCAGCGCCGACCTTCGGTCATCGGGCGCTCGCCCGTCGGCCGATGCCCGCGCCCCGCGCTCGGCGGCAGGCTCGTCCCCATGAAAGGTCTGCTGCATTTCCTCGGATTCATCCTGCTGGTACAGGGCGCCGGAGCGGTCGTCCACGAGCTGTTCGGCTGGGCGCGCTGGGGCTTCATCCAGAAGCTGAGCCTCTTCGACGGCTGGGAGCTCTACGCCGGTGTCTCGGCCATCGTCCTGGCCCTGGCCCTGTTCGCGGCGGCCGAGAGCGCGAAGTCCTGAGTCGCGCTCCCGGCCGCCGTCACCGGGCGGTCAGCAGGCGGTCAGCAGGCGGTCAGCAGGCGTAGTCCACCAGGTCGAACGACGCGTAGTGGTCGGCGGTGTAGTAGTCCTCCTGGTGCTCCTCGCCGGTGACGATGCGGCGGGCGCCGCGGGTCGAGGAGCCGGGGGTCTTCACCGTGTACTCGTGGTAGTAGCCGGTGGACTGGCCCGGCAGGATGCCCTCGCGGTTCTGGAAGACCGTGCCGTCCTGCGGATACGGGAAGGGCCCGCCGGACTCGATCAGATCGAGGGTGTCGTGGGCCTGGCTCGGCAGGGCCGAGTAGCAGATGTCGCCGACGGCCGAGGGGGCGGCGGTCGCCATGGGGGCCGCTGCGCCGAGGAGCAGCGCGGTGGTCAGGGTCAGGGCTGCGGTGACACGTGGGGGGATTCGCATGCCCCTTAGGATGACGCGCGTAGACCCTGACGTGTCAACGTCAAGGAGGGTGAACTCCTGTGAATTTTCCGGGAGTTGACCGGTGCTCCCGAAATACATGGCAGGGCCACGCGCCCGGCTGTTACGCTCGTGGAGACGTTGACCGTGTGATGAGGAGTGGCAGACGTGGCGGGTGACGACGACATCTCCGGGTGAGATCCGGATCTGACGGCCCCCGGCCGGCGCTCAGGAGCGCTGCCGAGGCGGGCCTGTCTCGTCGTACCCCTTTCCCCGCATCTGCCCAGGGCAGAGGTCCGTCTTCTGCCCGTGCCCCGCATGAGGTCTTCTCTCCATGTCCGACGCATCCGTCGTCTGCTCGCAGCTCTCCTTCGCCTGGCCGGACGACACCCCGGCCTTCCAGGACCTGTCGTTCACCGTCACCCCCGGCCGTACCGGGCTCGTGGCACCGAACGGCTCCGGCAAGTCCACCCTGCTCAAGCTGATCGCCGGTGAACTCAAGCCGACCGCCGGTTCGGTGTCCGTCGGCGGCACCCTCGGCTACCTTCCGCAGAGCCTGCCCCTCACGGGCAGCCTCACCGTCGCCGAGGTGCTCGGCATCGCCGACGTGATCCGCGCCCTGGACGCCGTCGAGTCCGGGGACGTGGCCGAGGAGCACTTCACCACCATCGGCGACGACTGGGACATCGAGGAGCGCACCCGCGCCCAACTCGACCGCCTGGGCCTGACCGGACTCGCCCTCGACCGCCGCCTGAGCACACTGAGCGGCGGGCAGATCGTCTCGCTCGGCCTCGCCGCCCAGCTGCTCAAGCGCCCCGATGTCCTCCTGCTCGACGAGCCCACCAACAACCTCGACGCCGAGGCACGCCACCGGCTCCACGACGTACTCGGGGACTTCTCCGGCACCCTGCTCCTGGTCAGCCACGATCGCGCGCTGCTCGACCGGATGGACCGTATCGCCGAACTCGGCAGCGGCGAACTGCGCCTGTACGGGGGCGACTTCACCGCGTACGAGGAAGCGGTGCGGGCCGAGCAGGAGGTCGCCGAGAAGAACGTGCGCAGCGCCGAACAGGAACTCAAGCGCGAGAAGCGGGAGTTGCAGCAGGCCAGGGAACGCGCCGAACGGCGGGCGAGCAACGCCGCCCGCAACCTCAAGAGCGCCGGACTGCCGCGCATCTTCGCGGGCACCATGAAGCGCGGCGCGCAGGAGTCCGCGGGGCGCGCCGGGCAGATGCACGCGTCCCGGGTCGGTGAGGCCAAGGCGCGCCTCGACGAGGCCGGGCGTGCGCTGCGGGACGAGCAGCGCCTCGTGCTCGATCTGCCCGACACCCAGGTGCCCGCGGGCCGCACGCTCTTCCTGGGCGAGGGGATGCAGGCCCGGCTCGGGGACGAGGACGTGTTCGCGCAGGAAGGTCTGGATCTGACCGTACGGGGGCCGGAGCGGATCGCGCTCACGGGGCCCAACGGTGCGGGCAAGACCACCCTGATGCGGCTGATCACCGGCGAACTCGCCCCGGAGCGCGGGGAGATCAAGCGGAGCGACGGCCGGATCGCCTATCTCTCCCAGCGGCTCGACCTCCTCGATACGGACCTCACGGTGGCGGAGAACTTCGCCGCGTTCGCCCCGGAGCGGCCGCCCGCCGAGCGGATGAACCTCCTCGCCCGCTTCCTCTTCCGCGGCGCGGGAGCCCATCTGCCGGTCGGTGCGCTCTCCGGCGGCGAGCGGCTGCGCGCCACGCTCGCTTGCGTGCTGTGCGCCGAGCCCGCGCCGCAGTTGCTGCTGCTCGACGAGCCGACCAACAACCTGGACCTGGTCAGCGTGGGCCAGCTGGAGAGCGCGCTCACCTCGTACCAGGGCGCGTTCCTGGTGATCAGCCACGACGAGCGTTTCCTCGCCGCGATCGGTGTGAACCGCTGGCTGCGTCTGGCCGACGGAACGCTCACGGAAACGGGGGCTCCCGGGATGTGAACCGTCGGTGTGTGCGGTGGCCCGCGTCCGTGGCCTCGTGCCCGGCGGGCCGTTCCCCTCTCCCATCGGACGGTTCCCCATGCCTCAACCCGCCCTGCTCGCCCACGACCTCGTCCGCACCCTCGGCGGACGACGCGTCCTCGACGGCATCTCCCTGACCGCGTCGCCCGGCCGCCGCATCGGCCTGATCGGCGAGAACGGTGCCGGCAAGTCGACTCTCCTGCGGCTGCTCGCGGGGGCCGACGAGCCCGACTCCGGCAGCGTCACACGTCCCGCCGACCTCGGCTTCCTGCACCAGGAACTGCCGTACGAGAGCGGCACCCGCATCACCGCGGTCCTCGACGAGGCCCTGCGCGAGGCGCGCGAGGACCTCGCCGAGCTGGAGCGGCTCGGCGCGGAACTGGCCCTGTCCCCGCAGGATCCCGCGCTCCTCGGCACATACGGCCGGCGCCTCGAACAGGCCGAGGAGCGCGAGTCCTGGGACGCGGACCGCCGCGCGGCCCTGGTGCTCGACGGACTCGGGCTCGGCGGGCTCGACCACGGGCGCACCCTCGGCTCGCTCTCCGGCGGGCAGCGCGGGCGGCTCGCCCTGGCCGCGCTCCTGGTGCGGCGCCCTTCCGCGCTGCTGCTCGACGAGCCGACGAACCATCTGGACGACTCCGCGGCCGCCTTCCTCGAGGAACAGCTGCGGGCGCTGCCCGGGGCCGTGGTCGTCGCCGGCCACGACCGGGCGTTCCTCGACGCCGTCTGCACCGATCTGGTCGACCTCGATCCGGCGGTGGACGGTCCTGTCCGCTTCGGCGGTGCGTACAGCGCGTATGCGGCCGAGAAACGGGCCGAACGGGCGCGCTGGGAGCAGCAGTTCGCCGAGGAGCAGGAGGAGCTGGAACGGCTGCGGCACGCGACCGGGGTGACCGCCCGGCGGGTCGCGCCGGACCGGGGCCCGAGGGACAACGAGAAGATGGGGTACGGGCATCGGGCCGGACGGGTGCAGAGCCAGATCGCGCGCCGGGTGCGCAATGCGGCGCGCAGGCTGGAGGAGCTGGAGCGCACCCAGGTCGGGCGGCCGCCGCGTCCGCTGCGGTTCCTGGGCGGGGAGTCGGTAGGGGCGGGGCTGGTGGTGCAGGTGGACGGGGAGCAGGGGGAGCAGAGGGCGCCGACGGCCGGTCGGGAGGGGGCTGCCGGGGCCCGTGCGGAGAGCGCGGCGGAGTCGGCGAACCCGGCGAACTCGTCGAGCTCGCCTGATAATTCTCCCGGCGCCCCCCTCGTGTCGCTGACCGCTGTGCGCGTCCCCGGCCGGCTCGCGGTCGTCGGCCTCGACGTGGGGGTGACGGACCGGCTGCTCGTCACGGGTGGCAACGGGACGGGCAAGTCCACGCTGCTCGCCGTACTCGCCGGACAGCTCGCCGCCGAGGGCGAGGTGCGGCGGCGGCCGGGCCTGACGGTCGGGCTGCTCACGCAGGACACGGTGTTCGAGCGGCCCGACCGCAGCGCTCAGGACATCTACGTAAGGGAGTTGGGCCTGCGGCGCGCCGAAGAGGTGCCCCTGTCCTCGCTGGGACTCCTGGCCGCGGCGGACCTGGGCAGACCGGTCGGCCGGCTGTCCGTGGGCCAGCGCCGACGCCTCGCGCTGGCCCTGCTCGTGGCCCGCCCGCCCCGCCTCCTGCTCCTCGACGAGCCCACCAACCACCTCTCGCCCGTGCTCTGCGACGAGCTGGAGGAGGCGCTCGGCCCCGGCCCGGGCGCCGTCGTCGTGGCGAGCCACGACCGGTGGCTGCGGCGACGGTGGCAGGGGCGGGAGGTCCGGCTCACCGCGGAGTGAGGTCTGCCGACGCAGGGACGAGGACGCCGGCGAACCGCGCGCCCGCCGGCTCATACGTCCCTGCGCCGCACCGCCTCCACCGCGGTCAGCGCCGCCCCGAGCGCCCACGCGCCGAACACCACCCACGCCTCGGTGACGCTCACCGGGTACTTCCCCGGTCCCCAGTGCGTCCCCGTCAAGGCCTCCCAGGCGCTGAGCGGCATCGCGTTGCCGATCTCCGCGACCCAGCGATACGTCTCGCCCTGGAACAGTGCGGGCAGCAGGAGCAGCGTCACGATCGCGCCGACGATGCTGCCCGCGGCATGCCGTACGACGGCGCCGATGGCCATGCCGATCAGCGCGCTGAGCGGGGCGAGCAGCGCGGAGGCGGCGACCGCGCGCAGCGCGCCCGAGTCGGCGATCGACACTCCCCCGTGGTCCCGCAGCCACGCCTGTGTCAGACCGAACGAAGCCCCCGCGACCACCACTCCGACGGCGGTCGTCACCGCACCGACCACGGCGACCTTCGCGAGGATCACGCCGCGCCGGTCGGGGACGGCCGTGAACGTCGTACGGACGAGGCCGCTCGTGTACTCGCCGAACACGGCGATCGCACCGACGCTGCACGCCACGATCATCAGGATCTGCCAGGCCGGGTCGAGGAAGGCGGTGTGCATCGCGTCGAAGGCGAACGCCGGGTCGGGCCCGAGACCGTCCGGCGGCTGGGCGGCCTGCTCGGAGAGCCGGTCCGCGTTGGAGCGGGCCGAGTTGGCGTTGATGCCGACGACGGTGAGTGCTCCCACGCCCAGCACCCAGTAAGTGGAGCGCAGGGACCAGAACTTGATCCACTCCGCGGCGAGGAGATGACGGAAGCGGGCGGGGGCGGCCACGACGCCGGTACGGGCGGTCGCGGCGGGCAGGGTGGTCGTCATCGGGTTTCCTCCCCGGTACGCGGCGTCGTGGCGTAGTCGACGCTGTCGGCGGTCAGTTCCATGAAGGCCTGCTCCAGCGAGGCGGTCAGCGGGGTGAGTTCGGCGAGGGCGACCTCGTACAGGAGGGCGAGATCGCCGATGCGCTCGGCGTCCATGCCCGTCACGGTCAGGGCTTCTTCGCCGGACAGCACCTCGGCTCCCTCGGCGCGCAGCGCCCGGGCCAGCCGTTCGGCCGCGCGGGCCCGCACCCGTACGCCCTGACGTGTGCCGCGGGCCGCGAACTCCGTAAGGCTCTCGGCGGCGATCAGCTCCCCGCGGCCGATCACGATCAACTGCTCGGCGCACAGCTCCATTTCGGACATCTGGTGGCTGGAGACGAAGACCGTACGGCCTTCGGCGGCGAGGCGGCGCAGCAGGGCGCGCAGCCACTGGACGCCCTCGGGGTCGAGGCCGTTGAGGGGTTCGTCGAAGATCAGCACCGGCGGGTCGCCGAGCAGGGCGCCGGCGATGCCCAGGCGCTGCTTCATGCCGAGCGAGAAGCCGCCGATCCGGCGGCCCGCCACGTCCGCGAGGCCCACCTCGTCGAGCACGTCGCGGACCCGGCCGCGCGGGATGCCGTTGCTCGCGGCGACGGCGGACAGATGGGCGCGGGCGGTGCGGCCGCCGTGTACGTCCTGTGCGTCCAGGAGCGCGCCGACGTGGCGCAGTCCCCGGTCCACCGCACCGAAGTCACGGCCGTCGATCGTGGCCGTGCCCGCCGTGGGGGTGTTCAGGCCGAGGAGCATGCGCAGGGTGGTGGTCTTGCCGGCGCCGTTCGGGCCTAGGAAGCCGGTGACGTGCCCCGGCCGGACGGTGAAGGACAGGGCGCGGACGGCGGTGGTCGTGCCGTAGCGCTTCGAGAGTTCTCTGACTTCAATCACGGGACCAAGGTCGCCGAGCGGCGCCCCGCCCGGCATCGGGCCACCGGGCACATTCGCCCCGGCCGGGTAGCCCGTGGGCGTACGCCCACGGGCCGATGCCCGCCGGGATACGGCCTGCCTATGATCGCGGCATGAGCGCCACCCCCTCACCCGGCACCGCATGAGCGGCACCCCGCCGAGCCCTGCCGCCCTGCGGGCCCGGCGCCCGGTGGCCGTCGAGGTCCTTGCCTGGTGTGCGGGGGTCGTCTACCCGGTGCTGCTCGCGATCGCCGCGATCAACGAACCGGAGCTCACGGGTGCCCGTCTGCTCCCGTCCGCGCTGCTCGCGGTCCTGCTCGTCCCGCTGGTCCTGCGCCGTCCCCTGCCCGCGCTCGTGCTGCTCGTGACCGGCTCGTTCGCGGCGACGGTGCTGGCCAGGGACGTCTATCCCGACTGGCCGCAGGGCTGGCAGATCGCCTATCTGCAGGCGCTGTTCACCGATCTCGTGGTGGGGTACGTCGCGGCCGCACGCTCCCGGCGCACGGGTGTGGTGGCGGCGGCGCTCGCCCTGTGCACGCAGATCGCCGCCGTCCCGTATTACCGCTCGGGCGCCGACAACACCGTGAGCACGGTCCTGACACTGATCCTGGCGCTCGCCACGGCCTGGCTCGTCGGCCACTCGGTGGCCGAGCGCAGCCGGCACGCCCACGCCCTGCGCGAGCAGGCGGCCGCGCAGGCGGTGACGGCCGAACGGCTGCGGATCGCGCGCGAGTTGCACGACATGGTGGCGCACAGCATCGGCATCATCGCGATCCAGGCCGGGGTGGGCCGCCGCGTCATCGACACCCAGCCCGCCGAAGCCCGTAACGCACTGGGCGCGATCGAGTCGACCAGCCGCGAGACGCTCTCCGGGCTGCGCCGGATGCTGGGCGCGCTGCGCCAGTCGGAGGGCGCCCCGCTGGAACCGGCTCCCGCACTCGCCGACCTCGACCGGCTCGTCGCGGCGGCGGGGGACGCGGGGGTATGGGTGGAGCTGCGGCGCACCGGTGAACAACGCGCGCTCGCCCCGGAGTTGGAGCTCTCGGCGTACCGCATCGTGCAGGAGGCGGTGACCAACGTCGTACGGCACGCGGGGATCCCGGCCTGCGAGGTGAGCCTCGACTACGGCGTCGACGCGCTCGCCGTCACCGTCACCGACAAGGGCCGCGGCGCGGTGCTCGCCGACGAAGGGTACGGAATCGTGGGGATGCGGGAGCGGGTCGCCCTGCTCGGCGGCTCGTTCGAGGCGGGCCCCCGTCCCGAGGGCGGCTTCCGGGTGTCGGCCCGGCTTCCGGTTCCACCCGGCCCGCTCTCCTGCTCCACGGAGGAACGATGACCACCGTCCGCGTACTGCTCGCCGACGACCAGCCGCTGGTCCGCAGCGGTCTGCGCGTCCTGATCGCCGACGCACCGGACATCGAGGTGGCCGGCGAGGCGGGCACGGGCGCGGACGCGGTCCGTCTGACGGCCGAACTGGCGCCCGACGTGGTCGTGATGGACATCCGGATGCCGGGCATGGACGGCATCGAGGCCACCGGCCGTATCACCGCCGCGCACCCGGCCACCCGGGTCCTGATGCTGACGACCTTCGACGACGACGAGTACGTCTACGGCTCGCTGCGGGCCGGGGCGTCCGGGTTCCTGGTCAAGGACATGGAGCTGGACGCGATCCTCGACGCGGTCCGGGTCGTCGCCGGTGGGGACGGTCTGATCGCGCCGAGCGTCACGGGCCGCTTGATCGCCGAGTTCGCGTCCCGCCCGCGGCAGGCGCGACCGCAGCGGGAGTTGGCCGGCGTCACGGAGCGTGAGCGCGAGGTGCTCACGCTGGTCGGCCGCGGCCTGTCCAACGCCGAGATCGCCGCCGAGCTCTTCATCAGCATCGCCACGGCAAAGGCGCACGTGGCCCGCCTCCTCGCGAAGCTCTCGGCCCGGGATCGCGTCCAGCTGGTGATCATCGCGTACGAGACGGGTCTGGTCTCTGCGTCGGGGTGACCAGTGCCGCTGCCCGCATGGCCACCGTATGAGCGTCAGACGTCCTCGGGCTCGTGCCGCGTGACGAGATGCTCCCGCAGGACGAGGCGCTGCGCGAACGTGGCGAACAGCATGGCGCCGCCCACGGCGAGGGGCAGGCTGAGGACGAGCAGCAGCAGCGGCAGCCCGATCGCGTCGGCATCGCAGTCCCGCGCCGCGGAGAAGTCGCCGTCCGTGCACCGCCCGAAGACCCCGGGAACGGACGTCACGACCGACACCCCGGCCCACAGCCACAAGCCGCCGGCCATGACCAGCAGCACAAGCCCCGTGTCGCGCCACCAACGGGCCCTCTCCCGGAACCGCTCGTAGTCGGCGTCCACCGCACCCTCCCCCGTGAGCCGTCCCTTGAACGATGCGCGCGGCGGGTGCGGTGGTTCCCGCAGGGCGGTCAGGTCCTTGCAGGTTCGGATCGCTCGCGCTGCTCCGCGGCGGAGCCGGTACGTCGCGTGCGGGGCGCGTCGTCCCGTCGCTCCGGTACGGCCTGCCGCCCCCACGCCGTACCCACCAGAACCAGCACCGCCCCCACATACCCCAGCGCGCCCGGCCGTTCACCGCCCAGGGAGATGCCGACCGCCGCCGCCCACAACGGCTCCGTGCCGAGCAGCAGGCTCACGCGGGACGGGGAGGTCTTGCGGACGGCCCACATCTGGACGAAGAACGCGAAGAGCGTGCAGAAGACCGACAGGAAGGCCAGGCCCGCCCATTCGCGCGGACCGAAGTCCACGGCCGCGGACCACGGCGAGGCACCGGTACCGGCCGCGGCGAGCAGCGCGAAGAGCAGGACCGCCGTGCCGAGTTGGACCGTGGTGAGGGAGAGCGAGTCGGCGTCCTGGACCGCGCGGATACGGGACATCGCGAGGACGTGCACGGTACGGGCCACGGCGGCGAGCAGGATCAGGAGGTCGCCGAGCGAGGGCGCGGTGAACCCGCCGCCCTGCGTGAGCAGGACGACCCCGAGCACCGACAGGGCCGCGGCTCCGACGAAGGCCCCGGACGGGCGGCGCCGCGTGACCGCCGCCTCGGCGAGCGGCGTGAAGATCATGGTGAGGCTGATGATCAGGCCCGCGTTGGTCGCCGACGTATGGACGACGCCGTATGTCTCCAGGAGGAAGATCCCGCCGAGGATCAGCCCGAGCACCCCGGCGCCGCGCCACTGGGCCGCCTGCAGGGCGCGCAGCCTGCGCCACCCGGCGATGACCAGGACCGGAAGAACGAGTGCGAAGCGCAGCACGAGCACCGCGATGACCGTGTGCGTCGTGGTGATGCCCTTGGCGGCGAGATAGCTCGCGCCCCAGAAGACGGCGACGAGCAGCAGGGGCAGATCGGTGAGCCAGGCGCGGCGGGGTGCGGCGACCGGCGTCGCGGTGAGGGTCGACAAGGGTCCAGGTCTCCAGCGGCTCGGGGGAAGTGGAGACAACGGCGGCTCTCACAGGGGCGCGCCCACGGTAGCGGCGCAAGATCGCTGCCGGTAGGGGGATCTCACAGGGCGGTCGCCACCCTTGCGGTCGCCCGCCGGGCGGTCACAGGGCGGCTGCTGTTGCCTGGTCCCCGCCGTGGAGTCGATGTCCGATCACCGCCAGTGCACGAGGGCCGCGACGGGTTTGATTGAACGCGTTACCAGTTGGGCGATACGGAGGAGATGGACATGAACGGCAAGGTGGCGCTTGTGACCGGCGGCAGCCGCGGTATCGGTGCGGCGATCGCGATGGCGCTCGCCGAGGCGGGTGCCGATGTGGCGATCACGTATGTGCGCGGCGAGGAGGCCGCCCGCGAGGTGGTCGCCAAGATCGAGGCGACCGGCCGGCGCGGGCTCGCGGTACGGGCCGACGCGGCGGATCCGGCGGCGGCGGTCGGAGCCGTCGAGGAAACCTGCGCGGCGTTCGGACGGCTGGACATCCTGGTCAACAACGCGGGTGTCGGCGCGATCGCACCGATGGAAGAGCTGTCACTCGAGACGGTGCAGCAGCTGATCGACATCAACATCCGCGCCACATATCTCACCACCCAGGCCGCCGCGGTCCGGCTCGGCCGAGGCGGGCGGATCATCACGATCGGCAGCTGCATGGCACAGCGGGTGCCGGGTCCCGGCGGGACGCTGTACGCGATGAGCAAGGCGGCGATGACCGGGCTGACCAAGGCGCTGGCACGCGAGTTGGGCGGGCGTGGTGTCACGGCGAACGTGGTTCACCCCGGCCCCGTCGACACCGACATGAACCCGGCCGACGGCCCGTACGCGGAGCCGCAGGCGGCGATGACGGCACTCGGCCGCTACGGGACGACGGCCGAAATCGCCTCCATGGTGCGGTACTTGGCGAGCGATGAGGCCTCGTACGTCACGGGGGCGGAGTTCGCGGTGGACGGGGGCCATGCGGCCTGACGGTCAGCGGACGGGCCGCGCGGCCTGACAGTCAGGACGCGGCCTGACAATCACGCGTGGCCGTCCCGCTCGGCCTGGAGGCGCTGCTGCTCGGCGTCGTCGGCACGGGTCGCCGTCCTGTGGGCGGCGACGAACCGGCCGACGACGTCGAGCAGTTCGTCCCGGGCAGCCAGACCTTCGGCTCCGGGCTGGGCGAGGGCCTGGCGGAGGGCTGCCTGCAGGGCCTCGCGCGGCGCGGGCCAGGGGCCCGTGGTGAAACGGGCCTGCTGTGCGTGCTCGATCAGGCGCCGGACCTCCGCCGCGGTGTCCGTTTCGGTTGCGTCCCCGGCCCGCGGCGGGATCGCATCGGTCAAGGCCATGAGCAGCAACTCGTGCACCCAGGCCGTCATCCGGACGTCCGTCGTGGCAGCATCCAGACGGCGGTCCACGTACCGGACATACGCGGCCATCGCGTCACCGCGCACGGCCGGGAGCGCCTCGGCCAGGGCCGCGCGCAGCCGGGGCACTTCCGCCGCCGGCAGCGTCATGACGACCGCACTCGCACCGCGGGCCAACGCCAGCTCGGTGGCGGCCTGTTCGGCGGCCGCGCCGTCCGGGTCGGCCCCGCCGGAGCGGAAGTCGATGACTTCGAATCCGGCCCCGTCCACCGGTTCTCCGGTCAGCGCACCGGCCGCCCGTACGTATCCGGCCCTTCCGAGAGCACGGTCGATGTCGCGCAATGGGGGCGCGGCCGAGGGCGGGCCCTCCCGCTGCAGGATGGAGTCGCCTTCGCGTTCGATCCGGCAGCGGTCGGGCCATCGGGCACCGGGCACGGCGACCTCGGCAGTCCAGGGGTCGCCCGCGACGAGCCGGGCTTCGTAGCGCTTCAGGGGCATCGCCGGGCTCCATGGCGGTCACGTGACATGGATCGTGTCCTTTCCGGCCTCACGCCAGTGCGCTGCGTACGCGATGCAGGTAGCTGAAGTCGTGTGCGTCCCGCTCGATGCCGGCCGGGCGGATCTCCCTCGTCGCGACATTGAGCGCATAGCCGCCGACGGTGCCGAGCAGCCAGCCGAGGTCCGGCAGCAACAGCGCGCCACCGGCCGCGGCCGCCAGGGCCACGGTGACGGTGACCGAGCGGTGCAGCCAGGCCGCGCGGCTTGCGCGTACCGCCGACTGATAGCCGGCGACGGCCTGTTCGAGTTCCACCCGCAGCTGTGCGAAGACGTCGGCGGGGTGCTCGTAGTCGCGTCGCAGGTCGCCGAGGAGCCGATGCAGGGCACGCATGAGCCGCAGCCGCTCGTCGGCGTACTGCTCGCGAAAGGCCAGCACGACGGCCGTCGGGGTACCCGGAGCAGGGACCGGCAGCAGCCTGCCGAGCTCCATCTCCCAGGCCAGCGCGGCTGATCGGGTCGCGGGCCGGAGCATCGTGCGCGAGGCGTTCGTGCTGTCGGTGTACGGAACGAAAGAGCGGCCGTGGGGCACATCCCGGCCCGCCCGGTGGGAGAGTTCGCGCGCAACCGCCGACACGGTGAGGTTCTGCACCTCCTGGGACACCGAGAACATCCCGGGGTGACCGGGCATGCGCGCGGCGAGCCCGCGCCGGACCAGCTCGTCCTCGAACCAGCGGCCGACCTTCGTACAGTAGAGGATCGCTTCGGGCGGCACCGTGGGGCGCGGAGGTGCCGGGCGTGCGGCCAGGCGGTCCATCTCGGCGAGCAGGACGGTGGCGTGCTGCTGGTCGGGCATGGCCAGGTTCGCGCGGTCCGGGGCGGCCACTCCGAGCAGGAGGTGTTGGTCGAGGCAGAGCGGGGTGTAGAGCTCCCGCTGCTCCAGCTCCCTCAGCTCCCGGCCCACCGCCGCCGCACGGATCTCCGGATCCGCGGGCACCACCGAGGCGATGCCGTCCCAGTACAGAAGCGACTGGTGGACGACTTCCGTCGGCGGGTTGACCAACGGGTAGTAGAGCAGGACGGCCACAGCGGTCCCCCATGTGCGCACCGACAACCGGCGATCAACGCTAGCCGAGCGGCGACGCGACCCACCTCCGTATCCCCGAACGAGGGACGGGGGCCGCCGATGGCACCGCCGGCCTGGAGGCGAACCAAGGGGTGGCGCGCCCCGCCTGCGCACGCGTACGGCGGCGTGTCCTGCCCGCGCAACAGATGAGGCGCACCGGGGCTGTCCTCCCGGTGCGCCTCAAGCCTGGTCAGGGCAGGGGCGTCAGCCGCCCAGCTCCTGGTGGCGGGCCGCCAGCTTCGCGGTGCCGTCCTCGGTCAGGGAGCCGAAGAGGCGCAGGCGCGAGAAGCCGCCGTCGGGGTAGATGTCGATACGGACCTGCGAGCCGACGACCGGGGCGTCCAGGACGAACCGGTGGTTGGTGTCGGGCTGCAGGCGCGTGCGCGGCAGGAACTCCTGCCACTCGGCGTCCTCGGAGGAGCGCACCGAGAGCGAGGCCCAGCCGGCCGAGTTGCCCTTGAGGTACGCGGTGTCGATCTCGATCGCGCGGATCGAGGACTCGGCGACGAGCTGGTAGTTGATCCAGTCGTTGCCGTTGTCGCGGCGGCGGGCGGTCTCCCAGCCGTCGTCCATCTTGCGGGAGCGGCCCGGGTTGATGGTGTTGACCGGCGAGGAGTAGAAGCGGTTGGAGGCGTCGAGCACCTGGCCGCCGTTCTCCAGGGCGACCACGTCGAACGAGCCGAGCGCAGCGAGCCACTTGGGGTCCGGCACGACCTCGCCGTGCACGCGCAGACGGGCGATGCCGCCGTCGGGGTGCTGGTTGACGCGCAGGTGCGTGAAGCGCTGCTCGGCCGTCACCTCGAAGCCGTTGGCCGCGTGGCCGCCGACTGCCGTACGGGGAACGATGGTCGTCCACTTCACGTCGTCGGCGAGGAGCTCCTCCGGGGTCGGCGCCAGGGCGCCTTCCCAGTTGGTGGCCTCGACCGAGACGGCCTGCGGCATGTTGCCGCGGAAGTGGGCGGTGTCCACGACGATGCCGCGGATGACGCCCGGGGCGCCCAGGCGCACCAGCGCCCAGTCGTGGTCGTCGGCGGTCGGCCAGGGCTGCTCGGCCGAGACACCGCGGCGGCGGCGGGTCTCCCAGCCGTCCATGACCTTGCCCTTGTGGCCGAAGTGCTCGGGGTCGAACTCGGCGGCCTCGGGCACGAGCAGGTTCTCGCGCATCGCGAAGAACTCGTCGTTGGCGGCGATGACACCGGCGCCGAGGGTGCGGTCGGCGAGGTTGGCGTAGTGGGCGAACGGGAAGTCCGCGCTGCGGTAGTCGGCCCAGGGGTCGCCGCCGCCGTACGGGTTCGCGTTGCCGGTGAACGAGGGTATGGACGCCACGGTGTCAGTTGTTCCTTTCGAGAAGGCGGCCGGCGGGCTCGGTGAACGCGCCGTCCGCGTAGATGCGCTCGCCGCGCAGCCAGGTCGACTTGACGACACCGCTGAGGGTCTTGCCCGCGTACGCGGTGACCTTGTTGCGGTGCTGCAGCTCGGCCGCGTCGACCGTGAAGTTCTCCTCGGGCGCGAGGATCGCGAAGTCGGCGTCGCGGCCCGCCTCGATGGCGCCCTTCTGGTCGAGACCGACCAGGGCGGAGGTGCGCGCGGACATCCAGCGCACCACGTCGTCGAGGGAGTGGCCGCGCTTGGCCGCCTCGGTCCAGATGGCCGCGAGGCTCAGCTGCAGACCGGAGATCCCGCCCCACGCGGTGGCGAAGTCGTCCGTCTTGAGGTCGGCGGTGGACGGCGAGTGGTCGGTGACGATGCAGTCGATGGTGCCGTCGGCGAGCGCCTGCCACAGGAGATCCTGGTTGGCGCCTTCGCGGATCGGCGGGCAGCACTTGAACTCGCTGGCGCCGTCCGGGACTTCCTCGGCGGTCAGCGTCAGGTAGTGCGGGCAGGTCTCGACGGTCAGCTGCACGCCCTCTGCCTTCGCGGCGGCGATCAGCGGCAGCGCGTCGGAGGAGGACAGGTGCAGGATGTGGACGCGGGCGTTCAGACGCTTCGCGGTGTCGATCAGACCCTTGATGGCCACGTCCTCGGAGATACGGGGACGGGTCTGCAGGTAGTCGCCGTACTTCGGGCCGCTGAGGTGCGGGGCCGCGTCCAGCTCCCCCGGGTCCTCGGCGTGCACGATGAGCAGGCCGCCGAAGCCGGCGATCTCGCCCATGGAGGCGGCGAGCTGCTCACCGTTCAGGTGCGGGAACTCGTCCACGCCCGACGGGGACAGGAAGCACTTGAAGCCGTAGACCCCGGCGTCGTGCAGCGGCTTGAGGTCCGCGACGTTGTCCGGCAGGGCGCCGCCCCAGAAGCCGACGTCGATGTGCGCCTTGGCGCGTGCGACGTCCTGCTTCGTACGGAGGTTGTCCGTCGTGGTCGTCGGCGGAAGGGAGTTGAGCGGCATGTCCACGAGCGTGGTGATGCCGCCGGCCGCGGCCGCGCGGGTGGCGGTCCAGAAGCCCTCCCACTCGGTGCGGCCCGGGTCGTTCACGTGGACATGGGTGTCGACGATGCCGGGGAGGACGGCAAGGTCCCCGAAGTCCTCGAGCCGCGCGCCGGCCGGTACCTCGGCGTCGTAAGCCTCGACGGCGACGATCTTCCCGCCGGAGACGGTGACCGAGGCGGCCTTCGTCCCTTCCGGGGCGACCACTCTGGTCGAGCGCACCACCAGTTCCACGTCGGACACCCTCACCCTCACTTCCGTAGACGATTTCCGTAGAGCGGAATTCAACGGTCTGTTGAACGGAGTCTCGCCCCGGGATTGCGGCCCGTCAACCCCCTCCCTGTGGGGCGGACGCGGAGCCGCAGGCCAATTGGAGGTTTCCATAGAGCGGAAACTGAATTTCAGACTACAGAATGGATCAAGGCACAATCAAGAGAGGACCTGGTCGTACGAAGGCATCGCCCGCAGCCGGACAAACAGGTCCTGACCGGCCGCTATCCGTGTGACACCCAAACCTCGGGCGCCAGGCGAGACCGATAAGCTGCAGCATTGCCCGCCCGTCACCCTCCGCCGCCCTAGCTGAATCCCTACGGGATGCACCCCTTGATTCAGCGTACGAAAGGACCGCGCCGTGCCGACGTCCAACGCCAGCACCACCGACTCCAAGGCCACCGCAGCTAGCGGCGGTGTCCAGTCCCTCGAGCGCGCCTTCGATCTGCTCGAGCGGATGGCGGACGCCGGCGGCGAGGTCGGCCTCAGCGAGCTCTCCGCCAGCAGCGGACTGCCCCTGCCCACCATCCACCGCCTGATGCGCACCCTGGTGGCCTGCGGCTATGTCCGCCAGCAGACCAACCGGCGCTACTCGCTCGGCCCCCGTCTGATCCGCCTCGGCGAATCGGCCTCGCGCCTGCTCGGCACCTGGGCGCGCCCCTACCTCGCGCGCCTGGTCGAGGAGACCGGCGAGACCGCGAACATGGCGCTGCTCGACGGCGACGAGATCGTGTACGTGGCGCAGGTGCCGTCCAAGCACTCGATGCGGATGTTCACCGAGGTCGGCCGCCGGGTCCTGCCGCACTCCACCGGTGTGGGCAAGGCGCTGCTCGCGCACACGCCCGCCGAGGAGGTACGGGCGCTGCTCGCCCGCACGGGCATGCCGGCCGCGACCGAGAAGACCCTCACCACGCCCGACACCTTCCTCGACGCGCTCGAAGAGGTGCGCCGTACGGGATACGCGGTGGACGACAACGAGCAGGAGATCGGGGTCCGCTGCCTCGCGGTCTCGGTACCCAACTCCCCCACCGCCGCGGCCATTTCCATCTCGGGCCCGGCGGGCCGCGTGACGGAGGCGGCCACGGACCGCATCGTCCCGATCCTGCAGCAGGTGGCCGCGGAACTCTCGGTGGCCCTGGCCAACACGAACGGCTCCTGACCCGCGCGCACTCTCCCTGAGAGCCTGTCTTTGAACCCCCGTCGTTCGCGCGAAGCGCGGCGCAGCGGCGTTCGGTGCGTGCTCTCGGCGTGCGGCGTCACAGGTCATGTGGCGGAGCCACCTGTCCTGGGGCGCCGTGCGCCGAGAGTGCGTGCCGGGCGTCGGGGCGCAGGCGGGGGTTCAAAGACAGGCTCTCAGGGGTACGCCGATCAGTCGGCGTACCCCTCAGTCATGTCCGGACACCCGGGCTCACCCCCCGACTTGATAGGCAAGTGACAACTTGCCTATCGTGGCGGTCATGTCGGAGGATGTTTTCAAGGCACTGGCCGACCCCACCCGTCGGACCATCCTCGACGAGCTGGCGGAACGGGACGGACAGAGCCTGTTCGAGATCTGCTCGCGCCTGGCCATGAAGCACGAGCTCGCGCTCACCCGCCAGGCGGTCAGCCAGCATCTGGCCGTCCTCGAGACGGCGGGTCTGGTCGTCTCGCGGCGCGAAGGTCGCTACAAGTTCCACGACCTCAATACACAGCCCCTTGAGCAGATCGTCACGCGATGGCTCAGGCCCCGAGCCCCGGAGAGCACCCCATGAAGATCCACATCACCAGCGTCTTCGTCGACGACCAGGCCAAGGCCGAGCGCTTCTACGTGGACAAGCTCGGCTTCGTGAAGAAGCACGACATTCCGCTCGGCGAGGACCGCTGGCTCACCCTGGTCTCGCCCGAGGCACCCGAGGGCACCGAGCTGCTGCTCGAGCCCGGCAAGCACCCCGCCGTACCCCCGTACAAGAACGCGCTGGTCGCGGACGGCATCCCGATCGCCCAGTTCCTGGTCGACGATGTGCACGCCGAGTACAGGCGGCTGCGCGAGCTCGGCGTCACGTTCACGCAGGAGCCGGCCGAGATGGGCACGGTCACGACGGCCGTCCTGGACGACACCTGCGGGAACCTGATCCAGATCATCCACATGAACTGAGGCGCTCCTCAGTCACCCGAACCGAGGCGCTCCACCGCTTCCCGTACCGCGGCGAGGGCGGGCGCGAGTGCGCTCACCGAGCCGATCGAGCCGACGACGAGCAGCAGGGAGCGGCGCAGCCGGGCGGGCTCGGGTGCGCCGCCGAGCGCCATCGCGTGCAGCGTCGCGAGTTCGTCCTCGGCGATCCCCCGGTCGGGGAACTCCGCCGGATGGCCGACCAGTTCACGGCGCAGCCTGGACACGGCGGTGAGCAGCTCGCCCACCCGCGCGTCCTCGCCGCTGTCCGTCACCGGCCGCCTCTGCCCCACGCTCTTCAACACAGTCGATCCCCCATCGCACGCCGTTGTGCGGTTTTCCTGCCTGTACGCGTTCGTGTTCGTCTTCGCCGAGCGTCCGGGTGGTGGTCAGCCACCCCGGCGCGGGCCGGTGAACGCCACCGGGCGCGCAGGGCGCCACCGCGGTCGCGCAGATCGTGTCAGTTCGTCGGCTGGGCGTCGAGCGCGTTGCGCCACAGCGTGACGTCGAGCGTGACGTAGTCGCTCGGGTCGGACTGCGGTGAGCTGCCCTTGTAGGTGACGAGTGCGATGTGCCCGGACGAGGTCCGCACGCAGATCCGGGAGCCCTTGGAGATGCGGTCGAAGGTCACCACCTCCGCGTAGCGCGTCTCGTCACGGCAGGTCTGCAGGGTCCCTTCCTGTGCGTTGTTGAGCAGGATGAGCTTGTTGCCCGTGTAGTCGCCGATCTCCAGCGACCGCTTGCTGTCCTCCTCGCTGTACTCGAGATCGGCCTCCCCGTCGTTGAGATTGACCGGCTTCAGATCGTCGGCGGAGAAGAACAGCTCGTAGTCGTAGGGGACCTCGATGTCCTTGTAGTCCACGGGCGTCGGGTTCGGCACCGCCTGTCCGCCGTCGACGGTGCTCTCCTGCGGCGAGGGCGTGTCCGAAGCCGTCGGCTCGTCGGTGGCCGGATCGGCCGACGGCGCCGACGGCTGGTTGTTGCCGTCCGAGGACGCCTGCTCCTTCTTTCCGTCGTCGTTCTTCAGCGCGAAGTAGGCGCCGCCCGCGCCACCGGCGGCCAGGACGATGACCGCGGCGATCGCGAGGGGCAGGAACCCGCGCTTCTTCTTCGCCGGGGCGGACGGCGTCTGAGCCGCGGGCACCCCGCCCTGCCCGTGGTACGCCGCCGGCGGGGGTGCCGCGTGGTGGGAGGCCGGCGCCGGCTCGCGCAGCGCCGCCGTGTCGTAGGCGTTGGGCCCGAACCCCGGCGGCGGGGTGGACGGGCCGGCCTGCCGGGTCGGCGGGGGCGTCGGCGCAGGGTCCGCGGGCGGCTGCTGGTGCTGGGCCACCGGCGGCGGGGTGTGCTCCCCCGGCGCGTGTTGAGCCGGGTTCATGGACTGCTGAGCCACGGGCTGGTGCGGCGGAGCCGCCGGGGCGGCTGCCGGCGCCTGGACCGGAGCCGCGACCGGCGGCTGCACCGGGGTGTTCGGCAGATACGCGGGCGGCTGGGCCGGCGCCTGGGCCGGCGGGGCGGGGGCGGGCGCGACCGCCGGCGGGGTCTGCGCGACGGGCGGCGGCGGGGTCTGTGCCGGGGCCGGGGCCGCCGCGCGCTGGGTGATGTCCGCCGCGACCGCGTGCGGCAGCCAGTCCTCCGGGCGGCGCAGGACCGTCTCCGCGTTCGCCGCCTGGCAGAGCGCGATGACCTCCATCACGGAGGGCCGCGCCGCCGGGCCCTTGGCCAGGCAGCGGGTCACCAACTCCCGCAGGTCCTCGGGGAGTTCGGTGAGATCCGGCTCCTCGTGCACGATGCGGTAGAGGACGCCGTGCGAGGTGCCCTCGCCGAAGGCGGGCTTCCCGATCGCGGCGTACGCCGCGACCTGGCCGAGCGCGAACACATCCGTGGCCGGGGTGCACGGCCGCCCCGCCGCCTGCTCGGGCGCCATGAACGAGGGCGTGCCGATGGTGACGCCGCTGCCGGTGAGCGAGGTGGCGTCCGCGGCGCGCGCGATCCCGAAGTCGATGACGCGCGGCCCGTCGGCGGCGAGCAGCACATTGGACGGCTTGAGGTCGCGGTGCACGATCCCGGCGCCGTGGATCACATGGAGCGCCTCCGCGATCCCCGCCACGAGCAGCAGCACCGTCTCCACGGGCAGCTTCCCGTGCTCGACGACCGCCGCGGACAGCGCGGGCCCGGGCACATAGGCCGTGGCCAGCCAGGGGTTGTGACCCTCGGCGTCGCTGTCGATGACCGGCGCGGTGTAGAGACCCTGCACCCGCTGGGCCGACTGCACCTCCTGGCGGAAGCGGCGGCGGAACTCGGCGTCCTCGCTCAGCTCCGGCCTGATGACCTTGATCGCGACCGGCCGGCCGCCCGGCGTATAGGAGAGATAGACCTTGCCCATACCGCCGGAGCCGAGCTTCGCGCTGATCCGGTAGCCGGCGACGGCCTGTGGATCGTCGCCCTCCAGCGGTTTGAACACGCCGTCGGCTTCGTGATTGCGCATCAATTCCCGTTCCCCACCGTGCACTTGCTCCACCCGAGACGAGCGGAACCCTATCCGAACCGGGCCGCGCGGGGGCCGTGCGGTATGCCTTTGGTATGGCACCTACACACAAAAGCGCCCCGGTCGTCGGACTGCTGCTCGCGGCGGGCGGCGGACGCCGGCTCGGCGGCCGGCCCAAGGCCCTGCTCACCCACCGGGGCCGGCCGCTGGTGGAGCACGCGGTCGGGGTCCTGCGCGCGGGCGGTATCGAGCGGGTCCATGTGGTGCTCGGCGCGCAGGCCGCCGATGTGCGGGAGCGGGCGGAGCTGCCCGGCTGCGTCCTGGTCGACAACCCGGACTGGGCCGACGGCATGGGCTCCTCGCTGCGGGCCGGCCTCGCCTCGCTCGCGGACACGGACGCGCGGGCCGCCCTCGTATCGCTGGTGGATCAGCCGGGAATCGGGGCGCAGGCGGTGGCGCGGGTGGTGGGCTCGTACGACGATGAGGGTTCGCTGGTGACTGCGGTGTATGAAGGGGTACGCGGACATCCCACGCTCTTCGGACGTCGGCACTGGACGGACATCGCGGCCGGTGCGACCGGCGACCAGGGTGCGCGGGCGTACCTGAAGGCCCATGCGGGCGAGATCACCACCGTCGAGTGCGGCGATGTGGCGCAGCCGTACGACATCGACACCGAGGCGGATCTGGCGCACCTCGAACCGTAGGCCGCGGAAGCCGATCGCGGGAAGTGATCGCCATGGCACTCAGAGCCATGGTCGCTCGACCCGGAGAATCTCGACATCAACAAACCATTGAACTTCCACCATGAGGAAACTACTATCCACTGGTCAGAAGCGCCCCGCCCCAATCACCCGGTGGCCGGCGGCCCCAGGACCCGACCAAGGGCCTGACGGCACTCAGTGCCGCGCAAGGCTCCCCCGCTGAAGGAAGTGACAGCTCATGTCCGCACCAGCGCCGTCCCCGCTGGCCATCGTCGACGCCGAGCCCCTGCCCCGGCAGGAAGAGGTCCTCACGGATGCGGCCCTCGCCTTTGTGGCCGAGCTGCACCGCCTGTTCACGCCGCGGCGTGACGAGCTCCTTGCCCGCCGCGGAGAGCGCCGCGCCGAGATCGCCCGCACCTCCTCCCTCGACTTCCTGCCCGAGACCGCGCACATCCGCGGTGACGACTCGTGGAAGGTCGCCCCCGCTCCGGCCGCCCTGAACGACCGCCGTGTCGAGATCACCGGTCCGACCGACCGCAAGATGACCATCAACGCCCTGAACTCGGGCGCGAAGGTCTGGCTCGCGGACTTCGAGGACGCCTCGGCGCCGACCTGGGAGAACGTGGTCCTCGGCCAGGTCAACCTGATGGACGCGTACAACCGGAACATCGACTTCACCGACCCGAAGTCCGGCAAGTCGTACGCCCTCAAGGACGCCGACCGGCTCGCCACCGTCGTGATGCGTCCGCGTGGCTGGCACCTCGACGAGCGCCACCTGGTGGACGAGACCGGCAAGCCGGTCCCGGGTGCGTTCGTCGACTTCGGCCTGTACTTCTTCCACAACGCCAAGCGCCTCATCGAGCTCGGCAAGGGCCCGTACTTCTACCTGCCGAAGACCGAGTCGCACCTCGAAGCGCGCCTGTGGAACGAGATCTTCGTCTTCGCCCAGGACTACGTCGGCATCCCGCAGGGCACCGTCCGCGCCACCGTCCTGATCGAGACGATCACGGCCGCGTACGAGATGGAGGAGATCCTCTACGAGCTGCGCGACCACGCCTCGGGGCTGAACGCGGGCCGCTGGGACTACCTGTTCTCGATCGTCAAGAACTTCCGTGACGGCGGCGAGAAGTTCGTCCTGCCGGACCGCAACCTGGTCACGATGACCGCGCCGTTCATGCGCGCGTACACCGAGCTGCTCGTGCGCACCTGCCACAAGCGCGGTGCGCACGCGATCGGCGGCATGGCGGCGTTCATTCCGTCCCGCCGTGACGCCGAGGTCAACAAGGTCGCCTTCGAGAAGGTCCGCGCCGACAAGGACCGCGAGGCCGGCGACGGCTTCGACGGCTCCTGGGTCGCGCACCCGGACCTGGTCCCGATCGCGATGGAGTCCTTCGACAAGGTCCTGGGCGACAAGCCCAACCAGAAGGACCGCCTGCGCGAGGACGTCGCGGTGGCGGCGGGCGACCTGATCGCCATCGACTCGCTGGACGCGAAGCCCACGTTCGGCGGTCTGCAGAACGCCGTCCAGGTCGGCATCCGCTACATCGAGGCCTGGCTGCGCGGCCTGGGCGCCGTCGCCATCTTCAACCTGATGGAGGACGCGGCCACCGCGGAGATCTCGCGCTCGCAGATCTGGCAGTGGATCAACGCGGGCGTGGTCTTCGAGAACGGCAAGACCGCCACGGCCGAACTGGCCCGTGAGGTCGCCGCCGAGGAGCTGGCGAACATCAAGGCCGAGATCGGCGAGGAGGCCTTCGCGGCCGGCCACTGGCAGCAGGCCCACGACCTGCTGCTCCAGGTCTCGCTCGACGCGGACTACGCGGACTTCCTGACGCTGCCGGCGTACGAGCAGCTCGCCGGCTGAGCCTCACCATGTCCGGTCCGAGGGGCCCTGGGAGCTTCCCTGGGCCCCTCGTCGTTTACGGCTGTCCCGCCGCATCCGGACTTCGTTCGGATCGCCTCGAACCCCGGCGGGGCCGAATCATCACTCCGTGCGCAGAGACCAGTCGCGCTCGGCGGATGGCTTGCCGTGCAGGTTCGGGACCTGTTTGAGCCAGTCCGGGCGCCCCCGCCGGGTCGCGGCCGCACGGCGTGCGTCCGCCGCCGCGAGCTCGTCGCGCGTGGGGAAGTCCGTCGGCAGCCAGGACGCCGAACTGCGGGCGCGGGCAAGGAGGTACGCGACGTACGCGTCCCGTACGTCATCGGGTGTGGCGAAGCCCGGCTCCTGCGCCAGCCACGCGTCCGGGATCAGCGCGACCACCTCGCGCAGCAGCCCCTCGGTCACCTTCGGTGCGAGCTCCGCGTCCGCCGCCCTCGTATCGGGGCCGTAGCCGCCCAGCGCGTGGTGCTTGAAGTCGTACGTCCTGTCGGGGGCCGAGTCGTCCCAGCGGTGGTGGAAGACGAGGGCCGCGCCGTGGTCGATCAGCCAGAGCTTGGCCGGGGCGGTGCCGAAGGTGGGCCAGACCATCAGGTTCGAACTGTGCACCGTGCGGTCGACGTTGACCGTGAGGGCGTCCAGCCAGACGATCCGGCCCGCTTCGAGCGGGTCGACGGGGAAGTCGGCGGCGACCTCCGGGGTGAAGTCGGCCGCGCCCGGCAGGAAGTCCATGCCGAGGTTCACTCCGGCGCTGGCCTTCAGGATGTCCTGGACCTCCTGGTGGGGCTCGTCCGCGGCGATCGACGGATCGAACCGGGCGAGCACCAGCTCGGGGAACCGCAGGCCGAGCCGGCGCGCCAGCTCCCCCACCAGGATCTCCGCCACCAGCGCCTTCACACCCTGTGCGGCCCCCGTGAACTTCAGCACGTACGTGCCCAGATCGTCGGCCTCGACGACTCCGGGGACGGAGCCGCCGGTGCGCAGCGGGTTCAGGTAGCGGGTTGCGGTGACTTCTCTGAGCACCTGATCAGGCTATACGGCTCCTTCAGGCGTCGTTCGCGCAGCGGAAGCCCAGGTTGGCCGAGGACGAGTCCGGGGTGTTCGAGGAGCGGGCGGCCACCCGGTAGCGGTTGCAGTACGAGTCGTGGCACAGGTAGGAGCCGCCGCGCAGGACGCGGGTCGTGCCGGTGGACGGGCCGCGCGGGCGTCGGGCGAGGACTCCCCAGATGGCCGTCCTCGGCGGTGTTGTGGTCGGGGAGGCGGCCCTGCCAGATGTCGCAGCGCCAGCGGCCGTCCGGGGTGAGCTCGTCGCCCCAGGCGTAGCGTTTCCCGGCGAGACCGCCGCGGGCGGCGAACTCCCACTCGGCCTCCGTGGGCAGCCGTTTCCCGGCCCATCGCGCGTACGCGGTCGTCCATGGCGCAGGACTACGGCCCGGACAAGAAGCCGTGGATCCTCAACCCGGTCTACGCGAACCGGACCGTGCGCCCGCACGCGGACGGCACGCCCGGACGCAACGCCTGGTTCGACAGTTTCAGGGCGCTGCAGCAGGCGTGATCCACCGGTACGAGGATCAGGCCTCGCCCAGGAGAGCCTTCGCCAAGGGCCCGTCGCCGCTGACGCGGGCCGTCCCCTCCCGGACGGCTCGCGCCAGGTCGGTCTCGCCGCGCGCGAGACGCTCCCCGAGGTCGCCGTGGAGTGCGATGCGCGCGTCGGCCTGCGCCACGGCCCCCTCCCCGTACAAGGGCTCGCCCGCCTCCACCCGTACGTGGAACAGGCCCTCGTCGAGCCGGACTTCGACCACTCCCGGCTCGCCAAGGGCCGTCAGCTGCCGCAGCAGCGGGAGCGCGAGCCAGTGCGCCCGTACGGCATCGGTGGGCCGGCGCTCGGCCAGCTCGGGGGCGCCCCACTCGCCCAGCGCCTGGAGGACCGGGAGCAAGTCCTGTCCGCGCGGCGTGAGTTCGTAGACGTACGACGAGGAGGGCGCCGGCAGTTTGCGGCGCAGGGCGAGGCCGTCGCGCTCCATGTCCTTCAGGCGCGTGGCCAGCATGTCGGTGCTGACGCCGGGCAAGTCGGCGTGCAGATCGGTGTAGCGGCGCGGCCCCGCGAGGAGTTCACGGACGATCAGGAGCGTCCAGCGGTCCCCCACGAGGTCGAGTGCCCGCGCTGCGGCGCAGTACTGGTCGTAGCTTCGACGGCGTGCCATGAACGGCAGTCTACGTAAGTTGTTGGACTTTCCAAGCGGGTACTTGGTAAAACCAAGTGACACAAGAGTCGCCTGGTGACGCAAGGGTCGCCCGGTCCGCTTGGAGGGGCACGCGCATGGAGTTCCGGCAGTCGAGCAAGCTGAGCGAGGTCTGTTACGAGATCCGCGGCCCGGTCATCGAGCACGCCAACGCGCTCGAGGAGGCAGGCCACAGCGTGCTGCGTCTGAACACCGGCAACCCCGCCCTGTTCGGGTTCGAGGCGCCCGAGGAGATCGTCCAGGACATGATCCGGATGCTCCCGCAGGCCCATGGCTACACGGATTCGCGCGGCATCCTGTCCGCGCGGCGGGCCGTCGCCCAGCGCTACCAGACGCTCGGGCTCGAAGTGGATGTCGACGACGTCTTCCTCGGCAACGGCGTCTCCGAGCTGGTGTCGATGGCGGTGCAGGCGCTGATCGAGGACGGCGACGAAATCCTCATCCCCGCCCCGGACTTCCCGCTCTGGACCGCCGTCACCACGCTCTCCGGCGGCAAGGCGGTGCACTACCTGTGCGACGAGCAGTCGGACTGGTACCCGGATCTGGCCGACATGGAGTCGAAGATCACGGACCGGACCCGGGCCATGGTGATCATCAACCCCAACAATCCGACGGGCGCGGTGTATCCGAAGGAGATCGTCGAGGGCATGCTCGACCTCGCCCGCCGGCACAGCCTGATGGTGTTCGCCGACGAGATCTACGACCAGATCCTCTACGACGACGCCGTCCACCACAGTGCCGCGGCCCTCGCCCCCGACCTCGTCGTGCTGACCTTCTGCGGCCTCTCCAAGACGTACCGCGTGGCGGGATTCCGCTCGGGCTGGCTGGTGATCACCGGTCCGAAGCAGCACGCGAAGGACTACCTGGAGGGCCTGACCATGCTGGCCTCCATGCGCCTGTGCCCCAACGCCCCCGCCCAGTACGCGATCCAGGCCGCGCTCGGCGGCAGGCAGTCCATCAACGAGCTGACCGCGCCCGGCGGCCGGCTGTACGAGCAGCGCAACGTGGTCTGGGAGAAGCTCAACGAGATCCCGGGCGTGAGCTGTGTGAAGCCCAAGGGCGCGCTGTACGCGTTCCCGCGGATCGACCCCAAGGTGCACAACATCGTGGACGACGAGAAGTTCGTCCTCGACCTGCTGCTTCGCGAGAAGATCCAGGTGGTCCAGGGCACGGGCTTCAACTGGCCGCGCCCCGACCATTTCCGGATCCTCACGCTCCCCTACGCTGATGATCTCGACGCCGCGATCAGCCGGATCGGGCGGTTCCTGAGCGGATACCGTCAGTGAGCACGTCCACGGGCCACGTCTGCACCACCTGCGGATTTCCCAGCCATACGCAGTTCGCCTCGCCCGAGTCGGTCCAGCAGATCGCGACCGGGGAACTCAACGCACGGCTCGATCCGGCATGGCCGGAGTCGGGCGCGGCCGATGCCGAGGACTACGCGCGGTGGTGCGGGCATCTGTGCGGTGCGACCTGTCTGCGGATGGCGCTTGGCCCGTCGGCGCCCTCGCTCTTCGAACTCCGGGACGGAGCCGTGAAGTTCGGCGCTTACACGGTGGACGGCGAAGGTGAGATCCGCGGCATGATCTATGCGCCCGCGGTGGATTTCGTACGGGAGGTGTACGGCGTCGAGGGCGAGGTGCACCGGTCGCTGACCGTGGCAGGGATCGGCGAGCTGCTCGACGCGGGCCGCGTGGTGATCGCTTCCGTGCACTATGCGATCCGGCGGCCGCAGGAGCCCTCGCCCGGCCGGGGCGGGCACTTGGTGCTCGTCACCGGCCGGACGGCGGACGGCTTCCACTTCCACAATCCGTCGGGCACGGACGCCGCGACGCGGATGGCGGAGCTGCCGGCCTCGCGCTTCGCGGACTACTTCGCCGGGCGGGGGATGTCGCTCGCCGTCACGGCTACGGGAGCTTGAGCTTCATGCCCGGCTGGATCATGTCGGGGTCGTTCCCGATCGTCTGCTTGTTGAGCGTGTAGAGCTCCTGCCAGCGGCCCATGTCGCCGAGCTCGCGTTCGGCGATGGCGGAGAGCGAGTCGCCGGACTTCACGGTGTACGTACGGGCGCTCTCCTCCTTCGGCGCGGCGGCGGGCTCGGCGGCCTGCCCGGCCGGGGCGGCGGGCTTCGGAGCGGCCTGCGGGGCGGGCGGCGTGATCTTGGCGTCGGCCATCAGCCGGTCCGCCGCCGCCTGGGTGGCGGAGGCCGCCTCCTCGGTGAACTTCGAGTTCGCCTCCGCGCTGGTCCTGACGGGGGACTCGGGCGCGCTCACACCGGCGGACGCCTGCTCCTGCACTTGCTCCTTGACGGCCTCGCCGGCCTTCTCGGCCTTGTCCTTGCCGCCCTTGAACACATCGAAGATTCCCATGGATCCTCCTGGGGGTCGTATCCCCCTGTGCCCCACTGTCGCGCGGAACGGGGGGCTGCGCGCGGGGAGCGGGGGCCGGGGCGCGCTGGGCGTGGGGGTTTCCACGCTGGGTGAGGGGTGTCTGAGGGCGGGGGCTGCGGCGCTGGGTCGGAGGACCGGGCGGGCTGGGAGCAAAGGCGCCGGGGGCAGGAGTGCCGGGGCGCGATTGTCAGTGGGGCGCGGCAGCATGGTCGGCGGGGAGTGGAAGGCGGCTGGGCGTCCGGGCGAGGGCGTCGGCCGCGATGCGTTCGATCGGGAAGGGGGCCCGGATGACAGGGCGGCTGACGGCACCGCTGCGACGCGTGCTGGCGGAGGCCGAGGACGTGACGGGACGGCTCAGCGGGACGGAGGCCCAGCTGGAGACGCTGGCGCGGCACGGTCTGGCCTTCCGGCACGCGCGGCCGCCGCGCGCGTACTTCCTGACGCCGGCGGGACACCGGCTGCGCCAGGAGCTGCTCACCGCGGCGCCGCCGCCGACGGCACGGGCCGCCGCGACGCCCGGCGGGGTGTTCACGGCGCGTACGGGAGCGGAGAGCGAACCGGTGGCGGACGGACCGGCCCGGCTGCGCGAGGTGCACAGCGCCTGGCAAGGGCTGGTCGAACTGCGCCGTATGACCAATCCGGACGGCTCCACGGACCGGCCCTGCGCCTGGGAGCGCGGTCATCTCGTCCAGGCGGCGGCCCTCGCCCTTGAGGCGGGCGACTGCCTGCCGGGCGTGGCCGGCGACGGGGGCTACGTGGTGGCGGACACGCCCCAGCCGGACGCGGTCGAAATACGGTCCGGCGGCGAGGAGGCCGAGCTGGCGTCGTATGCCGATGTGCTGGCCAAGGCGGGATGGCACGTGGGCGAACACCGGGCGCGCGGCCGCGGCAGGGTGCTCCTTGCTTCGCCGCGACGGGTGTGAGCGGGGCCCCGCGCGGGCCGGGCCGGACCGGGCGAAATGACGTCCGGGGCGGGGCGGCGGCGTATGGGAGGGGCGGGCGCGGCGCGGGCCGGGCGAAACGACGTCCAGGGCGGGCGGCGATATCTGTGAGGGGCGGGCGCGGCGCGGGCCGGGCGAAACGACGTCCAGGGTGGGCGGCGGCGTATGGGAGGGGCGGGCGCGGCGCGGGCCGCGGCAGGCGGAATGCCGTGCCGGACACGGCAGTTGGAGCAAGCGGGAGCGACCGGGTACGTGAACGTGAAGGGGATGATCGTGGCGGACGAATTCTTCGTGCCGGTGACCGTTCGCGGCTACGAGACCGATGTGCAGGGCCACCTCAACCAGGCCGTGTATCTCCAGTACGCGGAGCACGCACGCTGGGAGCTGTTCGAGGCGGCGGGCATCCGTCAGCAGGACCTGCAGGCGGCGGGCCTCGGCCCGGTCGTCCTGGAAACGACGATCCGCTACAAGCGGGAGCTGCGCGCGGGCGACAAGGTCGAGGTCACCTGCGCGTTCGCATGGGGCACGGGCAAGACGTTCCGGCTCACGCAGACCATCCGGAAACCGGACGGGACGGTCTCGGCCGAGGTGACGGCCCTGGGCGGCTTCCTGGACCTCAAGGAGCGGCGCCTGATCGCCGAGCCCGCGGCACGCATCGGCGCCCTCGCGAAGGATCCGTCCCGGTTCGGGCTCTGAGACCGCCGGCGGGACACCGGCCGTGCCTCAGTCCCGTTCGAAACAGCTGAAGCGGCCGACGGCGGAGAAGCCCCGTCGCTCGTACCAGCGCCGCGGCCAGTCCGCAGCGTCGGCGGTCAGGAAACGCGTACCGCAGCCGCCGTCGGCGGCCAGGCGCAGAGCCGTGCCCAGGACCACGTCGGCGTAGCCCTTCCTGAGTTGGTCCGGCGCCGTGCACAGATCCTCGATCTGGGCGATGCCCCGCTCGGGATCGAGGTAGAAGTCGGCCCATGAGGCGATCTCGCCCTCCGGCGTGCGGGCAGCGAGGAAGTGCACGATGCCGCCGCGGCGACGGGCCGCCCGCCGGTCGACCAGGTGGCGTACGACCTCGTCCTCCACGTCCGGAAGCGCCGCGCGCCACAGCCGGGTGAGAGGGGTGCGCAGCGCGTCGAGGTCCACCCGCTCCGCGGCCCGGCCATCCGGCGGCACAGGGCCTTCGTGCACCATGACCAGGTAGGCGGAGCGGCTGTACCCGGCCCGGGCCAGTTCCTCCGCGCAGGCCTCCGCGATCGCGTCGTCGAGGACCGTGATCAGTCGGTGCGGCAGATGCCCCAGAACCTCGTCGGCGACGGCCGGCAGCGCCTCAGGGGCGACGGGCGCGTCGATGTAAATCTGGTTGTTCATCCGGGAGTGACCGAAGGTCTCGTCCAACACTGCGAACCCGCCCGGCAGTTCCACGATGCGCTCCGCCTGACGGCGGGCGAAACCGGACAGGAATGCGTCGACCTGCTGCAGCACGGGAGTGGACATGCCCGGAGTGTAGACGGAGGTGTGGCAAGGCCCGGCGCCCTGCGGGGACCGCTCTCCGGGCCGTCGACTACCCTGGAGGCGGCCGTGACTGGCGCTGAGGTGGAGTACCACCGGGGAGCGGCCCGGCGTTTCAGGACGCCGAAGCACCTGCCGCGCGCCTGGGCGATCGAGACCGTATCCGACGCCACAGGAGCACCCCATGACCACCACCCCGCGCACCGCCAATTTCATGGACGGCACCGCCCTCGCCCGCGAGATCGGCGACCGTACCGCGGCCCGGGCCGCAGCCCTCACCGAGCGCACCGGCAAGGCTCCCTGCCTGGCCACCGTCCTCGTCGGCGAGGACCCCGCCTCCGTCACGTACGTGAAGATGAAGCGCAACCGCTGCGCCAAGGCGGGCATCACCTCCCGCCATGTGGAGCTCCCGGCGGACATCACCACCGAGCAGCTCGTGGCCGCGCTCACCGAGCTCTCCGAGGACCCCGACGTGCACGGCATCCTGCTGCAGCACCCGGTCGGCGAGCACATCGACGAGCGGGCCGCGTTCGAGGCGATCGCGCCCGAGAAGGACGTCGACGGCGTGACCATGACGTCCTTCGCGGCGATGGGCTTCGGTCTGCCGGGATTCGAGTCCTGCACCCCCGGCGGCATCATGCGGCTGCTCGACGCGTACGGCGTGGACCCGACCGGCAAGCGCGCCGTGGTCGTCGGGCGCAGCGCGATCCTCGGCAAGCCCGTGGGCCTGCTGCTGCTCGGGCGCAATGCGACGGTGACGTACTGCCACTCCCGTACGGAGAATCTCTCCGAGGTGATCCGCGAGGCGGACATCCTGGTCGCGGCCGTGGGCAAGCCCGAGTTCATCCGCGGCGAGGACATCAAGGACGGCGCGGTCGTCATCGACGCGGGCTACAACCCGGGCAACGTGGGCGATGTGCACTTCGAATCGGCGGCCGAGCGCGCCGGTCTGATCACGCCGGTGCCGGGCGGCGTCGGCCCCATGACGATCGCGGTGCTGCTCGAGCAGACCGTGGATGCGGCGGAGCGTCAGACGGCTGCCTGAGCCCTCGGCAACGTGAGGGGGCGCGGGCCGTCAACTCCCGCGCCCCTCACGGCATCCCGTCTAGCCCCGGACTTCGCGGGTCACCGTTTCAGGTCTGTTGTGGCCGACCGCTCCAGTTGGCCATTTTGGCCGACTGGAGCGCTAAGTTCGGGGGTCGGCCGGTTACGGGGCTGCCTCGCGGAAGAGCGCCAGGAGGGCGCGCGCCTGCGGGGCGCCCGCGTCGAAGAACTGCGTGGCCAGTGCGGGGGGCACGGCGGTTCCATGCATGCGGACCTCATGGCAGCTGAAGCAGAACGCCGCCTCGAACAGCACCAGGTCGAGAGTGTCCGCGTACGCCCGGACACTCCAGCCCGGCGAGAAGCCGCAGCGGTGCTGCTCGCTGCCGGGCAAGCTTTCGATCAAGGCCAGGGCGCTGACGGCCTCGCTCCCGATCCAGTGGGCGCCCACACTGCCGGGATACGGGGTGCCCCGCTTTGTCGGGAGTTCGGAGATCCTTACGACCTCGAGCAGCGCAGCGGCGGCCACGGCTTCGGCGGGGAGCCTCATGTGCGTAGTCTGCCCCCGCCCAGTGTCGGGCGGTGCTCCTGCCTCCATCAATGACAGAAACCGTGCCCGGTTAAAGGGCCGGCTCTCACGCTCACGGGCTGTTTGAAGCGCTCCGTCACATCTGGGGCCAGCGGGTTTGTCCGATGTCGGTGTCGAGGAGATCGAGGAGGTGGAGTTGGACGCCGCGGGTGATCTGGACGGTGGGCGGGTCGGTGATGCTGCCGATCCGCAGGGTCAGTTCGCCGAGGTGGTAGAAGATCATGCGGCCGGTGGGGCGGACGCGGCGGTTGTCGGGGTAGAGGCCGCTCATGGTCTGCTCGGGACCGAGTGCCCGTCTGACCTGCCGCTCGATCAGGCAGAAGACGAGCAGGGCCAGGCAGATGACCTGGATCAGGGCGGCGACGCGCCGGTTGTGCTGCACGAAGACCGGCGCGACCGCGAGGGGCCCTTTGAAGTCGTGGTATCTGCGCTCGACCGCGCCCTGGCCCTTGTAGTGGATCAGGGCCTCGGCCGGGCCTGTCTGGTCGGCGGGGACCGACATCAGCAGTGCGTACCAGCCGTCGACGGCGGCTTCGCCGTCCAGCACATCCTGGTCGAAGTGCCAGGCCAGGGCAGGGACGCCGTCCTCGTTGTCAGTGACGGTCCAGCCCAGACAAGAGGTGACACGGCGCTTGGCGGCGATGACACCGATCCGGGCGACGATCTTCTCCCGGTTCCTGTAGTGGCGTCCGCCGGCCGCAGCGGTGAGCTTGTCCAGGTCTTCCGTGGCCTTGGCCAGGCGTTTGCTGCGGGCGGCATGCCGGCCGGCGGCGTTCGCGGTGGAGTGGACCAGGATCCGGCGCACGGTGAGCGGAGGATCGGTTTTGCGGGGCCCGGTCAAGGTGTGGGTGTCCTCCAGCACGCGGTAGGTCTCGCGCAGCTCGGGCGGCTTGCCCGCCTCCCTCTCCGCGTCCAGTCCACGACGGTGGCCTGCGCGAGATCGAGAACGGCATAGACCTCGTCCTTGACCTGCGCGGCCGGGGCCGGGGCGATGAACTCCACTCCCGCCTGAAGCAGGGCAGCGACGTTGGAGTAGGACACCAGCTTGGAGTCGGCGACCATCAGTAAGCCGCGCTCACCGGCCATGGCCCGCAGGTCCTGCATCGCGCCGACGACCTGGCTGACCTCGGCCGCACCACCACCGAAGACCCGGGCATGGAGCGGGAGGCCGCCGTCGGCCGACACCGCGAGCCCGGCCTGGACCTGCTTCAGATCGAAGCACCGGTCCTTGGGATGCCCGTAGCCGATGACGGGGAAGTCCTCGTCCTGGCCCTGGGCCGGGAAGGCCCCGTGCACGGACATGCTGGTCATGTCCCAGTGCATCCGGGCCACATCGATCCCGAACTCACCGATCGCCCGCGCCCCGACCGTGCCCGCGATGTGCTCCAGGTGCGGAGCGATCGCATCCAGTGCCCGGGCCAGACGATCATCGTTGAGCAGACGGGGCTCGATCCCGAAGACCTCCTCAACCGCCCAGCACCGGGCCCAGTCCTCCACCCGCACCAGCGGCGCGGGCGAGGTCAGCCGGTTGGCCACCAGCGCCTCGATCACCTGCCCGTGCGTCACCAGCGCACTCGCGCCACCCGGACACACCTCGTCGACGATCCCGGCGACATCCAGCCGGCGCAGAAACTCGGCAGCGACAGGCAGAGCGCCCAGACGCTTCTCCACCACGGACGTCACCGCCACTTCAAGGCGCTGACGCTGAGACCGTGGCCGCGGGGACCGGGAAGTCATCGACACACCCCACCCAACGCCACACCTCTGGCACAGGACACCCCCGGACCGGTCACACCATACGAATCAACGACCCGCGAAGTACGGGTCTAGCGCAGCTCCGCCAGCGTCGCCTTGGCGTCGGCGAGCAGCCACTTCTTCACGTCCTCGGCGGACGGGACCTTGCTGTCGCCCGACGACGAGGCGCTGTAGTCGCTCCAGCTCATCCGGAACGTGAACCAGCCCTCGCGGACGTTCACCTCCATCCGGTTGAGCTCGTCGTCCGTGTCGCTGGTCTCCGTCGTCAGCCATGCCTCGTCGCCCATCCCGTCCAGGCGGGTGACGACGGTCTCGGAGCCCTCGTAGTCGTAGTCCTCGTTGGACTTGGCGAGGTCCGCGTACTCCTCCGACGGGTCCGTGGCCTTGTGCCAGGTGGCGTTGTACGTGATGTACGTGCTCGCGTACTCGTCCGTGGACTCCTTGTCCTTCATGTCGATGCTGCAGTAGCTCTGGTCGACCGTCGGGCGCTGCGAGGAGTACTTGGTGACGTCGTTCTTCTCGGTCCCCTTCTCGTAGCGGCCCTCGAACGAGGACAGCTGGGCGACCGAGCACAGGTCCTTCTCGTACGCGTGCCCGCCGAAGTCACCGCTCGCCCACATCTGGCCGGTGGCGAACAGGGTCCCGGCCCAGGCGGCCGAGGCGAGCACGACACCGCCGATTCCCCACACCCAGCCGGGAATTCCCTTGCGCGGCGTGGGCGTGGGTGCCGGGTACTGCGGCCCGAATCCGGGCGGTCCCGCGGGTGGTGCGGCCGACGGCGTCTGCTGCGGGAACGGCGGCGGGGCCTGCTGCGCATACGGGTTGTGCTGTACCGGAGGCTGGGCGGACGGCTGCTGATAGGGGTTCGGCTGCGGCGCTCCGCCGGGTCCGGGTATCGAAGACATAAGGGGAATCTATCCACTCCCGCGGACGGTTCATGCGCAGGGCCGAACCTTCCGGAGCCTGCCGTCCACGGCTTACGGTTCCGCCATGGTGACCATGAAGCCCCGACCCGATCTGCGCCCGCCCGGCCTGAACGCCGACGAGAAGACCACCCTGCTGACCTTCCTCGGCTATCTGCGCGACGCGGTCCTCGCGAAGGCGGCCGGTGTCCCCGAGCCCGCGGTGCGCACACCCGGCGTCCCCTCAGGGACCAGCCTGCTGCAGCTGATCAAGCATCTGACGGCCGTCGAACTCAACTGGTTCGTCTGGGCCTACGCGGGCGAGGGCCGCGAACCGGAGGACGACGAGGTCGCCGTGTCCGAAGCCGACACCGCCGCGGACCTGGCGGATGCCTACCGCGCGGCGATCGCGCGGGCCGACGAAGTCATCGTCGCCTGCACCGACTTGGACCGCCCGGGCGCCCGCTCCCTGCGCGAGACGGCGCCCCCGTCGATGCGCTGGATCCTGGTCCACATGATCGAGGAAACGGCCCGCCACGCCGGTCACGCGGACATCCTGCGCGAGCAGATCGACGGAGCGACCGGACGGTGACCGGGGAGCTCTCCCCGTGGCCGCCGCTCACCGCGCAGCAGGTCGGCGCGTCGACACCGTCACGTCATCCACCAGCATCGGCTTTCCGCTGACGGTGCCCGCGTCGGGGCCGCCGCCGAGCTGGGCGGGCCAGGTGCCGCCCATGACGACGTTCAGGATCAGGAACACGCCGTGCTGTGTCGCGTCCTGCCAGGCCTGTGCGCCCAACTCGCCCTCGGTGACGCGGTGGTGGAGCACTGCCGTTGATCTGCTCCATCACATCGACCTCGCCCCACTGCGGCCGGCCCTTCACGCAGAAGCCCTTCCTCATCCCCGAGACGGGCTCCGAGCCGGGCGGCCGCAAGCCGGCCGACATCAACAGCCTGTTCCAGGGCGTCGACTCGCGCGATGACGTGCTCGGCTGCATCTGGTTCAACATCGACAAAGAGAGCAACTGGCGCATCGACAGCAGCTCTCAGGCGGAACAGACCTTCCGTAAGAATGCCGCGGACGACGCGTTCGGGTTCAACCCGAGCAGCGCCCACTGACGATCGAAACGATCAACTGAGTACGTTCTATTGAGCGTTTGAGCGAACGCGTGCTAGAAACCGCTTGCCCCAGTCGTGCGTCCCCCCGGAGTTCTCCCATGACTGCACCGTCGACGTACTGGTCCCGCCGCGGTTTCCTCACCACCTCCGGCGGCACTGCGCTAGCTCTCGGTCTCACCGGCACGTTCACCGCGGGCAGCGCGCACGCGCTGCCCGCCGAGGCCGCTGCCGAGGACTTCGCGGCGCTGCGCGCCAAGTGGCGGACGCTGATACTCGGCGAGGGCTTCAGCCCGGCCGCGGAGCCCTTCAAGTCCAAGCTCGCCACGCTCGGCACGAACGCCAAGGCCAACTGGGACACGATGGCCCCGGCCGACGGTTCGCTGTGGCCCGGCATGGTCTACAAGGACCCCGAGCCGGACACCGACCAGGAGTCGTACGGCTTCTCCGGCCAGATCCAGTCGAGCTTCGGCAAGCTCTACACGATGGCCGAGGCCTATGCGCAGCCCGGCACCGGCCTGACGGGCGACGCCGGTCTCAAGGACGCGGTGATCACCGGCGTCGAGCACCTGTACACCCAGGTCTACAACGAGAACCAGGCCCGCTACGGCAACTGGTACAACTGGCAGATCGGCGCCCCGCAGTCCCTGATGGACATCGCGGTGCTGCTCTTCGAGCACTTCACGGCCGAGCAGATAGCCAAGTACTGCCGGGCCGTCGACCACTTCGTGCCCGACTCCGTGATGGACAACTACACCGGCACGAGCACCGGCGCCAACCGCGTGGACCTGTGCCGCGCGATGATCCTGCGCGGTGTCGTCGGCGGCAGCGAGCAGAAGATCACGCTCGGCCGCGACTCCCTCTCCCCCGTCTTCCCGTTCGTCACCAAGGGCGACGGCTACTACGCCGACGGCTCGTTCATCCAGCACACCTCGATCCCGTACATCGGCGGCTACGGCGCCGTGCTGAACGACGGCCTCGGCCGGCTCTTCGCCCTCCTGCGCGGCTCCGCCTGGCAGGTCACCGACCCGGGCGCGCAGCAGTTCCTCGACACGGTCGAGATGGCGATCGCGCCGTTCGTCTACAACGGCCTGATGATGGACAACGTGTCCAGCCGGGGCGTCAGCCGCGGTCTGGTCGCGAGCGACCCCTTCCAGCTGCCGCAGGACGACCACAACCGCTCGCACGGCGTGATGGGTTCGATCGTGCTGCTCGGCAAGGGCGCGAGCCCCGAGCAGCAGGCCCGCTGGAACGCGATGGTCAAGGGCTGGATGCGCCGCGACTACTACGGCACGGCCCTGGCGAACCCCAAGCTCAGCCTCCTGCGCACCTCTCAGCTGTACGAGCTGGAGGCGGACGACTCGGTCAAGCCGGCCCCCGAGCCGGTCGAGCACCGGGTGTTCCCCAACATGGACCGGCTCACACACCGCCGCCGCGACTGGGCCGCGTCCCTGTCCATGGCCTCGACCCGGATCTCCCACTACGAGACCGGCAACGGCGAGGGTCTGCGGATGTGGCACACCGGCTCCGGCTGGCTGCAGTGGTGGGGCGCCGACCACGGACTGGAGCAGTACTCCGACCACTACTGGCCGACCGTCGACCCGTACCGCCTGCCCGGCATCACCGTCTCCAAGAAGCCGCTGACCGACGGCCAGGGCGGCGACTGGGCGGGCCCGCGGCCGGACTTCGCCTGGGTGGGCGGGGTCACGGACGGCGAGTTCGGCACGACGGGCCAGCAGCTGCGCGGGATCTTCTCGACGATGACCGCGAAGAAGGCGTGGTTCTGGCTGGACGACGCGATCGTCTGTCTCGGCGCCGGCATCACGTCCACGGACGGCGCGGGCGTGGAGACCGTGGTCGACAACCGCAACCTCGGCGCGTCGGGCGAGCCCCGGCTGCTGCTCGACGGCGTACCGCAGCCCGCCACGCAGGGCTGGAACACCAAGCGGAAGACCGGCTGGGCCCATGTCGCCGGGCACGCCGGCTATGTCTTCCCCGGCGGTACGGTGCTGAACGTGCTGCGCGAGGAGCGCACCGGCGCGTGGAAGGACGTCAACCGGGGCAGCTCGCCCAAGGAGTTCACCCGCCGCTATCTCACCCTGTGGCAGGACCACGGCGCCGACCCCGCCGACGCCTCGTACTCCTACGTCATGCTGCCGGGCGCGAGCGCGGCCCGCACCGCGGCCCGCGCCTTGGACCGCGACTGGCTGGAGATCACCGCCAACTCCCCGCAGCAGCAGGGAATCCGGGTGCCCTCGCTCGGCTTCACCGGCGTGAACTTCTGGGCGGCCGGGACCGTCGGCAAGGTCACGGCGAGCGCACCGGTGTGCGTGCAGATCCGTGAGAAGCGGGACGGCACGGCGACGATCTGCGTCGCGGACCCTTCCCGTACGGTCACGGGTCTCACGCTCACCTGGAAGCGGCCCGTGAAGTCCGTGACCGCCAAGCCGGGGGCCGTGACCTCGGTGGAGACGGGCCGCGAGCTGGTGCTCACCTTCGGGGATCTGAGCGGCAGTTACGGCGCCACGCACAAGATCCAGGTCCGTACCGTCTGACCGTTTGACCGTTCACCCCTCCCCCGCCCCACCCGTGCCGCAGGGCGGCGCGGGTGGGCGCGGCACACCCCTCCCTTCCCCCTCCGGAGACCGCAATGACGCGATCCTGGTCCCGCCGTTCCTTCCTCGCCGCCACCGGCACCGCATCCCTCACCGCGTTCGCGCTCGGCTCCCCGCTGTTCGGCGGGGTCGCCCACGGCGCCACGGAGCACGACACCCTGCGCGCCAAGTGGCGGACGCTGCTGCTGGGTTCGGGGTTCAGCCCGACCGCCGAGCCCTTCAAGTCCAAGCTCGCCGAACTGGGCGCGAGCGCGGCCGCATACCGTACGGCGATGGCGCCGGCGAGCGGTTCGCTCTGGCCCGATCTGAACTTCGCCGACCCGGAGCCGGACACCGACCAGGAGTCGTACGGCTACTCGGGCCGGATGGCGGAGAGCTACTACCGCCTGGGGACCATGGCCCAGGCGTACTGCCAGCAGGGCACCGGCCTCACCGGTGACGCGGCGCTGAAGACGGCGATCGTCACCGGCCTCGACCACCTCTACGCGCAGGTCTACAACGAGAACAGGACCCGCTTCGGCAACTGGTACAGCTGGCAGATAGGCGCCCCGCAGGCGCTGCTCGACACCTGCGTCCTGATGTACGAGCACCTCTCGGCGACACAGCTCGCCAACTACTGCCGTGCCGTGGACAAGTTCGTCCCCGATTCCGCCGTCGGCAGCTACACGGGGACCTCGACGGGGGCGAACCGCGTGGACCTGTGCCGGGTCCTGATCCTGCGCGGGGTCGTGGGCGCCGACTCGGCGAAGATCGCGCTCGGCCGTGACGCGCTCTCGCCTGTCTTCCCGTACGTCACCAGCGGCGACGGGCTGTACGCCGACGGCTCGTTCATCCAGCACACCACCGTTCCGTACACCGGGAGTTACGGCTCGGTGCTGCTCGGCGGCCTCGGGATGCTGTTCGCCCTGCTCGCCGGATCCACGTGGGCGGTGACGGATCCCAAACGGCAGATCGTGTTCGACGCGGTCGAGAACGCCTGGGCGCCGTTCCTCTTCAACGGCCTGATCATGGACAACGTCTCCGGACGCGCCATCAGCCGGGGCATCTCCGCCACCGACCCCAAGGCCGTAATGGCCAGTGACCACCTGAGGGGCCACTCCATCCTCACCTCGATCGCGCTGCTCGCGGAGGGCGCGAGCGCGACCGAGAAGGCGCGCTGGCGGGGTCTGGTGAAGGGCTGGATCCAGCGCGACTACTACAGTCCCCCGCTGCAGAACCCGTCGATGGGCGTGGTCGGCCTCTCGCGCCTGCAGTCGATCGCGAACGACTCCGCGGTGACCGCGATCGCCGAGCCCACCGGCCACCGGCTGTTCCCCGCCATGGCCCGCGCCACGCACCGCAGGCCCGGCTGGGCCGCGTCCCTCAGCATGGCCAACAAGCGGATCACGTACTACGAGACCGGCAACGGCGAGAATCTGCGCGGCTGGCACACGGGGTCCGGAATGCTCTACTGGTGGGGCGACACCTTCGCCAACGGGCAGTACAGCGACGCGTTCTGGCCCACGGTCGACCCGTACCGCCTGCCGGGCATCACGGCCTCGCGCAAGGTGCTCGCCGACGCGGCGGGCGGCGACTGGGGTGCGTCGATGCCCGATGTGAACTGGGTGGGCGGCGCGACGGACGGGCAGCGGGCGGCGGTCGGGCAGTACCTGCGCGGTCTGCAGTCGACGCTGATGGCGAAGAAGTCGTGGTTCTGCCTGGACGACGCGATCGTCTGCCTGGGCGCGAACATCCAGTGCAGCGACGGCACCACCGTCGAGTCCACTGTCGAGAACCGCAATCTCGGCCCCACCGGCGGCAGCACCTTCACCGTCGACGGCACCGTCAAGCCCGCCACGTATCCCTGGTCGCAAACGCTGACCAGCGCCACATGGGCGCACATCGGCGGGCACGGCGGCTATGTCTTCCCCGGCGGCGCCACGGTCAAGGCGCTGCGGGACTCGCGCGACGGCAAGTGGAGCGACATCAACAAGGGCGGCTCCACGACCACGCTCAACCGCAAGTACCTGACGATGTACGTCGACCACGGCTACAACCCCACCGACGGCTCGTACGCCTATCTGGTCATGCCGGGCGCGACCACCGCGCAGACCTCGGCGCGCGCGGCGGACACCGGCTGGCTGCAGATCCTCGCCAACACCGATGACCAGCAAGGCGTACGGGTGCCCTCGCTGGGTTTCACCGCGGTCAACTTCTGGTTCGGCGGCACGGCGGGTGCGCTGACCGCGAGCGCGCCCTGCTCCGTGATGATCACGGAGAAGTCCGACGGTACGGCGGTCGTGTGCGTGAGCGATCCGATGCGCATGCAGACCGCGCTGACGCTGACCTGGAACCGTGCCGTCGCCTCGGTCACCTCCAAGCCGTCGACGGTGACCTCGGCGACCACGGGATCCCACCTGAAGCTGGTCTTCGGCGACTTGAGCGGTACGGCGGGCGCCACCCAGAAGGTGACGGTGAAGCTGGGGTGACCTGACGGCGCCTCGCGGGTGACCGCGGGGCAACGGTTGCGCCACGCCCGGAAGCGGGCCGAACGCGGCGCGGGGGTGCGGCGTCACAGGGGTACTCCGCCGCACCCCGGCGTGCGGCCACCGCCTCCTGGGGGACTCCATGCGCACCGTCATCACCCGCTGCACCCGGCTCCTGCTGCCCCTCGCCCTGCTGACCGCGCTCGCGGGGTGCGGGGACTCACCGCCGGCTGATTCCGGCGTCCGGCACAAGCCCGCGCCCGTCCCTTCGGGGGTACCGGCGAGGGCACAGGAAGTCGCCGACGCCTGGAACGGATCGCGGGCCGCCGAACAGTGGCGCCAGGGATACTTCCCGATGGGGCCCGTGATCCAGGTCCCCGCAGGCGGCTTCCACAACGCGGCGGACGAACGGGCCTACCTGACACAGAACTTCGGCGTGCGCGGCGAGCTGCCCGTCGAGATGCCGAAGACGGGCGAGGCGCGCTGGCCCGACGGCGCCACGCTCGCCCGCCCGCTCATCACGGTCCGCGCGGCGTACGAGAGTTTCGCCGGGACCGTGAACGACGACCACCGCCTCATCGTGACGCGCGTCGAGCTCGGCGAGATGACGCTGGAATCCCAGCGCGGTCCGGTGACGGTGCCCGCATGGCTGTTCGGCCTGAAGGGGTACGACACCCCGCTGAAGCGGTCCGCCCTGGTGCCGTCGAAGCTGCCCGCGTCCCCGATCGCGCCGCTGCCCAGGACCGGCGAGTCCGAACTCGACCAGCTGGACGGCGTGTTGGACTTCTCCGTGGACGGCCGCTCCATGACGGCACGGGCCCGGCACGGAGCCTGCGACGACGGGCCGAGGGTCGCCGTGCTCGAACACGGCGGGACCGTGGTGCTCTCGGCCTCCGTCGCCGATGCGACGCCGGGCGACCTGTGCACCAGTCAACTCCTCGTCGAAAGCGTGCAGGTGAAGCTGGAGCGGCCGCTCGGGGACCGCGTCCTGCTCGACGCGTTCACGGGACTGCCGGTGCCGTACGGGGAGATGCACGGGTGGGCGAAGAGCTGGAGTTGAGCGATCCGACCGTCGGTCCGGCCTGAAAAGGCCCAGGAGCGTACTGAGTAGCCGTACTCATGCCGGACCGCCCCGCCCGCGCCACCATGCCTGAAAGGGGCCGGCTCCGAGGAGGCGTCATGGGCAAGGTGCTGGGAGCGTTCGCCGTCGCGGGAGCCGCGGTGCTCGCGCTCGTCATCGCCTACGCGGTGGGCGCGCCGCCCGAGCTGGTGCTCGGCGTCGGGGCGGCGGTGCTCGGACTGCTCTGGCTGCTCCTCCTGCTCACCGCGCCGTGGAACCTCTACTTCCGCGCACACTCCGTGCTCGCCGAGATCGCGGTCAGCCGCGAGAAGGGCCTCACCGTCTCGAAGGAACGGGACGGTGAGGCGCGCCGGATCGCCCGCACGATGCTGCGGGTGGCCGTCGCCGGGCATGTCGTGACGGCCGCCGTCGTGCTCGCCGCGGGCCTGGCCGCCGACCGGGCCCTCGGCTACTGGGCCGCGGGCTTCTTCCTGCTCAGTACGGCCTTCCGGCCCGCGGGCGCGTACTTCGCCCAACTGCGGCGGCGCCTCGGCCTGTTGCTGCGCGACGTGCGCTTCCCGCGGGACGACGTCGCCGAGCTGCGGCTGCGCGTGGACCGCTTCGCCTCCGCGACGAAGCTGCTGGAGGAGAAGGCCGAGGAACAGTACCGGGCGCTCGCGCAGCTCCGCGGCACCGTCGACGCCCTGGCGCACTCGTCCTATCGGCGCGCGGACGAGGCGGACCGCAGGTATGCCGCGCTGGCCGGGGAGTTCGAGGAGAAGGTGAACCGGCTCTCGGACAACGAGGAGATCATCGTGGGCCTGAAGGCGTTTCTGCGGCTGCTGCGGGCGCAAGGGGCGGGTCCGGTGGAGGGGCCTGTGGGATGAGCTGGGGGCCGGTCCGTGGGCCGAGCTGCGGGCCGAGCCGTTGGCCGACGTGTCGGCCGGCCTGTCCTGCGGCACGGGTGCTGGTCGGCGGCCGAGTGCGGGGCGGCCCATGGCTCCTTCGCCGAGTACGCGGACGACGCGTACCACGCCCGCGCCGACCGGGTTCGGCCGCCTTCACCGCGGACGGCAAGCTGGTCTGGGCCCACGTGCGGTCCACGGAGTCCTGGCCGGACGAGGAGTGGCTGGTCCTGGACGCGCTCGACGGAACGGTCCTCGGCCGTGCGGGTACGGGCACGGTGGGGTCCGCGTCGGTCACGTGCGCCCCCGCACACGGCCCGCACATGGGCCTCTCCGTGGGCGAGGGCGACGAGGACTCCCCTGCCCTGTGGAGCAGTTGGGACGGCCGGCGCCTGACCTTCGAGCGCATCGACGGGGTGCTCATCCAGGACATCAGCCCGTCCGGCCGCCGCATCCTGTGCACCGACCCGGGGCAGTGGGCCCTGTACCTCCACGAGAGCTCCGACGGACGGGAGGCGGCACGCCTCGACGCAGCGGACTCCGTGCCGCCCGTGCCGGGGCACGACATGGCCCGGTGGGGCTACGAAGGGGCCTGTCCCTACGAGTACGGCGCGGTCGTCTGCACGGAGGAGGACGCCGGGACCCCACGCCACTGGCTGGTGAACCCGCGCACCATGTCCCTGCGCGGACAGATCGCCTACCCCGTTCCGGCCCACGGCGGCCCACGCCCCGCCGGCCCCGGCCCGTGGTGGACCTTCGGCGAGAGCGGCGCACGGGTGCACTTCTGGAGCCTCGCCGAGGAGTACCGAGCCGGCCCCAGTCAGATGGCGTCCAGTTCCACTTCCTCGTAGACCCGGTCCCACCAGGTGTCCATGGCGAATGCGGGCGGGTCGAGTTCCCTGAGGCGGTCCCTGATCTCCAGGCCGAAGGCCACCCGGGCCGCTTCCGCCGGATCCACGTAGTCGTCCGCGCCCTCGTCGGACTCCGGATCGTCGTCCTCGAGGTCGTCGAAGTCGTCTACGTGCTCGCACCGGTGGTCCCACGCCGCGAGGGCGTCGAGGAACGCGAGCAGCGAGGAGTTCACGAAGCGCGGCTGCGGCAGTGACGGATCGAGCACCAGCACCCTTCCCTCGTCGTCGAGGACGTACTCAGGGTCCTGGGATCCAGGGCTCAGCTCGGGATTCGGCCGGCCGAGCCGCCAGTACCGGGCGCCGGCCTTGTCGGAGATCTCCGTGAAGGGGGCCGCGACGGGGTTCGGGTGGAACAGCGCGGCCTCCCGGGGGAGCCCGAAGGTCTCGGCCACGTCGCGAGCCCGGCGCACGGGAGCCGGCCACGCCCCCGTATCCGCGAGGCCATCGGCGCCGAGCGAAAGCACCCCGCTCTCCTCCCACGAGGAGGCGTTCAGCCATTGAGGTGCGTATCCCACGGACGTTCCCTTCGCTGACAGTGCACCGACGAACCGCCCAGGAGCGTACCGACCCCGGCAGGTGTGCCAGCATGCGGTGCATGTCCACCGATCCTATGAACGGAGGGTCCGTGCTCCGCGCGGCCCGTCTCGTCGCCACCGTCCCGGCTCCGCTCGAACCCGGTTCCGCCGACGCCCCCTTCCTGCAGCACACGGGCGGCCGACGGCTGGTCGTCCAGCGCGCGGACACCGAACTCGCCGTGCTCGACACCGCGTCGGGCGACGTGGTGCGCTTCCCCGCGCCCTGGCCGCGCAGCCTCGGCACCGTGGCGGTCTCCCCCTCCGGTGACATCGCCGTCTTCGCCGGGCTGCACGCCGTACGGGCGGTGGCCGCTTCCGGGGCCACGCTCTGGGAGCTGCGCCACGCGTGCTGGGCCGATGAATGCCCCGAGATGCACGAGGAGTTCGGGAGTTATGCCGACGACTGCGACGAGGGCGGCGAGCACGAGTACGCCGGCAGCGGCTCGGCGGCCTTCTCCTGCGACGGCAAGCTGCTGTGGGCCCACGTACGCGGCCCGCTCGCGGCGGACGGTGCCGCGGACGACGCGGCCTCCGATGAGTTCTGGCTGGTCCTCGACGCGGCCGACGGCCGGGTCCTCGCCCGCACGAGCACGGGCACCGTGGCCTCGGGTTCCTTCCACACCGTGCATCCCGACCCGGCGCAGATGGGTCTGAGCGTCGGCGAGGGTGAAGAGGGGTCTCCGGCCCTCTGGGGCCGGCTCGACGGCGGCGTGCTGTCCGTACGCAAGATCGACGACGAGACCGTACTGCTCGACGCAAGCCCGTCGGGGCGCCACCTCCTCGCCACCGATGTCCAGCAGGACGCGCTGTATCTGCACGCGGCCGAGGACGGCACGATCCTGCGGGACCTCGACGCGGACGGAGCCGTACCGCCGCATTCCCAAGGCGGCCGCGTCTACTGGGACTTCGCGGCCGCCTTCACCGACGAGAGCACCGCCGTCGCGGGCACCTCGGGCAGCGACGCCGGATACGGCCCGGGCCGCCACTGGCTGATCGGCACGGACGACATGGCGGTGCGGGCCCTCATCAGCTACCCGCGGCCCGTGTCAGGACCGGTGCGGGCGGCGGGTGAAGGCGCCTGGTACACGGTCTCCGAGGACCGTACGGCCGTCCTCGTATGGGAGTTGGCGCAGGAGAGCTGACCGCCTGCGCCGAGAACGCGGAACGGCCCGCCGGTCCGAGGACCGGCGGGCCGCTGTCATCACACAGTCAGCGCATGGCTAGTACCGCGTGGTGAGCCAGAACATCCGGAACTGGGTCTTGTCACCCCTTCCCGGGAACTTCTTGCCGCCCAGGTTCAGCGTCTGGTTGACGAGTGGCTCACACACGCCCTTGCACACGTTGCGCGAGGTGCCGCCGTAGATGACCTCGTAGTCCGAGTTCTTCTTCACCCAGTTGAACACGGCTTCCTCGGCGTGCTCGTAGGCCTGCTTGCCCTTCGGTGTGAAGCGGCCGGGGACCGGCTGGCCCTGGATGAACTCCTCGCCCTTCTTGAGGACGTTCTGGCCGATCTCGGAGATGTTCTTGCCGCCGGCGAGTGCCACCTTCTCGCTGATCTCGCCCGTGATCTTGTTCCGCACACCGATCACGGTGACCGTCGAGTAGTCGTGGCCCTTGCCCCACTGCTTCTTGAGGTCGTCCGCGCGCTTCTGCGCGGCGATCGCCTCGTTCTCATAGCCACAGTTGTGAACGAGAACAGCGGTGTGGCCAGCGCCCACGTAGTACGTGTGGACGCCCTCGACCGACAGGTTGTAGACGCGCTCCGTACGGTGCGCTGTGTCGATCGCGGTGATCTGGACCCAGGTACCGGCGGAGGTCTGCAGCCACATGCCGGACTTGAGGTCCCCGGCCTCGACCCACCGGCCGAAGTCCGGCAGCCAGTACAGGTGAGCGGCCGTCGAGGTGATCTCGACCGGCTTGGCCTCGCCGTCCTTGCCGTCACGGTCGACGGTCAGGGTGACGAGGGCCTTCTCGCCCTTGTGGCTGCGGGCGTTGGTGACGTACCGGGGCTCGGTCGCACCGGTCTCCGGGTCGGTGGCCACGACCTGGTCGCCGACCTTCAGCTTCTCGATGGCCGTGGTGCTGCCGTCCGGCAGGACGACCTGCGTACCGGGCACGAAGCTGTTGGTCTTGCAGGTCTTCGCATCGGGCTTGTCCGGCGACTTCGTCGTCGGCGCGTCCGCTCCGTCGGCCTTGCGGGCGTCGTTCGCCGTGTCCGCGGCGTCACCGGCGTTGTCGACCGCCTTGCGGGTGTCGTTGGCGGTGTCGGCCGCCTCGATGCCCTTGGCGGCGTACTTGCCGGCCTTGACCGCCGTCGCCCCGTAGCCCACCAGCGGGATCGCCGAGGCGAGCGAGAGTGCGGCGTCGGCGTAGTTGCCCTCGGCCGCGTACCAGATGCCGTTGGCGACGTCCGCGACCTCGCCGACGACCGGGATCAGGCCGACCACGTCGAGCGCGGCGTGTCCGATGTCGGAGAGCGAGAGCCCGAACAGGTGCCCGTCGAGCTCGACGAAGCTGACCGGGTTGCCGCCCGCGAACGCGTACCGGTTACCGGTGAACGGGTCGGTGGCCAGGGACATGTCGGCGAGCGCGCCGCTGTACGAGTCCCGGGTCAGGAAGCGGTTCAGCCCCGGGTCGTAATTGCGGAAGCCCATGTCGTACGTGCCCGAAGCACCGTCGTAGCGCGAGGAGTTGAAGCGGAACGCGTTGTACGAGTCCTGCCCCGCGCCGCCGGAGCCCGGCTTGTCCGCACCGGTCATCTGCGACGCGTCGTCACTGCCGTAGGCCGTGTAGCCGTACGTGGCGCGGGTCTTGCCGTCCTCCTTGGTGATCGCCTCGACATCGCCGCGCGGACTGGTGACGTACTGCGAGACCTCCTTGGTGCCGTCCTTGTGCTTGATCTGCGTGGCGCGCTGACCGCCGGCCACGTACTGGTAGTCCTTGTCGGCCTTGCCGTCCACGGTCTCGCGAAGGAGCGTGGTGTCGAGACCGAGGTAGGTGAACGCGGTCGTCTTGCCCGTCTCGCCCGTCGTGGTCTGGGAGACCGTCCGGTCGAAGGGGTCGAAGACATAGCTCGTGGTCTGCGCCGTGGCACCGACACCCGAGCGCACCTTCACCGTGCGGTCGAAGCCGTCGTACGTGTACTTCTCGGCCGTCTGGCCACCGGTGCTGACCGTGTCGAGCCGGCCCAGCGGATCGTAGTTGTAGGTGGACGTGGCACCCTGCGACGACGCCGAAAGGAGCCGGTTGCGGTCGTAGCGCTGGGTGGTGCTGATGCCGTCGACCGTCTGCTCGACGATGTTGCTGTTGCGGTCGTAGCGGTACTCCTCGGTCGCCGGGGCGTCGCCCGCCTTGCCGACCTTGGTGATGCGGTCCTGCGGGTCGTAGGTGAAGGAGTACGTGTTGTTGATGTAGGCCGAGTTGTCGTCGGCGTTCATCAGCTTCAGGACGTCCTTGGAGCGGTGCCCGTTGGGCGAGTACTCCAGGTCGTGCTGGGCGACGACCGTACCGCCCGAGGTCTTCTCCAGCGACTGCTGGACCGAACCGTCGGGGTAGTACTTCATGTCGAGCGTGTTGCCGTTGGGCTTGGTCTGCTTCAGGAGCTGACCGCGCCCGGTGTAGGTCATCGAGGTGATCTGCTGATTGCCCGCGGTGGGCGAATCGGCGTTGGTCACCTTCTTGACCAGGTCGCGCTCGTCGTACTCGATCTTCGACCAGGTCAGATCGTGGGTCGACGTGAGCGGGTTGCCGTTCTCGTCGTAGGTCAGCGCGGTGGTGTTCTTGACCGTGCCGGCCGCGATCTCCTCGACCGTCCTGATCCGGTTCAGACCGTCGTACGCGATCTTGTACGTGTCGATCTTCGCGCCCGGCGAGAGGTCACGGACCTCGGTCTTGTTGCCGTTCGCGTTGTACTTGTAGGTGAAGTCCTTCTTCTCCGTGTCCGTCTCGGCGGAGTTGGAGCGGACCAGCTTCACCGAGTCGGCCAGGACCGTCCCGTTCGCCTTGTCGGTCAGCGTGACCTTCTGCGGACCGTCCTCGACGAACGCGTAGCTGCCGAGTGATATCCACTCGCCCGCGCGCTGGGTCTGGTCGACCGTCTTCGTCGCGCTGCCGCCGTCGTGATCGACCTTGAAGGAGGCGTCACTCGCGGCCCCGGTCATCTTCGGGTGCCGTACGAAGACCTCGTACGTGCCGTTCTGCGGGATGTTCAGCTGCCACGACAGCGAGGAGCTGCCGTCACCCGCAGGGTGCGAGTAGGTGTCGTAGCCGTACTGCTGCTCGGCCTGTGTCCGCGCCCAGTTGCCCTGGAGCGCGGTGTTGTTGAAGTCCGAGCTGTCGACGAGGACGACCTGCTTGCCGACGGGCACACCGTCGTCCGAGCGGGCCTTCTCGTTGCCCGACAGGTAGTAGTCCCAGGTCATGGTGCGCTGCTGGGAGCCGCCCGCCGAGGTGAGCGTGTTCTTCGTCTGCTGGCCGAGCTTGTTGTAGGCGTAGGCCGTGGTGATGTCCCACGGGTCCTTGGACGTCTCGGTCCAGCCGTTGTCGTAGTACGTGTACTCGGTGACGTTGCGGACGGTCTGGCCCTCGGACGGGGGCGCGGAGACCGACTGCAGGTTGCCGACGGAGTCGTAGTTGTAGAACACCGAGTCCGGCGTGGCATACGTCGAGTCGTCCTTGTCGAAGGCGGAGCGCTCCTCCTTCACCCGGTTCAGCTCGTCGTAGACCGTCTCCGACGTGAAGTCCGTCGCGTCGTCGGTGGTTTCGACACCGCGCGGAGTGATCGTCTTCGTACGGTTGCCGACCTGGTCGTACTCGTACTTGGTGGTGCGGTAGGTGATGGCGCCGGAGCCGTCCTCCTTGGCCGGCACCTTGGCCTCCACCAGGGCGCCGCGCTCGTCGTACGTGGCGAGCGACTCGTTGCCCTCCGCGTCGGTCGAGCCGACCTGGAGACCGTCCTTGTCGTAGCGGACCGAGGTGGCCCACTCCAGAGCGTCGACGGTGCGCTTGGCACGGTGGTTGAGGTCGTACTCGTAGCGCGTGGTGTAGTCGTCGGGGTCCGCGCTGGCGTTCTTGCGCGGGTCGACGACCTTGACGACGTTGCCGACGTTGTCGTACGTCACCGTCGCCTTGTTGCCCTCGGCGTCCACCATCTCGACCGGCTGGTAGACCGCGTCGTAGACGGTGGTGGCGGTGAAGTCGCCTTCCTCGGGCGTCAGATTGCCCTGCGGACCGGTGACCTTGACGATGTTGCCGACCTTGTCGAACGCCGTGGTCGTCTTACGCCCCGGGTCGGTGGCCTCGTCACCCGGATCGACCGTCTCGATCTTCTGGTCGGCCTTGTCGAAGACCGAGCTGGACACCGCTCCGTTCGGCGCCGTGACCTTGGTGATGTTGTCGTTGGCGTCGTAGACGGGTGCGGGCGTGACGACGAAGTCGTTCTCCGCCTGCTTGACGGGCTCCTTCTTCTCCAGGGGCCGGCCGAAGGCGTCGTAGGCCTGGGTGACCTTGGCGCCCTTGGCGTTGACGACTTCGGTGACATTGCCGCGGATGTCGTACGCGAAGTGCGAGTCGTGGCCCGCCGGGTCCTTGATGGTCCTCGGGTAGCCGACCGCCTCGAACTCGCTGTAGTGCGTGGCGTTCCCGTTGGCGTCCGTCTCCTTGACGACCTGGCCGTACGCGTCGTACTCGGTGCGCGAGGTGTAGTCGCCCTCGGTCGCCGTGGCGACACCCTTCGGGTCGGTGACCGACGTCAGGTTGCCCTTGGCGTCATAGCCGAACCGGTAGGTGCGGCCCTCCGGGGACTTCTTCTCGAAGAGGTCCCCGATGTGGCCGTCGAGTCCGAAGGAGTAGGTGAAGGTCTTCGCCGCGGTGCCGTTCTTGTTGGCCTCGGCGTCCTTCTGCTCCAGCGGGTAGCCGGTCTTCGGGTCGTACTTCCAAGTGGTGACGGCGCCGTTGGCCTCCTCAAGGCGCGTCACGTTGTTGTCCGTGTCCCAGGCCATCTTGGTGGTCTCGGACTTGGAGTTGGTCATCGCGGTCGCCCGGCCGTAGCCGTCGATCACGTACTCGCTCGTGTGGTTCTCGGCGTCGGTGACCTTGGTGTTGACGACCGAGCCCGAGGTGCCGTCCGGGTCCGCGTAGACGTAGCCGGTCGTCCCGCCGAGGCGGTCCGTCAGGGTCTGCGTGTTCCAGTGGAACTTCGGATCGTCGCCCTCGCTCGGGTAGTAGTAGTCGAGCGAGGTGGAGTTGCCGCGCGGGTCGGTGACCTTGACCAGCTTGGCGTTCTTGTTGCCCTGCTCCATGTCGTACGTGAAGCCGAACACCTTGGGCTGGGACGAGCCCGCGCCGTCGGTGAGCTTCGTGAGCAGGCCCTGGTCGGAGTACTCGAAGGAGACCTTGCGGCCCGAGATGTCCGTCATCGACTTGACGTGGTCGATGATCTTCGGGCTGTTGGTGTCGGCCTTCGTGTAGTACTCGACCGTCAGCGACTGGCGCCGCGCCGGGTCCTCGATGTACGTGAGGAACTTGACCGGCTTGTTGTTCGACTTGCGCTCGGCGTACGTGTACGTCTGCGTGTTGCCGTTCTTGTCGACGATCGACGTCAGATAGCCGTCGCAGTCGAAGAAGAACTGGCTGCGGTCCGGGCGGGTCAGCGACCAGGCACGCGGGTCGCCGTCCGAGCTCGGCTTGCAGTCCACGGCGGTGTTCTGCCGCAGCAGGTAGTGCACGCCCGCCGGGGCCCGCCAACTGCCGTCGTCCTGCTTGCGGAAGACGTGCGCCGTGCCGTCACCGTCGGGGAGGGTGACCTCCGTCGGGTTGGGGTTCGGGTGGAAGTCGAGCGCGGCACCGAGCCTGAGCGGCATCGCGAGCTGCGCCGACCAGCCGTGGCCGAGCACCGTGTCGGAGGTGTCCTGCGTGTTGTACGCGAACCGGGCGAAGGTGGAGACACCGCGGCCCGGGTTGGAGAACGCGTTGTACTGCCAGACCGTGTTGCCCGCGTACAGGTTCGTCATCAGCGACGAGCCCGCACCCGTGTTCTTGCCCGCGTACGAGTAGAACTTCTCCAGACCCAGCTGGTTGGAGGTCGGGTCCTCGGTCCGCACGTTCTGCGCGAGCGGCGCGATGCTCTCCGAAGCGGACAGCCACGTGTTGTTCGCGGTGTTCTTCAGGTCCCACTTCAGGACGTACTCGAGGCGCTTGTTGCCCGAGTCCGAGTTGATGGGCGCCTTGAGCTTCGCCGGGACGGTGATGGAGTCACCGGGCAGCACCTCGGTGGCGAGCGGGGTCGCCAGCTGGTTGCCGCCGGTGGTGGCGTCCGTGCCGTCGGGCAGCGACCAGGTGTAGGACAGGGAGCGCGTCCCGGCCGGCCAGGTCGCGGTCGTGGTGTTCGTCAGTGTGACGTCCACCGTGTACTCGTCACCGGGAATCATCCGCGCCGGGGTGTACGGCGCGAAGTACGTGCTCTCCGTCGACTTGGACAGATACGTGACGACCAGCTGCGGACGCAGCTCGGACTCCTCGGCCTCCGAGGACAGGAACATGGTGCGTTCCTGCGGGCCCGCGGCCGACTCGTCCTTCAGGCGTACGGCGACACCGTGGTTGCTCGTCGGGTCCGAGATCCACTTCTGGGCCAGGGAGGTCAGCGACCAGCTCTGGCGCGCCGGGTCGTTGGTGACGGTGCCGACCGTGTCGGAGACGGCCGGGTCCATGTCACCGCCCGCCGCGGTCCAGTTGGTGGTGGCGTTCGCCTTGGTCCAGCTGGCGGAGGTCTCGTCGAAGTCGCGGGTCAGACCGCGTGCCTCGTAGACCGCGCCGTTCGTGCCCGTCGTGGTGGTGAAGCCCCACATGTCGAGCTGGGCGTCGAGGACGCGTGCGCTCGCCGGGATGTTCTCGGTGCCCGGGAAGTCGAGCAGCGCCCGAGTGGTCCCGTACGTACCGGAGTTGTTGCCGACCGACAGCCAGGGCCGCTCCACACCGGAGTCGGAGATGGTGTCGTGGCCGGTGGCGGGCTGCGCGGAGGACAGGGTGGTGTCGCTCTGTCCGCTCTGCAGCACGACGGTGGTGCGGCCGGCCTTGGGAAGCCGTACGAGCTGCGTGGTGGACGGCAGTACCCGGCCGTCCTTCAGCTTGACCGCGACCATGTAGTAGTAGGCGTTGCCGAACGGGTCGGCGGAGTCCGCCGGTGTCGGCGTGGCCGTGGTGTCCGTGAACGCCCGCAGCTCCTTGGCGACCGGCGAGACCAGGGTCTGGTACGACGGCGTGAAGTGCTGGTACACGCTGCGGTGCACCTGGTACTCGACGATGTCGTCGCCGGTGTTCGCGGCCGACGGGTCCGTGTACGCGGGCCAGTTCAGCTCGGCGCCCGTGGAGTGCACGGTGCGCGGCGGGTTCACGTCCACGCCCTGCGTGCCGTAAGTGAGCACGAGCTTGGGGTAGTTGGCGATCTCGCCCTTGTACGCGTACTCGGCGGCCTCGTAGCGAGGACCGCCCTTGGGCGCGGTGGCGGACTCGTCGGAGGCCTTCACCACGAAGCCGTTGTTGGCGTAGGTGCCGTCGAGCCACTGCTGCACGGTCTTGGTGACCGGGAAGCTGTGCCAGGTGTTGGCCTCGTCGGCGCGCTTGGTGACCACGCCGCCCTTGGTGAAGCGGACGGAGTCCGCGAGGACGGCGGTCGAGGTGGACGCGGGACCGTCGCCGAGGACGACCTTGCCGGCCGTGCCCGCCTTGAACGGGTGCGAGCCGAGCGTCTTCCACTCGCCCTCGCTGCCCGCCTGCTGGTTGACGGAGTACGCCTTGCTGCCGCCGTTGAAGTTCACCGTGTACGGGGCGTTGGTGGCGCGGTCCGAGGCCGGGACGTAGTGCACGTCGACCTGGTAGGTGCCGTCCTCGGGGAGGTTCGGCTGCCAGGAGTAGGTGTCGCCGGCGGTGGCGTCCTTGTTGTAGCGGTAGTCCAGGCCCGTCGCGTACTGGGTGTACGCGGTGTTGCCCGAGGTGGGCCAGGCGCCCTGCGCGGCCGTGGTGCCCGCGTCACCGTCGTCGACGAGGACGGAGGTGCCGGACAGCTCGCCGGTGAGGTCCTTGGCGTTGTTCCAGGTCGCGCCGGTCTCGGTCCAGGCTCCGGTGGCGCGGTGCGCCTCCAGGACCACCTCGTCCGAGGACGTGGTGTGCGTCTGGTCGTAGTAGAGCTTCAGCTCGGCGTTGTCGAGCTTGGTCCCGGCGGGGATCCCGGACAGGCCGAAGCGCAGCAGCGCGCGGCTCGAACCCGTCGACGTATTGCCGACGGAAAGGCGCCAGCTGCCGTCGTAATTGTCCGCCGGACCGTCCGAGGAGATCATGACGTCCTCGGACTGCGACGGGGTCGGCGCGATGGTGATGGTCGGGTCGACCGTCACCGGGTACTGGCGCGCGGGTGCCGTCAGCCACTTGGCGTCGGGCTTCAGACTCACCGCGTACGAACCGTCCTTGCCGGTCAGCTTCTGCTGTACGGCGTCGGAGGACTTGGTCCCGTAAGGGGCTGAGGCGTCCTTCTTCGAATCCGTCATGAACGGGGCGGGGATGATCAGTTCGGGCCGCTCGGGCCCGGCACCCTCGCTGTACAGCGCGATGCTGCCGTTCTTCTGCGCCTCGGCCCGCAGGCCGTGGGTGTCGAGCGTGAACTCGTACACCGGAGCGGTCGCAGGACGCTCCCGCAGGACGATGCCTTCCTTCACGCTGCCGTTGCCGACGGTGTACGTGAGGTCGGCGCCTTCACCGAAGGCGTTCTTGTACGTGACGGTGTTGCCGTCGGTCACCGGGGTGAGCTTGCCGGCGCTCGCGTCCTTGAGCCCGAGGGACACCCAGTGGCCCTGGTCGAGCTCGTAGCGCACCAGCTCGCCGGGGCGCGAACCGAAGTACGTGCGGGCGAGGTTGGTGGTGTTGGCCGCCTCGAAACCCTTGCGGCCGGTGTCGGTGACCGCGGTGTCGATGGCCTTCCAGGTGCGCTCCTTGCCCCGGCCCGTGGGGTACGCGTCGGGTACGGCGGAGACCTCGGACTGGATCCGTCCGTCGGCCAGCTGCCAGTAGCGGGCGTGCGGGGTGCGGCGCTCCTTGAGCTCCTTGACCCGCTTGGGCTTGGCGGCGGCCTTGCCCTTGGGGAGGCGCTCATTGGCGGTGACATCGGTGTCGGGGAGGCTCGGCGGCTCGGCCGGCTCCCGTTCGTCCTCCGTCAGGCCGAGGAAGTTCTTGATGCCGGCTGCCAGCCGCCGGGTGTCCGGCGGCTGTGCGAACGCGGGTGTCGCGGGCGCGAGGGCGGTGACCACCGCCAGCGCCACCGTGGTGGCCAGGAGCCGTCTGGCTCTCGGTCTGTACATCGGTTTCCCTTCGCGAAGGAACCAAGTCCCAACCGCCGAATCGCAGTTGGGGGCGGAATCTTCTACACCGATGCGATATGCACATGTCAAACGTTCGGCGATAAGACGCACGCGGCGTCAAAGTCCGTAAAAACAGGGTGAATTGGGGACGGAATCCGGCCACGACCGACACATGCCGTATTCGTCCGACACCTTGACATGCACCAGCCGATGGCTCTTGGATCTGGCCTCGTCGCACCGGCTCCGGGCCGTGCCGCCCGATACGGAGAGACGCCATGACGAATGCAACCGATGAACAGGCCGAGCAGCAGGTGGACTCGGCACACCCGCCGGCGGCCGGATCCCCCGTGGCGCGGCGCTCGCCGGCCGACCGCCCCGGCCTCGTGGCGGCCGTGGTGGCCTTCGCGCTGTGCGCCGGGCTCATCGCCTACGGCGCTCTGCGGGGCGAGAAGAGCGACCCGCCCGCCAAGGTGCCGACCGCCGCGGTGACCTACGAGGTGACCGGCGAAGGCCGGGTGGACATCACCTACCAGGGGGCGAGCGAGAAGGGCACGGGCGAGAGCGTGACCCGGGCCGAGCTGCCCTGGCGCAAGGAGATCCGGGTGCCGCTCGGCCGCACTCCGGTGGTCTCGGTGGTCCTCGGTCCGGACGGCGGCCACGCCAAGTGCGCGCTCGCGGTCAAGGGCCGCCATGTGCAGAGCGCCACGGCCGAGGGCGCGTACGGGCGGACCTCCTGCACGGGCGTGCTGCCCGCGCCGGAGCCCAGCGCGGACTGACCGGCCCGCGCACGGCGGGCCGGTCGGTCCGGCTGCTTCCGCCGGGTCTGCGTCAGTGGCCCTCGCCCGGGCCCCAGCTGCTCAGCGCAGCCGCAGCCGGAAGACGTCGTCCACCGCGTTGGTGTCCCCGGGGACCAGGTCCGTGGCGCCCGAGGCGAAGACGACCCTGCCGTCCCGGGTGAACGCGGCGCGGGCGATGCCCCCGTACTCGTGGCCGTCCGCGCTCACCGGGATCAGCAGACGCGACGGGCCGGAACCGTCCACCGGGCGCACACGGATCCCGCCGTCACGCCAAGTGCGGTAGGCGACAAGGCGTCCGTCGGGGCTGATCGCCGCCGGACTGCGGGTGTAGAAGTCCGCATCGCCGCCGTGGTCGCTGTGCACGCGCACCGAGGTGCCGGTGCGCAGATCGCGCACGAAGACATTCCAGCTCTTGTCGTCGTCGCCGGGCACGATGTGGTCGTCGGCGGACTCGAAGGCCACATGGCGGCCGTTGCCGCTGATGACCGGGTTCGTCGACTCGCGCTTCATCGGGGTGCCGTCGTGGCTGACGTCGGCCCTGGTCAGGGTGCCGGTCCCGCGGTCGCGTACATAGACCTGCGCCCAGTCGTCGCCGCGCGGGCCGTTGGTGTAGTTGTACTGGTACGCCACGAAGCGGCCGTCGTCGCTGATGGTCGGGTTCAGCGCGGCGCGCGGCTGCCAGTCGGGGCGGTCGTGACTGACCCGCTCGGTGACGTTCTCACGCAGGTCACGTACGTAGATCCGGCCGCCCTCGTCCTCGGTGGGGGCGGGCGGATAGGCGGCGGTGAAGGCGACATGGCGGCCGTCGGCGCTGATCACGAAGTCCGATACGGTCGCGCCCTGATAGCCCTCGGGAATCCCAACGTCCACGCGCTCGGGGCGCCCGGTGGCGCCGAGGCGGTGGACGAAGTGCCCCGATTCTCCGTCGACTTGGCCCTCGAACAGAACGTGCCGCCCGTCCCCGCTGAGCGTGGCGGTGATGCTCGCGTCGGCGGGCACACCGGGAATCACGAGCCGGCGCACGGTGCCGCCGGCGAGGTTCTTCACGAACCAGGGCAGGCCGGCCGTGGGCCTGCCGGTCTCGATGTTGCCGGCCGTCGAATGGAACAGGACGGTCCGCCCGTCCCTGCTGACGGACGCGTCCCCGCTCGCGCCATTCGCCTGCGCCCCGCTCCTGGCGGTGCTGATCCGCTCGTACGACGGCGGCTGCGGCTCTTCGGCGGCGGCGAGCGGTGCGGTGAGCGCGGCCGTCGCGCCGAGTGCGATGGTCAGCGCGGTCATGGCGACCGCGCGCTGTGCGTTGGGCATGCTTCCCCCGAAGCCCTCGATGTTCCCCCGGCCCTGCGCCGAGGGCTCAATTCGATGCAAACCCACCATAGGTCACACGTCAATACGCACCTTTACGTACAACCCAGACGACGACTCGTGCGTCCACGCGTCCCGTATGGTGACTCGGTTCCCGTCCGGAACAGGCCTGTCCGGTTCACCGAAAGACGCCTCAACTCCCGGCCGGAACAGGCTTGCCCGCCTCTTCCGCCGCCTGCTCCCGCAGGGCCTCGATCAGAGTCTCGGCCTGCGCGTGACGGCGGCCCCGGAGGGTGGCGACGCCGAGGTGCCGGGCGGGTGCGGGCGCCCGGAGCGGCACGGTCCGCACGCCCGGGACCTTCGGCAGCAGCGCGATCGAAGGAATCAAGGAGATGCCGAGGCCCGCGGCGACCAGGGAGCGGGCGAAGAAGTAGTCGGTGGTGGTGCTGCGCACATCCGCCTCGAAGCCGGCCTGTTCCGCATGCCGGCGCAGAAAATCAGCCGTCTTGAGACAGCCGAGCACCCAGGGCTCCCCGGCGAGCTCGGCCAGATCGAGCTCCGCGCGGCGGGCCAGCGGGTGGCGTCGTTCGAGCACCACCCGCAGCGGATCCTCCATCAGCGGGCTCCAGGCGAGGCGGTCGCGCGGGCCCGACCAGCCGGGCGGCGGACCGTCGAACGAGTAGGCCAGGGCCAGGTCGACGGCGCCCTGGCGAACCAGCGGCAGGCTGTCCTCGGGCTCGGCCTCCCGTACGTGCACCACCGTGCCGGGGTGCCGCGCGGCGAGCCGGGCCAGCGCGCCGGGGAGCAGCAGGCGCCCGCCACTGCTGAAGGTGGCGATCGTGAGCTGGGGCCGGCCGGTCTCCAGACGGTCGATCTGCCGCCGGGCGTGGGCGAGTTCCGCGGTCACGGACTCGGCGGCCTCGACCATGATCCGGCCGGCCTCGGTGAGGGTGACCCCGCGGGTGCTGCGGGCCACGACCTCGGCACCGAGGCTGCGTTCGAGCGCGGCGATGTGCTGCGAGACGGCCGAGGGGGTCAGGCGCAGCTCGGCCGCCGCCCGGTTGAAGCTGCCCTGCTCCGCCACTGCCCGCAGGACACGGAGCCGCTGCACATCGATCAACAGTTTTCCTTAATACAGATTCAGCAAGTGACCACTTCTGCTGGTGACTGTAGATCCCCAGGATGAAGCCATGCAAAAGACAGAAATGCAGAAGGCCGAGATGCAGACGGCACGGACACGCAAGGCAGAGACGCGGAGGATCTGCGTGATCGGCGGCAGCCGGTACTTCGGCAGGCTCCTGGTCGAGCGCCTCCAGGCGGCCGGACACGAGGTGACGGTGATCAACCGGGGTTCGGGCAGGCCGCCCGCCGGGGTGGAGCATCTCGTGGCCGACCGGGACGACGAGGCCGCGCTCGTGGCGGCGCTCGGCGAGCGCACCTTCGACGTGGTGATCGACCAGGTCTGCTACACGCCCGTGCAGGCGGCGATCGCGGCCCGCGCCTTCCGCGGCCGCGCGCGGCGCTATGTGATGACCTCCACGATCGAGGTGTACGACCCGGCCACCGCCGGCCTGCCGGAGCCGAGCCGGGACGTCCCCGTGCCGGAGTCGGCCGTCGACCCGGCGTCGTGGCGGGTGGCGTCCGACCTGCCCTGGCACGACGCCGCCTATCTGGAGTCGCACTACGCCGAGGGCAAGCGGCAGGCGGAGGCCGTGTTCACCCAGGACGGCGGCTTCGCGTTCGCCGTGGTGCGCAGCGCGCACGTACTCGGCGGCGGCGCCCTGGAGTTCACCGGCCGGCTGGCGCACTACGTGGACCGGGTGCTCGGCGGGCAGCCGGTCGCCGTGCACGCCGAGCCGCTGCCCACGGTCTTCGTCCACTACGCGGAGCTGGCCGCGCTGCTGGACTGGGCGGCCACCGGGACCGCGTTCACGGGTCCGCTCAACGCCTGCTCGGGCGATCCGCTCGACGTGTACGGCCTGGTCGAGGTGATCGCGTCCCGTGCCGGCCGGACCCCGGTGTACGAGACCGTCGCCGCCGGACAGCCCGCCTCGCCCTTCTCCTTCGACCGGCACTACGCGATGAGCAACGCCCGCGCCGAGAAGGAGGGCTTCGTCTTCTCCCGTACGAGCGACTGGCTGCCGGAAGCGGTCGGCGAAGCACTCACCGCGCGCGGCCGGTGACGTGACCGCCGACCCGACCACTCGCACCGCCGGAAGGACAACCACCATGCAGTACCGCCGTACAGCCACCATGCCGTACCGCCGTATAGGGAGCACCGCCGTCGGGGCCATCGGGCTCGGCGCCATGCCGCTGTCCATCGAGGGCCGGCCGGACGAGACGCGGGCCGTGGCGACGGTGCACGCCGCGCTCGACGCCGGTGTGACGCTCATCGACACGGCCGACAGCTACCACTGGCACGCGGACGAACGCGGGCACAACGAGCTCCTGGTCGCCCGCGCCCTCGCCTCGTACGGCGGCGACACCTCCGCCGTGCTCGTCGCGACCAAGGGCGGGCGCGGGCGGCCCGGCGACGGCAGCTGGACCGTGAACGGTGCGCCCGGCCACCTCAAGCGCGCCGCCCAGGACTCGGCGCGCCGCCTGGGTGTCGAGGCCATCGGCCTCTACCAGCTGCACAAGCCGGACCCCGCGGTCCCGTGGGCCGAATCCGTGGGCGCGCTGCGCGAGTTGCTCGACGCGGGCACGATCCGCGCGGCCGGGATCTCCAATGTCACCACCGGGCAGATCCGCACCGCGCACGCCCTCCTGGGCGACGGTCTCGTGTCCGTGCAGAACCAGTACTCCCCCGCCGTCCGCGACAGCGAGGCGGAGCTGCGCCTCAGCGCCGAGCTCGGGCTCGCCTTCCTGCCCTGGAGCCCGCTGGGCGGGATCGCCCGCAGCTCGCTGGACGGCCCGTCGGGCACGACGTCGTCCGGTACGGCCTTCCACCACGTCGCGGCCGCGCACGGCGTGAGCCCGCACCGGGTGGCGCTGGCCTGGCTGCTTTCCCGCTCGCCCACGGTGATTCCGCTCCCCGGGTCGAGCCGGCCGTCCTCGATCCGCGACTCCGCCGAGGCGGCGCAACTACACCTGGGGGCCGATGAGTTGGCGCTGCTCGACGCCTGGAGCCCGGGCGGTCGTCCCGGCGCGGAAAGCCCGGACGACCGCCCCGCCGAGGAGCCCTCAAGCGGCCTGCTCGTCCCGCCGGCGTAGCAGTCCGGTCCGGGTGCCCGCCGATGCGACGGCCACGATCGCGAGCCCGATCAGGAGACAGGTGCCCGTCACCCCGAGGCCGGCGGCCGCCGCGGTGACGGCGCCGGCGCCCAGCGGGCCGAGTGCGGTGTGGATGGTCCAGAACGACGAGGTGACGCGGCCGAGCAGATGGCTCGGCGTCACTTCCTGGCGCAGGGACATCGAGCTGATCCCCGCGACACCGCCGGACATCATCGTGAGCAGCATCAGCGCGCCGACCACCGGCACGCTGTGCGCGAGGCCGATGCCCGCGATGGCCAGACCCGCAACGGTGACTCCGCCGATCCAGACCACACCGAACGAGAGCCGCTTGCGGACCCGGGCCACGACGGCCGCGGCGATGAACGAGCCGACGGTGCCGGCCGTCAGGACATAGCCGACCGTGGTGTCCGGACGGTCCAGGTCGTTCTTGAGCAGGTAGATCACGAGATCCGTCAGGCCGTACGTGAGGAAGGTGTAGAGCGAGAGCAGCAGCGTCAGGGGACGCAGGACGGGGTGGGCCCACAGGAACTTGGCCCCGGCCAGGAACTCCTCGCGCACACCGCCCCGCCGGGCGTCCTCGCCCTCTCCCTCGGGCCTGGGCCTGCCGTCGAAGCGTACGAAGAGCAGGCCGAGCGCCGAGACCGCGAACGTGGCCGCGTCGATGCCGATCGCCGCGTCCGGCCCTGCGGAGGCGGCGACGAAACCGGCCAGCGCGGGGCCCGCGACACCGGCGGCCGCGTAGGTGGCGAAGAGATGCCCGTTGGCCTTGGTGATCTGATCGCGCCCGACCAGGGAGGGCACCACGGTCACGTAGGTGACCTGGAACAGCATGGAGAAGCAGCCTGCGACCGGGACGATCGCGTAGATCAGCCAGACCGGTTCCCCGCTCAGCCAGGCCAGCGGAATCGACAGATAGAGCAGACAGCGCGCTCCGTCGGCGAGCATCAGGAGCCGTCTGCGGTCGAAACGGTCGGCGATCACGCCCGCGAACAGCCCCGTCACGATCGAGGCGACACCCGTGAGCGCGGTGACCAGGCCCATCTGCAGGACCGAGCCCGTGGTGTGCAGGACGAGGAGCGGCAGGGCCACGTACGAGAAGGAGTCGCCGAGCGCGGACAGGGTCTGCACACCGAGGAAGACACGGTACGAGGGGTTCCGCCACAGGCCCGGTGAGTCTCCGCTCCCCCCGCCTCCGCCCTCGTGCGGCTTCTTGCGGGTCCCGGATATGTCCTCTGACGGCACGCAAACACTCCTCGCTCTTTCGATCGAAACGCTCAATTCCGTTTGCTGTATTGAGCGTTCAATCATCTACCGGTTAGATGGCGCCCGCTCGTCGCCCCCTCCGACGAAGGAGCCTACGTATGCGCACACGTCTCGGCACCGCAGTTCCGGCCGCCGCATCGGCCTTGATCCTCCTCGCCTCCTCCCCCGCCAACGCCTCCGTCATCTGGGACGGCGACGCCTCACGCGGCACCGGAGTCTTCTCCTCCATCCTCTGCGACTCCCCCGGCAGCGTCGTCGCCCAGGACAACAACGACGGCCGCGGCACGGTCTTCAAGTTCAACAAGCCGCTGGGCCTGGAGCGTTGCGAGGCGCACGGCATCACGGTGGGCGGCTCGCGCTACACGTTCAAGAACAACTCGACCTACTACATCGGCTGGGACACCTCGACCAACACCGACGACGCCGCCACGATCTTCCAGTGGAAGTCGTACGGCACCGGCGATCAGCAGCAGCAGAACTACCCGGTCCTGATGAAGGTCGAGGGCGGCGTGCTCAAGCTGTTCCACATCGAGGTCGGCGAGAAGTGGACGCTCAAGTGGTCCACGCCGGTCGCGGTGAGCACGTACAAGCGCATCGTGCTCGGCATCCACACCTCGACCGACGCCTCGTCCGGCTGGGTCGAGGCGTACTACAACGGCACCAAGGTGGCCTCCTTCTCGGGCCGTACCTGGGACGACCTCGGCAACGACACCCGCTTCGGTACGTACGGGTCCGAGGTGCAGGACAAGCGCGTCATCAACTGGATCGACGGCCTGAAGGTCGGTACGACCTACGGAGATGTGGACTAGGACATGAACAGCACCGAGCCGCTCGCCGCACGCCCCGTCAGTCTCCTCGTCATCGGCGCCGGAGACGGCCCTGTTCTCCCGAAGCTGCCGCGAAGTGACAAGTAGCTCTCTGTAGCGGATCTGGGGTGTGCTTGTCAGCGTTTTCGATCTTCTGGGTTCATCGGGGTCGTGCTCGGCGACGTTGGTCCGGTCATGACGACCGGAAGGAGCCCGAGGTGCGGCAGGAGTGGGAACCGGAGGACCTGATCGAGGTCTGGACACTGCTGGAGGAGGACCAGGAGCGGGTTGCGGAACAAGTCGGGGGCGAACCGGTTTGGGTTCGCGCTGTTACTGAAGTTCTTCGAGGTGGAGGCCCGGTTCCCGGAGAACACCGAGGGGATCCCGGCGCCGGCGGTGGCGTACGTCGCCCAGCAGGTGAAGGTGCCCGTCGAGTAGTGGGCCGCGTACGACTGGGCGGGGCGGGCGACCAAGCGGCACCGGGTGGAGATCCGAGGCGCGTTCGGCTTCCGCGAGTGCACGGAGGAGGACCAGGCCCAGCTCGCCGAGTAGCTGGCGGTGGAGCTGTGCGGGGTGGGGCTGTCCCGTGACCCGCTGGCGGAGGCGGTGGTGGCCCGCTGCCGCAAAGGCAGGCTGGAGCCGCCGACGCCGGGGCGTATCGCCCACCTGGTGGGATCGGCCCTCAGCGCCTTCGAGGAACGGTTCTGCGCGACCACGGTGGGCCGGCTGTCGGCGGCGACCCGGTCCCGGCTGGATAACCTGATTGCCGAGGATGCCGATGCGAGCGAGGACAGCGCGGGCGGCGGGGGCACGTTCTTCACCGAGTTGAAGGCCGACCCAGGCGCGCTGGGGCTGGACAGCCTTCTGGCGGAGGTGAACTGGGTTCAGCGGGTCCGCGCGCTGGAGCTGCCGCCGGAGCTGTTCGGGCTGTGTCGGCTGGTGGCTGTCTGGCGGGCACGGGCGTCGAAGGACTATCCCTCGGACCTTCGGGCGGCAGCCGGCCCGGTGCGGTACACGCTGCTGGCCACGCTGTGCCATATGCGGGAGACGGAGATCACTGACTCGCTGGTGGAGCTGTTCATCCAGCGTGCAGAAGATCAACACGCGGGCGGAGAAGAAGGTCGAGGGCGAGTTCGACAAGGAGAGGAAGCGGGTCCGCGGCAATGAGGGCATCTTGCTGCGGCTGGCGGAGGCGGCGGTCGCCGAGCCGTGCGGCACGGTCCGCAAGGTGATCTATCCGGTGGCCGGGGAGTCGACGCTGAAGGCCCTGGCGGCGGAGGCTGCGGCGAACGAGGCCCGTTACCGGGCCCGGGTGCGTACGGTGCTGCGCTCGCGTTCACCGGCAAGCACGGCGAGAGCGAGGCCGTGCTGCGGCGGGTGCGGCACCTGTTCGTCAACCGGGTCAATCTGCGCGCGGCGCTGGTGCGGCTGGTCAACGCCACCTTCGCCGCCCGAGATGCGGCGTGGTGGGGCGAGGGCACAGCCTGCGCGAGCGACTCCAAGAAGTTCGGCTCCTGGTCCTCGAACTTCATGACCGAGTGGCACCAGCGGTACCGCGGGCCCTCCATCGTCGGGTTCGCCTTCGCCCACATGCTCGGCTTCAACCTGCTGCCCCGGCTGAAGAACGTCGGCTCGGCGCGGCTGTACCGGCCGTCGGCCGGGGAGGACGAGAAGTGGCCGCACCTGGCGCCGGTGCTGTCGACCAAGACGATCGACTGGGACCTGATCCGCCAGCAGTACGACCAGATCGTGAAGTGCACCACCGCCCTGCGCCTGGGCACCGCCGAGGCCGAGCAGGTCCTACGCCGCTTCACCCGCGGCGGCCCGAAGCACCCGACGTACCGGGCGGTCGAGGAACTGGGCCGGGCGGTCCGAACGGCGTTCATCTGCGACTACCTCGCGGACGCAGGCCTGCGCCGCGAGATCAACGACGCTCTCCAGGACGTGGAGAACTGGAACTCCGCCAACCACGACCTGTTCTACGGCAAGGACGGTGACCTGACCGGCTCCGACAAGGAGTCCCAGGAGGTCTCCATGCTCGCCCTGAACCTGTTCCAGGCCGCACTGGTGCACGTCAACACCCTGCTGCTCCAGGACATCCCGAGCGAGGAGAAGTGGCAGAAGCGGCTCGCGGACGCGGACCGGCGGGGCTTGTCACCGCTGTTCTGGACGCACGTGAACCCCTACGGCCGGTTCGAGCTGGACATGAACAGCCGCCTGCAGCTGGACCTGTCCGCCACGGCCGTGCCTGGTCCACGCAGTCCGCAGGGCCAGGCGGCACCGGCCGGGAGATGAGACTGCGGCACCGTGTGCCGGGGTCGGCCGGGTGCTGAACCGGGGAGGGGTCAGGTGACGGCCAGGGCGCTGAGTGCGGCGTCTAGTCGGGTGGTGGCTTCGTCGGCGACGGGCTTGAGGGTGTCGAGGCCGGTGAGGGTGACCATGGCGCCCGGGTCGAGGGCCTGGACGAGCGTGGTGTCGCCGTCGCGGTGGACGACGACGTTGCAGGGCAGGAGCAGGCCGATGCTGCGGTCGGCTTCCAGGGCCTGGTGGGCGAGTGGCGGGTTGCAGGCGCCGAGGATCAGGTAGTCCTCCATGTCGTGGCCGAGTTTGGCCTTGAGGGTGGCCTTGACGTCGATCTCGGTGAGGATGCCGAAGCCCTGATCGGCCAGGGCTTTGCGTACGGCGGTGACGGCGGTGTCGAAGCCGGCGTCGAGGCGGATGGTGCGGTCGTAGGGCACGGACACTCCCGGATAGTGCGGAACGGCTGATTCCTCCATACCCCACCGGGTACCCGAAGGGCGTCAGGCAATGCTTTGGGCGGGGTGCCTTCCGTCCACGGAATACCCCCCTGGGTATAGCTGTTAGGGTGAGCGTCAGATACCCCCCGGGGTACAGCATCCGAAAGGAGTCGTGAGTCGTGTTCTTCGTCGACACCCTGGAGTTCGAGGGCCTGGGCAACCGCAGCTACCTGGCTGGCGGACCCAGTGCCGCGGTGGTCATCGACCCGCCGCGTGACATCGACCAGGTCATCGCCGCGGCGGCCCGCCGCGGGGTGCGCATCGCTTTCGTGGCCGAGACCCATGTGCACAACGACTACGTCACCGGCGGCCTGGAGCTGGCCCGCGTCACCGGCGCCCAGTACCTGGTGCCGGCCGGGGCGCACGTGGCCTTCGCCCGCACCCCCGTCGCCGACGGCGACACGGTGACGGTGGACGAGGGCCTGGTGCTGCGCGCGATCGCCACCCCGGGGCACACCCCGCACCACACCTCCTACGTGCTGGAAGAGGACGGGCGGGGTGTGGCGGCGTTCACCGGCGGCTCGCTCCTGATCGGCTCCGTGGGCCGGCCGGACCTGGTCGAACCAAGGCTGACCGAGCAGCTGGCCCGCGCCCAGCACGCCTCCGCCCACCGCCTGGCCGACGAGCTGGACGACGAGGTGCCGGTGCTGCCCACCCACGGGTTCGGCAGCTTCTGTTCCTCCTCCCAGGCCGAGGGGGACGCGACCACGATCGGCAAGGAGCGCAAGACCAACGACGCGCTGACTTTGGACGTGGACACCTTCGTTCAGCGGATGCTTGCCGGACTGGAGGACGTGCCCGCCTACTACGCGCACATGGGCCCGGCCAACGCCGCGGGCCCCGCACCGGTCGACCTCACCCCGCCGAGGCGTGCGGACGCAGGCGAGATCGCCTCGCGGCTGGCCGCGGGTGAGTGGGTGGTGGACCTGCGCAGCCGCATGGCCTTCGCCGGGGGGCACGTGGCCGGATCGTTCAACTTCGAGGGCGAGGGCAAGCTCGCCACCTACCTGGCCTGGCTGATCCCGTGGGGCAAGCCCGTCACCCTGCTCGCCGACACCCCGGAGCTGATCGCCGAGGCGCAGCGGGAACTGGCGCGGGTGGGCATCGACCGCCCGGCCGCCGCCGCCACCGGCGACCCGGCCAGCTGGATCCGCGAGGGCGAGCAGCTCGCCTCCTTCCCGCGTGCCCGCTTCGCCGACCTCGCCGATGTCCGTGAGCGCGGCGACGAGGTGGTCGTCCTGGACGTGCGCCGGGACTCGGAGCGCGCGGGCGGCTACATCGACGGCTCGGTCCACATACCCATCCACGAGCTGCACGGCCGCATCGGCGAGGTGCCGGACGGGACGGTGTGGGTGCACTGCGCCGGCGGGATGCGCGCGGCGATCGCCGCCTCCCTGCTGGATGCCGCCGGCCGCGCCGTGGTCGCCGTCGATGACGGCTTCGACGCGGCGGCGGATGCCGGGCTGTCCCTGGCCTCCGGCTGAATGTCGGCCGTCCCCCCCCCTCGCAAGGAAGGAAGCGTGTGATGTTCCTCTTTCGCCGAAACGGGCCCCGTGTCACGGTCGACGAGGCACGCAGCCGTACCAGTGGTGATCAGCCCGACGCGGTCCTGCTGGATGTCCGTGAGAAGCCCGAATGGACCGCGGGCCACGCCCCCGGCGCCGTCCACCTACCGCTGACGAAACTGGTCGCCGGCGCCACCCTGCCCGCCGAGACGCAGGGCCGTCCGCTTGTGGTGATCTGCCGCAGCGGTCACCGCTCCCAGCAGGCCGCGACGCTCCTCGCCGAGCGCGGAGCCCAGGCGGTGGATGTTGAGGGCGGCATGAACGCGTGGGCCGCCGCCGGGCACCCGGTCGTCGACGAACGCGGAAACAGCGGCCAGATAGCGTGACCGTACTCGTTCTCGCCCTCATCGCCGGGGCCGTCATCGGTCTCGCCCTCGGAGCCCTCGGCGGCGGTGGCAGCGTCCTTGCCGTACCGGCACTGATCTACCTGCTCGGCTTCACTCCGGCCGCCGCCACCACCGCCGGCCTGATCATCGTCACCGCCACCTCCGCCACCGCCCTGTACGCCCACACCCGCGACGGGAACGTGGCATGGAAGACAGGGGCGCTGTTCGCCGCGGCGGGCATCGTCCCCGCCTTCCTCGCCGGCGCTGTCGCCGGGCGCCTGCCCGAAGCGGTGCTGACGGCGGCGTTCGCGGTCATCGCCGCGCTGGCGGCCCTGCGTATGCTGCGTCCGTCCGCGTCCGAGCCACCGGACCGGATCCGTCCCGGCAAGGCGGCCGGTGCGGGTGCCGGACTCGGCGCCGTGACGGGCTTTCTGGGAGTCGGTGGGGGATTCCTCGCCGTGCCCGCCCTGGTGAGCGTCCTGGGACTGGCCATGCGGCGGGCGGTGGGCACCAGCCTGCTCGTCATCACGGCGAACTCACTCGCCGCGCTCGCCGCTCGCACCGGCACCGGTGGCGGGCTCCACTGGGAGATCATCGGCCCCTTCACCGGAGCCGCGATCCTAGGCGCCTGGGACGGCAAACGCCTCGCGACGAAGATCCCCGGCACCACCCTTCAGAAGATCTTCGCCGGTGTCCTGCTGGCAGTGGCGGCCTTCATGCTCGTTGACGTGATCGTCTGAAAACGAGGGCCGCCACCGGCTCAGACCAGGGACCAGGCGCGCTTCCCCGGCCGGCCGCGCATCTCAGGACCGTTTTCAGTCCGGCTGCCGTCGGACCAAGCCCCAGCACACTGCGACACGCAAGGATGACATCCGCCATGACCACACCCACAACCCTCGCCACCGACGAGGCGCGCACCCGCCTGCACGAACTGACCGTCATCGACGTGCGTACCCCGGGCGAATACGCCGGCGGCCATCTCCCCGGCGCGCTCAACATCCCTCTCGACCAGGTCCAGCGCGCGCTGCCCGACATCCGTCACGCCACCGACCGCGGCGACGTCCTGGTCGTCTGCGCCTCGGGCGCCCGCTCCGAGAACGCCTGCAAGATCCTCGCGGAGAACGGCATCACCGCCGCCACCCTGTCGGGAGGCACCGGCGCCTGGGCGGCCGACGGCCAAGAGCTCCACCGCCCCCACGGCGCCTCCCGCGCCACCTGGGGCATGGAGCGGCAGGTAAGGCTCACCGCAGGAGCGATCGTGCTGCTCGGCCTGCTGCTCGGACTCGTCGTCCACCCCGCCTTCCAGCTCCTCTCCGCCGGCATCGCGGGCGGTCTGGTCTTCTCCGCCCTGACCAACACCTGCGGCATGGCCGCCATGCTCGCCAAGCTCCCCCACAACCGCCCCCGCGCCGCCGACCTCGACAACACGCTCGCCGCACTGCGTAACCGCTGAACCGCACCACAAAGGGGGAGGGACCCGGCTCCGGATCCCTCCCCTTTCGCATGCCAGGCCATGTGGCCAACCGCTCCTAACCGGGCCGGTTGATCCGACACCGCGGCACCACAGCTCAGGCCAGAGAAAGAAACAGCTTCTCCAGCCGAGTACGCATCTGCTCCCGGTCACCGGAAGCAGCCATGTCCGCATCGGTCAGGCAGTGCTGCAGCCCGGTGGCGATGATCGCGAAACCGGCCTTGTCCAGAGCTCTGGACGCCGCGGCGAGCTGGGTGACGACGTCCTCGCAGTCCCGCCCCTCCTCGATCATCTTGATCACACCGGCGATCTGGCCCTGCGCCCGGCGCAGCCGGTTGACCACCGTCTTCAGTTCCTCAGCCGCCATCGCCAGTTCCACAGCCCACACTCCTTCGAGATACCCCCTTGGGTATCGTACCGAAGGGGGTAACCCCAATTCGAGCAAAGGAAAATCCCCGTCGCCCCACCACCGCCCACAACGCCCGCCCGCACGCGCTGACCGTCATCGACGTGCACACCCCCGGCGAACACGTGTGCACAGCCGCGATACCGGAAGTGCCACGAGCGAGGTACACAGAGGAGTTCTCCGGTGCTCGTACAAACGGTCCTTTGCGCGAGCAAGATCAATCACGAGCCGCCGGACCCCCGCAGATACCGGATTCGTTCGCAGAACGTCCGAAGTGTGACGCCCAGCCCGGCTCGCCGTGCCGCTCGCGCGGCGGCGCGGTCGCCTCCGCCTACCACACCCGCCGCTTCACCATGGCGCCCCGGCTGAAGGAGGCGCTGCGGGTGCCGACCGCGGCCCGGGCAGGCCGTGGCGCCCTGGCACCCCGCCGCCGGCGCCGATCGACCCGGACCTGCCGAGCGCGGACCTCCGCATCGGCTACGCACGCTGCTCGACCCTCGGGCAGGAACTCGACTCCCAGCTCGACGCGCTCGCGGGGCACGGCATCCCCAGGGACACGATCTTCAGCGAGAAGATCAGCACCCGGGTCAGAGTCCGCCCGAAGTTCGAGAAGGCGCTGCGGGCGGCGCGGGAGGTCAAGGCGCACGCCCCGCACCGCCGGGTCATCTTCACCGTGTACGAGATGAAGCGGCTCGGCCGCGACGCCGCCGAGCTCACCGCGCTCGCCGACCACCTCACCGCCCACGGCCTGGTCCTGGAGATGCTCGCCGGGCCCCTGCCCGGCATCTACGAACCCGCCGGGCCCGGGAAGCTCCTCTTCGCGTTCTTCGCGGCGATGGCGGAGACCGAGCGGGAGAACATCCGGGAGTCGACGCTGGAGGGGCTCGACACCGCGGCCCGCAAGGGCAAGCACGGCGGCCGACCGCCGGTCATCACCGACGACATGCTGCACACCGTGCTGCGGCGCCGGGAGCCCGGCGAGTCCGTCGAGCAGATCCAGCCCGACCTGCTCATCCCCACCGGCAAGCGCAAGGGACAGAACCCCTCCGTCGCCAGCATCTACCGGGCACTCGCCGAGCACGAGAAACGGGCGGCGTACCCGGAAGCCGTCGAACAAGCCCGCGCCGACTTCGCCGCCCTCACCGGCAGCGAGGTTCCTGAACCTCGTACAGAAGCCAGGCCCTAACGGCACGCTGAGTTACTTGTCACTTCGCGGCAGCTTCGGGAGAACAGGGCCGAGACCGGGGAACGGGCCACGCCCGCTGGGCACTTGAGCACCCGGAGCGGGCGAGGGTCGTGGGCGTGGCCGAGCCGCGCACCGTGCGCCGCGAGCGGTTCGCGGCAGCGCACGGCATCGCGGACGGTGACGCCGTGGCCGACTGGCGGGAGCTCGCGAGCCGCCCGAGGTCGGCCGACGCGGTGCTGATCTGCACGACCGACCGGATGCATGTGGAGCCGGCCGAGGCCTTTGCCGCGCTCGGCTACCACATCATGCTGGAGAAGCCGATGGCCCTCGACGAGGAGTCCTGCCGCGGAATCGTCGAGGCCGTGGAGCGGGCCGGGGTGATGCTGGCCATCGGCCATGTGCTGCGCTACACGCCGTACACACGCCGACTCAAGGAGATCGTCGGCTCCGGCCGGCTCGGCGCGGTGATGAGCGTGCAGCATCTGGAGCCGGTGGGTTTCTGGCATCAGGCGCATTCGTTCGTGCGCGGCAACTGGCGGCGCACGGACGAGTCCACGTCGATGCTGATGGCGAAGTCCTGCCATGACCTCGACTGGCTGCAGTACGTCATCGGGCAGCCGCCGCTACGGGTGTCGAGCTTCGGCTCGCTCACCCACTTCACCGCGGAGAACCGTCCGCCGGACGCTGCCGACCGCTGTGTCGGCTGCGCGGTCGAGCCCGCCTGCCCGTACTCCGCGGTGCGGCTCTACGGCGGGATGCTGGAGCGCGGCGAGCACACCTGGCCACTGGGTGTGGTGGTCGACGACTTCACGCCCGATGCGCTGCGACTCGCCCTCACCGAGGGCCCGTACGGGCGCTGCGTGTACGCGTGCGACAACGACGTGGTCGATCACCAGGTCGTCTCGCTCGAGTACGAGGGCGGGGTCACGGCGGTGTTCACCATGACCGCCTTCGCTCAGGGCGGTCACCGCAGCACGCGGATCTTCGGCACGCACGGCGAGCTGATCGGCGACGGGCGGACCCTGACCGTCAGGGAGTTCGCCTCCGGCCGCGAGGAAGTGATCGACACCGCGGCGGCGGGTGACATGAGCGCCGCCGGCGGTCACGGCGGCGGGGACGCGGGCCTGATGGACGCGTTCGTCGCTGCGGTGGCGAGCGGGGATCAGTCGCTCATCCGCTCCGGACCGCGCGACTCGCTCGCCAGCCATCTCACGGTGCTCGCGGCCGAACGCGCCCGGCTCGCGGGAACGGTGGAGCGGGTGCCCCGCCCCGTACGGTGAACCACCGCGGTCCGGCCGTGCGCCGCGGCGTACGCCGGACCGCCTTTTCGCGCGCGTACGGGAGTAGAGTGCCGGCCGGGACGGCTGCGGTGTGACTGTTCACCGGCGCGGGTGAGACGGCGCTTGGACATGGTGTGAGCTGGGGAGTTGACGCTCTGCCCAGCTTCGACCAGTTGTCCAGGGGGAACCCGTGCGACTCCGTACCGTCGCGGTCACCACCGCACTCGCCGCGCTCGCGCTCGGCCCGGCCGTGCACACTCCGGCCCAGGCCGGCCAGCAGCCCGCCCTCATCAGAGGCGAGGTCTGCTTCTGGCCCGAGCCGAACATGATGGGCCCGGGCGGCGGCTGGTGCTACTCCGGCACCGGCTACACCGATGTGCCCGACCGTATCCACGACCACGCCGGCTCCTTCGAGTCGAGAAGCGACGACAGCGTCTTCGCCATCGACCATCCCCGCTGGGGCGGCTGTGTGGCCCGCGAGATCCGCGGGCGCGACTACAACATGAACTGGACGGCGAACAACGACTTCGGCAACAAGATCGACGGCGTCTCGCACGAGCGCGGCAACTGTCAGGCGGGCTGACGGGACACCGGGATGACCGCACTCCGCACCGCCGCCGTGGTTCTCCTCGCCGCCGTCGGCCTGCTCACCGGCTGCGGCGCCCCTCCCCAAGCCACCCCGCTGAGCCCCGACGACACCGTACGGGCCGCTCAACTCGTCCTGACCGACCGGTGCCTGCTCCGCAAGGGCCTGACGCCGCCCCGGCCCGACGCAAGCGCGCCGCCCGCGGCCGAACGGCGCCGCGTCGTACGGGCGCTGTTCGGCGCGGGCCGCACCGAACTGCGCGTCGAGCTGCCCAATGGCTATGTCGTGCGGCGGCACACCGACGGCTGTCTGGCCGCCGCGCAGCAGCGTCTTTACGGCGACCAGCCGCGGTGGTTCAAGGTCTCGACGACCGTCGACAACCTCAAGTCCAAGGCCCCTCGAAGCGATCGCGACGCCTATGAGGCGCTGCGTTCCCTGGCCGTGCAGAACGCCCGGGCCGTCCTCAACTCCGCACTCAGAGAGAAGAGTTCACGATGAAGCAGCTGTCCATGAAGCGCTCCGCCGTCCAGCACACCGTCACTCTGGTCACCGCCGTGCTGCTCGCCGCGGGCAGCGCGCTCGGCACCGCGCCGACCGCCTCGGCCGCGGACTGTCCGAGCGGCGACTTCTGCGCGTGGACGGCCGCCGATTTCGGCGGTCAGCGCGCCAACTGGTCCGGCGACGACGACTGGTGGGAGGGCAATATCGCGGACCAGGACTCGTCCTGGGCGAACCACGGCCTGTCGGGCCCGGGCGTCAAGGACCATGTCCAGGTCTATCAGAACGCCAACAGCGGCCCGCTCGATCCCGGAGACATGACGATCTGTCTCCGCCCGGGCGACGAGGTGGGCTACAACGCGGTCGCCAACGACCGTGGGGATTCCCACACTTGGGCGATGAGCTGCTGACCGGTACCCACGCCTGGGCCACCAGCAGCTGACCCGCCCCTGATACCGCTGATTCCGGCCCTGCGCCCCCGCCCCTGAGGGCCGGAATCAGCACCCACCCCCGCAAGGGGTCAACTCTTCGACCAGGCCCGCCCGTCCACCGTGGCATGCGAGTCGATGCGGCGGCCCAGCGAGGCGAACACCTGCGCCGCGACATCCTCGTGCCGCAGCTCCCGCTCCGGCGGGCCGGCCGCGATCCCGGGTCCGCAGCCGGCGATCCACGCCGTGGTCTCCCGCTCGGAACGGCCGCCGTGGCCGCCCTCGGGCCGGTGCCCGTGATCGGTGACGACGATGACCGTCCACTCCTCCTCGGTGTACGTGGGGCGGGCGCGCAGCGCCGACAGGAGCCGGCCGAGGCGTGCGTCGGCCCGCACGACCGCCTCCTCGTACGCCTGCGCGCAACCGAGCAGATGCCCGGTCTCGTCGACGGCGCCGAGGTAGACGAAGGACGCCTCGGGGTCGTCCTCGGTGAGCACCCGTACGGCTTCGCAGGTGATGGTCTCGTCGGTGGCGTCCCAGGCCTCGGCGGTGTCGGCTGCCGCGGCCACGTACGTCATACGCCCCGGGGTGCGGAACAGCGGACCGCCGTGCGCGACGGTGAGCAGCGGCTGCCAGCCGGCCGCGACATAGCTGAGCGCACCGTGCTCCGCGGTCAGGCGGCTGGCGAAGTCGGGGAAGATGTGCAGCCGGTTGCCGGAGAAGTCATTGCCCCACACGGCGTGCTTGTCGATCCGTACGCCCGTCACGACGGTGGCCCAGCAGGGGCCCGACATGCTGGGCGTGCCCGGGTCGATGGCCACCGGCGCGAGGAAGCCGGCCTCGGACACCGAGTCGAGATGCGGGGTGGGCACCGCGGCCAGGGTGTCGAGCGTGACGCCGTCGATGCCGACGACCAGGACGCGGCGGCGGGGTGCGGACATGCGGGGTCCCTTCGGTACGGGAGAAAGGGGAGCGTGCTCCGCTCAGGCCGAGTGGGCGAGCGTGGCCGGGTCGACGCGGTGCCGGAACGGCAGCCCTGCCGCGTAGAGCTGGATCTCGTCGATCGCGGCATCCGCGAGCCGGTGCAGTTCGCCGCCGATGGAGCCGGCGAGATGCGGGGTGAGCAGCACGTTCGGCAGCTCGTACAGCGGCGATTCGGCGGGCAGCACCTCGGGCTCCGTGTGGTCGAGCACGGCGTGCAGCCGTCCCGACCTGGCCTCCTTGGTGAGCGCCTCGGTGTCGACGAGCGAACCGCGCGCGGTGTTGATCAGGGTCGCGCCGTCGGGCATCAGGGCGAGCCGCGCCGCGTCGAACAGGCCCCGGGTGGCGGGGATTTCGGGTGCGTGCAGGGACACGATGTCGCTGCGGATCGCGAGCGCGTCGAGCTCGCTGAGCTCCACGCCGAGGGTGCGTGCCTCGTCCTCGCCGAGATACGGGTCGTACATCAGGACCTGCAGGTCGAACGGTTTCAGGAGCTCGGCGACCCGGCGGCCGATCCGGGACGCCCCCACGAGGCCGACCGTGCGGCGGTAGTTGCCGACGTCGGGGAAGAGGGAGAGCAGCGAGACGCGGCGGCGCGTGGTGCGGTAGGCGTGGGCGCCGTCCAGGACGCGCTTGTTGGCGAAGAGGATGGCGGCGAGGGTGTACTCGGCGACCGGCAGCGCGTTGGCGGCGGCGGCCGTGGTGACCTCGATGCCGCGCTGCCAGCAGGCCTCGGTGATGTGGTGCTTGACGGTGCCGGCCGCGTGCACGACCGCTTTGAGGTGCGGCATCCGGTGCAGTGCCGCGTCGTCGACGGGCGGGCAGCCCCAGCCGGTGAGCAGGACCTCGGCTTCGTACAGATGCTGCCGCAGGTCCTTGTCGCCCCGGCTGAAATCCGTGACGACGAGGGACGGATCGACCTCGGCGATCTCCTCGAGCCGGCTGAGCGCGTCCCGTCCGAACACCGCGTCCTTGGTCTCCGGGCTCATCGCGAGGACCGTGCGGGGCCGCACCGTGGTGAGGGCTGTGGTCACTTGACGGCTCCCGCGGTCAGTCCGGAGCGCCAGAAGCGCTGGAGTCCGAGGAAGGCGAGGATCAGCGGGATGACGGCGACGAGCGAGCCGACGATCATCAGCTGGTAGAGCTCGGGCTGCTGCATGACGCTGGTCTGCCAGGCGAAGATGCCGAGGTTGACCGGGTAGAGCTCCTCGTCGTTCAGCATCATCAGGGCGCTGTAGAAGTTGTTCCACGACGAGGTGAAGGTGAACAGGAAGATCGTCATGAAGCCGGGCGCGAGCATCGGCAGCGCGACCTTGGTGAAGATCTTGAGCTCACCGGCGCCGTCCATCCGGGCCGCTTCCAGGACCTCGTTCGGCACGTATCCCTCGGAGAACACCCGGGCGAGGTAGACGCCGAAGGGGCTGGCGAGGGACGGGATGAGCACCGCCCAGTAGGTGTTGACGACGCCGACCTTGGAGGCCAGGAGATACAGCGGCATCGCGGTCACGGTCGACGGCACGAGCACCCCGACGAGGACGAAGCCGAACAGCTTCTCCTTGCCCGGGAACCGGTACTTGTCCAGGGCGTATCCGCAGGCCACGGATATCAGGGTGCACAGCAGCGAGCCGATCACGGAGTAGAGCACGCTGTTGGCGAGCCAGCGGGTGTAGATGCCGTCGTCGTGCGTGAACAGCTGCTGCAGATTGCTGAAGAGATTGAAGTCGCCGAGCTCGAAGGGGTTGGTGCGGAACAGGTCGCGGTGGTTCTTCGTCGACGCGATGACCAGCCAGGTCAGCGGCATCAGCGTGTACGCGGCGAAGACGACGAGCAGTCCGTTGACGACGGCCTTCGAGGTCCATTGGCGCGGGGCCCGGGCGGGCCGCGCTGCGCCGGCCGGCTTCCTGGCCACGGGCGGTGCGGCGGACTCGGCCGGGGCGGGTGCGGTCTGGGTGCTCATGATTCCTTCCACCTGTTGCCGAGCTTGGTGACGCCGAAGGAGAGCAGGCCCGCGACGAGGGCGAGCAGCAGGGACGAGGCTGCGGCCACTCCGTAGTCGTGCCGCTGGAAGGCGGTCGCGTAGATGAACATCGTCGGGGACCACTCCGCGCCCAGGGAGTTGGCGTACTTCACGAGCAGCTGCGGGGCGTCGAAGAGCTGGATGGCGCCGACGATGGTGAAGAGCAGGGTCAGGACGACCGTGGAGCGGATCATCGGGACCTTGATCTGCAGCGCGGTGCGCAGGGCGCCGGCGCCGTCGACGCGGGCGGCCTCGATGGTCTCGCCGGGGATGGCCTGCAGTCCCGCGTAGAAAATGATCATGTTGTAGCCGATCCACTGCCAGGCCGAGATGTTGATGATCGACCAGATCGCCTCGTCCTCACCGAAGAAGTTCCAGCTGGCGCCGAGACCTTCGATCAGGTCGTGGACCGGGCTGAGTCCGGGGGTGTAGAGGAAGATCCAGACGACCGAGGCGACCAGGCCGGGCACGGCGTGCGGCATGTAGAACGCGATCTGGAAGAAGCGCTTGGCCCGGGCGAGCGCGGAGTCGACGAGGAGCGCGAGGCCCAGCGAGGTCCCGATCATGATCGGGATGTAGAGGGCGCAGTAGAGCGCGATATGGCCGAAGGAGGCCAGGAACAGATCGTCCGTGAGGGCCCTCGTGAAGTTCTCGACTCCGGTGAACACCCGCTCGGTGCCGCCGAATCCGAGACCCGAGGTCTCCTCGCGGAAGAGGCTCATCCAGCCCGCGTAGACGATCGGGGCGATCGTCACCGCGAGGAAGAGGAGGAAGAACGGGAGCATGAACAGGGCCGCGGCGCCGTGCTGTCGGCGGCGTGCGGTCCGCGGCGCCGCCTGGGACGGCGGCGAGGTGGGTGACTTGATGATGACGGCCACCGGTGACTCCTTCGGCTGGAGCGGCTGACTCCTGGTGCTCAGGGCCTGTCCGAGGTGGACGGAGCCCGGCTCGGCATGAGCCGGGCTCCGCGGGTGCCCCTGCCACATCGGCGTCGTGCCAGGGACGGCTCTGCTCGCCGGTGCGGCGGAGGGCAGGCTTCGGACGACTACTTGGCGAGCTTCAGACCGCGGTCCTTGATGGCCTTCTCGCCGGCCTTCTGGCCCTCGTCCAGCATCTTCAGGTGGTCGGCGCCGGCCGCGGTCTGGGCCTGGTTGATGGCGGCGTGCGCCGGGCTCCAGTTCCAGCCGGGGACGATGGACGCGGCGGCCTCGGAGGCGATGCCGTAGACGTCCTGGCCCTCGAAGAAGGCACCGTCGAAGTGCTCGGCGGCGACCTTGCGCATCGCGTCGTTGGCGGGCAGGGCGGAGCTCGGGGTCTTCGCGGCGTCGAGGCGGGCCTTCATCGCGGCCGGGTCGGTGGTGACCCACTCGATGAACTCGGCGGCGGCGTCCACCTTTTCACTGCCCTTGGGCACGATGAACGAGGTGCCGCCGTACATGCCGGTGGCCGCCTTGCCGTCCCAGCTCGGCAGCGGGGCGATGCCCCACTTCCCCGCGGTGTCGGGGTAGCTGGTCTTCATGCCGCCCGCGCTCCAGGAGGCGCCGAGGAAGCTGGCGACCTTGCCGGTGGCGCGCTCCTTGGTCTCACCCTCGCTCCACAGCGGGGTCTTGGAGACGAGACCGTCCTTCAGGAGGTCGTTCCAGTACGTGGCGACCTTCTTGGACGCGGCGTCCTGCATGTCGATCTTCCAGGCGTCGCCCTCGGTGCCGTACCACTTGGCACCGGCCTGCCAGGCGAGGCCCGCGAGCAGGGCCGGGTCGTTGCCGCCGAAGTTGGTCATCTTGACCTTCGGGTCCGCCTTGTTGATCTTCTCGGCGGCCGCGCGGTACTCGTCCCAGGTCTTGGGGACCTCCACGCCGTACTTCTTGAAGAGGTCCTTGCGGTAGTAGAGCTCGATCGGCGTGACGTCGAAGGGGACCGCCCAGGTCTTGCCGCCGAGGTTCACCAGGGAGTTGATGTTCTCCGGGAACTTCTCCTTGACGAAGTCTCCGGAGGCGGAGCTCAGGTCCTCCAGGTTGCCGCCGATGGCGAACTCCGGCAGGACCGAGTAGTCCATGGTCGCCACGTCCGGGGCGTTGCCCGCCTTGACGGCGTTGGTGAGCTTCTTGACGCCGTCGGGGCCCGCCGGGACGAGCGAGAAGTCGACCTTGACGTTCTTGTGGGTCTTGTTGAACAGCGCGGCGGCCTCTTCGGCGCCGCTCGTCGCCGACCAGTACTTGATCGTGACCGGCTTGCCGTCGCCGCCGGCCTTCCCGGAGCCCTTGTCGTCTTCGCCACCACCGCAGGCGGTGGCGAAGAGAGCCAGGGAAACGATCGAAGCGGTGAGTGCGATACGGGACGTACGGGAAGTGCGCGACATTGCACGGCTCCTACGAGACCTCGAACTGCGCGGGCAGTCATCTGCCTTGCCGCAGCTGCGGAAGAAGAGGTGAACGAGAGCCATCATTTGGGCCGGACCGATCACCGTCAAGAGCGAACGACCAACTCAATCAAAACGATCGGTCAATTGAGCGTCCGAACGCCCGAGTTCACCTCTTCTATCCGCTACGTCCTGTCGAGCTCAGAGCCGCACGAGGTCCGCACCCTCAACTCGGGCAGCAGATCGATGTGTTGGCGCGTGGCCGCCGGCGCGTCCGGGTCGGCCGTGAGCCGCCGGAGCAGCAGCTCGGCGGCCTGCGCGCCCACTTCGCGCTTGTCCGGCGCGGCCGCGGTGAGCGGCTGGTCGGCGAGGCTCGCCACTTCGTCGTCGTACGCGACCACGGCCAGGTCCTCGGGTACGCGGATACCGCGGGCCTGCAGCCGCGGGATCAGCGTCAGGGCGTCGGCGTCGCTGTGGATGAGCACGGCCGTCACGCCATGGTTCTCGACCAGGTCGCAGAGGTAGGCGAAGGCACGGTCGAAATGCTCGGCATGACTGAGGTCCGAGCCGTCCTCGAAGGGCAGCTCGGGGACGGGTTCGAGCCCCAGCGCCTCGACTGCCGCCGCGTGCCCGAACCTCAAGTGCCGCGCGGTGGGTGAGACCTGGAGGACCAGACCCACCTTGCGATGCCCGAGCGAGGCGAGATGGCGTACGGCCTCGGCGGCGCCGTGCCCGTGATCGGAGCGCACCCGGTCGAGCGCGGCGGCCGGATGCCCGTGCGGCGCCCAGCGCTCCATCAGGACGGTCGGCACCTCGAAATCCGCGACCCAGGCGCCCTCGGCGCCGCGCGGGGCGCCCTCGTCCCAGTTGGGGGTGAGAAGGAGCCCGTCGGCGCCCGCGGCGATCAGCCGCTTCGCCTGCTCGACGTCCTCCCCCGGCAGGTAGTTGGTGATCCCGATGGTGAGCCGGGCGCCGTGGGCGTCCACGACCTCCCGCACCCCGCGGATCACCTCGGGGTAGTAGTAGTTGTTCGTCGGCACGACGAGGCCGATGACCAGGCCTTCCGCATCCGGCCCCGCGGCCTGGCGCGGCACCTGTTCCGCACTGCCGCCGGGCCACACCACCGCGCCGTGCATCCGGTGGAGGCGGCCCTGCGCGGCCAGTGTCTCCACGTCGCGGCGCAAGGTGACGGGTGAGACGCCGAGCACGTGCGCGAGTTCGGCGACGCGGATGCTGCCACGCTCCCGGACAAGCTCTAGGACGCGTTCATGGCGCTGGTCTACGTGGAGTCGCATTGGTTCCCCCTGGGTTGCGGCCGGGCAGGACCCCGTAAGCGTATCGATCGATTGCGATCGAAACGATCCCCCCGGCCATTGACGTCCGGAAACCGGCCTCCCTAGATTCGTGACATGGTCAACTCCGAGGTTTCGATACCGCACATCGAGCCCCAGAACGGACAGTCCACCGCCGGTATCCGGCGCTCCGCCCCCTGGTGGCGCTCCGCCGCCATCTACCAGATCTATCCGCGCAGTTACGCCGACGGGAACGGGGACGGGATCGGCGACATCGCCGGTATCCGGGCCCGCCTCCCCCATCTGCGCGAACTCGGCGTGGACGCGGTCTGGATCAGCCCCTGGTATCCCTCCCCCATGGCCGACGGCGGCTACGACGTGGCCGATTACCGTGACATCGACCCGCTCTTCGGCACGCTCGCCGAGGCCGAGGCCCTCATCGACGAGGCCCACGAACTGGACATCCGGGTCATCATCGACATCGTCCCGAACCACTGCTCGGACCAGCACCCCTTGTTCAGGGCCGCCCTCGAGGCCGGGCCGGGTGCGCCCGAGCGCGAGCTCTTCTGGTTCCGCCCCGGCCGCGGCACCGCGGGCGAACTGCCGCCCAACAACTGGACCTCGGCCTTCGGCGGCCCCGGCTGGCGGCGGGTCACCGAGCCGGACGGCACACCCGGCGAGTGGTATTTCCACCGGTTCGCCCCCGGGCAGCCGGACTTCAACTGGGACCACCCGGACGTACGCGCCGAGTTCGAGACCACCCTGCGGTTCTGGCTGGACCGGGGCGTGGACGGCTTCCGCATCGATGTCGCGGACTGCCTGGTCAAGGATCCGGCACTGCCGGAGTACGTGGACGGCGGACCGGTCCCCTGGGCCGACCAGGACGGGGTGCACGAGATCTACCGGCAGTGGCGCGCGGTCCTCGACGCGTACGACCACGAGCCGGTCTTCGTGGGCGAGGTGTGGACCCCCGACCCCGTCCGCTTCGCCCGCTATCTGCGCCCCGACGAACTGCACACCGCCTTCAACTTCCCGTTCCTGCAGAGCCCTTGGGACGAGTCGGCCCTGCGCAAGGTGATCGACTCGACGCTTGCCGAGCACGCGCCGGTCGGCGCCACCCCGACCTGGGTGCTCTCCAACCACGACACGACCCGGCACGTCACGCGCTACGGCCGCGCCGACACCTCGTACGCGCTCGACGGCCGCCGGGTGCACGGTGCCTCCGCCGACCTGGAGCTCGGCACGCGCCGGGCCAGGGCGGCGGCGCTCCTGACGATGGCACTGCCAGGCTGCGTGTACGTGTACCAGGGCGACGAGCTGGGCCTGTGGGAGGTCGAGGACATCCCGCACGAGCTGCGCGAGGACCCCACGTACCAGCAGAGCGGCGGCGAGGATCTCGGCCGGGACGGCTGCCGGGTGCCGCTGCCGTGGGGTGACGAGGCCCCGGACGCGAAGGCGTGGCTGCCGCGGCCTGCGGCCTGGGCGGAGCTGAGCGTGCGCGAACAGGCCGCCGATCCGGATTCGATGCTGTCCTTCTATCGCAGGGCGCTCGCGCTGCGGAGGGAGCAGACTGCCCTGCGCGAGGGCGAGTTCACCTGGCTGCCGTCGGCGCCGGGGGTGCTCGCCTTCCGCCGAGGGCCCGGGGTGACCTGCCTGGTCAACCTGTCGGACGCCCCGGTGCCGCTGCCGGACTTCGATGAACTCCTGCTCTCCAGCGGGCCGTTGGCGGAAGGTGTGCTGCCGGCGGATACGGCGGTGTGGCTGCGGTGAGATGACGGGGTGGTGCGGGGCCGGTCGGTCGGGCGGGCCGGACCGGGGGCCGGGCGGGGCGGGGTGGTCCGGTCAGGCGGGCGGTCCGGACGGGGTGGTCGGTCCGGGCGGGCGGTCGGGTTGGGGCGGTTCGGTCCGCACCCACTGCCCGGCCCGGCGCACCCGGCCCCCCAGACCTCGGCCCCAGACCTCGACCCTCGGCCCCAGCCCCCAGACCTCGACCCTCGGCCCCAGCCCCCAGACCTCGACCCTCGGCCCCAGCCCTCAGCCGAGCACCCTCCGCACCCGACGGCAAGCCGCCGCGACCGGCACGATCAGCGGTACGGCGCAGCGGCCGTCGAGCAGTGCCGCGGCCTCGGTCAACGGGCCGCCACCGATGACCACTTGGCGCGCCCCGTCCCGCCTCGCACACAGCTCGACGGCGGCGGCGAGGCGCTCCCGCTGGACGTCCGGCATACCGGCCAGCTCGTGTGGATCGCCCTCGGTGCAGCGGATACCGGTGCACCGATCAGTGAGCCCCAGCGCCTCGACTCGGGCGGCGGTGGCCTCGACCAGCTCAGGGGTCGTGGTCACCACGCCGAACGCGGTGTCCGCGGCTTCGAGCAGGGCGGCCTCCCCGATCCCGACGACCAGCACCGGAACCGGCACCGGCTCCGCCCCCGGCTGCACCGACCGCGGCCCCGCCTCCGCCCCCGACAGCACCGCGCGCAACTCCTCCACCCCGGGATCGCCGAACGCGCCGACCACGAACGCGGCCACCCCCTCGATGCCCGTCCGCAGCGCCGCGGCCACCACTTCCTCCGCGGCCGCACGCAGCTCATCGGCGCTCACGATCATCCCGGGCCCACGGACGGCGGTGACGGCCCGCACAGCAAATCCGCCGAGTTCCTCCCGTACCACCGCGGCCATCATGGCGGTCGTGGCCGGCGAGGTGTTGGGGTTGATCAGGACCACGGTCCGCGCGCGCCGCAAGCCGTTCCCTTCCTCATCGACAGACATGGTGAACACCCTTGGCGGGCCCGGCACTCGAGAAGTGCCGGGCCCGCCAAGGGTGTTGCGGTACGAATCCCTCAGTGAGCCGAGATCGCTCAGTGAGCCGAGACGTCTCAGTGAGCCGAGGCCGGAGCCCGGGTCTCCGAGAGCGTCTCGCCCGGTTCCATCGCGTGCGCCACCTCGTCGGCGTCCGCCCGGTCCTTGCCGGTGTGGTTGAACACCAGGTTGAGCAGGACGGCCGCGACACAGCCGGTGGAGATGCCCGAGTCCAGGATGATCATCGCGGTCTCGGGGAACGCGTGGTAGAACTCCGGCGCAGCGATCGGGATCAGGCCGATGGCCAGCGAGACGGCCACGATCAGGATGTTGTTGTCCTTCTCCAGGCCGGCCTTGGCGAGGGTCTGCACACCGGAGGCCGCGACCGAACCGAAGAGCACCACACCCGCGCCGCCGAGCACCGGCCGGGGCACGGTGGCGATCAGCGAGGCGGCGACCGGCATCAGACCGATCAGGATGAGGAAGGCGCCGCCCGTCGCGACCACGAACCGCGAGCGGATCTTCGTCATGGCGACCAGACCGACGTTCTGCGCGAAGGCGCTGGCCATGAAGCCGTTGAACAGCGGCGAGACGGCCGAGCCGAGGCAGTCGGCGCGCAGACCGGCCGCGATGGTCTTCTCGTCGGCCGGCTTCTCGACGATCTGGCCGAGGGCCAGCATGTCCGCGGTGGACTCCGTCATCGACACGACCATTACGACGATCATCGACACGATGGCCGCCGCGGCGAACTGCGGGGCGCCGAAGTGGAACGGTGACGGGAAGCCGATGATGTCCGCCTCACCGATGGCACTGAAGTCGGTGACGCCGAAGGGGATCGCCACGACCGTGCCGATCACGAGGCCGAGCAGGACGGCGATCTGCTTGACGAACCCGCTGGTGAAGCGGCGGATGAGCAGCACGATGACCAGGGATATGCCGGCCAGCGCAAGGTATTTGGTGGATCCGTAGTCATCGGCTGCGGGATTGGGCCCCTGGGCCCAGCCGAAGGCGACGGGCATCAGCGAGACACCGATCAGGGTGATCACGGTGCCCGTGACGACGGGCGGGAAGAAGCGCACCAGCTTCGAGAAGAACGGGGCGGCGATGAAGCCGAGCAGACCCGCGACGATGATGGCGCCGAAGATGATCGGCAGCGCGTCGTCCTTGTCCTTCGTCTGGTCCACGATCGCCAGCATCGGTGCGACACCGGCGAAGGTGACACCGTTGACGAACGGAAGGCGGGCGCCGATCTTCCAGACGCCGAGCGTCTGGAGGAGCGTGGCGATTCCCGCGGTGAACAGGGAGGCGCCGGTCAGGAACGTGAGTTCCTTCGCGGAGAGCCCCACGGCCGCTCCGACGATCAGCGGCGGGGCGACCACGCCCGCGTACATGGCGGCCACATGCTGGAGACCGCTGGTCATCATCTTGAGAGGTGGGAGCTTCTCGTCGACCGGGTGCTTTTCGGGCATCTGGTCGCGGACGCTCTCGTCCTCTGGCACGGCGACTGCTTTGCGAACCTTGGGCGTTGCTGCCACGGCGGTTCCTCCGGTCGGTTAAACGCGTCGCCAGCGACGCGGGTGTCATGGAGGTCGTACAGATGGTGCAAACAGGCAGGTGGTGCGTTGGTGCAGTGGTGCTGTTCGTGCGCGGTATGGAGTTGTGGCAGCGATGTGCGGTCGCCGTGCGGGAGGGGCAGGACGGTCACCGGTCCGCCGTACGGCAGGAAACGGTCACCGATCCGGTGGGTACGGGCGCATGGGCGCCCGCACCCACCGGTCTCGGCTGCCATGGACCCCGCTCGGGTCCACGGCGACCGGTCGAGGGCCGTCCCCCTCGACCGGACTCCTTGAAAGCCCTGGTGGCTGAAGAGCCCGGGGCTTAGGCGCCGGCGGCGATCCGGGCCAGGCGCTGGGCCTCGGCACGGGTGTCGCGGGCGATCTGGTCCTCGTCGGCGAAGAGCAGTCGGTTGTTCTCGACGATCTGCTTGCCGTTGACGAAGGAGGCGGTGACGGGGGCCGCGGCACCGAAGACCAGGGCCGTGACCGGGTCGGCGATGGAGGAGTGGGCGAGGGTGTCCATCTTCCAGAGCACGAAGTCGGCGAGCTTGCCGGCTTCGAGCGAGCCGATGTTGTCGGCGCGGCCGAGGACCTGGGCGCCGCCGAACGTGCCGAGGCGCAGGGCCTGGCGGGCGTTCAGGGCGGCCTCGCGGTGCTCGGTGTTGAGGCGGTTGATGAGGAGCGCGTTGCGCAGCTCGGTGTGCAGTTCACCGGACTCGTTGGAGGCGGTGCCGTCCACACCGAGGCCGACCGGTACGCCGGCCTTCAGCATGTCCGGGACGCGGGCGATACCGGCCGCGAGACGGGCGTTGGACGAGGGGCAGTGCGCGACACCGGTCTTCGTACGGGCGAAGGCGGCGATGTCCGAGTCGTTCATGTGGACGCAGTGCGCCATCCACACGTCCTCGCCGAGCCAGCCGGTGGACTCGAAGTAGTCGGTCGGGCCCATGCCGAAGAGCTCGTGGCAGAACTTCTCCTCCTCGACGGTCTCCGAGCCGTGCGTGTGCATCCGTACGCCGAGCGAACGGGCCAGCTCCGCGCCCTGCTTGAGCAGTTCGGTGGAGACGGAGAAGGGGGAGCACGGCGCGACGGCGACCTGGGTCATCGCGTCGAAGGAGGCGTCGTGGAACTTCTTGACGGTCTCGGCCGTGGCGGACAGCGCACCGTCGAGGGTCTCGACGGCGAAGTCCGGCGGCAGGCCGCCGTCCTTCTCGGAGCGGTCCATGGAGCCGCGGGCCAGGGTGAAGCGGACACCCATGTCGCTCGCGGCGCCGATGATCGCGCCGGACAGGTCGCCGGAGCCCTGCGGGAAGACGTAGTGGTGGTCCATCGCGGTGGTGACACCACCGCGGGCCATCATCGCGAGGGAGCCCTGCGCGGCGGTGCGGGCCATCGACTCGTCGATGCGCGCCCACGTCGGGTAGAGGGCGACGAGCCAGTTGAAGAGGTTGTGATCGGTGGCCAGACCACGGGTGATCCACTGGTAGAAGTGGTGGTGCGTGTTGACCAGACCCGGGGTGACCAGGTGACCGGTGGCGTCGATCCGCCGGACCACGTTCTCGAGGTTCTCGGGGGCCTTGCCGGCGCCCACGGACTCGATCTTGTTGTCCGCGACGACGATGTAACCCGAGGCGTACTCGGTGTCGTTCGCGTCCACGGTCGCGATGGCACAGTTTTCGATAACGATGCGCGAAGCCGCCATGGCGGATCCTCGTTCTTCCTCTTCGGATGTACGAACCCGGGGGCCGAGCGGGGTGACGACCGAGTCCGTGGTGCACGTGTCAACGCCCCATCACGTCGACCCGTTGCGGGTGTTGCGCAGATGCCCCCGCTCCCCTCCTGGCCCCCGGGGCCCGGCCCTTGTCGGAGGGTCGGGGGTCCCGGGGCAGACGCCGGCGCACTCGCGTCGGAGGTTGTCGAGGCTCTCTATGTCCTTGCGGGGACTAGAGGTTGGTCATGTCCACCGGGATCTTCGGCTCGACACCATCGCGCAGGATGGTGGCCTCGATCAGACCGTAGGGACGGTCGGCGGCGAAGTAGACCTCGTTGTCGTTCTTGAGGCCGAAGGGCTCCAGGTCGACAAGGAAGTGGTGCTTGTTGGGGAGCGAGAAGCGGACCTCGTCGATCTCCGCACGGTTGTTGATGATGCGCGAGCCCATCTGGTACAGCGTCTGCTGCAGCGAGAGCGAGTACGTCTCGGCGAAGGCCTCGAGCATGTGCTTCTTGGTCTGCTCGTACGAACGCTCCCAGTTGGGCATCCGCTGCTCGTCGTCGGTCCAGTTGAACCGCCAGCGGCCGGAGACCTGCGTGGCCAGGATGCGGTCGTACGCCTCCTGGAGCGTCGTGTACTTGTCCTTGATGTAGCCCCAGAACTCCGAGTTGGTGGAGTTCATGACGACCAGGTCCTTCAGACCCGAGATGACCTGCCACTCGGAGCCGTTGTACGTGATCTCGCTGACGCGGGTCTCCTGGCCCTTGCGGACGAAGGAGTGCTTGACGTCGTCGGAGCCGATGAACTTCGAGTTGGCCTCGGAGGTCTCGATGCGCTCCCAGGAGTATTCCTCGATGCGGATACGCGCCTGGTGGATCGGGTCCTGGCTGTTCACGAAGTGACGCGCCAGGTGGATGCCGAACTGCTCGGCCGACTCGATCCCGTACTCCTTGGCGAACGCGTACACCGTGTTCTTGGTGGTGTCGGTCGGCAGGACGTTGGCGTTGGAGCCGGTCAGGTGGACCTCGTCCATCTCGCCCGAGAGGGCGACGGAGACGTTGAGGTCCTTGATGTGGTGGGTGTCGCCGTCCCGCGTGATCTTGACGACGCGGTTCTCAGCCTTGCCGTACTGGTTCTGTCCCAGAATCGTGGGCATGTCTGCTAGCTCCCTCGGTAAACGGAGTAGCCGAACGGGTTGAGCAGCAGCGGTACGTGATAGTGCTCGCCCGGCTTGACGGCGAACGTGATCGCCACCTCCGGGAAGAACGCACCGCTGTCCCGATTCGCGGGGGCGTCCTGCTGGTTTTCGGCTTGCTTCTTGGAGAAGTACGCCTCGGTCTCGAAGTCGAGACGTACGTGGGTCGTTCCTTCCGGCAGGGCCGGCAGGTCCTTGCAACGCCCGTCCGCATCGGTGGCGGAGCCGCCGAGAGCCACCCAGTCCGCGTCGAAACCGGCGCGGGCCGCGAGCGAGATGGCGACGCCTTCGGCGGGGCGTCCGATGCTGGTGTCCAGGATGTGCGTGGACACCGAAGCGGTCGTGTCAGTGCTCATTACTCTGCTGCTTCCTCTACGAGGCGGGTCAGGCGGATGCGGTTGATCTTGGCCAGCTCGGCGCGGACGATCTCCCGCTCCTGCTCGGCCTCGTTCTCGATCCGTACCTTGATCTGGCCGAGCATGAACTCGGCCGTGGCGCCGGTCGCGCAGATGAGGAAGACATGGCCGAACTTCTCCTGGTAGGCCAGGTTCAGTTCGAGCAGTTCCGCCTTGAGTTCCTCGGAGGCGCCGGCCATGCCGCGCTGTTCGCGCGCGGAGGTCGGGTCTCCCGGCTTCGGGCGGCCGATCGGCGGGTGCCCCGCCATGGCCTCCTCCAGGTCCGCCGTGGTGAGCTCGGCCATGGCGGCGTCGCTCGCGGCGAAGAGGGAGTCGGCGTCGGCGTAGGGGCGCTGGGCGAGAACCTTGCTGCCCCAGGCCGAAGAGCTGCACACCTCGTGGAGCTCCGCGGTGGCCGCGGCCTCGTCGGAGGTGTTGAACCGGGTCAGCCCCGGTGTCGTACGCGAAGTCACGGGAAAGCCTCCGTGGTGCTGGACGGGCTGGGATTAGCTAAGACCCTCGGCAACACTCCGTCAACACTTTGTTGAAACGAATTGAACAAAGAGCCGCCGCCTGGATCTCCAGGCGACGGCTCTTTGTGTGTTCGTTCGGGCGGGACGTCCCGAGCTTGGTGCGTTCTGCGGGTACGCGCCTACTCGGACTTCGTGGTGCTGTTGTCCCGGTTCAAGTAGTTGTACACAGTGAAGCGGGACACGCCTATGGCACTCGCCACGGTCTCCACACCGTGCCGTACGGCAAAGGCGCCGCGCGCTTCCAGGAGGCGTACGACTTCCTGCTTGGACTTGCGGTCGAGCTCCGCCAGGGGCCTGCCGTACTTGCGCTCCAGGGCCGCCAGGATGTGGTCGAGGGAGTCCGCGAGCTGCGGCAGGCGCACGGCGAGCACGTCCTCGCCCTCCCAGGCGAGCACGACATCGTCGTCGCCGGCCTCGGCCGGGGCGATGACCTGGGCGCCCATCGCGTCGACCAGCGGCTTCACGGCGCTGACGAAGGGGTGGTCTCTGGGTTCGGTCACTTCCGGTCACCCTCTCCGAGCACGTTCACCTGGAGAGAGACCCGGGTGGCACCCGCGGCCAGGGATTTGCGCAGCAGCGCGTCGACCGCGGCGAGCACCGGCTCGGCGCCGCCCTCGGCGGTATTGCCGAACGGGCCGACATCGACCGCGTCGAGCACGGCTGCCTCGATCACCTCACGGGCGGCCAGGGCATGCGCCGGGGCCTCGTCGAGGTCGAAGGGCTCGGTCGTGAACTCCACTCTCAATCGCACGCGCATCAACCTACTGGGCTCTGTGCGATTTACGGGAGCCCCCACTTGACAGGTGACCAGGACCTTAGGCACTCTTCCGTCAAGTAGAAAGTAACTTCCGCGATACGGAAGGAGCGCCTACCCCTCATGGGTTACACGGACCAGCGCTTCAATGTGAATCTCTCGATCCTCTACACGGAACTCCCGCTCCTGGAGCGCCCCGCGGCCGCCGCCGCGGCGGGCTTCACCGCGGTCGAGCTGTGGTGGCCCTGGATCGAGACCCCCACCCCCGACCAGGCCGAGCTCGACGCCCTCAAGAAGGCGATCGAGGACGCGGGCGTCCAGCTCACGGGCCTGAACTTCTACGCCGGCCAGCTCCCAGGACCGGACCGCGGTGCGGTCTCGGTGCCCGGTGAGGAGTCGGAGAAGTTCCGCGCCAACCTCAAGGTCGCGGCCGACTTCGCCGAGTCGCTCGGCTGCAAGGCGCTCAACGCCCTGTACGGCAACCGCGTCGAAGGCGTGGACCCGGCCGAGCAGGACAAGCTCGCCCTGGAAAACCTGGTGCTCGCGGCCAAGGAGGCCGACCGCATCGGCGCGATCCTCCTGATCGAGACCCTCAACAAGCCGGAGTCCCCGCTCTACCCGCTGGTGAGCGCACCGGCCGGCATCGAGATCGTGGACAAGGTGAACGAGGCCACCGGTCTCGGCAACGCCAAGTTCCTCATGGACCTGTACCACCTGGCCATGAACGACGAGGACCTGCCGCAGATCATCGACGCCTACGCGGCGAAGACCGGTCACGTGCAGATCGCCGACAAGCCGGGCCGTGGCGCCCCGGGCACCGGCGAGCTCCCGCTCGAGGACCTGCTCGACCAGCTCAAGAAGGCGGGTTACGAGGGGTACGTGGGCCTGGAGTACAAGGCCCCCGACGCCGCCGCCTCCTTCGGCTGGCTGCCGGCCGAGGCCCGCGCCGCGCGCTGACCCTCGTGCGCTGACGTCCCCCGGCGACCGCTCACTGTGCGGGTGAGCGGTACCGGCCCGGTCACGCCAACTCACGTACGCATCAAGACTTATCGAGAGGCACCATCATGAGCAACCTTCCTAAGATCGCGTGGATCGGCCTCGGCATCATGGGCTCCCCCATGGCCGAGAACCTGATCAAGGCCGGTTACTCCGTCACCGGCTACACCCTCGAGCAGGACAAGCTCGACCGCCTCGCCGCCAACGGCGGCACCGCGGCCGGCTCGATCGCCGAGGCCGTCAAGGACGCCGATGTCGTCATCACGATGGTGCCCGCGTCCCCGCAGGTCGAGGCCATCGCCTACGGTCCCGAGGGCATCCTCGAGAACGCCAAGTCCGGCGCCCTGATCGTCGACATGTCGTCGATCACGCCGCAGACCTCGGTCGACCTGGCCAAGAACGCCAAGGAGAAGGGTCTGCGCGTCCTGGACGCCCCCGTCTCCGGCGGCGAGGCCGGTGCCATCGAGGCCGTCCTGTCCATCATGGTCGGCGGCGAGCAGGCCGACTTCGACGAGGCCCTGCCGGTCCTCGAGGCCCTCGGCAAGACCATCGTGCTGTGCGGTCCGCACGGTTCGGGCCAGACGGTGAAGGCTGCCAACCAGCTGATCGTGGCGGTCAACATCCAGGCCTGCGCCGAGGCCGTGGTCTTCCTGGAGAAGTCCGGTGTGGACCTGAAGGCCGCGCTCGACGTCCTCAACGGCGGCCTGGCCGGCTCGACCGTCCTGACGCGCAAGAAGGACAACTTCCTCAACCGCGACTTCAAGCCGGGCTTCCGTATCGACCTGCACCACAAGGACATGGGCATCGTCACCGACGCCGCCCGCAACGTGGGTGCCTCGCTGCCGGTCGGCGCCGTGGTCGCGCAGCTCGTCGCCTCCCTGCGTGCGCAGGGCGACGGCGGCCTGGACCACTCGGCCCTGCTCCGCGCCGTCGAGCGCCTGTCCGGCTCGCAGGTCTGAGCCGCGGGCTCACCCCTGAGTGAGCCCCTTCGAACCCCGGTCGGCGGCGGCGCTGACACCTGTCCTGTCGCGCCCAGGCGCCGCCGCCGACCGGAACACCAGACTTCAGTTTCAACAAACTGTTGACGTCAGGTTCACGACGTACATACGCTCCTGAAACCGCAGACGTAGAGCAGCAGTTCTCTTTAGCTTTCAGCAGTTACGGAAGGTCACGATGTCGAAGCGCGTGCTTACGACCGAGTCCGGCGCCCCCGTCGCCGACAACCAGAACTCCGCCACCGCCGGCGTCGGTGGCCCGATCCTCCTGCAGGACCAGCACCTGCTCGAGAAGCTCGCCCGCTTCAACCGGGAGCGCATCCCGGAGCGTGTCGTGCACGCCCGCGGCTCCGGCGCCTACGGTCACTTCGAGGTGACCGACGACGTCTCGGCGTACACCTCGGCGAACTTCCTCTCCGAGGTGGGCAAGAAGACCGAGCTCTTCCTGCGCTTCTCGACCGTGGCCGACTCGCTCGGCGGCGCGGACGCCGTCCGTGACCCGCGCGGCTTCGCGGTGAAGTTCTACACCGAAGAGGGCAACTACGACCTCGTCGGCAACAACACCCCGGTGTTCTTCATCAAGGACCCGATCAAGTTCCCCGACTTCATCCACTCCCAGAAGCGCGACCCCTTCACGGGCAAGCAGGAGGCGGACAACGTCTGGGACTTCTGGGCGCACTCCCCCGAGGCGACGCACCAGGTCACCTGGCTGATGGGCGACCGCGGTATCCCCGCGTCGTACCGCCACATGAACGGCTACGGCTCCCACACGTACCAGTGGACCAACGCCCAGGGTGAGGCCTTCTTCGTCAAGTACCACTTCAAGACGAACCAGGGCATCCGCTCCCTGTCCGCCGACCAGGCCGCCGAGATCGTCGGCAAGGACGGCAACTCGCACCAGACCGACCTGCTGCAGTCCATCGAGCGCGGTGTGTACCCCTCGTGGACGCTGTACGTCCAGGTCATGCCCGCGGCCGAGGCGGCGGACTACCGCTTCAACCCGTTCGACCTGACGAAGGTGTGGCCGCACAGCGACTACCCGCTGCAGCGCGTGGGCCGGCTGGTCCTGGACCGCAACCCCGACAACGTCTTCGCCGAGGTCGAGCAGGCCGCGTTCTCGCCGAACAACTTCGTTCCGGGCATCGGTCCTTCGCCGGACAAGATGCTGCAGGGCCGTCTGTTCGCCTACGCGGACGCGCACCGCTACCGCCTGGGTGTCAACCACACCCTGCTGCCGGTGAACGCCCCCAAGGCGACCGTCGCGAACAACTACGGCCGCGACGGCTTCATGGCCGCCAACGCCCAGGGCCGCGACGCGAAGAACTACGAGCCGAACTCCTTCGGCGGTCCGGTCGAGACCGGCCTGCCGCTGTCGGCGCCGCTCGCGATCCACGGGTACACCGGCACGCACGAGGCGCCGGCCCACACCAAGGACGACGACTTCTTCCAGGCCGGCGAGCTGTACCGCCTGATGTCGGAGGAGGAGAAGCAGCGTCTGGTCGCCAACATCGCCGGCGGTCTGTCGCAGGTCTCCCGCGACGACATCATCGAGAAGAACATCGCGCACTTCGCCGCCGCGGACGCGGACTACGGCAAGCGCGTGGAGGAGGCCGTTCGCGCCCTGCGCGACTGAGCCCCTCCTGTGAGGCTGTGCCCGGGGTGACGGGAGGTCATCCCTGGGCACCGGCCCGCATCGCCTGCCCGGATGAGGGGTGGCAGGCGGTACGGGCGAGTTGGAGACCGCGGCGGGGTGCGAGCCAGTGCGGTGGTAAAGGTTCTACGGCACGTTTCTCGACCTGAGGGAAACGACATCGGGAGCCATCGCATCCGCCGCGGTCCCCACAAGAACAGAGACTCCGTCCGGCGGCGCGAACGACCATTTCTTCGTGCCGACCTCGCACCGCTTCGCGGGCTTCGGCCGCCTGCGCCGGCCTCCGGCCGTCGTCCAGAGCAGCGGGAACGCGAACGCGAGACCGGCCCACACACTCCGTCCGGCGGCGCGAACGTCCTGTCGCGCCAGCCTTGCGCCGTCGGGCGGCAACAACTCCTCAGCCAGAGCGCCGAGTACGGACGGTCCCGTGCTCGGCGCTCCCCTTTTCCCGCGCGCATCCCGTACGGCCGCCTCACGGGCGATATCACGTGGCCCCGCCCCATATCGCCTGGCGGGCTCGCCCCATGACAGCGATCGCCCCTGCTCAGGGCGTACGGATGGACTGGCGGGAGATCCCTGCTCCGGTCCGCGAAGCGCTCGAGCTACAGCTCGGAACACAGGTCGTCGAGGCGAGCACGCAGAGCGGCGGGTTCTCCCCCGGCGTCGCGGCCCGCCTGCGCCTGGCCGACGGCAGCCGCGCCTTCGCCAAGGCAGGCTGCGCCGAGGTCAACGCGCACTCGGTCACCATGCACCGCGCGGAGATCGCCAACGCCGCCCTGCTGCCGCCGGGCGCCCCGGTCCCGCGTCTGCTCGGCTCGTACGACGACGGCCAATGGGTCGCGCTCCTCTTCGAGGACGTCGAGGGCCGCCAGCCCCATGTGCCCTGGGTGCCCGAGGAGTTGGACCGTGTGATGGCCGCCGTCGGCCGCCTGTCCGAGTCCCTCACGCCCGCACCGGCCGGCGCCGAACCGCTGCCCGGCGAGCCCTTCGAGGGCCGGGGTCAGCTGGCGGCCGCGCACGCGAGCGGCGAGGAGGATCTCGCGGGCATGGACCCTTACGGACGCATCTCACCGCACGCGCCGAACGCGAGCGGGAGTGCACCTCGGCCATCGCGGGCGACGCGCTCGCGCACGGGGATCTGCGTGCCGACAACATCCTCCTGACCGCCGAGGGCGCGGTCTTCGTGGACTGGCCGCACGCGTGCCGCGCTGCGCGCTGCGCGCTGGTTCGACCTGCTCATCTTGCTGCCCAGCGTCGCGATGCAGGGTGGCCCTGCTCCGGAGTCGGTCTTCGCGCCGCATCCCGTGGCGCAGGGCGCCGACGAGCGTGCCATGACCACCACGGTGCTCGGTCTCGCCGCCATGTTCCTGCGCCAGGCCCGCCGACCGGCACCGCCCGGACTGCCGACGCTGCGCCCCTTCCAGCAGGCCCAGGGCGAACAGACACTCGCGTGGCTCAAGGAGCGGCTCGGGGAGCGGTCACCGGCGCAGTGACGCGGGCCGGCCGTGCGGTCACGTCGGAGGCACCCACACCGAGGACGCGGACGCGGTCCTCTGGGAAGGCACCCACCCGGACCCGGTCCTCTCCTGCTCGCCGAGCACCCGCTGGATGCGGATCATGTCGACGGACTCGGCGAGCAGTTCGTACTCCGTCGTGTCGTCCCGGGCGATGAACCGCACCAGGCGGCCGCTCGCCAGGTCGGCAGCCGCCTGTTCCTGTTCTGCCGCGCTGTCGCGCCAGGCGCGCAGTACACCGGGGACATCGGGTGCATCCCGCGCCATCAGAACCAGTGCGCCAGGTGGCAGCCGGCCGGTGTCGGGCGTCGGATCGAGCCGTTCGGCGATCCAGGTCGCCCGCTCGCGCAGCCACCACAGGGCGAGTGGCAGACTCGGCGCGCGATAGGTTCCGAGCGGTACGCCCACCTGCTCGCCGCCGCAGACGCCGTACGCGGTCACCTCACAGAGGAACTCCTCGTGCATCGCGGCCCCCCAACTCCCCGCGGGCAGTGACAGCCGGCCGCGCAGGTCAACACCCCTGCTGCCGTACGGCTATTGTGCGCTCACGGTGCGTGTCCGAATATGCTTTCGGCAACCAATGGCCGGATCCCCTCACTCTCCGCACCAGCCCGTTCACTAACCCCCTTGCCAACAGGCCGAGTTGACCCTCCGCTCCCGCCCTTCCCCACTGCCCCGCCCATGCCGGATGGCTCAAACGCCCCACTGTCACACCCGGGGCTTACAGTCCTCCTGCGTCACATGATCAGGAGGGGTGGGGGCATGCGCGGTACGAGCGGCACAGGCGGCGGGGCCGGGCCCGCGGGCGCGGCCGCGGCGGCGCGGCGGGCCGTGCTCGACCATGTACTCGGCCTGATCGCCGCGGCGCCGCGGAGCGAGATGCTGGCGCTGCGCGGCAGCATGGTGATGCCCGCGTGGGCGGGAGAACGAGCGCGCGAGCCGGGGGATCTGGACTTCGTCGTCCTGCCACGGCTGGGCACTCCCCCGGACCCGTTGGACCCGCACCCGTACGTCGACTCCTTCGCCCTCGTACAGGAGTGGCCCGAGGCGCTCGGGGGTGCGGCGGGGGCCGAGATCTGGAACGACGGGGAGGAGCAGTACGAGAGGCGCGGCATACGGGTACGGGTGCCGCCGGAGGGGCTGCGCTGGGAAGGGCCCGCGGAGGGCAGCGAGGACGAGCCCTTTCCCTCTCACGAGGATCTGCTCGAGCTGATACGCCGCCGGCCGGAGGTCCCGGGTGCGGGGATCGTCCTCGACGCCGAACGGGCACAGCCGGACGAGCTGTGGGGATACGACCACGACTGCGCGTGCGACCACGTCCGGGAGGAGAGCGAGGGCGTGGGCTCGTACGTCTGGAAGCCGTGCGGGTGCGTGCGGACAGGCGGGTCGCGTCTCCACATCCCCTGGCACTGCGACAGCGGGCCGGGCGGCCGTGTCCAGCTGGACTTCGCCTTCGACGAGACGTTCTCCGAGCCGCCCGTGTGGACGCTGATCCCCCGCGCCGACGGCGGGGCGCCCACCGTCGTGCAGTGCGCGAGCCGTGAACTGTCGCTCGGCTGGAAGCTGTTGTGGCTGCACGCCGACGCCGCGGCGGGCCGGGGCCCTCAGCCCAAGGATCTGTACGACGCCGTCCTGCTCGCCGAGGACCCCCGGACCCGACCGGCGCCACGACTGCTGAGGAGGATCCTGCGGTCCGCCGCCCCGACCGGGCTCGCCTCTGCGCTCTCGTGCGACGAGGCGGACTGGGCACAGTTCGCCGCGGCACACCCGTACGCACAGGGCACGGCCCGGAGTTGGACGGAGCGGCTCACCGCGCGATTGCGGCACCTGACGCCCTGAACGGCCGGGCACTCCGAAGAGCCGGGCACGCCGGAGAGCCGGGCACGCCGGAGAGCGGGGCACGCCGGAGGGGGCGGCCCACTCCCCCCGAGTGGGCCGCCCCCTCAACTACCGTCCCGTGTAAGGCCTCAGGCCTGGGCCTTCAGCGGCAGGATCGCCGTCGGCGCGTGCCAGTCCTCGGTCGCGACGTCCTCGAACTCCTTGACCGCGGAGATGTCCGCCGTCGGGCTCATCGCGATGTTGGTGACGCGCTCCAGGATCGCCTCGACGACCACCGGCACCTGGTGCTCCTGCGCCAGCTTCTTGGCCCGCTCGAACGCGTCGGCCAGGTCCGCCGGGTCGGTCACGCGGATCGCCTTGCAGCCGAGGCCCTCGGCGACCTTGACGTGGTCCACGCCGTAGACGCCCAGCTCGGGGCTGTTCTGGTTCTCGAACTCCAGGTTGACCTGGAAGTTGATGTCCAGACCGATCTGCGCCTGACGGATCAGGCCCAGGTAGGCGTTGTTCACGAGGACGTGGATGTACGGGATGCGGTGCTGGGCACCGACCGCGAGCTCCTCGATCATGAACTGGAAGTCGTAGTCGCCGGAGAGGGCGACGACCGGGCTGTCCGGGTCGGCCTTGGCGACACCGAGCGCGGCCGGGATGGTCCAGCCGAGCGGGCCCGCCTGGCCGCAGTTGATCCAGTGGCGCGGCTTGTACACGTGCAGCATCTGCGCACCGGCGATCTGGGACAGACCGATGGTGGTGACGTAGCGCGTGTCCTTGCCGAACGCCTTGTTCATCTCCTCGTAGACGCGCTGCGGCTTCATGGGGATGTTGTCGAAGTGCGTACGGCGCTGCAGCGTGGCCTTGCGGTCCAGGTGCGAGGCGACCCACTCGGAGCGGTCGGGCAGCTTGCCCTCCGCCTTGAGCTCCTTGGCGACCTCGACGAACAGCTCCAGGGCGGCCTTGGCGTCCGAGGCGATCCCGTAGTCCGGGGCGAAGATCTTGCCGATCTGGGTGGGCTCGATGTCCACGTGGACGAACTTGCGGCCCTCGCGGTACACGTCCAGCTTGTAGCCGGTGTGACGGTTGGCCCAGCGGTTGCCGATGCCCAGGACGAAGTCCGACTCCAGGAACGTGGCGTTGCCGTAGCGGTGACCGGTCTGCTGGCCGACCATGCCGGCGTTGAGCTCGTGGTCGTCCGGGATGGTGCCCCAGCCCATGAGGGTCGGGACGACCGGGGTGTTGGTGAGCTCGGCGAACTCGACGAGCAGGTCGGAGGCGTCGGCGTTGATGATGCCGCCGCCGGCGACGATCAGCGGACGCTCCGACTCCAGGAGGAACTGGATCGCCTTCTCGATCTGGGCGCGGGTCGCGGACGGCTTGTAGACCGGCAGCGGCTCGTACGTCTCCGGGTCGAAGTCGATCTCGGCGAGCTGGACGTCGATCGGCAGGTCGATGTGGACCGGGCCGGGCCGTCCTGAGCGCATCAGGTGGAAGGCCTGCTGGAAGACGCCCGGGACCTGGGCGGGCTCGAGGACCGTGACGGCCATCTTGGTGAGCGGCTTGGCGATCGAGGCGATGTCGACGGCCTGGAAGTCCTCCTTGTGCAGGAGGTGGCTCGGGGCCTGGCCCGTGATGGCGAGGATCGGGATCGAGTCGCCGGCGGCCGAGTAGTGGCCGGTGATCATGTCGGTGCCCGCGGGGCCCGACGTACCGATCGCGACGCCGATGTTGCCCGCCTTGGTGCGGGTGTAGCCCTCGGCCATGTGGGTCGCACCCTCGACGTGCCGCGCGAGGGTGTGGTCGATGCCGCCGACCTCCTTGAGGGCCTTGTAGAAGGGGTTGATCGCGGCGCCCGGCACTCCGAACGCGTTCGTCACACCTTCGCGCTTGAGGATCTCCACTGCCGCGTGGGCGGCTGTCATTCGAGGCATCGCGTAACTCCTGCGTCCAGGCCGGTCCGAGCCGGTCGGCTATCGGGCGCTTCCGCTCGCGGTCCCGGTCGATGTCCGGCCGCTTTCCGTAATGCGGAAGTTTTCTTCTGCTATATGGAAGCAATGTAAGAGCAGGCCGAGGGGGGAGTCAAGGGGCTTCGGCGCGATGAACGTGCCCGAATCCCTCCCCAGAGCTTGGTGTTTGGTGGACGATGAGAGCGGCACCGGGTCCCGTTCGTCGGTTCGTACGGGATGCGTGCGGGATACGCGCGGGATGCGGTCGGGATCCGTACGGGAGGGGGGACGTCGATGTCCGGAGGCATTCCGGTGCGCTGTCCGCGCTGCCGGACCGAGCACCTCTACGCACCGCACGTCTACCCCTGCACCTGCGGTGCGCCGGTCTCGCCGCCGCTGCAGCGCGGCGCGCAGCCCACCCTCCTCACGTATGTGACCTGGGAGGACGACTGGGTCACCGTCCGTTGCGAGTCCTGCGGACGGCTCGACCAGTGGCCTCAGCCGGAGCTCGGCTGCGACTGCGGCGCCCTGCTCCGCGTCCCCGTGAAACCCGCCTCGGCGGGTCCGGCCCCCGGCCATGCGCCGCTGCCGCTGCACATCCCGCTGGCGCCGACGGCGCCGGCGCCCCGTCCCGCGTTCCACCCCGTGACGATTCGCACAGCGCGGGACGCCGTACAGGCCGCGGCGCTGTATCTGCGCTGGCTCGGTTACAAGGAGATACGACGCACCGAGCAGCGCGCCGCGTCCGGTGTGGGCCTGGTGGCGCCCGGGCTGCGGGCGCAGGTGGAACCGACGACCCGCTCGATGAGCCTGCGCGATGTCGAATGCCTGTGGCTCGCCGCGCTCAACGACTCCTCGGTCCCCGTCTGCTTCTCCCTCGCGGGCTACACGGACGACGCCCGGGCCCGCGCCGACAGCCTGGCGGTGCCACTGTTCGTCCTCGATCTGACGGGCACACCCCAGCCCGTGAACAGCCCGGCGGACGAACTGATCAGCACAGGCGCGTAGTTGAGGCTCTGGGGCGGGTCCTGCGCGCCACGGCGATACTGGACGCATGCGTATCCGTCCGGCCACCGCGGCCGATCTCCCTTTGCTGCAGGACATCGAGCGGGCGGCCGGTGAACCGTTCCGTGCGCTGGGCATGGCCGCGATCGCGGACGACGAGCCGCCGTCGGCCGAGCAGCTCACGGCATTCGTCCGGGCCGGCCGTGCATGGGTGGCGGTGGACCGGGACGGGAGCGATGACGCACCCGTGGCGTATCTGATCGCGGAGCAGGTGGACGAGGCGCTGCACGTGGAGCAGGTGTCCGTGCACCCGTCGGCGGCGCGGCAGGGCGTGGGGCGTGCGCTGCTCGACCGCGCGGCGGCGTATGCCCGCGCGCAGGGGCTCGGCGCGCTGACCCTGACGACCTTCGCCGAGGTGCCGTGGAACGCGCCGTACTACCGGCGGCTCGGGTTCCGTGAGCTCGGCGAGGACGAACTCGGGCCGGGGCTGCGGAAGATCAGGGCGTACGAGGGTGAACTGGGGCTCGACCGCTGGCCGCGGGTCTGCATGAGCCGCCCGGTCCCGCACCAAGCGGACCGCCGACCGGCGCGATGACGCGATGACGCGATGACGCGATGGCTCGATGAATCGATGACGCGGTCACGCGGCGACTCGGTGACTCGGTGACTCGGTGACTCGGTGACGTGAAGAAACCGGGCGGGCCGCTGGTCCGGCCCGCCCGGCCCCCCGTTTCGGGAGTCGCCTGCCCAGGGCGGCTAGGAGGCGACGCGTTCGCCGGTCGGCTCGGCGACGACGATCTGGAGGTGGGCGGGGGCGTACTTGCGCGCCTTGCCCAGCATCTTGTCCAGGTCGAACTTGTGGCGCTGCACGGCCACGTACAGCGGCGCCGGCATCGCGGGGTGCGGCGGCAGCACGGCGGCGCCGGCCGGCAGCATCGCCCGCTCCTGCAGCCGTACGCCGATGAGGGCGTCGCCCTGCGCAGGGGTGGCCACCACGAACTGGCTGACGTCGTGCCACGGCAGCAGCACATGGCCGATCCGCACGCCGGCGGCGTCGAACTGGAACAGGATCCGCTTGGCGTCGAACCACTGCGAGATGAAGGGGATCGCGGCGACGATCACCACGCCGCCCTTCATGTCGAGCGCCCAGCCGAGCAGCGCGGCGAGCGCCACGATGCCGATGATCGAGCCCCAGAGCCCGGCGAGGTCCTGCGGCGAGAACGGACGCGTGACCTTGTAGCGCTCCCAGCGGCCCCGGCGCTGATTCGACATATGGGTCCCCCTGATGACGGTGTGGCCGATCGGCCGCTCCGCAGCGGACGATCACGTTCAGGGACGTTAGGGAATCGGTGCTCGGTCTGGCTTGGACGAATTTGACCTCGCGCCGGAAACCGCCGCTCAGAGCGCCACGGCGCCTTCCGTCATACGGGCCGCGGCGATCTGGCCGGGGGTGATGGCGGCCAGGGCCCGGAACTCCCGGTTGAGGTGCGCCTGGTCGTAGAACCCGCAGGCGGCGGTGAGCGCGCTCAGATCGACCGCGCCGCGGGCCATGAGCCCGGTCGCGCGGTGGAATCTCAGCACCCTGCCCGCCGTCTTCGGCGTCAGCCCGACCTGCTGTGTGAACTTCCGTACGAGATAGCCGTGGCTCCAGCCCGTCTCCTGGGCGATCCGGGCGACGGGCAGATTGCCACCCGAGCGTTCGAGCAGCTGCCAGGCGTGGGCCACCTCGGCGGCCGGCTCGGGTCCCTCCGCGAGCCGGCGGAGGAGTGCGGCGTCGAGGAGATCGAAACGCTCGGCCCAGTCCCGGGTGTGGGAGAGCCGTTCGACCAGCTCGCCTGCGCGCGGTCCGAGGACGTCCGTCAGCTCGACGACGGTGTTGGTCAACTCCCGCATGGGCAGGGCGAAAAGCCGGTACGCCCCCAGGGGCGTGAGCTCGAGGCGGATCGCCTCCTGGCCGCCGGGGTGATCGGCGATCCGGGGTCCGTCCTCGAGGCCCGCGATCAGCGAGCCGACCACCCGGACGCCCGGATCGTGCTCGCGCTCGGCGAGACGGTGCACCTGGGCGAACGGCTCCCCGAGGCTGAGGAGCACGACGGCCCGGCCGCTGGGCACGATCCGCACGCGGAACGGGGTGGCGGCGGCGTCCCAGTAGCCGGCGTAACTGCGCAGGTACGGGCGCAACGTGTCCGGCCAGCGCCGGGTGACACGCAGCCGCCCCGCGCCGAGCGCCACCGCATGCACACCGCGCGTGTCCTGCACGTCCCGCATGCCGTGCACGCCCGGCCTGTCCACGACCGTGCCGCCGCCCAGCGCCATGACTCCTTCTTCTCCCCTTCGACTCCGGTGGCGGGCATGATGACATGCCCAGGTGAGCGGACGGTGCGCGCTAACGCGCCGTCGCCCGCAGGGGACAGCCGGAGCCCACGCGGGCGTCCAGCTCCTCGCGCAGGACGGCGAGCTCGGCCATCCGCTCGTCGACCACGCGGAGCTTCTCCTCGAACATCTTCGACAGGGCGGCCGCGCTGTCGGGGGCGTCGCGCAGCTGCTCGCCGGTGCGGGCGATCTCGGCCAGCGTGAACCCGAGGGTCTGGGCGGTCCGTACGTACTGGAGCCAACTCACCGTCTCCGGCGCGAAGTCGCGATACCCGTTCGCGAGCCGCTCACCGGCGACGAGACCGTTCTTCTCGTAGAAGCGGATGGTGTCCTTCGACAGACCGGTCCGGGCGGCCAGCTCTCCGATACGCATGACACTCCAGGGGACGTGCGGGACTCGGACTTGACCTTGGACCGTACTCCACTGTTTAGCGTCGGGGTGTCGCTGTCCGAGGGGCGGGCTCGAACTCCCCCCGAACTCCCGAAGTTACCGTGCCGCTCTTCCCCTCCCTCACCTCTCCGTCCTACCTGCGCCTGGTCCGGGTCAGCGCCCGGTACGACCTGTTCGTGGCCGCCGGCTTCGCCACCCCGTGGACGTACGAACTCGTCCACCGCGCCCTGACCGCGCTCACGGAGACCTTCGGGCTCGGCACGCACCCGGCCCTCACGCCCATGGAGATCCTCTACGCCAACCTGATGGGCTCCCTGATCGTCGTCTGGTCCGTACTCCGCATCCGCCGGCCATCGGCGGAGTACGGCCTCTACGACGGGGCGTCCCGCGTCCTGTTCTCCCTGGGCATGGCCTACGCCCTGGCCGGCGGCCTGCCCTCCTACCTCTGGGCCTTCCTCGCCATCGAGCTCACCTTCGGCATCACCCAACTGGCACCGTGGCTGCGAGCGGCCCTCACCCGCCCGCAGACCTCGTCCTGACGCTCAGCGCCGCTGCGCCGACGCAAATCCGGCGAGCGCGTCGAAGTCCGGTTCACACAGGCCGATGCGCGGGTTGACGTGATGGAGCAGGGCCCGGCCGGGATGGTGGCGGGACACGTAGGTGTCGTCCAGGACACTCTGTTCGTCGTCGACCCAGGCGAAGTCACGTCCGGCGGCATGGGCGACCAGAGGCGCGGTCTTCCAGTGGACGCCGTCGGGGCGTTCGGCGAGCAGCGCGTCGCCGAAGTCCACGTACGGGAACTCGGGGAGGCCGAGGACCGGGGCGATCCAGCGATTGGCATCGGCCATCCAGGTGGTGGCCCAGCACAAGTCGTAGTCCAGCGCGAGCAGTTGGGGGCCGTGCCCGGGGTGAAGCCACACGCGGAGCGGACGACGGCGCAGTCCGTGCCCGCCACCGCGCCGGCCGGTGTCGTCCAGGGGGACGCGCAGGGTGGTGTACCCCTCCGGCCGCTGCTGCGCCTTGGCCGCGTAGGGGTTGAGCGGACCATCGACGTCGAGGTAGAGGAGCGGTCTGGGCATCGGTTTCCCCCCGGAAAGCCATGGTCGCCGGGTCCGGCCGCCGCGGATGCGGGAGCCGGGCCCGGCGGCCGGTGCAGGGGCAGCAGCCTAGTGATCCGCCCGGCACCCCCTCACGCGCGGCGCTCGCGCAGGGTCGTCCGGCCCGGGAGGGTCACCGCGAGGAGGGCGAGTGCGACGGTGGACGCGGCGAACGTGGCGTACAGGAGCGGGGGGATGTAGGGGGACTCCCCCGTCAGGCCGCGCATCATCGGGGTCAGGGTGATCAGGGCGATGGCGGTGCCCAGGGCCACACCCGTCACCGAGACCAGCAGGCTCTCCCAGTGCAGCATGCGCAGGACCTGGCGGCGCGTGGTGCCGACGAGGCGGAGCGTGGTGAGTTCGCGGCGGCGGTCGAGGACCGTCATGACCAGCGTGTTCGCCGCGGCGATCGCCGCGAACCCGCCGAGGACCGCGGCCATCATGGAGTTGGTCCAGGCGCCGAGCCGGCGGTCCACGTTCCGCGCGGCCGCGTAGCCCGAGGCGTCCGTGACTTCGCCGAGCGTGGTGAGCGGGCCGGCGTCACCGCCCGAGACGAGCAGTGTGCTGTCGAACGGCGAAGTGACATGGCCCGCGAGCGAAGCCCGGTCCATGGTGACCGCCGGCAGACCGAGACCTCGGCCGTAGACGGCGACGACTTCCGGCCGGGACGCAGTGCCGTCGGGCAGACGGAGCGACAGCCGGTCGCCCGTCTTCACCTCCGCCGCGGTGGCGAGGGTGGTGTCGACGGCGATTCTGTCCGGACCCACCCGGTCCAGGCTTCCGCTGCGGACGTCCAGGTCCTGCACCTCGGCCAGTTGGGCGCCCGAGCCCGAGATTCCCTGGGCCGCCGCTGCCTGCAGCGAGGTCTCGCCGCCGGAGTCGACCGGCACGAGGACCTGCGTCTCGAGCAGGCCCACCGCCGCGTCGACGCCGCGGACGCGGGCCGCCCGGTCGACGGCGTCGGCGGGCAGGCCCGCCGGGTGGGTCACGACATGGTCCGCCGTGAGGCCCGCGCGCAGCTGCTCGGCGGCGGCCCTGCTCTCGCTGGTGTGCATGAAGACGAGGGTCGAGGCGAAAGCCATCGCGAGCACGATCGGAGTGATCGCGGAGGCCGACCGCCGTGCGTTCGTACGGGAGTTGGCGGCGGCGAGGGAGGCCGGGGCTCCCCCGCCGCGCAGCAGCAGTCCGAACAGCGCGGCGCACAGCCGGGCCAGGAGCGGGCCGAGCAGGGCGACCGCCAGCATGAAGAGCATGACGACGCCGAGGGAGGCGTTGGCCGCGTCCGCGCCGGCCGTGGAGGCCGCGACACCGGCGAGTGCCGCGCCGCCGCCGAGGGCGCAGAACCCCAGGACCGTACGGACGACGCCCGGCCGCAGCGGCTCCACCGACGCTTCGGCGAGCGCCTGCCCCGGCTTGATCTTCGCGGGCCTGCGTCCGGCCGTCCAGCCGGCGCCGAGCGCGGTGAGCAGCCCGGCCGCGACCGCGGCGGCCAACGGGAGCCATGTGACCTGGAGTTGTACCGCCTCGGGGACGGCGCCGCGGTCCTTCAGCTGCCCGAACCACCAGCTCGCCAGGCCGATCCCCGGCAGGGAGCCGAGTACCCCGGCGAGCGGTGCGACGAGCAGCGCCTCGGCGGCGACCGCACGCCGGATCTGCCGCGGAGTGGCGCCGACGGCGCGCAGGAGCGCGAACTCCCGGGTGCGCCGGCCGACGGCGAGCGCGACGGTGCCGGCGGCGGTGAAGACGGCGACCAGGGCGGCGATCCCGCCGAAGGAGCCGCCGAGCGCGGTGAGCGTCTCCTTGGCGTACGCCAGGCCGTGGTCCTCGGCCCCGCCGCGGGCGTCGCCGGTGAGCACCTGGGCGCCGGAGCCCTTGAGGGAGTTCTCGACGGCAGTGGCGAGTGCGCCGGTGCCGGTGCCCTCCTTCGCCAGTACGGCGATGGCGTCGGCCTTGCCGGGGTGGCCGGCGAGCGTGTCGGCGCGCGTGTCCGCGAACCAGGCCAGGGGACCGCCGGCCCTCGCGGTGTCGCCCGGTCCGGCCTCGGCAAGACCGGAGATCCTGAACTCGCCCCGCCCAGCGGCCGTTTCGAGCGCGACGGTGTCACCGACGCCGGCCTTCGCGGTACGGGCCGCGGCGGCGTCGAGCACCACCTCGCCCGCGCGCGGGGCGGAGCCCTTGGTCAGCGCGGTCCCGGTGAAGGCGCCCGCGCCCCAGCCGTGGCCGGTGAGCGCGGCGCCGTCCAGACGTACCGGAAAGGTGAGGTCGGGCACCGCGGCCTCGACGCCCGGGGCGCGGGCCGCCTTCGCGGCGAGAGCCTTGTCCACACGGGCGGTGTCCGGCAGCGGGTACGAGGTCTCCTCGGGGCCGTCGACGGTGTCGGACACGACGCGGGCGGACTGGTCGGCCGCGACGACGACCGGCGCCCGCGCGTACCGCTCGGCGGGCACCGACGCGCGGATACCCGTCTCGAGCAGGATGCCGCAGGCCGCGACGATCAGCGCCGACATCATCAGCGCGACGAACGTGCCCGCGAAGGAGGAGGGTTTGAAGCGGACGGCGGCGCGGGCCAGGCCGTTGGGGCGCGTCATGCCGCGGCACCCGCCATGACGCCGCGGCCCGTGAGCGCGGTCATCCGCGCGGCGATCTGCTCCGCGGAGCCGTGGTCGAGCCGGTCCGCGAAGCGTCCCTCGGCGAGGAACAGGACGCTGTCCGCCCAGGCCGCCGCGGACGGGTCGTGGGTGACCATGACGACAGTGGCACCGAGCTCACGTACCGCGTGCCGCAGGAGACCGAGCACCTCGGCGGCGGTCCCCGTGTCCAGGGCGCCGGTCGGCTCGTCGGCGAACACCACGTCGGGGCGGGTGATCAGCGCACGGGCGACGGCCACGCGCTGCTGCTGCCCGCCCGAGAGTTCGCCCGGCCTGCGCCGCGCCTTGTCGGCGAGGCCGACCTGTGCGAGCACCTCGGCGGCACGCCGGCGGTCCTGGCGCTGTCCGGCCAGACGCATCGGAAGGAGCACGTTCTGCTCCACCGTCAGCGAAGGCAGCAGGTTGAACGCCTGGAAGACGAAGCCGAGGCGGCTGCGGCGGAGCTCGGTCAGCTTGTTCTCGCTCATCCCGGTGATCTCCGTGCCACCGAGGCGCACCGATCCGGCCGACGGACGGTCGAGCCCGGCGGCGCACTGCAGAAAGGTGGACTTGCCGGATCCGGACGGCCCCATGACCGCGGTGAACGATCCCCGCGGCAGCGCGAGATCCACCCCCGCGAGCGCCTGTACGACGCCCGCGCCCCGCCCGTACTGCCGCCGGACGCCCCGCAGCTCGACGGCGAACCCGGACGCGACGTCCTGCACCCCCGTGCCCGCCTCCGCCTGCTGCCGCCTGCCCCTGCGCACCTTCATGTTCCGCCCTCTCGCACTGCGCTCGATCCGACGCCGCGGAGTGTGCGGGGGCGACCGCCCGCGGGTCGTCATACCCGGGAGCCAATGTGGAGGTGATACCGCAGTAGGGGGTGCGCCGCCGGTGGAACGGCACCGGGCCCATGGAGTCACCTCCGTGGGCCCGGCTCTTGGAAGGAACGTCAGCGCGTGAAGCGCAGCGTCACGAGCTCGAACGGTCGCAGGGACAGGGCGACTTCGCCGTTCTCGACCGTGGAGGACGGGGCGTCGGCGAGGGGCCGCTCCAGGAGATCCGTCGCGACCACCGACGTCACGTCCAGGCCCGCCCGGAGCGTGGTGCGGGCTCGGCCGCCCGCCGCCTCGTAGAGGCGGACGATCACATCGCCGGAGCCGTCGTCCGCGAGCTTGACCGCGCTGACCACGACCGCGGGCGAGGCGACCGTGAACAGCGGGGCGACCGGGGCGGCGCCCGTCACGCGGCGTTCGGGCAGGTTGATGGCGTAGCCCTCGCGGACCGCGTCCACCACGGTGGCGCCCGGGACGAGGGCGTAGCGGAAGCGGTGCACGCCCTGGTCGGTTTCCGGGTCGGGGAAGCGCGGGGCCCGCAGCAGGGACAGGCGGACCGTCGTGGTCGTGCCGGAATCCGAGGCGCGGACCGTGCGGGTCACGTCGTGGCCGTACGTGGAGTCGTTGACGAGGGCGATGCCGAAGCCCGGCTCCTCCAGGTGGACGAAGCGGTGGTTGCAGGCCTCGAACTTGGCCGCCTCCCAAGAGGTGTTGGTGTGCGTGGGCCGGTAGAGGTGGCCGAACTGGGTCTCGGAGGCGTACCGGTCCGCGTGCACGTCCAGCGGGAAGGCCGCCTTCAGGAACTTCTCCGTCTCGTGCCAGTCCACCTCCGTGGCGATGTCCAGACGCTTCGCGCCCGCCGACAACGACAGCACCTGAGTGACGCGGGACGAGCCGAAGGACCGTACGACCTCGACCGAGACCGCCGACGGGTCCTCGCCCACCACGCGTACCGCATCGACGTCGGTCAGGTCCGTGACCACGTTGCGGTAGAACTCGTCAACGTCCCACGCGTCCCACATGTTCGGGAAGTCCGGATGGATCTGGAGCAGGTTGGCCGCCGCGCCCGGCGCCAGGGTTTCGCGGGCGGCTTCGAGGTCGTACGCCGACACCACCAGGCCACGGGCGTCGATCTCCACGCGCAGCAGCCCGTTGTCGAGGACGAAGCCCCCGTCCGTACGGGAGGAGAGGGCGACCGAACCGGCCACGGCGGGCGCATCCGCACCACCGGGCGCGACACCCGAGCGTTCGTGGGCCGCCGCGTTGAAGACCAGCTCTGTGGAGCCGGGGCCGGCGAGTGCCTGCTGGGCGGCGGCGATGATGCCGTTCAGCTCCTCGGCCACCGCCGCGTAGGTCTTCTCCGCCTCGCGGTGCACCCACGCGATCGACGACCCGGGCAGGATGTCGTGGAACTGATGCAGCAGCACCGTCTTCCAGATCCGGTCCAACTCCTCATACGGATACGGGAATCCGACCCGCACCGCCGCCGTCGCCGCCCACAGCTCCGCCTCACGCAGCAAATGCTCCGAGCGCCGGTTGCCCTGCTTGGTCTTCGCCTGGCTCGTCAGTGTCGCGCGGTGCAGCTCCAAATACAGCTCACCCACCCACACCGGCGGCTCCGGGTACTCCGCCTGCGCCTTCGCGAAGAACTCGGCGGGCTTCTCCCACACGACCTTGGCCGAACCCTCCAGATCCCGCATCCGCCGCGCCTTCGCGATCATCTCGCGAGTGGTGCCACCACCACCGTCACCCCACCCCGTCGGGGCCAGGGAATGCTTGGCGACACCCTTGTCCTTGAAGTTGCGTGCCGCATGCGCGATTTCACGGCCCAGCATCGAGCAGTTGTAGGTGTCCACCGGCGGGAAGTGCGTGAAGATCCGCGTCCCGTCGATGCCCTCCCAGTGGAACGTGTGGTGCGGGAACTTGTTGATCTGCGACCACGAGATCTTCTGCGTGAGCAGCCACTTCGAACCCGCCGCCTTGATGATCTGCGGCAACCCGCCCGCGAACCCGAACGTGTCCGGCAGCCACGCCTCGTCGTTCTCGATCCCGAACTCGTCCAGGAAGAACCGCTTGCCGTGCACGAACTGACGGGCCATCGCCTCCGAACCCGGCATGTTGGTGTCCGACTCCACCCACATGCCGCCCGCCGGGACGAAACGACCCTCCGCGACGGCCTTCTTGACCTTGGCGTAGACCTCGGGCCGGTGCTCCTTGATCCACGCGAACTGCTGGGCCTGCGACATCCCGAAGACGAACTCCTCCTCGGTCTCCAGGAGGTTCGTCATGTTCGAGGTCGTCCGCGCCACCTTGCGCACCGTCTCGCGCAGCGGCCACAGCCAGGCGGAGTCGATATGCGCATGACCGACCGCGCTGATCCGGTGCGCCGAGGCGTCCGCAGGCGAGGACAGCACACCGACCAGCTCCGAACGGGCCGCCGCAGCCGTCCCGTTGACGTCCTGGAGATCGATCGCGTCCAGGCAGCGGTTCACCGCCCGCAGGATCTCGTAACGGCGCCCGCCCTCGGGCGACAGCTCCTCCATCAGCTCACCGAGCACCTCCAGATCCGCTATCAGCTCCCACACCTCACGGTCGAAGACGGCAAGATCCATCCGCTCCAGGCGGTACTGCGGCTCCGAGCCCGCCGTCTCCCTGCCCCCCAGCCACGTCGGACGGAAGGGCTTGTCTCCGAGCAGCACCGGGTTCGAGGCCGCCTCCAGATGCCACTCCACCTGCTCGCCGCCTGCGACCGCCTCGCCCACGCGCACCCACTGGTTGCGCGGATTGACGGCCTTCAGCGGCTCACCGGCCGGGGTGTAGACGAGGGCCTCGCACTGGAAGCCGGGCATCCGCTCGTCGAAGCCGAGGTCGAGCACGGCCTCGACGGTCTTGCCCGCCCACGAGGCCGGCACCTGGCCGGTCACCTTGAACCAGGTGGTGGCCCACGGAGCCCCCCATGCGTCGCCGACCTGTACCGGCTCGTGCGCCGCCGCCAGACCCTCCTCCACCGGCACCGGCTCACCGGGCGCGGTCCAGGCCTCGACCGTGAGCGGCACGGACTCCGGATAGACGGCGGGACGGATGCGCTCTTCGAGTACGCGCTTGAGGCGGGCCTCTACGAGGGCGCGGTCGTCGTGCATGCGGGGACTCCAACTTCCTTGAGGGAGCGGGTGTTTCAGGAGGGGTGACTTACCAGCGGTGGGTGGTGCTCACGGCCGCCGAGGTGCTGTACAGCTCCCCCACGGCCCGTACTTCGAAGCGGATCCGGGACTCGCCCTGCTCGGCGGTGAGACCTTTCACATACGCCGCGTTCGCGCAGGTCCCGGTCAGATACCGCCGGGTGCCGTCCGTGAGGACCCGGTGCAGCTCGTACTGCCGTACGCGGCCGGGGGCGGCCCCCCACGACAGCCGGAACTGTCCGTCCCCGGAGGCCCGGTCGACCTTGAGCCCGGAGGGTGCGGGCACGGTCTCCTCGGCGTCCTGCACGAGCAGCCCGCCGAGCCGCCACTGCACGGCTCCGCTGCCGGTCAGCCGTACCGCCAGACCGTGGATCGTGCCGGTGCCGAGCGAGGAGAGCCGGACGGTCGCCTCCGACCAAGGGGCATCCGGTGTGCCCGCCGAGAGGAAGGAGTACGTCAGCGGGTCGCCGGCCTTGTCGGGTTCGCGCAGGGCGACGCCCAGCTCGACCTGTACGTCTCCCGCGACCGCGCGCTGGGCGAGGCGGACCACCGTGGCGGCGTTCAACGGGAGCCGGGTGGTGTGCAGTTCGAGCACGACGGGTGCGTCGAGGGTGCCGTCCACCAGGACGGAGGAGCCGCCGCGCCAGGCGTCCGCGAAGTCGAACGTCACGGCGGGCCGGCTGCCCGTGGTGCGCACCACCCAGCGGCGGCCCGGCAGCACGTCCTGGAGCCCGAGCTGATTCCATGCGGCGTCCGAGCGGGCCACGCCCTCCTCGTACCACTTGAGGCCGTGTCCGGTGTTGAAGGTGCAGCCGAACGGCAGCGAGGTGACCGTGGACTTGTCGGCGACCGCGGTGGCCGGGGCCCGCCAGGAACCGCTCGACGGGCGCGACGGGTCGAGGGAGGTGCCGGTCCAGAACTGGTCGTCGGCCGCGTGGAACTGGCCGGGTGTGCGGCCCTGCGGCAGATGGTTGCGGGTCCACTCGGGCCGGTAGAAGCCGAGGGAGGTGACGTGGGAGCCGCCGCTCGGGAAGAGTGCCTCCCAGTCGACGGTCTTGTTCCAGCCGGAGGCTTCGACGTCCACGCCCGCCCACAGCTCGTAACGGGAGCGATCGAGGTCCTGCGCGAGCGCACCGGACGAACTCAGGTCACTGCTCGTCCAGTTGAAGTTGAGGAACATCGTGTCGGACTTCAGGAAGAAGTCCTGGTTCTGGCTGTTGAGGGCGTCCTGCCAGGACACCGAGCCGTTCTCGACCATCGAGTCGTACCAGGTGATCCGCAGCCCGTGCGGCTCCCCCAGACGCTTGAGCTCGGCGAGGAACGCGAGCATCTGCGCGGCGAGCGCCGCATCGCCGCCGCCGGTCTCGGCGTTCACGAACCAGCCGTCGAAGCCGTACGCGACGGCGACCTGCACCAGCTTCTCAGCGATCGGGAAGCGGCCGAGCGCGTCCTTCTGCACCAGGTCGCGGGTCCACTGCAGCTGGCCGCCGTACGCGGCCGGGGGCAGGAAGATGTTGCCGATGACCGGGACGCCGTGGCGGTGGGCGGCGTCCACGACCGGCGCGTTGGGCGCGAGAACGATGCCCTCGGCGGACGAGCCGCCCCAGAAGACCAGTTCGTCGATGTACGCCCAGTGGGTCAGGGCGTAGTAGTCGGCGGTGGCCGCGCCCTGGGAGGGGTTGGAGGCGGTGGTCTCGAAGGAGACGAGGGAGGCGATACGGCCCTGGCCCGCGCGGGCCGTGCCGTTCACGGCCACCGGGGTGAAGCGCTCGGCCAGGGGCACGGTCGAGCGGTTGTACGCGAGATCGGCGTCCGACTCGGGCGTCCAGCTCTTGAGGGAACGCCAGGTGATCCCTGCGCCGGGGGAACCGGCCGGCAGCGAGTCGGGGAACCAGTAGGAGGCGTACGGCTGGAGGTTCTCCGCGGCCTTCTTCTTGTCCTGCGCCGCGGCCTGAGCCGGCAGCGACGTGGCAAGCAGCCCGGCCGCGGCGGCGGCCGAACCGAGGACGACGGTACGGCGGGTGGGCCGGACCGGGGAGGAGGTGGGGCGTGACTGCGTCATTGCAGGGTTGCTCCTTGAGGGGGGAGTCAGTCGACCTCTTCAGGGCTGACCGTGGCGGTGATCCCGCGCGCGGCCAGGTGCTCCGTGTCGTGCTCGTGCTCGGCCAGGACCACGGCGGGACGCACGCCCTGTGCCGTCAGGCGGTGCCAGGCCTCGAAGAAGGCGCCGCCCGGGCCGCAGAGCGCACGCTGCGGCGAGGCGACGGTGTCCCCGGTGTCGAGGACCAGTGCGGTGGTGCGGGTGGCGGGCTTGTACGCGCGGCCCCTCCACTCCTCGACGATCCGCCGGATCGCCTCACCGGCCGGCTTGACCTCGCGGTCGTTCGTCAACAGGCCGAGGCTGTATTCGAGTTCGGGGAAGTCGGCGAGCTCGCCCGAGACGTCGTGCGAACACCACCAGGTCACACCCCACACATCGGTGCAGTCGAGCGCGTTGGTGATCGTCCGCGACGTGAAGTGCGCGGCGTGCTCGGCGGGGATGTGCGGCGCGGGGGCGCCGACCTCCTGCAGCCAGACCGGGCGCGTCATGTCCGTGTGCCAGGCGCGGGCCAGCTCGATCATGTACGCGGCGTGGTGCTCGGTGGCCACTCCCGTACGGCCGTGGCGCTGGGCCGTCCCGTTGAACACCCACGAGTGCACCGCGGTCGCCCCGCCGAGCCGCGCGGCCTGCGCGGGCGTGAACGGGTGGGCGTCCTGGTACCAGGCGGCGTCGTACTCGGCATGCAGATGGAACCTGCCGGGCGCGCCCGCCTCGCAGGCGGCGAGCATGCGCTCCAGCCAACTGGCCGCCTGCTCATGGGAGATACGGTCCGGGTCGGGGTGCGGATCGTGCGAGAACTGGTTGATCTCGTTGCCGATGGTCATGCCGAGGAAGTTCGGCCGGTCGGCGAGCGCGGCGGCCAGGGTGCGCAGGTACTCCTCCTGGCCGGAGATCACCTCGGGGTCGGCGAAGATGTTCCGCCGGTGCCAGGTCTGGGTCCAGGCCGGCAGGAAGTCGAAGCTCGACAGGTGCCCCTGCAGGCCGTCCACATTGACGTCGAGTCCGCGCTCGGCCGCCGCGTCGGCCAGCTGGACGAGCTGCTCGACCGCGCGCGGGCGGATCAGGGTGCGGTTGGGCTGGAACAGCGGCCACAGCGGGAAGACACGGATGTGGTCGAGGCCGAGCGAGGCGATCGAGTCCAGGTCGGCCCGTACGGCATCGAGGTCGAAGTCGAGCCAGTGGTGGAACCAGCCCTGGGTGGGCGTGTAGTTGGCGCCGAAGCGGGGCATGGGGGGTCCTTGCGTTTGCGTACGGGAAATGGGTGTCGGGGTCAGCCCTTGACGGCGCCCTCGCCCACCCCGCGGAAGAAGAAGCGCTGCAGGCAGGCGAACAGCACGATCAGGGGCGCGACGGCGATGATCGTGCCGGCCGCCACCAGGCGCTGGTTGTTCGCGAAGGTGCCGTGCAGATAGTTCAGGCCGATGGTGAGCGTGAAGTTGGACTGGTCGCTCAGCACGATCAGCGGCCACAGGAAGTCGTCCCAGGCGCCCATGAAGGCGAAGATCGCGACGACCGCGAGGGTGCCCTTGACCGCGGGCAGTGCGATCCGGGTGAACCGCTGCCAGGCGTTGGCCCCGTCGACGAAGGCGGCCTCTTCGATCTCGTACGGGATGTTGGAGAAGGCATTGCGCATCAGGAGCACGTTGAGCGCGCCGATGCAGCCGGGAAGCACCACACCCGTGAGGGTGTTGTTGAGGCCGAGTTCCCGCATCGTCATGAACTGGGCGATGATGATCGACTCGACCGGCACCAGCATCGCCATCACGAACGCGACCGTGGCGAGCCCCCGGCCGCGGAACGTCAGGCGGGCCAGGGCGTATCCGGCGAGCGCGGCGCCCACCACGTTGGTGAGGACGTTGGCGAGCGCCACCTTCAGGGAGTTGAGCGCGAAGTCCCAGACCGGGATCAGCTCGGCGACCTTGCCGTAGTTGTCGAAGGTCGGCTCGGACGGCAGCAGCTTCGGCGGGTAGCTGTAGATGTCCTCGCCGGCGCCCTTGAGGGAGGTGGACAGCTGCCACAGGAACGGGCCGACCATGATCGCGAACACGATCAGGAGCAGCAGGTACCGCAGCACCAGCTTCCACGCCGGGGGCCGGCGGCCGCCTTCGGCGAGGAACTTGTCCCCGATCGACTTCCGGCGCCTGGCGCGGTCGCCGAGGGTCTGCGCGCTCATGCGTCGCCCTCCTTCTTGTCCGCCTTCAGCACGAGCAGCATCAGGCCGAGGGTGATCACGAAGACGACGACGGAGATCGCGGAGGCATAGCCCACGCGGCCGCTCAGACCGGTGCCGACCTGCTTGATGAGCATGACCAGGGTGGTGTCCTCGCCGCCCGGACCCCCGTTGGGTCCGGCCATCAGATAGACCTCGGAGAACACCTTGAAGGCGTTGACCGAGGAGAGCGCGGCGACCAGGACCATCGTGGAGCGCACGGCCGGCACGGTGACCGTGAAGAAGCGGCGGATCGCACCGGCTCCGTCCACGGCGGCCGCTTCGTGCAGCTCCTTCGGTACGTTCCCGAGCGCGGCCATGTAAATGATCATGTAGTAGCCGAGGCCCTTCCAGACCGTGACCAGCATGGCGCTGATGAGCAGCAGCCACTGGTCGCTGAGGAAGGCCACGGGCCCGACCCCGATCGCGCCGAGCACGGCGTTGACCAGACCGCGGTCGTCGAGCATCCAGACCCAGATCAGGCCGACCACGACGACGGAGGCGACCACCGGGGTGTAGAAGGCGGAGCGGAAGAACGAGATGCCCGGCACATAGCGCTGCACCAGCATCGCGAGCAGCAGCGGCAGGATCACCAGCGGGGGTACGACGCCCACGATGTAGAGCAGGCTGTTGCGCAGCGCGATCCAGAACATGTCGTCGTGCCACAGCTCTTGGTAGTTCGCACCGCCCACCCACTTGCCCGCGATCAGCGTGCGCTGGTCGGTGAACGAGCTCGACACCGTGGAGAAGAACGGGAAGAGCACGAAGCCGCCGATGATCGAGAAGCCCGGCAGCAGGAACAGCCAGGGCGTGCTCGGCAGATGTGTGCGGATACGGCGCCGCCCGGGCGGGCCCGCGGGACGCGGGCCCTTGACGGGGGCGGCGGGTTGCGAGGGGGCGGTGGCCGGTCCGGTCTTCGCGACCGGCGCACCGTTCCTCGTCGACGTGTCACTCATGTCGTACGGTCCCTCGGGCCCGGATCAGCCGGCCTGCTGCAGGAGCTTGTCGCACTCGGCGACCGCGTCGTCCATGGCCTGCTTCGCGGACTTCTTGCCCTGCATGGCCTTGGCGACCTCGTTCTTGAGGACCGTCTTCATCTGCTCGGTGAAGACCACCGGGGTGTAGTTGACCGCGGTCTTCAGGGCCTGGGCCGCGGCCACCCGGACCCGGCCCTCGTCGGTGCCGTCGTCCTTGGTGTAGAAGTCGCTGTCCAGGCTGCCCTTGGTGGACGGGAAGATGGCGACCTGGCGGCCGAACTCCTCCTGGTTGGCGGCGTTGGTGACCCAGTGCGCGAACTCGATCGCGGCGGGCTTGACCTTGGACTGGGCGTTCACCATCAGGCCCTGGACGTACATGTTGTCCTTGCCGGTGTTGTTCACCGCGGGCGTGATGCCGATGTTCTCGTAGAGGCTCGGGGCCTCCTTCTTGTACGTCTCCAGGTCGTGCGCGCCGCCCGGGTTCATGGCGATCTGCCCCTGCTGGAACTTGCGGCCCGAGGACTCGGCGACGGCGGTCAGGGCCTGCTCGTCCAGGGCGCCCTTGTCGAAGAGCTCCTTGTACTTCTCGACGAGCTCGACGCCCTTGGCGTCGTTGAAGGTGAACTTGGTCTTGTCCGCGTTCATCAGCTCGACGCCGTAGCGGCCGAAGTCCTCGATGGCCGGGGCGTTGGACAGCATGGCGATCTTGCCCTTGCTGTTCCGGGCCATCTTGAGCGAGTCGGCGAACAGCTGGTCGTACGAGGTCGGTGGCTTCTCGGGGTCCAGTCCCGCGTCCTTGAACAGGGCCTTGTTGTAGAACATCGGGCCGGTGTTGAGGTACCAGGGGAAGGCGTACGTGCCCTTCTTGCCCGGCATCTCGTGGCCCTTCCAGGCGCCTTCGAGGTACTCGTCCTTGAACTTGGCGGCCGCCGGGTCCTCGTCGAGGTTGAGCGCGAGTCCGGCCTTGGCGAGCGGGGTCGCGAGGTCCGGGGCCACGTTCACGACATCGGGCAGCGTGCCGGCGGTGGCGTCCGCGCTCAGCTTGTCCGCGTAGCCCTCGGCGGGCTGGTCGATCCATTCGACCTCGACGTCCGGGTACTTCTTCTCGAAGCCGTCGATGACGCCCTCGAAGTAGTCCTTGAAGTTCGTCTTGAGATTCCAGGTCTGGAACTTGACCGTGCCTTCGACTTTCCCGAAGGACTCGCTGTTCCCGTCGCCGCCGGATCCGGTACCTCCGCAGGCCGTCATGACCAGGGCTGAGGTGACCGCGAAGGCGGTGGCTGTGGCGGCGCGACGGGATATCCGCATGGCCGGGGCTCCTTTGCTCGGACCGAATACCGAAAACGAAAGAAAAGCGACTGCGCCGAAATACTCGCCACGGGACCCAGGTGAAGTCAACAGATCCCTTATCCCCAAAGGGCCCGAGTTCTCGGGACGTTAGTCCATCCTGGCGCGGCGCCGAGGCTACTAATGCGCTTTAGCTCATGTCAACACCCCGGACCGGACTGCCCTCCGGCCAGCACGAAGGACCGCTTGACACAGGCCCGTTGCACCGTTCAGGGTGTGATCACTAATGCGGTTTAGGTAAGGAAGTCCCCGTGCCGGACCAGGATTTCTCCGTCCACGTCAGCGGTGTCACCGCACCCGGTCTTTTCACCGGCCACGAGAGCGCACCGCTCCAGGTCGTACGCGTACGCATCCGCCGTACGCGCCCGGCGGGCCCGCTGCGGGTTTCCGTGACCGGACCGCGCGTGAGCACCCCGCGCCCGCGCCTCCTGCGCGCCGACACGGCCGAGGCGTACGCGGGCGTGGACGCGAAGGCCGAACTCGGCGGCGCCGCGCGGCAGTCGCTCGAATCCGTGGTCGAGGTCCCCGTCCGCACCGAGGCCGCACCGGGCGAGCGACTGCCCGCCACGGCCCGGGTGCACGCCGCGAACGGCCGCCTGCTCGCCTCGTACGCCTTCGACCTCACCGTCGCCGAACCGGGCTGGACCATCCGTCTCGTCCCGCACTTCCACTACGACCCGATGTGGTGGAACACCCAGGCCGCCTACACCGCCCTATGGGACAGCCCGCTGCGCGAGGGCGAGCCGGAGAAGGGCTGGGAGTACACGGGGGTGCCGGCCTTCACGCTCGTACCGCTGCATCTGCAGCAGGCGGCGGACGACCCCGCGTACCGCTTCGTGCTCTCGGAGCTCGACTACCTCAAGCCGTTCTGGGACACGCATCCCGAACACCGCGAAGAGATACGGCAGTTGATCCGCGAAGGCCGTCTCGAGATCGTCGGGGGCACGTACAACGAGCCGTCCACGAACCTCACCACGGCCGAGACCACCGTCCGCAGCGCCGTCCACGGCCTCGGCTTCCACCGCGACGCCCTCGGCGGCGATCCACGGACGGCCTGGCAGCTGGACGTGTTCGGGCACGATCCGTCGTTCCCGTCGCTGATGGCGGACGCGGGTCTGGACTCGGCGGTGTTCGCGCGCGGGCCGCACCACCAGTGGGGTCCGATGATGGACACCTGGGGCGCGGCGCTGCGGCCGCCGAGCGCGATGCAGCTGCCCGCCGAGTACGACTGGATCGGGCCGAGCGGCCGCGGGCTGCTCCTGCACTATCTGCCGGCGCACTATTCGGCGGGCTGGTTCTCGCACAAGGCCGGGTCGGCCGAGGCCGCGGCCGAGCAACTCCTCGACCTGTACGAGCTGTTGAGGACCGCAGCGGCCACCCGCAACGTCCTGATCCCCATGGGCACCGACTTCTCCTGGCCGCACCCCTGGGGCCTGGACGTCCAGCACGCCTGGAACCGCCGCTACACCTGGCCGCGCATGGAGCACTCCGGACCGCGCGAGCACTTCGCCGCCGTACGGGCAGAGTTGGAGGAGCGCGGTGAGCGTCCACTGCCGGTGACCAGGGAGATGGGGCCGGTCTACACGGGCAAGGACGTCACGTACGCCGATGTGAAGCAGGCGCACCGGGCCGCCGAGTATCTGGTGCAGGAGGCGGAGACCTGGGCGTCGCTGGTGCACGGCCTGCTGCTGATGGAGTACCCGGCGGACGCTCTGGACAAGGCGTGGCGGCATCTGCTGCACGCGGCGCACCACGACGCGGTGACCGGCACGTTCTCGGATCAGGTGTATCTGGATCTGCTGCCGACCTGGCGCGAGGCGTATGAACTCGCCGAATCCGTACGGGAGTCCGCGCTGTCCACGATGGCGGCGGCGGTGGACACGCGGGCGCCCTGGCGGTCGGACGCCGAGGGTGTGGTGCCGGTGACGGTGTTCAACCCCGTGTCGTGGACCCGGACCGACGTGGTGCGCACGCAGGTCGACCTGGACGCGCTGGGTGTCGCGGACGCGGCGCAGATCGGGGTGCGTGGGGACGCGGGCGGGGAACCCGCTCCCGTGCTGGTGGAGCATGTGCACGACGGGGTGGCGCACGTCGCGTTCCTCGCGCGTGAGGTGCCCTCGCTCGGGCATCGGACGTGGTGGCTGGTCGGGACGGATGAGGCGGTGTCCGGCGGGTGGGGCGAGGCGGCCACCGGCAGGTCGGGCAAGGCGGCGACCGGCGGGGCGGGCGAGACGGCCACCGGCAGGTCGGGCGAGACAGGCGAGGCGACGACACGCGAGACGGGCGAGGCGGCGACCGGAGAGCAGGATGCTGAGCCCTCGTCGCAGCGCTGCCGGATCGCCAACGAGGCGTTCGCCGTCGAGGCGGACCCCGCGCGCGGCGGCGGGCTGAGCAGCGTCCGCGATCTGCGCACCGGCCGCGAGCTCCTGACGCCCGGCGAGGTGGACGAGCTGGTCGTGCAGGACGAGTACGCGGCGCACCCCTTTTTCGAGGAGGGTCCCTGGCATCTGCTGCCCAAGGGCCCGGGGACCGGATCGGGCGAGGCGCCCGCCGGGTCCGTCCGCGTGGAACGCGGTCCGCTGGGGGCGCGGATCATCGCGAAGGGCCGCACGGGTCCGGTGCGCTGGACCCGGACGACCACACTCTGGGACGGCCTCGACCGCATCGAACTCACCACGCACGTCGACGAGTTCGACGGCAGCGACCAGCTCCTGCGGCTGCGGATCCCGGCCGACGTGCCGGGCGCGCTGCCGGTGGCGGAGACGGCCGCGGCGGCGGTGGGGCGCGGGTTCGCGTTCCCCGAGACGGACACGGGGGTGGACCACACGCGGGCGCCCTGGACTCTGGACAGCCCCTGCCTGAACTGGTTCGCCCTGTCCTCGACCCTGCGGATGACCCTCACCGGACCCGACGGCCGGCCCGCCGGGGTGCGCCCGCTCGGTGCGGGCGAGATCGTGCTGCCGGATGCCGGGCTGCCGGGTTACGGGCAGCCGCTGGACGCGACCGAGGACGCTGAGCCGCTGGACGCGACCGAGGACGCTGAGCCGCTGGACGCGACCGGGGGCGTCGAGCCGTTGAGTGCGACTGGGGACGTTGAGCCGCTGAGTGCGGCCGCAGACGCACAGCCGCTCGGCGCCGGCACGGCATCCGCCGACCCGCTGGACGCCGACGCCGCCCCCGCCGACCCGCTGGACACCGACGCCGCCCCCGCCGATCCCCTCCGCGACCTCGTCATCGCCCTCGTCCGGCACGGAGTCACCACCACCCCGACCCGCGCGCAGGGCCCCCGCTGGGGCGACCTCGCCGTGGACAGCAGCCTGCCCGACTTCCGTATCGCGATCGGCGGCCCGGAGGCCAACTCGTTCACCGCGGCCGTACTCGCCGCGGCCGCACCGGAGTTCACGGACGCCGTGCGGTCGGCCCGGACACCGCTGGTCTGGATCCCCGCACGGGAGACGCTGCGGGCGGTATGGCGGCCGGGCTGTGATCTGACCGGAGTGCGGGACCTGCCCGTGGCCGTCGTGACGGACCCCTCGCTGCTGCCACGGCTCACCGAACACCTCGTACGGGAGGGAGAGTTGGCCGCCGCGCGCCCGCTCGACCTCGGCACCGACGAGGACTTCCAGGACCGTACGGTCGGCGTGCTCGTCCGCGGCACCCCGAGCTTCGCCGTGGACACGGACGGCCGGCTGCACAGCACCCTGATGCGCGCCTGCACCGGACGGCCGAGCGCCGAGTGGATGGACCCGCCGCGCCGTACCGCCCCCGATGGCTCGTCCTTCCAGCTGCAGCACTGGACCCATGTCTTCGAGCACGCGCTCGTCTCCTCGGAGGGCGACTGGCGGCAGGCCGATCTCCTGCGCAGGGGACGGGAGTTCAACCAGCCCCTTACCGCCGTCGCCGGCGCCCTGCACGACGGGCCCGCCCCCGGCGCCATGTGCAACCTCGCGGTCGAGCCGTCCGAGCGCGTCGTCGTCGAGACCGTGAAGAAGTCGACGGACGGCGAGGCCTTCGCCATCCGGCTGCGCGAGACACACGGCAAGGCGGTACGGCCCAGCCTCTACCGGGAGTTGATCGCCCCCTGCACCGAGCGGACCGGTCTGCTCGAAGAACCCTCGGGAGGCGAGCCGCCCCCGGCCCGGGACGACTTGTTCGACCTGGAGGGCGGCGCCTACGCCACCTTCCGGCTCACCCCGGAGCCCCTGCCCGGGACGAGGCGTCAACAGGAAGCCGTACAGCCCGTGTTCAGCCGCTACTGGCTGCACAACACCGGTACGGCCCCGCTGGGCGACGCCCCGTACTCGGTGCGGATCACGCCGTGCGCCCTGACCGCGCGGCCCGGATCCGAGCTGCGCACGGAGGTCGCGCTGACCGCCAACACCTCTCGCGCGGAGGGCGATCAGCTGGTCGAGGTGCTGCCGCCCGCGGGCTGGTCCGTCTCCTGGACCCGGGACACCGTACGGCTCGCGCCGGGCGGCCATGTCCGGCTGCCGCTCACCGTGCGGCCCGCGGCGGACGCGCCGAGCGGGGACCATCTCGTACGGGTGGTGGCGACGACACCCGCCGGGCAGGTCGAGGACTGTCTCACCGTGACCGTGCCGGGGGCAGTCGGGCCACCACCGGGCATCGGCATCGAAACCGGGGCCAACCGGGTGGATCTGGCACCCGGCGGCCGGGGCGAGCTGGCCGTGCGGATCCACAACGGACTCCACAGCGACCTGTACGGCGAGGCGCTCGTCGTGTCCCCGTACGGTAGTTGGGGATTCGCCAACGAGCCACGCACACCTCTGCGTCTCGATGCGCGCCAAACGACCGACCTCGTGTTCGAGCTGTCCATTCCCGTGGACACTCCGCCCGGTGTGTACTGGGTGCTGATCAAGGCCGTTTGCCAAGGGCGTATCGCCTACGGACCCGCCGTCGCCGTCCACGTGGGCGAGCGCCCCCACCGGCAGGACGGCGCCCGGCACACCACAGCACCGCACAAGGGGAACGCACCATGACACCGCAGAGCGACGGCGCCGCCCGGACGACCCCCGCGCGCAGGCCCACCATCAAGGACATCGCGCGCAGGGCCGGGGTGTCGGAGAGCGCCGTCTCCTTCGCCCTGAACGGACGGCCCGGGGTGTCGCAGGGCACCCGGGACCGTATCCACCGGGTCGCCGAGGACCTCGGCTGGCAGCCCAACAGCGCCGCGCGGGCGCTGTCCGGTGAGCGTTCGGGCTGTGTGGGCCTGGTGCTCGCGCGGCCCGCGCACACCCTCGGTGTGGAGTCGTTCTTCCTGCAGCTGGTCTCCGGCGTCCAGGAGGTGCTCGCCGCGCGGAAGGTCGCGCTGCTCTTCCAGGTCGTCGAGGACATCGAGGCCGAGTGCGCGGTGTACAAGCGCTGGTGGGCCGAGAAGCGCGTGGACGGTGTCCTGGTGGTCGACCCGCGCAGCGACGACCCGCGGCCCGAACTCCTCGAGTCGCTCGGCCTGCCCTCGGTGGTCATCGGCGCGCCCGCCGAGGGCGGCCGCCAGGTGTCGACGGTGTGGGCGGACGACACGGCCGCGATGGCCTCCGTCCTCGCCCATCTGCACGGACTCGGCCACCGGCACGTGGTGCATGTGGCGGGCCTGCCCGGGCTCGCGCACACCGAGCGCCGGATCACGTCCCTTCGTACGGAGGCGGGCCGGCTCGGGCTCACGGCGATCCGGTCCGTGACGACCGACTACTCCGACGCGGAGGGCGCTGAGGCCACGCGCCGGGTGCTCGACTCGGACGCGCCGCCGACGGCGATCGTGTACGACAACGACGTGATGGCGGTCGCCGGGGCCGCGGTCGCGGCGGAGCGCGGGATCAAGGTGCCGGGCGAACTGTCCATCGTGGCCTGGGACGATTCGGCCCTGTGCCGCGTGACGCACCCGCGGCTCACGGCGTTGGTGCGGGACACGTCGGGGTTCGGGCGGCTGGCCGCGGAGGAGCTGTTGGCTCGGCTCGACGGCGGGCCCGTGCGCAGCCTTCAGGCCGAGCTCCCTCATCTGGAGCCTCGGGAGAGTACGGGGCCGCCCGCTCGGCGGTGAGGGGTGGGTGGGTACGGTTCGCTTTCAGGTGCGGGGGGCGCCTGCGGCGGGCTTCTCTCCCCGCCCCGCCCCTTCCCGAAACCGGGGGCTTCGCCCCCGGACCCCCGCATCCGAGCTTCGCTCGGATCTGCTCAAACGCCGCAGGGGCTGAACGCCAGACAGGAGCACCACCCATGACCACCGTCGACCTTCGTCCGCCCGTCGCGTCCGACAGCGCACGCGCAGGGATCACGCTCGCCGTGGACATCGGCGGGACGAAGATCGCGGGGGCGCTCGTACGGGAGGACGGCACGCTGCTCGTCAGCGCGCGGCGTCCCACCCCGCGCGGCACCGACGGCGACGGCGTGATGGCCGCGCTCGAAGCGGTCGTCGCCGAGCTTGCCGCGGCGTCCGAGTGGGCCGGTGTGCGGCGCTGCGGTATCGGCAGCGCGGGCCCGATCGACGCCTCGCGCGGCACGGTGAGTCCGGTCAACATCGGGGCCTGGCGCGACTATCCGGTCCTGGAGCGCACTCGGGCGCTACTCGCCAGGCACGGCGCGCCCGTGCCCACCGTCCTGGTCGGCGACGGGGTCGCGATGACCGCCGCCGAGCACTGGCTGGGCGCGGCCCGCGGGCACCGCAACGCCCTGTGCATGGTGGTCTCCACCGGCGTCGGAGGCGGTCTGGTCCTCGACGGCCGGCTGCACCCCGGGCCGACCGGCAACGCCGGGCACATCGGCCACATCAGCGTCGAACTCGACGGTGAGCCCTGCCCCTGCGGCAGCCGCGGCTGTGTCGAGATCATCGCGTCCGGTACGTCGATCGCCCGGCACGCCGGTCTGGCCGACGCGGCCGCCGCGGCCGAGGCCGCACGGGCCGGCGATCCGGCCGCGCTCGCGGCCTTCGACCGTGCGGGCCGGGCGCTCGCGGCCGCGATCGCGGGCACCGCGACCCTGGTCGAGATCGACATCTGCGTCATCGGCGGCGGGGTGGCCGCGGCGGGCGATCTGCTCTTCGGCCCGCTACGGCAGCACCTGAAGTCGTATGCCGCCCTGTCCTTCGTCAGCCATCTGGAGATCACCACGGCCGCCCTGGGCACGGACGCGGGGCTCGTGGGAGCGGCTGCGGCCGCGGGGCAGCTCCTGTAGGAGCGAGACCGCGGCTGCGGACGCGGGGCAGCTCTGTAGCTGCGAGGCGGGCCCAGGGTTGTGCGGGCGAGATCGCCGCGCGTCACCGCCGGCGCGGGCACCCACGATGCGGCCGCCACGGCGAACACCGGACCGCCGAGCTGTCCGAGCGGCGTGACCGCCGTGAACGGGATACGCCGCGACAGGACCCCGCCGGCGAAGTCGACGAGGCCGTAGCAGGCGGCGGAGACCAGTGCGAGAAGGGCGCCCATCCGCTCAGGGGTGCCCCGTGGGGCGGGCGAAGCACGACGGCGTGGAGCACCCCGCACCCGCTCACCGACCGCCGCGATACGCTCAGTTGATCTGCCGCGACCGCCCTTCCCAGTACGGCTCCCGCAGCTTGAACTTCTGGATCTTTCCCGTGGCCGTCCGCGGGATCGACTCCCGGATCTCCACCGAGGTGGGCGCCTTGTAGCCCGCGATGCGCTCCTTGCAGTGGGCGATCAGCTCCGCTTCCGTGGCCTGCGCGCCCTCTTCGAGGACCACGAGGGCCTTGATGGTCTCGCCCCACTTCTCGTGCGGTACGCCGATCACCGCGACCTCGGCGACCGCCGGGTGACCGAAGAGGGTGTCCTCGACCTCGATGGACGAGACGTTCTCGCCGCCGGTGATGATCACGTCCTTCTTGCGGTCGGAGATGGTCAGATGGCCGTCGGCCTCGTCGATCACGCCGCCGTCCCCGGTGTGGAACCAGCCGCCTTCGAGGGCCGCCGCGGTCTCCTCGGGCTTCTCCCAGTAGCCGTCGAGGACCACGTTCGACTGCGCCAACACCTCGCCGGCGTCGGCGACTTGGAGACGTACACCCAATGCGGGAAGACCGGCGCGCGAGAGCTTGCGGGCGCGCTCTTCCGCGGGCAGGTCGTCGTCCTCGGGCCGGGTGCGGTTGAAGGTGAGCACCGGGGAGGTCTCGGTGAGGCCGTAGATCTGGGTGAACTCCCAGCCCAGCTCCTCCTCGACGCGCTGGATCGTACGGCTCGGCGGCGGCGCTCCCGCGCAGACGATCCGCACCTTGTCGCGGCCGGGGATCTCGCCCTGCCAGTCGGCCGCGGCGCCGAGGACCGCGTTCCACACGGCGGGCGCGCCGCACATGAGGGTCACGCCGTGCTGCTCGACCCGGCGCAGGATCTCGGCGCCGTCGACCTTGCGCAGGACGACCTGCTTGGCGCCGAGCCCCGCCATCACGAAGGGCATGCCCCAGCCGTTGCAGTGGAACATCGGCAGCGTGTGCAGGTACACGTCCCGCTCCCAGGCGCGGGTGTGCAGTCCGAAGGTGAGGCCGTTCACCCAGATGTTGCGGTGGGTGAGCTGAACGCCCTTGGGGCGCGCGGTGGTTCCCGAGGTGTAGTTGATCGTGGCGGTCGCGTCCTCGTCCGGACGGGACCAGGGCCGGGGCTCGGTGCCGAAGCGCATCAGCTCGCTCTCGGTCTCCTCGCCGAGCACGAAGCGGTGCCGTGCCTTCACGGACGCGAGCGCCTCGTCGAGTTCGGGGTCGACGAGGACCGCGGACGCACCGCTCTGCTGCACGATGTACTCGGTCTCCTCCGGCTTCAGACGGAAGTTGACCGGTACGCAGATCCGTCCGCTCATCGGCACCGCGAACAACAGCTCCAGCAGGCGTGCGGAGTTGTGGCTGACGACGGCGATCCGCTCGCCCTCCCCGATCCCCAGCGCGTCGAAGCCCGCCTGCCAGGCACGCACTCGCTCCCCGAGGCGGCCGTAGGTCGACTCCGGTACGGCGGGCGCGGGCTGGTCCGGCTCGTCGATCACCCCGGGACTGCCGGCGAAGCCCGCCTCCGCCCGGTGAAGGAAGTCCGCGACGGTCATCGGCATCCGCATGGTTCGTCTCCTGTGGTCCGGTGCGTTGGGCGGTTGTGGTCCGGTGCGTTGGGCGGGTGCGGTGCGTTCGGTGTTTGCCACGACTTCGGCGGGACATGCCGAATGTCGGCAAATCTCTACGTAGCATCCTGTGCTCAGAGGTCCGGGTCCCACCAGCCCCCAGCAGGGATGTATCACCAGCCACAGCAGGGGCGAATCCGGCGCCTCCACGGAACGAGCACGAAAGGCAGGCAGCCGGTGACGGGGTACGAGGGACAGAGAGCCGAGGCGTACGAGATGCAGTCGGCCCTCGTGCGGCTGCGCAGGGACACCGGGCTTCCGGTGGCGCTCGGCGGTCTCGTCCTCGACCGGCCGGGGGGACCTCCCGCAGCCCCGGGCCGGCGCGGGAGGCTGCGCATCGACGCGCTGAGCGGCACCTGCTCCAACGCCCTGCGGGGTGTGGCGGTCCCCTCCGGTTCGGGGCTCGGCGGCAAGGCCGTCGCCCTGGGCCGGCCCTGTGCGGTGGTCGACTACACGGAGGCGCGGCACATCAGCCACGAGTACGACGCGCTGGTCGCCGCCGAGGGGCTGCGCTCGGTGCTCGCGGTGCCGGTGATCGTCCGGCGCCAGGTGCGCGGAGTCCTGTACGGGGCGATGCGCTCGGCGCAGCCGCTCGGCGAGCGGATCCTGACGGCGGCGGTCGCGGCGGCCCGGGACGTGGAACAGGCCCTGGTCGTACGGGACGAGGCCCATGACCTCCTGATGGCGGCGCGCGAACCCGCGGCCGGGGCCGATGCCTGGGAGCGGGTACGGGAGGCGCACAGCGCGCTGCGTGCGCTCGCGCCGAGGATTTCGGACCCGCAGCTGCGGTCCGAACTTGCCGAGGTCTACGGCACGCTGGCGGCCGCGGCCGAACCCGCCGTGCGCCCGGCGCCCCAAGTGCGCCTCGCCCCGCGCGAACTGGACGTCCTCGCCTGTGTGGCGCTCGGTGCGACCAATGCGGTGGCGGCCGAACACCTCGGGCTCGGGGCGGAGACCGTCAAGGGCTATCTGCGCTCGGCGATGCGCAAGCTGGGGGCGCATTCGCGCTGGGAAGCGGTGGTGGCGGCACGGCGGGCGGGGCTCCTGCCGTAAGCCCTTCGGCGCGTCCGCCCGGCATGCCCCTTGTGACGTCCGCTCCACACGCTTCTTCCGGTGTCCGCTCCACACGCTTCTTCCGGTGTCCGCTCCACACGCTTCTTCCGGTGTCCGCTCCGCGAGACCCTGCCGTAAGGCCCTGACATTCGCGTACGCCCGTCGCCTAGCATCGCGTCGGGGGTGAGGGACATGGTGTCCATGGACCGGCTGCTCGCGTTCGCCGCGATGTCGCTGCTCGTGATCGTGATTCCGGGGCCGAGCGTGCTGTTCGTGATCGGACGGGCGCTCGCGCACGGCCGCCGCACGGCGCTCGCCACGGTGCTGGGCAATGTCGTCGGCTCGTATCTGCTCGTGGTCGCGGTCGCGTTGGGCGTCGGCACGCTCGTGGAGCGCTCGGTCACGGTGTTCCTGACGGTGAAGCTCGCGGGCGCCGCGTATCTGATGTACCTGGGGGTGCAGGCGTACCGGCACCGCAAGGACATGAAGGCCTCCGCGATCCGGGCCTCGGCCGAGAGCGGGGCGCGCCGCGGGGATCTGCGGACCGTGCTCGACGGCGTGATCGTCGGCGTGACCAACCCCAAGGGGATCGTCTTCTTCGCCGCCGTACTTCCGCAGTTCGTGGACCATTCCGCGGGCGGCCTTCCGGGTCAGATGCTGATCCTCGGCCTCGTACCGATCTGCATCGGCCTCGTCACGGACACGGCCTGGGGCCTCACCGCCTCCGCCGCCCGCACCTGGTTCGCCCGCTCCGACCGCCGCCTGTCCATGATCGGCGGCGCGGGCGGCTTCGCGATGATCGGCCTGGGCGTGACGGTGGCGGCCACGGGGCGGGCGGAGTAGGGCCGGTTCGCACGGCACTCGGGCACCGGTCCGCCCGCCCACGCTCAGGCTCCCGTCTGCCCGTCGACGAGCTCGCGGACGACATCGAGGTGCCCGTTGTGCCGGGACGTCTCCTCGATGAGGTGCAGGAGCACCCACCGCAGATCGAAGTGACGGCCGTCGCTGCCGGAACGCACAGACCTAGCGTCCAGGTCGCGTTCGGCGACCAGCCGCCGGTACCGCGCGCTCTGCTCCTCGTATGCGGCGATCAGGTCGGGCAACGGAATGCCGACCGCCGTCCGCATCTCCGGGTCCGGATCCTCGTCGGTCGCGTCGGCGAGCGGCCCCGTGAGCTCCTCCCCCAGGAACACCACCTGGAACCAGTGGTACTCGACCCACCGCAGATGGCTGATCAGCCCGCTCAGCGTCATCAGCGGCGACCCCGGCAACGGGGCCTTGCGGGCGTCCTCGGCGCTCACCCCCGTGCATTTGGCCACCGCGGTGGCGCGGGCGTAGTCGAGGAAGGTGACGAGCTGGGTGCGCTCGTCCCACGTGGCGGGTACATCGGTTCGCTGAGTCATCGCGAGGAGCTTTCCGTGCCCCGAGACGGGTGTCCACTCACAAAGGCGGCCACCGGCAGGCGGCCACCGTGTCACTGCGTGCGTACGACCTGCCCGTATCCGATGTCGTAGGGCAGCCCGAGGCCCATCGGGCCTTCGAGCAACTGGGCGGCCTCCGCCTCCAGTTCCGCCTTCTGGGACTTGGTGAGCTTGTCGAAGGGCTCGAACGTGACCGTCACCCTGTCCTTCTCCTCGGTCATGGCCCAGGTCCCGGCCAGGAAGCCGTCGATCAGGAAGACCGAGTACGCGAAGTTGCCCGCCCAGGTGCGGCCCTTGTGCTCGGGCCGTACGACGCGGCTGCGGTCCGCGTGCGAGAGCAGCAGGTTGTCGAACTCCGGCAGCAGCCTGGCCGGTGCGGGGGTGTCCGCGTCGGGGCGCGGGGCGTCCGGGAGGTCGAAGAGCTCGACGCCGTTCTCGTCACGGAAGGCCGACAGCCCGGGCCGCAGGCGCTCGAAGACCTCGCGCATCCGCGTCAGACCGCTCCAGGTCTGGAAGTCCTTCACCGAGGCCGGTCCGAAGGCACCGAGGTAGCGCAGGACCGTGTCGTCCGGGGACGCTTCCGGCTCGTCGTCCCTGCCGAGCCAGTGCGTCAGGGTCGTCAGGAAGACCCCGCCGCTCTGCCGCCACAGGCCGCGCGGGGTGATCTGCACCAGCGGCAGCAGACAGCGGGCCGCGAGGCCCAGCGCCTGCGGGTCGGCGTCCGGCCAGGTCTCCAGGAGCACTTCGCGCAGCTGCTTGAGCGTACGGGGCTGCTCCTCCACCAACTCCTTCGCCTGTACGGCCAGTTGATCGAGGTCGACACCGGCCAGACCCTTGCGGAACAGGTTCAGCTCGCGGGTCCGCGCCGGCTGGACCAACCGGCGCAGGGCCAGCGCGTCGTCCGCGGTGTGCGTGTGGATCGTGGAGCGCATGGTGACGATCCGGACGAGTTCGCGCGAGGCCATCAGGCCCGAGAACTCCTCGGGGTCGAACCCGTCGAGGCGGGCGGCCAGCGCGTAGTACGGCGGCTTGACGTTCTGCGCCTGCAGTCCGAGCAGATGCGCGACCGCGCCGGCGGGCTTCATGGTGTGCCGCCGCAGCAGCAACTGCCGTTCCAGGGTGGCGCGGTTGAGCGCACGCGTCGTGAGGACCGGGCCTTGGGCCTTCTTCGCTGCCGTCATGTTCAGCACGTTAGCGGGGCATGCGGACAGGTGCCGTCCTCAATGACCGGACCTCGGGGGATCCGGCGCGAGAACCCGGAGATCCGGCGCGAAAAATCGGTGGACGCGGCCTCGTGCCGCACGGTTCGCTTGATCCGCCGGGCGAACCGTTCGCTCCCTGTGCCCTGTCATGGAAGAGGTGTCTTGATGACCCGCCTTGCGCCGAGCGCGCCTCGCGCCCTTGCGATCCCGTTTACGTCTTTCGCGTAACCGCCGCCGCCTCCGAGGCCGCTCGGCCTGCTCTTGCTGTCATCGCACACTTCTCAGCAAGGAGCACCCGGGTGTCCAGCGATCACCTCGCACACCAGCACCACACCACCGGCGCCGCCTTCGGCATCGGCACCTTCACCTGCGTACGGTGCGGACTGACCGTCTCGGCCAAGTCCGCCGACGGGACGCGACGCAATCACTGCCCGTCCTGTCTGCACTCCCGGCACGTCCTCGACCAGATCGAGGGCGGTCCTTCCGAGTGCGGCGCACGCATGAGCCCCATCGCCATCGCGGTCCTGCGCACCGGCGACTGGACGCTCGTCCACCGCTGCGTCCGCTGCGGCGAGCTCAGTTCGGACCCGGTCTGCGGGGACGACAACCAGCTCATGCTGATGCGGATGGCCGTGCGGCCGCTGGCCGATCCCCCGTTCCCGCTCGAAGCGTTCGGCTCGCTCTGAACGCCCGTCGCGGACTCGGAAGGACACAGCCATGCCACGCCGCACCCGTCGCGAACAGCACAGACGGAACCAGCGCCACAAGGACGTCCTGCACACCGCGGGACGCCATCGGGCCCATGACTTCCGGTGTGTGGGCTGCCGGCTCGACGTCTCGCTCGTCGCGCCCGGCACCGCACACCGCAACCATTGCCCGAACTGCCTGACCAGCCTCCATGTCGACCACCGCATCCCCGGCGACCGCGCCGCGGGCTGCGGCGGCCGGATGGAGCCGCTGGGCCTGACCGTACGGACGGACGGCGAGTGGATGCTCATCCACCAGTGCCTGACGTGCGCCCGGCTCAGCGCGAACCGCATCGCCGGCGACGACAACGCGCTGGCCCTGGTGCGTCTGGCTCTCAGACCGCTCCAGGACCGCCGCGTCGCGAGCAGCGCGCTCCTGTCGATGCCCTGACGCGGACCCCGGCCGGGGGCGGATCCCGTATCCGCCCCCGGCCGCTCCACCGCTCTCTGTCCGGCCGGTGCGCCGGTCCCCGTGCGGGCCCCTGCGTCCATGCGCGCCCGGCCGCGCCTCCCCCTCGTACACGCCCTTGTCAGTGCCCGCCCCTACGATCGGCCGCATGAGAGCTACGGGAACGTTCACGGTGAAGTCCTTCGTGCCTGCCGATGTGGTCGTGCCTCAGGAGGTGACCACCGCCGTGCCCACCGGCGTGGCCACGATCGAGAAGCACTTCGAGGGCGAGATCACGGGCCGCTCGACGACGCTGTTCACCGCCGCGTACGACCAGACCAGCGGCATCGGCACCTACGTGGCCATGGAGTCCTTCGAGGGCACGGTCGGCGGCCGCTCCGGCACCTTCAACTTCGCCCACGCGGCCACGACGGCGGGCGAGGGCGACACCTCACGCCTCGGCGAGTACTTCACCATCGTCCCGGCGAGCAGCACCGGTGAGCTGTCGGGGATCACCGGCGGCGGTGGCCTCGCCATCGACGCGGACGGGACCCACCGGATCTGGTTCGAGTACGAGATCGGCTGAGGCCTGATCCCTGAGGCAGGCCCGAGCGCTGCCTGTACGGCGCCCCGCTCACGTGGCGAGGCCCCGCGCCTCGCCCGAGGATCGGAGGTATGCCCGCTCCGGTCGACCCCCACCAGCCGGTGAGCGCCCTGCGCCGGCGCTACCGCCGTGCGCGGCGGACGTGGGGCGAGCTGCCGTGGCGGCGCCTCGCCGTCGGGGCCGGGGCGCTGTGCCTCATGTTCGCGCTCGGGGTCGCCATGTACGTACAGGAGCGGTCCTCGCGCACCCGGACCCTGACGGTGGGCGACGCCGCGGCTGTGGACCGCGTCGACGTGGGCGCGACCGTGCACCGCACCGACCCCGAGGGGCGCACCCTCGCGTTGCGGGTCACGGCGGACCCGCGCGGCGCGTACGCGGACGCGGCGGGCGCGCCCCGCGCGGATCTCACCGTGGTCAGCAACTCCCCCGGCCAGGAGCATCTGACCTTCAAGGCGCACAGCCTGTCGCGCGTGCGCGATCTGACCCTGGCCCTGCGCGAGGGCACCTCCTCGGACTACCCGTTCGACCGCTACCGCGTCTCCCTGGTCGTGCGCGCCACCGTGGGCGGCACGCAGGTGCCGCTCGCGCTGCACCTGCGCGACCAGGACCCGGACTTCAGGCTGCACACCAAGGCCGCCGGCTACGCCTTCGAGGTGGCCGCGGTGGACAGCCAGGTGACGCGCTCGCGCAGCACGTTCCTGATGGCCTGGTTCATGGCGGGTGCGATGTGGTGCATCGGCCTCTCGGTCGTGGTGGCCTGCGGTCTGGTCGTACGGCAGCGGCGCGGCCTGGTCTGGCCGGCGCTCGGCTGGATGGCCGCGAGCCTGTTCGCCCTGGTGGGACTGCGCAACGCCGCGCCCGGCTCGCCGCCGAACGGCTCGCTCCTCGACTACGGCGCCTTCTACTGGGCCGAGGCCCTGATCGCGGTCGGCCTGACCCGGCTCGTCTTCCACGGCATCCTCCTGGAGCACCGCAAGGGCGGCCCGATCGACCCCATGCCCGTACCGCGCCCGGCCTGGCTGCGTCACCGCCGCGTGCCGCCGGGCACGGCGGCGCGTTCCCGCGCAGCGGCCCGGGCACGGCGGCGCGCGCGGCCCTGACCACCTTGGTTACCTGCCAGTAGTGCAGATCGCGTCAAGGATCAACCCCAGCCAGGAGAGGGCAAGGTCACAGCCCTGCCCTCTCCTGCTCCTTTGCTAACGACGGCTAACATCCGAGCATGACGGTCCTGCCTGACGACGGGCTCTCCCTGGCCGCCGAGTTCCCTGATGCGACCCATGAGCAGTGGCAGCGCCTCGTGGAAGGCGTACTGCGCAAGTCGGGCAAGGAAGTCTCGGGCGATGCCGCCGAGGATGCCCTCTCCACCAAGCTCGAGGACGGGCTCACCACCCGGCCCCTGTACACCTCCGCCGAGGCGGAGCCCGGCCTGCCCGGGTTCGCGCCGTACGTACGAGGCGCCCGCCCCGAGGGCAACGCCTCCGGCGGCTGGGACGTACGGCAGCGGCACAGCCACCCCGATGCCGTACGCGCGAACGAAGCCCTGCTCGGCGACCTGGAGAACGGCGTCACCTCGCTGTGGCTCGCCGTCGGCGAGGGCGGTCTGCCCCTCGCCGGTCTGGAGCGGGCCCTCGACGGGGTCTACCTCGACCTCGCGCCGGTCGTCCTCGACTCCGGCGCGGAGTTCCCCGTGGCCGCCGCCGAGTTGCTGCGGCTGCACAGCGAACGTGGCACGCCCGCAGCCGACGTACAGGGCAATCTGGGCGGCGATCCGCTCGGGTACGAGGCGCGCTCGGGGCAGGTGCAGGACTTCGCGCCGATCGTCGAGTACGCACGCTCCGGGCAGTTCCCCGGTCTGCGCGCCCTCACTGTGGACGCCCTGCCGTACCACGAGGCCGGTGCCTCGGCCGGGCAGGAGCTCGGCGCCTCGATGGCGACCGCGGTGGCGTATCTGCGGGAGCTCACCGATGCGGGCCTGAGCGCCGAACAGGCCGTCGGGCAGCTGGAGTTCCGTTACGCGGCGACCGCCGACCAGTTCCTGACCATCGCCAAGTTCCGTGCCGCGCGCCGCCTTTGGGCCCGCGTCGCCGAGGTCTGCAACGCCGAGGGCGCGCAGAAGCAGCACGCGGTCACGTCCTCGGTGATGATGAGCCGCCGCGACCCGTGGGTGAACATGCTCCGTACGACGGTCGCCACGCTCGCGGCCGGAGTCGGCGGCGCCGAGTCGGTGACCGTGCTCCCCTTCGACCACGCGCTCGGCCTGCCGGACGCCTTCGCGCGCCGTATCGCGCGCAACACCTCGACCATCCTCCTGGAGGAGTCGCACCTGGCCCGGGTGATCGACCCGGCGGGCGGCTCCTGGTACGTGGAGCAGCTCACCCATCGACTCGCGCACGCGGGCTGGGAGTTCTTCCAGGAGATCGAGCGTGCGGGCGGCCAGGCGGCCGCGCTGCGCGAGGGTTTCCTGAAGGACCGGATCGCCGAGACCTGGGCCGTGCGCAGCAAGAAGCTCGCCACCCGCAAGGAGCCCGTCACGGGCGTCAGCGAGTTCCCGCACCTCGCCGAGAAGCCCGTCGAGCGCGAGTCCGCGCCGACCGGCCCGCGCGGCGGACTGCCCCGGGTGAGCAGGGACGAGGCGTACGAGCGCCTGCGCGCCCGCTCCGACCGGCATCTGAGCGAGACCGGCGCACGCCCCAAGGTCTTCCTCGCGACGCTCGGCCCGGCCGCCGCGCACACGGCCCGCGCCACCTTCGCCTCGAACCTCTTCCAGGCCGGCGGGATCGAGCCCGTCACCGGGGAGTTCGAGGAGTCCGGCGCGCGGATCGTCTGCCTGTGCTCCAGCGACTCCCTGTACGAGGAGCAGGCGGCCACGACCGCCGCGGAACTGAAGGCGGCGGGCGCCGAGTACGTGTTCCTCGCCGGGAAGCCTTCCTCGTACGAAGGTGTCGACGCCTATGTCTTCGCCGGCTGTGACGCCGTGGATGTCCTCACCTCCACCCTCGACCGCCTGGGAGTGTCCTGATGGGAATCCCCGACTTCACCGGGATCGACCTCGGGAGCCCGACGCCCGAGGCGTCGACGGACGCGTGGCGCAGGGCTGTTGAGGAGTCCACCGGCAAGGACGACGGCGAGCTGCTCTGGGAGACCCCGGAGGGCATCGCGGTCAAGCCGCTGTACACGGGCGAGGACCTGGAAGGCCTCGACTTCCTCGGGACGCACCCGGGCATGGCCCCGTATCTGCGCGGCCCGTACCCGACGATGTACGTGAACCAGCCCTGGACGATCCGGCAGTACGCCGGCTTCTCCACGGCCGAGGAGTCCAACGCCTTCTACCGCCGCAATCTCGCGGCGGGCCAGAAGGGCCTGTCGGTCGCCTTCGACCTGCCGACCCACCGCGGTTACGACAGCGATCACCCGCGCGTGACCGGTGACGTCGGCATGGCGGGTGTGGCGATCGACTCGATCCTCGACATGCGCCAACTGTTCGACGGCATCCCACTGGACAAGATGACCGTCTCGATGACGATGAACGGCGCGGTGCTTCCGATCCTCGCGCTCTACATCGTGGCGGCGGAGGAACAGGGCGTACCGCCCGAGAAGCTCGCGGGGACCATCCAGAACGACATCCTCAAAGAGTTCATGGTCCGCAACACCTACATCTATCCGCCGAAGCCGTCGATGCGGATCATCTCCGACATCTTCGCGTACACCTCGCAGCGGATGCCGCGCTACAACTCGATCTCCATCTCGGGTTACCACATCCAAGAGGCGGGCGCGACGGCCGACTTGGAGCTGGCGTACACGCTCGCGGACGGTGTGGAGTATCTGCGGGCCGGGCAGGAGGCGGGCCTGGACGTGGACGCGTTCGCGCCGCGCCTGAGCTTCTTCTGGGCGATCGGCATGAACTTCTTCATGGAGGTCGCCAAGCTGCGGGCCGCACGCCTCCTGTGGGCGAAGCTGGTCAAGCAGTTCGACCCGAAGAACGCCAAATCCCTCTCCCTGCGCACCCATTCGCAGACCTCGGGCTGGTCGCTGACCGCGCAGGACGTGTTCAACAACGTGACGCGTACGTGCGTCGAGGCGATGGCGGCGACGCAGGGCCACACGCAGTCGCTGCACACCAACGCGCTCGACGAGGCCCTGGCCCTCCCCACCGACTTCTCGGCGCGCATCGCCCGCAACACCCAGCTCCTGCTCCAGCAGGAGTCGGGGACCACGCGCGTGATCGACCCGTGGGGCGGCAGCGCGTACGTCGAGAAGCTGACGTACGACCTCGCGCGGCGCGCATGGCAGCACATCCAGGAGGTCGAGGCCGCCGGCGGTATGGCGCAGGCCATCAACGCGGGCATTCCGAAGCTCCGCGTCGAGGAGGCGGCCGCGCGCACCCAGGCCCGTATCGACTCCGGACGCCAGCCCGTCATCGGCGTGAACAAGTACCGCGTGGAGACCGACGAGCAGATCGACGTCCTCAAGGTCGACAACTCCTCGGTGCGCACCCAGCAGATCGAGAAGCTGCGCCGGCTGCGGGCGGAGCGGGACGAGCAGGCGTGCCAGGACTCGCTGCGGGCGCTGACCGAGGCGGCGGGCGGCTCCGGGAACCTCCTCGAACTGGCCGTGAACGCGGCCCGCGCCAAGGCCACCGTCGGTGAGATCTCCGACGCACTGGAGAAGGTGTACGGGCGGCACGCGGGCCAGATCCGTACGATCTCCGGCGTGTACCGCAACGAAGCAGGCGAGTCGCCGAACGTGGACCGCACCCGGGCCCTGGTCGACGCGTTCGACGAGGCCGAGGGCCGCAGGCCGCGCATCCTGGTCGCCAAGATGGGCCAGGACGGGCACGACCGCGGCCAGAAGGTGATCGCCACCGCGTTCGCCGACCTGGGCTTCGACGTGGACGTCGGCCCGCTGTTCCAGACGCCGGCCGAGGTCGCCCGGCAGGCCGTCGAGGCGGACGTGCACATCGTCGGCGTCTCCTCGCTGGCGGCCGGTCACCTCACCCTCGTACCGGCGCTGCGGGAAGCACTCGCCGAGGAGGGCCGCGAGGACATCATGATCGTGGTGGGCGGCGTGATCCCGCCGCAGGACGTGCCCACGCTCCTGGAGATGGGCGCGGCGGCGGTCTTCCCGCCGGGCACGGTGATTCCGGATGCGGCGTACGACCTCGTCGAGCGGTTGTCGGCGTCGCTCGGGCACGAGTAGCGCGAGCAGGCGGGCGGAGGGCACAGTCAGTCCATGCCGAAGATCGATCTTGATGCGTACGTCAAGGGTGTGCTCGACGGGAAGCGGGCGTTCATCGCGCGCGCGATCACCCTCGTCGAGTCCACCCGTCCGCAACACCGGGCGCTTGCCCAGGAGTTGCTGACCGCGCTGCTTCCGCACAGCGGGAACGCGCGGCGGATCGGGATCTCCGGGGTGCCCGGTGTCGGCAAGTCGACGTTCATCGACGCGTTCGGCACGATGCTGACGGGTCTCGGCCACCGGGTCGCGGTCCTCGCCGTGGACCCGTCATCGACCCGCACGGGCGGCTCGATCCTGGGCGACAAGACGCGTATGGAGCGCTTGTCGGTCGACCCGTCGGCCTTCGTCCGGCCGTCCCCCTCCGCGGGGACGCTGGGCGGTGTGGCGAAGGCGACACGCGAGTCGATGGTGGTGATGGAGGCGGCGGGCTACGACGTCGTCCTCGTCGAAACGGTGGGCGTCGGCCAGTCGGAGACGACGGTCGCGAACATGGTCGACTCCTTCCTGCTGCTCTCCCTGGCCCGCACCGGCGACCAGCTGCAGGGCATCAAGAAGGGCGTCCTGGAACTGGCCGACGTGATCGCGGTCAACAAGGCGGACGGCCCGCACGAACGCGACGCGAAGGCGGCGGCGCGCGAGCTGTCGGGCGCGCTCCGGCTCATGCACCCTGCGGATGCGGCGTGGACTCCCCCGGTCCTTTCGTGCAGCGCCCGCGAATCTACGGGCCTGGACACGGTGTGGGACCGCCTGGAGCAGCACCGCACGCTCCTGGAGTCGACGGGGCGCCTGGCGGACAAGCGACGCTCCCAGCAGGTCGACTGGACCTGGTCGATGGTCCGCGACGAACTCCTGGGCCGCCTCACGTCCCACCCGGCCGTCCGGGACCTCGCCCCGGACCTCGAACGGCAGGTCCGCGAGGGCGAGTTGACTCCTACGCTGGCGGCGGAGCGGATCCTGCGGGCGTTCGGCTAGAGCCCGCGCGTCCGCGGGCGGTCGGAGCCCCTGTGGCCGCCGCCTGTGGAGCGCGGGCCCACCGGGTCCGTCAGCCGAACCCGCGCGCGTCCTGCTTCAGCGCCGTGTCCACGGTGAGGGCCGTGGCCACCACCAGGCTCAGGAGCGGGTCCTGGAGCGGGCGGTGGATCTGGAGCACGTAGTTGTCGGCGGTGGTGAACATGGTCTTGGCCAGGCCCTCCCACGTCTTCGTGATCCGCGCTATCTCGGTGTCCGTGTGGTCGACGATCGCGAAGTTCCACGCGCGCCAGTTCTCGGCCTTGATGGCGCCGATCTGCTGGCCGTTCACCACGATCGCAAAGTTGATCTTGCCGATGGCGTTCTGCTGCACGATCTCGCCGATCGGCTGCCCGTTCGCGGCCTCGACGATCACGCGCGACTTCACGAACTTGGCCGGGCGCGTCAGCCGCATGACCGGCTGGCCGTACGCGTCGCGGATCTCCAGCTTGTGCGTCATGAACTGGTCGACGCTGGCGACGAACCGCAGCACCTTGCGGGCGGTGGACTGGCCGACCTGGACGACCGAGCCGAGGGTGTTGCCCTGCTGGTCGTAGACCGCGTACTCGTTGGTGAGCTCGACCAGCTTGGCCTTCTGGTTCACCACGAGCACGGGCTCGCTGAACAGGGTGCCGCCGCCCTGGCCGGTGGCCGTGACACCCGCCTGCTGCTGCACCTGGCGCTGCACCTGATGCGCGTCGTAGGGGCTCGCGGGCTGGGCGGGCACCTGACCCTGGGCGGGCGAGGTGTGGGCCGTCCACTGATGGCCGTCCCACCAGCGGAGGGTCTGCGGGGTGCCCTGAGGGTCGGCGTACCAACCGGGAGGTGTCTGCGTTGTCACGGGCGCACCTTAACCCGCAGGTCAGGCGGTGGGCCCGGGCGAGGGCTGTGCTCTTCGTCGCATCACCGCGGATACCGGCGGCCGCCCCTGGCAGCCGGACTCCCTCCGGCTCCGCTCGGCCGGTCACTCCCCGGGGTCGCCCGGCCGGTCACTTCCCGGGGCCGCCCGGCCGGTCACTTCCCGGGGTCGCCCGGCCGGTCACTTCCCGGGGTTGCCCGGCCGGTCACTCCCCAGGGTCGCGCAGTCCGACGCAGTCGAAGGCCCAGAAGGGCTCGGAGTAGACGAACGTGCCCGTCATCCACGGTTCGTACGCGGACAGCCGGGCCACCTGGAACGCGGGTTCGGGGATGCGCAGCGACGGCGAACGGAAGCCGGCCGCGTCGGCCCGCTCGAAGCCTCGCTTGCCGTAGTAGTGCGGCGAGCCCTCCAGGAACACCAGCGGCACACCCTGACGGTCGGCCGCCGCGAGGCCGTGCTCGACCAGCCGGGTGCCGATGCCCTGGCCCTGGAACGCCGGGAGCACGCCCAGCGGTGACAGCGACAGGACGTCCACGATCCGGCGCGGGGCGTCCAGTCGCGTCCCGCTCAGCAGGACATGCCCGACGACCTGTTCGTCGACGGTGGCGACGAAGGACAGCGGCGCCAACGCGGCCTGTCCCGCACGAAGTGCGCCCACAAGACCGGGCACCCGCCCACCGTCGCCGAAGGCGCGCGCGTGCACCTCGCGCACGTCCTGGTGGTCGCCGGCGGTCTCTTCCCGGATGACTGCGCGTGATGTCATGCCCGCGAGGATAGATCGCGGACCGGGCGGACCGGGCGCGCGGGCCCGGTGACCGTCCGGCTTGCCGGGCAACTCCCTTGAAGGACATGCCCTTCGCGGCTCGCAAGGTGCCCACTACGCGTCGAGCACCACATCCGACACCGGCACCGACTGACACGTCAGCGCGTCCGACTCCGGAAGGTCGTCCGACGGTACGACCCGGTGGGCCACGTCGCCCTTCAGGACAGCGCACGCGCAGCTCTCGCACTGGCCGACCCGGCAGCCGGAGGACATCCTCACCCCGGCCCGCTCGCCCAGTTCGAGCAGCGAACCGTCGCGCGGCGTCCACTCCACCTCGCGCCCCGAGCGGGCGAACCGCACGGTGAAGCGGGCGTCGTCGGGCACGGTGATCTCGCGCTGGGCAGCGCGGAACTTCTCGCTGAAGATCTCGAAGCGCGGTACGCCCCGCTCCCGCAGGCCGGCGGTCAGCGCCTCGATCATCGGCTGGGGGCCGCAGAAGTAGAAGCGGGCCCGCGCTTCGAGAATCCGCCGAGGGGCGATGTCGTCCACCCCGATGAAGCCACGCCGGTCGAAGTCGCGTCCCTCCTTCTCGTACGGGAAGGGGTTCGCGTAGTAGTCGACCAGGCGCAACTGCGGAAGGCGCGAGCGCAGTTCGCGCAGGCGGTCGCGGAACGGGTGGTCCTCGCCGTGCGCGTTGCCGTAGTGGAGGACGACCTCGGGGACGGTGCCGCCGGTCGCGGCGAGCGTCTCCAGGTAGCTGAGGAACGGGGTGATCCCGATGCCGCCCGCGACCAGGACGACCGGCGTATCCGTGTGCGTCGGGATGCTGAACACCCCGCCGGGCGCGTCGAGTTCGAGCCGGTCGCCGATGCGTAGTCCGTCATGGACGTACGAGGAGAAGGCGCCCTCGGCGATACGGCGGACGGCCAGGGTGTACACCGCGCGGTCGGCGTCGTGCGCCGGTCCGGTCAGCGAGTAGCTGCGGGCGAGGTCGCCCTGAGGTGCGCGGACGGTCAGATGCTGGCCCGGACGGTAGTCGGGCAGCCGGCCGCCGTCGGCCGGGGCGAGGGAGAGGGTGCGTACGCCACGGCCCTCCTGGCCGCAGGCCGTGACGGTGAAGGTGCGGCGGCCCGTCCAGGCGCCGTCGTCCGTCACGAGCGGCCGCACCTCGCACACCTGCGACCTGAGCGGAACCGAACCGCTCAGCGGATCGACCTCCGCGTGGTCCACGAGCCGGTTGTAGTTGCTGCCGAGTCCGCTGAGCGGATCGGCGGCGGGCAGCGCGAGGTCGGTGGCCGCCTGCCACCAGCCGTACTCGCCGACGACGACCGACGGGTGCAGTGAGTCGTCGAAGCGGGCGCGCAGCCGGATGGAGCCGCGACGGGTGGTGAGCTCCACCCACTGGCCTTCGGTGATCCCGCGGGCTGCGGCCGCCTCGGGGCTGAGGTCCAGGCACGGGTCGGCGGCGCGGCGGCGCAGCGTCGTCAGGCCGCGCTGCTGGCTGTGCACGAAGTAGCCGTGCTTGGCGTTGGTGAGGACGAGCGGGAACTCCCGTGAGGGGGCGGCCGGTTCGCGGTGCCGCGGCACGGCGGGGTAGCCGTGCTCCAGGAGCCGCTGCGAGTAGAGCTCGACGCGGCGGGTCGGGGTATTGAAGCCGACAGAGCCGACTGTGTCGCCGGATGCGTACTTGCGGTACTCGACCGGCCGCGGAACCCGCACCCCGCCCGGCTGCTCGCGCAGGGCGGCGGCGGTCAGGCCGAGGGGCTCCAGCTGCCAGTTCCAGGCGGCTTCGATGTCCCCGCCGAAGAACTGCTCCGCCATACCCATCCGGCAGGCGAGCGCGAACACCACCTCGGTGTCGGAGCGCGTGTCCCCCTGCGGCTCGACCATCCGGGGCCTGAGCTGCACCTGCTCCTGGGCACGGTGGCCGATCTCGAAGCCGAAGCGCAGCCCCTCGTGCTCGTAGGAGCTGTTGACGGGCAGGAGGTAGTCGGCGGTGGCACTCGTGGGGTTCTCGAAGAGGTCCAGGTGCACCTGGAAGTCGAGCTTCCGCAGCGCGCGGGCGACGCGTTCGGAGTCGGGCTGGGCGACGACGAGGTTGGAGCCGAAGCAGACCAACGCCCGTACGGGATAGGGGTCTTGGCTCTCGATCGCCTTGCACAGGTCGCCCGCGTTCACATAACCCGAGGCCTGCGGGCCGAGCGGGTGGCGGTCGAGGCCGAGGGCCTTGGCGCGCTGCTCGGGGGCCAGCTGTCCGGCGGCCGGGCGGAACGGCGGCGGGGGCGAGACGTGGTTGCCGCCGCGCGTGTCGTACGAGCCGGTCAGGGCGTAGAGGGTGGCGAGGGCGCGTTCGGTCTGGGTGGCGTTCTCGCTCTGTGCGACGCCCGTCCAGCCGTAGTAGGCAACGGAGTGGGCCGCACCGATCTGGTCGGCGAGCGCGCGGATCTCGCGCTCGGGGATCCAGGTCGTCCGGGCGACCCGGTCAGGGGTCCACTCGGCGCAGGCGTCCGCGTAGTGCTGGAAGGCCGGTACGCAGGTGACGCCGCCGGTGCGGGTCGGTATGTAGTGGGTGCCGCGCAGGGCGAACCGGGAAGGGCGGCCTGCGGGGTGGCGGGTGTCGTACGTCTCGGCCGCGCCGGTCTCCTCGTTCCAGACCACGAAGCCCTCGCCGCCCTCGACGAAGTCGGCCGCGTCGAGGAAGCGCCCGTCGTCCTCGCGTACCAGCAAAGGCCCGTTGGTCCAGGCGCGGACGAACTCCTCGTCGTAGCGGCCCTGTTGGATGAGCAGATGCGCGAGGCCGAGCGCGAGCGCCGCGTCGGTGCCCGGGCGGATGCGCAGCCACTGGTCGGCGCCGAGCGCGCTGGTGGAGCGGCGGGGGTCGATCACGGCGAGCTTCATGCCGTTGGCCTGCGCGGCGGAGACGGCGGCGGACTGGGAGAGCCAGGTCTTGGCCGGGTTGAAGCCCCACAGGAGGGCGAGGTCGGCGTGCGCGTAGTCCGGGGGCGGGATCGGCGTGCCGAAGGTGAAGGTGTGGGCGACGTCCTTGTGCCAGTTGCAGAGCTCGGCGCTGTAGACGGTGTTCGGGCTGCCGAAGCCGCGGACGAACCGCTCGATCCACTCGGTCGCGTCGGAGACCATCGTGCCGCTCGGGGTGGCGACGCCGAAGGCCACGGACTCGGGTCCGGTCTCGGCGGCGTACGCGGTGAGCCGGGCGGCGATGTCGTCGAGGGCCTCGTCCCAGGTGACGGGCTCCCAGCCGGGGTCCGGGTCGGACTTGGGGCGGGTGCGGCGCAGGGGTGTGGTGAGCCGGCGGGTGCTGTGGGCGATCTCCGGGGCGGCGCGGCCCTTGGGGCACATCGCGGCGCCGGTGGGGTGCTCGGGGTCGGGGCGTACGCCGGTGAGGCGGCCGTTCTCGACAGTGAAGATCGCGCCACAGCGGGACTTGCACAGGGTGCAGAACCCGCGCTTTTCGACGACACCCACGACAGACTCCCGGCGACAGTGAAGGAAGCTACCCCTCCATTGCACACCGTTTGATCGATCATTTCGTCCGGCAGAAGTCCCTTCCGCCCCGCCGCCGCGCGTGCGGGTCCGGGACTTTGGTCCCGGACCCGCACCCGACGGTCAGCTCAGCGGCTCCACCCACACATTCCGGAACCGCACCTTGTTGCCATGGTCCTGCAGCTTGATCGCCCCGGCGGCCGGTGTCTCGGGCAGGCCCGCACCGGTGGGTCCGTCGATGGCGACATTGTCGTGGACCTTGCGGCCGTTCCAGATCACCGTGATCCGGGCGTCCTCCGTCTTCTTGCCGTCCGCGTCGAAGCGTGCCGCGCGGAAGGTGATGTCGTAGGACTGCCAGGTCTCGGGTGCGGTGGCCATGTTGAAGTCGGCGGGCTTCTTCAGATAGATCGCGCCCGCTTCGTTGTTGGCCGGTGTGGTGTCCCCGAACGAATCGAGGATCTGCACCTCGTACCGCTCCTGGATGTACACCCCGCTGTTGCCGCGGTCCTGGCCGGTCACGTCGTCCGGCAGCTTGGGCACGCGGAACTCGACATGCATCCTGAAGTCCTTGAAGGCTTCCTTCGTACGGAGGTCACCGCAGCACACCTCCATCGACTTCTCGGCGGTGTGCGGCCACTCGGGGCTGCGGCCGTCCGTGTGCTGCCAGGCCGTGGCGATGCTGCCGCCGTCGAAGAGCTGCCGGCGCTCCCCCGGTTTCCGCAGGTCGATCGCGTCGAGGTTGACGTGCCCGATGTCGCCCTCGCGTACGGCGTACGTGATCGTGTTGCGGCCCTCGCGCAGGTTCAGGCGCTCCGTCTGTGTGGACCAGCGGTTCCACTCGACGGTGGTGGGCAGGGCCACCTGGCGCGGATCGCCGCCGTTGACGGAGACCGAGACCGTCTTCGTACCGGGGGCGGGGTGCGGGCCGTTGGCGTAGCGCAGGCCGACGTCGTACGGACCGCCCTCCGCCACGTCCACGGAGAAGGACGCGCTCGCGCCCTGGTTGCCGAACCCGGCCACGAAACCGCCGCCGGTGTATCCGGCGTGCTCGTTGTCGAAGCGGGCGCTGCCGCCGAGCTGTGCGGACTCGGCGTCGTAGGTCGTCGCGCGGTCGTCGGGTCCCGGCTTGGCGTTGAGCGTGTACCAGGCCTCCGTGGACCACAGCTGCTCGCCGCCCTCGGCGGAGAACGGCCGCGGCGAGCGGACGTGCACCACCCGGTCCGACTTCAGGCCGGGGATGGTGAGCCGCACCTTGCGCCGGTCGTCCGACAGCGTGGCCGACGTGACCAGCAGCGACTCCTCGTCGACCTTGGGGCCGCCGTACGCCGGGGTCGGCGCGTACCGCCATTGCTCGACGGAGTAGGCGCCGTCGGTCAGCTTGGCGGCGGTCTCGGCCGACAGCGGCTTGGTGTAGGTGAGTTCGAAGCCGTCGGTGGTGGCGCGCATCGTCTTGATGTCGAAGGCCGTCTTGCCGTTGGGCGTCAGCTTCTGCAGACCGAAGCGCAGCTTCCCGGTCTGGCCCCAGTTGCCGTCGGCCCCGAGGCCGCCGACGTACAGCGCGCCGTCCGGGCCTTCGCTGATGCGCGTGATCCCGGATTCGAGGCCCTGGGTGTGCCGGAAGACCGCGCCCTGGTACTCGCCGTCGACCTTCTCCAGATCGGCGCGCTGCAGCCCGCCGTACGTGACGTCACCGAACACCATCTGTCCGGCGAACGGCCCCTTCTTCAACCGCAGAGGCGTGGAGGGCGAGTTGGCGATCTCGTTCTGCGGCAGCCAGAGCGCGGGCTTGCTCACCGGCTGGTCGTCGAACGGGCCGTCCGGGTTCATGTAGTGGTTGAAGAACCGATCCTGCTTGATGTGCATCAGCTTGGACGCCGGCAGCCAGCCGCCCTGGTTGTCGGTGACGAAGAGATCACCGTCGGGGCCGCGCCCGATCCCGTTCGGGGTGCGCAGGCCGCCCGCGACGTAACTGACTTTCCCCGTGGCCTTGTTGACCTTGATCGTGGTGCCGCGGTTCGGCGCGGGCTGGGGATCGGTGGTGGCGCCGCCGTAGTTGATCGCCACCGACAGGTTCAGATAGAAGTCGCCCTTGTCGTAGAGCAGCCCGAAGGCGAACTCGTGGAAGTTCCCGCCGTACGGCCACGAGGCGATCTTCTTCGTGGCATCGACGACATCGTCACCATTGGTGTCCGACAGCTCGGTGAGCTGGTGCTTCTCGGACACGTACAGCTTGCCGTCCACGTACTTGATCCCCATCGGCTCCTTGAGCCCTTCGGCGATCTTCTTGTACGTGACCTTGTCGGGCCCGGTCGTCCCGGCAACGTTGTCGAGCAGATACACCTCGCCCTTGGTCTCGGTGCTGCCGCCCCAGGTGGTGATCGCGAGCCGGCCGTCGGGCAGCCAGTCCATCGCGGACACCTGCGGCTCGAAGCCCGGCGGGCGCAGATTCGTGAGCTGGTAGCCGGGGTTGACCTCCTCGAGGGGCAGCCCGTCGCCCGGGGTGTCGTAGGTGCCCTCGCACTCCTTGCGGCCCGGCGCGGTGACCCGTACGACACCGGCGTCCGTGCTCAGGACCTCGGTCGGGACGGTGGTGAAGCCGGTGGCGCCCGGCGGCTTCCACTGCAGGGTGACCTGCTGGCCGCCGCCCGCGTCGAAGTGGTCGATCCTGAGCGCCGTGTAGCCGGCGTTGAGGGTGATCTCACCATCCTTGGGCTCGGCTCCGTGCAGCCCGTCGTGGTCGATGACCTGCTGGTCGCCGAGGAAGAGCCGGGAGCCGTCGTCGCTGATGAGCCGGAAGCCGTAGGTGCCGGCCTCGGGGACGTTCAGATTGCCGATGATCTGGCTGACGAAGTTGTCGGAGAACCCGAAGCCTTCGGTCGAGGTCCAGTCGGCGGCCGGAATCAGCTTGTCCACGTTCGGCGTCTGGGCCGGTTTGAGATCGCAGATCTTCTCCAGGCGCCGCTGCACGTCGAATACGCGGAGGGTGACGCCGGGTTCCTGCGGGGGCAGATCGGCGAAGGGGCGGGGGTCGTCGTTCTCCTCGGCGCCGCTCGCGGGGGTGGCGAGACCGCCCATGAGCAGTGCGGTCAGCAGAAGGCCGGTGGCTCTTCGGGCCCTGCGTCGGCTGAAGCGTCTGGTGTGCCTGGTGCTGTGACTGGTGCGGGACATGCGCGCGGGGCGTGGCTCCACGGTTCCTCCTGCGTGGTTCCGCTGTGGTCAACGCAGACTTCTGTGGCTGGGCGACGCTCAGCGTAGGGATGGTGTCGCTGAGCGTCCATACTTTGTCCACAGAAAGGAGAAACTCGTGGGTCACGCCCCGCGAACGATCAGCGGGTCACTCCCCGCGAACGATCAACTGCCGGGCAGAATCGGCGGATTGGCCAGCCGCACCAGCTCCAGCGCCTGCTCCCGGAACCAGTCGCCTGCCTTCGGGTCCACCATCCCCCGCTCCGGGTCCTCGGGTCCGGGCGTACCGCGCAGGCACAGGCCGTCGGACTCACCCGAGATCTTGATCCACAGTCGGGCGTCGTGCAGCGGGTCGCCGGTGTTCAGCGTGGGCCGCGCGCCCAGGCCGCGGTTCGGCGGGTTGCACCAGTCCTGCGGGTCCGTGTACTTCCCGGGCGGCGGGACCCACGGGCCCTGGCCGTTGCGGCTGGAGTCGGTCACGAAGTGCTTCCACTGGTACGAGGGAGTGCGGACGTTGGCCGCGATCCAGGCATCCGCCTGCTCGCGGGGCCAGGACTGGTGCGGACACTGAGCGGCGTCGCCGCCCTCTCCCACGTACGCGACACAGGCCGAGACGAGCTTGCCGAACCAGGAGTTGGCGGAGTCCGTCTGGTAGTTCGAGACGTTGGTGAAGAAGCCGGTCGCCTTCGCGATGCCGCCCTTGACGAGGCGGGGCGTGATGGAGGCGGGGCCGTGCCAGGCGGCGTGGCCGGTGTCCAGGTAGACCTTGGTGCCCTTGAGCGGCTCCAACCGGTCGATGGCGTAGTTGACTTCGGCGTAGCGCGCGGCGGTCTTCGTGCCCTGCGCGTCGTCCTGGCCGCAGTCGCTCGGGATCAGGGCGAGCGAGTCGGTCTCCAGGATCACGATGGCCTCGCTGCGGCCGATGCCGCGGGCCACGGCGTCGATCCACGCCTGGTACTCGGCGGTGGTGTTGGCCCCTCCGCCCGAGTAGCCGGAGCAGTCCCGGCCCGGCACGTTGTACAGCGAGAACACGACGGTGGCGCCGGCCGCGTCCCGCACGACCTGCCGCGCCTCGCGTTCCACCTCGGCCGGACTCTGGTCGCCGAACCAGACCGCCTGCGGTGTACGGACCATGGCGAGGATCCCGGCCGCGTCGCGGTACAGGCCGGCGCGGGCGAGGTCGAGTGCCTGGCTGTAGGCCTCGGGGTTGGCTGCGGGGGTGTACAGGCGGGGTCTGTGGCGGTCGTCGGCGCCGGCTGCGGGGGCGGCGGCGTCGGTGGCGGTCGCCGCGGGGGCGGCGCCTTCGTCGGCGGTCGCCGCGGGGGCGGTGAGTGCGGCTGCCGCCAAAGCAACTGCCGCGACCAACAGGGGAATTGCTCTACGTCGCATGGTTCACTCCTGGCTCGCAGGGGACATACGGGAGCGCTCCCACGCGATGGTTGTGCAGGGGCATGGACCCGTCAATGGGTTGGACGAGGGCAGGAACGGACGCGCCCCTACCGCTTTCGTAGGGTGTGCGGATGGGTGTGTGCATGGAGGTGCTGATCGTCGACTGGTCCTGGCTGCGGCCGCAGCCCGCCGACCGGCGGGGCGAGCTGGTCGAGGTGGCCGCGTTCGGGCCGGAGGACGCGTACGACTACGACCTGCCGGAGGGGTGGACCTGGCCGGAGGGGGCGGAGGACCGGTGGTGGGCCCGGTACGAGTTCCGCTCGACGATGACCTCGTACAAGGCGCACTTCTGGGCGGGGGAACGGTGGGACAAGCTGCGGGACTTCGTCGACCCACCGCTCCGGGAGGCCCTGGACCAGTTCGGCGCACCGCTGTTCTGGGGTGAGCACCATCACGAGCTGCTGCCGCCGGATCAGCCGCCCTTCAGCGCGGCCGTCGTGTCACATCCGGACGACTGGCACCGGGAAGCCGGCGTCATGCTCTGGCTGAGGCCGGAGGACGTGGAGGTGCTGCGTCGCTTCTGGGCGCAGGCCGAGCCGCACCTCTCGTCCCTTCGTGACCCCTTCGAGCGCCACCTGCCCGAACTCACGGGCTGGATCGCGGACTTCGACTCCTTCGCCCGCCTCGTCACCGAGTGGGGCGATGTCGTGAGCCGGGCCGCCGAGCGCGAGTGGGCCGTCATCGGCCTCCGGTGCTGAATACGCCCCCCACGCCCGGCAGCCGTCAGCAGTCAGCCCCGGAGCGCCCCCACCCTGCGGATGTTCGCCCGGACGGCCGCCCGCATCTCCTCTCCCGAGGGCACCAACGTGCCCAGTGAAGTGGGTAGTTGGGGATGCGAGGGCGGCAGGAAGACGCTGGTCAGGATCTGCGCGAGCGCGGTCGGCGGACGCTCGGCGCCCTCCCGCGATCCGGACACCTGCCCAACCCCCTGCGCATCCCACCCGCACAACGACTTCAGCTCGCCCAGCGTCAGCCGCGCCGGGCCCGCCGTCGCCCACAGCGGCTCGGCGAGGAACTCGCGGCCGAGCAGGGCCTGTTCGGCGAGGTCGGCCAGATAGCGCGCGAGCACGTCCTGCGGCAGCAGGTCGATCCAGTGGTCGTCCGGGATCCCGAGCGCCGGGGAGCGTCCTGCGGCCAGGCCACGGAGCAGCCGGTGCACGGCCTGCGGACGGGCGATGCGGCCGGTGACGGAGTCCCCGAGCACCCCGCCGACGCGGACGTTGACGGCCGGGCAGCCCGCCTCCCGTACCACCGACTCGGCGCGCCGCTTCGAGGCCGCGTACGCGAGCAGCATCCGGTCGCCGGTGCCCGTTCCCCGTACGGGAGCGTCGAGCGCGGCTGTCGAGAGATGGATCAGCGCGGCGCCCGCGTGTTCGGCGAGCTCGGTGACATGACGCGTGCCGAGGGTGTTGACGCGGTGGTACTCCTCGGGCGCGCGCCGGAAGTCGGTGAGTGCGGCCGCGTGCACCACGAGGCGCAGCCGGTCGGTGAGGCGGGTGTGTTCGTAGGCGCACAGACCGAGGCCGGGGACGGTCACATCTCCGCAAAGGGCGTTCGGCAGAAGGGGGTTGCGCGCGAGCACGGTGACGTCGTGGCTGCGGGCGAGCAAGGGGAGAAGGACCGAGCCGATCACTCCGGTCGCCCCGGTGAGCAGGATGGTCACGCGGCTTGGCCCTCCCCGTTCCACGCCTGAGGTCCATCAGGTCCCGTGCCTGAGGTCCACCCGGCAATCTGCTCCTGTTCGGCGGGAGTTATTCCGGTTCCTTGCCTTATTCATGCAAAGGCATGGATGTTCCGAGCAGGTCTTGGAGTGTCGTACGGCCGTGCCTCTTCATGGGCCTAACGCCGAGCGCCGAAGCGATCAGCGCAGGTGCCGTACGCAAGGAGCGTCATGACCGAGCAGATCCACGAGTCCTCCGGTACGACTTCGCACGACTTTCTGACCGAACAGATTCGCGCCTTGTGTGCAGAGGTACTGACCGTCGACGTCGAGCGGATCACCCCCGGCACCCGCCTGATCGGCGATCTGGAGGCCGACAGCCTGGACTTCGCGGAACTCGCGGACCGGCTCGCCACGCAGTACGGGATCGCCGGCATCGAGGACACCTTGCGGGCCGCAGAGACCGTGGGCGATGTGGTGGAGCTCGTCCGGGGTGCTCCGCAGCTCCCCGATATCCCCGCACAGCGCGACGCAAGCGCCGGCACGTGAGCGGCGGCCGGCCACGCCGTGTGGTGGTCACCGGGGTCGGCGCGCACACCGCGTCCGGTCCTTCGACGCCGGCGCTGTGGCGTGACCTGCTGGCGGGGCGGCCGGCCGCCGCCCCGATCGCCGCGTTCGACGCGCGGCGGCTGCCGGCCCGGGTCGCCTGCGAGGTGGGCGACTTCGAGAAGCCGGCGTGCCTCGCGGCCAAGCAGGCCGCGCGCGCCGACCGGGCCTCGCTGCTCGCCGTGGCGGCCGCCGCGCAGGCCGTCGCGGACGCGGGCGGGCTGCACGCCGCGCCGGAGCGGCGTGGTGTGGTGACGGGCACGGCGAACGGCGGTGCCCTCACCCGCGAGCACGGACTTCTCGACGGCGGCCCGTCCCCCGGCTACGTACCGGCGTACATGCCGAACGCGGGAGCCGCGCTGATCTCGATGTGCCTGGACATCACCGGGCCGAGCCTGTGCGTCTCGACGGCCTGCACGTCGGGCGGCCATGCGGTGGGCGAGGGCGCGCAGTTGATCCGGTACGGGGCCGCGGACGTGGTGCTCGCGGGCGGTCACGAGGCGTGTGTGACGCCGACGATCCTGCTCGCGTTCGCCAAGGCGGGCTCGCTCGCGCCGGGCCTCGACCGGGCCGCGGAAACGTCACGCCCCTTCGACGTGGACCGGCGCGGCTTCGTCCTCGCGGAGGGCGCGGCGTTCCTGGTCCTCGAGGAGTACGAGGCGGCGCGGGCCCGGGGCGCACGGATGTACGCCGAACTCGCCGGGTACGGGCGCACCTCGGACGCCCACCATCTGACCGCGCCGCCCCCGGACGGCGCGGGAGCCGCGGCCTGTATGCGCGCGGCCCTGGCCGATGCGGAGGTCGCATCCGGCGAGGTGGTGCACGTCAACGCGCACGCCACGTCGACGCCGGCCGGTGATGTGGCGGAGTCGCGGGCGATCGCGGAGGTGTTCGGCGAGTTCGGTGTGCCGGTGACCGCGACCAAGTCCGTGACCGGGCACACGATCGGGGCCTCGGGAGCGGTGGAGGCGGTGGTGTCCGCGCTGTCCGTGCACCACTCGCTGGCCCATCCGACGGCGAACCTGCGGCGCAGGGATCCGCTGTGCCCGGTGGACGTGGTCACCGGCAAGCCGCGGGAACTCCCGCCGGGCGGCGCGGTGCTGAGCAACTCCTTCGGCTTCGGCGGCCACAACGCCTCGCTGGTGCTGCGAGGGGTGCGGCCGTGAGCGAGTGGCGGGACGGGAGAGGTGGGGCCGTGAGCGCATCGCCTGAAGCGAGGGCCGCGAGCGCATCGCGGAATGCGAGAAACCCGGCCGCGAGCGCATCGCCCGACGCGAGGAGCGCTGCCATGAGTGGCTGGCGTGAGGTGGGCGAGGCGCTGGTGCGTTCCGGGTTCATCAGCCCGTCCGTGGCCTGCGCCGTGCCCGTCCCCTTCGACCGGTCCGCCGTACCGGTCGACCGGCCCGATCCCCTCCCTCGCACCGGCCCCCTCGACCACCGCGACCGTCCCCGTGTGGCCGTCACGGGAATCGGCGTGGTCACCCCCGCCGGATGGGAACTCCCCGTGTTCTGGCGGACGTTGCTGGCCGGGCGCGGCACCGCGACGCCCGTGGAACGGTCCGACACCCGCGGCCTGCCCACCCGTTTCGCCTGCCAGCTGCCGCCCGGCTTCGACCCGGGCCGGTATCTCGCCCCGAAGACCCTGCGGCGCAGCGCCCTGTTCACGCAGTACGCCGCCGTGGCCGCTCTCGACGCTCTCGCCCAGGCGGCAGGGCCCCGGGCGCCCGGGCCGTGGTCTGCGGTACGGGCGGCGGGGGCGCGGAGATCTGGGAGGAGCAGGCCGCGGTGCTCCGCAGACGGGCCGCCGTGGACCGGATGACCTGGCCCAAGGCACTCCCGTACGCGGCCGCCGCACTGATCGCCCGGCTCACCGGACGGCAGGGCCCCTGTCTGACGGTGTCCACGGCCTGCGCCTCGCGGACGACCGCGATCGGCGAGGGCGCGCGGCTGATCCGCGAGGGCATCTGCGACACCGTGCTCGCCGGGGCGGCCGAGGCCCCGGTGACCGCGCTGTCCCTGGCCGGGTTCTCGCGGATGGGCTCCCTGTCCACCCGTAACGAAGCTCCCGCGCTGGCCTCGCGGCCCTTCGACGCGGACCGGGACGGCTATGTCATCGGCGAGGGCGCCGCGTTCCTGCATCTGGAGCGCTGGGATCTCGCGGCGGCCCGCGGGGCGCCCGTGCTCGCCGAGATCTCGGGGTATGCGCAGACCTGCGACGCCCACCACATCACGGCCCCGCGCCCGGACGGCTCGGTCGCCGCCGACTGCATCCGGCGCGCGCTCGCCGACAGCGGGCACGCCCCGCACGAGATCGGCCATGTCAACTGCCATTGCACGGCAACCGAGTTGAACGATCCGATGGAGGCACGCGCCCTGCGCGCCGTCTTCGACGGCCGCCCGCCGCCGGTCACCGCGCCCAAGAGCGTGCTCGGCCATCTGCTCGGCGCGGCGGAGGCCGCGGAGGCGGTGGTCGCGGTGCTCGCCGCGCACCACGGCCTCGTGCCGCCGGTGGCCAATCGCGACCGGACGGCACCCGACGGCCCGCTCGACGTGGTGGCGGGAGCGCCGCGCCCGCTCGGACGTCTGCCCGTCGTCTCCACCTCCTTCGGCTTCGGCGGGCACAACGCCTGCCCGGTCGTCACACCGAGCACCACGGAGTGAGCAGTGCATCGACTGGCCGAGTTCCTGCTCGATCCCAGCGCGGGCCCCGAGGACTTCGCCCGCTTCCCGCTCCCGGACACGTACCGGGCCATCACCGTGCACCGCGCGGAAGCCGGGATCTTCGCCGGCATCCCGTCACGTGAACGGGATCCGAGTCTTTCGCTGCACCTGGACCAGGTGCCCGTGCCCGAAGTCGGGCCCGGCGAGGCGCTGGTGGCGGTGATGGCCTCGTCCGTGAACTACAACACCGTCTGGTCCGCGCTCTTCGAGCCCCAGCCGACGTTCCGCTTCCTCCAGGAGTACGCGCGGCGCCGCCCGGAGGGCCGCCGCCACGACCTGCCGTACCACGTGCTCGGCTCCGATCTCGCGGGCATCGTGCTGCGCACGGGCCCCGGCGTGACGCGCTGGCGGCCCGGGGACAGCGTCGTCGGGCACTGCCTGGTCACCGAGCTCGACCATCCCGACGGACACGGTGATCCGCTGCTCGACCCCGAGGCGCGCATCTGGGGATACGAGACGAACTTCGGCGGTCTCGCCGACCTCGCTCTCGTCAAGTCCGGTCAACTCCTGCCGAAACCAGCCCACTTGACCTGGGAGGAAGCTGCGGTCTCCGGGCTGGTCAACTCCACCGCGTACCGGCAGCTCGTCTCGGCGAACGGGGCCCGGATGAAGCAGGGCGACACCGTGCTGATCTGGGGTGCGGCGGGCGGCCTCGGGTCGTACGCGACGCAGTACGTCCTGGCCGGAGGGGGTTTCCCGGTCTGTGTGGTGTCCTCGCCGGCGCGGGCCCGGCTGTGCCGTGCGATGGGTGCGGCCCATGTGATCGACCGGGAGGCGGAGGGTTTCCGCTTCTGGACGGACGACGCGACGCCGGACCCGCGGGAGTGGCGGCGCTTCGCGCGCCGCGTGCGGGAGCTCACCGGCGGCGAGGAGCCGGACATCGTCTTCGAGCATCCGGGCCGCGACACCTTCGGCGCCTCGGTGTACACGGTGCGCAAGGGCGGCGCCGTCGCCACCTGCGCCTCCATCACCGGAGCGCAGCACCTCTACGACAACCGCTACCTGTGGACCCGCCTCGTCCGGATCGTCGGCACGCATTTCGCGCACCACCGCGAGGCGTGGGAGGCGAACCGGCTGATCGCCAAGGGCCGTATCCATCCCACTCTTTCGGCTCTCTATCCGCTCCAGGAGACCGCGGAGGCGGTACGGGCGGTGCGCGACGGACTGCGGCCGGGCAAGGCGGGCGTGCTCTGCCTGGCGCCGTCCGCGGGTCTCGGCGTCACCGACCAGGAACTGCGCATACGGCATCTGCCGGCGATCAACCGGTTCCGGACCTCATAGCCTCGGGTCCCGCCGTACGGCCGGCCCTCACTCCCCCGGGACCACCACCACCGGACCGTGCGCGTGGTGCAGCACCGCGTTCGTCACCGACCCCATCATCAAGGCCTCGGGACGCAGCCGGCGGCGGTGGCGGCCGACCACCGTGAGCGCGGCCGAGCGCGAGGCCGTGACCAGCCGGCCGGCCGGGTCGCCCGCCGTCGCGACCTGTGCGACCCGCACCGACGGGTGGCGGGCGGTGAACGGGGCGAGGCGGGCCGACTGCGCCGCCGCCAAGCTGTCGCCCGCCCCCGTGGAGCTGTCCGCCATTTCCCCTACGACGAGCAGCGAGGTCAGCGGCACCAAGTACGTGGAGACGACCTGGAGTTCGGCCCCGCGCCGCCCGGCCTCCGTGAACGCGAAGTCGATCACCGCGTCGGCGGTCTCGTCCGGAGCCAGGCCGAGGACGACCCGGTCCGCCGCGTCCGTACGGTCCGCCGTGCGCTCGGCGTGCGGCACGATCACCACCGGGCACGGCGCCTGCGCCGCCAGTTTGCGGCCGGTCGAGCCGAGCAACAGGGCGGCGAACCCGCCGAGCCCGCGGGAGCCCACGACGAGGAGCTGCGCCTTGGCGGCGGCTTCGGCGAGCGCGCGGGACGGCACGCCGTCCACCGTCGAGTACGTCACCGGGACGGCCGCGCCCTCGGCGCGGGCCAGCACCCGTTCCCGTACGGCATCGTCGAGCTCCTCGACGATCTGCGGGGGCAGCGGGACGTACTCCGGCGACGGCTGCACCGCGGACTCGCCGCGTACATGCACCGCGAGCACCTCCATGTCCCTGACCCGCGCGGCCTCCATCGCCCACGCGAGGGCGGTGAGGCTGTGCTCCGAACCGTCGACTGCTGCGATCACTGGCGCGTGCGTGCTCATGTCTCAAGCGTCCTGCGTACGAGACCGGCGCGGCAGGGACGAAAGTCCTCTGCCGCGCCGGGTTCCGGAACGGGCTCTCAGCCCGGAATGACCTCGATCCGCCTGCCGTCCGCGAGGTACATCGGCAGCTGCGGCAGCCCCGTGTCGACGGGGAACTCCTGCCCGTGCGCCAGACTCGCCAGCGCGAGCGGACCGAGCGCCGCCTGGGCGCGCGGGGCCGGGGAGTCGCCCCAGTAGCGCACGTGCTCCTTGAGCGCGTCGGCCAGCGTCCGCGCGAACTTCTCGTGATCACGGGCGAGGAAACGGTGGAAGAGGCTCACCGGCTGGTACTCGACGGCATCGACGAACTCCAAGGGCGCACGGCTCACCTCGTCCCCGTACGACGCGGAGATGGCCTCGCCCAGCTTCTCGGCCACGTCGTCGATCGGGCACTCGGGGGTGAAGTACGCCTGCAGGGTGCCGATCCAGTGCAGCAGATACGTGTCGGCGGTCGCGTCCTGACGCAGGACGTCGAGGGGCACCTGGCCGAGGCGCTGGATGCGGCCCCGGTCGCGGCAGATCACGGCGAGATAGAACGCGTCGAGCCAGGCACGGGCGTCCGCCGGCGGGTTCGCCGGGAAGGCGGGCAGCGGGCGTTCGAGATCGTCGCCCAGGGCGCAGGTCTGCGCCTCGGCACCGGTGAACAGCGCGGAGCCGAGCTGCAGCGCGGTGGCCCAGGCGTCCCAGGTGTCCGCGAGTGCGGCGTCGGGGTCGTCCGCGCAGTGCGCGAGCGCGAGATCGACGAGCTGCCGGAAGGCCGCGTCGAGCCCACCGGGATTCCGGGACAGGCCGGCGATCGACTCGGCGGCGGTACGCGTCAGTTCGGCGATGTCGTGCGCCGCCCGGTCCGCCGCGGGGCTGCGCAGGCGTCCCGCGTCGTCGAGGTGCACCAGTGTCCGCAGGCGGGTGAGCAGCTCCGCCGGCGGCTGGATCGAGAAGGTCTTCGTCTCCTCGTCGATGTGCGTGAGGCAGGTGATCCGCCCCTTGTGCCACCAGTACAGCCGCGGCGACAGCGAGCCGGGGCCGTCCTCGTACGCGCCAAGTCCGTACTTCGCCAGGTCGTTGATGGCCTCGGCCACCGAGCCGTCGGCGAGCGGGTGGTACGCGATCAGATGGCGGGTCGGCACGACGAAGAGGGCGCCCGCCTTCGGCAGGGCGGTGCTGGTCGCCTCGTAGTGCAGCTGGTCCAGATAGAGGGCGCGGCTCGCCACGAACGGCGAGTCCCCGTAGACGGAATGGAGCACCGCCCGGCCTTCGAGCGCGATCTCCTCGTACCGGAAGGGTACTTGCAGAAGGTTGTCGTAGCCGGCGTCCCACAACGCGTCCTCGTCCGCGACGCGTTCCACATCACGGTCGGTGAGGATCCGTACGGTGGTGGGCTGGTCGAGGGCATACGCGAAGACGAGCCCTTCGGCGATCCGGCGGGTGTACCGCATCGCCTGCAGCGTCTCGGCGGTGAACGAGTCCTGCGCGAGGAGTCTGCCGTGCACGGCGCGCAGGATCTCCTCGCGGCTCTCACCACCCGTGCCCGCCGACCTCAGCTGCGCGAAGTGCTGCTCGACCAGGGCCGGCCACTGGTCCTCGGCCGTGTCCCGGCATCTCTGCGCGAGGTTGCGCAGCCCGTAACTCCCGTTCCGCATATGGGGTGCGGCCAGTTCCCGCAGGCGCGCGGCCTGTGCGGGGCTGAGCATGGACAGTTCGGCGTCGGTCACGCTGCGGCTCACATCCTCGTTCATCCGTACGACCCTAAAGGGCATTGCGGAAGCGAAACCGGCCGGGTCCGTACCCACGCCGGACGGCCCCAACAGGAAAGAGAGGACCCGCCGTTGGGGCGGCGGGCCCTCTCGTGGTGCTGTGGTCAGGGGTGGCTCTTCACGGTCCTGTCACCAGGGTGGTTCTCAGGCCACCGAGCCGATCCGGCCGGCCGGCTGCGCCGAGCCGTCGTGGTGGATCGGGGTGTGGGCGCCGGTCAGCGAGACACCGCTGCCGCCGCGCCGCGCCGCCACGATCTCGGCGGCGATGGACAGGGCCGTCTCCTCGGGCGTCCGCGCACCGAGGTCGAGGCCGATCGGCGAGCGGAGGCGGGCCAGTTCGAGCTCCGTGACGCCCACCTCGCGCAGCCGCTTGTTGCGGTCCTCGTGGGTGCGGCGGGAGCCCATGGCGCCGATGTAGGCGACGGGAAGCTTGAGTGCGTGCTGCAGGAGCGGCACGTCGAACTTGGCGTCGTGGGTCAGTACGGCGAGCACCGTGCGGCCGTCGACCTCCGTGCGCTCCAGGTACTTGTGCGGCCACTCGACGACGATCTCGTCCGCCTCGGGGAAGCGGGTCCTCGTCGCGAAGATGGGGCGCGCGTCGCACACGGTGACGTGGTAGCCGAGGAACTTGCCCACCCGGACCAGCGCGGACGCGAAGTCGATGGCACCGAAGACGATCATGCGCGGGGCCGGCACCGAGGACTCGACGAGCAGCGTGAGCGGCTGTCCGCAGTGGGAGCCGTCCTCGCCTATGGAGACCGTCCCGGTCTTTCCGCCGTCGAGCATCGCCGAGGCCGAGGCCGCCGCGGTGCGGTCGAGTTCGGGGTGACCGCCGAGGCCGCCTTCGTACGAGCCGTCGGGACGGACGAGCAGGGCGCGGCCCATGACCTCGGCCGGACCGTCGGTGATCCGCGCCACCGCGGCCGCCTCCCCCGTGGCGGCCGCGGCCAGCGCAGCGGCGAACACTCCCCGTCCCGGAGCGTCCGCACGAACAGGGGTGACGAGGATGTCGATGATGCCGCCGCAGGTCAGACCGACCGCGAAGGCGTCCTCGTCGCTGTAGCCGAAGCGTTCGAGCACGGTCTCGCCGTCCTCCAACGCCTGCAGGCACAGGTCGTACACCGCCCCCTCCACACACCCGCCGGAGACCGAACCGATGGCCGTGCCCTCGCTGTCGACGGCGAGCGCGGCACCCGGTTGCCGGGGCCCGCTGCCGCTGACCGCCACCACGGTGGCGATCGCGAAGTCGCGTCCCTGCTCGACCCACCGGTTCAGCTCTTCGGCGATGTCCAGCATTTCGGTCTCCTTTGACAGACGGAGCGGGTGTGGGAGGGGTACGCCCCAGGCGGTCGCTAGTGCGAGCCGCCGAAGGCGAAGTAGAAGATGAAGACCGCGGAGAGGATCCACATCAGCGGGGAGGGGTCGCGCCACTTGCCCTGCGCGGCCTTGATGGCGACGTAGGCGATGACACCCGCGCCGACACCGGTGGTGATGGTGTAGGTGAAGGGCATCAGGACCACGGTCAGGAAGACCGGAACGGCGACGGAGTAGTCGCTCCAGTCCACGTGGCGGGCGTTCTGCAGCATCATCGCGCCGATCACGACGAGGGCCGCTGCGGCCACCTGACCCGGCACCAGCTGGGTGAGCGGGGTGAAGAACAGGCAGGCGGCGAAGAGCAGACCGGTGACCGAGGCCGAGAGGCCCGTACGGGCGCCCTCGCCGACTCCGGTCGCGGACTCGATGAACACGGTCTGGCCGGAGGCACCGGAGACACCGCCGACGGCGCCACCGGCACCGTCGATGAACAGGGCCTTGTTGAGACCGGGCATCTTGCCCTTGCTGTCGGCCAGCTTGGCCTCGGAGCCGACGGCGATGATGGTGGCCATCGCGTCGAAGAAGCCGGCGAGGACCAGGGTGAAGACGATCATTCCGACGGTGACGTAACCGAGGTCCGCCCAGCCGCCGAACTCGACATCGCCGAAGAGGGTGAAGTCGGGCATCGAGGTGATCGAGCCGTGCAGTTCGGGTGCGGCGCCGTTCCAGGCCTTCTCGGAGATCCAGCCGAAGGAGGTGGCGGCGATGGACGCGATGGTGCCGATGACGATGCCGATCAGGATCGCACCGGGCACCTTGCGGGCCTGCAGCATGAAGATCAGGACGAGCGTGATGCAGAAGAGCAGCGTCGGCGCTCCTGCCAGTTCGCCGGCCTTGCCCAGAGTGACCGGGGCCGCGGGGTTGCCGATCCCGACGAAGCCGGCCTTGACGAAGCCGATCATCGCGATGAAGAGACCGATACCCATGGTGATCGCGTGCTTCAGGGGCAACGGGATCGCGTTCATGATGACTTCACGGACACCGGTGACCACGAGAAGCATGATCACGACGCCGTAGATGACACACATGCCCATGGCCTGCGGCCAGGTCATGTCGGGGACGACCTGGGTGGCCATCACACCGGAGACACTCAGGCCCGCGGCGAGCGCGAGCGGGACCTTGCCGATGAAGCCCATCGCCAAGGTGGTCACCGCGGCCGCGAGGGCCGTGGCGGTGATCAGGGCCGGCTGGCTGAGCTTGTTGCCGTCCACGTCGGGACCGCCGAGGATCAGCGGGTTCAGCAGAAGGATGTACGCCATCGCCATGAAGGTGGTGATGCCGCCTCGTACTTCACGGCCGAGCGTGGAACCACGCTGGCTTATGTGGAAGTACCGGTCGAGCCATGAGCCACCGGACGGTGGCGTGGTGCCGCGGCCCGAGTCATCGGGTTCGGAGACCTTCGGCTCTGTGTACTGCTGGGTCATGGTGCCTACTCCCAAGGTTCATAGGGGCACCCGCATGCGGTCTGCGAGATTTGGGATTGCTCTGGGCTGCACGACCCGGGGGACGGCCCGAGACGGACGGGGGAGTTCTTTCGGCGTCCGCGAGCGGTGCGGGTGCCGGTGGTGCGGGCGGGGAGTGTCTGGTTGCTGCCGGAAGACTTGACCTATGACTTCTCGGCAACTCCGCCGCCTGCGGCGGGAGTCGGGCGACCTGTTGTACGAGTCACCGTCGTCCCGGTGGGAGCCGGGGCCGGCGGCCGAAGCCGCCGGACCCCGCGTCCCGGGTGCGTCACGTACCGGTGATGTGCTCCGGACGCACCGGCGTCTTGGTGAGTTCCAGACCCGTCGCCGCCCGGATCGCCGCGAGGACGGCCGGGGTCGAGGACAGGGTCGGGGCCTCGCCGATCCCGCGGACGCCGTACGGCGCCTTCGGGTCGGCCATCTCGATGTAGTCGACCGGGATGGTCGGGGTGTCGAGGATGGTCGGGAGGAGGTAGTCCGTGAAGGAGGCGTTGCGCACCTTCGCGGTCTTCGGGTCGACGATGATCTCTTCCATCACCGCGACGCCCAGGCCCTGGGTGGTGCCACCCTGGATCTGGCCGACCACGGAGAGCGGGTTGAGCGCCTTGCCGACGTCCTGGGCGCAGGCGAGCTCGATGACCTTGACCAGGCCGAGCTCGGTGTCCACCTCGACGACCGCGCGGTGCGCCGCGAAGGCGTACTGCACGTGGCCGCGGCCCTGTCCTGTCACCCGGTCGAAGGCCTCGGTGGGCTGGTGGCGCCACTCCTCCTCGACCGAGACGACCTCGTCCTCGAGGACGTCCACGAGGGACGCGAGGACCTCGCCCGAGTTGGTGACGACCTTGCCGCCCTCGAAGAGGAGCTCCTCGGTCGCCCACGCGGGGTGGTACGAGCCGAACTTGCGCCGGCCGATCTCGAGGACCTGCTGGCGGACGAGCTCGCAGGAGTTCTTGATCGCGCCGCCGGTCATGTAGGTCTGGCGGCCCGCGGAGGTCGAACCGGCCGAGCCCACCTGCGTGTCCGCGGGGTGGATGGTGACCTGCTGGACACCGAGCTCGGTACGGGCGATCTGCGCGTGGATGGTGACGCCGCCCTGGCCCACCTCGGCCATCGCGGTGTGCACGGTCACTACCGGCTCACCGTTGATGACCTCCATGATGATCTTGGCGGTCGAGTAGTCGTCGAAGCCCTCGGAGAAGCCGACGTTCTTGATGCCGACCGCGTAGCCGACACCGCGGACGACGCCTTCGCCGTGCGTGGTGTTGGACAGACCCCCCGGCAGCGCGCGGACGTCCGCGCCCTCGCTGGACTCCCACTGGCGCTCCGGCGGCATCGGACGCGCCTTGACGCGGCGGAGCAGCTCGGCGACGGGGGCGGGCGACTCGACCGGCTGCCCGGTCGGCATGATCGTGCCCTCCGACATGGCGTTCAGCTGACGGAACTCCACCGGGTCCATGCCCAGCTTCGCGGCCAGCTTGTCCATCTGGGCCTCGTAGGCGAAGCAGGCCTGGACCGCGCCGAAGCCGCGCATGGCGCCGCAGGGCGGATTGTTGGTGTAGAGGCCGATCGCCAGGATGTCGACGTTGTCGACGACGTACGGGCCGACCGAGAGGGACGAGGCGTTGCCGACGACCGATGCCGTGGACGAGGCGTAGGCGCCGCCGTCGAGCACGATCTTGCACTTGAGGTGCGTGAGCTTGCCGTCCTTGGTGGCGCCGTGCTCGTAGTAGAGCTTCGCAGGGTGGCGGTGCACGTGGCCGAAGAAGGACTCGGTGCGGTTGTAGACCATCTTGACCGGCTTGCCGGTGCGCAGCGCCAGGACCGAGGCCTGGATCTGCATCGAGATGTCCTCGCGGCCGCCGAAGGCGCCGCCGACGCCGGACATCGTCATCCGCACCTTCTCCTCGGGCAGGCCGAGGCAGGGGGCGATCTGCTTGAGGTCCGAGTGCAGCCACTGGGTGGCCACGTACAGGTCGATGCCGCCGTCCTCGGCGGGCACGGCGAGGCCGGACTCCGGGCCGAGGAAGGCCTGGTCCTGCATGCCGAAGGTGTACTCGCCGGTGACGATGACGTCGGCCTTCTTGGCCGCCTCTTCCACGTTGCCGCGCACGATCGGCTGGTGGTGCACGATGTTCGGGTGCGGCACGAACGGCGAGTGGTGGTCGTCGCGGTTCTCGTGCACGAGGATCGCGTCCTCGGCCAGCGCCGAGGCCTCATCGGTGATGAGCGGCAGCTCGCGGTACTCGACCACGATCTTCGCGGCGGCGCGGCGCGCGGTCTCCGGGTGGTCGGCGGCCACGAGGGCGATCGGCTCACCGTGGTGACGGACCTTGCCGTACGCGAGGACCGGGGTGTCCTGGAACTCCATGCCGTAGTTCTTCGCGGCCGGCAGGTCGTCGGCGGTCAGGACCGCGTAGACGCCGTCCATCTTGAGCGCCTCGGTGGTGTCGATCGACACGATCTCGGCGTGCGCGACGGTGGAGCGCAGGGTCTGGCCCCAGAGCATGTCCTCGTGCCACATGTCCGAGGAGTACGCGAACTCACCGGTCACCTTGAGGGTGCCGTCGGGGCGCAGCGTGGACTCGCCGATGCCGCCCTTGTTGTACTTCTGGGTGACGTTGGTCGGCGCACCCGTGGTTGTGCCAGCCATGATCAGACCGCCTCTTCCTGACGGGCGGCCGCCAGGCGGACCGCGTCGAGGATCTTCTCGTAACCGGTGCAGCGGCAGAGGTTGCCGGAGAGGGCCTCGCGGATGTCGGCGTCCGACGGGGACGCGTTGCGCTCCAGGAGCTCGTCCGCGGCGACCAGGAGACCGGGGGTGCAGAAACCGCACTGCACGGCGCCGGCGTCGATGAACGCCTTCTGGATCGGGGAGAGCTCGCCGCCCTCACCGGTCTGGCCGTCGGTGCCCTTGGCCTGCCACTGACGGGCCTGCTGCAGGTCGGTGCCGCCGCAGACGGTGCCGCACGCACCGCCCGGGTGGGCCTCGTCGCGGTGCTTGGCGTAGTCGGCCAGGCCCTCGACGGTGACGATCTCGCGGCCCTCGGCCTGACCGGCCGCGACCAGACAGGAACAGACCGGCACGCCGTCGAGACGCACGGTGCACGAGCCGCACTCGCCCTGCTCGCAGGCGTTCTTCGAACCCGGCAGGCCCATGCGCTCGCGCAGGACGTACAGAAGGCTCTCGCCCTCCCAGACGTCGTCGGCTTCCTGCTTACGGCCGTTGACAGTGAAATTGACGCGCATGGTTACGCCGCCCCTTCAAGCTTGCGGCCCTCGCCGCGGTACGACTCCCAGGTCCACATCAGGTTGCGGCGGGCCATCACACCGACCGCGTGGCGGCGGTAGTTGGCGGTGCCGCGCACGTCGTCGATCGGGTTGCACGCACCCGACGCGAGCGTCGCGAACTCCTTGGCGATGGACGGGGTGATGATCTTGCGGCTCTCCCAGAAGCCACCCTCTTCGAGGGCCGCGTTCAGGAACTCCTCGGCCGCCTTGGCCCGGACCGGGGTCGGGGCGGCGGAGCCGATGCCGGTGCGCACGATGCGCTTCTCCGGGTGCAGCGCCAGGCCGAAGGCGCAGACGGCGATGACCATCGCGTTGCGCGTACCGACCTTGGAGAACTCCTGCGGGCCCGTGGCCTTCGGGATGTGCACCGAGCGGATCAGCTCGTCGGCCTCGAGCGCGTTGCGCTTGACGCCCTTGTAGAACTCGTCGATCGGGATCAGGCGCACACCGCGCGCCTGCGACTCGACCTCGACGTGCGCGCCGGAGGCGAGCAGCGCCGGGTGCGAGTCACCGGCCGGCGAGGCGCAGCCGAGGTTGCCGCCGACGCCGCCGCGGTTGCGGATCTGGGGCGAGGCGACCGTGTGCGAGGCGCGGGCCAGGCCCGGCAGCTCGGTCTTCAGGTTCTCGATGATCTGGGTGTACGGAACCGAGGCGCCGAGGACGACCTTCTCCTCGCCGACCTCCCACTGGCTCAGCTCCGCGATGCGGTTGAGGTCCAGGAGGTACTCGGGGCGACGGTGATCGAAGTTGATCTCGACCATGACATCGGTGCCACCCGCAATCGGCACAGCTGTGGGGTGCTCAGCCTTCGCGGCGAGCGCCTCCTCCCAGCTGGCGGGGCGAAGGAAGTCCATGTACGGCTCTCTTCTACGTCTCGGGTCGTTCAGTGAGGGTCTTTTCGAGCCAGGGGACCGAAGTCCCTACCCCGGCTCGTTCACGTGCTGTTAACGCGGAATAGCGCAAGTACACCGCCGGGACCTTGGTCCCGGTCAGTCACCGAAACCATGAAGGAGTTCGCTGGTCGTCGTCTTCATCTTGTAGATTCGTATGAAGGGCGCGTCCCACCGGCCCCATCGGTTTCCTCGGGAACCGCCTTCACTCGGACGAGCGACAAGATTCAAGCCAGGACAGCGGAGAGGTACGACATGCGGCTGCGCGCCCTTCTGGAGACCGACGTGCTCGGGCTGCGGCTTCTCGGCGGCGAGGACGAGCTGGACCGCACGGTCCGTGGCGTGATGACCACGGATCTGCGCGATCCGAGCCGCTATCTCTCGGGCGGTGAGCTGGTGCTCACCGGCCTGGCGTGGCGGCAGTCCGCCGAGGACTCCGAGCCCTTCGTGCGGATCCTCGCCGCCAAGGGCGTCGCGGCGCTCGCGGCCGGCGAGGCCGAGCTCGGCGACATCCCCGACGACCTGATGCAGGCCTGCGCCCGCCACCGCCTTCCGCTCTTCGCGGTCAACGAGCGGGTGGCCTTCGCGACGATCACCGAGTACGTCGTACGGCAGGTCTCGGGCGAGCGCGCCGGTGACCTCGCGGCCGTGGTGGACCGCCACCGCCGCCTGATGACCTCGGGCCCGGCGGGCGGCGGCCCGGACGTGGTGCTCGACCTGCTCGGCACCGACCTTGATCTACGCGCGTGGGTCCTCTCCCCCGCCGGGCGCCCCATCGCGGGCTCGCGCTCGGTCGGCGAACCGCTGCCCACCGAGGTGTGCACCGCGCTCGCCGCCGAGCATCTGGCCGCCATCCGTACGGGCCGGCGCGGCCCGCACCGTGTGAATGTCCAGGGCTCCACGTACTCGCTGTTCCCGATCCATTCGAGCGGCCGCGGCGCCGCCTCCGCCTCGCGCGACGTACGCGAGACGGTGCTCTCGGACTGGCTGCTCGCCGTCGAGGCGGACGCGGGCGACTGGCCCGAGGAGCGGCTCGACCTGCTCCAGGGCGTCACCCAGCTGATCTCCGTCGAGCGCGACCGGCGCGACGCGGCCCGCACCGTACGGCGCCGGCTCGCCCAGGAGGTCCTCGAGCTGGTGCAGACCGGCGCGGCCCCGGCCGAGATCGCGGCCCGGCTGCGCGTGGCCGCGCCCGTGCTGCTTCCCGGTCTGGGCGCGGCTCCGCACTGGCAGGTCGTCGTGGCCCGCGTCGAGTGGGAGGGCGGCGAGATCGAGGGCGGTCCCGTGGCCCAGTCGCTCCTGGAGGAGATCCTGGTCGACCCGACCGCCTCCGGTCCCGAGCCGTCCGACCGGATCGCGGTCGCGCACACCGGCGACGAGGCGATCGCCCTCGTACCGCTGCCGGCCGTGACGCCGGAGGACGGTCCCGAGCCCAGCCTGATCGCGGACGCTCTGCTCGCCACGGTGCGCGAGCCCCTCGCCGCGGGCCTCTCGGACGACGGGCGGCTGACCCTGGGCGTCTCGGCCTCCGTGCACTCGGCGGACGGTCTGCGCGGCGCCCTGGAGGAGGCCCGGCACGCGCGTCGTGTCGCGGCTGCCCGGCCCGGGCGGGTCTGCGCGGCCGGCCACCAGGAGCTGGCCTCGCACGTACTGCTCCTGCCCTTCGTGCCGGACGACGTCCGCCGCGCCTTCACCGCGCGCCTGCTCGACCCGCTGCGGGACTACGACCGGCGCCACCGCGCGGAGCTGATCCCGACCCTGGAAGCCTTCCTCGACTGCGACGGCTCGTGGACCCGGTGCGCCTCGCGCCTCCACCTGCACGTCAACACGCTGCGCTACCGCGTCGGGCGGATCGAGCAGCTGACGGGCCGTGACCTGTCGCGCCTGGAGGACAAGTTGGACTTCTTCCTGGCATTGCGGATGAGCTGACGACACGCGCGCCCTGGGGCGCGTGCGTAACACGGGGCGGGTGCGGTGGGCGCACCCGCCCCTTCGCTTGCCCGTCGCTTGTCCAAGATTGTGAATTCTTTCACCCAGCCCCTTGGCGGCCCGCCCGAATCCATGCTGAGATGCGGGCCACAGCTCAATGACGCGCTCCTGGGGAGGGGAATGTGGCGGACACTGCCGTGTCTGGCTCGGATTCTGTGCCGAAGTCGAAGAACTCGACACCTCCGGTTCCACCCGACACCGCTTCGCCCGACCCTGCATTGAAGAGCTCCGCTCTCCAGACCGCCGTATGGCGCCTGCGTTCGCGCGGCTGCTGGACCGATGCGGCGGCGCTGCTCGCCCCTGACGGCTCGGCGTCGACCGCGCTCCAGCGGGCCTCGCTGCTCGTCGAGCGGTGCCTGTTCACGGAGCAGGGCTGGGCCGAGGCCGAGGACGCGCTGCGCACCGCCGAAGCTCTCGCCCAGACCGACGACGAGCGCGGCGCCGCGGCCTGCGAGCGCGGCCACCTTGCCTACGCCTCCACGGTGCTGGCCGTCCGCGACCGCGCCGACGAGGCCCGTGCGGCGCTCGGCCGCGCGGCCGCGCTGCTGCACCCGAGCGCTGCGGGGCGGCCCCTCCTGGACTTCCGCCGCGGCCTGATCGCCGAACACATCGCGGACTCCCCGCAGGCGGCACTGGCCGCGTACCGGCGGGCGCATGCGGGTGCGGCGGCGCACGACCAGCCGCTGCTGCTCTCCTTCACCTGGCGCCACCTGGCGGGGCTCGCGCTGCGGGACGGCGAACTGGCCGAGGCCCGCCACGGATTCGCCGAGTCCCTCCGCATACGGGAGGACCTGGGCTACCTCGTCGGTACGGCCCCGGCGCTCGTGGCCCTCGCGGACGCGGAACCCGAACCGACGGCCACCCGCCTGCGCACGGAGGCGGCCCGCCTCTTCCGCCTCCTCGGCGGCGTCCCGACGTGGCTCGCGGGGCACTTCCCGGCGAACCAGCCCTCCCGGGACCCCTCCGCGAGCTGAGCCCCGGCCGAGCGCCACGGCCCGGCCCGTCCCGCGGGCCGGCGCCCGGTCACCCCCGCGGGCCCGGCGCCCGGTCACCCCCCGAGCTTGTGATACGTCCCGTCCCGGAACACGAACGGAGTCTGCTCGGCTTCGTGCGTGTACCGGAACCAGCCGCCGAACCCGTCCTCGTCCGGCTCCACATGCGGAGCCAGCAGCTCGAGCACCGTGACGAGGTACCCGAGGTCGTCGTCGAGCCAGTGGTTCCGGCTGAACAGGCCCCAGGCGTACCGCTCGCCCTCGGCCGTGAATCCGGTCGACTGCCTGCGCAGCGAGGCCGTGTCGCCGCCCGGGAGCCAGGAATCCGGATCCGGTTCGAGCAGGGGATACGGGTGCCACTCGGGGTCGAGGTGCGCCGGGCGCTCCGGGGCGAGTCCCAGGTGCCAGCGCAGCGCGGCGAGGACGCTCTCGGGTGTGTCGTCGCGGAGGAAACAGCTGAAGACGACTTCGCAGTGGTCACTCATCCCCCGCACTCTGCCGTACGGCACCGGCAGCGCACACGACAGGGGCGGGGCGCGGGGGCCGTCAGCGGTCGGCCACCCGGTCGCCGAGCCGGGCATCGCATCCGGCAAGATCGAAGCATGAGTACCGACCCCGCCCACCTCATCGCACACTTCGGTCTGGCCGGGCGCAACGCCCTGGTCACCGGGGGCAGTTCCGGCATCGGCAAGGCCATCGCCACCGCCCTCGCGCGGGCCGGCGCGCGCGTCGTCCTGATGGCGCGCGGGGCCCAGGCGCTGGACGAGACCGTGGACGGGCTGCGCGCGGAGGGACTCGACGCGGCCGCCGTCGTCGCCGACGTCGGCGACCGCGAGGCGCTGCACGCGGCCGCGGAGGAGGCCGTGGAGCCGTACGGCGAGCCGGACATCCTCGTCACCTCCGCGGGGATCAACCTCCGTCCCCCGCTGGGCGATCTGACGATCGCCGACTGGGACACCACGATGGCCGTGAACCTCGACGCCCCGTTCCTTCTGGGCCGCCGCTTCGGCCCGGGGATGGCCGAGCGCGGCTGGGGCCGGATCATCCACCTCGCCTCGCAGCAGTCCCTGCGCGCCTTCGGCAACAGCGGCGCGTACGGGGTGTCGAAGGCCGCGATCTGCGCGCTGACCCGGTCGCAGGCCGAGGCCTGGTCGAAGCACGGCGTGTGCGTCAATGCGCTCGGCCCCGGTTTCGTCGAAACCCCGCTCACCGAGGCGGTGTTCGCGGACCCCGCCCGCGCCGAAGCCCTCGCGGGCCGCACCATGATGGGCCGCAACGGCACCCCCGAGGACTTCGCAGGCCCCGCCCTCTTCCTCGCGAGCGACGCGGCGCGCTACATGACGGGCCAGACCCTGTTCGTGGACGGCGGCTTCTCGGCCACCTGAGCCCAAGCCGCCACAGGACGCCGAAGCCCCACCCGAGTCCGGTCAGGACAGGTGGGGCTTCCGCGTCGCGCCCGGCGCACAGCACCGGGCCGGTCCCGCTACCGGGTCACGGCAGCGGAGTTCTCAGTGACGGCGTTCTGCGTTACGGCGTTCTGCGTGACGGCGTTCTGCGTTACGGCGTTCTGCGTTACGGCGTTCTCCGTGACGGCCGGAACGCTGTCGTCGCCCGTGTCGACGTACATGGTCAGAGTCATCAGTACGCCGGCCACGCCAAGTCCCGCTCCCCACAGCGACTTTCCCCGCCCGGAGTGCACCCGCTTCGCACGCCGCCACCCGAACAGACCGCACAGGACCGCGGGGAAGGCGCACAGCACGGTGAGCAGATGCAGGAAGAGGAAGAACGAGCCGATCACCGCGATCAGACCGCACACCAGGGCAGGACCGGCCAGTCCGTTCTCGCCCTTGTGCGGGGCCTGCGCAAGACTCACGGGCGGGACCCCTTCCGGGCCGGACGGCTGACGTACGCGATACGGCGACCACGGCGCCGTACGCCTTCACTGCGCAGTCACGCTCGCCGAACCCGCACGGACACCGCAACCCGGAAATCCGGTTCGGGATCAAAGACGCGGGGACTCGGGCCGACGGGCCCGCCGAGCCGGGACCTTCGGCCCGGAATGCCCCGGAGTGCCCAGGAGTGGCCCGAGCGGCCCGGAGCGCCCCGCAGTGCTACTGCGCCCCGTTGAAGTGCTCCCGCACCAGGGACGAGACCACCGTGAGGTCCTGGGCGACGAGGGCGTCGAGGAGAGCCGTGTGCTCGGCCGCGTCGGCGATCAGGTCCGCGCGGCGGACATGGACGGGGCCCGTGGCCAGCGGCCACTGGGAGCGGCGGTGCAGATCGTCGGCGACCATGACCAGCTGCCGGTTCCCGGAGAGGGTGAGGATCGCGCCGTGGAAGGCGCGGTCGGCGTCCACGTACGCCGCGATGTCCCCGCGCGCCGCCGCCGTCACGGTCGCCTCGGCGAGCGGCCGCAGCGCGGCCCACTGCTCGGCCGGCACCGTGCGCGCGAGGCGCAGCATCACCGGCACCTCCAACAGCGAGCGGATCTCGATCAGTTCGGCCAGCTCGCGCGCGCTGCGCTCGGCCACGCGGAAGCCGCGGTTGGGCACCACCTCGACGGCGCCCTCGTGGGCCAGCTGCTGCATGGCCTCGCGTACGGGAGTGGCGGACACCCCGAAGCGGGCCGCGAGCGCGGGCGCCGAGTACACCTCGCCGGGCGCGAGCTCGCCGCCGACGAGGGCCGCGCGCAGGGCTTCGAGGATCTGCCCGCGTACGGAATGACGCTGGACGGGGATGGCGGCGGGGGCGGGCGGCTCGCTGTGGGTGTGCTCACCCCGAGCGTGTTCGGCGCGGGCCTGCTCACCCCGCACCACCTGCGCCGGCACCCGTACGGCCGGTGCGGGGAACTGCGGATCCGAGGCGGCGCGCGGACGGGCCTGCTCCACTCGGGTCCACCTCCCCGGCACACGTTTCGGACAGCCGGGCCCCGGCGGCCCGCTCCCACGAAGATAGGCGGACCGGGCGCATGTGTCGAAAAGCCCTGGCCCGGACGGAAGCCCACCCCTCACAGTTCAAACATCGAATTGCCAGGGTAAGGTAAGGCTAACCTGCTAACGATCGCGATTCGGTGGTCCCCGCATGTCCCTTGACGCCGCTCTGCCAGGCGCCGTACGCGCAGCCCCTTCGGCTGTCGCGGATGCGTACGCGCGCCTGACCGAGGTGTTCGGCGGACTCGCGGTGCACGAACTCGGCGCCGGCGAGCAGGCCCCGTCGGGCGGTGGCTGGGTCGCAGCCGCCCGGCTCGCGGAAGGCGGGGCCGCTCTCGATGCCTTTCTTGCCTGGGACGACGCACAGGTCCTTCGGGACTACGGGCAGCAGGCCCGCCCGGACGTGATCGCCAGCTTCGGGCTGCACCGCTACGCCTGGCCGGCCTGTCTGCTGATCACGGTCCCGTGGTTCCTCAGACGCCGGGTGCCGCGCGTGCCCGTGGGCAATGTCACCTTCCACCGCGCGCTCGGGAAGATGGCCGTACGGATCGAGGAGTTCGCCTGCCTGCCGGGAGATCCACTGGCCGCTTCGCCGGGTGCACGGGTCGTGCCCGACGAGGCGGCGCTGATGGCGGAGGTCCGTGCGGCGGTCGCCGAGCACCTGGGTCCGGTGCTCGAAGGCTTCGGACCGCGGATGCGGCGCGGACCGCGCGCCCTGTGGGGCATGGCCACCGACGAGATCGTCGAGGGCCTGTGGTACATCGCCCACCTCCTCGGCGAGGAGCGCCGCGCGATGACCGAGCTGGAGCAGCTGCTGCCCGGCACGACGAAGCCGTACGTGGGGACGCCCGCGTTCCGTGAGCTCACCGGCCCGGACGGCGAGGCACTGCCCACGCGGGACCGTGCGAGCTGCTGTCTCTTCTACACGCTCCGTCCCGACGACACCTGCGTGACCTGTCCGCGCACCTGCGACGCCGACCGGATCGTCAAGCTGAGCGCAAGCAGCTCCCGCTGAACCACCCGATCGAGTGAGAGTGCTCGAACTCAACTCAGCTGTTCAGTACGGGAGTTCGACCAGACACCGCTCATCCGTGGCCCCGTGCACCCCCTTGGCGTTCTCTTGCTCCAAAACACCCCTGCGGGGCTTTCCCTCTGCGTCAGGATGACGCCCGAACGCCATCGGTGGACGCAAGGGACCCCAGATGAGAATGACCGACATATCGCTGGACTGGCTGCTTCCCGGCGGAGTGCTGCTGCTCGGCATGCTGGTGGCGGTTGCGGTGCTCACGCGCGGCAAGCGGGCCGGTGCGAAGGCCGCCGCGGCGGAACAGGACTCCTGGGAGCGCAGCGAGGAGCGGCGCCGGCGCAAGGAGGCCATCTACGGATCGGCCTCGTATCTGCTCCTCTTCTGCTGTGCCGCCGTCGCGGCCGCACTCTCCTTCCACGGCCTGGTCGGCTTCGGCCGGCAGAACCTCAACCTGACCGGCGGCTGGGAGTACCTGGTCCCCTTCGGTCTCGACGGCGCGGCGATGTTCTGCTCGGTGCTCGCGGTGCGCGAGGCCAGCCACGGCGACGCGGCCCTCGGTTCGCGACTGCTCGTGTGGACCTTCGCGGGCGCCGCCGCCTGGTTCAACTGGGTGCACGCGCCACGGGGGTTGGGCCACGCGGGCGCCCCGCAGTTCTTCGCGGGGATGTCGCTGAGCGCGGCGGTCCTCTTCGACCGTGCGCTCAAGCAGACCCGCAGGGCCGCCCTGCGCGAGCAGGGTCTGGTGCCGCGTCCGCTGCCGCAGATCCGGATCGTGCGCTGGCTGCGCGCGCCGCGGGAGACCTTCGCGGCGTGGTCGCTGATGCTGCTCGAAGGCGTACGCACCCTGGACGAGGCCGTCGAGGAGGTACGCGAGGACCGCAAGGCCAACGAGCAGAACCGTCTTCGCAGGCGCGAGCACGAGAAGCTGGAGCGCGCCCGCCTGAAGGCCCTGAGCCGTGGCCACTCCTTCAACGGCGGCCGCCGCGGCGGCAACCGGCTCGAGGTCGAGGCGGCCGCTCCGGGCGCGGGCAGCCCGCAGTCCGTCGGAGAGCCCGCCATATCGAGTGCGGAACAACTGCCCGTACGTTCCCGGCCCTCCCTGCAGGCCGTGACCGGCTCTGACGGTCCGGTCACGGTCGACCTCACCGCGGAGGACGACACCCAGACGCTTCCACGACTGGACTCCCTCGAGCAGAAGCTCAAGGATCTGGAGCAGCAATTCGGCTGAGCGTCACACCAGTTGGGGGCGCCCCCTCGGGGCGCCCCCTCATTGCATGGTGGTCCGGTCCTGCGTCACTTCAGGCCGGACCGCTGTCGAGTTCGAACCACACCACCTTTCCCGATCCGTAGGGCCTGATGCCCCAGGCGTCCGCCAGGGACTGGACGAGCATCAGCCCTCGCCCGTTCGTGCGCGTACCGTCGTCGGCGTGCGGTACCCGCGCCCTGGGTCTGCGGTTCGTGTAGTCCCTCACTTCGACCCGTAGCCGCTCGGGCTCCACGGTCGCGGTGAGGACCGCGTCGTACTCCGTGTGCACCAGAGCATTGGTGACTATCTCGCTGGTCAGCAGCTCCGCCACTTCCGAGCGCCCGGGCTTGCCCCACTGGGCGAGCAACTCCCGTAACGCGCGGCGCACTTCGGGCACCGCCCGCAGATCGGATCGTCCGAGTCTGCACTTCAATGACGCATGGCCCCCCTGTGCCGTGGCGCTGTCAGCTGACCGCTGCCTTGCCTGCCCTGTCATGACCCCGCCCCGTGCGCCGATGGCTGCTCCCCTTCTGCGTGCTGGTCGTACTCGCGCCGTACTTCCGGTGGTCCTGTTCCCCTCGAACAGGTTCACGGGATGCATTCCCGTCCATCCCGGGCACCACGCATGTCGATTCCTCAACTAAGCGCAGGGCGCGGCGTATCCGGGCGTACGGGCGGGAAGCGGGGAACATCAGGAGCAGCGCGTGTGAGCCGAACCGGCAATCGAACAGGAGCCGTGATGCACGACGACCGAAAGCTGGTGCAAGGGCGTCTGGAACGTGCCTTGAGCCAGTTCATCCGCCCCGCCCAGTACGGGGAGCGGGTGCCGCTCTCCCTCTCCGTATGGCATGCACCGGGCGAGCCGGTGCCGGTGGGCGAGGCCCTGGAGGCCGACTACGCCCCCTTCGAAGCGGGCACGAAATGGGGCAGCCCCTGGTCGACCAGCTGGTTCCGGCTGCAAGGCGCGGTGCCGGCCGAGTGGGCGGGGCGGCAGGTGGAGGTGGTCGTCGATCCGGGGTTCAGCGGGGACGGTCCCGGCTTCCAGGCGGAAGGGCTGCTCTACGACGCGACGGGTGTACCGCTCAAGGGAATCCACCCGCGGAACCGGCATCTGACCGTGGCGGAGCGCGCCGAGGGAGGCGAGCCGGTTCACCTGCTGTTCGAGGCTGCCGCCAACCCGGCCGTACTGCGCGACTTCAGGCCGACACACCTGGGCGACATTCTGACCGCGGGAGATCGCCCCATCTATCGATTCGCGTCTGCCGACCTCGCCGTACTGAACGTGGACGTATGGCAGTTGGTCCTGGACATCGAGGTCCTCTCGGAGCTGATGCGGGAACTCCCCTCCGACCGGCCGCGGCACCACGAGATCCTGCGCGCCCTCGAGGACATGCTGGACGCGCTCGATCTGCATGACGTACCGGGTACGGCGGCCGCGGCCAGGGCCGCGCTTGCGGGCGAGCTCGCCAAGCCCGCCGCGGCGAGCGCCCACCGGATCTCCGCGACCGGGCACGCGCACATCGACTCGGCCTGGCTGTGGCCGCTGCGCGAGACGGTGCGCAAGGCCTCGCGGACCTTCGCCAATGTCACCGCCCTCGCCCGCGACTACCCCGAGCTGGTCTTCTCCTGCTCGCAGGCGCAGCAGTACGCCTGGGTCAAGGAGCACCAGCCGCATATCTGGGAGCGCATCAAGAAGGCTGTGGCGGAGGGCAATTGGGCCCCGGTCGGCTCGATGTGGGTGGAGTCGGACGCGAACATGCCCGGAGGTGAGGCGCTCGCCCGGCAGCTCGTGCACGGCAAGCGGTTCTTCCGGGAGGAGTTCGGCGTCGAGACGGAGGAGATCTGGCTGCCGGACTCCTTCGGCTACACGGCCGCGTTCCCGCAGCTGGCGAAGCTGACGGGGGTGCGCTGGTTCCTCACGCAGAAGCTCTCCTGGAACCAGACCAACAAGATGCCCCACCACACCTTCTGGTGGGAGGGCATCGACGGGACCCGGGTGTTCACGCACTTCCCGCCGGTGGACACGTACAACTCGCAGTTCCTCGGCAGCGAACTGGCGCACGCGGAGAAGAACTTCGCGGACAAGGGCCGCGCCTCGCGCTCCCTGGTCCCGTTCGGCTGGGGTGACGGCGGTGGCGGTCCCACCCGCGAGATGCTGGAGCGGGCGCGGCGGCTGCGCTCCCTGGAGGGCTCGCCGCGGGTCGAGATCGAGAAGCCGGCGGCCTTCTTCAAGGCGGCCGAGGAGGAGTACGCCGAGGCCGCGCCGGTCTGGTCGGGCGAGCTGTACCTGGAGTTCCACCGGGCCACGTACACCACGCAGGCCAAGACGAAGCAGGGCAACCGGCGCAGCGAACACCGGCTGCGGGAGGCCGAGTTGTGGTGCACGGCGGCCGCTCTGCGCGCGCCCGAGTACGCGTATCCCTACGACGCACTGGACCGTCTGTGGAAGACGGTCCTGCTGCACCAGTTCCACGACATCCTGCCCGGCTCCTCGATCGCCTGGGTGCACCGCGAGGCCCGCGACACCTACGCGCGGGTCCTCGCCGAGCTGGACGAGCTGACGGCGGAAGCCGCCCGCGCGCTGGGCCCTGGCGATGCGGCCGTGCTCAACTCCTCGCCGTACGCGCGCAGCGAGGTGGTCGACACGGCGGACGGTCCGGTGCATGTGAACGTGCAGGGCCTGGCCACCAAGTCGCTCGCGGCGGCCGCGGCGCACACCCGGGACTCGGCGCTCTTCGCCGAGGAGACGGACGAAGGCATCACGCTCGCCAACGAGCATCTGTCGGTACTCGTCGACCGCGACGGCCTGCTCGCCTCCGTACGGGACCTGGACACCGGCCGCGAGGTCCTGGCGCCCGGGACCCGCGGCAACCTGCTCCAGCTGCACCCCGACCACCCCAACGAGTACGACGCCTGGGACATCGACAAGCACTACCGCCGCAAGCACACGGATCTGACGGCCGTGGAGTCGGTGGAGCTGGTGGAGTCCGGGCCGCTCAGGGCGGTGGTCCGGGTCGTACGGGCCTTCGGGAAGTCCCGTATCACCCAGGACCTGCACCTGTGCACGGGCAGCCGGCGGCTCGACGTGGTCTGCGCGGTGGACTGGCAGGAGTCCGAGAAGGTGCTCAAGGCGGCCTTCCCGCTGGACGTACAGGCCGAACGGTCCGCCGCGGAGATCCAGTTCGGGCATGTGCACCGTCCCACGCACGCCAACACCGGCTGGGACGCGGCCCGTTTCGAGATCTGCGCGCACCGCTGGCTGCGGGTGGCCGAGGAAGGCTACGGCGTCGCGCTGCTCAACGACTCCACGTACGGCCATGAGGTGACCCGCACCCCGCACGAGGAGGGACTGGGCACCACGGTCCGTCTCACCCTCCTGAGGGCACCCCACTCCCCCGACCCCGAGACGGACCTCGGCACGCACCGGTTCACATACGCGCTGTTCCCCGGGGCCACGACCGGGGACGCGGTGGCCGAGGGGCTCGCGCTCAATCTCCCGCTGCGGGTGGCGGACGCGCCGGCCGTGGCGCCGCTGGTCACGGTGGACGATCCGGCGGTGACGGTCGAGTCGGTGAAGCTCGCGGAGGACCGCAGCGGCGATGTGGTCGTACGGCTCTACGAGTCGCGCGGCGGACGGGCGAAGGCCCGGCTCACCGCGGCGTTCCCCGTGGCACGGGCGGAGATGACGGACCTTCTGGAGCGGCCGCTGGGGACGGCGGAGACGGACGAGGAGGGACTGCTGCTCTCGCTGCGCCCGTTCCAGATCGTGACGCTGCGGCTGCGGCCGGCCTGACCTCCGCCTTCGTACAAGGCCCGGATGCCCCTGTGCCCGGACCCACGCGTGGTGGGGCCGGGCACAGGAAGGGGTGACGTGCGATCCGGACTACAGGATGCCGAGGTCCAGGTCGAGACCGAGGTCCAGGTCGAGGATCGCGTCGAGGTCGATACCCAGGTCCACGTCGAGGTCGAGCGCGACGTCCAGACCGAGCGCGGCGACGAGGTCCACGTCGACGACCGAGCCGACCGCGAGGTCGAGGTCCACGTCGAGGTCGGCGTCGATCACGGCGTCCGTGTCGACCTCGATGCAGGTGCCGAGCGTGGTGCCGATGTCCGCCAGGACCGCGGCGTTCAGCGCGATGCCGTCCTCGGCGAGCGACAGCGTGGCCTTGCTGGTGCCGGAGTGCAGCTCGGCGTAGACCTCGTCCGACTTGACGACCGAGCCGAGCTTGACGCCCGCCTTGGCGCCGACCTTGGCGGTGATCAGGCCGGTCCGGATGTCGACGGTCAGGTTGGAGACGAGGACCTTCTTCTTGCCCTTGCGCAGCTCGACGCCGCCCTGGAGCAGGACCTTGCCGCCGACGATCTTCTTGTTCTTGTGCGTCAGGACGCTGCCCTTGCCGACCTTCAGGGCCACCTCGCCGTCGACGGCTACAGCGCCGCCGACGCCTACGGCGACGATGCCGTGGGCGTCGAGGTCGAGAAGGTCCGTGAGGTCGAGGGAGAGGCCCGCACCGACGAGCACGGTGTTCGGCGACGGCGCGACGACCGAGGCGGCCGGGGCGCGGTCGGGGGTGGCGGCCATCGCGGCCGGGGCGGCGATACCGGTGACGAGGAGGGTTGCGATGGCGACGGCGGAGACGCGGCGGTAGGCGGTCATGAGTGGCACGGGCCTTTCTGTGGAGAAAGTGTGATGGTCACTCAATGACACTTTCCGCGCCGGTAGCCGGACTCAGCGGGCCGCACGCGTAGTCCACTCGTACGGCCCACCGACACGCCACGTATGAGCTCGACGCGCCGTCGGGGCGCGCCCTCACGTATCAAGGCCTGGGCACATTGCGCAGGTTGGAGCGGGCCATCTGGAGCATCCGGCCCACCCCTCCGTCCAGGACGATCTTGCTCGCGGAGAGCGCGAAGCCCGTCACCATCTCGGCGCTGATCTTCGGCGGGATGGAGAGCGCATTGGGGTCGGTGACCACGTCGATCAGCGCCGGGCCCTTGTGCTTGAAGGCGTCCTTGAGCGCGCCCGCGAGCTGCTTGGGCTTCTCCACGCGCACGCCGTACGCGCCGCAGGCACGGGCGACGGCGGCGAAGTCGGGGTTCTTGTTGCCGGTGCCGAAGGAGGGCAGACCGGCGACGAGCATCTCCAACTCCACCATGCCGAGCGAGGAGTTGTTGAAGAGGACCACCTTCACCGGCAGGTCGTACTGGACGAGGGTGAGGAAGTCGCCCATCAGCATGGAGAAGCCGCCGTCGCCGGACATCGAGATCACCTGGCGGTTGCGGTCGGTGAACTGCGCGCCGATCGCGTGCGGCAGGGCGTTGGCCATCGAGCCGTGCGAGAACGAACCGATGATGCGGCGGCGGCCGTTGGGGCTGAGGTAGCGGGCGGCCCAGACGTTGCACATACCGGTGTCGACGGTGAACACGGCGTCCTCGTCGGCCAGTTCGTCCAGGACCGAGGCCACGTACTCGGGGTGGATCGGCACGTGCTTCTCGACCTTGCGCGTGTACGCCTTGACCACGCCTTCGAGCGCGTCGGCGTGCTTCTTGAGCATCTTGTCGAGGAACTTGCGGTCGCCCTTGGGCCGCACCTTCGGCGTCAGACAGCGCAGCGTCTCGCGGACGTCGCCCCATACCGCGAGGTCGAGACGGGAGCGGCGGCCGAGGTGTTCGGGGCGGATGTCGACCTGGACGATCTTGACGTCGTCGGGCAGGAAGGCGTTGTACGGGAAGTCGGTGCCGAGCAGGATGAGCAGATCGCACTCGTGCGTGGCCTCGTACGCGGCGCCGTAGCCGAGCAGACCGCTCATGCCGACGTCGTACGGGTTGTCGTACTGGATCCACTCCTTGCCGCGCAGGGCGTGGCCGACCGGGGACTTGACCTTCTCGGCGAACTCCATGACCTCGGCGTGCGCGCCGGCCGTACCGCTGCCGCAGAACAGCGTGACCCGTTCGGCCTCGTCGACCATCTGGACGAGCTTCTCCAGGTCCGTGTCTCCCGGGCGGATCGTGGGGCGCGCGGTGACCAGGGAGGTCTCGGCGGCCTTCTCCGGGGCCTGCTCGGAGGCCACATCGCCGGGCAGCGTGACCACGCTGACGCCGCGCTGACCCACCGCGTTCTGGATCGCGGTCTGCAGCAGCCGGGGCATCTGCTTCGGGTTGGAGATCATCTCGCTGTAGTGGCTGCACTCGCGGAACAGCTGGTCGGGGTGGGTCTCCTGGAAGTAGCCGAGCCCGATCTCGTGCGAGGGGATGTGCGAGGCGAGGGCGAGCACCGGGGCCATGGAGCGGTGGGCGTCGTAGAGGCCGTTGATGAGGTGCAGATTGCCGGGGCCGCAGGAGCCGGCGCAGGCCGCGAGCTTCCCGGTGACCTGGGCTTCGGCGGCGGCCGCGAAGGCGGCGGTCTCCTCGTGGCGCACCTGGATCCACTCGATCGCGGCGTTGCGGCGGATCGCGTCCACGATCGGGTTCAGGCTGTCGCCGACGACTCCGTACATCCTGCGGACGCCTGCGCGCGTGAGGATGTCGACGAACTGTTCGGCGACGTTCTGCTTGGCCATGGGGTCTGCGCTCCTCTGGATGGCTTGCGGCGATTCGTACGCTTTCAGCCATGATCCGGGCAGACCGGTGCTATGTCTCCCAGACGGCCGCCGCCGTGCGGTCGTCCGCATAGCCCTTCACGCGCAGCTGGATGTCGGCCAGGAACTCGGCGAGACCCGGCGGATCGCCCTCGGCCCAGCGCTCCTTGAGCACCCCCGCGAGGGCGGGTTCACCGCGCAGCGGTTCGGCCAGGCCGCCGCTGCACAGGAGCAGGGTGTCGCCCGGGCGGGCCACCGAGGCACGGAAGCGGAAGGGTTCGCGGGGCGGGCCCGGCGGTTCGTCGTACGGGCTCGGGGGTGTGGTGATGCCGAGGTCCATGGTCAGACGGTCGCCCTCGGGGGTCTCGGAGGCGGCGGAGCCGAAGCTGAGCACCGGCTCGCCCGCGGTGTCGGCGACCTTGGGCTCGATGTCCTGCCATTCACCGTCCCTGAGGCGGAACAGGCCGCCGCCGCCGACGCCGAAGAACACCCGGGTGCGGCATTCGGGGTCGGCGGGCAGGAGCAGGCAGCGCAGCGAGGTGGCCGTGTACTCCTCGGGCTCGAGGCCCCGTTCGGAGGCGCCCGCGCGCAGCTTGCCGAGGCTGCGGTCGGTCAGCCGGTGCAGGCCCGATTTGAGGTCGCCGCGGCGGGCCGCGCGGATGTCCTCGGAGAGCCGGGCATGACTACGGCCGACGGCTCGGCCGATCCAGTGACAGGCCTCGGCCGCGGCCAGATGGGCGCCGGGGGTGGCGCGGGCGCCGGTGGCCATGGCGACGAGCACCAGGGCGCTGTCGCCGCCGCCGAAACGGGCGGTGAGCAGCGAGTCCCTGCGCACCTCGCCGCGGTAGCGCGCGGAGTCGCCGCGTACGGAGCCGGCGCGCACGGTGTACGAGCCGTAGCGGGCGCCGTCGAGCACGGTGTCGGCGACGAGGTCGCCGAGCTCGTCGGGGTCGGCGGGCGGCAGGGTGCTGGGTTCGGCGTCGTAGGTGGGCGGGCCGTCGCCGACGTAGGTGGCGTGGGCGACGGTGCGCCGGGCGGCCTCGGTGACATCGGCGGCGCCCGCGTGCTTGGGCCCGCCGGCGGGCCCGTCCGCGGCCGCCGCCGGACCGGCCACGTGACCTGCCGGGGCGACCGGGGCCTGGTCGCTGGGGATTTCGGCGCCGGGGGGTGCGATGAGGTCGCGGTCGTGGGGGGTGGTGGGTGTGGGGATGGGGGCAGGTGTGGGTGCGGGCGTGGGGGCCGAGGTGGGGAGGGGGGCGGGTGTGAAGGGCGCGGGTGGGGCGGGGAGTGATGCCGGTGTGGCGGAGGGGGCGGGCGGTGCCGGGGGCTGGGTGGGGCGCTCGGGTGGCGCGACGGGGCCCTGCGCCGGGCGTTCCGGGGTGGGCGGTGGAACGGGCCGGTCGGAAGGCGGCGCCTGGGCCGGGCGTTCAGGGGTCGGGGCCGATGCCGGAGCCGGTGGCTCGGGTGGCCGTTGTGCCGGATCGGCCGGCGGGGCCGTCGGCCGGTCCGGCTCACGGTTCCGTGGCGGCGGGGTCCAGGTGCGCGGGCGCGGCGGGCGTGCCGCGGGAGGCGGCGGGGCGTCCGGGTAGGCGGACGGGGTGTCCTGATACGTGGGCGCCGCGTCCTCGTACGTGGACGGGGTGTCCTCGTACGTGGACGGGGTGTCCTGATAGGCGGACGACGTGTCCCGGTACGGCGGCGGGGCGCCCGGCTCCCGCGGCATCTCCGTCCCGCGGGGCATCTCCGTCCGGCTCGGCTTCTCCGTCTCCCCTCCCACCGTGTCCGCCGCCGATGCGAAGCGGTCGTCCAACGACTCGGGGCTCGCGCCGGGTCCGGTGTCGTCGGCGGCGTCGCCGTACAACTCCCCCCACCAGTCGTCCCCGTGACCTGCGGTGCCCTCGCGCCTGTCCCCCTGCTGGCTCATGCCCCTATTGTCCACCGCGCGGGCCATACGAAAACGGGGCATCCCGAAAATTCTCGGCGCGGGACGCACCGAGCCCTGCTCGGACGGGGGTTCGGAAACAGCCTCCCGGCCGCGGGACCGCGGAAGACGCCGGGACCTCCCGGTCGCAAGACCGCGGAAGACGCCGGGACCTCGCGGTACCGGGCCGTCAGGACGGTTCCCCGCGCACCGGATCCCGTACCAGCCAGTGACCGTCCATCGACCAGCCCTCGAAGCGACGCACACCCGGACCGGCCGTACCGTCGGCGCCGAACCTGCCGCCGTACGCGACATGGCGCAGACCGGCGACGGCCGGCGCGAGACGACGGCCCACGGCCTCCGGATGGCGTCCCGTCTCCTCGTCCAGCCACAACAAGGTGCGCCGCTGCGCGGCCGGTTCGCACAGCGACAGGAAGAAGACCGCCTGCCGCCAGGCGTACGCCGCGTCCTTCACCGTGCGCAACGGACCCGGATGGCCCGGAAGCCGCCGGGTGATCCGGCAGACCTGTACGAAGCAGTCCCGCGCCGAGCGCTCCCAGCCCTGGCGGGGCCGGATGCCGACCCGGCTCACCAGTGTGGCGAGGTTGTGCGTGGTGAGGATCTGGGCCTGTTCGATCACCATGCCGTTGGCCGCGACGGACCACATGTCGATGCCCGCACGGCCGGTGCACAACTGGACGAAGGCCGCGCTCGGCCCCTTGCCCGCGGCGGCCGACTCCCGTGCCGCTGAGGCAAGTTCGCGGATCTCCCCGTAATCGATCCCGTAGTAGCGCTCGTACAGCGATCCGCCGAGCAGCTCGGCGGCCACGTCCGCGGCGTGCAGGAACTTGGCTGCGAACGTGCCCTGGAAGATGTCCGCCGCCAGCTCCTCGACCAAGGGCGCGCCGAGTTCGCACTGGCGGGCGAGGACGGAGAGTTCCCGTACGAGCGGGTTGGGCAGCAGCGTCCCCGGGAACGCCGAGACCGCCAGCTCGGCGACGCGGTGCAGCGTCTGCCGCGCCGGTGCCTGTCCGGCCGGGGTCGTACGGTGGCCGAGCACGGCGCGCACCCACGGCAACTCCTCGACGCGGACCTGGTGTTCGAGGTTCACGAGCAGCAGGGAGCGCCGGTTGCGGAACGCGCGGTAGTTCGCGGCCGCCAGCGTCCGCAGGGCGCCCTCCGGGTGGACCTGCGCGGCGGCGGAGGCGACCAGTTGCGGCACGAGCCCGGCGAGCACCTCCGCCGACGGCACCACACCCCGGTCGACGAGGACCTCGACCGGTGCGCTGAGCGCCGGCTCCACGGCCTTGCGGACGGCGGGAACGATCGCCGCCCCTGCGGGCAGTCCCGTCGCGTGCGCCTCGGCCGCGTCCACGGGCGCCACGAGCGGTGCGATCTCCTCGGCTCCGGAGTCCTGCGGCAGCCCGGAAAGGCGGCGGATCACCAGCTGGGCCAGGGCGTGGTGGGAGGGCAGGGCGGCCTGCCGCGCCTGTTCCTCGCGCAGTGCGGCATGGCGCGGCGAGCCCGGCAGTCCGCGCTTGCGCACCATGGACGCACAGGCGTGCCGCAGCAGTCCGAGCCGGCGGGGGCCGGGACCGCGCCCGGCCGTCACCTCGCCGAGTGCCGCCCGCAGGATGCCCAGGTTTCCCTTGGCACCACGGCGCTTGCGGCTGCCGGTGTGCTGCGCCGCCAGCGTCTCGTAGCGCCGGAGCAGCTCGCGGGCGCGCCGGTGCCAGTCCTCGTCCGGGGTCCGGGTGAGCACGGTTCCGCTCTGCGGATCGTCGGCGGTCTCCAGCCACAGGGCGAGGAGTTCATCGGCGTACGGCTGCCACACGGTGAGCGCTTCGCGCTGTGTCTCCACCGCCTCGTGGGGACCCCGGCGGCCGAGTGCCTCGGTGGCCTGGCCGACGCTGCGGAGGTGCACGGCGTCCGTGGCCGGTGCGGGGTGTGCCGTCGGGCGGGGCAGGAAGCGCAGCCGGTCGGCGAACGGTGCGAGGACACCGACCAGTTCGAGCGCCTGCTCGGCCTCTCCTTGCCGGACCAGCCAGGCCACGGTGAGCAGGGCGGCCTCCTCGGGCAGGGCGACGTGGAAGCGGCCGCTGTCGAGCAGCCCGCCGAGCCAGGCGAGACCGGGCTCGGTCAGGCCGTACGCGAACAGCGCGGACCGCTGCGCCGGCACCCCGAACTCATGGGCCAGCTTCCGCTCGTACGGCTCGAGGGGGCCGCCGGCGCTCGCGTCGCCCGTGGCGAAGCCGCCGCGCACGATCTCGGGTGTGACCCAGGACGGCAGCCCGGCCACCGGCGTCCGCGACCCGATGCGCAGGCTTCCGGCGGCCATGCCGGCGAGCACGGCGCGCCAGCGCTGCCCGCGCTGGTCGGCGCGGTCGCGGGTGGCCGGGTCCCGGTGGGTGAGCGCGGTCACGAAGGCCTTCGCGAGCTCGTGCGCGGCGTAGCCGGCGGAGGCGCCGGGCACGGTGGAGCCGGCAAAGGCGCCGAAGCGGTCGGAGGCCCCGTCGGAGTGCTGCTGGTCAGCGTTGTCGTCCATAGCCGACACGGCGGGTCCTGCCCCCGCACCCTCCGGGTCCCAAGCCCGGCGCTCTGCTGTTGAGCTACGTGTCGTCGGCGCACGACGCTAGGCGCTGCCGCCGCGCCGCTCCACTCAATTCCCGTACGGCCGCAGGACCATGAGGGAGCCTTCCAGGGCCGCAACCATCGCGAAGGGGAAGCGGTCGAGTTCGAGGCAGAGGGACACGTCGTCGGGGTGGGCGCCTGCGCGCACCCCCTGCGCCAGCTCGGCGGCGGCGCGTGACGCTGCGGCGCGGCGCAGGAAGCCGGCGGCGTCCGCGGCATGGGACGTGCCGTCCTTCGCATCCGGCGTGCCGTCCGTGCCGTTCTCGGCATCCGGCCCGCCGCCCGTCGCATCCGGCGTGCCGCCCCCGGCTCTCCGCGCGATGTACTGCGCGCACGCCAGGTCCTCCTCCGCCCGCCCGTCCTCCCCGGTGACCACGAACGTGACGCTGTCGCCACCGCGCTCCCGCAGCGCCCGGGCCGTCGCCTCCGCCACCACGAATCCGGCGCACAGCACCAGGGAGGCGTCCTTCACGGCGAGGGCGCCGACGGTCCCCGCCGTCGTCTTCTGCACCACGGTGCGTCCGGTCAGGTCCACCGACCGCAGCAGAGCAGGTGAGTTGACGGCGTCGAAGCCGGGCGCGGGCGCCCCGTCCTTGAGCGCCACCCAGTCCGGATGACGGGCCTTGAGCGCGAGGGCGGCGTCCAGGGACTCGGCGAGCACGATCTTCTCCGCCCCGCGGGCGAAGGCCCATGCGGCCACCGTGTAGGCCCGCATGACGTCCACGACAACCGCTACGGACGGCACTTCGGCCAGTTCGCCGATGCCACGGAACCGATCGTCCATCTGTTCAGGCCTCCCAGGTAAGCAAGTTGTTGCACAGTTCGGCCTGTTCGATCGCGTCGTCCAGGGCGTGGTGGGTGTGGCGGCGCGCCGAGAGCAGCTCCCGCGGCATCGTCCGCTTGGCCACCGCCCGCAACGGAAGGTTGGTCTTCGCCGCGTACAGCGACTTGAGATCCAGACATCCGGAGTGCCCGAAAGGGCTCTCGCCGGTGAAGCGGAGCAGATACCAGTAGAGGAAGGTCCAGTCGTACGAGGCGGGATAGCCGGCCATCACCGGCTGGGTGCCTGTCGCGACTTCGCGTACCCAGGCGGTGAAGTCGGCCAGGGCGGTGGCCGGTTCCGTGCCTTCGCGCAGCAGGCGGTCGCGGTCGAGGCCGCTGACCGCCAGGGCCTCGGGGACGAACTTCTCGCTGATGGGGCGCAGTTCGCGGTAGAAGGTGCGGGCTTCGGGGTCGTACGGGACGTATGTGCCGTCGGGGTCGTGGCGGCCCGCGACCGCGGCGCCGAAGCTGATCATCGAGTACGGGCCGGGGATCGGGCCGTCGGCCTCGATGTCGACGGAGATGTACAGGCTGGGTCTGGATTTCCGGCGGGCTCGGTCGGGCGGGATCATGACCGGAGAATGTCAGGGAGGGCCGGGCTCGGCATCCGGATTTCCACGCCTGGGCACCGACCCGGTGTCCGACCGCGAGGAGGCCGGTGGCCGCTCTCAGGGTTCTTTGAGGTTCGTCGGACAGGGAGGTGGTGTGTCCGACACCTCTGCAGCCGGTTCGCCCGCTCCCGGCTCCCCCGCCGTTTCCGTGCTCGTCGTCGACGACGAGCCCAATATCCGTGATCTGCTCGCGCAGACCCTGCGGCTCTTCGGCTTCGAGACCGTGACGGCCGGCTGCGGCTACGAAGCGCTCGGCGTCGCGGAGAGCGCCGCACCATCGCTGGTGATCCTGGACGTGATGCTGCCCGATCTGGACGGGTTCGAAGTGGCCAGGCGGCTGCGGGCCGCCGGGCAGGACGTGCCGGTGCTCTTCCTCACCGCGAAGGACACGGTCGAGGACCGGATCGCGGGCCTGACCGCGGGCGGCGACGACTACGTGACCAAGCCGTTCTCCCTGGAGGAGGTGGTGCTGCGGATCCGCGCCATCCTGCGGCGTACGCAGGCCTCCGGATCCGCGGCCGGTCCCGAACTCCGCGACGCCGTACTGCGCTACGCCGACCTGGAACTGGACGAGGACGCGCACGAGGTGCGCCGGGGCGGACGGATCGTGGAGCTGTCGCCGACGGAGTTCAAGCTCCTGAGGTATCTGATGGAGAACCCCGGCCGGGTGGTCAGCAAGGCGCAGATCCTCGACCGGGTGTGGTCCTACGACTTCGGGGCTTCTACCCGGCGGTGCGTGCGGCCCGGCTGCCGCCGACGGAGGCACTGGCGGCCTCCTGAGACCCGGGGCCCTCAGCCCCGAGGCGAGGGCCCCGGTCGCACGGAAATCCAAGTGCGCACACTTGTACCCCTCTGTCACGATGCCGGAATGTCCCACCCTCTGGAATCCCTTGTCATCCGCCACACCTACCGCATCCCCGCCCCCGAAGGGCCGGCCGGTCAAGGTGCCGTCGCCGCGCGGCAGTTCGACAGTGCGCTGATGTCCGCCGGATTCAAGCTGTCGGCGCCGCTGCTGGAGCGGCTGTCCGGGCTCGACGAGGGTGCCGTCCTCGAGGTCGCCGGGCGCACGCTCGCCGCCGTACGGGAGATCGTCGGCGATCATGTGCAGCACAACGCGTACTTCGTCGACTTCCCGGCCAACGTGCCGGACACGCTGGACTTCTGGATGCGGTGCATCCGCGAGGCGCTCGCCGACGAGGAGGCCCGCGAGGGCACGCTCAAGCAGCTGAGCACCGGCGCGGTGAATCTCCTGACGCTGCCTTCGTACGGGCGTTACCAGCACACGTACGAGGAGATGCTCACCCACCACGACGAGCTGATCGCGGCCGCCGGCGACCGGATGACCGTGCTGCACCCGGGCGCGGACGTGGAGGCCGAACTCGCCGCGCTGTACCTGGCGTTGGCGTCGAGCACGACGCCGCTCGGCGAGTCCGGCCTGGAGGATCTGGTGCTGCTCGCCGCGCACTGCGCGGACGGACCGCAGCCCGAGGAGATCCCGGTCCGCGAGAACCGTGCCGTCATCAACCACGCGCGCGTGAAGTCCGGGAAGCCCCCGCTGCCCGGCACGCTCACCGATCTGCTGCGGCTCGCGTGTTCCCTGGCGGACGGCGATGTGTCCCTCGTCGAGCCCACCCGGTTCAAGAACCTGTCGCGGCCCCTGCGGCGGGCACTGCTCGCCGCGCTCGACGCGGTGGTCGCGGCCTCGCCCGCGCAGCTCGCCGATGTCGCGGTGCACCGCGAGGCGTGGAAGCGGCTCGGGGAGCGGCTGCATCCGCACGAGTACCCGCAGTGGCCGGGCGCCGCCCGGGTGTTCGCGGTCGCGCGCGGGCAGGAGCGGGTGCGGTCCTTCGCGAGCCGGACCGAGGAGCTGCTCGGCGCCGGGGATCTCACGGGCGCCGTGGAGCTCCTGAAGTCCGCGCCCGGTGTGCTGCTGCGGTCCGTGGACCGGCTGCTGCGCACGGCCGCGACCGACGAGGAGCGCGCCCTGGTGCTCGGCGCCGTCGAGGCGGCCGCGCCGCAGGTCGCGGGCCGCGTGCTGCTGTCCGTACGCCGGCATCTGCTCAACCGGGGCGACCGGCTCGAACAGGGCGGTGCACAGCGGGTGTTCCTCAACCGGCTCGGGCGCGCCTGGGTCACGGCGGACACCCGGCCCGCGCTGCCCGCCGCCGCGCGGGAGCGGCTGCTCGCGCTGCTCGACCGGGAGATCGCAGGACGGCTCCCGGAGACCGGTCCCGTCCTGGTGGACCCGGACGTGCTCGACGTGGCCCTGCCGCTCAGCGGCAAGGGGGTCGCGGCCGGGATCGGTGTGCTGCCGCGCGGTTCGGTGTCGCCGGTCGAGGGCGAGCTGCTCCGCTTCTTCACGTACTGGAAGCAGCGCAGGGAGACCACCGACTACGACCTGTCCGCGACAATTCTGGACGAGGAGTACCAGCAGGTCACGTGGCTCTCGTACACGCAGCTGACCGAGGTCGAGGGGAAGCACTCGGGCGATGTCACCGAAGCACCGCAGGGCGCCTCGGAGTTCATCGAGCTGCGGCTCGGCGCGGTGCGCGGCACATTCGTCGTGCCGCAGGTGCTGCTCTACTCCGGAGAGAGCTTCCTGGACGTCGAGGAGTCCTTCTTCGGGTTCATGCTGCGCGAGAGCGAGCAGCAGGGGCGGCCGTTCGAACCGCGCACCGTACGGATGAAGTCCGATCTGCGCGGCCCGGGCCGGGTGGCGCTGCCGCTCGTGTTCCGGCGCGACGCGGACGGACGGTGGTGGGCGCACTGGCTGCACCTGTACCTGAAGGGCTCCCCCGCGGCCAACCGCGTGGAGGAGACCAGGGTGACCGTCGAATCGCTCCTTCGCGGGATCGTGGAGCGGGAGCAGCTCACCGTGCGCTGGCTGCTCGGGCTCACCGGTGCCGAGGTGACGGTGTGGGACGGCGGGAGCGTGCCGGAGGGTCCGGTCACGTACGTCGGTATGCAGCGCCCTGAGGGTCTGCACCCCGAGTCGCGGATTCTGACGCCGGAAAATCTCCGCGACGTGATTCCGGCCTGACTGGTAGCGTGCGGAGCACCGAGGCCATGAAAGTGCTTCCTTCTCACCCCGTTGGGGATCTGACTCGTAGCGCTTTCGCTCTCCTCGGTCCGGCGAGGCCATGAGGTGGCTTCCTTCTCACATCCTTTATGCAAAAGAATTAGCCATCTCGCTTTCCTCACCATCGACTTGAGGCCCCCCGGCCACCCGCCGGGGGGCCTTCGTCATGCCTCGCCAGGCCCGGGGATATGCGTCATGCCTCGCCAGCGCCCGGGGATCTTCGTCAGGCCTCGCTAGGCTCCCCGCCCATGGGCGAGATCGTGGTGGTACGTGAGGGGGCCGGCCCCGAGGTCCTGCTGGTGCACGGCGGGGCCGGGCCGCGGACGACCTGGGGCGGTCTCGAACCGCTGGCCCGCCGGTGGACGCTGGCGCGGGTGCACCGCCGCGGCTACCGGCCGAGCCCGCCGCCGCAAAGCGGCCAGGACTTCGAGACGGACGCCCGGGACCTGGCGCCGCTGCTCGCCGGCCGACCGCATGTGGTCGCCCATTCCTACGGCGTCCTCGCCACCTTGCTAGCCGTCGCCGCCGCACCGGGGGACGTGCGGTCCCTCACCGTGATCGAGCCACCGCTCGCCTACCTCGTCCCCGGCGATCCGGACGTGGCCCGGCTCGACCGCATCGGCGACGAGGTCCTCACGTACGGCATGGACGCGGATCCCGCGGTGCTGCGGGAGTTCCTCCGGATCGCGGGCGCGGCCGTGGGCGAAGGGCCGCTGCCCGAGGGTGTGGTGGCGGGCGTGCGGCGTGCGCACGGGGCCCGGCTGCCCAGCCTGGCGCGGCCCCGGCTCGACCTGATCCGGGCGGCCGGGGTGCCCGTGCTCGTCGCGTCCGGTGGGCATGCGGCCGCGCATGAGCGGGTCGGGGACGCGCTCGCCGAGGCGCTGGGCGCGCAGCGCACGGTGCACCCGGGCGCGGGGCATTTCGTCGCCCGGGCGCCCGGCTTCGCCGGACGCCTCGAGAGCTTTCTGCGCGAGCACTCCGGGTAGCGGCCGGTTGCCGGCCGGGCAGCAAAGGGTCCGCCGGACGACCCCACCCCCCACGGGAAGGACGCCCGGCGGACCGGTCTTGCGGGTACCGGAGGTCAGCGCACGTCGTAGGCGCGGGCCACGGTCTGGGTGACGGAGTTGCCGTGGGTGTCGGTCAGTTCGGTCTTCAGCCAGACCTGGCTGCCCGACGCCCCCGCGTGGTCCACCGTCGCGGTACGGGTGTCACCGGAGCCGGAGATCTTCGCCTCGGTCCAAGTGGCGCCCTGGTCGTAGGAGTACGAGAGCTTCGCCGACTCGATGGGGCCCGGGGTGTGGCCCGCGTGCCCGGTGACGGAGAGGCCGATCCGCAGTCCGTCCTCGGCGGCGAGGGTCTTCAGACCGTCCTCGGGCAGCGTGTAGCGCGGGAAGAGGATGCCGAGGCCCTGTGAGAACACCGCATCGTCCAGCTTCGAGCGGAACTTCCACGTGGTCTGCATCTCCGGCGAGCGCTTCCAGACCTGCGCCGGGGCGCCGATCTTCGTCAGGAACTGCGTGAGTTCGTACGTGGCCTCCTCGGCCGGCACGTCGAAGACGCCGAACGGGTACGGGCTGTCGCCGATCACCTCGCCGTCCTTGCGCAGGGTCAGACCGCCGATGTCGCCGAACGAGCCCTGCTCACCGCTGTGTTCGCCGTCGCCGTAGACCGAGGAGTCGAAGCCGATCAGGTTGCCCTGCCGCTCGGCCGCGAGCGTCTGCGCGCCGCTGTCGTCGAGCCGGGCGCGCGGCGTGATCACGCCGTCGTACCAGCTCTCCTTGCGGGAGGAGCCGGGCTCGTACGTGCGGATCCGGTCGTTCATGAACTCACCGAAGGGGAAGGAGCTGGACAGCGTGCGCTGCCAGGCGCCTTCGTCCTCGGTGGAGTAGTACTCGGTGCGCCTGCCGGGCGTGGGGACCCACTGGGTGAGGTCGCCGAAGTAGTACATCTGACCGTCCGGGCGTACGGACGCGACCATGTCGAGGAAGTCCCCGGTCACACCCATCGCGTGGTAGGTCGAGTCCACCTTGCCGAGCCGGCTGTCGCGCACACGGTGGGTGCGGGCGCTGTACACCGAACCCTCGTCCGGGAACGACAGGTTGTACATGTACGGGCTCTTCGCCGTGGCCTTCCAGGCCAGCGTGACCGCACCCTGCGCGAGCCTGCCGAGCAGGTCCTTCGCCTCGGCGCTCTGCACGGCGAGCGCCGGCAGGGAGCCGCCGCCGAAGCCGGCGCTCGGGTACCAGCGGCCGGGTGCGTCGTGGTGGACGAGGATGGCGCGGGCGCCGGCCTTCTGCGCGTTGCGCATCACCGTCGACACCGAGTTGCTGCCGTCCGGGATCCTGATCATCGCGATCTTGCCCGCGACGTCCGCGGCCGCGAGCTCTTCGGGCGTACCGGACTTGGCGTCGGCCAGCTGCGCCTTGTCCGTGCCGTCCAGGTTCACGGAGGTGGTGGACGCGGTGGTCGGGTGCAGGACCGGGCCGCCCTCGACCTTCAGCTCGTCGATCTGCGGCGCCGCGGCCCGCCAGTGGCTGCCCCACTCGAACTCGCCGTCGTCCGCGCCGCCTTGGACCGAGGCGTAGTACGCGCGGATGGTGCGGCCGCCGGCGGCGGTGCCGCCGTGCCACCAGTTCTCGCCCCAGGTGCGGTTGAACGAGAGGGTGGTGCCGCGCGATTCGACCGGCTTGTCGGTGTCGACGGACAGGCGGTGCGCCTTGCGGGCGTCCAGGACGATGGTCGTGTCCCGCTGCAGGTCGATCTCCGGGCGGCCGAAGTAGGTGAGCGAGTCGGTGGCCGTCGCGCCCTCACCGGCGTCCGGAGTGGCGAGATAGCCGGTCAGGAAGTAGGAGCCGGCCCGCAGTTCGTACGTCAGGTCCGTGGCGCCCTCGTTGAAGCGGCGCTCGCCCTTGTGGACGTCGGTGGAGACCACGTCGACGGAGGAGACCCCGTCGGCGGGCTTGCCGTTGCGGTCGATCATCTTGACCCGCAGGGTGACCGTCTCGGGCTGTACGTACAGCGCGAACGGGGTCGAAACGGTGGTGCCGCCGCCCGTCGCGACGACCCGGCCGGTGACATCGCCGTACTGGTGCGCGGCCAGCGGCACGCTCGGGTCCACCGTCAGCGGGACCTTGACCGTGGCGCCCGCGGGCACCGTCACGGAGCGCTTGCCGAAGGACGCGAGCCTGGCGGGGATCCGCGAACCGTCGTTGCCCGTGACGCCTTCGACGGCGAGGTCGAGGCGGATCTCGCGGTCGGAGTGGTTGGTGTACGGGACGTCGACGGTGGTGCGGTCGCTGCTGTGCTGCGGCCAGTTGTAGCTGCCGGCCCCCAGGGCGGGCGAGGAGACCACCTGCTGGTCGACGGCTCCCTTGACGTCGAGGAGACCGCCGCCCGTCTCCCGTACATCGCCCGTGACATCCGTGTCCGCGGCGGAGACGAGCGCGGCCTTGATCTGCTGCCCGTTCCAGTCGGGGTGGCGCTGCTTGAGGATCGCGGCGGCGCCGGCGACATGCGGGGTCGCCATCGAGGTACCGCTCATGGACTGGTACGCCGCGTCCCCGCGGCCGCCTGCCTTCGCGGCGGAGATGCCCACGCCGGGCGCGGTGATCTCGGGCTTGAGGGTGTGGGTGCCGGCGACGGGGCCGCGGCTGGAGAAGTCGGCGGAGACGCTGTCGCGGTCCACGGCGCCGACGGTGAGGACGCTCGGGGCGCAGCCGGGCGAGGAGACGGTGTTGTGTCCGGCGCGGCCGATGTTGCCCGCGGCGATCACGAACAACGTGCCGTTCTTCTGCGCGAGTTCCTCGGTGGCCTGGCTCATCGGGTCCGCGCAGTCGCTGGGCTCGCTGGTGCCGAGGCTCATCGAGACCACATCGGCCCCGGCCTCGACGGCGGCCCACTCCATGCCCGCGATGATCCAGGACAGAAGGCCGGAGCCGGAGTCGTTGAGCACCTTGCCGCTGATCAGTTCGGCGCCGGGGGCGACGCCCTTGTTCTTGCCGTCGCTCGCGGCGCCGGAGCCGCCCACGGTGGAGATGGTGTGGGTGCCGTGGCCGTCGCGGTCCTCGGCGGTGTCGGAGTCCGTGAAGTTCTTGAGCTCCGTGACCCGGCCCTTGAGATCGGGGTGCTCGGAGTCGGTGCCGGTGTCGAGCACGGCGACCTTGGTGCCCTTGCCGTCGTAGCCGGCGGCCCAGGCCTCGGGGGCGTGCACCTGCTGGGTCGACTTGTCGAGGTTTGTGGCAACCTTGGCGTCCAGCCAGAGCTTCTTCAGGTCGCCCGCGGCGCGGGACCTGGGGTTCGTGAGGTCGGCCCAGAAGTCGGCGGCCTGCTTCTTGTCGGCGCTGAGCGCCACACCGTCGACCACGTCGAGCACGCGCTCGCGTTCGGCGCCGCGCGGGGTGACGGGCACGGAGCGGGCGACCGAGGTGTCGTACAGCGCGATGAGCGGGAGAGTCCTGGCGCTCGCGTCGTCGTAGCCCTGGCGTATCAGGCCGGTGACGTTGAACAGCTGCTCGTCGACCTTGCCCGCGGCCAGCGCGTGGGTGGCGCCTTCGGGGTAGACGTACAGGTCCTTGCCGCTCTCGCGGGTCTGCAGGAACGGCACCGTGCCGTCCTCGCGCGGCAGCGCGGTGGCGGCGCTGCGGCCCTTGGCGTTCGTGGTCACCAGGATCCGGTCACCGGTGACCAGGGTGACGACGCGCTGGCGTCCTTCGTCGTGGGCGGCCCGGCTGCCGACCAGGGGCCGGTCGTCCTGCCGCGGCTCCGCCGCGGAGGGTGTTGCCAGAGTGGCGGCCAGGGTGGCGGCGGTGGCCACCCCCAGGGCCTTTCGGGATATCCGGCGCATACCTCTCCCTCACATGGAACTGCGGTGGCGACACATTGGCAGAGAGGCGCCTGGTGCAGGGATGATGTGGACGGGCGGGTTCCCGCCGTGGCTGTTTCCCGCCACACAGGGGCCTGTCCAGGGGATGTCTTGCACATAGGCCCTGGACCCGGAGCGGCGGTGTCCGGCCGGGGCCGGATCCGTACCGGGTGAGGGGTAAGCGCGGATGCTGGGGGCCATAGGTCTGGACGAGGCGCAGGAGACGGCCTATCGCGCACTCGTGATGCTGGGCGCGGCCGATGTCGCCGATCTCGCGCACCGGCTCTCGCTGGCCGAGCCGGAGACCGAGCGGACGCTGCGCCGGCTCGAACACCACGGTCTCGCGGCCCAGTCCACCGCGCGCCAGGGCCGCTGGGTCGCCGCTCCCCCGGGTGTCGCGCTTGGCGCGCTGCTCACCCAGCAGCGCCATGAGCTGGAGCGGGCCGAACTGGCGGCGGCGCTGCTCGCCGAGGAGTACCGCGCCCAGGTCGACGAGCCCTCCGTGCACGATCTCGTGGAGGTCGTCACCGGCGCGGGCGCGGTCTCGCAGCGCTTCCTGCAGCTCCAGCTCGGCGCGACGCAGGAGGTCTGCGCGCTGGTCACCGGGCGGCCCACGGTGGTCTCCGGGTACGACAACGAGGCCGAGGAACAGGCGACGGCGCGCGGAGTGACGTATCGCGTGATCGTGGAGCGGGGCGTGCTCGATCTGCCGACCGGGCTGCTCGAACTCTCCACGGCCCTGCGCCGCGACGAGCAGGTACGGGTCGTGGACCGGGTGCCGACCAAGCTGGTCATCGCCGACCGCGCCCTGGCGATGGTCCCGCTCACCTCGCGCGACGCGGAGCCCGCCGCGCTCGTGGTGCATGCGAGCGGACTGCTCGAATCGCTCTACGGTCTGTTCACCTCCGTATGGCGTGAGGCGCTGCCGCTGCGGCTCGGCGAGGACGACTCGGTGTACGCCGAGGAGGGCGAAGGACCGGACGCGACCGACCTGGAGATCCTCTCGCTGCTGCTCGCGGGCCTCACGGACGCGAGCGTCGCCAAACAGCTCGACCTGGGGCTGCGCACGGTGCAGCGCCGCGTGAAGCGCCTGATGGAACTGACCGGCGTGACCACGCGCCTGCAGCTCGGCTGGCACGCGTACGAACGGGGCTGGGTGGCGCGGTAGTCGGGGCGCTTCGGGGCGCTGTCGGGGCGCCTCGTCCCCTGGACCTAGGACCCGCATAGGGCAGACGCCCGATGCGGCACGACCCTCCCGGTGCGAGGGTCGTGCCATGACCGGATTCAGCGCAGTCGAGCGCGCGTACCTCAAGAGCCGGCACCTCGGCCGGATGGCCACCGTCGACCCGGAGGGCCAGCCCCAGGCCAACCCCGTCGGGTTCTTCCTGCAGGACGACGACACGGTCCTGATCGGCGGATTCGCCATGGGCAAGTCGAAGAAGTGGCGCAACTTGCAGAGCAATCCGCGGATCTCGCTCGTCGTCGACGACATCGTGAGCGTGCGGCCCTGGAAGGTGCGCGGGGTCGAGATCCGCGGGGTGGCGGAGCTGCTCGTCGGTCCGCATGAGCTGGGGGCGCACTTCAGCGAGGAAGTGATCCGGATCGTCCCGGAGTGGATCTACAGCTGGCGCCTCGAGGACGAGCGAAAGGCATCAAGGCAACGGTGGCGTAAGGGAGTTGCGGTGCAACGGAGGCACTCGGGCACACGATTGACACATGAACAAAGCCGAGCTTAGGCATGCCTTACCTAAGCGCCACCCTCGCGGCGCTCATGACGTGAAAGGTGCCCGTATCCATGCGTGCGCTTCTGTCTGCCCGTGCCCTCGTACGTACCGGCGTCACCGCACTCGCCGCCACCGCGCTCACCGTCTCCCTCGCCGGCTCCGCCTCGGCCGCGACCGGGACCCGCAGCGTCACCGAGGGCGGCACGACCTACACCATGACGCTCAACTCGCCTGACGTGCTGAGTGCGAGCGGTCAGGTCATCACCGTGACCGGCAGCGGCTACAACACCGCGCGCGGCATATACGTGGCACTGTGCGTGACGCCGGCCGGCGCGGTCGGCACCAACAAGCCGACCCCCTGCCTGGGCGGCCAGGACGAGACCGGCACCACCGGGGCCTCGCACTGGGTGAACAACCTCTTCGGCGGCACCGTCGCCAACAGCTCGAAGTTCACCGCGGGTGGCTCGTTCTCCGCGCAGATCTTCGTCAAGGCCGACCTCGGCGGCGGCAACGTCTGCGGTGACACCGTCGAGTGCTCGGTCGTCACCAAGGCCGACCACTTCGCCCCGAACAACCGCAACTCCGACGTGGTCGTCCCGGTCAGCTTCGAGTAGTCCCGCTTCGGTCACGTCCCGCGCGGACTTCCCGAGCCCCCACCTCGTCCGGCAGTCCGGCGCTCCCCCGGCGCGGGATCCGAGCCACTCCTCGGATTCCGCGCCACAGGCACGTGCGCCCCCGCCCGCACATCGCTCCTGCTTCCTCTTCCGCATCCGATTCCACCTCCGCCTCCGCCTCCGCCGCCACCTCCGCTCCGCCTCCGCCTCCGCCTCCGCCTCCGACGAGGAACCCATGAGACCCAACTCCAGGCCGAACGACGGGCGTTCCCAGCGCCTCGGACGGTCGGGCGCCGCCGCGACCGCCGCCTCCCTCGCACTCGCCGCAGCCGTTTCCTTCACCGTCATGAAGACCGTGGATCTCGGGTTCGGCGGCGGCGCCGAGACCTTCGTCGAGATCGACCCGGCGACGGGGTTCATCTGGTACGGCCACGGCACCAAGGTGTACGTCCGCACCAAGGACGGCGCCCCGCAGGGCACCATCGACGGCAACGGCGCCGATCTGCCGCACGACATCGCCTTCGACGGCAACCGCGCCTACATCGCCTGGGTCGACCACGGCAGCAGCGGTGAGCCGGGCTCCGACGACAACGGCGGTCTGACCGTCCACGACACCGCCAAGCCGGCCGAACCGGTCAAGGCGCTCGCACTCGACGGCCTGGACGGCGGCGGCGGCTCCGCCACCCTCGCCGTCGCCCCCGGTGGCGCCGCCGTCTACATCGGCGACCCCCTGAAGTCGAAGGTGCACCGGATCGTCCGGCAGACCTCGCCCAAGGTCACGCAGGCTCCCGAGGACCTCTCCGTGGAATCCGGTGACGCCGTGACGCTCTCGGCGAAGGCCGTAGGCGAGCCCGAGCCCACCGTGAAGTGGCAGGTCAGCCCGGACGGCGGGCAGACCTGGAACACCATCGCGGGCGCCACGGGCACGACGTTCGACTTCGCGGCGAAGGCCGCACAGGACGGCTACCAGTACCGCGCCGAGTTCGAGAACGCGGCCGGCAAGACCCGCACCCGCGCGGCCACTCTGACGGTGAACGCACCGACGGGGCCGGGCGGCGGCAGCGGCGGTGGCGACGGGGACGGGAACGAAGAGGACAACACGTCCACCGTCACCGGGCCGAAGGGCCAGAAGCTCACCGTGACCCCGGTGCACGAACTCGCCGCCGAGGACCAGAAGATCAAGGTCTCGGGCACGGGCTACGACGACAAGAAGGGCATCTACGTGGCCCTCTGTGTCGACAACGGCCCCGGCGAAGTCCCCACCCCCTGCGTCGGCGGAGTCGACATGAGCGGCGAGGGCGGCGCCTCGTCCTGGGTCAACTCCGATCCTCCCGCGGGCTACGAGGACGCCACCGTGCCGTACGGGCAGGGCGGTTCCTTCGAGGTCGAGCTGACCGTGGACGCCAAGGACGAGTACACCGACTGCATGAAGACCCGCTGTGCGATCGTCACGCGCGCCGATCACACGGCGGCCGCGGACCGCTCCGCCGACGTGCGGGTGCCGGTGGACTTCAAGGGCGGCGTGGGCTCCGCGTCGGGCGGCTCGTCCGCGGGCACCGATGGCGGCGCGGACTCCGCGGGCGGCTCGACGGGCGGGTCGTCGGCAGAATCCGCCGGCGGTACGGGCACGGACGGCTCGGGCAGCGGTGCGCTGGCCTCGACCGGTGTGACCGTTGCCTCGCTCGCCGGTGCGGCCGCGCTGCTTGTCGCGGGCGGCTGGTACGTGGTGCGGCGTACTCGTGAGGAAAGCGCCGACTCGGCCTCGTAAGACTCGCAGGACTCGCAAGAGAGGAAGCGTCACCGACTCGGCCTTGCGGCAAGGGAGTTGGACCACCGGGCGGCTGCCCGGCCCCGCGAGGGGTGTGCTCAGAGCACGCCTTCGAGGCCGAGCAGCCGCTCCTTGCGTTCCAGGCCGCCCGCATAACCGGTGAGCGTGCCGTCGGCGCCGATCACGCGGTGGCAGGGGCGCACGACGAGGAGCGGGTTGGCGCCGATCGCGCCGCCGACCGCCCGTACGGCCGCGCGCGAGGCGCCGATGGTGCGGGCGATCTCGCCGTACGTGGTGGTCGCGCCGTACGGGACGGCGTCGAGCGCGGCCCACACCTGCTCGCGGAAGTCTGTGCCCTGCGTGCGGAACTCCAGCCGGAACTCCTTGAGTTCACCCCGGAAGTACGCGCCGAGCTGCCGCTCGGCCTCGGCGAAGGCCTCCGGGTCCCGGACCCAGCCGTCCTGCACCGTGCGGCCGCCCTTCTGGCCCGGCACGGAGAGCGAGCTGAGCGCGCCGGTCCCGTCGCCCGTCAACAGGAGCTCGCCGAGAGGACTTTGGACGGTGGTGTAGTAGGTCGTCGTCTCCGGGCTGGCGGTCATCTCTGTGCCGGTGGTCATCACTGGTTCTCCAAGTCGGTACGGGCGGTCCACAGGTGGCGGTGCGCGTAGGAGCGCCACGGTCGCCAGCCGTCCTCGGACGGCTCGTCCGGGGGCGCGACATCGGGGTCGCCGAGCGCACGCATCCGGATCAGCGCGGCTGTCGTCGGGTGCACCCCGGCGACGGTCCGCAGCGCCGCTTCGGCGTCGTCGCGGTCGGCGCCCGGATCAAGGCGTACGGAGCCATCGGCGAGCTCTTTCGCGAGCGGCAACTCCCCCGCCAGCAGGGCGGGTTCGGGGAACAGGCGGGTGAGGCTCCCGCAAGGCTGGGCCAGCGGGGTGCCGTACTCGGCGAGCACACGCGCGGACTCCGCGCGGCCGAGCACCGCCCGCAGCGCGAACTCCTCGGGGTCGGCGGCGCCGGGCGAGCGCAGTCCGGGCCGCCGCTCGATCAGCGCCGCGAGCCGCGGGTCATCGGCGAGCCGCTCCTCGACGGCGTACGGATCGGCGTCCAGGTCGAAGAGCCGGCGCAGCCGCTGCACCGCGGTGGTGAGGTCCCGCAGATCCGTGAGGTGGATCCGGGCCTCCAGCCAGGGTCCGGGAGCGTGCTCGTCGACGGCGGCCATGCCGGTGCCGTGCGGCAGGCGCAGGGTGCGGCGGTACGTGCGGGCGCCGGGCTCCCCCGCGACCTCCTCGATCCCGTCGAGGGACTCGGCGGCGAGCAGATCGAAGACGGCGGCGGCGTGGTACGGGCCCCGGTAGGCGAGCCGCAGCGGGACTCCGGCGCCGCTCGCGGCGGGCTTGGCGGTCTTGGTGCCGGTCTCCGTGCGCAGCTCGCTCGGGGTGCGCGCGTAGATCTGCCGGATCGTGTCGTTGAACTGCCGCACGCTGGCGAAACCGGCGGCGAAGGCCACGTCCGTGACGGGCAGCGCGGTCGTCTGCAGCAGGACCCGGGCGGTGTGGGCGCGCTGCGCGCGGGCCAGGGCGACGGGCCCCGCGCCCACCTCGGCGGTGAGCTGGCGCTGGACCTGGCGGGCGCTGTAGCCGAGCCGGGTCGCGAGGCCGGGGACGCCCTCGCGGTCCACGACACCGTCGGTGATCATGCGCATGGCGCGGCCCACGACATCGGCCCGCGCGTTCCAGTCGGCGGAGCCGGGCACCGAGTCGGGGCGGCAGCGGCGGCAGGCGCGGAAGCCGCCGCCCTGCGCCGCGGCCGCGGTCGGATAGAAGTGGACGTTGTGGCGCTTGGGCGTGATGGCCGGGCAGCTCGGGCGGCAGTAGATGCCCGTGGTCGCCACGGCGAAGAAGAACTCCCCGTCGAAGCGGGGGTCCCGGCTGCGTACCGCCTCATAGGCGGTTTCCTGGTCGATCACCCCTCCAGTGTGCGGGTCCCCACGGGGCGCGGCTGGCGGGAATCGGACATGACGTTCGGCGGGTCCGGAAAAACACTTGGCACCGACCCCGCCCGCCGGGTTACCGTTCACCAGTCGAACCGAGGACCGGGACATCGAAGGTCACGGCTCGGAACGTATTCGCTGGAGAAACCGGGAGGTGTGACTGATGACTGTCGTCGCCACGGCGGACGCCGTCCGCACGCAGAAGACCATCACCAACCCCCTCGTGGTCTCCGGCTGATCCCACACAGGCACATCGAGCGCCGCCGGCTGAGCGGCGCACTGCCGGGGCCACTTCCCTTCGAAGGGTCCCCCTGAGTTGAATATCGCTTCTTCCTCCTCCCTCCCGCTCACCGGCTACGGCTGGGACACGGACTGGGAGGCGACTTTCGCGCCGTATGCGGAGCAGGGCCTCGTCGTGGGCCGTGTGGTGCGCGTCGACCGCGGGCTGTGCGACATCGTGACCGCCGAGGGCACGCTGCGCGCGGACACCGCGCTCGTCACCCCCCGCGATCCCCTGAAGGTCATCTGCACCGGTGACTGGGCCGCCGTCGACACCGTCGCCGACCCGCCGCTGGTGCGCGCCTACCTGCCCCGCCGTACGGCTTTCGTACGCAACACCTCGTCCAAGCGGTCCGAGGGTCAGATCCTCGCCGCCAACGTCGACCACGCGATCATCGCGGTACCGCTGACCGGGGATCTCGACCTCGGCCGGATCGAACGGTTCCTCGCGCTCGCCTGGGAGTCCGGGGCCCAGCCCCTGGTCGTCCTCACCAAGGCGGACCTGGTGCCGGACCCCGTGGTGCTCTCGTATCTCGTCCAGGACGTCGAGACCACCGCTCCCGGCGTGCAGGTGCTCACCGTGAGCGCCGCCGAGGGCGAGGGCATCGAGATCCTGCAGGCCATCGTGGCGGGCGGCACGAGCGTGCTGCTCGGCCAGTCCGGCGCGGGCAAGTCCACGCTGGCCAACGCGCTGCTCGGCGCGGAGGTCATGGAGGTCCAGGCCATCCGTGACGTGGACGGCAAGGGCCGGCACACCACGACCACGCGCAATCTGCTCGCCCTGCCCGGCGGCGGAGTCCTGATCGACACGCCCGGTCTGCGGGGTGTCGGTCTGTGGGACGCCGAAACCGGAGTGGGCCAGGTCTTCTCGGAGATCGAGGAGCTGGCCGGGCAGTGCCGCTTCCACGACTGCGCCCATGAGGCGGAGCCGGGCTGCGCGGTGCTCGCCGCTCTCGAGGACGGTTCGCTGTCCGAACGGCGTCTGGAGAGCTACCGCAAGCTGATCCGCGAGAACCAGCGCATCCTCGCCAAGACCGACGCCCGGCTGCGGGCGGAGATCCGTCGGGACTGGAAGATCAAGGGCGCCATCGGCCGCGAGGCCATGGAGGCCAAGCGGAACGGGTTCCGCTGATCCGCGCGGTGCGCGGTGCGCCATGCGGTGCACCGCGCACATCAACACCAGCTTCCGGTAAGGGGAGTTGTGTGAACGACCTCCCTCACCGGTAGAGCCGGTGCCTGGCCGGGCACCGGGGTGGAGGGGCCCGTCGGCCGGCTGTGGCGGCCTGACCGACGGGCCCTTCGGCATGCCCAAGACCCTTTGCACGTAAGCTCATTCGTCCAACCATTGCCCTGAATGTCCAAGCCCTGAGCCCTTCCTTGCGGATCGAGGACCAGGTGAGGATCGGATCCATGACCGACCTCGCGTATCTCGTCGACGTCTCCCCCGGCACCGGCACCCTGCCCCCGCGCGCCTGGCCCCCGGCCTCGGACGCGGCCCGGCTCTCCCTCGACGGCACCTGGCGTTTCCGGCTCACCCCGCACGCGGGCGCGGACACGGATTTCGCCGCGGACGGCTACGACGCCACCGCCTGGGGCGAGCTGCGGGTGCCCGGGCACTGGGTGCTCCAGGGCCATGGCGCTCCCGCGTACACGAACGTCGTCTATCCCTTCCCCCTCGACCCGCCGTTCGTCCCGACCGAGAACCCGACCGGCGACCATCTGCACACCTTCGACCTGCCACAGGACTGGCCGGCCGGGGGCGATACGGTGCTGCGCTTCGACGGGGTCGAATCCTGTGCCCGCGTCTGGCTGAACGGCACCGAGCTGGGCGAGTTCAAGGGCTCCCGGCTGCCGCACGAGTTCACGGTCGGACCGCTCCTGCGCGAGCGCGCCAACGTGCTGGCCGTACGGGTTCACCAGTGGTCCTCCGGAAGCTATCTGGAGGACCAGGACCAGTGGTGGCTGCCCGGCATCTTCCGTGACGTGACCCTGCTGCACCGCCCCGCCGGCGCCGTACGCGACCACTTCGTGCACGCCTCGTACGACCATGAGCGCGGCGAGGGCACCCTGCGCGTCGACAGCGAACCGGCGGGCCGGGTCCTCGTCCCCGAGCTGGGCATCGACATCGCCGCCGGCGAGAGCGCGACGGTAGCCGTGGAGCCGTGGTCGGCCGAGCAACCACGGCTGTACGAGGGTGAGTTGGTCACGTCCGGAGAGCGGGTCCGGCTGCGGGTTGGCTTCCGTACGGTCCGGGTCGAGGACGGGCTGATCAAGGCGAACGGCCGGCCGCTGCTGTTCAAGGGCGTCAACCGGCACGAGTTCCATCCGGAGACCGGCCGCACCCTTGACCTGGAGACCATGCGCGCGGACGTCCTCCTGATGAAGCGGCACAACATCAACGCCGTGCGCACCAGCCACTACCCGCCGCATCCCGCGTTCCTCGACCTGTGCGACGAGTTGGGGCTCTGGGTGATCGACGAGTGCGATCTGGAGACCCACGGTTTCGTCCACGTGGAATGGCGCGGCAACCCGGTCGCCGATCCGCGCTGGACGCCCGCGCTGCTCGACCGCGCGGAGCGCATGGTCGAGCGCGACAAGAACCACCCGTCGGTGGTCATCTGGTCGCTGGGCAACGAGTGCGGCACGGGCGAGGGTCTGACCGCCATGGCCGCCTGGATCCGGGACCGCGACCCGTCCCGGCCGATCCACTACGAGGGCGACCCGAGCTGCGCGGACACGGACTTCTACTCGCGGATGTACGCGGACCACGCGGAGGTCGAGCAGATCGGCCGGGGCACGGAAGAGCCCCTGGAGGACGCGGAGTCGGACGCGCGCCGCCGCCGGCTGCCGTTCCTCCAGTGCGAGTACGCGCACGCGATGGGCACGGGGCCCGGCGGGCTCGTCGAGTACCAGGAGCTGTTCGAGAAGTACCCGCGGCTGCAGGGCGGTTTCGTCTGGGAGTGGATCGACCACGGTCTCGCGCACCCCGAGTACGGCTGCGCGTACGGCGGCGACTTCGGCGAGGAGCTGCACGACGGCAATTTCGTCTGCGACGGGCTGCTCTTCCCGGACCGCACTCCGTCGCCGGGGCTCCTCGACTACAAGACGGTCATCCAGCCCGTCCGCATGGACGGGGACGGCCGCGAGGGCCTCGTACGGGTGCGGAATCTGTACGACTTCGCGGATCTGTCGCATCTGGAGTTCACCTGGTCGTACGAGAAGGACGGCGTGACAGTCCGCGAAGGCGTGCTCGACGTGCCCGCCGTGCCCGCGGGCGGCAGCGTCGAGGTGCGGCTGCCCGCACCGCCGCGCCGCGATCCGGACGCCGAGACCCAGTGGACGCTGCGGGCGCGGCTGGCGAAGGACACGGCGTGGGCGGAGCGCGGGCATCTGGTGGCGTGGGCCCAACTGCCGGTGGCATGGGGCATGATCCCGCCGATCCCGGGCGGCAGGGCGCCCGTACGGGACGGTTCGCGCATCACCCTCGGCTCGGGGGTGTTCGACGCCCGCACGGGCGCCCTGCTCGCCGTCGGCGAGGTTCCGGTGCACGGCTTCGGTCTGGACGTGTGGCGGGCGCCCACGGACAACGACAACGGCATGTCGTGGGTGACGGGGGCTTCAGTCGCCGCGAGCTGGCGGGCACTGGGGCTGCACCGGGTGCAACACCGGGTGGAGGCTGTGGAGTCGAGCCCCGACGGTCTGACGGTACGCACCCGGGTGGCACCCGCGGCCGTCGATGTGGCCCTGCGCGTCACGTACCACTGGATCTCCAACGGAATCCGGCTCGCCCTGCGCATGGACGTCGAGCCCGAGGGGGACTGGCAGGTCCCGCTGCCCCGGCTCGGGATCCGGCTCGGGCTGCCCGCGGTGTACGACCGCGCGACCTGGTTCGGCGCGGGTCCCGGCGAGGCCTATCCGGACACAGGGGCCGCGGCGATGCTCGGGATCTGGTCGGCGAGTGTGCCCGAGCTGCAGACACCGTATGTGCGTCCGCAGGAGAACGGGGCGCGGGCCGAGGTCAGATGGCTCGAACTCACGGACGGAACACGGCCGTTGCTGGTCGACGGGGGTCATTTCTCCTTCACGGCGCGCCCCTGGTCGACCCAGGAGCTCGACGCGGCCGCGCACCGCACGGATCTGGTGGCGGGCGACACGGTGTGGCTGCACCTCGACGCCCGCCACCACGGCATCGGATCCGAGTCCTGCGGCCCGGGAGTGCTGCCGGACCATCGGCTGAAGGTGCGGTCGGAGCGGTTCTCGGTCCAGTTCTCGGCCCGGGACTCGGGCACACCGCGCCGCCCGGCGTAGGCCGCCGCACCGACCCGCCCGGCGGCGGGCGTCATGCGCGCCCGGCCGCCCAGGCGAAGCCGCCGGCGAGGTGCGCCAGGAACCGGTCGTCCGCGTACGCCTCCTCGGCGTGCCCGAGCGCGGTGTAGAACACCCGCCCCGCCCCCTGCTCCCGGCACCACACGAGCGGATGCCCGTCCCCGCCCATGCCGCCGCCTTCCTTGTCGTACGAGGACTCGTCGGCGTGGGCGAGGACGTGGGCGCCGGCGGGGTGGCGGTCGAAGTCGTACCACTCGTCGGTGAAGTCCCAGTGTCCGGGCAGGTGTTGCATCGCGGGATGCGACCGGTCGACGACGTCCACGCGGCCCGGCTGGCAGGCGGGGTGGCGGGTGAAGCGGGCGCCGAGCAGGTCGCCGAAGTACGGCCAGGAGTACTCGGTGCAGGCGGCCGAGTGCACCCCGGCGAAACCGCCGCCGCCCTCGACGTACGCCCGCAGGGCACCGCGTGCGGTCTCGGTCAGGATGTCGCCGCTGGTGAGCAGGAAGACCACACAGGCGTACCGGTTGAGATCCGCTTCGAGCGCGCGCGGATCCTCGGTCACCTCGGCCCGGAAGCCGTGTTCGGCGAGCAGGGCGGTCACGGCCGCGGCGGCCGCGGGGATCGCGTCATGGCGGTAGTCCGTGGTGCGGGTGCAGAGCAGGACGCGGGGCATGGGCGCTCCAGGGGCGGCGGGGCGGCGGGGCGGCGGGGCGGCGGGGCGGCGGGGCGGCGGGGCGGCGGGGCGGCGGGGCGGCGGGGCCCACGGTACGACGCGGACCGCTCGCGTGGGGCTGTGCGTCAGTCGCGTACCGCCACCGCCGCCGCGTACCCCTGCGGGGCACGGACATCGGCCAGGGTCCAGCCGGGGACGGGGACCGGGTGCGGTCCGGTCCCGACGAGGGTGCGGCTCAGTCCGCCGCCGGCCAGGCCTTCGCCCGTGCCCTTCAGATACGCCTCCTTGCGCGTCCAGCAGCGCGCGAAGGCCGACGGGCCTTCGGACACGGGGAGTTGCGAGAGCTCCCGCTGCTCCTGCGGATGCAGGGCCGTGGCCACATCGGCGACCAGGTCCTCGGCCGGCAGAGGTTCCACGTCGACACCCACCGGGGTGGGCGCGAAAGCGAGCAGGGCGAGGTCCCGCGTATGCGAGAGCGAGAAGTGCAGCGGTGCGCCGGGCAGCGCGGGCCGTCCGTGCGGGCCGCCGCAGCCCGGGCAGTCCTCGCGGACGACCCGCACCTCCTGCGGGTCGAGGCCCAGATACGCGCCCGCGAGAACGCGCACCGCGGTGTGCGCGGCCGTGTAGATCTCACGGTCCCGCGCACGCCGGAAGGCCTCGGCCTTGCGCTGCTCATCGGCATCCAGCAAGGGCGCGTACCCCTGCGGACCGCGCACGGCCCACACCTCGGCGACCCGAGGCGGCTCGTCCGGCAGGGCGTCGACGCCGAAACGGCTGGTCTCGATCACCGGACCGACTCTAGAGCCCGTCCGGCCCGCCGGACGACCCTGCTGCCACCCGCCCGGTGTCCGATTCGTTCAAGACTCCCCCGGGACGGGCGCTCTACGGTCGAGGCATGACTACGCACTCCTCACCCACACCACGCTTCGACATGATCGGCATCGTCGTCTCGGACATGGCCGCGTCCGTGGCCTTCTACCGGCGGCTCGGGCTCGACTTCGCCGAGGGCGCCGAACAGGAGCCGCATGTGGAGGTGACGCTGCCGGGCGGGCTGCGGTTCGCCCTGGACACGGAGGCCACGGTCCGTTCGTTCATGCCAGGGTGGCAGCCGCCGGCGCCGGGCGGGCGGGTCGGTCTCGCCTTCCTGTGCGCGGACGCGGCCGATGTCGATGCGCAGTACCAGGCGCTGACGGCGGCCGGGGCCGGCACGGAGCTCAAGCCGTTCGACGCGTTCTGGGGCCAGCGCTATGCGACGGTCCTCGATCCGGACGGCAACGGCGTGGATCTGTTCGCGCCGCTCGGCGGCCAGGACTGAGCGGCCCTGTTCAGGCCTCGTGCCCGGCGGCCCGGTCGCGGCCCCAGGCCGCCAAGGGTTCGAGTGCCGTGTTCAGGCGGGTGCCGGCCTCCGTCAGGGAGTACTCGACGCGGGGCGGCACCTCGTCGTACGAGACGCGGTGGACGATGCCGTCCTCCTCCATCTCGCGCAGATGCGAGGCGAGCACCTTCTCCGTGACGCCGGGCAGCAGCCGGCGCAATTCGCCGAAGCGGCGGTGCGGGCGCTCGTGGAGGGCCCAGAGGATCAGGACCTTCCACTTGCCGCCGATCACTTCCATGGCGGTGTCGATGCCGCAGTGGTGTCCCACCTCGGCTCCCGGCCGGTTCACCGTCGCCATGCCCACCCCTCCGACCTGCTCGCTCACCGCGGAGTAACCACCCACTCCGAAGTGCGTACTTGATCATCTTCTGTTCCGCAACGAGTCTAATCGGCATGACACAGAACGCTGTTGACACAGCCGAGAAGACCCCCGTGACCCTGCTCGGCCTGGGCGCGATGGGTACCGCCCTGGCCCGCACCTGGCTGGCCGCCGGGCATCCCCTGACCGTGTGGAACCGCACGGCCGCCCGTGCCGAGGCGCTGGCTCCGGAAGGTGCCACGGTGGCGCGGACCGCCGCCGACGCGGTGGCGGCGAACTCCCTGATCGTCGTCTGCCTCCTGGACGACTCCTCGGTCGACGAGGCGCTGGCCGGCGTCGATCTGACCGGCAAGGACGTGGTCAACCTGATCACCAGCACCCCGGAGCAGGCCCGCGCGCGGGCCGTGTGGGCGCGCGAGCGGGGCGCCCGGTACCTCGACGGCGGGATCATGGCCATCCCCACGATGATCGGGGTGCCGGAGGCGGGCGGCTATGTCTTCTACAGCGGCTCGCAGGACCTGTACGAGGAGCACCGGGAGGTGCTGTCCGTGCCGGCCGGTGCCACCTTCGTCGGGGCGGACGCGGGGTTCGCGGCGCTGCACGATGTGGCGCTGCTCAGTGCGATGTACGGGATGTTCGGCGGTATCGCGCACGCCTTCGCCCTGATCCGCAAGGAGGATATCGACCCGGCGTCGCTCGCGCCGCTGCTCGCCGACTGGCTCGGGGCGATGGCCCCTTCGGTGCACCAGACCGCCCAGCATCTGAACAGCGGCGACTACACCGCGGACGTCGACTCCAACCTCGCCATGCAGGTGGCGAGCACCCACACCCTCCTCGACACGGCCGCCCAGCAGGGCGTGAGCCCCGAACTGATCGCGCCCTACTTCGCGTTGATGCGCCGGCGGCTTGACGTGGGCAGCGGCGAGGAGGGGACGACGGGGGTGGTGGACGAGCTGCTTGCGGGGTGAGGTGGGGGGCGCTCGGGGCGTTGGGGCGCGGGGCTCGCTCGGGCATCAGGGCGCGAGGCTCGCCCGGGGCGTCGGGACGCGAGGCTCGCTTACGACATCAGGGCGAGGGGACCGCTCGAAGCATCAAGGCGTCAGGGAGAGCAGCTCGTTGAGGGTCATGCCCGCCAAGTCCCGCACCTCGCGGGCCAGATGAGGCTGGTCCGCGTACCCGGCGGCCGCGGCGGTGTCGGCCGCGGGCAGGCCCGAGCGGGCCAGGGCCAGGGCGCGCTGGAGGCGGAGGATCCGGGCGAGGGTCTTGGGCCCGTAGCCGAAGGCGGCGAGGGAACGGCGGTGCAGGGTGCGGGCGCCGAGCCCGGTCTCGTCGGCGATCGCGGCGACGGTGGCGCCCTGGCGGAGGCGGCGGGCCGCGTGCAGGAGCGCCGGGTCGGCGGGGGCGGCGTCGGTTGCAAGGGCGAGCTCCTCCAGTCCCGTACGGGGATCGGCCGCCGCCGCGACCCGGCCGGCCAGGCGCCGCACGCGTGCGGCCGGCCACAGATCGCTCAACTCGACCCGCCGGTCGAGCAGTTCACGGGCCGGCACGCCGAACAGAGCGGGCGCGGTCCCGGGCGCGAACCGAATCCCGGCCGCCTCACGCCCGGGCCCAGGGAGGGGCCGATACGCCCTGGTATCTGGCCCGGCGACGACCAACTGCCCGTCCACCCACAACAAATCCATACACCCATCGGGCAACACGGGATACACCCCGCCCGCCCCGGACGGCCTGTTCCTCCAGACAACGGCCCCCGCATAAGCCGAGACTCGCTCGCTGTACATACACCAAGGGTATGCCGCTCCCCCGCCCACGCCGCGAGTACGCGGCGAAGCCCCCGCACGGCCAACCATCGCAGGCCACGAGGCCTGAGGTCTGTGGGCCTGGGGCGTCAGCCCCCCACTTCCCCCGTCGCAGAGCCGCGGAGCAGCGTGCGTGTGCAGCGCGCCGAAGTCACCAACGGTGCGGGGCCCGGGGCGTCAGCCCCCGCACCGCCCACCGTCGCGGAGCGGCAGAGCAGCTCAGGGTGCGCAGCGCCCGTGGCCACCCCCGGTGAGGCAGACCGCGGCCACCCGCCATGAGGCAGCCCGAGGCCACCCACCGCGAGGCAGACCGGAGCGGCTACGTCTCCCGGTGTTCGAGCGGGCTCATGCCGTACGTTCGCTTGAACGCGGTCGACAGCGCGAACGGGCTGCCGTAGCCCACCTTCCGTGCGATCGCCCCGAGCGTCAGCGAGGTGTCGCGGAGCAGGTCGGCCGCCAGGGCGAGGCGCCACCCCGTGAGGTAGGCCATCGGCGGATCGCCGACCAGGTCCGTGAAGCGACGGGCGAGGGCCGCCCGCGAGACACCCGCCCGAGCGGCCAGCTCGGCGACGGTCCACGGATGCGCCGGATCGTCCTGGATGAGCCGCAGCGCAACCCCCACCACCGGATCACCCAGGGCCCGGTACCACGCGGGCGGCTCCGCCTCGGGCCTCGCGAACCAGGCACGCAGCGACGCGATGAGCAGCAGGTCGAGCAGCCGGTCGAGCACGACGGCCTGGCCCGGCTCGTCCCGTACGATCTCGTCCGCCACCAGGGGAATCAGCGCACAGTCGACGATGTCCTTCGTCAGGACCAGCTGCGGCGGCAGCGCATCGAGCAGCCGCGCGCTGATCTCGCCCTGCATCTGATACGTGCCGACCAGCATCACCGCTTCCCCGTCGGTCCGCCCGCCCCACGTCCGCGTACCGAGGTCGATGTAGTCCTTCATCTCGCTGCCGTCCGGCGCCGCGCAGCGCCCGCCGGGGTGGATCACCGCGCGCGGCGCCGTGCCCGGGTCGTCGGCGCAGGTGTACGGATCGGGGCCGCGGGCGATCGCGATCTCGCCGGGCCGCATCAGGAGCTTCTCGCCCTCGTCGGGTATCAGCCACCCCTCGCCGCGCAGCATCACCATCACGCTCACCGGCGCCTCGTCCTCGATCCGTACGGACCAGGGCGGATCGAAGCAGGCACGGATCAGGAACGCGCCTTTGGCGCGGGGACCTTCGAGCAAGCCGGCGAGAGCGTCCATGCCGAGCAGCGTAGGCGCCGGGGCGAGGTGAGACGCCTGCTTATGGCGCTGAGGTTCTCGGCGATGGTCGGCCACCCCCGTACGGCAGTTCACTGAAGTCATGACAGAGACGAAGAAGAACCTCAGTGACCAGAACCTCAATGACCGGACCGTCAGTGACAAGACCGTTTTCGTGACCCAGGCGACCGGGAAGACGGGCCGCATCGTGGCGCAGGCCGCCGAGCAGGCGGGTCTGAAGGTGCGAAGGGGATCGCGGTCCGCGCCGATCCCCTTCGACTGGACGGACCGTTCCACCTGGGACGCCGCGCTCGAAGGCGTGGACGCCGTCTATCTCGCGCACCACGTCGACATCGGCGCACCGGGTACGGCCGAGGACATCGCGGCCATCACGAGCAAAGCACTGGAGAAGGGAGTACGGCGGATCGTCATGCTCTCCGCACGCGGCGAGCCGCAGGCGGAGCCGGCCGAGCGCGCGCTGCGGGAGTCGGGCGCGGACTGGACGCTCGTGCAGGCGGCGTGGTTCATGCAGATGTTCAGCGAGGGCGATCTGCACGAGAGCGTGCAGGCGACCGGGGAGCTGGCCTTCCCGGCGGGCGAGACGCTCGAACCGTTCATCGACGTACGGGACATCGCCGATGTGGTGGTGGCCGCGCTGCTAGACGACGCCCACATCGGGAAGGCGTACGACGTCACCGGTCCGCGCCTGCTGTCGTTCCGTACGGCCGTCGAGGAGATCAACGCCGCGGCCTCGCGCGAGATCCCGTACATCCCGGTCCCTGCGCGGGCCTTCGGCGAGATCCTCGTCGAGATGGGCGTGCCCGAGCCGGAGACGGCGTTCCTGGTGGAGCTCTTCGAGACGATGCTCGACGGCCACAACGCGTCGACCACGGACGGCATCCGTGAGGTGCTCGGGCGCGAGCCGCGCACCTTCGAGGAGTTCGTACGGGAGCACGCGGCGGCCGGCACCTGGAAGGCCTGACGCCGAGGGCTCCGAAGGCTCAGGGCTGGCTGCGCTCCCCCGGCGGCTGCTTCGTGGAGGATTCCTCCGCGGGCGGCTGCTTGGGGGAGCGCTGCTCGTGGTGCCGCTTCGCATGCGTGCGCAGCCGCGACGAGAGATCGTCCGGCGGCAGGAACTGGGCCCAGCGCTCGGGGAATTCCGAGGGCATGTCGGGATCGTCGGGGTCGTCCTCCTGCGCGGCCCGCGCGGCGGCCGCCCGCGCCACCATCTCGGCGGCCTTGGCCTCCCTTATGCGCTCGTTGGCCTCACGGGCGGCGGCCGTCGCGATGGACGGCCAGACCCGGTCGATCGCCGCGTTGACGGCGGCGCCGACGAGGACCGCGAACGCGGACACACCGATCCACAGGAGCACCGCGACCGGGGCCGCGAGCGAGCCGTAGATCGTGGGGCCCTCCACGGTGTTGGTGAGGTAGATCCGCAGCAGGAAGCTGCCGAGCACCCACATCCCGAGCGCCACCAGGGCGCCGGGCACGTCCTCGATCCACGGCGACCGCACGGGCACCGACACGTGGTAGAGCGTGGTCAGGAAGACGATGCCGAGGACGATCACCACGGGCCAGTACAGGACCTGCACCACGGTGTCCCGCATCGGCAGGATCTCCAGGATCGCGTCGGGTCCCGCCACCATCAAGGGCAGCGCCACCGACCCGATCACCAGGGCCACCAGGAACAGCAGGAACGCGAGCAGCCGGGTCTTGACGATGCCGCGTACGCCGTCGAGGCCGTACATCACGGTGATGGTGTCGATGAACACGGTGACGGCCCGCGAGCCCGACCACAGCGCCAGGATGAACCCGAGCGAGATCACATCGGGCCGGCCGCCCTTGAGCACATCGTCGAGGATCGGCTCGGCGATGTCGTGCACGCCCTTGTCGGAGAGCACGGTGCGGGCGGCTTCGAGGATGTTGTCGCGTACGGACTGGATGGTCTCGGCGCCGGTCCAGGCGTCCACGTAGCCGAGCAGTCCGACCAGGCTGAGGAGCAACGGCGGTACGGAGAGCAGGGTGAAGAACGCGGCCTCGGCGGCCAGGCCCAGAATGCGGTACTCGATGCAGGAGTTGACCGTGTCCTTGAGAAGCAGCCAGGCGGTCCTGCGCTTGGACACGTTGCGATACACGGCGCGGGCCCTGTGTAGCCGGCCCGAGGGCCGCTCGGGTGTTTCTTTTGCCTGGTGCACGTGCTAACCGTATCCGCCCCGCGCCACCGCGCGGACCTCGCGGAACCACACCCCGTTCGGTAGCTGTGCAGTTGCAAAGAGCGTGCGCGCGTTCGAACTTTGCCGCATGACCAAGACCATGCCCAAGAGAGCCACTCTGTGCGCGGCCACGGCCGGCGCCCTCCTCTGTGCCACGGTGACGACCGGGTTCACCGCCGTCCCCGATGTCACCCTGCCCGAACGCACCGCTCGCGACGCGGTGCTGACCGAGCACTTCGCTCTGCTCACCGACGCCTCGGCGGCCCTCGTCACCGTCGGGGACGCCGCCGGGACGGTGCTGCGCGGCGAGAAGAACAAGGACAGGCTGCACGGCAAGCAGACCGCGGGCCACGCCGGCCTGGACAAGTTCCTCGCCCGGGCGCCGGGCAAGGGCACCGGCGCGACGCCCGGGCCGGACCGCAAGGCGCGCGTCGACTCCCTCAAGGGCCATCTCGACCGCCTGGTCGCGGCGACGGACGACGCAGGCACCGAGCAGGCCGCCGCGGACCTCAGCACCGACGTCGGTGCCTTCATGGTCGGCACCAGTGCGGAGCTGGGGCTCGACGCCGCCGCGCAGCAGGCCGTCCCGGTGGCCGAGGCGCCGCGGGTGCCCAAGGGCCAGGCCAAGAAGCACTACACACAGAACTTCACCCTGGTCACCGCCGTGTCCGAAGCCCTGGCCCCGGTCGGCGAGTTCGCGGGGAGTGTGCTCGGCGGCGAGACGGACCCGGCAACGCTCGCGACGCAGCAGGCCGCGTGCGAGAGCGAGCTCGAGGAGCTGGACAATCTGCTCGGCGGTTTCGCCGGAGGCAGCCCCTCGTACCGGGCCGCGGACTCCGCGCTGCGCACCACGGTGCGCGCCGTCAGGACGCATCTGGCCGCGCTCGCCGCCGGTGCGGACAGCGGGGCCGCCGCCGAACTCGACGGGGACACGACCCGGCTGCTCTTCCAGACCGGCCACCGCGTGGGGCAGCGCCCCGCACCGTGACAGGTCGGGGCAGCGCCCCGCACCGTGACGGATCCCCCGCAGCCCGCACGGTGACAGTTCCCCCGCGGCCCGCGCACTCTCTACCGTGGCCGCATGAACGCATCCACCCACGCCGTCACCAACCAGCCGGAGCCGCTGGTCGGCCATGACGTGTTCGCCGCCGACCATGCCCTCACCGAGGGCGTGGCCCGGCATCTCCCCGAAGGCCTGCGGGACTCCGTACGGGAGGAGCTGAGCGGGCTCGGGCGCGCGGCCGGTTCGGCGCAGGCCCAGGAGTGGGGCGTACAGGCGGACCGCAATCCGCCGCGGCTGCTCACGCACGACCGGTACGGGCACCGGATCGACGAGGTGGAGTTCCATCCGGCCTGGCACCGGCTGCTCGCGAAGGGCGTCGGCGCGGGACTGACCGCGGCCTGGACGCGGGAGCACGGCCATCTGCGGCGGGCCGCCGGCTTCCTGGTGTGGACGCAGGTCGAGGCCGGGCACGGCTGTCCGCTGTCGATGACCCATGCGGCGGTGCCCGCGCTGCGCACCGATCCCGCGCTCGCGGCCGCGTGGGAGCCGAAGCTCACCTCGCTCGTCTACGACCAGGGGCTCAGGCCCGTGGCGCAGAAGGCCGGTGCGCTGTTCGGGATGGGCATGACGGAGAAGCAGGGCGGCAGCGACGTACGCGCCAACACGACGCGGGCCGAGGCCCTTGCGGAGGAGGGCACGTATGCCCTGACCGGGCACAAATGGTTCTGCTCCGCGCCCATGTCCGATGCCTTTCTGGTCCTCGCCCAGGCACCGGGCGGGCTTACCTGCTTCCTGGTGCCGCGCGTCCTCGAGGACGGCACGCGCAACCCGTTCGCGATCCAGCGGCTCAAGGACAAGCTGGGCAACCGGTCCAACGCGTCCGGCGAGGTGGAGTTCGCCGGGACGTGGGCGCGCAGGGTCGGCGAGGAGGGGCGCGGGGTGCGAACCATCATCGAGATGGTCTCGGCGACCCGGCTGGACTGCGTGACCGGCTCGGCGGCGCTGATGCGGCAGGCCGTGGTCCAGGCGGTGCATCACACCTCGTACCGCAGCGCGTTCGGCGGGGTCCTGATCGAGAAGCCGCTGATGCGCAATGTGCTCGCCGATCTCGCGGTCGAGTCCGAGGCGGCGACCACACTCGCGCTGCGGCTCGCCGCCGCGTACGACGCCGCCTACGGCGAAGGCGACGAACGGGAGCGGGCGTTCCTACGTCTTGCGCTGCCAGTCGCCAAGTACTGGGTGACCAAGCGGTGTACGCCGCTCGTGGCGGAGGCGCTCGAATGTCTGGGCGGCAACGGGTACGTCGAGGAGTCCGGTATGCCCCGACTGCTGAGGGAATCACCGCTCAACTCCCTTTGGGAGGGCGCCGGAAACGTGCAGGCGCTCGACGTCCTGCGGGTGCTGCAGCGCGAACCGGCGGCGTTCGACGCCTTCCTGCGCGAGGTGGGGCGCGCCCGCGGTGCCGACCACCGCCTGGACGCGGCGATCAAAGCGCTGCTCACCGAACTCGCCGATCTGAGCGGTATCGAGGCACGCGCACGCCGGCTCGTGGAACGGATGGCCGTCGTCCTGCAGGGCTCGCTGCTCGTACGGTTCGCTCCGTCGTACGTGGAGGAGGCGTACTGCGCGTCACGTCTCGGCGGCGACTGGGGAACGTCGTTCGGGACGCTGCCGCACACCTTGGACCTGGCGGCGGTGGTCGACCGTGCGCGGCCCGTCCACTGAGGGCCGCGCGAAGGAAACATGAGCCCCTGACCTGGCACGACAGTTGAAGTGACGGGGGTGGTGCTGCGCCGACACGGCACCACCCCCGCCCTCATAGCCCCGCAAGTCAGGAGGGCATGAACGCCGCAGAAGCGGCGGCCGGTTCATTTTCGGTCAACCGCGCGCTTGTTCGCGAGAGTTGCAAGGGGTTGCATCGTCTCGTGCATCTCGCCCGGGATACCCCTGTTCGGGGGGAACGGCGAGACGATGGGTGAAGCACGATGCGCACTGGCGTTGTGGGAGGGCTCCGGTGACAAAGGCAGCGACAGACCTGGTCGGTATGGCGGCGATGGATTCCGTCAGGGCCGCCCGGCTGCTCAAGGGTGTACGGGACGCCGCACTCTCCGGACACCGGCCGCCGGTCGACCCGCGCCCGGTGATCGAGGAGTCCTGGAGCCGGGTGCTGCGCCGGGGCGTCGACCCGGACCGCGATGTACGGGCGCGGCTGCTCAGCCTGGAGGAACTGGAGGAGCGGCGCCGTACGTCACCGCTCGCCGAGGTGCTCCCCGAGCTGCGCCGCGGCCTGGTCTCCATCGCGGACGCGGCGCAGCACATCATGGTCGTCGCGGACACGGAGGGCCGGATCCTGTGGCGCGAGGGCGCGCCCGCCGTGCTGCGGATGGCGGACAGCCACGGCTTCGAACTGGGCGCGGACTGGCGGGAGTCCATGGTCGGCACCAACGGTGTCGGTACGCCGCTGGTGGCGCGCCGGCCCGTCCAGGTGTTCTCGGCCGAGCATTTCGTCCGCACCCACCACAACTGGACCTGCGCGGGCTCCCCGGTGACCGATCCCCGGGACGGCCGTCTCATCGGCGTGGTCGATGTGAGCGGGCCGCTCGACACGATGCACCCGGCGACGCTCGCCCTGGTGAACTCGGTGACCCGGCTCGCCGAGGCCGAGCTGCGCACCCGTCACCTGAGCACACTGGACCGGCTGCGCACCACCGCGGTACCGCTGCTCGCCGGGATACCCGGCCGTGCGGTCGTCGTGGACGGCAACGGCTGGACCGCCGCCGTCACCGGCATGGCGCCGACCGGCCGGCTCGCCCTGCCCAAGTCGTTCGGGCCCGGCCGGACCTGGCTGCCTTCGCTGGGCTCCTGCCAGGTCGATCCGCTGCCGGGCGGGTGGCTGCTGCGGCCCGACGACACCGACGGGACGACGGCCGGGGCCTCGGCGGTCGTGGTCCTGGATCTGAGCAGTCCGCGCCATCCGACGGTCTCGGTGAGCGGCGAGGCGGGCAGCTGGACCCACGAACTGACGCCGCGGCACGCCGAGTTGCTCTATCTGCTCGCGGTCGCACCCGCGGGCCGTACGGCCTCCGCGCTGGCCGGGGAGCTGTTCGGGGACGCGGGCCGCGCGGTGACCGTACGCGCCGAGCTGTCCCGGGTACGGCGCTATCTGGCGGGGCTGCTCGACGGGCGGCCGTACCGTTTCCGCGAGGGCACCGACGTACGGGTGATCCTGCCGCAGGACCCCGCGGACCTGCTGCCGCAGTCCCTTGCGAGCACCGTGGTGCGGGCGCGGAGAGGGGAACGGGGCTGAGCCGCGCGCGTCGAGGACGGAACCAGGACGCGCAGGGAACGGGCCGCAGGTGAGGAGCCCACGGGGCTTGGCCCCGGGACCGTTTGGGAAGGCGGCCGGGCCCATGATTCGCTGTCCGCCATGAGCAGCATCACCGTGACCACCTGGTCCCTCGAACAGACCTCGCCGGACGACCTCTCCCCCGCCGCCGAGTTCCCGCCGGGCGTACGGATCGAGCGCGCCGAGGTGCCCTCGCCGGAGTTCAGCCGGTTCCTCTACACCTCCGTCGGCGGCGACATCCACTGGCTCGACCGGCTCGGCTGGACTTACGCGCAGTGGCAGGAGGCGGTGGAGCGGCCGGGCGCCGAGACCTGGGTCGCGTACGAGAACGGCACGCCGGCCGGCTACGTCGAGCTGGACGCCCAGGCCGACGGCGTCGTGGAGATCGTCTACTTCGGTCTGATCCCCGCGTTCCGCGGCCGGCGCATCGGCGGCCCCCTCCTCACGTACGGGATCGCGCGCGCCTGGGACCTCGCCGAGCGCTGGCCCGACCGGGAGCCGACCAAGCGGGTGTGGCTGCACACCTGCGATCTGGACGGGGAGCACGCGATGGCCAACTATCAGAAGCGCGGCTTCCGGCTCTGCGACACCAAGGTCGAGGAGCAGCCCGACCTGCCGACGCCCGGGCCCTGGCCCGGCGCTTTCCCGACCCCGGCGGCCTCCCCCGCCGACCGCTGAAGCCGCAGCTCACGGGCGGGGGCGTGACCCCCGCCACAGTGTCTCACCATCCGGGACAACGCCGTCCGCATATTGGACGAAGCTGGACCAGGTCCAAAGTCCCGTGCCACGCTTCCCCCATGAATCGAGCTGGCAATGCCCTGGTGAGTCGACGGCACGTCGATCTCTGCCGCATGTCCAGCGCCATCTGTCCGGCCTGCTGACCGCCTCACCGCTCAGCCCCCGCCGAGACCCCTTTCTTTCCGATTCCCCTGCGCCCTGCCGAGCTCAGCGCTGCGCATCCGCAGGTCAGAGCCGCATTCCGCTGCCCGAAGGACGTATCGCCATGGCCGCCACCCCCGAGAAGCCCGCCCCCGCATCGCCACGCCGCAAGACGGGACGCCACCGCGGCGAGGGACAGTGGGCCGTCGGTCACTTCACACCGCTCAACGGGAACGAGCAGTTCAAGAAGGACGACGACGGTCTCAATGTGCGGACACGCATTGAGACGATCTACTCCAAGCGGGGTTTCGACTCGATCGACCCCAATGACCTGCGCGGCCGTATGCGCTGGTGGGGTCTGTACACCCAGCGCAAGCCCGGTATCGATGGCGGAAAGACGGCCATCCTGGAGCCGGAGGAGCTGGACGACAAGTACTTCATGCTGCGCGTCCGCATCGACGGCGGCCGGCTGACCACCGAGCAGCTGCGGGTGATCGGCGAGATCTCCCAGGAGTTCGCGCGCGGCACCGCCGACATCACGGACCGGCAGAACGTCCAGTACCACTGGATCCGGATCGAGGACGTGCCCGAGATCTGGAACCGCCTGGAGGCCGTCGGCCTGTCGACGACCGAGGCCTGCGGTGACACGCCCCGTGTCATCCTCGGCTCCCCCGTCGCCGGGATCGCCGCCGACGAGATCATCGACGGCACCCCCGCCATCGACGAGATCCAGCGCCGCTTCATCGGCAACCCGGACTTCTCCAACCTGCCCCGCAAGTTCAAGTCCGCGGTCTCCGGTTCGCCCCAGCTCGATGTGGCGCACGAGATCAACGACATCGCGTTCGTGGGCGTCGACCACCCCGAGCACGGCCCCGGTTTCGACCTCTGGGTCGGCGGCGGTCTGTCCACCAACCCGAAGCTGGGCCAGCGGCTCGGCGCGTGGGTGCCGCTGGACGAGGTGCCGGATGTGTACGGCGGTGTCATCGGCATCTTCCGCGACTACGGCTACCGCCGGCTGCGCACCCGGGCCCGGCTGAAGTTCCTGCTCGCGGACTGGGGTGCGGAGAAGTTCCGGCAGATCCTGGAGGACGAGTACCTCAAGCGTCCCCTGATCGACGGGCCCGCCCCCGAGCAGCCCGTGGGTACCTGGCGCGACCACCTCGGTGTGCACCGGCAGAAGGACGGCCGCTTCTACGTGGGCTTCGCGCCGCGCGTCGGCCGCGTGGACGGGACCACCCTCACCAAGATCGCGGAGGTCGCGGAGGCCCACGGCTCGGGCCGCCTCCGTACCACCGCCGAGCAGAAGATGATCGTGCTCGACATCGAGCAGGACCAGGTCGACTCCCTGGTCTCCGCCCTGGAGGCCCTGGATCTGAAGGTCACCCCCTCGCCGTTCCGGCGCGGCACGATGGCCTGCACGGGCATCGAGTTCTGCAAGCTGGCGATCGTCGAGACCAAGGCGCGTGGTGCCTCCCTGATCGACGAACTCGAGCGCCGCATCCCCGAGTTCGACCACCCGATCACCATCAACATCAACGGCTGCCCCAACGCCTGCGCCCGTATCCAGGTCGCGGACATCGGTCTCAAGGGCCAGCTGGTCCTCAACGACCAGGGCGAGCAGGTCGAGGGCTTCCAGGTGCACCTCGGCGGCGCGCTCGGCCTCGACGCCGGTTTCGGCCGCAAGGTCCGTGGTCTGAAGGTCACTTCGGAGGAGCTTCCCGACTACGTGGAGCGCGTGCTCACCAAGTTCCAGGAGGAGCGCGAGGAGGGTGAGCGCTTCGCCACCTGGGCGGCCCGTGCCTCCGAGGAGTCCCTGTCATGAGCGAGCGAGCCGCGCCCTTCTACTGCCCCTACTGCGGGGACGAGGACCTGCGCCCCAACGAGACCGGGCACGGCGCGTGGGAATGCGCGGCGTGCAACCGGGCCTTCCAGCTGAAGTTCCTCGGGCTCCTCGCCCGGGGCGTTCAGCGCAACGACGGTGGAGGCGAAGACATATGACGACCGCTCAGGCCGAGCGAACCGCCGAAGAACTGCAGTCCCTCGCCGAGCAGGCGGGACGCGACCTGGAGGACGCGTCCGCGCTCGACATCCTCAAGTGGGCCGCCGAGACCTTCGGTCCCCGCTTCTGCGTCACCTCGTCCATGGAGGACGCGGTGGTCGCGCACCTCGCCTCGCGGGCGCTGCCCGGTGTGGACGTGGTGTTCCTGGACACGGGCTACCACTTCCCCGAGACCATCGGCACGGCGGACGCGGTGGGCGCGGTGATGGACGTCAACCTCATCACGCTCACGCCCGTGCAGACCGTGGCCGAGCAGGACGCCGAGTACGGCCCCAAGCTGCACGACCGCGACCCCGACCTGTGCTGCGCGCTGCGCAAGGTCAAGCCCCTCGAGCAGGGCCTGACGTCGTACCAGGCCTGGGCGACGGGCCTGCGCCGCGACGAGTCCCCGACCCGGGCGAACACCCCGGTGGTCGGCTGGGACGCCAAGCGGCAGAAGGTCAAGATCTCGCCGATCGCCCGCTGGACCCAGGCCGATGTCGACGCGTACATCGCGGAGCACGGCGTACTGACCAATCCGCTTCTGATGGACGGCTATCCGTCGATCGGCTGCGCGCCCTGCACCTTCCGGGTCGCCGAGGGCGAGGACGCGCGCTCGGGCCGCTGGGCCGGGCGGAACAAGACGGAATGCGGGCTGCACGGATGACGACTGTGGGAGACAACGACGTGACTGGGGCCACCGTTTGGCTCACCGGTCTGCCGAGCGCCGGCAAGACCACGCTCGCCTACGAGCTGGCCGGGCTGCTCCGCCCGGCAGGCCACCGGGTCGAGGTGCTCGACGGGGACGAGATACGCGAGTTCCTCTCGGCGGGCCTCGGCTTCAGCCGCGAGGACCGCGACACCAACGTGCAGCGCATCGGCTTCGTCGCCGAACTGCTCGCCTCGCACGGCGTGCTGGTGCTCGTGCCGGTGATCGCGCCGTACGCGGAGAGCCGCGAGGCCGTCCGCAAGCGCCACCAGAAGGAGGGCACGGCGTACCTCGAAGTGTATGTCGCCACGCCCGTCGAGGTGTGCTCGGAGCGCGATGTGAAGGGCCTCTACGCCAAGCAGGCGGCCGGCGAGATCGCCGGTCTGACCGGCGTCGACGACCCGTACGAGGAGCCGGAGTCGCCCGATCTGCGGATCGAGGCGCATGAGCAGTCGGTGGCGGAGTCGGCCGCGGCCCTTCTGGGGCTGCTGCGAGAGAGGGGCCTGGCGTGACGACGGTTGCTTCCGTGAGCGAGGAGACCGACAGCCCGTATGCGCTGTCGCATCTGGACGCCCTGGAATCCGAGGCGGTGCACATCTTCCGTGAGGTGGCGGGTGAGTTCGAGCGGCCGGTGATCCTGTTCTCCGGCGGCAAGGACTCGATCGTCATGCTGCACCTGGCGCTCAAGGCCTTCGCGCCGGCGGCGGTCCCCTTCTCGCTCCTCCACGTGGACACCGGGCACAACTTCCCCGAGGTCATCGAGTACCGCGACCGTGTCGTGGCCCAGCACGGCCTGCGGCTGCATGTGGCCTCCGTACAGGACTACATCGACCGCGGTGTGCTCAAGGAGCGCCCGGACGGGACGCGCAACCCGCTGCAGACCGTGCCGCTGACGGAGAAGATCCAGGCGGAGAAGTTCGACGCGGTCTTCGGCGGCGGGCGCCGCGACGAGGAGAAGGCGCGCGCCAAGGAGCGGGTGTTCTCGCTGCGCGACGAGTTCTCGCAGTGGGACCCGCGCCGCCAGCGCCCCGAGCTGTGGAACCTGTACAACGGCCGGCACGCGGCGGGCGAGCATGTGCGCGTGTTCCCGCTGTCCAACTGGACCGAGCTGGACGTGTGGCAGTACATCGCCCGGGAGGGCATCGAGCTGCCGGAGATCTACTTCGCGCACGAGCGCGAGGTGTTCTCGCGCTCCGGCATGTGGCTGACCGCGGGCGAGTGGGGCGGCCCGAAGGATAACGAGCCGGTCGTGACGCGCCTGGTGCGCTACCGCACCGTCGGCGACATGTCCTGCACCGGCGCCGTGGACTCGGACGCCACCACGCTCGAAGCCGTGATCACCGAGATCGCCGCGTCCAGGCTCACCGAACGAGGGGCCACCCGCGCCGACGACAAGCTGTCCGAGGCCGCGATGGAAGACCGTAAGCGCGAGGGGTACTTCTAAATGTCAAGCACCACCGGTCAGTTGACCGACATCGACGGCCTCTCGGCGACCACGCTGCTCCGTTTCGCGACGGCGGGCTCGGTCGACGACGGCAAGTCCACCCTCGTGGGACGGCTCCTGCACGACTCCAAGTCGGTCCTCACCGACCAGCTGGAGGCCGTGGAGCGGGTCTCCGCGAGCCGCGGCCAGGACGCACCCGACCTGGCGCTGCTCACGGACGGGCTGCGCGCGGAGCGCGAGCAGGGCATCACCATCGACGTGGCCTACCGCTACTTCGCCACCGCCCAGCGCCGGTTCATCCTGGCCGACACCCCCGGACACGTGCAGTACACCCGGAACATGGTGACCGGCGCCTCCACCGCCGAGCTCACGGTGATCCTGGTCGACGCCCGCAACGGGGTCGTCGAGCAGACCCGCCGGCACGCCGCGATCGCCGCGCTCCTGCGCGTCCCGCACGTGGTGCTCGCGGTGAACAAGATGGACCTCGTCGGCTACGAGGAGTCCGTCTTCGCCGCCATCGCCGAGGAGTTCACCACGTACGCCAAGGAGCTCGGCGTCCCGGAGATCACCGCGATCCCGATCTCCGCGCTCGCCGGCGACAACGTCGTGGAACCCTCCGCGCACATGGACTGGTACCCGGGCCCCACCTTCCTGGAGCACCTGGAGACGGTCCCGGTCAGCCACGACCTGGCCACCTGCCACGCCCGCTTCCCCATCCAGGTCGTCATCCGGCCGCAGACCGCCGAGCACCCGGACTACCGGGGGTACGCGGGACAGATCGCGGCCGGCACCTTCCGGGTCGGCGAGGAGATCAAGGTCCTTCCCTCGGGCCGGAGTTCGAAGATCGCCGGGATCGATCTGCTCGGCAAGAGCGTGGACGTGGCGTGGACCCCGCAGTCGGTGACGCTCCTCCTTGAGGACGACATCGACATCTCGCGCGGCGACCTGATCGTGCCCGCCCATGACGCCCCGGCCACCAGCCAGGACATCGAGGCGACGGTCTGCCATGTGGCCGACCAGCCGCTGACCGTCGGCCAGCGCGTCCTGCTCAAGCACACCACCCGTACGGTCAAGGCGATCGTCAAGGAGATCCCGTCGCGCCTCACGCTCGACGACCTCTCCCAGCACCCGGAGCCCGGGCAGCTGGTCGCCAACGACATCGGCCGCGTGAAGGTCCGCACCGCCGAACCGCTCGCACTCGACTCGTACGCCGACTCGCGGCGCACGGGGTCCTTCCTCCTGATCGACCCGGCGGACGGGACGACGCTCGCGGCCGGCATGTCCGGCGAGGCGTTCGCGCAGTCCGCGGAGGCCGAGCCCGAGACCGAGTCCGCCCCTGACGAAGAGGGTTGGGATTTCTGATGGCCATCGATGTGTACGCGACCTTCGCGAAGGAGGGCGGCCGAGTCGGCAGCGGCGCCCTGGGCGCAGGGACCGGGGGTGTCGCGCGATGTGCGCGCTGACCTGTACGCGCACCCTGCGCGCCGCTGCTTTCCCCGTACGCCACAGACGAAGACCCGCCGAACTCCCGGCCGCGTACCCGCACTTCAGGGGGACGTAGGAACCGGGCCTCCGAGAGGAATCACCTCCCGTGCCTGCCACCAGTTCCAGCTCCGCCAGTTCCGCCCGTGACACCGCGCGCCAGCGGATCGCCGTCGCCGCGATCACGCTTCCGCTGCTCGCCGTCACCGCCTGCGGATACGGCTCCAAGGCCGAGGACGAGGGCGACAAGACCTCCCCCGTCGCCCAGGGCAAGGCCATCGAGGGACTCTCCGAAGTCAGGATCGGGTACTTCGCCAACGTCACCCACGGCACCGCGCTCGTCGGTCTCGGCGACGGCGGTCTGATCCAGAAGGAACTGGGCGGCACCAAGGTCAAGCCCCAGGTCTTCAACGCGGGCCCCGCCGAGATCGAGGCGCTCAACTCCGGCGCCATCGACATCGGCTGGATCGGCCCCTCGCCGTCCATCAACGGCTACACCAAGTCCGGCGGCAAGAGCCTGCGCATCATCTCGGGCTCCGCGTCCGGCGGTGTCTCGCTGGTGGTGAACCCCAAGAAGATCAAGTCGCTCAACGATCTCGAGGGCAAGACGATCGCGGCCCCGCAGCTGGGCAACACCCAGGACGTCGCGCTCCTCAACTACCTTGCCGAGAAGGGCTACAAGGTCGACGCGACCAGCGGCAAGGGCGATGTGAACATCGCCCGTACGGACAACAAGGTCACCCCGATCGCCTTCAAGAACGGTGACATCGACGGCGCCTGGGTGCCCGAGCCCACCGCGTCGAAGCTGGTGGCCGACGGCGGCAAGGTGCTGCTCGACGAGCGTGAGCTCTGGGACGACGGCAAGTTCGTGATCACGAACATCATCGTCCGCCAGGAGTTCCTGGAGAAGCACCCGAAGGTCGTCGAGGCGGTCCTGCGCGGCTCGGTGAACACCAACGCGTGGATCAACGAGAACCCGGACGAGGCCAAGAAGGCCATCAACTCCGTACTGGACAAGGAGACCGGCAAGCCGCTGCCCGCGAACGTGCTCGATCCGGCCTTCAAGAACGTCGAGTTCCTCGACGACCCGCTGGCCTCGACCCTGCGCGACGAGGCGCGGCACGCGGTCAAGGCCGGACTGCTCAAGGACCCGCTGCTCGACGGCATCTACGACCTGGGGCCGCTGAACAAGGTACTGAGCGCCGCGGGCAAGCCCTCGGTCGACGACGCCGGTCTCGGCGCCAAGTAACCCCATCCGCACACAGACCCCCAGGAGGTGACGGTCATGGCAGCCACGCTCACCGAGACCGCGGTGGACAAGTCGACAGCGGTCGACGGCTCGTACGCAGCGCGGATCTCTCATGTCTCCAAGTCCTTCGGCCGGCCGGGCGCCCAGCAGCTGGTGCTCGACGACATCACGATCGATGTCGCGCCGGGCGAGTTCGTCACGCTCCTGGGGGCCTCCGGCTGCGGCAAGTCCACGCTGCTCAACCTCGTCGCGGGCCTCGACAAGCCGTCCGCGGGCGAGATCGAGGTGCCGGGCGGGCGGCCCGCCCTGATGTTCCAGGAGCACGCCCTGTTCCCGTGGCTCACCGCGGGCAAGAACATCGAACTCGCCCTGAAGATGCGCGGACTCGCGAAGTCCGAGCGCCGCGACGAGGCCGAGCGGCTGCTCGAACTGGTCCGTCTCAAGGGCGCGTACGGCAAGCGCGTGCACGAGCTGTCCGGCGGTATGCGCCAGCGCGTGGCGATGGCCCGCGCGATCGCGCAGGACAGCCAACTGCTCCTGATGGACGAGCCGTTCGCCGCGCTCGATGCCATCACGCGTGACGTGCTGCACGACGAGCTCACCCGTATCTGGCGTGAGACGCAGCTCTCGGTCCTGTTCGTCACGCACAACGTGCGCGAGGCGGTGAGGCTGGCGGAGCGCGTCGTCCTGCTCTCCTCGCGTCCCGGGCGCATCGCCCGCGAGTGGGAGGTCGACATCCCGCAGCCGCGCCGGATCGAGGACAGCGCGGTCGCCGACCTCTCGGTCGAGATCACCGAACAACTGCGGGGGGAGATCCGCCGACATGGCCAGCACTGAGACCACGTCCCACACACCGGACACGAAGGAAGGCGGCGACCTCGCCGGCCTGGAGGCGGGCCTCGACGCCCTGGAGACGCAGACCGCCCAGCGCACCGCGTTCGGCCGCAAGCTGCTCTCCAAGGCGCTGCCGCCGATCGTGGCGATCGGCCTGGTGCTGCTCCTGTGGCAGCTCGCGTACCACTTCAAGGTCAAGGAGCACTATCTGCTCCCGAGCCCTGCCGACGTGGGCCGCACCCTGCAGGAGAAGTGGCTCGAAGGCACCCTGCTCGACTACGTGTGGACCTCGCTGTCCCGCGGCGCCCTCGGTTTCCTGATCTCCGTCGCGATCGGTACGCCGCTGGGTCTGATCGTGGCCCGCGTCAAGGTCGTACGGGCGGCGATCGGGCCGATCCTGTCCGGTCTGCAGTCCCTGCCCTCGGTGGCCTGGGTGCCGGCCGCGATCATCTGGTTCGGTCTGAGCGACGCCACCATCTACGCGGTGGTGCTGCTGGGCGCCGTCCCGTCGATCGCCAACGGCCTGGTGGCCGGCGTCGACCAGGTGCCACCGCTCTACCTGCGGGCGGGCCGCGTGATCGGCGCGACCGGATTCAACGGCGTACGCCATGTCCTCCTGCCCGCGGCCCTGCCCGGCTACATCGCGGGCCTCAAGCAGGGCTGGGCCTTCTCCTGGCGCTCCCTGATGGCGGCCGAACTGATCGTGAACGCCGCCGACTTGGGCGTCGGACTCGGCCAACTCCTGGAACAGGGCCGTGAACTGCAGGACATGTCCTGGGTGCTCAGCGCGATCCTGCTGATCCTCGTGGTCGGCATCGGCATCGAGCTGCTGCTCTTCGCCCCCATCGAACGCCGCGTCCTGCGCAGCCGCGGCCTCCTCGCCAAGAGCTGATCCCCATGCGCCCGGCTCTTCTCGTCATCGCCCACGGCAGCCGCGACCCGCGCCATGCCGAGACCGTGCACGCCCTCGTCCAGCGGGTGCGGGCGCAGCGCCCCGGGCTGCGCGTGGAGACCGGGTTCCTGGACTTCAACGCCCCTTCTGTTCCTCAGGTGTTGGAGCGCCTCGCCGCCGACGGTGTACGGGATGTCGTGGCGCTTCCGCTGCTGCTCACCCACGCCTTCCACGCGAAGGCCGACATCCCCGCCGTCCTGCACGAGGCGGCCGTCCGGCTGCCGGGCCTGCGGATACGGCAGGCGGCCGTGCTCGGCCCGTCGCCGCTCCTGATCGCGGCGCTCGAGCGACGGCTTTACGAAGCCGGGGTGCGCCCCGGTGAACGCGGCTCGACCGGGGTCGTCCTGGCCTCGGCGGGCTCTTCGGACCCGGAGGCGATCGCAGTGATCGCAGAAATCGCGCGGGAGTGGCGGCGCACCGGTTGGTGTGCCGTGCGGCCTGCGTTCGCCTCCGCATCTCATCCCCGTACGGAACAGGCCGTACGGGAGCTGCGCGCCGAGGGCATACAGCGCATCGCCGTCGCGCCGTACGTCCTCGCGCCCGGCTTTCTGCCGGACCGGATCGCGCGGGGTGCGCGCGAGGCGGGCGCGGACGTCCTGGCCGATGTGCTCGGGCCCGCACCCGAGGTGGCGCGGCTGCTGCTCGCCCGGTACGACGAGTGCGGGGCGGCGCTCCCCCTGCGGCTGCCTGCGCTCACGGCGTGAGCCGAACCGGGTGTGCCCACCGCCTGAGACGGACCGGCGGTGCCCACCGCCTGAGACGACTTGTCCGGAACCTGGTTGCCGAGACGCGACGGTTTGCCTAGCGTCGGCCAGGTGACTCCTGAACTGCGTACCGAACGCCTGGTCTTGTCCCCGTATGTCCCAGCCGATGAAGGCGACTTCGTGAGCCTCTTCCAGGACAGGGCGTCCGGACAGTGGTTCTGGGACGGCCCCGAGCGGCGTCCGGCCGCCGAGGACCGCGCCCTGTTCGGCCGGATCTTCAGCATGATCTACGCCGAGGACCGCTTCCCGGTCTGGGCGGTCCGCCACGAGGGCCGCTATATCGGCCACGCGGAGATCAAGCCCTCCCCCGAGTCCTGGCTGAAGGGACACGAGATCGTCTACGGCCTCACGGCGGACAGCTGGGGCCAGGGCTTCGGCACGGAACTGGCCGCGGCGCTCACCGCGTACGGGCACGAGGAACTGGGCCTCGCCGAGGTGCACGCGACGGTGAACGCGGAGAACGCCCGCTCGCTCAAGCTGCTCAAGAAGATCGGCTTCGTGCACACCAAGGACGTCCGCGAGGACGACGGCAGCACCACCCAGCTGCTCACGCACCGGACAGGGTCCGATAGCGTCCCCGCATGATCGATCATTTCCTGCTCGGCGGTGACCTGGACGTACGACGGCTCGGCTACGGGACCGCCCAGCTGACCGGCCCCGGCTACTGGGGGCCGCGCGGTCCGGCCGCCGATGCGGTGGCGGTGCTGCGGCGGGCGGTCGAGCGGGGTGTGACGCTGATCGACACGGCGGACAACTACGGCCCCGCGGTCGCGGAGGAACTGGTCGCCGAGGCCCTCCACCCGTATCCCGCGGACGTGGTGATCGCCACCAAGGGTGGTGTGGTGCGGACCAGTTCGAGTGCCTGGCACGTCGACGGACGGCCTTCCACACTGCGCGCGATGTGCGAGGCGAGTCTGCGCCGGCTGCGGGTGGACCGTATCGACCTCTACCAGCTGCACCGGCTCGACCCCGAGGTCACGCTCGCCGACCAGCTCGGGGCGCTCGCCGAACTGCGGGCGGAGGGAAAGATCCGGCACGTCGGCCTGGACACGATCACCGCCGAGGACCTGACGCGGGCACTCGAACTGGACATCGTCCCGATCGCCTCGGTCCAGAACCGCTACAACCTCCAGGACCGGTCCTCGGACGCGCTCCTGAAGCTGTGCGAGCGGCACGGCATCGCATTCCTGCCCTGGTTCCCGCTGGGCAACGGGACGTTGACCGAGGACCCGGTGTGCGCAGCGGTGGCGCGGGCCCATGACGCGACGCCCGGCCAGATCGCCCTGGCCTGGCTCCTGCACCACTCCCCCGTCCTGTGCCCGACACCCGGCACGGGCACGCTCGCGCATCTGGAGGAGAACCTCGACGCGGGGGCGGTACGGCTGAGCGCGGAGGAGATGGCGCGGCTCAGCTCTCAGGGGTGAACAACGTGGCCTGATGGAACCAGAGCTGCCAGCCCTTTGCGGTGAGCCGCCACAGGGAACTGCGGTGGGCGCACCGCCCGTTGCTGTCGGTGTCGAAGGTGAGCTGCACCAGGTCCTCGGCGAGCTGGACGCCGCTCATGTTCGACGCGATGATCGGCACCCCCTCGTGGAGGCCGTTCTCGTGGAGTGCCGCGACCATCGACGCCCGGTCCCAGATCCGGCCCGACGCGCCGAACTCCGTGAACTCCTCGTGCAGCAGGGCCTCGAACACCTCGGGGTCGCGGCGGCCCTCCAGGTCCAGCAGACGCAGTTCGCCCTCGATGACCCGCTCCACGGCGGTCGTGCTCTCAGTCACAGGTGAGCTCCACAAGTTTCGTGACGGTGTTCCAGTTGCGCGTGGTCGCGATCATGCCCTTCGTCATCCGCGGCCGCGACAGGATTTCCCCGAGCTTGGAGCGGCCGAGACCGTCGGGTGCGTAGAGATAGAGGCAGCGGTCGCCCAGGCGGAACTCCTCCGGCAGGAAGTCCTTCTGCTCGATCTCCGCATACCGCCCGGGCTCCGGCTGTGCGGAGAGATACGTGATGTGGAGCTGCTTGGGCTCCAGATCGGCGGCCGGGAAGGGGCAGGCCTCTGCCACGGCGTTGAGATACGCGTGGTCGCGGACCAGACAGTCCACGGGGAAGCCGAAGTGCCGCTCGATGGCCTTCGAGATCTCCGCGGCGAGGGTCCGCTCATCGCCCTGGGGGCTCGCGAAGACCGCGTTGCCGCTCTGCAGATGCGTACGGACCTCTCCGTATCCGAGGCCCGTGAGCAGGGTGCGCAGCTCGGCCATGGGGACCTTGGCGTGGCCGCCGACATTGATGCCGCGCAGCAGCGCCGCGTATGTCTTCGTCATGCCCCGACGATAAGCCCCGGGACTGACAGTCCCGGGGCCCTGAGGGGGCAGTCGCGGTCAGTGACCGCCGAGCCCGGCCCGCCGGTCAGTTGCCGCGCAGCTCCGCCTCGATCAGGTCGGCCGCGCGCTTCGTGCCGCCCTCCGCGGCCGTCTGCGTCTGCAGATCGGCCAGCCTGCGGGCGACTTCCGGGTCCGCGGCGAGGGTGAGCACGGCCTCGCGCAGCACCTCGGCGGTGGCCTCCTCGGTCGGGATGTGCCGGGCGACGCCCAGCGCCTGGAGCATGTCGGCGTTGCCGAACTGGTCGACCGCCTGCGGCACCGCGATCATCGGGGTGGCGGTGGCGAGTCCCTCCTGGCTGCCGCCGGCCCCGGCGTGCGTGATGAAGGCGTCCGCCTGACGCAGGATCGCGAGCTGCGGCACCCAGGTGTGGACCTCGATGTTCGCCGGGATCCCGCCCAGCTCGACGGGGTCGACATGCTTGCCGATCTGCAGCACGACATGCCAGCCGGGCAGATCGCCGAAGGCCTTGACGCACTCGCGGTAGAAGCCGGGCTGCTTGGTGAAGGTCGAGCCGAGCGACACGAGCAGCACCTTCTCGGCGTCCGCGGGCCGGGTCCACTCCCCTTCGGCGCGTTCGCCCTGGCAGGCGCCGACGAAGGTGTACACCGACTCGTCGACGCGGTCGGCGTTCGGCTGGAGCGCCTTGGGGATCACCACGAGGCAGCGGTCGGGGCGGCCCATGAAGTTCTCGACCGAGAGGTCCATGCCGTTGCCGGCGATCCATCCGGCGAAGGTGTCGAAGAAGGCCTTGCCGCGCTCCGTCTCCTTCAGCGGGTCGAAAAGCGGCTTGCCGACCTCCTCCTCGTATCCCTTCCAGGCCACGAGGTTCGGCGAGAACTGCACGATCGGCACGCCCCAGCGGTGCGCCAGGATCCGGGCCGGGTACGCGGTGATGTCGTAGAGGACGAGGTCCGGCTCGTCGCCCTCGTAGAGCGCTTCGAGCTGGGGAAGGGCCTGCAGCGCGTCGCTCAGGAACGGCTCGATGTTGTCGATCAGCTCGGTGCCCCAGGCGTCCGGGTCCTCGTCGGTGGGCAGGGTCGAGGTCCAGATCTTCGGCTCGGCGCCGACGGCGGCGACCTTCTCGGCGAAGGACTGGGGAATCGCGTACGTGACGCGGTGACCGCGGGCGACCAGCTCGCGGATCACTTCCAGGCTGGGGTTCACATGCCCGGATGCGGCGATGGAGAACATGGCGATGTGGGCGGGCTTGTGAGGCGTCATGCGATCACCTTAGACGAGACGAGACGTCTCGTGCAATCAATTTCGGATCGGTCCTCGCCGGTCAGCTCCCGCCGATCCCCGCCGCCCGCACGACGAGACGGGCCAGCTCCGGGTGGAACACGTCGTTGTGCGCACCGGCCGGCGGATCTCCTTCCCGTACGACATCGGAGACGTCGACGTTGAGGCACTGCTGCTCGCCCGTCCCCTCCCGCAGCAGCTCGGCGAGGCCCATGGCGCCGAAAGTCGCCGTCGCCTGGGCTCCGCCGTGGCCGAGCGCGCCCCACTTGCGGTCGATGCCCGACAGCGAGGCCGAGTCGCCGATCATGCGGGTGGCGAGCGGGTGCATCAGACCGAGTTCGAGATCGTGGTGCGAGTAGCAGCACAGGATCGGCCCCGTCAGTCGCTGCTCGGACCCGGCCAGGGCGCCGCCGCCCCGCATCTGGTGGGGCATGTGATCGGCGAACGCGAAGTGGGACAGGGCGGGTTGGAGCAGCACCATCGAGGCGACGGTGCGGGAACCCTCGGGCTGGTTGCGCAGCGCGTACGCGACGAGGCGGGCCCCGAAGCCGTGCCCCACCAGGTGGATGCGCACACCGGGCACGTTGTCGACGAGCCGTGCGAGCACGGGCGCGAGACCGTACGTACCGATGACGCCCGCCCGGCGGCGGAAGGTGTGTCCGACGGCCTGGCGCAGGAGTTCATGCGCTCCGCGCCACAGCTCGCCGCGTCCGGCGGTGGGCTGGTCGACGCCGAAGCCGTCGGACGCGGCACCCGACTCGAACCCGCCCGCGTCGCCTCCCGAACCGAAGCCGCCTGCCGTCTGCACCGGTCCGGACTGCTCCAGGCGGGGGCTGGGCGCGTCCGCGGCGCGCGGGCCGAGGAGCGCGGACTCGGCGTGGGTGCCGTGGCGCGAGACATCGGCGGCCTCCTCCTCGCTGTGCTCCTCGGTGCGTTCGGGCCGGTGATGGGTGGCCTCGGCGGCCTCGCGCGCCTCGTCGAGCGCGGCCGCGAACTCGCCGCACACACCGGCGGTGTCGTCGAAGAGCATCACCGGATCGTGCTGCGGCAGCAGATCGCGCTCGGCGTCCGAGGCGAACTCGGCGCGGGCGTCGGTAAGGCGCAGCTCCACGAGGCGGCGCAGGAACGTGCCGAAGTCGTCGAGGGCGAGACCGCCGGCGGACTGCCCGGCCAGGAGATCGCGCAGGTCGTGCACGACGTCGCCGCTGTCGGGAAACGCCGCCGCCAGGGCGCGCGCAGTGGACGCGTCGAGGGCGGGCAGCGCGTCGCGCGCCGCACGGCGCCGCTCCTCGGGGATGTGCGGCGCGGACTCGTCCAGGAACCGCATCGCCGGCCAGCGCACGCCCACCTCGGCGATCCGGGTGCCGGGGGCCGCTTCCCGTACGAGCCGGAAGAAGCGCGCATCGAACTCCGCGGCCGTGCCGGGATCGTTGTTCCAGCCGTGGGCGAGCACGATCACCTCCCGCACACCGCTGTCCCGTATCGCGCCGATCAGCCGGTCACGGGCGAGCGGATCGGTCGCGCCCTGCGGATCGAACTCCCACCGGCCCCGCTCGGCATCCGTCATCGCGCGCCTCCTAGGCGGTCTGGGGGAAGCGCGGCGCGGGGACGTGCCAGCACTTCCCCGAGACCGCCTCGCCCCCGTGCGCCGCGGGTCCGATGCCCGACGACCGCGTCTCGCGAGTGCCCCTCGGGCCGATCCTCATGTCCCGGAGGTGCCTTCATGGTTTGCGCGCCGTCCACCGGGATAGCCGTCAGACACCCCATGGGCAGATCTGTCAGTGCGCACCGTGGGCCAGGCGTCGCCCGGTTGAGAGCACAGCCGGCGGCGCCGCGTCACGCAGGCCGCGGCCTGCGCACGAGAAGTGAGAAGAAACCGTATGGACATGAGATGCGGCACGGATCAGTGGGATCCGGACCAGTGGGACATCGAAGCGCTGCGCGAGCAGCTCGCCCGGACCACCGAGGAGGTCCGGCATCTACGGGCCCGCGACCGGAGCCGGCCGGCGGTCGCGATGGCCCAGGGCATCCTGCTCGAGCGCTATCGGCTGCGGGACGCCGACCAGGCGTTCGTCCTGCTGCGCCACACCTCGCAGCGCTGCAACGTGAAGATGCGCTCCCTGGTGGACGCGGTCCTGCACACCCCGCGCCCGGACAGCATGCGGGAGCTGTGGTTCCCCGGCCGCGTGCGGCAGCGTGCACCACAGCTGCCCGCCCTGCGGCTCAACGGCGACCAGCCCCCGCACCGCAGCGGCGTCCTGCGGGTGGTCCTCTCCCAGGTGCTCGCCATCGCCGGGACCGACATGGGCAACGTGCAGCTGGCCGACCCCGCGCAACGCGGTCTGCGCCTGGAGCACCACACCGGTCACCCCGACGACTTCGTGGACTACTTCGCGTTCGTCGGCGAAACCGGCACCGCCTGCGGCGCGGCTGCCACGTCCCGCGCGCTGGTCACGGTGCGCAACGTTGCCGAAGATCCCGTCTTCACCGACGGCGCGCGGCGCACGATCCTCGAGGCGGGCAGCCGCGCCGTCCACAGCGTGCCGCTGATCGGCACGGACGGCGCATGCGTGGGCATGGTGTCGGCCCATCTGCCCGAGCCCTCCGGTGAACTGGCCCAGAGCCAGAGCGCGTTGCTGACCGAGATCGGCCGGCAGGCAGGCCGCTGGCTGGCCTGGTACGAGGACACCCTCGTACGGAACGCCCTGGAGTTCCTGCACGCCCTGGGACGTCGGCCCGAGCTGCTCCCGCAGCGTGGTGCGTAACAAGCGCCGTGTGCAGCAAGAGCGGCGCCTGGCAAGCCCGGTGCGTAGAACCCGGCACCCCCGGCGCCCCCGGTCCCGCACCGGGGGCGCCGGGCCGACGCCGTACGGGAGACCTCACGCCGCGCGCGGCAGGTCCTGCGCGTCGGTGTCACCGAGCGCCCGCGCCCGGACCTTGGCGCAGCTGCGGGTGATGAGCCGCGAGACATGCATCTGGGAGATGTCCAGCTGGTCGGCGATGGCCTGCTGCGTCTTGTCCTCGAAGAACCGCAGGTAGAGGATCTTCCGCTCGCGCTCGGGGAGCATCCGCAGCCCCTCCTTCGCCGCCTCCCGGTCGACCACCGTGTCGTAGCCGGGTTCGGATGAGCCGAGCATGTCGGCCAGGCTGAAGTCGTCGTCGGAGGCACCGAGACGGGCGTCCAGGGACAGGGTGCTGTGGCTGTGCAGCGCCTGCATGCCCTCCTTCACCTCGTCCTCGGTGATGCCGAGATATTCGGCGATCTCCTCGGGCCGCGGTTCGCCGGCGCCGGGCTGCTGGGAGAGTTCACGGTGCGCGACACGGATACGGTTGCGCAGCTCCTGTACGCGGCGCGGGACGCGCAGGGCCCAGGAGCGGTCCCTGAAGTGCCGCTTGATCTCTCCCGTGATGGTCGGCACCGCATAGCTCTCGAAGGCGCCTCGCCCGGGCTCGTAATGGTCGATGGCCTTGACCAGGCCGAGGGCCGCGACCTGGCGCAGGTCGTCCAGCTCCTCGCCGCGGCGGCCGAAGCGTCCGGCGATACGGTGCGCCATCGGCAGCCAGGCCTCGGCGAGTTCTTCCTTCAGAAGCTCACGCTCCGGTCCCTCTTCCAGGCCCGCGAGATGCGCAAACTGCGCCGCGGTGTCGGGTGCGTCGTCGTGCGGGTGGCGCACGCGGCGGGGCGCGGAAGAGGCGTGGTGGCCGGAGCTGGTAACGGTTTGCGCAGACATACGAATCCCTTCGCCGTGGAGTCATCAGGGCTCGACCGCAGTGAGGGGGTCCGTCGGACCGCCGTGCATCCGGAACCGGACAGACCACCCCTGCGGCTGCGCCTCCGGTCCGAAGCACGTGAGCTCGCATGCCCGGGGTCATGGCGGCCAAACGGACAAGTTTGCGGCGCATGGCCGCGGTCTTCCCGGGAACACGGGGGACCGGACGTGATGGCCCCGTGATGAACGGGCGTAGAGACAGGGGGAGTTCCATGCTGATGGCGCATCCGGCCGTACTGCTCGACCTCATGGAGGAGTACACCTCGCTGAAGATCCTCGATGCCGAGAACGGGTCGCCGGCGGTGCAGCGGAGACTGGACGACGTGGCGTACACGCTGTGTGTCGCCACGGGCACCCGGGATATCGACATGGCCCTGATCGCGGCCCGGCACCGGCTGTCAGGAGCCCGTACGGCCGACGACTCCCTGGCCGGCGAATCGCTCCCCGACGACTCCCTGGCCGGCGCCTGACACGTACACATTCAAGGACCAAGGAGGAGGAAACCCATGTCGTCCTCACTGCTCGAAGCCGTCGATGTGAACGCACCCGTCTCGGTGAGCTGGGACCTGTGGAAGGACGTCGAGCGCTGGCCCTCGTTCCTCAGCCATGTGAAGCATGTCAAGCGCATCGACCCGAAGACCTTCGCCTGGCAGCTCTCCCTGCCGGGCGCCGAGAAGGAGTTCGTGGCGGAGCTGGCCGAGGTGATCCCCGAGGAGCGCATCGCCTGGCACACCACCCAGGGCGTCGAGCACGCGGGTGTGGTCACCTTCCACCGGCTCAGCGACACGAGGAGCCGGGTGACGCTGCAGATCGAGTACGACCCCAAGGGGTTCGTGGAGCACCTGGGCGCGCTGACCAACCTCGACAAGACGCTGGCCAATTACGACCTGGGCGAGTTCCAGAAGATGGCGGAGCGGGAGGCGTCGCGGATCCGCGGGACCATGTGAGGCGCTGCGTGTGAGGCACGCACCCCACCCCCGCCGTCACGGCAGCGGAGGGTTCCACTCGAGCAGCAGGATCGTGGCGTCGTCGCGCAGCTTGTTCCCGCCGGCGTCGAGCACCGAGTGGATCAGACGGCGCAGCGTCTCCGGAGCCGGTTCGCCGGTGGACGCGGCGTGGATCACCGCCTGCGCGAAGCGGTGCGCGCCGAACTCCGTGCCGTCGGCGAGCCGGGCCTCGGTGATGCCGTCGGTGTGCAGAAGGACGCGGTCGCCCGGTTCGAGCGCGATCTGATGGACCTGCCGTGGCGCGTCCGTGAGCAGGGCGGGCAGCCCCATCGGCACATCCGGTTCGCGCTCCATCGCCTCGGCCACCAGGTGCTGGCCGCGGACCAGGAGCGGCGGCGGGTGGCCGCAGTTGATCCAGCGCAGCGCTCCCGTCGCCAGATCGAGCTGGACCAGGACGGCCGTACAGAACTGGTCGGGCAGCCACTCCCCCAGCGCCGCGTCCACGGCGGTCGTCAGCTCGGACAGATCCGAGCCGGTCCGCCGTGCGTTGCGGCACGCGGCAAGCGCCACGGTGGCGGTGAGGCCCGAGGACAGGTCGTGGCCCATCGCGTCCACCACCGCGGCGTGCAGGGTGGTCGGGGTCAGCGCATGGTCGTACGCGTCGCCGCCGATCTCGTACGCCGGTTCCATCACCGCCGTGGAGACGATCCGCGGGGTGCCGATGGTGCGGGGCGGCAGCAGGGCGCGGAGCATCTCCGCGGGCAGGCCCATGGGCTCGGTCCGGGTGCGCTGCACCACCGAGTCCTTGTAGGCGCGCTTCGACGTGATGAGCGGCGCGAGCAGGGCGGCCAGGGCCCGGCAGTGCAGCAGGAACGACGGGTCCATGGCCGGTGTCGAGGCGGCGAGCACCCCGAGGCGTTCGGCTCCGTCGATGAGCGGCAGCCAGACGGTGATCTCCTGGGCGCCCTCCTCGATGTGCAGATCCTGTTTCCGGTACGCCCAGCCCCCGGCCGAGCCGTCGATGGCGAGGGGCTCGGCGGGCGCCGCGAGAGGGATCAGCTGCCGCTGCTGCAGATCGGCCAGGTACACGACGGCCGCCGCAAGCCCCATGGCCTCCGCCGCCAGCGTGACGATCATGCTCAGGTCGAGTTCCGCGATCCGGCCGCCGGCCAGAAAGCCGGTCAGCCCGCCATCGGGATCGTCCGCGCTGCCCTCCACCGCCGTCACCTGGCCGCTCCAGAGTCGGTACCGCCGTATCGTCCGGGCAGTCCGCTGCCCTCTGGCAGTCTCACACCGGCGGGCCGTGCGGTCGTGTTCGTCCCGCCGCCGGGGTGACGCGCGGCGCAGGTCAGGCACTGGCTTCACAGTGAGTGACGACTTCAGGTGTACGCCTGGTCGGTGGGCAGGCGGCCCCGGGTTCACACTCCGCGGGCCGTGCGCTGCACGCACGCCTCGACGACATCGCGCAGGCTGCCGTCGCGTTCGAAGGCCGCGCGCTGCACGCGTGCCCCGTTGCCGTCCCGCAGCAGCCGGTCGAGGAGCTCGCGGGCCGTCGCCGCGTCACCGCAGTCCTCCAGCGCGGGGCGCACATGGTCGAAGAGCGCCTCGGCCACGGACCGGGCCGGGGCCGGTTCCATGAGCAGCGGATGGACAAGCCGGTCCGCGAGGCCCGAGCGCGCCGCACGCCAGGAGGCCAGGCGCAGCAGGGCCACGGAGTGCGGCACGGGTGCCTCGTCCGCGCGCCACTGCCGGGCGGCGGTCTCGACGAGGCCCCGTACGAGCATGGCGAGCAGCACCGTCATCGACGGTTCGAGACAGACGTCCGCGATCCGGACCTCGACGGTCGGGTAGGTGTCCGAGAGCCGGGCGTCGAAGTAGACCATCCCCTTGTCGAGGAGCGCGCCCGTGGCGACCATCGCGCGGGTCTGCTCGTGATACGCGGCCGCGTCGGCGAACAGCTCCACGGGTCCGGCCGAGGGCCAGCGTCCCCAGACGCGGCTGCGATAGCTGTGGTAGTCGGTGTCCTTGCCCTGCCAGAACGGGGAGTTGGCGCTCAGGGCGAGCAGCACCGAGAGCCAGGGGCGGATGCGGTTGAGCACCGCCACGCCCTCCTCGTCGGACTCCACCATGACGTGCACGTGGCAGCCGCAGGTGAGCTGCTCCTGCGTGGTGAGGCCGAACTGCTCCTCGAGCCACTGGTAGCGCGGCCCGGTCCCGATGGTGGGGTTCACCGGGAGCGGCGAGGTGGCGAGGGCCGCGACCGCGCCGCCGACGGTCTCGGCGTGCTGGGCGGCGGCCGCCCGCCATCCGACGATCTCGTCGGCGAGCGCCGTCATGTCCTCCTGCGGGCTGGTGGCGAACTCCAGCTGCTGGCGGTGGAGTTCGGCCTCGAAGGCGTCGCCGGGGCCGTCGCCGTCGCCGTCGCCGGGGTCGCCCTCGCGCGAGGCCATCGCCAGGACGGCCTGCGACAGCGCCTTGGGCTCGCCGCTCTCGGCGTCCACGAGCAGGAGCTCTTCTTCGACCCCGACACTGCGCATACGGACCATCCCTCGACGTACCGGGTCGGCGGGTGCCTACCTCTGATAGCGCCTGAGTACCAGGTTTCCGTCCTTCACAAGCCGCTTCTCCAGCTCGTCCGCGTCGATCGCCCCGCTGTAGTACTCCTGCAGTGCGGGTGTGGCCACCTTGTCCTTCCACTCGGGATATCCCCGTACGGACTGGGCGGGCGCCGAGGTCAGATGCGCGGCGAGCGCGGTGCCGGTCGCCCAGCCGTCCTTCTCGGCGTGCAGGGCGGGCGCCTTGAGCGCCTCGGTGCCGGTGGGCAGCATCCAGTCGCCCTGCGCGAGACGCACCATGTTGTCCGGCTGCAGGAGGAAGTCGATGAACTCCATCGCCTCCTTCTTGTGCGCGGTGTCCTCGGAGACCGAGAGCGTCTGCGGCGAGACGCCCTGGGTGAGCCCGTCGGCGCCGGCCGGCGCGGGCAGGACCTGCCACTCGAAGCCGTCGGGGGCCTGCTGCACGATCTGCTGGCGGTAGGAGAACCCGAGCGGCACCATCGCGTACTTGCCGCCGAAGAAGCCGGGCAGGGTGTCGGAGCCGCCCATGCCGAGCGTCGTACTCGACGCGCTGTGGTCGGTGTTGACCTGGTCGTGGATGGTGCCGGGCACGACCCCGTCGCCTTCCTGGAAGCGGATGTCGACCTTGCCGTCGGCCTCGCGGTGGAAGAGCCGCCCGCCCGCGGAGAGGGAGAGATTGAGGGTGGCCGAGACCGGGTCCTTGAGCGGCCAGGCGACGCCGTATTTGCCGTCGCCGCTCAACTCCTTGGTGATGGTGCGGAATTCCTCCCAGGTCCAGGGCTTGTCCGGGGTCGGGATCCGTACGCCGGACTCCTCGAGCCACTTGGCGTTGGCCATGATGACCCGCGGCTCCTGGAGGAACGGCACGCCGTAGACGCCCTCGTCGAAGGTCGTCGTGTCCCAGCTGTTCTGCGGGATGTCGGACTTGAGGCGCGCCGGGATCAGCTCGGTGAGGTCGGCGAGATAGCCGCCGTACGCGAAGTCCGCGAGGTCGTCGGAGGCGTCGTGGATGATGTCCGGCGCCTCGCCGCCCTCGAAGGAGGTGAGCAGCTGGTCGTGGACGCTGTCCCAGCTGCCCTGGATGTACTTGACCTGGATGTCCGGGTGGGCGGCGTTCCACTCGTCGACGAGTTCCTTGTTCACCTTGACGGACTCGGCCTGCCAGGCGAGGGACTGGAACTGGAGGGTGATCTTCCCGTCCTTGTCGGATCCTTCTCCGGTGCAGCCGGTCAGGAGCAGGGCGAGTGAGACGGCGGCCGTGGCAAGGCACTTGAGGCGGCGCATCAGCTCTTCACCGCCCCGGCCAGCATGCCGCCCGTGATCCGCTTCTGGATGATCGCGAAGATCACCAGGGAGGGGATGGTGGCGAGGAACGCGGCGGCGGCGAGCGGGCCGAGGTCGGCCACGCCCTCCGTGCCGATGAAGCGGTTGAGGATGACCGGCAAGGTCTGCTTCTCCGGGGTCTTGAGCAGGACGAGCGCGAAGAAGAACTCGTTCCACGCCGTGATGAACGCGAACATCGCGGTGGCCACCACACCCGGCGCGAGCAGCGGGGCGACGACCGAAAGGAAGGTGCGCAGCTTCCCCGCGCCGTCCACGGCGGCGGCCTCTTCGAGTTCGGCCGGCACCGCCCGTACGTAGCCGACGAGCATCCAGAGCGCGAAGGGCAGCGACCACACCACGTACACCAGGATCAGGCCGGGCAGGGCGTTGATCAGATGCAGGTTCTTCAGGATCAGGAAGAGCGGAATGATGATGAGCACGAACGGGAACGCCTGGCTCACCACCACCCAGCCGGTGGCGGCCTTGGCAAGCCGGTTGCGGTGACGGGCCATCACGTACGCCATGGGTGTCGCGATGACGACGGCGACCAGTGCCGCGCTCAGCGCCACGATCAGGGAGTTGAGGCCGGCCTGGAACAACGGCTGTTCGTCGAAGGCCTGCCGGAAGTTCTGCAGGGTGGGGTTCTCGGGGATCCACGTCGGGTCGAGGGACCCCAGCTCCTTGGCCGGCTTGAACGCCGTGGAGATCAGCCACAGGAACGGGAACGCCAGGAAGACGAGATACGCGAGCAGCGCCACGTACTGCGCGGCTCGTGCGGATTTCGACGTACGCATGACTACTCGTCGCCTCCCTTCAGGCGGCCCACCAGGTAGAACGCGAGAATCACCGAGATCACCGCAACCATGACGCAGCCCATCGCGGCGGCATAGCCGAACTGGCCGTAGCGGAAGGCCTCTTCGTACGCGAAGAGCATCGGCAGGCGGGTGCGGCCGCCGGGGCCGCCCTGCGTGAGCACGTAGACCAGAGCGAAGGAGTTGAAGTTCCAGATGAAGTTGAGCGCCGAGATGGCCAGCGCGATCGGTTTGATCGCCGGCCAGGTGACCGTACGGAATCTGCGCCAGGCGCCCGCTCCGTCCATCGCGGCCGCTTCGTGGAGTTCGCGCGGGGTGTTCTGCAGTCCGGCGAGCAGCGCGACCGTGGTCTGCGGCATGCCCGCCCAGATGCCGACCACGATCACCGCGAAGAGCGCGGTCGCCGTGCCGGTCAGCCAGTCGCGGCCTTCGCCCAGGCCCAGGCTGGAGAGCGTCTCGTTGAGCACGCCGGCGTCGGGGTGGTAGACGAGCCGCCACATGATGCCGACGACCACCTCGGGCATCGCCCACGGGATGATCGCGAGCGCGCGGGCCAGCCAGCGGAAACGCAGATTCTGGTTGAGCAGGAGGGCGAGGCCGAGGGCCAGGAAGAACTGCGGCACGGTGACGCCGACCGCCCACAGCAGGCCGATGCGGAACGAGTCCCAGAACAGAGTGTCGTGCAGCAGGTCCTGGAAGTTGAGCAGCCCGATCCACTGGGTGGGTTCGGTGCGTCCGGACTGCGCGTCGGTGAAGGACAGCGCGATGCCGTAGAGCAGCGGTCCGACGCTGAGGACCAGAATCGGAATCAGCGCCGGCAGGACCAGGAACCAGGCTCCGTGGTCGGCCACCCTCTGCGCGGGCTTCTTCTTCGCTGACCGCCTCGACTTCGTCGCGGTCGCCAATGTCACGGAATCGGCTCCTTCGGGCGGGTACGTGGGGGTACGGCCGCCCTGGCGGCCTTGGTCATCGTGCTGACGTGGACCTGATACGTCAAGCGACCTCGCAGGAGATACCTCGCAGGAGATACGCAGTGTGCGAATGCAAGACTGATCACGATCGCGGACGCGGGACCGCAAGCGGAACCGCTGCGCGGCAGGTGCGACAGGAACGGTACGGAGGCGGCGGATGGACGAGGCAAGGGCACGTCAGGTGCTCGACCGTGTGGGGTTCACCGAGGATGCGGAGTTGCTCTCGCTCGGCGAGAACGCGGTCTTCGCGCTCGGCGATCTCGTCGTCAAGGTCGGCCGCTCGGCACCGGGTCTGAACGAACGGGCCAGGCACGAGGTGAAGATCGCCGAGTGGCTGGCGCAGGCGGGTGTGCCTGCGGTGCGGGCCGCCGAGTCCGAGCCCCGCGGGTTCGAAGGGCATCCGGTCACGGTGTGGCACCGGCTCGGCGAGGCCGTAGGGCCGGCGGAGCCCGCGGATGTCGCCGCACTGATCCGGCTCGTGCATGAGCTGCCCTCCCCTCCTGCGGAGTCCTTCGTGCTGCCCCGCCGTGAGCTGCTCGGCGGGGTCGCCCGATGGCTGCGACTGGCCGGGGACGCGATCGATCCGGCCGATGCGGAGTTCCTGCGGGCGCGGCGGGCGGCGTTCTCCGAGGAGGTGTCGGCCCTGAAGCCGCATCTGCCCAAGGGGCCCATCCACGGCGATGCCCTGCCGCGCAATGTTCTGGTCACGGCGGACGGGCCGGTCCTCGTGGATCTGGAGACCTTCTCGTCCGACTTCCGTGAGCACGACCTGGTGGTCATGGCCCTGTCCAAGGACCGCTACGGGCTCGACCCCGCCGCGTATGACTCCTTTGTCCGGGTCTACGGGTGGGATGTACGCGAGTGGGACGGCTGCGCGGTCCTGCGCGGGGCGCGGGAGACGGCGAGCTGCGCGTGGGTGGCGCAGCATGCGCCGACGAACCCTCGGGCGCTCGCCGAGTTCGAACGGCGGGTGGCATCGCTGCGGGACGGAGACCCCTCGGTGCGGTGGTATCCGTTCTGAGCGCCCGGCGCAGCCCCTGAACCTCAGCCGAGCCGTACGTCGGTCAGCTCCCGCAGCGGCCACTCCGCCTCCACCACCGCCGTCGTGTCGCCCTTCGCGCGGAGGAACTCCTGGAAGTCCGCAGCCCACTCCGCGTACCACGCGATCTGCCGGCGGTGCAGTGCCGCCGGGCCCAGGGTGGCGATCTTGGGGTAGCGCTCGGCTATCGCGCCCGCGAGCCGTGCCGCGGCGAGGGCGTCGGCCGTCGCATTGTGGGCGTCGCCGAGCACGATGCCGTACTCCTCGCAGACCGCCGCAAGATTGCGCTTACCTTTGCGGTAGCGATCCGCTGTGCGGTCGATGATGTACGGGTCGATGACGGGCCCCGGCTCGTGACCCCCCAGTCGCTCCCGCAGCGAGGGCAGCCCGTGGCGCCGCAACTCGGCGGAGAGCAGGGTCAGATCGAAGGTCGCGTTGTACGCCACGACCGGCACACCCGCGTCCCAGTACCCGGTCAGATTGCGGGCCAGCTCGTCCGCGACCTGGTCCGCAGGGCGGCCCTCCGCGGCCGCGCGCTCATTGCTGATGCCGTGCACCGCGACCGCCTCGGCCGGGATCGGCACGCCGGGGTCGGCGAGCCACTCCCTGCGCCCTATCGGCTTCCCACCCCTGACCTCGATCAGCGCGCCGGTCACGATGCGCGCCTCGCGCGGGTCCGTGCCCGTGGTCTCGAGGTCGAAGCCGATCAGCAGCTCCTGGTGCCAGCCCATGCGTGGCGCCTCCTTCGTTGCGGTTCCCCCGTGTGTGTCACACGATCGCACGGCCCACTGACAACGCGGTCCGCGCGGGGGCGGTGCGGATACGGATGCGGCTTGCCGCACGGTGGCCCCGGCCACCGCCCGTACAGCGGACTACGACACCGGCCGTGAATCCGCCCACACCGACTCGAACTCTTCCCGGTAGGTCTCGAAGAGGCCGTGCTCGCCGCCCCGCGCCTCGTCCGCCTTGACCACCCGCGAGCCGCTGCGCAGCACCAGGACCGGCGCCTCCATCCCGCGCGCGCGGCGCAGATAGGACTGCACGACCGCGACCCCGTCCGCCCCGTCCCCGTCGACCAGGTACGCCGTGAAGCGCGGGGTCTCGTCGAAGACATGGATCTGAAAGGCGCCGGGGTCGCGCAGCCGTGAGCGCACTCGTCGCATATGCAAAATGTTCATCTCGACCGAGCGGCTCAACTCACCCCGCTTCAGGCCCAGTTCCCGCTCGCGGCGCTTCACCGCGCTGCTCGCCGGGTTGAGGAAGAGCAGCCGCACCCGGCCGCCCGCCTCCGCAAGCCGCATCAGACGGCGGCCCGAGAAGTTCTGCACCAGGAGATTGAGCCCTATGCCGATCGCGTCGAGACGCCGCGCGCCGCCGAAGAGATCCTCCGCCGGGAACTGGCGCAGCAGCCGCACCCGGTCCGGATGCACGCCCACCACGTCCGCGAACCGGTCCCCGACGATCTCCTCCACCGCGTCCACCGGGAGCCGTCGCGCGGAGGGCACCTCCGCATCACCGCCGAGTATCTCCAGGAGCCGCGATGAGGCCCGTTCGGCCTGGGCGAGCACCGTCTCGGACAGTGCGCGGTTGCGGGAGACCACATTGCGCGTGACCTCCAGCTCGTCCAGGGCGAGCTCCACATCGCGCCGGTCGTCGAAGTACGGCTCGAAGCAGGGCCAGTGCTGCACCATCAGCTCCCGCAGCTGTGGCAGCGTAAGGAAACTCAGCACATTGTCGTCGGCGGGGTCAAGCAAGTAGCCCTTGCGGCGGCTCACTTCCCGTACCGCGACCGCCCGCTGTACCCACTCCTGTCCGGCCGGACCCGCGGCCGCCACGACCCAGTCGTCGCCGTGGACGGGTTCGTAGATGGGGCGCAGGACGGCGGCGACCACGGCGCGCAGCCGCTGCTCCACCAGGTTCAGCCAGATATAGGCACGCCCGGCGCGCTGTGCGCGGGTGCGCACCTCGCGCCAGGCGTCGGCGCCCCAGTTCAGCTCCGGTCCGATCTGGGATCCCGTGTCCACAGGCCGTGCCAGGGACACCGCTGAGGGCGGGGTGTCCGTGGAGCCTCCCTCATCGCGACCCGAGTCGCCTGAGGGCAGCTCAAGACCTCCCGAGCTCACCCGTGCACCGCCTTCCGCTCCCCCTGGGATCCCGTCGTGTTGACGCAACGGGCGTCCGGGCCGGGCAGGGCCCGGACCCCGTTCAACGATCAAGGAAGGGTACTCCGGGAGCGGCGGGCGGTGCAGCAGGATGGACAGGCTGCTTTCTCAACTCCCTTGATCCGGCTGCCCGTTCTCGTCCGCCATGTCCGCGGGAGTGAGCGGATTCATAGCCGTCACATCGCGCGGGGCCAGCGAGAAGCCCTGCCAGTGCACCGGCATCGGCTGCTGGTCCTCGTCCCGCGCCACGTGATGGAAGCCCATATTGACCCATACGATCGGGTGGGTGAGGGTCTGCCCGTTGACCCACTTGTCGACGCTCCTGCCGCCGCCCGCCCCGCAGTTCGGAATGTTGTTGCTCGCGAACTGTTCGCACTTCTTGTAGTTCGTGAAGTACACGTCGTGCTTGGTGAACGGCCGGCCCGAGTACTTCGCCTGCGGGCCCGGGACGATCTCGTACGAACGGGCGTGGCCGTCCTTGTTCTTGCCGGCCGTGCTCACCACGCGCCACCAGCGCATCGTCTTCGCGTCCGCGGCCAGTTCCTTGTCGACCTTGGTGCGGGTGGTCTTGTTGCTCGGCGCGGAGCCGCCACGCGCGGGCGGGCTGATCTTCGAGTCGTACTGCTCGACCTTCGCCTTCGGCGAGCCGTCCAGACCGAAGTTGAGCCGCCAGAAGACGTTGTGGCTGTGGCTGGTCGCGTAGTCCTTCGCGCCCTTGCCGATGGGCCAGCCCCGGCCGTCACCGGCGTCGTAGTCACCGGGCGAGAGCGAACCGGTCGCGCCCACGTTGGCCTGGATGGTGCCGTCGTCCTGGAAGCGCCACTCGGTGATGTACTCGTACCAGCCGACCTGGTTGACCGCGTACACGAGCAGGTCCTTGCCCTGCGCCTCGCGGATCTTGATGCCGCCGTTCTCCTGGTACTCGCTCATGCGGTACGCGTGGCCGCGGGCCTTGGTCGTGACGCACAGCCCCTTCACGTCGGCCTGCTCGGGATTCCAGGCCTCGGGGACCTTCACGGTCTTGATGGTGCCGCCCGGGCACTCCCCCGGGTTCATCGGCATCAGGCCCTGCCCGAAGCCCGCGCCCGTGAGGTCGTCGTACTCCACCGAGCCGTCGTCGTACGGGACATGGATCTGGGCGAGCTTGGCGGTGGTGAGCACCGGGATCGGGGCGGCTTCGCCCTTCGGCTGGTACGAGATCTTGTCGAGGACCAGGCCGGCCGCGGTCTCGTAGTGCCAGCACATCCGCCAGGTGGTGCCGCCGGACAGGGTCTGCTGGATGCGGTACGCGGTGCTGCAGTCGGCGGCCGGTGCGGGGGCGGCGGGCGTCTCGGGTGCCGCGGCGTTCGCGGGTCCCGCCGCGAGGGCCCCGGCGCCGAGTACGGCGGCGGCGCTCAGGGCGGCGAGGCCGCTGCGCGCGCGGCCTGCTCTGTTCACGTGCATGGTGAAGTGCTCCTCGTACGGAAGTGGGGGGTGGCTCCGCGGCTCCGGCGCAACAGGCTTCCAGGGAGCCGCAGTTGTCGCGGGCCGAGATCGAGGCGGTCGGCCCGCCGATGTGGAGCCGCGGTCAGGAAAGGCGGGCGACCGACCGCGAACTGAGGTCCACGATCAGGTCACGGGCGTCGATCCAGGGCCCGTTGACCACCTTCGGAAAGAGGCGGACGCAGCGGTGCTCGCCGCACTTGCCCAGCGCACCGGGCGCGGGGGCGTCGGCGGCGGAGCGGAAGATCATGCTGTGCACCTGGAGCTGGGAGGCCTCGGTCAGGGCCTTGCCGGTCGCGTCCTTGTAGTCCTTCTCGAGATCGTCGGCGAGCGGGCTCTTCAGGAGCAGCTCGACCGCCTCGCGGTTCTCCTCGCGGCTCGCGGGCGCCTGGACCCCCTTCTGGGTGTCCGTGGCCACGACCTTGCCCGCCGCCAGATCGACGGTCTTGGTGATGAGCGCGTCGGACTTGTAGTCGTAGTACGTGAGCTCCGCGCGCCGCGGCACGGTCGCACCGGCCGCCTCGTCCGGGCTCAACTCGCCCAGATTCGTGGCGAGATGCTGCACCCCGCGGTCGCCCTCGACATCGCGGCCCCCGGTCAGCTGGGCCGCACCCGAGGCGATCTCCTGGGCGCGCTGCAGTTCGTCGTCGGTCAGCGGGTCCCGCCCGACGCCCTCGTCGCCCTCGACGGGCGCCTTTTCGATCCGGGCGGGCGGCAGGGCGGCAACTTCCTTCTGCTGCCCGGCCGTTGCGGCTCTTCCCGCCCCCGCCTCCGCCGTCCCCGGCAGTGTGATGCCGACCATCACCGCGGTCCCCGTGACCGCGACGGCCGCACCGGCCACCACCTTGCCCAGGTGGCGGTGCATGAGTGTGCGCACTTTTCCCCCTACATCCTCAAGTGTCTGCTTCTTCCCCTTTGCAGAGGCAGACATTCCGAGTATCTGTGGTCGGCCTGTAGGACGGGGCGAATACAGGGGTGGTTGCCTCACTATGTGGGAACTCTGTCGAAGTCCCCTCAGGCCGCACGGCCGGAAGTGGAAGAGTCGATCCATGCAGGTGTGGCCTGGACAGGCGTATCCGCTCGGCGCGACGTATGACGGCGCCGGGACCAACTTCGCGGTCTTCTCGGAGGCCGCCGACCGAATCGAGCTCTGTCTCCTGCACGACGACGGCTCGGAGACGGCCGTCGAGCTGCGCGAGACGGACGCCTTCGTGCGGCATGCGTATCTGCCGGGGATCATGCCCGGTCAGCGCTACGGCTTCCGCGCGCACGGCGACTACGCGCCCGAGCGCGGGCTGCGCTGCAACTCCGCGAAGCTGCTGCTCGATCCGTACGCGCGGGCGATCAGCGGGCGGATCGAGTGGGGCGAGGCGGTGTACGGCTACCACTTCGACGACCCCGGGCGGCGCAACGATCTGGACTCCGCGCCGCACATGATGAGTTCGGTGGTGGTGAACCCGTACTTCGACTGGGGCGACGACCGTCCGCCGCGCACCGAGTACCACCGGACGGTGATCTACGAGGCCCATGTGAAGGGCCTGACCATGCTGCATCCCGCGGTCCCTGAGGAGGACCGCGGTACCTATGCCGCGCTGACGCATCCGGCGGTCATCGAGCACCTCACAGAACTGGGCGTCACGGCCATCGAGTTGATGCCGGTGCACCAGTTCGTGAACGACCACCGCCTGGTCGACCTGGGCCTGAACAACTACTGGGGCTACAACACGATCGGTTTCTTCGCGCCGCACAACGCGTATGCCTCCTGGGGCGACCGGGGCGAGCAGGTCCTGGAGTTCAAGTCGGCGGTGCGCGCACTGCACGAGGCGGGGATCGAGGTGATCCTCGACGTGGTCTACAACCACACGGCCGAGGGCAATCACCTGGGTCCGACCCTGTCGTTCCGCGGCCTGGACAATCCCTCGTACTACCGCCTCACCGATGATCCGCAGTACTACATGGACACGACGGGCACCGGGAACTCGCTGCTCATGCGGTCGCCGCACGTACTGCAGCTGATCATGGACTCGCTGCGGTACTGGGTGACCGAGATGCATGTGGACGGGTTCCGCTTCGATCTCGCCGCCACGCTGGCGCGCCAGTTCCACGAGGTGGACCGGCTTTCGTCGTTCTTCGACCTGGTGCAGCAGGACCCGGTGGTCAGCCAGGTGAAGCTGATCGCCGAGCCCTGGGACGTGGGCGAGGGCGGCTACCAGGTGGGCAACTTCCCGCCGCTGTGGACCGAGTGGAACGGCAAGTACCGCGACACGGTGCGGGACATGTGGCGCGGTGAGCCGCAGACGCTGGCCGAGTTCGCCTCGCGGCTGACCGGCTCGTCGGATCTCTACCAGGACGACGGGCGCCGCCCGCTCGCCTCGATCAACTTCGTGACCTGCCACGACGGTTTCACGCTGCACGATCTGACCGCGTACAACGAGAAGCACAACGAGGCCAACGGCGAGGACAACAACGACGGCGAGAGCCACAACCGTTCGTGGAACTGCGGCGTGGAGGGCGAGACCGACGACCCCGAGGTGCTAGCGCTGCGCGGCCGGCAGCTGCGCAACTTCATGGCCACGCTGCTGCTCTCGCAGGGTGTGCCGATGATCGGCCACGGCGACGAGTTCGCGCGGACGCAGCACGGCAACAACAACGCGTACTGCCAGGACAGCGAGCTGGCCTGGGTGCAGTGGCCGCAGGACGACGAGCCCGCTCTGCTCTCCTTCACGCGGGCGGTGGCGCGGCTGCGGCGCGAGCATCCGGTGTTCCGCAGGCGGCGCTTCTTCCACGGCCGTCGCGTGGAGGAAGCGACCGGCACCCAGGGCGAGTTGACCGATATCGCCTGGTTCACCCCGGCGGGCAAGGAGATGCGTCAGCGCGACTGGGACCGCTCGCACGCCCGCGCCCTGTCGGTGTTCCTCAACGGCAACGCGATCTCCGAGTCGGGTCCTCGTGGCGAGCGCATCCAGGACGACTCGTTCCTGCTGATGTTCAACGCCTCGCCGGAGCCGATCGAGTTCGTGGTGCCCCTGAACCACGGCCGGCAGTGGCAGGTCGTCCTGGACACGGCGGCCGAGGACGGAGTGCCCGGCGAGGACGGTCCGAAGGTGCGGGCCGGCGACCGGCTGCGGCTCGCCGACCGCAGTCTCACGGTGCTGCAGCGGCCGGCCTGAGGTCCTTCTCCCGTACGGCGGGGGCGGCGGGCTCCCGTACGGCGAGCGAGACGAGGAACGCGCCGGCCGCGGCCACACTGCCGATGGCGAAGGCCACTTGGGGCCCGTGCGTCTCCGCCAGGCGGCCGGCCACCGCCAGGGTGAGGGCCTGTCCGCCGACGAAGGCGCTGACCGCGAAGGTCATCCCCTCGGAGAGCCGGTCCCTTGGCACGGCGCGTTCGGTGAGCCCGAACCCGGTGATCAGGTTGGGCGCGAAGATCGCGCCGAAGACCGTGACCACCCCGTAGAGCGCGGCCATGGACGAGGTCCAGATCAGCGGCAGCGAGAGCAGGGCCGCGGCGGCCGTGGCGATGCGCCAGCGCAGCCGCAGGCCGAAGCGGGCGGGCAGCGCGGCCATGGACAGGCCGACGACGGCGCTCATCACGCCCATCGCCGCGTAGACCAGGCCCGCCTGGCCCGCGTGCCCCAACTCCCGGGTGAGCGCGGTGATTCCGGCGCCGCACGCGCCGAGCAGGATGCCGAGGAGGACGAGGCCCGCGCGTACGACGTGCACCGACGAGGGCATACGGTGCCGCGGCCGGGCGCCCTCTCCCCGTACGGCCAGAGGCACCGCACGAGCCGAGGGATGCAGCGCGAACGCCGTACCGCAGACGGCGACGAGGAGCGCCGCGAGCGCGAAGGCGTACGCGGGATGGCCGGCCACGGCGGCGACACCGACGAGGGCCGGGCCGAGCACGAAGGACAGCTCGTCCATGGTGCCTTCGAGCGAGAGCGCGGTGTCGACGAGGCGGTCGTCCGCGCCGCGGGCGCGCGCGAGCGCCACGATGCGGGAGCGGGCGAGCGGTCCGATGCCGGGCTGACCCGCGCCGGCCAGGGCGCCGAGCGCGATCAGCGCGGGCGTCGGCAGGCCGTGCAGCGCGGCCAGGGTGAAGGCGACGATCGTGACGGCGTTGAACAGGGCGAAGAACAGCACCACGGGCCGCTGTCCGCGCCGGTCGGCGAGCCGCCCCAGGTAGGGGCCCATGGCCACCTGGCCGAGCGCGAGCGCGCAGCCGACGGCGCCTCCCGTGCCGAGCGAGCCGCTGGTCTCGGCGACGAGCAGCACGCTGCCCATCTGGATGGTCGCGGTGGGGAGTCGCCCGAGGAACGAGACCGCCGGGAGCAGCGCTCCGGTCAGCCCGATCACTTGGCGATAAGCACCGAATGTCCCTTCTGAACTTCTGCTCCCCTGAGTCATCGTCCGACGCTAACCAGCCCTCCGACGGCGGGTGCATGAGGGGAAGGCACGAAAGCCGCGCAGCCGGGTACGTACGTTCGCATGACGACTGTGCCGTTCGCCGCGCCCTCAGCCACGTACCGGCTGCAGCTCACCCCCGGCTTCCCGTTCGCCGCCGCCGAGGCGGCCGTACCGTATCTGGCGCGGCTCGGTGTCTCGCATCTGCATCTGTCGCCGGTCCTTGAGGCCGTGCCCGGTTCGCAGCACGGATACGACGTCACGGATCCTTCCCGCGTACGCGAGGAGCTGGGCGGCGAAGACGGGCTGCGCTCCCTGTCGGCGGCCGCACGGGCGCACGGGCTCGGTCTGGTCCTGGACATCGTGCCCAATCACATGTCCGCGTCGGCCAAGCACAACCACGCGCTGCGCGAGGTGCTCAAGGACGGTCCGCACTCGCCGTACGCCCGCTGGTTCGACATCGACTGGCAGGCGGGCGGCGGTCAGGTGCTGCTCCCGGTGCTCGGCCGGCGGATCGGCGAGGAGCTGGCGGAGTTACGCGTGGAGGGCGGCGTGCTGCGCTGCCGGGACCTGGAGTTCCCGCTGCGCAAGGGCACGGAGGACAAGCCGCTGCCCGAGCTGCTCGACGCGCAGTGGTACCGGCTCGCATGGTGGCGGCTTGCCCGCACGGAGCTCAACTACCGGCGCTTCTTCACCATTTCGGATCTGATCGGGGTGCGCGTGGAGGACCCGGAGGTCTTCGACGCCACCCACGCCAAGGTGCTGCAGCTGCTCGACGAGGGGGTCGCGGACGGCCTGCGCGTGGACCACCCGGACGGTCTCGCGGACCCCGGCGCGTATCTGCAGCGGCTGCACGAGGCCACGGGCGGGCGCTGGACGGTCGTGGAGAAGATCCTCGCCGACGGCGAGCAACTGGAGGCCGGCTGGCCGGTCGCGGGCACCACCGGTTACGACGCGCTGCGGCATGTGGACGGGCTCTTCGTGGATCCGTCCGGCGCGGGGGAACTCCTCGGCCAGTACCGCCGTTTCACCGACGCACCGGCCGGCCGGGGCGGCCACTGGGAGGCGACCGTGCGCCGGGCCGCGTACAAGGTGGTCACGCGGGAACTGGCCGCCGAGGTCGAACGCCTGGTGCGCGCCGTGCAGCGCTGCACGACCGCGCCCGAGCGCCGCGACCACGCACCCTGGGCGCTGCGCACCGCCCTGCGCGAACTCCTCGTACGGATGCCGGTCTACCGCCCGTACGGGACCGGCGATTCGGTGCGCCGGGTGCTCACCGAGCAGGCGGCGGCCGAGGCGCGGGCGGCGTTCGAGGTGGCGCAGGAGGCCGAAGCGGTCGACTGCGTAAGGGAGTTGCTGACCGGTCATGACACGGACGCCGCGCACGCGGAGGTGCGCGCCCGGTTCGCGCAGACCGCTTCGGCGCTGCGTGCGAAGGCCGTGGAGGACACGTCCTGCTACCGCCACACCCCGCTGCTCTCGGCGGCCGAGGTCGGCGGCGATCCGGGCCGGCCCGCTCTCACTCCGGCCGAGTTCCACGCCTTCTGTACGCGGATGCAGCGGGACTGGCCCACGGGCGGCACCGTCCTCTCCACGCACGACACCAAGCGCAGCGCCGATGTGCGCCTCGCGATCGCGGTGCTCTCCGAATGCCCGGAGCGCTGGGCCGAGTTCCTCGCGCGGGTGACGGCGGCCGCGGACCACGCGCCCGCACCCGATCCGCAGCTCGCGTGGGCCGCGTGGCAGACGGCCGTGGGTCTCGGCCCCGCGAACGAGGAGCGGATGCGGGCGGTGCTGCTCAAGCACGCACGCGAGGCGGGTCTGTTCACGTCGTGGACGGAGCCGGATCCGGCGTACGAGGCGGCGGTCGAGGAGTTCGCGGACGCCGGCCCGAGCGGTCCGTCGCTGTACGCGGTCTCCGAGTTCAACCGCTCGCTGTGGTCCGCGATCTGCACGAATGTGCTCTCGGCGGCGCTGGTCCAGCTGACGATGCCGGGCGTGCCCGATCTGTACCAGGGCTCGGAGCACCACCATCTGGTCCTGGTCGACCCGGACAACCGGCGGCCCGTGGAGTTCCGGGAGTCGCGCCTGGAGCGGCTCGCGGCCGGCCGGGAGCGCTGGGGGCTCGACGAGAAGAAGCTCTTCGTCACGACGACCGCGCTGCGTCTGCGCCGCGAACTGGTCGAGTGCTTCGGCGAGTTCGGCAGCTATGTGCCACTGGAGGCGGAGGGCCCGGCGGCGGACCACTGCGTGGCGTTCGCCCGCACGGGTCCCGCCGGCACGGTCGTCACCGTCGCGACCCGGCTCTCGCTGCGGCTCGCTCGGGCGGGCGGCTGGCGCGACACGGTTCTGATGCTGCCGCCGGGCCGGTACGTGGAGGAGCTCGCGTCCGGCGAACGGGTCCACGAAGGGTGCGTACGCCTCAAGGACGTGACCGGGACGTGGGGAGTGGCGCTGCTCGTGCACCGCGCCTAGGACCCTGTGAAGGATCAGGCGTGCACGGCGAGGACCTCGCTCACCGTCCGGACGAAGGCGGCCAGCACACCGGTCGGCTCCGACCGTGTGAACACCGTCAGTTCGCGCCGCCACGCCGGCTCCACCGACACGACCGCGCAGTCCTCGCCCACCGCTCCCCGTACGACATGGGCGGGCGCCGCCGCGATCCCGACGCCGGCCGCGGCCATCCGTACGGCCGTCGAGGTGTGCTCGGTCCATACGGCGGTGCGCGGCGAGAACCCGGCCTGGGCGCAGGCCCAGTCGAGGAAGCGGCGGCCGTGCACGACCGGCTCCATCGCGCAGCGGACCCAGGCGAGTTCGGACAGTTCGTCGAGCTCGACGTGGGTGCGGCCCGCGAGCCGGTCGTCGAAGGGGACGGCGAGCACGATCTCCTCCTCGCCGACGCCCGTGACGGATCCCGTCCAGTGGGAGGGGCGCGGGCCGATGGCGAGGTCGGCGACGCCCCGTTCGACCTGCTCCTCCAGCTGCTCGGTCGTGCCGTACTCGTGCAGCAGCAGCTGTACGCCGGGGTGGGCGCGGCGCCAGCGCGCGAAGATCTCGGGCAGCAGGCCGACGGCCACGGCGTGCAGCGCGGCGATGTGCAGCTCGCCGCCCTCGGCGCCGGCCGCGGCCCGCGCGGCGCGCTCCGCCCGGGCGGCGCTGCGGACGGCGAGTTCGGCGTGCGGCAGGAAGGCCCGCCCCATCGGGGTGAGGCCCACACCACGGGTCATCCGCTCAAGGAGCGGCCCGCCGACCGACTTCTCCAGGGCCTTGATCTGGTGCGAGAGCGCGGGCTGGGTGACGTGCAGGACCTCGGCGGCGCGCGTGAAGGAGGACTCCTCCACCACCGTCAGGAAGTACTCCATCTGCCGAAGACTCATCGCCGACCACCCGCCCCCATGGGCCCCGAGGACCCCTCATAAGCACCGTGCATGGACCCCACAAGAACATTGCCTTGGACGCGGATCAAGGCCGGGCGGCAGCCTATGGATCATGAACACGGACACAGCGGCACCTCAGGCAACGACCACGGCGGCACCCCGGGCTGAGGACGCCGCGGCACCCCAGGAAGCGGACGTCATCGTCATCGGCGGCGGCACCGGCGGCTACTCCACCGCGCTGCGCGCCGCCCACCTCGGTCTCAGCGTGATCCTCGCCGAGCGCGACAAGGTCGGCGGCACCTGTCTGCACCGCGGCTGCATCCCGAGCAAGGCGATGCTGCACGCCGCCGAGCTCGTGGACGGGATCGCCGAGGCCCGCGAGCGCTGGGGTGTGAAGGCGAGCCTCGACTCGGTGGACTGGCCGGCCCTCGTGGCGACCAGGGACGACATCGTCTCCCGCAACCACAAGGGCGTGGAGGCCCACCTCGGGCACGGAGGCGTCCATGTGGTGCGGGCGAGCGCCGAGTTGACCGGGCCGCGCACCGTGCGCGCCGGCGGCCGTACGTACACGGCACGCCGCGGCATCGTGCTCGCGACCGGATCGCGGCCGCGCACCCTGCCGGGTCTGGAGCCGGACGGGCGGCGCGTGGTGACCAGCGACGACGCGCTGTTCGCGCCCGGTCTTCCGCAGTCGGTGCTGATTCTCGGCGGGGGTGCGATCGGGGTCGAGTACGCCTCGTTCCACCGCTCCATGGGCGCGGAGGTCACCCTGGTCGAGGCCGCCGACCGGCTCGTACCGCTCGAGGACGCCGATGTCAGCCGGCACTTGACGCGCGGCCTGAAGAAGCGGGGCATCGATGTGCGCACCGGCGCGCGGCTCGAAGAAGCCGCCGTCCTCGAAGGGGGCGTGCGCGCCACCGTGCGCACCGCGCGCGGCGAGCTGCGCACCCTGGAGGCCGAGCGCCTCCTGGTGGCCGTCGGCCGGGTGCCGGTCACCGACGGTCTGAACCTGGCGGCCGCAGGGCTCGCCACCGACGAGCGCGGGTTCGTGGCGCCCGCCGACTGGAGCCGTCTGGAGACGGCCGTGCCCGGTGTCCACGTCGTCGGCGACCTGCTGCCGCCGCCCTCGCTCGGCCTGGCCCACGCCTCGTTCGCCGAAGGACTCCTGGTCGCCGAGACGCTGGCCGGGGTGCCCTCGGCGCCCGTCGACTACACCGCCGTCCCCCGCGTCACGTACTCCTCGCCGCAGACGGCCTCGGTCGGGCTCGGGGAGGCCGAGGCGCGGGCGCGCGGATACGAAGTCGTGGTCAACACCATGCCGTTGACGGCCGTGGCCAAGGGCATGGTGCACGGTCAGGGCGGCATGGTGAAGGTCGTGGCCGTACAGGGCGGCGGTCAGGTACTCGGCGTCCACCTGGTCGGACCGCATGTCTCCGAGATGGTCGCCGAGAGCCAGCTGATCGTCGGCTGGGACGCCGAACCCGCCGATGTGGCCCGGCACATCCACGCACACCCGACGCTCTCGGAAGCAGTCGGCGAGGCCTTTCTCACCCTCGCCGGGCGCGGTCTGCACCAGCAGTAGGCACTCCGTGCCCCGGACGGTTCTCGGCCACCTTGACAGCGGACCCCGCACATGGGGTACTGCGGGTGCGCACCGGGCAGGCAGGCCATACGGGGGTGAGTCACCTGACGGAGCAGCACTACCCCAGTGTGAAAGAACTCGTCCTGTCCGCGCGGGTGTTGGCGGCCGAGCAGCCCTGGCTGTGCCGGCTGCGCCGGATCGGCACCTCGCGGGCCGGACGCCCGCTGCAGCTGCTCTCGGTGGGTCATGCGACCCGTGCCGTGCTCGTGGTGGCGGGCGCCCACTCCAACGAACCGGTCGGCGGCCCCACCGCACTGCACCTGGCCCGTCAGGTCGCCGCCGACCACCGCCTTCGCACCCACACCTCGTGGCACTTCCTGCTCTGCGCCGACCCGGACGGGGCGAGTCTGCACCGCTCCCTCAAGCCGGCATCGCTGCTCGACTACCACCGGTACTTCTTCCGTCCGGCGGGCCCCGAGCAGCCCGAGTGGGCGCCTTCGGTGCTCCCGCCGGACCAGCTGCCGCCCGAGGCACGGGCCCTGCTGCGGCTGATCGACGAGCTCCAGCCGTATCTCCAGGTGTCGCTGCACGGCACCGATCTGGGCGGCACCTGGGTGCAGTTGACCCGGGACATACCGGGGCTCGCCGAACCGTTCGCGAAGTCCGCGGCCGAGCTGCACATCCCGATCGAGACCGGGACCTCGGACGCGGCCGGCTGGCCCGTGGCCGGGCCCGGGGTCCATGTGATGCCGCAGCCCGGCTCCGAAGTGCCCTTCCCCAGCCTGCCGGAGGACGTGACCCGCTCCACCTGGTACCACGCCCATCGCTACGGCGGGCTGACCGCGATCGCCGAAGTGCCCATGTGGGCCAGCGATCTCGTGGACGACACCCATGTCCATCCCGATCCGGACGCGGCCCTCCACCATGTGTCGCAGCGGCTGCGCGCCCAGGCCGTCCAGGTGGAGCAGGTGCTGTCCCGGGCCAGGACCGCCGAACGATACGCGGCCTCGCGCGAGGGCCGGTTCGACGCGCCCCACCCGCTGGCCCCGCTCCTGCGCGCGACCCGCTGGGCCCTCGACCTCGTGCCGGGCCTTGCCGACGACTGGATGCTTCCGCCGCCCGTCGGCGCGACCATGACGTATGTCTCGAGCATCGACGCCTTCGGGCGCCGGCTTCCGCTGCGCGCCGCCGCGATGCTCCTGCGGGTGCTCAAGGCGGCCGGTGATCCCACGGCCCCCGAGCTCGACCGGCTCGTGACGCGCTGGTGCGAGGAGTTCGCGACGGCGTTCCGCGCGCGGTGGGTGCCCCTGGAGCACCAGGTCGAGCACCAGGCACGCACGGTGCTCACGGCGGCGCAGTACGCGCGGGTGGCGGCGGACGCCGCGTAGATCAGGTAGCGCATACGAAAGCGGGCCGCACGCATCCGTGCGGCCCGCTCGTCACCCCTGAGGGATCACTCGGCGAGCTGGAAGACCTTGCCCGTCATCGCGCCCATCACGCAGTCGTTGGAGAAGCTCTTGGCGTAGATACGGCGGGTGCCGTCCCACATGCCGTACGCGACTGCCGTGACCGGCTTGTAGATCATGGGGCAGGCGACATCGGCCGGCTTGATGTTCGCGATCTCGCCCTCGGCCTTGGCGAGCGCCTTGCAGGCGGCGCCCGCGTTCGGGTGGCCGTTGCCCTTGCCGGGCGGGCAGCGCAGGAGGCGGGCCTGCAGGTCGCCGAAGGCGCCGTCGCCCTCCATCACGCCCAGGTACATCCAGTTGCCCGGCAGCGCGCGGCCGGTGGTCCGGCGCTCGGTGTCGTGGTCGGCGGCCGTGGCAGCCGAGGCGCCGCCGACGAGGAGTGCGCCCGCGGCCACCGCCGCGAACAGGCCCTTGCTCACAGTCGTGTTGATCGTCATGAGGCATGCATCGACACAGCGGTCCCCGTCGATCACCCCCTCTCACCCGAAAGGGAGCTGCAGAAAGGGTTTGGTGTGCGCCGGTTGGCCCTTTCGGGGCCCGGACCGGCTACCGCGTCACTGCGCAGCCAGCCGGAACCGCATCGATCCGAACGCGATGTGATCGCCCTCGCGCACCACCGTCGCGCCCACCACCCGGCGACCGTTGACGGAGGTCCCGTTGGTCGAGCCGAGGTCGCGCAGGACCCAGATGCCGCCCTGGAGCACCAGCTCGGCATGGCTGCGCGAGACGGTCTCGTGGCTGAGCCGCAGCCCGCAGGCGGGGTCGCGGCCGATCCGCAGCGGGAAGGGTCCGGGCAGCGGAAGCAGCAGCTTGGGCAGCCGCTCGGCCTCCCACGCGCGGCGCACCTTCACCGTGAACGCGGAGACCGCGCCGATCGCGCCCGTCAGGGCGTTGATCATCCGGCCGCCCTCGGCCGAGGGCAGATCGGCGGTGAGGCGGGCCAGCTCCTGCGGGCGGCGCGCGACCAGCGCGAGTTCCATCCGCCGCACGAAGGTGTCGTGCGAAAGCCTCCCCTGGGCCACGCCGTCGCGCAGCGCGGCAAGCACCTTGTCGCGCTCGGCGTCCGACACCCGGGCGGGATACGTCGGGAACTCGAAGGAGGACGTCACGTACGTGATTGTCGGCCAGCGCGCTCCGGGTGTCCAGAAAACCGCTGATCCAGGGCCGGTTCAGGAGCCGTCGCAGGTCGCCGCCCAAACCTGTGGACAGAGAGAGGAAGGCCGCCGTAGGGTCGCAGCGACGCCACGGATCTTGAAGGGAGGCAAGTGCGATGACGTATGCGAACCACACCACGACCGCCCGCCGCCCCTGCCGTGACCGCTCAGCGTCCCGGTCCTGAAGGACCGAGTCCGGCCAGGAGGGCGAGCAGCCATCTCCTTCCGGAAGGAAACCCATGACCGACCTGGTCATCCGCGCGCTCTCCGAGAGCGACGCCTCCCTGTTCGACACCCTTGAGTCCCCGGGCCTTGTGGGCCGCGCCATCGCGGGCGTCCGGTACGCCACGTTCGCCGAAGGCGGCGACTACCGGCCCGAATGGACCTATGTGGCCCTGCGCGACGACCGCGTCGTGGCCCGCGCCGCCTGGTGGGGCGCCGAGGCCAACGAGCAGCCGGTCCTGCTCAACTGGTTCGACTTCGCCGACGGGGAGCAGGAGGCGGGCACCGAACTCCTGCGCCGAGCGCCCTTCGACGTCGAGTACGAGCTGATGCTCCCGCCCGACTGGCGCGAGCGCCCCGAGACGCTGGCCGCGGGCCGGGCGCGTATCGCGGCGGCCGAGGCCGCCGGCATGAAGATGCTCGTCGAGCGCTACCACTACAAGTGGACCCTGGAGTGCGGCCTGCCGCCGCGCACGACCCGGCTGACGTTCCGCGAGGAGCGCGACGACGCCGTGCTCTTCGACGTCCTGCGCCGGGTCAACACCGGGTCCCTCGACGCCCATGCGCAGCGCGCCATCGAGGAGCACGATCTCGACACGGCGGCGCAGGAGGAGCTGGACTACATCCACTGGTGCCCCGAGGCCTGGCCGCAGCTCGCGTACGACGCCGAGGGCGATCTTGTCGGGCTGCATCTGCCGGCCCGGGTCCTGTCCGGCCATGCCGCCGCGCTGATCGGTGTGGTGCCGGAGCAGCGCGGGCACGGCTATGCCTTCGATCTGCTCGCCGAAAGCACCCACTTCCTGGTCGACAGGGGTGTGACGACCATCGTGGCAGCCACCGACGAGGGCAACTTCCCGATGGCGGCTCACTTCGCCAAGGCGGGGTACCCGGTGGTCCAGAAGCGGATCAACCTCGTGTGAGGCAGCCGGAGATGTCCTGAGGGTCCGGCACGCGCTTTCGGTCATCGCGTGCCGGACCCGTGAAAATCCCCGGCGTCACGATCATTTGTGCAGCACGATGGTCCCGCGCGATACGACCATGCGTACGACGACGGTGCGCATGGCGCCGAGGCGTATGACGACGTGTACGACGACGAGGGGGAATCGTCCGTGCTGTTCGAGGTGTGGGCACCCGATGCCCGGCAGGTCACGCTGCGACTCCGCGATGCCGAGCTGGAGTTGAGCCAGGATCCGCTGCGCAGGGGATGGTGGCAGGCCGAGGCCGAGGCCGCCGACGGCGACCGCTACGGGTTCTCGCTCGACGGCGGCCCCGTGCTTCCCGACCCGCGCTCGCGGCGGCAGCCCGAAGGCCCTGAGGGCCTGTCCGCGGTGGTCGACCCGGCCGCGTACACCTGGCGGCACGACTGGCCCGGCCTCGGGATGCGCGACGCCGTGCTCTACGAGCTGCACATCGGTACGTACACCCGCGAGGGCACCCTCGACGCGGCGGCCGCACGGCTCGGCCACCTCAAGCGGCTCGGGATCACGCATGTGCAGCTCATGCCGCTCTGCCCGTTCCCGGGTACGCACGGCTGGGGTTACGACGGGGTCGCGCCCTGGGCGGTGCACGAGCCCTACGGCGGCCCCGAGGCGCTGAAGCGTTTTGTCGACTCGGCGCACGAGCTGGGGCTAGGCGTGGTCCTCGACGTGGTGCACAACCACCTCGGTCCTTCCGGCAACCATCTGCCCGCCTACGGCCCGTACTTCACGGATACGCACCACACTCCGTGGGGCGCGGCCGTGAACCTCGACGCCGCAGGATCGGACGAGGTCCGCGCGTACTTCCTGGGGAGCGCGCTCGCCTGGCTGCGCGACTACCGGCTCGACGGTCTCCGCCTGGACGCGGTGCATGCCCTGCGCGACGACCGCGCCCTGCCGTTTCTGGAGGAACTGTCCACCGCCGTCGACGAGTTGGCGGCCGAGCTCGGCCGCCCGCTCTTCCTGATCGCCGAGTCCGACCTTTGCGATCCGCGGCTGATCACGCCGCGCGCGGAGGGCGGCCAGGGCGTGCACGCGCAGTGGAACGACGACTTCCACCACGCCCTGCACACCACCCTGACCGGTGAATCCCAGGGCTACTACGCCGACTTCGCCGAGGCACCGCTCGCGGCCCTGGCCAAGACGCTGACGTCCGGCTTCTTCCACGACGGCACGTACTCCTCGTTCCGCGGCCGCGCGCACGGCAGGCCCGTGGACCGGGCCCGTATCCCGGCGTTCCGCCTGGTGGGCTACAGCCAGACCCATGACCAGATCGGCAACCGCGCGCTCGGCGACCGGCTTTCGGGCACCCTCTCCCCCGGTCTGCTCGCGTGCGCGGCGGCCCTGACGCTGACCGGTCCCTTCACGCCGATGCTGTTCATGGGCGAGGAATGGGCGGCGTCCACGCCCTGGATGTACTTCACGGACCATCCGGATCCGGAGCTCGCCGAGGCCGTACGGACCGGCCGCAGAAGGGAGTTCGCGGCCCACGGCTGGGCGGAGGCGGAGATCCCCGACCCGCAGGAGGCGGCGACGCGTGAGCGCTCCTGCCTCGACTGGTCCGAGCCGAGCACCGGGCACCACGCCCGCGTCCTGGCCTGGTACCAGGAACTGGTGGCGCTGCGCCGTACGCTGCCGGACCTCTGCGACCCCGATCTCGGGGCGGTGCGCGTCGCGTTCGACGAGCAGGCGCGCTGGCTCGCGGTGCGCCGCGGCGATCTGCGCATCGCGGTCAACTTCGGCAAGGAGCCCGCACGGATCCCGCTCCAGGGCGGTTCCTCACGGGTGCTCGCGGCATGGGAGCGGACCGAGGCACCGGGCGCGGACGGGGTCCTCGCCCTGGCCCCGGAGTCCTGCGTACTGCTGGCGCCGGCCTAAGAGTTCGTGCCCCGGCCTGGAGCCGGCCCAGGAGTTCGTGCCCCGGCCTGGATTGCCTCCGTCGCCGGCCTGGAAGCCTCACCCATCGCTGTGGCACGCTGACGGGCGTGATCATCAGAGTGAGCGAGGCGCGCGTACGGCCCGAACGCTTCGACGACTTCCGCGACTTGATCGTCTCCACGGTGCGCGACTGGCCCGACCGCTACCCCGGGCTCCTTGGCCACGAGGTGCTCGTCGCGCCGCCCGACACGCTTCAATACGTGAGCCGTTGGCGGAGCGAGGCGGATCTGGCCGACTACGCGGGCGAGCAGTGGCGCGACCAGCCGGTGACGCTGCCGGGCGAGGAGGAGTTCCTCCTCGCCCCGCTGCACGTACGGCACTTCACGGTCGCGCCGCTGGACTGAGCGGACTGAGCTATTCGACGATCGCCAGCTCGCGGGCGGTGGCGTTGAGCCGCCGTCCGCCGTCCTCCGTGACGGTCACGATGTCCTCGATGCGTACGCCGAAGCGGCCCGGCAGATAGATCCCGGGCTCGACCGAGAAGCACATGCCGGGCACGAGCGGCTGCTCCTCGCCCTCGATCATGTACGGCGGCTCGTGGGTGGTGACCCCGATGCCGTGCCCGGTGCGGTGGATGAAGTACTCGCCGTACCCGGCCTCGTCGATCACCGCACGCGCCGCCCGGTCCACCTCCTGGCAGGCGATCCCCGGCCGCACGGCCGCGCAGCCCGCCTCCTGTGCCTGGCGCACGATGTCGTGCACCTTCTGCTCCTCCGCGGTGGGCTCGCCGACATGCACCGTACGGGAGGTGTCGGAGCCGTAGCCGTGCATGAGGCCGCCGAAGTCGAGCACGATCATGTCGCCGTGCTCGATCACGCGCTCGCCCGCCTCGTGGTGCGGGTTGGCGCCGTTCGGGCCGGAGCCGACCACCGTGAAGTCGACCTGCTCGTGCCCGAACTGCCTCAGCAGACCGGCCAGATCACCGGCGACATCCAGCTCGCGGCGGCCCGCGAACCGCACCTTCTTGATCTCCTCGTACGTGGCGTCGGCGGCGGCGCCCGCGGCCGCGAGCCGCTCGAGTTCGTGGGCGTCCTTCACGCCGCGCAGCATCGGCAGGCACGCGGTCAGCGCGGTGTAGGTGGTGCCCGGGAGCTGGCCCTGGATGCCGAGCAGATGCAGCGCCCAGGTGTTGTCGCTGACGCCGAAGCGCCCGTCGACGTCGAGCAGCGGCGCGGTCACCGCGTACGGGTCCTTGCCGTCGGTCCAGTCGCGCAGGGTCAGCGCGGGCGCGCCCGCGGCCTTCTCGGCGTCGGGCGCCTCCAGGGTCGGGACGACGAGCACGGGGTCCTGCCCGGCGGCGAGCACGAGCATCGTCAGGCGCTCGGTCTCGGCGGGCGGCTGGTAGCCGGTGAGCCACACCATGTCGGGCCCGGGCGCGATCAGCACCCCGGCGAGCCCCGCGTCGGCCGCGGCCTGCGCCGCGCGCTCCATCCGGGCCTTGTAGTCGTCAGCGGTGAACGGCGCGGGGGCGGTGGACATCGCGTGCTCCTTCGGACGTACGGGCTTCGCCGGTGCCATCCTCCCCCGGGTGATCGCGGGGGCGCGAGCGGGATACGGGCCGGCCGGCTCGCGAAGGCTCCCGGAGACAGGGGCCGCTCAGCTCTCGAAGACAGGGGCCGCTCAGCCTTCGAAGGCCAGGCGCGCGCCGAGCGCAAGCAGCACTCCGCCGGAGATCTGCTCCAGGCGCCGGCGCACGTGCGCCCGCGACAGGAAGGTCTTCATCCGGCCCACGCACCACACGTAGACGCCGTAGTAGCCCACCTCGAACACGGCCCAGATCGCGGCCAGCGCGATCATCGCGGGAAGCTCGGGGGCGCCTGCCGGGACGAACTGCGGCAGGAAGGACATCGCGAAGATCGCGGCCTTGGGGTTGGCCAGATTGAGCAGCAGGCCGCCGCGGTAGGAGGACCAGCCGGACCGTTCCGGGGCCTCCCAGCCCTGCGCCTGATCCCCGTCCTTCTTGCGCTTGCGCGCAGCCCACAGGGTCTGGGCACCGAAGACCACCAGGACGACGGCGCCGACGATGCGCATCACGTCGTACGCGACCTGCGAGGCGGCGAGCAGCGCGGTGAGGCCGAGGGCGGCGATGACGCCCCACAGGAACACGCCGGTCTCGTTGCCGAGCACGGTCAGAAAGCCGGAACGGCGGCTGCGCAGCGAGTTCTTGATGATCAGAACGGTGCTCGGTCCGGGGGACGCGGCGATGAGGGTGCAGGCGCCGAGGAAGGCGATGAGGGTGCTCAGCATGGAGTCATGGTGCCCGTCCGGGGGACGCCTTGGCCACGTCGTTTTCCCACGAAGGCGGAGGCGGCCCTTGCGGCGGATCTTGCGCCGCACCCCGGATTAACGGTTAGATCCGTCTCAACCATTAATCCCTGGGAGGCCCTGTGCTCGTCCTCGCCCAGATCAGCGATCTCCACCTCGACGGAACGGACCGCGCCCGCGAGCGCGCCCGGCGCGTGACCGAGCGGCTGCGCGCGATACCCGTGGACGCCCTGCTCGTGACCGGGGACATCGCGGACACCGGCGCCGAGTCCGAGTACGAGGAGGCCGCGCGGCTCCTCGACGGGCTGCCGTATCCGGTCCTGACCTGCCCCGGGAACCACGACGTCCGCGCCGCGTACCGCAAGGCGCTGCTCGGACGGGAGGCATCGGACGCCCCGGTGAACAGCGCCGAGGTGATCGCGGGAACCGCGGTCCTGATGTGCGACACGAGCATCCCCGGACAGGACGACGGACGACTCGCCCCGGACACGTACGAGTGGATCGGGCGGACCCTCGACGCGCTGGGTCCCGAGGTCCCGGCCCTGCTCGCCTTCCACCACCCGCCGGTCGCCCTGCACGCCCCGCTCCCGGACTCGTATCCGCTGCACGAGCCCGAGCGGCTCGCGGAGCTGCTCGAACGGCGGCCGCAGATCCGGGCGTTGATCACCGGCCATGCCCACACCCCGGCAGCCACGGTCTTCGCCGGCCGCCCGGTGGCCGTGGGCCCGGGGGTGACCTGGGCGCTGCGGCTGCCCTGGGAGGGCGACGCGGTGGCCGACCGCGCCGCCGATCCCGGTTTCGCGCTCCATGTCCTGGACGACGAGGGGCGGTTGACCACCCACTTCCGCAGCGTTCAGGCGGGCCTCAGGTGACCACCCCCGGGACCACCGACAGGAACTGACGCGTCCCGTTCTCGTGCCGTACGGCGATCGGGACCTCCTTGCCCGGACGGGCGGCCGCGACCGCGCGGGCCAGGTCCTGTGCCGAGTCGACGGACTTGCCCGCGAAGGACGTGACCACATCGCCGCGGACCAGGCCCGCGCTGTAGCCGGGCCCGGGCTGGTGGACGCCCACCAGGCGGGCGCCCTTGCCCGAGGAAGAATCCACCGCCTCGACCCCGATCGTCGCGGGCGCGGGCGCCACCGACTCGCCCTGGCCGCCCTGGGGTTGGGTCTGCGCGGGCGCGGCGCCCTTCTTGCCCGCGGACGCCCCCGGCGGCCCCTGCGCCGCCGCCTGCTTCTGCAGATCGGCGAGTTTGCTCATCCCGATCACGGTGGCACCCACCGTCCCGAGCCCGATGCCCGCGAGCACGAGGACAAGCGCGATCACGGTCGCACCGAGTACGGTTCTCAACCGCCTGGCACGCCGCCGTACGGCATGCGGACGGTGGCCCGGCGCGGGTGCGCGGCCGGGCATCGGCTTGGGTCGCAACACTGTCTGTTCCATGGCTGGCCTCCGCGGAATGCTCTACCCTGCGGGCCGCCGCGGAACGATTCACGAAAGAGTGACGAACCGTCACCGGCAGGGGGACACATGACCGAACCGTCCGTCGTCGAACGGCTGTACTTCGGCCACGACGAGGCCGAACAGGACATGGCAAACGGACTGTTGCGGGCGGGTTTTCTGCAGACGGCCGCGTACGACGCCGCCGTATCGGGACGCAAGATGCTGATCATCGGCCGCAAGGGCTCCGGCAAGAGCGCGATCTGTGTGCACCTGGGCGCGGAGGGCGGGCACGCGGGTGCGACCGTCACCATCACACCGGACGACGCGGCCGGCGACGAGATCCGCCGCTTCGAACTGCAGGGGCTCGCGGGCGACACCGCCAAGTCCCTGATGTGGCGCTACGTGTTCGCGCTGCATGCCGCGCGCCATCTGACCGAGCACGCCCGCAAGACCCACGGGCGCCGCGAGCCGGATGCGGTCAAGGATCTGCGGAAGTTCCTGCGGGACAACGGCGAGCTGCCGGGCACGCGGCTCGCCGACTTCGCCGCGCAGGGCCGCGAGCGGCTGCAGACCAACGGCCTGCAGCTCGGGGCGTTCGGCTTCCAGATCGGCGTGGACCTGGGGCACGCGGTGACCGAAGGCGCCCGTGCGGTACGCCAGTTGGAGGTCCTCGAGGACCACGTCGCCCTCGCCTTCCGCGAACTGGACTGCGCCAGGACGCATCCGCCCCTCCTGCTGCTCGTGGACCAGCTGGAGAAGGTCTGGTCGGGAGAGGCCGACGCCAACTCGATGGTGATCGGGCTGCTTCTCGCCGCGAAGGACGTAGCCGTGAAGTACCCCGGCGCGGTGCGCTGCCTGGTCTTCCTGCGCTCCGACATCTACGACTCGCTCACGTTCGGCGAGGGCGACAAGTTCCGCAGCTACGAGATGCGCATCGACTGGCCCGTCCCCCAGCTGCGCCGCCTCGCGCTGTCCCGCGCCCAGGCGTCGGTGGGGCCCGGGCTCGGCGAGACCGACCTGTGGCAAGGGGTCTTCCCCCGCCGGGTCGAGGGCGAGGAGACGGCTTCGTACCTCTTCACGCGGACCCTGCCCCGCCCCCGCGACGCGATCCAGTACCTCAACCTCTGCCGCGATCGGGCCGTCCACAACGGACGCACGCAGATCACCGAAAGCGACGTGATGGAGGCCGGACGGCAGTTCTCGGTCTGGAAGCTCCAGGACCTGGCCCAGGAGTACCTGGTCGCCCACCCCTTCCTCGACTCGCTCCTCGGACTGTTCGGCAACGGCGGATACGTGGTCACCCGGGCGTCCCTCGGGAGCCTGCTCGCCCAGGCACGTGGCGATCTGGAACGCCGCTTTCCCGCGTACAGCGAGTCGTTCACACCGGAGGCGGTGATCGACATCCTCTACACAGTCGGCTTCCTCGGAGTGCGGCGCGGTGACGAGGTCGTCTACGCGGGCGGGTTCGACCGGCCGCTGCAGGCGGACGAGAAGGAGTTCCAGATCCACCCGTGCTTCCGCGAGGCCCTCAGGACCCAGGACGCCGTCCCGCTCACTCCGTACAGCCCGGCCCTGCGCGTCCGGCCCCTGAACAGCGGCTTCACACCGCCGCGCCGCGACTTCGACCTGCTGCGCGCCGTCGCCGCCGCCTGCGACCGCCTGCTGCGCCTGATCGCCCGCGCGAGCGGCCTGCCCAGCGAGACCCGGCACGATCTCGTGCAGCACCTGCAGCGGCTGCGCCACGAGACGGCCGACGCCCTCGACGACCCCACGGGCCCGTCCGGCGCCCCGCTCCAGGACGCCGAGGGCCACGTCGCGGGAGCGGTCGCCCATCTGCGGGTCTGGTCGACCGCCCTGCAGGAATGCGGCCTCGAGGACCAGGCCCAGGAGCTGGGCGCCCAGGCCGTCGCCCGCGAACTCACCATCCAGGCCACGGGCCTCAACGCCCGCTTGGGCGGGCTCAGCGGCGGGACGGGCGAGGCCGGCTCCAGCGCGTAGCTGTCGGGTGCGGGTCCGTGGGGGTGCGGGGTGGGCTCCTGCTGCGGGCGGATCTCCCCCCACCCCGCCGCTTCCCGAAACCGTGGGCTGCGACCCCGGACCCTCGGGTCGGTGGGCCCGCGGAGCGGACCTACACCCCCGGCTCCGCCGCCGACAGCGCCAAGTCCACCGCCTCCGCGAACCCACCCGGATTGTCGATCATCATGTTGTGCGTGGCATCCGGCACATCCACCACCGGCACCCCCGCCGCCGCCATCAGATCCGTCTCCGCATCGGGCCGCGTACGCTCCCCCACCACAAAGGCCCGAGGCTGCGAAAGCTCCGTCAGCATCGCACCCCAACTCGGCGACGTCCCCTCGACCAAAGCGGTAGCACTGCGATGCAGAGCAAGCGCATCGGCCAGCCGAAGCCGCGCCACGTAATCGGGCAGCTTCTCCCCGGCCACCATCCGCGCGAACCCCTCGGCGACGAACGCCTGCTCCTCCTGCGAGGCGATCACGCTGCTGACGAAGCCGCCGCCGGGAAAGAGGTTGGGCTCCGCGACCACCAGCTTCGCGATCAAGTCGGGTCGGGCGGCGGCCAGTTCGATGGCGACCGCGCCGCCCATCGAGTGCCCGATCAGCTCCACATCCCGCAGCCCCACGTGCTCGATCACGGCGGCCACCGCATCGGCCTGCTCCCGCATCCGGTACCCGAAGTCCACGGGCCGGTCGCTGTACCCGTGCCCGAACAGGTCGACGAGGAGCCCGACGCGGCCCGCGAGCGGTGGCGTCGTGGCGACCTCCGCATAGTCGGACGCGGCGCTGCAGCCGAGACCGTGCACGTAGACACGGGCGGGCCCGGCATCCCCCGCCGCCGGGTTCAGCTGGAGCCAGCGGATCCACGCCCCTGCTTCCCGTACGAACAGCTCCCGCACCGCAACACCTCCGTCACGAAGTCGAACGGCACATGCCAGGCGTTCGCACCGACAGCGCAGGGCGCAGCAGGAGCGGGGTACCGCAGCCGGAGCGGGATCGCGCCCCGGAGCGGGCCGCAGGCCGAGCGCCCGGGCACTCGGCCCCGCCCGGCGCACCGGACCGGCCACCCCCACCGCCCACGAACACCCCTCACGCATCCCGCCCCTTCAACACCGCCCACCCCACCACCAGCACACCCACGGCCCACGACGCCGCCACCCCGAGCCCCGCCCACGGCCCGATCGGCAAGGCCTCCAGGTTGCGGGTCGCGAGCACCGAAAGACCCGCCTCCGTGGGCGAGAGCCGCTTGGCCGTCTTCTCCCAGTCGGGGTCCGACAACATCGCCGCCACCAGCGGGAATCCGTACAGCAGCAGGAAGACCCCGGTCAGCGTCCCGGCCGTGTCCCGAAGGGCCGCCCCGAGCCCGACCCCGAGCAGCGCGACGAGCACGTAGTAGAGGACACCCCCCACGACGGCCCGCAGCGTGGCCCCGTCCCCGAGGCCGATCGGCGGATAGCCGGCCTCGGCGGTGAACCCGGCGTCCAGGACGAGCACCCGGCCCAAGTAGAGCGAGCCAAGGACCGAGACGGCCCCCACCACCGCCGCGAGCCCCGCCACGACCACGGCCTTGGCGGCGAGCACCCGCAGCCGCGAGGGAATGGCCGCCAGGGTGACGCGCATGGTCCCGGTGCCGTACTCCGCCGTCACCGCGAGCACCCCGAACACCGCCATGGCGGCCTGCCCCACCCAGACCCCGGTGAGGCTCAGTTTGACCGTGTCCTCGTCGCAGGTGCGCCGCGCCAGACAGTCGCCGGCCGAGAGCGATCCGGTGGTCAGGGCGCCGACGCCGACCGTGCACAGGACGATGCCGAGCAGCAGCCACCAAGTGCTGTGCAGCGTACGGAGTTTGGTCCACTCGGCGTGCACCGCACCGGTCATCCGTCCCGCGCCCCGGGCGGTCACCCGGGGCGCACCCGTGAGCAGGGCCTCAGACATCCCGCCTCCGTACCCGCCAGACCGCGAGCCCGAGCACGGCCACCGCGTACAGGAGCAGCGTGCCGATGCCGATCCAGGGCCCCTGCGGATAGCAGCCCTCCTCCGGCAGACACAGTGTGGCCACGTGGTCGTAGCGCGTCAGGGTCTCCTGGACGGCGAACCCTGCCAGCGGCGTGAACTGCTGCAGGAACTGCGCGAATCCGATCGGCAGCGTGGTCACCAGGACCAGCGGCGCGACGAACAGCACCACGACCGTGGCCACCGCGCCCGCCGTACGCCGCAGCAGCGCGCCGAGTCCGAGCGCGAGCACCGCGATCAGGGCGAGCAGTACGGCGGAGCCGAGCACGGCGCGCAGCACCGGTCCGTCGGTGAGCTGGAGTTCGGGGAACCGGGGTGGCTTGTGCCCGTTCGCCTTCAGGATCGGTTGGGCGATCAGGAAGGACGCCACCGAAGCGACCAGCCCGGCGGCGAAGGCCGTCACACCGATCACCACCGCCTTGGCGACCAGGACCCGGCCGCGCCGCGGACTGGCCGCGAAGGTCGTACGGATCATGCCGCGCCGGTATTCGGCGGTGATGAACAGGACGCCCAGTGCGGCGATCAGGACGAGACCCAGCTGCGTACCGCTGAGGCTCATCGCGGCGAGGTCGGTGTTGTACTGGGCGGGCGCGATGTCACCGGACCCGGTGAGGGTGAACCGCCCGCCGGACTCGCTCGACTCGCCCTCGCCGCCGACGGGCCCGCTCGACTGCCCGTCGCCGCCCGGCTGTTCGCCGACATCGGTGTGGCGCCAGTCGCCGCTGCCGCCGTCCACCGTGACGTCGTCGAAGACGGCCGTGGACCGCGAAGGCTCCGAGCTGACCGAGACGGAGCCGAATTGGCGGTCCATCGTGTCCACCATCGGCGAGGCCACGAACAGACCGACCTGGACGGTGCCCGTGAGTCCCGGCACCGTCACCGCGCCGACCTCGCTCCACTCCTTGCCGTCGGCCGACTCGTACCCGGTGAGCGTGGTGCCGTCGCGGGTCAGGCGCAGCCAGCGTGGCTCGCCGGCCGGGGAGTTGCTGCCCGCCCGGTCGTGCACGAAGTCGTTCTGCAGCCGTACGCCGTGCCCCGGAGTGAGCATCAGCGCGGCATACGAGGCTCCGGGCGCCGCGTCCTTCTTGATCAGCACACCCGCCTTGCCCCACTCGGGCGTGCTCCCTTCGCCGGTACGGAACTCCGCGAGCCGTACGGTGATCGTTCCGTCGCCGGGCAGCGCCTGGTGGGCATACCGGAAGGAGTCGACGATCCGCACGCCGCCGGGCCCGGTGGGCTCAGGGCCGCGGTCGCCGCCGCCGGCGAACTGCACCTTCGAGCTGGTCGCGGCGAACACGGAGACGAGCACCGTCACGAGCACCGCGCCGAGCAGCGTGAGACCCCACCGCCGCACCGTCCGCAGCTTCGTCCACTCGGCCCGCAGCAGCTGTACGAACCCGTCACGGCCGGCGGGCACCGCGGTGGAGCGGTACGGCGTGACCGGCGGCGTCTGGGTGTCGGTCATCGCGCGTCCTCCTCGTCCACCGGCGCGGCCGCGAACTCCAGGACGTCCCCGGTCAGTTCCATATAGGCCTCTTCGAGCGTGGCCCGGTGTGCGGAGATCTCGGAGAACGGCACCCCGGCCCCGCTGAGCAGCTGCACCACCTTCTCGGCGCTCGGCCCGGACACCGTCAGGGTGTCCCGTCCGGTCGACGCGACGGTCGCACCCGCGGCGGCGAGCACGGTCATCGCCTCCGTACGGGCGTCGGTACGCAGGGACACCCGGTCGCCGGACGCGGTGGCGAGCAGCTCGCGCACGCTGGTGTCGGCGATCACGCGGCCGCGGCCGACGACCACCAAGTGGTCTGCGCTGTCCTCGAGTTCACTCATCAGATGGCTGGAGACGAGGACCGTACGGCCCTCGCGGGCGAGCGAGCGCAGAAAGCCGCGGATCCAGCGGATGCCCTCGGGGTCGAGTCCGTTGACGGGTTCGTCGAAGAGCAGCACGGGCGGGTCGCCGAGCAGCGCGGAGGCGATCCCCAGCCGCTGCCGCATGCCGAGCGAGTAACCGCCGGCCCGGCGGCGCCCGGCCGAGGCGAGGCCCACCTGTTCGAGGACCTCGTCCACGCGGCGTACCGGAATACGGTGCGAGTGCGCGAGCCACAGGAGATGGTCGCGGCCGCGCCGGCTGGGGTGCACGGCGGACGCGTCGAGCATGGCGCCGACCTCGTGCAGCGGGGTGCGCAGTGCGTGATAGGCGCGGCCGCCGATCAGCGCCTCGCCGGCGTCGGCCGAGTCGAGGCCGAGCATGATCCGCATGGTGGTCGACTTGCCGGCGCCGTTCGGCCCGACGAACCCCGTGACCTGCCCCGGGGTGACCGTGAAGGAGAGCCCGTCGAGTGCCGTGACGGACCCGAACCGCTTGCGCAGTCCGCGCACCTGAACGGTGCCATCAATGCTGTCCATGCTCAGTGAGGCTAGGGAGCGCGGGCCCGCGGGGCGTCACGCGTCGGAGCCGTCTTCGTATCCCCCACGTGAGGGACTCGCCCGGCCCCCGGTTCGGTGACAATGGACGGGTCGGAGCGACCCGGGTGCGGTGCCCCCCGGGACCGGCCCGCGCCGATCCGTCACAAGGGCCCAGGGCCCGGCAGGTGTCCGAGGCTCGGGAACGGAGGGGTGGGTGCGGCTCGGCAGCAGAAGATTCCCGCGCATCGCGCCCGGCCGGCTCTCCATCCCGGCCGCGCGCCTCTCGTCCCCGGCCGCCCCGGTGTACGCGGCCGCCGCCCTGGCCCTCGCCGCGCTCGCCGAGCTCACCCTGCGCACCTACTACACCGACGGCCGCTTCCCGCCGGCCCTGTTCCTCGCGCTCGGCATGACCGTGCCGCTGGCCGCGGTGCGCACGCAGCCCCTGTGGTCGGCCGTGATCACCGCGGCCTCGGCACTGCTCGCGCTCGCCCCGTACCACCTGTTCCTCGTGGCCGGACTGCCCTCGCTCCTGCTCTGTCTGTACGCGGCGGGCCGGCACGGTCCGCGGCTGCCGTCCACGCTCCTTCCGCTGCCCTTTCTCGGGTACGCGGTGGCCGGCCCCGGGGACCGCCTGGCCACCGTCCTCGTCTGTCTGAGCGCGCTGGCCGCGGCCGTCACCGGGCTGACCCGGCGCGCCCTGGCCGAGGCACGAGCGCACAGCGCGACCGAGCGGGCCATCGCGGAGACCCTCCAGGAGCATGCGGCGCGCGGCGAACGGGCCCGTATCGCACGGGAGTTGCACGACGTCGTGGCCCATCACATCTCGATGATCGCCGTGCAGGCCGAGACGGCCCGGCTCACCACGGCCGGGATGCCGCCGGCCGGCGCCGAGCGGCTGCTCGCGATCGGCGACACCGCCCGCACCGCGCTGACCGAGATGCGCCGGCTGCTCGGGGTGCTGCGCGAGGACGCCGAGGCCCCGCCGACCCGGCGCCCGCAGCCCGGTCTGCAGGAGCTCGCCGAGCTGGTCGACGAGGCCCGTGAGGCGGGCGGAGGCGCCACCCGTCTGATCGTCAGCGGCCGGATCCGCCCGCTCGACCAGGGCGTGGAGCTCACCGCGTACCGCATCGTGCAGGAGGCGCTCAGCAACGCCCGCCGTCATGCGCCGGGCGCGGCCGTCGACGTGACCCTGCACTACACCGACGCCGCACTCCATCTGCGGATCCGCGACAACGGCCCGGGCCCGAAGTCCGCGTCCGCGCGCGGCGGCCACGGCCTGACCGGGATGCGCGAGCGCGCCGCGATGGTCGGCGGCTCACTGGCCTCGGGTCCCGCGCTCGGCGGCGGCTTCCGGATCGAGGCCCGCCTGCCGGCCCCCGCCGCGCAGGGCTCCGGAGGCACCCGCACTGCCGAGGCCGCAACCTCCGAGACCACCACCCTCAAGACGACCCCCGAGACCACCGTCCTCCAGACCACCGCCGAGGCCACAGCCCCCGAGTCCACCGCGCCGACGACAAAGGACACCCGATGAGCGCACCGCTCCGCCTCGTCATCGCCGACGACCACGAACTGGTCCGCGCGGGCTACGCCGGGCTGCTCGCCACCCAGCCCGACTTCGAGGTGGTCGGCACCGCGAAGGACGGCGCCGAAGCCGTCCGCGTCTGCCGCGAACTCACCCCCGATCTGGTCCTCATGGACGTCCGGATGCCGGTGATGGACGGGATCGAGGCCACGGCTCGGCTCGCCGACACCGGCATCCGCGTCCTGATGCTGACCACGTTCGACCTCGACGAGCATGTCTACGACGCGCTCGGCGCGGGAGCGGGCGGCTTCCTCCTGAAGGACGTGACCGCCGAGCGGCTCTTCGACGCGGTACGCGTGGTCGCCGCCGGCGAGGCCCTGCTCGCGCCCACCGTGACGCGCCGCCTGATCGCCGAGTTCGCCCGGCTGCGGCCCTCGGCCCGTCCGGCCGCGGACCTCGCCGCGCTCACCCCGCGCGAGACCCAGGTGCTCCGGCTGATCGCGGAGGGTCTGTCCAACCCGGAGCTCGCGGCCCGGCTGCATGTCAGCGAGGAGACCGTGAAGACCCATGTGAGCCGGATCCTGGCCAAGCTGGGACTGCGGGACCGCACGCAGGCGGTGGTGGCCGCGTACGAGTCGGGCCTCGTGGTCCCGGGCGGCAACGCCCGCTGAGAGCCCGGGACCGAACCCGTGCCCCGCGCCCCGGGGTTACTGCGTTCGGGCTGAACCCTTCGCGCCGCGCGCCCGTTCGGGCTCCACCCGTACGCCGGTCATTAATGATGATCTTTCACACCGGGTGCCCTCATTCGTGCGCCCTCGGAGTTGGAGGAGTCGTCACGTTGAGCGCACGTATCCGGACCCTGGGCACCGTCTCCACCGTCACCGCCGCACTCCTGCTCGCGGCAGCCGCGCACTCCCCCGGCACGGGGGCCGCACCGCACGGCACGGCTGTCGCACCGCAGGGCCCCGTCGACACGCTGCTCACGGCGTCGGCGCCGCGCGACACCCAACTCGCCCTGGGAAAGAAGGGGTTGTGCCGCGCTCCCGGCGGCGGCCGGATCTGCCTGATCAGCCACCCGGGCGCGGACACGTGGACCGTACCGATGACCGCGGGACGCAAGTCGGTCGAGCAGCCGGTCGCCCTCGCGGGCCGCCTCGCCCTGACGATGCGGGCCAACGGCCGCATCACCGATGTCTCCGTGACCGGCTCCCGCGGCAGCGCGCTCGCCGGCGCCCTCAGCGCCGACGGCCGCACCTGGCGCTCCACCTGGGCGGTGCCGGCCGGCTTCCGCTACCGCGCGACCGTGCGCGCCGAGTCCCCGTCCGGCGACCCGGTCGTCTCCACTCTGCGGTTCCGTACGGCGGCGCCTCAAGGCCGCCGTCTCACCGCCGAGTTCGGCCCGGGCCCCGGTACGTACGGCGTGGGCCAGCCCGTCACCGCCACGCTCAACCGGCCCGTGCCGGCCCGGCGCACCGAGGCCCGAGCGCGGATCGAGCAGTCGCTGCGGGTGAACTCCTCGCCGCAGGTCGAGGGCGCCTGGTACTGGGTGGACGAGCAGACCCTGCACTACCGTCCGCGCACCTTCTGGCCCGCGCACACCGAGATCACGGTGCGCAGCGCGCTCGACGGTGTGCACATCGGCGACGGCGTGTACGGAGCCGGGTCCAAGCCCCTGACGCTCAGGATCGGCGACCGTATCGAGGCGATCACCGACGCGTCCACGCACACGATGACCGTGCTGCGCAACGGCGAGGAGATCCGCACCATCCCCGTGACCACGGGCAAGGCCGGCTACCGCACCCGCAACGGCATCAAGACGGTGCTGGCCAAGGAGCGTCTGGTGCGGATGCGCGGCGAGGGCATCGGCATCGCGCGCGGCAGCAGCGACTACTTCGACCTGAAGGTGCACTACGCGACCCGGGTCACCTGGAGCGGCGAGTACGTGCACGCCGCCCCGTGGTCGGTGGGTTCGCACGGCGTCGCCAACGTCAGCCACGGCTGCACCGGGATGAGCATGTCCAACGCCGCATGGTTCTTCGATCTGGTGCGCCCCGGCGACATCGTCCAGGTGGTCAACAGCCTCGGCGAGGACATGACGCCCTTCGACAACGGATACGGCGACTGGAACCTGTCCTGGAAGAAGTGGCGCAAGGGCTCCACGGTGCAGGCCGCGAACAAGGTGCCCGCGGGCCCGCGTCTGTCGCCGATGGCCTGACCACCCCTCACACCCCGACGATCAACTCCTGGAAGGGCTCGGCCGATTCGGTGCCGTAGCGGCCGAAGGGCGCGTCGAAGTTCCACACCAGGAACAGCAGGAACACGATCAAGGCACTGAACACCCCGGCGAGCAGCAGCTCGCGCGCCGAGCGCCGGATCTGCAGCGTGAAGATCAGCCCGACGATCACCACCCCGCCCGCGACCAGGCCGAACCACACCACGCCCGGCAGCGTCGGCTCGGCCGCGCTCACCCGTACATGCCGGGCGTCGTCGGCGATCGCGATCTGGTCGAGCAGCGGCTGATAGGCCTGCGCCTGCAGATCGGACGCCGGTGCCTGACGCGTGATGTCCCCGCGTACCTCCGAAAGGAGTTCGGCGCCGTGCCCCGACGGTGCGGTGCCCGAGGTGAGCTGGGGCCACTCGCTGCGGACGGTGTGCGCGGCGTACGCGGCGACCTGCTCGCGGATCCGGTCGCGCACCTCGGGCGGATAGACCTCGACCCGCTGCGTCACCTCGTACAGCGCCTGCGCCTCACGCCGTACGGAGTCCTCCGCCGCACCCCTGGCCTCCCAGACCCCGGCGATCGCGAGGCCGAGCACGATCGCGTAGACCACGCCGACCATCATCACCATGTACTCGATGACATCGGGCGTCTGCGAGGTGTCGTCCTCGGCGGCCGCCTGGGTGCGGTGCCGCAGCATCGGCACGGCGATGACCACGGCGCAGACGAACACCATGGCGAGGGCGAGGACCAGCCATTCGGACACGGGACAACTCCGGGGATGCGTAGGGGACTTGAGACTTGCCGATCACGGGCCCGGACCGGGGCCGCGGCCAGGTCAGGCCCTGGCCGAGCGGCCCCGCCCGCCGGGCCTGAGGGCCGCGGCGGCGAGGACGGCCGGGGCGGTGACCACGGTCATCAGCGTGACGGTGGAGAAGCCGCCTGGTACGGGACGCTTGACCAGGGCCGAGCGGTAGGGGCGTACGGGGAAGGTGGGCCCGTGCGCCATGGGCCGCGGGGGCGGGGAGAGTTCGGGGGGCACGGGCTCGAAAGGTGCGGGCCTGAAAGCAGGGGCCGCCGCGGTGTCGAAGGGTGGCAGGGCGGCGGCGACCGGCGCAGGGGGCTGTCCGGGAGGCGCGGGCCGGTCCCGGGCCGGCGGCTCGGCGTCGGCCGGTGTGCCGGGCGCCCGGGGTTCGGAGGCCGGCGCGCCGGGATGCGGCTGCGGTGCGGCGGGAGACGCGGGCGTCGGCGGGGAGGGCGGTGCGGGTTCCGCCCGGCACTCCCCGACCAGCCCCGTCACGGCCGTGTGCACCACGCCCGCCGCGTCGGCGTTCACCTGCGACGCGACCTGCACGGGGGTCAGGGCCACGAAGGCGCCCAGGCCCACCAGACACAGCACAGCCATCCGCCGCCCTCACTCCACACCGCCGGGGTCCCGCATCAAACGATCAAACGAATCAAACGATGAACCGGGCCGTACGACACGGAACGTGTCCGGCGGCGCCCACGGCGTTCACCCCTGGACGTGGCCGGCAGCGCGTGCCGGGTCCCCGGCGGGCAGGCTCTGCTCCAGGTCGTCCAGGGCCTGCCGGGCGGCCACGATGCGCTGCCGCAGCAGGGGGACCTCCTGCTCGGCCTGCTCGCCGCGCCCCTGCCGCCGTCCTTGCTGCCTCTGCTCCTCCTCGTGCTCCAACTCCTTCGCTTCTTCGAGGGAGTTGATGACGACACCGATCAGCACATTGACCAGGACGAAGGAGGCCATCAGCACGTACGCCCCGTAATAGAGCAGTGTCCAGCGCGAGAACGACAGGCCCGCGTGCACCGCGTCCCCGAGCCCGTCGAGCGTCATCAGGAGCAGCAGGGTCAGCAGCGCGCGGCCGAGCGAGCCGAAGTGGGCGGGGTCGTGCTCGTGGAAGAAGACCCAGCCGACCATCGCGTACACATAGAGCAGCAGCGCCCCGACGAGCAGAAAGCTGAGCGTGCCGGGCAGGCTGCGGGCCACCGCGACCAGGAGCACCCGCAGCTGCGGCAGGAAGCGCGCGGTGCGCAGCACCCGGGCCAGGCGAAGGAGCCGGAGCAAGGTGGTGTTCTCGCTCACCACCGGCAGGAACGCGCAGAGGACCACCGCGAGATCGAAGAGGTTCCAGGGGTCGCGGAAGAAGGCGCGCGGCCGGTCCGCGTGGGCGGCGATCCGCAGCAGGATCTCCACGGTGAAGCCGAGGAGGCACAGCCGCTCGGCCAGCCGGAGTCCCTCGCTCCACTCTGCGGCCAGGCCCGAGTAGGTCTCCATACCGAGCAGCAACGCGTTGGCCAGGATCAGACTCATCACGAGGACCGCGAACCAGCGGGCCTCGGTGATCTTCCGGCAGCGGGCGGCCAGGGCCCCGCGGGCGGTCTGCTCCACAACCGCCGAATGGACCGACATCGCACTCCTTCACAGCACACGGACAGTGACGGAATGAAGATCGCCCAGTGAGGTCCCCCGTACGGACCTGCCGCGCCGGTCTCACCCGCAGGGATGACCAGGTGAACGCGCGCATCGGATCCGAGAGTTGACGGTGTGATGTACGGAACTGTGCATTTCGCTCCGGGAAACCGATTCGTCATCAAGGATGGGAATAGCTCAAAAAGGGAACCCTTTCCCCGACCTCTCCCCCTGTGTCCGACCGGCCCGCGCCTGAGAGCCTCTCCAGCAGCGGGCACGACGCGGAAGGATGACGTGCGCCGTGTCCCCGCTCCGGCTCGAAGAGCTGCCTGCCCCTGGGCCCGCCTCCCCGGCCCTTCGCCTCAAGCGCCTGCCCTTCGGCGGACGCCAGGTCCGCCTGATCCTCAGCGTGCTGCCCCTCCTGTTCATCGGGACCTGGGCGGCGCTCGACTGGGACGCCGTACGCGACGGCACCGCCCGTCTCGCGTCCGCCGACCCAGGACTCCTGTTCCTCGCCGTGGTCTTCACCGGCCTGTGCAGCGTCAGTGCCTCGTTCATCCGGCAGGGCGCGATCCCCGAGCGGCTGCCGCCGGGCCGGCTGCTCGCCTCGCAGTTCGCGGCGGGCGCCGCCAACCATGTGCTGCCGGCCGGGCTCGGTGCGCACGCGGTCACCTTGCGGTTTCTGCAGGCCCGCGGAATCCCGCTGGCCAGGGCCACCGCTTCGCTCGCGCTGTATTCGCTGGTCAAGCCGGTGGCGAAGTTCGCCCTGATCCTCGTGTTCCTGGTCGCGTTCCCCGACACGCTGCCCGTGCGCGAGCTGCTGCCCACGGGTGAGACCTTCCTGATCATCGCCGGCTGCGCGGCGGGGGCCCTCGTGACGGTGGCCCTGGTGCTCAAGTTCGTCCACCCGCTGCGCCGCCCCTTGATGACCTTCCTCGGCACGGCGCTCACCGACGCGCGGCTGCTGCACAGCAGGCCGAGCCGGGTCCTCGCACTGTGGGGCGGTGCGGCCGCGCTGCCGCTGTTCCAGGCGGCGACCCTGGCCGCGGTCGCCGCCTCGCTGGGCGTGCCGCTGCCCTGGACCCACGTGATCTTCGCCCACCTCGCGGCGAGCGCGATGGTGGGCGCGGTGCCGGCGCCGGGCGGGATCGGTCCGGTGGACGCCGCGATGGTGTTCACCCTGGTCGTCTTCGGCACGCCGATGGCCCTGGCCACGGCCACCGTGATCGGCTACCGCGTGATCAGCGGCTGGCTGCCCCTGCTGCCGGGGGCGCTGGCGCTTTCGGTGCTCGTACGGAAGAAAGTGCTGTAGTCGCAGGAAGCGCTGCAGCCGTAAGCAGTGCTGCGGCCGTAAACAGCTGTGCGGCGATCAGGTCGCGCAGGACGGGCACACCCCGCGATACGTGACCTCCACCGCCTCGACCGTGAAGCCGTAGCGCTCCTCGGCCGGCAGATCCGACAGCGGATTGCCCTGCGGGCGCACATCACGGATGGCGCCGCACCCCGAGCACACCAGGTGCTGGTGCGGCCGGTGCGCATTGGGGTCGTAGCGCTTGGCGCGGCCGTCGGTGGAGACCTCGATGACCTCGCCGAGCGAGACCAGCTCGCCGAGCGTGTTGTAGACGGTCGCGCGGGAGATCTCCGGCAGCTTCGCGGCCGCCCGCACATGCACCTCGTCCGCCGTCAGATGCACATGGTCGCCGTCGAGCACCTCCGCCACGACGCGGCGCTGCGAGGTCATCCGCCAGCCGCGGCCACGCAGACGCTCAAGGAGGTCGCTCATCTCGGATCACCATTCTTCTCAATCGGCACAGCCGGGTCGGCAGGACAATCGCGGCCACAAGGATTAGCGTGTTTCTTGACTTGGACTCTGTCCATTGTAGGATCGAGCCCGACGAGATCCAAGACATTGAGCTCAATGCAGTACAAAGAGCGCAACGCGGAAGAGCTGCAGTGCGGAGCGCATCACGAGCTGCCGTACTGGACCTCGGCCCTGACGCATCACTTGAGACTTGAGCACCGCATTCCGCCCCGTCCGGAGGGATTCCATGTCCGAGAACAACGAAGTCGTCGCACCCACCGGGGGCTGCCCCGTGGCGCACGGGGAGCGTGCGCTGCACCCCACCCAGGGCGGCGGCAACCGGCAGTGGTGGCCGGAGCGGCTGAACCTGAAGATCCTCGCGAAGAACCCGGCCGTGGCGAACCCGCTCGGTGAGGACTTCGACTACGCCGAGGCCTTCAACAACCTCGATCTCGCGGCCGTCAAGCGCGACATCGCCGAGGTGCTCACCACTTCGCAGGACTGGTGGCCCGCCGACTTCGGCAACTACGGCCCGCTCATGATCCGTATGGCCTGGCACTCCGCCGGCACGTACCGCATCAGCGACGGCCGCGGTGGCGCCGGCGCCGGCCAGCAGCGCTTCGCGCCGCTCAACTCGTGGCCGGACAACGGCAACCTGGACAAGGCCCGCCGTCTCCTGTGGCCCGTGAAGAAGAAGTACGGCCAGGCGATCTCCTGGGCCGACCTCATGATCCTCACCGGTAACGTCGCCCTGGAGACCATGGGCTTCAAGACCTTCGGCTTCGCCGGCGGCCGCGAGGACGTCTGGGAGTCGGAGGAGGACGTCTACTGGGGTCCCGAGAAGGTCTGGCTCGACGACGAGCGCTACACCGGCGACCGCGAGCTGGAGAACCCGCTCGGCGCCGTGCAGATGGGCCTCATCTACGTCAACCCCGAGGGCCCCAACGGCAACCCGGACCCGGTCGCCGCGGCCCGCGACATCCGTGAGACCTTCCGCCGGATGGCGATGAACGACGAGGAGACCGTCGCCCTCATCGCCGGTGGCCACACCTTCGGCAAGACCCACGGCGCAGGACCCGCGGACAACGTGGGCGCCGACCCCGAGGGCGCCTCGATCGAGCAGCAGGGTCTCGGCTGGGCCTCCACGTACAACACGGGCGTCGGCAAGGACGCGATCACGTCCGGCCTGGAGGTCACCTGGACCACCACGCCCGCCAAGTGGGGCCACGACTTCTTCAAGCACCTCTTCGAGTACGAGTACGAGCTCACGCAGAGCCCCGCCGGTGCCCACCAGTGGGTCGCCAAGGACGCTCCGGAGATCGTTCCGGACGCCTTCGACGAGACCAAGAAGCACAAGCCGCAGATGCTCACCACCGACCTGTCGCTGCGCTTCGACCCGGTCTACGAGCAGATCTCGCGCCGCTTCTACGAGAACCCGGACCAGTTCGCGGACGCCTTCGCCCGCGCCTGGTACAAGCTGACGCACCGTGACATGGGTCCGGTCGTCCGCTACCTCGGCCCGGAGGTCCCCTCCGAGGAGCTCATCTGGCAGGACCCGCTGCCCGCGCAGCAGGGTGAGGCCCTGAGCGCCGCGGACGTCGCCGCGCTCAAGGAGCAGATCCTCGCCTCGGACCTGACGGTCTCGCAGCTGGTCGGTGCCGCCTGGGCCGCCGCCGCCTCCTTCCGCGGCAGCGACAAGCGCGGTGGCGCCAACGGCGGCCGTATCCGCCTCGAGCCGCAGCGCGGCTGGGAGGTCAACAACCCGGACGAGCTCGCCCAGGTGCTGCGCGTCCTGGAGGGCATCAAGGCCTCCTTCGGCAAGCCCGTCTCGATCGCCGACCTGGTCGTCCTCGCGGGCACCGCGGCCGTCGAGCAGGCCGCCAAGGACGGCGGCGTGGCCGTCGAGGTCCCGTTCACGCCGGGCCGTGTCGACGCCTCGCAGGAGCAGACGGACGTCGAGTCCTTCGCCGCCCTGGAGCCGCAGTACGACGGCTTCCGCAACTACGTCGGCAAGGGCAACCGCCTGCCGGCCGAGTTCCTGCTGCTCGACCGCGCCAACCTGCTGACCCTGTCCGCTCCGGAGATGACCGTCCTCGTCGGCGGTCTGCGTGTCCTCGGTGCGAACGCGGGCGGTTCGAAGCACGGTGTGCTCACCGACAAGGTCGGCACGCTGAGCAACGACTTCTTCGCCAACCTGCTCGACATGGACGTCACCTGGAAGTCCACGTCCGCCGCGCAGGACGAGTTCGAGGGCCGTGACGCCTCGGGTGCCGTCAAGTGGACGGGTACCCGCGCCGACCTGGTCTTCGGCTCCAACTCCGAGCTCCGTGCCCTCGCCGAGGTGTACGCGAGCGACGACGCCAAGGAGAAGTTCGTGCGCGACTTCGTCGCCGCCTGGGCCAAGGTCATGGACCTGGACCGGTTCGACATCCGCGCCTGAGCGGGTGCCTGGTGGGGGCTTCCTGAGCCTCACTGAGGTTCGCTGAGGCTCGCTGACCGAGCACTGTGGCCCTGTCCCGGGTAACTCCCCGGGACAGGGCCACAGTTGTTCTCCGTGCGGCTCCGCGCCCGCTCCTGCGTACAGTCCGGCGGTCCTCGCGCGGGCGTTCGGAAATCGTCGCGCGGGATCCCGGGGAGTCCTCGCCAAGCACGCCGGATCCGAGCGGGAGAGGCGGTCCGGAGGCCAAACTGGTGACGAAGGCGGGGAGTTGTGGAGCGGAGCTTCACTCGGCGCACCCCGAGGCCGGAGCCGATGAAAGGGATGGCAAGTGACGCGGGAGCCGGGTGCGGGGCCGATGAACGTGATCCAGCCGGGTGTGGGACCCATGGGAGGCCTTCCCCTGGAGGCCACCGACTTCGTGGGCCGCGGCGCGGAACTGGCCGCCCTGGAGCTCGCGTTGACCCAGTCGCGTCTGGTGACGGTCACCGGGCCCGGCGGCGTCGGCAAGACCCGGCTCGCGCTGCGGGCCGCCCGCCGGTCCCGTGACACCTCGGGGCAGGAGGCGTTCTGGGTGGAACTCTCGGCCCTGACCGACCCCGAACTGCTGCCGCACACCGTGGCGTCCGCGCTCGGTCTGGCCCAGGGCGAAGCGGTGTCCGCACTCGAAGCGGTCGTCCGCAGACTGCAGTCGGGCCACTCGCTCCTTGTGCTCGACACCTGTGAGCACCTCGTGGACGCCTGCGCCGAACTGGCGCAGGCCCTGCTGCGGCACGCGGGCGGAGTGACGGTCCTCGCCACCAGCCGGCAGTCCCTCAACGTGTCGGGGGAGCACGTCTTCAGCGTCGAGCCGCTACGCGTACAGGCGGACGGAGGCGACGCGCTGGAGCTGTTCGTGCGCCGGGCCCAGGCCGCCGTTCCCGGCCTGACCATGGACGAGGAGGCCCGGCAGCAGGCGACGCGGCTGTGCCGTTCCCTGGACGGGATGCCGCTGGCCATCGAGCTGGCCGCGGTGCGGCTGCGCGCACTGCCGCTGTCCGTGCTGATCGAGCACTTCGCGAACGGGGTGCCGCTGCTCGCACGGCTGCGCGGCGGCACCCCGCGCCACGAAACGCTGCGGGCTGCCATCGACTGGAGCTTCGGCCTGTGCACACAGGCCGAACAGGTCCTGTGGGAACGGCTTTCGGTGTTCTCGGGGCCCTTCGACTTCGACGCGGCGCAGTACGTATGCGCCGGCGGGATCCTGGACCCGGCCGAGCTCGTGGAGTCCCTTGCGGGCCTCGTGGACAAGAGCGTGCTCATCCGCGACGGCGAGAGCTACCGGATGCTGGACATGATCCGCGAGTACGGCGCCGAGCTGGCGCAGACCGCGGGCAGCCGGGACGGCCTGCGGGAGGCCCACTGCGTCTACTACACGGAGCTGGCCCGTATCTACGACCGCGACTTCGCCGCTCCTGGACAGATCCCCCGGTACAACGTGCTCCGGCAGCAGGACGGCCAGCTGCGGGCGGCCCTGGAGAACGCGATCGACGCGGGCCGGTACCAGCAGGCGGCGCTGCTCGCCCGGTCGCTGTGGATGTACTGGCTCATCCCCGGCAAGAACACGGAAGGCCGTTACTGGTGCGACCGGATCGCCGACCATCTCGCGCCGGGCACGTCGGAGCGGGCCTGGGTGCTGGCGACGAACGCCTATCTGGCCGCGGCGCAGGCCGACCCCTCGACCTATCCGATGGCCCAGGAGGCGTCTGCCATCGCCACGGCGATCGGCGAGCCCGAGCTCAAGGGCCGGGCGTACCAGGTGATGCATATGGCCGCGCTGGCCGTCGGCAAGTTCCAGGAGGCCTTCGCCGCGCTGGAGCACGGCTCCCCCGCCCTGCGTGCCTCCGGCGATCTGAGCGGGGCGTTGGTCCTCGAGGTGCAGCAGGGGTACATCCAGGTGGCCAGCGGCGAGGCCCGTGGGGCTCTGGAGATGTGTGAGCGCAACCTCCGGCTGCTTGCCGACAACGGCATCGAACCGGGATGGCTCCATGCGGCCCTCTACTACGTCCGGGCCCTGTCCCTTTTCGAACTCGCCGACTATCCCGGCAGTACGGCCTCGTCCGTCGCGGCCCTGGGCATCGAGACCGTCATGGGTGACATCCTGGGCTTCGCCTGCAACCTGGAGCTTCAGGCGTGGATCGCGTTCCGCACCAAGCGCCTCGACAACGCCGCCTGGCTCATGGGCGCGGCCGACACCCAGTGGCAGCGCCTGGGCGGACGCCTGATCGGCAACCCCGTGATGGAGCAGCGGCACCTGGACATCGAACGCGAGCTCCGGGACACCCTGGGTGAGGAGCGTTTCACGGCGCGCTGGCAGGACGGCGCCACTCACCCCGTCGGCTCGGTCGTCGAGCGGGCCACCACGGGCGGTCTGGCTCCCGAACTCCCGGCCGGCAAGGCGCACAAGCCCCTCACCCCGCGGGAACGCGAGGTCGCCGAGCTGGTCGCCCAGGGCCTCAGCAACCGCGAGATCGCCGAACGGCTCGTCCTGTCCAAGCGCACGGTCGACGTCCACGTGGAGCACATCCTGGCCAAGCTCGGCGTCGGGTCCCGCCAGGACATCGCCGAGCGGCTCGACGGCGCGTCCTGAGCCGGTCGAGGTGTGCCCGGCCCTGACGTGCGTCCGGCCGAGGCCGTCCCTACGGCTCAAGGCACGGACGGCCCGCCGAGATACTTGCCCGACCCGTCGTACGGCCACGCGTTGGCCACACACCCCTGCAGGCCCTTGATCTGCTGCATCATCGCCGGTGCGGGCCTGCCGGGGCCGGGGCAGGTCTCGTGGCCGTGCCCGATCCGGTGCCCCACCTCATGGTTGACGATCAGTGCGCGGTACTCGCCGATCGGTCCCGCGAACTCCGGCGAACCGAGCACCCACCGCTTGAGGTTGACCACCACATCCGTACCGACACTGCAGTTGACCTCACCGCGCGTGAGCAGCCCGGCGGCCCCGCAGATGCGGTCCACGGTGCCCGGCGTCGCGATCTTCACCACGAAGTCGTACGAGCCCGAGCCGACGAGCCGGAACGAGTTGACCCCGTCCTCGGTCCAGCCCCGCTCGTCCCCGAGGATCGCGGCGACCTCGTCGGCGGCCGCGCCCGGGTCGATGGCGATCCCGTCCTCGACGACCACCTTGTAGCGCCGCACGCGGGCACCCTCACCGACCACGGAGCTGTCGGCCTGTGCCGTACGGAAGGTGCCGGGGCCCACGGCGGGCACGTCGATCCGGGTGCTGCTCGGACTCGGACTCGGCGAGGAACTCGCCGAGGGCTCGGGCTTCTTCGACGCGGACGGGCTCGGCGAGGGCGAGGGCGAGCGCGCGGGTGTGTGCGTCGCCGGGGTCTCGAGGATCACCGGCTCGGCGTCCGCGACGGGCCGCTCCCGCACGCCCGTGTCCCGGTAGTGCGCCACGGCGGCTCCGGCGCCGGCCATCATCACGGCCAGCAGAGCGACCCCGCACGCTATCCGGGCCCGGCTCCCCTTGCGCCGCCGTCGCGTGGTGCGCTGCTTCCGGTCAGCACGCTTTCCCATCGGTCGTTCCCCTCCCCGTACGCGGCCAAGATCACCGGCGCACCCTGTGCATATACCTCACCGCGCGAGAAGGAGGCGAACTGGCGGACAGTTGGGCAGGTGGCAGGCATGACCCGCGATATGGCTACGGAACGGACGGGCGGAGTCCGGATGCGACGCCCGGTACCCCGGACCGGCCTCTCCCCACCGCCCGGATCGACAGGCAGACTCGGCCCCGCAGCACGTACGCCACCACAGCACTGCCTCGGAGGGGACCGCCATGGGAAAGCGCTGGGCCGACTTCCAGTACGAGATCTATCTGAACGGCATGACAGGGTCCGCGCCCCGGCTGCCCACCGACCTGACCCGCCTCGAAGAGCTGGCCGCGCACCGGCTTCCGCCCCGGGCCGTCGGCTATGTGGCCGGCAGCGCGGGCAGCGGCAGCACCGCGGCCGCCAACCGCGCGGCCCTCGACCGGCGGCAGATCGTGCCGCGGATGCTCAGGGACGTCAGCGAACGCGACCTGTCCGTCGAGGTGTTGGGGCGCACCCTGCCCGCGCCGCTCGCGCTCGCCCCGGTGGGCGTGCTGTCGATCATGCACCCGGAGGGCGAGAAGGCCGCAGCCCGCGCGGCCGCCGCACAAGGGGTCCCGTACATCCTGTCGTCCGCTTCGAGCACCCCGATGGAGGAGGTGGCGGAGGCGATGGGGGACGCCGAGCGCTGGTTCCAGCTGTACTGGCCGAAGGATCCCGAGATCGCCCGCAGCTTCCTCGGCCGGGCGAAGGCGTCCGGGTTCTCGGTCCTGGTCGTCACCCTTGACACCCCGATGCTGGCCTGGCGTCCGCGCGACCTCGACGAGGCGTATCTGCCCTTCCTGCACGGCGTCGGCACGGCCAACTACTTCAGCGACCCGGCGTTCCAGGCGGGCCTGGCCAAGCCCGTGCACGAGGACCCGAACGCGGCCGTGATGCATTTCGTCGGCATGTTCTCGGACCCGTCGAAGACCTGGCCCGACCTGGCCTTTCTGCGGGAGCACTGGGACGGTCCGATCGTCCTCAAGGGCATCCTGCACCCCGACGACGCACGGCAGGCCGCCGAGTCGGGCATGGACGGTGTGATCGTCTCCAACCACGGGGGCCGCCAGGTGGCCGGATCGATCGGCGCCGCCGATGCCCTGCCGAAGGTGGCCGATGCGGTCGGCGACCGGCTCACGGTCCTGTTCGACAGCGGTATCCGCAGCGGCGACGACATCGCCAAGGCCCTTGCGCTCGGCGCCCGTTCGGTGCTGATCGGCCGCCCGTACGCGTACGGCCTTGGCCTGGACGGGCAGCCGGGCGTCGAGCACGTCATCCGCTGCCTCCTCGCCGAACTCGACCTCACCCTGGCCCTGTCCGGGCATACGAGCCCCGGTTCGCTGAGCCCCGCCGACCTCGTCGAACACCACCGCTAGCCGGTTGCTAGGGTGCGCCGATGACTTCGCGAGAGCAGTCGCATGCGGCCCAACAGGCACCTTCCGTCACGCAGGCACCTTCCGTGACGCAGGCGCCTTCCGTCACGCAAGCTCCTGCGGGCAGGCAGGCGCCCACGGTCAGACAGGTCCAGGTCACCTTCGACTGCGCGGCCCCCGAGCGCCTCGCCCGGTTCTGGTGCGAGGTGCTCGGGTACGAAGTCCCCCCGCCGCCGGAGGGCTTCGCCAGCTGGGACGCGTACAACCTGGCACAGCCGGCCGACGAACGGGACTCCTCGTTCGCCTGCCAGGACCCCTCCGGCGTGGGCCCGCGCCTCTACTTCCAGCGCGTCCCCGAGGGCAAGGCCGTCAAGAACCGGGTCCACCTCGACGTCCGGATCGCCACCGGCCTGGTCGGCGAGGAGCGCCTGGCCGCCCTCGAAGCCGAGTGCGCCCGCCTGCTCCCCCTCGGCGCGGTCCGCGACCGACTCCTCTACGACGGATACGACGCGTGCATCAACATGCGGGACATCGAGGGCAACGAGTTCTGCCTGGACTGAGCGCACGTAAGGGGGACGGGGCATGACCACTCCGCGGGAGAGGGCCGAAGCGGTGCTCGCCGAGGCGGGCCTGGAGGACGCGGGCGGCTGGGGCCGTGCCGAGCACGCGCTCCCCGTCCGTGCGGCGCTGCGGCCGATCGCATCGGTGGCCGCCGAACCGACTGCCGTCGTACGGCTCGACGCGGCCGATCCGTACGCCGAAACCGACGCCCAATGGTTCCGGCTGGCCACCGGCCACGGCCTGTTCGGCGAGGACGGCGGCTTCCTCGTCCCCCTGCTCGGCAGCTGGTTCCGGGTCCGGCTCGGGGAGCGGTGGCGGCTCGCGAAGACGCTGCAGGCCCAGCCCGGCTCACCGGAGTTCATGACGCTCTCCCCGGACGGCAGGACGCTGATCGGCGTCACCACCGAGGAGTACGCGGTCTGGCTGATCGTGGTCGCCGACGTCCGGGCGTACCAGGAGCAGCGAGCACTGGTGCTGGCGCGGGAGGAGAGCGAGGAAGAGCAAAAGGCAGCGTGGGAAGGCCTGTTCAGCCGCATCCGCATCCCGCAGAGCACGCGGGAGCGCTGGGCGCTCGGGCTCCTCCACAACCCCTCCCTGCCCGAGGACCTCCGGCTCGGTCTCGTACTGCACACCCGGCGGTTCCACGGCCGGGCACTGCCCGCGAAGCTGATCGACGAGTTGATCGCCCACCCGGACTGGAAGGTGCGCTGCGGCCTGGTCGACCTCGGCTCCGACCAGCTGACGCCCAGTCAGTGGAGCCGCCTCGTCCTCGCCGAGGAGGACGACCGCCACCGCTGGGCCCTGGTCGGCATCGCCGTCGAACACCGCGCGACGTTCGTCCCCGCCGCGTACGAGCGTCTCGCCGCCGATCCCGTCCCGCGCGTCCGCGCCGAGACGGCCGCACTGACAGGCCTGCCGGCCGCCGTGGCCCGCACACTCCTCGCCGACCCGGAGCCGCGGGTCCGCGAGTGCGCCTGCGCCGCCGCGTGGCCGAACCTCGACTCCGAAGAACGCCGGGCCCTCCTCGCGGATCCCGCGCCCGGCGTCCGTGCCGCCGCGCGCCGGCTCCACCACCGTGAACACCCCGTATCGCGCGCCGTGTTCGAGAGCGGAGAGCTCGGCGACCCCGCCCGCGTGGTCGAGGACTCCGTGCTGGAACCGGACCTGGCCGACCACCTGTCCCGCCACCCGGACGCGGACCTGCGCCGCGCTCTCGCCGCCAGTCCGCAGCTGTCCCAGGAGGTGATCGCCGTACTGGCCGAGGACCCGGACAGCTCCGTACGGAGCATCCTCGCCCTCCGCCCGGACCTCACCGAGCCCCAACGGGCGGCGATCTCCTACGCATTCGCCCCGGCGGGCCATTACTCCACTCTCCCCTGGGTGCACGCCCTCCACGACGACGCCGAGGCCATGCGCCGCCTTGCCGCCTCGACCCACCCGCTGGTCCGCCGCTCCGTGGCCCGCGCCCGCCGCCTCCCGCCGGACGTCGTCGACCGGCTCGCCCACGACGAGGACCGTGTCGTCCACCTCTTCCTCGCCGAGTCCTGCGACGACGCCCCGCCGTGGATGCTGCTCCAGGTCTGGCTCTGGTGGAACGGCAGCCTGTCCTCGCCCGGCCGCCCCCGCACGCACCCCGCGTTCCCCCGTACCGATCTCCTGCACTACGCCGAGGACCCCCACCCCCGGCTGCGCCAACTCGCCCTGGACGACCCGGAGTCCACCCCGGATCTCGTCGAACGCTTCACCCTCGACCCGCACCACGAAGTCCGCTGCCGCGCCGCCGCCGACCCGCGCCTGAGCCGCCTGGGCGCGGTCCGTCTCCTCGACGACCCCGACGGCTCCGTCCGCCGGGCCGCCACCCGCAGCCCCCGCCTCCCGGCCCACGTCCTGGTCTCGCTCCTGCGCGACCCCGAGACCGCCGAGGACGCCGCCCTGAATCCGGCGATCCCGGCCGGCATCATCCGGCGGATGGCCGAGCGGCCCTGAGCGCCGCGGATGCCCGTACGGGAACAAATCCCCGCGAGATACGAGGCGTTGACGATTTCCCCCGGAGTGCGGACGCTGCTGCCACGGCGGCAACGCGCTCTCGGAGGGAGATCCGCCGATGGCCTCGCGCCCGTTCACGATCGCGGTGCCCGAGGCGGTGCTCGACGACCTCCGGACGAGGATCTCGCGCACCCGCTTCGGCCGGCGCCGACCCCGCCTGTCTGCGCGAGCTCCTGGCCCACTGGGCCGAAGGATGCGACTGACGCGCGGCCGAACGACGGCTGAACGCCGCCGACCACCACCTCGCCGACATCGACGGCCAGACTGTCCATTTCGTCCATGTACTGTCGACGGGCCCCGGCCCCACTCCCCTGCCTCGAACTCGACGTGGACTACGACCAGTACGCGCACAACGACGGCGCACCGGAGCGCCAGGCCGGTGCGCCGTGTGGCGTGCCCGGCGGCCGGGGCCGCATCGCCCCGACCGCGGACACCTCAGTGCGCAGGAGCGCCGTCGCTCACAGAATCGACACCTTGTACTTCGCCAGCGCCTCCGGCACCGGCTGGTAGAAGGTCGTACCGCCCACGGTGCAGTTGCCGCTGCCGCCCGAGGTGATGCCCAGCGCCTTGCTGCCGTCGTACAGGGCGCCACCGGAGTCGCCGGGCTCGGCGCAGACGTTCGTCTGGATCATGCCGCGCACCGTGCCCCCGCCGCTGTAGTGCACGGTGGCGTTGAGCCCGGTGACCGTGCCGCTCCGCGTGCCGGTCGTGGAGCCGCTGCGCTTGACCGGCTCCCCCACGTACGCGTCGGCCGCCGTGAAGCCGCCGGGGTGGCTGAGGGACGCGTTGTCGTAGCGCACCAGCGCGTAGTCGTTGCTCGGGAAGCTGGAGCCGACGGTGGGTCCGATCAGCGTGGACTGGGCGGAGTTGGTGTACCAGGTCTTGACCACGTTGCCGCAGTGCCCGGCCGTGAGGAAGTAGTAGGTGCCGCCCTTGGCGACGTTGAAGCCGAGCGAACAGCGGTACCCGCTGCCGTAGATGGCGTCGCCGGGTCCGAGCAGCTGGGTGAACTTGCCCGGGGTGCGCTCGATGCGCAGCGCTCCGGCGTCCGCGCCCGCCGCCCTGCGGATCTTCGCGAGCGAGGCATCGGAGACCGTGCTGTCGGCGGTGACGACGACCTCGCCGCTCGCCCGGTCCACATACCAGGCGGTGCCGCCGACATCGGCCTTGAGCACGGCCTCGTCCACCTTGGCCAGCTCGGCCGCGCCGTAGGTGCGGGGTGGGGCGGCCTGTGCCTGCGGCAGGGTGAGCGCGGTGGCGCCGAGCAGTCCGGCGGCGACGGCGGCGACAGTGGTGCGCTTGAGTCTCACGAAGGTTCCTCCTCGCGGTGGGCACGGCCTGCGGGTTGCTGGCGTGCTCCTGACAATGCGCAGTGCTGCAGCGAGTATGCGGAGGAAGCCCGACCGGTACAAGACCGCCCGGCCGCAGCGCACCGCGGTGCGGCCTGCTCACGAAAGTCCCTTGCGGCTCGCCACCTCACGACAGGCACAATTCGGCCATGCCCGATCCCTCGCACTCTTCCGCGGCCGACCTCCTCGCCGCCCTCGAAGCCCTTCCGTATGCGCGGCGGATGCAGGCGCTGGCCGCGCACGTACGCGGCCTCGCGCCCGCCGGCGCCCTGCGATCACTGCTCGACGGCCTCGAGGCGCAGGGGGCGTACGGGCGGGGCCTCGCGGTGGTCGCCGCGTCCGTGGGCGGCGACCACGCGTGGATCGCGCAGCGCCTCGCCGACCCGGATTCGTTTGTGCGAGCCCACGCGCACTCGGCCGCTCTGCACGGCCGGGTGAGCGACGAGGCTTTCGAGGCAGCCCTGGACGGCGCGCCTCAAGTGGTCCGGCGCCAGCTGTTCCGGACGATCGCCGCCCAGGGGCGCAGCGACCTCGCGGACCGGCTCATCGACCGGGTGCGCCGGGACTGGGGCGACGTGGAGGCGGCACGGCTGCTGCGTGCCTGCTCGCCGACGGTCGTCGGGCGCCTGCTGCCCGAGTTGTCCCATGCCGTGCGGGCGTGGGCGAGCCTCGCCGGGCACCACCCCGACGCCGTCCTCGACGAGGTCGAGCGGGAACTGGCCGCACTCCCCTCGACCATGTACTCCACGCGATGGCCGCAGTACGCACCCGCGGTCGCCGCCGTCGCGGGCATCCGGCCGCTGCGCGTCCTGCGCCTCCTCGAACGGTTCACGCCGGAGCACCTGCCGTCCGCGCTCCGGCGCCACATGTCCCTGCTCGCGGCCGCGGACCCCGCCGCGATGCTCCGGCTGCTGCTCGGCCCCATGGGCCCGGACCTGCTGCACGGGCGCCTGTTCACCCCGGGTGCGCTGCGGAGCCTGCTCGAGTCGGGCGCCCCCGAGGTCCCCGCGTACACGAAGGCTCTGGCCGAGGCCGGCGAGCTGCCGCGTGCCCTGCGCGCCCTGCCGCCCGGGCGCCGCGAGGCCTGCTACCGGCAGGCGATCGCCGGACGCGGGCGCAGCGGTTTCCCTGTCGACTCGGCTCTGCTGTCCGCGCTGCCCCGCTCCTGCGTCGCCGACGAGGCCCGGCGGATGGCCGACCTGGCCCGCGAACAGGGCCTGGACTGGCACATGGTGCTGGAGGCGGAGTCGTTTCTGCCGGTGGCGGAGGTACGTGAGCGGCTCGTCGAGGCCACCCGTCGCGCTGCCGCCGAGGACCGCGCGCATGCCTGGAAGCTCCTGGTGCGCAACGCTGCCCGCTCCGGCGATCCGGCCGCCGTGTCCGCTGTGCTGCAGGACATAACGCGGCTGCGCAATGAACAGGACCCGGTGCGCTCGGCCGCTCTGCAGTCCCTCGCCCTCACCCGTCCCGCGCTGTTCTCGGCCCAGGATGCGCCCCACCTCGACCGGGTGGTCGATGACGCCGTCGAAGCCCGTGACTGCTCGCAGACCACGCGCTCCGCCCTCAACAGGCTGGCCCTTTCGGTCCTGCGGGAACAACCGGAGGGCGGGTGCCCGGAGTTGACCGACTGGGCGCTGAGCGTCCTGGTCCGGGTGTCCGGCACCACGGGTGGCGCCGACCTCGGCCGCCTCGACCAGCGGCTGCGCCGGGGCCAGGAGCACCAGGTGTACGAGGCGTTGCGGCCGTCGATCGAGGCGGCCGCCGACAAGGCCGACTTCGGTCCCGTCCTCGCGCTGGCCCGTTCGCTGGGCCGGCGGGCGTATGCGATGCCCGGGCTGCAGGACATGCTGTGGCGGGCGATCCGCACGGGCAGTGACACCACCGCGCGCCACGCGATCGAGCTGTGGCTGGCGGACTCCGTCACCCGGGACGAGCGGACCGAACGTCTCATCGCCCTCGACCCCTCGGCCGCCGTGCTGCCCGCCGTGTCCGAGGTACTCGCCCGGCGTCGCACGGATCTGCTCGACCACGTGCTCGGCGAGGAGCCTCCGTACGGCCGCTTCCTGGTCAAGGGCAGCCTGTGGACGGTGGCGGTGGATCCCTGGGCCAAGCGCTGGACCCCGGGCCAGCATGCCGCGGCAGCACGGCAGTTGGCGCGGACGGTCGAGAATGCCGGTCTGCCCAAGTCGGCCCGGGTGGCGGCTCTCGTCCAGTCGGCGCACCTGCCCGATCTGGGTGCGCCGTGCGTGCGGCGCTGGACGGACGCCCGGGACGTGGTCGTCGCCGAGGCGGCGCTGGCCGCCCTGGCGCGCACCGACCGGCCCGCCGAGGCACTGCCCGAACTCCTCGCCCACACCGGGACGGAGCGGGCGCGGGTCGCGGTGTTCGCCGCCGCCCGGGTGACTCGGGACATCGCCCCGGTCCCGCTGATCCGGCTGCTGCGGGAGGTCCTGCTCTCGCCGGACGCCAAGGTGACGAGTCGCAAGGAAGCGGCCCGGCTGGCCGCCGACCGGCTGCCGGTGTCCGCCGCTGCCGGGTTGCTCGTCGAGGCGTACGGGCAGGACGGCGCGCACCGTGATGTGCGGGCGGCCTGCGTGTCCGTCGCAGGCGGGTTGCTCGGGGACGAGCGGATCTGGGAGCTCCTCGCTGACGCGGCACGGGCTGAACCGGGCCTGCAGGGCGGTGTGTTGCGCGTGACGCCCGAGCAACTGGCCGAACCCCACCGGGCGCGCTACGCCCGGCTCGTCAGGGACGTGAGCCGCACCCCGGACCCCGAGACCGCGGCCCTCGCCTTTCTCGCGCTGGGCCGGTGGGCGCCCTGGCACCCCGAGGCAGCCGATGTGCTGGCCCGGGCCGTGTCCGACCTGTCCGTGCGGCAGGGCTGGACCTCCGCCGCGGCGGGACTCGTCCGCGCGGCCCGACACCCCGCTTCGGCCACGGGGTTGGCGCAGGCCATGGCCCGGCTGGTGCGGGCCGACCGGAATCCCGATGCGGCGGACGCCGAGGAGCAGCGCGACCGCCCGGCACGGCAACGGATCGACTACCTGGTCAGGCAGCTCCACAACGCCACACTGGAAGGCGCCGCCACGATCCGGCCGGCCGCCCTGGCGGCGGGCGAACTTCTCGCGGAGCACCCGGAGTTCCGCCGTGAGGCGCTGAAGATCCTCGCCGGCCATCTGGACCTGGACACCGGGGAGCCCGAACTGACCGCCGCCCTGCTGCGGCTCGCCGCCCTGCACGAGGACCGTCCCGTGCTCACCGTGCAGACGGCGGATTGCCTCCAAGGACGCGTGGCGTACCACGGGGTCAAGGACGAGGCCGCTCCCCTGGCCACCGCGGACCGGCTGGCCCGGCACGGCGGTCACGCGGAGGGCATGATCGCCACCGCCCTGGTCGCGGGTGTCGGCCGGCGGACCGGCTGGCCCGCGCACTGCCGCGACGCCCTGCGGACGTTGCGCCGCCACCCGGCCGCGGACGTACGGGACGCCGCACTCGGACACCTCACGGCCCAGGAGTGAGCGGGCCTGCGGCTGCTCCGGCCGGAGTTCCCCTACTCCGGCCGGAGTTCCTCGATCCGGGGGTACGCACCGGTCCGGTCCCCGGACACGATGCGGCCGGTCACTCCGATGGGGAACACCGGCTCAGCTCTCGCCCGGCTCCAACCGCAGCGAGATCGAGTTGATGCAGTACCGCTGGTCCGTCGGCGTCGGGTAGCCCTCGCCCTCGAAGACATGGCCGAGGTGCGAACCGCAGCGTGCGCAGCGCACCTCGGTGCGGACCATGCCGTGCGAACGGTCCTCGATCAGCTCGACCGCGTCCGTGTCCTTCGGGTCGTAGAAGCTCGGCCAGCCGCAGTGCGACTCGAACTTCTCGCCGGAGGTGAAGAGTTCGGCTCCGCACGCGCGGCAGGAGTAGACGCCGGTCGTCTTCGTGTCCGTGTACTCACCGGTGAAGGCCGGCTCGGTGCCCGCCTCGCGCAGGACCTTGTACTCGGCCGGGGTCAGTTCCGCGCGCCACTGCTCGTCCGGCTTTTCGACCTCGTACGTCATGATCCTCAGCTCCTCACTCGCCGGCGGTGGCGGTCTCACCCGACAGGTGGTCCCCGGACAGGTGGTCCAGGATGCGCGGACCCAGGTCCGTCACATCGCCCGCGCCCATGGTGAGAACCAGATCGCCGGGCTTGGCCATTCCCGCGATGACGGCCGGGGCCTTGTCCTTGTCGTGCTCGGCGGTCACGTCCGCGCCCGCGGCGCGCGCGGCGTCGAGGATGAGTTCGCTGGTCACGCCGGGGATCGGGTCCTCGCGGGCGGGATAGATGTCGAGCACGACGGAGGAGTCCGCGAGGGCCAGGGCCTGGCCCATCTCGGTGCCGAGCTCCTGCGTACGGGAGAAGAGGTGGGGCTGGTAGAGCACCAGGATGCGGGCGTCCGCGGCGGCGGCGCGCATGGCCTCCAGGTCGGCGGTCATCTCGGTGGGGTGGTGCGCGTAGGAGTCGATGACCTGCACGCCGGCCGCCTCGCCCTTGAGCTGGAGGCGGCGCTTGACGCCGGTGTACGACTTGAGCGCGGCCGCGAGGTTGTGGGCGGGGATGACCATCGCGACGCCCGCGGCGAGCGCGGCCACCGCGTTGTGCGCGTAGTGGCGGCCGGGCACCGAGACCGTGAAGGTCAGCAGCTTGCCGCCGATGAGGACCGTGACCTCGCTGCTCAGACCGCGCGGGGTGATCTTGTGGATCCGGACGTCGGAGCCCTCGGACTCTCCGTACGTGACGACGTTCAGCGACGAGACGTCCCGCAGCCGTCGCGTGAGCTCCACAGCGCCCGCCTGGTCGGCGGCGATGACGAGCGTGCCGCCCGGCACGATCCTGCCGGCGAAGGTCTCGAAGGAGTCGTAGATCTCGTCCATCGAGGCGTAGTTGGCGTGGTGGTCGAGCTCCACGTTGAGGACGATCGCGACCTCGGGCGCGTACTTGTGGAAGCTGCGGTCCGACTCGTCGGCCTCGGCGACGAAGATCTCGCCGCTGCCGTGCTCGGCGTTGGAGCCGGGGGCGTCCAGGTCGCCGCCGATCGCGTACGAGGGGTGCAGGCCCAGGCTGGAGAGTGCGACCGCGAGCATCGAGGTCGTGGTCGTCTTGCCGTGGGTGCCGGCCACCGCGATCGGGCGGAGGTTGTCCATCAGCGCCGCGAGCGCGTCCGAGCGGTGCACGACCGGAATGCCGCGCTCCTTCGCGGCGGCGAGCTCCGGGTTGTCGGCGCGGATCGCGGAGGAGACCACGATGGCGCTGGCGTCCTCGGCCAGGTGGGCGGCGTCGTGGCCGAGGTGCACGGTGGCGCCGAGCGCGCGCAGGGCGTCGGTGGTCGCGGAGGCCTTGGAGTCGCTGCCGGCCACCTGCGCGCCGCGCTGCGTGAGGATCTTCGCGATGCCTGACATTCCGGCGCCGCCGATGCCGATGAAGTGCGGTCGGTCCAGGGCAGGGGGGATGCCGGGCGTCATACGGGTCTCCCGAGGGTTGCGGTGCTTGGGCGGGGACCCAGCCTATGCGGTGTGCGGGCTGGGTCTGAGCACCCCCGGCCGGTCCGGAGCCGGGGCCCTCCGAGTCGCTGCCCGCGTGGGGGTGCCGCTGTGCCCAGCCTCCCCCGAGCGCGGGGGCGGGCCCTACTCGCTGTGCGCGTACAGCTTCAGGACCGGGACGCCGACCTTGTGGCGGGCCCGCGAGGCCCAGTCGCGGTGGAAGAACTCCTCGACGTAGTGCGGAGCCGTCAGGACGATCACCTCGTCCGCGCCGGTCTGCTCGGTGATCGAGGACAGGACGTCCAGCGGGTGGTCCTCGACCAGATGCCCGACGGCCTCGCAGCCCGCCTCGCGCAGCGCGCTCAGCGAGTGGTCCAGCGCCTGCTGCGCGGGGCCCACGGCGTCCTCGCCCTCGGGTACCTCGCCCTCGTGGACGGCCTGGTCGAGTTCGCCGAGCGCCACATCGTCCACCGCGCGCAGGAGCCGGTCCTGGTCGCCGCGCGGCTGCATCAGGACGACGAAGGAGACCGCGTCGTCTCCGTGCAGGGTCGTGACGAACTCCACGTCGATGGCCGACAGGGCCTTCTCGATCATCAATACGCTCGTGAACACGTCCGGCGCCCTTCTCCTTTGGAGCCCTACCGGCCCCTGCGGAACCTGCTGAAGCTCGGGGCCCACGGCCCCTGCGGAAACCATCCTTCCCCGTGTTCGCACGGGGTCTGCGTGTCTTAGTGTGCCCACCGGAGCGGGAAACGGAACGACAGATTCCGCTGATTGTCAGCTTCGACGGTAGCGGCAGAACAGGAACCCGTCCTCTTCCAGCAACGATGCGAGCCGAAGCCGCTGCGGCACCGCGATCGAAGGACCGCCCGCGATCCGCTGCGCGTCACCCGCCGCAAGCATGGGCGAAACCGTCAGACACAGCTCGTCCAGGACGTCGGCCGCGACCAGCTGGCCGAGCAGCTTCGGGCCGCCCTCGGTGAGCAGCCGGGTGAAGCCGAGGTCCGCGAGAGCCCGTACGGCCGCGGCCGGATCCACCCGTGCGGAGTCCCCGGCCACCACGATGCGGGCGCCGGCCTGCTCCGCGGCCTTCACGCGGTGGGCGGGGGCCTCGGCGCCGGTGAGGATCACGGTGGGCACGAGCGGCTCCGTGAACAGGGGCAGTGAGAAGTCCAGGTCCAGGCTGCCGCTCACGATGGCGATCGCGGGCGCGGGCCCCTGCCCCGCCGCCGCCCTGCGCGCGGCGAAGGCCTCACGGGCGCGGGCCGGCCGGTACCCCTCGAGGCGTACCGTTTCCGCACCCACGAGCACCACGTCGGCGAGCGCCCGCAGAGTGCCGAAGATCCGCATGTCGGTCTCGCAGGAGATGGGCTGGGAGCGGCCGTCGTGCTGGGCGGCGCCGTCCAGGGTGGAGACCATGTTGGCGCGCAGCCACGGGGTGTCCCCCGGCGGATACGCGTAGAGGTCGGCGAGCTCGTCGAGGCTCCACTCCCGGTCCTGCGCGGACCGGGCGGCGGTCCCACCGGCGACAGCTCCGGTCGCGGCGGCCGTCTCAGCGGCCTTCTCGTCGGTCGCGGCATCGGTCACGGCGACTGTCACATCGGTCACAGGGAACAGGCTGCGCATGTCCGGCAGTGTGGCACGGCCCGTAAAGTGAGGACCTGTGTCGCCTTCTCCTGCCGCCGCCGGCCGCCATCCGATAGCCGATCCGGCTCCTCAGTCCCTCTGCGCGCGCGAGCCGCATGTCCCGGCCGAGCGTCTCGTCGCCGAGATGGTGCCGCCGCCGCGCTTCCAGAAGGCGCGCTTCGAGACATACGTACCGGATGCGTCGCAGCCCTCGCAGGCGCAGGCCGTGCAGGTCCTGAGCACGTTCGCGGGCACGCTCGGCGGGGCGCACGCGAGCGGGGCGGGCAAGAAGCGCTGGTTCCAGAAGAAGGTCCAGGCGCCGGCCGGTCCGCGCGGGGTGTACCTCGACGGCGGCTACGGCGTCGGCAAGACCCATCTGCTCGCCTCGCTTTGGCACGCGACCCCGGCCGAGCCCTCGCTCAAGGCCTTCGGCACCTTCGTCGAGCTGACGAACCTCGTGGGCGCGCTCGGTTTCCAGCAGACGGTCGCCACGCTCAGCGGGCACCGGCTCCTGTGCATCGACGAGTTCGAGCTGGACGACCCGGGCGACACCGTGCTCGTGTCGACGCTGCTCGGCAAGCTGGTCGACGCGGGCGTGGCGCTCGCGGCCACCTCGAACACGCTGCCCGGCAAGCTCGGCGAGGGCCGGTTCGCCGCGGCCGACTTCCTGCGCGAGATCCAGGGCCTGTCCGCGCACTTCAAGGCGCTGCGGATCGACGGCGAGGACTACCGGCACCGGGGGCTGCCCGAGGCGCCGCAGCCGTTCGGCGACGAGCAGGTCGCGAAGACCGCGTACGCCACGCAGGGCGCGAGCCTGGACGACTTCCCGCACCTGCTCGACCACCTCGCGAAGGTGCACCCGAGCCGGTACGGCGCGCTCACCGACGATCTGACGGCGGTCTGCCTGACCGGGGTCGACGCGGTGCCCGACCAGTCGACGGCGCTGCGCCTCGTCGTCCTCGCGGACCGCCTCTACGACCGGGAGGTACCGGTGATCGCCTCCGGCCTGCCCTTCGACCAGATCTTCGGCGAGGACATGCTCAAGGGCGGCTACCGCAAGAAGTACTTCCGCGCGATCTCCCGCCTCACGGCGCTGGCGCGGGACGGAAAGCGGCTGGTGGAGGGCGTCTGAGGCGGGCCCGTCGGCGGGCGTGGCCGCTTCCGGCCCCGGGTCCGCCGACGTTCCGAGGCCGCGGAGGCCCCGGAGCGGCTTCGGCCGGACGGCGAGGACTCCGTGGTGACCTGGGAGACAGCCAAGGCCTGTCCCGGCTGGGGACGGAGCCGACCATGAGGGTTGCCGCTCTCGCGAGTGCCGGCGCCGACGAGCACCGGGCCGGCTGGATCCAAGCGGACGTGCATGGCGTTCACGTGACCGGACGGCGCAACAGTCTGCAGGCCTCCGGCCCGGGATCCGGAAGCACCTGTTCGTCGGGGTGCCGCGGAGATCTCGGCGCGGGCGCGACATCTCCCGCCTGATGCGGCGACAGGCCCTGTGGACGGGGACTTCAGGCACCGGAGGGGAGGACAGCCGGGCGCTCCGCGGCCTCCGTCGGCCGCGACACAAGGCACGTCATGCTACGCGCGTGGTTCCCGCGACGTTGACTAGGTGGTACACACAGGCGGGTTACATTCCTGTCCGCCAACAGGGAGTTGCCCGAATGACCGAGAAAAGCATGTCCGCGTCCCGGCGCCAAGTCCTCGCCCGAGGTGGGGCGTTGGGTGCGGGAATCGCCTTCGCCGGTTCGCTCACCGAACTGTTCGCAGGGTCCGCCGCCGCCCACGGCAGGGGCGGCTACGGGCCGCTCGTGCCCGACCCGGCCGGCCTGCTCGATCTGCCCAAGGGCTTTACGTACAAGGTGCTTTCACGCGAGGGCGAGCCGCTGCGCTCGGGCGAGGGCAAGGTGCCCACGAACTTCGACGGCATGGCCGCCTTCGCCGGCAAGCGCGGCACGACCCACCTGGTCCGCAATCACGAGAACCGGCACACCGGCAAGATCGGCGTACCGGTGGTCGAGGGACTGACGTACGACCCGGCCGCGAAAGGCGGCTGTACGAACCTCACGCTCGACCGCCGGGGCAATGTCGTCGACGAGCGCGTCGGCATCGCCGGCACCGCCGTCAACTGCGCGGGCGGGCCCACCCCTTGGGGCACCTGGCTCACCTGCGAGGAGAACGAGGACAAGGCCGGCACCAACGGCTACACCAAGGACCACGGCTTCATCTTCGAGGTGGACCCGGCCGACCCGCGGCGCACCGGTGCCGTGCCGCTCACCGCGATGGGCCGCTTCCAGCACGAGGCGATCGCGGTCGACCCGCACCGCGGTGTGGTCTACGAGACCGAGGACGCCTTCCAGAAGCCCTTCGGACTCTTCTACCGGTTCCTGCCGGACAAGCCCGAGGGCGGGCGCGGTTCGCTGCGTGCGGGCGGCCGGCTGCAGGCGATGCGCGTGCCCGGCGTACCGGATCTCGCCTCCGTCCAGGAGACCGGGGCGACCTTCGGGGGCATCGAGTGGGTCGACGTCCCCGACCCGCTGGCCGCCGAAACCCCCATCAGGCTGCAGGACTTCGGCCCGAAGGGCATCACGCACGCCCAGAAGCTGGAGGGCTGCTACTGGGGCGGACGCTCGGTCTACTTCGTGTCCAGCTACGCGCGCAGCCGCGAGGGTTCGGCCGGTGACCACTACGGCCAGATCTGGCGGTACGACCCCTCGTCGCGCCGCCTCACGCTGGTGATCGTCTTCGGCCCCGACACCGACATCCAGCTGCCCGGCGAGGAGCCGGACAACATCTGCCTCGCCCCCAGCGGCGGTCTGATGGTGTGCGAGGACGGTGAGGGCGCGCAGCATGTGTACGGCCTGACCCGGCGCGGCGAGGTGTATCCGATGGCCGGGAACCGGCAGAACATCGGGACGCCCGAGGCGCCCGAGTGGGGCGAGTTCGCGGGCGTCACGTTCTCGCCGGACTACGCCACGATGTACGTCAACTGCTACACCCCCGGCACCACCTTCGCGGTGACGGGCCCCTGGCACTCGTAGGCGCCGGCGTGGGCGGGCTGTGGACGCAGCCCGCCCCTCGGGCCCGGGACCACACCCGCCCCCTGGCCGGGACCCGGGACCATGGGACCTGCACTCTGAAGCCCTATGCGGACGCGATACGGGTCATAGGCCCCGCGACCCGCGCCGTCCGGCACGGAATGCTCTACGGCGGCGGGTGCGCAGCGGTCGCGGTCGCCGCCGATCCGTCGCAGGATCGAGTGGACTGACGTAAGGGGTAAGGCCGTGGCGAAGAGCAAGGGCAAGAGCAAGGCGCTGAAGCCCGACAAGGCGGGCAGGGCGACCGGCGGGACCGAGAAGGCCAAGGTCACGGCCGGCGAAGCCAAGGTCAAGGCCGGCGAAGCCAAGGCGAAGACGGTGAAGGCGAAGGGCAAGGCGTCGACCGCGAAGGCCGCCGCGGCCAAGGCCAAAGCCCCGAAGGCCGGGAAGCCCGTGAAGGCCGCTCCGCTCTCCGAGCTCCTGCGCGTCCCCGAAGGCGAGCGCCTCGACCTCTCCGCGTACGACTCGCGCTCCACCCCCGCGGGCCCGGCGAACAAGGCCGAGGCCCTCGCCGACCTGGCCCGTATGGGTGAACGCCTCGCCGACCTCCAGGAGCGCCTCTACGCCGCGAGCACCTCGGGCGACCGGCGCCGCGTGCTGCTCGTGCTCCAGGGCATGGACACCAGCGGCAAGGGCGGCACGGTCAAGCACGTGATCGGTCTGTTCAACCCGTCCGGCTGCCGGATCAAGGCCTTCAAGGCGCCCACGCCCGAGGAGCAGAACCACCCGTTCCTGTGGCGGATCATGAAGGCGCTGCCCGAGCGCGGCGAGATCGGCATCTTCGACCGCTCGCACTACGAGGACGTCCTGATCGCCCGCGTCCGCGAGCTGGTCCCGCGCAGCCAGCTCGGCCGCCGCTACGGGCAGATCAACCGCTTCGAGAAGTCCCTGACGCACGACGGCGTCACGGTCATCAAGTGCTTCCTGCACATCAGCAACGAGGAGCAGCGCGGCCGGCTGCTCGAACGTCTCGACCGCCCCGACAAGCACTGGAAGTTCAACCCGGGCGACATCGACGAGCGCGCCCTGTGGCCCGCGTACCAGGAGGCGTACGAGATCGCCCTGGAGCGCTGTTCGACGGAGGCGGCGCCGTGGTTCGTGATCCCCTCGGACCGCAAGTGGTACCGCAACTGGGCCATCAGCAAGCTGCTGCTCGAGCACCTCGAAGCCCTGGACCCGCAGTACCCGAAGGCCGGCTTCGATGTGGAGGAGTCCCGGGAGCGGCTGCTCAACGGGGAGTGACGGCCGGCTCCTCGGCGGACGACGCCTGAGACCTCGAAGACGCCGAGGACACCGAGCACGCCGAGGAGCGGCCGCGGGCGCGAAATGAGCGGTTTATCCGATTTCACGGGTTACCGTCTGCGCGTGACGACCCTCACCGCTCGCGTACCCGCCTTTGCCGTCTGCGCGCTGCTCGCCGCCGTAACCGTCGCCGGGTGCGGCTCCGAGGCGGCGCCGAAGAAGTCCGAACCGCTCCCCTCCCCCAAGGCGAAGGCCTCGGGGCCGCCCACGCTCGCGCCCGGTCCGCAGGGACTCGCGCCCGTGTTCAAGAACGGGGTGCGGAGCGAGAAGGTGGTCGCGCTGACCTTCGACGCGGACATGACCGCGGACCAGGGGAAGCGGGCCGCGCGCGGCGAGCGGTTCGACAATCCGGAGCTGATCCGGACGCTCAAGCAGTACAAGGTGCCGGCGACCGTGTTCATGACGGGCCGCTGGGCCGAGGAGTACCCGGCCCAGGCCAAGGCCATCGGCGCGGACCCGCTCTTCGAGGTCGCCAACCACTCGTACAGCCATTACGCCTTCACCAAGGACTGCTACGGCCTGCCGACCATCGCGCCGAAGGACATGAAGGCCGATGTGGAGCGGGCGTTCAAGGCCTTCGAGAAGGCGGGCGTGGCCGACGCCGTGCCCTACTTCCGCTTCCCCGGCGGGTGCTACGACCGTACGGCGCTGCGCGCGCTCGCGGCCGGCGGCGTGACGGCCGTGCAGTGGGACGTGGTGAGCGGGGACGCGTTCGCCACGGACGCGGACGCGGTGGCGGCGGATGTGCTCGGCGGGGTCAGGCCCGGCTCGGTGGTCGTCATGCACTGCACCCGCAGCGCGGCGCCCGCGACCGAGAAGGCGATCCGCACGATCGTGCCGGAGCTGCGCAAGCAGGGCTACCGCTTCGTACGGGTGTCGGAGCTGATCGGGGCGGCGGGGCCCGCCGCGGGCCCCGCGCGCTGAACCGGCCGCCGCACACGGCGCTCTCAGGTGTGCAGCGCCGGCATCCGGTCCGGGGCTGGGCAGATGCGCAGGCCGGTGTGGTCGAAGACGTAAAGCCGCTCCAGATCGACCAGGAGCGGGACGTGACCGCCGACGCGTACGCGGTGTTCGGGGCCGGAACGCAGGACCAGATCGCCGGCTGCCGTCGTACGGCGTTCCGGTGGCACCGCGGCCGGCTGCTGCGCCGGACCGGGCGCTGAACTCCTGGACACCACAACGGAGTTCACGCGGTGCAGGGCCCGGTCGATCCAGGGCCTGCGGGCCGGGCGCGCGGGGCCGGCGTCCACGGCGGGCCGGGAGGATTCCAGGTCGGGAACGACGGCCCGCCGGGAGCCGGTGTTCAGATGAACGAGCACCTCGTGCCCCAGATACTCCACATGCTCCACGATTCCGCCGATCGCGGCCTCGCCCGGCCGCGCCTGGCTCGGCGGCCCGATCCTTACGGCCTCGGGGCGCAGGCCCACGATCACCGGACGTCCCTGCTGGATACGGAGCAGCTGGTGGTCGGTGGTCAACGGCTGGGGCAGACACAGGCGTTGACGGCCGAGATCCAGAGCCATGGGGCCGTCGAGCGGGGCGTGGACCACGCCCTCCAGGAGGTTGATGCGCGGGGTGCCGACGAAGGCCGCCACGAAGACGTTCGCCGGGCGTGCGTACAGCTCGCGGGGCGGGCTCGCCTGCTGGAGCACACCGTCGCGCATGACCGCGACACGGTCGCCGAGCGACATCGCCTCGGCCTGATCATGTGTCACATAGACGGTGGTGACGCCGAGTTCGGCGACGATACGGGCGATCTCGGCGCGCAGATGGCCGCGGAGTTTGGCGTCCAGGCTGGACAGCGGCTCGTCGAGCAGGAACACCGAGGGCCGGCGGGAGATCGCCCGGCCCATCGCCACGCGCTGGCGCTCGCCGCCGGACATCTGGGCGGGCAGGCGTTCCAGGAGGTCCTCGATGGCGAGCATCCGTGCGGTGGTTCGCACCTCGTCGTCATGGTCGGTCGAGGGGTCCCTGAGCCGCAGCGGGAATGCGATGTTCTCGCGGGTGGTCATGGACGGGTACAGCGCGAAGCTCTGGAACACCATCGCGATGTCCCGTTCGCGAGGCAGCACATCGCTCGCGGGTTCGCCGCCGAGCAGCAGCTCGCCCTCGGTGATGTCCTCCAGGCCCGCGATCATGCGCAGGACGGTGGACTTGCCGCAGCCCGAAGGTCCGAGCAGCACCAGGAACTCGCCGGGCTCCACGGTCAGGGAGACCCGGCGCACGGCGTACGTATCGCCGTATCTCTTGCTCACTTCGCGCAACTCGATGGCTCTGCTCATGGAGGTCCGCCTGGAGTCGAAGGGGCCTTGCGACGGGGGCATTTCGTGAGCGGAACAGGGGGGTACGGCGAGCCCGGCCCCGGCCTCCCCACCAGGCGGGGCCGGGCTCGTCCGCCGGCGGGTCAGGTCACCGGCGGAGCCATACCGCCGTATCGGACGGCAGTCGTCCGTCGGCGTCCAAGGGGCCGCTGGCGAGGAGGAGTTCCTCGTACGGCGGCAGGGCGGCCGGGGCGGTGGAGAGGTTCACGACGCACACCAGGCCGTCGGTGCGAGCGAAGGCGAGGACGCCGTCGTCGGCGGGCAGCCAGGTCATCGGGCCGTCGCCGAAGCCGCGCACCGAGCGGCGCAGCCGGAGCGCCGTGCGGTACAGGCCGAGCATCGAGTCCGGGTCGGCGCTCTGCCGGTCCACCGCGTACTGCGCCCAGTCCGCGGGCTGCGGCAGCCACGGTTCCGCGTCCGCGCCGAATCCGCTGTGCGGTTCGCCGGACGCCCACGGCAGCGGGACGCGGCAGCCGTCGCGGCCCGGGTCGGTGCCGCCGGAGCGGAAGTGCATCGGGTCCTGGATGCGGTCGAGCGGGATGTCGGCCTCGGGCAGGCCCAACTCCTCGCCCTGGTACAGGTATACGGAGCCGGGCAGGGCCAGCGTGAGCAGGGCGGCCGCGCGGGCGCGGCGGGTGCCGAGCTCCAGGTCGGTGGGGGTGCCGAAGGCCTTGGTGTCGAAGTCGAACGCCGTGTCCTCGCGGCCGTAGCGGGTGACCGTACGGGTCACGTCGTGGTTGCACAGGACCCAGGTGGCCGGGGCCCTGACGGGCGCGTGCTCGGCGAGGGTGTCGTCGATGGTGCGGCGCAGGCGGTCCGCGTCCCAGGGGCAGGCGAGGAAGTTGAAGTTGAAGGCGGTGTGCAGCTCGTCGGGGCGCAGGTAGCGGGCGAACCGCTCGCTGTCGGGCAGCCAGACCTCGCCGACGAAGATGCCGCCGTACTCGTCGGCTATCGCCCGCCAGGAGCGGTAGATGTCGTGGATCTCGTCCTGGTCGATGTACGGGTGCGGGTCGACGCCCTCCGTGAAGTCGGGCAGGTCCGGGTGTTTGGTGAGCAGGGCGGCCGAGTCGATACGGACGCCGGCCACGCCGCGTTCGAACCAGAAGCGCAGGACGTCCTCGTGTTCGCGGCGGACCTCGGGGTGCGACCAGTTGAGGTCGGGCTGCTCGGGGGCGAACAGGTGCAGGTACCACTCGCCGTCGGGGACGCGGGTCCAGGTGTCGCCGGCGAACTGGGACGGCCAGTTGTTGGGCGGCAGTTCACCGTTCTCGCCGCGTCCGGGGCGGAAGTGGAAGCGCTCCCGCTCCGCGCTGCCGGGGCCTGCTTCGAGGGCGGCCTGGAACCAGGGGTGCTGGTCGGAGAGGTGGTTGGGGACGATGTCGACGATCGTCCTGATCCCGTACTCTGCGGCCTCCGAGATCAGCTTCTCGGCCTCGTCGAGGGTGCCGAAGGCGGGGTCGATGGTGCGGTAGTCGGCCACGTCGTAGCCGCCGTCGACCAGGGGCGAGAGATACCAGGGCGTGAACCACACGGCGTCCACGCCGAGTTGGGCGAGGTACGGCAGGTTCGCACGGACGCCCGCGAGGTCTCCTGTGCCGTCGCCGTCGCCGTCCGCGAAGCTGCGTGGGTAGACCTGGTAGATGACGGCGTCACGCCACCAGTCGTCGGTGGTGCGGGACGGCCCATCGTCGGTGCGGGACGATTCAACAACTGCCACGGGAGGTCCTTTCGGGCAGGTGGGACTCCGCCGCCGGTCGTAGCGGGGGCATGGAGGTGCCGACCGGCGGCGGAGTGCTTTTCGGAGAGGGGTGCTGTCGTCGAGGGCCGGTGCCGGCGGCCCTGGAGGCTGGTGCGGATCGGCCGTAGCGGCTGTGGGAGTCAGCCCTTGAGGCTGCCTGCGGTGAGGCCCGCCATGATGCTGCGCTGGAAGAAGAAGAACACGATGATCATCGGGATGCTCGCGATCACCAGACCGGCCATGATCTGGTTCTGGCTGACGGCTCCCGCGGTCTGCGACAGACCCACGCTCAGCGTCATCTTCTCGCTGTCCGGCAGGACGAGCAGCGGCCAGAGGAAGTCCTTGAACACCATCACGATGGTGAAGATGGAGACCACACCGAGGATGGGCCGCGAGATCGGCAGGATGATCGAGACGAGCACCCGCCAGGGCGGTACGCCGTCGATCTCGGCCGCTTCGAGGATCTCGTCGGGAATCGAGTCGAAGAACCGCTTGAGCAGGAAGATGTTGAACCCGTTGGCGGCCACCGGGAACCAGATCGCCCAGGGCGAGTTGAGCAGCTGCCAGCCGAAGATCGGCACGTCGGTGACGGTGACGTACGCCGGGATCATCACCACGATCGGCGGGATCATCAGCGTGGCCAGCATCGCGCCGAGGATCGCGTTGCCGAACATCGGCCGGAGCTTGGACAGGGCGTAGGCGGCGGTGACGTCGACGGCGAGAGCGAAGAGCCAGGCGCCGATCGCGTAGTAGAGGGTGTTCTGCAGGAGCGTGCCGATGTCGAAGAGCTCCCAGGCGTCCGAGAACACGGAGAAGTCAGGGTTCTCGGGCCACAGGGTCGGCGGCATCTGGGCGATCTCCTCGCCCGACTTCATCGCGCCCGTGACCATCCAGTACAGCGGGAAGACGAAGACCAGGGTGAAGACGGTGAGGACGGCCGCGAGGACGGCCCAGTAGATCCTCGTCCCCCAGCGGGACTTGAGCTCGAGCGGCGAGACGATGGTGCGCGCGTGGCCGTCGGCCCAGGCGGCGCGGCGGCGCGGCTTCTTCCTGGTGCGTACGGAGGGCGGGGTCACCTTGCGGGTCTCATCTGCCGTGTCCCGGTGGGCTGTTGTGTGCACGGTGTGGGTGGTGTCGGTCACGGGCCTACCTCTTCTCGTCGCGGGTCAGCCGGAGCTGGACTGCGGCGACCGCAAGGAGAACGATCATGAGCATCACGCCGAGCGCGCTGCCGGCGCCGTAGTTGCCGCCGTAGACGAAGGCGTACTGGTACATCAGGAAGGCGACGGTGACCGTCGCGTTCTCCGGTCCGCCGCCGGTGAGCTGGTAGGGCTCGATGAAGACCTGCATCGTGGCGACGATCTGGAGCATCAGCATGAGCAGCAGGATCAGCCGGGTCTGCGGAACGGTGACGTTCCAGATCCGCTTGAAGATGCCGGCGCCGTCGAGTTCCGCCGCCTCGTAGAGATCACCGGGGATGTTCTGCAGCGCGGCGAGGTAGATCAGCACGCCGGCACCCATGTTCATCCAGGTGGAGACGAGCACCAGGGAGATCAGCGCGGTGTCCGTGGAGTCGAGCCAGGCGAGCGTCGGCAGGCCCACGGAGTCGAGCACGTAGTTGAACAGGCCGGGTCCGGGATCGTAGAACCACTTGAAGAGCAGCACCGAGACGATCGGCGGCAGCATCACCGGCAGATAGACCACGAACCGCAAGTACGCGCGGGCGTGCCGCAGTTCGTTCAGGACCACGGCCACGGCGAACGGGATCACATAGCCGCAGATGAGGGCGAGGAACGTGAAGGCGATGGTGTTCTTCCAGGCCTGTCCGAACGCCGGGTCCTCCACGACCGTACGGAAGTTGTCCAGGCCCACCCACTGGGGGTCGTCGACCAGATTGGTCTGCTGGAAGCTCATGATGATCTGGCGGATCATCGGCCACCAGGCGAACAGCGCGAAGCAGAACAGCGCCGCACACAGGAATCCGTACGCGGTGATGTTGGTGCGAACCGCCCGCTTCCGCTTGGTCGGTGGCCTGCGACGCGGCGGCCTCGCCGGCCGCTTCGTCTGCAGGGTGAGTGTGTCCATGTGATCTCCCGTTCCCGGCCGTGGTGCGGGGTGCCACGCTCCGCCGACAGCGGACGCGGCACCCCCGATCGGCGCCTGCTCCGCGACGTCAGCCCTGCGCAAGAATCTTGTTGGCCTTGGTCTCGGCGTCCGCGAGCAGCTGGTCGATGTCCGCGTTCTCGCGGGTCAGGACCGCCGACATGGCCACGTCGAGCACCGCGTACAGCTCCTGCGCCTTCGGCGGCTCGAGCTTGGGCATGACCTTGGTCGAGGCGTCGATGTACGTCTGGTAGTTCTCGACCGGCAGGCTCGCGTTCTCGGTACGGAGCTTGATGATCTCCTGGCCGGTCGGCGAGTCGCCCATGTAGTCGTTGTTGGGCACGCCCACCGGGTCACCGTTGGCCTTGCCGCGCGCGTAGTCGTGCCGGCCCTTGCCCGGGGTGTTGAACTGGAAGTCGATCCACTGCATGGCCGCCTTGGTCTCGGCGGCGTTCGCCTTGGGGTTGATCATGTAGGCCTCGCCGCCGGTGAGCGACGCCTTGCCCTCGGGGATGCCGGTGATGCCGTAGTCCTCGACCTTGCCCTGGAACTTCTGCACGACGTCGGTGACGACGTCCGGTGCGCCGAGCATCATGCCGGTCTTGCCCGCGCCCATCTGCTGCATCAGTGACTCCCAGCCGATGAGGACCTTGGAGCCGGTGCTGTTGTCCTCCCAGCGCATGTCGTGCAGCGTCTGCAGGACGGCCTTGCCCTCGGGGCTGTTGAACGCGGCCTTGCCGTCGACGACCATCTCGCCGCCGCGGCTGAAGATGGACTGCGCGAAGTGCCAGCCGCCGGTGTTGCCGCCGCCGTACTCGCCGAAGCCGACGTGGCCGTCACCCAGGTCCGCGATCTTCTTGGCCGCTGCGCGGACCTCGTCCCAGGTCTGCGGCGGGGCGTCGGGGTCGAGGCCCGCCTTCTCGAACAGGGCCCGGTTGTAGACGAGTCCGACGCTGTAGTTCACGTTGGGGACGCCGTAGACCTTGCCGTCCTTGGTCACCATGTCGCGGGCTTCTTGCTTGATATCGCCGTAGTTCTTCACGAGGTTGGTGACGCCCGTGATGTCCTTCGCCTGCTTCTTGGCTATGACATCCGCGTAGTTGGTGACCGGCACGACGAACACGGTCTCCATCTGGCCGCCGGCGATCTTCGCGGCGAAGGTCTTCGGGTCGTAACACGGCTGCTGGTCGGTGCTCTTGACCTTCACGCCCGGGTGCGCCTTCTCGAACGCCTTGACGTCGTCGTCCCACGCCTGACGCGTCTTGGGCGCGGTCTTCGCAGGCTGGCAGGCCACGGTGATGGTGACTCCGCCTCCCGCATCGGACTCCGAGTCGCCGCCGCACGCCGTGGCGGTGAGAACGAGGCCTGATGAGATCAGGAAGATCGCGAGGTTACGGGGCTTCATTACGGCTCCTCTGGGTGACGCCCAGGGCACTGCCCTGATCGGTGCGTCACATTAGGACGACGAGCAGGGGTACGCAAGATTTCGATCCAACATTGCAAGATTACGACTGCGTCACGAGCGGTCCGCGGCGGCCGACCGCCAGGCCACCCCGATAGAGGGCGCCTCGACCTTGCCTGCCCCGCACCATGATCGCCTGTTCCAACTTACTGTCGAATATTTGCAATATCTCGCCGACATCTTGTGCTCGTCTGGTCGCACTGCTTGAGTGTGCGGCCGTAGGCGCCCGGGCCGCCGCTCCCCCCGTTCCCCCACCAGGAAGGCGCACCCGCACATGACGAATGCGATGAGAGCAAGACAGCGCAACAGACGGCTGCTGGCAGCCTGTCTCGGCGCGGGGCTGATAGCCGGCGCGCTGGTGCCGGCGACTGTCGCCGCGGCCGCACCCCCACGGGCCGCGCACTCCGCGCAGCAGGCCGCGGCCGCAGTCACCAATCTCGCGTTGGGCAAGCCGATCGAGGCCTCCTCCTCGATCCAGAACTACGTCGCGACCAACGCCAACGACAACTCCACGAGCACCTACTGGGAGGCGAGCGGCCACCCGTCCACGCTGACCGTGAAGCTCGGTGCGGACGCCGAGCTCTCGTCGGTGGTGCTCAAGCTCAACCCGGACCCGGCCTGGTCCAAGCGCACCCAGACCATCGAGGTCCTCGCCCGCAAGCAGGGCGAGCAGAGCTTCACCTCCATCAAGGCGCAGGCCGAGTACGTCTTCGATCCCGCCGCGAACCAGAACGCGGTGAGCATCCCGGTCTCCGGGCGCTACGCGGACGTCCAGCTGCGGATCACCGGCAACACCTCCGGATACGCCGGACAGATCGCCGAGTTCCAGGTCAACGGTGAGCCCGCCCCCAGCCCCGACCTCTCGGTCTCCGGTCTCACCTGGACTCCGTCCTCCCCCAGCGAGAGCGACGCGATCACGGCGAAGGCGACCGTACGCAACACCGGCAACGCGGCCGCCGCCGCGACCACCGTCGACGTGAGCCTCGGCGGCACGGTGGCCGGGACCGCGCAGGTGCCCGCGCTCGGTGCGGGCGAGTCCGCGGCCGTGGATGTGGCACTCGGCAAGCGGGCGCAGGGCAGTTACACCGTGTCCGCGGTGGTCGACCCGCTGGACACCGTGGCCGAGCAGGACAACGAGAACAACAGCGTCACCGCCGAGGGCAAGCTCACCGTCGGCCAGACCCCGGGACCCGACCTGGAGGTCACCGGGATCTCCTCCAACCCGTCGAGCCCGGCGGTCGGAGCCCAGGTCTCCTTCTCCGTGAAGGTGCACAACCGCGGGACCTCCCCGGTCGCCGCCGGTTCGGTGACCCGGCTGACCGTCGGCGACAAGACGCTGAACGGGAATGCGCCCGCCCTCGCGGCCGGCGCCACCGAGACCGTGGAGCTCTCCGGCACCTGGACCGCGACCAGCGGCGGCGCCACGCTCACGGCCACCGCCGACGCCACGGACACGGTCGACGAGACCAATGAGGACAACAACGTCTTCGCCCGCTCGATCGTCGTCGGCCGCGGCGCCGCCGTCCCGTACATCGAGTACGAGGCGGAGGAGGGCCGCTACGAGGGCACGCTGCTCGAAGCGGACGCCGAGCGCACCTTCGGGCACACCAACTTCGCCACCGAGTCCTCGGGCCGCAAGTCGGTACGGCTCAACTCGACCGGTCAGTACGTCGAGTTCACCTCGACCAGCGCGGCGAACTCGATCGTCGTACGGAACTCGATCCCGGACGCACCCGGTGGCGGCGGCCAGGAGAAGACGCTCAGCCTGTACGCGGACGGCCAGTTCGTGCAGAAGGTGAAGCTCTCCTCCAAGCACAGCTGGCTGTACGGGAACACCGACCAGCCGGAGGGCCTGACCAACACCCCGGGCGGCGACGCGCGCCGGCTCTTCGACGAGTCGCACGCGCTGCTCGCGAACACCTACCCCGCAGGCACGAAGTTCCGGCTGCAGCGCGACGCCGGTGACGACGCCGCGTACTACATCGTCGACCTGATCGACCTGGAGCAGGTGGCGCCGCCGGCGTCGAAGCCCGCCGAGTGCACCTCGATCACCGAGTACGGCGCGATCCCGAACGACGGGATCGACGACACGACCGCGCTCCAGAAGGCCGTGACGGCCGACCAGAACGGTGACATCGCCTGTGTGTGGATCCCGGCGGGGCAGTGGCGCCAGGAGCAGAAGATCCTCACCGACGACCCGCTGAACCGCGGTCAGTTCAACCAGGTGGGCATCCGCGATGTCACCATCCGCGGCGCGGGCATGTGGCACGCGCAGCTGTACACGCTCACGCAGCCGCAGGACGCGGGCGGGATCAACCACCCGCACGAGGGCAACTTCGGCTTCGACATCGACGACAACACCAAGATCTCCGACATCGCCATCTTCGGCTCGGGCCGGATCCGCGGCGGCGACGGCAACGCGGAGGGCGGCGTCGGGATCAACGGCAGGCTCGGCAAGAACACCAAGATCAGCAATGTCTGGATCGAGCACGCCAACGTCGGCGCGTGGGTGGGCCGCGACTACTCCAACATCCCGGAACTGTGGAACCCGGGCGACGGCCTGGAGTTCAGCGGGATGCGCATCCGCAACACGTACGCGGACGGCATCAACTTCACCAACGGCACCCGTAACTCGACCGTCTACAACTCGTCCTTCCGCAACACCGGGGACGACTCGCTCGCGGTCTGGGCCAGCAAGTACGTGAAGGACACGTCGGTGGACATCGGGCACGACAACGTGTTCCGCAACAACACCGTCCAGCTGCCGTGGCGGGCCAACGGGATCGCGGTGTACGGCGGTTACGGCAACAGGATCGAGAACAACCTCGTGTACGACACCATGAACTACCCGGGCATCATGCTCGCGACCGACCACGACCCGATTCCGTTCACGGGTCAGACGCTGATCGCGAACAACGGGCTCTACCGCACGGGCGGTGCGTTCTGGAACGAGGACCAGGAGTTCGGCGCCATCACGCTCTTCGCGCAGGGTCCGGACATCCCCGGCGTCACGATCCGTGACACGGACATCCACGACTCGACGTACGACGGCATCCAGTTCAAGACGGGTGGCGGCGCGATGCCGGGCGTGAAGATCGAGAACGTGACGATCTCGAAGTCCAACAACGGCTCGGGCATCCTCGCGATGGGCGGGGCGCGCGGCAGCGCGACGCTGACGAACGTCGACATCAGCGACTCGCGGGACGGCGACATCCTGATCGAGCCCGGCTCGCAGTTCGTGATCAACGGATCCGCCTCGGCGCCCGCCCGGGTGGGCAGGGAACTGTCGGGCATCTGATCCACCTGCTCCTTGGCAGCTGCCGCCCGGACCTGCAGTCGGTCCGGGCGGCAGTGCGTCGTACGGCGCACAACTACGCTGGAGGCATGACGGAAGAGCCCCTCCCCGAGTACGTGACGGAAGAGCCCCTCGCGAACCGCGTGACGGACGAGCCCTTCGCGGAGTGCGTGCTGTGCCGCGAGCCCACCGAGTACCCGGAGTCCACCAAGGGCAGCACGCTCTGCCCCGTATGCGAGTGGCGGGAGGCGGAGCGGGTGGCCTGCTCGGGGTGAGGCGACGGGCGGCTCTGCTTTCGGCAGAGCTCGGGGCGCTCGCTCCCGCCGATGGCCACCATGGCCTGCATGGGTAGTGACATCGCGATACGCCGGCTCGACCTCGGCACCTTCATCCGCCCCGCCGCCGAAGCAGGCGGCGCCGCACCGCGCGTGGAGTCTGCGCTCGCCTATCTGGTCCGCCACGACCGGGGCCTGATCCTCTTCGATATGGGGATCGGCGTGGCGGACGCCGCGACCGAGGCACGGTACCGGCCTCGGCGCCGCCCCCTGCCGGACGCGCTTGCGGCCGCCGGGGTCTCACTCGATGAGATCTCCCTCGTCGTCAACTGCCATCTGCACTTCGACCACTGCGGCGGCAACCCCCTGTTCGCCGGGACACCCGTCGTCGTCCAGGCGACGGAACTGGCCACTGCCCGTGCGGGCGGCTACACGGTGGACGAGCTGGTCGACTTCCCGGGCGTCCGCTACGAGGAGTTGACCGGGGACGCCGAGATCTGGCCGGACGTCTGGGTGGTCGCGACGCCGGGGCATACGCCCGGCCACCAGTCGCTTGTCGTCCGGCGCCCCGACGGCGGGGTGGTTCTCGCCGGCCAGGCCCGCGACCGCGCCTCCGACTACGCCGCGGAGCAGCTCGCCCGCGAGGCGCGGGCACACGGTGCGCACGAACCTCTCCCCGCGTACCGGCCGTGGCTGGACCGCCTCGCCGACTTCGACCCGCGGCGGGTGCTGTTCGCGCACGACTGCTCGGTGTGGGAGCCCGCGGAGGAGGGCGGGTGGCCCGAATCCTATGCGTATGAGGCGAGTTGAGCTTCAGGTACGCCGTGAACTGAGCCCGCACGAGAGCGCCGCGGCCGCGGTCGCGACGGCCGCCGCCGCAGCGAGCGGCAGGAGCGAGAGCGGTGTATCGCCCGTACGGGAGCCGCTGATGAGAGCGGAGACGGCGGTACGGGCCGGGGATCCCGCGGTCACCAGGAGCAGGAGCGCTCCGAGGCTCAGCGCCGCCAGGGACCAGCCGCGGCCGGTCAGGACCGGCCAGGTGCACAGGGCGCCCAGGGCCGCCCCGGTCAGGGCGCAGACGGCGGCGGCGAGCAGGCCGGACGCGAGCGCGCCGGGCAGCGGGATCGCCGCCGTACGGTCGGTGGTACGGGCGTCGCCGAGCAGCACGGTGAGCACCGTGCCGACCGCCCCGAGCAGCCCGGCGGCCGCCAGGGCCGTGACCAGGACGGCGAGTTGGGCCCGCACGGGACCGCCCGCCGCGGTGGCGGTGACATGGCGGGCCGCGTACGGCTCCTGGGTGGCGCAGATGCGGACCAGCCAGGCGGCGACGGGGAGCAGGGCGGCCGCCGCGTAACCGAGCGAGTCCAGCAAGGGATCCCCCATGCCGACGCCGACGGCGAGCAGCGCCCCGTACAACACGACGGGCGGAAGCCAGCGTTGGGAGCGCAGGAGGAGGGCGGTGTGGTAGCCGAGCAGTGCGGTCATCGTTCCCGGGCGGCGAGAGGGTGGACGCGGTGGATGTGCCAGGTGCCGGCCGCCGTGAGCAGGGCGCGGAGCAGCGCGTCCGAGTGGGCGGCCGGCACGCTGAAGCGGACCGTACCCGAGGGGTCGGTCTCGTGGGTGGCCTCGGGTGGGAGTGCGTCGGGCAGCTTCGTCCCGGGAGGTGCCTGCGCGTCGATCCGTACGCGCGGCGCGCTCTGCGCCACGGGGACCAACGACGTGCCCGACACCTCGTACGCCGCCGTCACCGCGCCCGCGAGCCGGCCCGGATCGTGGTCGACGAAGAGCACCGTCGCACCCCCGGCGACCCGCTCGGTCACCGCGTCGTCCAGCGCGTCGCGGGCCTCGGCGTCCAGACCCGTCCAGGCCTCGTCGAGGACGAGCAACTCCGGCTCGGCGAGCAGGGCCTGGGCCACGGCGATCTTCTGGGCGGTGCCCTTGGACAGCTCGGACAGCGGCATGTCCCCGTAGGCGCCCGCACCGAACCGGTCGAGCCAGTGTTCCGCGCGGAGCCGCGCCGTACGCCGGGACAGACCGTGGATGCGGCCGAGGTGAGTGAGGTAGCCGTACGCCGTGAAGGGCAGTGCGGGCGGGAAGCGTTCGGGCACGTACGCGGTGCGCGGCCTGCCCTCGATGCGGCCCGCGCTCGGGGTGTCGATGCCCGCCGCGAGTCTCAACAGAGTTGATTTTCCTGAGCCGTTGACGCCGCCGACGCGGACCAGGGTGCCGGCGGACAGCGCGAGGCCGACTGCGTGCAGCACCCAGGGTCCGCGCAGCCCGTAGCGGCGTCCGACCTGGTGGAACGTGCGGGGCATCAATGTGCTTTCGGCTGGACGGCAGGGGCTTCGCTGGGGCGGACGATGACGTATCCCTCCCCTTCCAGTTTGAGCTGTACGGCTTCTCCCGAACCGCCGCGCACCATCGAGCCGAGGCTCTGCGAGCGCTGCAGGGACGTGTGCAGGGAGGAGTTCCAGCCGACCACGGCGTCGGTGTCCACGAAGACCGGGGCCTGCGGTGTGACGGGGATGACGATCGGCTCGCCCTCGCAGATCACGCCGAGCTTGCCGTGTCCGGTGAAGACGCTGTTGAACAGACCGCCCCCGGCGATCCCCGCCCCCTTCACGGTCTTGATCTCGTACGAGAGCGTCGGGTCGAAGCACAGGACGTTGCGCCCGTTGATGGTGAGCGCGTCCCCCGGTTCGATGTCGACGACGAAGCAGTTGGCGGCCTGCTGCGCGAACCAGACCTCACCCTGGCCGCGCACCGCCATCAGCGGCAGCCCCTCGCCTGTGACGGCCCGCTTGAGCAGCCCGCCTATCCCGCCCTGCCCCTTGTGCTCGAACTGCAGACTTCCGCGGTAGGCGACCATGGCGCCCTGGCGGGCGAACATCTCACCGTTGACCACGTACTTGATCGACTTGGAGTTCTGCAGGCTCATCCCCGGCACGGTGGCCGGCTGAGCCATGTGCTGCGTGGCAAAGAGGTCGCTCTTCATGCTGTGCATCCTGGCGTGCGGTCCCGACGACGCCAAGAGACCAAGGGCCAAGGGCGGACGTACTTTCGTATACGGCCGGATCGCGCCCGTGCCGCCTTTGGCAGACTGGGCGGGTGAGCAGCGAGAACCCCAGCAGCGCCCCGGCCACCGGCACCTCCCAGGACCCCGGCGGTGCCCCGGCCACCAGCACCTCCCAGGAGCCCGGCGGTGCCCCGGTCCCGGACAGCCCCTTCCAGCACGAGAACGTGTCGCGGGACGAGGCCCCTCAGTTCGTCCTCCCCCTCGTCGTCCGCCTGGAGAAGACCGCTCCCCCGGCGCGCACCGACGCCCTGGAGACGGCGGCCCGTGCGGTGCTCGTGATGCTCAGTGATCCGCGCTCGGTCGGCGACGGGGAGTGGGCGCAGGCGATGTCGGACTGGCAGGACGCGCGGATCCGCAAGGTGGTCCGGCGCGCTCGGGGCGGCGAGTGGCGCAAGGCCTCGGCCCTGCCCGGCATCACGGTCACCGGCAAGTCCGCCGAGGTCCGCGTCTTCCCGCCGGTCCCTCTGGACGGCTGGCCCAAGGAGCTCGCCAAGCTCCAGGTCTCGGGCACGGAACTCGACGACCCCGAGCAGCCGCCCGCGCCCGACCCGGCCGCCCCGGTCCTGTGGATGAGCCCCGATGTCGACATGTCGGCGGGCAAGGCGATGGCGCAGGCGGGCCACGGCGCCCAACTGGCCTGGTGGGAACTGTCCGACGCCGACCGCGACGCATGGCGCGAGGCGGGCTTCCCGCTCGCGGTCCGCACGGCGACGCCCGAGCGATGGGCGGCCCTGACGACGAGCGGCCTCCCGGTCGTCCGCGACGCGGGCTTCACGGAGATCGCCCCGGGCTCGTGCACGGTCGTCTCCGAGGGCGGTCTGCACTACTGCCCCATCGGACGGCTGCAGAAGTAGCCGCTCGCCCCGCCCCTGCCCACCGCTCCCACCGCTCCCACCGCCGCACGCCCTAGGTCCAACGGCGGAGGCCGGTCCCGACCTTCCGGTGAGGTGGTCCGTACGGCACGGAGGCTAGGTTCGTGAGGGTGGCTGCCGCGCATACGGAAGCGGGCGCAGGCAGCCGCACCGGAACACGTACGAGAGGTGCGGGATGAACAGCGGGGACGCAGTGGCATTGGTATGGCAGGGCGGGGAACTGGACCTCGAGGCCTATCTGGAGCGGATCGGGTTCGACGGTCCGCGCGAGCCGACCCTGGAGACCCTCGCCCGGCTCCAGCGCGCCCACACCACCTCGATCCCCTTCGAGAACGTGCACGCCGTCCGGGGCGTCCCCCTGCCTCTCGACCTCGCCTCGGTCCAGGAACGCCTGGTGCGCCGGCGCCGCGGCGGCTACTGCTTCGAACACGTCCTGCTCTTCGCCGCCGCGCTGGAGCGGCTCGGGTTCGACTTCACGGGGATCACCGGGCGCGTCACGATCGACCCGTCCAAGGTCACGCCGGCCACGCACGCCATGGTCGTGGTCCGCTTCCCCGGCGACGCGCGCCTCCGGCTGTGCGACGTGGGCTTCGGCAGCGGCCCGACCGCCCCGATCGAACTCGCCGACGGCGCGACCCTGGAGGCCGACGGCTGGCACTACCGCCTCCTGCGCAGGACCGGGCCGCTGACCGACGTCTGGTCACTGCAACAGCGCGGCGCCGACGGCTGGTTCGAGCGCAACACCTTCGTCCCCGTGCAGCAGTACCCGATCGACTACCGCGTCGGCAGCCACTACGTCGGCACGCACCCGCGCTCGCCGTTCGTCACCCGCCTGTTCGCCCAGCGCTTCACCGGCCCCGAGCACCACCAGCTCGACGGCACCACCTGGAAGACCCACACCCCCGACGGCATCACGGTGGAGAAGGACATCGAGCCGTCCCGGCTCGGCACACTCCTCACGGACACCTTCGACCTCACCCTGACCGAGGACGAACTGGCCGCCGTCCTGGGCCAGTCCGCGCCCGGCCACGTCTGAGAGTCCGTCTCCGGCACCGTCCCTCGCACCCCTCGCGCGGCGAATTCGCTGGTCGGCTCGACGGTCATCGGCGATGCTGCCCCAATGATCGACCGGGAAACCGCGGTACGCATCGTCGAGGACGAGCTGGTCCGCGAGCACCAGTTCCAGGCCGGGCTCGGCATCGACTCCGCGCCCGTCGCGGTGCTGCGCGTCGCCGAGCACGAACTCGTGTGGAAGGTCTACGTCCAGTCCGTGGAGTACCTCCGCACACGGGACATGCGCAGCATGCTGGTCGGCCACGGGCCGTATCTGGTGGACCGCGTGGACGGCGGCCTGCATGAGATCGGTGCCGTCGCCGAGCGGACCGGGGAATGGGAGCCGGACTACCGCGCGCGCATCCGCGGCATTCCCGTGCGCACAGCGGTGGACGATCTGCATGACGAGGTGCGGGAGACCGCCGGACTGCACGGGCGTCTGCAGGCCGCGCGGATGCTTCGGGGGCGCCTGCGGGGCCTTTCCCCGGCCCAAGCCCTCCGTTATGCGGACGGGCTGCTCGGCGGGCGGGCGCCGCGGGAGTTCGTGACCGTGGCCCTGGCCCAACTCGTCGTACCCATCAACCCTCTGGTCACCGCCCGCACCATCCACCCCGGCGGCACGGCGACCTGACTCAGGCGCCCGGGAGCGCGCTCGCCCGCACCGCCTCCCCCGCCCGCGCGGTGCGCCTATGCTTCCAGGAAGGCACGCACCCAGGAGGAACAACCGCAGGTGACCGCAGCAGCCAAAGGGGTCGACGGGCGGGTCGAGCGAGGGAATCGCACCCGGCGCCTCGTCCTGCGCCACACCGTCGACATCGCCTCCGTCGAAGGACTCGAAGCGCTGTCGGTGGGGCGGATCGCCACCGAGCTCGGGCTCAGCAAGAGCGGGGTGTTCGCGCTGTTCGGCTCCAAGGAGGAGCTGCAGCTCGCCACGATCCGGGCCGCCGGACGGATCTACAGCGACGAGGTCCTCGCCCCGGTCGCCGACCTGCCCGCCGGCGTGGGCAAGGTGGCGCGGCTGTGCGCGGAGTGGCTGCGGTACTCGCAGGGCCGGGTGTTTCCCGGAGGGTGTTTCTTCTACGCGGTGATGGCCGAGTTCGACGCACGCCAGGGCCCCGTACACGACGCCGTCGTGAGGTCGCTCGACCACTGGATGGCCTACGTGGAGCAACTGGTCGCCGAGGCGCAGACCGCCGGGGAGATCGACCCGGGCATCGACCCCGCTCAGCTGGCCTTCGAGCTCGTGGCGCTGCAGGAGGCGGCCAACGCCCACTCGCTCCTCACCGGCGCCTCCACTCCGTACGACCGTGCGCGCACCGGGATCGTGTCCCGGCTGCGCGCGGCCGCGACGAATGCGGATCGTGTGCCTCAAATCTCCTGATACGCCCGGGTGTTGGGGCTCTCTCGAAGCCTTCAGCAAGGTTCTCGAAGGCTGAAAAAGAAGTAGCACGACCGGTCGTTTAGTTTTAAGCTCGGCGCATGGAGACCACCCGAGCGTCCCGACCACCCCGTCTGCTGCGCACCCGCTGGAAGCACGGTCCCGTCCCCCTGACCCTGTGCGGCGCCCACGTGAGCGTCACCGAGTTCACCGCCGGGACCCGGGCGCACGCCGCCGCCGTCGCCCTCGCCGGACTGCGTCTGCGCCGCACCTGGCCGACGACACCGGGCGCGCTCGGCATGTGGCTCTGGGCCGACCTCGCCGGCCGGCGGTCCGGCTCCGTATCCGTGTGGCGCGACGACATCGCGCTCAAGGAGTTCGTGGGCCGCCCCGACCACATCGAGACCGTCCGGGCCCACCGGGGGCGCGGCGCCCTGCGCGCCACCTCCTGGGCGCTGGAGGACTTCGAGCCGGACGAGGTGTGGACCCGGGCCCACGCACTGCTGACCGGCGCCGCCCCCTGGCCCCTCATCGGCACAACTCCCGCGCTCCACACCCCCGTTCACCTGGAGGAAGCGTGACGACCCACAACCGGCTGCCCGACTACGTCGAGCTCGACCGCCTCGCCGTACAGGAGACACTGCGACTTGTCCGTATGACGGACGACAAGGACTGGGACCGTCCCACCCCCTGCACCGACTGGACGGTCCGCGATCTGGTCGCCCACATGACGGCCGAGAACAACGGCTACGCGGCCGCCGCACGGGGCGAAGGCGGACTGCCCGCGCACTGGCGGGTGCCGGCGGCCTTCGGCACGGATCCGGTGCGCGCGCACGGGGAATCGGTGGCCGCACTCATCGTGCCGTTCGCCGAACACGGCGGCGGGGAGCGGCCGTTCACCCTTCCCCTGCTCGGCGGCGCCTTCCCGGCCCGCGTCGCCGTATCCTTCCATCTGCTCGACTCCGCGGTGCACGCGTGGGACCTGGCGGCCGCCCTCGGCAGCACGCCCCGGCTGCCGTCCGCCGTGGGCGAGGCGGCGCTGCGCATCGCCCGCCGGATCCCCGACGAGGGCCGGGCCCCGTTCTTCGGGCCCGCGCTGCGGCCGCCCGAGGACGCCGACCCGTTCACCGCGACCCTGAACCTGCTCGGCCGCGACCCTCACTGGTCACCGGACGACCAGGAACCGCCACGGTCACTCTGAACACAACATCCCGGCATTGCGTATCTCTCAATACTTCCAACTCGGTTGAACGACCGGTCAGTTGGCGGTTGGTTCGTGCGGGAACGACGCACTACCCCGGGAGGCACCCTTGCTGCGACGCGTCAACGGAACAGCCCTCATCATCGCGGCGCTCGTGGCCACGCTCGGCGCGCTCGCCTTTCCGGTCTGGTCGTACGCGGACCGCTCGGGCACCGGACAGGCCAATGTCGACGCCGGTACGGTCGCCACGCAGTGGGGGCCGCTGACCGCGACCGACCGTGACTTCATAGTGAAGGTCCGGCTGGCAGGGCTGTGGGAACTGCCCGCCGGACAGCAGGCCATCGAGCGCGCGCCGACCGAGTCGATCAAGGAGTGCGGCGACCATCTCGTGGTCGGCCACACCGATCTCGACCGGCGGGTGCGCTCCGTGGCGGCGCAGCTGGCCATCGAGCTGCCCAACCAGCCCAACGAGCAGCAGCAGGGCTGGCTGAAGGAGCTGACGGACGCCGAAGGGGTGGAGTACGAGCGGAAGTTCGCGAATCTGCTGCGCAATGCGCACGGCAAGGTCTTCGCCCTGATCGCCGAGGTACGGCACACCACGCGCAACACCCTCGTACGGCAGCTCGCGACCGACGCGAACCAGACCGTGCTCGACCACATCACCATGCTGGAACGCACCGGCCGCGTCGACTTCGACGGCATCGCCGACGAGGCCGCAGGCAAGCTCACCGCGAGCCCGACCGGCCCCCCGCCGCCCTCCGACGACCCGGTGCCGAGCGCGCCGCCGGTCTCACCGACCGCCGATGACAAGTCCTTCACGTCACGGCCGTCCGCTCCCGGCTCCGGAGACATCAACACCTCCCGCCCGGAGCCCGGGGACTGACCCCGCCCCGTACGGCGAGACCTCGCGGCGAAACCTCAAATCAAGCTCTGAACGTCCCCCTGAAGGGATTCACCGCCGCACGCCGGGGCCATGACACCTGCACAGCACAGCGTCGTGCTCCAGAAGGCCGGACAGGTGCAAGCCGCAGGAGCAAGGGGGGCGACAGATGAAGACACTTCCAGTACTGGGTACGGGGATCGGCTGGCGACCGGAGATCGCCGAAGCCGTGGAACGGATGCCCGGGATCGACTGGGTGGAGGTGGTGGCGGAGAACACCTGCCCCGGCCATCTGCCCGACTCGCTCACACGGCTGCGCGAGCGCGGCGTGACCGTGGTCCCGCACGGCGTCTCGCTCGGCCTCGGGGGCGCCGAGCGGCCCGACGCCGGCCGGCTCACCGCGCTCGCCGAGCGGGCCGAGGCCCTGGGCGCGCCGCTGGTCACCGAGCACATCGCGTTCGTACGGGCAGGAGGCGAGCGGACCGCGTCCACCACGCTGGAGGCCGGGCATCTGCTTCCGGTGCCGCGCACCTGGGACGCGCTCGACGTGCTCTGCGAGAACGTACGGATCGCCCAGGACGCGCTGCCCGTTCCGCTCGCCCTGGAGAACATCGCCGCGCTCGTCGCCTGGCCCGGCGAGGAGCTCACCGAAGGGCAGTTCCTCACCGAGCTCGTGGAGCGCACGGGCGTACGGCTGCTCATCGACGTGGCCAATCTGCACACCAACCACGTCAACCGCGGCGAGGACCCTGCGAAGGCCCTGTCCGAGCTGCCGGTCGAGGCCATCGCGTACGTGCACGTCGCCGGCGGCTTCGAGCGGGACGGCGTCTGGCACGACAGCCACGCGCACCCGGTGCCGCAGCCGGTGCTCGACATCCTGGCCGACCTCGCCTCCCGCGTGACCCCGCCCGGTGTGCTCCTGGAGCGCGACGAGCACTTCCCCGAGCCCGCGGAGCTGGAGCGCGAGCTCGACGCGATCCGCGAGACGGTACGGGTCAACCGCCCTGCCGCACCCGTCACTTCGGAGCCGCCGCGGCCCGCCGCACCGACCGGCGCGTCCACCGAACCGGCCCGCGACCGCCTCGCGCTCGCCCAGACCTCGCTGCTTTCGGCCCTGGTCGCCGGGACCCCGGCGCCCGAAGGCTTCGACCGGCAGCGGCTCGCCGTGCAGAGCCGGGCGCTGATCGGCAAGCGGGCGGACGTGGTCGCGAAGGTCGCGCCCGAACTCCCGGTGATCCTCGGCGACATCTACCGGCCCGCGTTCGTCTCGTACGCGCAAAGGCGGCCCATGACCAACGGCTACCGCCATGACGCGCTCGACTTCACCGAGCACCTGCTCGCGGCCGGAAAGCCCGAAGACCCGGACGCACGCCGTGCGTTGACCGACTGGTGGCTGGACCGCGTCGGCCCGAAGCCGCTGTCTCAGCGTCCTGTGGCACGGATCGCGCGCCGTGTACGACTCGCTCTGGGAAGGGGCTGACCGCATGGAGATCTTCGCCTACGTCATGAGCGCGGCCGTGGGTCTGCCGTGCCTGGTCCACCTCGTCCGCAGGTTCCGCGCACGGCACGAGCCGGCGCGACCGCAGGGCACGATCAACGACGCGTACGAGGCGGCCTTCCTCAGCGCGGGCCCCGGACGTGTCGCCGACACCGTGCTCGCGGTCCTGGCGTCCGACGGACGGATCGAGATCCGGGACCCGGGCATCGTGTCGGTACGGGAGTTCGCGCCGCGCCACCCCGTCGAGGCGGGCTTCCTCGAGGCCTTCCGCACCACACCGACCAGTTCGCTGTACTGGCTGCGGATCGCGGTCATGCGCTCAGCCGCCGTACAGGCGCTCGGGGACGCGTTGGCGGATCGTGGTCTGGCGCGCCGGCCGACCGACCCGAATCCCCCGTCGCGCCCCGGACTTCCGCTGTCCGTGATCGGTCTGGTGCTGTGCGTGGGGGCGCTGGTCGAACCGTTCGCCGCCGTCCCGCTCGCCGTGTTCGGCCTGATCGCGCTCCTCGTGGTCATCGGCACACCGCACCTGCGGATCACCACCGAGGGACGCGCCGCCCTGGCCCGGTACCGCCGCATCCACGAGTCGAGCACGGACCTCGCGGTCCGGGTCGCCCTGCACGGCCGGACCCAGATCCCGGACCGTGCCCTGTACCTGCGGCTGACCAACTCCACCGGCCCCGGCGCCCGCTACCAGGCTTCGTCCACCTCCACGGACCCCGGCCCGGTGCTGTTCGCGACCACGGTGAGCTGGTGCGGCGGCGGCTCAGGCCACTCGGCGTGCGGCGGCTCCTCCTGCGGATCCTCGTCCGGCGACAGCGGCTGGAGCTCCGGCGGCGGCTGCTCGTCCGGCAGCAGCTCCTGCGGGGGCGGTTCGAGCTCCAGCTGCGGGTCGAGCAGCGGGGGTTCCTCCTGCGGCGGAGGCGGCGGCTCCAGCTGCGGCAGCTCCTCGTAGGTGCACACCCGCAGGAGCACACCGGAACTCTCCGTGTCCGTCGGCTTCGGGTGCGCATCCCACCCGAAGCCGACGGATACTGGTGGATAGCGGAACAACGCTTGGTCACATTTCCGTCACCTGACGTCCGGATAATGAACACCCCATGGCGCAACACCCGCCCGTTCCCATAGAAACACCGCCATGTTCTGGGTCCCCTTCCTCCTCCTCGCCTGGGCCGTGGCAGGCATCGCCTGCATCAGGCTCTGCCTCGTCGCGAGCCGCGGCGCCGGCCACCCGGCCGATGCGCGCCTCGAGGCCGAGCTGAGCATCTACGAGGCGGCCTTCCTATCCGGCGGCCCCGACCGCGTCGCCGCCACGACGATGATCGCGATGGCCCGCCAGCGCCGGCTGCTGCTCGCGCACACGGGCTGGGCCACCGTCGTGGACCCCGACGGCAAGGACGATCTGGAGCGCTCGGTGCTCGGTGCGTTCGGACCGGACGGCCAGTCGCCGATAGCTCCCGTACGGCATCGCGCCGCCGGCGGCGAGGCGGTGCACAGCCTCGCCGAACGCCTCACGTCCGCGGGACTCGCCGTACCGGACGGGGCACGCGGCGGTATCGAGGCTGCGGTGCGCCAGGTGCAGGCCGCGGCCCTCGCGGTGGTCGCGCTCGGCGCCGTATCACTGCTGATGTGGCCCCATCACGAGGGCAGCATGGGCCCGTTGGTCGCCTGGTTCCTGCTCCCGCTGATCCTGACGCTGGGCTGCCTGGCGATAGCGCGCTTCGAGGTGCACCCGTACACGCGCTGGGCTTCGAGCGAGGGCCAGCAGCTGCTCGGCATGCTCGACACCGACCGCCCCGACGACGAGCGCGGCTTCCTGACGGCGGTGGCGGTACGGGGTCCGCGCGCCGTGACCGACCCCGCGCTGCGCGCCGCGTTCGACAAGGGCCGCTGACAGCCGGGCGCAGGAGTTCGGCGCAACGGCTCGGCGCAGGGGTTTCCCTCCACCTCCCCCATGGGGTTAGGTTAGGCATGCCTAAGTCGCAAGGGACTGCGACTCGGGCGTCTCCACCTGCCCTCGGGAGAACATCCATGCGCCTTTACCGCCCCCGCACGCCGCAGCCGGACCCCGCCGAGCGCGTCCGCGCCCTCGAACCCACCGCGGCCGAGCGGGTCCGCACCCTCCTTGCCACCGCCCACTCCATGTCCGTGGTCGCGGACGGCCGGGCGGAGGAGGTGCACCGGCTCGACGGCTCCGACGCCATGGGCCATGTCCATCTGCACGATCCCGCCGAGGCGGCGCTGCACCCCGAGGCCCGACGCACGCCGGTGCGCCTGGAGTTCACGGACATCGCGCCCACCGCGGTACGCGACCGGCTGCGCGCCCGGCTCACCGTGACGGGGATCCTGGAGGCGCCCTACGCGGCGCACGCCACGGAAAGCTTCTGCATGGAGTACGGCCAGGCGCTCCTGGAGACCGAGCGGGGACGCACCTTCGTCACGCTGCAAGAACTCCACGCGTGCGAGGCCGATCCGCTCGCGGCCTGTGAGGCGGGCATGCTCACCCATCTCGTCGACCGGCACAGCGAACTCGTCCCACTGCTCGTCCGTCTCGTACGGCCGTATCCGCGGCCCGGTCTGCTGCGGGTGCTGCCCGTCGCCCTCGACCGCTACGGCATGACCCTCCGCCTCGAATACGCGGACACCCACACCGACGCACGGCTGCCGTTCTCCTCCCCCGTCGACCACCCCGACGAGGTCAGGCCGCAGATCCACGCGCTCCTCGACGCCACCCGCCGCGCGCCGTACGGCAGCGGCCTGCGCACCTGACCGCGACACCTGACCGCGCCTGAGGACAGCCCCGCACTCGCGCATCGGGGTTGTTGCCCCGACAGCGCCGCACCCGGTGCTTGCCAAGCTCAACTGACCGCCGAAGTATCCCTTTCACCCCACCCTGTACCGCTCGAAGGGATGCCGCAGCGCGATGAGAGCGCCTCTCCTGTACGGCCTCGCCGGCTCACTGGCCCTGACCGTTCTTTCCGTCGGCCCTGCGGGCGGCGTCCCCGCGGACCAGCCGCCCGCAGGCGCGTCCGAGATGCGCGGGGTCGCCCTCGCCGCGGAGCGCGCCGCGGCCGCCGGGATCACGTTCGGCAAGTGCCCGACGGTGGAGGGTCTGCCCTCGCCCATCCAGTGCGGCACGATGCTCGTTCCCCTCAACTATGCCCAGCCGGAAGGCCGTCAGCTGAAGCTGACGGTCAGCCGTATGCCGGCGGCCGGCAAGAAGGACGAGCGCCAGGGCGCCCTGGTCTTCAACCCGGGCGGCCCCGGCGCCTCCGGGATGTACTTCCCGTTCGTCGGCTCCATGCCCGAGTGGAAGAACATCGCACGCGCCTACGACCTGATCGGCTACGCCCCCCGCGGCGTGGGCCGTTCGGCGCCGCTGTCCTGCCAGGACCCGAAGGACTTCGCGAAGGCGCCCACCGTCTCGCCGAGCGACCCGGACCTGACCTTCAAGAAGGAGCGGATCGCCCGCGCCAAGGCGTACGCGCAGGGCTGTCTGAAGAACGCGGGCGACGCGCTGCAGCACTACAACACCCTCAACAACGCCCGCGACCTGGACGTCCTGCGGGCCGCGCTCGGCGAGAAGAAGCTCAACTTCGTGGGCGCCTCGTACGGTACGTACTTCGGCGCCGTGTACGCGACGATGTTCCCGTCCCACGTGCGCCGCATGGTCTTCGACTCGGCGGTCAACCCCGCGCCGCACCAGATCTGGTACCGCAACAACCTCGACCAGTCGCTCGCGTTCGAGCGCCGCTGGGCCGACTTCCGCTCCTGGGTCGCCAAGCACGACAAGACGTACGGGCTCGGCAGCACGCCCGAGGAGGTGCAGCGCAGTTACGACAAGGCGCGGGCGCAGATCGCCGCGAAGCCGGCCGGCGGCAAGGTGGGCACGGCCCAGCTGCAGGCCGCGTATCTCAAGGCCGGTTACTACGACGACTACTGGCCGCAGCGTGCGCACGCCCTTGCCGAGTATCTGAAGGGCAACGAGAAGCCGCTGGTCGCGCAGGCCTCCAACCACCCGGAGGCGGCGGCCGAGGACGAGAACGGCAACGCCGTCTACACGGCCGTCGAGTGCAATGACGCGCCCTGGCCGACCGACTGGCGCGTCTGGGACCGCGACAACAGCCGTCTGGCCCGTATCGCCCCGTTCGAGACCTGGGACAACGCCTGGATGAACCTGCCGTGCGCCTACTGGCCCGCGCCCCGGCAGCGGCCGGTGGACGTCCGGGTCGCCGAGGGCGCGCTGCCGCCCACGCTGATCATGGCGGCGGAGCGCGACGCGGCCACCCCGTACGAGGGTGCGCTCGAACTGCACCGGCGGCTGCCCGGCTCGGCCCTGGTGACCGAGCGCGAGGCCGGTACGCACGGCATCAGCGGCGGTCCGAACCCGTGCATCAACGGGCACATGGACGCGTACCTCATCAACGGCCAGCTGCCGGTACGGCGCGCGGCGGCCTGCGCCCCGCACCCGGAGCCGAAGCCGGCGGGCGCGGCCAAGTAGCCGTCCCCGTAAGCGAAGGGGCCGCAGCCGGATGTCCGGCTGCGGCCCTTTCGTATGCCCGTGTATGTCAGGCGAGCGAGGCCACCAGGTCGGCGACGCTCTTGCGGCGGCCGGTGTAGAACGGCACCTCTTCGCGTACGTGCATCCGCGCCTCGGAGGCGCGCAGGTGACGCATCAGGTCGACGATGCGGTACAGCTCGTCGGCCTCGAAGGCGAGCAGCCACTCGTAGTCGCCGAGCGAGAACGAGGCGACCGTGTTGGCGCGCACGTCCGGGTAGCCGCGGGCCATCTTGCCGTGGTCGGCGAGCATGCGGCGGCGGTCCTCGTCGGGCAGCAGGTACCAGTCGTAGCTGCGCACGAAGGGATAGACCGAGACGTAGTTGCGGGGCGTCTCGTCGGCGAGGAACGCCGGGATGTGGGACTTGTTGAACTCCGCGGGGCGGTGCAGCGCCATGTTCGACCAGACCGGCTCGAGCGCGCGGCCGAGCCGGGTGCGGCGGAAGAGGTTGTACGCCTCCTGCAGCTGGTCGGCGGTCTCCGCGTGCCACCAGATCATGACGTCGGCGTCGGCGCGCAGACCGGAGACGTCGTAGGTGCCGCGCACGGTCACGTCCTTGGCGGCGAGCTGGTCGAACAGCTCCTGCACCTCGTCCGCGTAACCGGCCCGGTTCTCGGGGAGCACATCGCGCAGCTTGAAGACGGACCACAGCGTGTAGCGGATGACCTCGTTGAGGTCCTTGGCCTTCTTGCCGGCGTTCGGGATCTTCTCAGGGGCGTCACTCATGCCGCTATTGTCCCGCGCCGCCGAACATGGTCTCGCCCGGGTTCACGCTCAGCTGACCTGTGCCTTGCAGCACCTGGTCGGCGGCGGCCCGTGCGCTCGCGATCACGGCCGGAATGCCCACTCCGTCGTACGCGGCTCCGCAGACGGCGAGGCCCTCGAGGTGGGCGAGGTGCTCACGGATGCGGGCGACCTTGGCCTGGTGGCCCACGGGGTACTGGGGCAGCCCGTTGTTCCAGCGGATGACGCGTGAGGCGACCGGCTCGGCGGTCACGCCGAGTGCGGACTTGAGGTCCTCGCGGGAGATCTCGACGATCTCGCCGTCCTCGCGCTCCAGGATCTCCGTCTCGCCGTACCGCCCGACGGAGGTCCGTACGACGACGAGCTCGGGGTCCTCGTCGGCGATCCACTGCCACTTCTGCGAGGCGAAGGTGGCGGCCTTGATGCGCTGTCCGTCGACGGGCGGGACCAGGAAGCCGCTGCCCGGCGGCAGATCGGTCTCGTCACGGCGGAAGACATGGGCGGTCAGCGCCATGGAGGCGTACTCGACGGTGCGGAGTTCCGTGGCGGCGGCGGGGGCCAGGGTGTCGAGGAGCCGCGCGGCCTGCGGGGCGGGCAGCGCGACGACCACCGCGTCCGCCTGCACGGTGCCTTCTGCGGTACGGACGGTCCAGCCGCCGTCCCGTGAAAGCCCGGTCACCGGGGTCCCCGTACGGATCTCACCGCCCCGCGCCCGCACCGACTCCGCCACGGCGAGCGGCAGTTGACCGACCCCGCCCTCGATGCCCATGAACACCGGGCCGGCCGCCTGGCGTGCGGCCGCGCGCTCCTGCAGCTCCCGCACCCCGTCGAGCAGGGACCCGCCGGCCCGCGCCACCTCGTACAGCTGCGGTACGGCCATCCGCAGCGAAAGGCGGTACGAGTCTCCCGCGTACACCCCGCCGAGCAGCGGCTCGACCAGGCGGTCGACGACCTCGCGCCCGACCCGGGCCGCCACGTACTCACCGACCGCGATGTCCTCGCCGACCTCGGTCGGCGGCAGCTCGCTCTCGCGCGCGATGCGGGCGAGCCCCTCCTCGGACACCACGCCGGCCAGCGAGTCCGCATCGGCCGGCACACCCATCACATGCCCCTTGGGCATGGGCCGCAGCGCGCCCCGCGTCCACAGCGAGGCGCTCGCCGTGGCCGGTGCCTGCAGCCGTTCGCCGAGGCCGACCTCGCGCGCGAGCGCGACGGCCTCCGGGCGGCGCGCGAGCATCGACTCGGCGCCCAGGTCCACCCGTACACCCGTGATCTCACCGGCGTGCAGCTTGCCGCCGAGCCGGTCCGAGGCTTCGAGGACGGTGACGCGGGCACCGCGCTGCAGCAGATGGTGGGCTGCGGCGAGCCCTGCGATACCCCCGCCGATCACCACGACGTGTCCAGGTTCCGTACGTGTGTCCGTTTCGCGCATGGCCCCAGCCTCTCAGATGGCGTCCGGCGCTCCGCACCACCCCTTTCGCGTCCGGACCGTGACCGCTTCGGAATCGTCCGGCACCAAACGTTTCCCGGACGCTGGGCGTCGAAGGAGCAACAGCCAACGGACCTTGGGGGATGACGTCGAGATGCGTGCAGCGTGGAGGAACAGAAGGCGGGGCACGGCCATGGCCGCGCTGCTCCTGACGGTGGCCCTCGCGGGGGCGGGGTGCAGCGGGGTCGGGGCCGGGGACTCCGACAGTGGCGGTGACGCCAAGAACGGCGTGGCCGCTCCCGAGGAGGCAGGAGAGGGCAGCAGGGCCGACGGGGCCGGCGCGGCAGACAGCGCCGAAGGCGCGCCGGGCGGCGGCAAGACGGACGAGCAGGCCAAGGACCCGAAGCTCACCCAGCACATCATCCGTACGGCCACCCTGCGGGTCCGGGTCTCGAACGTGCCGTCCGCGCTCGACAAGGTGCGCACGACCACCGAGAACGCCGGCGGGATCGTCGGCAGTGAGACCACGGACCGCGACGGCAAGGGCAACGAGCGCTCGCGGATCGTCCTGCGCATCCCGCAGGAGCGCTACGGCCAGGTGCTCGAGGACCTCGAAGGCACGGGCAAGCTCCTGGAGCGCAAGGAGAACGCCGAGGACGTCACCGAGCAGGTCGTGGACGTGGACAGCCGGATCAAGACGCAGCAGGCGAGCGTCGCGCGTATCCGTGAGCTGATGGACAAGGCGACCAAGCTGAGCGATGTGGTCACACTGGAAGGGGAGTTGAGCACCCGGCAGGCGGACCTGGAGTCCCTGCTCGCCCAGCAGGCCTCCCTCAAGGACCGCACAAGCCTCGCCACGATCACGCTGCATCTCAACGAGACCGGCGAGAAGCCCGAGCCGAAGGACGACGACGACCCCGGCTTCCTCGACGCGCTGTCGGGCGGCTGGAACGCGCTCGTGAGCGTGGCGAAGTGGATCGTCATCGTCCTCGCCGCGATCGCCCCGTGGGCGGCCGTCCTGCTGCTGCTCTTCCTTCTCTGGCGTGTGCTCGCCGCGCGGCTGCCGCGCCGCCGCACCCCGGTCCTGGAGCCGGCGGGCGGCCCCGGCCTCGGCGGCGGTCCCGGCACAGGCCTCGGCGGCGGCCCTGGAACCGCCCCGCAGTCTCCGGGTGAAACACCTGGTCAGAGCCCGTCCACGCCCCCGAAGGCCCCGGGAGGTCCGGACTCCTGATGTCACCCGTTCGGCCCCGCAGCGAGTGAGAGCGGGACTCCTGCCGCCGAAGCTGGCAGGAGTCCCGCCCCCACAGCCGTGAGGTGCCGATGCCGCCTGCCGCCCGCAAGCCCCGCACTGTGCTCGCCGCCGTCGTGGCGGTGGCCCTGCTGGTGATCGCGGCGGTCGCGGCGAGCGGCCTCGGCAATCCGCTGCACGACTTCAGCCCGCACCACACACGCGCGGCCGTGACCGTGGTCTGCGCGGTACTCGGCCTGTCGATCATCGCCGCCCTGCTGCTCCGCCCCTCCCCCGCGCGGCCGCGCCGCCTCGGCTGGATGGCCATGGTGGTGAGCTCGCTCTGTGTCCTCGCGACGGCGTTCATCTGGGTCGCGGTCGGCACCGGGCACTCGCTCGACAGCGCCCTGGGCTCACGGGTGTCCACCCAGGACCAGGCCACGGCCGTGCTCGCGCGGCAGGGATACGGCGAGAAGCGGCAGATCCGTACCGGCGTGATGATCGAGACCATGGAGTTCACGGGCGCCAACAACGTCCGGCTCACCGGTTTCCTCTGGCAGCATCTGCCGGCCGGCGAGGACGTGACGCGGCCGGAGGTGGAGTTCCCGGACGCCATCGACGGCGGTGTGGGCGACGAGTTCTACCGGGACGAGACCCCCGAGGGCCAGGTCGTCGGCTGGCGACTGAAGACCACACTCCGCGAAGCCTTCGACTACACGCACTACCCGCTCGACAACCAGGCCGTCTGGCTGGTCATGTGGCCCCGCGCCGTCGACACGGTCCTCGTGCCCGACTTCTCCGCGTATCCGCCCTGGGACCCGGACGAGAACTACGGGATCTACAGCGGGCTCGTCGGCGGCGACTGGAAGGCGCAGTTCACCACGTACGGCATGGCGCAGGATGCCGACCGGACCACTTATGGGCGGCCTCAGCGCGCCGTCGACGGCACGCACTCCGAGCTGACGTACTCGATCGGTGTCGGCCGGCAGTATCTGAGCCCGCTCCTGAACCGGCTCGTGCCGCTGCTCGTGATCGCGCTCCTCGTCTTCGGCTCGCTCTTCGTGATCACCACGGATTCGGACCGGCGCAGTCTCTCCGGCTTCACGACCTGGGCCGTGATCGGCTTCTGCGGCTCGATGATGCTGGTGGTCTCGGTGCAGCACAGCGGTCTGCGCGCGGAGACGCAGTCCGACGGCGTGGTCTACGCCGAGTACTTCTACTTCATCCTCTACCTGGTGATCGGCCTGGTCGCCCTGAACGCCATCGAGCACACCGCGAACAAGACCGTCCCGGTGGTCGACTGGCGCGGCAACGCGGCCGCACGTCTTCTGTACTGGCCGGTGGTCACCATCCTGCTGCTGATCGCGACCGTCTTCGGGCTGCTCCTGTAGCGGCGGGCCGGACAGTCCCCTCCCTCCCGGGGGCCGAAGCCCTTTCCAGGCTATCGGCCACCACTGACAACACCCGCCCCTCAGCCCCCGAGACCCCGCCCCCAACCACCCGAGAGGACACGGAAGATGAGCTCCTGGACCATGCCGGTCGGCAAGGGCCGCGTGACCGCCAAGTACAAGCAGCCCGGCGGCTGGGCCGCAGGCTTCCACACCGGCGTCGACTTCGGCTGCCCGACCGGCACCCCGGTGAACTCGGTGGGCCCGGGCACGGTGGTGGTCGCCGGTGACCAAGGCGCGTACGGGAACTGCGTGATCGTGCAGATGGCCGACGGCCGCTTCACGCTGTACGCCCACCTCAGCTCGGTCGAGGTGAAGACCGGCCAGGGCGTGGCCGGCGGGCAGCGGCTCGGCCTGTCGGGCGCGACCGGCAATGTGACCGGCCCGCATCTGCACTTCGAGGCCCGTACGGCGAACAACTACAACAGCCACACCGACCCGATGGCGTATCTCGCGAGCCATGGTGTCGCCAAGGCGGGCGGTGCGAAGAAGTCGACGGCTCGGAAGACGGCGGCGAAGAAGACCACCGCCCGCAAGACGACCGCCAAGAAGGCCGCGCCCCGCCCCTCCACGTACACCGTGAAGGCGGGCGACACGCTCGGTGCGATCGCGCAGACCAAACTGGGCAACGCCGCGCGCTATCCGGAGATCGCCCAGCTCAACGGCATCCCCAACCCGGACCACATCACGGTCGGTCAGAAGCTCAAGCTCCCGCCGAAGTAGCTCAAGCTCCCGCCGAAGTAAGGAACTTCCCGTGGCTGATCCGCTCAGCGCCGACGCTTTTGTGGCCGCGCTCAAGGGCGAGGGCGTCAAGGTCGTCGAGCACGACGGCTGGCGCACCCGCAACCGCAACCACAAGGGCAAGTGGGGCCCGGTGAACGGGGTGATGGTGCACCACACCGTCACCCGCGGCACCGACGCCACCGTCAAGCTCTGCGTGGACGGGCACGGCGATCTGCCGGGCCCGCTGTGCCACGCCGTGATCGCCAAGGACGGCACGGTCCATGTGATCGGGTACGGGCGCGCCAACCACGCGGGCCTCGGCGACCCTGCGGTCCTCGACGCGGTGATCGCGGAGGGCCCGCTGCCCAAGGTGAACGAGGCGTCCAAGGACGGCAACCGGCACTTCTACGGCTTCGAGTGCGAGAACCTCGGCGACGGCAAGGACCCCTGGCCGGCCGCGCAGGTGGACGCGGTCGTACGGGTCGGTGCGGCACTGTGCAGGGCGCACGGCTGGGGCACCACCGGCATGACCTCGGTGATCGGCCACTCCGAATGGCAGCCCGGCAAGATCGACCCCAAGGGCCCGGGCATCTCGATGGACTCCTTCCGCACGTCGATCGCCGCCCGCCTGAGCGCTCCCCCCACGTTCACGGTCCGCGCGGGCGACACCCTGGGCTGGATCGCGGAGGCATACGGCACGTCGGTGGACGAACTCCGCCGCCTGAACCCGGACATCAAGGACCCGGACAAGCTGTCGGTGGGCCAGAACGTGGTACTCCCGAGCTAGTTGTCCGAGCCTCGACGTAGCGTGAACGCATGAGCGAACGACTGGTGGTCATCGGAGCAGACGCCGCGGGAATGTCCGCGGCGTCCCAGGCACGCAGGCTGAAGGGCCCCGACGAGCTGGAGATCGTGGCCTTCGAGCGCGGCCACTTCACGTCCTTCTCGGCCTGCGGCATCCCGTACTGGGTGGGCGGCGACGTCGCCGAGCGCGACGAGCTGATCGCCCGCACCCCGGAGGAGCACCGTGAGCGGGACATCGACCTGCGGATGCAGACCGAGGTCGTGCGCATCGACGTGGCCGAACAGCGCGTACGGGCCAAGGACTTGGCATCCGGCGAGGAGTACTGGACCTCGTACGACAAGCTCGTGATCGCCACCGGCGCCCGGCCCGTCCGCCCGCAGCTGCCGGGCATCGACGCCCCTGGCGTGCACGGTGTGCAGACCCTCGACGACGGCCAGGCCCTGCTCGACACCCTGCAGCGGACGGAGGGGCGCAAGGCCGTCGTGGTCGGCGCGGGCTATATCGGCGTCGAGATGGCCGAGGCGCTGATGAACCGCGGTTACGAGGTCACCGTCGTCAACCGCGGATCGCAGCCCATGGCCACCCTGGACCCCGACATGGGCCGCCTCGTCGGCGAGGCGATGGCGGGGATGGGCATCGAGATGGTGAACGACGCGGAGGTCACCAAGATCCTCACCGGCGACGACGGACGGGTCCGCGCCGTGGCCACGGAGGACGCCGAGTACCCGGCCGACGTGGTGATCCTCGGCATCGGCGTACGCCCGGAGACCGAGCTCGCCCGCGAGGCGGGCCTGCCCCTCGGCACCCACGGCGGACTGCTCACGGACCGCGCGATGCGGGTGCGCGGGCACGAGAACGTCTTCTCGGGCGGCGACTGCGTGGAGGTGCACGACCTGGTCTCGGGCAGCGAACGCCATATCGCCCTCGGCACCCACGCCAACAAGCACGGCCAGGTCATCGGCTCCAACGCGGGCGGCGGCTATGCCACCTTCCCGGGCGTCGTCGGTACGGCGGTCAGCAAGGTCTGCGACCTGGAGATCGCACGCACGGGCCTGCGCGAGAAGGACGCGAGGGCCGCGGGCCTGCAGTACGTGAAGGTGGCCATCGAGTCGACCAACAGGGCGGGTTACTACCCGGGCGCGGCCCTGATGACGGTCAAGATGCTGGCGGAACGCCGCAGCGGCCGGCTGCTCGGCGTCCAGATCGTCGGCCGCGAGGGCGCCGCCAAGCGCGTGGACATCGCGGCGGTCGCCCTCACGGCGGGCATGACGGTCGACCAGATGGTCTCCCTCGACCTGGGCTACGCCCCGCCGTTCTCCCCGGTCTGGGACCCCATCCTGGTCGCGGCCCGCAAGGCGGTGACGGCGGTACGGAAGGCGGGTTAGGGAGTCTCGTCGGCGCCCGGCTCCGCACGCATCTCCCGGAGCCGGGCCAGCGAGTCCCTTGCCACCGCCGCCGTGAACTGCGGGCAGAGCAGCGGCTCGAGGGGCGGCGGGTTCTTCAGACCGGGACCGTGCCGCTCGTAGACACCGCGTCCGCCGGGGCTGCTGAGGTGAACTCCCAGACTGACGGCGTCGGTTGCCCACCGCGGCAGGGCGGGGTGCTCATCGTGGGAGCACGGCGGGTCCACGATTGCGGCGAGCACCGTCTCGAACCCCCGCACGAGGGCGTCATACGCCGCGTCGGAGCTCTCGGCGGTCCCGCGCCACCAGGTCAGCGCGGCGGCCGCGATCACCCGGCCCGCGCGGTCTTCTCCCCGCGACCGCGCCAACTCCTGTCCTGCGCAGGCGACTTCCCAGCCGATGTCCGTACCCGCCTGCGGGTAGCCCTCCAGGACCGCGGTGAACGATTCGATGACGCGCCGGTCCGAGAACGGCAGCAGCGGCGGAGCCTCCGGAGCCGAGCCGGGTTCCAGCACGCCCAGGATCATGGCCGCGAACGCGTCGACGGTACGCGGGCAGAGCCAGACGTCCTTGTCGTAGTTGTCCAGCCATTCCAGGCGGTCGTCGGCCAGCATGCGCAGCGCGTCCGGGATCCAGTCGGCCAGGTCCACCCACTCCTCGTCGTACGGGTGCTCCTCGTGAGCACAGTCCGCGACGGAAGTCGCCCGCCGCACAGCACGCGCCGCGCCCGCCACCACCTGCGGCACATCCCCGCCGGCCAGTTCGGTGTGCGGCAGCATCAGGACCTGCCCGAGCACCCACCGATACGCCCGCTCGCCACCGGCCGCCGCCACCATCTCCCGCGCACAGTCGAGGGCGAGCCGGTCCTGTTCCTCGGCGGGCAGCCGGTCGTACGCGACCCCGCTCCAGGCGCGGACCAACTCTTCGTACGTCATGGGGTGTTCCTCAGTCGTCTCAGCGAGTCCTCGGCCACGGCGGCGACGAAGGCGGGGCACAGGGCCGTGCCGAGGGGAATCGCCCACTCCTCGGGCCATCTCTCGTACGTCGCGCGGCCCCGGGCACTGGCCAGATGTATGCCGATCGACAAGGTCTGGGTGCAGTCGGCAGGCAGCTCGGGGTGGGCGTCATGGGTGCAGGCCGCGCGGTCGAGCAGGCCGAGGGCACGCTCGAAGGCGCCGGTCAGCCCCTCGATGAGTTCCTGGATGCCGACCGTGCCGTCCGCCTCGGCCTCGTTCAGCGCCGCGGCCCGCAGGGACAGATTCAGGGCCACGTCGACGGTCCTGGAGAGGTCCCGCGACGCGGCATCGACGGCCCGCGCCGCGTCGAAGGCCGCCTCGGCCACACCGGCCCCCGGGTCCGTGGCCAGGTACCCGAGCCCCATCACCAGACCCGTCGTCCAGTGGTGGGCGAGCGGTCCGCCCGGGTCGGCGGACAGTTCGCGGGCGCACTGCAGGACGAGCCGGTCGTACGCGGAGGGGTCCAGGTCGACGGACTCCCTCATCTCGTCCCAGGCCTCGATCAGTTCGTCCACGGACGCCGACGCGGCGCGCACCTGCTCACCGGAGGACGGATGCGTCGTCGCCGTCCTCCTCGTCCATCTGCTCGTACCGCTCGTCCATCTCCTCGATCGGCCCCTGCGCCCACGCCGCAAGCAGCTTCGGGCAGGCCCACGCGTCCGCCGGAGACGCATCCTCCGGCGCCGTGAACTCCCCCGGCGCGTACAGGTAATCGAGGTGCGGCTTCATCTCGGCGCGCCGGTAGGCGTTGTCCCGCAGCCCCGAGTCCGGGTGGCCGTCACCGTGCGGGCAGTCGTGGTCGAGCGGCTCCTGCTCCACGGAGCGCAGCAGCGCGCGCACCTCGCGGCCCACGCCGTACGGCAGGTCGAAGACGGAGGCGCACCACAGGGCGAGGTGCAGCAGGAGCAGCCGTTCGTGCGGATCGGTGGCGGACGCGTGCCGGCGGGCGGCCCACAGCCCCGCGTTCTCGCCGGCCTCGCCCGAGGCGGAGTACTCGTCGGCCGCGACGACCACCCGGGTCAGCGCGTCGATGTCCAGCCTGCCGTCCGACCGTACGAACGTGGCGTCCAGGCCGCTCGTGTCTCGCCGCCCGAACAACTCCGCGTACCGCGGCCGCAGTTGCCCGAGCGCGTCCTCGGCCAGCTCCCGCAGGAACCCCGGGCACACCCACAGCGGCCCCTCGCCCTCGTCGAGCGCGTTCTCCACGAGGTACGCCCGGCCGCCCGGAGTCCGCACATGGCACGCGATCTCCGCCTCGGTCTCGTAGTAGATCTCCTCCAAGTCCGGGTGCTCGCCCGCCTCATGCGGGCACTGCGCACCCGTCGCGTCGAGCATCTCCAGCGCCTGCCCGAGCCCCTCGATCATGGCGTCGAAGACCGGCCGGACCCCGATGCGGTAGTAGACGTACGGGGTCGAGACGTGCTGCGTGATGACGTACCCGGCGAGCACTCCCCTGGTGCAGTCCGCCGGCGGAGCACCGGCGTTGGACTCGATCGTCGAAGCGGGATCGCCGTAGGGGTAGTCGTTCAGGAAGTCGAGCAGATCCTTCACGTCCTGCTCGTGGTCCTCGGACACGGCCGCGGGTATCCCGGCCACCGAGAACGGGGCGATGACATCGGCAGCGAACCGCGCCACGCCCGCAACATTGCGCGGGCACAAGTCGGCCTCCCCGCGGGGGACTTCGGGGTGCTCGCCGATCAGATACCAGCCGGTCGGCCCGCCGACCCGGGTCAGGTCCTCCTCGTAAGGGTGCGTGCCGTGCCCGCACTCCCGCTCGCCCAGCGCGGCAGCCGCGGCGGCCAGCGCGTCGGCGGCGGCCCGCGCGATCCCCGGCTCCGGACGGCAGGCGAGATACGCGGTCAGCTCCGCGAGCCCGGCCACCCAGATGTGCGCCGCCCCGCCACCGGGTTCGGCGGCGAGACGGCGGATGCAGTCGCGGGCGAGCGGCTCGGCCACCGCCCGCTCCGTGGTGGCGTGCACATGCCGCCACTGCTCGTACAGCTCGGCCGTCCGGGCATCATCAATGACGATCATGCCCGGTACGACGTCTGCCGATCCCCTTGAGGTTCCTGGGACTTGAGAGGTCCTTGAGCGCTCAGCGAGCCGTCTGCGTGTGCACGTACTCGACGAGACGCGTCAGGGCGTCCGGGTCGGTGGTCGGCAGCACGCCGTGGCCGAGGTTGAAGATGTGGCCTTCGAGCCCGGCGGCGGCGTCGAGCACCTGGCGGGTGCGCGTCTCGACGGCCTCGGTCGTCGAGAACAGGACCGCGGGGTCGAGGTTGCCCTGCAGCGCCTTGCCGGGACCGACACGGCGCGCGGCCTCGTCGAGCGGCACGCGCCAGTCGACGCCGACGACATCCGCGCCGGCCTCGCCGAGCAGCCCGAGCAGCTCACCGGTGCCCACACCGAAGTGGATCCGCGGCACGCCGTACGACTCGACGGCCTGGAAGACCTTCGTCGAAGCGGGCATCACCTGGGCGCGGTAGTCGGCCGGGGACAGCGCGCCGACCCACGAGTCGAAGAGCTGCACTGCGCTCGCGCCGGCCTCGATCTGCACCTTCAGGAAGGCGCCGGTGATCTCGGCGAGCCGGTCGAGCAGATCGGCCCACAGCTGCGGGTCCCCGTACATCAGGGCCTTGGTGTTCTCGTGGTTGCGGGACGGGCCGCCCTCGACGAGATAGCTCGCAAGAGTGAACGGCGCACCCGCGAAACCGATGAGCGGCGTCTCGCCGAGCTCCTCGGTCAGCATCCCGATCGCCTCGGTGACGTACGAGACGTCCTCGGGCGTCAGGTCCCGCAGCCGCGCCAGATCGGCCCGCGTACGGATCGGCTGCTCGACGACGGGGCCCACACCGGGCTTGATGTCGAGGTCGATGCCGATCGCCTTGAGCGGCACGACGATGTCGCTGAAGTAGATCGCCGCGTCCACGTTGTGCCGCCTCACGGGCTGCATCGTGATCTCGGTGACGAGCTCCGGCATCATGCAGGACTCGAGCATCGCGGTGCCCTCGCGCACCTTGCGGTACTCGGGGAGTGAGCGCCCGGCCTGGCGCATGAACCACACCGGAGTGTGCGGCACTTCCTCGCGCCGGCACGCCTTCAGGAAGGCGGAATCGTACGTCTTGCTCTGCTGGCCCTTCGGGCTGTCCATGGCACTCACACCGGAAAGTCTCCCATGTGCCGTGAAGTGCCCGGCCCGGCCCGAGTGTCCCTGACTGCGCGAGGGCCCTGTTCCCCTTAACCTTCCCCGCATGGCTGCGGCTCAGGGAAGACTGTCGGAGGGTGCTGAAGGGATGGACAGTACGGAGGGGAACGCGGCGCATGCCCTGCCGCTCCCGTTCCGCGCGGCCACGGACGCACTGCGTGGAGCGCGGCTGCGGCCGGAGATCGAGGTCGAGCAGGTACGTGCACCGAAAAAGCTGGCCCCGTACGCATACGCCCTGGAGGCCGCCGTCGTCGACGACGGCAACGACCTGGCGGACGGGCGCCTCGTGCTCCTGCACGACCCGTCGGGCCACGACGCCTGGCAGGGCACGTTCCGCCTGGTGACGCTCGTGCGCGCGGAGCTGGAACCCGAGATGGCGGCGGACCCGCTCCTGCCGGAGGTCTGCTGGTCCTGGCTGACCGGCGCACTGCAGGCCAGAGGCCTCTCGTACGGAGAACCGAGCGGCACGGTCACCCGCGCAGGATCGCACTACTTCGGCGGCCTCTCCGAACGTGCGCCCGCCTCCCAGATCGAGATCCGCGCCTCCTGGACCCCGCGTGAGGGCATGGGCGGCGTTCCGGACGCGGCCTCGCACCTGACCGCCTGGTGCGATCTGCTGTGCCAGATCGCGGGCCTGCCGCCGGTCGCGACGCCGGACGCCTCGGTGGTCTCGCTGCCCCAGCGCCGGGGTCCTCAGGCGCACTGACGCGCTTTTCGCGCGCCCGGGGGCGTGCGCGGGCGGATGTGATCACACGGGTTGGTTCGAACCGCGGCAGACGCGGACGAAACCAACCCGTTTCACTAATTCGTGATCATTCGCTAAAGCCGAACGGCAACCGTGCCGAAGACGAACGTGACCCTGAAAGCACGGTTCGCCCGGCTTCTTCCCCGCAGCCGGCTCCCCCCGTCCCGCACCCAGGAGGCCTGGTGTCCGTTCTCCTCGAGCAGCCCGCAAGCCTGGTCGCCTACCGCCCGAACAAGCCGACCGCCATGGTCGTCGTGGCGGACCCGCGCGTCCGATCCACCGTCACCCGTCACCTCTGGGCGCTCGGAGTACGCGACGTCATCGAGGCGTCCTCGATCGCCGAGGCCCGTCCCCGCATCGGCAACCCGCGCGACATCTGCGTCGCCGATGTCCACCTGCCCGACGGCTCGGGCCTGACCCTCCTTTCCGAAACCCGCGCCGCGGGCTGGCCGAACGGCCTGGCCCTGTCGGCGGCCGATGACATCGGTGCCGTTCGCAACGCCCTCGCCGGCGGTGTGAAGGGCTACGTCGTCACCGGCACCCGCACCAACATCGGTCTGCCCACGCGCCACGGCGCCGCGCAGATCGGTGCCGCAGCCTCCCGGATGCACCGGCGCCCGCCGGGTGCCCCGAGCCACCCGGGCGGCTACCGCGAACTGTCCGGACGTGAGGTCGAGGTCCTGCGACTGGTGGCGGAGGGCCAGTCCAACAAGGCGATCGGCGTCTCGATGGGCCTGTCCGCGCTGACCGTCAAGAGCCACCTCGCCCGCATCGCCCGCAAGCTCGGCACGGGTGACCGCGCCGGGATGGTCGCGGTCGCTCTGCGGACCGGAATCATCCACTGATCCCTGTTCCACTCAGCTCAGACGCCCGTCGACGGAACGTTCCGTCGACGGGCGCTGTTCATACACGGATACCCTTGACTGGTGACCGACGCCCAAGAGACCGCAGCAGACAGCTCACTGCGAACCACCGGAGGCGGCCCTCCGGACGACGTCGCTCTTGATGCAGCGTCGCCGACTCCCCTGCTCGAACCCCGTGACGGCATTCCGCCGGTGATCGCCGACGCCGCCTCGCTCGCCGAGGTGGTCTCCGCTTTCGCCGCCGGTACCGGCCCTGTCGCGGTGGACGCCGAGCGTGCCTCCGGCTATCGCTACGGACAGCGCGCGTACCTCGTACAGCTGCGCCGCGCCGGCGCGGGATCCGCGCTGATCGACCCTGTGGCCTGCCCCGATCTGTCGGGGCTCGGCGCGGCGATCGCCGATGCCGAGTGGGTGCTGCACGCGGCGACCCAGGACCTTCCGTGCCTGCGCGAGATAGGCATGATTCCCGAGCGGATCTTCGACACCGAGCTGGCCGGACGGCTCGCGGGCTTCCCGCGCGTCGGGCTCGGCGCGATGGTCGAATCGGTGCTCGGCTTCGTCCTGGAGAAGGGGCACTCCGCCGTCGACTGGTCGACACGGCCGCTGCCCGAGCCCTGGCTGCGCTACGCGGCGCTCGATGTCGAGCTGCTCGTGGATCTGCGCGACGCCCTGGAGAAGGAGCTCGACCGGCAGGGCAAGCTCGACTGGGCCCACCAGGAGTTCCACGCGATCGCCTCGGCGCCGCCCGCGGAGCCCCGTAAGGACCCGTGGCGCCGCACCTCCGGCATGCACAAGGTGCGCAAGCGCCGTCAGCTGGGCGTGGTGCGCGAGCTGTGGAACGCGCGGGACCGGATCGCGCAGCGGCGCGATGTCTCGCCCGGCAAGGTGCTCAGCGACACCGCGATCGTCGAGGCCGCGCTCGCGCTGCCGCCCAATGTGCATGCGCTGAGCTCGCTGACCGGGTTCGGGCACCGGATGGGGCGGCGCCAGCTCGAGCAGTGGCAGGCCGCGGTCGACCGGGCCAAGGCGCTGCCCGACTCCGAGCTGCCGCAGCCGGGCCAGCCGCATGCCGGTCCCCCGCCGCCGCGCTCGTGGGCCGACCGGGATCCGGTGGCGGCCGCGCGTCTGACGGCGGCGCGGGCGGCGGTGATGGCGCTGGCAGAGCAGCTGAACATGCCGCAGGAGAACCTGATCACTCCGGACACGGTGCGCCGGCTCTGCTGGGAGCCGCCGGCGGTGCCGGATGCGGAGTCGGTTGCCGCGGTGCTGAGCTCGTACGGGGCTCGGGCTTGGCAGGTGGAGCAGGTGACTCCGGTGCTGGTGGCGGCGCTTTCGGCGACGGCCTGAGTTTTACGTGGCGGTGCCCCCGCGGCCTTTCGGTCGCGGGGGCACCTCTTTTTTCGCCTCCGGCTGGGGTGCCGCTGTGCCCACCCGTGCCGCCCTGCGGCACGACTGCCCACAGCTGGGTGGGTGGGGGCGGCACGACTGCCCACAGCTACGTATTACTCGACGACCAGGTTGACCGGGATGTTGCCGCGGGTGGCGTTCGAGTACGGGCAAACCTGGTGGGTGGCGTCGAGGAGGGTCTTGCCCGCCTCGGGCGAGATGGTGTCCGGCATCTCGACGCGGAGGGTGACCTCCAGGCTGAAGCCGGGGTCGTTCTTCAGGAGGCCGACCTCGGCCGTCACCGAGACGTCCGAGACATCGACCTTCTGCTGGCGGGCCACGAGCTGCATCGCGCTGGCGAAACAGGCCGCGTAGCCCGTGGCGAAGAGCTGCTCGGGGTTGGTACCGGAGCCGTCGCCGCCGAGCTCGACGGGGTGGGACAGCTTGAGGTCGAGCTTGCCGTCCGAGGTGACCGCGCGGCCCTCTCGGCCGGATGCCGTCGCCACCGCGGTGTACAGAGCGCTCATGAGGTCCTCCTGGACGTGATTCCCGAACATCGATTGCCGAACAGACAGGTCTGTCTGTTCCCATGGACAGCAGACTAGACAGGTCTGTCTGGTACGGTCAAGTCATGTCCGCGAACAGCCCGAAGAGCCCCGCCCGAAGCCGCGTCCTGGACACGGCGACCCGCCTCTTCTACGCGGAAGGGGTGCACTCGGTCGGCATCGACCGGATCATCGCCGAGGCCGGCGTGGCGAAGGCGACCTTCTATCACCACTTCCCGGCCAAGGACTCCCTCGTCAAGGCGTACATCGAGGAGCAGATGCGGCTGCAGCAGACGGCCGTCGAGGAGCTGGCCGCCGGCGGGCCGCGCGAGAAGCTGCTCGCCGTGTTCGACCGCATGGGGCAGATCGGCGCCCTCGCGGACTTCCGCGGCTGCCCGTTCATCAACGCGGCGGCGGAGTACCCCGACCCGGCCCATCCCGTACGGCAGGCGGTCGAGGAGTACCGGGGCTGGTTCCGGACCCTGATGCGCGACCTGCTCGCCGAAGCCGGGGACGCGGACCCCGAGCGCACGGCCGGTCTGCTGATGCTGATCAGGGACGGGCTCGCCATCGCCTGCGATCTCGACGACGCCGCCACGGCCGCTTCCTTCGTGCGCGACGCGGTGCTGCGGGTGCTCGACGGGGCCAAGGCCGCGGCCTGACGGAGTGTGACCTTCGCCGCTTGGGCCGTGGGACCTGTCGCGTTTGGTTACCGACAAGTAGCATGAGGGGGTGAGCGCGCGCTCAGGCGTGTGCGTACGCAGCGATCCCGCACCCCCCTGGAGGAGAGCCATCGTGCCTCGTACCGTCAAGGAAGTCGTCTTCGTCGACGGCGTCCGCACCCCGTTCGGCAAGGCGGGCCCGAAGGGCATCTACCACGAGACCCGCGCCGACGACCTCGTCGTGAAGGCCATCCGGGAGCTGCTGCGCCGCAACCCGAACCTGGACCCCGCGAAGGTCGACGAGGTGGCCATCGCCGCCACCACGCAGATCGGCGACCAGGGTCTGACCATCGGCCGTACCGCGGGCATCCTCGCGGGTCTGCCGCAGTCCGTGCCCGGTTACTCGATCGACCGTATGTGCGCCGGCGCGCTGACCGCCGTGACCACCGCCGCGGGCTCCATCGCCTTCGGCGCGTACGACGCCGCGATCGCCGGCGGTGTCGAGCACATGGGCCGTCACCCCATGGGTGAGGGCGTGGACCCGAACCCGCGGTTCGTCAGCGAGAAGCTGGTCGACGAGTCCGCCCTGTTCATGGGCATGACGGCGGAGAACCTGCACGACCGCTACCCGACGATCACCAAGCAGCGCGCCGACGAGTACGCGGTGCGTTCGCAGGAGAAGGCCGCCAAGGCGTACGCCGACGGCAAGATCCAGCAGGACCTGGTGCCGATCTCGGTGCGCAACACCAACCCCGATGTGGGCGAGACCGGTTGGGGTCTCGTCACGGCCGACGAGCCGATGCGCCCGGGCACCACGCTTGAGAACCTGGCCGGTCTGAAGACCCCGTTCCGTACGCACGGCCGGGTCACCGCGGGCAACGCGGCCGGTCTGAACGACGGCGCCACCGCCTCGCTGATCGCCTCCGAGGATTTCGCCCGGGAGCACGACCTTCCGGTCAAGATGCGTCTCGTCTCGTACGCCTTCGCCGGTGTCGAGCCGGAGGTCATGGGCTACGGCCCGATCCCGGCCACCGAGAAGGCCCTCGCGCAGGCCGGTCTGTCCATCGAGGACATCGGTCTGTTCGAGATCAACGAGGCCTTCGCCGTGCAGGTGCTCGCGTTCCTCGAGCACTACGGCATCGCCGACGACGACGCGCGCGTCAACCAGTACGGCGGCGCGATCGCCTTCGGTCACCCGCTCGCCTCCTCCGGTGTGCGTCTGATGACGCAGCTGGCGCGGCAGTTCGAGGACCAGCCGCAGGTGCGGTACGGCCTCACCACCATGTGCGTCGGCTTCGGCATGGGCGCGACCGTCATCTGGGAGAACCCCCACTGGGAGGGCAAGTGAGCACCACCGCCGAGCTTCTGAAGGGTGCCGCGGCGCTCTTCCCGGACGAGGTCGTCACGCAGGCGCACGTACGTCACCTGGAACTGCCGTTCGGCGCCGGGCGATTCGCGCTGATCACGCTGGACAACGGCCTGGACCACACCAAGCCGACCACCTTCGGTCCGCAGTCCCTGGCCAACCTCGACGTGGCGATCAGCCAGGTCGAGGCCGAGGCCGCCGCCGGTGACATCGTGGGTGTCGGTCTGACCGGCAAGCCGTTCATCTTCGCCGTGGGCGCCGACCTCAAGGGTGTCGAGCTGCTCAAGACGCACGAGGACGCGCTGGCCATCGGCAAGGGCGGGCACGACGTCTTCAAGCGTCTGTCGGCGCTGGCCGTACCGACCTTCGCGTACTACAACGGCGCCGCGATGGGCGGCGGTGTCGAGGTCGGTCTGCACTGCACGTACCGCACCGTCTCGCAGGCCATCCCGGCCTTCTCGCTGCCCGAGGTGTTCCTGGGTCTCGTCCCCGGCTGGGGCGGCTGCGCGCTGCTCCCGAACCTCATCGGTGCGGAGCGCGCCGTCTCGGTCATCATCGAGAACTCGCTCAACCAGAACAAGCAGCTCAAGGGCAAGCAGGTCTACGAACTCGGCATCGCGGACGCGATCTTCGAGGGCGCGGACTTCCTGGAGCAGTCGCTGATCTGGACCGCGTCCGTGCTCAAGGGCGAGATCAAGATCGAGCGCGCCGAGATCGACCGCGGCGAGGCCTGGGACCAGGCCGTCGCCAAGGGCCGGTTCATCGCGGACAGCAAGGTGCACGGCGCGGCCCCGGCCGCGTACCGCGCCCTGGAGATCATCGAGGCCGCCAAGTCCGGTGATCTGCAGGCCGGTTTCGACGCCGAGGACAAGGCGCTCGCCGACCTGATCATGGGCGGCGAACTGCGCTCCGGCATCTACGCGTTCAACCTGGTCCAGAAGCGCGGCAAGCGCCCCGCCGGCGCCCCGTCCAAGGACCTGGCACGCCCGGTCACCAAGGTCGGCGTCGTGGGTGCGGGCCTGATGGCCTCGCAGCTCGCGCTCCTCTTCCTGCGCCGCCTCGAGGTGCCGGTCGTCCTGACCGACATCGACCAGGAGCGCATCGACAAGGGCGTCGGCTACGTCCACGCCGAAATCGACAAGCTGCTTCTGAAGTCCCGTATCAACCAGGACAAGGCCAACCGTCTCAAGGCCCTGGTGACGGGTTCGCTCGACAAGGCCGCCGGCTTCTCGGACGCCGACTTCGTCATCGAGGCCGTCTTCGAGGAGATGGGCGTCAAGCAGCAGGTGTTCGCCGAGGTCGAGGCGGTCGCCCCGGCGCACGCGATCCTCGCGACGAACACCTCCTCGCTCTCCGTGTCGGAGATGGCCTCGAAGCTGAAGCACCCCGAGCGCGTGGTGGGCTTCCACTTCTTCAACCCGGTCGCCGTCCTGCCGCTGCTCGAGATCGTGCGCGGCGAGAAGACCGACGACGCCTCCCTGGCCACGGCCTTCGGTGTCGCCAAGAAGCTGAAGAAGACCGCGGTGCTCGTGAAGGACGCCCCGGCGTTCGTCGTGAACCGCATCCTCACCCGCTTCATGGGCGAGATCCAGAACGTGATCGACGAGGGCACCCCGGTCGCCGTCGCGGAGAAGGCGGTCGAGCCGCTGGGCCTGCCGATGTCGCCGCTGGTGCTCCTGGAGCTCGTCGGCCCGGCCATCGGTCTGCACGTGTCGGAGACGCTGAACCGCTCCTTCCCGGACCGCTTCACCGTGTCCCCGAACCTCGCCGCCGTCGTCAAGGCCGGCAAGCGCGGCTTCTACGTGTACGACTCGGGCAAGCCGGAGCTCGACCCGGAGGTCGCCGCGCTGCTCGTCCAGGGCGATGTCGTCCTGACCGAGGAGCAGGTGCGGGCCCGGGTGCTCGACGCGGTGGCGCAGGAGATCGGGCTGATGCTCGACGAGGGCGTCGTCGCGGAGGCCCAGGACATCGACCTGTGCCTGATCACGGGCGCCGGCTGGCCCTTCCACCTGGGCGGCGTCACGCCGTACCTGGACCGTGAGGGTGTCAGCGAGCGCGTGAACGGGAAGCGGTTCCTGGCTGCGGGAGTTGCTTCCGTACCGGCGTAACCGCCGTAGGCAACTGAGGAGGGCGCACCCCGGGAGGGGGGCGCCCTCCTTCGTGCTCAGGGGCCGTGGTGCGCCGGCCGACGACGCCTGCGTCGCGCCCCAGCACGGCGACCGACGCCGGTCGCTCCGGTGCATCTCGAACCCATGTCTATAGTTCGGTGCCGGAGTTCAGTGCCGGCCGAGAACCACCACCGGCCAAGTGTGAGCAGCATCGACCCGGCCCCTCACGGGAGCGCCTGCTGCCCTTGCCCCCTTGGGCACGAGTTGCGAGGACCATCCGTGAGTCATGACGTGAGCACCTCCGCGCCGCATTCCGACCAGGCGGCACCCGGCAGGAAGGGAAGCCGGCGAGCGCCGAAGAAGCGCCGCACCGGCAGGATCGTGCTGCTGTCCCTGCTGGTTGTCGTGCTGGCACTCGGAGGCACGGCCTACTGGCTCTACAGCGATCTGAACGGCAACATCGACTCGGTCGATCTCGACCGGGCCATCGGCGAGGACCGGCCCGAGAAGCTGCCGACGTCCGGGCAGAACATCCTGGTGCTCGGCTCCGATTCGCGGTCCGGCGCCAACGCGGAGCTCGGCACCGGACAGGTGGCGGGCGCCCGCTCCGACACCGCTCTGGTGATGCACATACCCGAGGGCCGCACGCAGGCGATCGCCGTGAGCATCCCCCGCGACACCCTGGTCACCCGCCCCGAGTGCACCGCGCGGGACGGGAAGGCGGTGCCCTCGGCGAAGCGGGTGATGTTCAACTCCGTGTACTCCTCGGCCGGTCCGGCCTGCGTGGTCAAGACCGTCGAGAAGATGTCCGGCGTCCGGATGGACCACTTCGTGGAGATCGACTTCGCCGGCTTCAAAGAGCTCGTGGACGCCATCGGTGGTGTGACCGTCACCATCGACAAGCCGATCAAGGACAAGTCGAGCGGCCTCGACCTTAAGGCCGGTACCCGGAAGCTCGACGGCACCCAGTCCCTCGCCTTCGTCCGGACCCGGCACGGCGTCGGTGACGGGAGCGACCTGGGACGCATAGGCCTCCAGCAGCAGTTCCTTGTCGCCCTGCTCTCCGAGATCAAGAAGCAGGACCTCCTGGGCAGCCCGACGAAGGCGTACAAGATCGCGGACCGGCTGACCTCCGCCCTCACCACCGATCAGGAACTCGCCTCGCTCACGGCACTCGCCGATTTCGGGCGCAGCATGAACGGCATCGATCCCGCCACCATGGAAACGATCATGCTTCCGGTCGCCTACGACACGGCCGACCCCAACCGTGTGGTGGCGGCGCGGCCGCAGAGCGATCAGCTCTGGAAGGCTCTGCGGGAGGACCGCGAAGTTCCGGAGTCCGCCAAGAAGTCGCCCGCGACCGGCGGGTGAGCTCGTCTCCCTGCACGACCGGCGGGTGCGCTCGCTTCTTCCTCCTCCGGCCGGCAGCGGTCGCACACCATGCGGGCATCACCGAGCCCGGATGCGGAAGGATCCCTGTATGGCGGACACCACGCGAACGCGTCCCATGCTGATCGTCGACGGAGCCAATGTCGTCGGCTCCGTCCCCGACGGATGGTGGCGCGACCGTCGTGCGGCCGCGGGACGGTTGCGCGATGCGCTGGCGCCGCTGGCCGCCGAGGGTCTGCCGCCCGGCCTCCCCGGTCCTGTCGACATCGTCCTGGTGCTCGAAGGGGCGGCACGGGGCGTCGAGGCCGTGCCAGGTGTACGGATCGATGAGGCCCCGGGCAGCGGCGACGACCGGATCGTCGAACTCGCCGCGCAGACCGACGTGCCCTGCACCGTGGTCACCGCCGATCGAGAGCTGCGCCGAAGGCTGGCCGAGTCGGGGGCACAGTGCGTCGGGCCCCGTTCCGTATACGGAGGGTCGGGGCCGCGGCGCGGATGCTGAGCCCTCCGCCCGCACACCGGTCAGCCCTCACCCCGGCCCGCAGCCCTCACCCCGACCTCACGTAAAGCACCGTCCCCCCGACCACCCCCGCCCGCTGATACCCCCCGAGCTCGAGCACCCGCCGCAGCCCCTTCACCCGCTCCACTCCGTACGGCTTCCCCCGTGCGTCGTCGACGACGAGGGCGGGCGGGTGCGTGGTCATCTCCTCGCGGAAGGTCGTCCAGCCGCCCCGTACCGCGTACTTCTCCCCCACCTGCGGGCCGTTGCGGCCGCCGCTGTAGTTGGTGAGCAGACCCGCCGTCAGGAAGCGGCTGGCCGGCATCCGGTCCGCCAGCCAGTACGTCTCGGGGTGTATGCCCCACACGAGCACCCGCTCGCCGGGCTGCGTACGGGACTGGACGGCCGAGGCCACACGGGCCGCGTGCGCCAGTTCCGGGCGGGGCGCGACCAGGCCCCACAGCAGGAAGAACGCGCAGGTGCAGGCCGTGGTCAGCAGGGCCGTGGGGAGCCAGACCCGGGGCAGGATCTGCAGCGCGGCGGTGCCCAACAGGACCAGCGGCGGGATGAGTTGGAGGTAGTAGTGCCCGAAGAAGTGGAAGCCGAGGCAGACCGCCGCGACCGATGAGGCCAGCCACAGCCACAGGTCCGCGGCCCCGGTGCGGGCGATGCGCAGCACGCGCACGATCGGCTGCAGGACGCCGGCCGAGGCCACCGCGAGCAGCAGGGTGTTGCCCAACGCGCGGAAGAGCACGTGGAGTTCGGACCCGGTGAAGGAGGCGTAGGCGCCCGAGCCGGTGACCGTCCAGAAGAGGAAGCCGGTCGGGGTGGTCGCCAGCGCCACGGCGAGCAGCGGTGCCACGCCCCCGACGGCCAGGCGGGTCAGCGCACCACGCTGCCGGCCCGACTCCCACAGCAGCCAGAGCACCGGCACGAGCACCGCCGCACCCGTCTGCTTGGTCAGAAAGGCCGCGGCCACGGCGAGACCCGCGCAGCCCCAACGGCGGCGGTCCGCACACCACATCGCGGCCGCGGTGCACGGCAGCATGAAGACCTCGAAGGTGGCGGCCTGGGTGTCCTCGGGGTTGAGGCCGATGGAGAGCAGCACCATGAGGATCCCGGCCGTACAGCCGGCGCGGTCGCCCCAGCGGCGGCGCGCGAGTGCGGCGAGCAGGGCCGCCGAGGTGAACACCGCCCCGATGGCGAGGATCTTCAGCGGTACGAGGGAGTCGTCGCCGAACACCGCGAACGCGCCCTGGTAGAGCCAGGGCACGAGGGGCGGTTTCCGGTCGACCACCGTTTCGTAGAGCGTGCCGCCGGAGGCCAGCATCCTGGCCTGGGTGGCGAGGAAGCCCTCGTCGGGGTTCCACACCGGCCAGACGAAGGACGGGATCCGGGTCACGCAGGCGAGCAGGGCGAGGACCGCGAGCAGCCTGGGCCAGTAGCGGGTGCCGGGTGCGAGGGGCGCGGGCCGGTCCTCACCGGCACGCGGCCGGGGCACCGGACTCGTGCCGTGAACGGGCTGCTCCTGTACGGAACGTGACGACGCGGAGGGCTCGACGAGCATAGGGGCCAAGCTAACGGCCCCGTATGCCTGATCGAAGCGGGACATACGGGGTCGAAGGGTTAAGGCAGAAACTCGCGTGTGACTACCGGGAGTTGCGCAGCCGGTGGAGCGTGCCCGTCACTCGCTCACGGGCTCCCGCGGCGGCAGGTGCTTGCCGAGGCGGCTGTGCTTGCGCCCGTACACGAAGTAGATGATCACGCCGAGCACCATCCAGATCCCGAAGCGCAGCCAGGTCTCCGCGGGCAGGTTGAGCATCAGCCAGAGCGAGGCGGCGACCGAGAGGATCGGGATCAGCGGGACCAGCGGGGTGCGGAACGAACGCGGCAGGTCGGGGCGCTTCTTGCGCAGGATCACCACGCCGATGGCGACCACGACGAAGGCGAACAGGGTGCCGATGTTGACCAGTTCGGCGAGCTCGTCGATGGAGGTGAAGCCGGCCACGATCGCCACGATCACACCGAGCAGGATCGTGGAGCGGTACGGGGTGCCGAAGCGGGGGTGGACGCGGGAGAAGGTCTGCGGCAGCAGTCCGTCGCGGCTCATCGCGAAGAACACCCGGGTCTGGCCCATCAGGAGGATCAGACAGACCGTCGTCAGACCGACCGCCGCGCCGAAGCTGATCAGGCCCGCCCAGAAGGGATGGCCGACGGATTTGAAGGCGTCGGCGAGCGGTGCGTCCGTCGACAGCTCGGTGTACTTCTGCATACCGGTCACCACGACCGAGACGGCCACGTACAGCAGCGTGCAGATCATCAGCGAGCCGAGGATGCCGCGCGGGACGTCGCGCTGCGGATTGCGGGTCTCCTCGGCGGCGGTGGCCACGATGTCGAAGCCGATGAAGGCGAAGAAGACCACGGCGGCCGCGGTGAAGATGCCCATCACGCCGAAGTTGGTGGGCGCCCAGCCGAACAGCAGCTGGATCAGCGGCGAGGTGATGTCGTTGCCCGCCTCCACCTTCTGCGCGGGCGGGATGAACGGCTTGTAGTTGGAGCCGGTGATGAAGAAGGCGCCGACGACGATCACGATCAGGACGACGGTGACCTTGATCGCCACGACCACGGCGGTGACCCGCGAGGACAGCTTCATCCCGGCGATCAGGATGCCGGTGAGCAGCAGGACGAGCAGACAGGCCAGGAGGTCGAAGCCGAACTCGCCGTCGCGGGTGCCGGTGAGGAAGTCCGGCAGGTGCAGCCCCGCGGTGTCCATCAGGGAGCGCACATAGCCGGACCAGCCGACCGCGACCACCGCGCAGCCGAGCGCCATCTCCAGGATCAGGTCCCAGCCGATGATCCAGGCGGGCAGTTCGCCGAGGGAGGCATAGCCGAAGGTGTACGCGGATCCGGCGACCGGAACCGTGGAGGCGAACTCGGCGTAGCAGAGCGCCGCCAGGGCGCAGACCAGGCCCGCGACGACGAAGGCGAGGGCGACGGCCGGGCCCGCCGTCTCCTTGGCGATCTTTCCGGTGAGGACGAAGATGCCGGTGCCGATGATCACGCCGACGCCGAACACCGTCAGGTCGAGCGCGGAGAGGGACTTCTTGAGTGCGTGCTCGGGTTCCTCGGTGTCGCGCATCGACTGCTCGACGGACTTGGTGCGGAACATGCCTCCGCTCCCGGCGTTGCCTGTTCCCTGCGGTGTGGTCACCGGTGTGCCTCCCTGCGCTCGTGTCGACGGCCATGATCGGGACGTACGGCGCACGGGTGCCCGAGACGGGGCCCGATGTCACACGAAAGGCCCGGCCGTACCACCCTTTGAGGGTGGTACGGCCGGGCCTTGATGACGTGGCGGAAGGACCTCAGTCGCGGGCCGGTTCCACCGACGCGCTCTCGTACCGGCCGTCGAGCTTGGACACCAGGCCGGTGACCTGACGCGCGATGTCCGGTGCGGTCAGACCGATCTCGGCCATGACCTCCTTGCGCGAGGCGTGGTCGAGGAAGCGCGGCGGGATGCCGAAGTCGCGCAGCGGTACGTCCACGCCCGCGTCGCGCAGGGCCTGCGCGATGGCGGAGCCGACGCCGCCGGCGCGGCCGTTGTCCTCGACCGTGACGACGACGCGGTGCTGCTCGGCGAGCGGGGCGAGCGCCTCGTCCACCGGCTTGACCCAGCGCGGGTCGACGACGGTGGTGGAGATGCCCTGCTTGTCGAGGAGTCCGGCGATCTCCAGGCACATGGGCGCCAGGGCGCCGACCGAGACCAGGAGGACGTCGGGCCGGTCGGTGCCGGCCTTGCGAAGCAGGTCCATGCCGCCGACCTTGCCCACCTCGGGCACGGCCGGGCCGACCAGGCCCTTGGAGAAGCGCACGACGGTCGGTGCGTCGTCCACCTCGACCGCCTCGCGCAGCTGGGCGCGCAGCTGCTGCGCGTCGCGCGGCGCGGCCAGGCGCAGGCCCGGGACGCACTGCAGGATCGACATGTCCCACATGCCGTTGTGCGAGGCACCGTCCGTGCCGGTGACCCCGGCGCGGTCGAGGACGAAGGTGACACCGCACTTGTGCAGGGCCACATCCATGAGGAGCTGGTCGAAGGCGCGGTTGAGGAACGTGGCGTACACCGCGAACACCGGGTGCAGACCGCCGGTGGCGAGACCGGCCGCGGAGACCGCGCCGTGCTGCTCGGCGATGCCGACGTCGAAGATCCGGTCCGGGAAGGCGGCCTGGAACTTCTTGAGGCCCACCGGCTGCAGCATCGCGGCGGTGATCGCCACGATGTCCTTGCGCTCGCGGCCGAGCTCGACCATCTCGTCACCGAAGACGCTGGTCCAGTCCGCGCCGGATGCGGCGACCGGCAGACCCGTGTCGGGGTGGATGACACCGACGGCGTGGAAGCGGTCGGCCTCGTCCTGGACGGCGGGCTGGTAGCCGCGGCCCTTCTCGGTGAGGCAGTGCACGATCACCGGGCCGCCGAAGCGCTTGGCGCGCATCAGCGCCGATTCGAGGGCCGCGATGTCATGGCCGTCGATCGGGCCGACGTACTTCAGGCCGAGGTCCTCGAACATGCCCTGCGGGGCGATGAAGTCCTTGAGGCCCTTCTTCGCGCCGTGCAGCGTCTCGTAGAGCGGGCGCCCGACGACGGGCGTCTTCTCCAGGACTTCCTTCGTACGGGACAGGAAACGCTCGTATCCGTCCGTCGTACGCAGGGTCGCCAGGTGGTTCGCGAGACCGCCGATGGTGGGGGCGTAGGAACGCTCGTTGTCGTTGACGACGATCACCAGCGGGCGGTCCTTGGCGGCGGCGATGTTGTTCAGCGCCTCCCAGGCCATACCGCCGGTGAGGGCACCGTCGCCGATCACGGCGACGACGTGGTCGTCCTTGCCGAGGACCTCGTTGGCCTTGGCCAGACCGTCGGCCCAGCCGAGCACCGTGGAGGCGTGGCTGTTCTCGATCACGTCGTGCTCGGACTCGGCGCGCGAGGGGTATCCCGAGAGCCCGCCCTTGGCGCGCAGATTCGAGAAGTCCTGGCGGCCGGTGAGCAGCTTGTGCACATAGCTCTGATGGCCGGTGTCGAGCAGCACCCTGTCCTTGGGCGACTCGAAGACGCGGTGCAGGGCGATGGTGAGCTCGACGACGCCGAGGTTCGGGCCGAGGTGGCCGCCGGTCTTGGAGACCGCGTCGACCAGGAAGGTCCGGATCTCAGCGGCCAGCTGGTCCAGCTGCTCATGGCTGAGCCGGTCCAGGTCGCGCGGCCCCTTGATACGGGTCAGCAGGCCCACCCGTGCCTCCTAGCGTTCTTGATTCGGTAGAGCTGTTCGAGCTTTGCCGGGTCTGTCGAGTCTAATGTTCCGCCCGGCGGGAGCGCCGTCGGGTATGTCACGCGTTCGGCGGTACGCAGCGGGTTTACGGGGTGTACTCGGCCGGTCCGTACCTGTGCACGTCCGTGCCCGGCCCTGTCCGGAGAGGACGCCGGGCGGATGGTGCGGGTTGCGTCCGCGGTGGGCGGATATCTCCGGGGGCCGGCTCCGCTGTGCGGGGCTGTGCTGTGCCCGGCGAGCGGTCGTCCTGCCCACAGCGCTTGCACACCCCGCGGCGCCTCAGGTGGTACGCGAGGGCGGCCACGCCGAGCGCCGCGCCCCAGGCCGTCCAGAAGACGCTCGGGCCGGTGACGCCCCAGCCCGCCTCGTCGCCGACCAGGCGCAGGCTCATCAGGCCCGCGGGGATCAGTGCCACCGCGACCACGGTCGCCGGGATCACGGCGAGCAGCGGCGGCACCCGGCGGCCCGCCAGGAACAGCGTCCAGCGCGGGAACACTTCGCCCCAGCGCGCCGTCAGACCGTGGGTGAGCGCCGCACCGCCCAGGGACAGGAGTCCCGCGGCCAGGCCCATCGTCAGCATGCCCGGGGTCTCCTGTATCTCCTTCAGAAACTCGTCGGTGATGCCCAGGGGCCATCCGAAGTACCACGCGAGCCGGGTGACCTCGTACGGGATCTGCGAGAGCACCGCGACCCACACCGCGCGCCGGCCCCAGCGCCGCAGCTTCGCCGGATCCGTGCCGGGCCGGCCGTCCCGTCCGCAGCGCACACACGCGCCCGCGGTCCTGCGGCGGTACGCGAGGGCGGCGAGGACCCACAGGAGACCGCCGGCGAAGACGACGATCAGGTGGACGCGGTGCCAGTAGAGGATGTCCGCCACCCCGTCCTGCGGCCCGGGCACCCCGGTGAACGCGAACACGATGAGGACGGGCCACAGCGCGGCCAGCGCGATCAGCGTGTAGTCCGGGATCACCAGTGCCAGAACGGCCCCGAGCCCCCAGCCGTACCAGAGGAGGGTTGTGCGCAGCCGTCCGCTGCCGAAGCCGCGCGCCAGCGCCACCCCGGCGAGGACACCAGTCAGCCCGAGGACGCCCGCTGCCGCGCCGACCGCTTCCGCCGGGGCGCCCTCCAAGAGGGACGCGGACCGGTGGTCCTCGTCGATCGGCGCGAACGGGTAGGCCACCGCGTCGCCGCCGAGCGCCCAGTACACCCCGAACACTCCGTAGAGCAGCGACCAGAGCGCCGCCGCGTATCCCAACCAAGTGGCCTTCATCGGGCCCCGCCTTTCGCGTCGTGGACTGCGATGACTCGATCTTTCGCCGCGGGGCCGCAGGCGCGCCCGTGCCGATCGGCACCGCTTGCGGCGGGTGGGTTCGGGCGGGGGTGCCGAACGGCAGGGGTCCGGTGCCGGGGCGGGTCGTAGGGTCGCGGTCATGAACGTCAAGGGGTGGTGGGCGGCGGGGCGTTGGGCGGGTCCCGTCGCAGGTGGCTTCGGTGGTGTCTCGCTGATGGCGACGGCCGTCGTCATCGCGGCGGACGGGCCAACAGGCCCTGACGTACTGGCTGTTGTGGAGCTCGGGGTGCTGCTGGCCCTGACGGCGTTCGCGGCGCGCTGGATCTCCGGGCGTCGGGGGATGGCGACGACGGGGCTGGCCGCGGCCGCAGGACCGCTGTCGCTGCTGCGCCGTACGCCGGTGACGCAGGCGCTCGTTGCCGGCGTCGCCTTCTGGCTGCTCCTGTCGCTCGCCGCCGTGGGTACGGGGCTGTATCTGAGGCACCTCGACCGGCGCCGCGTGCGGTCGGTACGGGAGGCACAGCGTGAGCAGCGGCTGCGGCTCGCGGCGGATCTGCACGACTTCGTGGCGCACGACGTGAGCGAGATGCTGGCGCTGGCCCAGGCGGGGCAGGTGCTCGCCGTGCACGATCCGGCCGCGGGGGCCGCCCAGTTGGTCGCGATCGAGGCGGCGACCCAGCGGGCGTTGTCCTCGCTGGATCGTACGGTGCATGTGCTGCATGCGGATGGGGGTGCGGTGGGCGCCGGGGCCGGCGGTGGCGGGGCGGGGGCCGGCGGTGGCGGCGCTGCCGGAACAAGGGCCGCGGACGGCGCGGTACCCGGTGTGCCGGACGCCGGGCGGGCGCCGCTGCCGGGGCTTGCCGAACTCCCTGATCTGGTACGCCGGTTCGACGCGTCGAGCGGTGCGGACGCGGTGCTCGACTGCCCTGCCGAGGCCGCGGACGTCTCCCGTGAGGTGTCGATGACCGCGTATCGCGTGGTGGTCGAGGCGCTGACGAACGTACGGCGGCACGCACGGGACGCGACCCGCGTGGAGGTGGCGGTGACAGGGCCAGGACCTCACGGGCTCCGGGTGGACGTACGCGACGACGGCAGACTCGCCCGTACGGGATTCCGGCGGTCGGGGCGGACCGGCGGGGGCCGCGGTCTGGCCGGACTGACCGCCCAAGTGCGGGCGCTCGGCGGGGAGTTGGAGGCGAGACCGGCGGAGGACGGCGGCTGGCATCTCAGGGCGCGGCTGCCGGTGCGGTGAGGGGCGCGAAGGACCGGCGGGAGGCAGGCAGCGGGATCGCGCGGCGCAAGGCAGGCGCGGCCGTGCGGCAGGGGCAGGGGCAGGCGCGAAGGCCTGGCAGGGGGCAGGGGCAGGCGCCAAGGCCTGGCAGTGGGCAGACACAGCCGCGCGGCAGAGGCAGACGCGAGGGCGTGGCGGAAGACAGTGGCGATCACGGGGCAGGAGGCAGGCACGAGGACCGGGAAGGGGGCAGACGTGGGGGCCTTGCAGGGGAGCAAGGCGCCAGAGCAGGCGGACGTCAGGCGCGATCGCCCGGCACCTGCCGCGCGCCCGCAGTCCGCCGCCCCGATCGCCGGTGGGGGTGGGCTCGAAGGGCGGGGACAGGAGGCACTCGGGCTCGGCAGGAGGTCCGCACGAGGGCCGGTCAGGGGCAGACCCCGCGTGGCATGATCGCCGCCATGGACCACCCCGCGCCCCCCACCGCAACGGCCGCCCCATGACGATCCGTATCCTCCTCGCCGATGACCAGCAGGCGATCCGGGGCGCGTTCCGGATTCTGCTCGACGCACAGCCGGACATGACGGTCGTCGCCGAGGCCGCCGACGGGATCTCCGCGGTCGAACAGGCCCGGCATCTGCGCCCCGACGTGGTGCTCGCCGACATCCGCATGCCCGGGCTCGACGGTCTGGAGGTCACCCGGGCGCTGGCGGGACCGGACGTGGCCGAGCCGGTGCGGGTGGTCGTGGTCACCACGTTCGATCTGGACGAGTACGTGCACACCGCGCTGCGCAACGGCGCCTCGGGTTTCCTGCTCAAGCGCTCGGGCCCGGCGCTCCTCGCGGAGGCGGTGCGCGCCGCGGTCGCGGGCGACACCCTGATCAGCCCGCAGGTGACGGTGCGGCTGCTGCGGCAGTTGACGCCCGCTCCCCGTACCCGTACGGCGACAAAGACGACCGGCCCGTACGAGCCGCTGACCGAGCGGGAGTCGGCGGTCGTGGAGCGCGTTGCGCGCGGGGAGACGAACGCGGAGATAGCGGCCGCCCTGACGCTGGCCCCCGGCACGGTGAAGAACCATCTCGCGGTGATCCAACGGAAGTTGAACGCCCGCAACCGCGTGGCCGTGGCGGTGTGGGCCTGGGACACCGGGCTCGTGAGCTGACCGCACAGGAGTCGACCGCACAGGAGTCGACCACACAGGAGCCGACCACACGCCGAAGCCCGGCGCCCCCGTGAAGGAGGCGCCGGGCTTCGGCGTACAGCAAGCGGGGTTACGCGCGACCCGCCGACTTCTGGGTCTTGCGGGTGACCGAGTCGATGACGACCGTGGCGAGCAGGACGCCACCGGTGATCATGTACTGGATCGGCGTGGCGATGCCCTCCAGGGCAAGGCCGTACTGGATCGACGTGATGACGAGGACACCGAGCAGCGCGTTCCACGTGCGGCCCCGGCCACCGAAGAGGCTGGTGCCGCCGATGACGGCCGCGGCGATGACGTTCATCAGGAGGTCGCCGGCACCGGCGCTCTGGTTGGCAGCCGCGATCTTGGAGGCCCAGAAGAGACCGCCGACCGCCGCGAAGAAGCCCGCGATGGCGAAGACCGAGATCCGCACCGCCGTGACGTTGATACCGGCACGCCGGGAGGCCTCGACGCTGCCGCCGAGCGCGAAGATCTTCCGGCCGTACGCGGTGCGGCGGAGCAGGAAGTCCGTCGCGACGAGCACGATCACGAAGAGCAGCGTGGCCAGCGGCAGGCCCTTGTACTGGTTGAACATGACGGCCACGCCGAACGCCGCGACGGCGAGCAGCACCGTACGCAGGACGATCTCGCTCAGCGGGCGGGACGGGATGCCCGCGGCCTCGCGGCGGCGCGCCCCGAAGAAGGCCGAGAAGAAGTACAGGGCCACGGCGACGACGGCCAGGCCGTAGGCCGCGGCGACATCCGAGAAGTAGTGCGTGGTGAGCTTGCCGACCACGCCGTCGCCGTCGATGTTGATCGTGCCGTTGGAGCCCAGGATCTGGAGCATGAAGCCGTTCCAGAACAGCAGGCCCGCCAGGGTGACGGCGAACGCGGGAGCGCCGATCCGGGCGAAGAAGAACCCGTGCAGCGCACCGATGACGGCACCCGCGGCGAGCGCGGTGAGCACCGCGAGCCACTCGTTGATGCCGTGCGTGATGCTCATGACGGCCATGATCGCGGCCGAGACACCGCTGACCGAGCCGACCGAGAGGTCGATCTCGCCGAGCAACAGCACGAAGATGATGCCGACCGACATCATTCCGGTGGCCACCATCGCGACGAAGATGTTGTTGAGGTTCTCCGCGCCGAGGAAGGCCGAGTTCAGGCTCTGGAAGATCGCGCAGATCGCGATCAGGCCGACCACGACCGGTATGGCGCCGAGGTCACCGGCGCGCATCTTGCGCTTGAACTCGCCGATGTAGCCCGCGAATCCCTGCTCGCGCACGAGCAGGCGGGGGTCGACGACCGCGACGGCGTCGGGCGCTGCGGCGGGGGCGTCGACGGGGGCCTGGACCTTGTCCGTCTTGTCGATGCTCACTTCTGAGCCTCCACGTTGCTGCGCGCCGCACGACGGGTCACGGCGTTGTCCGTGGCGCCGGTGATGGCGGAGATGATCTCTTCCTGCGAGGTCGTCCTGACCTCGAACACACCGTTGTTGCGGCCGAGCCGCAGCACGGCGACCTTGTCCGCGACGGCCTTCACATCGGCCATGTTGTGGCTGATGAGGATGACCGCGTGGCCGCGCTCACGGAGCCGCTCCACGAGGTCGAGCACCTGGGCGGTCTGCTCGACGCCGAGGGCCGCGGTGGGCTCGTCCAGGATCACCAGCTTGGGCTCGCCGAGCAGCGAGCGGGCGATGGCCACGACCTGGCGCTGACCGCCGGAGAGCGAGGCGACGGGGATACGCACGCTGGGAATGCGGATCGACAGGGTCTGCAGGAGCTCGCGCGCGCGGCGCTCCATCTCGACCTCGTCGAGCACGCCGCGGCGGCGGATCTCACGGCCGAGGAACAGGTTGCCGACGACATCGATGTTGTCGCACAGCGCGAGGTCCTGGTAGACGGTCGCGATGCCCAGGTCCTGGGCGTCGTGCGGCTTGTTGACCGTGACCTTGCTGCCCTCCCACTCGATGACGCCGTCATCGATGGGGTGCACACCGGCGATCGTCTTGACCAGGGTGGACTTTCCGGCACCGTTGTCGCCTACCAGGGCGACCACCTCGCCGGCGTGGACCTCGAGCTCTACATCGGTGAGCGCCTGGACGGCACCGAATCGCTTGGAGACCCCGCGCAACGCCAGCACGGGCGTAGCGGACACGTGAACCATCTCCTTCGCCGCCTGAGCCTGACCCGGCGGGAGGTTGTACAGAGGAGTGAGGGGTGTTCCGTCCGGCGCCCCGCCGTTGAGCTTGCGGGGCTGTCGGCGGCGGGGCGCCGGACGTGCTTCCACGGGAGCGCGCCTTCTTCAGGTGCGCAAGTCCCGCAGGGAACAGGGGAGTTGCCTCAGGGCAATTCCGGCCGGGCCGAGGGGCTGCCGGTACGGCGGCCGCCCCTGGGCCACAGGCTGGCTACTTCAGGCCGAGCTTGTCGCAGGCGGCCTTGTACTTGGCCGTGCAGATCTCGTCGAGCTTGTAGTAGCCCTGGTCGATGACCGTCTCCTTGATGTTCTCCTGCGTGAGGGAGACCACCGGGACGATCACGGACGGGATGCCCTTGTCGGTGCCGCTGTCGACGGTGCTGGTCTGCAGACCGGCGTCGTCCAGCTTGCCCGTCTTGGCGATCGAGACGGCCATCTTGGCGACGGTCTCGGCCTCCTGCGGGTAGGACTTGAAGACGCTCATGTACTGCTCACCGGAGATGATGCGCTGTACGGCGGCGAGCTCGGCGTCCTGGCCGGTGACCGGGGGAAGCTTGGAGAGGCCGGCACCCTTGAGGGCGGTGATGATGCCGCCCGCCATGCCGTCGTTGGCGGAGTAGACGCCGACGATCTTGTCCTTGCCGAGGGCGGAGATGGCGCCCTCCATGTTGGCGTTGGCGTTCTCCGGCTTCCACTCCTTGGTGTCGTACTCCTTGCCGATCTTCACCTTGCCGTCGAGGACGGAGTGGGCGCCGGCCTTGAACTGCGCGGCGTTCGGGTCGGTGACGGAGCCGTTCATCATGACGATCTGGCCGTCCTTGGCCTTGTCGCCAAGGGCCTTCAGGAGGGCCTCGCCCTGGGTCTTGCCGACCTCTTCGTTGTCGAAGGAGGTGTAGGCGGAGATCGGGCCCTCGGCCAGGCGGTCGTAGGCCACGACCGGGATGCCGGCCTCCTTGGCCTTCTTCACGCCGTTGGCGACGGCCTTGTAGTCGACCGCGTCCAGGATCAGCACGTCGACCTTCTTGGTGATCATCGTGTCGATCTGCTGCGACTGGACGGTCGCGTCCTGCTTGGCGTTCAGGTACTCGAGCTTGCCCTTGCCATTCGTGAGCTTGGAGATCTGCTCTTCGATGATGGGCTTGTCGAACTTCTCGTAACGGGCCGTCTGGTTCTCCGGCAGGAGCAGACCGACGGTGATGTCGTCGCCCTTGGGCTTGCCGCCGGTGGACTCTTCGGCCTTGTCGCCGGACTCCTTGGCACTGCCACAGGCGGCGAGAGAAACGGCCATGGCGGTCGAAGCGATGGCTATGGCCGCACGACGCATACGCGTATTCACTGGGGAACCTCCCTGACGAGGCCGCGTCGTTGCGGCCGAGGTGGCAGTGAGTCAACTCGGCCCCGTTGCCAGCGTCAAGAAGTTAATACTTAACGAGATGGCAACGGTGCCATTCGTTATCTAAGTGAAGGCAGGAGTCGGCGCCGCACGAAGCTCTCCGTCACCGGCCGGTCCCTGTACGGATTGGTCGATCAAGGTCGAATCGCCCATCTCGCTGAGCGCGAGCGCGAGGGCGCCGAGCACCTCGGCGCGACCGCCAAGTGCCCCGGGAAGTACGGAGAGTTGGCGGGCCGCGCTGGGGATCGCATAGCGTCCCACCGACTCGCGGATGGGCGCCAGGACCAGCTCACCCGACTCCGCGAGGTCACCGCCGAGCACCACTCGTGACGGATTGAGCAGATTGCACAGATGGGCCACGCCGCTGCCGATGTGCCGGCCCACGTCGGCGATCACACGACGGCAGCCGGGGTCGCCCTCGCGGGCGAGCGCGACCACCTTGTCCATGGTCAGGTCGGTGCCGTGGCTGGACTGCAGCAGCGGCAGGACATAGCGGGCGGCCGCGAAGGTCTCCAGGCAGCCGCGGTTGCCGCAGCGGCAGACCGGGCCGGACTCGTCGAGGGTGATATGTCCGATCTCGCCCGCCGTGCCGCCAGGCCCGCGGTAGATCTGCCCGTTGATCACGAGACCGGCGCCGACCCCGCTGGCGACCTTGATGTACGCGAGGTCCTTGACCCCGCGTCCGCTCCCCCAGACCAGCTCGCCCAGGGCGCCCAGATTGGCGTCGTTGTCCACGGAGACCGGGACGCCGAGCCGCCGGGAGAGCTCCTGAGCAGGGTTGATGCCCTTCCAGCCCGGCAGGATCGAGGTCGAGCCCAGCGTGCCGGACTCCACGTCTATCGGTCCCGGGACACCGAGCCCGACCCCCGCGACCTTGGAGCGGTCCACGCCGGTGGCCTCGATCAGCCGGCTGACCAGGACTTCTGCCCGGTCGAAGCCCTGCGCCGACGAGGCGTCCACGTCCAGCGGCTCGGATTCCTCCGCGAGCACCTGGTGCGCGAGGTTGCCGATCGCGACGCGGAGATGCGTATGCCCGAAATCCACCCCTACGACCAGGCCCGCGTCGCCGCTGAGCGAGACGCTGCGGGCCCGTCGGCCGCCGGCCGATGTGGGCGTGACCTCGACGGTTCCGCCGTCCTTGAGCTCACGCACGATATTGGAGACCGTGGCCGCGGAGAGGCCTGTCGTCCTGGCAATCTCTGCCTGGGTGAGTGAGCCTGCCATCCGCACGGCCCTCACGACCCGCTCGAGATTGGCCCGGTGCAGCGACGACTGCGACCCCGGAGTCTGCACGACGACCTCCTTGCCGGGGCCGCGGCGTCATTGCAGCCCCCCGACTATCTCCAACTTATGAACTCTAAGCTGAGCCTGAGGGGTTGCGCCCCGTCAAGCCCTTGAGAGAAAGAGAACGGGCTCCCGGAGGGCTTGTGCCAGGGGACGATCCAGGTTAACGCCTGGTGAGCGGGGGTGAGCACCTGCCCCAGGGCCTCGCGTGGACCGCCCGGCCGCGAAAACGGCGGAGCCCGGGTAACGGAAACCCGGGCTCCACTCCGTACAACTACGAACACGCCCGGAACGCGACTGCCCGCCGAGGTCTGCCTCGGCGGGCAGTCGGGCAGTCGGGCAATCGGGCAGTCGGGCGGCAGGTGTCAGCGGAAGGTGCCCTGCGACACCGAACCGGAGATCCGGCGCTGGAAGATCGCGTACACGATCAGCACGGGCACGACCGTGATCACGATCGCCGCGAACAGCGCACCGTAGTCGATGTCGTAGACCTGCGAAGCCGCGTAGGCGGACATTCCCTGGGTCAGGACCCAGTTGTCCTGGTCGGTGTTCAGCGCCACCGGCAGCAGGAACTGGTTCCACAGGCCAAGGAAGTTGAAGATCGCCACCGCGGCCATACCCGGGCTGGCCATCGGCAGCATGACCTGGAAGAAGGCCCGCCAGTCACCGGCACCGTCGATCAGCGCGGCCTCGTAGACGTCATGCGGCAGCGACCGGAAGAACGAATAGAGGAAGAACATCGTGAACGGCAGCGCGAACGCGACATACGTGAGAATCAATCCCAGACGCGTGTTCAGGAGCCCGAAGTTCTGCAGCTGGAAGAAGAGCGGCACGATCGCCAGGAATACGGGGAAGGTCAGTCCGGCCAGCATCGTGTAGTAGATCAGCCGGCGGCCGGGAAACTGGAACCTGGCCAGGATGTAGGCGCACATCGCGCCGAGCAGCATGACCAGGAACAGTGCGGCGACCACGACGATCACCGAGTTCAGGAAGTACTTCCCGATGTTCGCGTCGGACCACGCGTTCGAGTAGTTCTCGAATCTCCAGGTGTCGGGGAGCGAGAACGGCGACGACAGGATTTCTCCGGTCGACTTGAACGACGACATCAGCACCCACAGCATGGGCACGATCACGACCACGGCCCAGATGGTGAGCAAGGTGTGCGAGATCGCCGCGAACCTGCGGTCGCTGCTCGCGACTTGACGCGTCAGCTTCCGGTCGGCGGTGACAGCGCCCTGATCAGCGGTTGTGGCGCTCACCGAGCACCTCCTTCAGCTCCGGCAGGCAGAGCGCCTTGTTCCACGCCGGCAGGCGGAGCCTTGCGCCGGGGACCCTTCACCTTCTTGTCCTCGCCACCGCCGGTCAGACGGTTGACGGCGAACACCAGCGCCGCGAACACCAGGGTGACGACGGCGAGGACGACTCCCATCGCCGTGGCGTATCCGAACTGCCCCTTGCGGAAGGCAGTGGTGAACAGCTGCTGGCTGATCGTGAGCGTCGAGTTGGCCGGCCCACCGTTCGGCAGCAGCGCCTGTACGTAGACGAATGCGTCCAGCGCGGCGATGCCGAGATAGATGTACGCCGTCTGCACGCTGTCGCGGATGGACGGCAGGGTGACCGAGAGGGTCGTCCGGAACCGCCCGGCCCCGTCGATCCTGGCCGCCTCGTACAGCTCGGCGGGAACTCCCTTGATCGCGGCGATGAAGAGCACCGCGTAGAAGCCGACGAGTCCCCAGACGAAGACGAACATCAGGGACGGCATGGCGGTCGAGACCTCGCCCAGCCAGGCGAACGCCTCGAAGCCGTCGAGGCCGGTTCTGGTGAGGAACCCGTTGACCAAGCCGGCGTTCGGGTCGAACATCTGCGCCCAGATCAGACCGACGATGATCGCCGGCACGACATAGGGGAAGAACGAGATGACCCGGTAGAAGGACGCGCCGCCGATCCCGCGGACGGGGCCCTTGCTGGGTCCGCCCAGCGTGATGGCCACGGCGACGCCCAAGGCGAGCGTCAACGTCACGAACGGCACGACGGCCGCGAGCAGCGCCACATTGCGCAGCGCCTTCAGGAAGACCTCGTCCTCGAACATCTTGATGAAGTTGTCGAAGCCGATGAAGTTGTAGTCGGGGCTGTAGCCGCGCCAGTCCGTCATCGCCCAGAAGATCGCCTGGACGAAGGGCATCAGGACGAAGAGGACGAAGATGGTCAGCGGTATGCCGAGGAACGCGAGGAAGAACGTCACCCGGTCGAAGGTGAGCTTGCGGCGCCGGGGCCGCCCGCCGCGGGCGGCCGACGTGAGCCGGCCGCCCGTGGCTTCGGTTTTGGTGATCGTGTCACTCATGGCGGTACTAGCTGACCTCGAACTTCTCGATGGAGTCGTCTTCCCGGATCTTGTCCGAGATCTTCTGCAGAGCCGAGGTCAGGCCCTTGGCGTCGAGGTCGCCACCGAGGAAGGAGTTCCACGGCACCAGCATGTCGGTGTTGATGCCGTAGGCGCCGACGAAGTTGAAGGTGAAGATGTTCTCGCCCGCGGCCTCGAGCATCTTCGACTGCGAGACGAGCGCGGAGGAGCCGTAACCGTCCGCGGGGACGGTGCCCTTGACGATGGTCGGGGCCAGCTTCGTCTTGGAGAAGTTGGCGGCCGCCTCCTTGGACAGCATGGCCCGCAGCACCTCCTTGCCGCCGGCCGAGTTCTTGGCCTGCTTGGGGACGATGAAGGGCTCGCCCGCGGCCGCGTGCACCGCCTCGTAGGGCATCTTCGAGTCGGCGGTGAGCGTCATGGACGGGATGCCGGTCATCTTGAAGTCGGCCTTGGTGGCGTCCTTCATCTCGTTCTCGATCCAGCCACCGGTCGGGTAGAGCAGCGCCTTCTGGTCGTTGCTCCAGATCGCCTGGGCCTTCTGGAACTGGGTTCCGGAGCCACCCGGGACGAACATCTTCTCCTTGACCATCTTCTCCATGACCTTGAGGACGCCCTGGACGGCCGGGTGCGACCAGGAGTCGGCCTCCAGCTTCTCCAGGGAGAGGCGGACCTCGTCGCCGCCCTCCTTGATCGCCGACTCGATGAGCAGCGTCTGGTAGTAGGTCGCGGCTTCCTTGCCGTGGACGAAGAGGTACTTGCCCTTCTCCTTGGCCTTCTTGCCGAGCTCGTACGCCTCGTCCCACGTCTTCGGGGCGGTCCAGCCGTTCGCCTCGAACAGCGACTGGGAGTACCAGACGCCGTACACGGTCATCACGTAGTTGAGCGCGACGAACTTGCCGTTGTACGTACCGGGGTTCTTGACGCCGGCGTAGATCGTGTCGGCGATCTTCGTGCCCTCGTAGTTGTTGGCCTCGAGGACGTCGTCCAGCGTCTCGAGCTGGTCGAGAATGCCGAGGAAGCCGATCTGGTCCTCACCGGAGTTGTCGATGAGGTCCGGCGGGTTGCCGCCGACGAAGCGGGGCTGGAGCTCGGGGGCGATGTCGACGACCGGCTTGACGTCGACCTTGACGCCGGAGATCTGCTTGCCGATGACCGTGTTGACGAATCCGACGTAGTCGGTGCCGTAGCCGCCGTCGAAGATGGCCGCCTCGACCTTGGAGTTCTTGGCGACGCCGAACGGGTTCTTGGCCGACTTGTCGCCCTTCGGGCCGCCCTTGTCGGTGTTGGAGGAGGGAGAGCTGCAGGCAGTGGCCATCGAAGCCGTGACCGCTGCTGCTATCGCCCCGCGCAGGAACATCCGCCTGTCAAGAGACCCCATACGAGTCGTCATCTCTGCATCCTCACTGATCGATTCGATCTTCCTGGGTTTCACTGCGAGTTCGGCCGTCAAGGCCAGGTCGGTGAAGCGCTTGCCGCGCTTACCTGGGAGCGCGGCATTGGGTGGGTCTCCGAGCGGAATACCGGCGAAGAGACACATCCGGGCGTTTCACCGTTTTTTCGGAGCCGCTGAGCGGCGCCGATGATCAGCTGCGAGATGCACGGCGCCGTGACCGGCGCTCCTGATCAGATCGCGATGGCCCGCCGAAGGTGGATCCCGTACTCAAGTCCTCGACCTCCTCCAGGACTCAGGCGGTGCAGCGGAATCCACCGGCGCCCGCGAACAGATGAAGCCTTGGGTGCTGCATCCACTGAGGTGGGTGAACCGCTGACGGCAGGAGACGTTTCAGGCCCCTTGCTCCCCCCGCCTCGCATCCGCATTCGCGGGATGCTTGGACGCCGACAGGTATAGTCCACTTCCCTTCAACTGGGCAAGATCGAATGCAGGTTTGGATGCCAGTCTTTCCTGAGTTGAGACCTCACGGATATCCAGCGCCCTGAGCACCCGGGAACGGAGGAGGGCATTCCGGGCCACTTGCAACGTCCCGCAAGCACACTCGGAACCGTTGGCACCACTGGGCACTTGGCTCATCGTGCGCCCTCGCCCGTCGCTCTTGCAACGTTGCCGACGCGGCCTGTCCGGACGAATCGGTCGCCTGTGCCCTGCAGGCCCGAAGTCGCGCCCCGCGCCCCCGTGCCGCTCCGATGGATTCCCGCCACCGCTCCCCCGTGCGCCTCTGCAACACCCTTGACACCACTGGGCACTTGGCGACCTACTGGACGATGCGCCGACCGTTGACAACGTTGTCCACATCGAGGGAGGGACGCTGATGCACGGATCCCCAGGCAGATCCCCGCGCAGTCACCGCCGCCGTAGACCATCGACATCCACTGCCCTGCTCGGCACGGCCTGCGCCCTCGCCCTGATCGTCACCGGTCAGGGCGCCGCCGTCGCCGCTCCGCCCCGGGCGCCCGCCGCCGACACCGCGTTCCGGTCCTCGTTCGAGGACGATCAGGCGCCGGTCGACTGGCGCAACACCCCCGAGACGGGCCCCGACGGCAAGAAGAAGGCCTCCGGGGTCGACGGCGCGTTCAGCAGCGGCATTCCGGGCAATGTCACCGACCGCGTCACCGAGGTGCGGGCGAGCGGTGAGAACGCGGGATCCGGCGAGGTCAAGGAGAACCTCGTCGATCTGGAGCCCACGTCGAAGTGGCTCACCTTCGCCCCCACGGGCTGGGCCGAGTTCGATCTGGACGAACCGGTCAAGGTCGTGACGTACGCGCTGACTTCGGCCAATGACGCCGCCGGGCGCGACCCCAAGGACTGGAAGCTCCAGGGCTCCGCGGACGGCAAGGAGTGGACGACCCTCGACACCCGTAGCGGCGAGAGCTTCTCCGAGCGCTTCCAGACCAAGACGTACGACTTCGAGAACACCACGGCCTACGCGCACTACCGCATCGACTTCACCGCGAACCACGGTGACGGCATCCTGCAGCTTGCGGACGTGCAGTTCTCCGACGGCGACACGAGCCAGCCCGTTCCCGAGGACATGCAGAGCGCGGTCGACCGCGGGCCGAGCGGCTCGCCGACCGCGAAGGCCGGCGCCGGGTTCACCGGCAAGCGCGCGCTGCGCTATGCGGGCACACACAAGCCGGAAGGCCGGGCGTACTCGTACAACAAGGTCTTCGATGTCGATGTCGCGATAGAGCGGAATACGGAACTCTCGTACCGCATCTTCCCGCAGATGCCGGAGAACGAGCCGGACCTGAAGTATCCGGCGACTTTCGCCAGCGTCGATCTTGCCTTCACCGACGGCACGTATCTGAGCGAGCTCGGCGCGGTCGACACGCACGGCGGAAAGCTCACGCCGCAGGGGCAGGCCGAGGCGAAGCGGCTCTACGTCAACCAGTGGAACCATGTCGCCTCGGACATAGGCCGGGTGGCGCGCGGCAAGACGGTCGACCGGATCCTGGTCGCGTACGACGCCCCGAAGGGTCCGGCGAAGTTCCGCGGCTGGCTCGATGACATATCCATCGCCCCGAAGGCGCCGGAAGACGTGCCGAGCCACCTCTCGGACTACGCCTCGACCACCCGTGGCACCAACTCCAGCGGCGGCTTCTCGCGCGGCAACACCTTCCCCGCGACGGCCGTGCCGCATGGCTTCAACTTCTGGACGCCGGTGACCAACGCCGGCTCGCTGAGCTGGCTCTACGACTACGCGCGCGGGAACAACGCGGACAATCTGCCCGCTATCCAGGCATTCAGCGCGAGCCATGAGCCGAGCCCGTGGATGGGGGAACGGCAGACGTTCCAGGTCTTGCCGTCCAAGGACGCGGGGACGCCCGAACTCGACCGCGCGAAGAGGGCGTTGCCCTTCCGGCACACGGACGAGATTGCCCGGCCGCACTACTACGCGGTGAAGTCCACGAACGGCATCAGGTCCGAGATCACGCCCACGGACCATGCGGCGCTGATGCGCTTCACGTATCCGGACGACAACGCTTCGCTGATCTTCGACAACGTGTCGGACAAGGCGGGCCTGACCCTGGATGCGGACAAGGGCGTGGTGACCGGGTACTCGGATGTGAAGAGCGGTCTGTCGACCGGTGCCACGCGGCTCTTCGTGTACGGGACCTTCGACAAGCCCGTGACCGGCGGCGCGGCGTCCGGGGTGAAGGGCCACCTCCGCTTCGACGCGGGCGCGAACCGCACGGTGACGATGCGGCTCGCGACCTCTCTGATCTCGGTGGACCAGGCGAAGGCGAACCTGGATGCGGAGATCCCGGCGGGCCGCTCGTTCTCCGAGGTGAAGGCCGCCGCGCAGAAGCAGTGGGACGACATCCTCGGCCGCGTGACGGTCGAGGGCGCCACGCACGACCAGCTGGTGACGCTGTACTCCTCGCTGTACCGGCTGTATCTGTACCCCAACTCCGGCTTCGAGAAGGTCGGTTCGAAGCACCTGTACGCGAGCCCGTTCTCGCCGGCCGTCGGCGAGGATACGCCGACGCACACCGGCGCGAAGATCGTCGAGGGCAAGGTCTACGTCAACAACGGCTTCTGGGACACGTATCGCACGACGTGGCCGGCGTACTCCTTCCTCACGCCCGGCAAGGCGGGTGAGCTGGTCGACGGCTTCGTGCAGCAGTACAAGGACGGCGGCTGGATATCCCGCTGGTCCTCGCCCGGCTACGCGGACCTGATGACCGGCACGTCGTCGGATGTCGCCTTCGCGGACGCGTATGTGAAGGGCGTGGACTTCGACGCCTCCGCCGCGTACGAGGCGGCACTGAAGAACGCCACGGTGGTGCCGCCGTCGTCGGGTGTGGGCCGTAAGGGAATGGAGACCTCTCCCTTCCTCGGCTATGCCTCGACCGATACGCACGAGGGCCTCTCCTGGTCCCTGGAGGGGTACCTCAACGACTACGGCATCGCGCAGATGGGCAAGAAGCTCTACCGCGAGACCGGGAAGAAGCGCTACAAGGAGGAGTCGGCTTACTTCCTCAACAGGGCCCAGAACTATGTGAAGTTGTTCGACGCCGCGGCCGGCGGCGGTGACACGGACAGCAAGGGCTTCTTCCAGGGACGCGACCTCAAGGGTGACTGGCGCGTGCCGTCCGGTGCGTACGACCCGCGCATCTGGGGTTACGACTACACCGAGACCAACGGGTGGGGTTATGCCTTCACCGCACCCCAGGATTCGCGTGGTCTGGCGAACCTGTACGGAGGGCGTGCCGGTCTCGGCGAGAAGCTGGACACGTATTTCACGACGCCCGAGACCGCCTCACCGGAGTTCAAGGGCTCGTACGGCGGTGTGATCCACGAGATGACCGAGGCCCGTGACGTACGGATGGGCATGTACGGCCACTCGAACCAGGTCGCGCACCACGCCACGTACATGTACAATGCGGCCGCGCAGCCCTGGAAGACACAGGAGAAGGTCCGGGAGGTCCTGTCCCGTCTGTACGTCGGCAGCGAGATCGGCCAGGGGTACCACGGCGACGAGGACAACGGCGAGCAGTCGGCCTGGTACCTCTTCTCCGCGCTCGGCTTCTATCCGCTGGTGATGGGGTCCGGGGAGTACGCGATCGGCTCGCCGCTCTTCGAGAAGGCGACGGTCCGTATGGACAACGGCAAGACCCTGGTGGTGAAGGCGCCGAAGAACAGCGCGTCGAACATCTACGTGCAGGGCCTTCGCGTGAACGGCAAGCAGTGGTCCTCGACCGCTCTGCCGCACGCGGTGGTCGCGAAGGGCGGCGTCCTGGAGTTCGACATGGGCCCGAAGCCGTCGAAGTGGGGCACGGGGAGCTCGGCCGGTCCGGTGTCGATCACGGACGACGACAAGGTGCCGGCGCCGCGGGACGACGTCCTGGCGGGTGACGGGGAGCTGTTCGACAACTCCTCTGCCACGTCTGCGACTTCGGCGTCCGTGGACCTTCCGGCCGCCGAGCGTACGCGTGCGGTCCAGTACACCCTGACCTCGGCGGACAAGGCGAAGGCGCCGTCGGGGTGGGTGCTGCAAGGGTCGTCGGACGGGTCGCGCTGGACGGACCTGGACAAGCGCGCGGGCGAGTCGTTCGCGTGGGACAAGCAGACGCGGGTCTTCTCGGTGTCCTCGCCGGGGCCGTACGCGAAGTACCGGCTGGTGTTCACCGGGGGCGAGGCGACGGTGGCGGAGGTGGAGCTGATCTCCTGACGCCGCTCTCGTGAGAGTGCCGGGTGAGCGGGCCTCGGGCCGGCTCACCCGGCACTGCTATGTCAACTCCCTTATTCGTACGGGCACTTGACTGCCGACTACCTGCCGCCTGCGGCGAGCACGGCCGCCAGGCCCTCCCGCAGGTCCTCGGCGAACGGCCCGGGCACCTCGAGTGCCGGGAAATGCCCGCCGGCTTCGGGGGTGGCCCAGCGGACGATCCGCCGGAACCGCTCCTGCGCCCAGGGGCGCGGGCACTTCTCGATGTCGCGGGGATAGACGCTGACGGCCGCCGGGACGTCGACCCGGAGTGCGGGGTCGAGCGAATCGTGGCTCTCGTAGTAGATACGGGCCGCCGAAGCGCCGGTCCGTGTCAGCCAGTACAGGGTGACGTCGTCGAGAACGCGGTCCCTGGAGATCCGCTCGAACGGGCTGTCCTCGGTGTCCGTCCACTCGGCGAACTTGTCGAGGATCCAGGCGAGCAGTGCGACCGGCGAGTCGACGAGCGCGTATCCGATGGTCTGCGGCCGGGCCGCCATCTGCTTCGCGTACGCGGCGCGGTGGGCCCAGAAGTCGCGGGTCTCCTCGGCCCAGGCGCGGTCGGCCGCCGTCAGGGCGTCCAGGGAGAGGCCGGGCGGCGCCTGAGGGGTGACGGTGTGGATGCCGAGCACATGCTCGGGGAACCGGCCGCCGAGGATCGTGGTGATCACACCTCCCCAATCTCCGCCGTGGGCAAGGAACTTGTCGTAGCCGAGCCTGCCCATCAGCTCCACCCAGGCGGCCGCGATCCTCTCGGTTCCCCATCCGGTGCCGGCGGGCTTCTCGCTGTACCCGAAGCCCGGCAGCGACGGGATGACGACGTGGAACGCGGGCGCGTCCCCGTCCTTCGGATCGGCCAGTTCGTCCACGACATGCGTGAACTCGGCGACGCTGCCCGGCCATCCGTGCGTCAGGACCAGCGGGGTGGCGTCCGCGCGGCTCGACCGGCGGTGCAGGAAGTGGATGCCCAGACCGTCGACGGTCGTACGGAACTGGCCGATCCGGTCCAGGCGCGCCTCGAAGGAACGCCAGTCGTACGCCGTGCGCCAGTAGTGCACGACGTCCACGAGGTCCGCGAGCGGAACGCCCTGGGCCCATCGACCCGGACCGGGAGCGGCCCCGTGCACCGTCTCGGCCTCCGGCAGCCGGGCCGCGGCCAGTCTCGTCCGCAGATCGTCGAGCGCGGTGTCGGGTGCGTGGGCTGCGAACGCCTGCACAACTCCGGTTCTCTGCGCATCTCGGGTTCCCTGCGCATCTCCGGTTCGGCGGTTCACGGGACCTCCAGAGCGTCGACGAAGCCGGCTCGGGGGTCCTGCGGAACCGGCATTGACGGTTCTAGTGCATCCGGACGGCCATCCGCAACCGGCTATGGTGGTTCCATGAATGACCGGTTCCCCGACTTCCGGCTCGGCAAGGTGCTGGCGACCAGCTTCACGGGAACCCTGTCGGAGCGCTACGGCGACGCCGTGGAGCGCATCCCCACACCGCAGCGGCTGGTCGACTGGCTGGGCGTCAGTGGCCTCGCCATCGACTCCTGCACCGCCGATCAGCTGGCGCACGCACGGGAGTTGAGGGAGGCGGTGCACGCCGCCGCGACAGCGGCCGCCCGCCAGGAGCCGCTTCCCGCGGCCGCCGTACGGATCATCAACGAGTGCAGCGCGCAGGGCCGCGCCGCGGCCGTACTGACGCCCGAGGGCGATCGGCAGTGGCGGCTCGGCGCCGCCTCACCCGTGGCCGATGCCCTGAGCGTGATCGCCGCCGACGCGGTCGGCATCATCTCGGGCGAGCGGGACGGCAGGCTCGCCCTGTGCGCGTCACCGACCTGCCGGGCCGCCTTCTTCGACACCAGCCGAAGCCGCACCCGCAGATGGTGCGACATGAACACGTGCGGCAACCGCGAGAAGAAGGCGCGCTTCCTTGCGGGCCGGCGCGAGGACGCAGCCGCGCCGGGCCACTGAGCGCAGTGACCCGGCGTACGTGCTGACCGGCGGCCTTGAGCGCGTACTGGCCGCTTCTCGGCAATGTGCCGTCAGAACCCGCCCCGGTGCAGCCGCCCTTCGTAGTGGGCCTCCAGCTTCGCGTTGCGTTCGAAGCCACCCGGGAGGTTGGCCGAGATGTAGACCGGGACCTCGTGGCCCTCGGCGATCAGCAGGGCCACACTGTCGGCCACCACCATCTGGGCCAGGGTCGACGAGGTGAGGGTGGAGACGCCGCACAGACCGCCGCCGTCCGGCAGCGGGAGGATCGCGTCGCCCGACGGGGCGCCGTTGTCGAGCACCACGTCCGCCAGATCCGCGAGACGCTTGCCGCTGGGGTGCAGGGCGGGGACCGAGCGGGTGTGTTCCATCGAGGTGATGGCCACGAGGGCGTGCCCCTTCTCCTTCACCAAGTGGGCCATGTCGACGATGGAGTTGTTGACCCCCGAGTTGGAGATGATCACGAAGAGGTCCTGGGGGCGCGCGCCGCTCAACTCGTAGAGGCGCGCGGCCAGTCCGGGCCGGCGTTCGAGCAGCGGATCGGCGAGGACCTCGAGGCCCTCGCCACCGCGGAGCACCAGGTCCGTGAGGCCGATGCGGTTGGTGGGGATGAGGCCTCCCGCACGGCCGGAGATCTCGAGCGCCGTGGCCTGCGAGTGACCCGTACCGAAGGCGTGGATCACTCCGTCCGCCGCCACGCAGTCCGCGAACAGGCGGGCCGCCGCCACCACCGCCTCCTTGTTGGCGTCGATCGCCGCGTCGAGGGCGGCGCGCGCCTCGTCGACGAAGAGACTCGCGCTGATCTGCGGGGCGTCGGTCATCGAGGAATCTCGCTCTCATCTTTCGGTTCACAGAACCGGGCACTGATGGATTGCTTGAAACAATGAACCAGACGGGTCAGGGCGTCAAGAGGCCCGCGAGGGCCACAGCCCCCGCGCCGCCGTCCCGAACTGCCGCCATACGCAGCCCCATTGACTCCACCCGTACGGACAGGCGCTCCGCCAGCGGACCGCCTGGCGCGATCAGACCGCCGGTGGCGACGAGCAGTTCTCCGGGGCGCGCGCCCAACGCGCGCAGCTTGTCCACCAGTTCGTCGGCCGCACGGTCGAGCAGGGCGCCCGCCGCCGGATCACCGTCCGCCTCGGCCTCGACCACCAGCGGGCTCAGCGCGGCGAGTGCGGCCGGCGGCCGGGAGTAGGCCCAGTCGGCGATGGCGTCCCTGAGCCGCCCGGGGCGCTCCCCCGCGGGAACGGCCGTCTCCAGCACGCGCTCCACGAGCAGCCCCCGCGGGCCGCGCCCGTCAAGCGCCCACAATGCGGCCCGTACGGCCTCACGCCCCAGCCAGAAGCCGCTGCCCTCGTCGCCGAGCAGCCAGCCGTGCCCGTCCACGACCTGCGTGCTCCGGCGTCCACCGATCCGCGCGGCGGTCGCGCCCGTGCCCGCGATCAGGACGAGCCCGTCCGCCGGCACCCCGGGTCCGGAGGCGAACGCGACCTCCGCGTCCCCGTACATCTCCAGGGCGGCCGCCTCGATCCCCAGCGAGTCGAGGGCCTGCGCGAGGCAGGCGCCCGCGGTGTCCCGGCCGCGCCCGTATCCCCCGCCGGCGAAACCGCCCGCGACCAGCGCGCCCCGCTCGCGCATCCCGGCCGGCACGGCGGCGTCGAGCGCTTCGCGCAAGTGCCGTACGAGAGCGTCGGGTTGCACGCCGAGTGCGTTGCCCGGGCCGCCGGCACCCGTGCCGATCAGCCGCCCCGCGGCGTCGGCGCAGAACGCGCGGGTGCGGGTGCCGCCGGCGTCGACGCCGATGCGAAGGAGCCCTCCCGAAGCGCGTGGTGCGTGCTCGCCGGAAGACTGCGCACGGGAAGGCGGGGCTTGATTCAATGATTCATCAATCACACCTCATGGTGGTTGATAGAATCACGGCCTGACAAGAGCCGGACCGTGAATCGATACGAATCGAGTCGAGCCCACCGTGATCACCACCCTGATCCACTCCGAACTGCCCCGGCTGACCGCCTCGTTGCGCAAGGTCGCCGAGCAGGTGCTCGCCGACCCGGCCGCGCTCGCCCACACCTCGGCGGCGGACCTCGGGCGCCGCACCGGCACCTCGCAGGCGACGGTCACCCGTTTCTGCCAGGCCATCGGGCTCGACTCGTACCAGGCACTGCTGCTCGAACTCGCCAAGGAACAGGGGCAGTCCACCGGCGAGCAGTTCACGCAGGGCCGGCCGCTCGGGCCCGACATCGGCCCCGACGACACCCTCGACCAGCTGATCGACGTCATCGCGCACGCCGACCTCAAGGCGCTGCGCGCCACGGTCGAACGCCTCGACCGCGACGCGCTCGAACGGGCGGCGCAGGCGCTGGCGAAGGCCCGCAGGATCGATGTCTACGGAGTGGGCGCGTCCGGCATGCTGGCCCGTGAGCTCGAGGCCCGGCTCTTCGGGATCGGCTGCCAGGCCAGGGGCTGGACCGAGGTGCACGCGGCCAAGACCTCGGCCTCGCTCCTCACTCCCGCCGACGTGGCCATCGCCCTCTCGCACTCCGGCAGCACCCGCGAGGCCCTCGGCCCCTTGCGCCTGGCCGCCGAGCGCGGCGCGACCACCCTCGCCATCACCTCGGACCCCCGCTCCCCCGCGGCGCAGGCCGCGGCCATCCACCTGACCTCGACCTCGGGCGAGACGAGCTTCCGGTACGGCGGCTTCGGCGCGCGCCACTCCGTCCTGCTGATCATCGACTGCCTGTACGCACGGGTCGCGCAGCTCTCGTACGACCGGGCCACCGCGTCGATCGCGCTCACCGCCCATATCCGCGAGGAGCACGCGGCACCGCGCGGCCGACGCCGCGGCTGACCCTCTCGCGTACACCGGCGCTCGCCCCGTCCGGCCCCGCGGCGAGAACACCGGCCGTCGCCTCCTCAGGCCCCACGCCGATACGTCCGCACCGACTGGCGCAGCACCAAGTGCGTGCCCAGCGTGACGCTCTGACCCCTCGACTGGTTCATCGGGTCGTCGCGGTGCAGCGCCTGCCGTACGGCGGTACGGCCGAGCTCCTCGTGCGGTACGTGCACGGTGGTCAGGGCCGGATGGACGTCGATGGCCAGGGGCTCGTCGTCGTAACCGAGCACCGACAGGTCATCGGGCACCTTGAGGCCCGACTCCCGCGCCGCGGCGATGACACCGGCCGCGATGAGGTCGTCGAAGCAGAACACCGCCGTGCACGGCAGGTCCCCGGCCGCGAGCCAGGTCCGCACCTGCTCGTGGCCGAAACCCCGCGCGGCGGGTCCGTGGACGGTCAGGGCCGGGTCGGCGTCGACGCCGTGGTCGGCCAGGGCCCGCCGGTAGCCCGCATGGCGGGCGTCGAAGGTGGTGTTGCCCGGCGTCCCGCCGATGAAGGCGATCCTGCGGTGCCCGGCGGAGAGCAGATGCCCGGCCGCCGCGTACGCGCCGCCCTCGTTGTCGTAGTCCACGACGGTCACCGGCAGTCCCGGCTTCGGTGCGGGCCTGCCGCACAGCACGAGCCGCGAGCCCTCGCGGTCGAGCGCCTCGGCGAGGCGGCCGATCCGGGACACGTACTCGTCGTTGGTGTCCGCGCCGCCGACCAGGATCACGGCCTCGGTGCTGCGCTGGCGCAGCATCTCGATCAGCGCGACCTCCCGCTGGGGGTCACCGAGCGTGGAGCAGATCAGGCTGAGCCGCCCCTCGGCGATCGCCTGCTGCTCGATGCCGTGCGCGACCTGGCCGTGGAAACTCCAGGCCACGTCGGGGATCAGGATGGCGATGGTCTGGGTGTTGGTTCCGGACAGGGCGCGGGCCTGCGCGTTCACCACATAGTCGAGCTCCTTGATGGCCCGCTGCACCTTGCTGTGGATGGCCGGCGAGACGGGCCGGTTTCCGGTCAGGACGCGGGAGACGGTGGCCGGTGACACACCCGCGCGGGCGGCGACGTCGCGGATGGTCGTGGCACGGCGAGGAGCTGCTGGCATGCGCGGAGTATACGGTTGCACGCTGTTTCCCTGTGTTGCCCGGTGGCCTCGTGCGCAGGGCGGCCGGTCCCAACTGTGGCGATATCCCCCCACCTTGAGCGGCCCTACTTGAGCAGCCCCACGCTCAGCCCCGCCTGGATCCTGCGCTGCATGAACAGATACACACCGACGATGGGCGCCGACGCCATGACCAGACCCGCGAACAGCGCGGTCCAGTCCGCCTCGTACCCCCTTGAAGATGACGACCTCGAGGCCGGCGTTCTTGTCGATGCCGAGCGGGTTGGACGCGCTCTTCTGGCCCTTGGCGGACGAGCCCGAGGGCTCCTCCTCGACGCCGGCGCAGGAGGAGAGCAGCCGGCGGCCGGGACGGCGACGGCCAGGCCGCCGAGGGTGCGCAGAAGCGTGCGCCGTGCCGGGACCGAACGGGACGTGTTGATGTCCATGGGGAACTCCTGAAGCGAGGGCGGGAGCACTACGCGAGGTGCGTCAGCTCGGAGAGTTCGACCTGCCCGATCAACGGGCGGCCGGCGGCGATGCGTTCGATCTCTGCGACGGCGAACGCTCCGAGGCAGCTGATCTCGTTGCCCAGTGCGCCCGCGATGTGCGGGGTCACCAGGACGTTCGGCAGGGAGAACAGGGGGTGGCCCGCGGGCAGGGGCTCGGGGTCGGTGACGTCGAGCACCGCCTTGAGGCGGCCCGAGGCGCAGTGGCGTACCAGGGCCTCGGTGTCGATGAGCTGCCCGCGGGAGGTGTTGACGAGGATCGCCCCGTCGCGCAGGAGCCCGAGGCGGCGTTCGTCGAGCAGATGGCGGGTCTCGGGCGGCGCGGGTGCGTGCACGGTGACCACGTCGCTGCGGCGCAGGAGTTCGTCGAGCTCCACGAGTTCGACATCGGCCTGCGGGCAGGCCGCGTCCAGGAAATCCGTGTCGACGGGCGGGCAGCGCCAGCTTGTCAACAGAACCTCGAGGTCGGCCAGTTGATCTCCCACGTCGGCGAAGTCCGTGATGACCCCGTCCCACAGCTCGGCGCCGGCGCTCAGCCGCGTCCGCAGCGCCGGGGGGGGCAGCACGAGCGCGGCGGTGTCGAGGCCCATGACCAGTGCGACGGTCGGGCGGGAGTTCATGAACACCTCTGCGGGACGGAAGGGAGGGAGGACGGGAGGGAGGACGGGAGGAAGAGAGGGAGGGCGGAAGGGATGCCCGGAACCGGGGGCGGTGCGGACGGAACCGAATGAGGCAACCTTGGAAATCGGTTTCCAAGCGGCCTGGGCGCAGAACCTAGGAGCTGACCTAGAGATACGTCAAGGGCTTGTGCGATCCATTGACAGCAATGGGCAACCGATTTACTTTCAGGCTCGCAACGTGAGGGGCTCTCAGGACCTCGACGGCGAGCCCTCCGCCGCCGTCCCGACGAAGGGAGACGCGGCATGCGGCGCGTCGCACAGGTCATCCGTCTGCGGCCCGAAAAGGCCGACACCTACCGGGAGTTGCACCGCAACGTCCCCGAGGCCGTGCTCGAGCGGCTGCGCGGCTCGCACATCGCCAACTACTCGATCCATCTCCTCGGCGATCTGCTCTTCAGCTACTTCGAGTACCACGGCGAGGACCTCGAAGCCGATCTCGCCGCCATCGGCGAAGACCCGGCGACCCAGGAGTGGTGGAAGCTCACGGATCCCTGCCAGGAGCCGGTCGGGCAAGCCGCGCCGGGTGAGTGGTGGGCGCCGATGGAGCAGGTCTTCCTCATGCCGGAGCCGAAGGCGGAGCGTCCGTGAAGGTGACCCGACGGACCGCCCTGCGCCTGGCGGCCGCCGACGGCGCGGGGCTCGGGCTCTCCGCCTTCGGCACGCTACCGGCGTTCGCGGCCGACGAGTGCGACGCGCTGCGGCTGCGCTGGATCGACACGGCGATGAAGGGCACCGGCTACGACCCGGCGGCCGAACCCTTCGCCGGCGCCCCGAAGTTGACCGGTGACGCCGCCGCGGCCTCCCGTACGGCCATGACCCCGGACGCGGCCGCACTCTGGCCCGATCTGCCGCTCGGCAGCAACAGCGCCCACGTGACCACCGCCTACCGGCGCCTGCTCGGATGGCGCAGGCCTGGGCCTTCCCGGGCACCGGGCAGACCGGCAACAGCGGGATGCTCGCCGATGTGCTCACTGGTCTGGACTGGATGCGGGCCAAGGCGTACACGCCCACGACACCGAAGTACAACAACTGGTGGGACTGGGAGATCGGCTCACCGCAGCTGCTGCTCGACGCGATGTGCCTGGTGTACGCACACCTGAGTGCCGCGCAGATCTCCGGCTACCTCGCCTCGGTCGACCAGTTCGTGCCGGATTCCAAGGTGGCGCCCTCCAACACCGCGAACACCGGCGCCAACCGCTCCGACCAGTGCCGGATCGTCATCCTGCGCGGCATCCTCGGCGAGACCCCGGCGAAGATCGCTCTCGGCCGCGACGGTCTCTCCCCCACCTTCCCGCTGGTGCGCAGCGGTGACGGTTTCTACGCCGACGGCTCGTTCATCCAGCACGCCGCCGTGCCCTACATCGGCACGTACGGCTTCGTCCTGGTCAACGGGCTCGCGCTGCTGATGGCGCTGCTCGACGGCTCGACCTGGGCCGTGACCGACCCGAACCGGCAGGCCGTGCTCGACGCCGTACCGAAGGCGATCGCGCCGTTCCTGTTCAACGGCCTGATGATGGACGGTGTTTCGGGCCGGGCCACCAGCCGCGGCATATCCGAGGGCGATACGAGCGGGATATCGCAGAGCGACCACGCCCGCGGTCACTCCTGGATCGCCGCGGTGCTCCTGCTCGCCTCCGCCGCACCCGACGCGGACGCGGCGCGCTGGAGACGGATGGCCAAGGGCTGGATCCAGCGGGACTACTACTTCCCGCCGATGACGAACAAGCGGCTGAGCCTGCCCGCGCTCGCCCAGCTCAAGTCCGTCCTGGACGACGGCGCGGTCACTCCGCTCGCCGAGCCCGCCGAGAGCCGCGTGTTCGGGTCCATGGACCGCGCCACCCACCGCCGTCCCGGCTGGGCGTTCGCGGTGGCGATGGGCTCGGGGCGCACCAACTTCTACGAGGTGGCCAACGGCGAGAACCCGCGCGGTTGGCACACCAACTCCGGGATGACGTACTGGTGGGGCGACACGTACGGCAACGGCCAGTACTCCGACGCCTTCTGGCCGACCGTCGACCCGCAGCGGCTGCCCGGCACCACGGTCTCCCGCAAGCCGCTCGTCAACAGCGAGGCCGCCAACACCAAGCCCCCGGCCCCCGCGGTGTGGACGGGCGGCGCCACCGACGGGACGTACAGCGCGCTTGGCCAGGACACCCGCGGCGTCAACTCCACGCTCACCGCCCGTAAATCCTGGTTCTGTCTGAGCGACCAGGTGGTCTGCCTGGGCGCGGGCATCACCGCGAGCGACGGGCAGTGGGTCTACTCCACGGTGGAGAACCGCAACCTCGGCCCGGACGGCACGCAGGACCTCACGGTCGACGGCACGGTCCAGCCCGCCACGCTCGGCTGGTCGAAGACGTTCAGTGCCGCGGGCTGGGCGGCGATCGAGGGCTTCGGTGGATACGTGTTCCCCGGCAAGGCCCAGGTCTCGATGAGCCGCGAGGCCCGCACCGGCGCCTGGCGCGACATCAACCCCACCGGCTCCACCACCGCGCTGACCAGGCGCTACGTCACGCTGTGGATGAACCACGGCACCGACCCGGTGGACGCCTCGTACCGCTACATCCTCATGCCGGGCGCGACCGCCGCACAGACCGCGGCCCGCGCGGCGAACCCCACGGTGACCGTGCTCGCCAACACCAAGCTGGTGCAGGCGGTCACCGACAGCGCCACCGGTGTCACGGCCGCGAACTTCTACGCGGCGGGCACGGCGGGGCCGATCACCGTCTCGGGCCCGTGCTCGGTCCTGATGCGGGAGTCCGGCGGCACCCTGAAGATCAGCGTCGCCGATCCCACGCGCGCCGCCACCACCGTGACGGTGACGATCGACCGGAGCGGCTTCTCAACTGCCGCCTCGGACACGGAAGTCGGCGTCATCGGACTGGCTCCGATCAAGCTCCAGGCCGAGGTCGGCGGCGCGCAGGGCGGCTCGCGCACGATCACCTTCGGCACCGGCAGCACGGTGACCGCGGGGCGGCCCGCGACGGTGAGTCCCGGCGCCGACGCGTACGTACGGGACGGCTCGTACGCGTCCACGAACTACGGGACCGACACCGGCCTGCACGTGAAGAACGCCGGAGCCGGCTACCACCGCCGCGCGTTCCTCAGGTTCGACCTGTCCTCGCTCACCGCCGCACCGCGCCGCGCCGTCCTGTGGGTGCGCGGCCAGACCGCCGACGCGGGCGGTACGCAGGCCACGGTCGGGGCGTACGCGGTGAGCGGAGACGGCTGGACCGAGACCGGGCTGACCTGGAACAACCAGCCGGCGCTCGGGGCGCTGCAGTCCACGGGCGCGATCGGGACGGCGAAGGACTGGATCGCGCTGGACGTCACGGACCACATCCGGAGCCAGTACAGCGGCGACAAGTCCGCCACGGTCGCGCTCGCGCAGGCCGCGCCCGGGAACGCGGTGGTCCTCGCGAGCCGCGAGCAGAGCGCCGACCGGCCGTTCCTGCAGGTGATTCAGGGCTGAATCACGGCTGCCGCGTCCGGCCGCCCCGGGATCACCCGGCGCGGCCGGACGCAGTGCGCGAGCTCAGCTCCTCGTAGTACTCCACCTTGGCGTCCAACGCCTCGAGGCAGTCGGCGAGTTCGGCGATCTGCCGCCGTACGGTCTCGCGGTGGCGGCGCAGCAGGTCGAGGCGGTCCGCCGCGCTCTTGTCCCCCTGTCTGCGCAGCTCCGCGAAGCGCTGCATGGTGCGGATCGGCATCCCCGTGGTGCGCAGCCGGGTCAGGAACGCCAGCCACGCGAGGTCCTCCTCGCGGAACCGGCGCCGTCCGCCCGTATCGCGGTCCACCCGGTCGAGCAGTCCGATCCGCTCGTAGTAGCGCAGGGTATGGGCGCTCATGCCGGTGAGGTCGGAGGTCTCGGCGATGGTCCGGGTGCCGCGGCCGGTGCTCGAAGCAGTCATACGGCAACGGTAGGCGGAGCACGGACGGGCAGCCGGGGAAGCAGGGACCCCGCGGTCAGTGGTCCTCGAACACCTCCCTGGCCACGGTCACCGCGTTCAGGACCCGCGGGAACCCGGCGTACGAGACGGTGTGGATCAGCGCCTCGACCACCTGGGCCGGGGTGAGCCCGACGTTCAGCGCAGCGCCGATGTGCACCCGCAACTGCGGGGCCGTGTCACCGAAGGCCGTCAGGGCGCCTACGGTGACCAGCTGCCGGCGCTGCGGGCTGAGCCACGGCCGGTGGTAGACGTCGCCGAACGCGAACTCGACGAGATGGCGCCCGAGATCGGGCGCGATGTCGTTCAGGGACTCGACCACGTCGATGCCGTGTTCGCCGTCGATCCGCCGCAGGTTCTCGATGCCGCGCTCGTACCGGTCGCGGGGATCCTTCTGTACGGACGGCTCGAAGGTCACACCGCGATCGGCGAAGACCTTGCGGGCTACGCCGATCGCATTGAGCGCCCGGGGGAAGCCCATGAACGGCACGATGTGGATCAGCGCCTCGACGACCTCGGCGGGACGCACGCCGACGCGCAGCGCGGCATCGATGTGGAAGTCCAGCTGGGGTGCGGTGTCGCCCTGCGCCGTCAGGGCGCCGATCGTCACCAACTGCCGCTGCTGCGGGTCGAGTCCGGGACGCGAGTAGATGTCGCCGAAGGCGAACTCCACGATGAAACGGCCCAGATCGGGCGCGATGTCTTGCAGCGACCGAACCGTCTCGGCGCCGCGCTCGCCCGAGATACGGCGCAGGGTGGCGAAGCCCCGGGCGTAGCGGTCGGACTCCTGGGGTGCGGCGGCGGCCGGGTCCGCCATGGCGAGCGGGGCACCGAGCCCGACGAGGGCGGCCTTGGCGACGCTGCGGCGGCTGGTGACAGGGGTCTGCTGCTCTGGCTGAGTCATGGGGTCACCGTAGAAATTGGAGCGCGCGCTAACTCAAGTACCACCCACTCCGCTTCAAGTACCGCCCACTCCGCTCACTCTGCGTCACCAGGTACGGCGCGACAGGCGGAGACACCCCTTATAGGGTGAATAGTCTGATACGTCGCTACGCATCGCGCACCGCCCCCGAGGAGAGCGCCTTGTCGCAACCGCCCAGCTCGCACCGCGCCCCCCGCCGAATACGCCCCGCCCTGTACGCCGCAGGTGGGGCGGTCGTGGTGCTCGGCGGGCTCTATGTGGCCGGGCTCGTGTCCGAGGGGTCGGGGATACCCGCCGGAACCATGGTGGAGGGGGTGGATCTGGGCGGGCTGAGCGCGAGCGAGGCGCGGGAGCGGCTCGAACAGGAGCGGGGGAAGGCCTGGGCGGCGCCGCAGCCGCTGCTGATCGGGGGCGAGAAGGCCGAGGTCGATCCGGCCGAGGCCGGACTCTCCGTGGACGCCGCGGCCACCGTCGAGCGGGCGAACGACACCAGCTCCAACCCGGTGACCGTGATCGCCGGACTGTTCGGCGACAGCGAGCGGTCGGTCGACCCCGTGGTCCGCGTGGACGAGGCGAAGACGAAGGACGCGCTCGCGGCGCTGGCGAAGAAGTACGACCGCAAGGAGCGCAACGGCGCCGTCGCCTTCAAGGCGGGCAAGCCGGACGTCACCGAACCCCGCTCAGGGATCGCGCTCGACACGGGCGAATCCCTGAGTGCGCTGCGGTCCTCGTACCCCTCCGAGAACGCGGTCGAGCTCCCCGTGGACGAGACCGCGCCCAAAGTGACCCAGGCCGAAGTCGCCCGCGCCGTCAAGGAGTTCGCGACGCCGGCGATGTCCGGACCGGTCACGCTGACCGTCGGCGACGACAAGCTGGAGCTCACACCCGCCACTCTCGGCCGGCATCTCGATCTCGAGGCCGGCGACCAGGGCAAGCTCACGCCGGAGCTGGACGCCGAGGGTCTGCTGAAAGATCCGGAAGTCGCGCGGCCCCTGAACAAGGCGATCGGCGCACCGGTCAACGCCCAACTGCGCCTGGACGGCGACAAGGTGGTCGTCACGAAGGACGGCACCCCGGGCCGCAAGGTCGACGCGAAGGCCCTCGACGCGGCGGTCTTCCCGCTGCTCACCAAGACGGGCAGCGCCCGCGCCGCCACCGTCGCGACCGAATCCGTACAGCCGGAGCTCACCGCGCAGAGCGTCAAGGACCTGGGGATCAAGGAGCAGGTGTCCACGTTCACCGTGGAGTTCCCGACGGCCCCGTACCGCACGATCAACATCGGGCGGGCCGCGGAACTCATCAACGGCTCCCTCGTCAGGAACGGCGAGGAGTGGTCCTTCAACCGCACCGTCGGCGAACGCACCGCGGAGAACGGCTTCACCGACGGCACCATGATCCTCAACGGCCGCTACTACAGCGCGCCCGGCGGCGGTGTCTCGGCCGTCGCGACGACCATGTTCAACGCGATGTTCTTCGCGGGCGTCAAGCCCGTCGAGTACGGCGCGCACTCCTTCTACATCGAGCGCTACCCCGAGGGCCGCGAGGCCACCGTCGCCTGGGGCACCCTGGATCTGCGCTGGCTCAACGACTCGGGCCACGCGATCTACATCCAGGCCGCCGCCACGGACCACTCCATCACCATCACCTTCCTCGGTACGAAGAAGTACGACGAGGTGAAGTCGATCAAGGGTCCGCGGACGAATATCACCGAACCCAAGAAGATCGAGGGCGAGGGCCCCAAGTGCGAGCCGCAGACTCCGTACGAGGGGTTCGACGTGGACGTGGAGCGGGTGCTCGTCAAGGACGGCCAGGAGGTCGGGCGCAAGACCTTCCACACGCACTACACGCCGCGCGACGAGATCACCTGCAAGGCGGACACTCCCCCGGCACCACAGGTCGACCCCGATCCCCTTCCCTCGCAAGGAAGTTGAGCGCCGGGCGGCACGGAGAGCAGCGCGGAAGGACTGCGCGGAACCAGGTCAGCGGTCCGCGGTGCCCTGGAGCACATCGCAGGTGTTCTGGAACTCCTCCATCAGCCGCGTCGCCTCGACGACGAGCACGCCGTACGGGCGTGAGGAGTCGGCAAGCGGCAGCTCGTACGTGCCGGCGCAGTCGAGCAGCCGCTGCAGCGCCCGCTGCGCGAGCACGGCCGAGCGCCGCATCTCCGGCGCCCCGCCGCCCGGGGTCTCCCCGTCGAGCGCGGCGAGGGCGCGGGCGATGTCGCGCAGCCTGCGGGCGAAGTCCGCATACGCCCGCAGCGTCGGCGCGTAGGTGAACGTGTGCTCCGTGTCGCGCCACTGGCTCAAACTGCGGGTGAGAGAGCCCAGTTGGTGGACGGCGCGCTCCAGCGCGCCGAGTACCTGCCGGTGGCGGTCGAAGGCGAGGCGCCCCCGGTGGGCGGGGAGCAGCCGCCGCGGATTGAACGGCACGCTGCTCTCCGCCGTGTCCAGGCCCGCCCGGGCCTGGACGACCGCCTGCTCAAGCCGGGCTCCCGCCGTACGCCACTGCTCGGCACGGTCGGCGTCGAGGTCACCGCTGTCGAGGTGCTCGGCCATGTCGTCCAGGAGTGCTTCCATCTCGGTCGCGAGCAGCCGCAGACCCTGGTCGGCGCTGCGCAGGCGCAGCGGCGGGGCGATGCCCAGGTTCACCACGAGGCCGATACCGCAGCCGACGAGCACCAGGAGAACGATCTGTCCCAGGGCAGCGGCCCGGTCGCCGTGCGCCGAGGACGAGACGTAGGTCGAGAACGCGAAGAAGGCCGCCGTGCCGACCTGGGCGCGCTGCTCCCCCAGCGCCCGCCACTGGCCGAGGACCAGGGCGACGAGCGCCGTCACGACGAAGGCGAGCAGGTCGGGGCCGACCAGGAGCCCGATGCCCGCCTGGAGCGCGACGCCCGCCACGACCGCGGCGATGTACCGCAGGGACTGCCACACGGACCGGTGGATCGTCACCTGCATGGTCAGCACCGCAGAGAACGGTGCGAACGCCGCCGAGGCCGCCCGCAGCAGATCGTGCGCGACCCACCAGGCCACCGTCGCCGCAAGGGCGCTCTTCGCGATCAGCAGGACCGTGTGGCGTTCGTGTCCCGAGACGTTCCATGCCCTCGACAGCCAGGCCCGGCTGTCCCGTATCCGTTCCGGCACGTGTCCCGCGCGGCCTCAGCGGCCCGTCGTGGCGGCCAGGTCCGGATCCACGAAGCTGTACGGCGGCAGCGGCCCGTTGACCAGGAACACCAGGTGCGGATGCGCCTGGCGCAGCTCCTCGACCGCGTCGGCCAGGGCCGCCGGGGTCGCGCGGTCCACCAGGAAGGACAGGTTGCAGATCCAGCCGGTGCTCTGCGGCGCGTCACAGACGGCGTCGGCCACCGGCGCGAGCGCCTCGCGGACCATGTCGGCGTCCGCGCTCTCCTGCGCCTGGACGGCCCTCGCGGCCAGCTCACCCACCCGCAGCTTGTCCTCGTGGCTGCCCCCGCCGGCCCGGCGGTTGCTCTCCACCTGGGCGCGCAGCGCGGCGTTCTGGGCCACGACCAGCTGCAGTACGGCGTCCTCGTCGTGCTGGACCTTGACGTTGTACTCGACGCGGTCGCGCAGCGCTCCCAGACGTTCCCGGTAGTGGTCCGCGTGCTCGGCGAGCGTCGCCGCCACCGCCTCGTCGTCCTCGGCGACGCTGCCGAAGCGCATCGGAAGGACCGTGCCCGCGGCACCGGCCTCGGACAGGACATGCTGATGGGCAAGCAGGTCACGGCGCTTGGGCCGCAGATCGTCCGGTGCGTCGCAGGCGAGAGCCGCGAGGCCGCCGCCGGAGATCACCCGGACCTTCGATGCGGGGTTGCCGATGCCGTCGATTCCTTCAGGGAGTCCCGGGTGTTCCGCGTCGGCTATCCCATAGACGTACGTGCCCATCACTTCTCCTCCTCGCGCCGCCGGGACGGACGCCGTGACGCGGACTTCTCGCCTTCCTCGCGGGACCGGCCCGTCGCGTCCGAGACGGTCTGCGCGGCGCCCTCCAGCGCTCCCTTGGTCTTGCTGCCCTCACCTGACTCGGAGGCGTCGCCGCCCACGATCTCGGTCAGGCCGGCGGGCTTCTTGCTGCCCGTTTCCAGGTCGAGTCGGTTGCATGCCTCGGCGAAGCGCAGATAGGTGTCCACGCTCGCGACGACCACGCGGATGTCGATCTTCAGGATCTCGATGCCGACGAGCGAGACGCGGACGAACGCGTCGATCACCAGTCCGCGGTCCAGGACGAGCTCCAGCACGTCGTAGAGGCCACTGGTGCCTCCGCTTCCGCCGCTCTGTCCGGTTGTGGCCACAGTCATGGAAACGTCCTCTCCGTCCTGCGTGCGCGGACTCCCCGTGTGCCCGTCACACCGGAGCCGAATCCCCCGCGGCCCGCCGGGCTCCATGAGCGACGCGTCCCGTGACGCCGCCGGGCATGGCTGCGCCCCCGCCCGGACGGGCGGGGGCGCGGAGTGCCGTCGGAGGTTGTCGATCAGCGCGGACCCGTCCTGTCGTGTGCCGTCCCGCGCCGTCCTGTCCTGCGCCTCAGGCCTTGTCCTGCATGGAGCTGCGGGCCGGATTTCCCTGCTCGGCGGCCTTGGGATCCTTCTCGTCCGCCTTGGCGCGCACACCCTGCCTGACGCGCTCGCCGATCGACTTGTCGATGTTCGACCAGTAGGTGAAGGCGCGCTCCAGGACCGGTTCGCTGACGCCGTTGAGCAGATGCCCGACGACGTTGTCGACCAGGCGGTCCCGCGCGGCGTCGTCGAGCACCTCGCGCACCATGGTTCCCGCCTGCCCCCAGTCGTCGTCCTCGGGGTGCGAGACGTACGCGGCGCGGGTGAGGTCACCGTCCGCGTGCCAGCTCGGCGGCGCGTGGCGTTCGCTGTCGGCGGCCGGACCGCCCTTGGAGTTCGGCGCGTACACCGGGTCGGTGGTGTAGCGGTACGCCATCGCCCCGTCCTTGGTGTACGTGTGCACCTCGTTCTTGGGTGCGTTGACGGGCAGCTGCTGGTAGTTGGACCCGATGCGGTACCGGTGCGCGTCCGCGTACGAGAACAGCCGCCCCAGGAGCATCCGGTCGGGGCTCGGGCCGATGCCGGGCACGAAGTTGTTCGGCTGGAACGCGGCCTGCTCGATCTGGGCGTGGTTGTCCGTGGGGTTGCGGTCCAGCGTCATCCGGCCGACCTCGGTCAGCGGGTAGTCGCCGTGCGGCCAGACCTTGGTCAGGTCGAACGGGTTGAACCGGTACGCGGCCGCTTCCTCGTACGGCATGACCTGCACGTACAGCGTCCAGCTCGGGAATTCGCCGTCACGGATGTGCTCGAAGAGATCACGCGTGTGGTAATCCGTGTCGGCCGCGGCCATTTGATCCGCTTCGTGCTGCGTGAAGAACTCGATTCCCTGGTCCGTCTTGAAGTGGTACTTCACCCAGAACCGTTCGCCCTGCGCATTGATCCACATATACGTGTGGGAGGTGTAGCCGTTCATGTGGCGCCAGGTGCGCGGGATTCCGCGGTCGCCCATGAGCCAGGTGACCTGGTGGGCGGATTCCGGCGAGAGGGTCCAGAAGTCCCACTGCATGTCGTGGTCGCGGAGGTTGTTGTCCGCCCTTCGTTTCTGGGACCGGATGAAATGCTGGAATTTCATCGGGTCCTTCACGAAGAACACCGGGGTGTTGTTCCCCACCATGTCGTAGTTGCCTTCGGTGGTGTAGAACTTCACCGCGAAACCGCGGGGGTCGCGCCAGGTGTCGGGGCTGCCGCGCTCGCCGGCGACGGTGGAGAAGCGGGCGACGAGTTCGGTGCGGGCGCCGGGCTGGAAGAGCGCCCCCTTGGTGTACGCGCTGACGTCAGCGGTGACCTCGAAACGGCCGAACGCGCCGCTGCCCTTCGCATGCGGCTGCCGCTCGGGAATCCGCTCCCGGTTGAACTGCGCCATCTGCTCGATCAGATACGAGTCCTGCAGCAGGATCGGTCCCCCCGCGCCGACGGTCAGTGAATGCTCGTCGCTCTCGACCGGGGCTCCGGAGTCCGTGGTGGTCGCTTTGCCGGTGGGGTCGGTCATGGTGTGGGGCTCCCTTTCCTCGCACAGATCGTCCGTGGCATGGCCACGAGGCGTCGTGTGCCCGTGAGTCACCCGAAAAATCATCGCGCCGCCGAGCGATACCCGCCATTTCTCGGCCGGGTCCGGCCGCACGCCCCTTGCCGGGGCGGCCGTTCGGTGCAACGTTGCTTACATGCTTACAGCCGAACAGCAGGAGAAAGTGCGCGGCTGGTTCGCCGGCCGTATCCCCCAAGGGCTCTTCGACGGTCCGCCCGAAGTCACCGTGGACCGCGAGGAGATCACCGTCATCGGGCCCATCCCCGAGCCCGCCGTCGACGAGAAGGCCTCCGCCGCCGAGAAGGCCGCGGCAATCGAGGGCCGTGTCCAGGAGTTCCGTGAGCGCACCCGCGAGGAGCGCATCGCCGTCGCCCGCGACGCCGAGCACAAGTTCCGCAAGAAGGTGTCCTGGGGTGTGCGCTGCGGGGACGAGAAAGCCCTGTTCACGCACGTGTCCGCGCCCGTGATGACCCGGCTGCGCCAGCCCGAGCGCCAGGTGCTCGACACCCTGGTCGCGGGCGGTGTGGCGCGCAGCCGCAGCGACGCGCTCGCCTGGTGCGTCCGCCTGGTGCAGCGCCATGCCGACGACTGGCTCGGCGAATTGCAGGACTCCCTGGAGGCCGTACGCAGGGTGCGCGCGCAGGGGCCCGACAAGGCCGAGTGATCGAGGCGGGCGGTCAAGGCCGGGTGGCCCGGAAAACGCCTCGACAGGTCTCCACGGGAGTGCTTACGATCTTCGCCAGCATCGCGTGCCGGTCACCGACCGGGTGAGGCATGGAGGTGCCGGAGATTGCCTGTGGAGGCATTCACCTTGTCAGTTCAGTTCAATCACACCATCATCGCGTCCCAGGACGCACGCGTGTCCGCCGAGTTCTTCGCGGAGCTGCTCGGTCTCGAAGTCGGCGCCCCCTGGGGGCCGTTCATCCCGGTCACGCTCGACAACGGCGTGACGCTCGACTTCGCCACCGCGCCGGACGGCAACACCCCGCTGCAGCACTACGCCTTCCTCGTATCGGAAGACGTCTTCGACGCCGCGTACAAGAAGATCGGCGATCGCGGCATCGAGCACTGGGCGGACCCGCACCGGGGCCATCCCGGCGAGTACAACACCAACGACGGGGGCAAGGGCGTGTACTTCCTCGACCCGTCGGGGCATGCGATGGAGATCCTGACCGTGCCTTACGGCGGCTGGCCGAAGAAGTAGCTCCTACGCACCCGGAAGTCACGGCTCGATGAGGCGGACGAAGCGGTAGAGGTCCGCCTCGTCGAGTCCCGTGTCCGGAGCGCGCAGTTCCACCAGGGCCATGGGGCGGCCCTCGGGTTCGCCGGTGTTCGGATCGAAGGCGATCTCACCGCTCACGCCGTGCACGGTGTGGCCGCCGTTGATCTGCCCGAGCAGGTCGAGGACCGCCCCCGCCCCGATGCTGTCCGCGCCGTAACTGCTCACGGCGTTGCGGGAGGCGATGCCCACCGCGTACAGGGCGTCGTGCCCCACCATCGCCTGCCCGTTGGCCAGCGCACCCGGATCGCCGCCGCGCAGCCGCAGATAGTCGCGCTCGAACGCCGCGTACGGACCCTGCCGCGCCCCGCCGTACAAGCGCTGCGAGGCCTGGGGATGGGTGTACGCGGTGTAGCGGACGGTGAGGCCGCCGGCCTGCCAGCTGTCGTGCAGCGGGCCGAGATCGTCCGCGGCGCGCGAGGTGTCGAAGTAGACGCCGACCGCGCTGGATCCGGACAGGACCGTGACCGGGCAGCGGCGGCCGTCCTGGCCCGCGGCCTCTATGAAACGGCGCAGTTCACGGCCGCGGCCCGCGAAGTACACGGCGTCCGGGCGCTGTCCGCCCGCGCAGACCTTCTCGGCCACCTGCCACAGCGCGTTGCCGTCGGTGCCCTTCGTGCCCGAGGTGAAGGGCACGACGTCCTCGGTCCTCAGGCCCGCCTTGCGGGCGGCGGCCGTGAACCCCTCGTACAGACTCTTCGAGTACACATCGCCGGGCCTGCGGTCGCGGATCACCTGCACCCGGTAGCCGGGCCTCTTGTCCTGCTCCTGGGCGAAGTAGCGTGCCGCGGCCGCCGTCTGCGAGCTGACCGGGAACGACACCCGGAAGAACCCGGCGGCCTCGGAGCGCATCTCGTCCGCCGCGACCGTGGCGCCGACCACCGGCATGCCGCCGGCCCGCAGCTTGCGGACGGCGGCGACCGTGCGCTGGTTGCTCTGCCCGATGCCGGTGACGGCGACGATGTGCTCCCGCTGCGCCAGGGCAAGGATCTGCCCGGCGACCTTCTCGGCGTCCTTGTCGTCCTTGCCCGTGTCGGCGAGCAGCAGCCGGACCTTGGGCACGGTGTCGCGGGCCTTGTTCAGTTTGACCTGGGCGATGTACGCGCCCGTCACCGCGCGCCGGGCGCCTTCGGGGCCGCGGTCCCAGGTGCCGCCGGCCATGGATTCGAGATGGACCACCGTGACATGACGGGTTTTCGACGCCGTGACGGCGTCGTTCTCGGCCTTGATCTTCCCGCTGATGTCCTTGAGCACGGGGAAGGTGTGACCGCCGTCGGACAGCGCGGTGCAGGAGCCGTCCGCGGCCGTCAGCGTGCCCGGTGCGCAGGCGGCCGGGTCCTCGTCGGCGAGCACCAGACCGGCCGTCGTGGCGCCGGCCACGAGGACGAGTGCGGCAGCGGCCCACAGGGCTTTGCGCAGCGGGTTGCGCGGGATGGTCGAACCGGGCATTACCAGGGCTTCCCGTCGTATTGCGATGCCTTCTGGAAGAGCATCAGCGCGTAGCCCGCCTGCTGGGTGTGCGCGGCGGCCAGGGTCTTCAGGCGTGCGTTGATCTCGGGGTACAGCGACGCGTACGGGTCGCCGAGCGGGTCACGGTAGGGGTCGCCGACCCAGTCGGTCGCGTTGTCGTTCTTGGGCTCGGGGGCGAGCCAGCTGGCCGCCAACAGACGGGTGATCGTGCGCAGTTGGGCGTCCACGGAGTCGTCCCGCAGATGCGCGACCAGCTGCTCGTAGCGGGTCCAGGCCACGTCGATGCCCGCCTCGGTGGCCGGCGGCGAGGTCAGCCGGGGCGGCAGCGGGACACGGCGGAGCCGGGCGAGTTCGCGGCACCACTCCTCGGCCTGCGCCACGCCGAACAGCGAGTCCAGGTAGCCGGCGGCCGTGGCCACGTCCTCACCGGCCAGCGCGTGGTACGCGGCGGTGCCGGCGTCCGCGCGTGCGGCCGCCTCGCGGTACAACTCGCCGTGGATCTCCTGGGCTTCGGGCATCGTGAGCAGCACCCGGCGCAGCACCGGGTGCAGCGTCTGCCGGGTCCCGTCCACCGCGGGGTTGCCGGTGTCCTTGTGCTGGGTGGCCAGCGGATCCGCGCAGAAGGCGACGAACGCTTCCGTACGGGCTCCCGCGTCCTGGGCCCTGAACCAGCCGGTGACCAGCGCCTCCGCGAGGTCGGGTGCGGCAGCGGCCCGCGCCAGGTCCTTCTCGAATCCGTCGGCGGCATCGAGGGGCAGCAGTCTGGTGCGCAGTTCCGCGGTGTCGCTCGCCGTGCGCAGCACGGTCTGCAGCCGGTCCTCCCAGGGCAGGTCCCGCGGTGCGTTCTCCAGGAGGGCGAGGAGCGCGGCTGTGGCGGCGGGCTGGCCCTGTGTCATCTCGTACACGGCCCAGCCGAGCCAGGGCGCACCGGCGCCCTGCCGCGTGACGGGCACGCCCGGCACGAGGAGCCCGGCCGCCTGCGCGGCCACCTCCCCGCGGGTCAGATCCCGCAGCGGCCCGGCCCGCAGCCCCTCGCGTACCTGCACCGGTTCGAAGCCGGCGCCGTCGGGCCAGCAGACGCCGAGCGCGTCGTCGAGGCCGGTGGCCGACAGGTTCGTGGGGTAGCTGCCGGCCGCCGCGAGGATCACCAGAGGGTCGGGGCGCTGTGCGGTGCGCTCGTCGAGCAGCAGCCGGAGCAACTCCGCGCCGAGCGGGCTGTCCACGTTGTCGAGCAGCAGCAGACAGCGCACCGCCCAGTCCTTGCGGTGGTATGCGCGGCGCAGGCACTGCACGAACAGCTCGCCCACGACCTTCTGCACGCCCTCACGGTCGCGCGAAGTGTTGTTCTGGTACGCGTAGTTGAGGGTGACGAGCAGGTCGAGGGCGGACTCGACGGCGCCGGGGTGGAAGATCCGGTAGAGCCGCCAGGACAGGGCGAACCGCCGCAGCCCCTTGAGGGCGACGGGCAACACGTTGAGCGCATTGGTCAGGAGCGCGGGGATCCCGGTCAGCGCACCGGCCGCGCTCGCCACCTGCGAGGCGTCCTCGAGCAGTCCTGACGAGGGCCGGGTCAGCTCGCGCCGCAGCTGGGCTCGGGCCGCGGGCCGGTCGCTGCGGGGCAGCGGCAGCCGCAGCGCCGTGCACACCGTACGGAACGCGCCGAATCTCATCCGGGGCACGTCCTTCAGACGGCGCTCGTAGTCCGCCGCGAGCTGTTCGAGTACGTCGAGCAGGTCGTGCCCGTCGGCCAGCCGATGCAGATCGAGCAGGGCGGCGGGCTGCTCGGTGGCCTGGGCGGCCAGCGCGCCGAGCAGGCTCGTCTTGCCGCTGCCGCGCGGGCCGACGAGCAGCGTGAGCGGCTGATGGGGCGGGCGCACACGGCCGCCCTCGTTCGGCACCAGCATCGCGTCGAGGTACGTCGCTATCGACCGGTCTCGTTCGGATATGCCGGCCCAGTCCTGCACCATGGCGCCGTTCCTTTCATCCGCGGGAGACCAGAACTCCCCCGCATCTGACGGAACATCAATATCCACGCGCCACTACAGAGCGTGCAAGCGGATGGCCGAACAAGGCGGTCAGGGCGGCCGAAACACGACAGGGCCGTACCCCTCCGAAGCGGAGGGGTACGGCCCAAGTGTCCTGCCGTTGCGCTTACTTGCGGATCAGCGAGCGCAGCACGTACTGCATGATGCCGCCGTTGCGGTAGTAGTCCGCCTCACCGGGGGTGTCGATACGGACGACCGCGTCGAACTCCACACCGGTGTCGGTGGTGACCTTGACCGTGCGCGGCGTGGTGCCGTTGTTCAGCTCCTCGACGCCGGTGAAGGAGAAGGTCTCCTCGCCGGTCAGACCGAGGGACTCGGCCGAGGCACCCTCCGGGTACTGCAGCGGAAGGACGCCCATGCCGATGAGGTTCGAGCGGTGGATGCGCTCGTACGACTCGGCGATGACGGCCTTGACGCCGAGCAGCGCGGTGCCCTTGGCGGCCCAGTCGCGGGACGAGCCCGAGCCGTACTCCTTGCCGGCCAGGACGACCAGCGGGATGCCCTGCTCGATGTAGTTGCGCGAGGCGTCGTAGATGAACGACACCGGCGCGTCGGCCTGGGTGAAGTCGCGGGTGAAGCCGCCCTCGGTGCCCGGCGCGATCTGGTTGCGCAGGCGGATGTTGGCGAACGTGCCGCGGATCATGACCTCGTGGTTACCACGGCGCGAGCCGTAGGAGTTGAAGTCACGACGCTCCACACCGTGCTCGGTGAGGTACTTGCCGGCCGGGGTGTCGGCCTTGATCGCACCGGCCGGGGAGATGTGGTCGGTGGTGACCGAGTCGCCCAGCTTGGCCAGGACGCGCGCGCCCGCGATGTCGGAGACCGGGGTGGTCTCCATCGTCATGCCCTCGAAGTAAGGGGGCTTGCGGACGTACGTGGACTCGGCGTCCCACTCGAAGGTGTTGCCGGTCGGGATCGGCAGCGCCTGCCACTGGGCGTCGCCCGCGAAGACGTCGGAGTAGGACTTGTTGAACATGTCCTCGCCGATGGCGTTCGCCACGACGTCGTTGACCTCGGCCTCGGTCGGCCAGATGTCGGCCAGGAAGACCGGCTTGCCGTCCTGGTCGGTGCCGAGCGCCTCGGTGGTGATGTCGATCTTCATCGAGCCGGCCAGGGCGTACGCGACGACCAGCGGCGGGGACGCCAGGTAGTTCATCTTGACGTCGGGGTTGATCCGGCCCTCGAAGTTGCGGTTGCCGGAGAGCACCGAGGTCACGGCCAGGTCGTGGTCGTTGACGGCCTTCGAGACCTCCTCGGGCAGCGGGCCCGAGTTGCCGATGCAGGTGGTGCAGCCGTAGCCGACCAGGTTGAAGCCGACCTTGTCGAGGTAGGGGGTGAGCCCGGCCTTGTCGAAGTAGTCGGTGACGACCTTGGAGCCCGGGGCGAGGGTGGTCTTGACCCACGGCTTGCGGGTCAGGCCCTTCTCGACGGCCTTCTTCGCGACGAGCGCGGCGGCGACCATCACGTACGGGTTCGAGGTGTTGGTGCAGGAGGTGATCGCGGCGACGGTGACGGCGCCGTGGTCGATCTGGTACGTCGAGCCGTCGGGGGCGGTCACGGTGACCGGGTTCGTCGGGACGCCGTTGGTGTGCGCCGGGGCGTCGGACGCCGGGAAGGACTCCTTGCCGGCCTCCTCGTCGTCGGCGACGTAGTTGCGTACGTCGACGGCGAACTGCTCGGCGGCGTTCGCGAGGACGATGCGGTCCTGCGGGCGCTTCGGACCGGCGATCGACGGGACGACGGTGGAGAGGTCAAGCTCGAGCTTCTCGGAGAAGTCCGGCTCGGCGGCCGGGTCCAGCCAGAGGCCCTGCTCCTTGGCGTACGCCTCGACGAGCGCCAGCTGCTGGGCGTCGCGGCCCGTGAGCTTGAGGTACTTGATGGTCTCGTCGTCGATCGGGAAGATCGCGGCGGTCGAGCCGAACTCCGGCGACATGTTGCCGATGGTGGCGCGGTTCGCGAGGGAGGTGGCGGCGACGCCCTCACCGTAGAACTCGACGAACTTGCCGACGACACCGTGCTTGCGCAGCATCTCGGTGATGGTGAGCACGAGGTCCGTGGCGGTGGTGCCCGGCTTCAGCTCGCCGGTCAGCTTGAAGCCGACGACGCGCGGGATGAGCATCGAGACCGGCTGGCCCAGCATCGCAGCCTCGGCCTCGATACCGCCGACGCCCCAGCCCAGGACGCCCAGGCCGTTGACCATCGTGGTGTGCGAGTCGGTGCCGACGAGGGTGTCGGGGTAGGCCTGGCCGTTGCGCACCATGACCGTACGAGCGAGGTGCTCGATGTTGACCTGGTGCACGATGCCGGTGCCCGGCGGGACGACCTTGAAGTCGTCGAACGCGGTCTGGCCCCAGCGCAGGAACTGGTAGCGCTCGCGGTTGCGGCCGTACTCCAGCTCCACGTTCTGGCCGAAGGCCTCCGCGGTGCCGAACTTGTCGGCGATGACGGAGTGGTCGATGACCAGCTCGGCCGGGGAGAGCGGGTTGACCTTCGCCGGGTCGCCGCCGAGCTCCTTGACGGCCTCACGCATGGTGGCGAGGTCCACGACACAGGGCACACCGGTGAAGTCCTGCATGATCACGCGCGCGGGCGTGAACTGGATCTCCTGGGACGGCTGGGCCTGCGAGTCCCAGTTGCCGAGGGCGCGGATGTGGTCGGCGGTGATGTTCGCGCCGTCCTCGGTGCGGAGCAGGTTCTCCAGGAGAACCTTGAGGCTGTAGGGAAGGCGTGCGGCGCCCTCGACCTTGTCCAGCCGGAAGATCTCGTAGGACTCGTCACCCACGCTCAGCGTGCTGCGGGCGTCGAAGCTGTTCGCCGACACGACAGTCTCCTTCATATATGTGCGCGTTCCACCGCATCCTGCCGTCACGCCCCCTGGACGATCCGCTAAGGTAAGGCTTAGTTAGGGTGGCCTTACCTTTGGACCGACACCGGCGTGCGGCCTCGGTGCGCCTAGGCAGATATCTCGATGTCGAGATAACTCTAGTACATCGCCGGGGATAGGTCATGCCCTGGCCTGTTCGATCCCTCACAGTGCGGGCGCCGCCGCGCCCCGTTCCGTGCCGGTTTCCCCCTCGGACGGTCTTTACGTGCGCGCATCTTGACGTGTCCCTAACAAGGTTGGCTTGATGAGTGGGAGCGCTCCCAACGCTCGATTGCCCCCACTCCCGCTCGAGGAAGGCCACCCGCTCGTGCCTCCTGTGACCTCCATACCCGGCGTCTTACGCCGCGCGGCCGCCGTTCTCGCCGCCCTGGCCCTCGCCACCGGCGGTCTGACCGCCGCGACCCTTCCGGCCCATGCCGCCGACGCGGCCGATGCCGCCGCCCTGGCCCTGCCCGCCGAGAGCACCGTCCGGGTCAACCAGCTCGGCTACCTGCCCGACGGCCCCAAGCGCGCCACCGTCGTCAGCTCCGCGGCCGGCCCCCTCCCCTGGCAGTTGCGCAACGCCTCCGGCGCCGTGGTCGCCTCGGGCTCCACGGCGGTGCGCGGCGCGGACCGGGCGTCCGGCCAGTCCGTCCACCTGGCCGACTTCAGCACGTACACCGGCACCGGCAGCGGGTTCACGCTGACCGCCGGGGACCGGACCAGCCATCCGTTCGGCATCTCCGCCGCGCTGTACGACGGACTGCGCGCGGACAGCATGTCGTTCTTCTACCAGCAGCGCAGCGGCATCCCGATCGACGCGGCCCTGGCCGGCAGCGCCTACACCCGGCCCGCCGGGCACCTGGGCGTCGCCCCGAACAAGGGGGACACCAGCGTTCCCTGCCAGGCGGGTGTGTGCGACTACCGGCTCGACGTGCGCGGCGGCTGGTACGACGCGGGCGATCACGGCAAGTACGTGGTCAACGGCGGCATCTCCGTCTGGGAGGTCGTCAACTCCTATGAGCGCGCCCGGCGTTCGGGCGGCGAGGCGGCGCTGGGCGACTCGACGCTGCGGCTGCCGGAGCGTGGCAACGGGGTGCCGGACGTACTCGACGAGGCCCGCTGGGAGCTGGAGTTTCTGCTGCGGATGCAGGTGCCGGAGGGCAGACCGCTGGCCGGGATGGCCTTCCACAAGATGCACGACGACAAATGGACCGCCGTACCGACGCGCCCCGAACTCGACGACGCACAGCGGGAATTGCACCGCCCGTCGACCGCCGCCACGCTGAATCTGGCGGCCGCCGCGGCACAGTGCGCCCGGGTGTACGCGCCGCACGACGCCGCGTTCGCCGCCCGCTGCCTGGACGCGTCCCGCCGCGCCTTCGCCGCGGCCAAGGCCAATCCGAACCTGCTCGCCCCCGCGAGCGACAACGTCGGTGGCGGCGCCTACGACGACGCCGGCGGCGTGTCCGACGAGTTCTACTGGGCCGCGGCCGAACTCTTCGCCACCACCGGTGAGGCGCAGTACCGCGAGGCCGTCACCTCCTCGCCTCAGCACTCCGGTCCGGCCGACGGGTTCTGGTGGGGCGGCACCGCGACGCTCGGGCGGATCACACTCGCCACCGTGCCCGGCGTGGCCCTGCCCGCGGACGATCTGGCCCGGCTGCGCTCCGCGCTGACCACCGCCGCCGACGGCCATCTGTCCACCATGGCCGGCCAGGGTTACGCGGTGCCGCTGCCCGCCACCGGATACGGCTGGGGCTCCAACAGCGCGGTCGCCAACAACGCGATGGTGCTCGCCGTCGCGTACGAGCTGACCGGTCAACAGCGCTACCGCGCGGGCGCGTTGGAATCGCTCGACTATCTGCTCGGCCGCAATGCGCTCGATCTGTCGTACGTCACCGGCTACGGCGAGCGCCACGCGCAGAACCAGCACCACCGCTTCTGGGCGCACCAGAACGACGCCTCCCTGCCGCACCCGCCGGCCGGTTCCTTCGCGGGCGGGCCGAATGCGGGGCTCGAGGACCCCGTGGCCAAGGAGAAGCTCTCCGGCTGCGCCCCGGCGGCCTGCTATGTGGACGACATCGGCTCGTACTCCACCAACGAGGTGGCGATCAACTGGAACGCCTCGCTGGCGTGGCTGACCGCCTTCGCCGCGGAACGGCGCTCCGATCCGGCGACGCCCGCTGTCCAGGTGGCACCGGCGGTGACGGTCCCGGAGGGCGGTACGGCGCAGGTCGGGGTGCGGCTCTCCGACGCTCCCGCACAGAACGTCACCGTGACCGTGGCCCGGAGCTCCGGCGACCAGGACCTGACGGTGACGGCAGGGGCGACGCTGGTGTTCACGCCCGCCAACTGGGCCTCCGCGCAACAGGTTTCGGTGTCCGCCGCCCAGGACTCCGACGCCGCGGCGGGCAGCGCGACGTTCACGGTCGGCGGGACGGGCGTGCGGGAGGCCGTGTTCACCGCGACGGAGTCGGACGACGACACGGCGCCACCGACGGCGTCCTGCGCCGTGGACTACCGGGTCGAGAACTCCTGGGGCAACGGCTTCACCGCGACCGTGACCGTCAAGAACACCGGGACGTCGGCGGTCTCGGGCTGGACGCTGGCGTGGAACTTCGCCGGGGACCAGCAGATCGGCAACGCCTGGAATGCCGCGGTAAGCCAGTCGGGCACGGGGGTGACGGCCAAGGACCTGGGCTGGAACGGCACGCTGGCGCCCGGTGGCAGCGTCAGTTTCGGGTTCCAGGCGACGTACTCGGGGGCCAACTCGGCACCCGCGCGGTACACGCTGAACGGTGCGTCCTGCTCCTGAGCCGAGGCCTGAATCGCTGATGCCCGTGGGGGCGAACGGCTGCCGTTCGCCCCCACCGGTCACTCCTGGCACGCTACTTGAGCGTCCATTTCTGGTTGTTCTGGCCGTTGCAGCTCCACAGGATCACCTTGGTGCCGTTGGCGGTCGCACCAAGCTCGGCGTCCAGGCACAGGCCCGAACCCCTGTTGGTGATACTGCCGTTGGAGTTCAGGGTCCACTTCTGCTTGGTGGCGCCGGTGCAGTCCCAGATGACGGCCCTGGTGCCGTTCGTGGGGTTGTTGCCCTCCGCGTCCAGGCACTTGTTGCCGTAGACCCTCAGTTCACCGGCCGCCGTGGGGGTCCACTGCTGGTTGGTCTGGCCGTGGCAGTCCCAGATCTGCGTCTGGGTGTTGTTCACCTGGGAGGATCCGGGGACGTCGAGGCAGCGCCCCGATCCCACGCCCTGGATCGTGGACGCCGGGGTGGGCGTCCCGCCGCTGACCCGGTACACGACGGTGCCGTGCGAGGGCACGCTCGCCGAGATGGTGCCGCCGGTCGAGGTGACCGCGTTCGTCCAGGCGTCGCGCAGGCTGAAGGAGCTGCCGGACAGGCCGATCGCCGAGGCCGTGGTGCTGATCGTCGTCGTACTGCTGCCCTGGTTGAACAGTGCGACCGCCACATCGCCGTTGCTCAGACGTTTGGCCAGGATGCGGCGGGTGCCGTCATTGCTGATCTGGGTCGCCTGGCGGCCGAGCGTGTCCTGGTTGATGGCGATCAGGTTCGCGTTCTTCATGATCGTGGCGGTCGCGGCGTCCATGTTCCGCATGTCGTTGCCCGCGATCAGCGGTGCGGCCATCATCGCCCAGAGGGCGAAGTGGCTGCGCATCTCGGTGTCGGTCATGCCGCCGCGGCCGACGACCATCATGTCGGGGTCGTTGAACTGCCCTGGTGTGGCATAGCCCGACAGGGGCGCGTTCACATTGACGATGTTCTGGATCCCCATGGGATAGCCGTTGGTCTGACCGGAGTTCCAGACGTTGGTGATGTCCTCGGTCGTGCGCCAGATATTGGCGACGTCGCCCCAGTTTCGCTGCGGTCCGGTCTTCTCGTGGATGCTGTTGGGGTTGATGCTGTAGAGAATCGGCCGGCCGGTGGCCTTGAGGGCGTCGCGCATCTTCGCGAAGGTGCGGACCTGGTCGTCGATGGTGCCGGTGGGCGAGCACCAGTCGTACTTGAGGTAGTCGACACCCCAGGCGGCGAACTGCCGGGCGTCCTGCTCCTCGTGGCCCAGGCTGCCGGTCGCGCCCGGATACGAGCCGAAGTACTGGGCGCACGTACGGTCCAAAGGCGCCTGGTAGAGGCCGAACTTCAGGCCGCGGGCGTGCAGGTAGTCGCCGAGCGCCTTCATGCCGCTGGGGAATCTCGTCGGATTGGCCCGCAGGTTGCCGGCGGAGTCGCGGTTCGGGTCGAACCAGCAGTCGTCGACGACCACGTACTCGTATCCGAGGTCGCGCATGCCGGAGCTGACGATCGCGTCGGCGGTCTGGCGGATCAGCGTCTCGTTGATGTTGCAGCCGAAGGTGTTCCAGGTGTTCCACCCCATCGGCGGGGTGCGGCCCACGCCGTTCTCCAGCGCTTCGGCGTGCGGGGTGGGGATGACGGCCGTGGCCGCCAGGGCCAGGGCGCTCATGGCCAGCAGCGCGCGGTTGCGTTTCCTGCTCATGGAAAGGGCTCCTCAGGGTCGGCTTCGCACCGCGGGCCCGGCCGTCGGCCGGGCCCGCCGCGCCGGCTCCGTACGGGAGCCGGATCCTCGGTGTCCGATCGCTAGCGCTGCAGCGTCAGCAGGCCCGGACGGTAGGGCAGGAGGCCGTAGTCCATGCCGTCGGAACTGGGGCTGCGGCCCTGGTAGAGCAGCTGCAGATTGCAGGGGTCGACTGTCATCGTCTGATCGGCGCTGGTGCGCAGGAGTTCACCGTGGCTGATGTCGTTCGTCCACGTGGCGCCGCTGTTCGCCTTGCCCGCGAAGGGGTTGGACTCGGTCGCGGCCTGCGGGGTCCACGAGCCGTTCAGGCTGGTGGCCGTGAAGGAGCGGAAGTAGCGGCCCTGCGCGCCGATCGCCTCGACGATCATCAAGTAGCGCTCCTGGCCCTGGAGTTTGTAGACCTGAGGGGCCTCGAACAGGTTGTTCGTCGTGTCGCTCATGATCGTCGTGTACGAGGAGCCGAAGTTGCCCGGGAAGTTCCCGATCGGCATGCTCGCCCGGTAGATCTTTCCGTTGTCACCGGCGAAGAACAGGTACATGTTCGTGCCGTCACCGATGATCGTCTGGTCGATGGGACCGGTCCCCGAGCCGCTGATGCTGCCGGTGAACAGCGGCTGCGGCGCGGACCAGCCGTTGGGGTTGGTGGGGTCGTTCGACGTGCGGTAGGAGAAGGGGCTCGCGCCCCACTGGTAGGTGAGCACCCAGATGTTCTTCGGCGCGAAGTAGAACAGGCTCGGGGCGACCGTGCCGGACGACATCGTGTTCTGGCTCGCCGAGCCCATCTCGGACCAGTTGGAGAACAGGCCGAAGTTCATCGAACCCCAGGCCTGGCCCGTCCCGGCGGCACCGTGGGTCGTGGCGTAGACGAGCTGCTTGCCGTTGTACGGGGCGACGGTGAAGTCCTTGAGCGAGGCCCATCCCGCCTTGGGCTGGGCGAGCGCGCCCGTGGACGACCAGCGGTAGGTCGACGGAAGGGCGCAGGGGCCGGGGTTGGTGCCGCCGCCGACCTTGACGAGCTGCCACTGCTGGTTGGCGCCGCCCCAGTCGTCGTACTGGACGATGTTCGCGCCGTCCGCGGTGGAACCGCCCTGCACCTCGAGGGCCTTGTCGCTGTGGCGGGCGATCAGCCGCACATGGCCGTCGGCGCTTTCGGCGAGGCGCCACTGCTGGTTGGTGCCGTTCACGTCGGTCCACTGGACGATCGCGGCGCCGTTGACGGTGGAGCGGCCCTGGACGTCGAGCACCTTGCCGGAGTGGCGGGACTTGATGCGGTAGTAGCCGCCGCCCGAGTCGACGAACTGCCACAGCTGCTGGTTCTGGTCGTTCCTGGTCCACTGGGTGATGCGGGCACCGTCGCCGGTCGCCAGGTTGTACACGTCGAGCGCCTTGCCGCTGTTCCGGTTGACCAGCGCATACGAGGCGTTGGGGTCGATCGTCACCGCCGCGGCGGCGGGCTGGGCGCTGAGCAGGGACGCGCCGAGCAATAAGGACGTGAGGACCCCGAGAACGAGTCTCAGAAATCGGGGCGGGTGACTGAAGCGCATCAGGACAGCTCCTTGGGGGCGGAGGACACGTAACATCGAAAGTTTTTCGAAACTCTCTCGGAAACAGTGCTGCCACAAACTAGGAACATGAGCCCCAACGGTCAATAGGGACAACGGAGTTACTTGAAGCAGCAATCTTCCCCTTGCCTTGACATGGGGTGTTACCGGCCAGAAACTCGTCGAAAATTTTCGATGCACCGAGGAGAGACCGTTGAGCGAGCAGCGCCCGACCCTGGCCGTCATCGCCGCGGAGGCCGGGGTCTCCCAGGCCACCGTGTCCAAGGTGATCAACGGCCGCTCCGACGTGGCGCCCTCGACGCGCGAGCGGATCGAGAGCCTGCTGCGCTCCCACAACTACCTGCGGCCCGGCCGCCAGGGCAGGGCCCGCAGGTCGGGCCTCGTCGACCTGATCATCGGCGGTCTGGACAGCGCCTGGGCGGTGGAGATCCTGCGCGGTGTCGAGGCCGAGTGCGCCCAGCGGAGCGTCGGCACCGTCGTGTCGCTGGTCCCGCCGGGCGAGGCCACGCCGTCCAGCTGGGCCGCGCTGCCGGTGCTTCACCACAGCGACGGCGTCATCCTCGTCACCGAATCGGTCACCGCCGCCCAGCGCGCCCAGGTCGAACAGGCCGGGGTGGCCCTGGTCGTGATCGACCCCATCGACCTGCCCGGCAACAGCGTGCCGAGCATCGGCGCGACCAACTGGGCCGGCGGACTCGCCGCCACGGAGCACCTGTTGGAGCTCGGGCACCGCAGGATCGCCATGATCGGCGGGCGCAGGGAGATGCTCTGCAGTCAGGCCCGGATCGACGGGTACCGGGCCGCGCTCGAGCGGGCCGGTATCGAGATCGACCGCGATCTCATCCGGTTCGGGGACTTCCAGCACGAGGGCGGGTTCCAGCACGCCCAGGAGCTGCTCGCCCTGCCCGAGCCGCCGACGGCCGTGTTCGCCGGCAGCGACCAGCAGGCGATGGGCGTATACGAGGCGGCCCGGCGGCGCGGGCTGAGCATTCCGCAGGATCTCAGCGTGGTCGGTTTCGACGACCTGCCGATGTGCGACTGGCTCTCACCGCCGCTGACGACGGTGCGCCAGCCGCTGGAGGAGATGGGCAGGATCGCCGCCCGCACGCTGTTCCAGCTCCTGGAGGGCCAGCCCCCGGTCAGCCCTCGGATGGAACTCGCGACCGAACTCAAGGTCCGGTACTCCACCGCGCCGCCCCGTTCCTGAAGCCCGCGGAGCAGGGACTGCTTCGAAAGTTTTTCGACGGCATTCACGCCAATAGAGCCGCCCACCAGGCCGTCTTCGCGCTACACCCATGCCATTGCCAGGGGTGTTTTGCCGAAACTTTTTCGAAACTGTTGACATGTTTCAGTCACGTTTCCACACTCAGTCCCCAAGTGGCGGCGCCATCCTTCCCCAGGCGCCGCTGTGGGTTCCTTCCGCCGCACTTTCCCCTTCAGTGATCTCTCTTCCGGAGGTTCAACTGTGCGCTCGCATGCCATTTCCGCACCGTTCCGCCGCAGGGCCGGCGCGTTACGCACGGCCCTGATCGTGGGCGTCATCGGCGCCGTCACCGTGCTGGCACCACCCCAGACCTCGCAGGCCGCCGAAACCACGCTCGGCAAGGCGGCCGCCCAGAGCGACCGTTACTTCGGCACCGCCATCGCCTCGGGCCGGCTCGGCGACTCGACGTACACGACGATCGCGAACCGCGAGTTCAACTCGGTGACCGCCGAGAACGAGATGAAGATCGATGCCACCGAACCCCAGCGTGGCCAGTTCAACTTCACCGCCGGTGACCGCGTCTACAACTGGGCCGTGCAGAACGGCAAGCAGGTGCGCGGCCACACCCTGGCCTGGCACTCCCAGCAGCCGGGCTGGATGCAGAGCCTCGAGGGCAGCCAGCTGCGCCAGGCGATGATCAACCACATCAACGGCGTGATGGGCCACTACAAGGGCAAGATCGCCCAGTGGGACGTCGTGAACGAGGCCTTCGAGGACGGCAGTTCGGGCGCCCGGCGCAACTCCAACCTGCAGCGCACCGGAAACGACTGGATCGAGGTCGCCTTCCGCACCGCGCGCGCCGCCGACCCGGCCGCCAAGCTCTGCTACAACGACTACAACACCGACAACTGGACCTGGGCGAAGACGCAGGCCGTGTACAACATGGTCAAGGACTTCAAGCAGCGCGGCGTACCGATCGACTGCGTCGGCTTCCAGTCGCACTTCAACAACGACAGCCCGTACAACAGCAACTACCGCACCACGCTGCAGAGTTTCGCCGCCCTCGGCGTCGACGTGGCCGTCACCGAGCTCGACATCCAGGGCGCCTCGCCCACGACCTACGCCAACGTGACCAACGACTGTCTGGCCGTGCCCCGCTGCCTCGGCATCACCGTCTGGGGCGTTCGCGACACCGACTCCTGGCGCGCGAACCAGACACCGCTGCTCTTCAACGGCGACGGCAGCAAGAAGCCCGCGTACACCTCCGTGCTCAACGCGCTCAACGGCGGCACCACCACTCCCCCGGGCGACGGCACACAGCTCAAGGGCGTCGGTTCGGGCCGCTGTGTGGACGTACCGAACTCCAGCACCACCGACGGCACCCAGGTGCAGCTGTGGGACTGCAACGGCCAGACCAATCAGCAGTGGACCACCACGGCCTCGGGTGAGCTCCGGGTCTACGGCAACAAGTGCCTGGACGCCGCGGGTACCGCCAACGGATCCAGGGTCCAGATCTACAGCTGCTGGGGCGGCGACAACCAGAAGTGGCGGCTGAACTCCGACGGTTCCATTGTCGGCGTCCAGTCGGGCCGCTGCCTCGACGCCGTCGGCGCCGGGACCGCGAACGGCACCGGCATCCAGCTCTACACCTGCTCGGGCGGCAGCAACCAGAAGTGGACCCGCACCTGACCCGTTCCCGACCCGCACGGCGAAAGGGTGAACCGATGAAGAACCACGGTGCGGGTTCTCCCGCCCCTGGCTTACGACCCCGCTGGTGGTCCCGGATCGCGGCCATGGTGGCGGCGACCCTCGCGATCGGCCTGCTCAGCACGGTGAATCCGCCACGCGCCGAGGCGGCGACGGTGGACACCAACGCCTGGTACGTCCTGGTCAACCGCAACAGCGGCAAGGCACTCGACGTCTCGGGCCCGTCCACCGCCGACGGCGCACGGATCCACCAGTGGACCCGCCACGACGGCACCAACCAGCAGTGGCAGTTCGTGGACTCCGGCGGCGGCTACTACCGGCTCAAGGCACGGCATTCGGGCAAGGTGCTCGACGTTCCGGGCTCCTCCGCCGCCGACGGTGCCGCGCTCCAGCAGTGGACCGACCACAACGGAACGAACCAGCAGTTCCGTCTGGCCGACTCCGACGCGGGCCACGTCCGGCTGCTCAACCGCAGCAGCGGCAAGGCAGTCGAAGTACAGGGCGCCTCCACCGCCGACGGCGCGAGTGTGGTCCAGTACGGCGACTGGGGCGGCGCCAACCAGCAATGGCAGCTGGTCAAGCTGGCATCCGGCGGCGTCGGCGGCTGCGGCAACGCGCCGGGCCTCGCCAGCGGTACGCATACGATCCAGAGCGGCGGCAAGAGCCGCAGCTTCATCCTCAGGGTCCCCGCGAACTACGACAGCAGCCGTCCGTACCGGCTGATCTTCGCGTTCCACTGGCGGGGCGGCACCGCCGGCGAGATCGCCTCGGGCGGCACCAGCGGGAGCGCCTGGTCCTACTACGGCCAGCAGGAACAGGCGAACGAGAGCGCGATCCTCGTCGCCCCTCAGGGCCTCGGCAACGGCTGGGCCAACACCGGCGGTGAGGACATCACCTTCGTCGACGACATGATCCGCCGTATCGAAGGCGCCCTCTGCGTCAACCCGGCACAGCGCTTCGCCACCGGCTTCAGCTGGGGCGGCGGGATGAGCTACTCCCTCGCGTGCTCCCGGGCGGGCACCTTCCGGGCCGTCGCGGTGATCTCGGGCGGCCAGATCAGCGGATGCAGCGGGGGCACCCAGCCCATCGCCTACTTCGGGATCCACGGCATCGGCGACAACGTCCTCACCATCGCCCAGGGCCGGGCCCTGCGCGACAAGTTCGTCGCCAACAACGGCTGCACCGCCCAGAGCCCGCGCGAGCCGGCCCCGGGCAGCCGGACCCACATCACCACGGCCTACTCCGGCTGCCGCGCCGGATATCCGGTCCAGTGGGCCGCCTTCGACGGCGGCCACATCCCCGGTCCGGTCGACGGTTCTCCGAACGAGAGCGGCGTCACCACCTGGACCAAGGCCGAGATCTGGAGGTTCTTCGCACAGTTCGCGTGACCCCTGCGAGACGCTGTGGAGTGGAGCCGGGTGATCCCGGCTCCACTCCGTCGTCCGCAGGCCCTGTGTCAGGTACGGATGTCTCGCAGCGCGTTCCCCATCCTGGTCAGGGCCTCACGGAGGATGGCGGGCGAGGTGGCGAAGTTGAGGCGTACGCGGCCGGCGCCGCCGGTCCCGAAGACATGGCCCGAGCTGAGGGCGACCCGTGCCCGGTCGAGGAACATCCTTGCGGGACCGGCCAGTTCGGAGGCGATGCCGGGGCCGTCGAGGGGCTGCTCGTCGTGCAGCCCGAGAGCGGTGCAGTCGAGCCAGGCGAGATAGGTGCCTTCCGGCCGGAGGTGGCGTACGCCCGGCAGATGTTCCCCGATCAGGTCCGCGAGGAGATCGCGGTTGGCGTCGAGTCCGGTGATCACCTCGTCCAGCCAGCCTCCGCCGTCCTTGAACGCGGCGGTGTGGGCGATGACCCCGAGGTGGCTGGGGCCATGGCTGACTTCCTCGGGCAGCAGGGCCAGTTCGCCGGCGGCCTCCGGGCCCGCGACGGCGAGGGCCGCCTTGAGGCCGGAGAGGTTCCAGGCCTTGGAGGCCGAGGTGAGCGCGAAGGCGTTCTCCGCGCCGGGGACGCTCAGATACGGAGTGAAGACGGCGCCCGGCAGCACCAGCGGTGCGTGGATCTCGTCCGACACCACCCGTATCCCGTGCCGGCGGGCGAGCTCGGCCACGGTCTCCAGCTCGGCGCGGGTGTGCACGGCGCCGGTCGGGTTGTGGGGGTTGCTCATGAGGAACGCGGCGTCCCGGCCTCCGTGCCTCGCCCTCTTGAACGCGTCCTCCAGGGCGGCGGGGTCGATCCGGCCGTCCGTGCCGAGCGGTGCCTCGACGATCTCGCGGGCGTCATGGGTCACGAAGGCGTAGAAGGGGGGATACACCGGCGGGCACAGCACGACCGCGTCGCCGGGACAGGTGATCAGACGGAGCACTTCGACGGTGCCCAGCATCACATCGGGCACGATCGCGGTCCGCTCGACGGCGAGGCCGTCCCACTGCCACCGGTCGGCGGCGAAGGCGGCCAGCGCCCGCGCGTATCCGTCGCCGTGCGCGTACCCGGTGTCGCCGAGATCGATGGCGGCGCGCAGCGCGTCCGCGATCGCCGGGGCCAGGGGTACGTCCATCTCGGCCACCCAGAGCGGGAGTACGTCCTCGGGATGGGCTCGCCACTTGACGCTGGTGCGGTGGCGCAACTGGTCCAGTGAGAGCTGGACGAGGGGGTCGGTCCGTGGGGCCTGTTCCGCATCGTTGATCGCCATCCGGCCAGGAGATCCGACGCTCGGTCCGAGGTCAACAGTGCGCACCCAGCTGTGGGCAGTCGTGCCGCAGGGCGGCACGGGTGGGCACAGCGGCACCCCACGGCAACGCCGCCCAGCACGGACCGCCACCCCACGACAACGCGCAGCCGACGCCGCCTGAGATCAGCCACCTCAGGCCAGCTGCCCCCGTAGCCCATCGGCCGCCTCGCGCAGCTCCGCGCCCAGGGCGGACGCCCCCGCCTCCGTCAACGCCCGCGCAAGCTCATCGTGCTCGCGTACGACGAAGCGGCCGAGATTCACCCGGTACAGCCACTCCAGACTGTCGTCCCCGGGCGCGTCCAGGACCGTGCGAAGACGGGACAAAGTCCGGACCGCCGCCTCCAACTCCCCGGCCCTGCGCTCGAGTCCGGCCAGATCCCGGAGCGCGGACACCCGGTCCCAGGCCGTCTCCTGCAGCGCCGTGTACAGACGCCGGGCGCGCAGGGCCTGGAACAGATCGCCGAGCCGCTCGAAGTCGCTCGCGAGGGAGGACAGCGGCCAGGAGTTCAGTTTCCCGGGATCACGGGGGTCCCGCAGCAGGCTCTGATCCAGCTCGATCTCGTCGAGGCGGCGGATCAGCGGAACCCGTGCGTACTCCGTCAGGCCCTGATCCGCCGCCAGATCGGTCCAGATCTCGAGCGGTTCGTCGGCCGGATCGGCGCCGACCATCGCGTCGTCCAGGCCGAGCGCCCACTGCCGCAGCGCGGATCCGTCGGCATCGGGGTCCGGAATGTCGCTCAGCCCGCACGCGGTGTCGAAGTCCGTGTGCCGCACCTCGTCGAGCAGCGGCAGATGCTCGGCCCGCCCGTGCAGACCGATGAGGACGCAGGCGAGCCTCAGCTCGTCCGTCATCGACGACTCGGCCTCGTACGGAAGCAGTCGCAGCAGTACGGGGAGGTCCTCGTCCGCACGGTCGAACTGGGCCGCCCGCAGCGCCAGTCGGCGTCGTACGGGATCGTCCGCCATCGCCTGCCAGGCCGCCTCGTCCCCTGCACGCAGCGCGGCGAAGTCCCTGCGCCCGGCCGCGAGGACCGGCTCCCACAGGGGTGGCCGCGGGTGGTCGTCGAGGAGCCGGTAGGCGCGGCCCTCCTCGGCGTTCAGGAGGACGAAGCCGGGCTCGGTGCGCTGCAGCGCGGCGTACAGCATGCCGATGAGCTCGGCCGGGGAGCGGTCGGGGAAGCCCAGGGCGGCGCGGAGTTCGGTGCGTTCCGCGTCGATTCCGTAGGACTCCCGCAGCGAGTCCTCCGTTTCCGCGACAGCCGCGCGTATCGCCTCCTCGCCGTCCTGCGGGCTCAGGCCGAGGTGGTCCCGCCAGCCGGGCAGCCCGGTCAGGATGTCGAGCGCCTCGTCCACGTTCGACCCGAGCAGGCCGGCGCCGCCCTCGGACGAGGCGTACAGGACGCTGCCGTCGTCGCAGCGGAAGAACGTGCCGCCGGTGTCGTCCCCGGCGAGGATCTCCAGGCCGCCGCCCGAGGCGAGTCGCACCGGTTCGACATGGCCGTACGCGGCGCGGTCGAGGTCGAAGTCGAACGGGAAGGCGGCGAGGGCGGCCAGGCGGGGGGCTCGGTGCAGCAGCCGGAGTGCGTGATCGGTCACGGCGGCGACCGTAACAGCGCCTGGTCCAGAGCCCGAAGGCCGGGCCGCGTGGACGGCCGTCCGCGGTGTGCGCGTCTGACGTTCCTCGGTGCGGGTACCCGGAAGTCCGGCACCCGCACCATCAGGAGACAGATACCGGCACCGTCAGGAGACAGAGATGCCTCTCACGTTCCGCAAGAGTTTCCGGATCCTTCCGGGCGTCACTCTGAACATCAACCGCCGCTCCTGGTCGATCACGACCGGCGGCCGGCACGGACCGCGCCGAACTCACAGCAGCACCGGCCGGCGCACCACCTCGATGGATCTGCCGGGTCCCTTCGGCTGGCGGAAAACCGCTCATTCCGGACGAACCCGTCGCAACCGGAGCCGCTGGATGGGGCACTGACGGAGGATCCGCCACCCGGACGGATGCACTCCGTTTTTCCTCTATCTCACATCCGGTATACGGTCGCGCCATGGCAGACGACTACCTCGTACGCATCGGCAAGCTCATCCGTGACGCCCGGCAACACCGGGGCTGGACACAATCGCAGCTTGCCGAGGCACTCGGTACCAGCCAGAGCGCCGTCAACCGCATCGAACGCGGCAACCAGAACATCAGCCTTGAGATGATCGCCCGAATCGGTGAAGCCCTCGACAGTGAGATCGTCTCTCTGGGCTACTCCGGGCCGATGCACCTCCGCGTCGTCGGCGGGCGCCGGCTGTCCGGCTCGATCGACGTCAAGACGAGCAAGAACGCATGCGTCGCGCTGCTGTGCGCCTCGCTGCTCAACAAGGGCCGCACCGTACTGCGCCGTGTCGCACGGATCGAGGAGGTCTACCGCCTCCTTGAGGTCCTGAACTCCATCGGAGTCCGCGCCCGTTGGATCAACGACGGCAAGGACCTCGAGATCGTCCCGCCGGCCACGCTCGACATGAACGCGATCGACTCGGCCGCGGCCATCCGCACCCGTTCGATCATCATGTTCCTCGGCCCGCTGCTGCACCGTATGGACCGCTTCAAGCTGCCGTACGCGGGCGGCTGCGACCTCGGTACGCGCACGATCGAGCCGCACATGATCGCGCTGCGCCGCTTCGGTCTGGACATCGCGGCCACCGAGGGCATCTACCACGCCGAGGTGGACCACTCGATCAAGCCGGACCGCCCGATCGTGCTGACCGAGCGCGGCGACACCGTGACGGAGAACGCGCTGCTCGCGGCCGCCCGCAACGACGGCAAGACGGTCATCCGCAACGCCTCGTCCAACTACATGGTCCAGGACCTGTGCTTCTTCCTGGAAGCCCTGGGCGTACGGGTGGACGGCATCGGCACGACCACGCTGACCGTGCACGGCGTCCCCGACATCGACGTCGATGTCGACTACTCCCCCTCCGAGGACCCGGTCGAGGCGATGAGCCTGGTGGCCGCGGCCGTGGTCACCGAGTCGGAGCTCACCATCCGCCGGGTGCCGATCGAGTTCATGGAGATCGAGCTCGCGGTCCTCGAGGAGATGGGCCTCGACCACGACCGCTCGGCGGAGTACGCGGCGGACAACGGGCGTACGCGCCTGGTGGACCTGACCGTACGGCCTTCCAAGCTGGAAGCGCCGATCGACAAGATCCACCCGATGCCGTTCCCGGGTCTGAACATCGACAACGTCCCGTTCTTCGCGGCGATCGCCGCGGCGGCCCAGGGCAAGACCCTGATCCACGACTGGGTCTACGACAACCGCGCGATCTACCTCACGGACCTCAACCGCCTCGGCGGCCGGCTCCAGCTCCTGGACCCGCACCGGGTCCTGGTCGAGGGCCCGACGCGCTGGCGCGCGGCCGAGATGATGTGCCCGCCCGCGCTGCGTCCGGCGGTCGTCGTACTGCTCGCGATGATGGCGGCGGACGGCACGTCGGTACTGCGCAACGTGTACGTGATCAACCGCGGTTACGAGGATCTGGCCGAGCGCCTGAACTCGGTGGGCGCGCAGATCGAGACGTTCCGCGACATCTAGCCACTGCTTCAGTGGGTGAAGGCCCTCGTGTCGGGAGACCGGCCGAGGGCCTTCTCCATGTGGTCGAGGCGCCGCAGGTTGCGGCGGCGCATCCACAGCATCCAGCCGCCGAAGAGGGCGCCGACGACGAGGGCGACGGCCGCCGCGGGGCCCTCGCCGTTCAGGAGGAACAGCACCGGCAGCAGGGTGAGCATCCCGAGGAACACGGCGATCGCCCAGACGCGTGCCATCTCCCGCCGACGTTCGGCGAGCAGTCCGCGCATGGCTTCCCGCTCGGCGTGGTCCTCCGGCACCTCACCGCGCCTGAAGCGCCGCTCCGCCGCGACCAGGGCGTCCATCCGGCCACCCACGCGCCTGCGGTAGCGCCGCTGCCTGGCCGCGAAGAGGACGGCGCCCGTGGCACCGATCGCCACGGCCCTGAGCAAGGACCTCCAGACCGGCTCGCCCTCTTCGTACAGGCGCGAGACGAATGCGATCGGGAGGGCCAGGAGGAAGATCAGCACGACCTGTGCGGTGGTGCTGCGGTCGAAGCGTTCCTTGAGTCCGCTCATGGCGGACAGCTCCCTTCGTGCCTCGAAGGTTCGACCCCGCACGAGTACCCCGGCCTCGTGCGCGCACGCAGTGACAAAGTGAGGGCGCCGACGCGTCCCAGGGGTGAGCGACCGGCACCTAGGGGGAGGCAGTACGTGGGCAGACACGAGGACCGGCAGGAGGAGTTCCGGGAGTTCGCGGCCACACGCGGCGCCCGCCTCTTCCGCACCGCGCTGCTCCTGACCGGCGGCGACTGGCATGCCGCCGAGGATCTGGCGCAGACCGCGCTCGGCAAGGCGTACGCCTCGTGGGGCAGGGTCCGCCGGGCCGACAACCGGGATGCCTATGTGCGTTCCGTACTGGTGCGCGCGCATCTGTCGCAGCGGCGTCTGAAGTCCAGCGGCGAGCGGCCCTCGGCGGAGCTGCCGGAGGGCGCGTACGGGGACGGGGATCCCGCGCTGCGGGTGGCGCTGCTCCAGGCGCTGGCCCAACTGCCGCCCAAGGACCGTGCGGTGCTCGTCCTGCGCTACTGGGAGGACCGCAGCGTGGAGCAGACGGCCGCGGAGCTGGGGCTGCGCGCCGGGACCGTACGCAATCGCTCGATGTCCGCGCTGGCCAGGCTGCGCGAACTGCTCGGCGGCGACCGTGAGTCGCTCACCACGATCTGACGAGGGGCGGGGAAGAGAAATGAAGCTGGACGAGCAGGACCTGGGTGCGGCGATGGCCGAGGCGGTGGGCGGAGTGCGCCCTCCGGTCACCCGGCTGGTGGAGGGTGCCGCCCTGCGGGGCCGCCGGTTCAGGGCACGCCGTCGGCTCGCCGTCGGCACGGCGACCTGTGCGCTCGCGGCTGTGGTGGCGGGCAGCTCGTGGCTCGCGGTCGGTGGCGCCGGAAACGGGACCGGAGAGAGGGCCGGAGGGACGATCCGGACGATGCCCGGCATGACGGACGGGGGGCCCGGGGAGGTGACGTTCCCCGACTTCTCCGGACTGCCGCGGGAGGACACGACGCCGCCCGGCAAGGAGGTCGTCACGGACCGGGCACTGGCCCAGGTCCTGGACGAGCTGCTGCCCCGGGACGCACGGAGCGAGGCGTACTCGGCCGTGGTCAACGGCCCTCGGGCCGACGGCAAGGCCACCGGCACCGGGCCCTACGACATCATCGTCCGCACACCGGCGGGCCCGGCGGCCGTGTCCGATGCGGATGTCCACCTGTACTCCGCGTTCCACCGCTCCCGGTATCTGGGAGAGCTGTTCTCCTGTGCCGCCGGCGAGGACGAGCGCACCCACCTGGCCTTGCGCGCGCAGGATCCCGCCTCGTGCGGGGTCCGCAACCTCGCCGACGGTTCCGTGCTCATGCTCCTCACTTTCGAATCCGACGGACCGAACGGCGAGGACGGCGGCAACAGCGCCTGGCTGCTGCGGCCCGACGGCGTGCTCGTGAGCGCTGCGTCGTACGGCGCGGGCGGTTCCGCCCCCGCACACACGCCCGCCGATCTTGAGCGGCTGGTCACCAGCGAGCGCTGGCAGGTGTACGTGGATCCCGGGGTCAACGAACGTGCCGAGGACTTCCGGCCGTTCAGGGGGTTCGATGGCGCGGTCCCGGATGGGGGGCGGGAGGACCTCGGCTGAGAGCCTGTCCTTGAACCCCCGCCTGCGCCCCGACGCCCGGCACGCACTCTCGGCGCACGGCGCCCCAGGACCGGTGAATCAGATGTCCTCCGGCCGGGCATCCGCCGGGCCCTCGTCCACCGCCGCCACCCCGTCCAGCTCCACGAGGCACTCCTTGTCCCAGAGCCGCACCGCGCCGATCACCGCCATCGCCGGATAGTCGCGGCCGGCCAACCGTCGCCAGATGCGGCCCAGTTCAGGGGCGCACTCGCGGTAGTCGGCGACATCCGTGGCGTACACGGTGACGCGGGCGAGGTCCTTCGGGGCCCCGCCCGCGGCTTTCAGTGCCGCCAGGAGATTGGTCAGGGCCAGCTCGAACTGCTCGGGCAGGGTCGACCCCACCACCTTGCCCTCGCCGTCGAGGGCCGTCTGGCCCGCCAGGAACACCAGACGGGACCCGGTGACGGTGACCGCGTGCGAGAAGCCGGTCGGCGGCGACAGAGAAGCGGGGTTGATGCGTTCCAGGCTCATACGGGTCCGGCCTCCTCGGCGTGCTGGTCAAGGGACTTGTACAGCTCCTTGGCGATGATCTCGCGCTGGACCTCGCTCGCCCCCTCGTAGATACGGGGCGCGCGGACCTCGCGGTAGAGGTGTTCGAGGAGATGGCCGCGTTGCAGCGCCCGCGCCCCGTGCAGCTGGACGGCCGTGTCGACGACCTGCTGCGCCGTCTCCGTGGCGAGGAGTTTCGCCATCGCGGCGCGCCGCGGGACGTCCGCCTCTCCGCGGTCGTACGCGGCCGCCGCGGCGTGGACGAGCAGGCGGGCCGCCTCCGTGCGCGTGGCGAGGTCGGCCACCTGGTGGCGTACGGCCTGAAGATCCTTCAACACCCCGCCGAACGCGGTGCGTTGGGCGGTATGCGCGAGGGTCGCGTCGAGCGCGGCCTGCGCCATGCCGACGGCGAATGCGCCGACGCTCGGACGGAAGAGGTTGAGCGTGGTCATCGCGACGCGGAAGCCGCGGTCGACCTCGCCGAGCAGGTCATCGGGCCCGACCCGCACCCCGTCGAAGGCGAGCGAGCCGATCGGATGCGGGGACAACATGGCGAGCGGCTCCCCCGTAAGACCCGGCCGGTCGGCGGGCACGACGAACGCGGTCACTCCGCGGGATCCCGCCCCCGGTGCCGTCCGGGCGAAGACGGTGTAGAAGTCGGCGCCCGGCGCATTGGAGATCCAGCACTTCTCGCCGTGCAGACGCCAGCCGTCACCGTCCGGGCGGGCCTCAAGGGCGAGCGCCCCTGCGTCGGATCCCGCCCCCGGCTCACTCAGCGCGAAGGCCGCCACCGCACGGCCCGCCGAGACCTCCGGCAGCCAGCGGGCGCGCTGGGCGTCGGTCCCGTGCGCGTGCACCGGGTGGGCGCCGAGCCCCTGGAGCGCGAGCGCCGTCTCCGCCTCCGTACAGCCGTACGCGAGGGACTCCCGCATCAGGCACAGGTCGAGGGAGCCCGAGGTGAACAGGCGTGGGAGCAGGCCGAGTTCGCCGAGCGCGGCCACCAACGGGCGGTTCACCCGGCCCGGTTCACCTGCCTCGGCGAGCGGGCGAAGGCGGGTGGCCGCCAGCTCCCGCAGCTCGGCACACCATTGAAGCTCCTTGGGATCGAGGGCGAACTCCGGCACGGTGGTGCTCCCTCCCACGGACGTATCGCGCTGACGTTTCGCGCTGACGCAGCACGCTGCCTCATCGCGCCGACTTATCGCGCACCGTTGACTGTCGTCATCATCACGATACGCTCGTTGCGCGACCCCACCACAGTGAAGGGGCAGCCACCATGGAGCCGACACCGCTCACCCCCTCCGCCCACGCCGACACCTTCGCGCGGGACCATCTGCCGCCCGCGGACCAGTGGCCGGAGCTCGTTTTCAACCTGCCCGAGCTGCACTATCCGGACCGTCTCAACTGCGGGGCGGAACTGCTCGACGCGACCGTGGAGCGTTTCGGCGCCTCGCGGCCTGTGTTCCGCACCGGCTCGGGTGAGGTGTGGACGTACGGACAGCTGCAGGGCCATGTCGACCGGATCGCGCAGGTGCTCACCTCCGACCTCGGGGTCGTGCCCGGCAACCGGGTGCTGCTTCGCGGCCCGACCACTCCCTGGCTCGCGGCCTGCTGGCTCGCGGTGATGAAGGCGGGGGCCGTCGCCGTCACGGTCCTGGCCCAGCACCGCACGCACGAGCTCGCGACGATGTGCGAGATCGCCGAGGTGGGCCACGCGCTGTGCGACGCGCGTTTCCTTGAGGACCTGAAGGGGGTGTCCGGCCTGCGGGTCACGCCCTTCGGCAGCGACTCCCCCGACGACCTGTGCCGCCTTGCCGAGCGCCAGCCCGATGGGTTCACGCCGGTCGACACGGCCGCGGACGATGTCGCGCTGATCGCCTTCACCAGCGGGACCACCGGGCGGCCGAAGGGCTGTATCCACTTCCACCGCGATGTGCTCGCGATCGCCGACACGTTCTCGCGCCATGTCCTGAAGCCGGAGCCCGGCGATGTGTTCGCGGGCAGCCCGCCGCTCGGCTTCACCTTCGGACTCGGCGGTCTCGTGATCTTCCCGATGCGGGCGGGCGCGAGTGCGCTGTTGCTCGAACAGGCCGGTCCCAAGCAGCTGTTGCCGGCCATCGCCGAGCACGGGGTGTCCGTGGTGTTCACCGCGCCGACCGCGTACCGCGCGATGCTCGACGAGATGGACCGCAGTGAGAGCATCGCGGACGTACGGTCCCTGCGGCGCTGTGTCTCCGCCGGCGAGAATCTGCCGTCCGCGACCTGGCAGTCCTGGTACGAGCGGACCGGGCTGCGGATCATCAACGGGATCGGCGCGACCGAGCTGCTCCATATCTTCATCTCCGCCGCCGACGACGCCATCCGGCCGGGCGCCACCGGCACCCCCGTCCCCGGCTGGTCCGCGCGCGTCGTGGACGGCGAGGGCAAGCCGGTCGCCGACGGGGAGCCGGGGCTGCTCGCGGTGCGCGGGCCCGTCGGCTGCCGCTATCTGTCGGATCCGCGGCAGCGCGAGTACGTACAGGGCGGCTGGAACATCACCGGCGATACCTACGTCCGCGATCCGGACGGCTACTTCCGCTATGTCGCCCGCGCCGACGACATGATCATCTCGGCCGGGTACAACATCGCCGGCCCCGAGGTCGAGGACGCACTACTCCGTCACCCCGACGTCCTGGAGGCCGCGGTCGTCGGGCAGCCGGACGAGCTGCGCGGGCAGATCGTCGCCGCGTATGTGGTGCTGCGGGACGGCGTGCCGCGCACGCCGGACACGGCCGAGGCGCTGCGGGAGTTCGTGAAGGCCGAGCTGGTTCCGTACAAGTGCCCGCGCGTGCTCGAGTTTCCCGAGTCCCTGCCGCGCACCCCGACGGGAAAGCTGCAGCGCTTCCGGCTGCGCACCGGCGGGGATCTAGAGTGATCACGTGGCCGAGCAGCAGACCCCGCGTTCCTTGATCGTCACCTTATACGGTGCCTACGGGCGGCGGCTCCAAGGGCCGGTCCCCGTGGCCGAGTTGATCCGGCTGCTCGCCGCGGTCGGGGTGGACGCGCCGTCGGTACGGTCCTCGGTGTCGCGCCTGAAGCGGCGCGGGCTGCTCGTGCCGGAGCGCACGGAGCAGGGCGCCGCGGGATACGCGCTGTCCGAGGACGCCCGGCGGCTGCTCGACGACGGCGACCGCCGTATCTACGCCGAGGGTCCGCCCGCCGTGTCCGAAGGCTGGGTGCTCGCGGTGTTCTCGGTGCCGGAGGCCGAGCGCAGCAAGCGGCATGTGCTGCGCTCGCAGCTGGCGCGCCTCGGGTTCGGCACGGCGGCGCCCGGCGTGTGGATCGCGCCGGCGCGGCTGTACGAGGAGACGCGGCACACCCTGGAACGGCTCCAACTCGCGCCCTACGTGGACCTGTTCCGCGGTGAGCATCTGGGATTCTCGGCGACCGCGCAATCAGTGGCCCGCTGGTGGGATCTGACGGCGATCGCGAAACTCCACGCGGAATTCCTGCACCGCCATGAACCCGTACTCGCCGCCTGGGAATCCCGGACGGACACCCCCGCCGAAGAGGCGTACCGCGACTATCTCCGCGCTCTGGACTCCTGGCGGCAGCTGCCGTATGCCGACCCCGTCCTGCCTGCGGAGCTCCTGCCCGAGGACTGGCCGGGCGGCCGGTCGGCCGAGGTGTTCGGGCGGCTCCATGTGCGGCTGCGGGACGCGGGAGCGCGTTTCACGGAATTCGAGTAACCGGGCGACCCAGGTAACCCTGCCCTGAGGAAATTCCGTATAAGGAAACGGCTGCCTTTCCAAAATATTTCTGCTCTACGCTCACCGGGCCGACGCCGAAAGGCCCCCGCGTCGGCCTGCCGCGGCTGCGAGCTGAACGCCTGCACCACCTGTGTCGAGGGCCCGGGCGCGGCCTGCGCCACCTGCGCGGTGAACGCCTGCCGCAGCTGCAACGCTCCGGCCTCGGCCTGCCGTACGTGTGAGATGAACGCCTGCCGCGGCTGCGCCGGCAACAGCTGCGCGGAGAGCGCCGGCGGCTGCTCGTGCCGTGGCGCCGCCGCCGTCCGCGAGCTCCCGGTGGTCAAGAATTGCGGTGGCGGCTGCGCCAACTGCTGAGCGCCGTTCTCTCCGGAGCCGCGTCTACCCCAGGGTCAGGCGCGGCTTCGGTGCGTCGGTGCGCCCGGTCTGCGGGCGGCGGCTGCCCGCCTGGTACGGCAGCGGCCAGGCGACACCGGGCCCCGCGTAGCCCTGCTCGGCGGCCGCGTGCAGCGTCCAGTGCGGGTCGTACAGATGCGGCCGCGCGAGCGCGCACAGGTCGGTGCGGCCCGCCAGGATCAGCGAGTTGACGTCGTCCCACGAGGAGATCGCTCCGACCGCGATCACCGGGATCCCGGTCTCCTGCCGGATCCGGTCGGCGTACGGGGTCTGGTACGAGCGCCCGTACGCGGGCCGCTCCTCGTCCACCACCTGTCCGGTCGACACATCGACCGCGTCCGCGCCGTGCGCCGCGAAGGCCCGCGCGATCTCCACGGCGTCGTCCCCGCTGGTGCCGCCCTCGGCCCAGTCGGTGGCGGAGATCCGTACCGTCAGCGGCTTCTCCGCGGGCCAGATGGCGCGTACGGCGTCGAAGACCTCCAGGGGATAGCGCAGCCGGTTCTCCAGGGAGCCGCCGTACTCGTCCGTGCGCAGATTGGTCAGCGGCGACAGGAAGCTCGACAGCAAGTAGCCGTGCGCGCAGTGCAGTTCGAGCAGATCGAAATCGCAGCGCGCGGCCCGCCAGGCGGCGGCCGCGAACTGTTCGCGGATCTCGGTGAGCCCGTCGTGGGCGAGCTCCTGCGGGGTCTGGCTGCCTTGTTTGTACGGGAGCGGGGAGGGCGCGGCGAGCGGCCAGTTGCCTTCGTCGAGCGGCTCGTCGATGCCTTCCCACATCAACTTGGTGGAGCCTTTGCGGCCTGAGTGGCCGAGCTGCAGACCGATCGCGGTGCCGGGCGCCTGCTGATGGACGAAGGCGGTGATACGGCTCCAGGCGGCGGCCTGCTGCGGGTTCCACAGGCCTGCGCAGCCGGGCGTGATCCGGCCTTCGGGGCTGACGCAGACCATCTCGGTCATCACCAGGCCGGCCCCGCCGAGCGCCCGGGCCCCGAGGTGGACCAGATGGAAGTCGCCGGGGACGCCGTCCACGGCCGAGTACATGTCCATCGGCGAGACGACCACGCGATTGCGGAGCTCAAGTCCCCCGATCCTGAACGGCGTGAACATCGGCGGGGTGCCGGGCGGACAGCCGAACTCGCGCTCCACCTCCGCCGTGAACCCCGCGTCCCGCAGCCGCAGATTGTCATGCGTCACGCGGCGGCTGCGGGTGAGCAGATTGAACGCGAACTGCCGCGGCGGCTGGTCCGCGTGGCGCGCGATGCCCTCGAACCACTCCAGGCTCGCGCGAGCCGCCCGCTGCGTGGAGGTGACGACGGGCCGCCGCTCCTCCTCGTACGCCTGAAGTGCCTTCTCGGTCGTGGGGTGTTCCTGGAGGCAGGCGGCGAGGGCGAGGGCGTCCTCGACGGCGAGCTTGGTGCCGGAGCCGATGGAGAAGTGCGCGGTGTGCGCGGCGTCGCCGAGGAGCACCGTATTGCCGTGGGACCAGCGGTCGTTGACCACGGTGCGGAAGCGGATCCAGCTGGAGTTGTTGGACCTGAGCGGGCGGCCGTCGAGGGCGTCGGCGAAGAGTTTCGCGCAGCGCTCGACCGACTCGCGCTCGTCGAGCCCGTCGAATCCGGCTGCCTGCCATACCTCTTCGCGCATCTCGACGATCACGGTGGATTCGCTGTCGCTGTACGGGTATCCGTGCAGCTGCATGATGCCGTGTCCGGTCTCGGCGATCTCGAAGCGGAAGGCGTCGAAGGCGAAGTCGGCGGCCAGCCAGATGTAGCGGCAGCGGTGCTCCTCGATCCGCGGTCCGAAGACGTCGGCGTGGGCCTCGCGGGTGAGGCTGTGCACTCCGTCGGCCGCGATCACCAGGTCGTACGCGGCGGTGAGTTCGGCCGCGGGCGGTGCCTCCGCACAAAAGCGCAGCTCGACGCCGAGGTCCCGGCAGCGCTCGTGCAGGATCTGCAGGAGCCGCTTGCGCCCGAGTGCGGCGAAGCCGTGGCCGCCCGAGGTGGAGCGGTGGCCGCGGTGCACGATGTCGATGTCGTCCCAGCGCACGAACTCCCGCTGCATCGCCGCGTAGACGACGGGGTCGGCGTGCTCGATGCCGCCGAGGGTCTCGTCGGACAGGACGACGCCGAAGCCGAAGGTGTCGTCGGGGGCGTTGCGCTCCCAGACGGTGATCTCGCGTGCGGGGTCCAGGCGCTTGAGCAGGGCGGCGGCGTACAGGCCGCCGGGCCCGCCCCCGATGACGGCGACGCGCATGCTCACCTCACCTCCCCTGCCACTTCGGCGGGCGCTTGTCGGTGAAGGCGGCATGGAACTCGGCGTAGTCCTTGCCGTTCATCAGCAGCGCCTGGGTCGCCGCGTCCATCTCCACGGCGGCGGCGAGCGGCATGTCAAGCTCGGCCGTGAGCAGCGCCTTCGTCTGCGCGTACGCGAGGGCCGGTCCCTCGGCGAGCCGGTGCGCCAGGGCCTGCGCGGCCTCGTCGGCGTGGCCCTCGTCGGTCAGCTCGCTGAGCAGCCCGATCCGCTCGGCCTCGGGCGCGCGCACCGTGTCGCCGAGCATGAGCAGCCTGGTCGCGTGCCCGAGCCCGACGACCCGGGGCAGCAGATAGGCCGCGCCCATGTCGCCGCCGGACAGGCCGACCTTGGTGAACAGGAACGCGAACCGCGCCGAGGGGTCGGCGACCCGGAAGTCCGCGGCGAGCGCGAGCACCGCGCCGGCGCCGGCGGCCACTCCGTGCAGCGCGGCGATCACCGGGAAGGGGCACTCGCGGATGGCGCGCACCACCTGGCCGGTCATCCGGTTGAAGTCCAGGAGCTGCGAGGTGTCCATCGCGAGCGTCGCGCCGATGATCTCGTCGACATCGCCGCCGGAGCAGAAGCCACGGCCCTCACCTGCGAGGACCAGGGCCCGCACGGTCTTCTCGCGGGCCAGTTCGGCGAGCAGGTCGCGCAGATCCGCGTACGCCCCGAAGGTCAGCGCGTTCAGCTTCTCGGGGCGGGCGAGGGTGACGGTGGCGACCGCGCTCTCGTCGACGCTCACCCTCAGGTGCTGCCACTGGGAGGTGCGGGATGCGGAACCGGTGAAGGGGCTCATACCGAAGGCCTCCTGGGGAGAGACAGCGCGCTTTCGAAGCTATCACTCGAATGTGACTGCCGTCATGAGTGCGCGATAGATGTACGGCGGATCCGGCCGGAAACCCTCGTACGCCCGCCGAAGGTCCCGATTCCACGGGGCACACGTCCCGCCACCCCCGGCCCGGCGGCACTACTGGCTGTGGGGTTACGCTTCGTATGGTTGAAAGCAGGACAGCCTGCTGCCGAACGGACCCGCCTTGCACGAATCCCCTGCCTCCTGGCGTATCGCACTGCCGCACACGGTCGCGGCCGTGCCGGTCGCCCGCGCCCTGGTCCGTACGGCGCTGCAGGACATCGCGCCAGAGACGGCCGCGGACTGCGACACGGCCGAGCTGCTCACCGCGGAACTGGTCGCGAACGCCGTCGAGCACACCTCCGGCGACGCCCCCATCGAGCTGGTCGTGGAGCTCCTTCCGACCGGCTGCCAGGTCGAGGTGCACGACCCCTCGCCCGCACCGCCCGGCGATCTGAGCCGTCCGATCGAGGACGACTGCCCGGACCCCTGGCAGGAGCACGGCCGCGGCCTGCTCCTGATCCGCACCCTGAGCCAGGCATGCGGACACCGCCTCACCGATTCCGGCAAGGCGGTGTGGTTCACGCTTCCGGCCAGGCCGGCGGTCTGAGCCTCAGGCCAGGGTCACCCGCGGAGTCTCTTCGGCCAGGGTCGCCACCATGACGGCCTTGATCGTGTGCAGCCGGTTCTCGGCCTCGTCGAACACCACCGAGTGCTCCGACTCGAAGACCTCGTCCGTGACTTCCAGCGAGTCGAGCCCGTACTGCTCGTGGATCTGCTGCCCGACCTTGGTGCCGAGGTCGTGGAAGGCGGGCAGGCAGTGCAGGAACTTCACGTCCGGATTGCCCGTGGCCCGCAGCACGTCCATCGTCACGGCGTACGGCGAGAGCGCGGCGATCCGCTCGGCCCAGACCTCCTTGGGCTCGCCCATGGAGACCCAGACGTCGGTGACGACGAAGTCCGCACCCCGTACGCCCTCCTCGACCCCCTCGGTGAACGTGATCCGCGCACCGCTCTTCTCGGCCAGCGCACGGGCCTGCGCCACGATCTCCTCGGCCGGCCAGTAGGCGCGGGGCGCGACGATCCGTACGTCCATGCCGAGCAGCGCGCCGGTCACCAGATACGAGTTGCCCATGTTGAAGCGGGCGTCGCCGAGGTAGGCGAACGCGATCCCGCCCAGCGGCTTGGTGCTGTGCTCCGTCATCGTGAGGACGTCCGCGAGCATCTGGGTGGGGTGCCAGTCGTCGGTCAGACCGTTCCAGACCGGCACTCCGGCGTACGCGGCGAGCTCCTCCACGGCGTCCTGGCTGTCTCCGCGGTACTCGATCCCGTCGAACATCCGGCCGAGGACCCGCGCGGTGTCCTTCACGGACTCCTTGTGCCCTATCTGGGAGCCGGACGGGTCCAGATAGGTGGTGGACGCGCCCTGGTCGGCGGCCGCGACCTCGAAGGAGCACCGCGTACGGGTCGAGGTCTTCTCGAAGATCAGGGCGATGTTCTTCCCGGTCAGCCGCTTGGCCTCCGTACCGGCCTTCTTCGCCGCCTTGAGCTCGGCGGCCAGCTCGACCAGACCGATGAACTCCTCGGCGGTGAAGTCGAGCTCCTTGACGAAGGAACGCCCGGTCAGGTGGGTGGCCATGCGCATGCTCCAGGGCTGGTGGGGACGATCGAAGGACTGCAAGTATATACAAGGGTCGGTAAATGTATACCGGCAGTCGTCGCGCTCGTTCTCAGACCACGCCATCCCGCTCGACCGGGCAACTCATGCACCGCGGCCCACCCCGCCCGCGCCCCAGCTCACTGCCGCGGATCTCGATGACCTCGATGCCCTCCTTGCGCAGATACGTGTTGGTGGTGGCGTTCCGCTCGTACGCGATCACGACGCCGGGCTCGACGGCCAGCACATTGCAGCCGTCGTCCCACTGCTCCCGCTCGGCGGAGTGGACGTCCTGGGTGGCAGTGAGCACGCGGACCGAGCCGAGTCCGAGCGCGGCGGCGATGGCGCGGTGCATGTGCTCGGGCGGATGATCGGTGACCTTCAAGTCCCGTTCCCCGACGCCCGGTTCGATGGTGTACGAGGGCAGCATGCCGAGCCCCGCGTACTGCGTGAAGGTGTCGCCGTCGACCATCGTCATCACGGTGTCGAGGTGCATGAAGGCCCGCCGCTTGGGCATGTCGAGCGCCACGATGGTGCGCGCCGAGCCGGCCGCGAACAGCTTGTGCGCCAGCATCTCGACGGCCTGCGGGGTGGTCCGCTCGCTCATCCCGATGAGCACGGCCCCGTTGCCGATGACGAGGACGTCGCCGCCCTCGATGGTGGACGGGTAGTCGGACTGGCCCTCGGACCAGTGGTGGAAGGGCCCGGCCTCGGCTCCCGTGAACAGCGGGTGGTGCCGGTAGATCGCCTCGAAGTGGACGGTCTCGCGCTGCCGCGCCGGCCAGCGCATCGCGTTGATCGACACCCCGTCGTAGATCCAGGCGGAGGTGTCGCGGGTGAAGAGGTGGTTGGGCAGCGGTCCGAGCAGGAAGTCGTCGAGCTCCATGGCGTGGAAGCGGACGGAGGTGGGCTCGGGGTGGCGCTCCAGGTACTCGCGTTTGGTCATGCCGCCGACGAGCGCTCCGACCAGATCGGCGGCGGTCATCGTCTCGAACGCCGCGCGCAGCGTCGGGGTGGCCAGCGGCCCGTACGCCTTCTCGTCGAAGACGCGGTCGAGGACGAGGGTGCGGGCTTCCGGGATGCGCAGGGTGTCCTCGAGCAGGTCCCCGAAGAGATGCACTTCGACGCCACGGTCGCGCAGCACGTCCGCGAAGCCGTCGTGTTCCTGGCGGGCGCGGCGGACCCACAGGACGTCGTCGAAGAGGAGGGCGTCTTTGTTGCTCGGAGTGAGCCGCTTCAGCTCCAGATCGGGCCGATGCAGAATGACCCGGCGCAGCCGCCCGGTCTCGGAGTCGACGTGGAATCCCATGTCGGCATCCTTACCCACGAAAGCCCCTGCGGCGCTTGAGCAGATCTTTCAGCCCCTGCGGCGCTTGAGCAGATCCGAACGAAGTTCGGATGCCGGGGTCCGGGGCAGAGCCCCGGTTTCGGGAAGGGGCGGGTAGGGGAAGAGGGCCCGCCGCAGGCGAACCCGCACCCCCACCCACCCGCACCCGACACTCAGAGCCGAGGGTCCACCGGCTCCGACTCAAGCGCCAGCACCGCGAAGACCGCCTCGTGGACGCGCCACAAAGGCTCACCGGCGCCGAGCCGGGACAGGGCCTCGACACCGAGGGCATACTCCCGCAGCGCGAGCGACCGCTTGTGGCCGAGGAAACGCCGGCGCAGACGCTCCAAGTTGGACGGCCGCGTGTACTCCGCCCCGTAGATGATCCGGAGGTACTCGCGCCCACGGCACTTGATCCCGGGCTGGACGAGCCGCCTCTTGCCGTCCCGCACCAACGCCCCGAGCGGCTTGACGACCATGCCCTCACCACCGCGCCCGGTCATCTCCAGCCACCAGTCGACACCGGCCTGCACGGACTCGGGCGACCCCGTGTCCACGTACAGCCGGCGCGTCGTCTGCAGCAGTCCGGACGCGTCCGCCGCCACCAACCGGTCGAGCAGCGCGAGCTGTTCGTCGTGCGGGACCGCGGCCATGCTGCGGCCCTGGACGGCGAGGATCTGGAAGGGCGCGAGCCGCACTCCTTCGAGACCGTCGGTCGTCCAGCAGTAGCGCCGGTACGCGTCGGTGAACGCGGAGGCGTCCGCGGCCCGTTCGCGCTGCCGCGTCAGGAGCTCACCGGCGTCCACACCGCGTGCCACCGCCGCCTCCAGAGCGGCGACCGCACCGGGGAAGACCGCGCCCGCGGCCGCACCGACCGCCGCGTACTGCGTCCGCAGCAGGCCGGAGGCCTTGAGCGACCACGGAAGGAGCTCCGCGTCGAGCAGTACCCAGTCCGTGCCGAGCTCCTCCCAGAGCCCGGCCTCGCCGACCGCCGCGCGCAGCCGCCCGAGGATCTCCTCGGTGACCGCGGGGTCGGAGAAGAAGGGGCGTCCTGTACGGGTGTAGAGGGAGCCGGTCGGGCCGTCCACGCCGAAGCGTTCGCGTGCGGCCGCCGCGTCGCGGCAGACCAGTGCCACGGCGCGCGAGCCCATGTGCTTCTCCTCGCACACGACGCGCTCGACGCCGTCCGCGGCGTACTGCGCGAAGGCTTCGGCCGGGTGCTCCAGGTAGCCCTCCACCTGCGAGGTCGCGGTCGGGGCCATCGTCGGCGGCAGGTACGGGACGAGCCGCGGGTCGACCGCGAAACGGCTCATCACTTCGAGCGCCGCGGCCGCGTTCTCCTCGCGTACCGAGACGCGCCCGTGCTCACCGGTCTCCACGATCCGGCGGCCGTACACGTCCGCCAGGTCCAGCGGCCGGCCCTCGTGGCCGCCGGGCGCCTCGGACGCGAGCGGCTTGACCGGCTCGTACCAGACCTTCTCGGCCGGCACCTCGACCAGTTCGCGCTCCGGCCAGCGCAGCGCGGTGAGCTTGCCGCCGAAGACGGCGCCCGTGTCGAGGCAGATGGTGTTGTTGACCCAGCTCGCGGTCGGCACGGGCGTGTGGCCGTACACGACCGCCGCACGGCCGCGGTAGTCCTCGGCCCACGGGTAGCGCACGGGCAGACCGAACTCGTCGGTCTCGCCGGTGGTGTCCCCGTACAGGGCGTGGCTGCGCACCCGGCCGGACGTACGGCCGTGGTACTTCTCGGGCAGACCGGCGTGACAGACCACCAGCTTGCCCTCGTCGAGGACGTAGTGGCTGACGAGCCCGTCGATGAACTCCCTTACCTCCGCCTTGAATTCCTCGCTCTCGCCGTCCATCTGCTCGATGGTCTCCGCGAGCCCGTGCGTGTGCTGGACGTTGCGGCCCTTGAGGTAGCGGCCGAACTTGTTCTCGTGGTTGCCGGGCACGCACAGCGCGTTGCCCGACTTGACCATCGACATCACCCGGCGCAGCACGCCCGGGCTGTCCGGGCCGCGGTCGACGAGGTCGCCGACGAACACGGCCGTACGGCCTTCGGGGTGCATTCCGTCCGCGTACCCCAACTTGCCGAGCAGGGTGTCCAGTTCGGAGCGGCAGCCGTGGATGTCGCCGATGATGTCGAAGGGGCCGGTGAGGTGGGTGAGGTCGTTGTAGCGCTTCTCGATCGTGATCGAGGCGCCCTCGATCTCCTCGACCCCGCGCAGGATGTGCACCTTGCGGAAGCCCTCGCGCTCCAGGCCGCGCAGCGAGCGGCGTAGCTCGCGCTGGTGGCGCTGGATGACGCGGCGGGGCATACCGGCGCGGTCCTCGCGCCGCGCGTTGCGCTCGGCGCAGACCGCCTCGGGTACGTCGAGGACGATCGCGATCGGCAGGACGTCGTGCTGCCGGGCGATCTGGACGAGCTGACGGCGCGACTCGGTCTGCACGTTCGTCGCGTCGACCACCGTGAGCCGGCCCGCGGCCAGGCGCTTGCCCGCGATGTAGTGCAGCACGTCGAAGGCGTCACCGCTGGCGCTCTGGTCGTTCTCGTCGTCGGCCACCAGGCCGCGGAAGAAGTCGCTGGAGAGGACCTCGGTGGGCTTGAAGTGCTTACGGGCGAAGCTGGACTTGCCCGATCCGGTGGAGCCGATCAGGACCACGAGGGACAGATCGGTGACGGGCAGGGCGCGGCCCGGGACCTGGGTCTCGCTGCTCATGCCTGCTCTCCCTTCGTGGTGCGGGTGCTTTCGGTGCGGGTGCTTTCGGTGCTGATGCTTTCGGTGCTGGTGTTTTCGGTGCTGGTGTTTTCGGCGATCGTGAAGACCGCCATCTGTGTGGGCGGTCCGACCTCGGGGTCGTCCGGTCCGACAGGCTTGAACTCGACTGCGTATCCGTGCCGTTCGGCGACCTTGTCCGCCCAGGCCCGGAACTCCTCGCGCGTCCACTCGAACCGGTGGTCGCCGTGGCGTGCGTGCCCGGCGGGCAGGGACTCCCAGCGGACGTTGTACTCGACGTTCGGCGTGGTCACGAGCACGGTCGTGGGCCGCGCCGAGCCGAACACCGCGTATTCGAGCGCGGGCAGGCGCGGCAGGTCGAGGTGCTCGATGACCTCGCTGAGCACGGCGGCGTCGTATCCCTTGAGCCGCTTGTCCGTGTACGCGAGGGAACCCTGGAAGAGCTGCACCCGCGAGGCCTGCCGCTCCCCCATCCGCTCCAGCTTGAGCCGGCGCGCGGCGATGGTGAGCGCGCGCATCGAGACGTCGACACCGACGATCTCGGTGAACGACACGTCCTTGAGCAGCGCCTGCACCAACTGCCCCTGGCCGCAGCCCAGGTCGAGCACCCGGTGCGCACCGGAGGCCTTGAGCGCCTCGATGATCGCGTCCCGTCGCTGCAGGGCGAGCGGCACCGGCTTGTCCTCGGTGTCCGTCTGTTCGTCCACGGCGTTGTCGACCTGCTCGACCTCGAGCTCGTCGAGGTCGGCGAGGCGCACCAGTTCGAGCCGCTCCATGGCCTCGCGGGTCAGCGACCAGCGCCGGGCCAGGTAGCGGCTGGTGATCAGCTTGTGCTCGGGGTGCTCGGCGAGCCAGCCCTCACCGGCGCGCAGCAGCTTGTCGACCTCGTCGGGCGAGACCCAGTAGTGCTTGGCGTCGTCGAGCACCGGAAGCAGCACATAGAGGTGGCGCAGCGCCTCGGCGAGTACGAGGTCCCCTTCGAGTACGAGACGTACGTAGCGCGAAGCACCCCACTCGGGGAACTGGGTGTCGAGCGGCACGGGCTCGGCCGTGACCTGCCAGCCCAGCGGCTCGAACAGCTTGGTGACCAGGTCCGGGCCACCGCGGGCGGGCAGCGCGGGCACCTCGATCCGCAGCGGCAGCGGCCGCCCGACGAGGTCGGGCCGCGCCGGGCACACCCCGCGCAGGGCGGACTTGAACACGGAGCTCAGGGCCACCGCGAGGAGCGAGGACGCGGCATACGGGCGGTCGTTGACGTACTGCGCGAGCGCCGCGTCGGGGGCGCCGCCGCGGCCCTTGCCCTTCCCCTTGCGCACGAGCGCGACGGGATCGATCTCCAGGAGCAGCGCGGCCGTGCACCGGTCATCGTTCGCCTCGGGGTACAGCACATGCGCCCGGCCCTGCGCGGTGCCGAACGACTGCGCCTTGTCGGGATGCTTGTGCAGGAGGAAACCGAGGTCGGATGCGGGGCGGTCCGGGGTGCCGGTGGTGGAGATCGTCAGGAACACGGTGAGTGCCTCGATACATGGGCGTCTTGACGCCGTCTGAGTGGGTGCGCCCAGGGCCGGGCGCCCGCTCAAAGTACCTCGAACACCTCGTCGACCTGCACGGATTTTCGTCCCGTACGGGCGGGCTCAAGGTCTCGGCCGCGGGCTGCGTGACCCTTCACGGGCCGGCGCTCGTGGGCCGCGGGTCCCTTCACGGACCGGGCGCTCGCGTGCCCGGTACCACGTCGGCGAGCCGCGTCAGCGGCGGCGGATCGACCGTACGACCGCCGTGTAGCCGAACGCGGCGAGCAGCGCGGCAAGCCCGGCGCTCTGCGCCGCGAGCCGCCAGGTGACCGGCTCGGGGGTGATGCCCCGCGGCTCGACCCGCCCCTTCGGGTCGTACACCATCGCGATCGACTCACCGGGGGACACCGAGGCCGAGCAGCCGCGCCACAACCGGCGTTGCACAGGGGTGCCGTCCCCATGCCGTACGGAGCACAGATAGCGGCCGCCGTCCTCGCTGCTCGCATCCACCGCGGTGACCACGACCTGGACGCGCTCGCCGCGCTCGGCCAGCGTGAGCTCGGTGGCGAGCTGCGGGACGACCGCGGCCAGCGCGATCCCGAGCCCGGCGACCGCGCCGGTCAGGAGGCGTCCGGCGCGGGTGACGAGCAGATACAGCGTGAGCGCCGACGCGGCGACGGCGCCGGCGGCGAGGGCCTTCGACGACGGGAGTCCGGCGAGGACGGCCGCGACCGCGCAGCCGATGACGGCCAGGGTTCCGATGAGGGCGACGCAGATGCCCTCGATCCGGAGCCACAGCGGCGGCGGCAGGGCGGGGCGGCTCAGCCGGCGCTGTATCCGGGCGGCGGGAGAGCGGCGGATCCGGGTGCCGGCGGCATGGCGGGAGGACTCGACGGCCCTGTCCCGTCCGCGCTGTCGACCCCGCTCGTATTCCACCGGTGCATTATGCAAAACGGGAGGTCACAAGGGGAGTCGGATTTCGCGGGGGTGCGCTGCCTGCGGCCTCACATGGTGGCGAAGACGAACAAGGTGGGCACGATCTGCCCGAGAACCGCTGCCGCGAGGCCCATCAGGAGACCTGCCAGATGGAAGGTGCGGCGGCGGGAGACGTCGCCGTTCTTGGCCTCGACGACCAGGCCGACCAGCGCGACACCGATGGCGATCGCGCCGGCCGTCGTGGCGGAGAAGAACTGGATGCCGAGCATCAGCAGGGCGGCCGCGCCGACGAGGACGCTGACCGTGGCATGGATCCAGCCCGTCACACTGCTGCCGCGCGTCTGCGCCATCTCCCCCACCTCGCCGTTCGTTACGGCCGCCCGTTTCGCTACGGCCGCCCGTTCGGGCCGTCACCTTAGCGGACCGGGGTGTCAGCCTCCGGGGGTGCCCTCGGCGGAGGTGCGGGGTGCGGACTGGAGATCGGCGTCGAGCTGGGACAGATCCGCGTTGAGCGCGGCCATCAGCTCCTCCATCTGCTGCAGCAGCCCCTTGGGGCGGCCGCCCTGGGCGGGGATGTCGACGGCCTGTTCCGGCGCGGCTTCCTGGGACATGACGGCCTCCTCGGCCTGCGCTCCGTCCAGTGGGGCGGAGCAAGTTGGTGCAGGCGACGCCCGGGCAGCGTTCGCCGGGGCCGGGCGGTCCGGCTCCGCCCGAGCCAACGATCACCTCCGTGGCCGGTCACTGGCACGGACCGCCGCCGGGCGCGCAGTTGACGGAGTTTCACCCGACCGAGGACCCGGTGGACGGGCAGGGTCGGCTCGGTTGACGGCCGTTCGAGCGTGCAGGATGGAGACATGGATCTTCGCATCTTCACCGAGCCCCAGCAGGGGGCCACCTATGACACGTTGCTGAGCGTCGCCAAGGCCACGGAGGAGCTCGGCTTCGACGCCTTCTTCCGGTCCGACCACTACTTGAGGATGGGCTCCGCGGACGGTCTGCCCGGTCCGACCGACGCCTGGATCACCCTGGCCGGCCTGGCCCGCGAGACGAAGCGGATCAGGCTCGGCACCCTCATGACAGCGGGCACGTTCCGCCTTCCCGGGGTTCTGGCGATCCAGGTGGCGCAGGTCGACCAGATGTCGGGCGGCCGGGTCGAACTCGGTCTGGGCGCGGGCTGGTTCGAGGAGGAGCACAAGGCGTACGGCATTCCGTTCCCCAAGGAGAAGTTCGCCCGCCTCGAGGAGCAGCTGGCCATCGTCACCGGGCTCTGGGCAACGGAGGTCGGCCAGACCTTCTCGTACGAGGGCACGCACTACCAGCTGACCGATTCGCCCGCGCTGCCCAAGCCGGCGCAGGCCAAGGTGCCGGTCCTCATCGGCGGCCACGGCGCTTCGCGCACGCCGCGCCTTGCCGCCCAGTACGCCGATGAGTTCAACATCCCCTTCGCTTCGATCGAGGACAGCAAGCGGCAGTTCGGCCGGGTCCGCGCGGCGGCCGAGGAGGCGGGCCGCAAGGCGGACGAGCTGGTGTACTCCAACGCCCTGATCGCCTGCGTCGGCAAGGACGACGCAGAGGTCGCCCGCCGCGCGGCGGTCATCGGCCGCGACGTGGACGAACTCAAGGCCAACGGCCTGGCCGGCTCCCCGTCGGAAGTCGTCGACAAACTGAGCCGCTACGCGGAGATCGGCTCCCAGCGCGTCTACCTCCAGATCCTGGACCTGGACGACCTGGACCACTTGGAACTGATCTCTGCGCAGGTGCAGGGGCAGTTGGGCTGAGGACGGGGCCGTGACGCCGGGCGGGATGAGCGGCGGGGCTGAGCGGGAGACTGCCGGGCGGGGCGGACTGAGCGAGGGAGGCCGCCCCGCCGGGGTTCGTCCACCAGGACCGTCCCCGGCGGGACCTGCCCCATCGAGGCCTGCCCCTCCCCACCGGCCCCACCCCTCACCGCCCCGCCACCTCCCGACCCAACCCCTGTCCGCCCAGGCGGCGCAGCATTTCCAGGACGCGGTCGCGGGAGTCGTCGGCGGCGTCGATGGCCTCTATGCACTGCCAGTAGTCCGCCTCGCCGTCCACCGCGCAGGCCACGCCCACCAGGGCGATGCCGACCTCGCCGAGGAGGGTGCCCAGGGCGACGAGGCAGGCGCGGGGGTCGGCGATCGAGGTGAGGTGGGTGGCCCGTATGCGGTCGGGGGGCAGGGGCGGGGTGCCGAGCAGTGCGCAGCCGCGGCCGCTCACCTCGCTCAAGTCCAGTGCCTCGTCGCGCAGTTCGGGCGGGCCGCTCACCGCGAGGCGGGCCGCCATCGTCCTGGCCAGTGCCTGGGCCTGCCAGGCCTCGGCCAGGACGTCCGGCGGCGCGTCGCTGCGCGCCAGCGCACCTCTGATGGCCACGATCAGCCGTAACGCATCCATCTCGTATCCCCCGTGCCGTACATCCGGTCGGCCGCACTCCAGCCGCGCCGCCGGCCGTACATCCGTGCTGCCCTACGCATTCACTACCCAGAGTGAGGGCGACCGGGCCCAAGGGCCAGAGGATTTCGGGAAACTGTGGACAGAAGCGCGGTTGTGGATAACCTCGTCACTCCGCAGAGTGACCGTCCGTATGCGACGAGCCGTCCGCCGACGAACCGGCCGCAGCGGGCGTGGACTTGATCCGCCCCGGCGCCGCGGGCCCTCGCGCCCCCACCGGATAGCGCTGCTCATTGCGGTCGATCTTGTCCGCCAGGGCCTCGAGCGCGTCCACGCCGAGCACCTCGCAGAACTGCAGCAGATACGCCAGCACATCGGCGACCTCGTCGCGTACGCGGTGCGCGAAGTCGGGGTCCTCCATGACGTGCGCGGACTGCTCGGGGGTCAGCCACTGGAAGATCTCGACCAGTTCGGCCGCCTCGACACTGAGCGCCGAGGTCAGGTTCTTCGGCGTGTGGTACGGGCCCCAGTCGCGGGCGGCCGCGAAGGCGGCCAGCCTGCGCTGCAGCTCCCGTACGTCGAGGTCACTCTTGTCGCTCGTGCCGCTGTTCCGGCCGCTGTTCCGGCCGCTCTTGCCGCGCTGCTCGCTGCGTTCCTTCTCTGTCACGCCCAAGGTCTACCACCGTCGCCCCCTCCACCGGACCCGGCCCCTCCCCGACCGCACTCCCGCGCACACACTCACCCACCGCGTCCTCCCCCACCACCGCGAGCAACCGGATATGCCCCCGCGCGCACATCCGCGCCGCAAGCCGCAGCAGTTCCGCACGCTGGCGCCGGTCGAGCCCCCGGTCGAAGCCGTCGGCGACGACCGTCAACGGCTGCAGCGCCGAGGGGACTTCACTCACCCGGTCCACGGCCAGCACGTCCGGACCGGTCAGCAGGACCAGGGAGAGCGCCAGGTAGCGGAGCTCCCCGTCACCGAGACGCGCGAGAGGCGTGCCTGCGGAAGGCGCCGAAGCACCCCGGTCGAGCACCGCCCGCAGCAGGGCATCCCCCGCATCCTCCTCCACCCGTACGTCCGCGACCGCCCCCGCACACCCCGCCCGCGCCGCCGCGACGAACAGCGCATGCCGGTTGCCGCACTCCGCGCGCGTACGGCGCAGGACATCGGCCAGGTTGTCGCACCCGCGAAGGAGCCGGCCCGAACCGGCGGGGACGGGTGCCCGCATCCGCGCGGGCCGCGGATCGCAGGCGTAGGAGGAACGCAGCGCGAGCACGACCTGCTCGGCGGCCGCGAGGACGCTGCGCTGCCCGTCGGTCTTGCCGGCGACCCGCAGCGGAAGCAGCGCGGTGGCGAGCAGGTCGTCGGGCAGCGGTGCGCGCGTGACGGCCGCGCTGCCCGCGGTGTGCCAGGCCGCCTGGACCGTACGGCGCGCGGGGTCGCGCAGCGCGGACTCCATGAGGACCACGTCGCCGAGGCTCAACCGCTCGCCCGCGATCCGCAGTTCGGGCTCCACCTGTACGGCGAGGTCGAGCCGCACCCGGCCCGCGGGCCCCGTGACGGCACATCCGATACGGAAGCCGCGCCGCCCCTGCCGGTCGGGGCGCGCCCACTCCGGCACGCAGGCCCCGGGATCCGGTACGGCGTCCGGGAGCGCCGCCCCCGACGCGAGGCGCGCGAGCACTTCGTACGCCCGCAGCGCGCTGCTCTTGCCGCTGCCGCTCGCCCCTGCGACCAGGGTGAGCGGTCCGAGCGGCACCGTGGTGCCCCGGTGCCCGGCGAACGCGGAGAGCCGCAGGGCACTGACGGCGGGACATCCGGGCGCGGGACCGGGCAGGCCCGCCGGGGCGGGCGCCTGGATGAGCACAGTCATGACTGCACGCTATACAGGCCGTCGCATGACGAACCGTTTTGCCTGCTCCCGCTTCCTACGATCGATGGATGCGCTACAAACGGGGCAGCGCGACCCCCGTCGCGTGCTGTACCAGCCCCTGCACCTCGGTGTCCGCGGGTGTCAGGAGGAACACATTGCGGTCCACACGGGTCATCGCACAGTTGAGCCCGAAGACCACGCCGCTGCTGAAGTCCAGGACCCGCTTGGCGACTTGGGTCTCCGCGCCGCTGAGGTCGAGGAGCACCGGTATCCCGCCCATCAGGGACTGGGCCACGTCGCGCGCGTCGGCGAACACGTTGACCCGCAGCACCGTGAACCGGCGCCGCGCCTCCGTCCGGGCCTCGGGCTGGGCCCGGTGGCCGGGCCAGGACGGCCATTCGTCCCGGCCGCGCAGGGGTACGACCTCGGCGAGCCCCTCCCACTGTTCGTCCGTGACGTCGCGGTAGTGACGGTTCACTTTTCCACCTGCCCCGGGCGTCGGCTGCCGCCGGCCTTGTGGCTCGCACTGCTCGCACTGATTGTCTGCACCACCCGATTCTTGCGCAGACTCACCCGTTCGGCCCAACAGCGACACGGGTCACGGTGGATCGCCCCTTGTTTCGTGCGCCTCACCCGTGATCAAGTCGATCGCGGCGCACCGGAGAACGCGCACACCGCGCAGAGTGAGGACGAACACCGACATGGCCGACCACGCAGCGTTCCGCGATCTCTCCCCCACCACGCTCGCCGAAGCCGTCGGCCGCGCCCAGGTCATGGACCTGGACATCAGCCCGCTGTGGGGACCGGCGCCGCGTATCGCCGGGCCGGCGTTCACCGTGCGGTGTCCGGCCGGGGACCAGCTCGGGCTGCACGCGGCGATCTACCGGGCCGAGCCCGGCTCGGTGCTCGTGGTCGAGGCGGCCGACGCGCGCTTTGCACTGGCCGGCGGGAATGTCTGCGCCATCGCCCAGCGGCGCGGGATCGCGGGCTTCGTGATGAACGGCGCGATCCGCGATGTGGCCGAGGTCCGCGCGAGCGGTTTTCCCGTGTACGCCAAGGGCGTTGTGCCGATCCCGGGTGACAAGAGGACGGTCGAGCCGTTCAACGAGCCGGTGCGGGTGGGCGGCGTGATCGTGCACGCGGGCGACATCGTCGTGGCCGACGAGGAGGGCATCGTGGTCGTGCCGCAGGGGCGCGCGGACGAGGTGCTCACCACGGCGCGCGCCAAGGCCGCCAAGGAGGCGGCCCTGACGCTCGACGCGTGGGAGGCCGACCATCGGGCCCGTATCGACGATTCGCTGAAGGCGGCGGGCTTCGAGGGCTGAGACCCTGCCCGCCACCGCAGGCGACTACCGATTCCCGTACGGCAGCAGCGCCATCTCCCGCGCGTTCTTGATGGCGCGCGCCATCTGCCGCTGCTGCTGGGCGCTGATCCGCGTCACGCGGCGGCTGCGGATCTTGCCGCGGTCGGAGATGAACTTCCGCAGCAGATCGGTGTCCTTGTAGTCGATGTAGGTGATGCCGGCCACATCCAGGGGATTGGGGCGGGACTTGGCCGGCTTGCGCTCGGTGGCGCGGCGCGGGGACATGGCGGTCAGACCTCCAGGAGGGTGTCGAAGCCGGACGGCAGGTTCTTCCATGCGTCGCGTCCGGCGGCGTATTCGGCATCGGTCAGCAGGCAGGAGTCGAGCACCCGTTGCAGCCCGTCTCGGTCCAGGCCCGGTGAGGTGAAAACCAAGTGCTGGCAGCAGCAGTCGCCGTGCTCGGGATGCCAGTCGAGCGCGGCGGCGGCGCGGCGCATCGGTGGCACGAGGTCCCAGGCGGCGTCGGGCAGCGACGCGAGCCAGGGCCCGGCGTTCTCCACGCAGAGCGCTCCGCCCGCCGCGTCCCAGGCGAGCAGCGTGTCGGGCCGGTCGGCGAGCCAGAAGCGGCCGCGGCTGCGGGCCGCCGCGCAGGTCAGGTCCTCCAGGGCCTGGTAGAGCCGCTCGGGGTGGAAGGGGCGACGGGCCTGCCAGACATACGTGGCCACTCCGGCCTCGTCGGCCTCCTGCGGCAGCAGCGCGCAGGCCGGATGCTGGGCGGCGGCGGCCGCCTCCACATCGAAGCCCGCCTGGGCCGCGAGCATCAACTCCTCTCCTTCGAGCGTGACTTGGGTGGCCGTCGGGTGCAGCTGGGTGAGCAGCGCCCGGTCCTCGTCGTCCGCCTCAGGGCCTGCGACCACGGCGAGTACGGCGGCGTATTCGAGCTGGCGGGCGAAGGTGTCGGCGACCGTGCGCTGGTCGGTGGGGGCGGCGGCGAGTCCGGCGTCCATCAGGTCGTCGCCGTTGCCGAGGCAGGGCAGCAGGAGCGCCGGATCCACCGCGGTGACGACGGAGGCCACGGTGAGCCCGTGGCCGGCCACCACCTCGGCCATCGCCTTGGGCTCGACCGAGTCCCACAGTTCGACGACCGCGAGCCGGACCAGGCCCGCGTCGGCGAGCCGTTCCAGCTCGGGCACGAGGTCCTCGCGCAGGGCGCAGCACGCACAGTCGTTGACGAGCGGCGCCTCGCCCGTGCCGAGCACGCCGCCGGCGTCGCGCATGGTGCGAACGACCGTGCCGTCCACGGCGGTCGAGAGGTCATGGTGGAGCGCGACGCTGTCCGAAACGCTCGCGAGCAGCCGCTCGACCGTCGCCTTGCGCGCATCGGCGTGCAGTCCGGCGACGATCACCACCGGCAGGCCGGAGTGCGGATCGCCACTCATCCGCGGCCGCCTTCGCGCAGCCCGTAACGCCGCTCGAAGCGCTCCACGCGGCCGGCCGTGTCCATGACGCGGGCGGTGCCCGTGTAGAAGGGGTGGCTCGCGCTGGAGATCTCGACGTCGATCACGGGATAGGTGGCGCCGTCCTCCCACTCGACCGTCTTGTCGCTGGTGGCCGTGGACCGGGTGAGGAAGGCGTAGCCGGCGGCCCGGTCGCGGAAGACCACGGGGCCGTAGGGCGGGTGGATGCCTCGCTTCATCGTTCCTCCTTGAAGTCGACGTGCCGGCCGGCGACCGGGTCGTACTTGCGCAGGACCAGGCGGTCGGGGTCGTTGCGGCGGTTCTTGCGGGTGACGTACGTGAAGCCGGTCCCTGCGGTGGACCTGAGCTTGATGACAGGACGTAGTTCGTTGCGGGCCATGTGGGCTAGAGTAAATGAAAATGGTTCCCATTAACAAAAAGGGGGCCGCGATCCGACGAGAGAGGTACGTCACGTGTCCGCGCACTGCATGCTGACCGGGCGGCAGCCCGGCTTCGGCAAGACCATCTCCCACTCCCACCGGCGCAGTTCACGCCGCTTCGACCCGAACGTGCAGCGCAAGCGGTACTGGCTGGCGAGCGAGGGGCGGCATGTCCGGCTCACGCTGAGCACCAAGGGGATCAGGACGGTGGACTCGATCGGCATCGAGGCGGCCGTGGCCCGGATCCGGGCGCGCGGGGTGCGGGTCTGATGGCGAAGAAGAGCAAGATCGCGAAGAACGAGCGGCGGCAGGAGATCGTCGCGCGCCACGCCGCCCGCCGGGCGGAGCTGAAGGAGATCATCCGCCGTCCGTCGAGCACCGAGGACGAACGCCTCGCCGCCCAAAGGGAGTTGCGCCGCCAGCCACGGGACGCCAGCGCCACCCGCGTGCGCAACAGGGACAGCGTCGACGGACGGCCGCGCGGCTATCTGCGGGCGTTCGGGCTCTCCCGGGTGAACCTGCGGGGGCAGGCGCATGCCGGGTTCCTGCCGGGGGTTCGCAAGTCGTCCTGGTAGTACGGAGGTTCGGGGGCGGCCGGGTGGCTCGGCCGCCCCGGGACGTCAGCGGTCCCCCTCGGCCGGGGTTCGGGGGCGACCGGGCGGACTCGGCCGCCCCGCGACGTCAGCGGTCTGCCTCTGCCGCCCCGCGACGTCAGCGGTCTGCCTCTTCCGCCCCCATCAACTCCCGTACGCATGCCCGCAGCCACCCGTGCGCCGGATCCGCGTCGAGGCGCGGATGCCAGGCCATCGCCAGCCGGAGCGGGGGCAGGTCGAGCGGCACGGGGAAGGTCACCAGGCCCAGCGCGTCCGTCATGGGGGTGGACCAGCCGGGGACCAGGCCGATCAGATCCGTGTCGCGGACGAGGAAGAGCGAGGCGGGGAACGAGGCCACCGTGCTCACCACACGCCGGCTCAACCCCCGCTCGGCCAGGGCATCGTCGACCGGTCCGTGCAGCCTGCCGCGCCGCGACACGGTGAGGTGTTCGGCCGCCTCCGTGAACCGACGGGCCGTCAGCCTGCCCTTCAGGAGCGGGTGTCCGGCCCGTACGACACCTCGCATGGAGTCCGCGGCCAGGGGCTCCACCCGTACCTCCGGGGCCGTCGTGCCGATCACGCCCACCTCCAGATCGGCCGTGCCCTCACGCAGGACGGGTGCGTCGAGATGGCTTTCGCCGAGGAATCGGATCCGCAGCCCCGGCGCTTCCGCGAGCACCCGGGTGAGCAGCCGCGGGCCGAGCAGCGCCGCGACCGAGTCCTGGCCGTGCACGGTGAACGTGCGCTCCACCGCACGCAGATCCTGCTCCCCGTGCGCGGCGAACAGGGCCCGCGCCCGTTCGACCACCGCGCCCACCTCGGCACGGACCGACAGCGCGTAGGGCGTGGGCACCATGTGGCGCCCCGCGCGCACCAGGACCGGGTCGCCGAGCGCCTTGCGGATGCGGCCGAGGGTGCGGCTCATCGCGGGTTCGGACAGATGCAGGCGCTGGGCCGCACCGCGCACGCTCTCCTCTTCGAGCAGCACGTCCAGGGCGACGAGCAGGTTCAGGTCGAGGCCGGTGGCCGAATGTGCGGTCGATCCAGTGACCGAGCCGGCCGTCGACCTCATTGATTGCGTCATACGCAAGTACTCCCTGCACAACTTGCACTGGAAAGCAGACCGGGGCCGAGCCTACGTTGAAGGAGCACCCCACCCGTATCAGCTCCCGGAGGAGCCGCCATGTCCACGCCTGCCCTGACGGCGACCGAACCGAGGCTCGGCCGGGCCACTCTCCTTGCCGTCTGCGCCTGCGTCATGGTGGCGCAGAGCATGGTCGCGGCGATCAACTTGCTGATCCCGCAGCTGAGTTCCTCGGCGCTGCACCCGTCCGCGACGCAGATCATGTGGACGGTCGACGCGTATGTGATCACCTTCGCCGGTCTGCTGATCCCCGCGGGCGCGGCCGCCGACCGCTACGGCCGCAAGGGTGCGCTCCTGACCGGACTCGCCCTGTTCGCGGCCGGCGCCGCGACCAGCGCCCTGGCCACGGCGCCCGGAGTACTCATCGCGGGCCGCGCGGTCTGCGGGGTCGGGGCCGCCCTGATCACTCCGTCCACGATGTCGGTCCTCGTCCATCTCACCGGCACCCCGGTGCGCCGGGCGCGGGCGATGGCCGCGTGGACCCTCGCCATCGGTGCGGGCGGGGCGTTCGGCAATCTGCTCGGCGGGCTCGCGGGGCAGTTCCTCGGCTGGCGTGCTCTGTTCTGGGTCATGGTGCCGCTCGCGGCGGTGCTCGCCTGCTGTGTCGCGTACGCCGTCCCGCGCACCGCGCGCTCGGCGCGCGGGAACCCGGACCCGGCCGGCACCCTGCTGATCACCGCGGCGCTGTTCGCCCTGCTCTTCGGGATCATCGAGGGACCCACGTACGGCTGGACGTCGCCGCGCATCCTCGGCGCCTTCACGCTGGGCGCGCTGCTCGCGGCGGCGTTCACGCGGCATGCGCTGCGCTCCCCCGCGCCGCTCTTCGACCCGCGCGTGTTCCGCGCGCCGCGGCTGAGCGCGGCGGCGCTCGGCACGGCCACCGGCTTCTTCGGCCTCTTCTCCCTCTTCTTCGTCAACTCCTCTTATCTGCAAGGCCTCAAGGGATACGGTCCCGCGCTCGCCGGCCTCGCGATCATGCCGGTCAGCGCGGGGATGGCCCTCGCACCGAGGTTCGCCGCACGCCGGCACGCCACACCGCGTCCGGTCGTCACGAGCGGTCTGGCGCTGATCGGCCTGGGACTGCTCGGCATCTCCACGGCCGGTGCGCACACCCCGTACGGCCTGTACGTGGTGTGGCTCCTGATCGTGTCCTTCGGCACCGGCGTCTGCATGCCCGCCCTGACCATCGGGGTGCTCGAAGCGCTGCCACCGCACCAGGCGGGCCTCGGCTCCGGACTCGGCACCTCCGCAAGGGAGTTGGGCGCGGCGCTCGGCGTCGCGGTGACCGGGACGGTGCTCGCGGCGAGCGGGCAGGACTACGGTGCGGGGATGTCCTCGGCGCTCAGGGTGGTGGCGGTGGTGGTGCTGGGGTGCACGGCGGTGGTGTGGGCGGGGTACGGGCGGCGCCCGGCGTCGGCCTGACGGACCGGGCGGACCGCCCTCTCGGACCGGGCGCCCCGCCTCACGGACCGGGCGCCCCGTCCTCTGAGACCTCAGCCCCCGACCGTGCTCCCCGCCATCGGCGGCGTGGGCTCCCCCGCCCCCTCGCGCATCCCCTGCACCAGCTCCTCCACCGCTTCGAGCGCGGACCTGCGCGGCTGCCAGCCCAGTACGGAACGGGCACGGCTGCAGTCCATCAGAGGCAGCCGCAGCACCGCGTCGAACAGCTGCGGCGATGCGGGCACGAGATGCAGCCCGTACGCGGCGGCCAGCGCCGAGCGGGCCGCGATCCGCGGCATCGGGACCGTGCGCGAATGGAACAGCTCGCCCAGGTTCTTGGCGTCGAGGACCGGCTCGGCCGCGAGGTTGAACGGACCGCGCGCCTGGTCCTGCAACGCGGCCCGCACATAGGCCCTGGCCGCGTCGTCGGTGTGCAGGGCCTGGACGCGCAGGCCCGGGATGTCCGGCAGCAGCGGCAGCAGGGCGGGCCGGGCGAGCTGACCGGGCAGGAAACGTCCGCCGAAGATACGGCGCTGCTCGCTGGCCGACTCCTCCTTGAACAGGAACGCGGGCCGCATCCTGACCACCCGGATCTCCCGGTGCGCCTGCTCGAAGGCGTCCAACGCCCGTTCCAGATACGCCTTTTCACGGCAGTACGCGGCTTCGGGCCAGCCATGGGTCGGCCAGGACTCGTCCACCGGACGGTCCTTGGGCCCGGGCGAGTAGGCGCCCACGGACGACGCGTGGACATAGGCGGGGACGGCGGCCGCGGAGACCGCCTGCAGTACCCGTACGGTGCCCAGGACGTTGGTGCGCCAGGTGGTCGCCGGATCGCGCGAGGGCTGGAAGCGCCAGGCCAGATGGATCACGGCGTCCGCGCCGTGGAACAGTTTGGCGAGCTCGCTCTCGTCGGCGAGGTCCGTGGCCTCCCACTCGGTCTTCGGCAGCTCCAGGTCCGGCGTCCTGCGCGCGAGCCCGAGTACCGAACCGACGCTCTCCTCCTCGGCCAACTGCCGTACGACACTGGTCCCGACGTTGCCGGTCGCCCCGGTGACGATGATCCGTTTGCCCTCCATGGCGGACTCCTCTCTCCGCGGTTCCAGGGGTACGAGACGGAACGTGTGCCCCTCGACACCGCGCTCACCCCTGGGCGACGACCCGGATCGTGCCCAGCGTGGGGTCGGCGGCGTCGGGGACGTTCATGCCCGCCTCGATTCCTGTACGGAGATAGGTGAGGACCACGTCGGTGAGCCGCTCGCCGGGCAGGGCCACGGGGATGCCGGGCGGGTACGGGGTGAGCATCTCCGCCGCGATCCGGCCCGCCGCCCGCTCGGCGGGGACGTCCTCGACCGGCCCGAAGTAGGCGTCGCGCGGCAGGTGTTCCTGGGTCAGCCGCAGATCGTCGGGCGCGGGAACCTCGACCTGCGGCACCGGCCGCAGCGAAGGCGCCCGGTGGACGAGATCGCGCAGCGCGATCAGGAGCCGGCCGGTGGTGTCGCGGTCGTCGGCGTGGGTGAGCTGGACGCTGATGCAGCGGTGGTCGGCGAGATGGACGTCGATACGGTGCCGGGCGCGCAGCCAGTCCGCGACGCGATAGCCGGTGAGTCCGAGGCCCGTGACGTCGACGACGGCGGGCAGCGGGTCGAAGTCGTGGGCGAGGCCGGTGCCGCAGTAGTCCTCGCGGCGGTCCACCCGCAGGCCGTCGAGGGCGTCGATCGACTCCCGTACGGAATGGGCGAGATCGAGTGCCTCGCCGAGCAACCGCTGCCCGTGCAGGGCCATCTGGCGGCGCCATGCGTCGATGCCCGCGTAGAGGAGCACGGACGGACTGGTCGTGCCGAGGAGGTCGGCGCGCGAGGCGAGCGCGGCCGGGTCGACGAGGTCGCCCTGCAGATGGAACACGGAGCCCTGTTCGAGGCCGCTGCCCATCTTGTGGATGCTGGTGACGCAGACGTCGGCCCCCGCGTCCATCGCCCAGGTGGGCAGCTCGGGGTGGAACGGCAGATGCGCGCCCCACGCCTCGTCCACGACCAGCGGCCGGCCCGCGCGATGGCAGACGTCGGCGATGGCGGAGAGATCGGCGGCGGCGCCGTACGGGGTGGGGCTGGTGACCAGCGCGCCCCGGGCCTCGGGGTGGTCGGCGAAGCCCTTGGCGACCACGGTGGCGGACGGCGGGTGGGCGATGTGCCGCTCCGTGTCCCACTGCGGTTCCAGCCATACGGGTTCGATGCCGGCCAGGATCAGGCCCGCCACCACGGACTTGTGGGCGTCCCGGCTGATCAGCAGGGATTCGCCGGGCGCGGCGACGGTCAGCATGGCGGCCTTGACCGAGAGCGAACTGCCGCACGTGGAGAAGAAGGTGTGCTCGGCGTGCACGGCGTCGGCCATCAACTGCTCGGCGCGCTCCAGGACTTCCCCGCGCCGGCGGCGGTCGTCGAGCCCGCCGGACGCGAGCACGTCCCCTAGATACACGGCGTCCCCGAGCACCTCCCGCGCCTCGGGGTCGGCTCCGCGCGCCTGCTTGTGCCCCGGCGGCGTGAAGCCGAGCTCATGGTGGTCGCGGTAGGCGGCGAGCGCCTGGAGTACGGGAGCCTGGGTGTGATCGAGGTGCATGGGCGGCGGGTACCTCCGTCCCCGCCGCCCACACCCGGACCGCTGCTGTCAGGCCTGCGTCACCGCCTGCGCAGCTTCACGCGGTCGACCGCGGCCACGCCCAGCGCCGCGAGCGCGATCTGGATGAGCCACTCGCCCCAGTCCACGCCCTCGGTGTCCGCGACGCCGAGCCCGGCCGCGATGGCCGTGCCGATCAGGGCCGCGACGATACCGACCACGATCGTCCACAGCATGCCGATGCGTTGCCGCCCGGGAAGCACGAGGCGTCCCAGTACGCCGATCACGATGCCGATCACTATCGCGCTGATCAGACCTGAAATCTCCATCACTGCCCCTTGGTTGACACTTGCCTTGCCGAGTGCCCCTCACCAGGGGTGCCAATCGCCGAGCGCCTACGCCCGGCCCTGGGCCTCCGCTTCCGTCCCGGTCCCGGTTTCCGTCTCCGCGGCCCCGGCGGGAGCCGGCACCTTCGCCTCCGGCGGGACCGCAGGCGGCCGGCGTTTCGTCAGACGGTCGGCCAGGGGCTGTGTGTAGCGCGCCGTCAACGGGCCGATCACGACCAGGATCAGGACGTACGCGGTGGCCAGCGGGCCGAGCGCCGGCTCGATCCCGGCCGTGACGGCGAGCCCGGCGATGACGATCGAGAACTCGCCGCGGGCCACCAGCGTGCCGCCCGCCCGCCAGCGCCCCTTGACGGCGATGCCCGCGCGCCGTGCGGCCCAGTAGCCCGTAGCGATCTTCGTACAGGCGGTGACGACCGCGAGGGCCAGCGCGGGCAGCAGCACCGGCGGGATGCTCGCCGGATCCGTGTGCAGCCCGAAGAACACGAAGAACACCGCCGCGAACAGATCCCGCAGCGGAGAGAGCAGCACATGGGTGCCCTCGGCGACCTCGCCCGACAGCGCGATGCCCACGAGGAACGCCCCCACGGCGGCCGACACCTGCAGCTGCTGTGCGATGCCCGCCACCAGGAGCGTGAGGCCGAGCACGACCAGGAGCAGCTTCTCGGGATCGTCGCTGGAGACGAAGCGTGAGATGACCCGCCCGTACCGCAGCGCGATGAACAGCACGGCGCCCGCGACGCCCAGGGCGATCCCCAGCGTCATGGCGCCGACGGCGAGGCTCACGCCCGCCAGCAGGGCGGTGACGATGGGCAGATAGACCGCCATCGCCAGGTCCTCGAGGACCAGGATGCTGAGGATCACCGGTGTCTCGCGGTTGCCTAGGCGGCCCAGGTCGGCGAGCACCTTCGCGATGACACCGGACGAGGAGATCCAGGTGACACCGGCGAGCACCACCGCGGCCACCGGTCCCCAGCCGAGCAGCAGTGCCGCAACGGCTCCTGGGAGTGCATTGAGCGAGAAATCGACAAGTCCGGCCGGGTACTGGGTCTTCAGATTCGATACGAGATCGCTGGCGGTGTACTCGAGCCCGAGCATCAACAGGAGCAGGATCACGCCGATTTCGGCACCGATCGCCACGAACTCCTCGCTGGCGCCGAGCGGGAGCAGACCTCCCTCGCCGAACGCGAGACCGGCGAGCAGATAGAGCGGAATCGGCGAGAACCGCAGTCGCCCGGCCAGCCTGCCGAGCAGACCGAGCCCGAGGATGATCGCGCCGAACTCGATGAGAAAGACGGCAGAGTGCATCTGTCACTCACGTCCGAGTATCGAAGCGGCCGCGTCCACGCCCTCGCGCGTACCGATGACGATGAGGGTGTCCCCGCCCGCGAGCCTGAAGTCCGGCGTCGGCGACGGGATCGCCTCGGCCCTGCGCAGCACGGCGACGACGGACACACCGGTCTCGGTACGCAGCCGGGTGTCGCCGAGCACCCGGCCGTTCCAGTGCGAGTGCGCCGACACCTCCATGCGTTCGGCGACCAGGCCGAGATCGGTGGTGTGCAGCAGGTTGGGGCTGTGATGGGAGGGCATCAGGACATCGATCACGGCGGCGGTCTCCTCGCCCGTCAGATGCACGGCCTGGGCGCACGCGTCGGGGTCGTCGCCGTGGTACACGTTCACGGTCCTGCTGCCGTCGCGGTGGGCGACCACCGACAGCTGGCGGTGTGCACGGGTCGTCAGGTCGTAGCGGACACCGATGCCCGGCAGGGGCGTCGTACTCATCCGTGGAGCGGACACAGCCCGTCCCTCCTCATCACGTCATCACTTCTCACGAACTTCTGGGCCCGGTGGCGCTGTGGCCGGCGCCTCGGCGCCACCGCAAACAAGGCATCCTGCCATCGTCGGACGGCGCGGCGGGATCGGCGTCCGTGCGCGGGGGCACGCTCAGGTCCAGCGGCCGGCACCGTTGGCGGTCTACTGACGCGCTCCTGGGGCCGTCGTACGAAACCGCGCCCGATACGCCGAGGGCGTCACTCCCAGGTGGCGCAGAAACACCCGGCGCAGGGTCTCGTCGCTGCCGAGGCCGCTGAGCCGGGCCGTCGCGGTGACCGTCTCGCCCGCGTCGAGCAGGTTCCGCGCGGCTTCCAGGCGTACCGACTCGACGTAGCCGCCCGGGGTGTCACCGATCTCGTCGTGGAAGAGCCGGGTGAGATGGCGGGCGCTGAGGCCGGCCCGGCGGGCGAGCTCAGGCAGGGAGTGGTCCGCCGCCGGGTCCGCGGCGATCTCCCTGAGGAGGGCGGTGAGGGTGCCGTGGCGTGGCGTGGGGGTGCGCGCGGCGACGGAGAACTGCGACTGCCCGCCCGGGCGTTGCAGGAAGACGACCAGGTCGCGGGCGACTTCCCGGGCGAGATCGGGGCCTTCGTCGGCCTCGACGAGCGCCAGGGACAGATCGAGGCCCGCGCTCACGCCGGCCGAGGTGTAGATCCGCCCGTCCCGTACGAAGATCGCGTCGCCGTCCACGTCGATATCGGGGTGGCGTCGAGTCAGGGTCGTCGTGTGCCGCCAGTGCGTGGTGGCGCGCCGGCCGCTGAGCAGTCCCGCCTCGGCGAGCGCGAAGGCGCCGGTGCACACGGACGTGGTGCGCCAGGACGCCGCGTGCAGGGTGCGGACCGCGTCGAGCAGACCGGCCGGCAGCTGCCGCGGCAGCCCCGGGGAGCCCGGCACGATCAACGTGTGGACGCGGCCCGCGAGTTGACCGACCGGGTCGGTGAGCAGCCGGGTCCCGGCCGAGGTGGTGACCGGGCCGCCCTCAGGCGACAGCAGGACCACCTCGTACCGGGCACCGAGACCGGCCGCCGTGCTGAACACCTCAAGAGGCGCCGTGACGTCGAGCAGGCGCACACCGTCGTACGCGAGCACGGCGACGGTACGGAGGACGGGGCGCTCTCGGCTACTCATGTCCCCAGGTTAACGCCGCGCTCTGTCCATATGTGTGGGATTCCTGTCCGGATGGACATGGTGGGCGGAGGTGCGCGGGCGGCAGTCTGAGGGCACCGCGGCGACGGGCCGCGGACAGCGGAGCAACCGAGAAGGAGCCGGCTGTGACCCCACGTACCGCCGAACGGATCGCCGGTATCGAGATCCCCGACAGCGCGCTCGCCCGGGAGGCGGCCGAGCTGGTCCGCGACACCGCGGGCGACCTGCTCTACCACCACTCACGCCGTGTCCACCTCTTCGGCGCCCTGCGCGGCCACCGCCGCGGACTGGACTTCGACCCGGAACTCCTTTACGTGGCCGCCCTGTTCCACGACCTGGGGCTGACGCAGAAGTACGCCGCGTCGGAGCAGCGCTTCGAGATCGACGGCGCCGACGCGGCCCGGGACTTCCTGCTGCGGCACGGCCTGGCGCCCGAGCGGGCCCGTATCGCATGGACCGCCATCGCCCTGCACACGACCCCGGAGATCCCGTACCACATGGAGCCCGAGGTGGCCCTGGTCACCGCGGGCGTCGAAGTCGACGTCCTGGGGCTCGGGTTCGACGAGGTCACCCGTGAGCAGCGGGACGCGGTCGTCGCCGCGCATCCGCGCCCGGACTTCAAGCGCCGGATCCTCGCGGCGTTCACCGAGGGCATCGCGCACCGCCCCGGCACGGCCTTCGGCAACGTCAAGGCCGATGTGCTCGCCCGCTTCTCCCCGGGCTTCGTACGTACCGACTTCGTGAACGTCATCGAGAATTCGGAGTGGTCGGAATGAACTCTTCGCAGCACACCCGCGACCGGCACGACACCCACACCCGGCAGACAGCTCAACCCCGGCCGCCCGTACCGCCGTTCACCGAGGCCGACGCCCGCGCCAAGGTGCAGGCCGCCGAGGACGCGTGGAACACCCGCGACCCCGACCGCGTCGCCCTCGCGTACACACCGGACTCGGTGTGGCGCAACCGCGACTCCTTCGTGACGGACAGGGACGAGATCCGCGCCTTCCTCGCCGCGAAGTGGGCACGGGAGCTCGACTACGCGCTCCGCAAGGAGCTGTGGTCCTACGGCGACGACCGTATCGCCGTGCGTTTCCAGTACGAGTGGCGGGACGCGGCCGGCAGGCACTGGCGCTCCTACGGCAACGAGCTGTGGGAGTTCGATGCCGACGGCCTGATGCGCCGCCGCGAGGCGAGCATCAACGACGTGCCGATCCAGGCGCATGAGCGCCGTATCCACGGGCCCAGGACACCCGGGGAGCACGGGGCCGGGCTGCCTCTGGAGTGAGTCACGCCAGCCGGCTCAGCGCCGCCGACACCAGTGTCCGTACGCCGGGGACGAGCACCGACGGGTCGGGGGCGAACAGGGGGCTGTGGTTGCTCGGTACGTTGGCGAACTTCTCGGCCAGTTCCGTCCCCCCGGCCGCCTCCCACACGTCGGCCGGGGTCGACGTCACGTACCAGAAGTCGTAGGGCACTCCCTCGGGCGCGAGGAGCGAGAAGTCCTCGCTGCCCATCGCCGGACCGAAGTCGAACACACTGTCCGCTCCGAACAGTTCGCGGTGCACGGCGGCGATCTCGCCGTCGAGCACGGCGTCGTTGACGGTGTTCGGGTACCCGGCCCGGACCGTGATCTCCGGCGGCTCCTGGCAGCCCGCGGTCCGGCACTCGCCCGTCACGATCCGGCGGACGGCCGCGATGACGCGGTCGCGTACGAGGGTGTCCTGGGTGCGCAGGTTCAGGGAGAGCCGGGCTTCGGCGGGGATGATGTTGTGCTTCGTGCCGGCGTGGAACTGTCCCACCGTCAGGACCACCGAGTGCGCCGCCGCCACCTCGCGGGAGACCACGGTCTGCAGCCGCGTGACGATGTACGCGGCCGTGACCACCGGGTCGACCGTCGATTCGGGGCGCGAGCCGTGACCGCCGATGCCGTGCACGACGACGTCGATGTCGTCGGAGGCCGACATGGTCAGGCCCGGGGTGTGCGGGTAGAAGCCGGCGAGACCGGGCGCGACATGCTGGCCGAACACCGCGTCGGGCCGCGGGAACCGGCGGTGCAGCCCGTCGGCGACCATGACGGACGCCCCGCCGCCGGATTCCTCGGCGGGCTGCCCGACGACGACGAGCGTGCCCGACCAGGTGCCGCGGGCGGCGGCCAGCGCCTCGGCGGCTCCCGCGAGCCAGGTGACGTGCAGATCGTGGCCGCAGGCGTGCATCACGCCGTCGACGGTGGAGGCGTACGTCAGGCCGGTGGCCTCCTGGACCGGCAGTGCGTCCATGTCCGCGCGCAGCCACACCGTCGGCCCGTCGCCGTGGGCGAGGACGCCGACCACTCCCGTGCCGCCGACCCCTTCCGTCACGGCGTAGCCGGCGGTACGCAGCCGCGCGGCGAGCTTCGCGGCGGTGCGGTGCTCCTGGAAGGCGAGTTCGGGGTGGCGGTGGAGGTCCTGGTAGAAGTCCTCCAGGGCGGCGGGCCGCAGATCGGCCGTGATCTCCAGTGCCCGGCGGGCGACGGCATCCGGTGCGTTCATACCGCTTCCTCCTTCTCCTCGAGGTCCTCGGCTTCCGCGGAGGCGTGGGATGCCCCGGGTTCCTCGAATGTCGGGGCGCTCGCCAACAGACTGCGCGTATAGGGGTGTTGTGGAGCCCGGTAGACATCGTGCGCCGGGCCCTGTTCCACCAGCTCGCCGTGGCGCAGGACGGCGACTTCGTCGCTGACATGGCGCACAACGGCCAGGTCGTGCGAGATGAAGACCATCGTGAGGGACAGCGAACGCCTCAGCTCCTCAAGGAGGTTGAGCACTTCCGCCTGTACGGAGGCGTCGAGCGCCGAGGTGATCTCGTCGGCGATCAGGACCTCGGGCCCCACGGCGAGAGCACGCGCCACCGCGATGCGCTGGCGCTGTCCGCCGGAGAACTCGTGCGGGTATCTGCCGGCGGCGGAGCCGTCCAGGGCCACGGTCTCCAGCCACCGTTCGACCGCCGCCGCATGCTTGCGGGCGTCGGCACGGGCCGGATCGACGGCCTCGGCGACGGCCTGGCCCACCGTCATCCGCGGGTTGAGCGAGGCGTACGGGTCCTGCGAGACGAGCTGCACCCGGCGGCGGACGGCGGCGAGCTCCCTGCGCCCGAGGCCGGTGAGGTCCGCTCCGTCGAGGAGGACGCGGCCCGCCCGTACGGGATGGATGCCGACGATCGCCTTGGCGATCGTGGACTTCCCCGAGCCGGATTCGCCGACGAGGCCGAGGGTCTGCCCGGCGCGGACCCCGGTGGAGACGCCGTGCAGCACGGTGCGCGCGCGCCGGCCGTGGCCGAAGCCGACGGTCAGGTCCTCGACCTGCAGCTTGTACGGGGGTGAGGTCATGCGGTCGGCACCTCCTGGCGTACGGCGTGGCAGGCCACGTCGTCGATCAGTCGCGGTCGTTCGGTGGCGCAGACCGTGTCGAGTGCCACGGGACATCTGGCGGCGAAGGCGCAGCCAGCTGGGCGCGCGGCGGGCTGCGGCGGACGGCCGGGGATCGTGGCGAGCGGTGCGCGTTCGGCGGCCCCGGTGTCCTGCAGCCGAGGGCTCGCCGCGAGCAGGGCCTGCGTGTACGGGTGCTTGACGCGCCCCGCCCGCAGGTCGGCCGCGGACACCGCCTCGACGACCCGGCCCGCGTACATCACGAGCACCCGGTGGCAGACCGTGCCGACGACCCCGATGTCGTGCGAGATGAGGAGCACGCTCGTACCGCGCCGTCGGTTGATGTCCGTGAGGACGTCGAGGACTTCGGCCTGCACGGTCACGTCCAGTGCGGTGGTCGGTTCGTCGGCGACGATCAGCTTCGGGCCGGGCAGCAGGGCGGCGGCGATCATCGCGCGCTGCCGCATGCCGCCGGACAGCTCGTGCGGGTACTGCCGCACGACCCGGGCGGGTTCCTTGATCCGCACCTGCTCCAGGGCCTCCACCGCCCGCCGGTCCACCTCCGCACCGCGCACGCCCTGGTGCACGCGCAGGGTCTCCGTGAGCTGGCCCTTCATCCGCAGCGCGGGGTTGAAGGAGGCCGAGGGGTCCTGGAAGACGATGCCGATGCCGGTCGCCAGCCGGGCCGGATCCACCACTGGAGCAGCCAAGTCCAGGTCGTCCAGGGTGAGTTGTGCGGCGTGGGCGGACAGCCCTTCCGGCAGGAGCCTCGCCACGCTCATCGCCGTCAGCGATTTGCCCGAGCCCGACTCCCCCACGAGACCGACGATTTCGCCGGGCATGACATGGAAGGAGACCTCGTCGACGAGCCGTGTGCCGTCCGGCAGGACGACGCTCAGGCCGTCCACCGTGACCAGGGCGTCCGCGGGAGCCCGGTGCGAGGGCGCGGACACGGCCGGAGTCTGTGCCGGTGCGGTCTTCGTGTCCCGCGCGCGCGGATCGAGGGCCGCGGCGAGTCCGTCGCCGACGAATCCCGCGAGGACTCCGGTGACGGTGATGGCCACCGCGGGGCCGACCGCCTCGGCGGGATTGGTGTAGAGGGACGCCAGGCCGGAGTTGAGGAGTGCGCCCCAGTCGTAGTCCGGTGCCTGCACGCCTACCCCGAGGAAGGAGAGGCCTGACAGGGCGACCAGGACGTTCGCGAAGGCCACCGAGAGCAGCACGAGCAGCGGCCCTGCGATGTTCGGCAGGAGGTGCCGGACCAGCACGCGGTACGGGGGCACGCCCATCAGCCGCGCCTGCGTGACGAAGTCGCGCTGGGCCACGGACGCGGCCATGTTGGCCGTGAGCCGGGCGAAGGCGGGGGCGCCGCCCAGACCGATCGCGAGGACGGAGGCGGTGGGTCCGGTGCCGACGACCGTGGCGATCACCAGCGCCAGGATGAGCGCCGGGTAGGAGACGAGGACGTCGATCAGGCGCAGGCCCAACTCCCTTACGCGCCTTCCGGATACCCACACGCCGGTACCGAGCAGGATGCCCGCGCCCGCCGCGATCGCGGTCGCGGCGAGGGTCATCTCCAGGGTGAGCCGGGTGGCGACCAGGGTGCGGGCCAGGACATCGCGGCCGAGCGCGTCGGTGCCGAGCCAGTGTTCGGCGCTCACGGGCGCGCGGGCGGCGCCGCTCAGAGCGGTCGCTTCCTCCTGAAGCACGAGGGGCGCGACGATGCCGAGGAGGGCGATCAGACCGAGACCGGCGAGGGCCGTGACCAGGGGTGCGTTCCACCGTACGCGGCGCATCAGTTGGCTCCCTTTCCGGCCAGGACCCGGGGGTCGAGCAGCGCGAGGACGAGGTCGACGAGCAGGTTGAGCAGCGCGGCGAGCAGGCCGAGCACCAGGACGCAGCCCTGGACGACGGGGTAGTCGCGCACGAGGAGCGCCTCGACGACGCGCTGGCCGATGCCGGGCCAGGCGAAGACGGACTCGACGACGACCGTGCCGCCGAGCAGCCCGGCGAGGATCAGCCCGCCCAGGGTGAGCGTGGCGGTCAGCAGGTTGGGCAGGGCGTGCCGGGCGTACAGGCGCAAGGGGCTCAGGCGGCGGCCGCGCGCGGTGCGCATGTAGTCCTGGGCGAGGACCTGTGCGGCCTCCCTGCGCACGATGCGGGCCATGACGCAGGTGGCGGGCAGCACCAGGGCCGCAACCGGAAGCACGAGTGACGCGAGGGTCTCGGCGCCCGCCGCCGGGAGCCAGCCCAGCTTGATGGCGAAGCCGAGGACGAGGAGAGTGCCGATGACGTACTCGGGTGTGGCACCGACAGTTCCGGTGACGAAGGTGAACGAGCTGTCGGCACGGCGGCTGCCGCGGGCCGCGACGGCCAGTCCGATCGGCACGGCGAGCAGCAGCACCGCGAGGACGGAGAGCAGCGCGATCTCGGCGGTGAACGGCAGCCGGTCCCCGATGATGCGGGCGACCGGCTCCGTCGTCTGGAAGGAGCTGCCCAGGTCACCGCGGAGCAGTCCGCCCGCGTAGTCGGCGAACTGGGTGAACAGCGGCCTGTCCAGGCCGAGTTCATGGCGGACCCGTTCCACGTCGGCAGGGGTCGCGTCGCCGCCGGCGACCACGCGTGCCGGGTCTCCGGGGATCAGCTGCACCATCAGGAACGTGCCGACGACGAGGGTGACCGCGACGGCGGCGAGCCCGGCAACTCGCCGTACGAGAAAGGCGCCCCAGGGGCCGAGCGGCGCCGGCCGCCCGGCCCCCACGGTGGCCGCCCGTGCGGATGTCGCCGCCATCAGCCGGTGACCCGGAGCGTGGAGAGGGACAGGGCCCCGGTCGGCGTCGCGAAGGAGATGCCCTTGCGGGTGGCGTAGTGCACGTCGACCGTGGCCAGCGGGATCACGTCGTGGGACGTGAGCAGCGCCTCCTGCGCCTTCTGCCAGGCGGCGCACTTCGCGTTGCGGTCCGTGACGGAGGTGGCGGCGACATAGTGCCGCGCGTACGCCGTGTTCTGCACCGCGCCGTAGTTGAGACCGCCCTCGGCCGGTTCGGGGCCGAGGAAGTAGGCACCGCCGCGCGCGAGGGCACCGCTGATCAGCGGGAAGACGGTGAGGTCCCAGTCGCCCTGGTTGGCGGTGACGTCGGTGGCCCAGGTGGCGTTGTCGGCGTTGGTGAGTTTCACATCGGCGCCGGCCGCGCGCAGGGCCTCGGCGACATAGGAGTTGCCCGCGCCGCCCGCGACGGCATTGGACCCCTCCAGCTTGATCACGACACCCTTCAGGACCTGCCTCGCGGCGGCCTTGTCGGTCCCGGTCAGCAGGGAGCTGTCGGTGGAGACGCAGGGGGCCTTGTCGTCCACATACGAGGTCAGCTTCTGCCCGGTGCCGCCGAACACGTTGTTGAACGCGTCCACGCTGAGCGCCTGCGCGACCGCCTTGCGGATCTTCGGGTCGGCGCCCGGGCGTCCGGAGCGCTGGTTGAAACCGACGTAATGGCGGATGAGCGGCGCGGACTTGACCGTGAACGTGCCATTGTCGCTGCCGTTGTCGCTGTCGCCGAAGCGCTTGGCGTCCGTGCCCGTGAAGGGCGCCAGGTCGAGCGCGCCGGTCTGCAACTGGTTGGCGAGCGTCGACTCGTTCTTCGCGATCTGGATGCGCAGCCGGCCGGCCGGTTCACCCGCGGGGACCGCGGCGTACTGCGGAAACACCGTGTACCCCTTGCGCAGCCGCAGCTCGTACGACGCTCCGCGCTGTGCCTTCGCCATCTCGTACGGACCGGTGGCCGCGCCCTCGACGGCGCCGCGGGCGAGCGCGTCGCCCGCGTCGAGGCCGGCCTTGCAGACGATCCCGGCGGCGGTGCCGGACAGACCGGCGAGGACCTCGCCCCACGGGGCGGAGGTGGTGATGGTGACCGTGCCGGTCTTGTCGTCGCCGGTGATCGTGGTCTTCTCGCCGGCGTTCGCGGGGCCGAAGGTGAGCAGGGCGCCGGCGGATTCGGCCTGGTAGCGCCGCAGCGAGGCGACCGTCTGGGAGGCGGTGAGTGGCGAGCCGTCGGAGCAGGTCAGGCCCTTCTTCAGGGTCAGGGTGGTCTTCGTCGGCGTGGACGTCCACTTCTCGGCGAGACCGGGAACGAAGGCGCCGCCGTCGTCCTGGCCTATCAGTGGCTGGTACAGCAGCGACGTCAGGGCGTAGTCCGTCGCGCCCGCGCCCTTCGCCGGGTCGAACGAGGTGACGTCGGAGGTGAAGCCGATCCTGACGGTGCCGCCGCCGCTCCCGTCACCGTCCGACGAAGGCCCGCCGGCCGGACCGGTGGTGCAGGCGGACGCCGCCAGGGACAGGGCGGCGACCGTGACGGCGCCGGAGAGGAACCGCGAACGAGGCATGGAGGACTCCCCAGGGCTGAGGTCTGAGAGCGGGGCGATGCTGCGGGGCTGCGGTGTTGCGGTGTTGCGGTGTTGCGGTGCGGCCGGTTGGTGATGTGAGGCGGCCGCGTGCAGGTGTGGTGCCGGGTGGCCGGTGTGTGGCCGGGTGCCGGTGTGTTGCGGGATACAGAACAGGCCACTTCCCGCCCGGCCGCGCAATTGCAAGAATCCGCATCGGAAAGGTGATCCGATGCATGAATTCGCAGGCACTGCCGGACCGAAGGCGGCCGCCACCCCGCCCCGGGGAACACTCGATGAACTGGATCTCGCACTCGTCAACGCCCTGCAGATGGCGCCCCGCGCCCCCTGGGCCCAGCTGGCCCGCCCGCTCGGCGTGGACGCGGCGACCCTGTCGCGGCGCTGGTCACGGCTGCGGGAGTCGGAGGCGGCATGGGTCACCTGCCACGCCTCCCCCTCCCAAGTCACCTATGCCGCCCTCGCTTTGATCGAGGTGTCCTGCCTGCCGCAGGCCCGCGAGGCCCTGGCCGGACAACTCGCCCGGCACCCGCAGGCGATGAGCGTGGAGCTGGTGGCGGGATCGTGCGACCTGCTCCTGACCGTCGCCACGGCGTCCATGCCGGCGATGAGCGCGTACGTGCTCGCCCTCGCCCGGATCGAGACGGTGACCGGCACGCGCACGCATCTGGTGCAGCATGTGCACCGGGACGGCAGCGAGTGGCGGATGGACTCCCTCTCCCGCGACCAGCGGCGCGACTTGGCGGAGGCCGAGGACGGCAGTGTGCGCAGCGCCGGGGCCCGGCTCACGTCCGAGGACCGCGGACTGCTGCTCGCGCTCGCCGAGGACGGCCGCCGTTCCGTCACGTCGATCGCCGCCGCACTGGACCGTCCGGAGTCGACGGTACGGCGGCTCGTCCACTCGCTGCTCCACAGCGGCCGAGCGGTGCTGCGCTGCGACGCCGCCCATCTGCATGCGGGCTGGCGCAGCACGGCCACGCTCTGGATGTCCGTGCCACCCGCCCAACTCGTCTCCGCGTGCGAGGAGTTGGGCCGCCTGCGGAGCACGCGGATGGCGGCCTCGGTGTCCGCCGAGGCGAATCTCCTGAGCGTCGTCTGGCTGCACGCCCTGGACGACCTCGCGCGCTACGAGGTCCAGGCCGCCACCAGGATCCCCTCGGTGCGCGTGCTCAACCGGGCCGTGAACCTGCGCTGGGTCAAGCGCATGGGCCGGCTGCTCGGCGAGGACGGCCGAAGCGTCGGCTGCGTCCCGATCGATCCGTGGCACCCCGTGGACTGAAACGCGGGTCCGGGCAGGCTGCGCTTTCCTGCGCCCCGCCGCCGCTCCTGGCGGATCCGTGCAATCCGCGGTCCGGGCACGGCGGGCCCCCGAGGCTGACGGCTGAGACCACCGCCGCACGGCCGACGCGCCGGGCGCCTCAGCCCCGAACGGGAAGGACGCGCATGTCCAGTCGCACGCCCGCCGACGCCGACCTCGTGCACCTCAGCGCCACCGAGGCGCGCCGGCTGTTCCTCCGACGTGAGCTGTCGCCCGTCGAACTCCTGCGGGCCGTCGTCGAGCGGGCGGAGCAGGTCGAGCCACGGATCAACGCCTTCACCGAGCGGCTCTTCGACGAGGCACTCGACCGGGCCCGGCACGCCGAGGACCGCTACCTCGGCAGGAACGGCCTGGTACCACGCCCCCTGGAGGGGATCCCCGTGGCCGCCAAGGAGAAGCACGCCCTCAAGGGCCGCACCCTGACCGAAGGTTCGCTCGTCCACAAGGACCGCGTCGCCACCGAGAACGCGCCCGTGATCGACCGCGTCCTCGACGCGGGCGGCATCATCCATGCCCGCACCGCGACCCCCGAGTTCTCCCTCGCCACCTACACGCACTCCCGTATGTGGGGAGTCACCCGCAATCCCTGGAACCCCGACTTCACCCCCGGCGGCTCCTCCGGCGGCGCGGGCGCCTCCCTCGCGGCGGGCACGTCCCTGCTCGCCACGGCCTCCGACATCGGCGGCTCCACCCGCATTCCCGCGGCCTTCACCGGGACCGTCGGCTTCAAGGCCCCGTACGGGCGCAATCCCGGGCATGGCGTGCTCGCGGCCGACCACTACCGCGGGGACGGTCCGATGGCCCGCACCGTGGACGACGTCATCGCCTTCCAGAACGTCCTGGCCGGACCGGACCCCCGCGACCACGCCTCGATCCGGCCCAAGCTCACCCTGCCCACCTCGTACGAGGACGTGCGCGGGGCGCGGATCGCCCTGTGCGTACGACTCGGTGAGTACGAGGTGCATCCGGAGGTCGAGGTCAACACCCGAGCCACCGCCCGGGCCCTCGCCGACGCGGGCGCCCACGTGGAGGAGGTCGTCCTGCCCTGGACGCGCGCCGACCTGCTGACGGCGGTCGCCGGCCATTTCTCCACCGTCTTCGGAGCTCTCGTCGGCGAGACCGCCGAAACCCATCGCGAGCTGCTCAGCCCGTACACGGCCGCCTTCGCCGACACCATGGCCTACGCCCGCACGCAGGTGAGCTACCTCGACGCGCTCCGCTCCGAGCACCGGCTGCAGCAGCAACTCGCCGCCGCCATGGCCGGGTTCGACGCCCTGGTCTGCCCCACCACCGCCGTCCCCGGCTGGCACGCGGGCGACGACCTGGCCGGCGACAAGGTCGTCGTGTACGGCGAGGAAGTGGCCGACAAACTGTGGTGCGCCATGACCTCGCCGTTCAACATCGCCAACCGCTGCCCGGTACTCAACGTGCCGTCCGGCATGTCGAGTTGGGGCGTGCCCACCGGCCTCCAGATCGTCGGTCACCCCTACGACGACCCGGCCGTCTTCCGTATCGGCAAGGCCCTTGAAGTGCTCAGGCCCTGGTCGTACGCGGGGATCGGGGACGCGACCGCCCCGACTGCCGGAGACCGCACGCCCGTCACCACCGAGAGGCGGCTTCCGTGAACGCCCTGCACACCGACCTGCTCTGGCCGCTCTACGACCAGCCGGGCGCGCTGGCGGCGATCGAGTCCGTCCCGCTGGAGGAGCGCGGCCTGCCCCGTTCCACGTACGAGGTCCTCATACGCGCCGCCGGCGCGTGGCCCGACCGGCCCGCCCTGACCGCGCTGCCCAGTGCCGAGGAATGGACGCGCGGCACGACCGTGTCCTTCGGGCAGCTGCGCGACCAGGTGCACCGCATCGCCAACCTCTTCCACCGGCACGGCGTCCGCCGCAGCACCGCCGTGGGACTCCTGACCCCCAACACCGGCCTGCTGCCGGCCACTTTGCTCGCCGCCCAGCTCGCAGGCTGCGCGGCACCGGTCAACCCGGCGCTCGCCGCGGAGCACGCCGAACGGCTCCTCGCCCTCGGCGGCGCACGGATCCTGGTCGCGGCCGGACCCGAACTCGACGCCGCCGCCTGGCAGACGGCCCGTACCGCGGCGGCCTCGCTCCCGTGCACCGCACTGTTCGCCCTGCGCCCGACCGGCGCCACCGGTCCCGCGCCCGATCTGGCACCCCTCGACGGGGTCCACGTCGCCTACCTGGACATCGCGGCCGCCGCCGAGCCCGCGCAACTCCACCCCGAGATCGCGCCGCCCGGCCCCGCCGACCTGGCCTCGTACTTCCACACCGGAGGCACCACCGGCGCCCCCAAACTCGCCGCGCACACCCACGCCAACGAGGTGGCCGACGCGTGGATGATCGCGGCCAACAGTGTCCTGGACGCCGACTCCGTGCTCTTCTCCGGACTGCCGCTGTTCCACGTCAACGCCCTGGTCGTCACGCTTCTCGCACCCCTCATGCGCGGCCAGCACAGCGTGTGGACCGGCCCGCTCGGCTACCGCGAACCGGCGCTGTTCCGCGTGTTCTGGAAGCTCGTCGAGCACTTCCGGATCGCCACCCTGTCCGCCGTCCCCACCGTGTACGCCGCCCTCGCGCGGGTGCCGCTCGACGCGGACATCTCCTCGCTGCGCTTCGCGATCGTCGGCGCGTCCCCGCTGCCGCCCGCGGTGCGCGAGGCGTTCGAGCAGCACACCGGGGTCCCTCTCTGCCAGGGTTACGGACTCACCGAAGCCACCTGCGGCAGCGCCCGCAGCTTCCTGCACGAGCACCACCGCCCCGACGCCGTGGGCCGGCGCATGCCGTACCAGCGCGTGAAGACCGTACGGATCGACGGCGACGGCACCTGGCACGACCTCCCGCCCGGCGAACCCGGAGTCCTCGCGATCAGCGGCCCCACCGTCTTCCCCGGCTACGTCGTCGGCCACGACGCCGCCGGCCCCGTCCTCGACAGCCTCGGCACCGTACGCGACGGCTGGCTGAACACCGGGGACCTCGCGCGCGTGGACGCCGACGGATTCATCCATCTCCTGGGCCGCGCAAAGGACTTGATCATCCGCGGCGGCCACAACATCGACCCGTCCGTCATCGAGGACGCCCTCCTGGCCCACCCGGCCGTCACCGCCGCAAGCGCCGTCGGCCGCCCCGACCCCCACTCCGGCGAGGTCCCGGTCGCCTACGTCACGCTCGGCCCCGGCACGCCCGGCACCACACCGGCCGACCTGATCGCCTTCGCCGCCCGGCACGTCCCCGAGCGGGCCGCCGCCCCCAAGGACGTCGTCGTCCTGCCGGCCCTCCCCCTGACGGACATCGGCAAGCCTTCGAAGATCCCCCTCCGCCTCGACGCCACACGACGCGCAATCGCCACGGCCCTGACGGATCTGGACGTCCCCGAAAACCGGATCCACTGCGAACTGGCGGACGGCCGCCCGAAGGTCTCCCTGCCCGCCGTCCACGACCCCGACCAGCGCAGCCGGATCACCGCGCGTCTGGCGCCGTATGACGTGAGCTGGTCGTTCGACGACCAGGGCAGTGCCTGAGACCGGGGCCTGCCGCGTAGCCGATACGGGGCCTTTCGTTGCGGCCGTGGTGTTCCATTCCGTCCGGCCATGACGCCGCCGTCGACGATCCAGAACGCGCCGGTCACCCGGTCGGCCCGGCCGGAGAGCAGGAACACCACGGTGGCGGCCACGTCGTCCGGGGCGCCGGTGCGGCCGATCCGAATGCCCGCGGCACCGCGACCTCGCCCATGCGGGTGGCCGGCGACCTCGCGTTCGAGGGGACCCAACCACCCGAGGCGGCCCACGACTCCCGCTGCCGCCCACCGGCATCCGCCCGTCCGCGAACTCCTCGATCTCCGCGATCTCCGCGATCTCCGCGTACAGACGCGGTCGACAAGGGCCGGCACTTGAACCACCGGCCGTGCGGCCACCACGGCGGCGACCCGTCCGCCGGGGCACCCGTGCTCGCCGGGATCCGGCCCGACGAGATCGGCGTCGAGTGGTCGGACACCCATGGCCCCCTGAGCGTCCCCTGGGGCTGGGACACTTCGCCCGGACGGGCTTCGCGGCCGGCGCGGCGGTGGCCGCCGTGGTGGCCGTGCACCTGGGGCTCGGCGGGGCCGCGCTGGCGGACACCCGGTGGACGGCAGGGACGGTCGGCCTGGTCGCGGCGGCGGTCGCGGTGAAGCTGACCCTGCTGGGCGGCTTCACCGTACGGCGAAGAGGGCGGCGCACCGGCGAGAGCTGACCGGCCGGACCCTGTACCGCCCTCCCGGCCGCGATGTCGCCGCGGCCGGAAGGGCGGCCCGCTGTCACGGGTGGTGTACGGGGATCAGGACGGGTCGCCGTACTGGAGGCCGCGGCCGTTGGTGCCTATGTAGACGCGGCCGTAGGTGTCGGGATCGCCGGTGATGACGCCCTGGCTTCCGATGGCGCCCCACTGGTGCCCCTTGTCGTTGACGCGGGTCCACGTGGCGCCCTGGTCGGTGGAGCGGAAGACGCCGGTGACGCCCTTGACCGTGCCGATCATGTACAGCGTCTGATACGAGGCGCGCGGCGCCGCCTTGCCGAAGCCGACCGCCGAGGCGGACGTCACCGAGGTGAGCCGGGTGAACTTGCGGCCACCGTCGGTGGAGTGGAGCAGCCCCTTGTCGCGGCCCGCGATCCACAGATCGCCGGCCCGGCCCTGCACGGCCTTGAGGCGGCCGTCGGCGGGCAGGCCGGTCGCACGAGCGGTGAAGGTCGCGCCGCCGTCCGTACTGGCGTAGAGGGTGCCCCCGGCCAGGGAGTAGAAGGTGCGCGCCGAGGAGCGGTCGGCGACGACCTCCGAACCGGTGCCGAGCCCCTGCACCTTCGACCAGGTCTTCCCCTTGTCCGTGGAGCGGTACGGGGACTGCCCTGCCTGGGTCCACACCAGCGTGGAACCGTCCGCCGCGAGGGCGATCCGGCCGCTGTGAGCACCGGCCACCGGTTCGGCGGCGAAGCCCCGCCAGGTGACACCGCCGTCGGTGGAGTACGCGCCGTCCTGCTTGCCACCCGTACCGACCCGCGCCATCACCGACGGCTTCTTCCCGGCGAAGTCGATGTCGGTGCTGTTGCTCATCAGCGGGTTCTTCATCCGCCCGGACGGCACCTTCGTCAGATCGGTGTGCCGGAAACCGCCCTGGTCACCCATGGCGGTCAGGACACTCGCGCCGCCGGGCGGAGCGATGGCGTCGAGGATCGCCGTCTCCTCGAGTCCCTTGGCCCCTGCGGCCCAGTGGCTCGTGGCGGCGTCGGCGTCCTCGCTCCGCCAGATCCCGTTGCCGGTGCCGTAAAGGACATGCCCGGAGTCGAACGGATCGATCGCGAGGGCCGTCATCCAGTGACCGGTGTGCGTGCCGACGTACGGGGCGCCGGATGCGTTCCGTACGGACTTGTCCGAGAGGGCCTTCCAGCTCGAACCGCCGTCCGTGCTGCGGTAGATCTCGTCCTCGGGCCACCAGCGGCCCAGCGTCGTGACCATCACCGTGGACGGCTTGCGCGGGTCGACCGCGAGCCCCGAGAAGCCGTACGAGCCCTGGGAGGGCGACACGTTCTTCCAACTGCCTCTGTTGGGCGTGTACTTGTGGACGGACCCGCCGGTGACGCCGTTGGGCCCGAGGTTGTCGGTGTACGTCAGGTACAGCGTGCCGTCCGACATGACGACACCGTGCTGCGGCATCTGTCCGGTCGGCTGCCCGGCGACGGCCTGCCAGGAGGCACCGCCGTCGACCGACCGGTAGAGGGACTTCGACCTGTCGGCGACACCGACGTACACGGTGTTGCTGCCCTTCGGGCCGTAGGTCACGAACGAGATGCCGGCACCGCTGCCCGCCCCGTCCTTGACCGGGAAGGACTCGACCTGGCGCCAGGTCGCACCGTGATCGGTGGACCGCCACAGCCCGTTCTTGCGGGAGCCGAGAAGCAGCTTGGAGTTGTCCGACGGATCGACGACGAGGCGTTCGCCGGCGCCGCGGCCGTCCTCGTTGCCGCCGAGCTTGAACGGAAGATCGGTGCGCTTGAAGGTGCGGCCGCGGTCGGTGGAACGGAGGATCGCGCCGGGGCCCGCCCAGTCGTTGGTGTACGTGCCCGTGCCGAGGTAGAGCCGGTCGGGGTCGACGGGGTCGGTGGCGAGGGAGTCGATACCGAGCAGATTCCAGTCCTTCTCACCGAGCCAGTCGGTCAGCGGGATCCACCGCTCGGCACGGGCGTCCCAGCGGTACGCGCCGCCCATGTCGGTGCGGGCGTAAAGGAGCCCCTTCTCACGCTGGTTGAAGACGAGGCCGGAGACGTAACCGCCGCCGACGACCTGCGCGTTCTTCCACTTGTACGGCGCTGCCGCGGACGTCGGGGCCTTCGCCGCCTGGGAGTCGTCCTGCGTGAGCAGCAGATACGGCACGGCCGCGACGGGCACCGCGAGCAGCAGGGCGACGGCACCCCGGCGGCGACGGTGCTGACCGCGCCGCCGTGAGCCTGCGCGGTTGGGGGAAGAGCTGTTCATGGGGGGGTGGCCTTCTTCAGGGGACAGTTCAGCGGGGGACGCCTGTGAAGAGGCACCCCTGAAGAGGAGGCCGGGAAAGACGGGACGGCGTAACGAAAAACATGCGCGCCCGCGCCGTGACGCATCTCCCAGCGGAAAAGCGTTATCCGTGACGTGGCTGCGGAGTCGGGGTCAGCGGCCCTTGTCGGCCGGCTCCAGAATCGCGACGCACTCCACGTGATGCGTCATCGGAAAGGTGTCGGCCTGGCCAGGACCAACAAAAACTGCAGTTCAGTGGCGGTTTTCCCGTCCTGTCGACGACCTCGCGGGCACCACGAGCGTCATACGAGCGTCACGGCCGAACGTCACAGGCCGCGCGGTCGGGCATGTTCCGTTCGCTTTGCCGCGGGTGCGGTGAAGGGCGTTCTGTCGCAGGTCTGTTGACCGCAGGTCCGTTGACCTCAGATCCGTTGACCGCAGGTCCGTTGACCGCAGGTCCGTTGAACGGACCGGAATCGTCGTGCGCCCGGGGCACGAGCCACATCATGGCTCCCCCATTGCTCCGGCCTCTCAGGAGATTCCGTGCAATCAACTGTCCGAAGAGGGCTCGCCGGTCTGGTGAGCCTGTTCGTCCTGCTGACCCTCGTGGCAGCCGCACCCGCCTCACCTTCCTTGACGATCCGCACCGACAAAGGGCGGGTCGCGGGAACGTCCGCGGAGAGGGTCGACCGCTTCTTCGGTATCCCGTACGCGGCACCACCGGTCGGCTCCGGCCGCTGGCAGCCGCCGGCCCCCGCCCCGTCCTGGGCGGGCACCCGCTCCGCGAAGGCCCCCGGCAAGCGCTGTCTGCAGTTCGGCGGTGACAGCGGCCCGGGAATGAGCGAGGACTGCCTGTACCTGAACGTGTACACCCCCGCCGACCGCACCAACCGGCCGCTGCCGGTGATGTTCTACATCCACGGCGGCGGCTTCTCCTTCGGCGCGGGCGACTCCGAGGACGGCTCGCGGATCGCCGAGGCCAACGACGTCGTGGTCGTCACGATCAACTACCGCCTCGGCGTGTTCGGTTTCCTCGATCTGCCCGGGCTGAGCGGCCGGGGCGCGGGCAACTACGGTCTGCTCGACCAGCAGGCGGCGCTGCGCTGGACCCAGCGCAATATCGGCGCCTTCGGCGGGGACCCGGGCCGGGTGACCATCGCCGGGGAGTCGGCCGGCGGTCATTCCGTCTGCGCGCTCATGTCCTCGCCCCCGGCCCGCGGCCTGTTCTCGGGCGCGATCATCCAGAGCGCCGGGTGCCCCAGCCACACGGCCGACCAGGCCGTCGCCCGGGGCAAGAAGTACGCGGCGGCCGCGGGCTGTCCCGCTTCCCCGGACGGCCTGTCCTGTCTGCGGGGCAAGCCGGCCGGTGAACTGCTGTACTCCAGCGGCGGGTTCGTCGGCGGTGTCCTGAGCGGTCCGCTTCCCGTGTCCGGCGGACCCGAGCTGCCGCTCCCGCCGAGCGAGGCCGTGCGCACCGGCCGCGCGGCGAACGTCCCCCTCCTCATCGGCAGCACGCGGGACGAAGTGCGGCCCTGGGCGCTGCCGTTCGCGCGCGCGACGAAGGAGCAGTACGAGCGGGCGGTCCGCATCGAGTTCGGGCCCGAGGCCGAGGCCGTCCTCGAGCACTATCCGTTCAGTGCCTACGGCGACTCGTACACCGGGACGTACGCCATGGCCGCACTGTGGGGCGACAGTAGCGTCTTCTACGGTCTCGGCGGCTGTCAGTACCAGAACCTCACGGCCCAGTTCGCCTCGCGGCAACCGCGCACGTACTTCTACCAGTTCGACGACCCGCACCCGCCGGTCCTGGGCAACCTGCCGCCCGGCTTCGACCCGGGTGCCGCGCACGCCACCGAGATGCCGTACCTGATGCCCTCGGCGGCCTCGAAGCTGCTGTCCCCCGGGCAGCGGCAGCTGTCCAGGGAAATGGTGCGCTCCTGGGGTGCGTTCGTGAAGCACGGGAACCCGGCGGCCCCGGGACTCGCCGCGTGGCCTTCGTACCGGGCCGGCAAGTACATGTCGCTGCTGCCGGGCGGTGAGAGCCGGGCATTGAGCACCGAGGTGTACGAGGCGCGCCGCCAGTGCGCCTTCTGGAACTCCATCGACTACGACTGGCTCCCCGTCAATCCGGACCAACTCGCCGCGCAGGCAGGCGTTTCCCTGCCCTGACCCCGCGACCGCAAAGGGCCCCCTCCTGTTGGAGGGGGCCCTTTGCGGATTGGAGGGGCTCTTTGCGGATTGGAGGGGCCCCTTGCGGAGGGGACGGGTTCAGCCCGCGCCGTTCCCCAGGTCGAGCACGATCTTCCCGACCGCCGCACCCGTACGCAGCCGGTCCACCGCCTCGCCGAGGGCGTCCATCCCGTACCGCTCGTAGGGCAGCGACAGCGCGCCCGACGACAGGTCGGGCAGCAGGCCCAGCACGTCGGCGGCGACCTCCTCGCCGCGGCTGATCATGTTCACGGGCAGCAGCGAGACATCGGCGAGGAAGAAGTCCGCGAGGTCCAGGGTGAGTTCACGGCCGGCGGTGTAGCCGAGCAGAGCGGCCCGGCCGCGCGGGCGGACCAGGGGGAGGGCGTTGCGCAGGACCTGCCCGCCGACCGTGTCGATCAGCACGTCCACCTTGCCCCCGATGGCTTCCTCCGTGAGGTCGGCGGCGAGCAGCGCCTTGGCGACGCCGGGGACGTGCGGCAGCTTCGCCGGGCGGCCGACCGCGCCGACGACCTCCGCACCGGCGCGCGCCGCCAGCTGTACGGCCATGGCGCCGACCGCGCCGGACGCGCCGGTGACCAGGACCCGCTCCCTCGGCCGCACCTGGGCGATCGTGTGCACGGTCGCCCAGGCGGTGCCGACCGGGGAGAAGTAGATGCAGGCGAGAGCGGGGTCGGTGCCCTCGGGCATCGGCTCCGCGGCGGCGTCCGGTACGAGCACGTGCTCGGCCCAGGCGCCGTCGCGGTTCAGGCCGAGGCCCTCGCCGCGCAACCGGACCAGGGCGCCCTCGGGGTGGGTGTCCGAGGCGAGGACATGACCGCTGCCCTGGGTGCCCGGAATGAACGGCAGCTCGGGCAGGATGCCGAACTTGCCGTCGAGGATGTTCAGATCCAGGTGCGCGACGGTGGCCGCCGCGGTCCGGACGAGGGTGTGCCCGGGGCGCGGCTCGGGAACGGGCCGCTCCCCGAGCCGCGGCAGGGTGCCGAACTCCTCCAGGAGGAGGGTGCGCGACGCCGGCGTTCCCGACGCCGATGTTCCGGACGCCGACGTTCCCGACGCCGTCGTCCGCGATGCCTTCGAGGGAATACTCACGTGCGGTGTTCTCCGTTCTTCCCCCGATGGTCGCTGCGCTTTCCCCCGTCGGTCACGACTCTTCCCTGCCGGTCACTGCTCCCCCGTTGATCACGGCTTTCCCCCGTTGATCACTGCGGGCCCTTTCACACCTTAGCTCCGTACTTGTGCAGTACACGCATCGCGATCACGCGCAGGATCCGGTCGTAGACGAGGCCCAGGATGCCGAGGGTGATGATGCCGACGAAGACCCAGTCGATACGGCCGTAGTTGCGGGAGGTCCAGATCAGGGAGCCGAGGCCGACCTGGGCGGCGACGATCTCGGCCGAGACGATCGTCAGGAAGCTGTTGCCCATGGCCAGGCGGGCGCCCGTGAGGATGTACGGGACGGTCGACGGCAGCACCACGCGCTGCAGGACCTGGCGGCGGCTCGCCCCGAGGCTGGCGGCGGCCCGCAACTTGGACTCGTTGACGGCCATCACCCCCGCACTGGTGTTGAGGGTGACGATGAAGACGGCCGTGTAGAAGATCAGGACCACCTTCGACGTCTCGCCGATGCCCAGCCACACCACCGCCAGGGTCACGAAGGCGACCGGCGGGATGAAGCGGAAGAACTCGATGTACGGCTCCAGGAGCTGGCGCACGATCGTGATCTGCCCGATGAGCAGACCGACCGGGGCGCCCACCAGGACGCCGAGACCCCAGCCGATGAGGATGCGGCGGCTGGAGGCGATGACCGAGTTGCCCAGGGTGCCGTCGGCCGCCAGCTCACGGGCGGCCGACAGGGTCTCCTTCGGCGAGGCGACCAGGGAGGGGCCGTACTTCATGGCGACGAGCTGCCAGACCCCCAGGCCGACGAGGACGGCGACGGCGTACAGGCCGACGGTGCGCAGTCCTTGTCCGCCCGCCGGCCGGCCGGTGCGGCGCGGGCGGGTGCGTGGGCGGGCCGGGGCCGTGGCCTCCGTGGTGGTGATCGTCATGCGCCTTTCGCCTCTCGGTCGAGCTGGTCGTCGAGTCCCTGGTCGCGCATCGCCTTGCGGACCTCTTCGCCGATGTCCTCGCGCAGCTTGTTGCGCAGGCGCAGGGCTGCGGGGTCGGACTCGTCGCGGGGGCGCGGCAGGTCGACCGTGTACAGGGACTTGATCGAGGCCGCGGGGCCCGCGGTCATCACGGCGACCCGGTCGGCGAGCAGGATCGCCTCGTCGATGTCGTGCGTGACGAAGACGACGGTGCAGCCGGAGGAGCGCCAGATGCGGGCCGTCTCCTGCTGCAGCACCTGCCGGGTCTGCGCGTCGAGCGCGCCGAAGGGTTCGTCCATGAGGACGACACCCGGCTCGTTGGCGAGGACCCGCGCGATCTGGACGCGCTGGCGCATACCGCCGCTGAGCTGGCCGGGGTACCGGTCCGCGCAGTGCCGCAGTCCGACCAGGCCGAGGAATTCGTCGGCCACCCGGTCCTGTTCGGCACGGGAACAGCCGCGCATACGGGGCCCGAAGGTGACGTTCTGGTGGACCGTCATCCAGTCGAAGAGTGCCTCGCTGCTCTGGAAGACCATGCCGAGTTCGGGGTCGGGTCCGCTGACGGGGACGCCGTCGGCGGTCAGCGAGCCCTCGCTGACCTGGATGAATCCGGCCATCGCCGACAGCAGAGTGGACTTTCCGCAGCCGCTCGGGCCGAGCAGGCAGAGGAATTCGCCGGCCGGGATGTCGAGGTCGATGTTCTGGACGGCCCGGAAGTCGCCGAACGTGATCCCGGCGCCTTCGACGCGCAGGGCCGCCCCGCGCTTTTCGGCCGCTTGTTCCGTACGGGTACGGGGTGCGGGCGCGGTGGCCACGGTCAGCGCGCCGTTCCCCGGTGCCGTCTCCTTCTCGATTCCCTCGGTCATCAGGACCCCTCCGTCTGTGCGGGGTTGTCGGGGAGCCAGCCGCGCTGGACGGCACGGGCCACGTCGGGCCGGGCCTTGACCTTGCCGGTGTCCAGGTAGAACCGGGCCGTGTCCTCGTAGCCCTTCAGGTCCTCCGCGGTGAAGTCGCGGACGCCGAAGTCGATCTCCTTCACCGCATTCACGGTCTGCGCCGTGGGGATCTTCGCGGCGTCCTCGGTGGCCTTCGCCGCGGTGTCCGGGTCGCTCTCGACCTTCTCGGCCGCTTCCGCGAGGGCCGCCGCCACCTTGGCGGCGGTGTCCTTGTTGTCCTTGAGCCAGGGGGAGGTCGAGAGCAGCCAGTGCTGGTAGCTGAGGCCGTAGTCGCCGGTGGTCTCCAGGATCTTCGCGCCCAGTTCCTCGCCCTTGGAGGGCCAGGGCTCCCACAGGACGTACGCGTCCATGTCGCCCTTCTTGGTGAGCGCGGGGATCTCGGCGGGGTCGGAGGTCACGAACTCGACCGAGCCGGGCTTGATGCCCTTCGATTCGAGGAACCGGGTGGCGGCCAGCTCGGACAGGCCCGGGACCACGGCCATCTTCCGGATGTCCTTGGCCGTCTTCACGCCCGGTCCGAGAACGACCTTGAGGTAGCGCCCGGAGTTCTCGTACACGAGGAGGGAGCGCAGGTCGGGGTTCTGGCCGAGCAGGCCGATGGTGGTGGCGTCGGAGTTGCCGGCCATCTGCACCTGTCCGGCGTTGAGGGCGTCGACGCCCTCGCCGCCCTTGGCGAACTGGACGAGGTCGACGTCGACCCCGTGCTTGGCCCAGAGCCCTTCGGCGCCGGCCACGTAGAACGGCGCGTACGAGGCGTCGATGCCGACCGCGATACGCAGCTGGGGGTGGCCCTTCCCGCCACCGCCGGAGCCCGGGCCGGCTCCGGCGTCGGTGGTGCCCGCGCCGCACGCGGTCGCCGCGAAAAGTGCGGCGGTGACGAGTGACACACCGGTGATGCGGTGTGACGGGCGGGATGTCGAGCGGGACGCAGTCTTCATGGTCACCTCGGATTGGGGTGCTTTTCGGCAGGTCATCGGGGTGGGGGTCCGCGAGTTGGCGCACGCTACTGCCGGTGTGCGGGCCGGTGCATGCGCGGCGGTCCGCTCAGCGGGACAGCGCGGGAATGGCGTGTCGGGGGCGGTCACCGGGCGTGCCGGTCGTACCAGCCGCGCAGCAGCACCGTGTCGAGGTCGGGTGCTTGCTTGATGAGCTTCTGCTCAAGAAGGAAGTCCGCGATCCGGCGCGACGAGGTGACATCGGCCGAGGTCAGGGCGCGGGCCTCGAAGGAGATCTCACCGATGGCCCGCTCGGTCCCCGCGACCGGCAGCTGGGCCTGCTCGTGGGCCGCGAGGGCAGCCGCGTGCGGGTCCTCGGTCACCAGCCGGTCGGCCTCCGCGACCACCTTGAAGATCTTTCCGGCGAGTTCCTGGTTCTCCTTCAGCCATTTCTCGTCCGTGAGGAGCCACTGCACATAGGTGACGCCGAAGTCGCCGATGGAGCCCGCGATGCGGCCCCCGGCGTCGACCCCCTTGCTCACCCAGGGGTCGAACAGGATGTAGCCGTCGATGTCGCCGCGCTGGAGCATGGTGGGGATCTCCTGCGGCGCGCTCTGCAGGATCTTCACCGACGCCGGGTCGATGCCGTGGTGCCGCAGGTACTCGTGGGTGGCGTAGAGCCCGAGGCCCTGGATGGAGCCCATGGTCTTGATCTGCCGTGGCGAGGTGAGGCCCTTGCGCAGGACGACTTTCAGGTAGCGGTCCGAGGACTGGAAGGCGCCGAGGGCGCGCAGCCGGGGGTTGCTCACCATCTGCGGCAAGGCCGTGGAGTCGGCGTTGGCGGAGATCTGGGCCGTGCCGGCCGTGACGGCCTGGGCGGCGGCCGGTCCGCCCTCGACCTGCATCAGCTGTACGTCGAGGCCGGCCTTCTCGAACATGCCGCGCTGGGCGGCGAGATACAGGGGCGCGTACGAGGCGTCGACGCCGAGGGCGATCCGTACGGTCGGGTTCTTCCCGCCCGCCGATCCCGCCGAGTCGGTGGTGCCGGCGCCGCAGGCGGTGGCGAGGAGCAGGGCGAACAAGGTGAGGAGAGCGGCCGCCGGACGCCTTCCCCTGCGGTGGTGACAGAACATCGGATGCGTCCTCCGGGTCGGAGTGCTGTCGGGGTTGCGGCACGCTGGCACCCGGGAGGGTCGACGCAAAGGACGCTGTCCCGGCTGGCGGAACGGCAGGAACGAGGCGGCATCGGGCCGTCCGTACGGCGCACGGGTCCCAGGGCCTGCGTCGGACCGTCCGTAAGGCGCGCGGATCCCAGGGCCTGCGTCGGCGCACCTGTTGCCTGGTGTTTACGTCGCTGCCCCTCTATGCAACATGGCGTTGTTGCACTTCAAATGGCCTGTGCCGCCATGTGACGACGTAAGGGGACGCTGATGGGGTCGTACGCCGAAGAGGATGACCTGCTGCCCAACTCCGTACTGGGCAAGGCTCACCTCCTGCTCGCCGCGTTCGAGTCGGGCGCGCACCGGCTGCGGCTGAGCGAGCTGAGCCGCCGCTCGGGTGTGCCGAAGGCGTCGGCGTACCGCCTCGCGCAGGAGCTGGTGCAGTGGGGGCTGCTCGACCGGCACGGGGAGACGTACGAGCTCGGCATCAGGCTCTTCCACCTGGGGCAGCGGGTGCCCGCGTCCGCGGTGCTGCGCTCGGTGGCCCGCCCGCTGATGGCCGACCTGTTCACGCGGACCCGCATCGCCGTGCACCTCGCGGTCCTCGACGGCACCCACGTCCTGTTCCTGGAGAAGATCGCGGGGGAGGCGAACGTGCTCACCCACTCCTACGTCGGCGGCCGGCTGCCGGCCTCCTGCACGGCGACCGGCCGGGTGCTGCTCTCCCTGGCCCCCGACGGGCCCGAGCGGGTGGCGGCCCTCGTCCGCGTCGGTCTGCCCGCGCTGACCCCGCGTTCCGTGACGGACCCGGAGGTGCTGGCGCAGCACCTGGCCGCGGCGGTCCGTCAGGGGTACGCGCTGGAGGTCGAGGGCGTCAGGGCCGGGTACGCCAGCCTCGCCGTTCCGGTGGCCCTGGGCGATGGGGAGTACGCGGCGCTCTCGGTCACCGCTCCGGTCGCGCAGGTCTCCGTGGACCGGTGCCTCACGGCGTTGCAGGACACGGCGCGGAGCATCGAGCGCGGTGTGGCGTGCAGGAGCGGGAGCACGGACACGGATTCGTACGGTGCGGTGCGTCCGGTGCGATCGGTGCGCTCGGTGCGTGGCCGGAACGCGACCGCGGTGAGCTGAGCGCGCGGGGCGGGGCACATTCGGTCCGGCCTCTGTCCGGTGGCGTCCGGCCCTGGTCCGGCCCTGGTCCGGTCAGCAGAACAGGTCGGTGGCCCGCCTCCCCTCCCCCCGGTGATCGTGAGATTCCGCAAGGGCTGCGGACACGTGAGGGGAGGAGCCGTGGTGCGAACAGACACGGACCCGACGGCACTGCGCGTGCTCGATCTGAGCGATGAACTCGCCTTCCAGGGCGCCCGGTTGCTCGTCGGCACCGGCGCCGACGTCGTACGGATCGAGCCGGGCACCGGCCTCGGCCCTGCGGCCCGTACGCACTGGCACGCGGGCAAACGCCTGCGGCCGGTGCACGGGGCCGCGGAGCTCGACGAGCTGGCCGCGGGCGCCGACATCGTGCTGGAGAGCGGGCCCCTGGCGCGGCTGCGCGGGCTGCGGGAGGACGGCTGCTCGCGGTGGCCGGGCGCCGTGCACGTGGTGGTGACGCCCTTCGGTCTCACCGGACCGCGCCGCGACTGGGTCGGCGACGACCTGGTGCTGGCGTCGGCGGGCGGCATGACCTGGCTCGGCGGGCGCCCCGGCGGGCAGCCCACACCACCGCCGCGTGAGCAGGCGCTGCAGACCGCGGGAGCCCACGCGGCGATGGGCGCGCTGCTCGGCATCGTGTCGGGGACGCCGCAGCTCGTCGACATCTCCGTACAGGAGGCCGTCGCCGCCACGCTGGAGACCGCCGCCCTGGCCTGGATCCACGCCGGACGTTTCCCCGTGCGCAGCGCGGGGGTGTACGAGCACGTGGCGCACCGGATCTTCGAGGCGGCGGACGGGCACGTGGCAGGGGGCTACTCCGGCAGCGACCGGATGTGGACCGATCTGCTGGCATGGATGGCGGAGCGGGGCGAGGCCGGTGATCTGCTCGACGAGCGCTGGCAGGACCCGGCGTTCCGGTGGGCCGGGCGTGCCCATGTCGATGAGCTGGTCCGGCGGTTCGCGGCGGGGATGCCCGCCGCCGAACTGGCCGCCGAGGCGCGCAGGCGGGCTCTGCCGTGGGCGGAGGTCGTGCCGCCCGAGCGGCTGACGGCCAACCCGCAGCTGCGCGACCGCGAGTTCCTGGTCACCGTCACCGGCGAGGGGCTGCCGGACGCCGGCGTCGTCGATGTCGGCTTTCCCTGGGCGGCGCTGCCGCGGCCGGTCACCCTGCCCGCGCTCCACGAGGCGGTGGGCGAGGCGCCGTGGCGTGAGCCCGCCCGGATACGCGACCGGGGCCGGCGATCCAAGGCCCGTGCCACGGACGGACAACCCGCGGCCGACACCCCGGCGGACCGGCCCAAGTCCCGTGCCCTGGAAGGGGTTCGGGTCCTCGACCTGACCTGGGTCCTCGCCGGTCCGTACGTGACCAAGCAGCTCGGGGAGCACGGCGCGGATATCGTCAAGATCGAGTCGCGGCACCGCCAGGACCCCACGCGCTTCGCCCCGTCGATGCATCTGCGGCCCGGCTCCGACCCCGACGACAGCGGCTATTTCCTCAACTTCAACCGCAACAAGCGCGGCGTCGCCCTGAACCTGCGGACCGAGGAAGGCCGGCGCCTGCTGCGCGACTTGGTCCCGCACTGCGACGTCATCGTGGAGAACTTCAGTCCGGGAGTGCTCGCCCGCTGGGGCATGGACTACGCGTCCCTGCGCGCGCTGAACCCGGACGTGATCCTGGTGTCGATGGCGGGGGTCGGTCAGACGGGCCCCTGGCGCAACGCCGTGACGTTCGCCGACACCCTCGCCGCGATGTCCGGGCTGTCCAGCGAGACCCGCGAGCCCGGCGGCCCGCCGCAGGGTCTGACCTTCGGGCTCGGCGACATGATCGCGGCCAACTCGGCGGTGCTCGCCACGCTCGACCTCCTCGCACGGGGTCACGGCGGCCACGTGGACCTGTCGCAGCTGGAGGCGATGGCCGCGGCGATGGGACCGGCCGCCCTGGAAGGAGTGCTGGGCACGGGCGCGCCCGACCCGCGGACCGCCGGATTCCCGAACCGGTCCCCGCATGCCGTACCGCACGGCGTGTACCCGGCGGCCGGTGACGACCGGTGGGTGGCGGTGGCCGCGCTCGACGAGGCACAGTGGCGCGCCCTGTCACAGGTCGCCGAACTGCCGTACAGCGAAAGCGACTTGATCGGCCGGCGGGCACACGAGGACGACATCGACGCGGCCCTCGCCGCCTGGACCCGCGGCCAGGACGCACACAAGCTGGCCGGATTCCTGCAGGCGGAGGGCGTCGCGGCAGCCGTCGTGGCGACCGGGCAGGACCTGGTCGAGGCCGACGAACAGCTCGCCGCCCGCGACTTCTATCCCGTACTCGACCACCCCCTGACCGGACCGGTCCCGCACGAGGGGATCGTCGCGCGGCTGTCGGCCACACCCGGCGGACTCGACCGGCCCGCGCCCCTGCTCGGCCAGCACACCCATGAGGTCCTGCGTGAACTGCTGGGCCTGGACGACGAACAGCTGGCGGCGCTGACCGCCGAGGGAGTGACCGAATGAGCGAGGCCCACACGCACTCGGAGAACAGGCCGTCCGTTCTGCACGTGACGTACGACGGCGCCGTCGCCACGATCCGCGTCGACCGGCCCAAGGCGAACGCCGTGAACCCGGCCATGATCGAGGAGTTCCTCACCGTCCTGCGGCCGCTCGCCGCCGACCCCGAGGTGCGCTGCGTCGTCGTCACCGGCACCGGACGGTTCTTCATCGCGGGCGCCGACATCGCCGTCATGCGGGACCTGTCGGCGGACAACCAGGCGAGGATGCGCCACTGGATCGACGTACAGCGGGTGATCGAGCAGGCGCCCAAGCCCGTCGTCGCCGCGATGAACGGGCACGCCCTGGGCGGCGGGGCCGAGTTGTCGCTGGCCTGCGATCTGCGGATCCTTTCGGCCGATGCCACCTTCGGATTTCCGGAGATACGGCTCGGGCTGTTCCCGGGCGCGGGCGGCAGCCAGCGTCTGCCCCGGCTCGTCGGGCCGCATCTGGCGAAGCGGCTGATGATCGAGGGGGAACGGCTGACGGCTGGGCGCGCCCTGGAACTCGGGCTGGTCGATGTCGTGGTGGAGCACGGCGCGTTCGACGCGGCGGTCGCCGAGCGGGCCCGCCGCCTCGCCGCACAGCCCACCGCCGCCATCGGACTGCTCAAGCGGGTGGTCGACGAGGGGTACGGGCTGCCGGTCGAGCAGGCGTTGGCACGCGAGGAGAAGGGGGTCGCCGATCTGACCGGGACCGCCGATGCGGCGGAGGGGCTCCAGGCGTTCCTCGACAAGCGGGAGCCGGTGTTCACCGGGCGGTGACGGCCGGCCCGTAGCTCCGGGAAAGCCGCAACGCGGGCGGTCCGTTGGCCGGACCGCCCGCGTTGGCGGGGCCGCGGACTGGGCGCATCCTCGCCGGATGACCCACCGAACCGACTCCCCGCACCACCACGCCGGCCCTGCGCCCGACACACCCGGCGACGACACCGGCGCCGTGCTCATCACCGGCGGCACCAGCGGCATCGGTCTGGCCGTCGCCGAGGCGGTGGCCCGTACCGGCCGCCCGGTGGTGGTCACCGGGCGCTCGCCGGAACGCTGCCGCGCGGCCGCGGACCTGCTCCAACACGCATCAGGCGCACCACAGTTGGCACTCACCGCGGACACCACGGACGCCGACGATCTCGCCGATGCCGTACGCCGGGCCGAGGCCCGGTGGGGCCCCGTCACCGCACTCGTGACGGCCGCCGGGCGCCTCGCCCGTGGTTCGGTGCTCACGCTCACGCCCGGCGACTTCCGCGCGGCCCTCGACACCAACGTCATCGGCACCTGGCTGGCCATTCGCGCCGTCCTGCCCGGGATGGTCGACGCCGGCCACGGGCGCATCGTCACGATCGGCTCCGTGCTCGGCTCGACCGGCGCGCCCGAGCGGTCCGGTTACGCCGCCACCAAGGGCGCGGTCGCCGCGCTGACCAGGTCGGTGGCGCTGGAACTCGCCGGCACCGGCGTGACCGTCAACTGCGTGGCCCCGGGGCCCGTCCGCACCGCCATGAACGAAGGCGACGCGACGACCGACGCCGCCGCCCAGGCCGCCTTCACCGCGAAGGTGCCGCTGGGCCGCTGGGGCCGCCCAGAGGAGCTCGCGCACGCCGTGCTGCCACTGCTCGCCGCGGGCTCGTCCTTCACCACCGGTGCCGTCATCCATGTGGACGGCGGCTACACCGCACAGTGAGTCGCCCCGCCCCGGGTGACGCATCCCTTCATCGCACTCCCGCATCGCCCGCCCGCATCACGCGCCCGCATCGCCCAGCGAGAGGGGTTCGCTCAGCGGACCGCGACGCTGGGCCCACGCCCGGCACGGTGATGGGCTCGGGACCGCACTCCCCCGCTCTCGTAGGGAAGGACTCGCATGTCACCAGCACCACAGAGCCGTTACGCGGACGGCGCGGGCATCCGCTACCACTACCACGACCTCGGTTCGGGGCCCGACACCGTGTTCCTGCACGGCGGCGGTCCCGGCTGCACCGCGTGGAGCGACTTCGGGCCCGTCGCGCCGCTGTTCGCGGCCGACCGGCGCTGCCTGCTCATCGACATCCACCAGTACGGCAAGTCGGAGAAGTCCCGTATCGAGGGCCCGATGTGGGACCACCACGCGGCGAAGACCGTCGGCCTGCTCGACACGCTCGGCGTCGACCGCGCCGACTTCGTGTGCAACTCCTGGGGCGGCACCATCGCCCTCAACCTCGCCGCCAAGTACCCGGACCGGGTGCGGTCGTTGGTCATCACCGGCAGCATGCCCGTCTTCTACGGGCCGCTCGCCCCCCTCCCCGAGAACGGGCACCGCGGCCGCACCGCCCGCGACGTCTACTACGGCGGCGAAGGCCCGACCCGCGAGAAGATGCGGCAGCTCATCACGAAGCTGGAGTGGTACGACGGCGCGAAGCTCCCCGAGGAGACGCTGACGCTGCGCTACGAGCAGAGCCTCGACGAGGGCGAGCGCGCGCTCGCCGCCATGTCCGACTCGCCGCGCGGCGACTGGCAGGACCTCACCGAGGAGCTTGGCCTGGTCCAGGCTTCGACGCTGTTCATGTGGGGCATGCAGGACGCGTTCCTCACCCCGGACTACCCGCTGATGCTCGCCCGCATGGTGCCGAGCGGGAGCCTCCACGTCATGGACCACGCCTCCCACCACCTCCAGGAGGAGCGCCCCGAGGCGTACCACTCGGTGGTCAGCGGCTTCCTCGACTCGCTCTCCTGAGCTTCCCCGGCCACTCTCCCGGCCCCTCCCCTCCCCTCCCCGCCTCCCCTTTCCCTCGCCTCCCCGCACCTCAGCCCACGCCAACTCACGTACGGAGTAAGCCCTGTGACCATCTGGACCGAGATCAGCCCCACCCCCTTCCGCGTCGAGTACGTGGACGCCGGCCAGGTCCCCACCCGGGCCCTGCGTGCGGGTGACCCGACCGCCCAGGCCGTCGTGTTCCTGCACGGTACGAGCGGCCACCTGGAGGCGTTCGCGCGCAACATCACGGCGCACGCCGCCTACGACCTGCACGCCATCGACATGCTCGGCCACGGCTACACCGGCAAGCCCGACAAGCCGTACGAGATCGCCGACTACGTGACCCACCTGCTCGACTACCTGGACGCCGTCGGTGTCGACAGCGTCCACATCGTCGGCGAGTCCCTGGGCGGCTGGGTCGGCGCACGGGCCGCCATCGAGCACCCCGAGCGCGTACGCAGCCTCCAACTCCTTTGTTCCGGCGGCACCGTGGCGAACCCCGAGGTCATGGAGCGCATCCGGACCAGCACCAAGAAGGCCGTCACCTCCGACGACATCGACCTCACACGCAAGCGGATGCGGCTGCTGATGGCCGACGACGCCTCCGCGACCGAGGAACTCGTCGAGGTCCGGCACGCGATCTACCACGCCCCGGAGTTCGTCGCCGGTGTGGACAACCTGCTCTCCCTCCAGGACATGGAGCGGCGCCAGCGCAATCTGCTCCGTCCCGAGCACCTGGCGCGGATCACGCAGCCGACCCTGGTCGTATGGGGGCGGCAGAACCCGTTCGGCGAGGTACCCGAGGCGACGGCGCTGCACCAGGCGATCTCGGGCTCCCGGTTGGAGCTCCTCGAGGACTGCGGACACTGGCCGCAGCATGAGCAGGCCGAGCGCTACAACGCCCTCAGCCTCGACTTCATCGGCAAGGCCGCCGGCTGATGCGGGCCGTCCGGTTCCACGCGTGGGGCGCCGCTCCGGTCCTCGACGAGGTGCCCGAACCGGTCCGCGCGCCGGGTGAGGTCCTCGTCGAGCTGTCGGCGGCGGGCGTCTCGCACCTCGATGTCACCGTCGCCTCCGGCGAGTTCGACCTCAAGCCGTCCCTGCCGTACGTCGGGGGCGTCGAGGGCGCGGGCACGGTCCTGGAGGCGGACACCGACTCCGGTCTCGCGCCGGGCACGCGGGTCGTACTGCGCGGCGGCGGTCTGGGCCTGCTGCGCGACGGCACCTGGGCCGAGCGGGTCAGCGTGAAGCGCAAGGCCGTCACGGCGCTCATGGCCCCGCTCGATCCCGCGGTCGCGGCGAGCTTCTTCGTCCCCGCGACGACCGCGTACGTGGCCCTGCACGACGTCGGCCGGATCGAGTCCGGCGAGCACGTGGTCGTGGTGGGCGCCGCCGGCGCGGTGGGCGCGATGGTGGCGCAGCAGGCAATGGCCGCGGGCGCGCGGGTGACCGGAGTGGTCGGCCGGGCGGACCAGGTGGCCGATGTGCCGAAGGGGGTGGAGGCCGTGACACTTCAGGACGCGGAGGGTCTCGCCCGGGACCGTTCGGCCTCGCTCCTCGTCGACACGCTCGGCGGGGCCGGCCTCATCAGCCGCAGCCGTTGGGTGCGGCAGGGCGGACGCGCCGTGGTCATCGGGTACGTGGCGGGGCCGCACGTGGAACTCGACCTGCCGAGCTGGCTCCTCGACGAGGTCGCCCTGCTGCCGGTGAACATGATCCGCCAGGAACGCCGGGCCCGCGAGGTCTCCGGTGACCTGGTCCGCAGGCTCTCCGAGGGCGAACTGGAGCTGGCTGTCCAGGAGTTCGGGCTCACCGAGGCCGCGACGGCGCTCGACGCCCTGCGGGGCGGGCGGGTGCGGGGACGGGCCGTTCTGCTGCCCGGGTGAGGTCACGGGCCTGCGCGTCCGTCACCGACCGCGGGTTCGGTGGGAGCCGGTCGCGCGGGCCCGCGTCCTCAGCCGCACCGGTCCCAGGTCCCCCCGGTCACGCCCCGCTCCCGCAACACGGACTTGCGCACCTTCCCCGTCTCCGTGAGCGGCAACTCCTCGACCACATCGATGAATCGGGGCACCGCGAACACCGGCAGCTCCCCCGCGCAGTGCCGCGCCACCTCCGCCGGGTCGAGCACACGGCCGGCTCGCGGCACCACCGCCACCATCACCTCGTCCTCGGCCAGTTCCGACGGGACCGGAAAGGCGGCCGCCTCGGCGACATCGGGATGCGCGCGCAGCGCGGTCTCGACCTCGTACGAGGAGATGTTCTCGCCGCGGCGCCGGATGCGGTCCTTGACGCGGTCGACGAACCGGAACCATCCGTCGGGCTCGCGCACGACCCGGTCCCCGGTGCGGCGCCAGGCGCCGGGCTCGGCGGCCGGTTCGCCCAAGTACCCCGTGGCGAAGGCGTGTTCGCGGCGGGTGCGTACGACGAGTTCGCCGGGCGTCCCGTCCGGCACGTGGGACAGCCCGGCATCCACGACGCGCGCCTCGAAGCCGTCGCGGACCGTCCCCATGTAGCCGGGCCGGCACTCCTGCGGCACGGAGCCGATGACGAGGTTGGTCTCCGTGGAGCCGAACCCGTCGACGAGCGTGACGCCGAACCGCTCACGGAACGGCTCCCACAGCGCACCCGGCGTCCCCGGGCCGAGTCCGCGCCACGCCCGGTGCGCACGGTCCCCCGGCCCCGGCGGCTGCGCGAGCAGCATCGGCACCATGGCGCCGAGCACGTACACGCACGTCGCCCCTGTCTCGGCGGCCCGCGCCCAGTGCCGCGACGCGGAGAACCGGCGGTCCACGACCACGCGGGCGCCCACGGTCATCGCCTGCACGAGCGTGTTTAGGGCGTTGGTGTGAAACAGGGGCAGGCAGCTGTAGAGGGTGTCGTCGGCGGTCAGGCGCAGCGAGTCGGCCACGTTCCGGCCCCACCAGGCGAACTGGGCGTGCGGGCAGCGCACACCGCGGGAGGGGCCGGTGGTGCCGGAGGTGAACAGGACGGCGGCGGTGTCGCCGGGGCGGGACGGGTACGGATCGAGCGCCGCCTCGACGCCGGGGACGGGAGCCTGCGGCGAACCGGTCACCCACACCTCGCCCGCATACCCCACCTCTTCCACCCGCGGCTCCAGTTCCTGCTCCACGTACAGGAATTGAGGCCGTGCCTCGTCCAGCGCGTGGCGGAGCAGCCGTCCGTGCAGCGCCGTGTTCAGCGGGACCACGACCGCACCGAGCCAGGCGCAGCCGAGGACCAGGTCGGTCAGTTCGACGCGGTTGGTGAGCAGCGCGGCGACCCGGGTCCCCGGGCGGCAGCCGCGGGCCGCCAGCGCGCCGGCCATGGTGGCGGCCGCCGCACGCGTCTGCGCGTAGGTGCGCCGGGTCCCGTCGACGGTGAGGAAGGGCCGCTCGCCGTGGCGTGCGGCGGCCGCCTCGACCAGGCCGGGGATCGTCATTCGGTGCATGGCCGGATGCTGTCCGTCCGCTCCCGGCCGCTCAAGGGTCACGGTTCGCTGACCGGTCCACCGCGGCCACGGTCCGCCGAGCGGTCTTTGCCCCTGGCCACGGCCCGCAGACCGGTCCACCGCAGGCCCCGGTCCGTTCACCGGAACAGGTTCATAGGCGCGTGCCCCGCCGCGCCGGATGCTCGTGGCGCACACCCACCGAGCAGGAGGCCACGACGAGATGACCACGAGCGAACGATCCCCCGCCGTGCGGAAATCCACCGACAAACTCGGCCGGCAGGACTGGTCGTCCTGGCCCCACTACGACGCCGCGGCGACCGGGTTCCGCGGCTACTGGTATCCGGTCACCTGGTCGAGCCACATCACAGGCGACCCAAAGCCGTTCACGCTCTGCGGCGAGAAGATCACGCTGATCCGTGACAGCGGAAAGATCTACGCGCTGCACAACCGCTGCCCGCACCGCGGCGTACCGCTGTCCGAGGGCAACCAGCAGTTCCCCGGCACGGTCAGCTGCCCCTACCACGGCTGGACCTTCGACCTGCCGACCGGAAAGCTCTCGGCGGTCATCACCGACGGGCCCGGCTGCCGTCTGACCGGGAAGCTCGGCGTGCGCACGTACGCCGTCGAGGAGCGCATCGGCATGGTCTGGGTGTACATCCCGGTCGCCGACGAGGAGCCGCACCCGATCGATGAGCAGCTCCCCGAGGAGCTGGTGTCCCACGCCTTCGTGATGGGCGGCCGCATCGAGCCTCGCGGCGGCAACTGGCGTTTCGCCTGCGAGAACGGCTTCGACGAGGGGCACGCCAAGTACCTCCACCGGACGGCCCTTTGGCGCCTGTTCAAGCCGATGCCGACGTGGAACATCACCCGGATCGTGCCGCAGGGCCGCTGGATCTTCCGCGTCCAGGACGAGGTCCACTGGGAGGCCGACTTCCCGGGGGTGGGCCGCTGGTCCAACAAGCGGTGGTGGAAGAAGCAGCCGCCCAAGGAGACGTTCAACCTCGGCAACACCGGCAGGACCGACGACGTCGACCCGGTGATCGAAGCCCAGGAGTTCCCCGGATTCGCCTCCCTGTCGATGCCGGGCGTGCTGCGGATCGCGTACCCGAAGTTCATCCATTACGAGTTCTACGTCCCCGTCGACGCGGACCACCACCAGTACGTCGGCGTGATGGTCAACTTCACGCAGGGCTGGGAGACGCTCCGCTTCTACGCCAAGTACCTGGGCGCCGTCCGCTGGCTGTTCCACGGCCAGTTCTCCGGCCAGGACGCCTGGATGGTCGACGTGACCGACGCGCCCCCGGAGAAGCTCTACCGCCCCGATGTGTCGCTGACCTCCTGGCGCAATCTCAGCGAGGAGGAGTACGGCAAGAAACTCGCCGCCGCCGGAGTCACCGGACCCACCGCGGACGCCACGGACGCCCCGAAGAAGGAGGCCTGATCATGGCCCGCACCCTGTTCAAGATCCTGCTCGGTGCCGCCTTCGCGGTGGCCCTGCCCCGCGCGACGAAGCACATCGCGCAGACCACGAGGACCCAGGTCCACCGGATCAACCAGTGAGCGGCGGCAAATCCGTCGACGTGCTCGACGGGCACGACGTGCTCGACGGGCTCTCCGGCCTCGACGAGCAGCGCCGGAGCTGGGTGTCGGAGGCGTGGCGGCACGTCACCGACGAGCGGCTGCGCGAGCTGCTCATCGGGCTCGTCGGCATCCCCAGCCCGACCGGTGACGAGCGGCCGCTCGCCGAGCACATCGCGGCGACGCTCGCGTCGGCCGGCCTGCGCGCGGCCTGCCAGCCGATCGACGCACGGCAGGCCAACGCCTGGGCCCGCCTCGAAGGCGACCGCACCGGACCGGACCTGATGCTGTACGCGCCCATCGACACCCTCACCGTCGGCGAGGAGAGCGAGGACGTGCCGTGGATCGGGCCGAAGCTGCGCGAGGACATGCGCCCCGCCGCCACCGTCTACGACGATCTGGTCACCGGCCTGGGTGCCTCCAACCCCAAGGGCCACGCGGCCTGCGTGATGATGGCGGCCGAGGCGATCGCGCTGGCCGGTGTACCGCTGACCGGGGACCTGGTGGTGGCGTTCGGCGCCGGCGGCATGCCGACCAACGCCCGGCCGGGCAGCGACCGGTTCAACACCGGTCAGGGCGTGGGCTGTTCGTTCCTCCTCGAACAGGGGGTGTGGACGGACTACGCGGTCATCGCCAAGCCGGGCTGGACCGTGTCGTGGGACGAGGTCGGCCTGGTCTGGTTCGAGGTGACGGTGCACGGCACGCACACCTATGTCGGCTCCCGCCACCGGCTCCCGTACGAGAACGCGATCGGCCGCGCCGGTGACGTCGTACGGCACCTGGAGAGGTGGTTCGCCGAGTACGCCGAGCGGCACACCGCCGGTACCGTCGCACCGCAGGGCATCGTGGCGTCGGTGCGCGGCGGCTGGCCGCGCATGGCGGCCGTCACCACCGCGGCCTGCACACTCCGCGTCGACCTGCGGATCGCCCCGGAGACGACACCCCTGCGGGCGAAGCGTGAATTCACCGCCGCCCTGGACGAGTTGAAGCGCTCCCTGCCAGGGCTCGACGCCACGGTGGAGATGATCCTGGCGATTCCCGGCACGTCCACCAGCCGGGAGAGCTGGGTCTTCCGCAGCGCCGTGGCCGGCTGGGAGGCCCTCGAAGGGCGTCCGCACGAGGTCGTGCGCGGCAACAGCGGCGCCACCGACGCCAACATCCTGCGCGGGCGCGGTATCCCGACGGTCCGCGTCGGCATGCCCAAGGTGGCCGACGCGCCCTTCGACATCGACTTCGCGCGCGGCATGAACACCGTCTCCGTACGGGAGATGCAGAAGCTGACCCGCCACCTGATCCGCACGGCGGTCGACACGGTCACCCGTGCTCGCGCGGAGTGCGAGCCCGGCACGGCACCGGAAGGAGCAACGGCATGAGCGAGATCGTGCTCGGCGTGGGGGCCTCCCACAGCACGCTGATGAACACGCACTGGGAGGAGACCTTCCACAAGGACCGCGCCGAACGCTTCCGTGCCGCACTCGGCACGGCCCGCGACGAACTGGCCCGGGTCCGCCCCGACACCGTCGTCCTGATCGGCTCGAACCACTTCCGCGGGTTCTGGCTCGACCTGATCCCGCCGTTCACCATCGGGGTCGGGGAGTGCGTCGCGAGCGGCGAGTCCGGGACGCCGAAGGGCCCCCAGCCGGTGGATGTGCCGCTCGCGCGGCATATCGCCGAGTCGCTGGTGGAGAGCGGGCGCTTCGACCTCGCGTTCTCCGCGCGGCTGCAGATCGATCACGGGCAGTCCCATGCCATCCAATACCTGCTCGACGGGCTCGACGTGGAGATCGTGCCGCTGGTGGTGAACGTCTTCGCGCCTCCGCTGCCGACCCTGCGGCGGTGCGAGGAGCTGGGGCGCGCCCTGCGCGAGGCCGTGCTGGCGTTCCCGGGCGGACGGCGGGTCGCGGTGGTCGGCTCGGGCGGGCTCTCGCACCGGCTGCCCTGGCCCGACTGGCGCGCACCGCAGGGCGACGACGAGGAGTTCATGGTCGGCGCGTGGCTCGACGGCCGCGAGAACTGGCAGGACTACGACGCCCGCCGCCGCGAGATCATCCGGGCCGCCGAGGCGTCTCTCACCCCGGAGTTCGACGAGGAGTTCCTGGCCCTCGTCGAACGCGGCGAGACACACCGCCTCACCGCGTACACCACCGAGGAGCTGGAGAAGGCGGCGGGCAACGGCGCGCAGGAGCTGCGGACTTGGCTCCTGATGGCCGCCGCCCTCGACCATGCGCCCGGCCGGCGCCTCGCGTACGAGCCGATGCCCGAGTGGCTCACCGGGATGGGCGTCGCGGTCATCGATCCGGCCGCCGTGGATTCGGGGCAGTCGGCATGAAGGCGCCGGCCGAGGCAGGCGTGGCCGGTCACCGCCCGGGCTCAGGTTCCGGTTCCGGTTCCGGCTCCGGCTCCGTGCTCTCGGCGCACAGCGTGCCGGGGCCCGGACCGGAACCGGCCGACGGCTGCGACCCGATGAACTCCGTTCTGGGGAAGGTCCGTCCGATCCTGGAGGCCTTCACCTCCGACGACGCCGCGCTCTCGCTCGCCGAGCTGGTGCGGCGTTCGGGGGCGGCCAAGGCCACGGTGCACCGGCTGGCCGGGGAGCTCGTCACCTGGGGGCTGCTCGAACGTGAGGGATGCGACTACCGGCTCGGCCTGCGCCTGTTCGAGCTGGGGCAGCGGGTGCACCGCCAGCGCATTCTGCGCGAGGCCGTGCAGCCGTACATGGAGGATCTGCTCCTGATCACCCGGGAGACGATCCACTTCGCCATCCACGACAGCCTGGACGTGGTCTACCTGGACAAGATCTTCCCGCACCGCGGTCTCAACGCCGAGTCACGGGTGGCCGGCCGGCTCCCGCTGTACTGCACGGGCACCGGCAAGGCGATCCTCGCGCACTCCCCGCCGTCGCTCTTCGTCGACGTGGTCCGGGGCGGGCTCAAGCCGCTCACCCGGCACACGGTGGTCTCGCCGGGACGTCTGCGCGCCCAGCTCGACCGGATCCGGGAGGAGGGCATCGCCCTGGAGTCCGAGGAGATCAGGCTGGGTTACGCGAGCCTGGCCGTGCCGGTGTTCGCCGGGGGCACCACCCTGGTGGGCGCGCTGTCCATCACGGCGCCCACGTACCGGATGGACGCGGCGGGGCACGCCACGGCCCTGCGTACGGCGGCTCTGGGGATCGGCCGGTCACTGGCGTGAAGACGTGACGCGGTATGCGCATGAAGGGGCCCACCAAGAGGTGGGCCCCTCGCCTCGTTCCGGCCCGCTCGTCGTGCGTCCCGGCCACCCGTCGTCCGCGCCTCCCGAGCACCCGTCGTCCGCGCGTCCCGGTCACCGGAACGACTCCGTAGGGAGAACCACCCCCGCGTTCCTACGCTCACGGACATGAGCCAACTCACCGACGACACCGGCGTCCTGACCACCGACGTCCTGATCATCGGCGCCGGTCCGGCGGGCCTCTACGGCGCGTACTACGCCGGGTTCCGCGGCCTGTCCGTCACCGTCATGGACGTCCTGCCGCAGCTCGGCGGGCAGATCAGCGCGATGTACCCCGAGAAGCCGATCTTCGACATCGCCGGCTTCCTGTCCGTACGCGGCCGCGACCTGGTGGACGGTCTGGTCGCCCAGGCCGAGCCGTACTCCCCGCTCTACCTCCTCGACCACCGGGCCGCCGAACTGGCGCACGGCGCCGACGGCCTGCCCGTCGTCACCAGTGACCAGGGGACGACGGTGCGCGCCAAGGCCGTCGTCATCACCGGCGGCGTGGGGACGTTCACACCGCGGCCGCTGCCCGCCGGGGAGGAGTTCCTCGGGCGCGGACTCTCCTACTTCGTGCCGGACCCCTCCGTGCACGCGGACCAGGACCTGGTGGTCGTCGGCGGCGGCGACAGCGCCTTCGACTGGGCGGCCCTGCTCGCCCCGATCGCCCGCTCGGTCACCCTCGTTCACCGCACCGCCCGCTTCCGCGCCCACACGGCGTCGGTCGAGAAGGTGCGCGCGCTCGGCGTGGAGATCGTCACCGACAGCGAGGTGAGCCGGCTCATCGGCGCCGACCGGGTGGAGCGGGCCGAGATCCGCCACCGTACGACGAAGGAGACCCGCGTCGTCCCGGCCCAGGCCGTGGTCGCCGCGCTCGGCTTTCTCGCCGACCTCGGCCCGCTCAAGGACTGGGGGCTCGGCCTCAATGCCCGGAAGATCACCGTCGACACCCACATGGCGACCAACCTGCCCCGGGTGTTCGCCGCGGGCGACATCACCGACTACCCCGGCAAGGTCCGCCTCATCTCGGTCGGCTTCGGCGAGGCCGCCACCGCCGTCAACAACGCGGCCACCGTCATCGACCCGGAGGCGGCCCTGTTCCCCGGGCACTCCACCGAGAAGGAGCACTGAGCACACCATGGCGTACGTCATCGGCGCGTCCTGCGTCGACATCATGGACCGGTCCTGCATGGAGGAGTGCCCCGTCGACTGCATCTACGAGGGCGAGCGCAAGCTCTACATCAATCCCATGGAGTGCATCGACTGCGGGGCCTGCGAAGTGGCCTGCCCGGAGCAGGCGATCACCGTCGACCGCAAGGCCGACCCCGCCTTCCGCGAGGACAACCGGCGCTTCTTCGTGGAAGTCCTGCCCGGCCGCGACAGCGCGCTGGGGTCCCCCGGCGGGGCGACGCCGCTCGGCCCGGTGGGCGTCGACACCGAGCTGGTGAGCGCCCGATGAGCGCGGCCGATGCCACAAAGGCAGCCGACGTCACAAAGGCGGCCGACGTCACAAAGGCGGCCGACGTCACGAAGGCGGCCGACCTGCTGTTCGCGGCCGAGCGTACGAACTCCCCCTGCCCACCGGTCCGTTCCCTGCTCCTCGAGGGCGACCTCGACGCCGCGTACGCCGTGCAGCGCGTCAACGTCGAACGCGGCCTGGCCGCGGGGCGCCGGATCGCCGGCCGCAAGATCGGCCTCACCTCCCCCGCGGTCCAGGCCCAACTCGGCGTAGGACAACCGGATTTCGGCACGCTCTTCGCCGACATGGCCGTCCCCGACGGCGGCACCGTCGCGGCGGGGCGGCTCATCCAGCCGAAGGTCGAGGCGGAGGTGGCGCTGGTGCTCGGCGCGGACCTGCCGCACCGCGAGTGCACCGTCGCGGACGTGATCCGGGCGACCGACTTCGCCCTGGCCGCCCTGGAGATCGTGGACAGCCGCAACGCCGACTGGGACATCACCATCGTCGACACCGTCGCCGACAACGCCTCCAGCGGCCTGTACGTACTCGGCGGCACCCCCGTACCGCTGTCGGGCCTCGACCTGCGCGCCGTACGGATGACGATGACGCGCGACGGCGCGGCGGACCCGGTGTCCGAGGGCACGGGTGCCGACTGCCTGGGCGGCCCGCTCAACGCCGCCGCCTGGCTCGCCTCGACGCTGGCCGCCGCAGGCGATCCGCTGCGCGCCGGGGACGTCGTGCTCACCGGGGCGCTCGGGCCGATGGCGGTCGCCGCGCCCGGCGACCGGTTCGAGGCGCGCATCAGTCAACTGGGCCGTATCAGCGTGCGGTTCGCGCCGCAGGAGGGACACACCGCATGAGTACGACACGTACCAAGGTCGCCGTCATCGGCTCCGGCAACATCGGCACCGACCTGATGATCAAGATCCTGCGCCTCTCGAAGTCGCTGGAGATCGTCGCGATGGCCGGCATCGACCCGGACTCCGACGGCCTGGCCCGCGCCCGCCGTCTGAAGGTCGCCACCACGCACGAGGGCGTCGAAGGCCTGGTGAAGATGGCGGAGTTCGAGGACATCGAGATCGTCTTCGACGCGACCTCGGCCGGCGCCCACCGCCACCACGAGGACGTCCTGCGCCCCCTCGGCCGCACGCTGATCGACCTCACCCCGGCGGCCGTCGGCCCGTACGTCGTCCCGCCGGTGAACGGCGAAGCCCACCTCGCCGCCCCGAACGTCAACATGGTCACCTGCGGCGGCCAGGCCACCATTCCGATCGTCGCCGCGGTCCACGCGGTCACCCCGGTCCACTACGGCGAGATCGTCGCCTCGATCTCCTCGCGCTCCGCCGGGCCCGGCACCCGCGCCAACATCGACGAATTCACCGAGACGACCTCCTCGGCCATCGAGCAGGTCGGCGGCGCGGCCCGCGGCAAGGCGATCATCGTCCTCAACCCGGCGGAACCCCCGCTGATCATGCGGGACACCGTGCACTGCGTGGTGTCGCAGAGCGACCGGCAGGCGATCACCGCGTCCGTCGAGGAGATGGTCGGCCGCGTACAGGCGTACGTGCCCGGCTACCGCCTCAAGCAGAAGGTGCAGTACGAGCCGGTCCGCCCCGGCCACCCCCTGCACTCCCTCGCACCGGCCGGTTCCGGTGACGCCCTCAAGGTCTCGGTGTTCCTCGAAGTCGAGGGCGCCGCCCACTACTTGCCCGCCTACGCCGGGAACCTCGACATCATGACCTCGGCCGCGCTGCGCACCGCCGAGCGCATGGCCGCCCACCGCGCCACTGCTTCGAAGGAGGCGGCCAAGTGACCAGCCTTTACGTCCAGGACGTGACCCTGCGGGACGGCATGCACGCCGTCCACCACCGCTACACCACCGACCAGGCCCGTACGATCGCGGCGGCCCTCGACGCCGGGGTCGCCGCCATCGAGATCGCGCACGGCGACGGACTCGCCGGCTCCAGCGTCAACTACGGTGTCGGCGCGCACACCGACTGGGAGTGGATCGAGGCGGTCGTCGACGCGACGACGACCGCGATCCCCACCACGCTCCTCCTCCCGGGCATCGGCACCATCCACGACCTGAGGCAGGCCCACGCGCTCGGCATCCGCTCGGTGCGCGTCGCCACCCACTGCACCGAGGCCGACATCGCCGCCCAGCACATCGCCGCGGCCCGCGAGCTGGGCATGGACGTCGCCGGGTTCCTGATGATGTCCCACATGGCCGAGCCCGCCGAACTCGCCCGCCAGGCCATGCTGATGGAGTCCTACGGCGCGCACTGCGTCTACGTCACGGACTCGGGAGGCCGCCTCACCATGGACGGCGTACGGAGTCGTTTCCGCGCCTACCGCGACGTCCTCGACCCGGCCACCGAGCTGGGCATCCACGCGCACCACAACCTCGCGCTCGGTGTGGCCAACACCGTCGTCGCCGTCGAGGAGGGCGTCACCCGCGTCGACGCTTCACTGGCCGGGCAGGGCGCGGGCGCGGGCAACTGCCCACTCGAAGCGTTCGTGGCGGTCGCGGACCTCATGGGCTGGAAGCACGACTGCGACCTGTTCCCGCTGATGGACGCCGCCGACGACCTCGTACGACCGCTCCAGGACCGCGAAGTGCGGGTGGACCGCGAGACGTTGAGCCTCGGTTACGCGGGCGTCTACTCCAGCTTCCTGCGCCACGCGGAGGCCGCGGCCGCCCGCTACGGCCTGGACACCCGCACCATTCTGGTCGAGGTCGGCCGGCGCGGGATGGTCGGCGGCCAGGAGGACATGATCACGGACATCGCTCTCGACCTGACGGCGCGAGCCGCCGAATGAGCGCGGCGCACCCCGGCACTGTGCGCAAGGGCTATGTGCCCAGCCGCTTCGGCCAGTTGCACTATGTCGAGTCGGGCGCGGGCGAGCCCGTACTCCTGCTCCACCAGACTCCCCGCTCCTGGACGGAGTACCGCGACGTCCTGCCCCTGATCGGCGCCGGGTACCGGGCGATCGCCATGGACACCGTGGGCTACGGGGCGTCGGCGAAGCCCGCGGGGCCGCATTCCGTGGAACGGTTCGCGGACGGTGTGCAGGACCTTGCCGCCGCGCTCCGCCTCGACCGGTTCCACCTGGTCGGGCACCACACCGGCGGGGTGGTCGCCGTGGAGGTGGCGGCCCGTCTCCGGGAGCGCGTGCTGAGCCTCACGCTGTCGGCGACCGCGTTCGTCGACGAGGAGAAGCGCGGCGGCGGGCACGGGCGGGTCGACCAGGTGGACCCGCGGCCCGACGGCTCACATCTGCGGGAGCTGTGGGACAGACGGCGCGGCTTCTACCGCCCGGGCGAGGAGGCGTATCTGACCCGCTACGTCATCGATGCTCTGACCGTCCTCGACCGCGTCGAGGAGGGGCATGAAGCACTGCGCCGCTACGCCATGGAGCCCCGCCTGCCGCACATCACCGCACGCACCCTCGCCTTCTGCGCACCCCACGACCACTACTCCCTGCCCTCCCTGGAAAAGTTCGCGTCCGCACTCGGCTGCCCGACCAAGGTGCTCTCCGACGGACACGTGGCGGCCCCGGAACAGGTGCCGCAGGAGTTCGCCGCCACCGTCATGGACTGGGTGTCCCTCGGCTGACCGGGCGGATCCGGACGCACGCGACCGGGTCCGCCCGTCTGCCGACACAGGCGATGGTGATGCCTGCGAACGTTCCCGGGAAGCGTCAAGACGCCGCTGCACCCCGAGGACATCAGCACGTGGTGGCCGACCTCCGCTCAACGCCTGGTGCGCAGAGAGTTCGGCCGCCATGTCCACAGCCATGGGACAAGGCGCACCCGTAAACACTTCGCGCAGCCACACTCGCCTCCACGACGTGAGTCGGAACAGCGCGTCTGCACAGAGCATCAGCCAGGTGGCCTCCGCGCTCGTGGCATGCCTGCCCGCGCTGTCCCGCGCTTGGACCGGCGAGTCGGACAGGACTATGCGACCGCGAAGCCGCCAGAGGCTCAACTCACCCTGCTCCGGCACGTCGAGGCACACGACGGTGTCACCGTACGCAAGGCCGCTGCGTCCTTGCTCATGAAGCCCAACAACGTCAGTGCGCTCGTGACGCAACTGACCGAGCAGGGACTCCTGGAGCGCCGTCAGGACCCTGCTGACAAGCGGGTCGCGCACCTGCACCTGACTGCGAAGGCACGGCGAGAGCCGGCCGAGGCCAACGCCTACTTGCCGGCCCTCGCCGCCGCGCTGATCCTCGGTGGCAAGCTGGGCGACGGTGCGCACCACTCCGCGGTCGACAGCTTCCTTCAGGAGCCGGGACACACGCGGCCGGGACACATTGAGATGTGCCGCGATCTCGGCCTGACGCACGCCGCGCACGTGATACATGCGGGCCACCTTGACCAGCAGCCGCATGTGGTCATCGCTGGGAGTGGAAGCCCCTGCCGCGACCATGACTCAATCCTCGCTCGTCCGGGCGGCCAGGCCGCCGGCCGGGCGGCGTGTCCACGCCGAGCGAGGCATCACGCATACGGACTGCGAATTCTGCAGAACTGCAGCCAAGGAACTGGCCAGCCCGTGCTATTGGCCCTCGCAGCGTCGTAGCGCCCGACCAGCTCTCCGGGGCAGTAGAGCCGTCAAGCCACGGGAGGGCCACGTGCACGGCGGCTCAACGAAGGGCAGACGAGGGAGCGCACGCACTCCGCCCGGTGTGGCCGTCCCAGCCTCGAAAGCAGGTCGAGCAGGCTCACCGAACCTATAAAGGTGCAGGTCAGGAACCCTTCGCTACTGGCTCCAGAACAGCAACACACTCAACATGCGATGTCATCGGAAACAGATCGAACGCCCGCAGCATCCGCACCTTGTACCCGCCCTCGCGGAAGTACCCGAGGTCCCGCGCGAGTGCCGCCGGGTCGCAGGCCACGTAGGCGATGCGGCGTGCGCCGAGGCCCGACAGGTGGCGGACCGTCTGCTTGCCGGCGCCCGCGCGGGGCGGGTCGAGGACGATGAGGTCGACCTCGCTGATGCCCGTACGGGGAAGGACGGACTCGACCTTGCCCTGTTCGATGCGGACGCGGTCGAACGAGGCCAGGTTGTGCCGGGCGTCCTCCACCGCGCGCTTGCCGGACTCGATGCCGAGGACCGCGCCCTTGTCGCCGACGCGGTCGGCGAGGGCGCCCGCGAAGAGGCCGACGCCGCAGTAGAGGTCGAGGGCCATGTCGCCCTTGCGCGGCAGCAGGCCCTGCATCACGGCGCGCATCAGGGTGTCGGCGGCCTTCGGGTGGACCTGCCAGAAACCGCCGTCGCCGACGCGGTACGTGCGGTCGTCGGCGCGCTCGCGGACGAAGGCGCGGCCGTGGACGCGGTGGACCGCGCCGTCCTTCTCGCCGATGCGCTGGACGGAGACCGGCTTGTCGAGTTCGACGATCGGCAGCCGCATCCCCGGGCGCGGGGTGAGGATCACCTGGCGGTCCTGGGAGCCGGAGGCCGCGATGGCCTCGATGGACGCCATCCCCTCCCACGTCCGCTTCTCGATGCCCAGCTCACTCACACCGGCAGCGGCGATCATGCAGTGGTCGATCACCTCGACCTCGTGCGAGCGGTGCCGGCGCAGACCCGCCTTGCCGGACGAGGCATCCACCGCGTACTGCACGCGCGTGCGCCACTGCGGCACCTCGCCCGCGGGGAGCTTGTCGCCCTCGGCCGGCATCACCGTGCCGTCCCAGCCGGCCTCCTCGGGTGTGAGCCCGGCCAGGTGCTGGAGCTGTTCGGCGATGACCTCGCCCTTGAGGCGGCGCTGGGCGCCGGGTTTGGCGTGCTGCCAGTCGCAGCCGCCGCAGCGGCCAGGGCCCGCGTACGGGCAGGGCGCTTCGATCCGGTCCTTGGAGGCCTCGAGGATGGTCACCGCGTCCGCGCGCAGGAAGCGCGCGCCCTCCTCGCCCTCGGTCACGCGCGCGATCACGCGCTCGCCGGGCAGCGTGTGCCGGACGAAGAGGACCTGGCCCTCGGACGTACGGGCGATGCAGTGGCCGCCGTGTGCGACCGGGCCGACCTCGACCTCGTACTCCGTCCCGACCAGCGAGTTCTTCGAATCGGAATCTGCCTGCATGGCGGGGTGGCTCCAAAGCGCTGAGGGATATGGCGGAAGACGGCCCCCGGCCCGAAAGGAAACGGCCGGACGACAACCCACGAGTCTACGTGGGGATCGTCCGGCCGCCTTACCAGCGCGGGGTCGGCCGTTGCCGGCGCGGGGTCAGCCCTTGGCCGACGGCTCCTTGGGGGCCTTCTTCTCGACGGGGCCGCGGCGCACCGCACCCGGCGCGTTCCATTCGGAGCGCTTACGGGCCCGCTTCTTGGCGGCCTCCGAGGACTCCAGCTGATACGGCACCGAGGTCACCATCACGCCGGGCGTGAACAGCAGACGGCCCTTCAGGCGCAGCGCGCTCTGGTTGTGCAGCAGGTGCTCGTACCAGTGGCCGACCACGTACTCCGGAATGATCACCGAGACCGCGTCCCGCGGGCTCTCCCGGCGCAGGTTCTTCACGTACTCGATGATCGGGCGGGTGATCTCGCGGTACGGGGAGTCGAGGACCTTGAGCGGGACGGTGATGTTGCGCCGCTCCCACTCCGCCTTGAGCACCTTGGTCTCGGCCGGGTCCACGTTGACGCTGAGGGCTTCGAGGGTGTCCGAGCGCATCAGCTTCGCGTAGGCGAGGGCGCGCAGCGTCGGCCGGTGGATCTTGGAGACCAGAACGATCGAGTGCACGCGCGAAGGCCGGACGCTGTCGTCGGAGGGGCCCTCGGGCGCGGCGATCTCCTCGGAGACCCGGTCGTAGTGCTTACGGATCGCGCTCATCGTCACGTAGAAGATGACCATGCCGAGCAGCGCGACCCAGGCACCGTGCGTGAACTTGGTGACCAGGACGACCACCAGGACGAGGCCGGTGAAGAAGGCGCCGAAGGTGTTGATCGCCCGCGAGCGCTTCATGTGCCGGCGCTTGGCGAGGTCCTTCTCGGTGCGCAGATGACGGTTCCAGTGCCGCACCATGCCGGTCTGGCTGAGCGTGAAGGACACGAAGACGCCGACGATGTACAGCTGGATCAGCTTGGTCGAGTCGGCCCCGTAGACCCAGACGAGCACCGCCGCGGCGCCCGCGAGCAGCACGATGCCGTTGGAGAACGCGAGCCGGTCGCCGCGGGTGTGCAGCTGACGCGGCAGGTAGCGGTCCTGCGCGAGGATCGAGCCGAGCAGCGGGAAGCCGTTGTACGCGGTGTTCGCGGCGAGGAAGAGGACCAGGGCGGTGGCGGCGGCGAGGACGATGAAGAGGAACGATCCGTTGCCGAAGACCGCCTCGGCGACCTGGGAGATCACCGGGTTCTGCACATAGCCGCTGCCGACCGGCTGACCGTCGCGGATCAGGTCGTGCGCGGGGTTCTCGGCCATCCGTACGTTGCTGGCCATCGCGAGCGCGATGATGCCGCAGAACATGGTGACGGCCAGGGCGCCCATCAGGGCCAGCGTGGTCGCGGCGTTCTTCGACTTGGGCTTGCGGAAGGCGGGCACGCCGTTGGAGATCGCCTCCACGCCCGTGAGCGCGGCACAGCCCGAGGAGAAGGCCCGCAGCAGAAGGAAGACGAGCGCGAAGCCCGCGAGCCCCTGGTGCTCGGGCTTGATCTCGAAGTCGGCGGTCGGTGCCTTGAGCGTGTCGTCGAGCACCAGGCCGCGGAAGGCGCCCCACGCGATCATCAGGAAGACACCGACGACGAAGACGTACGTCGGGATCGCGAAGAGCTTTCCGGATTCCTTGACGCCGCGCAGGTTCATCAGAGTGAGCAGCACGATCACACCGACCGCACAGAGCACCTTGTGCTCGATGACGAACGGGATCGCCGAGCCCAGGTTCTCGATGCCCGAGGAGATCGACACGGCGACCGTCAGGACGTAGTCGACGAGCAGGGCGCTCGCGACGGTCAGGCCCGCCTTGCGGCCGAGGTTGGTGTTGGCGACCTCGTAGTCGCCGCCGCCGCTCGGGTACGCGTGCACGTTCTGGCGGTACGAAGCCACCACGGTGAACATCAGCACCACGACCGCGACCGCGATCCAGGGGCTGAAGTGGTACGCCGACACGCCCGCGATCGACAGGACGAGGAGCACCTCGCCGGGCGCGTACGCCACCGAGGACAGCGGGTCGGAGGCGAACACGGGGAGTGCGATGCGCTTGGGCAGGAGCGTTTCGCCGAGCCTGTCGCTGCGCAGTGCGCGCCCGATCAGAATCCGTTTGGGCACGTCGGTCAGTTTGGACACGCAGAGGATCGTAAGCGTTCGAACGGTGCCCTGCGCACCTGCCCGGGCGCGTGTGTAGCTTGGCCTGTGGTCTGAGACCCTGGTGAAGGCGCAGAGACCGCGTCAAGGCGGACACCGCCGCGCCAGACTCTTAACGGAACATTGACAGCCGGAAGGACGGTCGTGCACATCGTCATCATGGGCTGCGGACGAGTGGGTGCCGCTCTCGCGCAGACCTTGGAGCAGCAGGGGCATACGGTCGCCGTGATCGACCAGGACCCCACGGCCTTCCGCAGGCTCGGTTCGGGATTCGGCGGCCGCCGGGTCACCGGAGTCGGGTTCGATCAGGACACCCTCCGCGAGGCGGGCATCGAGGACGCCGGCGCCTTCGCGGCGGTGAGCAGCGGCGACAACTCGAACATCATCGCCGCGCGCGTCGCCCGCGAGATGTTCGGCATCGAGAATGTCGCCGCCCGTATCTACGACCCGCGTCGCGCCGAGGTCTACCAGCGCCTGGGCATCCCCACGGTCGCCACGGTCCGCTGGACCGCCGACCAGATGCTGCGCCGGCTCCTGCCCTCGGGCGCGGAGCCGCTGTGGCGCGACCCCACCGGCGGGGTGCAGCTCGCCGAGGTGCATGCCTCGACGGCCTGGGTCGGACACAAGATCAGCAAGCTGCAGGAGGAGACCGGCGTACGTGTCGCGTTTCTCACCCGGCTCGGCGAGGCGATCCTGCCCTCGTCGCAGACGGTCCTCCAGGAGGGCGACCTGGTGCACGTCATGATGCGCACCGACGAGATGGAGAAGGTCGAGGCGGCGTTCGCCGAGGGCCCCGAGGAGGGCGGTCACTGATGCGCGTCGCTATTGCCGGAGCCGGTGCTGTCGGCCGCTCCATCGCGGGCGAGCTCCTGGAGAACGGGCACGAGGTCCTGCTCATCGACAAGGCGCCCACCGCCATCTCGGTGGAGCGGGTGCCGCAGGCCGAGTGGCTGCTCGCCGACGCCTGTGAGATCACCTCGCTCGACGAGGCGGCCCTGCAGCGCTGCAACGTGGTCATCGCCGCGACCGGTGACGACAAGGTCAACCTGGTCGTCTCGCTGCTCGCGAAGACCGAGTACGGGGTGCCGCGCGTGGTGGCCCGCGTCAACAACCCGAAGAACGAGTGGCTGTTCAACGAGTCCTGGGGCGTGGACGTCGCCGTCTCCACGCCGCGGCTCATGTCGGCCCTCGTCGAGGAGGCCGTCAGCGTGGGCGACCTGGTGCGTCTGCTTCGCTTCAGCCACGGCGACGCCAACCTGGTCGAGCTGACCCTGCCGCCGGAGTCCGCGCTCGCGGGCACCATCATCGGCGAGATCAGCTGGCCCGAGGACACCTCGCTGGTCACGATCATCCGCGGCACGCGGGTGCTCTCGCCGACCCACGAGGACTCCCTGGAGGCCGGCGACGAGCTCCTGTTCGTGGCGGCCCAGGCGCGCGAGGAGCAGCTGGAGGATCTGCTGTCGGTGCGGCGGGACGACTAGCCGCGGGACGGGCGACGGCCCGCGCGGCCTGCGCGTAGAGCGAGGAGGGGGCACCCGGAACGTTCCGGGTGCCCCCTCCTCGTACGACTGGAGCGAAGTTCTACGGCTTGCGGTGACGAGCCCGCTGGGGCTCCTCCTGGGTGAGGCGCTGCAGGGTCTCGTCCACCAGGGGATCCATCTGCTGGGCGAAGCGCTCCTCGGTGTCGGCCGCGCGTTCGCGGGCCTCCTTGGCCTCCTGCTCGGCCTTCTCCTTCGCCTCCATCTCGGCGAAGACGTCGATCGGCGGCGGAGCCTTCGCCAGGAACACCCACGTCAGCCATACGGCGAGCAGGAACGGCGGGATCTTCAGGGCGATCAGGACCCAGCCGAACTTGGTGGTGTCCGCCCACCAGTACATCGGGAAGAGGATCGCGCACTTGGCGAGCAGGATCAGGCCCCAGGCCCAGCTGGCCTTGGCGTATGCGGCCTTGCGCCCCGGGTTGCGGGTGCGCCAGGAGAGGTTCTCCTTGAAGACCGGGCCGAGGATCAGGCCGATCAGAGGGACGCCGCACAGGGTCGTGATGATGTACGCGAGGGCCAGGCCCAGCGTGTAGAGCATGCCGGGGAGGTAGAAGTCCTTGGCATTGCCGGTCATCATCGCGAAGACCACACCGAAGGCCACACCGAAGACACCGCTGAAGGCGTGCTTGACGGTGTCGCGGCGGGTCAGCCGGGCCACGAGGAGCAGCAGCGAGACACCGAGCGCGGCGATCGCGGAGAGGTGCAGGTCCTTGTTGATCGTGTAGATCGTCACGAAGAGCAGGCCCGGCAGGACCGTCTCGATCATGCCGCGCAGACCGCCGAAGGCCTCGAAGAGGGCGGCTTCGGTGACCGCCTGCACATCCGCCTGGGACGCCTGGCCGCTGGGCCCTGCGTTTTCGTCGGTCGGCTTGTCGACTGACGTCACCGGCTACTCCCGTCCGAGCGGTCTGAGTTCGTACTTCGGGTTGAACAGCACCCGGCGTCCGCGGTCCACCGAGATACGGCCCGATGCGATGAGCTTGCGCCCCGGCTCTATGCCCACGATGGAGCGTCGGCCGAGCCACACCACGTCCAGCGCGGCCGTGCCGTCGAAGAGCTCGGCCTCCAGGGCCGGGACTCCGGCGCGTGGCCGCAGGGTGACGGTGCGCAAGGTACCAGTAACCGTGACGATCTGCCGGTCCCGGCAGTCTCCGATACGGGTGCAGCCTGCCGTGGCCGCGTCCTCCTGCAGCTCCTCCGACTCCAGCTCCGCCTGGGAGGTGGAAAGCCGGTCGAGCATGCGGCGGAAGCGGCCCGCGGGCTTCTGCGGGCGCGGATCGTCACTCATACAGGAAGCGTACCGGGGTGGGCCCGGGTTACTCCTTGGCCCCTCAGCCTGGGCTGTTCCGTTACACGGGATGCCCGGCCCGCGGCCCGGGGAAACCCGCTCACCGCTCGAAGCGGTACCCCATGCCGGGCTCCGTGATGAAGTGCTTCGGGTGCGAGGGGTCCGCTTCCAGCTTGCGGCGCAGCTGCGCCATGTAGACCCGCAGATAGTTGGTCTCCGTGCCGTAGGACGGGCCCCAGACCTCCTGGAGGAGCTGTTTCTGGCTGACGAGGCGGCCCGTATTGCGCACCAGGACCTCCAGAAGGTGCCACTCGGTGGGGGTCAGGCGGACGTCGCGGCCCTCGCGGTGGACCTTCTTCGCGGCCAGGTCGACGGTGAAATCGCCGGTGTCCACGGTGACGTCGTCGTCGCCCGCGCCCGCGACCGGCTCCGCACGGCGCACCGCGGCGCGCAGCCTGGCCAGGAGCTCGTCCATGCCGAAGGGCTTGGTGACATAGTCGTCCGCGCCCGCGTCCAGGGCCTCGACCTTCTCGTCCGAGCTGTGCCGGGCCGACAGGACCAGGATCGGGACCCGGGTCCAGCCGCGCAGGCCCCGGATCACGTCGACGCCGTCCATGTCGGGCAGGCCGAGGTCGAGCACGATCACGTCGGGGTGGCGGGCCGCCGCGAGCTGGAGCGCGGAGGCGCCGTCGGCCGCCGCGTCCACCTCGTACTTGCGCGCCTTGAGGTTGATGACGAGGGCGCGGACGATCTGCGGCTCGTCGTCGACCACGAGCACCCGGGTCATACGTTCCTGCCTTTCAATTCAGCCCCTGGGGGCATCTCAGCCGCTGCGGGCATTCCAGCCCCTGCGGCGTTTGAGCAGATCCGAACGGAGTTCGGATGCAGGGTCCGGGGCGGAGCTCCGGTTTCGGGAAGGGGCGGGGTGGGGGAAAACAACCTGCCGGGAGGCCCCGTCATGACGCACCCGATGCGTCGAGCCCAGCGGGCACATGCTCGGCGACCCGGGCGGCACGCAAGGTGAGCACCATCGTGAGGCCGCCACCCGGCGTGTCCTCGGCAGCGAGCGTGCCGCCCATCGACTCGGTGAAGCCCCGCGCGACCGCGAGGCCGAGCCCCACCCCGGCGCCCCGCGGAGCGTCCCCGTACCGCTGGAAGGGTTCGAAGACCCGCTCCTTGGCGTCGTCGGGGATCCCGGGGCCGCGGTCCACGACCCGGATCTCGACGCGATCGCCGATCGCGCTGGCCGACACCCGTACGGGCTTCTCGTCGGGGCTGTACTTCACCGCGTTCTCGACGATGTTGGCGACCGCCCGCTCCAGGAGCCCCTTGTCCACGCTGACCATGGGCAGCGACTCGGGGATGTCGAGCTCCGCCGCGCCCTCGGGGACGCCGCCGAGCGCCATCGGCACCACCTCGTCGAGATCGATCTCGCGGATCAGCGGGGTGACCGTGCCGGTCTGCAGGCGGGACATGTCGAGCAGATTGCCCACGAGGTGGTCGAGCCGGTCGGCGCCGTCCTCGATCCCTTCGAGGAGTTCGGCCCGGTCCTCCTCGGACCACTCGACGTCGTCCGAGCGCAGCGAGGTGACGGCGGCCTTGATGCCGGCGAGCGGGGTGCGCAGATCGTGGGACACGGCGGCGAGCAGCGCGGTGCGGATGCGGTTGCCCTCGGCCAGCGCACGGGCCTGCTCGGCCTCGCTCAGCAGGCGCTGGCGGTCGAGGACCACGGCGGCCTGTGCCGCGAACGCGGCAAGGACCCGGCGGTCCTCGGCGGGCAGCACCCGGCCGGTGAGCGCGAGGGCCATGTGGTCGCCGACCGGCATGTCGACATCCGCGTCCTCCGGCCGCTCTATGGGGCTGCTCGTACCGACGCTGCCCGCGCAGGTCCACGGTTCGACGTCGCTCTCCCGCTCCAGGAGGGCCACGGACTCCATGTTGAAGGTCTCGCGGACCCTTTCGAGCAGGGCGTCCAGGGTGGTCTCGCCGCGCAGCACGCTGCCGGCGAGGAAGGAGAGGATCTCGGATTCGGCGCGCAGCCGCGCCGCCTGATGCGTACGGCGGGCCGCGAGGTCCACGACGGAGGCCACCGCGACCGCGACGCCCACGAACACCGCGATCGCCACGATGTTGCGGGGGTCGGCGATGGTGAAGCGGTGCAGCGGTTCGGCGAAGTAGTAGTTGAGCAGGAGCGAGCCGAGCGCCGCCGAGGCGAGCGCCGGCAGCAGACCGCCGAGCAGGGCCGCGGCGATCGTCAGGGACAGGAAGAGCAGCATGTCGTTGGCGAGCCCGAGGTCACCCGGGATCGCGGTGAGCAGCAGTGTGAGCAGCACGGGCCCGGCCACACCGGCCAGCCACCCGGCCAGGATCCGGGCACGGCCGAGCCGGGCGCCGCGGGCGACGGGCAGGCCGCGGCCTTTGCCGACGGCGTCGTGCGTGACGATGTGGACGTCCAGGTCGGGGCCCGATTCGCGGGCCACCGTGGCGCCGACGCCGGGCCCGAACACGTACTGCCAGGCCTTGCGGCGGCTGGAGCCGAGCACGATCTGGGTGGCGTTGACTCCGCGCGCGAACTCCAGGAGCGAGGCGGGCACGTCGTCGCCGATGACGTGGTGGAAGGTGCCGCCGAGGTCTTCGACGAGGGTGCGCTGGAGGGCGAGTTCCTTGGGTGAGGCGTTGGTGAGGCCGTCGCTGCGGGCGATGTAGACGGCGAGCACCTCGCCGCCGGCGCCCTTCTCCGCGAGCCGTGCGCCGCGGCGGATCAGGGTGCGGCCCTCGGGTCCGCCGGTCAGGCCGACGACGATGCGCTCTCGTGCCTGCCAGGTCGACTTGATGTTGTGCTCGCCGCGGTACTGCTGCAGATACTCGTCGACCCGGTCGGCCACCCACAGGAGCGCCAGCTCGCGCAGGGCGGTGAGATTGCCGATCCGGAAGTAGTTGGAGAGCGAGGCGTCGATCTTGTCCGGCTGGTAGATGTTGCCGTGCGCCATGCGCCGGCGCAGTGCCTGGGGCGACATGTCGACCAGTTCGATCTGGTCGGCGTGCCGGACCACCTCGTCGGGGACGGTCTCGCGCTGCCGTACGCCGGTGATCGCCTCGACCACGTCGCCGAGCGACTCCAGATGCTGGATGTTCACGGTCGATATGACGTCGATGCCCGCGGCGAGCAGTTCCTCCACGTCCTGCCAGCGCTTGGCGTGCCGCGAGCCGGGGACGTTGGTGTGCGCGAGCTCGTCTACGAGGGCGACCTGCGGGTGGCGGGCGAGCACGGCGTCCACGTCCATCTCCGTGAACGTGGTGCCGCGGTGCTCGAGCTCTCGGCGCCGGATCTCCTCCAGGCCGTGCAGCATCACCTCGGTACGGCGGCGGCCGTGGTGCTCGACGAAGGCGACCACGCAGTCCGTGCCCCGCTCGACGCGGCGGTGGGCTTCGGAGAGCATCGCGTACGTCTTGCCGACGCCCGGTGCCGCACCGAGATAGATCCGAAGCTTGCCGCGTCCCATGGCCCCATTGTCTTTCAGATCCCGCTGCCCAACCCGCTGTCCGGCGCTGGGTCGACCATAAGCCCCGCAATTCGGACAAACGGGATCACAGGGGAGTCCGGGCGCCCCCTTTGACGGGATTCTGATACGCGGCTTCGGAACAGCTGCGGGAAGACGCCGGAAAGGCGCCGTGCTGCGTGCCCTCTACGGGGCCGGTCAGCCCCTCAGTCGCTCTCGACGATCTCGCCGTCGCTCAGCTCCAGTACCCGGTCCGCGAGGTCGAGCATCGCCGGGTCGTGCGTGGCGACCAGGGCCGTGACGCCCTCGCTGCGGACGACCGCGCGAAGGAGCTCCATGACGGCGTGCCCGGTCTCGGCGTCGAGCTGGCCCGTGGGTTCGTCACAGATCAGCAGGGCGGGCTGGTTGGCGAGCGCGCGGGCGATGGCCACGCGCTGCTGCTGGCCGCCGGAGAGCTCGCCGGGGCGCTGCTTGGCGTGCTCGGCGAGGCCCACGAGGGAGAGCAGGAGCGCGACGCGCTCCTCGCGCTCGACGGGGTCCGCCTTGCGCAGCCGCAGCGGTACGCCGACGTTCTCGGCGGCGGACAGGATCGGGATCAGGCCGAAGGACTGGAAGACGAAGCCGATCCGGTCGCGCCGCAGCGCGAGCCGTCCGCTCTCGCCGAGCGAGCCGGTGTCGAGACCGTCCACGGTGATGGTGCCGCCGTCGGGCGAGTCGAGGCCGCCGACCAGGTTGAGCAGCGTGGTCTTGCCGGAGCCCGAACGCCCCTTGAGCGCGACGAGTTCGCCGCGCGGCACGCTGAACGACACCCCGCGCAGTGCGTGCACCGCGGCGGCCCCGCTGCCGTACGACCGGTGCACCCCGTCGACGACGACCATCGGCGCACCCTCGTCGGCGCCGGCCGCGATCGTCCCCGTGGCACTGCTCGCACTCCGCGTCATGCTCAACCCCCCGTACGTACCTGTTGTTGCGCGCCAGTATTCGTCACCGCCCTGCGGGCGGGCAATGCACGAAGCCCTATTCCGTGGCCGGGTCCGGGGCTGGGGCTGGGCCTGGGTCTGGGGCAGGGCCGGGCTCTGGGCCTGGGCCTGGGCCTGGGTCTGGGCCTGGGTCTGGGTCCGTGGCCGGGTCCGGGTCCGAGGGCCGGTCCGCGGCCCAGACGCCCACGTGATCGGTTTCGCCGGTCAGGCGGACCCGCCCCCGCAGCCCGTACCGCTCCACGTACTCCTGGGGCAGCTGCAGCCGTCCCGCGCGGTCCAGGACGGTGAACTCCTCGGCGAACTCCCGCTCCGCGCCCCGCAGCGTCTCCGTCGAGGTGCGTCCGTCGCGGATCCGTACGGTGCGCCGTACCTGCTCGGAGACCTGGGGGTCATGGGTGACGACGAGGACGGTCGCGCCCAGCTCCTCGTTGGCGCGGCGCAAGGCGGCGAAGACGTCCTCGCCGCTGGCCGTGTCGAGTTCGCCCGTGGGTTCGTCGGCGAGCAGCACCCGGGGCTCGTTGGCGGTGGCGACCGCCACGGCGACGCGCTGCTGTTCGCCGCCGGAGAGTTCGGCGGGGCGGCGGTCGCGGCAGTGGGCGAGACCGAGGGTGCCGAGGAGTTCGGCGGCGCGTTCGTGGCGCTTGCGGCGGGGCACCCGGGCGTACTTCATGGGGAGGGCGACGTTCTCCTGGGCCGTGAGGTACGGCAGCAGGTTGCGCCCGGTCTGCTGCCATACGAAGCCGACGGTGGCGCGCCGGTAGCCGAGCCGTTCGCGGCGCCCCATGGCGAGGAGGTCGTGTCCGGCGACGCGGGCGCGTCCCGCGGTGGGCAGGTCGAGGCCGGAGAGGATCGACAGGAGCGTGGACTTGCCGGAGCCGGAGGCGCCGACGAGAGCCACGCACTCGCCCTCGGAGACGGTCAGGTCGAGGCCTTGGAGCGCCTGCACCTCGACTTCCTGGGTGCGGTAGACGCGTACGAGGTTGTCGCAGACGATCACGCCGTCGTCGAGGCTCCGCGTGGTGGCGGAGCGGGCGCGTGCCTCCAGGTCGGCGAGCCGGGGACCGCGCGACTCCCGTTCTGCGCCCGGCTGTTCAGATCGGCTCATGGCCCCTCCGTCCGCTGGGCGGCGCGGGGTCGCCCGGGTGTGCGCTGGTACGTGGTCGCTGGTACGTGGTCGCTGCGCCGGCGGGCGTCGGGACGGCACCGTTCCTTCGCCGGGCCGGGGCTGTTCCGCGGTCGGTACGGTGCCGTTCCGCCGCGGGCACTGAACCGTCCCGTCGCCGATACGCAGCCGTCGCGAGGTCGATACGCCACCGTCCCACCGCCGCAACGCGACCGTCCCGCGGCCGATACGCCACCGTCCCCACCGCAGAACGCCACCGTCCCCACCCCGCAACGCAACCGTCCCCCGGTCGATACGCCACCGTCCCCACCGCAGAACGCCACCGTCCCCACCCCGCAACGCAACCGTCCCACCGCCGATACGCCACCGCCCCGCGCCCAACACGCCCCCGCACCAACCGCGTTGCACCGCTCTCCCCGCCCGTCCTCAATCGTCCACCCTCCCCACCCGCAACACCTGCCCCAACCCCCTCCTGCGCCCCAGCCATGTCTCCACTGCGACCGCTCCCGCCACCAGCCCCGCGCACCCCGCCCCGAGGGCCACGGTCAGCAGCACGTCGGCGTGCATGCCCGGGTCGCCGGGTGTGCCCGTGAACTCCCCCAGGTCCAGGGCCGGTCCGAGCAGCGACGGCAGCGCCAGTCCGAGCGCCGTACCGCCCACGACCGCCGCGACCACCAGCGGCAGCAGCTGCACCAGATGCAGCGCCGCCGTCTGCCGGTCGCCGAGCCCCATCGTGCGCAGCCGCGCGGCGGTGCGCCCGCGCGCCGGCGCCGAGAGCAGCAGTTCAAGGACCAGCGCGAGCAGCGCCAGGGCCACGGCAAGCCCGGTCGCCACGGTGTGGGCCAGGGTCAGCGCACCCACCAGACCGTCGTCCGAAAGGCGCGCCAACTCCTCTTCCAGAACGAACAGTTCACCCGGATTCGTCTCGGGCGCGGCACGCGGCACCATCGCGCGCAACTCCTCGGCGCGTATCCCGTCGCCGTACAGGAGCAGCACCAGCTGCCCGAAATCCTCGCGCTCGATCGACCGCAGCGCCCGCAGGTCGGTGAACAGCAGCAGTTCCGGGGACTCGGCGGAGCGCAGCGGCCCCAGCGCGACGTCGTCGACGACCGCGTCGGGCAGGGTGCCCGTGACCTTCATCCGCAGGGTCCGCCCGCCGACCTCGGCCTCGAGCCGGTCGCCGACCCGCGGTCCACCGTGCGCGAGCACCGGCACGGCACCGCCCGCGTCCGGCAGCGCGGCCGCAGCACGGGCGGCCGCCGATTCACCGCCGACCTCGAGCAGAGCCTCGGATTCGACACCGAGCAGACTGGTCGTGCCGTACGCGGAGCCACGGGCGCTGTCGCGCGCGCTGATCCGCAACTCGCCGACCTGGGCGGAGTGTTCGACGCCACGGGCCCGGGCCAACTCCTGCGCCGCCTGCGGATTGCTCCGGACGCCTGTGTACGAGGCGTCCGCACCGACCCGCGCACGCGTCCCCTCCTCCCGCCCTTCGGTGAGCGTGCCGGCGATCAGACCGCCGAACACGGCTCCGGCGAGCGTCACGACCAGGACAAGCAGGGCGAGCGCCCGCGCGGGCGCCTCCTTCGCCGCCCGCAGCAGGGCGATCAGTGCCACGGCTCCGCGCCGCCGCGCGGACCAGCGGGCGAGGAGCCGTACGGGCAGCGGGTAGCAGCGGACGAGGATCACGACCGTGGCCAGACCGAGCAGCGCCGGTACGGCCGCGAGCAGCGGATCCGGGCCCGCCTGCGCCCTGGTCCCGCGCGAGCGCAGCGCCCACACCCCGGCCACCGCGAGCAACAGCAACGCCAGTTCGGCGACGACGCGCCGCCCCCGTATCGACGATGCTCTCGCCGCCCCGTCCGCACGCAGCAGCGCCCCGTCCCGTACGGCGAAGAAGGTGACGAGCGGCAGCGGCAGCCAGCAGCCGAGCGCCACCGCCGCGCCCCACCCCGTCGCGGTGCCTTCGCCCACGCGTCCGGCCAGGGCCAGGCCCGCTGCCAGGCCGAGCAGCGCACCGGGCAGCGTGTGCCCGGCGCGTGCCGCGGCGAGCCCCAGGGCCGAGGCGCCGCGGGCGCGTTGGAGCCGGTGCACGTCGAGGCGGCGGCGCAGTGCGAGCAGCGCCGTGACGAATGCGGCGGCGAGGGCCACGATCAAGAGCGTGGCCAGGCCGAAGGCCACGACGGCCTGGCCCTGTCCCCACTGGCGCCCGAACTCGCCGATGGCGTCGGGCAGTCGGGAGGAGTAGTCGAGACCGCCGGTGGGGTTCAGGCCGAGGCTGCAGACGAGCCCGCCGAATGTGGCGAGCGGGCAGTACTTGTCCGGGGCCAGCTCGCTGGTGACGACGAGGGCGCGCTCGATCTGGCGCCGGCCGTCGGCCCCGTGGTGCTTCCTGGCCTCCTCGTCGGTCAGGTGCAGCCGCAGGCCCCACTGCGCGGTGATCTCGATCCCGCTCTGCTCCTGCAGCCGGATGATCGATCCGGGCTCGGCGAGCACCATGGCCTGGTGCGGTCGCCCGGTGCTCTTCAACGGCGCGGCCAGGAGCGGCTCCTCACGCCACAGCACGGAGTCGTCGTCCGCCGCGAAGACGCCCACGACCTGCGCGGTCGCATGGATGCCGGACAGTCCGCCCATCCCGAGGTCGAGCCGCTGTCCCAGGCGCAGCCCGAGCCGGTCGCGCGTGGCCGACGAGACGGCGATCTCCACCGTACGGGCGTTCGCTCGCGGGGCGCGTCCGGCGGCGTAACCGCCTTTGCGGGGCGCGTCGGTGGCGTGGAGCAGCGACAGTTCCGCGGGCCCGGCCTCGGTGAGGGTGCCGATCCCGGGCAGCACGATGCGTGCGGAGTCGGTGCGCAGTTCGCCGGGCAGCCCGGGCGCCACCCAGTTCTCGAGGCTTTCGCTCATCGCGGCCATGTCCGCGGCGAGGTATGCGCCCGGGTCGTCGCCCTTCTTCTGCAAGACGTCGACACGCACGCTGTACGTGACACCGGGCGCCGACTCCTGCGCCTGGACAAGCCGGTCGCCGAACGCCCGGCCCGCCAGCCGGTCGAGGAGGGGCGGCGCCCCGGCGGCGACAGCGGTGAGCAGGCAGGTCAGGAGCGTCAGACAGACCAGGAGCGGGAGGTCACCGCGCAGACCGTGCAGACGACTTCGCAGACCTCGCCGGCCTCCCGGACCGCGCGGCGGGCGACGCTTCGCCGCCGGCCCGCGCCCCGCACCCCCGGCCTTCGTCATACGTCATCCCCCGCCCTCAGCACCCGCGCCAGATCCACCCGTCCGAGAGAGCGGGCGGCGACGGTGACGACCGCGCAGATCAAGGCGGTCGTCACGGCGGCCGTGACCACCACCCGCATCCAGGGCACCTCCGTGGCGAGGTCGGGAAAGACCGGTCTGGCGTCCGCTTCCACCGTGACGACCGGCATGATCAGGACCGCGAGACCGGCACCGAGCAGGGTGCCGAGCACCGCCGCCACGGCGGCCAGGCCGAGCTGTTCCGTCCAGAGGAACGCGGCCAGTTGGCGTTTGCGTACGCCGATCGCTCTGAGCAGCGCGAACTCCCGGCTTCTGGAGCGCGCCGCGAGCACCGTGTGCAGCGTGAACGCGACCACCGCGAACGGCGGGGCGAGTGCAAGGCACAGCGCGAGCGCGGCCCGGGTGCCGCGCCGCAGCGGATCCGCGGCCAGCGCCTCGCGGGCCGTGGCCACATCGATCGCCTTGCCGAGCCGTGGAGTCGCGCGCACGGCCAGCGCCGCGGCCCGGGCGTCGCCGTCGTCCGCGCGGGCCCACCAGAAGGTCTCGACACCCGGCGTACCGCCGGAGAGCAGCAACTGGGCCGCGAACGCACGGGAGTCGACCAGGAGATTCGGCTGGTCCCGTGCCTCGTCGCCCGGGATCGCCTCGATCGTGCCCACGATCTTCAGCCGTGCGCTGCCGCCCACGGCCTGCCGAACGGTGACGGTGTCCCCGACGACGGCGAGCCCGTCATCGATCAGCGTGGCATCGGCCAGCGCCGGCGCGGCCGGGGGCCGCTTCGGCCCCTTGAAGCCGAGCCGGATCGACCGTACGGGAAAGACGAGTGCGGTGTTGGGCCCCCTCAGCACCCCGTCGATCAGCACACCGGGGCGCTCGGGCCCCGAGGAGCAGAGGACGGGGCCGGGTGCTTCACCGGGCCGCTTGCGCGGTTCGGCGCCGGGACAGCCCGCCACGTGCAGGTCGGGCGCGGGCAGGAACAGATCGCGCCAGCGGCCCGGCCGGTCCAGTTCGTCGGCCTCGTCCACGACCAGCCGGTAGGTGCGCCGCTCGACCTCGTACGGCATCGTAAGACCCAGCTGTACGAGGTGAGTTGTGTGCGGCGGCACGGGCAGCCGCACCGTGACCGGGCCGCCCTCGCGCAGCTCCACCTCACGGCCGTGCACGAGACCGTCGCCGTCCTCGAAGTAGCCCGTGAGCAGTACCGGGTGGGCCTTGCCGGGTCCGTCGGCGGACAGCCGTACCCGCAGGGTGAGTTCCTTCGGCGATCCGACGAGGCGCAGCCCGTGCTCGGGTATGCCCTCGCCCAGGTGCGCCGCCTTCGGGCCCGCGTGGTCCGTGAGCGCGCCGGAGCCGGTGTTGACGGCGGTGACGCCCACCGACTGCTGTGCCACCGAGGCGTCCACCTCGGTCACCGGGGTCACGGCCCGTATGCCGGGCGACTGCGCGTAGGCGTCCCGGCGTCGGTCGTCGGCGAGGCGGTCGGAGGGATCGATCCGCAGATCGGATCCGACCTGGAACGATGCCTGGTCCTGGTCGCCCCGGTCGAGGATCACCAGCGCGGTCGAGCTGAGCGCGGCGACGGCCAGCGCGAGCGTCACCACCAGGGCCGCTGCCGCGTGCCCGGCCGCGCGCCGGCCCAACTGCCAGCCGCCGAACGGCAGCACGAACCCGGTGCCGCGCTGCGCGAGCGGATCGAACAGCCGGGCGGCGGGCGGGAGCAGCCGCAGGACGAGCACGGCCGCCGCCGCGGTCATCATCACGGGGGCGAACACGAGCACCAGGTCGACGGTGGAGGCACTGCCGACCGGCGAACGGTACTGGCGCAGCTGCAGCCACCCCAGAACGGCCACGGCGGCAAGCACCACATCGGCTCCGAGCCGCTGCGCCGCCGCGAACCGCGCGGGCCGCCACCGCAGCCGGCTCACGGCCCTGCGGTCGCGCACCGAGCGGACCACGGGGACGAGCACCGCGACGCCGTGCACCACGACCGCGAGCGCGGCGGCGGTCCAGCCCGCGGCGATCAGCGCGGTGCCCGGCAGGTCGCCTTCCGCCAGGCCCACGCGCGGCAGCAGCCCGAGCAGCGGTCCGGCGAGGAACGGCGCGGCGATCCCCGCGGGCACGGCGAGCACCGCCCACTGCCCCGCGGCCCCCGCGGCGAGGCGCCATGTGCCCGCGCCGCGCGCGGCCAGGAGGGCGAGCTCCGCCCGCTGGTGCGTGGCGAGCTGGCGTGCGGTGAGCACCAGGGTGGCCAGGGCGAGGGCGGCGAGCAGCGAAGCGGGGATGTACATGCCGGCCCGTGACACGGCGATCGGTGTCCTGAGCCGGTCGAGGGCGGGACCGAGCCCCGAGTCGATCTCGAGGTCCCGGGCCTCGGGCGGCACCTGTCCGCCGAACAGCGACCGTGCGGGATCGCTGTCGCTGAACGCGGCCGCCCGGTCGCTCAGTCCGTCGATGTCGTCGAGCCGGAACCGCCCGGCGTCCGGCACGGCCAGCCACGACCGCACACTGTCCCCGGCGAGCTCCGGGGTCCCGGTCACGGTCGTCAGGGGTACGACGGCCAGGCTGTCGGTCCCGCCGAAGCTCCCGGTCTGGCTCCCCCACAGCGCGGCCGCTTCGGCACGCGGCCGGTAGATCCCGGTGACCTCCACCGCGAGCTCCGTGTCGGCGCTCGTCAGAACGGTCAGCCGGTCGCCGGGGCGGACGCGGAGCTCGGCGGCCAGCGGCTGCGACAGCGCGGCCTCGACGGTGCCGTCGGGCCGCGGCCCCGGCAGCCGTCCGCTCACCGTCTCGGCGTGCTCGCGCAGGCCTTCCAGCGCCGCGAGCGCCACCGTCACATCGCCGCGCACCCGCCCGTCGGCATCGGCGACGGAGAGCTCGGTGGCCCGGTTCTCGGGGACGCGCAGGGCATCGTAGGTCTGCTGCGGTACGCCCCCGTACGCTCCGTCCAGGGCCCTGCGTACGGCGGCGCCGGTCTGCTCGTACGCCTGCTCCTTGCCGGGCGCGTAGGGCCCGCCGACCGAGATGACGGCGTCCCTGTCCGCGGCGAGCCGCTGCCGTGCGGCACCGAGCACGGTCTGCTCGGTCAGCGTGGCGAGAGCGGCGAGCACGGTCGCGGCAAGCAGCATGGCAAGCCCGGCCGCACCGAGCACCAGCCCGTGATGCCGTCCTTTGCGCACCACGGCAGGCGTGCGCGTACTCCCCCGCACCGGTCACCCCCCGTTTCGAGGGCACAGTATGTGCCCCCGCCGAAGAGCGCCGCAATGGCCGCGACCCCTCAACTCGGTTGCCCGGAGGGCTGGTTGACCATCCCGGCGGGTGCGCCCCCGCGACGGCCTTCCGGGGGCGGAGTCCCGCAGGTCCCACCCGCCCCGGACGCCCTCTCCAGACACGGCAGACATACGAAAAGCCGCGCCCTGACCTCAGGACGCGGCCCTCACGTAGTACGAAGAACCTCAGCGGATCTCGCGTAGTGCGAAAGACCCCAGCGGATCTCGCGTAGTGCGAAGAACCCCAGCGGATCTCGCGTAGTGCGAAGAACCCCAGCGGATCTCGCGTGGTACGAAAAAACCTCAGCGGACCTCGGTGGTCTCCGGTCCGCGCTGCAGCTGGCCCATGCCGCCGGAGAAGCGGGACTCGGCCTGCGACTCCTCCTTGACGCCCTCGGGCACCATCTGGGCGTCCTCGGGCAGCTTCAGGACGATCGGGTCGCGCGGGGCCATCGGACCCTCGCCGCGCACCACGACGGTGTCGCGGAAGATCTGCTCCAGGAGACCCGCGGCCTGCGGCTGCACCGCACCCTGGCCGGAGATGACACCGCGCAGGAACCAGCGCGGACCGTCCACGCCCACGAAGCGCACGACCTGGACACCGCCCGTGCCGTCCGGCAGCTGGACCGGTACCTGCGCCCGCAGCTCCCAGCCGAGCGGGCCCTCGACCTCGTCGATCACACCGCCCTGCTTGGTGATGCCGGAGGCGATCTCCTCGCGGACCTCGCCCCAGATGCCCTCCTTCTTGGGGGCGGCGAAGGCCTGCAGCTGAACCGCGCTGTCCTGGAGGACCACGGTGGCCGCGACGATGGCGTCACCGGCGACCTCGACCCGCAGCTCCATGCCCTCGACACCGGGCACGAACAGACCGCCCAGGTCGACCCGGCCCTCGGAGGGGCGGCCGACCTCGGAGACATCCCACGGCCCGTCGGGGCGCGGAGCCGGCGGAAGGTTCACCCGGCCGGGCTCGCCCTCCTCGCCGACCTCTTGGTCCATGTCCTCGACGACCTGCTCGGCCTCGCCTGCCGCAGCCTCGGCCGCGTCCTTCTTACGACGTCCGAACACGTCACTGTCCTTCCCGGTCGGATACGACCGAAGCGTATCGATTCCCACCCTTGTCGGCGGCCGTACCGCCTGCGTCGCCGTCCACCGCGGCATGGCCGCCGGTGGACCCGAAGCCCCCCTCGGCCCGGGCCGATCCGGGAAGCTCCGCCACCTCGTGGAAGCGGACCTTCTCGACCTGCTGGACGACAAGTTGGGCGATCCGGTCGAAGCGCTCGAACCGCACGGTGTCGCGCGGATCGAGATTCACCACGATCACCTTGATCTCTCCACGGTACCCGGCATCCACCGTCCCCGGGGCATTCACCAGAGCGACGCCGCAGCGGGCCGCGAGCCCCGAGCGCGGGTGCACGAAGGCCGCGTACCCCTCGGGGAGCGCGATAGCCACACCGGTCGGCAGAACGGTCCGCTCCCCGGGGGCGAGTTCACAGGCCTCGGTCGTCCGCAGATCCGCACCCGCGTCGCCCGGCATCGCGTACGCGGGCAGCGGGACCTCGGGGTCGATGCGGCGGATCTGCACGTCGAGCAGGGGGTTGCTCATGGGTTCACCTCGAAGGCGCGTGCGCGCCGCACCTGGTCGGGGTCGCTCATCGCGGCGTCGATCTCCTCGGGCCGCCCGTTGTCGATGAAGTGGTCGACCTTGACCTCGATGAACAGCGCGTCGGCCCGCACCGCGACCTCGCCGTCGGGGCCGCCGATCCGTCCCACGGCCGTGGAGTAGATCTTGCGTCCGGCCACCGCGGTGACCTCGGCCTCCAAGTGCAGCACGGTACCGACGGGCACCGGCCGTACGAAGTCGGTCTCGAGCCGTCCGGTGACCGCGATCGCGCGGAGCAGCCAGTTCAGGGAGCCGAGCGTCTCGTCGAGCGCGGAGGCGAGCACACCGCCGTGCGCGAGGCCCGGCGCACCCTGGTGCTCGGGCTTGACGGTGAACTCCGCGGTGATCGCCACGCCTTCACCGGCCCGCGCCTGGAGGTGCAGTCCGTGCGGCTGGGCGTCTCCGCAGCCGAAGCAGTGCGCGTAGTGCGCTCCGAGCAGCTCTCCCGGGGGCGGCGCGTCGGGGTGCCGTACCGGCGCCGTGGCGTCGTCCGGGGGCGTCAACGATGGTGTTCGTCCACTCACAGGCGGAGACCTTACCCGCGCAATCGATTGCCTTGAGCACCGTGCCAAGCTTGACCCATGCAGCAAGCCACCGAAACGTACGACGAACGTCTCACCGCTCCCCGCTCCTGGTGGGTGATCGCGGTGGCCGTGGGGATCTCCTGCGCCCTGATGCTGCTGCCGCTCGGCACGCTCCCGATGCTCGGCGGCCTGATCGGCGGCACCGCGCTGGCCTCGGTCATGGTGAGTTCGTACGGTTCGGCCCGCGTCCGTGTCGTGGCCGGCTCGCTGGTCGCGGGCCGGGCCCGTATCCCGCTGACCGCGCTCGGCACCCCTGAGGTGCTGGACCGGGACGAGGCGCTCGCCTGGCGCACCCACAAGTCGGATCCCCGCGCCTTCATGCTGCTGCGCAGCTATGTCCCGCAGGCGGTCCGCATCCCGGTCACGGACCCCGAGGACCCGACCCCGTACGTGTATGTGTCGACGCGCGCGCCGGAGCGCCTGGCGGCGGCGCTGACGCGCCAGCCGCCCGACGCACTCGGCTCCTGACGCACTCGGCTCCAGGGCCCGGCCCTTGAGCGGGCCCTAGCCCTCGAGCTCTTTGCGGTCCGGAGCCGCCAGCGGATTCAACGGATCCAGCGGGTTCACGGGCCGCTCCAGGGGCGGCAGCGCATCCAGCGCGTCCCACGGGACCTGGTGCGCCCGCAGATCCCTGCGGACCTTCTCGGCGAGCTTCTTCGTGTCGCGGCGGTTCATCACCGCGCCCACGGCGGCGCCGACCATGAACGGCATCAGGTTCGGCAGGTTCCGCACCATCCGCTTCATGATCTGCTGGCGCAGCTCGCGCTTCATCTGCCCGCCGAGCGCCGCGTTTATCGTCTGCGGCTTGCTCACCTCGATGCCGCGCTCCTCCGTCCAGGAGGTCAGATACGCGGTGGAGCGGGACTTCAGATTGCCGGGCGGCCGCAGCCCGTACACCTCGTGCAGTTCGGCGATCAGCTTCAGCTCGATCGCGGCCACGCCGGTGATCTCCGCGGCCATCTCGGCCGGCATCGCGGGCGGCACGGGCAGCATCGCCGCCGCGCCGACTCCGGCGCCGACGGTCGATGACGCGTTGGCCGCTCCGGCGACCAGTTTGTCGGCGAGCTGCTCGGGGCCGAGGCCCGGGAACTGCCGCCGCAGCGTGGCGAGATCACGCACCGGCACACGCGGTGCGTTGTCGATGATCCGGTCGGCGAGATAGCCGATACCGGCCTTGGCGCTCTCCTGGCCCTTGCGCACGCCTTTCTTGACCTTGTCGAGTCTGCGCGACGGGGCGGCGGCGGTGACGTCGCCGTCCGTCGTGGAGACCTCTGCGCCCGCCGAGGCGGGCGCAATCGTGCCGGCCGGCACGGGCCGGCCGGTGGCGTCCGCCGGTTCGAGCGAGGCCCCGGGGCCTCGCTCGTCGTCACGTGCGCCTGGTGACGGTGCGGACGTCTGCGAGCCGTCCGCCTTCCGCCTCTTCGTCGAGCCCAGCCGGAACTTTCGCTTCCGGGGCGGGGTCGAGCCAGTCACGGCCGACCCACGCCTCAGTCGCAGTCGCGGCAGATGGGCTGGCCGTTCTTCTCGCGGGCCAGCTGGCTGCGGTGGTGGACCAGGAAGCAGCTCATGCAGGTGAACTCGTCCGCCTGCTTGGGCATGACCCGGACGGCCAGTTCCTCGTTCGAGAGATCTGCGCCGGGCAGCTCCAGGCCTTCCGCGGCCTCGAACTCGTCGACGTCGACCGACGAGGTCGACTTGTCGTTCCGCCGGGCCTTCAGCTCTTCGATGCTGTCGGACTCGACGTCGTCATCGGTCTTGCGTGGGGTGTCGTAATCCGTTGCCATGTCGCTCTCCCCCTCTGGGTGTCTGCGGTGTCTCCAGCGCACGTAACGCGTGAGAGGCCGGACTTGTGCCCGACCCGAGGCGGAGATTTTGCCTCACATCAAGGTCTGTTACTCAATCGACACCCAACCGCCCCTCCCAAGAGGTGATCGTTTGGATGGCGATGGGGACCGTACACGGTCCACTTCTTCCTCTTCACGGGCGCCACCCCGTGTACTTCCCGTGATCAAGACCCCTGAAAACCCTGGATTTTCCGGGCTTTCCGACATCTGCGGCGATCACGGAGAGTAGATGGCCGAAAAATCGCCCCTGTGATCGATTCCACACGACCTCCTCGGGAGCAGGTCCCGAAAATTCCGCTAAAAGCGAACTTCGCAAGCGATTCGCGACAGCATCTCAGATCGGCAGGGTGACTCGCATCACGAGACCACCCCCCTCACGTGGCTCGGCGATGATACGGCCCCCGTGGGCCCTCGCCACCGACTGAACGATCGAGAGGCCCAGTCCGACACCCTTGTCGCTCCCCGTCCTCTCCGTCCGTAGGCGCCGGAAGGGCTCGAAGAGGTTGTCCACCTCGTACGCGGGCACCACCGGGCCCGTGTTGGACACGACGAGCACCGCCTGCCCGTGCACGGCCTCCGTGGTGACCTCGACCCAGCCGCCTTCGGGGATGTTGTACCTCACGGCGTTCTGGACGAGGTTGAGGGCGATCCGCTCCAGGAGCACCCCGTTGCCCTGGACGACGGCCAGACCGCGCTCACCGCGGATCTCGACGCCCTTCTCCTCGGCCTCCGGGCGCACCTGGTCGAGGGCGCGCGAGGCGACCTCCGCGAGGTCCACGGGCTTGCGCTCGACGATCTGGTTGTCGCTGCGCGCGAGCAGCAGCAGGCCCTCCACCAGCTCCTCGCTGCGTTTGTTGGTGGACAGGAGCGTCTTGCCCAGCTGCTGGAGCTCGGCGGGCGCGCCCGGGTCCGACAGATGCACTTCGAGGAGCGTGCGGTTGATGGCGAGCGGGGTGCGCAGCTCGTGCGAGGCGTTGGCGACGAACCGCTGCTGCGCGGTGAAGGCGCGCTCCAGACGGTCGAGCATTTCGTCGAAGGTGTCCGAGAGCTCCTTCAACTCGTCGTCGGGACCGTCCAGTTCGATACGGCGGGTCAGGTCCGAGCCGGCCACCTGGCGGGCGGTCCGGGTGATCCGGCCGAGCGGTGACAGGACGCGTCCGGCCATCGCGTAACCGAATCCGAAGGCGATGACGCTGAGGCCGAGCAGCGCGAGCAGCGAGCGGCTCAGGAGGTCGTCGAGGGCCTTCTGGCGCTGGTGGTCCACGCAGATGCGCGCCGCCTCGTTGAAGGCGTCGACGCTGTCGAACGAGCGGCCGGAGAGGGCCGGGCAGGAACTGGAGTCGATCTTCACCTCGCCGCTGACGATCCTGAACGGCATCTCGTTGCCCACGTGCACGGCCTGTGCGGCCAGCAGGTAGATGATCGAGAGCAGCAGGATGCCGGCGATCAGGAACATCCCGCCGTAAAGGAGCGTGAGCCTTATCCGGATGGTCGGGCGCAGCCACGGGAAGGGCGGTTCGGTCTTGTGGGGGTCCCACGTCGGCTTGGGCGGCGCCGCTGGAGGCGCCGGAGTGGCGGCCATCGAGGGATCAGATCCGATAGCCCGAGCCGGGGACCGTGACGATCACCGGGGGCTCGCCGAGCTTGCGGCGCAGGGTCATGACGGTCACGCGGACCACGTTCGTGAACGGGTCGGTGTTCTCGTCCCAGGCCTTCTCCAGGAGCTGCTCCGCGGAGACCACGGCGCCCTCGGAACGGAGGAGCACCTCAAGGACCGCGAACTCCTTGGGGGCGAGCTGGATCTCGTTGCCGTCGCGGAAGACCTCGCGGCGGTTCGGGTCGAGCTTGATGCCGGCCCGCTCCAGGACGGGCGGCAGCGCGACGGTGGTGCGCCGGCCCAGGGCGCGCACGCGCGCGGTGAGCTCGGTGAACGCGAAGGGCTTGGGCAGATAGTCGTCCGCGCCGAGCTCCAGGCCCTCGACACGGTCGCTGACGTCGCCGGACGCCGTGAGCATCAGGACGCGCGTGGGCATCCCGAGCTCGACGATCTTGCGGCAGACGTCGTCGCCGTGGACGACGGGCAGGTCGCGGTCGAGTACGACGACGTCGTAGTCGTTGACGCCGATGCGTTCGAGGGCCGCGCCGCCGTCGTACACGACGTCCACGGCCATGGCCTCGCGGCGCAGTCCGGTGGCCACCGCATCGGCGAGCAGCTGCTCGTCCTCGACGACGAGTACGCGCACGTCGCTGTCCCTTCTGTGAGCCCGGTGAGCGGGCTGAGTCCTGATGAGCCCGCTGGGCAGAGGGCCGTCCCACCGACCGGCCCGCGGCATGAGCGACAGGTTCCGGTCACATGGTGATGCCTCCATCCTGCCCCTTTGGGCCGTAAACCGGCTGTAAGACGCCAAGGGCCGCGAAGAGAAGGGCCCGGGAGCCCCGTACGCCCCTGCCTCGAAGCTTTCGCCTCGGTACGGGAATCAAAAGATCCCTCGGCCGGTTGAGGTTTCCGCGACAGGAACCCAGGGGAGGACGGCCTTACACCCGCGATCACTCTTTGCAAGTGGCACGCCACGAACCGTTTTTGTGGAGCGGCACCCGCACCGCATCCGTCGAGACGGCAAGAGACGTGATCGCCCCTTCCCGAGGGCACACCCCCGTGCCACCGACACTCGACCCACGACGAGGGGGCGCACCATGGACGCATTCACCGCAGGGCTTCTGCAGCGCATAAAGGCCACGGAGACGGACCTCACGCGGGCACGTGAGGACGGCGACGACTTCCTCGCGGAGGTGGAACAGGCCGAGCTCGAGGACCTGCACCGCCTCGCTGCCGAGCACGGCGTGCAGGTCGCCTAGTTCGCGACGCCTGTACGTCCGTACGTCGAAGGGGCCCGCCGCATCGGATGCGGTGGGCCCCTTCGTATGCCCGGGTCGTGTGCCCAGGCGTCCGCCTCAGTCGTGCCAGGCGCCGAACTCGTCGAGATACCCCTGCAGCCGCGCGAAGACGCCCGGGGACGCCGCCACCGTCAGCTCGCCCGACGGGCGCTCGCCGGGGCGGCCGCCGGTCAGCGCCCCCGCCTCGCGGGCGATCAGGTCGCCCGCCGCGAGGTCCCAGGCGTGCAGCCCGCGCTCGTAGTAGCCGTCGAGGCGACCCGCGGCCAGGTCGCACAGGTCGACCGCGGCCGAGCCGCCGCGCCGGATGTCGCGGAGCAGCGGGATGAGGCGCCCGGCGACCTCCGCCTGGTGGGCGCGGACCGCGGCGACATAGTTGAAGCCGGTGGAGACCAGGGCCTGGTCCAGGGGCGGCGCGGGGCGGCAGGCCAGCGCGCGCTCGCCGTCCCAGGAGCCGGTGGCCCAGGCGCCGCGGCCGCGCACCGCGTGGAAGGTCTCGCCGCGCATCGGGACCGCGACGACGCCGACAACGGTCTCGCCGTCCTGCTCGGCGGCGATGGAGACGGCCCAAGTGGGCAGCCCGTACAGATAGTTGACCGTGCCGTCGAGCGGGTCGATCACCCAGCGGATGCCGCTCGTGCCCTCGGTCGACGCGCCCTCCTCGCCGAGGATGCCGTCGTGGGGGCGGCGTTCGGCGATCAGGCCGGTGATCAGCTTCTCCGCCGCGATGTCCATCTCGGTGACGACGTCGATGGGGCTCGACTTCGTCGCCGCGACCGCCAGATCGGCGGGCCGCCCGTCCCGCAGCAGCGCGCCGGCGCGGCCTGCGGCCTCCTGGGCGAGGGCGAGCAGGTCCGTGTGCAGGGGGTCGGCCGGGTCCGTGTGCTGGTCGGTCACGAGGGTCCTCACGCGTAGGGGCTGTCGACGCCGGCGGCGGCCGGACGGGGTGCGCGGGCCGGGCAGCAGCCGACGGGGCACAGGTCGTGGCCCGCGCCCAGGGCGCCGAGGGCGCAGGGCGTGACGGCCTCGCCGCGCTCGGCGGCGGCCCGCTCCAGGAGCAGATCGCGTACGGCGGCCGCGAAGCGCGGGTCGGCGCCGACGGTGGCCGAGCGGGCCACGGGCAGGCCGAGCTCGGCGGCCTTGGCGGTGGCCTCGGTGTCGAGGTCGTACAGGACCTCCATGTGGTCCGAGACGAAGCCGATCGGCACCATCACGACCGCGGGGACGCCGGCGCCGTGCCGCTCCTCGAGGTGATCGCAGATATCGGGCTCGAGCCACGGGATGTGCGGGGCGCCGGAGCGCGACTGGTAGACGAGCTGCCAGGGCCGCTCGACGCCGGTCTCCTCCCGTACGGCTTCGGCGATCAGGCGCGCGACGTCCAGGTGCTCGCGTACGTACGCGCCTCCGTCGCCGTGCCCCTCGACGGGGCCCGACGTGTCGGCGGCCGCGTCCGGGATGGAGTGCGTGGTGAACGCCAGGTGCGCGCTGTCCCGTACGTCCTCGGGGAGCTCGGCCAGGGACTTCAGGACGCCGTCGGTCATGGGGCGCACGAAGCCGGGGTGGTTGAAGTACTGCCGGAGCTTGTCGATCCTCGGCAGCGGCAGGCCCTCGGCCTCCAGGGCGGCGAGCGCGTCCGCGAGGTTCTCGCGGTACTGGCGGCAGCCCGAGTACGAGGTGTACGCGCTGGTGGTGAGGACCAGGATGCGGCGGTGGCCGTCGGTGACCATCTCGCGCAGGGCGTCGGTGAGATACGGGGCCCAATTGCGGTTGCCCCAGTAGACCGGGATGTCGAGGCCGTGCTCGGCGAAGTCCTTGCGCAGGGCGTCGAGCAGCGCGCGGTTCTGGTCGTTGATCGGGCTCTTGCCGCCGAACAGGAAGTAGTGCTGCCCCACCTCCTTGAGCCGCTCCTTGGGGATGCCGCGGCCCCGGGTCACGTTCTCCAGGAACGGGACCACGTCATCGGGGCCTTCGGGGCCGCCGAAGGAGAGCAGCAGGAGGGCGTCGTACGGAGTGGGGTCGGGCGCGTGGGACATGCCTTCGATCCTAGGTCGTCGCACGGACAGTGCGGCCGTGCCCTTCGGCCCGTCGCGCCCCCGCAATTGACGCGCGCCGCGACACCCCGTGGACGTAAGCTGTATGGGCCCATCTCACGCCTTACCGGAGCCGCACCGGAGCGCCCCTTGCCCAGTCCCTACCGCGAGATATTCACGCCGCCCGGGACTCTGTCCTTCTCGGCCGCAGGACTGATCGGGCGGCTGCCGCTGGCCATGATGGGCATCGGCGTCGTCACGATGATCTCCGAGCTCACCGGGCGGTACGGCCTGGCGGGTGCGCTCTCCGCGACGCTCGCGCTGTCCGCGGCCGTGATCGGCCCCCAGATCTCGCGGCTCGTCGACCGCTACGGGCAGGCGCGTGTGCTGCGCCCGGCCACGCTGGTCTCGCTCACCGCCGTCGCGGCGCTGCTGCTCGCCGCGAAGTTCGAGGCGCCGGACTGGACGCTCTTCCTGTGCGCCGCGCTCGTCGGCTTCGTACCGAGTCTCGGGTCGATGATCCGCTCGCGCTGGGCCGAGGTGTACCGCACCGACCGGCGCCGGCTGCACACCGCGTACTCCTTCGAGTCCGTGGTCGACGAGATCTGCTTCATCTTCGGGCCGATCGTCTCGATCGGTCTGTCCACGGTCTGGTTCCCCGAGGCGGGGCCGCTGCTCGCGGGTGTCTTCCTCGCGATCGGCACGTTCTGGCTGACCGCGCAGCACGCCACCGAACCGGTCCCGCACCCTCGCGAGCACCACACCGGCGGAAGTGCCCTGCGCTCCCCCGGACTTCAGGTCCTGATGGCGACCTTCGTCGCGACCGGTGCGGTCTTCGGCTCGGTCGACGTGGTCACCGTCGCGTTCGCCGAGCACGAGGGGGCCAAGGAGGCGGCGAGCCTGGTGCTCGCTGTGTACGCCGCCGGGTCCTGCCTCGCCGGCGTCCTGTTCGGACTCGTGCACTTCAGGGGCCCGGCCGCCAAGCGGTGGCTCCTGGGCGTGTGTGCGATGGGCGTGAGTATGATCCCCCTCCTACTGGTCGGGAACTTGCTGTTCTTGGCCGTGGCGCTGTTTGTCGCGGGCCTGTCCATCGCACCGACGATGATCACCACGATGGCCCTCGTCGAGCAGCATGTACCCCGGGCGAAGCTGACCGAAGGCATGACGTGGACCTCCACGGGTCTCGCGGTGGGCATCGCGCTCGGTGCGTCCGTGGCCGGCTGGGTCATCGACGCGGCGGGCGCGGACCGGGCGTATGTGGTGCCGGCCGTCGCCGGTGCGGCCGCGGTCGTGATCGGGTTCCTCGGCTACCGCCGGCTGTCCAGGCCGGTTCCGCAGCGGGGAGGACCTGATGGGTACGACGGGATCGACGGCAGGACCGATGAAGGCCCAGGGCGGCCCGAAGGCGTCCGGGACAACGTGGCGTAACTGGGCCGGCAACGTCACCGCCAGGCCCGCGCAGGAGGTCACCCCCGCCTCGGTCGAGGAACTCGCCGCCGCCGTACGCCAGGCGGCCGGCGAAGGCCGCAAGGTCAAGGCGGTCGGCACCGGCCACTCCTTCACCTCCACCGCCGCGACCGACGGCCTGCTGATCCGGCCCGATCTGCTCACCGGGATACGCAAGCTCGACCGCGAGGCCGGTCTGGTGACCGTCGAGGCGGGCACCCCGCTCAAGCGCCTGAACCTGGCGCTCGCCCGTGAGGGCCTCTCGCTCACGAACATGGGCGACATCATGGAGCAGACCGTCGCGGGCGCCACCAGCACCGGAACCCACGGCACCGGCCGCGACTCGGCCTCGATCTCCGCGCAGATCCAGGGCTTGGAGATCGTCACGGCGGACGGGTCGGTCCTGACCTGTTCGGCCAAGGAGAACCCCGAGGTGTTCGCGGCCGCCCGGGTCGGGATCGGGGCGCTCGGTGTGATCAGCGCGATCACCTTCGCCGTGGAGCCGGAGTTCCTGCTCACCGCGCGCGAGGAGCCGATGAGCTTCGAGCGGGTCACGGCGGAGTTCGACGAACTGCACGCCGAGAACGAGCACTTCGAGTTCTACTGGTTCCCGCACACCGGCAACTGCAACACCAAGCGCAACAACCGCAGCGCGGGTCCCGAGCAGCCGGTGGGCAGGGTGAGCGGCTTCTTCGAGGACGAGCTGCTCTCCAACGGCCTGTTCCAGGTGGTCAATTCGCTGGGCCGGGCGGTGCCGGGGACCATCCCCTCGATCGCGAAGATCTCCAGCAAGGCGCTCTCCGCCCGCACGTACACCGACATTCCCTACAAGGTCTTCACGTCTCCACGCCGCGTGCGCTTCGTGGAGATGGAGTACGCCCTGCCGCGCGAGGCCCTCGTGGAGGCGCTGCGGGAACTGCGGACCATGGTGGACCGCTCGAACCTGCGGATCAGCTTCCCGGTCGAGGTGCGCACCGCCCCCGCCGACGACATCACGCTCTCGACGGCGTCCGGCCGCGAGAGCGCGTACATCGCGGTCCACATGTACAAGGGCACGCCCTACCAGGCGTACTTCACCGCCGCCGAGCGGATCTTCACCGCGCACGGCGGGCGGCCGCACTGGGGCAAGGTGCACACCCGGGACGCCGAGTACTTCGCCTCGGCCTACCCGCGCTTCGGCGAGTTCACCGCGCTGCGCGACCGCCTCGACCCGGACCGGGTGTTCGGCAACGACTACCTGCGGCGGGTCCTGGGCGACTGAGTGCCCGGCCGGCGGTCGCCTCGCTCGCTGCGGCTGCGCGGATCCACGGTCGCCTCGTTCCGTACTGCCGCTCCGCCCACGTCGCCCCGCTCCCCGCGGCTACTCGGCCGTCTCGCCCTGCTGGTGCGGCGGCGTCGGCTCCCCGGTGGGGTCGTCCGGCGTCGGAGTGGGGGTCGGGGTGGGTGTGGGCGTCGGGGTCGGCGTGGGAGTGGGAGTCGGGGTCGGCGTCTTGCCGCCCGCGTCCCCGCCCTCGTCGCCCTGCGACGTGCTCGGGTCGGGCGACGGGATGCCGTCGCCCTTCTCCTGGCCGGTGCCGGCCGACGGGCCGGTACCGGACGAGGGGTCCTGGGCCGGCGGAGCCTGGTCCTCGCCCCGCCCCTTGTTGTGCCCCGTGAACACGCTGCCGATCGTGGAGCCGTCCGACCCGGAGAGGTTCTCGCCGGCCACCGCCTCGTACACGGTGATCCCGCCCATCGTCACGCCGAACACGACGGCGGCGGCGAGCACCGGCCGCTTCCAGCTGCGGATGCGCTTTCCCTGGACGGGCGAGACGGCGTACGCGGTGTCGGCGGGCTGGGCCGGCGTCGCGAGGGTCTCGCCATGGGGTCCGACGACCGTGCCCAGGAACCGGGTGGGCTGCTCGCGCCGGTCCGCGGAACCGAGGGTGCCGAGGGCCATGGTGCGGTCCGCGGGGCCGGAGGTCCCCGAGGCCATGGCGGGGTCCGCGGCCGGCAGCACCTGGGTGGCGTCGGCGGCCGTGCCTGCGGTGCCTGCCGCGCCTTCGGTGCCTGCCGCGCCTTCGGTGCCTGCGGTGCCCAACACCCGTGTCACATCGGCGGACTTGAGCACCTGGGTCCGGTCGGCGCCGGGGGCGCCGTCGACCACGGGCAGCACGGTCGTGGCGGGATCGTCGAGCGGCACCGGCGGCACGTCCACCACGCCCGGACGCCAAGTGGTCTGCATCGCCGGGGTGTTCGGTACGGCCGGAGTGTTCGGTACGGCCGGTGCGGCGGCGTCCGGCGCCAGGGGCCCGGGTCCCGGCTCGGCGCGGAACGTCTGCGGCACGGGCCGCCCGTCCCCCGTCACCGGCACCTGGCGGACGCGGCCCGGCTTCGCCTTCACCGCGACCTCGCGCACCTGCTCGCCCGTGCGCTTGAAGAAGTGCTGGAAGACGGGGCCGCCGCAGGTGGCCACAATGCTCATGACGCCGGCGCCGAGGATCGTCCCGTACACCCCGAAACTGGAGGCCAACTTCGCGGCGAGCACCGCGGCGAGCGCACCTCCTGCCACCTGCGGCACATTCACATCTATGCGCTTCTTCTCCGCGTCCGCACCGTTTTCCGACTGCTGAGCCATCCCCGTCCCTTGATCGCCGACTCGCCTGACAACTACCCACAAGGGACTTTTGGGCGAAGCGGATAGTTCCGGTTCCGGAGATTCTGTGAAGCAGCACACCCCTGTAAGCAGGGGATATGGAAGCGGCAGGGGTCAACTCCCTTGCCGTGGGACAACTTCGGCGGCGCGCCGGTCCACCCAGGTGGCCCGAATGGAGTACTGTTGCGAGCCCTGGGTTCGGACTCCCGCCTGGGTACCCAGGGGCCCGCGAGGGACCTTCGGGAGGGGGATCGCTGCACAGGGTGACCGGTCTGCCCGACTTCGGTCACTTTGCGTGGCGAATAGGTAACCGTGCCATAACGGCGATCAAGGACCCATGCCCGACACGCCGGGCAACTCGGCAAGGTTGTGGCAGGCTGCACCCGGGCAGGCCACACTCGACTAGCGGAAGCAGCGACGCACGTGACGTCGGCAGGCACCACCCGGGAGGTCCCCATGCCCGAACTGCGTGTCGTGGCCGTCTCCAATGACGGCACACGGCTGGTGCTGAAGGCTGCGGACTCAACGGAGTACACCCTTCCGATCGACGAACGCCTGCGCGCTGCCGTGCGCGGCGACCGGCCACGGCTCGGCCAGATCGAGATCGAGGTCGAGTCGCATCTGCGCCCCCGGGACATCCAGGCGCGTATACGGGCAGGTGCGACCGCGGAAGAGGTCGCCCAGCTCGCCGGCATTCCGGTCGATCGCGTACGCCGCTTCGAGGGGCCCGTGCTCGCAGAGCGCGCCTTCATGGCCGAGCGTGCCCGGAAGACTCCCGTCCGCCGCCCCGGTGAGAACGCAGGACCCCAGCTCGGCGAGGCGGTGCAGGAGCGGCTGCTCCTGCGCGGCGCCGACAAGGAAACCGTCCAGTGGGACTCGTGGCGTCGTGACGACGGCACGTGGGAAGTCCTGCTCGTCTACGGGGTCGCGGGCGAACCGCACTCGGCGAGCTGGACCTACGATCCGCCGCGGCGTCTTGTCGCAGCCGTCGACGACGAGGCGCGCTCGCTGATCGGCGAGTCCGACGACATCGCGGCGCCCGAGCCCAGCTTCCCGTTCGTGCCGCGGATCGCCCGGCTGCCGCGTGACCGGCCGCTCGACCGTGCGCTCGACCGGCAGTTGGAGCGGCCGGAGCGGCAGATTCCCGCGCCGTCGCCGTCGCCGTCGCCGGATCCGGTGGAGGAGTCCACAAGTTCGGAGCGTGACTCGCTCACCAGCCTCCTGGAGGCGGTGCCGAGTTTCCGTGGCGATCTCGTGGTGCCGGAGCGTCCCGCGCCGGCCGCTTCGGCCTCCGCTCCTGCGGCGCCCGCGACGGAGCGGACGGTGGACGAGCCGCCCGCGCCGGAGCCCGAGGTGGAGGAGCCGCCGGCTCCTGCTGCCTCGGCGGGGGCGGGGTCCGCGTATGCGGATGTGCTGATGCCGCGGTCGGTGGCCGGGCATCGTGATCGGCTTGTCGGTACGACGGATCGGCAGGCCGAGGCGGACGGGGTCCGGCCGGGTCGCCGTGCGGCGGTGCCGAGTTGGGACGAGATCGTGTTCGGCACGCGCCGCAAGAAGAAGGACTGAGCTCTGTTACGTGGGGGCCCGCACCGGCTGTCGGTGCGGGCCCCTTCGCGTTGCGGGCGGGTGGGCGGGTAGGGGAAAGGCCCGCCGCAGGCGCCACGGTCCGCAGGCGGCAGCGAACCCGCACCTCGGGCCTGGCGGGGGCTCCGCCCCCTGCACCCCCGCACCGCCAGGTCGCGGGCCGGGGCCATGGCCACCGGGTTACAGATACGCGGCCCCGGTCATCGAGTTACGGGTTCGGCCCCGTCGCCACCGGGCGGGACTCGTCCGAGGACCACTCCGACCACGAACCCACGTAGAGCTCCGCGTCGATGCCGGCCACCGCGAGGGCGAGGACCTCGTGGGCGCCCGAGACGCCCGAGCCGCAGTAGACGCCGACCCGTGAGGCCTCCTCGGTGCCGAGGGAGCGGAAACGGGCGGCCAGGTCCGTGGCCGGCAGGAAGCGGCCGTCGGGGCCCACGTTCTCCGTGGTGGGTGCGGAGACCGCCCCCGGGATGTGGCCGCCGACGCGGTCGATGGGCTCGACCTCACCGCGGTAGCGCTCGCCCGCGCGGGCGTCGAGCAGCAGGCCTTCGCGGGCGAGGGCCGCGGCGCCGTCGGCGTCCAACAACGGGACCGCGCCCGGGCGCGGGACGAAGTCGCCCGGCTCCACCGTCGGCGTCCCGGTGGTCAGCTCGCCGTCCCAGGACGCGAGGCCGCCGTCGAGCACCCGTACGGACGGGTGGCCGGCCCAGCGGAGCAGCCACCAGGCGCGGGCGGCGGCCCAGCCCTGACCGCCGTCGTAGACGACGACCGGGCGGTCCTCACGTACACCCGCCGCCCGCATCGCCTCGGCGAAGACCTTGAGGTCGGGCAGCGGATGGCGGCCGCCCGCGCCCGCGGGGCCGGCGAGTGCGGTGTCGAGGTCCACGTAGGCGGCGCCGGGGATGTGCCCGGCCGCGTAGGCGGCGCGGCCGTCGAAGGGCGGCTCGCCGGCGGCCTTGGCGACGCTGAGCTGCCAGCGGACATCCAGCAGTACCGGCGGGTACTGCCCCTTCGACTCGCTCGCAAGTTCGGCAGCGGAGATGATGGCATTCATGGGCACATCCTTGCGCAAAGCCTGTTCGTGCCGGGAAGGGGCCATTACCCTGCACCGCCGGGATGGGTGAGCAGGATTCAAACGGGCATGCTGCTCACGACCATGTGCCCCGAGGAGAGAGTGACGATGACCGAGTCAGCAGCTCGGCGCGCGCCCGGCACGCCCTGCTGGGTGAGCCTGATGGTGCACGGCCTGGCCGGTACGCAGAAGTTCTACGGCGCACTCTTCGGCTGGGAGTTCCTGCCAGGTCCCCAGCAGCTCGGTCCGTATGTGCGGGCGGTCCTCGACGGCCAGGAGGTGGCCGGTATCGGCGTCCTGCCGCACGACCGGCATCTGCCCATCGCCTGGACCCCGTATCTCGCCTCGGACGACGTGGACGCCACCGCCGACACCATCCGCAACTGCGGCGGCACGGTGGGCGTGGGCCCGCTGGAAGCCGAGCGGGCCGGGCGGCTCCTCGTCGCCTCGGACCCGGCCGGCGCCGTGTTCGGCGTGTGGCAGGCGGCGGAGCACGGGGGCGCCGCGGGCGTGGGGCGGCCCGGCACACCCGTGTGGAACGAACTCGTGACCCGGGACACCGCCTCGGTCGCGAAGTTCTATCAGGCGGTCTTCGGATACGGCGAAGAGCCGGTCGTCTCCGCGGACTTCGACTATCTGGCGCTCTCCGTGGAGGGGCGTCCCGTGGCCGCGATCCATGGCGTCGGCCACGGTCTGCCGCGTGACCGCGGCGCGTATTGGACGACCTTCTTCGAGGTCGAGGACGTGGACGAGACGGCGCAGCGGGTGGGCGAGCTCGGCGGTCATGTGCTGCGTGCTCCGCACGAGAGCGGGCACGGACGGATGGCCACGGTGGCCGATCCGGAAGGCGCGGCGTTCAACGTCGTACGGAGCGCCGCCGACCAAAGCTGACCATCGGCCCTCACTCGCCCCGCGCGCCCGGGGCGCGCGCATCCTTGCACTGGCCTAAAGTCGCATTCCGTACCAAAACGGATGAATGCGGGAGTCAGTGCATGCCGGAGCCGAAGCGCCGCCGCCTGAGCCGGCGGACCTCCAAGATCCTGCTCGGCACGGGAGCCGTGGTGGTGCTCGCCGCGGCCAACGCGCCCGCCGTCTACGACTTCGCCTCGACGCAGTACCACGCGTACGAGATCGACCAGCCCGGGTACAAGGCCGACCGCGGGCACTGGAGCCTGGTGGACGTGCCCGAGGAGTACCGGATCAACACGATCCACGCGGCGCTCCTGCACACCGGCAAGGTGCTGCTCGTGGCGGGTTCGGGCAATGACGCCAAGCAGTTCGACGCGAAGACCTTCCGTACGGTCCTGTGGGATCCGCAGGACAACAGCTTCGAGAACATCGACACACCCGCCGACCTGTTCTGCGCCGGGCACACCCAACTCCCGGACGGCAGGCTGCTCGTGGCGGGCGGGACGCAGCGGTACGAGACGCTCGAAGGCGATGTCGAGAAGGCCGGCGGCCTGATGATCGTCTACAACGAGAACCCGGACGAGCCGAAGACGCTGCCCAAGGGGACCCGGTTCACCGGCCGCGAGAACGGCAAGACGTTCGAGTCGCACGCGAGCATCATCGTGCCGCGCGCGAAGAAGAAGATCGACCCGGTGACCGGCGAGGCCGAGGTCACCGCCTCCAGCGCGCGGGTGTACGTGGAGGCCCTGGAGAAGGGGCCGCGGCATCAGACCGGCACGCAGGACCAGTACCGCGTCTCCGGGCTCGAAGGCGAGGAGAAGCAGAACATCTACGGCATCGCGCAGAAGCTGTCGTTCGACAAGAAGGACTTCCAGGGGATCAAGGACACCTTCGAGTTCGACCCGGTGGCCGAGCGCTATGTGCAGGTCGATCCGATGCACGAGGCCCGCTGGTATCCGACGCTGACGACGCTGGAGGACGGCAAGGTGCTCTCGGTGTCCGGGCTCGACGACATCGGGCAGGTCGTGCCGGGCAAGAACGAGATCTATGACCCGCGGACGAAGAAGTGGGAGTTCCTGCCGAAGGCGCGGTTCTTCCCCACGTACCCCGCGCTCTTCCTCGCCTCCGACGGGCGGATCTTCTACACGGGCTCCAACGCGGGTTACGGGCCTGACGACCAGGGCCGCGAGCCGGGGATCTGGGATCTGGACAGCAACAAGTTCACCAAGGTGCCCGGGATCAGCGACCCGGACATCCTGGAGACCTCGATGTCGGTGCTGCTTCCGCCCGCGCAGGAGCAGCGGTACATGGTGCTCGGGGGTGGCGGGGTCGGCGAGTCCCCCAAGTCCACGGACAAGACGCGGCTCGTGGATCTGCGCGAGGACGAGCCGCGTTTCCGCGACGGGCCGCGGCTGTACGACAAGGCCCGCTATCCGAGCAGCGTGATCCTGCCCGACGACACCGTCCTGACGACCAACGGGTCCGGTGACTACCGCGGCAAGTCCGACAGCAACGTCCTCAAGGCCTCGCTCTACGATCCGAAGACCGACAAGTTCACGGCCGCCGCCGATCCGCTCGTGGGGCGCAACTACCACTCGGGCGGGCTGCTGCTTCCGGACGGCCGGGTGATGACCTTCGGTTCGGACTCGCTCTTCTCGGACAAGGCCAACTCCAAGAAGGCGAAGTTCGAGCAGAGTCTGGAGCTCTACACCCCGCCGTATCTGCACAAGGGCGGTGAGCGACCAGTGCTGCGGGATCCGGACGGCGGGCGGCGCACGGTGAAGCTCGGCGCGACGGTCTCGTACGACAGTGACAACCCGAAGGCGATCAGCAGGATGCGGCTGATCAGGCCGGGGTCGTTCACCCATGTCACCAATGTGGAACAGCGGTCGATCGCGCTGGACTTCGACCGTACGGACAAGGGGGTCGAGATCACACTGCCGGAGAATCCGGCACTCGTGCCGCCCGGCTGGTACATGCTGACGGCCGTCGACGACCGCGGGGTGCCGTCCGAGGCGGTGTGGCTGCATGTGCCGGTGGCGGCGGACGCGCCGACGCATGAGACGACGGACGAGGATCCGGAGCCGGCGCTCAAGTAGCCCACGGCGCCCACCTGTTGGGCGGGCGCCGAGTCGCGTGGGGCTCAGTCGAACACGGCCTCGCGCGGGGTGACGTCGGTGGCGATGCTGATGCCCTGCACATGGCTGGTGAGCACCATCGGGAAGGCCCCTTCGCCGAACGGGCCGCTGGTCAGACCGGTGCCGCCGCGGGTGGGCAGCGGCGGTACGAAGCCGACATGGCTGTCATTGATCTTCAGCAGTCCGCCGTTGGCGAGTTCGGTGGCCACCCGGTCGATGACCTCGGGGTCGCGGCTCCACAGGGAGTTGCGCAGCCCGTAGGCGTTGGCGCCGAGGAAGGCGAGCGCGGCGGTCAACAGCGGCTCGTCGTCGGCCGGTTCGGCCACCACGACGGAGATCAGCGGGAAGAAGGTCTCCGTGGTGACGGCCGGGATGGTGGCGGCGGTCTCGATGCCCTCGACCCGTACGACCGTGGGCGCCGCCCAGACGCCTTCGGGGTCGGGCCGACCGTCGAGGCCGGTCATGTGCCCGCCCGCCAGGACCTTGGCGCCGGCGCGCCGGCACTGGTCGACCGCGCCGAGGAAGCCGTCCTTGCGCAGTACGGGGCTGAGCACGGTGTGTTCGTCGGTGTCCGGCAGTCCGGGGGGGCAGCCCGCGGGCGATCGTCGTCAGCTCGTCGATCAGCTGGTCGGCCACGTCGGGGTGGACCACGGCATAGCGGGGCACCATGCAGATCTGTCCCGAGCCGTAGAAGCCCTCGGCCAACGCCCTTGCCGCGAGCGGCACTTCGGCGTCCTTCCAGACGATCATGCCGTCGTTGCACGAGAGTTCGAGAAGGGGCTTCTTGCCGTGGGCCATGCAGTCGAGCGCGATCTTCTGGCCGCGTTCGGCCGAGCCGAAGAAGTAGATGTCGTCCACGTACTCGCTCTCGAGCCAGGTCGACATGAACGAAGCCGTCGCCCCGCACAGCACGCTCAGGGTGCCTTCGGGCGCGCCGAACTCGCGCAGCAGTGGCGCGACGATTCGCTGGCAGATGTGGACGGCGCCGAGCGGGGCGCTGCGCGGCGCGCCGACCACCAGGGCGTTGCCGGCCGCGAGCGCCCACAGGCCCATACAGCTGTTGCTCATGGCGGCGTTGCGCGGCGGGCTGAGGCAGACCACGCCGTCAGCCTTGCGGACGAGCCGGATCTCCCGTCCCGCCGAGGTGTCCCGGGTGTCCATCAGGCGGGACATGAGTTCCAGGCTGGCCGGCGCCCAGGCCTCGACGGTGCCGGAGAGTTCCCAGCGGGCGAGGCGGGGCGGGTGGCCCTCGCGGCCGAGGATCTCCACCAGTTCGTCCATGTTCGCGATGATCGCCTGGCGGACCGCCGCGAGGAAGGCGAGGCGCCGCGAGAGCGGCACACGGGCCCACTCCGGCTGGGCTTCGCGGGCGGCGCGCAGCGCGAGGTGGTGCTGTTCGTCGGTGGCCATGGCGATACGGGCGGCGATGGCCGGCTCGTATGCGGCGGGCTGCTCACCGCGGTCGAGGGCGCCCTTGCGGCCGAGGGCCGTGAGGGGTCGGTCAGGAGGGCCGCGGCCTTGGGGGTGTGGATCCACTCCTTGCCGTCCTGCTCGGTGCCGGCGACGAGTACGCGGTAGCTCTGCATGGTTGACCGGACGTCGGTGGCGCACTGGCCGCGCGGCACCGTTCCTCGCGCCCCCGTCCCCCGGCTGCTGACGGAGGCCTTCTCGCGGCGTCTCGAACGCCCGGTGAGCGGCGCCGACCTCGGGCTCGCCGACGTGCAGGGACCGCTTCCCGGCCCCGCCGGCACCCCCCAGGCCACGACGTTCGCGGACCTGTGCCGCGCCCTGTCCGACCCCGACCAGCTCGCCGGACTGCTCGCGCTCCCCTATCGCACGCGGCCGGATCCCCTGCCCACCGGCCTGTCCCGGGTGTCACCTGCGTCGGCGCCCCCGGTCCACCACGACCTCGCCACCGGCACGTTGCGCGCGACGCTGCGGTCCTTCAGCCGTCAGATGGAGGTGTACGGCGGCGGGTTCGGCAGGTCCGCGCTCATCGCGCTCCTCGGCCAGTCGGTGCTGCCCACGATGTCCCGTATGGGCGCGGGTGCCGCACTGGGCGAGACGGCCCGCCTCGTCCATCTGCTCGGCAGGATGCTCGACGACGGGCAGGCCCGCGGTCTCGCCCAGCACTGCTTCGAGGCCACGTACACCCTCGCCGGCGCGGCCGGAGACCGTGCCGTGCAGGTCATCGCGCTGCGCACGCTCAGTGCGCAGGCCCACGCGCTGGACCAGCGGGACCTCGCGCTGCACCTGGGCAGTGCGGCCGCCGCCCACGCGGGCGACGCGGTGCCACCGGCGGTACGCGGCTACGTGCAGGCCCAGTTGGCGCTCAGCCTCGCCCGCGTGGGCCGCCGCAAGGAGGCGCTGCGGGCCCTGACGGCGGCCGAGCGTCATCACGAGCGGGGGCGTGCGGCCTGCGAGGAGGACCCGTTCGCGGCCTACCCGGAGGCCGATCTGCTGTTCCAGCGCGCCGAGGCGCTGCGGGAGCTGGGTGATCTCAAGGGCGCCGTACGGACGCTGGAGTCCTCCCTGGCCCAGCGCAAGCCCGCGGACCGGCGTGCGTCCGCCCTGTCCCATCTGCGCCAGGCGGAACTCACCCTGGAGCAGGGCGATGTGGAGCGCTGCTGCGCCCAGACGGTGAAGGCGCTCGGGCTCTTCGGCGATCTGCACAGCTCGGTGGCGCGGGCCCGGTGGGCGGCGCTGCGTCTGCGGCTGCGACGCTACGCCGCCACGCCGCAGGTCCAGGCGGTCCTTGCAGACTGGCCCCGGCCGTCCGAGGTGCGCTGACGCCTCCTCGACGTAGGCACGGACATGACCGTAGGCATGGACGTAGATATGTGACAGATAAGGGCAAATACCCCCGAGATCCGATGAAATGAAAAATATGTATATGTAGTCGGCATGTCCCTCACCGTTAGACCCTCACGCCTGGACATGGTGTCGGCGCGGTATCCGCTCCGACGCACGTCCCAGCCGTGGAGGTTGTTTCATGCACGATCCGTTCGACGTGGCCCAGATCCTGGCCGAGACCACCCGCCCCGCTAAGGCCTCACCCATGGGCACGGCCGCCGTCTCCGAAGCGGCCGTGGACACGGACGGCCGGGAGCGCAGCCGGCCCGGTCAGTACGGCCGGGTCGGCGCCGAGGCTTCGGACCAGCCCAGAGGGTAGGCGTCCGCGCCGGAGCAGGCGAGGGGTTCGCGGCCCGCTTCCGTGAAGGCCGTCAATGCCTCCACCAGGGCGGTGCGTTGGGCCGGCGCGAGCCGTTCCACGATCTCGGCGATCTCGCCCTGACGCCGGGCCGTGACCTCCTCGACGAGCCGCGCGCCTTCGGGGGTGAGCCGCAGGACGGTCTCGCGGCGGTTGGCGGGGTTGATCTGCCGGTCCGCGAACCCGGCCGCGATCAGCCGGTCCGTCATCCGCATCGCGGTCGACGGGCTCACCCCGAGGGCGTCGGCGAGCGCGACCAGCTTCGACTCCCCCTGCGCACAGAGCACGACGAGCAGCCGGAACTGCGGCAGCGTGACCCGGTCCTCGTACGCGGCGAGCGACCGCGCCGACACGGCGACCAACAGCCGCGACGCGGTGAGCACGGCACGCGTGACGGCGTCCACGCCGGGGAGGTGGGGGTGCGTGGGGGCGGGCATGGGTCTGTTGTACCGCGTGCGGGCGCCGAGGGCGGGAGCGGCGCCTCCGTGCGGGCGCCCAGGGCGGGACCGGCGCCTCCGTCCGGGGGCCGAGGGCGGGACCGGCGCCTCCGCTCGGCGGAGGTGCCGGTCCATCCGTCCCGTACGCCCCGTGCCGCTCAGCCCCACGCCCCCGCAATCTGCCGAGTCGTCGCGTTCAGGCGGTTGAAGAGGTTGGTCACGCCGATCATCAGGATGATCGAGGCCAGCTGCTTCTCGTCGAAGTACGAGGCGGCCTCGTCCCATACCGCGTCGTTCACCGCGTCGGGGTGGTCCGCGAGGCGGGTGGCCGCCTCGGCGAGGGCGAGGGCCGCGCGCTCCTCGTCGGAGAAGTAGGGGGTCTCGCGCCAGGCCACGACCGTGGCGAGCTTCTCGTCGCTCACGCCCGACTTGCGGGCGGTCTTGGTGCCGCCGTCGACACAGGCGCTGCAGCCGTTGATCTGGCTGGCGCGCAGGTGGACGAGTTCCAGGATCTGCGGGTCGACGCCGCCGGAGTGCACGGCCTTGAAGAGACCCTGGATGGACTCCATGGAGCCGGGGAGCAGGGCGGCGGGGTTCTGCATACGGGACTGCATCTCGGGTTCCTCCTCATGGGGCCGGGTGCCCGGCCTTTTCTGTTGTGGCCGGTCTGCCGGCCTCTGCTTCGGTTGACCGGCCTTGCGGCCTGTCCGTTCGCCCCGTTCCGTCGGGGCGTGACTCCATAACAGCCGCCCGCCCCCTGGTGCGACGACGGCCGTGGGACACCGTGGGACACCCGGAACGCCGCTGGACAGGGGCGATGCGGCGGGGAAAACTTCTGCCGGGGCGGGACAGGGAGGGGTGGGCCATGGGGCCGAAGGAACCGAAGAACATGCGACACGATCCGCGCGATGAACTGGCCGCGCGGCTACGGGGGTTGCAGGAGGTCTCCGGGCACGGGGTGCGGGCTCTGGCGCGCGAGGTGGGGATCAGCTCGTCCTCGCTGTCGCGGTATCTCGGCGGGCAGACCGTGCCGCCCTGGCCCTCGGTGCTCGCGCTGTGCAAGTTCGTACGGCGTGATCCGCGGCCGCTGCGTCCGCTGTGGGAGCGGGCGTCGAGTCCGCTGCCCGCGCCGCCGCGCAGCAGCCGGCAGGTGTCCCCGCCGGCGCCGCCCCCGGACGCGCCGAGGCCGCCGCGCAACGATCTGCCGCGGGACGTTCCCGACTTCACCGGACGCGCGGACGAGCTGGACGCCGTGCTCGCGGCGGTGGAGGCCAGCCGTGTGGTCGCCGTCGACGGGATGGCGGGTGTGGGCAAGACCTGTCTCGCCGTGCACGCGGCGCACCGGCTCGCGGAGACCTACCCGGAGGCGCAGCTCTACCTCGACCTGCACGGCTTCACCGAAGGGCGCGAACCCCTCGGTCCCGACCCGGCGTTGCGCACGCTGCTCGCCGCGCTCGACGTACCGTCCGAACGCATCCCGCAGGAGGGCGGCATCGAGCCGCTCGCCGCGGTCTGGCGGGCCGAACTCGCCCACCGCAGGGCCGTGATCGTGCTCGACAACGCCGTGGACGCCGAGCAGGTGCGTCCGCTGCTGCCGGGCGCAGGACCGTCCGTGGCCCTGATCACCAGCCGCAACCGGCTGCTCGGCCTCGACGAGGTGCCGCCGGTCTCCCTCGACGTCCTCACCCCCGAGGAGAGCGCCGAGCTCCTGACCCGGGCCAGCGGGGACGGCGGCGGTCCCGAGGGCCGGCTCGGGCGCGATCCGGAGTCCACGGCCGAAGTCCTGCGCCTGTGCGGGCAGTTGCCGCTCGCGCTGCGGCTCGCCGCGGCCCGGCTCCGGCACCGGCCTGGGTGGACGGTGGGCATCCTGGTGGAGCGGATGGCCGAGGGCGCCAACGAGTTCGACACCGCTTTCGCCATGTCCGTACGGCAGTTGGACCACGCCACCGGACGCTTCTTCCGGCTGCTCGGGCTGCTGCCCGGGGAGACCTTCGACCCGTACGTGGCCGGGGCCCTGGCCGATCTTCCGCCGCGTACGGCACGGGAGATGCTGGAGGATCTGCTCGACGCCCATCTCGTACAGGAGAGGGCGCCGGGGCGTTACCGGCTGCACGACCTCGTGCACCAGCACGCGCGGCGGGCGTGTGTGGAGCAGGACGCGCAGGCGCTGCGGGACAAGGCGCTGGGGCGGGTCCTCGACTACTACGTACACACGGCCGCGGCGGCCGATGCGGCGATGCCGTTCCTCGCCGGGACGCGGGCGCCTTCGGCGGGTGAACCACCGGCCGCGCTGCCGCAGTTCGCCGACAAGCGGGCCGCGCTCTTCTGGTACGTCACCGAGTACACCAACCTGATGGCCGCGTTCGAGGCGGCGGTCGCCACGGGCGCCGACCGGCATGTGTGCGAACTGCCGCGCTTCATGCGCACCTACTTCGCCCGGCGCTGCGGTACCACCCATCTCAACTTCCTCTTCGAGCGCTCGCTCGACGCCGCCCACCGTCTGGGCGATCCCTGGCAGCTGGCCGAGGCGCACAGCGATCTGGGATTCGCCCGGTACAACGCGGGCCGGCTCGCCGAGGCCGACGCCGCGTACGCCTCGGCGCTTCCTCTCGTCGCCGAGACCGGGGACACCCGCTCGCAGGCGGAACTGGCCATGCGGCGCGGCTATTTGAAGTGGGACGCGGGCCAGGTGGAGGAGCCGCTGGAGCTGTTCCGCGAGGCGGGCGCCCTGTACGAGGAGGCCGGCTCCCCGGCGGGCGCCGCGCACGCCAAGGCGTACGAGGCGTGGGCGCTGCTGCAGCTCGGGCACCCCGATGAGGCGGCGCGGCTCGCGCGTGCGGCCCTGGCCGTGCCGCACGACGATCCGGCCTGGCCGCCCGCGCTCACCGCCCGGATCACGCTCGGGGTGGCCCTGGCGTCCGAGGCGCCGGAGGAGGCCATGGAGCATCTGCGGCAGGCGCTCGACCTCTCGCGCGAGGACGGCCACCGGCACAACGAGGCCTGGTGCCTCAACTGTCTGGGGGTCGCGCAGCGCCGGATGGGCCGCTACGAGGAGGCCCTGGCCTCCCACCGCGAGGCCTTCGCACTCCTCGACGCGCTCTTCGAGGACCACTGGAAGATCCACTTCCTGGACGACTACGCGGAGACCTGCCGCCTCGCGGGCCTGACGGACCAGGCACTTCAACTGCACCGCGAGGCACTGGAGTTGGCCCCTCGGGTGGGCAACCGGCATGCGGAAGCGCTGGCCCACGAAGGCCTCGCGGCGGTCCTGGAGGACACCGACCCCGCGGCGGCCGAGCGGCACAGGGAAGCCGGGCGGGCGATCCGGGGCGAATTGCTGGTGGTGGGATGAGCGCCGACCCCGGCAGCGACCGCAGAACCGACCACAGCACCGATCACCGCACCACAAGGACGCCTGTGCCCAAGAAGCCCTCCGCCGCCTTCGCCTTCTCCCCGCGCACCGCTCCCGTGCTCCTCACCCCCGAGGCCGTGGCCGCCTTCGGCGAGGTCTGCGCGCTCGCGCCGCGGACGCTGTACGAGTTCCACAGCCCCGAGGCCCGGGAGGTGCTGCGCGAGACCGAGGTGCTGATCACGGGCTGGGAGTGCCCGCCCCTGGACGCGGCCGCGCTGGCCGCCGCGCCCCGGCTCACGTCCGTGGTGCACACGGCCGGTTCCGTACGCGGGGTCATGACCGAGGCCGCCTGGGAGCGCGGGATCGAGATCAGCTCGGCGGCTGCGGCCAACGCACTGCCGGTCGCCGAGTACACGGTCGCGATGATCCTGCTCACCGGCAAACGCGTCCTGGAGTCAGCCCGCACCTATCGCACGGAACGCACCACGCCCGATTGGACGCAGGCGGCGCAGGCCGCCGGGAACTACCGGCGCACGGTCGGCCTGCTCTCCGCCTCTCTGATCGGCCGGCGCGTGATCGAACTCCTTCGCCCGTACGAGCTGCGGATTCTGCTGTACGACCCGTTCGTCGACGCCGCGGAGGCGGCCGCGCTCGGTGTCGAACTCGTGGGTCTCGACGAACTGTTCGCACGCAGCGACACGGTCAGTGTGCACACGCCGCTGCTGCCCGAGACCCGTCAGCTGGTGAGCCGGGAGCTGATCGGCGGGCTGCGGCCCGACGCCGTGCTGATCAACACTGCGCGGGGTGCGGTGGTGGACCAGGAGGCGCTCACCGAGGCCGTGCTCGCGGGCCGGGTCCGTGCCGTCCTCGATGTCACCGATCCCGAACTGCTGCCGCCCGACCACCCGTTGTGGACCTGCCCGGGCGCCCTGCTCACCCCGCATGTCGCGGGATCCCAGGGCAACGAATGGCAGCGGCTCACCGACTTCGCGGTCGGCGAGCTGCGCCGCTGGGCCGCGGGCGAGGGCTTCGCCCATCCCGTACGCCGCGAACGATTGGCCTTTCTCGCATGAGCACTCCCCCGCCGCTTCCGGACGCTCGTACGGGCGCGCCTCCCTTGCCTGCAGCTCGTACGGGCGCACTCGCCCTCCCCGCCGAGGACCGGGCGCTCAGCCCGCACACCGGATACACCCGCGCCCACTGGGAGGCGGCCGCCGACGGGCTTGTCGGGGCGGCCTGGCGCTGGGCCACTCCGCAGGGCGCCCTCCTCGACCTGCCGGGGCGGCCCTCGCAGTCGGGCGTGCGGTCGGACGGTCTGGAGGGGTACGCCCGTACGTTCCTGGCGGCGGGCTTCCGCGTCGCGGGGGCCCAAGGGGCGGATCCGTACGGCTGGTTGGAGCGGTACGCCGAAGGGCTCGCGGCCGGTACCCGCACACCGGGCCGGGACGACACCGAGTCCTGGCCGGTGGTCCGGGACATCCATGTCGCGGGCCAGCCGATGGTCGAGTCCGCCTCGGTGGCCCTGGGACTGCGGCTGACCCGGCCCTGGCTGTGGGACCGGCTCGCATCCGGCGTACAGGACCGTGCCGAGGCCTGGCTGCGGGGTGCGCTGCGGCGGACGCCCGCGCCGAACAACTGGTATCTCTTCCCGTTCACCGTCGCCGGCTTCCTCGAATCGGTGGGCCGGGGCGACGCGGAGACCGCGCGGGCGCGCGAGCGGGGACGCGAGCTCATGGAGGGCTGGTACCGGGGCGAGGGCTGGTACGCGGACGGCGAGGCGCGGGCCTTCGACCACTACAACGGCTGGGCGCTGCACCTGTATCCGGTGCTCGACGCGCATCTGTCGGGGGCGAAGACGGAGGTGTACGGGGAGCGGCTGCGGGAGCATCTCGCGGGCTTCGGGCTGCTGTTCGGCGGGGACGGGGCGCCGCTGTACCTGGGGCGTTCGCTGACGTACCGGTTCGCGGCCGCGTCGGCCGTGGGGCTCGGCGCGCTGACCGGTGACACCCCGTGGAGCCCGGGCACCTCGCGCCGACTGATCAGCGGCGCGCTGCGCTACTTCCTCGACCGGGGCGCGGTGGACTCGGACGGGCTGCTCACGCTCGGCTGGCACGGTCCGCACGAGGCCTCGCTGCAGCCGTACTCCGGTCCCTCCTCGCCGTACTGGGCGTCGAAGGCGTTCGTCTGTCTGCTCGCGGGCGCGGACGATCCGCTGTGGACGGCGCCGGAGGAACCCTCGCCGAGCGAGACCGCCGACCGGGTGCTCGCGCTGCGCTCCCCCGGCCTTCTGGTGCACTCCACACGGGCCGACGGGATCGTACGGGTGCACAACCACGGCAGCGACCATCTGCCGCCGGAAGCGGGCGAGTCGGCGGCGGAGGACGATCCGCTGTACGGGCGCCAGCACTACTCGACGCGCACCGGGCCCACCGCGGCGGCCAACACGGCGGACAACCATCTCGCCGTGGACCTCGACGGGATACGCAGCGTCCGGCGCCGTATCCACCCGCTGGGTGCGGGCGGCGGCGAGGGCTGGGGGTGGGCGGCCTCGTGGCACCGGCCGGTCTTCCCCGCCGGGCCGCGGACGGTGCCGGGGCTGCGGGTCGAGTCGGTGACGGTGGCGCGCGGCCCGTACGAGCTGCGCGTCCATCGCGTGCTCGGCGGCCCGCCGGGGGCGCGTGTGGAGCAGACAGGCTGGGCGGTGGGGCCCGGCGAGGGGCTGAGCTCGGGGCTGCATCCGCTGTACGGCTGGACGGAGCGGGACGAGCAACGGGCGCCGCAGGGAACGGCGTTCACCCGGTGGGCCGTGCTGCCGCGGCTGAGCGGACCCGCCGACGGCGAGCTGTACGCGGCGCTTGCGGCGCTCACGGAGGAGCCGCTCGCGCTGGAGGACGCGGTGACCGAGGTGACCGTCTCCGGTGCGCGGCTCCAGGTCCGGTGGGCCGAGGGCGGGACGACCCGGGTCGACTTCGGGCCGGTGGCCGTCACCCACGCGTGACGAAAGGGCGGGCCCTCCGTCACCCGCAGATGACGAAAGGGCGGGCCCTCGACGGCCCGCCCCCATCTCGTCCGCAGCTCAGTGGTCGTCCCAGTGCCCGTCGTGGCCGGCGTGCCGGTGGCCGTCGTGCAGGTAGTCGACATGGTCGCCGTGCGGGACGGCGTCATGGCCGCAGCCCTCGCCGTGCTGGTGCGCGTGCTCCTCGTGCGTACGGTGGCCCGCGGGCTCGCACTCGTCCACGTGGTCCTCGTGGACGCGGTGGATGTGGCCGTCGTGGGCGTAGTCCACGTGGTCCCCGTGCGAGAAGGACACGTGGCCGCAGCCGTCGCCGTGCTGGTGGGCGTGGGCGGAGTGGGGGGCGTGTGCAGTGGTCATCAGGTGCTCCAGGTGGCACTCGGGCAGCGGCGGCGCACTCGGCTGCGCACCGCCGCTTGGCATCCTGCACTCCCGGTGACATGCCCACGGGCAGCGCTCGCGGCGTGTCCGTGACCGTCGCCCGGGCGCAGCCCCCGCAGGTCGGCCGGTCGCGGGTGCCCTGCTCCGGGCGCATGAAGGCCGCTGTCCGCCCGTACAGGCTCGGCGGAACACCGCCGTCCGCCCGTACGGCCCTGGCAGAACACCACCGTCCACTCGTACAGCCTTGGCAGCACCGCACCTCATACGGCACGCTTCACCCTCGTGCCCGATCTGTCTGATCACTCAACTCCTGCCGCCGGCCGCATGGTTGTCTGCGGCGACGACGCGCTCGCCCAGCGCCTGGCCGGCGAGCTGCGGGAGGTGTACGGCGAACAGGTGACGCTGGTCGTGCCGCCCGCCGGCAGCCGGCCCTCGCTGCCGCTGACCGGCCGGGAACGGGCCGGCGCGCTGCTCGGCAGGGTCTCGGCCGCCCTGGGCCGGGGCGCGCCCGCGGCGGGCACCGCGCCCGGTGAGGAGCAGCTCTACGAGGCCGCCGAGCTCACCGAAGAGGTCCTCGCGCAGGCCGGCGTGGCCCAGGCGGCGGCGCTCGCCCTGGTGAACGACGACGACGAGACCAATATCCGCGCCGCACTCGCCGCCCGCCGCCTCAACCCCCGTCTGCGCCTGGTGATCCGGCTCTACAACCGCAAGCTGGGCCAGCACCTGGCCGAACTCCTCGACCAGGCCTCCCTGTTGGCCGACCCGGAGCTCGACACCCGCGAGGTCTCCACCACGGTCCTGTCCGACGCGGACACCGCGGCCCCCGCCCTGGCCGCCGCCGCGGTGGCCGGCACGCGCAAGGTGCTGCAGGCCGACGGTCTGCTGCTGCAGGCCGTGGAGCAACAGCCGCCGGGACCGGGCGAGTCGGCGGCCGAGGGTCTGTGCACGCTGGCGCTGCTCTCCACCCCCCGGGGCAACGGGCGGGGCACGGACGAGGGACCCCAGCTGCTGCCCGACGACGCGGCGGTCACGGCCGCCGCCGGACGCGGCACAGTGGTCCTCCAGGCCGTGCAGCACAACGGTCCGCCCCTGTCACCGGGCCGCCTCGCGGGCCGCACCGTCTCCCTGCGGGAGCTGTTCTCGCGCCGCCTGCGCTGGTCCCTGGCCGGGCTCCTGGCCGCGGTGATCGGGCTGGCCGTCGCCTCCTCGCTCACCACGGAAGAGAACCCGCTGCACGCCACGTATCTCACGCTCCTGGACCTGTTCGCCCTCAACGACCCCGCCACGGACGAACCCCACAGCCGCCAGATCCTCCAACTGCTCGCCGCCCTGGCCGGGTTGCTGCTGCTTCCCGTGCTGCTCGCCGCGGCCCTGGAAGCCTTCGGCACGTTCCGTACGGCTGCGGCCCTGCGCAGGCCTCCGCGCGGGCTCTCCGGACATGTCGTCCTGCTCGGCCTCGGCAAGATCGGCACTCGCGTCCTGACCCGGTTGCGCGAACTCGGCATCCCCGTGGTGTGCGTGGAGGAGGACCCGGAGGCCCGCGGCATCCCGCACGCCCGCAGACTGCGGGTGCCGGTGGTGCTCGGCGACGCCACGGAGGAGGGCGTCCTGGAGGCGGCGAAGATCCATCGCGCCCATGCACTTCTGGCGCTCACCAGCGTCGACACCACCAACCTGGAGGCGGCGCTGTACGCGCGCTCGGTGAAGCCGGACGTGGGTGCCGTACTGCGCCTGTACGACGACGAGTTCGCCCTCGCCGTCTACCGCACGCTGCGCACCGCGCATCCCGGCGCACAGACCCGCAGCCGCAGCGTCTCCACGCTGGCCGCGCCCGCGTTCGCCGGCGCGATGATGGGCCGGCGGATCATCGGCGCGATCCCCGTGGAACGCAAGGTGCTCCTGTTCGCCGCGCTCGACGTGGCCGACCACCCCGAACTCCTCGACCGTACGGTCGAGGAGGCCTTCCGTCCCGGCACGTGGCGCGTGGTCGCCCTCGACACCTCCTCGCCCGCCCAGCGCCTCCCCGACCTGTCGAACGGCCCGCCGCCCTACAGCCAGGGCCACGCCCCCGGCCTCGTCTGGGACCTCCACCCGGGCCACGTCCTCAGCCGCGAGGACCGCGTGGTGGTCGCGGCGACCCGCCGGGGTCTCGCGGAGCTCCTCGGGCGACGGCGCGGGGCGGGACGGCTGGGGGCTCCCAGACCGGCCGGACCGCAATAGGCTCTGCATCCCTGCGTGTAAGCGAATCGCCCTGCCCCTGCGTATAGGGAGCGTGAAGCAGCTGGAGTTCAGGGACTTCTACCGCGCCGACCGGGACGCGTGCCTGCGGGCCGTGCTCGCGAGCGTCGGCGACCGGCACCTCGCCGAGGACCTCGTCGCCGAGGCGTTCACCCGCGCCTGGGTGGCCTGGCCGAAGGTCGGCCGGCACCCGGCGCCGCGCGCCTGGGTCGTCCGCACGGCGCTCAACACCCGTGTCTCGTGGTGGCGCAAGCGCCGTCGTGAAGTCGCCTCGGACGGTGTGCCGGACGTCCCGTGCACGCCGGGCGACGACTCCGTGGACCCCGGACTGCTCTCCGCGCTGCGCCGACTGCCTCCACGGCAGCGGGAGGTGATCGCCTACCGGGTCTTCCTCGACCTGGACACCGAGGCGACCGCGGCGGCGCTCGGGATCGCCCCGGGCACCGTGACCGCCCACCTGTCGCGGGCCGTCGCGACGCTGCGCGGCCAGCTCGTGCCCGCACGATCCCCGGAGGAAGACCGATGAACCAACAGGACCTGAACCAGCAGGACTTGGACCTGCTCGACACACTGCGGAGCTCTCTCGACGACGTGACCTCCGGGACGCCCCTGGAGCACATCGAGTCGGCGGGCCGGGCCCGCCGTCGCAGGCGGCGCGTCGCGGGCACCGCGGTGGTCGCCGTCGCGGCCGCGGGAGTCGCCCTCGGTGTGCAGGGATACGGCAACCCGGCCACGGCGCCGCCGACGGCCGGCGACAGCACGGGCGCGGGGGCGGTGCACGTCCGTACCGCCGCGTACAGCGTGGACACCAAGACCGACGGCACCGTCCATGTGACGACCTTCGGCAAGGACGCGTACTTCAAGGACCACGCGGGCCTGGAGGCGACGCTGCGGGAAGCCGGGTTCCCGGTCCTGATCAAGGTCGGCGAGTTCTGCAAGGGGCCGGGGGACGCGGACCTCGATCCGAGCGGCATCGGCCCCGGCGTGGACAAGGTGATGAGGGGCGAGCGGGGCGAGGACGGCAAGGTGACCTTCGTGTACACGCCCTCGGCCATGCCCGAGAACACCCAGCTGTTCATCGGGTTCCTCACCGAGGCCCAACTGGCCGAGGTGGGCGGGAACCCCGGCTCGATCGAACGGCTCGTCCCCACCGACGAACCGCTGGAGTGCACGACCGACACGCCGCCGGCGCACGTGCGGCCGTAGGCGCGGGGCCTCATCAGGAGGGGGTACGCCGAAGGGCGACGGCAGAAGCCGCCGCCCCTCGGTCGTGCGTACCGGCTCAGCCGCCGCCGACGAGCTCGCGCAGCGCTTCGGTGAAGGACTGCGGTGTGGGGTTGCGCAGCAGCACGGCCAGCGGGACACGGGTCGCGAGACGCTCGTGCAGATGCTCCATCACCCGTACGACGCCGAACGAGTCGCCTCCGATGTCGAAGAAGTCGTCGTCCGGTGCGATCGCGTCGGTGCCCAGCACGTCCTGCCAGACTTCGCGTACGAGAGAGTCCAGGTCAGGGCGAGCGGTGGGCCCTTCCGCCCGGAACGCCGGGGCCGATGCCGCCGCCCGCTTTTCCAACGCGGCCCGGTCCAGCTTCCCGTTGGCGGTCAGCGGCAGCTCGTCCAGGACCTCGACCGTGCGCGGGACCATGTACTGCGGAAGCCGTTCGCGCGTGTGCTCGCGCACGCGGTCCGCCAGACCCGGATCGGCGGGTCCGTCTGCCGCACGTACCACGAACGCCGCCAGTGCCTTGCGGTCGCCCGTGCCGTGGGCGACCACCGCAGCCTGGGCGACTCCGGGGCACAGCAGGGCTGTTGCCTCGATCTCCCCCGGCTCGATCCGGATGCCGCGGATCTTCACCTGCCGGTCGACCCGGCCGAGGAACTCGAGGGCACCGCCGGGCCCGGCGACCCGCACCAGGTCGCCGGAGCGGTACATGCGGCCGTGCGGTGTGCTGACGAAGCGTTCGGCCGTGAGGTCCGGACGGCCGAGATAGCCGAGGGCGAGTCCGGCGCCTCCGATGTACAGCTCGCCCGGCTCGCCGTCCGGCACCGGGTTGCCTTCGCCGTCGCACACCCGCAGGTCCGTCTCCGGGACCGCGCTGCCGATCAGGACGGTCTTCGGGTCCGGATCGCGTGGGCACAGCCAGGTCGTGCAGTGGATGGTGCACTCGCTGGGCCCGTACAGGTTCGTCAGGGTCGCGGTCGAGCGGGCGTGGAAGCGGGTCACGAGTTCCGGCGGGAGCGGCTCTCCGCCGGTGAGGACCTGGCGCAGACCGTCATAGCGCTCGGTGGACGGGCGGGCGCGCAGGAAGAGGTCGAGCAGGGAGACCACGCAGTACAGAGTGGTGACGGCGTGGTCTCGCAGCAGGGCGGCCAGATGGTCGGCGTCGCGCTGCCGGTCCGGTTCGGCGAGGACGACCGCGGCGCCCGCGAGCAGCGGCCAGTAGAGCTCGCCGAGGTGCATGTCGAAGCTGCAGGCCGTGTGGTGGACCATCCGGTCGCGCTCGTCCAGACGGTTCGTGGTCTGCAGCGCGTGCAGGCGGGAGACCAGCGCGCGGTGGCTGATCAGCGATGCCTTCGGCGCGCCGGTGGAACCCGAGGTGTAGATGAGCGTCACGGGGTCGTCGGGCGAGCCGTGCGCCGGTGGGGCGGAGGCATGGGAGGCGCAGTCCTGCGGGGTGAGCACCGGCACGCCTTCGAGGGCCGAGAAGCGTTCCCCGAGGAGGGAGTTGGTGAGTACGGCCTTCGGTGCGCAGTCCCGCGCCGTGGCGAGGACCCGCGACGCAGGGTCTCTCGGGTCGAGGGACGCGTGCGCTCCCCCGGCGAACGCGACGCCCAGGATCGCCACCACGAAGTCCACGGACCGCTCGTGGTGCACGACGACCCGGGCGCCGGGACCCACCCCGTGCGCGCGCAAGGCCCCGGCGGCGCGAAGGACCCGCTCCTTCAACTCGCCCATGGTGACCGTCTGTTCGCCTGCGATCAGGGCGGGCAGGGCAGGCGTACGGTCCCAGCGTTCGAGGAGCAGGGCGTCCACGCGAGGGTGGGCGCCGGACGGGAGGTGTGCTTCGTTCACGAACGGGCCGTCTCTCGCTGGTCTGCGGTGAAGTGGTCGAGGTTTCCCGCGAGCGCGTCCACGAGGAGCGCCGGGCTGTCCGTGAGGAGCATGTGGCCCCCGGGCACCCACACCGTGCGGCTGTGCTCCGCGAACAGCTCCCAGCCCTCGGTGCGTTCCTCCGGGCAGAGCGGGTCCTCGTCCCCGAACACGGTGAGCAGCGGGCAGGCGAGCCGCGGTTCCGGGGCCGTCGCGTACTCCTCGACGGCCCGCATGTCCCCGAGGATCGGCGGAAGCAACAGCTCCAGCATCTCCTCGTTGGCCGCGAGCGAGTCGGGAACGCCGCCGAACTCCCGTAGCAGGGCGAGAATCCGTACGGGATCGTCGGTGTCGCGCAGCCGCGGCCGGCCCGGGTCGGGTGCCCGGTCGACCGCCCATTGGGACACCGCCGCGAACCCGGTGACCGCGTTGTCCCCCTCGGACTGCAGAGCCCGTACGGCCTCCAGGGCGAGGATCGCGCCCGAGCAGACCCCGACGACGATCAGCGGCGCGGTGCCGGGCAGGGCGCGCAGGGTGGCGGTGACATCCGCGACCAGGTCCGCCAGGTCCTCGGTGTGCTCGCGTACGCGGGACTCGCGGCCGGGCAGCCGTGCCGTCGCCACCAGCCAGTCGGCGGGGGCGTGCGCGGCGAAGCCGGAGCCGCTCGCCGCGCCCGCGCCGGCGTGCGGGACGAGCAGCAACCGCAGCGCGGCGTGCTCCGGTGCGGCGCCCTTGAGCGTGAAGGTCTTCGCGCTCACGCCCTCACCCGGCCGTCACGAACGCGCCCAGCGCACGCGCCAGGTGGCCCGGATCGTGGGTGCCGACGAGTTCGCGGGCCGAGTGCATGGACAGACCCGGCACACCCACGTCGACGGTCGTGACGCCGAGGCGGGCGGCGGTGAGCGGGCCGATGGACGTGCCGCACGGCATGGCGTTGTTCGACACGAACCGCTGCCAGGGCACCCCGGCCCGTTCGCAGGCGGAGACGAACGCGGCGTAGCCGGTGCCCTCGGTGGCGTACCGCTGGTTGACGTTGACCTTGATCACCGGGCCGCCGTTGGGCAGCGGGTGGTTGTCGGGGTCGTGCCGCTCGGCGTAGTTGGGGTGGATGGCGTGCGACATGTCGGCGGAGACGCACAGGGCGTCGGCGAGCGCCCGCTCCCAGTCCTCCCTGCTGCCGCCGCGCGCCGCGACCGAGCGACTCAACACCCTTTCCAGGAGCGGCCCTTGGGCGCCGGTCTCGGATCCGCTGCCGACCTCTTCGTGGTCGAAGGCGGCGAGCACCGGTATCCGGGAGCCGGCCGTCCCGACGGAGTTGATCAGCGCGGTGACGCCCGCGTGCACCGAGACCAGGTTGTCGAGGCGGGACGAGACCAGGAACTCGCGCCGGGCACCGAGCAGCCCGGGCTCCTGTGTGTCGTGCAGCATCAGGTCCCAGCCGAGCACATCGGACGCGTCGATCCCGGCGGCCCGCGCGACGCGGGCGAGCAGCGCGCCCTGCTCCGGGGCGCCGAGCGACCAGACGGGCTGGGTCTGGCGCTGACGGTCCAGGGCGAGTCCGTCGTTCACACCGCGGTCGAGATGGATCGCCAACTGCGGTACGCGAAGGAGTGGTTCGTCGAGCAGGACGAGCGGCTGACTGCCGTCGCGCAGCGTGAGCCGGCCGGAGATGCCGAGGTCACGGTCGAGCCAGGTGTTCAGCGGCACGCCGCCGTAGATCTCGACGGCGATCTGCCGCCAGCCGGCCGCACCGGTGTCGGGAGTCGGCTTGACCCGCAGGTTCGGTGAGTCGGTGTGCGCGCCCATGATGCGGAACGGGGCGTGCGCGGGCGCGTCCTCGGGGACGTACCAGGCGATCAGCGCACCGCCCTTCGCCAGGTAGCGGCCGCCCGCGCTGCCGGTCCATTTCTCGGTCCCGGTCAGCTCGGTGAAACCGGCCTTCTCCAGGCGCCGCGCCGCCTGGGCCACCGCGTGGTAGGGCGAGGGGCTGTCGCGCAGGAACGCGAGGAGGTCGGTCACGTGGTCGTCCGCGGCGGGTCGCGTCCTTTCCGCCTCGCCGGACACGGTCATGTCGTTGCCGGACACTGTCATAGGGAATCCGCTTCCTGGTTCGTCGGGAGAGGGTGGAGCCAGGCCGCCAGGGGCCGTTCGGGACGGGCGCACAGCTCGTCGGCCAGCGTGATGTAGGAGGAGAGGAGTTGCTCGGCGCTCTCCTCGTCCCACAGGTCGGCCGAGTATTCGAGGAAGGTGCGCATACCGCGCGCCGGGTCGCGGCGCGGCGAGAGTCCGAAGACGAGCTCGGCGCGGGCGACCGGTGGCGCGAGGTCTTCGACCTCGATGCCGAGCCCGGGGATCTCGACGTCGGTGTCGGCGTAGTTCTGGAACGCGAGGACGTTCGGCACCCGGTCAGGCACCTCTTCCGCGCCCGCGTCCCGCATCGCCTGCATGATGCGTGCGGTGGGCAGCACATGGGCCATGACGGCCAGCGACTCGGCGCCGATCCGCGTCACGAGCTCGGCGAAGGACTCGTCCGGCTCGATCCGTACGCGCACCATCACCGAGGTGGACACCATCGCGACGAGCGAGTCGGCGGCCGTGCCCTCCCGGTTCGCGTAGGGGACGGCGAGCAGGACGTCCCGCTCGCCGGCCAGCCGGGCCAGGTGCACACCGAGCGCGGCCGCGGCGACCGCGAACGGCGTCATGTGTGCGGCGGCGGCGACCTCCTCGATCCTTGCGCGCAGCGGCCCGGACACGGTTCCCCGCACCGTGCCGCCGTCACCGCTGAGCCGCTCGGGACGCGGCCGGTCGGTGGGGGTGTCGAGGCGGCAGGGCACGCCCTGCAGATAGTCGGCGCAGAACGCGGCGCGGCGCGCCTGCGCCGCGCTGTCGTACAGGGCGAGTTGCTCGCGTGCGTAATCCGTGGCCTGTAGGGAGGGCGCGGGCAGCGTGTGCGGAACGCCTGCGGCGGCGGCCGTGTAGAGCTCGGCCAGCTCCTGTACGAGGACGGAGACGGACCAGCCGTCGGCGCTGATGTGGTGCAGCACGAACATCAGCACCCACTCGTCCTGCGTCACCCGCAGCAGCCGGGTCCGCGGAAAGGTGGGCACGGTCAGGTCGAAGGGCTCGGCCGCCAGGCGCCGGCAGACCGCGTCGGCACGGGCCCGCGCCTTGTCCGGGGCGAGTCGTGACAGGTCGTCGACGCGCAGCTTGGGCGCGGGTGCGGCGACCACCTCCTGCCACCAGGCCTCGTCGGTGTCCTGGTGGTAGCGGGTGCGCAACGCATGGTGGCGCTCGACGAGTTGGCCCAGCGCCGTGCGCAGCGCGTCCGGGTCGAGGTCGCCCTTGAAGCGGATACGCGTGGGGATGTTCCAGACCTGAGCCTGCGGGAAGCCGTAGTGGCCCGCGATCATGCGGTCCTGTTGGGGGCTGACGGGGGCGCGGTCGACGACGGCCTCGGGGGTGTCCCCCTCCGCACGCCGAGGCTCGCCGCTCGTCAGGTCGAGCCGACGCGCCATCGCCCCGTACGTCGCGTCGGCGAAGAACTCCGCGAGGGGCACCTCGGCCCCCAGCTCGTCCCGGACGCGGTTCACGAGCCGGATCGCCAGGATCGAGTTGCCGCCGAGATCGAAGAAGTTGGCTTCGTCCGGCACCTCGTCGACGTCGAGGAGGGTCTGCCAGATGTGACGCAACCGCTCGATGCTTGACGGCAGTTGGTGGCTCTCCTCGACCTGGGGCGCCGCGTCCGCCCACTCCTCGCGAGCGGGCTTCGCACGGGTGTCCCGTACGAACTCCGCCCCGCCTTCCGTCAGCGCGGACAGCACCCGGTCCAGGTCCTCCAGATACCCGTGTGCGGTCCCGGCGTCATAGAGATCGGAGTCGTAGCGGATCCGCAGCCGCAGGCCGCTCGGTGTGCGCACCGCCATCAGGGCGAGCTCCAGGGGCGCGGACGAGGTGCCGCCCGCGGTCTGCCCGGCCCTCAGGCCCGGCAGCGTGATCCGGGTCAGCGGCGCCGTGTCCAGGTCCGCGGAGACCGCGATGAGCGGGCGCGGATTGCCCGGGTCAGGATGGATCCGGGTCAACAGCTCGTCCAGGTCGACGTGTTGGTGCCGGTCGGCGTCGAACAGGGCGTCCCGTGTGGCCCGTACGGCATCCGCCACCGGCATCCCGTCCGTGAGCGCGGCGCGCAGCGGCAGCACCGCCGCGTGGAAGCCGACGGTGTGCTCGGCGCCGGGTGCGCGCCGTCCGAACGTGGAGCCCACGAGGAACTCGTCGAGCCCGGAGCGTTCCCGCAGCACCAGGTGCCAGGCGGTCAGGAGCGTGGCGAACAGCGTGACGCCGTGCCGGCCGCTCCACTCCTGCAGCGCACGCGACCGGGTGGCGTCGAGGTCGAGTTCGGCCGCGGCACCGGCGCCCGTCACGCGGCGGCCGCGCGGCCGGTCCGTCGGCAGGGCGAGGACGGGCGGCAGCGGTGCCAGGTACTTCAGCCACCACTCCAAGTCCTCGTTCCCCGTGGGGGGTTCGGGCGCTTCGAGCGTGGTGCCCGCGGGCCCGTCGAAGCGCGCAGGGCGGCCCTCCACGCGCGCCGTGTAGAACTCCTGCAGATCGTCGGCGAGCAGCCGCGCCGAATGTCCGTCCGTGATCAGGTGGTGCAGGCCGAGCACCAGAACATGGTCGTCGTCGGCCGACGACACCAGCCGGGGCGTGAACAGCGGCCCTTCGGCGAGGTCGTAGGGCCTGGTGCTCTCCTCGCGCAGCACCTGCGCGATCGCCGTCCCGGAGTCCTGCCCCCGTACGTCGGTCACCGTCAGCGAGGCGCGGGGCGCGTCCCGTACGACCTGCTGGAGCAGGCCGTCGGCGCCGCCCGCGCGGAAGACGGTGCGCAGTCCCGCATGCCGGTCGACCAGGTCGTCGACGGCGGCGGTGAGCGCCGGGACGTCGAGCCTGCCGTGCAGGCGTACGGACTGGATCTCGTTGTACGCGGAGCGGTCACCGATCAGCTGGGCGGCGAGCCAGAGCCTGCGCTGGGCGGCGGTCGCGGGGGCGCTCGACTCGGGTGCGGCCCGGACAGCCCCCACCGCTTCGGAGTCCTCGTCCTGAGCGGCGATCCGCAGCGCGTCCAAGTGCTCGAGACCGGACCGCAGCAGGTCCCCCGGCATCCCGAAGTCCACCAGCGCGGCGATCTCGTCGACCCCGGCCGCTCGCAGAGCCGCCACCACCGGGGCGCAGGTCTGAGGGGTGCCGATGAGTGCGCGTTCGTCGCAGTAGCGGTCGTAGGCGCGCAGGAAGAGGTAGTCCAGGTCCTCGTCGCTCGCCTGCGCCACCTGCTCGGGCCCGTCGGCGACGGCGCCGGCGGCGGAGCGCATCTGCAGCGAGGAGCGCAGATAGCGGAGCATCGGTTCGCGGGCCTGCTCGCGGGCGGTGGTGTGGTCCTCGCCGAGGTAGGTGTGCAGCAGGACGGTGACCCGGCCCGCGTCCGGGTCGAGGCCGTGCCGGGCGCGTGTGGCGCGGTAGTGGGCGATGTTCTCCGCGAGTTCGGGCACGGTCTGGTGCATCAGGTTCGTGACGATGCCCAGATCGCGGCGGGCCGCCTCCTCGTACGAGGCACGCCGCCCTGAGGTCGCGAGATGGAGGGGCGGCTGTTCCTGTACGGGACGCGGATATGTGCGGACGTCGACGGAACTGCCGTCACCGCTCGTCCGCCGCACCGTGCCGCCGGCCCACAGCGCACGGACCTCGTCCAGGTGCGCGAAGGCCACCTCGGTGCGGCGTGCGAAACGGTCGGGGTGCAGGGCGAAGTCCTGCGCGTGCCAGCCGGTCGCGCAGCCGAGCCCGACCCGCCCGCCGGAGAGCCGGTCCACGACCGCCCACTCCTCGGCGACCCGCACCGGGTCGTGCAGCGGAAGGACCACGGAGCCGGCGTTCAGGCGGATCCGCTCCGTCTCACGGGCCAGGGCCGAGGCGAGCACGGCCGGGTTGGGGAAGAGGCCGCCGAAGGAGTGGAAGTGCCGCTCGGGGATCCACACCGAGCTGAAGCCCCGCTCGTCCGCGAAGCGCGCGGTGCCGACGATCCGCTCGTACGCCTCCGAGGTGTCCTCGCTGTCGGGGTAGTCCCCGAAGAAGTAGACACCGAAGTCGGGAGCGGGGCGCGCCGGTTGGGGTGCGGGGCGCGGGACCGGACGCGGGGCGGGGCTCGTACGCGGGAAGAAGCCGCCGGTCCGCAGGGCCCGCAGCGAGTCCTTGACGGCGGAAGCGACCCGTTCGGCATCGGCGTCGGTGTGGGCGGTCGAGAGATAGAAGCTGCGCCATTCCCATACGTAGACCCCGCGCAGAAGCAGGTGCTGGTAGAGCAGCTCCATGTCGGCGCGGTGCTTGAAGCGGAACATGGACCCGAAATGGGCCATTTCCAGCGGGAATTCCTCCTCGCGGAAGAAGGTGTTGAGGTCGTGGGCGAGTGCGTCGGTGCGGGCGTTGAGCCCTTCCTGGAGCGCGGGACCTTCCGCCTCCAGGTGGGTGAGCACGGCCTTGGCGGCGGCCATCGACAGCGGATGCTGCATATACGTTCCGCCGAAGAACGTGGTCTCGGCCTCCGGGCGGCTGTCGTCGCCGTAGCGCCAGTAGCCGCCGTCGACGCCGTCGAGCAGGTCGGCGCGGCCTGCGATGGCGCCGATCGGGAAGCCGCTGCCGAGCGCCTTGCCGTACGTGGCGAGGTCGGGGACCACGCCGAAGTGGTGCTGTGCGCCGCGCGGGTGCGGGCGCAGGCCGGTGAGCATCTCGTCGAAGAGCAGGACGATGCCGCGCCGCTCGGTCAGCTCCCGCAGCTGCGCCATGAAAGCGAGCGGACGCAGGCCTGGGTTGCGGCACTGCACCGGCTCCACGACCACGGCGGCGATCGTGTCGGCGTGGGCGGCGATGGTGTCCAGGGCCTCCTGGCTGCCGTATTCGAGGACGAGCAGATCGGCGACCGCGTTCTCCGGGATGCCGCGCGAGACCGGAACGGCCCGCAGGCCGTCGGGTCCTGGGCGGCCGAGCACCGTGTCGATGTGCCCGTGGTAGGAGCCGCGGAACATCACCACGCGGTCGCGTCCGGTCGCGGCGCGGGCGAGCCGGATCGCGGCGGAGTTCGCCTCCGTGCCGGAGTTCGCGAAGGCGACGCGCTGCAGTCCGGTCAGGCGGGCGAGCCGCTCGGCGACCTCACCGGCCTCGACGGGCCGGGGCCCGAACCTCAGGCCGTTCGCGAGATGCGCCTGCACGGCCTCGGTGACGAACTCGGGTTCGTGGCCGAAGAGGAGAGCGCCGAAACCCATGGTGATGTCGGTGTAGTCGTTGCCGTCGACATCGGTCAGGCGGGCCCCGCGGGCCGACCGGGCCGCGAGCGGGTAGAGGGTCTCCTTGGTGGATCGGCGGAAGCCCACCGCGGCCCGGCTGTCGGCGAGCACGGCACGCTGCCGCTGCGCCGTCTCCTTGGAGGTACGGGTGCGCTCGCTCAACTCCCGCGCGAGCTGGGCGGCATGGGCCCGCTGCCGCTCGTCGGCCCGGTCCCCCGCCATGCCGGAGCCCTCGGGGAGGCTCACGCGGGGGCCGTGCACTTCGGCGCCGGTGATCTCCGTTGCCTGCGCTTCGGCCTTCGCCTCTTTGGCGCGGTTCAGCTGTTCCGTCAGGGCTCGTGAGAGCTCGGCGGCACGGTCCGCCGCTGTGGTGTTCATTCGGCCGCACGTCCCGCGCCCAGCAGGGCAACGGCTTCCGAGAGCTGGGTCAGCATCGCCGCCTGCGTCTCGGCCAACAGATTGACCTGCCGGGTGAGTTCGGCGATCTCGGCGCGCGTGGCCCATGTGCCGGCGGCCGGATCCTGCGGGGGCGTGACGGGCGGGGCAGGCGTCACGGGCGCGGCGGTTGCAGTCGCCGTGGACACGGCCGGTTCGGTCTTCGCGGGCGTGATCACCTCGGCCCGCGGCGCCGGCACGGGCCGCTCCCTGCGCTCCGCTATCAGGCGCGCGGTGAGCTCGGGCGTCCCCGCCTCCTCCAGGATCTCGCGTATCGCGATCCTGACCCCGAACTCGGCCTCCAGCTGCCGCAGCATGCCGATCAGTTGCAGAGAGTCGGCGCCCAGCCCGACATACGTCCCTGCCGGCGTCACCTCGGCGAGGTCGAAGCCGAGCTGGCGTGCGGCGAGTTCGCGCACACGGGCCAGAACAGTGCTGTCCTGTGCGGTCGAGGAGTCCACTGAGAACATCTCCTTCTGCGGTACGGGAGCGGGCGGCGTGCCCGTCCAGTAGGAGCGGTGGTGAAAGGGGTAGGTGGGCAGCGGGATCCGGCGACCCCCGCAGCCGGCCAGGAGCGCGTCCCAGTCGAGCTCGGCTCCGGCGCAGTGCAGTCCCGCCACGGCCGCCCAGAGGCCGGTGACGCCGCGCGCCCGCCCCTGCGTGGGCAGACACGGCACCTCGGGCAGCGCGCGTCGCGCCATACCGGTCAGGGGCGCGCCGGGGCCGAGTTCGAGGAGTACGGAGCGGTCGGCGAGCGCCCGCAGGACGGCGCCGAAGTCGGCGGTGTGCCGGGCCTGGCGGACCAGATAGTCGGCGTCGGGTCGCCAACCGGGGGCGCGCACCCGGCCGTCGAGCCCTGAGACGAACTCGACGTCCAGCGCCCGCAGTTCACTCTTCTCCACCACCGTGCGCAGCTCGTCGAGTACCGGGGCGAGCAGTGCGGAGTGGAAGGCGCGGTCGACCGGGAGCTCTTCGCAGGGGACATCGGTGAGGCGGGCGCGTGCCGCCGCGACGGCTTCCGGGCGGCCGGCCAGGACATGGTGGGCGGGCCCGTTCGACACGGCCAGTTCGACGGAGCCGTCGAGCGCGTCGAGCAGCGCCCGGACGCGGTCGTACGGGGCGAACACCGCGAGCATCGCCCCGGGTTCGGTGTCCTGCATGAGCCGGCCCCTGCGGCACAGGAGCCGCATGCCGTCCTCGAGTGACAGCGCCCCGGCCACGCACAGGGCCGCGTACTCGCCGACGCTGTGCCCGGCGACCGCCGCGGGACGCACCCCGAGCCGGCGCCACAGCCGGGCCTGCGCCATCTGGAAGGCGAACAGGGCCGGCTGCGCAAACGCCGTGTCCCACCGCCCGGGCCCTTCGCCCGCGACGAGCCGCGCCAGGAAGTCCTCTTCACCGGTCTCGTCGCGATGGATCCGTGCGCAGAGGTCCAGGGTCTCGGCCACGACCGGGAAGCGTTCGGCGAGCGCGGCCGCCATGCCCGGTACGGCCCCGCCCTGCCCGCTGAACAGGAACACGGGACCAACCTCGCCGTTCACCACGCCGGTGCGGTACAAGGCATCCGCGGGCCGCCCGGCGAGGAACGCCTCAAGGCCCTCGGCGAGCCCGCGTGTCCCCGAGCCGGTCACCACCAGCCGGTGCTCGAAGTGACCGCGGCCGAGGGCGGTCGTGGTCAGGAGATCGGCGGGGTCGAGCCCCGGGTCCCGTATCAGCGCCGTATGGAAGGAACGGGCGTACTCCTCAAGGGCCTTGGGGTCGCGGGCGGACAGCGGGAGCAGGCCGGGCACAGCGTCCTGCTCGCCTGACGGCGAGTGCTGTTCACGGCGAGGCGCGGGTGGCGCCTCTTCCAGGATCACGTGCGCGTTGGTGCCTCCCATGCCGATGGAGTGCACGCCCGCACGGCGAGGGGCAGAGGGGGCGAGAGGCCAGGGCATGGTGGCGCGCGGCAGCACGAACGGGCTGTCCTCCAGGGCGAGCCGGGGGTTCGGCCGGGTGTAGTTCACCAGCGGCGGTACGACGCCGTGGCGCAGCACGAGGATCGCCTTGATCAGGCCGGCCAGGCCCGCGGCGCTGTCCAGATGCCCGATGGCCGGCTTCGTCGAGCCGAGCGCACAGAAGCCCTTGCGGCCGGTGTGCCGCCGGAAGGCCTCGGTGAGCGCGGTGAACTCGATCGGATCGCCCTTCAAGGTGCCCGTCCCATGGGCTTCCAAGTAGCCGATCGACTCCGCCGTCACCCCGGCCGACTCCAGTGCGCCGAGCACCGCGTCGCGCTGCCCCGCGACCCCGGGAGCGGCGAAACCGGCCTTGTCCGCACCGTCGTTGGTGACCGCCGAGCCGAGGATCACCGCATGCACGGTGTCCCCGTCGGCACGTGCGCGCTCCAGCGGCTTGAGCACCACCGCGGCCACCCCGTTGCCGCCCACCGTGCCGTCGGCCTCCGCGTCGAAGGCGCGGACCGCGCCGGTGGGCGAGAGCGTCGAGCCCCGGACGTGCCGGTGTCCGGTGATCTGCGGCAGATGCAGCGCGGCCGAGCCGACCACCATCAGCTCCGCGTCGCCCGCGAGCAGTGCCTGGCAGGCCAGGTGGACCGAGACGAGGGCGCTGGAACAGGCCGTGGCGACATTGACCGCAGGGCCGTCGAGGCCGAGCCGGAACGCGGCCCGATTGGCCGTGAAATCCGGGTAGTTGCCCACCTGGATCTGCTTGGTGGCCGTCCAGTCCTCGGCCCACCGGTCCGTGTCGATGTTCTGCGCGAGATAGCTGTGCAGCGAGTACAGGCGGTAACCGACGCTCGCGTACACCCCGACGCGCGCTCCGGTGCCCGCGTATCCGGCGTCCTCCAGGGCGTGCCACGCGCATTCCAGGAAGAGGCGCTGCTGCGGGTCCGTGACCGTTGCCTCGCGCCCGCTCATCCGGAAGAACGCGGCGTCGAAGCCGTCGATCCCGTGCAGCAGCGCGCTCGCGCCCGTGAACTCCGGCTCGCGGTAGGTCTCTTCGGGTATTCCGGCCGCCGCGAACTCGGCCTCCGTGAACTTCCGTACGCGGGTGACACCGGCGGCGATGTCCCGCCAGTACACCTCGGGCGAGTCAGCTCCCGGAAACCTCAGCGCCATCCCGACTACCGCCACGCGCCGGTCCGTCATCGCCGACTCCCTCCCCGTTCCTCCCCCGCGACCGCTGCCGCAGGACCTGCACGACGAAGGCCACCGCGACCACGATGGCGAGGCCGTGCGCGACACCCACCACGGCCAGCGGCGAGAAGACGTCCAGCGCGGCCGCGACCGCGATCATGCCGACGCCGAAGCCGAGGTTCTCCACGGTTGCCGACAGGCCGAACGCATGGGTCCGCAGACCGGCCGGCAGGGTCTGCAGATGCGAGCTGTACGAGACTTCGGTGACGCCGTCGGCGGCGCCCGCGAGCAGCGCGATCACGACGACCGCGACCCAGGGGAACCCGGCGAAGGCGAGGATGAAGGTGGCCGACATGGCGATGGTGCCGAGCCCGAAGCCCAGAGCGCCCACCGAGCGGCCCGACTTCTTCACGTACCGCTGCACCACCTGCTGCACCAGCACATTGCCCAGCGCCCACACACACCAGAAGACGCTGACGAACACCGCGGGATTCTCGGTGTCCAGATTGCTGGAGTACACGGGGAGCGCCGCGTTGTGCGAGGAGGAGCCGAGGGCGTCGATTCCCCGCAGCGCCACCATGAGGGCGATGACGGGGGCGGCGCCGAGCGCGACCAGGCTGGCCGGCAGCCGCCGGCCGCCCGTCTTGGCCTCTTCCTTCTCCTTCGGCCGTACGCGGGTGGGCAGTTGCAGCAACGCCACCGTGGCCGCGCAGACGAGGAAGCTCACCATGTCGACGAGGAAGGCGACGGTGTAGCCGAGCAGCGAGACGACCACGCCCGAGGAGGCGAACCCGGCGACCATCGCGAGCGAACGGCCGCTCACCATGAGCGAGTTGGCCCAGGTGTGCCGGCCCTCCTCGACCATGTCCGGGATCGAGCTGCGGAAGGCCACCATGAAGAGCGTGCTGGCGCCGCCGATCACCGCCGAGACGACGAACAGCGAGGCGGTGCGCATGCCGTCGGGCGCGCACACGAGCAGCAGCAGAGCCGCCGCCTGGACCACATTCGCCCAGAGCATCACGGGCTTGGCGGCCCAGCGGGACAAAACGGTGGCGGCGACGAGACCGGCGAGGAAGCCCGCGGCGAGCCGCACGGCCATGAAAACGCCGACCGCGAGGGCTCGATCCGTGACCGCGTACACGTACAGGTTGAGCGCGACCACGTTGAGAAACGTGCCGTAGGAGGAGACCGCGTAACCGGCAACCAGGACGCGGTACCGGTTTTCCTTCATGCGAGCCCCTCGCCGAACTGACGTTCCCAGCACACTAGATGGGCCGAACGGGACCGCGCAACAAGATCGCAAAGAGCAATCGAACCCTTTGCAGAGGCAGAGCGATCACCTGCGGCGGCCCTGCCGTGGGGGCCGATCGGCACACAACACCGCATACCGCCGGCCACGATCTGCGGCAACGCCGACCGATCGCGTGGGGTTCTGGTTACGTTCGCGCGAAGGGGCCAGTGAGGCTTTCGGCCATCAGTCCGCGCACGGCCTCGCCGAAGAGCCCGCTGAGGCTCTTCGCGCCGTGGCGCAGCAGGGCCGGCGCATCGCCGCGCAGGCGTCCGGCGGGGCCGCGAAGCTCCTCACCTCGGCGGCGCGGCCCCTTGCGGTGGCCGGCCGCCACCGGATCCGGTCCGGCGGGTTCGGTCCGCTCCTCGCGCGCTTCCGCTCCGTTCACGGGTGAGCCGTAGCAAAGGCGGCAGTCCGCGCACGGCGATGAGTACGGTCCGGCCGGGACCACGGCCGTGCTCTCCGCCGTCCCCACCACCGCCCTCTGGCGATCCCGCTCACCGCGGCCCTCCGTCAGTCGGAGGGGGCCGGTGACACGGTCACGAGGTCGTCGCCGTCGCAGTACAGGACCGAGCTGCCGCTCTTCATCGGCGGCGCCGGCGAGAATGCCCGACAGGTCGAGCGGCCTTCCCACAGGGTCTCGCCTTTCCAGCCGAACAGTCGCAGGCGTTCGCCGTCCTGCCAGAAGTCTCTTGCCACCATGCGCGCCGCCGGACTGAGCCCTCGCGGACGTACGCGCTCGCCGGGCCGGGGGTGCAGCAATCGGTCGGGGCGGGAGGCACTGCGAATGATCAGGGGAAGAGTGCCGTTGGTGTACAGATACTCGCCCGGGGCCAGCCGCTGGGAGGTCCCGAAGCGGTGGTACGGAGTGGCGACCAGGGTTCCCCGCACGTCCGGCAGCACGAGTGTGGTCCCGAAGAGCAGCGGCAGTGCGCGATCCCAGCGGCAGCCGGTGTGAGGGTCGAGGGGCGCCTGGGGCTGATGCCAGACGAAGGAGTGCTGCCAGCCGTCGACCCCCTCGGTGTACGGGTCCCGTGACGCGAGGACCGTGGCCCGGCAGCTTCCCTCGGCGGGGGCGGTCGCCATGACGACCTGCCTGTCCTGGCCCATGATCCGGTCGATCCTGCCCTGCCGGGGCGGCTTCACCTGCGCGATCCAATACGGCTTGCCCTGCTCGGTGTCGAGCCTGCCGACGCGCTCGCGGGTGACCACAAAGGGGCCGCAGTCGTCGCCTGGGGAAAGCAGGAAGCCATCGGCGTGGCAGCCGTCGAGTACCTGCTCCGCCCCGGGCAGTTCCCGCGACCACAGGCGCCGCCCCGACCAGACCTCCCACGCGGTGACACGGCACGATCCGCTACGGCAGGTCGAGGCCAGCACCCGTTCGAACGACTCCTGCCCCATGAGGACCCGGCTGCCCGGTGGCAGTTCGTGCCGCCAGGAAAGACGGCCCCGTTGCAGGTCCACTCCGGCGATCGCGCTCGGCCCCGGGTGGCCTTCCCTGCCGCCGACCAGGACCATGTTCAGATCACGGACGAGCGCCGAGTGCGCCGTACCGGGCCGGTCGGAGATGAGCGCGAATTCGGCCGGTAGCGTCAACCGCCGGCCAGGGCTGTCCTCGGTACCGCGGAGAGCCAGGGTGCGGTCCTGGCCGAGCAGCCCGGCCCGGGGTGAGTTCACCACCCAGGTCCCGTCGCGCCGGGGATGCACCGGCAGCAGGACGCGCGCTGTCTCTTCGGGTACGGACTCACCGTCGCCGAAGGCCGGATGCGGCGGTACGAAGCAGCCCGCCACGAGGACGCAGATGAGCGCGATCAACAGGCCCTGCCTGAAAGAGCGTTGCATGCGACCGGCCTCCCCCCGGAGACCGTCACCGTAGGCAGTGCGGGGCCGGGGCTCCATGCCGTGACCGCCATCGTGATGATCCCGTGCCCGGACCGTTGGAAGACGGTATGCGGGGTGTGGATTCAGGATGCGATACGTGGGGAGCGGGGCCTGCTCCGTCACCCACGCACTGCGCCGGCGCCCGCCCCCGTGGAGCGGCGGGCGGGCCGCAGCGAGCGCCGAAGGCGTGGGCGGACTCAGTGGAAGCGTTGTCAGTGGCTTCACCTAGAGTGCCCGTCACTTGATCACTGCAGTGCGGGGAGGCGCTCATGGGGTGGGTGACGGCCGGCGACTACGAAGTCGGCCTGGAGGACGGGAAGGTCGTGTGCCGCAATGCGGCGGGGCGGCGGCTCAAGTCCGTACCGGCCAAGATCTCGGACGATCCCGCGGTGGTGGGCCTGCGCCAGCTCGTCGAGTGGCTCGAGCGGCACGAGCGCGAGTGTCTGGCCGATGTCGAGCGGTGGATGGCCCGTTCGCTTCCCGTTCCGTGCACCGTGCTCGCCCAGGTGTGGACGGACCCGGCCTGGCGTCGCGCGCTGCTCGACCTCGTCGTGACCGGACCCGACGGGCAGGTGGCCGGTCTGCTGCGCGACGTCGACGCGGAACGGGGGCTCGGTCTGGTCGACCTCGACGGTGACACCGTGCGCATCAGTCCCGACCTCGTCCGCATCCCCCATCCCGTACTGCTCGAAGACCTCGGGGAACTGCGCGAGTTCGCCGTCGAACTCGGCGTGGAGCAGCGCGCGCAGCAGCTCTTCCGCGAGGTGTGGCACCGCCCGGCGGGCCTGTCCGCCGAGGACACCCACGTCGAGGAGTACGCGGGCGGGGCGTTCAAGGAGCTGCGCTTCCTGCACGGCCGGGCCGTATCGCTCGGTTACCGCGTGCGCGGGGGCAGCTCGGTGTGCGTCGTGCACGAGGACGGGCGGGCCGTCGAAGCCCGGGTCTGGATCGGTGACTACGACGGTTACGAGGAGACGGAGACCGGTCCGCTGCAGTGGACCGACCCGTCGGGGCGGGTCCTGAAGCTCGGCGAAGTGGGACCTGTCGCCTGGTCGGAGGGCATGCGCATGGCTGCCGCCCTGTACGCCGGACGTGACATCGAGGACGAGGAGCAGGCGGCATGACCACCCCGTACGACGACGACACCGCGGCGGCGCTGCTCGAGGCAGGCGCGGTCCTGCCCGCGGGGACCACGGTCCGCGAGGACGCCGACGCACTCACCGCGCGCACGTATACGCATCCCGCCCTGGAGGACCGGCGCATCGTGCGCCTGGTACCGCAGACGCTGGGTGAAGCAGAGGACCTCGCCCTGGAGTTCCTCGGCCTGGAGCGGGCGCCGGGCACCCCCGAGGTCGGACAGGTGCGCCGCGAGACGCTCGGGTTCCCGGCGTGGGCGCTGGTCAACGACCCGGCCAACGGGCACCACGCGCTGGCCCTGGTCAAGGACATGGAACGGCTCTCCCGGCAGGCCAAGTCCCGCCCTGGCACGGCGAAGGAGGGCTTCGAGGAGCTCGGCGAACGGCTCGGCCGGGCCGTGCCGCACTTCCTGCCGACCTTCTACGAGCAGGCCGCGCGCACCTTCCTGCAGCACGACAACACCACGTACGCGGCCGCGTTCTTCGGCAAGGCCCGCGAGGCGGAACGCGTACACGCGCTTGCGGTCGACGAGGAGCGCCGCCGGGCCGTGTTCCTGGAGTTCGCGTTCGCGGGGGCGCTCACGGTCAAGGCGCTCAAGGAGCATGTGCGGGACCTCTCGCAGCGGCTCGCCCCCGTTGAGGCCTGGGCGCAGTTCCGGCAGTTGACGGTGGAGCGGTGTGCGGCCGGGATGCCGCCGCACGCCTCGCTGCCGCAGGATGCCCGTGGCCTGATCAAGGCGGCCGGTCTCGCGCGGGTCACCGAGGAGTGCGCCCTCGTCGCGGACCTGATCTCCTCCCCCGCCGCGGTACGGGCGCCTGCCTCTTTCTGGACCGCCTACCGGGCCACGCTCAAGGTGCTCACCGAAGAGCGACCCGCCCTGCGCGTACGCCTCCTCGAGATCATGCCGACGGGGCTCGGCCGCAGCTCCGAGGACGACGTTCTGTGGCTGACCCTGCTCGCGGAGTGCGGTGCGGACCGCCTCCTGACCGGTGAGGACGAGGCCGGGGACGGCGTGGACGCCGCGGACTGGCTCAGCCGGTGGGCCATGCACCGCAAGCGGGGCGGAGCCGCCGACCGCTGTGCGGCCACGCTGGCACTCGTGGAGCGCATGGCACCGCGGCTGCGGGAGGCGGGCCGTGCCGTCGATCTGTTCGCGGACCGCTGGCACGCGCGCGTCGACGTGGACCTGCTCGACCTGTGCGTGGCCGAGGGCGTCCCTGTGTCGTTCCCCGGAGCCGATGTGCCCGTACACGTGCCCTTGGACCAGTGGCTGCGCAGCACCGCGCCCGGCCGGCGTGACCTGGCCGCGTCGGCCGCGGACGCCCGCTGCAGGCCGCTGCTGTACGCGGCGGTCGGCGCGCTCGGCCGCGGGGCCGCCGGCCTGCACGAGCAACTCGCCGCGCATCCGGTCCTGTCCGGACTTCTGCGGGAGTGGCTCGACGACGCCGTGGCGGACCTCGGCAAGGCGGCGGGACTGCCGGGTGCCCAGGCGGCGTTCAACCGGCTGAGCCCGTTCCGCTCGGTGGCCGCCCAGGTCAGCCCGCAGGCGGTGGCCGGCGTCGCCGCGTGCCCCATCGCGCCGCTCCTGGGCCGCACCCTGCGCGCGGGCATCATGGACGAACTGGGCTGGCCCGCCCTGGACGAGGGCCTGCGGCTGCTCGACGCCGACACGGCGCGCGGAAAGGACGACGAGCTGACCGTGGCCGAGGCCTGGCCGGCGCTGATCCTCGCCCGCGGGCACAAGGTCATCGTCGTCGGCCCGGAAAAGGTGCTGCTCGAACACGACCTGCGCATCCCGCACACCCTGGAGCGCTGGCAGCGCCCGGACTTCCGGTTCACGGACGGGGAGCTCCTCGTGATATGGCGGCACGAGAACAAGCAGTACGGCTACTGGTCGGCCCGGCCGTCCGAGGTCTTCACGCTCGGCGGCGACGAACTCGCCCGCTGGTACAGCAGCCAGGAGGCCGGCACCCCGTCGATCCCGCTGCCGGGCGGCGGCCGGGCCACCGGAGGCCGGGTACTGCACGCCGGTGACACCGTGCTGCCGCCGAGCAGGCCGGTGATCGGTGACGGCACCGCCTACTGGCGGCAGGGACGGCAGGGGCTCCGGCAGATATGGCTCGAATACGACCCGGCCACCGGCACCCACGGACGGGCATCGCTGCCCGCACTGCTGCAGTCCGGGATCCAGGAGGACGCGACGCTCCTTCAGCAGCACTGCGAGGTGCTGCCGCTGCAACCGGGCCTGGAGCAGAGCCCGTTCGGTACGGACGGGACGGTGCTCGGGCGCTGGGTGCGCCGGCAGGGCGAGGGTGCCGAGGCGCGGATGACGGCGGGCACACCGGACGGACGGACCGTCACATGGCAGGGGACATACGGCATTCCGCTCGGTGCGCTCAAGATGCCGGGCGGGGCGGCGCCCGTCGCCGTGCAGACGGCCCAGACCATCACTCTGTGCGCGCCCGACGACCCTTCCGTGACCGGTGAGTTGAGCCAGGTGACGCTGGGGTCCCGCGGCAGCGCGTTCGCCGCCGGGACCCGCTTCCTGCCGGCTCCCGCGTTCTGGCACGCCCTGCGGCCGCGCGACGAGCAGTCCTCGGCGGTGCTGCGTGCGCTGACCGACGAGCAGACGGACGAGCTGCTTGCCGCGGCGGTAGAGGCGCTGGCCGAGTTGCGGGACCGGCGGGCCGAACTGCAGGCAGGATCGGCCGAGTCGGGAGGCACCGCGGACACGACCGGACTGCCGACAGCCGAGGACGTCCTGCTCCGTACCGTGGCTCAGGCACTGCCCGCGCTCACCGAGGAGCGGCTGCTCGCGGGCGTGACCGCCCTGGTCGCCGCGACCGTCCGCTTCGCGACCGCGGCGAACGCCTTCGCCCATCCGCCTGCCCCGCAGGCCCGGCCGCAACGCAACCGCACCGAGGGCATGTTCGCCGACTACCGGCCGGAGCACGGCGACGACGCGACCCTGATCCTCGCCACCCGGGGTATCTCCGGCGCGTGGGGGTGGTGGACGAACTCGGCGGCGTGGCAGACCCTGCGTCAGATACGTGCCGTGAGCCATGTCCTGTCGGGCCGGCCCGCCGACGGCACACCCCTGCATGAACGCCTCACCGCCCCGGTCGGCGCCTGGCGCAGCGACGAGCACACGATTCCCGTCCGCGCCCCGGACTGGACCCAGGCCCTGGGCGTACTGCGGCCGTTGGCCTACCGCGCCGCCTCGCCGGCGCTGCCCGAGGACCGACGGGAGGCGCTGCTGCTGCTGTTCGAGGCGCTCGCCGAGGGTCCGCTCGCCGCCGCCGAGGGCACGCTGCGCACGGTGGTGCTCTGCGAGGAGCAGCACGGCCAGGACCGTGCGGGTCAGGTGCTCCGCCACGGCGACCGCACCGTGGTCGTCATCGGCGGCAAGAACGTCGACTATCAGCGCAAGCGGCTCACCTGGCTGGCACTCGACCACGATCCCACCGGCGAGTTCGGTGCCGTGGCCCACTTCACGCTGGAGCGGGAGAAGGTGTTCACCTCGGCGTTCCCGGCCGGCGGGCTCGCCGAAGTCGCCCGGCTGATCCGCGACAAGGGCGCCGTCCCGTGGCGGCCCGAAGCACCCGCCACGCTCACCACGGCGACTCGCGAGGGACTCGGTCCGCTGCAGGCGGCCGCGCTGCTCGCCGCGCAGCCGGAGGAGCCGGGGGCGGACGTCCTGGCGTTGATCGGCCTGAAGACACGCCAACTGGAGCTCGGCAACAACCTGTTGATGTCGCTCGGCGCAACCCACCGCTTGGCTCTCATGAGCGCCCTGCTGCCCGGGACGCCGGCCGATCTGTGGACGGCTGGGCCCGATCTGGCCGCCGCGGCGCAGGTGTGGGACGAGCGGCTGGGTTCGCTCGTCCGGCTGCCCGAGGACATCGTGGCCGACCTCGCCGGTCTGCCCGGTGGCTCCTCGACGGACGTACTGAACCCGGGACTCACCCCTTGGATCAGCCGCACCACCGTTCAGCGGCTCGACAAGGAGGGCAGGCTCGTCGCCGATGACCCCCGGGCGGTGCCCAGCCGGCACATGGTGGCGAACGCCGTCGACACCCTGGCCTCGCTCGCTTACACCCTGCCCATCGCCCACCCGCTGCGCGCCGGTCTGCCCGACAGCCTCGCCGCCATACGCCGCCGCCTCACCGACCCGGGGCTCCTCCTCGACCTCGACATCTCGTGGACGCACAACGGCGGCTCCACCGCCGAGCAGCTGCGCACGGCGCACGGACTCGCCGCCACGGGGGGCGCCGAAGCAGACGGGTTCACTCCGGTCGGCGACGTATTCCTCCTGTATCCCGGGCACGGGAACACGGAGGCCGTCCTGGTCCGCCCGGCCGCCCTCACCGGTCCGGACGACCCCTCGTTCGGGCTCGTCGAAGGGCTCGTCGGATCCGGGCGGGGCACCGGGATGCGCGCGCTGCGCACCCTTCTGGACGACGGAATCACCAGGGCACTGGCGGTGACAGGAACCGCGGGTCACGCCCAGGACGCCGCCGTCAGTGCGCCCGCACTCGTCGCGGAGGTCGCGGCGGCCCACGAGCTGAGCGAGGACGCGGCGGTGCTCTATCTGCAACTGCTCGCGCTGCCCGACCCGACCGACCGCAACTGCGCCCGCTGGACCGGGTGGAAGCCGGCCCGTATGAAGAAGGCCCGTACCGAACTGGCGGCGACCTCTCTGGTCGTCGAGGCCAAGCGGCCACGTGCCGGGCGCACCCTCTTCCTGCCGTGCGGCTGGCGCGACCTGAAGGCGCCCGCGCTCCCGGTGGAGACCTGGAAGGAAGGCCTGTACCCGGTGCCCGGACATGCCCGTGCCGTGCCGCTGATGCCGGTGGCCGAACTGTTCGCCCGTGCCTGGCAACGCGTACGGGACGGTGACGCACCCGCGTACGAGGAACTGACCACCCGCGCCACTCGGAAGGGCCGCCGCCGATGACCACCGTTTCCGCAACCGACACGTCCGCCTCCGGGACATCCGTCCCGGACACCTCCGACTCCGGCACGACGGCCTCCGGCGCGCACCGCCAGATCGTCCCGCCCGAGGAGCTGTACGCGGCCGAACTCGCCTTCCTCGCCGCGTACGACGACGGCCCGCGCCCGCCCGCCTGGCGGCTCACTCCCCGCGCGGTCGTCACGTTCGTGATGGGCAGTGCCGGTCAGGCCCTGAGTCTGGGGGACGGTGCCGAGGTACCGGACGGCGTACCGCGCCGGCTGGTGATCCAGGGCAAGTTCGTGGGCGACCGGGCGCTGGTCGAGCGGTGTGTGGTGACCCTCGCCGGTGAGCGCGGGCTGCTGCTCGTCGGGGAACCCGGCACCGCCAAGTCCATGCTGTCCGAGCTGTTGTCGGCCGCCGTATGCGGCACCAGCGGCCTGGTCGTCCAGGGCACCGCGGGCACCACCGAGGACCAGCTCAAGTACGGCTGGAACTATGCTCTGCTGCTCGCCCAGGGCCCGAGCCGGCAGGCGCTCGTGCCGTCGCCGGTCCTGACCGCCATGACCCGGGGCGCCGTAGCGCGGGTCGAGGAGGTCACCCGATGCCTTCCCGAAGTGCAGGACTCACTCGTCTCGTTGCTCTCCGAGCGGCGTATCGCAGTGCCCGAACTCGCTGGTACGGCCGATGCGTTGGCGCACGCGGCGCCCGGTTTCAGTCTCATCGCGACGGCCAACCTGCGGGACAGGGGTGTATCGGAGATGTCCGCCGCGCTCAAGCGCCGCTTCAACTTCGAGACTGTCGGCCCCATCACGGACCTCGACGCCGAGACCGCTCTGGTACGCAGCCAGGCGCGGGCCAGTGTCGAGAGGGCCAAGGCGGAGTTCCGGGTGGATGACGCCGTGCTCGAGGCACTGGTCACCGCGTTCCGCGATCTGCGCGAGGGCCGGTCGGCGGAGGGCTGGGAGGTCGAGCGGCCCTCCACGGTGATGAGCACCGCGGAAGCCGTGTCCGTCGCGGGCGCGCTCGGGCTCGCCGCGGCGTACTTCCCCGGCGATCGCGATGTCCTGGGGCTGCTGCCCGGGCATCTGCTCGGGGTGGTCCGCAAGGACGATCCCGCGGACGCGGCGCGGCTGCGCGGCTATTGGGACGGCCCCGTGCGCCGCCGCGCCGAACAGGGTTCCGCGACCTGGCGCACCCTGTGGGATCTGCGCACCGTGCTGGAGGACTGACCGCCGTGGCCCTCTCCCCCGACGCTCTCCACCAGGCCCTTTCCCGGCCTGACGAGGCCTTGTCCGCGCTCACCGATCCTGCGGGCCCGTACCTCATCGGCGTGCGGCACCATGCGCCTTCGCTCGCGGCCGTGCTGCCTGCTCTGCTCGATGCCGCGAAGCCGGACGTGCTCCTGGTCGAGCTGCCGGGCGAGATGCAGGAGTGGTTGGCGTGGCTCGGGCACGCCGAGACGCGGGCGCCGGTCGCCCTTGCCGCGGCGCCGCGGACCGGGGACGGGAGCCCGGCCTTCTATCCGTTCGCCGAGTTCTCCCCTGAACTCGCCGCCGTACGGTGGGCGGTACGGCATGACGTGCCGGTCATCGCCTGCGACCTGCCGCTCGCGGACCGGGCGTGGGAGGGGGACGGGCAAGGAGACAGGGACGGGCAAGGGGACGGGGACAGGCAAGGGGACGCGGAATGCGCCGACGACAGACCCGCGGGCGATCCGGCCCCCGGGCAGCCGGCAGCGGCCGCATTCAACTCCCCTGAGACATACGGAACATCAGGCCTCGCATCCGCGGTACGGGCCCGGCTCACCGGACGTCCCGGAGACGATCTGTGGGACCGTCTCGTGGAGGCGGCCGCTCCGGGATCGCCTCCCGAGGCGGTGCGCCGCGCGGCCTTGCTGACCGGGTGGGCGCTGCGCGAGGACGCGGCCGCTTCGCGCGGTGTCGCCGAGTTGGATCTGCGGCGTGAGCGGTGGATGCGCTCCTGTCTGGCCGCTGCGACGGCGAACGGCGAGCGGGCAGCTGTGGTGGTCGGCGCCTTCCACGCCCCGGCGCTCACTTCGGCCACCCCTAGGGAGCCGGCGCCCGGGCAGTCGGACACCGAAGTCCGGACGGACCGGTCCGCGTGGACGACCTCTCTCATCCCGTACACCTACACACTCTTGGACTCCCGCTCCGGCTATCCGGCCGGTATCCGGGATCCCGAGTGGCAGCACCTGGTGCTGCGTGCCGCGGGCGATCCGGCGGCTCTTCAGGAGGCGCTGACGCGCGCGGCCGTACGGGTGTGCGCCCGGCTGCGGGCCCTCGGCCACCCGTCGGGCCCGGCCGACGCACGCGAGATCATCCGCCTCGCCGGGGATCTCGGGCGGCTGCGCGGCCTTCCCGCCGCGGGCCGGGGCGAGTTGGTCGAGGCGGTGCAGACGGTCCTTGCGCAGGGCGAGCCGTTCGGGCGCGGGCGGGCGGTCGCGCGGGCCATGGAGCAGGTGCTCGTCGGGACCCGCACCGGACGCCCCGCGCCGGGCACTCCGCGCTGTGGTCTCGCGCCCGCAGTCGAGGAGGAGTTGGCGGCGCTGGGGCTGCCGGGCCCGGACAGCGACCGGGGTGGCAAGTCCCGTGATCTGCGCCTGGATCCACTGCGCTCCGACCTGGACCGGCGGCGCGACCTGCTGCTGCGCCGCCTGTCGGTGTGCGGTGTGCCGTATGCGCAGGAGAAGGAGGTCGTCGGCACCGGCGGCGCCGACGCACTCACCACGCGCTGGGAGGTGTCCTGGACGCCTGCCACCGCGGCCATGCTGACCGCGGCCGGCGTCCGGGGGGCCACCCTAGGGCAGGCGGCCGAGGGTCTGCTGCGCGAGCGTCGGCGCTCCGAACTGGACGAGGGCGGGCCGACGGCCGCGCAGTGCCTGCGCGGACTCGAGCAGGCGGCCCAGTGCGGACTGCCCGGCCTCGTCGACGAGCGGCTGGCCGAGGCCGCGCGGATCCTGCCGCAGGCGGGCTCCCTGCCCGAACTCCTCGCCGGTCTCGCCCTGTCGGACCGGCTGCGGGCGGGCCACCTGCCGGGGCTCGACGCGGACGAGGGCCGGGCGGTGCGGCTGACCGCCGTCGCCGAGCTCCTCACGTCCGCCGCGGTGCGTCAGGTGGACGGCCTGACCGGGTCCGAGGACCCCGCCGACGCCCACGCCCTGCTCGAACTGGCCGACCGCGCCGATCTGTCGGGCGGTGTACGGCTGACCGATGCCCTTGCCCGGCTGTCAGCCGACGGCTCGCCCCTCATGCGCGGCGCCGCCGGAGCGGTACGCGTCCTGCTCGGGCACGAGGCACCCGAGGCGCTCGGTGACCGCGTCGCCTCCTGGGTGGACTCGGCCTGCGATCCCGGCTCGCGCAGCTCGCTCACCGCACGCCTGACCGGTCTGCTCACCGCTGCGGGCCCCCTCCTGGAGGCGGCGTCTCCCGTACTGGAACCCCTGCTCGACCGGGTCTCGGACCTCTCCGACCGGGACTTCCTGGACCGGCTCCCCGCACTGCGCGCAGGCTTCGACACGCTCAGCCCGGGAGCACGCGAGCGGCTGCTCGCCACCGTCGAGGAACGCCTCGACCTCGACCGTATCGACGACACCGGGACCGTCGCCCCGGCCACGCTCGCGCTGTGGACCCGCGCCGACCTCGTGGCCCGCGAGGCCCTGCGCACGCTCGATCTGCTGCCCCCGCCCCGGCCCGACGCGGAAGGCACCGGCGTCCCCAAGAAGGCGCCGTCACCGGAACACCTGCTTCAGCCGGCGGACCGCTGGCGCCTCGCCCTCGGTCGGCGCACCGATCAACTACCGCGCTCGGCAGCCGCGTTGGCCACCGCTCTCGACGAGCTGTACGGCAGCGGACACGGCGAAGGCAGCAGAGGCGACCTGCCCGGTGCGGGCGGCCGAGGTGGTCGCGAGGCCGCCTATCCGGGGGTGCGGGAGTGGTCCGAGGACCTCGCGGCCCTGTTCGGGCCCGGCATCAGGGAGGAGGTCCTCGCGGCCGCGGCCTCCGCGGGCCGCACCGATGTGCTGGCCGAGCTCGATCCGGACAGCGCCCGGCCCTCGGTCGACCTGTTGCGCACCGTACTCAGCCACGCCGGAGGGCTCCCCGAGGCACGCCTCGCCGCACTGCGTCCCCTGGTACGCCGCCTCGTCGACGCACTGACCAGGCAACTGGCCACCCGGCTTCGCCCCGCGCTGCACGGCGCGGCCCTGCCCCGGCCCAGCCGCCGCCCGGGCGGCGGCCTCGATCTCCCCCGCACACTGCGCGCCAACCTGGCGACCGCACGCCGCGCTGCGGACGGCACCGTGCAGGTCGTCCCCGAACACCCGGTGTTCCGTACCCGCGCCACGAAGGCCGCGGACTGGCGGCTGATCCTGGTCACCGACGTGTCCGGATCCATGGAGGCGTCGACCGTATGGGCGGCGCTCACCGCGTCGGTCCTGGCCGGGGTACCGACGCTCTCGACGCACTTCCTGGCCTTCTCCACCGAAGTCATGGACCTCACCGGGCACGTCGACGATCCGCTGTCGCTCCTCCTGGAGGTCAGCGTGGGCGGCGGCACCCATATCGCGGCGGGCCTGCGGCACGCCCGTGAGCTGGTCACCGTGCCCTCGCGCACGCTCGTCGTGGTCATCAGCGACTTCGAGGAGGGCTATCCACTGGGCGGACTGCTTACCGAGGTCCGTGCCCTGGTCGGCGCCGGCTGCCATGTGCTCGGCTGCGCCGGCCTCGACGACTCGGGCCGGCCGCGCTACTCCACCGGCGTGGCGGGGCAGCTGGTCGCCGCGGGCATGCCGGTCGCCGCCCTCAGCCCGCTCGAACTCGCCCGCTGGGTAGGGGAGAAGATCGCATGAGCCCGCAGCTGCCACCCGTCGCCCCGTCCGTGACGGCGGAACTCGTCGGCGCGCTGACACCCCGGCTGCGCAAGCGCCTCGACGCGGCCGTCGCCAAACTCGCGGACCGGGCCGTCGTCGTCGAAGGCGACACGGTGCGCATCGCCCTCGACGACGACACGGAGCTCCAACTCCACGCCCCTGGCGGCCAGGTGACCACGGCGGACGGCATCCGGTGCGGCTGCCTGCTCGCCCCGGCCTGTCTGCACCGGGCCGCGGCGGCCTCGGCCGCACCGATCGCCCAGGACGACGCCCCCGCGCAAGGGGCCACGCCCGAGGACGACGTTCCCGTACAAGGGGACACGTCTGAGGACGACGTCCCCGTACAAGAGGCCACACCCGAGGGCGACGACCCCGCGCAAGAGCCCACCCCCGGCCAACTCGCCGCCGCCCAAGCCCTGCACGCTGCCGCGGCGGCGGTCCTCGAAGCCGGGACGGACGGAGCAGGGGCAGTCCTGCAGGCCGAGTTGCTGCGCGCGGCCCACACCGCCCGGCTCGCCGGGCTCCCCCGGGCCGCCGCCTCAGCGGTCTCCGTGGTCTCCGCACTGCGGGCCGCCCGGTCCGCCGACCCCGCGTACCGTCTCGCCGATCTGGTGACCGCCCTGCACACCCTCCTGTTCGGCGCGCACCGACTCCCGTACGCCACCGGCCCCGAACTCTCCACGCTGCAGGGCGCCGTACGGCAGCCGTACGCGTCGGAAGGCTCGCTCCGCCTGTACGGGCTGTTCTCCGAACCCGTGCTGACCGCCACCGGCTACGCGGGCGCCGTCACCTGGACCGCGGACGCCGACGGCCGCCTCTACACCGTTGCCGATGTCGCCCCGGGCGGTGCGGGGCGGGCGGTCGGGGCAGGCGACCGCGCCATACGGGTCGGAGACACGGCGCTGACACCGCGCGAACTGTCCCGCGCCGGCCTCGCCCTCACCGGCGCCACCGTCTCGCCGACCGGGCGCCTCGGCGCGGGAGCCGGGGTCCGCGCGGTCCGTGCCCCCGGCGCCGACTGGAGCGCAGAGCCGCTCGACCGGCTCTGGGCAGTGCCGGTCGCCGAACAGGCCACGCGCGCCCTGTCCGACGACGGCCACGACCTGCTCTTCCTCGACATCACCGTCATCGGACCGGTCCGCGAGGCAGCAGGCGACTGCCTGCTCGCCGACTGCGGCGGTCTGACGCTGCGCCTTGACGCCGCCCACGACGACCCCGCACTACCCTGTCGGGACAACCTCCGTCTGCTCGCGGCTCTTTCCGGCAGGCGGCTGCGCGTCATCGCACGACTCGTCCCGGGGCCGCTCCCCCGCGTCCGGCTGCTCGCGTCGAGTCACCCCGCCGATCCCGGCGCCCGGCTCGATCTGGGCCTGGACCGGATGCTCCGCGCGGACCTGCCCGCTGGAACGGCAGCACCGATCGACCGTGCCCCGGTGGCCGACGAAGCACCGCTGCATTTGCTGCGCCGCCGCGTCCAGCAGGCGGCCGCCGGAGGCAGGCGTGTGCTGGCCTTCCCCGGTGACGCGACCGCCGACATCCACAGGCTGCGCCGCCTCGGCCTCACCACCGCGGGCGATCTGCTCGACGCGCTCCATGCCGCGGCCGCCGACCGTTCCCGCGATGCGTTCGGGCGCCTCATGATGGCCGATGCCGACCGGTTCGCGCGTTCCTGGCTTGCCGCCGCGCACTACACGGCTGAGGTCGACCGGGCGCTGTGCGCCGCGGCATGGGGGTCGGACGGTGAGGCAGTCTGAAGTGCCCTCACCGGCCATCGCCGTGGCGCGTACGCGAACCTCAGCCGGAGGCCACCGGCAGCACGTCCGGGGACAACGCCCCCGCCTGAGCCGCCGCCGCCGTCATCCGCCGCCGATGATGCCGCCTGCACAGCACCTCGTACCCGATCTCCTCGGCGGGCCGGTTCACATCGCCGACCACGACCTGCGCGCCGTCGACCACCATCTCCCCGCCGACCGTACGGGCGTTGTGCGTGGCCCGCGCCCCGCACCAGCACATGGCCTCGACCTGCAGGGTCTCTATGCGGTCCGCGAGCTCGATGAGCCGCTGCGAACCGGGGAACAGCTTGGTGCGGAAGTCGGTCGTGATCCCGAACGCGAAGACATCGAGCTCCAAGTCGTCCACGATCCGGGCGAGTTGGTCGATCTGCTCGGGTGCGAGGAACTGGGCCTCGTCCACGATCACGTAGTCCACCTTGCCGCCGCTCGACAGCTCCTCGACCACGTACGCGTACAGGTCCATCCCCACCGGCGCCTCGACCGCGTCCGTGACCAGGCCGAGCCGCGAGGAGAGCTTGCCCTCGCCGGCGCGGTCGTCCCGCGTGAAGATCAGGCCCTGCAGTCCGCGGGCCGAGCGGTTGTGACCGATCTGGAGAGCGAGTGTGCTCTTACTAGGGCATTCGCAATGTTTTTGAGAGCCCCGAAAGCCACGCACCAGGACAGCGCGAAGCCGCCAGGCCGATTGTCAGTGGCGGCTTCTACAGTGACGCACCCAGTTACGGACGCTTCTTCATAGGCGGCCGCACGCCGCCAGCCCGAGGATCGATTCGAATTTATTGACGAACTCATCGCGCATACCTTCGAAGTACCGCGGAAGCCCGCCCCAATACATCCAACGTGAGATAGCGCAAGAGCCGCACGCTTCGACTCTTACGGTTGTACGTTTATCGACCTCATTGCATCGCCGACTCTCCGGCCACGCAGATGACTCCAACGAAAGGATCCGCCCACCATGCCCAAGCGGCTGGAAGTCGGCCGAAGCGGCTGGCGCACCTCGGCCAAACACAACATGCTGAACAAACTGGTAGGCGAGGAGGCAGGAGCCATCAAGCACGTTCCGCGAGCACCCCGCCGCCTGGTCTGGTACGACCTGACGGCCGGGGACGCGAAAGTGCCAGGTGGCGAAGACTGGCACCGGAATTGCTCACCCGGGATCTTCGCTTACCACGCCGCACAGTCAACCGTTCCTGTAGAAGTCCGCCTGTACGAGATCAACAGCGAGACGTACCGGCACCTCTTGTTCAACCTGAATCGTCAACTCCCGCGCTGGGGATTCGCTCCTGAAGGTACAGGTTGCTGGAGATCACCCAGGGCCACAATCCAGGCGCTCAACTGCAGCGGCGCGGACGCATCCGTGGACCGACTCCTCAGCACAGATGCCGTGTTCGCGGTGAACGATCCCAATGCGATCACTGACTGGGCCATGCGCAGATCGTTCTCGCAGGAGATCAGCGATCTCGGGGTGACGTTCTTCAGGACCCTCACAACAATGGGGTGCAACGCCAACGGCTTGAAGAGAGGGAAGGACACCCGTCCCGCCCGAATCGAGTGCTTCAACTATGTGGAGGCAGCAAAACGCACTCTGCCAAGGCAGCGCGACCTCTGCTTTGCCGCGATCCTCCGCGACGACGCCCAGTGGGCCTATTTGATCGAAACCTCCGAGAAGTGGAGAAACAGAACCACCATCGCCGTTCAAAGAGCGTTCCGGCAGCATGGGCGAGACGCCTCCGTCACGTGGTCCAAGCTCGACGGCGACGGCCAGTTCCGAGGTGAGATGCTCCGGCTCTTCCTCACCAAGGCCGAGCGCGAGGGCATCCGAGGACAAGAAGAGGCATGGCTGGCCGCCACCGCAGCGCAACGGATCATGCTGCTTGCAAAGTACGAGGACACACCGGTGCCCCCGAAGCCAGAGCAGATGAGTTTCTGGCTCGGGGACGAAGAGGAATTCACTGCATGAACAAGCTCGGCCCCTACCACGTCCACCCGTTCGCAGACGCCTTCCCTTTGATCGAAGGCGAAGAGTTCGAAGGCTTGGTGCGCGACGTCAAACGAAACGGGTTGCGTGACCCGATCGTGCTGAACCACGATCGCACGATCCTGATCGACGGGCGTAACCGATACCTGGCATGCGAGGCAGCCGGGATCACTCCGAACTTCGAGACCATCTCGGCCGAACACACCGAGTCCATGATCCTCGACCTCATCGTGTCCAGGAACATCACACGTCGGCAACTCTCGGCCGGCCAACTCGCCTTTCTTGCCCTGGAATACGAGAGTTCCATCACCGCGGAAGCCGACGCCAGTGCCCGTGATACAGAAAACGGGGAAACCGAGAGGTCAGAGGCCGAAGCTCAAGACGTGAACGCGTCAACAGGCCTAGCGCTAAGCAGCCTCAAGCAACGATCACGCCGGGATGAGGCGGCCCGCACGATCGGCGCATCACCGAGAGCTCTCCAGCGAGCCAGAACCGTCGAGACATACGCACCCGAGCTGGTGCATCAAGTCCGGTCTGGCGACCTGGCTCTGGATCAGGCGGAAAAGGCGGCTCTCCGCCGCAAGCGGGAGATGCCTGAGGCCGCACCAACCGAGAAGCCCACCCCCGTCGTGCTGACACTCCGCACGCACGACGGCCAGGAGTTCCCGTACAACAAGCCCGCCGGGAAGCCCACCTTCAACAACACGGAGGGCGATGGAATCTCATGGGCTCACTGGTCATGGAACCCCGTTACCGGCTGCCTGCACGGCTGCAGCTACTGCTATGCCCGGGAGATCACTCTGCGGTTCAAGCAGGTCAACCCGGCTGGTTTTACTCCACTCCTGCATCACGAGCGGCTTGGCGCACCAGCCAACACCAAGATCCCGGAGCAACATCGAGATGACCCTGCGTGGAGGCGCGTCTTTGTGTGCTCCATGGCTGACCTCTACGGCCGCTGGGTGCCGGAATCGTGGGTGCTGCAAGTGCACTCCGCAATGCTCGCCAATCCGCAGTGGGAGTATCTGCTTCTGACCAAGTTCCCGGCGCGCTACAACAAGGTTGAACTGCCACAGTCCGCCTGGGTTGGTACCAGTGTGGATGAGCAGAAGCGAGTACGCATCGCCGAGGATGCTTTCCGGAAGATCGACAATGTCAAGGTCAAGTGGCTGTCCATCGAGCCTTTGACAGAACCGTTGGAATTCAGCGACCTCTCCATGTTCGACTGGATCGTGATCGGAGCACAGACCGAGACCTGGCAAGGTGAAGGCGCCGACCGTGTCCGCGTGCCCGCCTTCGCCCCGCCGTTCGAATGGGTGGCACGCCTCGTCCAACAAGCCCGGCAAGCCGGCTGCCGCGTGCATCTGAAGCCGAACTTGCAGAACGGCAATCCCGGCATGCAGTTCCCCGATGAGTATCCGATCTGACAGTGTGTAATTTTCGGGCTGAGCGGAGAACGAGCAGCGACTTCATCGTCAACGCAGCGGAGACGCTCAAATCACTCCCTGCCTGAGGATCAGTGCAGGGCGTATTGCGCGGCGGCCACGAACTTCTGCCTCGCCCGCCGCGTTTCCTCCTGTGGGGCGGGGTCTGTACGGTCAACGGTGGATCTTCGAGCAGGAAGTAACACCTGATGACAGACGTGACCGTGTCGGCTGAGGCC
>NZ_JACTVJ010000050.1 GCF_014493765.1 Streptomyces polyasparticus
ACACCCGCACACTCCCAGCCGCTGGCCCAGAACACCACGACGAAGGACACCATCCCCCGACCTCACACCGAACACCGGTCAAACGCTACGCCCGGATGCCCGAGCCCACCGGTCTACGTATCGCACCGGCCTACCGGCCCACCTGCGTCGGCTCCTATCGCGAAGACCTGCGCAGGCGCCGGACGAAGGGGCCAGACGTCCCTGTCCGTCGCCTTGTCTATGAGGGCCAAGGAACTCGGTTACAACGGCAGCCTCAACGACCTACATCAATACCTCAACCAGGGCCGCGCCGACGGCGCTCTCCGATCCGGAGAACCTGCCCCCGAAGGACACCACCCTGCAGGAGGCGTGCACCCGCAGCCTCGGGCTGCAAAGCCAGGCCGCGGGTGCGTAAGCATGTTGTCGTTCCGTGGGTTGCGGTCGCTGGTGGCCCACCTCGTGGACCACTCCAGTTATCGCAGCCCACCGCTGCTCCTGACTGATGGGGCTGCTGGCCGCGGGAGCCGTTACCGGAATCGGACCGCTGGTCCGTCCCGTGGTCCGCAATGCGAGGTCAGGATCTGATGAGTGGAACAGTGTGCCGCTCAAGCCCAAGATCGCTCCGTACTCGGCGATCCGCCGTGACGCGAGGCACGGGGGATCGTGCGCGAATACGGAAGCACGGCGTCGCCTACAAGACGTGTGTTGGACTCTCTGCGTGGACTGGATGCAAATCTTGCGGTGTCGCGGGGATCTCGTGCATGGCTCGACGCGTCTCCGCATAGCGGGGGTCAAAGACGAACCGTCGGACGAGGAAGCCCTCTGCAGCAGCGACACCAGCCTGGAAGCCACGCAGAGTCATCAGCGACGCTACGACCTGCGGGTCGACCTTCTTACTCCCACGCGTTGGCGTTGATGGTCTGAACTGGCCCCACTTTCCCGGCCCGATCTGGACCCACTTTGTGGGGTGGTGCGGTGATGGTTCCGGCTTGAGGTGGCCCCGGCTTTTGCTCTGCTGCGGCCCCACCGGCTGTGCTGAGCCTGGCTGTAGGCGAGAATGTCAGGCGTGACGACTTGAAGAGCACCAGCCAGCCAGCCGCGTTGGCGCAAGGTCGGGACCTGGGACACGGTCGCCGACGGGGACCATCGGATCTGTGCCGCCTGCGAAACGCCCGTCCGCTCATACCAGTACCGCTTCTATCCGCCCGAGTCCTCCATGTTCGAGCGGTGCATCGGCCTCGCTTGGTGCTCGAGTTGTCGGATCTACTCCGGCAACATGGTGCACGTTTCGCGAAACCAGGTCCTGGTCGACGCCCTCGCCTCGCTGCCTCGCGACCAACGCGAGCGGCTTGCACATTCGGAAACACGGCTGATCGATTTCCTGGACCGCCAGGCCCGGGGCAGCAGGGGTTAGATCTACCGGTCGGCTGCCCTTGGGGCTACCCCTTGGTCTGCTGCTGCTTGGCCCTGGTCTGTGCGAGCCGGTAGGACTCGGTGCCGGTCTCGATGATCGTGCCGTTGAAGGTGAGCCGATCGACAATGGCTGCGCAGAGCCTGGGATCGGTGAACGTTCGGGTCCAGCCTCCGAAAGACTCGTTCGAGGCGATGGCCACGCTGCTCTTTTCCTCCCGCTCGGTGAGAACTTGGAAGAGCATCTCGGCGCCGCGTCGGTCGAGTTCGAGGTAGCCGAGTTCATCGATGCAGAGCAGGTCGACGCGTCCGTAGCGGGCGATGGTCTTCGTGAGCTGCTTTTCATCGGCAGCCTCGACGAGTTCGTTCACGAGTTTGGCGGCGAGCGCATAGCGAACCCGGAAGCCGGCCATCGCCGCGGCCGTGCCGAGGCCAATCAGCAGGTGGGACTTGCCGGTTCCGGAGTCGCCGATGAGGCAGAGCGGCTCTCCCTTCTTGACCCATTCGCAGGTGGCCAGGTTGTTGATCACGGCGGGGGTGACGTTGGGATTGGCCTCGTAGTCGAAGTCCGACAGCCACTTTTGGCGTGGGAACCCCGCCGTGCGAATACGTCGCTCGGAGCGACGTCGGTCACGGTCCTCGCACTCGGCGATGAGGAGTTCGGCGAGGAACCCCCGGTAGGACAGGTGCTCGCGTTCTGCGCGGGCGACGGTGTCATGGAACTGGGCCCGCATCGTCGGCAAACGCAGCACGCGACAGGCTGTGTCGATCGCGGCGTCCGAGGCGGGTTCGGTCAGGGTGTGGTGCGGGCCGCTCATGGCGATTCCTTCCTCGGACGGTTCAGCAGCTGGTCCCAGTTACCCAGAGCGGGCAGGGGACGGTGGTCCGCTGGCAAGCGGACGGTGCGGTGTGCGGTCAGGCTGGTGACCTGGGGATCGGTTGCCTCCGGCAGGGCCGGCAAGGCAACGTTGCTGGTGACAGTCGGCGACCGGCCGTCGGCCTGGGCGGCCTTGCGTGCTTCGAGCGCGACCATGTCGGCGGTGCAGGCGCCCACCGCCAGTGCGGCCTGGATCCCGGCGACGACGTCGCGATGTTCCAGATGCCGACGCAGCAGCAGAACACGGACCAGTTCGGTGGTGCCGTCAGTGTCGCCTTGCGTGGTCTTCGCCGCCGCCCAGAATGCCTCGTGTGTCGCGGTGAAAGTACCCAGGCCGCGGGCCTGGTCCAGTGCCTCGGAGCCGGCCCGCGCACCAGGCTTGGCCAGCAGGACCTCGAGGAAGTGGTCGAGCACGATGCGTTCGGCACCCTTGACGGTCAACCGTGGATGGCGGGCGATCTCGGCCCGGCCGTGGAAGACGACCAGCTCATCGGAGCGGAGCATGACGCGGACGGTGCGGCCGATGAACCGGGCCTGAACCGAATATCGGCAGACCCGGACAGCGATCATGCCGCAGCGGTCGACCCGCGGCGTGAAGACGATTCCGGTCTCGAACGGCTCCTCCGGAAGCGGCAGCAGCAGGGGTGCCTCGCTGGCGAAGTCCTGTCCGATGGTGCGGATCCGCATACCGATCCGACGATCCTCCTCGATCCGCTCGAACTCCGAGAAGGCCGCATTCAGATCGTCCAGCGAATCCACCCGTGGCACCGGGGTGAGATAGTTGCGGCGGAAGTATCCGACCTGCCCCTCGACACCGCCCTTCTCATGAGCCCCACGCAGTCCAGGTTCGCAGTAGAAGGGCACGAAGGCGAAGTGCCGCCTGAAGCCGGCCCACTTGGGGTGCTCTTCACGCGACCTGCTCTTATGGATCACCCGGGAGACCGCAGGAGACCGGTTGTCGTAGCGGATCTGGCCGCCCGGGACACCACCCAGGGTCCGAAACGCGTGAACGTGGCCGTCCAGGAAGGCTTCCTGACCGCACGAGGTCGTGATCCGGTGCACCGCCTTGCCCGAGTAGGCCAGGCGGAAGGCGAATACGTAACACTTCGTGCGCTGATCAGCCAGGTCCACCCATGCCTCGCCGAAGTCGACCTCTGCGTCCATGCCCGGTCGGTTGTGCCGGATCACGAACCCGGCAGCAGGCGTGGCTCGTGCGGCCTCGGCCATCTCTCGGCGACGGCGCGACACGTAGTCCCACACGGTTGAGTAGGCGAATTCCGCGCCGAGTTCCCGCTGCAGCCGGGTCAGGATCCGCTTGACCGTGTGCCGCTGCTTCGGGGGCGCCTCCATGTCTTGCAGGAGCCACTCGTCGATCGTCTTCTTGAACGGCTCCAGCCGCGGTGATCTCCGCTCCGGCGTCTTGCGCGGCTTCGGCGACGGCGACGTCAACGCCTCCCGCACCAGCCGCCGGTGGACCCCGAACTTACGCGCCAGCGCCCTGATCGACAGGCCGTTCTGCCACGAATCACGACGGATACGCAGGAACAGCTCGCCTTCGAAAGATCCACCCGGCCTCGCCCCCTCACCGCGGCCCGAAAGTGGAGCCACTACCAGCCGATAGAGCCACACGCGTCTGCGAGTCGTGCGCCTTGACAGCATCGACCTTAGTCTGAGCGCAGCCCGAGACGTCGGCGTACAGGTGCGGCACGAAGTTGATTGATGAGGGGCTCTCAAAGTAGAGGACCGTGTCGATGTGTCGGCTCGCCGAGGTGACCGCGCGAGAAACGGCGCGGTGGTCCTGATGGGAGTCTTCCGGGGCAGGTGTGTAGACGATGGTTGCGTTGATCTCGTTGAGCACGGACTCGACAACTGCGACCGTTTCATAACCCTCGTCGATACGCCCAGCACGCAGATTTCCCCAGCGGAGTTCAGCACCGATTACGTGAGCCGCCGCCAGCTGCTCGTCACGGCGCGCGTCTATGCTTCCCGGGCCGGCGGCTCCGTTGGTCAGCACAAGTAGAACCACCCGGTCCCCAGCCAGCACGTGCGCACGCAGGGTCGCAGCGCACCCGAGTTCGATGTCGTCTGGATGCGCGCCGACCGCCAACACCACCTTGCGTTCATCCGCTGGTTTCGGGGGAGTTGCCTGCGTTGATGCCGTCGATCACGGACTCGGCACGGTCCAACCCCACAACGCGGTGTCCGGCAGCAGACGCTGCTTGTGCCAGGGGAAGCCCGACGTAGCCGAGTCCGATTACGACCAGATCGATCGTGGAATCCGTAATGGGCTGCACAAGTACTTCACTCCATACATGAAGAAGTCCCGCATGCGCCCATGGCGGAGACCTCGCGGACAGTTGCAGGAGTTGTCTGAAAGCCAGTTGGCCGATACCTCAAGGCCAACTGCGGACGTTTGACGAGACCCCGTCGACGCACTCGGCATACCTTCACGCGCCGAGTGCGCCGCTGCGTCAGCTAAAGGCGACAGTCATTGGCCTGTACAGCTCAGGTGGTGTGACTGTCACCCATAGCTTGTTCCATTAAATTCGGGGCATGCCGAATTTAATGAGAGGAACGCATCGCTACTTGATGGTGACCGTTGCGATTTCTGCACTGTCGGCGAGCTTGCCTTCGAGTACCTCGTTGATCTCCTCGTGCGTGGCACCCGGTGCGATGGAGGAGCTGCCGGCAGTCGCCAGATGGAGGCTCTTGCCCTTCGCGTCGCGGTAGACGATCTTTACGACGGCAGACTTCTTCGCCTTGGTCGTGTTCGTGATGGTCACCGTGGAGCCGTAGCCGAACTCGCGCTGTTCAGGCTTGGAAACCAGAACCTTCGTCCTGGACCGTGCTGGATCCACCCTTCGGCTCCTTGGGGGCCACCGTCGCGGACTCGCTTGACTGGGAGGCCGAGGCATTCGCACCGCTGTCACTGCTGCAGGCTGCAACAGACAGAGAGAGGGCGGCTGCGGCGATGGCGGCGGAGGCGAACTTGAACGAGGGGCGGAGCATTAGGAGTTCCTGGATGTCGATGGCGCTTGGCTACTCCAGGCGGAGCGGGTTGCATCCTCTGCTGTGCGATCGTTAGTGGACAGATCGGCAACGAAAGGTGACTCTGTCCTGGCTGATCAACGGGGCGGTGTGGTGCTCATGGTCAGAAGTGGGCACCAAGGCCGGCGCTGACGATCGCTGGAGGCCTTGGACCCGCGGGCTATGTGGTGAGGAGACATTGGGACTCAACATGCCTCAGGGAGGCGGGGAGTTGGGTGTGGCCTGGGCCGGCTGTAGGGACATCACCAGGCCACTGATCCCGCCGTCGAGGCGTAGGGCCGTGGGACTCGGGACGCCCCTGATGAGACGCCGTTCGCCGCCGCCTCAAAGATCCGAGTCTCGCGGACCGGGCAATGCGGGGTTCCAACATGCCCGTCCTGCCAGACGCGAACACGAGGGTCCTCACCTGAGGAGGCCAGTTCAGCTGCGGGAACCCCGGGCGGTGTCAGCCGTTCTTGGCGACAGCGGCAGATTGGCCTGCAGCAGGAATCCACCTCTTGGCAAGGGAGAGGCGTCGAGGGTGCCTCCGTATGCCTGCACGCGGGCGCGCAGTCCGCTGAGGCCGGCCCGGCCGCTGCCCAGCGAGAGCCCCTCGTCACGTGGCCGGCCGTTCTCAATGGCCAGCGCGACGTGGCGCGGGTGGAAGGCCAGACGGATGGAGATCGGCGCTCCTGGCGCATGCTTGACCGCGTTAGTGAGGCCTTCCTGACCTGTGCGGTAGAGCAGGCTTTGGGTCTCTCTGGAGAGAGGCACCGGAGTGCCCACGACGGAACAGTTGGCCTCGACTCCGACGGCCGTCATGTTGCGGGCAAGTGAGTTGATGAAGGATGCGTAGCCCGCTTCCGGGAGACGCGAAGGGAGGCCACCGTCCCTGGGGTGGCTGCGCAGCATGTCGAGGATCTCTCGTAGCTCAGCCATGACAGTGCGGGCGGTCTCCTCGACGATCTCTGCTCCCTGCCGCACCTTCTCAGGATTGCCGGCGTTCACCTTGATCGCTGCTGCTTGGAGTGACACCACGGCGATGCTGTGTCCGATGCCGTCGTGCATGTCGAACGCGATCCTCGTGCGCTCCTCGAGCACGGCGAACTGGGCCGCCTGGTCTACAGAGCCGCGCACTCGCTGGATCTGATTGGTGGCGATCCTGTTGAGTTGCTCCTGGCGGCGAAGCACAGCCCCGACCAATGCCGGAATCAAGACGTCGCTTACACCGTGGTATAGCACTTCGCTGGAAACGATGGACATGCCCACGAGCGGGCGGGTGAGGAAGTATCCAGCCACAAGAGTCGTGAGTGCAGCAACTCGATGCCACAGGCCGTAGCGGGCTAGCGCCCAACTGTTGAAGATCAGCAAGGTCGTGTCATTGCTGACGAGTGATGCGACGATGCCCGCGAGTGCCGCCAATTCGGGAAGTCGTCGGCGAATCAGCATGGTGAGGCTGCATGCTGCACCCAGCGCCATCGAAAGGGCGTAGCCCATCACGAGCCCACTGGCGTAGGAGCTTTGGACCGCCAGCAGAGTCAGAGCCATCGACAGCAGCGCGGCGCCGATGTCGATGAGCCTGGGATCGCCACCGCGCAGGGAATCCAACGGCGATATCACCAGGGGTTTACGCATGGCAGAGGCGTTCACGAGAGGCTCGTGAGAGTTGGCTTGTTGCTTCGCGGGCATGGTTACTCTCAGGGAGGAATGGTGACCGCCCCCAGGATAGGATCCCCGCCTTCCCAACGCGTCTCCAGAAAGTTGACACCTGAGGGGAACGACGTCGGTGCCTCATAGCTGACCGAAGGAGGACGTGCCCTGATCCGTGAGGTGGGTGGGGGTATCCGGCCACGTCACGCCCGGTCGGCATCGCGGAGCATGCCACCCTCGTACGCGAGAATTGCCGCCTGCGTCCGATTGTCAAGTCGAAGCCGGGTCAGGATGCGCGATACATAGGTCTTCACGCTGGCGAGCGAGAGATGCAGCTCTTCGGCAATTTGCTGGTTGGTGTGTCCCGAGCCGATCAACGCGAGCACATCGCGTTCGCTGTCAGTGAGTGACTCGAGCTTGGCGTGGAGACCGGAGTGACCCACGGGAAGTCGCCTGCCTGCCCGGTGGACGAGTTTGGCCAAGATCTCGTGTGACATGGCAGTTCCGCCGGACGCCACTGCGCGTATTGCGGACAGCAGCTCTTCGGTACGCAGATCCTTGAGGAGGAAGCCGGAGGCGCCGGCGGCCAGTGCGTCCACCACCAAGGTGTCCGTATTGAAGGTCGTGAGCACGAGCACCGCCGGAGGCTCAGGGAAACGTAGCAACTGCAGTGTCGCCTCCACACCACCGATCATGGGCATGTGGAGATCCATAATGACAACGTGCGGACAAAACTCGCGTGCGGTACTCACTGCTTCGGCGCCGTCAGGCGCTTCCGCCACTACCTGCATGTCGACCGTGGCGTCGATCACGGATCGCAGTCCGGAGCGGATGAGTGGTTGATCATCCACGATCATGACGCGGATCGTCACCGGTCGTTCCTCCATTGGTCCTTCCCCACTCCTGCTGGGTGGTGCGTAGATGCTCGCTGCTCTTGGTGCCGTTGCGCCGAACTGGGCGATCGGGGATTCACCCTTCCGCAAGAAGCATGGATAGCTCTCGATCGAAGTCGATCGCCTCTTGCCCCCTTGTTACCAGCCGGTATGTGCGAGACAGGAACTGGTTGACGTCTGCGCTGCGGAACACGAGCGTGGCCTCAACGTCGTGGGAGAAATCGACTGCACCGCGTATCCGTATTCGGAGCTGCTGGTGATGACCTCGTCCGGTCGCCCATACATGGACGTCGCCGTCACCTGCGGGGTATCGCACTCCCTGACTCAACAGGTCGCGAGCGAATCGCCACGTGATATCACCCATTTCGCCGGCACGGAGAAGGACGGAGACGGCGAAGGGGTCATCGGTGGAGTAGAGCAGGGTGGCAGCGAGTGGGAGTGCAGGCCCGGCCTCCGTCAGAACGCTGATCTCGCAATCCTCGGTGATCACGAACGGCATGATTCCTTCCCGAAATGCGTGGTCCATCGAGCGTGCATCTTTGAAAGGGAGGGGATGGGTGCCGCCCCATGATGCGGTCCGCGCAATGCTCGTGGTTGGTGTAGGTATGGTCGGGGGCGATGTGTACCGTTTCGGGTGGAGTGCGTCATATGTCCTTTTTCGGTACTCTGTAGGAGTAGGGATATGTGAGCGAGCGGCAGAGCGGATCAGGCCGCATGTCTGCTGGGGAGAGACTTGTTGACCTGCTGCAAGTACTGGTAGTTGCCCACGCATCCGGTGCACTGGGCGAGGTGTCTGTGGATGATCGGCCCGTAACGGTTGGTTGCACGTCCGCGCATGGCATGGACCATGCGGTCGAGCATGGCGGCGCACCGAGGGGACGTAGCGAGGGCGTGGCGCCGCAGAAAGGCTGCGCGCAGCGCTTCCTTGGCTCGATAGAGAAGGGAGGAGGCGGACGCCGGCGAGATTCCGAGTCGGCCGGCTATCTGTGATGCTGGCAACTCCTCGACGAGGGACAGCCGCAGCGCAGACTGCCATGGGTCGGGCAGGGAATCGATGGCCTCCGCGGCCATTGACCATTCGAAGGCCGCCGACATGGTGTCCTCGTCATAGACCGGCTTGTCGCATACTTCGGGCACAGGCTCTTCGCGGTCACGCTGCTTGGAACGGCGGGCTGCGGCACGGCGCACGGAAACGTGCAGATATGCTGCGACGTTTCGGTCGGGGCCGCCGCCAGACCGCAATGCCTGCAGCATGGCAAGCATCGCATCCGCCACGGCGTCTTCAGTGTCGGACGCGCATCCTCGGGTGTACTGGGCAGCACAGTGGTACGTGGAGCGGCGGTGACGCAGCCACAGCCACGCGAAGGCACTCGGGTCGCCTTCGCGCACGCGAAGGCAAAGCTGCTCATCGGTGAGATTCACGGATTCCGCGGCCATGGCCGGGGGCAGGGGGAGAACAGTCATGATGCCCACGCCTCTTGAGTTATCGGCACATTGGGCCGCTGATGCAGCCCCACTCACCATGGCTCGCCGGCGGGCACCTCATGCTCGCCTAAGGTATAGACCTTGTGTCCGAAGGGTGAAGGCATATCTCCTTTCGATGTTGCGGGTGCGGGAAGACCGAGTACGCGATCCGCATGTAGGTCGCAGGATGGACTATCTGGCGCGCGGTGCGAATTAGGGTGTGACGCCGTGGTCTGCCAAGTAGGCAACAGGATCTACGTGTGCGTTGTAGCTGTTGGTGATGCGGGCCTCGAAGTGCAGGTGTGGGCCCGTGGAGTTACCTGTATTGCCGGACAACCCGACGACCGTGCCGCCGTCTACCGATTGGCCGGCGGAAACCTCGGTGCTGCTGAGATGCGCGTAGAGCGTGAAACTCCCATCGACCATTTCGATCACCACGGCGTTGCCGTATGCACCGTCCCAGCCGGCTGACACCACAGCACCGGGGCCGACAGACCTGACGGGGGTACCGCTCGGTGCGGGGAAGTCGATACCTGTGTGGAATCCGGCAGCCCAACTGCCCGGCTGGCGGTACTGGGTAGTGACTGACATGCCTTCGACCGGTGTGGTCCAGCCGGCTTTGGAGGCCTTTGGCGCGCAATCTTCGGCCGCCTTGGCAGATTGGCGCAGGGGAGTCTGCTGATCCAGCAGCGGCGTCGGGGGCGTGCGGAAGTACAAGATTCGACCAGCGGAGAGTTCCTCGTAGGGGAGGACGCTGTTGATCTCCGTGAGCTCCTGAACAGAGATACCCCAGCGATCAGCGAAAGTCAGCGGAATGTCTCCGCGCAGCGCAACAGCGTGATACCGCGCGCCCTTTGGTGCCTTCGAGCGGGAGGGTGTTCCCTCGACGGTAGTTTCGGCACTGCGGTTCGCGACGCATGACTCCTGGGCCAGACCGGCTCCGACTGAGCATGTGGGCCATGCGCCAGGCCCCTGTTCGTCCAACACCTTCTCGGCGATTGCGATCTGTTGCTGCTTGGTCGCAAGGTCGGCGCGGGGAGCATGCTGGGCGCCGCCAAATGCCTCCCATGTGCTCTGGGAGAACTGCAGGCCCCCGTAGTAGCCATTGCCGGAGTTGATCGACCAGTTACCGGTCGATTCGCACTGCGCGACCGTGTCCCACGACTCCGCTGACGCTGCGCCCGCTGACGGCGCGAACGCCAATGTCAGCGTTGCCGCGGCGAGTGAGGTCGCGAGCACTCCTGTAACTCGGGAAGGGGTCCGGTGAAGAGGAGACTTGAGGTGCGGTACCACTGCAAAGATTCCTTGTAACTAGGCGCGCAGCGTCCACCCCATGGTGGTTGGGAGCGGGTACGCAGTGAGTGTCGGGTCCGTCGCGCGCTGAAGAGCGTCGTATGAGCAGTGGCGCGCTTGTCGATGGCTAAATCGTGCCGGGTGCGCATGGGCGCCTGTGTGCACGAAAGGTGATGGTTGGCGTGCATAGTGCGACCCCCTTCCTTGGTAGCCGAGGCCGGAGCGGGTCGGGTATATCTCGTGATGGAGTCGCCACTCAGGTTGACCTCACGCAATCTGTGAAGAAGGTTCGATAAGGGACCAAAGTCCCGATCGTTCGGGACCTTCGGCGCCACGACTCTGGTGCGCTGCCTGTGAGAATCACGCCTATCGCCACAGTTCCTCAGACGCATCGTCAAATCGTGACTCAGCCAGTCCATTGAGATTTGGCCCAGACGGTCGAGCGTGTCTGAGTTGTGAATTCGCACCTACATGGGGACAGCCATGAGTTTGCTTGCATTCGAGGACTTCGTCCCTGCTCACGACTGCGCCTGCGCCGGCTGTACGCAGCGTCGCCGCTCCGCGCTGCGCTCGTTACCTGCGTCGGAGTCCCACGGTTGTCGGCGCACGTTCGTGGCAGCTGCCGCTGTCGGGGTGGTGGTCAGCGGCAGCGGACTCGCGTTCGCCGATACGCCACGAGAAAGCTCAGTGGTTGCGGAAGGTGTTGCAATACGCGGGGATACTCCTCAGGGAGTGCCAGGCCCACTGCGTGGTGCTGGCCCGCAGACTGCTCCAGATGACAGCCGGTCCACTCCCAAGCCCATCACCCGCGGCCAGATCATCGAACGCGCGAAGCGCTGGGTGGGTGCCAAAGTCCCCTACAGCATGAGCGGCTACTGGTCGGACGGCTACCGGCGTGACTGCTCCGGGTTCGTCTCCATGGCCTGGAACCTCGGCAGCAATCAGTGGACGGGCAGCCTCGCCCAGTACGGCGAGCGAATCAAGAAGTCCGATCTCCAGCCGGGTGACATGCTGTTGTTTCACAATCCTGGCAACCCGGGTGCGGGTTCGCACGTCACGATCTTCGGTGGCTGGGCGGACGCCGGCAAGACGCGGTATGTCGCTTACGAGCAGACGAGACCGAACACCCTCAAGCGGACCACGCCGTACGCCTACTGGCACAACTCTGAGCGCTACGTCGCATACCGGCCCAAGCATCTGGCTTCTGCGGGCGGCGGTGACGAGTCCTCTGACTCCTTCCCGGGCGCCGGCTCGTTTGGCCCGGGGAGCGACAACAAGTACGTCACCAAGCTGGGGAAGATGCTCATCGCGCGGGGTGCGGGCAAGTACTACACCGCTGGCCCCGGACCGCGTTGGAGCACTGCCGATCGCCGTGCGACTCAAGCCTTTCAACGAGCTCAGGGTTGGACAGGCAGCGCGGCAGACGGAGTGCCGGGGCCGGTCACCTGGGACTACCTGATGACCGGCAAGGGCAGCGACATCGGCTCCGCTCCCGGTGGAGACACGGGTAGTAGCGGTACAGGCTCGTCGTTCCCGGGAGCTGGGAAGTTCCGCCCCGGACAATCCAATGCCTACGTGGAGATGCTGGGCAGGCAACTGGTGAAGAAGGGCTTTGGAAAACACTTCTCTCAAGGCCCTGGGCCACGTTGGACGGAGAGCGACCGCCGCAATGTCGAGGCTTTCCAAAGGGCACAAGGCTGGCGAGGTAGCGCCGCGGACGGCTATCCAGGGCCGGAGACTTGGCGGCGAGTGTTCGCATGAACAACGCCAACTCGCCCCAGACTCCCGCGGGTCCGAGCGGGCCGACGGCTACCCCGCAGCGCATCACATGGGGAAGCAACGGTCTTCCGGCAGACTTACGTCCTGCCCGCCCCTCGCCCTCAAGCGATGGGTGTGAACGGAACGATGGCGCTGAGCCGTCGCCGATCAATACGCAGGAGCATGCCGACGACGTCGCATCATGTGACTATCCGGCGGCCTCGACTGCAACTGGTCGGGGCAAGACGCTGCGTGTACAGCAAGGAGGTGTGGTCGCCAATCCCATGGTTGTTCCTCGCCTATCAGGATTCGCCATCGCCGCGGGCTTATCAGCTCAGACTCCAGGATCGGCAGGGAGCTCACCGCATACGCCGCCCCTGACACCGGCGCGTACTCCGGGGCCAGCCCGGTCGCAGCGCGGTGGCCGCGAACCAGCATCGACTGTTTCAACCGCCTCCCGCCCTGTGTCGCCCCGCATGCAGCAGTCGAGTCCGCGCTCGGCTCCACCCCTCGAACCCGACCCAAGCATCATCGAGTTCCGTGGGCCCGGGGTATCTGGCTGGTGGGCGGTGTTCACCGGATTGGTCGCGATCGTCGGCGTCAGTTGGCTCGCATGGCTGACCGGACGGCTGCCCGAGCCGCTGCAGCGGGCTGCCGGACTGTCCGTGCAACGGCCGACGCACATGATGGCTGTTTGGGAGTGGGGAGTGGTCGGAGCCTGGGGCGTGATAGCGATCTTCGCGTTTGGTGGCCTGACTCGAGGCCGGACGGGCAGCGCCTGGGTGCTAACCCTGTTCGGGCAGTATCGCGGCACTGTGCGCAGGACGGGGCTGGTGTGGATCAGTCCGCTCCTGCTGCGCCGCCGCATGGACGTACGTCTGCGGCACTGGCGCAGCGACCCGATGGCGGCGGTCGACGCCCAGGGCTCGGCACTGCGGGTTGTGCTCGTGGTGGTGTGGCGTGTGACAGACACCGCTCGCGCCTTGTTCAGTGTCGACGATCACACCACATACCTGCGCGAGCAGGTCGAGGCGGCGATGGCACGGGTTCTCTCTCAGCTCCCTGCGGATGCGTTCCAGGGCGAGTCTCCGACCCTGCGAGACGCGGAGACCGTTGGTGATCGACTGGCCGAGATTCTTACCGCGGCTTGCCGTCCTGTCGGCATTGCGGTCATCTCCGCGCACCCCACCCACATTGAGTACGCGCCGGAGGTTGCTGCCGCAATGCAGCGCCGACAGATCGCTGCGATCGATGCCAAACACCGAGACAGCGTGCTCACTTCAGTCGTCGACGCCGTGGACGACACCGTTACCCGGCTCAGCGATCGAGGCCTCGTCGAACTCGACGACTACGAACGCAAGGCTCTGGTCAAGGACCTGACCGTGGCCTTCTACACCGCGCGCGGCACCGCTGCAACAGAGCAGAACTGACACTTCATCCCCATTGAGCGCACGGCTCCGGAGAGGCTGCTTCCCTTGCTGACACCGACCTTCACGGAAGAGATACCCAAGTACTGCGCATGCAGTGCATGTGCCGCCGCCGGCTCAGCGCCCACCGAGGAATGCCGCAGCTCGGTCCGGACCGTACGGGCCACACGCGCTCTGACGGTGGCTGCGGTCAGCGCGGCTGTACTCCTCGGCGTCGGAGCGCAGCCGTCGGCCGCCGAGCCTGCGCCCGCGCATGCCGGGTGGGATGGCAGCAAATACTGGTACAAGGACGCCTCAGGATGGTGGCGCTGGACCCAGCACTACGACAAGTACCTGCGACACGCAGGCCATTCGTCCGTAGGTAAGTCTCCAGCTCCTCCGCGCACAGGAGAGCCCACCTTCAACGGCACGGCCGGATGGGATGCCGTTGACCACGTGTACTGGTTCAAGTCCCAGGGGCATTGGTACTGGACGAGCCATCGGTCGACATACGAGCAGCGAACCGGCGGCTCGGTTGCGTCGGCAGGGGGCAAGGCCGCAAGCCGACCGTCGGCTTCGCGTGGCTGGACGGCACCGGTGAGCGGCTATGTGCTGACGGGTCACTATCGCCAGCATGGAAATTGGTCCCGGGGCTACCACACAGGTACCGATTTCGCCGTGCCGACCGGCACCGATGTCCGGTCCGTCGGCCCGGGGCGGGTTATCGCCGCCGACTACAACCGGGCCTTCGGGTACGAGATTGTTGTACGCCATCCCGACGGCCGCTTCTCCCAGTACGCACATCTTTCGCGTATCCAGGTCTCCGTTGGCCAAGCTGTTGGGACGGGTCAGCAAGTCGCTCGCTCTGGCGCCACGGGTAACGTCACGGGCCCGCATCTGCATTTTGAAGTACGTAATTCACCGTACTTCGGCTCGGACATTGACCCTATTACCTACCTTCGGGCGAAGGGCGTCCGTGTCTGAGAGCGGGGATTGCGGCTCGGTACTCGGTGAAGCGAGGCCGACTGATCAACGAAGGGAACTGCAAGAGTCAACTTTCGGCAACGGCTGAGGCCGAAGAAGGCTGCCACATTCGAGGGTGTGTGGCCCCGCGCCGGACAGCGAACGCGTGATACGCGGCTGGATGGCAGTCATGGTTCCGGGCCCCGATCCCCGAAGAGGTTCGTTTCCATGGCCAAGCGTAATGGCCCCCGCGCACCCCGCCATGCCGGTGCCAGGCGTCCGCTCCTCGCGCGACCGCAGAAGATCGGCATCGTCAGCCTAGCCGGCGTCGGCACGGCCGGCCTCTGCCTTGTGGTGCTGCCTGACGAGCGCAGTGCAGTTGTCGCGAGCACTCCTACTCCCCAGCTAGTCAGTGCACAGCGCCTCGCAGCCCCTGACGCGCTCAGGCGTTCGGCCACCGACCTGCGGAGCGCTGCCGATGCGCAGAAGCGCAAGCCGAAAGCCGAAGCCACCCCGTCCAAGGAGGACAAGTCGGCCGCGGCAGAAACCCCGCTGGAGGCTGGCGCGCCGGAACCGCAGGGGAACGAGGGCGAGCTCCTGGCCGGGCCTAGTACCGATGACCTGGATGGCTGGATAACACGCGCGCTTGAGATCATGCAGGACCACGGAATTCCTGGCACCTATGAAGGAATTCATCGCAATATCATGCGCGAATCCTCTGGGGATCCGAATGCCATCAATGAATGGGACACTAATGCCCAGAACGGCACCCCCTCTATGGGGTTGCTGCAGGTAATTCGGCCCACTTTCGATGCCTATCGAATTCCGGGGACAGTTGACAGTCCATTCGAACCGGTGGCGAATATTGTTGCGGCCTGCAATTATGCGGCGGACAGGTATGGGTCTATCGATAATGTGAATGGGCCGTACTAAGTGATCCAAGGGGTGGTCAAGTAGATCGCCTCTGGCGACTGTGGCAGAACTCCTACGCCGCCAGATCCTTCGTTCGGCGTTTCTCGCAGTCCCTGCTCGCGCGGCAAACCTAATATGCCGAGATGGGCATCAAGGATCGGGTTGTGGCGTGGTGGACCTCCGGCAGGGGACAACGGACTGCAAACTTGCTCTTCCCTGTAGTCCTGGCCGTCTACGCCACGGTCTACGAACTGCTCCACGCTGCCCTGAGCACGCACAATTTCCCCCGCCTGTCCTGGGAGATCTTGACAAGCCTGGTTGCCGCGGCATCGCTGTACTACCGGCGCACCCACGCACTCGTCGCCCTGCTGCTCTCGGTCGTGTGCTGGCTGGTCACCGACTTGCTGGTCTACACCATGGCGGCTTCCTACAGCACAGCTCGCTATCAGCCGCGTGGCTGGCTGCTCGCCCTGGCCGGCGCCGGCGCGATCTATCCATTGGGCATCGTTGACAGTCCACTGTCGTACGACAACGAGCTGATCGACCTGCCTACCTATACCATTCCTGTGTACGCAGTCGTGATGCCCTCGCTGGTCGGCCTCCTCGTGCGGCAATGGCTGATCTCATTCCGCCTCGTGCGTGAGCGCGTCGAGCGCCAAGCTGTCTCGGGGGAACGCATCCGGATCAGCCGGGAGATGCACGACCTCGTCGGGCATCGTCTGAGCTTGTTGATGCTTCACTCCACCGCGCTGCAGGCTGTAGGCGGCGACGATCCGCGCATCAGTCGGCTGAGCTCAATGATCCGCGCGGAGTGCGCCGGTGCTCTCGAAGAACTGCGCAGCCTTGTCGGGCTGCTGCGGCGCGATGACGATGTTGTCCCCGCTACTGTCCATGGCCGCCCCGTGCCGCCCGAAGAATTCTTGGAACGGCACCGGGCGGCCGGCATGTCCATCGTCTATACCGAGGAGGGTGACGCCTCCGAACTGCGACCCGAGGTCGCTCTCGCGGTATCACGCCTGCTGCATGAGGGCCTGAGCAACGCCGTCAAGCACGCACCGGGTGCGGCACTCGATGTGCGTATCACCCGGACTGCGGAGTCTGTGACGGTACGTCTTCACAACCCCCCAGCTAGCAAAGGCATGTCACCTGCACGGGTGCCGGGCGGCGGCCACGGGCTGCGAGGTCTCGCCGAGCGGGTTCATCTGCTCGGCGGGACCTTTTCCGCGCATCACGACGCCAATGGGGACTTCACCATGGTCGCCGAGATTCCGACACAAGGAGTGACTTCATGATCAGAGTGCTGCTGGCCGACGATGAGTCCGTCGTGCGTTTCGGGTTGCGCACGATCCTTGAGGCGGAAGGTGACATGGAGGTGGTGGCTGAGGCGGGCAGTGGTGTCGAGGCGGTCACATTGACCCAAGTGCACACGCCCGAAGTGGTCGTGATGGACGTCAACATGCCGTTGCTCGACGGCATTGGAGCCACCCGGCGGATGATGGACCTGCAGCGACCGCCGAGGGTGCTCATGCTGACGGCCTTCCACTTGGACGAGAAGGTTTTCTCCGCTCTCGACGCGGGTGCGTCCGGATTCCTCTTGAAGGACTTGCAGCCGGGTGATCTGCCGAATGCAGTACGGACCGTCGCGGCCGGCGGGTCCATGCTCGCGCCCACTGTCACCAAGCGCCTGATCAGCCATGTGCTGTCCGGTGCGACCATTCCACGCCACGACGCGTACCAGCAGGTGGGACTCCTGAGCACCCGCGAGGCTGAGGTGCTGGCCCTGCTCGGACACGGGTTGTCGAACGCCGACATCAGCAAGCAGCTTTTCATCGCGGAGGGGTCCGTGAAGACATACGTGTCGCGCATGCTCGTCAAACTGAATCTCGACAACCGTACGCAGCTGGCGATTCTGGCGTTCCGGGCGGGGTTGGTGGATGTGGCGTCCCCTGGGACTGGGGGCTAAGGGCAGTTGGAGTCGTCCTGGATAGCCCAGCAGAAAGGTGCCCCGACTTCAGCAACGGATGCGGCCACAACAATCACATCCTTGCAGGTCATCGGCACCTTTCGCCTGCCGGGCCATCAGATCAGCAAGTTCCGCTGACCACCCGAGGTTGACGAAGCGGATCCGCCGCGCCGAGGCCGAGGAGAACGCCGAGTCTCGCTCGGCGGCCGGTTCGGGGTCCGCGAAAGGTGAATCGGCCGAGCTCGAGCTGACCGCCGGTGCCGAACGCCGCATCCCCCGGCGCGGTCCGGGCTACGACTGCAACGACCGGCCGGCGCACCATGTCTTGCCAGCAATACCCGGCACCGAATCCGACCCTGTGACCTGCACCGCTTGACGATTACATCCGTGCTGCAGATGACCTTGCGGATCTCGACGTCGAAGGACTAGAAGGGCACCATCTCGGTCCAGGCGTCGGACCACAGCTCGATCACGGCCGGATACTTGCCCCTGCTTCTCGGGGAACTCCAGAAACCGCTCAGTCGCGGCGGCCTCGCTCGGTGCGGTGCAGACGGCCTTGAGATCACGTGTGACCTTGCCGCAGACCTGGCGGGAGCTCTAGCGGTACTGTTGCGGATCAGGTAAACGATGCAGGTCTGGACGACGGTTCGGGGCCAGACGGTCTCGACTGTGTCGTGCAGGCCGTCGCAGACGAGCATGAGGACGTCTGCGACTCCCAAGGCCACGGAGTTTAGCGGCGGGACCGTCCGTCAAGAGGGTTGTTTTCCATGCGTCGGCGAGTGTGTATGTCCCG
>NZ_JACTVJ010000051.1 GCF_014493765.1 Streptomyces polyasparticus
CATTCCATGGCCCACCAAGCAGGAAACGCTGCCAGAACTCACCGACATGCGCTGTCACTTACCGCCGACAGAGCCACGTGACCGGCCATTGTCACGTCACCGCCAGCCTGCGCCACCGGTGAGTCTCCACATCCACTTGCGAACACCAAGGCCGCACAACGCTACCCCGAGCCCAGCGGTCGACACCGAGCCCCTGGCGGACACGTTCCCAGATACTGAGGTACCGGGGCCATGCGAACACTCTCTCCACCCTGGCCATTGAGTGAAGTTGATGAGTTCTCGACGTCGATAGCAAGCAGTCCCAACTGGGTTGGGGCAAAGTGATCCACCGATGCCACGTCCTGCGAAATTGCACAGCCGCCTTCTGCGCTACCGGCTGATGGTGCTGTCGACCCACGACCTATAGGTGAGAGTGTCGGTGTAGATGGCCCCGTTCAAGAGGGATCCCGGTACGGCGACACGGCTAGCAGTGCCGACGACATGCCAGTTCCCGTCAGCGTCCTTCTTCAGGGCGGGACTGCCGGAGTCGCCGGGGCCGATCCCGGCGTTTGCGCGGACTGGTCCGATGCACAGCTCCTTGTCGGGTTTGAAGAAGTTTCCCGGACAGAGCGTGTCGGGCTGGACTGCAGTGTCCAGTTGCTGCAAATAGTCAGGGAAGGGGATCCCCCAACCAATAAGTCTGATCGGGACCCTTGGCCCGGGGCTCGATTCGACCATGCGGGCAGGCTGCTGAGAAGACGGCCGGACCAGCTTGATCAGAGCGAGGTCGTTGTCTATGGCGGACACCTGACCCGCGCTGTCGTACTCAAGGACGTACTCGGGATGGATAACCGCCCCAGCAGCCTCGACCCGTTCCCCGTCGCCAGTAGTGATGTCGTTCGCGCCGAGGTGCACGGAGACTTTAGCGGTGTCCCTGTCCTCGACACAATGACCAGCCGTAAGGATCCACTGGGGGGCAATGAGCGTACCGCCGCAGTGCGGCCTTCGCGCGTCACCATCAAACAGAGCTGCCATGAAGGGATAGACCTGATCAGCATCTTGCCCGCCTACAATCCGCTCAGCAGCACCGGAAGGGGGCTCATGCGCCGCGGCAGATACTGCTGCGGAGAAGAGGTACGCCGCAGCGGTGAGGGATAACAGTACTTTCACTGCACACTCCTGGTGACTTTTCAGATAGCGGTTACATTCCTGACCCAATCAGCGATACCCCGGTGGTGTGCAGGGGCTAAAGTCCCTGTATGGCTGGGGCCGTTGCTGGACCTGGAGCCGACCGCGTGCCCCGCCGGTGCCGCGGACCGGCTGTGGATCGTGGACGGCACCTTGATCCCGGTCCGTGACCGGTCCATCGCCGCGTCCTCACGCAACTACCGGTTTTCGGCGAATGTGCAGGTCATCATCGATGCCGATACCCGGCTGGTGGTGGCCACGGCACGGCCGGCGCCGGGTAACAAGGCCGACGCCCACGTGTGGCGGAACTCCGGCCTGGCACAGCACTGCGAGGGCGTCACGGTGTTGGGCGACGGCGCCTACTTCAACACCGGCCTCGTCGTCCCGCACCGCAAACGCCAGCGCCGTCCGCTGCTGCCCGGCGAGGAGGCCGACAACGCTGAGCACCGACGGGTGCGGGCCCGCGTCGAGCACACCTTCGCCCGGATGAAGAACTACAAGATCCTCCGCGATTGCCGGCAACACGGCGACGGCCTCCATCACGCCGTCCAGGCCGTCGCCCACATGCACAACCTCGCCCTCGCCTCATGACCGGACGGCCGCTCTCAACCGGCCTGACCTGCCCGAACACGGCCTTATGCAACACGCTTTAGTTTGGGCCTCGCAGATTCGGCGCCGGTAGCGGACCCGGACCAAGCGGCGGCCGAGAAGCGTAGGCCGCGCGCGCCAGCGGTTCGAGGGACTGCTGGCCGACCGGCCATGTTGATGTCGTCATGGCGCAGGAGCCCAGACCAGTGGGACGGTCCTGAACCTGGGTGCGGCGGACAGTTGCTGGCCGTGCCGCGCAACCGCGATCTCTCGAATCACTGTCCACCGCACCCTGGGACACGTGTCAATCTGTGCCGTGGCGACGGAATGCAGCGGCAGCGGTGCGTTGCCTATCGCACGTCATAGGCACGCGTCACCTGCTGTGTCACGATGTTGCCGTCCTGATCGGTGAGCTCTACCTTCAGAGTCACCGGCTTTCCGCCGCCGGCTCGATGGTCGACGGTGGCCGTCCATTTACCGTCAGTCTTCTTCGTGGGGGCGCTTGTCCAACTCGCCCCGTTGTCATACGAGAACCAGAGCTTCGCACGTGCGATGACAGGAGAGTGATCTCCATGCCCAGTGGCGTCCAGCCCGATCTTCAGGCCTCGCTGCGGAGGAAGCGTCTTGAGTCCGTCGTCCGGAAGCACGTACCGAGGAAAGGCGAGCGGCAGCGTCTGCTTTCCAGTCCCCGGCCCGGGCTTCCAATGAAACTGCCAAGTGGTGTCGGTATCGGTGGAGCGCTGCCAATGCGGAGAGCCCGACTCCTTCCGTTCGGTTCGCAGCCGGATCTCATAGTTGCCCTCGATCTGCGGCACGTTGGGGATATCGGCGGCCACATACGGGCTCCGAGCGACCACCTTGCCGTCCAGAGACACCACTACTCCTCCTCGATCAACGAAGGATGCCCCATGCGACCCGTGCTGGGAATTACCGTCCCCCCGGTAGGTCGGATGGAACCCAAGAGTCTTTCCTTGCCACCAAGCCGTGAGTCTCGGCCGGCCATTCGCCTCGGGGAGGGGCGCTGGGCGGAGGACGTCTCCGTACCACTCAGACTGGGTGTGTTGCCCGGCCAGACGTGTGCTCGGAGTCTCGAGCATCAGTTCTCGGATGGGACCAGGTCCCCACCCAATATGCTGCCAACTACCCGGCGAGTAGTACGAGGTGCGTTCACCAGGAGCAGGGACGTCGGCTGGCACACCCACAGTCATGCTGTCTCCCGGGTTCCACGGAGCGATGAACCTCTCGCCATCCAACATCGTGGTGGGGACACCCAGGGCGGACCACGTCTCGTCCACTCGGGCCAGTTGACGATCGCGCACGACATAATGGCGTGCCCTGTTGATCGGCCCGGACTCAGCGAATGCCAGATTGTACGTGTAGGGGCGATCTAGGGCGTCAGCGGAGAGTTTGCGCCACAGACTGTCGAACTCGAAACCACCGGTGCGGGCCCGGCCCTTTACCTCGGCGAAGAACTCTTCGGTGGATCCATCGGTGATGATGGTCCCAGAGTGCAGTCGGGTGTCGTCCCACCATCGTCCGAAGGCCAAGGTTGCGGAGGTCTTGGACGTGGGCCGGTCTGTATGAACAGACAGTTCGTGTGCCCGGCGCGCGTCCAGGACGAGTGTGGTGTCCTTCTTGAGTTCGACCTCGGGGCGCGCCAGATAGCTCAGGCTTTCCGTGCCGCGGGCTCCCCCAGTCGGGGTCCAGGTGAAGGTGCTGAGGTAGTAGCGGCCGGGTGGAAGCCGGTAGATCTGCTCACGCTCACCGTCGTTGTACCTTCGGTCGCCCTTTGCCGTGTCCAGGCCAACCACGTCGAGCGTGCTGCGGTTGGCTGCCGGATTCCCGGCCCGGTCGATGACCTTGACTCGGAGGGTGAGTGTGCCCGGTTCGACGTACAGGCTGAACGGAGTGGTCACGCGGACACCCTTGGCCTTGGCAACGAGGCGGCCCGTGATGTCGCCATGGGCGCCCGGATCGAGCTTGGCTGCGGGGTTGAATCGCAACGGGACCTGAACCGTGCCATGCGCTGGAACGGTGATTGTGTCGGTGCCGACCTTGGCGATGCCTGCGGCTACGGGCTTCCCGTTGTTGCCCCACACCTCGTCCACTTCGAGCTGGATGGTGATCGGACGGCCCGAGTGGTTGGTGTAGGTCACCTGACGGGTGGTGGCGTCACTGGGGTCCTGAGGCCACCTGAAGGCACCGCCCTCGATCGCAGCGGGCCCCGTAAGTGAGCTGCTCAGCACAGCCTTCACGTCCAGTCGACCCGCACCCGTCGCCCGGACGTCGTCGGTCACAGTGCTGTCGGCTGTCGAAACCAGTGCCGCTTTGAGCTGCTGTCCCTTCCAGTCCGGGTGCTTCTCGCGCAGCACGGCTGCGGCCCCCGCCACGTGCGGGGTAGCCATGGAAGTCCCGGACTTCGTCGTGTATGCCTCGTCGCCCCTGCCTCCTGCCTGAGCGGCGAGGATATCCACGCCCGGGGCCGCGATCTCCGGCTTGAGCGTGTGACTGCCGGTGACCGGACCGCGGCTGGAGAACCCGGCGGTGGCGTCGCTCACGTCCACGGCGCCTACGGTCAAAACGTTGGGAGCACAGCCCGGCGAGGAAATCGTGTTGTCAGCCGCGCCCAGATTGCCTGCCGCCACCACGAAGAGACTCTTGCTCTCGGCGGCCAACGTGTCAGCTGCTTGGCCCAGCGGATCCTTGCAGCTGCTCGGAATCCCAATGCTGAGGCTCATGGATACGACATCGGCGCCCTGGCCGACTGCCCATTCCATCCCAGCGATGACACCGGACTCGCTGCCCGAGCCCGATCGCCCAAGTACCTTGCCCACCAGCAGCTGCGCCTCCGGCGCCACGCCCTTCTCGCGGCCTTCGGAGGCCGCTCCGGATCCTGCGGCGGTGGACGCCACATGGGTTCCATGCCCGTTCTCGTCGTTCACGGATCCCGAGCCAGTGAAGTCACGCGCACCCGCGATCCGGCCATCGAAGTCGGGGTGTCCCGCATCAATCCCCGAATCCAACACCGCAATGCGAGAGTTGCGGCCGGAATGGCCCGCAGACCAGGCATAGGGGGCCTTGACCTGCCGCGTGGATTCCTCCAGCGTGGCTTTGACCTTGCGGTCCAGCCACACCTTCTTGGGCGCGCTCCCCCCGCGGCTGCCAGATGCTATGGCGCTGCGCCAGAAATCGTCGGCCTGCGCCTTCTTTGCCTGCAGCGCGTTCGCATGGATCGAGTCGAGAGCCTGAACACGTTTCGCGCCACGCGGAGCATCGGGCAACTTGCGGACACCTGCACCATATTGCGCGATCACTGGCAGCGTGTCCGTGTGCCGGTCATCGTACTTCTGGCGTATCAAGCCCGTGACATTGAACAGTTCCTCATCGACCCGTCCCTGCGCGATGGCCTGGGTCGCACCGGCGGGGATGACATAGAGGTCCTCCCCCGTCTGACGGGTCTCGTAGGCCGGAGTCGATCCGTTCGGGCCGGGCAACAGATGGGCTGTCGCACGGCGTCCCGTGCCCGTGACCAGGGCCGTGTCTCCAGTCACCAGCGTGACCGGGACAGCTGACGACTCCGCTGATTCCGCACGACTATCCGGAGGCGGGGTTGCGATGGCGACCGCCGCCGGTGGCGATGCAGCGACGAGGAGCACCCCAATTCCAACTGCAATAAATCTATTTCTCACCGAAGGCATACCAATTCCTCATGCAGGGCGTGTAGCTGACGGTTGGGATGCTTTCAGCGAGGTTTCCCCTCGGCCACAGCCAAAAGTCGGTGATCACCGGCCCAAATGACGCGACCATTGAGACTATTGGCTGCGCCAACTGGCCCCCGGGGGCTGACCGGAGGGCGCCCGTGTCACTGCGGCCCCAGCGCAGGCACGGCAGCGCGCTACCGTGAGTGGAGGATCTACTGTCGGCCTCCTCAGTGGGGCGCTCCTGGGAGCCTGCGCGTCAGCCGAAGATTTTCGTACGTTCGCCGGTCGACCGCGTCCGTGTGGTCGTGCACATCCCGGTACTCTTTCTCCAGGCTCCGGTACAGCTGGTGATAGGCCTGGATCGGCAGGAGCACCTCGCCGGGACGGACCACAGCGTCGACCGCCGCGTCGAAGTCCGTGTGGACTCCGAGTCCGACGGCGGCCCAGATCGCGGAGCCCAGGCTGGCCGCGCTGGACACCTCCGCGCGACGGGCGGGCTATCCATAGAGATCGTCCTGAATCTGCATCATCAGGTCGGAGTGCGAGCCGCCACCGGAGACGATGATCTCCCGACCCTCCGCGCCGAGCTCTCAGGCCATGCGCCTGGCAGAGTCGTGGACGGTCATCGCCAGGGCTTCGAGGATGGACCGGTCGATATGAAAGCGGCCCTGGCGGCCGTGGAAGCCGAGGATTGTACCCACGCGGAACTCCGCCCCCGACGGGGCCAGCCAATCAAGTACCGCCATCAGGCCGTCGGACCCCGGAGGAACATGTGCGGCCCGTGAGTTGAGATTCGCCCCGGCCGTGACGCATGCGGACCGCTCGCTTGCCGCGGCGTCCTCGCCCAGCAGGTCCCGATACCAACTCACGGTCCACATGCCCCGCCGCACCACACCGGACTCGTAGGGGTACTCGTGCGGGACGGAGGCGTAGTTGCTCCAGAAATCGGCGGCGCTCTTGATGTTGCACGCACCTGTGATCACGGAGGCGACGTACGTGCCGAGGTCAGGGGTGCGCAAGCCGCAGCCGAGTGACTCGACGGCCGGTACGCCCTACAACATTGATCCTACTCTCGTCGGAGTGGGCGAGAGCCTTCGCCGACGTCCTCCGTAGTCCTGGCATTGCGATCGCGGCCGGCATCGGGCCGTCGTAGATGCCGTGCACCGACTGTTATGTCCTGACCACCTCCTCAAACCGTGTGGAATTGAGGCCCGGGGCAAACGCTAGAAACGCACCGCGAGTCTCTCCTGATGTGCGCCGCAGGACGACGCCGCGCAGAGCACCGGTCGTACAGCCGCCGAGGCGGCCGCCCAGGCCGCGGCGACAAACTGCCCGTTATCGACCGTGAGCAGGTCATCGCTGCGTGCCCGAGCAGCACCCCTCCGTGCCTACATCATGGCCGCTCCCGTCGCCTTGCCGGCTCTGTATCTACTTGGCCCCTGCAGCCCCGCGTCACGACAACTCACTCTGCAGCGCTGCCGCAACGCGCTCACCCGTATGGTTCTGGCCACCGGCATTCGGATGCACGAGAGCCCAGTCGCCATCCGCGGTCTTGAGCCCTTCGACCCACTTTTGGTCCGCTTGGGCACAGGCATCGTGCCCCTGGCTCCCTGAGTAGACGTCAACATATTGAGCCCGACCGTCGTCGGCGCTGACGTCCCGAATCCTCTCATTGAGCTTTTCCAGGACACTTGAGCGCAACCAGTCCAGATCACCCGGCTTTACATTGCCGAACTGATCCTCTCGGCCGTTCCCATCGGCATCGCGACTGCAGGTGTTCACATCGTTCGGGATGATGGACGGATATCCCACTGTGAACACCATGGCGTCGGGTGCCTTTGCGTGGATCCCCTTCAGCATCTCCGCGTACTCGATAGCCAGTTGATCCAAGCGCGTGTCGATGTCCGTAGTCGCACCGCTAGCGTAGTAGTCCATGCACGGCGCTGCGGACTCGCCTCCCGAGGCGACCAGGCAGGTGATAAGGATCTCGCCGAATCCCAGAGTGTTGCCGCCGATTCCGACGGTGACCACGTCCGTAGAGGCGTTGATCGCGTCGAGCTGAATCGGCACCGGATTGAAGGGCCCCTCAGGATCTGGCTCCGGGAATCCCTGCCCAATCGGCACCTGCCGCTCTGCGACCACGTGCTTGATCTGAGCATTGCCGCAGCTGACATCTGTCAGTGCTATGTCCGTAAGGGTTTCCGCAACTACTCGCGGATAGGCGCCAGTTGTGCGCTCGCACCCGCTGCGGCCTCCCGGTTCCGGAATAGGTGCCCCGGAGGCGGGGATCACGCCTGCAGTGTACGAGTCACCGAGCGCAACCCAGTCCACCACGGCGGCCGAACTGCCCGGCAGGGCAGACGCGGTACCGCTCCCCACCACCGTCGCCGCCAGCGCAGCCCCAGCGGCCATAAGCCTCTTCGCATGCAGTGCATCCATTCAACTATCTCCCTTGTAGGGCGTGTTCTCGAGGTGGCGATCGCCCCATCGCCCTGACGTGCTGGCCACAGCCGGCACCGATACCAGAAGCACGTCGGCCGGGCTGAAATCCAACTTGGAGACGTCGGGCGACCACCGGCAGGAATCTGGCATATGGAGTAGATGAACTGGAAGAAATTCCCTGGATTTGACAATTAATCAGGACTTTGGTCCTGAACCTTCGTCAGTCTTCTTGATCTCAAGGCGACTTGACGCAGTGGTCCACGCCTGCAGCGTCTGCCGCTCAGGGCTGTCGCGTGACTGGGGTTGCCCCCGTTTGTGGACATCTCTTGAAGATCGGATCATGGGGTCCGAGAAGGAGGTGTCCGGGTGGCTGCACGCCGGTATTCAGAGGAGTTCAAGCGGGACGCGGTCGAGCTGATGGCAATCCACCGGCCGGTCGATCAACTCGGTGGCCCGGAAGCTCGGGGTCAACACCGAGTCATTGCGCCAGTGGGTGCGGGCCACCCAGGGCCCTGCCATGGGCGCAGGCGGTGAAGCAATGACGCCGGCTGAGCGTGAGGAGCTGAAGCGCCTGCGCAAGCAGGTCCGCGGCTGGAGCTGGAGCTGGAAATCCTTCGCAATGCGGCCCAGCGTCTTGCGAAAGGGATGAATCGATGACGAGCCGCTGGCGGTTCATCTCTGCGAACCATCTGGAGTACGGAATACAGCGGCTGTGCAGAATCCTCCGGGTCTCCCGTTCAGGCTCTTACCGATGGCGGCTGCCCGAGCCTGCACGTCTGGCTCGGGCCCAGGTCGAGGCGGCGCTGACTGAGCAGATCCGGGCCATCCACAAAACGGGTGGCCCGGCTGATGCGCGCATCCGGCATTTCCGGGCGTCATCGTGGAGTTCGAGCCGGCGTTCCCATCGGGCTGCCAGGCGCTTGAACCGGTGGAGCAGGGCGAAGGTCTGCTCCACCACGTAGCGGAGCGTGCCCAGGCCCTTGATGTTCGGGGCGCCTTTGCGGGAGATGACGGGCGCGATCCGGCGTTTGCGCAGTTCACGGCGGACAGTCCGGGAGTCGTACGCCTTGTCGCCGAGCACGGCCTCGGGGCGTCGGCGGGGACGGCCGAGCCGTCCGGCCACCGGCGGGATGCCGTCGACCAGGTTGAGGGCCTGCGTGATGTCGTTGACGTTCGCCGCAGTCGTGATGACGTGAAGCGGGGTGCCGGTTCCGTCGCAGATCAGGTGGTGCTTGCTGCCCGTTTCCCGGCGGTCGACCGGCGACGGACCGGTCGCGGCCCCCCTTTCGCGCGGACGTGGGAGCCATCCACGCGCGGGACCAGTCGAGTTCGCCGGCCGCGTTCAGCATCGCAAGCAGGATTCGGCGCAACTGCTCGAAGACGCCAGCCTGTTGCCAGCGGTCCAGCCGACGCCAGCAGGTCTTCCCGGACCCGAACCCCAGCTCCAGGGGCAGGAGTTGCCAGGCGATGTCCTGGTGCAGGACGTAGAGGATGCCCTGCAGACACAACCGGTCGTCCACCGGTTTCGGCCCCGGCGACCGTTCAGGTCAGGGCGGCAACATCGGCTCGATGACTGCCCACAGGTCATCGTCCACGATCCACGGCCGAGTACTCACATGACGGCCAGTAACTCACCCCGCACCAAGCGAGAATCCGCTACCAACGTCGACTCGCCCCAATAGCACGAAGCAGAAGGGGCAGAGCTAAAGGGTTCGCTTCAGGCCTCAACGACCCCGCATCACACTCAGTCACCGAACGTAGGACAGGCCGACCTATAGGACACCTTGTAGGTCTCGAACCTCAATGCGGGCTGAAGGATAGCTTCAGGGGCTCAACCTTGGATCTAGAGGTGTAACCAAAATGCATACACGCAATCGGACCAGGAAGCCATAGGGTGAACTCCACACCCTAGCACAATCATGCACGGAAAGCATTTCACGCTAGGCTATTAAATGTTCCAAACCGCCACCCCTTCTGCGGACCATGCCCGAACCTATCCGCAAGCTCGCGCGGCATCGCGGAGCGCATCCGACGAGAAGCATCGTGACGCGTTCTTCGACAATGCAAAGTATCTAGCAATCTTGCTTGTCGCCATAGGGCACGCCTGGAAACCCTAACGAAGGGGAGCCGTGCCGGCTACTTCTCTCAAAGCTTTTCCGCGCGACCAAATCAAGTTAGGCAGCTCATAGTCGGAGTTTTGCTTCCGTATGCCCTGTTCGAAATTTCGTACTCATACTTCAATAGGGTGCCACACAATGCAAATCAGCCGATCAGCCTGCTTGACCCCTGGTACTTGACTTGGTTCCTCGCCGCGCTCTCCATATGGCTGCTGACCTCGCCGGTATGGAAGGTCCTACGCTGGCCGGTGCCCATCGCACTTGTCGTCGCCGCACTCGCCTCCGTTACGCCCAACATGGGCAAAGAGCTCGATCTGCCACGAGTCCTGGGATTCCTGCCGTTCTTCGTCCTCGGGATGATGCTCAAGCCCGAGCATTTCCGGATGGCCCGTCGGCGCGAGGTGCGGCTGCTCTCCATACCGGTCGTTGCCAGTGCAGCTCCTCGTATGACTAGCAAGTGGTTCTACCGCAAAGAGAGCACACAGTCGCTCGGCACTCCGGTCTGGGCAGGGCCGGTGATGGTCCTCGCCCTGTTCGCTTGCGCCATGCTACTCACCACCTGCTTCTTTGCATGGGTCCCTAGGCAGAAGACGTGGTTCACCGTGCTCGGCACAGGTACTCTCTACGGCTACCTACTACACGGCTTCATATTCAAGGGTGCACAGTACTTGGGCTGGTACGACGCAATCTCCTGGCTGCTGCAACCCCTGGGGGGCGTGTTCCTGACGGTCTTTGCAGCGGTCTCCGTCACGCTGCTGTGTACGTCGCCGGTGCGACGAGTGTTTCGCTTCGCAATCGAGCCCAAGGTGAACTGGGCCTTCAATGGCGACACGGCCGAGCTTCCGCCCGTCCTTCCCCCTCGCCGAGCAGTCTGAGCGGAGTGGCCTGACCGATCCCCGGGACCAGCTGGCAGATGGCCGTCAACGACGGGTGCATGAACACGATCGGCGAGGAGTCGGCGTAGCGAGCGGCGTCGCATATCCAGGGCGCATGCGAGTCCTGTCGTGGCAACACCGAACACCCCAAAGCGCTCATTCGTTTCGGGGTGTCACGTGTCCCGACCTTTCACGTGGTTCCCCGCACTAGGGCGCTGACACCGAAGGGCGCAACATTGACAGTCGCTTGCCAAGGACCCCCGCTGGAGGCGACACTGACACGCAAAGTAACCGATTGGCCAGGTGACAGTATGCCGTGGGTCGGAAACACCTGCGCCTGCCCCGGCTGAACGCTGGCGCTCCAGGACGTAGCTGCAGTCCCGGTGGCATGGAGCACAACTGTGGCTGTTTGCGCGTTTCCGACATCCTGGATGACGGGTGTCAGCCGGAGGCCGCCCACAGCTCCGCCAGGGACTTCGCTGCTCGGACTTGCGGACATGGGCTTGGTAGGGCCGTGCCGCCGAGGGGTAGCTGAGCTTGCGGGACCTTCCAAGGAGTTCGGCAAGCCAGATGAACTCTGCGCTCCAGAGGGCAATTCGGACGGGCTAGGTTGGCTGGTAGTCGTTCCACCAGGCCAGCGCGGGCTCTCTGGCTGCACGTCACCACCTGCAGGTCCCGAGGCATCAGGGCGCTCGCCTCGTGGCTCAATGGCTCCGCGCGCCTGCGGGCGGGTTTCCATGACTGCTGCCACAAGGCTGATACTCACGAGACTCAACACACCAGCACACACCACGGCCACGATGCGGCGAGCCTGAACAGTTCGCCTACGCGCCGGACCAGGTAGCACTCGGGGCGCCAACGGCTTCACCGTGGGCGACCAGTCCGCCACCTCTATGTCAGCCTCACGGGCCGAACCCGCATAGTCGAGTCCAGGTAGCTGCACTGCCGCCGTCGGCCAATTGTCAGGCAGATACCGCCGCTGCACACCGGGCACATGTACACGGACGGTGAATCCATGCATCAGCGCGGCTTGCGCAGGAACCGACTGCCGCATCAACCAACCGTCAGCTTCTACCTGGAGGGCTGATGCCTCGGAAGCTGACAATTCCAGCACACGGGCTGCTTCGGCGGGCGGCAGCATGAAGCGTAGCGTCAGCTCAAGCCAGTTGCCAATAGCTCCGGTTTCGATGGGTGTCGCAGAGAGGTCAAGGCGCAAACGGTCAAATCTTGCAAGGATCTCCGCCTCGGGAATTGTGCATTCGCCCAGCAGTCTTTCGTCAATCAGCGCCGCGCCCTTGCCGAGCAGAAGGTTCGCTTGGATCAGCTCGTGGCACACGGACAGCGGCGGCGGCCCGGCGTACATCTCGTCAATTGTGGCCAGCGTGATGCGCGGCCCGACTCGCGGGAGTAGGTATGTATAGGCGGCGTCTCCTGGGCGCAACTCGGTCTGAGTCGTAGTCAAGAACGATCCCGGCGGTGTGTACGCAGCAGAATTGTCCCTAGGACCGCCAACACTACAGCAGTAGTAGAACACGCCAGCAGGGCAGCGCTCGGCGCCCCGCTGGACGCCAGGGATCCGTCGCCCGATCCAGTGTCAGCACGATCCCCGATCGCCGCGCCGGAAGCCATTCCGCTGCCAGAACTCACTCCGGACGCATTACCCACTCCACTGTCCGGAGTTGGACCTTCGGAGGCGGAACTAGAACTGGAGGGATCCGGTTTCACGTCAGAGGTGACGGTGCCAGCGAGGTGCGATGCCGCACTTGCGAAGCCGTATACGGAAGCGCTGGCGGCGAGCTGGTATGGCGCCCCATTCCGTGCTGACGTCCGCGGCGTGAAACGCAACCTGACCGAATCGGATGCCTGAGGCGCCAGAGCCTTCGCTGCTCGCCATTCACTTGTCGGACCGTCATCCGCAGGCCCATCGATCAGGCGCCGCCAGCGGTCGCCTTGTCGCGCCTCAACACGGGCCGCGGCCGCGTTTCGCCCACCTGCCAGTCCCACGGTGCCGGCAACTTCCGGGATCCAGCCATCTGTTGGATTCGCGATCGTTACTCTGAGTTCATAACTCGCACCACTGCGCGCAGGCTGAGGGATGTCACCCTTGAATGTCAACGTCGGCGAGGCGATTGACCATCGGTCATTCCTGTATCCACCGTCAACAACAGATGAGTTGGACGTGTTGTCCGCGATATCAAGCTCCGCAGCGATAGAGGGCTGACCATTTGCTGGCTGGCGATGCAGCTGCGTCGGATGCAGAACTTCAATGGCCACACCCCAGAGATCAATCGCGGGCAGGCCTCGAGGTGCACGCATAGCCACCTGGCCGTCCTGCACAGTCTGGACGGAGTACCGCTCAACTTCGGAGGAGTCGAGGCTCCCGTCATGGTTGAGGTCCACTGCACTCTGGAACCGAACCTTCGCACCGTCCGGCAATGCGCCACTCAGCTGCGAGAGTTTGACTGAGAGATGGCTCGAATAGTCAGTCAACGGACTATCCAGATCAACCGCGAGGTAGACGATGCCGGGCATACCCAACGTAGCCTGTCCGTCATCGCGAACCACCGCGGCTTGGGGGGTGAAACCATCGACCACACGCACGCTGTCGACCTTGGGAACAGGTCCGCTCAAGGAATCCGCTACGCGGCTTGCGCCTCCAATATCCAACACAGACGTCGCAGGTGTCGAAACAGCAAACGCCAGCAACCCACTGGCAATGACACCACCCCATTTCATCATTGGCCTACCCAACTCCCGTAAATACTTGGCATTTGACCAGGCCTATGGTCATGCCCGTGAGAGCACGCTCAACAGCTGCGAAAGTCGAATGTGGCGAGCGAAAGATGACATATGGCACTGCGTAATCGGAATCAACGTCACCGGAGGTACGGAGGTGACGCGTAGACGCCCGCACAGGCGGGGTGCACGCACGAGCCGGGTCTGTACCGTCCTTGGGTCTGTCTCGTAGTCGGTGGTGACGCCGGTGGCCGCCCTTGATCATGATCTAGTGATGGATGTCAACTCCCGGGTGGGAACAGTGTTTTCGGGTTGTCGGCGCTGGTCGTCGAGGATGTGGTGGACGGCGGCGACTCGGTCGTGGTCAGGGCCCGCACCCGGCACGTCGCGGTGCCGTGTCCGGTGTGTGAGGGCCGACGGCGAAGGTGCACCGCTATCGCCTGCGGACGGTGACGGACGTGCCGGTCGGCGGTCGCCGGGTCGTCGTTCACCTGCGCGTACGGCGGCTCGTTTGTCCGGTGATCGGCTGTCGGCGGCAGACCTTTCGCGAGCGGGTTCCCGGGCTGCTGGAGCGTCATCAGCGTCGCACGGTGCGGCTGACCGCGCAGATACCCCAGGTGGCACGGGAGTTATGCGGCCGGGCGGCCGCGCGCCTGGCCGGCCTGCTGTCGATGCCCGTGTCCCGCAGCACCGCGCTGCGCCATCTCAAGCGCCTGCCGCTTCCCGACCAGGTCGTACCGCGTGTTATCGGCGTGGAAGATTTCACTCTGCGCCGGCGCCACCGCTACGCGACGATCATCACGGATGCTCAGACAGGCCGACGCGTCGCGGTCCTGCCCGACCGGGAGATGGCCACCCTGAAGTCCTGGCTCAAGGCACATGCCGGTATCGAGGTGGTCTGCCGGGACAGCTCGGCCAGCTACGCCGAGGCCATCCGCCGGGCCCTACCCGACGCGGTCCAGGTCAGCGACCGATGGCACCTATGGCGCAACCTCTACGACAAGGTCCTGTTCGAAGTATGGCGCCCGGTGTCTGAACCTGGCGCTGAACACCGTCAAACGATATGCCCTCACGCCCGCCTACCAGCCCACCCTTGTCGACCACTACCGCGAGCACTTGCGCGAACGCCGCACGACGGACCCGTCCGTGCCGGGCACTCACCTCCTGCAAAAGATCCGCGAGTTGGGCTACGCCGGCAGCGCCAACCTCCTGGTCCGCTACCTCAACCAGGGCAGCGCCGACGGCGATCACCCGGTGACCACCGCACGCCGGGCCACCCGGCTCCTGCTCACCCACCCCGACAGTCTCCGACCGAAGGACACAACGCCGCTGGAGACGATTGCCGCGTCCTCCCCGGAAATGACCGCTCTCACGGACCTCGTGCGCAACTTCGCCGCCTTGTTGAAACCGGCCAAGGGCAACGACGTGAGGCTCACCGAGTGGATCATGTCCGCCCGTGCTGCCGGACTACCGTACCTGCGCAGCTTCACCAACGGTCTAGAAATCGACCGGCCCGCCGTGAACGCCGGGCTCAGCCTGCCGTTCCACAACGGCTGAACCGAAGGCGTCAACACCCGCACCAAGAATCATGAGACAGATGCACGGCCGCGCCGGATTCGACGTCCTCCGCCACCGCATCCTCCTGCCCTGACCACCCATCGTCACCACCGGCTACGTGACAGACCCAGGAACTTGACAGTCCCATCCTCGTGGCGGGCGGCACACCAGCCTCTGCCGGCACGCTCGTCGGCGCCCTCGCACCCACTACCTGTCTGGCCCTCGTTGGCTTCGCCATCACCGGCATCGGCCTCGCCAACCTCTTCCCCGTCGCCGTCGAACGTGCCGGCTCCCTCTCCGGACCCAACGGCGTCGCCTCCGCGGCCGCCCTCGGCTACGGCAGCATACGCCTCGGCTCGCCCGCCATCGGCTTCGTGGCCGACTGGTTCACTCTGCCCACGGCGCTCACCAGCGTGGCGGCGCTGGTGAGCGTCGCCGCCCTGACCGGCTACACGACGCGTCGATGACAGGATCGGGCAGCTACGTCGCCTGGGGCGCGCTCGGGGCATCTGTCATGTCCCCCAAGGCGGTGTCCACCGAGCGGATCAGGCCGCGGTCGTCTCGTTGAGAACCCTTCGCGAATCCGGGCTGATTCCGGTGCCAGCCTGGTTACGGGGGCGGGTCGGGCGCCCGGAGAGCTATTGCCACCGGATCATGATCGACGCGGTGCTGCACCTGGTGAACAACGGGATCAAGTGGACCCAGATGCCTGTGGACGTTGCGCCGTGGAAAGCGGTCTACCGGTTCTTCCGCCACTGGCAGCAGTGCGGGTTCCTCGACACCCTGCACGACGCTTTGCGTGAGTTGGCCCGGAAGGCGGCGGGCAAGAGTCTGAGTCCGACGGCCGCGATCGTCGACTCCCAGAGTGTGAAGGCGTCCTGGCATGTCGCGGCGGAGACCCATGGCTTCGACGGCGGGAAGAAGGTCACAGGCCGCAAGCGCCATCTCTTGGTCGGCACCCTGGGGCTGCTGCAGGTGGTCACAGTGAACACCGCTTCGCTGCAGGACTGGGACGTGGCTGTGCCGCTGCTCGAGCGGCTGCGCAGGGGTTTCGCCACGGTGAAGAAGGTGTGGGCCGACGGCGGTTACACCGGCTCGCTTGTGGACTAGGTCGTCTCTTTCGGATCATGTTGCTGACCAGATGAAGATGGCGGCGATGTGGAGTCCGGCGAGGTAGATGGTTG
>NZ_JACTVJ010000052.1 GCF_014493765.1 Streptomyces polyasparticus
CACCTTCGACGGCCGGCTCTCCGCCGCCCGGCGCTGAACCCCAACAACCCCAGAACCACCGTTAGCTTTACAGACCCTGCTCACGTGCCGGCGGTTCCTACAGCGAAGTCGCCTCCGCCGCCGCGTAGTTGAGACGGCCCGCGCCCCGCCCCACTCCTACCCACCAAAGGCACCTATGCCCGACACCCCCGCTCAGGCCCCTGACCCGCAGAAGGTCCTCATCTCCCCCCCCGCTACCTGGCTGCCAGCCTGCCCACCACCCACCTCGACTTCCTGGACGTCTTCGCCGAGGAAACAGGGTGGAGTGCGCAGACGGACAACTCGGCCCTGACCGTGACCAGTCCCTGCGGGCGTGTCACCATCCGCCACGACCAGACGGCCGTGGGGCAAGGCCCCCACCTGGTGGTCTCGGCCCGTAGCGAGGAGGACGCGTCCGAGCGATGGCGCACAAGCGTCAGCGGCGCTGTGCCGGTCGAGTTCGTCTCCACGCTCCTTGGCACCCTGGCGGCCGAACTGGTGGCCGACCCGGATCACGTCGTCTACGGAATCGGCGCCGAGCCCGGCCAGTTCGAGCTGCTGGTCGACATCGACGCCTGGAACCACTTCGAGACTTCCGGACTCTCCGGATTCATCTCCCGCGACGGGCAGGCAGCCGTGATCGGCCGGCCGCCGAACTCATCGGCGCCACCCATCCACGGCGACGCCTCCATCGCCAGGCACGTGGCCGCCTCCCCGGACGACCTCGGTCACCTGTGGGACATCTCGTTTACGCAGCAGGCGCCGGACTTCCTCATGCATGCCGTCGTCGCCAAGACCCTCGATCCCCGGCCATCCTGCGCTCCACGGCGTTCCCGTTCCCCAAGGCCGTCGTGCCCCTGGTGACCATCACGCACGTCCCGTCGCCTCGGCCTCCTGCGGCGCGGCCATCACCCGCCCGCCCGGCGTGCAGCCCCGAGCCCAAGCGCGCCCCGAGGACCCGCTGGCCCCGTCCGCATGGACGACGTCGTGGGTCGCCCCATCAGGACCTTGATGCCCACCCCTGCACCGAGATCACCCTCAGCATCAGCCGGACGCTCGGCCTCGTCGCCATCGCCTCCGGTGAAAACTGCGAGCGGGCCAACCAGGCCCTCGAAGCTGCCGGATTCAGCCGCCTGTCCAACGGCGCGTACACCGCCTCCCTCGCCGACGCGCAGGTCGCCCGGCACACCGCGAGCACCCTGGTGCACCGCGCCCACGAACACGGCGCCACCCTCGTCACCAGCTCTCGGCCCTACCTCGGCGACGTCGGCATCGAGATCGCCGCCCGGCTGCCCGGCACCTGGAGCGCCGAGCTGGAGATCTACGCCCACCCGCTGTGGCAGGACGATCTGTGGTACGGGCTCTGGGAAGCCGGCGAGATCCACTAGGCCCTCGAAGAGCACCGCATCCCGTTCGCGTCCGTACTGAAGAACGGCACGGATACCGAGCTGCTCCTGATCGAGCGGCCCGGCCACCGCAGCGGCTACCTCCTCGGCGCGCTCACCGACCACGAGAAGGAAGACGTCCACGACGATCCCGCAACGCCACGCACCATGGTGCTGCCCGTCGACCCCGGCCTCGCCGCGCACGCTGTGACCCACCCGTTCCTGCCCGCCTACCGCCGCGCCCTGCACCACCGGGACCTCAACACCGTCCTGTCGGCGCTGGAACGTAGCCGGGGGGAACACCAGACCCTGAAGGCAATCAAGGACTCCGGCCGGTACAGCGACGCCGTGCCGCTCGGCGACTCCCGCCTGATCGCCGGAATGGAGCGGGCCTTCGCCGACCACGCCTGGCTGGAGTTCCGTCACGTCCTCGAACACGCGCCACGCCTCCTCTCGCGCTGCCGGCCCGCCGCCACCGCCTGGCCCGACGACAGTGCAGCACTGACCCGGCTGCGCGAGGCACTTGCCCACAGCCAGGACACCTGGGACGAGTGGAACGGCCTGCGGCACGAGTTGTACTCGCTACCCCGGACGCTGCCGGCCCATGAATGGAGCCAGGCCCGCGGGCAGATGGGCCTCGCCGTCCTGTCGGCCATCGAGACCTGGCTCGCCGACAGCGAGGCGTTCGAGCGCCAGGGCCGCGCGGCCGTACCGGGCGGGCCGGCGGCTCTGTCCGAGCCCAGCCCACGGCTGCTCACCGCCCGCACCGTTCCGCCGCATGCGTACTGCGAACAGCCGGATCACCGTCCTGGAAGGGCAACTTGACGCACGTGCCAGTGACCGCGAACCTCTACCGAGAGAATCTCGAGCTGAAGAGGCAGGCGACTACACACCTCCAGGGACGAATCAGCGTCCTGCCCGCGCCCGGCCCCTGGACGGACTGACTACCCGCCGACTCCAGGGTTGCGTAGTAGCCGGTACAGCCCTTAACGCGAGGTTACTCTTCCCGCGTGCCGTGTCCTCGTGCGGCCACGCGGCATGCCAGTGGTTGTCTTGGCCGCCGGACAGGCCGCGTCGTTCGGGAAGTTCAACGAGGAGCCGATCTGCCCTGAGCTGGAGTGGTTCTTCTAGCTGGCGACGAGGACCGTAAGCGGATCACGAAGCGCCGTGGAAATCACAACCGCCCGGGCCACGTCGCAGATGTGTTGCGCAACATCGACCGCTTCTTGTCGGCTGATCCGCTCAATGTTCGGTGGGTGGTTGATCGAGCACCGACGCGCCGCATCGACGTCGCTATCGCTCAACTCCGCGCCGGGGGCTACGAGTTCAGCGATGAGGGCTTCACCCAGCTTCCTTTGCTCAAGCACAAGAACGTGAATTTCTTTGGCGCTGCAGCTCCACCCTCTCCAACTCCGCTGGCGGAGCGCTGCGTCCGCTGCATGACCCGAACGCCCCCATCGCCGTTGACGAGGAGAATGGCGCGCGAGGTTCGCGTCGTACGTGACGCGCGGCTGCCAACTGCCGAGATCTGGGGCCGTGCACAGGAGTTGGCGCGCCTCTCCAGTTCGCCTCGTACTGGATCGCCCGCGTAACCCACACGTGCGGCATGGAAGCGAACTCGATGCCACGAGCGCACTTCGTAGTAGTGGCGCACTCCATCATGATCTATTTGCGCCTTGCGTGGGCCAACGTCGGCCGGTTGAGTTGATGGAAGTCGTTCAAATGGCCATCAGCTGCATGTTCACATCACCGCGTTGCGCCAGAGATTGAATTCATACCTCGATTCCGCAGGAATCGTCACTGCTTCGTCGCACCGGCGCAAGGGGCAGATTGTGGCCGCAACTATCATCCGAGGTGAGGCGTGGGAGAGCACGATGAAATCCAAAGCCAGCGAGGGGACTGGAGCAATGGAAATCCGGCCTTCGCGGCCGTGGATGTCCTGCGTCTGGACCACGCCTTCGATTATGTCCAGGACGTGGCGCTACCCCGAGGAGGGCAGGGGATCTTCCCTTCATGGCTTCCGGCGGCGGAGCGGCGCGCGCTGAGAGCGCATTGCGCATTCTCGCACTGCGCGACGCTGGTGTTCCCCACTGGAGAGGCCGCGGCCATGGACTATTTCGCCGAGCGCGGCTGGAGCACACAGGCGTTGATCCCCAGTGTGCTGGTCAAACGCCGCTTGGCCGACCGGTACGGGATCAGTGAGAGTGACTGTCCGGTATCAGTCACCCGGCTGTCTCCAGCGGCCAACCCTCAGTGCATCGTTGAGGTCTTCCTGTTTCCGCGAGCTGCTGTCGGTCCTCGTGAATACATCTGCCGGAACGAACGCACGCATAACTTCGAGAACCACATTGGGTTCCAGGTGAAGGACCCCACTTCGTTCCGGCTGAATCGTCTCGCCGACATGCTTGAAGGAGACGGTCGAATGCTGTTCGAGGGCGCCGCTTATAACCCGCACGAAGGCCAGCATGGAACCACGATGCTCTATTTTGCTCCAGACGCTCGTGCGGCGCATGAGCGTCGCAGATTCAGCCGCTGGGAACTGCAGTGCGAAGGAGATCTGACCGGGTTCACTCACACCCGTCCAGTACGCGAAGCGGAACTGCATCGCGCGTATACGGCCCTCGCGGGAAATTGATCCCGCCCGTTCCCCGCCTCACCATCCCGTCCCTATCGCTGGAGGTACTGTGGCGATTCCTGCTGCCCCCAAGAGCGTTGTTCTGACGCCTGGACTGCACGACTACCTGGTGTCTCACGGCGTCCCGGCTGATCCGTGGGCCGCCCGGATCGCGGAACGCACCCGTCAACTGGCCCCGGACTGGGCGCACATGCAGGCGCCGATCGAGGAAGGGGCCCTGCTGACCTTTCTGGTGCGCCTCACCCGCGCGCGCCACGTGATCGAGGTCGGCACGTTCACCGGCTACTCCGGTCTGTGCCTGGCGCGTGGCCTGCCCGACGAGGGACAACTGATCAGTTGCGAGATCAGTTCCGAGTGGGCGCAAGTCGCCCGCGGTTTCTGGGAGGAAGCCGGGGTGGCCGACCGGATCGAGCTGTGGCTGGGGCCAGCGCTGGAAACCCTCACGAACCTCGCGGACGACAGCACCTTCGACCTGGCCTTCATCGACGCTGACAAGCCGGGCTACATCGACTACTGGGAAGCCCTCATCCCCCGAATGAGGCCCGGAGGCCTAATCGTCGTGGACAACGTGCTGTTCAGCGGCCAGGTCATCGACCCGTACCCGAGCGAAAAGCCCGCCGCTATCCGGGCGTTCAACACGCACGCGATGCAGGACTCGCGTGTGGATCTCGTGATGCTGTCCGTCGCCGACGGACTCACCCTCGCCCGCAAGCGCTCCCCGGGCACTGCCGGCCCGGCCGACCACCCCATCGCTTCCTGAGTCGGAAGGACGCATCGTGCCCACCGAAGACGTGCTGCCCGCCACACCCGTTCCTTCCCAGCGCCCAGCCCCCTATCCGCTGGGCTCGGCCGACGACGAGGTCTCCCGCCTGCTGGAGCAGTGCGCCTACTACAGGCCACAGGCCCGCAGCCTGATCGATCGGCTCGGTGTCCAGCCGGGCTGGCGGACAGCGGACGTCGGCTGCGGGCCACTAGGCATCCTGGACCTGCTGGCAGCCCGCACTGGACCCACCGGTCAGGTGCTCGGCTTGGACGCCCAGCCCCGCATGCTGGAAACGGCCCGCCAACTACTCAAAGACCACGAGCATGTGCGTCTGGAGCAGGCCGACGCGTACTCCTGCCACGACCACACCGGGTTGGATTTTGCTCATTCGCGTCTGCTGCTGGCCAACCTGCCGCGGCCTGAGCAGATCATCACGAGCATGGTTCGCATGGTCCGTCCCGGCGGCTACGTCGCGTTCCAGGAGATCGACTGGCAGTCCTGGTCGTGCGTTCCGTACAGCGCCGCCTGGGAGGAACTGCGCGGCCGACTGGCCGAGGCATGGAGCGGAGATGTCCACATCGGCCAGCGACTCCCGCGCCTGCTGGGATCGGCCGGCCTGACCGACATCACCGTCGATGCCAGCACCCGCATCCTCGAACCCGACGACGCACAGTTCGGCCTGCTGCTCTACTTCGCCAAGATCCAACGCCAGCGCCTGCTGGACACAGGACTCAGCCACGCGGAGCAAGACCGCCTCGTCCAAGCCATCCGCCGACACCTCGCCCAACCAGGGTGCCTCGTAGTCGATTCCCTCCTGTTCCAGGCGTGGGGCAAGGTCCCCGACTCTCCTGAGACCGCCGCAAAGCAGCACTCCGCGCCCGCCAAACGCGTCGCAGACCGCCCGCTCTCGGAACCCGACTGCGACCCGCGCTGAGCGGCGGGCGCAAGCTGCGGTCCCATGCCGCGACAAGCCGGCGCCACAGCGGCCACACCCGCTGCCGCACCGCAGCCGACCGACCAAGGAGCCCCGGTGCACGTCCCCCCACCAGCACAGTCGACGATCCGACCTCAATGGCCTCCCTCGGACCACGATCGAATACCGGCTGTATTCCCTGTGGCGACAGCAAGGCGCCCACCTGGAGCCCCAGGAACAGCGTCATCTCGTGGCCGCCCTGCTCTGCCTGCGCAGGACTGGACGTTACTGCTACGACCTCGGCGACCACGTCCGCAGACTCAAGACCGAGACCCTCGCCCTGAGACCCCGCACGGTGCAGCATGTCATGCGCGCAGCCCACCACGTCGGCACCCCGGTAGAAGTACTCGGCGAATCACACCCCGGCATCGTCATTCACGTAGGAATCGGATGGGAGAAGCCCGACCCATACCCCGCAGCGTGGTACGTCGTGGCCACACCCGCCCTAGGTGTGTGCCGCGCCCACGGAGCGGACGAAGTCGAATCGGTCGCCCCGCCGACATAGGTGCTGGCATGCGGATCGCCAGACCGAGGGTGTGTCCAATAGGCGGCGGATCCGATGATCAAGGGGACGCCGGAATGATCGGGACCATCACCGAGCGCGACGCTGTGCAGGAGCCGGTAGTCGTGTCGGCCGCGGAGGCGGTGTCGGACGAGCAGTTGGTCGCGATGCTGGTCGACTGTGCCCGCTCCGAGGGGCTGCAGCTGACCGGCGAGGGCGGGCTGCTCCAGCAGCTGACCAAGCGCTTCCTGGAGTCCGCGCTCGATGAGACAGAAGGCGGGGGCGGTGGGCACCCAACTTGAAGTCACTGCGTCACCTTTATGCCTCTGTCGAGCCACAACGCGCGGGCGTCGGCCGGCGGCGGCACGCTATCAGTGAGCCAGCCCGAGGGCGGCACGGAGCACTGCGAGCCCGCGCCGACCGACACCGTGGACGCTACGGCTACAGGCCGAAGCATCTGGACTCGATTGAACAAGTCAGGAGCCTGACCCAACGCCGAACGGAACGACGAAGGTTGATAGTTCCTCGGGACTCAACAGGGCGAAAGTCCCTTCTGTGCCGGCCGGCCCCTGCGTAGCGTTCTCACCGAGCAGCGGCCCGGGCGGGCGAGCCAGGGGAGGGCCGCTGCTCCACCAACGCCGAGTCCCCACTCCACCTACCCCACGCGGAGCAGGCGGGGCGCGGCTGTCGGTACCCGTCCTGGTCGACGGACCGACTCTGGGTCCGCAGCCTTCCCCCCGGCTGCGGGCCCGTACAAACCCTTCGCGGGACTGCTCGCCTCAGCCGGCCCGCGAAGTGGGCCAGCCCGAACCACGTGGGGGACGGGCTGGCCCCTCGGGCCCGTGTCTCTGCGTAGATGCGGGCCCGTTCCACCAGCTGCTTTGAAGCTCATCAAGGGTCGCTCAAGTATCGGAACCTTGCCCGCGTCATCAGTGACGCGGCGTGGCAGGGTGGTGTCTCGCGAAGTGGTGTAGCGGGTTGGGCCTTTGGAGTGCGCGGCTGTCGGCTCGCGGCGTGCATCTGAGGGCGGTGACTGTTCCCTGACCAAGAGGCGGCGATTGCGTAACTCACTTTGGTGCACGGCGAGTGCATTTGGAGGAGGACGTGATGGCCTTGTTCCAGTCTGACTTGATGCGGCTGCTGGGGTCGGTACGTGCGGCGGACGGAGTTGAGGCGATCAGGGTGCTGTGTGAGGGCATCCTGCAAGAACTCATCGAGGCCGGGGCCATCGGGGTCGCACCGCGCGAGCACTCCAGCGAGCGCACGACCTGGCGCAACGGGCACCATGATCGGCTGGCGAGCGGCCTGCCGAGGCCGAACACCGCGCTGTTCTCGGCCACTGGGAAGGGGACCTGATCATCGGTCTGGAGCGGTCCGCGATCGGCACGGTCGTCGAGCGGTCAACTCGACTCACGATGCTGGTTCATCTGCCGCGGGAGGAAAGCCACCGGCACAAACACGCGGTCAAGAATGGCCCTGCACTGGCTGGTTATGGGGCGATCACGATGAAGAACGCACTCGCCAGCACGATGTCGACTCTGCCCGAGCAGCTGGCACGGTCGCTGACATGGGATCGCGGCAAGGAGATGTCGGCGCACGCGCAGTTCAAGGTCGAAGCTGGCATTCCCGTATTCGTGGAGTGGTACAACAACCGTCGCCGCACTCAAGTCTGGGCATGATCAGCCCCATCAAATACGAGGCAGCACACTACGCTGACACAGAACCAGCGGCCGACTGATCACCGGCCTGCAAACCACCAAAAGGTATGTCGGGACAGTTCAGTTCTAGATGGACAACGGAGCCCCGCGGACCGTGACCTCGACACTCACGATCCGCGGCGGGCTTCGTTCCCGTGTCAACCCATCTGATCAGTCAAAACCGCCCTAGCTTCCAGGCCTTGGGCTGTAGGGGGGACCTAGTCAATGGGGCATTCTGGCCGCCGAGGGAGTACATCTCGGCTGGAATTGGGTTGTTGAGTCACCGCGCTACCTTTGAATGTTCATGGCGGCATCGGGGGCGCAGAACACCCCACACTCACGGACACCAGGAGACATTCGGACGGCCCCCGACTTATCGACTTTAGTTGACAAGACGGGTCTTGAGATGACTGTCGCGCGTGGAACGCTCCTGAGATCTTGGTGCTTCCTTAACTGGAAGGAAGCCATGTCCCTCTTGGGAGTTCGCTCTGTCATCGTCGCTGCGGCTGTTGCCGTTCCCTTCCTCGCGATTCCACATGCTGCAGTCGCGTCAGACTTGTCCGTCCGCGATCCCACGGCCCCTGGCTGCGAGGTGTCTCAGCTGACCGTCGACCACGTCGCGGGGGTCGTGAGGTGGGAGATCCGTTGTGCAGAGGAGCGTGATGTGGTCGTCAACGCAACAGCGTGGCACGGTGATTCCGCTTCTCATGTCCCAATCTCCGAACAGGAACAGCAGCGGCATGTTTTCGCAGGAGGGTCATGGGGCGGGACGATGAATATCCCGACGAATAGTGATCCGAGCACTGACCAGATCTCAGCTCAGGCGCTCAGCTTCATCCAGATCACTGATCCGCTTGAACTGCCGGCCGTTCTTGGCAGGGCCAACGGATAGCGGAACTGCTGCGAAGGAGCTATGAGGGCATCGGCCCGTCGCCTGCGCGTTGTGTCTGCAGGCCCTCCCGGCTGGCGCTTGCCCGCGTACCGCCGCATTCCAAGTCAGAAACCTCAACTGCCCCGGAGGAGACCGCACATGAGCCGCACCGACGTTCTGGTCGACGCAGACTGGGTCGAGGCCAACCTCGACAACCCCCAGGTCGCCATCGTCGAGGTCGACGAGGACACCTCGGCCTACGAGAAGAACCACATCAAGAACGCGATCCGGATCGACTGGACCAAGGACCTCCAGGACCCGGTCCGCCGTGACTTCATCGACCAGGAGGGCTTCGAGAAGCTCCTGTCGGCGAAGGGCATCGCGAACGACACGACCGTCGTCCTGTACGGCGGCAACAACAACTGGTTCGCCTCGTACGCCTTCTGGTACTTCAAGCTCTACGGCCACCAGGACGTGAAGCTCCTCGACGGCGGCCGCAAGAAGTGGGAGCTCGACTCCCGCGACCTCGTCGACGGCGACCAGGTGCCCAGCCGCCCGGCCACCGAGTACAAGGCCAAGGCGCAGGACACTTCGATCCGCGCCTTCCGCGACGACGTCGTGAACGCGATCGGCAGCCAGAACCTGGTCGACGTGCGCTCGCCCGACGAGTTCTCCGGCAAGCTGCTCGCCCCGGCCCACCTTCCGCAGGAGCAGTCGCAGCGTCCGGGCCACGTCCCGTCCGCGCGCAACATTCCGTGGTCCAAGAATGCCAACGACGACGGCACCTTCAAGTCGGACGAGGAGCTCAAGGCCCTCTACGCCGACGAGCAGGTCGACCTCGCCAAGGACACCATCGCTTACTGCCGCATCGGTGAGCGCTCGGCCCTGACCTGGTTCGTCCTGCACGAGCTGCTCGGCGTCGAGAACGTCAAGAACTACGACGGCTCGTGGACCGAGTACGGCAGCCTCGTCGGCGTGCCGATCGAGCTCGGCGCCAACAAGTAAGACTCTCCGTCCTTTACCCCTCAAGGAGTTCAGCAATGTGTGGAGCGAAGGCCGGCGGCCCCGACGCCTCGACGATCAAGCCCGGTGAGACCACCATCCAGGGTCAGGTGACCCGCGACGGCGAGCCCGTCAGCGGTTACGTACGCCTCCTGGACTCGACCGGCGAGTTCACCGCCGAGGTGCCCACCTCCGCGACCGGACAGTTCCGCTTCTACGCGGCCGAGGGCACGTGGACCGTACGGGCGCTCGTGCCCGGCGGCACCGCGGACCGCACGGTGGTCGCGCAGACCGGTGGCCTCGCGGAGGTCGCGATCGCGGTCTGAGCACACCGTCTGCGTGACGCGCGCACAGAAGGCTTGCGTCATGAGGAGGCCCTGGCACGAGTCTGGGGGGCGTCTATGACGGCATGTCTGCCATCAGTGTGGCGATCATTGCTTCATCGATCAGGCGCGTGAGCATCCGGGCAACGGCATCCATGGCGGAACAGTCCGACAGCATGAGGAGTATCGCCGGGTCGGGAAGGCGAACATGCGTCCGCCCAGTGTCATGCATGCTGCGCACGACTGCGGTGGCCAAACCGAGAACTGCCGCATCGGGGCATATCTTGACGGCCTCGGAGTTCAGTTCGACGTGCCAGAGCGACAACAGTACGCCCGTCCGGCGCCCATCTGTAATCGTTGGCTGGTCGTAGCGCGCCAATACGGTAAACCCTCTTCTTTCTAGCTGCTCCATGAGGGTGAACACAGCAAGTTCCACAGGCATTTCCAGCTGCATGGCTCGTCCGAACATGCCGTCTCTCTCAGTCGGGTGCACTTCTCTGCCGTTGAGCATAAGAGGATATTTCCTCACGGATCTACATTAGTTACCTCATCGTTTCATTTCGATTGCCTGGCGGTGGCCAGGAGTTGACCTAGGTTCCTGGAGCATCGCGATGACTGACGTACATGTATCGGCGGCCACTCCTTGGAAGTCCATGGCCGCCACGGCGGTGCTGTGGGGGTCGGCCTTCCCGGCAATCGCCGTCGCGTTGCACGAGTATTCGCCAATTGAGATCACGGTGCTGCGGATAGGTGTTGCGGCACTCGTTCTCACGCTGATCCTGTTCCGCCGGAGTGTCGGCCCGCTACGCGCGCGAGACATGATGCGAATGGCGGCCTTCGGTCTGTCAGGCATGACGGCCTATCAGCTTCTGCTCTATGAGGGCGAGCGCAGCGTTGACGCGGGCACTGCGGCCATGCTCATTGCGGCATCTCCTGTCCTTGTCACGCTCTTGGGCATTGCGCTATTCGGGGAGCGCCTCGGGACTCGGGGTGGGGTCGGTCTGGCAGGTGCATTGTGCGGGGCGCTGCTGATTGCGGCCTCGCTGGGGCCTGGGGGAGGAACTCTCACTGGAGCTGCACTCGTTATTGCCGCCGCAGCGGCGCAGGCCGTGTCATTCGTCTTGCAAAAGCCCCTGCTGGCCAGGTACTCCGGCGCCGAATGCACCTTCTATGGAAGCCTTTTCGGGCTCGTGCCGCTGCTGCCGTTCGTGCCCTCGACGCTCAAGCATGTGGCGGCTGTGGACTGGCACTACACTGCTGCGGTGACCTGGCTCGGCATCGGCTGTACCGTGCTCGGTTTCTGGTATTGGTCCCGGACCTTGTCGGCGACGTCGGCAGGCCGCAGCTCGCTCGCTTTGTATGGCGTCCCGGTTGCTGCTCTTGCGATGAACTCGGCGCTGGAGTGGACGGTGCCCACGCCGATGGCAATCCTGGGAGGCATCCTGGTACTCGTCGGAGTTGCCTTCACTGCAACGCGGAAGGCTGGCGCAAGGCGTGAGATCAAGCTCGACTGTGTGGCCGCTCGTGCGGTTCATCCCCGGGACTCCCTCCTCCGCCCAGTTCGTCGGACCAATAGCGCCGGAGGCGGCAGCGGTCAGGGCGTACAAGGCGCCGGTCGGCCTGTGCGTCGTTGAGCGAGCTGGCAACCAGATCATTTTCTGGGCATGTCGAGAGTGGTCGGCCCCCTGGGAACCTCTGACGGTTGTCCCCGCGTGCCGCGATGACAGAAGGCAGGCAAACCCGTCCGCTGCGGGGGCTCCGACGGGTACCTCACGTTGGCCCCACGGGGCGAGCGCGGGGCGGCAGGCCTAAGCTCCCGCGTGAAGAGGCGAACGTCAGGTTCATGCCTGAATGGGTGTCTCCCCGAATGAGCCACGTTGCGGGAAGTCGGCCGCTTCGCGCCTCGGCGGCATACTGGTGGGCCTGGCAGGACGTGGCGTCAATGTTCACCGCCCACCCCGCGCGCTTGACCTCACGGGCGTGTTGACCGCGCGGTGGGCGGCGTCGGCTTCGATCTGCAGCTCCAGCAGGATCGACTACCAGGTGGCATCAGCCGACCGCGACGATGCGGTTCGTAGACGGTCGGTCGGGTTCCGTACCGCGCGGGCACATCCGGCCACGGCACCCCAGTCCTCTCCCGGGACATCACCCCGTTGATTACGGTCCGGTGATCGGCCTACTGCCCGCCGGGCGTGCCATTGGTAGGCAGCAGATACTCGTTCGCGTGCCACTGTGTGTCTGTCAGCTCATGTCGGCGCACTATACGAACCTATTCAGGGCAGTTAGAGGGTTTCTGAGAAGCCCCGTTCAGGGCAGGCCTCTTGCTGCTGCGCGATGGAGTAGCAGCATGACCGTGGCC
>NZ_JACTVJ010000053.1 GCF_014493765.1 Streptomyces polyasparticus
GAACTGGCCCTGCCCCCGGGCACCTACGCCTTCACCGCCACCCAGACCGCCAACGGCAAGACCACCCAGGACACCGTGACCTTCACGCGCCGCTAGCGCCCAACCGCACACACCACCCGGGGCCCCGAAGACACCACACGTCTCCGGGGCCCCAACCAAACCCACACAGCCCACCAACAACCTGGCAGCTGTGCTGGAGCCGCCCCCCTTCACTGTCCGCGTCGAGGACCAGGATCATGGACAGGTCCTGGCTCGCAGGCATACAAACATGACGAGAAACAGGTTCAGCGAACATGCCGATGCAGAGATCGTCCCGGACGGCCTGGGCCACGCGGCGGGAAGCACGGCCACGTGTGCTCGGCCCGGACGGACGGCTGCGTCCGTGGCGGAAGAGGGGGCACGCTGACTGGCCTGCTTGTTCGGCCTGGTGCGCGTGGAGTGCATGGCCTTCCTGGGGCTGCACCGGCTCAAGGTCACGGGGCTGCCGCACGATCGGGTGTCCGCGTACGACCTCAGATGGCCCTGGCAAGATTTTCGTGAAGCGGGGGTGTGCCTCCGTGCGCTGGTGACGCTCCGTCATTCGAGGCGTCGTCTGAGGTGGGCCATGAGCACGACGCGGTGGGTGGAGAAGGGGGACGCCGGCGCGGTCTGTGATCCGGCCTTCGTTGACGCCGGAGTTGAACGGGGTGGTGATGCCCTGGTCGACCGCTGGCTGGTCCTCGCGGATGGCCTTGGCCAGGCTGGTCAAGGGAGCAAGCCGCGAGGTGGCGAGCCTCTCCAGCCAGTCCGGCAGTGGTGCGGCGTCTTGGGTCTCGAGTATGGCGGCGAAGTCCTGGACCAGGTCGTGTGCCTGGTTCAACTCCGGGCAGTGCGCGAGCAGTCGGTCCAGCCGCTCGCTGGTGTGCAGTCCGCACCTCGGCGGCGCGGTGATGATCCAGCGGGCGACGTGCTGGGGCGAGGGCGGCCGCTCACGCGGCATGTCGATCGGCAGGCCGCGCTACAGGGGCACTAGGGCCATCTTGACCTGCTGGTAGTGGCCGTGCTGGCCCTTGGCGAGCAGTTTTTGGTGTAGCAACTTCGCGGTGTGCTCGCCCTCGTCCCAGCGTTGCCGCAGGTGGTCCAGGTAGGGATCCAGGGCAGTGGGCTGACGCGGTCGCGACCGACGTACGTGGTCTTGCCAGGCGGCGGCACGGGCGTACCTGTTCACCGTGCGCCACTCCAGGCCCAGTTCATGGGCTGCCGAATTGATCGTGCGTCCGGTGTCGGTCACCGCGTGCACTGTCGCGAACAGTCGCTTCGCGTGGCGGCGGGCTGGCGTGTCGATCGGGTCGGACGGGGATGCCGACATGACGGTTTTGGGTTCAGGCACTGCGGCCGACAGGCAGCCGCGATGCGCGGCAACAATGTCCGCGACCCGCTTGGAGAGTCCTTGCCACAAGTGACAGCGGTCGCTGACCTTGGGGCCCGGTGCGCCGTCGCTGATGCCCTGCCGGAATCGAAGCGAGCCGTCGCGGCAGACGACCTCGACGCCGGAATGTTCTCGAAGCCAGGCAGCCAGCTGCTAGGCGTCCCGTCCCGTCCCGCCCAGAGTGTGAGGAGGAGCCAGGTGTCGGCATCGACAGGAGTGTGCCGCAAATATCTGCGTACAGCGCGAAGTCGTCCACGCCCAGCACACGCGGCATGGCGGCTGGCGGCATACGCCTCAGATGGAACAGCACACTGGTGCGGGACAGCGGCACGTTCAAGATCTGCAGCAGTCGGGCGCCGCCGCGGCCGGCGAGCAACACCGCCGCCATCACCGCCAGATGCTGCAGTTGCGGACTGCGACGCTGATAGCGCACCGTCAGCCCCTCGACCTGCTCGGCGAACGTCCGACGGCCGCAGTCGAGGCTGTCACAGAACAGCCGCCGCACCGACAGCCCGACCGATACCGTACGGCCGCCGACGGCGAGGTCGGCCAGCGTGCGGACATAGCGGCTGGGCACCCGCACAGCAACTGCTGCACAATCCGGGCAGCCCACCGGCAACTCGCGGGTACGGGCGGAGATACAGACCGCACCGTTCTCCACCCACACCCGCTCCACCCGCACCACATCCAGATGCGGAGACACGATCCGTACGAGGTCATCACACTCGCCGACGGTGCCGCCACGAGTGACGGAGCGTCACCAGCGCACGGAGGCACACCCCCGCTTCACGAAAATCTTGCCAGGGCCGCATGAGCTTGTACGCCGACAGCAGGCGAAGCCCTCATCTTTGCCCCGTGCGGCGAGCTCGGCGGAGATCTGCGGCTTGGTGCGAAGGTCCAGATCGTTCCGGCCGCGGCGGAAGTGGTGAGCGGGGGTGTAGGGCTGGGCGTGCAGCGGGCAATACACCCGTCCGTCGGTCCACGTGGTGGTGACCGTGACGATGCCGTTGTCGGTCCTGCCCAGCCGGCCCAGCCACTGCCGGCCCACGTGCGCGGTGGCCGTGCCGTCCTTACGGTCCCCGGAGTCGTCGATGACCAGCACACCCCGATCGTGCGGGGCGGTGGCCGGATCAGCGCGGATCAGCTCAAGGCGCCGGTCGTTGATCTTTGCCGCGTCCCAGGTGGACTCCGACAAGAAGAACTGCAGCCGCTGCACGGCTGCGTCCTTCGATCCGGTCACCGGTTCAACGCCGGCCAAGCAGGTCAGCGTCTTGTTCCGGTCCTGCGGCGCGCGTAGCCCGGTCAAGTACTCGCGAAATCCCCGGCGTTGGGCCAGCCAGACGAACAGGTCGTCAAAACGCTCCGCGTACTCCTCCAGCGGACCCGGTGCAGGTGGGCAGACACGTCGCTCAGTCATCGCTCTCTCCTCGAGCGAAACGGTCCTCCCTCCCGCTCTATGAGGGCCCCGAACAGGCGTCAAGCCCAACTACCGCCGGGTTTAGCGGACTACCGGCAAAGCAACGGAATTGTCATGCCTTCGACAGGGGGACACAGCCATGTCGGGCCCGGAGGCCAGCGGCCCTCTTGTAGGACCGCGGAAAACATAACGGGGGACCGTAACCACAGAGGACAGAGGAGGATGTCAACAATTCCTTGAGTGGATTCAGCCTTCCCGCCGGAACTCATAAATTGAACGGCGCTAATCGGGATGCAGCAGAAGTTCTTGGTATCCTTGCTTGCAGAGATCAAGAAGCAGGACCTCTTGGGAAATCTCGCCAAAACATACAAGATCACCGATTCGCTTACGAAGGCCCTAACCACAGATTCTGAATTGGCATCTCTTCCCGGGCTGACGCGCTACGCACAGAGCGTGCAGGGTGGTATTGACCCGGAGTCGATAGAGGCGATCACGCTCCCAGTGTTCCCCGACGATAGGCTAGCCGGCAGTATCTGAAAAGGAATCACCGCTACAGGCTCGTTGAGGTCTCCGCCAGCCGCCGGCGCAGGCGCCCATGCCGGATGTTGCTGCATGCAGCAGTGGCGATCCTAGCTGTGCGGAATCGCCAAAAGGATCTTCTACCGCCGTTGGCTAACACTCTCAAAAATCTCGTAGTGTCGTGCTGCCGACTCCTCCCAGGTGAAGCGGCTGGCTCGCTCAATGCCACGTTCAGCAATTTCGGCTGCGTAATCTTCATCCGCCAGCACGGAATGAAGGGCCTTGGCGATACCACACCCGGTGAGTTCACTAACCACCCTGCCCGCGTCGCCAGCAACCTCAGGCAGTGCGGCGCGATCCGACACGATGGCAGGCGTTCCGCACGCCATCGCCTCCAGCACTGGCATGCCGAATCCCTCGTGCGCCGAGGGGAGCACATAAGCGTCGGCGGCTCGCATTAGCGGGGCGACCCACTCGTCTGGCACCTGCCCCAAATGCTTGACCCGCGGATCGGCGTGAAGGGATCTTTCCAAAGCTTCGGAGCCCAAGAACGAGCCCCCCGCGACAACGAGCTGTACATCAAAAGAAGCCAGTAGGGGGTCGTTGATGGCCTGTGCTAGAAGGTGAGCGTTCTTTCGAGGGTCGAGATTGCCCAGATAGAAGACGAAGCGCTCGGGCAGGCCGAGGTGACCGATCACCGAAGCATCACGCGAACTGTCTGGGTGGAACCTGTCGTGGGCAACACCATGAGGAATGACATGGATTCGAGACGAGGGATAGCCGAAGGCCGCTTCGATCTCCATGGCGGAGTGCCTAGAGACTGTGATCACCGTGTCGGCAACCTTCAGGAGGCGCCGCACCCTCGCCAGCCAAAACTTCTTCCACAGTGATCGCTTGAGACCAGGCACGGGCGCGTCCTCCACTCCATGCACAGTGGCGACTATCGGTGCCACCGAGGGCACCAAAGCACCGGTGTCGGTCGGGTAGTGCAGCACGTCCATGTCGTGGCAGGAGGAGCGCCGAGGCCACATGAAACTCTCCGCGGCCGTGTATAGGACCTTCCGCCTAATGCCCGTCCATTGAGGCTGAGGAGGCGTAAGTAGGTGAGGCTTTACCCCGAGGTGCTCCAGCTGCCCATAGATGCTCCGTGCATATGACGTGTTACCGCCCAGGTTCGACGTGAAGGCTTTGGCGCTCACCGCGACGTTGAGGGAGGGAGTCGGCATCGATATTCGGGTCATGTGGAGTGCTCCAGGTTCGCACGCATGGGGCGGACTGATAGGGGTATCATGCTATATTTGCGCAAGTACAGCAAATCATCTTTTGATGGTTTGTAGCCCGAAAGTTGACAGTATTAGGTGAACATGTTCAAGATCGGCAGCTCAAGACCGAAGGTCTCGACAGCCCTGCCTGCAAGCGGCGACCCTGTTGCTGGCAGGCGTCGACCGCAGGTGCTCCATGTGTCTGAATCGTGGGGGGGTGGTGTGATCTCCGCAGTGGCTGACTATCTTGAGGTAACACCCGAGTATGATCATTGGTTGCTTGTCGCCGCGCCCGCCAATGTAGACACGCAGCAGCCTCTCCCCTCGAACCTCGTGGGAACGCTCCGGATGCCGGCAGGGCATCTGCAGAGGATCCGAGCAATTTCTTCCGCGTATTCACTGATTCAGCCCGACATCGTGCATGCTCACTCTTCGTATGCTGGCTTCTACGTTCGCTCTTGCCTCACGGTTCCCAGTGTCAAGATTGCATACACACCGCACTGTTACGCTTTCGAGCGACGCGATTTGTCGCGGGCTGCGCGTACGGCCGCAGAATGGGCTGAGAAGGTGCTGGCTCACAGAACTGGAATCGTTGCTGCGGTCAGCCCAAGAGAATCCATTTTGGCGCGGTCACTCAGAAGCGATCAGCAAGTCTGGTATGTCCCCAACCGAGCTCCAGTCAATTCGGTATGTGCCTCAAACTCAACGGCTGGAGTACCCCGAATAGTCACCGTTGGGCGGATCTCGCCGCAAAAGGACCCCGCCTTCTTCGCTGACGCGGCACGTGCCGCGTCAGCTATGGGTGGAAAGTCAAAGTGGATTTGGGTGGGAGGTGGGGACGAGCACGCTCAGGAATTGCTTCGAACGGCCGGGGTGGAGGTCACGGGATGGCTGCCACGGTCGGAGGCGCTAGCTCTTCTCGGCTCCGCGACAACGTATGTACACACGGCGGCATGGGAGGGAGCGCCGCTGAGTGTAATCGAAGCTGCGCAAGCCGGCCTTGTAGTCGTGGCACGGTCCATTCCAGCTTTGGAGAGCCTCAGCTTGCCGAATCTCGCCCGCTCCCCGGTCGAGCTAGCCAAAACGGCGCTGCGTCTGACGGAGGTTTCCAGTGAAGAGGCATCAGAAGAACGGCGAGTGCATCTCCGTGCAGTGCGCACAGCTCTACGTGATTGCAGCGCTGAAAATCAAGGTAGGCGCCTTCGGGAAATTTACGAACTCATGGCAGGACTGAAGAACGATGGATCACAGATCCACGCTGTTGATGCGACCTGACCTGCCGTCAAGACTTGGGCCAACAACTCTGATGGACATGAACCGTCGCGTTCTCGCAGTCGCCAGCGCGGCGACTCTCGTGGTGTTCGGATCGCGGATGTCTATCCCAGCGCTCTTGAGTCTATGGTCCCTCCTCTTGCTCGTTCAACTGATCAATAAGCGGACCGCACTGGCTGCCGTGCCCTTCGTAGGGCTGACGCTTTACAGTTCGTCGGCCTGGTTTGTGGGCGTGTATGGAGACGTTTGGTATCCGCCGTTCCCCACGCCCGAATTGGTTGCCAGCGTATCTAACCATGATATTCGAGCAACCATCGTGGCCTACGGAATGATGGAAATCTGCTTCGGTGCGGCACGAGTTCATCAACGTTTGGCAGTTGCGTTTGCGCGAACCAGGGATGCGCTTGCCGATTGCATGAAATTCCCCCCGGTACGGATCGTCGTGTTTGCGACGCTTGCCGTACTGGGGGCGATGAGCTGGATGTCTCTGCTCCAGGTGGGTGTCGCGGAAGTGCTGGCTAGCGAGCGACGGACCTATGCATCCGCGCTGGCCGTTGGCACGGACCAGAATCTGCAGCTCCCGATGATCGCCGCGTCAATAATCGCCATGGTTGGAGTAGTCAACCGGCAGCATCGCTGGATCAGTTTGACGTTCTTGGCCTTCTGCTGGACACCCTTTATCCTCGTCGGAAGTCGCAAGGAGCTGATCCTGGCAGGCGGGGCGGTCGCTTTTCTGGTTCTACGCAATGTCACCTGGCGAAAAGTGCTCCTCCCACTTCTTGCGGCTGTAGGATTCATTATCGCGCCCGTGCTGTACACGGGGGACATTTTTGATGCGTTCCACGAGTTCGTGCTGCCGCAGCACCTGCATTTCTCAATCGCAATGAGGGAGATTCCAGCCGATTTCGCCGGAAGTTTCTGGGATCGCAGTCAGTTCCTGATACCCGGACCAGTGCGCCCCGGAGAGCCGATTGTTTTCGGTGAGGCCTTCTATCGATTCGGAATTTCAAACGTGGCGTATGGTGGAAGTATCTACGCGGAAGCGGAGTCTCTCGTCGGGTTCATTCCGCATGAAATCGTTTTTGCAATTCTAGTGAACGCTTTGATTTTCCTTGCGTTGACTTGTCGAAGCTTTGCTCCTGCTCTCTCGGTGACAGTGTGGGCATCGCTACTCACTCTGGGGCGGAGCGATTTCTGGATTGCTCTGTTCTTCATTACCTACCTGGCGATTCTCCTACAGCTTGCCGCTTGGGTGGCCAATGATTCGTCGAATTCGTCTTGGCTTGAGGCGAACCTATCTAGATCGTGGGGCAAGAATGTGTGACTTTCGATTTCATCTCATCGTGAGCACCGTGGGGCGACCGTCCGAACTTCGCCGTTTCCTTGAAAGCGTGTCCAACCAAGGTGAAGAAGTATTCATCACGGTGGTTGAACAGGCGCCGGAAAAGATTTCACTTTCGGTCTTTCAGCCATGGATCGAATCCGGTAAGGGGGAGTATATTCATGAGCCCGTCATGCGCGGGCTAAGCCGGGGGAGGAACCGTGGCATGCGGCACCTTCGCGGCGAGATCGTCGCATTTCCGGATGACGATTGCTGGTATCCGGCAGGTGTCTTGAGTGTGGTGAGTGGAAAGTTTGAGGCGGGAACATGGGGAGGGGTTTCTGGGCAGCTGGTGTCTCCTGAGGGCGAGCCGTTCATGTTGCGGTGGCCGATTAATGCGTGCCGGATCAATTCTCGAAATATCGCCCGTACAACAACCAGTGCCACGCTATTCTTCGCTGAGCGCACCATCCGGCAGATTGGTGAATTCGACGAAGAGCTTGGCGCCGGCGCAGGCACACCTTTCGGTGCAGCAGAGGAGACAGACTACGTTTTGCGAGCCTTGAAGGAGAAGGTGGGGTTGGTTTACGAGCCGAGGATCGCGGTGAAGCATAGGAATAGTACGGAATCTGAAGATCCGGATCGAATTCAGAGCTACTCTCAAGGGTTGGGGCGGGTGCTGCGCAAGCATCGGCATCCATGCCGGTTGCTTTACTGGGTGACGCGTTCAATCGCAGGTTGCTTGCTCGCCCTTGTGAAACAAGATCGCGCAACCCTTCTCCGCTGCCGCAAGCAGATGGTGGGGAGATTGAAAGGATACGTGCATCGGTATCCGCGTGACCGACGCAGTGAGCCTTTTCCAACCTCACGCTGATGCGTGGTGAAGGACGAGGATGGCCTGGGTGCGGCGTGCTACGTAGGCGCGAGTGCGAGGGCAGTAGCGAATCCGCACCACCGCGATCATGTGGAGGGCGCGGTTGGCCTGGCGGTCCCCGCCGCGGCTGAGTCGATGTCGGTCGGTGCGTCCCGAGGAAGCCGGAACTGGCACGGCACCACACAGAGCAGCGAACGCAGCCTATGTGCGCAGGCGTTCAGGGTTGTCGCCAGCCGTGACGAACAGCTGCCCGGCGGTCTCGGTGCCCACGCCAAAGGCCCGGCGGACATGGTGAGCACTGCCAAGCGTTCGGTGACCTCGTTGGTCTCCTCGGTCAGCATGCGGATGCGACGCGCCAGTTGTCGCAGCGCACAACGGGCGGCGTCGACGGGACAGGCGAGATCCGCTCCCGGCCGCAGCCGAAGGCAGCAGTTGACCAGGGTGGTACGGGTAAGCCCTGTGAGCGATGCCCGCAGAGGTTCGGGAGCAGATACCCGCAGGCCGATGAGTTGGTTGATCGCCTGGGTTCTAGCCTTGATCGCGGACGCGCGGGCCACACGCAGCTGGCGCAGGGCTTCCACCGTTCCAGTATGGGACTTGGGGACGGCCGTAGCTCGCCCTGAGGCTGCTGCGCGAGCGGCGACATAGGCGTCGATCGGGTCGGATTTACCGCGGGCGTGGCGGGTACCTCGGTCGGGGACGTTGACCTCGACCACCACCAGGTCGGCCGCGCTGAGGACCGTAGTCAGTCCGGCGCCGTACGAGCCCGTGCATTCCACACCCACTGCTTGTACAGAGCCGAATAGTGTGATCCACAACAACAGGGCGCGGTACCCCTGGGTGGTCGTGGGAAATTCTCGGTCGGCGACAGGACGTCCCAGCGGGTCCACGACGGCGGCGTGGTGGGTGTCGGTGTGGGTGTCGACTCCGGCGACGACTTCGTTCTCGGGCTGCTGGTCGATCATATTGGAGCTGCTGCCTTCTCATCGTGCTGACCGGGCAACACGCGCCAGTCGAGGCAGGCGGACACGACAGTGACGGGACTTCCTCACAAGCCCCTATGAAGTCACGATGCCCCTGGCCGGCCACGCGCGATGGCGTCATCAACAGATCGACGGATCAAGGCAAGGACATGAGATTCCGGTCAGTCAGCCCGAGGGACGGGTCGGTTGGTGACGCCATCACCCATCATCACTGTCGGCCCAGCACTTGAGCCCGGCTGCTTCCAGAGCGTCGACGATCCGGTGCCGTGCGGGCGGCCGCGAGATCGTGCGTGGAGCCAGGCAGCGCGGGTGAGACCCACAGCAGCCTGCCGACCGGGTTGGTGAGAACCTGCACGTTCATGCCGTGGCGCTTGTGTTTCCCGGAGTAGTACGGGGTGTCGGCGGCGACCCGATCGATCGGCAGCAAGGTGCCGTCCAGGATGACGAACGCCTTCGTCCGGGTCGTCTTCATTACCTCGGCGAGGCTCGGAGCGAGCGCGGCCAGAGCATCGACGGCCTCGCGTATGTAGCGGTAGACAGTCGCGACGCCAATGCCGAATCCTGCCGAGAGCTGGGCGTATGTGTCGCCGCACCGCAGGTGAGCCAGGGCGAGGAGCGCCTGTCGACCGACCGTCAGGCGCCGCCATCGGGTGCCGATCGCCCGTCTGCGAAGGCGGAGCTGGCCCGTCAGATACCGCAGAGTGCGGCTGGACAGGTCGATCGAGGACGGGTAGACAAGCACGCGAAGTTCCTGGCAGCACAGTGGATCTTGGTCGTGACACCGTCTACCAGGAGCTTCGTCACGCTGCAGAACCGACCAACTGCTGGACCACACCTTCAGGTTGAAAAAGGCTCCCTACGTTGTTCTGCGGGAGATGGTGAGCCCCTCGTATGGTTCACCCACCCAGGGGTGCCGGGTGTGGTTCAAAAGGCTCTGCCGCTAGTGGCTTCCACTGATTGGCCGCCCGGCACCCCACGACGACTCGGCTGCCAATTAGGAATTGCGAATGATCGCTGAGTAGGGAATCGACAGCAAGGTCGTCCGTCGGGAGGCACCAGCACCACACCGCACGGAGGCACCACATGGCCAGGATCTGGGCCGGTATCGAAGCAGGCAAGACTCACCACCACTGCGTCGTGATCGACGAGAGCGGCGAGAGGCTGCTGTCACGCCGCGTCGCCAACGATGAACCCGAACTCCTCGAACTCCTCACCGACGTCTGCACTTTGGGGGACGAAGTGACCTGGGGCGTCGACCTGGCCGACGGCGGCGCTGTCCTGGCCATCACCATCCTGTTCAATCACGACCAGGTGGTGCATTACATCTCGGGCCGGGCCATCCACCGCGCTTCCGAGAGCTACCGCGGCGAGGGCAAGACCGACGCCAAAGACGCCGCCGTCATCGCCGACCAGACCCGCGTCCGCCGGGACCTGCACCCCTTACGCATCAGCGACGAGACCGTCACCGACCTCAAGATCCTTACCGGTCGGCGCCAACCAATACGCCGGAGGCCAGCTGCCGGGTCACTCTCATGAAATCGGCATCCACCTGAGTTCCCAGCCGGTAGGGCCGCGACTGCACCACTTGCGGACCCAATAGCTTGCGCATTCTGGAGAGTTCAGCTCGAAGTGTGAGAGGACTGGCGGAATCGTCTTGGTACAGCTTGACAAGCAGTTCGTCGCCGCTCAGTCCCTCGGGATGTTGGGCCAGCAGAACTGCGATTTCGCTGTGGCGTCGGGTGAGACACCCTGAGCAGTCGTGACGTGAGCATGATGAAGTAGCCGGTCGACGGTCGCGGTAGCCGGGTATTGGGCATGATCACGTCGAATCCGGACGGATGGAGGTTGCTCGAAACCGCGATCGAGCGTCGCTCATATGCGGCATCGACCAGGGCGGTAGAAGCCCTCGGCGGCGTCCTCGGAGACGGGCAACAGACCGATGTCATCGACGATGATCAAATCCGAGCGGACGATCCTCGCGAGGGCTCGGGCGATGGAGTCGTCCGCGCGGTGCCGGCGGACCAACATCCCCAGGTCCTCGATGGTGAACCAGGCAACGGTCAGGCCGGCCTCGACCGCGGTCTGCTCGAGCGCCTCGGTGAAGTGCGACTTTCCCGTCCCCGACGGTCCACAAATATGAAAATTCTCCCGTCGGCCGACCCATTCCAGACTCGCTATTTTGCTGCCCCTCGCGTGGTGGCTTGTCCGCGATGTGCCGCCCCGTCGGCTCGGTGCCCTCCTCGGTGTGGCTTGACAGGAGTGTGCCGCCTTGCCCGATTGAGGCGTGCTCCCTGCGGAGGGTCTGTCCCCATTACGCCGACGGCGCACGCACAGGTGCTCCGCATGCAGTCCACTTGGCCGTTGCGTGGCATGTCTGGCACAACCTGGCTGAGGCCGTGAACCGCCTGGTCAGCCAGCACAGCGCATGCTTGCGGGATTTCGACCCTGCCCCCGGAGGTGGCACCCGAAGTCGTACGTCCGCCCACCTCGCGGGCGGGACGGCCGGCCGCCCGGGCCGAGCGTCAACATGCCGCCGTCCACGACCTCCTGGCACAAGGAATGGGTCTGCGGGCCGTCGCCCGCCGGCTCGAGCTCTCCCGGAACACCGTCCGTCGATATGCCCGGGCCGGCACCTGGGAGGAACTGGCCACCGGCCGCTGGAAGAACCTCCCCAGCATCCTGGACCCCTACAAGCCTTACCTCCACCAACGATGGCGCGAAGGCCACACCGTCGCGGTCAGACTCCACGCCGAGCTTCGCGAACGTGGCTTCACCGGTTCGTACCCCGTCGTGCGCAACTACCTGCAGCGTTTTCGCCGGTCACCGGACGACCCTGCACCGCCAAGGCCGCCGGGCATACGCAAGGTGACCGGCTGGATCACCCGCAATCCCCAGAACCTCCGTGAGGAAGATCAGCGGAAGCTGAAGGAAATCCTCGCCCGCTGGCCCGAGCTGAACGCGGCCACCGGACTCCTTCGGTCCTTCGCCGACGGCCTCATGAAGGATTTCGACGCAATCGCACTCGGGCTGAGTACCGAGTGGAACTCGGGCTGTGTTGAGGGCCGTGTCACGGACATCAAGCTCCTGAAGCGGCAAATGGCGGGGCGTGCCAGGCATCCCTTGCTCCGCAGGCGAGTTCTGCTCGTCGCAGCCGACCGTCGACAACACAGAGTCACGGAGATGATGAGACCATGATCGACTTCACGGAAACCTTGGCAGAGCCATTCTTAGACGTTGTCCTATGTGGTGAGGCGGAGTAGTCGCTTGTAGCAGCACAGTGCGGCTGCCAGGCCGAGGATGGCCAGGTAGTTGGCGGGGTGGCGTTCGTAGCGGGGGCTGAGCCGGCGGTAGCCAGT
>NZ_JACTVJ010000054.1 GCF_014493765.1 Streptomyces polyasparticus
ACATCACGTCACGCCGTCACCGGCCGCTGCCAGAACTGACCGTCAAACGCTGTCGCTACTCGTAGACAGAGTCAGCCTTCTTCGTAGCGGCCGGCTTTGCCCAGCAGCCACATGCGCTGCGAGGGGTACCAGTCGTACTGCTCCTCGATGTACTCAGGCGAGCGTTCATCGAGGAGGGCGATCGCGTCATCGGCCCGGCCGGCTTCCTGCAGGAGGTGAAGGATCGATTCCAGCAGGGAGTCGTCGTGGTATTCGAAGGTGGGGCGGGCTACCTCGATCGCGTCGTCCAGCCGGTCATGCCGGGCGAGCATTTCGATCAATGCCCAGCGGTAGTGGCCCGGGTACTCCTGCGAGGCGATGAACTGGCGCAGTACGGCCTCGGCTTCATCGACTAGGCCGGCTTGTTCGAGGGCTCGGGCGTAGCGGGGGAGTCCGACGCGGGCGTGTTCGCCGGTGCCGAAGTCCCGTAGCTCGTCGATCCGGTGATGGCGTACGAGGAGTTCGGCGTAGGCTTCCAGGGTGTTCTGATACACGAAGCGGCCGGCCGTGATGTCGGAACCGAGCAGCTCGATCGCCTCATCAACCCGCCCCGCGCGCTCCAGGACCAAGGACCGCTGCTCCTGCGACAAGTTCCCCGGGTGATTGAAGCGGGCCTCGCCCTGGGCCCGGCGGGCGCCTTCCGCGTACGGGGTGAGCAGTTCCAGCACCCGGCCGTCGCGGTCCTGGCCTTCGGTGATGTCGATGAGGTAGCCGCGGATCCAGTTTTCGTTGAGGTGCGGCACGAGAACGTCGATCGCCTCATCGACGTGGTCGGCCTTGGCGAGCAGGACGGCGTACTTCTGGCACACCCTCTCCGACTGCAGACCGGCGGCATCGGGGCGGACCAAGTCGAGGGCCTCGCGGGTGCGGCCCGCGGCGTGCAGCACATCGGCCATGGCCCACCGGGCATGGTGCCAGCCTGCGGCGACGAACGGTGTGAGCACCGCCTGCGCGCGCTCGAACTCGCCGGCGCTGCACAGCTCTTCGACCGCGGCCTCTGCGCAGAACCACATATCCCGCTCGGATGCGGCGCGGATCAGCACGTCCAGGCGGCCCTTCTCCCGCAGGACGGTCACCAGGGCCGGGGGTATCCCGCCGAGCGTCCGCACCTGCCACTCAAGATCGTCAACGTTCATAGGGCGGAGCGTACGGGCGGCCACTGACAGCGAACGGCCCGTAGTTCGGCCGCGCTTGCGCACCAGACGCCGTGTCTGCGAAGCGGCCGATCCTCGCCTCGTACAGTCGATCGCCATGAGCACGGTCATCCTCGCGGACGTCACCGATCTGATCTGCAGCTCCTGCGGAACCACCACACCGAAGCCGCCGCCGTTGAGGTACAAGCAGCTCTGGGAAGCCGGGTGGCGTTGGCGCGGAGTGACCAGGACGGCAGCCGGTTCGTGTCGAAGCGCTGCGAGTTCAGCTGCCCCGGCTGCCGGCCTGTCCTGTAGAGGCACGTCGACGTGGTCACGAGCCTGGATGCACTGTGCTGGCCGGAAAAGAGATCCGGCCTACGGCCACGCCGTGCGGCCGTCCGCCACAGCGGGCAGTAGCTGCCCCAGCGGGCGCCCGGTATCCGAGCCGGCGTACAGGTGCTGGGCGGGGTCGTCGTCGGTGGTGAAGGTGGGGCCGTTCCAACGGTGCGGCACCGGTATCGGGTTGAGGCCCACGCGGCTGCCGTAGGCACTGGCCGCGCCGTAGAGGGTCTGCAGGATCTCAAGGGTCTGCAGGTCGAAGGCCCCGCGGAGCACGGACCAGGTTTTCGTGGCCGGGTCGAAGTCGGCCACCGTCCGCAGCACACTGACCTGTTCGCCGAAGAGGCGGTCGCTCGGAGCAGCGGTGATCGATATCTGGAGCACCCAATGGGCGGGGTCGGGGGATAAGGCCATGGCGTCACCGTACGGCGCCCCACTGACAGCCGATCCGCCGCTCAGGGGTCGAGCGCGGGGAGCTGATCGAGGCCGGTGTCGCGCATGATCTGGTCCACGATGTCCTCCAGGGTGCTGTCCGGGCCGATGACGGTCTCGACACGGCCAGGCAGCAGATCACGCGGCCGGTACCAGTCAGCGAGATGCTCCTCGGTGACGTGCGCCAGGTACTCGCGGTCCTTGGTGGCGTGCCGGGCGAGGGTCTCGGCGAGCGGGATGTCGAAGTAGTAGGCGTACGACCGGCCTCGGTGGTCGGCGAGGAGCTGGGTGAGCATGTCGCCGTACCGGTCCGCCGCGAAGATCCCTTCGATCACCGTGTGGTAGCCGGCGGTGTCGAGGGTGTACCGCGCGACCTGGTCGATCAGGCCGACGTTGAGGCCGCCCTTCACATCACGCTCGCGCAGCACGATCCGCCGCAGATAGTCCTGGCCGACGAGCGCGAGACCGCGCCCGAAGCGGTCCCGAATCCCCTGAGCCACACTCGACTTGCCGCTCGCGGACGGCCCGCGCAAGAGCACGAGGCGGGTCGACCCCGGGGAATTGCATTGGCTGCAAGCCCCGTTGAGGGATTCGCCCTTGACCTGCGGCTCACAGTAGCAGCCACCACGACCGCACGGAGTGGACTCTGACCTGCCAGTATGGCGCTGATCGTGCATCTGATGCATGATTCGACCCTCTGATGCAATGGGGGGTTGATGTGGTTCGGCGTAGTCCTGAAGCACCGGGTTCGGCTCGCCTTGAGCTGGTCGACGGGGTATCCCTGCTCCACCCGGAGGACGCTGTACTGGACGCGATGCTCGACGGCTGGGAGAAGCAACAACGCGGCCGTCGACTGGAGTCCGAGACGATCGACGATCGTCGCCGGATCGTGCGACGGTTCGTGGACTTCAGCGGTGAATATCCGTGGAACTGGACTGCCGCGCACATGGACGAGTGGTCGTTCTCGCTGACCGCCGAGCTCGGGCGAGCGAGGTCCACCATCCGGGCCTACCAGGGGGCGATCCGCCAGTTCTGCGAACTGATCACGTCGCCGCACTATCGGTGGGCGGAGGAGTGTGAAACGCGATTCGGTACACATCCCGTCCAGATCTGTCATGAGTGGAACACCGCCGCTCACCTGGAGGACTACGAAGGCGAGGCCGAACGCCGGCCGTTGACCAGGGAAGAGTGCCAGGCCCTGTTCGACTACGCCGACGACCGCGTCGAGGAAGCGATCAGACTCGGCCGCAAGGGCGCCCTGGCGGCTTACCGAGATGCCACGGTATTCAAGACGATCTACGGGTGGGGTCTGCGATGCCGGGAGGTTTCCCGGCTCGATCTCACGGACTTCTACCGCAACCCCAAGGCCCCGGAGCTGGGCAAGTACGGCATGATGCACGTTCGTTACGGCAAGGCGACCAAAGGCTCAGGACCGCGCCGCCGGATGGTGGCCAGCGTGATGCCCTGGGCCGTGGAGTCGCTGGAGGACTACCTCGTCAACCTCCGGCCACGGTTCAAGCACCACCCCAACCACAAGGCCGTGTGGTTGACCGAGCGCGGAGGCCGGCTCCAGCCCCGCGAGATCGAGGCCCGGTTCGCCGCCTACCGTGATGCCCTCGGCCTCGACAAGGAACTCGTTCCGCACTGCCTGCGCCACAGCCACGTCACACACCAGATCGAGGACGGCGTCGATCCGAAGTTCGTACAGGAACAAGTCGGTCACCGCTTCGCATCGACGACAGCCATCTACACCGGGGTCAGTACTGACTTCATGAACACCATGATGCGCAACGCCCTCGACCAAGCCTTCACCACCGAGGAACTGGAGACGGTATGACCGCCAAACTCGACTATCAGTGGCACCTGCGCGAACTGATGGCGGCCCGCGGCATGTTCTCCACCACCGACCTGCGGCCGTTGCTGATCGAGCGGGGCATCAACCTGTCTGCAAGCCAGGTCTTCCGGCTGGTTACCGAGAAGCCGGAACGCCTCAGCATGAAGGTGCTGATGGCACTGCTCGACATTCTGGGCTGCCGCATGGAGGAACTCATCGAGCCTGTCCGCGCCACCGGCCGGCAGCGCAAGACCGCCTCCGGTGAAATTGGTGGACCGGCGACCGGACCGACTGAGAACGGCGTCGGCCCCTTCCGCCCGAAGCGAGCCCGCATCCTCTGACATGCCGCACAGCACCCCGGCCCCGGGGCCGCGCTTCTTGACTCACCCGCGGGCCCTCATCCTCGACACGCTCGCCGCCACCGAGCCCGGACTGCCCACCCCCGTCATCGAGGCGGCGGTGGACCAGATCGCGAACACTCGAGCCAAACTGCGCCGACTCGCCCAGGCCCTGGACGCCGCACCGCACTTGCTGACGTCCGGGACCCCGGAAGGTCCTCGGCTGGTCGAGCTGCTCATCCGCGCACTCCAGCCGCACGGCACGACACAGCTGGTCCTCCCGCGGTGCGCGGATTGCGGGCAGCAACACGCTCTCACCCGCATAGACGGCCCCCGCCGCCTCTGTGGCAACTGCGGCAACAAGGTCCGCGGCGCCGCCTCGAGGCTGCCCTGCGCGGTCTGCGGCAAGAATCTGCTCGTGGCCGCCCGCGACAACAAAGGGCAGCCGCGCTGCCAGCGCCACCGCCCGCAAGAGACCGACAACGCCGCTCTGATCTGCGCACTCCTGCAGAAGCTGGACACCGGCCTGAACGAGACGACGCTCACGGAGATCGTCGAACAGACGGCACCCAAGCCATTTCAACTCCGCGCGCTCACTGCCGAACTGACCGACCGCCCCGACTTGTTGACCGGGCAGGGCGCCTACGGATCACCCAGGGTGCTGGCCCTGATCGACGCCCTGGTCGCGCACGGCGCGCGCACCGTCATAGCGCCCGCCTGCCCCTTCTGTCGCCGCAGCACCGCGCTGAATTTCCGCCGGGACAAGGCCCGCTGCTGCCGTCGCTGCTACGACGGCTCCCGGCTTCAGTCCTGTTCCGCTTGCGGGCAGGAGCAGATCGTTGCGACCCGCACGCCCGACGGCCGGCCGCTCTGCGGCAGTTGCATGCGGGGCGACCCTCTCAACCACGAGTCCTGCGCTGGCTGCGGCCGCCTCGCCCTCGCCGTTCACCACGACGAACACGGCGCCGCTCTCTGCGGCCGGTGCTGGCGCCCGCCGATCGCCACCTGCTCGTTCTGCGGAAAACAGAAGCCCTGCACCAACGCGGGCAGCGACTCCCCGCGCTGCCTCACCTGCCAACGGACCCAAAACCGAGCGCCCTGCTCGCACTGCGGAACCGTCCGCATCGTCTGGGGCCGCACGAGCGGCAAGGAACCGGTCTGCGCTCCCTGCGGCCGTCCGAGCGAGCAATGCGAGTCCTGCGGCCGTCTACGCAGGGTCACCGGCCGCACCGCCGACGGGCGGGCGCTCTGCCGCACCTGCTACCGCAAGCACCCCGCCTCCTTTCGGGCCTGCACCGAGTGCGGAGCCATCGAATACCTCCACCATCGCGGACTCTGCACTCGATGCGCCGCACCAGGTCAGCTTCGCGCTGTCCTCAGCGGTCCCGATGGCTCGATGCGTCCCGAGCTCGAACCCGTCATCGCGGCGCTGATCGGCAGCGATCCCTACCGGCTCCTCGTCTGGATCGCAGACCCGGCCCCACGGCGCCTCCTCGCAGAACTCGCCTCCGGCGCCGGGCCTGTCACCCATGACGCCCTCGATCAGATGACGCCCTCAACGGCCCTGAGCCACTTCCGCAGCATCCTTGTCGCCAACAACGCGCTACCCGAACGCGACGAGCACCTAGCCCGGTTCGAGCAGTGGCTCGACCGCGTCCTGGACGGCGTCGACCACGCGGAGAACAAACGGCTCCTCCGCAGCTTCGCCACATGGTTCCACCTGCGCCGGCTGAGGCGCCGATCCGCCCGTCGCCCCCTCACAATCAACCAGATCGGCGGAGTCCGCCACGAAGTACGTTCCTCCATACGCCTGCTGGCCTGGCTCTGTGACCACGAAACGGACCTCTCCCGATGCACTCAGGACGACATCGACGCATGGCTGTCGTCCGACCATGCAGGAAAATACGTCGTCCGTAACTTCGTCACCTGGGCAGTGGAAAACCGTCACGCCCACGGCATCGCCATCCCCACCCGCTCGGAATCCAGAACACGTGGGCAAGCGCTCCTGCCGGAGGCCGACCAGCGATGGACCCTCAGCAAGCGGCTCCTGCACGACACCACGCTGGACACCGTCGACCGCGTCGCCGGCTGCCTCGTGGTCCTCTACGCCCAGCCCTGCAGCCGCATCGTGAGCCTGACCGTCTCCCATGTCACCGAAAGCGACAAGGGAGTACATCTTCACCTCGGCACACGCCCGCTCGATATCCCCGAGCCCCTGGGCGACCTGGTACGTGAACTCGTACGCACCAGGCAAGGCCACGCGGCCGTCGGCCACACCGACGCCAGCCCTTGGCTCTTCCCCGGCGGCCGCCCCGGCCGCCCCATGAATCCCGCACGCCTGATGAGCCGGCTCAACGCCATCGGGCTTCCCACACGAGCAGGCCGCGGAACCGCACTCATGGACCTCGCCGGACAACTCCCCACGACCGTCCTGAGCAGACTTCTGGGCATCCACATCCAGACCGCCACCGCGTGGTCCCAAGAGGCGGGAAACACCCGCCCCGGCTACGCAGCAGAGGTCGCTCGACGAGCACACCGCAGGAGCGAATAGTCCAGGTCGCGGGTCTGTAATCCGCGCGGTTGGTGTAGCCCAGCGAGATCTCTGTTGCGCCCCAAGCACATCGCTTCGAGACGAGCTGGAGGGGTGGACTCGTCAGCCGTAGTCAGGACCGCACCGTCCGCTGTCAGGCCCGGGAGCGCTTGCCCAGGCGGTGCCCCAGACATGCCCATATGTTGGTTTCATGTGCGCTGACCTCCGCCCGTTCCGGATCGAGATTCCGCAGGCAGATCTCGACGACCTGTACGACCGGCTGGCCCGCACCAGGTCGCCGTACCCAGTGCCCGGTGCCGAGTCGGAGTGGGACCACGGCATTCCGCCGGACTACCTGCATGAGCTGGCCGCCTACTGGGCGGACGGGTTCGACTGGCGGGCACATGAGGCCGCGCTGAACGCGTACCCGCACTTCGTGACAGAGATCGACGGCCAGACCCTGCACTTCCTGCACATCCGCTCGCCGGAGCCGGACGCCACGCCACTGCTCCTGAACCACAGCTACCCGACCTCGTTCGTCGAGTTCCTGGAGGCAAGCGGTCCGCTGACGGATCCGCGTGCGCACGGCGGGGACCCGGCCGACGCGTTCCATGTGGTCATCCCCTCGCTGCCCGGCTTCGTCTTCTCCAGTCCGCTGTCGGCGCGCGGCTGGAACCTGGAGCGCACGGCCCTGGCGTACGGGGAGCTGATGACGCGCCTCGGCTACGAGCGCTTCGGGGTGGAGGGCGGCGACCTGGGGGCAGGCGTGACCGGCCGGACCGCGATGCTGATGCCCGAGAGGGTGATCGGCGCGCACACGCATGGCGACCGGCTCCAGCTCGGCATGGCCGGCGACGACTTCCCCCTCCCCGAGGGCCTGAGTCCGCAGGAGCAGGCCGAGGTCGAGGCGGCACAGCGCAGCTGGTCGCAGATGAACGGCTACCGGGTGCTGCACTCGACCGCGCCCAACGCCCTGTCCGTGGGACTCACCGATTCGCCGATCCTGCAACTGGCCTGGATCGCCGAGAAGTTCGTGCAGTGGGCCAACCCCGCCACACCGATCAGCCGCGACAACGTCCTGATCACCGCGAGCCTGTACTGGTTCACCCGGACCGGACCCGCCGCGGGCGACTTCTACTGGGAACTGGCCCACGCCGACAACCCCGGCTGGGGCGGACCCACGAGCGTGCCGATGGCCTCCTCGCTGTTCTACAGCAACCCCGTCGTACGCAAGGTCCTGGGCCCCGCCGAGGACAGCGGCGTCTTCTTCCGGGAGCACACCGAAGGGGGGCACTTCCCGGCGTTCGAGGTTCCCGACCTGTTCGTCGACGACATCCGTGCCTTCTTCCGAACACTCCGCAACTAACACGGTGCGCGACTCCGCTCTGCGCCCGCTGCCCGCCCGCCTGCGCGGCCACCGGGCCGTTAGGCTGCGTCCGCCATGGCCAACACCCGTCCCAGGATCAGTGACCGGCAGCGGCGCGTGCTGCTGATGCGCCGGCACCTGCTCACCCCGTCCGCGCGCGCGATGTCGGTGGAACAGGTCACCGAAACACTGGTGGGGCTGCACGCCACCGAACCGGCGACGGTCTTCCTGTCCGCGGCCGCGCGGATGAACGGTGCGACGCCGCAGGCAGTGGAGCGAGCCCTGTACGAGGACCGCAGCCTCGTACGGATGCTCTGCATGCGCCGCACCATGTTCGTGGTGCCCAAGGATCTTGCGCCGGTCGTCGAGGCGTCCGCCTCCCGTACGGTCGCGGCCCGTGAACGTGCCGCGCTGGCCAAGGTGCTGGCCGACCAGCTCGGGCACGACACGCGCTGGCTGACCGACGTCGAGAACGAGGTGGCCGAGGCTCTGAAAGGGCTTGGCGAGGCGGACGCCACCCAGATCGCCGATGCCGTGCCCCGGCTCAAGGAGCAGATCACGATCTCGCCCGGTAAGCCGTACGAGACCCGACCCCGGATCAGCAACAAAGTCCTCACAGTCATGGCCGCCGAAGGCCGCCTGCGTCGCAGCCGCCCCCAGGGATCCTGGACTTCGGCGAAGTTCCGCTGGACCCTGGCCGAACCCCACCCCCAGCTGCCGGTGGACCAGGCCCGAGTCGAACTCGCCACCCGCTATCTGGCGGCCTTCGGCCCGGCCACCCTCGACGACCTCAAATGGTGGACCGGCTGGAACCTTACGCAGACCCGCACCGCCCTGGCGGGCACCGCCGCCATCGAGGCCGACCTCGATCACGCCACCGGCTACGTCCTGCCGGACGATCCAGTCCTGCAGGAGAGCAAGGGCGAAGACGGCGACGCGGTGGTCAATCTGCTGCCCACGCTCGACCCCACGGCGATGGGATGGCGGGACCGCGACTGGTACCTCGATCCCGAGTACGTGCCCGAACTCTTCGACCGCAACGGCAACATCTGCCCGACTGTGTGGGCCGACGGGCGCATCATCGGCGGCTGGAGGCAACGTGATGACGGGCAGATCGTCACAGAACTCTTCACCTCCGCGGCGGCGGACCCGCGGGTGCGGACGGCCCTTGCGGCAGAGGCCGACCGACTCTCAGAATTCCTGGGCGACGTCTGTGTCCGCCCCCACGTGAATACACCTCTGATGTACCGCCTGAGCGAATAGCGGTGTGCGCACTGCCTCGGCCGACGTGTGACTTCAACCGGGACGCGGACATTGCGCACGTTGTGATAGCCGGGTGTACCAGCTTCGCTGGTGCCGATCGATCCCACGGCGTTGACGGGTGCGTGTACGGACGGCTCGTTCATGCGGTCCAGCCCATCTCCGAGTACGGGTTGCCCGCGATGATGTGGGCGATGGGGGTGCGAAGCTCACGTCGGCGGGGGAGATCAACAGCCCGGCCTCTTCCTCGGCTTCGCGTACAAGGCAGGCTGTGGCGCTTTCCTGTTCGCAGTGCCCGGCGAGCAAAGGCGGCGGGTTCGTCAACATCTGGAGCCGGAGTTACGGGAACTTGCACGAGAGTTGAGGCTTTCGAGGGCAGCGTAGCGCGAGTTCCAGGCCGGTGCCCGCAACTGTAGAGCACCCGTGGGACGGGTGTGATCAACACCTCGCGGGCGGGTGCGATGCGTTGCTCTGGTGGGTGGCACTCGTCGGGGAAGCTGAAGGGCGTTGCTTCCGTCGCTCGGAGATGCCCTTCATGCCTTCGTCTGCTTTGCCCGTCGAAACTCTTCTGCATTTGGTGGACCGGGCCGAACGCGGCGCCCTGCTGCCGGGCGAAGCCGCGCTCCTACGTGAAGGGATAGAGGACCTCGCGGCACGCGGTGAGGCTGACGGGACGCAGCGTCGGTGCAGGCCGCTCAGCGCGGTGCGCCTGGACACCGATCTCAACCAAGCCCGGTCCATGAAGGCGGCGTCATGACGCCGCGGTGGGGTGGTGTTGTGCCGTCCGTGGCTGCGGCGGTGTTGTGCACCGTGGTGCTGTCCGCGTGCGATCCGCGAGCCGGCGCTGCCGGTGCTGAAGGCTCCGCGGCGCCCAAGGCCACCGGGGCGGAGGGCAGCGCAGTCGCTGCTCTGGATGCGCTGCCGGTCAAGGGGCGTGCGCCGAAGACCGGTTACGACCGCACGCGTGTGTTCGGTCCGGCCTGGTCGGACAACACCACCGCGCCCGGCGGGCACAACGGCTGCGACACCCGCAACGATGTCCTGCGCCGCGACCTGGCGAACGTGGCGGGTAAGAACGCTTCGCGCTGCGTCGTCGCGTCGGGTGTCCTCGAGCACGATCCCTACACGGGCAAGCGCATCGACTTCACCCGCGGCCAGACCACATCCATGGCCGTGCAGATCGACCACATCGTGGCGCTTTCCGACGCATGGCAGAAGGGCGCTCAGCAACTGACCCAGGACCAGCGCGAAGCCCTTGCGAACGACGGCCTCAATCTGATCGCTGCCGACGGCCCGGCCAACCAGCAGAAGTCCGACGCGGACGCCGCGACCTGGCTGCCGGCAAACAAGTCGTTCCGCTGCCCGTATGTGGCGCGGCAGATCGCGGTGAAGAAGAAGTACAAACTGTGGGTCACCAGCGCGGAACGCGACGCGATGCGCCGCGTGTTGAACACCTGCCCCACCCAGCCGCTGCCCGACGAGCAGTCGGCCGGGGTAGCGTTCGCTCGCTGACCGTCAGTCTTCAGGCTGCCGCGCGCCGGCCCGTGGCGGCGAAGGCGCCGAGCGCCTGCTGCCAGGAGCCGGTGCACATCCTCGCGGCCAGCGCCTCAGCCGCCTTGCGGGCAGCCGCCGCATCGGCGTGCTCGGTGGCGTGCGGCAAGAGCGTGAACCACGCGCCGTCGCGGGTGGGAGCGAACCACGCGAGATAGGGGCGCCAGCCGGGCCGGGGCGCCATGCGATGTGTGACAAAGAGCAGGCCACGGCCACAGAACAGGGTGCGTGCGTACGACTCGTCGACCAGGCCCTGCTCGAAGAACGGATCACCGGCCTTCCGCGCAGCCAACTTGACATGGCGCAGGTCGCCCAAACGGAAGGGCTGCTGCACGGGGACCACCTCAGCGACCGGCGCAGGGCGGCGATGCCGCCTCGATCTTCTACTCACAATCCTCTCCAACGACCACGACCACCACAAAGTGCCCAGCAACCGGGCCAGCGGCCCAGCCGTGTCGCGGGGAGCGCCGGCTACTTGGACTTGGAGAGCCGCTTCCCGCGGCGTGGTTGCACCCGGCGTCCGAGAGCCTTCTCGAGGTGCCGCAGGGTGGCGGGTGAGGCCGCGATGCGAATGTGGTTACGCTGGTCGCGGCATTCCAGGACCTGCCAGTCCCACGGGAGACCGTACTCGTCCCGCTCTCGGCGCCGCCTCTTGGCCAGCAGCTGCAGAGGGACTGCTGCGTGATCAGGTGACAGCGGGGTTTATGCAGCGAGTGCTGCGGGTGGGGTCATGATGGTCTCGAACTCGATGGGGGTCAATCGGGCCAGGCGTCTCTGACGCCGCCTGCGGTGGT
>NZ_JACTVJ010000055.1 GCF_014493765.1 Streptomyces polyasparticus
GCCTCAGCCGACACGGTCACGTCTGTCATCAGGTGTTACTTCCTGCTCGAAGATCCACCGTTGACCGTACAGACCCCCACCACGTCGGCTCCGCAGCCAACCCCGCGTCGTCAAACGCAAAATGTCCACCTGCAAGCTGAAGCGAGCCGAGCACCGCAGCTGGCCTCAGCCAACCAGAGCACCGACCGAGGCCCTCACCATCCACTCCCCGCCAGCAACCAGACGCTAACGCAACGGCATTGGCTTTAAAGCGTGTTGCATAAGGCCGTGTTCGGGCAGGTCAGGCCGGTTGAGAGCGGCCGTCTGGTCATGAGGCGAGGGCGAGGTTGTGCATGTGGGCGACGGCTTGGACGGCGTGATGGAGGCCGTCGCCGTGTTGCCGGCAGTCGCGAAGGATCTTGTAGTTCTTCATGCGGCCGATCACATGCTCTACTCGGGCGCGGACTTTGCGGTGGGCGGCGTTGTCGCTCTCCTCACCGGGCAGTAGCTCGCGGCACGGGCGTTTGCGGTGCGGGGTGACCATGCCGCAGTTGAGGTAGGCACCGTCGGCCAGGACCGTGACGCCCTGGCAGTGCTCTGCCAGGCCGGAGGCTCGCCAGGCGTGCGCGTCCGCGGTGGTGCCCGGCACCGGACAACCAGTCGCGATCACGAGACGCGTGTCGGCGTCCACGATGCCCTGCACGTTCGCCGAGAACCGGTAGTTGCGGCTGGAAGCACCAACAGTCCGGTCGCGGACCGGGACGAGGGTGCCGTCCACGATCCACAACCGATCCGCGACATCGGCCGGCCGGGCCACCGGCTCGAGCGCCAGCAGTGGACCCAACTTTTGGATCACCCGGCACACCGTCGAGGAGGAAGCCCCGAACAGTGGGCCGAGCTGCCGCATCGTGAGGTTGGTGCGGTAGTACACCGCCACGATCAGAACCCGTTCGGCCAGCGGCAGCGCCCACGGCCGGCCCTGCAACGTGCCGTTCCCACCACGCTCACGCACCGCCCGCAGCAGTCGGCCGAACTGCTCCACCCGCAGCCCCGAGAACGTCTCCACCCACACCCGCTCGGCCTTCAACACCCCAGCCATACACCGGATATGCCCAGCTCAGAGCCTTATGCAACACGCTTTGAGTGGCAGTGCACGCGACGTCCCGGCGAGCCACAGCTCGGACAGTTCAGCGGGTGCCCGCACGCCGTCGCCTCGACGGCGACCCCGTCCACAGCAGCGTGCACCGCTGGGACCCGCACAACCTGGGGAATTGCGGCGTCGCGACGCGAACCGAAATCGCCGCCTCCTGCACCCCCTGGCCAAAGCTCGGCTAACCGAATGCCGGCGCCGCCCGTACCACTACCCGCCCGCGCGCGCTGCGAACCCGGCCACCCTCGAAGTCGACCGCCGACACCAGCAACCCGCAGGTTCGAAGACGGTGAAGGCTTTTGCCCTAATCTGCCAATACTCGTCTGCGCTTCGCAGCGCCACGGCGCATACCGGCGGGAAGATCTCAATCATGCAAGATCCGTTAGAATACGCGTTCTACGCCTTCCGCTTCCTGGCTGCGACCAGGGAACGGCCTGCTGCTTGGCCGGGGGGCGAAGTGGACAGCCGCACACCGTCAGATACTCCGTCGCAGGGCGGCGGCCTGGCTGAGAATGTGGGTGGCGATCCGGTGGCGGTGGTGGGGGCGCAGGAGTTCACACATGGCGTCGAGGCGCTTGGTGACCCGGCTGGAGTGCAGGCTGGGGTAGACGTTCACGAGTGCCTGCCAGTGGACGAGGGCGGCATCGAGATGCCCTTGGGTAAGGAGGGCTTCTGCGAGACGGGCCTGCGTGATGGTGCGCGCGTGGCGTTCGGCGGAGGTGCGCAGGCGAAATGACGCGGTGAGGGCACTGATGGCGCCGGGAGCGTCGCCAAGAGCTGCAAGGGTCTGGGAGCGCTGATAGTGCAGAGCCCCGGGCGAGTAGTTCGTGAACGGCCCTGGGACAGTCTCAGCCCGGTCGTGGAGGCGTTCCGCAGTTGCCAGCGCGGCGACGGCGCCATGCTTGTCGTGGTGAGCCTGGACGACGGCCAGATGGGCCTGGGTGTACGCGCGGATGATCGATGGTGCGCGACGGGTGGCGTCGGTAGCCCGTTCAGCCAGACTGAGGACGGCCGGTGTCCGGTGACCCAGTTCGTGGGCGTGGGCGGACATGGTGCGTAGAGCGATGGCGAACGTGGACGCATCTTCGGCATCGAGGGCCAGGCGGGCCGCTGTTCGGTGATAGTGCTGAGCCAGTGCGTCCGCATCGTCCGATGCGCACATGGTGCCTAACAACAGCGCCAGTTGCGCCGCTCCCAACAAGAGCCGACGGTGCGTGGTGTCCGTCGCGGGGGCGTGGAGGTATGTCGTCACGTCACGGTGCAGATAACCGGCCAGCGCACTGCGCACGTGACCGCCGCCGTGAACCTCGGCCACCTCGGCGAAAGCGTTGGCCATGGTGTGCATCTGGTCGACCTCTCCCTGTCCGACCCGGAGGTCTGCCTGTCGGCGTGGGCGCGAGGGCGGCAAGCGTGACTCATCGCTGCCTGGTTCGGGTACGTAGAGGGCGGCCAGGCTGTACGCGCCGATGCCGAGGAGATGACGCCGGGTGGGGTCGAATTCTGCGCTCGTGAGGGCGGACAGTCTGCGCAAGGGGTCAGCCTCCCAGGACAGGTCGAGCATCACGGACGGGACACGGCTCAACCCCGCATCCATTGCAGTGACCGTCCTGAGCAGGCGCCGCGAGAGGGCCTCCAGTAGGAAGACCGGTACAGGAGGGCGGGGTGAGGTGCCGGACAACCACCGGGAAACCATGGAGCGATCGCACCCCAATTGCTGCCCGTGCTCGGCGGCCACGCGTCTAATCGCCGCAGCCAATTGGGCGCCGTTCCAACCCGCCTCCTCAAGCAGGTTTCGCAGGCGGTTGTTGGGGGTCTTGGGCACGTCTTCCCTCCTCGGCATGCGGTAAACCGACCCACCCTGCCTGCCTGCCTATTGTTCAAACATTCACAAAGTTGCATCTCTTGCAACCAGTTCATGTCCGAGGCCTGTGTACGGCACGGGACTGATGGCTGTGCACTAGTAGTCACCCGGTGGCCGCTCGGCACCAGCAGGCGCTCGCGCGCCGACCCTGGTCAGCCGTTCCTGCCCGGAGGCCGGGAGAGGAGAGCGTCGATGACTACTGCCACGCACGCCCGATCCGTCCTGGTCGACACCGATTCGCTGCGAGCGGTTCCCACCGGTGAGCTGCCGTATCCGGACGAGCCGAGGCGCGCAGGCGGCGATCAACTCCCGTCGGCCAGTCCTCAGGTACCGGACGTCTGGACTGAGTTCCTCCGGGTCTTCACATGTGGGCAAGGCAAGAGACCTCTGCCCCGGCCGGCGAGTGGCTACCCCTCTTCCAGAAGGATGGCGTGGAAGGCGAGGCAACCCATGCAGGAGGTTCTCGGACTAATCCTTTCCGGAAATCGCGACCGGGAAGCCTTCGCCGCGCTGCGCATCCCCGAGTCCTACCGTGCGATCACCGTGCACAAGGACGAGACGGAGATGTTCGCCGGACTCGAGACCCGCGAGAAGGACCCGCGCAAGTCACTGCACCTCGACGAGGTCGCCGTGCCCGAACTCGGCCCCGGCGAGGCCCTGGTGGCCGTGATGGCCTCCTCGGTGAACTACAACTCCGTGTGGACGTCGATCTTCGAGCCGCTCTCCACCTTCGGCTTCCTGGAGCGCTACGGCCGGCTCTCCGAGCTCACCAAGCGCCACGACCTGCCGTACCACGTCATCGGTTCCGACCTCGCGGGCGTCGTCCTGCGCACCGGCCCCGGGGTCAACTCCTGGAAGCCGGGCGACGAGGTCGTCGCGCACTGCCTCAGCGTCGAGCTGGAGTCGAGCGACGGCCACAACGACACGATGCTCGACCCCGAGCAGCGCATCTGGGGCTTCGAGACCAACTTCGGCGGCCTCGCCGAGATCGCACTCGTCAAGTCCAACCAGCTGATGCCGAAGCCGGACCACCTGAGCTGGGAGGAGGCCGCCGCCCCCGGTCTGGTCAACTCCACCGCGTACCGCCAGCTGGTCTCGCGCAACGGCGCCGGCATGAAGCAGGGCGACAACGTGCTGATCTGGGGCGCTTCCGGTGGCCTCGGCTCGTACGCCACCCAGTTCGCACTCGCCGGCGGCGCCAACCCGATCTGCGTCGTCTCCAGCGACCAGAAGGCGGAGATCTGCCGGAAGATGGGCGCCGAGGCGATCATCGACCGCAACGCCGAGGGCTACAGGTTCTGGAAGGACGAGCGCACCCAGGACCCCAAGGAGTGGAAGCGCTTCGGCAAGCGGATCCGCGAGTTCACCGGCGGCGAGGACATCGACATCGTCTTCGAGCACCCGGGCCGCGAGACCTTCGGCGCCTCCGTGTACGTCACGCGCAAGGGCGGCACCATCACCACCTGCGCCTCCACCTCGGGCTACATGCACGAGTACGACAACCGCTACCTGTGGATGTCCCTGAAGCGCATCATCGGCTCGCACTTCGCCAACTACCGCGAGGCGTGGGAGGCCAACCGCCTGATCGCCAAGGGCAAGATCCACCCGACGCTCTCCAAGACGTACACGCTCGAGGAGACCGGGCAGGCCGCGTACGACGTGCACCGCAACCTGCACCAGGGCAAGGTCGGCGTGCTCGCGCTCGCACCGCAGGAGGGCCTCGGCGTGCGTGACGAGGAGATGCGCGCCAAGCACATCGACGCCATCAACCGCTTCCGAATGGCCTAGTGCTGACCACATGCCGGCCTGGAACAGGGAAAGGGGACACCTCATGGAATGCACGTCGCGTGCGGTGGGCGTCGTGGGTCTCGGAGCGGCGGGCCAGGCACTGCTGGAAGTGCTGCACGCCACGGGGTACGACACGATGGGAATCGACTCTGATCTACGGATTCTGGCCCGGCTGGAGGAGCGGTTCAAGGACCTGCCGACGGCACCGAGCCCGAATGCCAGGGTCACCCTGGACAAGGATTTGCGGCGACTTGAGAGGGCTCAGCTCGTCTTTGTGGCGACGCCCGATCAGGCGGAGGTCTCCTTCGCTGTACTGAAGCACCTCGACACGATCTGTCCGCCCGGCGCCGTATTCGTCATCGTCTCAGCGTGGCTCCCGCTGACTCATGCCGCCCTGGCATCCGGTCGTCCCCGGCAGACCTTGGGGCTGCGCTTTCTCGCGCCGCCTGCGGCGGACAGCTCGGTAGAGCTGCTGCGGATACCGACGAGCAGCCGTGCCGCCATCGGAGCACTCGACTCCCTCGTCTCTGCCATGGGGCTGAAGAGCACCGTGATCGGGGCCCGCCCCGGCGCCGATGCGACAACCCTCGTCTATGCCTATCTGAACCGTGCGGTGGCACTCCTGGACAGCGGCTGTGCAACACGGGACGACATCGACACGGCAATGCGGCTCGGATGCGGGCTGCCCTTCGGGCCCCTGGAACTGCTGGACCGCATCGGGCTCGACACCGTGCACGCGCGGCTCGGCACGCCGTCGCCGCTGCTGACCCGGATGGTGCGGGACGGTGCGCTGGGGCGGAAGACAGGCCGCGGATTTTACGACCACGAAGATCCGAAGCGAACGCCTGAGACCGCCCCCGCCGCAGTCGCGGAATCGTTGCCCGTCAGCCGGCTCGCCGTGGTCGGTTCGGGTGTGATGGCTCGAGGTATTGCGCAAGTATCCGCAGTAGCGGGACTCGAGACACTCCTCGTAGCCCGCACCGCCGAGAAATCCACCGCCGCATGGGAGCAGGTCGAACAGTCACTCGCCCGTGCAGTGCGGCGCGGCCACGTGACTCCTACTGCCAGAAATGCGGCCCTGGAGCGTCTGACCGGAACGCACGACATGGCCGAACTCGCCAGGTACGAGATGGTGATCGAGGCCGTGACGGAGGATGAGGCCATCAAACGCAGGGTCTTCGAAAGCCTTGGCACGTTGTGCCGCCCAGGCGCCCTGCTGGCGACAACGACATCGAGCCTGTCGGTAACAGACTGTGCCATCGCCTCCGGGCGTCCATACGACGTGGTGGGCATGCACTTCTTCAACCCGGCACCGGCGATGCGGCTCGTGGAGGTGGTCCGCACCGAACACACCTCCGCCACTGCGATGTCCAAGGCACGGGCACTGTGCGCCGCAGCCGGCAAGACAGCAGTCGAATGCACAGACCACGCTGGGTTCATCGTCAACCGACTGCTGTTTCCGTTCCTCTCCGACGCGATCCGGCTGCTCGACCGCAGCGATGTGGACACCGAGTCGCTGGACCATGCGGTGGTTCACGGATTCGGGCATCCTATGGGGCCCTTCCAGCTCTTGGACGTGATCGGGCTGGACGTCGCGCTGGCCATCATGCGGCGGCTCCACCAGGCATTCCCCGTACCGGACTTTGCCGTTCCCTCCATGATCACGTCGATGGTCGACCTGGGATTGCTCGGCCGCAAGTCATCCCTGGGGTTCCTGCGGACACCGCGCACCCACGCAGTTCTCAACTGACGAGGAGTCCGTCATGCCCATGGGGAGTGGTCTTTTGAGGGCCCTCATCACATACAGCGGGAGGTAGTCATGGCAGCGCGACAGGAGCACGCGGTCGGGGTGCTGTCGCTCGGGGCGCATGTACCGGAGACGGTGGTCACGAACGAGATGATCGCCGACTGGACGTCGGTCAGAGTGGAGTGGATCGCGAGGGCGACCGGGATCCTTGAGCGTCGCTACGCCCCGCGTGGTCAGTCGACATCATCCCTGGCCGAGCCTGCTGCCAAGGAAGCCCTGGCAGGTGCCTCCGGGCCAGTCGATGCTCTGGTCTTCGCGACCGCCACGCCGGACCAGTTCACCCCACCGACGGCCACCGCCTTGCAGCACCTGCTGGGGCTGAGTGGGAGCGCGGCCTTCGATGTGAACGCCGCGTGCGGTGGCTTTGTCTACGGCCTGGCGCTGGCTCACGGGCTCATCCTCTCGGTCTCGGGGATCGCCAACGTGCTCGTTGTCGGAGCGGACCAGTACTCGAAGGTCGTGAATCGGGCCGATCGCACCACGGCACCGATCTTCGGCGACGGGGCGGGTGCCGTGATGCTCGGAGAAGTCCCCGAGGGCTTCGGGATCAAGGCCGTGTCGCTGGCTGCGTACGGCGAGCATCAGGACGAGGTGGGGATCTTTGCCGGGGGCACTCGCGAGCCTCTGACCCCAGAGTCGGTAGGGGGCCAACGCGCCACGGTGCATATGAATGGCCGTGTCGTGCGACGGCTCTTCATCGAGAAGGTCTCGGCGCTGACCCGCCAGGTGGCCGATGAGGCCGGATGGACTCTCGGCGACGTCGACCGGTTTGTGTTCCACCAGGGCAACCCGGTAATGCTCCGTGAGGTCGCAGACGCGCTCGGGGTGGAAGCGGCACGCGTCGGAGAAACAGCCTCCGTCCTGGGTAACACAGGCTGTGCTTCCGTGCCTTTGACGCTGCATCACCTTCATCGCGTCGATCCGCTCCGCCGAGGCGAGCGCCTCATCGTTGCCGGTGCCGGTGCCGGTCTCACCGCGGGCGCGGTCGCCCTGGTGTGGTGGTAGGGCCCCGATGACCGCCGACCCCATCGCCCGGATGAGACCGGGCGATGCCCACGCCGGACCCGGCCAACCCGGCCGGTATGAGGGAGAGTGATACAAATGGTCCCGTTCGCGCGGGCTTCCAGAGCAGTCATCTGCGGAGTGGGAAGTTGCCTGCCGCCCCGGATCCTGTCCAACGACCAGGTCTCCGCCGAGGGAGGGCTGGAGACAACCGATGCCTGGGTGCAGGCCCGGACAGGTATTGCCCGCCGGCATCGTGTGGACCGGGGTGTCAGCACCGGCGACCTAGCCGTCGCCGCGGGACGGGCAGCCCTGGCCTCAGCCGGGAGCGGCACTGCCGATGCGGTACTGGTCGCCACGACAACGCCCGACCGCCGCTGCCCGGCGACCGCCCCTGAGGTTGCACACCGCCTGGGACTCGGCGAGGTCCTGGCGTTCGACCTGGCCGCGGTGTGCTCAGGTTTCCTCTACGCTCTCGCGGTCGCTGACGGGCTCATCGCCGCAGGACTGTGTCAACGGCCCCTGGTCATCGGTGCCGAGACCTACTCGTCGGTCATCGATCCGTTGGATCGGGACACCGCGCTGCTCTTCGGGGACGGGGCAGGGGCAACTGTCCTGCGCGCGGGTGACCAGCGTGAGCCCGGCGCTCTGCTGGCCGTCGATCTTGGAAGCGACGGCCGTAACAGCAGCCTGATCGAGATCGCCGCCGGAGGCTCGCGGCTGCCCGACACCTCACCGCCGCTCGCCCGCGACCTGCGCTACTTCCAGATGCAGGGAAGGAAGGTCTACGCGCAGGCGGTGAGCCGCATGACCGCGACGTCGCTCGCCGCACTACGCCAAGTCGACTGGCCTGCCGACACCGTCGAAGCCTTCATCGGGCACCAGGCCAACCAACGCATCCTCGACTCGGTGGCCGACCGTGTCGGTATCGCCCCCGAACGACGCTTCGGGAACATCCGTGACGTCGGCAACACCGCCGCCGCCTCCATCCCCCTCGCGCTGGCCGACACCGCGCGCCACGGCAACGTGCGCCACGGCGCACGCAGCCTGTTCACCGCCTTCGGAGGCGGCCTGACCTGGGCATCGATCGCGCTCACTTGGCCGCAGGCCCAACCGCACTTCCTCGAACCTGAAACCCTCTCCATCCACCCCGAACCGGCCAATCCCCCTTGGAGGAGTCCGTCATGGAGGACATCTACGCCCACCTCGTGACCGTATTGACCAGCCAGTTCCGTGCAGATGCCGACGAGGTACGCCAAGAACGCTCGCTGGCCGCTCTCAAGCTCGACTCCCTTGCGGTAGTCGAACTGTTCCTCGTACTGGAGGAACGGTGGGACCTTCCGCCGCTCGACGACGAAGGTGCCGGCAACCTGACTGCCCGCGGCCTCGCGCAACGCGTCGCCGACGCACTCGCAGCCCCGGCCATCACACACGAGTGATGGCCACCGGCGCCGGAGAGCCTTCCGCCCGGCGCCCTGACACGTTTCGGAGCGAGGACCAAGGGCGAGCATCTGATCGGCACGAGCCACGATCTCAGTACAAACAAGCACGGGGAGACAGGATGCACGCATCCACAGACTCGGCTATCGACGCGCACGAGATCACTGGCGCATGGCAACTGGTGTCCTACACCGCCACCGGGGCCGACGGCGTCACTCATCCGCTCGGCACTGATCCCCAAGGCCTGTTGATCTACACACCGCAAGGGCAGATGTCCGCCCAAGTGTCTGGCGCCGGGATCTACATGGGCTATGCGGGAACCTACGAATGGCATGGAGACCGCGTGGTCCACCACACCATCGTGGGCAGCGCGCCCGAGTGGGAAGGGGTCGACCTGCCCCGATCGGCGGAGTGCGCGGGTGGCCTGCTGATCCTTCGGGCGGATCCCTCCGGCGGCCGCCCGGCCCTGGCCGCGACCTGGCAACGCCCAGCACCCACACCGCACCCCTCACAGTGGCCGCGATGACCCGTACGGCGCGGGTGCCTGACGACGGCATCATCTTCTTGTTCCCCGGCCAGGGCAATGACCCTGCCGGCGCTCTAGCCCCCCTGTTCGACGGGACAGACAAGGCGTTGCAATCCGCCAGAGCCGAGGCGCGCCTCGCCCTCGACGAGATCGCCCAGGCCGCCGTGGACTGTGAGTACGGCGCCGCCGGCGCCATCCACCAAGTACTGCTCGGCAATATCGCGTCGGATCAGCTCCCTTACGGAATGTCCCAGCTGGCCCAGTTCGCCGCCTCCGTCGCGCTGGCGCGCTTCCTTGTCTGCGCCGGAATCGCACCACACCTCATCGTGGGCGTGAGCCTGGGCGAGGTCGCAGCCCTGGTCTGCGCCGGCGCATTCACCGTCGCCGAAGCCACCCGCCTCGTATGCGCCCTGAACGACGCCTACCGAACGGTCGTCGGCCAGGGCGCCCTCGTCCTCATCGACGCGAGTGAGGAGGAGACGCGAAACCTGCTGGCCCGCACAGACCGAAACGACCTAGTCGTGGCCTGTCTCAACGCTCCCCGACAGATGATCGTCAGCGGGCCCACCGATGCCATCGCTGCGCTGATGGCCCTCGACGAACCCAGCACCCCCCGGCGCAGGCGCCTGCCCATCCCCTATCCCGGCCACCACCCCGCACTCCAAGACGTCTACGCCCACTTCCTGCGCAGCGTCGGACACCTCACCCAACAGCAACTGCGCGTCACGACACTGTCTCCAGTGCGGCGCCGGGTGTACACCGACGACGACGACCTCCTCAAGGCCCTCGCCGATACCGTCACCCAACCCGTTCACCTCACCGAGGCACTGCACCGCCTCGCACCACCCCGACAGCGACGCTTCATCGAAGTCGGCGTCGGCAGCAGCCTTAGCCACAGCATCCTGGCCACCATCCCAAATGCCCGCGCCGTCACCCCACTCGCCTCCGGTCACACCTGGTCAAACCTGATGCTGGGACTTGCGCAACTGCATCAACCCACCTGAGTCCTACAGGCGCTCTATGGCCCGGCCATCACCGGAGCGCCATCGACACCGGTGGCTTCGGGAGCGACGGCAGATTCCAGCGAACGTCGCAACACGCGATCATTCCAGTGTTGCGACGAGCGTAGTGAAGAGCTCTGCGGGTATCTGCCAGCCGAGGATCTTGCGGGGACGCTCATTCAACTCGGTGGCGACGAAGGCGAGATCCTCGGCGCTGTAGATCGAGAGGTCGATGCCCCTGGGGAAGTACTGCCGCAGCAGTCCGTTGGTGTTCTCATTCGAGCCGCGCTGCCAGGGGCTCGCCGGTTCGCAGAAGTAGATTGGGATGCCCGTGGCTCGCGTGAACTCGTCGTGTCGGCCCATCTCGCCGCCTTGATCCCAGATCAGCGACCTGGCGAGTTCGGCGGGGAGGCCAGCGAAGGCGTGCACCAGGGCGTCGCGGACGTGCTCGGCGCCTTTCCCACCCGGTAGGTACAGGAGTTTGACGTAGCGGGTGGTGCGGTCCACCACCGTGCCGATGGCCGAGCGGTTGCCTTGACCGACGATGAGGTCACCTTCCCAATGCCCGGCAACCAACCGCCCGGTGGCCTCCTATACACGCTGACTGATCAGGGTGCCGGGATCGATGAAGCGACTGGCGCGCTCATCCACGCGGCGCTGCCTGCACCGCGCCGAGCAGGTCCGTGCATGCGCCCGAGCGGTCAACGACATGTCGCCGCCGCACGACTCACACCGGCGCGAGATCCCGTTGCCCGCACCCCGAGTGCACCCGGCTGTCACACTCTTAACTCGACTACCTGGTATTACGTGCGAAGGAGGTCGACGTCAAGGGGTGCATAGACAGGGAAGGGCTTTCCCCCAGGGTCTGTACGGTCAACGGTGGATCTTCGAGCAGGAAGTAACACCTGATGACAGACGTGACCGTGTCGGCTGAGGCC
>NZ_JACTVJ010000056.1 GCF_014493765.1 Streptomyces polyasparticus
CACTCCGCTCTGGCCGCCGCGGTCCACACGGTCATGCCCGGCGCGGCCTGGCAGCGGTGCAAGTTCTCTGCGCAATGGGCGTTTTTCCGCCGCAGGGTGTGGTCCTCGCGGACCCACTTGCGCAGCGTCTACATATGGATGCCAGGACCCCGGCGCGTGTAGGCAGCGCGAGCGCCACAGTGCCCAACGACCGCAGCTTTCAGGTCGTGCCGAAGGACCGCTCCGCCTGCCGCGCCGGGGCGCAGCTCGCCCTCACACGGTCCACCCCACGCATGACACGGCTTCGAGGTGCGGTGTCGGCGGTCACCATCGCGTCTTCGTTCGCTCTGGAGTAAGACGCCGCCGTCCCCCGAGGCGTCGTGGAACAGGAGCAGACGGACATCACCGACGCGCAGTTTCGTTACACGTGACGAGTGGGCTCGGATCCTGACCGTGCTGGCCCGTGGATCAGGCCAGTGTGGCCGTCAACGTGATCTTCGTGCCTGTGAGTGCCTGGCTCACCGGGCAGTTCTTCTTGGCCTCCTCGGCTGCGGCCTGGAACTGCTCCTCATCGATCCCGGGCACGGTACCCAGGACGATCAGGTGGATTCCCGTGATGCCCACGCCTGGCTGCAGGGTGACACCGGCGGACGTGACGAGCTTGGCGGGTGGGGTGCCGGCGCCGGTCAGACCGTGAGACAGGGCCATGGAGAAGCAGGCGGAGTGAGCTGCGGCAATCAGCTCTTCGGGGCTGGTCTTCCCGTCCGCCTTCTCGGCGCGAGCGGGCCAGGACACAGGCTGCTGCTCGATGCCGGACGAATTGAACGCAACGCGGCCGCTGCCCTCAAGCAGGTTGCCTTCCCAGATGGTGTGCGCGGAGCGTGTGGTTGCCACAATGATTCCTTTCCCAGGGGCCCTACTTTCCGGGGCCCTATCCTTTGTTTCCTCTAGCTGACGGGCATGCACCGATGACTGCTTCTGCTCGACCGCCTTCCGCCATGCCCTACACGCTCGATTCGAGCAGCCTGGGTAGGCAGAATCTGTGGTCTGAAGGGAGACAGCTCGTGGTCAGATGGATCTCTCGGAGGAGTCAGAGGATGATGGTCGAAGTGCCTCAATCGCTCCTCCGTCAGGGCTCTCACGCACGGCTCGAGGACACCCCCACCCGTCGAACCCGATCGATGAGGGTGCGTGCAGCCTGTTCGCCGGGACACGGCGGTGCGCTGAGGAGATGAGGAGATTTGGCGACGGCAGGAACAGCAAGGTTATGTGTCGTGTGGTGTAGGTGACCACAGTCGGGGCAGGGCTACACCAACACCGCCTGCGCGCCTGCCGGATGCCGCACACCAGCAACTCGGCGGTCCCGTCGCCTTACGGGACAACTTGAATACGCACGTCAGCCGCACGATGCGCAAGCTGATTGCCGCCCAACAGCGGCTGACCGTCTACCAGCTGCCGCCGTACGCTCCAAAGCCCAACCTGGGCGAGGGCGTGTGGGCACACTTGAAGACAACGCTGGCCAACTCACCAAACACGGACTCGACCAGCTCACCGCCGTGGTGATGAGGCGGCTGAAACGGATGCTGTATCGGCCCATTTGCGTTGAAGGGAACATCGCCAGAACTGGGCTCGACTACAACTGCCGTAGTCCCAGCCCCGTGAGTTGCCCGGAGTTTCGTAGAGTCTGGTGATCTTGTTTGAGGTGGACTGCGGGGTGTTCTCCTGGCTGTGCCGGAAGGGCTGTTCGTATTCGGCGGGTGCGGAGTGGAGACGTTCTTCGTTGTGTCAGGTGATCCACTGGACGATCGCACCCGGGACCTGATCGACGTCGTTCCAGGGGCCTTGCATCTCGATCAGCTCGGCCTTGGAGGTGCTGATCTGGGCCTCGGAGAGCCGATCGGTGTGCCGCACTGGGACGTATTGCGATCGTCTGTGGCTGTGGTGGATGAGCTTTGGAGTCTTTCCTTGTGCGCCGCCGCCGCAGTGCCATCTCCAGGGCATTCAGCGGGAGTTCGGTCCGTATGTGGTGGGCGATCTGCCGTGCGACGATCATGCGGGAGAACACGTCCAGGACGAACGCCACATTCGCCCACCCCGGCCAGGTCCGGACTTAGGGCATATCCGCTACCCAGAGTTCATCCGGCCTCGACGCGGTGAAGTCGCGGTCGGCCAGGTCCGGCGGACGCGGGGCCGCGGGTTCGGGGATCGTGGTGCGACGTCGCTGTCCACGGCTAACGCCCTCGATGCCGAGCTCGGCCATCAGCCGCTCGACCGTGCTGCGGGCCATGTCGATGCCCTTGCGTTTGAGTGCACGGGGTGATCCACCGGGCGCCAGAGGTGGCACCGGACTCGGCATGCACCTTCGCGATGAGCGGCATCAGCTGTTCGTCGCGGAGCCGGCGAGCCGACTGCGGCCGGCTCTTGCGGGCGAAATACGTCGACGGCGACAGCTCCAGCACCCGGCAGACGGGATCGACCCCGAGGCCCTTCTCGCGCAGGTGGTCGATCACCTGCGCGGCCTCGTCCGGGGACGGTCGATCTTCTGGGCAAAGAACACCGAGGCGGCCGTCAGGATCTCATTGGCCTGCTTCAACTCGGCGTTCTCTTTGCGGAGCTGCTTCAGCTCATCACGTTCGGCGGTGGTCAGCCGGTCGTCGCGCTCGCCGCGGTCGGCCCCGGCCTGTCGGACCCACTGCCGCAAAGCCTCGGGCTAGATACCGAGATCCCTGGCGACATGCGAGACCGGACGGCCAGTGCCATTCACCTCGCAGACCGCACGCTCGCGAAGCTCGTCGACGTATCTACGGGGTCCCGCTGCCATGGAGCTGGTGCTTCTCCATCACCAGGACCGAAACCCTGGCATCAGAGAATCCACAAAACACAACACAGCTCGGTTAAAGATCTCTAGAGATGCCTGGGCGTGCCGATTGCGAGGTGCTGAAAACTGGACGGAGGGCTTTGGCGCACCTTCGATGAGACAAGCCGAGTCCACTTCGGACGTGCGGTGGTCAACTTTCGGCCCGCTTGTGCTGCCGCACGGTCCAGCAGGCTGAGGGTCATGTCCAGCATGATCGTGCACCTGTCGGCAGGTGCCGAGTGACCAGCGCAAACTCAACAGTCGGAACGCTTCCCCTGAGCGTCCCGCGTGATCAGGGAAGGGGCACACCGGCCAGCGGCCCCCCTGCAATGGCGAGTGAACGATGACCGCGCCCGCCAAGCAGCCGATGCGGCTGCCGTGGGTGCAACCCGAGGACCTCATAGGTCATGGGCTGCGCCAAGCCATCGTCGACAAGCAGGATTGCGCGTCTATAGCACGCCGATGGTCCACGGCCGGTGGGCTGACCGCCCCCGCACGAGCGGGTTCATCCACCAAAGCGGTGCCGCTGGGCCTGCGCCGCTTGGCCGACCGTCTGCTCGACGATCTGTCCATGCTGGGCTCGCCGTTCGCTGCCAACGAGCCAACTGGCATCGAGGCGATCCGCTGGTCCTGCCTGTTCTGGCCGGAGCGCCGACCGATCCGCGGGGCCGACCTGCTCGGCGACAGGCTGCTCGGCGCGTGGCTCGGCAGGGCAGCGGGGTGTCTCCTTGGCAAGCCCATCGATGAACTACCCGTGGCCGGGATTCGGGACGTAGCCCGCGCCACTCACAACTGGCCCCTGAACACCTGGTTCACTGCGAAGGGAATGCCCCCGGGACTCGCGGAACTGTGGACCTGGAACGGCAGCAGCGGCGACGATTCGCTCGCCGAGAACATCGACGGCATGCCCGAAGCCCACGACCTGAACTACCCCGTCCTCGGTCTACTGCTGCTCGAGCGGATCGGCCGCGACTTCACCACGTCCGACGTGGCGAACCTGTGGCTTGATGAACTGCCGGCTGGCCGCACTGTGACCGCGGAGCGGATCGCCTACCGCAATCTGCTCCAGGGCCTTGAGCCACCGGAGACGGCCCGTTATCGCAACCCATTCCGCGAATGGATCGGTGCGCAGACCAGGGCTGATGTGCATGGCTGGACCAACCCTGGCGATCCTGCTGCGGCGGCCGAAGCGGCCTGGCGCGACGCGGTCCTCTCCCACACCGGCAACGGCGTGTACGGAGCCATGTTCGTGGCGGCCATGCTGGCGGCTGCGGCTGGAGGCGAGACCGACGTCGGCTCGTGCCTGCGCGTGGGGCTCACTGTCGTCCCCGAACGCTCCCGGTTGTCGGCAGCAGTGCGATACGGAATCGACCTGGCCCAACAGGAGACCACGGGCGGCATCTCGGGCTTCGAGCGGATCGTAGACCAGCTTCACGTGAAGTTCGGCCACATGCACGGGGCACATGTGATCCCCAACGTGGCCTTGGTCGCGGCCGCCCTGCAGCACAGCCGAGGCGACTTCACCGGCGCCATCTGCCGCGCTGTCTCCGGAGGTTGGGACACCGATGCCAATGGCGCCACCGTCGGCTCGGTAACAGGTCTTCTCACCGGAGCCTCTGGTTTGCCCGAACGTTGGACAGCTCCACTCCACAACCGACTGTCTACCTCGATCGCAGGGCTGGACGGCGTCGGCTTTGACGCACTCGCCGAACGGACCCTGGACCTGGTCGACTCCACCGTAGAGAGCTCCGATGGCACGGCGGGGGGCCAGCGATGAGCCTTGGCCGGCCGCGTATCTCCGTATGTGGCAGCATCAACATGGATCATGTCAGCTACGTGCGAGTCGCTCCAGGCGCCGGAGAGACTGTGGTGGGACAAGGGTTCCATGAGTCTGTCGGCGGCAAGGGCGCAAGCCAGGCGGTGGCGGCAGCCCGAGCAGGCGGCAGCGTCGAAATCATCGGGGCAGTCGGCGATGATACGTATGGGCTGCTACTGCGCTCCTCTTTGATGGATGCGGCAGTCGGCACCTCCGGTCTGCGCAGCATCGCCGGACGTACGGGCATGGCGCACATCGTCGTCGACGACCAGGGCGAGAACGCCGTCGTCGTCGTGCCTGGGGCGAACGCCTCCATGACAGGCCTCACCAAGGTGGAAGAACAACGCATCGCTCTGTCCGATGTCTTCCTCACTCAGCTGGAACTGCCCATGACGGTGGTGGAGGCAGGCCTCCGGGCAGCTCGTGGCGCGGGAGTCAAGACCGTGCTGACACCGGCTCCGGTTCTCACGGCACCGCTCACACAGACGGTTCTCGACTATGTCGATGTTCTTGTACCCAACATCCATGAGGCGGAGGTGCTCACCGGCGAGCCGTACCCGCTGAAAGCCGCCCACGCGCTGCTCGACGCGGTACCCGAAGTCGTCATCACTCTTGGCGCCGACGGCTGTCTTCATCTGGACAGGGAGGGGCTCCCTTTGTGGATACCCGCGTTCAATGTGGCGGCCAAGGACACCAGCGGTGCCCGGGACACCTTCGTGGGCGCGTTCACGGTGGCGCGCATGGCGGGGCGGTCGGTGGTACCGGCCCTCCGCTGGGCCTCGGCGGCCGCGGCGATCGCCGTGCAGGGGCAAGGGGCGACCAACGCGATGCCACATCGCGCCGAGATCGACCGATTGTTCGCGGGTACTCCCCGGCAGCGGCGCCCGGTCGACTGACAACTCTGCACACCGCAAGCCAAATTGGTTCGGCGGCGGTGCATTCAGCTACACCGCCCACAAACTACACACGCGGTGGGCCCCGCTATTGCCTTCCTCCGATGATCAGGAGCTTCACCACATGTCCACCGTCTCCCCGCTCCCACCGCTACCCAAGCGTGACATCAGCGCTCGAGGGCCCTTGGCCGGGCTACGAGTCATCGACCTCGCGACCCTGTTCGCCGGCCCTCTGGCCGCCACTATGCTCGGCGACTTCGGAGCCGATGTGATCAAGGTCGAGCATCCGCGCGAGCCCGACCCGTCTCGCGGGCAGGGGCCGAGCCAGGGCGGCATCGACCTCGGGTGGAAGCAGATCGGCCGGAACAAGCGCACCATCACGCTCGATCTTTCCGCGCCGCAGGGCAGGGAGACGTTCCTGGATCTCATTGCCAGCGCCGATGTGGCCGTCGAGAGCTTCCGTCCCGGCACGCTGGAGAGTTGGGGCCTGGGCTGGGACGAACTCAGGGCTGTCAATCCACGGCTCGTCCTGGCCCGGGTCACCAGCTTCGGCCAGAGCGGGCCGCGCGCAGGAGATACGGGTGCCGGCGCGCTCGCCGAGACCATGGGCGGCATCGCTGCCACGTCAGGCGAGCACGTAGGCCCGTCGGCCCAGCCGCCGTTCGCTCTGGCGGACTCGGTGGCGGCGCTCGCGACGGCGTACGGAGTGATGACGGCTCTGGCCGGCCGCGGCCGGACCAGCCGCGGTCAGGTCGTCGACCTGGCCGTCATCGAGCCGATTCTCGCCATGCTCGGCCCGCATTCCATCTCTAACGAAGGGACGGTCGCGGCTCCGGTCTTCGACATCCGAGACGTCATGGCGGATGAGCGGTACCGCGCGCGGGGCACGGTCGCAGAGGTCCCGGACAAGGAACTGGGCAGTGTCCGCATGCAGAACGTGCTCTTCCGCCTGTCCGAAACACCGGGTGGGATCCGCTGGCCGGGCCGTTCTCATGGAGCTGACACCGATGAGGTACTCAAGGAAGCAGGCGTGTCCTCGGACCGGATCAGGGATTTGCGTAGGCAAGGAGTGCTGTGACAGACCTGTGAGACGCCTGGACGTCACAGCGGCTTGGTTGAGTTCTGCGGGGCGACGATCGGCCTCAACCCCGTCATGCGGAGGGCATCAACGGCTCCCTCGACTGCGTGGATCACAGGATCCGCTTGCCGTGGTTCATCCGGAGATGGGGAAGCGAAGTGATGAGACGTCAGGCGGCCGTGCCTATCGTGGCGTACGGGCTTGTCGCATGTCTCGTGGTGGGACGGCTCGCTGCGGTTATGGAGGTGAGACAGGCGCTGCCGATGCTCTTGTGCGGATCTGTGGGTCTCACGCTGGTGGGGTTCGCGTTGTTCTCCGTGCGCGACCAGAAGCGATGAGCCGCCGATGATCAGTATGATTCTGGCAGTTCTCTGCGCCCTTGCCGTCGTCTGCTCGTGGGCGGAGGGCCACGTTCGAATGAGCAGGCCTCCGGCGATGCCCCTGGCGGCTGCCGAGGATCAGGCCAGGGCTGGCGACCGGTGGCCTGTATGGCTCCTGACTTCGACGCTCACCCTCACTGGCTGCACCCTTGTGGTGCTTCCCGAGCGCACGCTGTTCGCGCTGGTCCTCCTGATTGGGGTCGTTGCGATGGCCGCCGACCGGCTGGACCGAATGCTGCGTGTCGCCCTGCCGGGCCGGGATTGGCCGGCCGTCATGGGGGCTCTCGTGGTGACGGCTGCGGGCGCGGCCGCGGTAGGCCTGATGTAACCGTGACTCCGGCAGTGGGGGAGGGCGGCAGGTACTGGCGCACGCGTTCGCATCTATGGTTTGAGGAGTCAACTTTCGACGTGCGATAACCCCCGGCCGCGCTCGTAGCGTGGAAGGTGGAAGTGCGGCTGCCCTCGCGCTCCGTCCCTTTGCCCGCCGAGAGGTACCCCGCACATGAGCACGTCACCACCGCAGCGTCGACGCAGGCCGCGTGGCCGCCGCATTCTGCTGGGAGCACTGGTCCTGCTCATGCTCGGCATTGGGATGATCGGGGGGGCCGGTTGGTGGGCGGTGTCCCATTTCACCGGCAACGTGCAGCGCATCCCGGATGCCTTCCCGACCAACGTGCCGCCTGCCGCTCAGCCGGCCGAGGGGAAGGGCGGTGAGAACTTCCTGTTCGTCGGGCTGGACACCCGCACCGACCTGCCGACAACGGGGAGCAAGGCCACCGGACCCATCTGGAAGCCAGGCGCACAGCGCAGCGACACGATGATGCTGGTACACCTCCCTGAAGACCGCTCCGGCGCCTACTTCGTATCACTGCCACGAGACTCCTGGGTCAAGATCCCCGGCTATGGGCAGGCCAAGCTGAATGCCGCGTTCTCATGGGGAGGCCCACCCCTTCTCATAGACACGGTCCAGCGACTGACCAAGGTAAAGATCGACCACTTGGCGATGCTGGACTGGAACGGCTTCAAGGAGCTGACTGACGCCGTCGGTGGCGTGGACATACCGGTCGCCGAGGGCGGCGCGCGCCATATGAGTGGTCAGGAAGCTCTCGACTACGTTCGTGAGCGGAAGAACCTGCCGCGTGGTGACCTCGACCGGACGCTGAGGCAGCAGAATTATCTGCGTTCCGTGCTCAGCAAGGTGCTTGCCAGCGCTTCGCTGACAGACCCGTTCAAGACGAAGGATCTGCTCGACAAGATCACGCAGAGCGTCAGTGTCGACGACCACCTTTCCGACAGTGACCTGCGTGAACTGGCCTGGGACATGAAGAGCGTTGGTATCGGCGACCTGACCTTCATGAACGCTCCTATCACCGGAACGGGCATGGTCCAGGGCCAGTCCGTGGTGCGTCTCGACGTGAAGGCGGGAGCGGCCCTTTGGAGCGCGGTCAGGGACGACACGATGTCTGAGTACGTCCGCACCCACACTATCGACAGTCTTGGCGACCGGACCCGCTGAAACACAGCGCACCGCGTGAGGTGTCCGCGGAATCGCGGGGGCACCTTCATTCCCTGGAGAGCCCGCCGATTCCGCACGACGCGACCCGGCTCGTGCTTTCAGCGAGCCGGGTCGCGCACTACTTCTCGGCACGGTGGTGCCTGGCGACCGCACTCTGCTGTCCGACAGGTATCAACTTTTGCTGAGGAGGCGTGCGTTGGGGGTCCTTACGGTCAACGGCTCTGTCTCGCTTGCGGTGGTGACGGAGTGTGCTGTTTTCCGAGGAGGATCCGGTGGCGGAGGAGGGTGGAGCCTGCGCGTCCGTGCATCTGGCGCGCGATCTGTTTGGTCTTGGTGTTGACGCCCTCGGTGGGGCCGTTGCTGTACGGAAGCGTGAGCCCGGCGATCATGGCGTCGAGGTCCTGCTCCGGGCCATGGGTGAAGGAGTACAGGTGAGGCAGGTCGGCGCCGCTGACCTGGTTGATCCAGTGCGTGAGCGAGGAGGCGTTGTCGGCGTGAGGCACAAGGAGCGGAGCGAAGCTTTGGTTGCTGGCGGCCAGTTGGGTCATCTCGGAGCATGCGGCGGTGAGTTTGGTCAGGGGCTCGTGTTGCTTGGCCTTGAGATTGTCGGGCTTGGTCAGCAGCATCCGGGCGAGCCTGCGCGGGGAGACATGGCTGTGCTCGGCGTCCGCGCGGCCCTGGTTGATGTACTTGTGTAGCAGGTTCAGGTAGCCCGTGAAGCCGAGGGCTTTGATGTCCTCGAAGAGGTGCAGGACGAGGACGTCAGGGTCCTCGGCCCGGCGCTTGCGCAGGTGCTCACGGTAGGGATCGACCAGGCTGGCGCGGTACTTGGGGACGCGGAGGATCCGCGCGGGCCGGTCGGCGCGGGCGTAGCGTTTCACAGTGTTCAGGGCCACCTGGAGACGGCGGGCGCATTCGAGCAGGCCAACGCCCTGGTCGAGGAGGCCGTGAATCTGGTGCCAGCGTTCGAGGGTGGTCTGGGCGCGTGTGGAACTTCTCGTTATGGGTTCAGGCCGCGATTCCGTGAATCCCAAGGTCATGCTCGCAGCAGGATCCGGGTGCGGAGGAGGCGGAACGAGGCTCTGCCGTACATCTGTCGCTTGATGGTCTTGATGCGGTTGACGTGGCCCTCGACCCGGGAGGAGGCGAGCAGGGTGTCGAGGTCGGTGTCTCGGAAGTGGCGGACGGTCTTGCGGTCCAGATGCAGGCGGCGGGCGATCTCGGAGATGGAGCATCCTTGGCCGAGCAGGCGGTGGATGTCGGAGTACCGGTCGACAGTGCGGACGGCCATCTTGGTGGGCGGCAGGGTCGGCGGCGGCAGCGGATTGATGATCTTCCGGGGCGTGTTCTCTCGCTCTTCGTCGGCCTGTTTGCGCAGGCACGGGCGGTGCTGATGGCAGGTCTTCTCGACTGCGGCGGAGAGATTGTGGAGCAGGTGCCAGCGGTCCGTGATCTCCTGGGCATCGGGGTCGCCTTCGCGGATCGCGGTGGAGTAGGCGGCGGCCCGGTCCCGGCAGATGATCTCGGCGCCGGGGTGTTCGTTCAGCCAGGCGATGAAGGTCGCGGCGTCGCGGTCGGGGAGGACGTCCACGACGCGGGCTGCCTCCACGTCGACGAGGACGGTGCCGTAGCGACAGCCCTTGCGGAAGGCGAACTCGTCGACGCCGAGCACCCGCGGCGCCCCGCTCGGGCACCGGCGGGGCGGCGAGCAGCCCAAGGAGGTGGGTACGGCCAGTGCCGTCCGGCCACCGGGCGTTCGGCCAGACGCCGCCGGTAGCGGGAGTGCACCCGGCGCCCCGAACGGCCACAACTTGGGCAGTCCGGCGGTCGACCACCCGCCGCCGCCTCGACCACGACCCCGTCGGCGGTGGCGTGCACCGCCGTGACCCGCACATCGATCCCGGGAAACAGCACATCCTCAATCGCCACAACCCCCATACCGGGGCAATCCCCGCGAGAAACGTTCCCGCACTCGCGCCTTCCACCTGGGGATTCACGGAATCGCGGCCTGAACCTCGTTATTCCCCGGGGCTGAGTTCACGTAATTCCCCAGCCCCGGAGGCGGGGTGCCGTTAACGAACGCCGAACCAGGTGCCAAGTGACCTGCCGGTAGCTTTCGGATCGAAGGCGGTCCTTCTTCGTCCCGGGCTGAGTTGCCCGGGCGCCTTCACGCGGGTGTGTCCTGCCCGGCTTCGGCGAGGGTGCGGTACAACGTGGGCAGGCTGGGGTTTTTGCCCTTGTGCTTGCCGCGGGCGATGACGATCTTCTGCTGGATCTCCTTCATCGGGGTGCCCTTGGCGCGCAGCGCAAGGGCGTAGTCGATCTGGTCGGCGTCCAGCGAGGGCGGTCGGCCACCCGTGCGGCCGCGCTTGCGGGCGGATTCCTGGCCTTCCAGGGTGCGTTCGCGGGTGTAGGTGCGCTCGGCGCCGGACAGGGCGGCGAGCACGCCGAAGAGGATCGCGCCCTGGCCATGCCGGTCGCCCGGGTCGTACAGGCCGGTGATTGGGCCGGTGAGGAATTCCAGGGCGATACCGGCCTTGCGCAGGTCCTCCACGGTGACCAGCAACTCGGTGCCACGGCCCAAGCAGCGGAACTCGTGGACGGTCAGGATCACCTGGACACCGGGATGCAGAGTCTTGAAGCGGACCGCCATCGCGACAGCCTTCTCGTACTCGGGCCAGACCTTGACGCGGGTGGAGACCTTCTCGTGGAACTCCTCGAAGCAGACCGGCGTGAGGGCGTCGAGCTGGGACTGGAGTTCCTGGGTGGCCGTCGAGCAGCGGGCTTAGAACGGCTAACACAATGACTGGAGTTGCCGATGGGTGATGAGGCAGCAGGCCAGTTTGAGGAAGGCTTCGTGGATGTCGGCCCGGCGTTCCCAGCGGACTCGGGGTCGTCGGAAGCCGTGCAGCCAGGCG
>NZ_JACTVJ010000057.1 GCF_014493765.1 Streptomyces polyasparticus
AGCCTCACAGCGCCGATGGTACTGCAGGGGGGACCCTGTGGGAGAGTAGGACGCCGCCGAACTAATTTTAAAGAAAACCCCCGCACCATTCGGTGCGGGGGTTTTCTGCTTTCTGGCTCCCTTGGCCTACCCCGTGGCCGCCGGCCGCCGCCACGGAGGGTAAGGTCATGGGGCATCGTAGGAACGTTCCCACAGGAGGCCCCCGGGTGGAGGTCCAGGAAACCCGTGTGCAGACCGACCGGGTTCTCACCATCCCGAACATCCTCAGCATGGCGAGGCTGCTCGGCGTACCTCTCTTCCTGTGGTTGATCCTCAGGCCCGTGTTCGGCGGTCCGAACAGTGATGTGTGGGCGCTGATCGTGCTCATGTTGAGCGGGATCAGCGACTATCTCGACGGGAAGCTCGCGCGGCGCTGGAATCAGATCAGCAACCTGGGGCGGTTGCTGGACCCGGCGGCCGACCGGCTCTACATCCTGTCGACATTGGTCGGACTCACTTGGCGGGAGATTCTGCCGCTGTGGCTGACTTTGGTGCTACTCGCGCGCGAAGCGGTCCTCTTGGTGATGGTGGGAATCCTCCGACGGCACGGCTATCCGCCGCCGCAGGTGAACTTCCTCGGGAAGGCGGCCACGTTCAACCTGATGTATGCCTTCCCGTTGTTGCTGCTCAGCGATACAAGTGGCTGGCTCGGGACACTCGCTGCTATTTTCGGATGGGCGTTCGCAGGATGGGGTACAACCCTCTACTGGTGGGCAGGGATCCTCTACGTGGTTCAGGTCCGCCGGCTCGTCCGGGCGGACGCCATGGCCGACTGAGCCTGCCGGAATCGGTGGCGTTGTAAAGCGGCTGGTGCGCTCGCACCGCGTCCGAGCGACCTGAGCGGTTTCGGACGGGCTGAGTCGGCAAGACCGTCGTCTCTCAAGGAGGACGCTTCCGACATGAAGGCCGTCGTGATGGCCGGAGGCGAAGGCACACGCCTTCGCCCCATGACCTCGAGTATGCCCAAGCCGCTCCTGCCTGTGGCCAATCGGCCCATCATGGAGCATGTGCTACGGCTGCTCAAGCGGCATGGGCTGAATGAAACCGTCGTCACCGTGCAGTTCCTGGCCTCATTGGTGAGGAACTATTTCGGTGACGGGGAAGAGCTCGGAATGGAGCTCACCTATGCCAATGAGGAGAAGCCACTCGGCACCGCCGGCAGCGTCAAGAATGCCGAAGACGCTCTGAAGGATGACGCATTTCTGGTCATCTCCGGTGACGCACTCACGGACTTCGACCTCACCGAGCTCATCAATTTCCACAAGGAAAAGGGTGCGCTCGTCACCGTATGCCTGACGCGTGTGCCGAATCCGCTGGAGTTCGGGATCACGATCGTCGACGAGGAAGGGAAAGTCGAGCGGTTCCTGGAGAAGCCGACCTGGGGTCAGGTCTTCTCCGACACCGTGAACACGGGCATCTACGTGATGGAGCCCGAGGTGTTCGACTACGTGGAGCCGGATGTTCCGGTCGACTGGTCGGGCGATGTCTTTCCGCAGCTCATGAAGGAGGGCAAGCCCATTTACGGGTTTGTCGCGGAAGGGTACTGGGAGGACGTCGGTACGCACGAGAGCTACGTGAAGGCCCAGGCCGACGTGCTCGAGGGCAAGGTCGATGTCGAGATCGACGGTTTCGAGATCTCGCCGGGCGTCTGGGTCGCGGAGGGTGCGGAGGTGCATCCGGACGCCGTGCTCCGCGGGCCGCTGTTCATCGGTGACTACGCGAAGGTCGAAGCGGATGTGGAGATCCGCGAGCACACGGTGATCGGGTCCAACGTCGTCGTGAAGACCGGTGCCTTCCTGCATCGCGCCGTCGTGCACGACAACGTCTACATCGGGCCGCACAGCAATCTGCGCGGCTGTGTCGTCGGCAAGAACACCGACGTCATGCGGGCCGCGCGGATCGAGGACGGTGCCGTCATCGGCGACGAGTGCCTCGTCGGTGAGGAATCGATTGTTCAGGGGAACGTACGCGTCTATCCCTTCAAGACCGTCGAGGCCGGCGCCTTCGTCAACACCTCGGTGATCTGGGAGTCCAGGGGACAGGCCCATCTGTTCGGCGCCCGTGGTGTGTCCGGCATTCTCAACGTCGAGATCACGCCCGAGCTCGCCGTACGTCTGGCGGGGGCGTATGCGACGACGCTCAAGAAGGGCTCCACGGTCACCACCGCGCGTGATCATTCGCGTGGTGCACGGGCGTTGAAGCGGGCCGTGATCTCCGCGCTGCAGGCCAGTGCCATCGACGTACGGGACCTGGAGAACGTGCCGCTGCCGGTGGCCCGGCAGCAGACCGCGCGGGGCAGTGCCGGCGGCATCATGATCCGGACGACGCCGGGTGTGCCGGACTCCGTCGACATCATGTTCTTCGACGGGCGGGGAGCGGACCTCTCGCAGGCCGGACAGCGCAAGCTCGATCGCGTCTACGCACGTCAGGAGTACCGGCGAGCCTTCCCCGGTGAGATCGGTGACCTGCACTTCCCGTCGAGCGTGTACGACTCGTACACGGGCTCTCTGCTGCGCAACATCGACACCAGTGGGGTCGCGGAGTCCGAGCTCAAGGTGGTGGTCGACGCGTCGAACGGAAGCGCCGGCCTGGTGCTGCCGAGCCTCCTCGGGCGGCTCGGGGTGGACGCGCTGACCATCAATCCGGGTCTCGACGAGTCGAGGCCCACCGAGACGGCGGACGCTCGAAGGTCGGGTCTGGTGCGGCTGGGCGAGATCGTGGCTTCGGCGCGGGCCGCCTTCGGTGTGCGGTTCGACCCGGTCGGCGAGCGGCTCTCCCTCGTGGACGAGAAGGGGCGGATCGTCGAGGACGACCGTGCGCTTCTCGTGATGCTCGACCTGGTCGCCGCCGAGCGGCGCAGCGGTCGCGTGGCCCTGCCGGTGACCACGACCCGTATCGCCGAGCAGGTGGCGGCGTATCACGGTACGCAGGTGGACTGGACGACCACGTCGCCCGACGATCTCACCCGGGTCGGCAGGGACGAGGCGACGATCTTTGGTGGTGACGGGCGTGGTGGCTTCATCGTGCCGGAGTTCAGCAGCGTCTTCGACGGTACGGCCGCGTTCGTGCGGCTGATCGGACTCGTGGCGCGGACCCAGCTCACGCTCAGCCAGATCGATGCGCGGATTCCGCGGGCTCATGTGCTCAAGCGGGATCTGGCGACGCCGTGGGCGGTCAAGGGTCTCGTCATGCGCCGGGTGGTCGAGGAGGCCGGTGAGCGGTCCGTGGACACCACGGACGGCGTGCGTGTGGTCGAGACCGACGGACGCTGGGTGATGGTGCTGCCGGACCCCGCCGAGGCCGTCACGCATCTGTGGGCCGAGGGGCCCGACGACGCCTCCGCGCAGGCGTTGCTCGACGAGTGGTCGGCGGTCGTGGACAGCGCCGGACGCTGATCTTCACCGTGCGCCGGGCTATGGCATATCAGCCGTAGCCCGGCGCGCCGGTGGGGCCATTCGGAGGTACGGGGCGCGACGTGCGACGATGTGCGGCATGCCGCAGCAGCCCCCCGTTCGGAGCACCGATTCGCGCCCCCCGCGCCTGGACGCTTCGATGTCGCTGCTCACCAACGTGATGGACCACAGCCTCGACGACGGCTATGCGGAGGCGGCGGCTCGTAAACAGGCGCAGGGCGAGGGCGGATTGCCGCGTACGCTGCGCGCCAAGCTGGGTCTGGCCGCCGGTCTGGTGCTTGCCGCGCTCGTGGTGACCGTGGGTGCTGCGGAGGCGCGGATGGCGGCTCCCGTGCTCGCCAAGGAGCGCGAGGAGCTGATCGACCGCATCGAACGCGAGTCGTCCGCCGCCGACAAGCTGGAAGACGACGTCGACGCGCTGCGGAACGACGTCGAGGAGCGGCGCAGCCGCGCGCTCGACGAAGACGGCAGCGATCAGGGGGAGTTGGTGTCCCTGCTCGCGGGTGACACCGAGGTCACCGGCCCCGGCATCAAGCTCGTCATCGACGACGCCGGCGGTGAAGGCGAGGGCGGCGACGGGCCGCGGGGCGAGACGGGATTCTCCGACAACGGCCGTGTACGCGACCGGGACATGCAGCAGGTCGTCAACGGCCTCTGGGCGTCCGGCGCCGAGGCCGTATCGATCAACGGGCAGCGGCTGACCGCCCTGTCCGCGATCAGGGCCGCGGGCGACGCGATACTGGTCGACAACAAGCCCCTGGCGCCTCCGTACACCGTGTTGGCCATCGGTGACGGGAAACAGCTGAGCACCAAGTTCCAGGACAGCGCGGACGGTCTCTATCTGCACGCGCTCAAGGAGAACTTCGGTATCAAGGCGGACATCTCCGTCGAGGACGAGCTGCGGCTGCCGGCTGCGCCGAGTCTGATCGTACGAACCGCACAGCCGAAAGCAGGAAAGGGCACATCGTGATCGCCGTACTGGGCCTCGTCGTGGGCGTCGTCGTCGGACTCTTCGTCCGGCCCGAGGTGCCCGCAGTGGTCGAGCCGTATCTCCCGATTGCGGTGGTCGCCGCGCTCGACGCGGTGTTCGGGGGGCTCCGAGCGATGCTCGACGGCATCTTCGACGACAAGGTCTTCGTCGTGTCGTTCCTGTCCAACGTCGTGGTCGCCGCGCTGATCGTGTTCCTCGGTGACAAGTTGGGCGTGGGTGCGCAACTGTCGACCGGTGTGGTCGTGGTGCTCGGCATCCGGATCTTCTCCAACGCCGCGGCCATTCGCCGCCATGTCTTCAGGGCGTGAGGCGGATGAATCCTGAAGGAACCCCCGTACCGGAGGAAAACCCCGTACCGGAAGAACCGGCGCAGCCGGAAGTCACCGGGCGGCAGCGGCTGTTGCGGAGTCTGTGGCCGCCGAAGGTGTCGCGGGCGCAGCTGATCGTGGCGCTGCTGCTGTTCGTCCTGGGGCTCGGACTCGCCATCCAGGTGCGGTCGAACAGCGAGAGCAGCGCGCTGCGCGGAGCGCGCCAGGAAGATCTCGTGCGCATCCTCGATGAACTGGATGACCGAACTCAGCGTCTAGAGGACGAGAAGCAACGTCTCGACGATCAGCGGACCGAGCTCGAGAACAGCTCGGACCAGGCCGAAGAGGCGCGCAGGCAGACGGTGGAGAAGGAGCGGCAACTCGGGGTACTCGCAGGGACGGTGGCGGCCGAAGGGCCCGGGATCACTGTGACCGTCACCGACAGCAAGGGTGCGGTCGAGGGGGACATGCTGCTCGACGCGATCCAGGAGCTGCGGGCGGCGGGTGCCGAGGCGATCCAGATCAACGATGTGCGGGTGGTGGCGAACACCTACCTCACCGACGGCTCCGACGGGGTCGAGGTGGACGGACGCGCGATCTCCGCTCCGTACCGCTTCAAAGTGATCGGCAAGGCGCAGGATCTCGAACCGGCCCTGAACATCCCCGGAGGTGTCGTGCAGACGCTGGAGAAGGAGCAGGCCACGGTGGAAGTGACACGCGCCGAGAAGATCGTCGTGGATGCCTTGCGACGGGCGAATCGTCCTGACTACGCTCGGTCGTCCTCCCAGTGAGCCAGGGGCGTGTCACCGGGCGTGAGCGAGGGCATGAGGTTGCGGGGGGTCGGCGCACCGGAAGGGTGTCGCGTGGTGGAAACTGTCCGGAGGTTGCGGACGTTGAGAAGGTGTCTGCGTCACCGGTGAGCGCCGGTGTGAGCAGCCAGGGTTCGTCCTGCCCCACGGGCGGGTCTGTTTCGGTCAAGGGGAATCGCCCGTGAAGTTGTTTCAGAAGTTGTTCGGCAAGAGCTCGCGCGAGGACGGCGGCGCCGCCCGGCACCGCGCTCCTCGGCATGCAGAGCCCGAGGGACAGAGTGGCGAACGCCCGCTGTTCCGCGATCAGGTGGGCGGCCCCGGCGGTGACATTTCGGGCGCTCCGGGCGCGTCTTCTGTTGACCCTGTCGGTACCGGCGGCATAGGTTTCTCAGAACCATCAACCTCAAGTACGGGTGGAGAGTTCGGCGCCGGCCCGTATGCCCCCCACGCCCCCGCGGGGCCCCCGCGGCAGGAGGATCCGTCCATGTCGGCCCTGGTGTGTACGAGGTGCGGCAACCGGAACGCCGAGGCGAGCCGGTTCTGCTCCAACTGTGGTGCGCCCCTTCGGGCCCCGGGCGGCGAGCGGCCCTCCGAGACGACCTCGACCATCTCGATCTCGGGACTCGAGGCGTACGAGGCCGAGGTGACGGGGCAGACCCCGACGCCGGGACTCTCGCCGGAGGCCCAGGCCGCCGTCGATGCGCTCCCACTCGGTTCGGCGCTGCTCGTCGTGCGTCGCGGTCCCAACTCGGGCAGCCGCTTCCTGCTCGACGGTGAGCTGACCACTGCGGGACGCCATCCGCAGAGCGACATCTTCCTCGACGACGTGACCGTGTCGCGTCGCCATGTGGAGTTCCGTCGCGGCGCGGACGGGATCTTCACCGTCTCCGACGTGGGCAGCCTCAACGGCACCTATGTCAACCGTGAGCGCATCGACGCGGTGCAGCTCTCCAACGGTGACGAGGTGCAGATCGGCAAGTACCGCCTGGTCTTCTACGCGAGCCAGCGGGCCGTCTGACCTTTCAGGGAAGGCCCATGCTTCACACACCGAGGGGCGGTGCCGGAAGCGGCACCGCCACCGCGGAAGGCGAGCTCGTCAGCATCGGGCAGGTGCTGAATCTGCTGCGCGAGGAGTTCCCCGAGGTCACCATCTCCAAGATCCGGTTCCTGGAGTCCGAAGGTCTGGTGGAGCCGCAGCGCACACCGTCCGGGTACCGCAAATTCAGCGCCGTGGACGTCGAGCGGCTCGCCCAAGTGCTGCGGATGCAGCGCGACCACTATCTGCCGCTCAAGGTCATCCGGGAGCACCTGGATGCCCTGGAGCGCGGTGAACAGGCGCCGACGGCGCAGATGGGCCAGCAGCGGACCTCGGACGAGGACCTCCCGGCAGGTTTCGACCTGCCTCTGGACCAGCCCGCCGCGGGCCGGATCAGCCGTGCCACGCTGCTCGCGGCCGCGCAGGTCGATGCGGAGCAGCTGACCGAGTGGGAGTCGTACGGGCTGATCACGCCCTCGGCCGAGGGTGACTACGACGCCGATGCCGTGCAGATCGCGAAACTCGTCGTCGAACTCGGCAGCTCGGGAATCGAGCCGAGGCATTTGCGGGCCATGAAAGCCTCCGCCGAGCGCGAGGCGGGCCTTGTGGACCAGGTGGTCGCGCCACTGCGCCGGCACCGTAATCCGCAGACCAGGACCCATGCGGAAGCCCGTACGAAGGAGCTCGCGGCGCTCACGATCAAGCTGCATGCGGCCCTCGTCCAGTCGGCGCTCAGGGTACGCCTGTACTGACCGAAGGGGTGCCCGACTACCCAAACCGGTCGGCCAGGTCCTAGGGTTGCTGTGTGAATGAGCTCGACGTTGTCGGTGTCCGGGTCGAAATGCCCTCCAACCAACCGATCGTGCTCCTGCGTGAAGTGGGTGGCGACCGCTACCTCCCCATCTGGATCGGACCAGGGGAGGCGACGGCGATTGCCTTCGCTCAGCAGGGCATGGCCCCCGCACGGCCGCTGACGCACGACCTGTTCAAGGACGTGCTTGAGGCCGTTGGCCAGGAGCTCACAGAAGTGCGCATCACCGACCTTCGGGAAGGTGTCTTCTATGCCGAGCTGGTGTTCGCGAGCGGGGTCGAGGTCAGTGCCCGCCCCTCGGACGCCATAGCGCTCGCGCTGCGCACCGGAACGCCGATCTACGGCAGTGACGGAGTCCTCGACGACGCCGGGATCGCGATCCCGGACGAGCAGGAGGACGAGGTCGAGAAGTTCCGCGAGTTCCTGGACCAGATCTCACCCGAGGACTTCGGGACCAACAGCCAGTGACGGCGCCCGTACCAGCGGGGCCGCGCGGGCATTCGGCTAGCCTTTCCACGCGGTGAGGCGACTCAAACCACACTTCGGGTGATTATCACTCGGCGTGCCGAGTGTGGCGTTCGTTGACGTGCTCCTGGGTACTGCCTACCGTCGAGAAGGCAGGTCAAGGACGGAGGCCGACGTGAGAAGCAGCGGCGACGGTACGGCTGGGGGTGCCCCCGGACGAAGTCTGGGGCAAGGTCCGTATCCGCTCCACAGCGGCGCGACCGATCACTCTGTGCAGCGCCCGGCGGCAGCGCGGGGGACCAGTGGTGCGCCGGCCGAAGAGGTCGGGTACCGCGGACCGACCGCGTGCGCGGCGGCCGGGATCACCTATCGGCAGCTGGACTACTGGGCCCGTACCGGGCTCGTGGAGCCCAGTGTGCGGTCCGCGTTCGGATCGGGGACGCAGCGGCTCTACAGCTTCCGGGACGTCGTCGTCCTGAAGATCGTGAAGCGGTTCCTCGACACCGGGGTCTCGCTGCAGAACATCCGGGCCGCCGTGCAGCATCTGCGTGAGCGCGGGTTCGCCGATCTAGACCGTATGACGCTCATGAGCGACGGCGCGACGGTCTACGAGTGCACCTCGCCGGACGAGGTCGTCGAGCTGCTCCAGGGCGGCCAGGGGATCTTCGGGATCGCCGTGGGCGTCGTGTGGCGCGACGTGGAGGCTGCGCTGGCGCAGCTGCACGGGGAACGCGTCGACACCGGTGAGACGCTCATCGGGCACAACCCCGCGGATGAGCTGGCCAGGCGGCGGGGAAACCGCGCTGTGTGACGGCCCGTGGTGGCCGCGCCCTCGTGTGTTTTCGCGTACGGGCCCGGCGTCTTCGGGGCCGTTGTCAGTGCCGTAGGGCAGCATCGGTGCTGTGAGAGCGGCGCCCACCATCCTGCACCTCGACATGGATGCCTTCTACGCCTCGGCGGAGCAGGCATCCAAGCCGAGCCTGCGCGGGAAGGCCGTGATCGTGGGCGGGCTCGGACCGCGGGGCGTCGTGGCGACGGCCTCGTACGAGGCCCGGCGTTTCGGGGTGCACTCGGCGATGCCGATGGGGCAGGCGCGGCGGCTCGCGCCCAATGCGGCGTACCTGGTGCCGCGGTTCGGTCTCTACCGGGACATCAGCGAGCAGGTCATGGGGCTGCTCAGAGAGCTTTCTCCGCTGGTCGAGCCGCTGAGCCTCGATGAGGCCTTCGTGGATCTCGAAGCGGGCGAGGTGGCCTGGGACACGGCGTCCGCGCTGGCGGTGGGCGAGAAGCTCAGGGCCGACATACGGGCCGTCACCGGGCTGACCGGGTCGGTGGGGCTTGCCGCGTCCAAGATGCTGGCGAAGATCGCTTCCGAGGAGGCGAAGCCGGACGGGCTGCGGCTGATCGACCCGGGGACCGAGCGCGAGCTGCTCGCCGACAAGTCCGTACGGATCCTGCCGGGGGTCGGGCCGGCGACCGGGGATCACCTCAGGCGGGCCGGGATCACGACGGTGGGGGATCTTGCCGAGGCCGGCGAGGACGAGCTCGTACGGCTGCTCGGGAAGGCGCACGGCGGGCATCTGTACGCGATGGCGCTGGCCGTGGACGAGCGGCCGGTGGTGGCCGAACGGGAGACGAAGTCCGTGTCCGTGGAGGACACCTTCGACGTCGACATCCACGACCGGGTGCGGGTGCGCCTGGAGGTGGACCGGCTTGCGGAGCGTTGTGTGGGCCGGCTGCGGGCCGGTGGGCACTCGGGGCGGACCGTGGTGCTCAAGGTGCGGCGCTATGACTTCTCGACGTTGACGCGGTCCGAGACGCTGCGGGGGCCGACGGATGATCCTGCGGTGGTGCGGGAGGCGGCGGCGCGGTTGCTCGAGTCGGTGGATACGACGGGTGGGGTGCGGCTGCTCGGGGTCGGGGTGAGCGGGCTGGCCGATTACACGCAGGAGGATTTGTTCGCGCAGGCGCAGGCGGCGGAGGCTGCGCGGGTGGTTGAGGCGACTGAGGTGGGGGCGGCGGGGGCTGCCCTGGGTGCGGAGGCGCAGGGGGCAGGTGGTGGGGCGGACGCTCTGGCGTCGGTGGCCGACGAGCAGGTCGCGGGTGGGCCCGAGGCCGAGCCCGAGGTCGTCGAGCGGCGGTGGTATGCCGGGCACGATGTGCGGCATGCGGAGTTCGGGCCCGGGTGGGTGCAGGGGAGTGGGCTCGGGAGGGTGACCGTGCGGTTCGAGACGCCGGGGTCTGCGCCGGGGCGGGTGCGGACGTTCCGGGTCGATGATCCGGCGTTGTCGCCTGCGGAGCCGTTGCCGTTGGTGGCGGCGGAGTAGGTGCGGGTTCGTTCGGGCTGGGGTGGGTGGCGCCTGCGGCGGGCTTCTCTCCCCGACCCGCCCCTTCCCGAAACCGGGGCTGCGCCCCGGATCCCCCTCCTTTTTTGACGGGGGCTCCAGGGTGGGTGGGTCCCGCTTGGGGCTGCGCCCCGGATCCCGGCTTGTGGGCGCCTGGGGTGGGTGGGATCCGCTGGGGGCCGGGCCCCTGGGGTCCTGCTGACCTGGCACCCGTGATGGGTGGGACGGCCGGCCTGGCCCGCATGGGCCTGCGTCTCGGACCATTGCTGACGCGCTATGGGCTGCGTCCAGGGGCCTCGTCAGCGGAGCCCGCGGGTGGGTGGGGCCGGGGGGGGGGGGGGGGGGGGGGGGGGGGGGGGGGGGGGGGGGGGGGGGGGGGGGGGGGGGGGGGGGGGGGGG
>NZ_JACTVJ010000058.1 GCF_014493765.1 Streptomyces polyasparticus
GCCTCAGCCGACACGGTCACGTCTGTCATCAGGTGTTACTTCCTGCTCGAAGATCCACCGTTGACCGTACAGACCCGACGGTTGCGGTCGCCGGCTGTTCTGCCGACCGTTTCGCCAGCCGCCGCCTTCGGGGATGTTGCCGAGCTTCTTGATGTCGACGTGGACCAGGTCGCCGGAGCGGGAGCGTTCGTAGCGGCGGATCGGCTCGCCGGTGGGGCGGTCGCGCCAGGCCAGTCGGTTCAGACCGTGGCGGGTCAGGATGCGGTGCACGGTCGAGGTGGGCAGGCCCAGGATCGGGCCGATCCGTGCGGGGCCAAGTTTGCGGTCGGTCCGCAGTCGGCAGACCTGGGTCTCGAGCGCGGCGGAGGTCCGGTGCGGGGTCGAGTGGGGCCGGCTGGTGCGGTCGTGGAGACCTGCGTCGCCCTCGGTTCGCCAGCGGCGGACCCATTTGTGGGCCGTGGGCCGGGAAATGCCCATCTCCGCGGCGACATGCGCGACCGGGCGGCCCGCGAGGACACGTTCGACCAGGATCCGCCTGCCATGAACGGTCAGCCGGGCATTACGGTGGGACACGAAGACCTCCGCGCGGTGAAGACTCGACACCTCCACCACGCCGGAGGTCTTCGCCATGCTCAAGACCTGGCCTAGCGTTAACAACGCTCGTGGTCAATACACCTAGCGCGTTGGACTCGCTGAAGCCGCTGAAGCCGCTGAAGCCGCTGACGGTGCTGAGGAAGGTTGGGACTGGGGTTTGCCCCATTGGTGGACATCTCTTGAAGATCGGATCGTGGGGTCCGAGATGGAGGTGTCCGGGTGGCTGCACGCCGGTATCCGGAGGAGTTCAAGCGGGACGCGGTCGAGCTGGTGGCATCCACCGGCCGGTCGATCAACTCAGTGGCCCGGGAGCTCGGGGTCAACACCGAGTCACTGCGGCAGTGGGTACGGGCCGCCAGAGGCCCTGCCCTGGGTGTGGGCGGTGAGGCGATGACGCCGGCCGAGCGTGAGGAGTTGAAGCGGCTGCGCAAACTGGTCCGCGAGCTGGAGCTGGAGAAGGAGATCCTTCGCAAGGCCGCCCAGTATTTTGCGAAAGAGATGAATCGATGACCAGCCGCTGGCGGTTCATCTCTGCCCACCATCTGGAGTACGGGATACAGCGGCTGTGCAGAATTCTCCGGGTCTCCCGCTCGGGTTTCTACCGGTGGCGCCTGGCCGAGCCGGCCCGCCGTGCGCGGGCGCAGGCCGAGGCGGTGCTGACCGAATAGATCCGGGCTATCCACAGCGAGGTGAAAGGCGCCTGCGGGGTTCCGCGAATCACCCGCGAGCTCCGGGAGAACGGCGAGCTGGTGAACCATAAGCGGGTCGCCCGGCTGATGCGTGCTTCCGGAATATCCGGGCGCCATCTAGGCAAGGGCAAGCGGACCACCATCCCCGACGCCCGGGCGCCGAAAGCTCCGGACCTTCTGGAACGGGACTTCTCTGCACCTCGGCCGAATGTGCGCTGGTGCGGTGACACCACGTATCTGCCGGTCGGCAAGGACTGGATGTACTTGGCCACTGTCATCGACATCCACTCACGCCGCGTCGTGGGCTGGTCCATGGCAGAGCACACGCGCTCCGATCTCGTCGTCGATGCTCTGGAAGCAGCGGTGGCCACACGCGGCGGATCGGTCGACGGAGTCGTCTTTCATTCAGACCGCGGCACCCAATACACATCAGCCGCCTTCGCCACTGCCTGCCGAAAGCACGGCATCCGCCGCTTAATGGGGCGGGTGGGATCGAGCTACGACAATGCCCTCGCGGAATCCTTCTTCGCCAGCATGAAACGTGAACTGCTCTACGGGGAGCGCTGGCTGGGGAAATCAGAGGCTCGCATGTCCGTGTTCACCTGGCTGGCTTGGTACAACAATCGGCGCCGTCATTCCGCGCTCGGCCATATCAGCCCGGTCGAATTCGAACGACGCTCGATCAACTCGGGTAGTCTGAACCTGGCTGCATAGTTCGCAGATGTCCACATAGCGGGGCGAAGCCCACCCCGGCGATCACCCTGACCCGCTGGTGGCGGGCCTGGACCGACAAGGACCCGCCACTCGAACTCCAAGCCCTCCTCGACGCGGTCACCTCCGGCAGACCTCTTGAATCTTTACCGCCGGGTTTAACGGACTACCGGTAGACCGAGGTGGCGCCGGCGGGCTTGCGCGTGACCAGCGTGTCCGCCAGCGCCGCCTCGGCCAGTCGCGCAGCCTCTACCGGCGTGTACGCGGACGTGAGTCGGGTCTTCACCCGGCCCGGCACCGGCTCCTTGGCTATCACCAGCAAAGTCGTCATCAAAAGCCTTACCGAACTCGGGCACAGCGCGGCCAAAACCAGGCCAAAACCCGTCGCGCCAGCAGACTGTAGAAACTGCTTTCGCCGTACAAACCGGAATCAGGTAGAGAGGGTTGCAGGCGCATTACAAATCCCTGACGTGGCGCCGGTCTTGCGTGTGGGGGTGTTGCGGCTTGGCTTCCACGGCGGTTTGCGGAGGTGTTTTTGGCTCTGCGGAGATATGAGGGGCCTCCCTGCCGGACATCCTACGTCCTTCCGGGTGTCGCCATTCGGAGGCGTGTATCAACGTTTGGTGGGCCGGCCGGGGGTGGGGAGGGGGTTTGTATGGGTGATGTCAGGTCAGGACGCCGTGGTGCGTGCTGGCGAGCCGTCCGTCCCGTCAGGTGTGCGGGCGAGGCTGCTGCGGTCGGGGGTCCGATCTCGCCTGGCCTCAGCGTGTTGTGTTCGATCGCGGCTTCGGTGGAACCGAAGTCTCCCCTGTAGAAGGATCATCTGTGTCTCGTAGCGCTCTTGCCCGCCGGGGCGGCATTGCCGCCCTCCTCGCGGTTGCCATCGGTAGCGGCCTCATCAACACCGCTGGCGCCGCACCCCAACCATCCGGGGCGATCTCCGACACCCAGCCCGCTGCCTCTACCTCGGACCGGGCGCAAACTGGAATCACTTCCCCTCAGGGGGGGAGCACCGTGCCTTCGACGTTCACCATGAATGGATTCCTGACCTCGGGTAACCTGGGTGATACGGTGTACGTTAAGCGCGTGATACCGGGCGGCAGTACCGTTACCGTTGGTTCTGGCCCTCATCGAGACGACCAGAGCTTCAGCATCAGCGTGAATCTTGGGTCGCAGTGGACAAACACTAGCGCGTATTTCTATGTCCAAGGTTCGCTGGGACAAACGTCTTCCGTCTTGCTTTATGCCCCATCGACCGCGCCGGTGGCTCGTGCGGATTCCGCGTCTACTGAGCAGGGTACGGCGGTCGAGATTCCGGTGCTGGCGAATGACTCGGGTACGGGTCTGTCGCTGGTGTCGGTGACGGATCCGGCGAATGGTGGTGCGGAGATCAAGGACGGGAAGGTCCTTTATACCCCGGATGATGGTTTCGTGGGTGCGGATTCTTTTGAGTACACGGTGAGAAATTCCGCGGGAATTACCGCGAGGGGAAACGTGTCGGTGACGGTGACGGATCCGACGACCAGTGTGTCTGAGCTGAAGATGAGTTCGGGTGATGGTCAGGAGGCCTCGGCGGGTTCGGAGTTTGCTGATCCGTTGGTGACGCAGGCGCTGAAGGATTCGTCGGGCGTGCATGGGGCGAAGGTCACCTACCAGATTACTGATGACGGTGGCACCGGCTCGACCTTTGTGGATGGCGGGACGTCGGTGGACAAGTCCACGGACTCGCAGGGATATTCGAGTGTGAAGGTGAAGGCGGGGTCGAAGGCGGGCTCGGTGCAGGTGCGAGCGACGGCGAACGGTCACAGTG
>NZ_JACTVJ010000059.1 GCF_014493765.1 Streptomyces polyasparticus
TGGCGGGACGTCGGTGGACAAGTCCACGGACTCGCAGGGATATTCGAGTGTGAAGGTGAAGGCGGGGTCGAAGGCGGGCTCGGTGCAGGTGCGAGCGACGGCGAACGGTCACAGTGCGGACTTCGCTCTGCGGGTGGATGTCTCGGTCACCGAGCTGGTCAAGGGTTCGGGTGACGGGCAGGAGGCGTTGGAGGGTGAGCAGTTCGCCGATCCGCTGGTGACGCGGGCGAGGAATGGTGCGGGCTGGATCGCTGGGGCGAAGGTCAGCTATGAGATCGTCGATGACGGTGGTACCGGTTCGGTGTTCACCGGGGGCGGGACGTCGGTGGTCAAGTCCACGGACTCGCAGGGCTATTCGCATGTGAATGTGAAGGCGGGCTCGAAGGCGGGCGCGGTGACGGTGAAGGCGACGGTGAACGGGCACAGCCAGGAGTTCTCCCTGACTGTGAAGGCCGCCGCGGCGACCCCGGTGGAGGTGCTGACCCCGACCGAGGATGCCCCGGTCACCACCGAAGAGGTCACCTTCACCGGCAAGGGACAGCCCGGCGCCAAGATCAACATCAAGTCCGGGTCCGGCAAGTCCATCTGCACGGACATCGCCGTCGACGGCTCGGGTAACTGGACCTGCGACTCCGAACTGGTCCTGCCCGCGGGCACCTATACCTTCACCGCCACCCAGACGGTCAACGGCAGCGCCACTTCCGACGTGTTCACCTTCACCCGTGCGGCGTTCTCCAACGCGACCCCGGTGGAGGTGCTGACCCCGACCGAGGATGCCC
>NZ_JACTVJ010000006.1 GCF_014493765.1 Streptomyces polyasparticus
CAAGCTCCTCCGGAGTCATACCCCCAGCGAACTACCAACTCCAGAACCTGACCAGCCACCTAACAAAGTCCTACTAGCAGCACGCGGCATTACGGGGATATCGCCCTCCTCGGGGATAGAACAGGCAAATGCCCTGTTCAGCCCGCCGAAGGTGAGCACGCCCCCGTGACCAAGGACCTCGACACCTCTCCCGCCGCCGAGCCCGCCGATCCCGATCCGGAGGTCGTCCTCGACGTAGGCGACGCCGGATACAGCAAGACACTCAAGCCGCGCCACATCAGCATGATCGCGATCGGCGGCGCCATCGGCACCGGCCTGTTCCTCGGCGCCGGCGGCAACCTCGCCAAGGCGGGGCCCGGACTCGCGGTCGCGTACGCGGTGTGCGGCGTCTTCGCGTTCTTCGTCGTCCGCGCCCTGGGCGAACTCGTGGTGCACCGGCCCTCGTCGGGCGCCTTCGTCAGCTACGCGCGCGAGTTCCTCGGCGAGAAGGGCGCCTACGTCGCGGGCTGGATGTACTTCCTCAACTGGGCGACCAGCGGCATGGCCGACATCACGGCCATCGCGCTGTACGTGCACTACTGGTCGATGTTCACCTCGGTCCCGCAGTGGGTGCTCGCGCTGATCGCGCTGGCGATCGTGCTGAGCGTGAACCTCATCTCCGTCCGGCTCTTCGGGGAGATGGAGTTCTGGTTCGCCATCGTCAAGGTGGTCGCGATCGTCGCGTTCCTGCTCATCGGCGTCTGGGTGCTCGCCACCCGGCACCCGGTGGACGGGCAGGTGCCCGGACTCCATCTCCTGAGCGACAACGGCGGCCTGTTCCCGCTCGGTGTGCTGCCGGTGGTCCTGGTCGCCCAGACCGTCATCTTCGCGTACGCCTCGATCGAGATGGTCGGCGTCACGGCGGGCGAGACGGCGAAGCCCCAGGAGGTGGTCCCGAAGGCCGTGAACTCGATCATGTGGCGCATCGCCGTCTTCTACGTCGGCTCGGTCTTCATGCTGGTCCTGCTGCTGCCGTGGACCGCCTACTCCGGCAGCCAGAGCCCCTTCGTCACCGTGCTCTCCGGGCTCGGTGTGCCGGCCGCCGGCGGGCTGATGAACATGGTCGTCCTGACCGCGGCGATGTCGAGCCTCAACTCCGGGCTGTACACGACGGGCCGCATCCTGCGCTCGATGGCGATGGCGGGCTCCGCGCCCGGGTTCACCTCGCGGATGAGCCGCAGCAACGTGCCGTACGGGGGCGTGCTCCTGACGTCGGCCGTGATCCTGTGCGGTGTCGCGCTGAACGCCTGGCTGCCGGACAAGGCCTTCGGCATCGTCACCAACATCGCGGCGCTCGGCATCATCGCCACCTGGTGCATGATCATGATCTGCCACCTGGCGTTCGTCCGCCGCGCCAACCTCGGGCTCGCCGAACGCCCGGCGTTCCGGCTCTGGGCGGCTCCCTGGGTGAACTTCCTGACGCTCGCCTTCCTGCTCGGCGTGATCGTCATGATGTGGTTCGACACGGACGGCCCGGGCCGCGAGACGGTCCTGCTCATCCTGCCGATCGCCGCCGCCCTTGCCTTCGGCTGGTACCGCGTACGGTCACGGGTCCGCGATCCGCTGCAGCGGCTGTGAGGTGAGGCTCTGACCGGGGGCGCGGGACCGCTCAGTCGCGGAAGGCGCGCTGATGCGGTCCCAGCTGCGGATCCAGCTCGTGCAGCACCTTGCGGGCGTCCTCGAGAATCCCGGCCGTGCACAGCTCGCGCCAGTCGGCGTACGCGGCCTGCTGCGTCAGCGCACAGGTCAGGAAGCTGGTCTCCGCGGCGCCCAGGAGGCTGCGCAGCCGCTCCCGCAGCTGCGGTGTCGGGCTGTCGTGCAGCAGCCGCGGCTCCGCGAGGACGGCGAGCGTCGAGGCGAGGTCCGCGAGCAGCTGGTCGAGGCCTTCGGGAGTGCGGGTCGGCTCCGGGCGCAAGGCGCGGTCCTCGTGCGACCAGTGCAGGGCAGGCGGCCTGCCCTCTCGATACGTCAGGTTGTACAGGCCCCGTGCGATGCCGCGTATCTGATGTCCTACGTGATCGAGGCAGCGGGTCGACTCGATGAGCCGCTCCACGCGCAGGGTCGCGTCCCGGGTGTGCGGGCGCCAGCGGTTGGCGTCCTCGGCCGCGGCCACCGCCGTACGGACCTTGGTGAGGCGCTCGGACAGCGCGCGGGCCCGCTCGACCCACTCACCGCTGTGCGCGTCCCAGTTCCCGTCCCGCAGCTGCTCGGACATCTCATTGAGAAGCTCGCTCATCTGCCCCGAGAGGTGGGCCAGCTTCTCCGAGGCGCGCCGTGCGAACGGCGGCGGCGGTACGGCGAGTCCGACGGCCGCGCCGATGGCGACGCCGAGCAGATTCGCCGCGAGCCGGTGGACGCCGTAGTCGAAGTGGCCCGGCACGCCCATGACCAGGACCGCGGTCAGGGCGATCTGGTGCACCTGGCCGCCGAGCCGGAGCAGCCGTCCCGCGCACATGCCGACGAGCACGGTGGCGAACATCGTCAGCGGGGTCACGCCGACCGTCATCGAGGCCGTCAGACCCAGCGCGCCGCCGAAGGCCACCCCGGCCCCGCGGTGGAAGGCCCGCCGCGCGGTGCCGTACGGGGTGAGCTGACAGGCCAGCATCGCGCCGACGGGAGCGAGATCGGGCGCCGAGAGGTCGAGCAGATCGGCCGCCACCCACCACGCGAGCGCACTGGCCAGCGCGGCCCGCAGCACGAGGTTCGCGTCGCCGAACTGGGGGACGGCGCGGTCGGTGAGTGCCTTGAGCTGAGTGCGCGCAGGGGAGCCGGGCTCGGCGGCGGCCGATGTGCTGGCAGGCTGGGTCATGGTGCGGCTCGAGGTTCGTCGGTGTGATGGCGGGCCACCCACCACTGTCCCTCCGGCCACCTGCCCGACCCTGCGGTCTTTGGACCCGAATCCGCCGCCATTGCTCCCTGATCCACCCGTGCAGGGCGACACCCCCGCACCTGGGCCCGCGGGGCTCCGCCCCCTGCACCCCCCACCTGGGCCCGCGGGGCTCCGCCCCCTGCACCCCTGCACCTGGGCCCGCGGTGCCTGCACCCCTGCACCTGGGCCCGCGGTGCCTGCACCCCTGCACCTGGGCCCGCGGTGCCTGCACCCCGCACCCCGACCTCCCCACCCAGCCCGCACGTCCATGTCGGATTTCCGCCAGCCAAGCCACCTGCCTTGTACGAAGCTGTCCGTATGCACACCGAGACCGAGCGCTGCCTGCGAGCCGTCCAGTCCAAGGACGCACGCTTCGACGGATGGTTCTTCACCGCCGTGCGCACCACCGGCATCTACTGCCGCCCGAGCTGCCCGGTGGTCGCACCCAAACCCCAGAACATGACCTTCCTGCCCAGCGCCGCCGCCTGCCAGCAGGCCGGCTACCGGGCCTGCAAGCGCTGCCGTCCCGATGCCACCCCGGGCTCCCCGGAGTGGAACCACCGCGCCGACCTCGTGGCCCGCGCCATGCGCCTGATCGGCGACGGCGTCGTGGACCGCGAAGGCGTTCCAGGGCTCGCCGCGCGGCTCGGCTACAGCGCCCGGCAGGTCGAGCGCCAGCTCCAGGCCGAACTCGGGGCGGGCCCTCTCGCCCTGGCCCGCTCCCAGCGCGCACAGACCGCGCGGCTCCTGATCGAGACGACCGCCCTGCCGATGGCGCAGATCGCCTTCGCGGCGGGCTTCTCCTCGATCCGTACCTTCAACGACACCGTACGAGAGGTCTTCGCCCTCACCCCCGGAGAACTGCGCACCCGCGCGAGCGGCCGCCGCGGCGAGAGCGCCCCGGGCGTCCTGAGCCTGCGGCTGCCGTTCCGCAAGCCGCTCAACCCCGACAACCTCTTCGGGCATCTCGTCGCGACCGCCGTACCCGGGGTCGAGGAGTGGCGCGACGGAGCGTACCGGCGCACGCTGCGTCTGCCGTACGGGCAGGGCGTGGTCGCCCTGACCCCGCAGCCGGACCACATCGCGTGCCGGCTCTCCCTCACCGATCAGCGCGACCTCACCGTGGCGATCAGCCGCTGCCGCCGCATGCTCGACCTCGACGCCGACCCGGTGGCGATCGACGCGCAGCTGAGCACCGACGCGCTGCTCGCGCCGCTCGTCGCGAAGACGCCGGGCCGGCGGGTGCCGCGCACGGTGGACGAGGCGGAGTTCGCGATCCGCGCGGTGCTCGGCCAGCAGGTGTCCACGGCGGCGGCCCGTACGCACGCCGGCCGCCTGGTCGAGGCGCACGGCGAGCGGATCGACGATCCCGAGGGCGGACTCACCCACCTGTTCCCCGCCCCGCAGACACTCGCCTGTCTCGACCCCGAGACCCTGGCGATGCCCCGCACCCGCCGCACGACCCTGCTCACCCTCATCGGCCAACTCGCAGACGGCACCCTGCACTTGGGCCCCGAGAGCGACTGGAACGAAGCGCGCGCCCGGCTCGCCGCGCTGCCCGGCTTCGGACCCTGGACCATCGAGGTGATCGCGATGCGGGCGCTCGGCGACCCCGACGCCTTCCTGCCCGGCGACCTCGGCGTCCGCAAGGCCGCCGAAGGGCTCGGCCTCAAGTCAACCCCGGCCGCGCTCACCGCGCGTGCCGCCGCCTGGCAGCCCTGGCGCGCGTACGCGGTCCAGCACCTGTGGGCCACGGACGACCACCCCATCAACTTCCTCCCCGTACAAGGAGATTCGTGATGCGCACGCACACCGTGATGGACAGCCCGTACGGACCGCTGACCCTGGTCGCGACCGACGGAGTCCTGTCCGGCCTCTACATGACCGACCAGCGCCACCGCCCGCCGCAGGAGACCTTCGGCCTGCCGGACGACACCGGATTCGAGCCGGTCGTCGAGCAGCTCACCGCGTACTTCGCGGGCGAGCGCACGGACTTCGACCTGCCGCTGCACCTCGACGGCACGGAATTCCAACGCACCGTATGGGCCGAGCTGTTGAAGATCCCGTACGGCGAGACCCGCACCTACGGCGAACTCGCCGAGGCCCTCGGCAACCCCGCCGCATCCCGCGCCGTCGGCCTCGCCAACGGCAAGAACCCGGTCGGCATCATCGTCCCCTGCCATCGCGTCGTCGGCGCGAACGGCAGCCTCACCGGCTACGGCGGCGGCCTCGACCGCAAGCGGCAGCTCCTTGACTTCGAACGGAAGGGGGCGTGCGATCCGAACGGGGTGGCCGACGCGCTCTTCTGACGGGCCGCTCAACATCCTTTTCCCGCCCGTCCCTTGACCCTCACGTGACGTGATGCCGCATGGTCGTAGGCGTGGAAGATCACCTGACAGTGGGACGTGTGGCCGAGCTGGCCGGAGTGAGCGTCCGCACGCTGCACCACTACGACGAGATCGGCCTGGTCCACCCGTCCGCGCGCACCGCGGCCGGGTACCGGGCCTACTCGGCGGCGGACGTGGAGCGGCTGCGGGAGGTGCTCGCCTTCCGGCGGCTCGGCTTCGGACTGCGCGAGATCGCGGATCTGGTGGACGACCCGGCCACCGACGCGGTCGCGCGGCTGCGCCGCCTGCGCGGGCTGCTACTCGAACAGCGCGACCGAGCCGCCGCCATGGTGACGGGCATCGACAGGGAACTGGAGGCACGGGCCATGGGAATCGAGGCCACGTCGGAGGACCAACTGCGCATGGTCGGGGCGCAGTTGTACGAGACGATCGGGTCCGCGTATCCCGCGACCCGGCGCACCGATCCGCGGATCGCCGCGAGCATCTGGGCGGCGCTCGGGGACGCGCGGACCGTACTGAACGTCGGCGCGGGCACCGGATCGTACGAGCCGGCCGACCGCGAGGTGACCGCGGTGGAACCCTCCGCCGTCATGCGCGCCCAGCGTCCGGCCGGCGCGGCGCCGTGCCTGGACGCGAGTGCGGAGAGCCTGCCGTTCGAGGACGGCGCCTTCGACGCCGCGATGGCCGTCAGCACCGTGCACCACTGGCACGACCCGATCGCCGGGCTGCGGGAGATGCGGCGGGTGGCCAAGCGCGTCGTGGTGTTCACCTACGACGCCAGCTCCACCGGCTGGCGCGACCGGTTCTGGCTCACGCGCGACTATCTGCCGGAGTTCGCCGGACTGCTCACCGACTGGCCCTCGCTCGCCGATCTGACCCGGGCGATCGACGGCCGCGCCGAGCCGGTGCTGATCCCGTGGGACTGCGCCGACGGATTCTTCGAGGCCTACTGGCGCCGGCCCGAGGCATACCTGGAGGAACATGTGCGCCGCGCCGTCTCCGTGTGGACCCGGGTCGGCGCCGAGGCCGAGCGGCGGGCCGTGGACGGACTGCGCGAGGACCTGGCCTCGGGCCGGTGGGCCGAGCGCAATCGCGACGTGGCCGCGCTCGACACCGCCGACCTGGGCCTGCGCCTGCTGGTCGCTTGAGTCTGCTGGTGACCTGTGCCCGCTGGTGGCCTCAGCCTGCGCCCTCGTGTGCCTAGGCGCCCAACTGCCCCAGCAGCTCCGGCAGTACGGTCCCGATCGGCTCCCGTACGACCTCGGCCGCCATCGCGTCGTACGGCGTCGGATCGGCGTTGACGATCACCAGACGCGCACCGTGCTCCGCGGCGATCCCGGCGAGCGAGGCGGCGGGCTGTACCTGAAGGCTGCTGCCCACGGCGAAGAACACCTGGCACGCCTTCGCGATGCTCATCGCCTCACCGATCACCATCGGGTCGAGCCGCTCGCCGAACATCACCGTCGCCGACTTGAGCACCCCGCCGCAGGACCGGCAGGCCGGATCCTCCTCACCGGCCTCGACCCGGGCGAGCGCGTCCTCCATGGGGCCGCGGTCATGGCACTCGATGCACACCACTTCCCGTGCGGTGCCGTGCAGTTCGAGCACCTTGCGCTCGGAGAGACCGGCGCGCTGATGCAGTCCGTCCACGTTCTGCGTCAGCACCCGTACAGGGATACCGCGCTGCTCGAGGCCGGCGACGGCACGGTGCGCGGCGTTGGGCTCCGCGTGCCGCGCGGACCCGTTGAGCCGCATCTGCCAGGCGCGGCGCCGGATCTCCGGATCGCGCACGTAGTAGTCGTACGTGACGAGCTTCTCGGCCTCGGGGTCGCGCCGCCACAGTCCGTTGGGCCCGCGGTAGTCGGGGATGCCCGAGTCCGTGGAGACACCGGCACCGGTGAGGAGCGCGACGAGTGGCTTGGTCATGGGGCGAGGGTACGGAGTGCGGGGTGCGAGGGCGAACCGGTTTTCCACGGCCATGCCAGGGCCGTTCCAGGGGCCCCGGCCTGTCGACGGCCGCCGCACCCGCCTCCGAACCGGTACGAATCCGCCTGTCCGTACCCGATCGCCCCCGCCGCGTCCCGGATTCCTGCTGAGCTGTCGACCATGACCCGAATGACCGCCCGCAGCCGGCACGAGCAGCACCGGGCGGCGACGCCGCTCGAGCTCCTCTTCGACCTCTGCTTCGTCGTCGCCGTCGCCCAGGCCAACTCCCGTCTCGTGCATGCCTTCGCCGAAGGTCACTGGCAGCAGGGGATCACCGGCTACCTCGCCGTGTTCTTCGCGATCTGGTGGGCCTGGATGAACTTCACCTGGTTCGCCTCGGCCTACGACACGGACGACGCCCTGTACCGCGTCGTGACCCTCGTCCAGATCACCGGCGTGCTCATCCTCGCCGCCGGAGTCCCGCGCGCCTTCGACGACGGGGACTTCACGCTCGCGGTCATCGGCTACGTGGTGATGCGGCTCGCCCTGACCTTCCAGTGGCTGCGCGCCGCGCACGGCACCGCGGATCAGGCCGAGAAGCGGGTAGCCCGGCGGTACGCCATCGGCCTCGTGCTGACCCAGCTCGGCTGGATCGGCATGCTGTTCGTGCCCGACGCGGCCCGCGGCTATGTGTTCATCGCGCTCGTCCTGGCCGAACTCGCCGTGCCCGTGGTGGCGGAACGCGACTGGGCCACGCACTGGCATCCGCACCACATCGCCGAGCGCTACGGCCTGTTCACACTGATCGTCCTCGGCGAGACGATCGCCGGGGCCACCGTCGCCGTACAGCAGGCCGTGGACGGAGACGGGCACGGCAGCCTCGACGGTCTCGTTCCGCTGGCCGCCGGCGGACTGCTCCTCGTGTTCTGCGCGTGGTGGATCTACTTCGCGGTGCCCATCCACGAGCACCTCGCCTCCAACCGGCAGGGCTTCGTCTGGGGCTACGGCCACTTCCTGGTCTTCGCCGCGGCCGCCGCGATCGGCGCGGGCGTGGAGCTGGCCGTCGAGCAGTCGGTCGGCGAGGCACACATCTCCGAACGCGCGGCCGCGGCGGCCGTGACCGTGCCCGCGGCGCTGTTCTTCCTCGTCGTATGGCTGTTGCACGCACGCCACTTCAAGCGCACCCTCGCCCAGCAGCTCACGCTGCCGGCCGGCGCCCTCGCCATCCTTCTGTGCACCTTCGCCGGATCCGCAGGGGTGCCGCTCGCCGGGGTGGCGGCCGCACTCACCGTGGCCGTGGGGTATGTGCTCAGCAGGCGGAATGCGGAGCCTGCGGTGGCGTGACCGGGGACGGATGCGCGGGCCGCGGCGGCCCGGCGCCCGGCCGGGGGCGGGGCCTCACAAGGCCCCGCCCCAGCAGGTGCTCGGCTCGGAGAGCCGCCCGCTGTCGGATCAGCTCAGGAAGTCGCGGGCGATCTGCTCCGCCACCCGCTCCAGGATCGGTCCCGCCTCGGCGATGCACTTGGCCACGTCCGGCTCGACCGAGGTGAGCGGGTACGCACGGCGGATGCCGGCCTTGCCCAGGGCCTCCGGGGGCAGGGCGAGTCGGCCGCACACCGCGACGACCTCGACACCGGCCGCACGCGCCGCCGCGGCGACACCCGCCGGGGCCTTGCCGTGCAGGGTCTGCTCGTCGAGGGAGCCCTCGCCGGTGATCACCAGCGTGGCGCGCGAGAGCGCGGGCGCGAAGCCCAGCACGTCGAGCATGACCTCGATGCCCGGACGGAACCGCGCACCGAGCGCGACGAGCGCGCCGTAGCCGATACCGCCCGCGGCGCCCGCACCCGGGGACGCGGCGAGCTCGGCGGCCTTCGACCCGATGGACTTCTCCAGGACCTGCGCGAAGTGTCCGAGCGCGGCGTCCAGGGTCTCGACGTCCTCGGGCGTCGCGCCCTTCTGCGGACCATAGACCGCGGGCGCGCCCTTCGGGCCGGTCAGCGGGTTGTCGACATCGCTCGCGAGGACCAGGTCCACCTCGGCGAAGCGCGGGTCGATGCCCGACAGATCCGCGGTGGCGAGATCGGCCAGCGGACCGCCGCCCGCGCCGACCGCCTCACCGGCCGCGTCGAGGAACTTGGCGCCCAGCGCGGCCAGCATGCCCGCGCCGCCGTCGGTCGTGGCGCTGCCGCCGACACCGAAGACGATCGTGCGCGCACCCGCGTCGAGCGCCGCGAGCAGCAGCTCACCGGAGCCGTACGTGGTCGAGGTCAGCGGCGCGAAGACACCCTCGGGGAGCAGCTGGAGACCGGAGGCCTCGGCCATCTCGACCACGGCGGTGTCGCCCCGTAGCGCATAAGCGGCCGTGACGGGCTCGCCCAGCGGGCCCGTGACCTCGACCTCGCGCCGCTCGAAGCCGCCCGCGACCGCCGCCGCCACCGTGCCGTCGCCGCCGTCCGCGACGGGCAGGGCCTCGACCGCGAGCTCCGGCAGCACACGGCGCAGCCCGGCCGTGACCCGCTCAGCGACCTGCACGGCCGTGAGCGAACCCTTGAACTTGTCCGCGGCTATCAGCACCCGGCTCGCACTCGCCGAGTGAGCCGTCTCTGCAGCGTCCGCCACCTTGGTTCCCCTTGCTTTCGGGCCTTGCTCGCGTCAAGGCAGTCGCGCCGCCCCGACCTTAACCGGAGCAAGGGGTCCCTGCCCATGGCCGCCCGTGCGCTGAGACGGCGCGCCCAGGCGAAAAACACCACTATTTCCGACCATAGTGGGGCGCCATGAGCACGGAAACGATCGATCAGAACGGCCCCGCAGAACCTCCGGGACCCCCCGGACGCACCGACGCCGCCGAGCCCGGCGGCCCCGCCGAGGAGCGCGAACCCGACCTCACTGTGGTCGGCATCGGTGTCGCGGCCGTCGTCGGCGTCGTGGCCTGGGCCGCGATCGGCAAGAAGTCCTTCGACAGCGCCTCCTCGACCGCACTCGCCTGGGTCCTGGAGAACTTCGCCTGGCTCTTCGTGATCGCCGCGGACATCTTCCTGGTGCTCTGCGCGGTGATCGCCGTCAGCCGCTTCGGCCAGATCCGCCTCGGCCGCGACGACTCCGAGCCCGAGTTCACCAACCTCGCGTGGATCGCGATGATGTTCAGCGCGGGCATGGGCATCGGCCTGATGTTCTACGGAGTCGGCGAACCGCTCCAGCACTATCTGAGCCCGCCGCCCGCGGCCGCCGGGGTCGAGCCCGGCACGGACAGCGCGGCCGGCACGGCGCTGCAGTACTCGTTCTTCCACTGGACGCTCACGCCCTGGGCGATCTACGGCATCGCCGGCCTCGCGCTCGCGTACGCGGGCTTCCGCAAGGGCCGCGGCAACCGGCTGAGCTCGGTGTTCGTCCCGCTGATCGGCGAGCGCAGGGCGGCCGGCTGGCCCGGCCGCCTCATCGATCTGCTCGCGGTCTTCGCCACGGTCTTCGGCACCGCGACCAGCCTCGGCGTCGGCGCGCTCCAGGTGGCCAAGGGCCTCAACCTGACCACGGGCGTCGAGGACTCCACCTCGCTCGAAGTGATCATCATCGTGGCGCTCGGCGCGGCCTTCGTCGGCTCCGCGTTCTCGGGCCTGCACAAGGGCGTCAAATGGCTCTCGACGCTCAACATCGTGCTCGCCGCCTGCCTGATGGTCTTCATCTTCGTGCTCGGCCCGACCGTCTACATCCTGGACGCGATCCCCGCGAGCGTCGGCAACTACCTGATCAACCTCGTCCCGATGGCCACCCGCACCGGAGCCTTCACCGACAGCTCCTGGCTGGGCAGCTGGACGATCTTCTACTGGGCCTGGTGGATGTCGTGGGCGCCCTTCGTGGGCACCTTCATCGCGCGGATCTCGCGCGGCCGCACGATCCGCGAGTTCCTCATCGGCGTCCTGCTCGTGCCGAGCGCGGCGACCGTGGTGTGGTTCTGCGTCATGGGCGGTACGGGCATCCGCCTCGACGCCACCGGCAAGGCCGACATGGCGGGGCAGATCTCCGAAGGCCCGGAGGCCGCGCTGTTCGCGATGCTCGACGCGCTGCCGATCGGCACCGTCACCTCCTGGATCGCGATGATCCTCGTGATGACGTACTTCGTCACCAGCGCCGACTCCGCCTCGCTGGTGATGGGTTCGCTGACCAGCCGCGGAGCGCTGCACCCGAAGACCTGGCTGGTGGTGGTGTGGGGTGTCCTGATGGCCGCGGTCGCCGCGGTGCTCCTCGTCGCCGGCGGGCTCAACTCGCTGCAGAGCGCCACCATCCTGGTCGCGCTGCCGTTCGTCATCGTGATGCTGGCGCTGTGCTGGGCGCTCCTGAAGGAACTCCGCGAGGACCCGGGCGCGGGCCCGCGGCGCCACCACGCGCTGCACGGTCTGCGGGACGCGGTCAAGGCGATGGTCGGCGACGCGATCACCGAACAGTCCCCGACCCGCCACCACCGACTGCGCAGGGCCATCAAGTCCCGCAGCCAGGACGAGGATCCGGGGAGCCCGTGATGCGCGCACGAGAAGCGGGGGCCCTGGCGGCCGCGGTGGTCTCGGCCCTGACGCTGGCGGCGCCCGCGGCGGCTGCCGCCCCTTGGCCCGAGCCGCTCGTCAGAACCGGGGACATCGACGTACTCGAAGACGTACTGGAGCACATCAGCGTGCCCTTGGGAGAGGGCGGCAAGGCGGTGCATCAGCTGTACGGGGCGGAGAAGTAGTGCGGTTCGCGGAAGCGGTGCCGGTCGGCGATGTGGTGGGGGTCGGGGAAGCGGTGCGGGTCGGCGATGTGGTGCGGGGTAGACCCAAGCCATGACGGATACGGACCTGAGCGACCGGATCCTCGGCGGCTGGCTCGGCCGCATCGCCGGCAACATGCTGGGCAAGCCGGTCGAGCGGGGCGACTACTGGACGCGGCAGCGCATCGACGCGTATCTGCGCCGCTTCGACGCGCTGCCGCTCACCGGCTATCTGCCCGAACCCGTGGGCTGCGAGGGCGAGTTCGAGCTGCGGCCCGAGTGGCGCTCGTGCGTACGGGGGCGGGTGCACGGCAGCTGCCGTGACGACGACATCGACTACGCGATCCTGGGGCTCGAGCTTCTGGAGACGTACGGGTTCTCGTTCAGCACCGAGCAAGTGGGGGAGCTGTGGCTGCTGCGGCTGCCGTTCCTGCAGACGTTCACGGCCGAGCGGGTGGCGTACCGCAATCTGGCGAACGGTCTGAAGCCGCCGCTGACGGCCACGTACGACAACCCGTACCAGGAGTGGATCGGTGCGCTGATCCGTGCCGACATCCACGGCTGGACCCATCCGGGGCAGCCGCGGCGGGCGGCGGCGATGGCGCGGCGGGATGCGGTGCTCTCGCATACGGGGAACGGGGTGTACGGGGCGATGTGGGCGGCGGCGCTGATCTCGGCGGCGTTCACCGCGTCGTCCGTGCGTGAGGCGCTCGACGCCTCGCTCGCCGTCTTCCCCGCGAGCAGTCGGCTTGCGCGGACCGTGCGTCGGGTGATGGCGCTGTACGCGTCGGGGCTGACGTGGGAGTCCACGCTGGAGGCGGTGGAGGCCGAGGTCGCGGGCCTCGACTGGATCCACACCGTTCCCAACGCTGCGGTCCTCACGGCCGGGCTCCTCTACGGCGAGGGCGACTTCACCTCGACGATCGCGCTCACGGTGCGGGGTGGTCTGGACACGGACTCCAACGGGGCGACGGCGGGGTCGGTGGCCGGGGTGCTGTGCGGGGCCTCGGCGATCCCGCCGGAGTGGGTGGATCCGCTGGAGGACCGCGTACGCAGCGCGGTCTTCGGCTGGGACGGAGTGTCGATCACCTCGCTGGCGTCGCGCACGCTGGCGTTGGCGAACCCGTGACGTCACGGGGGCTCTGCCCCCGGGCCCCCGCTGGTGGCTGCGCCCCCAGGCCCCCGCTGCTGGGGGTGCTGCTTCGTGTCCGGCGTTCTGCCGGTGCGTTTTGCCGCCTGCGGTTCGTCTTCTGGGTCGGTGCCGGGGTGGGGTACCTGGTTTTCGGGCAATGTGAGCCGGTACCGAGGGACTCGCGTTGTCGTCTCGGACCGCCCGAAAACCAGGCACCCCACCCCGTCCCCTCCGGCCGTCTCGCGGGTGCACATTTCAGCCCCTGCGGCGATTGAGCAGATCCGCACGAAGTGCGGATGCGGGGGTGCAGGGGGCGAAGCCCCCGCGGGCCCACCCACCCGGGGTCTCCGCGAAAGGGGGTCCGGGGGCGAAGCCCTCGGTTTCGGGAAGGGGCGGGGCGGGGAGAAAAGCCCGCCGCAGGCGCCACCCACCCGCAGCCGACGACGAAACCGCAGGCAGGCGCCACCCCACCGCAGCCCAGAACGCACCTCAGCCGACCGCCAACCGATGCGCGTCCAACGCCAGCGTCATCTCCGTGAGATCCCGCGGCCGGGACAGATCGCGGCCCGTGAGCTGTTCGAGGCGGCGCAGGCGGTTGAAGACGGTGTTGCGGTGGCAGTACAGGCGGCCGGCGGCGCGGCCCGCCGAGCCCTCGCAGTCGAGCCAGGCGTCCAGGGTCTCCAGGAGGACCGCCCGGTCGGCGGGGTCAAGGGACATCAGCGGGCCGAACACGTCCTGGACCAGGCGGGCGGCCAGCTCGGGCTGTCCGACGACCAGGGCCGTGGGGACGCGGCGGTCGAGGCGGACGATCGCCGTCGAGTCCGGGGGACAGGTGCGCAGGGCGAGTTCGGCGAGGCGGCGTGCCCGGCCGAGTTCCGCGAGGCCGCTGACCACGGGTGAGATCCCGCCGGGGCCGGTGCACCCCGAGTCGAGCAGTCCGGACAGGGCGTCCAGGCCGACCGATGCGTCGAGGGCCGCGACCCCCAGCTCGCAGTCCGCCCGCATCCGCCAGACGAAGCGGACGCCCGTCGCCCGTATCAGCCGGTGCAGTTCGCTGCCGTCGCGGCGGTCGAGCGGCAGCACGACCACCGCGTACCGGCCCTGCTCGGGCAGGTCGAGTCCGGCCGCGGCGCGCGAGGTCAGCTCCGGTGCGGCCTGGCCGTCGAGCAGGGCGTCGAGCAGTGCCTGCAGACGCTCGTCGGTCCGGCGGCGCAGTTCGAGCTCCGTCGCGCGGTACGCCTCCGAGAGCGTGTCCTCCTGGTCGTTGACCGCCGACCAGACCATCGAGGCCGACTGCATCAGGACCGGCAGCCGCTCCGGGTGCCCGGGGCGCTGCGCCTCGGCGAGCAGTTCGTCCCAGACGAGCCGCCCCGCCTGCCGGTACGCGTGCACCAGGAGGTTCAGCGGCAGGCCCTGCTGGGCGCTGCGCCGGCCCACCCACTCCGCGCGTTCCAGGTCGCGGCGCGGCGAGTGCTTGGGCGCGCAGATGGACTCGATCCCGATCCGTATCGAGACCTCCGCCTGCTGCCAGTGCTGGTCGTAGGGGATGACGTGTTCATAGGTGGGTGAGTGGGCGTCGAGCAGCCGAAGATGCCCGTCCACCAGGTCCGGAACGCGCGTGAGCAGTGCTTCGCACGTCTCGGCGAGCACCTTCCACTCCTGCTTCGTACGAGGTCCTCGAGCCGCCATGAGCGCCGAGGATGCCACCTGCGACCCCGGGCGGATAGGCCCCTGACACGGGGTCTTGTGCAGCAGCACAACGGCCGGGGGCCTCGTCTGGTCATGGGCAACGTTTCATTACTGACCCGTAGACATACCGGCTGGTCGGTGCTGATTCTGTGCCGACCCCAAACCGCGCTGCCCCTTGATGGGCCCGGCTTTCGAAAGGGGAGCCATGCAAGGTGCCGCACTCTCCGTGCGCGACCTGTCGGCGTCCTACGGACCCGTGCGTGCCCTGCGCTCGGTATCGCTCGATGTGCCCGAAGGCGGTGTCGTCACCGTGCTCGGCGGCAACGGCGCCGGGAAGTCGACGCTCCTGCGCGCCATCTCCCGCACCCTCGCCTTCCACGGCGGTTCCGCCACCGGGACCGTGCACTTCGACGGAAAGCCGGTGCAGGCCCACGGGGCCGACCGGATCGTCGCGCAGGGCATCTGCCAAGTACCGGAAGGGCGGCAGGTGTTCGCCCGGATGACCGTCGAGGACAACCTGCGCGCCGGAGCGCTCGGATCGCGCGGTGACCGCACGGCCAAGTCCGCGGCGCTGCGCCGCGTGCACGAGCTCTTCCCGGTGCTCGCCGAACGCGCCCACCAGCGCGCGGGACTGCTCTCCGGCGGCGAACAGCAGATGCTCGCCGTCGGCCGCGCGCTGATGGCCGAGCCCAAGCTGCTGCTGCTCGACGAGCCCTCGCTCGGCCTCGCGCCGATGATGGCGACGCGGATCGCCGACACCATCCGGGAGATCAACTCCCAAGGTGTCTCGGTCCTGTTGGTGGAGCAGAACGCCGCGCTCGCGCTCAAGCTGGCGACGACCGCGTACGTACTCGAAGTCGGCGAGGTCACCCTCTCCGGCAACGCCGACACGCTCGCCGCCTCCGACGAGGTGCGCCGCCGCTATCTCGGCGTGGTCGACGAGGATGCCGCAGCCGATGCCTCGCAGGCCGCCGCCAAGCACCCCGTCCTCACGCGCTGGGAGGAGGCCCGATGATCGTCCCCGCACTCGAAGTACGGGAACTCACCGTCCGGTTCTCCGGGCTCACCGCCCTGGACGCGGTGGACTTCACCGTGGCGCCCGGCACCGTGCACGCGGTCATCGGGCCCAACGGCGCGGGCAAGTCCACCTGCTTCAACGTCCTTTCGGGCGTCTACCGGGCCACCTCCGGCAGCGTCCGCTTCGGAGATCAGGAACTGACCGGCGAGCCTCCGCACCGCATCGCCGCGCTCGGTATCGCCCGCACCTTCCAGAACCTGGCCCTGCCCCCGCGCGCCACGGTCGCCGACTCGCTCCTGCTCGGCCGCCACCGCCTCACCCGTACCGGCTTCGTGGCCGCGGGACTGCGTCTTCCGCAGGCCGTACGGGAAGAGGCGCGGCACCGCGAACGGGTCCGGGAGATCGCCGCGTTCGTCGGCATCGAGGAGCACCTGGACAAGCCCGCGGGCTCCCTGCCGTACGGCCTGCAGAAGCTCGCCGAGCTCGCCCGCGCGCTGTGCATGGAGCCCAAGCTCCTGCTGCTCGACGAGCCGGTGGCCGGCATGACCGCCGACGAGCGGCGCCGTACGGCAGGAGTGATCGCGGGTGTACGCGACAGCCTCGGAATCTCGATCGTCCTCGTGGAGCACGACATGGGCATGGTCATGCGGCTCGCCGACTCGGTGACCGTTCTCGACTTCGGCAAGCGCATCGCCGACGGCACCCCCGCAGACGTACAGAACGACCCGGCAGTGGTACGCGCCTACCTCGGCCAGAGCGAGGAGACCGCGTCATGAGCACCTTCATAGAACTGCTGCTCAACGGCGTCTCCATGGGCTCCGTGTACGCCCTGATCGCGCTGGGCTTCGTGGTCATCTTCAAGGCCACCGAGGTGGTCAACTTCGCGCACGCTTCACTGCTGTTGGCGGGCGGCTACGTCACCGCGGTGCTGCACGAGGACATCGGCTTCTGGCCGGCGCTCATCGTCGGCATCGTGGGCGCGGGCCTGGTCGGTGCCGCGATCGAGTTCCTGGTGATGCGGCGCTACCGGGGCAAGGACCACAGCGTCCTCGCGATCGCCACGATCGGTGTGGACATCCTGCTCGTCACCGATCTGACCCGCCGTATCGGCACCGATGTGCTCGCGGTCGGCGACCCCTGGGGCGACTCGCTCCTGGAGATCGGTCCGGTGACGATCGCGCACACCCGGATCGCCGCGTTCCTGGCGGCCGGGCTGCTCATCACCGCGTTCCTGCTCGCCTTCCGCTACACCTCCTGGGGTGTGGCGATGCGGGCCGCCGCCGAGAACGCCGAGACCGCGGCCCTCATGGGCATCCGCCTCGGCCGGGTCTCGCTCGGCGCCTGGGCCGTCGCCGGCGGGCTCGCCGCGGTGGCCGCGCTGTTCCTGACGGTGTTCCCCACACCCGGCCTCGAACGCGCCACGTCGCTCGCCGCGCTGAAGGCCTTCCCCGCCGCGATCCTCGGCGGCCTGGACTCCACCACGGGCGCCCTGGTCGGCGGACTGATCGTCGGGGTCACCGAGTCCCTCGCGACCGGCTACCAGAGCGATCTCACCTTCCTCGGACGCGGACTCGGCGAACTCGCGCCCTACCTCGTCATGGTCGCGATCCTCCTCGTCCGCCCCGCAGGCCTGTTCGGTACGAAGGAGCTCGCCCGTGTCTGACCTCCTCACCAAGCCGGCCGCGGACGCGCCGGCCGCCCGCACCCGGAAGCTGCCGGGCCCCCGGATCTACGTATGGATCGCGGGCGCCGTGCTGCTGCTCGTGCTGCCGTTCTACCTGGAGCGGTTCTGGCTGCAGGCCGGTCTGTTCGCGATGGCCGCTGCGATCGGCGCGATCGGGCTCAACCTGCTCACCGGCGCCACCGGCCAGCTCTCCATGGGCCATGCCTTCTTCCTCGCGGTGGGCGCGTACGGATACTGCGCCTTCGCCGGGGACGGGGACGACGGCCTCACCGGGCTCGGTCTTCCGACCGGGATCGCGATGGTCCTCGCCGTCGGGCTCGCGGGCATCGCGGGCGGCGTCTTCAGCCCCATCGCGGGCCGGCTGCGCGGCGCCTACCTCGGTATCGCCACGCTCGCGCTGATCTTCATCGGCCAGCATGTGCTGTTCAACGCGCACGATCTGACCGGCGGCTTCAACGGCCGTGACGTACCGCCCCTCAACCTCTTCGGCCTCACCTTCGACGACAGCGAACTCATGGTCGCCGCCGTGCCGTTCGGGGCCTCGGAGAAGCTCTGGTACCTGGGGCTCGTGCTGCTCGCCGCGGGCGGTCTGTTCGCCCGCGGGGTGCTGCGCGGCCGCCCGGGACGCGCCATGAACGCCATCCGCGACCACCAGATCGCGGCCGGGGTGATGGGCGTGCCCGTCGCCCGCTACCGGGCCGCGGTGTTCGTGCTCTCCTCCATGTACGCGGGCCTGGCGGGCGTCCTGCTCGCCATGGTCTTCCAGCGCACCGTGCCCGAGTACTTCGGCATGGTCCTCTCGCTCGAATATCTCGCCATGATCGTGATCGGTGGCCTCGGTTCGGTCTCCGGTGCCGTCGTCGGCGCGGTCTTCGTGTCCTTGCTGCCCCAGATCCTCACCCGCTACAGCGACTCGCTGCCGCTGGTCTCCGACGTCGGTACCGGCGGAGTCAGTCCGGGTGAGGCCGCGAAGTACCTCTACGGCGCCGCCCTCGTGGCCGTCGTGCTCTTCCTGCCGGGCGGTCTCGTCCGCCTCGCCGCCCGGCGTACACAAGCAACTCCAGGGGAACCCTCCGGCTCTGAAGGGAACGACCGATGACAACAGCGCGTGCACACAGGAGGAAGGCCACGGCGGCGGCGATCGCCGCGGTCCTGGCCATCGCGGGAGCGGCAGGCTGCAGCTCCAAGGCGAAGGACAAGGACACCGGCAAGGCGGGCGCCGGCGGGGTGAAGACCGATGTGGGCGTCACCGACAAGACCATCAAGCTCGGCGCCCTGACCGATATGACCGGTGTGTACGCCACCCTCGGCAAGAGCGTCACCCAGGCCCAGCAGCTCTACGTGAAGCAGACCAATGCCGCGGGCGGCATTTGCGGTCGCCAACTGGAACTCACGGTCCGCGACCACGGATACGACCCGCAGAAGGCCGTCGCGGGCTACACGGAGCTGGAGCCGGAGGTGCTCGGCTTCGCCCAGTTCATCGGCTCGCCGTTCGTCGCCTCCGTCAAGCAGCGCATCGACGCGGACAAGCCCCTGGTGCTCCCGCAGGCCTGGTCGGCCTCGCTGCTCGGCTCCGATTACGTGCGGGTCCTCGGCTCCACGTACGACATCGAGACGATCAACGCGATCGACTTCCTGATGAAGGAGAAGGGGCTCAAGAAGGGCGACAAGCTCGGTCATGTCTACTTCGAGGGCGACTACGGCGAGAACGCGCTGTCCGGCTCGAAGTACATGGCGGAGCAGAACGACCTGACCATCGTCGAGCAGAAGATCAAGCCGACCGACAACGACATGACCGCGCAGGTCGCCGCGCTCAAGAAGTCCGGCGTCAAGGCGATCGTGATCAGCGCGGGCCCGCGCCAGGCGGCCTCGCTCGTCGGTGTCGCGGCGGCCGGCGGCCTCAAGGTGCCGATCATCGGCAACAACTCCGCGTACGCCCCGCAGCTGCTCGCCACCCAGGCGGCGCCCGCGCTGGAGGCGATGTACTACGTGGCCACGCCGGCCCTGCCCATCGGCGACGACGCCGAGGGCCCGAGCAAGCTGGCCGCGGACTACACGGCCGCCTACCCGAAGGACGCCCTCGACAACGGCGTCGTGGCGGGCTGGACCGCCGCCAAGACCATGGGCGAGGCGCTCACCCGGGCCTGCGAGAAGAAGGACCTCACGCGCGACGGCGTGGACAAGGCCCTGCTGAGCATCAAGGACTGGAACGCGGGCTTCGGCGTCCACGACTTCACGGACCCGAACGCGCCCTCGTCCCTGGAGAGCGTGATCATCAAGCCCGACAAGGCCGCGAAGGGCGGCTCGTCGGTGGTCCGCGAGCCGGAGGTCTCGGAGGCGGCGCAGAGCTTCAAGCGCTCCTGACCGAGGCGGCAGCACGCAGGCGGGGCCCGAACCGTTCCGGTTCGGGCCCCGTCCCGCTATGCGGCCGTGAGCCGGGCCGCGAAGGGCGCGGAAGGCCCGCTCCGAGGTCCTGAACGAGGATCTGCCGGACGATCCGGCCGAGTGCCCGGCCCTGGGCCGTCAGCCGCCTCGCGGACGCTCAGCTGGGCGACGAGGCGCTCTCCCGGGCCAGTCCCGCTTCGCCGCGCCCACGGATACGCAGCCCTGACGCCCGCCCAGCCCACCGGACCCAGCCCAACAGGCCCAGCCCAACGCGAAGGGGCCCCACCGAAAACGGTGGGGCCCCTTCGTCACGTACGAACAAGCTAGGGCAGCTGCGCCGCCCGCGCCTCACGCCGGTTGTCCCGGAAGTTGTTCACCCGACGAGCCGTGGCGAACAGCGGAATCACCGCACCGAGCACGAGCTGCAGCGCACAGCCCGTCTGCAGCAGCAGCTGTCCGCCGGGAGCGTCGAACGCCCACGCCGCCAGCAGACCCATGCTGAGCACGATCCACGACAGCATCGCGACGGCCAGGCGGCCGCGCGGCTTCGGGTACTCGACCCGCGAGACCATCAGCCAGGCCGTACCGGCCACCGCGAGCAGCGTCGCGATGAACGGCAGCTCGAGCAGCACGATCGACACCACGGTCAGCGCGCCGAACGGTGAGGGCATGCCCTGGAAGGTGCCGTCCTTCACCGTCACGCAGCTGAACCGCGCAAGCCGCAGCACCACCGCCAGCAGCACCACGATCGCCCCGACCGCGGCCACCTTCTGGTGGGCGCCGTCCGTCACCATGCCGTACACGAGCACGAAGTACGCCGGCGCGAGGCCGAAGCTGATCAGGTCCGAGAGGTTGTCCAGCTCGGCGCCCATCGGCGAGGAACGCAGCTTGCGCGCGACCAGGCCGTCGAACAGGTCGAAGACGGCCGCGCACAGCATCAGGATCACGGCCGTGGCCGCGCTGTGCCGCGCCATGCCGACTTCCTCGCTGCCCGTGAAGTGCGGGATGAGGATGCCGGTGGTGGTGAAGTACACCGCCATGAAGCCACACGTGGCGTTACCGAGCGTGAGGGTGTCCGCTATTGAGAGGCGGAGCGACAGAGGCATTTCCTCCTCGTCGTCCTCCTCGGCCTCGGGAACCCAGCCGGCCTGTGTATCAGGATCAACCACGGTCAATGCGAGTCACCCCAGCCACGGTCTTCTGCCCCACTTCCACATCCACCTCGATGCCCTCGGGCAGGTAGATGTCGACACGCGAACCGAAGCGGATCAGGCCGATGCGCTCGCCCTGCTCGACCTTGGTGCCCTGCGGCACGTACGGCACGATGCGACGCGCGACCGCTCCCGCGATCTGGACCATCTCGATGTCGCCGAGCTCGGTGTCGAAGTGCCAGACAACGCGCTCGTTGTTCTCGCTCTCCTTGTTGAACGCCGGGACGAAACCGCCGGGGATGTGCTCGACCGACGTCACCGTGCCCGCGAGGGGCGCGCGGTTGACGTGCACGTTCAGCGGGCTCATGAAGATCGCGACGCGGGTGCGTCCGTCCTTCCACGGCATGATGCTCTGCACCACACCGTCGGCCGGGGAGATGACCCGGCCCTGAGCGATCTCGCGCTCGGGGTCGCGGAAGAACCACAGCATGCCCGCCGCCAGGGCGGTGGCGGGTACAGCGACGGCCTTCGCGGCGCCGGAGCGGCGCGAGCGGACGAGGCTGAGAGCTGCGGTGGCGACGGTCGGCAGAAGCCACGGCGACGCTCCGCGAGCAAGGCGTACGCCGAGGCGGCTGTCGCTTGGTGCAGAGTTCTGGCTGTGGGGCATGGATGACCTTCGTAGCGGATGATGCCGCGCGGTGACGGGGGACGGCGGCTTTCCCGGGATGGTAGCGGTTGCGCACCGCAACTGGGCAAGCCAGGAAGCCGAGTCGGAGGCCGAAGAGCGCTCACAGGGTGTGATCTTCGCCCTTGACCAATCACCCCAAACGGGACGTTCAGCCCTGAACTCGATATTCCTCGAGCAGCCTTCGACCAATGATCATTTTCTGGATCTCGGCGGTACCTTCACCGATCAGCAGCATGGGGGCTTCGCGGTAGAGACGCTCGATCTCGTACTCCTTGGAGAAGCCGTATCCGCCATGGATGCGGAACGCGTCCTCCACGACTTCTTTGCAGTACTCGGAGGCGAGGTACTTCGCCATCCCTGCTTCGAGGTCGTTTCGCTCCCCAGTGTCCTTTTTGCGCGCTGCATTCACCATCATCGCATGCGCCGCTTCCACCTTGGTGGCCATCTCGGCCAGCTTGAACTGAATCGCCTGGTGGTGGGCGATCGGCTTACCGAAAGTGTGACGCTGCTGGGCGTAGGAGACGCCGAGTTCGAATGCACGTTGTGCGACGCCACAGCCACGCGCAGCGACATTCACACGGCCGACCTCGACACCGTCCATCATTTGGTAAAAACCTCGGCCCGTCTCACCACCCAGGACGCGATTGGCCGGAATTCGCAGGCCGTCCATGATGAGTTCGGTGGTGTCGACCCCCTTGTAACCCATCTTGTCGATCTTTCCCGGAATGGTCAGGCCCGGGCGGACCTCGCCGAATCCCGGTTCCTTCTCGATCAAGAAGGTCGTCATCGACTTGTGGGCCGGGGTGCCCTCGGGGTGTCCTTCGTCACTTCGTACGAGAACGGCGACCAAAGTTGACGTTCCGCCGTTGGTCAGCCACATCTTCTGGCCGTTCAGGACGTACTCGTCGCCGTCCTTGACCGCCTTCGATGTGATCGCCGACACATCGGAGCCCAGACCGGGTTCGGACATCGAGAACGCGCCGCGGACCTCGCCGGCGGCCATGCGCGGCAGGAAGTAGTCCTTCTGCTCCTGCGTGCCGTGCTGCTTGAGCATGTACGCCACGATGAAGTGCGTGTTGATGATCCCGGACACGGACATCCAGCCGCGCGCGATCTCCTCCACGCAGAGCGCGTACGTGAGCAGCGACTCGCCCAGACCCCCGTACTCCTCGGGGATCATCAGCCCGAAGAGCCCCAACTCCTTGAGCCCGTCGACGATGTCCTGCGGGTACTCGTCGCGGTGCTCGAGCCCGGTGGCGACCGGAATGATCTCTTTGTCCACGAAGTCCCGTACGGTGGACAGGATTTCCTGCTGGATGTCCGTCAGGCCGGCGGTCTGGGCGAGTCGTGCCATGTCTCAGCGCTCCTGCACGTAGTCAGTTGGAAGGGGTCGGGCGGCCGGGCTGTTCGCCGCCGCGCTCCTTGATGTACGTCTCGGTGGGGACCATGACCTTGCGGCGGAAGACGCAGACGAGCGTGCCGTCCTGCTTGTAGCCCTTGGTCTCGACGTAGACGATCCCGCGGTCGTTCTTCGACTTCGAGGGCGTCTTGTCCAGGACGGTCGTCTCGCCGTAGATCGTGTCGCCGTGGAAGGTCGGCGCCACGTGCTTGAGCGACTCGACCTCCAGGTTGGCGATCGCCTTGCCGGAGACATCCGGCACGGACATGCCGAGCAGCAGCGAGTAGATGTAGTTGCCGACGACGACGTTCTTGCCGAAGTCCGTCGTCTGCTCCGCATAGTTCGCGTCCATGTGGAGCGGGTGGTGGTTCATGGTGAGCAGGCAGAAGAGGTGGTCGTCGTACTCGGTGACCGTCTTGCCGGGCCAGTGCTTGTAGACGGCGCCGATCTCGAACTCTTCGTAGGTGCGGCCGAACTGCATGGTGTCTTACGCCTCCGGGGCCTCGAACTTCGACGTGCGCCGCATACCCGCCGCACGCCCCTTCCCGGAGATGACGAGCGCCATCTTCCGGCTCGCCTCGTCGATCATCTCGTCGCCGAGCATCGCCGAGCCCTTCTTGCCGCCTGCCTCGGACGTGTAGTACTCGTACGCGTCCAGGATGAGCTCGGCGTGGTCGAAGTCCTCCTGCGAGGGCGAGAAGATCTCGTTCGACGCCTCGACCTGGCCGGGGTGAAGCACCCACTTGCCGTCGAAGCCGAGCGCGGCGGCGCGCTGGGCGACCTCGCGGTAGCCCTCGACGTTGCGGATCTGCAGGTAGGGGCCGTCGATCGCCTGGAGGTCGTTGGCGCGGGCCGCCATCAGGATCTTCATCAGGATGTAGTGGTAGGCGTCCGCCGGGTAGCCGGGCGGCTGCTCGCCCACGACCAGGGACTTCATGTTGATGGACGCCATGAAGTCGGCCGGGCCGAAGATGATCGTCTCGATACGGGGGGAGGCCTCGGCGATCGCGTTGACGTTGTTCAGACCGCGCGCGTTCTCGATCTGCGCCTCGATGCCGATCTTGCCGACCTCGAAGCCCATCGTCTTCTCGATCTGCGTGAGCAGCAGGTCGAGCGAGACGATCTGCTCGGCCGTCTGCACCTTCGGCAGCATGATGCAGTCGAGGTTCTGGCCCGCGCCCTCGACCACGGTCACGACATCGCGGTACGTCCACTCGGTGGTCCAGTCGTTGACCCGCACCACGCGCGTCTTGCCGGTCCAGTCGCCCTCGTTGAGGAACTTCACGATGGTGTGGCGCGCCTCGGGCTTGGCGAGCGGGGCGCAGGCGTCCTCCAGGTCGAGGAAGACCTGGTCTGCGGGGAGGCCCTGGGCCTTCTCCAGGAAGCGGGGGTTGGACCCCGGCACCGCGAGGCAGGAGCGACGCGGACGGAGACGGTTCACCTGGGTCATGCGGGGACCTCCAAGGGGTCGAGCTGGTTCGCTGTGCGGATCTCGTCGACGATACGGCCGATGATCTCCGTGATGCCGAAGTCCTTCGGCGTGAAGACGGCGGCCACTCCGGCGGCCTTCAACTGCGCGGCGTCGGCGCTGGGAATGATGCCCCCGACGATGACGGGGACCTCGGCCGCCCCCGCCTCGCGCAGCCGCGCCAGCACATCCGGCACCAGCTCGGCGTGCGAGCCGGACAGGATGGACAGACCGACGCAGTGCACGTCCTCGGCGAGCGCCGCCGAGACGATCTGCTCGGGCGTGAGCCTGATGCCCTGGTAGACCACCTCGAAGCCGGCGTCACGGGCCCGTACGGCGATCTGCTCGGCGCCGTTGGAGTGCCCGTCCAGGCCGGGCTTGCCGACGAGCAGACGGAGCTTGCCGCCGAGCTCCTCGCCGGTGCGGCGGACCTTCTCGCGGACGAGGGCGAGAGGGGAGCCCTCCTCCGCCGTGACCGCGACCGGAGCCGACGAGACGCCCGTGGGCGCCCGGAACTCGCCGAACACCTCGCGCAGCGCCCCCGCCCACTCGCCTGTGGTCACACCGGCGCGCACGCACTCCAGCGTGGCCTCCATGAGGTTCTCCGTGCCCGCCGCGGCCTCCTTGAGGCGGTCGATCGCCTGCCGGGTGGTCGGGTAGTGGAACGGATCGCCCAGCCCCTGGCGGTCGCTGGACTCCTCACGGGTCGTACGCCACTCGCCGATGGCCCGCACGACCTTGGCCTCGACCGCGTGGTCCACCGTCATGATCGCGGTGTCCAGGTCGGCCGTGAGCGGGTTGGGCTCGGTGGTCTCGTAGATGTTGACGCCGACGATCTTCTCCTCGCCGCCCTCGATCCGCGCCCGCCGCTCGGCGTGCGAGGCGACGAGCGCCGACTTGAGGTAGCCGGATTCGACGGCCGCCATCGCGCCGCCCATCTCCTGGATCCGCTCGATCTCCGCGAGGGACTCGGCGACCAGCTCGTCGACCTTCTTCTCGATGACGTGCGAGCCCGCGAAGATGTCCTCGTACTCGAGAAGGTCGCTCTCGTGCGCGAGCACCTGCTGGATCCGCAGGGACCACTGCTGGTCCCACGGCCGCGGCAGGCCCAACGCCTCGTTCCAGGCCGGGAGTTGTACGGCGCGGGCGCGGGCGTCCTTGGAGAGGGTGACGGCCAGCATCTCCAGGACGATGCGCTGGACGTTGTTCTCCGGCTGCGCCTCGGTCAGGCCCAGCGAGTTGACCTGCACCCCGTAGCGGAACCTGCGCTGTTTGGCGTTCTCGATGCCGTACCGCTCGCGCGTGATCTGATCCCAGATCCGCCCGAACGCCCGCATCTTGCACATCTCCTCGATGAAGCGGACACCCGCGTTCACAAAGAAGGAGATGCGGGCGACGACGTCCCCGAACTTCTCCTGGGGGACCTGCCCTGCGTCGCGTACGGCATCGAGAACGGCGATGGCGGTGGACATCGCGTACGCGATCTCCTGGACCGGTGTGGCCCCCGCCTCCTGGAGGTGGTAGCTGCAGATGTTGATCGGGTTCCACTTGGGGATGTGGGACACCGTGTAGGCGATCATGTCCGTCGTCAGGCGCAGGCTCGGCCCCGGCGGGAAGACATGCGTCCCGCGCGACAGGTACTCCTTGACGATGTCGTTCTGCGTCGTGCCCTGCAACTGGGCGATGTCCGCGCCCTGTTCCTCGGCGACCACCTGGTAGAGGGCCAGGAGCCACATGGCGGTGGCGTTGATGGTCATCGAGGTGTTCATCTGCTCCAGGGGGATGTCCTGGAACAGCCGGCGCATGTCACCGAGGTGCGAGACCGGGACGCCCACCCGGCCGACCTCGCCGCGGGCCAGGATGTGGTCCGGGTCGTAGCCGGTCTGGGTCGGCAGGTCGAAGGCGACCGACAGACCCGTCTGGCCCTTGGCGAGGTTGCGGCGGTAGAGCGCGTTGGACGCCTCGGCCGTGGAGTGGCCCGCGTAGGTGCGCATCAGCCACGGGCGGTCCTTCTGCCGGGGCCGCTGGTTCGGTTCCCGAGGTGTCCGCGGCTCCTGGGGTTCCTGAGAGGGAGTCATCAGATGTCCCGGAAGCGGTTGATGGCGTCCAGGTGCTTGGCGCGCATCTCCTCGTCCCGCACGCCGAGCCCCTCCTGAGGCGCGAGCGCGAGCACGCCGACCTTGCCCTGGTGGAGGTTGCGGTGCACGTCGTACGCCGCCTGCCCGGTGTCCTCCAGGGAGTACGTCTTGGAGAGCGTCGGGTGGATCTTGCCCTTGGCGATCAGGCGGTTGGCCTCCCACGCCTCGCGGTAGTTGGCGAAGTGCGAGCCGATGATGCGCTTCAGGGACATCCACAGGTAGCGGTTGTCGTACTCGTGCATGTAGCCCGAGGTGGAGGCGCAGGTGGTGATGGTGCCGCCCTTGCGCGTGACGTAGACGGAGGCGCCGAAGGTCTCGCGGCCCGGGTGCTCGAAGACGATGTCGATGTCCTCGCCGCCGGTGAGTTCACGGATGCGCTTGCCGAAGCGCTTCCACTCCTTGGGGTCCTGGGTCTGCTCGTCCTTCCAGAACTTGTAGCCCTCGGCGTTGCGGTCGATGATCGCCTCGGCGCCCATCTTCCGGCAGATCTCCGCCTTCTGGTCGCTGGAGACGACACAGATCGGGTTGGCGCCGCCGGCCAGGGCGAACTGCGTGGCGTAGGAGCCGAGTCCGCCGCTGGCGCCCCAGATCAGGACGTTGTCGCCCTGCTTCATGCCGGCGCCGTTACGGGAGACCAGCTGGCGGTACGCGGTGGAGTTGACCAGACCGGGAGCGGCGGCCTCCTCCCAGCTCAGGTGGTCCGGCTTGGGCATCAGCTGGTTGGACTTGACGAGCGCGATCTCCGCGAGCCCGCCGAAGTTGGTCTCGAAGCCCCAGATGCGCTGTTCGGGGTCGAGCATCGTGTCGTTGTGGCCGTCGCTGGACTCCAGCTCGACGCTCAGGCAGTGCGCGACGACCTCGTCGCCCGGCTTCCAGGCGTTGACACCCGGGCCGGTGCGCAGGACGACACCCGCGAGGTCGGAACCGATGACGTGGTACGGCAGGTCGTGCCGCTTGGTGAGCTCCGACAGTCGCCCGTAGCGCTCGAGGAAACCGAAGGTGGAGAGCGGTTCGAAGATCGACGTCCACACGGAGTTGTAGTTCACCGAGCTGGCCATGACGGCCACCAGGGCCTCGCCCGGGCCGAGTTCGGGCACGGCGACCTCGTCGAGGTGCAGCGACTTGCGCGGGTCCTTCTCGCGGGTCTCGAGTCCGGCGAACATCTCGGTCTCGTCCTTGTGCACGGTGACCGCGCGGTAGGACTCGGGGATGCGCAGCGCGGCGAAGTCGGCCGGGGTGCTGTCCGGCGACTGGATCGCGTCCAGGATTTCCTTCACGGTGTTGCCTCCGGCGAAAGCGGTACGTCGGGGTGAGGGTGCGTCGAGCTGAGGTGAGGGAACTGCGGTGGTGGTGCCGTCGGTTCGGCGGAGACTGCGGGCGGCGGTCGCGGACGACCGGCCAAGTGCGGTGCTGCGGCGGCGCTTTGTGTGCGCGGGAGGTGCCTGTGACGCAGGCGTCCGGGCGCTCAGGCCCCTTGCGGGACCTTGAGGGGACAGCCGGCGCACGAGGGTTCTCTGCGCGCCGGCCGCCCGGACTGATTTCAAGTTATGGCACGGCGTGCCAAGCGGCAAGACACCGAGTGCCAACATTTTCTCTCAGGTGTCACCAGGCCGGTTCAGATGAGCGATGATCGATCAAATGCAGCGAGGAAAGGGCCTCTGGCCTGCGGAAACGCGAAGACGGCCGCCCCTTCGCAGGGGCGGCCGTCGGTCGAATGTGGCCTACGTTACTTGCGAGTATTCGGGTTTTCCGGAGGGCTTACGGGGCGTCCGGGGTGCGCAGCGCCCGCTCGATCGTGCGCATGACCTCGTCGAGCGGCGCGTCCGTGCGCGCCACCGTCACCAGCACCTCGCCCTCGGTGCGTGCCGCCGCCACCGGAGTGCTCCCGGACGGTGAACGCCCCGCCAGGATGCCGCTGCCGAAAGTGCGCCGGACGATCGCGAACGCGTGGTCGAGCTGGCCCTCCAGATCGCCCTTGCCGCCTGCCCGCAGCCAGCGCCGCAGCACATGGTTGTGCGCGGTCACCACGGCCGAGGCGGCGACCTCGGCGAGCAACGGATCGTCGTCGCCGTCGTGGTGGGCCTGCTCGTCGAAATGGCCGAGCAGATAGCGCGTGAAGAGCCGCTCGTAGCGGGCCACCGAGGCGATCTCGCGTTCGCGCAGGGTCGGTACCTCGCGCGTGAGGCGGTAGCGCTCGATGGAGACGGCCGGCGAGGCCGCGTACATCTTCATGACTTCCTTGATGCCGCGGCAGACCGTGTCGAGCGGGTTCTCGTGCGGCGGAGCGGCGTTCAGGACCGCTTCCGCGCGGATCAGGGTGTCGTCGTGGTCCGGGAAGATCGCCTCTTCCTTGGACCGGAAGTGCCGGAAGAAGGTGCGGCGCGCGACTCCGGCGCGCGCCGCGATCTCGTCGACCGTGGTGGCCTCGTATCCCTTGGCCGCGAACAGCTCCATCGCCGCGGCCGCCAGCTCCCTGCGCATCTTGAGCCGCTGGGCGGCGGCGCGACTGCCCGCGGCACTTTCCGGTGCGTCGGGCGCGGAGGTGGTTCTGGGGGTGTTGGCGGCACTGGGCATGGACCGAACGTACTGCATGGAATCGGTGTGCTGCGCCGCAGCGGAGGGGCTGATCGCCGGATCGAGCAGCCCACCCCACTCCGTACGGGACCTGGAGGCTGGTGTCCGACCCTTCTCCGGGGCCGAGGGGCCTGGCACCGCCGCCTCCTGCGTTGTCGTCGGTCGCGATGGCTCCGCCATCCCTCCCTCCTCCGCCTTGGATTCGACGGCGCCAGGCCCCTCGGCCTGATCCGAAGCGGGGTCGGACACCAGCCTCCTAGCGCCTGGCATATTCGCGGAAGCCGCGACCGGTCTTGCGGCCGAGGCAGCCCGCGGCGACCAGGTGCTCCAGGAGCGGCGCGGGAGCCAGGCCCGGGTCGCGGAACTCGCGGTGGAGCACCTGCTCGATCGCCAGGGAGACATCGAGGCCGACCACGTCGAGCAGCTCGAACGGTCCCATCGGGTAGCCGCCGCCGAGCTTCATCGCGGCGTCGATGTCGTCGAGGGTCGCGTAGTGCTCCTGGACCATCTTGATCGCGTTGTTCAGATACGGGAAGAGCAGCGCGTTCACGATGAAGCCGGCGCGGTCGCCGCAGTCCACCGGGTGCTTGCGGATCTTCGTGCAGACCTCGCGGACCGTGGCGTGCACATCGTCGGCGGTCAGGACCGTGCGCACGACCTCGACCAGCTTCATGGCCGGGGCCGGGTTGAAGAAGTGCATGCCGATCACGTCCTGCGGGCGCGAGGTGGCGCGGGCGCAGGCGACCACGGGCAGCGAGGACGTCGTGGTGGCGAGCACCGCACCCGGCTTGCAGACCTTGTCGAGCGTGGCGAACAGCTGCTGCTTGATCTCCAGGTCCTCGGCGACGGCCTCGACCGCGAGATCGACGTCGGCGAAGGAGTCGTACGAACCCGCCGGTGTGATCCGGCCGAGCGTCTCGTCCCGCGCCTCGGCGGTCATCCGGCCCTTGTCGACAGAACGCGAAAGCGACTTGGCGATACGGGACTTGGCGGTCTCGGCCTTCTCCTGGCTGCGCGCGGCGAGCACGACGGCGTAGCCGGCCTTCGCGAACACCTCGGCGATCCCGGAGGCCATGGTCCCCGAGCCCGCGACGCCGACGCTGCGCACCGCGCGTCCGGCGGCCAGCGGCGCGTCGTCCAGCGGGGTCAGCGCGTCGCGCACCGTCTCGGTGCTGCCGGGCTCGGCGTACGTGTAGAAGCCGCGCCCCGCCTTGCGGCCGGTCAGACCGGCCTCGCTGAGCTGCTTGAGGATCGGCGCCGGCGCGTGCAGCCGGTCGTGGGACTCGGCGTACATGGCGTCCAGGACGGTGCGCGCGGTGTCGATCCCGATCAGGTCGAGCAGGGCGAGCGGGCCCATCGGAAGGCCGCAGCCGAGCCGCATCGCGGCGTCGATGTCCTCGCGGCTGGCGTACTTGGCCTCGTACATCGACGCGGCCTGGTTGAGATAGCCGAAGAGCAGTCCGTCCGCGACGAAGCCGGGGCGGTCGCCCACGGACACGGGCTCCTTGCCGAGGTCGTGGGCGAGCGCGGTGACCGCGTCGACGGCCTCGGGCGCGGTGAGCACGGACGAGACCACCTCGACCAGCTTCATCGCGGGCGCCGGGTTGAAGAAGTGCAGGCCGAGGACGCGCTCGGGCCGGGTGGACTCGGCGGCGAGCCGGGTCACGGACAAGGCGTTGGTGCCGGTGGCGATGATGGTGTCCGGGCGCACGATCGCGTCCAGTTCGCGGAAAAGACGGCTCTTGAGCTCGTACGACTCCGGGATCACCTCGATGACCAGGTCGGCCGCGACGGCGACGTCCAGGGCGGTGAACGTACGGAAACGGCTGAGGAGTTCGTTGCGCTCGGCTTCGGTGATCCGCCCGCGCTGCACGGCGCGTGCGGTGGAGGCCTCCAGAGCGGCGACGGCCTGCACGGTCTGGGCCTCGCTGATGTCGATGCCGATGACGTCGCGGCCGGCGCGGGCGAGCACCTCGGCGATACCGGTGCCCATGGTGCCGAGGCCGACGACGGCGATCGTGCGCAAGGAAGGTTCGGGACGGTCCATCGCGGACTCCAGGGAGGGTGAGTGACGACTGAGAGGGGCGTACGCGCGGCCACCGGTGAACGGGCAGGGGGCGTACGGGAGTTGGTGTCGTGGTGTCCGGCCGCGCGCAGAGCGCGGACCGGCGCCGTGCCCGGCCCGCGCTCTGCGCGCGGAGCCGGTGGTGATCGACGGGCCCTGTCCCGGGGCCGCGTCGCAAGCGATGTACCGAACCGACAAGCTCTCGCCGGCTGCGTCACCAGGCCGGCGGGAGTACATACGGGGTGTGTCCCGCTCGTCTGAGCTTAACCGGTGGGTAACGAGCGCGCCAGACCCCGGAGTTTGTGGTCTGGCTCACGGTGCGGGGGACTCGCGGGGAAGCACGCCGGTGCCGCGACCGGGATGGTTCACCGTGATCGGAAGACGGCTCGCGGGAGGAGCGCACGCGAGGCGGCTGGTATTACTGGGACATGCAGGAAGAGACCGCACGCTCCGCGATCGACACGTTCATCTCCGCGTTCAACGCCTCGGACGACACCTATGTGACCACCCTGCTCTCCCAGGCCCTGACCTCGGATGTGGTCTTCTGGGGGCCGTTGGGCCGCAGCGAAGGAATCGCGGCGGTCGAGCGGTTCGTGCTGGACATCCGGCGCCACCCGGCGGGGACCGGCACGATGGTGCGCTGCTCCGCGGTGGACATGCCTGACGAGTGGGCCCGTTACCAATGGGTCTTCACCACACCGGACGGAGGCCCCCGCCTCGCGGGAACGGACGTCGTCCATCTGCGCCGGAGCCTCATCGACCAGATCATCGTCTTCGCGGGCGAGATCGGGCCGTCGGCCTCCTGAGCCGTCCAGCCCGCGCGACCACCCGGCGGACCTTCGCGGGCGCGGCATTAGGGTGGCGTTCATGGACGAAGAGTGGCGATCAGTGACGGAGCGCTTACGGCTCGAGGCCGGCGACGAGGGGGCGGCCACCTATGAGCGCCTGCGTGTCAGCAAGGACCACGACGCCCTGGCCCGCGTGCTGACCGAACCCCAACGCCCGCTGTGGGCCCGCGAGTTTGCCGCGCTGCGGCTCGGGCTGGCCGGTGACGGGCGGTCCTTCGAGACCCTGGTGCTGCTCCTCAACCACCGCGACCCGGAGCGCTGCGCGGCCGCGGCCGGCGCGCTCGCCCGCCTCGGCGACCCCCGTACGGCCCGCGCGGCGGCGGCCCTCGCGACCAACGAACTGCGCGTCGCCTACGCGCTGCACCCCGTCCGGCTGCTCACGGAGCTGCGCGCCCCCGAATCCGCACCCGCGCTCGTCACGGTCCTCGAACGCCGGCTCGCCTCGCCCACCGACCCGTACTGGCGCGTGGCCTTGGCCTGTGTCGAGGGGCTCGGTGCCCTCGCCGACTCGCGCGCCGTCCCCGCCCTGACGGCCGCGCGCGCACATCCACGGCTCGCGGCCGCGGCCACCGCGGCGCTGGCGAGGATGACGGACGCCTGAGACGGTTGCCGTACTGCTTGGTCCGTACGGCAGTTGGGGGCGCGATGAAAGGACGGCTCGGCGGGCTCGTCCGCCTCACCGTGACGAACCCGCTCTCCCTCGCCTATCTCGGCCTGATCGCCGCCTGCGCCCTCGCCGGGGCGCTCTACGAGTGGACCGTCGCCGACCCCGACTCGATGCTGAAGGGCGTGGGCTACTCGGCGGCTCTCCTCCCGCTGCTGCCCACCCTCCTCCTCTACATCCCGTTGGAGGACCTGGTGTACGACGGCCCCGCGCCGACGGGCTGGCTCTTCTACGTCTGGGCCGCCGTCAGCTTCCTGGTGCAGTCGGCGGCGATGGGGTGGCTGTGGCGGGGGCGTGAATAGGCCGTGCGCGCCCGCCTGTTGCCGTTCGACATCGGGCCGGTCCGGCCAGGAGAGCGCTCAGGTGCGCATCGACCCGCGCGGTGCCGTATCTCCTGCGGGCGGTCCGCCGAGGCGTCGCGCATAACGCACCTCGGGCACGGCCACGCCGTCCACGTCGTATGCCGTGGAGGTCCCGTCGGGGCCGAATCCGGCCCGCTCGTAGAAGCGGCGGGCGCGGTGGTTCCCGATGAGCACCCACAGCACGACGAGTTCGACTCCGGCCGTACGGCAGCGGTCCAGGCTCTCGTCCATGAGCGCGCGGCCCGCACCGGTGCCGATCCCGTCGGGGTGGACGTAGAGGGCGTACACCTCGTGGGCGCCCGCGGCGAGGTCCTCGTCCCGCGTGGGCCCGAACGCCGCGAACCCGATCACGCGTCCCTCCCGTTCGGCGACCAGACCGACGGCGCCGGGCCTGGGGTCGGCCCACCGCTTGCGCCGTGCGGCGGCGTCCGCCTCGGGGCTCATCGCGTCGAGATAGCTCTGCGGCATCAACCCGCGATACGCGAACTGCCATCCGCGCACACGGATCTCGGCGACGTCGTCGAGATCGGCCTCGGTCATCTCCCGTACGCGTAGATCCATGCGGGCACCTTAGGGGGTGGCGACCACGGCGAGCGCCTCGATTTCCATCAGGAACTCCGGGGCCACGAGGGCGGAGACCTGGACGGCCGTCGACGCGGGCAGCCGGTCCGGGTGGAGGTACGCGTCGCGTGCCGCCCGTACGGCCGGCATATGGGCGGTGTCCGTCACGAAGTACGTCAGCTTGACGACGTCGTCGAAGGAGGCGCCCGCGGCCGCGAGGCAGCGGCGGAGGTTCTCGAAGACCTGGCGGCCCTGCGCCTCGGGATCCCCGGGGCCCACGAGCTCGCCCCGTTCGTCCAGTGCGAGCTGGCCGGACACCGCGATGAAGGTGCCGGTGCCGAGGACGACATGCGTGTAGGCCGTGGCCGGGTGGACACCGTCGGGGGCGGGGATGCGGGTGAGGTCGCTCATCCACCCATCCTCTCCGCACCCCGACGGCGTCAGCGTGCCGGGTCGGGATCCTTCCGGTCAGGGGCCCGAGCCCGGGTTCAGGTCAGGACCTGAACCCGAGCATTCCGTGCAGGGTCGACCCGCCGCCCGAGGCCGATGCGGCCGCGGGCGCCTCCGGTTCGGGGTCGGGGAGCGCGGCGCAGGTCGCGTCGACCTCACCCGCACCCCGTGGCACCTTCCCCGAAGCGAGGTAGTCCGCCAGGTACTTGTCCAGGCAGGCGTTGCCGCTCAGCGTGATGCCGTGGTTGCCGCCGCCCTCCTCGACGACCAGGCTCGATCCGTGCAGCTTCCGGTGGACGACGAGTCCGCCCCCGTACGGGGTGGCCGCATCGTCCGTGGCCTGGAAGAGCAGCACCGGCGGCAGCTTGGAGTTGGAGACGTCCGGCGGGCTCAGCGGCTTCGTCGGCCAGAACGCGCAGGGCGCGTTGTACCAGGCGTTGTTCCATGTCATGAACGGCGCCTTGTCGTGCGCCTTCCACATGTCATGGCGCCACTGCCCCCAGTCGCGCGGCCACCACGCGTCACGGCACTGGACGGCCGCGTACACGGAGTACCCGTTCTCGCCCGACGCGTCGACGGCCGCGAAGTTCTCGTACGCCTCGACCAGCGGGCCGTCGTCCTTGTCGTTGACGTACGCCGCGAACGCCTCGGCCAGGTAGGGCCAGTAGCCGTTGTAGTACCCGCCGGGGATGAAGGTGTCCTCGAGCTCGCTCGCGCCCACCTTCTTGCCGGCCGGCTTCTTCGCCAACGCCGCGCGCATCGCGTACCACTTGGCCTCGATCTTCGCCGGGTCCTTGCCGAGCTTGTACGCGGCGTCGTGCTTGGCCACCCAGGCCGCGAAGGCCTTGTGGCGGGCGTCGAAGGCGTAGTCCTGGTCGATGTTGTCCCGGTACCAGACGCCCGTCGGATCCACGATGGAGTCGAGGACCGCCCGGCGCACCCGGTGCGGGTAGAACTTCGCGTACACCGCGCCCAGATACGTGCCGTAGGAGTAGCCGAAGTAGTTGATCTTCTTGGCGCCCAGTGCCTTGCGGATCGCGTCCATGTCACGGACGGCGCTCACCGTGTCGATGTACTTCAGGAGCGAGCCGTACTTCTTGCCGCAGGCGTCCGCGAAGGCCTTGGCCCGCTTGAGGTTCGCCTGCTCGATCCTCTGCGAGGACGGCACCGTGTCGGGCCTGACCGGATCGAAGTGTCCGGGGCGGCAGTTGAGCGCGGGCTCGCTCTTGCCCACGCCGCGCGGATCGAAGCCGATCACGTCATAGGTGGCGGCGACCTTCTTCGGCAGGGAGCCGGCCACGAACCCGGCGAGCGTGAGCCCACTGCCTCCGGGGCCGCCGGGGTTCACGAGCAGGGGTCCCTGGTACGACTTCGCCGAAGAGGTGTGCGGCACCCGCGAGAGCGCCAGCGTGATCTTCTGGCCGCCCGGCTTCGAGTGGTCGAGCGGGACCTTGAGCGAAGTGCACTGCAGCGTCGGGTAGTTCTCGGTCGAGCAGTCCTTCCACTTGAGTGAGGTGCGCGCGGCCGGGGCCTTTTCGGCCGCCGGGGTGCCCGCCGCCGACGGGACCGCGCTCAGCAGCCCGCCCACCATGGCGGCGACACCGCACAACGCCAGTGTGCGTGTTCTCATCCGACCTCCCGGTACGGAGGGTCCGGACCGCTGCCCGCGGCCCGGCTTCGGACTGTGCATGCCACAGCCCACGCCGCATCGTCCCGGAAACGGTCCCCGGAAGGACAGATTCTGTTGTGAGTTGACCGAATCGAGGGGAAACGGTCACAGGAGGGTTAGCTGAGTCGCCTCCGGTGCCAGAGGCTGCTGCGGCGCCGTGGACAGCGGTTGCGTCGCGGGCCGGTCGATCCGCCGGGCCTCGCCCGACGAGGACGGCCCGATCCCGAACTCCCTTGCCAGCTCGTGCACATGGCGGGTGATCCGCCGCTGGTACCACTTCGGCGCGTAGGCGCCCTCCGCGTACAGCCGCTCGTACCGCCGTAGGAGATGGGGGTGGTGCTGCCCGAGCCACGCCATGAACCACTCGCGGGCGCCCGGGCGCAGATGCAGCACGAGCGGTGTGACGGAGGTGGCGCCGGCGGCGGCGATCGCCCGTACGGTGCTCCGGAGCTGCTCGGGGGAGTCGCCCAGGAACGGGATGACGGGAGCCATCAGGACCCCGCAGCCGATGCCGTGCTCGGTGAGGGTGCGCACGACGTCGAGGCGGCGCTCGGGGGAGGGGGTGCCGGGTTCGACCGTGCGCCACAACGTCTGGTCGACGAAGCCGACGGAGACGGAGATGCCGACCTCGGTCACCTCGGCGGACTGCTTGAGCAGCTCCAGGTCGCGCAGGATCAGGGTGCCCTTGGTCAGGATCGAGAAGGGGTTCGCGTAGTCGCGCAGGGCCGAGATGATCCCCGGCATCAGGCGGTAGCGGCCCTCCGCTCGCTGGTAACAATCGACATTCGTCCCCATCGCGATGTGCTCCCCGTGCCAACGGTGGTCGGCGAGCTTGCCGCGCAGGAGCTCGGGGGCGTTCACCTTGACCACGATCTGCGAGTCGAAGCCGAGGCCGGTGTCGAGGTCGAGATAGCTGTGGGTCTTGCGCGCGAAGCAGTACACGCAGGCGTGGGTGCAGCCCCGGTACGGGTTCACGGTCCACTCGAAGGGCATCCGCGAGGCCCCCGGCACCCGGTTCACGATCGACTTCGCACGGATCTCGTGGAAGGTCATGCCGGCGAACTCGGGGGTGTCGAACCGCCTGGTCGTCACCGCGTCCGCACCGAACAGAGCGGCGTCCATCGGACGTTCATGGGTCAGGTTGTCCCAGCGCATGGAGCCTCCTCGGTTGCACTGGACCACAGAATAGAACACATGTTCCCTTGATCGTGCGCGGAGAGCGCCGGACTTTGCGCAGGGAACAGACGCCCGCCCCGGCCCGCCATGCGGTGGCGGCATGCGCCCGCCCCCGGCCCGCCATAGGGAGGCGGGGTCGGGGGCGGCCGATGCGCACGCGGGAGCCTCTGCGCCATTCGCGCAGGCGGGAGCCTCCGCGTCACTCGCGCAGGGTGCTCAGATCGGACGACGGCGGGTTCAGGCCGAGGGCGGCGATCCGGGAGCGGCCCGAAGCGGTCAGGGGGTAGCGCCACCTGTCGGCGAAGAAGCCGGTCAGGTCGCGGCCCATGGCGCGGCTGGCGTAGACGGCGAGGTTGTCGTAGCGGTCGGCGTCCGTGGCGGCGGGTGGGTTGTCGGTGCGGATGTGCCGGTGGACCAGTTGCCACAGGCCGACGCCGGAGGCCAGGTACAGCTGCCACAGCGGGACGAGCTTCGCCCAGACCGGGAGGTCCGCGTAGGCCGTGCCGGCGTTCCGTGCCGCGAAGGCCTGGTCGTACTCGTCCAGGCCGCTGCCGTTCTTCGTGAGCAGCCGGGAGGTGAGGCCCAGGGTGCGCTGGGCATACAGGGCGTAGAGGTTGTTGGTGACCTCCGTCAGGGCGGCCGGTTTCACGGCGGACTGCTGATGCTGATGGCCGAGTTCGTGGTACGTGCCCCAGGCGGCGGTGCGCAGCCGGCTCTCCGAGGCGAGGTTGACCACGGAGGCGTCGGGGAAGCCCATGAAGCCCGAGCTGGAGGCGAAGGCCCCCCAGCCGTCGGGGACCTTGGTGACGTTCACGAAGTGGTACGGCAGCGGGTTGCGGGCATGCAGGCCGGTGGTGCCGGACAGCCCGCTGAAGGTGGCGTGCGAGGCCAGCACCGTTTCATACGCGTCGAGCAGGGTCGCGTGGTTCTCGCCGCGATAGGTGAGGGCGGTGGCACGGGACAGGGTGACCAGGGCGTGCGCCGAGCGGAGCTGGACGTATCCCGCGCCCGGGTAGTTGTCGAGCTGCCACTGGAAGGTGGACTCGCTGGTGGTGCCGTGTACGAAGGTGGGCATGGCGAGGATGCCGGTGCCCAGCGTCACGGCCGCCTGTTCGCCGCTACCGATGAAGATCAGCTGGAGTGGGCCGCCGTGGGCGTCGGTGAGGGTGTTGGTCCCGGCGGAGAGCGTGTATGAGCGGGCGTTGGTGCCGTAGGGGTCGGGGATGCCGACGACGGCTTTCGGGACCAGTCCGTCCGGGGCCGAGACGGCGAGCGTGACCCGGACGCCCGCCGGGACGTAGGCGCCGGTGGCAAGGTAGTCGCTGGCCGGCATGGCGCAGGCCAGCCGGGTCCGCTGGGAAGCGGCGGATGTCCGAGCCGTGAGGTTGAGGGTGACGGCCTGGATCGACGCGGCCCCGGCGGGGCGCGCGGTCGGCAGCAGGGCGCTGACTCCGGCGGCGGCCGCCGCGGTGAGGACGGCGCGGCGGCCTGGTCTCGCGGAGGTAGGGCTCAAGACTTGCTCCCACGGGTGTGTCGGGACACGGGGTGTGGTGCGCTGGTCGAGCAGCCGAGACCGTAGTAAGCGTGTACATCAGACGTCAAGTAGTAAGGGCGAGAAGGTTGTTGATTCCCTGGCAGGCGTGCCCGAGAGCGGTGAACGCGGTTACCGTGCGAGACCTGCTCGGCGCTTTAGGGCCTGATCCACAAGGCATCCCCTAGTCCCGCGTCTGTCCCCGCTCGAAGTACGCCACGAGCTCCGGGGCCAAGGGCGGGACGGTCCGTGGGGTGCCGCCGTCGCGTAGTGACTCGGTGGCCCGCACCCCCGCCGCCACGGCCATCCGGGCCGCGACCGGAGAGGTGTCCGTCGGGGCGCCGTCGCGGGCGAACCGGAGGAACTCGTCGATCAGGAGCGGGTCCGCGCCACCATGGTTGCCCAGGTCCTGTACGGCGGGGATCTCGTGCACCTCGTCGGCGTCCGGGCGGTAGCCGGACCGCCGGGAGTTCCACACCTTCACACATCCGCCGGGCCCGTCGCCGAGGTTCTCCAGCCGGCCCGCGTCACCGATGACGGTGTAGTTGCGCCAGTAGTCGGGCGCGAAATGGCACTGCTGGTAGGCGGCCAACACTCCGTTGTCCAGGCGCATGTTGAGCATCGAGACGTCCTCGACGTCGATCACCGGATTGAGCGCCCGCTGCGTGGCGGGTGGCCAGTGGCCGTCCTTCGTGTACCAGTCGTCCGCTTTCGGCTCGCCGGGCGCACGGCGGTCCGGGTTGTCCCCGTACACCATGAGGTCGCCCAGCGCCTGCACTTCGGCGGCGTATCCGCCCGCCAGCCAGTGCACGACGTCGAGGTCGTGGGCGGCCTTCTGCAGCAGCAGCCCCGTCGTGTTGCGGCGTTCGGCGTGCCAGTCCTTGAAGTACCAGTCGCCGCCGTAGCCGACGAAGTGCCGAACCCACACGGTCTTGACCTCACCGACGGCGCCGCCGAGGACCAGGTCGCGCATCAGGCGTACGACGGGCATGTGCCGCATGTTGTGCCCGATGTACAGCCGGGTCCCCGTCTCGTAGGCCGTACGGAGAATGTCGTCACAGCGCTCGACGGTGATGTCCAAGGGCTTCTCGACCAGGACGGGTTTGCCCGCGCGCAGTGACTCGCAGGCCAGTTCGGCGTGCGTGTGGTCCGGGGTGAGGATCAGGACGGCGTCCACGTCGGGGTCGTCGAGGACTCGCCGGTGGTCGGTGTGCAGGGCCGCTGCGGGCAGCCGTGACCCGGCGTTACCCAGCGCCGCAGGGTCGGGGTCTGCCACCGCGGTCACCACCGAGCCCCCGCCGGGGCGGTGGGCGGTCAGGGCCAGCGAGGCGCGCAGGCCGAAACCGAGCACGCCCAGGCGGAGGTCGTCGGTCATGGCGTGGGTACCGTCCAATCGGGGTGTCCGGGCATCGGCGGGTTCACCGAGCCGAAAAGCCAGTCGCGCAGAAAGCCGTCGAGTGAGGCGTCGCCCGTCAGGTCGACCACGTGCCGGATGAAGTCCTCGCTGTCCACAGTCGAGTCATGGAAGCGACGCGGCCAGACCTTCATGATCTGCTCGAACTTCGCGTCCCCGACCTGCTTGCGCAGCGCGTACAGGACCAGCGCCCCGCCCTGGTAGATGTTGAACCCGCCCAGGGCCTTGGGCAGTCCGGGCGGCCCGTTGAGCGCTCGGTCAGAACCGAGCCTCGCGTAGTAGCCCTTCATCAGCGCCTCGAAGTCCTCCCAGCCCTGCTCGGCGCTGTACAGACGCTGGTAGTACACGGCAGGCCCCTCGTTCAGCCAGGCCTGCTGCCAGTCCTTCGGGGTCACGGAGTCGCCGTACCACTGGTGCACGAGCTCGTGGATCATCGTGTTCTCGTACGTCGGATGGCCCGCCGCGTTGAGCTTGAACCACGCGGTGGAGAACAGCGACAGCGTCTGGTTCTCCAGGGCCGCCTTGTACCCGTCGTAGATGTGCAGCCCGTACACGCTGAACGGGTAGCGGCCGAACTTGGCCTCCGCCCAATCGAGATGGTCCGCCGTGCGCTCGACGATCGGCGCGTACTTCTCCTCCTGGCCCTGCGGTACGACATGCCGCAGCCGCAGACCGCGGCGGCTGGTCCCGTACAGATACGTGCCCTTGACCACCGCGATGCCGACCAGTTCGGTGGCCATCCGTTCGCGCAGTGCGAAATGCCAGACCGCGGAGCCGTCCGGGCGCGGGGACTTGGCGAGCAGCTCGCCGTTCGCCGTGGCGACGAAGCCCTCCGGGGCGCTGATGTGGAAGGTCCACGTGGCCTTGTCGGACGGGTGGTCGTTGCAGGGGAAGAACGTGTCGGCGCGTGAGGACTGGGCCGCGCAGGCGAAGCCGCCGTCGGTGCCGAAGTTCCAGCCCGTCACGCTCGCCCGCGGCGCCTTGCCGTTGCCGTGGTAGCGGACCTCGACGGTGAACGGCACCGACTTCGCGAGCGGGCTCGCCGGGGTGACGGTGAGCTCCTGGCCGGTCAGCCCTGCGCTCAACTCCCATGAGGCGTCACGGCCGTTGACCTTGACGGAGTCGATCTCATGGCCGTCGGTGTCCAGATTGAACGCCGAGAGGTGCTGGGTCGCCTGGGCGAACATCTTCACCACGCCGGTGAAGTCGTACGTCACCGGCGTGAAGTCGAAGGTCAGGTCGTAGTGCGTGACCTGGTAGCCGCCGTTGCCGAGCGTCGGGTAGAGCGGGTCGCCGACGCCAGGTGCGCCGGGCGTCGGCTCGGCCGACGCCGCCCGGGCGATGCCCGTGACGGCGAGCGCGGCGGCACTCGCGCCGCCGAGCGTCAGGGCGCGTCTTCTGGTGTACGAGGTCACTTGGCGGTCACCTTCTTGCCCTGCTGCAGCGCCTCCTGGAACTCGGTGCGCGCCTGCTCGCCGCCCTGCGCCAGGTAGTCCTTGACCAACTGGTCGTACGCGGACATCGGCTTGCGGCCCGAGATGAGGTCCTTGAGGCCGTCCGACTTGAGGGTGAACAGGCTGCCGCTGCCCTTGGAGTCCCAGGTGGGCGACGAGTAACCGGCGTACTCCTTCGGAAGCATCAGCGGGATGATCTTCGAGTACGCCGCGTGGAGATGCCGCACACCCACCTCGGAGCTGGTGGAGAACAGGTCGGGGACGGCCGAGCCGAACAGCCTCCACGGCACGACCGTGTCCTGCGTGCCCTGCTTGGTGAGGACCGGGTTGCCCTTGGCGTCACGGGTGTGGTCGACGCCCTCGACGCCGTAGTTGATCAGTGTGTACTCCTCGCTGCCGAACGGGGCGGCGGCGAAGTCGGCGAGGGCGATGAGCTGCTTGACCCGCTTGTCGTCGGCCTTCTTGATGAACACGTACGACAGGGCGAGATTGTTGGGCCAGGCCACCGCCGAGGAGCCGATCGGTGTCATCGGCCGCGGGTCGAACTTCTTGTCCACGCCGGCCATCGCGTCCAAGTAGCCCGTGCTGGGCGTGAGATAGGCGGGCATGCCGTCGTAGACATAGGCGGCCTTGCCGTTCTTGAAGAAGCCGGTGTACTTCTCCTTCTGTGCGGCGGTCATCGCCAGTGAGCCGGGGTAGTAGCAGCCGGCCTTGTACAGCTCGCGGGCCGTCTCGACCGCCTTGCGGAACTCCTCGGTCTCCAGGTCCAGGGTGAACTTGCCGCTCGCCTGCTCCAGGCGCCAGTCGTACGGCGCACCGTAGGACATGGCCAGGAGATTGATGGCGGTGGCGCTGAGCGCGTACTGGTCCTTCTTGGGCCGGGTCAGATCCTTGCACAGCTCCACGAACGCCGCGACGTCGGTGAGATCGTCGAGCGATTCCACCCCGGCCTGGGCGTACAGGTCATGGCGGTAGAAGCCCACGCCGCCCGAGCCCGCACGGGAGATCGGGATGCCGTACAGCCTGCCGCCGAAGATCCCGTCCTGCCAGGCGGCCTTCGTGATGGCGGCCAGGTTCGGGTAGGCGCTCACCTTGTCGCCGGCCAGGAACGGCGTGAGGTCGGCGCACTTGGCGGCCAGGAAGCCGGCCTTGTTGTCGGCGCCGCCGGTCTCCGGGTACATGAAGATGTCGGCGATGTTGTCGCCCGCGACCATCGTGGAGAACTTCGTCGGGTAGTCGTCGGCCGGCACGATGGTGATGTCGACCTGGGCGCCGAGCTTCTTCTCGATGGCCTGCCAGGCGGCGTTCTCGTCGCGTCCGGGCGGCGGCGGGGCGTACGTCTGGAGCGTGGCCTTCACCGTCTTGGCGCCCTTGAGCGGAGCGCCCTTCACCGACGCGGTGGGCTGTGCCGGGTAGGTGAAGTAGCCATTCGGCACGCCGGCCGCGGTGCCCGGCAGATCGGGCTTGAGGCCGATGTTGCGAGGCGTGGTCTTCGGCAGCAGCGCGGCGTCCTTCGCCCCGGCCTTGGCCTGGGTTCCGCCGTCGCCGCAGGCCGCGAGGAGCGGTGCGGCGGCGAGGCCGAGGCCTGCGCCCAGGCCCAGACGGAGCAGAGAGCGACGGTTGATCTCGGTGGAGCTCGACACCTGAGGGTCTCCTAAGGATGAGGAACGTGCCGGAGCGGGGGGAAGGGTGGAACGGCCGTGCGGAAGAGGCAGTTGGGGTCGGCGCGAGGCAGGGGCGTCAGCCCTTGACGGCGCCCGTGAGGACACCCTTGGTGAAGTAGCGCTGCAGGAAGGGATAGACGAGCAGGATCGGGATCACGGCGATGACCAGCACCGCCATCTGCACCGACTGCTGCGGTGCGAGCGCCTCGCCTGCGACGGCGCCGTCCATGGAGCGGCCCTGCAGCACGAAGGTGCGCAGCACCATCGGCAGCGGCCACTTCTCGGAGTCGTCGAGGTAGAGCAGTGCGTTGAAGAAGGCGTTCCAGTACGTGACGGCGTAGAACAGGCTGATCACGGCGATCACGGCTTTCGACAGCGGCAGGACGACGCGCAGCAGGACCCGGAAGTCGCCCGCGCCGTCCACCTTCGCCGCGTCGTACAACTCCTGCGGCAGGTTCATGAAGAAGGCCCGCAGGACGACCAGGTTGAAGGCGCTGACCAGGACCGGCGCCACCAGAGCCGCGAAGGTGTTGTACAGGCCCAGCTCCTTCACCAGAAGGAAGTTGGGGATGATGCCCGGGTTGAAGAGCATCGTGAACAGCGCGGCCATCAGGATGAACCGGGAGAACGGCACATCGCGGCGGGAGAGGCCGTAGGCCATGCCGATGGTGGCCAGCACGCTGGCGACGGTGCCGGTCACGGTGATGAGCAGGCTCACCATCAGAGCGCGCATCACCACACCGCCCTGGAAGACGGTGCGATACGCGTCCAGGGTGGGGTGATCCGGCCACAGGACCAGACCGCTGCCCTTGAGGACATCCGTCTGACTGGCGAAGCTGGTGCCGATGACGGCGAGCAGCGGGTAGACGACGGCAGCCACCACCAGGGTGAGCGCCAGGCCCTTCAGCGCCTGGCCGGGGATGGTGGGCTTTTCCATCCAGGGCGGGCGAACCGATTCAGCTGTCGGCACGGCGGTAGATCCCTTCGTGACCGAGGCGATGGGCGAACTTGTTGGCGCCGAGCACCAGGGCTGTACCGACGAGGGCCTTGATCAGACCGACCGCGGAGGCCGTGCCCCACTGGCCGTCGCGGACGCCGTGGTAGTAGACGTAGGTGTCGAGGACCTCGCCGGCGTCCGGACCCACCGCGTCGCGCTGGAGCAGGATCTGCTCGAAGCCGACGGAGAGCACCATGCCGAGGTTGAGGATCAGCAGCAGGATGATCACCGGGACGATGCCGGGCAGCGTCACGTGCCACATCCGCCGCCAGGCCTTCGCGCCGTCGATGGCCGCCGCCTCGTAAAGGCCCCGGTCGATGGAGAGCAGGGCGGCGAGGATGATGATCGTGCCCCAGCCGGCGTCCTTCCAGAGCAGCTGCAAGGTGAGCAGCCAGGGGAACGCTTCGGGGTCGGACGTCATGTCGTAGCGCGGCAGGCCCACCGAGTCGAGCAGATCCGGTACGACACCCGCGCCGCCCAGGATCTGCTGGAACAGCGAGACGATGATGACCCAGCCGATGAAGTGCGGCAGATAGACCACGCTCTGCACGAAGCGCCGGATCTTGCTGCTCAGCACGCTGTTGAGCAGCAGGGCGAGCGCGATTGGCAGCGGGAAGAAGAACACTAGTTGGATGCCCGCGATCAGCAGGGTGTTGCCGAGGGCCGACCAGAACTTCGGATCCTCGAAGATCGCGGCGAAGTTGTCGAGTCCGGTCCACGGGCTGTGCATGAAGCCGAGGTACGGCTCGTAGTCCTGGAAGGCGACCATGAAGCCGAACACCGGCACGTAGTGGAAGACCAGGAAGTAGAGCAGGCCGGGCAGGGTGAGCAGCAGCATCACCTTGTCGCGTTTGACGCGCTGCCAGAGCGTGAGCCGCCGGCCCGGGATCCCCGGAGCGCGGGCGGGCGTGGACGCCTTGCCGGTTTCCACCGGCGGCCTCCTCGTTGCCGTATCGGTCATGGAGCGGGAACGTAGTAACCGCTTAACCCTGGCGTCAATACACCTGAAGAAACAAGCGAGTTACTTGCTGCCGCAGGCCACGCCAGAACCACGGAAAAGCGGGCATTCTTCCGGTGTTTTCGCTCGAACCGCTTGACGGCAAGGTCAAGTCCTCCCTAACTTCCAGACGTCCCGTAGTACACGCTTACTGTCCGGAGGCAGGGTGCGATCCACTGACGAGGAACCGGACAGGCCGCGAACGTTGCTGGTGCTCGACCCCGAGTTGCTCGACGACGTCTTCCCGACGACCGTCCGGGCTCGCCTGGAAAGCGTCGCCGATCTCCAACTCCCGTACGGAGTAAGTGAGTTCGAGACGCCCGCGGCGCAGGAGGCGCTGGCCGCCAGTGAGGTGCTGCTCACCGGCTGGGGATGCCCGCCGATCGACGAGAAGGTGCTCGCCCGCGCGCCACGGCTGCGCGCGGTGATCCACGCGGCGGGCACGGTGAAGCCGTTTCTGTCGCCACAGGTGTACGACCGGGGGATCGCGGTGTCGTCTGCCGCGGCCGCGAACGCGGTCCCGGTCGCCGAGTTCACCCTGGCGGCGATCATCCTCGGCGCCAAGCGTGCCTTCCCGCTGTCCTCCCTTTACCGACAGCGGCGCACCAGGCGCACGGGCGGCGACCTGCGACACCACCACTGGCTGGGCACCAACGGGATCACGGTGGGCGTGGTCGGCGCCTCACGGATCGGCCGGAGAGTGATCGAACTGCTTCGGGTGCTGGACGTGACGGTGCTGCTGCACGACCCGTATCTCACACCGGCCGAGGCGGAGTTGCTGGGCGTGGAGGTGGTGGAGCTCGACGCGCTGATGGCGCGCAGCGACGCCGTCACCGTGCACGCGCCGGACACGCAGGAGACCCGGGGGCTGATCGACGCGCGCCGCCTCGCGCTCCTGCGTCCGGGTGCGCTCCTGGTCAACACCTCCCGCGGGCGTCTCGTCGACACCGGGGCGCTGACCCGGGAACTGGTGAGCGGACGGATCGACGCGGTACTCGACGTCACCGACCCGGAGCCGCTGCCGGCCGGACATCCGCTGTGGGGGCTGCCGAACGTGTTCCTCACCCCGCATCTGGCCGGCGCCCAGGGCAACGAGATCGGCCGGCTCGGCGCCCTCGCGGTCGACGAACTCGCCCGCTTCGCCCGCGGCGTACCGCTCAACCATCCCGTACACGCTGATGAGTTGGAGCGGATCGCATGAGCGTCGACTGCTCGCCGCGAGCCGGCGGACACTGCAATACGATCGGCACCGGCACAGGTGAGGGCGGGGGATGAGTCAGATGCGCGGGACTTCGGGGACGGACGGGCAGCGCCGGGCCACGGTCACCGACGTGGCCAAGCTGGCGGGGGTTTCCACGGCGACCGTCTCACGGGTGCTCAACCGCAACTACCCGGTCGCCGGCGAGACACGCACCCGCGTCGAGGCGGCGATGGAGCAGCTCGGCTACGTCGTCAACGCCCATGCCCGCGCCCTGGCAGGGGCATCGGGCCGCACGGTCGGCATCATCGTGCACGACGTGATCGACCCCTTCTACGCCTACATCGCCCGCGGAGTGGAGCAGCAGGCCGCGCAGGGCGGCCGCCTGTGCCTGGTGTGCTCCACCCACGGCGACCCCAAGCGGGAGCTCGCGTACATCGACCTCATGCACGAGCGTCGCGCCGACGCGGTGATCGTGGTGGGCGGCGCCGTCGCCGACCGCACGTATACCTCGGAGCTGACCCGTCGCGCCGCTCAACTGGACGCGGGAGGCTCGAAGTTGGTGCTGTGCGGGCGTCCGTCGCTCGGCGGCCGCGCGCCGACGGCCTCGGTGGAGTACGACAACGAGGGCGGCGCCTTCGCCATTACCGACCATCTGCTCACCCAGGGCCACGAACGCATCCTCTACCTGGGCGGCCCGCCGAACCTGTCGACCACGCGCGACCGGCTCGCCGGGCACCGCCGGGCCCTTGAGCTGCGCGGTGTCACACCGGATCCGCGCCTGGAGCAGCCCGGAGCGTTCAGTCGGGCTTTCGGCTGGCGTCGGCTGACCGAACTCCTCAAGGAGAAGCTGGAGTTCACGGCTGTGTTCGCGGCCAACGACATCGTTGCGGCCGGCGCCCTGCAGGCGCTTGAGGAGGCGGGGGTACGGGTGCCCCAGGACGTTTCCCTCGTGGGCTACGACGATGTGCCGGTCGCGCAGGAGCTGCGGCCCCGGCTGACCACCGTGCATGTCCCGCTGGAGGAGATGGGCCGCCAGGCCGTACGCCTCGCGGTGCCTCCGGAGGACGAGGACGACTGGCGTGAGCCGATGACAGGGACCCTGCGGCTCGGGACGCACATTGTCGTACGGGATTCGGTGGCGCCTCGGGGTGTACGGGATTCGGTGGCGCCCCGCAGTGCAAGGGGGCCGGCGGTGCCTCGTGCTCGGAAGGGGCGGCGGGCCTGATCCGCAGGGCAGGCCCTAGGTGCCCGGACAGACCCCGCCCTCCTCGGGGGCCGAGCCCCATTCAGGCTATCGGCCATCACTGACAACGCCGCTCTCTCCAGGCCTGGCGAGTCCGGAGACCGCCTTGCACCTGGAACTACGCGTCTAGGGCTACCGCACCGCATCCGGACCTCCTCGCAGACCTCCGGGCCCACCACACCCCTTCCGGGCCCACCACACCCCTTCCGGGCCCACCACACCCCTTCCGGGCCCACCCCCGGGCTCACCGCACGCCCTGACAGCAACCGCTTACCCCCTTCCCCCTCCACGCACCTCCCAGGTGGAAACCGCCCACCCACTCGCATCTCCCCGACGGCAACCACCTACCCCCACGCGCCCGCCCCGCCCGCTCCACCCCTCCCTAAGAGACCAGGAGTTCCCATGCGCAACCTCGTCCTCAACCGCCGCACCGCACTCTCGGCGTTCGCAGGCGCAGGGGCCGCCACCCTGATCGGCGCCGGCGCCGGCACCTCCCGCGCCACCACACCGGCGAGCCTTCAGGTCAGCGCCTTCGCCGCCGCCGAGTCCGAGCGCACACGCCTCGCCACCACCTTCCGCGGCAGCGACTTCATCCCGACCGGCCGCTACGCCCCGCCCGGCGTCGACCTCACCCTCACCGTCAGGCCGCTGGACGGTGTCCTGCCGACCCTGCACATCGGCACGTACGACAACCACCACGAGAGCGCCGCCCAGCGATCCCCGCGCAACTACCCCCTCACCACCGGCCTGAACACCGTCTCCGACCCGTACGGCGGCCCCGTCTACCTGCGCTTCGCCGGCGACGGCGAGCGCGCCCAGGTCACCTTCGGCGCAGGCAGCGAGCGGATGGCGGTCTTCGAGCTCGGCAAGACACCCGAGGGCGCCTTCCAGGACCAGCTGGACGCCCGGGCCTCCGCCCCGTGGGTCGAACTCGTCTCGCCGTACGCCATTGTCACCGTGACCCGCGAGGCGGCCCTCCTCCACCGCGACCAGGACCACGCCGAGTTGATGCGACTCGTCGAGCGGGTGATCGCCTCGCATGCCCAGGTGAGCGGCCTGGACGGCTCGCGCCCGCTGCACGCCCGCAAGGCCGGCCGGTACCACTTCATCGAGGTCACCAAGGTGCCCACCGGGGTCGGCGCCTACGCCACCCATCACTTCAACGCCTTCCCCCGGGCCTATCTCGACCGCCTCCTCACCGTCGAGGGGCTGCGCGACCGGGGCTGGGGCTTCTATCACGAACTCGGGCATCTGCATCAGCAGTTCGCCTACCGGCCGGCCGGACTCACCGAGGTCACGGTGAACATCTACTCCCTTGAAGCCCAGCGCATCTTCGGCCAGACCTCCAACCTCCTCACGGTCAGCCCCAGTACGGGTCTCAACTGGTTCCAGTCCGCTCTGCCCAAGCTGGGCGCGGACGGCGTGAACTTCGAACGGACCTTCAGCGCCTACGAGAAGCTCGTCTCGCTGCGTCAGCTGGAGCTGGCCTTCGGCACCGGGATCTGGCCGGAACTGCACCGGCTGATCCGCGTGGAGAACCCGCAGTCCGACTGGCAGACCGGTGGCCATCTCCGCTACCGCGCCTTCGGTACGTACCTCAGCCGCGTCACGCGCCATGACCTGACGGACTTCCTGCTCCGCAAGTGGGGCTACCCCATCGACTCCGAGGGCGTCGCGGAGATGGCGGCCCTCGGTCTGCCCACGCCGCCGGTCGACCCGAGCACCTTGACGGAGTAGCAGCCATGACCACCCCTTATCTGCGCCTCCCCCCGGCCGACCGGCTCCGCTCACCGCGCACCGGCTGGACCCGGGCGCACTGGGAGGCGCTCGCCGACCGGATGCTGGACGCCCTGGTGCCGTACGCCACGCCGGGCTTCGCGCAGTACCGACTGCCGGGACGCAACAGCTGGTCGGGCGTGACCCTGGACGGCCTCGAAGGCTATGCCAGGTCCTTCCTCCTCGCCGCCTGCCGGATCGCCGGCTCGTCCGGCGGGCAGCCGGAACTGATCGAGCGATACGCGCAGGGCCTCGCGAACGGAGTCGACCGCGACAGCGCCGAGGCCTGGCCCGAACTCACCGACTGCTCGCAGCAGATGGTGGAGGCTGCGTCGATCGCCGTCGCCCTGCACGAGACCCGGTCCTGGCTCTGGGACAAGCTGGACGCGCGCGTCCAGGAGCGGACCGTGGACTGGTTCTCCGGGTTCGTCGGCGGTCGCACCTGGGACAACAACTGGCGCCTTTTCCAAGTGGTGTCGGAGGAATTCCTGGCCTCCGTCGGCGCGCCGCACAGCCGGCAGGACATCGACGACGGGCTCGCCCGGATCGAGGACTGGTACGTCGGCGACGGCTGGTACACCGACGGCGACGGCCGCAATTTCGACTATTACAACGGTTGGGCGCTGCACCTGTACCCGCTCCTCTGGTCGCGGATCGCAGGTGCGCAGGCCGACGAGCGGACGGCGCTGTACCGCGACCGGCTGCGCCAATTCCTGCAGACCTACCCGCAGTTCTTCGGCGGCGACGGCGCCCCCGTCCACCAGGGCCGCTCGCTGACGTACCGCCTGGCCACCGTGGCCCCCGTGTGGATGGGCGCGCTCGCCGACTGCACCCCGCTCGCGCCGGGACTGACCCGGCGCCTCACCTCCGCAGTGGCCCGGCACTTCGCCGAGCGCGGTGTGCCGGACCGGCGCGGGCTGCTGCCGCTCGGCTGGTACGACACGTTCCTGCCGAGCACGCAGCCGTACTCCGGTCCGGCCTCGCCGTATTGGGGGAGCAAGGGCTTCCTCGGACTGCTGCTGTCTCCCGAGCACCCGGTGTGGACGGACCGCGAGGAGCCGCTACCCATCGAGACGGGCGACCAGTACACAGCGCTGCCGGCACCGGGCTGGCTGCTGCACGGTACCCGGCACGACGGCATCGTCCGCCTGGTCAACCACGGAAGCGACCACAACGAGCCGGACGGCCCCGGCGAGGACGATCCGCACTACGCCAAGCTCACCTACTCCACGGCCACGGCGCCTGAGGCGGCGCCGCACGCGTGGGTGCGCAACACCGACGGCCATATCGCCCTGGTGGCCCCGGACGGCACGGCCTCACGCCGCCGCCGCATCCACCCGCTGTCCTGCGAGGGCCGTACGGCCTCCTCGTGGCACACCGCCGAACTCACGGGATACGAGGGGCAGTTCCGCATTCTGACGACGAGCCTGCTGTACGGGCCGTGGGAGGTGCGGGTGCATCACGTGGACGGTCCCGAGGACCATGAGGCGCCTGTCCCGTTCGGTCTCCGTGAGGGCGGTCACGCGGTGGCCGGATCCGTACGGCCGGCCGCCGAACAGGGCGAGCACTGGGCCCTGGCCCGCACCGAGGACGGTCTGAGCAGCGCGATGGCGGGCCTGTACGGCTGGGACGCCGACGCCGTCGTCGCGCGGGACATAGCGGCCAATTCCCATGGCCCGCACTCCGCCGTCCCGTGCCTGCACCTCGCGCGCCATCCCGGCGGTGGGACCGTGCACGTCTCCCTCGTCGCCCTGTCCCGGGACACCGTTCATCCGGGGGCCCTGCGCGAGGCGGTCGACGTCCAGGTCGCCGCCGATCGCGCGGTCACGATCCGCTTCCCGGACGGCCGAGCCCACCTCGTACGGCCCGAATAGCCACCACCCGTACGGCCCGGGCAGCCCCACGTCGCACCCGTCCGGGCAGCCCCACGTCGTACCCGTCCGAGCAGTCTCATGCCCACGCGCCTGCCCTGAAAGGACCCCTCATGCGCCGCTCCGCGATAACCGCCGCGATCCTGGCCGCCCTGTTCACCGGATCCGCCGCCCTCCCCGCGACCGCGACCGCCGTCACGGCCGCCGAAGCCGACGCCACGTCCGCCACCGAGTCCGACATCGGCGACCGGCTCGCCGCGCTCCCCGGGGTGAAGATCGTCTCCGTGGCCGACAAGGGCGGCTTCCCCCTCTACGCGCTCACGTTCACCCAGCCCGTCGACCACCGCGACCCCGCCAAGGGCACCTTCGAGCAGCGCCTCACGCTGTGGCACAAGTCCACGGCCGCGCCCGTCGTCTTCTACACGGGCGGATACGCCCTGTCCTCATCGACCCGTGAGATCACCACGCTCCTCGACGCCAACCAGATCAGCGTCGAGCACCGCTTCTTCGGCTCCTCGCGCCCCGAGCAGGTCGACTGGAAGGACCTCACCATCTGGCAGGAGGCCACCGACGAGCACCGCATCGTCGAGACCCTGCGCACCCTCTACCAGGCCAAGTGGCTCGGTACGGGCGCCAGCAAGGGCGGTATGACGCAGGTCTACCACGAGCGCTTCTACCCGGCCGACCTGGACGCGGTGGTCGCGTACGTCGCCCCGAACGACGCGGTGAACCAGGACGACCATGTGTACGAGGAGTTCTTCCGCACGGTCGGCACCCCCGAGTGCCGGGCGGCCCTCAACGCCGTCCAGCGCGAGATGCTGGTGCGCCGCGAGGCGCTGCTGCCGCGCTTCGAGGCCGCCGCCGCGGCCAAGGGCTACACCTTCGCCAACCTGGGCGGAGCGGACCGCGCATACGAGTTCGCCGTGCTCGACCAGGTGTGGAACTTCTGGCAGAGCGGCAAGCCCGAGAACTGCGCGACGATCCCGGACCCTGCCGCCGCCACCGACGAAGAGCTCTACACATGGGTCTCGGCGAACGGCCTGAGCATCTACGCCGACCAGCGCCAGGGACCGGCGGCCAACGGCCCCTACTACCACCAGGCGGCCACGCAACTGGGCTGGGCGGACCTCAAGTTCCGGCACCTGCGCGACGTGCGCCGCTACCCGGACCTCTACCAGCCCAACTCGGTGCTCCCCGAGGAGATGCGCGGACGCCACCAGGCCCTGCCGATGCTCGACATCAGCACCTGGGTGGCCACCCGGGGGCGGCAGATGATGTTCCTGTACGGACAGAACGATCCGTGGAGCGCGGAGAAGTTCACCCCCAGCACGTTCGACTCGCACCTCTATGTCGCCCCGGACACCAACCACAGCACGCTGCTCCCCAAGCTGACGGCCGAGGACCGGGCCGCGGCCGAGGCGACGATCCGGCGCTGGGCCGCCTCGTAGGCGCCACGCATCTCGTCGCGCGGCTGCAGCCAGTCGGCCGTACCCGCGTTGCCGGGGTGGCGGACCGTCGCCACCCTGGCCGCATGACTCGATCAACTCGCCTGTGGGGATACGTCCTGGCCGCGGCACTGCTCGCCCCGGCTCTCGGCGGTACGACGGCGGCCGCGGCCGGGCCCGGCCCCGAAACCGGCCGGCACGCCCAAGCCCCGCGCAAGGTGACCGGCACCTGGATCTCGCCCCGGGGCGGCGCCGACCGCGCGTACGAGCGCCGGATCACGTTCGCACGCGACGGCAGCTTCGCGATGCAGGACCTGGTGGCGCCCTGCCCGCCCAAGGTGCAGTGCGTGTGGTCCGGGATCGTGCACATCGACGGGACGTACCACGTCGACAAGGGGGAAGTGCGGCTCACCTACGCGACTGTCGGCGGCCAGGGCGTCGCCGAGCTGCCGACGGGCTTCGAGCTCGCCGGTCCGTACCTCGTGCAGAAGCTCGACGGGTACAGTCGCGCCGTTTATGTCAAGGCCTGACCGACCCGCGTACCGCTTCCTCCATGGGGCGCGACACAATGGGGCCGGCCGGACGAATTGTCCGGCCGACCCCGTAACGCAGCAGTGGAGGAAAGACCATGGCCCAGGTCGAAGCCGTGACCGAGCGGATCATCGCGGCGGAGCCGGACGATGTCTTCGACGCGATCGCGGACTACAGCGGTACGCGAGCGAAGCTGCTGCCCGAGCACTTCAGCGAGTACGAGGTGCGTGAGGGCGGCGACGGCAAGGGCACCCTCGTGCACTGGAAGCTGCAGGCCACCAGCAAGCGCATCCGCGACTGCCTGCTCGAGGTCGACGAGCCCACCGACGGTCAGCTGGTCGAGAAGGACCGCAACTCCTCGATGGTGACCACCTGGACCGTCACCCCGGCCGGCGAGGGCAAGGCGCGGGTCGTCGTGCAGACCGTGTGGAACGGCGCCGGCGGCATCGGCGGCTTCTTCGAGAAGACCTTCGCGCCCAAGGGACTCGGCCGGATCTACGACGCCGTGCTGGCCAAGCTGGCCGCCGAGATGGAGAAGCCCGCGGCGTGAGGTCGCGCAGGCGCGCCCAAGTGACCCACTCGAAAGGGTAGTTGCCCCGGTCACCGTTTCGAGTGGTTCTCGACCGTCGAGGGTTTTCTGCCGTAACTCGTCGCGCTTATCGCAGTTGTCGCGTATCGGCGGGAATTGAGCGATAAGCGCGACGAGGGGAGCGGCTCCGTGGGCGGGACGATCGGGACCACACTGGTGAAGGAAGCGCCCGGCGAGGCGCCCCCGCAGGAGCCCGGACCGCCACCCGCGCAGACGACCGCCGAACTCAGCCCGCGACAGGTGAAGTTGGTCTTCCTCGGGCTGATGCTCGCCCTGCTGCTCGCCGCGCTCGAGCAGATGATCGTCGCCACCGCCCTGCCGAAGATCGTCGGCGATCTGCAGGGTCTGGACCGGATGCCGTGGGCCATCACCGCGTATCTGCTGACCTCGACCATCGGTCTGCCGATCTACGGGAAGCTCGGGGACCTGTGGGGGCGCAAGGGCGTCTTCCAGTTCGCGATCGTCGTCTTCGTGATCGGCTCGGCGCTGGCCGGCTGGTCACGTTCCATGGACGAGCTGATCGCCTTCCGCGCCGTCCAGGGCATCGGCGCAGGCGGCCTGTTCATCGGTGTGCAGGCGATCATCGCCGATATCGTCCCGCCGCGCGAACGCGGCCGCTACATGGGCCTGATCGGCGCCGCCTTCGGTCTCGCCTCCGTCGCCGGCCCGCTGCTCGGCGGCTTCTTCACCGACCATGCCTCCTGGCGCTGGTGCTTCTACTTCAACGTGCCCTTCGGCCTGATCACCCTCGCCGTCGTCGCCGCCGTGCTCAAGCTGCCGAAGCCGAAGGTCAGGCCGCGCCTGGACATCCTCGGTTCGGTGCTGCTCGCGGCCGCCTCCACCTGCCTTGTGCTGCTGACCAGTTGGGGCGGTACGGAGTACGAGTGGGGCGACCGGGTCATCCTCGGACTCGCGGCCGGTGCCGTGGTCTCGACGGTCCTGTTCCTCGTCGCGGAGAAGTACGCCGCCGAGCCCCTCATCCCGCTGCACCTGTTCCGCGACGCCACCTTCAACCTGACCGGCCTGGTGGGGGCCATCATCGGGGTCGGGCTCTTCGGCGCCGCCAGCTATCTGCCGACCTTCCTGCAGATGGTGGACGGCGCGACCGCCACCGAGTCGGGCCTGCTGATGCTGCCGATGATGGGCGGCATCGTGATCGCCTCGATCGTCTCCGGGCAGCTGATCAGCAAGACCGGTCACTACAAGGTGTATCCGATCGTCGGCGGGCTGGCCTCCGCCGCCGGCATGTGGCTGCTCTCGCTCCTGGACACCGACACCTCCCAGCTCGAATACAGCATCTGGATGGCGGTGCTGGGCGTCGGTATCGGCCTGATCATGCCGGTGCTCATCCTCGCCGTGCAGAACGCGGTGCCGCCCTCCGACCTCGGCACCGCCACCAGCGCCAACAACTACTTCCGGCAGATCGGCGGCAGCGTGGGCGCCGCGGTCTTCGGCACGCTCTTCGCCAGCCGCCTCACCGACGCACTCGCCGACCGGCTGCCCTCCGGCGCCGACCTGCCGGACCCGGAATCCATCACCCCGCAGCTCGTCCACGCCATGGAACCCGCCCTCAAGGACGGCTACATCCAGGCGTACGCGGACGCGATGCCGCGGATCTTCCTCTATCTCGTGCCGGTGCTGCTGCTCGGCTTCGTCCTCGCTCTGTTCCTGAAGGAGAAACCGCTGGTGTCCCACAACACCCCCGCCGCCGAGCCCGCCGCCCAGATCCCGCAGGCACGCCTTGCGTACGCGGCCGGTGTGCCCGTGTGCGGAACGGTGCAGCACTCCGACGGCAGCACCGTGCCGCGCGCGGCCCTGACCCTGATCGACGTCCAGGGCCGCCAGATCGGCCGCGGCGCCAGCGGAGAGGACGGGCGCTATGCGCTGTCCACGCCGGGCGCCGGCGCCTACGTCCTGATCGCGGCGGCCGGCGGGCACCAGCCGCAGGCCGTCTCCGTGACCGTGGGCGAGCGGCCCGTCGAGCTCGACGTGGTGCTCGGCGGCGCCGGACGGCTCGCCGGAGTCGTCATGACCGCCGAGGGCTCTCCCGTACGCGACGCCGCCGTGACGCTCACCGATGTACGCGGCGAGGTGGTGGCCAGCACCCGCAGCGGCCGTGAAGGCACCTATGTGATCAACGAGTTGGTGGCGGGCGAGTACACCCTCGCCGCCAGCGCCCCCGCCTTCCGCCCGGCCGCGCTGCCGGTCAGCGTGCAGGCCTCGCGCGAGACCCGGCAGGACATCGAGCTGGCCGGCGGCGCGGTCCTGCGCGGCACCGTACGGGCGGGCGGCGGGCGGCCCGTCGAGGACGCCCGGGTGACCCTGCTCGACGCCGCGGGCAATGTGGTCGACACCCTCACCACGGGTCCCGACGGCACCTTCCGTTTCGTGGATCTGTCCTCCGGCGAGTACACGGTGATCGCCGCGGGCTATCCGCCGGTGGCCACGGTGCTGCAGGTCGCGGGCGGCGGACGGACCGAGCGGGATCTCCAACTGGGCCACGAGGACTGATCGTTCGCGTACGAGGGCATGTGTGCGCCCCTATTTCCGCGTTGCCGCACATCCCGAGGCGTCGTCGCCGTACCGTGGTTGATGTCGACACAGATCTTCGGCGCGCCCTCGGGCGCGAGCGGAAGGAGGGGAGCCCCGACGATGGACCGGTCCAGGGATCCCCTGCAGGGGCACGGTGAACCCATGGGGCACGACGACGGCCAGGAGCCGGACGCGCAGCACGCCGTGACCGGCCGCATCCCGCTGGCCGTGGTCGTGGTGGACGGTGCGGGCCTGGTCTCGCACTGGAGCACCGGCGCACGCCGGCTCTTCGGCCACACGCGCGAGGAGGCGGTGGGCCGCCCCGCCGTCGACCTGCTGCCCGTCTCCGGGGCGCTCCCGGACGAGCCCCGCGCACTCGGGGCGTACGAGGACTACGAGGCGTACCGCGAGCTCGGCCCCGATCTGGAGGCCTCGCTCGGCGGACGCACCTCCTACACGGCAGCGGGCCGCGCGCGGCTCGGCACGCACGGGCCCGACCGCATCGACGTGCTGTGGTGGGCCTATCCGCTGGTCGGCCCCGGACCCGAGCGGCTGCTCGTGCTCGCGGCGGACGCCGCGGGCCTGCACGAGGGCGAGGAATCCGGTGTGGTGGAGCGGATCGCTCCCGGCTTCGCGCTGCACACCGAGTTCGACGGCGCCGACGAGCTGGCCAGGAGGCTGCCCGAGATCCTGCCGAGCATGAGCGTGGGCGAGAGCTCGCGGATCGTCTCCCAGGTGCTCGAACTCGGCTATCCCGTCCTGGAGTTCAGCCAGAGCGACCGTGTGCCCGTCACGCCCGACTGGGGCGTGCCGCGGCGCGCCGAGCGGCGTGCGCGCCGGCAGGCGGCGGCGCAGGGAGCGGTGGTCCCGCAGGCGCGCGAGGCGCAGGAGGCCATGGACCTCGAGTACGCCGCCGTGCGGGAGCACCTCGAGTTCCTCAACGAGGTCTCGGGGCGTATCGGCACCTCGCTCGACCTGGCCAAGACGATCGTCGAGGTGAGCCGGGCCGTCGTGCCGCGGTTCACCGATGTGGCCGGGACGTATCTGCGCGAGCAGGTCGTCGCCGGAGAGGGCTTCCCCGACGGACCGCCGGACGCCACGACGATGTGGCACCGGGTCGCCCTCGAGCACACCGACGAGCCGGGGCGCTGGGACGACGTGGTGCCGGTCGGCGAGTCGATGCCGTTCCCGGTGCACACGCCGTTCTTCCAGTGCATGACGACCGGGCAGCCGGTCCTGGTGCCGCGGATCAGCGAGGAGATGGGCACCAAGATCGCGGCGCAGTTCGAGAAGCGGGACATCCGGCCGCTGATCAACAACCGCTCGATGCTGGTCGTGCCGCTCAAGGCCCGCAATGTGGTGCTCGGCTTCATGATCCTGCTGCGCCACCCGGAACGGGCGGTCTTCAACGATATGGACCGCGTCACCGGAGCCGAACTCGCCGCGCGTGCCGGCCTCGTGCTCGACAACGCACGGATGTACACGTACCAGGAGAGCGTCGCCGAAACCCTGCAGGACTCGATGCTGCCCCATATCGCCCCGCGCATGGCGGGCTGTGACATCGCCACGCGCTATCTGCCGGGCACGCTGCTCGGCCGGGTCGGCGGCGACTGGTTCGACTCGGTGAAGCTGCCGGGATCGCGGACCGCCCTCGTCGTGGGCGACGTGATGGGGCACGGGCTCAACTCGGCTGCGATGATGGGCCAGTTGAGGACCGCCGTGCAGACCATGGCGGCGCTCGACCTGCCGCCCGCGCAGCTCCTGCGCAATCTCGACGATCTCGCGCAGCGGCTCGGCGAGCAGTACCTCGCGACCTGTCTGTACGCGGTGTACGACCCGATCGCCGGCGAGCTGCAGATCGCCAACGCCGGGCACATCCCGCCCGTCGTGGTGCGCGCCGTGGACGGCCGCAGCGAGCTGCTCGACCTGCCGACCGGCGCGCCGATCGGTGTCGGGGGAGTGCCCTTCGAGACCGTACGGGTGTCCGTGGAGCCCGGGGACCGGCTCGTGATGTGCACCGACGGTCTGGTCGAGATGCGCGGCGAGGACATCGGCGTGGGCCTCGCGACCCTCTGCGAATCGGCCGCGCACCCGGCCGCGTCCATGGACGACGCCTGCGACACCATCATCCGCGCGCTCAACACCCGCGGGGGCCGCAAGGACGACGTGGCGCTCCTGATGGCCCGGCTCAACGGGGTGACGCGGCAGGACGTGGCGAACTGGCGGCTCGCCCTGGACCCGCGCGAGGTGGGTCGTGCGCGGCGCCTGGTGCGCGAGAAGCTGGTGGCCTGGGGGCTGCAATCGGCGGTGGAGAACGCCGAGTTGCTGGTCAGCGAGCTGGTCACCAATGCGGTACGGCATGCGCACAGCCGACAGATCGAACTGCGGCTCGTACGGACCGACGTCCTGTTCTGCGAGGTCGAGGACGACGACCACACCCTGCCCACGCTGTGCAGCGCCGGACCCGAGGACGAGGCCGGACGCGGTCTGAACGTGGTCGAGCGGGTGGCCGTCGAGTGGGGCGCGAACCGGACCGCGGCGGGCAAGTCCGTCTGGTTCGAGCTGGCGTTGCCCAAGCGCAGGGGCTGACCGCTGCCGCAGGTGAGGCAGGGGGCGCGCGAAGGCGCGCAAGAGGCGTGCGCGGCTCGAACGATGAGTGAAGGTGTGCGCCCGTGGGTTGTCCGGGGACCCCTGCCGAGGGTAGACCGATCTCTACATGCGGCAACCTGGGGAGAGTCGGTCATGAGCGTGACGAGCCGGTACAAAGAGGCCTGGGAGGGATTCTGGCGCGAAGCGCCGGAAGAACAGGGCGCGGTGTTCTGGGATGCGGAGCCCGCACTCACCGCGGGGCTCCATCTCGCCCTGGCCGAACCGCACTTGGCGGCCCCGGGCCTGCCGCTGGTCGACCTGGGCTGCGGCAACGGTACGCAGACCCGCTTCCTCGCGGACCGCTTCCCGCGCGTCGTCGGCGTCGACCTCTCGCAGGCGGCGATCGACCACGCCGAACATGCGGACCACGCCGCACCCGACACGACCGGCCGGGCCGAGTACCGGCAGCTGGACGCGGTCGACAAGGCGGCCATAGAGGCGCTGCACGACGAGCTCGGCGATGCCAACGTCTATATGCGCGGTGTCCTGCACCAGTGCGAACCCGTCGACCGCCGCCCGTTCGTCGACTCGATCGCGGCTCTGGTCGGTACGCGCGGCCGCGCCTTCGTGGTCGAGCTCTCCGAACGGGCGGGACCGATCCTGATGGGCCTCGCCCAGGGCCCGGCCGGCCCGCCGCCCAAGCTGCTCCCGGTGTTCCAGCACGGCATCGCCCCCGCGGAGGTCTCCGACGAGGCCCTGTCCGAGCTGTTCGCCGCGGCCGGTCTCGGCATCCTCGCGAGCGGTGAGATGCCGCTGATCACCACGGACTTCACGCCGGACGGCTCACGTATCGAGCTGCCGTCGAGGTGGCTGGTGGCGGGGCGGCCGTGAGGATCGGGTGACCGGGGCGATCGGCATTCGCTGACCGGAGCGATCGGTATTCAGCGACCGGGGCGATCAGCATTCAGTGACCGGGGCGATCAGCTGGGCGCCCCGGTCCGCAGGCTGTCCATCACCAGATCGAGCAGCCGCGTCGACCGCTCCTTCCACTGCTCGTCGGCCGGAATGCTGAACAGGCCCGCGATCAGGTAGAAGAAGTCCTCCGCCGTCACCCCGGTGCGGATCGTGCCGGCCTCCTGGCCCGCGGTGAGCAGGGTGCTCACCGCCGCCATGAGGTCGGCGGGCGAGGGCTTCTGTGCGCCGGTCGCGCTCATGGCGCGGCGCAGCGCCTCCATCAGGCCGGCCTTCGCCAGCGCGTGCTCGGCGAGGCGGTCCATCCAGGCGCGCAGCGCCTCGTCCGGTGCCATGGTCCGCAGGAGCTGGCCCGCGCTCTCGGCCACCTGCGTCATCTCGTGCCGGAACACTTCGAGGACCAGTGCGTCGCGGCTGGGGAAGTTCCGGTAGAAGGTGCCCTGCCCGACGCCCGCCGCGCGGGCGATCGCGCTCAGCGGTACCTCCGGGTCGCGGGTCATCTCGGCCAGGGCGACCTCGAGGATCCGCTCACGGTTGCGCTGGGCGTCCGAGCGCAGGGCGGCGGGCTTCTGCGGCTCGTCCGGTCGCTGCTCCGCCATGGGCTGCCTCATTCCTCCTGCCACGTTCCCCGCGTCCCTTCGGGTGGCCGTGGCCGTGTTCTCTCGCGCCGCGCGTTCGCCCGCGAGTGTGTTCTCTTGCGAAGCGGACAGCTGTCCGGTACGTTCCGGGTTAACGGACAGCTGTCCGCTTGGCTCCAGAGTACCGAGATCCGCAGCTGTTGGACACCGCCGATCCGGCGGGCCCGGTCTGCACCCCCACCGCGGCCACGCGAAAGAGGGCTAGCTCATGATCACGTCCGATCCGACCGCATCCCAGACGGCCGGCGCCATCATCCTCCACGTCAACGGCGAGAAGCACGCGCTGACCGTCGACCACCGCACCACCCTGCTCGACGCCCTGCGCGAGCGGCTCGATCTGACCGGCACCAAGAAGGGCTGCGACCACGGACAGTGCGGGGCCTGCACGCTCCTGGTGGACGGCCGCCGCTCCCTGTCCTGTCTGCAGCTCGCCGTCGCGGCCGAAGGGCGCGAGATCACCACCATCGAAGGGGTGGCCGGGCAGGGCGCCGATGAGGGTGAACTCCACCCCGTACAGCAGGCGTTCCTCGAATTCGACGGCTTCCAGTGCGGCTACTGCACACCCGGGCAGATCTGTTCGGCCATCGCCGTGATCGAGGAGCACGCGGCCGGCTGGCCGAGCGCCGCGACCGGTGATGTGCATCCCGGGGCCCCGCCGGAGCCCCTGACGCCGGAGGAGATCCGGGAGCGGATGAGCGGCAATCTCTGCCGCTGCGGGGCGTACACCTCGATCGTCCGGGCCGTGGCCCATGCGGCCGAGGCCGGTGCGGTACGGGACGCGCGTGACGAGGAGGCCGCGGCATGAAGGAGTTCAGCTACCGGCGCGCCACCGATGTCGAGGGCGCCGTGGCGCTGCTCGACGCCGATCCCGGCGCCCGCTTCCTCGGCGGGGGCACCAATCTCGTCGACCTGATGAAGGCCGGTGTCGAGAGCCCCGAGCGGCTGGTCGACATCCGTGAGCTGCCGCTCGACGGCATCGAGGTCACCGGGGACGGCGGTCTGCGGATCGGCGCGACGGTGACCAACAGCGATCTCGCCGCCCACCCCGAAGTACGCCGCCGCTACGCGGCGTTGAGCCAGGCGGTGCTCGCCGGGGCGTCCGGGCAGCTGCGGAACATGGCGACCGTCGGCGGCAATCTGCTCCAGCGCACCCGCTGCGGCTACTTCACGGACATCAGCAGCCCCTGCAACAAGCGCGAACCCGGCAGCGGCTGCCCCGCCGTCGAGGGCGAGCACCGCAACGCCGCCATCCTCGGCGCGTCCGGCCACTGCGTGGCCGTGCACCCCTCGGACATGGGCGTCGCCCTGGCCGCCTTCGACGCGGTGGTCTCGTATCGCACGCAAGAAGGGGAAGGGGAGTTGGCGCTCGCCGACTTCTACCTTCCCGTCGGCGACACCCCGCACCGCGAGACCGCGCTGCCGCCCGGTGCCCTGATCACCGCTGTCACGCTGCCGCCCGCGCCGGTCCGCTCCCGCTACCGCAAGGTGCGCGAGCGCGCCTCGTACGCCTTCGCGATCGGTTCGGTCGCGGCGGCCCTCGACGTACGGGACGGGGTGGTGCAGGACGTCAGGCTGGCGTACGGCGCCGTCGCGTCCCGGCCGTGGCGTGCGCGGGCCGCGGAGGCCGCGCTGCTCGGCGCCCCCGCCGCGGCCGCCTCCTTCGCGGCGGCCGCGGACGCCGAGCTCGCCGCCGCCGTGCCGCTCGCGGACAACGCGTACAAGGTGACGCTCCTTCGCAACCTGACGATCGCGGTGCTCACCGAACTCCAGCAGGAGGGAACGGCCCGATGACCACCACGCTGCCCACCACCACCGCGTTCGGTACCTCCCGTACCCGCGTCGAAGGCCGCGAGAAGGTCACCGGCGCCGCACGCTACACCGGCGACATCCCGCTCACCGGGCTCGCCCACGGCAGCCTGGTGCTCTCCACGATCGCGCGGGGCCGCATCCGGGCGATCGACGACGCCGCCGTCCGCGCGATGCCCGGCGTCCTGGCCGCGCTGCACCACCTCAACGCCCCACGCGTGGACGGCGATTACGCCAGTCTCATGGGCATGGCCCCGGACCCCACGGTGCGGGCCTTCCAGGACGACCGGGTGCCGCACTGGGGCTGGCCCGTCGCGCTCGTCGTGGCTGAGACGCCCGAACAGGCGCGGGCGGGGGCCGACGCGCTGGTCGTCGAGTACGCGGCCGAGGCGCATGACACGGCTTTCTCTGCGGAGCGCGCGGACGCGTACGGCGTGGACGGCGTCGTGCCCGCGACCCTCGCCAAGGGAGACGAGGACGCCGGGCTCGCGGCCTCCGCCGTGGTGGTCGACGCCTCGTATACGACGCCGGAAGAGCACCACAACCCGATGGAGCCGCACGCCGCCACCGCGTACTGGCAGGACGGCCGCCTGGAGGTCCTGGACTCCAATCAGGGCGCGAGCTGGGTCGCCGAGGACCTGGCCAAGGCCTTCGGCCTGGCCCCGGGCCTGGTGCGGGTGCGCTCCGAGCACGTCGGCGGAGGCTTCGGATCCAAGGGCGTACGGGTGCATCAGATCGCGGCCGTGATGGCGGCCACCGAGCTGCGGCGGCCGGTGCGGGTGGCGATGACCCGCCGGCAGATGTTCAGCCTGGCCGGCTACCGCAGCCCCACGGCGCAGCGGGTACGGCTCGGCGCGGACCCCGACGGGCGGCTGCGGGTGCTGTCGCACGGTTCGGTGAGTCAGACTTCGAGTGTGTACGAGTTCGTGGAGCCGGCGGCGGCCGCGGGCCGTGTCCTGTACGACGCGGACGCGCACCGCACGAGCGCCCGGGTGGTCCGCCTGGACGTGCCCACGCCGACGTCGATGCGCGCGCCCGGCATGGCGCCCGGCTCCTTCGCGCTCGAATCCGCGCTCGACGAGCTGGCCGAGCGCTGCGGGACCGACCCGGTCGCGCTGCGGCTGCGCAACGAGCCCGCGGCGGGTCCGCTGAGCGGGCTGCCGTTCGCCGGGCGGAATCTGCTCGCGTGCTTCGAGGAGGGTGCCCGGCGGTTCGGCTGGGCGGACCGCGATCCGCGTCCGCGGGTACGGCGCGAGGGGCGCTGGCTGCTCGGGACGGGGACGGCCGCGGCCACGTTCCATGCCTTCGCGGTGCCGTCCACGGCGGCGGTGACGGCCTGGGCGGACGGCACGTTCACGGTACGGATCGCCGCGGCCGACATCGGTACGGGGTCGCGGACAGCGCTCCAGATCGTGGCGGCCGATGCGCTGCGGGTCGCGCCCGAGCAGGTCGACGTCCGGATCGGGGACAGTGCGTTCGGGCCCGCTTGGCTCGCGGGCGGCTCGGCCGGCACCAGCTCCTGGGCCTGGGCGATCACTCCGGCGGCCGAGGAGCTGCGCGAGCGACTCGCACTCGGCGCGGACATCCCCGCGGACGGCCTGACGGTCCGCTCGGACAGCACGGCCGCGCTCGCCGGACAGGAACCGGCCGAACGGCACTCCTACGGCGCCCAGTTCGCCGAGGTCGCCGTGGATCCCGGGACCGGTGAGGTGCGGGTGCGGCGGATGCTCGGGATGTTCGCGGCCGGCCGGATCGTCAACCCGCTGACCGCACGCAACCAGTTGGTGGGCGGCATGGTCTGGGGCGTCTCCATGGCCCTGCACGAGGAAGCGGTACGCGACCGGGCCTCGGGCGCTCTCGTCGGCGCCGACCTCGCGGGCTACCACGTCGCCTCGCACGCCGATGTGGCGCACATCGAGGCCGACTGGGTGGACGACCCCATGCCCGGCGATCCGATCGGGATCAAGGGCGTCGGAGAGATCGGCGTCGTCGGTGCGGCCGCGGCGATCGCCAACGCCGTATGGCATGCGACCGGCGTACGGCACCGGCAGCTGCCGATCCGTCCGGACCGGGTCATCGCCGGGGAGTCCCCCGATGCTTGACATCGCCGCCGACCTGAACCGGTGGCTGTCCGAGGGCCGGGCCTTCGCCGTCGCCACGGTCGTCGGCGCGAGCGGCAGCGCGCCGCGCGGTCCGGGCGCGGCCCTCGCCGTGGACGCCGAGGGCACGGTCGTCGGCTCGGTCTCCGGCGGGTGCGTCGAGGGCGCCGTCTACGAGCTGTGCGCACAGGCCCTGGCGGACGGCGTGCCCGTGCTCGAACGGTTCGGGTACAGCGACGAGGAGGCCTTCGCGGTGGGGCTCACCTGCGGTGGGGTGATCGACATTCTGGTCACACCGGTGGGTGCCGACTCCGGTCAACGCTCCCTGTACGGCAAGGCTGTTGAGGCCGCCGTACAGGGGGAGGGGGTCGCGCTCGCACGCGTGGTGCGGGGGCCGGTCGAGGTGGTGGGGCGGGCGTTGGTGGTGCGGGCGGATGGGTCGTACGAGGGGAGCCTGTCGGGATCGCCGTCGGATCCGCCGTCGGATCCGCTCGCGTCGGCGCCGGCCGGGACGCTCGCCGAGGAGGCGAAGGCGCTGCTCGACGGCGGCCGCACCGGCACCGTGGAACTGTCCGAGGACGGTTCGCGGTGCCCGGGCGGGCTCCACGTGTTCGTGGAGTCGAGCCTGCCGCCGCCGCGGATGATCGTCTTCGGGTCGATCGACTTCGCGGCGGCACTGGTCAGGGCGGGCAAGTTCCTCGGCTATCACGTGACGGTGTGCGACGCCCGTGAGGTCTTCACCACGCGGGCCCGCTTCCCCGAGGCGGACGAGATCGTGGTCGAGTGGCCGCACCGGTATCTGGCCCGCACCTCCGTCGACGCGCGCACGGTGCTGTGCGTCCTGACCCACGACCCCAAGTTCGATGTGCCGCTCCTGGAGCTGGCGTTGCGGCTGCCGGTCGCCTATGTCGGGGCGATGGGCTCGCTGCGTACCCATGAGGACCGCAACCGGCGGCTGCGGGAAGCGGGCGTCGGGGAGGCCGAGTTGGGGCGGCTGAGGTCGCCGATCGGGCTCGACCTCGGGGGACGTACGCCCGAGGAGGTCGCGGTCTCGATCGTGGCGGAGACGGTGGCGGTGCGGTACGGGAGGGGTGGCGGGCCGATGAGTTCGGGGCTCGGCTGAGGGCGGTGGGCTCCTGGCTACTTTCGCTTGCGACTCGTATGGCGACTCGTATGGCGACTCGTGTTACGGCTCGTACGAGGATCTTCCGCAGCCGGATCAGGCCTTCCGTACCACCAGAAGCGGCGCCGGCGCGGTGGGTGGATCGAGCGGGAGAGCCGGCGGCCGATCAGGAGATAACCGAGCAGCGCCCCACCGGTGTTGAGCAGGACGTCGTCGATGTCGAAGGCGCGGCCGGTGATCACCGCGCCCTGCACCACCTCGACCGCCAGCATGACCAGGGTGGTCAGGGCGAGAACCCGCAGGATGCCGCGGGCTCCTGGGGCCACCAGCGGCAGCAGGACACCGAAGGGGACTCCGAGGAGGATGTTGCCGCCGAGCTGTTTGACGGTGTCGCGAAACGCGGGCTGTGCGAGATAGTCGCGAATCGAGTCGCCCGGGCGCAGGTTGGTGTGCGTGAGCGGTACCGAGGCGGAGGACGGCTGCAGGGTGAGCCGGGCGAGCACCACGCCGAACGCCACCATCGCGGCGCAAGCGAGCAGCATCACCAGGGCGCGGACAAGCCAGGGGACAGGGGCGCGCGGCGGCGCGACGGGTCGCTCTCGTCGACCGCGGATGCGGCCCCCGGTCTTTCGGGTGGCGCGCCGGACGGTGGACTGCGCCATCACTGCTCTCCGGAGGTGGCGGGCGGGCAGGGGATCCCGGGTGCCGGGGCGGGCAGGAACTCCCGGGTGTGCGAGCGGGAAGAACTTCCGTGTACCCGGGTGGAGTTGAGGCAATCGGTCCGTGGCGGCGCATCTCGCGCCCACGGGCGCACGCCGTCCGTCGGCGGGCGCCTCTGCGCAGGATGTGCGCCCCCTCCCGGGGGTTCGCGGCCCGCGTGCCCGGGAGATAGGTCTGAAGGTGCGCGCAACCGCGCCCTCCGCACGATCGGGCGGACCGGCCTTGAGCGAACTTGAGTGAAGGGGAGATCCCCATGGCGTCCTACGACACCGGGCGGCTGACTGCGATCGTCAAGATCCTCGACCACGCGGGTACTCAACTGCGGCTGGCAGCACGGGAGCAGGGGATTCTCGTGACCGGGCCCCTGTCCTGCCAGCCGGCCGACGCCCAGGATCTGTCGGGCATCACCTCACTGCTCGCGGTGGTGGAGCGGGCCTCGGGCGGTGTGCGGCGCGCGCTGGCACACCTGCGGGCGGGCGACACGGGACAGGCCCAACTGGCCCTGGAGGCGGCGGGGACCGGCCCGCGCCTCGACGCCCTGCCGCTTGCCGCACTGCCGCGGCCGCTGCCCGGCCGGGTCACCGCGGCCCTGCAACTGATGCGCGGCATCTCGGGCTTCTTCGCGGCGGACACGGAGGAATTCCTCGTGCGCCAGCTCAGTCCGGCGGGACGGGTGACGGGGCGAGTGGCGGCAGGGGTCGGCTGAGGCCGGCCGGATGGCCGAGCCCTGCCGTATATCGGCCAAGGCCTGTCGGATGGATCACGCCGGAGTGTAAATACGGCAGGCCGGGCTATCCGTCCCGCCATGGTGGAACTCTCCCGCCGGGCCCGCCGCTTGGGCCGCCGCGCGGACAACAGCGACTGGGTGGACCGGGCGGCCGGCCTCGGGCTGATCGCCTACGGCGTGGTGCACCTGGTGGTGGGCTGGCTCGCCGTGCAGCTGGCGGTCGGTGACCACTCGGGCGAGGCCTCGCCGACCGGAGCCATCGGCGAGCTGGCGGACCGGCCGTACGGAGCGGTGATCGTGTGGGCCACCGCGGTGGGCCTGTACCTCCTGGTGATCTGGCAGCTGATCGAGGCCGCGGCCGGGCACCGGTTCGCGCGCAGGCGGACGTGGAAGCGCCTCCTGTCGGGCTGCAAGGCGATCGTGTACGGCGCTCTGGGCACCAGTGCGCTCAAGGTGGCGCTCGGTTCGGGGGCGCAGGGGAACGAGCGGAAGACCGACGACGCGACGGCCCGTCTGATGGATCTGCCGGCCGGCCAGGCGCTCGTCGCCGCGGTCGGCGCGGTGATCATAGGGATCGGTGTGAACCTGCTTCGTCTGGGGTTCACCGACAAGTTCCTGAAGTCCTTCGACGGCAAGGGCCGGTCCGGCACCACCGGCACCGCGTACACCTGGCTGGGGCGCGTGGGGCATGTGGCGAAGGGCCTGGCGCTGTGTATGGTCGGTGTGCTGTTCGGCTGGGCGGCGCTCACCCACGACCCCGACCGCTCGGGCGGCCTCGACGCCGCGCTGCGCGAGGTCCTGAGCCAACCGTTCGGACCGGCCCTCCTGACGGTGATCGGGCTCGGGTTCTGCTGCTACGGGCTGTACTGCTTCGCCTGGGCGCGGCACTTGGACCGTTAGGGCGATGGCGGGGCGGGCCGGGTTCTCGCTTCAGCTGCCGGACAACGCCAGATCCACCGCAGCCTGCGCATGCAGGCGTGCCGTTGGGAAGACGGGGACGGGGCTGTGCTCGGGGCCGATGAGCAGCTCGATCTCGGTGCAGCCCAGGACGACCCCCTCCGCGCCCTCCCCGACGAGCCGGTCGATGACGGCCCGGTACGCGGTGCGGGACTCCTCCCGTACGACGCCCAGGCAGAGCTCCTCGTAGATGACACGGTGCACGAGCGCGCGCTCCTCGGGGCCGGGCACAAGGACGTCGAGCCCGTGGGCGGCGAGGCGGCCGCGGTAGAAGTCCTGCTCCATCGTGAACGCCGTGCCGCGCAGGCCCACGCGGCGCATTCCGGCCGAAGTGACCGCGTCCGCCGTCGTGTCGGCGAGGTGGACCAGCGGAACCGGGATCGCCTCCTGCACCGCGTCCGCGACCTTGTGCATCGTGTTGGTGCAGATCAGGACCATGTCCGCGCCCGCGGCCACCACACTGCGCCCGGCGTCCGCGAGGATCTTTCCGGCCGCGTCCCACGCGCCGGCCACCTGGAGCTCCTCGATCTCCGCGAAATCCACGGAGTACAGCACGCAGCGCGCGGAGTGCAGCCCGCCCAGGCGTTCGCGGGTGAACTCGTTGAGCAGTCGGTAGTACTCGGCGCTCGACTCCCAGCTCATCCCGCCGATCAGCCCGATGGTCTTCATACCCGTGCCTCCTGCTGCCGGTCGCCGCCCATGCCGCGGTCAGTGCACGTGCCGGCGCCACTGTCCTTGTCGCGGTCACTGTCCTTGCTGCCGTCACTGTGCCGCATAAGCGAATCTTTGCCCTGCTGCAGGGTGTTGCCGAGGTGCCTGGCAACCCCTGTGGAAAAGCCAGAGGTCCAGTCCAGCGACAGTTATCCACAGCTCTGGTTCCGCCTCGGCGCAACGCGTACGGTCTTCCGCATGAAGATCCTCATCAGCGCCGACATGGAAGGCGCCACCGGTGTGACCTGGCCTGCCGACGTGCTGCCGGGCCATCCGCAGTGGGAGCGCTGCCGCTCCATGTTCACGTCCGATGTGAACGCCGCGGTGCTCGGCTTCTTCGACGGCGGCGCCGATGAAGTCCTGATCAATGAGGCGCATTGGTCGATGCGCAATCTGCTCCTCGAACAGCTCGACGACCGGGCCGAGATGCTCACCGGACGGCACAAGTCCCTGAGCATGGTCGAGGGCGTGCAGCACGGCGACGTGGACGGCATCGCCTTCGTCGGCTACCACACGGGCGCGGGTACGGAAGGGGTGCTCGCGCACACGTATCTGGCCAACTCCATCACCGGCGTGTGGGTCAATGACGTGCGGGCGAGCGAGGGCCTGCTCAACTCCCATGTGGTGGCCGAGTTCGGTGTCCCGGTGGTCCTGGTCACGGGCGACGATCTGACCTGCGAGGACGCCCTCGGCTATGCGCCGGGCGCGCTGAAGGTCGCGGTGAAGGATCATGTGTCGCGGTATGCGGCGGTGTGCCGCACCCCGGCCCGTACCGCCGCCGACATCCGGGCCGCCGCGAAGGAGGCGGCCGCCCTGGCGGTGCGTCATGAGCCGGTGCGGGGCGGGCCGTTCACCGTGGAGCTCGAGTTCGACGCGGATCATCTGGCGGGGGCCGCCACCGTCGTACCGGGGGTCGAGCGGTCCGGCGAGCGGAGAGTGGCATACACCAGTCCGACCATGTATGAGGGGATTCGTACGTTCAAGGCGGTCACCACGGTCGTCTCCGCCGCGGTCGAGGAGCAATATGGCTGAGCAGAGCACGCAGCAGACGGACAGCGAGGTCGATGCGACCGGGCTCGACGAGGTGGTCGGGTTCACCTCCGACCTGATCCGCATCGACACCACCAACCGGGGCGGCGGCGACTGCCGCGAGCGGCCCGCCGCGGAGTACGCGGCGGAGCAACTGGCGGGCGCCGGGCTCGAACCGGCCCTCCTGGAGCGCACGACCGGGCGCGCCAATGTCGTGGCACGGATCGAGGGCACCGATCCCTCGGCCGACGCGCTTCTCGTGCACGGTCATCTGGACGTCGTGCCGGCCGAGGCCAAGGACTGGCAGGTGGACCCCTTCTCCGGGGAGATCCGCGACGGGGTCGTCTGGGGTCGTGGTGCGATCGACATGAAGAACATGGACGCGATGATCCTTGCGGTCGTCCGCTCCTGGGCCCGCCAGGGCATCCGCCCCCGGCGCGATCTCGTGATCGCCTTCACCGCCGACGAGGAGGCCAGCGCCGAGGACGGCTCCGGCTATCTCGCCGACCGGCATGCGGGACTCTTCGAGGGCTGTACGGAAGGCATCAGCGAATCCGGGGCGTTCACGTTCCACGCGGCCCCCGGGATGGCGCTTTATCCGATCGCGGCAGGGGAGCGGGGCACCGGCTGGCTGAAGCTCACCGCCCGGGGCCGGGCGGGCCACGGCTCCAAGGTGAACCGGGCCAATGCGGTCACCCATCTCGCCCAGGCCATTGCCCGGATCGGCGAGCACCAGTGGCCGGTGCGGCTGACGCCGACGGTACGGGCCGCGCTGAGCGAACTGGCCCGGCTGCACGGCGTCGAGACCGACGTCCACGCACCGGACTTCGACGTGGACGCCCTGCTCGGCAAGCTGGGCCGGGCCGCCGCTCTGGTGGAGCCGACCGTACGCAACAGCGCCAACCCGACGATGCTGCAGGCCGGATACAAGGTCAATGTGATCCCGGGCGAGGCCGTGGCCTATGTGGACGGGCGCTATCTGCCCGGCGGCGAGGAGGAGTTCAGGGCCACGCTCGACGAACTCACCGGACCCCATGTGGACTGGGAGTTCCACCACCGCGAGGTCGCGCTCGAAGCACCGGTCGACTCCGCCACGTACCGGAAAATGCGCGCGGCTCTCGAGGAATTCGAACCGGAAGGGCATGTCGTTCCGTACTGCATGTCAGGAGGGACGGACGCCAAGCAGTTCTCCCGCCTCGGCATCACGGGGTATGGCTTCTCGCCCCTCAAGCTGCCGGAGGACTACGACTATGCGGCGATGTTCCACGGCGTCGACGAACGGGTGCCCGTAGAGGCGCTGCACTTCGGCGCACGGGTGCTGAGCCGCTTTCTGCGAACGGCTTAGCGGGATGGGGGACATGGTGCGCACCGAGCCATACGGGGACTGGCCCTCGCCGATCGACGCCGCGCTCGCCGCCTCGCACGACGGCCGGCCCGACTGGGTCGGCTTCGTCGGCGACGAGGTGTGGTGGACCGAGCCGCGCCCGGCCGAAGCGGGCCGCCGTGCCCTGGTGCGCCGGCGCTCCGACGGGCGCTCGGAGCCGGTACTGCCCGCGCCGTGGAATGTGCGCAGCCGCGTCATCGAGTACGGCGGCCGTCCCTGGGCCGGGACCGAGGGGCCCTCGGGACCGCTCGTCGTCTTCTGCGACTTCGCTGACCAGCGGCTGTACGGGTACGAGCCGGATGCGCCCGGAGCGGTGCCGCGGGCGCTCACTCCGGTGTCGTCCGTGGGCGGCGGGCTGCGCTGGGCCGATCCGCAGATCCGGGTCGAACGCGGTGAAGTGTGGTGCGTTCTGGAGGAGTTCACCGGAGAGGGGCCCGAGGAGCTGCACCGGGTCCTGGTCGCCGTGCCGCTCGACGGTTCGGCCGCGGACGACCGCGGCGCGCTGCGCGAACTGTCCGACGGACGCCACCGGTTCGTGACCTCGCCCCAGGTGTCACCGGACGGAAGGCATGCCGCCTGGATCGGCTGGGACCATCCGCGGATGCCCTGGGAGGGTACGGAGCTGCTGGTCGCTGAAGTGACGGCGGACGGCACCTTCGGCACGGCCCAGGTGGTCGCGGGCGGGCCCGAGGAGTCCATCGCCCAGGCCGACTGGGGCCATGACGGGACCCTCCTGTTCGCCTCCGACCGCAGCGGGTGGTGGAACCTCTACCGCGGTGAACTGCGGCCCGGGCACGGCGAAGCACCGGCCTTGCACGTGACGGCGCTGTGTCCCCGCGCCGAGGAGTTCGCCGGTCCGCTGTGGACGATCGGGCAGCGCTGGTTCGCCCCGCTGGAGAACGGCACGGTGGCCGTCGTGCACGGCGTGGGCACCACCGCGCTCGGCATCCTCGACCCCGAGACCACGGATGTCGTGGACGTGGCGGGTCCCTGGACCGCCTGGTCGGCGACGCTCGCCGCGCACGGCTCCCGTGTCGTGGGGACGGGGGCGAGCCCGCGCAGCGCGGCCGAGGTCGTCGAGCTCGACATCCGCACGGGCCGCGCCCGGGTCATCGGCGCCCCGCACGACGACCCGGTGGACCCCGCGTACTACCCCGAGCCGCAGCTGCGCACCTTCAGCGGACCGCTCGGCCGGGACATCCACGCCCACATCTATCCACCGCACAACCCCGGTTATCGGGGGCCCGACAATGCCCTGCCGCCCTATGTCGTGTGGGCGCACGGCGGGCCCACCGGGCACGCGCCGCTGGTGCTCGACCTGACCGTCGCCTACTTCACCTCGCGCGGCATCGGCGTCGCCGAGGTCAATTACGGAGGCTCGACCGGCTATGGCCGCGCCTACCGCGAGCGGCTGCGGGAGCAGTGGGGCGTGGTGGACGTCGAGGACTGCGCGGCGGTCGCCCGCGCGCTCGCCGAGGAGGGCACCGCCGACCCGGACCGGCTCGCCATCCGCGGCGGCAGCGCGGGCGGCTGGACGGCGGCGGCCTCGCTCGCTACCACCGATGTGTACGCATGCGGCACCATCATCTATCCGGTGCTCGACCTCGAAACGTGGGCCACCGGGACCCATGACTTCGAATCGCACTACCTCGAGTCGCTCATCGGCCCGCTCGCCGAGGTCCGCGGCCGCTATGCCGAACGCTCGCCGCACACCCAGGCCGAGCACATCACCGCGCCGTTCGTGCTGCTCCAAGGGCTCGACGACGTGGTCTGCCCGCCGAGCCAGTGCGAGCGGTTCCTCGCGCGGATGGCCGGGCGGCAGGTCCCGCATGCGTACATCGCCTTCGAGGGCGAGGGGCACGGCTTCCGCAGAGCGGACACGATGATCAGGGCGCTGGAAGCCGAACTCTCCCTGTACGCCCAGGTGTTCGGGCTCAATCCGCCCGGGATCGCCAGACTGGAGCTGAGCAAGTGAGGCGAGAAGGAGAGTCGATGGCGAGCGGCTGGGACGATGCCGGAACGCCCCGGGGCATCGCGCCCCTCACCCGGCCGCAGCGGCTCGCGCCCGGCGCGCGCGTGGCCGTCGTCGCGCCCAGCGGTCCCGTACCGGAGGAGCGGCTCGAAGCCGGCCTGGACATTCTGCGCGGCTGGGACCTGGACCCCGTCGTGGCGCCCCATGTCCGTTCCACCCACCCGGAGTTGGGCTATCTCGCCGGAGGCGACCGCGAGCGCGCCGCCGATCTCCAGGCCGCCTGGTGCGACCCCGCCGTGTCGGCGGTGTTCTGCGCGCGCGGCGGCTACGGGGCGCAGCGCATGGTCGATCTGCTCGACTGGGATGCGCTGCGGGCGGCCGGGCCGAAGGTGTTCGTGGGGTACAGCGACATCACTGCGCTCCACGAGGCGTTCGCGGTCCGGCTCGGCCTGGCCACGCTGTACGGGCCGATGACGGCGGCGGCCGACTTCCTCAAGAACGCGCGGGCGCAGGAGCATCTGAAGGCCACGCTGTTCGCGCCCGAGACGGTGCAGACGATCGCGGGCGGCCGGGTCCTGGTGCCGGGGCGCGCCCGCGGGGTCCCGACCGGCGGCTGCCTCAGTCTGCTCACCGCCGACCTGGGCACCCCGCACGCCCGGCCGTCCGCCCGCGGCGGTCTGCTGTGCATCGAGGATGTCGACGAGGAGGACTACCGCATCGACCGCCACCTCACCCAACTCCTGCGCAGCGGCTGGCTTGAGGGCGTGGCCGGGGTGCTTCTCGGCTCGTGGGAGGAGTGCGGTCCGTCCGAGCAGGTCCGCGCCGTGTTCACCGACCGCCTCGGCGGGCTGGGCGTCCCCATGGTCGAGGACTTCGGCTTCGGCCACTGCGACGGGGCCCTGACGATGCCGTTCGGGGTGCCGGCGGTCCTTGAGGCGGAGACGGTGGGGGGTGCGGCGGAGCTGCGGGTGGAGGTGCCGGCGTTGAGGTGAGGTGACGTCGTTGAGGTGAGGGGCGGGTGTTGGGGTGAGGGGCGGGTGTTGGGGTGAGAGGGCCCTGGGCGGGGCGAGGTGGGGTGACAGGGACGAGGTGGGGTGCAGGGGTGGGGTGAGGTGACAGGGCGGGGCGGAGTGAGGGGTCCGGGAGAGGGGTCGGGGTGAGTTGAGAGAACTCGGTGAGGGGCGGAGTGAGGCGTCCGGGCGCGGGGTCGGGGTGAGTTGAGAGGGCCTGGTGTGGGGCGGAGCGAGGCGTCCGGGAGAGGGGCCAGAGTGAGCTGAGAGAACTCGGTGAGGGGCGGAGTGAGGCGTCCGGGCGCGGGGCCGGAGTGAGTTGAGCGGGCCCGGCGAGGGGCTTAGTGAGGCGTCCGGGCGAGGTGTCGGCCCCGACCTGGGCGCGGGGTGCGGGGTGCGGTCAGGACGTCACGGCGAAGCCGTAGCGTACGAAGCGCAGGGCGTCGCCCACGCCAGGGACCTTGCCGAGGCCCCGCAGGGCCGTACGGGAGACCGTGCCTCGGCGGCAGCGGCCGAGTTCGTCCAGGGCCGGGATGTCGCTCAGGAGACGCAGCGGCGGGTGCGCGCGGGCGAAGGACGTGGGGGAGTGCAGCGCCCAGCGGAAACGGGTGTCCGCGCGGCGCAGCGCCGGGTGGAGCCCGGACACGGACCTCACCCAGGGCACCACCGCGTCGAACACCAGCCGTCCTGACGGGAAGTGTCCCACGACCCGGTTCACGAGGCGGCTGACGTCGTCCGGCGACAGATACATCAACAGCCCCTCGGCGAGGACCAGCGCCGGCCGGTCGGCAGGCACCTCGTCCCACCACCCCGGCTCCGTGACCGAGGCGCTCACCGTCCGCACCCCGTCGACCGGCCCGTACACGCGCTCGCGCAGCGCGACGACCTCCGGATAGTCCACGTCGATCCACACGGTCGACGCCGGCCGCGCCACGCGCAGCGGACGGCTGTCCAGGCCGCAGGCCAGATGCAGCACCACGGCGTCCGGGTGCTCGTGCAGGAACTCGGCGGTCCAGGCGTCGAAGCGCCGCGCACGCGCCGCGACCAGGGAAGCGCCACCGCGCAGGCCCCGCAGCCGCCCGAAGTCGTAATCGATCTGCGCCATGACCCGCTGCGCATGAGGGTCACCGAGGACGGGCCGCGCACGCCCGCTGTCGACCGCGCGCAGGTACAGCGTCATCAGGAGCGTTTCCTGCTCACGGCCGAGGTGGACCTGCTGCGTCATCGACCGTCTCCGTTCCCGAGGAAACTCCCTGCACCCAGTGAGCCGGAACCCCGCGCCCGCGGCCACCCGCCCTCACCCGTTAGGCCCACCGAGCCACCCCCAGGGGTACCGGCCGCGTGCGCCACCGGCGCCCACCTGCTCATGCTGGGCCCAGGGGGCGACGGCGCTACTCCGGACGGAAGGTCCCGCATGAGCTCCAACGACTCCAAGAGCAGCGGCGGCGGCAAGGCCAAAGGGCTGATGACACCCGGACGTCTGACCGTCGCCGCCATCGGCATCCTCGGCCTGATCTTCATCTTCGAGAACACCCGCAACACCAAGATCCGCCTGCTGATCCCCGAAGTGACCATGCCTCTGTGGATGGCACTGCTCGGCACGGGGCTGATCGGTGCCCTCTGCGGGGCCTACCTCATCAGGAGACGGAAGTGACACCTCTCATCCAGCGCGCAGCCGTGCTCACCGGCACCGTGCTCGCCGCGACCGCCCTCACCGTGACCACTGCCGCGGCGGCCGGTCCGCCCATGCCGGACTTCAGGGGCAAGGCCCTGATGGACGTCTTCCAGACGGTGGACTACCGCACCCGCGTCGACCTGCACGACGTCAGCGGCTTCCAGCGCCATGTCCTGTGGCCGCTGAACTGGAAGGTCTGCACCCAGACCCCGGCCCCCGGCGTCGAACTGAACGGTCAGGCGCTCGACATCGGCGTCGTGAAGAAGACGGAGACCTGCCCCAAGAAGTAGCCCCGCCCCAAAGGCAGCCCCGCCCCCAAGGTGGCGCCGCCCCCAATCAGCAACCCCGCCACCGGGGTTCTAGGGTTTCGGGCATGCCCCACCGCACCACTTTCCTTGCCGCCGGGCCTCGCGTCGGCATACGTCGTCTCACGTATGCCGACGGCGAGGCCTTCACCGTGTTCGCCCGCGCCAGCCGCGAGCTGCACCACCCGTGGCTCGCGCCCCCGGCCACGGCCGAGCAGTTCACGACGTACGCCCAGCGGCTGATCGAGGACCCCGCACGCGCCGGCTTCGTCGTCTGCGAGCGTGACAGCGGACGCCTCGCCGGCTACGTCAACATCAACAACATCGTCCACGGTGCCTTCCGCTGCGGCGCGCTCGGCTACGGCGCCTTCTCCCACGCCGCCGGCAAGGGACTGATGACCGAGGGGCTGCGCCTCGTCGTCGGACATGCCTTCGCGCCTCCGCTCGACCTGCACCGCCTGGAGATCAACGTCCAGCCGCGCAATGCCGCATCGATCGGGCTCGCCCGCCGCTGCGGCTTCCGCTTGGAGGGGTTCTCGCCGGACTTCTTGTACATCGACGGGGCGTGGCGCGACCATGAGCGGTGGGCCCTCACGCGGGAAATGGTCCGGTAGCGGACACCATCGCGTTCACCGGCGGGGAGAGGGCCCGGGGGAGCTGGGGAGAGGACGCGCCATGACTGCGGACATTCCGGGCAGCGGGACCGAGGGTCCCTCCGAAGAAGCCGGCCCACGGGCCACCGCGTTGACTCCGACTCCGACTCCGCCCCCGGACCCTGCCGCCGCGCCGCCCGGGCAGCCGGAGCTGGCACGGCTGGCCGACCTGGCCACTCCCGTGGCCATCCGCGCGGCCGCCACCCTGCGGATCGCGGAGTCCCTCGACGACGGTCCGCGCACCGCACGCGAACTGGCCGCCGTCGTGGGCGCCGACGCCGACGCCCTGGAGCGGATGCTCGCGCATCTCGCGACGAAGGGTGTGTTCGACCGTGACGGGGACGGCCGGTATGCGCTCACGGAGCTCGGTGCCCCCCTGCACTCCGCCCACCCCTCCGACCTGCACCCCTGGCTCGACATGGGTGCCCCGGTGGGGCGGGCCGATCTGTCACTGGTGGAGCTGCTGCACTCCGTACGGACCGGGCTTCCGGGGTTTCCGCTGCGGTACGGGGCGTCGTTCTGGGACGACCTGGCCACGCAGCCGGAACGGCAGGAGCGTTTCGACGCGCACATGAGCCGGGACATCGCCGCCGACGGGCCCGCGATCGCCGCCGCGTACGACTGGACCTCGCTGGGACGTGTGCTCGACGTCGGCGGGGGCAACGGAGCGCTGCTCATCGAGCTCCTCAAGGCCCACCCCGAGCTGCACGGCACGGTGCTCGACCGGGACCGTACCGCCGAGTCCGCCCGGATACGGTTCACCGCCGAGCGGCTCAAGGGGCGGGCCGACGCGGTCGAGGGCAGCTTCTTCGACGAACTCCCGACCGGCTACGGCGGCTATCTGCTCTCGTCGGTCCTGCACGACTGGGACGACTCCTCCGCCCTCGCGATCCTGCGCCGCTGCGCCGAGGCGGCCGGCAGCACCGGCCGGGTCTTCGTGATCGAGAAGATCGGCGGCGACGGCGAGCAGGTCCGAACGGACATGGATCTGCGGATGCTGGTCTTCTTCGCGGGCAAGGAGCGCCCCGCGTCCCAACTGGCCGAACTGGCGGGGGAGTCGGGACTCAAGCTGGTCGCGGTGCACCCGGCGGGCACACTCGCCGTCGTCGAGTTCGCGGCGGGGTGAAGCGAGGTCGTCACCGAAGGCGCTCAGCGGCCCTTGCGGTTGATCTTCATGGTGTCCATGTCCGTCACCGTCGACTTGAGCGCCCCGTGCCCGGTCCCCAGCTCCCGCAGCGCGCCTTCGGCCCGGTCCTCCGCGATGGCGCCGGCCATCTCCTCGCCGTCCTCGCTGTCCGAGACGGCGACGTAGCGGAACGAGAAGTGCTTCAGCGTCCGGTCGTAGGCGAGCGAGCCCTCCTCGGAGAAGCGCATCGCCGTCATGCCGTGCTCGTCGACCTCGGCGAGCAGCCGGGCGCGCGTCTCGTCGCCGAGGTCCTCGAAGGCGCCCCGGACGATGACACGGTACGTGTGCGCTGCGCCCATGCCGTGCTGCTTCCCTCGGAGTCGAATGGGGCATGAGATCCCGTGAATGCGGGACGGAAGATCCCCTGAATGCCGTCGGCGAACCACCTTACGTGGCCCCTGCATCTTTCGCCTTTGCGTAATTCTGACCAGGAGGTCCCCTGGTCACCGGTGCGGACAGCGGGTTCCATGGTCGGGTGACGACGATCCGACGTGCCGAACTGACCTTGCCCGGTGCCCCCTTGGGGCCGGCGAACCCGCTGCCCGCCCTCTGCCCGCCGGCCAAGGTCCACGCGGTCTCCGTGGACGAGCGCCTGCGCGAGACGCTGCCGCTCGACATGCGGCGCCAGCTCGGCTACCGGCCGCTGCGCAGCATCCTGCCCGTGCCGGTGCTCGATGGCTACGACCGCACGCGCGAGGACCTCACCCTCGAGGCGCTGATCCTGGAGAACTCCCGCCTGCGCGTCAGCGTCCTGCCGGGCCTCGGCGGCCGGATCCACTCCCTGCACCACAAGCCCACCGGGCGTGAACTCCTCTACACCAACCCGGTGTTCCAGCCCGCGGCCTTCGCGCTCAACGGCGCCTGGTTCTCCGGCGGCATCGAGTGGAACATCGGCGCCACCGGGCACTCCACCCTGTCCTGCGCCCCCGTCCACGCCGCCCGCGTGGACGGCCCCGACGGCACGCCGATGCTGCGCCTTTGGGAGTGGGAGCGGCTGCGCGACACCCCCTTCCAGGTCGACCTCTGGCTGCCCGAGGACTCCGACTTCCTGTACGCGGCCGTCCGGATCCGCAATCCGCACGAGAAGCCCGTGCCCGTCTACTGGTGGTCGAACACCGCGGTCCCCGAGGAGCACCGGGTGCTCGCCCCCGCCGACGAGGCCTGGCACTACGGCTACGAGCGCGCCCTGAACCGCGTGCCGATCCCCGAACTGGACGGCACCGACCGCTCGTACCCCCTGAACAGCCCGCATCCCGCGGACTACTTCTACGAACTGCCCGACGGCACGCGCCGCTGGATCGCCGCGCTCGACGACCGCGGCCACGGACTCGCGCAGGCCTCCACCGACCGGCTGCGCGGCCGCAAGCTGTTCACCTGGGGCGGCTCCACCGGCGGCCGGCGCTGGCAGGACTGGCTCACCGAGCCCGGCACCGGAGGCTACGCCGAGATACAGGCGGGCCTCGCCCGCACCCAGCTGGAACACCTGCGCCTGGAGTCGGAGGGCGAGCTGAGCTGGTGCGAGGCGTACGGGCCGCTCAGCGCCGATCCCGTACGGGTGCACGGCGAGGACTGGGCCGCGGCGCGCCAGGAGGCGGAAGCGCGGCTCGAAGAGGCGCTGCCGCGGGCCGCCGTGCAGAAGGCGTACGAGCAGTGGCGGCAGTGCGCCGACACCGAACCGGGCGAGCGGCTCGCCACCGGATCGGGCTGGGGCGCACTCGAAGTGCTGCGCGAACGGCTCAAGCTCCCGGGCACCCCGTTCGACGAGTCGACCCTCGACGCCGAACAGGCACCTTGGATCGAGCTGGCCCACTCCGGCTCGTATCCCGAACCGCGCCGGGTGACGCCACCCGGCCCTACGCTCGTAGCCCGGCATTGGCGGAACATGCTGGAGACCGCTCCCGCCGCGCCGCTCACCGAGTACCACCTGGGCGTCGCGCAGTGGCATGCCGGGGACTTCGCGCAGGCGGTGCGCAGCTGGGAGCGCGGGCTCGAACTCGCCCCGTCCGTCTGGCCGTTGCTGCGCTGCCTCGCGGTGGCCGACCGTGAGGCCGGACAGCTGCAGCGCGCCGCCGACCGCTATGCCGAGGCCTTCGCCGACCTGTGCGCGGAGCGTCGCGAAGCCGAGGTGTGGACGGCTGCCTGCGCGGCGCTCGGCCGCGAGGCCATCGAGACCCTGATCGCCGCGGGCCGCCTTGAGCAGGCGCGCACGGTGTGGGACGGGCTGCGCCCGGTCACCCGCACTCGGGGGCGCTTCCGGCTCCTGGAGGCCCGGCTGCTCCTGGCCGAAGGGGACAAGGAGGCGGCCCGGCGCATCTTCGAGGAGGGCTTCGAGGTCGCCGACCTGAGCGAGGGCTCCGAGCTGATCGCCGAACTCTGGGCGGCCGTCAGCGACGAACCGGTGCCCGCGCGCTACGACTTCCGGATGCGTCCCGTACGAGAGGACGGCTGACGGACGCGTACGAAGGCAACGATGACCGGCAGCCCCCGTCCGGGGCGGCCGGCTATCCCCGTACGGAACGCTGGTCCGCGTACTCGAAGACGGTGCCGTCCGGGTGGACCGCGATCAGATTGCGGCCCGCCGGGGTCGGCACCGGGCCCGCCACGATGTGGGCCCCGGAGGCGGCGAGCACCTGCTGCGCCTCCTCCACATCGGGGACCGCGATGGTCGCGGTGACCTTGCGGAGCACTTCGAGCTCCGCCTCGGGCCCGCTCATCAGCAGAAAGCAGCCGACCGCGGCGACCTGCACCCCACCGCGCTCGAAACGCAGCGCTCTGGCGCCCGCGAGCCGCTCGTAGAAGGCCACCGAGGTGTCCAGATCCTCGACGCAGATCCGCAGCGTGGTCCCCAGAATCTCCATGGCACCGAGGGTAGTTGGGGCGCGGCGGCGGGGAGATCGTTTCGCGGGAACGCCCCGCGTTAGGTGCCGGGACACAGGGGTACCCGGCCGCCATGGAACGCACTGGACCTATCACCACGGAGAACCCGGCCGAGAAGGCCATGAGCGACACCCTCGCGCAGGTCGTACGGGACACGGTGCGTGCGGAGATCCGGGACGAGCTGCGCACGGAGCTGCGGGAGGAACTGCGCAAGCAGACCCGCAAGCAGCGGCGCACCGCCTCGCTGTACGCGGCGTCCGGCGCCGTCGCGCTCTATGCGGGCGCCGCCTGTGCGCTCGCGCTCGGCCTGGTGTTCGCGATCGGGCTGCCCGACTGGGCCGCCGCCCTGATCATGGGTGTGCTCCTGGCCGGCGCGGCCTACGCACTGCGCAACGCGGCCAGGCCGCACCCGGCCCGTCCCCCGCACCAGGGCGAGATGCCCGACCAGACCCATGCGTACGAGGGCATGGCCCCGCACCCGCCGCCGTCACCTCCCGGCGGCGCGGCACAGACCCCCGAGGCCACCGCGGCCCCGGGTGTCCCGCCTGTCTCGCCGCCCGGCGGACCTCCCGGCACCCCCGCCCCGCCGGTCGAGCCCCCGCGCGAACCGCGCCTCGGCCCCGCCGACAGCCGCTATCCCGAGGGGCGTTGATCCCCTCCGGATCGCTTTCGGACGCGGGACCGGCCGACCGTGGAGGCGGCCGCGGGATCACCAGCCCGCAGCGGCGATGACCTCGCGGGCCACCTCGGTGACCGACCTGGCGTCGGTGGCCACCCGCACCGTGCCCGGCGCGGCGTGCTCCTCGAGCCGCCGCGCCATATGGGCGCTTCGGCGCAGCTGCTGTTCCAGCTCGGAGCCGATCTCGCGCCTGCCGAGCCGGACGGCCGCCGTCTCGTCCGAGGCCGTGAGCAGCACGGGGTGCATCCGGACGGCCGGCCCCAACGCCCGCTCGAACAGCCACTGCGAGCCGTCGAGCACGGCGGCCGTGTTCGTGTAGATCAGGCGCCGGCAGCCGAGCTCCGTGTAGTTCGCCCACAGCGCGGCGAGATTGCGCGCGGTGATCTCCGAGCGGTCCGGATCGCCCGGCGGCGCGGGATGGATGTGGTCGAGGACATCGCCCTCGATGAGGGCATGCGCCACCGAAGCGGCCCGCAGCAGCGCCGACACCTCGTAGCCGACGGAGGACTTGCCGACCCCGCTGCGGCCGCCGATCAGGATCACTTCCGGGAGTACCTCCGCGCTCCGGCCGAAGGTCCCGCCCCTGACAACGCCTCCGGCGCCTTCCTTGCTCTCCATGCGCCAGAGGCTCGCACGGCGGCCACGAGCCACGCCACGCAATGGCCCGCGCGCGATCGGCAAGGGCCCGCCCGTGCCTCTACGCCACCCTGTACTTCTCGATCTCCTCCGCCCGCAGCCGGAGCCCGTGCCCGATGCCGCCGTCCGGGCGCACCACGCCGCCCGTCGGATCGAGGACCCCGTCGAAGAACATCGACTCGACCCGTACGTGGTCGTGGAACCACTCGATGTGGCGCAGGTTCGGCACGCTCGCGGCCGCCGCCGCGTGGACATGCGGCGCTCCGTACGCGGAGATCTCCAGACCGTGCGCCTGCGCCAGCGCGGCCGCGCGCAGCCAGGCCGTGAGCCCGCCGATGCGGGTGGCGTCGGCCTGCACGCAGTCCACGAGCGTGGCCGTACGCGCCAGTTCGGCCAGATCGTCGGCGTACCCGCCGGCGGTCACATCGCAGACCACACCCTCGCGCACCAGGCCGAGGCCCGTCGGATCCGCGCGCGGCACGGGCGCCTCGAACCAGCCCACCTCCAGCTCGGCGAGCGCCCGTCCGACGCGGACGGCCTGCTTGCGCGTGTAGGCGCCGCCGGCCGCCACGTACAACTCCGTGCGCGGGCCGATGACATGGCGTGCCGCGCGGACCCGGGAGAGATCCCGCAGCACCGCGCGGCCGTGGCTCTCGCCGATCCGGATCTTCACCCGGGGGATGCGCTGGCCGTGCACCCAGCCGCCGAGCTGAGCCGCCAGATGGGCGTCGTGATACGTCGTGAAGCCGCCGCTCCCGTACACCGGGACCGCGTCGAGCGCGGCGCCGAGCAGCCGCAGGAGCGGCAGTTCGAGGAGGCGGGCCTTGAGGTCCCACAGGGCGATGTCGACGGCCGACAGGGCGCACCCCGCGAGGCCGCCCGGGCCCGCCTCGCCCAGGGCGTCGCGCATCGCCTCGTGCACGGCCGGGATGTCCAGGGCGTCGAGACCCGTCACGACCGGGCCGAGCTGCTCGCGTACGACATCCGCGGCGGTCGCGGGCGCATACGTCCAGCCGGTGCCGGTCGTGTCCCCGGCGCCGATCGCGACCACCACCACGGAGGTGGTGTCCCAGCTGCGGTTCCCGTCGGCCTCGGGCGCGTCGGTGGGCACGGTGTAGGCGCAGACGGCCGGGGCCCGCAGGGGCACGGTGTTCTTCATCGCGAACCGGCTCTCGGGCGAAGGGGAGGTGTGAGGCGGGTAACCCCGGCTGCGGCACGGAAACGTTTGGCGGTACGGCGCACGGGCACCCGGGACGCTCCCCGACCACAGCCGGAGGCTGAACCATCGTGAGCCGTACCCGCATCGTGATCGTCGGGGCCGGCTTCGCCGGATACCGGGCCGCCCGCACCCTGTCCCGGGTCGCCCGCGACCGCGCCGAAGTGGTCCTGCTCAACCCCACCGACTACTTCCTGTACCTGCCACTGCTTCCCCAGGTCGCCTCGGGCGTCCTGGAACCGCGCCGGGTCACCGTCTCCCTCTCGGGCACTCTGCCCCGGGTGCGCCATGTGCTCGGTGAGGCCGAGGGGCTCGACCTCGAAGGACGCACCGTCCGCTACCGCGATCCCGAAGGCACCGAGGGGACCCTGTCGTACGACCGTCTCGTCCTGGCCGTCGGCAGTGTGAACAAGCTGCTGCCCGTACCCGGTGTGACCGAGCACGCGCACGGTTTCCGCGGGATGCCCGAGGCGCTGTACCTGCGCGACCACGTGATCCGCCAGACCGAACTCGCCGCGAACGACAAGGACCCCGCCCGCTGCACCTTCGTCGTCGTGGGCGCCGGGTACACCGGGACCGAAGTCGCCGCGCACGGGAAGTTGTTCACCGACTCGCTGCTGCGGCGCCACCCGGACCTCGAAGCACGCTGGATGCTGCTCGACATCGCGCCCCGGGTGCTGCCCGAGCTGGACGAACGGCTGTCGAAGACCTCGCACAAGGTGCTCCGGCAGCGCGGTGTCGACGTGCGCACCGGGACCTCCGTCAAGGAGGCCACCGCGGAGGGCGTGTACCTGGACGACGGGGAGTTCATCGACACCCGCACCCTCATCTGGTGCGTGGGCGTCCGTCCCGACCCGCTGGTGGAGGCCACCGGCCGGCCCCTCGAACGCGGACGTCTGCTCGTCGACCCCTTCCTTCAGGTGCCGGGCCACCCCGAGGTGTTCGCGTGCGGCGACGCGGCCGCCGTACCGGACCTGGCCAACCCCGGCTCGTACACGCCGATGACCGCGCAGCACGCGTGGCGGCAGGGTGCGACGGCGGGGCGCAATGTGGCCGCGTCGCTCGGGCTCGGTGCGCGCAAGCCGTACAAGCATCACGACCTGGGCTTCACCGTCGACCTCGGCGGGGTGAAGGCCGCGGCCAATCCGCTCGGCCTGCCGCTCGCGGGACCGCCTGCAGCGGCCGTCACCCGCGGCTACCACCTCGCCGCGATGCCCGGCAACCGCATCCGGGTCGCCGCCGACTGGCTGCTCGACGCCGTACTGCCTCGTCAGGCCGTGCAGTTGGGCCTGGTGCGCTCCTGGTCCGTGCCGCTCGACACCGCCTCGCCCGAACTCGCCCGACTGCCCGCACCACCCAGGGAGGCCCCCGATGACGCAGCCGACTGACGACGAACTCGCCCGGCTCGCCCAGCAGTTGCGGGTCGACTCGATCCGGGTCGCCGCCGCCGCGGGTTCCGGGCATCCGACCTCCTCGATGTCCGCGGCCGAGCTGATGGCCGTGCTGCTCGGGCGCCATATGCGCCATGACTTCGGGCGGCCCGAACACCCCGGCAACGACCGGTTCATCCTCTCCAAGGGCCATGCGTCACCGCTGCTCTACGCCTCGTACAAGGCGCTGGGCCTGATCGACGACGACGAGCTGCGGACCTTCCGCGCGCTCGGCAGCCGGCTCGAAGGCCATCCGACGCCGCGCACCCTGCCGTGGGTGGAGGTCGCCACCGGATCGCTCGGCCAGGGCCTGCCCGTCGGGGTCGGCATGGCCCTGGCCGGCAAGCGCCTGGAGCGCGTGGGCTACCGGGTCTGGGTGATGTGCGGGGACAGCGAGCTCGCCGAGGGCTCCGTATGGGAGGCCGTCGAGCACGCCGGTCACGAGCATCTCGACAATCTCACCGCCCTCGTCGACGTCAACCGGCTCGGCCAGCGCGGCCCCACCCGGCACGGCCACGACCTGGACGCCTACGCCCGCCGGCTGCAGGCCTTCGGCTGGCACACCGTCGAGTGCGACGGCCATGACGTGCACGAGGTCGACCGGGCGCTCGCCGAGGCCCGCTCCACACTGGGCCAGCCGACGGCCGTGCTCGCCCGCACCCTCAAGGGAAAGGGCGTGGCCGCCGCCGAGGACCGCGAAGGGCTGCACGGGAAACCGCTCAAGAACCCGGAGGAGGCCATCGCGGAACTCGGCGGCGTGAGCGACCTGCGCGTCGAGGTGCAACAGCCGCCGGCGGCACGGGTGTTGCACGCCGTGCACTCCGGGCACCTCGACCTGCCGCGCTACGAGAAGGGCGAGGAGGTCGCCACCCGCTCCGCCTACGGTCAGGCGCTGACCGCCCTTGGTGCGGCCCGGGGCGACGTGGTCGCACTCGACGGCGAGGTGAGCGACTCCACCAAGGCCGAGCTGTTCGGCAAGGAGCATCCGGAGCGGTTCTTCGAGTGCTACATCGCCGAGCAGCAGCTGGTGGCCGCGGCCGTCGGGATGGCGGCGCGCGGATTCACCCCGTACGCCTCGTCGTTCGCGGCCTTCCTCACGCGCGCCCATGACTTCGTCAGGATGGCGGCCGTCAGCGGCGCCAACATCAACCTGGTCGGCTCGCACGCGGGAGTGGCCATCGGCCAGGACGGGCCCTCGCAGATGGGCCTCGAGGACTTGGCGATGTTCCGCTCGGTGCACGAATCGACCGTGCTCTACCCCTGCGACGGCAACCAGACCGCCCAGCTCGTGGCCGAACTCGCCGAACGCCCCGGCATCGGCTATCTCCGGACGACCCGCGGCGCGACCCCTGTCCTCTACGGACCCGACGAGAGCTTCCCCATCGGCGGCTCGAAGGTCCTGCGCTCCTCGGACAAGGACCGGGTCACACTCGTCGCGGCGGGCGCGACCGTACGCGAAGCCCTGGACGCCGCGGACCAGTTGGCGGAGATCGGCATCGCCTGCCGGGTGATCGACCTCTACTCGGTCAAGCCGGTGGACACCACCACGCTGCGGGCGGCCGCCGAGCAGACCGGCTGCCTCCTGACCGTCGAGGACCACCGGCCCGAGGGCGGCATCGGCGACGCGGTGCTCGAAGCGTTCGCCGACGGACGGCCCGTGCCGCGGTTCGTCCGGCTCGCCGTCCGCCACATGCCCGGCTCGGCGAAGCCCGCCGAGCAGCTGCGGTCCGCCGGTATCGACGCGGCCGCCGTCGCCGCCGCCGTACGGCTGCTCGTGGAGACCGCGGTGGTGCGCTGACGTGCGCGGGGGTTTGGCCAAGGGGGTGCGGGTCACTCGGAGCGGGAGGTTGTGATGACAGAAACCGAGAAGGCAGAAAGCGGCAAGTCGGAGAACAGCAAGAACGAGGCGGACAAGAGCAAGACAGACAAGCGCGAATCCGGGAAGACCCGCAAGGAAACCCGAACCGGCTCCGGGGCCGAATCGAACGGTGCCGGGCAGGCGCCACGGCCGATGGCCGTGCTGCGCGAGGCCATGCTCCAGCTGGCGGAGCTCACCGGGATGGAGGCTGAGAGCGCATCCGCCTTCGAACGCACTGAGGACGGCTGGCACCTGGAGATAGAGGTGCTCGAACTCACCCGCGTCCCCGACACCATGAGCCTGCTCGCCACCTACGCCGTCGACCTCGACCCGGAGGGCCAGCTCATGGGCTACCGCCGTGTCCGCCGCTACGAACGCGGACGCGCGGACGCCCAGCGGCGCTGAAAAGGGGTCATGCCCACCGATACCACACAAGGAGGAACGGTCCGTCATGACCGTTGTCCCAGCACAGCAGACCGGCGGTTCAGGAGGCACCAGTGGCTTGTACGACGTCCTGGAACTCGTGCTCGACCGCGGCCTCGTGATCGACGCGTTCGTGCGTGTCTCCCTGGTCGGCATCGAGATCCTGAAGATCGACATCAGGGTCGTCGTTGCCAGTGTCGATACGTATCTGCGCTTCGCCGAGGCCTGTAACCGCCTCGACCTCGAAGCCGGCCCGCGCAAGAGCCCGGGTCTGCCCGATCTCGTCGGCGAGATCACCGAATCCGGCGCCCGCGGCAAGAGCAAGGGCGCGCTCGGCGGGGCCGCCGAGACCATCTCGGACGCGTTCCGCCAGGCGCGCGAGGAGGGCCAGGAGGCACCGCGGCGCACCACGAAGCGGACGGCTTCCCGCAAGCGGCAGGAGGAAGCGGAGTGACCACGTACATCTATGGCATCGTGCGGCGTTCGCATCCGAACCCGCCGAAGGACATGGGCGGCATCGGCGATCCCGCCCTGCCCGTGCGCATCGTCACCGGCGGCGAACTCTCGGCGCTGGTCAGCGACGCGCCCGAGAACCTGCGGCCCAAGCGCAATGACCTCCTCGCCCATCAGAACGTGCTGAGCGAGGCGGGCGCCGGCGGCCCCGTGCTGCCGATGCGCTTCGGCTCGACCGCGCCCGACGACAAGACGGTGGCCGCGGTGCTCGAAGAGCGGGCCGCGCACTACGCCGAGCGGCTCGAAGCCCTCGACGGCAAGGTCGAGTACAACGTGAAGGCCACGCACGACGAAGAGGCCGTGCTGCACCGTGTGATGGGGGAGAACCCCGAGATCCGCACCCTCACCGAGGCCAACCGGCAGGCGGCGGGCGGCACTTATGAGCAGCGGCTGCGGCTCGGCGAGATGGTCGTCCAGGCCGTGCAGGCCCGTGAGGCCGCCGACGCGGTGGAGATACAGCAGGAGCTCGAAGGCGTGGCCGCCGACGTGAGCGTCGGCCCGCAGAGCACCGGATGGCTGGCCAATGTCTCCTTCCTGGTGGACCGCGACGACACCGAGCAGTTCCTCGCCTCGGTCGACAAGCTGCGCGGCGACCATCCGCACCTCGACCTCAGGGTCAACGGCCCCCTGCCGCCGTACAGCTTCGTCGAGCCGGGCCCGGCGCCGCACGCCGCACAGACGGCCGGGCACTGACCGATGGGCCTGACAGGTCTGGTGAAAGAGCTCGTACTGCTGCCGTTCGCCCCGGTCCGCGGTTCCTTCTGGGTGATGGAACAGGTCGTGGACGAGGCCGAGCGGCAGTACTACGACCCCGGGGTGATCCGCGCCGAACTCGGCCGTCTCGAAGAGCAGTTGGAGGCGGGCGAGATCGACGCGGACACCTTCGACCGGTTGGAGGACGACCTCCTCGACCGGCTCCAGTACGCGACGGAACGGACGAACAGACAATGAACCGAATGGCACTCGGCCTCGCCGTGGGCGCCGGATACGTGCTCGGCCGCACGAAGAAGATGAAGCTGGCGTTCGCGGTCGGCACCCTCGTGGCCGGCAAGAAGCTTCCGCTCTCGCCGCGCGCGCTCGCCGACCTCGTACAGCAGCAGCTGCTCAACAACCCGCAGTTCAAGGAGATCGGCGATCAGCTGCGCCAGGACATGCAGGGCGTGGGCAAGGCCGCCACGGGCGCGGTGCTCGAACGCGGCCTCGACGGGATCTCGGACCGGCTGCACAACAGGACGCTCGGGGTGCAGGACCGGCTGTCCGGAGTGATCCCGGGCCAGGCGAAGCGCCAGGAGGACGAGCCGGAGTACGACGAGGAGGAGCAGGAGCAGGAGTACGAGGAGGAGCGGCCCGCGCCGAAGCAGCAGGCGCGCAGGACCTCCGGCGAGGAGACCTCCCGTAACCCGAGGAAGTCCGACGAGACCTCCCGCAGCCCGCGGAAGACCGCGTCGGGCGCGAAGTCCGCGCCCGCGAAGAAGTCCGCGCCCGCGAAGAAGTCCACGGCCGCCAAGAAGACCACGGCCGCGCAGAAGACCACCTCGGCGGCGAAGAGCACCGCCCGCCGCACCGCCCGCGCGAAGGGAGGCCGTGACGATGGCTGACGCCAAGGACAATCCGGTCACCGGTCTCGCCAAGAGCGAGGCCGCCGACCGCCTCAAGGCCGAAGCACAGGCCTTCATGCTCGCCCAGCTGGAACGCGCGCTCGTGGGCGTGGGCCACAAACTCGGCTCCACCACCGTCAAGTTGAACGACATCGCCGAAGGCCGCAGCCCCGGCTTCGCACAGCTCGCCCTGCAGGGCGGCCGCAAGCTCGCCGAGGGCAAGGGGCCGGTGCGCAGCGCCGTCGAACTCACCGGGAGCCGTCTCAAGGAGCGGCTGATGGGCGCGGTCAAGGGACTCGGCGGCAAGCGCAAGAAGGGCGGTGCGGGCCAGAAGCCGACCGTCATCCTCGAATACGTCGACGTCGGCGTCCCGGTCCGCGAGGCGTACGACCAGTGGACGCAGTACCAGGAGTTCTCCACCTTCGCCAAGGGCGTCAAGGGTGCGACCGTCGCCGATGACACCTCGTCCGACTGGAAGCTCAAGGTCTTCTGGTCGAACCGGAGCTGGAAGGCGCACACCACCGAGCAGGTACCCGACCAGCGGATCACCTGGACCTCGGAGGGCGCAAAGGGCACCACCAAGGGCGTGGTGACCTTCCATGCGCTCGCGGAGAACCTCACCCGCATCCTGCTGATCATCGAGTACTACCCGAAGGGTCTGTTCGAGAAGACCGGCAACATCTGGCGCGCCCAGGGCCGCCGCGCCCGCCTCGACCTCAAGCACTTCGCCCGCCACATCTCGCTGCGCGGTGAGGCGAGCGACGGCTGGCGCGGAGAGATCCGCGACGGAGAGGTGGTCGTCTCGCATGAGGACGCCATCGCCGAGGAGGAGCGGGACGAGGACGACTCCGCGCAGGGCTCCTCGGAGCTGGAGGAGGCCAAGGGTGAGCAGGACGAGTACGCGGAGGAGTACGAGGACGAGCCCGACGGCGAAAACGAGGAGGCGTACGACGCCGAAGGCCGGGAACGCGCCGAAGACGAAGACGAAGACGACGTCGAAGGCGAGGAAGACGAGATGGCCTACGAAGAGGACGAGGAATACGACCCGGAGCACCAGGACGAATACGCAGAAACCGGGCGCCGATGACGACCGCGAGCAGACTGCCGGACCCCTACGGAGGGCAGGGCAGCAGCGCCAACCTGGCCGACATCCTGGAGCGGGTCCTCGACAAGGGCGTGGTGATCGCGGGTGACATCCGCATCAACCTGCTCGACATCGAGCTGCTCACCATCAAGCTCCGCCTGATCGTCGCCTCGGTCGACAAGGCGCGGGAGATGGGCATCGACTGGTGGGAGGACGACCCGTCGCTCTCCTCCGGCGCGCGGCGCCGTGAGGTGGACCGCGAGCGCTCCGACCTCGCCCTGGAGAACGAGCAGCTGCAGGCCCGGATCGCCGAGCTCGAGGCGGGTGCCAAGGAGCTCCGACGGGAGGGAGAGGGCTCCTGATGAACGACCTCCGTTACGTGTACGCGGTGTGCCGGCCCTTCGAGGCCGCCCTGCAGTCGGATCTGGTGGGCGTGGGCGGCGCACCGCTCAAGCAGCTGGCGCACGGCGGCCTGGTCGCCGTGCTCAGCCAGGTCCCCGAGGCGGACTTCGGCTACGAGCCGTTGCGCGCCCATCTGGAGGACCTCGACTGGCTCACCGGGACCGCCCGCGCCCACCAGGCAGTGATCGCCGCCTTGACCACGGTCACCTGCCCGGTGCCGCTGCGCCTGGGGACCGTGTTCCGCGACGACAGCGGCGTACGGACGATGCTCCAGGACGAGGGCGAGCAGCTGCGGGAGCTGCTCTCGCGCATCGACGGCTGTGTGGAGTGGGGCGTCAAGGTGTACGCCGAGCCGACGAGCGAGCCCGAACAGGCCGAGGTGCCGCAGCACGGGCCGAGCGCGAGCGGCCGGGACTATCTGCGGATGCGCCGCGCCCGTCAGCAGGGCGCGGACCGGATGTGGGCGCGCGCCGAATCCTTCGCGGACAAGCTGCACCGCGACCTCACCGCCCGCGCGGCGGCGACCCGGCTGCACCGTCCGCAGAACCCGGAGCTCTCGCGCGTGAGCGGCCGGAACATTCTCAACGGGGCCTATCTGGTGGGCCGTTCGGCCTCGGAGGAGTTCGTGGAGTGCGTCGAGCGCACCAAGGACCAGGAACCGGAACTGCGCGTGGAACTCACCGGCCCCTGGGCCGCGTACTCGTTCAGCAGCCCCGACAGCGAGAACGGTGAGGAGGTCTGGTGACCGTCATAGAACGCCGGGAGATCGCTCTCGTCGATCTGCTCGACAGGCTGCTCGCCGGCGGTGTGGTCGTCGCGGGCGATCTCACGTTGCGGATCGCGGACGTCGATCTTGTACGGATCGATCTGAAGGCCCTGATCAGCTCGGTGAGCGCTCAGGTCCCCTCGCCCTTCGAGGTCCTGGAGGCCAGGCGATGAGCAGGCGGATGGACCTTGACCCCGACACGGTCGAGCGCGACCTGGTGAAGCTGGTGCTCACGGTCGTCGAGCTGCTGCGCCAGCTGATGGAGCGCCAGGCGGTGCGCCGCTTCGACACCGGCGAGCTGAGCGAGGAGCAGGAGGAGCGGATCGGCCTCACGCTGATGCTCCTGGAGGACCGGATGGCGCAGCTGCGGGACCGCTACGGGCTGCGGCCCGAGGACCTCAATCTCGACCTCGGGCCGCTGGGGCCGCTGCTGCCCCGTGAGTGAGCACTTGCTGGGTCCTGTCATCCGAGGATCACCTCATCCGCGGATCGGCTCAGGCGTGGATCACCTCAAGCGCGGATCCGCTCAGACGCGGATCAGCAGCTCCCCGTGCAGCACGCAGAACCACCCGTCCTCGGCCTGTCCCCACTCGCGCCAGGCCGCCGCGATCCGCTCCAGTTCCTCCGTGCTCGCATGTCCGCCGTCGACGGCGATCCCCGCGTACGAGGAGGCCGTCGTGCGGTCCGCCCACAGGCCGCTCCACCAGGCGCGCTCGTCCGGAGTGGAGTACGTCCAGGTCGAGGACGTCGCGGTGATGTCCTTGCAACCGGCCTGCAGCGCCCAGGACTTGAGGCGTCGTCCGGCGTCCGGCTCGCCGCCGTTCGCGCGGGCCACCCGGCGGTACAGGGCCAGCCAGCCGTCCAGGACCGGCTGCTGCGGATACCAGGTCATGGCCGCGTAGTCCGAATCGCGGACGGCGATGATCCCGCCGGGCCGGGTCACACGGCGCATCTCGCGCAGCGCCTGCACGGGGTCGCCCACATGCTGGAGCACCTGATGGGCGTGCACGACGTCGAAGCTGTCGTCGGCGTAGCGCAGCCGGTGCACGTCCGCGGTCTCGAACTCGGTGTTCTCCAGGCCGCGTTCGGCCGCCACGGACCGCGCCTGGTCCAGGACGCCCGCCGCCAGCTCCACGCCCGTCACATGCCCCTGCGGTACCAGGGCCGCCAGGTCGGCGGTGATGGTGCCCGGTCCGCAGCCGACGTCCAGGATCCGGTGGTCGGCCTCGAGCTCCGGCAGGAGATAGGCGGCCGAGTTGGCGGCCGTGCGCCAGGTGTGCGAGCGGAGCACGGACTCGTGGTGTCCGTGGGTGTAGACGGCGGTCTCCTGGGCCATGACCGGTTCCCCTTCCGGCAGTGCCCCGGGCATCTTCACCCGGGGCGTTGAGGAAGACCGTACGCGCCCGCGCCGAATAATGAGATACGTATCTTGCTATACGAGACGCAGCTGATGTGTCGTCAGACGCCTTCCGGCCGGTACACCGTCAGCGCCTCGGGCAGCTTGTCCAGCTCCAACTCGCCGCCGGCAGTGATGACTTCACCGTCGTACGCGACAGGGGTACCGGCGGCGAGTCGGGTGACCCGCAGCCTGCGCACCCGTACGGCGGCGTGCGCGGGGGAGCGGCTGAGCGGCCCCGCGAAGGCGGCGGCGAGCAGTCGGGCGCCGGGCCTGCGGCCGCCGTGCGCCACCCGTACGTCGAGCAGGCCGTCGGCCAGGTCGTGGCGGCGGGCGGGGGCGAGGCCCATGCGGTGATACGTACCGTTGCCGGCGAACAGCAGCCACAGCGCGCGTCGTTTGCCGCCGATCTCGACCTCCAGGGGCCGCTCGGAGCCCAGCACGTCACCGGCCGCGAGCACACCGGCCGGCCAGCCGCCGATCCGGCGGGCCCAGCGGTCGCGGTGGCGTACGAGCTCCGGGTACACGCCGAGGCTGAAGGTGTTGAGGAAGAACCCGGTGGTCTCCCCGACACGGAAACGGCCCACGTCCACGGCGACCGCCTCGCCGTGCGACACGGCACGGGCGAGATCGCGCTCGCCCTCCACACCGAGGTCGTACGCGAAGTGGTTGAGCGTGCCGCCGGGCAGCACCGCGAGCGGAAGGCCGTGCCGCAGCGCCACCTGGGCGGCCGTGTTGACGGAGCCGTCGCCGCCGCAGACGCCGAGCGCGCGGGCCCGCGTGGCCGCCTTCTCCAACTCGTCCTCGAACACGGAGGGTTCGCACTCCACCAGTTCCGCACCGGGCAGCGCGGCGAGGAGCGCCCGCGCACGGTCGGCGGTCTTGGCACCGGAGTTGACCACCATCACCAGACCCTCGCCGTCCGGCAGGGCGGGTGCCTCGGCGTGCGGACGGCCGGGGGCGCGGTGCTGGTCGCGGGTCGGGACGAGTCCCCGTACGGCGAAAGCGGCGCCCATGCCGAGCGCCGCTCCCGCGAGGACGTCCGCCGGATAGTGGACGCCGGTGTAGATCCGCGACAGCGCGACGGCTCCGGCCACCGGCGCGACGACCGCGCCCCAGCGCCGGGACTCCAGGAGGACGCCGGTCGCGAAGGCGGCGGCGGAGGCGGAGTGGCCTGAGGGGAACGAGGTGGTGATCGGCTGCTGCTTGAGCTGGCGGATCAGCGGCACGTCGTCGCGCAGCGGGCGGGCGCGGCGGACGGCGCGCTTGCCGAAGGTGTTCACGGTGCCGGACGCGAGCGCGAGCGAGGCGAGTCCGCGGGCGGCGGCCCTGCGGGCGCGCGGTGAGCGGGTCGCGGCGAGTGCGGCGGCGGTGGCGAACCAGAGCACGCCGTGGTTGGCGCTGCGGCTGAGCCACGGCAGCAATGGGTCGGCGCCGGGCCAGTGGCGGCGGGCCACACCGTCGAAGATCTTCAGATCGAGGGCCACGATCCGCGACCGTCCTGCGGACACCACGGCCACGGGGCCCTTCACGTGCGGATCCGCGAACACATCGACCCGCGCCTGCGAAATTTCGTCACGACTACCCATGGTCCCCGCGTACCCCTGTCCCGCAAGATCACCACGCCCGACCGAGTCCGCGGGGCGGGGCGTCCTTGCGGCGGGGGTGCGGCGGCGGGTGGGTCTCCGGTCGTGGCTGAGGGGTCCTGGTCGGCCGTTCGCTGTGGGGCCCACCGGCGGGGGTATCGGGGGCGGAGCCCCCGTGGCCCGCCGGGGCGGTCGAGCAGGACGGCGAAGAGAGCACCCACCGCTCCGCCGCCGCGGGGCTCCGCCCCGGTACCCCGGAGGGTGTCCCCTGCGTGGTCGTGGGCGGGCTTCCCCGCGCACTTAGGCGCGGGCCCCGGCCCTGGGCGCGTCCGCGGCGTCACGTGCTCGTACGCGGGCCAGGCGTCTGCCCACCTCGCGCACCCGCACGCGGGCCCGGCCCTGGGAGCATCCGCAGCGTCACGTGATCGTACGCGGGCCAGGCGTCTGCCCACATCGCGCACCCGCACGCGGGCCCGGCCCTGGGAGCATCCGCAGCGTCACGTGCTCGCACGCGGGCCAGGCGTCTGCCCACCTCGCCCACCCGCACGCGAGCCCGGCCCCAGCAGCGTCCTCCCACGTCACACCAGAAGCCGACCCGTCGAAAACCGGTTTGCCGGATGGCAGGGGCAGCACGGAGAATCGCGCCCCATGGGACATCTGGAAGCCGCACATCTCGAGTACTACCTGCCCGACGGACGGGCGCTGCTCGGTGATGTGTCCTTCAGGGTGGGCGAAGGCGCCGTCGTCGCGCTCGTCGGGCCGAACGGTGCCGGCAAGACCACCCTGCTCCGGCTCCTGTCGGGAGAGCTCCAGCCGCACGGCGGCGGCGTCACCGTCAGCGGCGGGCTCGGCGTGATGCCCCAGTTCATCGGGTCCGTACGGGACGACAGCACGGTCCGTGACCTCCTCGTCTCCGTCGCCACTCCCCGTATCCGGGAAGCCGCGAAGGCCGTCGACGAAGCCGAGCACGCGATCATGACGGTCGACGACGAGGCCGCCCAGATGCGGTACGCCCAGGCGCTCTCCGACTGGGCCGAGGCGCGCGGCTACGAGGCCGAGACCCACTGGGACGTCTGCACCATGGCGGCGCTCGGCATCCCCTACGAGCGCGCCCAGTTCCGCGAGGTCCGCACCCTCAGCGGCGGCGAGCAGAAGCGCCTCGTCCTGGAGTCCCTGCTGCGCGGCACCGACGAGGTCCTCCTTCTCGACGAGCCCGACAACTACCTCGACGTCCCCGGCAAGCGCTGGCTCGAGGAGCGTCTCAAGGAGACCCGTAAGACGGTCCTGTTCGTCAGCCACGACCGCGAGCTCCTCGCCCGCGCCGCCGAGAAGATCGTCAGCGTCGAGCCGGGCCCGGCGGGCGCCGACGCCTGGGTGCACGGCGGCTCCTTCGCCACCTACCACGAGGCCCGCAGGGAGCGCTTCGCCCGCTTCGAGGAGCTGCGCAGGCGCTGGGACGAGAAGCACGCCCAGCTGAAGAAGCTGGTGCTCAATCTGCGCCAGGCCGCGGCGAACAGCCCCGACATGGCCTCCCGCTACCACGCCGCCCAGACCCGTCTGCGCAAGTTCGAGGAGGCCGGACCGCCCCCGGAGCCGCCGCGCGAGCAGGACATCACGATGCGTCTGCACGGCGGACGTACGGGCGTGCGCGCGATCACCTGTGAGGGCCTGGAGCTCACCGGCCTGATGAAGCCCTTCGACCTGGAGGTCTTCTACGGCGAGCGCGTGGCCGTGCTCGGCTCCAACGGCTCCGGCAAATCCCACTTCCTGCGCCTGCTCGCCGGTGGCGACGTCGACCACACGGGCCTGTGGAAGCTGGGCGCCCGCGTCGTCGCGGGGCACTTCGCGCAGACCCACGCCCACCCCGAGCTCTTCGGCCGCACCCTGCTCGACATCCTCTGGCACGACCACGCCAAGGACCGCGGCGCGGCCAGCTCGATGCTCCGGCGCTACGAGTTGACCGCGCAGGCCGAGCAGCCCTTCGACCGGCTCTCCGGCGGCCAGCAGGCCCGCTTCCAGATCCTGCTGCTCGAACTCCAGGGCTGTACGGCGCTGCTCCTCGACGAGCCGACGGACAACCTGGACCTGGAGAGCGCCGAGGCGCTCCAGGAAGGCCTCGAGTCCTTCCAGGGCACGGTTCTCGCGGTCACCCACGACCGGTGGTTCGCGAAGTCCTTCGACCGGTATCTGGTGTTCGGGTCGGACGGAAAGGTCCGGGAGTCGGACGGCCCGGTCTGGGACGAGCGACGGGTCGAGCGGGCGCGCTGAGCCGGCCTCCAGGGGCGCGCATCCGTGGCGCGCCCCTGCGCGGAGGCCGCCGCAGCGGGACACTGGACGCATGGCTGCCGCAAGCGTGCTCACCCATCACCGCGATGCCCTGGCCGAGTTCACCGACCGGGTGCACCGCATCACCGACGACCAATGGACCGCCGCCACACCCTGTACGGAGTGGAACGTCCGCGACCTCGTCAACCACCTGGTCTCCGAACAGCTCTGGGCCGTCCCGCTCGTACGGGACGGCGCGACCATCGCCGAGGTCGGTGACGCCTACGACGGCGATGTGCTCGGCGACGACCCTGTCGGCGTCTGGGACCGCACCTCACGCGCCGCCCACGAGGCCTTCGCCGCGCCCGGGGCGCTGGAGCGCACAGTGCAGCTCTCGTACGGCGAGAGCACGGCCGCCGCGTACTGCGCGCAGATGACCACCGATCTCGTCGTGCACACCTGGGACCTGGCGCGCGCGATCGGCGCGCCGGAGCGCCTGCCGCAGGCGCTGATCGACGCGGCGGTACGCGAAGTCGCCCCGTACGCGGCCGACTTGGACAAGAGCGGGGTCTTCGCGCCGGCCGTGGAGCCGCCGCCGGGCGCCGACGCCCAGACGAAGCTGCTCTGTCTCCTCGGGCGCAATCCCTGACCTGCGGGTCCTGACGTCCGTCAGCTGTCCTCAGCCCGGCCAGCTGTCCGGCTCGGTGCCGCTGATCTGTGCCAGCGTCGAGTCCGGGTCGAGCGCGATGGCCAGATCGCCCAGGCTGACGATCCCGACCGGGCGCCCGTCCTCGATGACCGGCAGCCGGCGCACGGCGTACTCCCGCATCAGCGCGACGGCCGCCCTCACCGAGTCCTCGGGGGAGACGGCGACCGGATGGGGTGTGCACACCGCCTGGGCGCTCACGGTCAGCGGATCCGCGCCGTCGGCGACGGCGCGCAGGGTGATGTCGCGGTCGGTGAGCACGCCGAGCACCGTCCCCCCGGCGGCCACGAGCACCCCGCCGATGTCCTGGGCGCGCATCAACTGGGCGGCCTCGACCAGCGAGGCATCAGGGCGTACCGCCACGACACCCGGAGTCATCACGTCCCTGACGATGTCGGCCATGGCGGGCCCTTCTCTGCGATTGCCCGGTGGACGGGTCGACCCGGTCCCCGGCGGACGGGTTTCCGTCCCCTGCAGACGGGTTACCCCGGTCGCAGTACCCCCATGGGCCGCGGCCAAGCCTCAGAGGGTGGGCAACTCCCGGCCGATACCCGCCTCTTCGGTGTCGTCCGCGGATGGCAGGAGGAGTTCCTCGTAACGGCCGAGTGCGAGAACCACACCCAGCATGACCAGGGGTGTCAACACAGCGAGCAGTGCCATGATCGGGCCCTTCCCCGGCGGGATGTCGCAGCTCGGGTCTCCCCGTCAAGCCAGGGCAAACACCGCATGAAGGGGCGGACCGCGGCGGATCCGCCTTTCGTGCGGCACGACGTGGCCCGAAGTCAGCGCCTGTGACGACCGGCGCAGCCTGTAGGGCGTTTGAGCCCCTGGACCAAGGGCAGACGCAACACGTGCTTCGGATCGGAGGCACATCCGCGGGAGCAGTCGCGCCCGTCCGGATGGGCCCCGCGTGCATCCGTTCCGGCCGCGCTCCTCCCCGGTGTCCGTCGCCAACAGCGAGCACCTCTTTGGGAGTTGCAGCTACCATGCGTACCTCCGCAGGAGTCAAACGCCATCCGCACGACGACGCCCCCGACACCGCCGCCGCCTTCCGCAGGCTGGCCGCACTGCCGGACGGGCCCCAGAAGGACGCACTGCGCCAGGAGCTCGTCTGCGCCTGGCTGCCCATGGCCGACCGTCTCGCGGGACGCTTCCGCGGCCGCGGCGAGTCCTATGAGGACCTGCGCCAGGTCGCGGCACTCGGCCTGGTCAAGGCCGTCGACCGTTACGACCCCGAGCGCAGCCACGCGTTCGAGAGCTATGCCGTGCCCACCGTGACCGGCGAGATCAAGCGCCATTTCCGCGACCACATGTGGACGCTCCATGTGCCGCGCCGCGTACAGGACCTGCGCAACCGCGTACGGTTCGCGGCCCAGGACCTCGCGCAGACCATCCCCGGCCGGGCCCCGACCATCGAGGAGATCGCGGAGCGGGCCGGCATGAGCGTGGAGGACGCGAAAACCGGACTCGAGGCCCTCGACAGCTTCACCGCGCTCTCCCTGGACGCCGAACTCCCCGGCAGCGACGACGGTTACGCGCTGCGGGACGCGCTCGGCGCCCCCGACCCCGCACTCGACATCGTCGTCGACCGCGAGGCGGTCAAGCCCCGCCTCGCGGCGCTGCCCGAGCGCGAGCGCGCCATCCTGTACATGCGCTTCTTCGGCGACATGACGCAGAGCCGTATCGCCGAACGCCTCGGCATCTCGCAGATGCACGTCTCCCGGCTGATCAGCCGCTGCTGCGCGTCGATGCGCGAAGAGGTCCTGCACGGCGAGGCCGAGGAGACAGCGGCCGCCGACGGGACAGCGGCTGAGGAGACCGCGTCCGGCAAGACCGCGCCCGGCAGGACTGCTGCCGGCAAGACCGCGCCGCGCAAGTCCACGACCGGCAAGACCGCGCCGCCTAAGTCCACGACCGGCAAGACCGCGCCCCGTAAGTCCGCACCCCGTAAGTCCGCGACCCACAAGACCACGACCGAGACCGAGCTGCCCAAGGCGGCGTGAGCGGGCGCGTCCCGCGCACGGCGGACCGGATCACCTCAGCTTGCGCAGAGCCAGCGCCACATGGCGGGACATCACATCCACCGCCTGGGCCTCCGCCAGCGAGAACGCGAGCCGAGCCCCGCAGCGGAACAGCGTGAGCACCCCCTCGACAGGTCCGCCTTCGGGACCGGAGAGCGGAACGCACAGCAGTGAGGTCACATCGGCGCGGACCAGCACCGGCACACCGTCCGCGTCGCCGCCGAACGCGTCCGGATCCTCCGGGCGCACCTGCAGCGCCGTGGACCCGCCGCGCGCCGCCTCCACCACGAGGGGGCACGCGGCGGGATCCTGCCGTGCGACCGCGTCCACCGCCTCGCTCTCCTGCGTGGGCCCGAGCACCTGGGTCCGTACGGGCTGACGCGCGCCGAGATCGGCGACCACCCAGTCCGCGAAGCGCCCGTGCAGCACCGCCGCCACGCGGCGAAGCAGCGCGGCACGGTCCCCGGCGGGCGCCGAGAGCAGCTCGGTGGTCATCGCGTCGTGCAGATCGAGCAGTGACGCGTTGCGGGTCGCCTCCGCGAGATCCGGCTCCGGAGCGGACAGGCGCTCGGGCCGCGGCAACCGATGTGAGGTGCCGGGCTGCAGCACCACCAGGACCACCGGATGGCGTTCCGCCCCCGGGCGCAGGGCCGTCAAGGTGGCCCGTATGCCGTCCGAGGGCTGCTGCTGCAGATGCAGCGTCAGACTGCGGTCGCCCTCGCCGCGCGCCACCGCCGCGGTCTGTGCACGCAGCGCGGCACGGTCGGCGTGCGCGAACACCCCGGCGAACGGACGGCCCGTGGCGTAGCCGGCGCGTACAGCGGTGAGGCCGGACGCGGCGAAGTTCATCCGCCGTACGACGGTGTCGCGGTCCATCAGGACGACCGGCAGCGGCAGCCGCTGGAAGACGGCGCGGAGCAGCTGCTCCTCCTGGCGGCTCGCGAACTGGCCCCTGGTGGCGGCGAGTTGCTCGAAGCGCGGCCACAGCTGCTCGGCCACATGGTCGAGTTCGAACAGGGCCGTGTCGAGGACGGAGCGCAGGTCACCGTCCGGAACCGTCCGTGCCGCTCTCAACTCCCCTACACGGCGCAGGAAATCCGCAAGGTCCTCACCGAACTCATCCGCATGCGCCATGGAGCGAAAGCTAGCCAATGCGCGCCCGTTCGCGCAGGTGCTGTGATGACCTGCAGAAAAAACCTCCGCAGCACGCGGCGCCTTCCGGACGCCGAGGCGTTTCCGCAGGGGTCCGGCGGGCACCCGGACCAAGAGAGGAGGAACCCGCGATGCCGGATCCGGCGTGGTGCACCCCCGCCACCGTTCTGCCCGGACGCCATCTGTCCGGGCTGGCCGAACAGGCCGTGCGGTGCACGGCCGACTGCTGCGGAGCCGACGCGACCGCGACCGAGCCGGGCGCCGAAGGAGTACGCGCAGGACGGGCGGGCCCCGTCGCGGTCACCCATCCCGACCTCGCCTCCGTCGTCACGGCCCAGCTGCGCTCGGGCGAGGGACCCATTCCGGAGGCGATCGCCACCGGCGCGCCCGTCGGGGCCGACGACCTGCTGCTCGAACAGCGCTGGCCCGAGTTCCGCGCCCGCGCCCTCGACTCCGGAGTGCGCGCCGCCGTGACCCTGCCCTTCCTGCGGGCCGGCCTGACCGTGACGCTCAGCCTCTACAGCTTCCGCAGCGGCACCATCACCCCGACGGCCTGCGGCCCGGCCCGCGCGCTCGGCGAGCTCGCGGCCACCTGCCTCGTCCGCGACGAGCGCTACCGCGCCGCACTCGCGGAGATCGACCAGCTGGGCGCGGCGCTGCGCAGCAGGCCCGTGGTGGACCAGGCCAGCGGCATCGTGATGCATGTACTCGGCTGCGACGCCGAGGAGGCCTTCGGCATCCTGCGGCGGATCTCCCAGCACTCCAACGAGAAGCTCGTGGACGTCGCGGCCGCGGTCGTACGCCGCAGGGGCCGCGGCCTCGAGAAGGAACTCTCGACCCTGGCGACCTGAGACAGTCCGGCGACTTCACCACATTCCGGCGACCTGACCACGGTCCGGCGCCCTGAGAACAGGCCCCTGACCTCGGCGGATCTCACCCAACCGGCCCCAGCCGTCCCGCGAATGGCCCGTCGGCGCGGGCGGGTGATGAGGGGTCAGGTTTCCATGGGTGCGCGGCACGAAGCACGTGGCCGCAGCCGAAGCTGTCGAAGGAGCAAGCACCCATGCGTATCGCCCGAGTGTTCGCAGTCGCCGCGCTCGCCACGGCCGCCGCGGCCGGCGCCGCACCCGGCGCGTACGCGGCCGAGACCGCCGCCGAGGTCAGCCCGCGCACCGTCGCCCCCGGCGGCATGGTGACGGTCTCCGTCTCCTGCCCGTACGCGGACCGCGGCTACTACCCGGACTCCATCAGCGCGAGCTCCCAGGCCTTCGAAGGCGGCACGGTCCGCCTCCACAAGGTCGACAACGCCGCCATCCCCGGCGTCGGCCCCGCCTACAACGGCACGGCCAGGATCGCCCCGAACGCCAACTTCACCTCCAGTGGCCCCAATCCCGTCGGCCACATCTCCGAGTGGGGCGTCGACGGTACCTGCCCGGGCGGCTCCCAGTGGAACGCGAGCTTCACCGTCGCCCGCAACGCCCCCACCCACTACGGCGTACGCGGCGGCATCGGCGGCAGCTTCACCGACTCCACGCAGACGATGCTCACGGGCGCGGTCCTGGTCCTCGGCGCACTCGGCGCCACGTACTACGTGATCCGCCGCCGCCAGAACGACACGGAGAGCTGACCGCGGCCGGAGCCGGCGGCCCGAGGTCCCGTCCGCCGGATCCCGCCCGTATCCCGACGCCTTCGACCGGGCAGGGATACGGGCGGCGGCACGTCCACCCGCACCCCAGGCAGATCACGGAGGCAGGCATGCCGCGGACGCTCCCCGAAGGCCACGGCCCGGTCCGTTACGGGCCACCCGCCCCCGACCCCGGACTGCCGGTGCTGCCCGAACTCGCCGCGGTCCTCGCGGCCGCCGCCGGGCGCGCCCACAGCGAACCCCCCGGCGGGGGCCCCGCACTCCTCGACGCCGCCGCCGGCTACTGGCGGCGGCGCGGTATGCCGGCCGAGCGCTCTCAGCTCGCGGCCGCGTCCGGTGCCGCGCCGCTGCTCTGCGCGCTGATCGCCGCGACCGGCGGCGATGTCCTCCTGCCGCGCCCGTGCACGGCCTGGTGGGCGCCGCAGGTACGTCTCCTGGGCCGGCAGGCCTTCCATGTGGCCACACCGGCCGAGTGCGGGGGAGCGCCCGATCCGTACGTGCTCCTGGAGACCGTACGAAGAGTGCGCGCCGAAGGCGGTGACCCCCGGCTGCTCGTGCTCTCCGTCGCCGACGACCCCACCGCGACCGTGCCGCCGCCCGAGGTGCTGCACGCCACCGTCGAGGCGGCGCTCGGCGAAGGGCTGCGCATCGTCTCGGACGAGACCTGGCGCGACACCCTGCACCATCCCGAGGAGACGGTCCTGATCGGCCCCGCCGAGATGGTGCCCCAGCACGTCACGGTCCTCACCGATCTCGCGGGTGCCTTCCTGCCGGGCGACTGGCCTGCCGCCGTCGCCCGCTTCCCGGACACCGAAGAGGGCGCGCGGCTGCGGGCCCGCGCCCTGGACGTCCTGACCGTGCTCGGCTCGTCCGTGGCGGCGCCCGTCGCCGCGGCCGCCGCGTACGCGCTGGGCGAACCGGCCGAGGTGACCGGCCGGCTGACCGCCGCCGTACGGCTGCACGGCAAGGTCGCCGAAGCGGTGCACCGCACCGCGCTCGCCGCCGGAGCGCTCGGCCGCGCGCCCGTGGCCGGACGCCATCTCTACGTGGACTTCGGCCCGCTGCGCGACGCCCTCTCGGAGCGCGGGGTCAGCGACGCGATGGAGCTCGAGGACCATCTCACCGAGCGGCTCGGCATGCCGGTGCCCGGCGGCCACCGCTTCGGCGACGACCTCGGCGCGCTGCGCGCCCGTATCCCGGTGGGCCCGCTGCTCGGCGCCGACAGCGGACAGCGCCTGTCCGCACTCACCGCTTCCGACCCCCTGGAACTCCCGCATGTGGAAAGGGCGCTGGCGGCCGCGGCCGGCGCGTTCGACGATCTGCAGGCCGACGTCCAGCGAACGGAGCCGCCTCGATGAACCATCAGACGCAGCAGCAGTCCCTGACGCCCGCGCCGGACCGCACCCTCGCTCCCACCTCGCTGCGGCCGCTCGCCGAACGCCGCACCTGGCCGCGCTCCTTCGCGGACCGGCTGACCGCGCCCCTGCCCGGGGTGAAGGCCCTGGCCCGGTTCGCCCGGGAAGGCGCCGTACGGCCGGACCGTTCCTGCATGGAGGACGTTCCTCAACTGCCGTTCGAACCCGGCCCGTTGCCCAGGACGGACGCCGACACCGTGGCCGTCACCTGGGTCGGGCACGCCAGCTGGGTGCTGCGGATCGGCGGGCTCACGGTGCTCACCGACCCCGTGTGGTCCCGCAAGATCCTCGGCACTCCGGCCCGCGTCACCCCGCCCGGAGTCGCCTGGAACGCGCTGCCGCGCATCGACGCCGTGGTCATCAGCCACAACCACTACGACCACCTCGACGCCCCCACCCTCAAGCGACTGCCGCGCGAGACACCGGTGTTCGTGCCCGCGGGCCTGGGGCGCTGGTTCCGCCGCAGGCGCTTCGTCCGCGTCACCGAGCTCGACTGGTGGGAGGCGGCCGAGCTGCACGGTGTGCGCTTCGACTGCGTGCCCGCGCACCACTGGTCCAAGCGCGCTCTCACCGACACCTGCCGCACGCTGTGGGGCGGCTGGGTCCTCACGGACCGGAACGGCCAGAAGGTCTACTTCGCCGGTGACACCGGCTACGGCCACTGGTTCGAGCAGATCGGCGCCCGCCACCCGGACATCGATCTCGCCCTGCTGCCCATCGGTGCGTACGAACCCCGCTGGTGGCTGCGCGATGTGCACTGCGATCCGGAGGAGGCGGTGCGCGCGATGGACGACCTGGGCGCACGGCGCATGGCGCCCATGCACTGGGCGACCTTCCTGCTCTCGGCCGAACCGGTGCTCGAACCCCTGCACCGCGTCCGCGAGGCCTGGCGCGCGGCCGACCGGTCCCGCGCCGACCTGTGGGACCTGGCGGTCGGAGCGTCCCGCGTCATTCAGAAACCGGGCGGCTGAGCGCAAGCCCGAACCGGTTCGCCGGGCGTCAGCCGGAAGCCGGGCGCCTGCTCCGCGCCCGCACCCGCCGCCACACCATGGGCGCCGCGCTGATCACCACGGTCAGACCGATCGCGGCGGCCACGCCCTCCCACGGCTCGGGGAACAGCGATCCGCCCAGGATCCCGATGAGTTGATACGTCACGGCCCAGGCGAGGCACGCGGGCAGATTGCCGCGGGCGAAGCGGCGCAGCGGCCACTTGGCGAGCAGGCACGCGAGCATCACCGGGATACGGCCCGCGGGCACAAGGCGGGACAGGACGAGCACCGACACGTTGTGCTCGTGCAGCTTGCTCTGCGCCTGCTCCAGACGCTCCTGCGGGGCGCGGTCGCGGATCGCGTTCAGCCAGCGAGAACCGTTCTTCGAGCGCATCCCGCGTGCGCCGAGCCAGTACAGGATCGAGTCCCCGAGGAACGCGGCGAGCGCGGCCACCAGGAACACGTACAGCTGCGACTGGGGCGCCGAATGATGGAAGGCGAGGGCCGCCGCCGAGCTGACCAGGGCGCCCGTCGGCACCACGGGCACCAGTGCACCGAGCACCACGAGCAGGAACAGCGACGGATACCCGACGGCCTGTTGCGTCGAATCCGCTGTCACGGACTCGGCGATCGCGAGCAGGCTCACTTGGCGACCTCCGGCCGCACGCTCTCGCCCTGCGCGAGCAGATGCACGGCCACCTCGGGCGCCCGCAGCGCGGCCTGGCGTACGAACTCCGCGCCGGGAGCGTGGAATTCATGCGGCCGCACCGCGTCCATCCCGATCGGCCAGTACGTGCCGAAGTGCACCGGCACCGCGCTGCGCGGCGCGATACGGGCCAGCGCCTCGGCGGCGAGTGCGGCGTCCAGATGCCCGTGCCCGAGGAACGGACCCCAGCCGCCCACCGGAAGCAGGGCCACATCGACCTCGCCGACCGCCTCGGCCATCTCGTCGAACAGACCGGTGTCCCCGGCGAAGTACGTCCGCGCCGCGCCCTCGACCACGAACCCGAGCGCGGGCGCCCTGTGCGGCCCGACCGGCACCCTGCGCCCGTCGTGCCGGGCCGGCACCACCCGTACCGTCACCTCGCCGATCCGCACCTCGTCACCGGGCTCGACCTCCACGAACCGCAGCCGCCGCAGCCGCCGAAGGCCGGGCACCGCGGCGCGTGCCCCGCGCGGCAGCACGATCTGCGTACCGTCCGCGAGCTTCGCGAGGGAGGGCACATGCAGATGGTCGGCGTGCAGATGCGAGACGAGCGCGGCCTGCGCCTCGGCCGCCCGCGGCGGCGGCAGTTCGCCGCGCCGGCGGCGCAGATGCGCGAGGCGCCGGGCGAACAGCGGATCCGTGAGCACCCGGGTGCCCGAGTCCTCGACCGTGCAGGTGGCATGCCCCCACCAGGTGATCTCCACCGGCACCGAGCTGTCCCTTCCCTGGCCTGTTCCGACTCTGTTCGCCTCATGTACCTCCTATGACCATACGGTGCGCAGTAGGGTCGGCGCGGAAACGCGGGACTGTGCCCCAGGGGGATGGATGGCTCTGCTGCGGATTGCGGCGATCACGAGCCTTGTGCCGTTGGAGGAGCTCGACCGGGACCCGTTCCTGGTGGACAGCCGTGCCCAGTACGCGATGTGCGCGAGGTGGGCTGCGGGCCACGGCCACGTCATCACGCGCGAACTGCTCCTGCACGGGTTACCCCCGGGCCACGCGGCCCTGTGGCGCGATGTGGACGCGGGTGACGTGCAGGCCTTCGTCGTGCCGAGCGAGCGGGTCCTGGAGCGTGCGCTGAATCCGGCGGCGGAGTTCGCCGCCGAATGCGCCCGCCGGGGTGTGCCCCTGGAAACGGCGGACGCCCCCGAACCCGCTTACGACGCGGAGACGAAGGCCCGGGTGCACCGCCGTCTGTCGATGCCGACCGCCGGCTACAGCGGCTGCTGATCCCCGTTCCGGGCACACGGCCGACCCCGTTACGGGCACACGACCTACACCGTCACAAACCACCCCCGCCCGTATGAAACCCTGGGGGCCGGGCAGTCAGGCGCCCGGAAGGCGAGGTGGACGTGGCCGAAGGACGATGGCGGCGAACCGGCGGTGTCCTGTGGCGGATGGTCGCGGTGTGGGCGGCGAGCACGCTCACCATGCTGATCCTCGCCGGACTCCTGCCGGACTTCCGCCTCCAGCGGGAGTCCGGCGACAGCGCCACACAGATCGCGACCACCGCGGGCATCGGGGCGGCCGTCTTCGGGGTGCTCAGCGCCCTCGTATGGCCTCTCGCCGTCCGTGCTCTGCTGCTCGTCCCCGCCCTGGTGCTCGGCCTGCTCGTCTTCTTCCTCAACGGCTCGCTGCTCCTGCTCGCCCTGAGTCTCATCCCGGACGGCAGAGGCGAGGCCGACCCCGAGACCGCCGTGGTCGTGGCCGCCGTGATGTCCGCCGTCGCCTCCGCGACCGCTGCCGCACTCGCCGTACGCGACGACGAGGCGTACCGCCGCAGGCTCTACCGGCTCGCGGACCGCAGACGCCGCAAGCAGGCCGCCGCCCGCGGCCCACGCGTGCCCGGCACCGTCTTCCTGCAGCTCGACGGCGTCGGCCACGGCGTGCTCCAACGGGCCGTGGACGACGGCCATATGCCCACCGTCGCCGCCTGGCTGAAGGACACCCACCGCCTCACCGCCTGGCGCACCGACTGGTCGAGCCAGACCGGCGCGAGCCAGCTGGGCATCCTGCACGGCGACAACCACGACATCCCCGCCTTCCGCTGGTACGAGAAGGACACCGGCGAGGTCATGGTGTGCAACCGCCCCGCGAGCGCCGTCGAACTGCAGCGCCGCGCCATCGCCCGCACCGGGGACGGCGGACTGCTCACCGTGGACGGCGCGAGCCGCGGCAACCTCTTCAGCGGGGGCGCCGACCAGGTCGCGCTCGTCCTGTCGATCGCGGCCCGGCGCGGCAAGGAGAACCGTTCGCGCGCCGGGTACTTCGCCTACTTCTCCGACCCGGCCAACGCCGTGCGTACCGCGATGTCCTTCATCGCCGAAGTGGGCCGGGAGATCGGGCAGTCCACGCGCGGCCGGCTCAGGAAGACCCGCCCGCGGGTCAAGCGCGGCGGCCTGTATCCGTTCATCCGGGCCTTCGCCACCGTCGTCGAACGCGATGTCGTGGTCGCCGCGGTGATAGGGGACATGCTCGTCGGCCGCACCGCCGTGTACGCGGATCTGGTCGCGTACGACGAGGTGGCCCACCACTCCGGGCCCGGCAGCAGGGACGCCGCGCTCGTGCTGGAACGGCTGGACCGATCGATCGCCCTGATCGCGAAGGTGGCCGAGCACGCGCCCCGCCCGTATCGGATCGTGCTGCTCTCCGACCACGGCCAGAGCCCGGGCGAGACCTTCCGCTCGCGCTACGGCCTGACCCTCGCCGACCTGGTACGGGCCGGATGCGGTCTGCCCGTACCGCGCAGGGCGCGCGGCACCCGCAGCGGCGCCGAGGCCCGTTCCGCGGTGCGGGCCGCGATGCACCGGCCCGTCGAGGAGGGCAGGGACGAGCACCGTCCGCCGCCCGGCAAGGACCCTCTGGTGCTCGCCTCGGGCAACCTCGGCCTGGTCTCGTTCCCGGACGTGCCCGAGCGGATGACCCGTGAGCAGATCGACGCCCGGCACCCCGCGCTGCTGCCCACGCTCGCCAACCACCCGGGCATCGGCTTCCTGCTCGTACGGTCCGAGCGCGGCGGTGGCGTGATCCTCGGCGCCCGCGGCGCCGAGCTGTACCTCGACGACCTGGACGAACTCGCCGACGGCGGCGCGGACTTGGGGCCGCTTGCCGACTTCGGACCGGGCGCCCTGGCTGCCGTACGCCGCACCGACTCCTTCCCGCACACCGCCGACATCATGGTCAACTCGGCGGTCGAGGAGGGCGAAGTGCTCGCCTTCGAGGAGCAGATCGGCTCGCACGGCGGACTCGGCGGCGAGCAGAGCCACCCGTTCCTGCTCTCACCGCGCGCGCTGTCCGCACCGGTGGCCGAGGGCTGCGAACTGGTCGGCGCCGAACGCGTCCACCGCGTCCTGCGCCGCTGGCTGCGCGAGGCGGACGGCCCGCAGGTCCCGGTCCCCGAACCGGATCCGGTGGAGCTCGACGCACTGATGCGGCCGCCCGGTGATGTTGTCGCCGACCACCGCGCCGTACCGGACAAAACCGGCTGAAGTGGTGCAGCGTGTCCGCATGGACCGCACCCCCACCCCTGTTCCCACGGTCGAGCCGGACGAGCCCGACGAGCTCAGCAAGCACGCACGCCGTTTCGGACTGCCCATCGCCACCTGCCTCGTGATGGGCAACATCGTCGGCGGCGGCATCTTCCTGCTGCCCGCCTCGGTGGCCCCGTACGGCACGATCGCCCTGGTGGCCTTCGCCGTGCTCACGCTCGGCGCGCTCGCCCTCGCCCTGGTCTTCGGGCGGCTCGCCCAGCGCGATCCCCGGACCGGCGGCCCGTATGTCTACGCGCGTGAGGCCTTCGGCGACTTCGCGGGGTTCCTCGCGGCCTGGTCGTACTGGATCACCGCCTGGGTCTCCAACGCCGCGCTCGCCGTGATCGCGGTCGGGTACCTCGGGGTGCTGTTCCCCGCCATCGTCGAGCACAAGTGGTCCATGTGCCTCGCGGCGCTCGTCGTGCAGTGGCTGCCGGGCTTCGCCAACTTCGCCGGCACACGCTACGTCGGCGCCGTCCAACTCGTCGCCACCGTCCTGAAGTTCGCGCCGCTGCTTCTCGTCGCGATCGGCGGGCTCTTCTTCTTCGACTCCGGCAACCTCGGGCCGTTCCTCGCCGACGGCGACAGCCCGCTCGGCGCGATCTCCGCGGCGGCCGCGATCCTGCTCTTCTCGTATCTCGGCGTCGAGTCGGCCGCCATGAGCGCGGGCGAGGTGCGCAACCCGCGGCGCAATGTCGGCCGCGCCACGATCCTCGGCGTCCTGTGCGCCGCCGTCGTCTATCTGCTCGGCACGCTCGCCGTGTTCGGGATGCTGCCGCACGAGCAGGTGGTGAACTCCACGGCGCCGTTCTCGGACGCGGTCGACGTGATGTTCGGCGGCACCTGGGGCGGCACCCTCGTCGCCTGGGCCGCCGTGATCTCCATCCTCGGCGCGCTCAACGGCTGGACCCTGCTCAGCGCCCAGGCCCCGTACGCCGCGGCCAAGGACGGCCTGTTCCCGCAGATCTTCACGCACAAGGAACGCGGCGTCCCGACCGTCGGCGTCGCCATCACGGTCGTCCTCGCCTCGCTCCTGACGATCTACCAGTACGCGGCCGGGGCGGACGGTGTCTTCACGCTCCTGGTCACCGTCACCACCTTCATGGCCACCGTGCCCTACCTCCTCGCCGCGGCCGCGCAGATCTACCACCTGCTCATCGGTCGGGGCGACCTCGTCAACCGAGGCCGCCTCGTGGGCGACTCGATCGTCGCCCTGGCCGCGTTCGCCTTCGCGATGTGGCTGGTGGCCGGGGCCGGCTACCAACCCGTGTACCAGGGCGTTCTGTTCCTCTTCGCGGGCGTGCTCGTATACGCCTGGATGTCCGCCCGGAAGGTGCGCGCGGCCCGGGGAGCCGTGGGGGAGGCCTGAGCGCCGGGCGGAAAATGAGCTGCGCCCGGGCGCACACCCACCCACACTGTCCGTACCGGACCAGCCCGTGGGTGCGCGGCTGCACAGCCGAGCCCGGGCCCTCATCCTTCCGCCGTCACCAGGAGCTCCCGTTTGCAGTCCGCTGTCACCGTCACGCCCGCCCGCGTCCCCGAGCTGCTGCTCGGCCTCGCCACCGTGCGTCCCGTGTTCCTCTGGGGCGCGCCCGGCATCGGGAAGTCCTCGCTGGTACGGGCGTTCGCGGACTCGCTCGGCCTGGAATGCGTGAGCCTGCTCGGGACACAGCTCGCCCCCGAGGACCTGATCGGTGTGCCCCAGATCCGTGACGGCCGCTCGGTGTTCTGCCCGCCGGAGTCGATCGCCCGCGACGAGCCGTACTGCCTCTTCCTCGACGAGCTCAACGCGGCGACACCGGACGTCCAGAAGGCCTTCTACTCGCTGATCCTGGACCGCCGTATCGGAAGCTACGAGCTGCCCGAGGGCTCCATCGTCATCGGCGCGGGCAACCGCTCCACCGACAACGCGCTGGCCCGCCCCATCGCCTCCGCCCTGGTCAACCGCCTCACGCATGTCCACCTCCAGGCCTCGTCCGAGGACTGGCTCGTGTGGGCGCACAGCAACGGGATCCACCCCTGGGTGCTCGACCACCTCACCGACCGGCCCGACCACCTGTGGTCCAAGCCGCCGAAGACCGAACAGCCCTTCTCCACGCCCCGCTCGTGGCACATGCTCTCCGACGCGCTGCACTCCTTCGGGCCCGCGCTGGACGAGGAGACCCTCAAGGTCATCGCCCACGGCTGCCTCACGCCCGCGCACGCCGTGTCCTTCTGCGGGTACGTGAAGATCGTGCGCCATGCGTACGGGATCGAGGCGATCATCAAAGGGGAGGCGTCCTGGCCGCGGCGGATCGAGGACCGTGACCTGCTCTACTTCCTCGCCGAGGCGTTCCGTGCCCGGCTGCGCAAGGAACTGCCCGCGTCCAAGGAGCACGTGGGCGCGAACGGGCGTCAACTCGCCTATCGCGCCAAGTCGTTGCTGGTGCAGCTCGCGGAGATCTCCGTGGAGGTCGCGCAGACCGTCATCGCGGACGACGCCGACGACCAGCCGGTGCTTCCGGCCTGGTTCCTGATCGAGGCGGCGCGGGACATGCCGCGCCTGGTGGAAGCGCGGCGATGAGCCGTAAGCCACAGCGGAAGGCGGCGGTCACGCCCGCGACCCGGGCCTTCGAGGCAGGTCTGCAGCAGGTGAAGGCCAATCCCGCACTGCGGGCCGTCGAGGCCAGGTTCTGCCGGACCGAGAAGTGCGGCTCGGCTCCGCAAGGCGGTCTGGCCGTCGTCGACTCCAACGGCACCGTGCACGCCCACGCCACCCGGTACGCCGACCCTGCGACCTGGGCCTGGACCCTCGCGCACTGCGTCATCCACCTCGGCTTCGGCCATGTGCCGGCTGCCAAGGGGGAGCGGGAGCAGCCCGACCGTTTCGACCTGGCCGCGCGCTGTGCGGTGGTCAACCGCTTCCTGCTCACCTTCCCCGTCGGCCGTCCGCCCGACGATCTGCCGGCCTCCTATCCGGGCGGCGACGAGGAGCAACTCGCCGCGTCCTGGCGCCGGGACGGCATTCCGAGCGCCTATGCCCACTGCGGTACGGCGGGCGGTGCGCCCGACCAGGTACTCGCGCCGTGGCAGGTCTACTGGAACGATCCGCCGGACTGGCAGGCCGCGTTCGCCCGGGCCCTGACCCGCACCATGTCCCAGGCGATGGACATGGCGGGCGGTCTGCGCGACAGCCTCGACGGTGAACCGCACCGCCGCCAGGCCTGGGACCAGGCGCTCAACTGGTTCGTCTCCTCCTACCCGCTGCTCGGCGGTATCGCCGCGGGCATGACGGTGGTCGCCGACGCCGAACTCGCCCGCGCCCACCAGATCTCCGTGGCCGCCGTGAACGCCGCGGCAGCCGAGATCTACATCAACCCGCTCGTGCGCATGACGTCCGAGGAATGGCGCTTCGTGCTCGCCCACGAAATGCTGCACGCCGCGCTGCGGCACGCGGACCGGTGCGGTGCGCGCGACCCGTATCTCTTCAATGTCGCGGCCGACTACGTCATCAACGCCTGGCTGATCGAGATGGACATCGGCACGATGCCCTCGGGTCTGCTCTTCGACCCGCAGCTCGCGGGCCTGTCCACCGAAGAGGTCTACGACCGCATCGCCGGCGATCTGCGGCGGCTGCGCAGGCTCGCGACCCTGCGCGGCAAGGGACTCGGCGACGTCCTCGGTCACCCGATCACCCCACCCGCCGCCTACGTGGACCTCGACGAGTACTACCGCCGCGGACTCGCCCAGGGCTTCGATCTGCACCAGGCCCGCGGCCGCGGCACGCTTCCGGCCGGGCTCGTCGAGGAGATCAAGGCGCTGTCCCAGCCCCCGCTCCCGTGGGACGCCCGACTGGCCGAGTGGTTCGACGAGTTCGTGCCACGGCCCGAACCCGTCCGCAGCTTCGCGCGGCCCGCGCGCCGTCAGGCCTCCACGCCGGACATCCCGCGCGCGGGACGGTACTTCCCGCCGGAGGAGATCCGGCGCTGCACCTTCGGTGTGGTCCTCGACACCTCGGCCTCGATGAGCCGCACGCTGCTCGGCAAGGGGCTCGGCGCCATCGCCTCGTACGCGACGGCCCGCGATGTGCCCGCCGCGCGCGTCGTGTTCTGCGACGTGGCCCCGCACGACGCCGGCTATCTGCCGGTCACGGACATCGCCGAGAAGGTACGGGTACGGGGCCGTGGCGGCACCGAACTGCAGCCCGGAATCGACCTGCTGCACACGGCCGAGGACTTCCCGGCGCACGCGCCGGTCCTGGTGATCACCGACGGCGACTGCGATGTCCTGCGGATCCGTCGGGAGCATGCGTTTCTGCTGCGCGCAGGCGGATCGCTTCCGTTCACTCCCAAAGGTCCCGTTTTCCGGGTGACCTGATCGCGAGCACTGTCCTGGATGTGGTCGGATGGGACCTGGACGTCACCCAACCGTCAGCAGACGTCCCGCAGAGGAAGGAATTGTCGTGGCCACCACGCGCAGCGCACACACCGTCTGGGAAGGGTCCCTCATGGAGGGGGCCGGCACCGTCACCTTCGACTCCTCCGGCATCGGCTCGCAGCCGGTGTCCTGGCCCTCGCGCGCCGAGGAGGCGAACGGCAAGACCAGCCCGGAGGAGCTGATCGCGGCCGCCCACTCCAGTTGCTTCTCGATGGCCCTCTCGCACGGCCTCGCCGGTGCGGGCACCCCGCCCACCAAGCTCACCACCTCGGCGGACGTCACGTTCCAGCCGGGCACGGGCATCACCGGCATCCACCTCACGGTCGAGGGCGAGGTGCCCGGCCTCGACGACGCGGCCTTCGTCGCCGCCGCCGAGGCGGCCAAGGCGGGCTGCCCGGTCAGCCAGGCGCTGGCCGGCACCACGATCACCCTGAGCGCCAAGCTCGCCTGATCGGTTGCACGCGTACGCCCCCGGTCCGGACTTCGGGTCCGGGGCGGGGGCGTTGTGCTGCCGCGACCGCTGGGCGGTCAGGGCCAGGCGAGCGAGATCCGCCGACGGTCACGGTCGAGCTCGGTGATCACCACGGTTACGGGCACACCTGGTTCGAGGGTGTCCCACTCGGGCCCACCAGCCAGATCCCGGTGCACACGACCTTCGAACGGGTCGTCGCCGATCCGCACGAACACGCCGAACGGCACCACCTTGGTCACGGTGCCCGGCACAACATCTCCGAGGGCACGTTCGTCCGCGAACGCCTGGAAGGGATCCGGCTGCAGAATTTTGAGCGAGAGACGTGCCTCGCCCTGGTGGGTGTCGAAGCCGAGGAACTGGCACGTGATGTGCTGGCCCACTTCGATGATTTCGTGCGGCGATTCGAACCGGACCCAGGACAGTTCGGGGATCGTGATGAACCCGACTCCTGGGTACACCGGATGGCGGGGCCCCTCATCCAGCTCCACGAACACCCCGAAGTTCTCGATGCCCGCGACCGTCCCGCTGACATGCGTGCCACGCTCAAGGCCACTGAGGAACGTCCACAGTTCCGGGTACTCGGCGCCCTGACGGGCGGTGTCGAATATCATCCCGTGAGCATTTCAGGACGCGTACGTCGCGGGGAAGGCAGCTGCTCAGGCGGCGCCGAAGTCCGGCAACGTAAGCGAGCCGTCCTCCGCCAGGGGGAAGCCCGGGTTGTGGGCCACCTCCCACACGTGGCCGTCCGGGTCCGCGAACGCCCCCGAGTAGAAGCCGACGACGTTCACCGCGGCCGGCTTCGTGACGCGGGCGCCCGCGCGCTCGGCAGACGTGAGGAGTTCGTCGACCTCCTTGTCCGAACGGACGTTGTGGGCGAGGACGATCCCGCCGAAGCCGCCCGCCGTACCCGGTGAGACCCCCGAGTCCGCCGCCAGCTTGTCCCGGCTCCACAGGACGAAGCCCAGGCCGCCCGCCTGGAAGAAGACCGTCTCCTCGACCTCCTGGCCGCGCCAGCCGAGGGCCTCGTAGAAGCGTTTGGACCGGGCGAGATCGGTCACTCCGAGAGTGATCAGGGTGATGCGCTGCTCCATGCCCCCGACCGTACAGCCGTGGGCACGGAGCACAACCGACAGGCGCAACCGAGGCGCACCACCGGACCGGCCGTCCGGGGCATTGACAACAGCCCGCTCAAGTTTTGTGCTGGACATCCGGGAGTGGGTTGTCGGAAGGGGACTGACATGGCACGCGCGGTCGGCATCGATCTCGGTACGACGAACTCCGTGGTCGCTGTCCTCGAAGGCGGCGAACCCACCGTGGTCGCCAACGCCGAAGGAGCACGTACGACGCCGTCCGTCGTCGCCTTCGCCAAGAACGGCGAGGTCCTCGTCGGCGAGGTCGCCAAGCGGCAGGCGGTCACCAACATCGAGCGCACCGCCCGGTCCGTGAAGCGCCATATGGGCGACACGAGTTGGCGCTTCCCCGACGAGGGCACCATCGACGGCAGCAGGCTGCGCGCCCAGGAGCTGTCCGCGCGTGTGCTGCAGAAGCTCAAGCGGGACACCGAGGCGTATCTGGGCGAGACGGTCACGGACGCCGTGATCACCGTGCCCGCGTACTTCGACGACACCCAGCGCCAGGCCACCAAGGAAGCCGGTGAGATCGCGGGCCTCAAGGTCCTGCGGATCATCAACGAGCCCACGGCCGCGGCCCTCGCGTACGGACTCGACCGCGGCGACGAGCAGACCGTGCTGGTCTTCGACCTCGGCGGCGGCACGTTCGACGTGTCGCTGCTCGAGATCGGTGACGGGGTCATCGAGGTCAAGGCGACGAACGGCGATACGAAGCTGGGCGGCGACGACTGGGACCAGCGGGTCGTCGAGCATCTCGCGAAGCAGTTCAAGAACGGGCACGGCATCGATCTCGCCCAGGACAAGATGGCCGTGCAGCGGCTGCGCGAGGCAGCCGAGAAGGCGAAGATCGAGCTGTCGTCCGCCAACGAGACCACGGTCAACCTGCCGTACATCACGGCGAGTTCGGCCGGACCCCTGCACCTGGAGGAGAAGCTCACCCGCGCCCAGTTCCAGGAACTCACCAAGGATCTGCTCGACCGCTGCAAGGAGCCCTTCCACCAGGCCGTCAAGGACGCCGGCATCAAACTCTCCGCCGTGGACCATGTGATCCTCGTCGGCGGCTCGACCCGGATGCCCGCCGTCACCGACCTGGTCAAGCAGCTCACCGGCAAGGACCCGCACAAGGGCGTCAACCCCGACGAGGTCGTGGCCGTGGGTGCCGCCCTGCAGGCCGGAGTCATCCGCGGTGACGTGAAGGACGTGCTGCTGCTCGACGTCACGCCGCTGTCCCTCGGGATCGAGACCAAGGGCGGCATCATGACCAAGCTCATCGAGCGCAACACGACGATCCCGACGCGCCGTTCGGAGGTCTTCACGACCGCGACCGACAACCAGCCCTCGGTCGGGATCCAGGTCTTCCAGGGAGAGCGGGAGATCGCCGCGTACAACAAGAAGCTCGGCGTCTTCGACCTCACCGGACTGCCGCCCGCACCCCGTGGCGTACCGCAGATCGAGGTGACCTTTGACATCGACGCCAACGGGATCATGCACGTATCGGCGAAGGACCTCGCGACGGGCCGCGAGCAGAAGATGACCGTCACCGGGGGATCGGCGCTTCCGAAGGACGACATCGACCGGATGATGCGCGAGGCCGAGCAGTACGCGGACGAGGACCGCAAGCGCCGCGAGGCCGCGGAGACCCGCAACGGCGCCGAGCAACTGGCCTACCAGACCGAGCGGTTCATCGCGGACAACACCGAGCGGATCCCGGCCGACACGAAGGCGGAGGTGGAGGACGCCCTCGCGAACCTGAAGCGGGTGATCGGGCAGTCGAGCGCCGACACCGAGGAGTTGCGGGGCGCCACCGAGAAGCTGGCCACGGTCAGCCAGCGGATGGGGCAGGCGATGTACGCCCAGGCGCAGGGGGCGACGGAACAGCAGCAGCCCCAGGACGCGGACGCCGGGGCGCAGGACGCCCCGCCGCAGGACGACGTGGTCGACGCGGAGATCGTCGACGACGAACGCGACGACCGTGACACCAAGGGAGGGGCTGCGTAGGGGCCCAGGTCCTCGGGCGAAGGCTCCCGCCCCGTCCCCGTTCAGGGCCCCGCCCCGCCACCCTCCCCGGTTCAGGCCCCCGCCCCCGCCACCAGCACCTCCGCCGCCCGCGTCCGCGCGTAGAGCACCGAGCGCCCGGCCCGGTGCGCCGACACCAGACCCGCCGCGCGCAAGGCGGACAGGTGTTGGGACACCCCGCCCGCGGAGAGCCCGACGCGCGGGGCGAGCTCGGTGGTGGAGGCGGGAGTCGACAGCTCGGCGAGCAGCCGTGCGCGGGCCGCGCCGAGTACACCGGCGAGCGCGGCGGAGGCGGGGGAGGGCGGCGCCGTCCACAACTGGCCGACCCCGCGCGGCGGGTAGCGCAGCGTCGCCTGGTACTTGGCGTCCGTCTTGGAGAACACCCGCGGCCAGACGAACACGGAGGGCACGAGCAGCAGGCCGTGCCCGTCGAGGCGCCGCACGCCGTGGAAGAACTTGTGGCGGATCTGCAGACGCCCGGAGTCCCAGGTGACCTGTTCGCCGAGGTCCTCGAAGAGACAGCCCGTCCCGCCCTCGGCGAAGCGCCGCGCCCGGTACTGGATGTCCGCCTCGTACAGCCCGGCCATGCGCGGCCAGAACGGCGCCATCGCGAGCTCCCAGTACGCGGTGATCACGTCGGCGAGCTTCCCGAGCCCCCGTTCGCGGTCCGCGAGCAGCGCCGCCACGGCCGGCTGAGCGGCTTGCGAGGTGGTGCGAAGGAGCTCCGGCGGGGTGGCGCGCAGTGCGGCCAGTTCGACGTCGAGAGAGGGCCCGGGCGTCGTGGGAGGCGGGCTGAGGAAGCTCGGGATCTGCTGGTCGGCCGGCGGAAGGAGCGAGGTCAGCGGGGTGAGATCGAGCTTGGCCGCGGCGATACGGGTCCGGGTCCGCTCGGCCCACCGCCGGTGCAGGTCCTGGCTGCCGGCGCCGCTGAGGATCCGTACGCCCGCGATGACCTCCCACAGAGGGGAGACCGCGAACCGTGTCCGCGCCACGTCCTCGGCCGAGAACTCGATCTCCAGCATCCGCCCCCACCCTCCCCTTGGTTCCAACCCTTCAGATTTAGCTGAGCCTAAAACATTCGCCCCGGCCTGCACTGCCCGGGCACTGTTCCTGCCATGCCCACCGAATCCCCTTGGCGGATACGCCAGTTCCGCACGCTGTTCTCCTCAAATGTCCTCAGTGTCATGGGGAGCAACGTCTCGTACGTGGCTGTCCCCATGGTCGCCGTCGTCGCGCTCGACGCGGGCCCCGGACAGGTCGGCCTGCTTGCCGCGCTCAGCACGATCGCGTTCCTCCTGATCGGACTGCCCGCCGGCGCCTGGGTGGACCGGATGCGCCACCGCCGGGTCCTGATCGTCGCGGAACTGTCCCGCGGCGCCCTGCTGGGATCGGTACCGCTGGCCTGGTGGCTGGACACGCTGACCTTCGGTCATCTGTGCGCGGTCGTGCTGCTCGACGGAGTGAGCACGGTCTTCTTCGACGTGACCGCGCAGAGCACCCTGCCGAAGCTGGTGGGACGAGAAGCCCTGGTGCCCGCCAACGCGGCCCTCGTGAGCCTGTCGGCGGCGGGCAACGTGACCGGCCGGGGCGCGGGCGGCGGGCTCGTCGAACTGCTCACCGCACCCTTGGCCATGGCCGTCTCCGCGGTGGGGTACCTGGCGAGCGGCCTGCAGCTCCTGCGTCTCAAGCCGATGGACGACGGCGCCTCCGCGAAGGCCGTACAGCAGGTCCGGCTGCTCACGCAGATCGGCGAAGGCCTGCGCCACGTCCTGCGCGACGGCGAACTGCGCGCCCTGGCCCTCACCGGCACACTCGGCAATCTCGGCTCCGTGATCATCAACACCATGCTGCCGGTCCTGTTCGCCCGTGAACTCGGCCTCTCCACCGGACTGTTGGGCCTCTACTGGGCGATCGGCGGCATCGGCATCTTCGTCGGCGCGCGCTGCGCACAACCCCTGGCCGCCCGCTTCGGCCTCGGGCGCACCATGGTGCGGCTCAACCAGTGGGTGGCCCCCGTGGCGGTGTTCCTGCCGCTGATCGACCGTGGCGCATGGCTGTGGCTCGCGGCCGGCGCGTGGTCGGTGTTCACCTTCAAGACCGGCGTCGCCAACGTGCTCGGGGTGAGCCTGCGCCAGCGTCTGACGCCAGGACCGCTGCTCGGCCGGATGAACGCGACGTTCCGCTTCATGTTCACCGGGTCGATGGCGATCGGCGCGTCGCTCTCCGGCCTGATCGGCGAGTACGTCTCCCTGCGCGCGGCACTCTGGACGGGCGCGGTCTGCCTCGCCCTGAGCGTGCTGCCGGTGGCTCTCTCCCCGATCAGGCACCGCACCGCATTGCCCGACGCGGACTACGAACCGGTCCGCTCCCAGCCCCGCCGCTCCTTGCGCGAGCCCAACTGCGTCTCGTCCCGGCTGCGGTAGACCACGTACGGGCGGAACAGGTACTGCACGGGCGCGCTGAACATGTGCACCAGGCGCGTGAAGGGGATCAGTGCGAAGAGCAGCAGTCCGATGACGGCGTGGATCTGGTACGTGAGCGGTACGCCCACCATCTTGTCGATGTCGGGCTGCAGCGTGAACAGGGAACGGGCCCAAGGCGCGATCGTCAGACGGTAGTCGTAGCCGTGCGAGGGCGAGGAGTTGGTGAGCTTGGCCCACATGCCCATCACGATCCCGCCGAGCAGCACCAGGTACATGACCTTGTCGTTGACCGTGGTCGCCTTGAAGACGGGCGTGTTGGTGCGGCGCCGGTAGAGCAGCAGCAGAATCCCGGCCACCGCGAGCACACCGGCCGCCGTACCGCCGTACAGCGACAGCTTGTGATACATCGACTCGTCCATGCCGACCTTGTCGGTCCAGGACTCGGGGATGAACAGACCCATCAGATGCCCGACGAACACGAAGAGCAGCCCGTAGTGGAACATCGGCGAGGCGATGTTGAGCAGCTTCGACTCGTACACCTGTGAGGAGCGGGTGGTCCAGCCGAACTTGTCGTATTTGAAGCGCCAGAACGTGCCCGCGATCAGGAGCGCGACGGCGACATAGGGCAGGACCCCCCAAAGGAGCGTGTTCATGAGGGCTCTCCCACGAGGCTGAAGGGTTCGAGACCGACGGTTTCGATGGGCGGACCGCACTTGGCCATCGCCATCGCCGCGGCCTTGTCCTTCGGGGACGGTCCGGGCAGCGTGCGGCAGACGGCGTCGAGCACGCTCGCGTAGGGCGTGCCGTGATCGGTGAGGGCGAGGCGCAACAGCTCCAGGCCCGGCCGGAATTCGAGCAGCAGCCGGGTGTCGACCTGCGCGGAGAACTCCAGGACCGCGGGCAGGAAGTCCGGCAGTTCCTCGTCGGAGAACTCCAGGCCGTGCTCGCGGTAGACCTGCTTGAAGCCGACGAGCGTCATGCCGCGCCGCCGGGTGTCACCGTCGCGCCACCAGCTCAGATACAGGCTGTGCCGGTTCTTGAAGTCGAAGACCTTCACATAGTGCGCGGCCAGCTCGGTGGGGCAGGTCGCGTCCGCGAAGTCCAGGAACTTCCGCAGTTCGGGGGCCGCTTGGCGCAGGAGCGGCAGACGCGCCCGGAACTCGTCGTCGGGATACGACAGGCACAGCGAAGCCGCCTGGTACAGAACCGCCTTGCTCACTGCTGCTCCCTCACATCGGCCGGCTCTTCGTCGGAGGTCTGGCGCTTGCGGGCCGCGTGGAAGTTCTCGATCGAGACCAGCGGCAGCTGCTTCTTGCCGGAACCGGAGTCCTGGCCGAACGGCCCGTCGCCGCCCATGCCCGGACCGCCCTCGTGGTCCAGCGAGCAGGTGTCGGGGACAGCCGACTCCTCCAGGGCCTTCGCGTCACCGACCGCCGCCGTCGGAATCACATAGCGGTCCTCGTACTTGGCGATCGCGAGCAGCCGGTACATCTCCTCGATCTCCTGCGCGCTCATCCCCACCGAATCGGCGATTGAGTGGTCGGGCCGGTCGCCGAGGTTGATGGCCCGCATGTGGGAGCGCATCGCGGCCAGCTTGTTGAGCGAGGAGCGCACGGGCGCGACATCGCCCGCGGTGAAGATCTCCGCGAGGTATTCGAGCGGGATACGGAGGGTGTCGATCGCGCCGAACAGGTTGCCCGCGTCCTCGCCGTCGTGGCCCGTCTCGGTCAGCGCGTCGACGACGGGGGAGAGCGGCGGGATGTACCAGACCATCGGCATGGTGCGGTACTCCGGGTGCAGCGGCAGCGCCACCTTGTACTTGCTGATCAGCGCGCGCACGGGGGAGCGGCGGGCCGCCTCCATCCAGTCGTACGGGATGCCGGCCTTCTCGGCGGCCCGCTGGACCTCGGGGTCGTCGGGGTCGAGGAAGACGCCCAACTGGGCCTCGTACAGCGCCTTGTCGTCCTTCGTGGACGCGGCGGCCGTGACCTTGTCCGCGTCGTACAGGATCACGCCCAGGTAGCGCAGCCGCCCGACGCAGGTCTCGGAGCAGACCGTCGGCAGGCCGACCTCGACGCGCGGGTAGCACATCGTGCACTTCTCGGCCTTGCCGGTGGAGTGGTTGAAGTAGACCTTCTTGTACGGGCAGCCCGTCACGCACTGCCGCCAGCCGCGGCAGCGGTCCTGGTCGACCAGGACGATCCCGTCCTCGTTGCGCTTGTACATCGCGCCCGAGGGACAGGAGGCCACGCACGCCGGGTTGAGGCAGTGTTCGCAGATGCGCGGCAGATAGAACATGAAGGTCTGCTCGAAGGCGAACTTCACCTTCTCCGCGGCCTGTTCACGGACCTTCTCGATCATCGGGTCCTGCGGCCCGTGCTCCGTGGCGCCGCCCAGGTTGTCGTCCCAGTTCGAGGACCACTCGATCTTCATCGGCTTGCCCGAGATCAGCGAACGGGGCTCCGCCACCGGGTAGTCGTCGCCGAGCGGGGCGTCGGTGAGGTTCTTGTAGTCGTACGTCCAGGGCTCGTAGTAGTCCTTGATCTCCGGCAGCTTGGGGTTGGAGAAGATGTGCGTGAGCTTCTTGAACCGGCCGCCGTTCTTGAGCTTGAGCGCGCCGCGCTTGTTGAGGACCCAGCCGCCCTGCCACTTCTCCTGGTCCTCGTACCGCCGGGGGTAGCCCTGTCCGGGGCGGGTCTCGACATTGTTGAACCAGACGTACTCCATGCCGGTCCGGTTCGTCCATGCCTGCTTGCAGGTGACCGAGCAGGTGTGGCACCCGATGCACTTGTCGAGGTTCATCACCATCGCCACTTGGGCCATCACGCGCATGTCAGTACTCCACATCCTGCGAGCGGCGACGGATGACCGTGACCTCGTCGCGTTGGTTGCCCGTCGGGCCGAGGTAGTTGAAGGCCCAGGAGAGCTGCGCGTAGCCGCCGATGAGATGGCTGGGCTTCATCAGGACCCGGGTGAGCGAGTTGTGGATGCCGCCGCGCTTGCCGGTGGTCTCCGTCTTCGGGACGCCCACCGTGCGCTCCTGCGCGTGGTGCATGTAGACCGTGCCCTGCGGCATCCGGTGCGAGACGATCGCGCGGGCCACGACCACACCGTTGCGGTTGACCGCCTCGATCCAGTCGTTGTCCTTCACGCCCACCGCGTCCGCGTCCTGCGGGGACATCCAGATGCACTGGCCGCCGCGCGAGAGCGACAGCATGAACAGGTTGTCCTGGTACTCGGAGTGGATGGACCACTTGTTGTGCGGGGTGAGGTACCGGACGGTGACTTCCTTCGTGCCGTCCGCGCCGAGCCGCGGTTCGCCGAACAGACGGTGCATGTCCAGCGGCGGCTTGTAGACGATCAGCGCCTCGCCCAGCTCGTGCATCCAGTCGTGGTCGAGGAAGAAGTGCTGGCGTCCGGTGAGGGTGTGCCAGGGCTTCAGATGCTCGGTGTTGAGCGTGAAGGCCGTGTACCTGCGGCCGCCGGACTCGCTGCCCGACCACTCGGGCGAGGTGATCACAGGTACGGGAGCGGCCTGCGTGTCCGCGTACGTGATGCGCTTGCCCTCGTGCTCGGCCGCGAGGTGCGCCATCTCCTGGCCGGTGCGCTTCTCGAGCGTGTGGAAGCCCTGGGTGGCGAGCCGCCCGTTGGTCGTGCCGGACAGCGCGAGGATGGTGTTGGCCGCCTTGATCGCGGTGTCCAGGAGTGGGCGGCCGTCCGCCGGGCCGCCGCGTACCGTGCCATTGCGCTGCTTGAGCTCCTCGACCTCCTGGTCGGGGTTGAGGGCGATGCCCTTCGCGGGCAGGCCCAGCTTCTCGACCAGCGGGCCGAGCGCCGCGAACTTCTCGCCGATCGCCGTGTAGTCACGCTCCACGACCGTCAGGTTCGGCATGGTCTTTCCGGGCACCGGCTCGCACTCGCCGCGCTTCCAGTCGAGCACCACACCGCCGGGCTGGGCCATTTCGCCCGGGGTGTCGTGCTGGAGGGCCGTGGCCACCAGGTCCTTGCGGGTGCCGAGGTGGGGGCGGGCCAACTCGCTGAACTTGCGGGCGAGTCCGAGGAAGGTGTCGAAGTCGGTGCGGGCCTGCCACGGCGGGTTCACCGCCGGCGTGAACGAGTGCACGTAGGGGTGCATGTCCGTGGTCGACAGGTCGTGCTTCTCGTACCAGGTGGCGGCGGGCAGTACGACGTCGCTGAGCAGCGTCGAGGACGTCTGCCGGAAGTCGAGCGAGAGCAGCAGATCGAGCTTTCCCTCGGGGGCTTCCTCGTGCCACTTCACATCCCGCGGCCGTACGTCCGGACCGGCCTCCTCGGCGCGCAGGGAGGACTGCGTGCCGAGCAGGTGCTTGGTGAAGTACTCGGCGCCCTTCGCGGACGAGCCGAGCAGATTCGCCCGCCACAGGGTGACGACCCGCGGCCAGTTCTCCTCGGCGTCCGGGTCCTCACAGGCGAACTTGAGGGTTCCCGCCTTGAGTTCCGCGACGGTGTCCGCCACCGGGTCCGCGGACTCGGCGAGATCGAGCGGGTTGCGGTTGAACGTCGGATACGAGGGCATCCAGCCCGAACGCGCCGACAGGGCAAGGCAGTCCGCGCCCGTCATGCCCTCGAAGCGGCCCTCGCCCAGTGGCGAGGCGAGCACATCGGCCTGGAACTTGTCGTAACGCCACTGGTCGGTGTTGAGGAACCAGTACGCCGCGCCGATCATCTGCCGCGGCGGCCTCGACCAGTCGCCCGCACCGGCGAGCGTCGCCCAGCCGGTCACCGGGCGGCACTTCTCCTGGCCCACGTAGTGCGCCCAGCCGCCGCCGTTGCGGCCCTGGCAGCCCGTGAGCTGAAGGAGGGCGAGGAAGGAGCGGTAGATCTGCTCGGAGTGGAACCAGTGGTTGGTACCGGCGCCCATCAGGATCATGCAGCGGCCGCGGGACTTCTCCGCCGTCTGCGCGAACTCCCGGGCGATCTTGACGGCCTTCGCGGCGGGCACGGAGGTGTGCTGCTCCTGCCACGCCGGGGTGCCCGGGGTCTCCGCGTCCTCGTACGAAGAGGGCCACTGGCCGGGCAGGCCCTCGCGCGCCACCCCGTACTGCGCGAGCTGCAGATCGAAGACGGTGGTGACGAGAGGTCCGTCCTGGCCGCCGAGCCGCGTGGCCGGGACCCCGCGCGTGAGCACCTCGCCGCGGCCCTGGCCGTGTTCGCCGCCCTCGGTGTCGAAGCGGGGGAGCAGGACCTCGACGCCGGTCGCGAACTCCGTCCCGTGCAGCGAGAGTTGCGGGGTGATCGAGCCGAGCTGGAGATTCCACTTGCCGTTGCCGGACTCCGTCCAGCGAAAGCCGAGCGAGCCGTTGGGGACGGCCGGCTGACCGGTGGTCTCGTCGAGGACGACCGTCTTCCACTCGGCGGCCTCGCTGTCCTGCCCGATGTCCGAGGCGCGCAGGAACTTCGAGGGCACGTACGCGCCGTCCTTCTCGGTGAGCGTCACCAGGAAGGGCAGGTCGGTGTACTTGCGGACGTAGTCGTCGAAGAAGTCGGTCTTCTTGTCGACGAAGAACTCCTTGAGGATCACGTGCCCCATGGAGATGGCGAGCGCGGCGTCGGTGCCGGGGTGCGGGTGCAGCCACTCGTCGGCGAACTTCGCGTTGTCCGCGTAGTCCGGCGCGACCACGACCACCTTCTGGCCGCGGTAGCGGGCCTCGGCCATCCAGTGCGCGTCGGGCGTACGGGTCACGGGGACGTTGGAGCCCCACATCATCAGATACGCGGCGTCCCACCAGTCACCTGACTCGGGCACGTCGGTCTGGTCACCGAATACCTGCGGGGACGCGACCGGGAGGTCCGCGTACCAGTCGTAGAAGGAGAGCATCGGGGCGCCGATGAGGCTCATGAACCGGGCGCCCGCCGCATGCGAGACCATCGACATCGCGGGGATCGGCGAGAAGCCGGCGACGCGGTCGGGACCGTACTGCTTGATGGTGTGGACGTGCGCGGCCGCGACGATCTCCAGAGCCTCGTCCCAGGTCGCGCGCACCAGGCCGCCCTTGCCGCGGGCCTGCTGGTACGTGCGGCGCCTGGCCAGGTCGTTCTGGATGTCGGCCCAGGCCTGCACCGGGTCGCCGATCCGGGCCTTCGCCTCGCGGTACATGTCCAGGAGGACACCGCGGATGTACGGGTAGCGGACCCGGGTCGGCGAGTACGTGTACCAGGAGAAGGCCGCGCCCCGGGGGCAGCCGCGCGGCTCGTACTCCGGGCGGTCGGGGCCCACCGACGGATAGTCCGTCTGCTGGGTCTCCCACGTGATGATGCCGTCCTTGACGTACACCTTCCAGCGGCACGAGCCGGTGCAGTTCACGCCGTGCGTGGAGTTCACGACCTTGTCGTGGCTCCAGCGGTCGCGGTAGAAGGTGTCGGCCTGCCGTCCGCCCTTGAGCTGCACGCTGTGCATATCGGGGGCGGCCTCGCCGCGCCGGAAGAACTTCCCGGCGCGCAACAGCGCGGCGCCCGGCTCGGTCACTTGGTCGGTCACCGCTCGGCTCCCTCGGTCGGCACGTGCGGACACGTATGCGATCGACGGTAAGGCCGGGGGACGAACGGCACATTTCGGCGGACTCCGTAAGGGGTGCGGCCCCGGGGTGTAGCCCGCTACACCCCCTATCGACCAGTGGGCACTGTCGTCACGGCCCCGGGCCGCTCGCGAGGATGGATCACGTCAAGCCACGTCCACCTGGTCAAGCCAGGTCCACCTTGGAGTCCTCATGAAGCCCCTGCTCTGGCCGCTGCTCGTCGTCGCCCTCGTCGTCAACGTCTCCAGCAACTTCCTGTGGGAGAGCGTGCCGCAGGTCGCCGTCTCCGCCCCCTCCGGCGTGGTGTTCCTCGGCTCCGCCCTCGGCCTGTACCTCCTGCGCGACAAGCAGCAGGCGTAGCGCACCGCCGCGGCATTTAGCCTGATCACCATGGACGCGGCAATACGACGGGCATGGCTCGCCACCCGGTACCTCCTGATCGGTGCCGGGGTGAGCCTCGCCTGCTATCTGATGGTCGGGCTGCTTCTTCTCGGGCTCGCCGCGACCCTGCTCGTCGTCGGCGCCGGCATCCTGCCCGAGACCGTGCAGACCGTACGGCGCTTCGCGTCCTTCGAGCGGCGCCGGGTCGGGGCCCGTACGGGCGAGGGGGTGCCCGAGGCGTATCTGCCGCTGACCGGGCCGCTCGCCGAACGTCTGCGCCACGCCACCACCGATCCCGCCACCTACCGTGACCTGCGCTGGGTCCTCGCGCAGCTGCTCTACGGCCTGGTGCTCTGGTATCTCTCCCTGCTCCTGTGGGTGCCCGCGCTCATCGTCGACGGCATCTGGTGCGGAGTCCTCGGGCGGCGTCCCGTGGTCCTGCCCGTCATCGAGGTACTCGCCGATCTGTCCTGCTCCTGGACGCGCGCCCTGCTCCAGCCCCCGCCCGGGGCCGACCTCGCCCAGCGCGTGGAGCAGCTCACCGAGACCCGCGCGGGAGCGGTGGCCGCGCACGGCGCCGAGCTGCGCCGGATCGAACGCGATCTGCACGACGGCACCCAGGCCCGGCTCGTCGCACTCTCGATGCGGATCGGGCTCGCCAAGCGGGCCTACGACCGCGATCCGGAAGCGGCCCGCAAACTCCTCGACGACGCCCAGGACCAGGCCGAACAGGCCCTCGCGGAACTGCGCCATGTCGTACGGGGGATCCATCCGCCGGTGCTCACGGACCGCGGGCTCGACGGGGCCGTGCGGGCGCTCGCAGCCTCCAGCGGCCTGACCGTGGAGGTGTCGGCCGACGGGGTGGCCGACGGGCCGCGGGCACCGGCCGCCGTCGAGGCGGCCGCGTACTTCGTGGTCGCCGAAGCGCTCACCAACGCCGCCAAGCACAGCGGGGCGGACACCGCCGAGGTCGCGCTCTCGCGCATGGACGGAAAGCTCCGGGTGCTCGTACGCGATCACGGTCGTGGGGGAGCGGACGAGTCGGCCGGCAGCGGTCTGGTCGGGGTGCGTCGCCGCGTGGCCGCACTTGATGGCACCGTGTCCCTGACCAGCCCCGTCGGAGGGCCGACCGAGATCGAAGTGGAGCTGCCGTGCGCGTGGTGATCGCCGAGGACAACGCCCTCCTGCGGGAGGGCCTCGTCCTGTTGGTGCAGTCGGCGGGCCACGAGGTGGCGGGCGTCGCCTCGACCGGACCCGAGATCCTCCCGCTGCTGCTCGAACACCGCCCGGACGCGGCCGTGTTGGACGTACGGATGCCGCCCGGCTTCCGGGACGAAGGGCTGCGCGCGGCCCTCGACGCCCGTGAGTCGCTGCCGGACCTGCCCGTCCTCGTCCTGTCCCAGTACGTCGAGGAGACCTACGCCGCCGAGCTGCTCGGCGGCGGCGCGCGGGGCGTCGGGTATCTGCTCAAGGACCGGGTCGGCCGGGTCGACGAGTTCCTCGACGCGCTGGAGCGGGTCGCGTCCGGTGGAACCGCACTCGATCCCGAGGTGGTCACGGAACTGCTCTCACGGCGGCGCAAGGACTCACCCCTGGAGACGCTCACGGCACGCGAGCGCGAGGTCCTCCAGCTGATGGCCGAGGGCCACGACAACGCGACGATCGCCAAGTCCCTGGTCATCACGGAACGCTCGGTCCACAAACACATCGGCAACGTCTTCACCAAGCTGGAACTCCCGCCTACGGAGGGCGGGCACCGGCGGGTGCGGGCGGTGCTGGCTTATCTGAACGGATAGCCGGCTTCCCGCGTTTGCCGTGCGGACCCCGGGCTGGTGGTGGTGAGATGCCCGCATGCGGCCCGAGCATTGCGTGACCAGGAACCACATCGACGTATGGCACACGCGCGCCATGCCGTCGGGCGCGGTGCGGATCTCGTTCCGGACGGTGCTGCGCTGCTCGCTCCTGCCACTGGTCATCTGGACCGGCATCGCGTGCTTCGCGTACGTCGTCTACCACCCTGTCGTGGCGATGGTCCTCGGCGCGATTCTGCTGATGTCGTTCTGCGTGGGGTTCGGGCTCCGGCGCACTGCGGGGCACTCGGTGCGCTGCAGTGCCTACGGGGCGTTCGGCGGAGTGCTGGACAAGTCGATGGCCGGATTCTGACGCCCACAACCCCCTTGCCTTCGCGTGCACTTCAACACGCAGACTCCTCCGCAGAAGGGCCCGCACCCCGCGGCCCACCACGGAGGACACCCATGCGTTACCGCACCCTTGGCAGCAACCCCGCCACCCACCGCAAGGTCAGCGTGCTCAGCCTCGGTGCCATGCTGTTCGGAACCCGGACCGACGAGGCGACCGCGTTCGCGATCCTGGACCGGTTCGTCGAAGCCGGCGGCAACTTCATCGACACCTCCAACAATTACGCGTTCTGGAACACCGGCGGCCAGGGCGGCGACAGCGAGACCGTCATCGGCAACTGGCGCCGCAGCCGCGGCATCGGCGACGAGGTCGTCATCGCCACCAAGCTCGGCGCCCGCCCCCTCGCCCCCGGCACCAGCTACACCGACAACCCCGAGGGCCTGAGCGCCAAGGCGATCCGCGAGGCCGCCGAGGGCAGTCGCGAGCGCCTCGGGATGGAGAAGCTCGACCTGCTGTACGCGCACATCGAGGACCCGAGGACCCCGCTCCAGGAGACCGTCGAAGGCTTCGCCGCGCTCGTCGAGGAAGGCACCGTCGGCATGCTCGGGGTGAGCAACCACTGGACGTGGAAGGTCGAGCGGGCCCGCGCCATCGCGGCCGCCGCGGGCCTGCCCGGCTACGAGGTGCTGCAGTACCACCACACGTATCTGCGCCGCCGCGCCGACATCCCCGGCCAGCTCTCGCAGGACGGCGACATCGGCTGCTTCACCGGCGAACTGCAGAGCTACGTACGCGCCAACCCGGAGCTCACCCTGGTCGCGTACAGCCCGCTGCTCGCCGGCGCCTACACCCGCGCCGACAAGCCGCTCGACTACCCGCTGGAGCACGCCGGCACGACCAAGCGCCGGGCTGTCCTGGACGAGGTGGCGAAGGAGACCGGGGCCACCGTCAACCAGGTCGTGCTCTCCTGGCTGATCGACAGCGACATCCCGACCGTCCCGCTCGCGGGCGCGTCCTCGCTGGAGCAGCTGGAGGAGAACCTGGCCGCGGTCGACCTGGTGCTCAGCGCCGACCAGCGCGCTCGGCTCGACGCCGCCAACTGACGGCTCACCGCGCGGCCGCACGGGTCGGCAGCAGCGTGCCCGCGCAGGCCGTGACCGCCACCGCGCCCACGATCGACACGGCCGTTCCCAGGGGGAGATACGGGAGTGCGTGCGCGGTGGAGAAGGCGAAGGCGAGCAGGGGGACGGCGGCCACCACCGTCCCCACCGCCAGACCGGTCAGGGTCACGACGGCCGCCTCGGCGCGCAGCATCCCGCGCACCTGCCGGCGCCCGGCACCCACCCGGCGCAGCAGTCGAAGGCCGGGCCTGCGGCCCACGCCGATCAGGGTGAGGGTGCTGAGCACCGCGATCATCGTGAACGCACCGATGGCGGCCACGGCCACCTGGCTCAGCCGCTCGTTGAGCGTCTGGTCGGGGAGCGTGAGATGCAGCGGACGGGCCTCGGTCACCTCGGCGCCCGGGTGCCGCTCCAGTGCGGAACGTATCGCCGGGACATCGGCATCCGGCGCGGTCGCCACCAGGATCTCGCCCGCGCCGGGGGACGTCATGTGGCGGGCCAGCTCCTCGCGCGAGAACATCAACTCACCCAGTGCCAGGCCGCGTTCGTGCACGGCGACCACGGTGAGCGTGCGCTCCTCGCCGTCGCCGAAGCGCACCTGTACGCGGGATCCGATGTGCAGGGCCTGGGCCCGTGCGCGGTCGCTGCCGACCGAGACGGTGCCGGGGCGCAGCTCGTCCAGCGAGCCCTCGACCGTCTTCGGGTCGAGCGTCCGCGTCAGTCCCCCGGGCGTGACCCCCAGTGCCGGGAGCCGGTCGAGTGCGGGCGAGCCCGCCTGCTTGGCGGCCACGACGACCGTGCTGCGGACGACCTCCGTGGCGGCCGTGACGCCCGCCATGCGGCGGATCTCCTGGGCCGATCCACCACCTGTCACCTGCAGTTGGGCGTGCAGGGCCGCGGCGGCCTGGCGCTCACCGGTCTGCTGCATCGTCGCTCCCGCGCCGAGCTGCACCACGGCGAACGCCGTCACCAGCACGATCGGCGTGATCGCCGCACCGAAGCGGGCGGTGTGCGCCCTCAACTCGGCCGCGGCGAGCTGCCCTTGGGGCCCCGTCCGGCGCAGCCACGGTCCGATGACGGCGAGCGCACCACGCGCGATCCACGGCCCCAGCACCGCACAGCCGATCACCATCGTGAGCGCCGCCGTGCTCGCCGCCATCGCCGCGGCGGCACCGCTCTGCGTCACGGACACCCCTGCCGAACCGACGCCGAGACCGAGGAGCACGAGCCCGGCGATACGACGCCCCTGGCCGGGCGTCGCCACGGCGCCGCGTGCCTCGCCGAGAGCCCGCGCGGGCCTGATGCGAGCGGCTCGCGCACAGCCGAACAGCGCGGTCAGGCGGGCCGCTCCGATCGTGAGTCCGGCCGTGACCAGGGGGGCGGTGAACAGCCAGGCAGGGGTGGGCAGTTCGAGGCCGGACGGCAGAGCGCCGCCGGCCTTGAGGAGCTGCAGCAGACCGAGGAAGGCCGGTACGGACAGGAGTGCGCCGAGCAGTGCGGGGCGCACGCTGACGCGCAGCACCTCGCGGCCGACAGTCGCGCGGAGCTGACGCGGGGAGGAGCCCACGGCCCGCAAGAGGGCGAGTTCCCCCGAGCGCTGCCGCAGGGCCTGGCCCACCAGTGAGGAGATCACGAGGAGGGCGACCATGAGCAGGGTCGCCGCGATCGATCCGAGCAGTTCCAGCGCACCGGTCCGTGCGGCCGGGGCGTCGAGGTGCTCGGCGAGACCGCGCCCGTCGCCCGTGAGCACCCGCAGGGGCCGGACGTCGTCCTGCGCGCGGTGCGGGGCGCTGACGTCACGGGCTCCCGCCTTGTCGAGCGCGGCTCGTGCCCGCTCGTACAACTCCTGCTGACCTACGCCGCGTTGCGGCAGCAGACCGATGACGTCGACGGACCCGGGGTGGCGCCCGAGGGCGCGCGTCTGTGCGTCCGTGAAGTACGCGGCGCCGTGGCCTTGTGCCACGCCTACGACCTCGTACGACTGCGAGGTGCCGTTCGCGTCCAGGCTCAGCGGCCGGCCGAGCCCGGGGTTCCGGTCCTGCGACACGACGACCTCGCCGGGGTGCGCGGGCGCCCGGCCCTCCAGGAGTGCGTACGGCGCCAACTGCGCCGCGCTCCACGGGTGTCCGTCGACCTCCCGGCCGTCGCCCGAGGTCAGAGGAATGGACACGTCGGGTACGGCGGCCCGCACCCCGTCCACGCCCCGCAGTACGTCGACCGTCGAACTCGGCATCCGTACGCGCTCGGTGAGCGCCGCCGTCGCCGTCTCCGGGTCCGAACCCCAGGGCTTCGCCGTGTACCGGGTGGACTGGTCGCCGGCCACCACGACCGGAGCGGCGGCGTACCGTTCGACGCGTGCGTGCCCGAGCGCCGTGGCGGCGATCGCGAGCGCGAACGAGCCGAGCAGCGCGGAGGTCAGGACGAGCGCGGCGGTCACCGCGGCCCAGGACCTGCGGTGCATCCGGTGTGCGCGGACGGCCGGCAGGGAGGCTGCGCTGCTCATGCCGCCGCCCTCCGTGTGTGCCCCAACGTCCGCAGAACGTCCCGTACTTGACCCGCGACCGGCCGCTCCACGCGGTCCACCAGACGCCCCTCGTGCAGGAACACCGCCTCGTCCGCCCACTCCGCGGCCACGGGATCGTGCGTGACCATCACCACGGCCTGGCCGTGCATGTCCACCGCATTGCGCAGCAATGCCAGCACCTCCGCCGCCGTCACCGGATCGAGCGCCCCGGTCGGTTCGTCCGCGAACACCACCGCGGGCTCCGTGACCAGGGCGCGGGCGATGGCCACCCGCTGCTGCTGACCGCCGGAGAGCTGCGCGGGGGAGTCCTCGGCACGGTCGGCCAGACCGACCGAGGCCAGCGCCCGCAGGGCACGCGCGTCACGGTCGTCGGACGCACCGGCGAGCAGCAGAGGCAGCCCGGCGTTCTCCAGGACGCTGAGCGAAGGCACCAGATTCAGCGCCTGGAACACGAAGCCCACCCGGTCACGCCGTACCCGGGTCAGCGCGGCCTCGTCGAGCCCTGACAGATCCGTGCCCCCGATCCGTACCGTCCCCGTGCTCGGCCGGTCGAGCCCGGCCGCGCACTGCAGCAGCGTCGACTTGCCGGACCCGGAGCGGCCCATGACGGCCAGCAGCCGCCCGGCGGGAACGCGGAGCGTGACCTCGTCGAGCGCGCGCACCCCTGCGCGGTACTCGCGCGTCACGCCGTCCAGCTCAAGAGCGGCCACGGGCCCGGCCACCGCCGTCCCACCCGTGCCTGAACCCCTGCTTCGCCTGAACATCCCGTCCGCCTTCCCGAGCTGGATCCGTCAGGAAGACGTTCGCAATCCGGATGCCCCCACCACGAGACAGCAGACTCCCCAGCCGGGGTGTAGCTCGCTCCACCCCCTGCCTCAGGTGTACGGCGTCATTGCTCGTGGTCCGTACATCCAGAGTCCTGCCGGCCGCCCGGTCCGGCACGCCGGGCGGCCGCCTGGTCCGGCAGGGCGAGCGGTGGGCCGGGATGGCGCGGCGGGGCTGTCTGGAGGCCGACGGGCCGGCGGGGCCTCGGCATTACCTCTGACGTAATCGACCACCCCACCCCCCGCCCGGCATGGTGATCTCACGGCCACCGGGGCGGCGCACTCCGGCCCGGCGGCCGGCTCACTCATTCGTATCGCGTCGGAGGTAGATCCCATGTCCGCGTTCACTGTCGCCGGCCCCCTGCGTACCCGCGAACCCCGCGCCGCGCTCCGTCTCTTTCTCGGGCTCGACGCCGTCGTCACCGGGGCCAACGGGCTCGCCTACGCCGTGGCCTCCGGGCCGCTCGGGCGCCTCCTGGGGGTCGACGACGGGCTGCTGCTCGCGCTCGGCCTCGGCCTTCTCGCCTACGCGGCCGGGGTCGGCGTCCTCGCCGCCCGCAAGGAGCCGCCCGTGCTGCCCGTACGCGCCGTCGTCGAGATCAACCTCGCCTGGGCGGTGATGAGCGTCGTCGCCCTGGTGGTGTGGTTCAGCCCGAGCACCGCGGGCACGGTGTGGATCCCGATGCAGGCCCTGACCGTGGCCGGCTTCGCGGCGCTCCAGTACACCGCTCTGCGGGCGATGGCCAAGGGCTGAAGCGGGGCGTCAAGGAAGCAGACTCTGAAGGTACTTGACCGTCGCCGGGTCGGCCGGGAGCAGCGTCTCGATGGCCAGCTCGGCCACGGTCACGTCCATGGGGGTGTTGAACGTGGAGATCGACGAGATGAAGGACAGCGTCCGGCCGTCGTGCTCGATCTGCAGTGGCAGCGCGACATACGCCGTGGGCGAGGACCCCGCGGCGCTCTCGCCCGGATCGTCCACCGGATACGCCGCCACCTCCTCGTACAGCTCCCTGAGCGCATCCGAACGGAACAGGGCGATCTGCCGCTCCATCTGGTGCAGGAGATGCCCCCGCCACTCGGCGAGATTGCGGATCCTCGGCGCGAGGCCGCGCGGATGCAGGGTCAGCCGCATCGCGTTCAGCGGCGATGTCAGCAAGTCCTCGGACAGGCCGTCGAGCAGCATCGCGATCCCGCGGTTCGCGGCGATCACGTTGTACGTCGCGTCCACGATCAGCGCCGGATACGGCTCGTATCCCTGCAGCAGCTGTTCGAGGCCCTCGCGCAGGGTGCCGAGCTCGTCGAGCGGGGTCTCCGGGAAGCGCGGGGCGTAACCTGCCGCGAGCAGCAGGGCGTTGCGTTCGCGCACCGGAACGTCCAGGTGGTCGGCGATCCGCAGCAGGAACTCCTCGCTCGGGCGTGAACGCCCCGTCTCCACGAAGCTGATGTGGCGGGCGGAGGAGTCGGCCCGCAGCGCCAGTTCGAGCTGGCTGATCCTGCGCTGTTCGCGCCAGGCCCGAAGGAGTGGTCCCGCGCCCTTGGCCGGGGCGGGCTGCTGGGCGGGTGCCTTCTCGGTGGCTGCGACGGGAGTCATGGATCCGACGGTAGAGCATCCGTGCGACCGCGGGGCATCCGTCGTCGCAGGTCTGTGGCACGCTGAAGGTGCCGATGGGTTTCCGGCGCGTAGCTGAGGAGTACGCCATGTCTGTCGAACCGCTGTCGCAGAAGGACATCGAGGACCGCCTGCGCGAACTGCCCGGCTGGTCACTCGCCGTTGACCGCCTCGAGCGCACCTACCGTCTCGGATCGCATTTCGCGGCGACCGCGATGGTGGTGCATATCGCCCAGGTCCAGGAGGAGTTGGACCACCACTCGGACCTCACGCTCGGCTACAACACCGTCGGTTTGTCCGTGAACACGCACAGCGTCGGCGGCGCCGTCACCGAGCTCGACTTCGCGCTCGCCGAGCGCGTGGAGGCGCTGGCCGCAGGACACGGAGCGAGCTGAGTGCTGGACTGCACCATCGAAGGATACGGAGCGAGCTGAGTGCTGGACTACACCGCCGAGGCCGCCGTCTACGACCGTACGCGCGGCGGGGTGCCGCGGGCCGAGGCCGCGGCCGCCGCGGTACGCGGGCTCCTTCCGGCGGACGCCCGGCGACTGCTCGACCTGGCCTGCGGTACGGGGATCGTGACGGAGCGGCTTGGTCGTCCCGGCCTGCAAGTGATGGGCGTGGACGCGGCGTTCGGGATGGCGGCGCGGGCGGCCGAGCGGCTGCCGGGGCGCGTCGTCCTTGGCGACGGCACGCGACTGCCGTTCGCCGCGGGCGCGTTCGATGCGGTCAGCGCGGTGTGGCTGCTGCATCTGCTGCCGGACGTGGAGCCGGTGCTCGCGGAGTGTGCGCGGGTGCTGCGGCCGGGTGGGGTGCTCCTGGCCACGGTGGACAAGGATGCCGGGCACAATGTGGGCTCGGACATCGACGCGGTGTTTGCTCCGTATCTGCGGCCGCATGCGTCGGACGAGTTCGAGCTGGTGTGCGCGGCGGCGGGACGGCACGGGCTGCGTACCGTGGCTGAGACCGTCTTCCCCGGTCATGGCCAGGGGCGCTCGCCGCGGACGGTGGCCGCTGCGCTGCGGGCGGGCCGGTATGTCTCGCGGGTGGCTGCGGTGGGCCCGGACCTGGAGGCGCTCGCCGGGGCGGTGGAGTCCCTGCCGGACCCGGACGGGCCGCGCCCCGAGCCCCGCTTCCGTCTGGTCGCGCTCCAGCGTTTCTAGCCCCCACCCCGCCCCTTCCCGAAACCGAGGGCTCTGCCCCCTGCACCCCCACTGGGGCTGCGCCCCCAGACCCCGCCGTCCTCAAACGCCGGACGGGCTGGGTTTGCCGGAACCGCAACAGAACTTGCCACCCCGCCCGGAGGCCCGGACGCTGGAGGCGACCGATGAGGACGCACACGGCGCGGGAGACAGACATGGCACATGACGGGCACAACCACGGCAGCCACACCGACCACGCGAGCCACAGCCACACGCACGCCCACGCTCACGCCCATGAGAGCAAGGACCTCGACTGGGGCGCGATGGCCGAGTACCTGGAGCAGCGCGCCACCGTCTTCGCCCCGCAGTACACGGGCATCATCGAGGACCTCGCCGCCGACCTCCGCGACCGCTCCCACACCCCCAAGCGCATCTTCGACGCGGGCGCCGGCCCGGGCATCCTCACCTGCCGCCTCGCCGAGGCCTTCCCCGAGGCCGAGGCGTACGCGGTGGACGCGGCCCGCCCGCTGCTCGAGCGGGCGCAGGAGCGCGCCAAGAACAAGGGCCTCGACACCCGCGTACGGACGCACGAGGCCGAGCTCCCCGACGGGCTCGACGCGCTCGGGCAGGCCGATGTCATCTGGCTCGGCCAGTCCCTGCACCACATGGGCGACCAGCAGGCCGCCCTCACCAAGCTCGCCGGATCCCTGGCCCCCGGCGGTGTGCTCGTGCTGCTCGAAGGCGGTCTGTCCACGCGCTTCCTGCCCAGGGACTTCGGGTTCGGACGGCCGGGTCTGGAGAACCGGATCGAGGCCGTACGCGACAACTGGTTCAACGAGATGCGCGAGTCCCTGCACGGCGCCAAGCGCGAGACCGAGCACTGGCCCGCGATGCTGGTGGCGGCCGGCCTGCGCCCCACCGCCACCCGCAGCTACCTGATCGACCGGCCCGCCCCGCCCTCGCCCGAGGCCCGCGCGCACATCCTGGACACGTTCACGCGCAGCCGAGAGATGGTCGGCGAGCACCTGGACGCCGAGGACCGCGCCGCGCTCGACCGGCTCCTCGACCCCGCGGACGAGCTGAGCCTGCACCGGCGCGACGACGTATTCGTACTCGGCGCGCAGAGCGTGCACTTCGCGGTGAAGCAGCCGTAGCGCGGTCGTCGTCGGATGCGCTCTGCCCTCGGCGAATCTGCCGAGGGCCAAGATCCCTTACGCCGGCGATCCCGGGCGCCGAAGGTGGAGACACAGCAAGCCGGCACCCACCACGTAAGGAGGAGCGATGATCCCGTATGCGAACGACGGCGACACCGCCCCCAGCCGCTACGACGACCACCTCGCCGCCCAACTCCTCAGCCAGCGCATCGTGTTCCTGGGCACCCAGGTCGACGAGGTGTCCGCGAACCGGATCTGCTCGCAGCTGCTGCTCCTGAGCGCCGAGGACGCGCGCACCGACATCAGCCTGTACATCAACAGCCCCGGCGGCTCCGTGCACGCCGGGCTCGCGATCTACGACACGATGCGGCTGATCCCCAACGACGTCTCGACGCTCGCGATGGGATTCGCCGCGAGCATGGGCCAGTTCCTGCTCTGCGTCGGCGCCCCGGGCAAGCGCTATGCCCTGCCGAACGCGCGGATCATGATGCACCAGCCGTCCGCCGGCATCGGCGGGCAGACCGCGGACATCGCGATCCAGGCGGAGAACCTGGAGTTCATGAAGAAGTCCATGGAGCGCCTCACGGCCGAGCACACCGGGCAGAGCCCGGAGACCATCGCGCGCGACGGCGACCGCGACCGGTGGTTCACGGCCGAACAGGCCAAGGAGTACGGGATGGTCGACCACGTGCTCGCCTCCCTCGACGACGTACGGCCGAAGAGTGCGAAGCCGCGTATCGGACTGGGGGTCTGACGATGGGGCAGTACACGATTCCGAGCGTCATCGAGCGCACTGCGCAGGGTGAGCGGGTCGCCGACATCTACAGCCGTCTGCTCTCCGAGCGGATCGTCTTCCTCGGCACGGAGATCGACGACGGCGTCGCCAACGTCATCATCGCGCAGCTGCTGCACCTGGAGTCCTCGGCGCCCGAGCGGGAGATCTCGATCTACCTCAACTCGCCGGGTGGATCGTTCACTTCGCTGATGGCGATCTACGACACGATGTCGTTCATCACCGCCCCGATCGCCACGTTCTGTGTGGGCCAGGCCGCCTCCACCGCGGCGGTGCTGCTCGCCGGCGGTGATCCCGGGCGGCGGTTCATCCTGGAGCACGCGCGGGTGCTGCTCGGGCAGCCCGCGGCCGGCGGGTCGCAGGGCACGGTCTCCGATCTCGCCCTGCAGGCAAAGGAGATGGTGCGGATCCGGTCGCAGGTCGAGGAGGTGCTCGCCCGGCATACCCGCCATGACGTGGCGACCCTGCGGGCCGACATGGACCGCGACAAGGTGTTCACGGCCGAGGAGGCCGTGGCGTACGGACTCGCGGACGAGATTTTGAGCCGCCGTCTGGTGCGGGCGGCCTGAGGTACGGCACAGCAAAGGTGGGGTCCGGCCGTCTGCCGGACCCCACTTGAGTGTGTTCAGGCCGCGAGCGGGACCCCGCTCCCGTGTGTTCAGGCCGCGAGCCGGACCTCGCCCCGGCCGAGCGTGGACACGCTCGTCGAGACGCCCGTCGAGGCCTGCGCGGGTGCGACGGAGGTGAGGGCGGTGACCTTCACGATCTCGCCCTGCACCCGTCCGAGCAGCTCGGCGAGGGAGAGACCGAGGGCCCGGGCCGCGGCGGCGAGCACCTCGGACGAGGCCTCCTTGCGTCCGCGTTCGACCTCGGAGAGATACGGCATCGAGATGCGCGCCTCGTCCGCGACGTCCTTCAACGTCCGCTGCTGCGCGAGCCGTTCACTGCGCAGGACATCGCCGACGAGGTCCCGCCAGAGCGGCTCCCGGGGCGGGGCGGCCTGGGGCGCGGAGCGTCCGCCGGGCCGCAGCTGGATGACACGGGCGTCTTTGGACCTGCTCTCGTGGCTGCTCACCTCTCCAGCCTAGGAGGGGAGGTGCGGCCTGGCGTGCCGGAACGTTCTGCTGTCGGCAGAAGCAGACGCCGCGAAACCGGCAAATGGTCCGATCAAGGGTGCGCCGGCTGGCTGCCGCGCTCCTCGTCATGCCGGGCGAGAAGCGCGAGCAGGGTCGCCACCGTCACGCCGGCATCGGCCGGATGACGCAGTGGCGTGCCTTCCTCGATCCGGTACGTGTTGGACCGGCCCTGCCGCGTGTGCGAGAGGTAATCCGCGGATTCCAGGTCGGCGATGATCCGCTGGACCGCACGCTCCGTGAGTCTGCAGTGCGCGGCGATGTCGCGGATGCGGGCGGAGGGGTCGTCGGCGATCGCGGCAAGCACCCGGGCGTGGTTGGTGAGGAACGTCCAGCCCGAGTGTGCTTCAGGTACAGCTCCCATCCGTTCAGCATAGGACGTTGCTTTCGCGTATTCCAACAGGCGAATCAGGATTGGCGTATTGCAATAGACGAAATCTCTTTCGGGCATCTCTTGACGGGTGAAGCTCTCATGCGGAGGCTTTAGGGGAGTGGAACGTACCTGTGCGCAGGAAGAGCTCGGGGAGTCAACGTCATGGCAGAGCAGTCGAGTTCGTCGGCCGACTGTGCGCGCCCGCTGGAGCTCGGCGTCCATGTCGTCGGCGACCGCTGGCTGGTCGTGGTGGGCGGCGACGTCGACGCGCAGGCGGCGCCGCTGCTGTACGGAACGCTGCGCGAGGCGCTCGGGCGTGCGCGCGGAGGGATCGAACTCGACCTGGGCAAGGTGGAGTTCTGCCACTGCTCAGATCTCAACACCTTGCTGCTGATCCGCGGACAGGCGCTGGACAGCGGCAAGACGGTCACCGTACGGGAGGTGAGCACCGCAGTGGGACGGCTGCTCGATGTCACGCACACCCGGCCGCTGTTCATGTCCGAGAGTGCACCCGTCACGCCGGTGGGCGAGGACCAGGATGACGCTCGGCAGGAGCCGGCGGGCGGTCTGCCCGTGGACGCGGCGCAGGATCTCTTTCTCGAAGTGGTGCAGCTGCGGCGGGCCATGGAGACACGTCCGGTCATCGACATGGCCAGGGGTGTGCTGATGGCGTCGTTCGCGCTCAATCCGGACGACGCGTGGAGCGTGCTCGTCGAGGTGTCGCAGCACAGCAACACCAAGCTGCACCGCCTCGCCCAGGACCTGGTGGACTCCGTCACGGGCGGTGCGTTACCGCCGGACGTACGGCAGATGCTCGCCGCCGCGGTCGAGGCGCACACGGCCGCCGGACGCACGGTCTGAGCCGGCACCCGTCTTGTACGGGCGGCGGCTCAGGCCGTGCGAGGGGATCCGGCGGCAGGTGGCCGGCGGCCGGCGATCAGGCGACGTCGAAGACGGCCGGGTCCGGGCCCAGGCGCTTGCCCTCGTCGAGGGCGGCGAGCGCGGTGAGGTCCTCGGTGTCGAGCTCGAAGTCGAAGACGTCGATGTTCTCGGCGATCCGCGAGGGGGTGACGGACTTCGGGATCACCACGTTGCCGACCTGGAGGTGCCAGCGCAGCACGATCTGGGCCGGGGTGCGGCCGTGCTTCCGGGCGATCGCGACGATCGTCGGCACCTCGAGCAGGCCCTTGCCCGAGCCGAGCGGCGACCAGGCCTCGGTGGCGATGGAGTGCTTGGCGTGCAGGGCGCGCAGTTCGGCCTGCTGCAGCTGCGGGTGCAGCTCGATCTGGTTGATGACCGGCACGACAGAGGTCTCGCCGAGCAGGCGCTCCAAGGTCTCGACGGTGAAGTTCGAGACGCCGATCGCCTTCGCGCGGCCGGACTCGTAGATCTTCTCGAAGGCCTTGTACGTGTCGAGGTACAGGTCCTTCGACGGTAGCGGCCAGTGGATGAGGTACAGGTCGACGTAGTCGAGGCCGAGCTTGGCCAGCGAGGTGTCGAAGGCGCGGAGCGTGGAGTCGTAGCCCTGGTCGGAGTTCCAGAGCTTCGTGGTGACGAAGAGCTCCTCGCGGGCGATCCCGGAGGTGGTGAGGGCCTTGCCGGTACCCGCCTCGTTGCCGTAGACGGCGGCGGTGTCGATGCTGCGGTACCCGGCCTCCAGGGCGGTGGCGACAGCCCCGGTCGCCTCGGCGTCCGGCACCTGCCAGACGCCGAAGCCGAGCTGGGGCATCGGGACGCCGTTGTTGAGGGTGATGGTGGGGACCTTGCTCACGAGCTCTTGATCCTTTGCGTGGTGGGGTGGGGCCTGTTTGTTCATCTTCGACCCTAACGGTCCCTCGGCTTGACCGCGTGCGGTCAGAGGGCTCGGGGTGGGGGTGGGCCGCCGTTGCGCCGACGGCGGGCCTTTTCCCCACCCCGCCCCTTCCCGAAACCGGGGCTTCGCCCCGGACCCCCTCATCCGAACTTCGTTCGGATCTGCTCAAACGCCGCAGGGGCTGAAGTTACGCCGCCGTTCCCAGGTACGCCTCCCTCACCTTCGGGTCTGCGCGGACTTCTGCTGCCGGGCCCTCGGCCAGGACTGTGCCCAGGTCGAGGACGATGACGCGGGCGCAGAGTTCCATGACGAAAGCGACGTTGTGCTCGACGAGGAGGACCGCGCAGCCCTCCTCGTTCGCCAAGTGGCGGATGACCGACGCAAGTTGGGAGCGTTCCTCGGCCGTCATGCCCGAGGCCGGCTCGTCCAGGAGCAGGACGCGCGGCGGGTCGGCCAGGGCCCGGGCCAGTTCGACCATGCGGGCCCGGCCCACCGGCAGGGCGCCCGCGTAGTCCTCGGCGAGGTGCTTGAGGCCGCAGGAGCGCAGGACCTCCGCGGCCCGCTTCCGGCGTGCTGTCTCCCGCGCGCGCCGGGTCGGCGAGGACAGCAGGTCGGCGGCGAGGCCGCCCCCTCCGCCCCGCCACTCCTGGGCCACCACCAGGTTGTCGGCCACCGTGAGCTGGCCGAACAGCTGCTGGCGCTGGAACGTACGGCGCATCCCGTGCCGCGCCCGCCAGACCGGGGAGCGGCGCGTGATGTCCGTACCGTCGAGGAGCACCCGGCCGTCGTCGGGCCTGCGGATGCCGGAGACCACGTCGAACAGAGTGGTCTTGCCGGCGCCGTTCGGACCGATCAGACCGCAGACCTCACCCGGCGCGACACCGAGCGAGACATCGGTGAGGGCCTTGATGCCGCCGAAGCGGACGCCGATGCGGGAGGCCTCCAGGATGTATCTGCTCATGGCCTGGCCACCTCCGTCGAGGACGACTCGGATGGATCCGTGCTGGTGCGGGTACTGGTGCCGTCGGAGTCGGAGTCGGAGTCGGAGTCGGAGTCGGTGCCGCTGTCGGTGTCGGTGTCGGTTCCCGTGCGGGGCTTCTCGCCCGTCCCGGTGTCGGTTCGCGTCCGGGGCTTCTCGCCCGTCCCGGTGTCGGTTCGCGTCCTGGGCTCCTCGACCGCCCCGGCGTCGGCATCCGCCCCTGCACCGGCGTCACCGCCGCCGCCCGCCGTCGACCCGTCCGTGCCCGCGATCCCCAGGTACGCCTCCGTCAGCCGGTCCGCCTGGACCTCGGTGCGCGGACCGCACCACGTCACCTTGCCCTGGGACAGGTACGCCACCGTGTCCGCGACGCCCAGGATCTCCGCCGCCTTCTCCTCGACGAGCAGCAACGCCGTTCCCGCGTCCCGGAGTTCGGTGAGCAGCCGGAACACCTCGTCCACGACCCGCGGGGCGAGACCGAGCGACGGTTCGTCGGCGATCAGCACCTTGGGCGGATCCTGGAGCAGCGGCGCGAGCGCCAGCATCTGCTGTTCGCCGCCCGAGAGGGAGCCTGCGGTGACCTTGCGGCGCTCCGACAGGGAGGGGAACCGTGCGTAGACCTCCTCGCGCGCCTCGCGTGAGGGCAGGTGCAGCGCCAGGTTCTCCTCGATGGTGAGCGAGGGGAAGATGCCCCGGCCCTCGGGGGCGAGCACGACCCCGGCCCGCGCCCGCCGTACCGCACCGTGACGGGTGGCGTCGTGCCCGGACACGTACACCGTGCCGCCCTGCGCCGTGAGGAGCCCGGCGGCGACCTTGCACGTGGTCGACTTCCCGGCGCCGTTGGGTCCGAGCAGCGCGAGGATCTCGCCGGAGCGGACCGTGAGGTCGACCCCGGTGAGGACCGGTGCGCCGTCGTATCCGGCCCGCACACCGCGCAGTTCGAGCGCCGCGCCCTCCGGCGGCGGCCCGGCCTCGCGCGTGACCGCGGTCGTCGGAGTGTGCTGCACGGCCGCCTTGCGCCGGTGACGCCGTACGGAGGCGGCCGCCGCGTAGCCGTCCGGATCGTTGGCGAGCGCGAGGCCCGCCAGACCGAAGAGGATCACCGGAAGATGCGCGGACTCGGTCACGTAGTCCGAGATCAGCGGCGGCATGATCGCGAACACCAGTCCCGCCACGACCGCGAACTGCGGCCTGCGCACACCGGCGGCGACCACGACGGCGAGCCAGATGAGGCCGGTCATCGCGGTGAAGTCCGTGGCGGTGATGCGGGTCTGGTAGGAGGCGTACATCACGCCGCCGAAGCCCGCGAGCCCCGCCGACAGCGTGAACAGCATGAGCTTCGTGCGGACCACGGAGACACCCGAGGCCATCGCCGCCGCCGGTGCCGAGCGGACCGCGAGCATCGCGCGTCCGGAGGGCGAGTTGCGCAGTGCGCTCACCGCGGCGACGGCCGCCACCACCAGGACCACCATGGCGACGCCCATGGCGCGGTCGTCGGTGAGATCGACCGGGCCGAAGACGGGGCGGGGGATCTCCCAGCCCGTGTCGCCGTTGCGCAACCAGCCCATCTGGAACAGGACTTGATCGGCGAGGAACGCGAGCGCCAGCGTCGCGAGTGCCAGGGAGCGGCCGCCGAGCCGCAGCGCGGGCAGCGCGACCAGCGCGCCGAGCAGGGCCGCCACACAGGTGCCGACCACCGCCGCGCCGATGAATGGCCAGCCGTGGCTCATCAGCAGCCCGGCCACCATCGCGGCCCCGGTGACGAAGGTCGCCTGGGCCAGGGAGACCATCGCGCCGAGTCCCGTCACCACGGTGAACGAGATGAACACCAGGGAGATGGCGAGCCCTTGGGTCAGGGTGCCGCTCCAGAACGGAGTGGTGACCGTGTAGAAGGCCAGCGCCAGGAGCACCGCCCCTGTCGCCCACGGACCCCATTTCCGTATCCACGACTTGCCCGCGAGATAGTCGATCGGCGGAGCGTCCACGGCCGCCGTGCCCGCGGTGCGCTGCCGGCGGGTCATGATGAGCAGCCCCGCGAAGAGGATCAGGAACGGCACCGCCGTACGGAATCCGGTGATGCCGTCCGCGAACGAGGCGTATCCCGCGACCAGGTTCTGCAGCACCCCGAGCCCGAGCCCGCCCGCGAAGGCGAGCGGGACGGACATGAAGCGCCCGAGCACCGCGGCGGTCGCGGAGATGAACAGGAACAGCGTGTAGTCGTGCGCGGACAGGGCGAGCAGGGGAGTGGCGAGCACTCCGGCGAGCCCGGCGAGACCCGAGGACAGCATCCACGCAAGGGACGAGAGCCGGTCCGCGCTGATGCCGCGCAGCTCGACCAGGGAGCGGTTGTCGACGGAGGCGCGGAGCTTGAGCCCGAGCGGTGTGTGCCGCATCAGGATCCACAGCGCCACCGCCACGATCGCCGTCGCCACCCAGGTGATCAGCTGGTCGGAGTCGATGCCGACCCCGTCCATCAGCTGCCATGACTCGGCCGGTGAAGGACCGACACCCGGCAGGCCGAACTGGTTCTCCGCGGGCACCACGGAGGCGCCCGCGTCCTCCAGGAGTTCGACCACCCACAGACCGAGCGCGGGCAGCGCGACGAGCAGACCGATCGTGGCGACGATCTGCGCCGTCTCGCCGACCCGTGCCAGTTTGCGGAACATCAGGCGGTCGAGCGCCCAGCCGAGGGCCGGTGCGATCACGAACACCATCAGGATCGCGGTCGGTATCGCGGGCCAGCCGAACCCCGAGTGCAGCTCGTGGAAGCCGAGCGCACACAGGTAAGCGGTGGCGCCGTGGGCGAAGTTGAAGAGTCCGGAGGCCGAGTAGGACAGGACGAGCCCGGTCGCGAGCAGGGCGTACAGCGCACCCGAGACCAGACCGCTCAGCACGAAGCCAAGAAGGTCAGCCATGCCCGTGACCCCCTACTTGAAGGGGATGGGTTCGTAGCACTTGAAGGGCGAGGACACCACGTACTTGCCGTCCTTCAGCTGTACGAGCGCACCGCAGCCGAACGCTTCCTTGTGGCCCTTGGGTCCCGAGCGGTCGCCGACCATCGTGCCGGTGTCGGAGTAGGCCGCCGCGGCCTTCTGGAAGGAGTCCACGGTCAGGTCCTTGCCGGCCTTCTCGGCGATGGAGAGGAAGTAGTCGGCGGACATGTAGCCGGTCATCATGTGCATGTTGAGCGGCACATCCTTGCCCGCGGCCTTCTTGATGTCCTCCTTGAACTGCGCCATCTGCGGGCTGTCCGACTCGAACGGCTCGAAGGAGAGCAGGACATGCACGCCGTCGAGCGCCTGCGCGGTGGTGTCCTTGGCGAGCAGCCCCGGGTCGTAGTCCGTCGGGTCGGTCAGCACACCCTTGTAGCCGGCGCGCTTGAGCGCGGTGAACAGACCGATGTTGTACGGGGTCTGCATCACGGAGACGACCACATCGGGGGCCTTGCCGCCGTTGGAGCGCAGGATCTCCTTGGTGTACGCGGACCAGTCGCTCGGCGTCGAGGTCGCGGGCACGGAGGCCTTGGCGTAGGCGACCTTGAAGCCGCCCGCCGCGAAGCCCTGCTGGTAGGTGCGGATGGCGAACTTGCCGGCGTCGTTGTCATTGGCGAGCACCGCCACCGACTTGCCCTCCGCGCCGCCGAGCACATGCGCGAGACCCTCGGGCCAGGACTGGGTGATGGTGCCGCCTGGCATCGGGACGAGGCAGCCGTTGAACCCGTAGATGTACTCGCTGTTGCAGAACTGCGGGATGGTGCCCCAGCCGAAGGTGGGCACCTTCTCCTTGCTGAGGAGGTCGGCGCCCGAGAAGGTCACCGAGCTCATCGGCGAGACGGCGAACACCTTCTCCTGCTGGACGAGTTTGCGGGCCGCGGTGAGGTTCTTGCCCGGGTCCTGGCCGTCGTCCTCGGCCCCGATGTAGTCGATCTTGCGGCCGTTGATCCCGCCCTCCGCGTTGGCGCGGTCGTAGCGGGCCTTGGCGCCCAGGTCGGTGTCCTTCTTGCTGTAGCCGCTCGCGGTGGTCATGGAGACGATGCCGCCGACCTTGATGGAGTCGTCGGTCACTCCCCGTACCGAACCGCCCTTGCCCGGATTGTCCGAGCCGCCGGCTGAGTTGGAAGCTGAGTTGCATGCAGTGGCGAGCAGCAGCGCTGCCGACGCTGCTGCGATGGCGCGGAACGATCGCAACACGGCCCTGTCCCTCCGTCGAAGTCTCCGCATTCTGTGGGGGACCTGATGAACCGTCAATAAGTGACGCATCGCCAATTGATGACCCGTCAGAAACGGAAGGCGGGCGTATCCCGGGCCCGCTCAAGTGTGGTCCCGGGATACCTCAGCTGCTGTAGAGCGCCTCGACCTCGGTGGAGTACGCCTGCTCAATGGCCTTGCGCTTGAGCTTCAGGGACGGCGTGAGCAGCCCGTGCTCCTCGGAGAACTGGTGGGCCAGTATGCGGAACGTACGAATGGATTCGGCCTGCGAGACAAGGGTGTTGGCCGCCACGACCGCGCGCCGCACCTCCATCTCCAGGTCCGGATCGCGCACCAGGTCCGCGGGCTCGAGCGAGGGCTTGCCGCGCATGGCGAGCCAGTGCTCCACGGCGTCGGAGTCCAGGGTGACCAGGGCGGCGATGTACGGCCGGTCGTTGCCGACCACGATGCACTGCGCGACCAGCGGGTGGTCGCGCACCCGCTCCTCGAGCTGCGCGGGCGAGACGGACTTGCCGCCCGAGGTCACCAGGATCTCCTTCTTGCGCCCGGTGATCGTCAGATAGCCGTCCTCGTCCAGGGCGCCGATGTCCCCGGTGGAGAGCCAGCCGTCGTGCAGCGTGGCGTCGGTGGCCTTGGGGTCGCCGAGGTAGCCCTGGAAGATGTGGCTGCCGTGCAGCCAGACCTCGCCGTCCTCCGCGATGTGCACGGTCGTGCCGGGCAGGGGCAGGCCGACGGTGCCGAAGCGGGTGCGCTCGGGCGGGTTGGCGGTCGCGGCGGCCGTGGACTCCGTGAGTCCGTACCCCTCGAAGATATGGACGCCCGCGCCCGCGTAGAAGAGTCCGAGCCTGCGGTCCATGCCCGAACCGCCCGACATGGCGTGCCGCACCCGCCCGCCCATGGCCTCGCGGACCTTGGCGTAGACGAGCTTCTCGAACAGGCTGTGCTGCATCCGCAGCGCCGCCGAAGGGCCGGGCCCGGTGCCGAACGCCTTGTGCTCCTGCGCCTCGGCGTACTTCACCGCGCAGTCCACGGCCTTCTCGAACGGGCCGAGTTTTCCGCCCAGTTCGGCCTTGCGGCGGGCCGCGTGGAAGATCTTCTCGAAGATGTACGGCACGGCGAGGAAGAAGGTCGGCCGGAACTCCGCCAGATCCGGAAGCAGCGCCGCCGCGCTCAGCTCGGGCTGATGGCCGAACTTGACCTTCGCGCGTACGGCGGCGACCTGCACCATCCGTCCGAAGACATGGGCGAGCGGCAGGAAGAGCAGCGTCGAGGGCTCGTCGCCGGGCTTCGTGTGGAAGACGGGCTCCCAGCGGGCGGCGATGGTGTCGCACTCCCACATGAGGTTGGCGTGCGTGATCACACAGCCCTTGGGGCGGCCCGTGGTGCCGGAGGTGTAGATGACGGTGGCGACCGAGTCGGGCATCACCGCACGGCGGTGGCGGTGCACCATCTCGTCCTCGATGTGCTCGCCGGCCGCGGTGAGTTCACCAACCGCCTGCGCGTCCAGCTGCCACAGACGCTTCAGTGCGGGCAGCCGGTCGATCACCGAACCGATGGTCATCGCGTGGTCCTCGTGCTCGACGACGCAGGACGAGACCTGTGCGTCGTGCAGCATCCAGAAGACCTGCTCGGCCGAGGAGGTGGGATAGATCGGCACGACCTGGGCGCCGACGGTCCACAGCGCGAAGTCGAAGAGCGTCCACTCGTAGCGTGTACGGGACATGATCGCGACGCGGTCGCCGAACCGTACGCCTTGCGCGAGCAGCCCCTTGGCGAGGGCGAGCACCTCGGCGCAGAACTCGGCCGAGGTGACGTCCGTCAACTGCCCGTCGGTCTTGCGGCCGAGGGCGATGTGCAGCGGGTCCTCCTGGGCATGGTCGAACACCGCGTCCGCCAGGCCGCCCACCACGGGCGCCGGGGACGCCAGGGGAGGTGAGGTGAACTCGCGCAAGTGGTCTCCTTGTGGCGCTCCTTGATGCGCGGTGAAGGTACCCCACACGGGGCCCGGGCGGGAGGGGGCGTTCCGCTCCGGGCGCCGTGCCGATACGTCCAGGTCAGCCGCTTAAATGGGGCCACAAGGTAGGAGGGTGGGACAGATTACTGACTTGCGGGTAAGTTTCGGTGGCGTAATCTCCACCGAATTTGTACGACGTGGTCACCGCCCCGTCGTCGTCTCGCGGGCGAACTCCATGATCCAGTTCGTGGCCCAGGTGCGGCCGTCGTCGGCCGAGAACGCCTGCTCCCAGCGGGCGGTGCTCCCGGAGATGTCCGACCAGCGGAAGCGCACCCTGACCGGCTTGCCCTCGTGGCTGTCGTCCCCGAAGAATTCCCCGGTTCCGTCGTCACCGAACCGTCCCTTCACCGGCGGATAGAGCTTGCCGCACCTGCTGTCCGCCCAGTACAGCGACCACTCCTTGGTCTCTTGGTCGAAGAGCCGCAGCGTGAGGCCCGAATAGTCCGGCATCGCGTTCTCGTCGAAGTGCGCGGCCCCGCCGAAGTGCGTGCCGCCTTCGGTGACGGAGTCGAACTCCTGCCAGCCGGCCGCCTCGGGGTTGAGGAAGTCGAGTGCCTTGCGGTGGTGGACATTCCAGCGGCCGACGAGGAAGTCGAAGTCGTACGAGGTGGTCATGCGGGGTCTCCTGGTGGTCGTGCGGGTCGCTGTGCTGGTCGTGCGGGTTCCTGTGCAGGTCACGCCGGGGGCGCGAACGGGCCTGTGGTGCCTTCCGGCAGGGAGTCGGCGAGGTAGCCGTCCAGGTCCGGGGAGTCGGGCGCGAGCATGTGGCGGACCCATGCGTCGCGTTCGTGGGTGAGCGGCGGGAGCTCCCATACGCAGCCGATCCAGGGCGACGAGATCCGGACAAAATGCGAGGGGTCGCGGTCCGGGCAGTCGAGCACCGGCTGACCGGCGGCCGCGCCCGCGAAGTGCAGCACGTTGTCCCAGACCCAGCTGTACGCGTTGAGATAGGCGCCGTCGTCCCCGCCCCGGTGCAGCACCACGAACGTCGCGGGCGGGGTCCCGTCCGCCTCCGGAAGCAGCTCGGGCAGGATCGCGTACGCCGCCTTCTCGACGTCCGGCGCGATGCCCGCCGGGTCGGCGGTGACGTGGTAGCGCTTGATGTGCCGACCGCCCATGGTCAGGGGCGGCGGCGTCCACAGGTACTTCTCGCTGAAAGCCATGCCTGGACCGTAGGAGGACTTCACTGACATCTTGTGTCAGTGAAGTCCAGTCGTCTCGTCTCGATCCTGCTGCTCCTGCAGAGCCGCGGCCGTCTTACGGCCGCGCAGCTCGCCGAGGAGCTCGAGGTGTCGGTGCGCACGGTGTACCGCGATGTCGAGGCGCTGCACGCCGCGGGCGTGCCGCTGTACGGGGACGCCGGGCACGACGGCGGCTATCAGCTCGTCGACGGCTGGCGCACCCGGCTGACCGGTCTCACCACGGGCGAGGCCGAGGCGCTGTTCCTCTCCGCGGTGCCGGGGGCCGCCGCCGAACTCGGTCTCGGCTCCCTGCTCACCGCCGCCCAGCACAAGGTCGAGGCGGCGCTCCCGCCCGAACTGCGCGCGCACAGCGCCCGTATCAAGTCCCGCTTCCACCTGGACGCGCATGGCTGGTACGCGGACGCCGACGAGGTCCCGTATCTGACGGACGTCGCCCACGCGGTCTGGAACCGCAAGGTGCTCCAAGTGCGCTACCGCCGCTGGAAGGAGCCAACCGAGGTGGACCGGCGTCTCGAACCGTACGGCCTGGTCCTCAAGGCGGGCCGCTGGTACGTGGTGAGCGGGCCGCGGCCGGTCACGTACCGCGTCGACCAGATCCTCCAAGCCCGCGCCATGGAGGAGGAGTTCACGGCGCCCGACGACTTCGACCTGGTCGCGTACTGGCGGCGGCACCAGGAGGAGTTCCAGGACCGCCTCTACACCGGTACGGCCCTGGTCCGCCTCACCGATGCGGGTGCGGCCCGCCTCACGGGGCGGCAGGCCGCGGCCTTCGCGGCGAACTGCCGCCCGGACGGGCCGGGCCGGCATCTGGCCGAACTGCCGGTCGAGTCACCGGACGTCACGGTGGGGGAGCTCCTGCGGCTCGGGGCCGAGGTCGAGGTGCTCGGACCCGCCGAGCTGCGGGAGCGTATGGCCGAGGTCGCACGCGAGCTGGCGGCGCGCTATTCGTAGGCCTGCGCGCCGTCGGGGGTGTTCCTCCGGGTGCGGAGCCTGACGGTTCAGGTCCGGGGTCCGGCAGGTCCGGTGCCCGGCGGGTCCAGTGCCTGTCAGGTCCGGTGGCCGTCACGTCCGGAGCCTGACCGTCATCTCCACTGTCACGTCGTCCCCCGCCGTCAGGTCCTGTGGTTTGCGTACGGCGGCCTTGAGTGGTAGCAGGTAACCGCCGTCCTTGGGGAAGAGCGACGTCTCGAAGGCGGTCTCGCCGATCCGGGCGCGGACCGGGATCACTCCCCAGCCGTACGTGGCCATTGCGGCCACCTCGCGGATGTCGGCGGACTCCTCGTCCGGCACCGGAACGAAGTAGTGGGGCGACGGGCCGCGCCATTCGATCACCTGGGCGGAGAAGACGAGTTCCATGCGGCAAGTCTCCTCCACCGGCGATCACCGCGGGGCTACGCGGGCAGCCGGTCCCGCGCCGTCGGGATCACCACCGGGGCGCCGTCTCCCGGGGCTTGGAGGATATCGGCGTCGATGCCGTAGAGCTGCCGGACGAGGCCGGCCGTGACGACCTCGCGGGCCGGGCCGTGGGCGACCACGCGTCCCGCGTGCATCGCGACGATGTCATCGGCGTAGCGCGCGGCGCCGGCCAGGTCGTGCAGCACCATCAGGACCGTACGGCCCGCGGCGGCCACCTCCCGTACGAGTTCCAGGACTTCGACCGCGTGGCCGAGATCCAGCGCGCTGGTCGGCTCGTCGAGCAGGACCACCGGGGTCTGCTGCGCGAGCACCATCGCGAGCCAGCAGCGCTGGCGTTGGCCGCCGGAGAGCTGGTCGAGGCGGCGGTCGGCCAGGGACGCGGTACCGGTGGCGGCGAGTGCGTCGCGCACCGCCTCCTCGTCCTCGCGGGACCACTGGCGGAACAGGCCCTGGTGCGGATGGCGGCCGTAGCGGACCAGGCCCGCGACCGTGACCGCCTCGGGAGCCTGTGGGGACTGGGGCAGCAAGGCGATGCGGTGGGCGGCCCGGCGCTGGGTCACGCGCCAGATGTCGGTGTCGCCGACGCCGATCCGGCCGGACTCCGGGGGGTGCAGCCGCGCGATGGTGCGCAACAGCGTTGATTTTCCGCACCCGTTGGGGCCCACGACGGCGACCACCCGTCCGCTGGGGACCTCGAGATCCACCGCGTGGACCACGGGGTGGCCGGGATAACCGGCGCTGAGACCTTCGACGGATATCTGCACCGGAATGGGGTCCTTTCATCTCTTCTGTCACCCGCAGGCGATTGCTTTATGAGGTAAGGCTAACCTAATCTCTGCTCGTTGTCGGCGCCCGCCCTCACCGGTGGTCGGCCGTCCCGACGCATGCCTGTGGCCGGCCCCGAGCCGGCTCTCACGTCCCCTAGCGCAATCCGGAGCATCCTCATGAAGTCCCTTACTCTCACCGGCAGTCGTGCACTGCGCGGACTCGCCGTCGCGGGAGCGGCCGCCCTGCTGCTCGCCGGCTGCGGCGGCTCCGACTCGGAGGGGAGCAAGGCGAAGTCCACGGACAAGGCGGCCGCCGCGGGCGGCACCCGTACCGTCAAGGACGCCACCGGCAAGGCGATAGAGGTCCCCGCCAACCCCAAGCGGATCGTCACCCTCACCCAGGAAGACCTGGACGCGGTGCTCGCCCTCGGGCTCAAGCCCGCAGGCATCACCAACGGCCAGGGCCTCAGCAAGCCGCCGGCCTATCTGGAGGACGAGGTCGAGGGCGTGCCCGTCGTCGGCAACCTCCTGCAGCCGGTCATGGACAAGGTGATCGCCGCCAAGCCCGACCTGATCCTCGCGGGCGACATGCAGGACGAGCGTGTCCTGAAGCAGCTGCGTGAGATCACCCCGGCCACGCTGGTCACCATGGCGCCGACCGACGACTGGAAGCTGTCGCTGCGCGGCATCGGCAACGCCGTGAACAAGCTGGACGCCGCCAACAAGGTCATCGCCGACTACGACTCCGCCGCCAAGTCGGCCGGTGACGCACTCGGCAAGGCCAAGGGGTCCGAGGTCAGCATCGTGCGCTGGAACCCGGACGGGCCGAGCTGGATGGAGAACAAGCAGTTCGCCGGCGGGGTCGCCCTGGACATGGGTCTGAAGCGGCCCAAGGCCCAGGACAAGGACGGCAATGCGCACACGCCCGCGCTCAGCCTGGAGAAGATCAACGAGATCGACGGCGACTGGCTGTTCCTCTCGACCCTGACGCCGGACGGTGAGAAGGCGCTCAAGGAGGTCCAGGGCAAGCCGGCGTACAAGGAGCTGGGCGCGGTGAAGAACAACCACGTGACGACCGTGGACGGTTCGGTCTGGTCGACGCGCGGCGGGCCGCTGGCGGCGCTGGTCGTGCTCGACGACATCAAGACGGCGCTGACCGCCAAGTGAGCCGCCGGCTGCCGTGATCCGTCGCCGACTGCCGCCCGCCCAGGGGTTCCTGGGCGGGCGGTCGGTGTACGCGGCCTCGGTTCCGGCGCGCGGTGGCGAGATCCGCGGCCGTCCACGCGAGGCCGACCGCTCCGTCCAGGAGGGCCTGCTCGCCGCGCGGGGAGCGCGCGGCCGCCGCGAACTCCGGTTCGTGCGGGCCGCAGGCCCCGCCCGTGATGTCGAGCACCGGGTGGATCGCCGGGACGAGATGGCTGACGTTGCCCATGTCCGTACAGGCGAACGCGTCCTTCGACACCGGCTCGGGGCGCCCGAGTCCGGCGGCGTTGGCGCGCCACAGGGCGATCAGCTCCGAGTCCGTGCGGAAGTCCAGATAGTCGGGCTCGGGCCGGGTCAAGGTCACTTCGCAGCCGGTCGCGAGCGCCCCTGCGCGGAAGCAGGCCTCTACGCGCTCGCGCAGCTCCCGCAGATCCCCGGCCGCGGCGGCGCGTATCTCGTACGAGGCGGTGGACCGGTGCGGGATCAGGTTGGGCCGCTCGCCGGCGAAGGTCGTGACGCCGTGCACCTTCCAGTGCGGGGGCAACTGCTGGCGGAGCAGGCCGATGGCGACCTGCGCGACCGTCATCGCATCGGCGGCATTGCGGCCCTCGTGGGCGTCGAGGCTGGGGTGCGCGGGCTTCCCGGTGAACTCCACCTCCAGCGTGCCGAGCGCGAACGAGGTGAACTCCGCCACCTCGAACGGGCACGGATGCACCATCATCGCCGCGTCCACCCCGTCGAAGGCGCCGGCCTCGATCAACAGCGCCTTGCCCGCGCCCCGTTCCTCCGCCGGAGTGCCCAGGACCTTGACGGTCAGGCCGAGTTCCTCCGCGTACGGGGCGAGGCCCAGCGCCGCGCCCACCGACGCGGCCGCGATCAGGTTGTGGCCGCAGGCGTGGCCGAGTCCGGGCAGGGCGTCGTACTCGCAGGCGAGTGCGACGGTCGTCGGTCCGCTGCCGATCGTGGCCTCGAAGGCCGTCTTCAGGCCGTACGCGGGCGCGGTGACGAAGTAGCCGTGCTCCTCCAGGAGTTCGGCGCACCACGCGGCGGCGCGGTGCTCCTCGAAGGCCGGCTCGGGGTGGTCGTGGATACGGCGGCTCAGCGAGAGCAGGGCGTCACGGTGACGGGTGGTGATGCGATCCCTGATGTCGGCCTTGAGGGCGGCTGGAGCGGCCGGAGTAGTCGGAGCGGCCGGAGCGGCTGGGGCGGCCGGAACAGCCGGAGAGGCCTTTGCGGGTGGCGTGTTCGCGGGGTCCGGTGTGGGGGTGGCGGCGATGGTCATGATTCGTAAGATAGCTTAGGCTTACCTAAGTTCTTCGCCCCGGCTCGGGGCATACCGGCGGCCCGCCGTACCCGATTCGGGTCGGTGGCACCGCATTTGGGGCATCGCATCGCCCCGCGCCTGACTGTGCGCACCAGCCGACCAGCCGTACACCCCGGGGGAGTCATCCCATGCGTCACCCAGAGACCGAAGACCTCGCGGCAGCGTGGAACCCGTTGTTGGCGGCCCAGTCCGGTATCTGGCACGCACAACGGCTCGACCCCGCGAACCCGGTCCACAACACCGGCGACCGCGTGGAGATCATGGGCCAGCTCGACGGGCAGCTCTTCGAACAGGCCCTGCGCCAGGCCGTGGACGAGGCCGAAACCCTCAACCTCGCCTTCCACGAAGGCGCCGACGGACCGCTGCAGCGGGTACGGCGCGCACCCGACTGGGCACTGCAGTCCCTCGATCTGCGCGACGAGTCCAGCCCGCGGGAGGCCGCCGAGGCGTGGATGCGGGCGGACCTGGAACGTCCCGTCGACCCGGCGGCCGGACCGCTGATGACCCAGGCCCTGCTGCGGATCGACGACGAGACGCACTGGTGGTACCAGCGGGTGCACCACATAGCCGTCGACGCCTATGCGCTCACTCTGCTCTCCTCTCGTGTGTCCGCTCTCTACACCGCGTTCGTGAAGGACGAGGCACCGGAGCCGAACCCCTTCGGCTCACTCGATGCGCTGCTCATGGACGAACAGTCCTACCTTCAGGGTGAACAGCGCGACACGGACCGGGAGTTCTGGCGGGCACGCTTCGCCGACCGGCCGCGCGCGGTCACGCTCTCCGGGAAGCCGGCCGCCCCCGCGCGGCACGTCCTGCGGCGCGGGCGCGACCTTCCGGCGGGCGAAGGGGACCGGCTCGCCGAGGCGGCGCGCGCGGTCAAGGCGACCTGGGCCGAACTGGTCGTCGCCGCCACCGCCGGCTACACCCACCGCATCTCCGGCGCCGAGGACATCGTGCTCGGCCTGCCGCTGATGAACCGCCGCGGTCCGGCCGCACTGCGCACGCCCGCGATGCTCGTGAACGTGATGCCGCTGCGGATCGCCGTACGCCCCGGCGACACGGGAGCCGAACTGCTGCGCAGGGTCGTCCTCGAGGTCCGCTCCGTACGCCGCCACCAGCGCTACCGCCTCGAGGAGCTCCGCCGCGACCTCGGCCTCGCCGGTGACCCCGCCCCGCTGTTCGGGCCGATGGTCAACATCAAGGCCTTCGAGGACGAGGCCCTCGACTTCGCCGGACTGCCCGGGGTGGTGCACAACCTCGCCGCAGGTCCCGTGGACGATCTGGCCGTCACGGTCTCGCCCGGCCGCGCGGGCGGCCTGCGGCTCGGCCTCGACGCCAACCCGGCCTGCTACGACGCCGGTTCACTCGCCGCCCACGAACGCGGTCTCCTCCGCTACCTCGACGCCCTCGCCTCCCTTCTGCTGGACGACCCCCACCGGGCCATCGGCACCCTCGACCTGCTGGACGCCGACGAGATCCATGCCGCGACCGTCGGACGCACGGAGGAGCCGTGCGCCCGCACGCTGCCCGAGCTGTTCGCCGAGCAGGCGGACCGGACGCCGCACGCCGTGGCGGTGCGCTCGGTCGACGCGGCGCTGACGTATGCGGAGCTCGACACCTCCGCCAACCGCCTCGCCCATGAACTGCTTGCGGCGGGCGTCGGACCCGGCACCCCCGTCGCGCTCGCGCTGCCGCGCGGGACCGACACCGTGCTCGCGCTGTTCGCCGTTCTCAAGGCGGGGGGCGTCTGCCAGTCCCTCGACCTGGGACACCCCGAACAGCGCCTCGCCGCCGTGATCGAGGACGCCCGCCCGGTCTGCCTGCTCGGCCACGCGGAGACCGTGCGCGCTCTGCCCGCGAGCGTGCGGGACGCGCTGCCCGCCCTGCTGTTGGACGAGGCGGCGACCCGTCGGCGCATCGCGGACCGGCCGGCCACGGCACCGCCCGCGCCGCACCCCGGGCAGGACGCGTACATCATCCACACCTCCGGCTCCACCGGCCGCCCCAAGGGCGTCGTGGCCACCCACGCCTCCCTCGCCAACCTGCACGCCGGACACGGCACGGACCACATCGCGCCCGCCCTCGTCCGCACCGGCCGCGACCGGCTCACCGTCGCGCACAGCGCCTCGTTCGCCTTCGACGCCTCCTGGGATCCGCTGCTCTGGATGGTCCACGGGCATGAGCTGCATGTGCTCGACGACGCCACCTACCGCGACACGGGAGCGCTGAACGCCTACGTCCAGGAGCACCGCGTCGACTACCTCGACGTCACCCCTTCGTATGCCGAAGCGCTCATCGCGGAAGGCCTGTTGGACGAGGGCAGGCACCACCCCGCCGTGATCGTGGTCGGCGGCGAGACTGTGCCGCCCGCGCTCTGGCAGCGGCTCGCGGCCACGCCCGGTGTGCGGCCGATCAATCTGTACGGTCCGACGGAGACGACCGTCGACGCGTACTACTGGGTGCCCGGGGAGGCTGCGGGCGACTCGGTGCCCGAGGGGGCAGCCGGCGGCCGTACGCAGGAGCGGGGCCGCGAGATCGGCCACCCCGTCCGCGCCTCCCGTGCCTACGTGCTCGACTCCTCGCTCCGTCCGGTTCCGGCCGGTGTCACGGGTGAGCTGTACATCGCCGGAGCCTGCCTCGCCCGCGGCTATCTCGGCCGCCCGGACCTCACCGCCGAACGGTTCGTCGCCGACCCCTTCGGCCCCCTGCACGGGCAGCCCGGCGCGCGGATGTACCGCACCGGCGACCTGGTGCGGCGCCGGACCGACCACACCCTCGAATTCCTCGGGCGCGCCGACGACCAGGTGAAGATCCGCGGCTTCCGTATCGAACTCGGCGAGATCCAGGCCGTGTTGGCGGCCCACCCCGCGGTCGCCCAGGCCGCGGTGATCGCCCGCGACTCCGCGTACGGGAAGCGGCTGCTCGCCTATGCCGTCCCCGCGAGCGGCGCCCGCACGGACGCCGCCGCGCTCCGCGCCCACCTCGCCGAGCATCTCCCCGAGCACATGGTCCCCAGCGCCCTGGTCCTCCTCGACGCCCTGCCGCGCACCGCCAACGACAAGCTCGACCAGCGGGCTCTGCCGGATCCCGAACCGTCCGTGGAGACGCCGGACTCCGCGGAGCAGCAGCAGAGCACGCCGCAGGAGGAACTGATCCGCGGCCTGTTCGCCCAGGTCCTGGAGCTGCCCGAACTTCCCTCCGCGCACGCCGACTTCTTCGCACTCGGCGGGCACTCGCTGCTCGCCGGCCGTCTCGCCGCGCGTCTGCGCGAGGCCTTCCGGTCCGACGTCACCCTCGCCGACGTCTTCCGCGCGCCCACGCCCCGCGGCCTGGCCGACCTGTTCCGCGACGCAGCGCACGACACAGACCGGCCTGTGCTCGCTCCGGTCCGGAACGCGTCGGACCAACCTGCGGACGCTGCCGACAAACCGGCGCACAGCGCCGACCACCACACTTCCCACCACAACCGCCCCCCGCTCTCCCCGGCGCAAAAGCGCCTCTGGTTCCTGCATCGCCTCGAAGGCCCCAGCGCCACTTACAACATCCCGCTCGTCCTCACCCTCACGGGCCCCCTCGACCCGTCCGCGCTCCGCGCGGCCCTGGCCGACCTCACGGAGCGTCACTCAACACTGCGGACCGTATACGGCGCCACTGACAACGAGCCGTTCGCGCAGGTCATCCCGGCTGCCGCGGTCCGAGTCCCGTTCACGACCGAACCGCTCACGGACCCCGCCCCGCCCGCCGACCGCCTCCGCACGGCCGTCCGCCACGCCTTCGACCTCACTGCCGATGAGGCCGAATCCGCGGAGGCAGCCGATGCAGCCGATGCGGCGGAAACGGCCGAAACCGTCGAACTCCCCATCCGGGCGACGCTCTTCACGGACGGAGCCGAGCAGCACACCCTCCTGCTCCTCCTCCACCACATAGCCGCCGACGGCGCCTCCACCACACCCCTCGCCCGCGACCTCACCACCGCCTACACCGCCCGCGCGGCCGGAAGCGCCCCCCAATTCACGCCGCTGCCGGTCGAATACGCCGACCACACCGCCTGGCAGCAGCGACTCCTGGGCACCCCCGACGCCCCCACCCCGTACGCCACCCGGCTGCTCGACCACTGGCGCGAGACCTTGCGCGGCCTGCCCGACCAGCTCGAACTCCCCACCGACCGGCCTCGCCCCGCCGTCGCCTCGTACGAAGGGGACACCGTCCCGTTCCGTATCGACGCGGCTGCCCACACCGCGCTGCGGGCGCTCGCCCGCGACACCGGCACCACCGCCTTCATGATCGTCCAGGCGGCACTGGCCACCCTGCTCACCCGGCACGGCGCCGGCACGGACATCCCCATTGGCACCCCGGTCGCCGGCCGTGACGAGGAGGCGACCGCCGATCTCGTCGGCTTCTTCGTCAACACGCTGGTGCTGCGCACGGACACATCCGGAGCCCCGACCTTCCGGGCGCTCCTCGACCGCGTGCGGGACACCGTGCTCGCGGCTCACCAGCACGCCGAGCTGCCCTTCGACCGCCTCGTCGAAGACCTCAACCCGCCGCGCTCGCTGGCCCGCCACCCGCTGTTCCAGACGATGCTGGCCTGGCAGTCCGTCCCGGACGCGGAGTTCGCGCTCGGCGACCTCACCGCACGGATGGGCGCCGTGCCCTCGGGCACCGCCAAGTTCGACCTCACCCTGAACGCGGGGGAGTTGAACGAGGGCGGGATCGCCGGCTTCCTGGAGTTCCGCACCGATCTCTTCGACCGCACCACCGCCCAGGCCTTCGCCGACCGCCTGACGCGCCTTCTCACCGCGGCCGTCGAAGCCCCCGACACCCCGATCGGCCTGCTCCCTCTGCTCTCACCCGAAGAGCACCGGCAGTCGATCGAGGACTGGAACCAGCAGACCGTGCTCCCGCAGCCCGCACTCCAGCAGGCCCCACTCCCACAGACCGCACTCCCACAGCCCGCAGACGCAACGGCCTCACAGCCCCCGCGCCCCACCCTCGCCGCCCGCTACGAACAAGCCGCCGCGCAGTACCCCCACCGCACCGCGGCCACCTGCGGCGACGAGCGCCTCACCCACGCCGAGCTCTCCGCCCGCGCCAACCGTCTCGCCCGGGGCCTCGCCGCCCAGGGCATCGGCCCCGGCGCCATCGTCGCGCTCGCGCTGCCCCGCTCCCTCGACCTGGTCGTGGGCCTGCTCGCCGTGGCCAAGTCCGGTGCCGCGTACCTCCCGATGGACCCCGACTACCCGGCGGACCGCCTCGCGTACATGCTCCAGGACGCGTCACCCGCCGCCCTGATCACGGACACGGCCACCACCCGCAAACTCCCCGCCAACGACCTCCCGCTCGTGCTCGTGGACGCCCCGCACGACGAACACCCCGACCACGACCTCACCGACGCCGACCGCACCCGCCCCCTGCGCCCCACCGACATCGCGTATGTCATCTACACCTCGGGTTCCACCGGCCGCCCCAAGGGTGTCCCGGTCACTCACCACAACGTGCTGCGCCTCTTCACCGCCACCGACCACTGGTTCGGGTTCGACGAGCAGGACGTCTGGACCCTCTTCCACTCGTACGCCTTCGATTTCTCCGTCTGGGAGCTGTGGGGCGCCCTGCTGCACGGCGGCCGCGTCGTGGTCGTGCCGCACCTGGTCAGCCGCGACCCGGCGGCCTTCCTGGACCTGCTCGCCCGCGAACGGGTCACCGTCCTCAACCAGACCCCCTCCGCCTTCTACCAGCTGGTCGCCGCCGACCGGGAACGTCCCGGCAGCGAACTCGCCCTGCGGTACGTGGTGTTCGGCGGCGAGGCCCTCGAACTCGGCCGGCTCGACGACTGGTACGCACGGCATGCGGACGACGCCCCGGTCCTGGTCAACATGTACGGGATCACCGAGACCACCGTCCACGTCTCGTATTTCCCCCTCGGCCGCGAGACGGCCGCCGCGAGCGCGTCGAGCACCATCGGCGTCAACATCCCCGACCTGCGCGTCTATGTGCTCGACGAGTATCTGCAACCCGTTCCGCCCGGAGTCACCGGCGAGATGTACGTGGCCGGCGAAGGCCTCGCGCGCGGCTACCTGGGCCGGCACGCCCTGACGGCGGAACGGTTCGTCGCCGACCCCTTCGGCCCGCCCGGCACCCGTATGTACCGCTCGGGGGACCTGGCACGCCGCCGCACCGACGGCCGTCTCGACTACTTCGGGCGCGCCGACCACCAGGTCAAGATCCGTGGCTTCCGTATCGAACTCGGCGAGATCGAAGCCGTCCTGGCCGCCCACCCCGACGTGGCCGACGTGGCCGTGATCGTCCGCGAGGACACCCCGGGCGACAAGCGCCTGGTCGCGTACGCCGTGAGCAACAACCGCAGTGACAGCACGAGCACCGCCCTGCGCGAGCACGGCGCCCGTGACCTGCCCGTCCACATGGTCCCGTCCGCCGTTGTCCTGCTCGACCGGCTGCCGCTCACCGCCAACGGCAAACTCGACCGCAAGGCTCTGCCCGCCCCCGACCACTCCGCGGCCGTGACCGAGGGCCGGGCGCCGCGAGGCCCCCGGGAGGCCCAGCTGTGCGAACTGTTCGCCGAGGTGCTCGGCCTGCCCCGGGTCGGCGTCGACGACAACTTCTTCGATCTCGGCGGCCATTCCCTCCTCGCCGTCCGTCTCGCGGGACGCATCAAGACGGCGCTCGGCCGTGACGTCACCATCGGCACGGTCTTCCAGGCCCCCACTCCGGCAGCCCTGGAGACCGTCCTCGACACCGAGAACCAGTCCGACCCGCTCGACGTCCTGCTGCCCCTGCGCCCCGACGCCCCCGGCAACCCCCTGTTCTGCGTCCACCCGGCCGGCGGCCTCAGCTGGTGCTACGCCGGCCTGATCCGCCATCTCCCCGACGACATCCCCCTGTACGGCCTCCAGGCGCAAGGCGTGGGCGCCGCCACGGCGGACGAGCCTCTGCCGAAGACCCTGGAAGAACTCGCCGCGCACTACGTGGACCGGCTGCGCGAGGTGCGCCCCGAAGGCCCGTACCGCCTGCTCGGCTGGTCGACCGGCGGCATCATCGCCCACGCCATGGCCACCCGCCTCCAGGACCTCGGCGAACAGGTGGAGATCCTCGCGATCCTCGACGCCTACCCGGCCGAGGGCTTCCGTGAGCTCCCCGTACCCGACCGGGCCGAGGCGCTCGAAGCGCTGCTCACCATGGGCGGATACGGACCCGAGAGCCTCGACGGACAGCCCCTCGAACTGGCCGCCGTCACCGAGGTGCTGCGCCGCGAGGGCTCGCCCCTCGCCAGCCTCGACGACCGCACGATCGAGGCGCTGAACGCCCTCTACCTCAACACCAATCACCTGGTACGCGGCTTCGACCACCGGGTCTTCGACGGCGACGTCCTCTTCTTCCGGGCCACCGTCGACACCATCGACGACACCCTCACGCCCGAGACCTGGACCCCGTACGTCACGGGCCGCATCGACAACACGAACGTGGCCTGTTCGCACAAGGACATGACCCTGCCCGAGCCCATCGCGCACATAGCGCGGGTCGTGGCGGACCGTATCGACACCCTGGAGAACCGATGAGCGACGCCCCCGCCAACCCCTTCGACGGCGACGGGGAGTTCCTCGTCCTGGTCAACGACCAGGACCAGCACAGCCTCTGGCCCTCCTTCGCCGCCGTACCCGAGGGCTGGACGGCCGCCCACGGCCCGTGCGAGCGGCAGCAGGCGCTCGACTGGATCACCGTGCACTGGACGGATCTGACGCCGACCACGGCGCGATGACCGGGGACCTGCCGAAGATGCCCACGTCCTCGCCGGACCTGCCGAAGATCCCGGTCTCCCCGTCCCGCGCCGCCGTCGTGATCGTCTACACCGCGGCCATGTGCATGAACGGCCTGGACTCGACGATCGTCAATCCGGCCCTGCTCACCATCGCCCGCGACTTCGACCAGCCCGTCTCGGCCGCGAACACGGTCGAGGTGGCCTTCCTGGTGAGCCTCGCGGTCGCCCTGCCGGTGGCCGGATGGCTCGGCGACCGGTTCGGCACCAAGCGGGTGTTCCTCGGCGCGCTCGCCGTGTTCACGCTCGCCTCGGCTGCCTGCGGGCTCTCGCAGTCCCTGACCGCCCTGGTGCTCTCCCGCGTCCTGCAGGGCCTGGCCGGCGGACTCCTGACGCCCGTCGGCATGACCCTGCTCTTCCGTACGTTTCCGCCGCATGCCCGCGTGAAGCTGGCCAAGGTCCTGATCGTGCCGACGGCTCTGATGCCGGCGCTCGGCCCGCCGCTCGGCGGCTTCCTCACCGAGCATCTGTCCTGGCACTGGCTGTTCTTCGTGAACGTGCCGATCGGCGCCGCCGCCGTACTGATCGGCCTGGTCGGCATCCGCGAACACGTGGAAGGCACCGAGGGCGGCTTCGACACGACGGGCTTCCTGCTCGCGACACCGGCGCTCGGCTTCCTCACGTACGCGCTCGGCTTCGGCCCGTCGCACGGCTGGACCAGCCCTTCCATCGCCCTGAGCGCGGTCGCGGGCCCAGTTCTGGCCGGGGCGGCGGTGGTTCATCAACTCAAAGCAACCACACCCCTGTTGGACCTGAAGCTCTTGCAGGACCGGGTCTACGCCTCCGCGACCGTCCTCGCGCTGGTGACCTCGGCGGGCCTGATGGGTGTGCTCTTCGTGTTCCCACTCCTCTATCAGGCGGTCCTCGGCGCCTCTGCGCTCGACGCGGGACTCAGCGTCTTCCCCGAAGCGCTCGGTCTGATGGGGGCTTCCCAGGTCGTCGACCGGCTGCTGCCGCGGCTCGGCCCCCGCCGTCTCGCGGTGCCCGCCCTCGTCGTGGCCGCGGCGGTGTTCGCGGCGCTCGCGCTGCCGGCCGTCGCGGAGAGCGACTGGGGTGTACGGATCCTCATGTTCGCGGTCGGTCTGGTGCTGGGCACCGCCGTCCTGACCCTCCAGATCGCCGGTTTCGCCGAGGTCGCCCCGCCTCGAATGGGCCAGGCGATGGGCCTGTTCACGATCGTGCGCACCCTGGGCGGAGCGCTCGGCATCGCGGCCACGGCCGCGGTCGTCTCGGCGCTGGGGGCATCCGGTCACGGGGACGCGGAGGCGGGACCGTACCGGATGGCGATCCTCGTGACCGCCGCCCTGATCGCCCTCGGCGTGATCTGGGCGCTGCGGCTGCCGCGGCAGGCGCCGGCGCCCCCGGTCATGGACGAGGAACCGGCAGCGGTGTGAGACCCGGCAGCGGTGTGAGACAGGGGGCGGGCCCGAAAGCGGGCCTGCCCCTTTCACCATCCCTTGGCGAGCTGCACCAGCCCGTCGAGCAGCCCGCCGCGCCAACACGCGTAATCGTGTCCGCCGTTGAACTCCCGGTACGTCACCTCGTACCCCTTCGCCTCGAGCACATTGCGCAGATGCCGGTTCTGCGCGAGCAGCATCCACTCCTGGAGGCCGACCTCCAGGTAGAAGCGCACGGCACGCCGCTCGGTGATCGCGTACTGCCGGGTCAGCCACTCGCTGTCCGCGTCGAACTCCGTGTCGTCGGGCCACCAGAAGGACCCGGACTGCGACAGCGCGTTGCCGAAGCGCTCCGGCCGCCGGAACGCCGCGAACGCGGCGGTGAGTCCGCCGGCGCTCTGCCCCGCGATCACGGTGCGCGCCGGATCGTGCGTGGCGCCGAACTCGGCGCGTGTCCACGGCAGCAGCACATCGGCCAGCCAGTCCACGAACTGGCCGCTGCAGCTCAGATCCCGTACGCGCGCATCGCGGCCCATGGTGTCCACCATGACCGTGACCATGGGCGGCAGCAGTCCCTCGGCCACCGCGGCGTCGAGGTCGCGCCCGAAGCGGAGCCGCGGCCCCCAGACCTCGCCGTCGAGCAGCACGGCCACGGGGTGCGGGCCGGGCCGGGACGGCAGATGCACGTATACACGCCGCCCGAAGGCCTCGGTCTCGAAGGTCTGATCGTCCCCGCCCCCGGTCAACTGGGCGGGGGCATCCGGCAGTTCGAGGACCGACGACGGACGGCGCCGCCCGTCACCCGGGAGCTGCGGAAGCCGGTTGAGCGGATCGGGCACCGCCCCGTCGAGGGTCCGCAGCCATGCCTCCCGATGGGTGCCGAGGGTCTCCTCGCGCGGACCGCGCGCCACATGGAACTGATACGAGGCCCGGTGGTCCGCCCGCAGCCGATAACTCCCCGCCCACACGTCCGTGCCCTCGATCCGCCGCATCAGATGCGGGGTGAGATCCCCGGCGTGCCGGTCCTTGTCCGTGACGGTGTGCAGCAGCACCACGACATCGTCCGCGGGCGTCCCCGGGTCGTCACGCCATACGAAGGTCACCCGGCGGTACGCGGGATCCTCGGCGTCGGCCTCGACCAGGGGCGCACCCGTGGCTTCGAGGCGGTTCCAGAACTCCCGGACGGCTTGCGGCCCGCCGTCGCGCAGAGCGGTGAGGGCAGGGCTTTCGTACGACATCGAGCTCCTTGTGTGGGGGGAGGAAAGAAGGTCAGAGGCGGGCGGCCGAGGAGCGGCCGAGCAGCACCCACAGGAGGAAGGGTCCGCCGAGCACGGTGGTGACCACGCCGACCGGCACCTCCACGCCGTCGAACACGGTCCGGCCCAGGGTGTCCGCGAGCAGGATCAGCGCGGCGCCCACCAGGACCGAGCCGAGCACCGGCACCTTGAGCGGACCCGCGAGCCGCGAGGCGATCACGGGCGAGGCCAGCGCGACGAAACCGACCGGGCCGCAGATGCCGACGGCGAGCCCGGCGAGGGCGACGGCGAGCAGCATGCACACCAGGCGCACCCGGGCGGGGGAGACCCCGAGCGAGGCGGCCGTCGCGTCGTCGAACCGCAGCACATTGAGGTGGCGGGCCACGACCAGGGCGGCCGGGACGAGCACCGCCAGCCCGATGAGGACGGGCCAGGCCACGTCGTACGAACGCCCGTTGAGGCTGCCGGAGGCCCAGGTGTACAGCGAGCTCGCCGAACTGAGCGAACGCCGGGCGAGCACCACCTGGGTGGCGGCCGAGGCGAGGGCCGACATCGCGAGCCCGACGACGAGCACGCGGTAGCCGCGCTGCCCGAGCCCGCCCGCGACAAGGGTCACGACGAGGACCGCGACCAGCGCGCCGAGCGGCCCCGCCCACCAGGCGCCGAACGTGCCGGAGAGCGTGACGGACACCAGGATGGCCGCCGTCGCCCCGTCGTTGACGCCGAGCAGCTCGGGCGTGGCCAGACGGTTGCGGGCCAGGGTCTGCGTCAGACAGCCGGCCAGACCGAGCGCGGCGCCCGCGGTGAGTGCGGCGACGATCCGGCCGAGGCGGAACTGCTGCACGAGCAGTACGTCGAAGTGATCGCCGAGACCGAAGATCGCCCGGAACGTCCGCGGTATGTCGAGATCGCTCTGCCCGGCGTACGCGGCGAACACCACGGCCGTGACGAGAAGGGCGGCCAGCGCCACCGCGGCGAGCGCGGGCCTGTGGGCGACGAGCAGCGAGAACGGGCCACGCCGCAGCACCAGTTGACGGTCGGCGGGTACGTGCTTGCGTCCGGTGGCCGACGGCGCGTCCGAGTCCGTCATTCCCAGGGCACCGAGCCGCCTGGAGCGCACGATCCCGATCAGGACGGGCGCACCGATCAGCGCGACGATCACCGCGACCGGCGCCTCGTACGGCTTCGACACCACGCGTGCGAGGACGTCGGCGCCCGTGAGCACCCCGGCGCCGATCAGTCCCGCGAGGCCGATCTGTGCGAACAGCCGCGGCCCGGCGAGCGCGCGGGCCACGAACCCTGCGAGCAGGCCCAGGAACGAGATCGGCCCGACCAGCGCCACCGCGGACGCGGTGAGCAGGGTCACGGAGAGCGCCACGACCACCCGTACGACACCGGGGCGGTGGCCGAGACCGCGCGCCAGATCGTCACCGAGCGCGAGGGCCGAAAGCGGACGCATCACACAGAGGGCGACCACGAAACCGAGGGCGAGCACCGGGGCGAGCAGGCGCAGTTCGCCGAAGCCCTCGATGCCCGCGAGCGAGCCGAGCACCCACTGCCGGAAACCGTCGTAGGCCTGAGCCGAGTTGACGATGATCAGGCTGGTGATGCCGCCGAAGGTGGCGCCGAGCGCGGACCCGGCGAGGACCAGCCTCAGAGGTGAACTGCCGCCCGATCCGCTCGATATCAGCAGGACGAGCCCGCTGGCGAGGACGGCGCCCGCGAACGCCCAGACCAGATGGCCGAAACCGGTCTCCACCCGCAGGAAGGCGATGCCCGCGACCACGCCGAGGGACGCTCCGGCGTTCACGCCGAGCAGTCCGGTTTCGGCCAGCGGGTTGCGGGTCACGGCCTGGAGCAGACAGCCCGCGATGCCGAGCGCGGCGCCCACGAGCAGGGCGGTGGTGGTGCGGGGCAGGCGGAGTTCGCCGACCACCAGGTGCAGCCGGGCGCTGTCGCTGCCGCCCAGATAGTCGAGGACACCCGCCGCTCCGACCTCGCCGGCGCCGATGCACAGGGAGGCGGCGGCGAGCGCGCCGACGACGGTGAGGAGTACTGCGGACGTCAGGGGTACGCGCGCGTGGAGCGGAGGTCGGGCCGGCGGGGAGGGTTCCGGATCGGCCAACTCGGCGCGTTCCCCTTGCAGTAGAGACATAAGGTAAGGCTAACCTAATGACTCCGGCCAACCCCCCGCCGCCCTCCAAGATCGCTGTGTTAGGTTAGCCTTACCTAAATCGATCGGTCCAGGTGGTCCAGGGGGACTCTCGTGCAGCAGCCAGAACTCGACGGGCGGATCGCGCTCGTCACCGGTGCCGGGCAGGGCATAGGCGAAGCCGTCGCCCGTACCCTGGCCGCGCGGGGTGCCCGCGTCGTCGCCGTCGACCGGAACGCAGCCGCGGTCAAGGCACTTGAGGACGCCTACCGCGCAGACGGCGGCGAGCCCGCCGTCCTCGCCCGCCCCGCCGACATCACCGACGCCGCCGCGGTCGACGCCCTCGTCGACGAAGTGGAGCGCACGGTCGGACCGCTCGGCATCCTGGTCAACGTCGCCGGCATCCTGCGCCCCGCACCCGTGGTCGAACTCGGCGACGCCGACTGGGCCGAGACCTTCGCCGTGAACACCACCGGCGTCTTCGCCGTCTCGCGGGCCGCGGCCCGGCGGATGCGCGAGCGCCGCTCCGGCTGCATTGTCACCGTCGGCTCCAACGCGGCCGGAGTGCCGCGCGCCGGAATGGCCGCGTACGCCGCGTCCAAGGCCGCCGCGACCATGTTCACCAAGTGCCTCGGGCTCGAACTCGCCCGTGACCAGGTGCGCTGCAATGTGGTCTCGCCCGGCTCGACGGACACCGCGATGCAGCGCCAACTCTGGGACGGCGACGCGGAGTCCGCGCGGCGGCGCGTGATCGACGGCGACGCCAAGGCGTACCGCGTGGGGATTCCGCTCGGCCGGATCGCCGAGCCCGTCGATGTCGCCGAGGCCGTCGCCTTCCTCGTCTCCGACCGGGCGCGCCACATCACCATGCACGACCTGTACGTGGACGGCGGCGCGACCCTGCGCGCCTGATCCGTCCTGCGCTTCCCGTGATTCCCGCGGTCTCGGACCACCTGTCCGCGGCCCGCTGCTCCCGGCCCCACCCGGCCCTGCGCGGAGCTTCCCCCCACACACCGAACACCTAGGAGTAACTGGTGACCACGGCACACGAGGCGCCGGCCACCCCCGAGGGCGCCGAGAGTATCGTCGGCGCCGCCACCGGGCTGCTCGACGCCTACGCGCCCGGCGACGCCCGGTTCTTCGCCTCGCCCACGCGCACCCTGCTCGCGCACGGCACTCTTGCCGAAGTGCCGCACGACGAAAGGCCGTTGCCGCTGCGGGTCGCCGAGACGCTCGCCGCGCAGCATCGCGCGGGCAACCGGGCGCCGCTGGTCGTCGGCGCCGTGCCCTTCGACCCCGCCGCGCCCGCGCGGCTCGCCGTGCCCGAAGTCGCCCACTGGGCGCCGCCGTTGCGCGAGGACCCGCTGATCGCGCTGCCCGCGCCCGCCCCGCACACGGCCGACTGGGAGCTGCGGCAGGTGCCCGCGCCCGAGCAGTACGCGGCCTCCGTCGCCGAAGCCGTCAGACGGATGAAGGCCGGCGAGTTCGCCAAGGTCGTGCTCGCCCGCACCCTCGAACTGCGCACCGGACAGGCCCTCGACATCCCCGCGATGCTCCAGCGCCTGGCCCGCCGCGACCCCGCCGGCTACACCTTCGCCGTCCCCTCGGGGCCCGGCCGCACCCTCCTCGGCGCCAGCCCCGAACTCCTCGTCTCGCGTCGCGGCACAACCCTGACGGCCAACCCCCTCGCCGGCTCCACGCCGCGCAGCGCCGACCTCGCCGAGGACGTCCGCCGGGCCGCCGCCCTCCTGGAGTCCGCCAAGGATCTGCACGAGCACGCCGTGGTCATCGACGCGGTGCGCGCCGCGCTCTCGCCGTACTGCAGCGTCCTCGACGTACCCGACCGCCCGACCCTGGTGCGCACCGCCACCATGTGGCACCTGTCCACCACGGTGACCGGCACGCTGCGCGAACCGGCCGTCTCCGCACTGGAGTTGGCGTACGCGATGCACCCGACCCCCGCCGTCGGCGGCACCCCGACCGCCACCGCGCGCGAGGTCATACGCGAGCTGGAACCCTTCGACCGCGGCCTGTACACCGGCATGGTCGGCTGGGGCGACGAGGGCGGCGACGGCGAGTGGGTGGTCACCATCCGCTGCGCCGAGGCCGAGCGGGAGACGCTGCGCCTTTACGCGGGCGCCGGAGTCGTCGCCGACTCCTCGCCCGCCGCCGAGACCGCCGAGACCGGCGCGAAGTTCCGCACCTTCCTGGACGCCGTGGGGGTCGACCGATGAAGCACCCCGACGCACCGCTGTGGCCGCAGGACTTCGCCGAGCGGTACCGCGCCGCCGGGTACTGGCGCGGAGAGACCTTCGGCTCGATGCTCGCCGAGCGCGCCGCGACCCACGCCGAGCGGATCGCGATCGCCGATCCCGCGCGCGGGATCCGCTGGACCTACCGCGAGCTGGACGAGCGCGCCCGCAGGATGGCCGCCGGATTCGCCTCGTACGGCATCGGCAAGGGCGACCGTGTGGTGGTCCAACTGCCGAATATCGCCGAGTTCTTCGAGGTCGTCTTCGCGCTCTTCCGGATCGGTGCCCTGCCGGTCTTCGCCCTGCCGGCGCACCGGCACACCGAGATCCGCTATTTCTGCGAGTTCACCGAGGCCGTCGCCTACGTCGTTTCCGACGCGCGGCTCGGCGGCTTCGACTTCCCGGCGCTCGCGAGCCGCGTACGGGCCGAAGTCCCCACGCTGCGCGAGGTGTTCGTGGCCGGCTCCGACACCGGGCCGCACACCCCCCTTCGAGACGTCCCCACCGAGCCCCATGCCTACCCGTACGAGCAGCCCGAGCCTTCCGACCTGGCCTTCCTGCAGCTGTCCGGCGGCAGCACGGGCGTGCCCAAGCTGATCCCGCGCACGCACGACGACTACCTCTACTCGCTCTGGGGCTCCAACGACCTCTGCGGGGTGACCGAGGACTCGGTCTATCTCGTCGTGCTGCCCGCCGCGCACAACTTCCCGCTCAGCTCTCCCGGTTCGCTCGGTGTGCTGTACGCGGGCGGGCGGGTCGTGCTGTGCCCGGCGCCCGATCCGGACACCGCGTTCCCGCTCATCGCGAGCGAACGGGTGACGATCACCGGGCTCGTACCGCCGCTCGCCCTCGTATGGACCGAAGCGGCCCCCGACTCCCGGCACGACCTGAGCAGCCTCGACGTGCTGCTCGTCGGCGGCGCCAAGTTCAGCGAACAGGCCGCGCGACGGGTCGGCCCCGCCATCGGCTGCACCCTGCAGCAGGTCTTCGGCATGGCCGAAGGCCTCGTGAACTACACACGCCTGGAAGACCCGTACGAGACGATCGTCACCACCCAGGGCCGGCCGATCTCACCCGACGACGAGATACGGATCGTCGACGACGAAGACCACGAGGTAGAGCCGGGGGAGACCGGGCATCTGCTGACCCGCGGCCCGTACACGATCCGCGGCTACTGGCGGGCGCCCGAGCACAACAAGCGCTCCTTCACCGAGGACGGCTTCTACCGGACCGGTGACATGGTGCGGATGACCGACAGCGGTCATCTGGTCGTCGAAGGCCGGGCCAAGGACCAGATCAACCGCGGCGGCGAGAAGATCGCCGCCGAGGAGGTCGAGAACGTCGTCCTCGCCCACCCCGCCGTGCACGACGTCTCCGTCGTCGCCGTGCCCGACGACTACCTCGGCGAGCGCACCTGCGCCTATGTGATCCTGCGCGCCGACGCCGGGCCGCTGAAGCCTCTCGCCATCAAGAAGTTCGTCCGCGAACGGGGCCTGGCCGCCTACAAGGTGCCCGACCGGGTCGAGTTCGTCTCCGCGTTCCCCTCGACCGGGATCGGCAAGGTCTCCAAGAAGGATCTGCGCAGCGCCGCCGCCTCCTGAACCTCCTGCCCGTGTACCACCGAAAGGCCCCTGACATGGCGCTGCCCGCCATCGCCCCCTACCCCCTGCCCACTGCCGACGAGCTGCCCGCCAACCGGGTCGACTGGACGGTGGACCCCGACCGGGCCGTGCTGCTCGTCCACGATCTGCAGAACTACTTCCTGCGCGCCTATACGGGAGATCGGTCACCGATCCCCGAAATGCTGGCCAACGTGGGGGAGTTGACCCGGCAGGCCCGTGCGCTCGGCATCCCGGTGATCTACTCCGCACAGCCCGGCGGGCAGTCGGCCGAGGAGCGGGGGCTGCAGCAGGACTTCTGGGGCCCGGGACTGCCGGACGACGCCGAGGCGAAGGCGATCGCCGGGGCCGTGGCGCCCGAACCCGGTGACACCGTTCTGACCAAGTGGAAGTACAGCGCCTTCGTGCGCACCGACCTCGCCGAGCGGATGAAGTTGCGCGGCCGCGACCAGCTGGTCATCACCGGTGTGTACGCGCACATCGGCGTGCTGATGTCCGCGTCCGACGCCTGGATGCGGGACATCCAGGCCTTCGTCGTCGCCGACGCCGTCGCCGACTTCTCGCGCGCCGACCACGACATGGCACTCGCCTGGGCGGCCGGCAAGTGCGCCGTCGTCACGACGACCGACCTCGCTCTGAAGGGAGCCTGAGAGATGCCCGTACTGACCGTGGAACGCATCCGGGCCGATGTCGCCGACGTACTCGGCGAGGACCCCGCCGACATCCCCGACGACGAGAACCTGGTGGACTACGGCCTCGACTCGGTCCGTCTGATGTCCCTGCGGGAGCGCTGGGCACGGGAGTTCGCCATCGAGGCCTCCTTCACCGATCTCGCCGAACGCCCCGCGATCGAGGCGTGGGCGCCCCTGCTCGGAGCGCAGGAGTGAGCGTGCTGCTCTCGCGTGCGGAGGTGCCGCGCATCGTCCACGCCGAGGCCACGCCCGCCGAACTCGACCTGGTGCTGCGGGAGGTCAACGCGACTGCGCGCGCCGTTCCGCCGACGACCGCGATTGGGCCGTTCGAGGCGCAGGTGCTGCGCACGCCCGACGCGACGGCGCTCGTCGGACGTGGTGGCGGGCTGACGTATACGCAGCTCAACGCGCGGGCCAATCAGCCGGCCCGTCGACTGCAGTCGTACGGAGTGGGGCCCGGCACCGCCGCGGGCCTCGACCTGCCCTCGGCGGCCGAGACGCTGATCGGGGTGCTCGCGGTCCTCAAGGCGGGCGGCGCCTGGGTGCCGGGGCCGAGCGCCGCGGCCGTCACCGTGCTCCGCGAACTTCTGCCGGACAACGGCTACTTGACCATCGACCCGCCCCGCGCGCTCACCCCGCACCACCCTGGGGCCCTGTGCCCCCGCACGGGCGCGGTCGTCCCGCACGCCGCCCTCGACCACCGGGTGCGCTGGCTCCAGGCGGTCGCGCCGGTCGGCCCCGGCGACCGGGTGCTGTTCCGCACGGCGCACCTGGACGACGTGGCGGAGGCGCTGCGTGCGCTGCGGGCGGGGGCGGCGGTCGTCGCGGCGGAGTCGCGGGAGCCGGAGCGCCTGCTGCGGACCGTACGGGAACAGGGCGTCACGAGCTGGCACGTGGACCCGGCCCTGCTGGGAGACCTCCTGGCGTACGTCGAGTCCGGGCAGCCCCGGCTGCCCGCTCTGCGCCAGGTCATCTGCACCGCCGACGTGCTCACCCGCGAAGACGTACGCCGGTTCGCACACGCCCTGCCGGGAGTGCGCCTCCACCGCCTCTACGGCCATGCCCACGGCGCCGGCGCCATCACCCACCACCTGTGCGCACCGGACGACTTCGGTCCCGTACCGCTGGGCCGCCCCGCCTGGAACACCCGCGCGTACGTCCTCGACGCCGCGATGCGTCCGTGCCCGCCGGGCGTGCCGGGCGAGCTGTACGCGACTGGACCGCACCTGATCACGTCCAGCCGAGGCGTCCCCGCGTCCCGCTTCGTCCCCGATCCGTACGGACCGCCGGGCGCGCGCCTCTACCGGACCGGCACACGGGCGCTGTGGACCGACCAGGGCACGCTGAGCCCCTGCGGCAATCTCAGCCCCTGCGGCGTTTGAGCAGATCCGAACGACGTTCGGATGCACGGGGGCCGGGGCAGAGCCCCGGTTTCGGGAAGGGGCGGGGTGGGGGAGAAGAGCCCACCGCAGGCGCCACCCAGCCCGCCCGCCCCTACCCCCGACTCCGCAACCGATCCCCGCTCGCCAGAATCGCCGAGGCCAACGCCTGGGCGGCCTCGTGGGCATCAGCCCGCCGACCGCGTCCGTACAGCAGCACAAAGTCCACGGGCCCGAGATCCGGCAACCCCCCACCCCGCAGCCGCGCAAGCCCCGGCGGGATCAGCCCACGCGCGTGCGCCATCACACCGAGACCCGCACGGGCCGCGGCGACCAGGCCGTTGAGGCTGCCGCTGGTGCAGGCGATGCGCCACTCGCGCCCCGACCGCTCGAGGACCTCCAGCGCGCGGGCCCGCGTGATGCCCGGCGGGGGATAGAGGATCAGCGGGACCGGGCGCTCCGGGTCGAGGCGCAGCCCCGGGGCGCCGATCCACGCGAGCTCGTCGCGCCAGACCATCTCGCCGTGCCGGTCGTTCGGCCGGCGCTTGGCGAGGACCAGGTCGAGGGCGCCGTGCGCGAGCTGTTCGTGCAGCGTGCCGGAGAGCTCGACGGTGAGCTCCAGGTCCACCTCGGGATGCTCGTGCCGGAAGGTCTCCAGGGTCTCCGGCAGACGCGTCAGGACGAAGTCCTCCGAGGCGCCGAAGCGCAGCCGGCCGCGCAGCCGGGTACCCGTGAAGAACGCGCTCGCGCGCTCATGCGCCTCCAGGATCGACCGCGCGAAGCCCAGCATCGCCTCGCCGTCCTCCGTCAGCTCCACGCTGTGCGTGTCCCGCGTGAACAGTGCACGCCCCGTCGCCGCCTCCAAGCGCCGCACATGCTGGCTGACCGTCGACTGGCGCAGCGAGAGGCGGCGCGCGGCCTGCGTGAAGCTGAGGGTCTGCGCGACGGCGAGGAAGGTGCGCAGATGCACCGGGTCGTACATACGCCCAGCGTAGACGCTTATCGCGGATCGTGATGACAGTAAGTGTTGTATGCAGGATTCCCGATTTCGGTGATCAGGAGGACGATGGAGAGGGCACGTTCCGCGCCTCACCGGCAACCGGTACGTCCCACCAGCACGTCCCCCCCCACCTTGGAGCACCACGCAAGTGAAACGCCCCGCCTGGACCCAGAAGCTGCCGATCGACCCGTACATCCTGGCGCTCCTCGGCACCGTGGGCATCGCCGCGCTCTTCCCGGCCCGCGGGACCGGCGCCGATATCGCCTCCGGCGGTGCGACGGCGGCCGTGGCGCTGCTGTTCTTCCTGTACGGAGCGCGGCTGTCGACCCGCGAGGCCCTGGACGGGCTGCGGAACTGGCGGCTGCATCTGACGGTCGTGGCCTGCACCTTCGCGCTCTTCCCGCTGCTCGGCCTGGCGGCCAAGGGACTCGTGCCGTACGTCCTGACGCCGGCGCTCTACAGCGGCTTCCTCTTCCTGACGCTGGTGCCGTCGACCGTGCAGTCCTCGATCGCGTTCACCTCCATCGCGCGCGGCAATGTGCCGGCCGCGATCTGCGCGGGCTCGTTCTCGTCCCTGATCGGCATCTTCCTCACGCCCGTGCTCGCCGCGGTCCTGATCGGCGGGCAGGCCGGGTTCTCCGCGGACTCGCTGGTGAAGATCGTGCTGCAGCTGCTCGTGCCCTTCGTGGCCGGACAGCTCCTGAGGCGCTGGGTCGGTCCCTTCATCGCCCGGCACAAGAAGATCCTCGGCTACGTGGACCGCGGCTCGATCCTGCTCGTCGTCTACAGCGCCTTCAGCCTCGGCATGGTCGAGGGCATCTGGAGCCAGGTCACCCCGCTGCGGCTGCTCGCCCTGCTCGGTGTCGAGGCGGTGCTGCTCTCCGTGATGCTGACCGTCACCTGGTTCGGCGCGAAGCGGCTCGGGTTCGACCGCGGGGACCGGATCGCGATCCAGTTCGCGGGCTCCAAGAAGTCCCTGGCCGGTGGACTGCCCATGGCGAGCGTCCTGTTCGGGGCGCACGCCTCCCTCGCCGTACTGCCGCTGATGCTCTTCCACCAGATGCAGCTGATGGTCTGCGCGGTGATCGCCAAGCGGCGCTCGCGCGACCCGGAGGCCCTCGCCCAGGACGGCCTGGCGGGCCCCGAGGTCCTCGCACCGGCACCGGACGCGGCCGGCGAGGTCACTGCGCAGGCTCAAGACGCAGCCGCACGAACCGCGGCCGGTACAGGGACACGTTCCGGTTGATGTGCGACTCCGCCACCCGCGGAGCGGCGTCCAGCCAGTTCACGTCATAGCTCAGGGCCAGCCCCTTGCCGCCGAGATCCGGGTGGATCTGCGGGTTGTACGCGGCGGTGTCCTGCCGCGGCGCCGCGTCCTCGGGCAGGGGCGGCGCGAAGTCCCGCGTCGGACCGTGCCAGGGCCCGTGCGGCGCGCAGGCCCAGTAGGCGCTGATACTGCGCAGGCCCTTCGTACCCGCGGCCATCGTGAAGAGCACCCAGGTCCCGTCGGCCTGCCGCGCGACCGTGAACGCGCTGCCGACCCCCTTGCGCCGGCCGTCGCCGAGCACGGAACGGGCCCGCCGGCTGTCCGGGTTCCAGCCCTCGCCGTCCCAGTACCGCCAGGCTTCGGGCTCGGCGAGGCGGCCGCCCGGCACCCGGGCCAGATAGGCGTGCGACGCGGGGCGCAGGGCGGCCTTGCCGTCGTTGCCGCCGTAGACGTACGTGAAGCCGTCCTCGGACACGGCCGTCGTGCCGTAGAGCACCCGCTTCGACGGATCGGGTACGGAGTTCTGGTCGAGTACCCGGACGACACCCTCCAGACGGAGGTCCGGCAGCGAGAGCGTCGCCACCTCGGTCGCCGTCGGCACACCGAAGATCCAGGGCTCGGCGGCCGCGGCACGGGTCCACAGGAGCACCCGTACGACCCGTTCGGGCGAACCCGGCGAGCGCGGTTCGACCTGGGCGGCCACCGGCCACCGCCACTGCCCTGGCGCGGGGTCGGGGAACAGCGGGGCGGGCAGGGTCTGTTCGAGGCGGCCCGCGGCGGACATCAGGACCGCGCTGTTGCGGACGAAGGGAGCGGTGCCGTCGCGCCAGGGGTACGGCTGCCCCGACAGATTGGGCGGCCGGTACACCTGGCCGAGATAGCTGTCCGAGAACAACCACAGGATCCGCCCGTCCGGCAGCCGTACCGAATGCGTGCCGTCCCCGCCGGTCCAGTCGTCGGCGCGCGTCTGGTCGTCGCCGTAGCGGGCGAACTCGGCGGTGGTCGCCCGGTCCACGGACCAGGAGCCCACCACCGACCCGTCACAGGCCTTGTCGCCCTGCCGGCCGTTCTCCGGCAGGGCGACGAGGAGCACGATCGCGCAGGCAAGGGCGAGCAGCAGGACCAGGACGTACCGTGTGCTCGGCTTTCCCGCGGCGGACATGAAAGGCGACGCTAGTTCCTGTTGCTGATCCGGTCCATGGGCAGCCACAGGATCGCGCCCCTGCCGTCGGCCCGCGCGAGCTCCTCCTCGCTCAACAGCCGGTCGTGGACCTGCACTTCGTCGAGTGCTCCGGTGAAGTGCGCCCGTGCGTCGAGGCGCTGTCCGAGGTGCACACCGAAGCCCGAGGTGCGGCTGACCGTACCGGGCACGTCGGCCACCGCCGTCTTCGTGCCGTCGACCGTCAGCGAGAACTCCCCGCCGCCGCGCCGCAGCACCGCCCGATGCCACTGCCCGTCGTTGTACGCGGAGGAGGTCCGCGCCACCGCGGTCTTCACGGGGGTCATGCCCTCCCTCGTGGTGATCAGCGCACTGATCCGGTTCTGCTCGGGCTCGCCGCGCAGCCACACCTGCGGCTGGTTGGTGCCGATACCGCCCATCCACAGCATCGGCTGCTCGCCGGATTTCGCGTCGTAGCGGAACCACACGCTCGCGGTGAAGTCCTTCGTCCCGAGCGGAAGTTCGCTGCGGTACGGGAGCCGTACGGCGTCGTCGGTGCCGTCGAAGGCGATCGCCCGCCCGAAGCGGCCCTCCGTCTCCCGCGCCCCGCCGAGCACCGCCGCGTCGGCGGCTCCCTGCGCCCGGTCAGCGGTCCGCGGGTCGGGGCCGCGGCGCGGCTTCAGCCAGTCCTCGGTGAAGCGCGCGAAGCGGATCTCGTCGCGGGCGTCCACCGCGCCGCCCTCGTACAGCAGGCCCACATGGTCCTCGTCCGCGAGCACCATGTCCGAGTAGCCCGACCAGTCCGTGGTCACCTGCGTACCGCGGTCGACGCTGTCCCAGGTGCGGCCGCCGTCGTACGAGGAGCGCACCATCATCGTGCGCCGCCGGTCCGGGTCCGCCGGGCACGCGAACAGCATGCGGCCCTTGAACTCCAGTGTGGAGCCCTGGACTTGAGGTGCGTAGAGATCGGGAATCGTGGTGAACGGTCGCACGAAGGAGTCCCCGCCGTCCCGGCTCACCGTGTGCGTACGGTGCCCGAGGTCCGTGCCGTCCTGCTCGCGCCCGTTGACGTACACCGAGCCGTCGGGCCGCTCGGTGAGCGCCATCTCGCTGGGCTTCTGCCGGAAGGTGCCGTCGGAGGCCGAGATCGGATACGAGTCGACCGCGCCGATCCGCCAGTTCTCGCCGCCGTCGTCGCTGGTGATCAGGGCGGCGTGGTTGGCGGTGACGCGGGAGCCGTCCCAGGTCTCCGTGTTCACGCCGAAGACCAGCCGGCCCTTGTGCCTGCCGCGGCTGAGCTGGATGCCGTGGTGCGGTCCCGTGGCGTACCAGGAGTTCCAGTCGTCCGGAAGGAGCTGGTCGCTCAGGTCGCGCGGCTCCGACCAGGTCAGGCCGTCGTCGTCGCTGTGCTGCAGATGGGGCGTCCGGTCGCAGGGGACCGAACAGTTCTTCCCGTCGGTCCGTCCCGTGTTGTACGTCTCGGCCAGCACGATCCTGCCGGTCTCGCGGTCGACGATCGGGGCCGGGTTGCCGTGCGTGTCGCCGTTGCCCTCGTTGACGACCTGCAGCGGGCCCCAGGTGCGGCCGCCGTCCGTGGAGCGCTTGAGGACGAGGTCGATGTCGCCGGCGTCCGAGCAGTCGTTCACCCGGCCCTCGGCGAAGGCGAGCAGGGTGCCCTTGGTGGTCTGCACGATCGCGGGGATCCGGTAGCAGGCGTAGCCCGGGTCCTGCGAGGCCTTGAAGAGCACCTGCTGCTCGAAGGCCGGGGTGGTGGCGCCCGGTGTGACCGAAGCGGTGGCGTTCTGTGCGGTGGGGGCGGTGGCGCTCTGTGCGTCGGGGGCCGCGGCCGAGATCAGGCCGGGCAGGAGGAGTGCGGCCAGCGCCGTGGCGACGGCCGGTCTCAGGCGTGCGCGTATCTGCTGTGCCGGCATGCGGGTCTGCCCTTCGTGCGGGTGCGTGCGGAAAGGTGCCGGGTGCGTACGGGTCTGTGCCGGGTGCGGACGAGCGAAACGGACATCGGACGTAGGACGTCCAACGTGCAAGTCCCAGACGGTACTTGGGGCCCGCCGGGCCTCACAAGGCACGTGCACGTCTTTGTCGCATCGGGCGACGGCCGACACGCGCCCTGCGCCACGCGGCCCCCCCCGAATTGGGCTACGGAGCAGGTCGGGGGAGGATAGGGGCGTCGAGTCCGTCGAGCCGGGGAAGGCGCGCCTTGAACTTCTGGTCCCTCTACAGCCAGGGCTTCGCACGTATCGCCGCGTGCACGGGCCATACGTACATCGCCGACCCGCACGCCAACGCCGCCGCCGTGCTGCGGCAGGCCCGCGAGTGCGACGGCGAGGGCGTGGCCGTCGCCGTGTTCCCCGAGCTGACGCTCACCGGCTACTCGATCGAGGACCTGCTCCTGCAGGACGTCGTCCTCGACCAGGTCGAGTCGGCGCTCCAGGAGATCGTGGAAGGCTCCGCGGACCTGCTGCCGGTCCTGGTCGTCGGCGCCCCGCTGCGCCACCGCCACCGCATCTACAACTGCGCGGTCATGGTGCACCGCGGCCGGATCCTCGGTGTCGTACCGAAGTCGTATCCGCCGACCTACCGCGAGTTCTACGAGCGCCGCCAGCTGGCGGACGGCGACGACGAGCGCGGCGGCACGATCAGGGTCGGCGGCCAGGAGCTGCCGTTCGGCACGGATCTCCTGTTCGCGGCCGAGGACGTCCCCGGGCTCGTGGTGCACGCCGAGATCTGCGAGGACATGTGGGTTCCGGTGCCGCCGAGCGCCGAGGCCGCGCTCGCCGGGGCCACCGTCCTGGTCAACCTCTCCGGCAGCCCGATCACGGTCGGCCGCGCCGAGGACCGCAAGCTGCTCTGCCGCTCCGCCTCACAGCGCTACCTCGCCGCGTACGTGTACTCGGCCGCCGGCCCGGGGGAGTCCACCACGGATCTCGCCTGGGACGGCCAGACGATGATCTACGAGAACGGGGCGCTGCTCGCCGAGACCGAGCGCTTCCCCGACGGCGACCGGCGCTCGGTCGCCGATGTCGACCTCGATCTGCTGCGCCAGGAGCGCCAGCGGATGGGCACCTTCGACGACAACCGCCGGGTGCACGACGAGCGCACCGGCGACTTCCGCGAGATCTCCTTCTCGCTCGACCCGCCGTCGGGCAACCTCGGCCTCAAGCGCCGCCTGGAGCGCTACCCCTTCGTGCCCGCCGACGCGGAGCGCCTCGCGCAGGACTGCTACGAGGCGTACAACATCCAAGTCGCCGGTCTGCAGCAGCGCTTGGCCTCGATCGGCAACCCGAAGATCGTGATCGGGGTCTCCGGCGGTCTGGACTCCACGCACGCCCTGATCGTCGCGGCCCGTGCGATGGACCGGGCGGGCCGTCCGCGTACGGACATCCTCGGCTTCACACTCCCCGGGTTCGCCACCGGCGACCACACCAAGGGCAACGCGCACCGCCTGATGAACGCGCTCGGTGTCACGGCCGCCGAGCTGGACATCACGCCGACCGCGCGCCTGATGCTCAAGGAGATGGGCCACCCGTTCTCCGAGGGCGAGCCCGTCTACGACGTGACCTTCGAGAACGTCCAGGCGGGCCTGCGCACCGACTACCTCTTCCGGCTCGCCAACCAGCGCGGCGGCATCGTGCTCGGCACGGGCGACCTGTCCGAGCTGGCGCTCGGCTGGTGCACGTACGGCGTCGGCGACCAGATGAGCCACTACAACGTGAACTCGGGCGTGCCGAAGACGCTGATCCAGCACCTGATCCGCTGGGTGGTCAGCAGCGAGCAGTTCGACGAGGAGACGGCGGCGACGCTGACCGCCGTACTGGACACGGAGATCAGCCCCGAGCTGGTGCCCGGCGAGGAGCTGCAGTCCACGGAGTCGAAGATCGGCCCGTACGCCCTGCACGACTTCACGCTCTTCCACGTCCTGCGCTACGGGTTCCGCCCGTCGAAGATCGCCTTCCTGGCGTGGCACGCCTGGCACGACGTGAAGGCCGGCGAGTGGCCGCCCGGCTTCCCCGACGACAAGCGCGGCGCGTACGACCTGCCGGAGATCCGCCGCTGGCTCGAGGTCTTCTGCAAGCGCTACTTCGCCTTCGCCCAGTTCAAGCGCTCCGCGATGCCCAACGGCCCGAAGGTCTCGCACGGCGGCTCGCTCTCCCCGCGCGGCGACTGGCGGGCGCCTTCGGACAGTACGGCGGAGGCTTGGTTGAAGGATCTGCGGCGGGTCGACGAGGCGTTGTAGGGGGCTGAGCCGGCCGTCGGGCGGACGCGACGAGTCCGGTGTGGGCGCGGGCGGCGTCGGCACGGGACTGGTGAACAGCCCGCAGGGGCAGGAGACTTCGCGGCGGACGGAGCCGGACGGCCCGTCCGCCGCCCACTGTTCGCCCGCACCGTCCGCCGCTCGTAGAAGGTGAACCCGGGAACTGCTCAACCTCCCTGTGCCATCCTGACCTGCGCAGGCGATGGACGCGGGGAGGCGGCGGCATGGGGCAGAGCAGGCAGGCGCTGATCGTGGCGGTGCCCCAGTACGAACTCTCGGACCGCTTCGAGGACTTGAGGGACACCGTCGGCCGGGACGTCGAGCTGATGACCGAGGCACTGCGCTCCTCCGGCTACAGCGTGGAGCTCGTCGGCGTACCCCCGCACGAGCCCGCCCTGCGCTCACGGATCCGCAGCACCATCAGCCGGGTGTGCGCCACCGCGCCGGAGGACAGCACCGTCCTCATCCACTTCACCGGGCACGGTCTCTCCGTCGGCGGCGCGGACTATCTCGTCCCCGCGGACGCCCAGTTGACCTGGGCGACCTCACCGCCGCAGGTCGCGCTCGACAGCCTCATCGGACTCGACCTCGCGGAACTGCTCCAGGGCTGCCGGGCCGACACGGTGCTGCTCACTGTGGACGCCTGCCGCGACACGGCCGGCGCGGACGGCCCCTCCTACGGTGGCCCCGCGACCAACTTCCCGGCCTGGCGGGACAGGGTCGCCGTCCTCTTCGGCTGCGGCCCGGGCCAGACGTGCGGCTCCGACGCGGAACTGGGCAGTCACTTCTCACGGGCCCTCGCGGAGGCCCTGCACGCCGACACCGCGCCGCGCACGGTGGCGGACGTCATCACCCACACCGTCCGCAGGACCACCGAGTTCGCCCGGGCCGCTCGCGAGAAGCAGACCCCGACCCCTCACTACGCCCCGAGCGGCCCCGACGCCGTCAAGGAGGTCGAACTCTGCGCAGGCCGCACCCTCCAGGAGGAGTGGACGCTGGCGGTCCGTGATCCGGAGCTGTGGGCGTCGGTCCAGTGCGGGGACGAACGCCGCGCCGCGCTGCAGCAGGCACTGGTCCGGCTGACGCAGGAATGCGCGAAGTGGCGCGGCGGCGCCCTGGCCCGGGTCCCCGACCCCTGGGCGGACGACAACTACCCCGTGCGGGTCCTGTCGCAAGGACTCAGACCGCTCCTCGCACCGTCGCAGACCCAGGGCGGACCGCTGCTCGACGCGGGCGAGTTCGCGCTGCTGGCCGCGGCACCGTTCGTACGGGAGGCGGTCCATGCGATGGGGATCAGGAACGTTGCCACGATCGACCCGCACCGTCTCGATCCCGCCATGGGCGATGGGGGACGCGATCCCGAACGCGTCGACCTGGAGCACACGTTCGCGGCGCACGCCCTGCTGCGGCGCAAGGGCCGGGAGCTGGCCGGACGCGGGCGCGCGGAGGAGGCCGAAGCCGTCGCCGCCTGGCTCGTCCACCGGCACGTCAGCGGCAAGGAGGAGCTCTGGGACACGTATGCCCCCCAACTCCTCACCCCGCTCGCCAAGGTGATGATCGGCGCCGACGCCGCACCCGCCAGGATCGGGGAACTCACCGACGAGCTGGTGCGCGTCTGCCGCCAGACCGGGCTGGCTCCCGCACAGCCCTACCAGGGAGAGCGTCAAGGCGCCGACACCCATTGGCGCCTTGACGAACTCGTGTGCCCGGACTCGACCGTGGAGCGCTGGCGGCCGCGCGAACTGTCCTGGCTGATCGGTGTCGCGGGCCTGCTCGGCGGCGATCTGCGCCAGCTGCCCGGGGTCCTGGTGGACAACATCGGCATCACCGACGGTCTGCGCCCCGTCCAGGCTGTCCAGAGCGTGCGCGAGCTGAGGTGGTCCCGGGACCGCCACAGCAAGGCCCTCGACCTCGACCTCCCCTGCCCCCACCCCGCGGTCCACGCGGCGCTGGAGGCGTTGACCCAATGGACCGACGACGCCGTGCGGCGGATCCGGGCCCACACCGCCCCGACGGGGCCGACCGAGCTGCTCACCCATCTGCCCGAGCGGGTCACCTGCCGCAGGCTGCGCCCGCAGTACGACCTCACGACCAGGAGCGACGCCTACGGAGTGCCGCTGATGCGGTTCGCCCTCGCCGAGGACGAGATGCGTGAACTCCTCATGGGCACCCAGCTGTACGGCGACCCCGCTCTCGCGCTGCGGGAGCTCTACCAGAACGCGCTCGACGCCTGCCGCTACCGTCAGGCCCGGGTGCGCTACGGGGAAGTCAGCCGGAAGATCGCCCGGAACTGGGAAGGGGAGATCGTCTTCCGGCAGGGCGTCGACGACGAGGGCCGTCCCTACGTGGAGTGCGAGGACAACGGCGTCGGCATGGGGCACGAGACGCTGCGCGGCACCTTCTCGCGGGCCGGCCGGCGCTTCGAGCAGTCGCGCGAGTACAGGCGGGAGCAGGCCAACTGGCGGCGGGCCGACCCCGACCTGAGGATCTACCCCAACAGCCGTTTCGGCGTGGGGGTCTTCAGCTATTTCATGCTGGCCGACGAGATCAGCATCTGGACCCGCGCCACCGACGAGTACGGACGTGAGGACCCCTCCGGCGGGCTGCGCGTCGACATCGCCTCCAGCGGGAGCCTGTTCCGCATCCGCAGGAACGACGCGGCACAGGCCACGGGCGGCACGAAGGTGCGGCTCTATCTGCAGGCCGACGGCGTCGACGTGGCCGGACAACTCGGCAAGCACATCTGGCGGTCGGACTTCGCGATGCGTGTGGAGGACGAGGGCCTGACCGTTCGGACGTGGGAGAAGAAGGCCCTCTACTACTTCGGCGACCACACCCGGCCGGTGCCCGCGGGCAAGGACATGTGGTGGGTGGAGGGCAAGGGATGCCTTCTCGCAGACGGTGTGCAGGTCGACACGGGAGCCATGTTCGGTGAGGGCGACCACACCGCCCAGACCTGGCTCCGTGAGGACCGTCGCGCGCCGTACCGCGACGAGTTCGACGACTCAACCGGTCGCAGGACCGAAAGGCCTCCGTTCGGTTGCGTGGTGGACCTGCGCGAGACACACGCCCCGGACATCAGCACCAGCAGGACGACCCTTCTCTCGTACGACCGGGACTGGGTGGCCGATCGCGTCCTGGAGGCCTGCCGGGACTTCGAGGCACCCGAGTGGATGACCATGGAGTGGCTCTGGGCCTTCGCCACCTGGCACCCGGAAGGGGCGGTACGCATCACGGAGCGGCTGCTCGCAGCCGACGTACGCCTCACCAGCCGACTCGGCTGGGACCGGTCGACCGACTTCGAGTTCCGGAAGGTGGGGTGCTTCCCGCTCGATTCGGGTCTGGTGGCGTTCCGTACGGAATACGGGGGGTCCAGTGCCCTCGGCTCGGTCAGCCACCTTGAAGAGACTCTGCCGGCGTGGCGGGCCGGCGTACTGCGCTCAGCGGGTATCGAACTCGGCGTGCGGCTACGGCAGCTGGCGGTGCCGGAGACGGTGGCCGGATATCCGACGCCGCAGGCCTGGGAGGCGTACGTCGGACGGAGATCTCTCCTGGGCCAGTTCGACGGCGTACGGCGGGCCGCACTGGAGCACGGCACGGACGAAGTGCTGACTCTCGGCGACTTGTGGCGGAGGCTGCGACGCTATGCGGTCGTGGGCCTGGGGCTTCCCCCGGCGACAGGCTTCGACGCCGCGCACGCGATGGAGCTGGACGCCACGGACTGCGAGCTGCTGATGGGAGGCCGCACCTACTTCGGGTCCCTTCTTGATCCGGACCTCAATCGTGACGAAGTGGATGTGCTGTCCGTGCTGAGCCGCTTCAGCGCACAGCGGGGGCTTTCGCTGCGCGAGGCGTTGGGCAGGGCACGGCGCTTCGCGGCCGCGGGTTTTCCGCTGGCAATTCCCGAGACGGTCGCCGAACCTCCCGAGAACGAGGTGGCCACCCGAGAGGAACTCGAGGTGCTGTCCTGGCACTTCCAGTTCGTGCATACAGGCGAGCGGCCCCGAGGCCCGGTCCCGGACGCCGATGAGTACGAGAAGGTGCTGCACCGGTACGCGTGGCTCGGCGTGACGCCCGTCGCGCTGCCCGAGAGAGCCGAGGCTCCCGAAGCCGATGTGAGGCGTCAGGGCCCGCCGCGCTTCAGCGTGCCGCAGGAACAGCGTGAGGAGTTCGAGCGGAGCCTCGGGGCGTCCTGGTTCCGGGGGGTCGGCACCCTCTCCCGCCGCCAACTGGCGCGCGGGTCCGGGATGCTGTCGCTGCCCATCGACCAGGTCCTCGCGCGGTATGACGCCATCCTCAGGTCCCAGGCGGTGCGCATCCCCGACTACGGAGATCTGGCCGGCCGGGTCTTCAGCCGACTCGACAGCGACCTCCTGGGCGCCGCGCTGAACGACTGGATGGGTCGTTCGCTGTCCGACGAAGGAGCCGTCTGCCCTGCTTCGTTGCTCGAGACTGCGGCAGCCGTACGCACCGTGCAGGAGACCACGGAGCAGGTCGCGGAGAGCCTTCGCCAATTGGCGGCCCACGGTCTCGTGGCCACAGAGGCACCGGCTCTGGCCGAGAGCTGGCGTGGCATCTCGCAGAACGACTGGGATCTGCTCCCGGTGCCCATCCTCCGAGAAAATGAGCTGCCCGGCTATCCCCAGGCGCGAGCGTCCATGGTGGTGAACGGTGAGATCCACGGCCTCTACGCGGTCCTGGCCGCGGCGTACGCCAGGATGCCCCTCGGCTCCGTGATCGAGCGGCTGCTGACCGTGGGCCCTCTCGTCGGGCTCGCGGCGTCCGGACCGGCGCTTCCGGCCTCTCTCGCCGAGCTGCGCCCCACCCCGGCGGACATCCAGGCGTGCTGCGTCCAAGAGGACCGCCGAGTGGACTGGTGCATGGACTCCGCCCCCATGAGGCTGGTCCAACACGCCCTCTCCACGGACGGCACCCTCGGCGAGAGCATGGCGGTCCTGAGCCGCTACGCCCCGCTGGGCGGTCCGTGGCGGGAACCCGCGGACGAGGGCCGAGGCCACGGTGCGCACCCGGGCGGCCTCGCCGACTGGCGGGAGCACCGGCCCAGCCAGCACGACAGGGCGCTCTTCGGCCCCGATCTGGTGGGTGCCGGCCCCGCGGGGCCGCTCGAACTGCTGCGCGTCGCGGCCCGTTTCGGCTGGCGGATCGACCACGCGTGGGACCGGCTGGCGATTTACCGTCCGCTCGGGCTCGAACTGCTCGTGGACCGCCCGGAGTTCGAAGTGGTGCCGACCTGGGAGGACCTGATCCTCCTGACCGAGAACCTCACGGGCTCGGCTCCCGCGCTCGGCGGGCAGGTCACGGCCGAGCGCATCGCGGTCACCGCGCGGGAGCTGGAGCGGCCGACCCGCTGGGTCCATGACCGACTGGCCCTCTACGCCCCGCTGTTCGGCCTCGCGCTGCCGGCGGATTGCCCCGCCGAGCCGGCCCCGACGCCGGTACCCCGTCCCTACCGGGACCACACCGAGTGAGGAAGCGATGCCCGATCACGTAGCGACCGATTTCCGTGAATACGAGCCGCCCGTTCCGCCCACCGACACTTTCGACGTCGTACGTTCCGAGGACGGCCGCTGGTACACGGTGACCGGACCGTGCCCGACCTGCAGGGCGACGGTGGTCTTCCGTGTCGCGTACGGGGTACTGGGGCCGACCAAGCGGCTCCTGGGCCGCGGTCGGCGTGCGCCCGAGCCGCTCACGGGCAGCATTCCCGTCTACTGCCAGTGCGGCTACCCCCACGCGGAGCGGCCGCCCGAGTCGCCCGACTCGGGGTGCGGCGCCTTCTGGGAGGTTCCTGTGCCCGCGCCCGGCCCGGGGACGAGCACGTGACGGACCTGGCCAAGAAGCGGTTCGCGCAGCTCGGTCAGCAGTTGCAGCTCGATCAGCTCACCGCGGTACGCCGGCAGGCCGAGGGGTGGCGCAACGGCCTGACCGGGCTCACCGGTCTGGTCGGAGTGGTCTTCGTGCTCAAGGGCCGCGAGAGCGTGGCCGGGATGCCCGCCGTGTGGCGCTGGACCACGGCGGCGTTGCTCGTGTCCGCCTTCGTCCTGCTGCTGATCGGGGCACTCGGTGCCGTCCGGGCCGCGCACGGACAGCTGGGGCAGCGGACCTGGCTGACCGGGGACCGGCTCTTCGCAGCCGTCCTTGACGAGGTCGAGCGGACCCAGGACGCCCTGACCGCCGCGCGCCGGACCTCTGTCGTGGGCCTGTGCGTGATCGTCGCCGCCGTCGCCGTGTCCTGGGCCGTCCCGGCGGACGACAGCAAGGAACCCGCCACCGCGGTGCCGCACGTTCTGGTGGTGACCGCCGACGGCCCCCGCTGCGGTGAGCTCATGGCAGGCGACACCCGGACGCTGACCCTCAAGGTCGCCGGGGAGAAGGACAAGTCCGGCGGGCGTACACCGGCGGCCGGCGAGTGGCGCAGCATCCCCCTCGACCAGGTGCGTTCCATCACCCCTGTCCGCGGCTGCTGACCGGCTCGCCTCGCCGCCGCCCGTCGCCGGCGAGTGACAGCCGCCGGGGATGAGCGATCAGAACCCCCGCACAACGCGGGAGCGACACAAGGCAAGGGCCCGGCCGGCGCAGGGGGCGCTCCCCGCCGGCCCGGGCCCTGCCCGTCGTGCAGCGGACCGCCGCCGCTCAGCCCGTCGAGGCCGTCGCCTCCAGGGCCAGGCGATGCTCGCCCGCGTACACGTTCATGGAGTCGCCGCGCAGGAAACCGACCAGCGTGAGCCCGGTCTCCGCGGCCAGGTCGACCGCGAGCGAGGACGGCGCCGAGACCGCGGCGAGCACCGGGATCCCCGCCATCACGGCCTTCTGCGCCAGCTCGAACGAGGCGCGCCCCGACACGAGCAGCACCGAGCGGGACAGCGGCAGCCGTCCCTCGCGCAGGGCCCGTCCGACGAGCTTGTCGACCGCGTTGTGCCGGCCCACGTCCTCGCGTATGTCGACCAGTTCGCCGTCCTCGGTGAAGAGCGCGGCGGCGTGCAGACCCCCGGTCCTGTCGAAGACCCGTTGTGCTGCCCGCAGCCGGTCGGGGAGGCGGGCGAGCAGTTCCGTGTCCAGACGGACCGGGGGAGCGGTGTCCCCTTCGGTGTCGTCGATCGGGAAGCGCGCGGTGGTGCGTACGGCGTCCAGGGACGCCTTTCCGCACAGGCCGCAGGACGAGGTCGTATAGACATTGCGCTCAAGGGTGATGTCGGGGATCACGACACCTGGAGCGGTCTTCACATCGACGACGTTGTACGTGTTGGAGCCGTCGGCGGTCGCACCCGCGCAGTAGACGATCGACTGCAGTTCCTCGGCGGCGCCGAGCACGCCCTCGCTCACGAGGAAGCCCGCCGCGAGCGCGAAGTCGTCGCCCGGGGTGCGCATCGTGATGGCGAGCGGCTTGCCGTTGAGCCGGATTTCGAGGGGTTCCTCGGCGACCAGGGTGTCCGGGCGCGCGGAGATCTGTCCGCCCCGCACCCGGATGACCCGGCGCCGTTCCGTGACGCGTCCCATGTCGTGATCAGTCCCGGTTCTGTACGTGCTGGTAGCCGAAGCGGCCCTTGATGCAGAGATTGCCGTGGGTCACCGGGTTGTCGTGCGGCGAGGTGACCTTGACGATCTCATTGTCCTGCACGTGCAGGGTCAGATTGCAGCCCACTCCGCAGTACGCGCAGACCGTGGTCGTCTCCGTCTGCTGCGACTCGTCCCAGGTCCCGGCCGCGCGCATGTCGAACTCGGACTTGAAGGACAGGGCGCCCGTCGGACAGACCTCGATGCAGTTGCCGCAGTACACGCACGCCGACTCGGTGAGTGGGCCGTCGTGCTCCACGGCGATACGGGCGTCGAATCCGCGCCCGACCACCGAGATGGCGAAGGTGTTCTGCCACTGGTCGCCGCACGCGTCCACGCACTTGTAGCAGAGGATGCACTTGTCGTAATCGCGGACGTACAGGTCGTTGTCGACCCGCGGCTCCTCGTTCAGACGGGCCGCGTCAGGACCGAACCGGTCGGGCTTCGCGTCGTACTGCTTGATCCACTCCTCGACGCGGGGCGTGGTGGACAGGTCCACGGACGACGCGAGCAGCTCGATCACGATCTTGCGGGAGTGCCGGGCCCGCTCGGTGTCCGTCTTGACCGTCATGCCCGCTTCGGCCTTGCGGGAGCACGCGGGTGCGAGCGTCCGGGCGCCCTCGACCTCGACGACGCACACCCGGCAGGCGTTCTTGGGCCGCAGCGTGTCGCCCTCGCAGAGCGTGGGGATGTCCTTGCCCTCGGCCCGGCAGGCGTCCAGGATCGTGGACCCTTCGGGGACGCGCACCTGCTGCCCGTCCAGGGTGAACTCGATGAGCCTGCGCGGCAGTCCGAGCGGAACGGCGGACGTGTTGCGTGGCATGGCCGGTGCTGTCATTCGTACGCTCCCAGACGGTCGATGGCCGATTCCACGGCGTTCCACGCGGTCTGCCCGAGACCGCAGATCGAGGCGTCCTTCATGGCCGCCCCCACTTCCCGCAGCAGGGCGATGTCGCTCGCGGCGGCCGAGCCCGTACGGTCGGCGATCCGGTGCAGCGCCTCCTCCTGCCGTACGGTGCCGACGCGGCAGGGCACGCACTGACCGCAGGACTCGTCGCGGAAGAACTCGGCGATACGGAGCAGCATCCGCGGCAGCGGCACGCTGTCGTCGAGCGCAAGGACCACCCCCGAGCCGAGCGTCGTGCCCGCCTCGCGGGTGCCCTCGAAAGTGAGCGGGATGTCCAGCTCGTCGGCCCGGACGAAACCGCCCGCCGCGCCGCCGAGCAGCACCGCCTTCAACCGCTCGGGCGGGCCTGCCAGTTGGAGCAGATCTCCGAGCGTCGCGCCGAACGGCAGCTCGTAGATCCCGGGCCTGGCCACATTCCCGGAGACGCAGAACAGCTTCGGACCGGTCGACTTCTCCGTGCCGATCGCCGCGAACGCCTGCGCGCCCATCGTCAGGATCGGCAGCACGTTGACCAGCGTCTCGACGTTGTTCTCGACGGTCGGCTTGCCGAACAGGCCCTTCTCCACCGGGAACGGGGGCTTGGAACGCGGCTCGCCGCGATAGCCCTCGATGGAGTTGAAGAGCGCTGTCTCCTCACCGCAGATGTACGCGCCGGCGCCCCGGCGTATCTCGATGTCGAAGTCGTAGCCCTGGCCCATGATGTTCTCGCCGAGCAGGCCCCGGGCGCGGGCCGTCTCGATGGCGTTCGTCAGGCGTTCCAGAGCCCGCGGGTACTCGCCGCGCAGGTAGAGGTAGCCCTGTCGCGCGCCGATCGCGTACCCGGCGATCGTCATCGACTCGATCAGGGAGTACGGATCGCCCTCCATGATCACGCGGTCCTTGAAGGTGCCGGGCTCGGACTCGTCCGCGTTGCAGACCAGATAGTGCGGATGGTCCGGCTGCGAGGCCGTGGCCTGCCACTTCACCCCGGTCGGGAAGGCCGCGCCGCCGCGTCCCACCAGGCCCGAGTCCTTGACCTCTCGGATCACGCCCGCCGGGCCGATCGCGAAAGCCGTACGCAGCGCCGAATAACCGCCGTTGGAGCGGTAGTCGTCCAGGTCGTACGGGTCGACGACGCCGATGTTCTTCAGGAGGACCAGACCCTCCTGACCTGCCTGCGGCACGGCGAGAGCGGCGGCCGGCTCCTCCGGCGCCGTCTCGGGAGCGGTCGCCGCGACGATCGCCTCCTCGACGGTCGCCGGGGCGATCACCGCGGTGGCCCTGGTGACCTCAGGGGCGACCGGATCGCCGCCGCTCAGCGCCCCCAACAGCCGCTTGCCCGGGCCGACTTCACCGGAAGGCGTCGCCCCCGCCCGTATCACCAGAGCCGCCGGAGCCCGCTCGCACAGGCCCAGGCAGGGGCTTTTCTCCCAGAGCACCCCCGCCCCGGACGGCGTGCCCGCAGGACCCAGACGCGCTTCGAGACCCGCGCACAAGGAAGCGGAGTCCCGGGACGCGCACGCCAGGTCCGTGCAGACGTGCAGGACCGTCGCGGGGCGGGGCTTCATGGAGAACATGGAGTAGAACGTCGCGACCCCGTACGCCTCCGCCGGCGGGACCGTGAGCCGCCTGCAGAGATAGTCGAGCGCGCCCTCGCTGATCCATCCCACCCGGTCGTTGACCGCATGCAGCCCCGGCAACAACAGATCGCGCCGCTCCCGTGCGGCCCGGCCTCCCCGCGCCCAGCGAAGGTCGGTGTCCGTACGGTCCGACGCCCCCTCCCAGGCCGACTCCGGAGGGCCGAGCAGCGCGTCCACCGCTGCCCGCTCCTCATCGGTCGGCTTGCTGTCACCGAAGTGCAGATCCATGTCCTGCCTCAGCTCCTCACGGCCGCGACGGGCTCATTCGTGTGCAGCTTTTCGATACGGATCGCCGAGGCCTTGAACTCGGCGGTCCCCGCGATCGGGCAATTGGCCTCGATCGTCAGCTGGTTGGTGTCCACCTCGTCCGGGAAGTGGAACGTCATGAAGGCGAGCCCGGGCCGCAGCGCCGGGTCGACCCACACCGGGGCCGTGACGGTGCCGCGCCGCGACGCGACCCGTACCTCCTCGCCCACCTGGACACCCAGGCTCTCCGCGTCCTCCGGGCACAGCTCGATGTACTCGCCGCGCCGCAGCGGCGAGGCGAAACTCCCCGTCTGCACACCGGTGTTGTACGAGTCGAGGCGCCGGCCCGTCGTCAGGCGGATCGGGAAGTTCTCGTCGGTCAGATCCACCGGCGGATCGTGCTCGACCAGGCCGAACGCGGCGGGTGTGCCGCGCCGTTCGGGGTCGGTCTCCCAGAGCCTGCCGTGCAGGAAGCTCGACGGGAGCTTGTCCGTGTCCGGGCAGGGCCACTGCAGACCGTGGTGTTCTTCGAGCCGGTCGTACGTCATCCCGAAGTGGTCGGGGGAGAGGCTGCGCAACTCGTCCCAGACGGCCTGCGAGTCGGCCCACTTCCAGTCGTGGCCGAGGAGACCTGCGATATCGCAGATGATGTCGATGTCCTCGCGCGCCTCACCGGGCGGCGTGAGCGCTGCCCGTACCCGCTGAACCCGCCGCTCACTGTTGGTCGTCGTGCCGTCCGTCTCGGCCCAGGCGGCCGTCGCGGGCAGCACCACGTCCGCGAGCTCGGCGGTCTTCGTGAGGAAGATGTCCTGGACCACCAGGTGGTCGAGGGCCTGCAGGCGGCGCAGGGCCTGGTCGCTGTCGGCCTCGGACTGGGCCGGGTTCTCGCCGATGCAGTAGACGGCCTTGAGCTCGCCGTGCTCCATCGCCTCGAACATGTCCGTGAGCGTCATTCCGTACCTGGGCTGGATCACCACGTCCCAGGCGGACTCGAACTTGGCGCGGTGACCGTCGTCCAGGATGTCCTGGAAGCCGGGCAGCCGGTTCGGGATGGCACCCATGTCGCCGCCGCCCTGCACGTTGTTCTGTCCGCGCAGCGGCTGCACACCCGCGCCCCAGCGCCCGACATGGCCGGTGAGCAGCGAGAGGTTGATCAACGCCCGTACGTTGTCCGTGCCGTTGTGGTGCTCGGTGATCCCGAGCGTCCAGCACAGCTGCGCGCGCTCCGCGCTCGCGTAGGCGTGCGCCAGGTCCTTGATGGCGGCCGCGGGGACCCCCGTCACCTTCTCGGCGAGCGAGAGCGTCCAGGGCTCGACCAGCTTCTTGTAGTCCTCGAAGCCGGTGGTCGCGCGATCGATGAAGCTCTGGTTGTGCAGCCCGGCCGCGATGATCTCCCGGCCGACGGCGTGCGCGAGCGGGATGTCGGTGCCCACGTTCAGCCCGAGCCAGCTCTCCGCCCACTCGGCGGTGGAAGTGCGGCGCGGGTCGACGGCGTACATCCGCGCTCCGTTGCGTATCCCCTTCAGGACGTGCTGGAAGAAGATCGGGTGCGCGAAGCGGGCGTTGGAGCCCCACATCAGGATGAAGTCGGTGTGCTCGACTTCCTCGTACGAGGAAGTGCCGCCGCCGGACCCGAAGACCGCGGAGAGGCCGGCCACGCTCGGGGCGTGACAGGTGCGGTTGCAGGAATCGACGTTGTTGGTGCCCATCACGACGCGGGTGAACTTCTGTGCCACGTAGTTCATCTCGTTGGTGGCGCGGGCGCAGGAGAGCATGGCGAAGGAATCGGGTCCGTGCTCGATCCGGTTGCGCCGGAATCCCTCCGCCGCCTTCGCCAGCGCCTCGTCCCAGGTCGCCCTGCGCAGCGGCCCGTTCTTCTCGTCGCGGACCAGGGGATGGGTGAGCCGGCTGTACGTCTTGGGAGTTCGGTCTCGCTTCTTCACGCTGAGCTCCTCATGCCTGTATTGCATACAGTATTCTGTCGCCCGAGTCCCAACGGAAGCCTCTTGCAGGGTCTTTGTGGATCGGGACGGCCGGAGCGACGGGTGGAGCAGGACGGGCATACGGGCGCTTGCTCCGCATGCCCGTCCTGGTCGTGCGGGGTCAGGCTGCGACAGCCGTGCCCTGGGCGAGCAGATCGGAGATGGCCGCGACCGTACGCAGGGTCGGGACCGGGACCTCGGTGAACTCGGCCAGTTCCACCACCGCCGAGAGCAGCACGTCGAGTTCGAGCGGCTTGCCCTTCTCGAGGTCCTGGAGCGTGGAGGTGCGGTGGTCGCCCACGCGCTCCGCGCCCGCGATCCGGCGTTCGATGGAGATCTCCGGATGGCAGCCGAGCGCCGAGGCGACGGAGAGGGTCTCCGCCATCATCAGCTCGATCACGCCGCGCGTGGAGTCGTGCAGGCACATCTCGCGCATCGTGGCCCGGGTCAGGGCGCTGATCGGGTTGAAGGAGATGTTCCCGAGCAGCTTGATCCAGATGTCGTTGCGCAGATCCGGCTCCACCGGGCACTTGAGCCCGCCGGCCTGCATCGCCTCGCTGAACTCCAGACAGCGCTTGGACACCGAGCGGTCCGGCTCGCCGATCGAGAAGCGCGTGCCTTCGATATGCCGTACGACGCCGGGGCCTTCGAGCTCGGTGGCCGCGTAGACCACACAGCCGATGGCCCGCTCCTGCGGCAGCACCGCGGTCACCGCACCGCCCGGGTCCACGCTCTCGATCCGCCTGCCGTCGTGCGGCCCGCCGTGCCCGTGGAAGTACCACCACGGAATGCCGTTCTGGGCCGCGATCACCGATGTGTGGTCCTGGAGCAGAGGCTCGACCAATGGCCCGCACGCCGCATAGGAATTGGCCTTCAGCCCCAGGAAGACATGGTCGACCGGGCCGATGTCCTCGGCCCGGTCCGTCGCGTGCACCTGCGCGGTCCAGTCGCCCCGCGGGCTGTGCACCTTCACGCCGTGCTGCCTCATGGCCGCCAAGTGCGGTCCACGGGCCAGGAGATGGACGTCGGCACCGGCGCGCTGCAGCGCCGCTCCGACGTACGCGCCGATCGCACCGGCGCCGACAACTGCGACTTTCACTGTGGAGCTCTCCATTCGGTCGAGGGAAGCCGATCAAGGGGAGCGTGGGCTCGTGGCCCGGAGTGGCTCGTGGCCCGAAACTGGTTAGTGTCGACGAAATATTGTCTACAGTATGGGAACGAGTCCGACAACCCATCGTGGAGAAGCGGAAGTTGTCGACAGCGGATGCGGGGCGGCGTCACGCCCCGCATCGGGTCGGCGTCACGCTCCGGGCGGTGTGACGGTGTAGCTCAGGTCGGTGGCCTTCAGGGAGGTGGGCGTCAACCGCAGCCACTTCGTGCCCCGTTGGGCCGGATCGTCGTGCAGATAGCCGATGAACCGCTCGTCCCAGAGGGATTCGTCCGCCCCCAGATAGCGGGAGAGCTTGCGGCGGCCCCTCGGTACGTCGAACGGCACGAGCTCGGCCCGCCCGCGCGCGATGACCTGCAGTACGCGGCCGGTCGCGATATCGCATTCGTCCACCACGAGAGCGACGGCAGGGTCCTTCTGCACCCGGTCGAACAGCCGGGCCCAAGGACCCGTGAGAACCCAGAAGGCACCGTCCTCCCAGAGGAACCAGACCGGGCGCACCGTGGGCCCGCTGGTCGCGAGGCGTGCGGTCAGCGGCTGCTGCAGGAACGTGTCCACGTCGAAGTCGTGGGAAGCATCGGAGCTTTGAGAAGTCATGCCCTCTATCTTGATGCCTTTTCAACAACTCCCGTGATCTCTAGGGTGCCCAGACATGACCCCTCCGATCGCCCCACCCGGTTGGAGCCGCTGGCTCGTACCGCCTGCCGCCCTTTCGGTCCATCTGTCCATCGGCCAGGCCTACGCGTGGAGTGTGTTCAAGCCCCCACTCGAATCCGCCCTCGACCTCACCGGCACCCAGAGCGCCCTGCCCTTCCAGCTCGGCATCGTGATGCTCGGCCTGTCCGCCGCGTTCGGCGGCACGCTCGTGGAGCGCAACGGCCCGCGCTGGGCGATGACCGTCGCGCTCGTCTGCTTCTCCTCGGGTTTCCTGCTCGCCTCGCTCGGCGCCGCCACCGAGCAGTACTGGCTGATCGTCTTCGGCTACGGCTTCGTCGGCGGCATCGGCCTGGGCATCGGCTACATCTCGCCGGTGTCCACGCTGATCAAGTGGTTCCCCGACCGGCCCGGCATGGCCACCGGCATCGCCATCATGGGCTTCGGCGGCGGTGCGCTGATCGCCTCGCCCTGGTCGGCGCAGATGATCGAGTCCTTCGGCGCGACCGGCAGCGGCATCGCGCTTGCCTTCCTGGTCCACGGACTCACGTATGCCGTCTTCATGTCGCTCGGGGTGCTGCTCGTCCGCGTACCGCGGCCGAAGCAGACCGCGGACGGCAAACCGGTGGAGCTCACCGGCGTGCAGGTGTCGGCTCGACGGGCCATCCGCACCCCGCAGTTCTGGTGCCTGTGGGTCGTGCTCTGCATGAACGTCACCGCGGGCATCGGGATCCTGGAGAAGGCCGCCCCGATGATCACGGACTTCTTCGCGGACACCGCCACGCCGGTCTCCGTCTCCGCCGCGGCCGGCTTCGTCGCGCTGCTCTCGGCCGCCAACATGGCGGGGCGGATCGGCTGGTCGTCGACCTCGGACCTGATCGGCCGCAAGAACATCTACCGCCTCTATCTGGGTGCCGGCGCGGTGATGTACCTGCTCATCGTGAGCCTCGGCGATTCGTCCAAGCCGCTGTTCATCCTCTGTGCCCTGGTGATCCTCTCCTTCTACGGCGGCGGTTTCGCGACCATCCCCGCGTATCTGAAGGATCTGTTCGGCACCTACCAGGTCGGCGCGATCCACGGCCGGCTGCTCACCGCATGGTCCACCGCCGGAGTCCTCGGGCCTCTCATCGTCAACTGGGTCGCGGATTCCCAGGAGTCGGCCGGCAAGAGCGGACCGGGCCTGTACGGCCTCTCCCTGACCATCATGATCGGCCTGCTGGCCGTCGGGTTCGTCGCCAACGAGCTGGTGCGTCCCGTGAACCCGCGCCACCACCACATCCCGACGCCCCGAAAGGCCTCCGATGACTCCTCCGATGACGCCACCGTCGAGCAGCAGTCCGCCTGACCGGCGTCCTCTGATCGCCTTCGCCTGGCTCTGGGTGCTTGTCCCGCTGGGGTACGGAATCTACGAGCTCGTCCGCAAGGCCACCCAGCTCTTCACGGGCTGAGGCTCTTCCTGTGCTGAGGCTCTCTACGGGGCGAGGCTCTCTACGGGCCGAGGCTCCCTAAGGGCCGAGGCCGCACGCACCGCAGGCCGAGGGGCACACCTGTGTCCCTCGGCCGACGTGTTTCTGCAGGTATGCGTATCCCCGTGTGATGAGGGCAACTTTTACCCACGCTGGAAATTGTGCTCGGTAGACTGTAGACGATAGCCAATGCCCATCCGTGAGGGGCGAGTTGACCGTGTGGCGGTAGCGCCGCCCAGGAGGGGGTTCGTGATGTTGTCCGCAGGACTGCCGCAAGGAGCGGTGCCCAAGCTCGAGCGGCCGGGTCCGCTGCGTGAGCGTGTCTATGTCGCACTGCTCGAGCTCATCACGACCAGAGCCTTGCGGCCGGGCCAGCACCTGGTGGAGAGCGAGCTCGCCGGTCATCTCGGCGTCTCCCGTCAGCCGGTGCGCGAGGCGCTGCAGCGTCTGAACACCGAGGGCTGGGTCGATCTGCGTCCCGCGCAGGGCGCGTTCGTGCACGAGCCCACCGAGGAGGAGGCCGACCAGCTCCTGACCGTGCGTACCCTCCTCGAAGCGGAGGCCGCGCGGCTCGCCGCGGCGAACGCGGGATCCGCCGGGATCGCCGCTCTCGAGGCGCTGTGCGAGAAGGGCGAGCAGGCCGTCGCCGACGGCGATGTCGACCTGGTCGTCGCGACGAACGCCGAGTTCCACGCCAAGGTGATGCAGCTGGCCGGCAATCTCGTGCTCTCGGAGCTGGCGGGACGGGTCGACCAGCGGGTGCGCTGGTACTACACACCGGTGGCCCGGCAGCGCGGCAAGCAGTCCTGGATCGAGCACCGCGAGCTGATCGCCGCGATCTCGGACCGCGACGAACAGCGCGCCACCCAGGTGATGCGCGCCCACACCGAGCACACCCGCCGTACGTACCACCAGCGCGAGAACGGCTGACCTGCCCGCCTTCGCGGGGCATACCCCCACCCCGTACGATGGTCGGCGTGACCACGGACCGCGCACCGAGGAGCCGCCCCGCCGGGCGGCTCCTCGTGCTGCTGGTCATGGCGGTGCTCACCGGTGTGCTCGGTATGCACGCGCTGCCTCCCGGTGGCGCACCCGCGCCGCACGCGAAGCCGATGGCGCACGCGGCCGCGATGGGGCAGACGTCCGTCGGTGAGCACGCGCCCGCCGGTGCGCACGAGACCGCGCAGTGCGCGCACAGCGGTCATGGCTCCGACCACCTGGAGCACGCGGACGGGACCTGTGCGGCGACCGGTATCGGCTCGCCGTACGTGCCGCCCGCTCTGAGTGCGGCGCCGGTGAATCCGCCCGCCGTCGTCCGTGCCGAGGCCCCCGAGCCCGGCGTCGTGCGCGACCGCGCTCCGCCCGATCTATCCGAAATGCAACTCCTGCGTATATAGGGCCCGCCTTTCGCGGCGCCGCACTCCGGCCTGCGCCGGAGCGCTCCGCCGCGCTCGCGCCCACCCTGAATCCGTATGTCCGCGCGTCCTGTTCCGGTCGCGCGCGAAGGAGTTGCACCTCAGATGAAGAGCACGCGTACCTTGATCCGCCGCACCGTCGCGATCACCACGGCCGGAGCGGCCGCGTTCGTCCTGGCCGCCTGCGGCAGCGAGGACACCGCCGGGCACGGCGGCGGCCACACCTCGAAGTCGCCGTCAGCCACCGCGTCGCAGGGCGAACGGCAGCAGAACGCCGCCGACGTCGCGTTCGCGCAGGGCATGATCCCGCACCACCGCCAGGCGGTGGAGATGGCCGAGCTCGCGCCCGAGCGGGCCGAGTCCGCCGAGCTGAAGCAGCTCGCCGAGCAGATCAAGAAGGCCCAGGACCCGGAGATCAAGACCCTGTCCGGCTGGCTGGCCTCCTGGGGCGAGGACGTGCCCGCGGAAGGCGAGATGGGCGGCCACGGCGGCCACGATGGCGGCGGAATGATGACCGAGGCGGAGATGGCCGGCCTCGAGAAGGCCTCGGGCAAGGCCTTCGACACCGCCTTCATGGAGCTGATGATCAAGCACCACGAAGGGGCCGTGGCCATGGCGAAGACCGAACAGGCCGAGGGTGCCTACGCCCCCGCCAAGGAGATGGCCGGGGCCATCATCACCTCGCAGTCGGACGAGATCGAGCGGATGAACGAGATGCTCGGCAAGAGCTGACCGCCGGCGCGATGGGGGCGGGCACCACGCGTGCCCGTCCCCGACCCCGCTTATCCGAAGGCGGCCGCGTGCTCCGTCGCCCACGTGCGGAAGGTGCGCGGCGCCCGCCCCGTGAGCTCCTGAACCGTGGGCAGCACCGGCGACTCGTCCAGCGTGCCGTCCACGTAGAAGCGGAAGAAGGCGTCCGCGTACTCGGCGGGCATCTGCGCGCTCATCTCCGCCCGCGCCTCCTCGTCCGACTGCCCCTCGAAGGTCAGCTTGCGGCCGAGCACGTCGCCGAGGATCCGTACGCGCTCCTCGGGCAGCAGGGACTCAGGACCGCTCAGGGCGTATGCCTTGCCTTCGTGACCGGACGAGGTGAGGGCGAGGGCGGCGACCGCGCCGATGTCGTACGGATCCAGGGTCGCCTGCCGCACCTGCGCGAACGGCGCGCGGATCACGTCACCGGCCGCCAACTGGTCCTTCCACTGCAGGGCGTTGGCGGCGAACGCGCAGGGCCTCAGGAAGGTCCACGGCAGTCCGCTCGCCTCGACCGCCTCCTCGGACTCCCTCATGTAGCGCGTCACGGCGTTGGTCCGCTCCCCGCCGGGGATCGAGCTGCTGGAGAGCAGCACCACCCGCTCGACGCCCGCGTCCGCGCACGCGGCGAGGGTTTCGGGGAGCCGCTGATAGCCCGGGAGCAGGAAGATCCCCTGTACGCCGTCGAGGGCCGAGGCCACGGAGGCGGGATCGTTGAGATCGCCGGCCACGGGGAGCGCACCGTCCGTGCGCGGGCGGCCCGAGCGGCTGAACGTCCTTACGGCGGCGTCGAGTTGCTGCAGATGGCGGACGACTTCCGAGCCGGCATTGCCGGTGGCTCCGGTGACCAGGAACATGCGAGACCCTCCCTGCCGCGTCGTGAGAACCCGCCGTCCCACAGGGTTCGCACGGGCCTTTGTCCTCTGCGTGGAGAAAGTTGTACTGGATTCCTGCGCAACTTCTTCCCCCTCAGGTCAACCGCTGCTACTTTCCCCTCGAAAGCCAGCGGATGCCGGAGTACGGCGGGAGGGGCGGCGTGAGACGAATGACGGCTCGACCCGCGAACGCGCACCAGGCGCGACTGCTCCGTCTGCTGCGTGACGGCGGGCCGAACTCACGGGCACAACTGGGCGACCAGGTCGACCTGTCCAGGTCGAAGCTGGCCGTCGAGGTGGACCGCCTCCTGGAGACCGGTCTGGTCGTGGCCGACGGCCTGGCCGCCTCGCGCGGCGGGCGCCGCTCCCACAACATCCGGCTCGCGCCGGAGCTGCGCTTCCTCGGCGTGGACATCGGCGCGACCTCCGTCGACGTGGCCGTCACCAACGCGGAGCTCGAGGTGCTCGGCCACGTCAATCAGCCGATGGACGTCCGTGAGGGCCCCGTCGCCGTCTTCGAGCAAGTCCTTGCGATGGCCGCCAAGTTGAAGGCCTCGGGACTCGCCGAAGGCTTCGACGGGGCCGGGATCGGAGTCCCCGGACCGGTGCGCTTCCCCGAGGGTGTGCCGGTCGCGCCGCCGATCATGCCGGGCTGGGACGGTTTCCCCGTACGGGAAGCGCTCAGCCAGGACCTCGGCTGCCCGGTCATGGTCGACAACGACGTGAACCTGATGGCCATGGGGGAGCAGCACGCGGGCGTCGCCCGCAGTGTGCACGACTTCCTCTGCATCAAGATCGGTACGGGTATCGGCTGCGGCATCGTCGTCGGCGGCGAGGTCTACCGCGGTACGACGGGTTCGGCCGGAGACATCGGCCATATCCAGGTGGAACCGGACGGCAGGCCCTGTGCCTGTGGCAACCGGGGCTGTCTGGAGGCCCACTTCAGCGGTGCCGCGCTCGCGCGCGACGCCGAGGAGGCGGCCCACTCGGGGCGTTCACCCGAACTCGCGGCGCTGGTCGAGGCCGAGGGCTTCGAGGGCCGGCTCAGCGCCGCCGATGTGGCCGCCGCCGCGGCCGCGGGCGACGCCGTCGCGCTCGAGCTGATCCGCGAGGGCGGCAACCGGACCGGGCAGGTCATCGCCGGTCTCGTCAGCTTCTTCAACCCGGGCCTCGTGGTGATCGGCGGCGGTGTGACCGGACTCGGCCATACGCTGCTCGCTGCGATCCGCACACAGGTCTACCGCCAGTCGCTGCCCCTCGCGACCGGCAATCTGCCCATCGTCCTGGGCGAGTTGGGCCCCACCGCCGGTGTCATCGGCGCGGCCCGGCTCATCAGCGACCACCTGTTCTCGCCGGCCTGATCCACCACCAGGCCGACGCGCACCAACCGGCACGGCTGAAACAACCGGCACAGCTGAACTGACCGGCACGGCAGGACCACCCGGCCTTGCCCTGCCGACCCGCACCCCCGCACCAACCCGCACCTCCGCACCAACTGGCCTTCCCGCACCACCAGTTCGTACGACCGCAAGAGCCGCACGCGTACCTTCCACCCGCCCCGTACTCGTCGAACGAACCCGTCAGCCCCACCCCATCCGGACCCGCGCCCGGTACGCCGCGCGGCTTTGCCCTGCCCGCTCACCGGCATGGACCGCCCTTTGAGGGGATATGTCATGGCACCAGAGCACGACCGAGCACCACAGCCGCCCTTGCTGCTCATGGACGGCATCACCAAGTCCTTTCCCGGCGTCCGCGCCCTCGACGGCGTAGCCCTCGAAGTGCTGCCCGGTGAGGTGCACTGTCTGCTCGGGCAGAACGGCGCCGGCAAGTCCACCCTGATCAAGGTGCTCGCCGGGGCCCACCAGCCCGACGGCGGCACGATCACCTGGCAGGGCGAGGAGGTGTCCCTGCGCTCGCCGATCGCCGCGATGCGCCTGGGAATCGCCACCATCTACCAGGAGTTGGACCTCGTCACGCATGTGTCGGTGGCGGAGAACGTCTTCCTCGGCCACGAGCCGACCAGCGCCGGCTTCGTGGTGCGGGGGCGCGAGGCGAAGGAGGAGACGCGCAAGCTGCTCAAGCGCCTCGGCCACCCGGAGATCGACCCCGGCACACTCGTCGGCAACCTGTCCGCCGCCCACCAGCAGATCGTCTCGATGGCCCGCGCCCTCTCGCACGACGTCAAGCTGATCGTGATGGACGAGCCGTCCGCGGCCCTCGACCCGGACGAGGTCGAGAACCTCTTCCGTATCGTCGCCGACCTGACCGCCGACGGCGTCGCCGTCGTCTACATCTCGCACCGGCTCGAGGAGATCCGCCGGATCGGCGACCGGGTCACCGTCCTCAAGGACGGCCGGGCCGTCGCGGTCGGCCTGCCGGCCAAGACCACCCCGACCAAGGATGTCGTCGCCCTGATGACCGGGCGCAACGTCGAGTACATCTTCCCCGAGCGGCCCACCGGGGCAGCGGACGGCAAGGTGCTGCTCAAGGCCGAAGGCCTCGCCCGCGAGGGCGAGTTCGCGCCTCTCGACCTGGAGATACGGCCCGGAGAGATCGTCGGGCTCGCGGGCCTGGTCGGATCGGGCCGCTCGGAGATCCTGGAGACCATCTTCGGCGCGCGGAAGGCCACTTCGGGCCGCGTGCTCGTCGAAGGGACCGAGCTCAAGCCGGGCAGCGTACGGGCCGCCGTACGCGCCGGACTCGGACTCGCTCCCGAGGAGCGCAAGGCACAGGCGCTCCTGATGCTGGAGTCCGTCACGCGCAACGTCTCCGTCTCCTCCATGTCCCGCTATGCAACGGGCGGTTGGCTCAACCGGGGTGCCGAGTTCCTGGCCGCCCAGAAGGCCGTACGCGAACTGTCGCTGCGGCCCGACAACCCCGACGTGCCCGTGCGCACCCTGTCCGGCGGCAACCAGCAGAAGGCGGTGCTCGCCCGCTGGCTGCTCCGCGGCTGCAAGGTGCTGCTGCTCGACGAACCCACCCGCGGCGTCGACGTCGGCGCCCGGGCCGAGCTGTACGCCGTCATCCGGCGGCTCGCCGACGAAGGCCTCGGTGTGCTGCTCGTCTCCAGTGAAGTCCCCGAAGTGCTCGGTCTCGCCGACCGGGTGCTCGTCCTGCGCGAAGGCCGCGTGGTGCACACGGCGCCCGCGCAGGAGCTCGACGAACACCGCGTACTCGATCTCGTGATGGAAGGGAGCCCGGCGACATGACAAGCCCTGTTTCGAAGGCGGAGCAGAACGGCCCCGGGGCCGGGCCTGTGCTCGCCGAACCCGAAGCGCCGAAGGCGGCGAACCCCCGGCGCATCGTCTTCGCCCGCGCCGATCTGCGCACGCTGTCCCTGGTCGGCGTGCTGATCGCGCTGATCATCGTCGGCGGCATCACCAAGCCGGACAACTTCCTGGAGATCGACAACCTCCAACTGGTCCTCACCCAGGCCTCGGTCATCGGTGTGGTCACGGTCGGCATGACCTTCGTGATCATCAGCGGGGGCATCGATCTGTCGGTCGGCGCGATCGTGGCCCTCGCCTCGGTATGGGCGACGACCGTGGCCACCCAGGAGTTCGGGTTCTGGGGCATCCTGCTCACCGCCGTCCTCGTGGGACTCGGCTGCGGCCTCGTCAACGGCGTCCTGATCTCGTTCGGCGGGATGGTGCCCTTCATCGCGACCCTGGCGATGCTCGCCTCGGCGCGCGGCTTCGCCCTCCAGATCACCGGCGGCAACACCCAGACGGTCACTGTCCAGTCGGTGCTCGACATGGGCTACCAGGACGCCTACATCCTCGGCATCCCGCCACTGGTGCTGATCTTCGCGGGCGTGGCGATCATCGGCTGGCTGGTGCTCAACCGCACCACGTTCGGCCGCCGTACGGTCGCGGTCGGCGGCAACGACGAGGCGGCACGCCTGGCAGGCATCGATGTCAGGCGGCAGCGACTCTACGTCTATCTCCTGTCCGGACTGTGCTGCGGCATCGCCGCGTTCATGCTGATCGTCCTCTCCGGCTCCGGCCAGAACACCAACGGCAACCTCTACGAACTCGACGCCATCGCCGCGTGCATCATCGGCGGCACCTTGCTGAGCGGCGGACGGGGCACGATCGTCGGCGCGGTGCTCGGCGTGCTGATCTTCCAGACGATCACCAACATCTTCATCCTCAACAACCTGGAGAGCGCGACCCAGCAGATCGCCAAGGGCGCGATCATCGTCGTCGCCGTCCTGGTGCAGCACCGCACCTCGCGCAACCAGACCACTTAGCGACCCCCACGCGCCCGGTCGTACCACCCGTTCCGCTCCACCCCACCCACCCCGTCGTACCCACACTTCAGCGAAGGGTCCGTCATGCCAGAAATCACGAGCCGCAGAGGACTGCTCTTCGGGGCCGCCGCCATCTCCACCGGTGCCCTCCTCACCGCCTGCACCAGCAACGAGCCCAGCGACAAGTCGGAGGACAAGCCGTCGGAGGCCCCCGTCGCCGACGACAAGCCCGGCAAGAAGGTCGTCGTCGGCTTCGCCGGACCGCAGGCCGACCACGGCTGGCTCAACGCGATCAACGACAACGCCCGCAACCGCGCCAAGAAGTACTCGGACGTCGAGCTCGACATCACCGAGGGCTCCAACGACGCGGCCGCCCAGATCGGCCAGATCGACTCGCTGATCAACAAGAAGGTCGACGTCCTGGTGATCCTGCCGGCCGACGGCAAGGCCATGACCCAGGCGGGCCTCAAGGCCATGCGGGCCGGCATCCCGGTGATCAACCTGGACCGGATCTTCTCCTCGCCGCAGGCCTACCGCTGCTGGATCGGCGGCGACAACTACGGCATGGGCCTCAACGCCGGCCACTACATCGGCGAGAAGCTCAAGGACAAGCAGGACGCCAAGGTCGTCGAGCTCGCAGGCATCGACAACCTCGAGCTCACCCAGCAGCGCACCAAGGGCTTCGACGACGCCCTGAAGAACTACCCGAACATCAAGAAGGTGGCCCGCCAGGCCGCCGAGTTCACCGTCGAGTCCGGCCAGGCCAAGATGGCCGCGCTGCTCCAGGCGCAGAAGAGCTTCGACGCGCTGTGGAACCACGACGACGACCAGGGCGTCGGCGCACTGCAGGCCATCTCGCAGGCCGGCCGCGACGACTTCCTGATGGTCGGCGGCGCCGGCGCGGCCAGCGCCTTCGAGCACATCGAGAAGGACGACGGCGTCCTCAAGGCCACCGTCCTCTACCCGCCCACCATGGCCGCATCGGCCATCGACCTGGCCCGCGCGCTCGGCCAGGCCAAGGGCATCGGCGGCATGGCCGAGTTCGAGATCCCGTCCTCGGTCACCTTGTACTCGGCCGTCGTCGACAAGACCAACGTCGCCCAGTACAAGCCCACCGGCTTCAAGTGATGCGGACACGGGCCCCGGGCCCAGTGGACCCGGGGGCCGGTTCATCCGCACCTGGTGCCGCGGTCATCCCCCCACGGCAGACGACCGCGGCACCGCAAGCCGACTAGGAGGAATCCCGTATGGAGGACGTGCAAGACAAGCAGGAGTCCGCCGCCGTGAGGCGCGGCGGGCTCGGCGTGGGCATGGTCGGCTACGCCTTTATGGGCGCCGCCCACTCCCAGGGGTGGCGCACCGCAGGCCGGGTCTTCGACCTGCCGCTCCAGCCCCGGCTCGCCGCGATCTGCGGACGGGACGCGGCCGCGGTGCAGGCGGCCGCGGACCGGCACGGCTGGGCCGCCGCGGAGACGGACTGGCGGGCGCTGATCGCGCGCGACGATGTGCAGCTCGTCGACATCTGCACACCGGGCGACAGCCACGCGGAGATCGCGATCGCCGCGCTGGAGGCCGGCAAGCATGTGCTGTGCGAGAAGCCCCTGGCCAATACGGTCGAGGAGGCCGAGGCGATGCTGGAGGCGGCCGAACGTGCCGCGGCCCGCGGGCAGTTGGCCATGGTCGGCTTCAACTACCGCCGGGTGCCCGCCATGGCCCTGGCGCGGCAGATGGTCGCCGACGGCAGGCTCGGCGCCATCCACCACGTACGCGTGACGTATCTGCAGGACTGGCTGGTCGACCCGGAGTTCCCGCTGACCTGGCGCCTGGAGCGCGAGCATGCTGGCTCGGGGGCGCTCGGCGACCTCGGGGCGCACATCGTGGACCTCGCGCAGTACGTCACCGGTTCGCCGATCGCCGGGGTGTCCGCGCTTACGGAAACGTTTGTCCGTGAGCGCCCGTTGCTCTCCGGTTCCTCGGCCGGGCTCTCCGGTACGGCCTCGGCGGAGCGCGGCCAGGTGACCGTGGACGACGCGGCCCTGTTCACCGGGCGGTTCGCCAACGGGGCGCTCGCGTCCTTCGAGGCCACCCGGTTCGCGACCGGCCGCAAGAACGCGCTGCGGCTCGAACTCAACGGTGAGAAGGGCTCGCTGGCCTTCGACCTGGAGCGGCTCAACGAGCTGTCCTTCCACGACCACACCCTGCCCGCGGGTACGGCCGGCTTCCGGCGCATCCTCGTCACCGAACCCGAGCACCCGTACCTGGAGGCCTGGTGGCCGCCGGGGCACGGTCTCGGCTACGAGCACACCTTCGTCCACCAGGCGCGCGATCTCGTGCACGCGATCGCCTCGGGCACCGCGCCCGCGCCGTCCTTCGCGGACGGTCTGCAGGTGCAGCGGGTGCTCGCGGCGGTCGAGGAGAGCGCGGCCAAGAACTCCGCCTTCACCCCCGTACCGGTACAGGAGGCCCGGACATGACCCGTACACCCGCCGAGGAGGCCCGGACATGACGCGTCCCTTCACGCTCTTCACCGGCCAGTGGGCCGATCTTCCGCTCGAGGAGGTCTGCGCGCACGCCCGCGACTTCGGCTACGACGGACTCGAACTCGCCTGCTGGGGCGACCACTTCGAGGTCGACAAGGCCCTCGCCGATCCCGCGTACATCAAGGGGCGCCACCAGCTCCTGGAGAAGTACGGCCTGAAGTGCTTCGCCATCTCCAACCACCTCGTCGGCCAGGCGGTCTGCGACTCGATCATCGACCAGCGCCACCAGGCCATCCTGCCTTCGAGGATCTGGGGCGACGGCGAGGGTGAAGGGGTGCGGCAGCGGGCGGCCGCCGAGATCAAGGACACCGCGCGGGCCGCCGCGGCCTTCGGGGTCGACACCGTGATCGGCTTCACCGGGTCCTCGATCTGGCATCTCGTCGCGATGTTCCCGCCGGCTCCCGAGTCGATGATCGAGGCGGGGTACGAGGACTTCGCCGCGCGCTGGAACCCGATCCTCGACGTCTTCGACGCCGAGGGCGTGCGCTTCGCCCACGAGGTGCACCCCAGCGAGATCGCGTACGACTACTGGACCACGGTGAAGGCCCTCGAAGCGGTCGACCGGCGCCCCGCCTTCGGCCTGAACTTCGACCCCTCGCACTTCGTCTGGCAGGACCTAGACCCGGTCGGCTTCCTCTACGACTTCCGCGACCGCATCTACCACGTGGACTGCAAGGAGGCCCGGCGCCGCCTAGACGGCCGCAACGGGCGGCTCGGCTCGCATCTGCCCTGGGGCGACCCGCGGCGCGGCTGGGACTTCGTCTCCGCGGGGCACGGGGACGTGCCCTGGGAGGACGTCTTCCGGATGCTCAACTCCATCGGCTACGACGGTCCGATCTCCGTCGAGTGGGAGGACGCGGGCATGGACCGGCTCCGGGGTGCACCGGAGGCGCTGACGATGCTGAAGGCGTACGACTACGAGCTGCCGACCACGTCCTTCGACGCGGCCTTCGGGAGCGACTGAGCACGGACCCGCAGGGGCCCGGCTGTCCGCACGGACGCCGGGCCCCGGCTCCGGCCTGCCCTGAATCAGGCCGCTGACCTCGGCGAACAAGGCTTTGTCCTTGACCGGGAAAAAGTTCAACTTCCTTGCTGCACAACGTCTTTCGGAAGTGGACGAACCCGGCTACGGTCCCTGAGGTGTACAGGACATGAGTCCTTCGGGGTGACGGCGCACCCCGCTCGCAGAGCACGTCTAAGCACCGTTTCGTACGGCCCACCCGCATTCCGGAGGGACTTCGTGCACAGAAGCAGAGATCTCACTCCAAGAGCTCCGAGAGTAAACAAGCGTCCGAGACTGCGTTCCACCCTCGCCCTGTTCACCGGTTTACTGCTCGCCGTGGGTGCTCCCGCGACCGTGGCCGGCGCCCACCCCGGGCACCCGGAGCACGACGAGCAGCCGGCCGCCGCCGAAGGGCAGTTCCAGCAAGTGCCGCTCGCCAAGGGCGAGCCCGAGACCGGTGAGCCCATGTCGCTCGCCGTCCTGCCGGACCGCAGCGTCCTGCACACCTCGCGCGACGGCACGCTCCGCCTGACCGACCAGGGCGGCGTCACCACGGTCGCCGGCAAGCTCGACGTCTACAGCCACGACGAAGAGGGCCTGCAAGGCGTCGCGGTCGACCCCGACTTCAAGAACAACCGGGCGATCTACCTCTACTACGCCCCGCCGCTCGACACCCCCGCGGGCGACGCCCCGGAGACCGGCACCGCCGAGGACTTCAAGAAGTTCGACGGCGTCAACCGCCTCTCGCGCTTCACGCTGAACGCCAACGGCACGCTGAACACCGCCAGCGAGAAGAAGGTCATCGACGTCGCGGCCTCGCGCGGCATCTGCTGCCACGTCGGCGGCGACATCGACTTCGACGCGCAGGGCAACCTCTACCTGTCGACCGGCGACGACACCAACCCCTTCGCGTCCGACGGCTACACGCCGATCGACGACCGCGAGGGCCGCAACCCCGCCTTCGACGCCCGCCGCAGCTCCGGCAACACCAACGACCTGCGCGGCAAGATCCTCCGGATCAAGGTTGCCGAGGACGGCTCGTACACCATCCCGGAGGGCAACCTCTTCGCCCCGGGCACCGAGAAGACCCGCCCCGAGATCTACGCGATGGGCTTCCGCAACCCGTTCCGGATGAGCGTCGACGACAAGACCGGCATCGTGTACGTGGGCGACTACGGCCCCGACGCGGGCGCCGCCTCCGCCACCCGCGGCCCGGCGGGACAGGTCGAGTTCGCCAAGGTCACGAAGGCCGCCAACTTCGGCTGGCCCTTCTGCACCGGCAACAACGACGCGTACAACGACTACGACTTCGCCACCAAGGAGTCCGGCCCGAAGTTCGACTGCGCGAACCTGAAGAACACCTCGCCGCACAACACCGGCCTCACGGATCTGCCGCCCGCCCAGGCCGCGTGGATCCCGTACGACGGCGGCAGCGTGCCCGAGTTCGGCACCGGCTCCGAGTCCCCGATGGCCGGTCCGGTCTACCGCTACGACCCGGACCTCGACTCCAAGGTGAAGTTCCCCGCCTCCTACGACGGTGACTTCTTCGCGGGCGAGTTCGGCCGCCGCTGGATCAAGCCGATCTCGCAGAACGAGGACGGCTCGGTCAAGGAGATCAAGACCCTGCCGTGGACCGGCACGCAGATCATGGACATGGAGTTCGGCCCCGACGGCGCGCTCTACGTCCTCGACTACGGTGTCTCCTGGTTCCAGGGCGACGAGCACTCCGCGCTCTACCGGATCGAGAACGCCGAGGACGGCTTCTCGCCGATCGCCGAGGTCAGCGCCAACAAGACCTCAGGCCCGGCCGGTCTGAAGGTGAGCTTCACCGGCTCCGCCAAGGACGCGGACTCCACGGACCTCACGTACAGCTGGGACTTCGGCGACGGTACGAAGGGTGAGGGCCTCAACCCCACCCACCAGTACAAGAAGATCGGCACCTACACCGCGGTCTTCACCGCCAAGGACCCCGAGGGCAACACCGGCAACGCCAGCGTGCGGATCGTCGTCGGCAACACCGCGCCCAAGGTGAAGATCGACGTCCCGGGCAACGGCACCCTGGCCGAGTTCGGCAAGCCCGTCCCGTTCAAGGTGACGGTCACCGACCCCGACGAGACCATCGACTGCTCGAAGGTCAAGGTCGGCTACAGCCTCGGCCACGACTCGCACGCCCACGAGCTGACCAGCGAGATGGGCTGCGAGGGGACGCTGACACCGCCGCCCGGTGACGGCGGACACGACCCCAACGCCAACATCTACGGCGTCGTCGGCGCCTCGTACACCGACGGCGGCTCCAACGGCCAGGAGGCGCTGACGGGCACCGCCCGCGCCGTGCTCCAGCCGCTGCACCGCCAGGCCGAGCACTTCGGCAAGCAGCAGGGCATCAAGACCTACGACAAGGCCGGCGCCCACGGCGGCAAGACCGTCGGCGACATCAACGACGGCGACTGGATCTCCTTCTCCCCGTACCGCTTCTCGGGTCAGAAGAAGATGACCGTACGGGCCTCGTCCGGCGGCGCGGGCGGCTTCATCGAGCTGCGCACCGGATCGCCCACCGGCATGCTGCACGGCTCCGCGTACATCCCGCCGACCGGCAACTGGGACACCTTCCAGAACGTGGATGTGCCGCTGCGCAGTCTGCCCAGCAAGACCACCGAGATCTACCTGGTGTTCAAGGGCGGAGAGGGCGCGCTGTACGACGTGGACGACTTCGAGTTCTCCACCGAGCCCTTCAAGGCCGGCAAGAAGGTCCTGGTCTTCTCCAAGACCGCCGGCTTCCGGCACGACTCCATCCCGACGGGCGTCGCCGCCCTGAAGGAGCTCGGCGGGCCCGCCGGCATCTCGGTCGACGCGACCGAGGAGGCCGGGCAGTTCACGACCACCAACCTCGCCAAGTACGACGCGGTGGTCTTCCTGTCCACGACCGGTGACGTGCTGAACGAAGCCCAGCAGAAGGCCTTCGAGGGGTACGTCGCGAACGGCGGCGGCTACATGGGCATCCACGCGGCCGCCGACACCGAGTACGACTGGGAGTTCTACGGCGGCCTCGCCGGCGCCTACTTCCAGTCCCACCCGGCCATCCAGAAGGCCACGGTCCGCGTCGAGGACCACGACCACCCGTCGACCGCGCACCTGGGCGAGACCTGGGAGCGCACCGACGAGTGGTACAACTACCGCACCAACCCGCGGGACAAGGCGAAGATCCTCGCCACCCTCGACGAGACCACCTACACCGGCGGCACCATGAAGGGCGACCACCCGATCGCCTGGTGCCAGAGCTACGGCGGCGGCCGCTCCTTCTACACCGGCGGCGGTCACACCAAGGAGTCGTACGCCGAGGAGGCCTTCCGTCAGCACCTGCTGGGCGGTCTGCAGTACGCCTCCGGTCAGGTGAAGGCGGACTGCCGGCCGGACACCGGCTACCGGTCGATCTTCAACGGCGAGACGCTCGAAGGCTGGAAGCAGGCCGGACCCGGCAAGTTCGTGGTCAAGGACGGGGTCATGCAGACCGAGGGCGGCATGGGGCTGCTCTGGTACCAGGCCAAGGAGCTCAAGTCGTACTCCCTGAAGCTCGACTGGAAGATGCAGGGCGACGACAACTCCGGGATCTTCGTAGGCTTCCCCGCCTCCGACGACCCCTGGTCCGCGGTGAACAAGGGGTACGAGATCCAGATCGACGCGACGGACGCGCCCGACCGCACCACCGGGGCGATCTACTCCTTCAAGTCGGCGGACATCAAGGCCCGTGACCAGGTGCTGCGGCCGCCGGGCCAGTGGAATTCGTACGAGATCAGGGTCCAGGGGGAGCGCCTCCAGGTGTTCCTCAACGGAGTCAAGATCAACGACTTCACCAACAAGGACCCCGAGCGGAGCCTGACCGACGGCTACATCGGTCTGCAGAACCACGGCGCCGCCGACCAGGTCTCCTTCCGGAACATCGAGCTGAAGAACCTGCCCACTCCGGGCGCCTAGGACGGCGTCGGGCGGCGGACGCCGGACCTCCGCCCGACGTCAGTGCCGGACCGGCTGCCCCCGAATTGATCACGGGGGCGGCCGGGACCGGTCCGACTTCCCTGTCCGGCCGCTCGGTCCGACTCCTTCGTCCGATCGCTCGGTCCGACTTCTCCGGCGCATCCGGCATGGTCTGTGCACGACAGGAGGCTCCCTGTGTCCACGTCCGCATCCGCCCAACTGACTTCTGCCGCACCCGCTTTGGGGGTGTGGCTCGTCGGAGCCCGGGGCTCCGTCGCCACCACCGTCGTCGCCGGTGCGGCGGCCGTCGCCGCCGGGCTGCATCCGGCGACCGGGATGGTCACCGAGACGCCGCCGTTCGCGGACTGCGGGCTCGCGCCCCTCGGGTCGCTGGTGTTCGGCGGCCATGACACGGTGGGGTGCCCGCTGCCCAAGCGGGCGGAGCAGCTGGCCGCCGGGGGAGTGCTGCCCCACGGGCTGCCGGCCGCGGTCGGTGCCGAACTGACCGCCGCGGACGCGGAGATACGGCCCGGCGGACCGCAGCCGGGAGACACGCGCTCCGACGAGGAGCTGATCGACGCTTTCGCCGCCGACATCACCGATTTCGTACGGCGCCGGGGTCTGGGCGGGGCCGTCGTGGTGAACGTGGCCTCGACGGAGGCGCTGCCCGCGGGCGCCCACAGTGGGGATGGACGGCTTCCGGCCAGCTCTCTGTACGCGGCCGCGGCGCTGCGCGCCGGCTGCGCGTATGTGAACTTCACGCCCTCCACCGGTATGCACCACCCCGCGCTGGCCGACGAGGCCGAGGCCTCGGGACTCACCTGGACCGGGCGGGACGGCAAGACCGGTCAGACACTGCTGCGTTCAGTGCTCGCGCCGATGTTCCTGCAGCGCGCGCTGGAAGTACGCGCCTGGTCCGGATCGAACCTGCTCGGCGGTGGCGACGGCGCCGCCCTTGCCGACCCCGCCGCGGCGGCCGCCAAGAACGCCGGCAAGGAGCGTGTGCTGGCCGATGTGTTCGGCAGCGCGCCGCAGGGCGAGGTGCACATCGACGACGTGCCGTCGCTCGGCGACTGGAAGACCGCCTGGGACCACATCGCCTTCGACGGGTTTCTCGGTACGCGGATGGTGCTCCAGACGATCTGGCAAGGCTGCGACTCGGCGCTCGCGGCGCCCCTGGTCATCGACCTGGCCCGTCTGGTCGCCCGGGCCGGCGAGGTGGGTCTGACGGGACCGCGCCCCGAACTCGGCTTCTTCTTCAAGGACCCGGACGGCGCTTCCTCCTCTCTCGGCGAGCAGTTCACCCATCTTTTGTCCTTCGCCGAGCGGCTGCGAGCCACTCGATGACCGGCGGTCGTCTACGCCTCCTTTCCTTGGCGGGCGCGCTGGCGGTGGCGGGGGTCGCGGGTGCGGCCTGGGCGGGGATCGGCCGCGGTGGCGGATACCGCGCCAGGACTGAGACCGCCGCAGCGGACACCTCCGCGTCGGACGGGCCGGGGGAGCGAACGGGGCGTGGCACGGGTGCTGCCATGACGACCGAGGGCACGGTCTCCGCTTCGGCCTCGGAGCGCGGTGTGCCGCCAGTGGCGGGTCGAGTCGGCGCTGGGGAGAACGTTGTCAGCGGCACGAGCACCGGCTCGGGCATTGGCACCGGCTCGGACACGGGCTCGGGCACCGGGTCGGGCATTGGCGCCGGCTCGGACATCGGCTCGGGCACCGGCTCCGGCATGGGCACCGGCTCCGGCACGAGCACCGGCTCCGGTATGGGCACTGGTGCCGCGCCCCGGCCCTCCGTCCGCCCGTATCGGCAGGCGCCCAGCAGCGAGCCCTCGCCCGTGCGCGTCCGCCCTCGCCTTGGTGACTGGGCCGAACTCCTGCGCGTATCCGCCTTGTTCACCGTCCCCGGTGATGCCCTGGCCGGCGCCGCGGCGAGTGGGGCGCGGCCACGAGGCCGCACGCTGCTCGCCATCGGCTCCTCGCTGTGTCTGTACGAGGCCGGGATGGCGCTCAACGACTGGGCAGACCGCGAGGTCGACGCCGTCGAACGTCCCCACCGGCCCCTGCCCTCGGGACGTATCACCCCGTTCGCCGCGCTCGCCGCGGCCGCGGGTCTCACGGCGGCCGGTCTCGTCCTGGCCTCGCTCGCCGGCCGCAGGCCGCTCGCCGTCGCCGGTGCGCTGGCCGGCGCGGTGTGGGCGTACGACCTGGGTCTGAAGAACACCCCCGCGGGCCCGCTCGCCATGGCGGGCGCCCGCTCGCTCGACCTCCTGCTCGGTGCGGTCGCCACCACCGGGCGCGTCCGCCCGGCCCTGTCCGCCGCGGCCCTGCTCGGAGCCCACACCTTCTCCGTCACCACGGTCTCCCGCCGCGAGGCGGAGGGCGGCTCGACCCTGGCTCCACTGGCGGGACTTGCCGTCACGGCGGTTCTGTCACGGGCGGTGGCGCATGGTCGTGCGGCGGGTGTATCCGGTGACGGGGGACCACCTGTCACCGCAGGTGGAGGGGCGCCCCTCTCCGGGGACGGCGGGGCACAGGTCTCAGCAGTCAGCAGGGCACCCGCGTCTGCAGGTGGCGGGGCATACGTCCCAGCAGACGGCAGGGCACCCGTGTCCGTGGACGGTGGGGCACACATCTCCGCAGACGGCAGGGCACCCGCGTCTGCAGGTGGCGGGGCACACGTCTCCGCAGGCGGAGGGGCACCCCTCTCCGGGGACGGCGGGGCACACGTCTCCGCAGGCGGAGGGGCACCCCTCTCCGGGGACGGCGGGGCACACGTCTCCGCAGGCGGCGGGCCACCCGTCGCGCGGGGGCTCGGCACCCACCTCGACCCCACCCCCGCATCCCACCGACCCCCGGCAGCCCAGGTGCTCGCAGCCGCCCTGGGACTGCCGGGCCCCACGCCCGCCGCGAGCCTGCGCGCCGAGCTCGGCGCCCTGTACGCGCTGACCGCCGCGCAGCCCCTGTTCCACGCCCTCCTCAACCCCTCGCCCCAGCTCACCCAACGAGCCGTGGGCGGCGGGATCCGCGCGATGATCCCGCTCCAGGCGGCCCTCGCCGCACGCGCCGGGAGGCCCGGCACCGCACTGGTCACGGCGTCACTCGCCCCCCTCGCCCGTCGGTTCGCACGGAAGGTGAGCGTCACATGAGCCTCCGGTTCGGCTACGGCACCAACGGTCTGACCGATCTGCGTCTCGACGACGCCCTCGCCCTGCTCGCCGACCTGGGCTACGAGGGCGTCGGCCTGACCCTCGACCACATGCACCTGGACCCGATGGCGCCCGACCTGGCCGCCCGCACCCGCAGGGTGGCCCGCCGTCTGGACCAGCTCGGTCTGACGGCGACCATCGAGACCGGCGCACGCTACGTACTCGACCCACGCCGCAAACACGGCCCCTCCCTTCTCGACTCCGATCCCGACCGCCGCGCGGCCCGCGTCCGGCTGCTGATCCGGGCCGCACGCGTCGCCGCCGACCTGGGCGCCCATGCCGTGCACTGCTTCAGCGGCATCAAGCCCGAGGGCACCGCTGAGGACACCGCGTGGAAGCGGCTCGCCGAGGCGATCACCCCGGTCGTCGAGGCCGCCGAAGGGGCGGGCATCCCCCTGGCCATCGAGCCCGAACCCGGCCATCTCCTGTCCTGTCTCGCCGACTTCCACCGGCTGCGCACGGATCTGGGCGCCCCGGAGGCCCTCGGCCTGACCCTCGACATCGGGCACTGCCAGTGCCTCGAACCGGCCTCGCCCGCCGACTGCGTCCGCGATGCCGCGCCGTGGCTCCGGCACGTGCAGATCGAGGACATGCGCCGCGGCGTCCATGAACACCTCCCCTTCGGTGCGGGCGAGATCGACTTTCCGCCTGTCCTGGAGGCACTGGCCGCCACCGGCTACCAGGGCCTCACCGTCGTCGAACTTCCCCGCCACTCCCACGCCGGCCCCCAACTGGCGGAGGAGTCCCTCGAGTTCCTCCACCTGGCCCAGGCCGCAGCGGAACGCCGCTCACAGCAGCGCCGGGTGCCCGAGCCCCGGCGATCGGCGCCGATCGCCGGGGAGCCGGTCACCGTCCCGCCGAGCTCACCCGCCGCCCCGGCCTCCACCGCTCAGCTCTCCGAAGGAGGCAGGCCATGACCCGCACCCCTTCCCTCGCAGCCCTCCGCGCCGGCCTCGAAACCGCCCTGGACCCCGACGCCCGGGCATGGCTGGACCAGTCGCTCACCGAAGCCGCCGACCACAAGGCGGACAGCGGCCAAGGGCCCGTCCCCACCTGGGAGTTGCGCTTCGCCCAGGCGGGCCGGCGCTGCGGACCCGAGCACGCCGACGACGCACGGCTGCTGCTCCTGCACGCCGCCCGCGCCGACACCGCCACCCTGACCCGCCTCTACGAACAGGGCACCGCCGCCGAACGCCGCGCCGTCCTGCGCACCCTCGACCATCTCGTCCCCGGGCCCGAGGCGCTCGGGCTCACGGAGGACGCGCTGCGCACCAACGACACCTCCCTCGTCGCCGCCGCCGTCGGCCCCTACGGCGCCGAACACCTCGGCGCCCACGCCTGGCGGCACGCCGTACTCAAGTGCCTGTTCACCGGAGTGAGCGTCGATGAGGTGGCCGCACTGGCCGACCGCGCCCGAGGTGACGCCGAACTCGCCCGTATGCTCGGCGACTTCGCCCGCGAGCGTACGGCCGCGGGCCGCCCCGTGCCCGCGGATCTGCAGCGCGTCCTGGCCTTGACCGAGGTTTCCGCAGAGACCTCCGCAGAGACCTGCACCGAAACCTCCGTCGAGACCTCTGCAGTGGAGGCCCCCGGCGCGAGCTCCACCGAGCCCCTCACGAGAGCCGGCGCCCCCACCGAGCCGCCCTCCGAAGCCGCGCCCGCCGCGTCCGCCGCGTCCCCCCAGGAGTCCTGATGCGCATCTTCGACCCCCACATCCACATGACCTCCCGCACCACCGACGACTACGAGGCCATGTATGCGGCCGGTGTCCGCGCCGTCGTCGAGCCGGCCTTCTGGCTGGGTCAGCCCCGCACCTCCCCCTCCTCCTTCTACGACTACTTCGACTCGCTCCTGGGCTGGGAGCCCTTCCGTGCCGCGCAGTACGGGATCGCGCACCACTGCACCATCGCCCTCAACCCCAAGGAAGCGAACGACCCCCGCTGCACCCCGGTCCTCGACCAGCTGCCCCGCTATCTGGTCAAGGACAACGTCGTGGCCGTGGGCGAGATCGGCTACGACTCGATGACCCCGGCCGAGGACACCGCGCTCGCCGCCCAGCTGCAGATGGCCGCGGACGCCGAGCTCCCCGCCCTCGTGCACACCCCGCACCGCGACAAGCTCGCCGGACTGCACCGCACCATCGATGTGGTCCGCGAGTCCGCGCTGCCGCTCGACCGGGTGCTCCTCGACCACCTCAACGAGACCACGGTCAAGGACGCCAAGGACGCCGGCTGCTGGCTCGGTTTCTCCGTCTATCCCGACACCAAGATGGACGAGGACCGGATGGTCGCCCTCCTCAAGGAGTACGGCCCCGAGAAGGTACTGGTGAACTCGGCCGCGGACTGGGGCAAGAGCGATCCGCTCAAGACCCGCAAGGTCGGCGACGCGATGCTCGCCGCCGACTTCACCGAGGACCAGGTCGACCAGGTCCTGTGGCGCAACCCCCTCGCCTTCTACGGGCTCAGCGGCAGGCTCGACCTCGATGTCGCGGACACCGATGCCACGCACGAGGGGAACTCGATTCTGCGCGGCGGTGAGTGAGCCATGCGCTTCCGGCACCCCGACGGCTCCACCGTCCACCTCGCGTACTGCACCAATGTCCACCCCGCCGAGACCCTGGACGGCGTACTCGCCCAGCTCCGCGACCACTGCGAACCCGTCCGCAAACGGCTCGGCAGGGACCGGCTCGGCATCGGCCTGTGGCTCGCGCGCGACGCCGCCCGGGCGCTGATCGCCGACCCGGCCGCCCTGCGCGGGCTGCGCGGCGAACTCGACCGGCGCGGCCTCGAAGTGGTCACCCTCAACGGCTTCCCCTATGAGGGCTTCGGTGCCGAAGAGGTCAAGTACCGCGTGTACAAGCCGGACTGGGCCGATCCCGAACGCCTCACCCACACCACCGATCTGGCCCGGCTGCTCACCTCCCTGCTCCCCGACGACGCCACCGAAGGCAGCATCTCGACCCTGCCGCTCGCCTGGCGCACGGACTACGACGACACCCGCGCCGCCACCGCACGCGACGCACTCACCACCCTCGCCCAGCGCCTGGACGCGCTCGAAGAGCTCACCGGCCGCTCCATCCGCATCGGTCTGGAACCCGAGCCCGGGTGCACCGTCGAGACCACCGCCGACGCGATCGCCCCGCTGACCGAGGTCGGTCATGAACGCATCGGCATCTGTGTCGACACCTGTCATCTCGCCACCTCCTTCGAAGATCCGGGGACCGCACTCGACGCCCTGGTCGCAGCGGGCATCCCCATCCACAAGGTCCAGCTCTCCGCCGCACTCCACGCCGAACAGCCCCAACTGCCCGCGGTCCGTACCGCATTGGCGGCCTTCGACGAGCCCCGCTTCCTGCACCAGACCCGCACCCGTACGGCCGGCCGGCTGCACGGCACGGACGATCTGGGCGAGGCCCTCGACGGCAGTGCCCTGCCCGAGACCGCACCCTGGCGCTCCCACTTCCATGTCCCGCTGCACGCGGCCCCGGCGCCGCCTCTCACCTCCACCCTCGATGTCCTCAAGGACGTCCTGACCCGCCTGGTGGGCGGCCCGACACCGCGCACCCGGCACCTCGAGGTCGAGACCTACACCTGGCAGGCGCTGCCCGACGAACTGCGTCCCCGCGCCCGCACCCAGCTCGCCGACGGCATCGCCGCCGAGCTCACCCTCGCCCGTGACCTCCTCGTCGACCTGGGCCTCAAGGAGCTGCCGTGACCGTCGCCCCGCCCCCCGACACCGCGAACCCCGACGGCGGCCCCACCCCGCTCCTTGTCCTGGACGTCGTCGGCCTCACCCCCCGTCTGCTCGCGCACATGCCGAACCTCAAGTCCCTTGCCAACAAGGGCTCCCAGGCCACCCTCGGCACCGTGCTGCCCGCCGTGACCTGCGCCGCCCAGTCCACCTTCCTGACCGGCACGCTCCCCGCCGAGCACGGCATCGTCGGCAACGGCTGGTACTTCCGTGAACTCGGCGACGTGCTGCTGTGGCGCCAGCACAACCGCCTCGTGGCCGGCGACAAGCTCTGGGACGCCGCCCGCCGGGCCCACCCCGGCTACACGGTCGCCAATATCTGCTGGTGGTACGCCATGGGCGCGGACACCGACATCATCGTCACCCCCCGTCCTGTCTATTACGCCGACGGCCGCAAAGAGCCCGACTGCTACACCCGGCCGCCCGCCCTGCACGATGAACTCACCGAGAAATTCGGCACGTTCCCCCTCTTCACCTTCTGGGGCCCCGGCGCGAATCTCACCTCCTCTCAGTGGATCGTCGACGCGACCCGTCACATCATGCGCACCCGCAAACCCGACCTGACGCTCTGCTACCTCCCGCATCTCGACTACGACCTGCAGCGCTTCGGCCCCGACGACCCCCGCTCCCTGAAGGCGGCCAGGGACATCGACGCCGCCCTCGCCCCGCTCCTGGCCGACGCGAAGGCGCAAGGCCGCACCGTGGTCGCCCTGTCCGAGTACGGCATCACGAAGGTCAGCCGGCACATCGACATCAACCGCGCCCTGCGCAAGGCGGGACTGCTCGAGGTGCACACGCAGGACGGCATGGAGTACCTCGACACCATGGCCTCGCGCGCCTTCGCCGTCGCCGACCACCAGCTCGCGCATGTCTACGTACGCAAGCCCGAAGACATGGACGCGACGAAACAAGCCCTGGCCGGCCTCGAAGGCATCGAGGAACTCCTCGACGACGAGGGCAAGAAGAGCCACGGCCTGGACCACCCGCGCTCCGGCGAGCTCGTCGCCATCGCGGAACCGGATGCCTGGTTCACGTACTACTACTGGCTCGACGACGCACGCGCGCCCGACTTCGCGCAGCTCGTCGAGATCCACCGCAAACCCGGCTACGACCCGGTCGAACTCTTCATGGACCCCGAAGACCCCTATGTGAAGGTCAAGGCCGCCAAAGCCCTGGCACGCAAGAAGCTCGGCATGCGCTACCGCATGGCGGTCGTGCCCCTGGACCCGTCACCTATTCGCGGGAGCCACGGCAGGCTCCCCGACGACCCGCAAGACGGTCCGCTCATCCTGATCTCCACCCCCCGCGCTGTCGATGGCTCCCTGAAAGCCACCGATGTGAAGTCGCTGTTGCTCACCCTCGCGGGGCTGGCCTGATCACGGCCCGCTCCCGCTTCCCCGATCCACGACTCAACTCAACCAGACACCACTGACAACGCCCTTAAAAACAAAGGAGTTCCCGCATGGCCCGCACGCCTCAGGACCCGGAGCTCGCCCAGCGCCTCAGCAGACGCAATGTCCTCGGCGTGGCCGCCGGAGTCTCGGCGGCCGCCCTCATCGGCGCCGCCGCCACACCGAGCGCCGCAGCCGAGACGGACGCCGCGGCGGCCGGCCGCGGCCGTCCGGTTCTGCCCGAGGGCCGCCTCGGCATCCAGCTCTACAGCCTGCGCGACAAGGTCTCCACGCTCGGCTTCGCCGCCGTGTTCGCGGAGCTCCAGAAGTACGGCTACGACGAGGTCGAGTACGCCGGCTACACCCAGGGGTCGGCCGGTGCCATCACGCTCGCCCAGCTCAAGCAGATGACCCGTGACCACGGCCTCAACGCGATCGGCAGCCACGTCGGTTACTACTCCAACGACCCGAACGCCTACACCTTCGCCACGAACCTGGAGAAGGTCCTCGACGACGCCGAGGCCCTCGGCCTCAAGCACATCGGCACGGCCTCGGGCCCGTTCCGCTACGGCTCCACCGTCGAAGGCTGGAAGCGGGCGGCCGAGGAGTTCAACACCTACGGCGCCGCGGCCAGGAAGCGCGGCATGAAGTTCTACCAGCACAACCACTCGGAAGAATTCATGTTCGCGACGGACAAGCCCAACGTCCGCCTCTACGACGTGCTTCTGGAGGAGACCGACCCGGACCTCGTCTTCCTGGAGATGGACATCTTCTGGGCGTACGCGGGCCAGTTCCGCTTCTCCAAGCAGGTCGACGGGACCCCGCGCCCCTTCGACCCGCTGCGCTACGTCCTCAAGCAGCCGCACCGCTACCCGCTGTTCCACGTCAAGGACGGCACCAAGGACCCGACGTCCACGTACGGCTACCGCATGACGGACGTCGGTGACGGAGACATCGACTACAAGACGTTCCTCTCCGAGGTGACGCGCAGGTCGCACAACGGCCGCCGTTACCACCACTGGCAGGCCGAACACGACAACCCGGTCGAGTCCTTCGCCTTCGCCCGCAAGTCCAGCGAACACCTGCACTCACTGCGGGAGCGCTGCGGGGACTGACCTCGCCGAGCCCGGGAACGCCCCTGACCGGTCCCTGGTCAGGGGCTTTCCCATGTCCGGGCACCGCAAGGTGAGTTGACCTCTGTGAGCCGGGGGTTGAGGAACATCGGAACGAAAACCGGCGCTAAGCCTCCCACGCGCCTGAGAGTGCTCTGACCTGGTCTTATGTGGTGGCGGAACCTTCAGCAGTCGTGTTGATCATTGACTGTGTGGAGGTCCGGGGTGCCGGTTGAGTTCCTGACTGATGTGCAAGCCGCCGCGTACGCGGCGTTTGACGGGGCGCCGTCCCGTACGGAGTTGGAGCGGTTCTTCTTCCTGGATGACGCGGACCGGGAGATGGTCGAGGGGAAGCGGCGGTCACACAACCGCCTGGGCTTCGCATCCCAGCTCACGACCGTGCGGTATCTCGGGGTGTTCCTGGACGACCCGACTGACGTGCCGGCTGAAGTCGTCGACTACCTCGCCGAGCAGCTCGGCATCAAGGACTCCTCGGTGCTGAAGGCGTACGGGGAGCGGGAGAACACCCGGCCGGACCATGTACGTGAGCTGCGGCGGGTGCTGGAGTACACGGAGTTCGCCGAGGCGGAAGCCGAGTTGCGGGTGTGGGTCGACGCGCGGGCCTGGACGACCGGTGAGGGCCCGAAGGCGCTGTTCGACGCGGCGGTGGGGTGGCTGCGCGAGCGGCGGGTGCTGCTGCCCGGCGTGACGACGCTCGCCCGGCTGGTCGCCTCCGTACGGGAGGCGGCGAACCAACGGCTGTGGGACACCCTCTACGGGCTGCTGAGTATCGGTCAGCGGGCGGTGCTCGATTCCCTGCTGACAGTGCCGCCGGGGGTTCGGGTGTCGGAGCTGGACCGGCTGCGGCGTGGTCCGGTACGGATCTCCGGCCCTCAGATGAAGTGGGCGCTGGAGCGGGCCGAGGAGATCGCCGACTTCGGGATGGGCTGGCTGGACGTGTCGGGGATACCACCGCGCCGACTGGCGGAGCTGTCGCGGTACGGCGTGGACGGCAAGGCGTCGCTGCTGCGCCGTCACGGCGACTCTCGGCGCCTGGCAACCCTGCTGGCCACGGCCGTCTACCTGACGAGCAGGGCCGTCGATGACGCGCTCGATCTGCTGGAGGTGCTCATTGCCACGAAGCTGCTTGCCAGGGCGGAGCGGGAGACGGCGAAGCAGAAGATGAAGACCCTGCCCCGGGTCGAGCGGGCCTCAGCGAAGCTCGCGACCGCGTTCCAGGTCGTCTTCAGCACTACGTCCGAGCACGTCGACACCGACACGGGCGAGATCGCCCCGCCGGAGGTGGAGACGTTCGAGGCGATGTGGGAGCGGATCGAGGCGGTGGTGCCCCGGCATGAGCTGGCGGCCGCGATCGCAGCGCTGTTCGAGCTGACACCGCCGCTGGACTCCGATGCGGACGAGGCATGGCGGTCGATGCTGGTCACTCGGTTTCCCACCGTACGGCCGTTCCTCAAGCTCCTCGTCCAGGTCGTCGACTTCGGCGCCTCCCCGGAGGGCCTGCCGGTCCTCAAGGCGCTGAAGACCCTGCCCGACCTGATGGGGCGCAAGAAGGTGGGCCCCGATGAGATCGACACGTCCCTGCTGGTGGGCTCGTGGCGGCGCCTCGTGCTGACTGCGCCGCACTTGGAGCCGGGCACGGTGGACTGGAAGGCGTACGTGTTCTGCGTGTTGGAGTCCTTCCACCGGATGCTGCGCCGACGGGAGGTGTTCGCGAAGAACTCCTCGAAGTGGGGCGACCCGCGGGCGAAGCTGCTGGACGGGGAGGCATGGGAGCAGGTCCGCCCGACAGTGCCGGCCTCCCTGAACCTGCCTGGTGAGCCGGGTGAGCACCTGGCGGCGCGGGCCGCGCTGCTTCACGGCACATACCGGGAGGTCGCGGGGCGGGTGCCAGCGAACTCCCAGATCGTGTTCGACGACGACGGCCGTCTGCACTTCGCCGCGCTGGAACCGGAGCCCGAACCCGCCTCCCTCCTGGACCTGCGGAAGGCGGTGGAGGCGATGATGCCCCGCGTCGACCTGCCGGAGGTGCTGCTGGAGGTGTTCTCGTGGACCGGCGCCGACCAGGCGTTCACCTCCATCACCGGCGGCGAGGCCCGGCTCAAGGAACTGCACGTCACGATCGCCGCGCTGCTGGTCGCGCACAGCTGCAACGTCGGCTATACCCCGGTCATCGGCTCCGCCTACGCGCTGAAGTACGGCACGCTGTCCCACGTCGACCAGACCTATCTGCGGCTGGCCACCTACCGGGCCGCGAACGCCACGCTCATTGAGCACCAAGCCATGATCCCTCTCGCGCAGGCGTGGGGCGGCGGGCTGGTCGCTTCGGTCGACGGGATGCGGTTCGTCGTCCCCGTTCCGTCCGTGTACGCCCGTCCCAATCCCCGCTATTTCGGGCGCCGGGGCGGCGCGACGTGGCTGAACATGATCAACGACCAGGCGGCGGGGCTCGGAGGGAAGGTGGTGGCCGGCACCCCGCGCGACTCCCTGTACGTGCTCGATGTCCTCTACGACCGCGACGGTGGCAAGCGCCCGGAGATGATCGTCACCGACACCGCTTCGTACAGCGACATCGTGTTCGGGCTGCTCACGCTCGCTGGGTTCGCGTACGCGCCGCAACTGGCGGACCTGCCCGACCAGAAGATGTGGCGCATCGACCGCACTGCCGACTACGGCGCATTCACTGACGCCGCCCGTGGTCGGGTGGACCTCGCGCGGATCGAGCGGCAGTGGGAGGACATCCTGCGGATCATCGGCTCCATCCACACCGGCGCCGTGCGCGCCTACGACGTCATCCGCATGCTGTCCCGGGACGGGCGGCCGATCCCGCTGGGGGACGCGATTGCGCACTACGGGCGGATCGCCAAGTCCCTGCACATCCTGCGCCTGGCCGACGAGCCCGGCTACCGCCGCCAGATCAAGGCCCAGGCCAACCTCCAGGAGGGCCGCCACGCACTCGCCCGGAAGATCTTCCACGGCCGCTCAGGGCAGCTCTACCAGCGCTACCAAGACGGCATGGAGGACCAGATCGGCGCCCTCGGCCTGGTCCTCAACGCCGTCGTCCTCTTCAACACCAGGTATATGGACGCCGCGGTGAATCAGCTGCGGGCGGACGGCTTCGATGTCCGCGACGAGGACGTGGCCCGCCTCTCGCCGTTCGTGCGGCAGCACATCAACATGCTCGGCCGCTACTCCTTCCAGCTCCCCGACCTGCCCGGAGGCTTGCGGCCACTGCGCGATCCGGATGCCGTAGACGGCGAGTGACCGCCAATCATCGGGAGACGCCGACCAGCCCCTGCTGCGAGCTGGCCGGCGGGGCTGCGGTTGGGTTGCTTAGATGGTCACGCCTGGCCGCTGCCGGGGCAGTTCGGCGTGCCGCACCGCGTCGGAGGCCAGGGCGATGCCCGCTCCCAGGCTGGCGAAGATGCCGCAGGCGACGAACACCGGGGCGGCGCCCCAGGCTCCGATGGCGGCACCGACCAGCGGATAGCTGAGGGGGGCGAGACCGACCATGGTGAGCATGACCACGGAGGTGACCCGGCCAAGATAGGCCGGGTCCGCGGCAGTCTGTATGAGGGCGTTGTCCAGGCTGCCGAAGACGCCCGCACACAGTCCGATGACCGCAGCCAGCACCGCGGCGAGCCACAGGGTCGGTACCAGAGCGATCGTGGCCGCACCCGCGCAGCCCACGAGCAGCGTCCCGGCCATCATCAGGCCAGCACGCGGCAGCCAACCGGCGATCGCGAGCAACGCGGCGCTAGCCGCAGCTCCTGCGCTGAAGCTGCTGACGATCCAGCCGTAGCCGGAAGGACCCCAGCCGCGCTCGGCGTTGAGGAGCACCATGCCGACGTTGAGGGTGCCGGTGAGGCCGAGTTCGCAGACGGCGCCGGCGGCGACGAGCGGGCCGATGAGTCGGTGGCGGCGGATGTAGCGCAGGCCGTCGAGCAGGTCCTGTCGCGCGGTGCCAGGCTCCGGCCGCTCCGCGTCGGGCGCCACGAGAGGTCGTATCCGTATCGTCAGCAGGAGCGGCAGGGACAGGGCGATGAGCAGTCCGGCGACGGTGAAGGCGGCTGCGGGTCCACCGAGTCCCATGGCCAGGCCGCCGATCGGCGGTCCCGCGATCTGGCTGAGGCGCGTCGACAGCGAGCGCATGCCGGTGACCCGGGCCAACTGGTCGGGGGCGGTGATCCGGGGCGGAAGAGCACCGACAGCGGGTACGAACAGTGCGTCGACGGCGCCGAAGACGAGCGCCATCGTGACCAGGATCCACAAGGCCGGAGCCGTCAGTGCGATACCGGCGGCCACCGCCAGGATGAGGAGGCAGCGCAGCGTGTCACTGCCGAGAATCACCCGGCGGGGGTCGAACCGGTCGGCCACCACGCCCCCACCGAGCATGAGTAACGCTCGTGGTACTGCCCCGGCAGCCATGACGAGGCCGACTTCGGTAGGACCGGCGGCCTTCTGGGCGGACCAGGCCAGGGCGACGAAGTACACGCTGTCGCCAATGAGGGAGACGGTGTAGGCGGTGAGCCAGCGCAACACGTTGCCGTCGCGGTGAGCCGGTGTGGCGGCGTTTTTGGGCAGGACCGTCTCTGGGGTGGCCATGGTGGGCTCCAAGTACGTTGGGAATTCGGCTGAGTCAGGGCCGGAAGGGAAAGCCGTATAGGTGCACAGACACGTGCTCGCGGTCCTCGGTGTCGTCGGCCGCCTTGGCGGCCTTGCCGCGCTCCCGCCAGCGCCGGGCCAGCGCCTCAAGCTCGTCGCTCATCTCGGCGAGTTCGGCCGGGGTGAGGTCGAGCAGCCACTCGGAGCTGAAGGACGCGTCGGTCCACGCCTTCCCCCAGGCGGACTTCTGGTCGAGATACGTGCGGTATTGGGCGACGCGGGTGTCGAAGATCCCTCGGGTCACCGCGCCGACCGCGGCGGCTCCCTCGGGCGTGTCCGCGAAGTCCGAGTCACGGAAGCCCCAGCCCTCTTCAGATGCCACCTGCCACCAGCGCTCGCGGCCGTCGGCGCCCTGGCCACTCGCCTGGGTCACGAAGCCGTGCTCAGCCAGCTTGCGCAAGTGGTAGCTGACCAGCGAGGGCGTTTCGTCGACATGCTCGGCGAGCTGAGAGGCGGTCGCGGTGCCCGCGGCGTACAGCAGCCGGTACAGCTGCATCCGCAGCGGGTTCATGAACGCCCTCAACCGTGACAGGTCGGTGATCTGCTCAGGCTCGTGCTTCGGTCGCATGCGCTTACCGTAGGTATGAAGTGGAAACTTCGCAATAAGCGCTTCAGAGTTGGATGGCCGAGTAGCCCGGCTCTATGCGCAGGGGACTGGAGACAGCCAGCTCAGCTCGACTTGACTGGCGCTGACCAGGTCAGCGCCTGCTGTCTCCGGGCGCGAGAAGGCTGGTGACCTCGGCGATCGCCTCAGCCGAGGGGTGGAAGTAACGCCGCACGTTCTCCGGCTTCTTGTGCCGCGACTTCGCCATGAGCATCGGCAGGCTGGCCCCGGCCTCACCGAGGTGGGTGAGGCCGGAGTGCCGGTACTCGTGCAGGTCCCAGCCCGTTCCCGCCACACCCCCGACAGCCGTGTGCGCATCCAGGAGGGCGCGGGCCTGCCCGTACGACAGTCGGACCAGCCCGGTGTTCGGGCACACGTCGCGCCGGCTGACGACCTTCCCGGGGCTCGGCTTGCGGTGGGTGACGAACACCGGCCCGCGGGTACGGCCCTTGATCAGTCGGGGCAGCAGGCGGGCGGTGCCGGCGTCCCAGTACACGGGCTCCATGACGTAGTCCTCGCGCGGGGCGCCGCGGCGTCGGGTGCGCGGCTTCGCGCCCTTGGCCTTCACCGGGGCCCTGCGGGCGGCGAGGGCCAGCTCCTCAATGTTGACGCCGAGGATCTCCTCCGCCCGCGCGACGGTCTCGTAGAGCATCCGTCAAAGCGTCTTCTCCCGGAGGTGGACGTCGCGTCGGGCGATCAGCCGGTCGACGGCCATCTTCGAGCGGGCCGGGGTCTCCGAGTCCGGCGGGGGCATCCGCTTCACCCAGGCCGGGACAGCCGGGCCGTCGTACCCGCGCTCGGCGCACCAGCCCAGCCATGACAGCACCGACGCCCGCCGGGCGTTCCACGTGTTGACCGCGGCCTCGCCCCACAGCTGTTCGAGGGCGCCGCCGATCTCGTCGTCCGCGACGGTGGCGAGCGGGCGGGTCTCGCCGAGGTGTTCGGCGGTCTTGCCGACGCCAATTCCGTACGACCGGAGCGTGTTCGCGTTGTCGAGTGAGTCGAGGAACACGTCGGCCGCCGCGCGGACGGTCAACGCCTTCCCGACGGGCAGTCGTACGACGGCGGGCACAGCTTCCCCCTTGCCGCAGATAACGGGGCCGCTTCACGCACGGCCCCGAGAACGTCGCCGCAGGTCGTGATCAGCGATGCCACAGATAATAGGGCGTTATCTGCGGGAAGACTTCAGACCGGTCCCGCGACCGACACCCCGTCAGCCGCCCACCAGGGCCGACAGATCCTTAGCGCCGGTTTTCGTTCCGATGTTCCTCACCCCCCGAGCCATGCCCCAGTTCATTTGAGATAGTAGACTGTATGCAATCTCGATGGTTCACTGGAGAGAGACGACAAGGGCCCGCCCCGGGGGAAGCGAGCGGGCCCTGACGTACCGAGAAGGGGATCGGTGGTGTTACATCACCTCGCGGCTGATCGGCTTGGGGTTCTCCTTGATGAGGCGTCCCTTGTAGTCGCGTCCCGGTGCCTTGAGGAAGAGCGCGATGAAGAACGCCGCGAACGACAGGGAACCGGCCAGCGTGAAGGCGCCGTTGAGTCCCCAGGCGGTCACCGCGACCGAACCCATGCCGGCACCCAGACCGGAGACCAGCTTCGAGCTGTAGACCATGCCGTAGTTGGAAGCATTGTTGTTCTCGCCGAAGTAGTCGGCGGTCATCGCAGCGAACATCGGGAAGATGGCGCCGCCGCCGAAGCCCGATATGGCGGAGAACAGCAGGAACAGTGGCAGGCTCTTGATGCCCGCCGACCAGATGATGCCGAACTGGGAAGCGCCGAGGACGATACAGACGAAGAGCAGACACTCCTTGCGCCCGTACCGGTCGGACAGCCAGCCGATGACACCGCGCCCGGTGCCGTTGACGATGGCCTTCAGGGACATGGCCGTCGCCACGATCCCGGCGGCGAATCCCGCGGACTCACCGATGTCGACCTGGAAGGAGATACCGAAGATGTTGACGCCCGAAGTGAAGGCAAGACACACCCACATGACCGCCACACGACCGGTCTTCCATGCCTCCCCGGGCGTCATCTGCTTGACCGCGGGCGGGTTCTTCTGCAGCGCACGGGCCGCACGCGGGTCCTTCGGCGGGTTGAGGGGGTCGACTTCCGCCGGCCACCAGTTCCGCGGCGGGTCCTTGAAGAAGAATCCTGCGTACGCCACGATTCCGGCGAGGAACAGGCCCGCCGACACCAGTACCCACTTGTAGTTGGTGGTGTCCATGTAGCCGTGGAAGAGGAACACGAAGGGCACCGAGCCGTAGGCGAAACCGCCGTTCACGAAGCCGGTCTTGCCGCCCTTGCGCTCCGGATACCACTTGCCGACCATGTTGACGCAGGTCGCGTACACCATGCCTGCGCCCATACCGCTGAACATGCCGAAGCCGATGACGGCCAGCATGACGTGCGGTGCGAACGCGAGCGACAGATAGCCGATGAACGTGCCCGCCGCGCCGAGCATCATCGCCCAGCGGGCAGGGAGCTTCCCCGACTCGCGGAGCTTGCCCGCCGGGAAGGCGACTGCGGCCTGGCAGAACACCCAGACCGTCAGCATCCAGTAGATGCTGGTGCTGGACCAGGCGTGCGCCTCGTGCAGCGTGTCCTCAGCGGAAGCAAACGCATACTCCGCAGAGGAAATACCCATCATCCCGATCCACGGCAGGATGACCATCCACTTGCGCTTGCGCCCCATGATGTCGATGTCGGATTCACCCACACGGTAAACCCGGCCGTTCTTGTCGACGAGCTCCTGATACGGAGCCGACGTAGGCAGATCAGTTGTAGTCATTGAGCTTCAGCACCCCTTGCGTCGAAGAAGCCTGGCCAGCGCCCCCTGTCCAACTTCCTTCCGGTGCCGGGGCCTGCGGCGAGCGGTCACCGCAGGCCCCGTGGTGAGCTCGGTCAGCTCATCGACCGCCTCCCAACAACCCCGCCGCGCGCGCCCAGCGGTACTTCGCGCCGAGCACCGCGACCGGCTTCTCCGTCGTGTAGGGGTAGGCGACGACGCCGTGCTCGAAGAGGAACTGGCAGGCCTCCTCGACCTCGACATCGCCCGCGAGCGACGCGACCACCGGCTTCTCGATGCCGCGTTCCTTGAACTCGGCCACCACCTTCGCGGTGAGCTCGGCGAAGACCATCGGGGGAGTGACGATCGTGTGCCAGTAGCCGAGCACCAGGGAGTGGATCCGCGGGTCCTCGAGTCCGAGACGGATCGTCGCCTCGTACGTCGAAGGGGGTTCGCCGCCGGTGATGTCCACGGGGTTGCCCGCGGCGCCGAACGGCGGGATGAACGTCCGGAAGGCCGCGTCCAGATCCTCCGGAATCTCCATCAGCTCGAGCCCGTTGTCCGTCACCGCGTCGGAGAGCAGCACTCCGCTGCCGCCGGCGCCGGTGATGATCACGACGTTGTCGCCCTTCGGCGTCGGCATGATCGGCAGCGCACGCGCGTACTCGAGCATGTCGTTGAGACCGGGCGCGCGGATCACGCCCGCCTGCTTGAGGATGTCCTCGTACACCGCGTCGTCGCCGGCCAAAGCGCCGGTGTGCGATCCGGCCGCCTTGGCGCCGGCCGCCGTACGGCCCGCCTTGAGGACCACGACCGGCTTCTTCGGCACGGTCGCCCGCGCGGCCTCCACGAAGGCCCGCCCGTCCTTGAGGTCCTCCAGGTGCATCGCGATGCAGTCGGTGTTGGGGTCCTCGCCGAACCAGGTGAGCAGATCGTCCTCGTCGAGGTCCGACTTGTTGCCGAGGCCCACGATCGCCGACACACCGGTCTTGGTAGTCCGGGCAAAGCCCAGGATCGCCATGCCGATACCGCCGGACTGACTGGTGAGGGCCACGCCGCCCTTCACGTCGTACGGCGTGCAGAACGTGGCGCACAGGTCCTGCCACGTCGAGTAGTAGCCGTAGATGTTGGGCCCGAGCAGCCGTACGCCATGGCGCTCGGCAATCTCCACGATCTCGTCCTGGAGGGCGTGTTCACCGGTCTCGGCGAACCCGGAGGGGATGAGGACGGCGTTGGGTATGCCCTTGCGTCCCACCTCCTCGAGCGCCGAAGCCACGAACTTGGCGGGGATCGCGAAGACCGCCACATCCACCTCACCCGGAACGTCCGTGACACTCTTGTACGCCTTGCGGCCCAAGATGTCATCGGCCTTGGGGTTCACCGGATGGATCTCTCCGCCGAACCCGCCGTCGATGAGGTTGCGCATGACCGAATTGCCAATCTTGCCCTGCTCGTTGGAGGCACCGATCACGGCGACCGAGCGCGGCTGCATCAGCCGCTTCATGGAGCGCAGGATCTCCTCGCGGCCGTACTTGCGACGCTCCTTCGGCACCTCGTCCGTGAGGATCACGCGGATGTCCGCGGCCATCGCGCCTTCCGGCGTGGCGATCACCGGGTTGAGGTCGACCTCCGCGATCTCCGGGAAGTCCGTGACCAGTTCGGACACACGGCGGATCTGCTCGGCCACCGCCCAGCGGTCCACCGCCGGCGCGCCGCGCACCCCGCGCAGGATCTCCGCCGCCTTGATGGAGTCGAGCATCGACTGCGCCTCGTCGGCACTGACCGGCGCGAGGCGGAAGGTGACGTCCTTCAGGACCTCCACCAGGACACCGCCGAGCCCGAAGGCCACGACCTTGCCGAAGGTCGCATCGGTGACGGCACCGACGATGACTTCCTGCCCCGGCGGCAGCATCTGCTGCACTTGGATGCCGTCGATCTTCGCCTCGGCGTTGTACGCCTTGGCATTCTCGACGATCTTGTGGAAGGCGGCCCGCACGTCCGCGGCGCCCTCCACCCCGACGATCACGCCGCCGGCGTCGGTCTTGTGCAGGATGTCGGGAGAGACGATCTTCAGGACCACCGGTCCGTCGAAGCGCGCCGCCGCGGCGACCGCCTCGTCGACATCACGGGCCAGCTCCTCGCCGGGTACAGCGATGCCGTACGCGTCGGCGATCACCTTGCCCTCCGGCGCGGTGAGAGTGCTGCGCCCCTCGGCGCGTACGGCATCGAGCAGGGCCCGCACCGTCAGCGCACGGTCTTCGGCCATCACGTCAGATCACTCCAGTCGACTTGAGCAGACGGACTTCTTCGTCGCCGAGCCCGAGCTCGCCGACGTAGACCTCTTCGTTGTGCTCGCCGAGCAGCGGCGAGCTCCTCACATCCACCGGGGAGTCCGACAACTTGAGCGGGGAGCCGACCGTGGTGAACTCGCCTCGCTCGGGGTGCGGAACCTTGACGACCATCTCGTTCGCGACCAGGGAGTCGTCCTCGATGATCTCCTTGGTGGAGAGGATCGGACCGCACGGGATGTTGTGCGCGTTGAGCTCTTCGAGCACCTGCCACTTGGGCAGGGTCGAAGACCACTCCTCGATGAGCTGGAACATCTTGTTGAGCTTCGGCAGCCGCGCCTCGGGCGTGGCCCACTCGGGGTCCTCGGCCAGCTCGGGCCGGCCGATCAGCTCCGAGATCGGCTTCCAGCCGACCGGCTGCACGATCACGTACACGTAGTCGTTGGGGCCGCCCGGCGCGCACTTGACCGCCCAGCCGGGCTGACCGCCGCCGGAGGCGTTCCCCGAACGGGGAACTTCGTCCCCGAAGTCGTCGTTGGGATATTCGGCGAGCGGGCCATGGGCCAGGCGCTGCTGATCGCGCAACTTCACCCGGCAGAGGTTGAGCACGGCATGCTGCATGGCGACATTGACCCGCTGCCCCCGGCCCGTGCTCTCCCGCTGGAAGAGCGCCGCCAGAATGCCGGCGACGGCGTGAATGCCCGTGCCCGAGTCGCCGATCTGCGCCCCCGTCGCCAGCGGGGGACCGTCCTCGAAGCCCGTGGTGGACATCGAGCCGCCCATGGCCTGCGCCACGACCTCGTATGCCTTGAAGTTGGTGTACGGGCCTTCGCCGAACCCCTTGATGGAGGCATAGACGATACGAGGATTGATCTCCTGGATCTTCTCCCAGGTGAAGCCCATGCGGTCCACCGCGCCCGGACCGAAGTTCTCGACCATCACGTCCGAGCGGCGGATCAGCTCGGTGAGGATCTCCTTGCCGCGCTCCGTCTTGGTGTTGAGGGTGATGCTCCGCTTGTTGCAGTTGAGCATCGTGAAGTAGAGGGAGTCGACATCGGGCAGGTCGCGTAGCTGCTTGCGGGTGATATCTCCGGTCGGTGCCTCCAACTTGACCACGTCCGCGCCGAGCCAGGCGAGCAGCTGCGTCGCCGATGGTCCGGACTGGACATGGGTCATGTCGAGGACGCGGACGCCGTCCAGTGCCTTCGTCTGTGTCATGGCACAGCGCTCCTCTACTTGTTCCTGAGTTCGTCGGTCGGGTGGGGCTGGTCGCTCTGTTCGCTCGGGATGTGCGGTGAGTTCACGGATCCGGGGAGATATGCGTCCGGATCGATCCGTACGCCGATCAGCGACGGGCCGCCCGTGGCGCGGGCGCGCTCCAGGGCGGGACGGATGGCGGCGGGGTCCTGGACGTCCTCGCCGTAACAGCCGTGCGCCCGCGCCCGGTCGATGAACGGGGAGTCGCCCGTGTGGGCGACGACCCCGATGAAGGGGAGGTGATGGCGGACAAGGACTTCGAGGTTGTCGACGTCGTCGAGGTCGTCGAGGTCATCCAGGACGTCGAGGTCCCGTGTCGCCGTGGAGGACGGATCGTCGCCGAAGAGCACGACGGTCTCCTTGTTCGCGCACGCCCGATGGACGGCGAGCGCGAACGGGATGCCGACACCTGCGGTGCCGAGCGGACCCGGGTCCATCCAGTGCCCGGGAGATTTGGGCTGCACAAGGCGGCCGGCCAGCTCGGCCGACCGCGGATCGTCGGCGATGAACACCGAGTCCTCGGTGAGGAATCGACCGGTCTCGGCGAGCAGCCGAAAGGGGTGAACGGGGGACGCGTCGGAGGTCAGCTGCCGCAGCCACAGGGACTCGGCGGTCCGTTCGGCGCACCGCAGCTCGTCCAGCCATTCCCTGCGCCGCCCGGCCGCCCGGACCGCGCGCGCCTCGACGGCCTCCCCGCCGGAGGTGCGCGCCGAGACGCCATGCCCGCCGGCGGTGCGCGCCGCGTCGGCGTGCCCTGCGGCCGCCCGCGCCACGGACCGCACCACCGCTCCCGCGCGGCCCGGGTCGATCCGCACGACCGTGGCGTGCGGAGAGAGCCTTCTGCCGTACGCGGCACGGAAGTCACGTATGCCGTAAGGAGCACCGACCACGAGGATCACATCGGCGCCCGCGAGGGCGTAGGCCCGGGAGTGCTGGAAGAGATGCGGGTCGCCGGGTGCCAGAGTGCCGCGGCCGGCACCGTCCGCATACGTCGGCAACCCCAGGGTGCGGATGAGCTCGACGGCTGCTTCGCCGGTGCGGGCGTCCTGGACTCGGCTGCCCAGGACGACCACCGGCTGCTCGGCATGCGCAAGCACATGCGCGAGGCTCTCGACTGCCGTGAGATCGACCGCTGTTGACCGGACGGACGCGTAGGCCGGAGTCCGAGTGGTGCCCGAGGGGGTGACAAGGAGAAGCGGCGACTGCGCGCGTACGGCGGTCGCGAGGGCCTTGTCCGCGCAGGCGTTCCCGGGCAGCAGCGCGCACCCCGGCCGCCCCGTCATCCGGGCGTAACCGTCGGCGGCGTGCACGGCGGTGTGCTCTCCGGGTACGGGAACGACCTCGATGCCCGCGGCCGCGCACCCGTCCGTATCAGGAGCTCCCGCCGCGGCGAACGCCACGAGCACACCCTGAGCCTTGAGCTCCCGGGCGATCCGCCGCCCATCAGCGGTGCGCGTGGCGATCGAGCCGTAGGGCATGGCGAAGTCCCTTCTCTCCCTGAGGAGTTGGAGCGCACCCGGGCCACTCGGAAAGCGGCCGTGAGCAGCGCATCAGTGCTGTCGCGGTAGATTGCATACAGTCGACGAATACTGTATGAAGCTTGTTATCCCGCATCCGGTGGGTGGTGTCCAGGGGGCGTGCGGCACTTTCGAGTCAGGAGCCGAAATTGGACCTGTATGAGCACCAAGCCAGGGAACTCTTCGCGGACTACGGCGTGTTGGTGCCGAACGCGGAAGTAGCAGACACCGCCAAGGAGGCCCGCGCCGCAGCGGAACGCCTCGGCGGCAAGGTCGTCGTCAAGGCCCAGGTCAAGACCGGCGGACGCGGCAAGGCGGGCGGCGTGAAGCCGGCCGCCGACGCCGCATCGGCCGAGATCACCGCACGTCAGATTCTCGGTATGGACATCAAGGGCCACACCGTCCACAAGGTGATGCTGGCTCAGCCGGTGGACATCGAGAGCGAGTTCTACATCAGTTACGTGCTCGACCGCGCGGCCGGCCGGTTCCTCGCGATCGCCTCCGCCGAGGGCGGCATGGACATCGAGGAGGTGGCCGCGACCCGCCCCGACGCGGTGGCCCGTATCCCTGTCGACCCCACCGAGGGGGTCACCGCGGACAAGGCCGCCGAGATCGCGGCCGCGGCCGGGCTGCCGGCCGAGAGCGCCGAGATCCTGGTCCAGCTGTGGACGGTGCTCACCAAGGAGGACGCCGTCCTCGTCGAGGTCAATCCGCTCGTCCGCACCAAGGACGGCCGGCTGATGGCCATCGACGGCAAGGTCACCCTCGACGACAATGCCCGCTTCCGTCAGGCGCGTTGGGGCGACGGCGGGAGCACACACGACGACCCGCTCGAAGCCGAGGCCGCCGCGAAGGGCCTCAACTACGTGAAGCTCGAAGGCCAGGTCGGCGTCATCGGCAACGGCGCGGGTCTCGTCATGTCCACCCTCGACGTCGTGGCCGGCTGCGGTGCCAAGCCCGCCAACTTCCTCGACATCGGCGGCGGCGCCTCCGCCCAGGTCATGGCCGACGGACTCTCCGTCATCCTCTCCGACCCCGACGTCAGGTCCGTCTTCGTCAACGTCTTCGGCGGCATCACCGCCTGCGACGCCGTGGCCGACGGCATCGTCCAGGCGCTCGGCGAGGTCAACCTCACCAAGCCCTTGGTCGTACGGCTGGACGGCAACAACGCGGCACAGGGCCGCGCCATCCTCGACGCCCACGCACACCCGCTCGTCGAGCAGCAGCCCACCATGGACAGCGCCGCGCAGCGCGCCGCCGACCTCGCAGTCGCCAAGTAGCCCTCCCCAAGGACACAGGAGCAGACCATGGCCATCTTTCTGACCAAGGAGAGCAAGGTCCTCGTCCAGGGCATGACGGGCGCCGAGGGCATGAAGCACACCCGCCGCATGATCGCGGCCGGCACGAACGTCGTCGGCGGGGTCAACCCCCGCAAGGCCGGCCGGACCGTCGACTTCGACGACCGCGCGGTGCCCGTCTTCGGCGGGGTGCGCGAGGCGATGGACGCGACCGGCGCGGACGTCACGATCGTGTTCGTGCCGCCCGCGTTCTGCAAGGCTGCCGTCATCGAGGCCGCCGACGCCGGGATCGGACTCGCCGTGGTGATCACCGAGGGCATCCCCGTGCACGACTCGGTCGCCTTCCACGCGTATGCGAAAGAGCGCGGCACCCGCATCATCGGCCCCAACTGCCCCGGCCTCATCACCCCCGGCCAGTCCAACGCGGGCATCATCCCGTCCGACATCACCAAGCCCGGCCGCATCGGCCTGGTCTCCAAGTCCGGCACGCTCACCTATCAACTCATGTACGAGCTGCGGGACATCGGATTCTCGACCTGTGTCGGCATCGGCGGCGACCCCGTCATCGGCACCACGCACATCGACTGCCTGGAGGCCTTCCAGGCCGACCCCGACACCGAACTCATCGTGCTCATCGGCGAGATCGGGGGCGACGCGGAGGAACGCGCCGCCGCGTATATACGGGAGCACGTCACCAAGCCCGTCGTCGGTTATGTCGCCGGGTTCACCGCGCCCGAGGGCAAGACCATGGGCCACGCCGGCGCCATCGTCTCCGGTTCCTCAGGGACAGCGAAGGCGAAGCAGGAAGCGCTCGAAGCCGCGGGCGTACGTGTGGGGTCCACCCCGTCCGAGACGGCCCGCCTGGTCCTCGAAGCCCTCGACACCGAACGCTGATCGCGCCGCGGGCCACCTGGGCCGGCCGTTCGTATGCCGGCCCCAAGTGGCCCCGGCCACAGCAGAGTTGCCGTACCACGCCCTACCGTCTGGTAGCGAGCGCCATACCCCCCGCCCCGACTGTGCACCGTGAGCGGAGACCCTCCATGGCAACAACTCTCAACTCCCATTCCCTCAACTCCCTGTCCCTCAAGCCCGGAACGGCCTGGAGCGACGCCTGGCAACGCTGCCTCGCCGTCGCCCCCGAGGCCTTCCAGGACGACCGCGTCCGCAATCTGTGGAACGGCACCTGGCAGGCGGACGGCCGCACCCTGCCGGCCACCAGCCCCGTCGACGGGGGCCCGATCGCCGGCCCACCGCGCCTCGATTCCGAGGCGGCGCGGGCGGCGGTCCGCGCCTCCCTCGACCAGCACCGCGCCTGGCGCCACGTGCCGCTCGACGAACGCCGCGCCAAGGTCGCCGCGACCCTCGACGCCCTCACCGAACACCGCGAACTGCTCGCCCTGCTGCTCGTCTGGGAGATCGGCAAGCCCTGGCGCCTGGCCCAGGCCGACGTCGACCGTGCGATCGACGGCGTGCGCTGGTACGTGGACGGCATCGAGCCCATGCTCGAAGGCCGCTCCCCACTGGACGGCCCGGTGTCCAACATCGCGAGCTGGAACTACCCGATGTCCGTGCTCGTGCACGCGATGCTCGTGCAGGCCCTGGCCGGCAACGCGGTGATCGCCAAGACCCCGACCGACGGCGGCGTCGCCTGTCTCACCCTGGCCTGCGCCCTCGCCGTACGCGAAGGCATCCCCGTCACCCTCGTCAGCGGCAGCGGGGGAGAACTCTCCGAAGCCCTGGTGCGCTCCCCGGAGATCGGCTGCGTCTCCTTCGTCGGCGGGCGCGACACTGGAGCGGCCGTCGCGACCGCGGTGGCCGACCTCGGCAAGCGCCACAACCTCGAACAGGAGGGCCTCAACACCTGGGGCATCTGGAACTTCTCCGACTGGCCCTCCCTCTCGGCCGTCATCCCCAAGCTCTTCGACTACGGCAAGCAGCGCTGCACTGCGTATCCCCGTTTCGTGGTGCAGCGGTCGCTGTTCGACCAGTTCCTCGACGCCTACCTTCCGGCCGTACGCGACATCCGCATCGGCCACCCGCTGGCCGTGGCCGACCCGTCCGACCCGCTGCCCTCCCTGGACTTCGGCCCGCTGATCAACGCGGCCAAGGCCAAGGAACTCGCCGACCAGGTCGCGGAGGCCATCGACCGCGGCGCGGTCCCGCTGCACCGCGGCTCGCTCACGGACGGCCACTTCCTGCCCGGACAGGACACCTCGGCGTACCTCACCCCGGTGACGTTGTTGAACCCCCCTCCCTCCTCCCCGCTCCACCACGCGGAACCCTTCGGCCCGGTCGACACGATCGTCCTGGTCGACACGGAGGCGGAGCTGCTCGCCGCGATGAACGCGTCCAACGGTGCGCTCGTGGCCACCCTGTCCACCGACGACAAGTCGACGTACGAGCGCCTCGCGCCGCAGATCCGCGCCTTCAAGGTCGGCCACGGCAAGCCCCGCTCGCGCGGCGACCGTGAGGAACTCTTCGGCGGCTTCGGCGCGTCCTGGCGAGGCGCGTTCGTCGGCGGCGAGCTCCTCGTCCGCTCGGTCACGCGGGGACCGGCGGGGGAGCGGATCCCGGGGAACTTCCCGGACTACCACCTGATGCCGTAACGCTTCAGCACCTTCGGATCCACTGCCCGATGCCGGGTGCGGGCCCGCAGCACCCGCACCCGGCATCCCGCGCGTTCGCCCTTCGGCCGCAGCCGATCCGTGGGGGGCTCGGCCGATCCCTGGAGGGCTCGGCTGCTTCCCGGGGCCTCGGCCGGTCTCCCGGGATCTCAGCCGATCCCTTGGTGATCGGGCTGAAGGGCGAACGCCCGGTCCGCGGCCTGCGGCACCACGGCCGCCACAGCCTCGACGAGCAGGGCGCGATGCCGCAGCAACGGCCGGCTGCGCTCGGCCGGCGCGAGCAGCAGCAGATCGTCGAGGCCGGCGAGCATCCGCCGGGTGACCTGGGGCTGATCCGATGCGTGCCTGCGGATCTCCGCGAATCCCAGATCGACCAACTCCTCCCACCCCGGCACCGGCTGGACCAGCCGCACCCGCCCGCGCCGGTCGCAGTGCTGTACGGCCTCCAGTGGCTTGTCCACCAACGCGGCCAGGAACTGCACGATCCGGTCGAGAGCCTGCACCGCGGTCGTCGGATCGTTCACCGCGGGCGACAGCGCCCGCAACGCGATGTCCGACAGCTGCCGAAGCCCGAAGCCGAGATCCTGGTGAAAGGTCCGCTCGACCCCGACCGACACGGTGTACGCGAGCGCACGACGCGGAGGCGCCGTCCCGCCGTGCACCGCGAGCACCGGCGTCCCCGGCACCACGAAATCCCCGATCCGCGGAATCAGCCGCAGCACCGTCCCCTGCTTCCGAGCCGCCCGCACCAAGCGCGCGATATGCACATCCCGCAGCACACCGGCCCGCCCGTGATGCGCGATCCGCGCAGTCTCGCGGCCCGGCTCCCAGCCGGCCACCGCGGCCGACGGCTGCTTGGCCACGACCCGGAATGCCTCCCGCGTGATCCGGTCGATCACGAACCCGACCCGCATCATGCGCAGCGTCCCGTTCACGTACCCGATGAACAGGAACAGGCTCAGCCCCACCATCACCAGCGCGAGCACGGCCTGCACCAGCGGCACGCTGCCCACGGCGCGCGGATCGGGCTCCCCGTCGTACGACATCAGCACGAGCAGCGAGAGCAGAAACGTCGCCAGAAAGACCGTGAACGTCACCTTGGCGATCCGCGACCGCACGAAGATCCGCACCACCCGCGGACTGAACTGCCCACTGGCCATCTGCACGGCCACCAGCGAGATGCTGAAGACGACACCGATGAAGGTCATCATCGCCGAGCTGATCGCGGTGACGACGGCCTTGACGTCCTCGGCGAACCCGATGGCCCAGGTGAGCCCGCGCCGGTCGTCGTCCGCCCGCAGCGCCTCGAGAATCTCCCGGTCGGCAAACGAGGCCACCAGCCACAGCCCGAAGACCAGGACAAGCCCGGCCGTGGGCGCGAACCAGAAGCTGTCCCGCAGATGCTCCCGCAGCGGCGACAGGGGCCGCGGCAAACGCCCAGGTGGGCCGTCCGTGACGACATGATCACTCATGGTGAGACGTTAGAGCGGCCCGCTCCCACACCCCTGCAGCCGCCCCGAATACGCAGGTGAAAGGCACCCCGAAAGCTTGGTATTGTTGTCCATGTCGCCGCGGGGAACACCCCGCGAACGACAGACACCTTGTCCGGGTGGCGGAATGGCAGACGCGCTAGCTTGAGGTGCTAGTGCCCTTTATCGGGCGTGGGGGTTCAAGTCCCCCCTCGGACACGTAGTTACCACAAGCCTGCTCGTGCGCGAGCAGGCTTGTGGCGTTCCCGGCCTCAAGGCCTTTCCAGGGGCAGACCTCTCAGAGGTTGCATGCGATCCCACGATCAACCAGCTGGGGATGATCGGGGCCAGGTCTGCCCGTTCCGGTCAGGACCGATGGCTGCCAGTAAACGCAGGGAGGTCTCCGAGGGCGAACCCGCTGCGACGGTGTAGGTGATCAAGGCCTGATCGGGATCGTCGGCCACCCGCAGTGTCTCGTAGGCGAGTTCGAGGTCGCCCACGACGGGGTGACGGAACCAGTAATGGCCCCTCGTCTTGTCCCGGACCGGATATTCGGCCCACAGTCGGCAGAAGTACGGGCTGGCCTCCTGCAACTCGGCGACCAGGTCGGCCAGTCGAGGGTCGTCCGGATGGCGGCCCGCGTCGAGCCGCAGGTAGGCCACGACGTCATCGGCTTTTCGATGCCAGTCGCAGAACAGCTCCTTGATGCTTTCGTCGGTGAACACCAGGCGAGCGAAGTTGCAGTCCTGTGCGGTGAGGGTGCCGAAGTCGGTGATCAGAGCTGCGGCCAAGGCGTTCCAGGCGAGCACGTCGACCCGGCGGCCGACGATGTATGCCGGCACGTCGGTCATCGAGTCGAGCAGGCGCTGGAGCCCTGGTTGGACGATTTGCTCACGGGGGCGGCCAGAGGTGGTCGATGGCCGCGCGAGCCGGTACAGGTGTTGCCGCTCGTCCTCGTCGAGCCGCAGGGCACCGGCGACGGCGTCGAGCACCGCAGCGGAGTAGTGCAGGGTGCGGCCCTGCTCCAGTCGCACGTAGTGGTCCACGCTGACCCCGGCGAGCATCGCGAGTTCCTCGCGCCGCAGCCCTGGCACTCGGCGGTGACCTTGCTCGGGCAACCCCAGTTCGTCAGGCCGCAACCTCGCACGCCGCGAGCGCAGGAACTCGGCAAGCACCGCACGTCGATCCATTCGTCGAGTATCCACCCGGAGTAGCGCGCTGTGGGTAGTCATCCGATGCCCAGGCAGGTCAGTCATGGGCGCTGACGCAGCTCGACCCGGCCGAAGACCCCCGCCGGCCCAGCGAAGAAGAGGTCGAACCATCCCGACCAGACCTGCACCACCCGCGCGGTATTCACAGACCGGTCCACTCCCCACTTTCACCACGTCACCGAAAACGAGCGACTGTCCTGTGCGTAAAGCCGCAACGCCGTCCTGTTCGCGGTGACCCGGACAGGACGGCGCTCCATCGACAGTCCCAGCGATCACCGAATGGCGACCGGGTTGATGATCGATTGCGTGGTTCCGGCGTACTTGGCGTGGCCGAGAGTGAACATGAATTCGTAGACTCGGTCTGCCGCCAAGCCCGCGCTCTGGATGTTTTCCAGCACGTAGATGCCCTTTTTTGCCACCAAGAACTGGTTGACCTCGAACGTGCCTGCCCCTGGTTCGAAGGGGACCACCTCCAGCGCCCACGTATCCGATCCAACCGCGACTACGCCTCGATCAGCCAAGTAACGCGCGGCATCACGATTAATTCCGGGTCCACCGGCGAGAAATCGGTCGTTGTCCTTACCCATGAGCTTGTGCCATCCGGTGTTGAAAAGGACGACGTCTCCCGGTCGAATGGTGACCTTCTGCCGTTTTGCGACCGCTTTGATCTCTGCGGCGCTGAACGCGGTTCCCTCCGGGACGGTATCCACCCCCCGATGCGCGGCCATATCGAGCAATACGCCGCGGGTTACCATAGGCGGCACTTTCTCCAAGCCCAGTTTCCGTACGCCTTGGACAGTGACGAAGTCCTCGGTCCGGTTGCCGTTGTAGTAGACGTTGTCGATTCCGATATGCCCCAGTCCGTTGAGCTGGGTGCCGACTCCGAGCCAGCCCTCCACGACCTCATCGTTGTACGTGAGCTTGGTCGATCCGATGGGCTTGCCGGCAGGGTTTTCCGGTTGAGTCATGATTACTCGAAAACTCCGGTGGCCGTATGCGGGTGTTTTGCTGTCCACCGTCATGCCCAACGAGTACGTTTTCCCGGTCGTGACCAGTTTCGCGGCGTCGAGGGCCAACTGCGGAGTCAACCGGTTGGCCGCACCGATCTCGTCGTCGGCCCCCCAGTCATTCTGATCGCCAACCGCCGAATGGCGTGCGCTGGAGGGTTTTTCTGCCACGCCCCCGGAAGGTGTGGCAGCGGCAACCAGTGCCATCGAAACAGATGTCATCACCAGCAATGACCTGCGCATAAGCACTCCTCACGAGACGAACAGTCGCATGCAGCGTCAGACCGGCACGAAGCCGCGGAAGCACTGCACAACTGATTACTCGTGATCATCACGCGTTGACCGGCTTGCCAACCAGGGCGGAAGGATCCCAGGCACGAGATGACCAGTCGACCGGTGTCAGGTCGGAACGGAAGGTCGGCGGGCGAAACGGGCGGGGTTGCACCCAGGGAATGGCGAGTGCCAGCTCGGCCGTGAGCGGTGGAATCCGTAGGAATTCGGTTCCAACTAGCCCCTCGGACACAACGGTTGCGGGCATGCGAATTCGGCGCCCGTCTTCAGGGTCTTCTGAAGGCGGGCGTTCTGCCGTTCCCGGTCTCCCTTCTCACGCGGTGGTGTCGGTCAGCGGACGGTGTCGCGGTGTCCGAGGGCGGTGTTGGCGGGGTCGATCAGGGTGTGGTCGGTGCGCTGACGGTTCCAGACCTGGCGGCCGGTGTAGCGGGGGTTGTGAAGACGGGTGTGTCCGGCGAGTCGTTGGGCGAAGATCCAGCGGACGATCGGAGCGTGCGCGGGATGTGGCGCAAAGCGTTGCAGGCGGACTCCGCGGCGAGCGAGCGCGCGATGGGGGTGCGAGCCGGCGTCCTCGTCGAGGAGTCCGAACGCCTCGGCCCGAGCAGCGAGACCGACTCCGACCTCATCACCAGCTCGCTCACCGAGCCGCAGACACCCGTCGGGGTCCTGCTGATCCCGGTGCGGCAGATCGCATCCGTTCCCGCCACGGCCGGGCTCGACGAGATCCCCGAATGAGACCGTGCCGGCGTCGTGCCGCAGACGCGCCGCGAAGCGGCGGCTCCTGGGAGTCGCCGCTTGCGGTGCGTGTAGCTGCTCGCGCAGAGGCGTTCAGCCTCCTTCTTCCTGCTTACGCCGTCTGCCTCTTCAGGGTCTTCGAGGTGACCGCGATCCCGGCGAGTACCGCCGCCGCCAGGGTGCCGATGACGGCGGTGGCGATGGCGCCGGAGTTCAGGTGCAGGCCCACGTCCGACGAGGTTGCCTCGGAGAGGCCCGCCGCCATGCCGGCCAGCGGGGGCAGCGTGACCAGCACGCCGAGGGCCGCGCCGATGACGATGACCAGGGTGGTCTCACCGGCCGAGGTGAACAGGAGTTGGCGGACGGTGCCGCCGGCCGACTTCATCACCCCGAAGTCGCGGCGCCGGCTGTGGGCCGCCATGGCCATGCTGTTGGCGACGGCGATCACGCTGTAGCCGACGGCGATCACGATCAGCATCATGGCGAGCGACTCGGTGAGCTTGGCGTCCGTGTTGTAGTCGGCGAGGGCGTACTCGGCTGCGTCGTGCAGCGCGACCCCGGGGACCGCGTCGGAGGCCTTGGCGCCGGCCGGGACGAAGATGTCGTCGGTGAGCGCGGCCGGGTCGTGGGCGCGGACCAGGTCGCGGGCGACCACGACGTCACCGCGGGCCGGGTCGTCGGGCAGCACCTTGGCGACGGTGAGCGAGACGGTGGCGCCGTCCGCGAACCGGACCGGGACCTCCTGGCCCTGCTTCAGGCCGAGTTCGCCGGCCATCTTCTCGCCGAGTACGGCCTCCCCCTGCTTGTTCCACTTCGGGTCCCGGCTGCCCAGGACGTCCAGGACCGTGGCGGCGCCGGCGGACTCATCCGACTTGCCGGTCTCGACGAACGCCCGGGTGGGCAGGGCGGCCTTGCCCACCGGGTTGGCGGCGACGACCTCGTCGGTGTTTCCCGGGGTGCCGTCCGGCGTGACGATCGTCTGGCCCGCGACCTTCAGGGCCTCACCCGCCGGGTAGGCGACGCGCATGGTCTCCACCATGCCGCTGAGCAGAACCGCGAAGCCGACCGCGGCGATCACCGGGGCCACCAGGGAGGCGGCGCGGCGGGGATTGGCGACCAGTTCGGCGCGGACCAGGACCGGGGCGGCCTTGCCGCCACGCTGGAACGGGGCGGTCAGGAACCGGCCGGCGGGGGCGACGAACACGGGGGCGAGCAGGGCGGCCGCGACGATCAGGGTCATGGTGGCGAAGATCGCCGTGTTGATGCGGTTGTCGGCGCTGGAGGTCGCGGTGCCGATCGCGAGCAGGACGCCCAGTCCGAGGACGGACAGGCCGGCGATCCAACGGCCGCGCCCCATGCCCTTGTTGGCCGAGCGGCTGTCGAGCAGCGCCTCTATCGGGGCGACCTTGGCGGCCTTGCGGCCCGCGCTCCAGGCGCCGATCACGCTCACGCCGATCCCGATCACGGAAGCGGTGAGCAGCGGCCACGAGGCGATCGAGATCTCCATCCCGGGCGGCGTGACGTCCAGGCCTTCGAGTATCCAGAGCAGCAGGGGGGTGGCGGCCACACCGGCCACGCAGCCGACGACGGAACCGGCCAGGCCCACCACGGCGGCCTCGCCGAGGATCATGCGGCGGATCTGCTTCGGCGAGGCGCCGATCGTGCGCAGGAGGCCGATCTCGCGGCGCCGCATCCCGGTGGACAGGACCAGCATCGAGGCGACCACGAACACCGTCGTGAACAGGCCCAGAAGGGCCATGGCGCTGATCAGTTGGACGCCGAGGAAGCGCTTGTGCTCGATGTGCGCGGGCTGCAGCTCGGAGCGCCCGTCGCCGGTGACCACGCTGCCGTTGTCGCCGACGACCTTCTTCGCGGCGGCGGCGATCGCGCCGGTGTCGGCGTCCTTGTCGGGGATCAGGGCGATGGTGGCGACACCGGGCTGCTGCCCCGCGGCGAACTCCTCGCTGAAGTAGTAGCCGGGCCCGTCCACGGTGCCGACGACCTTGAACTGCTCGCGGCCCTGGGTGATGTTGACCGTCAGCTCGCTGCCCACGACCGCACCGAGGGCGCGGTCGACGACCACCTCGTCCTCGGCGGTCGGTGCGCGGCCGGAGACCAGCTCGTACGGGGCCATCTGTGCGCTGGAGAAACCGTGTCCGGACTCCAGGGCGCCCTCATCGGTGACGAGCTCTCCGTTCTTGATCGCCTGGGCGTAGAAGGAGCGGTCCACGACGGCGTCGGCGACGCCCGGGACCTCGGCGAGCCCGGAGACCAGCGGTGCGGCCTCGGACTTGGACCAGGGCATACGGTCCTCTGGGCTGCCATCGGCGTCGACGGCCTGCTTCGGCAGGGCGAGTACAGGTGCGGCCTCGTAACGCGGCTGCACCTTGGCCTTGGCGGAGTCGTAGACGACCAGCGTGGTGGTGATCAGTGCGACGCCGACCAGGACGGCGACGAAGGCGCCGAGGAAACCGGACCAGCGTTCACGGACGTTCGCGAGGATCAGCATGTCTGTCAGGCCTCCAGCCCGGCCATGTGGGTGGCGACCGCGGCGGCGTTGTTCACGCCGGCCCGGCGGTCGAGCGGAATACGGTCGGCGATCTGGCCGTCCTTGAGGAAGACGACGACGTCGGCGTGGGCCGCGGCCACCGGATCGTGCGTGACCATCAGGGTGGTCTGGCCCTCCTGGTCGACGAGCATCCGCATCATCCGCAGCACCTCGCGCGAGGTGACCGTGTCCAGGGCGCCGGTCGGCTCGTCCGCGAAGAGGACGTCGGGGCGGGTGACGAGGGCGCGGGCGAGGGCGACGCGCTGCTGCTGACCGCCGGAGAGCTCGCTGGGGCGGTGTCCCGCACGCTCGGCGAGACCGACCGAGGCGAGGGCCTGTTCGACCTGCTCGCGGCTGACCTTGCGGCCGGCGAACCGCGACGGGAGCTCCACGTTCTGTGCGGCGGTCAGGGACTCGACCAGGTTGAAGGCCTGGAACACGAATCCGATGTGCTTGCGGCGCAGTTCGGTGCGCTGCTTCTCGTTCTGCCGGCCGATGTCCACACCCGCGAGGATGATCTTGCCTTCGGAGGGCTGCTCGAGACCGGCCGCGCACTGCAGCAGCGTCGACTTGCCGGAGCCGGAAGGGCCCATGATCGCGGTGAAGGTGCCGCGGGGAAAGCCGAGGGAGACGCCGTCCAGAGCGGTGACCTGGCGGCCGCCGGTGCCGTGCACCTTGCGGAGGCCGTGGAGTTCGACCGCGTCCTGTGTCGGGGTGAGGTGGCTCGTCATCGTCATGCGTCGATTTCACCGTGCACGGGGGTGCCGGGGCACTGACCTGCTCTCTACTCCTGAGGTAGAGCCAGCTCTACCTTCGCGGGGCAACCGAGGGAACACGGAGATCGGCGAGAGACCGCGTCGGTACGTTGATCACATGCAACCCACAACAGCCTGGCAGGCCATGGCTCAGCGCCCCCTGAGCTTTCTGACCTCGAGCTGGCCCTGGCGTTCGCTCGCGTATCTGAGCAGTGGTGTCGTGGTCGGTGCCGCGGCGATGGTGGTCTTCGCACTGGGACTCGCGGCGGGCATCGTCCTTCTCGTCGTCCTGCTCGGCGTCGCGCCGCTCGTCGGTCTGGTGCTCGCCTCCACCTCGGTGGCGGCGGTGGAGCGCCGGCGGCTGCGCCTCGTCGACTTGGATCGCCTGGACGACCCGCACCGCGCCCCGGACGCACCAGGGCTGCGCGGCTGGATCGCCACGCGGCTCAAGGAACAGGCGACGTGGCGGGAGTTGGTGTTCACGCTCCTGTCGGCGGCGGCGCTGTGGTGGCTCGACCTCCTGGTGCTCGGCTTCTCGTTCGGGGTGCCGGCGACGATGATCGCCGCAACGTCCGGTGAGACCTGGCCGTGGACGGTGTTCGGTGTGATCGTGCTGCTCTCCTCGCCCTACACGGTGACCTCCTGGGCCGGGGCGCGCGCCGCCATGGCGCGCACGTTCCTCGCGCCGCGCGACCGCGAGCTGGGCGAGGAGTTGCGCGAGGTGCGCGCCTCGCAGTCGCGGCTGCTCGACTCCTTCGACGCCGAGCGCGTACGCATCGAACGCGATCTGCACGACGGAGCCCAGCAGCACCTCGTCTCCCTGGGAATGACCTTGGGGCTCATGCGACTTGAGGTGGAGGACGGCACCGCGCAGGATGAGCTCCTGACCCAGGCGGAGAAGCAACTCTCCACTGCGCACAAGGAGTTGCGGGCCCTGATCCGGGGCCTGAACCCGCCGGTCCTCGCCGACCACGGACTCGTCGCGGCGATCGAGGACTACGCGGGCCGCTTCCCGATCCCGGTGACGGTGGATCTGCTGATGCCCGAGCGGCTGTCCAGAAAGCTCGAAACGACCATGTACTACCTGATCAACGAGGCCATGACGAACATCGCCAAACACAGCGGCGCCACGAGCGCCGAAGTCCACGGCCGCTACCACGCCGACCTGTTCGTCCTCGACATCAAGGACGACGGCAAGGGCGGGCTCGACCCGGCCGGCGGCGGCGTGACCGGTCTCGCCGACCGGGTCAGCGCCCTCGACGGCCGTATGCGGGTGTCGAGTCCGGCCGGTGGTCCCACCCTGGTGCACGTGGAGGTCCCGTGTCGCTTCGCCTGATCGTGGCCGAGGACGCCGTCCTGTTGCGCGAGGGTCTCGTCGGCCTGCTCGAACGCGTCGGCCACCAAGTGGTCGCGGCGGTCGGCGACGCCGACGCGCTCCTCGCGGCCGTCCGAGCCGACCGTCCCGACCTGATCGTCACGGACGTACGGATGCCGCCGTCGCTCGGCGACGACGGGCTGCGGGCGGCGGTCGAGCTGCGCACGGAGTTCCCCGGACTGCCGGTGCTCGTGCTCAGCCAGTACGTGGAACGCTCCTACGCCCTGCGCCTGCTGGACTCCGGCGGCGGCGCCGGGGTGGGCTATCTGCTCAAGGAGCGGGTCAGCAAGGTGGCCGACTTCACCGGCGCGATCGAACGCGTCGCCGCCGGTGGGACCGTGGTCGACCCCGAGGTCATCCAACAGCTGGTCCAGCTGCGCCAGGACCCCCTGGAGAAGCTCAGCTCGCGCGAACGTGAGGTGCTCGCGCTGATCGCCGAGGGCCGCACCAACGCCGGGCTCGCGAAGCAGCTGTTCATCAGCGAGGCGGCCGTCAACAAGCACATCGGCAACATCTTCAACAAGCTGGACCTGCCGGTGGCCACCGAAGGACATCGGCGGGTGCTCGCGGTGCTTGCGTATCTGCGGGCATGACGAAGAGACGCGGCACGCGTCATGATCGCGCCATCGTCAGATCGAAGACAATGGCGAGCGACGGCATGTGCGGGCCATCGGTCCAACTCGCCCCTCGGGCACCAACCAGATCCCCGTGGCTTCGCTGAAGCTGCGGGGATCTGTCGTTGCCCGGGTCAGGCCTGATCTCGGCTCGCACTGGTGCCTTCCCTGGGCCGCAGGCCGACCGGAAACCGCACCCGCCGCCCGATGACGCAGCCGTCGAGGGACACCATCGAACGCGTCGCGCTCCGCATCGAATGCAGTTTCGTCAGGGAGTGTCGCTCGGCGTGCTCCCTCGCGAACCGATACCTCCGAGTCGCTGCCTGACAGTCCCGTCCGCGGGTTTTGTTCACACCATTGACCTGCCGCCGACACATCCCTACCTTGCTCTGTCGAAGCGCTTCGACAAGAGTCGTCGAATCGGTTCGACGATCAGGTCACTCCCTTCCGCTCATCCCCATGCTCATTCCCACGCTCATTCCAACTCCCGTGGAGGCAGTCGATGTTGAAGGCACGGAGAAGGGCGCGCCTCCTGGCGGCTGCCCTGGCGGGGTTCCTCTCGCTGAGCACACTCGCCGCGTGCGGCGACGACGCCGGTGACAAAGAGGACGGCAAGACGCTGCGGCTCTGGCACTACGAAGCGCCCGAGAGCGCCATGGGCAAGGCCTGGGACCAGGCCATCGCGGAGTTCAAGAAGAAGCATCCGGATGTCAAGGTCGAGTTCGAGGCCAAGGGCTTCGAGCAGATCCAGAAGACCGCGCCCCAGGTGCTCAACTCCGACGAGGCACCCGACCTCCTCGAGTACAACAAGGGCAACTCCACCACCGGACAGCTCTCCAAGCAGGGACTGCTCACCGATCTGAGCGAAGAGGCGAAGAAGCGCGGCTGGGACAAGTCCGTACCGCCGACCGTCGCCGTCACCAGCAAGTACAACAAGGGCGTGATGGGATCCGGCGCCTGGTACGGCGTGCCCAACTACGCCGAGTACACGCTGGTCTACTACAACAAGGACCTCTTCGCCGAGCACGGAGTCGAGGTACCGACCTCGGTCGACGAGCTGGAGCAGGCACTCGCCACCTTCAAGGACGCGGGCCTCACCCCGTTCGCGAACGGGGGCGCCGAGTACATAGCCCAGCAGTACGTGTACCAGCTGGCCCTCACCCAGGCCGATCAGTCCTGGGTCGAGTCCTTCCAGATGAAGGGCGAGACCGACTTCTCCGACGCCGCCTGGACCTACGCCGCGGAGACCTTCGCCGACTGGGTCGACAAGGGCTACATCGCGAAGAGCTCCAGCGGTGTGAAGGCAGAGGACGCCGGCGTCTCCTTCATGCAAGGCAAGCACCCGATGTTCTTCTCCGGCAGCTGGTGGTTCGGCCGCTTCGCCACCGAGATCAAGAAGTTCGACTGGGGCACCTTCATGTGGCCCGGCAGCAAGCTCACGCTCGGTTCCGGCGGCAACCTCTGGGTCGTGCCCGAGGGCGCCAAGAACAAGGAACTCGCGTACGAATTCATCGACATCACGATGCAGAAGCAGATCCAGAACACCCTCGGCAACGCCGGCGGTGTGCCGATCGCGGCCGACCCCGCAGCCATCACCGACGCACGCTCCAAGACGCTCATCGAGCAGTTCGACAAGCTCGCGGGAGACGACGGCCTCGCGTTCTACCCCGACTGGCCGGCCAACGGCTTCTACGACAGCCTCACGTCCGAGGTCCAGAAACTGATCACGCAGAGCGCCGGACCTGGGGACGTACTGAAGTCGCTCCAGGCCGAATACGACGAGAACGTGCTCAAGTAATGACGACCGTCGTCGCCAAGACGGCGCAGGGCGCCGGCGGGGGCCCGACGCCCTCCCGCCGGCGCCGGGCGGGCAACGGGCGCTCCGCCGTGGAGGGTTCGTACGCGCTGTACCTGCTCCCGGGCGCGCTGGCCTTCCTCGTCGTCATCGTCGTGCCGTTCGTCATGAACACCGGGATCAGCTTCACCGAGTGGTCCGGCGTCGGCACCCCCGAGTTCACGGGTCTGGACAACTACGAGAAGCTCGTCGGCGACGAGGACTTCTGGGAGTCGTTCCGGCACAGCCTCGCGATGGTCGTGGCGATGGCGCTGCTGCCCACCGCCATCGGACTCGTCCTCGCCTCAGCCCTCTTCGACGTCGTCGCCACACACGCCGGCAGCCGCTGGGCCTCCGCGCTGCGTGCCTGCTTCTATCTGCCGCAGGTGCTCCCGATCGCGGTCGCCGGCATCGTATGGAGCTGGATCCTCGCCCCGGAGAACGGCTCGCTCAACGACCTGCTCGGCGCGATCGGTCTCGACTCGTTGCAGCAGGACTGGCTCGGCGATCCGAACTGGGCGCTGTACAGCGTCATGGCCGTCATGGTCTGGGTGCAGATCGGCTTCCCGCTGGTCATTTTCATGTCCGGGCTGCAGCGCCTCGACCCGGCGTTGCACGAGGCGGCCGAGCTGGACGGCGCGGGCTGGTGGCGGCGGTTCTGGCACGTGACCCTGCCCCAACTGCGGCCGGAGATCGCCGTGGTGCTCCTTTGGTGCACGATCGCCGCGCTGAAGGTCTTCGGCATGGTGTACGTGCTCACCGGCGGCGGTCCCGGCGGCTCCACGAACGTTCCGTCCTACTTCGCGTACCAGAACTTCTTCGAGAACTTCCAGGCCGGCTACGGGGCCGCCATCTCCACCGTCCTCACCATCCTCATCATGGTGCTCGCCGTCGTGGCGCTGCGCCTGCAGACCAGGGCGGAGGACGAGACCCGATGACCGCCGTCAAGAAGTACCCCGTGCTCGCGGCACTCGCGCTCGGCGCGGTGTTCATGGTCCTGCCGTTCGTGGTCGTGCTCATGAACGCGGTGAAGTCACCGGACGAGTACTCCTCCGACGGGCCGCTCAGCCTGCCGGACGGTCTCTACCTGGACGGTCTCACCGCGTTCTGGGAACGCGTCGACTTCGGCGAGAAGCTGTGGAACTCAGTGCTGATCGCCGGCTCGGTGGCGACGCTCGCCGTCGTGCTCTCCGTGTTCAGCGCGTATGCCATCGGCATCGGCCGGATCAAGGGGCGGCCCTGGGTGCTCGCCTTCTTCGTCCTGGCGAACATGCTGCCGCAGGAGGCCCTGGTCTACCCGGTCTACTACCTCTCCAAGGAGGCCGGCCTCTACGACACCAGGCTGAGCGTCATCATCGTCTTCACGGTGATCCAGTCGGCCTTCGGCACCTACCTGCTCTCCTCGGTGCTCTCCGGATTCCCGCGCGAGATCATCGAGGCCGCCGCGATCGACGGGGCGAGCAGGTGGCAGGTCCTGTGGCGGGTCGTGGTGCCGGTCAGCCGGCCCACCATCGGGGTCCTGATGGTCCTGTTCTTCATCTGGACCTGGAACGAGTTCCTGCTTCCCCTGGTCATGCTCGTCTCCGACGACGTCCAGACCGTCTCCGTCGCCCTCGGTGTGCTCCAGGGCCAGCGCGACATGGACGCCACGATGACGAACGCCGCCGCGCTCCTCGGTGTGCTGCCCGCCATCGCCTTCTTCCTCGTCTTCCAGCGGACGCTGACCCGCGGCATCGCCGTGGGCGCTGTCAAATGACCCTGAAAGGCTGCTGAATGAAGTTCACCGACGGCTACTGGATGCTGCGCGACGGCGTGCGTGCCGCCCACCCGGTCGAAGTCCTCGACGTGACCGACACCGACGCCGGCACGCTCGAGATCCACGCACCCACCCAGCCCATCCGGCACCGCGGCGACCTGCTGAAGGGCCCGGTCATGACGATCTCCTGCCATTCGCCCATGCCCGACGTGATCGGCGTGACCCTCACCCACTTCGACGGCGAGGTCGACCGCGGCCCGCACTTCGCCCTCGCCGAGGACGATGTGCACGCGCAAGTTTCGTACGACGAGGAGCACGCGCTGCTCGTCGCGGGCAGCCTCGCGCTGCGAGTGTCCCGCGGCGGTCCCTGGCAGCTCGACTTCCTCACCGCGGACGGGCTCAGGCCGCTCACGTCGTCCGGCCCCAAGGCCATGGGCATCATGCAGCTGGACAGCGGCGAGCACTATCTGCGCGAGCAGTTGAGCCTCACCGTCGGCACCCATGTGTACGGGCTCGGCGAGCGGTTCGGGCCGCTGGTCAAGAACGGGCAGGTGGTCGACATCTGGAACGCCGACGGCGGCACGGCCACCGAACAGGCGTACAAGAACGTGCCGTTCTATCTGACCGACGCGGGTTACGGGGTGTTCGTCGACCATCCCGGACGGGTGTCCCTCGAGGTCGGTTCGGAAGCGGTCGCCCGCGTGCAGTTCAGCGTCGAGGGCCAGGACCTCACGTACTACGTCATCCACGGCCCGACGCCGAAGGAGATCCTGCGCAAGTACACCGCGCTCACCGGCCGGCCCGCACTGCCGCCCGCGTGGTCGTTCGGACTGTGGCTGTCGACCTCGTTCACCACCTCGTACGACGAGGACACGGTGACGTCCTTCATCGAGGGGATGGCGGAGCGTGAACTGCCGCTGTCCGTCTTCCACTTCGACTGCTTCTGGATGCGCGAGTTCAACTGGTGCGACTTCACCTGGGACCCGCGGGTCTTCCCCGACCCCGCGGGCATGCTCACCCGGCTCAAGGAGAAGGGCCTGCGCATCTGCGTATGGATCAACCCGTACATCGCGCAGCGCTCGCCGCTCTTCGCCGAGGGCCGCGAAGGAGGCTATCTGCTGAAGAAGCCGGACGGCGGCGTATGGCAGTGGGATCTGTGGCAACCGGGCATGGCGCTGGTGGACTTCACCAACCCGCAGGCCCGGGCCTGGTACGCGGCCAAGCTGGAGGCGCTGCTGGAGATGGGCGTCGACTGCTTCAAGACCGACTTCGGCGAGCGGGTGCCCACGGACGTGGCGTACTTCGACGGCTCGGACCCGGAGCGGATGCACAACTACTACACGTACCTCTACAACCAGACGGTCTTCGACGTTCTGACCAAGCACCGCGGTGAGGGCGAGGCCGTGGTGTTCGCGCGCTCGGCGACGGCCGGCAGCCAGCAGTTCCCGGTGCACTGGGGCGGCGACTGCGAGTCGACGTACGAGGCGATGGCCGAGTCGCTGCGCGGCGGTCTTTCGCTCGGCATGTCGGGGTTCGGCTACTGGAGCCACGACATCGGCGGCTTCGAAGGCACGCCGTCGCCCGCGCTGTTCAAGCGGTGGATCGCGTTCGGGCTGCTCTCCTCGCACTCGCGGCTGCATGGTTCGTCCTCGTACCGGGTGCCGTGGCTGTTCGACGAGGAAGCAGTGGACGTGCTGCGGCTCTTCACCCGGCTGAAGCTGCGCCTCATGCCCTACCTCGACGCGGTCTCCCGCCAGGCCCACACCGAGGGGGTGCCGATGATGCGGGCGATGGCGCTGGAGTTCCCGGAGGACCCGGCGTGCACGCATCTGGAGCGCCAGTACATGCTCGGCCCGGACCTCCTCGTGGCGCCGGTGTTCTCGGACGCCGGTGATGTCTCGTACTACGTGCCCGAGGGCACCTGGACGCACCTCCTGACGGGCGAGGAGGTGCAGGGGCCGCGCTGGGTGAAGGAGCGCCATGGCTTCGACAGTGCGCCGGTCCTCGTCCGCCCGGGTGCGGTGCTGCCGGTCGGCGCCGTCGAGGACCGCCCGGACTACGACTACGCGGACGGCGTCACGCTGCGCGCGTACGGACTGCGCGGCGGCGACCGGGTCCGGCTGACGGTGGGCGGCGTGGACTTCACCGTGGTCTGCGAAGGCAGCACGGTACGGGCCTCGGCGAGCGACGCGAGCCGCCCGTGGACGCTGGAGGTCGTCGGCGGACCGGCCGTGCGCGCCGCGGCCGGCAGCGGAGTGGCGGTGGCGGACCTGAGCTGAGCCGCGTCCGTGTCCGTGTCCGTCCGACGAGCCCACCGGCAGGGGAGTTGATGGTCAAGATCACCGATGTGGCCCGGCACGCAGGGGTGTCACCGAGCACGGTTTCGTACGCCCTCAGCGGCAAGCGGCCGATCTCGGCGGAGACCCGGGAGCGCATCGAGGCCAGCATCCGCGCCCTCGGCTACCGGCCGCACGCGGGAGCCCGGGCGCTGGCCAGCAGCAAGTCCAATGTTGTCGCGCTGGTGGTGCCCTTCCGTATCGGTATGCATGTGCCGGTGGTCATGCAGTTCGCGGTGTCGGTGGTGACCGCGGCGCGGCGGCACGATCACGACGTGCTGCTGCTCACACAGGAGGAGGGCGAGGAGGGCCTGCGGCGCGTGGCGGACACTGCGCTGGTCGACGCGCTGATCGTGATGGACGTCCAACTGCACGATGCCCGGCTGCCGTTGCTCCGTACGCTCGACAGGCCGAGCGTCCTGATCGGGTTTCCCGCGGAATCGGCCGGGCTCACCTGCATCGACCTCGACTTCGAGGCGGCAGGCGCCGCTTGTGTGACTCACCTGGCCGAACTCGGCCACCGGTGCGTGGCGCTGGTCGGTTCGCCGCCCGAGGTGTATCTGCGTGAGACCGGATTCGCGCAGCGCGTGGCGCACGGCTTCACGGCTGCCGCGGACGAACGGGGGCTCACCTCGATGGTGCACCCGTGCGGGTCGACACAGACGGCGGCGCGGGAGATGGCGCGGCGGCTGCTGCGGGAACACCCCGAGCTGACCGGACTCGTGGTGCACAACGAACCCCTGGTGCAGCCGCTCATCGAGGCGTTCCAGGAGCTGGGCCTGCGCGTGCCCGACGACCTGTCCCTCGTGGCGATCTGCCCCGACGAGCAGGCGGAGCAGGCCCCGGTCCCGGTCACGTCCGTGGCGATCCCCTCGGCGGAGATCGGCGCCGAGGCGGTGGAGCTCCTGAAGCGCAAGCTCGACGACCTGCCCGTGCCCGAGTCCACGCTGCTGCCGCCACGACTGACGCGGCGCGCGACGACCTCGCCACGCAGCACGTACGGCTGACGGGCCCACCTCCCCGACGTACCTGCGGAATGACCCGAACCCTGACCGTACCCATCCCGTAGTCGAAGCGATTCGACTGAATCGGAAGGATCTCGTACGTGAGACGCAGAACCATGCTGACCGTTCCCCTGGCCGTCGCCCTGACCGGCGCCATAGCCCGGCCCGCGGCGGCCGCCGGAGCCGTGGCCGCATCCCCGCAGGCCCGTGTACTCGCGGGCCGGGTCGAGGAGTTGCTCGGCAAGCTCACCCTCGACGAGAAGATCTCCCTGCTGCACCAGTGGCAGCCGGCGATCCCGCGCCTTGGCATGAAGGCGTTCCGCACCGGCACCGAGGCCCTGCACGGACTGGCCTGGCTGGGCCCGGCCACGGTCTTCCCGCAGGCCATCGGCCTCGCCTCCACCTGGAACCCGGAGCTCATCGAGCAGGTCGGCTCCGCCGTGGGCGACGAGGTGCGCGGCCTGCAGCACGAGCGGCCCAAGGGCTGGGGCCTCAACGTCTGGTCGCCGACCGTCCAACTCCTGCGCGATCCGCGCTGGGGTCGCAACGAGGAGGGCTATTCCGAGGATCCGTATCTGACCGGCGTCATCTCGACGGCCTACGCCAAGGGCCTCAGCGGAGGAGACCCCGACCACCTCAAGACGGCTCCGCTGGTCAAGCACTACCTCGCGAACAACAACGAGATCAGGCGGGACCAGACGTCCTCGGACGTGCGGCCCCGCCTTTACAAGGAGTACGAGGAGCCGGCGTACAAGGCGGCCATCGAGGCGGATGTCGCGTGCGGTGTGATGACCGCGTACAACCTCGTCAACGGCCGCCCCTGCACGGTCACCGACCTCAACAGCTCGGTGCGCACCTGGACCGACCGCGCCCTCCTGAACGTCACCGACGCCTGGGCGCCCAACAACCTGCCCGCCACCGGCTCGCAGAAATACTTCGACACCCTGGCCGAGGCCGACGCGGCCGTCCTCAAGGCGGGCATCGACAGCTTCACCACCGACGACGCGAATCCCGCCAACACGATCGCCGCGGTCAACGAGGCCCTGAAGAGCGGCCTGTTGGAGGAGTCGGACGTCGACACCGCCGTCCGGCACATCCTGGACATCCGCTTCCGCCTCGGCGAGTTCGACGAGGACGGCGGCCCCCACGCACGCATCGACAAGTCCGTCATCAACAGCCCGGCGCACCGGCGCCTGGCCCGCCGCGCCGCGGCCGAGGCGATCGTGCTCCTGAAGAACGAAGGCGCCCTGCCCCTCGACGCCCGCAAGGTGCGCAAGGTGGCGGTCGTCGGTCCTCTGTCGGACACCCTGTACGCCGACTGGTACTCCGGTGAACTCCCTTACAAGGTGACGCCGTTGGCGGGCATCACCAAGCGGCTCGGCGCCGGAGCGAGTGTCACCACGAGCGAGGGCGTCGACCGGATCGCGCTGAAGAACGCCGCCACCGGGGCGTACATCACGGCGGGCACGGGCGCGACGGGGGCCGCGCTCAAGGAGAGCGCCACCGAGCCCGGCGAGACGCAGCACTTCGACGTCTTCGGCTGGGGTCAGGGCGTGGTCACCCTGCGGTCGGCCGCCAACGGCAAGGTCGTCGGCATGCGCGATCCCGACGGCAGCGGATACCAGTTCTTCAACGACCAGGAGCAGCCGAACGGCTGGTTCGTGTCCCAGCTGTTCAAGCTGGAGGAGCAGAGCGACGGCAGCGTCCTGCTGAGGTACTCCGGTTACGAGAACTGGCTCGGCGACAACGTCTACCTGCGCGCCCGGGCAGCGGACGGCACCCTCGTCCTCGGCTCCGCCGCTGAGGCGTCCCGCTACACGCGGGAGGTCGTACGGGACGGCGTCGAGGAGGCGGTGGGGGCCGCGCGGGACGCGGACACCGCGATCGTCGTCGTCGGCTCCATGCCCTTCATCAACTCCCGCGAGACCGACGACCGCGAGGACATGGGCCTGGCGGCCGAGCAGTCGGCGCTGGTCAAGGCGGTCTTCGCCGCGAATCCCCGCACGGTGGTCGTGGTGGAGAACAGCTACCCCACCACTTTGAACTGGGAGCAGAAGAACGTCCCGGCCCTTCTCTGGACGACCCACGCGGGCCAGGAGACCGGCACCGCACTCGCCGACGTCCTCTTCGGCGACGTCGACCCCGCGGGCCGGCTCACCCAGACCTGGTACCGCTCCGAGGACGACCTGCCCTCGATCCTCGAGTACGACAACATCAAGTTCGACCGCACGTACCAGTACTTCAAGGGTGAGGTCCTCTACCCCTTCGGACACGGCCTGTCGTACACCTCCTTCCGCTACGGCACACCGCGCGCGGTCCCCGGCGGCATCGAGGTCTCGGTCACCAACACCGGGCGCCGTACCGGCACCGAGGTCGTGCAGCTCTACACCCGGCAGCGCACCTCGCGCGTCAAGCAGCCCCTGAAGAAGCTGCAGGCGTTCCGCAAGGTCGTCCTGAAGCCGGGACAGACGCGGTCGGTGAAGCTGCCGCTGACGCGCCAGGACCTGGCGCACTGGGATGTCACACGCTCCCGGTGGGTGGTGGAGGACAGCACGTACGAGGCCATGGTCGGCTCGTCGTCCGGTGCCATCCGCGGCCGCACGACCCTGGACGCGCACGGCGAGACCGTCCCGCCACGCGACCTGTCGCGCACGACGCGGGCGGAGAACTTCGACGACTACGAGGGCGTACGGCTGGTCGACGAGGCCAAGCCGCGCGGCACGGCGGTCGGCGCGGAAACCGCCGGAGCGTGGCTGCTCTTCGCCGACGCGGACCTGCGGGGCGGGGCGAAGCGCCTGGTCGCGCGGATCGCCAAGGAGAGTGCGGGCGAGGGGACGATCGAGGTCCGCCTGGGCGCGCCGGACGGACGGCCGGCGGGACGGGCGACGGTGGCGAGCACCGGCTCCCGCTATGCGTACACCGAGGTGACGGCCGCGCTCGCGGGCGCTGCCCGGCGGCAGGACGTCTACCTGGTGCTCAGCGAGGGGCTGCGGCTGGCCACGTTCTCGCTGAGCTGAGCTGAGGAAGCCCGCGCAACGTCCCGACGGCGAGCACCCGGCCGGTCGGGCGGGTCAGTGAATGCGCTGCCCAGCCGTGCGGACGCCGCTGTCGCGTCCGCACGGCCGGCGCGTTCCCGGGCTCGTCAGTGCCACGGCCCCGTGACCGCGAGCGTCGTGCCGGGTGTGTAGATGTTCACGAACATGGTGCGGCCGTTCGGGGAGAACGTGGCGCCTGCGAACTCGCCGTATTCCGGGCTCTGTTCCGTGCCGATGTTCAGACGGTTGCGGGCCATCGGGTAGACCTCGCCGCCGCGCGTCACGCCGAACACGTGCTGTGCGCCGTCTCCGTCCTCGCTCACCATCAGGCCGCCGCGCGGAGTGATGGTGATGTTGTCCGGGGACTCGCCGGGCAGCTGGATGTCGGTGTCGGGGCCGAAGACGACCACCAGGGTCAGGCGGTGGCGGTGCGGCTCGTACTTCCAGACCTGGCCGAAGTGGTCGGCCGCCGAGCCGGAGGCCTTGGCGGCGTAGCTGGCGACGAAGTAGACCGCTTTGTCGCCCCAGTAGCACCCTTCGAGCTTCTGGGAGCGGGTGATGCCCTTCGCCCCGTAGTCCTGCAGGCGTACGGAGGTCTGCTTGGCGAGCGGGTCCGGTACCGGCACCCACTCGACGCCCGCGAAGGCCGCCCCCGGCTCCTGGACCGCCGACAGGTCCGGCAGTCCGGGAACGCGCATGGCCTCGAGGCGCCCGCCCGCGCGCAGCGAGCCGAGGCCGCCGAGGGGCTTGTCGGGCAGGAAACGGTAGAACAGGCCGAACGGCTTGGAGGCGTCCTCCGTCTCGTACACCACTCCGGTACGGGGATCGACGGCGATCGCCTCGTGCGGGAAGCGGCCCATCGCGGTCAGCGGCACCGCGCCCGAGCGGTGCGGGTCGTCCGGGTCGACCTCGAAGATGAAGCCGTGGTCCTTGGTGTAGCCGCTCGCGCCGGCCTTGGCCTCGGTCTCCTCGCAGGTCAGCCAGGTGCGCCAAGGGGTGGGTCCGCCGGCGCAGTTGACGGCGGTGCCGGCGATGGCCACCCGCTCGTCCAGGAGCCGGTCGCGCTGGTCGAGGGTGAGCTGGGTGCAGCCGCCGCCGGCCGCCGGGTCGTAGGTGAGTCCCTTGGCGGCCGGCACCGGGGGCTTTCCGTCGCCCGGGCGGATCTCGTGGTTGCGTACGAGATGGAGCCGGCCTCGGCTGCCCCGGATGGCTTCCATGCCGTCGTGACTGCCCGGCACCGCGCCCTGGCCGGAGCGCATGGGCGCGCCCTCGCGGGAGAGGATCCGGTAGCGGAAGCCCTTGGGCAGGTCGAGCACGCCGGCCGGATCCGGTACGAGGGGGCCGTACCCGCCACCCGCACCATGCGTGGCGGCGGTCGCGGTTCCGGCGAAGAGTTCGGGGACGGCCCCGGCGAAGGCGATACCGGCGACGGTCGCGCCGGTGCGGGCCAGGACCTGGCGTCGTGTCGCCGACTCGGGTGGGTCGGCGGACAGTTCGGACACGGGTACCTCCGTGGTGGATGGCGTGGATGGTGCAGGGCACTGTCCTTGCGAGGGCGGAGCCGCGCGGGCACGTCAGGGATCGACGCGGTCCATCAAGGCGCCGAGGTCCACGAACTTGAAGCCGGTGGCCTCGCGCTCCTCGCCGTTCCCGTCGGTCACGGCCGGGGTGTCGTGGCCGTCCTGCACGACGAGCAGCCCGCGCGGATAGCGGGAGCCCAGGGGGGCGTTGAGTACCGTGGCGCCGTCGCACTCCTCGGAGCCGTCGAGCAGCCGGTTCGCAGCGCCTACGCGGAAGCCGCCTTCGTACTCGTTGCCCTCATCGGTCTCGCGGTCGTAGAGGGCGAAGGTGTCGTCGCCCTGGCTGGAGGCGAAGAGGTAGCCGTCGCCGCCGGATTCCTGGAACAGCGTCAGGCCCTCGACATCGGCGGAGAGCCGGCTGCCGCCGTACCCGGGGTCGGCGCCGGGGGTGCACTCCTCGGTTTCTTCGTCGTACGTGCCGGGGACGCCGTACTCCTTCACCTTGTCCATGAGCTTCGGCGTGCCGGTGAGGTCGGCGCGCAGGCGCCAGATGCCGATGTCCTCCTGCGCCGCGTACAGGACGCCGTTGGCCGGGTCGACGACCATGCCCTCGACCTGCGGGCGCTCATCGGGTTCCCCGCACGGGGTCCACTGGCTGCCGTCGGGGAGCCGGAAGGAGGACGGCAGATCGAGGGTGCGGACCTTCTGGTAGCCGACCGTGCCGGTGGCGGTGGGGCGCAACTCCAGCAGGGCGAGGCGGGTTTCGTTGCGGCGGCTGACGAGTGCGTACGTGCGTCCGGTGACCCGGTCCTGCCAGGTGGCGAGGCCGTACGCGGTGCGCTGTTCGTTGATCTCCTCCTGGTCCGCGGAGAAGACGGGCGGTGCGGCCGGGTCGGTGATGTCGGTCAGCGGGCCGCCGGTGCGGGCCGGGTCGATGCGGTAGATGCGCAGCCGGTCGTTGCCGCGGTCGCTGACGACGGCCACGTCCGCGCGGCCGGTGGACAGCCGGAGCCCCGATAAGAGATCCACGTTGTTGAACCGGCCCGGTGCGTCCTCCGCGCCGGGCGGCTGCGGGGGCGCCAGGGACTGGACTTGACGGGATTCGAGGTCGTACACGCGCAGCCCGCCCTCCTTGGCGGTGGCGACGACCAGGCTTCGGCCGGGCTGCGCGGCGTTGCGCCAGATCGCCGGGTCGTCCGCGTCGGCGTTGCCGCCCTCCTCGTCGCCGAAGAGCGTCGGTGTCTCCGATACGGGGGTGACGACGGGCAGTTCGCCGGCGTGGGCGGGTGCGGCGCCGGCGAGCGCGGCCAGGGCCGTGACCAGGGCGAGTGTCAGGGGATGGCCGAGGTGATGACGTCTCACGATGGACTCCTTCAGCGTGGGGCCATGGTGTCTGTTCTCTCAGCGGCTCGTACCAAAGCTCAGGACATCCTGTTGTCAGGTCATACACCCGTGAGGCGGTGCCGGATAGGGCTACGGGGGAGTTGTGCGGGCGGGAAACCGGCGGCGACCAGGTCATGGTGGGTGTGACCCGGATCACGTTACCGCCGGTATCTGAAACAGTGTGTCGCAGGTAAATTGCGGGAACGCACAGAGGTGGAACGGTGTGTCCGAGCGAGAGTGAGGAGCTCCGCAGTGGAGCAGCAGCACGTCGACGTCCTGGTCATCGGCGCCGGAATCTCCGGTATCAGCGCCGCGTGCCATGTCCTTCGCGACGCCCCCGGCACGTCACTGGTCGTGCTCGAGCGCCGCGCGCGGGTCGGCGGCACCTGGGATCTCTTCCGGTACCCCGGCATCCGTTCGGACTCCGACATGTCCACGTTCGGCTTCGGCTTCCGGCCGTGGCGGGGCGCGCGGATCCTGGCGGGCGGCGCGGAGATCCGGCAGTACGTCGAGGACGCCGCGGCCGACGGCAGCGTCCTGGAGCGGATCCGCTTCGGGCGGCGGGCGGTCCGCGCGAACTTCTCGTACGCAACCGGGCGTTGGGACGTGGAGGTCGAGGACGAGAACACCGGCGGGCGCGAGTCGTACAGCGCGGGCCATCTCATCGGTGCGACCGGCTACTACGACTACGACCGGCCCTACCGCCCGCAGTTCCCCGGCGAGGAGGACTTCCAGGGCACCCTGGTCCATCCGCAGCACTGGCCGGAGGATCTCGACTACAGCGGCAAGCGCGTGGTCGTCATCGGGTCCGGCGCCACCGCGATCACCCTGCTGCCCGCGATGGCCGAGGCCGCCGAGCATGTCACCATGCTGCAGCGCTCACCCACGTATGTCCTGGCGCTGCCCGAGGTCGATCCGCTCACCTTCGTCCTGCAGAAGCTGCGCGCCCCCGCCGGACTGACGTACAAGATCTCCCGGGGGCGCAACATCGCGCTGCAGCGGGGAAGTTACGCGTTCTGCCGCAAGTACCCCCGGCTCGCCCGGAAGATGCTCCTCGGCCTGGTGCGGGCGCGGGCCGGCAAGAGCGTGGACATGCGCCACTTCAGTCCGCACTACAAGCCGTGGGACCAGCGGCTGTGCGTGGTCCCCGGCGGTGATCTGTTCAAGGTGCTCAGGAGCGGCAAGGCGTCCGTCGCCACCGATCACATCGACACCTTCACCGCCGACGGCATCCGGCTGAAGTCCGGCGAGGAGCTGAAGGCGGACATCGTCGTGACCGCCACGGGGCTCAGCGTCCGCCTCCTCGGCGGCATGGAACTCACAGTCGACGGGCGCCCGGTGGACATCGCGAACCGCGTTCTCTACAAGGCCGTTCTCCTGGAGGGCGTGCCCAACATGTCCCTCGTCATCGGCTACACCAACGCCTCCTGGACCCTGAAGGCGGACCTGGCGGCCGGCTACACCGCCCGGCTGCTCGCCCATATGCGGCGCCATGGGCACGACATCGCCACGCCGGTGGCCGGCGAAGGCGACCGTTCCGAGTTCTCCGTCATGGGTGAGGCGCTGACCTCCGGCTACATCGCCAGGGCGAACGAGGTCATGCCGCGCCAGGGCACCCGTGACCCGTGGCGGCTGTGGAACAACTACTACCGCGACCGCGCGATGCTCGAGGACGCGCCCATCGACGACAGCGCGCTGCGGTTCGAGAAGGCGGGCGCCGCGGAGTCGCTCCCCGCCGCCTGAGGCTCAGCCGTTGCGGTCCGGCCCGACTCGACTGTGTCCGGGCCGGCCCGATTCGGCCGTCTCCAGTCCCGCTCGTACAGGCAGCAGCAATCGACCATCGAGGACGACGATGACCGCGAACCTGACCCGGAAGGCATACGACGCGCGCCTGCGGACCCTGTCCGAGGGCTCCGTGAACGTCAGCTTCAACGCCTTCACCGATATCGCCTGGGACGACCCCGAGTTCGCCGTGGACACCAGCGATCCACGCTGGGTGCTCACCAGCGCGGACGCCCTCGGCGCCCACCCCTGGTACCGGGAGCAGCCGCTCGACGTGCAGATCAGGATCGGGATCTGGCGCTGGGCGGTGATCGCCAAGGTGGGGATGCAGTTCGAGAACCTCCTCATGCGCGGAGCGCTCGACTACCTCGCCCAACTGGGCAACCGCAACGAGGAGTTCCGGTATCTCACCCACGAGATCACCGAAGAGACCCACCACACCCAGATGTTCCAGGAGCTGGTCAACCGCACCGGTGTGGACACCGCGGGCGGGAAGCGCTGGTTCCGGCAGCTCAGCCGGGTCCTGCCGCTGGCCGGTTCGCTCTATCCGGAGGCGTTCTTCACCGGCATCCTCGCCGGCGAGGAGCCGATCGACCATCTGCAGAAGGCGGCCCTGCGCAGCGGCGAACCCGTGCACCCGCTCCCGCAGCGCATCATGCAGATCCACATAGCCGAGGAAGCCCGGCACATCTCCTTCGCCCATGAGTTCCTGCGGCTGCGCGTCCCGCGCTTCGGCAAGGCCCGTCGCGGTGCGCTGTCCGTGCTCTTCCCGGTGATCATGCGGGTCCTGTGCGACGTCATCATGATCCCCGACCGGAAGTCGGCCGCCGAAGTAGGCATCCCCGCCTGGGTGGTCAAGGAAGTGTTCTGGAAGTCCGAAGCCGGCCGGAAGATGCTCCACGAGCTCTTCTCCGACGTACGGATGCTCGCCGAGGACATCGGTCTGATGAACAAGGTGTCGCGCCCCGTGTGGAAGGCGCTGCGCATCGACGGCCGTCCCGCGCGCTTCCGCGGCGAGCCCGTCCCGCACACCGACTGACCCACCGCTTGCCCCGTACCGCCCCGCCCCGAACGGAGACCAGCCCGCCGTGCCGTACGTCGTCACCCGCTCCTGCTGCGCCGACGCCTCCTGCGTGCTGGCCTGCCCGGTCAACTGCATCCACCCCGCGCCGGGCGAACCGGGCTTCGGCACGGCCGAGATGCTCTACGTCGATCCGCGCACCTGTGTGGACTGCGGTGCCTGTACGACGGCCTGCCCGGTCGACGCCCTCAAGCCCCATACGGCCCTGACCGAGGGCGAGTTGCCGTTCCTGGAGCTCAACGCGTCCTACTACCGGCAGAATCCGCACGCCGACCGCACGCCCATGTACGTGCTGCCCGGGCAACGTGCGGTACCGGAAGGGGAGTTGTCCGTCGCCGTGGTCGGTGCTGGTCCCGCGGGCCTGTTCGCGGCTGACGAGTTGCTGCGCCACCCGGGTGTGCAGGTCACCGTGTACGACCGGCTGCCGACCCCGTACGGACTGGCGAGGGCCGGGGTCGCACCGGATCACCAGGACACCAAGCAGGTCTGCGAGCTGTTCCGTGCCATCGAGTCCCAGCCCGGTTTCCGCTACCGCCTCGGCGTCGAGATCGGCACCGACCTCACCCACGACGATCTCCGGCGCGCACACCACGCGGTGATCTACGCCGTCGGCGCCGCGACCGACAAGCGGCTCGGCATCGAGGGCGAGGACCTGCCCGGCAGCGTCTCCGCCACGGACTTCGTCGCCTGGTACAACGGCCACCCCGACCGCGCCCACGATGACCACCCCCTCGATACGGAGCGGGTCGTGGTCATCGGCAACGGCAATGTGGCCCTCGACATCGCCCGGGTGCTCACCGCGGATCCGGAGGCACTCGCCCGTACCGACATCTCGGACCGCGCGCTGGCGGCGCTGCGCGCCGGTGCCGTGCGCGAGGTCGTGCTGCTCGGCCGGCGCGGACCCGCCCAGGCGGCGTTCACGGTGCCCGAACTGCTGGCCTTGCGTGCGCTGAAGGACGTGGACATACGCGTGGAGGGCTGGCCCGAGGAAGTGGCGGCCCACGCCACCGAAAAGACCCGCCTGCTCGCGGAGCTGGCCTCTCGCGCGCCGGTCGAGGGCGCCCGTCGCATCGTCCTGCGCTTCACGGCCGCGCCTGTACGGATCATGGGGGAGGAGTCCGTACAGGCTCTGGAGATCACCCCCACGGAGCTGCGCACCGAAGAGGACGGCACCGTACGGGCACGGCCCACCGGGGCCACGGAGATCCTGGAGACCGGACTCGTCCTGAGGTCGGTCGGCTACCGGGCCCGGCCCGTTCCAGGTCTCCCCTTCGACGAGGACAGCGCGACCGTGCCGCACGAGCAGGGCCGCGTCGAGCACGGCGTCTACGTGGCGGGCTGGATCAAGCGGGGGCCGACCGGGTTCATCGGCACGAACAAGTCCTGCGCCAAGGAGACCGTCGAGTCCCTGCTCGAGGACTACGCCGCCGGTCTGCTGGGGCAGTTGGAGCCGGGTGCCACGGAAGCGGTGGCCGGTCTGGGGCTGGGGGCGTGGCGCGCCATCGACCGCGTGGAGCGGGAGGCGGGGCAGGCGCAGGGCCGGCCGCGGGTGAAGCTCACGGACGGGGAGTCGTTGCGGCGTGCCGCGCGCGCCGAATCTGCCGCGCGCGACTGACGTCCCCGTACCCGCTCAGATCCCCTCCAGATCCGAGACCTTCTGCTGCGGCGAAAGCTCCACGCCCAGATCCCGCAGCGTCGCATCGAGCACCGCCCAGACCGAACGGCACAGCATCGCCCGCAGCTCGTCCTCGGAGAGTTCGCGCTGCGGGTCCCGTACCCACTGGTTGACCGCCGTGTCCACGAACCCCACGATCCCGACCGCGACGGACCGGATCGGTGCCTCGCCCATACCGAGCGCCTTGAGGATGTCGCCGAACCGTTCGCCCAGCATCAGCGCGATGGCCGACTTCGCGTCCGCCACCAGCGAACCGTCGCCCATCGCGTGCTCCCCGACGCCCATGTAGGCGTAGAGCCGCGGGTGTTCGGCCACCCAGCTCAGATGCGCGCCGACGACGCGCTCCACGGACTCCTCGATCGTGCCCTCGAAGCCCATCGTGGGCTCCATCCGCCGCATGAAGGACTCGACGACCCGCCGCCGGATCAACTCGTCGAGCGTGGCACGGTCCTTGAAGTGCCGGTAGAGCACCGACCGGGGCAGGCCCACGCGCTCGGCGAGCCGGCCCACGCGGAACGACGAGCCCTCTTCCTCGATCAGCGCGACCGCCGCGTCCACCAGCTCGACCTTGCGCTGCGCCTTGTGCTCGTCCCAGCGGGTGGAGCGCCCGTCGGTCTGGGGCTCACCACCAGTTCTCTGTGCCATCGCGCCAGAATATCGACCACGTGAACGGAAGCGGCGCCCCGAGCCTTGCCGGCTTGGGGCGCCCATGCGCAGGTCCGTGGGGGATGGCTCTCAGCGCTTGCGGAGGTGCGTGGCGGTGGGCCCTCAGCCCATGCGGAGGTCCGTGGCGGTGGGCTCTCAGCCCTTGCGGTAGTTCCGCGCGTCCTCGCCCGCCGCGAGGACCATGTCCAGGTCGCCGCCGACGGACGCGGTCACGACGACGCCGACCGCGCCCTCGACGAACGGGGCGTCCACGATGCGGGTGTCGGCCGGCATGGTGCGGTCGTCGGTGCCGGAGAGCAGGGCCTGGACGGTCAGGACGGCGCTGCCCATGTCGCACAGGATCGCCACGCCCTTGCCCTCGTCCGCCTTGAGGGCGGCGGCGTGGATGCGCTCCGCGCTGGTGCCCACGCGGCCGTCGTCCGTGCCGCCCGCCGCGTACACCGGGGCGACATCGCCGGAGCCGACCATGGCCTTGGCCAACTCGACGGTGGACTCGGCCACTTCACGGCTGTGCGAGACGAGGACGACACCGACCCGGCCGACCTTGGGCGCGGCGGTCTCCGCGACGAAGGGCTCGGCGACGGCCACCGGCGCCGGCGTCCAGCCGGGATCGGCGGCGAGGACCAGCGCGTCGAAGAGCAGCACGACGGAGTGGGCACCGGCGTCCTGGTGGCCGATGCTGCGCTCGCCCAGGTAACTGGCCCGGCCCTTCTTGGCCTGCATGGGCCCGGTGGCCTCGGCGCCGGCCAGGGCCGCGTCGCGCGCGGCGACGAAGGTGCCGTCACCGTCGAAGGCGTCCAGGGCGGGGAGCAGCGCGTCGAGCAGCGTCGAGTCGCCGGGCACGGCGCCGCCCAGCTTGCCGACGGCCTCGGCGCCGGCGCGCAGCGCGGCGGCCAGCTCGTCCGGCGTGACCGGCTCGCCCGTCCCGAGCCGCTTTCCGGTGCGGCGCAGCGCCATGCCGAACAGCGGACCGGACGCCCCGCCCACGGAGTTGGTGAGCGTGGTGCCCGCCAGGGCGAACAACTCGCCGGGCGTGGCGGGCGCGTTCTGCTCGACGGCCTCGCATACGGCGTCGAAGCCGCGCACCATGTTGGCGCCGTGGTCACCGTCGCCGACCGCGGCGTCGAGTGCGGTCAGACGGGCTCCCTCGCGCCGGAAGAGCTCGGAGGAAGCGGACAGCCAGCGCAGGAAGTAGGCGGTGTCGAGGACGGGGACGGCAGTCATGAGGGGTTCTTCCTGGAAGTTGCGGACTTGCTGACGGGAAGTTGTGGCCGTTGGGCGACGGCGAGGCTCACGCGCCCCAGCGCAGCGACGGGGTGTGCACGGGTGCGTCCCACAGGCGCAGCATCTGCTCGTCGGCGCGGCACACGGTGAGGGTGCAGCCGGCCATGTCGAGGCTGGTGACGTAGTTGCCGACCAGGGAGCGGGCCACCTGGATGCCGCGGGCGGCGAGCACGCGCTCGACCTCGGCGCGGACGATGTACAGCTCGACGGGCGGGGTCGCGCCGAGGCCGTTGACCAGGAGGATCACCGGGTCGCCCGCTTCCTCCGGCAGATCCTCGAGGATCGCGTCCAGCATGATCCCGGTGGTCTCGGCGGCGGTGGTGAGCGGGCCGCGGCGGCGGCCGGGCTCGCCGTGGATGCCCACGCCGATCTCGATCTCGTTCTCGCCGAGTTCGAAGTTCGGGGCGCCGTTCGCGGGCGTCGTACAGGAGGAGAGGGCGACACCGAAGCTGCGGCTGCGCTCGTTGACCTTGCGGGCCAGCGCGGCCACTTCGGCGAGCGGCGCACCGGTCTCGGCGAGCGCGCCGGCGAGCTTCTCCACGAACAGGGTGGCGCCGGTGCCGCGGCGACCCGCGCCCTCGCCGCGTGCGACGGCGACATCGTCGTCGACCACCACGGTCTCGACCTTGATGCCGTCGTCGTCGGCGTCCTCGGCCGCCATCGCGAAGTTGAGGATGTCGCCGGTGTAGTTCTTGACGATGTGCAGGACGCCCGCGCCCGCGTCGACCGCGGCGGTGGCCTGGCCGATGCGGTCCGGGACGGGCGAGGTGAAGACCGGTCCCGCGACGGCCGCGTCCAGCATGCCGTGGCCGACGAAGCCCGCGTGCAGGGGCTCATGACCGCTGCCGCCGCCGGACAGGATGCCGACCTTGCCGGGCACCTTCCCGCCGGAGCGCAGCACGACGCCCGCCTCGGCGTCCACGGACAGCTCGGGATGGGTGGCCGCCATCCCGCGCAGGGCGTCCGCGACCACGGTCTCCGGGGCGTTGATCAGCTTCTTCACGACGGAGGTCTCCTTTGATTTCCGTACCACTGCATTTTCGGAAAGAACACGTTCATGAATTCCAGAATTCGCTGTTTCTCCGCGTGCAGTTTTACGTGAAGATTATGCTCGGCTGCGGGGTGCGCCATGGGTCTTTGGTCCCGGCTCGGGGGAGAGAAGGACCCCTTCTTGGCCTGGTGTTCTGCAGAATCTGCAGGGTTTGGCGGTGGTGTTTTCGTGTGGCACACTCCGGTCACCGGCAGCGCCGCAATTGCCGCCAATTTGCCGGTCGGCTCCTTTTATTTCTTCGATGGTGCAGGAATGGACCGTCGTCTGTACGGCCCGTCACAGGAGGTTTCATCATGAATTCGGTCGCCACTCGGATGCTGATCAGCCCGCCGAAGTACGTGCAGGGCGCGGGCGCCATGCAGTCGCTCGGCGAGCACGTCGCGCGGCTCGGCGAGAACGCGGTGGTGCTCGCGGACGCCGGGGTGTGGGCGCTGGTGGACGAGGCGGTCACGCAGTCGCTGTCGGCGGCCGGGGTGAAGCTGACCAAGGAGACCTTCGGCGGTCTGTGCACCCAGGCGGAGATCGACCGGATCACCGCGGTGGCCAAGGACGCGGGCGCGGATGTGGTGGTCGGGATCGGCGGCGGCACCGCCATCGACACCGCCAAGGCAGTCGGTCACGCCCGCGGCGACATCGCCGTCGTCTCCGCGCCGACGGTGGCCTCCACCGACGCGCCGACCAGCGCGCTGGCCGTCATTTACACGGAGGAAGGCGCCTTCGAGCGCTACTCCTTCTTCACCCGCAACCCCAACCTGGTCCTGGTGGACACCCGGTTGGTGGCCGGCGCCCCGGCCCGGTTCATCGTCTCCGGCATGGGCGACGCCCTGGCCACCTGGTACGAGGCCCGCGTCTGCGTGGCCGCCGAGCGCACCGCGATGGCGGGCGGTCTGGCCACCGGCGCCTCCCTCGCGCTGGCGAAGCTGTGCTGGGAGACGCTCATGGAGTACGGACCGCAAGCGCGTCTGGCGGCCGAACAGCACGTGGTCACCCCGGCGTTGGAGAAGATCACCGAGGCGAACACGCTGCTGTCCGGACTCGGATTCGAGAGCTGTGGTCTGGCCGCCGCGCACGGCATCCACAACGGACTGACCGTGTCGCACAAGGTGCACGGCATGATGCACGGCGAGAAGGTCAACATCGGCACCCTCGCCCAGCTCGTCCTCGAAGGCGCGCCGACCGAGGAGCTGGACACCTACCTCGAGTTCAGCCGTGCGGTCGGGCTGCCCACCACCCTCGCCGAGGTCGGACTCGGCGACGCGGGCCGCGAGGAGCTCCTGGCCATCGGGCGGGCCTCCACCGCGGAGGGCGAGACCACGCACAACATGCCGTTCACGGTCACCCCCGCCATGGTCGCCGACGCCCTCGTCGGCGGCGACGCCTACGCCCGCGCGTACGCGAAGAAGCACGCGGCCTGACCTCGGTCGACCGGCAGGCAGACGTGGCCGAGCACCCGTTGGGGTGCTCGGCCAAGTCGTGTTCGGAGGGCCGGAGTCCAGTCTCTCCGTCCGTGCCGGCTACTCCTCCAGCCGCCAGCCGAGTTCGACCGAGCGACGGCAGCCGGCCGGGCTGTCCCCGGCGCTGACGAACAGTGCAGTGAGCAGTGGCACGGCATGCGCGAGGGCGGGGCGGGGGAGGGGGCCCGTCGCCACCAACGACGCCAGGCCGTGGCCGATGGCCCAGCTCTGGGTGGCCAGTTCCAGCGGGTCGACATCTTCGCGGAAGCGCCCCGCTGCCTTCGCCCGTTCACCGGTGCGCACCAGGCAGTGCAGGGTCTCGTCCGCGGCCGCAGCGTCCTCGAGCGCGAACTCGGCGTCGAACATGATCCGGTAGAGATCGGGACTGTGCAGGGCGTTGTCCACATAGGCGGCACCGAGCGCGGCCAAGTCCCGTACCGGATCGGGGGACATGGGGACCTCGGCGAGCCGTGCCGCGAGGCGCTGGAAGCCCTCCTGGCGCATGGCCCGCCACAGGCCCTCCATGCCGTCGAAGTACGTATAGACGGCCATCGTCGAGACGCCGGTGCCCGCCACGAGGGCGCGCAGGGTGACCGGCTCGCGGGTGCGCAGCATCTGGGCGGCCCGCTCGATCAGCAGGGCGCGGACGGCGGGGTCCTTCGTTCGTGCCATGGCAGCACAATACATAGCAGCGTTATGGTTTAGTGGGTGCCCGACCGCAGGCCTCGAGCACAGGGAGCAGTCGTGACCGTGAAACTGATCAATCCCGAGGGGCTGCCGCAGCCCGAGGTGTACCGGCAGCTGTCCGTTGCCTCCGGATCGCGCCTGGTGTTCCTCGCGGGGCAGGTCGCGCGCGACGCCGGCGGGAACCGGGTCGGCGAAGGCGATCTCGCCGCCCAGGTCGAACAGTGCTACCTCAACATCGCCACCGCCCTCGCGGCGGTCGGCGGATCCTTCGACGACGTGGCGAAGTTGACGGTCTACGTCGTCGACTGGACCGCCGACAAGATGCCGCTCCTGGGGGAGGGCGTGGCGCGGGCGGCGGCGAAGCTCGGCGTGGACCCGGTCAAGCCGATCACGCTCCTCGGGGTCGCGGCGCTGGGGGAGCCCGACCTCCTGGTGGAGGTCGAGGCGACGGCGGTGCTCGACTGAGGCGACAGGGATCCTGGCGCGGCGCATCCGTCTCGACGTGCAACCGATGGTTGCGCATCGGGGTGGAGTGCTCTAGCGTTATGTGCAACGAAAGGTTGCGCGACGATGGAGGACATCATGAAGCACGCGAGCATCGAGCGGGAGATCCGTATCGAAGCCGCACCCGACGTGGTCTACAAGGTCGTCAGTGCGCCCGAGCATGTTCGGGAGTGGTGGCCGGACGAGGCCGCGTACACGCCGGCTCCCGGTGGCACCGGTGTCATCGCGTTCGGCGAGGAGAAGTGCGTACCGCTCACGGTCCTGGAGGCCGACCCGCCCAAGTTGTTCCGCTTCCGCTGGGCCTACGGCGAGGGTGAGGTCGCCACGCCGGAGAACTCCTTCCTGGTGACCTTCGAGCTGATCCCGGACGGTGCGGGCACGCTGCTGCGCTTCAGCGAGACCGGATTCACGGAGAAGTACGCCGAGGACGCGGAGCGCGCCCAGGAGTACGACGACCACGTCAACGGCTGGAACCACTTCCTGCCCCGCCTGGTCGCCTACGCCGGCCGGCTGGTGTCCTCGGCGTGAGCGACACCATCGACGACGAGCTCTGGTCGGCGGTGGGCGACCCCACCCGGCGCCGGATGCTCGACTTGATGCTCGCCGAAGGGGGCGGGACGGCGACCACGCTGAGCGACCGGTTGCCAGTGACCCGCCAGGCCATCGCCAAACACCTCCACCTGCTCGAACGGGTCGGTCTGGTGCACTCCGCGGCCGCGGGGCGCGAGCGCCGCTACCGCGTGGACGAAGGGCAACTGGCGCGCGCCGTCGCGCAGTTGTCGACGGTGACCGCCGCCTGGGACGCCCGACTGCAGCGCATCAAGCGCATCGCCGAGGCGATCCAGCGAGAACAGGACAGGCAGGACGGCTGATCCTCCGGCGAGAACAGCACACGCACGACAGACAGGACCGCTGATCCTCCGCGCCCGCACGCGGGCGCCCACACGAGAAGAGGCACGCAATGGTCGACATTCTGCACAGGATCGGAACGACCACCTCGCGCGAGGAGGTCTACGACGCACTCACCACGGTCGAAGGCCTTTCGGGCTGGTGGACACGGGAGACGTCCGGCGAGAGCGAGGTGGGCGGAATCCTGCGGTTCCGCTTCCACGGAGTGCCGATGCCGGACGGCTTCGACATGAAGGTGCTGGAGAACGAGCCCGCCGAGCGGGTGCGCTGGGAGGTCGTCGACGGCCCGAAGGAGTGGATCGGCACCCGGATCGTCTTCGAGCTGAAGCAGGAGGACGCCTACACGATCGTCCTGTTCCGGCACGAAGGGTGGAAGGAGCCGGGCGAGTTCATGCACCACTGCAGCACCAAGTGGGCCACCTTTCTGATGAGCCTCAAGAAGCTGCTCGAGACCGGCAAGGGGGAGCCCGCGCCGGACGACGTCAGGATCAGCAACTGGCACTAGGAGCGGTACGGGGGCGCTGCGGAGTTCACGTACACCGTGGATGCAGCCGAGCGGCCAGGACGGCGACGTCGTCCTCGGAGGCATGCGTGGACAGCTGCGTGAGCACGCTCCGGATCACCCCGGGGAGCGGCAGATCGGGCCGCAGCCGCAGATGCTCCAGGCGCTGTACGCACTGCTCGATGTCCTGGCCGCGGCGCTCGACGAGTCCGTCGGTGTAGAGGAGCACCACCGCACCGGGGTGCACGGGACAGCGGAAGGTCGCGTAACCGCCGAGGCCGGTGCCCAGGGGCGGACCCGGAGCCAGCGGCAGGACCTCGATCGTCCGGTCCGGATACAGGACGGCGGGCGGCAGATGCCCGGCGCTGGCGTACGAGCGCACCCCGCGGACCGGGTCGAACTCGACAAGCAGGCAGGTCGCGGCGCGGTCGATGTGCGCCGCGACGCTGTCGGCGTCGACCCGTTCGATGAGCTGGTGCACTGTGAGTTGGTCGTCCGCCGCGGCGGCGAGCGCGGACCGCCGCAGCCGCACCACCCCGGGCTGCGGGGTCGCGCATGGTGGGCGATCTCGGGATCGAGGACCTCCGCACCGGCGACGTCGGCCAGGGCCGGCACGATCCCCTCGTCGTCCTCCAGCCGGTGGTAGACGCCGTGCCGGCAGCGCCGTTGTGGATCCTGCGGTCCGTCCACCGTCCCGTACGAGGTCGGTTCGCGGGTCTCGCCGTCCTCGAGGAGCTGCCGGAGCTCCTCTTCCCCGGTCTCCAGACCCGGCAGCACCTCCTCGAGGGAGCGGTCGCGGCAGCCCGCCGACGGGATGCCGGGCATCCGGGCCGGCGCTTCGTTGGCGTACAGGAGGCGCAGGTCGGTGTCCACGATGCCCACGCCGGCACACGTGCCCTCGAGGAACGGCCAAGTGGGCAGCGCTGCGCGGGATTTCGGACGCTGACCGTGATATCGGTCGACCGGCGCCGGGCCCATTGACTCGAAAGCGCTTGCAATCTACGGTCCCGTTCGAAGTTGCGATCGCCATTCGATATCTCGAACAGTAAGGCAGGGCATGGGACGGCCTGACCTGACACGCAGAAATCTGCTCGCCGCCGCGGGCGGCCTCGCCGTTGCCGGCAGCTTCGGCCTCGCCGCGGCCGGCGGCGGCGCCTCGGCACTCGCCTCCGGAGCCGGCACGCGCGTGCGCTACTGGAACCTCTTCTCCGGCGGCGACGGCATCAACATGATCAGGATGCTCGACGCCTTCCGCAAGGCGAACCCGGGCATCGACGTCAAGGACTCGACGCTGCGCTGGGGCAACCCGTACTACACCAAGCTGGCCATGACGGCCTCGGGCAGCCGCGCCCCCGAGCTGGGGGTGATGCATCTGGGGCGGCTCGCCGGCTTCGCGCCGCAGCGGCTGCTCGATCCGTTCGACATCGAACTGCTCGCCAAGTACGGCGTGAAGGAAGCGGACTTCAACCCGGCGCTGTGGAAGCGGGCCGTCGTCGACGGCAAGCTCTACGCGCTCCCGCTCGACATCCACCCGCAGCTGAACTTCTACCGCAAGGACGTCTGCAAGCAGGCGGGACTGCTCGGCGACGACGGCAGGCTCGTGCCGATCGGCTCCGTGGACGAGTGGTTCGCCGCGCTGAAGTCCGCGCGCAAGGCCGTCAGGAAGGGCCTCCAGGCCGTCGGCATCCACGCCTTCGACCAGAACTTCTCCTGGTGGTTCTTCCTGTCGTTCTACGCGCAGGCGGGCGGCAGTTACTACAACGCGGACCTCACCGAGGTCACCTTCGACGAGGACAAGGCCGTCGAGGTCCTCGAGTTCCTGCGCCGGCATGTCACCGACGGCTACAGCATCGCGGGTGTCCCCGACGTGGAGCACTTCATGAACGGCGGCGCCTTCGTCTGGGAAGGCTGCTGGTCCGTGCCGGTCTACTCGGGACCGAAGATCGACTACGGTGCGGCCCCGCTGCCCGCGGTCTTCGGCAAGCCCGCCACCCAGGCCGAGTCGCACGCCTTCGTGCTGCCCCACCAGAGCGGCCGCGGCGGCGCCTCCAACGCGGCGGCCCACCAACTGGCCGCGTATGTCGTGCAGCACGCGGTGGACTGGGCCGCGGGCGGCCACATCCCCGCGTATCTGCCGACGCTCGACGACCCGGCGTATCAGAAGCTGGAGCCGCAGTCCGAGTACGCCTCGGCGATGGACAACATGGCACTGGAACCGGAGGCCTGGTTCGCCGGCTCCTCCGGCACCCTCTCGCAGCGCATCGGCCCCGTGATCGTCTCCTCCAACCTCGGCTCCGCCAAGCCCGACCAGGCGGCCCGCCGGATGCGGCGCGTCCTGGAGCAACTCCTGGACATGAAGAACCCGATGGGAGGCGACGCCTCGTGACCTCAGCCGAGATGAGCCCGGCCGCGACGCCCTCGGTCCGGATGACCACCGTCGGGACCCCGGCCGCCCCGCGTGCGATACGCCCGGTCGCCGCCACCGCCGAGGCGAGCACGCGCGCCCGCCTCGGACGCGCCTTCCAGCACGGCGGCTGGTTCGTCGCGCCGTTCCTGCTCCTGTACGCCCTGTTCGTCCTCACCCCGCTGGCGCGCGGCCTGTGGCTGAGCTTCACCGACGCCAACATCACCGGTGAGGACGCGAGCTTCGTCGGCTTCGACAACTACACCGAGGCCCTGAAGGACCCACTGGTGTGGGAATCCCTCGGCCACAGCGCGTACTTCACGCTCCTGGTCGTGCCCTGCATCGTCGTCCTCGCCCTGCTGCTCGCGCTCCTCGCGCACCACATCGAGCACGCCAAGTGGCTGTGGCGGCTCTGCTTCTTCGCGCCGTTCCTGCTGCCGTCCGCCGTCGTCGGCAACATGTGGCGCTGGATGTTCAACCCCGACACCGGCCTGATGGACCATGTCTTCGGCATGGAGTCGGCCTGGCTGACCCAGAAGTCCACGGCGATGACCGCGGTCGTCGTCGCCACCCTGTGGTGGACCGTCGGCTTCAGCTTCCTGCTCTACCTCGCCGCCCTGCAGAACATCCCCCGGCATCTGTACGAGGCCGCCGCCCTGGACGGAGCGGGACCGTGGGGCCGTCTGGTGCACATCACGCTGCCGCTGCTCCGCTCCATCACCGGCCTCGTCGTGGCGCTGCAGATCCTCGCCTCGCTCCAGGTGTTCGACCAGGTCGTGGTGATGTACGAGTTCGGCCCAGGACCCGAGGAATCGACCCGGACCATGGTCCAGTACACCCTCGAACAGGGCTTCACCAGCTACCGCGTGGGCTACGCCTCCGCGATCTCCATCCTGTTCTTCGTGATCATCGCGGCCTTCGCCCTGGCACGTATGTGGCTGCTGCGCAAGCGTGAGGAGGGCGTCCGATGAGCGTCGCCGTGGGAGTGCACCGCCGCAGGTGGCGGCCGAGCCAGATCGTCCTCACCGCCGTCGGGCTGCTGGTCTCCGCCGTCCTCGTGGCGCCCCTGGTCTGGACCCTGTTCACCTCGTTCAAGTCCGAGGAGGAGGCCGTCGCGGTCCCCGTCCAGTGGCTGCCGAAGGACTGGACGGGGCAGGCCTGGACGAACATCTTCGAGACCGGGAACATCACCAACTGGTTCGTGAACTCCCTGGTCGTCTCGGTCTGCGTCACCTTCATCGTGGTCCTGGTCTCGGCACTCGCCGGATACGGCTTCGCGCGCACCGAGTTCCGCGGCAAGAGCGCCCTGATGGCCCTGGTCATGGCCGGCCTGATGGTGTCGCCCGCCGTGCTCGGCGTGCCGCTGTTCACCACCGTGCAGTCCCTCGGGATGGTCGACACGTACTGGGGCATGATCCTTCCCCAGTGCGCGCCGGCCGCGATGGTCTACATCCTCTACCGGTTCTTCCAGGGCATTCCCCGCGAGCTGGAGGAGGCCGCGTTCATCGACGGCGCGGGCCGCTGGCGGATCTTCTTCACGATCGTGCTTCCGCTGTCACGGCCCTCGCTCGCCGCGGTCGGCATCTTCACGTTCATCGCCTCGTGGAACAACTTCCTGTGGCCGTACATGATCACCAACAACCCCGACCTGATGACCATGCCGAACGGCATCGCGACCGTCATGAACTCCTACGGAGTCCAGTGGGCGCAGCTCATGGCCGGCGGTCTGATGGCGGGACTTCCGCTGATCGTGGTCTTCGTCTTCTTCCAGCGCCAGATCGTGGCGGGTGTCGCACACACCGGCCTCGCAGGTCAGTAACCCCTGTCAGGAGTACGTGAGTTGATACGCACCCGTAGGCGCACCCGTACCCGCATCGCCACGGTCGGCGCAGGCGCGCTGCTCGCCCTGCTGCCCACCCTCGCCCGGGCCGACACCGCCTATCCCGACCCGCAGGAGATCACCGGACAGGAGATCATCCACGACCCGACCCTGATGCGCCTGAAGAACGGCAAGTACGTCGCCTACTCCACCGGCGGCATCATCGGCGCCCGGCTGTCCGACGATCGAAAGCACTGGCAGGACGCGGGCAACGCCTTCGCCGCACCGCCCGCTTGGTGGAAGGACTACAGCGCCACCAGCGACCCCTGGGCTCCGGACCTGATCCGCCGGGACGGCACATATTGGCTGTACTACGCCGTCTCGTCCTGGGGCACCAACCACTCCGCGATCGGCGTGGCCACCTCCGCGTCCGGCATGCCGGGGACCTGGGAGGACCGGGGCAAGGTCTTCTCCTCCGAGAAGACCGACCCGTACAACGCCATCGACGCCTCCGTGATCAAGGCCGACGGCAAGCTCTGGATGGCCTTCGGCTCCTACTGGTCGGGCATCCGGATCGTCGAACTCGACCCGGACACCGGCAAGGCGAGGCCCGGCGCGCAGATCGGCCACCTCGCCACGCGCCCCGACCTTCCGTACGCGGTGGAGGGTCCGGAGATCGTCAGGCACGGCCGCTACTACTACCTCTTCGCCTCGTACGACGCGTGCTGCGCGGGCACCGACTCCACGTACCGGATCCGCGTGGGCCGAAGTGCTTCGGTCACCGGGCCCTACAAGGACTCGACCGGCAAGCCGATGCTCGAAGGGGGCGGTGACCTGCTGCTCGCCGGGCACGGCACCTTCATCGGTCCCGGCGGCCAGTCCGTGCTGAGCGAGGGCGGCCGCGACACCCTCGCATACCACTACTACGACGCCACCGACAGCGGCACACCCAAGCTCGGTCTGAACGAGATCAGTTGGGGCGCCGACGGCTGGCCCGACGTGCGCTGAACCCGCGCGCAGGCCATTTCGTGACAACAGGCGGCATCGCCGCGAACGCACCACAGGAAGGTCACCCATGTCCCGCACCGCCCGCTTCACCCTCGACCCCGCCTTCACCGTCGGCAAGGTCGACCCCCGTCTGTACGGCTCCTTCGTCGAGCACCTCGGCCGCTGTGTCTACACCGGCATCTTCGAACCCGGACACCCCACGGCCGACGAGGCCGGCCTGCGCGGAGACGTCCTCGAACTCGTCAAGGAACTGGGCGTCACCGCGATCCGCTACCCCGGCGGCAACTTCGTATCCGGCTACAAGTGGGAGGACTCCGTCGGCCCCGTCGACGAGCGTCCGCGCCGTCTCGACCTGGCGTGGAGGTCCACGGAGACCAACCGCTTCGGGCTCTCCGAGTTCATCGACTTCCTCAAGAAGGTCGGCCCGCAGGCCGAGCCGATGATGGCCGTCAACCTCGGCACCCGGGGCGTCACCGAGGCCATCGAGCTGCAGGAGTACGCCAACCACCCCTCGGGCACCGCCCTTTCGGACCTGCGGGCCGCGCACGGCGACAAGGACCCGTACGGCATCCGCCTGTGGTGCCTGGGCAACGAGATGGACGGGCCCTGGCAAACAGGCCACAAGACCGCCGAGGAGTACGGGCGCCTCGCGGCCGAGACCGCCCGCGCGATGCGTCAGATCGACCGTGACGTCGAGCTGGTCGCCTGCGGTTCGTCGGGCTCGGGCATGGACACCTTCGCGGAGTGGGAGGCGACGGTGCTCACGGAGGCGTACGACGTCGTCGACTACATCTCCCTGCACGCGTACTACGAGCCGCTCGACGGCGATGTGGACTCCTTCCTGGCCTCGGCCGTGGACATGGAGTCCTTCATCGAGAACGTGGTCGCCACCTGCGACCACATCGGCGCGAAGCTCAAGTCGAAGAAGAAGATCAACCTCTCCTTCGACGAGTGGAACGTCTGGTACCTCTCCAAGACCCAGGAGGAGGCCGAGAGCAACCCCCTGGACTGGCCCGAGGCGCCGCGCCTGCTCGAGGACAACTACAGCGTCACCGACGCCGTCGTCTTCGGCTCGCTCCTGATCGCGCTGCTCCGCCACGCCGACCGCGTGACGGTCGCGTGCCTGGCCCAACTGGTCAACGTCATCGCGCCGATCATGACGGAGCCGGGCGGTGCGGCCTGGAAGCAGACCACCTTCTTCCCGTTCGCCGAGGCCTCCCGGTACGGCCGTGGCGAGGTCCTCGACGTCCGCGTGGACTCGCCCACGTACGAGACGAAGAAGTACGGCGAGGTGCCGCTCCTGCACGCCACGGCGGTACGCGGCGAGGACGGCACGGTCACGGTGTTCGCGGTCAACCGGAGCCAGGACCAGGAGCTGCCGCTCGAAGTCGCCCTGCACGGACTGGAGTTGAGCGAGCTGACCGAGCACACCGCGCTGTCCGACGCCGACCCCGACGCGCGCAACACCCTCGACGATCCGGAGCGTGTCACGCCGCACCGGATCAGCGGATCGGCCCTGGACGGCGGCACGTTGAAGGCCGTGCTCGAGCCGCTCTCGTGGAACGTGATCAGGCTGAGCTGAGCCTGGGGCGGCGCTGTGTGGAGACCCCCGTTTCGAAGCGCTTCGAATTTATGCCGTCCTACCCGTTGACGTATGTGAACGGGGGTCTCTACCTTGACCCAGCAAGCGCTTACTAAAAACGTTTCAATCCGCAGTAGGGGGCTCAACCATGCACGAATCCAGGAGTGTTGACCGGCGCGCGATGCTCAAGATCGCCGGCGGTTCCGTGGCCGCTCTCGGCCTGACGACAGCCGGTTGCGGCGGCGGGGCCGGCGCGGGGGACGGGACCGTGACCCTGCGGTACTCCTGGTGGGGTGCGGACGACCGGGCCAAGCGGATCAATGAAACGATCAAACTCTTCGAGAAGAAGTTCCCGAAGATCAAGATCAAGACCGATTTCCAGCCCTACCCCGACTTCTGGAAGAAGTTCAACACCCAGGCGTCCGGCGGCAACCCGCCGGATGTCTTCCAGAACGCCATCGGCTTCCTGCGCAAGTACGACGCCAAGAACGTGCTCCTCGACCTGCACCCGCAGGCCAAGGCGGGCCACCTCCGCCTGGAGGGCTTCCGGGCCGGTCTGGAGAAGTTCGGCGAGGTCGACGGCAAGCTGCTCGGCGTCCCGGTCGGCAGCAACTCGATGGCCCTCGTCATCGACAAGAACGTCTACACCAAGGCCGGCGTCAAGCCCGAACAGGGCTGGACCTGGGACGAGTTCGACGCCGCGCTGAAGTCCATCAGCGACAAGACGGACCGCGCCGGCGACAGCGGCATGTACGGGGTCATGTACCTGTACGACCTCTACCTGCGCCAGAACGGCAAGGCCTTCTTCACCGAGAAGAGCCTCGGCTTCACCGAGGCCGACCTCAAGCAGTGGTGGGAGAAGGGCAAGAAGGACACCGAGTCCGGCCTCGTCGCCCCCACCAAGAAGGTCGTCCAGGCCAAGCCCAAGTCGGCGGTCACCGCCGAGCTCGCGGCCGGCGAGTTCACTTGGGACAACTTCACCAACCGCTATACCGCGGAGGGCAAGAGCGAGTACGGTCTCGCGCCGATCCCCACCACCGACGGCAAGAAGACCGGCCAGTACCTCGGCTCGCTGATGCTCAGCGGCTCCAAGCGCACCAAGCACCCCAAGGAAGTCGCCCAGTTCATCGACTTCATGGTGCACGACCCCGAGGTCGCCAAGATCATGGGCTACGACCGCGGCGTCCCGTCCACCACCTCACAGTACGAGGCCTTCAAGCCGACCGACCCGGTCGCCAAGGAGATCGCCGCGTACGAGGAGTCCCTGGTCGCCGCCGGTGTCCTCGAGCCCATTACGCCGCACCCGGCGGGCGCCGACGTCTGCGAGATGGCGTTCATGCGCCTCGCCGAGGAAGTCGGCCTGGGCACGCGCTCGGTGGACGAGGCGGTCAAGCAGTTCTTCACCGAGTCGAAGACGGCTCTCGGCAGCTGATGGGCCCCACTGTGACCGACGTCCGAGCAACGGAGGCGCGAGGCATGGGCACCAAGGTGCCCGGCCCGCGCTCCGCTCCGGCGCCCTCGCCGGACCCCGCCGCCGCACTGAAGCGGCGGGCCCGGCGGGAGAACCTCGCCGGCTATCTCTTCATGTCCCCCTGGATCGCCGGGTTCCTGCTGCTCACCGCGGGCCCGATGATCGCCTCCCTGTACTTCGCGTTCACCGACTACAACCTCTTCGACGCCCCGAAGTGGATCGGCCTCGCGAACTTCGAGGAGATGTTCGCCGACCCCCGCTGGCGTCACTCCGTTTCGGTGACCCTGTGGTACGTCGTCATCGGCACCCCGCTGAAGCTGCTGCTCGCCCTCGGCGTCGCGCTGCTGCTCGCGCAGAAGCGGCGCGGCCAGGGCTTCTACCGTGCCGCGTTCTACGCGCCCTCGCTGATCGGCGCCAGTGTCTCCGTCGCGATCGTCTGGAAGGCGATCTTCTCGGACGACGGCCCGGTCGACAAAGCGCAGCGCACCTTCTTCGGCGTGGACGTGGGCGGCTGGATCGGTGATCCGCAGTGGATCCTGTACGCCCTGGTAGGGCTCACCGTCTGGCAGTTCGGTGCCCCGATGGTCATCTTCCTGGCCGGCCTCAAGCAGGTACCGCGAGAGCTGTACGAGGCGGCCGAGGTGGACGGCGCGGGACCCTGGCGCAGGTTCTGGAGCATCACGCTGCCGATGATCTCCCCGGTGCTGTTCTTCAACATCCTTCTGGAGACCATCCACTCGTTCCAGATCTTCGCCTCCGCGTACATCGTCGGCGGCGGCGCGGGCGGCAGCGCCTGCGGTCCGGCCGACGGATCGCTCGTCTACACCTGTTATCTCTACGTCCAGGGCTTCGAGAACAGCCGGATGGGCCTGGCCTCCGCCATGGCGTGGATGCTGCTCGTCGCGGTCGCGCTGGTCACGGCGGTCCTGTTCTGGTCCCAGAAGCGCTGGGTGCACTACGAGGAGGGCGCCCGATGAGCGCACCACCGGCCGCAGTGGCCAACTCAAGCCGCCGTGTGCGGGGTTCGCTGGCCTGGCATGCCGGAGCACTCGCGGTCCTTGCCGTCGTGCTGTACCCCGTGGTGTGGCTGATCGGGGCCTCCTTCAAGGAGGGCGACGAGATCATCGGCAGTCTGCAGCTGCTGCCGACCGATCCGGTCGCGAAGAACTACACCCGGCTCGCCGATGGGCTCGCCGACATCCCGATCTCCACCTTCTTCTACAACTCGGCCTTCCTCGCGGTCGGTTCGGTGATCGGGGTGCTGCTCTCCTGCTCGCTGGCCGCGTATGCCTTCGCGCGGATCAAGTTCGCCGGCCGGAACATGTTCTTCGTCCTGATGATCGGCACGCTGCTGCTGCCGTACCACGTGCTCCTCATCCCGCAGTACGTGCTGTTCCAGAAGATGGAGCTGATCGACAGCTACACCCCGCTGCTGCTCGGCAAGTACCTGGCCACGGAGGCGTTCTTCGTCTTCCTGATGGTGCAGTTCATGCGGAACCTGCCGAAGGAGCTGGACGAGGCCGCCCGTCTCGACGGCTGCGGGCATCTGCGGATCTACTGGTCGATCGTGCTGCCGCTGTGCCGGCCCGCCCTGATCACCAGCGCGATCTTCACGTTCATCAACACGTGGAACGACTTCATGGGCCCGTTGATCTACGTCAACACGCCCGAGAAGTACACCGTCGCGCTCGGTCTGAAGATGTTCGTGGACCAGGAGGCCGTGTCCGACTACGGCGGCATGATCGCCATGTCCCTGGTCGCGCTGCTGCCGGTCCTGGCCTTCTTCCTGGCGTTCCAGCGGTACCTGATCGACGGTATGGCCACCTCCGGACTGAAGGGCTGAGTGCACCATGAGCGTGACCTCGACGAGGGCGGCCCGTGCGGGACGCGGAGAGTCGGCCTTCCAGCGCGGTCTCGCCGTGTTCGCCGAGTGTCTGCTCACCGGCGTATGGATCTTCCTGGCCGCGCTGCCGCTGGTCACGCTGCCCGCGGCGGTGGCCGCGGGCGCCGCGCATCTGCGCCGCCACCTGCGCCACGAGGCGTCCGGGTGGCGGCAGTTCACCGCCGACTGGCGTACGGCGGTGCGGCGCGGCTGGCTCGCCGGTCTCGCCGGCTGGGCGGGGCTCGCCCTGGTGTGGGCGGACCTCGCGGTCGTACGGGCCGGTCTGCCCGGCGGTGCGTTCGTGGGGACGGTCGGTGTCCTTGCCGCCTTGGTCGCGGTCGTGGCCGCGCTGCGCGCCGCGGTGAGCTGGGAGCCGGGCGCCTCGTGGCGCGTCCTGTTCGCCGCCGCGGCCCGGCGCACCGTGCTCGACCCGGCCGGATCCGCCGTCCTGGTCTGCGGGTTCGCGGTGATCGCGGCGTCCGCCTGGTTCGCCGCGCCCCTGCTGGCGCCCGCGCTCGGCATCGTCACCGCGGCGGCCCTCGCGGTCGAGCGGCGCCGGGCCGCCTGAGCTTCCCCTCCGTACGGGCTATGTGACGCCCGTACGGAACGTCTCTGCCGTACGGGCGCGTCGACGCCCTCCCTCCCAGGACCCATGGGCGCTTCGGCGCCCCCTCCCTCAGGTCTGTCATGTCCGCGTAAAGGAGAACCGTGTCTCCCACCCGTAGATCCCTGCTCAAGCTGGCCGCCGCGGCCGGTGTCGCCGGCCAGACCAGCTGGCTGCTCGGCGCCCAGGAAGCACAGGCCGCCGCCCCCGGCGCCCCGGGCGCCGCCGAGCCGGTCACCGTCAGCTGGCTGGAGGACGGCGGTCTGGGCGCAGCCGCCGGATCGACCTTCGGTGTGCCCTGGCCCAAGGGCGCCCACGCCGAGGACACCGGCTTCGCGCTGACCACGGCCGACGGCAAGGCCGTCCCCGTGCAGACCTGGGCCACCGCCTACTGGCCCGACGGCTCCCTCAAGTGGACCGCCCACGCGGTCGGTCCAGAGGCCGCCGGCGCCGAGAAGTTCACGCTCGCCGCGGGCGCCGCCGCCACCGCCGAGAAGAAGGTGACGGTCACCGAGAGCGGGAGCCGTATCACCGTCGACACCGGGGTGATCAAGGCAGTCATCCGCAAGGACGGCGGCAAGCTCGTCGAGTCCGTCACGCGCGGCGCCACCGAGATCGCCACGCAGGGGCGCCTGGTGCTCCTGCGCCAGGGCGACCTCGACGACGGCGACGCGGGCAACGCCAAGTGGGAGAAGTTCGACGGCGAGATCAGCGGCGCCAAGGTCGAACAGGACGGCCCCGTGCGCGCGGTCGTCCGCATCGACGGCAAGCACCGCAAGGGAAGCCGCAGTTGGCTGCCGTTCAGCGTGCGGCTCTACTTCTACGCGGGCGCCGAGTCCTTCCGTATGGTGCACACCATCACGTACGACGGAGACCAGGAGAAGGACTTCATCCGCGGCCTCGGCGTCCGCTTCACCGTGCCGATGCGCGACGCGACGTACGACCGGCACATCCGGATCGCGGGCGAGGGCACCGCGCCTGCCGTCGGGTTCCTGACCGAGGCGGTCAAGGGCATCACCGGACTGCGCCGCGACCCGGGGGCCGCCGTGCGCACCGCGCAGGTCAAGGGCGAGAAGCTGCCCGACCCGAGCACCTGGGACCAGCGCGTCACCAGCCGGCTCCAGTACATCCCCGAGTGGGGCGACTACACGCTCAGCCAGCTCAGCGCCGACGGCTTCACGCTGCGCAAGCGCACCAAGGCGGGCCACGGCTGGATCACCGCGGGCGGCGGCGGGCGCGCCAACGGGTTCGCGTACGTGGGCGGGGTCAGCGGCGGACTCTCGTTCGGGCTGCGGGACTTCTGGCAGAAGCACCCCGCCCAGCTCGACATCCGCGGCGCCGCGAGCGACGAGGCCGAGGTCACCCTCTGGCTCTGGTCGCCCGAGGCGCAGCCGATGGACCTGCGCTTCTATCACGACGGCATGGGCCAGGACACGTATCCCGAACAGCTCGAAGGCCTCAACATCACGTACGAGGACTACGAGCCCGGCTTCGGTACCCCGTACGGCATCGCGCGCACCAGCGAGCTGATGTTCTGGGCGAACGGCTCCACGCCGAGCGCCGAGACCTTGGTCCAGCAGGCGGACACCGTCCGGATGCCGCCCCAACTGGCCGCCTCACCGCAGGACTTGACCAAGGCGGGCGTCTTCGGCGGGCTCTTCGCCCCGGTGGACCGCTCCACCGCCGCCAAGGCGAAGATCGAGGACCAGCTCGACTTCCTGTTCACGTACTACAAGGACCAGGTCGAGCAGCGCCGCTGGTACGGATTCTGGGACTACGGCGACATCATGCACACCTATGACAGCGACCGGCACCAGTGGCGCTACGACGTGGGTGGCTACGCCTGGGACAACTCCGAGCTCTCGCCCGACCTCTGGCTCTGGTACGCGTATCTGCGCTCGGGCCGCTCCGACATCTTCCGCTTCGCGGAGGCCATGACCCGCCACACCGGCGAGGTCGACGTCTACCACCTCGGCAAGTGGGCGGGCCTCGGCACCCGGCACGGCGTGCAGCACTTCGCCTGCAGCGCCAAGCAGCAGCGCATCTCCACGGCCGTCTACCGCCGGCAGTACTACTTCCTCACGGCGGACGAACGCGTCGGCGACCTGATGCACGACCTCGTCGACAGCGACGAGACCTTCCTGGTCCTCGACCCGATCCGCAAGATCCGCACTGAGCCGTACACGCCCGACCGGCACGCCCTGTCCATCGGCTTCGGCACCGACTGGAGCGGACTCGCCGCCGCCTGGCTGACCGAGTGGGAGCGGCGCGGACCGAAGGCGGCGAAGGCCGAGGCGCGGCTGCGCTCCACGATGGAGACGATCGCCGCGCAGCCCAACGGCTTCGTGCAGGGCACGGGTCTGTACGACCTGGACACCGGCAAGTTCGCCGTCGCCGACAAGCCCGTGGTCGGGGTCTCGCACCTGTCCGCGATGTTCGGCCTGGTCGAGATGTGCGCCGAGCTGATCGACATCATCGACATGCCCGCGTTCAGGACGGCCTGGCTCGACTACTGCCGTTACTTCAACGCGACCAAGGCCGAGCAGGCCGCGCGCTACGGCTCCAACTTCGGCACGCTGCTGCTCTTCCAGGGCCACTCGCGCCAGGACGCCTATGCCGCGGCCCAGTTGAAGGACGACCAGCTGGCCGCGCGTGCCTGGCAGAAGTTCTTCAAGAGCGACGGCTACACGGTCACGACGGACTGGAGCAGGACCAAGCTCGAAGGCCCCTCCGTCCTCGTACCCGGCTACGAGAACCTCAAGGTCAACACCAACGAGACCGCGCTCTTCGGGCTCGCCGCCATCCAGAACCTCGCCCTCGTCGGCGACAAGATCCCGGGATGAGGGCGGTCACGATGAGACACACCACCACGCTCCTCACCGCGGTCGTCGCGCTCGGCACGCTCGCCGCGGTGCCCGCGCACGCCGAAAGCCCCGGCTACGGCACCGGTCCCGGACTCGACCACTGCACCACCACGGTGCCGGTCACCTGCCACTTCGACGTCCCCGTGGGCACGTACACCGTGACCGTGGAGCTCGGCGGGGAAGCGGCGGCGAGCACCACGGTCACGACGGAAACCCGGCGCACCCTGGTCGCCGAGACCGCCACCGGACCGGGCGAGACGCTGCGCCGCACCTTCACGGTCGACGTACGCGACCCGCAGGGCGAGCCCACCGGACCGGTCGGCACCCCCGGTCTCGACCTCACGGTCTCCGGCGCCGCACCCCGGCTCGCGGGTCTGAAGGTCACGCCCGCTCCGGGCGCGCGCCAGATCCTGCTCGCGGGGGACTCCACCGTCTGCGACCAGCCGGGGGATCCGTACGCGGGCTGGGGACAGGAGCTGCCGCAGTTCCTCGGCAAGGGCCAGGCCGTCGCGAACTACGCGGATTCGGGGGAGGGCTCGCAGTCCTTCCGCGACAACCCGGTCTTCTTCGACGCGCTGCGGTCCCGTATCCGCGAGGGCGACCTGGTGCTCATCCAGCTCGCCCACAACGACAAGCAGACGCCCGCCGAGATCTACCGCGCCAACCTCACCGCCATGATCGACGGCGTACGGGCGGAGGGCGGCCGGCCGGTTCTGGTCACCCCGATCGTGCGGCGTTGGTTCAACGCCGACGGCACCCTGAACAACGGCACCGCGCTGATCGTCAACGGCCTCGGGGTGGACCTGCCCGGCGAGGTGCGGGCGCTCGCGGCCGCGCAGGACGTGCCGCTGATCGACCTGACCGCGCTGACGAAAGCACGGGTGGAGCAGCTGGGGCCCGAGGCGTCCAAGGCGCTGTACCTCTACAACGAGAAGCGGGACAACACCCACACCTCGGTGCGGGGAGCCACCGAGTTCGCGGCGCTGGTGCACGGTGAGCTGCGGGGGCAGGGGTTGATTCCGTAGCGCGTGTCCGTGCTGTACGCCGGGGTCCCGTGGGCAGCTCCACGGGACCCCGACGTGCTGACAGGGGCGATTCCCGGCCAGCGGAACGGCAGGGATCAGGACTTTGTTTCCACCCCTTCGTGGACTCGGGTCACAGCCGATGCACAGGGGCGCGAGCAGCTCCGTTAGCATGTTCGACCGCGTGGTGATCGCGTGCATGAACCTTCTGCCGGCAAGCAACGTCTTCGAGGACACACAGCGACCATCCAGCCAATATCTAGCGAACTGGCCAGGAGCATTGATAGCGAATCCGACGCGGGAGTCGACGCGCACCAGTGACCGAACGCGGGCGGCCGCACGGTGGCAGCCCAAGACCCTGATCTGGGTCGTGGCGGGCGTCGTCGCGCTCGGCTTCGTCGTGGGGCTGGAGTTCGCCGCGCGGAACTACGGCGTGCCCGGACCGCTCACCCAGCAGGCGCGCGAGCTCATCTTCGCACCCGCCTCGGGGCCGCTCCTGTACGCGGCCATGGCGCTGATGATGGTCGTGCTCACCAAGCGGGAGCGCATCGTCGCCTTCGGCGCCGCGGTCGGCATCGATCTGCTCTTCTGGCTGGTGCGCTGGGCCGTCGGCGCGGACATGAACTTCGGCAACGGCGCGCTGTGGGTGATGGTCGGCGTCGCGGTCACCGCCGTGACCCGGCGGGCGGGGCCCGAGCGGGTGCTGCTCCTCAAGGGCGTCGGCCTCGGACTGCTGCTCGTGGCGGGCCGCAAGACCGGTGACGCCTGGCTCCTGATCACCTCGAAGACCCGGCCGAAGGTGCTCGACCCGTATCTCGCGACCGCCGATCACGCGCTCGGCAACCCCTCCTGGGTGGCCGGCCGGATCCTGGAGGCCATCGGGCCGGTCGGCGCGCATGTCCTCGACTGGGTCTATGTGCAGCTCGCCGTGGCCGCCGTGGTCATCTCGCTCTACCAGCTGCGGAACGTCTCGGCCGCCCGCCGTTTCCCGCGCCACCATCTCGTACGGACCTTCCTGGTGATAGGTCTGCTCGGGCCCGGCATCTACATGATCTTCCCGGTGGTCGGCCCCGTCTTCGCGTACGGGATCGACGGCGGCCTGTGGGCGGCCGGCCAGGTGTGGCCGCACACACCGGTCCAGCTGACCGCGCCGCAGGCGATCCCCTTCGACCAGATCACCCCGCGCAACTGCATGCCGAGCCTGCACACCGCGTGGGCGACGGCCCTGTTCATCCACTCGCGCAAGGGGCCGCGCCTGCTGCGGTTCGCCGGGACGTTCTGGCTCGTGGCCACACTCTGCGCGACGCTCGGCTTCGGCTACCACTACGGGGTCGATCTCGCCTCCGGCGTGGTGTTCGTGCTGACCATCGAGGCGGCGCTGCGGGCACAGGAGCACGGCTGGGACCGTCCGGCGCTCAAGCTCGCGGGCTACGGTGCGGGCGTGTTCACGCTGATGCTGGTCATGTACCGGTTCGCCGCCGTGGAGATGTCCCGGTACCCCGTGATCTTCGGGATGCTCGTGCTCCTCGCGATGGGTTCGGTCATCTACGGCTACGTACGGATCAGCAAGCGCTGGGAGCAGAAGTCCCTTCCCACGCCGCGCAGGCCCGTTCTGCCCCGGCCCGCTGCCGCGCCGGTTCCGTAAGCCTCGCGCGCCTTCTTGTCGGTACGCGTCCTGTTGTCGGTGCGCGCCTTCTTGTCGGCGCGCACCGTCTTGTTGCCCCCACTCAGGTCGTCTACTGTATGCAATCTGCGATCCGGTGACCGGTGCCCGGGTCGGGCCATGCGCCGGGCGGGAGGGGCCACCCATGCTGTTTCGCCAGCTGGAGTACTTCGTCGCCGTGGCGCGCGAGCGGCACTTCGCCAGGGCCGCCGAGTCCTGTTACGTCTCGCAGCCCGCGCTCTCCGCCGCGATCGCCAAACTGGAGCGCGAGCTCAACGTCACGCTCATCAACCGCGGGCACAACTACGAGGGCCTCACGCCCGAGGGCGAGCGGCTCGTCGTGTGGGCCAAACGGATCCTGGCCGAGCAGGAGGCGTTCAAGGCCGAGGTGGCCGCCGTGCAGTCCGGGATCACCGGCACGCTCCGGCTCGGCACCGAACCCACCGCGTCGACCACGCTCGCGCTGCCCGTGGGCGCGTTCTGCTCGGCGCATCCGCTGGCCAAGGTGCAGGTGCGCTCGCGGCTCGCGACCAAGGAGCTGCTCCGCCAGCTCAGGGAGTTCGAGCTGGACGCGGTGATCGGCTACTTCGGGGCCGATGACCACGAGGGGCTGCAGGTCGTGCCGCTGTACGAGGAGCAGTACATGGTGGTCTCCGGCGATCAGCTGCTGCCGCCGGGCACGACCATGACCTGGGCCGAGGCGGCGCAGCTGCCGCTCGCGCTGCTGACCCCTGACATGCGGATCCGGCAGCTCATCGACGAGGTGCTCGGCCGCGCGGACCTGGTGGCCATGCCCCAGGTCGAGACGGACTCGATCGCCTCGCTGTACGCGCACGTCGGCGTGGGGGAGTGGGCCAGCATCGTGCCGCACTCGTGGCTGCGGGCGATGCCGGTGATCGGGCGGGCGCGGGCGGTGCGGCTGGTGTCGCCGGATGTGCGGGCCCAGGTGTCGGTGGCGATCCACGCGGCGACGCCTGGGTCGGTGGCGGCGCGGGCGTTCGTTTCGGCGGCGACGGGGTTGGCGTTGGATTCGTTTTTCGGGGAGCCGGTGGTGGGGGGTGTGCATCGGGTGCGGGCGGCTGTCGGGTGACGGGGTGGTGGGGTGCGGGTTCGTGGCGCCTGCGGCGGGCCTCTCTCCCCGCCCCGCCCCTTCCCGGCAGTGACATTTTGCGGCTCCGCCGCGTGGGGGCTCCGTCCCCGGACCCCCTCATCCGAACTTCGTTCGGATCTGCTCAAGCGCCGCAGGGGCTGGTGGGGAAACCCTCCCTGAGTGCCTGGCGATCCAGGCCGCCCTGGGTCGTGTGGGGCAGCGTGGTCACGATGTCCACGCGGTCCGGTACGCCCGGCATCGCCAGTCGTCCGCGGCAGTAGCGCAGTACCTGCTCCGACCCCAGGTACTCGCCCTCGCGTGCGACCACGGCGGCCCCCACGCGCTCGCCCAACTCCGGGTCGGGCAGGGCGAAGACGGCTGCCTCCAGGACGCCGGGGCAGCCGGCCAGGATGTCCTCGATGTACTCGGGGGAGATGCGCCGGCCGCCGCGGTGGATCAGATTTCTGATCCGGCCGGACAGGAAGAGGTAACCGTCCTCGTCGAGCCGTCCCAGGTCGCCGGTGCGCAGCCAGCCCTCCTGGAATCCGTGTGCGGTCGCCGCCGGATCGGCGAGGTAGCCCCGGGCGACGGCGGGGCCGCGCACCCACACCTCGCCTTCCTCTCCTGTTGCGCAGGTCCGCCCTCGCGCGTCCACGATCCGCAGCTCGACCCCGGTGGGCCGGCCCGCCGAGGCGTGCTTGAGGAAACCGTGCTGAGGGAGCGGTTCGCTCGTGACCTGGTGCGTGGACTCCGTCATCCCGTACGCGGTCAGCAGCGGCGCGCCGAAGGTGCGTTCCAGGGCGCGCTGGGTCGCGGTGTTGAGCGGGGCGCTGGAGCTGCGGACGAACTTCAGCGGGGCCGCACCCGGGCCCGGATAGTCGCGTTCCGCTCGCTCCAGGAGCAGTTCGTGCACGGCCGGGACCGCGGTGAACCAGGTGGCCGCGACCGCGCGTACGTCGTCCCAGAAGGTGGTGGCCGAGAAGCGTCCCCCGGCGGGCAGCAGCACACAGCCCCCGCTCGCCAGCGAGGCGAGCAGCGTCGCGAACAGGCCGTGGCTGTGGAAGAACGGCATCACCGCGACCGTCGCATCGCCCGGACCCAGCTCGTACGTGCCGCAGATCCCGCGGATCGCGGCCATCACGTTGACGTCCGTGAGCGGCACCATCTTGGCGCGGTCGCTCGTGCCGACGGTGAAGAGGATCAGCGCGTCCCCCTTGCCGTCGTCCGCTGCAGACGCTTCCCGCAGCTCGCCCGACGCAAGCCCCAATGCCCCCCGCGGCACATCCGCCCTCAGCGTCCAGGAACCCGGTACGCCGACGTCGGGCGAAGCCAGAACAGCCCGCGCCCCCAACCCGGCCAGCCGTTCGGTGAGTTGGCCCCGAGCCCACTCCGGATCGACCGGCGCCACCACCAGACCGGCCCGTGCCGCCCCGAGCAGTCCGACCACGAACTCCACGGTGTTGGCCGAGACCAGGACCACCCTGTCGCCGCGCCGCAGCCCGGACCGGGTGAGCCGGTGCGCCAAGTCGTCGACCAGGGCGTGCAGTTCGCGGTACGACAGGCTGCTCCGGTCGGCGGCGTGGACGAGTGCGGTGGCCGAGGGACGTTCCCGTACCGGCCGATCCAGAAGATCCGCCAGGCCGGTGATCGCCGGCGGACGGTACAGCGATACGCCCCGCACCGATGCCGCGGTCGAAACGGCCATGACCCCCACCTCTTCGTACGGAGGAACCTCGCGGACACAGCCCCGGAAGGCTGCCGTCTAGCGAGCGTGCGCGGCCCGTCGGCGCACGTCCAATACGCGCTGGTGAACACCCGATAGCGGGTGCTTATCAACCGGGGCGAAACCCCAGGTGGCGAGGGTTGGTCGGACGCTCGATAGACGGCGTTTATCGGCTGGTCGCCGATACGTCTTGGACGGCGGCGAGCGGGGTGCGCAAGGTGAGACCAGTAGCCGCATCAAGGACCGCACGTATGACCGCTCAAGGAGGAGCTCGGACCATGACTGACACTGCTGCTGCCACCGACACCGCGGCGAGCGATGGAGACCGGGCCGAGCTCACCGACGGATACCACCTGGTCGTCGACGCGCTCAAGCTCAACGACGTCGAGACGATCTACGGCGTGGTCGGCATCCCGATCACCGACCTCGCACGCCTCGCCCAGGCCGAGGGCATCCGCTACGTGGGCTTCCGCCACGAGTCCAACGCCGGGCACGCCGCGGCCATCGCCGGATACCTCACGAAGAAGCCCGGTATCGCGCTCACCGTATCCGCGCCCGGCTTCCTCAACGGGCTCGTAGCGCTGGCGAACGCCACCACCAACTGCTTCCCGATGGTGCAGATCTCGGGCTCCAGCGAGCGCCATCTCGTCGACCTCAAGCAGGGCGACTACGAGGAGATGGACCAGCTCGCCGCCGCGCAGCCCTTCGTGAAGGCCGCGTACCGGATCAGCCGGGTCGAGGACATCGGCCGCGGCATCGCCCGCGCGCTGCGCACCGCGATCTCCGGCCGGCCCGGCGGTGTCTATCTGGACATCCCGGCCGCCGTACTCGGCTCGATCATGCCTGCCGACGAGGGCGCGAAGACGCTGAGCAGGCTGGTCGACCCGGCGCCCCGGCAACTGCCCGCGCCCGAGGCCGTGGACCGCGCGATCGAGCTGCTCGCCTCCGCCGAGCGCCCCCTCGTCGTGCTCGGCAAGGGCGCCGCCTATGCCCAGGCGGACGAGAAGATCAAGCAGTTCATCGAGTCCACAGGCATCCCGTACGCGCCGATGTCCATGGCCAAGGGCCTGCTGCCGGACGGCCACCCGCAGTCCGCGGCCGCCGCGCGCTCCCTCGCTCTCAAGCGGGCCGACGTGGTGGTCCTGATGGGCGCGCGCCTCAACTGGCTCCTGAACCACGGCGAGCGGGGCTGGAACCCGGACGCCCAGTTCATCCAGATCGACATCGAGCCCAAGGAGATGGACTCCAACCAGCCCATCGCCGCGCCGCTCGTCGGCGACATCGAGTCGGTGCTCGACGCGCTCGCCGAGCGCACCAAGCCCGGCCAGATCTCCGCGCCCCAGGCGTGGAAGGACGAACTGGCCACGAAGACCGCGGACAACGCGGCGAAGATGGCCAAGCGGCTCGAGGCCGACCCGCACCCGATGCAGTTCATGGGAGCGCTCAAGGCCGTACGGGACGTGCTGCGCGAGCGTCCCGAGGTGTACCTCGTCAACGAGGGCGCCAACGCGCTCGACATCGCCCGCAACGTCATCGACATGCAGGTACCGCGGCACCGCCTCGACAGCGGTACGTGGGGCGTGATGGGCATCGGCATGGGATACGCGATCGCCGCGGCGGTGGAGTCGGGGCAGCCGGTCGTCGCGGTCGAGGGCGACAGCGCCTTCGGGTTCAGCGGCATGGACCTGGAGACCATCTGCCGCTACAACCTGCCCGTCGTCACCGTCATCATGAACAACGGCGGGGTGTACAAGGGCGACGAGGCCCCCGGCGGCGGCTCCAGCGACCCTGCGCCGACCGCGCTGATGAGCGCCGCACGGCACGATCAGATGATCGAGGCCTTCGGCGGCAAGGGCTACCGGGCCACCACGCCCGCCGAGGTCACGGCGGCGCTCACCGAAGCACTCGCCGCGGGCGTACCGGCCCTGATCGACTGTGTCATCGACCCCTCGGCCGGCACCGAGAGCGGCCATATCGCCCACCTCAACCCGAAGGGGCTCGGCAACTTCGGCGGCAAGAAGTAGCGCCGCGAACAGCGGTCTCCCCGCGGCTGCCACGATCGGGCCGGGCTCTCCTCGTACGAGGAGAGCCCGGCCCGATCGGTGTGCGACGGGGTCTTACCGACTCCCGCTGCCGCTCGTATAGTTACGTAACTTTACCGACGCAGCTGTGCACTGACCGGCGCCTCCGATACGCACGCGAGGAGCTCGAAGTGAACGATCCTGCTCCGTTACCCAATCCCACCCCCACCCCCACCCCCACCCCCACCCCCACCCCCACTCCCTCGTCCGTCGTCCTCGCCCTCGACATCGGCGGGACGAAGACCGCCCTGACCGTCGCCGACCTCGACGGTCGGCGCCTCGCCGACCTCACCGTCGCGACGCCCGCGGACCAGGGCGCCCAGGCCGGCCTGAAGAGCGCGGTCGACGCCGCACGGGCCCTGCTGGACGGCCGCGAACCCGTCGCCGTGGGCGTGTCCACCATCGGGATCCCCGGCGAGGACGCGGTGGCGCTCGCTCCGAACATCCCCGGCTGGGAGGAGCTCGCGCTCGGCCGCGAACTCGCCCTGGCCTTCCCGGAGTCTGCGCTGCGCCTGGTCAACGACGTGAAGGCCGCGGCCCGCCACGAACACGACCACGGCGCCCTGGCCGGCGCCGACCCCGGCCTGTACCTCAACCTCGGCACCGGACTCGCCGTCGCACTCGTCGTCGGCGGCACGGTGCTCTCCGGGCGGCACGGCGCCGCGGGCGAGATCGGGTACAACCTGCTCTCGCCGGCCGACGTCGGCAAGGCGGCCCCCGTCCCGCTGGAGTCCGTGGTCAGCGGGAAGGCGCATGCCCAACGCCCGCTGGGAGAGGGCGAGTTCCTGAACCTGCTCGCCTTCCATCTCGTCAACCTCGCCATCGCCCTCGATCCCGAACGGATCGCCGTCGGCGGCGGCATGGTCCGCTCCTGGGCGGCGCTGCACGGTCCGCTGCGCCGCGCCCTGGACGCCGCCGTGCCCTATCCGCCCCAGCTCGTCCGCGCCGCGCACCCCTACGAAGCGCCGCTCCTGGGCGCACTCGCGCTGGCCGTGGAGGCCGCGCACCACCCCGTATGACCGTGTGAACTCCCGAAGGGACTGGCAGCCATGAGGCCCACGCGCACCCTCGCCGCCGCTGTCGTCGTCGCACTCGCATGGACGGCAACGGCCTGTTCGGAGACCAAGCGGAAAGACGACGACAACAACCCCACGCAGAGTGCGGGGCCGCGCAAGAAGGGCGGCGAGGTCACCATCGCCAACACGGCGGGCCAGACCTGGACCTGCAACTTCAACCCGTTCAACCCGGCCGTCTACAACACCTCGATCGGCTTCGTGTACGAGCCTCTCGTCTTCGTCAACGCCCTGAAGGACGCGGCCGAGACACCGATGCTCGCCAAGAGCTACCAGTGGAACGCCGACAAGACGCAGATCGACTTCACCATCCGCGAGGGCGTGAAGTGGAACGACGGGAAGCCGTTCACGGCGAAGGACGTGGCCTTCACCTTCAACCTGATGAAGGAGCATCCGCCCATCGACCTGTACGCGCTGTGGACCACCGCGGGGCTGCAGTCCGTGACCGCCTCCGGCGACAAGGTCACGCTGAAGTTCAAGGAGGCCGCACAGCCGTACTTCTACGCCTTCGCCAACCAGCAGCCGATCGTCCCCGAGCATGTCTTCGGCGCGGGTGAAGCACAGAGCAAGCCCGAGACCTGGGTGGACAAGAAGCCCGTCGGCACCGGCCCGTTCGAGGTCGACCCGTGCTCGCCCAACAACATCCAGTACACGGCCAATGCCGAGTACTGGCAGCAGGGCAAGCCGTACATCCAGAAGGTCCAGTACCCGGCGTACCTCGACAACGCGCCGGCGAACCTCGACCTCGCGAGCGGCAAGGCGCAGTGGGGCAGCCAGTTCATCCCGGGGATCGAGCAGTTCTATCTCGGCAAGTCGAAGGACAACCACACCTGGTCCCCGCCGGTGCTCAACGTCGGCATCTACCCGAACCTCGACCCGTCCAAGAAGACCAGCAGCAACAAGAAGGTCCGGCAGGCCATCTCGTACGCCATCGACCGCGAGCAGGTCGCGAAGATCGGCGTCGGCGGTCAGGTGCCCGTGGCCAACCAGTCCGGCGTCGTGATCCCGACCTTCGACAAGTACTACGACGCGGCCGCCGTACAGAAGGCGGGCTTCGACAAACCCGACCCGGACCGGGCCAAGGAGCTCCTGTCCGAGCTCGGCTATTCGCCGTCCAAGCCCCTGAAGCTCACCATCCTGTCCATCACCGGCTACACGGACTGGGACGCCTCGCTCAAGGTCATCAAGCAGAATCTGAAGGCCGTCGGCATCGACCTCACCGTGCAGACCCTCGCCCAGCAGACCTTCGTCGGGCGCCTGTACACCGGCGACTACGACTTCGCGTACTACAACCAGCAGACCAGCGGCCCGTCCCCGTACTACGAGCTCCGGCAGATGCTGCACTCCGCGAACACCGCACCGCTCGGCGAGAACGCGCCCAGCAACTTCGAGCGCTACAAGAACCCGCAGGTCGACGCGCTGCTCAACGAGTACGCGGCGGCCGACGAGGGACGCCAGGCGGAGATCGTCAAGGAGGTCTCCCAGTTCATGCTGGACGACGTCCCGGTGATTCCGGTGGTTTGCGCGGTGGACTGGTACCAGTACAACACTGAGGACATCGCGGGCTGGCCCACCGAGGAGAACCCGTACGCCCAGCCCGCCGCGTACAACTTCCCGGACAACGGGCAGGTTCTGGCCAACATCTACTCCAAGTCCGCTCAGTAGGCGGTGACTTGTGCGCTTCATCCTGCGCCGCCTGGGGTTCTTCGTGCTCACGCTCTGGGCGGCGCTCACCCTGAACTTCTTCATCCCGCGCTTCATGCCGGGCGACCCGGTCGACGCGCTGATCGTGCGCACCCGCGGCCGGGTCACCCGGGAGTCCCTGGAGGGGATGCTGACCTCGTTCGGCTTCAAGCCGGACACGAACCTCCTGGTCCAGTACCTCGACTACCTGGGCCATATGTTCACCGGCGACTGGGGCCGCTCCATCGGCCAGACCCTGGGCGAGCCGGTCACCTCGCTGATCGGCGGGGCGCTGCCCTGGACGCTCGGCCTGGTCGGCATCACCACGGTCCTGGCGTTCCTGCTCGGCGCCTTCATCGGTACGGTCGCGGGCTGGCGCCGCGGCGGCACGCTCGACGCGATCCTGCCGCCGATCTTCGTGGTGACCTCCGCGCTGCCGTACTTCTGGGTGGGGCTGCTCCTGATCCTGGTGTTCTCGGAGTGGACCGGCGGGCTGCTGCCGTCCAACTTCAACTACGACACCTCGATCGTCCCCGGCTTCTCACCCGGGTTCGTCGGCAGTGTGCTCACGCACGCGATCCTGCCGGCGGCGACGCTGCTCATCACCACGATCGGCGGCTGGATCCTGACCATGCGCAACAACATGATCACCACGCTCGCCGAGGACTACGTACGGATGGCGCGCGCCAAGGGCCTCAACCCCCGCCGCATCATGTACGCCTACGCGGCCCGCAACGCCGTCCTGCCGAACCTGGCCGGCTTCGCCATGTCGCTCGGGTTCGTGATCTCCGGCGCGATCCTCATCGAGTACGTCTTCAACTATCCGGGCGTCGGCTATCTGCTCTACAACTCCGTGCAGAACGTCGACTACCCGCTGATGCAGGCCCTGTTCATGCTCTTCACGGTCGCCGTCCTGGTGGCCCTGCTGATCGTGGACATCGCCACCGTATGGCTCGATCCGCGCGCCCGGGCGAAGGGATGACGATGGCCACCACGACCGCCCTCACCACCGCGCCCGCCCGCACCCGCGCCGGATCCGGCCTGTGGCGGGCGATCCGCGGCAACCGCAAGGCGCTCGCCGGTACGGTGATTCTCTTCGTGTTCACGCTGATCGCGTTGTTCCCCGGCCTGTTCACCTCCGTGGATGATCCGAGCGAGCTGGCCTTCGAGCCCCGCCTGGAGCCGTCCACGGCGCATCTGCTCGGCACCACCGGACTCGGCCAGGACATCTACTCCCAACTCATCCACGGGACAAGGGAGTCGCTCGTCATCGCGGTGGTCGCCGGAGCGCTCGCCACCGTCCTCTCCGTGCTCGTCGGCGTCTCCGCGGCCTACCTCGGCGGCATCGCGGACGATCTGCTCTCGCTGCTCACCAATGTCGTCCTCGTCATCCCCGCGTTCCCGCTCGTGATCATCCTCGCCAAGTACGCGGGCACCGGCTCCCTCGCCGTGATCCTCGCCGTCCTGGTCTTCACCGGCTGGTCCTACGGCGCCAACCAGCTGCGCGCGCAGGCGCTGTCGCTGCGCAACCGGGAGTTCCTGGAGTCGGCGCGGGCACGTGGTGAACGCCGCTCGTACATCATCGTGCGTGAAGTCCTGCCGACGATGACCTCCCTGATCGTCGCCAACTTCCTTGGTGCGGCGCTGTATTCACTGCTCACGGCCGCCGGACTGCAGTTCCTCGGCCTCGGCGACCCGAACTCCGAGAGCTGGGGCACGATGCTCTACTGGGCCCAGAACCAGCAGGCCCTGCAGACCGGCCTCCCGCTGTGGTCGCTCGCCCCCGGCCTCTGCGTCGCGCTGCTCGGCGTCGCGTTCGCCCTGGTCAACTATGCGTTCGACGAGATCGGCAACCCCGCGCTGCGTCCGGTGCGAAGGAGGCGGAAGCGTGCCTGAACCTCTGCTGTCCGTACGGGATCTCAGCGTGGTGTACGAGACCGTGCGCGGACCGGTCACCGCGGTCGACAACCTCCAACTGGAAGTGGGCGAGGGCGAGTTCGCCGCCGTCGTCGGCGAGTCCGGCTGTGGGAAGTCCACCCTGCTCTTCGCCATCGCGGGTCTGCTCAACCCACCGGCCCGTATCGCGTCCGGCTCCGTTCTCTTCCGCGGCGCGGACCTGGTGACGATGACCGAACGCGAGCTCAACGAGCTGCGCTGGCGCGACTACTCCGTGGTCCTGCAGTCGGCCATGAACGCACTCAATCCGGTGGCCACCCTCGCCGCCCAGTACAAGGACGCGATGGTCGCGCACGGGACGCACACGAAGGAGGAGATCCACGCCCGCAGCATGGAAGTGCTCCGGCTCGTCGGTATCGACCCCGTCCATCTGCGCAGCTATCCGCACCAGCTCTCCGGCGGCATGCGGCAGCGCGCGATGATCGCGATGGCGCTGCTGCTCGCCCCCGACCTGGTCATCATGGACGAGCCGACCTCCGCGCTCGACGTGGTGGCCCAGCGCTCCCTCATGGTGCAGATCAAGGAACTGCAGCAACTCCTCGGCTTCGCCGTCGTGTTCGTCACCCACGACATGTCCCTGGTCAGCCACTTCTCCGACCAGCTCCTGGTGATGTACGCGGGGCAGGTGGTCGAGCAGGGACCGACCCGCACCGTCTTCGACTCGCCCTCTCACCCGTACAGCCGGGGCCTGTTGGAGGCGTTCCCGTCGATCCGCGGCCCGCGCGTGCCGCTGCGCGGCATCCCCGGCAGCCCGCCGGATCTCGCGGCACCGCCGCCCGGCTGCCGCTTCCACCCGCGCTGCCCGCTCGTCTTCGACCGGTGCGACACGGTGCCGCCGGCGCTGTACGAGGTCGGCGCGGCGTACTCGCGATGTCTGCTCCATGCCCCGGCGGCGCGGGAGGTCACCTCATGACGCTCCTGGAAACCTCCGGCCTCACCCGGCACTTCAAAGTCGGTACGGGGCTGTCGCGGCGCCTCCTGCACGCGGTCGACGAGGTGGATCTGACGATCGGGGAACGCGAGATCGTGGCCCTGGTGGGGGAGAGCGGCAGTGGGAAGTCCACACTCGCGCGCCTGATCGCGCAGGTGTACAAGCCGTCGGCCGGTGAAATCCGTTACCAGGGACGTCCGTTGAGCGCGTTGCGCGGCCGCCGCGACCGGCTCGCGTACCGCGGCGATGTCCCCATGGTCTTCCAGGACCCCTTCTCCTCGCTCAACCCCGCGTATCGCGTCTCGCACGGCATCCTGCGCTCCCTCACACTCCACCGGCCCGAACTCTCCCGCGCGCAAAGGGATACGGAGGCCGAGCGGGTGGTCGAGGCCGTCGGTCTGACGCCCGCCGCCGACGTGCTCGACCGCTACCCGTACGAACTCTCCGGCGGCCAGCGCCAGCGCATCGGCTTCGCCCAGGCACTCGCCCACCGGCCGAAACTGATCCTCGCCGACGAGCCGGTGTCGATGCTCGACGTCTCCATCCGCATCGGCCTGCTCAACGTGATGGCCGAGCTGCGCGAGAACGAGGGTGTCTCGTTCCTCTACATCACGCACGACATCGCGAGCGCGCGCTATCTCTCCGACCGGATCGTCGTCATGTACGGCGGCCATGTCGTCGAGACCGGACCCACCGAGGAGCTCCTGGCCCGGCCGCGGCACCCCTACACCGAGCTGCTCCTGTCCGCCGTCCCCGATCCGCGCGCCCCGCTCGACGTGGACGCCGCCACCGCGAAAGCGGACCCGCCCGTGGTCATCGACCCCGTCCCCAGCTGCCGCTTCCGCGCCCGCTGCCCGCTCGCCGAGGACATCTGCCACCGCGTCACCCCCCGGCTGCAACCGGTCGGCCCCGAGCACACGGCCGCCTGCCATGTCACCGCGCCGGGGACCGCCACGTGACGACACCGCCCTGGAACCGCCGGCGCCTGCGCAGCAACAACGAGTGGCTGCTCCTGGAGCGGCTGCGCCTGGAGGGCCCGGCCTCGCGGGCCCAACTCGCCCGCGAAAGCGGCCTGTCCAAGCCGACGGTGTCCTCGGCGCTCGCGGCCCTGGAACGGGCCGGCCTCGTCCGCGAGGCCGGCACCCACGCACAGAGCCGTGGCCGGGTGGCCGTTCTGTACGAGCCCGATCCGCGCGCGGGCTTCGTCCTCGGCATCGACATCGGCCGCGCACGTCTGCGTACGGCGGTGGCGGACCTGTCCGGCGAGATCGTGGCGCGTACGGAGGTACGCAACCGAGGCCGCAGCGCCCTGTCGGTCGCGGACGCGGCCGTGGGATGCGCCGAACAGGCGCTGGCCGAGGCCTCGTTGACCCCGGCCGACATCGTGCGCACCGCCGTCGGTACCCCCGGCGTCTTCGACCGGCCCACCGGGCGCGTACGGTACGCCGTCAACCTGCCCGGCTGGGGACGCCCCGGCCTGATCGAACGGATGCGGGACCGCCTCGGCACCCCGCTGTCCGTGCACAACGACGCCAACCTGGCCGCACTCGGCGAGTACACCTTCGGCAGCGGCGCGGGCAGCAGGCTCTTCGTGTACGTCCTCATCGGCACCGGACTCGGCATGGGTGTCGTGGCCGACGGCGAGCTCTTCCTCGGCGCGCACGGCGCGGCGGGCGAGATCGGCTACCTCCCGCTCGACGGCGTCCCCGCCACCGGCACGGCCCCGCGCCGCGGTCTCCTGGAGGACGCGGTCTCCGCCGACGGCGTGGTCCGCGCCGCCCGCGAGCTCGGCATGACCGGACCGCTCACCGCGAAACGCGTCTTCGACGCGGCCCGGGCCGGCGCACCCGCCGCGCTCGCCGCGGTCCGCCAGGAGGGCGAGCGGCTCGCGCTCGCGGTGGCCTCCGTGAGCGCGGTCCTCGACCCCGACCTGGTGGTGCTCGGAGGCGGCGTCGGACGCGGCGCCGACCTGTTCCTCACCACGGTCACCCAGACCCTGCACCGCCTCACGCCGCTGCGGCCCCGTATAGAAGCGAGCACCGCGGGCGACGACGTGGTGCTGCTCGGTGCGCTCACGCTGGCGGTCCGCGCGGCCCGGCCGGAGGTGTTCGAGCGCCGGACGGGAGGGGCCTGAGGGCGGTCCGGGGGTGAACCAGGGCGGTCCGGGGGTGAACCAAGGGCGGAGTGAGGGCCTCCATTCCTTATTGCGTATGATTTGCAAGTGCCTGATTACCGCATACGTGCCGCCACGGCCGAGGACGTCGACGCCGCGCGCTCCGTCATGCTCGACACGGTCTACCGCGATTTCGGCACGGGCTACGTGCCGCGCTGGCACGGGGACATCATCGATCTCGACGGTGCCTACCTGCGGCCCGAGCGGCACACCCTGCTGGTAGCCGTCGACGAGACGGACGGCAGCGTCGTGGCCACCGGAGCGCTGGACGCGCGCGGACCCCAGCACCCGCCGAACCCCCAGTGGATCGCCGAACGCTTCCCGTCCGGCGGGACCGCCCAGCTGCGCCGGATCTACGTGCGGCCCGAGCACCGGCGGCAGGGTCTCGCCGGACGCCTGGTGCGGGCGCTCGTGGACTTCGCCGTCGAGGACGGCGGCTACCGCCGGATCTATCTGCACACCGACCCCGGCGTCCCCGGCGCCGAGGGCTTCTGGCGCTCGCTCGGCAAACTCGTCTGCGACGAGCGCGAGGCCCCTGGCGGCGTACAGGTCATGCACTTCGAAGTCCCGATGGAGCGGTGAAGAAACCCTTGCGCACCCCCTCTCGCCGTCGGCTGCTCGCCGCGCTCGCCCTCACTCCGCTGCTCGCCGGCTGCTTCGCGTCGGGCGGCGGCGCCTCCTCCGCCACCGGCTCGGGCGACGCCCGGCTGCGGGTCGCGATGGCCTTCCCGCCCGCCGAGAACTACTCGCCCTACGGGGCGGACGGCACGCTCCTGAGCCGGCTCGGGGTGACCGAGGGCCTGACGAAACTCGACGCCAACGGCAGCGCCGCCCCCGCACTCGCCACCTCCTGGCAGAAGGAGGACGGCGACAGCTGGCTGTTCACGCTGCGCGAGGCACAGTTCCAGGACGGCTCCCAGGTCACCCCCGCGGCCGTGGCCGGCGCCCTGACGAAGGCAGGCGCCGCCGAGCCCGTCACCGCGGCCCTCTCGGGGATCTCGCTGGCCGCCGAGGCCGAGGGCGCCGACAAGGTGCGCATCACCACCAGCACCCCCGACCCGGCCCTGCCGCTGCGGCTTCCAGCCCCGGGCTCGCGATCCTCTCCGCGAAGGCCTACGCCGAGCCCGGCAAGGTCGACGCGGTCGGCACCGCCACCGGCCCCTTCGAGCTGGCGAAGACCACCGGCTCCACCGCCGCCACCCTCGAGCGGTTCGACGACTACTGGGGCGGACGCGCCCAGGCCGCCGGGATCGACGCCCGGTTCATCGCCGACGGCACCGCGCGTGCCAACGCGCTGCGCACCAAGGAGATCGACCTCGCCGAGGCGATCCCCGTGGCCCAGGCCGGCGCGCTCGACAAGGGCACCGCGAAGGAGACCGCCACCGCCCGCACCACGAGCCTTCAACTCAACACCAAGAGCCCGGTGTTCAAGGACGCGGGCCTGCGGGCCGCCGCGCGCGAGGCCATCGACACCAAGGCCATCGCCGACGGCGTCTACGACGGACACGCGGATGCGGGCGCCGGTATCTACGGACCGGCGCTGACCTGGGCCGGGGCCAAGCGCGACCAGCCCGAAGGGCGCGCGGCAGCCAAGGACCCGAACGGTGCGGCCATCACCCTCGCCACCTACGACAACCGGCCCGAACTCCCCGAGGCCGCCCAGGTGATCGAGCAGCAGCTGGAGAAGGCCGGCTTCAAGGTGAAGCTGGAGGTGCGCGAGTCCTCGCGGATCGAAGGCGACGCTCTCGACGGGAAGTTCGACGCGTTCATCGGCGCGCGCAACACCATGCTCGACACCGGCGACCCCGTGTCCGTACTCGCCGGCGACTACACCTGCAAGGGCTCGTACAACCTCGCCCTGCTCTGCGACAGCGGTGTCGACGCCGCCGTCGAGAAGGCCCGGAACGAATCCGACACCGACAAGCGCCAAGAGGCCGCCATGGCCGCCGAGGCCGCGATCCTCGGAACCGACGCCGTCGTGCCGCTGGTCCACCAGCGGATCGTCACCGGCGTCGCCGACGGAGTGCAGGGCGCGGTCCTCGACCCGTACGAGCGCAGCCTCGTCGCCACCGGAACCCGGCGCTGACCCATGTCTCTCGGGAGCCGCGGGGCGGCGCTGCTGTGGCGCGCCGCCCTCACGGCGGCGCTGGTCTGCGGGATCGGCCTGCTTCCCTGGCTGTCGCGCACCGACCCGGCGCTCACCGTGCTGCGCGCGCGGTCCGCCGAGCGCACCCCGACCCCGGAACTCCTCGACGCGATCCGCGCCCAACTCGGTCTGGGCGAGGGCCCGTTCCACCTGCTCGGCCAGTGGCTGAGCGGGCTCGTACGGGGTGACGCGGGGCAGTCCTGGATCTCCGGCGACGCCGTACTGCCGTCGGTGGTCGAAGCCCTCGGGGTTTCGCTGCTCCTGATGGCCGCCGCACTCCTCGTCGCCTGTCTGACCGCCTTCGCGGTCTGCGCCCGCACGCTGCGGCTCGGCGCACGCAGACGCCTCGGCGGCCGTCGCGGCACGGGTGGGGCGGCCGCCGTCGTGGTCGCGCTGCCCGAGTTCCTGATCGCGTCCGTGCTCGCCACCGTCGTCGGCGTACAGCTCGGCTGGCTGCCGGCGCTCGGCTGGTACGGGCCGCAGTGGATGGTGCTGCCCGCGCTCGCCCTTGGACTGCCCGCCGGAGCCCTGCTCGGCCGCCTCGTCGCCGACCTGCTGCCCGGCGCGTTCGCCGAACCCTGGGCACAGGCCTCCTTCGGACGCGGTGTGCCCGGCCGTCGTATCGCCGCCCACGCGCTGCGCCGCTGCGTGCCCGGAGTGCTGCCGAACCTCGGCCTGTTCGCCGTCGGCCTCACCGGGGGAGCGGTCGCCGTGGAGCAGGTCTTCGACATCCCCGGCCTCGGCCGCACCACCCTGCAGGCAGCACTCGCCCAGGACCTGCCCGTCCTGCAGACCGGCGCGCTGCTCATGGTGCTGCTCGCCGCCGTCGTGTCGCTCCTCGCGCGCCCGGCCTCCCGTCGGCTCGTCGGACGCGCGCTCACCGACGGCGCGCTGTCCTCGCTGCACCGCGCGGGACAGGGCACCCGCAGTTTCCTGCCCTGGACATACGGAGTGGTCCTCGTCGCCCTCGTCGGCATCGGACTGCTCCGCGATCCGCTGGCCCTGGACACCACGGCAAAGCTCCAACCGCCTTCCTGGGCTCACCCGTTCGGAACCGACGCGCTCGGCAGGGATATGATCGCCCGCGTGTCCCACGGCGCACTGACCACCCTCGCGCTCGCGCTCGCGATCACGACGGTCTGCTTCGTCGCCGGAGTGCTGCTCGGCCTCATACCCCGCATATCCGGCCCCTTGGCCGACACCCTCAACGCCATCCCCGCCGTCCTCGCCGGACTGCTCGTCGCGGGTGTCGCGGGTGGCGGCTCCCTCACCCCGGCGCTCGCGGTGGCCGCCGTCGCCTGGACGCCGCTCGCCGCCCACACCTCCGCGCTCCTGCAGCAGGAACGCGCCGCCCAGCACGTACTGGCCACGCGCAGCCTCGGCGCCGGACGATGGCATCTCCTGCGCCGCTCCCTGCTGCCCGCCGTACTGCCGTCCGTCCTGCGCCATGCCGTACTCCGGCTGCCCGGTGTCGCCCTCGCGCTCGCCGCGCTCTCCTTCCTCGGGCTCGGCGCCCAGCCGCCCTCGCCCGAGTGGGGACTGCTGCTCGCCGAGAACCAGCCGTACGCGGAGCAGGCACCCTGGACCGTGCTCGCACCGGCCCTCGCCCTGATGCTGCTCGGCGCCCTGGCCGTCAGTGCGACGGGCGGCGCCCGGATGCCGCGCAGACGGCGCGCGGAAGCGATGGTCCCCGCATGACCACCTGGCGCTCGCTCTCCCCGCTCCTGCGTCTCCTCATCGGCACCCAATTCGCTTTCAACCTCGGCTTCTACGCCGTACTGCCCTACCTGGGCACCCACCTCGGCTCGGCCATCGGCCTGGCCGGCTGGCTGGTCGGCTTCGTCCTCGGCCTGCGCACGTTCAGCCAGCAGGGCCTCTTCGTCGTCGGCGGCGCCCTCACCGACCGCTACGGCGTGCGGCCCGTCGTCCTCATCGGCTGCGTCCTGCGGATCGCCGGCTTCGTCTGGCTGGGCTTCGCCACACAGCCCTGGGCCGTGATCTGCGCCGTACTGCTCATCGGGTTCGCCGCCGCGCTCTTCTCACCCGCGGTGGAATCCGAGGTCGCACGGCAGGCCGTGCTCTGGGAAGAGGCGGGCAACGGCCCCCGTACGCGGGTGCTTTCGCTGCTCACGGTCGCGGGCCAGGCCGGCGCGTTCATCGGCCCGCTGATCGGCGCGCTCCTGCTGGCCGTGGACTTCCGCACGGCCTGCCTTGCGGGTGCGGGGGTGTTCGTGATCGTGCTCGCCGGGCATGTGTGGCTGCTGCCGCAGCGCATCCCCGGCCGCGAATCCGTACCGGTCCGCGGGGGCATGGGCCCGCTCCTGCGCAACCGCCGCTTCCTCGCGGTCTGTTCGGCCTTCGCCGCGTACCTCCTGGCGTACAACCAGCTCTATCTCGCGCTCCCTCTGGAAGTCGAACGGGTCACCGGCTCGCAGTCCGCGCTCGCATGGCTCTTCGCGCTCTCCTCGCTCCTGGTCGTGACCCTCCAACTGCCCGTCACCCGCTGGGCCGGCGACCGCCTCGACCTGCGCTGGTCGATGGTGTGCGGTCTGGTGCTCGTCGGCGCGGGGTTCGCCGTGGTCATCCCCGGCTGGGGAGGTCTGGCCCCTTCGGTGGTGCTCATCGTCCTCCTCACCCTCGGCCAGATGCTCATCCTCCCGTCGGCCCGCGCATGGCTGCCCGAACTGGCCCATGAGGGACGGCTCGGCCTGTACGTGGGGGCGATGTCGTCCCTGTCGGGCCTGGCGGTCCTCGTGGGCAGCTCCGCGGTGGGAGCACTCTTCGACGGCGGGGTGTCCCGGTGGGTGCCGTGGGCCGTGCTGGCGGTGCTGCCGGTGGTGGTGACGGTGGTACTGCCTCGGCGGGAGGTGGTGGAGGTTGCGGGGAGCCGGGCTGGGTCTCCGTCGGAGGTGCCCTCGTCCTCGTCCTCATCCTTGCCTTCGCCTTCGTCCTCGCCTTCGTCCTCGCCTTCGTCCTCGCCTTCATCCTCATCCTCGTCCTCGTCGGGTTAGCGGGGCGGGCGGTCGGTCTGACCTGGGCGTCAGCCCTTCGTGGCCCGGTCACCCCTGGGAGTGGCGCGCCGCTTTGGCGGTCCGGCGGTCTGGGCCCGTAATCCCCGGCCCGGTGCCCGTAAGGGTGAGTGACGATTGCCGGATAAGCCGAACCCTCTGCCAGGGTGCTCGGCCATGACAAGTGATCACCCTGATCTGCGGGTGCCGACCACGGAGTTGGGCCGGTTCGCCAAGGCGCTGCACGACTCGGTGGAGTCGCTCGACGAGGCACGGCGGGCGCTCGGCCACGTACGCGCGGACCAGATCGGGACGGCTGATCTCGACGCGGCCTGCGACTCCTTCCAGGAGTCCTGGGCCCACGGCGCCGAGCAGCTCGGCGAGCGGATCGGCCGCATCCAGTCGGCGGTGGCGCTCAGCCACAACGGGTACGTCGAGCTGAACCGGGCTCTCGCGGAGGCGTTCCGGGCGGTGAAGGTCGATGGGTGAGGTGGGTGCGGCCGGGTCTGCGGCCCTGTATCCGAACCTGGGATTCGACCCCGTGCCCGGGAACCCCGGTGAGATCTCCGCTCTGCAGAAGCAGGTCGCCAAGGCGGCGAAGTCCCTCGGCACGGCACACGAGCTGGTGGACCGGCTGCTGCGGTCGGCTTCGTCGTGGCAGGGCGAGGGCGGCGACGCCTTCCGCCGTTCACTGTCCGAGGACCTGCCACGACGGCTGCTCGACGCGCACAAGTCGCTGTCGAAAGCGTCGGGTGCGCTGCTGCGGTGGCACGACGGGGTGGTCGAACGACGCGTCCTCGCGCAGGGGTACGAGGACCGCGCACGGTCGGCCGCGTCGGCGCTGCGAGCGGCGGAGGGGCGGCGCGCGGAGGACCCCGAAGGACTGTCGTCGGCGCGGGATGCGGTGGGGGATGTGCTGCGGCTTGCGCGGGAGCTGGAGGGAGCGCATGCGGAGGCGGCGCGGGCCGTGTCCCGAGCGCTCGACCTCGCGGACGATGGGTTGGCTCCGGAGGAGCCGGGGGCTCTCGACAAGGTTGTGGCTTTCCTTGAGGAGGATCTCGGTGACTATCTGTCGGTAGCGGCTTCCGTCGCCGGGCTCGCGGCCGTGATGGCGACGGCGCCCGTCGGAGTCGCCATCGCCCTGACGATCGCCGCGACGTCGAGCGCCGGCGCGTTCGCTCTTCACCTCAAGGACCCACAGATCCGTGACGCGGTCTGGCGCGGGTTCACCGAGGGCAAGCTCGACGCCAAGTTCTGGGACGGCGCGGTCACGCTTGTCGGTGACGGCATCGGGGCTCTGCCGGGCATCGGCCTTGCCGCGGGTGGTGCGAAGGGTGCGGTCACCGCCGTGAGAGCGGCGGGCTCGTTCGATGACGCGGTCCGGGCCGGCGCCGTCGGTCTCGTGGACGGCGCGAAGGCGACAGGACTCGAGATGGCCACGGTGACGAATCGCGTAACCGATTGGGCGTTGCACAGCGCCGGCACGCGTACGAAGGACGCGGTCGAAGTGGGGATTGCCACTACCGGTGTGGCGACAAGCGTGGGGGATGTGACTCCGCTCAAGGACGAAGAGGTCTACGAGACCGCGGCTCCGGCCGTTGACGGTGCCCGCATCGCCGTGGAGGACATCCCGAGCAACTTCGCGCGTGTGGCTCACGCCGCGACAAGTCTGTGAGGACGTCCATGGAAGCTTCACCACCTCTGTGGTTCCGGCTGCCACCGGGATACCAGCCTTTCGACCCGGCGAGCCTGACACCGGTGCGCGCTCACGCGCCCGAATGGGTTGGCCCGCTGGACGAGATTTTTCGATGCGGAACCTTCTACGCGGCGCTCGGTTTGCACTGGACCGACGTGAACGAAGTCGTCACGACCTCGCTGTTCACCCTGTCCGCCATCCGTACGTCGGTGCGGGATCCCGCGGTCGCCGCCGCCCGGGCACTGGTGTCCCGCGCACGTTGGCCGCATTGGACCGCGGAGACCAGCGAGCTGCGCACCATCGCACGGGCAACACCGGCGGCCTTCACCGCCGGTGTGCTGCGATGCGGTGACGTGGACGCCGTCAGTGTTAGCCAGGCTGCCTACAGCTTCTTGGTTCCTGGTGCAGCGTCGCTTGCGACAGCGGCGTTGACGACCCCCGACCTGGCGCAGGCAGAGGCGTACGCCGAGATCCTCGGTGCCGTGGCCGACACGATCAGCTTCGAAGAGCCGGCATCCACGCCCGCACCGCGCCAACCCCTCTCTCGCATCTCGGAGTTGCTCACATGACTCACCTCTCCCTCGCCAAGACCGCGATGGACGAACCGGCCACTGCGAGCAGCGTCAAGCGCGCCCGTGAGCGTGGTAGGAAATGGACCCTGGTGGTGCTCGTCACCATTGCCGCAGGCATGGCCGTCGGCTATGCCTTGTCCGCCACCAGTTGGTCGGTACTGCCGTTCATCTGCTCGATGGTCACGGCCTTTGTGTCCCTGCAAGTGGGCTTGGCGTTCGCGTACAACGCTTGGCAGGCGCGTCGCATCCTGCGCGCCTACCCGTGGCAGGCGCTGCCGTGCGAGCGGGTGGACAGCCCGGGGAACTATCGCATCCGCGTCGAAATGACGGGTTCGGGAGCGGAGTTGCTCCTGCAGTCTGTGGCCTACAGCTACCCGGTTGCGCTGCGCGGCGGCGATCAGCCCCAGGCCATCTGGTACGCAGGGCCGCCCACCGGTAAGGGCGTTGTCTCGCCCGTCGGCGGGCATCTGCCGTACCGCGTCATCGTGGTCAGGCCCCTTCCTGGTGACGTGGTCCCGCACCAGCCACATCGTCCGGGATACCGGGCCACCCGGCAAAGGTGATCCGCCAGCGCGGAGATTGAGCAACTTCGCGTAAGCCATCGGCACATATTCCAGCCAGCCCCGCACGACCCGTTGACCATCGATCACCACCACCCCTAAGTTCCGTTCGAACTGTCGACCATCGTTCGAAATATCGGACAAGGAGATGAGGTATCCGAATGGCACGCAGAAGACTGCGGCTCGGGGTGACCGTGGCCGCACTGCTCGCCGGGACGCTGGCCGCGCTGCCCGGTCACGCCGCCGAGCCCGAACCCGTGGACTACACGCTCGAGGTCGACCCGACCCGCACCGGCGCGCGGATCGACGACTCGATGTACGGCGTCTTCTACGAGGACATCAACCGCGCCGCGGACGGCGGCCTCTACGCCGAGCTCGTGCAGAACCGCTCCTTCGAGTACGACCCCGCCGACCACGCCTCGTACACCCCGCTCAGCTCGTGGCAGACGAGCGGAACCGCGGACGTGGTGAACGACAGCGGGCGGCTCCATGAGCGCAACCGGAACTACCTGAAGCTGGGCGGCGGTTCGTCCGTCACCAACTCGGGCTACAACACTGGGTTCGCGGTCCAGAAGGGCAAGCGGTACGACTTCTCGCTCTGGGCCCGTACCGATGCGGGCGCTGCCGTCACCGTGAGCCTGGGCGACGCCGCCGGCTCCCTGGCCGAGGCGGGGCGGATCTCCGCGCGCGGCGGCTGGACCAAGTACAAGCTCTCCTTCACCGCGACGCGGACCTCCACCACCGGGCGCATGACCGTCGCCACGGACCGTCCTGCCGCCCTCGACATGATCTCCCTTTTCCCGCGCGACACCTACAAGGGACGCGCGAACGGGCTGCGCAAGGACCTGGCCGAGAAGATCGCCGCGCTCGATCCCGGTTTCCTGCGCTTCCCCGGCGGCTGTCTGGTCAACACCGGCAGCCACGAGGCGTACGAGGAGTCCTCCGGCTGGCAGCGCAAGCGCTCGTACCAGTGGAAGGACACCATCGGGCCGGTCGAGCAGCGGCCCACCAATGCGAACTTCTGGGGATACAACCAGAGTTATGGGCTCGGCTATTACGAGTACTTCCTGTTCGCGGAGGACACGGGCGCCATGCCGCTGCCCGTCGTGCCCGCTCTCGTCACCGGCTGCGGACAGAACAAGGCCACCGACGACCCGGCTCTGCTGCGCCGCCACATCCAGGACACCCTCGACCTCATCGAGTTCGCCAACGGTCCTGTGACCAGCACCTGGGGTGCCAAGCGTGCGGCCATGGGGCATCCGAAGCCGTTCGGGCTCACCCATATCGAGGTCGGCAACGAGGAGAACCTGCCCGAGGAGTTCTTCGCGCGCTTCAAGGAGTTCCGCGCCGCCATCGAAGCGAAGCACCCCGGGATCACCGTGATCTCCAACTCCGGTCCGGACGACGCCGGTCCGACCTTCGACAAGGCCTGGCAGCTCAACCGCGAGGCGAAGGTGGCGATGGTCGACGAGCACTACTACAACAGCCCGCAGTGGTTCCTGGAGAACAACAACCGCTACGACTCCTATGACCGTAACGGCCCCGAGGTCTTCCTCGGTGAGTACGCCTCGCTCGGCAACACCCACTACAACGCGCTCGCCGAAGCGGCCTTCATGACCTCCCTGGAGCGCAACGCGGATGTCGTCAAGCTCGCCTCGTACGCCCCGCTGCTCGCGAACAAGGACGCGGTGCAGTGGCGGCCGGACATGATCTGGTTCGACAACGCGCGGTCCTGGGGCTCGGCCAACTATGAGATGCAGAAGCTCTTCATGACCAACGTCGGGGACGAGGTGGTCCCCTCCGCGGCCTCGGCGACCCCCGTGCTCAGCGGCCCGATCAAGGGCGCCGTGGGCCTGTCGACCTGGGCGACGAGTGCCGCGTACGACGATGTGCAGGTCACCGACGCCGAGGGGAAGACGCTCCTGAGCGACGACTTCTCCGCAGGTGACGGGCAGTGGACCAAAGCGGCGGGTACGGGCTCGTGGTCGGTCCAGGACGGCGCGTACGTGCAGTCCGACGAGAGCGCCGAGAACACGCTGGTCACCGCGGGCGACGCGAGCTGGCAGAACTACGACCTCAAGGTGAAGGCCACCAAGAAGTCCGGCAAGGAGGGCTTCCTCGTCGCCTTCGGGGTGCAGGACACCGGCAACTACTACTGGTGGAACCTGGGCGGCTGGAACAACACCCAGCACGCGGTGGAGAAGGCGGTCGGCGGCGCCAAGCAGACGTTGGTCCAGACGCCCGGCAGCATCGAGACCGGGCGCACGTACGACCTGCGGGTGGAGGTGCGCGGGCGCCAGGTGTCGCTGTACGTCGACGGCGAGAAGTGGGGCGGCTTCACCGACGACAAGGTGGCCGAGCCCTTCCGGCAGGTCGTCACGCGGGACAAGGCCACCGGCGATCTGATCGTGAAGGTCGTCAACGCCCAAGCGTCGGCGGCGCGTACGCGGCTCGACCTCGGCGCGGAGCCTGCGTCGGGCACCGCCGCGGTCACGACGATCGCGGCCGCGCCCACGGCCGAGAACACGGAGGATGCCCGGCCCGTCAAGCCGGTGAAGTCGAAGGTCGACGGCATCGGCCGCAGCTTCTCCTATACGTTCCCGGCGTATTCGGTGACGTTCCTGAGAATCAAGGGCTGACAGGCGAGGGGGCGGGATGAGCCGATCGGCTCATCCCGCCCCCGGACCTAGCGGTTGAACCCCGCGCCTAGCGGTTGAACCGCGGCGGGCGCTTCTCCAGGAACGCCCGCATCCCCTCGCTCTGGTCCTCGGTCGCGAACAGGGCGTGGAATACGCGGCGTTCGAAGAGGACACCCTCGCGCAGGCCCGTCTCCAGAGCACGGTCGACCGACTCGCGGGCCGCGGCCACCGCCGGCCGGGCGTAGGACGCGATGGTCGCGGCGGCCCGCGCGGCCTCCTCGAGCACCTGGTCGTCGGGGACCACCCGGGCGACCAGGCCGCAGCACTCGGCCTCGTGGGCGTCCATGGTGCGGCCGGTGAGGATCAGATCCATCGCCTTGGCGCGGCCGACCAGGCGCGTCAGGCGCTGGGTGCCGCCGATGCCGGGGATCACGCCCAGCTTGATCTCCGGCTGGCCGAACACCGCGGACTCGCCCGCGATCACGAAGTCGCACATCATGGCCAGCTCGCAACCGCCGCCGAGCGCATAGCCGTTGACGGCCGCGATCTTCGGCGTGCGGAAGTCCGCGAACTCCTGCCAGCCGCCGAAGTATTCCTCGGCCGCCATCTGCGCCGCAGACCTGCCCGCCATCTCCTTGATGTCGGCGCCCGCGGCGAACACCCGGTCCGAGGAACCGGTGACGACGAAGCAGCCGACCTCCGGATCGCGGTCCAACGGGCGCAGGGCGTCGAGGAGTTCGTGCATCAGGTCCTGGCTGAGGGCGTTGAGCACAGCGGGGCGGTGCAGCCGTACGGTGACGACCGGGCCGTCCCGGTCGATCTTCAGGTTCATGGAGTGTCCCTTCGGTTGGCGATGCGTGGCCGGGAGGCGTCAGGAGTCCCAGATCGCGCCGTACGCCGGGATGCCGCGGCGCTCCAGGCCGTGCACCACCTGCCAGGTGAGCTTCTTGTTGGAGATGCAGATGACCGCCTCGGCCCCGAAGTCCCGGTACGCGGCGTAGGCGAGGCGCACCATGTCGGGCTTGCCGTCCTTGCCGGTGTCCCAGACCACGGCGTCCGGCTGGACCGCGAGGATCTCGTCCACCAGCCGGTCTCCGTACGTCTTACGGGGATCGCGCGTCGCCCACACCAGGCGTGCGGGCACCTCGGCGGCCAGGAGGTGGGGCAGACAGGGGCCGATGCCGCTGCCGGTGGCCATGTAGACCACCTTGCTGAACAGGGTCTCGATGTTCGCGACCCCCGCCGTGGTGATGCCCTTGACCCACACCCGCTCGGGCGCGTCGTCGATGAAGGACCCGGTCCAGTCGCCCGCACGGGAGATGGTCAGCCGGAAGCCGGGCCTGCCGGGCGAGGGCACATTGGCGAAGGAGTGCCACTCCTTGAGCGGGCTCCGGCTGATCGCCGTGGAGGACCCGGCGAACGGGGTCACTCCGTGGTCGAAACGGGCCAACGCCACATGCGAGGAGGGCCGTTCGATCGCCACATCGACCTTGCGCAGCCGCAGCCAGGGCAGCGCCACACTGAAGGTGACCCCGGCGAGCACCCAGATGCCCGGCTCGCCGGGGCCGCGTGCGAGCAGCAGGGTGTGTGCCCAGAAGAGGAGCAGCGCCGTCCAGCCGCCGAAGCGATGGATCAGCTCGAAACGGTCGTGGAAGCGGGCACGGAACGGCGGCAGCGCCGTGGCCACGATCACCGCGAGCAGGGCGATGAGGGCGTACGAGACGGCCAGGACCGCCGCGCCGCCCTCGCCCGTCGCGGTGATCGACACCGTCAGCGCGAGGAACCAGCAGGTGCCGGCCAGGGCGCCGCCGACGTGCAGACCCCCGAAGTGGTACACCTTGCCCAGCGTCCAGCGCGCCTTCAGGGGCCAGCTCACGGGAGCCCAAGTCGCCAGCCGGAACAGCAGGTTGATGACGTACTGCTGCCGGATCACGATCGCGAGCGCCAGGTTCGCGAGCGCGGCGTGACCGAGTGTTCGGGGGTCCTCCGGGAAGCCCCGGACGAGCACGGCGGCGAGATTGACGACGAGGACGGCGGCCGCGAGCCGGTTGTAGTGCATCAGCCGGGGGTGCTTGAGGAGGCGCCGGTGCCATGAGGTGACGGGCGGCAGCTGGACCGCGTCGCCGTAGCGCCGGGGTGCCGGGACTTCCTGGGGGAGCGGATGTCGCAAGGGCGGAGACGTGGTCACCGGGCCACCCCCGAAGCCAGCCGGAGCAGCGCCGCCTTGTCGATCTTCCCGCGGTCCGTCTCGGGCAGGGTGGCGAGCGGCAGGACCGCGTCGGGCACGCAGTAGTACGGCAGCGCGTCGGCGACCGCACGGCGGGCCGCCTCGGGGTCCACGTCCTGCGGGCAGACGAAGGAGACTAGGCTGCGGGCATCCCGCTTGAGCGTCACCGCCCGCACGCACCCCGGCACCGACTCGAGGACCGAGGAGACCGCGTCGGGCTCGACCCGGAAGCCCCGGATCTTCACCTGGTCGTCGGTGCGCCCCAGATGCTCCAGCTCGCCGTCCGCCGTCCAGCGCCCGAGGTCACGCGTGCGGAACATCCGCCGTCCGCCGCCGAGGAACGGATCGGGCGCGTACCGCTCCTCGGTGAGCTCCGGATTGCCCAGATATCCGGCGGACACACAGTCGCCGCCCGCCCACATCTCGCCGACCTCGCCGATGGGCAGGGCTCTGCGCTGCTCGTCCAGGACATAGACCGTGTTGTTGGGCGTCGGGCGGCCGATGGTGAGCGGCGCGGTGCCGGGCAGATGGCGCTGCATGGTGTTGACGATGGTGGTCTCGGTGGGTCCGCAGCAGTTGTAGAAGGTGCTGGTGGCCGCCCACAGATCGGCCAGCGGCCGCGGGCACGGCTCGCCGGCGACCGCCACGGTCCGTACGCGGGGACATGCGGCCGGATCGATGCCGGCAAGGACGGTCGGCGTGGCGATGACGACATCCGCCGTCCGTACGGTCTCGGTGATGTCCTTGCCGCGGATGACCAGCGTGCCGCCGCCGGTCAGGCAGCCGAGGATCTCCCAAGCCGCCATGTCGAAGGCGATGTTGAGGATCTGCGCCACCCGCTGACCGGGTCCGATGCCGAGTCCGCCCGGTGCGGTGAGCAGGAGATTGCAGAGGTTGCGGTGGGTGACCGTGACCCCGTTGGGGGCGCCGGTGGTGCCCGAGGTGAACAGGACGTAGGCGCCGTCGTCCGGGCTGACGGCCCGTGTGCGCCGGAACGCGACGGGCGCGTCGGGCAGCTCGTCGACCGCGATCCGTACGCACCCGGGGGCGGCCGGTATCCGGTCGGCGTGGCGGGCCTGGGTGAGGACGACCCGGGTGCCGGCCGTGCGCATCACGTGGCGCAGCTGCGTGGCGGGGGTGAGTCCTATGTCCTGCGGTACATAGGCCGCACCGGCCTTGAGCGTGGCGAGCAGCCCGATGAGCATCGGGATCGAACGGCGCGTGAACAGACCGACCCGGTCACCGGGACGTACGCCTTCGTGGACGAGCCGGGCGGCGAGCTGGGAGGACCTGCGGTCCAGCTGGCGGTAACTGATGGCGGCGCCCTCGTGCTCGGCGGCGACGGCATGCGGGGCGGCGGCGGCCCGTCGCTCGAAGGCCTCGTGCACGAGGAGCCCCGGCAGCGGGACGGCCGGTCCCTGCCCGAACTCCCTGAACAGCACCCGGTCATGGGGGGAGAGGTGGGCGAGCAGTGCGTCGGGGGGAGCGAGGAACGAAGTCGTGGGCGGCAGCGGGGGAGCGCCCATGGCGGGAAACGGGAGTGTGCCCATGGATGAGGAGACCTCCTGGCAGTGGTGCGCGACGGATCGGGGGATGGATCGTCGGTATGCCGAACGCCTTACGGTCTTTCGAACCGCCGACTGTAGCCGGGGTCGTTCAATCCTCAAGTAGCTCTGTCAGGCCAAGATTTGCGGCACTCTCGGCCACATGTGGCGTCTTGTGTCCCGGCGGCAACCTCCGCACCACCGGCGGCGACTAGGAGTGGGGGATCTCTGTACCTGACGCGAGGAAAGGACCGACTCCGCATGAGCCGCGCCGCCGCACCCGACGCCCGTACCGCGGGAAGACCTGCGCTGCCCACGTACCGCAACCCGCTGATACGCCACCGGGCCGACCCGCACATCACCCGTCACACCGACGGCCGTTACTACTTCACGGCGACCGCACCCGAGTACGACCGGATCGTCCTGCGCCGCTCCCGTACGCTGCAGGGCCTCGCGATCGCCGACGAGCGGGTGGTCTGGCGGGCCCACGCGCGCGGCGAGATGAGCGCCCACATCTGGGCGCCCGAGCTGCACCACATCGACGGAGCCTGGTATCTCTACTTCGCCGCCGCCCCGGCGGACGACGAGTGGAAGATCCGTATGTGGGTCCTGGAGAACCTCGACCCCGACCCCTTCAAGGGCAGTTGGACGGAGAAGGGGCAGCTCACCACCGCCTGGGACACCTTCTCGCTCGACGCCACCACCTTCACCCACCGGGGTTCGCGCTATCTCGCCTGGGCGCAGCACGAGCCGGGGACGGAGGGCAACACCGGTCTGTTCCTGTCCGAGATGGCCGATCCGTGGACCCTGACCGGGCCTCAGATCCGCCTGAGCACACCCGAGTACGCCTGGGAGACCGTCGGTTTCGAGGTCAATGAGGGGCCGTCGGTGATCGAGCGCCACGGCCGGGTCTTCCTGACGTACTCCGCCGGCGCCACCGACCACCACTACTGCATGGGCCTGCTCACCGCCGACGCGGGCGGTGACCTGATGGATCCGGCCTCCTGGTCGAAGTCACCTGTGCCCGTCTTCACCAGCGACGACAGGGCCGGACAGTACGGCCCCGGGCACAACTGCTTCACCGTCGCCGAGGACGGCCACACGGATCTGCTCGTCTACCACGCCCGCCCGTACAAGCAGATCGAAGGCGACCCCCTGCAGGACCCCAACCGCCACACCCGCGTCCAGGCCATCACCTGGACCGAGGACGGGAGACCGGACTTCGGCACACCGGTGGCGGACGCTTTCCCCTCCGTCTCCCGGCCTTAGGACTCCTCGATCACCCGGTCCGTCAAGTGCGCCCCGTAGTACGCGGACTGGCGGGCCATGATCGTACGCAGCGGGGTGCCGCGCTCGACGCCGTAGACGGTGCGGGGGAAGTCCAAGTCCATCTGTACGGGCTGGAGTTCCTCGTGCCGTTCGGGCGAGAACAGCTGGGCCGGTGCGCCCGCGGCGATCCAGCCGATGGGCACGACGGCGTCGGGCGGCAGGACCGAGTTGGCGTGCAGCACACAGTTGATCCGCAGCTCCGAGCGCGTCCCGGCCACGGCTCCGGGGAACACGGAGGCGCCCGTGGCGACGAACACCTCGTCCTCGATCGTCGCCCCGTTGATGTGGGCGTGCGGCCCGATCAGGACCGCGTCCCCGATGACCGCAGGATGCCCGGCGCGGCCGCGCACCAGGGCCTGTTCCATGACGACGGCGTTCTTGCCGATCCGCACCTCGCCGTCCTCGGCGGTGAGCACGGCGCCGTGCAGGACCCGCGCGCCTTCGCCGAGGGTCACGGCTCCGCACAGGGTGGCGGAGGGGGCGACATAGGCGGACTCGGGGACGAAAGGCCGGCGGCCTCGGTGTTCGATCAACATGCCGTGAGCGTACGAGGTGCGGCCCGCGGAGCGCGTGGCAATTAGCGGGCGACGCAGGGCGGACGGCCCGCAGCACGCGCCGTATAGGAGAAACCCGCACCACCACAAGGCGCAATGCCCTCTGGGCGCCCGTACCCCCTGCGCGCTACCCTCCCCGCGAGCATGCACATGACCAATGCTCATGGCGGATCAGGGGGAAGTCGTGCGCTTACGATTACGCGGCCTCGGGGCCTTCGCCGCACTCGCGCTGCTCGCCGGTGCCACCGGTTGCGGGGGCGACGACGGTGAAGGCGGGGGCAAAGGCGAAGGGCTCGAGAAGAGCACGCTGACCATCGGGACCATGCCCGTCGCCGACACGGCACCCTTCGAAATCGCCCGCGCCAAAGGGCTGTTCGCGAAGGAAGGGCTGACCGTCAGGACGCAGACCCTCAGCGGCGGTGCCGAGTCCATCAGCCGGCTCAAGGCCGGAGCGCTCGACATCTCGTTCGGCAACTACGTGTCCTTCATGCTGGCCCACACCAACAAGGCCCTCGACGTACGGATCGTCGCCGACGCCTTCCAGGCCGCACCCGGCACACACGCGGTGCTCGTCGCCGACGACTCGACCGTCAAGTCGTTCGCCGACCTCGAGGGCAAGCGCATCGGGGTCAACACCAAGCGCAACATCAGCGCGCTCCTGGTGAAGGCCGCGGCCAAGGAAGAGGGCGTCGAACTCGACGACGACAAGGCGTTCGCCGAGGTCGACATGCCGAACATGGGGACCGCCCTGAAGTCCGGCAGCGTCGACGCCGTACAGGCCGTCGAACCCTTCGTCACCCAGATCACCTCGTCCGGGACCGGCCGGGTGCTCAAGGACCTGGGCGAGGCGCCGACCCAGGAGTTCCCGATCGCGGGATACGCCACCACCGCCGAGTTCGCCAAGGAGAACCCCAAGACCGTCGCGGCCTTCCAGCGCGCCCTCAAGGCCGCCCAGGCGATGGCCGATGACCGTGCCCTGGTGGAGCAGACGCTCCCCTCGTACACGAAGATCACGGCTCCCGTCGCCAAGGAGATCTCCCTGGGGACGTATCCGCCCGAACTCAGCGAGGAACGGCTACGGCGCGTGGCCGATCTGATGGCCGAGTTCGGCTATGTGCAGGGGGACGTCGACGTCGCCGGGCTGCTCATCCGTGGCGGCTGAGTGGGTGGGCGTGCATGGCGGCTGACCGGTGCGCGTTCATGGCGGCTGAGCGGGTGTGCCTTCATGGCGGCTGACCGGGCGCGGCGGATGCTGCTCGGCGCCCTCGGTGTGCTGCTCGTGCTCGGGGCGCTGGAGACGGCGTCCCGTACCGGGCTCGTGGACACGGAGTCGGTGCCGCCCGCGACCGAGATCCTCGCGCGCGCCGTGGAGATGGCGGGCGACGGGGAGTTCGGCGGGCACCTCGGTGCCACCGTGGGGGCCTGGCTGACCGGAGTACTGCTCGCCGTGGCCTTCGCCGTACCGGCCGGGCTGATCCTCGGCTCGGTGCCGCTGCTCGACCGCGCCAGTCTCATCGTGGTCGAACTCCTCCGGCCGATCCCGTCCGTGGCCCTGATCCCGCTCGCCATCCTGGTCTTCGCCGAACCGGCCCGGGTGGAACGGTCGTTGGTCTGCTACGCCTGCCTCTGGCCGATCCTGCTCAACACTCTGTACGGGCTGCGCGAGGTCGACCCCCTCGCCAAGGAGACCCTGCGCAGCTTCGGGTTCGGCCCGCTGAGCGTGCTCGCCCGGGTCTCGCTGCCGTCCGCCGCGCCCTTCGTCCTGACGGGCGTACGGATCGCGCTCGCCGTGGGCCTGGTCGTCGCGGTGAGCGCGGAGCTGCGGGCGGGCGGCGAGAGCGGGCTCGGGATCTATCTGCTCGCCACCCAGTCGGGCGGCGGACGCCCGGACCTGATGCTGGCCGGTGCCTTGTGGGCGGGCGTCCTCGGTCTGGTGGCGAACGGGCTGCTCGTCGGGGTGGAGCGGCGCGCCTTCCGCTGGAGGGTCCGGTGAAGGCCGCCCGGCGGATTGCGGGCCGCGTCTGGCTGGCCGTGCTGCTGCTCGCCGTATGGGAACTGGCCGCGCGGACTGCCGACGACCTCTACTTTCCGCCGCCCACCGAAATCGCCTCCGCCGTACGGGAGTTGTGGTGGTCCGGACCGGCCTCGCGGCTGTTCCTGTCGGACAAGGCGCTCGACGACTTCGGACCCAGCCTCACCCATCTCCTTGTCGGCTGGGCGCTCGCCGCCGCCCTCGGCATCGCCGTCGGAGTGGCGATCGGCCTCAGCCGTGTCCTGGCCGAACTCTTCGACCCGGTCCTGCAGGTGGGCCGGGCGATCCCGCCGCCGACGCTGATCCCGTTCTTCATGGTCGTCTTCGGACTCGGCACCGATATGCAGGTCGCCACCATCGTCTTCGGGGCGGTCTGGCCCGTGCTCCTCAACACGGTCGACGGCGTCCGCGGCGTCGACCCCCTGCACCTCGACGCCGCCCGGGTCTTCGGTCTGAGCCGCACCACCCGACTCTTCCGGGTCGTCCTGCCGGCCGCCGCGCCCAAGGCCGCCGCCGGACTGCGGGTCGCTCTCGGCTTCGCCCTCATCCTCATGGTGATCGCCGAACTGATGGGCGCGGGCGGCGGGATCGGCGCCCACCTCAATGACGCGGAGCGAGGCTTCCGGCCCGTGGAACTCTGGGCAGGAATAGCCCTGTTGGGCATCATCGGCTACGTACTCAACGGAATCTTCCTGCTCGCCGAACGCCGGTTCATCGGCCACCACCGCGAAAGGCAGGCCTGACCGCACGTGCTGGAGATCAAGGCCCTGGGGCACACCTACGCCGACGGCCATCGCGCCCTGACCGGCATCGACCTCGGCCTGGAGCGCGGCGAACTCGTCTGCCTCGTCGGGCCTTCGGGCTGCGGCAAGTCGACCCTGCTGCGCTGCATTGCGGGACTGCAACGGCCCACCGAAGGCACCGTGCTTCTCGAAGGGCAGGCCGTGGAGCGGGTGCCGGACGGGCTCGCCGTGGTCTTCCAGGACTACACCCGCTCGCTCTTCCCGTGGCTTTCCGTACGGGACAACGTGGCCCTGGTGCTCCGCCGTCGCGGCCTCGCCCGGGCCGCACGGCGCGCCGCCGCCGAGGAGGCGCTCGAGGCGGTCGGCCTGGCCGCGGCCGCCCGCAAGTACCCGTGGCAGCTCTCCGGCGGTATGCAGCAACGGGCCGCCATCGCCCGTGCGTTGGCGTACCGGCCGCAGCTGCTCCTGATGGACGAGCCCTTCGGGTCCGTGGACGCGCAGACCCGCGAGGACCTCGAGGATCTGCTGCTCTCCGTGCGCGGCGACCACGGCATGACCATCCTGCTCGTCACGCACGACATCGACGAGAGCGTCTACGTGGGCGACCGCGTGGTCGTCCTGACCGGGGCGCCCGGCAGTGTGCACACCGATCTGCCGGTGCGGCTGCCATCGCCCCGCGACCAGATCGGCACCCGCGAAGACCCCGCCTTCGTGGCGCTGCGTGCCGAGGTGGGAAGGGCGGTACGGAGGACATGACCCGAGTCCTGGTCGCGGGCGCCGGCATCGGCGGCCTCACCGCCGCGCTGTCCCTGCGCGCGGCCGGGCTCGACGTCACCCTCGTCGACGCGGCGCGCTCCCTGCGGCCCGTGGGCGTCGGCATCAATCTGCTGCCGCACGCCGTACGGGAGTTGACCGAACTCGGCCTCGGCACCGTCCTCGCCGAGACCGGCATCCCCACGGCCGAGATGGTCCACTTCGACCGGCACGGCAACCGCATCTGGGGCGAACCGCGCGGTCGGGCCCTCGGCTACCACTGGCCGCAGTACTCCCTGCACCGCGGCGATCTGCAGCGGCTGCTCCTGGACGCGGTGCTCGCGCGGATCGGCGAGCTGCGCACGGATGCCGCCGTGACCGGCTTCCACGACGACGGAGACCGGGTACGCGTGCGGTTCGCGGGCGGCGGCAGCCTGGACGCGGACGTCCTGGTCGGCGCCGACGGACTGCATTCGGCCGTCCGCGCCCAGCTGCACCCGGGCGAAGGACCGCCGTTGTGGAACGGCATCCGGATGTGGCGCGGCCTCACCGAAACCGCACCGTTCCTGGACGGCCGCACGCTCGCCGTCGCCGGCAGCAACGAGACCGCCAAGTTCGTCGCCTACCCGGTCTCCCGGTCCGCCGAGATCCGCGGCCGCGCCCTGGTCAACTGGGTCGCCGAGGTCCGCCTCGCGGGCCGCACACCCTCGGCCGACTGGGACCGCACCGGCCGACTCGCCGACGTACTCCCGCACTTCGGCGACTGGCACCTCGGCTGGCTCGACGTCCCCGCACTCCTCGAAGGCACCGGCCGCATCCTCGAATACCCCATGGTCGACCGCGATCCGCTGCCCTGGTGGGGCCGCGGCCGGGTCACCCTGCTCGGTGACGCCGCGCACCCCATGTACCCCATCGGTTCCAACGGCGCCTCGCAGGCGGTGCTCGACGCCCGCGCACTGGCCCGCCACCTGGCGACGACTCCCGGCCCCGAACAGGCACTCAAGGCCTACGAAGCCGAACGCCGTCCCGTCACCAACGCCTTGGTCCTCGCCCACCGCGACATGCCCGCCGACCGGATCCTGGCGGAGGTCGCCCGCCGCGCGCCCGACGGATTCGCCCGGGTCGAGGACGTCCTCACCGCCGACGAGCTGGCCGCGTTCGACACCGCGTATCGCCGGACGACCGGCGCGGACGTGGCGTATCTCAACAACAGGGAGTCGTGGTCGGTGCGCGCGGACGGGGCTTGAAGTCGGCCGGTACGCGAGGTCGGGACTGGAAACCGGTCGGCACGCACGGACGGGACCTGAAGCCGGGCCGGTGCCGGTCTCTCAGGCTCTCACTCCGTGCCGCTGCCGGTCCCTGGCGGCATAATCCGGGCGTGACCCTTACCGCGCGCCGCCTCGCCCTCGCCACCCTGGACCGCCAACTGCTCCTGGAGAGACGGCGGATCGATGTGGCCGATGCGGTACGGAGCCTCTGCGCGCTCCAGGCGCAGACTCCGGCCTCGCCGTATCTCGCCCTGTGGAACCGCATCGCGGACTTCGCGCCCGAGGACCTGGACGCGGCCTTCGCGGACGGCCGGATCGTCAAGGCCGGCCTGATGCGGATCACCCTGCACGCGGTGCACGCCGAGGACTATCCGGCCTTCCACGCGGCGATGGTGAGCTGTCTGCGGGCCGCGCGCCTGTACGACCGGCGCTTCACCGACACAGGTCTGACCGCAGCGGACGCCGACGCGCTGCTCGTCGAGCTCACCGCGTACCTCCAGGAACCCCGCACCGGCGCCGAAGCGGAGGCCGAAGTCGTGGCGCGCCGGGGCGAGGGCGTCGAACGCGCCTGGTGGGCGCTGCGCACCTACGCCCCGCTGCACCATGTGCCGGCCGGCGGCGGCCCCTGGTCCTTCGGCCACCGCAACACCTTCCGCGCCGCACCGGCCGCACGTGAAGTGACGGCCGACGAAGGCGTACAGGAGCTGCTGCTCTCGTATCTGCGGGCCTTCGGACCGGCGACCGCCAAGGACTTCGCACGCTTCACGCTCCTGCCGAGCCCCACGGTCAAGCGGGCCGTGGAGGCGCTCGGCGAAGCCCTGTGCCCCGTCGGCGGACCCGCGCGCGCCCCGCTGTACGACCTGCCCGGCGCCACCGTGCCGGACGAGGACGTCCCCGTACCGCCGCGGCTGCTGCCCATGTGGGACAGCTCGCTGCTGGCGCATGTGGTGCCGGGCCGTTTCCTGCCGCAGGAGTTCCGTCCCGCGGCCGTCCGGCGCAACGGTGATGTGCTGCCGTGCCTCCTGGTGGACGGGCAGGTGGCCGGCGTGTGGCGGTCGCTCGACGGCGGGGGCCTCGAACTCACCGCGTTCCGCCAGCTGTCGGCGGGGGAGTGGCGCGGCCTCACCGAGGAGGCCGAACGCCTGGTGACCTGGCTCGCGGACCGTGAGCCCGAGGTGTACCGGCGCTACGGCCACTGGTGGGACAAGGGCATGCCCGGGGTCGACACGCGGGTCATCAAGGCCTGAGCCTGCCGACAGCCGACCGTCACCGTACGAGACAGGGCCGCTTCGGGTCGAACTCCCAGCCGGGGACGAGGAATTGCATCCCCACCGCGTCATCGCGCGCCCCCAGCGCCTTATCCTTGTACAGCTCGTGCGCGGCGAGGAGCCGGTCCCTGTCCAGCTCGACCCCGAGCCCCGGCGCGTCCGGCACCGCGATCTCGCCGCCCACGATCCGCGGCGGCTGCACCGTGAGCCGGTCCAGGCCTTCCTGCCAGATCCAGTGCGTGTCCAGGGCGTTGTACGCGCCGGGCGCCGCGGCGCCGCAGTGCGTCACCATCGCGAGCGAGATGTCGAAGTGGTTGTTGGAGTGGCAGCCCCAGGTCAGGCCCATTGCGTGGCACAGCTGGGCGACACGGACCGAGCCCTGCATGGTCCAGAAGTGCGGATCGGCCAGCGGGATCGACACCGACTGCAGGGCGAGCGCGTGCGTCAGCTGACGCCAGTCCGTGGCGATCATGTTGGTGGCGGTCGGCAGACCGGTCGCGCGCCGGAACTCGGCGAGCACCTCACGGCCCGAGTAGCCGTCCTCGGCGCCGCAGGGGTCCTCGGCATACGCGAGCACATCGCCGAGCGGGTCGCACAGCTCGACGGCCTCGCGCAGGGACCAGGCGCCGTTGGGGTCGAGGGTGATCCGGGCGTCGGGGAAGCGCTGCTTGAGCGCCCGCACCGCCTTGACCTCCTCGGCGCCGTCGAGCACCCCGCCCTTCAGCTTGAAGTCCTTGAAGCCGTACAGCGCGTACGTGGCCTCCGCCTGCCGCACGATCGCCTCCGGCGTGAGCGCCTCCTCGTGCCGGATGCGGTACCACTCGTGCCCGGCGTCGGGCTCGCGCACGTACTCCAGGTCCGTGCGGTCCGGGTCGCCGACGTAGAAGAGATAGCCCAACACCCGTACGGATGAACGCTGTTGACCGTCCCCGAGGAGCGCGGCGACCGGTACCTCCAGATGCTGCCCGAGCAGGTCGAGGAGAGCCGACTCGACGGCCGTGACCGCATGCACGGTGGTGCGCAGATCGAAGGTCTGCGCCCCGCGGCCGCCCGCGTCCCGGTCTCGGAAGCGCTCCCCGATCTCGCGCAGGACCCGCTGGTAGTCGCCCAGTCGCGCGCCGACGACCAGCGGCTCGGCGTCCCGCAGCGTCTGCGTGATCTTCTCCCCGCCGGGCACCTCGCCCAGACCCGTACGGCCTTCGGAGTCGGTGAGCACCACGATGTTGCGTGTGAAGTACGGGCCGTGCGCGCCGGAGAGGTTCAGCTCCATGCAGTCGCGTCCTGCGACCGGATAGACGGCGAACGACGAGACGGTCGGCTGGGGCATCGGTGCGGCTTCCTGTTCGGCGGGGTGGTCGAGGGTGCGGGCCCGGTGCGGTGGCTTACGGCGTCACGCCCCGGCCGCCTTCAGGCCGGTCTCCAACAGCCGTTCCAGTACGGCGAGATCGGCGGCCGAAGGGTCGGTGAGCGGTGCGCGTACGGGGCCGACGGGCAGCCCGCGCAGCCGGGCGGCGGCCTTGACCAGGGAGACCGAGTAGCCCGGGACCGTGTCGCGCAGCTCGACGAGCGGGACGTAGAAGTCGCGAAGCAGCCTGTCCATGGTGGCCAGGTCGCCGGCCTGGAGTGCGGCGAAGAAGGCGTTGGCGATCTCCGGCGCGAACGCGTGCACGGCCGAGGAGTACGCCGGGACGCCGACGGTGGCGTACGCGCGGGCCTGGATCTCGGCGGTCGGTGCGCCGTTGAAGAAGAGGAAGCCGTCGGGGGCGGCGAGCGTGAGGCGCTGGAGCCGGTCGAGATCGCTGTGCCCGTCCTTGAGGCCGATGACCCCGGGGATCCGGGCGATGGCGCGCACGCCGTCGGGGCCGAAGGCGACCTGGCCGCGCTGATAGGCGATCAGCGGGAGCGAGGTGCCGGCGGCGATGCGGCGCAGCTGCTCCACCAAGCCGGCCTCGGGGGCGGCCACCAGGTAGTGCGGCAGCACGAGGAGGGCGTCCGCGCCCGCCTCCTCGGCGATCCTCGCGAAGCGCACCGCCTGCGCCCAGCCGTAACCGGTCCCAGCGACGACGGGCATCCGGCCGGCCGTGATCTCGACGGTGACTTCCACCACCGCGCGGTACTCGTCCTCGTCGAGCGCGTGGAACTCGCCGGTGCCGCACGCGGGGAAGACGGCGCCGGGTTCCGTCGCCAACTGGCGTTCCAGATAAGCCCGGTAGCCCGTGAGATCCAGCGCACCGTCCGCGTCGAAGCTGGTCAGCGGGAAGGAGAGCACGCCGCGGGCCATGCCCTCGCGCAGCCGCCGGGCGGTGTCCGCCTGTTGTCCGGTGAGTCCTGCCGGCCGAGCCTCGTTCCCTGCCATGACCTTCATCCCCGTATGTAGACAGCGTTCGCGTATGAAGATGGAGATTAGGTTGATGAATGAAGGAGGTCAATGGGTCGCGGAAAACCGCTTTCCCGTATCCGTACCTGCACGGCGCCCTCGCGGCTCTACCCTGGAGAGGGGAGCGAGGGGGGCAGCGTATGGCGGGCGGTGAGGAGAAGGTTCTCCTGGTCGACGACCACGAGGACAACCTGTTCGCCCTGGAGAGCGCCCTTGCGCCGCTCGGCCAGCCCTTGGAACGGGCCACCAGCGGCAATGACGCCCTCAAGACGGTGCTGCGCGGCGGTATCGCCCTGGTGCTGCTCGACGTGGTGATGCCCCAGGTCAGCGGACTCGACGTGGTCCGCTACATGCAGCGCGTCGAGCAGACGCAGAACATCCCGGTGATCCTCCTCACCGGGTTCGGGCGGGACAGCGAACTCGCCCGGGTCGCCTACCGGCTCGGCGTCGCCGATCTCGTGATGAAGCCGGTGGACCCGTGGTCGCTGCGCACCAAGGTGCGCTATCTCCTCGCCCAGCGACGGCGGATGCAGGCCCTCGACATCCAGGTGCGGCTTCAGGACGTGGAGCTGCGCTCGCTGCGATCCCAACTGGAAGCGCTCAGGGCCCCGCATGCCGCCGGTCCGCTGCCGCACCCCGACGTACGGGTGCCGCCGCAGCCCGGGCCGCACGAGCCGTTCGACGAGGACCGCAAGCCGCGGTCGGAGTTCGCGGAGGAGGGCGAGGCCTGAGGCCTCACGCCCCGCCGCTCCCACTCCGAAGCCGCAGCCCCGGCTCACCTGTCACCGCTCCCACTCCGGCGCCGCGGCTCCGCACTCCGCAGGCGCGGCCCCTCACCCCACCAGCGGCCGTACCTCCTCCGCCACGAACCGTACGAACCCCACCGGATCCCGCTCGTCCGCGGTCGACTGCAGGACCACCGAATCCGCCCCCGCGTCCGCGAGCTGTTCGACGGCCTTTGCGATGGTCTGCGCATCGCCTGCCGCGCCGAGTCCCGGTGCCGTCTCCCGCCCGTCCAGGGCCAGTTCGGCCCGCAGCCGGTTCTCGGCGTCCGGGCCGGTGACGGCGGTCATGTAGACCAGGACATGGTGGTCGTCGGCGCGGCCCGCGTCGGCCCTGCCCTCCTCGATCAGCCGCAGCCCGGCCCGCAGATCCGCGGGTGTCGTCGAGGACTCGAAGATCGTGCCGTCCGCCGCCTCGCCGCTCAGCCGCACCGTACGCGGCCCTTTCGCGCCGGCGAACACCGGAGCGGGCGCGGACGGCGGCCAGTCGAGCGCCACTCCGTCGAGCCGCACATACCGCCCCTCGGCCGTCACGCGCTCGCCGCGCAGCAACGCCCTTGTCGCGTCCAGGTGTTCACGCAGCAGCGTCAGCGGGGACTCGGCGCGCGCCCCGACCTGTCCCATCCAGCTCTGGACGCCATGGCCGAGGCCGAGCACGAAACGGCCCGGGAAGAGACGGTGCAGCGTCGCCGCCTCCATGGAGGTCACCGCCGCGTTGCGCAGGGGTACGGGGAGAAGGCCGATGCCGACCTTCAGGCGTTCCGTCCAGGCGAGGACGGCCGCGGCGGAGGCGATACCGCTCTCCAGGAAACAGTCCTCCCACAGCCACAACTGGTCGAGGCCCGCGGCCTCGGCGGCCTCGGCCACCTCACGGAGCCGCTCGGGCGGCGACTGGGGACGGAACACAGCACCAAGTGATGTCATGCCCCTTTCCTAACCCGCGGCACCACTACGGTGTAAGCCCTTTCCGGACGGGCCTCGGCCGCCTGGCCGGCCCAGGACAATGGAGCGCCCCGTCGACCGTCGACCGATTGATGAGCAGGCAGGCCCTGGCTACCGTCGCCAGAGCCCTGTATCTCGCGACCCCTCCCCATGAATCGGAGCGAGGATGTCCTACCGCCGGCTCGAATACACCCCCCGCCGCAACTACAAGATCCTCCGCGCGGCCGAAGCCATCGCGAGGACGATGGGGCACGGACACGTGGGCGTCGAGCACCTCTTCCCGACCCGCCGGTGATCGCAGAGGCGTTGTCGCGAGTGATGGAGTCCCCGGACTGCGAAGGCCCGGCGCAGGGGGAGTTCCCGCATGGGTCCGACCTCGTCGACTGATGGCGTGGGCCTGCCCGTTGATGCAGGCCGGCCGCCATTGGTGCGGCGCACACGAGGTGTGCTGGCACAGTGGGCGTGCCAGGCCGTCCCGCGGACGCGAGGCGTGCAAGCTGCGCTCGGGTGGCCTGGTGACGCCCGAAGATGCCCCGAGGTCGCGAACCGCGACGACAGGAGGGTTCAGCGTGCCGCTGAGCTGGAAACCCGCAGTCCGGAGGTCGGACGAGCGCCCGACGCTGCGTGAACTCGCCGTGCAGGCCCTCTCCTCCGTGGAGCACGGCTACGACCTCCTGGCGCCGAAGTTCGACCGCACTCCCTTCCGCACGCCCGAGCACGTGCTCGACGCGGTCGCGAAGGCCCTGCGCTCCCTCGGTCCCTTCGACCGCGGGCTCGACCTGTGCTGCGGTACGGGCGCGGGCATCGACGTCCTGCGCGAGGTGTGCCGCGAGCGGGTGGCCGGGGTGGACTTCAGTGCCGGGATGCTCGCCGAGGCGCGGCGCCAGGCACCCGACGACGTCGCTCTCGTACGAGGGGACGCACTCGCCCTGCCCTTCGGCGAAGCCTTCGATCTCCTCGTCAGCTTCGGTGCGTTCGGCCACTTCCTGCCCGAGGAAAGGACCGTCCTGTTCGCCGAGGCGTACCGGGTGCTGCGGCCCGGCGGCAGCTTCGTGTTCCCGATCGGCGCGCCCGTGCCGCTGCGCTCGCGCACGTACTGGATGCTGCTCGGCTTCGACTCCGTGATGCGGGTCCGCAACGCCGTGTGGCGGCCGCCGTTCGTCATGTACTACCTGGCCTTCGGGCTGCGTGAAGCCTCCGCCGAGCTGACCCGCGCCGGCTTCGAGGTGTCCCTGCGCGACCTGCCGGAACTCGGCCTGCGCGCCGACGGCTCGCCGCGAGCCCGCGCGGTGGTGGCCACCAAGCCGTCCGTTCAGGGGAGTTGAGCCACCGAGCCGCCCCGCTCAGCAGAGTTGAGCCACCGAGCCGCCCGCTCAGGAGAGTTCGGCCACCAGCTCGCCCAAGGCCTCGCCCAGCTCGCGGACGCCCTCGTTGGCCGGGCCGCCGGGCTCGCTCATGTACAGATCGCGGCGGATCTCGATCATCAGCGCCTGCACCCGCTCCTCGCGCCCGTAGAACTTCAGCGGCACATACGTCCCCGCGAACGGCGAGTTCACGGCCGTACCGCCGAAGCGCCCGAAGATCCGCTCGGCGCGGGCGAGCAGCCCGGGCGATGTGTGGAAGGGGTCCACGCCCAGACACACCGGCGGTCGCGGCCCCTCGCCGTGCAGTTCGTAGGGCAGCGGACGCGTCGGATACGAGTGCACGTCGATCACCACGGCCCACCCTGCCGCATCGAGGCGCTCCGCCACGGCGTCCGTCATGGCCGCCGCGTACGGATGGAAGTAGCGCTCCAGGAGCGGCCCGTCGTCGAACCCGTCGGGCCGCAGCACCTCGCGGTGTGTGGTCCGGGTGTAGACCGCGCCCATTCCGACCGCCGCCATCTCCTCGCGCTCGTCGGGGAACCGCTCGGGGTCGACGACAAGACGCGACAGCCGGTTCACGAACCGCCACGGTGCGGTCCGCGCGCCGAGCGCCGCATACGCGGCGATCTCCGCGGTGTGCGCGTCCGTGATGTGCCGCGCCTCGGCCGCGAGCGCCTCGTCGTCGAGCACGATGTCCGCACGTACGTCCCCGGGAATCTCCCAGGAGCCGTGCGGCACATGCAGCAGTACGGGGGAGTCGCCGTCGCCCGCGTGCACTTCGAAGCCGGTCATGCGCCTCACCCTAGACAGGGGCCGCCCCGGCCCGGACACGCGGTCCTCTCCCCGGACAAGCGGTGCTCACCCCCGGACAAGCGGTGCTCACCCCCGGACAAGCGGTCCTCACCCCCGGACACGCCGGAGCGCGGCACCCGTCCGAGGGCGCCGCGCTCCGGCGGTGTGGCGGCTCAGGCGTCCTCGTACACGATCCAGACCTGGCCCTGCGCGAACGGCATCGGCTTGCCGCCCTTCTGGATGAAGGTCGTGCCGCTCTTGACGTTTGGCCGCTGCCACCACGTCTTGTACGCCTTGCCGTCCCGCAGGACCGTCGCCCAGCCCTTGCCGACGGTCTTGATGTACGGCGTGACGGCGCCGTTGACGTCGCGGTACTTAGACGGCGGCATGTGCACCTTCTGGATCACGATGGTGCGCGCGCTCATCTGCCGTCCGTCGGTCAGCCGCGCGGGCGCCCCGTCGAAGGAGACGAACCAGCGCTTCTTCGCCGGCGACCAGCGGAAGGTGTGGCTGGCCGAGGCATAGCGCACCGTGCGCTCCGCCATCGGCTTGCCGCCCTGGGGCGCCGGACCGAAGCGGAAACCGATGTCCTGCGGCTTCCAGGCCTTCGGCGCGGACTTCAGGACCTTGGCCGGGTTCACGAACAGGTTGTGCGGCGCCATGCGGCCCTGTGCGCGGAAGTAGGCGCGCGGCAGGGCGCCGTGCGAACGCACGTAGATCGGCGAGTTCTTCAGGTACTTGTGCAGCGCGCTGCGCACCCCGGAGTACGCGAGCGCAGGACGCCCGAACTGCTGGAGCAGCTCCACATCGGACTCACGGGCGCTGCGCACCGGGCCGAGGCTCCTGGGGATCTGGCTGGAGTACATGCCCATCAGGCGGCTCATCCCGCCCTCGACCTTCTCGACGTAGACGATGTCGGCCTTGTCGAGGTTGTGATGCGGCCGGGCACGCCGTGCGTTGTCGAACTTCACGGCGAGCACCGGTCCCTGTTTGGCCATCAGACCCGTGTACGGAGAGATCTTCCACGGGCCCTGGACCTGCTGGTACGCCTCCAGGGGGGAGTAGTCGTCGAGTTGTGCGGCCTGGGCGCCCTGCGGGGGCACGGGGTCGTGGCCGTCGAGGGCCGGTGCGGCGCCGAGGGTGAGGGTGCCCGCGGCAAGGAGGGCGAGCAGCGGGGCCGTACGGCGACGGCGTCCGGTGGCGGGAGAGGACAAAGCGAGGCTCCTTGGGAGGGCGCGCCCGCGGGCGCGCTGCGGCTGTGCAGGCGCAGCTTTCCTCCCGGGGCCCCTGTTCGAATCGGTTCGGGCTCGGTGATCGCCTGAACGGGGACGCGTCCCCCGCCCATCCGGCAGACCGGCGGACCGTCAGGCCCCGCGCACCAGCCGGTCCACGGCCGCGGTCCCCGACCTGTACCGCACGGGCCGCAGCGCCGCGTACCCGGTCGCCGGCTCCGGGCCGCCCGCGTACGCGGTGTCCTGAGCGGCGCCCGCGTACCCGGTGTCCCGAGCGTCACCCGCGTACCCCGTCACCTGCTCACCCCCGTACAGGCTCTGCCCGAGTCCCGCGAGCAGCCGCTGCACATCGTGCTGGGGCCGCACCACCAGGCGCAGGAAACGGCTCGACGAGCCGATCTTGTTGCCGCATTCGCGTACGAGCACACCGTGCGCGGTGAGCAGTTGGTCGCGCAGGGCCGCTCCGTCCACGCCGTCGGGCAGTCGTACGTAGAGGAAGTTGCCCTGGGAGGGGTAGACCGTGAGCCCGGGCAGGCGGCCCAGATGCCAGAGCATCTCCTGCCGGTCGCGGCGGACCTGGCGCAGGCTGTGCTCGTACGCGTGGCGGTGTCTGCCGAGCAGGAACACCACGGTCTCGGCGAAGGAGTTGAGGTTCCACTTCGGCAGCGCGGCGCGGATCTTTCCCGCGAGCCCCGGGTTGGCGACGAGATAGCCGAAGCGCACGCCGTGCAGTCCGAAGTTCTTGCCGAGGCTGCGCAGCACGATCACATTCGGCCGCAGCACCGCCTCGTGCACCACGCTCGGCTCCGGTCCGGCGTCCGCGAACTCCAGAAAGGACTCGTCGACCACGATCAGATCGAGCTCCTGCAACGCGTCGAGCAGGGCGACGACGGCGCGCTTGGGGAGCAGGCCGCCGTCCGGGTTGTTGGGGTTGCACAGGACGGCGGTGCGCGCGCCACGGCGCCGTACGAACTCCGTGAACGCCCCCGGATCGAGCTGGAATCCGGCCTGCTCCGGCAGCGGGAACATGTCGACCCGCTTGCCCGTCTCCATCGGCTGGTCCGTCCAGCGGCCGAAGGTCGGGACGGGGACGGCCAGGGATTCCCGTACGAGCAAGTGGTCGATCCAGGTGATCAGTTCGGTCGATCCGTTGCCCATCGCGACGGTCTGCGGGTTGAGCCCGAGGACCGCGCACAGCTCGGCGGCGATGGTGTCCGCGCTGCTCGGGTAGTACGTGCGGATCTCCCGAAGGCGCGCCCCGAGCTCGTCGAAGATCTCCGGCGTCGGGAAGTACGGATTGCACGGAATGCAGAAGTCGACGACCTGGCTCCCACCCCCGGCCGCCCGGTCGAGCGTCGCGTACGACGGACTGTGCGCCGTGGCCGTACGGAAGAGCGCGGTGACATTGCCGGCGTCGGACATGGCGGCCTCCGGGAGGGGAGCGGGCTTCGCGGAGGGGTACGGGCGAGGGGCGCGAAATGCTCAACCGTCACTTGCGTCTCGGCTCGGAGCTGCCGAGATCTCTATGTTTAGGAAGATTTCCGGCATTTTGTGGAGGAATTCACTCCCGCCGCACCCCGCTGACCTCGGCGCATCACAGCACCCTCATACGCACCTACTCGCGGTCGAACTAGATGGCCATGCCATCTATATCCATGGCTTCCAGCATCGAGGAGCACTGACCCCGAACGTGTGAAGGATCACCATGGCCATGGAGGCGAGGCATGCGGCACCGCGCGGTACGAAGGGCGCCAAGGGGCGCACGGAGGGGTCTTCGGCCAGTGAGGGCCTCAGTCCGGAGACGGCCGGTGAGGGCCGCAGCCCGGAGATGAGTGTCACGCAGGTCTCCGGTTCCGCGCTCGGCGCGGTGTCCGGCGCACTGCTCGCCTCGGCGCTCGGCCTCTTCGGCACGGTCGCGGGCGCCGTCATCTTCAGCCTCACGGCGACCGTGGGCGGTGCCGCCTTCCAGCTCGGACTGCACCGAACCGGCCACCGCTACCGGACCCTGCGCCGTACCGGACCCGGCGTCGCCCGGACCTCGTCGCATGCCGCCCGGACCCCGTCCCGTATCGGACGGGGCTCAGCGCCTGCGGACGTGCAGGATCCACACCTGACCGTCGGCGAACAGCAGCGGCTTGCCGTCGGCGTCGGTGTAGACCGTCGCTTCCTCGGCTGATTCGCGGCTCCAACGCCCGGTGTGCGCACGGCCGTCGCGCAGCATCAGGGCCTCGCCCTCGCCGACGGTCTCGGTGTACGGGGAGACATTGCCCCAGCGGTCACGGAAGCGGGAGTCCCGTACGACTCCGTACTGCACCACGACCGTCGACGGCGTCAGGTTGGTGCGCGTGCCGTCCATCGACACACGCCACCGGTCGCGGGCCGCGGACCAGGTGAAGCCGTAACGCGCCGCCGGAAAGCGCACGGTGTGCTCTCCGGTGGCGCGCCCCCCGGACGGCGCCCCGCCGAAGCGCAGGCCCAGGTCCGCCGGCTTCGCTTCCTTGTCCGGCGCGGGATCGAGCCGCGAGGGGCGCAGATAGAGGTTGTGCGGTATCTGGCGCGAGGGCGAGCGGAAGTAGGCCCCCGGCGCCTCGGCCGGCGACCGCGGATACAGCTGCGCCTTGTCGATCAGCGGCAGCAGCTTGCCCTGCGCGCCGGAGAAGGCGAGCACCGGCTTGCCGTACTGCCGCAGGAGTTCGAGGTCCGTCTCGCGCGCGCTGCGCACGGGCCCGATGGACTGCGGCAGTCCGCCGCCCGAGTAGACGGCGAGCAGCCGGGTCAGTCCCGACTCGACCTGCTCGACATGGATCACGGTGGCCTCGCGCAGACCGGTGTGCGGCCGCGCGGCCCGTACGTTGTCGATCTTCACGGCGAGCACCGTGGGCCTGCGCACGGTGCGCGGCCGGGGCTCCGGTGGCGCGGACGACTCGGGTGCCGGGGACGTCGGAGGCTCGGGGTCGTCAGGGGCGCCGCCCCGATCGCTCACGGTGCAGGCGGCGAGCGCGGCGGCGGCGGGCAGCGTCAGGAACAGCCGGCGCCTCATGGGGCCGGCCGTACAGGGGACTTCATAGGGGTAGGGGTACCCGCCTGTCGCACCGGTCAGGCCGAACGAAGGTTCCCCTCCGCTTGTTGTGTACCGCTTGGTACGCCTGACTGTTCGGCCGGTTGGCCGGATCAGGCCCGTCGCCGCCTGCTTGCCGCCACGCGCTGCGGGTCGATCACCGGATGCGCCCACTGCTCGGCCAGCGCCAGCGACTCCGCGCGCCCGTCCACCACATGCGCGTGCGCGAGCGCCGCCGCGCGATCGCCGTCACCGGCCGCGATCGCCTCGTACATCTCCTCGTGCTCCGCGCACTGCTGCGCGGGATCGCGCTGCGCGGTGAGCCGGAAGAGCCAGTGCGTGCGCGCTTCGAGCGGCCGCATCATGTTGCTGAGCAGTGGATTGTGCGCCAGCTCCACGATGTCCGTGTGGAAGCCCGCGTTGGCCGCCGCGATACCGCCCCGGTCCTCGGCGGCGATCGCCGTACGCGCCGCCTTCAGGCGCGCGGCCAGGCGCGCGAGTTCCTCGGCTTCGGCGCGCTCGGCCGCCAGGCGCGCGGCGAGCGACTCGAGCGACTCCCGTACGTCGAAGAGGTCGCGCACATCCGCCGGCGTGAACGGCGAGACCAGCGCGCCCCGGTGCGGCACGAGCAGGACGAGCCCGTCCGCCTCCAGGCGGCGCAGCGCCTCGCGCAGCGGGATACGGGAGACGGCGAGCTCGGCGGCGAGGTCGCGCTCCACAAGGCGGGCGCCGGGCTTGAGTTCGGCGTCGAGAATGCGCCGGCGCAGGGCGTCGTATGCGAGATCGCGCAGCGAACCACGTGCCGCGCCCGCCGGGCCTGCCACCATCGCCAAGGTCTTCCTCCGCTCGCTCCTTCGACCACCCTAAGTGGCCAGGGTGCCGGGTGCGTACTGCTAACGAGCCGCTAACACGCAGGCAACAAGCGGATCCCAGACTGAGGGCGCGTAACGGTATACCACTAGCGGGTTCGCGGATCTCCCGGCAACGGCACGCGGCCCCTCCCTCTGGAGGTCCCAAGTGGCACTCACTCACCCCCGGCGCGCGCTCGCCCCCGCAGCGCTCCTGTCCGTCGCGGGACTGCTCGCGCTCACCGGCTGCGGCGGCGACTCGACCGCACAGGACGGCAGTTCGGGCTCGGGGACGCTCAAGGTAGGTGTCCTCTTCCCGGGTTCGCTGTCGGACGGCGGCTTCATGGAGTCGGCCTACCGCGGCTACCAGCGGGCCGCGAAGGAGCACAAGGGCAAGGTCGCCTTCAGCAAGGTCGAGCAAGTACCGGCCGCCGACTACGAGCAGGCCCTGGTCCGCTTCGCGACCACCTCCGACCTGGTGATCTCCATGGGCGGTCAGACCGACGCGGCCGTACGGAAGGTCGCGGCGCGTTTCCCGAAGGTGAAGTTCGCCGAGATCGGCGGCCCGGCCGACGGCGAGCCCACCGCCAACCTCGCCCTCTACGACCCGCAGCAGGCCGAAGCCGCGTATCTGTCGGGCGCGGCCGCGGCGCTCCTGTCGAAGAAGAACACCGTCGGCTTCCTCGGCGGCGCGGAACTGCCCGCGATCGTCAACGCGGCCAAGGAGTTCGAGCGCGGCGCGAAGGCGGTCGACCCGGACGTGAAGGTCCTCACGCCGCAGTACGTCGGCGACTTCAACGACGCCGCGAAGGCCAAGCAGTCCGCACTCGCCGACTACAGCGCCGGCGCCGATGTGCTGGGCCAGATCCTCAACCTCGGCCAGAAGGGCGTCGTCCAGGCCGCCTCCGGACGCGGCGGGCTGCTCGTCGGCGGGCCGATCCCGGCCGACTGCGGCACCGACAAGGCGTACGCCGCCTACGTCGAGACCGACATCGGCGCCGAGATCGAATACTCCACCGACCAGCTGGTCAAGGGCAGTTGGAAGGCGGAGGCCGTGCACTTCGGTCTTACCTACGCCGAGCCGCAGAACAACATCCACCTCTGCGACACCGCCGACCCCGCGGTCGCGAAGAAGCTCGACGAGGTGAAGGCCGACATCACCTCCGGGAAGGTCAAGACCCGGTGACGGCCGCCCTGGAGATCACCGGCCTCGTCAAGTCGTACGGGAGCATGCGCGCCCTCGACGGCGTCGATCTCGTCGTCGAGGCGGGCACGGTGCACTGCGTCCTCGGCGAGAACGGCGCGGGCAAGTCGACGCTCTGCCACGCGGTCGCGGGCTCCCTCACGTCGGACGAGGGATCGCTGCTGCTGTACGGCGAGTCGTACGCCCCGCGCCGGCCGGCCGACGCGCTGGCGGCAGGTGTCGCCATGGTGCACCAGCACTTCTCGCTCGTGTCGACCCTCACGGTGGGGGAGAACCTGCGGCTGCTGCGGCTGCCGGACCTCGCCGGACGGATCGCGCGCGTACGGGAGGCCTACGGCCTGGTGCTCGAACTGGACGCGGTGGCGGGGAAGTTGCCGGTCGGCGTGCGCCAGCGGGTCGAGATCGTCAAGGCGCTCCTGCGCGATCCACGGCTGCTCGTGCTCGACGAACCCACGGGGGTCCTCGGTCCCGCGGAGACGGACGCGCTCCTGGAGACCTGCCGGCGGATCGCGGCAGCGGGGCACGCGGTGGTGCTCGTCACGCACAAGCTCGGCGAGGCGGTACGGGCCGGAGACCACGCGACCGTGCTGCGGGGCGGACGGGTGGCGGGCGGCGGTCCGATGGCCGAACTTTCGGCGGAGCGGCTCGTGCCGCTGATGATCGGGCGCTCGGTCGGTGCGCTGGACGCCACGGTGGCGGGGGCGGTGGGGCTGGAGCCCGGTGCCGTCGAGCCGGTGGGTCCGGTGACCGTGGGGCCGGGGGCTGCGGGGTCGGTGCCTGCCGCCGTGGAGCCCCGAGGGTCGGCGCCTGCTGCCCTGGACTCCGCGGGATCGGCGCCTGCAGCCGGGGAGTCCGCAGGGCCGGTGCCCGTCACCGCGGACTCCGCCGGTGGGGGAGCGGACGATGGCGACGGGCAGCGCGTCGGCGGCGCCGCGCTCGGTCTGAGCGAGGTCACGGTCCGGCGGGCCGACGGCACGTATGCCCTGGACCGGGCCGCACTGGAGGTCGGCTTCGGGGAGATCGTCGGGATCGCGGGGGTCGAAGGCAACGGCCAGAGCGAGCTGATGGCCGTGATCGCCGGATCGCTCGCGCCGGATGACGGACGCGTGGTGCTCCACGGACGGGACCTGACACGGGCGAAGCCCGCCGCGCGGACGGGGGCGGGACTCGGGGTCGTGCCCGAGGACCGCCATCACGAGGGATGCGTACCGGAGTTGTCCGTGGCCGAGAACCTGCACCTGGGGCGGCTCGGGGAGTTCAAGCGCTTCGGCGTGTTCCTCGACCGGCCGGCGCTCGGACGCGCGACGGAGAAGGTGCTCGGCGAGCACGACGTACGGGCGCCGGGGGCGTTCGCACCGATGGCCTCGCTGTCGGGCGGCAACCAGCAGAAGGTGGTCATCGCCCGCGAGTTGGCGCTCGATCCGCTGGTCTGCCTGGCGGCCTCGCAGCCCACGCGCGGCCTGGACATCGGCGCCGTCGAGGCAGTCCACGCCCGCATCCGAGCCGCGGCCGCCCGCGGCGCAGGCGTCCTGGTCGTCAGCGCCGAACTCGACGAACTGCTCGCCCTCTGCGACCGCGTACTCGTCGCGTACCGGGGCCGCCTGCTCGGCCCGGTGGACCCACGGGCCGAGGGGGCACGGGAGCGGATCGGGGCGTTGATGGTGGGGGCGGATGGGGCCGGTGTGCCGGCGGGGGTCGGACAGTCCCCGCCCACCCGGGGGCCAAGCCCTTCCAAGGCTATCGGCGCCCACTGACAACGGCGCGCCACTGACAACGGCGCCCACTGACAGCGGCGCCTACTGACAGCGGCGCCTACTGACAACAACCTTCGCCTGCCTCACCCCAGCCAACCCCTCCCACCCCAGCCAACCCCAACCCCAACCCCACTCCCACCCGGCCCCGCCCCAGCCGCACAACCCGCCGCCCCCGGGACGGCCTGCCAACCCGCCTCACCCCAAGGACCCTCATGTCGGCACCCACCACAACCACCTCCCCACCCCCCGAATCCCCACCCTCGGCCAAGCCGCACCCCACACCGCAACCCGCCCTCCGCACCCGCCTCCACACCCTCCCCCGCCACCCCCTCACCGTCGCCCTCGTCGCCGCCCTCTGCGCGGCCGTCGTCGGCATGGTGCTCGTCGTCGCGGCCGGGGCGGAGCTCGGCAGCGCGTGGCAGGCGTTGGAAGAGGGGATGTTCGGGTCCTCGTATGCCGTCGGGAGTTCGCTGAACTCCGCGGCCGTGCTCGCGCTCATCGCCGCCGGGTTCACCGTCGCGCACCGCGCCGGGCTCGTGAACGTCGGCGGGGAGGGCCAGCTCTGCGCCGGCGGTACCGCGGCCGCGGCGGTCGGCCTGGTGCTGCCCGCGCAGGTGCCCACCGCGGTGGGCGTCCCCCTGGTCGTGCTCGCCGGCTTCCTCGCCGGCGCCGCCTGGGCCTCGATCGCCGCCTGGCTGAAGGTGAAGCGCGGCACCAGCGAGGTCATCACCACCCTGCTGCTCAACTTCATCGGCATCGGCATGGTCTCCCTCGCCGTCCACGAGGAGGCCCTGCTCCGCCAGCCCGTCACCTCCTCCGAGACCCTGCCCCAGTCCGCGCCCCTGCCCACCGGAGCCCAACTCCCCCTGATCGGCGACGTGGAGTCACCCGCCACGGCCGTCGTCGTCATCGCCGCAGTCGCGGTCCTGGCCACCGGCATCGTCCTGCGCCACACCGCACTCGGCCTCAGGCTCCGCGCCGTCGGCCACTCACCGGCCGCATCCGCCCGGCTCGGACTGCCCGTCGGGCGGCTCGAAGGCGGCGGGCTCGCGTTCGCCGGCGGACTCGCGGGTATCGCGGGCGCGGCCCTCGTCGCCACCGCCCCGTACGTCCTCGCCGAGCACTTCTCCTCCGGCTACGGCTTCGCGGGCCTGGTCGTCGGACTGCTCGCCCGTGGCTCCCTCACCGCCGTCGCCGCCGTCTCGCTGCTCTTCGGCTTCCTGACCTCCGGCGGCATCAACCTCCAGCTCGCCGCCCAAGTCCCCGCATCCACCGTGCAGATCGTCCAGAGCCTGCTCGTCCTGTTCATCGCCGCCGCGATGCTGTTCACGACGCGCCGTCCCGGGAGCCGCTCATGAGCGCCGTAGCCGAAGAACTCGCCTCCGGCGGAGTCCGGATGGCCCTGCCCCTGCTGCTCGCCTCCTCCGGCGAACTCCTCAGCGAACGCGCGGGAGTGCTCAACCTCTCCGTCGAAGGCATGATGCTCACCGGCGCCTTCGCCGGCGCCGTGGGCGCCCACCAGTCGGGCAGCGCCGCCGTCGGAGTCCTCACCGCGATCGTCGCCGGTCTCCTCTTCGCCGCCCTCCAGGCGCTGCTCAGCATCACCCTGCGCGCCGACCAGATCGTCACCGGCATCACCGCGAACGCCCTCGCCCTCGGCGCCACCACCTACGGCGCACGCCTCGCCTTCGGCGACGGCGCGGGCGCCAAGTCCCTTCCCGGACTCGACCCGTTGGCCATCCCGCTGCTCAGCGATCTGCCGATACTCGGCCCTGCGCTCTTCGAGCAGACCCTGCTCGGCTATCTCGCCTTCGCGGTGGCGATCGCCCTCGCCCTCGGCTTCAGCCGCCGCAGGACCGCGGGCCTCGCCATCGACGCCGTCGGCGAGGACGCCCTCGCCGCCGACCGCAGCGGACTCCCGGTGGCCTTCATCCGGTACGGGACCGTCCTGCTCACCGGCATCACCGCGGCCCTCGCCGGCGCGCATCTCGCGCTCTCCGAGGTCCACGCGTTCAGCGACAACATCACCGGCGGCATCGGCTACCTCGCCGTGGTCGCGGTCATCGCGGGCCGCTGGCGCGCCTGGCCGACGCTGCTCGCCTGCCTGGTGTTCGGGCTGGCCCAGTCACTGCAGTTCGCCGCGCCCGCCATCGGACTGCACATCTCCGCCCCGCTCCTGACGACGCTGCCGTACGTCTTCGCCCTGCTCGCCGTGAGCGGACTGGTCGGCCGCAGCCGCGCCCCATCAGGCCTCACCGTCCCGTTCGTACGGGCGAGCTGACCCCGCACACCCGCAGACCAGCACCCGCGCCCCGTCGAGCCGTACGGAATCCACGTCGGCCGTACGGAATCCACGTCAGGAGTACCCGCACCATGACCCTGATCCTCACCCGCTCGGTGATACGCAGCCTCCTCGCCGAAGCCGGAGCCCTCGCCGAGGTCGAGCAGGCGGTCGCCCGGGCGCACCGCGATCTGGCGCTCGGCCGGGCCGTGCTGCCCGCGCCGCCCGCGATGCGACAGCCGGACGGCGAGGGCGCCTATCTCGCGATGGCCGCCGCTTCCGCGCCCGACGGGCTCGCCACCGTGAAACTCCTCGCCGACCTGCCGGCCAACCGCGAACGCGGCCTGCCGGTGCAGCGTTCGGCGGTGCTCGCGGCCGACGCGGAGACCGGGGCATGCGTGGCGCTGCTCGACGGAGCCGAACTCACCCGGATCCGTACCGCCGCGGCCACCGCGGTCGCGACCGGGGCGCTGGCCCGCGCGGACGCCCGCACCCTCGGCGTCCTCGGTACGGGACCGCTCGCGCGCGCCCACGTACAGGCGCTGCTGCCGGGGCGCGCGTACGAGCATGTCCTGGTGTGGGGCCGTACGCCGGACAACGCGCAGTCCCTCGCGCACTGGATCACGGCCGAACTCGGCGTCCCCGCCAAGGTGTTCACGGACCCGCGCTCGGTCACGGAGCACGCGGACGTCCTGTGCACGCTCACGCCGTCCCGGGACCCGCTGGTGCACGGCGACTGGCTGACCCCGGGTCAGCACATCAACGCGGTCGGGGCCCCGCCGCGCGCCGACCACCGTGAACTCGACACGGCGGCGGTCCTGCGCTGCCGCATCGTCGTCGACGCGTACGAGACGGCGCTGGCCAAGTCGGGCGAGGTGCTCATTCCGCTCGCGGAAGGCGCCCTGCGCGAGGACGCCTTCCGTACCGAACTCGGCGCGGTGCTCACCGGCCGGGCCCCGGGCCGCACCACCGACGAGGAGCTGACGCTCTTCAACTCGGTGGGCGTGGGACTCCAGGACCTGGCGGTCGCCCGGCTGCTCATCGACCGGGCGGGGGAGCGGGGGCTAGGCCTGACCGTGGATCTGGCCAGCTGAGCCCCTCCTGGTTGTGTCAGCCCGCCAACAGCTTGTCGATCCGCTGCAGTTCCTCCGCGGAGAACTCCAGGTTCTCCGTGGCCGCGACACTGTCCGCGAGCTGCTCCGGGCTGCTCGCGCCCGCGATCGCCGAGGTGACCGTCCCCTCGCGAAGGACCCACGCCAGGGCCATCTGCGCGAGGGACTGGCCGCGTTCGCGGGCGACGTCGTTGAGCGCGGTGAGCTGCGCGACGGTCTCGTCCGTGATGCGGCCGGCGTCCAGGAACGGGCTGAGGCTCGCAGCACGCGAGTCGGCGGGGATGCCGTCCAGGTAACGGTTCGTCAGCAGGCCCTGGGCGAGCGGCGAGTACACCACCGCGCCGGCGCCCGCCTCGCCGAGCTCCGACCACAGACCGTCCTCGGGGGCACGGTCCAGCATCGAGTAGCGCGGCTGGTGGACCAGCAGCGGCGTGCCCAGCTCCCGAAGGATGCGGGCGGCTTCACGCGTCTGCTCCGGCGAGTAGTTGGAGATGCCCGCGTACAGCGCCTTGCCCTGCTGCACAGCGGACGCGAGGGCGCCCATCGTCTCCTCGAGCGGGGTGTCCGGGTCCGGACGGTGCGAGTAGAAGATGTCCACGTACTCCAGGCCCATGCGCTTGAGGGACTGGTCGAGGGAGCTCAGGACGTACTTGCGCGAGCCCCATTCCCCGTACGGGCCCGGCCACATGAGGTAGCCGGCCTTCGTGGACACGATGATCTCGTCGCGGTGCGCGCGCAGATCCTCCTGGAAGATCCGGCCGAACGCGGTCTCGGCGGCGCCGGGCGGCGGACCGTAGTTGTTGGCCAGGTCGAAGTGGGTGACGCCCAGGTCGAAGGCCTTGTGCACGATGGCGCGCTGGCGGTCGAGCGAGCGGTCGGTGCCGAAGTTGTGCCACAGGCCGAGCGACACGGCGGGCAGCAGCAGACCGCTCCGGCCGGTGCGCCGGTAGGGCATGGACTCGTAACGGCCGGGTGCGGCTGCGTACACGGAAGACCTCTCTCCACGATCAGCGGATGTTCGGTCCCAGCCTACGGCGAGGTGTCGCCTGCCTGCCGCGGCCCGAGTACCTCGCCCAGGTCGAAGTTCACCGGCTCTTCGAGCTGTGCGTACGTGCAGCTCTCGGGGGTGCGGTCCGGACGCCAGCGGCGCCACTGGGCGGTGTGCCGGAAGCGCGCCCCGTTCTCCATGTGGTCGTACGCGACCTCGGCCACGCGCTCGGGCCGCAGGGGCACCCAGGTGAGGTCCTTCTTGCCGTTCCAGCGGTTCACGGAGCCCGGCAGACGGGCCGACTCGTGCGCGGCCTCCTCCGCCCAGGCCTGCCATGGATGGCCCTCGGCGGACTCCATACGGAGCGGCTCCAGCTCCTCCACGAGTTCCTCGCGGCGTTTCATCGAGAAGGCCGCGACGACGCCGACGTGCTGCAGCGCACCCTGGTCGTCGTGCAGTCCGAGGAGCAGCGAGCCGACCACGGGCCCGCTCTTGTGCAGGCGGTAGCCGGCGATGACCACGTCGGCTGTCCGCTCGTGCTTGATCTTGAACATCAGGCGTTCGTTCTGCCGGTAGAGCAGGTCGAGCGGCTTCGCGATCACCCCGTCGAGCCCGGCGCCCTCGTACTGCTCGAACCACTGGCGGGCCACCTCGATGTCCGTGGTCGCGGGCGCGATGTGGACGGGAGCCCCGGAACCCGCGAGCGCCATCACCAGCTTGGCGCGGCGGTCCGCGAGCGGGGTGTCCACCAGCGACTCGCCACCGAGCGCGAGCAGATCGAAGGCGACGAACGAGGCCGGCGTCCGCTCGGCAAGGAGCTTCACGCGCGACGCGGCCGGGTGGATACGCTCCGTGAGCGCGTCGAAGTCGAGCCGCCCGTCACGGGCGATGACCACCTCCCCGTCGAGTACGCAGCGGCCGGGCAGATTCGCCTTCAGCGACTCCACGAGCTCGGGAAAGTACCTGGTCAGAGGCTTGCCCGTACGGCTGCCCACCTCGATCTCGTCACCGTCGCGGAACACGATCGCCCGGAAGCCGTCCCACTTCGCCTCGTACTGCATATCCGGCGGGATCTTGGCCACGGACTTCGCGAGCATCGGCTTGACGGGCGGCATCACCGGCAGGTCCATGCCTTCGATTGTGCTGGCTGATGCCGTGCCGCGCCCGGCGGATCCGTACTTCCGTATGCAGCACCACCGTGCCCCGCCTACCGTGGCAGGCATGGGTGGAGCTGCGATCGAGCTGGACGCGGGCGGCCGGAAAGTACGGCTTTCGAGCCCGGACAAGGTGTTCTTTCCCGAGCCCGGCTACACGAAGCGGGACCTCGCCGAGTACTACCTCGCGGTCGGCGACGGCATCCTGCGTGCGCTGCGCGACCGGCCGACGACCCTCGAGCGCTATCCGGACGGGGTCGGCGGCGAGTCCTTCTTCCAGAAGCGCGCCGCGAAGAACACCCCGGACTGGATCCCGACGGCCGAGATCACCTTCCCCAGCGGACGCAAGGCGCACGAGATCTGTCCCAGCGAGGTGGCGGCGGTGATCTGGGCCGCCCAGTTCGGCACGCTCACCTTCCACCCCTGGCCGGTGCGCGCCGACGACACAGACCACCCCGACGAACTCCGTATCGACCTGGATCCGCAGCCGGGCACGGACTTCGCGGACGCGGTGCGCGCCGCGCACGAACTGCGGGCGGTGCTCGACGAGTTCGGCGGACTCGCCGGCTGGCCGAAGACCTCCGGCGGCCGCGGTCTGCATGTGTTCGTGCCGATCGAGCCGCGCTGGGACTTCATCGAGGTACGGCACGCGGTGATCGCCGCCGGGCGTGAACTGGAGCGTCGGATGCCGGACTTGGTCACCACGGCCTGGTGGAAGGAGGAGCGCGGCGAGAAGATCTTCGTCGACTACAACCAGGCGGCCCGAGACCGCACCATCGCCTCCGCCTATTCCGTACGGCCGAACCCCAAGGCTCTGGTCTCGGCGCCCCTGACGTGGGACGAGGTCGACGACGTGCATCCCGACGAGTTCGACCTGAAGACCATGCCGGCCCGGTACGCGGAAGTCGGCGACGTCCACGCCGACATGGACCGCACCCGCCACACGCTCGACGCCCTCCTGGAGCTCTCGGAGCGCGACGCGAAGGACCGCGGCCTGGGCGACATGCCGTACCCCCCGGACTACCCGAAGATGCCGGGCGAGCCGAAGCGGGTGGCGCCGAGCCGGGCGAAGAAGGAGACGCCTTAGCCCTCGCAAGGGTCGGGACCAGGTCTCGCCAGGGTGAGCGGGGCTTGATCACTTGACGGCGAGGGGGCGGCGTGGATAGGGCGGGGATGGCGGAGATAGGCAGCGTCGAGGAGCTGCGCGAACTGCTGGGGGAGCCGGACGCACGCGCCGCGGGCAAAGTGCGGAGCTCGCTGCACGAGCACGACAAGGAGTGGCTCGCACATTCGCCGTTCTGCGTGATCTCGACGGCCGGCGGCAACGGCTGGTGCGACGCCTCACCGAAGGGCGACCCGCCGGGTTTCGTGCGGGTCCTGGACGACACGACGATCGCGATCCCGGAGCGCCCGGGCAACCGCCGCGCCGACGGCTACCTCAACATCCTGGCCAACCCGCGCGTCGGCCTGCTCTTCCTGATACCCGGCCGCGCGGACACGCTGCGGATCAACGGCCGGGCCCGCCTCGTCAAGGACGCACCGTTCTTCGACACCATGGTGGTGAAGGGACACCGCCCCCGACTCGCGCTGGTCGTGGAGGCCGAGGAGGTCTTCTTCCACTGCGCCAAATCCCTGCTCCGCTCGGCACTGTGGAAGCCGGAGACCTGGGACCCGCAGGCAGTCGCGTCTCCCGCGCGGATCGCCAAGTCCCTCATCCGCAAGGACCAGACGCTCGAAGAGCTGGAGGCCTACTACGGGGACGGGTACGAAGCGAAGGTCTACCGGGGCTAGCCATTCCGCTTGTACGAGAGCTCGTGCGAGAGTTCGTACGAGACTTCGTAAGAGAAAGGTGCCCCCACTCCGTACGAACGGAGTGGGGGCACCCGGCCGAGCAACTGCCACGGCTCCTGGACGTGGAGCAGCCGTTACAGCTCCTTGATACGGATGTCCCTGTACGAGACGACATCCGTCACACCGTGCACCTGGAGCCCGATGTAGCCGGACGCATAGCGGCGGCCGTCCGTGCCCGGGTCGTCGGAGCGCGGGGGTTCGAAGACCTGGCCGCCGGTGTTGTCGAACTCGTTGATCAGCACACCGTTACGGAAGATCTTGTAGTGCTGGTCGACCACCTGGATCTCGTAGTCGTTCCATGTGCCCTTCGGTGTCACGCCCGCACCGGCCAGACCCACGCGGTCGAACCCGTAGATCGAACCGGTCTTGTACATGTCGCCGTCGGGACGGTCGAACACCTGCACCTCGTGCCCGTACTTGATGGCGACCCACTCGGGACGCGACTCCTCGGGGTGGTCGTGGACATTCGGGAAGCGCACGAACACACCGGAGTTGGCGTTGCCGTTGACCGGAGCGTCGTCGCGCCACTGGAGCTTCAGCGAGAAGTCCCCGTACTTGCGCTCCGGGAACCACAGCATGCCCAGACCGGCCTTCGAGGTGCCCGAGGTCATCGTCCCGTCCGGGTTGAGACCGAACGAACCGCCGCCCACGTGCTGCCACTTGTTGAACGACCGCTCCGAGCCGTCGAACAGCGGTGTGTAGCCGGTGGTGTTGCCGGGCGTGCCGATGCCGGAATCCTTGGCCGCCTGGTAGATCAGCCGGCCCTCACGTCCGCTGATGACGCCCTCGGCGACCACCCGGTCGCGGATGGTGTCCACGTGCTTGAGGAACAGCGCGTGCGAGGACCAGGAACGCTCGTCCTCGATCAGCTCGCCGATGGTGCAGCGCGCCTTGGTCATCCGGTTGGGCACACCCGAGTTCACCGCACCCACGAACACCGTCTCGCGCTCGTCGAACTCCGGGCAGTTCGGGGCCTCGGGGCCCCCGCCCTCGACGACCGTGAACGCCACCTGCTGCGCCTCGGACCCGTTGCCCGCCTTGTCCGTCGCACGGTAGGCGACCGTGTGCCGGCCGAAGCGGTCGAGGATCAGCGGCTGTGTGTACGTGACGTACGGGGCGCCGTCGAGCGAGTACTCGACCTTGTCCACGCCCGAGTCGTCGTCCGTGGCCGTGAGGGTCACCTTGGCCTGTCCGACGTACGCGCCGTCGGAGTTCCTGTTGCCCTCGACCTTCGCCGTGACCTCCGGCGGGGTCGTGTCCTCGACCGGAGCGGCGACCAGCGTGAAGTCGACGCTCTTCTCGGCCGCCGCGTTGCCGGCCCGGTCCGTGGCCCGGTAGCGCACCTTGTAGGTGCCCGGATCGTGGAACATCACCGGCGCGGTGTACGGCTGCCAGGCGCCGTCCGCGCCGATCGCGTACTCGGTGGTGTTGACGCCCGAGCCCGCGTCCGTGGCCGAGACGGTGACGGTCGCCATGCCGACGTACTGACCCTGGTCGTTCTGCTCACCGGTCACCGCCGCCGAGGTCTCCGGCGCCGTGGTGTCACCGGTGTCGGGTGCGACCACCTTGAAGGACTCGCTCTTCTCGGCGGCCACATTGCCCGCCTTGTCGGCGGCCCGGTAGCGGATCTTGTGGTCCCCGACCGTGTTCACCACGACCGGGCCGGTGTAGGGCTGCCACTCGCCGGCGTCACCGACGGCGAACTCGACCTTGTCGACGCCCGAACCGCCCACCTCGTCCTCGGCGTTCACGGTCACCGTGGCCTGGCCGACGTACGCGCCGTCGGCGTTCTTGGTGCCGTCCACCTTCGCCGAGGTGACGGGCGCGGTGGTGTCCTCGCCGCCGCCCTCGGTCACGACGAGGATGCCCTGCATCGTGCCGTGGCCCGGGATGGTGCAGTGGTAGAGGTAGCGGCCCGGTGTGAGGACCACCTCGGCGGTGTGCCGGCCGCCCTGGTCGTCGTTCGGGTTGGCCAGGATGTTCAGCGGCACGTCGTTGTTGTACTCGGGATCCGCGATGTCGAACGTCAGCGTGTGCGGCATCCCGGTGGTGTTCCCGGTGGCCGTGCTGTTCTCGAAGACGATCGTCGTCGCGCCCGCGACCGCCGTGGTCGGCGCCGACAGATAGCGGTCGATCGGATCGCCCGCCGTCCAGGTCAGCGTCTGCGCCGCGGCGGCCTGCTGCTCGGCCTCGGCCTTACCCAGCTCCTCGCCGTACGCGACGGGCGCGGAAAGGCCGAGCGTCAGCAGCAGCGTCGCGAGCAGTACTCGCAGCTGCGGTCTCAGGATCAGCTTCCTCATCACTGGGCCCCTCTCGCCAGCTGGTCCGCCGCCGGAGTCGCCGCACCGCCGTGGTAACTGACCTTCCACAGTGCCGACTTGGCGTCCGAGGTGAAGAAGCCGCGCCCGTAGTCGAGGACGTACAGGGCGCCGTCGGGGCCGAACTTCCAGTCCATCAGGTTGTTGATGGCGTCGTTCCCGCCCGGAATGATCTTCTTCAGGGATTCGGCGTGCACCGGACGCCCGCCCTTGCCGACCGTGTTCGGGTCGGTGAGGATCGCATGCCGCGGCTGGTCGCCGAAGTAGAAGTCACCGACGAACCACTTGCCGTCCCAGTACGAGGGCCACTTGCCCTCACCCGTGGAGGTGGGGTCGTACCGGTAGACCGGACCGTTCATGGTGGCCTGGCCGCCGCCCTTGAGCCACGGAAGCAGGAACTTCTGCTCCTCGGCCTTGTACGACGGAATGCCGTTGGCGTCCCGGGGGAAGTCGGGGCCGCCGCCCGCGGGGGAGTACCAGATGGTGTTGGACGTGACCGGAGGCAGCTTCACCAGACCGTCGTTGTTCGGCGACTCGTTGCGCGGTGCGTCGCAGTTGTACCAGCCGAGCGGCTTGGTCGGATCGGGCAGATTGCGGTCGCGGTAGGGCTGCTTGTTGCCCATGCAGTACGGCCAGCCGTGGTTGCCGGGACCGGTGATCGCGGCGAACGTGTCGTACTTCGCCGGACCCCAGGTCGTCGACGGCTGCCCGGCGTCCGGGCCGACCCAGCCCGCGTACAGGATGTCGGTCTTCTGGTCGACGAAGATGCGCGCCGGGTTGCGCACACCCATCACATAGATCTCGCCGCGGGTCTTGCCGCCGCCCTCGTCCGGCTCGTTGCCCGTGAACAGGTTGCCCGCGGGAAGCGTGTACGTGCCGTCGTCCTCGGGGTGGATCCGCAGGATCTTGCCGTTGAGGTTGTTGGTGTTGCCCGCGGTGCGCCGCGCGTCGGCGAAGGAGACGCCCTTGTAGTTGGGCTCCGGGTTGTTGCCCGAGTAACCGTCGCTGAACCGCGAGGAGTTGTTGTCCCCGGTGGCGATGTACAGGTTGCCCTTCGAGTCGAAGGACATCCCGCCGCCCGCGTGGCAGCAGCTGTGGATCTGCACCGGCCACTGAAGGAGGACCTTCTCGCTGGCCAGGTCCAGCTTGTTGGTCGCGAGGTCGAGCGTGAAGCGGGAGACGTAGCGCTGCGCCATCCGCTTGTCGCGGTCGATCTTCGCGTGCGGTGTGTAGTGCAGGTACACCCAGCCGTTGGTGAGGAAGTCCGGGTCGAGCTCGATGCCGAGCAGCCCCTCCTCGACCTTGATCAGCTCGTCCCCGCCGCCCTTGTTGCCGAACACGCTGAGCGAGGCCGCCTTCGTGACCTGCTTGGTCTTCGGGTCGTAGACGTGGACCTCGCCGTTGCCCTTGCCGATGTTCGGGTCGTTCCAGTCGGTCACGACGGGCTGCGAGGAGTCCGCGCCGCCGCGGCCGATGTACAGGATCCGGCCGTCCTTCGCGGTCACCAGGCCGTGCGGCTCGCCGATCTGGTCGTTCTGGCCCGGCTGGTTGGGCACGGTCAGACGCTCGGCCTTGTAGTTGCTGTCGATCGTGGCCTTGCAGTCCGCCCGCACCAGACGCGCGGTCCAGTTCAGGGCGCCGCGCAGATGCGTACGGAAGTCCGTCTCCGTGTAGGCGTCCGCGGTGCCGCCCATGGCGGTGTAGAAGGACCGGCCGCCGTCGTAGTCACGGCACCAGGAGACCGGGTGGTCCCAGCCGTTGGCGCCCGTGCCCGGCTGATACGTGGACTCGCGGACGCGTGCGACGGTGTGGACCTTGCCCGACGGGTTCTCCTTCCAGTTGAACCACTTGTCGAGGCGCTTCCACTCCAGCGGCAGCCCGGTGTTGGCCGGATGCTGACGGTCGCCGACCTCCACGGTGGCGCGCTGCGCGGTCGCACCGCTGCCGGCCGCGGGACGCGCACCGATCAGACCGGTGAACCAGTCCGAGTACGGTTCCGTGCGCGCGGCGTCGTGCAGGCCGACGAAACCGCCGCCCGCCTCCATGTAGGCCTCGAGGCCCAACTCCTGGTCGGCGTCCAGGACATCGCCGCCACCGGTCAGGAAGACCACGGCGTTGAACCTGCCGAGCCGCGTGTCGTTGGTGAAGATCGATGCGTCGTCGGTGGCCGTGATGGTGAAACGCTGGTTCTCGGGACCGGTCAGGCCGATCCGCTCGATGGCCTCGATCCCCGCATTGACCACGGGTGATTCCTCGGTGGCCGAGGCGTAGAAGACCAGTACGCGCACATTGCTGCTGCCCGGAGGGGTCGGCAGCGACATCGTTGTCTGCTCGGTGGCGGTCTTCGGCGGGTCCGGATACGGACGCGCGGTGGCCGGCGCTGTGGCGAGCAGGCCGACGGTCATCGCCCCGGCCGCTATCCCGGCGCCCCAGGCCCTTCTGGATCTGCGTCTGGCCCTGCTCAACCCTCGGTGTTTCCAGGGCTGTTGATGCGGAGGTAGCCGCATGTGTTCACCCACCCCTCGTCCGTTACGGCAACAGCGCCTAGGAAAGTAGACGGCTTTGGCCGAGCCGCCAATAGCTATGACCGGACTCGCACGAACTTTGTCCTGAGTGTGGATAAACGAAGATCCCGTCGCTACCGTGTCCCCGTCCCTGGGGGCACTCATGCCTCATCAACCTCCGTAGCTGCATGGGGAGTTCGCAGATGACCGAGCAGGCGGCCAGCAGTCCCGAGAACCTCGGCAGACGTGTCTTCAATCGGCGGTTGCTCACCGGCGGAGCGGTGGTGGCCACCGGTCTGACATCGATGTCGGTGGCCGGTTCGGCAAGCTCGGCCTCCGCGGAACTCGAGGTGCCGACCGCTCCGGCGGGCGGGACCGTCAAGCACATGAAGCTGTACGTCGAGGCGCTGCCCGACGGGCAGTTGGGCTACGGCCTGGAGAAGGGCAAGGCGTCCATACCCGGCCCGCTGATCGAGATGATCGAGGGCGACACCCTGCACATCGAGGTGATCAACACTCTCGACATGGACGTGTCCCTGCACCCGCACGGCGTCGACTACGAGATCACCAGCGACGGCACCCGGCACAACAACTCCCATGTGGAACCCGGGGGTTCGCGTACCTACACCTGGCGCACCCATGTGCCGGGCCGCCGCGCGGACGGCACCTGGCGCGCCGGGAGCGCGGGCTACTGGCACTACCACGACCACGTCGTGGGCACCGACCACGGCACGGGAGGGCTGCGCAAGGGGCTCTACGGTCCGCTGATCGTGCGCCGCAAGGGCGACATCCTGCCGGACAAGACCTTCACGATCGTCTTCAACGACATGACGATCAACAATCTCAAGACGGGTCCGGACCTCAAGGCCACGGTGGGCGACCGCGTGGAGATCGTCATGATCACGCACGGCGAGTTCTACCACACGTTCCATATGCACGGTCATCGCTGGGCGGACAACCGCACGGGCCTGCTCTCCGGCCCGGAGGACCCGTCACCGGTGATCGACAACAAGATCACCGGGCCCGCGGACTCCTTCGGCTTCCAGATCATCGCGGGGGAGCGCGTGGGGGCGGGGGCGTGGATGTACCACTGCCACGTCCAGAGCCACTCCGACATGGGGATGGCCGGATTCTTCCTGGTGGCGAAGCCGGACGGGACGATCCCGGGGCATGACGGGGGTCATGTGGCGCACGGTGCGGAGTCGGGAGGGGCGGCCGAATCGAAGACGTCGGGTGACGCCGGGGAATCGGACGGCTCGAAGTCCTCGGGCGACGGGAAATCCGCTGGTGACGACGCCGGAGCGGCGCACCACCACTGAGCGCTCCCGTCCACTTGGGCGGTTGCGGGGCGGTTGTCAGTGGCCGGTGCCAGACTCGGGAGCGGCAGGGCAATGGGACCCCACAAAGGAGTGGATCATGCTCACCACCCGTTTCGTCACCGGCTCCCTCGTCTGGACCGACCTCGGCACCCCGGATATCGCGGCCGCCAATGCGTTCTACGGAGGTCTCTTCGGCTGGGAGGCGCAGGCCGCCGAGGAGTTCGGGGGCTATGTGACGTATCGCAGCAACGGAAAGGCGGTCGCCGGCGGGATGCAGGTCCCGCCGGAGGATGCCGCGCCGGCCTGGGGGATCTACTTCCAGACCCCCGACGCGGACGCGACCGCGAAGGCCGTGGAGCAGGCCTCGGGCGCCGAACTCATGGCGCCGATGGACGTCGGTCCGCTCGGGCGCATGGCGCTCTTCGGCGACCCGGCCGGCGCCTCCTTCGGGGTGTGGCAGCCCGGCGAGATGAAGGGGTTCGAGCTCGTCAATGAGCCGGGCTCCCTCAACTGGGTGGAGCTCTACACCACCGATGTCCCCGCGGCCGCCGCGTTCTACGGCTCGGCGCTCGGGCTCGCGACCAGCGCGGTCGACTTCCCGGGCGGCTCGTACACGACGGTCCACCCGGCGGGCGCGGACGCCGAGGGGATGTACGGAGGGCTCGTCGACCGGACCGACGACCCGGTCGAGGCCGAGCGCAAGCCCCACTGGCTGCCGTACTTCGAGGTCGCCGACGTGGACCAGGCCGTGGCCAAGGCGCGTGAGCTCGGGGCGAGCGTGCAGATGGAGCCCACGTCGATGACAGGTGTGGGCCGGCTCGCCAAGATCACCGATCCCTTCGGTGCGCGTCTCGCGCTGATCAAGGGCGATCCGGACCAGGCGTGACGTACTGCTCGGGACCGCTCGGCGCGAGGTGCGCCGCGTCGCTGCCGTGGCCGTCCCGGGCGGTGTGCAGTGCTGGGCGCGATGTGGGGGCCTCCCGCGACGGTGCGGGAGGCCCCCACATCCGTGCCGGTACCCCTGCGTAATGGGTGAAATGTCCGAGATGCGATAATCGGGGAGTGCCGTCCGGGCCGAAGTCACGCACCGCACCGCAGCGCGGCCGCGCCCCTACGGCGAACCCCTCGCCCGAGCACCGGGAGCCCTCGATGTACCCGATCCGCATAGAGACCAGGCCCGTACGCGACGAGGACCCGGTGACGCGCCTCGATCCGAAGGGCGCACCCTTCGAGGAACTGGCCGCCGCCCGCATCCAGTTGCTCGGCGGCGCGGAACGTCGGGCACATGCGTACGAGGACTCCGAAGTGCTCCTGACCGGAGTCGACGGCGAGGTGGAGGTCGGCGACCCCGGGCGCGGGCAGATCACGCTGCGGCCCGGCGCGTGTGTGATGGTCCCCCGTGGGGAGCTGTTCACGCTGGCCAACCGCACCAGCCGGCCCGCGACCCTGCTCGCCGTACTCACCCGTGGCGCCGCGGCCGACCGCCTGCCGCGGGCGAAGCGCACCACGGCCCGCGACGGACGCCACCTCAAGGCCGTGGCCTGACGGCTTTGTGCGTCTCGGCCCGGACAGCACGGCCTTCCACCACACTGGGCTCCCATGAACCGCCGCACCCCGCCGGACCACCCCGCCCCGGCCGCGCTGGCCGAGGCCGGTGAGCGCAATCTCGCCGAGCACGCCTGCCATCTGCACCGCGGCCTGCCGGGCGCGAGCGTCCTCGAGTCCGCGGATCTGGTGATCGCGGACAGCGGGCTCGCGGACGACACCTTCAACATCGTGGCCGCGGCCCGCTTCGCGCCCGACGTCGCGGACCTCCGTATCGCGGAGACGCTGGGGGAGCTCCGTAGAAGAGGGCGCCCCTTCTCCTGGTGGGTCGGACCGGCCTCGGCGCCGGAGTCGCTCTCCGACCTGCTCGGCGCCGCGGGCCTGCCTGCCGGCGAGCAGGAGAGCGCCATGTGGGCCGAGCTGGACGACTCCCTGCCGAAGCCGGTGCCCGACGGCCTCGACATCCAGGCCGTCCGCACTCCGGCCCAACTCGCCGACTACTCCGAGGTCCTGTCCGCCAACTGGTCGCCGCCTTCCCTCACGGTGCCCACCTTCTACGGGCGTGCCGTCGAGCGGGCTCTGGCCCCGGAGAGCTCCGCGCGCTACCTCGTCGGCTACGAGGAAGGGCGGCCGGTGGCGACCGCGGAGGTCTTCCTGCATGCGGGAGTCGCGGGCCTGTACGACATCTGCGCCCTGGCCGCCCACCGCCGCCGCGGCCACGGCGGAGCCCTCACACTGGCCGCGCTGCACACCGCGTCGGCGCTCGGCTACCGGGTCGCCGTACTCCAGGCGTCGGCGCAGGGTGAGCCGGTGTACGAGCGGCTCGGCTTCCGGGTGTGCGGGCGCTTCACGGAACACGCGATCGCCGGGAGCTGACCGCTCGGAGGCGGCGGAACCCCGGGCTGACCGCTCGGAGGCGGCGGGACCCCGGGCTGACCGCTCGGAGGCGGCGGGACCCCGGGCTGAACGCTTGGATGCAGCGGGACCCCGGGCTGACCGCTCCCGGGGCGTCGGCTCAGCCCTGGAACTCCGTGAGGTCGATGCTGTGAATCTGCAGCGCGACGTCGTACTCGGGGTGGGTCGTCTCGTGCTCGGCGACCATGCCCAGCTTGTCGATCACGTTCGCCGAGGCTTCGTCGCCCACCCGGCTGATGCTGATCACGCGCTCGAGGCCGCGGTCCTGGAGCGCGAACTCCAGCGTGGCGTGGGCCGCCTCGGACGCATAGCCCTGGCCCCAGAACTGCGCACCGAACCGCCAGCTGATCGCCACGTCCGGCATGACCTCCGGCAGGAACTCGGGCAGGGAAAGACCGGTGAATCCGGCCAGCTCGCCCGAGCCGAGGAGCTCGATGGCGAAGAGCCCGAACCCCTCCTCGTCCCACTCCTCCTCCCACTGCTCGATGTCCTCTGCCGTCTGGTCGAGGCCGCGCACCGAGCCGTCGTCGATCCAGCGCATGACCCGGGGGTCCGCGTTGATCTCCGCCATGGGAGCGAGGTCACTGTCCTGCCAGCGGCGGAGGAGGAGTCGGGGGGTGCGGATCTCGGTCATGGGCCCATCTTGCCCAAGGCGGCGCCGGCACCGGTAATCGGCGCCCGCCGTGAGCTCTCCGTGACCTGCGCCCCTGGCCGCCCGGCGTGCGCGTCGGTCGCTCGTGGGTCGCGCGTTGATCGCTCGTTGAGCGAACGTTTCGCGCCACCCGCGATGGTCATCCCATGCCCCGCACCATCGCAGCCACCCCCACACCCACGGCGGCCGCCGAAGCCCAGGCGCAACCCGCCCCGGGCCCACTCCTGCCCGGCGCCCGGCCCGCCTGGTACGAAGACGCGCTCTGTGCGCAGACGAGCCCCGAGTTCTTCTTCCCGGAGCCCGGCAGCTCCGTGAGCGAGGCCAAGCGCATCTGTTCGTCCTGCGCGGGCCGCGCCGCGTGTCTCGACTACGCACTCACCCACGACGAGCGCTTCGGCGTCTGGGGAGGCCTCTCCGAGAAGGAGCGGCACGCGCTCAGACGCCGAAACCTCGGCCTCACGCGTACTCGACCGTGAATCGCCGCATCCCCGCCGGTATCCGCACATCGTCCCCGGCGGGCGCCACCGGCTCCCCGTCCACGGTGACCCCCGTGACCGGTCCGAACCTGCAGGGATACACGAACCGCACGCCCTGCGGCGCCCGCAGGATCTCCACGTCGACCCGGTGCTGCCCGGGCCGATGCGTCAGGCGGTAGCCGAAGTCCCCGCCGAACAGCGTCGGCGCCCGTTCGCACCCGATCGTCTCGCCCTCGCCGAGCCAGTGCGGCCGCACTCCGGGCGCGATGTACAGATGCGGGTCGCGGTCCTCGTCCGCCTCGAAGAACAGGATGTCGCGCAGCAGGAGCAGATACTCCGCCGCGGCCCAGCCGTGCGGGATGTCTCCCATGTACCAGGGCCTGTACGGCACTTCGGCGAAGTCCGATGCCACGGAGTACGCGTGCTGCTCGTTCCACGCGCCGAGTGCCGCCTCCTGCCCGCCCGTCCTCGGGAAGGCTGCGGCCACGGTCCAGCCGAGCAGCCGGTCCGTCTTCTCCGGCTCGCCCGCGAACAGATAGGCGTGCGCCAACTGCAGGGTCAGATAGGGCCCGTACGCGTTCCAGGCGGCGTCGTGCCGGAAGCCGCCGGTCACGAACCGGGCGTACATCGTGTCCAGCGTGTGCCGCGCGGCCCGGTCGACCTCGTCGCCCAGCTTGCTGCCCATGTGCAGCCGCAGCGGATGGAAGTACGCCGCCGCCCCGATCATCGTCGAGTCGCGCCGCCCCACGTCGCCAGGGCCGGTCGGGATGTACGTCTCCCACTCGCCGAGCCGGTCGCGTTGTTCGCCGAGCACCCACCGTATGGAAGCGGCCGTCGCGGCCTTGAGGTCGTCGAACGCGCCCCACAGCTCCGCCACTTCGGGCGCCCCGATCCGCTCCGCGAGCCGCGCTGCCTCGTACAGACCGGCCAGGCCCCACAGGTCGTCCCAGTAGTGCGGCTTGTCGCGTTCGCCGAGGTGTTCGGCGCTCCAGCCGCTGTGCAGCAGCCCGAACCCGTCCCGGTTGTCGCGCAGCCAGCGCGCACCGTCCCGCACGTACGGGAGGTAGAGCTTCGCCCCGAGGCCGCTGCCGCGATACGTGCGGTCGTAGCGCCCGATCGCCCACAGGGCCTGCCCGTTGGAGTCCCATTCCCGGTCGTCCCGCTCGTGCGGCCCGCCGAAGAACCCGTACTCGGCGCAGGGCCCGATCCGGCCGCCGCCCCGGTTGAACTTCAGCGGATAGTGCGTGCCCAGCTGCCGCTCGGCCAGCGTCTCGTCGCCCACGAGCGAGCAGGCGGTGGCCTCGACGGAGGAGTCCCGTATCCAGAACGAGTCGTAGACGGTCGGTCCCGGATGGATCTCGCCGTGGTCGGAGAGCACGAGCAGCTGGGCGCGTGCCTGCCCGAACAAGGCGCCCAAGTGGCCTACCTCGCCGGGCAGTTCGGGCTGTAGCCCGCTGCCCTTGATCTTCTGCTCCCAGAACGCCTCGTGCGCGGTGTGCAGCTCGTCCGCGTCCACGGAACGCAGTTCGTCCAGATCGGCGGGCCCCTGGAAAAAGTCGACCGGGAGTCGCACGGTGATCCCGAACTCCTCGTCGCCGGAGACCCGGAAGGGCCAGGCGAACGCCGCCGAACACAGCCCGGCGATCTGGTCCTCCGCCTGCAGCGCCCCGTTCAGCTTCCCGCCGTGCGCGAGATCGTGGAACGGGCTGCGGACCAGGTAGCTGTCCGGATCGTGCGAGTGGTCCGGGTTGCCGTACACACCGAACTGCTCGGGCGGGGAGTCGAAGGCCGGTCCCCATCCGGTGTTCGTCTCCACCAGGGCCTGGTCCGCGGCGTACCGCAGCTGCGTGATCCGTCGGTCCGTGAGCAGACGCCCCTGGCGGTCGTGCCGCTGGAAACCGCTCGGCCCCGCGGGCACGACGGCGGCGCACAGCCACCCCTCCTTCGGCGCGCCGTCGCCGGAGCGCGCACTCGCCTGGACGACGGTCACGGCCCGCTGCCGGGGGCCGACCGGGGCCGCGAAGATCCGCTCGGTCAGCGTCACGTCGTGCCCGGCCCGGTACGTGCTCACGACGGTCGGCACATGGGGCCGCGGCATCCGCTGCTCGACGGCCGCACCGTCGGCGAGCTGGGGCAGGTGGGTGAGCCCGGAGACCGGGTCGTACAGGAAGAAGGTCAGGACGTACTTGTCGTACACCGGCTCCACCTCGCCGGCCTGCCCGATCAGACTCTCCTGCCGGTGGTCCTTGACGCCCACCATGTGCCAGTACCGGTACAGGGCGTTGGAGGCGAACGCCGCCTCCTTCGACTCGTACGTCCCGCGGTCGAAATCGTCGCTCCACGCCCGGAACGCCTGCCGCGCCCACCACGGCACGGGCAGCGACTGCTGCGTCCACCCGCGCCACATGACCTCGTAGAACATCCACTCATGGGTCTGTGCCATGGGGGGCACGGTGGCACCGGGTGGGGGGTTCGTAAACGGGGTGGTTCGGCCTCATTGCGGGAGTTCCGGGGTGCGTGGCCGGCCGGTTGTCCCGGCATCGGGCCCGCGGTGGGCACGCCGTAGGATGACCGCGCTGTCCGGGCGTAGCGCAGAGGCAGGCGCACCGTCTTGCCCAGACGGGATACGCCGGTTCGAATCCGGTCGTCCGGGCGGCTCGGAGCCGGTGGCTGTTCGCCACGGCCCGGGGGGATCCCGTCGCGCAGAGGCAGGCGCACCGCCTTGTCAGGGCGGGTACGCCGGTTCGAATCCGGCCGGGATCACACAGAGAGGCGGCGGGGGCAGGTGGAGATGGCCGGAAACGGTGCCGGGGCCGGCGCGAGTGATCCGGAGAGCGCGGACCGGGCGGCTTCCGGCGGGGACGGTACGACTGCCGCCGTGCACCTGCCTTCCGCCCGTGCCCGCGATGCGGCGGCCGTGGACCTGACCGCTGCCGAACTCGCCCAGTACGACCTGCTCGTCGGAAAGCTGCGGGCGCTGCCGGTGGACCATCCGGTGCGGCTGCGGGCCGAGCAGGTCGCGGCCTCGTTCGCGCGCGACGGCCGGCTGCGGCGCCGCAAGGCACGCGGCGCCGAGCGTTTTGCCGGTGACGCGCAGTTGATGGCGCGGACCGCGACCGGTGCGGCCGACCGCCGTGAGGACGCACCTCTGCCCGACGACGGCGAACAGGCCGCCGCCGTCGGCCTGTTGGGGAAGCCGCGGACGTGTTACGTCTGCAAGTCGCCTTATCGCGAGGTCGACTCCTTCTACCACCGGCTCTGTCCCGGCTGCGCCGCCGAGAACCGGGCACGGCGCGTCCTGAGCACCGATCTGACGGGGCGGCGGGTTCTCCTGACCGGTGCGCGGGTCAAGATCGGTTTCCAGCTGGCCCTGATGATGCTGCGCGACGGCGCGCAGCTCACGGTCACCAGCCGGTTTCCGCACGACACCCTGCGGCGGTTCCGCGCCGCCGAGGGCAGTGACGTCTGGCTGCACCGGCTCACCGTCGTGGCCGTGGACCTGCGCGATCCCCGCCAGGTGCTCGGCCTGTGCGAGCGGCTCAGGACGCAGGGCGCGCCGCTCGACATCCTCGTCAACAACGCCGCCCAGACCGTACGCCGGCCGCCTCAGTCGTACGCACTCCTCAGCGCGGGCGAGACGGACCGGCTGCCGCCCGGAGCCTGGGCCGCGCCCGGATTCCGTCCGATGCGGGAGCTCGAACCGGGGGTATCGGGAACCTCGGGAGCGTTGGAACTGGTGCTGCGCGAGGTCGACGAGGCCGGGCTGCTGGCCGATCCCTCGCCCACCAACTCCTGGTCCGCCAAGCTGGGTGAGCTGGATCCGGCCGAGGTCCTGGAGACCCAGCTGGTCAACGCCCTCGCGCCGGCGCTGCTCTGCGACCGGCTGCTGCCCCTGCTGCTCGCGTCCGCGCATCCGCGCCGCTACATCGTCAACGTCACGGCGGTGGAGGGCCGGTTCGCCGTACGCAACAAGACGGCCGGCCATCCGCACACCAACATGGCCAAGGCCGCGCTGAACATGCTGACCAGGACCAGCGCGGCCGAACTCGCGGAGCAGGGTGTCCACATGTGCGCCGTGGACACCGGCTGGATCACCGACGAGAACCCGGCGCCGAAGAAGAGCAGGATGGCGGGGGCGGGCTTTCGCACCCCGCTGGACATCGTGGACGGTGCGGCGCGTGTCTACGACCCGATCGTGCGCGGGGAGGCCGGCGATCCGGTGTCCGGAGTGTTCCTGAAGGACTACCGGGAGGCGGCGTGGTGACCGGTCCGGACGGCGAGCCCGGCCGTCCGCAGGACGCTCCCGAGCCGGCCTTCGCAGGGGTGCCGAGCGTGGTGCCCCGGCCTCTCGCCGACCTCACGCCGCTCCTCGACTGGCTGCGCGGTGGCCGGCCGGCCGGCGAGCGACTGGACTTCACCGCCGGTACGGCGCTGCCCGACGGCCGCCTCGACCTGTGCAAGCAGGCACTCGGGCCGGAAGGTGCGGCCCTGGTGGCCGACGCGCTGCGGGAGTCGGCTCGGGACCGGCGGACCGCGCCCGGAACGAGCCGGGACGGCCAGGTTCCGCAGCGGCCGGACCGGACCTCGGACGGCGACCACGGCGCCCCGGTACGGCATGTGCTGCTCGGCACCGACGGGCTCGGGGACGAGGGCGCGGCCGCGGCCACGAGAGCGGCGGAACAGGGTCAGGTCGAGACGCTGTACCTGGGCTGCAACGGCATCACCGCCCCGGGCGCCTGCCGTATCGCCGACCAGTTGCGTGCCTCCCCGACCGTCGTCGCCGGGATCTGGCTCAAGCGCAACCCGCTGGGGCCCGCCGGCGGACGCGCGGCGGCCGAACTGATCGAGGCGATCCGCACGTTGCGCACCCTCGACCTCGTCCAGACCGGACTCGATCCGGCCGGTCTCGCCCTGCTCGTGGACGCGCTCGTCGCGGCCGACGGGCAGGGGCGCACGGTGGAGCGGCTCTTCGTCGGGGGCAATCCGCTGGGAGCCGCCGGTGGCCGGGCGCTCGGTGCTCTGGTGTCCGCGGGCGCCGTCGGCGAACTGTACGTATCCGCCGCGCGGTTGGGCGACGAAGGAGCACGGCATCTTGCGGTGGCCCTCGGCCGTGCTCCGTACGGCCGCCTCACGCGGCTCTCCGTGGCGAGCAACGGAATCGGACCGCGGGCCGCGGCCCTTCTCGTGTCGGCGGCGGCCGCCTCCGGCGTGGAGGTGCTCGACCTCGGCCGGGTCCGCGCGGCCCGCACCCTGGGGGCGCGGGACAACCAGCTGGACCTGGCCGCGGCCAGGGAGGTGGCCCACGCGCTCGCGGGCCAGGAGCACCGCCTCGCCCACCTCGTCCTGAGCCACACCGGGATGCGCAGCCGGGAGGCGCACCAGCTGCTCGACACCGCACCCGCCGCCGTCAGCGCGACCCGCTTCGTGCTCGGCTCCTCGATCGCGGCGAGCGTGAAGCGGCGGCTGAACGAGCTGAGCGCCCATGTGCCGCCGCCGCGGGTGCCCGAGGCGGTCGCCGCCGTACGCAGCGTGCACCGCACCGCGCCGCCGACCGAACTCTCCTGACGGAGGAGCGGCGAGGCCGGCGCGGAGCGGTCAGCGCTTGCGCAGGGAGACGAACACCTCCGTCCAGAACCGCTGCTGCTCGGGCGCCGCGCCGACGAGATACGTGGCCCTGAGCTTGGCGGGCAGCAGCGCCGCGAGCCGCACCACCGCCTTGCGGTGCCTGCGCAGCTGGGACAGCTCCGCATTGGCGAGCACCTGGTGTACGACGTCCGTGTCCGCGGCGCCCTCGCTCGACTGCGCGGCCGCCTTGCGCAACCGCTCCTCCCAGCCCGTGAGATCCCGGGCGAGCTCGCTCAGCCCGGTCACCTGCCGCTGTGCGAACCGGTCCATGAGCGCGGTCAGCGGCACCGGCGCGTACTCGCCGTCACCGAGGTAGACCGTGGCCATGTGCAGCGGAAGTCCCTTGCGGTGCAGCTTGATCAACCGCTCCAGGGTGCGCTTGGTGATCCACGCACGGCCGTCCTCGTCGATGTCGTGCTTCCACCACTCGAGGACCGTCTCGGCATCGGCACCGTAGCGGCGTATGAGCCACTCGTTGGCAGGGATGTCGCCCGGTTCGACCGTCAGCGAGGCGGTGAAACGGGAGGCCTGCGCGATGTTGTTGCGTGCGACCAGCAGCTTGCGGCCCAGATGGTACGGCGGGTTCTGGACCGCGATCTGTGCCCGCAGGTTCGCGATCCGCCGACCGGCGAGCGACCACTCCTGGGTGATCTCCATCAGCTTCGCGAACGCGGCCTTGTCCTTGGGCCGGTTGTACTCGTCCCACACGATCGCCTTGGGTTCGGGACCGTGGAAGCAGGCGGCGAGGAGGTTGTCCAGGGTACCGTCGGCCGAGGGCACCGGAGCGCACAGGTCCTCGACGTTGGTCACGGGCAGCGAGAAGTACAGCGCATCGCGGCCGCTGAGCCCTTCGCGCACCGTCTCGCGTACCAGCTCCGTCTTGCCGCAGCCGGGCGGGCCCTGGAGGAGCACCGTCCAGCGGTTGCGCAGCGCCGCCCGCACCACCTGGCGCACGGGATCGGCGATACGGGAGGGGTTCGGCACGCCGAGGGCCTCGGCGATGCGGTCGAGGATCTCGGAGGTGCGGTTGCCCGCCCCCTTGGCGCCGTCCTCCTGGAGCCGCAGCCGCTCACCGCCGACCAGCGGCAGCCCCCAGCGCAGCGGAAAGCCCTCGCGGGCGTTGGCCAGGATGTGGTCCAGGGTGCGGGGCGAGAGCAGCTCGCGCAGCCCCGGACCGAGCGAGGCCCACACCGCGAACACTCCCGACAGGTCCCACTGCGGGTACTTCGCCGACAGATGCGCCCGCCACGCGGTGTCATTGGCACCGATCCGCAGCGTGACCATCCGGTCGAGCAGCGCGAGATCACTGCGCCGGGCCGAGGTCTCGGCCAGCGACTCGTTGTCGGTGAGGAAGACCCCGATGCAGCCGAGCGCCCGCAGATCGTGCTCACCGAGCGTCCAGTCGCAGGCGATCTGCATCAGCTGCGACTGGATGGTGTCGCCGGCCTGCAGCGAGTCGTCGATGAGCAGCACGAACGGCCGGCCCGGCTTCAGCTGGCTCATCACCAGCTGGCGCAGCACCAGTTCACCGGTACGCGGATCGCGCACCGGTGCGTTCACCAGGAGGTCGTCCGGCGTGAGATTGGCCGCCGGCACGTACACCAGCGTCGCCTCGGGGCGCGCCTGCTCCACGTACGAGAAGAACGTGGCCGTCTTGCCGATGCCGTGCTCGCCGAAGATCTGCCCGGTCTGCCCGAGGTCGATCATCGCCTCGATGAACTCCTCGAGGCGGGACGAAGGCCGCCGTACCCGGGCCGGCTGCTCGGTGGTGCTCGTCATCTCGATCCTGTCGTGACGCGATGGCAGTCCATCGCGGGGGAGTGGGTCTCGGGCCAGTCGTGGCCCCCTTCGGTGATCAGCCAGATCCACGCGTCCGGATCGGCGGGGGTGACCGGGGGCGCATAGCCGTCCGTCAGGACGACCACCGCGTCCGGCCGCTCGTCGAAGGGACGTCCGTCGATCGTGGTGCGGCCCTCGACATAGTCGACGACGGCCTGAAAGCTCGTGCCACCGCCGCCGAGCACCCGCTGACCTGGCTCGAACGGCCAGACCTCGGCGTCGAAGGCGAGCCAGTGCGCCTCGACCCCGTCGATCTCGCCGACGAGCGTGGTCAGCCAGTCGATCACCTCGTCCGGCATCGAGCCCGAGGTGTCGTAGGCGATCACCAGGACCTTGTGGCGCACCGGGCCGCGGCGCGAGAGCGTCGGGTCCTGGCCGAGCGCCGCGAGCAGCGCACCGCGCTTCTTCGGATATACGAGCCGCTCACCGTCGGCCAGTTTCGAGCCGAGCACATCGACCAGCCAGCGCTGCCACCAGTCGATCCGCCCGGTGCGGGCGGTCTCACCGCGCAGCACCCCCGCGCCCAGGTTCCCCCAGACCTTCGCGGCGCCCGCGGCGTCCTCCGTGCGCCCCATCAGATCGAGCAACTCCTGCTCGGCGGCGCGGTGTCCACGGCGCGCGGCCAGCAGGGAGTTGAGCAGTACCGAGGAGGCGACGGCGCCGACGGTCTCCGGGTCGGCGGGCAGCGGACCGTGGGTGAGGTGCACGCAAAGCGCGGCGGAGGCGACCGGCGGCTGCTTCATCCGGCTGAGCTCGCCGTACACCCGCATGTCCGTGTCCACGAAGGCGTCGTACAGGAGCGGCGCGAGCCCTTGGGCCTCCAGATCGGCCACGTACAGCGCGTGCACCTGCCGCGGGTCGATGCCGGTCGGTACGTCGCCGACCAGCGGAAGGCCGGTGCGGCCGAGCCGTATCAGTGCCACATGGTTGATGGCGACTTCGGCCGCCAGCTCGAAGACGGGGTCCTGCCGCAGCTCCGGCTCGGCGAACAGATGCCGGTGCACCAGATGCCGCGCCTCGTGGAACAGCACGAACTTCACGCCGTCCAGGCCGAGTCGGACGAAGAACTCGGGGTTGAACAGGAGCAGACAGGTCCCGTCGCCGGAGGCGACGACGGCCGCCGTGTCCACCGCGGTCGTCGGCAGCTGATGCGGGCACTTCGCGTACAGCCAGGACGCGACCGCCGACTCGGTCAGACCGAAGTCGAGCAGCGCGGCCTCCTTGAGCCGCACCGCCTCCGCGACCGTCTCCGGTGCCGCCGGGCGATGGCGCTCGACGGCACGGCGGTCGGCGAGATCGATCACATGCCGTCGGCGCCCCTGCACGCCCCACCCCCCCCCCGTGGTGTTCCCCTGCGTCATTGGTATCAGCGGCCTGTGACAACGGGCCAAGGGTTTATGCTCCGCGGCAAGGGGCGGGGGCGTAGCGCAGCGGCAGTCGCACCGGTCTCCAGAACCGGATCACGCTGGTTCGAATCCAGCCACCCCGCCCCCCCTTCCGAGATGTCCTGTCCAGCCGCCGCCTCGGCCCCTGCACCCCCTGGTCAGCCCCCGCCGCAGCTCCTGCACGTCCTGTTCAGCCCCCTGCCACGGCCCCCGCGGTGATCACCAACTCCTCCACGCCACCCCGGAATTCCTGCACCAGCTGAGCGAGGACGGCCCACGCCTCGGTGTCGTCGGCCAGATACTCGCGTACGAGTGGACGCAGCGCATCCGAAGCGTCGGCCAGACGTTGCGGGAACAGCCGGTGGCCCAGGGACAGCACGGCGAGCACGTTCAGCGCCGGAACGTGGTCCAGGGCGAACTCGACGGGGGAGTCGAACGCCCCGGCCGCACGCACCCTGTGGTGGAACTTGGCATGCGTACCGAACTGCCGGCGCAGCGCGGGCGGGCAGTCATGGCGCACCGCAAGCGCCCAGCGCGCGAATCCGGGCAGCGCCTCCTCGCGGTCCGCGTCCGTCACCGCCGCCCAGTCGTGCCGGTCGAGGACCATGGACGCCGCGGTGCGGCCCTGGGCCCGGGTGCGCGCCGCCCGCAGCGTGCCGATGAGGCCGAGCTCGTGGAAGCGCCCCGGCAGGGGTGCCTCCTCGACGCCGCGGTTCAGCCGCGGTGAGACGGGCAGGACGGCCCGTTTCGCGTCGGGGGCGCACGGCACACCGCGCAGGATCTGGCGGCGGATCGCATTGTCCGCGGAAGGGTGCAGGCAGACCAGCACATTGAGTTCGGGGTCGTCCTGCTGCATCACCCAGTGCAGTACGGAGACCGGCAGCCGGTGTGCCATGAGCCAGGAGCGGCGCACGGCTTCCTCCTCCCGGCCGCGGTCGCTCGCGTCCTGGGGAGCCACGCCGATGCGACGCTCGATCCGGCCGGCGTCGGCCGGATCGGCGAGCGAGAGCAGATAGGAGACGGCACGGTCGCGCGCGGTGGTGTACGCCATGGGGCGCATGATGCCGCAGGCCAGGGGCCGTTGCGTAGCGAGTTCCGCTCCGCTGGATGGCGGCTTCCGTGCTGCCGGCGACCCGGCCCCCGGGGCCCGCGGGCGCCGGGAGCCGCGGGAACGGCAGGAGGGGCGGACCGCAACGGCCCGCCCCTCACCGGAACTTCAGCACTCAGGCATTCGCCCGAGCCAGGATCCGCGCCTTGCGCGCGGCCAGCTTCTCGTCGAACTTGGCGGCTTCCGCGTCCAGGCCGTTCATGAACAGGCCCAGTTCCTCCTGCGCCTTGAGGCCTTCCGGACCCAGCCCGTCGATCTCCAGGACCTTGAGGAAGCGCAGCACGGGGGAGAGCACGTCGTCGTGGTGGATGCGCATGTTGTAGATCTCGCCGATGGCCATCTGCGCGGCGGCGCGCTCGAAGCCCGGCATGCCGTGGCCCGGCATACGGAAGTTCACGACCACGTCGCGGACCGCCTGCATGGTCAGGTCAGGGGCGAGCTCGAAGGCGCTCTTGAGGAGGTTGCGGTAGAAGACCATGTGCAGGTTCTCGTCCGTGGCGATACGGGCGAGCATGCGGTCGCAGACCGGGTCACCGGACTGGTGTCCGGTGTTGCGGTGCGAGATACGGGTCGCGAGCTCCTGGAAGGCCACGTACGCGATCGAGTGCAGCATCGAGTGGCGGTTGTCGGACTCGAAGCCCTCGGACATGTGGGCCATGCGGAACTGCTCGAGCTTGTCCGGGTCGACCGCACGCGAGGCGAGCAGATAGTCGCGCATCACGATGCCGTGCCGGCCCTCCTCCGCGGTCCAGCGGTGCACCCAGGTGCCCCAGGCGCCTTCGCGGCCGAAGAGAGTGGCGATCTCGTGGTGGTAGCTGGGGAGGTTGTCCTCGGTCAGCAGGTTCACGACGAGAGCGATCTTGCCGATCTCGGTGACCTTGGACTGGCTGGGCTCCCAGGCTTCGCCGTCCTCGAAGAAGCCGGGGAAGTTGCGGCCGTCGGACCAGGGGACGTACTCGTGCGGCATCCAGTCCTTGGTGACCTTGAGATGCCGGTTGAGCTCTGTTTCCACGACCTCTTCCAGCGCGTACAGCAACCGGGCGTCGGTCCAGCCGGTCGGACTGCCGAGGTGGGGCGAGGTGAGGGTCACGGGTGCTCCTGGGGACTGGGGCAGGGACGCGCAGGCAGGCGGCGGAACGCCTTACCTACGGGCTCGTAGGTTACGAGACCGTAGGTTAAGCGCCGCATAAAGGAGATCCCTGATCAGGGGCCCTCGCTGTCCGTTTTGTCCCGCCCGTGGGGTACGTGAATGCTCCTGGGGCAGCCACTCGCGTACCCCTGGCGCGTCAGTTCATGGCCATCAGCTCCCGTACTTCCGCCGGGGAGGTGTCCCTCAACTCGCCGTCGAGCAGCAGCCATCGGGTGATGCCGATCGATTCGAGGAAGGGCAGATCGTGGCTGGCCACGATCAGAGCTCCTTCGTACGAGTCGAGTGCGCCTGTGAGCTGACGCACACTGGCCATGTCCAGGTTGTTCGTCGGCTCGTCCAGCATCAGGAGCTGAGGCGCCGGATCGGCCAGCATCAGGGCCGCGAGCGCCGCACGGAACCGTTCGCCGCCCGAGAGGGTCGACGCGAGCTGGTCGGCTCGTGCGCCCTTGAACAGGAAGCGGGCCAGGCGCGCCCGGATGCGGTTGTTGGTGGCCTCGGGCGCGGCCAGCGCCACGTTCTCGGCCACCGTCCGTGCGTCGTCGAGGACATCGAGCCGCTGCGGCAGGAAGCGCAGCGGCACATGCCGCTCCACCTCGCCCGCGACCGGATCGAGTTCGCCGGTGATCGTCCGAAGGAGCGTGGTCTTGCCCGCTCCGTTGCGCCCGATCAGGGCGATCCGCTCCGGTCCGCGCAGCTCGAACTCGCCCTTCACCCTGGACCCGTAGGCCAGCTCCAGGTGGTGCAGGCTGAGCACTGAACGCCCCGGCGGTACGGCCGTGAACGGCAGATCGACACGGATCTCGTCGTCGTCGCGTACGGCCTCGACCGCCTCGTCGAGCCGCTCCTTCGCCTCCTTCAGCTTCTCCTCGTGCATCATGCGGTGCTTGCCCGCGGAGACCTGGGCCTCGCGCTTGCGCGCGTTCATGATGATCTTCGGTTCGCGCTTCTGCGCATACATCTTGTTGCCGTAGCGCACCCGCTTGGCGAGCTTGACGTGCGCTTCGGTCAGTTCGCGCTTCTGCTTCTTGAGGTCGCCCTCGGCGACCCGCACCATGCGCTCGGCCGCCTCCTGCTCGACCGCGAGCGCCTCCTCGTACGCGGTGAAGTTGCCGCCGTACCAGACGACTTCACCCGCGCGCAGATCGGCGATCTGGTCGACCAGATCGAGGAGTTCACGGTCGTGGCTGACCACGATCATGACCCCGGACCAGGCCTCCACGGCGGCGTACAGGCGGCGCCGCGCGTACAGATCGAGGTTGTTCGTCGGCTCGTCGAGCAGCAGCACGTCGGGCCGGCGAAGCAGCAGCGCCGCCAGTCTGAGCAGCACGGACTCGCCGCCGGAGACCTCGCCGATGGTGCGGTCGAGGCCGATGTGGCCGAGCCCGAGCTGGTCGAGCATGGCGATGGCGCGCTCCTCGACGTCCCAGTCGTCGCCGACCGCAGTGAAGTTCTCCACGCTCGCGTCGCCCGCCTCGATGGCGTGCAGTGCGGCGCGGGTGCGGTCGATGCCGAGTGCCTCGTCGACCTTGAGCGTGGTGTCGAGCGTGACGTTCTGCGGGAGGTAGCCGACCTCGCCGGCGATGCGGATGGCACCGTCGGACGGCGTGAGCTCACCGGCGATCAGCTTCAACAGGGTTGATTTCCCTGATCCGTTGAGTCCGATCAGACCGGTACGGCCGGGCCCCACGGCGAGCTGGAGCCCGTCGAAGACCTCGGTCCCGTCGGGCCAGGTGAAGTCGAGCGCGGTGGCGGAAACGGAGGTGGGGAAAGTAGACATACGGGCTGCCTCTCGAGGTCGCATGGGTGATGGGCGACGTACGAGACACCGCGGGCGACGGATCGGGGAGGCCGGGCGGGGCGGTCCGCGAGGAACCCGGTGAGGGGCTCGGGGACGTCTCAGGGCAACAAAAAAGCCCTGTTCCGCGAGAAGACGGCTCGGATGCCGAGGTCGCACACGACGCGCACAGTGAACGGGCACTGCATCAGGCGCGGTCGGTGTCTCAGGACCTCAGACGAGCAACGTCCTTCTCCAATCGGCGGCAACAGAAGCCCTTACACCGTAGAACGGGTCTCGCCGGGGTGTCAACCGATCTCTATCGTGACCGGTGACGCCCGCCCGAGGGAGGCCGCCATGGCCCACGGCTCGCTCCCACTGCCCGTCCAGCTCTATCTGCTCGCGTACGACACGACGAAGCCGCGCCTGACCGCCACACTCCAACTCCCTTTCCTGGTACGGGCGGCAGCGCTCACCGAGCTGGTGCAGTGCGGGTTGCTGACGGAGCGGGACGGCGCGGTGCGGGTGGTGGACGACGCCTGTACGGGGGATCCGGTGCTCGACGGCGTTCTGGAGCTCATCGCGGCGTCGCGGCCGCGCCCCTGGCGCGCCTGGGTGGCGGTCCGCAGCGGGGCCACGCTGGATGCCGTACGACGGCAGCTCGTCCTGAGCGGATATCTGCGCGGCACCCGGCGGCGGGCGCTCGGGGTGTTCGCGTACACGGAGTACGAACTCGACCGGGCCGGCTTCGTCGAGGACCTGCGCGCGGAGCTCCGGTGGGTGCTGCACGGGTCCGAGCCGGTGGACGAGGTGTCCGTACGGGATGCCGCGCTCCTTTCCCTGGCCGCGGCCGGCGGGTTGCGCACGGTGGTGGGTGCGGGGGAGCGGCGGACGTACCGGGAGCGGATCGAGCAGCTCGCGGAGCGCAGCGCTGCGACGGACCCGGCGCCGCGCGCGATCGTGCGCGAGGTCAGACGCGCCATGGTGCTCGCCATCGCCTCGGTCACGGGTGGGGCGCCGTCCTGAGGCGCAGTCGTCCGGGTCGCGACGGTCGATGTCGGATTTCTGCCAGCGTGAGCGTCAGGTGCTTGATTGGGTGAGGGCATGACGAACACCGCAGCACTCATCGCCAAGGCCCGCGCCCTGCAAGCCCTGCACATCCCCGGACAGCCGCTGGTCCTCGCCAACGTCTGGGACATCCCCTCCGCCCGTATCGTTCAGGACGCCGGGGCCACCGCCCTCGCCACCACCAGCTCGGGCGTCTCCTGGGAGCTGGGGGCCGCGGACGGCGATCATCTGGACCGGGACCGCGCGGTCGAGGCGGTACGGCGGATCGCCGGGGCGGTCGAGCTGCCGGTGAGCGCCGACATCGAGCGGGGCTACGGCGAGCTGCCCGCGGACGTGGCGGAGACCGTGCGCGCGATCCTCGGGGCCGGCGCGGTCGGCATCAACATCGAGGACTCGGTGGGCGCCGGGCTGCGACCCGCCGAGGAGATGGCCGAGCGGATCGCGGCGGCACGTGCGGCGGCGGACGACGCGGGGGTTCCGCTGTTCGTCAACGCGCGGACCGACACGTATCTGCGGCAGGTGGGGGAGGCGGACGCACGGCTCGCGGAGACGCTGCGCCGGGCGGCGGTCTACCGGGAGGCGGGCGCCGACGGGATCTTCGTGCCGGGCGTCGTGGCGCCGGGCACGGTCAAGGAGCTCGTCGACGGGATCGAGGCGCCCCTGAACATCCTGGCGGGACCCGGGGCTCCGGACGTACGCGAGTTCGCGGGGCTCGGCGTCGCGCGGATCAGCGTCGGCGGGCGGATCGCGGAGGCCGTGCACGGCCTGGTACGGCGGGCGGCCAAGGAGGTCCTGGCCGGCGGCGGGTACACGCAGATGGCGGACGCGATGGAGTACGGGGAGCTCAACGAGCTGCTCGGCTGAGGGGCCAAAGCCCGCGGCGGCAGGTGACCGGGGGCGGGGCGGGGCGGCAGGAGGCCCGCTCCGTCTCAGCAGGCGCCGCCGAGCAGTTCCGCCAGGTTCTGGTCCACGTCGAGGTGCAGGTGTTCGCGCCCGGCGGGGACCAGGGCCGTGGCGCGCTTGAGGAAGCGGCGCAGCTCGCCCGTGCGCACATGCACCACAGCGGTGCCCTCGGGGGCGTGGAACTCGAGCACGGTCCGGTCGTAGCCGTACGGGCGCACGCGGACGTCGCCCTCGCCGGCCGGGCCCTCGATGCCCGAGATCAGGAGCTCGCGGGCGAACGCCCAGGACACCTCCACGCCTTCGAGCGTGGCCGGAGCCGGGAAGCTCATGCGCACGGCGAAGGGATCGGTGCGGTCGTAGGACAGCGTCGCGGGAATGGTGGGCATCCGCGGCGCGGCGGCGACGAGCCGAGCTTCGACGTCTTGCTCGATGACGGTGGACAACCCCTGCTCCCTTACGACGGCTGGCTGGATGGGCCTGCAGAGGAATAGACGGCGGAATTCCTCAATCCGTGCACGCTCGGTGCCGTGACATGTGTCACCGCGTGCGTCCGGCGGCTCGTCGGGGCTGCTCAGGGCCTGCCCCGAAGACCTTGGGACTTCGCTCGACGGTAGGGGCGTACGCGGGCGGAAGCGACCGCCGCGCGGGGGACACGGCGGAATTGACGCCGCAGGCACCCGGTAGGGGCAACCCCCGGCGCTCCCGGGCGGGTTGAGGCGGTCATGCCCTCTGGACGGCCTGCGCACGGTCGGCTAGCTTCGCCGCGCATGACAGCTATGGGGAAGTCGAGGCGGATCCGGCGCTCTGTCGCCGCGGGGGCCTGTGCGGCCGCGGTGGCGGGAGTGCTCACGGGGCCCGCCCAGGCGGCGGACGGCAGCGCTGCGGATTCCGGGAACGCCGACCTGTCCGCGTACACGCGGGATCTGGGCTGGGAGCTCAAGCCCAGCGGAGCCGAGGTGCGTTTCCGCGGGCTCGCCGCCGTCAGCCGGAGCACCGCCTGGGTGGCCGGCTCCAAGGGGACCGTGCTGCGTACCACCGACGGCGGGGCGAGCTGGGCGAACGTCTCACCGCCCGGGGCCGGGGAGCTCGAGTTCCGTGACATCGAGGCCTTCGACCGCAAGCGTGCCGTGGTGCTCGCGATCGGCGAGGGCGAGGCTTCGCGGGTCTTCCGCACCGAGGACGGCGGGAAGACCTGGACGGAGGCCTTCCGCAACGACGAGCCCCGGGCCTTCTACGACTGCCTCACCTTCTTCGACGCGAAGAACGGGCTCGCGATGAGCGACCCGGTCGACGGCAAGTACCGGATCCTGTCCACGAGCGACGGCGGCCGCAGCTGGCGGGTGCTGCCCAGTGAGGGCATGCCGCCCGCGCAGACCGGCGAGGCAGGATTCGCGGCCGGCGGACAGTGCCTGGTCAGCCAGGGCCGCTCCGATGTGTGGCTGGCGACCGGCGGCGGGGCGACGGCGCGCGTCCTGCACTCCGCGGACCGCGGTCTGACCTGGACGGCCGCCGAGACGCCGATCCCCGCGGGCGATCCGGCCCGTGGCGTGTTCGCGCTCGCGTTCCGCTCCCGTACGCAGGGCATCGCGGTCGGCGGCGACTACCGGGCCGGCCAGGCCTCCCCGCAGGCCTCCGCGGTCAGCCGCGACGGCGGTCGTACGTGGGAGACCTCGGCCGAGCCGGTACCGGCCTACCGCTCGGGAGTGACCTGGGTGCCGCACACCAAGTCCGTGGCGCTCGCGGTCGGCCCGACGGGCACGGACCTGACGCTCGACGGCGGACGTACCTGGAAGGCCTTCGACCCGGGGTCCTTCGACACGGTGGACTGCGCCGAGGACTTCGGGTGCTGGGCCTCCGGCGAGAAGGGGCGGATCGCGCGCCTGGAGCCGTAAGCCCGCCAAGTGCGTTGCCGGGGGCGGTGATCGACCTGTGGTGCCCTGTCCCACCGCACAAGATCACCGTCCCGGTTTCGGACGATCGGCCACCTGCGGCGCGCGGCCCCGGCGTGCTCCAATCCGTAGGCACCGACGGACCGGGATGCACGTCAGGCCCGGGGCGGTCCGCAGTCGGCGGGCCGGACGGCGGGGAGCGCACGCACAGCGGGGCGCTGGACGCCGGGCGTACGGGATCGACGTATCCACGTACCCGAAAGGTCAGGCAGATGAGCAAGCACGTCCTCGCGCAGAACCAGTACGGCAAGGCCGAGAACCGCATCGTCCACGTCACCCGCAAGGGCAGCGACGGCTCCTGGCACGAGATCCGCGACCTGAACGTCTCGGTCGCCCTGCGCGGCGAGTTCCGCGATGTCCACCTCACCGGCGACAACGCCAACTGCCTGCCGACGGACACGACCAAGAACACGGTCTACGCCTTCGCCAAGGAGCACGGCATCACCTCGCCGGAGGCCTTCGGCATCCTGCTCGCCAAGCACTTCGTCACCTCGCAGGCGCCGATCCACGAGGCGCAGATCCGGATCGAGGAGTACTCCTGGGAGCGGATCCCGGTGCCCACGCGCAAGGAGCGGCACTCCTTCGTGCGCAAGGGCCAGGAGGTGCGCACCTCGCAGATCACCTTCAGCGAGCACACCGGACAGCTGCAGGTGATCTCCGGTCTGAAGGACCTGACCGTCATGAACTCCACCAACTCGGAGTTCCACGGCTACATCAAGGACAAGTACACGACCCTCCAGGAGGCGTACGACCGGATCCTGGCCACGAAGGTCACCTCGCGCTGGGCCTACTCGGCGGCTGCCGCGGCCGACGGCGAGTTCGACTGGGACCGGTCGTACGCGAAGGTCCGCACGCACATGCTGGACGCGTTCGCCGAGACGTACAGCTACTCGCTGCAGCAGACCCTGACGCAGATGGCCGAGCGGGTCCTCGACCACTGCCCGAAGGTCAACGAGGTCCGTCTCAACCTCCCCAACAAGCACCACTTCCTCGTCGACCTGGAGCCCTTCGGCCTCAAGAACGACAACGAGGTGTACTACGCGGCCGACCGGATGTACGGCCTGATCGAGGGCACGATCCACCGCGACGGCGTCGAGCCGGTGATCGCGACCAGCGACTGGATCGTCGCGTAGCGCCGCACGCGCCACGCACCTGGGCTCCTGTGGTCCGCCGGGGGGCGGATCGCGGGAGCCCTTTTCCGTACCGGGTTGATCAACTTAGGGTGCGGGGGTGACCAACTCATATGACGGGCTTGATGATTCCGGGGTCGCCGTCGCCGCCGTCCGGGCCGGGGCCGAGGTCGTACGCGGGATGTACGGGCAGGAGCTCGCGCGGATCGACAAGGGCGCCGGGGACTTCGCGACGGAAGCCGACGTCGCCGCTGAGCAGGCGATCCTGGACGTACTGCGCGCGGCGCGGCCCGATGACGCGGTGCTCGGCGAGGAGGGCGGCCGGCAGGGCGCGGCGGCCGCCGGGCGCGAGTGGCTGGTGGACCCGCTGTGCGGAACGCTGAACTACGCGGCCGGGACCCTGGTCGTGGCGGTCAACGTGGCGCTGCCCGGCCGGGCGGCCGCGGTGGCCGACCCGTTCGCCGGCGAAGTGCTCGCCACCGACGGCGAACACGCCTGGGCGCTGTCCACGAGCGGCGAGCGCACGCCGCTCGTGCCGTCGTCCGCGAGCCGCCTCGTCGACGTCAACCTCGACCCGCCGTTCCCGAGCGCACGCGCCTTCCGTGCGGTCGACCTGCTGGCCGCCCCCTCCTTCGCCGAGCACTTCCGTCCCCGCGTGGTCTCCTCGTCCCTGGCGCTCGCCTGGGTCGCGGCGGGCAGGCGCGCGGCCTATGTGACGGACGGCGGAGACCTGTCGGGCAGCGTCCACTTCGCAGCGGGCATCGCCCTGTGCCGCGCGGTCGGCTGCGTGCTCACCGGCGTCGACGGCGGCCCGGTCGGTGCCGGCGGCCGGGGCATCGTGGCGGCGGCGGACGCCGAGACGCATGCGCGGCTGATGGGGATGATCGCTCAGCCCTAGAGGCCGAGACGCATGCGTTGCTGCTGGGCCTGATGGCTCAGCTCTAGAGCTCGTGGTCCTGAGCCAGCTCGTCCCAAGGAATGCGGCGCAGCGCAAGGTCGGCGTCCTCGCCCGACGGGACGTCCAACCCGGTCTGGAACCAGATCACCGTGAGGGCGGAGCGATACAGCACGGGGTCCAGCTCGGGGGAGACCGCTGTCGAGCGGAAGGCGCCGATGCAGGCAACAGAAGGCAGCACCTCGACGGGGCCGAAGTGGCCGGCGGTCTGATCCGGGTACGCGCGAGACGGCGGGACCAGATGGAAAGGCGTGGTGGGAAACGCACGTTCGGCCTGCCGCTGAAGCCCGCGCACCTTCATGTCGTTGACGGGCTTGCACGGGTAGCCCTCCAGCATGCCTCCGTAGGTCGAGGACATGCGCAGCTCGGTGAGCTCGATCGGGCGACCGGACGAGAGGACTATCTGGCTGAGCGACATGGCGACACTCTATGCAGTGCCTCGCGCTGCTCGGGGCCGAGGCGGTCCGGGCGGGCGGCGATCGTGTACGTGTCGGGTGCGGCGGTTCGCAGGGCCAGTGGGTCCGCGATGGCCGGCTGGTCGTGGAGGGCGGCAAGTGCCCTCTGCGTACGGTCGGTCGACCAGCCGAGCGCGGCGGACAAGGCGCCGGTGGTGAGCGGGCGGGCGGCATCGACCAGCGCGGCGAGGACGGTCAGCGCGTCCTCCACCACCGGGTCCGCGAGGGTGCTCCCGCTCATCTGCTCGCTCAGGCGGGCGAAGAACAGACCCATTCGTTCCAGCCGGCCGCCCGCGACGCTCTCCGCTCCGAAGATCTCGATGCCCCGGCGCGTGGCCGTGGCGATCTCGCCGTGTGCGCCCGTGTCGGTCTGCCAGGCCCGCAGCCAGACCTCGTCGTCGATGACGTAGCGCTCGCGACGCCCGCCGAAGTCGGCGCCGCGCACCACCAGTTCCATCGTTTCCAGATAGGCGATCGCCTTCGACACCGACGCGGGGCTGACCTGCAGCAGCCCTACGAGGTCGGCCGAGGTCAGGCCGCGTGCGTCAGCGGTCAGGAGGCTCACGAAGACCCGCGCGGTCATCCGGGGCATGCCGGTGGCGGCAAGCAGGCTCGCGAACTCGTCCACGAAATCGCGTACGGCTTCGGCGCGCCCGTCGGCGTCCACGCCCCGTGCGCCCCGTGCGGGTCGGCGCCGTCGGGCGCGGTGGCCGGCCGCCTCCTGCGCGTGGTCGGCCAGATAGGTGCCGGATGCCGCGTTGCGTGCCACTTCGCGGCTGATCGTGGACGTCGGCCGGCCGAGCCGTCGCCCGATCTCGGCGTACCCGAGTCCTTCGTCCAGCCATGCCGCGATCCGGCGGCGGTCCTCCTCGGTCAGTCTGGGACCTGGCACGGGCACCTCCTCTGCCGCTGCGGGCGTCTGCCGCTGTGTGCTCGTTGCGATTGCGTTCACTCACAGTACGGTGCAACGACCTGCTGGAAAAGTTGCATTCACTCGCAAGTCTGTTGCAAGGATTGGCCTCTGCCTCTTGTTTTGCCTTCTTCTCTCGTTAAGTCTTTTTGAAACGCAACGTAGCTTTTCGAGAATGGAAACAGGAGGGCGCAGCGTCATGCAGGTACTCGTGGTGTCGACGGTCTCGGACGAAGCCAAGTTCTGGAGCGGCCTCAAGAGGGCCCACGCCAAGCTCCCCAAGGGCGCCCAGTGGAAGGTGGCGGTCGCGAGCAAGTGCGGCGGCAAGGCGGTGAACATCATCGGCCATGAATCCGTCGACGCCGTACGGGAGTTCTTCGAGGCGCACGCCGGCGCCCACGCGACCACCGAGTACTTCGAGGCGGACGCGGCGAACGCCGTGGGTCTGCCGCGATGAGCCTCGACGTCCCCCGACTGCGCGGGCGACTGGCGGAGTTGCTCGCCGCGTACGGCATCCCGAGCGCGGCGGTCGGCGTGCTGCACCGAGGGGAGGTGACCGAGTTCGCCGCAGGCGTCAGGCATGTCGAGTCGCGGGAGCCGGCCACGGTCGACACCGTCTACCAGTGCGGATCGATGACCAAGACCTGGACGGCGCTCGCCTTCCTGCAGCTGGTGGACGAGGGCCGGGTCGGCCTCGACGAGCCGGTGCGCACCTACCTGCCCGGATTCAAGGTGGGCGACCCTGCGGCCACCGCCGAGATCACCCCGCGCCACCTGCTGCAGCACACGCACGGCGTCGAGGACGCGTACGGCGACCCGGGCGAGGGCGACGACGTCCTGGAGCGCATGGCCGAGAACATCGCCGACGCACCCCAGGTGTTTCCTCCGGGCCGCACCCACGGGTACAGCCCGGCACTGGGATACGCGCTGCTCGCACGGATCCTGGAGGTGCAGGACGGCAAGCGCTGGGACGACGTGCTGCGCGACCGCCTCATCGACCCGCTCGGTCTGACGAGTACGCACACCCTGCCCGAGCAGGTGGACGCCACCCGGGCCGCGACCGGGCACCTGATGCGCTCCGCCGAAGAAGGCCCGTTCGTGACCCCGATCGACCACCTGCCGCGCGCCTTCGGCCCCGGCGGCAACCTCACCTCGACGGTCGGCGACGTGCTCACCATGGCGCGGGTCCTGCTCACGGAAGGAGTGGCGCAGGACGGGAAACGGATCGTCTCGGCGGACAGCGTCCGGGAGATGATGCACTCACGGGTGCCCGTACCGGATCCGTACATGTTCGGGCCGCACTGGGCCCTCGGCCTCATCGTCTGCGACTGGCACGGCGAGACCGTGTACGCGAGCGACGGCAGCACGATCGGGCAGAACGCACGGCTCCGTGTCCTGCCGGACTCCGGCACGGCGATCGTGCTGCTCACCAACGGCGGTCCGCGCGAGAGCTTCTGGCGCACCGTGTGCGACGAGATCCTGACGGAGCTCGGTCTGCGCACTGTTCCCGCGCTGCCGGCCCCGGACCCGTCGCTGAAGCTGGAACTCGCCCGGTACGAGGGTGTCTACGAGCGTCCCGGGGCGCGCTTCGAAGTCGGCGCGGAGGGCGGGAAGTTGTGGCTGACCCTGGTGCTCGACCCGATGCAGGCCGCGCTCCTGGGCAAGCCCGACCGCATCCGCCACGAGCTGCTTCCGGTGAGCCGGACACACTTCCTGATGCCGCCGGCGGACCCGTACGAGGACGTCCAGACGGTCGCGCTCCACGACTTCACCGACGGAGCCGCGCGCTATCTCCACACCAACTGCCGGGTGCATCCACGGCAGAACTGACCGCGCGCTCGCCGGGCGCACGGCTCAGTCGGCCCCGTGCACATCACCTCGGGTCATCGAGCGCACCGCCGCCCCGAGACCCGCGGCATCCGGCGGCATCCCCGGGTGGTGGGCCTCGGCGGTGGAGGCGGCGCCCAGGGTGAGGCGGGAGACGATGCGGTAGCGGTCGCCGCGGTAGACGGAGTGGACGTACTCGACGTGGCGGCCCGCAGAGTCCGTGGTGAGGCGCTCGAAGAGCAGGGCGGGCGAGAGCACCGGAACGTCGAGGAGCCGGGACTCGGCCTCGCTGGTGACCGTCGGCTCGATGGCCTGGGTCGCCTCGCGGACATGGACGCCGTGCTGGGTGCGCAGATGCTCGTACAGATCGCCGCGTTCCAGCTCCTCGGCGGTCAGTCCGGGCACCAACTCGGCCGGGATGTGCAGGTATTCGATGGCCATGGGGGCCTCGTCGACGATCCGCAGCCGCGCCACGTACATGATCTCGGCGGCGGGCGAGATGCGCAGCCGCCGTCCCACCCGGGCGCCCGCCGGCATGGTGGTGAACTCGAGCAGCCGGCTCGACCAGGTGCCGGCGGCCTGGGGGAGTGCGAGGGAGTGGTCGTCCGGGACCATCTCCTGCGTGATCTTCTCCGGCGCGACGAACATCCCGCGCCCGTGCTCCCGTACGAGAACCCCCGTGGCGACCAGTTCGTCCACCGCGGCCCGCAGAGTCGGCCGGGAGACGTCGAGCCGCCCGCACAGGGTGCGCTCGGAGGGGATCGCATCGCCCGGGCGCCGGGACTCGACGAGTTCGAGCAGGAACTCCCGTACCCGATCCCGCTTCAGCACTCCTGAGGATTCACCGTCCATGAGCGGACCTTACCAGAGGTGACCAGTTGGTTTGCCTGGTGAGGTCGGTCCCTGGGTGGTAATTCCTGGCCGGTAATGGATACATCGGACGTCCACCTGCCCAAACATCAAATGGTCCAGGCCTCTTGACGCCTCCATTGGTCCATGCCAGCTTGCTCCCTCAACAACTGGTCACCTTTCCAATTGGTCATCCAGGTGGTCATCCAGGTGGTCATCGTCGTGTGGGTCGAAAGGGCTGGGTCATGAAGACAGCACGTCTCCTCGCGGGCGCCGCCGCACTGGCGGTCGCCGCCTCGCTCAGCGCATGCGGTGGCAGTGACGACAAGGGCGACGGGAGCGGCAAGGGCGACAAGGGGCGCACGACCATCGACGTATGGCTGATGCGCGACAGCGTCTCCGAGGACTTCCAGAAGGAGTTCGAGAAGGACTTCGAGGCCAAGCACCCCACGATCGACGCCAAGATCCAGATCCAGGAGTGGAACGGGATCGGCCAGAAGATCACCGCGGCCCTCGCCTCCAACGACGCCCCCGATGTGATCGAGGTCGGCAACACCCAGGTCGCCCAGTACGCGGCGAGCGGCGGCGTGAAGGACCTCAGCGACAAGGTCGAGGAACTCGGCGGCAGTGACTGGATCCCGGGCCTCGCCGAGCCGGGCAAGGTCGACGGCAAGCAGTTCGGCATCCCGTACTACGCGGCGAACCGCGTCGTCATCTACCGCACCGACCTCTTCGAGAAGGCCGGCATCAAGGAGGTGCCGACCACCCGCGAGGAGTGGCTGGCGGCGACGAAGAAGCTCAACACCGGCAAGCAGCAGGGCATCTACCTGCCCGGACAGAACTGGTACACCCTCGCCGGGATGATCTGGGACGAGGGCGGCGACCTCGCCGTGCAGGAGGGCGAAACCTGGAAGGGCGCCCTCGACACCCCCGAGGCGCTGGCCGGCATGGACTTCTACAAGGAGCTCCAGGCCCTCGGCAAGGGCCCGAAGGACTCAGACGAGGCCGAGCCGCCACAGGTCGGCGTGGTCGCCAAGGGCGATGTCGCCCAGGTGATCGCGGTGCCCGGCGGGGCCAAGCTGATCGAGGAGGAGAACCCCGAACTCAAGGGCAAGCTCGGCTTCTTCCCCATCCCGGGCAAGACCGCCGACAAGCCGGGTGCGGTGTTCACCGGCGGCTCCGACCTGATCATCCCCGAGGCCGCGGGCAACCCGGACGAGGCCTACACCTTCATCAAGGCGCTCGCCGGCGACGAGTGGCAGAAGAAGCTCGCCACGGCCATGAGTTACGTGCCGAACAAGAAGTCCCTGGCGAGCGTCCTCGCCTCCGACCCGGGCGCCTCGGCCATGGCGAAGGGCGCGACCAACGGCCGCGCGACCCCCAACTCGCCCGAGTGGGCCGCGGTGGAGGCCAACAACCCGATCAAGGAGTTCATGACCCAGGTCCTGACCGGCGCCGACCCGAAGAAGGCCGGTGCCACCGCCACGGCGGCCATCAGCAAGGCGCTCGGCGGCTGAGGTGGCCCTGCACACCGCCCCGCGCAAGCTGCGCGACCCGGGGCAGGAGCTGCGGCGGCCGGCCGTCCCCGGCCGCCGCAGGTCCCTGGTCCTGTGGCCGTACCTCCTGATCGCACCGACCGTGCTCGGCGTGGTCTTCCTGCTCGTCTATCCGCTCCTGCGCAATCTCCAGCTGTCCTTCCAGAGCTTCGGGCTGCGCGAACTCATCCGCGGTGGCGCCGAGTTCGTCGGGTTCGACAACTACCGCGAACTGCTCACCGGCGGGGAGTTCTGGGACGTGGTGGTGCGCACCCTGATCTGGACCACGGTGAACGTCGTCCTGATCGTGGGCATCGCCACCCTCGTCGCCCTGATGCTCCAGCGTCTGGGCAGGGCGATGCGGATCCTCCTGATGAGCGCCCTGGCCCTCGCCTGGGCCACCCCGATCCTGGCGGCGACCACCATCTTCCAGTGGCTGTTCGCCTCCCGGCTCGGCGTGGTCAACTGGGTGCTCGTCCGGCTGGGATTCGACTCGTACGAGGGCTACTCCTGGTTCGCGGACGGCACGGCCACCTTCACCATCCTGGTGATCCTCGTGGTGTGGCAGTCCGTCCCCTTCGCCGCGATCACGATCTACTCCGCACTGACCACCGTGCCCGCCGAGATCTACGAATCGGCGCGCCTGGACGGGGCCTCGGACTGGCGGATGTTCCGCTCCCTGACCGTGCCGATCCTGCGGCCCATCTTCGGCCTGGTGCTCTGCCTCGAGGTCATCTGGGTCTTCAAGTGCTTCACACAGATCTGGGTGATCAGCGAAGGCGGCCCGAACGACGCCACGACCACGCTGCCCGTCTACGCGTACCAGATCGCCCAGACGCTGCACCACTACGACCTGCAGGCGGCCTCTTCGACCATCACGGTCCTGCTGCTCGCGGTGATCCTCTTCGTCTATCTGCGCCAACTGTTCCGTCAGGAGGGAGAGTTGTGAAAGCGCGCAATGCAGTGCGCCGGGGGTCCCTCAACCTCGCCGCCCTGGCCGTCTTCGCCGTCACGATCTTCCCCGTGTACTGGATGGCGTCCACCGCGTTCAAACCCACCCGCGACATCAACGCCGACACCCCGGTGTTCGTCCCGACCAGGCTCACCCTCGAACACTTCCGTACGGCGATCGGCGCGGACGGCTTCGGCACCTTCTGGCGCAACAGCCTGCTCGTGACAGTCGTGGCGGTGGTGCTCGCCCTGCTCGTGGCGCTGGGTGCGGCCTTCGCGGTCGCACGGCTGCAGTTCCGCGGCCGGCGCGGCTTCGTCCTGATGGTGTTCATCGCCCAAATGGCGCCCTGGGAAGCGATGTTGATCCCCGTCTACATCATCGCCCGCGACACCGACATGCTCGACCGCCTCGCGATGCTGACACTGCTCTACTTCATCTTCACGCTCCCCTTCACCATCATCACGCTGCGCGGCTTCCTCGCGGCCGTCCCCGTCGAGCTCGAAGAGGCGGCCCAGGTCGACGGCTGCACCCGCCTCTCCGCCTTCCGCCGGGTGACGTTCCCGCTGCTCGCGCCGGGACTGCTCGCGACTTCGCTGTTCGGCTTCATCACCGCCTGGAACGAGTTCGCCTTCGCCAACATGCTGATCGTCAAGAACCAGGACGACCGCATCCTGCCCGTCTGGCTCTCCTCGTTCTCCAACACCTTCGGCACCGACTGGGGCGCCACCATGGCCGCCTCCACGCTCTTCGCGCTGCCGGTGCTGATCCTCTTCCTCGTACTGCAACGCCGGGTCACCACCGGCTTCGTCTCGGGTTCGGTCAAGGGCTGACAACCAGGCCGTGAAGGGCTGGCAACCAGGTCCATGAAGGGCCGACGACATGTCCGTGAAGGGCTGACAACCATGGGAGCTCCCGCATGCTGATTCCCCGCCCCCGCCAAGTCGTGCGCCAGAGCGGGCAGTTCATCCTCGACACGGAGACCACGCTGCACCTGGCTCCGGGTGCGGACCGAGCGGCCACGCTGCTGCGGCTGCGCACCGGGTTGCCGCTGCGCGCGGCCGCGGACAGCAGCTTCGTGCTCGCCATCGACCCGGCGCTCAGCGGCCTCGGCGACGAGGGGTACGGGCTCACGGTGGGCCGGGACGCGGTGCTGCTCCGCGCCCGTACGGACGCGGGCCTGGTCAACGGGGTGCACACCATCAGCGCCCTCATCGAGCGGGGCGGGCGGCTGCCCTGCGTCCAGATCAGCGACAGCCCCCGCTTCCCCTGGCGGGGCGCGATGCTCGACGTGGCCCGTCACTTCCAGCCCGTCTCGTATCTGCGCTCGGTCGTCGACCGCATCGCGTCGTACAAACTCAACGTCCTGCACCTGCATCTGACGGATGATCAGGGCTGGCGGATGCCGGTCGACGCCTACCCGCTGCTCACCGAGACCGGCTCGGTGCGTGCCCAGACCATGGGTGACGGCACCCCGCACGGCGGCCACTACACCAAGGCCGAACTGCGCGAACTCGTCGCCTACGCGGCCGCCCGCGGTGTGCGGATCGTCCCGGAGATCGAGATGCCCGGCCACGCACGGGCCGCCCTCGCCGCGTATCCGCACCTCGGCAACTATCCGCAGCGGCGCCTCGAGGTCTGGGACCACTGGGGGATCTGCGAGAACGTCTTCGGCGTCCACGACGAGGCCTTCGCCTTCTGTACGACGGTGCTCGACGAGGTCATGGAGGTCTTCGACAGCCCGTACGTGCACATCGGCGGCGACGAATGCCCCACCGTGGAATGGGAGGAGTCCCCGGTGGCCAGGGAGGTCGCCGCGCGGGCAGGTCTGTCGCCCAAGGAGCTCAACGCCTGGTTCCTCAGCCGCGTCGGGCGGCATCTGCTGGCCCGCGGCCGTACCCCCGTGTGCTGGGCCGAGCCCGACGCGACCGCGCTGCCGCCCGAGTTCGTGGTGATGCCCTGGCGGGACGCCGTGCACGGCCTCGGTGCCGCCCGCCGCGGCCACGACGTGGTCATGACCCCGCACCGCACCACGTATCTCGACTATCCGCAGTCCGACGCCCCGGACGAGCCGCCGGGCCAGCCCGGCGACCCCGTCACGCTCGCCGACGTCTACACCGCGGAGCCCGCGCCCGCCGACTGGGAGCCGGCCGAAGCGGCCAGAGTCCTGGGCACCCAGGCCCAGTTGTGGACCGAGCACGTGGCGACCCCCGCCGCGATCGACTACCTGCTCTTCCCCCGGATCGCCGCACTCGCCGAAGTCGCCTGGAGCGAGGGGCCCCGCGATCTCACCGATTTCCGGCGCCGCCTCTGAGCGGTCCCGGCGGCCGCCTCTGGCGGCCGTACCACCCCCACCATGAGGAGGAACACCTCGTGCACAGAAGAACAGAGGGCACGGCCCGCGCAAAGCTGAGGAGCACGGTCCGCGGAAGGCTGAGGACCACGGCCCTCGCCGCCGCCCTGACCCTGGCGGCAGGAGGCGCGCTCGCCGTCCCGAACGCGGCGGCCGCCGACGAGAGTGTCGTGGCCCAGTACCACACGGGCTCGACCGGCAGCGACCAGGCCGAACCCTGGCTGAAGCTCGCCAACAGGGGCTCCGGCGCGGTCCAGTTGAGCGGCCTGACCATCCGCTACTACTTCAAGGCCGACACCGCGTCGAGCACGTACCGCTTCGCCTGTTCCTGGGCGGTGAAGGGCTGCGCCAACATCACCGGCACCTTCGGGACGCTCGCCAAGCCGACCGCCACCGCGGACCGCTACCTGGAGATCGGCTTCACCGCGGGCGCCGGCTCCCTCGCGGCGGGTGCGGACACCGGGGACATGCAGCTGCGCTTCCACCGCGCCGACTGGCAGTCCCTGAACCAGCAGGACGACTACTCGTTCGGCGCGTCCCAGACCTCGTACGGGGACTGGAGCAAGGTCACCGTCCAGCGCGGCGGCACCGTCCTGTGGGGCACCGCTCCCGAGGGCAACGACCCGGGGGATCCCGGCGATCCAGGTGACCCGGGCGGCCCCGACCCCACCAAGCCCGCGCTCTTCGACGACCTGAACTACACCGCCCACAACGATCCGCGGATCTCCCAGCGCGGCTGGACCGTGAAGTCCGGACAGGGCGGCCCCGGAGTCCCCGGTGCGACCTGGGCCCCCGAACAGGTCACCTTCGCCCAGGAGTCGGGCAACAGCATCATGACGCTGCGCACCAGCACCGACGGCACCGCGGCGGGCACCCGGCAGACCGAGCTGTACCACCAGCGCAAGTTCACCAAGGGGACCTACGCGTCCCGCGTGTACTTCAGCGACGCCCCCAACTCGGGCCCGGACGGCGACCACATGGTGCAGACGTTCTTCACCATCGCACCGCTGGACGCCCCGATGGATCCGAACTACGGCGAACTCGACTTCGAGTACCTGCCGAACGGCGGCTGGGGCGAACCGTCCAACATCCTGTACACCACGTCCTGGGAGACCTACAACCCCGAGCCGTGGCAGGCCGTGAACGCCCACACCGAGGTCCGTCAGAGCTATGCGGGCTGGCACGACCTGGTGGTCACCGTGGACAACACCTCGATCAAGTACTACGTGGACGGCCAGCTGTTCGCGACCCACGGCGAGCCGTATCTGCCCGAGACCGCCATGTCCATCAACCTCAACAACTGGATCATCTCCGGCGGGCTCGTCGCCTCCAACACCCCGCGCGCGTACGACGAGAAGGTCGACTACGTGTACTACGCCAAGGACCAGATCCTGACCCCGGCGCAGGTCGCGGCCCAGGTGGCGAAGTACCGGACGGACGGAGTGACGCACACGGACAATGTGAGCTGAGGTCCCCGGTCGGGGGTGCGCGCCGCTCGCGTACCCTCGACCGCACCATGGATCCCGTCACCGCCGCCCCGCCCGCCGACTGGCCCACGACCGAAGCGCAGGCACGCGCGGTGCAGGACGCACTGCGCACGCGCGTGATCCTCGACGAGGACGGGCCGCCGCCCGGACAGGGCCTGGTCGCCGGGGTGGACGTCGCGTACGACGACGAGCGCGATCTCGTCGTCGCGGCAGCCGTCGTGCTCGACGCCGGGACGCTCGAGGTGGCCGAGGAATCCACGGCCGTCGCCCGGATCTCCTTCCCGTATGTGCCCGGCCTGCTCGCCTTCCGCGAGATCCCGGCCGTCCTCGCCGCGCTCGGCGCCCTGCGGACCCCGCCGGATCTGGTGGTCTGCGACGGATACGGCCGCGCACACCCCCGGCGGTTCGGCCTCGCCGCCCACCTCGGCGTGCTGACCGGCCTGCCGTCCCTCGGCGTCGCGAAGAACCCCTTCACCTTCTCGTACGAGGATCCGGCGGCCGCCCGCGGATCCGTGGCCGCACTCGTGGACGGCGGCGAGGAGGTCGGCCGGGCCGTCAGGACCCAGGACGGCGTCAAGCCCGTGTTCGTCTCGACCGGCCACCGCGTCTCGCTCGCCAACGCGTGCGCCCACACGTTGGCCCTGTCCCCGCACTACCGGCTCCCGGAGACCACCCGCCGCGCGGACTCGCTCTGCCGGCGGGCGTTGACGCAGGTCCTGGCCTCGTCGTAGCGGGCGGATAAGCGTTTGTGCGCGGCCCGGGCGGATGCTGCAATGCGCCCATGGACCATGAAGAAGTACTGCGCTTGTTCGACCGGCAGATGCGACGTGAAGTGCCCGCCGACCACCCTGGCGTCCGCGTCGAGGACATCGGCACGGTCGTGCGGCAGAGCGGGGGCCCCGCGGACTGGAACGGTGTGGTGTTCTCCGACATCGACGAGTCGACGGCGGACGCGGTGATCGCCGAGCAGGTGCGGCACTACGGCGCGCTGGGCGTCGAGTTCGAGTGGAAGACGTACTCGCACGACCGGCCCGCCGATCTGGGGGAGCGGCTCGTACGGGCCGGTTTCGTCGCCGGGGAGCCCGAGAGCCTGATGATCGCCGAAGTGGCCCCGCAGACGGGAGCGGTCGAACTCGCCCACGGGCTGCGCCTGGTGGACGCCACCGACGCGGCGGGCATCGAGCTCGCGGCCCAGGTGCACGACGAGGCGTTCGGCACGGACGGCTCGCGGCTCAAGCAGCAACTCCTCGACCGGCTCGCGCACGCGCCGGACAGCTTTGTGATGACCCTGGCGCTGGCGGGGGAGCGGCCGGTCAGCGCCGCCCGGATCGAGTTCGCTCCCGGCGTGGACTTCGCGGGCCTGTGGGGCGGCGGCACCGTCGCCGAGTTCCGCGGCCGCGGCATCTACCGCGCCCTGGTCGCCCACCGCGCCCGCATCGCCGCGGCACGCGGCATCACCTACCTCCAGGTGGACGCGATGCCGACCAGCCGCCCGATCCTGGAGCGGCTTGGCTTCGAGCAGTTGAGTGTGACGACGCCGTACGTCTGGAAGGCGTGACGCGGGGGCGGGCGGGCCGGATTGTCAGTGGGCGTCGATAGCCTGGAAGGGGCTCGGCCCCCGGGAGGGCGGGGTCTGTCCGGCCGGACCGCATCCGACGACATCCGCGCCGGGACGCGACTGCCGGGCTCAGCCGTGCATAGGCAGCTGGAGGGCGAAGCGGCGGACCGCGTCGCGGAAGGCGGCCGGATCGTCGAAGTTGGCCAGGTGACCGGCCCGCGGGATCAACTCGACGCGGGCGTGCGGATGCGCGCGGGCGAATGCCGTCTCTCCGGACCGTCCGCCCCGCGGGATCAACTCGACGCGGGCGTGCCGATGCGCACGGGCGAACGCCGTCTCTCCGGACCGGAAGGCCCTGTTCTTCTCGCCGTTCAGGACGAGCACCGGCGCCGCCACATGACGCATCACACCCGCGTCGAAGCGGCCGAGCGCCTCGCCCCAGGCGGCCGGCAACGTGTGAAAGGCGTAGCGGGAGCGCATGGTCGCCGCCACCACCTCGGGGGATACAGGCGGCGCAGCAACCGGTCGTTCCACCGGGCCAGCCGGTCCGCGGGCAGGCGCGGGACGAGCCCGGCCACCCACCGGTACGGCGTCGCGCTGCCCCGCGCTGAGCTGCCCCGCGCTGAACCGTGTCCCATGGACGAAGACGATGGGCGGTGCGCCCGCAGCAGCCATGAGTTGCGCTGATCCGCTCTCCCCGCGGCACTACCGGGTGGCCGCCACCCGGAACACGATGCCCGCCTCCTGCAGCCGCTTCAGGAGCGCATCGCCCATCGCCACCGCCGGCGTGACCTGGCCTGATGTGCGCGGCAGGTCGTCGAAGGCGAGGGAGAGGGCCGACTCGGCGAAGATCTTGGCCGTCTCGCCGTAGCCGGGGTCGCCGCCCGAGACCTCCGTGTAGACGCGGCGGCCGCCGCCCTCGCCGACGAAGCGGACCGAGAACCAGCTGCGGGCACGGCGCTCCTCGCTCGGACCCTCACCCGGCGCCACGCGCGAGGACAACCACCGCCGCACCGGCGGCACTTGGGCGGCCGCGAGCAGCCCGCCCATCGCCGCGACACCGCCGAAGGCGAACGGCAGCGTCTTGACCGCCGCGTAGTGCCGGTAGCGGAAGTCCGGACCGTAGCGCTCCAGGGCGCGGGCCGAACGCTGCACCACCTGGGCATCGATCGTCGGCAACGGCAGCGCCCACGCGCCGACTTCCGCCGCGTAGCGAGGTGCGCTCACCGGCGCGTAGGCCCGGCGCCCGACCAGGCGCGGCTGGTGCCGGCGCCGGTCGCGGGCCGCCGCGGCCATCTCGCGGCCGCGCGCGAACTGGCCGAGCGCGGAGGCGAAGGTGCCGCCTGAGAACATGGCCGAGGCCCGGACGAAGCCGTCGATCCGCAGCGGTACGTCTTCGGGCAGCTGCTTGACCGTGTAGTAGACGCCCAGATCGTGCGGCACCGAGTCGAACCCGCAGGCGTGCACAAGGCGGGCGCCCGTCTCGCGGGCCCGTGCATCGTGCCGGACATAGGTGACGTCCACGAACTCCGGCTCGCCGGACAGATCCAGATAGTCGGTGCCGAGATCGGCGCAGGCCCCGACCAGCTCGTGGCCGTACTCGACGTACGGACCCACGGTCGTGGCCACCACCCGCGCGGAGGCGGCGAGTTCGCGCAGACCCTCGCGGTCGCCCGAGTCCACCGCGATCGTGGCGATCTTCGCCGCGCCCGGGTCGATCTCGGCCAGGTGCTCGCGCAGCCGCTCCAGCTTGCCGGCACTGCGTCCGGCGACCGCCCAGCGCAGCCCGTCGGGCGCGTGGCGGACCAGATACTCGGCGGTCAGCGTGCCGACGAAGCCGGTCGCCCCGTACAGGACGATGTCGTACGCACGCCGGTCCGTCGTGTCCCGCTCACTCATGGCTCACCCTTCAAGCTGCCCACGCGCCGTTGTCGGTGGCTGAGGCTAGCGTGATGGGCGCAGGCCGGTGCAAGGGGCCCGGCCAGGACAGGGAGGTACGTCATGGCCGATACGAAGCCCCCGGGGCGACCGCCCGCCAAGGCCGCGCTCGCCCGCTGGGAGAAGGTGCGGGCCTTCGCCCTCGAACTGCCGGGCGCCGTCGAGGAGTTCCCCTGGGGTGACACCGTCGCCAAGGTCGGCAAGAAGGTCTTCGTGTTCCTCGGGGTCTCCGACGGCTCGTATCCGCTGGGCATGACGGTCAAGCTCACGGACCCGGAGGCCCATGCCCACGCCCTGACGGCCCCGGGCGCGGAGCCGGCCGGCTATGGCCTGGGGAAGTCGGGCTGGGTGCGCATCCCACTGGAGGGCCCGGACGTGCCGCCGGCGGAGCTGCTGTGCGACTGGGTGGAGGAGAGCTACCGCGTGATCGCGCCCAAGAAGCTGATCGCCGAGCTGGACGGGGACGGTGGACGATGACGACGCCCGCGAGGCTGACGGCGAGCCCGAGCAGGGTCTGAAGTCCGAAGGGTTCGCCGAACATGAGCGCGCCCCAGACCGCCGTGACCGGAGCCATGAGGAACATGAGCGTGTTGACCTCGGTGACGCCGCGGCGTCGCAGGATCAGCCAGTACAGCCCGTAACCCCCGAAGGTCGACAGCGCCACGAGCCAGGCGACCGCACCCCAGAAGGCCCACTCGGCGGGCGGCAGCGCCTCCCCGGTGACCAGCGCAAGTGCCGTGAAGACCACGGCACTTGTGGCGCAGTGGACGGTCAGCGACAGCGAGGGCGCGACCGGCGCCCGGGTGCGGCTCTCCAGGAATGTGGCGGCCACGAGGGAGAGCATCCCGATCAGCGGCACGAGATACGCCCACCATGCGACACCGCTGCCCGCCGTCGCGTCGGCCAGGGTGACGATGGCGACGCCGCCCATGCCCAGGCCGAGACCGAGCCACTGCCGGCGTGAGACGTACTGGTGGAGCAGCGGCCCGGCGAGAGCACCCGCGACCAGGGGCTGCACGCCGTCGATCAGTGCGGTGGTGCCGCTGGCCACGCCGAGCTGGATCGCGGAGTAGACGGTCAGCAGATAGCCGCTCTGCGACAGCACCCCGATCAGGGCCTGTCGGCCGAGGTCACGGGCCGGCAGCCGCGCCCGGCCGTGGAGCACGACGACCGCCACGAGCAGCACGGCCAGCGGAAGGAAACGCCACATGAGGATCGTGATCGCCGACGCGCTGCCCGCGCCGAGCTTGGCCCCGATGAAGCCGGAGCTCCAGCACAGGACGAAGGCGGTCGAGAGCAGGATGTTCATCACCGGCCTCCAGTAAACAGATCGGTATACTCAACTCCACTATACAGATCGGTATACCTTGGGGGCATGGGTGCGAGTGTCGAGGCGATGGGCGTGAGTGACATGGTGATGGGCGAGAACGAGGGCCCCCGGCGGATCGCGCTGACCCCCGCCGCGCGGCGGGCGCTCGAGGCGGCCGGGCGGCTGTTCTACGAGCGCGGTATCCACGCCGTCGGGGTCGATCTGATCGCCGCCGAGGCCGGGGTGACGAAGAAGACCCTCTATGACCGGTTCGGCTCCAAGGAGCAGATCGTCGTGGAGTACCTGGCCGACCGCGACGAGCGCTGGCGGGCCTTCCTGGCCGAACGCCTCGACGTCCCGGACCGTGAACTGCCCGCGCGTGAGCGCGTCCTGGCCGTGTTCGACGCCTCGCGGGCCTGGGCTCTGGAGCACAGCTCCAAGGGCTGCAGCATGGTCAACGCGCACGCGGAGATCAGCGACCCGGCCCACCCCGCGTACCCGGTCATCGCCGGACAGAAGCAGTGGATGCTTGGGCTCTTCACCGGCCTCGGCGCCGAGATCGCACCGGACCGTGCCGAGCACCTCGGCAGGACGCTCATGCTGCTGCACGAGGGCGCCCTCGTGGCCCATGGGCTGGGCATCTTCGACGACCCCATCGGCCACGCCCGCGAAGAGGCGCGTGCGCTCGTGTCGACGGGGGGCGTATAAAAATAAGCGCTTGCTCGGAAACCCTTGTCTTCGCCCCTGCCCGTTCCTAACATCACTGATGTTACAGCGGTTGTGTCACATGCGGAGCAGACGGAAAACTGACCGAGCGGGCCGCATCCCCGCGACAACTCACCAGCGGACGCAGGGGGTTCGATGGCAGGGAACGGCCCACTCGATGGGGTACGGGTAGTCGAGCTGGCGGGGATCGGGCCCGGCCCGTTCGCCGCGATGCTGCTCGCCGATCTCGGCGCGGATGTCGTACGGATCGACCGGCCGGGCGGCGCGGGGCTCGCCATCAAGCCCGCGTTCGACGTGACGAACCGCAACAAACGGTCCGTCGTAGTCGACCTCAAGGACGAGCACGGCCCGGCCAAGGTCCTCGACCTGGTCGACCGGGCCGACATCCTCATCGAGGGCTACCGTCCCGGCGTCGCCGAACGCCTCGGCGTCGGCCCCGAGCAGTGCCACGCCCGCAATCCCCGCCTGGTGTACGGCCGGATGACCGGCTGGGGCCAGGAGGGCCCGCTCGCCCAGCGCGCCGGGCACGACATCGCGTACATCGCCATCACCGGCGCACTCGGCATGATCGGGAAGCCGGACGAGCCGCCCGCGATCCCCGCGAACCTCGTCGGCGACTATGCGGGCGGTTCCCTCTATCTCGTCGTCGGCGTGCTGGCCGCACTGCAGCACGCCCGCGCCACCGGCGAGCGCCAGGTCGTCGACGCCGCCATCGTGGACGGCACCGCCCATCTGTCCGGGATGATCCACGGGATGATGGCGGCCGGCGGCTGGCAGGACCGCAGGGGCGCCAATCTGCTCGACGGCGGCTGCCCGTTCTACGGCACGTACGAGACGTCGGACGGCGGCCACATGGCCGTCGGCGCTCTGGAGCAGCAGTTCTACGAGGAGTTCGTGACGCTGCTCGGCATCGCGGACCAGGCGCCGCCGCGCAAGGACCTCGCGCGCTGGGGCGAGCTGCGCACGGCGATCGAGGCGCAGTTCAGGACCCGCACCAGGGACGAGTGGACGGCCGTCTTCGAGGACTCCGACGCCTGTGTGGCCCCCGTCCTGTCGCTGCGCGAGGCGCCGGACCATCCGCACCTCAAGGAACGCGGCACCTTCGTGGACCACTCGGGCATCGTCCAGCCCGCCCCCGCGCCGCGTTTCTCAGCGACACCCGGGACCGTACGGACGGGGCCCTCGCTGCCCGGCGCGCACACCGAAGAAGTAGCCCGGGACTGGGGCGTCCAGAGCCTGGCGAGCGACGACGACAAGGAGCAGGCATGACCTCCCCCTCGGGCATGACCACCCCCTCGGGAATGGAGCGCAGGCTCTACGGCGAGGAGCACGAGGCCTTCCGTACGACCGTCCGCACCTTCCTCGAACGCGAGGTGATCCCGCACCACGAGCAGTGGGAGAAGGACGGCATCGTCTCCCGCGACGCCTGGCGCGCGGCCGGCAAGCAGGGCCTCCTCGGTCTCGCGGTGCCCGAGGAGTACGGAGGCGGCGGGAACACCGACTTCCGCTTCTCGGCCGTCCTCGCCGAGGAGTTCACCCGCGCCGGAGCCTCCGGGCTCGCGGTCGGTCTGCACAACGACATCATCGGCCCGTATCTGACCTCGCTGGCCACCGAGGAGCAGAAGCGCCGCTGGCTGCCCGGCTTCTGCTCCGGCGAGATCATCACCGCGATCGCGATGACCGAGCCCGGCGCCGGCTCGGACCTCCAGGGCATCAAGACGCACGCCGAGGACCGCGGCGACCACTGGGTGCTCAACGGCTCGAAGACCTTCATCTCCAACGGAATCCTCGCCGACCTGGTGATCGTCGTCGCCCGAACGACGCCCGAGGGCGGTGCCAAGGGCCTCTCGCTGCTTGTGGTCGAGCGCGGCATGGAGGGCTTCGAGCGCGGCCGCAACCTCGACAAGATCGGCCAGAAGGCCCAGGACACGGCCGAGTTGTTCTTCCGGGACGTCAAGGTCCCCAAGGAGAACCTGCTCGGCGATCTCAACGGCGCCTTCCTGCACCTGATGACCAACCTCGCCCAGGAACGCATGGGCATCGCGGTCGCCGCCATCTCCGCGGCCGAGTACCTGCTCCAGATCACCATGGAGTACGTGCAGGAGCGCGAGGCCTTCGGGCGCAAGCTCGCCAAGCTGCAGCACATCCGCTTCGAGATCGCCGAGATGGCCACCGAGTGCGCCGTCACCCGTACGTTCCTCGACCGCTGCATCGAGGATCACACGAACGGGGTGCTCGACCATGTGCACGCCTCGATGGCCAAGTGGTGGGCCACCGAGCTGCAGAAGCGGGTCGCCGACCGCTGTCTCCAACTGCACGGCGGCTACGGCTATATGACGGAGTACCGCGTGGCGCGCGCCTTCACCGACGGCCGTATCCAGACCATCTACGGCGGGACCACCGAGATCATGAAGGAGATCATCGGCCGGTCGCTGCTGCCGTAGCAGGCAAGCTCTTCACACCCTCACCCCGCACCCCGGAAAGGCTTATCAGTGAGCACCGAAGCGTATGTCTACGACGCGATCCGCACCCCGCGCGGGCGCGGCAAGGCCAACGGGTCCCTGCACGGCACCAAGCCCATCGACCTCGTGACCGGCCTGATCAAGGAGATCCAGACCCGTAACCCGGAGCTCGACCCGGCCACGATCGACGACATCGTGCTCGGCGTGGTCGGCCCGGTCGGCGACCAGGGCTCCGACATCGCCCGGATCGCCGCGATCGCCGCGGGCCTTCCGGACACCGTCGCCGGCGTACAGGAGAACCGCTTCTGCGCCTCGGGTCTCGAAGCCGTCAACATGGCGGCGATGAAGGTCCGTTCGGGCTGGGAGGACCTGGTGCTCGCGGGCGGCGTCGAGTCCATGTCCCGTGTGCCGATGGCCTCGGACGGCGGCGCCTGGTTCGCCGACCCGATGACCAACTGGGACACCAACTTCGCCCCGCAGGGCATCGGCGCCGACCTCATCGCCACCATCGAGGGCTTCAGTCGCCGCGATGTCGACGAGTACGCGGCCCTGTCGCAGGAGCGCGCCGCGAACGCCATCAAGGAGGGCCGCTTCGAGCGCTCGGTGGTTCCCGTACGGGACCGCAGCGGCCTGACCGTGCTCGACCACGACGAGTTCCCGCGCCCCGGCACCACCGCCGACTCGCTCGCCAAGCTGAAGCCGTCCTTCGCGGACATCGGCGACCTCGGCGGCTTCGACGCGGTGGCGCTGCAGAAGTACCACTGGATCGAGAAGATCGACCACGTGCACCACGCCGGCAACTCCTCCGGCATCGTGGACGGCGCCTCGCTGGTCGCGATCGGCTCGAAGGAGGCGGGGGAGCGGAACGGTCTGACCCCGCGCGCCCGGATCGTCTCCGTCGCGGTCTCCGGCTCCGAACCGACCATCATGCTCACCGGGCCCGCTCCCGCCACGCGCAAGGCGCTCGCCAAGGCCGGTCTGACCATCGACGACATCGACCTCGTCGAGATCAACGAGGCCTTCGCGGCCGTCGTCCTGCGCTTCGTCAAGGACATGGGCCTGTCCCTCGACAAGGTCAACGTCAACGGCGGCGCCATCGCCCTCGGCCACCCCCTCGGCGCCACCGGCGCGATGATCCTCGGCACGCTCGTCGACGAACTGGAACGCCAGGACAAGCGCTACGGCCTCGCGACGCTGTGCGTCGGTGGCGGCATGGGCATCGCCACGATCGTGGAACGGGTCTGACGCCACGGAACGAGCCCGCCTGCGGAGATGAGATGACGCGCGCAGCGCGCATCTCAGGGGCGCGGGGAACTGCGCGAGCAACCCCGGACCACCCGCACCCGGCCACGAAGTCCGGCCGCCCTCCCCATTGGCCGCCGCACGCCGACGAGCCGCCCACGCCAGAGACTTGACGGAGACCGAACCATGACGCAGAGCACCACCATCCGCTGGGAGCAGGACGAGACCGGCATCGTCACGCTCGTCCTCGACGACCCCAACCAGTCCGCGAACACCATGAACCAGGCGTTCAAGGACTCCATCGCCGCGATCGCCGACCGCGCCGAGGCCGAGAAGGACTCGATCCGCGGCATCATCTACACCTCCGCGAAGAAGACCTTCTTCGCCGGCGGCGACCTCAAGGACATGATGAAGGCCGGCCCCGAGGACGCCCAGCGCGTCTTCGAGACCGGCACCGGCATCAAGGCCTCGCTGCGCCGCATCGAGACCCTCGGCAAGCCCGTCGTCGCGGCCATCAACGGCGCCGCGCTCGGCGGCGGTTACGAGATCGCCCTCGCCAGCCACCACCGCATCGCGCTCGACGCCCCCGGCTCCAAGATCGGTCTGCCCGAGGTCACCCTCGGTCTGCTGCCCGCGGGCGGCGGCGTGACCCGCACCGTACGCCTGATGGGTATCGCGGACGCGCTGCTGAAGGTGCTGCTGCAGGGCACGCAGTACAGCCCGCAGCGCGCCCTGGACAACGGTCTCGTCCATGAAGTCGCGGCCACCCGCGAGGAGATGATCGAGAAGGCCCGCGCCTTCATCGAGGCCAACCCCGAGTCCCAGCAGCCCTGGGACAAGCCCGGCTACCGCATCCCCGGCGGCACCCCGGCGAACCCCAAGTTCGCCGCGAACCTGCCGGCCTTCCCGGCCAACCTGAAGAAGCAGCTGAGCGGCGCGCCCTACCCGGCCCCGCGCAACATCCTCGCTGCCGCGGTCGAGGGCTCGCAGGTCGACTTCGACAACGCCCTGGTCATCGAGGCCCGTTACTTCACCGAGCTGGTCACGGGCCAGACCGCGAAGAACATGATCCAGGCCTTCTTCTTCGACCTCCAGGCCGTCAACTCCGGCGCCAACCGCCCCAAGGACATCGAGCCCCGCAAGGTCCGCAAGGTCGCCGTGCTCGGCGCGGGCATGATGGGCGCGGGGATCGCCTACTCCTGCGCCCGCGCCGGCATCGAGGTCGTCCTGAAGGACGTCTCGGCCGAGTCCGCCGCCAAGGGCAAGGGCTACTCGGAGAAGCTCTGCGAGAAGGCGGTGAAGCGGGGCCGTACGACCCAGGAGAAGGCCGACGCGCTGCTCGCCCTGATCACGCCCACCGCCGACCCGGCCGACCTCGCGGGCTGCGACGCGGTGATCGAGGCGGTCTTCGAGGACCCGGCGCTCAAGCACAAGGTGTTCCAGGAGATCCAGCACATCGTCGAGCCCGACGCGCTGCTCTGCTCCAACACCTCGACCCTGCCGATCACGGCGCTGGCCGAAGGTGTGGAGCGCCAGGACGACTTCATCGGTCTGCACTTCTTCTCGCCCGTCGACAAGATGCCGCTCGTCGAGATCATCAAGGGCGAGCGCACGGGCGAGGAAGCCCTCGCGCGCGCCTTCGATCTCGTACGGCAGATCAACAAGACCCCGATCGTGGTCAACGACTCCCGCGGCTTCTTCACCTCGCGTGTCATCGGCCACTTCATCAACGAGGGCGTGGCGATGGTCGGCGAGGGCATCGAGCCCGCGTCCGTCGAACAGGCCGCGGCCCAGGCCGGCTACCCGGCGAAGGTGCTCTCGCTCCTGGACGAGCTGACGTTCACGCTGCCGCGCAAGATCCGCGAGGAGACGCGGCAGGCGCTCGCGGCCGAGGGCATCGAGATGCCGGTGCACCCCGCCGAGGCGGTCATCGACCGGATGATCGACGAGTTCGGGCGCAAGGGCCGCTCCTCCGGCGCCGGCTTCTACGAGTACGGCGAGGACGGCAAGCGCGGGCTGCTCTGGCCGGGCCTGCGCGAGCACTTCACCAAGTCGGGGTACGAGATCCCGTTCCGCGACATGCAGGAGCGGATGCTGTTCTCCGAGGCCCTCGACACCGTGCGGCTCCTCGAAGAGGGCGTCCTGACCTCGGTGGCCGACGCCAACATCGGCTCGATCTTCGGCATCGGCTTCCCGGGCTGGACCGGCGGTGTGCTCCAGTACATCAACGGCTACGAGGGCGGCCTGCCCGGATTCGTCGCCCGCGCCCACGAGTTGGCGGACCGCTACGGCGACCGCTTCCTGCCGCCGGCCCTCCTGGTGGAGAAGGCCGAGAAGGGTGAGCGCTTCTCGGACAAGTAGGACCCGCCGCCGGTATGGGAGGCTCGCCTGCCTCCCGTACCGGCGCGGCTGTCCTGACCGGATCGTTCCGGTGCCGGCCCGGATCGAGCCTGGAGAGGCGAGGCGGCCCCAGCTCAGAATGGGTGCATGAGCCGAGCGCTGATCGTCATCGATGTCCAGGAATCGTTCCGAGCCCGCCCCCTGTGGGACGCGATCGGCAACCCGAAGATCGCGGACCCCGTGAACCGCCTCGTCCGTGCCGCCCGCACGGCGGGCGACCGGGTCGTCTGGGTGCTGCACGAAGAGCCCGGGTCGGGCGGGGTCTTCGATCCGGCCGAGGGACATGTCCGCCTCCTCGACGAGCTGGAGCGGCCGGCCGCCGGCGAACCGGTGCTCCGCAAGACCTCGCACAACGCGTTCACCACCACGAACCTTCAGCAGCTGCTCACCGAAGCGGGCATCACCGAACTGTGGGTGTGCGGCATCCGCGCCGAGCAGTGCGTGGAGACCACCACCCGCGTCGGCAGCGACCTCGGCTACCGCATGGTGTTCGTGAAGGACGCCGTGACGACCGACAACGACACCGGTTACAGCCCCGAGGAACTCATCGCCCGCACCGAGGCGGTGCTGCGCGGCCGCTTCGCACGGATCACCACCGTCGCCGACTACGAGACCGAGAACGACCTGGCAGCATCGTCCGCGTGAACCGCGTCGTCTTCCTGCTCCTGCCCGGAGTCCTTCTGCTCGACCTGGCCGGGCCCGCCCAGGCCTTCGGTCTGGCAGGGGACTTCGGGCATCCCTACGAGCTGGCGTATGTCGCCGAGGAAGCCCCGGTGGCCAGCGCCCAAGGACTGCCCCTCGCCGCCGGCACGCAGTGGCCCGAGCCGGCCGCCGACGACCTGATCATGGTGCCGGGCTGGCGCTCGGACGCGCTGCGCCATCCGCCCGCGGCGAGCGAGGCCGTCCTGGAGCGACTGCGCGCGCACCATGCCGGCGGCGGCACCGTGGCCAGCGTCTGCGCGGGCGCCGAACTGCTCGGCCGGGCAGGCCTGTTGGACGGCCGCCGCTGCACCACGCACCACGACCTGCAGGACGCGCTGGCCCGCCGGTACCCGAGGGCGACGGTCGTACGCGATGTCCTGTTCACGACCGACGACCGGGTGGTCACCTCCGCCGGCATCGCCAGCGGCATCGACCTCGCCCTGCATCTGCTCGCGCAGCGCCACGGCCCGGCGCTCGCCGCGCGCGTGGCCCGCAGCATGGTCGTCTACGCCCGCCGCAACGGCGACGCACCGCAGGCCAGCGCCATGCTGCGGCTGCGCTCCCACCTCGACGACACCGTCCACCGCGTCCAGGACCACATCGACGCGCACTATGCGCAGACGCTGCCGCTCGCCACCCTGGCCGCGAAGGCAGGCGTCAGCGAGCGCACCCTGACGCGGATGTTCCACCGCGCCACCGACGGCCTGACACCCCTGCGCTACCAGCAGACCCTGCGCCTGGAACGCGCCGAGCACCTGATCGGCCAGGGCGAAACCGTGGAGGCCGCGGCCCGCGCCGTCGGCTTCGACGACGCCCGGATGCTCCGCCGCCTGCGCAGCCGCGGGGTGGGCGCAAAGGCCTGACCGCAGCGGCCTGTCGGGTACCGGCTAAAGCCCCTTCAGGACTCGCTCGAGAGCCGCCCGGCCCGCGGGCCCCCAGTGAGGCTTGCCGCCGGGCAGTCCCCGGTCTCCGTTCTGACCCATCAGCATCAGGAACAGGCTCTTCTGCGCGGCCAGTCCCCGTGCGCGCCGTACGGTCGCCTCGTCCGCCTGTGCGTACCGGTCGAAGAAGCGTGCGGCGGCACCCTCGGGAAGGAGCAGCCACGCGGCCGCGAGGTCCCAGGCCGGGTCGCCGGCGGACACGTCGCCGAAGTCGATGATGCCGGCGAGGGTGCCGTCCGCGACGACGACGTTCGCGGGATGCAGATCGCCGTGGACCCACACGGGCGGGCCCGTCCACTCGGCAGCCGCGACCGCGTCGTCCCACACGGCCCGAAGGGCGTCCTCGGAGAATCCGGCGAGGTCCGTGGCGCCCAGGAAGTGTTCGAAGCCCTCCGTGCACTCCTTGGGGTGAGCGCCGCGATCAGAGCCTTCCCGTGCCTCGGCCGGCGCCTCCACATGCAGCGCCTCGAGGAAGCCGGCCAGGGAGTCGGCCGCGTGGTCCCCGCGGGTGATGGTCCCGTGGTCGAGGGGCGTCCCCGCGACCCAGGTCATCACGGTCCAGATCTTGGGGAAGCGCTCGGACGGCGCGCCGTTGCGCACCGGCACCGGGATCGGCAGCGGCAGGCGCGCGGCCAGGTCCGGCAGCCACCGGCGCTCCTTGAGCTGCAGGGACGGGCTGGTGTCCATGCGCTGCATCCGGACTGCCAACTCGTCCCCGAGACGCCACATCTGGTTGCCCCAACCCCCCTCGACCTCGCGGATCGGCAGGTGGGCCAGGTCGGGGTGCTGATCCCGCAGCAGCGCGCGGACCAGCTCCTCGCTGATCTCCCTCTCGGACTCGATCATGAGGAGAGAACCTACGTGACGCAGGCGGCCCCGGCCATGTCCTTCGGGGAACCAGTTCCCGGGTCAGTGCCCTCAAGCGGTCCCGGCATCGCTGTCGGCCGAGCGCCGCACGTGTGCCAGGGGATCGGCGTCCTGCTCCCCGTCCGTACCGTCCACGTACCGCCGCCGCAGCTCGTCCTTGAGCGACCGCTGGAACGCCGTGACCAGCGCTTGCACCACCATCGGCTTCATGTCCGCCGATAGCGCCTTCATCGCCTCGACCGCCTCCGGGCCCGGTTCGCGCTCGCGGTAGGGCGCCCACACCTCGTCCTGGAACAGCCGCGTCAGCTCCTTGGCCGCCTGCCGCGAGTGCTTCAGCATCACATCGCGCGCGGCCAGGATCGTGTCCTGCGCGATCGGTACGTCGAGCAGCCGCAGCCCCAGGTGCAGCAGCCCCGGGTCGATACGGAAGGTGTCGGGGTCCTCCGTACGCTCAAGGACGCTCATCGCGGCGAGCCGGTCGATGTCCGACTCCGTGACCGAGCCGCCCGCTCGCCGGGCCAGCTGCTCACGGCTCATCTCGGTGGCGCCCTCGGGGATCCAACTCGCCACCAGGGCCCGGTGGATGGCCAGATCGTGGGCCGTCATGTCGGGCGGCAGCTGCTCCATGTAGCGCTCGATCGCCGCGAGCGTCAGACCGTGGTGCTGCAGCTCCTCGATCAGCGCGAGCCGCGACAGATGCGCCGCCCCGTAGCGCCCCACGCGGCGCGGCCCGATCGACGGCGGCGGCAGCAGCCCGCGGGTGCTGTAGAAGCGGACGGTGCGCACCGTGACCCCGGCGCGGGCGGCCAACTCGTCGACGGTGAGGGAGGGTTCGTACCCGCCGGACGTCCGCTCCCGTCCGAGCTGCCCCTCGGCCTGGGTGGTCATTGCTCGCAGCCTCGCTTCCCGCCTCGTTCCGTGCCCGGGCGCTTCCGCGGCCCGGCACCTTGCACCAATGCGGTGCAACAGTATTGCTGTCTCACCTGAAGTGGCGAGATGTAACGGTGTAGGTCGCGCAGTATTGCTGTCTCACCACCCCTGTGAAACGGTCCGGGACAATGCCCGACGGACAGGGGGCCGCCATGAGCAAGATCCTGCGCCTACCCGGAGCACCCGAGGAGCTGACTCTCCCCGCACTTCTCCTGCGCAACGCCGAGGACCACGGCGACCGGCCCGCACTCTCCTGGCGCGCGGGCGACGGCTGGTCGACGCTCACCTGGACCGAGGTCCGCCGTCACGTGACCGAGCTGGCCGCCGGATACGCGCAGTTCGGCGTCGGCCGCGGCGACCACGTCCTGATGATGATGGGCAACCGGCCCGAACACTGGCTGTCCGACCTCGCCCTCACCCACCTCGGCGCCGTCCCTGTCTCGGTGTACAACACCGCCGCCCCCGGCCAGATCGCCCACATCGCCCGGCACAGCCGCGCTCGTCTCGCGGTGATCGAGGGCGAGCGGGAGATCGGCCGCTGGGCGCCGCTCCTGGACGGAACCGCCCTGGAGCGCCTGGTCGTCGTCGAGCCCGAGGCGGCCGCGGACCACACCCCGTACGGCGAAGTCCTGGCAGCGGGCCACGACGGGGACGCCTTCGAGAAGGCCTGGCGCGAGATCCGCCCGGCCGACCCGCTGACCGTCGTGTACACCTCCGGCACGACCGGCGACCCCAAGGGCGTCCGCATCACGCACCGCAACGTGATCCGCAACGCGCTCGCGCTCGACGCCGTCGTGGAACTGCCGGACCACGCCGAGCACATCTCGTATCTCCCCTTCGCGCATATAGCGGAGCGCATGCTCGGGATCTATCTGCCGGTCTTCCGCGCCGCCCACGTCCACCTCTGCCCGGACCCCGCCCACCTGGCGCCGACGGTGCGCGAGCTGCGGCCGGTGCAGTTCTTCGGCGTTCCCCGGGTGTGGGAGAAGCTCGCGGCCGCCGTACGGGCGATGCTCGCGCAGGCGCCGCCGGAGCGGCGGCGGGCGATCGAGAAGGCCTGCGACACCGCACGCGCGCATCTCGCCCACCGCGAGAAGGGCGAGCCGGTGCCAGGCCCGCTGGATGCCGCGTACCGGCATGTGAAGAAGCATGTGCTCGACCCGATCCTCGCCCTCGCCGGTTTCGACCGGCTCCTGTGGACCGCGAGCGCCTCGGCACCCATGCCGCCGGACGTGATGCGGTTCTGGGCCGGCTTCGGGCTCACGATCATGGACGCCTGGGGTCTCACCGAGACCGTCGGCGTCGCCACCACCAACAGCCCGGGCGCCTTCCGGCTCGGTTCGGTGGGGCGGCCGGTCCAGGGGGTGGAGGTCCGTATCGCCGAGGACGGCGAGATCCTCGTACGCGGCGGCACCGTCTTCGACGGCTATCTCCAGGCCGACGGATCGGTGGCGGATGCCTGCGACGCGGAGGGCTGGTTCGCGACCGGGGACATCGGGCGGCTCGACGAGGACGGCTATCTCTGGCTCACCGACCGCAAGAAGGAAATGATCATCACCTCGACGGGCAAGAACGTCTCGCCCGCCCTCGTCGAGAACACCCTCAAGGGGCACCCGCTGATCGGCCAGGCCCTCGCGTACGGCGACGGCCGCTCGTACCTCGTGGCGCTGCTCGTCCTCGATCCGGACACCTTCCCGCTCTGGGCCGAGGAGCACGGCGTACCGGCCGATCCGCGGGAGCCGGCCGTACGCGAGGAGATCGAGCAGGCCGTGGCCGCGGCCAACGAGCGCCTCAGCAGTACCGAGCAGATCAAGCGCTTCGAGATCCTGGGGGAGGAGTGGGGGCCGGAGACGGGGGAGCTGACGCCGTCCCTCAAGCTGCGGCGACGAGTGATCACAGAGCGGTACAGGGCGGACATCGAGCAGCTGTACAGCCCCTGATCACCATGTGAGATGTTCCGCTCTGTGAACTGCGCCACCGCTTGATCGATCAGGTGTGGGTAAAGGTGTGCCATGGTCCGTGCCGCGTCAGGGGTGGCACGGACTTTGCACTGTCCCCCCACGGAGAGTTGAACAGCGCGTGAGCAAGGAAGCCGTCACCGCGGCACAGGAGGCACCCCGCACGGTCGCCTCCGACGTGCCCGCCGATGCAGGCGACGCGGGATACAGCAAGGACCTCAAGGCCCGCCACATCAACATGATCGCTATCGGTGGAGCGATCGGCACCGGCCTCTTCCTCGGAGCGGGTGGCCGCCTCAACTCGGCCGGACCGGGTCTCGCCCTCGCCTACCTGGTGTGCGGCATCTTCGCGTTCTTCGTGGTGCGCGCGCTCGGCGCGATGGTCGTCTACCGGCCCTCGTCCGGTTCGTTCGTCTCGTACGCGCGTGAGTTCCTCGGCGAGAAGGGTGCCTACGTCGCGGGCTGGGCGTACTTCCTCAACTGGTCGACGACCGGTATCGCCGACATCACGGCGATCGCGATGTACACGCATTACTGGAGCTTCTTCACCGACATACCCCAGTGGGTGCTCGCGCTGATCGCCCTTGCGATCGTGCTCGCCATCAACCTCATCTCCGTGAAGATCTTCGGTGAGATGGAGTTCTGGTTCTCGATCATCAAGGTCGCGGCCCTCGTGATCTTCATGCTGATCGGCATCTTCCTGCTCGTCACGCAGCACGAGGTCGGCGGCGGGACCCCCGGCCTGCACGTGATCACCGACAACGGCGGCCTCTTCCCGTCCGGCATGATGCCCGTCGTCATCGTCATGACCGGCGTCGTCTTCGCGTACGCCTCGCTCGAACTGGTCGGCGTCGCGGCGGGCGAGACCGCCGAGCCGCAGAAGATCGTGCCCCGCGCGGTGAACTCGATCATGTGGCGCGTCGGTGTCTTCTACGTCGGTTCCGTGGTCCTGCTCGCGCTGCTCATGCCGGGCTCCGCGTACTCCGGCGACGAGAGCCCCTTCGTCACCGTGCTCTCCTCCATCGGCGTCCCGGCCGCGGGCGACGTGATGAACCTCGTGGTCCTCACGGCCGCGATGTCCTCGCTGAACTCCGGTCTGTACTCCACGGGCCGCATCCTGCGCTCCATGGCGATGGCGGGCTCGGGCCCGGCCTTCACCGCGAAGATGAGCAAGAACAAGGTGCCCTACGGCGGCATCCTGCTCACCTCCGCCGTCTGCGTGCTCGGAGTCGGCCTGAACTTCCTGATGCCGGAGAAGGCCTTCGAGATCGTCCTCAACGTGGCGGCGCTCGGCATCATCACCACCTGGGTCACGATCATGCTCTGCCACATGGTGTTCCGGCGCCGGGCCGAGGCGGGTCTGATCCCGCTGCCGAAGTTCAAGCTGCCCGGCAGCCCGGTCACCGAGATCGTCACGATCGTCTTCCTGCTCACGGTGCTCGGCCTGATGTGGAAGGACGCCGAGATCGGCCGTCCGACCCTCTACCTGATCCCGGTCATCGCGCTCGCGCTCGTCGTCGGCTGGTACAAGGTCCGCGGCAAGGTCGCGGCCGGCGGCCTGGCCGCCGAGCAGTCGAAGTAACGTCACGCCACTGCGGCCGGTACCGCCCTGAGAAGGGCGGTACCGGCCGCAGCTGTTTTCATGACGCGGAGGCCGTCACCGGATAGTGGTCCGACAGATTCGTGTACGTGTAGGACGTCCCCCAACTCGTCACGGTCCAGGGCGCGGACTGCTCCTTGACCACGTGGTTCGTCCACCCCGCGGGCCGTGCGTGCCCGGCCCGGTGCAGCACGTAGTCCAGGTCCTCGCGCGGGTCGTCCGGGTAGCGCTCCTTGGCGATCGAGTTGTCCTGGGTGTCGAACGAGTACGGGTGCCCGGTCCGCGCGTCCGCGCCCACCAGGCCGCCGTCGGCGAGCATCGAGGCGTACTCGGCGCTGTGCGAGTCGACGTTCAGATCACCGGCGACGATGACCTGCTCGGACGCCGGGATCGCCTTGGCGTCCAGGAACGCGTCGATGTCCTTGAGCTGCTCGCTGCGCATCGCCGCGGCCTCGCCCGCATCGCAGCCGGGGTCGGTGGACTGCAGATGCGTCCCGACCACGTGCACCTTGCTGCCGTTCACGTCCAGGACCGCGTACGCGAAGCCCTTGTTGGACCACCAGTCCGCCCCGCAGGCGTCCGGGAAGACGTACTGCTCCTTGCGCAGCACCGGCCACTTGCTGTAGATCGTCACCCCGCCGTCCTCGGGTGTGGTCGTGGAGTAGTTGCCGCCCGTCGCGTCCCAGCCCGACTTGCTCCGGCCCACGACCGGCGTCTGGTGCGGATACTCGGCGCGCGCGCCGGCCGCGAGCGCGTCGGAGGCGGAGTTGTCGAAGGCCTCCTGGATCACGACCACGTCCTGGCCGCGGAAGAAGGAGGTCTTCGGGATCTGGGCCGCGCGGTGGTCCTGGCCCCAGTTGGGATACAGCGTCTTGCTGAAGAGAAAGGCGTTGTACGTGAGCACCTTGACGTCCGGCGCGGCTGCCGCGGCGGCGGGGGCCGGTGACATGGCGACCAGACCGGCGCCGGTCAGCAGCGCAGCCAGCGCGGCGGCGGACGTACGCGAGGTGCGAGAGGCGCGCGAGGCGCGAGAAGTGCGTGATGTGCTGGACACATGAACTCCCGTGAGATGTGGGGCAGGAGAGATCGCCTGCACATCAAAGCAGCGGGAGTTACTTCCCGGTAGCCTCCGGGTGGCCGCGAGTTGGAGCCCACCCGTCGGGGTAGGCCAGGACCATGCAGCTCATGCCCGGTGACTGGGGCCATCGCCTGGGGCCGCTCAACCCCCTCGTCGAAGGCCTGGTGTTCGCGCTCGTCTGCTTCGCCGCCTGCTACGTCCTGATGGCCAAGGTCCTGCTGCCGAGAATCGACGCCGTCCTCCATGACCGCGACGAGCTGCTGTCGCCGCGCGAAGGCCCCTGGCTTCCCGACGGATGCGAACCCGGCCTTCCCGTACGGCTGCTCGCCGAGGCACGGCACGATGCGGCCCGCACCCGGCAGCGGGCGTACGAGGAGGGCGCGGCGATCATCGCGGCGGCCCGCGCGCGGGCGCTGGAGGAGCGCACGGAACTGCTGGCCCGGGGACGCGAGCAGATCGCGTCCGCGCGGGCGGCGGCCGAGGCGGAGCTGCGCGCGGACGTCGACGCCCTCGCGCGCGAGCTGGCCGCCCGCATCCTCGGTGAACCCGTCGGCGCGGCCTCGGACCAGCGGTGACACCCGACTGATTATCCACGGGTACCTCTACTGCCCTCTTTTGCGCGGGAGTTGACCGGAGTAACTTCCGCCGCATGCCGATACCTGCGCGGGCCACCCGCTTCAGACCTGTCGTGCTCCTCGCTGCCCTGCCGGCCCTTCTGCTCTCGCTGCTCTCACCCGCGTACGCCGCCGCACCGGACGCCCGCCCCGCACAGAGCGAGCCGGTCTACTCGTACGCGAACGCCATCCGTGAATCCGTCTGGGTCGACACCGGGCTCGACGGCGACGGCGACGGAAAGAACGACCGGGTCGCGGCGGACGTCATCCGCCCGCGCGAACCCGCCGAGCGGGGACGCAGGATCCCCGTGATCATGGACGCCAGCCCGTACTACGCCTGTTGCGGACGGGGCAACGAGAGCCAGAAGAAGACCTACGACGCCGACGGCAACGTGGTGCAGTTCCCGCTGTACTACGACAACTACTTCGTCCCGCGCGGCTATGCCTTCGTCGCCGTGGACTTCGCCGGCACCAACCGCTCCGACGGCTGCGTGGACGTCGGCGGACGCTCCGATGTGACCTCCGCCAAGGCCGTCGTCGACTGGCTCAACGGCCGCGGCCGCGGCTACACCAGCCGCACCGGCGGCGAGCGCGCCACGGCCGGCTGGTCGAACGGCGACACCGGCATGATCGGCAAGAGTTACGACGGCACGGTGGCCAACGGCGTCGCCGCCACCGGAGTCGAGGGCCTGAAGACCATCGTGCCCATCGGCGCCATCTCCTCCTGGTACGACTACTACTTCCAGCAGGGCGCACCGCTCTACGACAGCGGCCCCGAGTGGCTGTCGAACTACGTGGAGAGCCCCGAGGCCCGGGCCCGCTGCGGCGCCGTGCAGCAGCGCCTGATCGACGGGGCGCCGCGCAACGGGAACTGGACCTCCCTGTGGGACGAGCGCAACCACGTGCCGGACGCCGACAAGGTGAAGGCCAGTGTGTTCGTCGTGCACGGGCAGCAGGACCTCAACGTGCGGGCCAAGCACTTCGGCCAGTGGTGGGACGCGCTCGCCGAGGAAGGCGTGGAGCGCAAGATCTGGCTCAGCCAGACCGGACACGTCGACCCGTTCGACTTCCGCCGCGCCGACTGGGTACGCACCCTGCACCGCTGGTTCGACCATGAACTCCTCGGCTACGACAACGGCATCGACGACGAGCCCATGGCCGACATCGAGACCGCGCCGGACCGGTGGACGACCAGCCGTCACTGGCCGCCGCACGCCACGGACACCGTCGAGGTGAAGCCCGGCAAGGGCGCGCAGGCAGGCGTCGGCACCCTCGGGCTCACGCCCGCACCGCGCGGCGCCACGGAACAGTTCACCGACGACCCGGCCCGGGGCGAGGACGACTGGGCGGCGCAGCTCGACACCGGAACGCCGGACAAGGCGGGCTTCGTGACCGCGCCCCTCGCCAAGGACCTCCGGATATCCGGAAGTTCACAGGTCACGGTCACCGCGACTCCCACGACCGCGACCGCTCATCTCTCCGCGGTCCTGGTCGACCTCGGCCCCGCCACCATCCGCGACTACACGGCCGCGGGCGAAGGCATCGTCACCCTGCCCGAGCGCAGCTGCTGGGGCGCGAGCCGCGAGGGCGACAGCCCGTGCTTCAAGGAGACCGCCGCCAGGACCGCGGACGTGGACTACACGGTGTTCAGCCGCGGCTGGGCCGACCTCGGCACATACGCCGACCCGCGCACCGAACGTCCCCTCGCACCGGGCAGGCCGCACACCCTGACCATCGACCTCGCCTCCAGTGATCATGTGATCCCGGCCGGCCACCGGCTCGCCCTGATCGTCGCGGGCACGGACGCCGGCCTGATCGAACCGCCCTCCGCGCCGGGCCGGTTGACCCTCAATCTGCGCCGCACCACCGCCGAGCTCCCGTTCGTCGGCGGATGGCGGGCGTTCGCCGAGGCGACCCGCCCGGGTGCCCCGGCCGCGGCACCCCGCGAGACCTTCTACGAGGGGCTCGCACAGCGGCCCGAGACGCACCGCATTCCCCCGGAGAAAGGCCTGATCCCTTGAGACGCGCACTCTCGCTGACGGCCGCCGCGACCGCGTTCGCGGCGGCCCTGACCGGACCCGCCCTCGTCACTTCCGGCGAGGCGGAGGCGGCGACCTCCGGACCCCGTACGGGCTTCGAGCAGTCCAACGGCGCCCGTTGGACCACACAGCCCGAGGAGCAGGACTTCCTGCGCGCAGTGGACCGCGAAAGCCCTCGCGTACGCGTCGAGCAGATCGGCACCACCCAGCAGAACCGGCCACTTCAGCTGGCTCGCCTCGGCAACCAGCAGGCCTCGCTCACCGTGCTGCTCATCTGCTCCCAGCACGGCGACGAACCCTCGGGCCGCGAGGCCTGCCTCAGCACGATCCGGAACCTCGCCTACGCCCAGGACAAGCGCACCCGCGAACTCCTCGACCGCAGCAGGATCCTGATCGTCCCCACCGCCAACCCCGACGGCCGCGCGGCGGACACCCGCGGCAACGCCGACGGCGTCGACATCAACCGCGACCACGTCGCCCTCGCCACCGCCGAAGGCCGCACCCTGGCCCGCGTGATCCGCGACCAGCGGCCCGACGTCATCTACGACCTGCACGAGTACGGCGCGACACCCCCGTACTACGACAAGGACCTCTTCGATCTGTGGCCGCGCAACCTCAACACGGACCACGACGTCCACGACCACGCCAAGGAGCTCTCCGGGGACTACGTGCGCCCCGCCGCCGAGGGCGAGGGCTACTCCACGGGTACGTACGGGATCTGGACCGATCCCGAGACCGGTGAGCCGATCAAGCAGGTGGCGGGCGACGGGCAGGAGCGGATCCTGCGCAACGCCTCCGGCATCAAGCACGCGGCCGGCCTCCTGATCGAAAGCCGGGTGGATCCCCTCACCGACGAGGAGAAGGCTGACGAGAGCGTCAACAACAGGCGCCGGGTGCACTCCCAACTCGCGTCCCTGGACGGATTGTTCGCCTTCGCGGGCGAGAAGGGCCGCAGCGTCGACCGCGCCACCGGCGAGGCCCGGCGCGCCGGTTACGCGGACCGGGGACCCGTCTATCTCGGCGGCGCCGACAACGACCCCGCCGAGCCCTCCGAGATCCTCGCCGACCCGCCCTGCGGCTACCAGCTCACCGCCGGGCAGTACGCGGAGATCCGCGACGAACTCGCCCTGCATGGCGTGACCGTGCGGCGTGAGGGCGACGGAGCGCTGGTGCCGCTGCGGCAGTCGCTGCGTGCCCTCGTACCGCTGCTGCTCGACGAGCGGGCGCCCTACAACCTGGTGAACGGGCAACCCGCCGATGAATGCTGACGACATGTGACATTCGAGACGCGTGTGGTAGCGAGGAGACGAGCATTCCGCAGTAGCCACCTCGAAAGGCCCCGCCTATGCCGCACGAAGAGCAGAACAGACCGGAAGAGCACGGGAAACGGGCCGGCCGGGGAGAACCGCATCTGTCCACGGGGCTCCCCGGCAGCCCGCACGACCACGGTGTGGTGACGACCGACCGGGTGGTGTTCGGTGTCACCGCGGCCCTCACGCTCGCCTTCGTCCTGTGGGGCGCCCTCTCCACGGACACCTTGGAGGACGTCTCCGCGAAGGCCCTCAACGGGCTGATCCACAACGCGGGTTGGGCCTTCGTGCTCTTCGCGTCCGGATTCGTGGTCTTCGCGCTGTGGCTGGCCATCAGCCGCTACGGGAAGATCACGCTGGGCGGCGAGGGCGAGGAGCCCGAGTTCCGCACGGTGTCCTGGGTCGCGATGATGTTCAGCGCCGGCATGGGCATCGGCCTGATGTTCTACGGGGTCAGCGAGCCCCTCGCGCACTACACCACGCCCCCGCCCGGCACGGACCCCGCGGACTCGGCCACCGCCATGATGACCGCGATGGCCACCACGCTGTTCCACTGGACGCTGCACCCGTGGGCGATCTACGCGGTGGTGGGTCTGGCCATCGCGTACAGCAGCTTCCGCAGGGGGCGGCGGCAGACCATCAGCGCCGTCTTCACCCCGCTCATCGGCAAGAAGCACGCCGACGGCGCCTGGGGCCGCGTGATCGACATCCTCGCCATCTTCGCCACGCTGTTCGGCTCCGCCGCCTCCCTCGGGCTCGGCACCCTGCAGATCAGCAGCGGCATGAAGGAGCTGAACTGGGCCGAGACCATCGGCACCGGTGTGCTCGTGGCGATCATCGCGGTGCTCACCGCGGCCTTCGTCCTGTCGGCGGTCTCCGGCGTCGAGAAGGGCATCCAGTGGCTGTCCAACACCAACATGGTGCTCGCCCTGGTCCTCGCGATCTTCGTGTTCATCGCGGGCCCGACCGTGATCGTCCTCGATCTGCTGCCCACCTCGATCGCCTCCTACCTCGGTGATCTCCCGCAGCTTGCGGGCCGCACCGAGGCGAGCGGCGGCGAAGGCGTCGCGGACTGGCTGAGCAGCTGGACGGTCTTCTACTGGGCGTGGTGGATCTCCTGGACGCCCTTCGTGGGCATGTTCATCGCGCGCATCAGCCGCGGCCGCACCATCCGCCAGTTCATCGGCGGCGTGATCCTCGTGCCCAGCACGGTCAGCCTGATCTGGTTCGCCATCTTCGGCGGTACGGCGATGAAGCTGAAGGAGAGCGGCCGTCTGGCCGACGAGTCCACCCCGGAGGGGCAACTCTTCGCGGTGCTGCGGGAGTTCCCCATCCCCACCGTGATGAGCCTGCTCGTCATGATCCTCGTCGGGATCTTCTTCGTGTCCGGCGCGGATGCGGCGTCCATCGTCATGGGCACGCTCTCGCAGCGCGGCACGTTCGAACCGACCCGCCTCGTGGTCGTGTTCTGGGGTGTGGTCACCGGAGCCGTCGCGGCCGTGATGCTGATGATCGGCAACGGCAAGCCCGACGCCCTGCAAGGTCTGCAGAACCTCACGATCCTGGCCGCGGCACCCTTCGTCGTCGTGATGCTCGGCATGTGCTGGTCCCTGATGCGCGATCTGCGCAAGGACCCGCTGATCGTCCGCGGCGAAATGGGCGAGGAGGCCGTCGAGATGGCCGTGATCGCGGGCCACGAGAAGTACGACGGGGACTTCGAGCTCCGGATCGGCCCGGCGCCGACCGACGAGTGACGCGTCGGGAGGGGATACGCCACCGTCCGGGCGGCGTATCCCCTCCCGATGGGACCGGCCCTCCTCAGCCGAGCAGCGCGGCCACATCCTCCGCGCAGCCCCACGCCGCTGTCACGCCCCCGCCGCCGTGCCCGTAGTTGTGCACCAACACCGTGGACTCGTCGAACAGCTCACGCTCCAGTCGTACGGTGGGCCGGGCGGGGCGCAGGCCCACGCGATGCTCCAGGACGCGGGCGGTGGCGAGCTCCGGGTGGAAGCGGGCACAGCGCTCCACGATCCGCGCGGCCGTCTCCGGGTCGGGCTCCCGGCGCCAGTCGTGCTCGTCCGCCGTGCCGCCGAGCACCACGCCCCGCGGATGCGGGATCACATAGGCGTCCGTACCCGCGACGAACCACCGTTCGATGCCCGGGTTCTCCACCACGACCAGCTGGCCCCGTACCGGGTACACCGTCTCGTCCGGCACGAGTGCGCGTGCACCGAGCCCCGAACAGTTCACGACCACGGGCGCCTCGGCGGCCGCTTCGGCGAGACCGGTGACGGCACGGACTTCGACCACGCCGCCGGCATCGGCCAGGCGGCCGCTCAAGTAGCGCAGACAGACCGGCATGTCGAGCACGGGGACCGTGGCCTGCACGCCCGCCGCGCACCCGTCCGGGAGGTCCGTCGCCGCCCGTGCGCCGTCCAGCGCGTCCACCCAGCCGCCGGTGAGGGACTCGTCCGCCATCACCCCCGTGACGAGCCGTACCCCTGTCTCCCGCGGCAGCGCGGCGATCTCCTCGTACCGGCGCAGGGAGCGCACCGACCAGTCCACGACCTTCTCGAACGGCTCGATCCGGTACGGCCAGCAGATGGCCCCCGCCACCGCCGAGGTCGTCCGCGCCGCCGGCTCGGCGGCCCACACCCGCACCCGGCTGCCGGCCTCGGCGAGCACGACGGCCGTCGTCAGACCGATCACCCCGCCACCCACCACGATCACTTCGGCGCCCATGGCCCGGACCCTAGCGCCCTTGTGATCCAGCAGAACCGCCGGGCGCACAAGAACCCGATCAGCGGAATATCGCAGTCATGCTCGCTTCCGCCCTCGGATGGGGATACTCGTGGCATGTGTGCCGAGTACGCGACCTTCGGTCTTGCCCCGGCGATGCGGGCCGGCGGCGTCCTGGCCAACGGTGACTACCAAGTCCACCGTGATTTCACGGACTTCATCGTGGAAGGCCGGCCGCTGCTCTTCCAGCTGTCCGACCTCGACGCGGTGTCCCCGCTCGCATCGGACGTCCCGCCCGCGATCTTCACCACGCATGTGCGCAGACTCCTGCTCGAGGCCGAAGCGCCGCTGCCCGGCGGGAGGTTCGTGATCTACGGCTGTCCCGAGTGCGAATCCCTGGAGTGCGGCGCGGTCACCGCGGTGATCGAGTCAGACCCGGCGAGCGGCGAGGACTTCATCTGGCGGGACTTCGCCTGGCAGACCCAGGACGAAGTCGACCTCGAACGCGACGGCTACCACGGCATAGGCCCGTTCCGCTTCCGCGGCGAGGAGTACCGCAGCGAGCTCGGCCGCCTGCTCGCCGCACCCGAACCCGCCCTGCCGCGGCGGGTGTTGCTGATCGGCGCCCGGGTCGCCGTGCTCGCCAGACTCGCCGCCGCGCTGCGCACGATCGGCATCGGCGCCGAGATCACCCAGGATGCCTCGGGCGTGCCGCCGGAGGAACTGCGGACGTACGGCGCCGTCGCGTTCGGGCGCGCCGTGACCGACACCCAACGGGCCCTCGTACGCGAGGCGTTCGAGCGTACGGGCACCGAGGTCGTGTACGTCGACGGGCTCGCGCCGATCATTCCGATCCTGGTGGCGCAGATCGAGGACGCGCTCGACCGCAGTCCGGCCGAGCAGCGGCGGCTGACCCGTCTGGTGGCGGCGGACGGGGAGGCTGGCATCGAGGTCACCTCGACCTGCCGGGTCCGGCTCACGGGCTACCGCCTCGACCGGCTCTACCGGACGCATACGCACGAGTTGTTCGACGATGTCCTGGAGCCCGGGAAGCACCGGATCGCGCTGGAGGCGAAGGCGGTCAAGGGGGAGGCGTTCATCGTGGCGCGCACCACGGACAGTGTGCTCGTGGCGCCGATGGTGCGCTGAGCGGACCTTGGGGCCCACGGTGGGCCGAGAGCCGAAAAGGGGGCGGTCCCTGGCCGATGCCAGGGACCGCCCCTTCAACTGCCGTACGGTCAGCGTCGCTTGGGGTCCACCAGACCCGCCTTGCGGAGCGCGTCGGCCATGGCGCTGTTCGCGGGCGCGGGCGCCTGACGGCCGCCACCGCCACCCGCACCGCCGCCACCGCGCCGGTCACGGTTGCCGCCGCCGCGCTGCTGCGGCGGACGTCCACCCTGGCCAGCGCCCTGGCCGCCGCGCTCCCGCCGTCCGCCGGCCGGCTTCTCGCCGCCCGCCGGGGCGGCCTCGTCGTCCAGACGCAGCGTCAGCGAGATCCGCTTGCGCGGGATGTCGACGTCGAGCACCTTCACCTTGACGATGTCGCCCGGCTTCACCACATCGCGCGGGTCCTTCACGAACGTCTTCGACAGCGCCGAGACGTGCGCCAGGCCGTCCTGGTGCACACCGATGTCGATGAACGCGCCGAACGCCGCCACATTGGTGACCACGCCTTCGAGCACCATCCCGGACGCCAGGTCGCCGATCTTCTCGACGCCGTCCTTGAAAGTGGCCGTCTTGAACGCGGGCCGCGGGTCGCGCCCCGGCTTCTCCAGCTCGCGCAGGATGTCGGTGACGGTGGGCAGACCGAACTTCTCGTCCACGAAGTCGGCGGCCCGCAAGGACTTCAGCGTCCCCATGTTCCCGATGAGGGAGGCGACCTCGCCACCGGTCTGCTTCACCATCCGCCGCACCACCGGGTACGCCTCGGGGTGCACGGACGAGGCGTCCAGCGGGTCGTCACCGCCGCGGATCCGCAGGAAGCCCGCGCACTGCTCGTACGCCTTCGGGCCGAGCCGCGCCACCTCCTTGAGGCCGGTACGGGCGCGGAAGGGGCCGTTGGCGTCGCGGTGCGCCACGATGTTCTCGGCCAGGCCTGCGCCGATGCCGGAGACCCGGGCGAGCAGCGGCGCCGAGGCCGTGTTCACATCGACGCCGACGCCGTTCACACAGTCCTCGACCACCGCGTCGAGGGAGCGCGAGAGCTTCACCTCGGACAGGTCGTGCTGGTACTGGCCGACACCGATGGACCGCGGGTCGATCTTCACCAGCTCCGCGAGGGGGTCCTGCAGGCGCCGCGCGATCGAGACCGCGCCGCGGATCGACACGTCGAGGTCGGGCAGCTCCTGCGAGGCGAAGGCCGAGGCCGAGTACACGGAGGCGCCGGCCTCCGAGACCATCACCTTGGTGAGCTTCAGCTCCGGGTGCTTGGCGATCAGTTCACCGGCGAGCTTGTCGGTCTCGCGCGAGGCCGTGCCATTGCCGATCGCGATCAGCTCGACCTTGTGCTCGGCACAGTGGCGCGCCAGCTTGGCGAGCGCCTCGTCCCACTTGTTGGCGGGCACATGCGGGTAGATCGTGTCGATCGCGACCACCTTGCCGGTCGCGTCGACGACCGCCACCTTCACACCCGTACGGAAACCGGGGTCGAGGCCCAGCGTCGCGCGGGTGCCGGCGGGCGCGGCGAGCAGCAGATCGCGCAGATTCGCCGCGAACACCTTGACCGCCTCGTCCTCGGCGGCGGTCCGCAGCCGAAGGCGCAGGTCGATGCCGAGATGCACGAGGATGCGGGTGCGCCAGGCCCAACGGGCCGTGTCCTGCAGCCACTTGTCGGCCGGGCGGCCGCGGTCGGCGATGCCGAACTTGTGCGCCACGATGCCCTCGTACGAGGAAGGCCCGTCGGTGGGCTCCTCGGGCTCGAGGACCAGGTCGAGCACACCCTCCTTCTCGCCGCGCAGCATCGCGAGGATGCGGTGCGAGGGGAGCTCGGTGAACGGCTCGGCGAAGTCGAAGTAGTCCGAGAACTTGGCGCCCTCGGTCTCCTTGCCCTCACGCACCTTGGCGGCGAGCCGGCCGCGCGTCCACATCCGCTCGCGCAGCTCGCCGATCAGATCGGCGTCCTCCGCGAACCGCTCGGTGAGGATCGCGCGGGCGCCGTCCAGGGCCGCCTGCGCGTCCGCGACACCCTTGCCGGCGTCGACGAACGCGGCGGCGGCCGCCAGCGGCTCCACGGTCGGATCGCCGAACAGGCCGTCGGCCAGCGGCTCCAGACCGGCCTCGCGGGCGATCTGCGCCTTGGTGCGCCGCTTCGGCTTGTACGGCAGATAGATGTCCTCGAGGCGGGCCTTGGTGTCGGCCGCCCGGATCTGCGCCTCGAGGGCTTCGGTGAGCTTGCCCTGCTCCCGTACCGAATCGAGGACCGCGGTGCGGCGCTCCTCCAGCTCGCGCAGATACCGCAGCCGCTCCTCGAGCGTGCGCAGCTGCGCGTCGTCGAGCATGCCGGTGGCTTCCTTGCGGTACCGCGCGATGAAGGGCACGGTCGAGCCGCCGTCGAGCAGTTCGACCGCGGCCTTGACCTGCCGCTCCGCTACGCCGAGCTCCTCGGCAATCCTGCTCTCGATGGACAACGTGGGTGTCGTCACGATTCCCGTACCGCCTTCTCGCTGAGCTTGAGCCCGCCATTGTGGCAGGTGGCGCCGACAGCGGGGGGAACCGGTGCGTTTACACGCGGCGGGCCTGCGTCTCCATGCGGCGACGCCCGCGTCTTACACGTGGCGGGGCCTGCGGCCGCCGCGCCGTCCGCTGCTCGAAGCGCCGCCGAAGAGGCGGGCGAGCGCGCGGAAGGGCAGCGTCACGACGGTCGCCACGGCGCCACCGATCTGGCGCAGCACATCGGCGATGGCTCGGAACACGGGGTTACCTCGCTCTCCCTGCGCACGGTGCGCAGGGAGAACGGGTAGCCGGACGCGGCCGGGGTCAAACCGGGGCGCGAGGCGCCGGAGATCAGCCCTTGCCGATCAGGTCCGCGGGGAACGCCCCCGCGCCGAGCGCCGCCATCACGAATCCGCCCGCGAGTTCGGTCAGCCGCTCGACCCCCGCCGCGCCCAGGTGCTCGTACGGTGCCGAGTCCATCCGGTCCGTCGCCGCCTCCAGATCCTTGCGCAGCGCCACGCCCGCCTCGGTCAACTCGCCCTCGGCGTCGAGGAGTCCGCGCTCCGTGAGGCGTGCGCCCGCAGCATCCCACTCCGCACGGGTCCAGCCGCGGGTCTCCAGGGCCCATTTGCTGGTGAATCCCTTGCCGGTCGCGGTGTGGCTGACCAGCGCCTCAAGGGGGTCGAGACCGGCGGCGAGCAGCGCCGCGATGTGGCCGTCGCCACGGAACTCGCGCAGCAGGGTCGCCGCGTGCCAGAACGCCAGATGCGGCGCGTCCGGCACCGGCAGATCGGCGTGCGCGGCATACAGCGGGCGGGCGTGCCGTGTGCAGGCCTCGGCCGCGGTCAGGGCGAGACGGGCCGCCTCGGCCATCTCCGGGCTGTCGACGGCGTCGCCGAGCAGCCGGCGCAGAGTGGCGTCCACGCCGCGCAGCCGCGCGGCGAGCACGTCCTCGGGCGAGGCGGTCTCCCAGATCGCGGGCACGTGCTCGGCGATCAGCTCGTACTTGAAGTTGTAGTACGTGGCCGCCACCGTCCCCGGACCCACCGCACCCATCGCCGCGGAGCGCGCCGCGAAGTAGGCGGGGCTCCACGAGTCGAGCCCGAGCGCGCCCATCTCCTTGGCGAACTCCGACGAGAAGTAGTGGGTGGAGTGCAGCGGATTGAGCATGTTGTGGCAGCGACGCCCGGCGCGCGGCGGCAGAGGAGAGGTCATGGCGCGCAGGTTACCGACGGGTCGGTATGAGGGGAAGGCCGGACCGGCGATGGCAGAAAAGGTGGGGTGCTCGGCATTGCTGACACCCGTGCCCGGCCAAAACAATGGAGTCATGGCGAAGCGCAGCGTTCTCGTGGTCCTCTTCGACGGCGTCCAGAGTCTCGATGTCACCGGCCCCGTCGAGGTCTTCGACGCGACGGGGCGGTTCGGCGGCGACGACCCGTACGGGGCCGGCGCCCACTACGAGATCCGCACCGCTTCGCTCGACGGCCGGCCCGTACGGACCTCCAGCGGCCTGACGCTCGTACCCGACGGCAGGCTGGACGACGCACCGGTCCCGCACACGCTGCTCGTACCCGGCGGCCAGGGCACGCGGGCCCCGGACGAGGACCTGGTGGCGTGGCTGCGCGAGCACGCCCCGCGTGCCGAACGCCTCGTCTCCGTCTGCACCGGCGCGATCCTGCTCGCGGCCGCGGGTCTGCTCGACGGCCGGCGGGCGACCACCCACTGGGGCTTCTGCGACACCCTCGCCCGCCGCCATCCGGAGATCCGGGTCGAGCCCGACGCGATCTATGTGCGGGACGGCCATGTCGCCACCTCCGCAGGCGTGACCGCGGGCATCGACCTCGCGCTCGCCCTCGTCGAGGAGGATCTCGGCCGTGACACCGCACTTCTGGTGGCCCGTGTCCTGGTCGTCTTCCTGCGCAGGCCGGGCAACCAGGCCCAGTTCAGCGCACAGCTCTCCGCCCAGACCGCGCGGCGCGAACCGCTGCGCGACGTCCAGCAGTGGATCAGCGAGCACCCCGCCGAAGACCTCGGCGTGGAAGCCCTCGCGGCCCGCGCCCGCCTCTCGCCCCGCCACTTCGCCCGCGCCTTCCAGGCGGAGACGGGCATGACGCCCGGGCGCTACGTGGAGCGCGTCCGCATCGAGCAGGCGCGCAGGCTGCTGGAGGACAGCGGTCTCGGTGTCGAGGAGATCTCGCGCTCCTGCGGCTACGGCACCCCGGAGGCGATGCGCCGCGCGTTCGTCAAGACGCTCGGTGTCCCGCCCGCCGAGTACCGCCGCCGCTTCCGTCCGGCCGCCTGACGCCCCACTGTCCGGCACGCCGCAATTCGGCACCCGTCAACTTCTCTGCACCCATGTCGACTTGGAGACACACATGCAGCTGGCGATCGTCCTCTTCGATCGACTGACGGCACTCGACGCCGTCGGCCCGTACGAGATCCTCAGCCGGATCCCCGGCATCGAGACGGTGTTCGTCGCCGAGCGGACCGGACCGGTGCGCACCGACACCGGGGCGCTCGCGCTCACCGCCGACAAGACCTTCGCCGAGGTCCCGCGCCCGGACATCGTCCTGGTCCCCGGCGGCCCCGGCCAGACCCCGCAGATGGACAACCCCGTCCTGCTCGACTGGCTGCGCACCGCCGACGAGACCAGCACCTGGACGACCTCGGTCTGCACCGGCTCCCTGCTCCTCGCCGAGGCCGGGCTGCTCAAGGGCCGCAAGGCCACCTCGCACTGGCTCGCCCTGAACTTCATCCGCCGCTACGAGGTCGAACCCACCGCGGAACGGGTCGTCTTCGACGGCAAGTACGTCACCGCGGCCGGCGTCTCCTCCGGCATCGACATGGGGCTCGCGCTCGCTGGCCGGATCGCGGGCGACCGCGCCGCACAGTCCGTCCAGCTGCTCACCGAATACGACCCGCAGCCCCCGTACGACTGCGGCGCTCCGCACAAGGCGCCGGCCGACCTGGTGGCGGAGTACCGGGCGAACACCCGCCACCCGCAGGACTGACCACCACTCCACACGTCTTCCCAGGGAGGGACCCCATGCAGATCGCGATTCTCCTCTTCGACGAGTTCACCGCGCTCGACGCCGTCGGCCCGTACACCACACTCGGCCCGCTGCCCGGCGCCGAGACCGTGTTCGTCGCCGAACAGGCCGGGCCCGTGAGCGACGACAACGGGCGGCTCACCCTCGTCGCCCAGAAGTCCCTGGAGGAGGTGACGAGCCCGGACATCGTGATCGTGCCCGGCGGCCCTCATGTCCCGGTGGACAACAAAGCGATCCAGAACTGGCTGCGCCAGGTGGACGCCACCACGACCTGGACCACCTCGGTGTGCACGGGCTCACTGCTGCTCGGCGCCGCGGGCCTGCTGGAAGGCCGCCGGGCCACCTGCCACTGGCTCTACATGGACCAGTGCGCGTCCTACGGCGCCGAGACGACGGGGGAGCGGGTCGTCTTCGACGGCAAGTACGTCACCGCCGCCGGGGTCTCGTCCGGCATCGACATGGGTCTGACCCTCGCCGGCAGGATCGCCGGCGACGACCACGCCCGGTTCGTCCAGCTGATGACGGAGTACGACCCGCAGCCGCCCTACGACGCGGGTTCACCGGAGAAGGCCCCGGCGCATCTGGTGGAGATCATGCGCGCGGCGGCTCGGGACGCGGCATCCAGCTGAACCGCGGCTCCCTGCGCTCCAGGAAGGCGGCGACACCCTCCGCGGTGTCGCCGCCCTCGCGCATCTGCGCGCTGAAGTGCTCCTCGCGGCCGGTCCGCCCGTCCGCGTACTCCTTCGCCGCCACCTGTGTGAGCAGCGACCTGGACGCCAGGACGCGCGCGAACTCCGCGACCCGCTTGTCGAGTTCGTCCTCCGGGTGCACCTCGTCCACGAGTCCGGTGCGCAGCGCGCGTGCGCTGTCGATCAACTCGCCCGAGAACAGCAGGTACTTGGCGGTCGCGGGCCCGACGAGATCGACCAGACGCCGGGTCGACGAGGCCGCGTAGACGATCCCCAGCTTGGCGGGTGTGATCCCGAACAGCGCGCTGTCGGTCACGAAGCGCAGATCGCAGGCGACCGCCAGCTGGCAGCCCCCGCCCACGCAGTGCCCCCGTACGGCCGCGAGCGTCGGCTTCGGAAACGCGGCGAGCGCCTCCTCGGCCCGTACGGCCAGCTCCCTCGCCTGATCGGCGGACTCGACCAGACCCGAGATGTCGGCGCCCGCGCAGAACGTGGTGCCCGCACCGGTCAGCACGAGGACCCGAACCTCGGGGTCGGCGGCGAGCGCGTCGAGCAGCGGCGGCAGGGCGCGCCACATGGCGTTCGTCATGGCGTTGCGCTTGGCCGGATGCGTGATCACGACCGTGGCGACACCGTCGGCGACGGCATGGACGAGCTGGGGCAGGGGATCCGTGGACATGCGCCGGATGCTATCCGGACCCCCTGCTCGTACGATCGGACCAGGGGGCGCCCCCAGGGAGACGCCAATGGCCACACCGGAAGACGCAGCGGACAAGGAGCGGGGCCCGGAGCCCGAGCACACTTCCGGCCCTGCGCACCCGACCGAGACCGGCCCCGCACAGACCACCACCACCAGCGGCGGCGGCACACAGCTCAACGAACCCGGCCGCAAGATGCACCGCAGCCTGGGCCTGATGACGGCGCTCGGCGCGATTCTCGTGCTCGGCGGATTCGTCGGCCTGATCTACACGGGCGTCGCCACGCTCACCTCGATGCTGCTCTTCGGCTGGCTGCTCCTGATCGGCGGCCTGGTCGGCCTGGTGCAGTCGCTGCAGATGCGCGGCTCCAACTTCTTCTGGCTGGGTGTGGTGGTCGCCGCCCTGAACATCGCGGCCGGTGTCGTCGTCATCCGCCATCCGCAGGGCACGGCCGAGGCCCTGACCATGTTCGCCGCACTGCTGTTCCTGACCGGCGGTGTGTTCCGCCTGGTGGGCAGCGTCGTGGTGCGCGGTCCGCAGTTCGGACTGACGCTGGTGCAGGGCGCGTTCGGCCTGCTGCTCGGCGTTCTGATCCTTTTCGAATGGCCCGGCAGCAGTCTGTATGTGATCGGCTGCTTCTTCTCCCTGGCCCTGCTCTTCGACGGTCTCGGCCTGGTCGCGATGGGGCTTGCAGGTCGCCGGATCGTCAAGCTGGTAAGCGGAGTTGAGGACTCCGAGGCTCCCAAACCCCCTGAATCCCCGACAGCTTGAAGTCAGAACAAGAAGCACACGAAGCAGTCGCTCAACTGACGCTGTCATACGCACACGGTCAAATACCGTCGATACGTGATGAGTTCCGGTCACCGATGCGGTACGGACCAAAACCTTCCCAAACTCGAAGGGTGGTGACAATCGAGCGTGAGGGCGGCGACCGGAAGATGCGCGAATACGGCAGGGTGCCCCCCGACCGACCAACGGCCGGGCCGCTGCCGTACGAGGGGGTCTGGAGATTCACCGCTCCGTCCGTGGACGCCTCTGTGCCGCAGGCCCGCCGGGCGGTCCGTGAACTCCTCGCCCGCCAGGGCGTCCCGGCCGCCGACGACACCGTCCAGGGCCTGCTCCTGATCGTCTCCGAGCTGGTCACCAACGTCGTACGGCATGCGGCGCTGCTCTCGCCGATGCTCGCGGTCGAGGTGGCCGTGGGCGCCGAGTGGGTGCGGGTCTCGGTGGAGGACAACCACCCGTACCGCCCCAAGGCCCTGGAGGCCGATCAGGGGCAGACGGGCGGCCGCGGACTGCTGCTCGTCCGCGAGATCACCAGGGAGGCCGGCGGTGCCTGCGATGCGGAGCACACCGCGAGCGGCGGCAAGGTGATCTGGGCCGCCCTGCCGCTCAAGCCGGCGGTCACCACCCCGCGTTGGGACCCGTCAGCTCTTTGATCGCCGGGCGTGCGGCATCGAGCACGGTCATGAACCAGGCGGAGAACGGACCCTGCTCGTGCCGCACAAGGAGCTCCTCGGGCGTCACGAAGGCCGTCTCGCCCACCTCTTCGGGGTCCGGGCGCAGCGGCGACTGCACCATCCCGACGAACAGATGGTTGAACTCCTGCTCCACCAGGCCCGATGCGGGATCCGGATGGTTGTAGCGCACGGTGCCCGCCTCGGCCATCAGGGACGGCGAGACCCCGAGCTCCTCGGACACGCGCCGGGCGGCCGCCGCGAACGGCGCTTCGCCCGGATACGGGTGCCCGCAGCAGGTGTTGGACCAGACACCGGGGGAGTGGTACTTGCCGAGCGCCCGGCGCTGCAGGAGCAGCCGGCCCTGCTCGTCGAAGAGGAAGACGGAGAACGCCCGGTGCAGCCGACCGGGCGCCTGGTGCGCGGAAAGCTTCTCCGCCGTGCCGATGGTGGTGCCGTCCTCGTCGACCAGTTCGAGCAGGATCGCTTCCGCGGCGCCGTTCTGAGAACTGTTCGCCGCGGTGGCTGGGGTGATCGGCATAACCATCCTTTCGGGTCGAAGCCTTCAGTTTGCCGCACGCCTGGGCGCACCGGGCACCGCCGCTCCGCGACGGCAGGCTGAGTGGAGGCTGGTTGTGTGGACGCTGACGCCCCCGCACCCCCGCACGGTTGCCTCAGACTCCGAAAGCCGCCGGGTAGCGGATCGTCCCCGAAGGAACCGGCCCCTCGTTCTCGAAGACCATCGCCATCATGGCCTCGTCCGGCACCTCGAAGCCCGGCCGGACCCCGAATTCCGATGCCCGCGTGAATCCGAAGCGCGGGTAGTACTCGGGGTGCCCGAGGACCGTGATCAGCCGCTCCTGCCCCCGGGCGCGGGCCGCATCGACGACCGCCTCGATCACCGCGCTGCCCGCACCCTGCCGCTGGTACTTGGGCAGCGTGGCCACCGGCGCGAGCACCAGGGCCGGCTGCTCGTCGACGAGGCAGCGGGTGATCAGGGCATACGCGGCCAGCTCGCCGTCCGGCGTCTCGGCCACGTACGAAAGACCCTCGATCCACGCCTGCTCGTCCCTGCGCAGGGCGTCCACCAGGTCAGCCTCCATCGCGGTCTCGAAGGCGGCGGCGTTCAGCGCGTGCACCGCCTCGCGGTCCGCGGGCCGCTCCGGCCGTACGACCCAGTCCTGGTCCTTGCTCATCCGTGTTTCTCCTCGTCCTGGCGCGGGACCGCTCGGCCCCTTGTCCATCTCTCCATGATCAAGCAGTTTTGAAGAAGCCACCGCCCCCCTGTGGTTCCTAGCCTGGAACCACAGACGCCGCCCCGCAGCGAAAGGCACTCCGATGGCCACCGCGAAGAAGACCACCGCCAGGACCACCACGGCCGCCGCCAAGAAGACCGCGGCCAAGAAGACCCCCGCGAAGTCGTACGACGGCTTCTCGGAGGAGGAGCGCGCGGCCATGAAGGAGCGCGCCAAGGAGCTCAAGGCCGCCGAGAAGGCGGATCCCGAGGGCGTCGTGCGCGGCAAGATCGAGGAGATGACCGGCAGCGACCGGGTCATCGCCGAGCGGCTGCACGAGATCATCAAGGAGAACGGCCCCGAGCTGATCCCGCGGACCTACTACGGCATGCCCGCGTACGCGAAGAACGGCAAGGTCCTCTGCTTCATCACGCCCGCCGCGAAGTTCAAGGTGCGCTACCTCACGCTCGGCTTCGAGCAGGTCGCCAACCTGGACGAGGGCACGATGTGGCCCACGTCCTTCGCCATCACCGAGCTCACGCCCGAGGTCGAGAAGCGCGTCGCCGAGCTGGTGCGCCGAGCCGTCTCCTGACCGCACCGCACCTGGGGTGCCTCAGTGGCAGACCTTCGCTTCGTGGTCCGCGTGCCCGCCCGGCTCCAGCTGGAACGTGCAGTGCTCCACGTCGAAGTGGTCACCGAGGCACCCCTGCAGATCGTGCAGCAGCTTCTCGTGGCCGATCGAGTCCAGCATCTCCGCGCTGACCACGACATGGGCCGAGAGCACCGGCATGCCGGACGTGATGGTCCAGGCGTGCAGATCGTGGACGTCCTCGACGCCCGGCAGCGCCAGTATGTGCGAGCGGACCTCTTCCATGTCGACGCCCTTGGGCGCCGACTCCAGCAGCACGTTGAGCGTCTCGCGCAGCAGCTTGACGGTGCGCGGCACGATCATCAGGCCGATCAGGATGGAGGCGATCGGGTCGGCGGCCGTCCAGCCCGTGAGCAGGATGATCAGGGCCGAGACGATCACCGTGGCCGAACCGAGCGCGTCCGCGAGCACCTCCAGGAAAGCCCCGCGTACGTTCAGGCTCTCCTTCTGTCCGCCCATGAGCAGCGACAGCGAGATGACATTCGCGACCAGGCCGATCACACCGAAGACGATGGCGAGACCGCCGTCGGTGTCGGCCGGGGTGAAGAACCGCTCGACCGCCTCGTACAGGACGAAGCCGCCGACGCCGAGCAGCAGCAGACAGTTGGCGAGCGCGGCCAGGATCTCGGCGCGGGCGTAGCCGAACGTGCGGTTGACGCTCGCGGGGCGGTTGGCGAAGTGGATGGCCAGCAGGGCCATGCCGAGACCGAGGGCGTCGGTCGCCATGTGGGCCGCGTCGGCCACCAGGGCGAGCGAGTTCGCCGCGATGCCGCCGATGATCTGGACGACCATGATGCCGAGCGTGATGCACAGCGCGATGCGCAGCCGCCCCATATGTGCGGCGGACACCGTGCCACCCGAATCGGTGCCCGTGTGCCCGTGGTCGTGCCCGGCTCCCATTGGCCCTCCTTCGTTCATCGTCCTCGGACGTGCGTACGTGGCGCAGGCTCTCGAAGCGAGCCGGCGATCACAGTGAACTACGGGTGGGGGGTATATGGCAACGCTGCATTGAACACCGTTGTCATGTGCCCTGACCTGCGCAAACGCTCTGCAGGTCAGAGGCTTGCGAGGGTCCGGGCGGGGTCACTGTGCACGCGGCGCGGTTTGTGAGTTGCGGGCCGCATAAAGGAAGATGAACACGGCGGCGGCATCTCCGCAGGCTGCCATGATCATGCCGTGAACGGGCGGTGAACGGCCGCTTCCATTCATCCGATAACCTCAGCCGACGTGCCGCCCGGCCCGCCGGTCCGGTGGTCCCCACCTGCACGCCTCCGGCGCCGATGCGCCGGCCCCCCAAGGAGTGAGTTCGTCTGTCGACCGCCATCCTCACCGGCTCGCCGGTCCCCGGCTCGTCGCTCGAAGGCGATCTGCGGGCCCTGGGTTTCGACGTGCGGACCGCGCCGGCGCCGGCTGACACCGCCGCGCTGCTCGACGCCGTACCGGCCGACCAGCGGGTCGCGCTCGTCGACGCGGGCTTCGTCGGCCACCGGCACGCGCTGCGCCTCGGCCTGACCGACCCGCGCTTCGCCGCCTCGGCCCTGCCCGGCGCCCTCTCCGTACTGCCCGCCGCCCGTGCCGCCCTCGGCCGGGCGTTGCGGGCGTCCGAAGGAACGGGCGGCGACACCGTCGTACGGGTGGACGCGCTCGCCGACCGGGTCGCCGCGGCCCTCGAAGCGGACGGCACCGACGTGCACCGCCCCGAGCTCGGCGCCCTGGTCGCCACGGTCCCGGCCGACCCGCAGGCGCGCAACGAGGCCCGGCAGGCCGTCGCCTCCGTCGACGAGGAGGCCATCCGCCTCCGTACCGCCGTGAAGTCCCGCGACGGGTTCTTCACCACCCACTTCATCAGCCCGTACTCGCGCTACATCGCCCGCTGGTGCGCCCGCCGCGGCCTCACGCCGAACCAGGTGACCACGGCCTCGCTGATCACCGCGCTGATCGCGGCCGGCTGCGCCGCGACCGGTGAACGCTGGGGCTTCGTCGCGGCCGGTGTGCTGCTGATCTTCTCGTTCGTCCTGGACTGCACCGACGGGCAGCTCGCCCGCTACTCGCTGCAGTACTCGACGATGGGCGCCTGGCTCGACGCCACCTTCGACCGCGCCAAGGAGTACGCCTATTACGCGGGTCTCGCCCTCGGCGCGGCCAACGCGAACGGCGATGACGTATGGGCCCTCGCGCTCGGCGCGATGATCCTGCAGACCTGCCGGCACGTGGTCGACTTCTCGTTCAACGAGGCCAACCACGACGCCACCGCCAACACCAGCCCCACCGCCGCGCTCTCCGACAAGCTCGACAGCGTCGGCTGGACGGTGTGGCTGCGGCGCATGATCGTGCTGCCGATCGGTGAGCGCTGGGCGCTGATAGCGGTCCTCACCGCGGTGACCACCCCGCGGATCACCTTCGTGGTGCTCCTGATCGGGTGCGCGTTCGCCGCGCTCTACACGACGGCCGGCCGTGTGCTGCGGTCGCTGACGCGCAAGGCCGAGCGGACGGACCGCGCCGCGCGCGCCCTGGTGGACCTCGCGGACAACGGTCCCGTCGCCGCGTACCTCGGCGGCAGTCTGCCCGGCCGCGGGCGCAGGCTCGGCGGCTTCCTCGCCCCGGTGGTCGCACTGCTCGCCGTCGCGGGCATCCTGAACGCGGCGGCGTCCGAGTACGGCACCTGGGGCCTCATCGCGTCCGCCGCCTGGTACGCGGTCCTCAGCGGCTTCGCCGTCAGCTCGCCCCTCAAGGGCCCCCTCGACTGGCTGGTCCCGCCCCTGTTCCGCGCCGGCGAGTACCTCACGGTCCTCGTCCTCGCCGCCAAGGCGGACGTCAGCGGCGCCCTGCCGGCGGCATTCGGCCTGGTGAGCGCGGTCGCCTACCATCACTACGACACGGTGTACCGCATACGCGGAGGCACCGGTGCGCCCCCGAACTGGCTCGTACGAGCGATCGGCGGGCAAGAGGGCAGGACGCTCGTGGTCGCCGTCGCGGCCGCGCTTCTTTCCCCGCAGGACTTCACGGTCGCGCTCACGGTGCTCGCCGTGGCCGTGGCCTTGGTGGTGCTCGTCGAGAGCATCCGCTTCTGGGTGATCGCCGCACGTCAGGGCGCACCCGCCGTACACGACGAAGGAGAACCCGCATGATCGGCCTCGTCCTTGCGGCAGGCGCCGGACGGCGTCTGCGTCCGTACACGGACACCCTGCCCAAGGCGCTGGTGCCTGTCGATGGTGAGACCACCATCCTCGATTTGACCCTTGGCAACTTCGCCGAGATCGGTCTCACCGAGGTCGCGATCATCGTGGGCTACAAGAAGGAGGCCGTCTACGAGCGCAAGGCGGCGCTCGAGGCGAAGTACGGCCTGAAGATCACGCTGATCGACAACGACAAGGCCGAGGAGTGGAACAACGCCTACTCCCTGTGGTGCGGCCGTGACGCGATCAAGCACGACGTGATCCTCGCCAACGGCGACACCGTGCACCCGGTCTCCGTCGAGCACACGCTGCTCGCCGCCCGCGGCAACGGCAAGAAGATCATCCTCGCCGTCGACACGGTGAAGTCCCTCGCGGACGAGGAGATGAAGGTCGTCGTCGACCCCGAGAAGGGGATGACGAAGATCACCAAGCTGATGGACCCGGCGGAGGCCTCCGGCGAGTACATCGGCGTCACCCTCATCGAGGGCGAGGCCGCCGACGAGCTGGCCGACGCCCTCAAGACGGTCTTCGACGCCGACCCGCAGCAGTTCTACGAGCACGGCTACCAGGAGCTCGTGAACCGCGGCTTCCGGATCGACGTGGCCCCCATCGGTGACGTCAAGTGGGTCGAGATCGACAACCACGAGGACCTCGCCAAGGGCAGGGAGATCGCGTGCCAGTACTGACCCGGCTGATGCCGAGCCCGGTTGTCGTCGACATCCGGGCGGGTGCGCTGGACGATCTCCCCACGATCCTGACCGACCAGCGCATCGCCCCCACAGGAAAGCTCGCGTTCGCCGTGAGCGGCGGTTCCGGCAAGGCGCTCCAGGAGCGCTTCGCCCCGCTGTTCCCGGGCGCGCAGTGGTTCAGCCAGGCCGACGGCACACTCGACGGCGCGATCGCGCTGGCCGACGCGGTCAAGAAGGCCGGGCGCTACGACGCCCTTGTCTCGCTCGGCGGCGGCAAGGTCGTCGACTGCGCGAAGTACGCGGCGGCCCGGGTGGGGCTGCCGCTGGTCGCCGTCGCGACCAACCTCGCGCACGACGGTCTGTGCTCCCCGGTCGCCACGCTCGACAACGATGCGGGCCGCGGTTCGTACGGTGTGCCGAGCCCGATCGGCGTGGTCATCGACCTCGACGTCATCCGTGACGCACCGGTGCGCTTCGTGCGCGCCGGTGTCGGCGATGTGATCTGCAAGATCTCCTGCGTCGCCGACTGGGAGCTGTCCCACCAGGTCAACGGTGAGATCGTCGACGGTCTGGCCGCCTCCATGGCCCGGCAGTCCGCCCACGCGGTGCTGCGGCACCCGGGCGGTGTGGGCGACGACGCCTTCCTGACCGTACTGGCGGAGTCCCTGGTGATGTGCGGGCTCTCCATGTCGGTGGCCGGCGACTCGCGACCGGCCTCGGGGGCCTGTCACGAGATCAGCCACGCCTTCGACCTGCTCTTCCCCAAGCGCAGCGCGCTCCACGGCGAGCAGTGCGGATTCGGCGGCGCCTTCGCCACCTACCTGCGCGGCGACCACGAGACCGCCGGCGAGATGACCCAGACGCTGCGCCGCCACGGCCTTCCCGTGCTCGCGGCCGAGATGGGCTTCAGTGACCAGGACCTGGTGGACGCGGTGCTCTTCGCGCCGCAGACCCGCCCCGGCCGCTACACGATCCTCGAGCACCTCGACTACAACGCCGATCAGATCAAGGACGCCTACGCCGACTATGCAAAAGCCATCGGTAGCTGAACTGCGCCCGGTCGTGCACCCCGCCGGGGTGAAGGACCGGCGCAGCGGCGAGCACTGGGCCGGCCGGCTCTACATGCGCGAGATCTCGCTGCGGGTGGACCGGCACCTGGTGAACACGAAGGTCACCCCGAACCAGGTGACCTATGTGATGACCCTCGCCGGCGCCCTCGCCGCCCCCGCGCTGCTCGTCCCCGGTATCTGGGGCGCGGTGCTCGGTGTGGTCATGGTGCAGCTCTACCTGCTGTTCGACTGTGTCGACGGTGAACTGGCCCGCTGGAAGAAGCAGTACTCGCTCGCCGGTGTCTACCTGGACCGCGTCGCCGCGTACCTCTGCGACGCCGCCGTCCTGGTCGGTTTCGGCCTGCGGGCCGCGGACATCTGGGGCGAGGGCCGGATCGACTGGCTGTGGGCCTTCCTCGGCACGCTCGCCGCGCTCGGCGCCATCCTGATCAAGTCCGAGACGGACCTGGTCGGTGTGGCCCGCCACCAGGCGGGCAAGCCGGTGGTCCAGGAGGCGGCCAGCGAGATCCGCTCCTCCGGCATGGCCCTGGCCCGCAAGGCCGCGGCCGCGCTGAAGTTCCACCGTCTGGTGCTCGGGATCGAGGCCTCGCTCCTGATCCTGGTCCTCGCGATCATGGACGCGGCGCGCGGCGACCTGTTCTTCTCGCGGCTCGGTGTCGCCGTCCTCGCGGGCATCGCCCTTCTCCAGACGCTGCTCCACCTGGTGTCCATTCTGGCCTCGAGCAGGCTGAAGTGACCGTCGAGGCCGAGCAGTTGAAGGTCGGTGCCGTCATCATCACGATGGGCAACCGGCCCGACGAGCTGCGCGCACTCCTCGACTCGGTCGCCAAGCAGGACGGCGACCGCGTCGAGGTGGTCGTCGTCGGCAACGGGTCCCCGGTCCCCGAGGTCCCCGCCGGCGTACGCACCGTGGAGCTGCCCGAGAACCTCGGCATCCCCGGCGGGCGCAACGTGGGCATCGAGGCCTTCGGCGAGGCCGGCAAGGACGTCGACATCCTGCTCTTCCTCGACGACGACGGTCTGCTGGCCCGGCAGGACACGGCTCGGCTGTGCCGGCAGGCCTTCGCCGCGGACCCGGAGCTCGGCATCATCAGCTTCCGGATCGCCGACCCGGACACCGGCGAGACCCAGCGGCGGCACGTGCCGCGCCTGCGGGCGGCCGACCCGATGCGCAGCTCGCGGGTCACCACGTTCCTCGGCGGGGCCAACGCGGTCCGTACGAAGGTCTTCGCCGAGGCAGGAACCCTGCCCGACGACTTCTTCTACGCGCACGAGGAGACCGATCTGGCCTGGCGGGCCCTCGACGCCGGCTGGATGATCGACTACCGCGCGGACATGGTCCTGAACCACCCGACCACGGCGCCTTCGCGGCACGCGGTCTACCACCGGATGGTCGCCCGCAACCGAGTCTGGCTGGCCCGGCGCAATCTGCCGGCGCCGCTGGTCCCGGTGTACCTGGGCGTCTGGCTGCTGCTCACGCTGCTCCGCAGGCCCTCGCGGCCCGCGCTCAGAGCGTGGTTCGGCGGCTTCAAGGAGGGCTGGCGCACCCCCTGCGGTCCCCGGCGCCCCATGAAATGGCGGACGGTGTGGCGGCTGACCCGACTGGGCCGACCTCCTGTCATCTGACAAGCTCGTGTCTGAGAACATCGGGCCGGCTGTATTCCGCCGGGGAGACCCCCGGACCCCGGCCGGCCCAGGTACTCGCCTGTGCGCGAACCCCCGGCGCATATCTGAAGACGAAAGTTTCCACTTGTGAGTGAGACGACGCATGACGGCGGTGTCACCGTGACAGCGTCCCTGGGGCATCAGTCCCCCGACGACCGGCTCTCGCGGGCCGAGCTGGCCGCGAAGTACGGCCTCAGCCAGAGCGGCGCGCGGCCGAGCCTGATGGAGTACGTGCGCCAGCTGTGGACCCGGCGCCACTTCATCCTCGCGTTCTCGCAGGCCAAGCTGACGGCCCAGTACAGCCAGGCCAAGCTGGGCCAGGTGTGGCAGGTGGCCACGCCGCTGCTCAACGCCGCGGTCTACTTCTTCATCTTCGGCCTGCTGCTCGGCGGCCGGGGCGGCATGGGCAACGACATGTACGTGCCGTTCCTCGTGACCGGTGTCTTCGTCTTCACCTTCACGCAGAGCTCGGTGATGGCGGGCGTACGGTCGATCTCCGGGAACCTCGGTCTGGTGCGCGCGCTGCACTTCCCGCGCGCTTCGCTCCCGATCTCGTTCTCGCTCCAGCAGCTCCAGCAGCTGCTGTTCTCGATGCTGGTGCTGTTCGCGATCCTCATCGGCTTCGGGCACTACCCGGACCTGTCGTGGCTCCTGATCCTCCCGGCCCTGGTGCTCCAGTTCGCCTTCAATGTCGGCCTCTCGATGATCATGGCGCGGATGGGCAGCAAGACGCCCGACCTCGCCCAGCTGATGCCGTTCGTGCTGCGCACCTGGATGTACGCGTCGGGCGTGATGTTCCCGCTGGCCCCGATGCTCGCGAAGGCGCACGCCCCGTCCTGGGTCGCCGATGTTCTGCTCGCCAATCCGGCGGCGGTCTACATGGACCTGATGCGGTACGCGCTGATCGAGGACATCACCCGGTACAACCCGTTGCCGCCGCACGTCTGGGCCCTCGCGCTCGGCTGGGCGGTCGTCACCGGCGTGATCGGCTTCGTGTACTTCTGGAAGGCAGAGGAGCGCTACGGCCGTGGCTGAGCAGCAGAACGACACCCGGATTCCCACCGTCATCGCGGACGAGCTGCACATTGTCTACCGCGTCAACGGCGCCAGGAGCGGCAAGGGCAGCGCCACCGCGGCCCTCAGCCGCATCATCAAGCGCGGCGAGGACCGCGGTGTGCGCAAGGTGCACGCCGTACGCGGCGTCAGCTTCACCGCGTACCGGGGCGAGGCCGTGGGCCTGATCGGCTCCAACGGCTCCGGCAAGTCCACGCTCCTGCGGGCCATCGCCGGCCTGCTCCCCGCCGAGTCGGGCAAGGTCTACACCGACGGCCAGCCCTCGCTGCTCGGTGTGAACGCGGCCCTGATGAACGACCTCACCGGCGAGCGCAACGTCATACTCGGCGGGCTCGCGATGGGCATGACCCGCGAGCAGATCAGGGAGCGCTACCAGGGGATCGTCGACTTCTCGGGCATCAACGAGAAGGGCGACTTCATCACCCTGCCGATGCGCACCTACTCCTCCGGCATGGCAGCCCGCCTGCGCTTCTCCATCGCGGCCGCCAAGGACCACGACGTGCTGATGATCGACGAGGCGCTCGCCACCGGCGACCGCAAGTTCCAAAAGCGCTCCGAGGCCCGTATCCGCGAACTGCGCAAGGAGGCCGGCACGGTCTTCCTGGTCAGCCACAACAACAAGTCCATCCGCGACACCTGCGACCGCGTCCTGTGGCTCGAACGCGGTGAGCTGCGGATGGACGGGCCCACGGACGAGGTGCTCAAGGAGTACGAGAAGTTCACCGGCAAGTAGCCGTTCGAACGCTTCAGAGCCCCGCCGGAACCCCGGCGGGGCTCCTTTGCGTCACGGGTTGCGTAGCGCCGCGGGACCGGCCGCGAAGGTCAATTCCGGGTCAACTTCCTTACCTGTGAGGAAGGTTGACACGAATAGGTGCGTTGTTGTGATGTGCAGAACACCCCGGCATTCCGCCCGGCGCTGTACAACGTAAGCTGGATCGGTCGGGCGGCGTGTCCGAAATAGGGTGAATTGGGTTGGCAGTGTAGAACGGGAGAGTGACGGCCATGGCTACGGAAAACTCCCAGCTCCGACAGCGTTTCGCCGTCCAGTCGACGCTCGACAAGGCCGCCGGTGAGAACTTTCCCGTGGCCCCGTTCTTTCTGCCCAGGGCCTGGCGCGAGGACCTGATGGCCGTCTACGGCTTCGCCCGCCTCGTCGACGACATCGGCGACGGCGATCTGGCCCCCGGCGGCGCCGACGCCCTGGCCCTCGGCCTCGACCCCGCACAGAGCGATGACCGTCTCGCCATGCTGGACGCGTTCGAGACAGACCTGCGCAAGGTCTTCGACGGCAGCCCCCGCCATCCGCTCCTGCAGCGCCTGCAGCCCACCGTGCGTCGCCGCGCGCTCACTCCCGGGCCGTTCCTCGGACTGATCGCCGCCAACCGCCAGGACCAGCTCGTCAGCCGCTACGAGACCTACGACGATCTCCTGGCGTACTGCGAACTCTCGGCCAACCCCGTGGGCCGTCTGGTGCTCGCCGTGACCGGCACCGAGACCCCCGAGCGCGTACGCCGCTCGGACGCCGTGTGCACCTCGCTGCAGATCGTCGAACATCTCCAGGACGTTTCCGAGGACCTGGCCCGCGACCGCATCTATCTGCCCGCCGAGGACATGAAGCGCTGCTCGGTGCAGGAGTCCGATCTCGCGCGGGCGCACGCGGGCGCGGCGGTGCGCTCACTCATCGCATACGAAGCAGAACGCGCGCGCCGGCTCCTGAATGAAGGCACCCCGCTCGTGGGTAGCGTCCACGGCAGGCTCAAGCTGTTGCTCGCCGGCTTCGTCGCCGGGGGACGGGCGGCTCTCCGCGCCATCGCCGCCGCCGAGTACGACGTGCTCCCCGGACCGCCCAAGCCCACCAAGCCCCAGCTCCTTCGCGAGGTGGGCGCAGTCCTGCGACCCGACCGTGGAGAGGGGTGAGCGAGGCCATGGAGGGGATCAGTACCGCCGGCGCCCCCGTGCTCGCCGCGTACAGCTACTGCGAGGCCGTCACCGGTCAGCAGGCGCGCAATTTCGCCTACGGGATCAGGCTGCTGCCCACGCCCAAGAGGCGCGCGATGTCCGCGCTGTACGCGTTCTCGCGCCGCGTGGACGACATCGGTGACGGTGCGCTCCCGCCCGAGGTCAAGCAGGCCCGCCTCGAGGAGACCCGTGAGCTGCTCGACCGTATCCGCGCAGGCCGCGTCGACGAGGACGACACCGACCCGGTGGGCGTCGCGCTCGCGCATGCCGCACGCACCTTCCCGATCCCGCTCGACGGGCTCGACGAGCTGATCGACGGCGTCCTGATGGACGTCCGCGGCGAGACCTACGAGACCTGGGACGACCTCAAGGTCTACTGCCGCTGCGTCGCGGGCGCCATCGGCCGCCTCTCGCTCGGCGTGTTCGGCACCGCGCCCGGCGCGCGGCACGCGGAACGCGCCGCCGAGTACGCCGACACGCTGGGCCTGGCGCTTCAACTCACCAACATCCTCAGGGACGTTCGCGAGGATGCCGAAGGTGGCCGTACCTACCTTCCCGCCGACGACCTGGCCAAGTTCGGCTGCTCGGCCGGATTCGCCGGCGCCGAGCCGCCGGCCGGCTCGGACTTCGCGGGCCTCGTGCACTTCGAAGTGCGCCGCGCACGCGCCCTGTTCGCCGAGGGCTACCGGCTCCTGCCGATGCTGGACCGGCGCAGCGGCGCCTGCGTGGCCGCGATGGCCGGCATCTACCGCCGGCTGCTCGACCGCATCGAGCGCGACCCCGAGGCCGTCCTGCGCGGCCGTGTCTCGCTGCCGGGACGCGAGAAGGCCTATGTCGCGGTCCGCGGTCTGTCCGGTTTCGACGCCCGCAGCATCGCCCGTCACACATCCGCCGGGAGGCGGGCGTGACCATGAGGCATCCTCGCGGTTTGTACGGGGTGTGCCTCATCATCCCGACCGATACCCGCATCCCTTACGATGCCCGGGCAAATCCCCCCAAGCGACAAGCAACCCTCCACTGGCGATCGGCGTCCCAGACTGAGATGACCCACCAGGAGTTCATCCCGGGCAAGGCCGCGGGGGAGGGCGTATGACCGCGCAGGAAACGCAGGCCGACGGCGCCGAGAGCCGCTCCGCGGTGGTGGTCGGCGGCGGACTCGCCGGCATCACCGCGGCCCTCGGCCTCGCCGACGCGGGCCTGGACGTCACGCTGCTCGAAGGCCGGCCGCGGCTCGGCGGTCTGGCCTTCTCGTTCCAGCGCGGCGATCTGACCGTGGACAACGGCCAGCACGTCTACTTGCGATGCTGTACGGCCTACCGCTGGTTTCTGGACCGCGTGGACGGCGCCGCGCTCGCGCCGCTGCAGGACCGGCTCGACGTGCCGGTGCTCGATGTCGCGACGCCGAGCCCCCGGCTGGGACGGCTGCGGCGCGCGGGGCTTCCCGTACCGCTGCATCTGGCCCGCAGCCTCGCCACGTATCCGCATCTCTCGCTCGCCGAGCGCGCCAAGGTCGGCCGTGCCGCCCTCGCGCTCAAGGCGCTCGACCTCGCCGACCCCGCGCTCGACGACGAGGACTTCGGCACCTGGCTGGGCCGGCACGGGCAGTCGGCGCGCGCCATCGAGGCGCTGTGGGACCTCGTCGGCATCGCCACCCTCAACGCCGTCGCGGGGGACTCCTCGCTCGGGCTCGCGGCCATGGTGTTCAAGACCGGGCTGCTCTCCGAGCCGGGTGCCGCCGACATCGGCTGGGCCCGCGTACCCCTCGGCGACCTGCACGACAAGCTCGCCCGCGAGGCCCTCGACAAGGCCGGTGTCCGCACGGAGCTGCGCGCCAAGGTCGCGGGCATCTCCCGTACGGAGACGGGCGGTTGGCGCGTCCGCACGGACGGCGAGGAGATCGCCGCCGAAACGATCGTGCTCGCGGTACCGCAGCGCGAGGCGCACGAACTTCTGCCCGACGGCGCGCTCGACGCGAAGGACCAGCTCCTGGAGATCGGCACCGCGCCGATCCTCAACCTGCATGTGATCTACGACCGCAAGGTGCTCAGGCAGCCCTTCTTCGCCGCGCTCGGCACCCCCGTCCAGTGGGTGTTCGACCGCACGGAGGCCTCGGGTCTGAACGGCGGCGGACAGTACCTCGCCGTATCGCAGTCCATCGCGCAGAACGAGATCGACGCACCCGTGGCCGAACTGCGCGAGCGGTATCTGCCCGAGCTGAAGCGGCTGCTTCCGGCCGCGCGCGGAGCGCAGGTGCGCGACTTCTTCGTCACGCGCGAGCGCACCGCCACCTTCGCGCCCACCCCGGGCGTGGGCCGGCTGCGGCCGGGCCCGCGCACCAGAGCTCCCGGCCTGTATCTGGCCGGCGCGTGGACCGCCACCGGGTGGCCCGCGACCATGGAGAGCGCCGTCCGCAGCGGCGCAGCGGCCGCACGGGCCGCACTCGGCACACTCGGCCGTCCCCACGACCACCTGTTCGAGGAGGCGGCATGAGTACCAGCACCACCACCGGAACCAGAGGAGAGACAGTGCCGACTGAGCCTTCGGCCATGGCGGCCGCCGACCACGGGCAGGGGGACACCGTCGACGTGACGGCGTTGCTCGAGCGCGGCCGGACGATGGCCACGCCGGTGCTGCGCGCCGCCGTCGACCGGCTCGCGCCGCCGATGGACACCGTCGCCGCGTACCACTTCGGCTGGATCGACGCGGAGGGCCGGCCCTCCGACGGCGACGGCGGCAAGGCCGTACGTCCCGCGCTCGCGCTGCTCTCCGCCGAGGCGGCGGGCGCGGCGCCCGAGGTGGGCATCCCGGGTGCCGTCGCCGTTGAGCTGGTGCACAACTTCTCGTTGCTGCACGACGACCTGATGGACGGCGACGAGCAGCGCCGCCACCGCGACACGGTCTGGAAGGTGCACGGCCCGGCGCAGGCGATCCTCGTCGGCGATGCCCTCTTCGCCCTCGCGGGCGAGGTGCTGCTCGAACTCGACACCGTCGAGGCCGGACGCGCCACGCGCCGTCTCACCGCGGCCACCCGGGCGCTGATCGACGGTCAGGCCCAGGACATCTCGTACGAGCACCGCGAGCGGGTCACCGTCGAGGAGTGCCTGGAGATGGAGGGCAACAAGACGGGCGCGCTGCTCGCCTGCGCCGTCTCCATCGGTGCGGTGCTCGGCGGCGCGGACGACAAGACCGCCGACACCCTGGAGAAGTACGGCTACCACCTCGGTCTCGCCTTCCAGGCGGTCGACGACCTGCTCGGCATCTGGGGCGACCCGGAGTCCACCGGCAAGCAGACCTGGAGCGATCTGCGGCAGCGCAAGAAGTCCCTGCCGGTGGTGGCAGCGCTCGCCGCCGGCGGGCCCGCGTCCGAGGAGCTCGGGCAGCTGCTCGCCGCCGACGCCAAGGCGAACGACTTCGAGAACTTCTCCGAGGCGGAGTTCGCGCACCGCGCCGCGCTCATCGAGGAGGCGGGCGGCCGCGAGTGGACCGCTCAGGAGGCCCGCAGGCAGCACACCATCGCGCTGCAGGCGATCGAGAGCGTGGAGATGCCGGAGCGGGTCAGGGCGCAGCTCGCGGCGCTCGCCGACTTCGTCGTCGTACGGAAGAGATGATCACCATCGACAAGCGGACCAGCAGCCTCATATGACGCGCAGTCGCCGGCCGGTGCCCAGACCGCACTGACACAGCAGCAGTCAAGGCATCGGCCGACGGCGAACCCCAGCACAGCAGCAATCCACACTGCACGAAGGGGAAGCCATGACAGCGACGACCGACGGCAGCGCCGGGGCGATCCCGCCCCGTGCTCCCGCGGCCAGCGAATCCGCACACACGCCTGCCGCGCTCGACGGGGCTCGGCGGGCCAATCAGCGTGCGATCGAGTATCTGCTCGCTCACCAGGACGAAGACGGGTGGTGGAAGGGCGATCTCGAGACGAACGTGACGATGGACGCCGAGGATCTGCTGCTCCGGCAGTTCCTGGGGATCAGGGACGAGAAGACCACGCAGGCCTCCGCGCTGTTCATCCGGGGCGAACAGCGCCCCGACGGCACCTGGGCCACCTTCTACGGCGGACCTGGTGAGCTGTCCACCACGGTCGAGGCCTATGTCGCGCTGCGGCTCGCCGGTGACGATCCCGAGGCCGAGCACATGGCGAAGGCCTCGGCGTGGATCCGCGCCCAGGGAGGCATCGCCTCCGCGCGGGTGTTCACGCGGATCTGGCTGGCGCTGTTCGGCTGGTGGAAGTGGGACGACCTGCCCGAACTGCCGCCGGAGCTCATCTACTTCCCGAAGTGGTTCCCGCTCAACATCTACGACTTCGGGTGCTGGGCGCGGCAGACCATCGTGCCGCTCACCATCGTCTCGGCGAAGCGGCCCGTGCGGCCCGCGCCGTTCGCGCTCGACGAGCTGCACACCGACCACCGCAATCCCAACCCGCGCAAGCCCCTTGCCCCGGTGGCCAGTTGGGACGGCCTGTTCCAGCGGCTCGACAAGGTGCTGCACACGTATCAGAAGGTGGCCGTGCCGGGGCTGCGGCGGATGGCGATGCGGTCCGCGGGGCGGTGGATCGTCGAGCGGCAGGAGAACGACGGCTGCTGGGGCGGGATCCAGCCGCCCGCGGTCTACTCCGTGATCGCCCTGCATCTGCTCGGCTACGACCTCGACCACCCCGTCCTGCGCGAAGGTCTCGCCTCGCTCGACCGGTTCGTCGTCTGGCGCGAGGACGGCGCCCGGATGATCGAGGCCTGCCAGTCGCCCGTCTGGGACACCTGCCTCGCCACCATCGCGCTGGCCGACGCGGGGCTGCCCGCCGACCATCCGGCCCTGGTGAAGGCCGTCGACTGGATGCTGGCGGAGGAGATCGCGCGGCCCGGTGACTGGTCGGTGCGGCGGCCGGGGCTGGCTCCCGGTGGCTGGGCGTTCGAGTTCCACAACGACAACTACCCGGACATCGACGACACCGCCGAGGTCGCGCTCGCGCTGCGCCGGGTCCGCCACCCCGACCCCGCGCGGGTGGACGCCGCGGTCAGGCGGGCCACGACCTGGACGTACGGGATGCAGTCGAAGAACGGCGCCTGGGCCGCGTTCGACGTGGACAACACCAGCCCGTTCCCGAACCGGCTGCCGTTCTGCGACTTCGGTGAGGTCATCGACCCGCCGTCCGCCGATGTCACCGCCCATGTGGTCGAGTTCCTCGCGGGCGAGGGCAAGGCGCACGATCCGCGCACCCGGCGCGGCATCACCTGGCTGCTCGCCGAACAGGAGGCGAACGGCGCCTGGTTCGGCCGCTGGGGCGTCAACTACCTGTACGGGACCGGGTCCGTGGTCCCCGCCCTCGTGGCCGCCGGACTGCCCGCCGCGCACCCCGCGATCCGCAGGGCCGTGGACTGGCTGGAGTCGGTGCAGAACGACGACGGCGGCTGGGGCGAGGACCTGCGGTCGTACGTGGACGAGTCCTGGGTGGCCCGCGGGGAGTCCACTCCGTCGCAGACCGCATGGGCGCTGCTCGCGCTGCTCGCGGCGGGGGAGCGGGAGTCCAAGGCCGTCGAGCGCGGCATCACCTGGCTGGCCGAGACGCAGCGCGAGGACGGCAGCTGGGACGAGCCGTACTTCACCGGCACCGGATTCCCCTGGGACTTCTCCATCAACTACCACCTGTACCGCCAGGTGTTCCCGCTGACGGCGCTCGGTCGTTATCTCAACGGCCATGGCCACGAGGGGGGTTGATGAGCACCACGCACGAACCGCCGGCTCCGCTGCTCATCGCCTGTGCGCTGGGCATCGAGAAGCTCGCCCTGCGCAGCGGAGACCGCGGCGGAGCCGCGGGACCGGTCACCGTACTGCGCACCGGTATGGGACCGAAGGCCGCCGAGCGCGCGGTCAGGCGCACGCTCGCCGACCGCCGGCTGCAGGGCGCCGCCGTGATCGCCACCGGCTTCTGCGCCGGCCTCGCGCCCGGGATGCACCCGGGTGATCTGGTCGTCGCCGAGCACACGGTCGACGAGCGTGGCAGCACACCCTGCGAAGGCGCCGAACTGCTGGTCAAGGAGCTGGTCAAGGCGGTACCCGGGCGGACCGTGCACACCGGGCCGCTCACCGGCTCCGCCCATGTCGTGCGCGGACACGAACGCGCCGAACTGCTCGCCAAGGGCTCGATCGCGGTGGACATGGAGTCCGCCGCGACCCTGCACACCGCCCGCGCCGGGGGTTCCCGGCCCGTTGCGGCCGTCCGGGTGGTCGTGGACGCCCCGGAACATGAACTGGTCCGTATCAGCACGGTGCGCGGTGGAATATCAGCCTTCCGCGTTCTTCGTTCGGTACTCCCTGCTTTCTATGAATGGCACCGTTCTTTGCTGCTCCCCCGGAGGTGAGCCAGATGGCCATGCCCCTTCGACAGTCCATCAAGGTCGCGACATATCTTGCCGAGCAGAAAATGCGGAAGCGGGACAAGTTCCCGCTGATCGTGGAGCTCGAGCCGTTGTACGCGTGCAATCTCGCCTGCGAGGGCTGCGGCAAGATCCAGCACCCCGCGGGGGTGCTCAAGCAGCGGATGCCCGTGGCGCAGGCCGTGGGAGCGGTGCTCGAATCCGGTGCGCCGATGGTGTCGATCGCCGGTGGCGAACCGTTGATGCATCCGCAGATCGACGAGATTGTGCGGCAGTTGGTGGCGAAGAAGAAATATGTCTTCCTCTGCACCAATGCGATGCTCCTGCGCAAAAAGATGGACAAATTCAAGCCCTCTCCCTATTTCGCGTTCGCCGTGCACATCGACGGAATGCGGGAGCGGCACGATGAATCCGTGGCGAAGGAGGGTGTGTTCGACGAGGCGGTGGAGGCCATCAAGGAGGCCAAGAAGCGCGGCTTCCGCGTCACCACCAACTCCACCTTCTTCAACACGGACACCCCGCAGACCATCATCGAGGTCCTCAACTACCTGAACGACGACCTCAAGGTCGACGAGATGATGCTCTCGCCCGCGTACGCGTACGAGAAGGCGCCCGACCAGGAGCACTTCCTCGGCGTGGAGCAGACCCGTGAGCTGTTCAAGAAGGCCTTCGCGGGCGGCAACCGGCGGCGCTGGCGGCTCAACCACTCGCCGCTGTTCCTCGACTTCCTCGAGGGCAAGGTGGACTTCCCGTGCACGGCCTGGGCGATCCCCAACTACTCGCTGTTCGGCTGGCAGAAGCCCTGCTATCTGATGAGCGACGGGTATGTGCCGACGTACCGGCAGCTCATCGAGGACACCGACTGGGACGCGTACGGGCGGGGCAAGGACCCGCGCTGCGCCAACTGCATGGCGCACTGCGGCTACGAGCCGACGGCCGTGCTCGCCACCATGGGCTCCCTCAAGGAGTCCCTGCGGGCGATGCGCGAGACCATCGCGTCGAACCGCGGGTGACGTGATGGAACCCGTCTCCCTGGGGATGCCGTCGCTGCCGGTCTCGCTCACCGAGCGGCGCCGGTCGCGGCAGATCCAGGTCGGATCGGTGGCCGTCGGCGGCGACGCTCCCGTCTCCGTGCAGTCGATGACCACCACGCGCACCTCGGACATCGGCGCGACGCTGCAGCAGATCGCCGAACTGACCGCGTCCGGCTGTGAGATCGTCCGCGTCGCCTGCCCCACGCAGGACGACGCGGACGCGCTCGCGACCATCGCCCGTAAATCGCAGATCCCGGTGATCGCGGACATTCACTTCCAGCCGAAGTACGTGTTCGCGGCGATCGACGCGGGCTGCGCCGCGGTCCGCGTGAACCCCGGGAACATCAAGCAGTTCGACGACAAGGTGAAGGAGATCGCCCGCGCCGCGTCGGCGGCCGGGACCCCGATCCGCATCGGCGTCAACGCGGGCTCCCTGGACGCACGGCTGCTCAAGAAGTACGGCAAGGCGACGCCCGAGGCGCTGGTCGAGTCGGCGCTGTGGGAGGCCTCCCTCTTCGAGGAGCACGGCTTCCAGGACATCAAGATCTCGGTCAAGCACAACGACCCGGTCGTGATGATCCAGGCGTACCGGCAGCTCGCGGCCGTCTGCGACTATCCGCTGCACCTCGGGGTCACGGAGGCGGGCCCGGCCTTCCAGGGCACGATCAAGTCCGCGGTCGCGTTCGGTGCGTTGCTGTCCGAGGGCATCGGTGACACCATCCGTGTCTCGCTGTCGGCGCCCCCCGCCGAGGAGGTCAAGGTGGGCCTGCAGATTCTCCAGTCCCTGGGGCTGAAGCAGCGTCGCCTGGAGATCGTCTCCTGCCCGTCCTGCGGCCGCGCCCAGGTCGATGTCTACAAACTGGCCGACGAGGTGACGGCCGGGCTCGAAGGCATGGAGGTGCCGCTGCGCGTGGCCGTCATGGGCTGCGTGGTGAACGGGCCCGGCGAGGCGCGCGAGGCGGACCTCGGGGTCGCCTCCGGCAACGGCAAGGGCCAGATCTTCGTCAAGGGCGAAGTGATCAGAACCGTACCGGAGTCGAAGATCGTCGAGACGCTGATCGACGAGGCCATGAAGCTCGCCGAACAGATGGAAAAGGACGGCGTGGAGTCCGGGGAACCCGCCGTGACCGTGCAGTAAGGCGCACATTGCAGGTTGAGCAACCAACCGAGAGGGGGCCCGGCGTGACGATCCTGGAGACCATTCGGGGGCCGCGCGATGTGAAGGCGCTGGCCGAGGAGGAACTGGCCGAACTGGCCGAGGAGATCAGGGAGTTCCTGGTCCACGCGGTGGCCAGGACCGGCGGTCATCTGGGCCCCAACCTGGGCGTGGTGGAGCTCTCCATCGCGCTGCACCGGGTCTTCGACTCGCCGGTCGACCGCCTGGTCTGGGACACCGGCCACCAGAGCTATGTCCACAAACTGCTCACCGGACGCAAGGACTTCTCCAAGCTGCGCGGCAAGGGCGGCCTGTCCGGCTATCCCTCGCGGGAGGAGTCCGAGCACGACATCGTCGAGAACAGCCATGCCTCGACCGCGCTCGGCTGGGCGGACGGTCTCGCCAAGGCCGCTCAGGTACGGGGCGACGGCGGCCATGTCGTAGCGGTGATCGGGGACGGCGCGCTGACCGGCGGGATGGCCTGGGAGGCGCTGAACAACATCGCGGCCGCCAAGGACCGCCCGCTGATCATCGTCGTCAACGACAACGAGCGCTCGTACGCGCCGACCATCGGCGGTCTCGCCAACCATCTCGCGACCCTGCGCACGACGGACGGCTACGAACGCTTCCTGGCCTGGGGCAAGGAGGTGCTCCAGCACACACCGGTGATCGGGCAGCCGCTGTACGAGTCGCTGCACGGGGCGAAGAAGGGCTTCAAGGACGCGTTCGCGCCGCAGGGCATGTTCGAGGATCTGGGGCTCAAGTACGTGGGGCCGATCGACGGTCATGACATCGCGGCGGTCGAATCGGCGCTGAGCCGGGCCAAGCGGTTCCACGGGCCGGTGCTCGTGCACTGCCTCACCGAGAAGGGCCGCGGTTACGAGCCGGCGCTCGCGCACGAGGAGGACCACTTCCACACGGTCGGGGTGATGGACCCGCTGACCTGCGAGCCGCTCGCGCCGTCCAACGGGCCTTCCTGGACCTCGGTGTTCGGGGACGAGATCGTCAAGATCGGCGAGGAGCGGCCGGACGTCGTGGCGATCACGGCGGCCATGCTGCATCCCGTCGGCCTCGGCGCCTTCGCCGAGCGGTTCCCGGACCGGGTCTGGGACGTGGGCATCGCCGAACAGCACGCCGCGGTGTCGGCGGCCGGCCTCGCGACCGGCGGTCTGCACCCGGTCGTCGCGATCTACGCGACATTCCTCAACCGGGCCTTCGACCAGCTCCTGATGGACGTGGCGCTGCACAAGTGCGGGGTCACCTTTGTCCTGGACCGGGCGGGCGTCACCGGCGTCGACGGGGCCTCGCACAACGGCATGTGGGATCTGTCCGTGCTCCAGGTCGTGCCCGGTCTGCGGATCGCCGCGCCGCGCGACGCCGCACAACTGCGGGCCCAGCTCAGGGAAGCGGTCGACGTGGACGACGCGCCCACTCTGGTGCGCTTCCCCAAGGAGTCGGTCGGCCCCGAGATCCCGGCGCTCGACCGGGTGGGCGGCATGGACGTGCTGCATCGCGGTGCCGGGGAGGATGTGCTGCTCGTCGCGGTCGGCGTGATGGCTCCGGTCTGCCTGAAGGCCGCGGAGCTGCTCGAAGGCCGCGGCATCGGCTGCACGGTCGTCGACCCGCGCTGGATCAAGCCGGTCGACCTCGCGCTGCCCGAACTGGCCTCCACCCACAAGCTGGTGGCCGTCGTCGAGGACAACAGCCGCGCCTCCGGGGTGGGTTCGGCCGTCGCCCAGGCACTCCAGGACGCCGAGGTGGATCTGCCGGTACGGAGCTTCGGCATCCCCGACCAGTTCCTCGCGCACGCCAAGCGCGGCGAAGTGCTCGCCGACCTGGGCCTCACCGCGGTGGACATCGCGGGCCGGATCGGGGCCACGTGGGACCGTAAGAGCCCGCCCCTGAACCCCCGCCTGCGCCCCGACGCCCGGCACGCACCCTCGGCGCACGGCGCCCCAGGACAGGTGGCTCCGCCACATGACCTGTGACGCCGCGCGCCGAGCGCACGCACCGAACGCCGCTGCGCCCGCGCTGCGCGCGAACGACGGGGGTTCAGGGGCAGGCTCTGAGCAGAAAGAAGGAAGCAACGGATGACGGACGAGGTCATCAAGCGGGACGAGGCAGGGAGCGGGCCGGACGCCGCCAAGGGGTTCGACCTTGGCAGGCTGCTTGCCGAGCGCGGTGGCGAGCGCTATGAGCTGCACAGCCGTCACCTCAACCACCAGCTGCCGCGGATGCTGCACACCATCGGCTTCGACAAGGTCTACGAGCGGGCCGAGGGCGCGTACTTCTGGGATGCCGAGGGCCGGGACTACCTGGACATGCTCGCCGGCTTCGGAGTCATGGGGCTCGGCCGCCACCACCCCGTCGTGCGCAAGGCGCTGCACGACGTGCTCGACGCCTCGCTTGCGGACCTCACCCGCTTCGACTGCCAGCCGCTGCCCGGGCTGCTCGCGGAGAAGCTGCTCGCGCACTCGCCGCATCTGGACCGGGTGTTCTTCGGCAACAGCGGTACGGAGGCGGTCGAGACCGCGCTGAAGTTCGCCCGGTACGCGACCGGCAAGCCGCGCATCCTCTACTGCACCCACGCCTTCCACGGCCTGACCACCGGCTCGCTGTCCGTCAACGGCGAGTCCGGCTTCCGGGACGGCTTCGCACCGCTGCTCCCCGACACTCCGGTCGAACTCGGCGATCTGGACGCGTTGGCACGGGAGTTGAAGAAGGGCGATGTCGCCGGGCTGATCGTGGAGCCGATCCAGGGCAAGGGCGTCCACGAGGCGCCGCCCGGGTATCTGCGGGCCGCGCAGGAGCTGCTCCACAAGCACAAGGCGCTGCTCATCGCCGACGAAGTGCAGACGGGGCTCGGGCGGACCGGAGACTTCTACGCGTACCAGCACGAGGAAGGCGTCGAGCCGGACCTCCTGTGCGTGGCCAAGGCGCTGTCCGGGGGCTATGTGCCGGTCGGTGCGACGCTCGGCAAGGACTGGATCTTCAAGAAGGTCTACTCGTCGATGGACCGGGTCCTGGTGCACTCGGCGAGCTTCGGCTCCAACGCCCAGGCGATGGCGGCGGGGCTGGCCGTGCTCACGGTCATGGAGGACGAGCAGATCGTCGCCAACGCGCGCGCCACCGGTGAGCTGCTCAAGTCACGGCTCGCCGCGCTCGTCGACCGCTTTGAGCTGCTTCACGACGTACGCGGCCGCGGCCTGATGATCGGGATCGAGTTCGGCCGGCCCAACTCGCTCAAGCTGCGCAGCCGTTGGGCCGCGCTCCAGGTGGCGCGCAAGGGGCTCTTCGCGCAGATGGTCGTGGTGCCGCTGCTGCAGAAGCACCGGATTCTCACCCAGGTCTCCGGGGACCATCTGGAGGTCATCAAGCTGATTCCGCCGCTGATCATCGGGGAGCGGGACGTGGACCGCTTCGTCGAGGCGTTCACCGCCGTGATGGACGATGCGCACAGCGGGGGAGCCCTGATGTGGGACTTCGGGAAGACCTTGGTGAAGCAGGCGGTGGCCAACCGCTAGGACGGCGGGATCTTTGCCTCTGAGGCAAAAAACTTGCCGCAGGGGCAAGGGTCTGGCTGAATCGGCAGCATGAGTCCTGCCGACCCCGCGGTACCTGACGCGCTCCTGGGTGTCGCGCCCCAGCTGCGGGCGCTGCGCCGCCGCGCCTCGCTCACCCTCGAAGCGGCCGCCGCATCAGCGGGCCTGTCGCCCGCGCACCTGTCCCGTCTGGAGACCGGGCACCGCCAGCCGTCGCTGCCGATGCTGCTCACGCTGGCGCGTATCTACGGTACGACGGTCTCGGAGCTGCTCGGCGAGACCCCCGCCGAGCGCCAGTCCGTGCTCCGCGCCGCCGAGACGGAACCGAGCGTGGCCGGCGGCTGGACCTACCGCCAGGCCGGGGCGTCCGGGCGCGGGATGCAGGCGCTGAGAGTCGAGGTGCCGTACGGGGCACAGGGCGACATCGTGCGGGTGCACCCCGGCGAGGAGTGGCTGTATGTGCTCAGCGGCCGGCTGCGGCTGCGGCTCGCCGACACCGCGTATGTCCTGGGACCCGGTGACAGCGCCCATTTCGACTCGGCGACCCCGCACCGTATCGCGGCCGCCGAACCCGAAGGGGCCGAACTCCTCTTCGTCCACACCCTGTTGCAGAGCCCGGCCGAGGCGCTCTGCCTCGGTGCGCCCACGAAAGCGAGCCGGTCATGAAGCCCGAATCCCCCAGCGGCGCACGCCGGTTCATCGAGGACAGGTTCCCGCGCGGCCTGGTGATCCGGCTGTTCGTCTACCTGGTCGCGGGGCACTTCTTCGCGTTCTTCGTGTACCTGCTGTTCGTGCTCGGGGGTCGCAATCAGTGACCCCCGAGCACGGTGACTCGGGTCCGGCTGCCGGGGCCTCCGAGCGCGGTGACCCGGGTCCGGCTGCCGGGGCCTCCGAGCGCGGTGACCCGGGGCCGGCTGCCGTCGGCCTCCGAGCGCGGTGATCAGTCCAGCAGGCGGGCGCGCAGCTTCTCGCGGACCTCGGCGGTGGCGCCCAGGCCCTCTTCGAGATAGCGCTCGACGGAGCCCCAGTTCTGCTCCATCTCGTCGAAAGCCGCCTCCAGATACTCGGCGCGCGCGTCGAACAGCGGGCTGAGCAGCTCCATCACCTCGGGCGACCAGGCCTCGGGGGCGTCGCTGGAGCGGCGCACCTTGTAGCGGCGGTGCTTGGCGTTGGACTCCAGGTAGTCCGTGATGATCGCCTCGCGCTCGACACCGATCGCGAGCAGCGTCACCGCGATCGACAGGCCCGCGCGGTCCTTGCCCGCGGCGCAGTGCATCAGCGCCGGGACGCTGTCCTCGGCCAGTTCGGCGAGAACGCGTGTGTGGTCGGCGGTGCGGTCGCGGACGATCACGCGGTACGTGGTGGCCATCCGTGCCGCGGCCTTGCCGTCGCCGAGGATCTTGCGCAGCTCGTCGACATGGCCGTCACGGACCATCTGCCAGAATTCGGCGCCGTCGGCCGGGTCGGTCAGCGGCAGATTCAGATTGCGCACACCGGGCAGCTCGACATCTGCGCCCTCGAGCTTCTGGTCGGCCGCGTTGCGGAAGTCGAAGATCGTGTGCAGGCCGAGCGACGCGAGGAACTCCGCGTCCGACGCGGTGGCATGGGCGAGATGGCCGCTGCGGAACAGCACACCGTGGCGCACGCTCCGGCCGTCCGTGGTGGGCAGGCCGCCCACATCGCGGAAATTGCGTACCCCGGCGAGTTCCGGCTCTGTCGACGGGATCTGCTGCGTCACGGGGGCTCCTCCCACTGTGGTCGCCGGCAGGACTGCCGGCGGCTGCGCATCAGGTGCACGCGCATCCGACGATACGACATGGATTCCTGGGGCAATCATCTGCGACCGCCCGCACATCCTGGCCAGTCGGTATGGGCGAACTTCCCGCGAACGACGGGTGCCGGACCATTGCGGGGGACGGCGAGGACCGCAGATGATGTGCGTAACTGCGCGTACCTGTCGGAATCTGTTGATGAGTGGTGGGGGCCTGATGATCGAGGTCGGCGGCGACGGACGGATGTGGCTGCTCTCGGGCCCCACGAGCAGCTATGCGCTGATGCTGACGGACCGCGACGAGCTGCTGCATCTGCACTGGGGGCCGCGCATTGCGCTTGCCGACGCCGAGGCCCTTGCGGCCCAACCTGCGCCTCAGGAGCGCGGGTTCGAGTCGCCGCTGGACGGACGGGAGGAGTACCCCGTCGAGGGTGGTCCGCGGTTCGTACGGCCCGCCTTGTCGGTGCGGACGCCCGAAGTGCGCGGTACGGAATGGCGGTTCGTGGAGGCGGCGCGGGACGGCGAGGTCCTGAAGCTGGCGTTCGCCGACGACGTGCACGGTCTGCGCATCACCCTGCGGTACGGGATGCGGGGCGATGTCGTCGAGCGGGACGCCGAGTTGGTGCACGAGGGCGCGGGGCCCGCCGTCGAGGTGCTGCGTGCGGACTCCGCGGCGTGGACGCTGCCCGAGCGCGACGCCTGGCGGCTCACGCAGCTGCACGGCCGCTGGGCCGCCGAGTCGCGCGTCGAGCGGGTTCCGCTCGCGTACGGCGAGCATGTGATCGGCAGCCGGCGCGGGCACACCGGGCACCAGCACCTGCCGTGGGTGGCGCTGGACGCCGAGGGCGCGGGGGAGGAGCACGGAGAGGTCTACAGCTGTGCGCTCGGCTGGTCGGGCGCGTGGCGCATCGCCGTACAGAAGCTGCCGAACGGGCTGGTGCAGATCACCGGCGGGACGGGGCACGACGACTCCGGGCAGGTGCTGCTCGAACCGGGGCAGACCTGGCGTACGCCGGTCTTCGCGGGGCTGTGGAGCGACGGGGGATTCGGCGGCGCGAGCCGGGCCTGGCACGCGTACCAGCTGGAGCATGTGATCCCGGACGCGGACCGGGTGCGGCCGGTGCTCTTCAACTCCTGGGAGGCGACCGGATTCGACATCTCCGCTCCGCAGCAGCTCGAACTCGCGCGCCGCGCGGCCGAGATGGGCGTGGAACTGTTCGTCGTGGACGACGCGTGGTTCGGTGCGCGGGTCAGTGACCGGGCCGGGCTCGGTGACTGGACGCCCAACCCCGAGCGTTTCCCGGGCGGTCTGAAGCCGCTCGCGGACGAAGTGCATGCCCTGGGAATGCAGTTCGGAATCTGGGTCGAACCGGAAATGGTGAACGCCGACAGCGATCTGTACCGGTCGCATCCCGACTGGGTGCAGCACCATCCAGGTCGCAGGCGGACCGAATTCCGCAACCAACTGGTGCTGAATCTGGCGCGCGAAGATGTACAGGACTACCTCTGGGAGCAGCTGCACACGCTGCTTTCCTCGGCGCCGATCGACTATGTGAAGTGGGACTTCAACCGCTGTTTCACCGATGCCGGCTGGCCGGGTGAGAGCTATCCGCAAAGGTTGTGGAATGAGCATGTGCATGCCTATTACCGACTGCTCGACCGGCTGCGCGCGGCCCATCCCGGAGTCGCCTTCGAGTCCTGCTCGGGCGGCGGCGGCCGTATCGACCTCGGCGTGCTCGCCCGCACCGATCAGGTGTGGACCTCGGACAATACGGACCCGCTCGACCGGCTCGCCATCCAGCACGGCTTCACCCAGATCCATCCGGCGCGGGTCATGGCCGCGTGGGTCACGGACAGTCCGAATGTGCAGCTGAACGACCGGGTCAGCTCGCTGCGCTTCCGCTTCGTGAGCGCGATGGCGGGGGTGCTCGGGGTGGGCGGCGACCTGGCCGAGTGGACGGCGGACGAGCTCGACGAGGCGCGTTCGTGGGTCTCCCTCTACAAGGAGATCAGGGAGACCGTGCAGCTCGGCGCGCTCTACCGGCTGCGCGCTCCCGGCGGCGGACTGAGCGCGGTGCAGTACGTACGCGGGGACGAGGTCGTCGTGCTCGCCTGGCTGCAGGCGCAGCATTACGGCGAGCCCGCGCCGCGGGTGCGGCTGCGCGGGATCGCCGCCGACGCCGCGTACGAACGCGTCGGGACGGACGAGGTGCACCGGGGTGCCGTGCTGCTGCACCACGGACTCGAGTCCGGACTCAAAGGGGACTTCGATGCCAGTGTCTACCGGTTCCGTCGGGTGCGCCCCTAATGCCCGATTCAGGACCTAAGGGATAACTGGCCCTGAATTAAAGGGTGGTGGCGGTTCGGGCGTGAGCGGGATCATATTCGTGACGGTGTGTGGCGATCTTCGGCGGTGAATTCCGCTGGGTATGCGGATGGTAAAGATCGTTCGTCCACGGAGGGTGACGGTAATTCCCGGAATGGATCAGCTCCTGTGTGGTCCAAGGGAATTGAGGTGTTTGTTTTCCCGCTCGCCGCTCCCTTACGGTCACCGACAACCGGTGGACGCCCAATCCTGCCGCCACCGGAATTCGCCCCACACCCGTGCACGGCAGGAGCGGGGGACCCAACGGTAAGACGCCGTTTCCGGTCCCACCGGAGCGGCTTGGGGTGAAGTCGCATGACGCGACGGGACATCTCCAGTCCTAACCCGACAGCTCACCTCGCAGGCGACGGAGAAGGAATGCGCCATGCCCGCGAAGGGTAAGCACCGCCGTCCCAAGCCCGCCCGTCTCACCCGCTCGTTCGCCGTCGCCGGCACGGGCGGCGCCGCACTCGCGCTGCCGTTGTTCGGCGCGACGGGTGCGCAGGCCGCCACCCCGCAGGCCGTCGCTCCGCAGGCGGCTGTGTCCAGTGCCCCGGTGAAGAGCGCTCCGGTGAAGAGCCTGCCGGTCGAGAAGGCCGGGTCGGCCGACAAGACCTACACGGTCGTCGCCGGCGACTCGCTCTCCGCGATAGCCGACGACCTCGGCATCGAGGGCGGCTGGAAGCCGCTGTACGCCGCGAACGAGAAGGTCATCGGCGACGACCCGCGGCTCATCCTGCCCGGCGTGAAGCTGCAGGTCGGCGCCGCGGTGCAGGCCGCCGCCGGTGCGGCCGGACCGGCGAAGGAGTCCACTGCGGACGCCTCGAAGTCCTCCGCGCGCAGCGCCGCCGACGAGGCCGAGGCCGCGGAGGCCCCCGCCGCCGAGCCCGCTGAGCCGAAGGTCGAGCAGGCCGCCGCCACCACCTCCGGCTTCACCGCCCCGGTCGCCGCCGGAGTCTCCACCCAGTACCGGACCGCAGGCTCCATGTGGTCCAGCGGCTATCACACCGGCACCGACTTCGCGGCCGCCTCCGGCACCCCGGTCAAGGCCATCGGTGAGGGCACTGTCGTCTCCGCCGGATGGAGCGGCTCGTACGGCAACGAGGTCGTCATCCAGCACGCCGACGGCCACTACTCGCAGTACGCCCATATGTCGCAGTTGTCGGTCTCCACCGGCCAGACCGTCTCCGGCGGTACGCAGATCGGCCTGGTCGGCTCGACCGGCAACTCCAGCGGGCCGCACCTGCACTTCGAGGTCCGCACCGGTCCCGGCTACGGCTCGGACGTGGACCCGGCCGCCTACCTGCGCTCGCACGGCGTCTCGCTCTGACGTCACGTCAGTTTCCGATGGCCCGGCGGCCGGGATCGCACGGTCCCGGCCGCCGGGCCATCGCCCTATTCCGGGTTGGGGCAATCTTTGCGGTGGGCTATGTCACCCGTTGTCAAGGGTGGTTACGGTGGCGTAAGTCACGTCCTGGGGTGAAAAATATGCCGACGTGGCAGACGATTCGACGACACCCCTCAGCAGCAGTGCAGCCCTCACCGCCGTGACCCCGGCGGCTTTCGCCTCCTATGTGGCCATCGGCGACAGCTTCACCGAAGGCGTCGGAGACCCCGGCCCCGACGGTTCCTTCGTCGGCTGGGCGGACCGCCTCGCGGTCCTGCTCGCCGACCGCCACCCCGAGCACAGCTTCCGTTACGCCAATCTCGCCGTCCGCGGAAAGCTGCTCGACCAGATCGTCGAGGACCAGGTGCCGCGCGCCAAGAGGCTCGCGCCCGAGCTGGTCACCTTCTGCGCCGGCGGCAACGACATCATCCGCCCCGGTACCGACCCCGACGACGTCGCCGAACGCTTCGAGCGGGCCGTCGCCGACCTGACCGCGGCCGTCGGCACCGTCGTCGTGACGACCGGCTTCGACACCCGCAACGTGCCGGTGCTCAGGCATCTGCGCGGCAAGATCGCCACGTACACGGCACACGTACGGGCGATCGCCGACCGGTACGAGTGCCCGGTGCTCGATCTGTGGTCGCTGCGCTCGGTGCAGGACCGGCGCGCCTGGGACGGCGACCGGCTGCATCTCTCGCCCGAGGGGCACACCCGGGTCGCGCTGCGCGCCGCGCAGGTGCTCGGCCTGGAGATCCCCGCGGACCCGGACCAGCCCTGGCCCGAGCTGCCGCCGCGCAGCACGCTGGAGGTGCGCCGGGACGACATCCAGTGGGCGCGCGAGTACCTGGTGCCCTGGATCGGGCGCCGGCTGCGCGGCGAGTCCTCCGGCGACCATGTGTCGGCGAAGCGGCCGGATCTGCTCCCGCTGTAGCCGGACGCCGGACGCCGGACGCCGGACCGGGACGCCGGACTTCGGGCCTGGCTTGGCGGTCAGCTGCCGTCGGGGGAGGGCTGGGCCTCGCGCCACTGCTGGGGCGGGCTCGACAGGATCGGTATGGAGTCGGGTACGCCGAGGTAGCTCAGGATGCGCAGCACGAACGGATCCGTGCAGATGAGGAACATGCGCGCGTCCGTGAGTTCGAGGCGCTGCCGCAGGCGTTCGATCAGGGCGATCCCGCTGCAGTCGACGAAGGTCAACAGCCGCATGTCGAGGACGAGTTCGGTCGTGGGCAGACGGAGTTCGTCGCTGAGCGGGTCCTCGATGGCCAGGACCATGGCGACATCGAGCTCGCCGTGCAGCTCGACGACGAGCCGGCTGTCTTCGCGCCGCATGAGAGGCGCGGGGTTGGGAGGGTAGGGATACACCTTTCCCCCAGGTCGTCTGCTGCCACTCTTCGGGCGACACCGGGGGCCGGGGTGTCCGGCTTCGAATCTAAGGGCCGTGCATGAGGTCGGGGTGGTGCGCCGGAGCGTCGTCACCCGATGGCGTGAATCGGTGCCTCGCGTATTGACGTTCCCGGGTTCGGCGTGAGCCGTTCGCTGCTGGACCGGTGAGGTGACAGGACGCCTGGGGCGGGAGTGGCGCACGGGCCGCGAGGGCCGTTGGTGCTGGGATGACCGCGCGCCCGGCCGCCCGCCCGGGCGCGCCCCATCCGTCGATCCGGAGGACCTCACCTCATGGCCGTACGCACTCCGTCCCCGTTCGTCGTCCGCACCGCCGCGGCAGCCGTCCTCGCCGGCGGCATGCTCGCGGCGGGCGGCGCCCCCGCGCTCGCCGCCGGGCCGGCCGCGCCCGCACCGCACAGCGCGCTCGCCCCCGCGCCCACCACCGTGACGGTCACCGGGGACGGGCAGTCCTCGGCGGCACCCGACATCGCGGTCCTGCACATCGGCGTCGAGAGCACCGCGAAGACCGCACAGCAGGCGCTCGCCGCACAGAACAGGGCCGCCGACGCGATGCTCGCCGCTGTCCGCAAGGCGGGTGTCGCGGACAAGGACGTGCGCACCGAGAGCCTCAACGTTTCCGCCGTGACGCAGCACGAGCCGAACGGCGCCAGCAAGGTCACCGGCTACCAGGCCGGGCAGGTGTTCTCGGTGAAGGTGCGCGAGATCGAGAAGACCGGCTCCGTGCTGCAGAGCGTGATGGACGCCGCGGGTGACGCGGGCCGGATCCACTCGGTCGCCTTCGACGTGGCCGACACCGGCAAGCTGCGCGAGCGGGCCCGTACCGCGGCGCACATGGACGCCCGCGCCAAGGCCGAGCAGTACGCCAAGCTCAGCGGCATGCGCCTGGGGCGGCTCGTGTCCGTGAACGAGGGCGACAGCGGAGTGCCGCGGCCCGTCGCGCTGCCCGCGGTGCAGTTCGACAAGGAGGGTGTGCCGGTCGCGCCCGGTGAGATCGAGGACCGCATCACGGTGACCGAGGTGTACGAGCTCCGCTGACCGCAGCGGTACGGGCGCGGCCCGGCGGACCAGGTGTCCGCCGGGCCGCGCCCATGCTGTCGGGGCTCAGCGCGCCGACTGCGTCAACGCCTCGCGGACCAGGCCGAGTTCACGGGCCAGCGCCTCGTCCACCCAGGTGAGGATCGCCGTACGGGAGGGGCCCGTGGCGTACGCGGTGTTCTGTACGGCGAGTCCGTCGAGCAGCGCGGTCAGCCGGAGCGCCGTCGCGGCCGGGTCCGTGCAGCGGAACTCGCCCGCCGCGACCCCCTCGGAGATCACCTCGGCGAGTGCACGCTTCCACTGCTGGTCGAGGTCCCGCGTCACCTTGCGCAGCACCGGCTCGCGCAGACCCGCGGCCCAGCCCTCGATCCACAGCCGCCAGCCCTTGGCGCTGCCCGTCGGCGCGTACCAGCGGATCGCGGCACGCAGCCGGCGCAGCGCCGTGGTGCGCCGGCCGAGAAGCCTGTGCAGATGGGCGAGATCGCCCTCGGCGGCATACGCGAAGGCCGCGGCGACCAGCTTCTCCTTGGTCGAGAAGTGGTACAGGACAAGGGCGTTGCTCACGCCGAGCGAGGCGGCGACATCGGCGATCCGGACGGCCGCGACACCCCGCAGCTCGATCTGCTCGACGGCGGCGCGCAGCAATTCCTCGCGTCGCTCCTCCACACTCAACCGGACCCTGGCCACCCGCCAACCCTAGTCGGCGATCACCGGCCGGGACGGAGCGGGGTCGGCGGCCCGGAGGCTTTGCCGGGGGATCAGCGGTACTGGCCGTGGTGGCGCGCGATCTCGGTGAGCCGCTCCGCGGCGAGCGCGTGCGCGGCCGCGCGCGGGGTGCAGCCGTTCGCCGCGGCCCGTTCGAGGATCGTGTCCACCAGCTCGCGCAGCGCGCCGCGGGTGTACGCGAAGGCCTCGTCGGCGTCGGGGCCGATGTCGCCGAAGAGTGTCCACCACCACCAGGCGTTGGTACCGGAGTTGACCACGACATCGGGCAGCACCGTGATGCCGCGGGCCGCAAGCAGCTGCTCGGCTTCGGGCAGGACCGGCATGTTGGCCGCCTCGACGATCCAACGGGCCCTGATCTGCTGCTGGTTGTGCTCGTCGATCGCGTACGACACCGCGGCGGGCACCAGGATCTCGGCGTCCGACGAAAGCCAGGCGTCGGACGGCAATGCGCGGTCGGCCGGGCGCAGGGCCGCGCGGTCGACGGCGCCGAACGCGTCCCGCGCGGCGAGCAGGGCCTCGACGTCCAGGCCGTCGGGGTTCGCGATGGTGCCCCGTACGTCGGCGACCGCCACCACCTTCAGGCCGGCCCGCGCCAGGAACCGCGCGGTCGCACCGCCCATGGTGCCGAGGCCCTGCACGGCGACCCGTGTGCCCTCGTACGGGACCCGGGCGCGGTCCAGGGCGGTCAGCGCGGACTCCGCGACACCGCAGCCGCCGACCAGCTCGTCGAGACCGATGCCGTCCACCCGTACCGCGAAAGCGTCGGTGAGCCGCTGCCGGGCCGCCGTCTCGTCGTCGAGCAGCGGGTACACGGCCTGCACCGACGAGACCAGGCCCGCCTCCGCCATCGCCTTGTCGACCACGTCCTGAGTGAGGCCGAGGTCCTCGCCGGTGGTCCAGAAGCTCTCCACGTACGGGCGCATCGCCTGCAGATAGCGGACGAGCACGCCGTACGCCTCGGGCGAGCGCGGGTCGCAGTCGATGCCGCCCTTGGCGCCGCCGAGCGGGATGTACCGCGCGCCGGGCCGGTAGTGGAGGGCCTCCTTCATGGACATCCCGAGCGCCAGGCCGGCCACTTCGTCGAGCGTGCAGCCCGCCCGCATCCGCAGTCCGCCGCTGCTGACCCCGCGCACGAGACGGTCCACCACGAGGTGGCCCCGGCGTCCGGAGACGGGGTCGGTCCACGTGAGGGTGAGCAGCGGGGTGTGGGGCACGGTGCCTCCGAAGGGAGCGACTACTGATCGGCCGTTCAGTATCGGGAGGTGCGTGCGGGCATGTCAACGCACGTCCGGTGCCCAGTGCTTCGGGTGGCTGAGACCTGCGGGCAGCTTGGTCTTGGCATCGCCCTTGGCCGCGTCCAGCTGGGCCTGCGTGAGGTAGACCGTGTCGCGCAGATCGGCCGCGCGGAGATCGGCGTCGCGCAGATCCGCGCCGATCATGTCCGCCCACCGCAGGTCGGCACCCTTGAGATCGGCGGCGACGAGGACCGCGCCGCGCAGGCTCGCTCCGCGCAGATCGGCCTTGGCGAGCCTGGCGCCGAACAGGTCGGCGCCGCGGTGGTTGCGGGCACGGCCCGGGGCCTGGGCGCGGTGCAGATCGCCCGCGCGCAGCAGCAGCGCGTTGACCTCCTGCCGTACGGCGGGGACGTCGGTGGCGAGCAGGGTGTCGGCGTCCTTGCGGGTCAGGGCGTCGAGACCCTCGTACGAGGTGAGCAGCTCGGCGTGCAGGGCTCGGGCGGCCGGGAGGGTGAGTGCCTCGGCGAGGTGGCGCAGGAGCTCCTGGAGCTGCCGTACGACGGGGAAGACCGCGAACATCTGGCGGGCCGTCCGCTTCGAGGTGCGCCAGTCCTCGCCGAGGAAGGTCACCTGGGAGACCTTCTGGCCGGCGCCGAAGCAGTCGAAGACGGTGCAGCCGGTGAAGCCCTTGGGGCGCAGGTCGGTGTGGATGCCGCAGCGGTAGTCCTGCTCGAGGTTCTTGCAGGGGGTGCCGGCCGCCTTGTTGACCGCGAAGTCGCTGGACTTCGCGAAGGGCAGGGCCACGCAGCACAGGGCGAAGCAGTTGGCGCAGTCGGCCTTGAGGTCGGCGGCGTGCGGGGTGTGGGCGGGTGCCGAGGGCTGAGGCCGGGTGGGAGCGCTGCGGGGTGAGGAGGGGGGCGAGGAGGGCGTCTGCCTACCCTCCGGCTCGCGATCCTGACGTACGGGCTTCCTGCGCTGCCGTGACACCGTGCGGGCTCTCCTGTCGTGGGGCGGGCACCAGGCCCGACGCGTACCCCTCATTGTGCGAGGTGCGCGGGGCCCCCGATGACCTGGCCCGTTCGCGGCGGATGCGGTCGCACTGCGTGATGATCCCGGCGGTGAACACACCGATGCCCACGGCCGCCCAGATCACGAACGCCAGATGCGCGGTCTCCCCGTCGGCCCAGGTGTCCAGCCACAGGGCCGCGCCCAGGCCGAGCGCGCCCAGCAGACCGGCGACGCGGGCCTCGGCCGGCGTCCGGTCGGGGCGGGGGGCTCCGGCGGTCATGGGGGGACATTCTAGGTGTGCTCGGGCGTACGTTCGGTCGGTGCAGGTTCGGGCCGGGGGTATGCGGTGGTGGTCTGTGTGCTCGGTCCATGCGGTGGTGGTCCGTGTGCGCGGTCCGTGCGCCAGTCCGTGTGGTCGGTCCGTGCGCCCGGTGCGTGTGCCCGGTCCGTGCGTCCGGTCCATGCGTCCGGGCCGGCCCGTCGCGGGCGGCGCCGTCACCCCGCTGGCGTAGACCGCGCCCCGCAGTCCCCGGAATCTTGCACGCCCCTTCCACGTTGAGGAGGGCATGAGGCCGAAGAGCACACCGCCCTCCGCGCACCGCGGGCCGGTGCCTCCGCGCGCCCATAATGAAGCCCCCATGACCCCCACCCTGGAGCTGCCGTGACCGTCTCGCGTTCCCTGAGTTCGTCACTCCGCTCGCTCAGGCCCCTCGGGTTCGGTGCGGACCCGGCCGGTGAGCGCATGGAGCGCATCCGCCGCTCGCCGCACTTCGCGAACGGCACCTTCCAGAACCCGGTGGGCGCCAAGATCGGACCCCAGGGCTCGAAGCTGGAGTTCGCCAAGACGTACTTCGCCAAGGACCAGCGCGTGCGCCGCGCCCCGGCCGGCACGATCCCCGTACACCCGACGACGCTCGCCGACCTGGCGAAGCCGCCCGCCGACGGGCTCCGGATCACGTGGATGGGGCACTCCAGCGTGCTCGCCGAGATCGACGGCCGACGGGTCCTCTTCGACCCGGTGTGGGGTGAGCGCTGCTCGCCGTTCGCGTTCGCCGGGCCGAAGCGGCTGCACCCGGTGCCGCTGCCGCTCGCGGCGCTCGGCCCGGTCGACGTGGTGGTGATCTCGCACGATCACTACGACCATCTCGATCTGCCCACGATCCAGGCGCTCGCCGGTACGGACACCGTGTTCGCGGTGCCGCTCGGCGTCGGCGCACACCTCGAGCGCTGGGGCGTCTCGCCCGACCGGCTGCGCGAGCTGGACTGGAACGAGTCGGCGACGGTAAACGGCCTCACCCTGACCGCCACCCCGGCCCGCCACTTCTGCGGCCGCGGCCTGCGCAACACTCAGCACACCCTGTGGGCCTCGTGGGTCGTCTCCTCGGGCGAGCACCGCGTGTACCACTCCGGCGACACCGGCTACTTCCCGGGCTTCGCCGACATCGGCCGTGAGCACGGGCCCTTCGACGTGACGATGATCCAGATCGGCGCGTACTCGGAGTGGTGGCCCGATATCCACATGACGCCCGAGGAGGGCGTGCAGGCGCATCTCGATCTACAGGGCGGTGCGCACGGGGTGCTGCTGCCGATCCACTGGGGCACGTTCAACCTCGCACCGCACCCGTGGGAGGAGCCCGGCGAAGGCACCCTCTCCGCGGCCCGCAAGGCAGGCGTCGACCTGGCCCTGCCGCACCCGGGCCTGCCGTTCGAGCCCACGGGCACCCTGCCGACCGCCGCCTGGTGGCGCACGGTCGCGGCACCCGCGGCCCACCCGGTCGGCGTCGACGTACAACCGCCCGCGGGCAGCGAGGCCCAGCCACGGAAGGCGGACGTCACGCCGGTCAACTAGGCCTGTTCGGTCGATCACGCCGGTCGCCAGTGCTGTGACCAGGAGCGTTTGCCGGAGTGGTGATCAGGCTGGGGCGGCGAGTCGTCGGCCGCCCCAGCGGATGCCCTTCTCGCTACGGGACGCCGCGCACGTTCTCTGCGTTGCGCCGCCGTTCTCTGCGTTGCGCCGCCGTTCTCTGCGTTGCGCCGCCGTTCTCTGCGTTGCGCCGCGAGGACATCGGGGTGGCGGGCGTTCTTGGTGCGCCGGCGGTCGGACACCTGCAGTGGGCAGAGCCAGGGGCCACCCCGCGTCAGCGGATCGCCTGGATGCTCGGCAGCGGGTGCTCCCATCCGCCGGTCAGCTCGATGAGGACCTGGTGCGCGAGCTGCCGGGCCTGGCTCCACCCAGCATCGCTGACCAGCGCATCCCGTGTCCATCGGTCGGCCTGCTCGTGACCGCTCATACCGGCAAGCAGTACGTCGATCTCCCGGAGCTCAGCAGCGGCGCTCCCGCTGATCTGGTCGTGCTCCACCAGCCTGTTGGCCATGCGGAACGCGTGATCGAAGTCCAGCGCGATCTCATCCACCGCAACCTCGTGCTCATCGAGCCAAGCCGTCTGGACCGAAGCATCGGCCGCCAGCACCGACAGGGAGTCGATCAGAAGGCGCCGGAGAGCCATGAAATCGGGTGTGGCCACCTTCCGATCGTCGCACGCACCCAGCTCCTGAACGGGAGCAAGGCCGAAGACCCCCTGTGATCACCGACCCGGCGAACGTACCCGGGCACAGCACTAGGGTTCTGGCGTGTCGAAGACCAGCGTGAGCAACGAGACCGAGAAGCTGCTCTGCCTTTGGGTGGAGCCCTGGGGAACCGATCACTGGATGCGCCCTGGTGAGGAGTTCACCGTCGTGACCGCGCTGGAGCCTGAGGACTCGCCGTTCAACGTCGTTGTGCACACTCAGGGCATCACCGTGTGGGTCAACTCCGCCAACGCCTCCGAGGTTGTGGACAAGGACGGTGCGGTCGTGCCGTGCGGGCACCAGCGTCCCGCTGATCTGGGATGGTGACCCGGCTCGCAAGGCGTCGGGTTCGCAGCCGAACTTGATCGGCCGGTCAGGTCCAAACCGGCGTCACACTGGTCGGCCGGCCGTCGTACGGCGGCGGACGCTCGAGGCAGAAGGGCGGGGGCCCGAGCCCCCGCCCTTCTCGCGTCTCTCACGCCGAGTGCGACTCTCGCGTCGAGATTTACGTCGAGCGCCGCTCGATCAGTTCCGTCGGGAGTATCACCGCCGCCGGGTCCTCGCCGCCGATCTGGGCGAGGAGGACGCGGACCATTTCGGTGGCGATGCGGTCCCAGGGCTGGCGGATCGTCGTGAGTTCGGGGGAGGAGGCCAGTGCGGCGGGGGAGTCGTCGAAGCCGCCGATCGCCACGTCCTCGGGGACGCGGCGTCCCGCGCGGTGCAGGGCGCTGAGCACGCCCTGCGCCATCAGGTCCGAGGCCACGAACACCGCGTCCAGGTCCGGCGCCGCCGCGAGCAGGCGCTCGGCGGCCGCCTCGCCGCCGGCGCGGCTGTAGTCGCCGTGCTCGATCAGCCGGTCGTCGGGCGCGATGCCCAGCTCGGCGAGGACCTCGCGGTAGCCCGCGAGCCGGTCCACACCGCCCGGTGTGTCCAGCGGACCGGTGACCGTGGCGATCCGCCGGCGGCCCGACTGGTGCAGATAGCGCACCATGTCCCGGGCGCCGTCGCGGTCGTCGGCGGCCACGTAACTCACCTTGGACGCATGCCCGATGGGCTTTCCGCAGGCCACCAGCGGCACCCCGGCCGCGCGCAGCTCCTCGGCGACCGGGTCGCCGGAGTGGCTGGAGACCAGGAGCACCCCGTCGACATGGCCGGCCGTGATGTAGCGGGTGATGCGGCGGCGTTCGTCCTGGGTGCCGGCCAGCATCAGGAGCAGCGGGATGTCGTATGCGGCGAGGGCCTGCGTGCAACCCCTCAGCAGGACATTGAAGTTGGGGTCCTCGAAGAACCGCTCCTGCGGCTCGGTGAGCAGGAAGCCCACCGAGTCCGAACGGCCGGTGATCAGGGACCGGGCATGCCGGTTGACCACATAGCCGGTCGACTTGATCGCCGCGTCCACCGCCTCGCGTGCCGCCGGTGACACGTAGTGCCCGCCGTTGAGCACCCGCGAGACGGTGCCGCGCGAGACGCCCGCCTCCCGTGCGACGTCGTGGATGGTCGGCGCCTTGCGTCTGGCCCCCGCGTTGCTCATGGTCACGACTTTACGGCTCCGGACAGCAGATCGAGGCTCCAGAAGCGCTGGATGACCAGGAAGAGGGCGATCAGGGGAAGCACCGCGAGCAGCGCGCCCGTGATGACGAGGGTGTACAGGGCCGGGGTGTTGGCGCCCTGTTCGAGCAGCGTGTACAGACCGAGCGTGATCGGGAACTTCTCGTCGTCGCTCAGCATGATGTACGGCAGCATGAAGTTGTTCCAGACGGCGACGAACTGGAACAGGAAGACCGTCACCAGACCCGGCACCATCATCGGCAGCGCGATCCGCGTGAAGATCCGCAGTTCCCCCGCGCCGTCCATGCGTCCGGCCTCCACCACATCGGGCGGCACCGCGGCGGCCGCGTAGATCCGCGCGAGATAGATGCCGTACGGCGAGAGGATCAGCGGCAGCAGGACCGAGGCGTACGAGTCGGTCAAGTCGGCCTTGGCGAGCAGCAGATACTGCGGCACGGCCAGGATCACCGGCGGCATCAGGACGCCGGCCATCAGCACGTTGAACATCGTCTCGCGGCCGCGGAAGCGGTAGATCGCGAGCGCGTAGCCGCTGATCGCCGAGACCGCGGTGGACAGGAGGGCACCGAGGCCCGCGTAGAGCGCGGAGTTGCCCATCCAGGTCCAGTAGACGCCGTCGCGGTACGCGTTCAACTCGGCGACGTTGTCGGCGAATCCGGTACCGGGCAGGAACGTGAAGGTGGAGAACAGCTCCGTGCCCGACTTGGTCGCCGCGACGGCCACCCAGGCCACCGGAAGCAGGCAGTACAGGGCGCCGACGACCAGCGTGGCCGTCGGGATCAGGGCGATACGGCGGCGCAGCGGCGGGCCCTGGGCCGTGCCGGGGGTGGTGCCCGCGGCGGGCGCCGTCTTGCGTACGGCGAGGGAGCTCATCGGGCCTCCTCCTGGTTACGGGAGTTCGCGAGCCGCAGGAAGCCGAAGGACAGGGCCAGGGTGACGAAGGCGATCACCACGGCGGTCGCGGCCGCCGAGTGGATGTCGTTCTTGCCGAAGGCGTCCTGGTAGACCTTCATCAGCGGACTCCAGGTGGTGGACAGGGAGTTGGTGAGCGGGCGCAGCGTGGTGGGCTCGCTGAACACCTGGAGCGTCGCGATGATCGAGAAGAAGAAGGTGAGCACCAGGGAGGGCGCCACCATCGGGATCTTGATCTTCAGCGCGATCTGCAGCGGGCTGCAGCCGTCCAGCTTCGCGGCCTCGTACACCTCGACGGGGATCGCCTTGAGCGAGGTGTAGATGACGATCATGTTGAAGCCGGTGCCGCCCCAGACCGCGATGTTCGACAGCGCGATGTACAGCGGGCCGCCGTCCAGGAGGTCCGGCTGTGGCAGGCCCGCCTTGTCGAGCAGGAAGTGGAACGGGCTGACGTCCGGGAGATAGAGGAAGCCCCACAGGAGAGCCGCCACCACGCCCGGGATCGCGTACGGCAGGAAGATCGCCAGACGCGTGACCGGCGTGAACCGGACCCGCTCGCTGTCCAGCATCAGGGCGAAGAGCAGCGCGAGGCCGAGCATCACGGGGATGACGATCAGGCCGTAGCCGAGGACGCGCAGGGCGCCGTCGAGGAGCTCGGAGTCGGTGAGGGTGTCGGCGTAGTGGGACAGGCCCGCCCACACCTCCTCGCGGGCGCCGCTGCCCAGACCCAGGCCCTTGACCTCGATCTTGTGCAGCGAGAGCCACAGTGCGTACCCGATGGGCAGAGCGAAGAAGAGGGCGAACAGGATCGCCGCGGGGAGGAGGAAAAGATAGGGCGCGCGGAGCGCTCCTTTGAGGGCGGTGGTGGGAGACGGGTGGGCGTACGGGGCGCTCTTCACCCCGTACGACCTCCGGCGTGCGCGTGTCACTCGGCGACCTCGAAGCCCTGCTTCTCGAGGTCGGTGACCGTGGCGTCCTGCATCGTCGTCAGGGCCGCGCCGAAGTCCGACTTGTCCTTGGCGGCCTTGGCGAAGGCGTCCTTGAAGGTGGTGTACGCGACGTTGACGTTCGGGCCCCAGGCGGAGGGCGCCGTCGTCTTGGCGATCTCGGCGGCGCGGGTGTAGAAGTCCGGCTGGTTGGCGAAGAAGGCCGGCGGCTGGGCGAACGCGTCCGACGTCTGCGCGGTGGTGGCTGCCGGGTAGATGCCGCCTTCCTTGGCGAGGGCGGTCAGCGCCTTCGGGTCGGTGTTGAGCCAGGCGGCGAACTTCGCGGCGGCTTCCTTGTTCTTGGAGTCCGTGGTCACCGCGGTCGAGGAGCCGCCCCAGCTGCCGGTGGTCTGCTCACCCTTGTTCCACTGGGGGAGCGGGGCCATCGCCCACTTCTCCTTGGTGTCGGGCGCGGCCGTGGTCAGGGTGCCCGGCGCCCAGACGGCGCTGACCCAGGCGATCTGCTTGCCGGTGTTGAGCGACTTGTTCCAGGCCGGGGTGTACATCGGCTGGTTGTCGATCGCGCCTTCCTCGACGAGACCGCCCCAGAAGTCGGCGACCTTCTGCGTGGCGGCGTCGTCGATGCCGACCTTCCACTTCTCGCCCTCGGTGGTCCACCACTTGGCGCCGGCCTGCTGGGCGAGGCCCGCGAACAGACCCGAGTCGTTGGCGGAGAACGTGGTGAGCGCCTTGTCCGGGGCCTTCTTCTTCAGGGCGCGGGCGGTCTCGGCGAACTCGTCCCAGGTGGCCGGGACCTTCAGGCCGTACTGCTTGAAGAGGTCGGCGCGGTAGTAGAACATCATCGGCCCGGAGTCCTGCGGCACCGCGTAGACGGCGTCCGAGCCGAGCGTGGTCTGCTGCCACACGCCCTCGGCGAACTGGCCCTTCACGTCCTCGACCTCGCCGGATATGTCCGCGAGCGCGTCATTGCTGACCAGGGTCGGCAGCGCCTGGTACTCGGCCTGCACCAGGTCGGGGGCCTTGCCCGCCTTGTGTGCCGTGAGGATCTTGGTGACCAGGGTGTCGCCGGAAGCCTGCTTCTTCACGGTGACCTTGATCTGCTGCTGCTTGCCCGGGCCCTCGTTCCAGAGGTCCACGACCTTGTCCATGCCGGGCGTCCACGTCCAGTACGTGAGCGAGGCGGGACCCGAAGCGGTCTCGCCCTTGTCGCCGTCGGACGAGCCGCAGGCGGTGAGCGCGGTCGCACCGAGGGCGACCGAAACGGCGGTGGCGCTCCAGCGCAGCAGACGCCCGTGCGTGGTGTTCGGCATGGATCTCTTCTCCCTGACCTGAATGACGGCCTGAATCCGGCCCGTCCTGTCGGCTTCCGGCCACGGCTTGGCGGTGGCTGGAAAGGGCCGATCGGCAGTGCGGACGGAGGGTGGCCTCGAGCCTCCGGCCTGACGTCCGGGGCTCACCATGTCTCTGTGAGCGTTCACAGTAGAGAAACACCTAGGACACTTGTCAATGGTCTGCGGGGCTGCAATTGTGTGCGGGCACGCTGGCTGAGCCAATGTGTGCACGTTCCCAAAAGATCGAAGCCCGGGAGAACATTCATGGCGGACACCACCCGCGCAGGCGAGCCGGACACGGTTCCCGTAGGCCTGACGCGCCTGGCCTTCGGCGGTGACTACAACCCCGAGCAGTGGCCGGAAAGCGTCTGGGCCGAGGATGTCCGTCTGATGCGCGAGGCCGGCGTCACGATGGTCAGCGTCGGGATCTTCTCGTGGGCGCTGCTCGAACCCGCAGAAGGCGCCTACGAGTTCGGCTGGCTCGACCGCGTCCTGGATCTGCTGCACGAGAACGGGATACGCGTCGACCTGGGCACCCCCACCATGGCGCCGCCCGCCTGGTTCTACCGCGCCCACCCCGAGGCGCTGCCGGTCGACAAGGACGGTGTGCGCTACGAGTTCGGCTCACGCGGCGCGATCTGCCACAGCAGCCCGGCGTACCGCGAGGCCATCGCCCGTATCGCCACCGCGCTCGCCACCCGCTACGCGGAGCACCCCGCGCTCGCCCTGTGGCACGTGCACAACGAGTACGGCGTGCCCGTCTCGGCCTGCTACTGCGACACCTGCGCGGCAGCCTTCCGGGTCTGGCTGCGCGAGCGGCACGGCTCGCTCGACGCGGTCAACGAGGCCTGGGGGACCGCCTTCTGGAGCCAGCGCTACGGCAGCTTCGACGAGATCAACCCGCCGCGCACCGCCCCCACCGTGGGCAACCCCGCGCAGGCCCTCGACTACAAGCGCTTCGCCGACGCGATGATGCTCGACAACTTCCGTACGGAACGCGACATCCTGCACCGGCTCGCACCCGGCGTGCCCGTGACCACCAACTTCATGACCGCGCTCAGCCAGTGCGACACCCTCGACTACTGGGCCTGGGGCCGTGAGGTCGACCTGGTCACCAACGACCACTACCTGATCACCGACGGCCGGCGCACCCACGTCAACCTCGCGATGGCCGCGGACCTCACCCGCTCCGTCGCGGGCGGCGCACCCTGGCTGCTTCTGGAGCACGCCACCAGCGGCGTCAACTGGCAGCCCCGTAACCCCGCCAAGGCGCCCGGCGAGATGGCGCGCAACTCCCTCTCCCATGTGGCACGCGGCTCCGAGGGCGCGATGTTCTTCCAGTGGCGCCAGTCGCGGCGCGGCGCTGAGAAGTTCCACTCGGCGATGCTGCCGCACGCCGGCACCGACTCGCGCGTGTGGCGGGAGGTCGTCGAACTGGGCGCGGACGTCGGCGCGCTGGCCGAGATCCGGGGCACCCGGACCGTCGCCGACGTCGCCGTCCTGTGGGACTGGCAGTCCTGGTGGGCGCAGTCCCTGGAGTGGCGCCCCAGCGAGGACCACGACGCGCGCGAACGGGCCGACACCTTCTACGAGGCGCTGTACGACCAGCACCTCACGGTCGACTTCGCCCACCCGGAAGCCGACTTGTCGGCCTATCCCCTTGTCGTCGTACCCGCGCTCTATCTTGCGACGGAAGCGGCCGGCCGCAACCTGCGCTCCTACGTGGAAGGCGGCGGCACGCTCGTCGTCTCGTACTTCTCGGGCATCGTCGACGAGCACGACGGCGTGCACCCCGGCCCGTACCCGGGTGTCCTGCGGGATGTCCTCGGTCTCACGGTCGAGGAGCACTCGCCGCTCCTGAAGGACCAGAAGGTCAAGCTCACCGGACCGGCCGGCGCCGAGCTCACCGGCGATGTCTGGACCGAGTTCGTGGTCGAGCGCGGAGCCGAGGCCGTCTGGTCGCATACGGACGGACTCGCGGCGGGCCGCCCGGCCGTGACCCGGCACCGGCTCGGCGAGGGCACCGCCTGGTACGTCTCCACCCGCCTCGACGCCACCGCCCTGGCCGAGATCCTCGCGCCCGCCTGCGCGGACGCCGGGATCGAGCCGCGCGCGGAACTCCCGCGCGACGTGGAGGTCGTGCGGCGCAGCGGGCCCGCGGGGGAGTACCTGTTCGCGATCAACCACACGGGTGCGGACGTCAAGATCCCCCTGCCCGACTCCGGCACCGAACTGCTCACCGTGGACCGCGCCGCCGGCCGCCTCACGGTGCCCGCGGGTGCGGTGCGGGTCGTACGCCTGGACGGCTGAGCCGCCGCTGAGCTGCCGCTCCCGCCGGGCCGCGAGCCCGCCGGCCGACGGAGCACGCGCCCGTCAGCCCATCCATCCAGGTCATCGGACCGCCTGGCGCCGAGCCCGGCAAGGGCCGCTCGGCGCCAGGCCCTCACACCCCCCGACCGGAACGTCATCAGGGGAGCCTCCGGGCGGGGGTTCTTCTATCCCCGATCTCCCCTAACCCCCCGTCGAAGGGACGACGATGAAGTTCCCCCTCGGACGCACCATCAGACGCACCACCGGACGCACCACCTGGGCACTCACGGCCGGTCTCGCACTCGCCTGCCTGCCCGCCCTGCACGTCCTGCCCGCGACCACCGCCGAGGCCGCGAGCACCCTCGCCAACACCGGGTTCGAAGCCGACGGCACGGGCAGCGCCGCGCCCAGCGGCTGGTCCGAGTACGGCACGACCGCAGCCTCCTTCTCGGAGGCCGGCGGCCACGGCGGCAGCCACCGCCTCAGCCACTACTCCGCCTCCGCCTACAAGGTCGAGACGTACCAGTACCTGACCGGTCTCGCCGACGGGAACTACACGCTCAGCGGCTGGGTCCGCTCCAGCGGCGGGCAGAACTCCGCGTATCTCTCGCTGAAGAACTGCGGGAGCGCCGAGCAGCGCACCGACCTGCCGCCCACGCCCAACGGCAAGTGGATACGCCTGGTCACCTCGGTGAAGGTCACCGGCGGCGCCTGCACCATCAGCCTCAACTCCGATGCGGCGGCGGGCCAGTGGGCGAACTTCGACGACTTCACCTTCACGCCCGGCTCCACCGGTGTGCCGGTGAAGGGCGCCGACATCTCCTCCCTCAAGAAGAACGAGGACTACGGCGGCGTCTACCGCAACAGCTCCGGCACCGCTACCGACGCCCTCGCCACCCTGAAGTCCTCGGGCATGAACTACGCGCGGCTGCGCGTCTGGCTCAACCCCGCCGACGGCTACAACAACAAGGCCCGCGTCCTGACCCAGGCCAAGCGCATCAAGGCCCAGGGCATGAAGCTCCTGGTCGACTTCCACTACTCGGACACCTGGGCCGACCCCGGTGTGCAGTCCCCGCCGGCCGCCTGGGCGGGCCACTCGTACACCCAGCTGCGTACGGACGTCTACCACCACACGTACGACGTCCTGAACGCGCTGAAGGCGCAGGGCACCACGGCCGACATGGTGCAGATCGGCAACGAGATCAACACCGGGCTGCTCTGGCCCGCGGGCAACACCTCCAACTGGTCCCAGACCGCAGGTCTGTTGAAGTCGGGTGCCGAGGCCGCGAAGGCCGTCTCGTCGAGCACGCTCGTCTCGCTGCACCTCGCACACGGCGGTGACAACGCGCTCTACCGCTGGTGGTTCGACAACGCCGTAGCCCAGGGCGTTCCCTTCGACGCCATCGGCCTGTCCTTCTACGGCTACTGGCACGGCAACCTGTCCGACCTCCAGGCGAACCTGGACGACCTGTCGGCGCGCTACAAGAAGCCGCTGTTCGTCGCCGAGACGGCGTACCCCTTCCGGCTCGACAGCAAGGACGGCTGGGAGAACGTGATCGACCAGTCCGGCGAGCTCGTCGCCGGCTATCCCGCGACCGAGGCCGGGCAGGCCCAGTGGCTGCGCGACATCATGAACGTGGTCGAGGCCGTGCCCGGCGGCCGCGGGCTCGGGGTCTTCTGGTGGGACGCCACCTGGACGGCGGTCCAGGGCAACGGCTGGGACCCGGCCGATCCGTCCTCGGGCAACGCCTGGGAGAACCAGGCCCTGTTCGGCTACAACGAGCGCCCGCTCCCGGCCCTGCAGTGGTTCAAGCACCGCTAGGACGTGAACGGCCGACCAGGCCCCTGACCCGGTAGAGCAGGCCCTGACCCGCTGCGGTCAGGGCCTGCTCACATCCACTTGACGCCGTCCACCTCGTGCTCGCGCACCCGGTACGCGATCATCCGGCCGAGCAGTTCGGCCGGCACCGGCTGCCCGTACGGGAGCTTGATCGAGCCCTTGCCCGTCGCATACGGGACGAGTTCGGCGTCGAAGGCCTCGCGGGTGCTGGGCGTGAACACGAAGTTCGCGTGCTCCTTGTGCCCGCTCATCGCGAAGAGGATCGTCCCCGAGGGGTGCACCCAGGCGGGATGGCCCCACTTGACCTCCTCGCTCGCGTCCGGCGCCGCTCGGTGCGCAAGGGCACGTAGCTGCTCGAGTAGCGCGCGACCGGGACCTGCGAAGCCTTCCAGGTACTCGTCCACCGTCGTCGGTTTGCTCATGGGATCAGTGTGGCAGCATGCGCCGGACGAGCCAGGCGGGCGGTGAAAGGGTGCCATGAGCGGTTACGGACGCTGGATCGACGACTCGGGACTGCCCGCGTTCGCCCTGTTCACCGGACCGCCGCCGCCCGCCTGGAACCGCGTGATCGATCCGCCGACCCGCCGCCGCTGGGTGCATCTCGGCAACCGCAGACTCACCCTCGTGGCCGATACGGACGGCCGGTGCGGGCTCTGGGACGAGCACAAGGACCTGCGCTGGCTGACCGAGCCCGAACCGCGCGGCACGGGGGTCAGCCGGGTGTACGACGGGGAGTCGGAGCTCCTGGCCTCGGCGCGCAGCGAGGGCCGCGATCCGCAGATCGTGTTCGGACCCACGTATCTGCGCGTCGGCAGTGCTTGCCCCGACCTCGCCCTCGAACGGACCGTACGGCTCCCCGAGGGCGAGGAGCCGGTCGTCCTGATCACGGTCGCCGTCACCAACCACCGTGCGGAGCAGGTGACGTGGACGCTGAGTGAGGAATGGGACGTACGGCAGCGGGTGCTCGGGTATCTGGAGATCGGGGCGCGTACCGAGCGGCCTTCGTACGAGGGCGGGGAGCTGCTCGGGCTCGCAGGGCCCGGGGGCGTGGCCGAGGGGGCGCAGGGGCTGCTGCGGGTGGAGGTGCCGCTCGAACTCGGGCCGGGGGAGCGGGAGGTGGTGCAGTTCCGGTTCGGGCTCGGAGACCTTTCCGGCGGCCCGGAATCCGCCGCCGACCTCGACGCCCTGCGCCGCCGTCTCCCCACGGCCGCCGCGGAGCAGGCACCGCAGGCCGCCCACGAGATCCCCTGGCACGCAGCCCTGCTCACCGGCGCCGCCTGCACGGACGGGGTCCTCGGCGGACACACCCTCGACCAGGGCTCGGCCTACTCCTACCGCCACGGCTTCAACGGCGCGGCACGCGACCCGCTCCAGCACGCGCTGCCCCTCGTCCACACGGAACCCGACCTCGCCCTGTCGGTCCTGCGCAACACCTGTGCGTGGGCGAGCCCCGACGGTGAACTCCCGTACGCGCTGGACAACCTGAAGCAGCCGCGCACCGATCTCTTCCAGCCCTCGGACCAGAATCTGTGGAGCCTGTGGCTGGCCGCCGAGTACGCGGCGGCGACCGGCGACCTGGCTGCGTTCGCGGAGCCGGCGCCGTTCCACCCCGTGCACAAGGCGGCACAGGTGCCGCTCGCGGAGCATCTGCGGCGACAGTTCCGCTGGTTCAAGGAGGTCGTCGGGACCGGCGAGCACGGCCATGTGCGCATCCTCAACGCCGACTGGAACGACCTCGCGCTCGACGAGGCGGGCATCGACCGGCAGACGATGATCGACCGCGGCGAGTCCGTGCTCAACTCGGCCATGGCGGCATGGGTACTGCCCGTCTACGCGGGGCTCGCGGACCGGCTCGGCGACCCGTCCACCGCTGCCGAGGCCCGGGCGTACGGCGAAGAGTTGCGCGGACGGGTCGCGGGGGAGTGGAACGGGCGCTGGTTCCGGCGCGCGCTCGGTCCCGGCGGCGCGTGCGCGGGCGACGACACCCTCTGGCTCGAAGTGCAACCGTGGGCGATCCTGTGCGGCGCCGCGACCGACGAGCAAGCACGCCAACTCCTCGCCACCATCGACGAGTTGCTGCGGAAGGACTCCCCGCTGGGTGCGCGGCTGCACTGGCCGCCCAAGCCCGACGGCATGGGCGGCACCTGGTACGCCATCAACGCCACGCTGATCTGGGCCGCCGCCCGGATCGACCCCGGGCTCGCCTGGGACGAATGGCGGCGGATGTCGCTCGCCGCCCACGCCCGGGCCTACCCCGGGCTCTGGGAGGGAACGCTTTCCGGCCCCGACGCCTATCTGCCGCCCGAGTCCGAACGCCCCGGGCAGACCTGGGTGCTGCCGGACCTCGGTGTCGCGATGCAGGCCTGGCCAGTGGCCAACCAGCACAGCCATGCCCAGCCGCTGCTCGCCTACCTGCGGCTGCTCGGGGTGGAACCGACGCGGGACGGGCGCCTCGGCGTGGGCGGCGGGGCGGAGTTCTCCAGCCGCTTCCTCACGGTGCGGGCGGACGGGTCCGGGCGGCTGCGCGGCAGCGGCGGCCTGGCCGTCACCACGCGCGACGGACACCTGCACGAGGGCCAACTGGAGGTCGCCTGGGGGCCGTTCACCGGGGAATGAGAGGCTGTGGCCCGTGAGGTTCCGGTTACGCGTGGGAACAGGTGGGGTACACCTTCGTTCACCAGTCCGAATGCCTATAGCAGAGCTCGGCGAGCTTCGCTCGACTTTGCCAACTGACCCGCGCACAAGACGCGTTCGCGACTACCGTGTGTGTCCGCCGATCTACGCACCGGACGCAAGCCGGCGTCCGGACGGACCGGCCGTGCGGTGCTGCCACATCGCACGCTTCCGGCTGCCGGAGACGGCCACCGGACCCCCACGCCCTTCGTACGACTTCCGCTCCGCACTCCAGACCAGCTTCAGCTCCACAGGGCGCACCGGGCCCGCTTCCGCCCCGGCGCACCGAACCGCCCCACACCTCGCACCACACACCGCCCCACACCTCGCACCACACACCGCCCCACACTTCGCACCGAACCCGAGCGAATTCCACCCGAGGACGCTGATGTCGAATCTCCGCGAACCGGCCGCACGCGCAGATCGCCGTGAGGGCGGCGGGCGGCACGGCAGGCAGCCGAGCCGCGCCGCCCAGCCGCCGCTGCCCGAGACGCACATACGCCGCCAGCTGCTGCGCATCGCGGTGCTGCCCGCCGTCGCGGTCTCCCTGTGCGGCGCGGCCGCGGTCCTGTTCACCCTGCGCTCGACCGAGGCGAGCCCCGACACAGAGCTCTGGGTCGTGCTCGGCGGCGCAGGCTTAGTCGCCCTGGCCGGGATCGCCTCGGCGGCCATCGCCGCCGAGCGTTCGGCCAGGACCGCACGCGACCGGCTCATCTCCCTGCGCAAGACCAGCGCCCGCAGCCAGGCCGATCTGCGACAGCTCGTGGAGCGGCTGCGCCGCGGCGAAGGACCGCCGCCCCGCAAGGCGCCCCCGCGGCCGAGCCAGGACCCCGACGAGTTCGAGCAGCTGGCCGAGGAGCTGACCCGCGCCCACGAGATGGCGGTCGCCTCCGTCGTGCAGGCATCCCAGCTCTCCAGCCACGCCGGCAGCGAACAGAAGGTCGAGGTCTTCGTCAACCTCGCCCGGCGGCTGCAGTCCCTGGTGCACCGCGAGATCCAGCTGCTCGACGAGCTGGAGAACGAGGTCGAGGACCCCGAGCTGCTCAAGGGCCTCTTCCATGTGGACCACCTCGCCACCCGCATCCGCCGCCACGCGGAGAACCTCGCGGTGCTCGGCGGCGCCATCTCCCGGCGCCAGTGGTCCAACCCGGTCACCATGACCGAGGTGCTCCGCTCCGCGATCGCGGAGGTCGAGCAGTACTCGCGCGTCAAGCTGGTGCCCCCGATCGACGGCACCCTGCGCGGCCACGCCGTCGCCGACGTCATCCACCTGGTGGCCGAACTCGTCGAGAACGCCACGGTGTTCTCCGCACCCCACACGCAGGTGCTGCTGCGCGCCAGCCATGTGACCGCGGGCCTCGCGGTCGAGGTCGAGGACCGGGGCCTCGGCATGCCGGTCACCGAGCAGAACAAGATGAACACCCTGCTCTCCGACCCCGACCAGGTCAACGTCGCGAGTCTCCTCTCCGACGGCCGGATCGGCCTCTTCGTGGTCTCCGCGCTCGCCCGGCGGCACGGTGTCGCCGTACGGCTGCAGTCGAACATCTACGGGGGAATCCAGGCGGTCATCGTCCTGCCGCAGGGGCTGCTCGGTGCCGAACAGACACCGCAGCCGTCGGCGCAGAGCGCCGACGCGCCGCGCGTCCCGAACCCCGGAGCCGGCGAGCCTGCACAGCTCACCAGCTCCGAGCAGACCGGAGCCACGCCCCGGCCCGTGCCGCAGCCGGTACCCCAGCCCGTGACCCGCGGCGCGGCCGCGCCCGCCCTCGCCTCGCGCACAGCGGGGAGTTCCTCGCTGAGCCACGTACCGGAGCAGCCGCAGCGCGAGGACGCCGGGTACGAGGACGGCGTGTACGAGCCCACCTCCGCCGGACTCCCGGTGACAGGCAACGGCACCCGCCTCAACGGCGGCGCACCGCTCCCCGTGCGTGCCACCCACGAGGAGCGGCCCACTCCCTCGGACGCCGTACCGGGCATCCGGCCGGAGGACCGCGCCGCCGTCACCGAGCACCACAGCTCACCGGCCCCGGGGCACAGCGCGGTGCGCGGCACCATGGGCCGCCCGCAGCTGCCCAAGCGCCGAGCCCAGGAGCACATCGTTCCGCAGCTGCGCGAAGAGCCGCCCACCCGCACGGACAACGGGCATCTGGTCGGCCACGATCCGGGTCTGATGGCCGCGTTCCAGCGGGGCATCGGACTCGCCGAGGCCGCGGACATGGCGCAGGACCCCGCCCAGGACCGCGAACAGACCCTCCGCAGCCGGGGAAGTGACCCGACCGGATGACCCATCGATTACCCCCCACCCCCGCGAACCCCGCGACCCTTTCGATCCTGCCGCAGGACCCTCGTACCCCAAGGAGTCGATCCACCATGGCGAGCGATGTGCCGAACGGCCATGTCTCCGATCTCGACTGGCTGTTGAGCGGCTTGGTGCAGCGAGTACCCCACACCCGCAGCGCGGTGCTCCTCTCCTCCGACGGACTGGTCAAATCCGTCCACGGACTCGACACCGACAGCGCCGACCACATGGCCGCGCTGGCCTCCGGCCTGTACTCCCTCGGCCGCAGCGCCGGCGCGCGTTTCGGGGACGGCGGTGAGGTGCGCCAGGTCGTCGTCGAACTGGACTCCACCCTGCTGTTCGTCTCCACCGCCGGCTCCGGCACCTGTCTCGCGGTGCTCGCGGGACGGGACGCCGACGCGGCCGTCCTCGGCTACGAGATGGCGATGCTGGTCAAGAGCGTCCGGCCCTACTTGGTGACACCCGCTCGGCAGGCCGCCGAGTCCGGTCTGAGGCCCTGAGAGTGGCGGCCCCGCAGGACGGGCCGTGGCTCGACGACGCGGCCGGCCGGCTGGTGCGCCCCTACACGGTGAGCAATGGGCGCACCCGGCCGACCGCTGCCTTGGATCTTCTCTCGATGGTGATGACCACCGGCGCCGTGCCGGCCGGTCAGATGGGACCCGAGCACACCGACGCGCTCGGTCTGATCGGGTCCCGACCCACCTCGGTGGCGGAGGTGGCCGCGCACTTACGGCTGCCCGCCGTGGTCACCAAGGTGGTGCTCTCGGATCTCGTCGACTGCGGGGCGCTCACCGCGAAGGCCCCGTCGTTCCGTACGCAGAACCCCACCGACCGGTCGCTATTGGAGGCAGTGCTCGATGGCCTACGACGACGGCTCTGACGCCTTCGCCCAGGACCCCTTCCCCACCGCGCTCAAAATCCTCGTCGCGGGGGGTTTCGGGGTCGGCAAGACGACGTTCGTGGGCGCCGTCAGCGAGATCGAACCGCTGAGCACCGAAGAGCTGCTCACCACCGTGAGTGTCGGCACCGACCGGCTCGACGGGATCGAGCACAAGACCACGACGACGGTCGCCATGGACTTCGGCCGGATCACGCTCGACTCCCGCAATGTGCTCTATCTCTTCGGCACACCGGGCCAGGAGCGGTTCTGGTTCATGTGGGACGAGCTGTCCGAGGGGGCACTCGGCGCGGTGATCCTCGCCGACACGCGCCGCCTCGAGGACTGCTTCTCCGCCGTCGACTTCTTCGAGCGCCGCGGAATCGGCTTCGTGGTCGCGGTCAACGAGTTCGACGGCGCCTTCCGCTACGAGCCGGAAGAAGTACGCGCCGCCATAGATCTCCGGCCCGAGGTCCCGGTGGTCCTGACCGACGCCAGAATCTCCTCGTCCGGCATCCAGACCCTGGTGACCCTCGTGCAGCATCTGCTCACGAAGTCCACTCCGGCCCCGAGCTTTGGAGCAACGACATGACGTACGACCCGACCGGGCATCTCCTGCTCACGCCCATCGACAAGGAGGCGCCGAGCCGGGTGCAGCGCCTGCGCCAGCTCGGCCTGGGCGAACATGCGGACCCGGCCTTCGACGCCTTCGCGGACCGGCTCGCCGAGGTGACCGGGGCGCCCTTCTCGATGGTCAACTTCATCGACGAGAACCGGCAGTTCTTCGCCGGACTGCACACCCCCACCGGCACCCACTCGGGCAGCGAACTGGGCGCGGCGGCCGCAAGCGCCGGCGTCAGCCGCTACATGGCCCGTGACCACGGCTACTGCCCGCACGTCGTGGTGCGCCGCAAGGCCCTTGTCCTGGAGGACGTCTGCGACTACCCGCGGTTCGCGGGCAACCCCGTCGTCGACGAGATCGGCATCCGCTCGTATCTCGGCGCGCCGCTCATCGACCGTACGGGCATGGCGCTCGGCACCATCTGCGTGGTCGACACCGAGCCGCGCCCTTGGGGAAGGGCGGGGCTCGAGACGATCAAGTCCCTGGCCGCCGAGCTGATCGAGCAGATCCACCGCCGGGAGGACGGCCGCATCTGACATCAAGTCCCGTTCGTGCCGTGCGAGTTCGCGCACGAGGAACGGGGCCGACGGGGGACTTCACGGCAAGGTCGTTCAGGCCTTGCCGACACAGTGCGTGCGCTGCGGCGGGACCTGACCCCAGCGTCCCTCCGCCAAGGACACGTCCTGCACGGGGCTCGGCGGCTCCTTCCGTACGAGCTCGCTCAGCCGCTCCGACCAGCTGCCCTTCGCCGTGCCCAGGGCCACCTCGGCGAGCCTGAGCAGCTGGACGTCCGAGGTGCCTGCCGGCGCGAAGATATGGTGCGCGTCGCGCAGGAACCGCTCGATGGGCCGGTTGGTGAACAGGCCGGCGGCGGCATGGATCTCCATCGCGTTGCGCGCCGAGTCCAGGGCCGATTCGACATTGACGACCTTGGCGTTCATCAACTCCGCGTCGCAGTCCACGCCTTGGTCGAGCAGATGCACCGCGTGATACGCGGCGAGGCGGGCGGTCATCAGGCGGGACTGCATCTGGCCCAGCTTGATTTTGACGTTGGCGAGCGCGTGCAGTGGCTTGCCGTAGCGCTCGCGCTCCGCGCAGAACCGGGTGGTCTCCTCCACCAGCGCCTGGTGGATCCCGAGGGACACGGCCGTGAGGTTCGCCCGGCCGTAGAGCACGGAAGAGGAGTAGGCCACGGAGAGGCCGTCGCCCTCCGCGCCGAGCCGGTTGGCCGCGGGGACACGGCAGTTGTCGAAGATCAGCTCGCCGAAGCTGAAGCCGTGCAGGCCCATGGCGGGCTGCTGCTCGCCCAGCGAGAAGCCCGGGCGGTCCGACTCCACCAGGAAGGCTGTCAGGCCCTTGGACCCCGGTCCGGTGCGGACGATGACGCCGTGCAGATCGCCGACATGGCTGTTGCCCACGTACACCTTGCGGCCGTTCAGGACGTAGTCGTCGCCGTCGCGTAAGGCGCTCGCCGCCATGCCGAGGACATGGCCGCCCGACTCGTGTTCGGTGACCGCGATCGTCGGCAGGCAGCGGCCGGCCGCGACGGCCGGCAGCCAGGTCTTCTTCTGCTCGTCGTTGCCGAAGTGCACGATCTTGGCGACGCCCAGCTGGGAGGCCTGCAGCATCGCCCCCATCGCTCCGCTGACCCGCGAGAGCTCCTCGATGATGATGGTCTTGGCCAGATGCCCGGCGCCCATGCCGCCGTACGACTCGGGGATGGTCGCCCCGAGCCAGCCCTGCTGCGCGATCAGACGGGATATGCCGTGGGCAGTGGTACGCGACTCCTCCATGGCGGGGATCCGCGGGCGGACCTCCAGTTCGGCGAAACCCCTGACGTGTTCCCGGAGTTGTCGGTGCCGTCGGCTGGTGAAGTAGCTGTCCATGGTGCCCATGCCGTCCATCGCGAGCCTTCCTCCGTGAAAAGCCTGCTCGCAGGGTTGTTCGAGCAGGAGTTTTCTTCGAAGTGGTCCCGTCCCGAACAGGCCACCACACCATCTTGTTGAAGGTTGAGCCGACCACAAGATCGTCTCGCAACTTTGGCGCAAAAGGGGACAGTTGACATGTGCCGGCTCGGCGTCGGGTGCGGTGAGTCCATCCGGTCCACGCCCGAGGCATTCCCCTCGTCCATCCGGCTGCCACATGCCTCGGGCAACAGTTTCAGCGGCATATGGCAGACCGGGTCGCAGGACCGCCCCGGAACGCTCAGAGTGTCCAACTCGAGCGACAGAATTCGGACACAGTCGCCCTTGTCCGGGTCGGAATTGGACTCACGGAATGGTCCTCCTCTGTTTCGCATCCTGAGATGGGGTTACGGGAGTGCCGGGGTAGGTCCGGAGTGCCGGGGTTTCGGCCTGCTGACGCACCCGTTCCGTGGCGCATTTCCGGACTCTCCCGCCACAGGCGCCCCGCGAAGTGGAACGCCTGTTCGCTGTCCGGAAGGGGCGTACTGCAGGAACGGTTCGGCTACACGTCGGTACGGAGGCAGGCGGCCCGGCGCATGGATGCGCGCGGGGGCGCAAAGGGGGCGCGTTCGCACCTCGGGGGCGTGGCTCCGGGTGAGCCGGCCGCCCTCGGACTGTTTCGTGGTTCAGTGCCTGGCTGTCTCGTGTTTCAGTGCCTTGATGTCCTGCGGGTCGGCGCCTGGTGCTTCCGCGGCTCGGCTCCTGACTGTCCGGTGGGTCAGTACGTGAGGGCCGTCCCGGACAGGATTTGGCGGGGGAGCGGGCGGCTCCCCGCAGCCCGGTGACGGGACCCGCCGGCTCGGGTCCTGCGGGACCTCGAGGCCAAGCGGCGCTTGCTCGCCCGGCATGAGCCGATTTCGGATCTTGCCGGGGCGTGGGGGCCGGCGCGCACGCCAGCCGCACGGTCGTCATGCGCGGACCACCCGAGCGCTCGGCTGCGCTCGGGTGGGCAGGGGGTGCCCCCCTCGCGTTGATTCCCTCCTCCGCCTTGCAACAGAGCGCAGCCGAGTTGAGAGCTTGGGGAAGGGGGGGGCAGGCCCCGCTTCGACAGCCGCCGCAGGCGCGGCTTCCATGTCCGGCGGGATCCGAGATCGGCTTCCGGGTCCGTCAGGGTCCCCCCCAGTGACGCGCTAGCCCAGCACATCCACCGCCAACTCCCGCACCACGGCCTCGTCCACCTCGACCCCGAGGCCCGGCCCCGTGGGCACCTGGGCGATGCCCTTGTCCACGGTCACGGTCGGGCCGGCGTACGGGGAGGCGATGAACTGGCGGCCGTTGAGGTCCACCGGGGTGTCGATGCCGTGCGCGGCGAACAGGTGGAGCGACGCGGCGAGGCCGAGGTCGGAGTCCGTGAGGCCCGAGCCCATCAGGCGCACCCCGCTGTCCTCCGCCAGCTGGCACAGCCGCCGCGACAGTGTGAGTCCGCCGCTGCGCTGCACCTTGGCGATGGCGACGTCCACCGCCTCCAGGCGTACGAAGGTCGCCAGGTCCGAGGGGTGGCGCAGCGACTCGTCCAGGGCGACCGGCAGGGGAGAGGTGTCGCGCAGCCGGCGCAGCCCGGCGATGTCGTTGGCGGGCAGCGGCTGTTCGAAGGCGGTGACGCCCCACTCGTCCAGGCGGCGGGCCACGCGCAGGGCGCTGTGCACGGAGTAGGCCTGGTTGGCGTCCACCCACAGCGGTGCGGAAGGGGCATGCTCGCGTACGGCGGCGACCACCGCGAGATCGGTCTCCTCGTCGTGCAGGCCGATCTTGACCTTGAAGGCCTGATAGCCGAGCGCGAGCCCTTCGGCCACGCTCTCGCCCACCTGCGACGGGGTCTGGCCCGAGACGATCCAGCCCAACTGCAGTGATTCAAGGCGGCGTTGCCCCCACAGCACCCCCAGCGGCACGCCGGCCGCCCGTCCGAGCAGATCGTGCAGGGCCACGTCCACCGCCGACTTGGCGAGCGGCGCGCCGATGCTGAAGCCCCGGTTCACCGCACGGTCGAAGGCGCGGTCGACGCCGTCCAGATCCCAGGCGGGGCGGCCGGTGATGGCGGGGGCGAGATAGCGGTCGATGGTCGTGACGATCGACTCGGAGGTCTCGTACGTCCAGGCGGGGATGGGGGTCGCCTCGCCCCAGCCGTGCACCCCGTCGGCGCTCACCTTGACCAGGATCCGGATGCTCGGCCGCCCTGCGACGGCCACCGAGCCGCCGGAGACGCCGAACGAGCGGTGCGTGGGCAGTGCCACCGCGAAGGTCTCGACGCGGTCGACGGTCAGGGAGGTCAGGGCGGCGAGTGCGGGCGCTCCGGTCGGTTCCATGTCCAACTTGGCCTCTCGGTAGGGGAGTTGCGGACGTGTGGTGCGGGAGACGAGCGAGGGGTGGGCTCGATGGAGCGGAAACCTGTGCACGACCTATTGACCGTGCGCTCGGGCGGTCATTAGCGTGACCGGGAGCGTACCAGAAAGCGCTTTCTGAAAGCGTTTCCGATCAGAGCGCAGCGCAACCCCTGCACGGCCGGAGCGCGATCCCGGGCGACCGGCTCTACGTCAACTGCACTCACCCCCAGGGGAGTTCCTCGTGAGTCAGAGCGCACTGTCCTCGGCACCCGTGAAGACCGCGGGTGTCGCGCTACGTGAAAGCCCGAGCGCGCGCGAGCGGTTCGGTGACGCCGTGGAGAAGAGCTGGCGTCCCGTCGCGCTGCTGCTCGCGTGCTTCGTGGCCTGGTGGGTGATCGCCGCCGCGGAACTGGTCGAGCCCTATCTCGTGCCCTCGCCCGGCAAGACCTTCCAGGTGATCGTCGACAAGCCCGACTACCTCTGGCAGCACAGCTGGGTGACCACCTACGAGACGCTGATCGGCTTCGTCGTGGCGGTGGCCATCGGGGTGTTCGCCGCCGTGATCATGGTGTACTCCTCGACGGTCGAGAAAACGCTCTATCCGATCCTGCTGTTCGCGCAGGTCGTGCCGAAGATCGCCATCGCCCCGCTGTTCGTGGTGTGGCTGGGCTTCGGTATCGCGCCGAAGATCGTGATCGCGGTGCTCATCGCGTTCTTCCCCGTGGTGATCTCGATGGTCACCGGGCTCAAGGCCGTCGACCCGGAGATGCTGCAGCTCTCCTCGACGATGGGTGCGAGCCCCTGGCAGACCTTTGTGAAGATCCGCTTCCCCGCGTCCCTGCCGCACCTGTTCTCCGGCCTCAAGGTCGCGGTGACGCTGGCCGTGACCGGTGCGGTGGTCGGGGAGTTCGTGGGCGCCAACGAGGGCCTCGGCTATGTGATTCTGCAGGCCAACGGCAACCTCGACACCCCGATGCTGTTCGCCGGACTCCTGGTGATGTCCCTGATCGGTGTCGTGCTCTTCGTCATCGTGGAGATCGCCGAGAAGCTGCTGCTCCCCTGGCACGCGAGCCGCCGCGAGTCCGGTGTGACCACCGCTTTCTGACCGGCCCCGCGCCAAGCCGCTCAACTCGCAAGGCCCGTAACCCCATTCAGGCAAGTGACACCGACGTCCGCTCGTGAAAGGGCAGGCCACCATGCACCCGCGCAGAACACTGATAGGCCTCGTCCCGCTGCTCCTGGTCGCCGCCACGGCCTGCGGCGGGGACGACTCCACCACCACGACCAGCAAGGACGGCAAGAAGCTGGACAAGGTGACGCTGACGCTCAACTGGTATCCGTACGGGGAGCATGCGCCCTTCTACTACGGCAAGGCGCAGAAGATCTTCGAGGACAACGGAATCGACCTCACCATCCAGGCGGGCCAGGGTTCGCAGAAAACCGTGCAGGCCACGGCCGCCGGCCAGACCGACTTCGGCTGGGCCGACACCCCCGCCGTACTCGCGGGTGTCGAGCAGGGTGTGAACGTGAAGAGCCTCGGGGTCTTCCTGCAGACGACCCCGGCCTCCGTACAGTTCTTCGCCGAACAGAACATCAAGTCGCCCGCCGATCTCAAGGGCAAGGTCATCGCCGGTACGACGGGTGACGCGCTGTCGAAGACCTTCCCGGCATTCCTCGCCGCCAACGATCTCGAGGAATCGGACGTCACCGTCCAGAACACCGACCCGGCCGGCAAGATCGCCGCAGTGATCTCCGGCAAGACGGATGCCCTGCTCGGCTACGCGAGCGACCAGGGTCCGACGATGGCGAACAAGGCGAAGAAGGATGTCGAGTACCTCCGCTTCTCGGAGCACGGCCTGAACTTCTACTCCAACGGTCTGATCGCCGGCCAGAAGACCCTCGCCAAGACGGACCTGGCCAAGCGGATGGCGAAGGCCGTCAGCGAGTCCTGGGCCGCCGCGGAGAAGGCACCCGCCGACGCGGTCAAGTCGATGGACGGAGCCTCGGAGCAGCTGCCGCCCGAGGAGGTGCTCACCGAGCAGTTCGAGACCACGCTCACCCTGCTGCACACCGACGCGACCGAAGGCCAGGCTCCCGGTGCGAACACCGAGGAGGACTGGCAGAAGACCATCGACGTCTTCAAGGAGGCGGGCATGGTCAAGAACGCCAAGCCGGTGGCCGAGTACTGGGCCCAGGACCTGGCGCCGAAGAGCTGATCATGCCGGGAGCCCAGATGCCGCAGACAGAACAGCCCGACGGGACGGAGACGACCCAGCTCGTCGAAAGCACGTCGCCCCAGCTCGTCGAGGACAAGATGAACCGGCTCGCGAAAGACAGGGCAGCGGACGGCGGCCGCGAACCCGCCGTACGGCTCGCCGATGTGGCCGTCCGCTTCCGCAGCAAGAAGCGGGACGTCACGGCGCTCACCGATGTGTCGCTCGATGTCACACCGGGGGAGTTCGTCGCCATCGTCGGCCCCTCGGGGTGCGGCAAGTCGACCCTGCTCAAGCTGGTCGCCGGCCTCCTCAAGGCCTCATCGGGCGAGGTGCGGCTGCAGGGTGAGCAGGTCGCGGGCCCACGCCATGACATCGGATACGTCTTCCAGCGGGCCGCTCTGCTCGAGTGGCGCTCGGCTCTGAAGAACATCCTGCTGCAGGCGGAGATCCGCAAGCTGCCGGCCGCGCAGGCGCGGGCGAGGGCGGACGAACTCATCCGGATGACCGGACTCGAAGGCTTCGAGGACGCGCTTCCGCATGAGCTCTCCGGAGGCATGCAGCAGCGCGTGGCCCTGTGCCGGGCGCTGCTCCACCGGCCGCCGGTGCTCCTGATGGACGAGCCGTTCGGTGCCCTCGACGCGCTCACTCGCGAGCAGATGAACGTCGAACTCCACCGGATCTGGCGGGAGACGGGCACCACGGTGCTCCTGGTCACGCACTCCATCGCGGAGGCCGTGTACCTGGCGGACCGCGTGGTCGTGATGAGCCCGCGCCCGGGCACCGTCCAGGAGATCATCCAGGTGGATCTGCCGGCGGAGCGGGACTACGCGGACACCATGGGCCGCACGGAGTTCCGGGATGCGACCACGCATATCCGGGGTCTGCTCGGGACGGCGGCGGAGGACGACTGACGCCCGCCGCGGTCCCGCACGAAAGCGCCCCAGCCCTTCCTGACGAGGGGGCGGGGCGCTTCATGCCCTCCGTACGGAAGAGCAGGGCAGCACGACAACCGGACACGAGCAGGGGCCGGTCACCGTGGACACAACGGTGACCGGCCCCTGCCCCGTGCCTCAATACCTCAGCGCCGCCAGGTGGTTGTAGCTGATACGAGCCGTGGCGAACGGATCGGCCGGACGGTCGTGTTCGACCAGCCACTGCTGTACGCCGCCCACATGGGCGTTCTCGAACATCGCGGCGAAGTCGAGGACTCCGGAGCCCACATCCGCGAAGTCCCCGTTCGGCGCCATGTCCTTGACGTGCAGCGCGGGGAACCGCCGCGGGTGCTCGACGAACAGGCGGGCCGGGTCCGCGCCGCCGTTCGTGGCCCAGTAGACGTCCAGCTCGAAGGCGACCAGATGCGGATCGGTCTCCCTGAGCAGGATCTCGTACAGGTTCTCGCCGTCCACCACCGCATGGTCGGCGCCGTGGTTGTGGAACTGCACGGGGCCGAGTCCGGCGTCCCGCGAGGCCTGACCGATGCGGTTGAACTCCCGTGCCGCCGCCCGGAATCCGGCCGGTGAGTGCATCGAGCCCGGCAGGCTGGGCACCACCGGCCACTTGGCGCCGAGCGTGTGCAGATCCTCCAGCGCCTGGGGCAGTCCCGCCCCGGTGAGGGTGGTGTAGGCGACGTGTTCCAGGACCGGCCTGAGCCCCGTCCGGTCCAGGAACCCGCGGATCGCCGAGGCGCTGTGCCCGTGCCGGCCGCTCACGCCGACGGTGGCGTAACCGATCTCCGCGAGCTGTTCGAGCGTGCCGAGGAAGTCGGCGGCGAGGGGGGTGCGCATCGTGTAGAGGTGCATGCCGATGCCACCGCGCGGGATGCAGCGCGTGCGCGCGGCGTCGCTCTCGGAGGTGTGCGAGGGCTCGAGAACGGACGGGGCGTCGGAGGCGTACGCGGGCGCGGCGGCGAATCCCGCCGCGACCGCAAGGCCGAGCGAACTCCCGAGGAACGCCCGTCTGTTGAGCGTCGTGCGGTGCGCCATGTGGTGCGTCATGAAGTGCCCCCTTCGGCCACGGTGATCCGCACCGAGCCCGTCGAAGTGTCGCCCTTGTCGTCGGTCACGGTCAGCCGGGCCGTGTAGGCACCCGGACGCGCATACGTGTGCTCGGCGGTCGGACCCTCCGGGCCCGTGGGCTTGGTGTTGTCGCCGAAGTCCCAGTGGTACGAGGCGATCTGGCGTCCCTCGGCCGGTTTGACCGTGCTCGTGAGCTTGACCGCCCCGGCCGTCTGCTCCTTGCCGAGCGTCACCCGGGTGCCGCCGTTCTTCTCCACGCCGGGACCGTTGAAGTGCAGCCAGTCGAGCGTGAGCAGATCCGCCTTGTCCGGCGTCCACGCGGGGTTGGTGAACACCGCGTACAGCTTGGTGGTGGCGCCCATGTCCTGGAGCGCGGTGGTGGGCGAGACGAAGTTGCTGTAGCTGCCCGTGTTCGGGACGGTCACCTTGCCGACCAGCGCACCGGTCGGCGAACCGGCGCGGAACTCGATGTCACCGCCGAGGCCCCCGGAGGCCGCGCCGACCGTGACCGAGTCGATGCCCTGGAAGTCGGTCGGCTCGAAGGAGGCCCAGTCGCCGTGCTCGATCTCGATCAGGCGCTTGCCGGCGGAGGCGTCCGCCCGGCTGCCGATCTCGGCTCCCTTGTTGGCGCCGCCGGTGGCCGTGAAGTGCTCGGCCTCGCGGAACGTCGTCCGCAGCGTCAGCGAGGACGACCCGGTCAGCGCGGGCACGCCGCCCTCGCCGCCCTTGTCCTCGTACTGCGCGCTGATCCCGTAGTACAGGTTCTGCCCGGGACCATGGCTCTCCCCGGCATCCGTCACGATCTCGCCCGCGCAGCCCGTGTAGTTGTCCAGCGGATGCAGATGCGAGTCATGGCCGAGCTGGGACTGGACGACGACACGCGAGCAGTCGATCGTCTCGTCCTCCGGATCCTGCACCTTCACCTCGAAGGGGATGGTGTCGCCGAAGGAGAACAGACCGCCGTTCGGAGGCTGCTTGATGGTCACCACCGGCCGGGTGTTGCCGACGGTGATGTCCTGGACGGCGAGCGCCGTCAGGTCGCCGGGCGCGGTCACCTTGAGGCGCGCGGTGAACTGCCCCTTCTCGGTGTACACATGGGTCGGGTTGGCCTGGGTGGAGTCGGTGGAGCCGTTCCCGTCGAAGTCCCAGGCGTACGTGACGTCACCGCCGCCCGGAATGCCCGAGCCCGCGCTGGAGAACTTGACGGTCAGCGGCGCCTTGCCGGTGTCGAGGGCGGCCGTGGCCCGGGCGTCCGGGAGCCGGTTGTCCCCCACGTAGTCGATCCGGTAGATGCCCGAGCCGTCGTTGCTGCCGCCGCGTCCCGTGCCGCTGCCGAGCCCGAAGTCGATGACGTACAGCGCTCCGTCGGGACCGAAGTCGGCGTCGAAGGGCTGGTTCCACTGCATGTCGCCGAACACGGAGTTGATCGAGTGCAGATCACCCGCCTTGGCCGCGGGGAAACGCGGATCGGTGAACGACTGGTCCTTCTCCTGGATCGAGAACGTCTTGAACCACTTACGGGTCAGCTCGTAGTTGATCCACTTCCCCTCGAAGTACTCGGGGAATTTGGTGCGATACGTGTTCTCCGGGTCGTAGTCGTAGACGGGACCGCTCATCGGGCCGCCGCCCCCGGTGCCGAGCTCGGGGAATTCCGGAGAGGCCGAATACGCGTACCAGACGGTCGCGGGCTCGGCGTCCGGCAGGTCGGTGAGGCCGGTGTTGTTGGGCGAGTCGTTCTTCAGCGCGGCGCAGTCGAACTTCGCTCCGGAGGTCTTGGTCGCGAAGTCGTAGTCGTTGAACGGGGTGTTGTTGCCCACGCAGTACGGCCAGCCGAGATTGCCGGCCTTGGTGACGCGGCTGTATTCCACGGTGCCTTCGGGGCCCCGGTTCGGGTTCGCGGCCCGTGCGTCGGGACCGTAGTCGGCGACCAGGAGCGCGCCCGAGTGCGGGTCCGTGGTGATACGGAACGGGTTGCGCAGACCCATCGCATAGATCTCGGCCCGCGTCTTGTCCGTACCGGGCGCGAAGAGATTCCCCTCGGGGATCGCGTAGGTGCCGTCGTCCTTCGGGGTGATGCGCAGAATCTTGCCGCGCAGATCGTTCGTATTGCCCGAGGTGCCCTGGGCGTCCCAGGCGCGACGGCCGTCCTGTTCGTCGATCGGCGTGAAGCCGTCGGAGGCGAAGGGGTCGGTGTTGTCACCGGTCGCCACGTACAGATTCCCGCTCTTGTCGAAGGTCAGCGAGCCCGCCATATGCGAATTCGCCCGGCCCTCGCCGCGGAACGTGGGAATGGTCAGCAGCCGCTTCTCGCTGGCCATGTCGACCTTGCCGCCGGCTTCGGTGAACCGCGACAGATTCAGCCGCTTCTCCGTCTTGTCGGAATGCAGCAGATAGAGCCAGTGGTTCTCCTCGAACTTCGGGTCGAGGGCGAGCCCGAGCAGGCCGTCCGACTGGCTGGTCATCTCCGGCGTGTACGCGAAGTCCAGGGCCGTGGTGACCTTGAGGTTCTCCTGGTTGATGATCTTCAGCTTGCCGGTGCGCTGGATGAAGAACACCCGGCGGTCGGGGGCCACCGCCAGCTCGAAGGGGTCGGCCAGATCGCTGGTCGCCAGGGGAGTGCGCTGGAACGCGCTGGTCTTGTTGGCGGTGCAGTCGCCCGGCTTGTCGCCCGCGGCCCACTGGATGCCGCCGAGCAGATGCTTCAGGAAGTACTCCTCCTGGAAGGCCGATGAGGCATGGCCGCCGGCGGTGAACCAGGAGCGGCCGCCGTCGTAGTTCTGGCACCAGGAGTACGGGTGGTCGACGCCCTCGTCCAGGCCGGTGATGCCGTCGCGCACCTTGATCTGGGCGAGGGTGTGCACCTTGCCCGTGGGATTCGTGCGCCAGTTGTACCACTCTTCGGTGCGCTCCCAGAGCTGCGGAAGGCCCTTGGTGGAGGGGTGCGCCTGGTCGAGGACCTTGATCCGGCCGGTCTGCACGGCCGGGTGCTTGTCGAAGATCGCGCCGACCAGGCCCTCGTACCAGTCCCAGTCGCGCTCACTCGCGCTCGCCGCGTGCAGGCCCACGTAGCCGCCGCCGGCGCGGATGTACTTCTGGAAGGCCGCGCGCTGCTCGGCGTTGAGGAGGTCGCCGGACTCCGGTGTGGAGTTGGTGTTGTTGAAGACGATCGCCTGGAAGCCCGCCAGGTTCTCGTCGGTGAAGGCCGCCGCGTCCTCGGTGGCCTCGACCTCGAAACCGTTCTCTGCGCCGAGCTTCTTGACCGCCTCGACTCCGGCGGCCCGCGACTCGTGGTCGAAGTTGGTGACCTTCGAGAAGACGAGCACACGGAACGGCGCCGCGGCGTGAGCCTGTTGGGGCGTCGCGATCAACAGGCCTATGACCAGGGCGAACAAGGCGGCGACGACGGTCAGCGGCTGCGGAAGTCTTCGGAGTCGGCTGCCGTGCGGGGGATGACTCATGGGCGCTCCCGGTGTCGGGGAATACGGCGGGTGCCGTCGGCGCAGCAGCTGCCGACGGGCTTGGAAAGCGCTTTCTGAGGTGCAGTCGCTCAGCGTAGGTTCCGGTGATCGGAGGGGTCAATGGGTCGTCGTGGGCTTGTGACGTACGGGAGTTGAGGGCGCGTCGGCGGGGGAGCGGCGCGCGCTGGGGTACGGGAGCCGAGGGCATCGCACGCGTGGGCCGGGTGCGCCTCCGTACGGGAGTCGAGGTGGGACGGCGTACGCGTCCGGCCGGCCAGGTGTCCCGATGGCCTCGCTGGGCAGGGGGCCTGTCGTCCCCTCTCGCGAATCGAGGAGCGCATCCGATGACGACGTACACGACGCAGTCCGTGACCGCGCCGGACGGTCTGCAGATCGCCGCGTACAGCTGGCTGCCGGCGAACGGGCGGCCCCGCGCGCTGGTGCAGATCGCGCACGGCGCGGCCGAACACGCCCAGCGCTACGACCGGTTCGCCACCGAACTCGTCGCGCACGGATACGGGGTGATCGCCTCGGACCACCGCGGTCACGGCGCGACCGCCACCTCGACGGGCGGGTACGGAGTGGCCGAGGTGCCCGGCGCCGCGGGGGAGGGGCAGGACAGCTGGCGGGCGATCGTCGACGACCTCAAGGCGGTCGGGGACCGCGCCCGCGCCCTCTACCCGGACGCGCCGACCGTGCTGCTCGGACACAGCATGGGCTCGATGCTGGCGCGCGACTACGCCCAGGAGTACTCGGACACCCTCGCCGGTCTGATCCTCTCCGGCACCTTCCGCTCCCTGCCCTCCGTGGAGATCGAGGGCGCGCTCGACCGGCTCGACCGCGAGATCGCCGAGGGCGGCCGTGCGGCGGAGTCCTCCTTCCTGCCGGAGGTGTTCGCCTCGTTCAACGACCCGTATCCCCACCGCACGGGCTTCGAGTGGCTCTCAAGGGACGAGGCCGAGGTCGATGCGTACGTCGCCGACGAACGGTGCGGTTTCGCCTTCTCGGCGGGCCTCGTACGGGACTGGGTCAACGGCGTCAGGAAGATGAACGACCCGTCTCAGCTGGCCCGGATCCCGTCGGACCTGCCGATCCACGTTGCGGTCGGCACACAGGACCCGTGCAACCAGTCGATGTCGCTCGTCCACGACCTGCTGGAGGACTTCCGATACGTGGGCGTCGCCGACCTGACCTGGAAGGGCTACCAGGACGCACGCCACGAGATCCTGAACGAGACCAACCGTGCCGAGGTGCAGGCGGATCTGCTGGCCTGGCTGGACAAGCGGGTGTGACCCTTCGTCCGTACGACGCAGGGGCCGGCCATCACCATGGCGGGCCCCTGCGGGTGTGTCGTACGGACGCGGTCGGCTACTTCCGCGCGGACTCGTCCTTCTCCATGCCGGGCTTCAGCGGCAGCTGCTTGCCGGGGAACACCGAGGCGTTGATCTCCAGCGTGATCACATGCGTACCGGGCTTGATGTCGGCGCCGACCGTCTCCCGCAGCTCCTTGGAGTACTGCTCGGAGAGCTTGAACTTCCAGTCCTTCGGGCCGACCGTGAACTCGCCCTGGTTCTCCCGGGGGTTGATCAGGTCCGTGTAGAACTCGAGGGTGTCGTAGTGCGCCAGCTCGATCTCGTGCGGGACCGGGCTGTCGTCGATGTAGACGTTGGCGCTGGCCTTGCTGATGAACGGGAAGTCGTGCAGCCAGAAGCCGTCGACCTTGTGCGAGCGGCCGGTCTTGGTGTTGGTGAACTTCCAGCCACCCGGGTACCAGATGCGCCCGTTCACGAAGTTGATGTTGCTGTAGCCGATCGAGCCGACCGGGGTCCACACGCCCTTGCCGTCCTTGAGGGGACCGACCGGGCACACCGCCTCGACCTTGATGTTGTTGCGCTTGAGCTCGGCGAGGGTGGCCGGGGCGAACGGCAGCGTGCCCGTGCCGCTCTGCATGAAGAACCAGAAGGCGGTGCCGAGCTCCGGCGCCTTGTCGTAGTAACCGGGCGCATCCTTTTTCAGGGTGTGCGCGGTCGGGAGGCAGTTCGTGGCCGGCGGGTTGCCCGGCGGCGGAGCGGATGCGGCCGAAGCCGTCGAGGTGCCGGCCGCGGCGAGCGCGGCGGCGGTGGCCAGAGCGACCGCGGTCTGACGCAGAAGCATGAGATCTCCAGGGGAACGCATCCCCCCTCGGACAGCTTCAGTGAAAACGCGGCGGCACCTGCCTGCCAGCAGATGCCGCCGTACGGGGGAGAGGGTGGTCACTCTGTGTGACGCAGTTCAGGGTGGAAGAGGCGCAGCCCGGGGGCGAAGAGGCGCAGCCCGGGGACGAAGAGGCGCAGCCCGGGGGCGCAGAGCAGCAGTCCAGGTCGGGTCAGAAGAGTCTGTGCGGATCGGCGAGATACGGGAAGTCCGAGGACAGCTTCGTGGGCGGCCCGGAGGTCGTGAAGCGGAACAGCGGCGCGTACTCCTTCACCGCCGGCTCGCCCATCGCGACCCGTACCAGCACATGCGTGGGATCGTCGGTGAGGCGGCGGCCGTTCGGGTAGCCCTGGGGGTCACCGTCGAGGAAACCGCCCTTGCGCGGCGTCGCGCTCACCGGGGTGGTGAGGTTGAGCCGCAGCTGCTCCGACGGCCGGAAGGCATCGGCGTCCGCATCCGCGTTCATCACCTGCGAGTTGAGCTCCGTGCGGATCGGGCAGGACGTGCCCTCGCCGACCGGGCAGCGGGCCTTGCCCGAAAGCCCCGTCATCAGGAGCTGGAACATGTCCTTGCGGGGGTTCGGCTGCGGTGCGGGCAGACCGGGATGCGTGGCGTGAAAGGCCTTGGGTCCCTTCAACTTGGTGACCATGTCGATGAGTTGACGATTGTCGGCGTCCTCGGCCGCGTCCCAGGTGTTGAACTGGTCCGCCACTCCGCCGATCACGCCCAGCGGCGAACCGCGGAACATCGCCGCCGGTGTGAGGTAGTTGTCGGGCGCGAGAGCCTCGTTGACGATCACATTGCCGACGCGCGAGACCTGCGCGTACCGGGGAGTGCCACCGCCGCCCGGCTGCACGTTCAGCGTCTCGCGGGCCGCGGTGGCCCAGATGCCGACGACGGGGTTGCGCGCCGGGTCGCCGTTCAGGGCGAGCGCCTTCTTCGGGACCTGCAGCGCCATCACGGTCACGTTCGTGCCCTGCAACGGGCTGAACGGCAGCGGGAGTTCCGTGCCGCTCTTGAGGATTTCCATCTCCCGCGAGTCGTTGAAGAACGGATCCGCCGCCTGGCCGGTGTACACCTTCCCGCCGCCCGGCACCGCAAGCGTGGCCTCGCGGCGCAGCGCACCGTAATCTGGCATCCCGACGGCCCCGGCACGGCTCGGGGCGGCGATCGCGTCCCTCACGAGCACCTTTGGCGCCTTCCTTGGGCGCAGCTCCTCCAGGGTGTAGCGCTGCTTGAACTTCAGATTCGGTGAACTCAGCGAATCCACCTGCCCGTTGAGCACCCCGAGGAACTGCCTCTGCCCCTCGTCGCGGAACGTCCAGCGGTACGTGAGATCCGGCCGGCCCGTGCCCCGGGTGTCGATGTTGAGGTCGTAGTGCGTGCGCGTGCCGAAGGTCGCGGGCGGCAGCACCCCGTCCACGGGCAGCCGCAGCGACTGGTACGTGGCGATCAAGGTGACCGTGTCCGGCGCCTCCGGGCTGGTGAAGGCGTACAGATCACCGGCGTTGATCTCCGGGTCGAGCATGGCGCTCGGCGCGTCGATGTGGCTGCCGGCCGACGCCCCCTGCGTACCGGGGCCGCCCCAGGCGGCCAGCGCGATCAGTGCCGAGGCGGCGACCGCGGCCGTGGGGACACGGCGGCGCGGGCGGTGCGGCGAGGGCTTGTCGGCCATGACCAGTGCTCCTGATGTGTGCGGAAGGGAGGCTCAGTGGGGCAGCGGGCGGTAGGGGAAGGTCCCCGTGGACGGCTTCGGCGGGGTCTTGATCAGGTTGTTCCTCGTGAGGAATCCGGTCTCGGCGCCGAGCAGGCCGCCCATCAGGGCGCGCATCTGGATCGCGTCGGCGTCGTCGACGAAACGGCGCCCGTTGGGGTAGCCCTCGGGGTCGCCTTCGAAGAGCGTTTCGCGGTGCGGTGACTTGCTCACGGGCGTCGACATGTTCAGCCGCAGCACTTCCGCCGGGCGCACGGCGGCGCGGTCCACGTCCTGGTTGACGCTGAACGTGGTCACCTTCTCCACACCGTTCATGAAGAAGTCGACCAGGTCGGTACGAGGGTTCGCCGGCGCCGCGGCGCCCGTGGCGAAGCTGATGTTGCGCGGCGCGAAGGGCTCACGGAACTGCTTGATCATCGCGCCCCAGTCGCCGTCCTGCGCGGGGCTGCGGGTCTGGAACTGGTCGCTCAGACCGCCGGGGACACCGACGACGGGCAGGCTGTCCGGGAACATCGTCTCCAGGACGTGCGGCTGCCCCATCCGCGACACCTGCGCGTACGCGGCCTCCTCCCCGCCCTGCACATCGACCGTGCGCCGCGAGGCCGTCGCCCAGATCCCGATCACCGGGTTGCGCCGAGGGTCACCCTTGAACGCCAGCGCCTGCTTGGGGACCTGGAGCGTCATCGTGTTGGCGTTGAGCAGCGAGACCGGATTGATCTCGGGCACGAGCGGAATCCCGAAGCGGATCTTCGCGTACGGGCCGATGTTGAACAGGAACGAGTCCGCGATCTGCCCCACGTAGCTCCGCCCGCCACCGGGCAGCGTCTTCGTGGCGTCCTTGCGCAGCGCGTCGTAGTCAGGCATCAGCCGGCTGCCCGCGTACGACGGGGCCACCGCCCCCTGGTCCACCAGCGTGCGCGCGGGCTTGCCCGGTCGCAGCTCCTCGAGGGTGTACGTCTGGCGGAAGACCACCGCCTTGTCCGCGAGCGAGCGCACCGGCGCCGTCACGGCCGCCGCCGTCCCCGAAGGACGCTTGTCCTGCGTACGGAACGTGTAGCGGTAGGTCACCTCGGGGCGTCCGTCACCGGAGGAGTCGGCATGGATTTCGTAGCGCGTGTCGGTCATGAACGGGTAGAGCGTCACCGCGTTCCCCGGAAGCTGCAGCGGGTGGTAGTCCGTGGCGATCGTGACCGTGTCGGGCGCCTCGGGACTCGTGAACGCGTAGAGGTCGCTGCCGTCACGCGGCGGGTCGGCGAACGTGGAGGGCGCGTCGACATGACTGGCCGCACCCGCCCGGCCCGAGACCGGCCCGGCGAACCAGCCGCCCATGAGCAGCGCGCAGGCGAGTGCGGTCCCGGCGGCGGGCTTGCTGAGCTGACGGACCCTCATGTGACGACCTCTCACTGTGGCCCGCCGATCGACGGGCATCCGAGACCACTGCACGGCACCGATGCGCACCCGGCGATCCGGGTGCGCCGAGAGGGGTACGGGGTTCGGCCGGATCGGTGCAGGTCCGCGGCGTGTCCCGGCCGCGGGTGAGCCGGGGTCACGGCAACAGCAGGGCGGCCGCGCTGCGTAGAGCCATGCCCGTGCCCACCGCGATCACCAGGGCCGCGGTCAGCACCGGAAGCACCGCTCGTACGCGGGCGATACGAGCGCCCGTACGGCCGCCTTCGAGGAGTGCCTGCGCCCGGTGACCGCAGCGCGCGACGAGCAGTCCCGCCGCGCTGAGCACGGCGGCCATGCCCGCGCCGTACGCGAGGACCAGGAGCACACCGAACGCGGTGCGGTTCAGGGCGATGGCGCCGAGCAGCACCACGAGAGCGGACGGGCTGGGGACGAGCCCGCCGGCGATACCGACGCCGATGAGGGTGCGGCGGTGGGCCGGGGCCTTGCGCGGGGGGCCGGCGTGCGGGGGTGCGGTCGTGGGCGCCGCGATCGTGGGCGCCGCGATCGTGGCAGGGGCGGTCAACTGCTGTGCGGCGGTGTGGCTGGGGGTGTGGGTGTGGCCGGAGGCGCGGGTGTGGCTGGGAGCGTGGGTGTGGCTGCGGCTGTGGTGGTGATCGAGGTCGTGGTGGTGGCTGTGGACGGCCTCGGCCTCGTGGTGGTGGTCGTGGTCGGGATGGTGGTCGTGGGAGTGACCGTGCGCATGCCCATCGCTGTGCCCATGCGCATGCCCGAGCCCACGCCCGTGACTGTGCCCATGTCCATGCCCGCGCCCATGGCTGTGCCCATGCCCCCACACCCGCCCACTCCGCGCCCCACGCCACAGCATCACGCCCACCGCCACGACGAGCGCCCCGCTCACCACGCCCAGCAGATGCATGAGTCCCTCGGCGGCGAACGCGGCCGAGAGAGACAGGAGCAGGCCGAGCGCCAGGACACCGGCCGTGTGCGTGAAGGTGACCGTGGCGCCCACGGCGACCGCGTCGCGCACCGAGCCTCTGCGCCCGGCGAGACAGGCCGCGAGCACCGTCTTGCCGTGGCCCGGCAGCAGCGCGTGCCCGGCGCCGAGCAGCACCGAGAGCCCGATCGCGGTGAGCCCCACCGGCCAGGTCAGTCCGTCGCGCGCCGCCAGGGAGGACAGCTGCCGGTCGAGTCCCGCGGTCCAACTGTCGCCGCTCATCGGCCCGTTGCCCGCGACCGCAGGAGACCCGGCCCCTGCCGACCCAGCGGCGTACCGCACGCGTGCCGTCCGTACGTCCGGTGGATCGTCGAGCAAGTCCTGCGGATAGCTGCGCAGTTCACCGGAGAGGCTGCGCTGCGGGACGTCGGAGGAGACGATCCGCATGCCCGGTCCAGGACTCGCCGTGACCTCGCGCCAGCCGATGCGCCCCTGCCCGCCCCGGTCCGCGAAGGCGAGCTCCCCGGAGCCCGCCGAGGGGAGCTCGGCGCCGAGCCGGCAGCTGATCCGGCTGACGGGCAGCCCGGCCTGTCCCGGCAGTTGGCGCATCCCGCTGCCCAGCACACGCCAGGTCAGTGCATCGTCGTCGCCGACCTGCGCCCGTACATCCTGAGCCAACTCCGTACAGACGGTGGCCGCATGGGCGCCGAGTTCCCCGGGCTCCAGGCGTCCGTCACGGTCGGAGTCGATCGCCCGCTTGGCCTGCAGGGTGGGGATCTCGGCGCGGTCGATCACGGCACGGTCCTCCACGCGGCCGTCCGAGATCCGCAGCCCGTGATAGCGGCTGACCGTGAAATTGCCCAGCGGATGCGCGAACGCGGCGGTCCCCGAGCCGACCGCCAGGCACATGAGCATTCCGGCGACCAGCGACCCGCGCCGCACCCCGGTCACCCACCGGCGTTCCCCGGCCCCGCGTCCGGTCCCCGTCACGAGATCCCGCCCAGCGCCTTGCGGGCAGCCGGAGCGTCCAGCGGCGAGAAGTGCGGATTGGTCTTCAAAGCCGCGGCGAGCAGCCGGCGCGCCTCGTCCTTGCGGCCGAGCGCCCTCTCGATCTCGCCGCGGTGGTACGCGAAGGAAGCGGGCCGCCACCCGAGCTGTGCGGCCGCGGCCGCGTACTCGGCGGCCTCGGCCGAACGCCCCGACCGGTGCAGCGCCCACGCGAGCGCGTCCGCGACCAGGGCGCTCTTGCGCCGCGACCACTCGGCGGTCAGCTTCCGCACGGCGACCGCCGGGTCCCCGTGATCGGCTTCGAACAGCCCCAGGGTGAGATCGTCCCCGGCGCCCTGTCCTTCGAGCAGCCGGATCTGGGCCCGCAGCACCTCGTACTGCAGCCGGGCCTCGTCCTTCCTGCCGAGCGAATCGAGGAACTCCCCGTACGCCAGGACGTATTCGGGCAGCGGTACCCGCTCCGTCACCGTGCGGTAGTCCGTGAGGGCGGCCTCGGTACGCCCGAGCGCGGCATGCGCCTTGGCGCGCGCCGCGAGTGCGGCATGCGCTCCGGGGTCCGCGCGCAGAGCCTCCTCGTAACGGGCGTACGCCTGCTCGGGACGCCCGCGCTCCCAGTCGAGCTCGCCGAGCCGGTGCAGGCAGAACGCCCGCTCGGCGGGCACGGCCGCGTCCTCAAGGGCCCGGCGCAGCGCGCCTTCGGCGGCGTCCGTCCGGCCCTGCATCTCCAGCTCGTACCCGGCGCGCGTGAACGCCGCGACCCCCGGCTTGAGGTCGAGCAGCCGCTGCACGGCCGCGGTCGCCTTCGGGTAGGCGCCGAGCTGGGTGTAGGCGTCGGCGAGGACCGGATACACGGTCCAGTTGCCGGGCTCGGCCCGCCGGGCCTGCTCGCCCCAGCGCTCGGCGGCGGCGAAGTCGTGCCGGGCGTTGGCCAGCGTGCCCATGCCGACGAGGGCCGTGACATTGCCCGGCCGCAGCGAGAGCGAGCGCTTCAGGGCCTTCTCGGCCCGCCCGTAGTACGAGAAGTCGGCGGTGCGTCTGGCCTGCTCCAGGTACCCGAGTGCCAGGCCCGCCCAGACCGTGGCGTCCTTCGGATGCTCCCGCAGCCACGCGCGGCGGGCGTCGATCTGGGCGGGCACGTCCTGCGCGGCGGCCGAGGCCGCGGGGTTTCCGTGGGCGGGGCGTGGCGGGGCGTCGGGGGAGAGGGAGAGCAGTCCGGCCGTCACGGCCCCGACCACCACACAGGCCAGTCCCGTGGCGGCCGGCCGTCGGCCGAGGGCACCCAGAGTCTTGATCGTCTTGCCGGTCACCCGGCCACTCTGCGTCGCGGGCCCGAGGCCACGGCGCCGCCGGTACGACTATCACGCGAAGACCACTCGGTCGGCCCACCTGTGTCAGTGCCGTGTCGTACCTTCTTGCCATGACCGCAGCATCCGCCGCCCCGACATCGGACGACGTCCGCGCCATCGCGCTCGCACTGCCGGAGACCACCGAGAAAATCGCGTGGTCGATGCCGACCTTCAGGGTCGCCGGAAAGATGTTCGCGACCCTGCCCGAGGAAGAGACCTCGCTCGCGGTGCGGTGCCCCAAGGAGGAGCGGGACGAGCTGGTCCTCGCCGAGCCGGAGAAGTTCTGGATCGCCGACCACGAGGCGTCCTTCGCGTGGGTGCGGGTGCGCCTGGCCGCCCTCGACGACCTGGACGAGCTGCGCGCGATCCTCACGGACTCCTGGCAGCAGGCGGCGCCGCCGCGCCTCTTGGACCAGCACCCCGAGCTCAGCGCCGCCGGGCAGTAGGCCCGCCCCCGATAAACAGGTTCACGACCACCGCCCCAAGTGCGGTATTGTTTCCGTGCGCGTTCGGCCAGGGGAAATCCCAGGTCAGCGAGCACCGGGACGTGGCGCAGCTTGGTAGCGCACTTGACTGGGGGTCAAGGGGTCGCAGGTTCAAATCCTGTCGTCCCGACGTATTGCGTCGGTTGCACAGAGTGATCCGTGCGCATGAAGGGCCATCTTCGGATGGCCCTTTTTCGTGCCTCCGGCCGGAAAAAACGCTTGGACGGTCTCGGGGACGTCGCGGGACACTGCTCTCTTGCTTCGCAGGCGGGGACAGTACCGGACAGGACGGGACGTATGGGTTTACCGGATCAACGCAAGGCCACACCGCGCCGCGGTGCGGTTCTGCTCGCGCTACGGCACTACGGCAGAGAGCTGAGCAGGCTCCGCCGGTTCACCATCCCGGCGCTGCTGCTTCCGGCGCTCGGGAACATCGGGATCAACTACCTCGCGCCGCTCGTGGTGGCCAAGCTCGCGGGGCGCTTCGCCGACGGCGGCGACACCTCGACCGGCGCGGTCATGCCGTACGTGCTCGGCTTCGCCGCGGTGCTGCTCTTCGCCGAGGTGCTGTGGCGGATCGGCCTGCACTGCCTCAACCGGCTCGACGCGCTCGGCGTCGAGCGGCTGTACGCGACCGGCATGGACGCGCTGTACGCCAAGGACGCGGCGTTCTTCCACGACAACTTCGCCGGTTCGCTGACCAAACGCGTGCTCAGCTTCGCCTCCCGCTTCGAGGAGTTCGTCGACACCCTGACCTTCAACGTGGTGGGCAGGCTCGTCCCGCTGCTGTTCGCCTCGGTCGTGCTGTGGACGTACGATCCGCTGCTCGTGGTCGGTCTCCTCGCGATGATCGCCCTGACGGCGGCCTGCGTGGTGCCGCTGATCCGCCGCAGGCAGCGCCTGGTGGCGGAGCGCGAGGCGGCGATCGCCCGGGTCTCGGGCCACGTGGCCGACAGCCTGTCCAACATGGACACGGTCCGCGCCTTCGCCGCGGAGGCGCGCGAGGCCGCCGAACACCGTGCGCGCGTCGCGGACTCGCGGCGGCTGATGCTGCGGTCCTGGGACTACGGCAACCTCCGGATCGACACGCTCGTGGCACCGCTGTCCGTCGCCACCAACGCGCTCGGCCTGCTGCTCGCCGTCACCCTCGGGGGCACGCACGGAGTGGAGGGCGTCGTCGTCGCCTTCACCTACTACGCCAACGCGACCCGGATCATGTTCGAGTTCAACCAGATCTATCGCCGTATCGAGAGCTCGATGACGGAGGCCGCCCAGTTCACCGAACTGCTCATGGACGAACCGACGGTCCTCGACCCGCCGTCCCCGCAGGCCCTGCGGCCCCCGGCCGGGAACACCGGTGTCCGCTTCGAGAACGTCTCCTTCGCGTACGCGGGAGGCGCGACGCTCTTCGAGGGGCTCGATCTGGACGTGCCCGGCGGATCGCGGGTCGGCTTCGTCGGACGGTCCGGCGGCGGCAAGACCACGCTCACCAGGCTGCTGCTGCGGATGACGGACATCGACGGCGGCCGGATCCTGGTCGGCGGCCAGGACATCGGCAAGTTCCGCCAGGCGGACCTGCGCAGCCTGATCGCGTATGTGCCGCAGGACCCGGCGATGTTCCACCGCACCCTGCGCGAGAACATCGCCTTCGCCCGGCCCGGCGCCACCGACGCCGAGATCCGGCGGGCGGCCGAGGCGGCGCATGTCACCGAGTTCGTCGACGGACTGCCGGACGGCTTCGACACCCTGGTCGGCGAACGCGGCGTCAAGCTGTCCGGCGGCCAGCGCCAGCGCGTGGCGCTCGCCCGCGCCATCCTGCGCGACGCACCGATCCTGCTGCTCGACGAGGCGACCAGCGCACTGGACTCGGAGAGCGAACTCTTGGTCCAGGAGGCGCTGTGGCGACTGATGGAAGGGCGCACCGCGCTGGTGGTCGCGCACCGTCTGTCCACGGTCGCCGGCATGGACCGGCTCGTCGTCCTCGACCGCGGCCGCATCGTCGAACAGGGCTCCCACCAGGAGCTCCTCGCCGCCGACGGCGCCTACGCCAAGCTCTGGCTGCACCAGTCGGGCGGATTCCTCGACGACGGGCCCGCGGCGGACGAGCAGGGCGTCAAGGTGGTTCTGGGGAAGGAGCTCTGACGGCTCGTCAGTCCTGAGCCCGGCTGATGCGCGCGTGCGGCGACCCGGTCGCATCGCGAGTGCCCAGGCATACGGCGCGCCGACGGTTCGGAGTTGTCCGGGCCGGCGAAGGGTCACCTGTCGGTGGCCCTTTCGCGTGCCCCGCACCTACAGCCGGTCGACGAGGGCCTGCGTGAATTCCGCGGTCGTCGCCTTTCCGCCCAGGTCGGGCGTGCGCAGCGAGGTCTGAGCGAAGACGGCGGCGATCGCCGCCACAATCTGCTCGCCGACCTCGGGATGCCCGAGATGGTCGAGCATCAGGGCGGCCGACCAGATCGCCCCCACGGGGTTGGCGATCCCACGCCCCGCGATGTCCGGCGCCGAGCCGTGCACCGGCTCGAACATCGACGGGAACTCCCGCTCCGGATTGAGGTTCGCGGAGGGCGCGATGCCGATCGACCCGGTCACCGCCGCGGTGAGGTCGCTGAGGATGTCACCGAACAGGTTGGACGCCACGATCACGTCGAACCGCCCGGGCTGGAGGACCACCTTCGCGCAGAGCGCGTCGATGTGCTCCTGGTCCCAGCGCACCCCGCCGTGCGCGGCGGCCCGTTCGGCCACCACCTCGTCCCAGAACGGCATCGTGTGCACGATGCCGTTCGACTTCGTCGCCGAAGTCACGTAATTCCGGCGCCTCTTGGCGATCTCGAAGGCCGCGTCGACGACCCGGCTCACCCCGGTCCGTGTGAACACCGCCTCCTGTATCGCCGCCTCCTGCGGGAAGCCCCGATGGATACGGCCGCCGATCTCGCTGTACTCGCCCTCGGTGTTCTCCCGCACGACCACCAGATCGACGCCCTCGGCGGTCTCCCGCAGCGGCGAGCGGACACCCTCGAAGAGGCGGACCGGCCGGAGATTCACGTACTGCTGAAAGGCGCGGCGGACCGGAATCAGCAGGCCCCACAGGGAGATGTGGTCGGGCACGCCGGGTGCGCCGACCGCGCCGAGGAACACGGCGTCGAAGTCCCTGAGCCGGTCGATCCCGTCGGCCGGCATCATCGCTCCCTCGCGCTTGTACCGCTCGCAGGACCAGTCGAGGGACACGTACTGGAGGGCGATGCCGTGGGCGGCGGTCACGGCGTCGAGGACGCGCAGTGCGGCGGTGGTGACTTCCCGGCCGATTCCGTCCCCCGGCACGACGGCGATCCTGTGCGGACTGGACATGCGGCTCTCCTTTGCAAGGCGGGCAGAGGCTGTCACATTGACGAGTGCACGACGTACTCGGTGTACAACCGCTCGGCCTACCCACGCCCGCCGAAGCCACGCCACCCTGGAGGCCGCCGTGGCCACTGAACCGCCGCCGGACGCCACCGCACCCGGATCGGAACCCGGCACCACGCGCACCGACGTCGAGGCCGCCCTGCTCGGCCACGCCACCTACCGCAGTCTCGGGGAACAGAAGTTGTCCCCGCAGGAGGAACGGTTCGAGCGCGGCCGCCGCACCACCGGATTCTGGCTCGCCCCGCTGGTCAGCGCCGTCTTCCTGCTGCTGCCCCTGGACATGGGCGCAGCTCAGCACACCCTCGCCGGGATCCTGCTCGGTGTGATCGTCCTGTGGGTCACCGAACCCGTGCCGATCCCTGTTGGCGGCCTGATCGGCGTCGGCGCGATCGTGCTCTTCGGGGTCGTGCCGGCGGCGGACGCGCTCGCACCCTTCGGATCCTCGACGATCTTCACGTTCATCGGCGCGTTCATCCTCGCCCAGGCGATGCTCAAGCACGGCCTCGCCCGCCGCTTCGCCTTCCGCATCCTGTCGCTGCCCGGCGTCGGCAGCTCGACTTTCCGTCTGATCGCCGCCTTCGGCCTGATCACCTGCCTGCTCTCGGCCTTCGTGTCCAACACGGCCACGGTCGCGATGCTGCTGCCCACCGCGCTCGGACTGCTCACCGTCATCGCCAAGATGCTCCAGGACCGCGGCCTGGTAGCCGAGGACTTCGACCCCACACGCCTGCGCGTGGGCGCGGCCCTTGTCCTGATGCTCGCCTACGGGGCGAGCGTCGGCGGCCTGCTCACGCCCGTCGGTTCCCCGCCCAACCTCATCGGGCGCGACCTGATGGAGAAGGCCACCGGCGAAAAGATCTCCTTCGCCCAGTGGATGGCCACCGCCCTGCCCCTCTGCGCGGTCATGTTCATCATCCTGATGACCGTCCTGCTGCTCCTGAACAAGCCGGAGATCCGCCGGATCGAAGGGATCGAGGCGTACGTGGCCGAGCGCCGCGCCGAACTGGGATCCCTGTCCCGCGCCGAGAAGAACACCCTGATCGCCTTCGGTACGACGGTGACGCTGTGGATCTTCCCGGGGGTGGTCGCCCTGATCGCGGGCACCGACTCCTCCGTGTACGAGACCGTCAGCGGCCGCCTGAACGAAGGCGTCGTCGCCGTGCTCGGCGCCTCGCTCCTGTTCGTCCTGCCCACCCACTGGGGCCGCCGGGAGACCACCCTCAACTGGTCGGACGCCGCCCGCATCGACTGGGGCACCATCCTGCTCTTCGGCTGCGGGATCATCTTCGGCGCGCTCCTGGAGTCCACCGGCCTCGCCAAGACGATCGGCGACTCGGCCTCCGACGCCCTCGGCCTGTCCAGCCTCTTCGCGATCACGGCCTTCGCGGTCGTCCTCGCCATCCTGGTGTCGGAGACCACCAGCAACACGGCGTCGGCGGCCGTGGTCGTCCCGATCGTGATCCCGATCGCGGTCGCCGCCGGGGCCGATCCCTTCACCCCCGCGCTCGCCGCGACCTTCGCGGCCTCGTTCGGCTTCATGCTGCCGGTCTCCACCCCGCAGAACGCCATCGCGTACGGCTCCGGTGTCGTGCCGATCACCACGATGATCCGGTCCGGCGCCGGCTTCGACGCCCTTGGGGCGATCCTGTTGATCCTGGCTCTGCCGCTGATGGTCACGGTCACCGGGATCGGAGGCTGACCGGCCCGCTCGCCTGGTACCGCCGGTGCTCGGATCAGCCGGAAGCCTCCGCCGGCGCCGCCGTGGAAGCCCGCACCACCAGCTCGTACGACGTGGGCTTGCGGCGAGGCCGGCCGGCCGGTGGGCGCAGGGCGAGGGCGAGGACCTCCTGGCCCATGCGGGCCAGCGGGAGGCGGACCGTGGTGAGGCCGGGGGCGAGGTCGGCGGCGTAGGAGACGTCGTTGAAGCCGACGACCGACATGCGCTGCGGGACCGCGACGCCCTCGGTGCGCAGGGCGGAGAGCACACCGAGGGCCATGGCGTCGTTGAGGGCGATGACCGCCGTGGTGCGGGGGTGCTCGCGCAGGATGCGTTCGGCCGCATCATGGCCGCCGTCGCGGGTGAACTCGGCGTGCATCACCGGGACTTCGGCCATGGCGAGCCCCGCGCGCTCCAGGGCGGCCGCGACGCCGGCGAGCCGGTCCACGACCGTGGAGAGCTTCGCGTCCCCGGCGGCGACCGCGATCCTGCGGTGTCCGAGGGAGACCAGATGCTCCGCGATCGCCTCACCGCCCTCCTTGTTGGCCGGCCGCACCGCGTCCGCGCTCAGCGCGTGGCGGCCGATGACGGTGAGGCGGCCGCCGGCGTTCTGGAACGCGGCCAGTTCGCGCTTGGCCGCGGCCTCCAGGCTCGGGTCCACATAGCCCGAGCCCGCAATGATGATGATCCCCACCCGCTGGGCGATCAGATGCCGCACCTGCCGCAGTTCGCTGTGCGGGTCGCGGGCCGAGGTGCAGATCTGCACGATGAGTCCGCGCTCACCGGCCGCCTGGATCACGCCACTTGCGATCTCCGAGAAGTACGGGTCGTCGATCTCGTGCACGATCAGGCCCACCGTGGACGTGGCGCCGCCGGCCAGGGTGCGGGCGTGCGGGTTGGCCACATAGCCGAGTTCGCGCGAGACCCGGCGGACGCGCTCCGCCACCTCCTCGCGTACCCCGTCGCGCCCGGCGAGGGCACGGGAAGCGGTTGCCAGCGAGACACCCGCGTGCTGCGCCACGTCGGCGAGACGCAGGGGCGAGCGTGGTCGGGAGGGTGGGGGCATCCGTCACCGCCTCTGAACTGGGGCTTGTGAACTGGTAGTTGCCGTGCCGCTGTGCTGGTCCTGCGCCGTGGCACATAGTACGCAAGCGCTCCCGAAAGCGCTTGCTGGAGTGCGGAGTCCGCAGCCGGGAGTCCGAGCGGCCGGCCGTGCCCTGCCCGGCCGGCCGTGATTGACTCGACGGCGCTATGAGTACGCATGTGCTGATCCTCGGCGGCACCACCGAGGCCCGCGCCCTGGCCACCGCCCTCGCCGGCCGCCCGGATCTGCGGGTGACGACCTCGCTCGCGGGACGGGTGTCCGCACCCGCGCTGATCGAGGGTGAGGTGCGCACAGGGGGATTCGGGGGAGCCGCAGGGCTCGGCGCCTATCTGCGCGACGAGCACGTGGACGCCCTGATCGACGCCACCCACCCCTTCGCGGCGGCGATCAGCGCGCATGCGGCCGAGGCGGCGGCCCGCACCGGTGTGCCGGTCGTGGCGCTGCGCCGCCCGGGCTGGGGCGCGGGACCCGGTGACGTATGGCATGACGTGCATTCACTGGCCGAAGCGGCAGCGCTGCTGCCCGAGTTGGGGCGGCGGGTGTTCCTGACCACCGGTCGCCAGGGCCTCGCGGAGTTCGCCGGGCTCGCGGGGCACTTTCTCGTACGGTCCGTCGAACCGCCCGAGCCGCCCCTGCCCGCGGACACCGAAGTGCTGCTCGCGCGCGGGCCGTTCACGGTCGCGGACGAGACCGAGCTGCTGCGGACGCACCGTATCGACGTTCTCGTGACCAAGGACAGCGGCGGCGCGGCCACCGCGGCGAAGCTGGTCGCGGCCAGGGAGCTGGGCGTGCCGGTCGTCGTGGTGCGCCGCCCGCCGGTCCCGGCGGGGGTGCCGGCCGTGCCGGATGTCGCGGGAGCGCTGGCCTGGCTGGACAGCGGTGTGGCGGGGCACGGTTCAAGTGGCGCGGCGGGGCGCGGTCCAGGTGGCGTGGCGGGGCACGGTTCAAGTGGCGTGGCGGGGCACGGTCCAGGTGGCGTGGCGGGGCACGGTTCGGATGGCGCCGCGGAGCTCAGTCCCGGCGGCGCAGCAGATACGTGTCCATGATCCAGCCCTTGCGCTCGCGTGCCTGCGCCCGCAACTCCTCGATCCGCGGCCCCGCTTCGGCGATCGGCCCCGAGACGAGGATCTCGTCCGGCGTGCCGAGATAGGCACCCCAGAAGATCTCCAGATCCTCCTCGGCGTACGCGCGGAACGACTGGTGCGCGTCCAGCATCACCACCACGTCGTCCACGCCCTCGGGGAACCGTTCCGCGAGCCGACGCCCGGTCGTGATCTGCACCGGGCGTGCCACCCGGTTGAGGCCCGTGCGGTGCTTGGCGACCAGCGCCGAGACGCTGCTGATGCCCGGCACGACGTCATAGGTGAAGTCGGTCCGCCCCTGTTCGAGGATCTCCTCCAGGATTCCCAGGGTGCTGTCGTACAGCGAGGGATCGCCCCACACCAGGAACGCACCGGTCTCGTCCTCGCCCAGCTGCTCCGCGATCAGCGCCTCGTAGATCGCGGCCCGGCGGCTGCGCCAGTCGTCCACCGCCGGAGCGTAGGCCGTGCCCCCGGCGCGTCGGTCGCGCTCGGGATCGCGGGCCTCGACGACGCGGTACGACCCGTGCGGCAGATGCTCGGCGAGCATCGCGCGCCGCAGATCGGTGAGGTCCGCCTTGACCTCGCCCTTGTCGAGCAGGAAGAAGACGTCCGTCGCCCGCATCGCCTTGAGCGCCTGCAGGGTCAGATGGTCGGGATCGCCCGCGCCGATGCCTATGACATGGATGGTTCGCACCCGGTCAGTCTGCCGTACGGGTCCCCGCCCCTGGCCGGGGCCTCAGGGCAGGGGCTTCGGCGGCGGCGTCCACGGGGGAGTCGAGACGTTCGACGCGCCCCGCCAACTCCTCGGCCCAGGCGGTGAGTCCGGGCCCGTCGATCCCGTACGGCGGGTCGGTGAGCCCGAGCGTTCCCCGGCGAAGGAGCCGGGCGCCGCCCTTGCTGTTGCCGCGGGCGGCGTGGGTGAGGCCCACCGCGAGCTGCGCGAGCCCCCGCCACAGCGGCTCCTCGCTCGCGGGCCCCGACTTCCAGGCGTCCTCGAACACCTCGTGCGCATGGAAGGGTTTCCCGGAGTCGAGCAGCGCCTGCGCCTCGTCGAGCGTCTGGCGGGGCGTGCGCACCACACCCTCGGGCTGCCGCTCGACGCCCTCGGTGCCGTACGGGAGGGGGCGGCCGAGGCCGTCACGAGGACGGGCATTACGGGCGCGGCCCTCCTGGTCGCGGTCGCGGTCACCGGTGGACTGCGGATTCTGTTCGCTCACCTCTCGATTGTCCCGGGGTGGGGGCAACGGTGCAGGTCCGGGGTGAGGTATTGTTCTTTCACGTGAGCGCAGAACACCGCGCGAACGGGACGTGGCGCAGCTTGGTAGCGCACTTGACTGGGGGTCAAGGGGTCGCAGGTTCAAATCCTGTCGTCCCGACACAAAGAAGGTCCCTCACAGGCCATCGCCTGTGAGGGACCTTTGTCGTCGTCCGGTGGATCACCGCATGGCCGGAGCGGAGGTCGGGCCCGTGACCGTGCCGCCGGACTTCGTCACGTGATACGTCGTCTACCACTTGGGCGGGCGCGTCGCGGAACGCGGCGGCGAGCTGGGTCCAGGTGGGCTTGAAGCGGGCGAGCACCTTGTCGTGCTCTGCGGGCATCGACGACACCCACTGCCATGAGTCGTGGTGCACATCGATGATCACGTACAGGCCCTCGGCGAGCGCCCAGTCCGTGACCTCCTTGACGCGCTTCAGATACGCGGCGTCGATCGCGTAGTCGGGCGCCGCGCCCTGGGGGTCGCTCCAGGTCACCGGGACGCGGATGCTCCTGAACCCCTGTGCGCGGACCGACTTGAGGAGCGCCCGGGTGGTGAGCGGCCGGCCCCAGGCCGTCTCGTCCGGTATGCCGTCCAGAGTGTTGCCGAGGTTCCAGCCCGGCTGCATCGCGGCGACCGCGGCCTGCGCGTCGGCCGGCACGGTGGCGGCGCCGGCCTGCGGCTCTGTGTCGTCGCCGAACGTCCCGAACGCGGCGCCGTAGGCGAGGACGCCGCCGGCGATCAGCGCCAGGGGAGTACCGACCGCAAGCCCGATACGGCGACGGCGGTGGCGTGGGGGTGCTGGTTCCGCATGGCTCATCCGTTCCGGAAGCGCGAGGGTGCCGTCTCCCAGTTGCCGCGGCGGCGCGAACGGTTGCCCGGAAACCGGCACGCGCCGCGGCGGCGCGAACAGAGGCCCGGAAACCCGCACGCGCCACCAGTGCGCGACGGCCGGTACCTCACTCTTGTGCCGCCATCGCACCGCCCCGAGGATGCACACATGACCGAGCCGACGTCCGTCTCCACCGGGTCCTCGTCCGTTCTCGCCGCCCTCGTGGGCGCCCTGCGAGGTGGTTCGGTCGAAGTCCTCGACCTGACCGCGCCGCTGTCCTCGTCCACGCCGATCCTCCAACTGCCCGAGGAATACGGGCAGACGGTGCCCTTCCAGCTGGAGGAGATCAGCCGGTACGACGCCAAGGGGCCCGCCTGGTACTGGAACAACTTCCGCACCGGCGAGCACACCGGGACCCACTTCGACGCACCCAACCACTGGATCACCGGCCGCGATCTCGCCGATGTGGCCTCGGTGCCGGTGCGGCAGCTCATCGCTCCCGCCGTGGTGCTCGACTTCACCGAAGAGGTCGCCAAGGACCCCGACTTCCTCGTCGAGGTCGAACACATACAGGCATGGGAGAGCCGGTACGGGGCGCTGCCCGAGGGCGGCTGGCTGCTTCTGCGGACCGGCTGGGGCAGCCGGGCGGGGGACCAGGAGGCCTACCTCAACGCCGACGAACGCGGCCCGCACACCCCCGGTCTGTCCGCCGACTGTGCCCGCTGGGTGGCCGAGGAGTCGCCGGTGATCGGGCTCGGGGTGGACACGGTGGGGACGGACGCCGGGCAGGCCTTCGCCTTCGAGCCGCAGTTCCCCTGTCACTCGTATCTGATGGGCAGCGGCAAGTACGGCCTCACACAGCTGCAGCGCCTGGCCGAACTCCCGCCCACCGGCGCCGTGTTGATTGCGAGCCCGCTGCCGATCGTGTCGGGCTCCGGCTCGCCCGCCCGGGTGCTCGCCCTCGTGGAACGTACGCCGTGAAGGTCGCCGAAGCCGTCGGGCAGGCGCTGGTCGCCGCCGGGATCGGGCGGGTCTTCGGAGTGGTCGGCTCGGGCAACTTCCATGTCACCAACGCCATGACGGCGGCCGGCGCCCACTTCGTCGCGGCCCGGCACGAGGGCGGGGCCGCCACGATGGCCGACGCCTACGCCCGGACGGCGGGCCGGCCGGCGGCCGTCAGCGTGCATCAGGGGCCCGGTCTGACCAACGCCCTGACCGGGCTCGCGGAGGCGGCCAAGAGCCGCACGCCGCTCGTGGTGCTCGCGCCGGAAGCCACGCAGCGGCACTCCAACTTCCATGTGGAACAAGAGGCGTTGGCGCTCGCGGTCGGCGCCCGCAGCACCCGCGTCGGCTCCGCGTCCGACGCCGTGGAGCAGACGGCCGCGGCCGTACGGCTGGCCGCCCACGAGCGGTGCACCGTCGTGCTCAACCTGCCGCTCGACGTCCAGGCGCAGGAGGTCCCCGACGCGGCGGAGCTGCTGGCCGCCGTTCTGCCGCCACGGCCCCGTACACCCGTGGAGCCCGCCGAGGCCGAGGTCGCGGCCCTCGCCGAACTCCTCGCGCACGCCGAACGGCCGGTGTTCATCGCCGGGCGCGGGGCCCGCGGTCCCGGCGGACGCGCGGCGCTCGAGGCCCTCGCCGAGCGCTGCGGCGCCCTGCTCGCCACCTCGGCCGTGGCGCGCGGCCTCTTCCACGGCAACCCGTGGTCCCTCGATGTCGCGGGCGGCTTCGCGACACCGCTGGCCGCCGAGCTGATCCAGGGCGCGGATGTGATCGTGGGCTGGGGCTGCTCGCTGACCATGTGGACCACACGGCACGGCCGGCTCATCGGCGAGGACACCACCGTGGTCCAGGTCGACGACCGCCCCGAGGCACTGGGGGTGCACCGTCCCGTCCACCTCGGTGTCACCGGGGACGCGGCGCGCGTGGCGGAGCGGGTGCTCGCGGCGGCCGAAGACCGGACCGGCTACCGGACGGCGGTGACCGCCTTCGCGCTCGCCGACCGTGCCGGCTGGCGCGATGTCCCGTACGAGGACAGCGGGACGCGGGACCGCATCGACCCGCGCACCCTGTCGATCGCGCTCGACGAGATCCTGCCGGCCGAGCGGGTCATCGGCGTCGACTCGGGCAACTTCATGGGCTACCCCACGATGTATCTGTCCGTCCCCGACGAGCAGGGCCTCTGCTTCACCCAGGGCTTCCAGTCCATCGGCCTCGGGCTCGCCACCACCATCGGCGCCGCACTGGCCGTGCCCGACCGGCTCGCCGTGGCGGCGGTCGGCGACGGCGGGCTCCTGATGAGCGCAGTCGAACTCGACACCGTGCGCCGGCTCGGCCTGCCCATGGTCGTGGTCGTCTACAACGACGACGCGTACGGCGCCGAGGTCCACCACTTCGGACCCGACGGATTCCCTCTGGACACCGTCGAGTTCCCGCCCACCGGCATCGCCGCGCTCGCCCGCGGCTACGGCTTCGAGGCGGTCACGGTCCGCACGGCCGACGACCTCAAGCCCGTACGGGACTGGGTGGCCGGACCGCGCACGACACCGCTGCTCATCGACGCCAAGGTCGTACGGGAGCACGGGGCCTGGTGGCTGGAGGAGGCCTTCCGGGGGCACTAGAGCCTGTCTGACAAATGATCACCTGGCCGCTTCACGGAGCCAGAGGATCAGGGAGGCCAGGACAACTCCCGCGCGGTAGCGGTCTGCGAGCTTGTCGAACCTGGTTGCGATCGCACGGAACTGCTTGAGGCGGGCGAAGCATCGTTCGACCACGTTGCGGTCGCGGTAGATCTCCTTGTCGAAGGCGGGTGGTCGGCCACCGAGGCGCCCCCGGCGTCGCGGTTGGCCACCTGGTCGCGGCGCTCGGGGATCGTGGCGGCGATGCCCCGACGCCGCAGCAGATGGCGGATGGCCCTGCTGGAGTAGGCCTTGTCACCCAGCACGCGGTCCGGTGTCGTGCGCGGGCGGCCCGTGCCGGCGCGCGGGGTGCGGATCTTGTCGAGGACCTCGGCGAGCGCAGTGGCGTCGTTGACGTTTCCGGGTGTGAGCACGATCGACAGCAGCAGACCCCGGCCGTCGACGGCGAGGTGGACCTTAGTGGTCAGCCCGCCCCGGGACCGGCCGAGGGCCTGGCGCGCCTGCGAGCGGCCCGGATCTTCCAGTTCGTCCCCGTCCGCGTCCCCCTTTTACGGGCGCCCGCGGCGTGCTGGTGGGCCCGGTTGACCGTGGAGTCGACAGCGACGGTCCACTCCACCCGGCCCACCGCGTCGTCACGGACCTGGACGTGCTCCAGCGGCTTCGCCCAGGTGCCATCAGCCTCCCAGCGGGCGAACCGCTCGTAGACGGTCTGCCACGGCCCGTACCGCTCGGGCAGGTCGCGCCAAGGAGCCCCGGTCCGCAGCCTCCACAGCACCCCGTCGACCACCTGCCGGTGATCACGCCACGGACGGCCGCGTCCGTCCACCTGCGGCAACAGGGGCTCTATTCGCCCCCATGCCGCATCCGTCAATTCACCTCGACCTGCCACGAGATCAATTATCAGACCGGCTATAGAGTCCTGCCCGTGGCGAATCATCAGGACGAGACCAGGGCGGCCTACGACGGAGTCGTCGAGCTGTACGCATCGCTGTTCGCAGACCGGCTGGAGACACAGCCGTTCGCCCGGGCCATGATCGGCACCTTCGCCGAACTGGTGCGCGCGACGGGCAACCTGCGGGCAGCGGACGTCGGGTGCGGGCCCGGACATCTGACGGCCATGCTGCACGAACTGGGCCTGGACGCCTTTGGACTCGACCTCTCCCCCGGCATGATCGACCACGCCCGGCGGGCCCATCCGGCGCTGCGCTTCCAGGAGGCGCGGATGGAATCCCTGCCGATCGAGGACGGCGCGCTCGGTGGCGTACTGGCCCACTACTCGATGATCCATACCCCTCCGGGGGAACTGCCGGAGCTGCTCGCCGAGCAGGTACGCGTCCTGGCGCCGGGTGGCCTGCTCCTGGTCTCCTTCTTCGGGACCGACGGACCGGAGCCGGTCCGGTTCGACCACAAGGTGGCACCTGCCTACAGCTGGCCGACGGATCGCCTCGCCGAACTGCTGGCCGATGCCGGGCTCGTTCCCTTCGCCCGGCTGCTTCACGATCCGGCCTCCGAACGGGGCTTCCTCGACGCCCACCTGCTGGCCCGCCGTTCGTAGGTCCTGCCCGGCGCTACCCGCCAGACGGTCGGCGCACCTCCGGACTGCCAACTCGGCGGACACTCGCTGTCACGACGGGAATTGTCAGACAGGCCTTAGCGACAGCACCGGGCAACGGCCCCGCACCCCTTTGCAGAGGGATGCGGGGCCTGTCGCCTACGCCGGTGCGTAGCCGACCGGACGCGCCGTGAACGCGCCACGGCCCTGGGTGCGGCTGCGCAACCGCGTCGCATAGCCGAAGAGTTCGGCCAGCGGCACGGTCGCCGTGACGACCGCCGTGCCGGAGCGGGTCGTCGAGCCGGAGACCCGGCCGCGGCGTGCGGCCAGATCACCGAGCACGCTGCCGACCGACTCCTCGGGCACGGTCACCGTGACCTCGACGACCGGTTCGAGCAGCGTCATACGGCAGGACCGCAGCGCCTCGCGCAGCGCGAGCCGGCCCGCCGTACGGAACGCCACATCCGAGGAGTCCTTGGAGTGCGTGGCCCCGTCGGTGAGCGTGACGGACAGGCCCGTCACCCGGTGTCCGCCGAGCGGGCCCTCGGCGAGGGCGTCACGGCAGCCGGCCTCGAAGGCCCGTACGTACTCCTGCGGCACGCGGCCGCCCACGACCGTGGAGACGAACGCGAACTCCTCCTCCGCGGGCCGCACATCGAACACGACCTGCGCGAACTGGCCGGGACCGCCGTCCTGTTTGACATGCCGGAAGGCGAACCCGCCGACACCCTCGGCGAGCGTCTCGCGATACGTCACCCGCGGCCGGCCGACGCCGACCTCGAGGTCCTGGTCGCGGCGCAGCTTCTCCACCGCCACCTCCAGATGCAGTTCCCCCATCCCGGAGAGCACGGTCTGACCCGTCTCCGGGTCGGTCCGCACACCGAGCGAGGGGTCCTCCTCGACCAGGCGGGCGAGCCCCGACGCGAGCCGTCCGCTGTCGGCCCGGCGCACCGCTTCCACGGCTACCGAGACCACGGGGTCGGCCACCGTCGGCGGCTCGAACACCACGGGCGTCCCGGGTGCGCACAGGGTCGTACCGGCGCGCGCGGACTTGAGACCGACGAGCGCGACGATGTCGCCCGCGACGGCGGCCTCGATGTCCGTGTGCCGGTCCGCCTGGACGCGCAGGATGCGCCCGACGCGTTCGGTACGGCCGGTGACGGCGTCGAGCACGGTGTCCCCCTTCCGCAGCGTTCCGGAGTAGAGCCGCAGGAAGGTCCTGCGGCCGGTCGTGGCCGACTGCACCTTGAACACGAGGCCCGCGAACGGTGCCTGCGGATCCGCGGCGCTCTCCGCCGCCACATCGAGCGGCGAGGGCAGATACGCCACCGCCGCGTCGAGGAGCGGTTCGATGCCACGGTTGCGGTAGGCCGCGCCGCAGAGCACGACCACACCGGCGCCGCTGAGCGTCAGCGCACGCAGCGCCTCGCGCAGCGTGGCGTCCGACACCGCACCCGCCGTACAGAACTCGTCCAGGGCGCCCGCGTGCAGCTCGGCCACCGTCTCGTCGAGCAGACGACGGCGCCGTACGGCCTCGTCGGTCAGCGCATCGGGCACAGGGCTCTCCGTGCAGACCTCGTCGTGCCAGGTCAGCGCACGCATCGCGACCAGGTCGACGACACCCGTGAAGCCGTCCTCGCGTCCGATCGGCAGCTGCACCACGAGCGGCACCGCGCCGAGGCGGGTACGGATCGACTCCACGGCCGCGTCCAGATCGGCGCCCGCGCGGTCCAGCTTGTTGACGAACGCGATCCTCGGGACGCCGTGCCGGTCGGCCTGGCGCCATACGGACTCGCTCTGCGGCTCCACGCCCGCGACCGCGTCGAACACCGCGATCGCCCCGTCGAGCACCCGCAGGGAGCGCTCCACCTCGTCGGCGAAGTCGACATGCCCGGGGGTGTCGATCAGGTTGACGCGATGCCCGTCCCAGTCGCAGCTGACGGCCGCGGCGAAGATGGTGATGCCGCGGTCGCGCTCCTGTGCGTCGAAGTCCGTGACGGTGGTGCCGTCGTGGACCTCACCGCGCTTGTGCACGGCACCGGTCAGGAAGAGCATCCGTTCGGTGACGGTGGTCTTGCCCGCGTCGACATGGGCGAGGATGCCCAGATTGCGCACGGTGGCAAGGGGGTTGGGGTTGAGGCGGATTCGCATGGCCGAGGGCCTTTCGGAGTGTTCCGGAAGTGGTCGGCGCGATTCGCCGTGACGTCGGCGTCATACGGCAGGGCACGCGTCGGCATGCGCCTGTGGCGGATGGTCCGTAGCTGCGTCACGGAGTCCGGTGCGGGCCGCGCAGCCCGGACCGGAGGGACGAGGACACGAGCAGGACCTCGAACCCGTACGCGGAGACAGCGCAAGCGGTGTGGTCACGCATGGCCGTCTCCCTTCGTGAAATCCCTGTGCCGGCACGGTTCTCCGTGGCGATCTCAGGCGAGTGTAGGGATGCGGCCGAGTCCTGGCACGTGAATTACGGCGGCAGACGAAGAGGGGGCCGCCGATGTCGGCGACCCCCTCTCCGTATGCCGTACGGCCTACTCCTCGAAGTACGCGTCCAGCGCGTCGTCGAGTTCGCCCGTCCACCGGGTGAGGGTGGCGCGGTCAGGGGCCTGGACCTCGTTGGGGTACCAGCGGTTGCCCTTGGTGTGCACCGTCACCGTGAAGCGCTTGGCGAAGCGGGCCGTGGTCTGCTCGACCGCGACGACCTCGTCCCAGGTGAAGTCCGTGGCCTGGTCGTCCAGGGTGAAGCCGATACCGGAGGCGTCCACCGTGATGGTGCCGCGGTAGTCGCGGGCCTCGAACGACGGGCCCTCGGCGGGCTCGCCGGACTTGTCCGCCTTCGCCTTCTCGGGCTCGGCCTTCTTGAGGTCCGGCTTCTTGGCGTCCGGCTTCGCCGAGTCCGACTTCCCGGAGTCCTTCTCGGATACGGGCGCCTCGGCTTCGCCGGAGGCATCCGCGTCCTCGCCGTCGGATGCGGCCTCGTCCGGGGCCTCGGCCTCGGCCGTGGTCTCCTCGGTGTCCGCCGCGTCCTCGACCGCTTCAGAGCCCTCCGCGGCGGTGTTCTCGCCCTTTCCGCTCTCCTCCCGCACCCCGTCCCGCCCCGCGGGGGTGATCCCCGGGATGAAGCCGGGGTCCATCGAGGCGGCCGTGTGCAGGGGAGCGTCCTTCTGTCCTATGCGCTGATCCACGGTTGCCTTTCCTGCGATGCTCTCGCCACTAGCCGCTCACATCTTTCGGTGCGCAGTATGGCCGACGAAGCTGTGCCTGCGCAGTCACGGACGGGTCTCATGCGGTCAGAGTTGACCAGGAGCCCGCATCAGGGGGACATCCGGGGAGGCCTCGCGCTGGTGCGGAAGCACCGCCGAGGCGGACAGGCCGCTGGGGTGCAGCGCGACCGTACGGGCCGGGGCCGGTATCCGGATGCCCTCCGCCTGGAAGCGGCTGTGCAGCCGCTTGATGAACTCGTGCTTGATCCGGAACTGGTCGCTGAACTCGCCCACGCCGAGGATCACCGTGAAATTGATCCGGGAGTCCCCGAACGTGTGGAAGCGCACCAGCGCCTCGTGCTCCTTCACACCGCCTTCGACCTCGGCCATCACCTGGTCCACGACGTCCATGGTGACCCGCTCGACGTGGTCGAGATCACTGTCGTACGAGACGCCCGCCTGCACCAGGATCGTGAGCTCCTGCTCGGGCCGGGTGAAGTTGGTCATGTTCGCGGCGGACAGCTGGGCGTTCGGGATGATCACCAGGTTGTTGCTGAGGTTGCGGACCACGGTGTTGCGCCAGTTGATGTCGACGACGTAGCCCTCCTCGCCGCTCGACAGGCGGATGTAGTCGCCGGGCTGGATGGTCTTCGAGGCGAGGATGTGCACACCGGCGAACAGGTTGGCCAGGGTGTCCTGCAGCGCGAGGGCCACGGCGAGACCGCCGACGCCCAGCGCGGTGATCAGGGGCGCGACCGAGACGCCCATGGTCTGCAGGACCACGAGCACACCCATCGCGATCACCACGACGCGCGAGATGTTCACGAAGATGGTCGCCGAGCCCGCGACGCCCGTCTTGGCCTGGGTGAACGCCTTGATCAGGGCGGCGATCACCCGGGTCGCCGTGAGCGTCGCGAACAGGATCAGGGCAGCGGTGAGGGACTGGTTGACGATGTCCCGTACACGATCGGTGAGGGGCAGCGCCGCGGCGCCGATGGCGGCGCCGGCGATGGTCGCGGCCCAGGGCACGAGATAGCGCAGCGCGTCCACGAGGACATCGTCGCCGCTCCATCGGGTGCGCTTGGCGTGCTTGCCGAGCCAGCGCAGCGCGAGCCTGAGCAGCAGGCCCGCGAAGATACCGGCGGCGAGGGCGATGCCCGCGACCAGCCAGTCGTTCCAGGTGACGGCCGACCTCACCGGGTCACCTCCTGGGTTCGGAGGGCACCCGGAACGCCCCTGTGGGGCCGTATATGAGACTTCGTCACTTGAAGGTCACCTGCTCGGTCGATATGGAGCGTGGCGCCCGCAGCCGAACATGCGGACGCGTTCCGAAACAAGGCGCCATCCTGCCGTATGAACCGCACGTTCCGGCACCGGCCCCCGGGATCGGCGCCAACGCCCGCAGCGACTCGGCCAGTTCACCGGCGGATCCCCCGAAGCGCCGGGAGCTTCGGGGGATCCGGTGCGATGTCGCAGGTCAGACGGTGGCGATCGCGGGATCGCTGACGCCCGCCGCACCCGTCTCGACATGGCCCGCGAGCCGCCGCAGATAGCCGGAGTCGGCGGAGGAGACGATGCTCACGTCGTACCAGCGCTTGGTGGCCGAGAGATCGACCGTCCGCTGGACCGTCGCGCCGGCCGCGACGGGCACCGACTGCACCGCGCCGCCATAGGCGTTGGTGACCGTGAGGGTGACAGCGGCCGAGGTCGGATTGGTCAGGGTCAGCAGCAGATTGCCGCTCGCCTTGTCGTGCCGCGCCGTCACCTCGGGGCCGGTGGCCTTGCCCGCGCTCTTGAAGCGGCGCAGGAAGCCGTTCGGACCGAAGACCGTCAGATCGTGGTTCCCGCCCGAATACGTCGAGTTCCACGCGTCGGACACCGTGGCCCCGGAGGCCGCCGTGTACGTCCAGGGTCCGTCCGTGCGGTTGTCGGAACGTACGTGGAAGCAGATGCCGGCGCCGCCGCCCGTACCGAACGTGAGGGAGATCTTCCCGGTCGCCGCGTCCACCGCCGTGTCCACGAAGGGTTCGTACGGCAGCGGGCGGGCCGGACGCGCACCGCGCTCCTGCTTGGGCAGGACGCCCTTTGACGGCGGCTTAGGCAGCAGAGCGGCCGGCTCGTCGTGGTTCGGCGGCTCGAAGCCGGAGGTGTCCGGAAGCTCGGCGGGTGTGCTGACGGACCGGCTGAAGTCGAAGGCCGAGGTCAGATCGCCCGCGACCGCGCGGCGCCAGGGCGAGATGTTGGGCTCGTGCACGCCGAACCGCTGCTCCATGAAGCGCAGGATCGAGGTGTGGTCGAACACCTGCGAGTTCACATAGCCGCCGGTGCTCCACGGCGAGACCACGATCATCGGCACGCGCTGGCCCATGCCGTAATGGCCCGCCGCGTACGAGGCGTTGCCGTTGAAGTAGTCCGTGGCCGTCTCGACCGTGGACTTGCCCTGGCCGGCCGAGGCGGGGACGTACGGCGGCACGACATGGTCGAAATAGCCGTCGTTCTCGTCGTACGTGACGAACAGCGCGGTCTTCGCCCATACCGCCGGGTTGGAGGTGAGCGCGTCGAGGACCTGGGAGATGTACCAGGCGCCGTAGTTGACCGGGAAGTCCGGGTGCTCGCTGAACGCCTCGGGCGCGGCGATCCAGGAGATCTGCGGCATCCGGTCGGCCGCGACATCGGCGCGCAGCACGTCGAAGTACCCGTCGCCCGCCTTGACGTTCGTGCCGGTGCGGGCCTTCTCGTACAGGGGATCGCCGGGCTTGGCGTTGCGGAAGGTGTTGAAGTACAGGAGCGAGTTGTCGCCGTAGTTGCCGCGGAACGCGTCGCCGATCCAGCCCCAGTGCCCGGCCGCGTCCAGGCCGTCGCCGATGTCCTGGTAGACCTTCCAGGAGATCCCTGCCTGCTCCAGGCGCTCGGCGTACGTGGTCCAGCCGTAGCCCAGCTCCTGGTTGCCGAGCACCGGGCCGCCGCCGGTGCCGTCGTTGCCGACGTAACCGGTGAGCATGTAGTAGCGGTTGGGGTCCGTCGCCCCGATGAACGAGCAGTGGTACGCGTCGCACACGGTGAACGCGTCCGCGAGCGCGTAGTGGAAGGGCATGTCCGCCCGCTCCAGATACGCCATCGAGCGCTCGGTCTTGGCCGGTATCCAACCGTCGTACTTGCCGTTGTTGAACGCCCGGTGCCCGCCCGACCAGTCGTGGTCGAGGCCGGCGATGAACTGCATGCCGAGGTCCTCGGCGTCCGGGTGGAACGGGAGCGTCACCTTGCTGTTCTGCGCCTGGTGGAAGACCGACTTGCCGCTCGGCAGGGTGACCGGGCGCGGGTCGCCGAAGCCGCGGACGCCCTTCAGGCGGCCGAAGTAGTGGTCGAAGGACCGGTTCTCCTGCATCAGGACGACGATGTGCTCGACGTCCTGGATGGTTCCCGTGGCACGGGCCGCGGGCAGCGAGGCGGCCCGGGCGATGCTGTCCGTCAGCGCGGCGAGACCCGCGCTCGCGCCGGCGATCTTGAGGAAGCGGCGGCGATTCAGTTCGGCCATGAGTGGGGGACCTCGGGGGCTCGTGGGGATGGGTCGGTGGAGTGTTCCAAGAGACCCCGGAGAGGGAAAGGGCGCGTGGTCCGGAAGTGAAAGAACACGGTACGGATGTCCAACAGCTGCACTCGAACGTGGTGTTCCGGATGTGTCAGCGCTCTTGACCTGCGTACATTTTCACTCTCAACCCAACAAATTCAATGCGGTGGCCGCCACGCCCACCCGCACGGTCTGCCCCCACACCAGCTCCAGTGCGTCCTGCTCCATCCCGTCGCCGAACGCGACGAGCCGGTCGGACTCGACGGTGAGCTCCAGCCGTGCGCCGGCGGGCAGTTCACCGGAGACCAGCGAGGTGCCGGTGGCGGGCGAGGGCCAGGCCTCGCGGACGAACCACAGCAGGCGGCGTTCGTCCGGCGCGGGCAGCCGCAGCGCGCTGCCCCGCTCCTGCCACAGCGACCGCAGCCAGCCCGTGGCCCCCGTGCCCGTACCGACGAGCACGCCGGACGAGGCCTGTGCCTCGGCGGACTCGCCGCTGCCGATCCGGTAGCGGACCGTCTGATGACCGGGCGGACCCAGATAGATCTCGTTGAGGGCGAGCAGCCGCTGGGTGTCGTCCGCCACGGCCTCGACCATGGTCAACTCCTCGCCGCCCGTGCCCTGCCGCAGGGCGGACGCGAGCAGCTTCGCCGCGTCGGGAGCCCGGTGGCGCACCAGGACGCCGGGGTTGCGGCCCGGGTCGGTGTCGATGCCGACCACCGGCTGCCCCGCCAGGTACTTCGCGGTGTTCGCCACCAGGCCGTCCTGCCCGACCACCACGACCACGTCCTCGGGACCGAACAGGAACCGGTCCAGATCCGCCCGCTCCACCCGGCTCTGCCGCCACGTGAGCGGCACGGCGGCCGCGACGTCGGCGAGCGCCGCGGCCGTACGGTGATGGCGCGCGGCGATCTCGTCGACGGAGCGGCCGCGTGAGGCGAGGAAGAACGCGGCTTGGCCGTGCGTACCGTGCCGGGCGAGCAACTCGGCGTACTCCGTGGTGCGGTGCACGAGCACCGCGCGCGGCGCGAGCGCCATCAGCGCTCACCGGCGCCGGCGGACGAGCCCAGCTTGGCGAGCAGTCCGGTCAGCACGTCGGGCGACAGCGTGAGGCTCTCGATCCGCGGCAGGTTCTCGGCCACGCGGCTCGCCGCTAGGGCGTGCAGGACCGCGGGATCGGTCCGCCCGTGCACCTCGAGCCAGGCCGCCTGTGCCTGCGCCCGTGCCGCGCCGACCTCCCGCGCCGCCTCGGCCTCCGCCTTGGCGATCCGTACCTTGCGGGCGGCCTCCGCCTCGGTGCGCACGCCGTCCGCCGCGGCCTTCGTCTCCGCCTCGCGCCGGGAGTTGGTGCCACGCTGGTCGACCAACTCCTCCTCGCGCCGGGCCAGTTCGATCTGGCTGGCCAGCTCGTTCTCGGCGATCGCCCGTTCGCGCTCGACGGCGACCGCGCGCCGCTCGTAGGTCGCGCGGTCGGCCTCCTGCTGGATGAGCTCGCGCGCCGGAGTGCGCAGCGCGCGCTCCACCTCGGCCTCGGGCCGGATCGCCACCACCCGTACCGCGACGACCTCGATCCCGGTGGCGGGCAGACGGGGTTCGGCCGCGAGCCCGGCGGCGATGCGTTCGCGCACCGCCGCGACACCGTCCACCAGAGCGGCGGCGAGCGGCGTACGGGCCAGGACGTCCAGGGCGTGCTGCTGGGCCGTCTCCGTGAGCAGGGTCGCGAGCTGCTCCAGGGGAGCGCCGCGCCAGGCGCCCGTGTCCGGGTCGATCGAGAAGTCGATACGGGCCGCGGCCGTCACGGGGTCGCTGATCCGGTACGTCACCGTGGCCTGGGTGGACACGTCCTGGAAGTCGGCGGTGCGGGCATGGAAGCTCATCGCCAACTCGCGGTCGTCCACCGGCACTTCGGACAGGGCCGCGCTGAGCGAGCGGTACCAGAAGCTCACCCCGGGACCGTCGTGGACCACCTTGCCCGCGCGGAGATGACGGATGTGCGCCGTGGGCGCGGAACGCAGATGGCGCAGACCGAAGCGCCGGGTGATGTCGGCCATGGACCCCCCTTAATGTCACTGCGACGATAATCGCGTACGACGGCTTTAGTGTCAAGGTGACTACATCAAGGGATGAGGGGTGCACAGGAGTTGATGTGGAGTGCACAGGAGATGGCGATCTCCGTCCTGCGGGAACCGGAGGTGCCCGTGCGAAGGGAGAGGCTGCAGCGGGGGAGGTGGACACCCTGACCCCGGGCGCCCCGCAGGCCCACGACCCTGAGGCCGGGGCGGAGGGGGAGCGCGGAACGGCGCCCGGGCGGGCGCTTCGGCCGGCTGGCTCACCGACAAGCCAGCCGACCGAGCTCGTGCCGTACGCGCACGAACTCGCTTGTGCCGTACGGGCAACACTTTGCCTGGTGGTGACCGCTTCCGACAGCGACGGCGGGCCTGATGCGTATACGGAACTTCTCCTGGGCCGGTCCTAGGTATACCGAGGACGTCCGGGCGGCCGACGCGTATCGTCGACGGCGGGAAGCGGAGGCGAACGCGCCGCACCCGTCGAACGCGCAGTGAGGATGGGAATGACATTGGCTCTTGTCCGCCGCAGGCCGGGGGAACTGCCGGTGGAGGTGACCGGGTTCGTCGGGCGGGGCAGAGAACTGACCCGCGTCGACGAGGCGTTGCGGCAGGCCCGCATGGTGACCGTGACGGGTCCCGGCGGAGTGGGCAAGACCCGGATCGCGCTGCGCAGTGCCGCGCGGGTCGCGGGCCGCTATGAACACGGGGTCTGTCTGGTCGAGTTGTCGCAGCTGCGCGATCCCGAGCTGCTGCCGCACACCGTGGCGGGCTGTCTGGGCTTGCCCGAGGGGGACACCCGTCCGCCGCTGGATGCCGTGCTGGACCATCTGCGGGAGCGCAAGCTGCTGCTGATCCTCGACACCTGTGAGCATCTCGTCGACGCCTGCGCGATGCTCTCCGACATCGTGCTGCACGAGACGACCGGTGTCTCCGTGCTCGCCACCAGCCGGCAGCCGCTCGACGTGCCCGGCGAACACATCTGCCAGATAGCACCGCTGCCCGTACGGGCCACCGGCGGCGACGCCGTCGAACTGTTCGCGCAGCGGGCGAAGGCGGTCGACCCGGCCTTCGAGGTGCACGACGGCAACCGCGCCGACGTGATCGCGCTCTGCCGCCGGCTCGACGGCATGCCGCTCGCCATCGAACTCGCCACCGTGCGGCTGCGGGTGCTGCCCCTGGAACAGCTCGTGGCCCGTCTGGAGGACCGCTTCCGGCTGCTCACCGGAGGCCGGCGCACCGCCCTGCCGCGCCACCAGACGCTGCGTACGGCCATCGAGTGGAGCCACGAACTGTGCACCGAGCAGGAGCAGTTGCTCTGGTCGCGGCTCTCGGTCTTCGCGGGCAGCTTCGACATCGCCGCCATCGAGGAGGTCTGCGCGGGCGGTTCGCTGCCGCGTGAGGAGATCCTCGAAGCGCTCGTCGGGCTCGTCGACAAGTCCGTGGTGCAGCGCGAGGGTGCGGACGGCTCGCGCTACCGCATGCTCGACACCCTGCGCGAGTACGGCGCCGAACACCTCGCGGCGCTCGGCGAGCAGGCTCAATTGCGTGAGCGCCACTACGCCCGCTATCTCAAGCTCGCCGAGGACTTCGACCGGCGCTTCCTCGCCGACGACCAGATCCAGCGCTACCACGCGCTGCGCGAACAGCACGCCGACATCCGCCTCGCCATCGAGTACGCGCTCGCGGCGCCCGGCAAGGACCACGAAGCCGCCGCGCTCGCCGGCGCCCTGTGGCCGTACTGGCATATCGCCGGCCTGCACACCGAGGGCCGCTACTGGTACGCGAAGATCACCGACCGCTTCCCCGGCCCCGTACGGGAACGGGCCTGGGCTCTCGCGCAGAGCGCGTATCTCGGTGCGTTCCAGGCCGACCCGAAGGCGCTCGAAGAGGCCCAGGAGTGCGTGCAGATCGCGGACGATCTCGACGATCCGGTGGTCGCCGGACGCGGACGGGTCTACCTCAATCTGTCGCTCACCTTCATGGAGCGCCACGAGGAGGCGGCCAAGGCCGCGGACGAGGCGTACCGGATCCTTGAGGAGGCCGGGGATGTCGTCGGCCTCGTGACGCTCGAGACGCAGATCGGCTACATGCGGCATCTGAGCGGTGAGCTCGATGCCGCGCTCGAAGTCTGCGAGCGGGGTCTGCGACGGCTGGGCGAGGGCTCCACCGAGGGCTGGGTGCGCGGCTATCTGCACTTCGTGATCGGTGTGGCCCGCTTCCGCCGCGGCGAGTACCAGCAGAGCCGTGCCTCGGGCGGCACCGCGCTGCAGATCAAGCACGAGCTCGGCGACGGCGTCGGCATGGGGTACTGCCTCGAACTGCTCGCCTGGCTGGCCGGCCACGACGGACGCCATGAGGAAGCCGTCTGGCTGCTCGGCGCCGCCGATCCGCTGTGGGCCGGCGCAGGGGCGCGGCTCGGCGGCACGAGTCTGATGGAGGAGTTCCATCAGTCGGCCGTGCGGGCCGCGCACGAGGCGCTCGGCGAGGAGCGGTGCAGAGAGCTGAGAGCGGACGGGGCGGCGCGCCCTCTGGAGCAGGTCGTCGCGCTCGCCACCGGCCGGGAGCAGAAGCAGGTGATCCCCGCGCCGCGTACCCAGTCGCACGACCTCACCCGGCGCGAGCACGAGGTGGCGCTGCTCGCCTCCGAAGGTCTGTCGAACCGCGAGATCGCGGAACGGCTCGTCATTTCGAAACGTACCGTTGATGCCCATCTGGAGCGGATTCTGGCGAAGTTGGGTGTTCCGGTACGCGGGGAGATCGCGGGACGCCTGGGCGAACTGGACGGCTGACGTCCCGTAGCATCCGTCCCCGTATGGACATATCGATCGGGGAATTCATCGTCCTCGCGCTCGCCGCGGCGCTCGTCGGCTTCTCCAAGACGGCCGTCAGCGGGGCGAACACGGTCAGTCTCGCCGTCTTCGCGGCCGTGCTTCCCGCGCGGGAATCCACCGGAGTGCTGCTCCCGATCCTGATCGCCGGGGACATCCTCGCCGTCCTCACCTACCGCCGTCATGCCCACTGGCCCACGCTGTGGCGGCTGTTCCCGGCGGTCGGCGCGGGCGTGCTCGCCGGAACCCTCTTCCTGATGTGGGCGGACGACACCGGGGTGCGCACATCGATCGGGGCGATTCTGCTGCTCATGGCCGGGGTGACGGTCTGGCGGCGGCGGGTCGCGGCCCGCCAGGAGGAGACCGCGGCAAGCGGCCGGGCGCGCTGGAAGGCGCCCTCGTACGGTGTGCTCGGCGGGTTCACCACGATGGTCGCCAATGCCGGCGGCCCCGTGATGTCGCTCTATCTGATCTCCAGCGGGTTCCAGAAGCTGGGCTTCCTGGGCACGTCCGCATGGTTCTTCCTGATCGTGAACACCTCGAAGGTGCCCTTCAGTATCGGCCTCGGCCTGATCTCCTGGCGGTCGCTGCTGCTCGACGCCGCACTGGTGCTCTTCGTGGTGCCCGGTGCCTGGCTGGGCCGCAAATGCGTGGACCGTATCGACCAACTCCTCTTCGAGCGCCTTGTGATCGGGGCGACCGTTCTGGGCGGAATTCAGTTGCTCGTGCGATGAGGGCGACGGCGATACAGGAGCGAGGGACGACGGCGATACGGGGGAGCGGGGTCCGCTCCGTACACATCAGCGATTACGATCGTCGGCCATGAGCTCATCCGATCAAGAGGCCGGCACCGCAGTGGATCCCCCGAAGACCGGCAGCGCCGCGGACGCCCCGGAGGACGCGAGCGCACTGGAGCCCGCGACCGCGACCGCGTCCGGCTCACCGGAAGCGGGCGACCGGCAGGGGATGACTCCGCGCCAGGCGCGGCGCCTGCGCATCACCGTGGCCTCCGCTCTGATGGTCCTGGCCGCCGTGGTCCTCGCGGTCCGGCTCGCCAGCCGCTCGTCCGTCCTGGTCGTCGGGGTCTACGGACTGCTGCTCGTGCTCTGCGGCCTGGTGATCGAGCTCAGCCGCCGGGGCCGTACGCGACTGGGAACGTATCTGCTGGGTGCGGGACTTGTGGGAGCACTGCTCGGGGACTGGGTGCTGCTGCCCTGAAGCGTGGCTTTGCCGCGGCCCTGAGGTTCCCAGCGGCGGCCGTGACGTTCCTAGGAGCCGAACGACCCGTGCCGGCCCGCGCCCGCCGCGAACCGGGCCGCGCCGTCGAGGCTCTCCACGAGCACGTCGGTGCCGCGCTTGAACTCGCCCGCGATGGCGGCGCGTTCGTCCAGACCCTCCTGGTCGAGTGCGGACGCACGGTCGCTGCGCAGGCAGGCCTGTGGGAACGCGGCGATCTCCGAGGCCAGTTGCTCCGCCGCGGTACGCGCGCCGCCCGTCGGCACCACACGGTCGGCGAGCCCCATCGCGTACGCCTCGGACGCCGGCACCGGACGGCCCGTGAGGATCATGTCCATCGCGCGGCCCGCGCCGACGATCCGCGGCAGCCGCACCGTGCCGCCGTCGATCAGCGGAACGCCCCAGCGTCGGCAGAACACCCCGAACACGGCGTCCTCCTCGGCGATCCGCAGATCGCACCAGAGGGCGAGTTCGAGTCCGCCTGCCACCGCATGCCCGCTGACCGCCGCGATCACCGGCTTGGACAGGCGCATCCTGGTCGGTCCCATCGGCCCGTCGCCGTCCGCGGTGACCTGGTTGCCGCGCTCCGTGCCGATCGCCTTGAGATCCGCGCCCGCACAGAACGTGCCGCCCTCGCCCCACAGCACCGCGACACTCGCCGAGTCGTCGGCTTCGAACGCGCGGAACGCGTCGGCGAGCAGCGCCGCGGTCGGCCCGTCGACGGCGTTGCGTGCCTCGGGGCGGGAGAGGACGACGGTGGTGACGGAGCCCGAGCGTTCGATGCGTACGGTCATGGCCGCAGTCTGCCGTGTGCAGAGCCTGTCTTTGAACCCCTGCATGCGCAGCGACGCCCCGCACGCACCCTCAGCGCCGCAGCCAGTCCCCTGCGGCGTGCACCCAGTCGGTGAACAGGCCCTCTTCACCGAAGACTTCGAGCGCGGCGTCCGGTGCGCGGCGTTCGTACAGGGCGAGCAGCAGGTCCTTGAGCGGGCCGCGCACGGCGGTGGTCGCCTTGTGGTGGCCGTGGCTCCAGCGCATCGGCGACCCGCCGAGGTCGATCAGCCACTCGCCCTGCCCGTCCGCCGCGTCCGTGCCGTGCAGATGGAGCGTGCGGTCCCGGGCGATCAGCCGCTGTTGCGCCTGGGGTGACGCGTAAGCCTGGGGGAGGGTGCTGAAGCCGAGCCACTCCTCGATGCCGTCGGCCGCCGTGGCGGCGTCGACGCGGTACGTTCCGCCCACCGCGGCCGTCGCGTCATGGCGGTGCACGACCGTCTCGTACGTCATACGGCGGGCCCAGAAGGCGGGCCTGCCGCTGGGCGCCACCGTCCACACCGGGGTGTCCTCGGGGGTGTCGAGCAAGGTGGCCGCGAACTGCTCGGCCCCGTCGAGCAACCAGGTGCTGAGGCCGGCCAGTTCGTCGTCCTCGCCGGGCGTGACGTCATTGACCTGATCGTCGGAGACGGGCGCGGTCGCCCGCGTACGGATCACGGTCTCGGCCCAGCGGTGGGCGCCCCCGACATGGCGGAGCAGATGCGCCAGCGTCCCGCCGCCGAGCCCCGGTACGGGGGTGGCGGCATCCGAACCTTCCACGGCAGCGGCCAACTGGCGGGTCTGGTCGGTGATCCGGGCGGCGTAGAGCTCATGGACTGATCGCGTCATGGTGGCACCGTAACGCGGCCGCATGGACCGTCCTGTGCGCCACCTGCCGCAAGGGCCAGGGGAGTTGGCGGCGGCGAAAACCAGGTGCGGCCGGACGCCGCGCCGGTGTGGGATACGGGGCATGACGATCGTTCTGCACGAGCCCGGCGTCGACGGACCGACCAGGGCCGTGGACGCCCTGCGCGCATGGCAGGACGACCGCACTCCGCTGCAACTCCATCCGGGGGACCTCGGCTGGGCCTGGGCGCTGGGTGCGGAGCGGCTGGCCGCGGCCGTCCGTATCTGGAGCGCCGGCGGACGGATCATCGCCGTCGGCTTCCTGGACGGCCCCGATGTGCTGCGTCTGACGACCGCGCCGGACCTGCGGCAGGACGGCGAGCTGGCCCGCCGGCTCCTCGCGGACCTCGACGATCCCGGGCGCGGGGTCCTGCCGGCCGGGAAGGCCGGCCTCGAAATCCCCGACAGCGCCCTGCTCCGAGAGGTCCTCCTGGCCGCGGGCTGGTACCTGGACGAGCCGTGGACGCCGCTGTGCCGCGACCTCGCCGGGCCCGTGCGGGACTCCGGGCTTCGGATCGAGGTGGCCGGTCCGCGGACGGCGGGAGTACGGACCGCGGTGCACCGCTCGGCGTTCGGCAGCCCGCGGTTCACCGAGGAGGTCTGGCACGTCCTCGCGGCCGCGCCGGTCTACGCCGACGCGCGCTGCCTGATCGGCTACGACGACCATGGCGACGCGGTGGCCGCGGCGACGGTCTGGTCGGCGGGACCGGGCAAGCCCGGCCTCCTCGAACCGGTCGGTGTGCACGCCGACCATCGCGGCCGTGGCTACGGGACGGCGATCAGCGTCGCCGCGGCGGCGGCGCTGCGGGAGATGGGTGCGTCGAGCGCGCTCGTCTGCACGCCGAGTGCGAACGCGGCCGCCGTCGCGGCCTACAGGGCCGCGGGATTCGTCCCGTCGGCCGAACGGCTGGACATCAGCCGCGGCGCGTGAGCAACGAAGCCGGCCTGCTCCTAGTCGCGCAGAAAGCGCAGCACCGCCAGGACGCGGCGGTTCATGTCCTCGGAGGCGGGCAGGCCCAACTTGCCGAAGAGGCTGGCCACATGCTTCTCGACGGTGCCGGCGGAGACATGCAGCGCGGCCGCGATCGCCGCGTTGGAGCGGCCCTCGGCCATCAGGCCGAGCACGTCGCGTTCGCGGGCGGTCAGGGTCGCGAGATCGTCGGTGCGGCGGCTGGCCCCGGCCAGCTGCGTGACGACCTCGGGGTCGAGCGCGGTGCCGCCGGCCGCGACCCGGTCGAGCGCCGCGGTGAACTCGGCGATGTTCGCCACGCGGTCCTTGAGGAGATACCCGACGCCCGCCGAACCTCCCGCCAGCAACTCGGTGGCGTACTTGGTCTCCACGTACTGCGAGAACAACAGCACGCCCGTGGCCGGGTGTTCACCCCGCAGGGCGATGGCCGCGCGCAGCCCCTCGTCGGTGTGCGTGGGCGGCATCCGGATGTCGACGATCGCCACATCGGGCCGGTGCTCGGCGACAGCCGTGCGCAGCGCCTCGGCGTCCGGCACGGCGGCACACACCTCGTAGCCGCGGTCGTCGAGCATCTGGACCAGCAACTCCCGCAGTACGGCGGCGTCCTCGGCGATCACTACACGCATGGCGCCCATGCTGGCACGACCGTCACGCACGCGGGGGCAGATCGACCGTGATCATGGTCGGGCCGCCCTGCGGACTGCGGATCTCCAGGGTGCCGTCGACCGTGCGCACCCGCTGCAGCAGCCCCGTCAGGCCGCTGCCCGTACCCGCTTCCGCGCCGCCGTGGCCGTCGTCGCCGATCTGCAGCCGGAGCGTGCCGTCGGGCCGGGTCACGGCGGAGACCGTGGCCCGGGCCGCCCCACTGTGCTTGATGACGTTGGTGAGCAGCTCGGCCGTGCAGAAGTACGCGATGGACTCGATCGCGGGTGAGGGGCGTTCGGACACGTCCACCGTGAGCTGCACCGGCACGGGCGCGCGGGCCGTCAGCGTCTCCAGGGCGTGCGCCAACCCCTCGTCCAGGACCGGCGGATGGATGCCGCGGGCCAGATCGCGCAGTTCGGTGAGCGCCTCCGTGGCGTTGTGGTGCGCGCCGTCCACGAGCCGCCGTACGGCGTCGAGATCCAGCGTGGACTCGTCCGCCAGCTTGGACTTCACCATGTCGAGGCCGAGCGCGAGGGCGACCAGCCTGACCTGCGCGCCGTCGTGCAGATCCCGCTCGACGCGGCGCAGCAGGGCGACCGAGTCGTCCACGGCGAGCGCGCGGGTCTCCTCCAGATCGCGGACGCGCTGGGCCAGCGACCCGGGACCGAGCAGCGCACGCATCAGCCGGCGGTCGACGAGCGCGACCGCCCGCGTGAACCAGGGCGCGATCAGCAAGGTGACCAGGCCCATGGGGATGCCGAGCAGCGTGCCCGTGAAGGAGTGCGCGGTCGGGCTGCCGCCCGCGGGCAGCGGCGTCATCAGGAGGATCCCGCCGCCGTCGCCCTGGCCGAACAGCCCCCAGCGCACCGGCGCGGTGAGGTTGATCAGTCCGATCACCCACCACTGCACGGCGTACAGGCCGACGAGCGACAGCGGCAGCTTCGCCAGGACGTAGCCCACCTGCCGCCAGCCGCTCACGTCCCGCAGCCGGTGGTCGAGGCGCCCGAACAGGCCGGCATCCGCGCGTGCGCCCGGCGCCCGGGGCGCCGGGATCCGCTCGCCGAGCAGCGTGGCGGCAAGCCGCCGGTGGAGCCGGCCTTCCGCGCGTGCCAGGCCGAGGCCGGCGACGGTGAGCAGCAGCCCGAGCACGGCGCCGAGCAGCGAGAGGACGAATCCGAACCCGAGGGCGAGCAGCACGAGCAGCAGCACGGCGCCGGTCAGGCCGGTCAGGCCGGTGATCAGGAGGTACGCCGCCTCGCGCCAGGCGCGGCGGTTCAGTGGGGCGCGCAGCACCTCGGTGAGCAGACCGGTGGGCGACGGGGCGGCGGGAGCGGAGGAACCGGCGGGCATGGCGTCGATGATCCCGTGTTCGGCGCCGGGATGCGCAGCGGGTGCCGCCCCGGCGCGTTCGGTCAGCTCACCGTCGCCGGGCCGCCGTTCGCCGGCCAGGCCGCCGACGCCCGCCGGCCCCGTCTCACGCATCGCGCCGCACCAGGACCCGCAGCCCGCCCGCGTACACGACGGCGGTGTAGACGAGCAGCAGGGCGAACCCCGTCCAGGGGGTGAGCATGTCCGGCATCGGACGGGACACGGCCAGCGAGTTCCCCGCGATCATCGTGGGGAAGAACTTGGCGACCGTCGTCCCCGTGGTGCCCGCGAGCATCGCCGGCACGACGAAGAGCAGCCCCACCAGAGCGCCGATTCCGCTCGCCGTGTGCCGGGTCAGCGCGCCGATGCCCACCGCCATCACGGCGACCAGACCCAGGTACGCCCCGGACATCAGGACGGCCCGCAGCACGCCGCCGTCGGTGAGCGAGGGCTGGGGGATCGCCGGGTCGAGGGCCGTGCGGCCCGCGAGGAAGGTGACGAAGGCGACGGCCTCGCTGAGCACCAGCGTCACCCCGCCGAACACCGTCGCCTTTGCGGCGAGCACCAGCGGACGGCGGGGTACGGCGGCCAGCGTGGAGCGCATCGAGCCCGAGGCGTACTCGCCCGTGACGAGCAGCACGCCGATCACTCCGACGACCAGCTGGCCGAGTGCCACCCCGGCGAGGACGTTGTTGGTGGGGTCGAAGCCGGCGGTCTTGTCGGCCGAGGGCACCTTGGTGTTGGCCATGGTGACCACTCCGATGGCGACCATGCCGGCCACCACGACGAGCAGCGCCCACCAGGTGGAGCGCAGACTGCGCAGCTTGATCCACTCCATGCGCAGCGCATGCGCGAAGCCGTAGCCGCCTGTGGGCAGTGCGGGGGAGAGGGCGGCGGTGGTCATCGGGTCCTCCGGGGGGACGAGCTGGCAGAGGTAGGGGGCGTGACGTTGGTGCCGCGATATGCAGCCGAGCCGCTCGTCAGCCGGAAGAAGGCCTCCTCGAGCGACCCGCCGTCGGCGGTGAGCTCTGCGACGGTCGTGTCGGCGAGCAGCCGCCCCTGCCCGATCACCACCAAGTGCTCGGCGGTGAGCGCCATTTCGCTGATCAGATGGCTGGAGACGAGCACCGTACGGCCCTCGGCGGCCAGGCTCTTCATCAGGTCCCTGATCCAGCGCACACCTTCGGGGTCGAGGCCGTTCACCGGTTCGTCGAAGAGCAGCACACCGGGATCGCCGAGCAGCGCACCCGCGATCCCGAGCCGCTGCGACATCCCGAGCGAGAACGTGCCCGCGCGCCGGTGCGCGACCTCGCTCAGGCCGACGGTCTCCAGGACTTCGCCGACCCGGGCGCGCGGAATGCCGCCGCCCGCCGCGAGCGCCGACAGATGCTGGTGGGCGCTGCGGCCCGGATGGTACGTACGGGCTTCTAGCAGGGCGCCCACCTCGCGCAGCGGCCAGGTCAGTTCCGCGTACGGGCGGCCGCCGATCAGGGCCTGGCCCGCGTCCGGGGCGTCCAGGCCCATGATCATGCGCATGGTGGTGGACTTCCCCGAGCCGTTGGGCCCGAGGAAGCCGGTCACCGCGCCGGGCGCCACATCGAAGCTCAGCTCCTCGACGGCGACGGCCCTGCCATAGCGCTTGGTCAGTCGGTGGACCGAGATCATCACAGCTCCCTCGGGCGGATTCGGACGGTCGTCTTCGTGCTCATGCTTCGAAGCTAGATCCGCCCGCGCGCCTCTGGAACGCGGCTTTCCTCCGTCATCCCTGGGGGAAATCCCCCAGGTCGGAAGCGCTACGCGCCCGGCACGGTCTGCTTGACCTGCCGCAGGAAGGCCGGGTTGTCGGGAGACTTGCGCAGTTGCTCGATCAGCGCCTCCGTCGCCTGCCCGTTGCGCGACTGCAGTGCGCGACGCAACGCCCGTACGGCCGTCAACTCGGCATCCGGTACGAGGAGTTCCTCGCGCCGGGTGCCGGACGGAGTGATGTCCACGGCCGGGAACACCCGGTGGGCGGCGAGGGCGCGGTCGAGGCGGAGCTCCATGTTTCCGGTGCTCTTGAGCTCCTCGAAGAAGAAGTCGTCGGCCTTCGAGCCGGTGTCGACCAGGGCCGTGGCGAGGATGGTCAGAGAGCCGGCCTCCTCGGTCAGCCGCGCGGCACCGAACAGGCGCTTCGGACCGGTCAGCGCGCCCGCGTCCACACCGCCGCTGAGGGTGCGGCCGCCTGCGGAGGCCGCGTTGTTGTAGGCGCGGCACAGACGGGTCAGGGAGTCGAGAAGCAGGACCACGTCGCGGCCCTGCTCGACGAGCCGCTTGGCGCGCTCGATCGCCAGCTCGGCGAGGGCGATGTGCTCCTTCGCGGGCCGGTCGAAGGTCGAGGCGAGCACCTCTCCGCGTACGGAACGCTGCATGTCGGTGACCTCCTCGGGCCGCTCGTCGAGCAGCAGCACCATGAGGTGGCATGCGGGGTGGTTCTCGGCAACGGCCCCGGCCAGTTGCTTGAGCAGCATGGTCTTCCCGGTCTTCGGCGGCGCGACGATCAGGCCGCGCTGCCCCTTGCCGACGGGCGACACGAGGTCGACGATCCGGGGCGTGATGCCGCCACCGGCGTGCTCCAAGGTCAGACGTTCGCGCGGATGCAGCGGCGTCAGGTCCTTGAAGTGCGGCCGTGCAGCGGGCATTTGGCCGTTGACCAGGGAGATCTGGCTGAGGGCGCGCCCCTTGGCGGCCCGTGCCGTGGTCCCTTCCACGGCATCGCCCTTGCGCAGGCCGTACCTGCGGATCAGAGCGGCCGGCACGTGGATGTCGCCGGGTGCGGGCAGCAGGCCCGGGGTGCGCAGCACGCCGTTGCCCTGCGTCGTGAGGTCCAGGACCCCGCAGGCCGTGGGCAACTCGGCGGCGGGCGCGGTGGGTTCGAGTGTGGTGGTGGTTGTCATGAGGGTGCGTCCTTTCGATGGACGGGGAGTTGGCATACGGGAGGGGGAAGGGCTCAACGCGACGCGAGGGCGGGGCGCCTGGGATCAGGCGCGCACCGCACGTCGGCGGAGCATCGGAACCGGCTGGTACGCGGTGTCGTGCCGGGAGGCGGAGCCGTCCCGCAGAAATGCCGCGATGGCGCGGTGAGAAGAGGACAGAAACTGTCCGAGAGCCCGCTGTGAGAGGGCAGAGACCCGACAGAAGCGGGAGAGGCCCGAAACGACCGGGAGACCCGATGGAAGCGGGAGAGGCCCGGAACGGCCGGGCTGAAGGGGTAACCGCACCGGCGCCCTGGAAATTCCGGGCGAACACAAGTGCCTCTCGCACTGTAGCAGAGCGCTTCCGCGCCGAAGTCCCCGTCTTCCGTACGGGCGGACGCTTGACCTCAAGTAAAGTCGAGGTTCTACGTTCTCAGGCATGAGCATGGAAACCACAGCCTGGACGCAGCTGCACAGCGTGATGAACGCACAGCAGGACCAGCGTCCCTTCGCCCGGGCCACACTCCGCCGCATCGCCGACTTCGCCCGCCCGCACCGCCGCCGTATCGGCCAGTTCCTGCTCGTCAGCGTGGCCATGGCGCTGCTCGCCGTGGCCACGCCGGTGCTCGCGGGCTGGGTCGTCGACGCCATCGTCGACGGCAAGGACTCGGGGGTCGTCGTCCGGCTCGCCCTGTTCATCGCCGTCATCGCCGTGGCCGAGGCCGGACTCGGCCTGCTCAACCGCTGGCTGTCCGCAGGCCTCGGCGAGGACCTGATCCTGTCTCTGCGCACCGCCGTCTTCGACCATGTGCAGCGGATGCCGGTGGCCTTCTTCACCCGCACCCGCACCGGCGCGCTCGTCAGCCGGCTCAACAACGATGTGATCGGCGCCCAGCGCGCCTTCTCCAACACCCTGTCCGGCGTGGTCTCCAACGTGGTGACGCTGCTGCTCACGCTCGCCGTGATGCTCAGCCTGTCCTGGCAGATCACGCTGCTCGCCCTGGTCCTGCTCCCCGTGTTCATCGTGCCGGCCCGGCGGATGGGCACGCGGATGGCCAAGCTGCAGCGCGAGGCCGCGACGCACAACGCGGCGATGGGCACCCGTATGACGGAGCGGTTCTCGGCGCCGGGCGCGACCCTGATCAAACTGTTCGGGCGGCCCCGTGAGGAGTCCGAGGAGTTCGCCGAGCGGGCCCGGCGCGTACGGGACATCGGTGTGCGCACCGCGATGGCGCAGGCCACGTTCATCACCGCGCTGACCCTGGTCTCGGCGCTCGCGCTCGCCCTGGTCTACGGCCTCGGCGGCTGGTTCGCGATCCGCGGCAGCCTGGACGCCGGCGCGGTGGTCGCCCTCGCGCTCCTGCTCACCCGTCTCTACGCGCCGCTGACCGCGCTGGCCGGTGCCCGCGTAGAGGTCATGAGCGCTCTGGTCAGCTTCGAGCGGGTCTTCGAGGTGCTCGACCTCAAGCCCCTGATCGAGGAGAAGCCGGATGCCGGCAGCGTGCCGGAGGGTCCGGTCGCGGTCGAGTTCGAGAACGTCCGCTTCGGCTATCCCGCGGCCGACAAGGTCTCCCTCGCCTCCCTCGAAGAGGTCGCGTCACTCGACACCCGCGGCGGCGAGGAGGTCCTGCGCGGACTCTCCTTCCGCGCCGAACCCGGCCAGACCATCGCCCTCGTCGGCTCCTCGGGCGCGGGCAAGTCCACCATCGCCCAGTTGGTGCCCCGGCTGTACGACGCCGACGAAGGCGTGGTCCGTATCGGCGGCGTGGACGTCCGCGACCTGAGCGCCGTCTCCCTGCGGCAGACGCTCGGCATGGTCACGCAGGACGGACACCTCTTCCATGACTCCGTCCGCGCGAATCTGCTGCTCGCCAGGCCGGGCGCCTCGGACGAGGACCTGTGGGACGCGCTGCGCAGGGCGCGCCTGGAGCCGCTGGTCCGTGCCCTGCCGGACGGTCTGGACACGGTGGTCGGCGAGCGGGGCTACCGGCTCTCCGGCGGTGAGCGCCAGCGTCTGACGATCGCGCGGCTGCTGCTCGCCCGCCAGCGGGTGGTCATCCTCGACGAGGCCACCGCCCATCTGGACAACACCTCGGAGGCCGCCGTGCAGGAAGCGCTCGCCGAGGCCCTGGAGGGCCGTACCGCCCTCGTCATCGCGCACCGTCTGTCGACGATCCGCTCGGCCGACCAGATCCTGGTCGTCGAGGACGGCCGGATCGTGGAACGCGGACGGCACGAGGAACTGCTCGCCGCGAACGGACGCTACGCGGAGCTGCACCGGACCCAGTTCGCCGGGCAGAACGGGCAGGAGCAGCTGGCCGAGGCTGCGTGAGCGCGGACGAGGGCCGGGACCGTACGGCGGTCCCGGCCCTCGCGTGTCACCGGCCTTTCGCGGGTCACCTCTGCAGAGAGATCACCACTGTGGAGTGGTCACCTTTGGAGAGTGGTCACCTCAAGGTGCGGATCCGCGAGAATCTCCGCCTCGGTGAACCGCTCGGTCACCCACCGGCCCTGCGAGAACAGCCGTGTCTGGTCCGAGTAGTGCGGCGAGGCCTCGTTCGCGGACTGCCCGTATGTGAGCAGGGTCGAGGTGCGCGGACCGTCGTCGGTCAGCGTCACGGCCATCAGGAAGCTGGTGCCGAACGCGCCGCCGCGCGGAGTGCCCGTACCCGAATCGGGGCTCGCCTCAAGGACGTTGAAGCACCCCTCGGAACCGTCGCACCCGGGCAGCGGCACCCCGGCCCACTTCTGGAGCGCGCCGACCGGGGCGTCCACCGGCACGCCCTGCGCCGCGAACTCCTGCACCGTGTCGGCGAGGGAGCGCTGGACCACCGGCGCTTCGCCCTTGATGCCGCGCGGTGTGGTGAGCGGCTGCCGCGGGTCGTACGGCACCTTGCTCCAGCTTTCCGACGTCCTCTGCTCGGTCAGACGGCCGTAGAACGAGATCCACAGCGCTCCGCCGCGGCTGTCGGCGTCCGCCCGACCGTCCCAACGGTCAAGCGCCGCACAGGCCTTGCTCACATCCACCACCTTGCCGTCGGTGGCTTCGAGGCGGGGATGCGAGCGGCACAGGGCGAGGACGTCTTCGAGGCCGGTCTCGGCCGACAGGACCCGGTTGCCGAGCATCGAGGCGCGCAGGGTGTTCAAGGTGAAGCCCGGTGCGCCCAGTCCGTCGCGTCCCGTTCCGCGTTCCTCGATCATCCGCAGCCCGAGCTGGGCGCGCGGGCCCAGGCGCGGGTCCACGTCGTAGACGGAAGGGATGCCGGTGACCGGGGACGCCGGATTGGTGTACTGCGGACCGTTGTTGGAGTTGGCCACGAAGTCGGTGCGGCTCAGCTCGGGCTGCCGCGCCGGACCGTGGATGCCGGGCACGAGCGCATCGGGATCGCTGCCCCAGGCGCAGGACGTCCGCGAGCCGTCCAGCGCGTCGGGGGCCTCCTCGCCGCCGCCCCGCACGGCGCAGCGTTCCAGCTGCTCGTCGGTGAGATGCGGAACGGCCGAGGAATCCGTGAAGTACGTCTCGCCGCTGGAGTCCGCGGCCAGGGTGTAGGTCCACGGGATGCCCTGGGACGCGTCCTGTGCGGCGCGCAGCTCGTCCAGATCGCGTGAACTGCCCATCGCCAGCCAGGTGTTCATCGACCGGAGATTGTGCTCGTTCGCATCCCGCAGCGCGTACGCGTGCGTCCCGGTCCAGCCGAAGTCCATGACCGCGCCGAAGCGCGTGCCGTACACCGTGCGCCGCTGGGTGCTCGGCTTTCCGTCCTCGCCCCGGACCGTGACCTCGACGGTGGTACGGGTCATCCGGATGCGCTTCCCGTCGACCACGTAGCTCGCGGGATCGCCCGGGGCGAGCTTCAGGCGGTAGAGCGAGGCGTGCTGGGCATCGCTGGCGGTGTGGGTCCAGGCGAGGGTCCGGTTGTGCCCGATCTCCACCATGGGGGTGCCCTGCAGGCTGGCGCCGGCCACGTCGAGCCTGCCGGGGATCGTCAACTGCACCTGGTAGAAGCGGGAGTTGCCCACCCAGGGCAGATGCGGGTTCGCGAGCACCATGGCGTTGCCCGCGCCGGGCCGGAGGACGTCACGGCCGAGAGCCCAGCCGTTGCTGGCGGGGCGGTGCGCCGGGGTGCGCAGAGCCCCTGGTGTGTGCGGTGGCTCCGTATCGTTGGCGGCCGCGGCTCGTGGCGGCTTCGCGGCGCCGGTGGCCCCGGCCTGAGGCAGCTTCGCGGCGCCGGTGGCTTTGCCTTGCGGAGGCTTCGCATTGCCGATCGTCGCGGCATAAGGCGCCGCTCCCGAACCGGCGTTGACGTCGTACACGAGCTGCCACAGGTCCTCGGCCGTGACCGGCCGCACCCATGGCTTGCCCTTGCAGCGCGCGTCCGGCAGCCGGTCGACACCGGTGTCCCGCAGATAGCGGTTGTACCCGTCGGCATACCCCGCGACCATCTCCCGGAGCTCGTCCACCGGCCCGAGCGGAGCCTTGCGGGCGAGCAGCTTCCGTACGGTGCCGGCCTTGAGCTGCGCCTTGTAGTAGGTGTCGCTCGCCAGGTTGTACGGGACGTCGGCACCGGGTCCGTCGAAGCCACCGTCCGTCGGATCGCCCCCGGCGCCGAAGTACCGGGCCCGCTCGCCGCGCAGCGTCACCACGGTGTCGGCGAGCTCGCACACGTTGTCCTGGGCGAACGCGTAGCCGTATCCGTATCCGAGCGAGCCGAAGTCGCGGGCCACGATGTGCGGGATGCCGTAGGCGGTCCGCCGGATCTGCACCGCGCCGTCACCGAGGTCACCGCCGTCACGGCCGGATGCGTCAGCGGTCGTCGAGGGCCACAGGAGCCCGGCCGCGAGCAGCCCGCATGCGGCGGCCGCGGCGACCGACCTGGCCTTGAAGGTTCTTGTTCCTGCTCCGAGTAAGCGCATGCGGCCAGGCTGTCCCCACCGCCGGTGCGGGGGCATCCGGCCCGGGGCCGGTTTCCGCGGTGTTCCGTCGGCCGGAGGGTGTAGTCCGCAGGACTACACGGGGACATTCCGAGGGTCAGGCTCCGGCCGCGCGCAGCAGCTCCACGATCTCGTCCTGGCCCTTGTCCTGTGCGTGCTGGAGCGGTGTCACACCGTCCCGGTCCGCGAGCTTCGGATCGGCGCCCCCGTCGAGCAGCAGCTCGACGACTTCCTGGTGGTCCGCACCGCCGTCGCCGAGGATGACCGCCTCCAACAGGGCGGTCCAGCCGAGGTCGTTGACGTGATCCACGTCCATGTCGGTGCTCTTCAGGACCTCGCGCACATAGTCCGCGTGCCCGTGCTCGCCGGCCGGGATCAGCGAGGTGCCGCCGTAGCGGTTCTCGAGCGTGTAGTCGGGCTCGGCGGGGATGAGCACCCGGGCCATCTTGACGCTGCCGGTCACTCCCGTGACCAGCCAGGCGCTGTCCTCCTGATCGTCCTGGGCATCGGGGTCGGCGCCCGCCTCCACCAGGATCCGCGCGGCCACGTCGTGGTCGCCGGTCGCGGCGAGCAGGAGCGGTGTACGGCCCCGGTCGTCCCGGGCCTCGATATCGGCACCGTCCGCGAGGGCCTCGCGTACGGCGTCGGGCTTGCCGTCCGCCGCGGCGGCGAGCAGCCGCTGCGAGGCCTCGGTGTCGGCCTTCGGCTGGCGGGAGGCCTGCTCCGTGGCGGAGGCCGAGGCGCTCGGGCGGTCGGCGGCCGCACCGCCCTGGTCGGAGGAACCGCAGGCGGCAAGCAGGGTTGCGGCGGAGAGCAGCAGCGCGGCCGGGACAAGGGTGCGGCGGCGACGGGTCCGTCGGGTCGGCTGCATGGAGGGCTCCTCACGATCGGGTCTTCGTCCGTCGATCCTCGCCGGATGAAGGGTGCCCGCACATCGCTCCACCGGCTGCCCCCGCGCGATACGGAAGGGCCCCTTCCGGGGATACGGGTGGCCTACGGCGGGGTCGGCCGATCGGTTGATGCGGTCGATGGTGGATGCGGTGGGCGGCCTGTGTGGAGCGGTCGATGGTGGATGTGGTGGGCGCCCTGTGTGGAGCGGTCGATGGTCGGTACGGTGAGCGGCCTTTGCCAGAGCGGTCGATGGTCGATCCGGTGAGCGGCCTTCGTAGACGGATGGCCATCGGTCCTGGTCCAAAGGCAGAAGCGGCGCTGTGACCTGCGTCCTTAGCGTCGCCATATGACTGTTGACGACACAGCGCACAGGGCGCAGGCCGCGCGCCCGGCCGGTATCCGGTCCACGGAACGCGCCCTCGCACCCGACCTCGCCCGCGGCCTGATGCTGCTGCTCATCGTGCTGTCCAACACGGCGTTCCACCTGTGGCGATCCGCGTACGGGCCCGCCGGATGGCAGCCCGTCACCGGCGGATGGCTCGACCACGCCGTGCAGTTCGCGATGATCACCGTGCTCGATCTGCGCGTCTACCCGCTCTTCGCGTTCCTCTTCGGCTACGGGATGGTGCAGCTCTACCAGCGGCAGCGGGCCGCCGGCACCAGTGAGCGCACCGCGGCCGGGATCCTGCGCCGGCGCAGTCTGCTGCTCGTCGTCATCGGGCTCGCCCACGCCACCCTCTTCATGGCGGGCGACATCGTGGGCTACTACGGCGTGATCGGCTTCGCCCTGGGCTGGCTCTTCCTGCGCCGCAGCGACCGGGCGCTCAACTGGTGGATCGTCGTCGCCACGGTCCAGCTGCTCGTCCTCTCGGCCGAACCCGTCGTATCGGCGCTGCTCCAGGGCGACTTGGGGTCCCTTGGCGAGGTCACAGGGACGCCCGCCTACGAGCCGTATGCGAGCGAGGAGGGCAACTGGCTGACAGCTGCGGGCACCCGCCTGTCCACGGGCCTGTTCGTCACGTTCGCGGCCGCTCCGCTGTCGCTGGTCGGCGGCGCGTATGTGGTCTTCCTGCTCGGCTTCTGGGCCGCGCGCCGCCGTGTCCTCGAAGAGCCGTCCCGCCATCTGCCGCTTCTGCGCCGCACCGCGGTCCTCGGCATCGCGATCGGCTGGCTCGGCGCGCTGCCCTCGGCGCTCGCGCACGTCGGGGCCCTGGACGTGCCCGGCCATGTGCAGAGCGAGTCCGGCGTGCTGATGATCGTGCGCGAGCTCACGGGGATGGCGGCGGGACTCGGCTATGTCGCGGCGATCGCCCTGTTCGTGCACTGGTGGTCGCGCCGCGCGTCCGCACGCCGGGCGTCAGGCTCCCACCGTGCCATCACGGCCGTGGCCGCGGTCGGCAAACGCTCCCTGTCCTGCTACCTCGCCCACTCCGTGCTCTTCGCCCCGCTGCTCGCGGCCTGGGGCCTCGGTCTGGGCGCCCACCTGACCAGCTCGACCATGGCCCTTTTCGCGACCGCGGTGTGGCTGGTGACGGTCGCGGGCGCGTACGCCTGCGAGCTCAAGGGGCGGCGGGGGCCGGTGGAAACGGTGCTGCGCAAGGCGATGTACCGGTAGGAGGCCCCGGGGTTGTCGGAGAAGCAGGCGGGCAGGAGCTCACGCGCCCCATCCCGCCTGCTCACCCCCGAACGGCGTTCGCGGTGAGGACGTCTCCGTCGTGCTGTGCGGCGGCCAGGGCTTCGGCGTCGACGAGGAGTGCCTTTTCACCGTCGGCAAGGACAGCGTCATCGACCTGGGCGAACCCACCGTTTTCGACAAGGGGAACATCGACCAGTACAAATTCTGAGTCAATACAACGAGAACGGGACCGCCGCTGCAGGACGGAGTACGCACCGCACATGGCCGGCATCAAGGATGTGGCGAAGCACGCAGGGGTGTCCGTGGGCACCGTGTCCAATGTGATCAACCATCCGGACATGGTCTCGGAGGAGACCCGCAAGCGGGTGCGCGCCGTGATCGAGCGTCTCGGCTATGTCCGCAGCGAGTCGGCCCGCCATCTGCGGGCCGGACGCAGCCGGATCATGGCGCTGCTCGTCCTGGACATGGGCAACCCGTTCTTCGTGGACGTGGCGCGCGGCGCCGAGCGCGCCGCGCGCCAGGCGGGACTCGGCGTGATGGTCTGCAACAGCGCGCAGAGCCCGGACGAGGAGGCCGACTACCTCGGCCTCTTCGCCGAGCAGCGGGTCCGCGGGGTGCTGCTCACCCCGGCCGACGCGTCGGGGCGCAACATCGAGGCCTTCCGCCGGCACGGCATCCCCTTCGTGCTCGTGGACCGGGTCGCCGAGGGCACCACCGAATGCTCGGTCTCGGTCGACGACGTCCTGGGCGGCGCGCTCGCCGTACGTCATCTCGTGGATGCCGGGCACCGCAGCATCGCCTACGTCAGCGGCCCCGCCGGGCTCCACCAAGTACGCGACCGCCGGCAGGGCGCCCTGAACGCACTCGCCGAGGCGGGCCTGCCGCCCGAGGCGCTGCGCGAGCTGCCCACCGAACACCTCGACGTCGCCGCGGGCCGTGACGCGGGCTCCCGCATCCTCGGGCTCGCCCAGCGCCCCACGGCCGTCTTCTGCGCCAACGACCTCCTGGCGCTCGGTGTGCTGCAGACCATGTACGCGGCGGGCGTCAGGGTCCCCGAGGACATGGCGATCGTGGGCTATGACGACATCGAGTTCGCGGCGGCCGCGGTCGTCCCGCTCACCTCGGTGCGCCAGCCGGCCGTGACGATGGGCGCCATGGCCGCGGAACTCCTCCTGGAGGAGACCGAGTCCGAGGACCACGAGCACCGCCGCGTGGTGCTCCAGCCCGAGCTGGTGGTGCGCCGCTCAAGCCTCCCGGCGCGCTGAGCCTGCCCTTCCTGCGCCGAGCGTCCCCGCGCGCCGAGCCCGCCCGTCCTGCCCCGAGCCTCCCCGCGCGCCGAGCCGGTCACGGCGTCCGGCATCCTTGAGGGCCGGCCGTGGGAGGGGAGCAGCACAGTGAGTTCGGGGTGGGCGCATGCCCTGGGGGAGACGGCGCTGACGATCCTGCTGCCCGAGGCGGATCCGCTGATACGGGAGGACTTCCCGGCCCATGTCTCGGTGCTCTTTCCGTTCCTGCACCAGGACCGCATCGACGCCTCGGTCCGCGACAGGCTGGGGGAGCTGCTGCGCGGCCATGAGCCCTTCGACCTCACGTTCGCGGAATTCGGCCGCTACCCCGGCGTGCTCTATCTCGACCCCTGGCCCGCCGGCCCGGTGCGGGCGCTGACCAAGAGCGTCGTGGCGGCATGGCCCGAGTGTGCCCCGTATCGCGGCATCTTCGGCGAGGACGGACTGCGGCCGCATCTGACCCTCGCCAACAGCCTCGGCCCCGAGGCGACGGCGGACGCGTACGACGCACTCGAAGCCGAGCTCGCCCCGCTGCTCCCGCTGACCTGCACCATCCGCCACGTGAGCCTGGTCACCTGGGACGGGACGGCCTTTCGGGAGACGGAGCGCTTCACGCTCGGCGTCTGAAGCGGGCTCCACTCCTTTCGGCGCCCTGGCTCCCCGGCTCTCCGCCTCAGCGCATCGCCGCCGCGAGCCGCGCGGCCCGTGCCTTGAGCGTCAACTCCTGCTCCTCGGCCGACGACTGGCCGCTCTTGGCTCCCTGGAGGTGCGGTGCGCCCCATCCCAGGGGCCATCGGCGACGAGGTTTCTGCGTGGTCATACCGGAGTCAACGACCGAACCGTGCTTCGGTCGCACATGTGATGCGGAGCGCAGACGTCCGGCCCCGGCGCCTTGTGTCCGTGGAGCGGCCGCGGAGCTGGCATCATCGAGGGCATGTCCGACTTGATCATCGCCGCCTGTGACGGTGCCGCCAAGAAGAACCCGGGCCCGGCCGCCTGGGGCTGGGTCGTCGCGGATGCCGAAGGCACCCCGCAGCGCTGGGAGGCGGGCCCGCTCGGTGTCGCCACCAACAACGTGGCCGAACTGACCGCGCTCGCCGAGCTGTTGGAGTCCACCGACGCCACCGTGCCGCTCGAGGTCCGGATGGACAGCAAGTACGCGATGCAGGCCGTCACCACCTGGATCAAGAACTGGAAGCGCAACGGCTGGCTCACCGCTTCGAAGAAGCCGGTCGCCAACCGTGAACTCGTGATCCGGATCGACGAGCTGCTCACAGGCCGCGAGGTCACCTTCCGCCATGTCGCCGCCCACCAGGCGGACGGCGACCTGCTGAACGCGATCGCCGACATCGCGGCCAGCGACGCGGCCGAATCGCAGCAGCCGGCCGGCACCGCGCACGGCAGCACCGAGATCCCCGCGCCCCGCGCCGACCGCATCACGGCCGCACCGGCCGCCCGCAAGACGGCGCCCGCCCGCAAGACCGCGGCCGGGAAAGCCGCGTCCGGGAAGGCTCCGGTGATCAAGGCCAAGTTCGCCGGCCGCTGCGCGTGCGGCACCTCGTACGACGCGGGGGAGAAGATCACCAAGCTGGCCTCGGGCGGCTGGGGCCACGTGGACTGCGCGACGACCAGCTGACCGTCACGGGGAGGTCCAGCGCCGCCGGGCCTCCCCGTGCCCTCGTTCACGCCCGCCCGCGAAACGCCCACTTTCCGTGCGGCGCCCGGAACACCACGTAGCCCGGCTCGGTGCGCACATACACGGCGCCCTCGGGCGCCTCGGCCTCGTCCCGCGCCGCCGCCGGCACATGCACCTCGGCGGTCGCACCCACCGGCACCCGTACGGCCATCCGTATCTCCTTGTCGATACGGGACCACGCCACGGCCGCCCGCCCCCGCACCGTGTCCAGCTCGGTGCGCGCCCAGTCGACCCCGTCGCGGGCGTCGGGCCGCACCGTGAACGTCCAGTAGCCCGCGTCGCCGGGGCGCAGGCCGGCCACGTTCCGTTCTCGAACCAGTGGCCCCAGCCGGGGTACGTGCGCTGCAGCGCCACCGCACGCGCGACGTCCGAGTGCCCGGCCGCGCTCAGAGCGCGCAGCAGCACGCTGGTGCCGAGGCACCCGGTGTTGAGGTGGTTGCCGCGCGCGGCGATATCGGCGAGCAGCGAGTCCGTGACGCTCGCCCGAGCACCCGCCGGCACCAGGCCGAAGGCGAGCGGGATGCAGTTGCTCGACTGCCGGTAGTGCGGGTCCTTGGCCGTGCGGTAGTGGCCTTCAGGGCCCAGGAACGCGGTGTTGAAGGTGTTCTTCAGATCCTCGGCGGCCCGCACAGAGCGCGCCCCGGTCGCGCTCTCGCCGACCAGCTCGGCCATCTCCGCGGTGTCGCGCAGCGCCCGGTACAGATACGCGCTCGCCGTGAGCCGGGTGTCCTCCGGCGGGATCTCGTAGCCGGGCGACACCCAGTCGCCGAGCGCCGTCACCGCGAGTCCGTTCTGCAGCCGCCCGAGCTCCCAGTCCAGATAGCGGGTCAGGGCGGACAGATGGCGGCGGGCGGCCGCCTCGTCCCCGTAGACCCGTTACATCTCGCGCACCAGGAACGGGTAGACCGTGGTCCACTCCGGCGCCGGTGCCAGCTCCTTGTAGCCCCAGCCGCCGCTCGGCACGATCACCGGCAGCTGCCCCTCCTCGTTCCGGCTGTCCGCCAGATCGCCCAGCCACTTGGTGAAGAACCGCTGCATGCCGAGCGCGTACATCATGATCGGCGCACCGACCTGGGCGTCCCCGGTCCAGCCGTTCTTCTCGAACATCGGGGTATCGGTCGGGATGCTGTGCAGATTGTTGAGGACGGTGCGCCGCATCGCCCGCTCCAACTGCTCGTAGAACGGCTCGGAACAGCGGAACATCCCGGTGTCCTCGACCCCCGAGTGCACCACGCGGCCCAGCACCTCGTCCGGCTCGGGCTTGCGCGGCAGCCCGCTGATCTGCACGTAACGGAAGCCCTTGTACGAGAACTTGGGCTCCCACACCTCCTGCCCGCGCCCCGAGCAGACGTATTCGTCCGTCTGGAACCGCCCCGGCACATGCCCCGTCTCGGCGTGCACACTCCCGTCGGCCTTGAGCTTCTCGCCGTGCTTGAGGCGTACGGTCGTGCCCGCGGCGGCCTGCACGGTCAGCCGTGTCCAGCCGGCCAGGGTGCGGCCCATGTCGACCAGCCAGTCGTCCCCGTACGCGGTGATCTTCACCGGCCGTACGGTCTCGACCACCTCCACCGGCTCCACGGACTGCGCCCGCAGCGCGCCCTGCGGCGCCTCCATCCGTACGGGCGTCCGCCAGCCCCTGTCGTCGAAGCCGGGCTCGGTCCACCCGGCGGGATGTTCGTGGGCGTCGTAAGTCTCGCCTGCGTAGGGGGAGTTGGAGAGGATCGGCCCTTCGGTCAGCCGCCACGTGTCGTCGGTGGCGAGGGTGGTGCGCGAGCCGTCCTCGTACGCGATCTCCAGCTGGCCGAGGAGCCGGGGCTCGCCGTGCCACTGAGGCCGGTGCCAGTTCCATACGTTCGGGGTCGTCATGCCGAAGAAGCCGCGGCCGAGCGTGACGCCGAGGGCGTTGGCGCCGCGCCGCAGCAGTCCGGTGACGTCGTGGGTGGCGTACAGGACGGTCTCGTCGTAGTCGGTGAACCCGGGGTCGAGCACCTGCCGGCCCACCCGTCGGCCGTTGATCTCGGCCTCGTAGTACGCGAGTCCGCTGATGTGCAGGCGGGCGCGGCGCACCGGCTTGGACACGGTGAACGCGCCGCGCAGCAGCGGTGCGGGAAGCTCGGGCGCGGACACCGTGACATCGTTGTCCCAAGGCCCCTGCCCGTACGGTACGAGCACGGCCGCCTCGGTCCAGCCGGCGTCGTCGAACTCGGGCCGCTGCCAGCCCTCCTGTTCGGTTCCGCTGCACCGCCAGCCCGGTCCGGTGGTCAACTCGACCGTGCCGCCGCCGTGTTCGACGACCAGACGCACCAGGAGACCCCCGGGGTTCACGGAGGCACCGCCGCGGTTCGTCGCCCGCACGGCCACCGCGAGGCGGCCGCCCGCCCTCGCCTGCGAGGTCGCATCCGCCAGGTCGCCGGTGCGCCAGCTGTCCGTCTGCTCGGGGGCGTGCAGCACCTGCTCGCCCTGGAGGTACAGGGTGTAGTCGTCGTCGGCCGTGGCGATCAGCGTGGCCTTCGACACCTCGGCACCGGCGGGCAGTTGGAGCGCGGCGCGGAACCAGACGGTGCCGGGAGGCGCGCCCTGCTCGGTGGCGCCCGGCGCCCAGATCCACGAGGCACCCTCGAAGGACGGAGCCTGCGGCGCGGCCCCGGCCCCGATCCGGTGCCCCTGCCAGTCCCCGGCGTTCAGCGCGGTCTCCCACCAGCGCTCGGCGCTCCAGTCCGAGACCCGCCCGTCGCCGTCCCAGACCCGTACCTTCCAGGCGTATCTCGTACGGGGAGAGAGCGCCGGACCGCCGTACGGCACACCGACCGTGCGCGCGGAAGCGACCTTGCCGGAGTCCCAGACGGTGCGCGATCCCGTGGTGACCCTGATCTGGTACGCGCTCTGCCCCGCCCCCTGGCCTGGGGCGGTCAACTCCCAGCCGTGCCGGGGTTTTTCGGTGTCCGTGCCGAGCAGGGTCCCCGCGTACTCGACCGTCGTACGCCCGATGCGCAGCGCTCCGGGTTCCCCGGCCGGTGCGCCGGCGGCGGTGAGCGCCTTCGCGTGCCCCTCGGGTTTGTGGCCTTGGTGACTGGCATGACAGGGGTGAAACGATTCAATCCACCGTCTTCGATCCTGGGAGCCCAGGCATGGGCACCTCAAGAGGCGTGCGGGGATTTGCAGTTGAGACGGATGACGGCAGGGGAGTGCGTATGGAGTGAAGGGCCATGGCAGGGCCGCAAGGTATGGGCCGGTCCGCCATGGCAGCAGGGCGGTGCGGGTTCCTAGCCTCGGTGGAGTCGCGACGGCTGTCGGCCTTCAGCCCTCGCCAGGACTTCTGCTGACCACACCGATACCGACCCACACCGAGGGGCGTGCTGCGCATGGGGCTGGACAAAGTGATCGACGACGCCGTCGAGGCGGTCGCGGACCTACCGCACGGTGCGTCGCTTGCCGTCGGCGGTTTCGGGCTCTGCGGTGTGCCAAGTGCCCTGATCCATGCGCTCCTTGAACGGCGCACCGGCGGTCTGCGCGTCGTGTCGAACAACTGCGGCGTGGACGACTGGGGGCTCGGTCTGCTGCTCCGTGAGGGCCTGATCGACCGGATGACCAGCTCGTACGTGGGGGAGAACAAGGAGTTCGCGCGCCGGTACCTGGGCGGTGAGCTGGAGGTGGAGCTTGTGCCGCAGGGCACGCTGGCCGAACGGCTGCGTGCGGGCGGCGCCGGCATTGCGGGGTTCTACACGCCCGCCGGTGTCGGCACCCAGGTCGCCGAGGGCGGGATCGCCTGGCGCTACGCCCCGGACGGTTCCGTGGCCGTAGCGGCGCCGCCCAAGGAGACGCGGGTCTTCCACGACCGCGAGTATCTGCTCGAAGAGGGCATCACCACGGACTTCGCCCTGGTGCGGGCAGCGGTCGGCGACCGGCACGGCAACCTCGTGTTCCACGCCTCCGCCCGCAACTTCAACCCGTTGGCCGCGATGGCCGGCCGGATCACCGTCGCCGAGGTGGAGGAGCTGGTGGAGCCGGGGGTGATTCCGCCCGGTGAGGTGCAGCTGCCGGGGGTGTTCGTGCAGCGGGTGGTGCCGGTGGCGGCCGACGACCCGGCGGCCGAGAAACGGATCGAGCGGCGCACGGTGCGCCCCGCAGTGGAAGGAGCCCGCTGACATGGCACTCACCCGCGACCAGATGGCCGCCCGCGCCGCACGCGAACTGCCCGACGGTGCATATGTGAACCTCGGCATCGGACTGCCCACCCTCGTCCCCGGCCATCTGCCGCCGGACATCGAGGTGGTCCTGCAGTCCGAGAACGGCATCCTCGGCGTCGGCCCGTATCCGGCCGAGGACGAACTGCATCCGGATCTGATCAACGCCGGCAAGGAGACCGTGACGATCGCTCCGGGCGGCTCCTACTTCGACTCCGCGCTGTCGTTCGGGATGATCCGCGGCGGCCATATCGACGTGGCCGTCCTGGGTGCCATGCAGGTGTCCGCGTTCGGGGATCTGGCCAACTGGGTCGTCCCCGGCAAGATGATCAAGGGCATGGGTGGAGCGATGGACCTGGTGCACGGGGCGCGCCGGGTCATCGTGCTGATGGAGCACACCGCACGGGACGGGTCGCCCAAGCTCGTCGACGAGTGCACTCTGCCGCTCACCGGCTGGGGCGTGGTGCACCGCGTGATCACCGATCTCGCGGTCCTCGACATCACCGTCGGCGGGCTGCTCCTTCGCGAACTCGCCCCGGGTGTACGCCTGGACGAGGTGCGGGCCGCTACCGGAGCCGAATTCGCCGTGGCCCCGGACCTCGCGCACACAACGGGCTTGGCGGAAGTGGTGAGTTGACACATTCCTGAGCGCCGACGGCCACCCCTACGTTCACGGAAACATTTCGCCCCCGTGAACGAGGAGTTCCCCGTGACGCTGCCCCACCACCGTCCGACACCTCGCGGGCGACGGCCCGGCTTCCTGCTGCCGGCCGTCGCCGCCGCGGCCCTGTCCCTGCTGCTCGCCGCGGCCATGCTGAAGGCCGCGCCGCCCGCGCGGGCCGCCTCCATCGAGCAGGTGACCGGGTTCGGCTCCAACCCCGGCGCCCTGAAGATGTACCGGTACGTGCCCGACGGTCTGCCCGCGGGCCGCCCGCTCGTCGTCGCCCTGCACGGCTGCTCGCTGAGCGGCAGCGGCCTCGCGGCCGACTTCGGCACCCGTACCGGCTGGAAGGAGCTGGCCGACCGCCACAAGTTCACCCTCGTCCTGCCGGAGACGAGCACCGCCAACAACTCCCTCAACTGCTTCAACTGGTTCAAGGCCGCGGACACCACCCGCGACCAGGGCGAGGCGCTGTCCGTCAAGCAGATGGTGGACAAGGCCACGGCCGATCAGTCCGCGGACCCGTCGCGTGTGTACGTCACCGGTCTTTCCGCCGGCGGCGGCATGACCTCCGTGCTGATGGCCGCCTATCCCGAGGTGTTCGCGGGCGGCGGCATCGCGGCAGGACTGCCGTACGGCTGCGCGCCGGAGACCAATGAGTGGACCTGTATGAGTCCCGGTGTCGCCAAGTCGCCCGCCCAGTGGGGCGCCAAGGTGCGCGCGGCCTCGCCCGGCGGCTCCGCGCGCACCGCCTGGCCGACGCTCTCCGTATGGCACGGCAGCAGTGATACGACGGTGGCGCCGGCGAACCTGCAGGAGCTCGTCGACCAGTGGACCGATGTGCACGGCGCCGACCAGACGGCCGACGTCTCCGACACGGTGTCCGGAGCCGCCCACAAGGTGTACGAGAACCCGGCGGGCCGACCCGTGGTGGAGAGCTTCACCATGAGCGGGATGGGGCACGGGCAGCCCATCGACCCGGGCACCGCGGCAGGCCAGTGCGGTCGGACCGGCGACACCTACCTCCCCGATGCGAACATCTGCGCCGCCCACCACATGGCCGCGTTCTGGGGGCTGACCGGCGGCGGATCGACGCCGTCCCCGGACCCGTCGAACAGTCCGTCGCCCGACCCCAGCACCCCGGCGCCCGCCGAGTGCTTCACGTCGAGCACCTACACCCACGTGCAGCAGAGCCGGGCCCACCAGTCGGGCGGCTACGCCTACGCCGACGGCTCCGACCAGGCGATGGGGCTGTGGAACACATACGTACAGGCGACGCTCAAGAAGACCGGTGACGACTACTACGAAGTGGTCGCCACCGGGTCCTGCTGAGGACGCCATGGGGGCCGCCGCCATCCGAACGCCGATGGTTGTGGCCCCCGCCCACATCGCTCCAACTGCCCCCGGCTCCTAGCCTTCCGGCCAGCAGCGCATCACCGCTGCTCCTCAACCGCCCTGTGGACGCGGGCAGTTGACCGACACCCTCACCCGCAGCGGAAGAGAGCCGACATGCACCGAAAGCGCCTTGCCGCCCTGGCCGCGGCAGCAGCGGCCCTGATCCTCACCACCTCGTGCGGCAGCCCCGGCAGCAGCTCCACGGGCAGCAAGGACTCGGGTCCCGTCAAGGTCGGCCTCGTGTATTCCAAGTCGGGGCCGCTCGCCACGTACGGCAAGCAGTATCTGGAGGGCTTCCAGGCCGGGCTCGACTACGCCACGAAGGGCACCGGCAAGGCGGGCGGCCGGGAGATCGAGGTCCACCAGGCCGATGACGCCGGCGATCCCGCGAAGGCGGTGGCCGCCACCAAGGACCTCATCGGCCAGGGCTACGACGTCATCGCGGGCGCCACCTCCTCCGGCGTCGCCACCCAGGTCAGCCCGCTCACCGAGCAGAACAAGGTGCTCTTCCTGTCCGGCCCCGCGGCCACCGACGCCGTCACCGGCGCGGGTCCGTACACCTTCCGCTCCGGGCGGCAGACCACCCAGGACATCAACACCGCCGCGGCCTTCGTCGGCGACATGAAGGGCAAGAAGGTCACGGTCTTCGCCCAGGACAACGCGTTCGGACAGGCCAACGTCGCCGGTGTGAAGGCGGTGCTCGAACCGCAGGGAGCCAAGGTCGCGCCGCTGCTCGTACCGGCCGCCGCGAACGACTTCACCCCGTTCGCCACGCAGGCGAAGAAGTCCGGCGCGGACATGATGTTCGTCGCCTGGGCCGGCACCTCCGCCAAGGCGATGTGGACCGCGCTCGGCCAGCAGGGCGTGTTCGACTCCACGAAGGTCGTCACCGGCCTCGACATCGCGGCCACCTGGCCCTCGTACGGGAAGGTGGCGGAGCAAGTCGACTTCCTCGCCCACTACTTCGCGGGCGCGGCGGGCACCGAGGCCGAGAAGGCGATGACCGAGCGTGTCACCAAGGCGGGCGGCGAGGTCGGCCTGTTCACCGTGGACGGGTTCACCGCCGCCCAGATGATCGTGCGCGCGGTCGGACAGGGCTCCTCCGCCGACGAGAGGGCCAAGGCCCTCGAAGGCTGGAGCTTCGAGGGAGTCAAGGGCAGGCTTACGATCCGGGCCGAGGACCACGCGCTGCTGCAGCCCATGTTCCAGGCGCGGCTCAGGAACGGCACGCCGCCCACCGCGGAACTGGTCAAGAAGCTCGAGGCCGACGCGGTCGCTCCCGGCGTGGTGAAGAAGTGACCGCCGAAGCCCTCACCGCCCCCACCGCCGCCCGGCCGGTCCTGCGCGTGCGCGGGCTCGGCTGGGCGGTCGGCGGAGCCCGGATCGTCTCCGGACTGGAATTCGATGTGGCCGAGGGCGAGTTCGTGGCCGTGATCGGTCCGAACGGAGCGGGCAAGACCTCCCTGTTCAACCTGATCTCCGGCCTGGTCCGGCCGACCGAGGGCAGCATCGAACTCGACCGCGCCGACATCACCGCCGACCCGCCGCACCGCCGGGCACGCCGCGGACTCGGCCGTACCTTCCAGTCCTCCAGCGTCTTCGCCGGCCTGAGTGTCCTGGAGAACGTCCGGCTCGCCGCGGCCGCCCACCGGGGCTCCTGTCTGCGCCTGTGGCGGCGCGCCGATTCCGGCACCGCCGCACGCGAAGCGGCCATGGGTGCGCTCGCCCGGGTCGGTCTGTCCACCCGCGCCGCGGACCTCGCGGGAGCGCTGTCGCACGGCGACAAACGCAAGCTGGAGATCGCCATCCTCCTGGTCACCGAGCCGCGCCTGATCCTGCTCGACGAGCCGATGGCGGGCGTCGGCACTGCCGACGTGCCCGCCCTGACCGAGGTGATACGGACCGTGCACCGCGAGGAGGGCCGCACCGTGCTGATGGTGGAGCACCACATGGACGTGCTGCTCGGCCTCGCCGACCGGGTCGCCGTGATGCACCACGGGCAGCTGCTCGCCCTGGACACACCCGAGAAGGTCACGGCCGATCCGCTGGTCCAGGACGCCTACCTGGGGGAGACGCTGTGACCGCACTGCTCGACGTCAGCGAGCTGACCGTACGCTTCGGGTCCTCGCAGATCCTGCACGGCGTCGGCCTCACCGTCGCGCACCAGGGCGTCACCGCGCTCCTCGGCCGCAACGGCGCGGGCAAGACCACCACGCTCAAGGCCGTGCTCGGCCTCGTGCCCCGAACAGGCCGCATACGCCTGGCGGATGAGGACATCACCGCCCTGCCCACGCACGCGATCGTCCGCCGCGGCCTCGGCTACGCGCCCGAGGACCGCAACGTCTTCGCGTCCCTGACCGTCACCGAGAACCTCGAACTCGCCGCACGCGGCAGCGGCCCCCACCACTACGACCTGGTCTACGACATGTTCCCCGAGCTGAAGCAGCGCGGAAAGCAGCGGGCCGGCAGCCTGTCCGGCGGGCAGCAGCAGATGGTCGCCATCGGGCGGACGCTGCTCAACGACAACCGGCTGCTGCTCGTCGACGAACCCACCAAGGGCCTCGCCCCGAAAATCGTCACCGAGGTCGCGGACGTCCTCGCGCGCGCCGCCGAGAAGGTGCCCATCCTCCTCGTCGAGCAGAACCTCGCCCTGGTCCGCCGGATCGCCGACCACGCCGTCGTCCTCGAACAGGGCAGCGTCGTGCACACCTCGGCCGCCGCCGATCTGCTCACCGACGCCGACCTCACCCGCGAACTCCTGGGAGTGGCATGAGCACCCTCGTCCTCCTCTCCCTCACCGGGCTCGGCCTGGGAGCCCTGTACTTCCTCGTCGCCTCGGGCCTCTCCCTGATCTTCGGCCTCGCCGACGTCCTCAACTTCGCGCACGGCCTCTTCCTCTCCGTCGGCGCGTACGGCACCTGGTGGGCGGCCGACCGTCTCGGCCTCGGTTTCGTGCCCGCGGCGGCCGTCGGCGTCGGCCTCGGGGCGCTGGCCGCCGTCCTCGTCGAACTGCTGCTCATCCGCCCGCTGTACGCGCGGCCCATCGACCAGGTCCTCGTCACCGTCGGTCTGAGCCTCGCGGGCGTCGCCCTGCTCCAGGCCGGATTCGGCGCCGACCCCGTGACGTTCCCCAAGCCGGCCTGGACGGAGGAGACCACCACGGTCCTCGGCGCGACCGTGCCGAACGACCGGTTCCTGCTGATCGGAGTCGCGCTCGCCGTCCTTGCCCTGCTCCAACTCTTCCTGCACCGCACCCGGTTCGGCCTGATCGTCCGCGCCGGAGTCGAGGACCGCGCGATGGTCACGGCCCTAGGCATCAACGTACGGATCGCCTTCACGGTCGTCTTCGCCATCGGCGGCGCGGCCGCGGCGCTCGGCGGGGTGCTCGCCGGCGTGTACTACGGCGATGTCTCACCCGGCCAGGGGACCTCGCTGCTCATCTTCGCGTTCATCGTCGTCGTCATCGGCGGCATGGGCTCGGTCGCGGGCTCGGCACTCGCCGCCGTCGTGGTCGGCCTCGTCCAGCAGTTCACCAGCTACTACGCCGCCGCCGGCGTCGGCGAGGCCTCCGTCGTCCTCGTCCTCGCCATGGTCCTGCTCGCCCGGCCCGGCGGCCTCACGGGGAGGACCGCATGACCAAGTCCGCCGTACTCACGAGTCCCGCGCAGACCGACCCGCCCGCCGCGGCCCCCGCGCCGCGCCGTCGGCAGCTGCTGCGCCGCGCGCTTCCCCTCGCCCTGCTCGTCGTCCTCGCGATCCTGCCGTACTCCACCCTCGACCTGCCGGCACTTCTGCCCGGCCCCGTGAACAGCCCGGGTTCGCTCCAACTGCTCGGCGTCTGCCTGGTGTTCGCGGGCCTCGCCGCCACGTACGACCTGCTCTTCGGCCACACCGGCCTGCTGTCCTTCGGCCATGCGCTGTACGTCGTGCTCGGCAGCTACACCGTCAACATCGCGGTCACCAAAGGGGGGTTCGGCCTCCCGGCCGCGCTCGCGCTGACCGTCCTCGTGGGCCTGGTGGTCCCCGCGCTCCTCGGCGCGCTCGCCCTGCGCGTCCGCGGGATCGCCTTCGCGATGGTGACCCTCGCGATGGCGCAGGTCGCGGCCATCGCCGTGGCGAGCGACCCGGGCCGCCTGACCGGGGGAGAGGAGGGCCTGTCGCTCCTGCCCTCGGCGATTCCGGACTTCCTCGCGGGCATCGACAACACGGCCCACCTCTACTGGCTGGCGCTGGCCTATCTGGTCCTCGTGGCCGGCGCCATCGGCTGGCTGGTCGACTCCGAACCCGGCCGGGTGTGGGCGGCGATCCGCGAGAACGAGCAGCGCGTGGCCGTGCTCGGCCTCCAGCCGTACCGCTTCCAGCTCCTCGCCTTCGTCATCGCGTCCTTCCTGGCGGCGCTCGGCGGGATGGTGCACCTGTTCCTGATGGGCGGATCGAGCCCGCAGATCACCACCTCCAGCTTCACGCTCGGCTTCCTGCTGATGGTGGTGCTCGGTGGTGCGGGCACCCGCTGGGGCGCGGTGGTCGGCGGCATTCTGTACGCCTACCTCGACCACCGGCTCGGCGCCCTGGGCACCTCGGAAGCCGTCGCCGGACTGCCGGGCTTTCTGCGGGCCCCGCTGTCCGAGCCGCTGTTCGTGCTCGGGGCGCTGTTCATCGCGGTGGTGTACTTCCTGCCGGGCGGCCTGTCCGGACTTTCGACGCGGATACGGGGGGACGGGCGCTGAGCGTTCGGGGTGTGCTCCCCGCCGCTGAGCGTCGGGGTCGTGCTTCCCCCTACCGCGTGTCCGACCCGGCCCGCAGCCCGGCGAGGACAAGGTCCACCGCGGCCCGGGCCCAGCCGGAGCGGGGAGAGCTCGCCGCCATGTAGTCGGCGTAGTACGGCCCGAGCAGCGCGGAGACCGCGCCCTCCAGATCGGCGTCCGGCAGGATTTCGCCCCGCTCGCGGGCCTGTTCGAGCACTTGGCGGAGCAGGGCGCGGCGGGGGAGGACCGTGCGTTCCCGCAGCAGCGCGAGCAGTTCGGGGGTGTGCGCCTCCTCGGCCAGACACGTGCCGATGAGCGCCATGCCCCGTACCCGCTCCACGGTGGCGGCGAAGTCCTCCAGGATCGCGATGAGTTCGGCCCGGGTGTCGCCGCTGGGTGCCGGGGCGTCCGCCATCCGCAGGGCCGCGAGCGCCGCCGTCAGGAGATCGGCCTTGGTCTTCCAGCGCAGATGGATGGTGGACTTGCTGACCTGCGCGGCCTCGGCCACCTGACTCAGGCTCATCCGCGTGTAGCCGTGCGACGCGAGGAGGTCGAGCGCCGCCTTGAGGATGGCGGCGTCCTTCTCGGCGGACCGCGGCCGCCCCGCGCCGCGCGTACCCGCGCCCGGCTTCCCGTCTCGCGTACCCGCGCCCGGCTTCCCGTCTCGCGTACCCGCGCCCGGCTTCGCGGCGGTCATACGGCGGGACGCGCGCCGGCGATGTGGAAGTTGAAGTCCGCGTGGCCGAGCGCCCCCATCAGCCGCAGCCAGAGGGGCAGCAGCATCTCGGTACCGCGGGCGGTCTCGATCCCGCCCAGGTCGATCACGCTGCTCGCGGGCCAGCCGAAGGACGTCAGGAGCGCGGTGACCGCGGCCTTCGCTTCGGCGTCCTCGCCCGAGACGAACACGCTGTGCTCGCCCGGCACCCGGGCCGGGTCGACCATGACCGCGGCGGTCATCGTGTTGAGCGTCTTGACGACCCGGGCGCCGGGGAAGGCCCGCTGGATCTGCTCGCCGAGGCTGTCGGTGTCGACCGGCGCCAGCGAGGGCGGAAAGCCCTGCGAGAAGTCGAGCGGATTGGCGACGTCGATCACGACCTTGCCCGCCAGGTTCGCGGCGCCCGCGGACTCGAGCGCCCGCAGGCTGGCCATGCCCGAGGTGGTGTTGACGACCGTCTCGCTCCCCGCGGCCGCGTCGGCGAAGGCCGCGAGCCGGACCGTCCCGTGCTCCGCCTGCCACTTGGCGAACGGTTCGTTCCCCATGGAGTCCGGCTCGGTGCGGGCGAGGGTTGCCCCGGGGTCCCGGGTGCCGATGGTGACCTGGTGGCCGAGCGAGTCCAGCTTGGCGGCGAGGGTGCGGCCGACGGATCCGGTGCCGAGCACTGCGTAGCGCATGAGAGGCCCCTCCTGGGGTGTGGGTCCGCCGGCCGGAAGCGTCGGCGTCAGCCCGTAAAACTAAACCGAGTGGTTCGGTATTTCAAGGGGGTATCCGTGCCACCGCAGTGACCGCCGTCATGGCCCGGGCGGCATGCCGCGCTGTACTCTGTCGGCACCGCACTTGACCTGCAGAAACGCAGGCAGGTAGCCGACCTCCAGGAGTAGCTTCATGCTGCGCACCATGTTCAAGAGCAAGATCCACCGCGCCACGGTGACCCAGGCCGACCTGCACTACGTGGGTTCGGTGACGGTCGACGCCGAGCTGATGGCGGCCGCCGATCTGCTGCCCGGTGAGCTCGTGCACATCGTCGACATCACCAATGGCGCCCGGCTCGAGACGTATGTCATCGAGGGCGAACCCGGCTCCGGTGTCATCGGCATCAACGGCGCCGCGGCCCATCTCGTGCACCCCGGCGACCTGGTCATCCTGATCAGCTACGCCCAGGTCGACGACGCGGAGGCCCGCACCCTGCGTCCGTCGGTCGTGCACGTGGACGCCGACAACCGCATCGTCGAACTCGGTGACGACGCCTCGGCCCCCGTACCGGGCACGGACCAGGAGCGCAGCCCGCAGGCCCGGGTGCCGGCGGCGCGGGTCTGACCACCGCCGACGACGTGTGCCGACCTGCGTCGGCGGCCCCGGCGGGACAGCCCGAGGCCGGGTTGGCACACTGGGGCGCATGGCAGACACCGTGATCGTCGACGACCGGCCGCAGGGCCGCCTCGAAGCCCGGTCCGGGGACGAAGTCCTCGGCCACATCCAGTACTTCGTGCTCGACGAGCCCGCCCCCGCGCTCGTCCCCGTGCACACCGTCGTGGAGCCCGCCCACGAAGGGAAGGGCATCGCGGGCTCGCTCGCGCGCGAGCTGTACGCGATCGCCGCGCGCGAGGGGGCCGCGGTGGCGCCGCTGTGCCCGTACGTGGTGCGCTGGGCGGAGAAGCACCCCGACGAGGCGCCCGCTGCGTCGCCGGAACTCCTGGCCGCGGCGAAGGCGGCGGTGGAGGCCGACCCCGCCAAGTGGTGACGGGCATCTCGCCCAAGGGCCAAGGGAATTCCCGTGTGCGCGCCGCCGTCGACGTGGCACGATGGCGCGCATGAATCAGCAGCGAAAGGTCCATGGCGCGTAGGCGGCCGCGGCAGGTCAGGGCCGCTCATCCGGACCGGCGCCGGCAGCGCGATCCGTACCGCCGCGAACCGGGAGTGCGTCCCCCGCACCGGCACACCCCACGTCGGCGCACGGCGTACCGGCGTGCACCGCGCGAGATCGACGGACTGCCGCGGCGCGTGCAGGCGGAGATCGACCGCCTCGAACGCACGCGCAACTACCTGTACTCCGGTTCCGTGACCGATGCGGTCCTGCGCTGGCAGGAGTTCGCCCGCAGCCCCGCGCGCACGCTGTGGGACCTCAGGGACGCGGACCTGGAGTTCTACTGCTGCGGAGACCCCTTCGCGGCGCGCGAACTGCTCGCCTTCGTGGAGCAGGCGCTGAGCCGTCCGGCCGCCCGTGCCCTGCGGGCCGTACTCGCCGAAGCGGATGCGCGCTGGGAGTGGTGAGTCCGCCCGTCGGGCAGGGGCGTCCGTGAGCTCCGCGCCGTCTTCGCGGCCTCTTCCGGGAACTCCCGCGTGCGGTTCGGCCGTTGGCCTTCGGGAATCCGGCGCTCGCAGCGGCGCAGGTGAAGCGGTGCAGTCGAAGCAGAGGAGCAGGCATGGCGCAGGACGATGTGATCGTCACCCCGGCCGACTGGGTGGCCAAGCAGGCTCGTATGTACGAGGAGTCCGGCGGCACGAAGGGCACGACCCAGCTCGGCGTGCCCTGTCTGCTGCTCGACTACCAGGGGCGCAAGAGCGGGCTGTGGCGCCGCACGGTCCTGATGTACGGGCGGGACGGCGAGGACTATCTGCTGGTGGCGTCCAACGGCGGGGCCGACCACCACCCCGCGTGGTACCTGAATCTGCAGGCGAACCCCGAGGTGCGGCTGCGCGTGAAGACCGAGCGGTTCGAGGCGACGGCCGAGACGCTCGATGCGCAGGACAAGGAGCGCGTCTGGCCCGGCCTGGTCGAGCTCTTCCCGCGGTACGCCGAGTACCGCGCGAAGACCGCGCGGGACATCCCGGTCGTACGGCTCCGGCGCCGTCCGTAGGCGCACCCCTGCTCATCAGCGGTTTCGCCGGGAATGAGTAGCTTCGCCGGGCAGGGGAAGGCGTGGCGGGAGACAGTGGGGAGGAAAGGCCTCCGTTCCCCGAGGAGGATCGCCATGACCTACCCGTACCCCGACCGCAACGGGCCGGGGCCGACACCAGGCCCGTACCCGCCGGACCCCGGCCGGCCCGGTCCGCCCCCGGATCCCGGGCCCCTGCCGGACCCGTTCCCGAGTCCCGTACCCGAGCCGGAGCCGTCCCCGTCGCCCGTGCCGCAGCCGCCGGGCCCTGACCCCGTGCCGGACCCGGAGCCGCAGCCCGATCCGATGCGTTAGAGGGCGGCACGTCGAGGGGCGGCAGCCGTGACGGCTGCCGCCCCTCAACTCACCTGGACGGTGGGCCGGTTCAGGCCGAGACCTCCGAGCGGTCCCCGCCCCACAGCGTGTGGAACGAGCCCGCGCGGTCCGTACGCCGGTACGTGTGCGCACCGAAGAAGTCCCGCTGGCCCTGCGTCAGCGCCGCCGGCAGCCGCTCCGCGCGCAGCGCGTCGTAGTAGGCGAGCGCCGCCGAGAAGCCCGGCGTCGGCACACCCTGCTGCGTGGCCGCGACGAGCACCGCGCGCCAGTCGTCCTGCGCCGTGGCGATCTCCTCGGCGAAGCCCTTGTCGGACAGGAGCGAGGGCAGATCGGCGCGGGCGTCGTAGGCCGCGCGGATACGGTCGAGGAACGCGGCCCGGATGATGCAGCCACCGCGCCAGATGGCGGCCACGGCGCCCAGGTCGATGTTCCAGTCGTACTCCTCGGAGCCGGCCTGGATCTCATGGAAGCCCTGCGTGTACGAGACGATCTTGGACGCGTACAGCGCCTGCTCGACCTTGTCCGCGAAGGCCGCCTTCTCCGCCTCGCCGAGCGGCGTGACCGACGGTCCGGCCAGGCCCCGCGAGGCCTCCCGCAGTTCCGTGTGGCCGGACAGCGAACGCGCGAAGACCGCCTCGGCGATCCCCGAGACCGGCACTCCCAGGTCCAGCGCGATCTGCACGGTCCAGCGGCCGGTGCCCTTCTGCTCGGCCTGGTCCTGCACGATGTCCACGAAGGGCTTGCCGGTGGCCGCGTCCACGTGCGAGAGCACCTCGGCGGTGATCTCGATGAGGTACGAGTCCAGACGGCCCTGGTTCCACGTACGGAAGATGTCGGCGATCTCGGCCGGGGAGTAGCCCGCGACCTCACGCAGGAGGTGGTACGCCTCGGCGATCAGCTGCATGTCGGCGTACTCGATGCCGTTGTGCACCATCTTCACGAAGTGCCCCGCGCCGTCCGGACCGCAGTGCGTGACGCACGGGGTGCCGTCGGCGGCCTTCGCGGAGATCTTCTCCAGCATCGGGCCGAGCGTGGCGTAGGACTCGACGGAGCCGCCGGGCATGATGCTCGGGCCGAGCAGCGCGCCCTCCTCGCCGCCGGACACCCCGGTGCCGACGAAGTGGATGCCCTGCTCGCGCAGCTCCTTCTCACGGCGGCGGGTGTCCGCGAAGTGGGCGTTGCCGCCGTCGATGATCATGTCGCCGGGCTCCAGGAGCGGGGCGAACTCGCGGATCACCGCGTCCGTGGGCTCACCGGCCTTGACCATGATGACCAGGCGGCGCGGCCGCTCCAGGGCGGCGACGAACTCCTCGGCCGTCTCGGCGGCGACAAAGGTCCCCTCGTCCCCGAATTCCGCCACGAGCGCGTGGGTCTTCGCGGCGGTGCGGTTGTGCACGGCGACGGAGTAGCCGTTGCGCGCGAAATTTCGGGCGAGGTTGCGGCCCATGACCGCAAGTCCCGTGACGCCGATCTGGGCTGAAGTGCTCATTCCGGAAGCTCCTGGGCCTGTTTCGAAGGTGCGGGGTTTCGATGTGCTGTCGAACGTAAGTATCGCTCTCGACCCTGCGATATCTTCCCGACAGTCTGTCCGATGATCAGTTGGGGGAGTGTTTCCGTATGGCTTTGTTCGATATGTCGATCAGTGAACTCCAGGAGTACCGGGCAGAGTTGCCGGCGCCCGAGGATTTCGATGAATTCTGGTCGAAAACGCTCGCCGAGGCCCGAGAGCACGAACTCGACGCGCGTTTCGAGCCCGTGGAGACCGGGCTCAGCGGAGTCGAGGTGTTCGATGTGACCTTCGCCGGATTCGGAGGGCATTCCGTCAAGGGCTGGTTGGTCCTTCCGGCCGGTACCACCGAGCCGGTGCCCGCGGTCGTCGAATACATCGGTTACGGCGGCGGGCGCGGCCTTCCCCATATGCATCTGCTGTGGGCCTCGGCCGGATTCGCGCACTTCGTGATGGACACCCGCGGCCAGGGCAGCGCCGGCTGGGCCGAGGGCGACACCGCGGACCCGGTGGGCAGCGGGCCCGCGTACCCCGGCTATATGACCCGCGGTATCGCCGACCCGCACGACTACTACTACCGGCGCCTCTACACCGATGCCGTACGGGCCGTCGAAGCCGCCCGCTCCCACCCCCTGGTGGACGCCTCGCGCACCGCCGCTGTCGGGGTGAGCCAGGGCGGTGGTGTGACCATCGCGGTCGGCGGTCTGGTGCCGGACCTCATGGCGATCGCGCCGGATGTGCCGTTCCTGTGCGACTTCCCGCGGGCGGTCACGATCACGGACCGGATGCCGTACCGCGAGATCGGCAGCTATCTCAAGGCCCGCCGCGCCGAGACCGCGCCCGTGCTGCGCACGCTCTCGTACTTCGACGGGGTGCACTTCGCGGCCCGCGGCAATGCGCCCGCACTGTTTTCGGCCGCGCTCGAGGACCAGACCTGCCCGCCGTCCACGGTCTTCGCCGCCTTCAACGCGTACAAGTGCGAGGACAAGGCGATCGAGGTGTACGACTTCAACGACCACGAGGGCGGTGGCCCCTACCAGCAGGCCGTACAACTCCGTTGGCTGCCGGGGAAGTTGAGGGGCGAGCGGGACAACTGACGGAAGGGTGGGTGCGGTTGGCCGAATGAGGCGGCTGAAGAACCTCTTGTCATGGCCTGTTCGGCGCTATTACTTTTGCGGGCCTTGACGCGTGTCGTTTGGGGGAGACCATGCCGGGCCGTCATCGCCGTCAGCAGCCGACCAGAATCAACCGCGCCTCGCTCACCGTCACGGTCGGCGGCGCGTCGATGGCCCTGCCGCTGATCGGCAGCGGCACCGCACACGCCGCCGATGTGGACACCTGGAACAAGGTGGCCGCCTGCGAATCCAGCAACAACTGGGCGATCAACACCGGCAACGGCTATTACGGCGGGCTCCAGTTCAAGCAGTCCACCTGGGAGGCGTACGGCGGCACGCGGTATGCGCCGCGCGCCGATCTCGCCACCAAGGATCAGCAGATCGCCATCGCCGAGAAGGTCCTCAAGGGCCAGGGCCCCCAGGCGTGGCCCGTCTGCTCGGTCCGTGCCGGACTGACCCGCGGCGGCGAGTCCCCGGACATCGAGCCCGCGCGGGCGGGAACGGCACAGAAGGCCTCGCAGAAGCAGGGCGCGGCCGGCGGGAAGAGATCCGGCCAGACGGACACCAAGCCCGAGACGACCCCGCAGTCCAAGGCCGGGCGCACCGAGATGTACACGGTGGTGACCGGTGACAGCCTCTCGGGGATCGCCGACGCACGCGAAGTGCGGGGCGGCTGGCGGCAGCTGTACGAGGCGAACCGCAAGGTCGTGGGCGGCGATCCGGATCTCATCCTGCCGGGCCAGCGGCTGATGCTCGACGTGGCGGCGGGCGGGGCCGCGGCGCGGCCGCCGAAGGCGGCGCCGGACGAGGACGGGCAGCCCGGCAAGAAGGCCGGATCGGGCAGCGGAGCCGGGTCCGGGCAGAAGGCCGGATCCGGGAAGAAGACCGAGCCCGCGAAGTCGACGGGTGACGCAGGAGCGGACAAGTCCGGCGCGGCCAAGTCCGATGCCAAGGTCCGGGACAACAAGCCCACCGGCCAGAGCGCGTCCCCGCTGCGGACCGCCCCCGTGGCCGCCTCCCCCAGCACTCCGTACCGCGCGGCAGGGGGCTCCTGGTCCAGCGGCTATCACACCGGCGTGGACTTCCCCGTGCCCACCGGCACCTCGGTCCAGTCGGTGGCCCGGGGCAAGGTGGTCACGGCCGGCTGGGGCGGTGCGTACGGCTACCAGGTCGTGATCCGGCACGACGACGGGCGCTACACGCAGTACGCGCATCTGTCCGCGCTGGTCGTCAAGCCCGGGCAGACCGTGAACGCGGGGCAGCGCATAGCCCGTTCCGGTTCGACCGGGAACAGCACCGGGCCCCATCTGCACTTCGAGGTGCGGACGGGGCCCGAATACGGCAGCGATGTCGACCCGCTGGCCTATCTGCGCGCCGGTGGCGTCAGGATCTGATCATGCGCTCGCAGGGCCCGCGGTGGCGGCGGACCACATCGTCGTGCCGGGGGTCCTGGGCGTCGTACACGACCGGCGGCGGCTGGCCGGGGATGCCGGGCAGCCTGCGCGGCCGGGTCACGTCCTCGGAGGCCGTGGCGACCGACCGTACGACCTCGTCGGCCGAGAGGGAGGCGGGGGAGTCCGGCACCTGGACGGTGTCGGGCACGAGGACTGCGTCGGACACGAGGACCGAGTCCGGCACGAGCAGGTCGGCCGAGGCGAGGTCCCGCGGGAACTCCTCGGCCGGCTCGGCGGTCTCGGAAGGCGCCCCGGCCGGGGCTGCGGACGCCTGTCCGATGCGCTCCGTGGTCAGCAGGATCAGGCCGCCGGCCGCCACCACGCCGAAGCCGAGAGCGATCATGGTGCCCGTCAGGCCGTACCGGAAGGTCTCGCCGAACAGGGTCAGACCGACCGCGGCGGCGACCACCGGGTTCACGACCGTGAGCACCGCGAGCGGGGCCGCGAGGCCTGCGCCCCGGTACGAGGCCTGCGAGAGGAGCAGGCCGCCGACCGCGAGCACGGCGATCATGATCAGGCCCGGCAGCTCGTGCATGACGCTGCCCGGAGTGAAGTCCACGGTGGCGTTCTTGGTGAACACCGAGGCCATGCCGAAGGAGATACCGGAGGCGACCGCGAGCAGCACGCTGCGCATCACGGGGTGCCGGTGCACGGCCTGAGCGGCCACGGTCAGTGCGGCCAACGCACCGAGCGTGGTGACCGCGACGAGCAGCTGCTCGGTGCCGTCCATGGCGTGCGAGTCGGTGGAGCCGGTCAGGGCCAGCATGCCCGCGAGGCCGACGGTCGCCATGATGGCGCCGCGCCAGGCGGTCGAGCCCGCCTTGCGGCCGACGAACAGGGCGGCCATGGGCAGGGCGAAGACGATGGTCAGCGCGCCCAGCGGCTGGACGACGCTGAGCGGACCGTAGGCGAGGGCGACCACGTGGAGCAGGCCGCCCATTCCGTTGAGGACGACCGCCAACCACCAGCCGGTGCTGCGCAGCGGGGCATAGGAATGGCTGCGTCCGGTGGTGGCCACGCGCTCCTGGACGATCGCTCCGCCCGCATAGGCGACGGCGGACACGAACGACAGAAGGACGGACAGCGCGAGGGCACTCATACGTCCCTCCGGGCGGTCTCGTGCGGAATGCGGTCGGCGTTCATAACATCCACGATGACGCTTTCATTCCGCCCGGTCGTCGTCCCTGAGCACGCATTCGCAGGTACTGCCGTTGGAGTACGCGCGGATATGTGTAGTCCCCAGGGTGGGCGCCGGTGACCTGCGACGGGAGTGCTCCCGCGGGGCGTGTGCGGCCCCGGGCTCAGGGCCTGCGGAACCGCACCCGGCCGGTGTCGAGATCGAAGCGCGCCCCCGTGACCACCGCCGGGCCGAGCGCCGGATCGTCCCCGACCTGGGCGACAACGCTGTCCACGTGCTTCCTGACGGCGTTGTCCACCCAGTCGCCGCCCTGGAAACGGGTCGCGCGGGCGGCCGGCGCGATCGCGTCCACGACCGGCGCGAGATGGCCCGACACATGTCCGCCGTCGCGTACGCGGGCGACCGCGGCGCCGACCGCGCCGCAGCGCTCGTGTCCGAGGACCACCACAAGGGGTACGCCGAGTTCCGCAACGCCGTACTGCACACTGCCGAGTACCGCCTCATCCAGGACGTGCCCGGCCGTCCGGATCACCAGGAGGTCGCCGAGCCCCTGGTCGAAGACGAGCTCGGGCGGCACGCGCGAGTCGATGCAGCCGAGCACCACGGCGAACGGATGCTGGGCGACGGCCACGGAGCGGCGCCGCTGCCGGCTCTCGTGGGGGTGGCGTGCGTGCGCCTCGGCGTAACGGGCGTTTCCGCGGCGGAGCCGGGCCAGCGCCTGCGCCGCGGTACGGGGCAGGGGCGCCTTGCCGTCGTCGGTGGCGCGTGGGGCGGACGGCTGTGCGGCGAGCGGGACGGCGGCGACCCCGAGCCCGAGAAAGGCACGGCGTCCGTGCCGGCGCGGGGCAGGGGCGTGGGGGTCCTGGCGTTCGGTCGTCATGGCGCCATGGTGAAGAGGGCGCGGGCCCGCCACGCCGGGGACGGGGCACGTTGCCTCCTGTGGGTGACGGGGCGGCAGGCCGGCGGGATACGCGACCGCGTGAGGTGCGGTGCGAAGGGGAGGTCGTGGGGTGACACGGAGGTTCGTCGTCCTCGTGGACCTGGACGACACACTGCTTCCGGATCGGAGCGCCGCCTGGGAGGCCGTGCGGGCCACGCTGCACGCGTGCGGCGTGCCGTGTCCGCCGCAGACCGTGCAGAGCGTGTTCGACGTCGCCCGGTCCCGTTGGCGGTCGGGGCCGTACTTCAAGGAGTTGAGGGACCTGGGCATCAGCTCCTGGGAGGCGCTCTGGGCGGATCTGACGCTTGCGTCGGTGCCGCGGGCGGCCGCGTGGGGGCTGCGGTACCGCGCGGAGGTCTGGGGCCAGGTGCTGCGCGCCGCGGGCGCGGACGCGGATCGCGAGGATGCCGCGCGGCAGTTCGTGCTGCGCCGGGAGGCGCTGGTGCGGCCCTTCCCGGGGGCGGCGGCGTTCATGGAGCGGACGGCTCGCGAGCACGAGGTCTGGTTGGTCACGAACGGGGCTTCTCGCCTGCAGCGTCTCAAGCTGGGCCGGAGCGGCCTGGAACGGTATGTCGCCAGGGTGTTCGTCTCCTCCGAGGTCGGACACGCCAAGCCGCATCCACGCTTCTACCAAGTCGTGAGTGAGGCGCTCGACCGCGACCGGACCGTATGTCTCATGGTGGGCGACAGCCTGGAGGGGGACGTGCGTCCGGCAGTGGCCCGGGGGTGGCCGGTGGTCCACCTGTGCGATGGTCCGGACGACGGAGACAGGCCCTGGACGCGCGTCGGCGTGATCGGCGACGTTGTTCTGCCGTGCGCGCACGGCAGCTGATGGCTGCGCGGGCTCACCATTGCCGAGGTGCTGTCCGCCGCGTGCGGTCGGCCCACTCCCGTGCGGCAGCGAAGCCCTTGCCGCTGACCGCTGCTCCCGTCACTGCGATCATGAACGAATGCCTGAGCCGCTCACCGCCGCAGACCTCCGCCAAGTCGCCGACATCGGGGGCTTCTTCGCGTTGCGCCTGGTGTGGCCGGAGGGTGAGGCGGAGAGGGCGGGCAGCGCGCCGGGGGGTGAGGCGGAGGCGGCAGGCAGCGCGCCAGGGGGTGCAGCGGAGATGGTGGGCAGTGCGCCAGGGGGTGAAGGGGAGGTGGCAGGCAGCGCGCCAGGAGCCGATGGCGGCAGCCTCGTGGGGGCCGGCCCCCACAGCGCCCCGCTCGGCGAGATCTACGCCGGCCGTCGTGCCCCCCTGGCCTTCCGCGTCGCCAAGGTCCGTGCCGCCATTGCCGCGCCGGAGGTCCGTATCGCCGCGTCCATCGCTCAACTCGGGCTCGCCGCCCGGCTGTCGTCGATCGCGCTCGGCTCCGCCGTGCTCCACGACCGCATCCCCGATTTCGATCCGGCCCGGCTGCACTGGGACCCGGACGCGTCGTCCCCGGACGACCTCTTCCTCGCCACCGCGGCCTCCCGCCCCGTCCCGGACCTCGCCGCGATCGTCCTCGACCAGCACCTGGCCCCGCTGGCGGCCGCCCTGCGCGTCGAACTCCGTATCTCCGAGCGCCTGTTGTGGGGCAACGCGGGCTCCGCCGTCGCCGCGGCGGCCCGGGAGATCCACCGCTGGGCCGGGCGGACGGGACACCCGCAGGCCGCGGCACGCGCACGGACGCTCGCCGACACCCTCTTCGCCGACCCCCGCCTGACGGGCACGGGCACGTTCGAAGCACCCGGCTTCCGCCGCCGCAGCTGCTGCCTCTACTACCGGATCCCCGGCGGCGGCGTGTGCGGCGACTGCTGTTTCCGTACGCCACCTGTCCGTACGCCCCCTAGCCCTTCCCGCCGAACTGGGTGACCATGAGGAGGCGCCACCACCGCACAGGACCTCGCACGCGCGACATCGTCATCGCGCAGCAGACCGGAGGGCTGGGAGTGAAGGTCGGGCTGCTCAGCCGGGAGTATCCGCCGGATGTCTACGGCGGCGCCGGGGTCCATGTGGAGTTCCTGGCACGGGAGTTACGGGCCCTCGCCGATGTCCGGGTGCACTGCTGGGCAGGGGGAGCGGGGGCGGAGCCCGGTGTCATGCGGCACGCCGCCGACACCGCGCTCGTCGAGGCCAACGACGCGTTGCGCACCTTCTCCGTGGACCTGTCCATGGCGGCCTCCGTCGCCGACCGCGACCTGGTGCACTCGCACACCTGGTACGCCAACCTCGCCGGTCACCTGGCCAAGCTCCTGTACGGCATTCCGCACGTGATGACCTCGCACTCCCTGGAACCCCTGCGCCCCTGGAAGGCCGAACAGCTCGGCGGCGGCTACGCGTTGTCCTGCTGGGCCGAGCGGACCGCCATCGAGGCGGCCGACGCGGTGATCGCCGTATCGCACGGGATGCGCACCGACATCCTGGAGAGCTACCCGGACATCGACCCGGCCCGCGTGCACGTCATCCACAACGGCATCGACACACAGCTCTACCGCCCCGACCCCGATCCGGACGCCCTGCTGCGGCACGGGATCGACCCCGGCAGGCCGTACGTCCTTTTCGTCGGCCGGATCACCCGCCAGAAGGGCGTGCCCCATCTGCTGCGCGCCGCCAGGCAGTTGGACCCGGACATCCAGCTGGTCCTGTGCGCCGGCGCCCCCGACACCCCCGAGATCGACCGCGAGTTCCGCGCGCTCTTCGAGGAGCTGAGCCGTACCCGGTCCGGTGTCCACTGGATCCCGGAGATGCTGCCGCGGCCCGAGGTCATCCATCTCCTCACGCACGCGGCCGTGTTCGCCTGCCCCTCCGTGTACGAACCGCTCGGCATCGTCAACCTGGAGGCGATGGCCTGCGCGACGCCCGTGGTGGCCTCGAAGGTCGGCGGGATACCCGAGGTGGTCACGCCCGACACGGGACTGCTCGTGCCGTACGACGAGAAGGACACGGACGGTTTCGAGTACGCGCTCGGCTTCGCGCTCAACAGCCTCGTACGGGACGGCGAACGCGCGGCCGGCATGGGAGCGGCCGGACGGCAGCGCGCCGTCGGCGCGTTCGGCTGGGACTCGGTGGCACGCAGGACGGCGGAGCTGTACGCGGCAGTGTCCGGGAGCTGAGGTGTACGAGGCGGTGTCCGGGAGCTGAGGTGCACGAGGCAGTGTCCGGAAGCCGAGTTGTACGAGGCGGTGTCCGGAAGTTGAGTCGGCGATCTGGCAATCTGGCGATCTAAGGGGCGGCGATGCGCGGCGGACCTTCGGTGCTCGGAATAGTCCTGGCAGGCGGGGAGGGAAAGCGGCTGATGCCGCTGACCGCCGACCGCGCGAAACCGGCGGTGACCTTCGGGGGCACCTACCGCCTGGTCGACTTCGTGCTCTCCAACCTCGTCAACGGCGACATCCTCAGGATCTGTGTGCTCACGCAGTACAAGTCGCACTCCCTGGACAGGCATGTGTCCACGACCTGGCGGATGTCCAGCCTGCTCGGCAACTACGTCACGCCCGTCCCCGCGCAGCAGCGCCTGGGCCCCCGCTGGTTCTCCGGCAGCGCCGACGCCATCCTGCAGTCCCTGAACCTCGTGCACGACGAACAGCCCGACTACATCGCGGTGTTCGGCGCCGACCACGTGTACCGGATGGACCCGCGGCAGATGCTCAACCAGCACATCGAGTCCGGCGCCGGGGTCACGGTCGCCGGCATACGGGTGCCGCGCAGCGAGGCCTCCTCCTTCGGCATCATCACGCCCGCCAAGGACCGCACCCGGGTCGAGCGGTTCCTGGAGAAGCCCGCCGACCCGCCCGGTCTGCCCGGCAGCCCGAACGAGGTCTTCGCCTCCATGGGCAACTACCTCTTCACCACCAAGACCCTCGTCGACGCCCTGCAGAAGGACGCCGAGGACCCCGTCTCCAAGCACGACATGGGCGGCTCCATCCTGCCGATGCTCACCGAACGCGGGGTCGCCCAGCTCTACGACTTCGACGACAACCACGTCCCCGGCGAGACCGCCCGCGACCACGGCTACTGGCGCGATGTCGGCACCCTCGACGCGTACTACGAAGCCCATATGGACCTGATCTCGGACCACCCGGTCTTCAACCTCTACAACCGCCGCTGGCCCATCTACACCCACCCCGGCCAGCTGCCGCCCGCCAAGTTCGTGGCCGGCGGGATCGCGGGGGAGTCCATCGTCAGCCCCGGATGTGTGATCAGCGGCCAGGTCACCGGGTCCGTGCTCTCGCCGGGCGTGGTCGTCGAGGCCGGCGCGGTGGTGCAGGGTTCGGTGCTGCACGACAACGTACGGGTGGGACGCGGCGCGGTCGTCCGCGGCGCCGTGCTCGACAAGAACGTGGACGTACCGCCCGGGGCGACCATCGGCGTCAACCCCGAGCGGGACCAGGAGCTCTACACGGTCTCCAAGGGCGGGGTGATCGCCCTGGGGAAGGGACAGCGCGTGGAGTGACGCCGAGCAGCCGACCGGTTCACAGCATCCGCCGCCGTCGGCCCAGCCAGGTCTGGGCGATGACGACCACCGCCAGGAACGCCCCGCTGACCACCTGCTGGTACGAGGAGTCCAGGGAGCCGATCTGGTTGATGATGTTCTTGATCACCTGAAGCAGCAGCACACCGGCGAGTGTTCCGCTGATGAAGCCGAACCCGCCGGTGAGCAGGGTCCCGCCGATTACCACGGCCGCGATCGCGTCCAGCTCCATGCCGAAGCCGAGGATGGTCACGCCCGACATCAGATACGCCGCGTTGAGCGCGCCCGCGAGTCCCGCGCACAGTCCGGACAAGGTGTAGACCGCGATCTTCGTACGGGCCACGGGAGCGCCCATCAGGGAGGCCGCGTCCTCGTTGCCGCCGACCGCGTACACGTACTGCCCGAAGCGGCTGCGGCGCAGCAGGAGTGCGCCGAGCACGAACAGGACCGCCGTGATCCACACGGGGACGCCCACCCCGAGGAGTTCCTCCTCGCCGAGGGTGGCGAGGAAGGACTTCTCCTCGACGAGGTAGGTCCGGGAGCCCTCGTCCGTGATGTTCAGGAGGATGCCGCGTGCCAGCAGCATCGCCGCGAGGGTCACGATGAACGGCGCGAGGCGGGACTTCGCGATCAGCAGCCCGTTCACGAGGCCGATCAGTCCGCAGACGGCGAGCGGCAATGCCAGGGCGACGAGCGTGCCGTACTGCGAACCCCAGGCGGCCAGGACCCCGCCGAGCGCGAAGGTGGAGCCGACGGAGAGATCGATGCCGCCCGTGACGATCACGAAGGTCATGCCGAGCGCGACGATCGCGAGGAACGACGAACTCACCGCCACATTGCCGAGATTGTCGGAGGTGGCGAACGAGTCGAAGCTCAGCGAGGCGATCAGGACGGTGAGCAGCAGGGCGACCAGGGCGCCGTGCTGCTGGGCCAGCGCCGTGAGGCGTTCGCCGCGGCTCGCGCCGAGCGGCTCGCCGTCGGGCAGTGCGGCGTCCACCACGGGGCTCTTCATCTCGGTACTCATCGCCTTCCCCGTTCCCGCGCCGCATAGACGGCGGCGATGATCACTACGGCCTGGGCGATCTGCGTCCAGGACGGCGGCAGATCGTGCTTGATGAGCGTGGCGGTCAGGAGCTGGATGAGGGCCGCGCCCGCGACGGTCCCGCCGATCCGGACGCGCCCGCCGCTCAGGGGAGTACCGCCGACGACCACGGCCGTGATCGCGGACAGCTCCATCAGATTGCCGAGCGAGGTCGGATCGCTGGCGGTGAGCCGGGCCGTCGCGAGGACCCCGGCGATCGCGGCGAGGGCGCCGGACACCACGTACACGATGATCAGGACGCGGCGGACCGGAAGCCCCGCGAGCTGCGCCGCGGGACGGCTGTCGCCGATGGCGAGCAGCTGCCGGCCGAACGTGGTGCGGCGGACGAGGAACGCGACGAGCAGGGCGAGCGCGACGGCGATCAGGACGAGATACGGGATGCCCAGGACGCTGCCGCTGCCGAGCGAGGCCATCGTGGGGTCGCGGACGTCCTTGAGCTGCGGCAGGAACACGTTCGCGAGGCCGCGGCAGGCCACCATCAACGCCAGGGTGGCGACGATGGGCTGGACCCCGATGAACGCGATCAGCGAACCGTTCGCGAGGCCCACGACCATGCCGCCGGCTACGGCGACCAGGATCGCCACCGCCGGTCCGTACCCGAGGTAGAGGGCGACCAGCGAAGTCGACAGGGCCATCACCGAGCCCACCGACAGGTCCACGCCCTCGCTGCCGATCGCGAGCGCCATGCCGAGCGCGACGATCAGGACGGGGGCCACCTGGACGGCCTGGGTGCGGAAGTTCTCGGCCGAGACGAAGTTCGGGGTGAGCACGATGTTGGCGAGGACGAGGGCGAGGACCCCCGCGTACACGCCGTACTCCTGCAGCAGCCGCATCGTGCGGGCGCGGTCCCACCGCAGGTCGCGCAGGGCGAGTTGGGTCATCGCTGCGAGCCCTCCACGTCCACGGGGTGTGCGGCGATCGCCGCGAGCAGCCGGTCCTCGGTCACCTCGTCGCCCGCCAGTTCGGCGACCACGGCGCCGTCCTTGAGGACGACCACACGGTCCGAGCCCTCGATCAGCTCCTCCATGTCGGAGGAGATCAGCAGGACACCGAGCCCGTCCTCGGCCAGTTCGTCGATCAGCTTCTGCACTTCGGCCTTCGCGCCGACATCGATCCCGCGGGTCGGCTCGTCGAGCAGCAGCACTTTGGGCTGCATCGCCAGCCAGCGGGCGAGCAGCACCTTCTGCTGGTTTCCGCCCGACAGTTCGCCGACCTTCTGGTGCGGTCCCGAGGCCTTGATCCGCAGTCGCTTCATGAAGGTGCCGACGATCCGGTCCACGCGCTCCTCGTCGACCAGACCGAAACGGGACAGGCTCGGCAGTGCGGCGAGCGCGATGTTCTCGCGGACCGAGAGCCCCGGCACGATCCCCTCGGCCTTGCGGTCCTCGGGCAGCAGGCTGATGCCGGCGCGGATGGCGGCAGGCGTCGATCCCGTACGGACCGGAGCGCCCGCGACGAGGACCTCGCCCGCATCCGTGGCCAGTGCGCCCGCCACCGCCTTCGCGGTCTCGCTGCGGCCCGAACCGAGCAGCCCGCCGAGGCCGACGACCTCGCCCGGACGGATCGTCAGCGAGACATCGTGCAGGGTGTGCCGGATCCTCAACCCCCGTGCGCTGAGGACCGGTTCACCCCCGGCGTCGTGGTCGCCGCTGAATTTGGTGAGGCCCTCGCTGCGGACCTCGCCCATCGCGCGCCCCAGCATCAGGGAGACGAGCCGCAGCCGGTCGAGCTCGGCGATCGGTCCTGTGTGCACCAGCTTTCCGTCGCGGAGCACCGTGACCGTGTCGCACACCTCGTACAGCTCCTCCAGGCGGTGGCTGACATAGATCACCGCGATGCCCCGGTCGCGCAGCATCCGGATCACGCCGAACAGGGTTCGCACCTCGCGGGGTTCGAGCGAGGAGGTGGGCTCGTCCATGACCACGACCCGCGCGTCCACCTGCACCGCACGGGCCAGTGCCACCATCTGCTGGGCGCCCACGCCGAGCGTGCGCAGGGCGCGCGTGACGTCCACGCGCACGCCCAGGTCGCGCAGCGCCTCGTCCGCCGCACGGTGCATCCGGCGGAAGTCGATCAGGCCGAACCGGTTGCGGGGCTCGCGGCCCAGGAACAGATTGCGGGCCACGCTCATCAGGGGGACGAGATTGACCTCCTGGTAGATCGTGGAGATCCCCGCGTGCTGGGCTTCGAGCGGTGTGCCGAAGGTCACCGGCTCGCCGAGGTGGACGACTTGTCCCTCGTCGGCTCGGTGGACGCCGGTCAGGACCTTGATCAGGGTGGACTTGCCGGCGCCGTTCTCGCCGATCAGCGCGTGCACCTTGCCGGGGTACGCGGCGAAGTCCACCCCGTCGAGCGCGAGGGCCCCGGGGAACCGCTTGGTGACACCCCGTACGGCCAGGACGGGTTCGCTCATGCTCAGTACGCCTTGCCGAGCTCGGTCTTGGCGTTCGCCTCGGTGTACTCGGTGTCCTTGATAACGATGTCCTGTCCGACCTCTTCGCCCTTGGTGAAGCTGTCCAGCGTCTGGAAGGCGAGCGGTCCGAAGCGCGGGTTGGACTCGACGACCCCGTGGATCCAGCCGTCGACGATGCCCTGCACCGCGTTGCGGGTGCCGTCGATCGTCACGATCTGCACCTCGCCGGGCTTCTTGCCCGCGCCCTTGAGCGCGTTCACGGCGCCCAGGCCCATCTCGTCGTTCTCGGCGTAGATCCCGGTGATGCCGGGCTTCGACTGGATGAGCTGCTCGGTGACCTGCTGGCCCTTCTCGCGGGCGAACTCACCGGTCTGCTCGAACACCACCTTCAGGTCCGGTGCCTTCTCCGCGATGCGGTCCTTGAACCCCTTGGTGCGCTCGGTCGTCACGTTGTTGCCGGGCGCCCCGAGCAGGATCGCCACCTCGCCCTTGCCGCCGGTGGCCTCGATCATCCGGTCGGCGGCGCGCCTGCCCTGTTCGACGAAGTCGGAGCCGATGAAGGAGACATAGTCCTTGCAGGCCGTCGCGTTGATCTTCCGGTCGATGGTGACGATCGGGATCTTCTTCTGTGCGGCGGTACGCAGGACCGGGCCCCAGCCGTCGGAGTTCAGCGGTGCGATCACCAGGACGTCCGCACCCTTGCTGATCAGGTCCTGGACGTCGCTGATCTGCTTGGAGAACTGCGACTGGGCATTGGCCGTGAGCAGTTTGATCCCGCGTTCCTTCGCCTCGGCCTTGATCGAGGCCGTCTCGGCGATACGGAAGGGGTTGGCCTCCTTCTCGGACTGCGAGAAGCCGACCGTGGCGCCCTTGAGATCGAGCTCCTTGCCGCCGAAGGTCTTCAGGTCGCACATCTTCTGGTCGCCCGAGGGCTGGGCGACCTCCTGGCCTGCGTTGGTGTCCTTGCCGGTGTCCTCGGCCCCCGACGGGTCGTCCTCGGACTTGGCGCAGCCGGCCGCGAGGGCCAGGCTCAGGCACAGTCCGGCGGTGAGCAGGGTGGGGGTGGACTTGCGGCGGTCGGTCTCGCGGTGATCGGTCTCGCGTTGTTCGGTCTGACGGGGGTCGCTCTTACGGCGCAGACGAACGGTCGGCTTCATGGAGTCCCCATTACTGCGCGGCCCCGCGGCGCTCAGGCACGCGTGGGAGATCGGCTGGTGCGGTCAACTCGCGGTCCGGTGCGGAAGATCGGGCGTGCCCCTGCCCGGTGGCGGACGGGGACGCCGGATGGTTTCGAGGATTGTTTACATCGTTGGAAGGAGGCTGTAAACCCTTCGCGCGACGGCCGTTCGACAGTCGTTCGACGAGGGCCTCATCGACGGCCGAGCGTGCTCTCCCGCTCCATCAGCCGGAATTCGGCGGCCAGTTCGCGCCCCTGCGGCTCTGACGTGGCGGTTCCCGCCCCGCGCAGCCGGCTGATGACCGACTCGACGGCCAGGCGGGCGATGGCGTGCTTGTCCGGCGCGATCGTGGTCAGCGAGACGGCGCCGAAGCGCCCTTCCACGATGTCGTCGAAGCCGACCACGGCCACGTCCCACGGCACCCGCAGGCCGCGTTCGTGCAGCACCCGCATGGCACCGATCGCGACGAGGTCGTTGTACGCGAACACCGCGTCGGGCCGCGTGCCCGCGTCCAGCATCCGCGCCATCGCCACCGCTCCGTCGGCGCGGTCCCAGCCCCCGACGGGACCGACCAGCGCGTCCGGTGCGCTCACGCCCGCGGCCTCCAACTCCTCGCGCCAGCCCTGGAGTCGCAGGTGGGCGGGCCGGTTCGCGGTGTCGGTACGGGCGCCGAGGAAGGCGATCCTGGTGCGGCCGAGACCCAGGAGATGGCGTACGGCCACGCGCGCGGCCGCCACATTGTCGATCGCGATGTGGTCGTACGGCAGGTCGTATTCGCGCTCGCCGAGCAGCACGAGCGGGACGTCGTCGGTGCGGGCGCGCAGATCGTCGGCCTCCAGCTCGAGAGGGCTGAGGATGAGGCCGTCGATCACGCGGGCGCGGAAGCCCTGACTGACCAGGATCTCCTGTTCGCGGTCGCCGCGGGTGTGGTCGAGCAGGACCGTGTAGTCGTGCTCGGCGGCCGCGTCGATCACGGCGCCGGCCAGCTCGGCGAAGTAGGGGTTGCCCAGCTCGGGCACCGCGAGCGCGATGATGCCGGTACGGCCTTTGCGCAGGTGGCGTGCGGTCAGATTGGGCCGGTAACCCAGTTCGTCGATGGCGCGCTGCACTCGTTCGCGCATCGCCGGCGTGACGTGCTGGTAGTTGTTCACGACGTTCGAGACGGTCTTGATCGAGACGCCGGCGCGTTCCGCGACGTCCTTGAGGCTCACCCTCACGTGATTCCCCTCCGGGGCGGGCGCCCCTGGCCACTGCCTGCGCCGATGCGCTGCTTGTCCTTGCATCGATGTACAGGCGCGTGTACTGGCCCTTTGTCATGACCCTGGACAGCAGGTCGGTGCCGTGCTGTCATGCCAACTGCCGTTCCTTCCAACGTTGTACAGACTCATCCGACGACCCGCCACCCTTCCTCACGATCCACTCGAGATGGAGGTTCCCGTGCGCGTGAGAAGACGACTGTCCTTACTCCTCGCGGTCCTGCTCGGCCTCGCCGGCCTGACCGCACTGCCCGCGGCGCAGGCCGCGCAGGACCCCGCCGAGCCGCCCGGTCTCAAGGGCGAGTACTACACCCAATCCGCCCCAGGGGCCTTCGACTTCGCGGAGCTCAAGGCCACCGGGTTCGATCCGGACCTCGACGTCGACAACCTCGAACCGCGCCTCGCCGCCGCGACCGGCCGCTCCGACGACGTGAGCGTGCGCTGGACCGGCAAGCTCGTTCCCGAGCGCACCGGAGCCCACACCTTCTCCATGATCGGGGACAACGGCTTCCGGCTCTGGGTCGACGGCAGGCTCACGATCGACCACTGGGTCGACGACTGGGACAGGGAGCAGACCTCCCAGCCCGTCGAGCTGACCGCCGGTACCGCGTACGACCTCAAGGTCGAGTACTTCGAGCACTACGGCGGCTCGAATCTGCACCTCAACTGGATCCAGCCCGGCCAGGCCAAGGAGCCCGTCCCGCAGTCGGCCTTCCGCCTCCCCGACGGCTTCGACTACGACGGTGCGTACGGCGGATCCGTGCTCGCCTCGGGACGCACCCTGCGCCTGGACTTCCTGCAGGAACTCGCCGCCCCGCCGGCGGAGTTCACCGAGCACCTCGACGCAATGATCGGCGGCGCGCCATGGCCGCTCGGCCGGGCGACCCTGGACCCCGAGGACCCGCGCAAGCTGCTGATCGCCCTCGACGAGCCCGTCGTCGGCCAGGGCGGCCAGGTCGACGTCCGCTACGACGGCGAAGGCGGCCTCGCCGCCGCGGACGGCAAGGCCGTCGGCGCCTTCTGGAGCGGCGGCTCCAACGACTCCACGTACCAACTGACCACGAAGTGGGGCGAGGAGGTGCGCCCCTCCAACGCCTGGCGCGAGTACCCGCGCCCGCAGCTCAAGCGCGCCGACTGGCAGAACCTCAACGGGACCTGGGAGTTCGCCGGCGCCACGGCCGGTGAGCAGCCGCCGTTCGGCAAGCGTCTCGCCGAGCGCATTCTCGTCCCGTACCCCGTGGAGTCGAAGCTCTCGGGCGTCGAACGGCACGAGGACCGCATGTGGTACCGCCGCACGTTCACCGTGCCGCAGGACTGGTCCACCGGTGGCCGGCGGATCAAGCTGAACTTCGACGCGGTCGACTGGCAGTCCGTGGTCTACGTCAACGGCAAGAAGGTCACCGAACACAAGGGCGGGTACGACCGGTTCGCCGCCGACATCACCGACGCGCTCGAGCCCGGCCGCACCCAGGAACTGATCGTCGGCGTCTACGACCCGACGGACGCCGCCGGCGCCGAGAACCCGCCGCTCGGCAAGCAGCGCCTCGACCCGTCCGGCATCTGGTACACCTCCTCGTCCGGCATCTGGCAGACGGTCTGGCTGGAGCCGGTGGCGGCTGACCACGCACAGGGGCTCAAGCTGATCCCCGACGTGGCCGGCGAGCGGCTCGCGGTCGACATCCAGGGCGTACGCGACGGAGTCCCGGTCACCGCCGTCGCGTACGACGGGAAGCGCGAGGTCGGACGGGCGGGCGGCACATCGGGCAGCACGCTCCGTGTGCCCGTACCCGACCCGCACCTGTGGTCCCCGGACGACCCGCACCTGTACGACCTCAAGGTCACGGTCGGCCGTGACCGGGTCGCCGGCTACTTCGGCATGCGCTCGATCGAGGTCGCATCGGTCGGCGGAACACCCCGGATGCTGCTCAACGGCAAGCCGGTGTTCTCCATGGCCACCCTCGACCAGGGCTTCTGGCCGGACGGTCTGCACACCGCGCCGAGCGACGAGGCACTCGCGTACGACCTGAAGAAGCACAAGGACCTCGGCTTCAACTCGGTGCGCAAGCACATCAAGGTCGAACCGGACCGCTGGTTCCATCACGCCGACAAAATGGGGCTGTTGGTCTGGCAGGACATGCCGTCGATGACGGCGGGCCGTACACCGGACGCCGCGTCGCGGGCGCAGTACGAGCACGAGATGAAGAAGATGATCGACCAGCATGTCTCCAGCCCGTCGGTGATCATGTGGGTCACCTTCAACGAGGGCTGGGGCCAGTACGACCAGGCACGCATCGCCGACCAGGCCAAGGCCTGGGACCCGAGCCGGCTCGTGAACAACATGAGCGGACTCAACTGCTGCGGTGCGGTGGACGGCGGCAACGGCGACATCGCCGACGCCCACGGCTACCCGAGCCCGCTGCTGCCGGCGCCGGACGGCAAACGGGCCCTGGTCAGCGGCGAGTACGGCGGCCTCGGCCTGGCCGTTCCCGGTCATGCGTGGCCCGTCCGCCACACCTATGTGGGCGTGGACCGGGCGAAGTACACGGACGAGTACCTGGGGCTGCTCGACAAGGTCAGGGCGCTGGCCTGCCAGGGCGGCAACGGGGCCGTCTACACCCAGATCACCGATGTCGAGGGCGAGTTGAACGGCCTGCTCACCTACGACCGCAGAGTGTTGAAGGGGGACGAGCAGCGGATCAAGGCGGCGCACGAGAGCCTGATCAGGGATGCGTCCTCACCAGGAGGTGCCCAGTGCACCTGACGTGAGCCACGGCCCGCCTCCGCGATGAACGCGGGGGCGGGCCATGGCGGGGTTGCTGTGGGGCGTGTGAGCGAGGGTTCGAGAATTGATGTGTTCGTAACGGTCCGTATTCCGAACGTACTTGACCGTAGTCGTCAACAAGCTGTTGACTGCAGGCTTCCCATAGTCGACGCGAGAGCTGGGCATGGCTACCCTCACCGATCCGCTCGCACCCCTCGACCTGGCCTTCTGGAACATCGAATCCCCCGAACACCCCATGCATCTGGGCGCCTTGGGTGTCTTCACCTGCGATTCCGCCTCGGCCGCCCAGCACGCGGCCGACCTGCTCATGGCCCGAGCGCCCCAGGTCCCCGGTCTGCGCATGCGGATCAGGGACGTCTGGTTCGGGGCCGGGGGAGCGGTGCGGGAGCCCGTGCCCGACTTCGACCCCGCCGGACATGTCCGGCTGGCCCCGGAGACGGATGACTTCCATGCGGCGGCCGGGGCGCTCATGGAACGTCCCCTCGACCGGTCGCTGCCGCCGTGGGAGGCGCATGTCCTGCCCGCTGCCGACGGCGGCTCGTTCGCCGTGCTCTTCAAGTTCCACCACGCACTCGCCGACGGGCTGCGCGCGCTGACCCTGGCCGCCGGAGTGATGGACCCGCAGCCCGTGGCGCCGCGCCCGCCGCGGCCCGCGCCGACGGACGAGGGCGGCCGCGGTCTGCTCGGCACGCTCGCCGCGCTGCCGGGCGCGGTCCCGCGTACGCTGCGCCGCCAGGCCGGGGCACTTGGGCAGGCTCTCGACATCGGCGCCTCGGTGGCGCGCGCGACCTGGGACGTACGGTCCACGCAGGCCCTGACCTCCCAGGCCACCGGCACACGGCGGACGGCCGGTGCGGTGCTCGATCTCGACGACATCCACCGCATCCGCAAGAAGGCCGGCGGCACCGTCAACGACGTGCTGATCGCCGTCGTTGCCGGAGCGCTGCGCGAGTGGCTGTCCGCACGCGGCGAACCGGCCGACGAGGTGCGGCCGCGAGCCCTCATACCCGTGTCGCGCCGCCGCCCCCGCGCACACCAGCCGCAGGGCAACCGGCTCTCCGGCTACCTCATCCGCCTGCCCGTCGACGAGGCCGACCCGCTCACCCGCCTCGGCACCGTCCGCGGCGACATGGACCGCAGCAAGGACGACGGGGCGCACCGCGGCGCGGGCGCCGTGGCCCTGCTCGCGGACCACGTCCCGCCTCTCGCGCACCGGCTCGGCGGTCCGCTCGTGGCCCAGTCGGCCCGGCTGCTCTTCGACATCCTCGTCACCAGCGTCCCGCTGCCCAGCCTCGGCCTGCGCCTGGCTGGCTGCCCGCTCGCCGAGGTCTACCCCTTCGCCCCGCTCGCCCAGGGCCAGTCCCTCGCGATCGCCGTCTCGACGTACCGGGGACGGGTCCACTACGGCCTGGTGGCGGACGCCGAGGCCGTACCCGACCTCGACGGTCTGGGCCGCGCGCTGATGGCGGAGGCCGCGGTGCTGAGCGCGGCGGCCGGGGTCTGAGGACGGGTGGCCGGGGAGACCGGGGTCTGAGGACGGGTGGCCGGGGAGGCCAGGGCCTGAGGACGGGCGGCCGAGGTGCCAGGTCCGTGGGCCTCGGCGCCCGAAGGCCTCAACTCGCCGTGGCCATCAGGTGCTCGAACACCGCCTGATGGCCCTCCGCGGTCGGGTGCAGACCGTCCGCGAGCAGGTCGGGGCGCCCCTGCAACGGCTCCCACAGGTCCACGAAATCCACGTGCCGCGCCGAGCACCAGGCGCGCAGCGCCGCACGCAGCGCGAGCGCCTTCGCCTCGGTGAAGCTCAGCCCGTCATAGGCACGGGCGCGCTCCTCCTCCAGCCACGTGGGGCCGAGAACGACCAGACGCGCGCCGCACTCCAGAGCCGTGGCGGCAAGGGAGCCGAGGCTCTGCCCGAGGCCGTCGAGCCACGCCCCGTCGTCCCCGCCGTGCGCCGTGTCATTGATGCCCGCCGCCACCACGAGCGTGTCCGGCAGGCGGGCCCCGAGCAGCGCGGGAGTCTGCTCGCTCACCTCGCGCAGGGTGCTGCCGGGGACGGCCAGGTTGAACACCCGGTGCTCCACCTCGTCCGCCGCGATATGCGTGGCCGCGAGCCGGCCGGCCCAGCCGCCGCCCGCGTCGCAGCGGCCGTACGCGATGCTGTCGCCGACGATCACGATGCGCTCCGCCGGGCGCAGCGGCCGCGCGTCCAGATAGGCCCAGGCGCTCTCGCCGGAGGTGAGCAGGACCCGGCGCCGCGCGTAGTCGTCCACCTCGTAGTCGTCCGCAGCCGTGAGATCGCGGTCGGTCAGGGCGAGCACCGCACCCTCGACCTCGCACCCGATCCGGCGCCCCAGTGCCAGATGCACCTCGAGCCCGCTGGCGGCGATCACCTCCGGGTCGGTGATCCGCAGCGGCCGCGTGGTGTGCCCGGCCAGCGCCGCCGGGGCGTGCGGCACGGTCCTGCCGAAGAGCGCCGCCTGAACCCTCCCGTCCCGCAGCGTGCCGAAAGAGAACAGGGAATGGGGTGGTGCCTCGGTCACGGGGAGCCGCGCCGCCTTTCTGTGCAGTTCGATCATGGTGACCTTATGCAGCGTTCCCGGACCTGCTCCGAGCGGGTGGCCGGGTCGCCCTGGGTGACCCGGCGGGTGCGCTGAGTCGGCGGTGGCCCGCGCGGTTTGGAGAGCGCCGCCTCCACTCCGTAAAATCCCCCTTTTGGAATCTTCATGGCGCCGGTGCGCCCCCACCCGTACGAGGAAGCAGCGGCGATGACCGTGACCAGTGACACCCCGGAAAGCCAGGACTTCGGGCCCGGCATCGATCCGGAGCGGCTCGCCATCTGTCTCGCCGTGCTCGACGAGCTCGACAAGATCGAGGTCGACCACCCCGACGCGATCGCGGTCCGCCGCGCCACCGCCGGGATCTACCGCACCGTGAAGCAGCGCCGCCGCCAGGAGCGCCGCGCCGCGAAGACCGAGCACGACCGCCAGGTCACGCACGCCACGGCCACCGGCTCCGCCGAGCGCATCGACGACGAGACCCAGGGCCTGCTGCCCAGCTCGTCCGTGGCCGGCGAGATCGCCGGGATACTCCAGCGGCCGCGTTCCTGCTACGTCTGCAAGGCGCGTTACGTCGAGGTCGACGCGTTCTACCACCAGTTGTGCCAGAAGTGCGCGGCCGAGAACCGGGCCAAGCGCGACGCCCGCACCGATCTGACCGGCAAGCGTGCACTGCTCACCGGCGGCCGCGCGAAGATCGGCATGTACATCGCGCTGCGGCTGCTGCGCGACGGTGCGCACACCACGATCACCACGCGCTTCCCCAAGGACGCCATCCGCCGCTTCAAGGCGATGGACGACTCCGCGGACTGGATCCACCGCCTCGAGGTCATCGGCATCGACCTGCGCGACCCGGCGCAGGCCGTGTCGCTCGCCGACCAGGTCGCCGAGCAGGGCCCGCTCGACATCCTCATCAACAACGCCACGCAGACCGTGCGCCGGCTGCCCTCCGCGTACGCCGCACTCGTCGACGGCGAGAGCGCGCCGCTGCCCGCGGGCGAGCTGCCCCCGTACCACGTGATCGGCGCCTTCAACTCCGGTGCGGTGGACGGCATCCAGGCCCTGCCCGCCGGTATCTCCGGCATGGACGCACAGCAGGTCGCCGACCTCGCGCTCGTGGGCGGCCACGCCAGCATCGAGAAGCACCGCGACGGCTCCGCCATCGACGCCGGCGGCCTGCTGCCCGATGTCGTGGACACCAACACCTGGGTGCAGTCCATCGAGCAGATCTCCCCGGTGGAGCTGCTCGAGACCCAGCTGTGCAACTACACCGCGCCGTTCATCCTGATCAGCAAGCTCCGCGCCTCGATGGCCGAGGCCGCGGGCAAGGCCAGGTCCGGCCGTGCGTACGTGGTCAACGTGTCGGCGATGGAAGGGGTGTTCAACCGCGGCTACAAGGGCGCGGGCCACCCCAACACCAACGCCGCCAAGGCCGCGATGAACATGGTGACGCGCACCAGCGCCCAGGAGATGTTCCAGACCGACGGCATCCTGATGACCTCCGTCGACACCGGCTGGATCACCGACGAGCGCCCGCACTACGACAAGCTCCGCCTCGCCGAGGAGGGCTTCCACGCTCCCCTCGACCTGGTCGACGGCGCGGCCCGGGTGTACGACCCGGTGGTGCGCGGCGAGGCCGGCGAGGACGTGTACGGGGTCTTCCTGAAGGACTACGCGCCCGGCAAGTGGTAAGCGCCCGCGCCTCGCAAGGAGGCACCCGGGTCTGAATCCTGGCCGAAAGGCCGAGGCCCGCCGCGGGGAAGCCGAGGGAGGCTGGGGCTCTGCTTGCCGGAGCTCCAGAGAGGGAACAGCGTGTCGTTCCCATCCCGGCTGCGCCTCGTGGACTTCGCCCGGCTTCGTCTCGCGCACTTCCCCCGGCTTCGCCTGGCAGGCGCGGCGATGCCGGTGCTCGCGTTCCTGCTCGGGATGTGGGGCAGCACGGGCCCGTCCCCCTGGACCGACGAGATCGTCACCATGGACGTGGCCCGGCGGTCCTGGCCCGAGCTGTTCGGACTGCTCGGCCGGGTCGACGCCGTACACGGTCTGCACTATGCCCTGATGCACATGGTGGGGCAGGTGACTTCGGTGACGGCGTTCACCATGCGCGTCCCCTCGGCGGCCGCGGTCGCCGTCGCCGTGGCGGGGACGGTGTGGCTCGGCCGGTCGCTCGGCGGACCCCGTTCGGGTGTCTGCGCCGGGCTCGCTCTCGCCGTGGCGCCGACGGCCTCCCGGTACGCGCAGGAAGGCCGCTCGTTCGCCTTCGTCATGGCGGCGGCCGTGCTGGCCACCGGAGCCCTGGTCAAGGTACTGAACGAACAAGACGTCCGCCGGCGAAGCCTGTTGGCGTATGCGTCGGCCGTCGCGGTGCTCGGCTGGCTGAACGTACTCGGTCTGCTGCTGCTCGCCGCGCACGCGCTCACCGTGGCGTGGCTCCGTCCCGGGCGGCGCACGGCACTTCGTGTGGCGGGCGCCCAGGTGGCAGGTCTCGTGACCGTCGCACCGCTGCTGATCATCGGGGCGACCCAGCACTCCGCCGTGGGCGAGGCACCGCCTGTCTCCGCGGGAACTCCCCTGGGATTTCTCTCCTGGCTCCTGAGCCCCGGCCAGGACACGCTCCTGCCATGGATGAAGCTCGTGCTCCTGGGTTCGGTCCTGACCGCCTTGACGGCACTGGCCGTTCGCCGGCGCACCGCTCCGCCCCTGCTGCACGCCGTCGCCCTGCCGTGGCTGGTCGTGCCCCCGCTGTGCCTGGCCCTGGCCGCCGTGCTGCAGCCGGTGTTCGCGTACCGCTATCTGCTGTTCTGTCTGCCGGCGCTGGTGCTGCTGCTGGCCGGCGGTCTGTTCGCGCTGCACTGGACGGCCCGCACCGCGCTGGTCCTGGCGATGGCCGTGCCCCTGGCCTTCGCCCACCGGGCGATCCGTCTGGAACCGAGCCGCGCCTGGGACACCGCGGCCGCCGTCAGGATCCTGCACGATCACGGTGCTCCGGGCGACGCCGTCGTCTTCACGGGTGCGCGGTGCGGGCTGATCTCCACCGCGTACGAGGAGGCCTTCGCCGGGCTGCCCGACGCGGGCCGCGCCCGCACCGCGGCCGAGACGGACGCGCTGGACGACGAACCCGTGCCCCCGGCTGTGCTCGCCAGGCGTCTGGAGCGAGCGTCCCGGGTCTGGCATGTGGCGTGCACTCATGTGTCGGAGGCCGCCCGTCCGGCGGCCGAGCGGGCAGATGCGCAGACGGAACAGGAGATACGGGCCGCAGGACTCAAGCCGTCCCGGCACTTCAGGACCAGGGGCATCGAGCTCACCCTCGAGACCCGCTGAACACCGCGGCCGCCCTAAGCGGTGGGCCCGTCGGCCGCCCGCAGCTGCTCGTGCACGGCATACCCGGCGCTCGACCCGGCGGCCGCCCGTACCCGCGTACCGCCGTCCACGAGCAGATCCGCGCCCGTCACCCAGCGCGCGCCGTCCGACACCAGCCAAAGGACCGCGTCCGCGATGTCCTCGGGCTCGCCGATCCTGCCGAGCGGCAGCCCGTCGGCGATGCGCTGCTCGGCGCCTTCCCACACGAAGCGCGCCATCTCGGTGCGCACCAGGCCGGGGGAGACCGCGTTCACCCTGACCCGCGGGGCGAGTTCACCGGCGAGCTGCCGCGTCAGATGCAGCAGCGCGGCTTTGCTGGTGCCGTACGCGCCGACGTTCGGCCCGACGCCGTGGGTGCCCTCCGTGCAGATGTTCACCACCGCGCCGCCGTGCTCGCGCATCCAGGCACGCCACGCCAACTGCACCAGGCGCAGCGGTGCTTCGACGTTGGTGGCGAACGCCGTGGTCCAGCGGTCGGGATCGGCTTCCATCAGGGGGCCGTACGGCTGGTTGGTCGCGGCATTGTTGACGAGGATGTCCAGCCGTCCGCACTCCTCGGTCAACTGCCGGACACAGGCGGCGAGATGGGCTGGATCGGCCACGTCGCCCGCGCAGCCGAACGCCCGCACGCCCGCCTTCTCCAGCTCGCCGACCGCCTGCCGTACGCCTTCGGGATCGCGCCCCGTGATGCCCACGGCCGCGCCCGCCGCACCGAGCCGGTGGGCGACGGCGAGCCCGATGCCCCGGGTTCCGCCGGTCACCAGGGCCGCCCTGCCGTCGAGTCGAGGCTCCGCTGCTCCAGATGTCATCCGCGTACGGTGACATGGCGGACCACGGAACGGGAGACCCGTCACGCATCCGCTGCCTACCGCACCGCCGAGGCCACCAGCTCCAGCACCGGCCTCCAGTCCTCCATCACCCCGGCGTCCAGGCCCACCACCTTCCCCGCGTCATCGGCCTGCCGCAGCGTGATCGCGTCCTGCGCATGGGGACCGTCCGCGAACGTCATGGCCTCCTCGTACGCCATCACCCCGCCTTGCGCGGCCAGCGTCCGCGCGCTCTGCGGGGACAGGGCCCGCCCCGGTTCGGTCGCGGCGAGGTAGCGCTTGGCGGGTACGTGCAGACGGACGAGCGCGGCGACCCGGTGGCCGAGCAGTGCGTGCACCGCGTCGGCGGCAACGTCGGCGTGTGCCGCGTCCTCACCCGGCCGCAGCAGATGGCCGAGGTCGTGCACGAGACCCGCCACCTGCAACTCCTTGTCGGCGGGATGCGAGCGGCGGAGCAGCGCGGCGGTCTGCAGCGCGTGGTCGTGCAGATCGACGGGATCACCGCTGCGGTCCGGGGTGTCCCAGGCGTCGCGGCAGGCGTGCAGCAGGTCCATCAGTTCGTCGACGGTGTGCACCTTCGTCCCCGACAACAGAGGACCGTGCGACTCCATGAGCGGCTCCTTCCGATGGAGAAGGCGAGGCGGTGATGGCACCAAGTGCCACGTAGGAGAAGGACAACAGGCCCGCCTGACCGCGAGGCCAACACCGCCTGAACCGCGTGCAGCGAGCGGCCCGCTTTGTCTCCTCCGTGTTTCCGTCTTGTCTCCGTGCAGGTCGGATTACCCACCCCTACAGTGGTTTTGGGCCGTTTTTCCGGGGGATGCGCAGAGATTTTGCCTCCCCATAGAGCGGGGGTCCGCTCATATGGGTACTCTGGTCCGGAACGGGCCACACCAACGGGTTCCACCAACACCCTTGGCCCGTCCTGGGACAAGCCGGTCACCACGGCTGCGTCCCGCATGAGCAACCGGCGCCACCGCGACCGAACAGTCCAGAGCGATGCCCCCACCGGGCGGCCGCGGCGTCCCCGGAGCGGGCGTCGACGGTGCGACCGGGGGTTACCCGACACATAAGGAGTGCGCGGTGACACCAGACAAGTCAAAGAGTGAGCAAAGGTCTCCCAAGGACCGGCGCGACCGGGCCGGCCGCCGGCAGGGGGACCAGCTGGGCAGCCTGGAGGTGTGGGCGCGGTCGGCGCCGATCCGCCTCGCGGGCTACGAGGACGACCTCGCCGAGCCGCACATCCTGCCGAGCGTGGACTGACCAAGGCCTGCACAGGTCGGACCCCGACCTGTAACTGGTCACAGGACCGACGGCACGTCTCGGGCGCGCACACATGAATCGTGTGCGCGCCCGGACCGCATCACGAGCGCGAGCAGTGCGGGCCGCGTCGCGCACTTCCGGATGCGTCCACAAGTTCCGCGCACCGACAGCCGGTTCGGCCCTGGCGCGGGCCGCGTGCGCGAGCAGCCGCTCCTCGAAGCCGCCCACGAACGGGTGGCGCAGACACACCGCACTCATCCCGTGCCGCCGCGCCATCGTCGCCGCGGTCAGCTCGTCCGTCTGCTGGGCGAGCCCGTAGGGATCGGCACCAGTTGTCCTTCGTACGGGCGAGCACCTGGCACTCACCTCCGGCACGCAGTGCCTTCCTTGAGCAGCGTCGGCAGCATCTCGAGTAGCGTCGGCAGCGCCTCGCCCCATCTGTGCACGGCCGACGGGGCGTTCGCCATCTGGCAGGAGCGCGGTCCGGAGACAGGCCTTCAGGCGCTGGGCGCGTGCCGCACCCACGGACGCAGGGACTCCAGCGTCTCGGCCAGATCGAGGAGGTGGTCCTCCCGGCCCGGGGCCGCCACCAGCTGCACCGCGCAGGGCACGCCCGAGGACAGCACCCCGAACGGGACCGACAGTGCGGGCCAGCCCGTCAGGTTCCACACCGGGGTGAAGGGCGAATAGCGGGTGTTGGCGGTGAGATTGCGCAGCCAGCCCCGCTCGTGCCAGGCCGCCGCGGCGGGACCGCGGCGGGCGAGGGCCGGGGTGAGCAGGATGTCGTGGCGCTCGAAGAACGGCTCGAGCAGCGCACGCAGCCGGGTCCGGCCCTCACCGCGCTCCACGCGGGCCAGCGTCCGGCCGCCGACCGCCGCATGGATGCGGGTACGGCGGGCGAGCCGCGTACGGTCCAGGCTTCGCGCGTCCACATGCGTGCCGGCGGTCCAGTGCGCGAGCGCGGAGGCGCCCAGCCAGAGCGGATACGGGGGATCCGCGTCCTCGACGCGATGACCCGCCTCGACGAGGAGCTTGCCCGCCTCCTGGGTCGCGGTCCGCCAGGCCTTGGTGACCGGTACACCGGCCAGCGGGCTGCGGGTGGAGAGCGCGATCCTGAGCGGGTCGGCGGCGGGGGAGGGCTGGGGCGAGGTGCCGGACGTGGCTCTCGAAGCGGTGGGTGCCGACGTGCCCGACAGGACCGCGAGCATCAGCCGGGCGTCGGCGACCGTCGTCGCCAGCGGACCGTTCTCGGAGAGCCCGAACCAGCCGCCGCCCAGATCGCGCGGCACCACCCCGTCGCCGGGCTTGAAGCCGAGCACCCCGCAGTTCGCGGCCGGAATCCGCAGCGAGCCCATTCCGTCGTTGCCGATCGCGAGCGGCACCATGCCGGCCGCCACCGCGGCCGCGCTGCCGCCGGAGGAGCCGCCGGCCGTACGGGAGGTGTCCCAGGGGTTGCGGGCCGTGCCGTGCACACCGTCCGTCGTGCCGAAGACGCACAGCTCGGGGACGTTGGTCACGCCGACCACCACCGCACCCGCGGCCCGCAGCCGTGCCACCGTCGGATGGTCCTCGGTGGCGGGCGCGTCCGGTGTGGCCGCCGACCCGTTGCGCGTGGACTCGCCGCGTACCGGCAGATTGTCCTTCACCGCCACCGGCACACCGGCGAGCGGGAGTTCGGCTAGATCGGGATGCCCGGCGAGCGCCTCCGCCTCCGCGAGCGCCGCGCGGGCGCGCACCGTGCGGAAGGCGCCCACGCGGGCGTCGAGCAGTTCGATCCGTGCGAGATGCTCCGCCACGACCTCGCGCGGTGTCACGGCCTTCGCCCGCACCGCCGCTGTGATCTGTACGGCGCTCCGCCCTGCCCAGCTGGTCACGGTCGCTCCTCGCCCTGCGCGTACGGCGTCCGCGCCGCCCGCTCCTCGATGATCTCCGCCCTCACAGGAGCACTGTGCCGCGTCCGGCCCCGCACGTCGAGCCTGCCCGGCCTGTACGTCGAGTTCGCCCGGCCCCGCACGTAGCGGTACATCCGACCACCCGGGTCAACTCCCGTGCCTGCGAAGCCCATTGACAGGTCTCCGCCACGCCTCAATCATCAGACCTCCGATGAATGTCCGGCACGAACCATCCCGCACAAGGACACCTCGTCCCCACGACAGGGAGTGCTGCACATGAACGCCTACCCGAGACGCCAGGTCATCGCCACCGCGACCGCCCTGGCCGCAGGAGCCGCGGTCACCGCGGCCGGACCGCTCGCGGCCGGCGCCACGGCCGCGCCGTACGAGCCCGGACCCGAGGCGCAAGACGACTGGGCCACCGTCCCGCCCGCTGTCACCGTGGCCCTTGCCGCCCACTTCGACAACGACGGCATCGACACCGCCGAAGCGCGCGGCGGAGACTTCGACGGCTCCGGCTACACGTTCCCCGGGGAGGAACTGCCCGCAGGGCGTATCGAGTTGGACGGCATTCCGTTCGACTTCCCGTCCGCCGCGGCCGGCGCCGCGAACAACATCGTCGCGCGCGGCGCCCGGATCGAGCTGCCCAAGGGCCGCTACCTCTCGGCCCACTTCCTCGCCGCCTGCAGCTATGGCGCCACGTCCGGCAAGGTCACCGTCCACTACGCCGACGGCGGCACCGGACAGGGGACCGTCGGCGCGCCCGACTGGTACGCGGGCGGCGGACTCCTCGCCGCCCCGTACCGCTACACGCCGGATGGCACCAAGGACGCCCACCGCGTGGTGATCGACGCGACCGAGGTCGCGCTGGATCCGGCCCGCGAAGCCGTCGCCCTCACGCTGCCCGACATCGGACCCGCCGAGCCGAACAGGTCCGCGCTGCACCTCTTCGCGCTGACCCTCCAACCCGCCGCCGAGGGAAGGGCGTTGCTGCTGCGCGGCGCCAAGTCCACGGTGTCGCTCCTGGAGGAGAGCGGGGCGCAGAGTGTCGAGGCGACGGTGGTGAACGCCGGCACCGTCGCGCTCCTCGCCCGCGACGGGCTCGCCGTCGGCGTCGACGTCGCCGGCGCCCGTACGGTCGACCCCGCAGGCATCCGACGTCTCGACCTCGGCGAGCAGGCCCGGGTACGGATCGGCATCCGCAACCGTCCGGGCACCGCGGCGGGCACACAGCAGGACGGCACGGTCTTCGCGGCCAGTGGCGGACGCCGCGTCGCCGCGGCCGGGCGGCGCCTGACGCTCGGCGTCCCCGACTACGAGCCGACGGCCGCCTCCCTGGGCACGCACCAGGCGCCCTACTGGTTCCACCGCGTGAAGTTCGGGATCTTCATCCACTGGGGCGTGTACTCGGTGCCCGCCTGGGCGCCGGTCGGCGAGCAGTACGCCGAGTGGTACTGGAACCACATGCAGCTCCCCGACAACCCGACGTACGCGCACCACAGGGCCGTCTACGGCGAGGACTTCGCGTACGACGACTTCATCCCGATGTTCCGTGCGGAGAAGTACGACCCGCGCGCCTGGGTGGAGCTGTTCCGCGACGCGGGTGCCCAGTACCACGTGCTGACCTCCAAGCACCACGAGGGCTTCGCCCTGTGGGACACCCGGCTCGCGGACCGCAACTCCGTGCGGATGGGCCCGAAGAGGGATCTCGTCAAGGAGCTCTTCGACGCCTCGAAGCAGTACACGCCCGAGCTGCACCGCGGCCTGTACTTCTCCATGCCCGAGTGGTTCAACCCCGACAACCCCTGGCGCGGGCATTCCCCGCGCAATCCGTACACCCTGGAGCCCGTCCCGTACACGGGCTACACCTCCGGCAAGGACTACGTCCTCGGGTATCAGGCGCCGCAGATGCTCGAGCTGATCCACGGCTACGAGCCGCAGGTCCTGTGGTGCGACATCGGCGGGGCCAACGACAGCCACCACGTGCTCGCCGAGTACTTCAACCACGCGAAGAACCGGGACAAGCCCCTGGAGGTCGCGGTCAACAACCGCTCCGGTATCCCCTTCCACGACTTCACCACGCCCGAGTACACGACGTACGAGAACACGGTGGTGGCGAAGTGGGAGTCGAGCCGCGGGCTTGATCCGTTCAGCTACGGGTACAACGCGGCCACGCCCGACGAGCGTTACATGACGACCGAGGAGATCGTGCACAGCCTCGTCGACATCGTGTCCAAGAACGGCAACTTCCTGCTCGACATCGGACCGCGCGCCGACGGGACCATCCCCGAGATCATGGAGCGCCGGCTGCGCGAGACAGGGGACTGGCTCAAGGTCAACGGCGAGGCGGTCTACGACACCACGTACTGGTCGAGGATGGCGCAGCTCGGCGAGGATCTGCGGTTCACGGTCCGGCAGAACCGCGCGTTCTACATCCACTCGCTCGCCGCGCCGGGAGCACAGCTGACCGTCGAGGCGGCCGTACCGATCCGGCAGGGCGACCGCGTGACCATGCTCGGGTACGACCGGCCTCTGACCTGGCGGACGCGGGGCGGCGCGCTGGTCATCGACGTGCCGGAGGCCGCCCGCAGGGCCGGGAAGCACGCCTGGGTGTTCAAGGTCGGGTGGGAGGCCTGAGCCGTACGCCGGGTCGGGGCGCTGAGCGGAGCGCACCGGACGAGGGTGATCCGATCTCTGAGTTGAAGAGGCGCCAGATCTTGGCCGCTGTGGGGTCTTGTGCAGCCATAGACCTCCGATGAATACTCGTCCTGTCTCAGAGGTCCGATGAGTGGGGTCCGTGCCGGCCCCGTCGAACGGACCTCTGAGGCCATGGACGACCCCTGACCAAGAGAGAGAGCCGTGACGTCAACCTCCGCTCGTATCACGGCAGTCGAGACCTTCGACATCCGCTTCCCGACCTCCGCCGAGCTCGACGGCTCCGACGCCATGAACCCCGACCCCGACTACTCCGCCGCGTATGTCGTGCTGCGCACCGACTCCGGCGACGGTCTCGAAGGGCACGGGTTCGCGTTCACGATCGGGCGCGGCAACGACGTGCAGGTCGCCGCCATCGACGCGCTGCGGCCCCATGTCGTCGGACGCGCCGTCGAGGAACTCTGCGCCGATCCCGGCTCGTTGAACCGCGACTTGATCGGGGACAGTCAGCTGCGCTGGCTCGGTCCGGAGAAGGGCGTCATGCATATGGCGATCGGCGCGGTCGTCAACGCGGTCTGGGATCTCGCCGCCAAGCGGGCGGGCCTGCCGCTGTGGCAGCTGCTCTCGCGCGCCGAACCGGCCTGGCTGGTCGCGCAGATCGACTTCCGCTACATCGCCGATGTGCTCGCCCCCGACGAGGCGCTCGCCCTTCTGGAGCGGGGCCGTGTGGACGCCGAACAGCGCGCGGCGCGGCTGCGGGTGCGCGGCTACCCGGCGTACACCACCTCGCCCGGCTGGCTCGGCTACTCCGACGAGAAGCTGACCCGGCTCGCGCGCGAGGCGGTCGCCGAGGGATTCACCCAGATCAAGCTGAAGGTCGGCGCCGACCTGGCGGACGACCTGCGCCGGATGCGGACCGCGCGGGAGGCCGTGGGCGACGACTTCCGCATCGCGGTGGACGCCAACCAGCGCTGGAACGTGGACGAGGCGATCACCTGGACCCGCGCCCTCGCGGCGTACGGGCCGTACTGGATCGAGGAGCCCACCAGCCCCGACGACGTGCTCGGCCATGCGGAGATCCGCCGCTCCGTGGCGCCCGTGAAGGTCGCGACCGGCGAACACGTCCAGAACCGCATCGTCTTCAAACAGCTCCTGCAGGTCGGCGCGATCGACGTCCTGCAGCTGGACGCGGCCCGCGTCGGCGGCGTCAACGAGAACCTGGCGATCCTGCTGCTCGCCGCCAAGTTCGGCGTCCCCGTCTGCCCGCACGCCGGCGGCGTCGGACTGTGCGAACTCGTCCAGCATCTGGCGATGTTCGACTACGTGGCGCTCAGCGGCACCACCGAGGACCGGATGATCGAGTACGTCGACCATCTCCACGAACACTTCGAGCACCCCGTCGTGATCCGCGACGGCCGCTACACGGCCCCGTCCGCCCCCGGATTCTCCGCGGCCATGCACCCCGCGTCCCTGGAGCGCTACCGCTATCCGAACGGCACGTACTGGGCCGGTGCCCTTCCCACGCCGGACGCCGACGACCATGATCTCCTGCAGCGGAAGGGAGCAGTGGCATGACCGACCTTGACGGACTCAAAGCCCTTGTCACCGGCGGGGCTTCGGGCATCGGCCGGGCGACGGCGGAACTCCTCGCGGAACGCGGAGCGCAGGTCACCGTCCTCGACCTCGCCCCGGAGGCGGTGGGCAAACCGCTGCTCGCGCGGCGCGCGGATGTCACGGACGACGCGTCCGTACGGTCGGCCGTGGCCGCGGCCGCCGAGGAGATGGGCGGCCTCGACATCCTGGTGAACAACGCCGGGACCGGCGCCCAGGGCACCGTCGAGGACAACGACGACGCGGCCTGGCACCACGTACTCGACGTCAATCTGCTCGGCATGGTGCGCACCACCCGCGCCGCGCTGCCGCATCTGCGCGCCTCGCGGCATGCCGCGATCGTCAACACCTGCTCGATAGCCGCGACCGCGGGCCTGCCGCAGCGTGCGCTCTACAGCGCCTCCAAGGGAGCGGTGCTCTCCCTCACGCTCGCCATGGCAGCGGACCACGTACGCGAAGGGATCCGAGTGAACTGCGTCAACCCCGGCACCGTGGACACCCCTTGGGTCGGCCGTCTCCTGGACGCCGCCGACGATCCGGCCGCCGAACGCGCCGCGCTCGCGGCCCGCCAGCCCACGGGCCGGCTCGTGAGCGCCGAGGAAGTCGCCGCGGCCATCGCCTACTTGGCGAGCCCGGCCGCCGGCGCGACCACCGGGACGGCGCTCGCGGTCGACGGCGGTATGCAGGGCCTCAGGCTCCGGCCGGTGACCGCATGATCGCCACAGCGCGCCTCGCCGCCACCGACGTCCTCGTCTCCCGGCTTTCCTTCGGCGCCGCACCGATCGCCGGACTCTTCGAGCCGGTCACCGACGAGCAGGCGTACGAGGCGGTCACGGCCGCCTGGGACGCGGGCATCCGCACCTTCGACACCGCACCGCACTACGGGCTCGGCGTCTCCGAGCGCCGCCTCGGCGAAGTCCTCCGCGAGCGGCCCCGGCACAGCTTCACCGTGTCCACCAAGGTCGGCAGGCTCCTCGAACCGTACGACGGCGGCGGCGACGATCTCGCGGCCGGCGGCTTCGCCGTGCCCGCCACGCACCGCAGGGTCTGGGACTTCACCGCCGACGGGGTCCGGCGCAGCATCGAGGGCAGCCTGGAGCGGCTCGGCCTCGACCGCGTCGACATCGTCTATCTGCACGACCCGGACGACCACGAGGAGTGGGCGTTCCGCGAGGGCTATCCGGCGCTCGAACAGCTGCGCTCGGAAGGCGTCGTCGGCGCGATCGGCGCCGGGATGAACCAGGCCGAGATGCTCACCCGGTTCATCACCGACACCGACACGGACGTGGTCCTGGCCGCGGGCCGCTACACCCTGCTCGACCAGATCTCGCTCAAGGCGCTCCTTCCCGAGGCGCAGGCCCGCGGCAAGAGCGTGGTCGCCGCGGCGGTCTACAACTCCGGCATCCTCGCCGAACCGCGCGACGGGGCCACATACAACTACACGACCGCACCCGACGACCTCCTGACCCGGGCCCGGCGCATCAAGGAGCTCGCCCTGCAGCACGGCACGACGCTGCGCGCCGCCGCGCTGACGTTCCCGCTGGCGCATCCGGCGGTCGCGGGTGTCCTGGTGGGGATGCGCTCCGCCGATCAAGTGCGCGATACGGCAACGCAGTTCGCCACCCCGGTGCCCGAGGCGTTCTGGGCCGCGCTCAAGGCGGAGGGGTTGCTCGCGGAGGACGTGCCGGTGCCCGTGGGGAAGGTCCCGTGAGCGTCGTCGACGCTCACCACCACGTCTGGGACCTCGCCGTACGCGACCAGGACTGGATCACGGGTCCCGAACTCGCCCCGATCCGCAGCGACTTCATCCTCGCCGACCTGGAGCCGGAGGCGCGGGCCGCCGGCGTCTCGGCCACCGTCCTGGTGCAGACGGTCACCGTGGCGGAGGAGACGCCGGAGTTCCTGGCCCTCGCCGCGAGCAGCGACCTGGTCGCGGGCGTCGTCGGCTGGACCGACCTCACCGCCCCCGGCGTCGCGGACGAGCTCGCGCGGCTGCGTGAACTCCCGGGCGGCGCGCACCTGGTGGGCATCCGGCACCAGGTGCAGGGCGAGCCCGACCCCGACTGGCTGCTGCGCCCGGACGTCCGCAGAGGCCTCGCCGCCGTCGCCGCCGCGGGGCTCGCGTACGACCTCGTCGTGCAGGCGCACCAGCTGCCGGCCTGCGTGAAGGCGGCCGTCGGACTGCCGGAGCTGACCTTCGTCCTCGACCACCTGGGCAAACCGCCGATCGCGCGCGGCGAGGTGGAGCCATGGGCCGGTGACCTGTGCGCCCTCGCGGCCCTGCCGAACACGGTCGCCAAGCTCTCGGGGCTCGTCACCGAGGCGGACTGGGCACGGTGGACGGTGCGCGATCTGCGCCCGTTCGCGGAGACGGCCCTGGAAGCCTTCGGGCCCTCCCGGCTGATGTTCGGCTCGGACTGGCCGGTGTGCCGCCTTGCGGCCTCGTACGGGGAAGTCCTGGACAGCGCAAGGGAGTTGACTGCCACCCTGGGTGCGGGGGAGCGGGACGAGGTCTTCTCGGGCACGGCCAGGCGGATCTACGGGCTCTCGGCGGGCTGAGGTCACCTTCTTCTCTCGGCGATCCGAGACCGCCTTGCCTCAGCGGTCCGAGATCACCTTGTCTCAACGGTCCGAGATCACCTTGTCTCAGCGGTTCGAAGCCACCTTGTCGAGACGGGCGGGCGGCAGGAACTCACGGACATACGTCCGCTGCCACCACGCCCCGGTCGCCCGCAGCTCCCGCCAGGTCGTATAGCGGTAGCGGTAGACCCGCGCCCGGATGAAACGCGGTGGCGCTTCGGGGAAGGGGTTGTGGCGCAGCAGCCGCAGCGTGTCCCGGTCGCCGTCGAGCAGGCGCTCCACGAAGGGCCCGAACCAGCTGCGGGCGTACGCGGGGGAGAGCGCGGCGAACCACATCATCCAGTCGAGCCGCAGGTGGTACGGGGCGAACTGGCGTGGCAGCCGGGTGAGTTCACCGGGCTTGCCGTGGAATCCGTACTCCTTCCAGCCGCTCCCGTCGGGCAGCGGCACCGCCTCGTCCGTGCCCTCGATCGAGATCTCCTGGCGGACCCGCCCGACGGAGCCGAACGCGCCGTAGGCGTTGACCAGATGGAGCGGGTCGAAGGAGTAGTTCATCACCTGGCGGCGGGAGAACAGATTGCGCGCCGGACGGTAGCTGAGCGCCAGGACGAGCGCCGTGACGGCCAGGACGAGGATCTCGTACCAGAACGGTGGCCCGGCCAGTGCGGGCGGTGCGCCCGTCACCGGGGTGAAGTCGACGGCGGAGAGTGCCAGGGCGATCGTCAGCCAGTTCAGCCAGGCGAAGTTGCCGGAGAGCACCAGCCACAGCTGGGTGACCGCCATCGCGAGCGCCGCGTACGAGGCGACCGGCTGCGGAGTGAACAGGAGGAAGGGGAGCGCGAGTTGGGTGACATGGTTCGCGGCCACCTCGGTCTTGTGCACGGGCCCCGGCAGATGGTGGAAGAACCAGCTCAGCGGACCCGGCATCGGCTGCGTCTCGTGGTGGTAGTGCAGACAGGTCAGCTTCCGCCAGCACTCGTCCCCGCGCATCTTGATGAGACCGGCGCCGAACTCCACGCGGAACAGCACCCAGCGAAGGAGGAAAAGGACCAGGACCGGCGGGGCCAGATCGTGCGGGCCGAGGAAGACGGCGAGGAAGCCGACCTCCAGGAGCAGGGACTCCCAGCCGAATCCGTACCAGGTCTGCCCCACATTGACGATCGAGAGATACAGCAGCCAGGGCAGCGCCCACAGGGCCATCCCCGCCCACAGCGGCAGTTCGGCATCCAGGCCGGCGAGCAGCGCGAGCGAACACAGAACCCCGGTCCAGGCCACGACCGCGAACAGACGGTCCGAATACCGCAGCTGGAACAGGCTCGGCGCCCGCCGGAACGGCACCCGGGCCACGAACCGGGGGACCGGCAGCATCCCGCGTTCACCGATCAGGGCCCGGAACTGCAGGGCCGCGCCGAGGAACGCCAGGAGATACACGGCGGCGAGCACCCGCTGGAAGACGAGGCGGGCGAGCCAGTAGTCGGACGCCGTGAACCACTCCACTTCTTCATTGTGACCCCGGTCCGCGCACGCGGTTGCGGCCCTTAATTCGCGATTCACACAATGAGGGACGTACGGCCAGAAAACAGGCGGGAGAACGGCGTGCACTCACCGACCAGGCGCTATGTCACAGCACTCGCGATATCCGGAGCTCTGCTGGTGGCGGGCTGTTCCAGCAGCGGCGAGAACGACGCGGGCGATACGGGCAGTGACAAGGAACTGTTCCTCCAGCCCGTCGCCGCCGCAGGGCCGGATCCCTTCACGGACTCCACGTCGAAGGTCACCGAGACCCCGCCCCCTGTCACCCGTACGCCGCAACCCTCCCCGACGCAGTCCGCCTCACCCTCGCAGGCGGGCATCCGCACCATTCAGGGCTCGACCCCCGGTCTGTACGGCGGTACGCACTCCCTGAGCAGCTGCGATGTCGAGCAGCAGGTCCGATTCCTCACCGCCGAGCAGGCCAAGGCCCGGGCCTTCGCGCAGGTCGAGGGCATTCAGCAGGGCGAGATCGCGAGCTGGCTGCGCGGGCTCACCCCCGTACAGCTGCGGGCCGACACCCGGGTCACCAACCACGGCTACAGCGCCGGCGCGCCCACCAGCTTCCAGTCCGTGCTCCAGGCCGGCACCGCGGTGCTCGTCGACAACCGGGGGCTGCCCCGGGTGCGCTGCGCGTGCGGCAACCCGCTGACGCCGCCCGCCGAACTGCACAAGGACGCCACCCACCACGGTCAGCCGTGGCAGGGCTACCACCCGGCGAACGTGATCGTGGTGAAGCCGTCCACGACCGTGATCAACAACATCACGATCGTCAACATCACCAACAACACCTGGATCGAGCGACCGATCGGCGACGACGGCGACAAGGACAAGATCGTCCCGCCGCCCACCCCGACGCCCGACCCCACCGGCCCGGATATCGACCCGACCGGCCCCGACGACCCGTCCACGTCGCCGGATGACCAGACGACCGAGCCGGACGACCAGACCACAGACCCGGACGATCCGACCTCCGAGCCGCCCACGGACGAGCCGACGAGCACCGATCCCGACGGGTCCGACAGCGCCACACCCGACGGCGACGAGACCGGCGACTCGCCGAGCCCCACCGACTGCCCCACGGTCTCGCCGACGCCCACCGCCCCCGGTGCGCCCACGCCCACCATCCCCGCGGGCTGCCCGATCCCGCTGCCCGTACCCGTACCGGACACGGACACGACGGCGCCCGACGGCGGCGGCGACGTGACCACGCCGGACGGCGGTCAGGATCAGCAGCAGGAGCCGACGGACCGTACGGACATCCCGAGCCTTCCGCAGGAGGAGACCGTCCCGGAGCAGACCGGTCCCGACACGGTCCCGGAGGTCCCCGACGTCGAACCCGGCCCCGACACCCCGTTCATCCCGGACCCGACCGAACCGGAGTCCTTCAGCGGCTGAGGGCCGCCTCCCCTGGAATTCGTCCTTCCGGCCGGACAGCCCGGCCGGAAGGACGAAGCATGTACGGGCGGCCGCGTGGTGTCCTCGAACCTCCTGCCCGTACGCCGTTTCCAGGGGGAAGCTCCGTGCTGCACGTCCTCTACCTCGTCGGAGTCGCCTCCTTCGCCGCGAGCGGTGTCCTCGCCGCGCACCGCGCCAACATGGACCCCTTCGGCGGCATCGTCCTGGCCTTCGCCGCCTCCATCTCCGGCGGCACCCTGCGCGACCTGATCCTCGACCGGCATCCCCTCTACTGGACGCACGACTGGGTGCTGCTCACCGTGATCAGCTGCACCGCCGTGGCCACGATGCTGTACCTGCGCCGCTGGGAGCTGCCGCACCGCTCCCTGATGACCGTGGACGCCGTCGGCCTCGCCGTGGTGACCGTGATCGGCGCGCGGGCCGCGATCGACGCCGGGGTCACCCCCTTCGCGGTGATCATCCTGGCCGTGCTCACGGGTGTCACCGGTGAGGTCGTCCGCGATGTGCTGTGCGGAGAGTTCCCGCCGCTGCTCCTTCGTGAGGAGGTGTACGCCACCGCCGCCCTGGCCGGAGCCGTGGGGTACCTGCTCCTGCACTGGGCGGGCGCCTCGGACACGCTCGGCACCGTGGTGGCCGCCGGGCTGGTCTTCGCCCTGCGGATGGCGGCCGTCCACCGCGAGCTGCACCTGCCGCGCCTCGCGGACTCGGCCACGCGGGCGGCGGAGCGCCGCACCCGCTGCGAACCGTCCGCCGCCGGGCGCGCCGACCGCACGCGCTGAGAACCGCCACCGACCGCACCCGCTGAGAACCACTCGCCGCCCAGCGCACCACTCCGGGCAAACCATGGCAAAGTGGACGCATGTCCGACCCGGACCGATGGCCCGCGCCGCCCGAATCGATTCTCGCGCTGAACCGCACGGGCAGCTTCGACTGGGATCTCGACAGCGGCGAGATGTACATGGATCCCGCGGCCCATGACGTCTTCGACGTGACCGCCGACGAGTACGCAGGGCGTCCCGAATCCCTCGGGGCCCGTGTGCCGCCGCACGAGGGCCACCGTCTGGACGCCCTGGTCTCCGAAGCCCTCAAGAACGGCAGCCGGACCTACGGCGCCTACTTCCGGCTGCGCCGCCGCGACGGCTCGCTGCGCTGGACGCACACCCAGGGCTACATCTGCCGCGACGAGCAGGGCCGGCCGCGCCGCATCCTCGGCATCATCCGGGACGCCACCCAGGAGCTGCTCGAGACGCGGATGCGCATGGAGCGCGACGCCGAGACCCGTCGCCAGACCAGCATCGTCGAGGGCACCACGGCGGCCCTGGCGCACGCCCGCACCGTCCAGGACGTGATCGACGTCCTGGACGAGACCCAGGGCCTCGCGCACCTGGGCGCCGCGAGCCTGGTCATGGGCCTGGTCGAAGCGGGCCGCATCCACCTCGTGGCCGAGGGCCCGCCGGGCGCCTTCGTCCCCGGCACACGCTTCACCCGCATCGACGAGTCGTATCCGATGAGCGAGGTCGTCCGCACGCTCGCGCCGCGGTTCATCGAGACCCGCGAGGAGTTCGCGGACTCCTACCCGATCCTGTGGCCGCACATCAGCCACCTCAACATCACCGCGGCCGCGTATCTGCCCCTGATCGCGCAGGCCCGTCCGATCGGTGCGCTCGGGCTGCTCTACCAGGACAAGACCGGCTTCACCGCCGACGAGCGCAATCTCCTCATCGCGCTCGGCAGCAGCATCGCGCAGTCGCTGCAGCGCGCCATGTTCTACGAGCAGGAGAAGGACCTGGCCGCGGGGCTGCAGCAGGCGATGCTGCCGCGCAGCATCCCCGCCGTCGACGGCGCGGAGATCGCCGTGCGCTACCGGTCGGCCAAGCTCGGCCGTGACATCGGCGGCGACTGGTACGACGTGATCCCGCTGCCCGGCGGGAAGGTCGGCGCGGTCATCGGCGACGTACAGGGGCACGACACCCATGCGGCCGCCGTCATGGGGCAGTTGCGGATCGTGCTGCGCGCGTACGCGGCGGAGGGGCACACACCCGCCACGGTCATGGCCCGGGCCTCGGTCTTCCTGCACGAACTCGACACGGACCGGTTCGCCACCTGCCTCTACGCACAGGCGGACCTCACCACCGGAGTCGTGCAGCTGGTACGGGCCGGTCATATCGACCCCCTCGTACGCGCCAAGGACGGCACCTGCCGGCGTGCGCCCGTGGCCGGAGGTCTGCCCCTCGGGCTCTCCGCCGAGTTCGGCCGGCTTGAATACCCGGTCACGACCCTCGAACTCGACCCGGGCCAGACGATGCTCCTGTGCACCGACGGCCTTGTCGAGGAGCCGGGCCACGACCTCGACGAGGGAGTGCAGTCCCTGACGGCGCTGGTCGCCTCGGGACCCCCCGACCTCGGCGCGCTGGCCGAGCTGCTCGTCGAGGACGCCGACCGGCGCGGCGGTGACGACGACGCGGCTCTGCTGCTGCTCCGCCGCCGCGGCTCCGACGCCCCGAAGTCCGGCGGCCGGCTGCAGCAGCATGTGGCGCCCAACGATCCCGTGGGGCTGCGCGAGGCCCGCCACATGGTCCGTGCGGCCGTACGGGCCTGGGGCGCCCGCGACCGCTCCGACGAAATCGAGCTGGTCGCCGACGAGTTGGTGACCAACGCCCTGATGCACACCGAAGGCGCCGCGATCATCACGCTGCGCGTCCTGTCCGGCGCCGAACGCCGGCTGCGCGTCGAGGTCGAGGACACCTCCAGTGCCCTGCCCCGCCGCCGCGAGGCCGGCGAGGAAGGGGTCTCGGGCCGCGGTCTCCTCCTGGTCGACCGGCTGGCCGACGTCTGGGGCGTGGAGTCCCGGGGCAGCGGCAAAGCGATCTGGTGCGAGTTCGTGGTCCCGCACCGCGACTGAACAGGCCTTGGGCCCACGCCTACACTCGCCGGGTGCACAGGACCGACCTTCTCCACCCCGACGGCAACTGGCGCGGACTGGCCCTCGACGTACGCGACCGTCCGCGGCCGGAGCTGCGGCTGCACACGGCCGGCGGGGACCGCCTCCTGCTCGAACTGGCCGGTGACGCCCTGCTGTTCGGTGTCGTCGAGCGCGACCTGGGCGGAGTGTCCTTCTGGCGCACGGACACCTGGCGGCCGTCCCTTCCGCCCTGGAGAGCGGATACGGCACGCCTGTACGCGGGCGACCCGGCCCGCTGGGCCCACGCATTCGCCGAGCACCTGGCCGTCTCGGACACGACCCCGCTGCACGACGGCCGGTGGATCCTCACCCCGTACACGGAGCTGCTGCGGCAGTGGAACCGGCATGGCGCACCGGCCGGAGAGTTCTGGGGCGAACGCATCGTCGAGGGCCACCCGGACGGCTACCTCGACTGGTACTTCCACAACGGTGCCTGGACGGTCCTGCCGCTGCGCGCTCTCCCGGAAGCCGACGACGCCCGCGTCAAGGCGTACCGCAAGCAGGTGCGGGACGGCACGCTGCCGCCCGTGCTGCTGTGGTGGGTCAGCGGGCTCGACTGCCATCTGATCCTCGACGGGCACGCGCGCCTGGCCGCGGCCGTGGCCGAGAACGCCGAACCGCCGCTGCTCGTGCTGCACCGGGCGCTCCCAGGGGCCGAGTTGGCGGTGGCCGAGGAAGCCGCGGCCGCCGATTACACGAGGGAAATGGAGCGTTGGCGTGCCCTGCGCGCGGCGCACGGCGAACAGGTGCCGGACGGGACCGAAGCGGCCGGTCCGGCGCTGGCCCGCGCGCTCGACGAGGCGGCCACCGGACACCGTCCGACCTGGGCGTGGCCCTTGCCCGGTGGCCGGGCGGAGTGGGAGCGGCGGGCGCGGGCGGCTGCGCCGGGCTGGGCCGAGGAGAGCTGACCCGACTGCCAAAGGTTCGACCTCTGCACGGCGTAATCAAGCCGACCGCACCTGTTTCCCGTCCCGTTCCCCCGGGCCTCTAGCGCCCTGATGTGAGCACAGCAATGCTGACGCGCGACATCTGCCCCATGGGCAACTCGCCGTCATGCAGGAGTAGTTGTGGGTGCTGGCATAGCCGGGCGCTGGGTGGCGCTCATGGCGACCGTGGCTGCCATGACGGCGGGGGCGATCGCCCCCGCCGTCGCCGATTCCGGGCCGGATCCGAGGCCCGCGAACAGCGCGGAGATACGGCGGCCCGTCGCGCCGCCACCCGCGAGCGGACCGGGTGCGGGGGTGCGCTCGGTCGTCGACGGGGACGGGATCGAGACCGCGCGCAGTGCCCGGCCCCTCGCGCCGGGTGTCGCGCTCACCTCGTACGACCGTCTCGAATCGGACAAGTGGCTGCGCGTCGACGCCCTGAGCGTGGACCTCGGCAAAGGGGTGCGCGCGGACTATCTGCACTCCGGCAAGGTGTCCGAGCGCAGGACCGTCTCCGAACTCGCGGCCGCGCACGATCCGGGCAAGGGCAGACGGACGGTCGCCGCGATCAACGCGGACTTCTTCGACATCAACGAGACCGGCGCCCCGCAAGGCGCCGGGATCAAGGACGGCAAGCTCGTCCAGTCACCCGCGCCCGGCGCGCACCGCGCCGTGGGCATCGGGCCCGAGGACGCCGGACGGGTCCTGGAGCTCTACTTCGAGGGGACGCTGACCGTCCCGAAGGGCGCGCACGCCCTCGCCGCGTACAACGCCGCCAATGTTCCGGCGGGCGGGATCGGCGCGTACACCGAGGCCTGGGGTACGGCCGACCGTGCGCTCACCGTCGACAAGGCGACACCCGTGGCCGAAGCCCTCGTCGAGGACGGCAAGGTCGTGTCGGTCGCCGACCGCGTCGGCAGCGGACCGATCGCCGCCGGTGCCACCGTGCTCGTCGGGCGCGAGGCCGGGGCCGAGGTCCTGAAGGGGCTCGAGCCCGGAGACGCCGTGGGCATCGCGTACCGGCCGAGGACGAACGCCGGTGACGTGCCGCGTACGGCCGTCGGCGGACGGGAGCTGCTCGTCGTCGACGGTGTCGCGCAGAACCACGAGGGCCAGGGCAACAACACCGCCGCCCCGCGCACCGCCGTCGGCTTCTCCGCGGACGGCCGCACGATGCACATCCTCACCGTCGACGGCCGTCAGACGGACAGCGGCGGGGTCACCCTCACCGAACTCGGCGTGATGATGAAGCAGGCCGGTGCGCACAGCGCGCTCAACCTCGACGGCGGCGGCTCCTCCACGCTCCTCGCCCGCGAGCCCGGCAGCGACGCGCTCCAGGTGGAGAACAGCCCCTCCGACGGCAGCGAACGCACCGTGCCCAACGGCCTCGCGCTCACCGCCCCCGACGGCTCCGGCCGCCTCAAGGGCTACTGGGTCGAGACCCGCACCCCCGCACTCGCGGCACCGACCGCCGACCCCGTACGCGGCGGTCACCCCGAGCGCGTCTTCCCCGGACTCACCCGTGCGCTCACCGCCGCCGGATACGACGAGACCTACGGTCCGGCCGAGGGCAGGCCGCATTGGCGGGCCGAGCGCGGCGACATCGGCCGGATCTCGGACGACGGTCTCTTCACCGCGCGCCGCAGCGGCACCACCGAGGTCCGCGCGAGCAGCGGACCGGCGTACGGCAGCACCGAGTTGACGGTGGTCGACGATCTCGCCCGTATCGCACCCACCACCCGACGCGTCGGCCTCGCGGACGCCGCGGCCACCGGCACCTTCGGCATCCTCGGCCAGGACGCGCACGGCACGAGCGCGCCGATCGAGCCCCGTGACGTCCGGCTCGCATACGACCGCGCCCTGTTCGACATACGCGACGACGGCCGCGGAGCCTTCACCGTCAAGGCCCTGAGCGACAAGGGCGCCGGCCAGGTCAAGGCCACCGTCCAGGGCAAGGAGACCCTGCTCGTCATCAGCGTCGGCCTGGACGAGCAGTCCGTGGCCGCCCTCGACGACGCCGCGAACTGGACCTTCAGCCACGCCCGCGCCGCAGGCCGGATCGAGCCGACCCCGGAGGGCCGCAGCGGCACCGGACTCGACCTCACATACGACTTCTCGCTCTCCACCGCCACCCGCGCCGCCTACGTGAACCCGCCCCAGCGCATCCCGGTCGCCGGCACCCCGCAGTCCTTCAAGCTGTGGATCAAGGGCGACGGCAAGGGTGCCTGGCCCAGCCTGCACCTCAAGGACGCCGCCGGATCCGATCTCGTCCTGCGCGGCCCGTATGTGACCTGGACCGGGTGGCAGCAGATCACCTTCACCGTGCCGCAGTCCGCGCCCATGCCGCTCTCCGTCTTCCGCTTCTATCTGGCCGAGACCGCCGCGACCAAGCAGTACACCGGTGAGGTGGTCATCGACGAGCTCACCGCGCAGGTCCCGCCGAGCGTGGACGTACCCCAACAGCCCGTCGTCACCGATGACTTGATCGACTCGGCCGCCGTGGCCGAGGGCAGGGACTGGCAGTTCGCGGTGATGTCCGACGCCCAGTTCGTGGCGCGCGAACCGGACAGTGCGATCGTGCAGCAGGCCCGCCGCACCCTGCGCGAGATCAAGGCGGCGAGGCCCGACTTCCTCGTCATCAACGGCGATCTCGTCGACGAGGGCGCCCCCGCCGATCTCGCCTTCGCCCGCAGGATCCTCACCGAGGAGCTCGGCGACGCCGTGCCCTGGTACTACGTGCCCGGCAACCACGAGGTGATGGGCGGGAAGATCGACAACTTCACCGCCGAATTCGGCCCCGCACAGCGGGTGTTCGACCACAAGGGCACGCGGTTCGTCACCCTCGACACCTCCAGCCTGTCCCTGCGCGGCGGCGGCTTCGCCCAGATCAAGGCGCTGCGCGCCGCACTCGACGCGGCAGCGAAGGATCCGGCGGTCTCCTCGGTCGCGGTGATCCAGCACGTACCGCCGCGCGACCCGACCCCGCAGAAGGGCAGCCGGCTCGGCGACCGCAAGGAGGCCGCCCTGCTCGAACAGTGGCTCGCGGACTTCCGCCGTACGTCGGGCAAGGGCGCCGCGTTCGTCGGGAGCCACGTCGGGGTGTTCGACGCCGCGCACATCGACGCGGTGCCGTATCTGATCAACGGCAACAGCGGCAAGAACCCGGCGGGCCCGGCGGACCGGGGCGGCTTCACCGGCTGGTCCCTGCTGGGCGTCGACCGGATCTCGCCCGGCGAACAGGCCGCGGCGCGGCAGCGGCCCTGGAAGGGCGGCCCCGACTGGGTCTCCGTGCAGACCCGCGCCCACACCGACGCCCTCGCGCTCGGCGCACCGTCGACCCTGCGGCCCGGTGACAGCGGCGACGTGGCCGCGACCGTCACCCAGGGCACCCGTCAGGTCCCGGTCGCGTTCCCCGTGAGCGCGGACTGGACAGGCTCACCGAACCTGTACATCGGTGACCCGGACGACGCCCGGCAGCGGCACGTGGCCGCATACGACCCGGACACGGGACGGCTCACCGCCCTGCGGACGGGGAGCGTGACGCTCGCCGTCACGGTGAACGGTGCGACCCAGCGGGCCGACGTGCTGATCGCGAGCGCAGCGGACCAGCGGATGGCCGCGGCCGACGGGGCCTGACGACGGCCGATTCGGAACAGCAGGCCCTGACGCACCGGTGGCCCCGGTCCGACGTACGGACCGGGGCCACCGCAGGTGAAAGCGGCGTACGGAAGATCAGAGAACGCCGGAGTCGGCGACGGTGATCGAGGCGCGGGTACGGCCGCTGCCCGAGCCGAGGGACTCGATCTTCTTGACGAGCGCCATCGAGTCGTCGTCGGCGACCTCGCCGAAGACCACGTGCTTGCCGTCCAGCCACGGGGTGAGCACCGTGGTGACGAAGAACTGCGAACCGTTGGTGTTCGGGCCGCGGTTGGCCATCGAGAGCAGACCCGGACGGTCGTGCTTCAGCGTGAAGTTCTCGTCGGGGAACTCCTCGCCGTAGATGCTCTTGCCACCGGTGCCGTTGCCGTTGGTGAAGTCACCGCCCTGGAGCATGAACTCGGGGATGACGCGGTGGAACGGGGAGCCCTTGTAGCCGAAGCCCTTCTCGCCGGTGCACAGCGCGCGGAAGTTCTCCGCCGTCTTCGGAACGACGTCATCGAAGAGGTTGAACGTGATCCGCCCGGCGGGGGCGTCGTCGATGCTGATGTCGAAGTAGACCTTGGTTGTCATGCGACCCATCCTGACATCCCGCCGGGGGCGATATGGCCACACCCCCACGATCGTGTCCCCGCGCTTCCCCTCTGACCTGGGCAAACGAGTTCGCGGCCGGGCCTCGGCCTGCGGTACCGTCGGCGGTCGAGGAGGCACGGATGCAGCAGAGTACGACGGCGCGGATACGGCCGGGACACGAGGGTGACCTCGAAGAGCTCACCCGGATCTACAACCACTACATCGTCGGGACGCCGATCACCTTCGACGTCGACCCGGTCACCGCGGAGCAGCGCCGCGACTGGCTGCTCGCCCACCCGGAGCAGGGACCGCACCGGCTGCTCGTCGCCGAGCAGGACGGCCTCGTCGTCGGATACGCCACCAGCAGCGCCTTCCGTCCGAAGCTCGCGTACATCACCTCGGTGGAGACCAGCGTCTACCTCGCACCCGAGTACGGCGGCCGCGGCCTCGGCAGCCGGCTCTACGCCGCCCTGTTCGAGGCGCTCGCCGACGAGGACGTGCACCGCGCGTACGCGGGCATCACCGTCCCCAACGAGGCCTCTTTCAAGCTGCACGAACGGTTCGGCTTCAAGGCCACCGGCGTGCACCACGAAGTGGGGCGCAAGTTCGGGCGGTACTGGGACGTGGCGTGGTTCGAGAAGGAGATGCGCTGAGCCGCAGTCTGCCGGCCGACAAGAAGCACGGTGGGCCGCCGAGGCGCACTCTCCCCCCAGAGGTGACACCACCACTCCCGCTGCCGCCGTCCCCCGACGCGGCAGCCGCAGGCGCTGCGGCGGCGGCCCCCGTGCTCGCCACCACAGTGGCCGACGGACCCTGTACAGACCTTGCAAGGATCTAGAATCCCCTGCGGGTAACGCCCCGCGCAGGGGTGAAACACGGGGGAAGCAGGGTCTGGGCGATGGAGTTCCTACTGCTCGGCGGCATCGAGGCAGTGGCCGACGGCAGGCAGCTCGACCTGGGTCCCGCACGCCAGCGGTCCGTGCTCGCCGCGCTGGTCCTCGACGTGGACCGCGCCGTGCCGGTGGACCAGCTCGTCGAGCGGGTCTGGGCGGACGCCCCGCCGCAGCGCGCCAAGGACACCCTCTACAGCTATCTGTCGCGGTTGCGCCGGCTGCTGCCCTGTGCCATCGACCGGCTCCCCGGCGGCTATGCGCTCACCGCCGACGCCCGGACGAGCGACGTGCACCGCTTCCGGCAGCTGCTCGCCACCGCGCGCGCCGAGACCGACGACTCCGCCGCGCTGGCCACGTACGAGGAAGCCCTCGGCCTGTGGCGCGGCGAACCCTTCGCGGGCGCCGACACCCCGTGGTTCAACGCCGCGCGGGAAGCGCTCGGCAGGGAGCGGCTCGCCGCCGAGCTCGACTGCACCGACATACGGCTGCGGCGCGGCGAACACGCCGAACTGCTCCCCGAGTTGTCGGTGCGCTGCACCGCCCATCCGCTGGACGAGCGGGTGGCCGCGCAGTACATGCTGGCGCTGTTCCGCTGCGGCCGGCAGGCCGACGCCCTCGCCCACCACCGGCGGGTGCGGCGGCTGCTGCGCGAGGAGCTCGGCATCGACCCCGGACCCCGGCTGCGGGAGCTGTACGAGGCGATCCTCGCGGGGGACACGGCGCTCGCGGTGACCGCGCGGCAGCCGCGGACGCCACCGCGGGCGGCCGAGGCGGAGTGGTCCGTGCAGAGTCAACTGCCGCTCGCGGTACCGGGGTTCGTCGGCCGCGCCGCGCTCGTGCGGCGCATCGAGGAACTCCTCGCGGCCCCGGCCGCACAGCCGGTGGTCCTCTCGGGCTCGCCCGGCGTGGGCAAGACGGCCCTGGCCGTCCACCTCGGCCACCGGCTGCGTCCCTCGTTCCCCGACGGCCAGTGGTACGTACGCCTCCTGGGCACCGGCGAGCGGCCGCGCGATCCCTCCGAGGTCCTCGCCGCGCTGCTGCGCGCCAGCGGACAGGACCCCGCCGTCATCCCCGAATCGGCCGAGGACCGCGCCGCGGCCTTCCGCAGCAGGACCGCGGACCGACGCATCCTGATGGTGCTGGACGATGCCGCGGACGCCGAGCAGATCCGGCCGCTGCTGCCCGGCACCGCCGGTGTGGCCGTGCTGATCACCAGCCGATTCGACCTGCGCGGACTGATCGCCAGCCATGCGGCACACCCCGTACCCCTCGACGTACTCGAACCGGCCGAGGCCCATCACCTGCTGGCCGGCGCACTCGGCGAACAGCGCGTCCAGGGCGAGCCCGCGGCGGCCGAGCTGCTCGCCGACCTGTGCGCGCGGCTGCCGCTCGCGCTGCGGATCGCCGCCGCCAACCTGGCGGCGCGGCCGGGCCGTTCCCTCTCGGCGTACGCGGCCGAGCTTGCCGACGACGGACGGCTCGGCAAGCTGTCCATCGCCGGCGACCGCCAGGCCGCCGTCCGCACCGCCTTCGACCACTCGTACGCCACTTTGACCCCCGAGGCGGCCCGGCTCTTCGGGCTGCTCGGTCTGCATCCCGGCGCGGACTTCAGCGCCGAGGCGGCCGCCGCGCTGCTCGGGCCCGGTACGGACAACCCGCCGTGCGAAGAAGCCGAGGAACTGCTCGACCAGCTGGCCACCGCAGGCCTCGTCCAGCGCACGGCCGCCGACCGTTTCCAGTTCCACGATCTGCTGCGGCTCTACGCGGCCGAGCGCGGGGCGGCCGAACCGGACCGTGCGGCGGCCTGGCAGCGGCTGTGCGACTGGTATCTGGCCACCGCCGACGCGGCCACGGCCTTCGACTACGCGGCGATGCTGCAGTTGCCGCGGCAGCGGGCCGCGGCCGGCCGGTTCGCCGACCGGCACGCCGCATCGGCCTGGCTGGACGAGGAACGCGCCAACCTGGTCGCCGTCACCACCCGCGCGGCACGGACCGGACCCGGCGCCACCGCCTGGCTGCTCGCCGACCAGCTCCGGATGTACTTCTACTACCGCCAGCACCACGCCGACTGGCGCACGGCCGCAACGGCCGGTCTGCAAGCGGCGGCCCACGCGGGGGAGGTGCTCGCGGAGGCGGCGATGCGGCTCAGTCTCGGATCGCTGGCCCAGGACGCCGGGGAGTTCGACGCCGCACTCGACCACTTCCACCACGCACGCCGCGGCTACCGTGACGGCGCCTACGCCCCCGGCGAGGCCGCGGTCCTCGCCAACCTCGGCATCCAGTACGGGCTGCGCGGCGACGTGGCCCAGGGGATAGACCATCTGCACCGGTGCATCGACCTGTACCGCGCCCTCGGAGTGCCCACGCGGCTGGGCCCCGTCCTCGACATCGCGGGCCAGGGCCATACGTATCTGGGAGATCTGGAACAGTCCGTCGCCTTGACCACCGAGGCCGTCACGACCGCCCTCGACCACGACCAGGCCGTGGCCGCCATCGGCCCGCTCACCGGCCGCGCCGCGGCACTGCACGGACTGGGCCGGTACGACCAGGCGCTCGCCGACGCCACGGAGGCCGCGCGCCTGTGCCGGGAGCACCACAAGGAGCACAACGAGGCCGCCACCCACGAGATCCTGGCCCGTATCCTTCGCGACCGCGGCGAGCCCGACGAGGCGCGCGCCCATGCCGTGCAGGCGCTGGAGAAGTCCCGCGCGTTCGGCTACACGGCCAAGCAGATCGACAGCCTGGGCACGCTGGCCGCCCTCGACCTGATCGACGGGTACACGGCGCGGGCGAGGCGGCAGATGGAAGAGGCGCTGACACTCTCGCGCCGCCAGAAGTACCGCCACCAGGAGGCCGAGGCGCATATCGGTCTCGCCCGGGTCCGGCTCGCCGAGGGCGACCCCGCTTTCGCGGCCGACCACGCCGAACTCGCCCTGGCCACGGCCGAGGAGCTGCGGATGCGGCCGGCCGAATGCCGCGCCCGCCTCGTCCTCGCGGACCTCGCCCGGCTCGCAGGCGACCGGGCGGCCGCCGCTCACCATCTCGCCCACGCGGATCATCTGCGGGCCCGTACCGGTTACTGCGCACCTCCCTGGGAGGAGGCGGCCCGCGGGAAGGCGGCTCAGCGAGGGGTGGGCATCCGGTAGGAAGGCGGCTCAGCGAGGGGTGGGCATCCCGTAGGAAGGCGTCTTCTCTCAGGAGAGCGTCTTGTAGAAGAACGTGGACGGCATGAGCCGGCCCTGCGGATCCGCGGCATAGTCCGGGACCGTGCCCATCTCGGTCCACCCCGTCGCCCGGTACAGCCGCTCGGCCGGACTTCCCGTCTCCGTGTCCAGGACGAGCAGGGACATCCCCGCCCCGGCCGCGTACTCCTCGACCGTGCGGAGCAGCGTGCGCGCGACCCCACGGCCACGGGCCTGCGGGCCGACCATCAGCTTCACGACCTCGCCACGATGCCGGCCGTTGTCCTTGAACCCCGGCGCACAGCCGACCGTCCCGAGGACCTGGCCGTCCTCGGAGCGGGCCACCCACACGAGCAGCCTGCCGTCCGCGACATCGGCGGCGAGCCCACGCCACCACCGCGCGGCCTCCGCGCTCCCGAACCCGGCGAGAAAGCCGAGCGAGGCACCACCCGCGACGGTCGCCGCGAGCAGCTCGCCGAGCTCGCCGGCACACGCCTCGAGCCCGGCGGCGGACAGGCGCTCCACCGATGTCCCGGAGCTGATCCTTCGCTCCGCTGCAGTCCTGGCCACTGTCGTCATGGCGTGAGTTCCTTTCCTCGGGGCGGCGCGAGCGGCAGCTGCGGCGGCGCGGACGCCGTGCTCATACGGCGGTTCAGTACGGAGACCAGCAGGCCGAGCGTGACGATCGCCGTGCACGCCAGCGACGCGTGCCAGAACGCCCGGCGCATCCCGGCCGGACCAGCGCCCGGCGCCGAGGCGTGCAGATAGAGGCCGGAGACGGCGCTGATGCAGACCGCGGCCGCCATTCGCTGCGACATCTGCAGCAGACCGCCGGCCACTCCCGCCGCCTCCGCGGGCGCGTGCCGCAGGACCTGCGCCTGGGTCGGCGCGACGGTGAACCCGGTCGCGGCGCCCGAGCAGAGCTGGCACACCGCGAGCACCCAGGGCAGCGGCCCTGCCGGGACGTACAGCGTCGCAAGGCCCCCGGACAGGAGGGCGAGCGCCGACAGGGCGAGCCCGGAGGTGATCACGCGGTGCTCGCCGAACCTGCGCACCACACGCCAGGCGAACGTCGAGGTGGCGCCCATGCCGAGCGCCTGCGGCAGCATGACCAGGGCCGCCGTCATCGCGGAGAGGCCGAGCTCTCCCTGCAGGAACACCGCGAGCACCATCCCGCCGGCGAGCGAGGCGCCGAACTGGGCCATCGCCACCGTCGTACCGAGTGCGTACGGCGCGGAGCGGGTGAGTGCGGGATGCACCAGGGGGCGGCGGCCCGAGCGGGCCCGCCCGCGCTGCTGGAGCACCAGCGCGGCGGCGAGTGCGGCCGCACCGGCTCCGTAGGCGAGATAGCCGGTGGACCGGATGAACGGGAGCATGATCAGGACGGTCAGTCCCGCGAACAGCGCCACACCCCCCAGATCAAGTCCAGCCTGCGCGTTGACCGGTCGCGGGCGCGGCAGGAAGCGGGCGCCCGCCGCGAGCGTGGCCAGCGCGAACGGCACGTTGAGCAGCACCGCGAACCGCCAGCCCGGCTCCGCGCCCGCCGCCGCGATCAGCGCACCGCCCACGGGCGGCCCGAGCGCCGTCGCCAGGCCCGCCGTCACCGCGTACATGCCGAGGGCCCGCGCGCGGGCCGCGCCCGTGAAGACGTCCTGGATGGTGCCGATCACCTGGGCGTTGACCAGGCCGGCCCCGAGCCCCTGGATGAGCCGGGCCGCGACCACCAGCCAGGCGTCCTGGGCGCAGCTGGACAGCAGCCCGCCGACGGCGAACAGCGCCATCCCGGCGAGGAAGAACGGCTTGCGTCCGTGGACGTCGCCGAGCCGCCCGCCGGGCACCAGGGCCACGCCGAACGCGAGCGAGTACCCGGCCACGATCCATTGCAGCTGGGAGGCGTCGGCGGACAGGGCGTCGCGGAGCGCGGGCACCGCGATGTTGAGCACGGACTGGTCGAGCAGCGAGGTGAACCCGGCCGCCAGACAGACGGCGAGGATGCGGCGCTCGCGCGCCGGGAAACGCTCGGGCTTCGCTATGCCGCTCACGGCAGCACCACGGCGATCACATAGCGCACGGACTCCTCGGACGTGCAGCGGAAGCGCGTCGGACCCCACAGCCGGAACCGCAGACAGTCCCCGGTGGCCATCGCGTACGCCTCGTTCTGCACGGTCACTTCCAGGGAGCCGTCGAGCACCCAGATGTGCTGTTCCAGACCCGGCACCGGCGGGCCGTCGTAGGAGATGTCCGCGCCCGGGCGCAGCGTCCCCTCGACCAGCTCACCGCGCAGACCCGCGTGCGGCGGCGAGACCGAGCGGCGCACGAATCCCGACTCGGTGTCGTTCCACACGGGCTGCTGCCCGGCCCGCACCAGCTGCGCCTGTTCGCCCTCGACCTCGGTGAGCAGCCGGGACATCGTGCGCTCGTACGCGGCGCACAGCCGGTTGAGCAGCGAGGTCGTCGGGCTGATCTCCCCGCGCTCCAGACGGGACAGCGTGGACCGGCTGACCCCGGAGCGGGTGGCCAACTCGTCCAGGGACCAGCCGCGTTCGGTCCGCAGCGCGGCAAGGCGTTGGGCGAGCCGTGCGTCGATGTCGTCTCCCATATCCGGGATCGTATCCCGGATATGGGAGACGGTGGCAAGGTCCTTGGCCGGACGCGGTTGTCAGTGCCGCGTGCCAACCTGGACGTATGCCTGAACTGCCTGAGGTGGAGGCCCTCAAGGGCTTCCTCACCGAGCATCTCGCCGACGCCCGTATCGCCCGCGTCCTGCCCGTGGCGATCAGCGTGCTCAAGACGTACGACCCACCGCTGAGCGCGCTCGAAGGCCGCCCGTTCACCGGGGTCGGGCGCCACGGCAAGTTCCTCGACCTGGATCTCGACGGGCTGCATCTCGTCACCCATCTCGCCCGCGCGGGCTGGCTGCAGTGGAAGGACCGGCTGCCCGACGGCCCGCCGAAGCCGGGCAAGGGACCCCTCGCGCTGCGCGTCGCGCTCGACGACGGACGGGGTTTCGACCTCACCGAGGCCGGCACACAGAAGCGGCTCGCCGTGTATGTGGTCCGCGACCCGCAGGAGGTCCCGGGCATCGCCCGCCTCGGACCCGACCCGCTCGCCGACGGCTTCGACGAAGCCGCCTTCGCCGTGCTGCTCAAGGGCGAGCGGCGGCGCATCAAGGGCGCCCTGCGCGACCAGAGCCTGATCGCGGGGATCGGCAACGCCTACAGCGACGAGATTCTGCACGTGGCCCGCATGTCCCCGTACAAGATCGCGGAGAAGCTGACCGACGACGAGGTGCACACGCTGTACGAGGCGATGCGCTCCACGCTCACCGAGGCGGTGACGCGCTCGCAGGGTGTGGCCGCCGGGCGGCTCAAGTCCGAGAAGAAGAGCGGTCTGCGCGTGCACGGCCGCACCGGCGAGGCCTGCCCCGTCTGCGGGGACACCATCCGCGAGGTGTCCTTCCACGACTCCTCGCTCCAGTACTGCCCCACCTGCCAGACCGGCGGCAAACCGCTCGCCGACCGCAGGATGTCCCGCCTGCTCAAGTAGCCCCTGGAGACGAGGGGCTCTCATCCGGCGGGAAGCGAGAGCAGGCGCACCCCGTCCAGGGTCCGTACCTCGAACCGCCGGATCTGGTCCGCCCGCATCCCCGTGCCGCCCTCGGCGAGCAGCGGCCGCTCATGCCCGTCACGCCCGGGGAAGCCGTAACCGCCCGGGGGCACCGACCAGGTGAGCACCGTCTGCTCCGTGCCGCCGGGCCCCACGGCGACCAGTTCGCAGCGGAGCGGCCCGTCGAGGCCGTCCATCCGCAGCGCCACCCCCGTACCCCAAGGCTGCTCGTCCAAAGTCACGCTCGCGGTGATCGTCCCCGCGCGCCCGTCGAGGACCGGCGGCCCGTCGTCCCGCAACAGCATCACCCCCGCGGGGACCGCGAAGAGCACGGCCGCGACAGCGGCCACCAGACGCAGCCGGACCGTACGGCGCCTGCGCCGTACCAGGCCGAGCAGCCGGTCGAGCAGTGGCGCGGGCGGCGCCTGCAGATAGGGGAGGGCATCGGGCTCGGTGAGCGGCTCGAGGAGCGTCACCACCCGGGAGAACTCCGCGAGTTCCAGGGCGCAATGCGGGCAGGAGTCCAGATGCTCCTCGACGTGCAGACTGTCCGCAGGTTCCAGGACGCCCAGCGCATAGGCGGCGACGTCCTGATGCTGCGCGCTCATGGGCGTACCTCTTCGTGCGGGATTACGGGGGTATCGCACCGTGGGGGACACGGCGGGAAGTGTGTCCCCCTGCAATACGGGGCGTCGGGTGTGGATGCTCAACACCCCAGCGAATTGTGGGAACCGAGCTCCCCGGCGCCGGCCTGGCCGTGTCCACCGGGCACGCAGACGCATACACTCCGCCGCATGCTGCGTGTACTGGCCGTCGACGACGAGAAACCCGCGCTCGAAGAGCTGCTCTTCCTGCTGCGCGCCGACTCCCGCGTGCGCAGCGCCGAGGGTGCCACCGATGCCACCGAGGCGCTGCGGCGCATCAACCGGGCCCTGGACGCGGGCCCGGACGGCGACGACGCCATCGACGTCGTCTTCCTCGACATCCACATGGCCGGGCTCACCGGGCTCGACGTGGCCCGGCTGCTCGCCGGTTTCGCCCGGCCGCCGCTGATCGTGTTCGTCACCGCCCATGAGGGCTTCGCCGTACAGGCCTTCGACCTCAAGGCCGTGGACTACGTGCTCAAGCCGGTACGCCGTGAACGCCTCGCCGAGGCCGTACGCCGCGTCAGCGACCTCATGGGCCAGGCCGCCGCCCCCGCCCCGCTGCCGGCCACACCCGTCGCCGTCGACTCGGCCCCCGACCAGATCCCGGTCGAACTGGGCGGAGTCACCCGCTTCGTCCCGATCCACTCCATCGCGTACGTCGAGGCCCACGGCGATTACGCGCGCCTGCACACCGACGAGGGCAGCCACTTGGTGCGGATCCCGCTGTCCACGCTGGAGGAGCGCTGGGCGGCGCGCGGTTTCGTACGGATACACCGGCGCCATCTCGTCGCGCTCGGCCGGATCGACGAACTGCGCCTCGACGCCGGCGCAACCACCGTGCGCGTGGGCGGCGCGGAACTCGCGGTGAGCCGCCGGCACGCCCGTGAGCTGCGCGATCTGCTGATGCGGCACGCGCGGCGCTGAGCCGCGAGGGCGTTCGAAAGGCGACCGTCCACCGAGGCAGCGGACCGCTCACCGCAGCCAAGCCGCCGTCCGCCGACGCGCGGCTGGCCCTGCCGCACGACCGCCGCCTAGCCTGACCTCGGTCAACGGGGAGGGAAGTCCGCAATGCCCGGTCCATCCGAAGTCGAGGCGCTGCTCACGGAGTTGCGGGCGCTGCCCGCGCCGCCGACGAGCCAGACCGAGGCGACGCGCTATCTCGCGGGACTCAGGAGCGCCGCGGCCCGCTGGGCCGAGATCCTCGACGAGGCCCATGAGGCCACCGCCCCGTTCACCGGTCCGCGCGCCGAGGCCGCGCTGCATCTGGCCTTCCGGCGGGCCGAGGAGTCCTACGTGGAGCTGGAAGTGGCCCTGCAGGATTGCGCCGCCGAACTCCATCCGCGGCCCTGACGCACGCTCGCCGAATTCCATCCGCGGCCCCTGGCGCGCGCTCGCCGGGCCTCATTCAGTGCGCCGACGCCCGTCCGCCGGGCCCTACCCCAGGTCATCAGGCCTGCGTAGACTCCCGTTCACCCCATCCAGGACCGCGGACGAGAGAGCGCACCGCCCATGCCAGCAGCCCCCGATGGCCCCCGCAGGGAGACCGTGACCGGTGTGCCGCGCCAGGCGCGGCGACCGCTCGGGCACACCGCCGCGCGCTCGGAGATCGACGAGCAGACGACCGTCGGCACGACCTATGTACGGTCCCTGATGCGCAGCCAGTTGAGAGCCGGGCTGACCGCACTCGGCGTACTGATCCTCTTCGTGGGCACCCTGCCGCTGCTCTTCATGCTCCCCGAGTCCGTGACGGGCTCCGAGGTCTCCCCGACCCTGTGGGTCTGGCTGTCCCTGGGCGTCGGCGTGTATCCGGTGATGCTCCTGATAGCCCGCTGGTACGTCCGCAGGGCCGAGCGCAACGAGCGGGACTTCACGGGACTCGTCGAAGGGCGCTGAGCCCGTGAACCACCGAAGGACGCCGAGCCCTTGAACCACCGAAGGACACCGAGCCCGTGAACCAGACCTACGCGGTGACCGCCGTGACGGTCGTGGTGCTCGCCACGGTCCTCATCGGCGCCCTGGGCCTGCGGATCTCCCGTACGACCTCGGACTTCTACGTCGCGTCCCGCACCGTCCAGCCCGGCCTCAACGCGGCGGCCATCAGCGGCGAGTACCTCTCCGCCGCCTCCTTCCTCGGCGTCGCGGGCCTGGTGCTCCTGCAGGGCCCGGACATGCTCTGGTACCCGGTCGGCTACACCGCCGGCTATCTCGTGCTGCTCATCCTGGTCGCGGCCCCGCTGCGCCGCTCCGGTGCGTACACGCTCTCCGACTTCGCCGAGGCCCGCCTCGAATCCCATACGGTGCGCCGCTTCGCGAGCCTCTTCGTCGTGGGCATCGGCTGGCTCTATCTGCTGCCCCAACTCCAGGGCGCCGGGCTCACCCTGGAGATCCTCACCGGCTCGCCCGACTGGGTCGGCAGCCTGGTCGTGGCCCTGGTCGTCACGGGCGCGGTCGCGGCCGGCGGCATGCGCTCGATCACCTTCGTACAGGCCTTCCAGTACTGGCTGAAGCTCACCGCGCTGCTCGTCCCCGCGCTGTTTCTGGTGGTCGCCTGGTTCGGCGACAACACCCCGCGCGCCACGTTCGACGCCCCGGCCGTCTTCCGCGAGCACACGTCGGTGCGCATCGACGACACCGTACGCATCGAGCTCGACGCCCCGATCAAGCTCACCGTCGACGGAACGATCGACGACACCGCGTACGAGAAGCAGCGCGTCGCGCTCGGCGAAGGCACCCACCGCGTCGAGGCCGGCACCCGGCTGGGCTTTCCGGCGGGCACACCCGTGCCGGAGACCAAGGAACACACCGGGACCGGCACCTCCAACTGGTCACGGCCGCTCGCCGGCGACCGTGACGAGTACCGGCTCTACGCCACGTACGGACTGATCCTCGCCACGTTCCTCGGCACCATGGGCCTGCCCCATGTCGCCGTCCGCTTCTACACCAGCCCCAACGGACGCGCGGCCCGCCGCACCACGCTCGTCGTGCTCGGCCTGGTCGGCGCCTTCTATCTCCTTCCGCCCGTCTACGGCGCGCTCGGCCGGATCTACGCCCCCGAACTCTCGCTCACCGGCGACGCCGACGCGGCCGTGCTCGTGCTGCCCGAGCGGCTCATCGGGGGAGTGGGCGGCGATCTGCTCGGCGCGCTGCTCGCGGGCGGCGCGTTCGCGGCGTTCCTGTCCACCGCGTCCGGTCTGACGCTCGCGGTGGCCGGGGTGCTGCACCAGGACGTGCTCCCCGCGCGCGGGGTCGGGCACTTCAGGATCGCGGCCGTGCTCGCGATGGCCGCCCCCTTCGGGGTCTCGCTGATCGCGACCAATGTGCCGGTCGCCGACGCGGTCGGGCTGGCCTTCGCCGTATCGGCCTCGTCGTTCTGTCCGCTCCTCGTGCTCGGCATCTGGTGGCGCAGGCTCACCCCGCCGGGCGCCGTGGCCGGTCTGGTCATCGGGGGAGGGGCGGCGCTCACCGCCGTGCTCGCGACCCGCACCGGACTGCCCTCGGCGGGCTGGGCGCACACGCTGCTCGCCTGGCCCGCGGTGTGGTCGGTGCCGCTCGGCTTCCTCACGATGATCGCCGTATCGCTGCTCACACCGTCCCGTATCCCCACGGGCACGGCGGCGATCCTGGCCCGGCTGCATCTGCCGGAGGACTTCTCCGAACGGCGCCGCGGCGAACAGCCGCTGCGTGAACTGCGGGCCCACGACAAGCGTGCAGTGCAGTACGACAAGCGCGCAGTGCGGGACGGCGGGCGGCGCACGGACGCGCGCGGCGAGCGCCGTGCGCGTCCGCACGGCGAACAGCAGGAGGCGGGCGAGCGATGACCGGTATCGGGATTGCGGCCCTGGTCGTGGCGGGCGTGGTCGTGCTCGCGGCCGGGATCCTGCTCGGCCGCTTCACGGCCCGCCGCGGCGAGGTCGATCTCGACCTCGGCACCCCGGTCGAGCGCGCCACCTTCCACACCCTGCACACCGCCTCGCTCGCCGCGCCCCCGCTGCGCGCCGGCCTCACCGAGGACACCGCCCGCAAGGCCGCCAAACGGCTGCGCTCGCTGCTTGGCACCGAAGCCCTGTGCCTGACCGACCGCGAACGCGTCCTCGCCTGGGACGGGCCCGGGCTCGGCCACCACAACGAACCCGTGATGCGCCGGGTCGGCCAACTCCTCGACTCCGGGCGCAGCTTGAGCGTGCACACCGAGTGCGAGCTGCCCGAATGCCCGCTGCGCTGGGCCGTCGTCGCCCCGCTCACCGGCGAGGACGGCATACTCGGCGCGCTGGTCGCCTACGGCTCACGCGAGTCCGCCGTCCTGGTGCGGGCCGCCACCGAAGTGGCCCGCTGGGTCTCCGTACAGCTGGAACTCGCCGAACTCGACCGCTCCCGTACCCGCCTCATAGAGGCCGAGATCCGCGCCCTGCGCGCCCAGATCTCCCCGCACTTCATCTTCAACTCGCTGGCCGCGATCGCGTCCTTCGTCCGTACCGACCCCGAGCGGGCCCGCGAACTCCTCCTGGAATTCGCCGACTTCACCCGCTACTCCTTCCGCAGGCACGGCGACTTCACCACCCTCGCCGACGAACTGCGCTCCATCGAGCAGTACCTCGCACTCGCCGGAGCCCGCTTCGGCGACCGACTCCAGGTGACCCTCCAGGTCGCGCCCGAGGTGCTGCCGGTCGCGCTGCCTTTCCTGTGTCTGCAGCCGCTGGTCGAGAACGCCGTCAAGCACGGCCTGGAGGACTCGCGGGACAAGTGCCGTATCTCCATCTCCGCGCAGGACGAGGGCGCCGAGGCCCTGGTCGTCATCGAGGACGACGGCGTCGGCATGGATCCGGCGCTCCTGCGCCGGATCCTCGCGGGCGAGCAACTGCCGCAGGGTGCCGGCTCCAACGGCCTCGGCCTGTCCAACGTCGACGACCGGCTGCGGCAGGTGTACGGGGACGACCACGGCCTCGTCATCGAGACGGGGCAGGGCGCGGGCATGAAGATCACCGTACGGGTGCCCAAGTACCGGGCAGGGGTGCACTCGAGCCGGTGACGGGGCGCGGCCGTCGGAACGCAGCGGCGGCCGTCAGAACAGATGGATCGCCAAATGCCCGAGCGGCAGCCCCAGTTCCCAGGCCGGCGTCCACACCTGCTCGTCCTCGTCGACCTCGATGCCCACCCGCTGCCACTGCAGCGAGGAGTCCAGATCGGCCGCGAGCAGCTCGGTGCGCTGCAGCCACTCCCAGGTCTCCGTCGCCAGCGCGAGATCCGGCCCGCCGCCCTCGGCGGTGCGGCGCTCCATCCGCTCGTGCACCCACTCCTGCCAGGGATGGCCGTACGCGGTCAGCGAGAGCCACTCGTCGAGCTGCGACACCACGCGGATACCGGCGAGCTCGTCGGCCTGGTCGGACAGATAGATGGTGAGCGCGAGCGTCTGCCGGCCGGCCCGGAACTCGAGGGTGCTCGACGGGACGAGGTCTCCGGTGCGCAGCAGCTCGTCGGCGATGTACTCCGCGTACAGCCATGCCATCGGCACGGCCAGCTCGCCGGTACCCCTGCCGTTACTCCTGTCGGGCAGCAACCGATCCACCTACTCCCTTTCTCTGCCCCCTCGGGGCTCCTCCGAGCCCCGAGGGGTCAGCCTTCACCGTCGGGCGCGCACGTGGGTCCGGCTTTACTCAACTGGACACAGTGGTTTCGAAATCGACCCCTCCGCGGCAGACGGAAGGGGCGTCACGTGCGCTGTGGTGCGGGCGGTGCACAAGGGGCTTGGCGCACCTGGTCCTCGCCTCACACTAAGGGCGGTGGGGGACCGGAGTTCGCCATGATCTGGAGGTTCAGGGGGTGAGGCTGCTCACGCCCGGGGCGTCAGTGCAGGGGCCCCGCGCCGTATCCGGGCAGCACGGTCCTGAGCCGCCGAAGGGCGTAGTGCGAACGGGACTTGACGGTTCCCGCCGGGATGCCCAGCGCCTGTGCGGCCTCTGTCACCGAGTGCCCGCGGTAGTAGAGCTGTACGAGTACGTCACGGTGTTCGCGGCGCAGCGTCGTGAGCGCCTCGCGGACATCGAGCGCGATCACCGACCGCTCCTCGTGCCCGTCGCCTATCACATGCACGGGCGCGTGCTCCATGCCCTCCGCGCCGACCTCGGTGGGCCGTGCGTTGCGGGCCCTGCGCGCATCGATCGCGAGCCGCCGGCCGACCGTGAACAGCCACGGCCGCATCGAGTCGTGATCGCTGCGCAGCGCCTCGGGGTGCTGCCATGCGCGCACCAAGGTCTCCTGGACCAGGTCCTCCGCGCGCTGCCGGTCGCCGTAGGTCAGGCCGAGCAGAAAGCCGAACAGGGCGCGTCCATGGGCTTCCTGCAGTTCGGCCAGTTCCTGCTCGGGGGTGCGGGTGGGGTGCTCCATGGCGGTGGTCACCGTTGACTCCTCCGGTTGGTCGCCGCGTCGCCGTGAACGTAACCGCGGGGCCGGAGCGTGCGGAGCGCCCGTGCGGCGCCAGTCGAGCGGGCGGCCGAGCCGTGCGCCGAACGGTTCCGGCGCAGGTCGAGCGGTGCGACGAACGGTGCGACGAACGGCCATGCGAACGGCGGGGTGAATTCCCGCGTGCCCCGGCCCGGCGGTCCGGAGAAATCGAAGATCCCGGAATTGGGTGATTAGCTTCCGTTTCCGCCAAGTCGTTCCGTATTCGTGATGAACGCGGCAAAGCTCCTTGACTTCCCGTCAGCCCCCGGATGGATTCGATTGCGGAGATTGCGCTCGCGCTCCGCCGGTTCATTCACCACTCATGGAAAGTCACGGTCGATGACTGAACGCACTGGTTCATTCCGTGCACACACCGCACGTGCGGCACTCGCCGCGCTGCTGACGGCCGCCGTCGTGGGTTGCAGCGCCGGGCAGCCCGACCCCGCACCAGGGCCCGAGTCCTCGAAGAAGCCACCCGCCCCGTCCGCCGCCGGCGGCCCCGCCCCCGCGCCCGCCAAGGGGTTCACCCTCGTGGCGTCCGGCGACGTCCTGCCGCACGCGTCGATCATCCGCCAGGCCAACGCCGACGCGGGCGGCGACGGCTACGACTTCCGCCCGATGCTGCTCGGTGTGAAGCCGGTGATCTCCAAGGCGGATCTGGCCATCTGCCACATGGAGACCGTGTACGGAGCGAACGGCGACTACACCGGCTACCCGGCCTTCAAGTCCCCGCCCCAGGTCGCCGCCGCGCTCGCCGCGACCGGCTACGACTCCTGCTCCACCGCCTCGAACCACACGCTCGACGCGGGCGCCGCGGGCATCCGCCGTACCCTCGACGCGCTGGACAAGGCCGGCGTGCGGCACGCCGGTTCGGCCCGCAGCGCGGCCGAGGCCAAGCGGCCCACGATCCTGCGGGCCGGCGGCGCCAAGGTCGCCCATCTCGCGTACAGCTACGGCACCAACGGCTATCCGCTCCCCAAGGGACAGCCCTGGGCGCTCAACCTGATCAATGAGAAGAAGATCATCGCGGACGCGCGTGCGGCCCGCAGGGCGGGCGCCGACGTGGTCGTGGTGAGCCCGCACTGGGGCACCGAATGGCAGGACGCACCCGACGCGCGCCAACTCCGCCTCGCCAAGCGCCTCACGGCCTCGAAGACCGGCGGCCGCCCCGACATCGACCTCATCATCGGTACGCACGCCCATGTGCCGCAGCCGTACGAGAAGGTCAACGGCACCTGGGTGATCTACGGGATGGGCGACCAGATCGCCGGCGAGATGATCAACTACTCCGGCTCCTCCGACCCGCGCGGCAACCAGGGCACGATCGGCCGCTTCACCTTCGTACCGCCGCAGCAGGCCGGCGGCCGGTGGCAGGTGTCCCGGGCGGAGTTCATCCCGCAGTGGTTCGACACGGGCGACGGCCGCGTGGTGAACCTCAACGCCGCGATCAAGCGCGGCGCCGACTACACCGACCTGCGGGACCGTATCCGGCGGATCACGCTCAGCCGGGGTGGGGTCAAGGATGGGCTGATGATGGGCAGTTGAGAGCAGGTCGCAGAGGGACCACGGGCCGCAGCCGTGCCTCATGGCTGCGGCCCGTGGTCTTGCACGTTGTCACTCGGCGCGCGGCACCGAGGACTTGGCCGGCCTGAGAGGATGAAGGCAAAACGGGGAGGCAGACATGCGTGGGCGACCTGTCCTTGGAGCAGCCGTCGCGCTGCTCGCAGCAGCGGGCTGCGGCTCCAGCAGCTCCGGCGACGCTGGGGGTGCCCCTCGAGCCGGTGATCCACCCCCAGACGCTGCGCAAGCGGTGGAACGCTACGTCGAAGCTCTGAATGATCGAGACATCAACGCGCTGCTGGATGTCGGCGCCGCCCCTGACGAACGGTGGTTCAGGCAGCAGGCCGACGAGCTCATCGAGGCCAACGGTGGCAAGGGGTTCACGATCACCAAAGCGCCCATCGAGTACGAGCAGATGGGGGACTACATGGGAAAGGCGGCTCTGACGGCGTCGGCCAAGGAAGGGCAGCCCCTCCGGCAGTCGGTGGACCTGCTGCACGAGAACAACCGTTGGCACGTGGTGCTGTTCACGTGGCCCGAGGGGGACAAGGCCACTTCGGCGACCTAGGGCTACGGCACCACGGTGACGGGCCAGCGGCCCGCCTTCACGAGACGTACCGCCACGGACCCGACGATCCGGTGTCCTGCCTGCTCGGACGCGCCCACGATCACGGCGTCCGCCTTGAGCTCGTCGGCGGCGGTGACCAGGCCGTTGTACGGGTCGCCGCGGAACGTGTGGAACTCCCAGCGCACCGAGAAGATGTCCTTCACCCGCTCGGTCGCGTCCTTGATCTCCGCGATGAGCCCCTCGGCGATCTCGTCGGTCACCTCGCCGACCGGGGCGCCGAGCGCGGCTCCCGCCGCCATCACGGGCTGTACGTAGACCACGGCGAGCAGCGCGTTCTGCCGTCGTGCGAGGCCTCCCGCGTAGGCGGCCGCGCGCAGCGAGGTGTCGGAGCCGTCGACCCCGACCATGATCACCTTGGGGCCGTCCGTACCGCGTTCGAACTGGGTCGTCTGCTCTTCGCTCACGCTGTGAGGCTAGCCGAGCACGCGCCGGGTGCGACCCTGCGGGCCCCGCTTTGAGGGCGGCAGTGACGTGACGGCCCTGCTCAGAGGGCGGATGTGACCCGGTGGGCCCTGCTCGACGGGCGGGCGGGCGTGGCTGTTCTTAGAGTCGGTCCATGAGCGCCAGCGTGGAAGCCGCGATACCCAAGGGCCAGACGCACGATGCGGACCGGCTCGGACCAGGCACCTCCCGGTTCCTGAGCAAGGTCCCCGATGTCTTCGCGACCTTCTTCGGGCTGCTCGGCCTCTACTGCGGTGTCCTCGCGGTCATCGCCCCCCTGCGCCGCCTCGCCCGCCCGGTCACCCGGGCCCTCGACCTCGCCACGGTGCCGGTCAGCGCCAACCTCGCGTACGCCCTGTTCCTGACGCTGCTCGCCGCCGCCTGCGCCTCGCGCAAGACCATCGCCTGGCGCCTGGTCGTCGCGTACCTGGGACTGCTCCTGATCGCGGACGGCATCCTCATCGCGCAGGGGGAGTGGAAAGAGGTACTCCCCTCGGCAATCGTCTGCGGGATCGCGCTGGTGGTCCTGGTCCTCGCCCACCGGGAGTTCTACGGCCAGACGCGGCGCGGACAGTTCCTGCGCGCGGTCGGGGTGCTCATCGGCGGCCTCGCGCTCGCGATCCTGGCCGGCTGGGGCCTGGTCGAGCTGTTCCCCGGCACCCTGGACCGCGGCCACCGCCTTCCGTGGGCGGCCAACCGCGTGCTCGGCGGTCTGGTCTCCAGCGGCAATTTCAACGGCACACCGCCGCGGCCCCTCTACTTCTTCCTCGGCCTGTTCGGCGCCCTGGCGCTCCTGAACGCCGCGTTCACGCTGTTCCGCTCCCAGCGTCTCGAAGCCGCCCTGCACGGCGACGAGGAAGCGCGCATCAGGGCGCTGCTCGGTGCGTACGGCGAGAACGACTCGCTGGGCTACTTCGCCACCCGCCGCGACAAGGCCGTGGTCTTCGCCCCGAACGGCAAGGCCGCCGTCACCTACCGCGTCGAAGCCGGGGTCTGTCTGGCCAGTGGCGACCCCGTGGGCGACCCGGGCGCGTGGGACCAGGCGATCGAGGCCTGGCTGGAGATCGCCCGGCGCTATGCCTGGGCGCCCGCCGTCATGGGCGCGTCCGAGGAAGGCGCGAAGGCCTTCGCACGCCACGGGATGGGCGCGCTGCAGCTCGGCGACGAGGCGATTCTGTACGTGCAGAAGTTCGACCTCGACGGCCGCGACATGCGGGTCACGCGTCAGGCCGTCAACCGCGTCAAGCGCACCGGCGCCACCTGCCGTATCCGGCGCCACTCCATGCTCACCGACGCGGAGATGAAGCAGATCATCAACCGCGCCGACGCCTGGCGCGACACCGAGACCGAACGCGGCTTCTCCATGGCCCTGGACCGCCTCGGCGATCAGCAGGACGGCGACTGCCTCCTGGTGCAGTGCATGGACGCCGACGGAAAGCTGCTCGCCCTGCTGTCCTTCGTCCCGTGGGGCAAGGACGGCATATCGCTCGACCTGATGCGCCGCGACCGCAGCGCGCCCAACGGCGTCATGGAGTTCATGGTCGCCGAACTCTGCGCCAGTGTCGGCAAGCTGGGCGTGCGCCGTATCTCCCTGAACTTCGCGGTCTTCCGCTCGGTCTTCGAGGAGGGCGCCCGGATCGGCGCGGGTCCCGTCCTGCGCCTGTGGCGCAAGCTGCTGCTGTTCTTCTCCAAGTGGTTCCAGCTCGAAGCGCTCTACCGGTCCAACGCAAAGTACGACCCCGAGTGGTACCCGCGCTTCATCTGCTACGGCGACGCGGGCTCGCTCGCCCGGGTCTCCCTGGCCTCCGGTATCGCCGAGGGCTTCGTCGCCGTACCGAGCCTGGGCGCGCTGTGGGGCAAGGGGCACACACCCGCCAAGTTCGCGCAGCCGACGACCACCGCGGGCCTGCCGCCGATCGAGGAACTCGGCCTGGGCACCGCCGGCTCGGGCACGTCCGATCCGCTCGCCGGCATGCCCGAACAGGTCCGCATCCGCCACCGCAAGCTCGAACGGCTCCAGGACGAGGGCATCGACCCGTACCCCGTCGGCATCGCCCAGCGCACCCACACGCTGGCCGAGCTGCGCAGCACCCACGCAGGCCTCGCGCCCGGCGCACGTACGGGAGAGCAGGTCACGGTTGCCGGCCGCGTCATGCTGATCCGTGACTTCGGCGGTGTCGCCTTCGCGGATCTGCGGGACTGGTCGGGCGACCTCCAGCTGGTGTTCACCAAGGAACACCAGGCGGCTCTCGACTCCTTCACCCGGGCCACGGACATCGGCGACCACCTGACCGCCACCGGCGAGATCGGTGTCACCGACAAGGGCGAGCTCTCCGTCTTCGTCACGAGCTGGCAGCTCACCGGCAAGTGCCTGCGCCCGCTGCCGGACAAGCGCCGGGGTCTCGCCGACCCCGAGGCGAAGGTCCGCCGCCGCTATGTGGACCTGGTCGCCAACCCGGAGGCCCGCGATGTCGTACGGGCCCGCTCGACCGCCGTGCAGGCGCTGCGCCAGGGCCTGCTGGAGCGGGGCTACCTCGAGGTCGAGACCCCGATGCTGCAGCAGATCCACGGCGGCGCCAACGCCCGCCCGTTCACGACGCACATCAACGCCTACGACCTGGACCTGTACCTCCGTATCGCCCCCGAGCTGTACCTCAAGCGGCTGTGCGTGGGCGGTCTGGAGAAGGTCTTCGAGATGGGCCGCACCTTCCGCAACGAAGGCGTCTCCTACAAGCACAACCCCGAGTTCACGATGCTGGAGGCCTACCAGGCCTTCGCCGACTACGACGTGATGCTCAACCTCACGCGCGAGCTGATCCAGGGCGCCGCGACCGCCGCCTTCGGCTCGCCCGTCGCCCGCAAGGCCGACGAGAGCGGCAAGCTCGTCGAGCACGACATCTCCGGGCTCTGGCCGGTCAAGACCGTATACGGGGCGATCTCCGAGGCGCTCGGCGAAGAGGTCACCGCCGACACCGAACCGCCCGCGCTGCACCGGCTCTGCGACAAGAGCGGAGTTCCGTACACGGCCGAGATGGGCCGCGGCGACGTGGTTCTTGAGATGTACGAGCGCCTGGTCGAGGAGAAGACCAAGCTGCCCACCTTCTACAAGGACTTCCCGACCGATGTCTCCCCGCTGACCCGCCAGCATCGCACCGACCCGCGGCTCGCCGAACGCTGGGACCTGGTCGCCTTCGGCACCGAACTCGGCACCGCCTACTCGGAGTTGACCGACCCGGTCGAGCAGCGCCGGCGTCTGACCGCGCAGTCGCTGCTCGCGGCCGGCGGCGACCCCGAGGCGATGGAGCTGGACGAGGACTTCCTCGACGCCCTCGAATACGCGATGCCGCCCACCGGCGGTCTGGGCATCGGCGTGGACCGGCTCGTCATGTTCCTCACGGGCCTGACGATCCGCGAGACGCTGCCGTTCCCCCTTGTACGCCGCCGCTGACCGGCCCGCCACTTCTGACGGTTCCAACAGGTGCTTTCCCGCAGGCCCCCGTGTTGATGTACGGCGCGGGGGCCCGGCCGTGCGACGCATTAGTCATGAAAAAGGAAGAACTGCTTCCGGGGCGCCGGGCGCTGCTGCGCGGCGCCGCCGGACTCTCTCTCGTTCCCCTCGCCTCGACCGCGGGCTGCTTCGGCACCCCGCAGTCCGCACCGGCCGCCCCCGCGGGCGGCGCCCCCGCCCTCAGCCGTCCGCAGAAGCCCGCCACGTACCGGCTCAGGCCCATCGCGGGCTACGGCCCCGCCCGTTCGCTGCCGGCCGCGGCCCCCGTCCGCTCCAAGCCGATCCTGCGCCTGGCCAGCCGCAACCGCACGATGGTCCTCACCTTCGACGACGGCCCCGACCCGCGCTTCACCCCGCACATCCTGCGCACCCTGCGCCGGCACCACGTGCGCGCGATGTTCTTCGTCTGCGGCGAGATGGCCGAGCAGTCGCCCGACCTGCTGCGCGAGATGGTCGACGACGGGCATCTCATCGGCAACCACACCTGGACCCACCCGCAGCTGCTGAGGCTGCGGCGCTCCGGGGTGCAGCGCGAGATCGAGTCCACCAGCGAGGTCGTGCGGCGGACGGTGGGCGAGGCCCCCTTGTGGTTCCGTGCGCCGTACGGGGCGTGGAACCGGCACGCCTTTGAGATCGGCGCGAGCCTCGGCATGGAGCCTCTCGCGTGGACCACGGACTCCCTCGACTGGACGGAGCCCGGCACCCGCAAGGTGGTCGACAACGTGCTGCGCGGGGCCGGTTCAGGGGTGGTGATCCTCAACCACGATGCGGGCGGCAACCGTTGGCAGAGCGTGGAGGCGCTGCGGATCTATCTGCCGCGGCTGCTCGACGACGGATACAGGTTCGGACTTCCGCAGCGCAGGATTACCTGATACGCGACGACGCACTGTCGTCGTCTGCGCGAATGACCGGCAATACGGCGAAAGGCCCGCCCAGTTGGGCGGGCCTTTCGCTATGCCGGCTGCCAGGGAATCAGGTGTCCTCAGCGGGTCTCGACGAGGCGGGCGAAGACCACCACATTCCCGTCGTAGCCGTCCTTCTTGGTGAATCCGCCACCGCAGGTGATGACACGCAGTTCGGGGGCACCCGTCGAGTTGTACACCTTCCCGCCGGGGAAGTTGGCCTTCGAGAACACTTCGACGCCGTACACCTGGAATACGGCCGTCTTGCCGTCCCTGCGGCTCACTTCCACATGGTTTCCCTTTTTGAGGGAGCCGAGCCCGTAGAACACCGCGGGTCCCTGATTGTTGTCGACATGGCCGACGATCACGGAGGTGCCGTTCTCGCCGGGCGAGACGGCGCCGGTGAACCAGCCCGCCAGATTGGGGTCCTCGGGCGGCGGTGCGTCCACCCAGCCCTCCGCGTCCAGGCCCACCGGCTGGATCGGCGCGTTCACCTGGATCTGGTCGATCCTGATCCGCTCGGCGATCGAGAACGGCAGTGCCTGTACGCCAACCACCCGGGGTTCCCCCGCCGTCACCGCCTCGGCGGCCGAAGCCGGCTGCGGAGGCCCCACGGCGAATTCGCCGGACCCGTTACGGATCAGTGCGAGGCCGGTGAGCAGAACAAGCGCTATGACACCCCACGGGGCGCGCTTCTTCTGCGGCTCCTCCTCCTGAGCACCGTGTGCCGAATCCATTCACAGTCCCCTCTCGACGCGGCAGTTGTCCCACGCCGTTCGCGCATGCAGGAAACGCTAAGTGGATTGGGCGCGGGCGGCGATCGGTCGGATGCGAACGGGTGGTGGAACGCGGCCGCCTGCGCCATCCGAGTCGACTTGCCGAGAACATTTCTGACGGTCTGTGACCTGCGGTGATATCCGGCTCGGGGAAAAGCGCTCGGCGTGTCGCTCACCGGTACGGACCAGCCCCGAAATGCGGGTGAGCGCAGGGCGTTCGAGGGTCTGATCTGAAAGGCGCTTCTCGCCGATTGACCGGGGGAACATTCCCCGGGGCGTCTTTCGCGGAGGTCCACATGCGTACTACTCGTGCCCTGGCGGCCCTGGGCGCCGCCGGTGCTCTCCTCGTCGTCACCGCACCGTCGGCCGGCGCCTGGGACGCGTCCACCATCAGCGTGGACCCGACCGTCGCGGGTCGCGGCACCCACGTGGCGGTGAACGTCGTCGCCCCCGAGTGCAGCGGCGGAGGCACCGTGTACTCGAGCGCGTTCGAGCACGGCAGCGCGCCGCTCAGCGGGACCAGCAACGGCGGCCACGCCAACCCGAAGATCAGCCACACCGCTTCGTTCGGCCGCCACGACGTCACCGTCCACTGCAGGGGTTCCCAGGTCACCAAGGCCCAGGCCCTCACGGTGATCGGTCCCGCTCACGGCGGCACCGGCGGCTCCGTCAACGCCGGCGCCACCTCCACCGACATCGCCATCGGCACCGGCCTGGTGGCGGCCGCGGTGGCCGGCGGCGGGATGTTCTGGCTGCGGCGCCGGGGCGAGTCCAAGGCCTGACGGTTTCCCTGCAGACGCACTTCGCCCCCGGATCCGAACGGATCCGGGGGCGAAGTGCTGTGCACTGCTCAGGAGTCGGGGGCTCAGGAGTGTTCGCCGTCGGCCGGCCGGCGGCGCGCGAAGTGCAGCGCCGAGCCCAGGGCGCCGGCGATGAGCACGGCACCGAAGGCGATCTCGCCGAAGTCGAGGTCGGCGAGGCTGCCGCCGATACCTGCCTTCACACCGTGGTGGATCGGCGGGTTGGTGGGCTGATGGGTCCAGCCGCCGCTGCCCGAGGCGATGGTCAGGTTCGTGGTCCCGGTCTCGCCCTTGCAGCTGAACGTCACGGTGTACATCGCGCCGGGCTTGGCGTCCCAGTCCACGGTGGCGGTGGCGCTCTGTCCGGGGGAGATCCGCACGGTGTCGAACACGCCCGAGGAGGCCGTGGCCGTGTCCGAGCAGCCGTCGACCTTCAGCGTCACCTGGCCGCCCGCCGCGATGGTCGAGGGCGTGACGCTGAATCCGTACGAGGTGATGTTGTTGTCGCCCATGACCGCGGACTTCGCCTCGGTCTTCACCTCGGCCTGTGCGGGCGGCATGCCGATCGTGAGGGCGCAGACGGTCGCGGGAGCGAGCAGAGCGAGCGCTGGGAAGCTGCGTATCGCACGCATGATGAGTCCTCCGGGTCCCCGAGGAGCAGCCGCGGACCTTACCGCTGTTGCCGGAAATGCACCTCGATGCCCGAAACGCTAAGGAGGCGCCCGTACGGCCGCGATCGCTGTCGTACGAATGGGGCATACGCATGGGCCGTTGGTGGGACCCGGGCCGTGGCGCTGCCCGGTCGGGCAGCCGTGGTGTGCTGTCGCGCGGGGAACTGACGCCGGATCAGGGGATGAGCCGGGTCTGCTTCGCCAGCCACGGGATGTTCTTCTCCAGGCCGGGGCGCCAGACCTGCCAGGTGTGGCCGCCGGGCAGCTCCATCAGCTGCACCTGCATCCCGGCCTTGCGCGCCGCGTCGTAGACCACCTTGGCCTGGGGGCCGAACGTGGCGTCGCCCGTGCCCGCGACGAAGACGCCGGCGGTGTCGGGGAACTTCTGCCGGGCCATCACGTCCATCGGGTTGACCTTGCGGAAGGCCGCCTCGTCGCCGCCGAAGATGGTGTTGACCGTCTGCTGGTGGCTGCCGATCGAGGGTTCGTCCTCGCCGGAGATGTCGATGAAGGCGCCGTAGCGCCGCGGGGCGTTCACGGCGATCTGCAGCGAGCAGGTGCCGCCGTTGGAGAGGCCGGAAATGGCCCACTGCTTGCGGTCCTTCGCGGCCTGCAGGTGCGTGGCGACCCAGTCGGGGACGTCCTCGGAGAGATACGTCTGCACCTTGCCGAGCTTGCCGTCCACGCACAGCGGGTTGTTGAACGGCGAGCCCAGCGGGTCCGCGACGACCACGATCGGCGCGAGCCCCCCGTGCTGCGCCGCGAACTCGTCCATCATCATCGGCAGCTGCCCCGACGTGACCCAGTTCTCCGGCGCTCCGGGCTGGCCCGGCATCAGCACGAGCACGGGCAGCAGGGGGCGCGGCGATGCGTGGTAGGCGGGCGGCAGATAGACATACGCGGTCTGCGCCTTGAATCCGGACTTCACGCCCGGAATCGGGGTCTGCGACAGGGTGCCCTTCGCGGGCAGGTCCTTCGGCGGCTTCCACACGTCAGCGACCGTCTTGCCCTCGGGCACCTCGAGGACGGGCTGCGTGGTGCCGGTGGCGTCCTTGAGGCTGACCGTGTCCTGCGGGCCGAGCAGCGTGCGTACGGTCGGGTAGTTGTCGAAGTAGATGTTGACCTGGTTCATCGCGTACAGGGACACGAAGAGCGCGGCGAACAGGGCTGCGGGCCGGCTCCGCCAGCGCAGGAAGCGCATCTTGAAGGCGGCAAGCAGCAGGCCGAGCAGCAGGATGCCGATCCAGAAGAGGACCTCGAAGGGCAGCTCGTCGGGGAAGGGCTGCCACCAGTCGTTGACGATGACCTTGACCAGGTACGTCAGGAGCGCGGCGGCCACCAGGGCCGCCGGCAGCCAGCGGGTCCACCAGCGGCGGTCGCGGGTGATGAGCAGGAAGGCGAGCGAGAGCAGGCCGAGCACCCGCAGCACGACCGGGAGCGGACCGTCGACCAGGGACCAGTCGAGCGGCCCCGCCATCACCACGCGTGCGCTCCGGGTCCGCGCCACTCGACCAGATGGGGGTCGTCGAGGGACATGTCGGCATCGCTGAGCCCCGCGCGGCGCAGGAACTCCACGAGGTCCGCGTCGTCGTACGCGGTGCCCAGGGCGACCCCGCGTACCTCGACACGGCGTCCCGGGTGCCCCGCACGGGGCGGGTGGACCACGATCGGCGCTTGCCAGGGCATGCCCTCAGGGTGCGTCAGGCGATGCAATTCGGCCATTTAGCTGCCTCCGGGTTTCCCGGGGTGCGTGGTGCCCGCGGATCGACTGCGGAAACCACAGGTCAGCGGGATGGGGGAGCCGTACGGGAAAAGAAATCTTGAAGTGGGTTGAACGCACCGGCCGTCCGCTTGCGTACCTAGGGCCATGTGCGGCGCATCCGGGCGCCGCAGCACATCAGCGGACCATGGGAGTTCAGGATGAAGACCTGGCGGAGCGCCTCGATCGCGGCGGCAGCAGCGGCCCTGTTGGCGCTGACGACGGCGTGCGGTCAGGAGAAGGGTTCCGACGAGCCGAACGGGCAGTCCGTGGGAAACGCGGCACCGGCCGACGGCGGGTACGGAGACGGATACGGCGGGGGCGAAGATGCTGGGGCGGAGGCTGCCGCGGCGAAGCCCGCAGGTCAGCTCGCTGTCTGGGACAGCAAGGAGCTCGGCGAGGTCGTCACCGACAGCGCGGGATTCACGCTCTACCGCTTCGACGAGGACACGGCGAAACCACCCAAGTCGAATTGTGAGGGGGACTGCGCGACCGCCTGGCCCGTGGTCGCCGCCGAAGGCGCCAAGGCCGCGCCGGGCGTGGACGAGGCCCTGATCGGCTCGGTCGAGCGGGCCGACGGCACTGAGCAGCTGACCATCGCGGGCTGGCCGATGTACCGCTACGCCAAGGACAAGCAGCCCGGCGACGCCAAGGGCCAGGGCGTGGGCGGCACATGGTTCGCCGCGGCGCCCGACGGCAAGAAGGCGTCCCCCGCCGCCGAGGACGCGGGCGGCGAGCAGGCCGACCCCGCGGGTCTGTCCACCCGTAAGGACCCGAAGCTCGGCGAGATCGTCGTCGACAAGAACGGAATGACCGTCTACCGCTTCAAGAAGGACTCCGCTTGGCCGATGAAGTCGGCTTGCACCGGTGACTGCCTCGAGAACTGGCCCGTCGTCGAGCCCGTGGACAAGAACGACACCGAAGGCATCCTCAAGAAGGGATTCGTGACCTTCGACAGGCCTGACGGCCTCCAGCAGCAGACCATCGACTGCTGGCCGCTGTACACCTACGCCGGCGACCAGGCGCCCGGTGACACCAACGGGCAGGGTGTGGGCGGCACTTGGTACGCCGTCTCGCCCCAGGGCAAGCTCGTCGGCGCACCCAAGTAGCGGCGCTCCCGCCGCGTGCGGCGGCACGGGCCGGTTCCTCCACACCCCTGCGGTGGAGGAACCGGCCCGTATTGTTTGCCCGAAGTCCGATGGCCGGAAGTGCAAAATTCCAAAAGGACTTGCGTCACACCCGGAGAAGTCCGTTGTGGAAGTGGGGAGTCGCGTTCCACCGCACCGAACTACCCCAAAAGTGACGAGAATTCGGCTGCACGTGCAGCTGCAGATGCACATGCCGGAGGCAGTGACCGAGAACGGACGAGCAATTTCCGGTTCGACTCGACCCGCCTCCTGCCGATCAGTAGCCTCGCCTCGAACACCGGCTCGGTCACCCGCCCGAGAGATGCCGAACGCAGATACCGAACACAGATGCCGAACAGGGAGAATCTGATGGAGCGACCCGCCTGGGCCCCGCGGGGCATCGATATCTCGGTGCCGAGCGTTTCGCGTATCTATGACTACTACCTAGGTGGTTCGCACAACTTCGAGTCGGATCGCGAAGCGGCCCGCAAGGCCATGGAGTTCATGCCGGGGCTGCCGAAGATCATGCAGGCGAATCGTGCCTTCATGAGACGGGCCGTGGGATACGCCGTCGACCAGGGCATCACCCAGTTCCTCGATATCGGCTCGGGCATCCCGACGTTCGGCAACGTCCACGAGGTCGCCCAGGGCCTGCACCCGGGCGCCCGCGTCGCGTACGTGGACCACGACCCGGTGGCCGTCGCGCACAGCGAGGCCGTGCTCGAGGGCAACCCCGACACCGAGGTGCTCGCCGCCGACCTGAGAAAGCCGCGGGAGATCCTGGACAGCCCGCAGCTGTCCGGGCTGCTCGACCTCGACCGCCCCGTGGCCCTGCTGCTGGTGGCGGTCCTGCATTTCGTGGAGGACTCCGACGACCCCTACGAGGCGGTCGCCACGCTGCGGGACGCGCTCGCGCCCGGCAGCCTGCTGATCCTCACGCACGCCTCGTACGACGGGATACCGCTCCCGCAGGAGCAGGCCGGCGGCACGGTCGGGGTCTACAAGGACATCCGCAATCCGCTGATCATGCGCTCGGGCGACGAGATCGGACGGTTCTTCGAGGGCTACGAGATGGTCGAACCCGGGCTCGTCTCCATGCCGCTGTGGCGCCCGGACACCCCGCCGGAGCAGGAGGACCCGTACGCCTTCTCGGGGTACGCGGGTGTGGGGCTGCTGACGTGAACGAAGCGGAGGGCCGCGGCGAGCCGGCCGCGGCGGACGGGCCGGACTCGCGGCTGCGGCGGTTCGTCACGATATGGAGCCGGGCCGTCTTCCCGGTGACGGCGACATCCCGCACCCGGGTCGAGTTCGAGAAGCAACTCCTGCCGCTGGCGGAGCAGTTGTGCGAGGCGTTGACCGCCCGCACCTTCGACGCGGCGGCCGGCCGCCGCGTCGGTGCCGGGCTGATCGAGGCGCACTGCACCGATCCCGAGGCACTCATCCGGACCCTGGACGTCGTCGACGCCTACCTCGTCCTGTACTGCGGCACCGAGGACGAGACGGAGCGCGAGGCACAGCGGGCGCGGTCGTCGCGTCTGCAGCACGCGATGGCCGGCGGGTTCGCCGAGGCGCTGCGCGAGCGGACCCTCGGCGAACAGGAGGCGATCTCCCGTGCCGCGCTGATGGCCCGGCAGGCGGTGGCGGAGGCGCTGCACACCAGCGAGGCCCGCTTCCGCGCCGTCTTCGAAGGTGCCGCCGTGGGCATCGGGATCGCTGATCTGGACGGCACCATCCTCCAGGTCAACGACACCCTGAAGACGATGTTCGGCGCGGGCGGCATGGACGTGGCCATGCGCGGCCGCAAGGTCTCCGACTGGACGCACCCCGACGATGCGCCTCAGGTGTGGCGCCTGTACGAGGAGTTGGTGCAGGGACGGCGCGAGCACTACCGGGTGGAGAAGCCGTACTACCGCGCGGACGGCACCGTGCTGTGGACGAACCTCACGGTCTCGCTCCTCCGCGACGCCGAGGGACGGCCGCAGTACCAACTGGCCCTGATGGAGGACACCACCGAGCGCCGACTGCTCAACCTGCGGCTGCGCTACGAAGCGACGCATGACGCCCTGACGGGTCTGCCCAACCGCACGCTGTTCTTCGAGCGCCTGGAGAAGGCGCTCGCCGCGGGTGAGGGACGCCGCTTCGGTCTCTGCTACCTCGACCTCGACGGCTTCAAGGCCATCAACGACAGCATGGGCCACGCGGCCGGCGACCGGCTCCTGGTGGAGATCGCCGACCGGCTGCAGTCCTGCGCCACCCGGCCCGGCGAGATGGTGGCCCGGCTCGGCGGCGACGAGTTCGTGGCGCTGACGACCGGACCCGACACCGAGCGCGAGGTCGACGAGCTGGCCTCGCGGATCCTCAGCATGCTGGCCATTCCCGTACGGATCGAAGGCCGTGAGCTGACCGTGCGCGGCTCGATCGGCATCGTCGAGGGACCGGCGGGGGAGCGCAGCCCGGCGGAGGTGCTGCGGAGCGCGGACATCACGATGTACCGGGCGAAGTCGGCCGGCGGCAACCGCTATGAGCTCGCCGACCCGGAGGCCGACGCCCGGACCATCACCCGGTACGGCCTGACCACCGCACTGCCCGCGGCGCTCGCCCGCGAGGAGTTCTTCATCGAGTACCAGCCCCTGGTGAACCTGGCGGACGGCAGTGTGCGCGGGGCCGAGGCCCTGGTGCGCTGGTCGCATCCGCAGCACGGGGTGCTCAGCCCGGACCGTTTCATCCCGCTCGCCGAGCACACCGGGCTGATCGTGCCGCTCGGGCGCTGGGTGCTCGACCAGGCGGTGCGCCAGGCCCGCGAGTGGCAGGAGCGGCACGCGGACGCCGGGCCGCTGCGGATCAACGTCAATCTCTCCCCGCACCAGCTGCACTACCCCGGCCTGGTGGCCGACACCGTGGAGATCCTCGAGCGGGCCGGCCTCGCGCCCGGCTCGCTGTGCCTGGAGGTCACGGAGTCGGCGCTGATCGGCGCGGACGACGATCTGCTCAAGCCGCTGCGCCGTCTCGCCGAGATGGGCGTCGACATCGCCCTGGACGACTTCGGTACGGGGTACTCGAACCTGGCCAATCTGCGGCGTCTGCCCGTCAGCATCCTGAAGCTGGACCGCTCGTTCACGCAGGGCATGCAGCGCTTCCCGGTCGACCCGGTGGATCTGCGGATCGTCGAGGGCATCGTGGGCCTCGCCCACAGCCTGGACCTGTCGGTGACCGTGGAGGGCGTGGAGACCGGCGCCCAGGCGGAGCAGCTGCGGATGCTGGGCTGCGACACGGCCCAGGGCTGGTACTACGCACGGCCGGGCCCGCCGGACCAGCTGCACGAGCTGGCGATGGTGGATGCGGTGGGGTGAGCGGGGGCACTGTGCCACGGTGCTCCGGCATCGATGTCGCTTCGCCGCGGGCGCCTTAGCATCGGCCGCATGATCGACTCATCCCGTACGAGAGCGGCCGTGCTCCTCACCGGCACCGTCGGCGTCGGCAAGACCTCGGTCGCGGACGCGGTCGGTGACCGGCTCGCCGAGGCCGGTGTCCCGCACGGCGTCGTGGACCTGGACCGGCTGTGCCAGGTCTGGCCCGCGCCCGAGGGCGATCCGTTCAACTCGCGGGCGCTGCTGCGGAATCTTCGGGCCGTGGCCGTCACGTATCTGGACGGCGGGGCGCGGCGCCTCGTCCTCGCCGGGGTCGCCGAGGATCAGGGTGAGGTGCGGGAGCTGACGGAGGCGGTCGGCGTACCGCTCACCGTATGCCGGCTCGAAGTCGAACTCGCTGTGGTGCACGACCGGTTGCGTGCCCGGCACGCGGGTGACCCGGCTGGTCTGCGCTGGCATCTGGACCGCTCCGGCGAGCTCGCCGGAATCCTGGATGCGGCGCAGGTGGCGGACTGCTCCGTGGACGCCACGCACCGGCCCGTGGCGGAGGTGGCGGAGGCGGTGCTGCGGGCGGTCGGGTGGGCGTGACGCTCTTCGCGAGCGACACCGGGCGCGGCCGACGCGGTCGCCGCGCCCGGTGGGTGACAGATCCGCCCCACTATGCGCTCACCACCCCCAGCGCCAGCGTCGCCGCCGCCAGGGCCAGGAACGGGTACTGCAGGCCGAAGGTGTAGTCCTTCGCGCGTACGTGGGTGGCGATCGCCAGTGCGTAGAAGACGACCAGGCCCACCGCGGCGGCGATCCCGATGGCCGGGATCCAGAAGCCGACGATCAGGCCGATGACGGCCGCAGCCTTGGGCAGGCCGAGCCAGGGCAGGATCCGGCGCGGTACGCCCACCCGGTCCATCCCCTCGGCGATCCGCTCCCAGCGGGCGAAGTCGGCGCCGGCGGAGAAGAGGTTGTAGGCGATCGTGACGGTGGCGAAGACGGCGTAGGCCACATCCATGACGGGCTCCTTCGGAGTGCGCAGGGTTTCCTTTCCCCCTGCGACGAGCCGGCCCTCCGCGCTGTGACATCAGCGGGCGATGGCGCTCCGCTCCCATGCCCCTCCGTGCAAGCGGGGCTCAACTCAAGTGCCCTGTCAGCATCCGCTGCAGTTCCCGCGCCGCCCGTGGCGGCGCCACGTCGCTGCGGTGGGCCAGGGCGACCGTCCGGTGCAGGCCCGGGCGGGTCAGCGGAGTGACCCGCAGGCCGAGGCCCGCCCGCATCGCCACCATCCGCGGGACCACGGCGACCCCGAGCCCCGCCCGTACGAACCCGAGCACCGCGTCCATCTCCCCGCCCTCGACCGCGAAGTCCGGCTCGAACCCGGCCGCGCGGCAGGCCGCCACCGTCAGCTCCCGCAGGTCGTAGCCGTGCCGGAACATCACGAGCGGTTCGTCCTGCAGATCCGCGATCCGTACCGAACGCCCCGCACGGCCGGGCGCGGGCGCGTCCGGGGCGGAGACGACCACCAGGTCCTCGCGCAGCAGCTCCACCGTGGTCAGAGCGGGGGAGGGCGTGGGAAGGGGCAGCACCACGAGCGCCAAGTCGAGTGCGCCGCGGGCCAGTTCGCGGACGAGGTCGTGCGAGCCGCCTTCCTCGACGATCAGCTGGACCCCGGGGTACTCGTCGCGGAACGCCCGCAGGATGTCCGGCAGCAGGCCCGTGCACAGACTCGGGGTGGCACCGAGTCTGACCCGGCCCCGCCGCAGCTGCGCCAGCTCCTGGACCTCCAGGCGTGCGGTGTCCGCGTCCGCGAGGATGCGGCGCGCGAGGGGGAGCAGCGCCTCGCCCGCGTCCGTGAGCGCGATATTGCCGCGCGCCCGGCTGAACAGCTCCGCACCCAGCTCCCGCTCCAGCGCCTTGATCTGCTGGGAGAGCGAGGGCTGCGCCACATGGAGCGTCTCCGCCGCCCGCGTGAAGTGCAGGGTCTCCGCGACCGCGACGAAGTACTGGAGCTGTTGGAACTGCATAACCGGCAGCGTACCCGCACGATAGGCATCGGCTATGGAAATGAGCTGGATCATGTCTTGGACCGATGAGGTCCTTGGCCCCTACCGTCATCTCCATGGCTCTGGCAACGCGGCCCGTCAAGGGCACCGCCCCGGGTAAACGACCCTCCCCGGCACGCTCTCTGTGGGATTCGACCATCGGCAAGAAGACCGTGATGGCCGTGAGCGGGCTCATCATGCTCGGCTATCTGGTCGCCCACATGCTCGGCAATCTGAAGATCTTCTTCGGCTCGGACGAGTTCAACGGGTACGCGCACTGGCTGCGCACCATCGGCGAGCCCCTGATGCACTACGAGTGGACGCTGTGGGTGATCCGCGTCGTGCTCGTCGCGGCCGTCGTGCTGCACGCCGTCTCCGCGTACCAGCTGAGCCGGCGCGACATCAAGGCGCGCCCGACCAAGTACGTGCACCGGCGCAAGCGCGCGAGCTACGCCACCCGCACCATGCGCTGGGGCGGGATCATCCTCGCCCTGTTCATCGTGTGGCACATCCTCGACCTGACCACCGGCACCGTCCACGCGGACGGCTTCGAGCACGGCCGCCCGTACCAGAACGTGATCGACACCTTCTCGACCTGGTACGGCAACGTCATCTACATCGTCGCCGTGACCGCCGTCGGCCTGCACGTACGGCACGGGTTCTGGAGCGCCGCGCAGACCCTCGGCGTGGGCAACGCCCGCCGGGAACGCCTGCTCAAGACGGGCGCCAACACCCTTGCCCTGGTGCTGACTCTGGGCTTCGTCTCCGTCCCCGTCGCCGTCATGACCGGAGTGGTGAGCTGACATGAACAACTTCGCGGAGTACGCGACCGGCGAACCGGTCGTCGACACCAAGGCGCCCGAAGGCCCGGTGGCCGAGCGCTGGGACAAGCGGCGCTTCGAGGCCAAGCTGGTCAACCCGGCCAACCGCCGCAAGCACACCGTGATCGTCGTCGGCACCGGTCTGGCCGGCGGCTCGGCGGGCGCGACCCTGGCCGAACAGGGCTACCACGTCGTCCAGTTCTGCTTCCAGGACTCCCCGCGCCGCGCCCACTCGATCGCCGCGCAGGGCGGCATCAACGCGGCGAAGAACTACCGCAACGACGGCGACTCGATCCACCGGCTCTTCTACGACACCGTCAAGGGCGGCGACTTCCGCGCCCGCGAGTCCAACGTCCACCGCCTCGCGCAGATCTCCGTCGAGATCATCGACCAGTGCGTGGCGCAGGGCGTGCCCTTCGCCCGCGAATACGGCGGCCTGCTCGACACCCGCTCCTTCGGCGGCGTCCAGGTCTCCCGCACCTTCTACGCCCGCGGCCAGACGGGACAGCAGCTGCTGCTCGGCGCCTACCAGGCGCTGTCGCGCCAAATCGCCGCGGGGAACGTCGAGTTGCATGCCCGTACGGAGATGCTCGACCTGATCGTGGTCGACGGCCGGGCCCGCGGCATCGTCGCCCGCGACCTGATCACCGGGAAGATCGACACGTATTTCGCGGACGCGGTGGTGCTCGCCTCCGGCGGCTACGGCAACGTCTTCTACCTCTCCACCAACGCCATGAACTCCAACGCGACCGCGATCTGGCGGGCCCACCGCCGCGGCGCGTACTTCGCCAACCCCTGCTTCACGCAGATCCATCCGACCTGCATCCCGCGCACCGGCGACCACCAGTCCAAGCTCACGCTGATGAGCGAGTCGCTGCGCAACGACGGCCGGATCTGGGTGCCCAAGGCCAAGGGCGACACCCGCCCCGCGAACGAGATCCCCGAGGACGAGCGCGACTACTACCTGGAGCGCATCTACCCGTCCTTCGGCAACCTCGTGCCCCGCGACATCGCCTCGCGCGCCGCGAAGAACGTGTGCGACGAGGGCAGGGGAGTGGGCCCCGGCGGCCAGGGCGTGTACCTGGACTTCGCCGATGCCATCCGGCGGATGGGCCGCGCCAAGGTCGAGGAGAAGTACGGCAACCTCTTCGACATGTACGAGCGGATCACCGCGGAGAACCCGTACGAGGTCCCCATGCGGATCTATCCCGCCGTGCACTACACGATGGGCGGCCTGTGGGTGGACTACGACCTGCAGACCACGATCCCGGGCCTGTTCGCGATCGGCGAGGCCAACTTCTCCGACCACGGCGCCAACCGCCTCGGTGCCTCCGCTCTGATGCAGGGTCTGGCCGACGGCTACTTCGTGCTGCCGTCCACCATCAACGACTACCTCGCGCGCACCTCGTTCACCGAGGCGGTGGGCCCCGAACACCCCGTGGTCCAGGAGGTCCTGGCCGAGACGGAGGACCGCCTCAACCTCCTCCTCTCCGTCGACGGCGACCGCACACCGGACTCCTTCCACCGCGAACTCGGCGAGCTGATGTGGGAGTTCTGCGGCATGGCACGTACGGAGACGGGCCTGCGCAAGGCCCTGGAGCGCATCCCGCAGATCCGCGAGGAGTTCTGGCGGCGCATCAAGGTCCCGGGCACCGGCGAGGAGTTCAACCAGTCCCTGGAGAAGGCCAACCGCATCGTCGACTACCTCGAACTCGCCGAGCTGATGTGCCTGGACGCCCTGCACCGCAGCGAGTCCTGCGGCGGCCACTTCCGCGAGGAGTCGCAGACCGCGGACGGCGAGGCCGAGCGCAAGGACGAGGAGTTCTCGTACGCGGCCGCCTGGGAGTTCACCGACACGGGCGCTTCCCCCGTACTCCACAAGGAAGAGCTGACCTTCGAATACGTACACCCCACTCAGCGGAGCTACGCATGAAGCTCACCCTGCGCGTCTGGCGGCAGAAGAACGCCGGCGCCGACGGCGCGATGTCCACGTACGAGGTGGACGGCATCTCCCAGGACATGTCGTTCCTGGAAATGCTGGACACCCTCAACGAGGAGCTCATCCTCAAGGGCGAGGACCCGGTCGCCTTCGACCATGACTGCCGCGAGGGCATCTGCGGCGCCTGCTCCCTGGTGATCAACGGCGATGCGCACGGGCCTGAGCGCACCACGACCTGCCAGCTGCACATGCGGTCCTTCGAGGACGGCGACACGATCGACGTCGAGCCGTGGCGGGCCTCCGCGTTCCCCGTGGTCAAGGACCTGGTCGTGGACCGTTCGGCCTTCGACCGGATCATCCAGGCGGGCGGCTACATCACCGCGCCGACGGGCGCCGCCCCCGAGGCGCATGCCACGCCCGTGCCCAAGCCGGACGCGGACTTCGCTTTCGAGCATGCCGAGTGCATCGGCTGCGGCGCCTGCGTGGCGGCCTGTCCCAACGGGTCGGCGATGCTGTTCACGTCGGCCAAGGTCAACCACCTCAACGTGCTGCCGCAGGGCGCGCCCGAGCGCGAGACCCGCGTGCTCGACATGGTCGGGCAGATGGACGCCGAGGGCTTCGGCGGCTGCACCCTTACCGGCGAGTGCGCGACGGCCTGCCCGAAGGGCATCCCGCTGCCGTCGATCGCGGCGATGAACAAGGAGTGGCTGCGGGCGAACCGCAAGGCCGCGAAGCGCTGAGCTGCTGCGGCCGGTCAGCCCCCGACCGCCCGCAGCGAGCCGGGCCGGCGGCCGTCGAGCAGGTCGAGTGCGCGGGCGGTGGCCTCGTCCGCCGGCAGATGCACCAGCATCCGCTGGCCGTCGGCCTCGGGGAGCTCGAGGACCTCGTACGAGAGCCTCAGCTCGCCGGCCTCGGGATGCCGCAGCGTCTCGGTGCCGCTGCGCCGGGCGAGCCGCGTCGGGGTGGCGAGGCGGTCGGTGAACGCCTTGCCGACGGTGATCGTCAGCTCCTGGGCCAGCTCCATCGTCACCGGGTCCTGCCGGGTCAGCGCGAACCGCATGAACTCGACCTGCTCGTCGGCGGCCCGCTCCCAGTCGGGATAGGCCTCCTTGGCGCGCGGGTCGCTGAGGATGTAGCGGGGCAGGCTCGGCACCTCGGCGTCCAGGAGGCCGAGCGGGCCGACCAGCCGCTCGTAGCCGTCCGTGTACGCGGCGATCTCGCCCAGATAGTTCACGACCACGGCCGGTGTGGGTTCGAGCCGGTTCAGGAGCGCCCGTACGGTGGGCCGCACATCACGCTGCGGCAGCGGCCGTACGGCACACAGGAAGTGGTCCTCGTCGCCCTTGAGGAGCTGCCGCAGATGCAGCCGGTCGTCCAGCGGCATCCGCAGCGCGTCGCACAGCGCACCGAGCACCTGGGGTGAGGGGTGGTTGTCGCGGCCCTGCTCCAGTCGGGCCAGATACTCCACGCTGATGCCGGCGAGCAGCGCCAGCTCACTGCGGCGCAGTCCCGGCGTCCGCCTGCGGGGGCCTTCGGGCAGGCCGACCTCGGCCGGGGTGACGGCCTCGCGGCGGGTGCGCAGGAACGCGCCGAGTTTGTTGTCGCTCACCCGGTCGATGCTATGAGGCGGCGCGCCGCGGAGGGTGGCCCTGTCACTACCAGCCTCAGCTCGGCCTTCCTGACTCCCTTGCCCCGGGCCAGGGTTGAGCCATGACGACTTCACCGACCACCACACTCCCTCTGACCGCCGGCACCTGGGCCTTCGACCCGTTCCACTCGGCGGTCGGTTTCACCATTCGCCACCTCGGTATCTCCAAGGTGCGCGGCCGTTTCGACCAGCTCGACGCCTCACTGGTCGTCGGCGAGACCCTCGCCGAGTCCTCGGTGACCGCGACGGTGGCCCTGGAATCCATCAACACCGGCAACGCCGACCGTGATGCCCATGTCCGCGCATCGGATCTGCTCGATGTCGCCAGCCGCCCCACGATGAGCTTCCGCTCGACGAAGCTCGCGGGTGAGGGCGAGGACTGGACGATGGAAGGCGATCTGACCATCGGCGACGTCACCCGGCCGATCACCTTTGCCGTGGAGTTCGGCGGAGTCGTGGACGTGCCGATGGACGGCAGCAAGCACGCGGGCTTCGAGGCGACCGGCGAGATCCGGCGCAGCGAATTCGGCCTGACCTTCGCGCCGGGCCTGCTCGGCGAGGTCGTGAAGATCCACCTGGATGTGCAGTTCGTCGCGCCCAAGTAGGCGCTGGACAGGGCGGGACGGGGCCGGCGGTGATGCCGGTCCCGCCCCGCCCCCGTCGTTGTCGGTGGTGGTGACTACGCTGCGCGGCATGATCTTCAGACGACAGCAGAAGGGGCGGCTGCTCGAAGCTGTAGCGGACTTCGAGACCGCCGTACGCGCACAGGACGCCGACCGTGCGGAGCAGGCGTTCGGCGCCCTGCACGAGCACTTCGGGGAAGCCGGGGAACCGGAGGTCCAGGCCGCCGGGGCCCGTCTGGCCGGCCTGCTCATGGACGTGCCGCCGGGGCCGCGCGGCACGGTCGCCGTGATCGTGGGCGCGTGTGTGGAACGCGGCGCCGATGCCGTGCCCTGCGCACCCGCCGTCTTCGAGGGGCTGCTCGACGCCGTGCGCGGGGCGGGGGAGTTCTGCGAGCGCTGGGCGGCCACCGGCGGCGGCGAGCTGCCCGACCCGGAGAGCTCCGCCGTGGACGACGCCCTGCTCGAACGTGTCGGCCCGCACGCGGCCATGGCCTGGTGGACGCTGCAGCAGTGGGAGATGGCCGCGGTGGCCATGCTCAACCACCCGGCCGTCCGCACCTCGCTCGACCCGGCCCTGCGCAGCGAGGTGCTCGCCCTGCTGCGCCCCGTCGAGGAGGCGTCAGGGCATGACTTCAAGTGCCTCACGTACGCACTGATGGTCCTCGACGAAGAACCGCTCGTCGCCCTGGACCATGCGAGCGGCAGGGGCTATGCGCTGCGCATGAGCGGCATCGGCGACAACTTCCAGCTGCACACACTGCTCGCCCACTTGCTCGCGGGCGGTGGCCATGTGGACGCGTATGTCCCCTCGGCGCAGGAGGCGGCCGTGTGCCGGGACGCGCCCGGGCAGGTGCCGACCACCGGCTCGTTCAACCTGGTCGCCGCGGACGGCAGTTGGATCTGGAACGAGGGCGCGCCGGTGGACATACCCGTCGTCGACGGTGCGCGGCTCCTTGTGCTCGACCCGCCGCCGTATCAGCGCGGCTGGCCGGCCGGACGGTTCTTCCCCGGCATGAAGGGCGATCTCGTCCTGGAGCGTGTCCTCACCGATGAGGAGACGGCCCGCTGGTTCGCTCATGTGGCGCCGGCGAAGTCGCCCGGGGCGGCCGTCTGATCGCCGGGACCCAGCGGCCGGTGCATCAACTCCCCAGCCGGGCCGCCAGATACGAGGCGGTCCGGCTGCCGGCCGTACGGGCGACCTCGGCGGGCGGGCCCGCCGCCACGATGCGGCCGCCGTCGGCGCCGCCGCCCGGACCCAGGTCGATCACCCAGTCCGCGCCCGCGACCACGTCCATGTCGTGCTCGACGACGATGACGGTGTGGCCGGCGTCGACCAGACCGTGCAACTGGCGCATCAGCACCTCGACATCGGCCGGATGCAGCCCGGTGGTCGGCTCGTCGAGCAGATACAGAGTGTGTCCGCGCCGCGTGCGCTGCAGTTCCGTGGCGAGCTTGATCCGCTGGGCCTCGCCGCCCGACAGCTCCGTCGCGGGCTGCCCGAGCCGCAGATGTCCGAGGCCCACGTCCAGGAGCGTCTGCAAGGAGCGGGCGGCGGCGGGGATCCCGGCGAGGAACTCCGCGGCCGCCTCCACGGACAGGTCGAGCACCTCGGCGATGGAACGGCCCCGGTAAGCGACCTGCAGTGTCTCGGAGTTGTAGCGGGCGCCGTGGCAGTCCGGGCAGGGGGAGTACGTGCTGGGCAGGAAGAGCAGCTCCACCGAGACGAAGCCCTCCCCCTGGCAGGTCTCGCACCGGCCCCCGGCCACGTTGAACGAGAACCGCCCGGCCTTGTAACCGCGTGCCCGCGCCTCGTCGGATTCCGCGAAGACCTTCCGTACGACGTCGAAGAGCCCGGTGTACGTGGCGAGATTGGAGCGCGGGGTACGGCCGATGGGCCGCTGGTCGACCTGGACGACGCGGTCGACCGCACCGTCGAGGCGGCCGGGGCCCGGCTCGCCCGCCAGCAGTGGCGCGAGGGCCTGGCCGACCAGGGTGGTCTTGCCCGATCCCGAGACGCCGGTGACGGCTGTGAACACCCCGAGTGGGAACTCGGCGTCGACCCCGCGCAGATTGTGCAGCTCGACGCCTGTGAGCTTCAACCAGCCGTCAGGTGTACGGAGTTCACGTACCGGAGCGCTGTCGCGGGCGAACAGATGGCGGGCCGTGGCCGACTCGGCGACATCCGCGAGCTCCGCGACCGGGCCGCTGTGCAGCACCCGGCCGCCGTGCTCGCCGGCTCCGGGTCCCACATCGACCAGCCAGTCCGCCTCGCGGACGACCTCCAGGTGGTGTTCGACGACGAAGACCGAGTTTCCCGCGGCCTTGAGGCGGCGCAGTACCGCGAGCAGTGCCTCGGTGTCGGCCGGATGCAGACCGGCGGACGGCTCGTCGAGTACGTAGACCACGCCGAACAGGCCCGACCGCAACTGCGTGGCAAGGCGCAGGCGTTGGAGCTCGCCGGCGGACAGGGTGGGCGTCGGGCGGTCGAGGGCCAGATAGCCGAGGCCGAGTTCGGTGACGACCGCGATCCGGGCGAGCAGATCGGCGGTGAGCACCTGGACGGTCTCGTCGCCGTGGGCTTCGGCGAGCAGGGCGGCCAGGCGGTCGAGGGGGAGCGCGGCCAGTTCGGCGATGGTGCGGCCCGCAAAGGTGACGGCGAGTGCCTCGGGTCGCAGCCGGCTGCCGCCGCAGGTCGCGCACGGGGTGCTCTCGAGGAAGCGCTCGGCCTTGCTCCGCAGGGTCTGGCTCTTCGACTCCGCGAAGGTCTTCAGGACGTAGTGCCGAGCGCTCATGTACGTGCCCTGGTAAGGGCGTTGGATCCGCTCGGCGTCGCGCACCGGATGCACGGTGGCGACCGGCTGCTCCTCCGTGAACAGGATCCAGTCGCGGTCCGCCTGCTTCAGCTCCCGCCAGGGCCGGTCCACGTCGTAGCCGAGGGCGTCCAGGATGTCCCGCAGGTTCTTGCCCTGCCACGCGCCGGGCCAGGCGGCGATCGCGCCCTCGCGGATCGAGAGGGAGGGATCGGGGACGAGCAGGTCCTCGGTGGTGCGGTGGACGCGGCCCAGGCCGTGGCAGGCGGGGCAGGCGCCGACGGCGGTGTTCGCAGAGAAGGCGTCCGAGTCGAGGCGCTCGGCGCCGGCCGGGTAGTCGCCCGCGCGGGAGAAGAGCATGCGCAGCGAGTTGGACAGGGTGGTGACCGTGCCGACGCTGGAACGCGAGGTCGGCGTCGTACGGCGCTGCTGGAGCGAGACCGCCGGGGGCAGGCCGGTGATCTCGCCGACCTTCGGGGCGCCGATCTGGTGGATCAGCCGGCGGGCGTACGGGGCGACCGATTCGAAGTAGCGGCGCTGGGCCTCGGCGTAGACGGTGCCGAAGGCGAGGGAGGACTTGCCGGATCCGGAGACGCCGGTGAACACGACGAGGCGGTCGCGGGGGATGTCGACGTCCACGGATCGGAGGTTGTGCTCGCGGGCTCCGCGGATGCGGATTTCTTGGTCGTGCATGTGGGGGTGCTCCGGGGTGGGGTTGGCCCCATTGTCCCAGGTCGGGGCTTGTTGGGCGCGGGTGGGTGGGGGTGCGGGTCGGTGCGCCTGCGGCGGGCTCTTCTCCCCGCCCCGCCCCTTCCCGAAACCGGGGCTGCGCCCCGGACCCCGGCATCCGAACTTCGTTCGGATCTGCTCAAACGCCGCAGGGGCTGGATGGTCTGCTCAAACGCCGCAGGGGCTCAAAGGTTCGCCAGCCGTGCGAACGACGCCAGCAGCTCGTCGCGGTCGTACGTCGAGGTCGTGACCATCACCTCGTCCGCGCCCGTCGCCGTGATCACCTCCGCCAGTGCGGCTGCCACCTCGGTCTCCGTGCCGTACAGCTTGCCCTGGAGTCCCGACTCGAAGAGTTCGCGCTCCTTGGGGGTCATGTCGCGGGCCAGGGTCTCCTCGACGGGCTCCAAGGCCGGGAAGACGCCGTGTGTACGGGAGTACGCCATCGACCACGCCTCGGGGATCAGGAGCCGGCGCGCCGCCTCGGCCGTCTCGCCGATCGCGACCTCGCCCGCGATCATCACGTACGGCTCGTCCGCCCAGACGGAGGGCTTGAATCCGTCGCGGTAGCGGCCGATCGCCGCCACCATCCGCGCGCGGCCGCGCAGATCGCCGATCACCAGCGGCAGCCCGGCGTCCGCCGCGATGTCCGCGCCCTCGCCCATCGCCAGGACGAACGGCGGTATCCGCCGCCCCTCCGCGGGATACGCGTGCACCTGGGGGTGGGCCGTCTGCGTGCCGGTGAGATAGCCGAGCAGCACCTCCAGCTGGCCGGCAAAGTCCTCCGCGTCGTCCTTGTCGTGCCCGAGCGCCTTGCGCACCCCGCCCGTGAAGCCGACGCTGCGACCGAGCCCCATGTCGATCCGGCCGGGATACAGCGCGTCGAGCACCCCGAACTGCTCGGCCACGACCAGGGGTTGGTGGTTCGGCAGCATCACGCCACCCGTGCCCACCCGGATCGTGGAGGTGGCCGCCGCGATACCCGCGGCGAGCACGGTCGGCGCCGAACCCGCGACACCGGGCACGCTGTGGTGCTCGGCCACCCAGAAGCGGTGGAACCTGCCGAGCGCCTCCACCTGCTGCGCGAACCGCACCGTGTCCCGCAGTGAGCGCGCGGGATCCTGCCCGGTGCGCGTACGGGAGCGGTCGAGTACGGAGAGACGGGTCCGTGCGAGGGCTGAGGCGGCTGCGTCGGCGGAAGTCACGTCCCGTACAACGCTCGCGAACGCTCAGGATTCCCTGGTTAGGGTGGGTGCCATGGATGCCGTACGCCGCCCGGTCGCCGTGTTCGACCTGGACAACACCCTCGCCGACACCGCACACCGGCAGCGCTTCCTGGAGCGCAAGCCGCGCGACTGGACCGGATTCTTCGCCGCGGCACCCGAGGACCTGCCGCTCGCGCGCGGCATCGAGCTGGTCCTGCAGAGCGCCGAGGAGTGCGAGATCCAGTACCTCACCGGCCGCCCCGAGCGCTGCCGCGCCGACACCGTGGCGTGGCTCGCGCGGCACGGGCTGCCCGAGGGCCGGATGCACATGCGGCGCGACAGCGACCGCAGGCCCGCCCGCATCACCAAGCTCGAGGTGCTGCGCAGGCTGGCCCGCGGCCGTGAGGTGCGGATGCTCGTGGACGACGACGAGCTGGTGTGCGACGCCGCCGAACGCGCCGGCTTCAAGGTCGTACGGGCCCGCTGGGCCGACTCCTCGCAGGCCCTGAAGGAGGCGCAGGAGACCGAAGGCCGCACCTGAGGGTGAGGGGGCGGCGACGCCGAAGCACGTGAGCGGGCGGTGGCACCGAAGCCGCTGGCCGTTACTCGGTGTCCTCCAGGCGGAAGCCCACCTTCAGACCCACCTGGAAGTGGGCCACCTCACCGTTCTCGATATGGCCGCGCACCTGCGTCACCTCGAACCAGTCAAGACCCCGCAGCGTCTGCGCGGCACGGGCGATCCCGTTGTGTACGGCCTGGTCGATTCCTTCCGTGGAGGTGCCGACGATCTCCGTGACCCGGTACGTGTGGTCCGACATGGCGGTCGCACTCCTTTGGGGTGGTCGATTCGGTCACTCCACGGTGCCTGATACGAAGGTGCCGCGCGAGATGGAGGGGAAGGCTCCGTGAGCACCATGTGTCACGGAGTGAGATGGGACCCCCAGGCCTCTTGACCGACGCATTGGTACATACCAAACTCCAGGGCCACACCCGTCCAAGCGTCACCGCGCTTTCCCCCACGTCGGGCCATCCTCTCTGTCCCTGCGCTGAAGGTGAGCCGCGTGAAGCACCGCACCGTCGCTCTGCCCCTTTCCCTCTTGACGCTGGCTGCGCTGACAGGCTGCGGAAGCTTGTCCATGGGCGGGTCACAGGAGCGTGACAAGGTCACGGTGTGGCTGATGCAGAACAGCGCATCGAAGGGCTTCCTCGCGAAGTTCGAGAAGGAGTACGAGGCCGAGAACGGCGATGTGGACCTCGACATCCGTATCCAGGAGTGGACAGGCATCGGCGAGAAGGTCAACGAGGCCTTGGCGAGCGACGACGCGAGCGCTCCCGATGTGATCGAGATCGGCAACACCCAGGTGGCGCAGTACGTCGACCAGGGCGGAGTGCTCGACCTGTCCCTGGAGTCGATGCGGGACCTCGGCATGGAGGACTGGCTGCCGGGTCTCGCCGAGCCCGGCTCCGTCGACGGCTCCCAGTTCGGCATCCCGTGGTACGCGGCCAACCGTGTCGTGCTCTACAACAAGGACCTGTTCGCCGCCGCGGGCATCAAGAATCCGCCGAAGGACCGTGAGGAGTGGATCGCCCAGACGGAGGAGCTCAACTCCGGCTCGCAGCAGGGCATTTACCTCGCCGGCCAGGACTGGTACACCCTCGCCGGATTCATCTGGGAGGAGGGCGGCGAACTCGCCGTCGACAAGGACGGCACCTGGACCGGCACGCTGGAGAGCCCTCAGGCCCTCGCGGGAATGGACTTCTACGCGCGGTTGCAGGCGCTGGGCAAGGGCCCGAAGGACGCCGACGAACAGACGCCGCCGCAGACCGACGTGTTCGCGAAAGGGAAGGTCGCCCAGATCATCACCGTGCCGGGTGCCGCGAAGCTGATCGAGGAGGCCAACCCCGAACTCGCCGGAAAGATCGGCTACTTCCCCGTACCGGGCAAGCAGGCGGGCCGGCCGGGTGCGGTCTTCACCGGCGGCTCCGACCTCGTCATCCCCGAGCGCACCGACCAGGAGTGGGCGGCGATGAACGTGGTCAAGGCGCTTGCGGGCGAGCGCTGGCAGAAGGAACTGGCCACGACCATGGACTACGTCCCCAACAAGACCACGCTGGCCTCGGTGGTCGACGGGAAGCCGGGCGTGGCCGCGATGGCCGAAGGTGCGGTCCGTGGCCGCGCCACGCCCAACTCCCCGCGCTGGGCGGCCGTCGAGGCCGACAACCCGATCAAGCGCTACATGACGGACGTCCTGACGGGTGCGGACCCGGAGGAGACCGCGCGCGAGGCCTCGCGGCAGATCACGAAGCTCCTCGACACGCACGAATAGCAGGTGGAGAAGGGGCAGAGGCCGGGCGGGCGGGGGCAGACGAGGCCGGGGACAGGCCAGCGGGGGACAGGCCAGGCGGGGCCAGACCAGGCGGGCAGCGGAAGAATTCCGTTGCCCGCGCCGCCCCCTCGCCCGCAGGATGCGTGGTGACGCACTACCGCACCACCACGGGGGATTCACCGATGAGCGCACGCCTGCGCCAGCTCGCCAGGGCGACCGAGACCATCGTCGCAGCGGGGAGCTACACCTCGCCCGCCGGCCGCACTGTCGATCTCAAGGCGGACATCGAGGCCGCACGCGCCGGTACGGAGCTGCACGGCCCCGGCCCGGTTGCCTGCGCCCCCGACGCCGCGTACACCACGGAGTTCGAGGTCACCGGGGAGAGCAGCACCCAGGCGGCCCGCCGCCTCGCGAGCGGGACCGGCCGGCCCGTCGCCGTGCTCAACTTCGCCTCCGCCCGCAATCCCGGCGGCGGCTTCCTGAACGGGGCCCAGGCCCAGGAGGAGGCGCTCTGCCGCGCCTCCGCCCTGTACACGTGTCTGCGGGAGGCGCCCGAGTTCTACGCGTACCACCGCGAGCACCGCGACGCCTTCTACACGGACCGGGTCGTCCACGCGCCGGCGGTGCCGGTGTTCCGCGACGACAGCGGCAAGCTGCTCGAAGAGCCGTACCGCGTGGGCTTTCTGACCTCGCCCGCCCCGAACGCGGGAGTCATCCGCCGCAGCCGCCCGGACGAGGCGCACCGCATCGGGGCGGCGCTCGCCGCGCGCGCCGAACGCGTCCTGGAGACCGCCGTCGCCCACGGCTACCGGCATCTGGTCCTCGGTGCCTGGGGCTGCGGTGTGTTCCAGAACGATCCGGCCCAAGTGGCCGGTGCCTTCCGGGAGTTGCTCACCGGTGGCGGACGCTTCGCCGGGCACTTCGAGCGGGTGGTGTTCGGCGTGCTCGACCGGCAGGGCAGCACCCGCGCCGCGTTCGAGCACGCCTTCCCGAAGCCGTAGCGCTCAGCTCACCGGGACCGCCCGGTTCAGCTCCACCCGTACCGCTCGCGCAGCTTGAGCGCCACCAGCTGGAACCGTCCCCGGTCCAGCGCACACGCCTCACGGCGCATCCCACGCTCGTGGATCCGCAGGACCCGGTCCAGGTCCACCCAGGACTCGCGGCCCGAGCTGTCCCAGGGCCCGCTGCCGAGCGCGACCCACTCTCGGTCGTGGTCATGGCGCTTGCTGGACAGCTGGATGCCGAGCAGGGTGCCGGCGGCCTCGCGGGCCACGATGAGGACAGGACGGTCCTTGCCCCGGCCGTCGTTCTCCTCGTACGGCACCCAGGTCCACACGATCTCGCCGGGATCGGGATCACCGTCGTGCGCGGGCGCGTACTCCATGTGGACGGCGCCCACCTCGTGCGGCTCGGCCTCCGCCGTCGCATGCGGTCCGCCGCGGCCCGGTACGCAGTCCTGCGTGGCCGCCTGCTGTTCCGTCATTCCTGCTCCACCCTCCATACGCTCCGGTGGGGTCACGTTAGGGCCTGTCCGGAGCAGCCCGCAGCGCGGGGAGCGCACAGGGACCACAGGCTCGGCTCATGTCAGCCCGTATCGCACTCGCCGCCGCAGCCCTCGCCCTGACCCTCGCCGCCGCACCTCCGCCCGCACCGGGGCAGCCGTCCGGCAACGACCAGGAGGTGGCCCCCGCGCCGCGTACGGTCTCCGGCTGGCTGCCGTACTGGGAGCAGGAGGCCGCGTACCGCACCGCGCTGCGCCACCGGGACCAGCTGCACACCGTCAGCCCGTTCTGGTACGAGGCGAAGGACGACGGCCGCGTCGCGCCGCACATGGGCGCGGGCGACAAGCGGGTGATCGACGGGCTGCACAAGGCCGGGATCAAGGTGGTGCCCACGGTGCACGAACGCCTCGGGCCCGGCCGGCTCGCCGCCCTCGTCACCGACCCGAAGCGCCGCGCCCGGCATCTCGACGCCCTGATGACGACGGTACGCAGCCGCGCGTACGACGGTCTCGACATCGACTACGAGACCCATGCGACCAGCCCGGACGACCGGTACGAAGAAGTCCGCGCCCGGTACGCCGAGTTCATCACCGAGCTGTGCCGCCGCCTGCACGCCGAGCGCAAGCAGTGCATCACCACCGTGTCGCCGCAGGCGCGCGGCAACGGCCGGATCTGGGACTACCGGCGGCTCGGCGCTGTCAGCGACCGGCTGCGGATCATGGCGTACAACCTGCACTGGGCGGGCGGAAAGCCCGGGCCCGTCTCCTCGCCCGACTGGTACGAGGACATCCTGAAGCACGCCACGCGGCTCGTGCCCAGGGAGAAGATCGAGATGGCGCTGCCCGCGTTCGGCTGGGACTGGGCCGCCAGCGGCAAGCCGACCCGCGCCCGCGGTGTCACCTGGCAGTCCGCGGAGGAGCTGCGCCGCAAGGTCGGGGCCCGCTACCGGTTCGATCCGGTGTCGAAGACGCCCCACTTCTCGTACACGGAGAAGAAGCAGCGGCGCGAGGTCTGGTACCAGGACGCGCGCGGCACCGAGGCCCATCTGCCGGTGCTGCGCAAGCACGGGGTCCGCAACACGGCGCTGTGGGCGCTGAACTTCGAGGACCCCGCACTGTGGCGGACGCTGGCCCGGGGGTGAGACCGGGCCGACGTCCTTGCGGGCCGGGTCAGTCCGCCTTGTGGGGTGCGTCCTCGTCCAGCGGCACGGGTTCCGTCCTCATGGCCTCCACCGGTACGGATTCCGTCCTGGCCGGCCCGCTCCCGTTGACCAGCGCGTCGAGCCGGCCTTCCCCGTTCACCTGCCCGCTGCCGTTCATCGCCGCCATCAGCTGGCGTGCGAGACCGAGCCCGGTTCCGCCCATGGTGAGGGCCTTCGCGAACAGATCGCTCATGCCGTCGGCCCCGTTGAGCACCACCATGTTGTCCACCGACTCGAAGGCGCCGGCGCCCGCGCGGACGATCTCCGGCCAGTTCTCGGCCAGTTGCTGGGCGATCACCGCCTCCTGGTTCCGCGCGAGCGCCTCCGCCCGCGCCTTGATGGCATCCGCCTCGGCCAGACCCTTGGCCCGTACCGCCGCGGCCGCCGCCAGACCCCGCGCCTCGGCCGCGGCGGCGTCCGCCTGACCGGTCACCCGGGTCGCCGCCGCGTCGGCGGCGCCGGCCAGTTCGGTCTCCTTGGCCTGTGCCTCGGCGGCCGAGACGCGGGCGTCGCGTTCGGCCTCGGCGAGGGTGCGGGTCTCGTACGCCTTGGCGTCCGCGGGCTTGCGGACATCGGCCTGCAGCTGCTGCTCCCTGCGCCGCGCCTCCAGCTCCGCGACCCGCGTCTCCTGCACCACGACCTCCTGCCGCGAGGCCGCCTCGGCGAGCGGGCCGGCCTGCGCCGACTCGGCGCTCGCCCGGTCCCGTTCGGCCTTGTAGCCGGCCTGCAGGATCTCGCTGTCCCTGGTGGCCTCCGCCATCCGCGCCTGTGCCTGCTGCTCGGCCTCGGTGGCCCGCCGGTTGGCCTCCGCCTGGGCGATCCGCGCATCGCGCTGGACGGCCGCGGCGTGCGGCATCGCCAGGTTCTGGATGTATCCGGTCGGGTCCTCGATCTCGTGGATCTGCAGCGAGTCCACGATGAGACCCAGCTTCTCCATCTCCGTACCGCACGCGGCCCGGGTCTGCCCCGTCAGCTTGTCCCGGTCACGGATCATGTCCTCGACCGTCAACCCGCCCACGATGGACCGGAGATGACCCGCGAAGACGTTGTGCACGCGCTCGGCCATCAGACGCTGCTGGTCGAGGAAGCGGCGGGCCGCGTTGGCGATCGACACGAAGTCGTCGCCGACCTTGAAGATCACCACACCACGGACCTTGAGCGGAATGCCCTGGTGGGTGACGCAGTCCACGGACAGCTCGGTCTCGTTGAGATCCAGCGAGAGCCGCCGTACGGCCTGTACCCCGGGCATGACGAGCGTGCCGCGCCCGGTCACGATCCGGAACCCCATGCCCTCGCCGAGTCCTTCGGTGCGGTGCTTGGAACCGGAGATGACCAGCGCCTCATTGGGTTCGGCGACCCGCCACATGGCCTTGAACAGGATCACGACGACGACCAGAGCGCCGACCGCGAGCCCCACTACGATGCCGATCCCCATCGGCAACCCCCCTTGTCAACGGCGCCGACCGGCGCCGTGTGGGGAGTGTCCTGCCCGGCCCGGCAGCGGTGAAGACACCGGGGAGGTGTTGTTGCGGTCCTGACGAAATCGGCCGCCGGTACGTCAAGTTCCGTATGCCGCCTGGACATAGACGGTCCGCGGTGGCTGGTACTCGACGATCATCACCACCGTGCCGGTGTCGATCCGGTCCTTCGCCGAGGCGGGATACGCGAGGAAATGCTCCGCGCCGCCCCGGATCCGCACGATCACCTCGCCGACGAGCCCGGGCCCGACCGTGCCGGTCACCCGTCCTGTCAGGCCCACCATCGACGTCTCGTCCACGCGTTCACTGTACGGCTCAACTGACCCTCCGCAGGCGGCGGTTCAGACACTCACGGCCGCGTCGGGCCACTGCTCGTACCACTTGAGCTCGCTCTCCAGCTGCGCCGCCAGCGAGATCAGGAGCGGCTCGCTGCCCTCCGGTCCGAGAAGCTGTGCCCCCAGCGGCAGACCGGCCTCGGTGAATCCGGCGGGCACGTTCACGCCGGGCCAGCCGAGCACGTTCCAGGTCCATGCGTAGGGGCAGGCCGCGATCATCGCCTGGTCCGTGCGCAGCCCGCCCATCCGGGAGATGGTGTCGACCCGCGGCGGGGGAGTGGCGGTGGTGGGCGCCAGGATCACGTCGTACGAGGAGAACAGCGCCCCGACCCGCCGGTGCAGCCGCGCCTCCGCCTTGCGCGCGGCCCGCAGCGGCGCCCCGCCGAGCAGCCGGCCGAGGCGGGCGGCTTCGCGCGTGCGCGGATCGAGCAGCGAGGGGTCCGGCACACGCTCCACCCACTCGGCGATCCCCGCGGTGGCGCGCGGCACGAAGGTGAGCCCGATCCGTCCGTACGAGGGGTCGGCGGACTTGACGGTGTGGCCGAGCGCGGCGAGCTTCTCGGCGAGAGCGGTGACGGCGCCGCGCATCTCGGGGTGCAGCCGCTTGGGCGTGGCCGTGAACGGCATCTTGAAGGAGAGCGCGATCCGCAGCCGCCCCGGCTCGCGCCCGGCGGCCTCGGCCGCGCGGATCGCGGGCGGCCGGTGCAGATCGCCCTCGTGGCTGCCGCTCGCGCAGTCGAGAAGGAGCGCCGCGTCCGCGACCGTGCGGGCGAGCGTCCCGTTGACCGTGATGCCCTGGAAGGCCTCGGCGTCCGGCCAGGACGAGATCCGGCCGCGCTGCGGCTTGATCCCGACGAGATGCGTCCAGGCGGCCGGGATCCGTACCGAACCCGCGCCGTCCGACCCGAGCGCGGCCGGCACAAGACCGGCGGCGACGGCGGCCGACGAGCCGCCGGACGAACCGCCCGGTGTGTGGCCGGTGTTCCAGGGGTTGCGGGTGTTGCCGAAAGCCGGACCCTCGGCGTGCGGCCACTGCCCCAGTTCGGAGGTATTCGTCTTCCCGACGATCACGGCACCGGCCGCCCGCAGCCGCCGTACGGCCTCCGCGTCCCGCTCCTTGACGGGAAAGTCCCCGGCGCAGCCGAACGCCGTCGGCTCCCCGGCGACGTCCATGTCGTCCTTCACCGCGACCGGTACGCCGAGCAGCGGCAGCCGCTCACCGGACGCGAGGCGCCGGTCGGCCTCGCGGGCCTCGGTGAGCGCGGCCTCGGCCCGTATCCGGCGAAACGCGTTGAGCGAGGACTGGGTCGCCTCGATCCGGGCGAGACTCTCCTCGACGAGGGCGACGGAGGACTGCTCACCGGCGGCCAGCGCCCGGGCGGTCTCGGCGAGGCCTGCGGTACGGGCGGGTGTCATGGGCCACCTCGGGGGTCGGCTGCACGGGCAGGACCGCACGTTACCGGCCGGTAAGGGTGTGCGGTAAGGGGTGGCACAAGTCCGTCTGGAAGGATGCGGCACGTCATGGTGCAGATTCCGAAACAGGCGGGACAGCCGCCCATCGAGAGCGAGGAAGCGCAGGGGCCCCGGCCGGTACCGACCAGCGCCGATGTGGCCCGGCTCGCCGGTGTGTCCCGTGCGACGGTCTCGTACGTCCTGAACAACACCTCTTCCGTCCGCATCAGCGAACCCACCCGGCACCGCGTGCGCGCCGCCGCCGAGGAGCTCGGCTATGTGCCGCACGCCGCCGCGCGCAGTCTGCGCGCCGGGCATTCGCGGATGGTCCTGATGCCCGCCTCGCACGTCCCGGTCGGCCCGCTGTTCAGCCACTTCCTCAACGAGCTGCACTGGGCACTGCGCCGTCTCGACTACACCGTCGTCCAGTACGGCAGCGTCGGCATGGGCGGCGACGAGGCCGCCCGGGCGTGGGCGGAGCTGCGGCCGGTGGCCGTGTTCGTGCCCGGCATGCTCGCGCCGGGGCAGGTCGAGGTGCTCAAGCGGGCCGGTGCGAAGGCCGTGGTCACGCTGGGGCCCGAGCGGGTCGCGGGCGCGCATGCGCTGCTCATGGACCACCGCGAGGTCGGACGCTGCGCGGGTGCGCATCTGGTGGAGCGCGGCCGGCGGCGGATCGGGGTCGTGGTGCCCGCGGAGACGGGCCTGCAGGTGTTCTCCGAGCCGCGTCTCCAAGGCGTCCGTGAGGCGGCCGCCGCGGCGGGCGCCGAGGTCGTGCCGCTGCCCCTCGCCTATACGGAGGAGTCGGCGGCCGAACTGGCGGGGCGCTGGCGGGCGTTGGGCCTGGACGGCGTGTTCGCGTACAACGACGAGTACGCGATGCTCCTGATGCGGGCGCTGCAGGACGCGGGCGTCGAGGTGCCCGGCGAGACGGCCGTGATCGGCGCCGACGACCTGCTGCTCGGCAGGCTCGTCCGCCCCCGGCTCAGCACCGTCCATCTGAAGATGCCGTCGGGGCAGGTACTCGCCGAGCTGCTCGACCGGGTTGTGCGCGCGCCGGGCGCCGGGCCCGAGGTGCACGATCTGCTTGCGGCTTCGATGGTGGTGCGGGAGTCCAGCTGAGCCGGTGCCGTGACCTGCTCACGCGGGCGCGGCGGTCGACCCCCGTACCTGCAGCTGGACGGGGACAGCTTCCGGATCCATCGGGGCGGACCCCTGCATCTGCCGGAGCAGCGCCTCGCCCGCGAGCCGGGCGAGGCGCCCGCGCGGCACGCCCACCGTGGTCAGCGCGGGCGAGGAGTAGCGCGCCATCTCGATGTCGTCGAAACCGGTCACGGAGACGTCCTCGGGCACCCGCACCCCGAGGTCCTTGAACCGGGCGAGCGCGCCGAGCGCCACGAAGTCGTTGTACGCGACCACCGCGCGCGTGCCGCCTTCGAGAGCCGAGGGCGCCGCCTCGTATCCGGCCTCCATGGTCGCGCCGCACGGGACGGCGCGGAACGTGAGCCCGAAGTCCTCCGCGGCGGCGAGCGCACGCAGCCGTTCGGCGTTGGCCCAGGAGGCCTCCGGGCCGGCGAGATAGACCACCTCGCGGTGGCCGAGCTGCGCGAGGTGCCCGCAGACCGCGAGCATGCCGCGGAAGAAGTCCGCGGTGATGGTGTGCAGTTCGAGGCCGAGCAGCACCCGGTTGGCGACCACCATCGGGTGGCCGCGCCGGACGAGATCGGCCAGGTCCGAGCGCGGCATCCGCGGTGAGCACAGCAAGATGCCGTCCGAGTGCCGGATCAGATCGTCCGCGAGCTCCCGCTCCTCGTACGGGTCCTCGCCCGAGTCCATCACCAGGACCCGGCGCCCGCTGCCGCGCGCCACGTCGGACAGCGCCTTGAGCATGTCGTGGAAGTACGGGTTGGCGAGATCGGGCACCAGGACGCCGATCGTGCCCGAACGCCCCCGCGCGAGGCCCTGCGCCGCCGCGTTCGGCCGGTAGCCGAGCTCGACGATGACCTGCCGTACGCGCTCCGCGAGCGCCGCGTCCACCGAGTCCACGCCGTTGACCACGCGCGAGACCGTCGAGATCGAGGCGCCCGCCGCGCGCGCCACGTCGCCGATGGTCGTCCGGCGCTGCCGATTGGACGTCGCCACCCCTGTCACCCCCACCGTGCCCCGCCCTGTCGGAGCGGGAAGGTCATTGCGCGCAAAGTAGCAGGTGGGTGGAGTGGGGTCAGCGGGAGGAGAGGGACGGGTTCCCGTTGTGCGGCAGTGCGTTGACAGGGGCCCGGCCGAGATCGAGACTCATAGCGCTCTCGGCTGAAGGGGAGGCGGCGATGACCAGCGACGCGGCACGCCCGGACGGCCGTCGGGGGTGTCCTGCCTGATGCGCACCCGTGTCGGCATCATCGGCGGCGGTCCCGCGGGGCTGCTGCTTGCCCGGCTCCTTCACCTCGAAGGCATCGACTGCGTGGTCCTGGAGGCCCGCACCCGTGCGTACGCGGAACAGCGCCAGCGCGCCGGCATGCTCGAACAGGGCACGGTCGAGGCCCTGCGCGCCTGCGGCGCCGGCGCCCGGCTCGACGCAGAAGGCCTGGTGCACCACGGCATCGAGCTGCGCTTCGACCGCACCCGCCACCACATCGACTTCCCGTCCCTGGCCGGCCGCACGGTCACGATCTATGCGCAGACGGAGATCGTGAAGGATCTGATCGCGCTCCAACTGGCCGACGGGCCACCGCTGTTGTTCGAGGCCGAGGCGTACGAGATCGAGAAGCCGGACAGCGGCTCGCCGCGCATCCTGTTCCGCCACGAGGGACGCGAGCAGACTCTGGAGTGCGACTGGGTGGTCGGCGCGGACGGCTTCCACGGCATCTCCCGGCCCGCGATCCCCGCGCAGCGCACCTACGGCCGCGACTACCCGTACTCCTGGCTCGGGATCCTGGCCGATGTGCCGCCCTCCTGCGAGGAGTTGATCTACGCGCGCGGGCAGGACGGCTTCGCCCTGCACAGCATGCGCTCGCCCGCCGTGTCACGGCTCTACCTCCAGGTACCGAACGGCACGGATCCGGCCGACTGGCCCGACGAGCTGATCTGGGACACGCTCGACGCCCGCTTCGCCACCGACGACGGCTGGCAGCTCGCCCGCGGGCCGATCACTGCCAAGTCCGTGACACCGATGCGCAGTTACCTCACCGAGCCCATGCGGTACGGAAGGCTGCTGCTCGCCGGGGACTCGGCGCACATCGTGCCGCCGACCGGGGCCAAGGGTCTCAATCTGGCCATCTCCGACGTACGGCTCCTCGGGCGTGCCTTCGCGCATCTGGAGCGGACCGGGAGCGAGCAACTCCTCGATTCCTATTCACAGTTGTGCCTCGAACGTGTGTGGCAAGTCACCCGATTCTCGTTCGACATGACTACGATGTTGCACGCTCAACCAGGTGGGGGCGCCTTCGAGGAGCGGCTGCAGCATGCCCGGCTGCGCCGCATCGCGGAATCCCCCCATGCGGCCGCCGAACTGGCCGCGCTCTACACGGGACTTCCCCTGGGGAGCTGACGGTCCACGCTGCGGACCGCGGCTCCTCACCTCGACCGACTGTCGATGCCACGTCGACTGATTGGAGCCATGGCATGCCCCTGCTCGACCCCAAGACCTGGCAGTCCCGGCCGCTCGGCGGCGGCGAGCACGCCGTGACCGAGCCCGCCACCGGCGAGGAACTCGCCAGGGTGATGCTGGCTTCCCCCGAGGACGTGGCGACCGCGACGGCCGCCGCGCGCGCCGCCCAGGCCGCATGGGCGGCCACCCCGCACTTCGTGCGCGCCGCCGTGCTGCGCAAGGCCGGCGACCTGTTCTCCGAGCATGCCGAAGAGCTCAGCGAGTGGCTGGTGCGCGAGTCCGGCTCCATACCCGGCAAGGCCGGCTTCGAACTGCACGTCGCGGCCCAGGAGTGCTACGAAGCGGCGGCGCTCGCCTCCCGGCCCACCGGCGAGGTGCTGCCCACCGAGGCCCCGCGCCTGTCGTACACGCGGTGCGTCCCCGTCGGCGTCACCGGCGTGATCGCCCCGTTCAACGCCCCGCTGATCCTGTCGATACGTTCCGTCGCCCCGGCGCTCGCGCTCGGCAACGCGGTGGTGCTCAAGCCCGATCCCCGTACGGCCGTCTGCGGCGGTCTCTTCCTGTCCGCGGTCTTCGCGGAGGCCGGCCTGCCCGAGCACCTCCTGCATGTGCTGCCGGGCGGCCCCGAGGTCGGCCGGTCGCTGGTCGCCGACCCGCTGGTCCCGGTCATCTCCTTCACCGGCTCCACCGCGGCGGGCCGCGCCGTGGGCGAGGCCGCGGGCCGCCACCTCAAGCGCGCCCACCTGGAACTCGGCGGCAACTCCGCCCTGATCGTCCTGGAGGACGCCGACCTGGACGCGGTGATCTCCACCGCGGCCTGGGGCTCGTTCTTCCACCAGGGCCAGATCTGCATGACCACCGGCCGCCACCTCGTGCACGCCTCGGTCTACGAGGAGTACGTGGAGCGCCTGGCCGCCAAGGCCGACTCGCTCGCCGTCGGCGACCCACACCGCGCCCAGGTCCACCTCGGCCCGCTGATCGACTCCGGCCAGCTCGCCAAGGTGCACGGCCTGGTCACCGCGAGCACCAAGAGCGGTGCGCGGCTCGCGGCGGGCGGCGCCCACGAGGAGCTGTTCTACCGGCCGACCGTCCTCGCCGACGTCGACGAGACCTCGCCCGCGTACGCCCAGGAGGTCTTCGGCCCGGTCGCGCCCATACGGTCCTTCGGCACGCTCGACGAGGCAGCGGCGCTGGCCGCGGACAGCGAATACGGGCTCTCGCTCGGCATCGTCACCCGCGACACCGCCCGCGGCCTGGCCCTCGCGGACCGGATCCCGACCGGCATCGTGCACATCAACGACCAGACCGTGAACGACGAGGCCGTCGCCCCCTTCGGCGGCATCGCGGCCTCCGGCACGGGCGCGCGCTTCGGCGGCGCGGCCAACATCGAGGCGTTCACGGACGTCCGCTGGACGACCGTGCGCGGGGACGTGGCGGGCTACCCGTTCTAGGCCACCTGAAAGCGACGGCTACCCGTTCCGGGCCACGCGAAAGGGGGCGTCGTATCCGCGGATACGACGCCCCCTTTCCACGTAGGGCCGGAAACCTGGCCTATTCCGGCTGACCGTTCTGGCCGGCCTGTTCCGCCTGCTTGGCCTGCTCGACGGCGACCTGCTTGCGGACCTCGTCCATGTCCACCTTGCGGGCCTGCCCGATCACGTCCTCGAGCGCCGACTCCGGCAGCGCTCCGGGCTGGGCGAAGATCGCGACCTTGTCGCGGATGATCGCGAGCGTGGGGATCGACTGGATGCCGAAGGCGGCGGCCAGCTCGGGCTGCGCCTCCGTGTCGACCTTGCCGAAGACCAGGTCGTCGTGGCGCTCCGAGGCACCCTCGTAGACCGGCCCGAACTGCCGGCACGGGCCGCACCACTCGGCCCAGAAGTCGATGAGGACGAACTCGTTCTCGGTGACGATCTCGTCGAAGTTTTCCTTGGTGAGTTCAAGGGTGCTCACGGTGTTCCTACCATTTCGCCGACGGCTGCTGGCTGCCCCGCACAACTGCGGGAGTCTCCGGTCTATTCCGGGACGGATGTCGCTGACGAATCCGTGCCGGGTCGACTGCCCCTGTGGCCACGGACTACACCTGCCACCAGACTGGCGTTCATGGGACAGGCACATGTGGAGACGACCGAATACGACGTGGTGGTCATCGGCGCGGGACCGGTGGGCGAGAACGTCGCCGATCGCGTACGGGCCGCGGGCCTGAGCTGCGCGGTGGTGGAGAGCGAACTGATCGGCGGCGAGTGCTCGTACTGGGCGTGCATGCCCAGCAAGGCGCTCCTGCGCCCGGTGATCGCCCGTTCCGACGCCCGTAAGGTGCCGGGGCTGAGCGCCGCGGTGCAGGGCCCGCTGGACACGGCCGCGGTGCTCGCCAACCGGGACGCGTTCACCAGCCACTGGAAGGACGACGGCCAGGTGGACTGGCTGGAAGGCATCGGCGTCCGGATCTACCGGGGCCACGGCCGCCTCGACGGCGCCCGCCGGGTCAAGGTCAAGGGCCCCGAGGGCGAGCGCCATGTGCTCGCCGCCCGGCACGCCGTCGCCGTCTGCACGGGGACGCGCGCCGCCCTGCCGGACCTGCCGGGCCTGGCCGGCGCCCGCGCCTGGACCAGCCGCGAGGCGACCAGCGCGGCCGCGGCGCCCGGGCGGCTGATCGTGGTCGGCGGGGGAGTGGTGGCCACCGAGATGGCCACCGCATGGCAGGCGCTCGGCTCCCAGGTCACTCTGCTCGTACGGGGAGCAGGGCTGCTGCCGCGTATGGAGCCGTTCTGCGGGGAACTGGTCGCCGACGCGCTGCGCGAGGCCGGCGCGGACGTGCGCACCGAGACCTCCGTGACCTCGGTATCCCGCGCGGGAGAGACCGTCACCGTGACCCTCTCGGACGGTTCCACCGTCGAGGCCGACGAGATCCTGATCGCCACGGGGCGCGCGCCGCGCACCGACGACATCGGCCTGGAGTCGGTGGGGCTCACCCCGGGCGAGTACCTGGAGGTGGACGACAGCTGCCGCGTCGCCGGCAGCGACTGGCTCTACGCGGTCGGCGACGCCAACGGTCGCGCGCTCCTCACCCACCAGGGCAAGTACCAGGCGCGGATCGCCGGCGCGGCGATCGCGGCCCGCGCCCAGGGCGTACCGCTCCTGGAGACGGACCGCTGGGGTGCGCACGCGGCCACGGCCGACCACGACGCGGTGACCCAGGTGGTCTTCACCGACCCGGAGGTCGCCTCCGTCGGCCCCACCCTCGCCGAGGCGGAGCGCGCCGGGCGCCGGGTGCGCGCCGTCGACTACGAGATGGGCTCGGTCGCGGGCGCGTCCCTGTATGCCGACGGCTACCGGGGCCGCGCCCGCATGCTGGTCGACCTCGACCGCGAGGTGGTCATCGGCGTCACGTTCGCGGGCCCGGGCGCGGGCGAACTGATCCAGGCCGGCGCGATCGCGGTGGCGGGCGAGGTCCCGGTCGACCGCCTGTGGCACGCGGTCCCGGCGTATCCGACGATCAGCGAGGTGTGGCTGCGGCTCCTTGAGACGTATCGCGGCTGAGGCCTCTGTGTGCGCGGCCGGCCGCCGGGGGAAACCCTCCGGCGGCCGGCCGTGTCCTGCACCCGGTTCCGTACCTCAGAGCGCTTCGCGCTTCTGCAGCCACGTCGTGGCGATCCAGCCGGGGACGATCGGGAGCCAGAACGTCAGGAGGCGGAAGAGGATCACGGCGGAGAACGCCGTCGAGCCGCTGATGCCCGTCGCCGCCGTGAGACCGCCCGCAAGGAGCGCCTCCACCGCGCCGAGGCCGCCGGGCGTCGGCACGAAGGAACCGGCCGTCTTGCCGATCAGGAAGACGACGGCGACCGTGGCGAACTGCACCTGCTTCTCGTCCTCGAACGCGAGCACCGAAGCCCACAGCGCCGCACTGCCGGCGATCGGCAGCAGGAACGCGCCGCCGATGCCGAACGACAACCGCACCGGATCACGGGCCAGTTCGAGCATCCGCGGGCCGACATCGCTGAAGTACGGCTTCACGCGGTCCAGCGCGAACTTCCGCAGGCGCGGCACCGTCGCGACGAGCACCGCGATCAGCGCCACCGCGAGCAGCACCGTCACGATCACCGACGAGGGCGGCAGCTGCGAGCCCGTGGACGAACCCGACAGCGAACCGAAGAGCATCACCAGGAGCAGGAACGCGCCGAACATCGCGATCTGCGAGGCCGCCATGCATGTCACGGCCAGGCCGGAGGCCACCCCGGCCTTCTGCAGGAAGCGGGTGTTCACGGCGAGCCCGCCGACCGCTGCCGGCGTGACGAGCGTGACGAACGAGGCCGCGAGCTGGGCCAGCAACAGCCGCCAGTAGAGCAGCCGTTGGGGCACGAACCCGGCCAGGTTCATCGCGGCCGCCACATAGGTCACGGCGGCACCGGCGAGCGCGAGGAGCGCCCACGGCCAGTCGATCCCCTTGAACAGATCACCGATCGGCTGCTTGGCGAACTGCCCGATCAGGAAGTACACGGCGACACAGCCGCCGAGCGCCGACAGGATCGTGCGCGGCTGCAGCCGTTCGTACACCACGGCCTTCGCCGGCGGAGTCTCCGGCTGGGTCGCGAGGATCTCCTTGCCCACCTGCTCCAGGACACCCTTGTTCCGGCGCAGGCGTGAACGGGTCGTCAGGCTCAGGCCCGCGGGCCGCAGCAGCGGCAGTACGGCACCGAGCGTGTCGTCGCCCAGCACAGTGCGCGCCGTGCGCACGGCACGCTCGGGGTCGGTCAACAGGCCGAGTGTGACGAGGAGTTCCGCATCGTCGAGCCGGTGCTGCAGCGCGGCGGTGGCGACACCGCCCGCTTCGAGCCGGGTCAGCCACACCTTGCCGTCCTCGCCGACGAGAAACGCGTCGGCGGACATCCGGCGGTGGCTGATCTGATGCCGATGCAGATTCTCCGCGACCTGCCAGACCTCGGTGAGCAGCTCGTCGGTGACCTCCTCGGGTGCGAGGCGGTCGAGGGTGCGGCCCGGCACCTCGTCGTACGCGAGCAGCACCGCGTCGGCGCCGAGCTTGCGTACGGCGGCCAGGCGCGGGGTGCGGATGCCGCTGTGCTGCACGGCGAGCGCGAGCAGGGTGCGCTGCTCGACCAGATGCTGCAGGGACACCAGGCCCTGGCTCTGCGCGGGCCGGCGCAGCCGCAGCCGCTGGTACAGCCGGTACGCCAGACCGGCGGTGATCCGGTCGCGGTCGAGGACGGTCACCGTGAACCGTTCGTCGGTGTCGGTGAAGGCCTCGTAACGCCGTGTGCCGTCCCGCGCGTTGGCGATCCGCCTGCTGGTCACCGGCGGCAGATCCGTCTCGGCGAGCGCCGCCGCGACCTCCGCGTCGGTCGGCGAGGGATCGGTCGTGCCGCGCAGCCAGCGCACCGCGAACGCGACGAGGCGGCCGAGCAGGAACGTCAGGAGTATGCCGGGCAGCGTCGCGGTGTTCCCGACGAGCGCGGCGAGCGCGGTGACGACGAGACCGCCCCAGGCGGCGTTGCGCAGCATGTAGCGGTCGGCGAAGCCGACGACCGTGATGAACGCGACGACGGTGGCGATGTAGAGGTGCAGCGGGGAGGTGTTCCCGCCCGTGCCGTGCGTCTGCGCGAGGGCGCGCTGCAGGACACCGGGCGCGGGCCCGAGGACGTAGATGTTGAGACCGAGCGCCGCGAGATACGCGATGAGCGCGGCGAGCACGCCGTTGGTGACGAGCCGGGCCTCGCCTCTGACCAGCCGCTCGACGGCGACGAACGCGGGCACCGCGGCCATCACCACACCGGCGGCGAAGACGATCGGGGCGAGCAGCAGATCCGGCACGGCCCGCTGGAGGATCGCGAGCCCGGTCACAAGGAGGATCCCGGCCACCGCGAGGATCAGCCGGACCCGGTCCACCGGGCGCCGGGTCGGGCCCCGGCGTGCCGAGACGACCCCGCCGCTCTTCGCGTTGCCGCTCAGCGTCACCAGTGTCAGCCGTCCGCCCGTTGAACTGTGCTCTTCCGAGGATGAACTGCTTTCCCGAGGTCGCGGACCCGGGCTCTCCCGAGGGTCTCCGACCCGATGATCCTGGCATGCGCCGGCCCGGCGGGACCTGTGGTCTTAGCCCGCACGGGGTACGGCCCCGGCCGTACCCCGTGTGGGGACGCTCCAGTGACCCGGCGCGTGTTTCAGTCCAGGCTCGCGCCCAGCGCCTCGGCGAGCCGGAGGTGCCCGGCGGCCTCCGCGTCGCGGCCCTGCCGCTCCAGGGTGCGGCCGAGCATCAGGCGGGCGTAGTGCTCCACCGGGTCGAGCTCGATGACGGCACGCAATTCGGCCTCGGCGCGCGTGAGTTGCGCGGAGTGGTAGTACGAGCGGGCGAGCAGCAGCCGGGGAGCGACCTGCTCCGGAACCTCCTCGACCAGCGAGCCGAGCACCCGGGCCGCGGCCGCGTAGTCCTTGGCCTCGAAGAACAGACCGGCGCGCTCCCAGCGCTCGGTGGGGCTTCCCTGGGTGTAGTACGTGTGCGTCACGGGGTGACCTCCTTCGGGCGGGTCAACCGCGGTCGTTAGTTGAATATTCCACCAGTTGTACGGGGAGTGCCTGGCGAGGGCGTCGGCGGCCGGCCGCCGCCCGCTGGACTAGCCTGAACCGCACGATGAACCGTTTGACCACGTCATGGGGCGCTTACGACCTCACACGCCATCCCGTCGATCCCAGGGACCAGCTCCGCGCCTGGGACGCCTCGGACGAGTACCTGCTCGAGCACCTGGACGGGCTTACGGAGAGCGAGGGCCTCGACGGCCGCAAGGTCGTCGTGCTCGGCGACCGCTGGGGTGCGCTCACCACCGCGCTCGCCGCGTACGGCCCCGTCCAGATCACCGACTCGTGGCTCACACACCGGGCCACCGAGGAGAACCTGGCCCGGGCCGACGCCGCTGCGGGCGCGCTGCTCACCACGCAGGACACGCCCCCGGACCGTATCGACGTGCTGCTCGTCCGCGTGCCCAAGAGCCTTGCGCTCCTGGAGGACCAGCTGCACCGCCTCGCCCCCGCGCTGCACGCGGACTCGCTCGTGATCGGCACGGGCATGGTGAAGGAGATCCACACCTCGACGCTCGAGCTCTTCGAGCGGATCGTCGGCCCGACGAAGACCTCCCTCGCGAAGAAGAAGGCCCGCCTCATCTTCGCGACGCCCGACCCCGGGCTGTCCCGTGCGGCCGACCCCTGGCCGTACCGCTATGAACTGCCCACCGGAATCGGCCCGATGTCCGGCCGGACCGTCACCAACCACGCGGGCGTCTTCTGCGCCGACCGCCTCGACATCGGCACCCGCTTCTTCCTCGGCCACCTCCCGGCCGGTACGGACGCTGCGCGGATCGTGGACCTCGGCTGCGGCAACGGCGTCGTCGGTACATCGGCCGCGCTGGCGAACCCCGGGGCCGAGGTCGTGTTCACCGACGAGTCGTACCAGGCGGTCGCCTCCGCCGAAGCCACGTACCGGGAGAACGCCGCGGGCAAGGCGGAGTTCCTGGTCGGTGACGGTCTTGCCGCGCTGGAAGCCGGGAGCGTCGACCTGGTGCTCAACAACCCGCCGTTCCACAGCCATCAGGCCGTAACCGACTCCACCGCCCGGCGGATGTTCGCGGACGCGCGGCGGGCGCTGCGGCCGGGCGGCGAGCTGTGGGTGGTGGGCAACCGGCACCTCGGGCACCATGTCACGCTGCGGCGGATCTTCGGGAACTGCCGGACGGTGGCGGGGAACCCGAAGTTCGTGGTCCTGCGGGCGACGAAGCGTTGACGCAGGGTCTTGTGTCGGACGGGGACAGCTGACGCAGGGTCTTGTGGCGGACGGGGACCGAGGGGCGTGGGCTTTGAGGCGGAGGTCCGGCAGGCGGGCGGATCCCGCAGGCCGGCGGTCTGCGCCGGTTCGGCCAACCCCCGCCCCCTGAGCGACTTTCCCGCAGCCAGCGACTACCTTGTCCGGCATGAGCAATCTTGACCGTGAGGCAGCCCTGTCCGTGTGCGGCGGACGCGGATTCGTCGTGGCCGAGCCCGTACGCGAGCTCCTCACCCCGCGCAAGGTGCAACTGGGGGAGTCCACCGAAGTACGGCGGCTTCTGCCCAACTTGGGGCGCCGGATGGTCGGCGCGTGGTGCTTCGTGGACCACTACGGGCCCGACGACATCGCCGACGAGCCCGGCATGCAGGTCCCTCCGCACCCCCACATGGGCCTGCAGACCGTCAGTTGGCTGCACGACGGCGAGGTACTGCACCGCGACTCCACGGGGTCGCTCGCCACGATCCGGCCGCGTGAACTGGGCCTGCAGACCACGGGATCGGCGATCAGCCACTCCGAGGAGACCCCGAAGTCCCACTCGCGCTTCCTGCACGGCGCCCAGCTGTGGACCGCGCTCCCGGAGGGGGCCCGCCACGTGGACGCCCACTTCGAACACCACACGGACCTGCCGCGGCTCACCTCCGCCGGCCTGACCGCCACGGTCATCCTCGGCACGCTCGACACGGCGACCTCGCCCGGCGCCACGTACTCACCGATCGTCGGCGCGGACCTCTCCCTGGCGCGCGGCACCGAAACGTCACTGCCCCTGGAGTCGGACTTCGAGTACGCGGTCCTCTCCATGTCCGGCGAGGTCCACGTGGACGGCGTCCCGGTCCTGCCGGGCTCGATGCTCTACCTCGGCTGCGGCCGCACCCAACTCCCGCTGCGCGCCGAGTCGGACGCGTCGATCATGCTCCTGGGCGGCGAGCCGTTCGAGGAGGAGATCATCATGTGGTGGAACTTCATCGGGCGCACCCAGGCCGAGATCGAGCAGGCACGTGCGGACTGGATGACCGGGACGCGCTTCGGTGAGGTGAAGGGGTACGACGGGGATCCGATTCCTGCTCCGGAACTGCCGTCGGTGCCGCTGAAAGCGCGGGGGCGCGTGCGCTGATCTGGGCTGATGTCCGACCGGCACCAATGGCAGCATCGCGAGTCAAGCTGTCAGGCGTGGAGATTCCCAAGGGCACGGTCCTCTATGGTCTTCGGTGCTATTTCGCCTCCAGCTGCCTGAGCCACGGCATCCGGATCACGGACGTGGCCGAATGGATGGGCCACCGCAGCGCGGAGATCACCTTCCGGACGTACCGAAACCTGATGCAGGGATCGAGGAGCAGGGCCGCAAGCGTCCTCAACCTCGACCTCGCCGCGTGACGCCGTTTCCTCGGATGACGCCACAATGTTGCGAGGGGACAGGCAGGCCAGCCCCGGCGCGATCCGGGCACGCATGGTGAGCGGGACATGTCGAAGGCGCTCCGCGGACATCGTCGGCGGCCGGCCTCTTCAGGAGGGATGGGTGGGAGCGCGGAGCTCGATCGTGAAGCCGCCCTGCCGGGTGGGTTCGGCGGTGAGGGTGCCGTCGAGGAGTTCGGCGCGTTCGCGCAGGCCGATGAGGCCGTGGTGGGCGCTGGGCAGGGGAACGGATGGACGCGTGGGGGCGGTGTTGGTGATGGTGACGCCGAAGTGCTGCGTGTCGTGCCACAGCCGGACCTCGGCCCGGGCGCCGGGCGCGTGCTTGCGCACGTTGGTGAGGGCTTCTTGGACCGTGCGGTAGATGGTGCGCTGGGCGGTAGTGCTGATACCGGGCGGGAGTTCACCGGCCAGGGTGGTCTCGATGCCACTGTTCGCGATCAACTGCTGAAGTTCGGCGAGGGTTGGCTGGGGCGTCAGTTCAGTCGCTCTGCCACCTGACGCGCGCAGCAGGGTGACCATGTGGCGCAGCTCGTCGAGGGTGTTCACGCTCAGGGTGCGGATGGCGCGGGCGCCGTCGCGGGTTTGAGGGTCTTTGGCGGCGACCTGCAGGGCTCCGGCCTGCACGGCGATGAGGCTGACCTGGTGGGAGACGACGTCGTGCATCTCGCGGGCCAGTTGGGCGCGTTCGCGGGCGAGGACGGTCTGGGCGTACAGGGCGCTTTCGTGTTCGCGGGCTTCTTCGACCTCGACGAGCTGGCGGGCCACGTCCTGTCTGGCCTGCACGAGCTGACCGAACAGTACCGGGGCGAAGGCCGTGGCCAGGGTGTAGACGAACTGGATGAGCGTCCAGGTGCGGTCCTCGCCGGAGAGCGTGTCGGACATGGGCCAGACGAGGGTGCTGGCCGCTGCGTTCAGGAGCGCGCAGCCGGCAAGCAGCAGACGGTTGCGGGTGTGTGCGGCCACCGTGTAAAGGGCGACCATTGGCGCGACCGCCACGTCCATGAACACGAGCATGGGCAGGGTCAGCAGAAATGCGGCCAAGGGAAGGCGCCGACGCAGGAACAGCCCCGCGCAGCCGAGGGCGGCGCTTGCCCACATGAAAGGGGACGCCTCGCCATAGAGATTGATCCAGGCATCGAGCAGGGAGAGTGCGACGAGGCTCGCGTCGACGCCCCAGAGCGGCACCCGCCGCCACAATGCCTGGCCGGTGCCCGTCATCCTGTGTCCCGTGCGGTGTCGTCACGGTTCTCGCTGAGCAGCCCGGCCCGCTCGGCGAGCAGTGCCGCCTGGACGCGGCTGGAGACACGCAGCTTGGTCAGGATCGAGCTGACGTGGTCCTTGACGGTGCCCGCGCTCAGGTGGATGCGGGTGCCGATGTCGGCGTTGGAGAGCCCTTGGGCGATCAGGACGAGGACCTCGCGTTCCCGCTCGCTGAGCAGACCAACACGTGCCACTTCCGCGTCCTGGGGAGCGCCCGCCCCTGGATGGCTGCGCAGCAGGGCCCGAGAGGCTTTCGGAGACATGACCACGCCGCCCGCGGCCAGAGTGCGCACGAGCTGGGCGAGTTGTTCGGGCTCGGTGTCCTTGAGCAGGAAGCCGCCGGCTCCCGAGCGCAGTGCGGTCAGGATGTACTCGTCGGTGTCGAAGGTGGTGAGCATGGCCACCTGCGGTGGTGCGGGAAGGTCCTGGATCTGGCGCAGAACGGTGAGGCCGTCCACGTCCGGCATGCGGATGTCGAGGAGCACGACGTCCGGCTGCTCGCGCCGGATGACATCGGCGGCCTGTGCGCCTTCTGCGGTCGCCACTACCTCGATGCCGTCCGCGGCGTTCAGGATCAGCTGAAAGCCGGAACGCACCAGCGCTTCGTCGTCCACCACCACTACCCGGATCACCGGCGTTCCGCCTCACATTCGTCTGTTCTGTCCAGCATCTTGGCGATCCTTGTGTTTCGGATCGGTGCGTCCGCTTCTCGTACGGTGATCGCTTGCGTCGACAGTACGTCGAGGACGGTGTGCGACAGCGCGACGGGATGGAGATCCCCGCCAACCGGCAGGCTGGTTCCAGCCGTTCGGGGGGACCGCCCGGTCCACCGGCAGGCGGGGTGCGGAGGGTGGGGGCCTCGCTCAGGCGGCGAGTCCGGGGAAGACCGCCACGACGCGCTCCATGAGGCTGGTGTACAGATCGGGGTGGAGTACGGCCAGGACCAGGGCGGCCGCGAAGAAGAGGATTAGTCCGGTCTCCCGGCGCCGCGGCCGGTCGGCTCGTTTGTCGTTCATGCGTCCAGACTGGCCGGGCTTCGGATCCCCGTGTACCTGGCAGTCGTCCGGTCCCTACCCCCCAGGCAGCTGGTCACGGACCCCCCGAGTGGCCGGGCTTGGTGACGGGGTCCGCGAGCAACCGTGCGATGGGCAGGGAGCCGATGCCGTGTAGCACGACACTGCCGAGCACGGTGAGGGTCATCGCATCCAGCGCGGTGTCCGCGTAAGGCCCCTCGGGGAGGGCGTTGAAGGCGAGCAGGCCGAATACGATCGACGTGGTGCCGCGGGGTCCGAGTGCTCCCACCAGGAGCCGCCGGCGCCAGGTGAATTTCGAGCCGAGGAACCGGCGGCGAGCGCCCATGCGGCGGCCACGGCAGTGATCACGATCAGGACGAGGGTCATGGCGGTTCCGGTCGGGGCAGTGACATCGCGAGGGGCGTAGCCGACCTTAGGGCCGGCCGCCGTGTACGGCGGCCCCACAGGCCCCGACTCCAGCCGTTCGGAGGGCAGGTTCCCGCCGGTCGGCGGGGGCGTTGCCGACGCCTGTCGGATGGTTCGCCGCCTGGCGGCTTTGAAGGATCGTCCTTATGACACAGATACAGCCGCCACAGGGGGCAACGGCTCAGCAGGAACCTGCGCCGCCGCACCCCCGAACCTCGCCGGAGTCCGCCGGCCAGGCACCGCAGAGCCCTTCGACGGCACGTCTGGTCGGGGTGGATCTGGCCCGTGCGCTGGCGGTGTTCGGCATGTTCATCGTGCACATCGGGCCGTCGCTGTCGGACACGAGCGGCGTCGGCAGCGGGGTGCGCTTCCTCGCCGAGGGGCACTCGTCGGTGCTGTTCGCGACCCTCGCCGGGTTCTCGCTGATGCTGATCGCCGGCCGCCGTGAGCCGAAGACGGGCCTGGCCGGCCGGCAGGCGAGGGCGCGGATCGCGATCCGCGCGGTGATCCTGCTGGCGCTGGGCACCGCGCTGGCGATGGAGTTCGGGGGAGTGATCATCCTCGGCTTCTACGGCGTCTACTTCCTCGTCGCCCTCCCCTTGGTGCGACTGAGCGCGAGGACGCTGGCAATCATCGCGGCCGGGCTCGCCCTCGTCACGCCGCAGCTGTTGTTCGCCCTGCCCACGGTGTTGAGCGAGTCGGTACAGGAGAGCATCAACGCGCACGACCCGCTGAAGAAGCTGAGTGACGTGGGTGTGCTCGATCTGCTGTTCAACGGCTTCTACCCGACGATCACGTGGATGTCGTTCGTGGTCGCCGGCATGGCGCTGGCCCGCCTCGACCTGTCGGCCCCTGCGGTCCAGCGGCGCCTGGCCGCCCTCGGCGCCGTCCTCGTCGTAGGCGCCTACGGCCTGTCCCTGCTCCTTGCGGGCAAGGACGCGTTGAAGAGCATGGCGGAGGGCGGGTCGTCGTCCAGCGGCTCTGCGGAGTCGTTCAAGGACAGCGGGTCCGGCGGCGAGATGTTCGACCTGCCGATGTCGCAACTGCTGGCCGCCGGGCCGCACAGCGGTACCACGTTCGACATCGTCGGCAGTGTCGGAGTCGCGATCCTCGTGGTCGTGGGCCTGACGGTACTCATCGACCGCCTGCCGCTCCTGCGCCGCCTGGCGAAGCCGGTCGTCGCGGTGGGCACCATGTCCCTGACGGCGTACGTCGGCCACTTCGTCCTACAGCCCTTGCTGCCCCCGGTCCCCGGCGCCGACACCCCGGGGTCCTGGCTGCCCGTGCTCACGTTCATCCTGGGCACGATCGTCTTCGCCGCCATCTGGTCCCGCTTCTTCCGCCGTGGACCGCTGGAGTACCTGCTCAACGTCGCCACGAAGCCCGCCAAGTACGTCCGCTGAGGTCCGAACCATCCGTCCGGGGGGAGTGCTCCGGCCTACCGGTGGGTGGATGGGCGAGGCTCGGCGGATGGAGTCCGCGGTCCTGGCACGGTGTGATCGATCCGGGGCCCGCCCGAACGGCAGGCCCCGTCCCGTATCCGTAACCGTTCGAGGATCCCCGACCATGCCCCGCTTGTCTCCGCGCCTGCACCGATCCGCCCGCGACCTGCGTCACTGGGCGGCGCGTCCCCACGTCCTGTTCGGTGGGGTGTACGGGGCGGTCCTCGCCAGTTCGATGGTGGCCGCCCTGAGCGGTCAGGGGCCGGCCGAGCCGGCCGACCGGCTCAACGACGCGCAGTGGCTCATCATCACGGCCATCGCGTCCGCCATGGCGCACGGCTACGCGCATCTGATCGCCCGACGCGGTGACGAGACGGTGCACGGAGTGCGCGCAGTGGTGCGGCTGCTGCTCTCGGAGTGGCCGTTGATCCTGGCCACCTCCCCGACGCTGCTCCTGCTGCTCGGTGGGGCGTGGGGCTGGTGGCCTGCGGATGTGGAGTACGTGGCCTTCGCGGTGAACGTCGTCCTGCTGTTCGCCTGGGGCCTCCTCGCCGCCCGCGCGGGCGGCCGGACCTGGGGTTCCGCCATGAAGGTCGGCATGGTGGACGCGCTGCTCGGCCTCGTGGTCGTGGTGGCGAACGTGTTCATCAAGTAGATACGGTTGGGCGGGGTGCGCATGTCGCGCATCCCGCCCAGTGTCATTTCGCCGAGAGCCGGCCGCTCATCCACTCCAAGGTGGGGGCTATCTCCCGTTTCCACGTGGTGAAGTTGTGGCCGCCGCTGTCGAGAATGATCGACGAGACGCGGGCCGGCGGCTTCACCTTCTTGATGAACTCTCGCGTGGCCTTGAGGTTCCCCTCACCCTTCTTCGAACTGGTCACCAGGAACGAGGAGTTACGGGCGGGAAGGTGGTCCAGACTCCACAACAGGTTGGCGCGTTTGCGTAGTTTCTGGTCGCCGTGGAACAGGTTGCCCGTGGTGAGGTCTTCCGCGGCCTTGTAGTACGGGGAGAGTCCCGCGCTCGCGGCGAACCGGTCCGGGTGGTGCAGGCCGAGTTTCAGGGCGCAGTAGCCGCCGGTCGAGTTGCCGATGACGCCCCAGTTGCGGGCGTGTTCGCCGACGCGGTAGGCGCCTGATATCGCCTTGGGCAGGTCGTCGGCGAGGAAGGTCTCGGTCTGCGGGCCTTTGGGTATGTCCACGCATTCGGTGTCCCGCGGCGGCGCGACGGTCGGGCGCAGCATCACCAGGATCATGGGCTGCGACTCTCCCTGAGCCGCCAGACGGTGGGCCGTGGTCGGGTATTTCAGGCCCTTGATGAGGGATTTGGCGTTGCCGGGGTAGCCGGTGAGTACGACCGACGCGGGAAACGTCCGCTTCTCGTTGCCGGCCTGGAAGTACTCCGGTGGGAGGTATACGTACGCGGGGCTGTTGATCCGGGATTTGTCGCCGCGTACGACGACCCTTTGTATCTGCCCGCCGACGGAGGGCTGCTTGCTGCCGGGGACGGCCACCCTCTGCTTGCCCACCACGGTGAGTGATCGGGCGCCGGCGGCGCCGGCCGAGTGGTCCACGACGACGCCTTCCGTCTGCTCCTGGCCGAAGAGGTCGGCCCACGACCCGTAGAACAAGAAGGTCTTGTTCGCCACGAGGCCGACCGAGGCGAAGAGCATCACCTGGGTCATGAACAGCAGCCCGATACGGCCGATGACCGCGCGCCAGCCGCGCCGTGCGAGCCGCGGCCAGAACACGATCGTGAGGACGAAGAGCGCCACCGCCGACAGGACGGCGAGCGCCAGGACTTTGTTACTGGTGAGACCCATGGGCGGGCACTTTCTCGGGTGGTTCCAGGCGGATACGGGTGGAGTGGATGCAGGGGAGGTCAGGAGCAGGCGCGTGAACGTCGGCGGAAGAGGGCGGGCAGGCCCGGCGTGGTGACGAAGCCTTCGGCTCGGCCACTGGCCACCGCGATGCGCGGCAGTTCGCTGCTCTTGTGGAAGAGGATGAAGCGGGGTTCCCAGATCGGCCGGTACTTGGCGTTGGCCCGGTACAGCGATTCGATCTGCCACCAGCGCGAGCAGAACCCGAGGGTGGCGCGCCACAGCCGCAGCACGGGGCCGGCGCCGAGGCGGTCGCCGCGCTCGAAGACCGAACGGAACATCGCGAAGTTGAGCGAGACGCGGGCGAGGCCCACCTCGTCGGCCTGCCGCAGGAGTTCGATCACCATGAACTCCATCAGGCCGTTGTCACTGTCGCGATCACGGCGCATCAGATCGAGCGAGAGCCCCTTGGTGCCCCACGGGACGAAGCTGAGCAGCGCGCGCAGATCGCCGTGTGTGTCATGGCATTCGACCATCACGCAGCGCCCGTCGTCCGGCGCGCCGAGCCTGCCGAGCGCCATGGAGAATCCGCGTTCGGTCGCCCCGTCGCGCCAGCGGTCGGCATCGGCCACGAGACGGGCCATCTCCGGCTCGGGGATGTCCTCATGCCGCCGTACGCGCACGCTGTAGCCGGCGCGCCGGACCCGGTTGTGCGCCTGCCGGACCCCGCGCATCGCACGTCCTTCCAGGGTGAAGTCCGCGACCTCGACGATCGCTTCGTCGCCCAGCTCAAGAGCGCTCAGACCGTGTCGCCCGTAGATCACCCCTGCTTCCTCGGACGCCCCCATCACGGCCGGGACCCAGGCGTGTTCGCGTGCCTCGGCCAGCCAGGCGTCGATCGCGCCCGGCCATGCCTCGGGGTCGCCGATCGGGTCGCCGGAGGCCAGGGAGACACCGCCGACCACGCGGTAGGTCACGGCCGCCTTCCCGCTGGGGGAGAAGATGGCGGCCTTGTCGCGGCGCAGCGCGAAATAGCCCAGGGAGTCGCGCTCGCCATGCCGGTCCAGGAGGGTACGCAGCCGGGTTTCGTCGTCCTCGCTCAGCATCACCCGGCCGCGGGGGCTGCGGAACGCCACGTACAGGACGCTCAGGAACAGCAGCGCCGCCGTCACGTTCAACGTCCCGTCGACCCAGCCGGGCACCTGGACGAGACGGGCGGCCCGTTCGGTCGGGTCGAGCGTGACGAAGCGGGCCAGGACGTAGCCGAGGCGGTCGGACAGGACCGCTCCCGTACCGCTCCCGGTCGCCTGCACCAGCCCGATACCGAGCGCGCCGCTGAGCACCAGACCGCCGGCCAGGGCCGCGAGCGCGGTGCGGGGATTGGACCGGTCGCCCTTCGACGTGAACTCCTTGCGCCCGACGAGCAGCGCCATGAGGAACAGGGCGGTGAGCGCGGCCGAGGCCCAATTGACCCAGTGGCCGCGGAAGTCCAGTTCCTGGTCCGGCACGAGCAGGAAGAGGGCCATGCCCGCCAGGGTCAGCGCGGCGAGCACCACGTTGAAGATCCACGCCGCCCGCTTGCGCCGGCGCATGGCGATGGCCAGCCACAGCGCCAGGACGGCGGACACCAGGCCGGCGGTGAGCAGGTACGGGGTGAAGTGCTCGCCCTCGTTGTACTCGTGCACCCGGTCGCGCAGGGGCACGGAGAGCACCGCGAGCACATTGAGCAGGGCCATGGCGCGCAGGTACCAGACGCTCGCCGTGGCGGCCGCTCGACGGGCCCGTGGAGGGCCCGCCGACGCCGGGCGGGCCGGGGCTGCGGTGGGCGGGGTGGTGTGGGCGGTCACGTCAACGGCCTTCGTGAGGGACGGGTCGGGGCGGCGGCTCAACGGTCGAGGAGGCGGAAGAGGGTCTCCCACCGGTCGACGATCAGGTCGGTGGCGTATCGCTGGATGTTCTGGCGCGCGCTGTCCCCCATGAGGTCGCGCAGGTCGCTGTCGCCCATCAACGTTGCTAGGTGTCGGGCGAGTTGGCGGGTGTCGCCAGGGGGTGCGAGGAAGCCGTCCGCGCCGTCCGTGATGATCTCGCGCACGCCGGGAGCCACGTCGAAGGCGACACAGGGCACGCCGGTGGCCATGGCCTCCATGAGTGCGAGCGGGAAGCCCTCTCCCCGTGAACTCAGGGCGAACACGCAGCTCTCGCGCAGCGCTGCCGGCACGTCGTCGGTGCGGCCCCGCCACTGCACGGACGCCTCGATGCCGAGCTGTGCGCACTGGCGCCGCAGGGCTTGTTCCTCCTCGCCCGCCCCGTAAATGGCGAGGGTCCAGTCGGGGTGGTCCGGTGCGAGCAGGGCCCAGGCTTCCAGGAGCAGGTCGACGCCCTTCTCCTCGTGCAGCCGGCCGATGCTCACCACCGTCTTCGCGCGGCGTGGGGAGGGGGTGTCGGGGAAGAACGGCAAGGGATTGGGCATGGCGCCCACATGGTCAAGTCCCTTGCGGATCCACAGGTCGGCATCCTCGCGGGTGAGCGTGAGCATCCGGTCGACGTCCTTGTAGTACCGCTGAACTCGCCCGTATCGCGAGGACCTTCGGCAGGTCTCGTACGACTCATGGCTCATGCCGATCACGGTCAGACCCGTGGTGTCGGCGAGGGCCACCCACTCCATCGCCCAGACCTGGGTGACGATCACGATCGCGCCGGGGCGGGCCGCCCGGAACAGGTCGGTGAGCTTCTCCGCCTGTTTGCGCATACCGGCCGCGTGGGCGGCGCGTCGGCGCCGGTCGACCGGGTCCACGCGGCGCCGGACGCCTCCGCCGGACGGCGGCGCGGGCGGGTGGACGTCGTAGAGGGTGGTGGTGCGGTACGGCAGATCGTCGCCGAGGTCGTGGCGGCGGCCGGCCGGGGCGGGGGTGATGCCGAGGACGTGCACCTGGTGGCCCCGGTTGCTGAACAGCCGTGCCATCTGGTGGGACCAGCTGGTGATCCCGCCCAGTTCGTCGACGCTGTTGGAGACGAAGAAGATGTCCCGGCTCGCAGCAGCGGAGTCGGCGAGGGCGGTGGCGTGGAGGGTCTGTTGCGTCATCGGTGTTTCCCATCGGCGAAGAGCTGGTCGACGATCCGCCGGGCGGCGTCGCCGCGGTCGTATTCGCCGAAGCGTGCGAGGAACTGCTTGCGCGCCGGTGCGTAGTCGTCCGCCCAGGCGTGCAGGGACTTGACGGCCGCGAGGAACTCCTCCTCGGTGGTGACCATCGGCCCCGGCGTGCAGGAGGCCAGGTCGAAGTAGGTGCCGCGGCCGTCGTGTGCGTAGGCGTCGTAGTCGTACGCGAAGAAGAGCATCGGCCGCTCGAGGAGGGCGTAGTCGAACATCACGGAGGAGTAGTCCGTGATCAGCGCGTCGGCGAGCTCCAGGAGCGGCGCGGTGTCGTGGAGCGCGGACACGTCGATGACCCGGCCGGTCACCGAAGGCGGCAGCACGACGTGGTTGAGGTAGTGCGCGCGGATCAGGAGGACGTACCGGTCGCCGAACTCCTCGGCGAAGCGCTCCACGTCGAAGGGCAGCTCGAAGCGGTGTCCGCCGCCCGTACGGAAGGTGGGCGCGTAGAGGAGCACCTCCTTGTCGTCCGGGATCTCCAACTCGGCGGCGAGCGGGCCGCGTTCGCGTCGGCCGGTGGCGCTCTCGGTCTGCCGGGTGCGGACCAGGGAGTCGTTGCGCGGATACCCGGTCCGCAACAGGCGTGCCTCATCCTGGTGCAATGCCTTGGCGAGGGTACGCACGTCATGCTCGGTGCGGACCACGAAATGGTCGAAGCGCCCCAACGCGTCCTGCTGCAACCGCTGTTGATCCCGCGTCATCGACTTCAGCTCGGGCAGGTCGAAACCCATCCGCTTGAGCGCCGAGCCGTGCCAGGTCTGCACGTACGTGGTCTGCGGACGCTTGCGGAGTCCGAGCGGGAAGCTCTGGTTGTCCACCCAGAACTCGGCCTGGGCCAGGGCCCTGAGGTAGGGCAGCGACCAGCGTCGTACGAGGGTGGCGTCCTGCGGAAACCCCTGCGGGCTTCCCTGGTAGGACCAGATGGCTTTGAAGTCCAGCCCTTGGCGGCGCATCTCCTCGTAGAGGGCTCGGGGGCTGTCGCTGTACTGCTTGCCGAGGTGGCTTTCGAAGACGACGGTGCGTCTGCGCACGGGCAGTCGGCAGAAGACCTCGTGGTAGATGCGGAGCTTCGAGTCGCCGGAGCCGAGCTTCTTGCGCAGGGCCCGGGCCTTTCGGTAGCCGGCCTTGCCCAGCGTGCCCGGGGCTCCGCGCACCGTACGCTCGATCAGCCCGGAGGCGCGTACGGCGGGCGAGCCAAGGGACACCAGGCGGAAGGCGAGGTGTCCTTTCGCGCTGACGTGCGGCTCGACGCGGTCGCCGGTCAGTCGGGTCAGCCGAGGCCGCACCGGCACGTCCTGGCCGTCCAGAGCCGTGTCCCCGGCCGTGATCCGCGAGACGGTGCCCTCGCCGTCCGCCTCCAGGCGCATCCGTATGTCCCATACGGCGTCGACGATCCCCAGGGGACGCAGCCGCCGCCCGAGATCCGCCTCCGTCTCCCAGCTGATCGAGTGGCCGTCGTGGCGCAGGGCCCGCACGGGGAAGGTGAACGACTGCAAGCTCTTGCGGCGGGCCGTGAGGACGAGCTCGCCGCGCAGTGCGGCGTCGGCCGGGATCGAATGGAGCGGGTTGGTGATGCGGCCGGACAGCGTGACCGTGGTGCCCGTCGCGGCGTACCCGGTCAGTTCGTTGCGCAGGAACATCTGCTCAATCGGCTTCTGGTGATGGCCGAGATCCGTCACGTCCAGGACGCTTCGGCCCAGTGGATCCTCCAGGTGACCTGCGGCGTCGGTCCAGTAGACGCGTCCGTCGCGCTGCGCGAGCGGGGAGGAGATCTTGTCCCGGTTGATGAGGGTGTCCACGGCCGGGATCAGCTGCTCCCGGTCGCCTCGGCGCAGCAGGTAGGCGCAGATCGCCACAGAGGGGTGGACCGCCTCGTAGGCAGCGGCGTCGATGCCCGCGAGGTACTCCTGGGAGAGTGCGGCGAACTCGCTGCGGTAGCTGTCGTCGCGCAGCGGGAGGTCGCGCAGGTGCAGGACGAGATCGTGCTTGAGGAACTTGGCGTCCTTGGCGAGCTTGAGATCGTGCAGTCCTCGCTCCTCGAGGAGCGCGTCGATGCGGCGGTGGATCTCCAGACGGTGCGTGTAGTTGGTGATCTCGTGGCGGCTGTTGGTGACCGACTTGGCCGCCGCTTTCTGGCGGACGTTCCAGAAGTAGACCTGGTTGGGAATGAGTGTGATGCGCCGCGCGGCCAGGTACGCCTCGGCGATGAACTGCAGGTCCTCGTAGAACATCCCCTTGGGGAAACGGAGTGCGTGCGCGAGGAGGAACTCGCGGCGGTAGCACTTGTTCGTGGACAGCGTGTCCCAGACGAACAGATCAGGCAGCTCGGTCACCGACTCCACGGTGCGGGTGCGCGAATACAGCCAGGGGTACCACTCGTTCGTGCTCCGGTGACGGCTGTCGAGGTGCCGGCGTACGCACAGCCCGGAGACGATGTCGCTGCCCGTCTCCTCGGCGGCTTCGAGCAGGTTGCGGCAGGCGTTGCGCTCCAGGACGTCGTCGCTGTCGAGGAACATGACGTGGCGGCCGAGGGCGTGGTGGATGCCGTGGTTGCGGGGCTCGCCGCCCGCGCCGCTGTTCTCGGGCAGTTGGAAGGCACGTATCCGGTGGGGATGGGCCGCGGCCAGTCGCTGTGCCACCGCGTACGAGGGATCGGTGCTGCAGTCGTCGACGATCACCACCTCGACGCTGCACAGCGTCTGGTCGAGGACCGACTGGACGGCGGCGGGCAGCCGTTCGGCGTCGTTGTGCACGATGACCACGACGGAGATGTCCGGTTGAGGATTCACGTGTGTTTCCTGTGTCGTTCTTTGGCGGGGTCTACAGCGCGGGGTGCGGCGAGTCCTGCCGGGCGCCGCCGAGCTCGGCGGCCGGGCGTGGGCGTGTGCTGATGTGCGTGCGCAGGGCGAGGTTGTTGTCGGCCGTGAGTTGGGCCTGGACCGTCAGGGATCCGTGGGGCAGTGCGAGATGGGCCGCGGGGAACTGATCGATGCCCTTGCGATCCGGAAGGTCGCCGAAGAGGCGGGCGGGGCGCAGGGAGCGGCCCGGGTCGTGCGGGGTCAGGTGGATGTCCCACACGGCGCTGTGTCCCGGATGGAGGCCGGCCAGTTGGTGCAGCGCGATGTCCGCCGTGAACGTGTGGCCGGCCTCGATGCGGCACGGTGTGTGGAACCGCACGCTGTCCGTGCCGCGCATGCGAGCGGCGAGCCGGTAGCCGCGGCCTGCGGTGTCGGCTCCGTGCAGGGTGCCGGTGACGGTCAGGACTTCGGATGTTGCGGTGACCGTGTCGAGTTCGGCGTGTTCCGGCCGGTTCCAGGTGCGCAGGGCGAGGTGGCCGTCGGCGGTGACGTACGGGATGGTGCTCGCCCAGCCGGCCCCGGACGGGTGCGGCAGGGACAGGCCGACCAGGCGGCTGGTCTCCACCGAACCCGCGTGGACGCGACGGCTTCTCCCGTCGACGCTCTGTTGGATGTGGACGTCCCAGTGCCCCTCGGGCAGCGGCCGGCCGTCGCGGTACAGGATGAGGCGCGCTTGCGGGTCGGCTTCCGGTCCGGATCCGATACGGAAGCGCAAGGAGACGGGCTCGGCGGCTGTACCCTCGCGCGGTCTCAGCACCAAGGTCCAAGTGCCCGCGGCGAGTTCATGGGTCGGAATGCGCAGGGTGAGCGCGCCGTCCTGGGATGCACGGCAGTCGACGGCGACGGGCGGCAGCTCCTTGCCGAGCAGCGCCGCCACATGCAGGCGCTCGGCGAGCCGACCCGCGCGCATGCGCAGCGGTGGGGCGGGAGGACGGGCGGGGCTCGGCGTGACCGAGGCGTCGGATTCCGGGGCCAACGCCCCGAAGAGCGCCTCGTATTGACGCGCGATGTGATCGGGCAGGTAGTGGCGCGCGGTGCGCCGTGCCATCTCGCCCTGCGGAACCGCTCGGCGTCATTCGCGATGAGGCGGCACAGCGCGTCGGCGAGATGGTCCTCGACCGGTCCCTCGGCCGGGACGAGCAGGCCGTCCCTGCCATGACTGATGATCTCGCGAGGCCCGTAGTCGCAGTCGGTCGCCACGACCGGGACACCCAGCCGCATGGCCTCGACGATCGGCATCCCGAACGCCTCGGTTGAGCTGGACACGACGGTGATGGCGCCCTTGGCCCACTCGGTGTCGATGGGGGAGTGCGGGCCCATGAGGAACACGTTTGCGTGCAGGCCGAGTTCGTCGATACGGCGGCGCAGGGCGGCCCGCTCCCGGCCGCGGCCGTAGATGCGCAGGGTCCAGTCGGGGTGGCGGGCGACCACCTTGGCGAAGGCGCCGATGAGGCGGTCGAAGTGCTTGGCGGGGACGAGGCTGCCGGCGGCGACCACGATCCGCGAGGTGCCGGTGGCGGCCTCGACCACGGGCGCGGGGCAGCAGTTGGCGATATGGGTGATCAGGACCTGCCGGACGGGCAGGGCCTTGTCGTAGGCGAGGGCGTCGCCCTCGGAGAGGGTCACGAAGGCGTCGAGCCGGTCGATGGCCGCATCCTGGTCGCGGCGCACCTGTTCGCTGTGGGAGGCGCGGGTGAGGTGTTCCTGTCCGATGCGCAGGTAGGCGTCCGTGCGGCCGTGTTCGGCCAGCATGCACACCAGATACGGACGGGTGGCGATCACGACGTCGCTGTCCGTGCGGCGCAGGAAGTCCGCGAGCCGCTGCTCACCCAGGGCGCTCGGAGGAGTCCTGCTCGCGTAGAGAACGTCGAGCGGACAGACGGCTCCGAGGGTCTGAACCTCGGGCTCGTCACGGACGTCATGGCGTGCGGATGGCCGCAAGTCCACCAACGGACGCACGCGCACCCGCTCATCGACGGGCACGCGCATGCGCTCCGCCGTGCGGTAGTAGGACACGATCTGTACGTCGTGGCGCTCGGCGAGGGCGGTGGCGAGGTTGGCCGTCGCGCGGATCGTGCCATCGATCCCGTACGCGTCGAACAGCAGGAAAGTGATCTTCATCGGGTGCCTCGTGGTCGCCGTGGGCTTCGGAGCCGTATGTCAACCACCGTGACGAAGGTGCAGATCGGGTGGTATCCGGCAGAGGGCCGGTGCGACCCCGCCGGGTGGCGGCCGTGCCCCCGCCGGACGGCGGGGCAGCCTGCTCGGGGGCTTGATTCCAGCCGGTCGGCGGGGGTTTGTCGGCCACCCGTCGGATACCGGCGGCCGGCGGCGGCGACGAAGGCTCGTGGTGTGCGAACCGGGCAGTCTCGAGTGCCGGTCAACTCCTGGGAGTCTTCATGTCCATCACCCTCACCAAGGGCCAGAGGATCAGCCTGACCAAGTCCGACACGACCCTCCTGACGCACGTGCGTATGGGCCTCGGCTGGCAGGCGGCGCCGCGCACGGGACTGCTCGGGAAGCTCCTCGGCCCCCAGGCGATCGACCTCGATGCCTCAGCGGTGCTCTACGCCGGCGGTGACGTCGTGGAGGTCGTCTACTTCCAGAACCTGGCCGGCATCTTCGGCGCGGTGGTGCACTCGGGCGACAACCGCTTCGGCGGCGAGGGTCCGGGAGACGCGGAGGCCATCTCCGTCGACTTCACGCGGCTGCCGGCGGAGGTGGACCAGATCGTCTTCACCGTGAACTCCTTCACCGGGGCGACCTTCGACGAGGTCGAGAACGCCTACTGCCGGCTGGTCGACGAGACCACAGGTGGCGAGCTCGCCCGCTACACCTTGTCCGGCGGCGGCTCCCACACCGCCCAGATCATGGCCAAGGTCTGCCGCATGGAGGCGGGCTGGGAACTGGCCGCCATCGGCGAACCCGCCCTCGGGGCAACCTTCCAGGACCTCCTGCCCGCCATCGAACGCCACTTGTGACGAGGCGCCGGGCCGCCGACCGGCGGGGTGGACCCCGGCCGGTCGGCGGGGGTGCGACCGAAGGCTGCCGGATGGTCCGCCACCGGGCCGCGCCGACAAGTTGGCTGTATGACACAGATACGGTCGTCCCAGGAGACACCCGCTCCTCAGGAGAACTCACCCCCAAAACCCCGTACTTCGGCCAAGTCGGCCGGGCAGCCCTCCGGCACGGCCTCGATGGGACGTCTGGTCGGGGTGGACCTGGCCCGTGCGCTGGCGGTGTTCGGCATGTACATCGTGCACATCGGTCCGATGCTGGAGTCCACGAGCGGGGTCGGCACCTGGGTCCGGTTCCTGGCCGACGGCCATTCGTCGGTCCTTTTCGCCACCCTCGCCGGGTTCTCGCTGATGCTGATCGCCGGCCGCCGTGAGCCGAAGACCGGCCTCGCCGGCCGCCAGGCCAAGGCCCGGATCGCGATCCGCGCCGTGATCCTGCTCGCGCTGGGCAGCGTGCTGGCGCTCGAGTACGGCGACGTCATCATCCTCGGCTTCTACGGGGTCTACTTCCTCCTCGCCCTGCCCCTGCTGCGCATGTCCGCCAAGACACTGGCGATCGTCGCCTTCGGGCTCGCGCTGGTCACGCCGCAGCTGGCGTACGTCCTGAAGATGTGGCTGAGCGGGTCCGTACTGGAAAGCATCAATGCCCATGACCCGCTGGAGAAGTTCAACGAGGTCGGCATCGTCGATCTGCTGCTCACCGGCCTCTATCCGACGATCACGTGGATGCCGTTCCTGATCGCGGGCATGGCGCTGGCCCGTCTCGACCTGTCCGCCGCCTTCGTCCAGCGGCGCCTGGCCGCGCTCGGTGCCGCGCTCACCGTCGGCGCGTACGGTCTGTCCCTGCTGCTCGCGGGCAAGGAGATGGCGTTCGGGCAATTCGGCGGGTCATCCGGCGGCTCCGGGTCGATGTCCGGCGGCTCCGGGTCGTGGTCCGGTGGCTCCGGACCGGGGTCGGGCGGCAGCGGGGGCAGCGAGCAGCTCGTGTCGTCGGCTTCCGACCTGCTGGGTGCGGGTGCGCACACCGGCACCACGTTCGACATCCTCGGCAGCCTGGGCGTCGCGATCCTCGTGATCGTGGGCGCGACGGTGCTGATGGACCGCCTGCCGATCCTGCACCGACTGGCGAAGCCGGTGATCGCCGTGGGCACGATGTCCCTGACCGCCTACGTGGGCCACTTCCTCGCGCAGACCGCGTGGCCCGCTTCCGGCGCCGGCACCACCAAGTCCTGGCTGCCCGTGCTGACGTACATCGCGGTGGCGATCGTGTTCGCCGCGATCTGGTCCCGCTTCTTCCGCCGCGGCCCCCTGGAGTATCTGCTCAACGCAGCCACCAAGCCCGCCAAGTACATCCGCTGACGTCCCGGCCGGGGCTCGGCTCGCGAGCCCCGGCCCGACGTGAACCGCAACGAAGCCCGCAAGGCGTTTCTCCTTGCGGGCTTCGGCCTGCCCAGGGGGCAGCACGCATGCGGGCAGGCTCAGCGGTGGCGCTGGATGGCCCGGAGGAGGTCGGGGAACGTGGTGCAGGTCGCCGGCTCGCCGATCGCGGTCATCGTCCACGCCTCGGCCGTGCGGGTCAGCTGCGCCATGATCAGCGCCGTGTGGGGGCCCGTGACCGGGAAGGTGTACCGGGCCAGTTCAACTCCCGCGCTCTCGTCGACGAGACGGCAGTGGGCGTGCCGCACGGTCTCGAAGGTGCTGCCGTCGAAGGAGCTGACGGCGAACACGATGCGGTCCGCGTGCGGAGGCAGCCGGGACAGGCGGGCGAAGAACGACTCGGTGTCTCCCGCGTCCGCAGCGTCCTCCGCCATGAGAGCCGTGCTGTGCTCGACGGACTCGTCCGGGTTGATGGGGTTGTCGGCGAACAGGACGTCGAGGAACTGTCCGTGGTTGTACAGCGCGGCGAAGGTGCCGAGGTGGCCACGGTGGTGGAGTCCGAGCGCGCCGAGCAGTCCGGATCGCGGGGCGGGCTGCCAACCGATGCCCACGCGGATCAGGTTGAGCGGGCGGCCGTCCGGCCTGATCAGCGGGACCTGCTGGCCCTTGGCCATGAGCACGGGCATGGGGACTCCACGGTGAGCGAAGGACTGGGCGGGCAGCGCGCTGCCTGGTGACGCAGGCGCTGTCCTCAGCCTCACGGGTCGCGTGAAGCGCGCGTATCCGGCTGCTGTCCGGGGCGGCCCCGCCAGTCGGCCCGGCTGCCCCCGCCATGTGGCGGGTCCAGCCGGGCCGATGACGTGCCGTACGGGCACGGGCTCGCCCGCGGTGGCGTGCCTGTACGGGCGCAGGCTCGCCCGCGGTGGTGTGCCCTTAGGGGCACGGGCTCGCCACCGGTGGCCGGCCAGCACGGGCACTGCTCACCCGCGGTGGCGTACCGCGGGTATCAGGAGCTGCGTCGCCGCGAGCTGCGCGTACAGCTCGTCCTTGCCCACCAGCTCCTCATGGGTGCCGATCGCGCGGACCTCGCCCGCGTCCATGACGACGATCCGGTCGGCGTCCGTGACCGTGGACAGGCGGTGGGCCACCACGAGGACGGTCGTCTCGCGTGCCGTCTCGGCGATGACATCCCGCAGCGACAGCTCGTTGACGGCGTCGAGCTGCGAGGTCGCCTCGTCCAGGAGCAGCAGCCGCGGCCTGCGCAGCAGCGCGCGGGCGATGGCGATCCGCTGGCGCTCGCCGCCGGACAGCTTCGAGCCGCGGTGCCCGACCAAGGTGTCGAGCCCCTGCGGCAGCCGCTCGACGAGGGTGTCGAGCCTGGTCCGCTCGATGACCTCGCGGATCTCGTGCTCGCCGGCGCAGGGCGCGGCGAAGACGAGGTTCTCGCGCAACGTGCCGGCGAGCACCGGCGCGTCCTGCTCCACGTATCCGATGACGGACCGCAGCTCGTGCAGGGGCCACTCGGTGACGTCCTTGCCGTCGACGAGCACGCGGCCGCCGGTCGCTTCGTGGAACCGCTCGACGAGCGCGAACAGTGTCGACTTGCCCGCGCCCGAGGGTCCGACGAACGCCGTCAGCCCGCCGCCCGGCACCTCGAAGTCCACCTTCCGGTGGATGTCCGGCAGACCGGGCCCGTATCGGAACGACACGCCCTCGAACCGGACCGAGGCAGGACGTGGCGCCTCCTGCGCTGCCTGCTGCCGCACCGGGCCGGCCGGAAGCGGCGCGGGCTCGGTGGCCAGGCGGTCCACTTCCTTGATCCGGGCGATCGCCGCCGCGCCCTCCTGGTACTCGGTCGCGGCCTCGACCAGCCGGTACACCGGCTCCGTCAGGAAGAAGAGGTACAGCAGGAACGCGATGAGCGTGGAGAGGGTCATCTCCCCGGACGCCACCCGCGCCCCGCCGACGGCAAGGACCGCGAGGAAGGCCAGCTCGACCGCGAGATTGTCCGCCGTGCCGAGGGCGGCCTCCCACTTCGCACCGCGCACACCATGGCGCCACGCCTTGTGCGCCGACGCCTGGACACGCGCGTACTCCCGCTCCTCCGCGCCGGACGCCTTCACCGTACGGAAGGCGCCGAAGACCCGCTCCAGGCCCGTGGACATCTCGCCGACCGCAGCCTGAGAGCGCTCGGCGGCCTGGCCGATCTTCGGCATCAGGAGCGCGGCACCCGCACCGACGACCACGATCACGCCGAGCGTGACGCCCAGGAGGACGAGGTCGAGGAACGCCATCACCACTACGGCCGCGACGAGCGTCACGGCGCCGGTCGCGGCGTCGACCACCGCCTTGGTGGTGACCGCCCGCAGCAGTGTGGTGTCGGAGGTCACCCGCGACATCAGATCGCCCGGCTCCATCCGGTCCACCGCAGGGACGCGCAGCCGCAGCAGCCGACCGATGAGGCTCCTGCGCGCGGCGAGCACGACCGACTCCGCCGTACGCTCCAGCACGTAGGCACCGAATGCCTCAGCCACCATGCTCAGTAGCACGAGCACGGTCATGGCGATCAGGATCGTGGCGATCGTCCCACCGGACGAGAGCCGGTCGACCAGCGCCTTCGTGGCCAGCGGCTGCAACAGACCCCCGGCGGACCCGGCCAGCGCAAGGACCAGCCCAAGCGCGACGGCCCACCGATGCGGACGGACGTAGCCGTACAGGGCGCGGAGAGTCTCGCGGGCACGCGGGGACTCGGCACCCGTCGCCTCACGGGCGGATGCGGTGTTCACAGGATTCCTTTCGTACGGGTGCGTCGCGTCGTACGGGTGCGTCGCGCGCACCACGTCATCGCAGACACGGGGCGCACGACGGTTCCTCACCGTTCGCTCGCCACCGACTCCGTGCCGGGGGAAGGCCCCCTCACGTCACACGGGTGTCATGCCAACAGACTGCGTGCGCAGACCTTCAGCCGGCCATCCGCCGACCGTCGGGTTCGCCCCCGCCAAGTGGCCGGTGTTGCCTGTGCGCGGTGAAGGGGGGTCGGCGAGGCATTGCCGGAGGTCGTTCCGCCCTCTGATGCCGACCATCTGCGCGGCCGGTGTGGACGGGAGCCTCAGCGTTCGTCGGTCAGATCGGGTGCTTGAGATCCTTGTGCGGCACGAGTGAACGCGCCGCATGCTGACTTTGCTGACCCCGGAAAGTCGATAGCGGCTTTGACCAGTGAAAACGTGCCCGACCGGGAAGCGGTGGAACTTGATCGGGCGTACGCAGGCCGAGATCGAGCAGGCGCGTGCGGACTGGATGACGGGGACGCGCTTCGGTACTGCGGTGACTGCGCAGACACGGCATGCCGCCCTTGGAGGCCGGCAGCCAGGCGGGCGGCCCGCCCACAACCTGTTCGTGGCTCAGGCAGGGCCGCTCGCGACGGGGGCCGGTTCGGAGGCGGCTTGCGCACAGTGGGGCTTGGGCGACCGCTCGTCGGTGAAGGCGAACACCCTTTCCAGGCCGGAGTAGTTGAGTGGCCGGTGCACCGCGGGCGGGCCTTGTGCGAAGCGCGATCGCAGCAGGCCCTTGCGGTCCACATGGCCTTCGATGCGCAGCGGGAGGCGCAGCCCGCCCGCGTCCAGGAACGCGACATCGCTTACGTCGACGATGACGTCCTGGCGTGGATCGGCGCTGGATCCGTTGGGTCAGCGTCATGTCCGCGTAGAGGTCCAGCTCGCTCCGCAGCTGGATCACGACGACAGCGTCCGTACTGTAATGATCCATGCGAAAAGTGGCTTCGTGCCTAGCGCGGTCGTTCTCCCCGCGATCTCACCCCACGTGGCAATCCTGCTGTGGCATCGCCCACGACGCTGGTCGTGTGAACATGCCGGCTGCCCGCCCCAACTCGGACCCCGTACGACTGGACGGAAGGCAGCTGACCACCAGTGTGCGGGCTGGCGCCCTTGGACTGTGACGACGGCTGCGGCTGGTCGGAGGGTCTTCCACGGTGGTCGCCGAGCCGGTGAGTGAGCCAGACCAGCACAAGTGCGAGCAGGAGAACGGCCGGCGTCAAGGGCGAGACCGACGAGGGTGCTGCCGACCGTGAAGGCCAGGAACATGAGCATCGCCGCGAGTGCGTACAGCACCGCCTGGGCCGCCTACTCCGGAAGACGCGCAAGGGATGTCATGATGCCCTCCTCCAGGGAGGCCGTGTCTCCCAGCGTCGGCGACGGTGGACGGAGGAGGAAGCGGCCGACCGGCCCCACCGTCCCGCTGTCCGGTTCAGCCTGGGTCCTTGCGGTCGGATCTCCATCAACTCCGTGTCAAGTCTGGGCCGTTCGCCTCTGGCGCGGCCACTCGGGGCGGCTGCACTCTGAGGGCGGAGCGCATGGACGCGGCTCACCCGCTGAGCCGGTCCGGCCCGGCGCCCCGCACGGGTGACGCCCGCTGTCATTCAGGCGCCGGAAACAGGAGGGCGAGATCGATGGAAGCCAGAGGGTGGAGCATTCGGATTCTCGTCACTGAAGACGGGCGCGACGCTCTTGCCCGAGCCGTGCTGACCGCTTCGGACGATTCCACACTGACCGGACGAGATGCGGCCAGGCCCCCCTCGTCCGACTGCCCTCCGTCGACGATCAATGACGAACTGGCCGTCAGTCGCGCACTGGAGGATCTCGCTGTCCGCCTGCGCAGGGTCGCCGTGGAGGACCCGCACCTGACCGGCCTCAACCGGTGCACACCGTACGGATCGGGGGCGTAGTGATGAAGGAACTTTCGCCAGACATGCAGGTGGTCCTGCGGGTACTGCCCCTGCCGGGCGGTGACCTGGAGGACCTGGCGCGGGACACCGGGTTTCTGAGCGCCGAACTCGCCGATATGCCGGATGTATTGGTCCGCCCGCTGCCCGATGGGGCCGTTCCCGAGGACGCGATGGGCCTGGGCTCGGTCGTGGGCTGGCTGCTGGTGGATCTGCCGGCGAGCGGCGCCCTGACGGCCTTGCTCACCCTGGTGCACGACTGGGCCGGCCGCGTCCACCGCACGGTCGACATCGAGGTGAACGGGCACACCCTGAAAGCTACGGGCCTGACGGCAAAACAACTGGACGCGGTGATCCATGGCTACTTCGCCCGACTTGACGCCGGATGAGGGAGCTACGGCCTCCCGCAAGGACACCGAGGGGCCCAGGAGGGCCTTGGTGGTCGCGACGTCCCACTACGCGGACGCAGAGCTGAGCACCTTACGGGCGCCCGCGGGGAGCGCCGCCGCGCTGTACGACGTCCTGGGCGATCCGAGCATCTGTGGCTTCGAGGTCACCCGCGCGGTCGACCAGCCATGCGACCGCCTCCTGAAGACCATCGAACGCTTCCTGAAGCGTTGCGCGCGAGAGGATCTGGTGCTGCTGTACGTGTCGTGCCACGGTCTGCTGGACGCGCGCGGTCAGCTGTACTTCGCCGCCGCGGACACACACAAGGATGACCTCCTGTCCACCGCGATGTCCTCCACGTGGCTTCGCAATTGCCTGGGCGCCTGCGATGCCAACCGCCAAGTCCTGATTCTGGACTGCTGCTTCAGCGGCGCCTACGTGCGCGGGGTCATGGGGCCGCGGGAAGTTCCCGTGATCGCGAAGTTTGCCACCGCATCCCGCGGCCGTGCCGTCCTGACGGCATCCCGCGCCACCGAGTACTCCCTGGAGGGTGAGCCAGTGCCGGGCAAGGTCCAGCCCTCCGTCTACACGCGGCACCTCATCGACGGCATCCGGACAGGCGAGGCCGACCGGGACGGCGACGGTGTCATCGCCGTGGCCGACGCGCACGAGTACGTGGAGCGGCGCCTGCGCGAGGAGGATGTCGACCAGCACCCGGCTCTCCTGCTGTACGAGTCCGGGAACAAGCTCGAGCTCGCCCATTGCCGCCCTCGCGGCGCGCTGCCGCCCCCGAGCCCCTGGCCGGTCGTTGCGGGCAGGTGGCGCCTGCTGCGCAGGACCTGGGTCAGGGCAGCTCTGGCCACGGCCGTGATCGCCACGCTCACCGCCCTCGGCCTCATGCTCTTTGCACTGACTCGCCCAGATTCTGGTCCTGGCCGTGAAGGCGGCGACACAACCCCGTCCCCGCTGATGGTTTCGGGCGAGAGTGTGGTGTTCAGCCCCGATGGCCGGGTCCTGGCCGCCACCCACCCGGGGCGCGCCGACAGTTTGGGACTGACCAACAATGACAGCATCCGGCTGTCGAACCCCCGGACCGGGAAGGCCGTCAGGACCCTGGACAGTGACGACCACGACCCGGTCGCCTTGGCCTTCAGCCCCGACGGGCGCACTCTCGCCAGCGCGGGCTGGGACGGCCGGGTACTCCTGTGGGATCCGGCGAACGGCCGCATCATTCGCACCATGTCCGGCCACAGCCAGGTCAACGAGGTCGCCTTCAGCCCCGACGGCCGCCTTCTGGCCAGCGTTGGTGACAACAGGGAGGTACGCCTGTGGGATCCGCGTACCGGCAAGCTGGTGAGCTCCATCGTCGCCCATGCGGCCGGTGTCAGCAGCGTGGCCTTCTCTCCGGACGGCGCGCTGCTCGCCACGTCCGCCGACACCCTGCTGTACGAGGGCGACACGTCGGTACGCCTGTGGAATCCGGCCACCGGCACCAGGGTGCGTACCCTGTCCGGCCTCGAAGAGGGCATCCAGCGCCTGGCGTTCAGCCCGGACGGCCGCACTCTGGCCGGAGCGAGTTGGGACGGCTCCGTCCATGTGTGGAACACCGCAACCGGCAAGCAGGCCGAGGCAATCGATGCCGATGACCATCTGCCGGGCGCTATCGCCTTCAGCCCCGACGGTCGGGTCCTCGCCGGTGGCGGCTTCGACGGCACGGTGTCGCTCTGGGACCCCGCCACGGGCCGTGCCCTGCGCACCCTCACCGGCCACCAAGGAGCCGTCAACAGCGTGGCGTTCAGCGCCGACGGCGCCCTGCTCGCGACCGGCAGTGACGACCGGACGGTACGGGTGTGGAACCCTGATACCGGCAAGCTGCTTCGCACCCTGTGAGGCCTGACACGGGTTGGCCCGAGGGCACTCGTGCGGCACAACGGCGACCGGGCACGCGGGAGCCCGGCGCCGCGTCCTTCTGCCTACCCGGGCGCAAAACCCTCGGTATCGACTGCCGTACGCCGTCACGCCCGCCGCTCTCCGCAAGTCTGAGACCGACGGTGTGGAGGGTCTGATCGAGGCCGGAGCCGGATGCGCCTCTTGAAGACGTGGTGCCCGCGATGACCGGGAGAGATCACGCAGACGCCGTACTGCGGGCCGGTGGGAGGACGCCTATGGGCGAGGGGACCGGGGGTCTGGGCAGTTGCCGTGGTGGCGGGCGCGTCTTGATGAGCTGCTCGAAGAGCTGCACGTGTGGATCGCTGCCGTGCACGGAACCCGGGACCGGCTGCTGAGCCTGCTCGAGGCGGTTCCTCCGGTGGGTCGTGAGCTGGATCTCGCGCAGGTGCTGCGGCGCATCGTGGAGACCGCGGTGTTGTTGGTGGAGTCGGAGTAGGGCGCGTTCCCGAGTGGTCGCGCCCGGCGAGGTGTTCCCACCAGGGTCGGTGTCCGGTGAGCCGGTGTCGCCGCTGGCTCCGCGAGGATCCGTGGTGCCCGTACGGGAGTTGTCCGCAGGAGGTCCCGCCGTGCCGCTCTCGCTTCCGCACACGGACACCGCGAGCGGAAGGATCATGGTGGTCGGACTGCTCGCCGAGGCGCTCCGGGTCAGTAGAGCGAGCCGGGCCAGTTGAGCGCCACCGCGGTGATGACGCCAGCGTCGAGCAGCACGCCGAGGGACAGCCAGGGATGGAACCACAGGGCCTTGAGTGCCAATCCGGATGCGGCGGCAGTGAGCGCGGCGGCCGTCCAGCCGTTGGCCTGGGCGGCGGCCGCCGCACCCGCGATGAGGTAGAGAACGGTGGTGGCCGAGGCGAATGCGACGGAGGCGCGAGCGGCCCGCCCCGGGGGCACGCCTGCGAAGGTGAGTGCCCAGGAGTGCCGTGGGTCGAACGACGCCGGCTGCGGGGCGGACCGGCCGCCGGTTGGCAGCCAGACCGTGAGGTGGAGGAGTCCGTGCAGAAACAGGAAGACGGCGACCAGTGCGGTGGTCATGACTGTGCCTCCGGTTCCTGTCCGCCCTGGTCGAGGCGGAACGGCGGATAGACGTCCGTCAGGAGCGTGGCGTACGCGGCCACCCGCAGCACCCACCGGTTGAGGCCGATCACCAGGTCGAAGAGGCCGCGGGGGTAACGCCCTGTGAAGAGCAGGGCGATCCCGGCGAACAGCACGAGCGTGCCGATGAGACCGCCTGACGCCCAGGGGACGCGAACTCCGCTGAGCAGGAAGCCGAGGATCAGGTAGTGCGGGACGGCCAGAAGCCACCATTTCACCAGGACGAGGCCCCGGGAGAGCCGATCGGGGCACGTCACGTCCCAGTGCGCCGGGTAGTCCGGTACGTCGGCCAGGGTGAAGGGCCGATGGCGGTCGGTGCCGAGGGCGCCGTACGCGTAGTAGGCCACTCGCCAACTCCAGCGCAGTACACCGGTGGTGAAGTCGAAGATCGGGCGCGGATAGCGGCCGGTGATGAGGATGGCGAAGAGCGCGACGGCGCTGAGCACCAAGAAGGCGGCCCGGAGAAAGAGCAGAACGACGTAGTGCGGCAGCGCGAGGAGCCACTTCACCAGCCACAGCCAGCGGGACAGTCGCGGATCGAGTGCGGCGGTGAGCCTGACCGGGACAGGGTGTGGCGTAGCAACGGCATCAACAGCAGCATCAGCATCGGTAGTCATCGGGCGTCCCCTCGGTTTCGGTTCAGCGGTGGTGGCGCCGGCGGTCGATGCTCGCGACCAGCCCGACAAGACCGGCGATCAGCAAGGCCCGGCCCGCGACATGGGGCGCCGTGCCGAAGATCAGAACAGCGCCCAGCACTGCGACTCCGATCAGGACGATCGCGGTCATGAGGGCTGCCCTCCTGGTATCGGTAGGCGCTTCGGTTCTCGACATGACGCTGTCGCGGGAAGCGCCTGCACGCCCGGGGGTCGAGCGGGCACGACCTGGCGCCGAACGGCCCCGGCAGGGGCCGAACGGCCCCTGCCCGCCGCACCACTGCCGCGCGACGCTGGCGGCGGAGGAGGTGGGGACGATGCTCCGACCGATCGTGGTGGGCCTGGACGGCTCGCGGGAGAGCGTCGCTGCGGCAGACTGGGCGGCCAGGGAGGCCCTGCGCCGCGGACTGCCGCTGCGACTCGTGCACGCGTGGGAGGCGCCGCCGGACGGCGACGTACCGGCGACGCCTGACGAACTCCAGGTTCCGCGGTACTGGGCAGGGCGAGTGCTGCGCAGCGGCCTCGACCGGCTCACCGAGCAGCATCCGCAAGTGGCCATCACCGGGGAGCAGATCAATCGGCCCCCGATCCCGGCGCTGGTGTCCGAGGTCGACACGGCAGAACTCCTCGTCCTGGGCCATGAGGCATTCGGCGGGCTGGGCGGATACCTTGCGGGCTCGGTCGCGATGGCAGCGGTGACCCAGGTGAGGAAGCCGGTCGTTCTGGTGCGGGCGGGCTGGTCGGCCACGAGCGAGAACCTGCCGGACGGGGGCGACTGTGCCGTCAAGGGCACAGCCTGCCGCGACGTCGTCCTGGGAATCGATCTACGCCATTCGTGTGAGCCCCTGCTTGAATTCGCTCTCCAAGCAGCCCAGTTTCGTCGCGCCGCGCTTCGGATCGTCCACGTCTGGCAGCTTCCGCACGGTCGCGTCGGTGCCGGTGAGCGTGGACGGCGGGCACGGGAGGTCGACTGGGCACTGGACGCGCTGCTCGACCCTTGGCGGGAGAAGTTCCCGACCGTCAGCGCTCGGGGCGTGGCGGTCAACGGTCCGCCGGGCCAAGAGCTGCTGCGGGCCGCCCGCGACGCAGGGCTACTGGTGGTGGGCCGTCAGGTACGGCAGGTGGCGGTGGGCGCCCGCATCGGCCGGATCGGACACTTGGCGATCCGCCGGGCCAACTGCCCCGTTGCCGTCGTCGCCCACGACTGATTCACACAGCACTCCTGCGGGGTGAGGACATGAACATCCTGATCGGGTACGCCACCGCCCACGGCTCAACCCGGCAGATAGCGCAGCGACTTGGCGTCGGACTGGGGGAAGCGGGCCTGAAGGTCGAGGTGCGGCCCATGGCCGAAGTCGACGACGAGAGCGCCTACGACGCGTTCGTGCTGGGCAGCGCGGTGCACGGCCAAGCCTGGCTGGACGAGGCAAAGGACTTCCTGCGCCGCAACGGCGACCTGCTGGGCCCGCGCCCGGTGTGGCTCTTCAGTGTGGGGATGCCCGATGCCCTGCGGGGTCCGTGGAAGCGGATGGCCCGCAAGGAGGAGCCGGTCATCACCGAGGATCTGCCAGGGCACGTCGCCTACCGGGAGCATCGGCTCATGTCGGGTGTCATCAAGCCCGACCAACTGCCCCTGGCCGGTCGGGTGGTGTTCCGGCTGATGGGGAGCCGGTACGGCGACTTCCGTGACTGGCCGGCCATCGACGCCTGGGCTGCGCACATAGCCCGCGAACTGGCCCGCGTCTGACGGTTCGCCGACGGAACCTCACGTCTTGCGGACCGCCCCGGTGAACCCGGCGACGAACAGGGTGGCAAAGGCCCATGAGAGTTCTGGCGATGCTCGATGGTCACCCCGCTGCCGATGATGAGTTCACCGTTTACCTGAGCACCCCTCGAATTGAGCGTTCCAGACTTTCCGTCGCCGACCAGTTCGAGGTTGTTGCCCAGCGCCACGTTCAGTCTGGTGTTGAGGAAGGGAGCTGCGAGAGCCGTCCCGGACAAGCTTTCCATCGTGCTCTCATGACAGCGGAGTTCGCCGCCCAACTCCGCTCCGGCCAACCAGGTGGTGCCGGTCCTAGAGGTGGTGGACCTGAAGGAACTCTCACTGATGGCCACGGAACCGCGCACGTACAGGGGTGCCGAGCCGGCCAGGTGTCCGAACCTGAAGGTCCCTGCGGACATGGCCCGTTCGGTCCCCGATGCCGTCCCTGGTGGCTCCAGGCGTCCGGAGGCAGATGGAGGGACATTGGCCGGGGAGGCAGCCGATGGACGACATGACCCGTTCTGCCAGTGACGTGACCGGAGCCCGCAGCAACCGCCCGCGGAGCGGAACTTTGACGGCCGGTACGGTCCGGAACCCAGAGGCTTCCTGGCTGCTGCGCTTGTACCGGCGTACGGTCCCCGCACCCCTCAGACGCGGTGTGGCCGTGCGCATCCCGACGGAGGCACGAGCTCGGGTCAAACGGCGTTTCGCGGTGGTTCCCTCCGCACCCCACCTGCTCGGCACCGTGCGGGCGAGCTGTCTGGTGCACCGCTACCCGGGGCTCAGCACTGGGCCGGACCGTGCGGTGCGGCTGGTGCGGGGCGCTCCGAAGGCGGTGCTCGTACGGTCCGCTCCGTCGCCGCTGCAGGCGCGCAACTTCAACGAGGCCGAAGTGTGCCGGGCCCTGGACGCCGCGGGCCTCGACTACTTCTGTGTGCGTGGCCGCAGCCAGAGCTCGGCGGTCGTCGCCGTCGCCGCCGAGGACAGGGCAGCGGCCCGACGCGCCTTGGCGGGCGCCTGCCGTGTCCTGCCCGGATACGTCAACGCGGTGGACCGGACATGGCACCGGCGGCGGGTGACCAGGCCGGGCTTCGAGCGGGCCGCTTGGCGAGCTGTGGCCGGCGCCGACGTCCTCCGGCTGACCTGGTACCACAGCGACCCGCAGGGACAGCTGATCTTGGGGCCGAAGTACGGATGTGAGGTGGAATTCTGGTCGGGCGACGGAGAGATGTTGGTGGCCCCGCGACCCAACAGGACGGCAGACCGGGTGGCCCGTGCAGGCACGTCGATGCGTGTATCCGACTCACTCTTCACACAGCTCGCCCCCGCAGGCATCCCGCTGCCCGATGTCCGCACACGGAGGGAGTTCTCGCTCCCCGGTCCGGAGGACATCAGCTTCCCCATCGACGTCGTGTACACGTGGGTCGACGGACGCGATCCGGAGTGGCTGCGGCGTCGTGCGGACTGTGCCGGGCAGGCGTACCACGAGGAGTCGGCGAACGCCGCCCGCTATGTGAGCCGCGACGAGCTGCGCTACTCACTGCGCTCGCTGCGCCAGAACGCGCCATGGCTGCGGACCGTTTACCTGGTCACCGACGATCAGGTCCCGGCCTGGCTCGACACGGATGCCCCGCGGTTTCGGGTCTTGAGCCACAAGGAAATCTTCGGTGATCCGAGTGTGCTGCCGACGTTCAACTCACACGCCATCGAAAGCCAACTGCACCACATCGACGGCCTGTCCGAGCACTTTCTCTACCTCAATGACGATGTGTTCCTCGGCCGGCTCACCTCGCCCCAGGACTTCTTCCTGGCCAATGGTCTGACGAAGTTCTTCCCCTCGTCGGTGCTCATCCCGCCGGGGCCGCCGAACGACCAGGACGTGCCGGTCGCCGCTGCCGGCAAGAACAACCGGGCCCTCATCGAGGCCGCCTTCGGGACAAGAATCGCTCAGAAGATGAAGCACACACCGCATGCGCTGCGGCGCACTGTGCTGTACGAGATCGAGGAGCGGTTCGCGCAGCAGCATCAGGCCACGGCCGGCAGTCGGTTCCGGGGCCTCAACGACCTGTCCATCGTCTCGTCCCTGCACCACTACTACGCCTTCCACACCGCACGCGCCGTCCCGGGACATCTCCGTTACGCGTACCTGGACCTGTCGCACCCAGGCCTCGGTGCACGTCTGGACACCCTGCTGGCCAGGCGGGACCGGCACGTCTTCTGCCTCAACGACACGGTCTCCGACGAGGGCGAGTGGGACGCCCAGCAGACGCTGATCACAGAGTTTCTGGGGGCCTACTTTCCCGTACCGGGTGCTTGGGAGCTTCCCGCCGTGGTGGAGCAGGGCGATCCATGGTCGCAACTGGCCGAACCGCGTCGTGTAGTTGCATAGAGCGGCGGCAGGCAGCCGATGCCATCGGCCACGTGGAAACAGGGGCCGGATGTCCCCGGAAGAGGCCCATACGGACCGCCCTGCGCATGGCTGCCGCGCAGCACGATGAGGACGAGGGCACGATCCTGCGAAGGGGTCGTCTGAATTGCTGCACGTGTGCACAGTCCGGCGAGGAAGTACAGCGGGTGCGGGGCATGGGTCTGAGCGCAGGCCCGCGCAGGGCCCCGGCATAGGACGTGCCGAGTGTGCTGCGCACCTGAGGCTTCGGCGCCTCCCACCGATGAGGCAGGAGCCGGCCTGCGGACTCAACCAGGACCCGACCCAGGGGTGATGACGATGCGTAGCCGTTTCGAACCCGACCGGCAGCTGACCGCCCGCATGGTGGTCACGATGTTTCTGCTGGGGCTGGTGTACGTGGCGTTCATCGCCGCGCTGATCGTGCTGCTCAAGTCCATCGTCCTGGTGCTCGTCATCGCCGCCGTGTTCCTGGGCGCGCAGTACTGGTTCTCCGACCGGATCGCCCTGTACGCCATGCGAGGCCATCTAGTCAGCCGCGAGGAACAGCCCCGCCTGCACGGGGTGGTCGACCGGCTGTGCGCCACCGCGGACATGCCCAGACCACGGGTGGCCGTCTCGCACATGGACATGCCCAACGCCTTCGCCACCGGCCGCAATGCCGACCACGCCGTCGTCTGTGTCACCACGGGCCTGCTGCGTCGCCTGGAGCCCGAGGAGCTCGAAGGAGTCCTCGCCCATGAGCTCTCCCACGTGGCGCACCGCGACGTCGCGGTGATCACCATTGCGTCGTTCCTCGGTGTGATCGCGGGCCTCATCGTCCGCTTCGCCTTCTACTCCCAGTTGTTCGGCGGGCGCCAGCGCGACCAGAACACGGCCGTCCTGATCGCGGTCGTGATGAGCGTCTCCGCGCTCGTCTACGCCCTCAGCTTCCTGCTGATCCGGGCCCTGTCGCGCTACCGCGAACTGGCCGCGGACCGGTCCGCGGCGATGCTCACCGGGAAACCCTCGGCTCTGGCCTCGGCGCTGACCAAAGTCACTGGTGACGTGGCCCGTATCCCCACCAAGGACCTGCGTACCGCGCAGGCGTTCAACGCGTTCTTCTTCACCCCCGCACTCAAATCCGGCTCAGCCCTGGGCGGCTTGTTCTCCACCCACCCGAGCCTGGAACGTCGGCTGAGGGCGCTGGAAGAGATCGCCGCGAGCCTGAGCGGACCGGGCGGGCGGGATGGCAGGAGGCAGTGAGGAGACGGTGACTGGCATGGGTTTCTGGGATGCCGTGTTCGGCCGCAGCAAGCCGGTCGGGCCCGACTTGGACCAGCTCTTCGGGCTGCCCTCGGCGGCCGTCACCCTGGAGGCCGCTCTGGGCCTCACCCCGACCGGCCTGGGCTCGGTGTGCTTCGCCGCCATCGAAGGCGGCGCGTTCACGCAGGTGCGGGAGGAGGTGTGTGCCCTCCTGGACGCCGACTCCGCACGTACGGGTACGGCAGTGGAGTTCAGCAGTGACGATTACGGCTATTCATGGCTGCTGTCCCGCCGGGACCCGGGCGACCTGTCCGCCCTGGTGGGCGACCTGCACGCGGTGAACAGCGCCTTGCAGGACAGTGGCTTCGGCCCGCAACTCCTTTGCTCTCTGGTCTCCTTCCGCGACATGGACGAGCGTCGTCTCGCGCTGGTCTACCTCTACAAGCGCGGCACCTTCTACCCGTTCGCCCCGCTGCCCGGTGAGAAGCGGGACAGCCCGCTGGAGCTCCAGCTCACGGCTGTGGTCAAGGACGACCTGCGCATTGAGCAGGACCTGAGCCGCTGGTTCCCGGTGTGGGGCGCCCCTGGCTTGTGAGCAAAGGTGCAGCCTGCCTCAACCCCAGCCTCAAGGCGAAGCCGCGCCGGGGTCCTCGTGCGGGCCGCTCGACGATTCCGTCGGTGTGCCGCGAGGAGGCGGGCGGCGATGAAGTCGGTCCAGGCGTCGATCTCGTTCCAGTTCCGGTAGTCGCCGTAGCGTCCCCCTTGGAGCCGGAATTGAAGTCGGCCCAGGAGCCTGAAGTGTTCGGGCTGCACGGCGCCGGCGAACAGGCGGTGCCCCTGCGGCCCGATGGCGTCGCAGAGGTACGGCAGATGGTCCGGTTCAGGGATGCCCTTCTTGCTTCCGGGCCGGGTGACGTGCGCGATTCCGAGGCTGAAGAGCCAGCCGGGATGCCCGGCCGGCAGGGCGGAAGTGCGGCGGACGTATCGCGACGGCTCGGGGAGTCATGCCCCCTGGCGCAGGGCGCTGCCGTTTACGAAGGCGTCGTATGCGCCGATCTCCGGACAGGGCTTGACCGGCGCGGCCTCCGCCTTGAGGCCGCGTTCGACCAGGCCGGCGGCGATCCGCTTCGCGACGTCGCGGGTGGAGCCGTGCCTGCCGGCGAAGGGACCAGTACCGGCATGTGGCCTCCTGGACTCGGAGTGGGTGTTCATGTGTGCGACAGGGACACGGCCTTCCTCGGTGACCGTCGGCCGGCGACGGAGAAAGCGCCTGCGTCCGGCGAGGCGGCTTCACCCACCATCGGCCCCCTTCAGCCGAGCCGAGCCCTCGGAGCCGGCCGGCGGCGAGAGCCGGGTGCCGTGCGGCCGGGATCCGAGGCTTGCCCACCGTGGGTCACCGACGAAATGCACCGTGGGCAAGTGACGGATCGCGGTCGGCGGGCCGTTTCGGCTATGGCGTCGCCGGCCTCGAATGTCCTGCGCCATCGCACGTTGCGCGGGTGTCATCGAAGATTGAGCAGCATCACTGGAGCGCTCGTGGCCCGTCGTCAAGGCCGCTGCTCCCTCCGCCCCGGCGAGGCCGGGTACGGCGGCGAGCGGAGGAGCGGCCCAGCCACAGATACCCGAGAAGGGCCGGGCCGATCAAGGCTTGCGATAGAGCAGTCACCAGCAGCCCTGCCTGGAACGTCGCGTAACTGACCGCGGCCAGGCCGGCCGGTCCAATCGTCAAGACCATCCAGAACCGCCGGTCCGCGCCCTCAACGTGGCCGCCCTCGGCTGCCCATTTCTTGATGCCTTCCGCGATACAGAACGCGGCGAGAGCCGCCCCCTCCAGCAGCACGAGCACGGCCGCCAGGGCAATATCCGCGGACCACCACCACGCAGGCATGCTTCCGATCCTGACGGGATCAGGCCCGAGAGGACATGAGTACAGGTACTCAACCTTGGATCGCACGCGCTCAACCTTCGATGGCACAGGACATCGAAGTCGCTCCCACGGGAGGGAATCCGTGCCAACCTGCAGTGGATTCGCACGCGCTGGAGCCACGTCCCGGCAGGTCAGCGAAGTCCGTCGGTTGCCCACCGTGGGAGCGGGCCGCAGTGCCCGAACAGGCCGGTTCCCCGGTCAGGTGATGGGGCTCGCGTCATGAGCGGCACGGGCGTCGCGCCGCTGCGTGCTCTTCGACGGACAGCACGTTTTGGACGGGGCGTCGGGGGTCCGCATCGTCCAGTCGGTGTGGCCGAGACGCAGGATCATCTGTGGCGACGGTCGCGAGGCGATCATGGTGCGGACTTCTGCCCGCAGCGGCGGGTCTTCCAGAGGCCGCGTGTGGAATCCGGCTCCGACTTTGTGGGCAGCGGCGTAGAGCAGGACGCGTTGCAATGCCTGGCCGGCGCGCAGCCAGTCCTGTGGGGTGTCGTGCGGAGTGTCGAGCAGAGCCACAAGTTCTGTTCGTGCGGGCCAAGTCCACTTCGGGCCACCGGCGTTGCTGTGGCGGGCCCAGCCGGTGAAGTCGCGTCCGGCGAGGAGGGTGGAGTCCGGATGGAACCAGCTGGCTTCGGCGGGCACCCCGTCCAGGCGGCAGCTGCGGTAGGGCTGGGACCAACGGGCCGACACGGCGGCGTGGCCGGGGTCGGAGCGCTGGAAGGTCTCGGCCTCCTGGACCATGGCGGCAAGCCGTTGCTGTTCTGTCGTACCGGAGAGTGTGCGGCGCTCAGCACCCGCGGCCCGCGCGTGCCCGCGCAGTGCGCCGATGAGGTGCACCGGGAGCGGAGTGTGCCGGAACGGGCCACGACGGGTGTGCCGCCGCGCATCGCATGGTGCACAAGCTCTTCCTCCGGTGTGGCGCTCGCGTACGCTCCCCAGCTCGCCCGGGCCAGCAGTGCCGGCAGTCGGGGGTCGGGGGTCGGGGGTCGGGGGTCGGGACGGAGCCGTACGACGGGCTGGAAGCCGAGGTGCCGTATGGCGAGGCGCAGATTGAACAGGGCCGCGCCGCAACTGAGGACCATCTCCCGCCCACTCCGGTCAGTGGTCGGCGGCCGGCATCGGCGTACAACAGGATGCCGCTGACACGGTAAGTGAAGATCAGGGCTGCGATTTGTCGAAAGAGGGCGCGCTGACGGCCGCGCGGACGAGGTAGTCGGCCGCGGGGTCGCGTCGGGCTCGACGTGCGCTCATGGCATGCCCCGATTCTCGTCGGGCCTGACTTCTCGCTCCAGGGTCGTCGTCGGCCACCACATCGGGCAGGGGCCGGTTGGCCTCCGCTGGGGACTGTCCGGCTCCGGCCTGGGAACGCACGCAGGGCCAGGATGGTGGTGGAAGGGGTACGCGGTCATCGCATGAGATCCACAAGAAGGATCGAGGGAGGAAACGAGAGAGGTAAAGAAGGAAGGAGGCATGATGATGAACGGCTTGACAATTATCCACGGAGGGCGAGCCTTTCGCCCGGAAGTGCCGTCGCTCCCTGGCCGCATCGACGTCACGCACACCGCCGGGCAGGCTTACGTGCTGTCCGCGCGCGGCCATCAGCTGATCGTGGACCAGCCGGTCGAGGCGGGCGGTGCCGACGACGGGCCCACGCCGGTGGAGCTGTTCGTCTCCTCGCTCGCCGCCTGCGTCGCCTATTACGCCGGGAGGTTCCTGCAGCGTCACCATCTGCCGCGCGAAAACCTGCGGGTGCAGGCAGAGTTCGACATGGCCGAGGACCGTCCGGCCCGCGTCGCGGCCATCCGGATGAGGATCCTGTTGCCCGAACCGCTCAGCGCGGCCCGCTGCGAAGCTCTGCGCGCCGTGGTCAGCCACTGCACGGTGCACAACTCGCTGCGTGTGCCACCGCAGATCAGCATCGGTCTGGGCTGACGGCAGGATGGGGCCGCTCGGCCCGCAGACAGGGCTGATCAGCCTCTGTCGGTACCCGGGGGAGCGGGCCACTGTGGTGGCAGAACCACAGGATGCGGCGCGGGCCGCGAAACGTTCGTACGTCATCCGTACGACAACTCAGGAAGGCGGAGGATCTCATGTACGCGTTCGGGATGGTGGCCCTCTTGGGCCTGGCTGTGTTGGTCGTGGCAAAGATGGTGCCCCGCTTGGCCCCGGAGATCTGGGCCACGGTCCTGGTGGCGTTCGGCATGGGGGCGGCGTGGCTCGCCGACTTCAATCTCTTCGAGGCTTGGGGCCTCGTCGTGCGCAACGACACCATCGGCATCACCCTGACCGGATTCCTCATCGCGGGCGCGGGCTACTTCTGGCGCGAGGTGCTCCAATTCTTCGCCGGAATGGCCCGGAAGTTCACCGATGAGGCCAAAACCATCGAAATGACCGAGCAGCTGCGCCGTGTCGCCTGATGGACGGCTGCCGGGCGGGGCGAGGGGACGGGTCGGACTCTCCCGACCTCTCGCCCCACCCGGGTGACACCAGCGCCTGGGAGGCGATCATGGAGAAACCGTCGTACGGCAGCGTGATCGTAGGAGTCGACGGCTCGGCCGCCTCGCTCGCCGCCCTGCGCTGGTCGGCCGCACGGGCCGGCCTGCTGCGGACCCGTGTGGTCGCGGTGCGTGCCTGGCTGCCGACCGCGGCCCTGCGCGCCCCCTACGCACCCGCCGCAGGGCTGCCCACGCCCGAGGAGGACCGTCGCACGGCCGCCGCGGGGCTTGAGGCGGCGGTGGTCCAGCTCCTTGAGATGTATCCGCAGGCGCCGGTCAGCTGCACGCTCGATCAAGGGCCGCCCGCACCGGTCCTGTTGCACCACGCCCGGCACGCAGTGCTGCTGGTCCTCGGGAGAGGGCCGCGCGACGACATCTCCCGGCCCGCACTCGGGGCTGTGGCACGCGAGTGCGTCCGGCACGCGACGTGCCCGGTGGTCACCATCCCCGAGCCACCGGCGGATGCCAAGGAGACGGAACTTCTCTGGCTGACCGAAGACGCGACCGTCGGCGCCGCACGAACTTGAGCCGACTGCCTCGGCGATGGCTCAACCCGGTGGTGGGCCATGGTGCGGGCCGCCTCGGCGATCGTGTTCTCTGCGTGCGCGGTGATCGCCGGATGGGACATCAGCCGGCCGGCGGTGCGGGCGCGGGCCTTGGCCGCTTCGCGGTGTGAAACGCGGCCAGTGGACGCGGGGTCCGGGTAGGCCGGTGTCCACGGCCTGCCGCGTCATGAGGTCGGATTCGGAGCTCACTCCGATCACCTTTTCGTCGTTCAGCGGAGCCGCCGCAGATACGGGTCCTCGGCCTGCCGGGGTCTCAGGCGCACCCGGACATCGACGGCCGTGACACCACCCGGCCAGGCCAGCACGGGGTTGAAGTCGGCCTCGGCGAGCTGCGGCAGGTCGCTTGCCATGCACGAGACCCGGTGCAGCAGCTGTTCGAGCCCTTCGAGGTCGACGGGTCCGGTGCCGCACCGCCCGAACAGCAGCGGTGCGCAGCGCGGCGCGGTGATCAGGCCGTGCACATCGTGATCGGTGAGAGGGGCGAGGCGCGCGGCCTGGTCGGCGAGGACCTCCGTTGCCGTGCCGCCCAGGCCGAAGAGGACCAGCGGCCCGAAGACCTGGTCCTGGACGACGCCCGCGAACAGTTCGATGCCGCGCCGGGCGAGTGGTTGCACCACCATCCCGGTCATCAGATGGCCGAAGCGCACCTGGAAGTCCCGGTAGGCGGCCCGCACTTGGGCGTCACCACGCAGGTCGAGGTGGATGGCATGCTCCTGGCTCTTGTGCAGAAGGCCCGGCCAGTACGCCTTGAGTACGACGAGCCCATCTGAGCCCTTGATGCGCACGGCGGCGCGGACCGCCTCGTCCTCGGTGCGCGCCCAGGCCCACGGAAGCTGTGGAATGCCGTAGCAGTCCAGAAGTTCGGCGCAGGTGCGCGGGTCGAGCCAGCCGCCGGCCGCACCGTCGGGGTGTCCCTCCAGCCATGCGTCGACGACCGCGTGGGCCCGGGGCGTGTCGACGCCGCTGAGCGTGGGGACGGTGCCGGGCGGCAGGGCCAGCCAGGTGGTACGCGCCGCCGCATGCGCGAGGGCACGGGCGGCGTCCTGTGGATCTGCGTACGCGGGCACCTGCCCCTCGGCGGCGGGTAGCAGCCGCACGTGCGGTGGCTGGCCGGGAAGGACCGCGGCGACCGTTCGGGAGCGACGTCGACAGGGTGCGTGGGTGAGGGAGCGGACGAGATCGTCGCCGGTCGCCGCGGCGACCGCGGTGGGCACCAGGGCCACGAGGACCGCGTCCACGGCGCCGGTTGCCGTGAGCAGGTCCACGCAGACGCTCAGCTGTTCCTCGGTGACGGAGGCGGTGGTGTGGACGGGGTTGGTGGCGACGGCTCCTTGGGGCAGGAGGTCAAGCAGGTCGTCGACCAGCTCCGTTTCGAAGGCGGGCACGGCGAGCCCGGCCGCCGCGCAGGCGTCGGCGGTCAGCACACCCGCGCCACCCGCGTTCGTCACGATGGCCACGCGGATTCCGGACGGCAGTGGCTGGGAGTGCAACAGGGCCGCGGTGCTGAGGAGTTCGGGGATGGTGCGGGTGGCAGTGATCCCCGCCTGGGCGAACAACGCCTGCCGGGACATCGTGCGGGCGGCGGCCGCGGTGTGTGAGGCCGCTGCCCGGCGGCCGGTCTCGGTGCGGCCCGCGTCCACGGTAAGGATCGGCATCCGCCGGGTCACCCGGCGTGCCGTGTGCGAGAAGGCGTGCGGGTTGCCGAACGACTCGAGGTGCAGCAGCGCGAGGTCGGTGCGCCCGTCCGTATCCCACCACTGCAGCAGGTCGTTGCCGCTCACGTCGTACTTGTCGCCGAGCGAGACGAAGCTGGAAACCCCGACGCCCAGCCGTGCCAGGCCGCCGAGCAGGGCGATGCCCACCTCGCCGGACTGCACCGGTCGTCGACCCCGACTCGATGCCGGCCGGGCTGCGCCGGCGGTGCCCGGGCGGGGATGGGCGGCGGCGAAGGTTGCGTCCAGGCGTACGGACTGCTCTGTGTTGGCGATACCGAGGCAGTGGGGGCCGACCAGGCGCATGCCATGACGTCGGCACGCTGAGAGAAGTACCTGCCCTTGGCGTGCGTCCAGACCCGCGGAGATCACGAGGAGCGCGTGCGCACCCAGCTTGCCGCAGTCCTCGGCGACGCCTGGAACCTCGGCCCCGGGAACAGCCAGGACGACGAGGTCGGGTGCCTGCGGCAGTGCGGCCACGGAGGGGTACGCGCGGACGCCGAGGATCGAGGCGCCCTGTGGGTGGACCGCGTACAGTCGGCCGGTGAAGCCTCCGGAACACAGGTTCCGGAGAATGGCCCGGCCCACCGATCCGGGCTTGCGACCGGCTCCGGCCACCGCTACCGAGCCGGGCCGGAGCAGCGGCGTGAGGCTGGCCACGTCGGCGGTGCGGCCGCGTGCCTCGACTGCGCTGAAATAGTCCTCGCACTGGTCGAGAGGGATGGTGCAGCGCACCTCGCGCCCCTCGAAACGGCGCGCGGTAGGCAGCCCCAGTCCCGCGAAGACCTTCAGCACCTCGCGGTTCTCGGCGAGTGCGTCCGCGGTGAAGGCGGCGATGCCGTCCGCGCGGGCCGCGGACACCAGGTGTTCGAGGAGCAGGGTGCCGATGCCTCGGTGGTGCCACGCGTCGGCGACAGCGAGTGCGATCTCGGCGGTCGCCTCAAAGCCGGGCGCCGTGTCGCGTTCCGGGGTGGCCGTGGTGGTGGCCCGCTCGTACTCGGCGATCCCGATCAGATGTCCCTCGACTTCGGTCTCGGCGAGCAGCGCCCGGTAGGCCAAGGCGTGCGGGCGGCACAGCCTGTCCGCGGCCATCCGGGCCGAACTGCGGCTGATCCCGAAGAACCGAAGTCGTAGATTCTCCGCCGACATCCCCTCGTACAGCCGCAGCACCGCATCCCGGTCGGCTGTCCTTGCCGACCGGATGCGCACCGTCGTGCCGTCTGTGAGAAGAGCGTGGACGGGGGTGTCGGCCCGCGGTGATTCCGTCATCTCGACCCCCTTGCCGACTGTCTCAGCGTCCGGCGCCCGGCCTGCCGCCTGAAGGGGCTGCGCGGGCAGTTGGCAGGGCCGACCGGCCCCCTGCCTTGGGCAAGTCGCGAATCGGCCCTTGGGATGTCGCCGAGTTGGGTGAAAGTGACCGGGAGCTGTCCGGTGGTGCGCCGGTGCCCGTCGCACGGCAGGTGGTCCAGGCGCCCGACAGTTCAGTCCATGGCGTGAGGTCGGTCCCGGCGGGAAGCGGTGCCGCGAGCCGTGGCCGTGTGGCGGGACGGGGCGGGCCGATGGACCCGCGAGGTGTGGGCCGCTCGGCCCCTCGCGGTACCGCTCGGGGGCGGACACGCTTCCTCCCATGACTGCAGCGGTACGACCGAAGGAGACGGCGCCGCCGGCGGCCGGGGGCGTGCTCGAATGCTCGGGCCTGACCCGGAGGTTCGGCCCGCGCACCGCCGTCGACGACGTGAGCCTGAGCGTGGCGCCGGGCGAGACCTACGGTCTCCTCGGCCCCAATGGAGCGGGCAAGACCACGACCATCCGTATGGTCTGCGGGCTGCTGCGGGCCGAGACGGGCACGGTCAAGGTGGCGGGGCAGCCGATCGGACCGGCGGCGGGCGCGGTGAAGCGGCTGGTCGGCTATGTGCCGCAAGACGTGGCGCTCTACCCGGATCTGACAGTCCGGGAGAACCTCCGCTTCTTCGGCCGGCTGTACCGGATGCCGCGCCGGGAGCTGGACCGCCGGGTCACCGAAGTGCTGGAGCTGATCGACCTGGGCAGCAGGGCACGGGACCGGGTGGACTCGCTCTCCGGCGGCATGCGCAGGCGCCTCAACATCGGTGCGGCGCTGGTGCATTCACCGACTCTGCTGGTCCTCGACGAACCCACGGTCGGCGTCGACCCGCAGAGCCGGCACGCGATCCTGGAGAGCGTGAGCCGCTTCGGCGAGGAGGGCATGGCCGTCCTTTACACCACGCACTACATGGAAGAGGCGGAGCGCGTCTGCGACCGCGTCGGCATCATCGACCGGGGCCGGCTCGTCGCCGAGGGCACCACACGCGAGTTGGTGGCGCTGGTGGCCGGGCGCGACCGGGTCCGTCTGACTGCCGGCGGCGACCTCAAGGCGTACGCGGAAGCCTGTCTGCGTCTGCCCCGGGTGGAGGCCGCGGACGTGACCGGTGAGCACGGCGAGATGGTCGAGACAGTGGTCAAGGACGGCCGCAGCCTGCTGCCCGAACTGCTCGATCTTGCCCACCAGTGCCAGGTCCCGGTCCGCAGCGTGGAGATCGTCGAACCCGACCTGGAGACGGTGTTCCTGCATCTGACCGGCACCGCTTTGAGGGAGTGATCGGTTCATGCGCACCGTACTCGCCATCGCCGCCAAGGATCTGCGTCAGCGCCTGCGCGACCGCTCCGCCTGGGTGATCGTCTTCGTCGCCCCGCTGCTCATCTCCGGTTTGATGGCCCTGTCCTTCGCCGACTCGGCGGACTTCTCCGCGAAGGTCGGCGTGGTCGACCTCGACCGGGGACCGGCCGCCGCCGGTCTCGCGCAGGTCATGAAGAGCCCGGAGCTCGCCAGGACCGTGCAGGTCGTCGCGTACGAGAGCGAGGCCGCCGCGCGACGGGCGGTGGACGACGGGAAGGCGGCGCAGGTCGTGATCGTCGTGCCGGAAGGGTTCACCGCGGCGGTCGGCGGCTCCGGCAGGCCGCAGCCGGTGGCGGTGCTCGAGAACGCCGACTACCCGCTGCAGGCGCAGCTCGCCCGTGCGGTCACGGAATCCTATGTGGCGCAGGTCAATGCGGCCCGGCTGTCGGTGGGAACCGCGGTTGCCGCGGGTGCCCCCGCGAGCAGTGCGCCCCAACTGGCTGCCAAGGCAGCCCTGTTGAGGATGCCGGAGCAGGTGCGGCCACAGGGCCTGCCCGACGACCCGCTGAAGGTCATCAGCTACTTCGGGCCGAGCATGGGCATGTTCTTCGTCCTGTTCAGTATCGGCTTCGGCGCTCGCGGCTACTTCGCGGAACAACGGCAGGGCACCCTCGACCGGATCGCCGCCGCGCCCGTCGGCCGGGGTGCGCTCCTGCTCGGCAAGTCGCTCTCCACCTTCGTCTACAGCCTGGCCGGACTCGGCACCGTACTGATCGCCTCCTGGGCCGCCTTCGGCGCGCGCTGGGCGGACCCGGTCGCCGTCGCCGCGCTGTGCGTGGGCATGTCCGTGGCGGTGGTCTGCCTGACGGCCCTGGTCATCGTGGTGGCGCGCACCGAGCGGCAGGCGGAAGGGCTTTCCTCGATCGTCGTGTTCGCGCTCGTCCTGCTCGGCGGCAACTTCGTCTTTGCGGCGGCCGGGCCCCCGATCCTGCGCCGCCTCGCTCTGTACACCCCCAACGGCTGGGCCCTGCGCGGCTTCACAGACCTGGGCACGGGAGTGCGCGGCCTGCCCGCGGTGGGGGTGCCGCTGCTGGCGATCGCCGCCTTCTCGGCGTGCGTGGCGGCCGTCACCGTACTGCTGCTGCGACTGAGGAGGACGGGATGACCGCGCTCGCCGTGACCCGGGCCACCGTGGCCCGCATGCTCCGTGACCGCACGGCCCTGTTCTTCATGATCCTGCTGCCCGTGGCGATCATCGTCGTCATCGGTGCGACCGTCAGCGGTTTCGACCAGTTCCGCGTCGGCGTCGTACCGGCCTCCCGGCCGGGGCCGATCGCCACCGCTCTGGCCACGGACCTGGACCGGGCACCGGCACTCCGTACCCACCACTACAGCGAAGAGGCCGTGGCTCGCACCGCACTGCGCAGGGGCGAACTCGACGCTGTGGTGCTGGTTCCGGCCCGGCTCGACGAGGCGGTACGCCACGGGCGCACGATCTCCCTTCCGGTACTGGTCGAGCCCTCCGGAAGCAGCGGACACGCGGCCGTCTCCTCGATCCAGGCCGTGGTCGCCGACCACGCGGGGAAGTTGCAGGCGGCACGCTTCGCCGTCGCCGAAACCGGCGGCAGCTTCGACTCGCGGCTGGCGCTGGCCCGCGGCGCGGCGGACCGGGCGGCACCGATCACGGTGAAGTCCGGGATGGTGAACGGTCAGAGCCAGGTCCTGCCGCTCGGCTACAGCTACAGCACCCCGACCATGCTGGTGCTGTTCGTCTTCATCAACGCGCTGGCCGGCGGCGCCGCGATCGTCCAGACGCGCCAGTCCGGCGTGTACGCCCGCGCCCTCGCCGCACCCGTCAGCGCCCGCACTCTGGTGCTGGGAGAAACCGTTGCCCATCTCGCGCTTGCCCTGACCCAGTCGGCACTGATCGTCGGTATCGGTTCCCTCGCGTTCGGAGTCGAGTGGGGCGACCCGCTCGCCGCCGTTGTGCTCGTCGCCGTCTGGGCGCTGGTGGGGACGGGTGCGGGGGTGCTGTCCGGCGCGCTCTTCCGTACCCCGGAACAGGTCCACGCGATCGGGCCCGCCGTCGGCATCGGGCTCGGCATGCTCGGCGGCTGCATGTGGCCGCTGACCTTCGTGCCGGGCTGGCTGCGCGCAGCAGGGCACGCGGTGCCGCACGCCTGGGCTGTCGACTCCTGGACGGTACTGCTCTCGCAGCAAGGCGGCCTCAGTGACATTCTGCGCAACCTCGCGGTACTCGGGGCGTTCGCGGTGGGCCTCCTCACGCTGGCCTCGCTGGGCCTGCACCGGCGACTGACCTCGGCCGCACCGGTGCGGCGGAGCTGACCATGACAGTGGCGCGGATGCCCGGCCGCCATGGTTCCGGGGCCGACAGGCCCCGGACATGGCGCCCCTGACTCTCAGCTCCAGGCCTTTGGCCCCTCCCGCCGACCACTGGGGAGAGAGACCCTGACCATGAATCGACCAGATGCCCGGTCCTCCGCGGGGACCCCACGGGACCGGCAGCCAACTCCCGTCCACCCGCGGTCACTTGTGAGCGGTATTGTGTCCGCTCCCGCCAGGAATGGGCGCGAATCCGTGGCTACTGAAAGACGGCGTGCACCTCGCTCTCCGTCGCGGAGTGGGAGACCAGGAGGATTTCGTCACCCGCGGCGAGCACCAGCGCAGGTGTGGGAGGGACGGGACTGCCGTCGCGTACGACGGCGGCCACGACCGTGCCCTCAGGGATCGTGATGTCGGCGAGAGCGCTGCCTACGGCGCGGGACCGGGGCGTGATGGTCGTCTCGATCACATCCACCCCTGCCTTGCTGAGGCGTAGCAGGGCGACCGTGTCGTTGGCCCCGGTGGCCTCCTCGATGAGGGAGATCAGCGGAGTGGCGGCGGGTACGGCGGCGTCGACACCCCAGCTCCGGTTGAACAGCCAGGCGTTCTCGGCGTCGTTGACCCGTGCCACCACGCGCTGCACGGAGAACTGGCGCTTGGCGAGGAGGCTGATGACCAGGTTGTCCTCGTCCTCGCCGGTGGTCGCGATGACGAGATCGGCCGTGTGGGCGCCGGCGGCCTCGAGGACGGACGGTTCGCAGGCGTCACCGATCCGCAGCTGTACGGGCACGGGCAGCTGGTTGCGGAGGGCCGCGATGCGGTCCTCGTCCCGGTCCACGAGGGTGACCCGGTTGTGAGCGGCTGTCAGGACCTGGGCGATCTGCCGACCGAGCCGGCCGGCTCCGGCGATGAGTACCTTCATGTGCCGAGCTCCTTGTCGAGGAAGCCGCGCAAGCGGGTCAGGGCCTCGGCGGCCACGGCGAAGGTGACGAGGTCGTCGGGCTCGGCCGGTGTGCTCGGCGTCGGCAGGAACGACCGCCCCCCGCGCGTCACTTCCACCACGCGTGTCTCACCGTCGACCTCCAGCTCGCCGAGTCGTCGGCCGGTGAGATACGCGGGCAGCTGGGAACGGAGCAACAGGGTCTCGCCATTGCCGAAACTGAGCTCCGGTGTGAGATGACGGTGCAGCAGCATCTGGTGGAGCTGATGCACGGTCCAGCGGACGCTCGCGATGGTGGGGATGCCGAGGTCCCGGTAGATGTCGGCGCGCCGGGGATCGTAGATGCGGGCCAGCACGATCGGCACTCGGTAGGCCTCCTTCGCGGTTCTGGCACTGACGATGTTGCTGTTGTCGCCAGAGGTGACGGCGACGAACGCGTCGGCGTGCTCGATGCCCGCACTCTCCAGGATGCTGCGGCTGAATCCGTTGCCGTGCAGCACCTGGCCGGGGAAACGGACGGGCAACAGCCTGCGGGTCCTGGGGTCACGGTCGATGACGCGGACGTCGTGCCCCTCGTTGACCAGCCGGGAGGCGAGCGCGGAACCGACCCGGCCGCAGCCCACCACGATGACTCTCATGGCCTTCCCTCCTTCTTCAGTTTGGAGGGGAGCGGAGTGCGGCGCAGCCACCACTTCCGTGCCTCCTCCGCGCACAGGAGCAGCACGCCGAACCCGACCAGTACCACCCAGTCGACGGGGGCGAGCGGCGCCGTGTGGAACACGGCCTGCAACGGCGGCGCGTAGCTGATGGCCGCCATCAGTGCGACACCCCCACAACCCGCCACGATCAGACGAGGGTTGGAGAACAGCCCGACGCGGAAGATGCTCTGCCGGTCCGTGCGCACCGCCAGTGCGTTGAAGAACTGGCCGACCACGATCGCCGCCTGCGTCAGGGTGGTCGCCTTGCGATAGGCGGACGTGTCCGCGGTGAAGTCGGCGAACGGGATGCCCGAGGAACGCACCTGCCAGAAGAAGACCGCGCACACGCCGATGGACTGCACGGCCCCGAGGAACAGGAACCGCCGTACGAGCGCGGCGGAGAACAGCCGCTCGCGCCTGCTGCGAGGCGGCCGCTCCATGGTGTCCGCCTCGGGCGGCTCGGCGCCGAGCGCCAGGGCCGGCAGCACGTCGGAGCCGAGGTCGATGGCGAGGATCTGCACGGCGGTCAGCGGAACCAGCGGGAAACCCACGAAGGTGGCGACCAGGATCGGGGTCAGCTCGGCGATGTTGTGGCTGAACAGGTAGGTCAGGAACCTTCCGATGTTGCGGTAGACCGATCTGCCCAGTTCCACGGCGGCGGTGATGGAGGCGAACGAGTCGTCGAGCAGCACCATGACCGAGGCCTCGCGGGCGACATCGGTTCCCGTCGCCCCCATGGACACACCGATGTCCGCGCGTTTGAGCGCGGGCGCGTCGTTGGCTCCGTCGCCGGTGACCGCGACGACCTCGCCGCGCGCCTGTAGCGCGGCCACGACCCGCATCTTGTGCTCCGGGCTGACCCGGCACAGCAGCAGCTCGCCCGGGGACGCGAGCACCGCGTCGAGCGCGGCCGTGTCCATCCCGTCGAGCAGGGTGCCGGTGATCACGGTGGGGGAGGGGTGGGTGACGATGCCGACCCGGCGGGCGACGGCCTCGGCGGTCAGCGGATGGTCGCCCGTCACCATCACGATGCGGATCCCCGCCCGCTGGCAGGCCCCCACGGCATCGGAGACCTCCGGCCGCGGTGGATCGAGCATGCCGATGAGACCCAGGAGCGTCAGGTGGGACTCGGCTTCCTCGGAGGTGCCCGGGATCGCGGACACCGGGCGCAGGGCGACTCCGAGAACGCGCAACCCCCGTGTGGCCATGGCGTCGTCGGCCGAGGTGACCGTGGCTCGCAGTGCTTCGGTCAGCGGCCGTGACGCGGTGCCCGTGCGAACGCCGGCGCAGCGGGCGAGCAGTTCCTGCGGCGCACCCTTGACGCAGACGACGCGGCCCTCCGGCGTCTCATGCACCGTGCTCATCAGCTTGCGCACAGAGTCGAAGGGGAACTCCGCGATCCGGGGTGCGGCGTTCCGCAGCGCGTCCAGGTCCAGTCCGGCCTTGGCCGCCGCGACGTGGATCGCGCCCTCCGTGGTGTCGCCGAGCACCCGCCAGCCCACATGGTCGGCCGGCGGCACAAGACGGGCGTCCGAGCACAGCACACCGGCCCACAACAGGTCCCGTACGGCATCCGCGTCGCTCACGGTGCCGACGGGGGCGTACCCCACACCGGAGACCGCGTGTGGCTCGCCGCCGCTCCACAGCTGGGTGACGGTCATCTCCGCCCGGGTCAGCGTGCCGGTCTTGTCCGTGCAGACCACGGTGGTGGAGCCGAGTGCCTCCACAGCGAGCAACTGCTTGACCAGTGCCTGTCGGCGCGCCATGCGGCGTACACCGATGGCCAACGACACCGAGAGGGTCGCGGGCAGGCCTTCGGGTACCAGTGCGACCATCACACCGAGCGCGAACACGAAGGTGTCGACCAGCGGCTGCCCGGTCTGCAGGCGCACCGCGAGGACACACGCGCCGATCGCGACGGCAAGGGCCGCCACCCGCCGCGCCATGGCGCCCACTTCGCGCTGCAACGGCGTCTGCTGGCGGGGTGCCTCGTCCGTGAGCCGGAAGATCTTGCCGAACTCGGTTGTGGCGCCGATGGCGAACACGACGGCCTTGCCCGACCCGGCGACCACCGTGGTGCCCATGAACACACAGTTGCGGGACTCCAGCGCGGTGCGTGTCTCCGACGGCTCGGTGACCCGTCGTACGGCCGAACTCTCCCCGGTCAGAGGCGCGTTGTTCACCGTGAGCCCGTGTGCCTCGATGATCCGGCAGTCCGCGGACACCGCGTCCCCGGCCTCCAGGACGACGAGGTCGCCCGGTGTGAGGGAGGCGGACGGCAGCTCCTGGCGCTCCCCGTCCCGCAGCACTCGGCAGGTGTGCGGCACCATGGCCTGCAGCGACTGCGCGGTGCGCTCCGCCGAGTACTCCTGAACGAAGCCGATCACCGCGTTGAGGACGACCACGCCGAGGATCGCGAACGCCAGCTGCAGATTGCCGACGTCGCGCGGGTCCTGCAGTGCGTAGGCGGCGAACGTGAGGGCGGAGGCCGTGATCAGTACGAGCGCGAACAGGTCGGTGAACTGAGTCGTGAACCGCCGCCACAGCCCCTTGCGGCGCGGGTGCGGCAGCTCATTGGTGCCGTACTGCTGCTGTCGGCGCGCCGCCTCCGCCGTGCTCAGGCCCCGTGGTGAGGTGCCGAGCTCCGCGAACACCGCGTCGGTGCGCAGCTGTTGGAGGGGCGCGGTCGGCTCGTAGGGCACGCCCTGCCGGTCCAGGTCAGGGCCCTTGCGGTCCGCGATCTTGTCGTTGTGCACGAGGAGCCTCCCCGCCACCGATAGTGGTTCAGGACCAGTCGTCGAGGGTGCGTGCGGCCCATCTCCTGCGTACGGCGTCCTCGTGCTCGCCCTGCTCCAGCGTCAGGTCGGCCCGGACGAGTGCCGTCTGCAGCCGGGGGATCCAGTGACGCTGCAGGGCCCGCACCCGCTGACGCGTGCTGAGGACCTCGGCGCCGACGGCGCGGGCCGCTTCGCGGGCCGCGGCGTACTCGGCGGCGGCCCGTACCGCCTCCCGGTAGGCGGCCTCCGCGTGCACCAGAGCCGAGTTGGCGGGCGCGAGCGCGCCAGGTGCCCGTTCCGGTGTCATACAGGAAGCGGACTGCGGGTGGCGCACGCCCATGGTGGACGTCCAGACGACCGCCAGTGCGGCGGGGCGTGTGAAGTCCAGCGTGTCCAGGGCCTCTTCGCCATCGAGGAGCAGCCCGCGCAGCAGCCAGGATTCTGCCTCCCGCAGCCGCCGGTGCCAGCGCTCCTGCGCGGATTCCTGGGTGCGCAGTAGTTCGGCGTGGCGGGAGCGCAGGATGCGCAGCTTCTGGTCGAGCAGGTCCGCGCCGCGCAGTGCGACGTCCAGGCTGCGGCGCAGCCGCATACGGCCGGCCCGCCCGGGCGGGACACGCGGCTCCGTCATGGGATCACCCGCCCTCTGCCGCGCCATGGGCGTCGAGCAAGTCGCCCGGCAGCATGGCCAGTTGGCTGCGCGGCAAGGTGAGCAGCACCTGCCAGGACCGCTCCAGCGTCTGCTCCAGCGTGCGCAGTTCGTCGCGTCGCTGGTCGACCAGGCCATGGTAGAAGGCCTCGTCGAAGTCCAGATAGCGGCGATCGGTGGGGCTGAGGGCCGAATGCCCCACGAGGTCGGCCAGCTCCCGGATCTGTCGCGCCCGCGCGAGGGCGGCGAGGAGCTGCGCAGCGACGTCGAGATGGTCGTCGCGCGTACGGCCGGGGCCCGCGCCCTTGCGCATCAGGCGCGACAGTGAGGACAGTGCGTCGACCGGCGGGTAGACGCCCTTGGCGTGCACCTCTCGGGAGAGCACGATCTGCCCCTCCGTGATGTATCCGGTGAGATCCGGCACCGGATGGGTGATGTCGCCTGCGGGCATGGTGAGGAGCGGCAGGACGGTGACGGAACCCGGCAGGCCCTCGATCCGCCCGCACCGTTCGTACAGGGATGCCAAGTCGCTGTAGAGGTAGCCCGGATAGGCGCGGCGGGCCGGGATCTCACCGCGGGCCGCGGAGACCTCGCGCAGCGCCTCCGCGTAACTCGTCATGTCCGTCATCACCACGAGCACATGGCGGCCCCCGGTGAAGGCCAGTTCCTCTGCGACAGTCAGCGCGATGCGCGGGGTGAGGATGCGCTCGATCACCGGGTCGTCCGCAGTGTTCAGGAACAGCACCAACTCACCCGCCGCGGAGCGCTCTTCGAGTGCGTCACGGACGAAGTTCGCGTCCGCGTGGGTCACTCCCATGGCGGCGAAGACCACACAGAATGGCTCGCCGCCAGCCGTCGACTGCGCCGCGATCTGCGCGGCCAGCTCCAGGTGCGGAAGCCCGGCCGCGGAGAACACCGGCAGCTTCTGTCCGCGCACCAGGGTGGTGAGCGCGTCGACGGCACTGACCCCGGTCAGCACCGGGTCGGCGGGCGGCACGCGCCGGACCGGGTTGATCGGGTTGCCGCCGACCGCCGATGTGCCGGCGCCGAAGACGGGCGGCCCCCCGTCGAGCGGCTCGCCCCGGCCGTTGCACACCCGCCCGAGCCAGCTGGGGCCCACGGGAATGCGCAGCGGCGACCCGGTGAAGAGGGTGCGTATCCGCGCGGGATCCATGCCCGCGGTGTCCTGAAGGACCTGCACCACGGCCGTACCGCGGTCGACCTCGAGGACGAGCCCGTGCCGCTGCTCGCCCGAGCCGAGCGTGAACTGGACGAACTCGTCCCAGCCGACCCCGCTCACTTGGTCGATGACCGCGAGCGGTCCGCGCAGTTCCCGCACCGAGGTGTACTCGACGCGGCCCCAGTCCGACGTGCTGTTCACGACACCTTCCTTGGGCGTGCTGTTCACGACACCTCCCCGAGCCGCGCGAGCATGGTCGCGCCGAGCGCCTGAACGGTCGCCGCGTCGTGCGGGCCCGCTTCTTCGCGGGCACGCAGCACGGGGCCGAAGTCGATCTCTTCGATGCGAGTGGCCGGAACTCCGGAATCGGCAAGTTCCCGGCAGCGGTCGACCACGGCGAGCAGGGCTTCGGCGAGGGCGGCCGTCTTCTCGCTGCCGCTGTAGGCGTCCCGTTCGGACAGGGCGCTCTGCTGCAGCACACCCTCGCGCACGATCCGACCGCCCAGGACGCTCATGCGCTCCTGGGGCGGCAGCGCCGCGATCCCGACGAGGTCGACGAGGTCGGCGAGCCGGTCGGCCTCGGCGAGCAGGTCGGCTACGCGAGCGCGCCGGGCGGTCCAGGCCGGGTCGTCCGACGCGGCGTGGTGCTTGCCGATCGCCTCGGCGTCGCGGGAGAAGGACCCGGCCCAGGAGACGGCCGGATAGTGACGGGCGTAGGCGAGTTCACGGTCGAGGGTCCACAGGCAGCGTACGAAGCGCTGAGTGTGGGCGGTGACCGGTTCCGCCATGTCGCCGCCGGGCGGGGACACCGCGCCGATCACCGTGACCGAGCCGCGCCGGCCGCCGAGCGTGGTCACCGCTCCCGCCCGCTCGTAGAACGCCGCGATCGCCGAGGCGAGACCTGCCGGATAGCCCTCTTCGGCGGGCAGCGCGCCGGTACGAGAGGCGAACTCCCGCAGCGCTTCGGCCCATCGGGAGGTGGAGTCGGCGATGACGACGACGTCCAGGCCCATGTCGCGGAAGTATTCGGCGACGGTCGCCCCGGTGTAGATGCTGGCCTCCCTGGCCATCATCGGCATGTTGGAGGTGTTGGCGACGATCACGGTCCGGTCGGCGAGGCGCCCGCCGGTGCGTGGGTCCTTGAGCGCGGCGAACTCGTCGATGACATCGGCCATTTCATTGCCGCGCTCCCCGCAGCCGACGTAGACGATGACGTCCGCATCGCACCACTTGGCGATCTGCTGAAGGAGCACGGTCTTGCCGGTGCCGAAGCCGCCGGGCACGGCGACCGTGCTGCCGAGCGCCACGGGGAAGAGGAGGTCGATCGCCCGTTGTCCGGTGTTGAGCACCGCACCGGTGTCGAGGCGCTCCCGCACCGGCCGGGGTGTGCGGACCGGCCAGTCGGTGGTCATCCGGACCTCGGTACCCGCCACCGTCGCGACGACGGCGTCTGCACGCTGGTGGCCCTCCTCGGCGATCCGCTCCACCCGTCCCGCGTGGCCCACAGGCACCAGGACAAGCAGTGGCACCGGCCCGGCTTCCCGGATCTCGCCGAGGACGTCTCCCTCGGCCACGGATGCGCCGACCTTGACCCGGGGCGAGAACCGCCACGTGGGCCGTTCGTCCGCCCGGCCGCTCGCGACACCGGGCACCAGCCACGCGCCCTTGCCCGTCAGCGGGCGCAGCAAGCCGTCGTAGATCCCGCCGAGGAGCCCCGGACCGAGCGGCGCGGACAGCGGCTCGCCCAGCAGACGCAGAGGCATCCCAGGGGCGAGACCACCTGTGTACTCGTACGCCTGGACCGTGACGACACCTTCGCGGATCGCGACGACCTCTCCGGGCAGTCCGGGCTCCCCGAGTTCGACCAGGTCGTACATGGCGGCGCCGCCCGTGTACTCGGCTTCGATCAGAGGGCCGGTGACCCGCAGAATGCGTCCCATTCCCTCGGGTTCGGGCGCCGGGCGCGACTCGTGCCTCGTGTCCGGTGCGTACGTCATGGTGACCACAGCCCCTCTGCCTCCGTGCCGGTCCGCTCCAGTGCCCGGCGGGCGAACGCGGTCAGGCCGCAGTCGAGTCGTCGGCCCCGCACCTCACCGATCACGCCTCCGCCGGGCGCCTCGGTGATGTGGACGTCGGGACCCAGTACCTCGCGTACGTACGCGGTGAGTCGGTCATGGAGCTGCGGATAGGAACGGGCGCTCCGCAGGGCCTGGACCCTTGCCACGACCTGTCGGCCCAGCTCCTCCCAGCAGTCCTTGCGCGCGGCGAGTTCGCGGGCCCGCGCGGCCCGGCGGGTGCGGACGCCTGCCGCGTCGCGTGCCGTCTCGGCGTCGGCCTCGCCCTGTCTGCGGGCCTCGTCCAGGATGGCCGCGGCCTGAGCCTCGGCGGCAGCGAACGTGGCTGCGGCGTCCTGGTCCGCCGCGGCGAGCAGGGCATCGGCATCGGCCTTGGCGATGCGGAGCAGCTGCGCCCGCACCGGTTCGAGAGCGGCGCCGGTCCCGGCGGGGGTCGGGTTCCTCATGGCGGCATCACCGCAGTGAGCGGGCCAGCCCCGTCCAGGAGTTCGGGGCCGAGCGCGTCGGCCGCGGCCGGGGTGAGCATCACCAGACCCACATCCGCGGGCAGCGCCCGCCAGGCCGCACGTACCGCCTCCGGGTCCTCGGCGGGGAGGACCACGACCCCGGCCGCCGCCGTCCCGACGACCCGCAATCGTTCTCCGATCGCCGCGACATGACTCATGGTCAGGCCTTCCCGAGCAGGATGATCGCGACGACCAGGCCGTAGATGGCGATCCCTTCGGCGAGACCGACGATGACCATGGCTCGGCCGAAGAGCTCGGGCCGTTCACTCATGACCGCGAGCGCCGCGGCTCCCGTATAGGCGACGGCGATCGCCGCCCCGATCGAGGCCCCGGCGACCGCGATGGCCGCCCCGATCAGGGCCGCCGATCCGGAACCTGAACTTTCGGCGGCCGCCGCAGCCGCGTCGGCCTGCGCCGATCCGCCGCTCAACGCCACTATGAGGACCGCCAATGCCCCCGCGAACAGGGCCCCGTCCACCGCGAGGAGCGAGCGCAGGGCCTTGGGGCTACGGCGCCGAAGCAACCGACGGGTGGCGGCGAAGGCCGCCACCACCACCGGCAGGGCGACCAGCCAAGTGATCATGTTGCCACCTCCGAACTGCGTTGAGTCGGGACGTGCCAGGGCCGGAAAGGCCGGCCCTCGGAGTCGAAGACGCGCGAGAACAGCTCGTAGAACTCAAGGCGCAGGGCTTGTACGCCGGCCACCAGCGCCTCGAGCGCGAAGGCGAGCGCATTGCCGACGGCGAAGACGAGGAGCGCGGCGACTGCCGCCGCGGGCCCGAGCGCCGCAAGCCCCGTGGTGCCCTGCCAGACGATCTCGCCGAGCGCGGCATGGGTCAGTCCGAACGCGGCCAGCCGTGCGAAGGAGATGGTGTTGGACCCGATTCGTACGACTACGTCGAAGAGTTGGATACCGGTCTGCAGCGCGCCTGAGGCGCCGCCGCCCGACCCGGCGAACAGCCCGGCACCGGCCAGCACAAGCCCGGCGGCGACGATCACCGAGCCGCTGACCACGGACGCCGGCCAGTGCAGGGCGACGCCCGCCGCGAGCACTGCGAAACCCAGGAAGACCGTGGCACCGGCGATGCCCGACGCCGCGTACAGCGCACCCCGGGGGCCGCCCTCCCGCCACCGGTTGACGATGCCCGCCGCGTACGCCAGAGCCAGCAGAAACGCGCCGAAGCCGACCGCGCTCCCGAGCAGCCGCACGGGTTCGTCGAGCGGGTCCAACCACAGGACGGGCAGCACGCCAGTGGGGCCGAAGAACTCCCCGTACGCGAATCCTGCGAGCGTGCTCATCAGCCCCGCCCCGGCGACGAAGGGCCACATGGGCCGCAGGGACGCCAGCCGCCGGGGGTGCCCGAACCGCAGCAGCAGCGCCCCGAGCAGCAGCAGGGCGCCGTGCCCCGCGTCGCCGAACATCATCCCGAACATCACGACGTACGCGATGCCGGCAGGCACCGAAGGGTCGACATCGGCGTATGGAACCGTTCCGTACGTCCGCACGAGAGGGACGAGGGAGCGGCGGACCGTGCCGGTGTCGCGCAACAGGGTCGGCGGATCGATCCCCCGGGGCTCGCGCAGCGGCACCAGAGCACCGCCGGCCTCGGCCAGACGGGTGCTGAGCCGGTCGACCTCGGCCGCGGGACACCAGCCGGCCAGCGCGGCCACGGCCTCGCGGCGCACCGCCACGTCGTGGTGCGCCTCGAGCTGTGCCTCGCCCGCCAACAGGTCTGCTCGGCCCGCCTGTTGCAGTGCGTCGAGATCGGGCTCGGTGAGGGACAGGCGGGGGGCGGCGGGTTCGGAGCGCAGCAGGTGAAGCCGTCGTGCCGCCGCACCGTGCAGGCCGCCCTGGCCGGTGTCGTCGGCGCGGTCGAGTTCGACACAGCCCGCGTCGGCGACGCGCACCAGGACGTCCCGCAGTCCGCTGCGCGGCGCGACGATGGCCACCCGCTGCATACGGGCCGGGGCCAAGGAGTCCATCCAGTCAGTCCATGAGGGCATCGAAGGCCTCCAGCGCCCGGCCGCCGTGCGCGGCCGACTCCAGACCGGCACGCACCCGCCACGCGTCCACGGACAGTACCGTGACCGCGCCCACGACGGGCGACACGTCGAAACGCGCCCGGCGTAGCATTTCGAGACCGTCCTGCTCGACTGCCGGCCACCAGCGGGCCTCGGCCCGCCACAGCCGTTCCGTCTCCGGTGCGTCCTCCAGGGGCCAGCGGGCCGCCGACGGCAGGCGCTCGCGGAAGTCGCCGAACGACGGTGCCCGCAAGGCCTCCTGACCGAGGATCCGAGCGGCGTGGCGCGCGGCCGGCGCGGCCAGCCCACGGCCCATGAGGAAGACTTCACGCGCCACGAGCAGGGCGGCCTCGCCGGTGGCCCACCGGGCCGCCTCAGGAACGTTCGCCACGGTGCGGGCGGCCGCCGACAGGCGCATCCCGGTGACCACCGCCGCCGGGGAGTCGGCGCCGGGGTCTCCCCACGCGGAGGAGGCCAACACGCCTCGCACTTCGCTCGCGGACACCGTGGCGGCCAGCCTGGGCCAGGCGGTCGACAGCGCTCCCAGCCGGTACGGCGGGGGCGGCGGCGCGCCGGACAGGGCGCGCAGGTGCTCGCGTGTGTTCGCGATCTCGAAACCGGCGCTGAGCAGCCGTACGGCCGCGGTGCCCGGTCGGGGCTGCCATCCGGCGAGTACCCGCAACTGCCACAACAGGGCCGCTGAGACCGCTCGTTGGGCGTCCGCGGCACCGGCTGCCAGGTCGAGGCCTCGCCGGTACGGGGTCCCGGTCAGCTCGCGCAGCGCGTCGGGAAGAGTCGCCGCGGCCGCCAACTCCCGTGCTCGGACGGGTCCGACGCGCCGTGCGGCCATGGCCCTGGCCCGTGTCACTCCCGCGACCCAGCCCGCTCCCATCGAGGCCCCCTCAGCGTGTGCCGGTCGGATCGGTGCCCGGTGCGGTACCGGTCCGGCCTTCGACAGCGGCGAGTTCGCCGGCGACTTGCGACACGATCCTGTCCGCGAAGTCGGGCATGCGCACACGCGCGCGTTGCAGTACCAGCGTCACGGTGCGGTCCGCCGTGGCTTCGGCGGCAGCGGACTCAGCGGCGATGTCCGCGCGGATCCGGGCCGCGGCTTCGTTCCTGACCTCCAGCGCACGCGCATGTGCCGCGGCCACGATCTCGTCGGCCCGGGCGGCCGCCGCCTGGCGCCGCTGTGCCGCCTCGCGGGCGGCGTCGTCACGTATCCGTGCCGCGTCGGCCGCCGAGTCGTCCAACAGAGCTAGTGGAGGATCCAGTTCCGCCATGAGTTCGGCGGACCGGTCAGCGGGAACGCCTCCCGCGACCGCCGGGCCGGGCGAGCCGGCCGGCCGGAAGCGCATGAGGAACTCGCGGAACCCTGCCATCAGACCTCCCGACCCGCTTCCAACGTCTGCTGTCCTCCGGCGTCTTTTGTCCTCCGGCGTCTTTGTCTGGCCTTCACGGTAGAAAAGCGGCGCAGAGCCGAACAGGGGCTGAATGTCCCGGGATTGGGGACTGGCGGCCCCTGTCGCGTACTCGCGGAGCTCGAGACGGTGTAGGTGGGAGAGGTGTGCTGGCCCTGCCGCCTCGTCGCCCCCTGGAGGTTGCCATGAACGACCGGGAAGCACGCGAACACTGGGCCGCGTCGGCGGAGGCACGGGGAGCGGTGCCGGACCTCGCCCCGAAGCGGGCCGAGGGATTCCGGCAGGACATGATGGTGCGCTACCTGACAGCCATGGCCTCCCACGCCTCACGGGAGGAGGCACCCGCCGAACCGGCAGTGCGCAAGAGGACCCCGCCCCAGCGCCCGGGTCCGCACACGGTGGCGGAGCGGCGGGTGCGCGACCTCATGAAGCGCTCCGTGGCCGGCGTTTCGGCCGACACTCCGTTCCTTGACGTCGCACGTCAGCTGTCGCACCTCCAGGTGGGTGCCGTACCAGTGGTGGACGAGACCGAGCATGTGATCGGCGTGATCGCTGAGTCCGACCTCCTTGCCCGTGCGGCAACCCTTGCCGCGCCGGGTGAGCGGCCCGGCGCGCTCGCCAGGGTTCTCGGCCTGCGGCCGCGTGCCCGGGACACAGGGCAGACGGCGGCTGAGCTGATGTCCGCGCCGGTGCACACGGCCCACCCGGGGACGACAGTGATCGAAGCGGCCCGCATGGCCGCTCGCTCCAGGATCAGGCAGCTGTTCGTGACCGACTACAAGGGACGGCTGGTCGGCGTCGTCAGCCGTGGTGAACTGCTGCGGGCACTCGTCCGGGACGACGCCGCCATTCGGGCCGAGATCGCCACTCGTATCGTCAAGGGAGAGTTCGGCATCGACCCAGGGAGCCTGGAGATCCACGTCCTGGACGGGGCGGTGACCCTGAGGGGCAAGGTGGACACGGTGGTGATCCCGCAGCTGACCGAGGAGGTGGCGAAGATCGCCGACGTGGTCGAGGTGGTGGACCAGCTCACCGCGACCTGAGACCCCTGAGACCGAGGCCGGCCGGCTGTCACGCGGGCCGGCCTCGATGACGAAGGTTCGCCGGCCGCTGGGCGGCCCGGCCGATGTCCGAGAGTGACACGATGCCGACCAGCCGCCCGGCGTGGAGGACCAGCGCCCGCCGTTCGGCACTTGAGCTGAGGCGCGGCAGCAGGTCGGCGGCGGAGTCTTCGGGCTCGGCCGTTTCCAGATTTCCGAGTGGGCGCATCACCGCATCCACCGGTGTGGTGGAACGGGCCTTCAAGGGCATGCGATTGATTCGGGTAACGGACACCAGCCCGACCGCGGATCCGTCGGGAGCGAGGACGGGGAACGCCGAGTGGCGAAGGCGCCCGAGCGGAGCGTCCGCGAGGAACTGTGCGACTGTGCTGCCGGACGGCGCGGTGACCGGCCAGAGCGTCATGACTTCCCCCACCGTCGTTCCTGCCAGCTGGTCGCGCAGCCTTTCCTGGCAGGCCTCCGCAGTGGCAGCGGCGATGATGAACCAGCCGACGAGTGCGGGCCACAGCCCGGCCGCGCTCCCCCCGGCGAGCACGGAGACGAATCCGGTCAGCACCAGGAACCAGCCGACGAAGCGTCCTGCCGCCGTCGCACCGAGCGTGGCCCGCAGGCGGTCGCCGGTGCGGCGCCACAGGAATGCGCGCAGCACGCGGCCACCGTCCAAGGGGGCCGCGGGAAGGGCGTTGAAGACCGCGAGGACCACATTGATCCCCGCCGGCCAGGACACGGCCGTGACCGCGAGATCCGGTGCGCCGAGCGCGTTCATCCCCGCCGCGACCCCGGTGAACAGCACGCCGAGCACCGCACTGATCGCCGGCCCCGCCCCGGCGATCCGCAGCTCGGTGCGCGGGTCCCGTGGCTCCGTACGCAACTGGGCGACCCCGCCGAGCATCCACAACGTGATGCCGCGCACCTCGATGGCGTGGCGGCGGGCCACGACGGCGTGGGCAAGCTCATGTGCGAGCAGTGAAGCCAGGAGCCCCGTCGCTGTCGCGAGCCCGAGAGCCCAGTAGACCCAAGTGGGGTACCCGGGGTGGGCGTACGGGTAGAGGCCTCGTGCCGGCAGCAGCGTCAAGAGCGCGGCGGTGACCGCGACGCTCCAGTGCAAGCCGATTCTCACGCCCGCGATCCGCCCCAGGCGGACAGTCCCCTTCACTGCGCCCCCTCTCCGGCGTCCTGTCCGGTCGGGGGCCGCGTTGTCCGGTCTTCCCATCCGCCCGGGCGCCTCACGTCGATGTTCCTGGGGGCACGGATCGCCTCAGGGCATGACCGTGCCCCCCGCCTTCCATGGTGGTGCGTCGAACTCCCGCTTCAGTCGTGCGGAATGACAGCGACGGGGCAGGGGAGGTGGTGCAGCGCTCCGTGCGCGACGGGCCCCAGGTGCCAGGTGTGGTGGGAGGGGCGTCGCCGGCGCCCTACCACTGCGAGCCGGGCGTGTGGGGCTGTGGCCAGCAGTACATGGGCGGCGGGCCCGACGGCGATGTGCTCGACCACCGGTACGGTCGGGAACTTCTCGCGCCACGGCGCCAGGGCGTCGGCGAGCCTGGTTTGCTCCTCGGCCTTGTATCGGTCGCCGGGATGCTCAGTGGCCATCAGGTGCGGGTCGGTCACCAGGCCCAGCAGCGGGCAGGCCCGTACGGCGCGTATGCGGGAGCCGTTCAACTCGGCGTCAGCGAAGGCGAATTCCAGCAGGGCGCCGGCGGCAGGCCCGAGCTCACCCATCCCGACCACGACCTCGTTGCGGTCGGCCGCGGCAGGGTGCCCCCAGCCGCATTCGACGCTGGGATCTTCGCTCCGCACGGCGACGGCCGGGCAATGGGTGCGGCCCAGGACGTGCAGGCTCGTGGAACCGAGCAGGAATCCCGTCAGGGTTCCATGCCCCCGGGAGCCGAGCACGAGCATGGCCGCGCTCCGGCTGCGTTCGACGAGGACCCGCGAGGCGGGGTCGGAGACCAGTTGCGTGGTCAGGGTCAAGTCGCCGTAGCGGTGCAGGATTTCGGCTTCGGCTCGATGCAGTACCTCGCGGCCGTACTGCTGTTTGCTGGGGGCCGCCTGGGCGATGGGGACGTCGAGCGGCTGGGTGGTCCAGGAGTGGAGCAGGAGGAGCGACAAGTTCCGCTTCAGCGCTTCGCGGGCGGCCCACCAGGCGGCGGTCAGGCTTGCGGGGGAACCGTCGAGTCCGACGACGACAGGGCCGGTCATGGCGCACCTCCGGAGTGTCAACGGCGGGCCGGCAGCGCTCTGACGCGCACGCGACCCCGTCCTACAACTTCAGTGATATCGCCGGGCTGCCGTCGAGAAGAGGGCCGCATGGGGGCATTCCTGGGCCCATGCGGCCCTGTTCGGGCCCCCGTGGACTGGGAGAGGGTGAGACCCGAAGTCGGCGAGACGAAGGTGTCCGGCCGATGTCCGCGAGCCGCCTGCCGGAGCGGACGTGGCCGCCGTCGCCGTGTCCCGCGCATGGCCTGGCTGCGCCCCGGTCCAGGACTGCGCCTGGCCCATGGGGAGTTGTGATGAGCGGTCCGGTCGTGGTGGGAGTGGACGGCTCGCCGTCGAGCCTGGCCGCGGTGGAGGTCGCGGCACGGGAGGCCCGACTGCGAGGATCGGGGCTGCGGTTGGTGCATGCCTTCGGGTGGCCGTCCGGGCACGTGCCGCCAGGCGTGCCGCCGTGGAATCCGGCGGACGTCGGGCTGCGCGTGCTGGTGGACGGCACGCTTGCCGATGCGGAGCGGCGTGCCCAGGCTGTTGCGCCGCAGGTGGATGTCACACGCGACGTCGTCGTCGGTGAGCCGTTGACGGTGCTGGAGATCGAGTCGCGCACCGCCGAGCTCGCCGTGGTCGGCACTCGGGGGCTGGGCAAGTTCGCCGCCCTGCTACTGGGGTCCACCGCTGTGCATCTGGTCACCCATGGACGCTGCCCAGTTCTCGTCGTGCGCGGCAGGCCGGACCCCGAAGGCCCCGTCCTGCTGGCGGTCGACGGCTCCCGGGGAGCCGTGGGGGCCGTCGAGTTCGCTTTCGCCGAAGCCTCGCTCCGCGGTGCGGAGTTGCTGGCGCTGCACGTGTGGAACATCTGCACCGAGCGGGCGTACGACCATCCAGCCGATCCGCCCTTCGCGAGCTATGACGAGGAACGGCTCCGTGCCGTGGAAGAGCGTTTGCTCGCCGAGTCGCTGTGCGGGTTGCGGGACAAGTACCAGGACGTTGCCGTGCGGCACCGGCTGGTCCGGGGCCGCATCCGGCCTTCCCTCATCGAGGCCGGCGGCGGCGCCCAACTGGTCGTGGTCGGAGCGCGCGGCCGGGGCGGTTTCGCGGGCCTGCTCCTTGGCTCCGTCAGTCAGGCCGTCCTGCAGCATGCCCACTGCCCTGTCGCCGTCGTCCGTACCGGCAAGGAGTGAACATGGTCAGGCAGACGAAAGCCTCGGTCGAGGGGACGGGCTCTGCCCGGGTGGGATTCCTGGAGGTCCCGGACGGCTACCGCCTCGCCGCCACGTTGGTGGCGGACCGGCTCGATGTCGACCCGTGCGCCGGACTGAGTACGCGGGAGGCCACCGAGCGGGCGGCGGTCTGCGGGCCGAACCGGCTGGCCGAACCCGCCCGGCGCCCGGAATGGCGCAAGTTCCTCGACCAGTTCCGCAACTGGCTCATCGGCATTCTGCTGATCGCCGCCGTGGTGGCCGGGGCGATCGGCGACATCAAGGACGCCGTGGTGATCACCATCGTCCTGCAGATCAACGCGGTCCTGGGGTATCTGCAGGAACGGCGCGCGGAACGCAGCCTGGAGGCGCTGCGCCGGATGCTGGTGGCCACCGCGCGGGTCCGTCGCGACGGCCGGCAGCAGGTGGTGGAGGCACACACGCTCGTCCCCGGGGACGTGGTTCTGCTGGAGGCGGGCGACCGCGTACCGGCCGACGGGCGCCTGACCGTCGCGGAGTCGGTCGAGGTGGCCGAGGCGGCGCTGACGGGGGAGTCCCAGCCGGTCGCCAAGAGCGTGGCGGCCGTGCACCTGGACGGAGCGGCCCCGGCGCCGCTCGCCGAGCGCACCAGTTCGCTGTTCATGAACACCGCTCTGACCCGGGGCCGGGCCGAGATGATCGTCACGGCCACCGGCATGCGCACCGAACTCGGGACGATCGCCGAGGCGCTGCGCACCAGCACGGAACCGGCCAGCCCGCTCCAGGTTCAGCTGGACAGCCTCGGCCGGCGGCTCGCGCTGCTGAGCGGCGTGGCGATCGTCGCCTACGCCCTGACCACCCTTGTCCGCGGCGAGGCCTTGGCGGACCTCGCGCTGCGGGCCGTGGCCCTGGCGGTCGCAGCGATCCCCGAAGGGCTGCCCGCCGTGCTGGCCCTGACGCTGGCACTCGGCGTATACCGCATGGCCCGCCGAGGTGCGATCGTCAAGCGACTGTCGGCAGCGGAGTCGCTCGGCTCGGCGACCGTCATATGCAGCGACAAGACCGGCACGCTGACCCTCAACCAGATGACCGTACGAGCGCTGTGGACCGCCGGGACGTTCTACGACGTCATCGGCGAGGGCTACGGGACGGCAGGTGCTGTCCGAACGTCGGACACCGGCAACTCCCCGTCTCCGGACGACCTGAGGGAGGCGGTGCTGCCGCTCGCCCTGTGCAACGACGCACGCCTGACCGACGGGGACTTCATCGGGGACCCGACGGAGGCGGCACTGGTGGTGCTCGCGGCAAAGGCCGGAGTGGACGCCGACCGGCTGCGTGAGAGCCGGCCCCGCTCCGGCGAGCTGCCCTTCGACGCGGCCACCAAGTACATGGCCACCTTCCACACCCAACCCGACGGCCGTACCCGCATCCACGTCAAGGGAGCGGTGGATGTCCTGCTGGGGCTGTGTACCGCCGTACTCACCGAGGAAGGCGTACACGATCTCGACGACCGGCACAGGGGTGAGATCCTCGCGGTGACGTCGCGTCTGGGTGGCGCCGGACTGCGGGTGCTGGGCGCGGCCACCGCCGTGACCGACGGCGCGCCGCCCACATCCGCCCCGGACGGCCCGGCCGCGCTGCCCGGGCTCACGCTGGTGTCGATCGCCGGGATAGCCGACCCGCCCCGGCCCCAGGCCCGGGACGCCATCGCGCTGTGCCGTACGGCGGGCGTCGCCGTCAAGATGATCACTGGTGACCACGCCGACACCGCGTCGGCCATCGCGCGCGAGCTGGATATCGGCGGCGACGCCGTGACCGGGGCCGAGCTGGATCGTATGACCGGCGAGCAACTCGCCGCCCGCATCGACGATATCGGGGTGTTCGCCCGCGTCGCACCGGAGCACAAGGTCCGGCTCGTGCAGGCGCTGTCGAGCCGGGGACACATCGTGGCCATGACGGGCGACGGTGTGAACGACGCGGCCGCGCTGAAGGCCGCCCACATCGGCGTGGCCATGGGGATCACCGGTACCGACGTGGCGAAGGAAGCCGCCGAGATGGTCCTGACCGACGACGACTTCTCCACGATCGTGCGCGCGGTCCGCGAAGGCCGCGCCATCTATGCCAACATCGTCAAGTTCGTACGCTTCCAGCTGACCACCAACGTCGGCGCGATCCTCACCCTGCTCGGTGCCTCCCTGGCCGGACTGCCCGCCCCGCTCACGGCCGCCCAGCTGCTCTGGGTGAACATCATCATGGACGGGCCGCCCGCCATGGCGCTCGCCGTGGATCCGGCCCGTGACGACGTGATGCGCCGGCCACCGCGCGACCCGGCCGAACGGATTCTGGACCGCCGACGCCTCGCGGCCATCACCCGGGCGGGCGCGGCCATGGCGGTGAGCACCGTGGTCCTGCTGGCCCTGGCCCGCCCGCGCGTCGGCACGGACGCCGCCCTCACCATGGCGTTCACCACGTTCGTCCTGTTCCAGCTGTTCAACGCGTTCAACGCCCGCGCGGACGAAGGTCCGATCCTGGGCCGCCATCAACTGCGCAACCGGACCCTGTGGCTGTGCCTGGCCGGCGTCCTCGCCATACAGGTCACCGCCGTACACCTGCCCTGGGCCCGCACCGTCTTCGGCACCGTCCCGCTGACGGCGACGCAGTGGGCCCTGTGCCTGGCTACCGCATCCACCGTGCTCATCGTCGAACTCGCGTGGCGTGCCGTGCGGTCGGTGGTCGGCCCGCACGGCCGGTCCGCTCATGACTGATGGCGATGGCTCCCACAGACAGGCGCAGGCGGCGTCGGGGTGCGGAGCAGAGCCCACTCGGGCTCACCCGGCACGCTGCGATCTGCGATCTGCCGTGGGCCACTTCGGGCCGCATGGCCCCACCCCGGGGACACCAGGCCCTGCCCACGCATTCGGGAGGGCGCTCATCCTGGAGGTGAGACGTTGGCGGTGGCTCGCCGACCACTGTGTGTGTCGTGGGTCCCCGCTCGATCGAGGGAGGGGTCGTGCAAGTCCAATACGCCATGTCCGCCTCACCCGTCATCACGCCGGTGATGACGCCGGTGCAGGACGTCGCACGCACCATGAGAGATCTCGGAGTCGGCTCCGTCTTCGTGACCGACGATGAACGCCTCGTCGGCGTGGTGACCGACCGCGATCTCGCCGTCCGGGTCGTCGCCCCGGCCAGGTCGCCCCACACGGGGGTCGAGGCAGTCATGACCAAGGACCCCGTGTCCGTTGACGCCGACGCCGACATCATGGCCGCGTACCGCGCCATGCGAGAACGGCGGGTCGGCCGGATCCCGGTCGTGCACGGGGGGCGCCTCGTGGGTGTGGTGACGTTCGACGACTTGTTCTGGTTGGCCATGCAGAGACTCGGCGACCTGGTCGGGGTCGTGGACGAAGGCCGGGACCTTGTCGCTCCGTTGCGCGGCCGCCGACCGGACACGACGCCCGACGGGCGGCAGGGTCCCGAACACCACGAAGGCCCGGTCGAGTCGGCACAGTCGCATGATCCGGACCGTGAGGGGCTTGGTGACCATCCCCTGCAGGCCGCGGCCCGGACGGTCACTGAGATCTCGCACGCAAGACCACAGAGGTGCTGCCGCGAGAACGTCGAACTCACCGTGGGGTTCGGCCACGGCGGCGTCGTCGAGCCCCCGGAACATCCAGAAGAAGGCTCCCCGCTGGGACATGAGAGTGCAGAGTTCTCGCCGCAGGGGGAGTCGGGAACGTGCCACCCGCACCAGGAGTGACCATCGGGCCGTCGCAGAGAGTGACGGCGGACGAGCGGGTGTCGAGAGGAAAGGCGGTATCGGTCATGGCCATCACCGGCGCGCGGCCCGATCGCGCGACGCACTACCTGGTCCGGGCGGCCGTCACCGCGCCCTCCGCGTTCAACACCCAGCCCTGGCGCTTCGCGTATTGCAAGGGCGAGTTGCACTTGTGCGCCGATACCACCCGTCGGCTCAGGGTCGCCGATCCGGAGGGCCGGGAGCTGCTGATCAGTTGTGGTGCGGCGCTGTTCAACGTCCGTCTCGCCATGCTGCACCTCGGCTTCCGGGCGCGAGTGCGCCTGCTGCCCGTCGCCGCCGACCCTTGGCTGCTCGCCACCGTCAGCTGGGGGCCGTACGCGCGTGCCTCATACGACGATGACCGCATGTTCCGCGCCATGGAACTGCGTCACACCCACCGTGGCCCCTTCCAACCGGACCCGCTCCCTGCGGTCCTGATCGACGAACTGCGCGAGCAGGCTCGACGTGAAGGCGCCGACCTGTACGCCGTGGCCGGTGCCCACGAGCTGCGCCGCCTCGCGGAGCTGATCGGAGCGGCCGAAGACGTCCATCGCAGGCACCCCGGCCTCACCGCCGAGCGGGCCAACTGGGCGCCCGGGCAAGGAAGCGGGCGCCTCGACGGTGTCCCCGGCCAGACCTATCCGCGTGATCCGGACACCGTCGCCTTCGCCGGCCGGGACTACGCGGGCCGCGCCAGGCTGGGCTACCTGACCAGGCCCGCCGCTTCCTGCCGGGGCGTCCTCGGACTCCCGGCGGTCGTGCACACCCGGCGCGACGGCCCGCACGACTGGCTGCGGGCCGGGCAGGCGCTGCAGCGGGTGCTGCTGCACGCGGCCGCCCAGCGGGTGGCGGCGGCCTTCCACACCCAGCCGTTGGAGTTGCCGGAACTGCGTGCACAGGTTGAACGGCATGTTCCAGGCGGTGGGCATCCTCAGTTGATCCTGCGGTTCGGATACGTCGACGAGGTGCGCCCGAGTCCCAGGCGCCCTGTCGGCGATGTCCTGGCCGGCACGTCGCGCGCCTCAGCAACGCGCAGTGCCTCCCCGCTCAAGTCCGGGGCCTTGGTCCGGTTCGCACCGCCGTGCTGACGCCGGCCGATAGAGAGGGCCACCCGCTCCTGTCCGGGACCGTATGGCGCCTGCCCTGATGTCGATGCCGCGCCGAAGCTGGTGAACTCGAGGCCACAGGTACACAGGGGTAGGTGAACGGGCATGGGCCCCTTGGTCGTTGTGGGAAGATCATTACTTCGGGCCATCCCGGTCCGGCCATGGGCGCGGTCGGCGAAGCGGGCGTCCTTGTCGATGCCGCAGTTGTCACCGGGGCGACGGCACGAGCGCCCATCGCGGTCGTGCGCCGCAGAGGCGCCGCCCGCATCGTGCTCGCGGTTCCCGTCGCTCCCGCCGACGTACGGGACGCGCCGCGGCCGTGCTTGAACGATGGACGCCCCAGGGGGTACCGCTGCCCCGGTCGGCCTTCGCCATCGCCGGGCTGCGAGCGCCGTTCACCATGAGGTTCGCCGGCCGTCGGACCTTGGGTTCACCGGAGAGGCGGTGCGGGATTCACGGGCCCGGTCAACTGGACGATGTCGTCGGAGGCGACGTCGTGCAGCCGGAGAGCGAGGTCCTCCAGCGCGCGGCTGACGGCGAGTTCGTCGCCGATCTCCGGGATGGGGCGGTCGATGGGATTGCGTCGAGCCACTCCCCTGCCGGTGAGGGACGACGTGTCCGCTCCGGTCAGGACGGCGCGGGCGTGGGTGTCGTCACCTTCTTCGGAGATGTAAATCTGTACGGTCCACCGTTTGGATTCCATCACTGATCACCTCTGTGCGGGAAGGGCGGAGCGGGTCACCGCCCGCGAATCGCTGTGTCTCCGCTCCTCGGGCCCGGCGCGTACTCCGTACTTTGAGAGTGCTCCTTCGCGCGACTCCGGTACAGGGCCGAAATTCCCTCTCTGCAGAACTGGTTCGATCCGATGTGCGGCTTTGACGCCACAGCAGGACGGCCGGCCGCCATCTGCTGTCGAAGATGTCCCAGTCGCCCGTTGCGACGGCAACCGCGACCACGATCACAACGGCGAGCACCGCAAGGCCGAGCAGCCCCTGCCCATGATCGGGCCCGTAGTCGCGAGGGCCCGAACGAGGTGGTGCCGCGGTTCGCCTGTCGGTATCCCCTGTGGTGCCAGGTGGCGAGTTGCGGAGGGTACTTCTCGATGGGCTCGCGCGGCCACACGCCGAGCACTTCGCCCTGCTCGGCGTGGGACTCCAGCAGCGGCAGCAGGTCGGTCCCCGCGCTCTGCGCGTAGGCGGTGGTGAGATCGGACAGCGGGCACATCACTGCGCTCACCGGGATATGTGAACGGTCGTACACCGGGACGCGGTTGATGCGTGCGACGGTCACCAGGCCTACCGGAGTGCCGTCCGGGGCCAGGATCGGGAACGCCGCGTGCCGGTAGCGGCCGAAGGGTGCGTCCGCCAGGAAGCGGGCGATCGTGCCGGATGCGGGGACGGTGACGGGGGCGGGCGCCATCAGCCGGCCGACCGGGATGCCGGCCAGGGTCTCGTTCAGCACGGCCTGTAGGCCGTCCGCCGTTTAGCGGCGCTGCGAGCAGGAAGTTGAACACGGCCGGGGCGACGTTGATCACGGCGAGCCGGGCGACCGTGGGGCGACGACGGCGTGGGCGAGTTCGTGGGCCAGCAGCGAGGCGACGAAGACCAGCGCGGTGATTGCGGCAAGTCCCCAGTGGGCCCGAGGTGATTGACCGGGATGAGCGTCGGGGAGAGCGCCGCGCGCGAGGATCATCGTCACCAGGGTGACGATGACCAGCACGCTCCAGTGCAGCCCGACCCGGGCCCCGAAGATCCGCCCCAGCGAGAAGCTCTGCTACACGGCACTCCGCCCCGGGGCCCGGCCGGGGGCCGGTTCCCTTCCCGCCAGGCCCCCGGCCGTGCTCCTGCCTCAGTGGCTTTCACCGGCCGGCCCGTCAGCCGACCGATGCCAGTGGCGCTGTCGAGACGGAGCTCTCCGCCTCGTAGCACTGCACATACGTCATGTGACGTGCCTTGCGTGGTTCGTAGCTCGGGCCCATGCCCGCGATACGGCGTACGTCCTCGTCGCCGACGCGCAGGTGCTGGGCGCAGACCCCGCTGCCGCAGTGGCGGCACACGGCGACCGCGTCCTCGTCCCTGCCGATCTGTGTGCAGTCGTAGCACTTCATGACGATCCCCCTCTCCTCGCTCGGGACCGTATCGTTCATCTCCCTCCCTCCTCATCGTGCTGCTGAGGAGGCGCCCCGAGCGCGGGCCGCTCGGCCCTGTGTGGGGGCATATGGTCCCGCTCCTGCCCGGCGGCGGGTGGTGATGCTGCGGGATGTCGCGCGCATCATGCGTGGCCGCTTATCGCGCCATGCGGGACATGAGGGTGCGCGGCATCCCTGTAGCTCGAAGTGCTCATCACAGGTGAGCCGTTCATAGACGACCGGTTCCTGCGGGCAGTAGCCCGGCCGCCCGGTGCGGGTCACCGTCCCGGCGTCGGCCGCCGGCGCCCCCACCAGGATCTTCAGCAGGGTGCTCTTGCCGGATCCGTTCTCCCCGACCAGACCGACCACCTCACCCGGCGCCAGCCTCAGGTCGACGCCGTGCAGGACTCGTGTCCGGCGCCTGACAGGCCAGAAGCCGCGCCGGTACGCCTTCTCGATCCCGGCCGCGTCGAGCACTGTACGGCCGGTGACGGTGTGCGATCCGTTTTCGCGGCGGACCTCGGAACCTGTCATGTGGTCACTTCTCCGTGTCGGGTGGGTTCGCCGACGCCGGCAGGCCGGGGCTCCCCAGAGCGGAAACCAGCGGCTGAGGTCCTCCTCGATGCGCACGTCGCCCTTGACCGTGGTCAGGCGAGGGCAGCCAGTGCCGCGTCGAGACGGCGGGCGGCTTCGGCCGCGATGGGTTCGAGGGCGGGCAGACCGGTGAGGGCGACCAGGGTGGCCGGGTCGAGGGCCTGGACCACGGTGGTGGTGCCTTCGGTGCGGACGACGACGTTGCAGGGCAGCAGCAGGCCGATGCTGCGGTCCGCCTCCAGGGCCCGGTGGGCCAGGGGCGGGTTGCAGGCGCCGAGGATGAGGTAGTCCTCCATGTCGTGGCCGAGTTTGGCTTTGAGGGTGGCGGCCACGTCGATCTCGGTGAGGATGCCGAAGCCCTGTGCGGCCAGGGCCTCTCGGACGGCGGTCACGGTGGTGGCGAAGTCGCGGTCCAGACGGACGGTTCGGTCATAGCTCATGGCGATGGACCTCTTTGTGGCCGGAGGGGGCACGCGGTGCCGTGTCCCGCTGCTGTTTGCGGGGGGTGGTGCCCGGCTGTCGTGGCCAGAAGGCCGGTGTGCGGGCCGAGTAGGCGTCCCACCGTTCGCCAAACCGGGCTGCGACCTCGCCTTCCTCGTTGCGGGCGAGTTGGGCGTACATCTCGGTGAACAGCGGGACCAGGAAGGCGGTGTAGGCGCCCATGGCCCGCCCGTCGCGTTTCGTACGCGGGTGGAAGATGCTCGCGCCGAACACCACGAACAACAGGGTGTTGACCACCATCAGCGGCCACAGGTCGTACGCGGCATCCGCCGTTACCTCTCCTCGGCTCTGTCCGCCGGCCGCGGAGCCGGGCCAGGGGAGGCCACCGGCTCTCGGACGGTGTGATCAGGCGGGCCATCCCGGCGACCGGCGCAATGCCGACCGCCAGGGCCATCCGTGCGATCAGCGCATCCATGCCGCGTCCCTGGCCGTTGCCGTTGCCGAGCGGCCTCAGCGGTAGTGCTTGTGGTCATGCGGTTCTTCGTCCTTGGACGACGTCTTGTGCTGGTCGTGGCCGCCGCCGTGCATGCCGCCGCCACTGTGCATGCCCCGCATCATGAAGATCATCATCAGCGGGCAGGCCATCACCAGGACGAGGAAGGTGAGCGTGCCCAGGGGCACGCCGATCCAGAGTGCGCCGACCACCGCGATGGCCAGGGCGATCGCGTACAGGCCGTAATTCTTTGTGTTCATGGTGATCCCTTCCCAGCGGGGCCGTCGGCTCCTCGGGATACCTCCACCGGGTAGTGGTGGGCTGATTCGACACTGCTCCGGCGTGGGTCCTGCGGGGATGGGCCGGACGGGCCCTCAGCGGGCCGATGGTCCCTGCGTTTGCGGGCGATCGAGGTGCGGGGGTCACTGCTTGATGGGCGTGCGACCGGCTGAGTGCAGCACCGCGAGGTGCCGCCGGTACTCGTCCTCGTCGATCTCACCGCGGGCGTGGCGTTCGGCGAGCGGCTGCTCCGGTACGGGACGAGGCTCGGCCGTGTTCGAAATGCCGGGCCGATCGGGCTGGTTGCCGGAGCGCAGGAACAGCACCAGAGTGGCTTCGGTGTTCGGCGCGCACGGCCCGTGTCCATGAGGCTCCTCCCGGGCTCGGGGCTTGCCCAGGGGCCATTTGGCCCCTGGGCCGGGACGGGTCGGCCCCTGCCGAGCAGCCGCCGCGCGCGGAGATCCTGGGACCCTGCACAGCGCAATGCCCCTGCTCCGTAGGGGCATTGACCGGTACCACACGTGGAAACGGGGTGGTCCGCACCCCTGAGGAGGGGCTCATGCAACTCCTGATCTTCCTTCTGGTCGTCGCCTTCCTGCTGGTTCTGGTGCTGCTGGCCATGGCCGTCAAGGTCGTCAAGCAGTACGAGCAGGGCGTGCTGTTCCGGTTCGGCCGGCTGCGCGGAACTCGCGCCCCCGGCCTGCGGTTCATCGTCCCGGTCGTCGATGTCATGCGCCGGGTGTCGCTGCGGATCGTCACGATGCCGATCCAGTCGCAGGGCATCATCACCCGCGACAACGTCAGCGTCGATGTGTCCGCGGTTGCCTACTTCCGGGTGGTCGACGCGGTGAAGTCGGTCATCGCCATCGAGAGCGTCTACGCGGCGATCGACCAGATCGCCCAGACCACCCTGCGCAAGGTTGTCGGCCAGCACACGCTGGACGAGACGCTGTCCGAGACCGACCGCATCAACCTGGACATCCGCGAGATCCTCGACGTCACCACCGTCGAATGGGGCGTCGAGGTCACCCTGGTCGAGCTCAAGGACATCCAGCTGCCCGACAGCATGAAGCGCGCGATGGCCAAGCAGGCCGAGGCCGAGCGCGAGAAGAGGGCGAAGATCATCAACGCCGAGGGCGAATCGCTCGCCGCAGCGGCACTCGGCGACGCCTCGGACACGATGATGGCCCACCCGCTGGCACTTCAACTCCGCAATCTGCAGAGCCTGGTGGAGATCGGCGTGGACAAGAACACCACCGTGGTCTTCCCCGCTCCGCTCATGAGCACGATCGGCGAACTCGGCACCTTCCTCGCCCGCGAGAAGGCCGCAGCCGAATCCCCGTCGGCACCCACGGCCACCGCCCCGGCCGAGCTCACCAATGCGCTGCCCGGGCTGCCGAACGGGGCGCCCGAGCCCGTGTAACCGGTGCCGCCCTATGAGGAGTCCGTGATGAACCTGGCCGATCTGGTCGTCGTAGCCGCCTCCGTGGCACTGATCGCCCTGCTGGGCTGGTTCTTCTTCGGGCCCCGGCGGGCGCGCACCGCGCAACTACAGGACGGGGTGCAGCGCATCGAGGTGACCGTGCAGGGTGGCTACAGCCCTGACGTCATCAAGGTTCGCCAGGGGACCCCGGTGGAGCTGGTCTTCGACCGTCAGGAGAGCGGGGAGTGCACCAACCGGATCGTCTTCCCCGACCTCCGCATCAGCGCCGGGCTGCCGGCGTACACTCGCACCACCGTGCGCCTCAGCCCGGACAAGGCAGGCGCCTTCGGCTTCGCCTGCGGGATGAACATGATCCACGGCATGCTCCTCGTTGAACCATGCGGAGGGGAGCGGGCGCCGGATGACGGTGGAGGGGGCCGGACCACTCCTGAGCCGATTCCGTCAGGGGGCAATGGCTCAGCCGCCGATACGGAGGCCGCGGAGGCCGCCGAGCGGCGTGCGGAGATCACCGACCTGACCCGCCGGGTCGGCCTCGGCGCGCTGCTCACCGCGCCGGTGCTGTTCGCCGTGATGGCGCACGAACTCTTCGGAGCCGACTGGGTGCCCGGCTGGATGCTGAACCACTGGCTGCAACTGGCCCTGATCACCCCAGTGATGCTGTACACGGGGTGGCCGATCCACAAGACCGGCTGGCTGACCCTGCGCCATCGTGCCGCGGACATGAACTCCCTGATCACTCTGGGCACTTCGGCCGCATACGGCTACAGCCTGCTGGTCACGCTGTTGCCGGGGGCGCTGCCCGAGGACGTACGCGAGGTCTATTTCGAGGCCGTTGGGGTGATCCTCACCCTGATCCTGCTCGGACGGCTCCTGGAGGCCCGCGCCAGGGCCGGTACCGGCGAGGCCATCAGGGCACTTCTCGGTCTGAGGGCTCGTACCGCCCGGGTGGTACGCGAGGGTGCCGAGGCCGAAGTCCCCGTCGAGGACGTCGTGGTGGGCGACGAGATGGTCATCCGGCCGGGGGAGAAGATCCCGGTCGACGCCGACGTGCTGTCCGGGAACTCGGCGGTGGACGAATCCATGGTGACCGGCGAGCCGATGCCGGTCACCAAGCACGAGGGCGACACCGTCATCGGTGCCACCGTGAACACCACCGGATCACTACGGGTCCGCGCCAGCAAGGTCGGCGCCGACACGATGCTGGCCCAGATCATCCGCCTGGTGCAGCAGGCCCAGGCGTCCAAGGCGCCGATCCAGCGGCTCGCCGACGCGGTCTCCGCCTACTTCGTCCCCGCCGTGATCGCCATCGCCGTCGCGGCCTTCGCCCTCTGGTACACCCTCGGACCGCCCCCCGCGCTGACCCTCGCTCTCGTCTCCGCGGTCGCGGTGCTGATCATCGCCTGCCCGTGCGCGCTCGGCCTCGCGACCCCGTTGTCCATCATGGTGGGAACCGGCAAGGGGGCCCAGGCGGGCATCCTCATCCGGTCCGCCGAGGCCCTGGAGACCGCCCACAAGCTGGACACCGTGGTGCTGGACAAGACCGGCACCGTCACTGAAGGCAAGCCTGTACTCACCGACATACGCCCTGCTGCCGGTTTTGGCGCGGACGGCCTGCTCGCGCTGGTGGCGGCGGCCGAGGCCGACAGCGAGCATCCGCTGGCGACCGCGATCGTCGCAGCAGCCCGGCAGAGCCGACTCACCGTGCCTGTCGCGAGCGGTTTCGACTCCATCACCGGCAAGGGCGTACAGGCCACCGTGGACGGCCGCGCCGTACTGGCCGGCACCGCACGGCTGCTCGCCGACGTGGGTATCCACACCGGCGAACTCACCCTCATCGCAGAGGAGTTCTCCACTCAGGGCATGACCCCCGTACTGGCCGCCGTCGACGGCCGGGCAGCCGGGGTGCTGGCCGTGGCCGACACCGTCAAGGACGACTCGGCCCAGGCCATCGCCGCCCTGCGGCAGCTTGGCATCGACGTGGTCATGCTCACCGGCGACAACGCCCGCACGGCAACCGCCATCGCCGCCCAGGTCGGCGTGGACCGTGTCCTGGCCGAGGTCCTGCCCGAGCACAAGGCCGACGAGATCCGCCGCCTGCAGGGCGAGGGCCGCACGGTCGGCATGGTCGGCGACGGCATCAACGATGCCCCCGCGCTGGCCGCCGCCGACGTCGGTCTCGCCATCGGTACCGGCACGGACGTGGCCATCGAGGCCGCCGACGTGACCCTCATCTCCGGTTCCCTGAGCGGAGTGGTCACGGCGATCCGGCTCTCGCGCGCCACCATGCGCAACATCCGCCAGAACCTGTTCTTCGCCCTCGTCTACAACGCCGTCGGCATCCCTCTCGCCGCAGGCGCCCTCCCCCCGGCCTGGGGCATCCGCCTCAGCCCGATCATCGCGGCCGCCGCGATGGCCCTGTCCTCCCTGTCCGTGGTCACCAACTCCGGCCGCCTGCGCCGCTGGCACACCACCGCACTGCCGGACGCAGCGCCCGCGAGTGTCACCGAGCCCCGCGTCGAAACCGCCGCCCATCGCACCCTGGCCGCGCACCAGACGGACAGCGGGCGAGCACCTCATCCGGTCGGCCCCGGACACGAGGGACAACACGGCCGTCACGCAACCGTCGTGGACCCGGTGTGCGGCATGCGCCTGAACTCGGCGGAAGCAGCCGAGCACCGCGACACCCCCCACGGCACCGTCTTCTTCTGCTCCCCGCAGTGCGCAGCCACCTATGGCGCGAACCCGGAGCGCTACCGGCCACCGGCCACCGACGCGCCACATGAAGGGAGTGAGCCCAAGTGACCACCGTCTGCGGTGAAGTGAGCACCCCGGCCGAGACGCCTCGCGGCTACGCGGACCACAAGTGCGGCCACCTGATCCGGCTGCACAAGATCGAGGGACAGGTGCGCGGCGTGACCCGCATGGTGGACGACGAGCGCTACTGCATCGACATCCTCACCCAGATCGCCGCGATCACCCGAGCTCTCCAGGAAGTCGCCCTCGGCCTGCTCGACGACCACATTCGCCACTGCGTCCACGAGGCTGTACATGCCGACCCGACCGTCGCGGGAGAGGCCAAGTACGCCGAACTCACCACCGCCCTGCGCCGCGCGCTACGGCTCTAGGCAGCCGGACTACCCGCCGGTTCCACCCAGCAGGGGACTTCCGGCTCCACCCCTCGGGCCGATGCCGCGCAGCCCTCACGTTGTTGTACTGGACGTGTGATCCGCTCCCTGACGCGCACGCTGCCGGTACCACCCGGCAGGGGCATCCCGCCCACCGAACAGGCCGCTGCCTTCCCCGGGTTTGCCCGCGACCTGGCCCGGAACGGAGGGTCTCTGCTCACCGGTATCCGTCCACCGAACAGGACCGAGCGCATCCACCCGGTCCCCGAGTGGAGCCGATCAGCCCCCTTTCGCGGGCCCGATCGGCGGTGACCCGCAACCCCGGCACATCGGGAGGGGCCGCGGCTCGTACGCACAAGATCGGACCGAGTGCGGCTGCCCCCGCTCCGCGCCGCAACGGTCCCACGCCGGTGAGCATGTCGGCGCTGCGCATGGCGCATGTACCGACCACGCGCACCTGGCGCTTACGGTCACCACTCCTTCATGAGGCGCCTTGGCCGCGACATATCCGACTACGGGACATGCAATAGCCGTCACCGCGTCCTGTGGCCTATGACGCGCTGATATGACTCGTTCCTGGTGCTTGCTCGTGCCCTGGCTTGAGTACGCCCCCCCGCATCCGTGTGGGGGATGCCGTCGGCTCTCGTGACGCGGGCCGCCGGGAGCTGGCAGCGGAGGGCCCAGTGGAACGCGACAAGGCAGCCGCAGCAGAGGACTGGGACGAACTGAGGGCGGAAGACCGTGACGCCGACTGTGCGGCGCACACCGTGCGCAACCCGGTGGGCCTGGCGCAGCTGCTGTACGACCGCGTGGGCCCCTGGGGCGCCACGACGGTGCTGTTGGCGGTCATCGACGGTGAGGGAGGGCTTCGGATGAGCGGCGTCGCCGGAGCCGCGACCCGGGCGGTCAGTGACTGGTCACGCATTCCGCTGAGCTGTCTGTTCCCTCTTGTCCGGTTGGCGCCGAAGGAACAGGTGCTGTGGCAGTCCGACGAGAGTGGCGAGCGGGTCCTGACCTGGGTGACCGCGTGGAACGGCCCGGCCGGCGCGCGCATTGCGGGAAGGACACCGGCCGCCGGGGGCGCCGACGAGCGGTTCCTCTGTGTGGTGAGTGTGACCTGGCCGAAAGGGGAGCCGCTGGAACCGTCGGTGGCCGACAGCGCGCGGTTGCTGGTCGGCGACGTGGGACGGGCCTTGCGCGAGCTGGCCGTAGTGGCCCTGCCCGACGAGGAGTTCGCGGCGCCGTGGCTGGTGGCGGTCTTGGACGCGATCCCCATTCCGGCGGCGTTGCTCTTCCCGGTCCGGGACGAGAGGCAGCGAGTCGTGGAGTTCAGGATCGAGCGGTGCAACGGACGCGCCACGGACGTTCTGGGGAGGCCCTCCGATCGCATCGCCGGGGGCGGGTTGCTGACGGTGTTCCCCGGACTTGCCCCGGCCGGCGTCTTCGACGCCTACGTCAAGGTTCTGGAGAGCGGGGTTCCACTGGAACAGGGCCCCTTCTTCTACGAGGAGCCGTTGCGTGGCGTCCGGTTTCCCGCCGTGATGAGCGTGCGGGCGCAGCGGGTGGCCGGCGGCCTCCTGGTCAGCTGGCAGTTCCACGACGAACAGGCCCGGATGGCGGCCCGCATCGACGACGCCGAGCGGCTGGTCAACCTGGGGTGGGCGGAGTGGAACCTGGTCACGGGGGACGCCACCTGGTCGCGGGGCGTCTACGAGGTAATCGGGGCCGATCCGGTCAGTGGGCCGTTGCCGTTGGACGCACTCTCCCGGTTTGTGCACAAGGACGACCTCTCCACTGTCACCGCGGCGATGGAGACCCTTCGCGCGCGAGACGAGCCCGCGACGTTCGAAGTGCGCACCGGGAACACCGGGGAGACGCGACACGTCAGCGTCACCGCCGAGCTGGTGCGCGACAGTCTCGGCAACATGATCGCCGTGCATGGCGTGGTGCAGGACGTCACCGCCACCCGCCGGATCGAGGCCGCCTTGGAGGCATCCCGGCGGGAGGCCGAGCGCCACCGGATGCGGATGGCCGAGGACCTCCAACTGGCCCTGCTGCCCAGGCCGTCCGCCCGATTGCCCGGACTGCGGATCGCCCTGCGCTACCGGCCCGCGGAGGACAGTGCACGTGTCGGCGGGGACTGGTTCGAGGCGGCGCCGATACCTGACGGGCGGGTGCTCATCGCCATCGGGGACGTCAGCGGGCACGGCCTGCGGGCCGCCGCCTCCATGGCCCGGCTGCGCAACGCCCTGCTGGGCATCGCCCACACCGGAGCCGACGCGGCAAAGATCCTGCACTGCCTCAATCTCGTCACCCTCCACAGTGAGGAGGAGTCTGTGATGGCGACCGCAGTGGTCGGCCACTTCTGCCCGGGAGAGCGGACCCTGGTCTGGGCTCGGGGCGGCCACCCTCCCCCCGTACTCGTGCGTGACGGACGCGCCAGAGAATTGGACAACGACGGCGGGGCCTCACTCGGCGTCGTCCCCGACCCCGGTTATCGCCTGGTGACCACCCGGCTGCGGCCCGGGGACCGCGTGATCCTGTACACCGACGGCCTGGTGGAACGCCGTGACGACCACCACGACCGACGTCATGCACTTCTCCTCGACGCCGCGCGACGGGGCGCGCGTGGCGACCCGGGGCACCACCTGGGCACGCTGCTGTCGACCTTGGACACCAACTCGGAGGACGACACCTGCGTCATCGTCCTCCATGTGGAGGGGTGAGGGTATGACCGAAACCAGCGAGGCGTGGGAGGGGGCGGTCCACCGCGTCTTCGCCCGTCGGGAACCCGCTGTGCACGGCATCGCCGAGCAGGACTGGCAGTTGGGGGAAGTCTGCCGGGACATGGCGGCGAGGTTCCGCCGGGGCGGCCGCCTGATCACGTTCGGCAACGGCGCCGCAGCCACGGACGCGAGTCATCTCGCCGTCGAGTTCCTGCACCCGGCCGTCGTCGGCAAGCGCGCCCTGCCGGCGATGGCCCTCGGCAACGACGCGCCGACCCTCAGCGGGATCGCGACACGTGACGGGATCGCGGCGACCTTCGAGCACCAACTGCGCGCCTTCGCCGGCGAGGGGGACATCGCCCTGGGCATCTCGCCGGACGGCCGCTGCCGCAATGTCCACCGAGCCGTGGCGGCGGCCCGTGAACTCGGCCTGCTGACCGTCGTCCTGAGCGGTGGCGTCCGCGAGGCAGCCCCGGCTGCCGACCATCTCCTGGTGGCCCGCTCCGCCGACCCGCTGGTCGTGAAGGAGGTCCACATGACCTACTACCACCTGCTGTGGGAACTCACACAGATCATTCTGGAGCGGCACGAGTCGGTGCGGACCGCATGAGCGGGCGCGGAGAACAGACGCAACGGCCGTGTCTTGGCGATGTCTGTACGACCTGTTCGGACGAAGCGGTCCCGATGCGGCTGGTGAAGCTGCTGCCCGGCGAGCTGGCGCTGGCCGAGGCCGGGGGAGCGGTGCAGGAGATCAGCGTGGCGCTCGTCTCGGCGGAGGCCGGCGACCTCGTACTCGTCCACGCCGGAGAGGCCATCGCCCGGATCGAGCACGCGGCGGCGCAGACAGGCGCCGAACTCGGGGAGGTGCCGGATGAGTGACGGACCGGGCGCCGGCGAAGTGCCGGACACCATACGGGAGTTGTACCCCTTCCTCTACGAAGGGTCGACGGAGCCCGACGCCGTGCCGGCCGAGGTGATGCATGCGGTGCGGGACAAGGCAGCGGAGCTCATCGCGCTCCGGCGCACCGTGGTGGCGGCCTGCGCCGGACAGATCGCCGCGTGCGCAGGGGCCATGGCGGAGCGGTTCGCGGCCGGCGGGCGCCTGTTCACGTTCGGCAACGGTGGAAGCAGTACGGACGCGCAGGGTTTGGCCACCACGTTCCTGCACCCGCCGCCCGGCTCCTCGGTCCTGCCGGCCCTGTCGCTGACCAGCGACGCGGCCGTCGTCACCGCGCTGTCCAACGACGTCGGATTCGAGTGGGTCTTCGCCCGCCAGCTGGCGGCCGTCGGACGGCGAGCCGATATCGCCGTGGGTCTGACGACCAGCGGCGGTTCGGCGAACGTCCTCCGCGCCTTCGAGGAAGCCGCGCGGCAGGGGCTGTTGACCGTCGCGCTGGCGGGACGTGACGGGGGCCGTCTGGCCGGACTCGATGTCCTCGACCACCTGTTCGTCGTGCCGTCGGATTCCGTCCACCGCATCCAAGAGGCGCAGGCGACTGTGTGCCACACGCTGTGGGAGGTCACCCAGCAAGCACTGGGCGGCGCGCGGGACATGGTGCGAGGTGAGGCGCGGTGATCGCGCACGGCATGTCTGCCGAGGACCCGTTGGTCCACCTTCTGTGGATCAACGCGGGGCTCAGCTGCGACGGAGACTCCGTCGCGCTGACTGCGGCCACCCAGCCGAGCATCGAGGAGATCGCGACGCGGGCGCTCCCCGGCCTACCTCGGGTCGCGCTGCACTGGCCGTTGCTCGACTACGAGTGCGGTCCTCAGGGCGGGGCCGAGGACTTCATGGGCTGGTTCCACCGGGCCGCCCGTGGCGAACTGGATCCGTTCGTGCTGGTCGTCGAGGGATCCGTTCCGAACGAGGCGGTGAAGCGGGAGGGTTACTGGACCGGCTTCGGCAACGACCCGGCGACGGGCCAGCCCATCACCGTGTGCGAGTGGCTCGACCGGTTGACTCCCATGGCCACGGCGGTCGTCGCGGCGGGCACGTGCGCCGCGTATGGCGGCGTCCACGCCATGGCGGGCAACCCGACCGGCGCCATGGGCCTGCCCGACTACCTCGGCTGGCAGTGGCGGTCGAAGGCGGACATCCCGATCGTCTGCGTGCCGGGCTGCCCGGTCCAGCCGGACAGCTTCGCGGAGACCTTGGTCCATCTCCTGTACCAGATCACCGGTCAGGCTCCCGCGATCGAGCTGGACGACAGCCTCCGCCCCACCTGGCTGTTCGGGCGCACTGTGCACGAGAACTGCGGTCTCGCCGGCTACTACGAGCAGGGCGGTTTCGCCGCCGGGTACGGGCAGGAACAGTGCCTGGTGAAGATCGGCTGCTGGGGCCCCGCCGTCAAGTGCAATGTGCCCCGGCGCGGTTGGATCAACGGCGTCGGTGGCTGCCCCAACGTCGGAGGTGTCTGCATCGCGTGCACCATGCCGGGTTTCCCCGACCACTTCATGCCGTTCATGGACGAGCCGCACGGCATGCCGACACCACCGCCCTCGGAGGGCTTGTACGCGACCTTCGTACGGACGCTGCGCACCGTCGTCCTGTACGAGGCCGAGAAGGAACCGGAGTGGCGCCGACCTGGCGGCTCACTCGCCACGGGCTACACGGCGCCTTGGGAAGACGCCGGAGGGGATGGCGAGCATGGCGGATGACGGTCTGGTCGAGATGGCGTGGGATCCCATCACCCGCATCGTGGGGAGCCTCGGCATCCATACGAAGATCGACTTCGGACGGGGGCGCGTCGCGGAGTGTCACAGCACCTCGTCGATCTTCCGCGGTTACAGCGTCTTCATGCAGGGCAAGGACCCGCGGGACGCACACTTCATCAGCAGTCGTATCTGCGGCATCTGCGGTGACAACCACGCCACGTGCTCCGTGTACGCGCAGCAGATGGCCTATGGAATCCGTCCGCCGCACCTTGCGGAGTGGATCCTGAATCTCGGCGAATCCGCCGAGTACATGTTCGACCACAATCTCTTCCAGGAGAACATGGTCGGCGTCGACTACTGCGAGCGCATGGTCCGCGAGACCAACCCCGGAGTGCTGGCGCTGGCCGAGCGCACCGAGGCCCCCCACGCGGCCGAGCACGGATACCGGACGATCGCCGCCATCATGCGCTCGCTCAACCCGATGGAGGGGGAGTTCTACCGCCAGGCGCTCCAAGTCAGCCGTTCCACCCGGGAGATGTTCTGCCTGATGGAGGGACGGCACGTGCATCCCTCGACGGTGTACCCGGGCGGTGTCGGCACCATCGCCTCGGTGCAGTTGTTCACCGACTACCTCACCCGGCTGATGCGGTACGTCGAGTTCATGAAGAAGGTCGTCCCCATGCACGACGACCTCTTCGACTTCATCTACCAGGCCATGCCGGGATACGAGGAGGTCGGCCGCCGGCGCGTACTGCTCGCGTGCTGGGGAGGTATGAACGACCCGGCGCACTGCGACTTCCGCTACGAGACGATGAACGAGTGGGGCCGTCGGATGTTCATCACTCCCGGCGTCGTGGTGGACGGCCGGCTGGTGACCAACGACCTGGTGGACATCAACCTCGGCATCCGCATCCTGCTGGGCAGTTCCTTCTACGACGACTGGGACGACCGGGAACCGTTCGTGACCCACGATCCGCTGGGCAACCCCGTGGACCGACGGCATCCCTGGAACCAGCACACCGTCCCGCGACCCCAGAAGCGCGACTTCGACGGCAACTACACCTGGGTGATGTCGCCCCGCTGGTTCGACGGGACCGAGCACCTGGCCCTCGACACCGGGGGAGGCCCGCTGGCCAGGCTGTGGTCGACGGCTCTGGCCGGTCTCGTCGACATCGGCTACATCAAGGCCACGGGGCGCAGCGTCCTCATCAACCTGCCGCGCACCGCCAACAAGCCCGAGACCACCTTCGAGTGGCGGGTCCCGGAGCACCGCGGCGAGCCGCTCAGCAACGCCATCGAACGCAACCGGGCCCGCACCTACTTCCAGGCGTACGCCGCCGCCATGGCCCTGCACTTCGCGGAGCGGGCCCTCGCCGAGGTACGCGGCGGCCGCACCGACACCTGGAGCCCGTTCGAGGTGCCGGACGACGCCGTCGGCTGCGGATTCAGCGAGGCGGTCCGAGGCGCCCTGTCCCATCACATGGTCATCAGGGACGGCAAGATCGCGAACTACCACCCGTATCCTCCGACGCCGTGGAACGCCAGCGGCCGGGACATCCACGGCACGCCCGGACCGTTCGAGGACGCGGTGCAGAACACCCCGATCTTCGAGGAGAACCCGCCGGAGACGTTCAAGGGCATCGACATCATGCGCACCGTGCGCAGCTTCGACCCGTGCATGCCCTGCGGCGTCCACCTCTACCTCGGCAAGGGGCGCGTCCTGAGGAAGTCGCACTCACCCACCGCATACACCGCGGGGAGCTGACCCATGGACGAACTGCGCGCTGTCGAGGCCCGAGTGGCGGAGCTCGTCCGCCGGCTCTCCGCCACACCTCAGGTGGGCGATCAGGCCGAGGAACTCGTCCGACTGCTGATGCGGCTGTATGGGGCCGGGCTCGCCCGCATCACTGCGCTGCTGTCGCCCGAGGACGTGGCCCGGCTCACCGCTGATGACCTCGTGGGCAGTCTGCTCATCCTGCACGATCTGCATCCGCGGCCCACCGTCGCGCGCGTCGAGGAGGCGCTGGCGAAGGCCCGGGCCCAGGTGGGTGCCGACCCGGACGGCATCGTGCTGCTCGGCGTCGAGGACCGCGACGTGATCCGGGTCCGACTGGGTGCTGCCGTCGGCAGGTGCCCCTCTTCCCTGAGCGCCGTACGGCAGATCGTGGACCAGGCGGTTGCGGCAGTGGCTCCCGAAGTGGCCGAGATCCGGCTTGAGCCGTCGCCACGCGAGCCCGAACTCCTGCAGATCCTCCCCGGCCCACCGCGCTCGCATGATGCGGCAGCCCCGCGGTGACCGCCGGGATGGGCCTGCGCCGCTTCCTTGACGCGCCGACGGCGGAGACGCGGCCGGCTGCGCCCGGCTGCGAACTGTGTGGCGCCTCCATCCGTAGCTCCGGGCATGCCCACGCCGTGGACCTCGACGCCCGCCGACTGCTGTGTGTCTGCACGGCATGCCGGCTGCTCCTCACCGACCGGGGTGGCGCCCGGGGGCGCTACCGGACCGTGCCCGACCGTTATCGCCGGGTCCCCGATTTCACGGTGACCCGGGCCCAGTGGGAGGAGCTCGGGATCCCCGTCCGGTTCTGCTTCACATTCCGCAACTCGCGTCTCGGGCAGTACGTGGCCCAGTACCCGAGCCCCGCCGGAGCTACGGAGGCGCTTTTGCCGACTGCGGTCTGGCAGAGGGTGCTGGCGGCGAACCCACCCGCCTCCGAAGCCGCCGACGATGTCGAGGCACTGCTGCTGCGCCGCCAAGATCACCATGTCGAGTGCCATCTGGTGCCCATCGACGCCTGCTACCGGCTGGTCGCGCGCGTGCGCACGCACTGGCAGGGCTTCGACGGACGCGGTCGGGTACGTGCCGAGACGGACGCGTTCTTCGAGCACCTGCAAGCCCGGGAGCAGGGAGGCATCCGGTGAGTGACGACGTCTCCGCGACGGAGCCGACGGGATTCGAGCACGCCCGTGCGGTGGCCGACGCGATCCTCTTTGAGGGATACGTCCTGTACCCCTACCGCGCCAGCGCGCCCAAGAACCGGATGCGCTGGCAGTTCGGTGTGCTGGCGCCACCCGGTTCGGACCGGTCGGAGACCACGTTCGCGCAGACCGAGTGTCTCGCCGTGGTGACCGGGCCGCAGCCGTCGCTCGTCGTCAAGGTCAGGTTCCTCCAGGCCGAGCGGAGATCGGCGTACGGCTCGGGTGAACCGCCCTGGGACGAGGGAGTGGTGCGCGAGGTCGACGCTCGTGTGTCTCTCACCCCGGGCACCGTCCGCACCTTCCCCTTCCACATGCCCGGGCGGCAGACGCCGGAGCGCACCCGGCAACCACTGTCCGGTCTTCTGCGCATCGAGACCTCATGCCCGCCCTGCGACGGGCTGCACTCGGTGCGGATACGGGTGGAGAACCACTCGGCCGGACCTGTCGCCCCCAGGTCGCGGATGCTGCTCGGCTCCCTCATCGGCACGCACACCCTCATCGCGGCCGACCAGGCCCGCTTCCTGTCGCTTGCGGACCCGCCGGCATGGGCCGCACAGGCAGCCGCCGGGTGCGACAACCGGCACACGTGGCCGGTCCTTGTCGACGACACGACGGTGCTCTCCAGCCCGATCATCCTGGAGGACCGCCCGCGGATCGCGCCGGAGAGCACCGCCGATTTCTACGACGCCACGGAGATCGACGAGTTGCTGACTTTGCGCACACTGACTCTCACCGACGAGGAGAAGCGCGCGGCACGGGCCACCGATGCCCGGGCGGCGGCGATCGTCGATCACGCCGAGGCCATGACGGGACCCGAACTGGAGCGGCTGCACGGCAGGCTGCGGCGCCTCGACGAGGTCGACGGCCCGAATCCGTCCCCGGGGGATACGGCAGCAGGCTGGGACGAGCCCGCAGCGGAGGCGGAGCAGGGCGTGGCGGTTCGCGGCGGCCGGGCCGTCGCGGGTGCCCGCGTGCGCCTGTGCCCCGGCAGCCGACGCGCCGATGCCCAAGACATGTTCCTGCACGGCCGGACGGCCCGCGTCGCAGCCGTGCTCCATGACGTCGACGGCGGCCGGCATGTGGCCGTGATCCTCGACGACGACCCGGCGGCGGAACTGCACGACGCGGTCGGCCGCCACTGGCATTTCGCACCGGACGAGGTGGAGTTGCTGTGAGAGTCATGGTCGCGGGCGTGGGCAACGTGTTCCTGCGGGACGACGGTTTCGGCGTGGAAGTCGTACGGCGCCTCGCCTCGGTCCCGTTGCCCGAGGGAACGCGGGTGGCCGACTTCGGTATTCGCGGGGTGCACCTCGCGCACGAGCTGATGAACGGCTACGAGGGCCTGGTCCTCGTCGACGCGTTGCCGAGCGGCCACCCCCCGGGCACGGTCTGCCTCCTGGATCCGGAACTTCCCGGCCCAGAGGAGCGGATGCCGGGCCTGGGACCGCCGGTGGACGCGCACGACATGGGGCCCGAGGCGGTCCTGTGCCTGATACGACAGCTCGGCGTACGGGTGCCGTGGATGCGCGTGGTGGGTTGTGAACCCGCCGACCTCGGCGAGGGAATGGGGCTCAGCCCCGCCGTGGACGGGGCGGTCGACGAGGCCGTGCGCCTTGTGAGGAATCTGCTCGGAGAGGCCTCGGTGCGCGCCGAGGACTGCGATCCCGAAGAGGAGAAGGAGGCGAAGGGCCGTGCATGAGACCGGACTGTGCGAGGCAATTCTCGACGCTGTGGAGCGCCGGGCGAAAGGACGCCGGGTCACCGGGGTGAAGGTGCGGATCGGCACCCTGCACGCGGTGTCGGCGCCTGCCCTGGCCCAGTCGTTCGAGCTGGTGTCGGCCGGCAGCGTCGCCGACGGCGCTGTGATCGACCTGGTCCCGGTGGACGGTGACACGTTCGTCCTGGAATCGATCCGGCTCGCGGAGGGGACGGGCGATGTGCCTCGGCATCCCGGGTGAGGTGATCGAAATCGTCGGTGGACAGCCGGACTTGGCGCTGGTCGAGGTCAGCGGAGTGCGCCGCGCCGTGAACATCGCGCTCTTGGAGGACGACGGAATAGCACCCGGCGACTGGATCCTCATCCACGTCGGGTTCGCACTGTCCAAGATCGACGAGGAAGAGGCCCGCGCGGCCATGGAGTTCCTCGAAGGTCTCGGACAGGCCTACGAGGACGAGATCACCGCACTGCGGGATTCGGGAGACGACTGATGCGCTACGTCGACGAGTACCGGGACGCCGACAAGGCCCGAGTGCTGGCGGCAGAGATCGCCGACCTGTGCGCGGCGGACCGCACGTACACCTTCATGGAGGTGTGCGGCGGGCACACGCACACCATCTACAAGCACGGCATCGAGGACCACCTTCCCGACAACGTCCACCTCGTCCACGGGCCGGGCTGTCCGGTCTGCGTGATCCCGATGGGCCGGGTCGACGACGCCATCCACATCGCGCAGCAGCCCGACGTCATCATGACGACGTTCGGGGACATGATGCGGGTGCCCGGCGGCAGCGCCTCGTTCCTCGACGCCAAGGCAGCGGGCGCCGACATCCGCATGGTCTACTCGCCGCTGGACGCGCTCAGGATCGCCCGCGCCCACCCGGACAAGCGGGTGGTCTTCATGGCGATCGGCTTCGAGACGACGGCCCCGTCGACCGCCGTGACCGTGCTGCGCGCCGCAGCCGAAGGCCTCGACAACTTCTCGGTGTTCTGCAACCACGTCACGATCATCCCGGCGATCAAGGCGATCCTGGACTCTCCCGACCAGCGCCTGGACGGGTTCCTCGGCCCCGGGCACGTCTCCACGGTCATCGGTTGCCGGCCGTACGAGTTCATCGCCGAGCTTCACCGCAAGCCGCTGGTCGTCGCGGGCTTCGAGCCGCTGGACATCCTGCGCTCGGTCCACCTGCTGCTGCGGCAGCTCGCCGAGGGGCGTGCCGCCGTCGAGAACCAGTACGGCCGCGTCGTGCCCTGGGACGGAAACCTCAAGGCACTGCGGGCCCTGGGCCAAGTCATGGAACTGCGACCGCACTTCGAATGGCGCGGCCTGGGGTTCATCTCGCACTCCGCGCTGCGCCTGAAGGACGCGTACGCCGCCCACGACGCGGAACGGCTCTTCGACGTACCCGGGGTCCGGGTCGCCGACCCGAAGGCCTGCCAGTGCGGAGAGGTACTCAAGGGGGTGCTCAAGCCCTGGCAGTGCAAGGTCTTCGGCACCGCCTGCACACCCGAGACCCCGATCGGCACCTGCATGGTCTCCTCCGAAGGGGCCTGCGCCGCGTACTACAACTTCGGCAGGTTCACCCGCGCCGCGGTACGGGAGGCGACTCGGTCATGACCACGGACCAGGGAGCCCAGGGCCGGCAGGAACAAGAGGTGTTGCGGCGCATCGAGCGTGCGCGTGGCCGCCCCGCCCGGCTGCGGGACGAGCGCATCACCCTTGCCCACGGGGCAGGTGGCAAGGCCACGCACACCCTCATCGAGGCGGTTTTCCTGGCCGCTTTCCACAATCCGGTGCTGGAACGGCTGGAGGACCAGGCGGTGTGCGAGGCGGGCGGCGTCCGCCTCGCTTTCACCACGGACGCGTACGTGGTGTCCCCCCTCTTCTTCCCCGGCGGCGACATCGGGGACCTCGCGGTCAACGGAACAGTGAACGACCTGGCGATGTCCGGGGCGCGTCCGCTGTATCTCTCGGCGGGCTTCATCCTGGAAGAGGGCTTCCCCGTCGCGGATCTGACCCGGATCGCCGCCTCGATGGCGCAGGCTGCCACCGCAGCCGGCGTCCAGATCGTCACGGGCGACACCAAAGTCGTGGAGCGGGGCAAGGCCGACGGCTGCTACGTCACCACGGCCGGAGTCGGCGTGGTGGAGCACCCGTTCGAGCTGGGCGCCGCACAGGCCCGCCCCGGCGATGTGGTCCTGGTGTCCGGGCCGATCGGCGACCACGGGACTACGGTCCTTGTCGCCCGTGGCGAACTCGGCATCGAGAGCGACCTGGAATCCGACACCGCCCCGCTGGCCGGAGCGGTGGCGGCCCTGCTCGGCGCCTGCGGCAAGGACGTGCGATGCCTGCGCGACGCGACGCGCGGCGGTGTGGCCACGGTCCTCAACGAGATCGCGCGTGCCTCGGGCGTCGCCGTCGTCCTCGACGAGGACGCGGTGCCGGTGCGGCCCCAAGTGCGCGGCGCGGCGGAGATCCTCGGTCTCGATCCGCTCTACATCGCCTGCGAGGGCCGCATGGTCGCCGTCGTGGACGCGGCCCGCTCGCAGGAGGCTCTGGAGGCCCTGCGCGCCCACCCTCTCGGACGCGACGCGGCGCTCGTCGGCCGTGTCGTGGCGGATCCGGCGCCGCTGGTGCTGTGCAGGACCGCGTTCGGTGGCACCCGCATCGTGGACGTCCTCGTCGGCGACCCGCTGCCGCGCATCTGCTGAGCACGCGGACGGACCAGCATCCGAGCACGCGTCGTGGCTCAGCAGGGTCCGACCGCTTCACCCTCCCGGGTTCGCGCGGCCGCCACCGCTGCCTGCCCGAGACTGATCCCGCCGTCGTTCGGCGGGATATGGCGATGCGTCAGCACCCGGAAGCCGTGTCGGCGCAGCAAGTCAGTGGTGCGGTCGAGAAGGAGAGCGTTCTGGAAGACGCCTCCCGACAGTGCGACGAGCTCCAGCCCAGTGGTCTCGCGCAGGCCACAGCATCCGTCGAGGACCGCATGCGCGACGCCGTTGTGGAAGCGGGCCGCGATGACCTCGTTCGGGGTGCCCGCACGCACGTCGGCGACGACCTCACGGACCAGGTCGGTGCCGTGTACCAGGCCGTCGGCGCGCACGCGGGCGACGTAGGCCCCGGTGACCGATGGGTCGGCGCACCGCTCCAGTTCGACGGCCGCCTGTCCCTCGTAGGAGACCGCGTCCCGCAGATCCAGGAGCGCGGCGACGGCATCGAAGAGCCGCCCGACGCTGGACGTGGGAGGAGCGTGCACACCGGAGCGGGCGACCGCCCGCACCTCCTCCCAGCGGTCGGCGTTGCGCCGGCGGACGGCCAAGCCGTCACCGCGCCCGTCCCCGCAGGCGTCGAGGTAGACGACTGCCATCCGCCAGGGCTCGCGCACCGCGGCCTCGCCGCCGGGCAGCGGAACCGGCGTGAAGTGCCCCGCGCGACGGAAACCGGTCAGGTCGGCGACGAGGAACTCGCCGCCCCACAAGGTGTGGTCGGAGCCGTAGCCCAGGCCATCGAAGGCCACCCCGATGACCGGACCGCGCACACCGTTGTCGACCAGGCAGGAGGCAATGTGCGCATGGTGGTGCTGCACACCCACCAGCTCCGCTCCCCATGTGTCGGCGAGGTCGTGCGCGTACTTCGTCGACAGGTACTCGGGGTGCAGATCGTGGGCGATCACCTCCGGGTCTATTCCGAACAGTCGCCGGTGATGGGCGACGCCGTCGGTGAAGGACCGCAGCGCGTCAGGGTGCTTGAGGTCGCCCACGTGGGGGGAGACGACGGCGCGACGACCTCGCGCCAGGCAGAAAGTGCTCTTCAACTGGGCGCCGCAGGCCAGTACGGGGCGTTGGGCGGGCGACAGGAGCGCCAGTGGTTCGGGAGCGTGGCCGCGCGCCCGGCGCACCAGGTGAGCGCCGCCCGTGACGACCCGTACCACGGAGTCGTCGGCGCGCGCGTGGATCGGCCGGTCATGGGTGAGGAACGCATCGGCGATCCCCGCGAGCCGCCGGAGGGCGTCGGCTTCGTCGTACGCGATGGGCTCGTCGAAGAGGTTGCCGCTGGTGAGCACGTACGGCCTGGCCAGTTGCGCGCACAACAAGTGGTGCAGGGGGGTGTAGGGCAGCATCAGGCCCAGATCCCGGCAACCGGGCGCCACCGACGCGGCAAGTCCCGCGCCTGCCCGCCGCGGCAGCAGCACGATGGGGGCGCGCACGGATCGCAGCAGCCCGAGTCCCGTGTCCTCCACCTCGCACAGCCGTCGCGCCGTCGAGGTGTCGGGGACCATGACGGCGAACGGCTTCTCCTCGCGACGCTTACGGGATCGCAGAAGGCGCACAGCCGGTTCATTCACCGAGTCCACCGCGAGGTGATACCCGCCCAGCCCCTTCACCGCCAGGACCCGGCCCGCTCGCAGCATCTCGGCGGCCTCGGCAACGGGGTCGCCCGGGAGCGCCCGGCCGGTGGCGGCGTCTACGAGTCGAAGGGTGGGGCCGCACGCAGGGCAGCACAACGGCTGCGCGTGGAACCGCCGGTCGGAGGGGTCGTGGTACTCGCTCTCGCAGGCGGCGCACATCGCGAACGCCGCCATGGTCGTCCGTACACGGTCGTAGGGCAGGGACCGGACAACAGTGAAGCGGGGGCCGCAATTGGTGCAGTTGATGAACGGGTGGCGGAAGCGGCGGTCGGTCGGGTCGAAGAGCTCACGAAGACAGTCCGCGCAGGTGGCGATGTCCGGCGGAATCGACGCGTCGGCGACGTCTGCAGACGTGGATCGCCCATGGCTGTCGACGTTGGCGATCACGGACGTGCCGCTCCGACTGGCCGCGATGAGGAACGCGTCGCCCGTCTGCTCACCGGGACCCACCGGCTCGACGCTCTGGGCGCTGATCCGCTCGATCACGGACAGGGGCGGCGCCTCCCGCTCCAGCGCTTGCCGGAACCGCGCCAAGGACTCGGCGGTGCCCGCCGCTTCGATGAGAACTCCGCCGAGATCGTTGGCGACCAGGCCGGTGAGCCCGTGCCGGACGGCGATCGCGTGCACGAACGGCCGGAAGCCTACGCCCTGTACGACCCCTTCCACGCGGAGGCGGACACGTACGTACGGTGTGGTCACATGGCCATCGTGGCGCCGGTCACGCCTCCAGGCCGCTCATGTCCGAATGTGCAGGAACGCGGCAGAGGTCTGTCCACTTGCGGGCCCATCCGGGCAGCGCCCGCACTCGGTTCGGACCGAATTCACCCGAGCAGCGCGCGGTACGGCCGGGGTACTGGCACGAGGCTCGGACCGCAGCCACTCATCGGGCTGAGAGAGATTTCGAGAGCCAGGACGACGAGGCCTCCACTCGTGCGGCACGGCCCCGTCCGGCAATCTCGCACAGTCGCACACCGGCACGGACAACTCCTCGCCTCAAGAAGACCTTTCAGTGCCGTGCAGAACACTTGCGGGCAGTTCCGCACCGACCGGCCGGGGCCGTCCTCGCGACTGTCACCCTGGCCGCGGAACGGCGGCCTTCGGAAGCTGCGGAGCAGCAGCCCTCCGGAGATTCAGGCATCTGCCACCAGCTGAGCGCGGCGCCCCAGCGTCGGAGGCTTCGCAGAACGGAGCGTCACCGCGATGACCGCCTCCCAGTCGGCTCACCTCACCCTGGCCAGCGTGCGTTCCTCGGTGCGTGAGGCGCGCCTGTTCACGGCGCAGACCCTCTCCAAGTGGGGACTGCCCGACGACTCCGAGACCCACTTCGCCACGCAGTTGATCGTTTCCGAACTCGCTACCAACGCCGTGCTCCACACGTGCGGCCTGTCACCGACCTTCACCGTATGTCTGGTCTTGGACGAGAAGAGCACCCTGCACGTCAGGGTCACCGACAGCCATCCGGACTGGCCGCGCCACCTGCCGGCGGCCGAACAGCACGACAGTGGACGGGGCATGGCCATCGTCCGCACCCTGACGGCCGAGCGCGGCGGCCGGCTCGTCGTGCAGTCGACTGATGAGGGCGGCAAAGCCGTGCATGTGTCCTACCCCTGCCCTGAGGCCGCCCCGCGGCACCTTGCAGAGTGAGACGTCCCGGCCCGCCAAGTGGGGCCGAGGCGGAAGCGGTGCTGACTGAGCAGACCCGGGCGATCCACAACTCCCGGGGGAGTGTCTCAGCCCGTGAGGACGGCCACGAGGAACTCGGAACCGTCCTCGTAGGGGATCATGTCCCAAGTGGAGAGGAGCAGTTGAGGTGCCAGGCCGACTGCTTCGGCGTCCTGGAGAAATTGCTCGGGCGGGTAGCCGCGGTCGGTGCCGAACCCCACCACCGCTCGCCCGCCGTTGCTCAGATGCTTCTTGAACTGGCCAAGGACGGTGCGGCGGGTGGCGGGAGCGAGGAACGCCATCACGTTTCCGGCACACACGATGATGTCGAAGCCGTCGCCCGGGAGGTTGAGATCAGCCAGGTCGCCGACCAGCCACTGCGCACCGGGATGGTCGGCGCGGGCCGCGGCGACGAGGGTGGGGTCGAGGTCGACGCCCGTGACGTCGTGACCGGCCTTTGCCAGGTAGGCACCCACTCGGCCGGGCCCACAGCCCGCGTCGAGAATCCGCGCTCCGCGGCCCGCCATCGCGTCGATGAGACGGGCCTCACCATGGAGGTCGGCCCCCTCCTCGGCGAGCTTCCTGAACCGGTCGATGTACCACTGTGAGTGCCCCGGGTTCTCCTTGAGGAGCGCGAGCCAGCCGTTCTCGTTGTTCACCCCGCCAACTATGCCTCACCAACATCCCGCGCCCTGCGGGACCGCGCTGCAGGCATGCCCGCACCCGCTGTGGCCCGCGGCGACGCTGCCCGGCCGTGACCACCCACGACAACGGCCGGCAGGGACCATTCGCGCTCACATGGACCTTTCTGAAGCCACCGCGGGAACGGCCCAGCGCCTCGATCGGCGCGCTGGGCTGCCTCGCAAGTCCCGGGCGGCGGCGCGCCGCTGTGCGCTCCGGCCTTCGCGATTCAGTAGGCGACGGGGCGGCGGAACGCGGCGGGAGGTGCCGTACTGTCCCGCGGGCGAACATTCGCTCGCAGCCCATCGTCGCAGCTCACGGCCTTGCTCGTGTCCCGCGGTGTCCCACGCCCATCGCCGGTACGGCCGACCTCCGCTGAGATGAGGAACACACCGGCCGCACACCGGCCGGCTCACCCACTCGACGAAGGAGCCTGTCCCATGGCGCTCACCGCAACCACCGCCGCCCTCACGGCAATCAGCCTCGAAGTACCCGACATCGAGCAGGCCGAGCGCTTCTACGCGGCCTTCGGCGTCGAGTCGCTCCTGGCGCTGCGTGAGGCCGTCGGGCCGACGTCCGGGTTCCGCGGCTTCACCCTCGCCCTCACGGTTTCGCAGCCCGCCACGGTCGACCACTTCATCAGCCGTGCCCTGGAGGCGGGCGCCACGGCCGTCAAGCCCGCGGCCAAGTCCCTGTGGGGGTACGGAGGCGTGGTGCAGGCTCCGGACGGAACGATCTGGAAGATCGCCACGTCGGCGCGGAAGAACACCGAGCCGGCCGCGTTCGAGATCGACGAAGTCGTCCTGCTGCTCGGCGTCGAGGACGTGAAGGCCAGCCGGCAGTTCTATGCCGATCGCGGGCTGCCGGTCGGCCGCTCGTTCGGGGGCAAGTACGCCGAGTTCGCCACCGGCGCGGAGAGCGTCGCCAAGCTCGCGCTGTACAAGCGCACGGGACTGGCCAAGGACCTCGGTGTGCCCGCTGACGGCACCGGCTCCCACCGCCTGATGCTGACCGGAACGTTCGGCGCGTTCACCGACCCCGACGGATTCCGTTGGGAAGCGCCCGAGGCATGACAGCGCACCGTGTCGCATCCGCTGCGAGCGCAGCCGGCAGCCCACCTCACCATGTCGTCCGCCCGTCGGGGCTGCGCGTTGCCCCGTACGGGTCCTGGTCGGCGGTCGTGGCCCCGAGGCCGACGCGCATGACGTGGCGCATGCGCCACAGCGGGTTCCAGAGGTTGACCGTGCTCTCGCGGACGGACTCCAGGTTCTCCCCCTGCCGGGCCGTGCCTCCGTCGAGACGCATCAACAGGCCGTGGAGTTCGACGAGATGGCGGTTCGCCATGCCGTCGGCCCCGGCAACTGCGCCGCGCCTTTGGACCCAGGCCCCGGCACGAACAACGGGGCTTCGATGCCGAGGACGTTGACCAGGTACCGGCTGTAGTACTGGTCTATACAGAACTCCGGTGCCCACCGCACAGGGAAGGCCCGCAGCCGCCAGAACTACGGCGCCATGCTCGCCAGACCGTGCAGGGCGCGTGTCGCCGTGCTGTTCGGCCGCGCCGGCAGCACGCCGTTGCCACCGCGGCCTATCCGCACACCGCGCGGCTGCGCACCTCGGTCCGGCGCCATCTGCGGCTGGTCGACCCCCGCACGCGGGCATGCCCGGCCACCGCGGGCATGCCCAGTGGTTCCCGCCGCGGAGTCGCGGTGATTTCCTAAGCGGACATGTAGGCCCGCGCGTCAGCCGACCAGTGCGGGGCGTTCCAGGCGTTGGCGATCTCCGCGGCGCGGGTGAAGTGGGCGGCGGCCTCGTCGTCGCGGCCGAGGAGGAGGGCGAGTTCGCCGAGGGTGTGCGCGACCGGGCGCACGGCCAGCGAGACGCTCTCGGCGCCGGCCGGGGGTCCGTCGCGGTGGGGGAGCAGGTCCGCGTAGATCTGCTCGGCGGCGTCGCGGTCCCCGACCGCGACGATCGCCATGGCGCGCAGGCTCGTCAGGAACGTGAAGAAGAAGTCGGGCCGGATCGGGGTCGGTGACGTGCGGGTCCGGCGCGCCTCGTCCTCGTGGCCTGCGGCATGGAGGGCGAGCGTGAACAAGTCGGCGACCATCGGGCCGAGTTGATCGTGGAGCTCGCGCACTTCGTCCAGATGGCCGCCGAGCGTCCCGTCGTTGAGCCGGACCGTCGCCCGCGCGAGGCCGAGGAAGCCGGTGTGCACCGATCCGGTCTGCTGCATACGGCCGACGGCCTCGGCATAGCGCTGCTCGGCTTCGGCGAACCGGCCCTCGATGAGCGCCAGGGACGCGAGCGCGATCTCGGCGGCGCTGATCGCCTCCGGCATCCGGTACGCGCGGGCCAGGTCGAGCGCCTCGCGGACCACGGAGCGTACGGTCGCAGGGGCGTTGGCCGCGGCGGCGTGCGCGGCCAGGCCGAGCAGTCCGGTCACGCGGTAGACCGGCAGATCGTGCTCGGTGCCGATCTCCACCAGCTCGTCCGAGTACTCCTGCCGCCTGGTGTCCTCGGCCAGGACCAGGAGCGCCGCGGCCCGCAGCCGGGGGTCCGAGGTGAGGCCGAGCGCCTCGCGTGCCGCGGCGGTGACTGTCGGATCGTCCTCGCCCACCAGCTCGTTGGCGTACGCGACCAGGAGATGGAAGCGTGCCTCGGGATCGAGACCGGGCCGCTTGAGCAGGCGGCCGAGGCGCTCGACGACGGGGCGGTCGACGGTGCCGTACGTGCGGGCCTGCCAGGGTGTGGGCTCGGTCCAGGCCGTGAACGCGGCGATCACCAGATCGTCGCGGCCGACCGACTCGGCGTACTCCACGGCCTGTTCGCGCGTCTGCCGGGCCGCGGCCACGGCCCCGGCCCGGATCTGCGCGCGCAGCAGCCGGCCGAACAGGTCCACGCGTTCGTCCGGATCGGCACAGCCCGCGACCGCGTCGGCGAGCAGCGCGGCGGCGACGTCGTGGGCGAAGCGCGCCTCGGCCAGTTCCGCGGCCCGCACGCAGTAGCCGACCGCCTTCGGCGAGCCCGCCCTCGCGTAATGGTGGGCGAGCGCCGCGATATCCCCGCTGCCTTCCAGGGCGGCCGCGATCCGGCCGTGCATCCGCGCGGCCCGCAGCCGGCTGACATCGGCGACCAGCGTGTCCCTGACCAGCGCATGCACGAACCGGACGCGCCCGGGCCCGGGCTCGTCGAGCAGTCCGGCGATCACGCCCGCGTCGAGCGCGTCGAGCACGCCGTCCTCGTCGGTGTCGGCGGCCCGTACGAGCACGTCCACCGCGCACTCCCGGCCGGCCACGGCCGCCAGGCGCAGGACGGCCACACCGCTCTCGGGAAGCCTGGCGAGGCGGCGCCGCAGCACGTCCCGTACGCCCTCGGGGACCTCCGAGAGCGCGACCAGCGCGCCCTCGCCGGTAAGGAGCCGTGCGCTCTCGCGCACATAGAACGGGTTGCCGCCGGTCCGCTCGGCGATCCCGGCCACGGTCGTGTCGTCGGCCGCGCACTCCGCGCGTACGAGCCGGGCGACGGCGTCGCCGTCGAGTCCGGGCAGGTCGATCCGCAGCGGCGCGGTGCGGGCCAGGGAGCCGAGCGTCGCGGTGAGGCGCTCGCTCTCGTCCGCGCGGTAGGCGGCGACGACCAGGACCGGGGCCCGTACGCCGACGCTGCCGCCGAGCAGTTCAAGGGTGGCGGCGTCCGCCCAGTGCAGATCGTCGAGGACGACGGCCACCGGCCGGCCGGCGGCGGCCGCGGAGAGCCAATTCCATACGGCCTGCCGCAGCCGGAACCGTCCGGCCGTCGCGTCGCCGTCCACCGGTGCGGAGTCGGAGAGCAAGGGCGCCAGGTCCTGGGCGAACTCCCCGGCGGGCACGCTCGCGGCCACCTCCCGCAGCGCCTCCACCCAGGCCCACGCGGGCGGCGCGCTGTCCACTTCGGGACAGCGGCCGGTGGCCATGAGCCACCCGTCCTGTACGAGCCGTGCGCGGAGTCGGCCGAGGAGCGCGGACTTGCCGAGCCCCGCCTCGCCGGTGACGAGTGCGACGCGGACCCCGCCGGCGGCGGCCTCGCCGGCGGCCGTCATCAGCGCGGCGAGTTCGGTGTCGCGGCCGACGAACAGCGGCGCGGCGGGCCCGGCATCCGACGGTCGCGACACGACGGGTGCGGGCTGGGGTTCACGGGGGAGTCGGGCCGCGGGGCCCGTCGGTACCGCTGAGCGCAGGATGTCCATGCGCTGGGTGAGGATCGCCTCCTCGACGGCCGCGAGATCGGGGCCGGGGTCGAGGCCCAGCTCGTCGGCGAAGACGGTGCGGGCGCGGCGGAGCGCGGCCAGGGCGTCGGCCTGGCGGCCGCTGCCCCACAGCGCCAGGGCGAGCATGCGCCAGCCCTCCTCGCGCAGCGGAGCGTCGCGGGTGAGGCCCTCCGCCTCGGGCACCACGGCGGCGGGGTCGCCAAGCCGCAGTCCTGCCGCGGTGCGCAACTCACGGGCGACCAGGCGGAGTTCGTCGAGCCGGGCGGTCTCGGCCGCGGCCCACGGTGCATCGGCGACCTCGGCGAACGCGGGGCCCTGCCACAGGTCGAGTGCCTCGTCCAGGCGCGCGCGGACGTCATGGGGGCGAGGCATTGCTGAAGCGGACCGTGGTCCGTTACGGTGGGAAGGTGTAAACGGACCGCGGTCCTCTTGCTTTGGGGGTTCCACATGGCGGCGCTCATCTCCCTCGACGAGACCCGCGAACGCCCGTGCCTCGTCGAGCAGTTCCTCGAACCGCCAGGCGTCCACCGCCCCGGGCGGCAGCCGCAGTGCGTAGCCGGGTGCCGCGCTCACGAGGAGGCGTGCGGGGGTCCGCGGAGGGCGGCCCGGTTCGAGCAGGCGGCGCAGATTCGACACGTATGCCTGCAGTGATGCCAGGGCGCGTGACGGCGGTTCGCCGTGCCACAGGTCCTCGACGAGGCGGTCGACCGGCACGACCTGTCCGCGCGCCGCCACGAGGAGGGCGAGCACACCGCGCTGCCGCGGGCCGCCGAGGGGCACGGACTCACCGCTCACCTCGGCCGCGAACGAGCCCAACACCCGGATCATGACCATGACTTGAGCATCGTACGCGCGTTCGCTCCAAGCCTGTGACGTGGGCTCCAAGTCGGTTCCAAGTGCCTTCCAAAACCCGGGGCGCAGTCTTGAGCACATCGAACAGCCGAGGGGCCGGAACAGACGGACCAAGGCCAGGGACAGACGGATGAAGGGCAGCAGCAGATGAGCGTCGACACCAAGGACATGGAGATCGTCCACCGCGCGTTCCGCCGCGAGTCGAGGCTCTTCATCGAGCTCGTCGCGGCCGTCGCCCCCGGCGACACCGCCCGCGCCAAGGTGATCGCCGACCACTTCCGTATCTACCGGCTGGGACTGAAGAATCACCACGAGGGCGAGGATGAGCTGCTGTGGCCGCTGCTCCTGGCGCGGGTCGATCTGCAGGCGGACATCGTCCTGCGGATGGAGGACCAGCACGAGCGCGTCTCGGCCACGCTGGCCCGCCTCGACACGCTGGTTCCGCAGTGGGAGGCCGGCGCCGGGGCCGACGAGCGCGACGCCCTCGTGGCGGCCCTGGCCGATCACCGGGCGGTTCTGCTCGAGCACCTCGACGACGAGGAGGCCGAGCTCCTTCCGCTCGCCGCGGACCACCTCAGCGAACAGGAGTGGGCGGCGCTGGGTGACCACATGGTGGCCAGCACGCCCAAGCTGACGCTGCTCACGCTCTTCGGCCTCGTCCTGGAGGACGCGAACCCGGAGGAGCGCGCCACGCTCCTGTCGGTTCTGCCGGCACCGGTACGCGGCGTCTGGCGCGTGATCGGCCGCCCCCGCTTCGTCCGCCACATCCGCCGTGTCCGCGCGGCCTGACACCGGCCCGCTTCCCACGGCACGCACCACCCGCATCCGGCACGCACCACCTGTACCTGGCATGTGCCACCCGCACCTGGCCCGCACCCGCAACGCACCCGAATCCGACCTGATTTCGCAAGGAGACCACCATGTCGCTCAAGGCCGTCAACACCACCGCGACCGCAGCTCTCGTCCTCTTCACCTTCTGGTTCGGCGGGCAGTACATCCTGACCCCCGAGACCGTCGCGCCCACCTTCGGCCTGCCGAGCTGGCCCGCCGGTGACGGCGGCGGCTTCCTCGTCCTCAAGGGCATCCGTGACGTCGGAGGCGGCCTGGTCCTCGGTGCGCTGCTGCTCACCGGACACCGCCGCGCCCTGGGCTGGGCCATCCTGGCCGAATCCCTCATCCCCTTCGGTGACATGAGCAATGTGCTCGCCCACCAGGGCTCCACGAGTGCCGCGTTGGGTATGCACGGCGCGACCGCGGCGGGGATGGCTGTCCTCGGCCTGCTGCTCCTGCGGGAGACCCGCAAGGTCACCACGGCCCCGGAGCGCGCTCAGGAGTCCGCCCCGGAACTCGCGACGCGTTGAGCGAGGGAAGCGGAACCCGGCCGGCTGCCCCGACCTCGAAGGTCAAGGCAGCCGGCCGGGTTCGCCCGTGTCCGCGGGCGGGTCACAGGAGAAGCGCGGAGCGGGCCGCGGCCAGGGCCTGCTCGGCATAGCCGCGGCCGAACAGCACCGTGTGCACCAGGAGCGGGAACAGCTGGTGCAGTCCGATACGCGCCGGCCGGCCGGCACGGAGCGGGGCGATCTCCTCGTACCCCTCGACGATCTGGGGAAGATACGGGCAGCCGAAGAGGTCGAGCATGGCCAGGTCCGTCTCCCGGTGGCCGCCGTGTGCCGCAGGGTCGATGAGATACGGGTGCCCGTCGGCGCCCCACAGGACATTGCCGTTCCACAGATCGCCGTGCAGCCGAGCGGGGGGTTCGGCGGGTCCCGCGAGGTCCGGCAGCCGGTCGCAGAGCTCCTCGACCGCCCTGGCCTCGCCCGGTCGGAGCGTGCCTTCGTCGACCGCGCGTCGCAGGTACGGCAGGACGCGCTGCTCCGCGTACCAGACCGGCCAGCTGACCCCCGGGCTGTTGTGCATCGGCGCCTGTCCGATGTACGCGTCGGCGGGTCCGCCGGGCGGCGGGGCGCCGAACGCGGGTGCGCCCGCGGTGTGCAGGCGGGCCAGGCCGCGCCCCAACTCCCGTGCTGCCGTGGGGTCCGGGCCGCCCGTCACCACCCGCTCGGTCACCAGCCACCGCTCGTCCCAGCCGAAGACCGTAGGCACCCGCACGGATTCCGCGTCCGCGAGCCACATCAAACCCGTGGCCTCGGCCCGCGTCGCTTGCGGCGCGCGGTTCTCCTTCACCATGACCGTGCGGCCGTCGACGAGCTCCACGACACGGAGGGCTCCTGAGCCGGCCCGTACCGCGGACACCGCGGCGCCGGTGTGCAGTGCGGCCGCCGCCGCGGGATCGGTGGGGGATGACATCCGGCCAGGGTAGGCCGCGCACAGGGGGGTGCGCGTGACTCAGACCAGCGGCGGTACCCGCTCCCCGGCAGGCGGCGGACCCGGCGGGGTGCCCTCGCCGAACGGCCGCCCGCCCAGCTCGTCCCGGCCGTGCGGGGTCAGCCAGCCGCTCGGGTCCGGTCCCTGCGGAACGATCCCGGTCGGATTGATCGTGCGGTGCACACCGTAGTAGTGGGTCTTGATCTGGTCGAAGTCGATGGTGTCGCCGAAGCCGGGCGTCTGGAAGAGATCACGGGTGTACGCCCACAGGGCAGGCAGCTCGGTGAGCTTGTGCCGGTTGCACTTGAAGTGGCCGTGGTAGACGGCGTCGAAACGGACCAGCGTGGGGAAGAGCCGTACGTCCGCCTCGGTGATCGTGTCGCCCACCAGGTAGCGCCGGTGCGCCAGACGCTCCTCCAACCAGTCGAGCCGGTCCCAGAGTTGGCGGTACGCCTTGTCGTACGCCTCCTGCGAGGTGGCGAAACCGCACCGGTAGACACCGTTGTTGACGTCCTTGAACACCTTCGCGGCCACGTCGTCGATCTCGTCGCGCAGCTTCTCCGGATACAGATCGGGTGCACCGTCTCGCTGATGCTCCGACCACTCGCTCCCGAGATCCAGGGTGATCTGCGCGAAGTCGTTGGTGACCACCTTCCCGGTGGGGATGTCGACGATCGCGGGCACGGTGATGCCGCGCGGGTAGTCGGGATCCCGCTTGAAGAACGCCTCCTGCAGACGCTCGATCCCCAGCACGGGGTCCTTGCCGCCGGGGTCCAGATGGAACGACCAGCTGCGCTCGTCGTGCAGCGGTCCGGCGATCCCCATCGACAGGACGCCCTCGAGGCCCATCAACCGCCGTACGATCGCCGCTCTGTTGGCCCAGGGGCAGGCACGGGCGATGACCAGGCGATAGCGCCCCGGCTCCACGGGGCAGCCGTCGCGGCCGTCGGCCGTGATCCGCGTCGTGATGTAGTTCTGATCCCTCTTGAACTCGCCATCACCAGCCATACACAGAGCCTAACCGCCGATGAGTTCCGGTGGCGCCCGGAGTCATCTCCGATGACCGGAACGCGGCGTCGTGAGGCGCCGCCCGCACCTACCGCCACGGAGATCTCATGACGACCGAACTGCCCGGCCGCCCGCCCGTAGCCGACCTGGCCACCTGGCAGGCCGCACGCGACGAGCTGCTGGTGCGCGAGAAGGCCCATACGCGGGAAGGCGACGCGATCGCGGCCGCGAGGCGGCGGCTGCCGATGGTGGAGTTCGACGGCAGTGTCGAGGTGGTGGGGCCCGACGGGCCCGTGCCCTTCACCGACCTGTTCCAGGGCCGCGAGGAGCTCGTGGTCTACAAGCACATGTGGTACGACGGCGCGCCCCACCAGGGACAGTGCGAGGGGTGCACGACCACGGCCTGGCACATCGACGACTCGGTGTATCTCAACGCGCGCGACGTCTCGTTCGCCGTCGTGACCACGGGAGCCTGGGACGAGGTCGCCCCGTTCGTGGAGTTCATGGGCTACACCCAGCCCTGGTACTCGGTGCTTGGCATCGACGGCCCGGCCGGCGGCGAGATGGGCTACCTCACGAGCTATCTGCGCGACGGCGACCGTACGTTCCTCACGTACTCGACGACGGGCCGCGGCAACGAGCGGGTCAACCCCGCCCTCGGGCTGCTCGACATGACGCCGTACGGCCGCGGCGAGCAGTGGGAGGACAACCCCGAGGGCCGGCCCAAGGGGCGCGACGCCTGCTGGACCTGGCGCATGGACGCCGAGGGCAACCCCACCTGGGGCCCGACGGGCCGCCCGACGCCGCAGTGGTCCCGTCCCGGCGCGACCCCGGTGGAGACGCTGGGCCGGAACGGGCACTGTCACTGAGCTTGCAAGCGGACGGCTCCTCAGGCGCGGCAGAAGCAGAACGGATGGCCGGCCGGATCCGCGTACACGCGGAAGCCGCGGCGGCCGTTGTCGTCGTCGAGGTCCAGAGGCATGGCGCCGAGTGCCAGTGCCTGGGCCTCGGCTTCGGCCATGTCCGTGACCGTCAGATCCAGGTGCAGCTGCTGGGAGTTGGTATCGGCGCGCGGCCACTGGGGCGGCTGGTGACCCGGCACGCGCTGGAACGCGATGCGGTGACCGCCGGGCGCGTGCAGCTCGATCCAGTTCTCGTTGTCGTGCTTGATCTCTCCGCCGATCAGCGCCGCGTAGAAGCCGGCGAGCGCTGCCGGGTCGGGGCAGTCGACGGCGACCAGGCAGTAGGTGGCGACGGGCATGTGCTCCTCCTCCGATGGCACGCGGTGCGGGTGCTTTTCGCGGCGAGTGCCCGCCGGTGGAGGTCTGATGCCGTGTGGATGCCGGTGGAGGTCTGATGCCCCAGTGGCCTCCGGTGTCCCGGCTCAGCCCGCTCCGACCGCGCTGACGTCGGAGCCGGTCGCGTCGGGCAGGCCGAGGCGGAGGTGCTCGACGTGGAAGAGCGCCTGCTCGAGGAGTGCGGCGACATGGTTGTCGTGCAGCGCGTAGATGACCGAGCGCCCGCGGCGCTCGCCGGTCACCAGACCGAGGTTGCGCAGCAGCCGCAACTGGTGGGAGCAGGCCGACTGTTCCATCCCCACCGCGTCCGCGAGCTCGGTCGCCGCGCAGGGTCCCTCCTGCAGGCGGGCCAGGATGCGCAGCCGCGAGGGTGTGGCCAGGGCCTGGAGCGTGGCCGCCACATCGGCGGCGCCCACGGCCTCCAGGCGCTCACGCGCGGTGGCGGCGGTGTTGTGATCAGCTCCATGGCCCATGAGGGGCAGTCTATGGGCACCCATACATGAATACCTCTTCATCTATTCCTGTATGGTGAGGATGCGACCCCGGGCACCGCCGCGTGCCGCGCCGGGGTGTGCCCGTTCGCGTCCGTTTCCCGCGCCCCAGAAGGTGCACCGCCTGATGACCTCCACCTTGAATCCGTCGCCCCTGGCGTCGGCCACACCCTCGGCCGGCCCGCCGGGCCCGGGGCGCACCCGCCTCCTCGCGCTCCCCGAGGTGCGCTGGGCCGCCACGGCCACCGCGCTCTTCCTGCTCGCCCTGCCCCTGCAGCTGACCGGCGCCCCCGCCTGGACGTGGGGCCCGCTGTACGCACTCGCCTACGTCACCGGCGGCTGGGAGCCGGCCTGGGCAGGGGTGAAGGCGCTGCGGGACAAGAGCCTCGACGTCGACCTGCTGATGATCGTCGCCGCGCTCGGCGCCGCCTCGATCGGGCAGGTGATGGACGGTGCGCTCCTGATCGTGATCTTCGCGAGCTCGGGCGCCCTCGAGGCGCTGGCCACCGCCCGTACGGCCGACTCGGTCCGCGGGCTCCTCGGGCTCGCGCCCGCCACGGCGGTACGGCTGGGGCGCGACGGCTCCGAACAGACGCTGCCCGTAGCGGAGTTGGTAGTGGGCGACACGATTCTCGTACGGCCGGGAGACCGCGTGGGCGCCGACGGCCGGGTCCTCGACGGGGCGAGCGACGTGGACCAGGCGACCATCACCGGCGAACCGCTCCCCGTGGCCAAGGGGGCGGGCGACGAGGTGTTCGCCGGCACGGTGAACGGTGCGGGTGCTCTGCGCGTACGGGTGGAGCGCGACGCCTCCGACTCGGTGATCGCCCGGATCGTACGGATGGTGCAGGAGGCCTCCGAGACCAAGGCGCCGACCCAGCTGTTCATCGAGAAGGTCGAACAGCGGTATTCGCTCGGCATGGTGGCGGCGACCCTGGCCGTGTTCCTCGTCCCGTTCGCGTGGGGCGAGCCGCTGACCGAAGCGCTCCTGCGGGCCATGACCTTCATGATCGTGGCTTCGCCGTGCGCGGTGGTCCTGGCGACCATGCCGCCCCTGCTCGCCGCGATCGCCAACGCGGGACGGCACGGTGTGCTGGTCAAGTCGGCCGTGGTGATGGAACGCCTCGGACAGGTGGACGCCGTCGCCATGGACAAGACCGGCACGCTCACCGAGGGCGCGCCCCTGGTCACCGAGGTCCGTCCGCTCTCCGTATCCGCGCTGGACGAGGACGAGCTGCTGGCCCTGGCCGCATCCGCCGAGTACCCCAGTGAGCATCCGCTGGCGCGGGCCGTCGTGGCGGCGGCGCGCGAGAAGGGGCTGAGGCTCGGTGCGACCGGTGCGTTCGTTTCCGTGCCGGGCGTCGGTGTGAGGGCGACGGTCGACGGCAGGGAAGTGGCGGTCGGGGCGCCTGACCGTCCGGCGCGAAGCGCCACCGCGGCAGGCGCGGATTCCGAGGCTGTCCGGCGCGAGGCGGCGGAGGGTGGACGGCGCGAAGTGTCCGAGGCGGTCCAGTGCGAAGCATCCGAGGCCGGCCAGCGTGAAACCGCGCGAATCGTCGGCGAGTTGCAGCACCGCGGCCGCACCGTCGTCCTGGTCCGTGTGGACGGCGAGCCCGTCGGAGTACTGGGTCTCGCCGACCGGCTGCGCCCGGGCGCAGCCGCCGCCGTGCGGTCCCTGACGGAACTCACGGGCGAGGCGCCCTTGTTGCTGACCGGCGATCACGCGCGGTCCGCCGCCGCGACCGCGGCCGAGGCGGGCATCGAGGACGTACGCGCCGGGCTGCTTCCCCAGCACAAGGTGGACTCCGTAAGAGAGTTGGCGGCGGCGGGGCGCAAGGTCCTCGTCGTGGGCGACGGCGTCAACGACGCCCCGGCGCTGGCCGCCGCGCACGCCGGTGTCGCGATGGGCCGGGCCGGCTCGGACCTCGCTCTGGAGACCGCGGACGCGGTGATCGTCCGCGATGAACTCGCCGCGGTTCCCGCGGTGATCGCCCTGTCCCGCCGGGCGCGGCAGGTGGTCGTGCAGAACCTCGTGATCGCCGGGGTGTTCATCACGGTCCTGGTCGGCTGGGATCTGGCGGGCACCCTGCCGCTGCCCCTGGGTGTCGCGGGCCACGAGGGATCCACCGTCCTTGTCGGCCTCAACGGACTGCGGCTGCTGCGGGAACGGGCCTGGAGCCGGGCCGCCGCCTGAGGGCCCGTTTCCGAAATTCCTTCCACGGCCCGCCCATCGCGCGCGATACGTGGGGTACCCGCGAGGCTCCGGTGCCGTGAAGGGATGGACATGAAGTGGATGGAGCGGGCCGCATGCGTGGGGGAGGACCCTGAGCTGTTCTTCCCCGTGGGCACGACGGGGCCCGGACTGCGCGACGTACGGAAGGCGAAAGCCGTGTGCCGCCGGTGCCCGGTGGCCGGACAGTGCCTGGACTGGGCGTTGCGCATGGGACAGACGACGGGCGTATGGGGCGGGACATCGGAGACCGAACGGGCCCGGATGCTGCGGGCCGCACGCCTGCGCTGACGATCGCTCGTCGCTCGTCGCGCGTCAGTCGCGTGCGAAGGGCACCGGCTCCCTGCCCTTCGGCTGGCCGGGTGCCCGCCGTGGAGTGTGCTCGGGCAGCGCCCTGGTCTGTGTGTCCCCGTCGGCCAGGCGCACCTTCTCGCCGTGATGGCGGATCACCAGGGGCTCGCCGCTGAGCAGGGTGTACTCCGCCGCGTCCCGCGTGACGCGTACGGAGATCCGGCGACCGAAGGCCGTGACACGGAACGCGAGCCGGAACAGATGGTCCGGCAGCCGCGGCGCGAAGGACAGCATGCCGTCCTGGCGGCGCAGCCCGCCGAACCCCGCGACGAGCGCGATCCAACTGCCCGCGAGCGAGGCGAGATGGAGTCCGTCGCGGGTGTTGTGCTCCAGATCGAGCAGATCGATGAGCGAGGTCTCGCCGAGATAGTTGTAGGCCAGATCGAGATGTCCCGTACGGGCGGCGATCACGGCCTGGCAGGCGGCCGAGAGGGACGAGTCCCGCACCGTCAGCTCCTCGTAGTATGCGAAGGCCCGCGCCGTCTCCTCCTCGGCGAACGCGTCCCCGCGCAAGAAGAGGGCGAGCACCAGATCCGCCTGCTTGATCACCTGGCTGCGGTACAGCGCGAAGTAGTGGAAGTGGTGCATCAGCGGGTACTGGTCGGGATGCGTGGCCGCGAAGTCCCAGCGGTCGCGGCGGGTGAACCCGGCCGCCTGCTCGTGCACTTGGAGCTCTTTGCCGTACGGCACGGCCATCGCGTCGGCGGCCCGGCGCCAGCAGCGGATCTGGCCCTCGTCGACGCCGAGGCGGCGGGCCGCGTCCGGGTGGCGTTCCACGGTGTCGGCGGCGTCGCGCAGATTCTGCTGGGCCATGAGGTTCGTGTAGAGGTTGTCGTCCATGAGGGCGCTGTACTCGTCGGGACCCGTCACGCCGTCGATATGGAACACACCCGCATCGTCGTGATGCCCGAGCGAGTGCCACAGGCGGGCGCTGTTCACCAACAGGTCCACGCCGATGTCCCGTTCGAAGTCCTCGTCGCCCGTGCATGCCGCATAGCGCACCGCGGCCGAGGCGATGGCCGCGTTCACATGGAAGGCGGCCGCCCCGGCCGGCCAGTACCCCGAGCACTCACGGCCGGCGATCGTGCGCCAGGGGAACGCGGCGCCCGCCAGGCCCAGTTCCCTCGCGCGCTCCTGTGCCGAGCCCAGCGTGCTGTGCCGCCAGCGCAGGGCCTGCGCCACGGCCGCGGGGTCGGTGTAGGTGAGGATCGGCAGGATGTACGCCTCGGTGTCCCAGAAGCAGTGCCCCTCGTAGCCGGGACCGGTCAACCCCTTGGCGGGGATGGGCTGTTCCTCGGCCCGGTCGCCGGCCTGAAGGACATGGAAGAGGGCGAACCGTACGGCCTGCTGGATCCGCTGGTCCCCGCGCACCTCGACATCCGCGCGGTCCCAGAACTCGTCGAGCCGCTGCCTCTGTTCGTCCGCGAGCCCCTGCCATCCGGTGTGCCGGGCGGCCGCGAGTGCGGCGTCCACCTGGTCCCGCAGCGCCGGCAGCGAGCGCGTACGGGACCAGCCGTACGCCACCGACTTGTCCACCCGCAGACGCTGGCCAGGCCGCAGCCGGCCGACCACGGTGTAGCGGGCGAGGTCGGGTTCGGCCTCGGACGAGCCCTGCCAGCCGTCGGGTCCGTCGACATGGTGCTCGGCGGCCACCGCCACGCGCAGAGCGCTCTTGGCGGTCTTGTGGATCAGGCACAGATAGGCGTCGGTGGCGAAGTGCTCCTCCGGGCACAGGGGGGACTGCAGCATCGTGGCGCCCCGTGGATCGCCGTCGGTCGGCGGCAGTTCCTCGTTGGCCACCAGCTCCGACTGCACCACGACCCGCGTCTCGTGCGAGAGCGGCTCCACCTCGTAGCGGATCGCGGCCACCGCGCGCTGGGTCAGCGAGACGAGCCGGGTGGAGCGCACCCGCACCCGGCGACCCGCGGGCGAGGTCCAGTCGACGGTGCGGCTCAACTGGCCCGTACGGAAGTCGAGCGTGCGCTCGTGGTGGTGGAGCGTGCCGTAGCGCAGATCGAAGGGCTCGTCGTCGACGAGCAGTCGCATCAGCTTGCCGTTGGTGACGTTGATGACGGACTCGCCGACATCCGGGAAGCCGTAGGCCTCCTCCGCGTACGGCATCGGGCGCAGTTCGAAGACACCGTTGAGATAGCTGCCGGGCAGGCCGTGCGGCTCGCCCTCGTCGAGATTGCCGCGCCAGCCGATATGGCCGTTGGAGAGCGCGAAGAGGGACTCGGTCTGCGGCAGGACGTCCAGGTGCAGGGACCGCTCCCGTACCTGCCAGGGCTCGGTGGTGAAGCCGGACTGCGTGATCACGGGCGGTCCTCCGCCCGTGCGCCGCCGGCCATGGACTCGATACGGGTCATCGGGGCCGGGTACCGCACAGGTGGCGGATCAAGCGCGGGCGGGGGATCAAGGCAGGAGGGCGGATCAAGGCAGGGTGCGGATCAAGACAGTTCGGCGGACTGGGCCCGGGCGCACCCGGGCCTGCCGTCACCGGCCGACCGGCGTCTCGTCCGCCATGCGCGAGAGCTTCTCCGGATTGCGCACCAGGTACAGGCCCGTGACGAGGCCCTCGTCGATGCGTACGGTGAGCACCCCGTCGAGCTCGTCGCCGATCCGGACGACCAGAGCCGGATGGCCGTTGACCTGGACGGCTTCGAGCGTGCCGCTCTCCCTGAGCCGGGGCAGCGCCTGCCGCAGGAACGGTCCGACCTGAGCGGCGCCGACGAGCGGTGCGAGGGCGGCCTGCCTGACCCCGCCGCCGTCCGTCAGCATCACCACGTCCGGCGCCAGCTTGTCGAAGAGACCCTGCAGATCACCGGTCTCGACCGCGGCCCTGAACGCCTCGAGCGCATCCTGGGCCGCATCGGGGGTGACGGTGGCACGCGGCCTGCGCGCCGCGACATGGCCCCGGGCCCGGTGCGCGATCTGGCGTACGGCCGCGGGGGACTTGTCGACCGCGGCGGCGATCTCCTCGTAGCCGAGCGCGAAGACCTCCCGCAGCACGAACACGGCGCGCTCGGTGGGGGCGAGGGTCTCCAGGACGAGCAGCATGGCCGTCGAGACGCTCTCGGCGAGCTCCACGTTCTCGGCCACGTCGGGCGTGGTGAGCAGCGGTTCGGGCAGCCACGGACCGATGTAGTCCTCCTTGCGGCGCTTGAGCGAACGCAGCCGCATGAGGGCCTGCCGGGTGGTGATCCGCACGAGATACGCCCGCGGCTTCCGCACCTCGTCGAGGCCCACGCCGGTCCACTTGAGCCAGGTCTCCTGGAGCACGTCCTCGGCGTCCGCGGCCGAGCCGAGCATCTCGTACGCGACGGTGAACAGCAGATTGCGGTGCTCGACGAAGGCGGTCGTGGCAGGGTCGGCGGGCCGGCTCATCTTCGGTTCCTCGGTGGGTTCGGGTGCGGGTGGTCCACGCGACCGGTCGCGTGTCACCCAGGAGATGCCGGGCGGCGCGGATCTGTGACAACGCCGGTGAAGATCGCAGGATTCCGATCCGAAAACACTTGTGTGTTACGTCACTTGGGCCCCGTATCCCGGAAGGTGCCGCATGGCCGCCAAGCGGCGGGGCACTCGGCCGGGCAGCATTCCCTCTCGTCACAGGAGGTCCGCCGATGACTGCCGTGACCGGCCCGCTGTCCGACTCCGCCCGCAAGGCGACCGGGGAGGTCCTGCAGGGCGCGCTCGTCGATCTGCTGGATCTGTTGCTGATCGCCAAGCAGGCGCACTGGAACATCCTCGGGCCCAGGTTCCGCTCGATCCACCTCCAGCTGGACGAGGTCGTCGCCACCGCCCGCAGCTATGCGGACACCATCGCCGAACGCGCTTCGACCATCGGCGTGCCGCCCGACGGCAGGGCCGCGACGCTGGCCCAGTACTCGGGCCTGGCCCAGCCGCCGGACGGCTGGCTGCAGGAGAGCGCCGTGGTCGAACTGCTCATCGACGTGCTCGGCGAGACGGTCCGGCGGATGCGCGAGCGCATCACGCTGACCGGGGACACCGACCTGGTGAGCCAGGACGTACTGCTCGGCCTGACCGCCCAGTTGGAGAAGCACCACTGGATGTTCCAGGCCGAGCGGCCCATGTCCCGTTAGAAGCAGGGGGAGGCAGGGGCAGGGGTGCACGCCCTCCGCGTCCACGATGCCGCGCTCCAGGACCGCGGACGCGCCCAGGAACGCGCCCGCCTCGCCGCGTTCGCCTCCGCGGCCGCGGCGATCCGGTCGAGCAGCACGACAGCGCCGCGCGGGTTCTGCGCCTCGATTCGGGTGCCCCGCGCGGAATCGCCGGACTGTTCGCCGGATCCGGTGGCGAGGGTGACGACCAGGGCCCCGGCGACCGCGAGCGCGGCCGGTACGAGCAGGGCCGGGCGCACCCAGGTGCGGCGCACGGGTGCGGCGGTGGAGGTCCGGTCGCTGTCGATCAACTGCGTGAGCTTGTCCTTGTGGTGGCGATGAACGCCCGCAGGCAGCTCTCGCTCGGGCGGGACGGGAAGCAGCGCGGCGACTCATCTCGTACGGCCTGCCGGGGCCGGATTCCGAATGGATCGGGCGGGTCATCGGGTTGTCTCCTGTACGGGCAGTGCCGCTAACGCGGCGCCACTGTTCTTCTCTCCGCGGCGGCCAGTTGGCGTGCGTCGTCGATACGGCCCGCGGCCTCCTCGGCGAAGTCCGCGACCGGTGGGGGCGCGTTGGCGGCGATGCCGAGCAGCCATGGCTTGAGCGAGCCGCCCTCCGGCTCCACGCGCTCCCGGGTGCGCCATACGTCGAGAAACGTGGCGGCTCTCCGCGACCTGCGGCGGGTTCCCGTGGCCCGGGTCACAGGGATGCGGGGCCGAAATGAGAGGCGGAGGCCGAGAGGGGGCGGGTGTCGAAAGGCGGTGCGTGCCCGGAGGGCGGGCGGGTACTCGCGGGGGATGAACGCCATGAACACCGCAACGCACGTGATGAGCTCGGGCTGGGCCGAGAGTGCGGCCACCCGGGGTACCGCGGCCGGCTTCGTGCTGCCGCTGGTGGGGCTGGCCGTGGTGGGCATGCTGATCGGCGCGGTCGTGTGGGGCCGGCGCCGGCAGGCGCGCGCACCACGGCCGCCACGCCCCGAGGAGCAGCCGCATCTGCCCGACGGCCGGCCGTCAGGCCCGGTACAGGAGGTACGGGAGCCGGATGAACTGCCGCACGGGGACCGCCGTTTGACCCCGTACCAGGTGCGGCACTCCGGCACCAGGCGCAGCCCGGACAGCGAACCGCCCACCTGGAGCGGCGGCAGCAGCGGGGCCTTCGGCAGCGGAGGGCCCGGCGGCAAGAAGGGGTGAGGCACGACGGCGCTCGTACGGGCAGTGCTCGGCAAGGACGTCAGGGGAGTCCGACTCCGGAGAGCGTCCTAGGAGGGCTTCATCACACGTATCCGAGCGCCGCGTGTTTGAGGCGGCCGGGCTGGGTTACCCGTCGGCCGGCTGAGTGGCCGAGGGACTGTGGCTTGCGGCCGCGGCGGCGCCTGGGACGGCGGTGGTCGCGACCGCGGCCCAGTCCCTTCAGCGCGTGAAGGGCGGGGTGCACAGTGAAGGGAATCCACCGGCGCAGGACCGTGGTCGTGACCGGAGCGAGCGCCGGGGTGGGGAGGGCGGTCGCACGGGCCTTCGGCGCCCGCGGCGACCGGGTCGCCCTGCTCGCCCGCGGCCGCGCGGGGCTCGCGGCGGTGGCGGACGAGGTGCGTGAGGCCGGCGGGAAGGCCCTCGCGGTGCCCGTGGACGTGTCCGACGCCAAGGCGCTCGACGCGGCGGCCGACCAGGTCGAGGCCGAGTTCGGCCCCATCGACGTCTGGGTGAACAACGCCTTCGCCGGTATCTTCGCGCCCTTCCCCGAGATCACCCCCGACGAGTTCCGCCGCGTCACCGAAGTGACGTATCTGGGCTGTGTGTTCGGCACGCGGGCCGCGCTGCGCCGGATGCTGCCCCGCGACCGGGGCACCATCGTGCAGGTGGGTTCGGCCCTCGCGTACCGCGGTATTCCGCTGCAGTCCGCGTACTGCGGTGCCAAGCACGCCATCCAGGGCTTCAACGAGTCCCTGCGCTGCGAACTCCTGCACCACGGCAGCCAGGTGCACACCACGATGGTGCAGTTGCCCGCGGTCAACACCCCGCAGTTCGACTGGGTGATCAGCAGGATGCCCGGCCGTTCGCGTCCCGTGGCGCCGGTGTACCAGCCCGAGACCGCCGCGCGGGCCGTGGTGTTCGCGGCGGCGCATCCCCGGCGGCGGGAGTACTGGATCGGCGGGTCCACGGCGGCGACGCTGATCGCCAACGCCGTGGCGCCCGGCCTGCTCGACCGCTACCTCGCCCGCACCGCGTACGCGGCGCAGCACGAGGAGCGGGACGGCTATGTGTTCGGCAACCTCTGGTCGCCGGCCGACGGGCCCGGGGGAGCGGACGCCGGGGCGCACGGACGTTTCGACGAGGAGGCGCGGAGCAGGAGCGCACAGGCCTGGTTCTCACGGCAGCGCAACCGGCTCGCGGTGGCGGCGGCCCTGGGAGCCGTCGTCGCGATGGGGCGGCGGGCCCGGAGCCGGACGACATGAGGCCGGGAGCCGGACGACGCGAGGCCTGGAGCCGGACGATGTGATCAGTTCGCGCCCTGCACCTGCGGCAGCACCTTCGTCCGGTAGAAGTCGAAGAAACCCCGCTGATCCGGCCCGACTTGGCCCACGTACACCCGGTCGAAGCCCGCATCGGTGAAGGCGGAAAGCGCGGACACATGCGCCTCCACGTCGTCGCCGCAGACCATCGCGTCCGCCACCTGCTCCTCGGTGACCAGCGGCTCCAGCTGTTCGAAGTGGCGCGGCGAGGGCAGGATCTGGCCCATCTCGCCGGGCAGCAGCTGATTCGCCCACAGGCGGCGCACCGTCCGTACGGCCTCGTCGCGGTCGCCGCCGTAACAGACCTTCACACCGCCGCTGACGGGCTTCGCCCCGCCGCCGCCCTTGCGGAAGCGGGCGACGAGCGCGGCGTCCGGCGTCATCGTGATGTAGCCGTCTCCGACGCGCGACGCGAGAGAGGTGGCCTTGGCGCCGAAGCCCGAGATGTCGATCGGCACGGGCTCGTCGGGCACGGTGTACAGGCGGGCGTTCTCCACGGTGTAGTGCTTGCCGTAGTGGCTGACCTCCTTGCCCGTGAACAGCTGCCGCATCACCTGCACCGCCTCTTCGAGCATGTCGAGTCGCACATGCGTGGGCGGCCAACGGGTGCCGAGAATATGCTCGTTGAGCGCTTCACCGGAGCCGACGCCGAGCCGGAACCGACCGCCGGTCATCACCGCGCTGGTCGCCGCGGCCTGGGCGACCACCGCAGGGTGCATCCGCACGGTCGGGCAGGTCACCGCGGTGCCGATCGGCAGCGAGACGGCCTCCGCCAGCGCACCGATCACCGACCAGACGAAGGGGCTCTGGCCCTGCGCGTCGTTCCACGGATGGAAGTGGTCGGAGATCCACAGGGAGTCGAACCCTGCCTGCTCGGCCATCCGCGCCTGCTCGACGAGCTCCGCGGGGCCGAACTCCTCGGTCGCCAGGAAGTATCCGTACTCGGCCATGTGCTCACCTCCGGGTGCATGACGGCCGGGTACCTTCCGGCCGGTCCGGGAAACCTGCGTTCCGCCTCACCGGGACCGGACGGTCAGCCCCACCGCAGCAGTGCGCCGAGCCCGCCCGCCGGGCCGCGCTGCGGCGGCACCGCGAGCGCCTCGGCCCCGGTCGCGGCCGCTGAGCGCAGGAGGGCGTCGTCCGCGCGGGCCGGTTCGGGATGGCGTTCGCCCAGGTACGGCACGTCGGAGCGGCGCACCGCCAGCTGGTCGGGCTCGGGGCCCACCCACACCGTGCGGTGCAGATCCGCTCCGGTGGGTTCCAGAAGCAGCTCCGCGATGCGGTGTTCACGGGCGGCCTCGACCAGCGCGGGCACGCCTTCCGCGGCCGTCTGCTCACCGGTGTGCGCGCTGCGTCCTGCCTCGAAGCGTTCCAGATCGGCGGCGACACGGCCTCGTTCGTACTCCGTCATGGCCCGCTGTACGTCCTCGTCGAGCAGCCGGGTGTCCGCGCCGGCCGCGCGTCCCCCGTGCTCGGACTCGACGGCCCGCGCGCGCAGCTGCTGCGGCAACTGCTCGTACACCGCCCGCCGTTCACGCTCGCCGCCGACCAGGATCACCAGGTCGGCGCGGGTCTCCTCGTGGTGCGCGGCCAGCGCCTGCGCGGTCAGGGCGGCGTTCTGCTTCCAGGTGTTCTCGACCTTCGTCTGGAAGTGCCGCTCGGACCAGTCGCCCGTTGGGGTGCGGTGCAGCGGCCAGTCGTGGCCCGCGATCTCACCGCTGAAGCGCGCGCCGGAGGGGCCGCGCAGCTCGAAGTCGGCCCCCTTGCGGTCGATGTACGCGACCAGGCAGACCAGGTCCTCGCCGTTGAGGTCCACCAGCGGGGCGACGCGGGGCAGCGGGCCCCAGGCGACATGGGTGCCCGCGGGCGGGGTCAGGAGCGGCGGGTCGAGGACGACCTCACCCTGGGCGGCGAAGATCGCCCGCCCGGCGGGCGCGTGCGGATCGCCGAGCCCTTCGACGGCTTCCTGTACGGCGCGGCAGGTGGGCCCGTCCGCGCCCTGCGCCGCGAGGCTGCGGACCGCCGCCTGGGCCTCCAGACGGCGGTCGGCGGCAGTGGACTGCGTAGGGCGTGAGGTGTCGGCGTAGACCGAGGCCCAGGGGCCGGGCCGCGCGAACAGCGGATTGAGAAAAGCGAGATCCATGGCTGGCTCCAGGAGGGTAGTGACGGTTCGCCCTCGGGGGTCCCCGCCGGGTACCCAGCCATCGCGCAGTGACACGATCGTTTTCCCGCACCTCCTGCGTATCCGGTCTCTCAGCCGGGAAGCGCCACCCTCAACTCCGCCGGACGCACGGGAGGTTCGCCGGCGTCCAGGTCGGACAGGGCGGGCCACCACCCGGATCCGTCCTCCATCTGGCGCAGCAGAATCCCCTCCCGTACGGCCCAGGGGGAGATCGTCACCTTGTCGATCCCGGTCAGCTCCATCACGGTGTGGGCGACCAAGGCCCCCGCGAGGGACTGCCGGGAGCGCGCGGCCGAGATACCCCGCAGCCGTGCGCGGCCCGACGCGGGCAGGGCCGCGAGCCGCTGCACCGCCTCCGCCAGGTCGTCCCGGCTCAACTCCCGTCGTACGAAGGGGCCATGACGCCCGGGCGGCGCCCCGCACAGCCGGGCCAGCTGCTGGAACGTACGGGACGCCGCGACGCTCGTCCGCGGTGACTCCCACCGCACCCGGGCCGCGACATCGCGCAGTTGATGGCGCACCGCCCGGCGCATCGCCCGCAGTGCCTTCTTCGGCGGCGGATCGTCCGAGTCGCAGTATTCGCGCGTGAGCCGTCCGGCCCCCAGCGGCAGCGACACCGCGAACTCGGGCAACCGGCCGCGTCCCACGGCTACTTCGAGCGAGCCGCCGCCGATGTCGAGCATCGCCAGGGGCCCGGCCCGCCAGCCCATCCACCGCCGCGCCCCGAGAAACGTCAGCTCGGCCTCCACCTCGCCGGGCAGCACATGCAGGCAGACGCCGGTCTTCTGGCGTACGGTCCCCAGCACCTCGGCCCGGTTGGGCGCGTCGCGCACCACCGCCGTCGCGAAGGCGAACGGGTCGGGCGCGCCCCAGCGCTCACTCTGCTCCCGCACCGAGGCCACGGCCTCGGACACCGCCGCAAGCGCGGTGGGCGGCAACACGCCGCCTTCCCCCAGGTGTTCGGCCAGTCGGAGCCGCACCTTGGCCGTGTGCACCGGCAGCGGTGCACCGCCTTCCACGTCCGCGACCATCAGCCGCACCGTATTGGACCCCACGTCGATCACCGCGGTTCGCATGCGCGAGTGAGTACCCCGAAACGCGCTGAACAGTCCGGTGGAGCGGTCCGGTGTGTGAGGCGGGCCGTGCAGGGTAACCGGCGACGACGCCCCAGGCCCGTACCTCCCAGGACTCCATGGACGACGGAAGGCGGTGGAGGCCATGCCCCGCGCCCCCGACCGAAGCGCCCGGCGCCTCGCCGGACAGGTGGTCACCCTCGCCGAGTTGCTCACGCAGCGTGACCGGCGGCTCATGGGGCGGGCCGGGGCGGCCACGGCGCTCGCGCTCGCCCTCGCCGGACACCGCCTGGCGAGCCGGCGCAGCTGAGCACGAGACAGCACGAGACCCCACACCCACGAAAGGTTTCCGCCGTGTCCACCAAGGTCTCCGACTTCATCCTCCAGCGACTGCGCACCTGGGACGTCGAGCATGTCTTCGCCTACCCGGGAGACGGCATCAACGGACTGCTCGCCGCCTGGGGACGCGCCGACAACAAGCCCGTGTTCATTCAGTCACGGCACGAGGAGATGTCCGCGCTCGAAGCCGTCGGCTACGCCAAGTTCACCGGCCGGGTCGGGGTGTGCGCGGCGACCTCGGGGCCCGGCGCCATCCACCTGCTCAACGGTCTCTACGACGCGAAGCTCGACCATGTGCCGGTCGTCGCGATCGTGGGACAGACCAACCGGAGCGCGATGGGCGGCTCGTACCAGCAGGAGGTCGATCTCCTGAGCCTCTTCAAGGACGTGGCGGGCGACTACTGCGAGATGATCACCGTCCCGCAGCAGCTGCCCAACGCCCTCGACCGCGCGCTGCGCACCGCACAGGCCAAGCGCACCGTGACCGCGCTGATCATCCCGGCCGACGTACAGGAACTCGACTACGAGGCACCCGAGCACGCCTTCAAGATGGTCCCGTCCAGCCTGGGGATGCCGCACTACGCGCCCGTGCCCGCCGACGCCGAACTGGCCAGGGCGGCCGAGCTTCTCAACGCGGGCGACAAGGTCGCCGTCCTCATCGGACAGGGCGCGCGCGGCGCACAGGAACAGGTGAAGGAACTGGCGGACGTGCTGCAGGCGGGCGTCGCCAAGGCACTGCTCGGCAAGGACGCGCTGCCCGACGACCTGCCGTATGTCACCGGATCCATCGGCCTGCTCGGCACCCGGCCCAGCTACGAGCTGATGCAGGACTGCGACACCCTGCTCGTGATCGGATCGAGCTTCCCGTACAGCCAGTTCCTGCCGGAGTTCGGGCAGGCGCGCGCGGTGCAGATCGACATCGACCCGTTCATGGTCGGCCTGCGCTACCCCTTCGAGATCAACCTGGTGGGGGACTCCCGCGCGACCCTGGAGCGGCTGCTGCCCCTCCTGGAGCGCAAGAAGCCCGGGAAGTGGCGCAGGAAGATCGAGAAGGACACGGCCCGCTGGTGGGAGGTCATGGAGCGGCGCGCCGCCGTGGACGCCGACCCCGTCAACCCCGAGTACGTCGTGCACGCCCTGGACAAGCTGCTGCCCGACGACGTGATCCTCACGGCCGACTCCGGCTCGTCCGCGAACTGGTACGCCCGCCATCTGCGGCTGCGCGGTTCCATGCGCGGCTCGCTGTCCGGCACGCTCGCGACGATGGGTCCGGCCGTCCCGTACGCGATCGGCGCCAAGTTCGCGCATCCCGGACGTCCCGCGATCGCGCTCGTCGGTGACGGTGCGATGCAGATGAACGGGCTCGCGGAACTCATCACCGTCGCCAAGTACTGGGAGCAGTGGAGCGATCCCCGGCTGATCGTCGCGGTCCTCAACAACCAGGATCTGAACCAGGTGACCTGGGAGATGCGCGCGATGACCGGCGCCCCGCAGTTCCTGCCCTCGCAGTCCATCCCGGACGTCGCCTACGCGGACTTCGCCCGCTCGCTCGGCCTGTCCGGCGCGCGGATCGAGAAGCCCGTGGACGTGGAGGGCGCCTGGCAGCACGCGCTGGCCGCCGACCGCCCGTACGTCCTGGACTTCCGTACCGACCCGGCCGTACCGCCGATCCCGCCGCACGCGACGCTCGACCAGATCGAGGCGGCCGCCGTCTCCATCCTCAAGGGCGACAGCGACCGCACCGGGATGATCCGGCAGGGCTTCAAGGCGAAGGTGCAGGAGATGCTGCCCGGGACGCGGCACCGCTCGAACGAAGAGAAGCCCTAGTCACCGAAGAGAAGTCCTGGTCACCGAAGAGAAGTCCTGGTCACAGCCACCCGTGACGCTGCGCCTGCAGCGCCATCTGGAAGCGGTTCGCGGCGCCCAGCTGCGCCATCAGGATCTGCAGCCGGCGGAAGAAGGTGCGGCGGCTGATGCCGAGTTCGCGGGCGATGACCTCGTCGGCCGCGCCGCTCGCGAGCAGCCAGAGCAGTCGGCGGTCGGCAGGCGGCAGGCCGCCGGGCCGGGTGGTGCGGCCGTGGAAGGGCAGGGCGCCCTGCCAGGACTGCTCGAACAGCGCGATCAGCGCCGAGAGCAGTCCGCACGGCTGCACCACCAGCATCGTGTTGTGCACGTCCGCCTCGGTGATCGACAGCGAGACGAGCGCGTACGCATCGTCGATGATCACGAGCTTGACCGGGACCGACGGCAGCACCCGGGCCTGTTCCCCGGCCTTGACGCACGGCTCGACGACCTGCGCGAGATGGCCCGGATGCTCCAGGGACGCCCGCGAGTAGACGACGCGCTGGGTCACGCCGCGCGCGAGGGTGGCCAGCGCGTCCTCGGTCGCGCCGGTCAGCGGGAAGTACGGCGGTGACTCGAACTGGCGGATCTGCGTCCGGGCGCTCGCCCAGGCCTGGCGGATCCGCGGACCGATCGCCTCACCGGTGACCACCTCCACGAGATCGTCGTTGTACGCCGCCAGCCGCTGCCGCCGGAAGGACTCGAACGCCCCGCCCACGGCGATCCGCGACTCCTCGACCTCCGCGGCCCGGTGCCGGGCGAGGAGCTCCAGACCCGCGGTGGGCGGCACCGGGGCCACCACGTCCGGGCCCTTCGCGCCCGGGCTCGCCAGCCCCGCGTCCACCAGCGCCCCGTACGCACGGCCGAGCTCCGCGCCGGCCAGACCGGCGGCTGCGCCCACCTCGTCCAGCGGTGCGGGGGCGACATCGAGCAGCGCCAGATAGAGCCGGGCCGCCGTGTCGTCGAGGCCCAGGGACCGCAGCGCCTGGCCGAGCTTCTCGTGCGTCATGCACAGCATTATCCGGGGCGTGATGGCAGATCCGTGCCAGTGGCACTGCCGAGCCCCCGACGGCTGGGACAGCGGCTAGCTTTCCAGCGCGTACCGAGTCCTCGAAGAAGGGTGTACGACGTGGCGAAGCGCCGGAAGAACGGGCTCTACACGGAGATCTCCGAAGAGCTCTCCGCCCTGATGCGCTCGGGCTGGGCCGACACCGAGCGGCACGACCTCGAGCCCGACGCGCAGGCGCCGTACGCGGCCCGCCGTCGCGCCGCGCTGTCCGCGCGCTTCCCCGGCGAGCGCCTCGTCATCCCGTCGGGGAACCTCAAGTCCCGCTCCAACGACGACACGTACCCTTTCCGCGCCTACACCGGCTATGTGCACATGACCGGTGACCAGGCCCGCGACGGCGCTCTCGTCCTGGAACCCCGCGCGGACGGCGGCCACGACGCGTACTGCTACCAGCTGCCGCGCGACAGCCGTGACGACGACGAGTTCTGGAGCGGCTACCACGCCGAACTGTGGATGGGCCGCCGCCGCTCCCTCGCCGAGTCCGCGCGCGTGCTCGGCCTGGCCTGCCGCGACGTCCGCAGCGCGGCCGAGGACCTGGCCGCCGCCGGCGAGGTGCCGACGCGTATCGTCCGCGGCATCGACCCGGCCCTGGAAGCCGCCGTCAGCACCGACGAGGAGCGTGACGCCGACCTGGAGCAGGCGCTCAGCGATCTGCGCCTCGTCAAGGACGAGTGGGAGATCGGCGAGATGCGGCAGGCCGTGGACTCCACGGTGCGCGGCTTCACGGATGTCGTCGGCGACCTGTCGACGGCCGTCGCCACCTCCGAGCGCTGGATCGAGGGGACCTTCTACCGCCGCGCCCGCCTCGAAGGCAACCACGTCGGCTACGGCTCCATCTGCGCCGCCGGAGACCACGCCACGATCATGCACTGGACCGACAACGACGGCCCGGTGCGTCCCGGCGACCTGCTCCTGCTCGACGCCGGCGTCGAGTCGCGCACGCTCTACACCGCCGACGTCACCCGCACCCTGCCGATCAGCGGCACCTTCAGCGCGGTGCAGCGCAAGGTCTACGACGCCGTGTACGAGGCACAGGAGGCCGGGATCGCGGCGGTCAAGCCGGGCGCCGCCTACCGCGACTTCCACGAGGCGGCCCAGCGCCACCTCGCCGCCCGGCTCGTCGAGTGGGGCTTCATCGAGGGCCCGGCGGAGCGCGCGTACGAGCTCGGTCTGCAGCGCCGCTTCACGATGGCCGGCACCGGCCACATGCTCGGCCTCGACGTCCACGACTGCGCGCACGCCCGCAACGAGGAGTACTTGGACGGCGTCCTGGAGCCCGGCATGATCCTCACGGTCGAGCCCGGTCTGTACTTCCAGCCCGACGACCTGACCGTCCCCGAAGAGTGGCGCGGGATCGGCGTACGGATCGAGGACGACCTCCTCGTCACCGCCGACGGCAACGAGAACCTCTCGGCGGGCCTGCCGCGCTCGGCGGACGAAGTCGAGGCATGGATGGCCGAGTTCGCGGGCTGAGCGCATGGGTGCCGGGGCCTTGGCCCCGGCACCCGTCGGCTGCTTACGGCCGCACCGCCGGCCGGATGTTCTGGTTCAGCCGGAACAGATTCTCCGGGTCGTACGCGGCCTTGATCCGTGCAAGGCGCGCGTAGTTGTCGCGGTAGCTGGCCCGCACCCGCTCCTGGCCCTCGTCCATCATCATGTTCACGTACGCGCCGCCCGCCGAGTACGGGTGCAGCGCCTCGAAGTAGTCCACGGTCCAGCGCCTGATCAGCTCCGCGTTGGCGGGATCGGGGTCCACGCCGGCGTACACGGAGGCCCAGGTCGACCTGCGGTAGCTCCACGGGGTGTCCGCCGGAGCGTGATCGTGGACGGCTCCGTCGATCGGGTACAGGTGCATCGTGGACTGCCCGGTCGGCAGCTCGGCACCGAACTTGGCGTGCAGCGCCACCGCCTCGTCGGGGATCTCGTCGACGAAGTCCGCGCGCCAGTACCACTGGTCGCCGGGCGGGTACAGGCCGTCGAAGGCCGACTGCAGCGCCGGATGCGGCATCTCCTGCGGTCCGTGCAGCAGCGGTTCGGGCAGCACGTCGAGCAGCGGCGCCATCGCCTGGGCGGCGGCCTCGGTGTCGCCGCCCGCCCAGCACCACACGACCGCGGCTGTCTTGCGGCCCTGGATCGCCTCCGGGAACGGCGGCGCCGGCGGTACGCACCCGTACATGAAGAATCCGTTGAGCTCGCGCGGCGCGGACGGCAGGAAGTCCCGGTAGGCGGCGAGGACTTCGGTGCCCAGCTCGACGGGCCAGAAGGTCGGTCCTGCGACGACCATGCTCAGTTCGTGCAGCCGGAACAAGAACGAGGTCACCACCCCGAAGTTGCCCCCGCCGCCGCGGATCGCCCAGTACAGATCGCTGTTCTCGTCCGCGCTCGCCCGCACCGACTCGCCGTTCGCGAGGACCACGTCCGCTTCCAGCAGATTGTCGATGGACAGACCGTACTTGCGGGTGAGGTGACCGAGGCCGCCGCCGAGCGTGATCCCGCCGACGCCGGTCGTGGAGATGATGCCGCTGGGCGTGGCGAATCCATGGGCGTTCGTGGCACGGTCCACCTCGCCCCACACGCAGCCGCCGCCCACGCGGACGGTGTGTGCCCGCGGATCGACGCTGATGTCCTTGAGCGGGGAGAGGTCGAGCACCACCCCGTCGTCGCAGGTGCCGAGCCCGGCGCCGTGGTGACCGCCGCCACGGACGGCGAGCAGCAGCTGATGGTCGCGGGCGAAGCCGATGACGCTGCGCACATCGGTCGCGTCCGTGCAGCTCGCGATGAGCGCGGGACGCCGGTCGATCATCGCGTTGTAGACGGCGCGCGCGGAGTCGTACCCGGCGTCGTCCGGACCCGTCAACTTCCCCTGGAACCCCGACAGTTCCTGTCGGGCTGCCTGGATCGGTGTCTTCCCCATGAGATCCCCCGTTGGCTGCGGACCCCGAACAGGTCCGATTTGCACGTTTCTAGTACGGGGCCGGGGGCGCCGATATCCGTGAGGACCACTCAGGTCGTGCCGGGCACCTACCTACGTCAGCCCCAACTCGCCTGCCCGTGCGGTCGCTTCGCGCCGGGTGCGGGCGCCCAGCTTCTCCAGGACCGCGGAGACATGGTTGTCGACGGTGCGTACCGAGACCACCAGGCGGTCGGCGATCTGCGGGTTCGTCAGGCCCTCGACCATCAGGCGCAGCACCTGCAGCTGCCGCTCGGTGAGCCCCGCGGGATTGACCCGGGTCGCCGCGAGCGGACCGCGCGGGATCCGCCGCACCCCGAGCACGCGCAGCTCGGACCTGACGTGGCGGGACAGCGGCTGCGCGCCCAAAGCGTCCAGGAGGGCGAGCGCGGCCAACTTGTCGTCCACCGCCGGACTTTCGGCGAGCGCCGCCGCGTACTCGTACGGACAGCCCGCCTTGTGCCAGAGATCGGCGGCCGCGCGCCACTGCCCGGCGCTCTGCAACGCGTACGGATGGCCGGACTCGTCCGGCGGGACCGGATGCCCGGCCCGGGTCAGCCAGTAACCCAGCTCACCGCGATGGGCGGGGGAGTCGAGCGCGCAGGCCTGCTCGTACGTGCCGAGCGCGGCCTCGACCGTGCCCGCGAGGTCACCGCGCAGCCAGGCCGCCTCGGCCCGCGCCGCCGCGACCGGGCCGGTGCGCTGCAGCTCGCGGGCGCGCACCGCCATCTCCCAGGCCTGAGCGAGCAGTTCGTCACCGCCCTCGGCGCCGCGTCGGATGCGGACGCGTGCGAGCACCGTCAGCGCGGGGCAGCGGCCCGGCACGTGGTCGTGCACGCCGAGCTCCGCGTACCGCTCGGCCTCGCCCCAGTCGGCGGCCGCGAACCGGCGCAAGGCCAGTTCCACCTGCAGATAGCTGAGAAACCCCAAGTGCTCGGCCCGGTCGGCGAGTTCGAGCGCCGCCGGGAAGTATCGGTCGGCCTCCGCGTACTCCAGGCGTTCCAGGAGGTTCCAGATCAGGTTCGCGTACGCCCGGCAGGCGTGCTCCACCTCGCCGGCGCCCAGCGCCACCTGCAGCGCCTCCTCCAGCTGGGCACGGCCGTGCGGGTCGCCGGTGCGCCAGAGCGAGCAGCCGACGTTGTTGAGCGCGTGCGAGAGGATCGCCGCGTCGTCGCTCGCGCGGGCCAGGCCGATGGCACGCGTCCCGAACTCGACGGCCTCGGTGTGCCGTTCGGACAGCATGTGCAGCTGCGCGGTGTTGCTCAGGGCCAACGCGAGCAGCCGTGGATCGTCCGCCGTTTCGAGTACGGCGATGGCCTCCTGTGCGGCCTTCTGCGCGGCCTCGGCGTCACCGGCCCACCAGTGGATCCGCGACAGCCAGCGCAGATCCGCGCCGAGCGCCCGGATGTCCGCGAGGGAGCGGCGCAGCGCCACCGCCTCGCGCTGCGCGGCGACGGCGGCCGCGGAGTCGGCGATCGTATAGCTCTCGACGGCGAACTGTTCGAGCAGAGTGGCGAGTTCGGCGGGCGCATAGCGTCCCCGGTCGCGCAGTACCAGGCGCAGGTGGGCGGCCGCCTCGCGGTGCGCGCCCGTACGGGAGGCGTCGGCGGCGGCCGCAGGCCCGTACTGGGCGATGTCGTCCGCGTCGCCGGCCTGCGCCGCGTGGTGCACGATCCGCGACGGATCGGCGCCGGGGCTCGCGACGAGCGCGCGCAGCACCGCGCGGTTCAGGGCGATCCGGCGCGCGGCGGGCAGCGAGTCGGCGATCGCCCGGCGGATCAACTCGTGCCGGAACACCACGCGTTCGGGCGTCACGGAAAGCAGCCCGTGCTGCTCACCATCCGCGAGAGCGGTCATCGGATGGTCCAGGAGCACCTCCGCGAGGCGGTGCTCCACCGCCGAGGGCACCACGGCCAGCTGCTCCAAGGCGTCCCGCGCCCCGGCGTCAAGACCGCGCAGCCTGGCCAGGACCGCATCCACCACCGTGGGCGGCGCGCAGCCCGTGTTGCCCGCCGCGAGCACTTCGGCCACGAAGAACGGATTGCCGGAGGTCACCTCGTACACCTGGAAAGGGTCGAGGCCCTCGGCCTCGCTCATCCGGGCCACGGCCTCCCGCGACAGTCGGGGCAGCGGCAGCCGGAGCACCCGGTCCGCCCGCGAGGCCTGGCCGAGCAGCTGCCGCAGTGGATGCTCGCGGCCCAACTCGTCGTCCCGGTAGGTCAGGACGAGCAGCGCGGGCAGCCGCTCCACCCGCCGGACAAGAAAGCGCAGCGCGTCGAGCGAGGCCTCGTCGGCCCAGTGCACGTCCTCGACGGCGAGTACCACCGGAAGCGGAGCCGTGGTCAGCTCCGAGCGCAGGGCGTCGTACACCCGATGGCGGTCGCCCGCTCCCCGCAGCGCCTTCGCCAGCTCCTCGCCCACCGGTTCAGGGCCGCCGACCAGATCGCGGAAGGGCCCGAGCGGACGTCCGGTGGCCAGGTCGTCGCACTGGCCCACGAGCATCCGCGCCTGCCGGGGGAGCACCGCGGACATGGCCCTGACCAGGCTCGACTTCCCGATGCCGGCCTCGCCGAAGACGAGCGCCACCGCACCGGCCCCGTCGGCCGCCTCGCGCGCGGCATCAGCGAGCCGGCCCAACTCGTGGTCACGCTCGAGCATCCCCCGGTCCACGGCGCAATTCTGGCACGGCGGGACGGTTCGGACAGGGGTTGTCCGAACCGTCCGTCAGCCGGAACCGGAGGAATCAACCACCCTAGAAATCGCCGTAGTTGACCTGCCAGGTCGGCAGTCCCATCCGTCGCCACACCGCCACCACGCGGTCGCGGTCGTCCAGCGACACCCGCACCGCGAACCGGTCGCGGACATGCGCGTCGAACAGCTCCGCCTTCACCAGGTCGTCGCGGCGATGGTCGCCGCGCGCCCGCATCCACAGCTCGTCGTACGGCACTTCGTGACGCGCGAGCCAGGCCTCGGTGATCTCCCGGTGCTCCTCGCCGCGGCCGGAGAGCAGCACGATCACATCGCTGTCGGCGGCCCGGAACGCGCGCAGCGCCCGCCGTACCGACTCGTTGAGCGTGTCCTCGTCGCAGCGCGTGAAGTCGTACGGCCCGCGCTCGCCGCGCATCGCGAGCGTGCCGTCGATGTCGCACATCACCGTGGCGGGCAGCGCCGGGTCGGCCACGTACGGCCTGACCTCGGGCTCGTCGTTGAGCCACTCGGCGGTCAGCCGCCAGCCGCCCTTGGTGGCCTTGAGATGCTTGTCCGCGAGGATGCGGATGATCTCCTCGCCCACCTCGCGCGGACGTCCCGCGTCCCGGCGGATGCACTCCTCGACGGGCACATCGGTGAAGTCGTGCACCACGAAGGTGCCCTTGCCCGCGACCGCGGCCTTCAGACGCTTCGGGATGTGCGGGGTGAGATGCGTGTTGTCGACGACCACGTCGAAACCGCCCTCGACCGCCGCGCGCACCGCCGCGTCCTGGATCTCCAGGACCGTCTGCTCATGCGCGTACGAACGCCGCTGCTCGGGCGAGGGCACGTCCAGCATCACGCGCAGATCGTCCAGATTGACCCGGCGCATCCGCCCGCCGGACTCCTCCTGCAGCTTGCGCGCGGCGGTCGTCTTGCCCGAAGCGGGCAGCCCGGTCATCACGTGCACTACGGGCTTGGTTGCCTCGGACACGGTTCAGTTCTCCTCGTCGTTCTTGAAGGGGTCGGCGGCCTCGGGCCGTACGGAACGGTAAGTGACCAGCTCGGTCGTGCGCGCGTCGAGACGCAGGAACATCGCGGAACGCAGGTTCTTCTCGGGCAGCGCCTGTGCCGCACGAGCGAACGCGCCCCGGTCGGTGCCCAGGTGAGCGATGCCCTCGTACGCCTCGTCGATCGCCCGCTCGCGCGCCACGACCTCGCGCTCGAACCCGGCGATCAGCTCCCGCACCCAGGCGTCGAACTCGTCCGGCACCTGCTCGAGCAGCGCGTCGAGCGGCTTGGGGTCCGCCTCGATCTCCGCGGCCGTGCAGTTGAGGGCCTGCGCCACCTGCTTGGCGGGCAGGTGCGCGAAGCGCTGGACACCATGGCTGCGCCAGATGTCCCGCTCGGTGACACCGGTGATGACCTTGTGCAGGCGCACGTACTCGGCGAGCTTGGCCTTGGCCCGTACCCCCGACGCGAACCGCAGCACGAAGCCCTCGGCATCCGTGCCGGTGGCGCTCGCGCCGCCGGGCAGCGTGTTGGCCTCGGTCAGCGCGATCAGCTCGGCGAGCGGCATCGCGGGCCAGACCCGGACCACCGAACCGATCCCGTCCCAGTGCTTCGCCGCCTCGGTGAGCGGGAGCTCGGTGCCGTCCACGCCGAACGCCGCGAGCAGCACCAGGTCACGGCGGTCGCCGTAGTCCACGACGATGCGGTTCTGCGGGTACAGGATCTCCGCGAGGTACGTCACCCCGGGGACGAGGCCCGCAAGGTCGAGACCGTCGAGCCTGCGCTGCGCCCAGGTCGCCTGGTCGCTGATGAACGAGCCCTTCGAGGCCACATGCCAGCGGCCCGCGTAATGGAAGACCACCGCGAGGCTGCCGTCGACCTTGTCGTACACCTCGAACGGCTCGTCCGGCAGCGCCGGCGCGTAGGGCTGACCGCTCGCGTGCTCGCCGACGTTGAAGAACTTCGCCAGCGGCAGCGCGACGATCTCGCCCGTGGCGTCATCGGCCACCAAGCCGCGGCAGCGCGTGGTCACCGCGGTCCAGGCCCGCTCGTACTGCGCGCTGCGCGTGTACGTGTAGATCGAAAGCGGCAGCTCGGGGTGCGGCTTGCGGGTGACGTGCCCGGCTTCGAGCGCGGCCGCAAGCTCGTCGCGCGGCAGCAGCTCGTCCAGGGTCAGGGGCGCCCCGCTCATCATGTTCCTCCCGGTTCGTGGAGCCCGATCCTCTCCTGCTGCAGGCGCTCGACGAAAGCGAATTAGCTGGTGGAACCGGGTGCCGGCGGGCCACCACCTTGTCCGGTCAGCCGGCCTTCTTACCGCCGAAAGCCTCCTTCCGGAGAAGCTCGACGAAGGTCGGCGCTCCTTGCGTGGTGCGTACGTCGACGAACGCGTGGACGTCGAGGCCGTCGACCGCCCTGCGTACCAAGGCGTGTGCGAGGTCGGAGCGGGAGGTGAACCGGCCGGGGAGACGGGTTGCGGCGACCTGGTAGCCGGAGACGGCGTCCGCGTCGAAGAGGCCGCCGGGGCGGACCACCGTCCAGTCGAGGTTGCTGTCGCCCACGATCGCCTCCATGCGGCGCATGTCCTCGTACACGGTGCGGCCCATCGTCCGGGCGATCAACGGCTCGACGACCCGGCGGAAGAGGAATCCCTCGCCGGGTGCGGGCGTGTCGAACAGCACCGTGGACGTCACACAGACCAGTCGCCGGACGCCGTGCTCGGCCATCGCCTGGGTGATGTGGGTGCTGCCCTCGGAATAGAGGGAGACAGGGGTACGCCCGTAGGGCACCCCGAGCGATGAGATCACCGCGTGCTGTCCGGCCACCACGGCCTCGACGGCGACCGGGTCGCGCACGTCCGCGCCGACGACCCGCAGCCGGGGATCGGTGAGCGGGAAGTCCTCGGGGCGGCGGGTCGCGGCAGTGACCTCGTGACCGTCGGCGAGGGCCTGCGCGGTGGTCCGGCGACCGGTGGGGCCATTGGCTCCGAACACGACGAGCTTCATGAGGGGTGTCCCTTCGGTACGGACGACCGGAGTGTGCTCGGGAGCCCAACTCCCCGTCGTCCAGACGGTTTTGACACCTGGGAGGAGAGGGGCGGCAGCGAGTGTGACCTCTTGCGGACCGGCTGAGAGGTGACTCACACTTCCGGAATTCATGTCACGTTCTGCGGGCGAGGGGCCTCGTCGCAGGAAAGGGCGGACCTGGGTCAGGGGAGGCGTGGCATGACCGACCGTGCACCGCGGCAGACGGAGGCGGCGGCGACCGAAGCGGCGACGCAGGTCTTCGTCGACCATCGCGAGCTGCTGTTCTCCGTCGTCTACAACATCCTCGCCGGCGTGGCCGACACCGAGGACGTACTCCAGGAGACCTGGCTGTCCTGGGCGGGCCGGGACCGTGACCCACGGCAGGCGCCCGTCGAGAATCCGCGTGCCTACCTCGTGCGGATCGCGGTGAACCACGCGCTCGCCCGGCGGGCCCTGGTCGACCGCCGCCGTGAGACGTATGCCGGACCGTGGCTGCCGGAACCCCTCGTCGCCGACTCCCCGGTGGAGAACGCCGACGCGGGTGAGCGGGCGCTGCGCGGCGAGGCGGTGTCGATGGCGCTGCTCGTGGTGCTCGAGACGCTCAGTCCGCTGGAGCGTGCGGTGTTCGTCCTCAACGAGGTGTTCGGTTACGCGCATACGGAGATCGCGGAGATCCTCGACCGCAGTGCCTCGGCGGTACGCCAGCTCGCCCACCGTGCCCGCTCGCACGTACGCTCCCGGCGCCCGCGCTACGAGGCCCACCCGCGCATCCGGCGCCAGGTGACCGAGCGGTTCGTCGCGGCGGCACTCGGCGGTGATCTTGCGACGCTGCTTGAGATCTTGGCGCCGGACGTGACGCTGTGGACCGACGGGGGCGGCAAGGCCCGTTCGGCGCCGCGTCCGGTCAGGGGCCGCGACAAGGTCGCTCGCACGCTGGCCGGTTTCGCCGCGCGCCCGCCGGCCGACCTCGACATCCGCTACCGGAGCGTCAACGGTGATGAGGCCGCGGTGGTGTACGCGGACGAGGCCCCCTTCGCGGTGATGGTGATGGACCTGACCGCCGAGGGCGGCGAGGTGTCCGACGTGTACATCGTCACCAGTCCCGAGAAGCTCTCCGGGGCCCAACCGGCCCCCATTGATCGATCAAGGCGGCCAGGGGTTTAGCATGTGAGCGCCGCCTAGCTCGAAAGATAAATTCCTGTGACTGTCAACGACGACTCGTTCACCAACTGGAAGCACCGCGAGGAGATCGCGGAGTCGATGATCCCGCTCATCGGGAAGCTGCACCGCGAGCGGGACGTGACCGTCCTGCTGCACAGCCGCTCCCTGGTGAACAAGTCGGTGGTCTCGCTCCTGAAGACCCACCGCTTCGTGCGTCAGATAGCCGGCGAGGAGCTCTCGGTCACCGAGACGCTCCCGTTCCTGCAGGCCCTGACCACGCTGGACCTCGGCCCCTCGCAGATCGACATCGGCCGGCTCGCGGAGGAGTACCGCGCCGACGACCGTGGTCTGAGCATCGAGGAGTTCACCGCCCAGGCCGTGGCCGGTGCGACCGGTGAGAACAAGATCGAGTGCCGTGAGGGCCGCGATGTCGTGCTCTACGGCTTCGGCCGCATCGGCCGCCTCGTCGCCCGCCTCCTGATCGAGAAGGCCGGTTCCGGCAACGGCCTGCGGCTGCGCGCCATCGTCGTGCGCGGCGGCGGTGACCAGGACATCGTGAAGCGCGCTTCCCTGCTGCGCCGCGACTCGATCCACGGCCAGTTCCAGGGCACGATCACCGTCGACGAGGCGAACAGCACGATCGTCGCCAACGGCAACGAGATCAAGGTGATCTACGCCAACGACCCCTCCGAGGTCGACTACACGGCGTACGGCATCAAGGACGCCATCCTCATCGACAACACCGGCAAGTGGCGCGACCGCGAGGGCCTCTCGCAGCACCTGCGCCCCGGCGTCGACAAGGTCGTCCTGACCGCTCCCGGCAAGGGTGACGTCCCGAACATCGTGCACGGCGTCAACCACGACAGCCTGAAGCCGGACGAGCGGATCATCTCCTGCGCCTCCTGCACCACCAACGCCATCGTCCCGCCGCTCAAGGCCATGGACGACGAGTACGGCGTGCTGCGCGGCCACGTCGAGACGGTGCACTCGTTCACCAACGACCAGAACCTTCTGGACAACTACCACAAGGCCGACCGCCGCGGCCGCTCCGCGCCGCTCAACATGGTGATCACCGAGACCGGTGCAGCCTCGGCCGTCTCCAAGGCGCTCCCGGACCTGAAGGCGCACATCACCGGATCCTCGATCCGCGTGCCCGTGCCGGACGTCTCGATCGCGATCCTGAACCTGCAGCTGGCCCGTGAGACCACCCGCGAGGAGGTCCTCGACCACCTGCGCGAGGTGTCGCTGACCTCGCCGCTGCGCCGGCAGATCGACTTCATCTCCACGCCGGACGCGGTCTCCAGCGACTTCATCGGCTCGCGCCACGCCTCGATCGTGGACGCGGGCGCGACCAAGGTCGAGGGCGACAACGCGATCCTCTACCTCTGGTACGACAACGAGTTCGGCTACTCGTGCCAGGTGATCCGGGTCGTCCAGCACGTCTCGGGCGTCGAGTACCCGACGTATCCGGCGCCGGCCGTCTGAGCCATGCGTACGTGAAGGGCCGCCGGTGTTCCGGCGGCCCTTTGCGTTGTACGAGACGGTGTACGGACGGTCAGTTGATGGAGCCCATCAGCTTCTGCACCCGCCCGCGATAGGCCCAGATCCCCAGACCGGCGACCACCGCCACGGCGGCCTCGACACCGACCACGCCCCGGCTGTCCAGGTTCATGCCCGCCGTCGCGAGCAGCGACATCAGGGAGTCGCCCGCGGTCACGGCCAGGAAGAACACGCCCATCATCTGGGAGGCGTACTTGGCCGGGGACATCTTCGTGGTCAGGGAGAGACCGACGGGGGAGAGGCACAGCTCGCCGATGGTCTGCACGAAGTAGATCGCCACCAGCCACATCGCCGCGGCCTTCGCACCGTGCGCGGCGGTGGTCATCGGGATCAGGAACACGAAGAACGAGACGCCCGCGAGTACCAGGCCCGAGGAGAACTTCACGATGGTGCTCGGCTCCTTGCCACGGCGGTTCAGCCACAGCCAGGCGCTGGCGATCACCGGCGCGAGGGCCATGATCAGGACCGGGTTCACCGACTGGTACCAGGAGACGGGGAAGCTCCAGCCGAAGACCGTGTTCTGCGCGGAGTCGTCGGCGAACGTGGCCATCGTGTAGGAGCCCTGGTCGTAGATCGCCCAGAAGATCGCGGCGGCCACGAAGAACCAGATGAAACCGGACATCTTCGACTGCTCAAGCTGCGTCAGGCTCTTGTCCCGCTTGATGCGGACGAGGACCAGGATCGGGATCACGATGCCGAGCACGGACAGCGGGACCAGGATCCAGTTGTCGGTGATGTCCGTGAAGGACGCGACGATCACGTAGAACAGAACCGCCGCGGCGGCCGCGAGCAGCGACTTCTGGATCACGCTCTTGCGCTCGGCGGCGCTGAGCGGCTTGGGCACCACGTTCGAGACCTCGCTGAGGTGGCGGGTGCCGAACAGGAACTGAGCGAGGCCCAGGCCCATGCCGACCGCCGCGAGCGCGAAGCCCAAGTGCCAGCTGACCGTCTCGCCGACGGTGCCGATGATCAGCGGCGAGAACAGGCCGCCCAGGTTGATGCCCATGTAGAAGACGGTGAAGCCGCCGTCGCGGCGCGGGTCGTCCGGACCGTCGTAGAGGTGGCCGACCATCGTCGAGATATTGGCCTTGAGCAGGCCGGAACCCGCCGCGACGAAGGCCAGACCGAGGAAGAAGGTGGGCGCGCCGGGGACCGCGAGCAGCAGGTGGCCGATCATGATGCCGACGGCCGAGATGGTGACCGTCTTGCGCGGGCCCCAGACCCGGTCGCCGAACCAGCCGCCGGGCAGCGTGAGGAGGTAGACCATCGCCGAGTAGATCGCGAAGATCGAGGCCTCGGTCGCCACGGACATCCCGAGCCCGCCGCCCTGCATGCCCTTGGACGCGTCCGCGCCGCCCGAGATCAGGTAGAGCGGCAGCAGCGCGCGCATCCCGTAGAAGCTGAAGCGCTCCCACATCTCGGTCATGAAGAGGGTGGCGAGACCACGCGGGTGCCCGAAGAAGGTCTTCCCGGTGGGGTTGGGCGCGGGGGCCATGGTCAGGCTCGAAGCCATGGAGGGTTCCTCGATCGCTCGGGACGCGCGGGGTGAGCGGGTTCGCGCCCGGGTGGGTGGCCGGCACCGCCGCACGGCCTCGCCCTGCGCTCATGGGCTCCGAGAGGCCGTGTCCGACGGGATCCACGCCTCGTATGCCTCATTGCACCGAAGGCCCGGCCCACAGGTCAGTCACTGATATCCACTCTGACGACTGTGTCGGGGCCGCTTAAGTGCCATTTGTCCCTACGCGGAACATAAAGGCATCGGCCGAAAGTACGGGCCGCCCCGGGGCGCCCGGCAGGCCGCGCGGGCCGTCTGGGAAGCTGCCGGAGTGACGTACACGCCGGTGCGCCCCGAGCCCATCACCGCGGACCCGCCGGGATACCCGGCGCGTGCGCTGCTCACGCAGTCCTGGCTCGACCTGGCGTTCGTGCACTGGGCGGCCGACCCCGCGGACGTGGCCCCGCTGCTGCCCGCCGGCACCGTGCCCGACACCCTCGACGGCGCCACGTACGTCGGCCTGGTCGCCTTCCGTATGCACCGCGTCGGCTGGTTCCGGCTGCCCGGCGTCCCGTATCTCGGCAGCTTTCCTGAGACCAATGTCCGTCTCTACTCCGTCGACGGGCAGGGCCGCCGCGGCGTCGTCTTCCGCAGCCTCGACGCCTCCCGCCTCATCCCGGTCGCGGTGGGCCGCGCGGCCTTCGGTCTGCCGTATCTCTGGTCGAAGATGTCCGTACGCAGGGACGGCGACGTCCTCGTCTACGCCAGCCGCCGCCGCTGGCCCGGGCCCCGCGGTGCGCGCACCCGGATCGCGCTGCGGGTGGGGGAGCGGGTCGAGGAGCCGAGCGAGCTCGAGCACTTCCTCACCGCGCGCTGGGGCCTGCACAGCGCCTTCTTCGGCCGGTCCCTCTACCTGCCCAACAGCCACCCGCGCTGGCCGCTCCACCACGCGGAACTCCTCGACTGCGAGGACGAGTTGGTGGCGGCGTCCGGACTGCCGCGGCCCGTGGGCGCACCGGTCAGCGTGCTGTACTCGCCCGGCGTCCCGGTGGAGTTCGGGCGGCCGGGGCGGGGGCCGGCGGGTATTCCTACGCCCTGAGGCGCGTCGAGGTCATTCCTGCACGCCCTCTTGACCCTTTCTGGTCCAGACCAATAACTTCGGCGGGCCGACTCCCGTCAGTACCAGTGCAGTTGGCCTCGTCCGTCGACCAGGAATGAGCCAGCCCATGCGCCGAAGAATTCTGCCCCAGGCGGCCACGGCCGTCTGCCTCGTCGCCTTGATCGCCCCGCTCGCGCAGGCCCAGGAGGACCACGCGCCCGCAGCCGCCGCGAGCGACCGCGGCGGCTCCTCGCTCAAGCGGGTCGGCTACTTCACCCAGTGGGGTGTCTACGGCCGCGACTTCCAGGTGCAGGACCTGGACAAGAGTGGCGCCGCGGCCCGTCTCAGCCATATCAACTACGCCTTCGGCAATGTCAGTCCGCAGGGCAAGTGCTTCCTGAACCCCGTGCCCGGCGAGTCCGACCCCTGGGCGGACTACCAGCGCCCCCTCGACGCGGAGAACTCCGTCGACGGTGTGGCCGACACCGACACCCAGGCCCTCGCCGGCAACTTCAACCAGCTCAAGGAGCTGAAGGCCAAGCACCCCGGCCTCAAGGTGATGATCTCGCTCGGCGGCTGGTCCTGGTCCACCCACTTCTCCGACGCGGTACGAACTCCCGAGTCCCGTAAGGCATTTGTGCAGTCCTGCGTCGACCTCTATCTGAAGGGCAACCTGCCCCAGGACGGTGTACGCGGCGGAGAGGGCGCCGCCGCGGGCGTCTTCGACGGTGTGGACCTCGACTGGGAGTGGCCGGGCTCCGAGGGCGACGCGGACACCGTGTTCCGGCCCGAGGACAAGAAGAACTTCACGGCGCTCGTCGCCGAGTTCCGCAGCCGGCTCGACGCGCTCGGCCGCAAGAACCGCAAGCACTACGAGCTTTCGGCCTTCGTGCCCACCGCCGAAGCCAAGATCGACGCGGGCTTCGAGGTCGGCAAGATCATGAAGAACCTGGACTTCGTGACCCTGCAGGGCTACGACTTCCACGTCAGCGGCGAGAAGACCACCGCCCAGCAGTCCGCGCTCTTCTCGCGCAACGACTTCAGCGTCAACGGCACCGTGAACTCCTGGCTGGAACGCGGCGCACCCGCCCGCAAGCTGGTCGTCGGCATGCCCTTCTACGGGCAGGGCTGGACCGGAGTCAGCGGCGGCGGGGACGGCATGGGGCAGCCCGCCACCGGCCCCGCGCCCGCCAAGTGGGCCAACGGCTACGCCGATTACAAGGAACTCAAGGCGCTCGCCGCATCGGGCACGTACAAGATCCACCGCAATGTGCGCGAGGGCCACTCCTGGATCTTCGACGGCACGACGCTGTGGACCTACGACGACCCGGCCGTGCTCGCCCTGAAGTCGGCGTATGTGAAGGCCCGCGGCCTCGGCGGTGCGATGTTCTGGTCGCTCGACGCGGACACGCCGGACGGCGAACTGGTCCGCACCGTGGACCGCGCCCTCGGGCGCTGACACGGGCCGGCGCACCTTCGAACTCCGCCCGCCTGCCAGGGATACGACCCCGGGCAGGCGGGCGGTTCCATGGTCAGGAGCGCCGGCTCCGGACCGCGGGCGGATCGAGATGCGGGGCGACCCGCGGCAACTGCCACGGCAGCGCGCCGAACCACCAGTACGCCACCGCGAACCCGAAGCACACGCACAGCAGCCCGCCGACCGCGTCCAGCCAGTAGTGATTCGCCGTGGAGATGATCACCGCGAGCGTCGCGAGCGGATAGAGCACGCCGAGCACCCTCACCCAGGCCGGCCGCGCCAGCGCCACGATCATCGTGCCGCACCACGTGGACCAGCCGATATGCATCGAAGGCATCGAGGCATACGGGTTGGACACCGAGGCGTTGTGGCCGTCGTTGCTCATCGAGCCCCAGGTGTCGTGTACCAGCAGGGTGTCGATGAAGCCCCCGCCCTCCATGAGCCGCGGAGGCGCGAGCGGGAAGAAGTAGAAGCCCACCAGGGCCACCGCGGTGGTCGCGAACAGCGCGAGCCGCGCGGTCAGATAGCGGCCCGGGTGCCTGCGGTACAGCCACACCAGAACGCCGATCGTCACGATGAAGTGCAGCGTGGCGTAGTAGTAGTTCATGCCCACGATCAGCCAAGTGACCTTGTCCACCGCATGGTTGATCGCACGCTCGGCTGCGATGCCCAGCGTCTGCTCCGCGTCCCAGATCCGATGCGCGTTGCGCATCGCCGTGGCCCGCTCCTCAGGCACCGCGTTGCGGACCAGGGAGTACAGCCAGTAGCTGACCGCGATCAACAGGACCTCGAACCACAGCATCGGCCCCCGCGGGGTGCGCAGCCAGGTCCACAGGGCACTCATCCGCGCAGCCCGCCTTCTTCAAGACGCCGGCGCAGCGCGGCGATCTCGGCCCGCAGTGCCGCGATGTCGTTCTTGTCGGCCGCCTGGTCGCCGTCGCGCAGCGTCACCACGAGCGCGCCGCCCGGTTCGAGACTCACGGAGGTGGTCTCCGTGACGTCGTCGCCGCCCTGCCGCCGTACCGCGACATCCAGGTCCGTGGTCCGCAGCCCGTACCGCCGCACCTCGCGCCGCAGCCAGCGCCCGTCACGCGCCAGCTCCACCGGCCTGCCCTCCAGGAGCCGGCCGAGACGGTCGGACAGCAGCGCCGACCGAGCGACCACGGCATTCACCGCGAGCAGTACCGCGGCGCCGAGCGCCGCCCCCGACATCGAGTTGTCCGGCCCGATCACCGCGTTCTGCACGACGTTCGAGAGCAGCAGCATGACGACCAGGTCGAAGGTGTTGAGCTGTGCCAGATCGCGTTTGCCGAAGAAGCGGAGCAGCACGAGGACGATCAGATACACGGCGATGGTGCGCACCGTCTTCTCGCCGTACGAGATCCCCGCATCGAACAGGTCCTGCCACACAGCCGCTCCTTCGCCGCGCATCCTCTGACCGGCACTCTCGCACCGGCCGCCGCACCCCGCCCGCCGGAGCTGCTGCACCGATCGGCGCAGCAGCTCCGGCGGGGCGCGCGGGTTTTGGCGAGGGTGGGCGCATGACCGAGAGCGTGGAACGCGAATGACCGGCTGCGTGGTGGCACCATGACCGGCTGCGTGGTGCACGGATGACCGACCATGGCTCGGCCCCTGGACTGGTCGGCTGGTGGGCGGGCCTTTCGCCCGCGGCCGGGGCGGCCGTCATGGCCACCGCGATCGTCTCGGTCGGCCTGCATCTGACGGGCCACGAGAACCTCTCGCTCGCCGCGCTCGCCCTCGGCACGCTGTTCTGGGCGGCCCTGGCCGCGGACTTCCTGATCCGTCTCGTGAGCGACCTCGCTCGCTGGGAGGCCGAGGCCGACACCCCGCCCGCGCTCACCGCGGTCGCCGCCACCTGCGTCCTCGGTACGCGCTACGCCCTGCTCGGCTGGACGACCCTGGCCGTCGCGCTGCTCGCGCTCGCCTGCGTCCTGTGGCTCGTGCTGCTGCCCTCGGTGCTGCGGCACTGGGGCCGGCGCATGCCCGGCGGGGTGTTCCTCGTGTGCGTGGCGACGCAGGGCCTCGCCGTCCTCTCCGGCACTCTCGCACCGCTGCTCGACGTGGACTGGCTCGCCCGGGCCGCCCTCGCGGCCTTCTGCCTCGGGCTCGTCCTGTACGTGGCGGCCTTCGTCCGCTTCGACCTCACGACCGTACGCAGCGGAGCAGGCGACCAGTGGGTCGCGGGCGGCGCACTCGCCATCTCGGCGCTCGCGGGCTCCAAGCTGGTGGCGGCCCCGCAGCTCACCGGCTCCCTCCACGACGTGCTGCGCACCGCGGCACTCGTCCTGCTCGGCCTCGACCTCGCCTGCTATCTGCTGCTGCTCGCCGCCGAGATCCGCTGGCCGCGCCTTCGCTACGACGTCCGCCGCTGGGCCACCGTCTTCCCGATGGGCATGACCGCGGTGGCCACGCTCTCGGTGGCGACGGCGGCCAAGGTGCCCTGGCTGGAGGGCCCGGGCAAGGTCCTGCTGTGGATCGCCGTCGCCGTCTGGGCGGCCGTGTGCACGGGGATGGGGCGCTCGGCCGCCCGGGCCGTCACGGGCAGGCCGTAGCCGGCCCGCACCGGCGCGCCGTCCCCGTACGCGAGCAGGTCCCCCACTCGTACGGCCGATCAGGACGGGCCGCCGCCCCGGTGCCCGCCTTGAATGGACAAGTGACCGCGCCCCAGGTGACCGCCCCGGACGACTGCCTCGCGCGCAATGAATGGATCTGCGGCAAGTACCTGACGACCCGCTCCGAGATCCTCACCGACGCGGTGCTCCAGCATCTGGAACTGACCGCCGTCTCGGTGCTCATCGGCCTGGTGCTCGCCGTCCCCCTCGCCGTCGCCGCCCGCCGCTGGCACTGGGCCGCGGGTCCGGTGCTCGGTCTGACGACCGTGCTGTACACGATCCCCTCGCTCGCGATGTTCTCGCTGCTGCTTCCGGTGTACGGACTGTCCGCGGCCCTGGTCGTCGCGGGTCTCGTCCTGTACTCGCTGACCCTGCTCGTCCGCAATATCCTCGCCGGACTGCGCGCCGTGCCCGAGGAGACCCGGCAGGCCGCGCGCGGCATGGGCTACGGACCGATCCGGCTGCTGCTCACCGTCGAACTCCCGCTCGCCGTACCGGCCGCGATGGCCGGCCTCAGGATCGCCACGGTCTCGGCGGTCTCGCTGGTGACCGTGGGCGCGATCGTCGGCTACGGAGGCCTCGGCAATCTCATCTACGCCGGGATGAACACGTACTTCAAAGCGCAGGTCCTCACCGCCTCCGTGCTGTGCGTGATCATCGCGATCGCCGCCGATCTGCTGCTCCTCGGGGTGCAGCGGCTGCTCACGCCCTGGCAGAGAGGGGCCCGCGGATGAAGACCTTGCGCGACGCCTGGGACTGGCTCACCGACCCCGCCAACTGGTCCGGCGGCGACGGCGTCTGGCACCGGCTCACCGAACACCTCGTGCTCACCGTCGTCTGCCTGGTCATCAGCTGTCTGATCGCGCTCCCGATCGCCCTGGTGCTCGGCCACCTCGGCAAGGGCGGGGCGCTGGCCGTGAACATCTCCAACGTCGGCCGCGCCGTGCCCACCTTCGCGGTCCTCGTGCTGCTGCTGCTCACCCCGATCGGCAAGTGGGGCCAGGGGCCGACGGTCGTCGCGCTCGTCCTGTTCGCCGTGCCGCCGCTGCTCACCAACGCGTACGTCGGCATGCGCGAAGTGGACCGCAGCGTCGTCCAGGCCGCACGCGGGATGGGCATGACGGGACGGCAGATGCTGTGGCGCGTGGAACTGCCGCTCGCGCTACCGATGATCATGAACGGTGTCCGGATCGCCGCCGTGCAGCTCGTCGCCACCGCCACCATCGCGGCCCTCGCGGGCGGCGGCGGACTCGGCCGGATCATCACCGCCGGCTTCAACCTCGCCTCCACGGCCCAAGTCGTCGCGGGCGCCGTCCTGGTGGCCGCGTTCGCCCTGATCGTCGAGGGGCTCTTCGAGATCGCCGAACGCCTGGCACCGGGCTGGGCGCGGGGGAGGGCCGCCGCATGAGAAGACCCCTCGCCGCGACCTGTCTGCTGACCGCACTGCTCGCGGGCTGCACCACGGGACCCTCCCTGGAGAACCAGGGCGAGGTCACCGCACCGCCCGGCGACAGCAAGTCCCTGACCATCGGCTCGGCCGGCTTCACGGAGAGCGACCTGCTCGCCCAGATGTACGCGAAGCTCCTGGCCAAGGCCGGTTACAAGACCACGCTGCTCACCGTCGCCAACCGCGAACTGTACGAACCGGCCCTGGAATCCGGCCAGATCGACGTCGTGCCCGAATACGCGGCGACCTTCGCGGACTGGCTCAACGCCAAGGCCAACGGAGCGGACGCACCTCCCGTCGGCTCACCGGACCTCGCCGCCACGATGACGGCCCTGCGCCGACTGGCCACGCCCCGCGGCCTCACCGTCCTCGACCCCGGCAAGGCGGTCGACCAGAACGCCTTCGCCGTCACGGCCGCGTATGCCGAGCAGCATCGGCTCAAGACGCTGTCCGACCTCGGCCGCTCCGGCCTCAAGGTGCGGCTCGCGGCGGGCGACGAGTGCGTGAAACGCCCGTACTGCAAGCCCGGGTTGGAGCAGACGTACGGGATCAACATCACGGCCATCGATCCCAAGGGTGTCGGCACCACGCAGGCGAAGAAGGCCGTGCAGTCCGGCCAGGACCAGATGGTGCTCACCACCAGCACCGACGCCACGCTCGGCGAGTTCGGGCTGGTGCTGCTCGCCGACGACAAGAAGCTGCAGAACGCGGACTACATCGTGCCCGTGGTGAACCGCTCCCGGGCCGGCAGCGAGAAGGTTGCCGGTGTGCTCGACGAGCTCAACAAGGTGCTCACCACGGCCGATCTGGCCTCGATGAACCAGCAGGTGGACAGCTGGCGGCGGCTTCCCGAGGACGTCGCGGAGACGTATCTCAAGGAGAAGGGGCTGCTGTAAGGCGCGGTGGGGCGGCAGTTGCTCCCACTGCCGTGAGGGGAACGGCTGCTCCGACTGCCGTGGGGGAAACGCCGGTTACGCGTCCGCCACCGAGTCGAACTCCACCTCGTCGCGCCCGATGCCGAGCGCGTCCGCGTCCACCGACCGGCGCAGCGCCTCGTGCAGTTTCGCCGGAGTCAGTACGCCGAGGAAGCGGGCGCCGTCGAGTACCGCGACCCAGCCCGCGTCGTGCTGCAGCATCACGCCGAAGGCGGTCTTGAGCGGGGCGCCCACGGGCACCCAGGAGTTCATCCGGTGGGCCAGCTCGCCGACCTTGGCGTCGCCGGCGAGCGCGAGCTCGTCGACGCCCGCCCAGCCGTGCAGCTCGCCGGCCTCGTCGAGGCAGACGGCCCAGCGGGCGCCCTCGGCACGCAGCCGGGCCGCGGCCGCGGAGGCCGACTCGTCCAGGCGGGCGAGCGGCGGCTCCTCCAGGTCGTCGGGTTCGATCTCGGTGACCGACAGACGCTTCAGACCCCGGTCGGCGCCCACGAACTCGGCCACATAGGGCGTGGACGGTGTGCCGAGTACGGCGCCCGGGGTGTCGAACTGCTCGATCCTGCCCTGCCCGTAGACCGCGATCCGGTCGCCGAGCCGCACGGCCTCCTCGATGTCGTGCGTGACCATCACGACCGTCTTGCGCACAGTGCGCTGCATCTGCAGGAACTGGTCCTGCAACTGCTCGCGGACCACCGGGTCGACCGCGCCGAAGGGTTCGTCCATCAGGAGGACCGGCGGGTCCGCGGCCAGGGCCCGGGCCACGCCCACGCGCTGGCGCTGTCCGCCGGAGAGCTGGTCGGGATAGCGCGAGCCGTACTTCTTCGGGTCGAGGCCCACCATGTCGAGCAGTTCCGCGGCACGCGCCTTCGCCTTGGAGCGCTTCCAGCCGACCAGGGCAGGGACGGTGGCGGTGTTGTCGAGGATGGTGCGGTGCGGGAACAGGCCGACCTGCTGGATCACATAGCCGATACGGCGCCGCAGCTTCACCGGGTCGACCTTCGAGATGTCCTCGCCGTCGACGAAGATCTTGCCCTCGGTGGGTTCGATCAGCCGGTTGATCATCATCATCGTGGTGGTCTTGCCGCAGCCGGAGGGTCCGACGAGCGTCACGAGTTCGCCCTCGGCCACCTCGAAGGAGAGATCGTCCACGGCGGTCGTGCCGTCGGCGTACCGCTTGGTCACCCGCTCGAACCGGATCATGTCCTCACGCTACGAGCGGGGCGAGAGGGCCGCACACCGGGACGGGCCGCACGGTGTGCTCACTCGACCAGAATCACCTGGAGCGTACGGGGACCGTGCACGCCCTCGACCCGGTCGAGCTCGATGTCGCTGGTCGCCGACGGGCCCGAGATCCAGGTCAGCGGCTTGCGCGGATCGAGCCGGGGGAGCGCCTGTGGTACGGAGGCGACGACCTGCTCCGGGACGCGTACGACGCAGATGTGGTGGTCGGGGATCAGCGTGATCCGCCGCCGCCCCTGGTCGGGGGAGCCGTCGAGGACGATGGTGCCGGTCTCGGCGATCGCCAGGGCGCAGCCCGTCACCACGGCCGACACCTCGTCGAGCTCGTGCGGAGTGCTGTCCGGGCCGTCCGCGACGAGCGGCGCGGCCACGGCGGCCAGCCACTCCTCCGGCAGACCCGCCGGGGCGAGGACGGAGGACGTGCCGCGTTCGGCGAGGAGCCGCGCGATCAGGGCGGGCAGTCCGGCCTTCTGCGTGCGGTGGACGAGGGCGCGATATTCGGCGAGGTTCTCCGCCAGTAGATCGATGTGCTCGGCGGTCGTCCCGGCGCCGTGCTGCTCCAGGTAGTCGCGTTGCACCGCGTTCTCGTAGGGCTCGGATGGCTGCTCTCCGACGGCTCGCCGGA
>NZ_JACTVJ010000060.1 GCF_014493765.1 Streptomyces polyasparticus
CCGGCAAGGGCCAGGCCGGCGCCAAGGTCAACATCAGGTCCGGGTCCGGCAAGGAGATCTGCACGGACGTTGAGGTCGACGGTTCGGGCAACTGGACCTGCGACTCCCAGCTGGTCCTGGACCCGGGCACCTATACCTTCACTGCCTCTCAGACGGTCAACGGGAAGACCACCTACGACGTGTTCACCTTCACCCGTGCGGCGTTCTCCAACGCGACCCCGGTGGAGGTGCTGACCCCGACCGAGGATGCCCCGGTCACCGGTGAGGAGGTCACCTTCACCGGCAAGGGCCAGGCCGGCGCCAAGGTCAACATCAGGTCCGGGTCCGGCAAGGAGATCTGCACGGACGTTGAGGTCAACGGCTCGGGCAACTGGACCTGCGACTCCCGGGAGGAACTGCCCGCGGGTGACTACACCTTCACCGCCTCCCAGACGGTCAACGGGAAGACCACCTACGACATCTTCACCTTCACCCGTGTCGCCTACGTCACCCCGGCCCCGGTCGATGTGCTGACCCCCGGCGACAACGAGGTCATCACCGGCCCGACCGTCACCTTCACGGGCAAGGGCCAGCCCGGCGCCAAGATCAACATCAGGTCCACCACCAACAAGCCCATCTGCACCGACGCCCCCGTCAACAACTCGGGCAACTGGAGCTGTGACTCCGAGCAGAACCTCCCCCCGGGCGACTACACCTTCACCGCCACCCAGACCGTCAACGGCAAGACCACCCAGGACATCGTCACCTTCAAGCGCCGCTAACCCCCAACCACACGCACACACCACCGAGGGCCCCGAAGACACCACACGTCTCCGGGGCCCTCACCCCAACCAACCCCAGCACGGCCAGCAAGCTGGGCCTGCCCCACCTGGCCGAGACCCTGGCCCAGTACGCGCAGCGGGCCGACGAGGCCAAACTCGGCTACCTCGACTTCATCGACCTGGTGTTGACCGAAGAACTCGCCGTCCGTGAGGACCGCCGGTTTCGCACCGGCCTGCGGACCTCGAAGATGCCGCACCACAAGACCCTTGAGGACTACGACTTCTCGTTCCAGCCTGAGCTCGACCCGCGCAAGGTCAAAGACCTCGCCACCCTCTCGTTCGTCGAGGCCAAGGCCAACGCGGCCCTACTCGGGCCGCCCAGGGCTGGTTAGCGGGTGTCTGAGAAGCCCCGTTCAGGGCAGGCGAGTTGGTAGTCCCTGCGCTGGGGAGGCTGGGATGGCCGGTAGGCGGCGCGTGTATCCGACTGATCTGTCCGATGGCGAGTGGGCGGTGCTGGAGCCGGTCGTGCCACCACCGAAGCCGGGTGGCCGGCCGCCGAAGCATCCGCGCAGGGAGATCATCGACGCCCTCGCGTACTGGGTTCGGGCCGGCTGCGCTTGGAGGCTGCTGCCGCACGACTTCCCGCCGTATCAGACGGTCTATCACTACTGGCGACAGTGGCGGATCGAGGGCCGCTGGGAAGAGATCCTCGCTGCCCTGCGGGCCAGGGAACATACTGGCCGGGGCCGTGAACCCACCCCGAGCGCCGGGGTGGTGGACAGCCAGAGCGTCAGGGCCACCGAGCGCGGCGGCTGGCACGGATACGACGGCGGCAAGAAGGTGCTGGGCATCAAGCGCCACCTCCTGGTCGACACGCTCGGCTTGGTCCTGGCGGTCTGCGTCAGCCCCGCGAACGTCAGCGACCGCGATGGCGCCTCGGTACTGCTGGTCCGGTGCATCGACAAGTTTCCACGGCTCCAGCACTTGTGGGCAGACCAGGGATACCGCGGCCGGGACTTTCTGGACTGCGTCCGCGAGGAAACCGGCATCACCATCGAGATCGTGCAGCGCAAGGACGGTGGCTTCCGCAGCACCTGGGCCAAGGCCGACGCGCCACCACGAGAGGTTCCGATGTTCGCGGTGGTTCCACGCCGTTGGGTGATCGAGCGGAGTTTCGCTGGCTGGGCCGCTACCGACGACTCTCCAAGGACTATGAGTACCTGGCCGCCAGTCAGGAGAACGCAATCTACCTGGCCACCATCATGCTCCTGCTACACCGTTCCGCGAGAGTCCTGCCCTGAACGGGGCTTCTCAGACACCCTCTAGCACCTTCTCGGCCACAGCTATCTACTGATCCTTGGAGGCCAGGTCGGCGCGATGCGTAGGTGCCACCGCCGAACTCTTCCCAGGTGGACTGAGAGAACTGGAGGCCGCCGAAAATGCCATTCCCCGAGTTGATCTGCCAGTTTTCGGAACGCTCGCATGCAGCCACTTGATCCCAAGTGGAGACTGAGGCCGCGCTGGCTGTGGGCGTGGCAAGGGCGCCGAACAGGGAAGCGCCGACAGGCACGAAACCGGCGGACAAAGAACGGCGACCTCTACGGGGCCTGGGCTTGCGGTGGGATCCCATGGGGAACTTCTCTCGTGGGAAGGGCACATCAATGCCCCGGCGAACTTGGCCCTCACGAGGATGCGGTACCTAGAGCGCTGCATGACTCGGTTGACGCGAAGACAGTAGGGTCGCTGGTGATGCAGCGCTGAGCTACCCGACGGAGTCGTCTTTCATTCAGACCGCGGCACCCAATACACATCAGCCGCCTTCGCCACTGCCTGCCGAAAGCACGGCATCCGCCGCTTAATGGGGCGGGTGGGATCGAGCTACGACAATGCCCTCGCGGAATCCTTCTTCGCCAGCATGAAACGTGAACTGCTCTACGGGGAGCGCTGGCTGGGGAAATCAGAGGCTCGCAGGTCCGTGTTCACCTGGCTGGCTTGGTACAACAACCGGCGCCGTCATTCCGCGCTCGGCCATATCAGCCCGGTCGAATTCGAACGACGCTCGATCAACTCGGGTAGTCTGAACCTGGCTGCATAGTTCGCAGATGTCCACATAGCGGGGCGAAGCTCACCCCGGCAGCATCGCCATGCCTAGGTCGTAGACCTTCAACGTGGCCACCCCACCGGCCTACGTATCGGCTTCGGTGTCGAGACCACCTGCCGGTCCGGCAGGCCCTCCATGAACTGCAGCACCGAAACCACAGCCAGCTGGGTTGGCGACCAGGCCGGCTTACCTCAGCGCTGGAAGACGCCCGCGAAGTCCTGGTCGGTGAACAGGGGGCGCGATCGCTTCACGGAGCCGCGTGCGCAAACAGCCTTCGGGAACGCCAGCGTGGCCACCTCGGCGGTCTGGGCCGGAACCTCACTGAGGATACTCGGATACACCGACACCTTGATCACCTGACGCTCGCGCTCCTACGCAGGTCAGGCCATCATCTGGCCATCACAAGGTCACTTGGCGACCACCACCGAATTCGCCATCCCAGGTGAGCAAACGTTCGCCGACGCCAACAGGGGCCGTGTGCAACGAAGGGGCGAGGTGGCAGTCAACTTTCGGACTACGCGTTCGACACTTGACGCCCTTGTCTGCTGGGTGGGGGGTCCAAAATCATAGCGAAGAGACAGCTTCTACACAGGCTGACTGTTGACTGTCGTCATGGAAGGTGATTTGGAATGGGAATGGGTCGAATTCGCACAGGAGCGGAAATCCGAAATGCTACGGGTCCTCTCCGACGTATCCCAATGCGCCGAGTGGCCGTAGTGGTGGCGGCTGCGGCCATCTTGGGTAGTGCGGCACCAGTGGCGAATGCGGTTGAATCCTTCACGCATTCACCTGTATCGATGAAATCTGCAATTTCCGACCTTTCGGCCCCAGTGTTCACGTCGCCCTCGCCTGCGGTGACACAACCTGAGTGGGTGAAGTTCGCAGGTACTGCGGACTATGAAGGCGGAGCCAGGTCGATCTATCTGTCGCTCAAGGGGGATACCAACGCTCGCCACGCTGACGTGAAGCCCGACGGGACCTGGGAGTTCGATGAGTGGTTCCTGGGTACGGGCACGCGGACTATGACAGCAACTGCCCACTACAGCGACGGTAATACGGCAGAGTCTGAGATCACATTTGCCACCCAGGGTATGGCCGAGGGGCAAGTATTCGGTTGGGGAGCTAGTGGTGGCGGTCAGCTTGAGGTGCCGGAAGCCGCGATGTCTGGCGTGACGGCCCTTGCCGGTGGTGGGGCGCATGTATTGGGGCTGCGTGCGGACGGGAAGGTCGTAGCCTGGGGCAGCGCAATCTCTGGCAGTGTCCCTGCGGCCGCCGAATCGGGCGTGGACGCCATTGCTGCAGGCCGCAGTCACTCGCTGGCACTGAAGGACGGCAAGGTCCTGGCCTGGGGGCACGGAGACGATGGCCAGGTAGATGTTCCTGCAGTCGCCCAGTCGGGCGTTACCGGTGTGAGCGCGGGGTTCCATTTCTCGTTGGCGCTGAAGGATGGCGAGGTAATCGCGTGGGGGAGCAAGCAGAACGGTCAGACCGATGTCCCGGAAGCGGCCAAGTCGGGTGTTAGCGCTATAGCTGCTGGTGCCGGTCACGCGTTGGCACTGAAGGACGGCGAAGTAATCGCATGGGGGAGTAATAGTTACGGTGAAACGGACGTTCCGGAAGCTGTCAAGTCGGGCGTCGTGAAGGAAATCGCCGCAGGTGTGGGTTCGTCTGTCGCATTGATGGAAAACGGCGAGGTTATTGTCTGGGGAGATGGCCGATATGGCCAGAACGACGTACCTGGATTCGCGAAGTACGGTATCGAATCAATTTCTGCGGGCGCCGGCCATGTAGTGGCCCTCAAGGATGGTGAGGTCAAGGCCTGGGGGAAGAACGGCAGTGGACAGGTTTCCGTGCCCGGCGCGGCAACGTCTGGGATCACCGCCATCGCGGCCACCACTGATGCCACGTTCGCGCTGCACGGAATTGGCACTTCGGATCCTGATCCGAACCCGGTAGCGGCCGATGATGGTGTGTCGACGGTTCGGGATGTTGCGGTGTCGGTGGATGTGCTGGCGAATGACTCGGGTGACGGGCTGTCGCTGGAGTCGGTGTCGGATCCGGCGAATGGTGCTGCGCAGGTCCGGGACGGGAAGGTTCTCTATACCCCGGACCGGGGTGTTGTGGGTGCGGATTCCTTTGAGTACACGGTGAAGGATTCCGCGGGCCGTACGGCGACGGGGAAGGTGTCGGTGACGGTGACGGATCCGACGGCCAGCGTGTCTGAGCTCAAGATGGGTTCGGGTGATGGTCAGGAGGCTTCGGCGGGTGAGGAGTTCGGCAAGCCGCTGGTGACGCGGGCGCTGAACGGGTCGGCCGGTGTGCCGGGGGCGAGGGTCAGCTATGAGATCACCGATGACGGCGGTACCGGCTCGACGTTCACCGGGGGTGGCACGAAGCTGGAGCGGTCCACGGACACCGCGGGCTACTCGCATGTGAATGTGAAGGCGGGCTCGAAGGCCGGTGCGGTGACAGTGAAGGCGACGTCGAACGGTCACAGCCAGGAGTTCTCCCTGACGGTGAAGGCTGCCGCAGTGATCCCGGTGGAGGTGCTGACGCCGACCGAGGATGTCCCGGTCACCGGTAAGGACGTCACCTTCACCGGCGCGGGCCAGCCCGGCGCCAAGATCAACATCAAGTC
>NZ_JACTVJ010000061.1 GCF_014493765.1 Streptomyces polyasparticus
ACGACTCGGCCCGCCCTCGACCGCACGAACCTAGCGGCCTTGGACCTTGACCAAACACATAGGGGCACCCCCCCCGGAGGCCGCATCCTCTACGCCCGCGACGGCGCCCTCTACTGGAAAGGCCCAGGCGGCACCGAAACCATGATCGCCCCCGCCTGAACAGCTACAGGGCGTCATACGCCCGTTTCTGCACGGCAGTCGCTGGAACCCTGGCGTCCGGGCATCATGCCCCTGGGCGGGCGCCCAGGTGGCCGCGCGTGCTCCCCTCATGCACGACCACCCGCACCCTCAACCCCAACAGCACCGCAGTCGGCGGGAGTTCTTGCGGCGCCGCAGGGGGAGCCCGCACGTGGCATCGCCGCGCCGGCGCTGCGGCGATGCCACACCACCGCGCCTACCCCCAAACCTGAACCCCACGCCCAACACACGACAACACCCCCGCTCCTGGCCAGCACTTGGCCAGGAGCGGGGCATCCCTGCTGCACCTAGGACCGATCCGGTGGCGTCGAGTACCGCTCGATGCTGGCGCGGCCGGTGGAGCGGTCCAGGAGCCGCAACTCCCACGGCCCGGTGTTCACATCAAAGTCCTTGCCGAACCCGACCCACTTGCCCGCCATGCGTCGGCCTGTGGGCTCGACCAACAGCTGGATCGCGCCGTGGTAGCGGGCACCCTGGTAGTACCCGTCTGCCGCGGTCTGTTCCGTCCAGGTACCGGTCACGACGTTGCGGTCAACGGTGAGATCCAATGACAACGGACTGTCCAGATTCGTCGACGCCCCTGGCAGGCTCTGCGCCGTCAGGCGGTTGCCGTGCTGGACGACCACGACGTGATGCCGGCAGTCGAACGTCTCATCCCTGCTGGACGAATAGAACTCATACCGAGACAGCCACACGCCCGCGTACTCCCCCTGAGGGGCCACCGCTGGCGCCGCGGCTATATCGAGGGCGCCGACATCGCCGGCATCCATGTCATGGCCCCCTGCGCCATCCGCGCGCACGCGCGCCATAGGAATGGCGAAGCCAAGCGACTCGGGCGCGCGGCCGGTAAACCGCTTCAGTGCACGCGCATACAGCGGGCGGCACGTCCGCGTGACACCCGACTCCCAGCGCTGCACGAGCCGCTTCGAGGCATCGTTCGGCTCCCCGATCTCGTCACCGGCCCGGCGCAGCCCCTGGGCGAACTCGTCCTGACTGAGATTCATCGACTTACGCACCGCAGTGAGCACGTCATTGGGGACCCGCTCGCGTTCCGTCATCGTCGTCATAGATCGAGGCTAGCCACAGCACGGCAGGAATGACACCGGTTTGACGCCCACGAAATGACCCCGAGATGACGCCTCAGCGACGCCGTGAAGGTCGCCGCGATGACCGGGACACATCCGGACCATGGTCACCATGACCACACCGAAGACCACCCAGGAGAAGCCCGTCGAACTTCCTGTCGGCTTCAACGCCTGGCTCCTAGACTGTGCCCCTGTCGAGGGCTGCACCGTATGCGCCGCCAATCTGCGCCAGCTCAGAGCGCACCGGGAAGCAGGTCGGATCACGCAAGCAGCCAAGCATGCGACGGAGATCCGAGATCACGCGTCCGGCGCCCACGAGCCGAGGTAGCGGACTAAGAGTCTCCCCGTATCCCCAGGTCAGAAGGTGTGGAACGACCTGAATCCTGGGGGATTTCTGGGGGATCTGGGGGCCTCTGAGCATCCGTGGGGGACGTTTGGGGGGGGTGCCGTGCCCACCTGTCTACACCACCTTCCACCCTGCCTCACCAGAGAGTTTGTGTAGGTCAGAGGGTGTTCTTCTCGCGGGGTGCCGTCGGGTAGTCGTTGTAGCCCGTCGCCCCGCCCTGGTACATCACGGTCATCGCCATCGAGCTCGACGGCGAACTCGACCTGTACCGGGGCGCAGGGCCTGGCTGATCCGGGCGAGCAGCACATCCCGGCCGGTCCCGGGCGTCGGCGTACGACAGGCGCCGACGCCCGGGACGACACCACGCCCGCCCGGTCGGCAGCCCTATGCCAGGGCCCGCGCCCCCTCGGCCCGCACTCGCCGCCGCAGCCAGGCGGCGGCGAGTGCGGCCGCGACCAGCAGCCCGCCGCCCACGGCCCACGGCCCGGCCCCCGGTCCGCCCTCGGCGGCCTGCGCCGCCGTCATCGCGGCCTGGTCGGCCTTCGCTCCGGCCGGCAGGGTGTCCATATCGGCGGCGCACACCACGGGCGACTGTGACTTCCCCAGGTATGCGCAGGCCGTCGAGGTCGCCCGCAGCTGCCCGACATCCGGCTTGCGCAGGGTGGCAGCCATCTTGAAAGCCGCCTTGTCGCCGGCTCGCACGCCGCCCCGCCAGACGACCTCGTCACCGTGCACCTTCAACCCGTCGGCCGCGTCCAGCGCCTTGGCGAAGGACGGCAATCGCTGGACGATGCGCAGGTCCCGGAGCTCCTTCTCGCCGGCATTGGTGAGCGTGACCGTGTAGTCGAGCCGGTCGCCGGTGTCGGCGGTCGTCCGGCCGTCGTCCACCGCGATGGACATGGCCGGAGGTACGGGAGGAGCAGCGGGGGCGGCGGCTGCGGGCAGTGCCAGCAGCAGGGCGGCGGGGGCGACCAGGAGCAGGGCGGGCATGGGGAGCCTCTCGACAAGGAGCGCGTGGTCCCAAGGTGCGGGATTCACGACATTGCGCGATTTGCTGGATTCACTGAATTACATAGCCATACGCGGGAGTTCACACGTATCGCGGCCGACTCTAGAGATCACACAGGTAGGCGGAGGGCAGGGCACGCCGGTCACGGCCGAGAAGCAGACCCAGAGGTCCTTCGGTGCGGCACGGGCCGGAGGCCGCCCCTGGGTGGGACGGCCTCCGGTCTGGCGTTCGGTTGTGCGGTGGTGCTACTTGTCCTTCTTCTCCTGCGGAATCACCGCCGAGGTACGGCAGTTGCCGCCCTTGTAGGCGCGGTTGTGACCGGGGGCGCAGGTGGATGCGTCGGGTCCAGTGACCACGTTCTTCAGGATCCGGTTACCGGCCGGCGGGTTGCCGACGGTGACCGCGTAGCGAATGGTGACGGACTTGCCGGCGGGAATGTCACCGGTCCAGACGATCTTGCGGTTCTTGAAGGCCGCGTGACCCTTGCCACCGGTGTCGATCTGGCCGGCGAACTTCGCGTCGTCCAGAACGTCGGTGAGGTCGTCGGTGACCTTCGCACCGTCGTAGTCGGACTTGGTCCGGTTGGCGATCTTGACAGAGTAGATCACCGTGCCGCCCTCGCCCGGATCGGCCGGAACCATGGACTTGTTGATGTCGAGGAACGGGATGTCCTCGCTCTCGCCGCCGCACCAGTCGTCCGGCTTGTCACCGCAGTTGGAGCCCGACGGGCCCTTCACCTTGTTGCCGAGGCGCAGGTTGCCCTTCGGCGGCGGACCGACCTTCACCGTGTAGGTGATGGTCACGATCTGGGCCGGCTCGATGTCGCCGGTCCAGGTCAGTACGCCCTTGGCCAGGGTCGGCGCCGCACCGGAGTCGGCGCGGGGGGTGCCGACCAGCGTGGCGTCGTCCAGGACGTCCTTCAGGTCGTCAATGATCTTCACGCCGGTGGCCTTGGCGGTACCGGTGTTCTCCACCTGGATGGTGTAGGTGACGTTCTGGCCGGTCTTGGGCTTGTTGGTGGACGCCGTCTTCCGGATCACCGGGTTGGCGACCTTGGACTCGTGGCGGCACGGCGGCGGGGTGCCGCCGGGCTCGCACAGCGTGCCCACCGGGCCGATGACCGCGTTGCTGAGCTTGCGGTCGCCGGTGGCCGGCTTGTTGAGCTTCACGCTGTAGGTGATCGTCGACTTCTGGCCCGGGTCCAGGTCACCCGTCCACACGATCTCCGAGGACGCCTCCCGGTACTCCACCTGGTCCGGGCCGACCAGCTTGACGTCGCCGTTGTAGACGCCGTCGTCCAGCACGCCGGACAGATCGTCGGTGAAGTTCCCGTACTGCGACTTCGCCCTGCCCTTGTTCTCCACGACCACCGTGTAATTCACGGTGTCACCCGGCTTGGGAACCGTCGGCGACGAGGTCTTGGTGTAGCGGACATCGGCAATACCGTCCGGGCCCGAGAAGCAGCCGGGCTCGCGGCCGGTCGGACACTGGCCCGGACCCTTGACGCCGTTGGAGAGGCTCTTGTTGCCCTTCATCGGGATGTCGATCGTCACCGAGTACTTAACGACCGCCGCAGCACCCGCCGGAAGGTCGTGCCGCCAGGTCAGGTTGGGCGCCGCGTACGATACCTGTCCCACGTCGGCCTGCTGGTCGTTGTTGAACGTGGCGTCGTCGATCACGTCGGACAGGTCGTCGGTGAACGTCGCACCCGGGTAGTCCGCAGTACCGGTGTTGGTCACCGTCACCATGTACTCCACCGTGTCACCCGGCTTGGGGGTCGTGCTGCTCGTCACCTCCTTCCTGTACTCCAGCTGCGCGATGTCTCCGCTGCCCCGGGTGCGACCGCTGCCCTGGCAGTCCAGGTCAGTCGAGGTGGCACCGCAGTTGGAGTCCTCCGGACCGACCACCGTGTTGGTCAGCTTCTTGTTCCCGGCGGCCGGGTTGTTGATCTTCGCGGTGTAGGTGACCTTCACCGTCTGACCGGGAGCCACATCCCCGGTCCACTTGATCTTCGGCGCCGTGTAGGAGGCCGTCCCGGATTCCGCCGCCACATCCTTGGTGTACGTGGCGTCGTCGATGACGTCCGACAGGTCATCCTCGAACCAGGCAGCCGGGTAGGGAGCGGTCCCCTCGTTCTTGACCAGCACCTGGTAGCTGACCTTGTCGCCCGGCTTGAGCGGGGTCGGCGCCGTCATCGTCTTGATGAACTTCAGGCTCGCCACGTTCGGCGGCTTCGGGGAGCACGGCGGCGGCGTGTTGCCCGGCTGGCAGAGTACGTCGTCAGTGGAGCTCACCCCGTTCTTGAGGATCTTGTCGCCCAGGTCAGGGGTGTTCACCGTGAACGTGTAGGTGATCACCACCTTGTCGCCCGCGGCCACCGGACCGTTCCAGGTGATCTTCTTGCCCGGCTCGTCGTACACCGCGCCCTGGTCCGGGCCGTCCGTCAGCGTGGCGTCATCCACCACACCCGACACATCGTCGGTGAACGAGGCATTCGGGTAGTCCGCGGTGCCGGTGTTCTCCAGCGTCACCGTGTACTTGATCTCCGAGCCCGGCTTCACCGGCGACGGTGCATCAACCTCCTTCTTCATCCCCAGGTTCGCGATGCCCTCTTCCTCGCCACCGCACTCGGGCTCGGTGGAACCAGGCGGACAACCCGGGCCCACGATCTTGTTGTTGAGCTTCTTGTCACCCAGCGGCGGCGTGCCCACCGTCGCCGAGTAGGTGACCGTCACGGTCTCCCCGGCGGCCACATCGCCGGTCCAGGTGAGCTTCTTGCCGGCCGCGTCGAAGACCGGCGCGTTCGGCGTCCGGGCCGAATCCGAGGAAACAGCCGCCTCGGTGCCGTCCCACGCGGCGTCGTCCAGCACCCCGGACAGGTCGTCCGTGAACGAGGCACCCGGGTAGGTGCCGCTGCCGGAGTTGACGGCCGTCACCTGGTACTTGACGACCATGCCCGGCTTGATCGGCCCCGGCGTCAGCAGCTCCTTCGTCAGCTTCATCGTGCCGATGCCCTTGGGACCGCTGAAGCAGCCCGGCTCGGTCCCGGTCGGGCAGTTGGAGCCCGAGCTCGCGACCGCGTTCTTCAGGGACTTGTCCCCGCCCGCCTTCAGCGGATCCGGGATCTTGACCTTGTAGGTGACGGTGACCTTGCTGCCGGCCGGAACCGTCCCGGTCCAGGTCAGCTTCTGCGTGGCGTCGTCGTACGCGGCGGCCTCGTCACCCGACGGCGCCGTGGTGATCGACCCAACCACGAAGTCCGCGTCGTCCACCGCACCCGACAGGTCATCGGTGAACTTGAACCCCGGGTAGTCGCCCGCACCCGCGTTGTCCAGCACCACCTTGTACGTGACGGTGTCACCGGCCTTCACGTCGGCCGGCGTGGCCGTCTTGGTCATCGTCACGAACGCGCCGTTCAGCGCGACATCCGCCGAGCAGCCCGAGGCGCAGTTGGCGTCCGTCGTACCGGTCGCCGCGGTGACCTTCGCGGTGTTGGTCTTCCTGCCCGTCGTCCCCTCCGGGACGGTTCCGGTGAACGTGTACGTCACCGAACCGCCCGCCGCGACGTTCACCTTGGTGGTGTCCGGCAGGTCGCCGGTGCCGTTGGCGGCGCTGCAGGCACTACCCGTGCTCTCCTGACACGACCAGGTGAAGGAGTTGAACTCCGTCGGCAGAGTATCGGTGAGCGTGGCGCCCACCGCGTCCGAGGGGCCGGCGTTCTTCACCGTCACCGTGTAGGTGAGCGGCTGGCCCGGCACGTACGCACCGTCCGTACGGTCGGAGGTCTTCTCGATCGACAGCGCGGTCTCCGAGGCGCCCGCGGTCACCTTGGCCGAAGCCGAGCAGCTCGTGGCGCAGTTGGTGTCGAACTCGTTGGCGCCCGGGGCGATGGTGACCGTGTTGTCGATGTCACCCGTCGCGTTGGCCGGTACCTTGCCCGTCACCGTGTAGACGACGTCGCCGTCCTTGGCGACAGTGGCCTTGGTGTCGAGGGGGCCGGTACCCGAAGGGGTGTCACAGGCGCTCGGCGCGGTGGCCGCGCAGGTCCAGGTGAAGTCGCCGATCAGGTCCGCCAGCGGATCCTTGACCGTGGGGTGCGCCGTCTCGGGACCGTCGTTGTGCACCTTGATGCTGTACGTCAGGTCCTTGCCCGGCACATACGTCGTCGAGGACGGCGTCTTCGTCACGGACAGCGCCGTGGCCGCCGTGAAGGTCACGTCGGTGTCCAGTGGCGGGTTCAGGCCGGTGATGGCCGTGACGTTGCCCGGCCCGTTGGTGTAGGTGCCTGTCGTCGCCGAAGTGACCGGCACGGTGATCGTGCACGAGGCCATGCCCGTGTTCAGGTTGCCGGTCGCCTGGATCGAGGATCCCCCGACCGGGGCGTTCACCACCCGCGACGGGCAGGTGCCGCCCGTCGCACCCGCGACCTTGAGCCCGGTCGGCAGGGTGTCGGTGAACCCCCAGCCGTTCTTCGAGGCCAGCTCGGTGGTGTTGGTGACGGTGAACGTCAGCGTCGACTGCGTGTTCTGCGGGACGCTGGCCGGGCTGAACTCCTTGTCCAGCGTCGGCGTCGCGTCGAGCAGCTTGATGTTGTCGAATGCTCCGTCGTTGCCGGCGGCCGCGCCGTTCGCGTTACGCAGCTCGATGCCCACCGACGTGTCCGTGGCCAGTACGGACCCGTTCGAGGAGTACCGGCCGACCCGGACCTGCTGCGCTGGGGAGGTCCCGGTGCCTGGTGCGGCGATCCCGGCCCCGGTGCAGGCGTCGATCGGCGTGCCCGCCGCCGTGGTGGTTCCGCCGCTGAGCAGCGAGAACTGTGCGTAGGGCCGCCCGACGTTGCAGCCGGTGGCCGCGTAGTCGACGCTGAAGGCCAGGAACCGGTTGGCGGCCGCGAGGCGGATCGGGGAGGCCGTCCTGAACTGCAACAGGTTGGGGGCTTCGTTGCGATCCGTGAGGGCCGTCACGGCGTGGTTAGTATCCGCGGCCGTGTCGCTCTGGCCGTTGAACTTCCCCAGGGCCCATGCCTGCTGGCGTGTCGCATCGCGCGAGCCGGCAGTGGCACAGTTCCCGAAGAGCTCACTGGTGCGACTGCGGACGTTGCCGTTGCAGTTAGTGAGCCAGGCCTGATCGGCGTCGTACTGCATACCCGTCGCGCCGGTATAGGCCGTGAGGAGGATCGGGGCGTCGGGGTTGGGGGGGTTGTTCTCGAAGTCCTCCGCGTACACCTCCGTCGGCGCCTGCGCCGCCCTGGGCGCAGCCTTATAGGCGGCGGCAGTCGATGTATCCGCAGACGCTGGCAGCGCTGCTCCCAGCGACAGCGCCGAGGCCACCATTCCTGCTGCGGTGATTCCCGACAGGGCTTTCTCTGTCCCGCGCCGCAGCGCACGGGTTCTTGCCCGGCTCTCACCAGGCAACAATCTTGGTCGATTCATGACCCGCTTCCGGTTTAGACAACGGACTTGTCATCCCGGAGTTACGCAGGCATGCGCACCCAGAGCCCGAAGGCGCACACGTACGTGATCGTTTTGGGGCGGGAATGCACCCTCTCGGCCCCTCCCGTACAGCAGGAGAGGGCCGGCGCCGCGCACCCCGAGCAGGTCAGTTCGCCGGCCGGCGACCCCACACGTAGACCGCATCGCCCTGCCGTACCGCACTCCACAGCCGTTTGGCGTCGGCGAAACGTAGGTTCACACAGCCGTGCGAGCCGGGCGGGCTGTAGATGTCGGCGTACGTGCCGTGGAAGGCCTGGCCTCCCGAGAAGAACTGGGAGTAGGGCATCGGCGCGTTGTACAGCGTGGAGTGGAAGTCCTTCACCCGGAAGTAGATGCTGTACCAGCCGGTACGCGTCCCCAGGCCCGGCCGCCCGGTCCGGATCGGCACCGGGCCGTAGGTGATCTTCCGCCCCTTCTGCACCCACAGCAGCTGGCGGTTCAGGTCCGCACAGACGATCCGCCGCCGGCGTACGGGGCATCTGCCGCCGGCGTTCGGGTGGGCGATGGCGTCCATCAGCTTGGCCAAGCCCCAGGTGACCGGGCCCGCATAGCCCGTGTCTGGAATGATCTTGGCCCTAATCTGGAACCTCTGGATCGCCTTGCAGTCCGCCGCGGACTGCTTGCCGTCCACCCTCAGCTTCAAGAAGCGCTCCAGCTCGCGCTGGCGCGGCCCAGTACGCCGAGTGCAGAACGGCGCCCGCTTCAGGATCTCCGAGGCCGGCACTCGCTCCAGGCTCGGCAGCTGCGGCAGAGGCCGCGGGTCCCGCTGCAGCCCCTCGGGCAGCGCCCGCACACCCTCGGGCACCATAACGCCCTGGTCGGGGGCGTCGGCGTAGCCGGGCAGCGACGACAGCCACGCCACCGCCCGCGGATCCTCGACGCGCAACTCCCCCGGATCGTCCGCGCGCGCAGACACCGGCGCGGGAACCCCGTCCGCCACGGCCGGCGCTACGCCGAGCCCCAGCATCATGACCCCGGCAACAGCGGCCACGGCCCCTCTAGTCCAGCCGCGCGCCATTGCGCCTCCGCTCTCCAGCAACACCGACCGGACAACATATAGCGCAATAAGCGGCATATCTGGCGAATGTGCGGTCGCGATGACACCGTGTGGCGACATCGCGCCTCCGAATGTCATGCCGGACGGGTCGCATTACCTCGGACGATCGGTGATTGGCTGAGCAGCCATCGACAAGGCCCTCACAGTGGTTTTCGGGACCAACTGGGCGGCGTGTTCGGTATGTCAGACGGCGCAATAGTGCTGCCGGGGAGTTCCTGGTCGGCCCGCACCGTGCTGGGAACTCGACGCCAGCCTCGTTGCCTGCATGCGGCCTCAGTGACCTGGCCGATGAGAGTAATTGGGCCGCTGGAATCGATGCCCACGAGTACGGTGCCGTAGCGGTGCCCCATGCGAAAGGCGAAGTCGTCGAGGCCAAGGGCCTCCACCTCGCCGACCTCCGGCTCGGGCAGGGCTTTGACCAGTTGCAGCAGTGGTCCGTGCCCGCGGTGATGCCCAGCGCGGCCGCGGGCCGGGCTCCGGCCCGGCCCGGCCCGCGAGGGCCAACCCTATCTGCGCCAACACCCGACGCAGCAGCAGCAGCGTCTGCCTGTCATGAGGAGTGGTCAGCCCCCTGCTTGTTCGACGAACGTCGCCTCGGTGCAGACAGGATTCTCGCAACGGAAGCGGCGCACACGTAACTCGATCACGACGTCGACCCCGCCGACCGCAAACATCAAGCAGCCTGCGCACGTACCGGCCGTGATCCCGGATTGAAGCCTGAAGCCTGACCGCAGCGACAGGATCCGACCAGCGCCCGCACTCGCGTCCTCAACACCACTACGGCCGGCCGCCGCTCGACCTCCTCGATCAGCAACGCGGACAGATACGGAAACAGCTCCAAGAGCAGATCACGCGAGCACGCGATGCATGATTGCGAACCGTCGGCATGCTCCGCTCCGCCGTCCGGATCACGAGATCGGCGACAGAACCAAGGTTCGCGATGGCAAGGTAGCCAACCAGCCGATCTACTTGGGCATTGCTGTCACGGTCGAGGCGGCACCCGAGGCATTCTCGGGATCTGGGCCGGCGACGGCGGCGAGGGCACCTGCACTAGTTCCAGGTCTTCACCGAGCTGACGAACCGCGGAGTCGCAGCAAGGCCACGGAGTTAAGCGGCGGAACCGTCCGTCAAGAGGGTGATCTCGTC
>NZ_JACTVJ010000062.1 GCF_014493765.1 Streptomyces polyasparticus
ACGTTGGACAGATCGATCGCCGACGGGTAGACAAGCACACGAAGCTCCTGCGCAGCACGGTGGATCTTGGTCGTGACACCGTCTACCAGGAGCTTCTTTGTGTCGCAGAGCCGACCAACTGGCGTACCACACCCTCAGGTTGGAAAAGGCTCAGTAATTCAGACTGAAGGAATGAATTCCTACATTCCAATCGGGTCGACTGCGATAATTCCCCTAATCGCAAAGGCGATTACCTCAGTGCGGGAGCGCCTAAATATTGTCATGTCGCGCCGGGTGCTGATTAGTTTCTTTGTGTTTACTTGGGCGCGGCGTTGACGTGTGTATGGAAATGAATGCAACTCTCTGGCGAGCGCTCATCGGATCGTCGCCTCAGCGTCAACTTGCGCACATCCGACGCCGCTTGATGGGTTCATGTCGCCTGCATGGGAGAGGCCGCGTTGTGCGTACAGGGGTAGTACTGGGGACGCGCCCAGAAATCATCAAACTTGCCGACGTGATCCGCGGCCTATCGGCGACGGAGCGGCTCGTGGTGGATACCGGGCAACATTTCGACCAAGAACTCTCGGCGGTCTTCTGGAAAGGTCTGCAACTACCTCTTCCCGACAAGGTTCTCAGTGCGGTCGGAGGCCGCAGTCGCTCCGATCAGTTCTCGCGGATCGTGTCCAGAACCGCGCAGATTCTCGACAAGGCAGGTTGCGGTGCGGTGTTGGTGCAGGGGGACACAAACAGCGCCTGCGCCGGCGCCCTTGCCGCGAATTTCATCGGCATCCCTGTTGTTCATGTGGAAGCGGGGCTGCGCTCACACGACCGCGCGATGCCCGAGGAGATCAACCGGAAACTGATCGGTGTGGTTGCCGATCTACATTGTGCACCCACGGAGGGGAGCGCGGCAAACCTCCGGGCCGAAGGAGTTCCGGCCTCACGCATCGCCGTAACGGGGAACACTGTGGTCGAGGTTACCCTCGCCTCGTTGCCAGACCGCGAAGAACGCCAGAACCATCTCGACCGTCAGGGCCTGATCGCGGACCAGTACATTCTCGCCACGGTGCATCGGCCTGAGAACACGGACACTGCCGAGACGCTGGCTGGGGTGCTGACCGCGCTGAGCACACTGCCACTACCGGTACTGATGCCCCTGCATCCGCGGACGCGAAAGCGCATCGCTCAGTTCGGGCTGTCGGGGCTGCTGGCAGACATCCAAGTCACGGCCCCTCTGGACCATCGTGCCTATCTGGCGTTCGCCCGCCACGCAGCCTTGGTGATCTCTGACTCCGGAGGAATGCAAGAGGAGGTAACTGTACTAAAGCGCCCCCTTCTGGTTGTGCGGCGAAGTACCGAGCGCCCGGAGGCCTTCGCCTCGGGATTCGCTCAACTCGTACGACCCGGGACCGAATTGAGTAGAGCAGCCCACGAAGTCCTGCAGGATCGCGGCCGGCTGGTCGCGCTACAGAATACGCCGTCCCCTTTCGGCGATGGCATGGCAAGCGCCCGCATCCTCGAACTCGTCCGGTCACTGAAGCGGGTGGCGGACCCCGTCGTACCAGCCGCAACGGAGTCCGCCGAGGGCGAGCGAGGTCTCTTCCGACAGCCGCTACGCTCCACGATTCTTACGCTTCCGCCTGAACATGCACGCTCAACCTCGGACACACACCCGTCAGCTGCCAACGCGCCGTAAGACACCCGGCAGCGTCGATTCCTGACAGCAATTAGGCAATCGCGTTCTCCATTTCGGTTCCTGGCAATGCCGAAATCGATCCCAGAGACACATTCACCGTCTAGGCCGTCCGGGCAACACCGCTCACACTCCGCTCGGTCGACCTCGACAACGAACCGACATCCTCGTTGCGCTGCTTCGCGATGGCGCCTTCCACCAACCAGAAGACGTCTATCGCCCTCACCCAAAGTCATAGGGCTCGAATGTGCACGTCGTGCACCGTCGAGCCCCAGCAGCAGTGAGAAAGGCTGAACCCTATGTACAACCCACCCCTTGCAGAGACCGGAACCAGCGCGACAACTCTGGTTCTGGGGATCGCCGCAGTCGCTCTCCTCATGGGTCTAGGTGTCTTCCTCCGAGCCCGCTATATGCGCCGATTCGACCAGTAGTCCCGCCGATGGGGCACAGGACCTGAGTTCCCCAGTGTGACGCACCACGACCAACCCAACTTCCACGTTCGTCATTCGCTGGCCCGGCCCCGGGCGCCAGCGTGCCCTCCCAGAGAGAACTCCGAATGCTCCTCCTCCTGTTCAACACAGTAGTCGCCTTGGTCACAGGATTCGGCCTGGTCTACTTTCTGGCCGCCACGATCCCCGGCGTCCGCTTCTCACGCAAGGAGCAGGCCAGTCCGCTCCCACCTCCCCCAAGTGCGAGTGAACGCCAGCAGACCTACTTCCTCATCCCTTGCCTGAACGAAGCATCCGTCATCGGCAACACCATCCACTCACTGCGTGCGGAGGTGCCTCAGGCCAGGATCGTCGTTGTCGACGACGGTTCAGACGACGGGACCGTCGCCGCGGCACTTGATGCCGGCGGAAGCGACGTCAGGGTCGTCGCAAGGGCGCTGCCCGACGCGCGACAGGGCAAGGGAGCTGCGCTCAACGCGGGGTTCCGCTGGATCCTCCAGGATGCCGCCGCGCGCGAACTCGACCCGGCTAATACGCTCATCTGTGTCATGGACGCGGACGGGCGCCTGTCTGAAGACGGATTCAGTCACGTAGTTGACATCTTCCGTAACCCGGCCGTCGGCGGCGTGCAACTTCCGGTCTGTATCCGTAACCGGGACCGCTTCATCACTCTCATCCAGGACCTGGAGTTCTGGGGCCTGTCGGCAACCTCTCAATTCGGGCGAAACTACTCTCGAACGGTCAGCCTGGGAGGAAACGGCCAGTTCACTCGGCTTTCTGCTCTCATCGGCCTGGGCCGGCAGCCGTGGTCCAACTCGCTGACCGAGGACCTGGACCTTGCCCTGTCTCTCGGTGAGCAAGGATGGGAACTGGCGACCACCTCACGAGCCTACGTTGATCAGGAAGGCGTCGACTCCTGGCGGCGGCTGATCATCCAGCGCACCCGATGGTTCCAAGGGCACATGCAGGCCATCCGCCACCTGCCAGCCATCTGGAAGTCCCGGAAGGTCAGCAACATTGCCGCGCTTGAGATGACGCTCTATCTGCTGGTGCCGTGGGTACTCACCCTGCCGTGGTCGGTGGTCTTCCACATCGCGTTGGGCATGCTCGGCGTGCAGTTGATCACCGGCACGAACACTGGCTTCATGGTCTCCACCGAGACAGTGCCACTGTTCCTCATCACCTCCGTCGCCTTCTACCTGATCTCCTTCTTCCCGATGCTGTTCTCGGGTTGGCTCTACCACCGCCGAGACCGCAGCTACGGCCTCGTGCGCTGTCTCCTCCTCGGACACGCCCTGCTCGTTTCCAACTACGTCGCCTACACAGCGGCCTGGCGAGCCCTGGCCCGCATCCTGCGCGGTCAGAACAACTGGGTGAAGACTGACCGCAGCGGTGAGCACGAAGGCATCGAGGCAGGGTATGGCGGAACCGAAAGCATCCCGGGCCCCACAGTCCGCCCCGCGTTGAACCCCGGAGTTCCCTCACACACAGGAGACCAGCGGTGATCGATTCACTCACCCCACCCGCCCGCGGCCTTTGGATGCGTTGGCCGACCGCAGCGGCACTGGCGCTGATCGCAACACTGCTGTGGCGCTACGCCGCCTACGTACAAACCCAGGAGGCCTCCGTCGCCTCCCGACTGATCAGGACCTTGGGCATGGCCAGCTGGGCCAAGCCACACGCCCCTATCCTCACGATTGGGCACCTGGAGAAAGTATTCGCGCTGAATGTCACGGTGGAATGCACCGTCGCATACGTGCTCGGAGCGTTCTTCCTGCTCGGCGCGATCGTCACGGCATGCCAGAACTCTCCGGCGCGCGTCCTGCGCGCCCTGGTCGGCGTCACCGTGGCCGCGCTGGTCTTCGTCGGTGTCAACCAACTCCGGATCATCGGCATCGCGGTGTCCATCCATCACTGGGGTATGGGCGGCTACCGGATGTCTCACCAGTTCCTGGGCACACTCGTGAGTATGTTCGGCCTAGGGCTGGCCTGTTGTGTCCTGCTCCTGGCCCTGGGAAGAGGAGGGCGCGCTGAGCGCCCCATCATGTGACTCTGCGGGCCTCTTCTTGGACATGCCGTCTAAGCACATGGGTGTTCACAGGGGAGGCCTGCTCCTTCGCCGTCTGAGCGAAGCCCTCTGGGCCGATCTCTGGAGCAGACATCAGCCGGATTTCCGAAACAGAGGGCGAAACGCATCGGCAGACGCCTCGGAGGTCTCGACCGGCCGGGGTAGGGCTCTCCTGGAAGGTACCGATGAACGTCCTGCCTCGACGAGCGAGCACTGCAAAGTGGTGGGCGTCATACGCCGGACTCTCTGTCGTGTGCGCCGTCGCGCTGTCCCCTCTGTCCCCTGTGACCGCCACAGCCGCGCCCCTAACGCCCCCTCCACCGGGCACAGATGCCCCCTTCAATCCAGCGACTGGCCCAACCGGCAGTGACGGCAGACCTGCCCCGGTCGCCCTGCCGGGGCTCGCCCCCAGCGACCACCAGATGCGCCTCTGGCGCCGTACCACCAACGCGAGGCTCAACGCCCACCAGGCGCTGCAACAATTGCGGCCCAGAGTGGCCGACAGCCTAGGTGAAACCGAGCACGCCTCGGCTCAGGCACGTCAGCACATCATCCTGCGCGACCTCTCCCGAGACCGTGCCGGGGCACTCGCCCGCTGGCAGTACCGCACCGGGCCGACGGAGAAGTTTAGTCTCTACGTTTTCGCCAGCGACTTCGACGACCTCTACACGAACTGGATGACGAGGCGCATGGTCGAACGCGCCGCCTCAGCCATCCATGTCCGCGCCCGGACCGAATCTGAGATCCGATCTGCCGCCGCTCGGGTCGCCAAGTCCCGCCTCCGAGGTCTGCAGAGCCAACTTCGCTCCCTGGAGCGCACCTTGGAATCCGCAAGCCTGCGCCATGCGCAACAACTAGCCGCGATGGCCAGGGGATTTGGCGACGGTTACTGGCAGCCAGGGCATCGCGTACCAGGTCGTCCGCAGGACCTCTTGCCCGACGACGCAGCAGCCGATGCCACCTACTTCGCACTGCGCCAACTCGGCAAGGCTTACGTTTGGGGGGCCACCAGCCCTGAAACCTACGACTGCTCCGGCCTCACCTCGCGGGCCTGGTCCTCGGCAGGCGTTCTGATCCCACGCACCAGCCAGATCCAGCACGCTGGCCTGCCCGCCGTCTCCCGCTACGCTCCGCTGCGTCCCGGCGATCTGGTCATCTACTTCGCCGACGCGACCCACGTGGGCTTATACGTCGGCGAAGGGCTAGTAGTGCACGCACCACGCCCGGGACAGGTGGTCGGTCTGACGTCCCTCAATCGCATGCCCATCAAACGGATCGTGCGGCCCGACACCGCAGCCAGGCCACTGCGGTACCTGGGTGCCTCGCGTCCTATCGAGCGCGGCGGGCCGGACACGGCCCGCAAAAGAGGCGACTCTGCAGCGGTAATCCGCTGAGGAAGGTGACAACAGATCAATGCACGGTGACGAAGTGCCAGTGGGAGGCGCCCGCCAACGACGAACGGGAGTCCCCTCCCCTCGCCGCACGTCAGCCACTCGCGGCAAGGCTGCCGCCACCACTCTGGCCAAGAACGATGTCACCGTAGCTACAGGCGGCAGACATCGTGACCCACCCACATCACCCCTTCAACGCGTGCGATACGCAGTCATCGCAAGCGGCTTTGCGCTAATTGCCTTGGTCCTACGGGCCTTCGTCCCCCGCCCCATCAGAATGGCAGGCAACGGGGACGGGCAGCTCATGACCTGCCGCTTCGCCTTGGACCACCTGCAAAGCGCGATCCCCCTCGGCTGGGGGCAGTTCGTCTTCCATCCGGTAGCCACGACGGCCTGCCCCCACTATCCCAGCAGTGCGTCGATCTTCCACACTGCGGCCAAAGCTCTCACGCCCCTGATCGGACTCCCCTCCGCGCTGGATCTGCGGTTTCTGACCGCGATCTACCTGGTGCTAATCGCCTGCGTAGTTGGCCTGATCGCCACCTTCACACCACTGCGCACCTCGGGCCGGATCTCGCTCGCGGTCGCGCTGCTGCTGGTTGCCGCCGACCCAGCCTTCCTCGGGTACACCGCCTCTGCCTACGGTGAGGCAGCCGGACTCCTTGGCATCCTGGCCGCGGTACCCGGTTTGATCCTCCTCCGCACCCCTGGGCCTGCCCGGTTTGTCGGCCTCGCGCTGTTCACCACGGCAACGGCGCTCACAGTCACTGCTGGACCTCAACTTACGCTCGTCGTCCTACCGGCCGCCGCCACGTTGTTGAGGGCGAAGATTCCCACCACCCGGCTTCCCTCGAGGCTACTGCCAGCCTTGTGCGCACTGGTGGTTCTCGGCACCGCAGTCCTGTACGCACACAGGTCCATGGAGGCCAGTGCCACTCATGCCGACGCCTACAGCGCAGTCACAAGCCGGACCCTTGATGGTGAGCAAGCCCCTCGCGCGGACCTGCGGCGCCTCAGACTACTGCCTCACTTCACACGCCACTCCACTACCAACACCTACATGGGGCCCGCTACCGGCACCCACGACCCTCAACTCGGCCTCTACTCAGGAAGCTTGAAACCGAGCGATATCGCCGCCTTTTACATCACCCACCCGACGCGCATCCCAGCAGTCCTAGACGACGCCTCAAGGGACATGATGGCCGGTCGCGAGCCCTTGCTGGGCAGCTTCGCCCCGGAAGGCGGCAAGCCCGCCGGCGCGGTGGAGAACCGGGTCGCCTTCGCCTCCGGTATTCTCGAATCCTTCCGGGGACTGGGCCTCGCGGGACTGGTCGGGCTCACGACTGCAACAACTGCTGTCGCCATGGCGGCAGTACGCCGACGGCCTCACGATCACCCTTATCGCACCCTCGCACTGCTCATCGGTTACCTGTTGGGCGTGAGCGCTGCTGCCTTCGTCCCCGCAGCCTTCTTCGAGGGCATGGGCCCGATCAAGCACAGCCACTTCGCCGCGTACGCTCTCCTGCTCGCTCTATCCGTCGCCGCCGCCCTCGCACTCGCCCATCTAGGCCAGCGGCTCCGCCGAGGATTGGCCCCCTCACCTCACTCTGAACCGTTCCGGGTCTGATCGAGAGGGTGTGTCAACTTAACGGCTGATCTTGGTTGTTGAGTTATCGCTGGTCAGTGGGGGTGAGGCGGCCATCGAAGGCGATCTGGAAGGCGTTCAGCGGGGCCTTCCAGCGCATTGTCCAGCGGCGTCGGCCCTTGCCGGTCGGGTCCAGGCTCATCAGCGCCATGTAGACGCACTTCAACGCGGCGGCCTCCGTCGGGAAGTGGCCGCGGGCCCGGACTGCCTTGCGGATGCGGGCGTTGACGCTCTCGATCGCGTTCGTGCTGCAGATGACCTTGCGGATCTCGACGTCGAAGGACAAGAAGGGGACCATCTCGGCCCAGGTGTCGGACCACAGCTTGATCACGGCCGGATACTTGGAGCCGCACTTCTCGGAGAACTCCAGGAACCGCTTGGTCGCCGCGGCCTCACTCGGCGCGGTGTAGACGGGCTTGAGATCCTTGGCGACCTTGTCCCAGTCCTGGCGGGCGCAGTAGCGGATGCTGTTGCGAATCAAGTGAACGATACACGTCTGGCCGACAGTTCGGGGCCAGACCGTCTCGACCGCGTCCAGCAGACCCTTCAGTCCGTCGCAGACGAGCATCAGGACATCCTCGACGCCGCGATTCTTGAGCTCGGTGAAGACCTGGAGCCAGTGCTTCGCACCCTCGCCGCCGTCGCCGTCGCCGGCCCAGATTCCGAGGATGTCGCGGGGTGCCCTCGACCGTGACGGCCATCGCCACGTAGATGGGCCGGTTGGCAACCTTGCCATCGCGAATCTTCACATTGATGGCGTCCACGAAGACAACCGGATAGATGCGGTCCAGCGGGCGGGCCTGCCATTCGGCCATGCCCTCCATCACCGCGTCGGTGATGGTGGAGTTGGTCTGCTTGGACACCTCCGCCCCGTACACCTCGGCCAGATGAGCCGATATCTCCCCGTGCGTGAGCCCCTTCGCGGACAGCGAGAGCACCATCTCGTCCACGCCGGTCAGCCGGCGCTGCCGCTTCTTCACAAGCTGCGGCTCGAAGGTGCCGGCGGTGTCGCGGGGAACCTTGACCTCGACCGGGCCGACATCGGTGAGCACGGTCTTCGACCGCGTGCCATTACGGGAGTTGCTGCTGTTCCGGCCTGCCGCGTCGTGCTTGTCGTAACCGACGTGGTCGGTGATCTCGCCCTCCAGGGCAGACTCGAGCACCCGCTTGGTCAGCTGCTGCAGCAGCCCGCCCTCGCCGGTCAGCTGCAGCCCGTCGGAACGGGCGCGGTCGACCAACATCCCGATCAACTGCTCGTCCGACACGGCCTCCGCGGCCGATTCAACGGCCGGCTCCTCCACGGCCTCGTGCTCGGTGATGGTCTCGCTCATCTGGCGTCTCCTTGATCATCGGATCCGCCGTCTATTGGACACTCCCGGACGAGACCGCGCCAACCTGGCGAGGAACCCACTAGTAGGACTTTGTTAGGTGGTGTCGTAGGGCTGCCAGGGTGCGGGTTGGTGGCAGGTTGGGCAGTGTCCTGACCA
>NZ_JACTVJ010000063.1 GCF_014493765.1 Streptomyces polyasparticus
GCCCAGCCTTCCCTTCAGAGGAACTGCACCCTTCTGCTTTCCGCTCCCCACATTCCCCAGTTGGTTCACTTGGTGAACCAACTGGGGCGAAGAGCGGCAGTGGGGAATATTCGAGATCGGCATCACCCCGGCCCTCACCTGGCGCGACACCTTCGAGCTGGCCGCATGAACATCACCGAACTCCTGCTGGGCCTGCAGGCCCAGCACGACAAGACTGCGGCCCGGGTGAGCGAACTACGCGACCAGATCGAGCACTTGACCGCCACGCTGGCCGAGACCGAAGCGCGGCTCGCGGACCTGGCGACCACCCGGAAGGTCATCGCGGAACTCGCCCCGGCCCACGACGACCCCGAACCGCCCGAGACGAACAGCGTCTACCAGGCCATCGTGAATGCCTTCAACAAGCATCCCGACCTGGATTTCCGGGCCCGTGAGCTGCACGAACACCTCGACATACCCACCGACGAGGCGTCCGTCAGCGTCACCCGCGCCCGCCTCGCACGGCTCCTTCGCCAAGGCTTCCTCACCCAGCCCGGGCGAGGGCGATACCAGAAACGGACTTAACGCCCTCTAAAACACGCCCTAGGTCTCTGCGCCTGCCACAGCGTGGACACTCCATCCTCTCTGCGCCCTTCGGGATCGCCAGCTACGCAGCGTGGGGCTGGCGCCCTCTGGAGCTGAAAGTGTGAATTCCAGACCACATGCGGCGCGGCGGGCCGGCGGTACTTCGACGGCTAATCACGATCATGAGCGGCGCGTGTTCCAGGAATCCTGTGGCCGCGCCTTGTCCATGTGGGGGCCACGGCGGCGCAAGCCGCAACGAAGGAGTCATCACAGTGATGATCGAGCACGCAGTTCGAAGAGTTCGGCGGTCGCGTCGCCGGGCTGTCGCAAGTGCGGTGGCCCTGGCGGTCACCGTGCCTGCCATGTGGGCTGCCGGGGTCGCCCCGGCATCGGCGGCAACCAGTAACACGCTGCTGTACTCGGTGGATGGCGGCAGCACCTGGACCTCCACGCCGACTGTTGCTCCGGGCGGACGGCTGCTGGCCCGCGTCTGGTATGACAGCACCAACACCACCACGGTCGAGGGCGCGCAGGTGGCCACCACTATCCCCGCCGGTTTCACCAGGGTTGCCGGGTCGACCCGGTTGTGCTTGAACCCTTCGACTACCAATCCGGCCACCCCGGACGACACCGAGCTGGTGTGCAACACCAGCACCGGGCAGGGCGGGGCGATCAACGAGGCGTCAGTGTGGTCTGGCAGCGCCCTGGGCATCAGCCCCACCGCTGGGCTGTACGGGGAATCGACCGGCGCGACCACCGGCATTCTGGAGATCGGCAAGAAGCGCTACGTCAACCTGGCCGGGTGTAGCTGGCAGAACTCCGGCGATGCTTGGATTGACAGCTTCGGCGCGAGCGGAGTTGGCAGCCAATTTGACTCGCCGACCAACGCCTCCAACACCTCGGGGCAGTCTGGTAGTTGTGGCGCCGGAAACCCTGGCTGGACGAGGTCTCCCAACTCGCCTCGAGTTCTGCCCCTGGATCTGCTCGGCAAGCGCTATCTGAACCTGGCCGGTTGCGGCTGGTCGAACGCCACCACTGGTTGGCTTGACAGCTTCGGTGCGGATGGGGTCACTGGCCAATTTGGCGCCCCGACCAACACCTCCAACACCTCGGGGCAGTCTGGTAGTTGTGGCGCCGCGACCGCGGGCTGGACGAAGTCCGGCAGTTCGCCTCGAGTGCTGCCCCTGGATCTGCTTGGCAAGCGCTACGTCAACGTGGTCGGTTGCAGCTGGTCCACCGCCAGCGGTGGGTGGCTCGACAGCTTTGGCGCGGACGGGGTCACTGGCACCTTCACCTCGCCGACCAATGCCTCCAACACTTCTGGACAGTCTGGTACTTGTGGTGCCGGGCAGGCTGGCTGGACGAGGGCCGGCGCATCGCCGCGCGTCCTGACCCTGGACCTCCTGGACACGACCCGTAGCGCCGGGTTCGTCGAGTTCGAGCTGACCGCACCGTCCCCGGCCACCACCACCGACTATCCTCAGAGCTCCACACTGAACGGCACCGGAATCACTACTGAGACCGGGTCGGGCACTATCACCGTGCTCGCAGTCGACTCCCCGTTGAAGGTCACCAAGACGGCGTCGCCGTCGGGCACGGTAGAGATCGGCAGCAAGGTCACCTACACGGTGACGATCGAGAACCCGAATGGCACCGACGAGACTGGCGCCACCTTCACGGACAACCTGTCCGGCGTGCTGTCCGCAGCCGACTGGGACGACAACGTCACCACCACCGGCGGCACTGGCACAGCATCCTTGAGCGGCACCACCCTCACCTGGAACGGCACAGTGCCAGCCAACTCCACCACCACTGTAACCTACACGGTGACCGCCAAGTAGCCTCCGCATCGCAACGCACCACTAGCCTTGCCCCCCGCCACCGTAGGCGGGGGGCATCACCACGTCGGTGTCATCCCGAGCACGACATGGCGGCAGCCCGCGGTCGAGCACCAGTCTGTATGGGTGTGTCAACTTAACGGCTGATCTTGGTTGTTGAGTGGTCAGTTGTTGCTCGGGGTGAGGCGGCCCTCGAAGGCGATCTGGAAGGCGTTCAGCGGTGCTTTCCAGCGCATTTCCACCGCTTGCGGCCCTTCCCTGTCGGGTCCAGGCTCATCAGTGCCATGTAGACACTTCAGCGCGGCTGCCTCGTTGGGGAAATGTCCGCGGGCCCGGACGGTCTTGCGGATGCGGGCGTTCACGCTCTCGATCGCGTTCGTGCTGCATATGACCTTGCGGATCTCGACGTCGAAGGAGAGGTAGGGTACGAACTCGGCCCAGGCGTCCGACCACAGCTTGATGATCGCTGGATACTTCTTGCCCCAGGACTCCTGGAACTCCAGGAACCGCTCAGTATTACAACCGGGAGCGGATCCACTCGACCATCGGCTACCTCACCCCGCACCAGGCGAGGACCCGCTACCGGCAACGGCTCGACCTCGCGGCATAAGACGGAAGTGTCGGACCTCAAGGGGTCACTTCATCAGATGGATCGCACCACCGACTACGACGGACGGCAGATCGTCGGGCTGGACCTGCACCGCCATCGCTCGGTCCTGGTCCGCACGACCGAGAGCGGCGAACGTCTGGGCCGTGCACGCTTCGACAACACTCCGGCCGCACTCACCGAGGAGATCAGCAAGGCAGGGGCGAACCCGCGTGTCGTGGTACAGGCTACCTACGGCTGGTACTGGGCCGCCGACGCCCTCGCCGCGGCCGGCGCCGAGGTTCACCACCAGCACGCGTCGCCGCGACGCGGCCTGAACCAAAGCTGCCCGGAAGCTGCGTGAAACCGCCAAAAACACGCACGGGACCGGCACTTGAACCGCCCCGCTCCTTCAGGGATGGACACTCCCGCCACCTGCACTGCGATCTTGGACATCGTCGAGGGCTGGTACAATCTGCACCGGCTGCACAGCAGCCTCGACTACCGAAGCCCCGCCGACTACGAGGCCGCACTCGCGGCCTGACCACCACGGCAATGGTGTCCGTTAAAGCTGACCAAGCTCATTGAGGCCCAGGGCGGCCAGGAATCAGGACCGTATTGCTGGCCGCGGGCGGAAGGTAGCCGCCACTGCCGGTACGCAAGAACACCCGGCGCTCGCGAGTGTCCGGCGGCAGCTCGAAAGTGGCCTTGGCGTCTGCGGCGACCGCTCGGCTGGCGAGCAAGGTACCTCCTTCCCATACCGACCCGTTGGCGAAGCTCACCCAGATCTCGACCAGTGCGTCCCTGTACGGTGCTCCACACCCATCGCGCACGGTGCCGTCGATGCGGACGACCCGATCTGCACGTTCCGGAGGCACCAGCCTGAGCCGTGCGCCGCCCGGACACTTCGGGGGGTTGAACAAGCCGATCTCGTACACCGTCTCGCTGGGGCTCGGCTCAAGGTGGAGGCGACGGAAGTGACGGCGATCCCGCGCCACCTGTGCGGACAGCGCGACATCGGGGCCTTTCGCCTGCAGGAACACGTAGCGTACGCTGCGGGCCTTTGCCCGCTGGAGCAAAGCCGCCGGACTCGACTGTGCACCAAGTACTTCGAGACGGCGGGTGAAGTTGTCCGACGCGTACACGTGGGTGTACGGCTGTTCCACGTTGCTACCAAGTCCGGTGACGCCGACAATTGAGCCCTGCGGCAGGGAATCGAGCCCGCGGTACGCGGCGGCCGGCCATACCAGTTCTCCCGGGTTCTTCCCCTTGAGTGTCAGCGAGGCTGTCTCGCGGAACGAAAGGTTGTCCCAGCCGCCCTTCCCGTCCGCGACGGCCACGTTGGGCTGGCCGCTTGCCTGGAACATACTCATGCCGATCAGTCCGACGGCCACGGCCGGAAGAGCCAGGCGGAGCCATCGCATTGACGTCATCCCAAGAAGTACAGCAAGACAGATGAATCCCAGCCCGACGAGGGGGATTGTGAAACGGGACCACCATGGCGCGGGGTTCGCGAAGCTGATGATGCTGATGGCGAGGACAAGGAGCGGAACGGCCGTAGGCAGCCGACGACGCACTCCCAGCCAGGCGGCCACGAGGACGGCCGGCAGCAGCAACAAGGGCCAGACTGCACCGAATCCACCGAGCGCCTGGTCGTAGCGATATGTATGGGGCACGACGTCGGAGAACCACGTGATGAGCAGTTTCATCACCAGCGCCGGCTGCTCGCGAAGCTCAAGCGGTTCATTGGCGCCAATGATGATCGTCTCCACGGGCCCCATGCCCGGAAATCCCCACATCGCCACGGGCCAGAACGGACTTCCGTACGTTGACCAGGTTCGCGCATACCAGAAGGCGGACAGCGCGCAGATCGGGGCAAGGCCAGCGCAGGCCACGACGATCGCCTGCCTGAGTCCACCACCGAGTTGAGGTGCTCGGTCAGGGGCTGGCCAGCAACGTACCAGTTGCACGATTCCCGCGACCGCGGCCACGGCCACCACGAGGAGGCCGGCCGTCTTCACCGACGCCGCGCATCCCGCACTTACCCCGAGAGCAAACATGCGCGCACGCAAGGCACTGTAGGAAGCGACCTCTTGGGGCTGAATCGTGAACAGCACCGCCAGGGTGGCCATACAGGTTGCCGCGTTCGCCACGTCCACGTAGGCCGTATCGGTCTGCAGGAAGACGATGGGCACTGCGAGCATCCCCAGACCGGCGAACACCGCATGTGCGGGCCTGGCCCCGCACCGCAGGGCCAGACAGGCGGTGGCAAGCAGAAGCATTGTGGAGAATAGGAATTGCACTGCCCAGAGTCCTTGGTATGAACCGAGGAAGGCCCCGGTCCATGCCGTCAACAGGCCCTGCCCAAGCGGGTACACGTCAGAGAACAGGTTCTGCGGGGTGTGGCCAATGGCGTGGTTGAACAGCCAGTTGTCAGGACCGTTGAGATGGTAGGCGAGCCCGTCCCAGTCCCGCAGCGGCAGACGTGCCCCCATCAGCGCACGCACCGTGTACTGGACGGCAACCATAGCGGCCAAGGCAAGCGTCGCAGGGTGCCGCAGTACGTTCCTAGGCATGTATCCAAGGGCCCTGCGCACGCTCTCTCGTGCCTGCCGGGCCCGCGCGCGAGGCGCTGGAAGCCTCGCGTATCCGACTTCCGCAACCACGAGCATGGCATTCACCACAGTGAGCGTTCCCGCGTCGAGCGACTGAAGTGCCGCGCCCACGAAGAGCGTCACGGTCATGATGTGCCCGGCCAGCAACACCGTCCACATCAACAGGGTTTCTGCGCCGCGCTGGAATCCCCGTGTACTGGCCAGCGCCCACGCACCCCAGCAAGCCAGCAGGGTGAACAGGACGAGCCCGATGAGGCCTGACGGCAACTGCGCGAAAGGAGCACGCAGGGCCAGGAGAGTGCTCAATTCTTTCCCAATCATCGATAGGGACACGCCACTCGGAACGGAGAATCCGCAGTCTGATCATCCTGTGCACGATGGTCGCCTCCTATTACGCAAAGACAGGCCATCTCGCCAGGACAATGCCTATTTGGCGTATCTCTGGTCGAGTGGCCATCCTGCGGTTGCTGCAAGGGAATTTCCTTAGTGTGGAAAACACTTGAGGGCCAGTTAGGTGACTTAGCGTCAGACCTGACCGTCATTCGTTATACATCAGGTCAAGCAGGTTACGTTACGTATGCACGGTCGCATTTGGTCAAATGGAGCTGATTCCAGCCGTCACCCCTGCTATCCCTCAACTTGGTGTGATCCCAACAAGGAGTAGAAGCGTTATGAGTAACCTCGGGTCTTCCTCGCGTGGCCTGTCTCACGGTGCGCGGCGCATCCTCGTCGCCGCGGGCGCTGCGACGGTACTGGGCGCTGGACTGTTCGGGGCTCCGGCTCTGGCCAGTGCCCCTAATCCGGACGGCGACCAGCTCAGCAACACGGTTACTGCACCGAACAGCAACTGCCTCACTGGTAGTGAGGCAGGGTGTGTCGCCGGACCCGTCACCGTGGTCGTCCCGATGCTCGACCCGATGGTTGCCGGCGCCACCAGCATCGCGCTCGTCGCGGCTGGCAGTGGCATCATCGCTGTCCAGCGGCGGCGCCAGTCCCGTACGGCCGCTCCTAACGTGGAGGCGTGACGGCTCGTCCGAAGTCGTGGAAGGGCAGTGGGAATCCCGGGGGGGGTGTCCCTATGACTTTGGTCAAGGGGCAATCGGGGTTGGTGGTTGGTAGAAGGTGCCGTCGCGGAGCATTGCGAAGAGGACGTCGGCTCGGCGGCGGGCGAGGCAGAGGAGTGCTTGGGTGTGGTGCTTGCCCTGGGTGATCTTCTTGTCGTAGTAGGTCCGCGAGGCCGGGTCGGCTAGCGCGGCGAATGCGGAGAGGAAGAAGGCGCGTTTGAGCTGCTTGTTCCCTCGTCTGGAGGGCTGCTCGCAGCGGATCGAGGACCCGGAGTTTCTGATCGCTGGAGCGAGGCCGGCGTAGGCCGCTAGGTGGGCGGCACTGGGAAAACTGGTGCCGTCGCCGACGTCTATGAGGATGCGGGCGCCGGTCCTGATGCCGATGCCGGGCATGGACATCAGGACCTCGGAAAGAGGGTGTGCGTCCAGGAGTTGCTCGATCCGGTGGGCTAGGAGTTTGCGCTGTTCAAGCACCGCCTGGAGCGAGCCAGCGAGGCTCGGGACGATCAGTGCGGCGGCGTCCGTTCCGGGAACGACGACGGTCTGTTCGTCGAGCGCGGTGAAGATGTCCTCGATCAGCCGCTCGGCCATCCGCGGGGCTTTCGGCCGGATCAAGGTGATCAGTCGTCGGCGGCCGGCCTTGCGGATCTGGGCCGGGGATCCGAACTGGTCCAGCAGTTTGAGGACTGCCGGGTGCTGGATGCGTGGGCCGATGACCCGCTCGAGGTGCGGGTGGATCTGTGTGAACAGGCCGCGGAGCCGGTTGGCCAGGCGGTTTGCCTCGGCGGCGAGGTCGTCGTCGAAACCGACGATCATCTGGAGTTCGGCGATGGTCTCGTCGTCGAGGTCGATCGAGCGAAGTGTGTGCGGCATCGCCCGGGCCGCATCCGCGATGATGAAGGCGTCCTTCGCGTCGGTCTTGGCCTCGCCGGGGTAGAGATCGGCGATCCGGCGCATGGTCAGGCCGGGCAGATAGGCGACGTGGCAGCCCGCATCGCGGGCGACGGCCAGCGGCAGGGCGCCGATGGAGGCCACCTGGTCGACGATGACGAGCACGGTGCCGTGCTTGGCCTGCAGTTTGGCGAAGACCTCGCGGAGCTTGGGTTCACTGTTGGGCAGTCGCTTGTCGAAGGTTTTCTTGCCGGTCGGGGTGAGTGCGGTGGCGTGGTGTTCGCCTTTGCCGACGTCCAGGCCGAGGTAGACGTCGATGTCGCTGGTATCGATCACGTCGGGCTTCTTTCGGTGCTGTTCACCCGGCCTTGCCACGGCACTGATCGCCACATCCACATTACGAAGAGCCTCCCGACCTGCGAAGAGGACGGTGGTCATGCCCCTAATCAGCGGTCTGTCAGTGCCTTCGGAGCTGGTGACACCACCCCCCGGGCCATGTACTCGACAAGGGGAGGTAGTCATGCCAACTCCGAAGGGTGCAGTTCCTCTGAAGGGAAGGCTGGGT
>NZ_JACTVJ010000064.1 GCF_014493765.1 Streptomyces polyasparticus
TCGAACCCTGCGACTGCGACCGCAGATTCGACAACACGGACGCACCCATGTCGAACTTCATCGGGCCTCCCCCGGCCATTGGCCATTGATCGTTGCATGCGGAATCCATGCCTATCAATCACCGGCCGGGAGAGGCAATCGAGGGAGATCGACGATCACGAACCCGTGACACACGAGTCACTGATCCGCGATATGCCGGTAGGGCCGCGGCCGCGGCCCCCGGGAACTCAGCCGGAAGCCCCCAGCAAAGCCCGCCCGATCTGTGGGAACACCCCCTTCGGGTGAGCACGGAACAGCGGTTCCGTCCCGAAGAGATACACCCGCGAACCGTCGGCTCCCGGCGCACTCACCACCGAGGCCCGGCCCGCCGCATCCGCCGGTCCGCCCGTGCCGTCCTCCAGCGGGCGCCAGTGGCCGGACACGAGCGGGTTCCCCGTCGCATACGACTGCTCGACGCGCACCCCGGGACCGAGGTCCGTGAACCACACCGGGGAGTAGACGAAGGTGGTGTCCGGAGCGCCCGCGGTGACCGGGCTGCCGCCCGGGTTGGCCACCCGGACCACGCCGTTGGCATCGCCGTTGCCCGCGACCGCCTTCGCCGTGAGCAGCCCCGCGGCCGAGGACAGCCCGGCCCCCGTCTCGCCGAGCCCGACCACACCGCCGCCACCGGTGAGGAACGCGTTCAGGGCGGCCCGGGCCGGTGCGTTCAGGGCGCTGTGGTCCAGGCCCGTCGACACCATCAGGACATCCGCCTTCGACCAGTCGAAGCCCGCGTTCAGCGTCGCCGTCGAGACGGGCAGCACCTCGAAGTTCATCTCGCGCAGCGCGAAGAGCTCACCGGACGTGACGGCCGCCGCCACCCGGGTGCGCTCCAGCGGCTCCGTCCCGCGCGTCCGCGTCGCCGCGAAGACCACGTCGTACTCGCGCGCGAGCTTCGCCGCCTCCCGCCGTGCGGAACCCGGCACGATCGCGCTGCCGTCCGCCGCGCCGAGCACCCGGACACCGGACGCGAGCAGCGAGTTGAGGGCCGCGATCTCCTGCGGGTCGTCGAGCCGCAGCTGCAGATCGCCGTACGGGGCGACATAGCCGGCCGAGGACGCGGAACGCACCACCGTGCGCGGGACGTCGAGGCGCCCCTCCTTCATCTCGACGACCGAAGCGCCCCACAGACGCCCCAGGCTCCAGCCCGAGATGTCGTACATCACCGAGACCTTGTCGCTGATGTCCCGCCCGTCCGCGAGCAGCACATTCGCCATCCCGCGCTTGGGCTGCTCCAGATCGACCACGTACGAGCCGCGCGGATGGACCTTCGAGCCGACCCGGAACTCGCGCAGAGTCCGTTCCACCCGTACGTCATTGGCGAGGAGATGGTCCACGAGCCGGGCCGCCGCCGTCGCCGAGCGCTGGGACGGGCCCGACGCCGGAATCACGTACGCTCGTGAGAAGTCGGTCGTGTAGACGTCCTCGGGCCCGATGCCCGGCACCCCGGGGACGGTCTCGGGTGAGACCGGCACCTGCGCCTCGCCCGCGTCCGCACGCCGGAACGTCTCGATCTGGTCGGCGATCAGCGCATCGCCCCGCTCCTTGACGAAGTCGAGGGTCGCGCGCATCGCCGCGCCCGCGATATCGGTGTTGACCGCCGCGCGCCGCCGCAGCTCCTCGACCGGCAGCGTGTCGTACGCCCGGTTGTTGACCTGCAGCGGGAACTCGATGGTGTGCGCGGCGGTCGCCCCGTGGAACGGCATGTACTGCGGGGTGAAGATCGGCGGCCAGTCGTCCCAGCCCTCCTCGGAGTCACGGAAGGGGATCTGGACGGGCTGCACGCCGTCCTTCTCCTCCGTGTAGCCGAGGCCGTTGACGGCGGCCTCCATGCCGAGCGCGTTGGCATAGGTGTTCTTCAGGAAGAGGTCGTATTCGTAGTTCTCGCCGTGCGGGGGAGTGGTCGGCTCGATCAGCGTGCCGTTGACATAGCCGTGCAGGTCGATCATCACGGCCGGCTGCTTGTCGATCGCGATCTGCCGCATCGCACGCGTCTCCGGCTGCGAGGCCGTGACGAAGTCGCGGTTGAGGTCGAAGCCGTTGCCGTTCGCCCGGGTGCCGGCGATCCGGCCGTCCGGGTTGGCCGTGATGTTGAGGTAGATGCGGGAGTGGTCGAGCAGGTCCTCGGTCTCCGGGTCCTGTGCGACGGCCAGCTTCTCGACGAGCTTCAGGGCCGCGTCCGTGCCCTCCCACTCGTTGCCGTGGATGTTGTTGTTGATGAAGACCGGGGTCTTGTACTCGGCCTTGATCTGCTTGTCCCGTGCGGCGGTTGCGGGAGAGTTCTCGATGCGCTCGCGCATCCGCTCCTGCTCGCGCGCCTGCCGCGCGGACTCCGGCGAGGTCACCGTCACCAGATACAGCTGATGCCCGCCCGCGCTGCGGCCCGCGATCTCCACGCTCACGCGGTCGCCCAGCTTCTGCAGGGCGTTCAGCTTCGGTGCTATCGCGTGATACGGGGTGAGGCCGAGCTTGATGGACTTGTCGGCCGGATTCACCGGCACGGTCGGAAGTTCGCGCTCACGGGGATAGCCGGCGGTGTGCGAGAACTCGGGCACGAGCCCTTCGAGGGCCCGCTCGGCCGTGCTCTCGGGCGACTTGGCGGCCTTGGTCTCCTGCGCCTCCGCACTGCGCACGGGGGACGGCTGCGGCCGGGGATCGGCGTGCGCCCCGCCCGGCACCAGCAGGCCCCCGGTCAGGGCGGCGCCGATCAGCAGGACGGGAACGGGTCTTGGTATGCCCACGCGTACCTCCACGATCCACTCGTTTGACAGGTACGCGGTGTCTACCGGCTCAACTCGGCCACAACAAGAGGGCCTTGCCCCACCAGCCGCTCCGGCCGCACGCGCTGTCACAGCCGACCCGTAATCTGTGCGGCATGCGTGATCTAGGAACCGGCTTCGGATATCTCCTCAAGGGCCAGCGGTGGGTCTTCGGCCACGGCCGCTGGTTCGGCTTCGGGCTGATCCCCGGTCTGATCACCCTCGTCCTGTACGTGGGGGCGCTGATCGGACTGGCCTACGGCGCGGACGATTTCGTCGCCTGGGCCACGCCCTTCGCCGACGACTGGTCCGAGGCCTGGCTCGCGGTCTTCCGCGGCTTCCTGGTCTTCCTGGTGTTCGCGCTCGGCCTGCTGCTCGCCGTGGTCACCTTCACCGCCGTGACCCTCCTGATCGGCCAGCCCTTCTACGAGGAGTTGTCCGAGCAGGTCGACAAGTCGGTCTCCCCGGACGGCACCGCGCCCGAGTCCGGCCTGCCGCTCGTGCGCGAACTGTGGATCTCCGCGCGTGACAGCCTGCGGATCGTCGTACGGGTCGCCGCCTGGGCCGTGCTGCTCTTCGCGCTCGGCTTCATCCCGGTCCTCGGCCAGACCGTGGTGCCCGCGATCGGCTTCTGCGTCACCGGCTTCTTCCTCACCCAGGAGCTGACCTCGGTGGCCCTGCAGCGCCGCCGCGTCGACCTCCGCAAGCAACTGGCCATGCTGCGCAGCCGGCGGCTCCTCGTCTGGGGCTTCGGCGTACCGCTCGTGGTGTCCTTCCTGGTCCCGTTCGTCGCCGTGTTCCTGATGCCGGGCGCGGTGGCCGGAGCGACGCTGATGGCGCGGGACCTGACGGGCGAGGGCGGGCAGGACACCCGGGAGGATCCGGCGACGGTGCGGCTCACCGTCCAGGATCCGGACGCCCGTTGAGCATCGAACCCACGAGAATGAGGATCCGTCCATGACAGAACTGATCGCCGTAGCGGTCATCACGGCCCTCGCCGTGATCAGCCCGGGCGCCGACTTCGCCATGATCGTGCGCAACAGCTATCTGCACGGCCGTACGACCGGACTGCTCGGCGCGGCGGGAGTCGCCGCCGGTGTCCTCGTGCACGTCACGTACACGATGCTGGGCGTCGGCCTGCTCATAGCCTCCTCCACGGCGCTGTTCACGGCGATCAAGCTGATCGGCGCCGCGTATCTCGTCTACGTCGGGATCAAGACCTTCCGCTCGCGTCCCGTCGAGCTCGACCTCGAACGGACCACCACGCTCTCGCCGTTCGGCGCGCTGCGCGCCGGCTTCCTGACCAACGTCCTCAACCCGAAGACCACCCTGTTCGTGGTCTCGACCTTCACGCAGGTCGTGCAGCCGGGCACACCCGTCGTCCAGCAGGTGGGCTACGGCCTGTTCATGTCGTTCGCGCATCTGGTGTGGTTCGGCGCGGTCGCGCTGTTCTTCTCGCACACGAAGCTGCGTGCGGTGATGCTGCGTGGGCAGCGCGCCCTGAACAAGGTGATCGGCTCGGTCCTCGCGGGCCTCGGCGTGAGTCTCGCGTTCGCCCCGTCGAGCTGAGCCCCTGGGCTGGGCGGGCGTCACGCGATCGCCCGCCCGGCCGCCCCTCGTCCCCTCACGCCGGGCGGATCTCCCGCCCGGCCGCCCGCAGCAGCCGTACGAAGGCCTCCGCGGCCGCCGGTACCGAGCGGCCGCGCAGGGTCGCGGCGTACACGGCCCGCGGCGGGATGTCGTCCTCGTGCACCGCGAGCAGCCGGATGTCCGGCCGCACCCCGTCCGCCGCGAGCGCCGGGATCAGCGCGACGGCGAGCCCGGCGGCCACGTACCCCTGCTTGGCGATCCACTCCGCCGCGACATAGGTGACGCGAGGGTGGAAGTCCTCGCGCACCGCCGGGCCGAGCAGCCCCTGCTCGCTGTGCGGACTGCCCGACACCCAGTCGTCACCGGAGAGTTCGGACAGCCGCACCCGGCGACGGCGGGCGAGCCTGTGATGCGCGGGGACGGCCACGTACATCGGCTCGTCGAGGACTTTGCGCAGGGCGTACGCGGACAGATCGGCGCCGGCCGTGGTCGAGACGACCGCCAGATCCAGCTCGCCGTGGTCCAGACGCGCCAACAGCCCGCCGGTCAGGCCCTCTTCGCAGTGCAGCTCCACCAGCGGGTGCCGCTCACGGAAGGCCGCCACCGTACGCGGCAGGAGCGCCGCACCAGCCGTCGGGAACGCCCCGACCCGCAGCCGCCCGCCCGACACCTCGCGCAGTGCGGTCAAATCGGCTTGCGCGCCGTCGAGTTGGGCGAGTACCGCCTCCGCGCGCGGCAGCAGGGCCCGGCCCTGCTCGGTGAGCGCCACGCCGCGCGGCAGCCGGTCGAAGAGCGCACCGCCGCCGAACGCGGACTCCAGCGCCTGAATCTGCCGTGACACGGCGGACTGGGTGTAGCCGAGCGCGCGGGCGGCCTCGGTGAACGAGCCGAGCCGGGCCACTTCGAGGAAGACCCGCAGCCAGGCGGTGGACAGGTCGCGGGTGTCGGCGGGCGTGCTCAGGGCGGTCTCCTCGTGCGGTCCGGTCCGGTGCGGTGTGGTCGGGCGCGGTGTGGTGCGGTCGGGCGCCGTGACGTTCCGTGCCGCCGCTCCTGTACCATGCGATTCTCGCATGACTGCCATGCCGGACATTCGCTTGTCGCATCCATGGCCCGCGCCTAGCGTCGAGGCATGGCACAGATCGCTTTCCTCGGACTCGGCCGCATGGGCGCCCCCATGGCCGCCCGACTCCTCGCCGCGGGCCACCCCCTGACCGTCTGGAACCGCACCACCGCACGCGCCGAACCCCTGCTCGCCCGGGGTGCCCGCCTCGCCGCCTCCCCCGCGCAGGCCGTCCGCGACGCGGACGTCGTCCTCACGATGCTCGCCACTCCCGATGCGGTACGGGATGTGGCCCGCCAGATCGTTCCCGCCCTGCTCCCGGGCGCGCACTGGGTGGAGATGTCCACGATCGGACCCGATGCCGTACGGGAGCTGGCGGCCGCACTGCCCTCCGAGGTCACTCTCGTCGACGCCCCCGTGACGGGCAGTACCGACAAGGCGGAGGCCGGCACCCTCGGCATCCTCGCGGGCGGCGAGGCGGATCCCGTCGAGCAACTCCTGTCCGCGCTCGGCACGGTGACCCGCACCGGGCCGCTCGGCACGGGCGCCGCCCTGAAGCTCGTCGTCAACACGGCCGTGCTCGGGGCGGTGGCCCTCGTCGGCGAGGCCATGCGGCTCGCGGACGCGCTCGGGATCCCCGAGGAGACCGCCAAGGCCACGCTCGGCAACAGCGCCCTGGGCGGCGCGGTGCCGCGCGCCTTCGCCGAGGGCATGCACTTCGCCAACGACCTCGCTGTCAAGGACATCCGTCTCGCCACCGAGATCACCGACCTCCCGGCGATGGAGACGATCCGCGAGTACTTCGCGGCCCACCCCGGGATCGCCCACGAGGACATCGCGGCCGCGGTGACCCGTATCCGCACCGAAAAGCCGTGACCGCCCGTATCCGCACCGCATCCTGAGGAGCACGGCCATGCAGATATCCCTCGACAACCCGGCCTCCGCGCCCGCCCCGCTCAGCCCGTACTACACCCAGGTCGCGCGCATCGAACTCCCCGGCGGGGGCGCGCTGTTGCAGCTCTCGGGCCAGGTGGCCGAAGGCTCCGACCTCGCGGCCCAGAGCCGCGGCATCTTCGAGGCCCTCGACGCCCTGCTCAAGGCACACGGCGCGACGCTCGCCGACATCATCAACATCCGCACCTACCTGACGGACATCGACCGCCTGCACGAGTACGGGGAGGTGCGGCGCGCGTACCTCACGGGGACCCCGCCGACCAGCACGACGGTCGAGGTCTCGAAGCTCTTCCTGCCGTGGGCGCTCATCGAGGTGGAGGTCGTGGCGGCGGTTGCGGCGGAGGGCGTGAAGGAGGGCGTGACGGAAAAGAAGTGAGCGCGTGCGGGGCGGACGGGTTAGGGTCCGCGATCATGACCGCGCTGAACGACCTCGTCCGTCCCGACCGCTACCCCCGCTCCTCCGCGTACGACCCGGCCTGGCTGCTCGACCTCGACATGGGGCCGAACCCGCTCTGGCTGCTCGAAGGCCTCGTACGCGACCTCGAACTGCGGCCGGGCATGCGGGTCCTCGACCTCGGCTCCGGCAAGGGCGCCACCTCCGTCTTCCTCGCCCGCGAGTTCGGCGTCCAGGTCGTCGCCGCGGACTGGTGGATTGCCGCCGACGAGGCCGCGGCCGTGTTCGCCGAGGCAGGCGTGGGTGACCGGGTGGAGGCCGTACGGGCGGAGGCGCACCAGCTGCCGTTCGAGGAGGAGAGCTTCGACGCGATCGTCAGCATCGATGCCTTCGAGTACTTCGGGACCGCCGACGGCTATCTGCCGTATCTCGTACGGTTCCTGCGCCCGGGCGGGCAGTTGGGGATCGCGACCCCGGCGATGCGCCGCGAGGCCCGCGACCTCGGCGGCATCCCCGACCACATCAGGAAGGTCGTCGGCTGGGAGGCGATGGCCTGGCACACGGCCGACTGGTGGCGCTTCCAGTGGGAGACGACCGGGCTCGTGGACGTCACCTCGGCGCGGTTGCAGGAGGACGCCTGGCAGGACTGGCTGCTGTGGGCGCGGGCGGGTGCGGAGCACCACACGGACGGGCGGGCGGCGCAACAGCCCGTGATCGACATGCTCACGGAAGACGCCGGCGAACTCCTGTCCTTCGCCCTGCTCACGGCACGCAAGCGCTAGTAGGACTTTGTTAGGTGGTGTCGTAGGGCTGCCAGGGTGCGGGTTGGTGGCAGGTTGGGCAGTGTCCTGACCA
>NZ_JACTVJ010000065.1 GCF_014493765.1 Streptomyces polyasparticus
CGGCCTCGTGCTCGGTGATGGTCTCGCTCATCTGGCGTCTCCTTGATCATCGGATCCGCCGTCTATTGGACACTCCCATGACCGGTCTCTGACCGCACCGGCGCTCGGCCACCAGTGTCAGGTCGACAAGGGTGCGCACCGGTCCGTCCACACACAGCAACGCGTCCGTGAGCTCGAAGAGCGCATCACCCCGCGCCTTCCGCGTCTCGTTGCAGCACACTTATGTCCACGGCCAGGTCCCGTGTGTTTCTTGATCCGGAACACAGGATCAGGCGAAGACGCGAAGGGCGCCCTGACATGCGGGGTACCCGTCCGAGCGAACGCGTACGAGACTCGTTCGACAGTCACATGTCAAAGATCAGGCCATGCCGCCGTAGAGCCCTCCGTTTGGTCCCCACTGTCGGCGGCGCGGCTTCGGTGTGGGGGGGGTGGGGACGATGTTGACGGTGTGGGGCTGTTTCTCGGACGTGACACCGTAGATGGTCTGGGTGACGTGAACGGTGTTCTGTCCGAGGGGGAGGTTGCTGGATGGGGCGACCGCGTAGGTGGGTTCCCCAGCGGGGGCTTCGGTCTGGCTGCTGCCGTGGTGGAGCGTAACGGTAGCCTTCGTGATCCGGCGTCCCGTGAATGTGGGTTTCTGTGTTTCAACGGTTGAGCCGGCCACCGGGAATGTCACCGTTGGCTTGTCCACGGTGAAATCCCTTTCACCGATTTCTGACACGTTGCCGCGGAAGCTAAGCCTTGCCTGGACGGGCTGGGGAGGAGCGTTGACGATATCATACGACACGATGTCCCACCACTTCTCGTCTAGTCGGTCCACATCCTTCCAGAATCCTCCGAGTTTGATCTGAACCATGGATCCGAATAGGCCCTTGACGGACATGCTGAGCCGCGGCTTTCCGCCATACTCCGAGATTGCGACCCACCCGAGGACTGGTTTTGCAGGCGTGGGGGGGTTGATGCCGCCGCGCCGTTGATACGCCTTCGACGTGATCAGGCCTGCGACAATTGGGCAGATAAAAGCCACTGCCGCCTTAACGAGGGTCGCTGTATCGCCGCCGCTGATCTGTCCGAGCGCGAAAAGGTCCGGCACCGCCATGAACAATCCCGCGAGGCAAAGCAGTGTGCCGGGCAGGTCATCGGAGGCGGTCTTGAAGAGAGCCACAGTATTGCCTGCGATAAGAGCGGCTGCAGTGATCCCGGACAGCAGACAAGCAATTTTATTTACTGCCGTCGCACCAGGCTTCCCTGCTGTCATGTGGAGGGTGAAACGCGCATACAACGCGATGAGCGCGCCCAGAACCCCGATGATGAACAGCTTTCGACCGTCGTCAGGGATGATTGAGAGATCTGGGGCATATACGCCGTAGTCTGCAAAATAGGTGAGGATGAGGTCGAGGAGGACCGCGAGCGCCGTGCAACTCGCGGTGATCGACAGGAGCTTTTCCGCTGCTTCCCCGCCGGTTCCAAGAATCTCCGACATGGGCATCCAGAGTGCGCATGAATTGCGCACAATTCCGGCGACCATACCGATGATGTCATGCGTGTCGTCAGCTCTTGTGGAGGGGAGTGTCCCGCCGGGGAAGGGCTCGCTGCTGGCGGGTTGGCCGGTAATGGTGACGACGAGCTTGTAGCCAATGGTCACCGGGAAGGCCAGGGTCATGGCCAGGATGGCGGCCGGTGTGCACGGGGCGTTCTCGGTGCCCATCAGCCAGTCCCACATGGCCTTGATTGGCTGCGGGAGTTCGAGCTTCCCGGTGAGGAACTCCCGGATCCCATCGAGGACCGCCTGGAGCCCGTTGAGTGCCGCAGTGGCGACGGCTTTCCCTGCGTTGATCGAGGACACCGCGATGTTCTCGATCAGTTCCAGCAGGCTCCGCATGGTGCTTGACTGGAAGTCTTCCTTGTTGTCGAACATCCCGCCGGCGCCACCGCTGACGCCGGTATACTGTTTTACCAATTCGTCTTCTACCGCAGGCGTCATCGCGGAAGTGAGTTCTTCCGGTACCGTTGGCGTCGGCGCATTCTGGTTGGGGATCTTGGACAGCGGGATTTTCTCGTGAGCCCAGTTGGTGTGTGCGCTGGTGGCCACGCCTTCGGGGTATTCTTCCCTGTGATCGGGGAGTTCGGGCGGGATGTTGTACTTGATTTTCCGGTCCCACTCGGGGTCCCCCTTGAGCGCAGTGAATGCCTGACGGGTCTCCTTTTTCATGTAATCGAATGCGTCGGCAGTGTGTTGCGTCAGGATTTCGTGCGCCGCATTCGCAAAGGTAAACGATCGGTCCATGGCGCTGAGAAGCGCCTTCTGAGTGTTCCTGATGGCAGCCCAGTCGAAGATGGCTTTCAGCCAGTCGACGACCTTGTCAACCGTGGCGCCCACCCATTCGAATACCTGAGCGAGCAGTGCGCACACCTGCTTCCCGTCGAATACGCCGAACGTCAGGTGCCGAACGGTGGCATCGCCGAGCTTGAAGAGCAGATCCCACGTCTTTTTTCCGGCGTTCCACAGCAGGGAATCCACCATGATGGCGCCGGTCTTGAAGCCGGACCAGATGGAGCCGATGATGCCGGCGGCCCAACTGTTGTCGTCCCGGTGTTCCGGCGGGACCGGGATCAGGGCCGCTGCGCGGGCGGATTCGACTGCGTGGGGGGTGTCGAGTCGGGTGAAACGCGGTCCGTCCGGGGCGCGTGTGATCAGGAAACCCGCTGCAGAGCTCTCATCCGCCGGTGCGGTAAGGGCCAGAATGGTCTGTGCCGTTTCTCGCAGCGTGTGCCGGCTGGTAGTCGGGGGGAGTAGCGGAGTGCCGTCCGGGAGCTTGGCTTCCTTAAGCGCTTCTCCGTCTTCGTCGAAGGTCGGGTAGGTGCGCTTATGGTCGGTGGGATTGTAATCTGAGTCCAGGCCTGCTAGGTAGTCGAGCGCCGGTTCCGCACCGTAGATATGGTAAGTCTCTTGGATTCCGGCGACCTGAAACACGAGGTCCGGCGCTGCCAGGCCATCCGGGGGAAAGACCAGAGTCATCTTGCCGGAGTAGTCCGATACCCCCACTGGCGAGGAGGGCGGCGAGCTGGTAAGCCAGGTGGATTTTCCGTTGACGAAGCATTCATACGCCGCTTCGCTGTCGTCGCTGTCCACCTTCAGGTAGACGGCCGCGCCCAGGACGGGGACCCCCGCCGCGTTACAGACCGTGATGGTTACCCGATGGCGCGCCGTCTCCCGCACCCGCACCTTCACACTGGGATCGTCGCTCTCGGCAATGACCGACAGCGTGACCCATTCCTTTCCGGTGAAATACTCGTTCCACATTTCCCCGTCACGCCGGCAGAAGAGGCACCCCATGTATCCCGGCACCGCCGCGACGACCTCGCAGTCACGGCTCATGGCGGTCGGCAGAGTCCAACCCTTCCCCGAAGTCTCGAGAACCCACAACCGCGACGAGTCGTCTGTGCTGTCCACACAAAAGAAGGTCTCTTCCGTCGGTGCGCGGACCACCAGATCGGCCACAAGGCCGCCTGGAAAGCGTTCGGGGGCGGCGAACGCTCCGCCCTGCCCGGTCTGTGTCGCATAGGAGTAGCGCACACTATGCAGCTGCCGGTGCTCTGATGTGTAGAGCAGGTCCACCCAACTGCGGCCCTCAGGAGCCCCGTATGGACGGACCACGGCGTGGAGACTGCCCTGTGTGGCGAGTGCGTGGTCCGTTTCACTGTCGGCGATACGCGCCGCCACCGGGGCCGGGTCCTCCCGGAGCTCGACCATGAATGCCTGCAGCTTCGAGGCCTCGAGCCGCACGGCGAAAAGAAACCACCGCCCGCCCGCGCCCGCCGAGGAAGGCGCCGGTACCTCGGTCACGCAGTATTCGTCCGTGAGGCCGGTGAGACGGATCACGCCGCCATAACCCATCGAGTCGCCCTTGCAGAGCGCCAGGCCGTCCGCACGAGTCACGCAGACAATCGGATCCGTGGCGTCACGGCCGGCGGCCACCCTCAAAGGAGCCCTACCGAGCGCCTCGACGGACCCACGCCACTCACTCCAGGTTGCGCCATCGTCCGCGGAGCTACTGACACGGACCGCGCTAACACCGCCCTCCATGACGCAGGCATAAGCGAACAGTTCTTTGGCCATTCTCGCCACGACGACCTGCCCGACAGCCCCGCGATCCGTGTTCGTGCTCCACGGCCGCGTGATGGACCAACCAGACCCCTTGCCCGCGGTACGCCGAATACACTGAACACTCGCCAACGTCCCTGCCGTCCCGACCATCAACGCGCCCACAAACGCCAGCGGGTCGTCATGCAGCTCAGGCGAGGAGAACGGGGCAATCAAATGGGACTTGCGGACCGCATCCAGCGCGTCATCGAAGTCGACAGTCGCTTCAGCCACCAGATCCTCAGCGAGCTCCTGCGAAACAAAGACCTCAGCCGGCGTCAGCCCAGCCTCAGCGTCTACGGTTACCGTCATCATGAGCTCCCTGCTCGCGGGGTACGGTCTCTTCCCAGCAATCGACATGCAGCCGTCACAGAATTACCGCCGCTGCACCAACAAAAATCCCGCTGCTGACAACGGCGCCATAGCACCACAGCATCAGACTCCCCTCCCCCCAGCAATTCCCCCCCCCTACACCACCCATCATGAGCTCCCTGCTCGCGGTACGTCTCTTCCTAGTAATGGACATGCGACCGTCACGGAATTGCCGCTGCACCCGCAACAATTCACCTTGCCCGACGACGGCACCAGGGCTCCGAAGCCCCCGAATCGAGTCGCAGCCGAGTACTCACTCGTCGTCGTAGGAGAGCCAGGTCGTCGCTAGCTCTGCCGTCGGCAAGCCGCAGGATAAGCGGAAACCCTCTCATTTGATTGGGTTGGTAACTACGACGGTATGGGTGCCGTCCAGAAAGACAGCATCCGCAGACACTTCCGTGATCATTTCCGGAACCCCAGGCAAGACGTCTTCACGTGCGATGAGTTCTCTGGCCGATCTAGTAAGTTCCGCTACAGTTCTGCCGTCGCGAGCCCCCGCGTGGATATGTTCAAGCAACAGCGCTTCAGCCTCAGCGGCACTAAGTTTCACGCCTCGCTCCCGACATTCTTTAGCGACGCTCGCTGCTAGATGCACCATCAATCGGTCGCCTTCAGTCGGGTGCAGGCCCACCATGAAGCGTCGATCAGTCACGAGCTACTCCCAAATTGATGCACGATGAGTTTGTCATCGCTGTTGTGATTCATCACTCAGATTTACTCCGATGCGCCCACCGTTGAGAGTCAGTAATTCTGACCCAGCGGAACTTCCTCAACTGGATAGCATTCTACGAGCCCTCCGTCGCGCCGCACCTGATAGGTAATCGGGTCGACCTCGATGCGCCCAGCTCTGGTGCTGAGTTTCATGTCGTCGTGTCTGACTGCGCGGACCCGCTGGATGTGCACGATCTTGTGCCGCAGCCCGAGCGGGGTAAGTGCATCCCCTAGCACCCCCCTGTCGACACCCTCGGCGCAGGCCAGGAAGCTCTGGTCGGTACTCAGCGGGGTGCTGCCATCGAAAAGGACGGATGCTCCGCCCTTGAGGACCTGCACCGGCGCCAGACCGAATGTCTGTCGTGTCCACAGGGCCAGGTCGGCGTATTTGCCGACCTCTACCGACCCGACAAGGTGCCCGATGCCGTGGGCAATGGCTGGATTGATCGTGTACTTGGCGAGGTACCGCCTGACACGGAAGTTGTCACTGCCACTGCCGTTGTCTTCGGGCAGTTTGCCCATCACGTTCAACATATGATGCGCGGTGCGCCAGGTGCGGCGCGGAATCTCGAGATTGGCAACTGGCAACATGGTGCTGCCGGTCATCATCGGGATCACCCCGAGATCGTGCAAGACCTCAGTCGCCATGAGTGTCTCCTTACGGATCTGGCTATCCGCAAGCGCGTCGATTTCCGCAGAGGTAGAGCCGGCGCGCTTGAGACGTTTCCGGGCAGCCAGGGCCAATGAGTCGATCGAGTTGGTGGTGTAGGGCCTGCTGGCCACGCTCGTGCCGGCCAGGACGTTGCCGAGGGAGTTACTGAGGAGGGCGAGCAGGTCGGGGACGTGACCGCCTTCGATGCCGTCCACATCGGGCAGGATGCACACGCGGCCACCGAGGGCATCGCGGGTGGACTCGACGAACCCGGCCTCGTTGAGTGTGTCGGACACCAGCACGGCCGCGGCGCCCAGGACATCAGAAGCCCTCAGGCATTCGTCAACAACATTAGGAGTGGCGCCACGCACTTCGTGGACAAGGAACCCGCCTGCCCCGTTGACAGCCTGTTCGGCGAAGGAGGAGGAGCCGTATGACGCGTTTCCCGCCCCGAGGAGGAGAAAGTTGAGAGGGGCGGGGTCCATGGAGTCCAGGAACCTAAGGGTGTGCCAGCCGCCGGGGACAGTGCTACTCATGCCTGAGCCGGTGCCGGGGCCGCTACCTCCGCCGATCAGGGTCGTCACACCGGAGTGGAGCAGCCTGTTCAGGAACGTCTGCGAGGGGACCTGTACGTTTGCCGCGACGGTCCCGGCCGTGATGATGTCCCCGGCCGCGTCGATGACCTGCGTCTCGGGACCCACGACCATACTGGCCGCGACACCCGCCATGGTGTTGGGGTTTCCGGCCTTGCCGATCCCGGCGATCAGACCATCGCGGATACCGATATCGGCCTTGAAGATGCCCGTGTAATCGATGATGATCGCGTTAGTGATGACCGTGTCCAGAGCACCCTCATCGCGCCCAACTTCAGACTGGCCCATCGAGCAGCGGACGACGCCGCCCAAATCGAGCGTCAGCTCATCGCCGTACGTGGTGAAGTCCTTCTCGATTTTCACCCACAGGTCGGTGTCACCAAGCCGGACCATGTCACCGACGGTGGGCCCATACCTCCTCGCGTACTCCTCACGCGAGAGCGTGGCGGGCGAGAGCGTGGCGGAGGGGGAGTAAATGTTCCCGCCCGCGGTGTCGTCGTGGTTCTCACCGTCGGCGTGCGGCAGGCCAAGGGCATCGAGGATGTCCGACAGGGGCTTAACTCCCCGCACGCTCGGCATGCGTACGAGGGTGACCGGTTCTTCCACTCCCGGCTCGAACCGCATCATGTCACCGGCCGGAATGTCCAGCCGACACCCAAACGTTTTCGCCCGATCGAAATCAAGGGCCGGATTCGCTGCAGCAAAGTGAAAGTGTGAGCCGACAACAACGGGCCGCAGCCCATTGTTGGTAACCACGACGCTTACTCTCTCGCGGCCCTCATTGAGGATAATCGACCCGCTTCCGCATACAATCTCGCCGGGGACCACGGAATCACCTTCTCGGAGTTGTACAAACCGCACTGACTGCACGGAAACTAACTCCATGGTGATGCCCACTATGGAGACGTTCACACGCAACACGCCCGGCGCACCTCAAGGTCGTGCCACAGCCCGCATGTGCGTTTGACCTGTCCATGTCGGCTTCCTCCTGGGGTCGGCGGATCCAGCTGGTCGGCCTCGACCGGTTGTAGTAGCGGCGGAGCTGCTCTACTCGGATGATCTCCGGTACATGGCGTCCGTTAAGACGTTGTCCTATGTGGTGAGGCGGAGTAGTCGCTTGTAGCAGCACAGTGCGGCTGCCAGGCCGAGGATGGCCAGG
>NZ_JACTVJ010000066.1 GCF_014493765.1 Streptomyces polyasparticus
CCTCAGCCGACACGGTCACGTCTGTCATCAGGTGTTACTTCCTGCTCGAAGATCCACCGTTGACCGTACAGACCCGTCCCCGGCGACACAGTGGAGGCCGCGAAGCCGCCAGCGCGCACGCCGGATCAGCCGGCCGAGAAGAAGCCGACCTCTCCGCCCCGTACTACACCAGAACCTGCCACATCCCACCCCGCAACACCGCCACCAGCGAGCGCCAAGCCCGACCCGAAGCCGACACCGTCCAAGCCGCTTCCGGTCACCGCCCTGCACGCGGTGAGCTCCCGGCAGATGACCGCGTATCTGGGCGAGACGTTCGCGATCCGCCCGCAGACGAGCGCGCTGCGCGTCGACGCCACCCCCGGCGCCGGGGTGCAGGTCGTCTTCGAGATCCGCGGCACCACACAGGCCCGCTTCAGCGACGACACGCGCACGGTGAGTGTCACGACCGACCGGCGCGGCATCGCCACCGCCCCGGTGATCAACGCCGGCCAACTGGCCGGCCGGTTCACCATCCGCGCCAGCGTGGCCGAACACCCCGACGTCGACACGTCGTTCACGGCCGCCATCACCGCCCGCACCGCCGACCAGCTCACCCACGTCGAGGGGAGCCCGCTGGAAGCAACCGTCGGGGAACTCCTCAACGGCCCCGTCACCGTTGCCGCCACCCACCGCGGTGCCCCGCTTGAGGGCGTCGCCCTCACCGCCACCGTGCTGGACGGCGCAGGGGAACCTGCCGCGGACTGTCCGTACTTCATCGACGCCGCCGGTGAGCCCCAGCGCACCCTCACCCTGGCCCCCACCGGCCGCGACGGCACGGTAACGCTCGCCGATCTGTTCGCCGGTGACACCGCGGGCGCCTTCCTGGTGCGGCTGACCGCGCCCGGCGGCGTCCTGCTCGACCTCCCCCTCACCATCCATCCCGCCCCTGCCGACTAGCCGATCAGGACACCCCTCGTGAGCCAGCTCCACCCCTACGCCCCCCACCCCGCCCGACCCCAGCCGGACCCGGAGCCACCGGTCATGCCGGGCAGCGTCAAGATCGCCCGCATCGTGCTGTACGTAGTCGGCGCGTTCAACCTGCTCAGCGGCGCCCTGGTGATGATCAGCGCGCAGGCCGTGGCCAGCGGCGACACCCTCGACGCACCGGGACTCGAGGACTACACAGCCGGCGCCCTGTACACGCTCGGCCTCCTCGCGCTCCTCCTGGCCACCACCGCACTCACCCTCGCCTCCCGCATGCCGCGCGGCCGACGCGGCCTGCGCATCGGCGCGATCACCCTCGGCGCCCTGGTCACCGTCATAGGCATCATCAACGTCCTGACCGGGCAGGTCACCGCACTCGCCGACGCCACGCTCGGCGCCCTGCTGATCGCCAACTGCTGCAAACAGGACGCGAAGGCGTACTTCGAACGCCCCCGCCACTGACACCCACTCCCACCACGCCGACCCGAAAAGGGATTTGATCTCGTGTTGCCCTGCTGGGCCCAGACATCCGCCGTCGTCGCCGCCGCCTCGATCCTGGTCTGCGCGGTGACGGTGTGGACCAACCTGCATCTGGCGCGCCAACGCGTCCGCTGGGAGGCCAGAATGGAACACGCGCGTTGGGAGAGCGAACGGCTGCGCGCCTGCCTCACCCACCTGATCGAAGCCGCAGGCGCCGCGAACCGCTACATCGCCGCCCTCCAGATCATCGACCCCACCGACTTCGACCAGCGCAAGACCCACGCCATGGCGGTCATCGACCCGGTCGGCAAGGCCGAAGCCGAACTTGCCGCTGCCCACCGCCGTCCCGGCACCGAGCGCGCCTTCACCGGCGTCGAGCACGCTCTCGACGTGCTCGGTGAACTCGTCACCGGCCCTGCACCACACGCCCAGCCCGCGCAGGAGAGGGAGCCGGGCGGCCTCGAACCGGTACTCACGCACATACTCAGCCCGTTCACCGACGCCGACGCCTATCGCGCCCACGCCTGGAAGATCTGGGACGACGGCGAACCTGTACGCCAAGGCATCAGCGCCGCCGCGCGCCTCGCCCGCCACCCCCTCGACGCCCTCACTGCTCCACGCCCTACACCAACGACCGCCACGTCCCCGGCCGCTGAACCTCAGTAGCTGTGTTCGCGCCGGCGTGCAGCCGGGAAGGCGCGCCCGGGCCGGATCAGTCGAACGTCAACGTGTGCATGGCAGGCGCTGCCTTTCTGCCGCGCCGGTGGCCACGACGGGGTCACCACGTGCCTGTAGTCGGTCAACTTATGGCGGCGCGCCGTACCCCTGAGGACCTCGAATCCCACCACGCAATTACCCAATAATGGCTGTTCGACCAGTTTGCGCCGCACCGAGGTGGAGATCGCACTCCGTCATGGACCACCGTCACCACACACATCCGGCACACCCGTCCGTCCCGGCCACGGATCTCATGACTCCATTGGAAGCACCGGGTCTGGTTGCAGCGTCACGACTGCAGGTGGCCCTCGTGGAGAAGCCGCCTCGCTATCAGGTGCTCGCGGAGGACCTGCTGGACGACCTCACCGCCACCCTGCCGGCCCGCCCGGTGCCCGCAGCCGATGAGATCGCCCGCCGCTATCGCATCCCGTATCCCACCGCGCAGTTCGTCCGCCGCGCCGCCCTCACGCGGCTACGGCCGGCCGGCGACTACGCCACCACTGGCACCCCCGTGGTGTCCCGTCCAGTGTGGAAACGCGTCGCGGACGACCTGCGCCACCGCATCCGCACCGGACAGCTCACCGGCACCCTGCCCACCCGGCCCGTGCTCGCCGAGCACTATCAGGTCAGCGTCGACAGCGTCAGCAAGGCGGCCCAATTCCTAGCGAAGGAGGGGCTGCTCGGTCCTGCCACCCCTCACGGCACCAAGGTTCTGCCCGCGCAGCAGGAGGCAGTCGCCTCGTGAGTCATCCGGGCACACGCAGCTACCTGTGGATCACCGGCACGGACCGTGACCGGCTCCGGGAGCAAGTAGCTGCCGCCTATCACCACGGTGCTTCCGTGCACAGCATCGCGATCGACATCGGCCGCTCCTACGGCTTCACCCGCGACCTCCTCCTGGAAGCAGGGATCGTCCTCCATCCGCGTGGGCGACGCCGCTCATCTGCCAGCCGCAGGCCGTAGGCCACCGCGCACAAAGACGACACCATGGCGAGAGCGGATTGACCAGTGCGCGCCGCGGGATCGATCGGCATCGGTCCCGCGGCGCGCGACGCGCGGCCTTCCTGTCGTCGTCCGAACACGACCGGAACGGCGTTGCCGGGGTCTGTCAGAAAGAACAAGACAGTCCCCTGTTCTGGGCCTCGGAGAGCCGATCGGTGTGCCGCATTGAGACGTATTGCGATCTTCTGTCGCTGTGGTGGATGAGCCTTTGAGTCCTTCCTTGTGCGACGCCGCCGCAGTGCCATCTCCAGAGCATTCAGCGGGAGTTCGGTCCGAAGAACACCGAGGCGGCCGTCAGGATCTCATTGGCCTGCTTCAACTCGGCGTTCTCTTTGCGGAGCTGCTTCAGCTCGTCACGTTCGGCGGTGGTCAGCCGGTCGTCGCGCTCGCCGCGGTCGGCCTCGGCTTGTCGGACCCACTGCTGCAAAGCCTCGGGATAGATGCCGAGATCCTTGGCGACATGCGAGACGGGACGGCCAGTGCCATTCACCTCGTAGACTGCACGCTCGCGAAGCTCGTCGACGTATTTACGGGGTCCTGCTGGCATGGAGCTGATGGCCCTCCTTCACCGGGACCGAAACCCTGGCATCTGAGAATCCACAAAACACAAAACAGCTCAACTCGGCTCCAGTGCGTTCGATCTTGCTGCCGTCGCGGGATCATGATCGGTCACACTCGGCTGACGCGACCTTCGGACACACCCATCGGCGAGCATGATGGTGTCCGTTTCGGGAAGGGCGAGACGCCCCCGCCTACTCTGTGACCGCGCGATTTGCGGCGTAGGTCGCCGCCGCGCAGGTGGCAAGCGCACTCCAACTTACGTTCGCCAAGTCGTCCTGAGAGCTGTGATAATTGGGGTCGTACGGCTCCCCTGCGGTTCCTCCGAAAAGGGCGTGCTCTTCATCCGTCTTGACCTGATGTGGCCCCCAGGTGCCCAGCCCTGCGACGGCGATTCCTGCCGCCATGAACGGCCGGTGGTCGCTTCCAACGCTTACGTCCTCCCGGACCCACGGCTGCTGACTATCTTGAAAGTATTCAGTATATAGACCCTCCAACCCTTGATCGTTTCCATACACGCTGATTACGTGGTTGGGTGATGCAGCCATATCAAGATTCACGTACCCCTTGATCCGGTCGATTCCACCGGACGCCTGGAGTTCCCGAACGAACCGTGAAGATCCTTGCGCGCCAGCCTCCTCCCCGCCCCACCAGCAGAATCGCCATGGATTGCGACGGTCGCCGGCACGTTTGAGTGCAGTTTCGAGGAGTACTGCCACTCCGGACGCATTGTCGTTAATTCCGGGACCGCTTGGCACACTATCGAGATGAGCACCGATGAGGTGCGTCGATGTCACCCCCGGAGTGGTTGCAATGATGTTGAAAGTTTCCGTCCGAACGAGCCTGACCTCAAGATCGACGTGGATCACAACGGGGCCAGCCGCCAAGTCCTGGAGAAGTAGATCAGCCTCACTACCGTCAACTGACGTTGTCGGCAGGAGATCCCTGTCCTGCCCAGGGTTGAATTCAAGGAAGTGAAGATTGTCAGAGTAGAAGATGACTGCCTTGATTCCTGCAGCGGCAGCCAGGGTGAGCTGCCGACGCACCGAGTCGCCCGCGCGCTGAGCGCGGGGGCTTTGGTGGGGGACGTGACACTGGGTGGTCAAGCCAGACAAACCCGCAGTGGCTTGGCTGACCTGCGTCTTGCTGCCCTGCCTCAGCTTGAGGAGAGCGATCCCGCCCTCGCTTTCCACTCCGTCCCAGCTGCCTTCCGAGTCCCCGAACACGTCATCAGGCGCCAGGAGCTTTCCCGTATCACCCCCAGAGGGGGACCAAGAAACTCCGTAGGCAGGGAAATTCTGCACGATCTTCGCCCTGGGTGTGCTCTGCTCCACTTTCTGCCGTGGAGTTTGCAGTGTCTCGTAGTCAAAATAATCACGATGAACCGCCAGCCTGGAACTCTTTAGTACGGTCTCGACATATCGGGCCGAATAGTCGTAGCCCGGCTGACCAGCGGCACGATTCCCGCCATTTGCTTCCGCTATCCTCTGTAGCTTTGTGAGGTGAGTGCGCAGGCGATAGGTATTCTGGCGCGCAGGAGTAGCCTGCGCGGCACCGGAATCAGTGACACTGCCTGTTACCCAGGACCCAACGCCAAGCCCCACAGAGGAACGCAACAGGGTCCTCCGGCGCAAATTGCTGCCTTCCAGATCCGCTCGCCCACTTGCCGCCATCACGCTCTACTCCCTCGATCGTTGATGTTTGTCACCTATGGGAACAGACGCCGTGTTGCGGCAAAATAAGCAACTTGTGCAGCCATAATCGTTGCCAGAATCTGACCTCGTTCCAGCCCCCTGCCGTCGCCAACAGCTCGTGCTTGGCCAAATCCGAGCTCCCCCGGGGGCGCCCTCAGCTAGGCGTCGGTACTAGGATTTGTCGAAAGCCGGGGGTCGGCCGTCGGCGCTGCCGCGTTGCCTACGCTCCCGGCGCTGGTCGTCGGGCTGTGTATGGGTGGCCTTGATGCCTTGACTGCGCAAGCAGTCGCGGTGGGCGGCAACGGGCGAGCCCGGTCATCGGGCAGCAGATAGACCTTGCTGGTCAGTCCCCTGCGAACGTCCCAGCACCTCACGACCTCCATGTCCTCGCGCCTCCCGCCCTCTTCTACAGGAAGTCAGCCGCTTCTCTTGGTAGAGACGGCTGCTGTCGGTGCAGTCCTCGTTCCACCGCTGCTTGAGGTAAGCATGGAAGCGCTGCAGCGGTCCGTGAATGTGCCGGGATGGACCCAGCAGGGCTTCTGGCGCGGGCGCCGTCGCATAGCGACAGACGGTCTTGCGGTCCAGGCCGAGCCGTTCGGAGATCTGGGTGATGTTGGCGCCGACGGCGTACAACTCTCGTACTGCGGCGTGTCGTTGATGGGTGTTGATCGCGCGCTTGCATGTCGGCCTATGTCCCGGCGTGGACGGTGGCGGCGCCGGGTCTTGCTGCGGTCGGATCAGGCATTCCCGGTGGGCGACGACGCACTCCTCGACCGTATCGCAGAGGTACATCCTTAGATGGAAGCGATCAGCGACCTGAACCGCATCGGGCGCGGCGGCACGTACGGCCTCTGCATACGCACTGGCACCGTCACGACACACGGCCCTGGATGCCGCTCGAGCGAGTCGGCCAGAGTGGCGGCGGTGCGGTCGGGCAGGACATCGATGGGCCAGCTGGCCTCGATGTCGATGAGAACAGTGCCATAGACGTGACCGCGCTCGTGCGCGAAGTCGTCGACGCCGAGCACCCTGGGGCTTCGCTCGACCACCGGTTCAGGCAGGGCTCGAACGAGATTGAGCAGGGTGTTCGCGCTGACCGGGCACCGCGACATCCGTGCGAGGCGAGCCCCAGCGCGGCCGGCCAGAGCGAGGCCAATCGCCTCAAGCGCCTTGCGCTGCAGCACGCTGCGACGGCCATAGCGGAAGGTGAAACCGTCGACTCGCTCAGCGAAGGTCCGGCGCAAACACCCTGGGCGGTCGCACCGGAAACCTGAAGGTGCACCTCGACCGGTCTGCTGCCGACCGCCTGATCCGCTATTCGCCGACCGTAGCGGTCGTGCACCTGAGAAGACCATGTATCACAACCTGGGCATCTCGCCCCATCAGCCCGAACACGGGCCGCGAGGCGCACAGAGTCGCCGGTGTCCACGACGTCCTCGGCTAGCACTTTGTCGAGATGGGGGAACAACTTGGCCAAGACATGATCAGTTAACACGTCCGGTCAAAGACGACGGTGGCAATCAGCCACGCCTACCCGAAAGGATGATCAGACCCGATTTCGTGACCGCCAGTGGGGGGCCTGTAAAGCTAACGGTGGTTCTGGGGTTGTTGGGGTTCAGCGCCGGGCGGCGGAGAGCCGGCCGTCGAAGGTGATCT
>NZ_JACTVJ010000067.1 GCF_014493765.1 Streptomyces polyasparticus
GGAGAGTTGCGCGGTGGCCGCCCCATGACCAGGGGCTACGCGGAGATCGCGGCTACACCACCCAGCGGGACACCATCCGGCAACGAGTCGGTCGATCAGCTCGTTGCCTCGGTGGGCGCTGGTCATGACCGGCTGACGGTCGATGAGCCAGGCGGTGCGTTGCCTCTTGAGCGGGAGCCCACCAAAGCGGGCGACCAGTGGCTTTCTGCCTCCGTCGCGGGGGACGGTGACCTGCATGCAGGTGCGCATTCCCTCCGGCATCCGGATGGTCGTCTTGTACTTCTTGGCCATCTTGGTGACGGTGGAGCGGTGCTTGCCTGCAAGGGTCTTGAGCATCGAGGTCTCCATGACCCAGCGCAGGTGAGCCAGGCGATTTACGTCCTGGGCCAGCAGGTAGTACTGGACAAGCCCGCGGTACTCGGACTGGTACTTCATCACGATCGTGTAGTCCTGATCGTGAATCAGATGACCGAGTGAGACGGGCTTTCCCTTGCGCATGAAGCGAGCGCAACGCTTGCGCACCAGGTCCCTGGGCATAAACAGGCCGATCACGCCGTTGACGGAGCGTCGCCCCTGAGGGTCTACCTTGTCATTGGCACGCTGGGCTCTGATCTCGTAGCCGAGAAAGGACGCCGCCTGGCTGGCAGCGTGAGTGATCAGGGTCTTGGACTCGGACAGTTCCAGCTTGAGTTGCTTGTGCAGGAACTGCCTTATCTGTTCCTTGATCTCCTCGGCTTCGCGCCGGGGGCCGATGAATCCGAGCAACCAGTCGTCTGCGTACCTGCAATATCGCAGCCTACGGTAGCCGGGGTCGTCGGGGTCCTGGCTGGGCAGGGAACGCCTTTGGACCTTTAGGTGCCGCAGGGCTTCCCGGTCGCCGTGTCGTCGGGCCTTCGCGATCTCGACGCCGAGGTACTCATATTCAGGGTTGAGACGACGTTTGTTGCCTAGATTGTGGTGCGGAAGCAGTCGCTGTTCGATGAAACGGTCGAGTCGGTCCAGGTATATGTTGGACAGGATCGGCGAAGCGATCCCGCCCTGCGGAGCTCCGCTGAGTGTGGCGTTGTAGCGCCAGTCCTCCAAGTACCCGGCCTTGAGCATCCGTTCGACCAGTTGCAGGAACCGGCCATCGTGGATCTTCTCGCCCAGAATCGTGAGCATGACCTGATGGTCGAGACTCCCGAAACAGTCGGCGATGTCGCCCTCGATGAACCAGCGAGTCCCTTTCCATGTGGCGGCCACTTCCTCAAGTGCGGTGTGGCAGCCCCGGCGGGGACGAAAGCCGTGGGAGCGGTCGGAGAACTGTGGCTCGTAGTACGCCTCCAACAGCATGCGTACCACTTCTGCCAGGAGCTTGTCCGACCACGGCGGCATGGATAGTGGCCTCTTCTTGTGTGATCCCTTCTTCTCGATATAGACCCTCCTGGCCGGTGACCACCGGTATGACTCGGTGCGCAAGGTCCCGATGATCCGGTCGATCTTGGCCAGGGACATGCCGTCCACGGTGTCCCCAGTGACCCCCGGCGTCATCGCACCCTTGTTGGCGTAGATGCGCCCGTAGGCCCGCAGGAACAATTCCCTGTTGAACAGCTGCCGATACAGCCTTTCCAGCGGCAGGCCCCGCCTGCCACGTTCTCGGATGACGCCCAGTACGGTTTCAGTAGTCTGCATTTCGCATCCCTCCCCGCCTGAACTTCCTGATCACCTGTGCCCCTTCGCCCTCATTCCGGCTTTCCCGGACTTCACGACCGGTCGTCACTCCGGCGACTACTATGGGCACTCCGTCGCCATAGGGCTCGCGCCCCGTAGGCGATCCCGTGGTACGTCCTTGCTGTACGTATCGAGCGCGAGACAGGCCGTCCACTCATCTCCTTGACCAACCCTCATTGGGTGGCGCTCCGCGCTCTGGAGACTGCTCGGACAACAGCTGCATGTCCGAGCCGAGCGCAGCGTCGGTTTCAAGCGTCGTTCCGACGGGCGATCTGTTACACCCGCTGGAGATTGGACTTGAAGCAATTCAGCCTTGGCCATATCGCGCGGGTCTTGCAGCACCCCGCCCTGGACGCCTCCAGACGGACACTGCTTTCCCGGCATGCTCTGGTCCCTTGTGCGCTTTCGCGTTCCGGTAAGCCGGGTGACCCAGGAATGTTTCTCCAGATTCCTCCCAACTGCATTGGGGATACAACAAGGCGCCTCACGGCGCACCGCGGTCCAGACGTACTCGGTGACGTGCACGAAATCCAGGAGCACGTTGATCGTGCAGCCGCGGCGGGCGGCTTCGCGCTGGATCAGGTCGAGTTGGTGGCGGGCGCCGTCGACCAGGACGACCCAGCAGCGGTGGTGGCCGGGGTCGCGGGCTTCGGCCTGGGAAAAGACGTCGGCGATGACCTTCTCGGGCGGATGGAGGAGCGAGGCCGTGCACCACTTCCGTGCCGCAGCCGGGCCGCGGCGGATCCGACGGCGGGTGCTGCGGCCGCCGGGTGGATGGATCACATCGTGTGGGCGCCGGGGAGCGGGAAGGGCGTCGAAGACGCAGGCCACGGTGGCCATCCGCTTGCGATTGGGCTTCTCGCCCGGCGTGATTCGGCTCCGATGTCCGGCCTCGGCGGCGAGCCGGGCTCTTTGAGTGGCGGGCCGCAACGCCTCCGGGCGCATGACCACGCCCTTGCCGTCGACCTCGATGACCAGTAGGACATCCCGGCTGCAGGGGACGGGAATGTGCTGCTGGTAGAAGGAGTCGATATCACCGGAGGCGGCGGCCACGAGCTGTTCAAGACGGCGCTTGCCCAGCACTCGCCCGCAGCGTCGCTCGATCGCGCTCTGGGCCTGGTCGAATGAGCCCCGCACGGCTTCAATCACCGCGAGCCGCCGAAGCCCCATCGAGTGCCGGCCCGCAGGAAGCGACAGCGTCGCATCGGCCGGATGGACGTTGGCCATCAAAGGGCCTCGATAGGCTATGCGTTTCACGCGCACCAGGCCGAACATGCAGGCCAGCGAGCGTGCGTGGTCCGTCTCCCGCCACGGACGCAGCCGCCCGTCCGGGCCGATCACTCGTGGCTGCACTTCCCGCCTGGCTGCCTCTTCTTCCCTGCGGGCCCGCAGATCCAGGTGATCCTGCAGCAGCTGCCGCAGTAGTTGACGTCCGGCTTCTTCCATGTGTTCTTCCAGCTCAGCGTGGGTCCACGATTGGGCTGGCTTGCCTTGCAGGGTGTGTAACAGCGATTCGAAGGCACTGACCGAGCCGGCAAACAGGTCATCCATGAAAGGGGTGGGGCCGGTCAAGTACCGGGCTTGGCCGCATTCGTCTTACCGGTCGGCAAGTTGAGACCGTACTCCGCCAGCGGGAGGACCAAACGTTCTTCCCGCAGGGGTGGGCTGCAGTTCCGCATCGAGTGGAACGTTGTGGGGGGTGTGCTCTTCACCAACGTGATGCTGGGCTGGCGGCGCTCCGGCCGCCGGTCATCCATCCGCCGCGCCCGCACCTATCAATGGCGGGGCGGCATGGTGTAGTTCGGCACACGGTCGACGGGATCAATCAGCACTTCGGCCGCGCCGCGAGGCGGGGGCCGTACCTATTCACGATCCCGCGCCGACCGTGGGTCCGGATGCCGCTCACCTTGTGTCCGTGCGGGTCAGGCAGCGAACCTCGCCGTCCCGTAGCCCGTAGTAGACCAAGGTGAGCAGCTTGCGTGCCGCGGCGACCGTGGCGATGTTGCGCGCCTCCGTGCCGCGGCGGGCTTCGATGCGATCCTTGTGCGCCCGTATCCAGGTGCCTGCGGGCACCCGTTGGACGGCTTCAACAACCGCCCAGCGCACGAGTTTCGAGCCCTGCTTGGTGATGTGCCCACGTGTCACCTTCAGGTCCGACTCGTGGTGCCTAGGTGTGATTCCTGCCCACGAGCAGACGTGCTTGGGGCCGGGGAAGCGCGTGACGTCACCGAGTTCGGCGACGAATACGGCAGCCAGCACCGGCCCGACGCCGTCGATCCTCTGGATGGCGCGGTAGCCGGCATCGTCCCGGAGTCTGTGCGCTATCTGCTTGTCCAGGCCCGCGATCTGCTTCTTCAGCTCGCTCATCACCGAGTTGAGGGCCCGCAGTCGAGCCCCGTAGCCGTCCGGGACAGGCAGCTTGTCAAGGAACTCTGTGCCACCGGCGCCGAACAGATCGCTCATGGGGACCGCGATGCCGAGCTTGCCCAGGACCCCGTGGATCTGGTTGCGGCAGCTGGTGCGCTGGCTCACGAGTTTGTGGCGACCGCGGACCATCTCGCGAAGCTCCCTGGTCTCGGGCGGGGCCAGCCATGCCTCTGGCAGCCGGCCCAGCCGCAGCAGATCAGCGAGGTCCTGCGCGTCCCGCTCGTCGTTCTTGACTCGCCGATAGGAGAACGCCTTCACTCCCAGTGGGTGGGCGAGGTGCACCTCCGCCCCGGCTTCGGCGAGTGCATCGGCAGCCCAGTACCAGCCGAGAGTGGCCTCGAGCACCACCTTCGCTCCCGGACCCGCCTTGGCGATCTCCCGCTTGAGCCGTACCGGGTCGTTGCTGAAGCGGACCGGATTGCCCAGCGGTGCTCCATCGGGTGCCATGCGCACCAGCACAGAGCGCCGCCGGTGCAGATCCATCCCCACCCACTGGGGATCATCGTGCGATGAGTTCATGAAGGTGCCTCCCAAACCGCCGAGTCGGAACCGAGTGGGAACCGCATGACTCACGCAGCCGGCAGAGGCGGAGGCCCCGCCCCTTTCATCGCATCAGTACTCACGCTTGTGTCATACGGTTCCATCCCGGGGCTCTTCTCGGCGGGCGTCGATTTGGTTGGCACCTTCGACTCTAGAGAGAAGAGCCCCTCCCTCAAGAGGAGTTGGACCCCATTCCCGTCCCATGGCGGACGGGAGCGAACAGGCCCGGATCGCCCTCGGCCAGCCAGCCCCTGGCGACCAGCCGCTTCAGTTTCCCCCGCGTCCCCTCGATCTTCCCCACCTCGGCGGGCAGCCCGATCCTCGGTACGACCTGCTTGGCCCGCACCGGCCCCGGCGCATCCCGGACCACCTCCACGATGTCTCGGTAGATCTTCGGGAGTGCGCTCGTGTCCATCCCCGGTCGCCAGTGGGGCACCGCCAGCACCCCCACCATCTGCCGCTCGGCTCCCGCGTACGCAGATGACTCCCTGGTTTCGTCCTCCCCGACGACTTCCGGTACCTCATCCTCCAAGGCAGATGCACCAGCCGACATCTCCGCTATCACCTCGGACACCGTCTCCCGAGCGATCCGTAGCCGTTCCAGATTCTCCCGAGCCTCTTCCAACCGGCCAGTCACTTCTGCCAGTTGCTCCTCAAGCTCGTCCACCCGCCCCCGGGCAGTCGCCTCCCGGGCCTCCAACTCCTCGAACAACGAGCCCATCAGGATCGCCTCCTCCACCACCCACGGTAGAGAGGGGCCCAGCCGAACACACCCCGATCAGCACCGACCTACCGGCTGCTTCCCTTCAAAGGAGCCGCACCCAACTCCGAAGGCCGGTAACCCCGTTGCGGGGCTACGAAAACGGTAATGGGGGGCTGTGGCCTTCCGGGGTTTCCTTTGTGGGGACTCTCAGTGGGTGTTTCATCCTGGAGATGGTGTCTGATTCGAAGGTGCCGGGTCTCTCCAGGTTGGTGTGGTTTCTCCGGTCAGTCTGCGGGTCATCAGGTCGATTGCTGCGAGGTGGATCATGGCGGTGGAACTGGCCGGGAGTGTCTCGTAGTCGCGGGTGAGCCGCCTGAAGATCATGAACCAGCCGAGACTGCGCTCGACTACCCACCTGCGTGGTAGGGGTGTAAATCCCCTGGTCCCGGGGGTGCGTTGGACGATTTCCAGGTCGATGCCGAGGCGGGCGGCGTGCTCGACGAGGTAGTGGCGGTAGCCGCCGTCGGCCCAGATCTTGCGGATGGTCGGGAACCGCGCGGCGAGTGTGTCGATCAGCCGTTGGCCAGCCACCGAGTCCTGCACGCTCGCCGCGGTGACCAGCACGAGCAGCAGCAGGCCCGTCGTGTCGGTGATCACGTTCCGCTTGCGGCCCACGATCTTCTTGGCGTTGTCCGCGCCTTGACCGGCGGCCGGGACGTTGGAGGAGGTCTTCACGCTCTGTGCATCGATGACCGCCGCGCTCGGCTCCTGGTCCCGTCCCGCCTCCTTGCGTGCCAACCGGCGCAGCAGGCCGCCGAGTTGCTCGAAGATGCCCTCGTCGCGCCAGGCCGCGAAGTAGTGGTAGGTGGTCTCCCACGGTGGGAATTCGTGGGGCAGGAAGCGCCAGGGGATGCCGGTGCGGTCCACGTACAAGATCGCGTTCAGCAGCTCCCGCAGCGGGTACTTCGACCGGCGCCCGCCCGGGATCGAGTGCTCGCGCCGCTGTGCCCGCCAGGCGGTCAGCACGGGCTCGATCAGCGCCCAGCGGGCGTCGGACAGGTCGCTCGGGTACGGCTTGCGCGTGGTCATGCCACCGGCGTACCGCGTTGCCGAACCTGCCGCCAGAGGGGCGTGTGGACCGGCGGATGAGCACCCCCAGACCGGGGCACCCTCGAATGAGACAGGTGAAATTCGCGAAGGGCGGTATGGCGGGCACTATGTCGCACCCCGGTCGACACTGCGGCCTCGCACATCCCGACCCGGCCCTGCCACCTCCCACGACACACCACCAAAGGCCCCGATCCCATCAGCTTCCAGGATGAAACACCCACTCAGAGGGCGTTTGATCTAGGCGTATTGCCCTGCATGCCCTAGTAGGACTTTGTTAGGTGGCTGGTCAGGTTCTGGAGTTGGTAGTTCGCTGGGGGTATGACTCCGGAGGAGC
>NZ_JACTVJ010000068.1 GCF_014493765.1 Streptomyces polyasparticus
AAGACCCCAACGGCGTAGGCCGGGCGGGCAGTCGGCTATGAAGCAGGAAGCTTCCCGGCGCGAGCCGAGAAGCCCCCACCTTCAGGCGGGGGAGTGTCACCGGTGCATCAGTCCTACGGCGGTGAAGTACGTGAGGCCCCCGAGGACCACCGTCAGGCACAGCAGGAACATCGTCCGCATCGCCTCAACTGCCTTTCACCCTGCATTGGTACGGCTGACTGCGCTGCGGGCGGCACCCGGCGGCGACGATCTTCCAGCCGTCGGGAAACTGCGAAAGGAACAGCGTGTCGTGCTGCAGCACCACACGTGCCTGACGGCCGTGCACGTCCACGGTGCGGCCCCTTCCGCCGTAGGGAAGGTCCTCGCCCAGCACCGAATCGGTGCAGGTCGCCTCGCTGGACTGCTCCAGTTCCGCACGGGTCGCAGGCGCCAGTGCGCGGCACATCGCCGCTGCGTCGCCGGTCCGTACGGCTTGTTCGAAGCGGGTGGTGGCAGCCTCGGCGGCATCGCGCCGTTCCTCTACGGTGCCGCATGCACTCGCCGTCCCCGCCAGCAGGAGGGCCCACAGCAGGAGGCGCCGACAAGACCTGCTCACGTCATCTCCCGTGATCGCCGGAAACGGACTGTGCCCATCCTGCGGCGATCTTGGGCGGCGACGCGGCTGACACGCCTTGCGAGGGCGCATGCGAGGCCCATGAGAGGAGTGACAGAACGTCATGGACGCGTTCATCGACCGTCTGGACTATCCGTTGTACGTGGTGACCGTCGCGGCGAACGGCGAGCGGGCAGGCTGCCTGGTCGGATTCGCCTCGCAGAGTTCGATCCAGCCGGTTCGTTTCACCGTCTGGCTGTCCAAGGAGAACCGGACTTTCCGTATCGCGCAGGCGGCCGACCACGTCGGTGTCCATCTGCTGACGACCGACCAGCACGGCCTCGCGGAGCTCTTTGGCGGACGGACGGGCGACGACACGGACAAGTTCGCGAGCGTAGCGTGGACTCCGAAGCATGCCGGTGTGCCCGTCCTCGATGCCGCAACGGCCTGGTTCGTCGGCCGGATCGTCGAGCGCAGCGACTCCGGTGACCATGTCGGCCTGCTGCTCGATCCGGTCGAGTACGGCGCCACGGCGTCACCGAGCAAGGGCATCTTCCGGCTGAGCGACGCATCCGACATTGCGCCGGGCCATCCGGTCGGCTGAAGCGCCGACAGGTCGGCCCAGGCCTGTACGGGGCGGACCGGGGGGCCGCCTCCAGCGCCGTAACTGGCGGCTGTGCGCCACCGCGAGCGACGGATCCACCGGATGCAAGGCGACCGAAGGTTTCGGTCGGTCCCAGCCAGCCTCGGGCTCACCCCCCGAAGTAGCCGAGCCACCGGTTCGTGAAGCGCAGAGGCAGTGACATCCAGCGGCCCGTCTGGGACATGTGACGGGTGTAGACGCCGCTCATCAGCAGCGCCAGTGCGATGTCCATGGCATCCACCGGGCCGCTCGTGGAGAACTCCACGCGCTTGGAGTCGCGCCAACGGTCCCTGGTGACCCGCACCGTGGCGCCGCCGTCGCGTACGAGATGGTGCTCGATCATGTCGGCGCCTTGCCGGTACCGGTAGATCCGGCCGGCCGTTTCGATCCGCAGCGCACGCCCTTGTCGCGTCACGCCGCTGCGGCGTCGGCTTACTCTGCCGTGCTGCCCGGCGACCTGGAGCCTCACGCGTGCGGGCAGTGGCAGTCTGCCGAACTGCACTCCTTCGAAGGCCACTTGGGGAATCCCCGCGCCCGTGACGACGTGCCGCGCGAACTTCGTGTACGGACCGTCCCGCTCCCCGTCCTCCCACCATGTCTGCACGGGCCCGAGCCCGGGCACCTCCCCCGCGTAGCCGGGCTTTCGCCCGGGCTCAGGAGATGTTCCCGGCTGCTCGGCCCGCCGCAGTACAAAGCCGTTGGCCCCCGCGCCCTGCATGCTCCACCCCGTTCGACACTCCGATGAAGTGTCCATGATCGCCCAGCCTGCCGCCTGGTAGGAAGGCTGAGGGTCAGGCCATGCCTGCGCCGAGCTCTCGATTCCCCGTACGGACCGCACAGATCATGTCGTCCGCGCGGCACCACCACGCGCTTGCTCCGGTGGCTGCGTCGTATGACCAACTGAGTGCCGCTACGCCGTGGTTGATGGGGCCGATCTGGCGGCCTGATCGATCCTCGCGTAGTGGGCGGCGCGGGCCTGCCTGTCGATCGGCTTCTCGTGTTCGGCACGTAGGCCGGTGCGGCCGTCGAGGCTCTCGCGCAGGATGTCGGCGTGCCCGGTGTGGCGGATGGTTTCGGTGAGGACGTGGGCCATGACGGCGAACAGGTTGGTGTTGGGGGACTCCCCCGGCCACCACGGCACGTGGCCGGGAGAGTCGATGGGGAGCTCGTTGATCGTCGCGTCCGAGTGTTCCCACGTACGGCGGTAGAAGTCGATGATCTGGTCGCGGGTCTCGTCCTCGGCCGCCCAGTGGTCGCTGCCGTCGGAGTCCTGCCATCGGCACAGCGGTTCGGGGGAAGGCCGGTCGAAGACTTCGCCGAAGTATCTGGCTTCGACATTGGCCACGTGTTTGACCAGGCCGAGGAGGCTGGTCCCGGTCTCTGTGAGCGGTCGGCGGGCGTCGTAGTCGGACAGGCCGTCGAGTTTCCAGAGCAGCGCGTCGCGGTCCCGCCGCAGTCTGCTGTGCAGGTGCTCTTTGGCCTCTTCGGCGAATGCATCGATCATGTGGCGTGAACCTTCCATGGATTGATCGTGGTCTCAAGATGCGGAAGTGGGTGGGTGCCAGGTGAGGATCCAGGCGGCGGTGAGCGCCACCGCGCCGCCTGCCAGGGCGATCGCGCCGCCGGTTCCGATGCCTGCGGCCGCCGAACCCACGCAGACCGGCCCGACGCCTTGGAGCGTCATGCTGCCGGAGCCGAGCAAGCCGAAGGCCTGGCCTTGGCCCTCTTGCGGCAGGGCGTCCAGGAACGGCCGTTGCAGGCCGAGGCCGTAGGCGTATCCGAAGCCGCTGAGCAGCAGGAGACAGGACGAGGCGGCCACTCCCGGCTCGGCGGCGAAGCCGAGCAGCGGCAGTCCGGTCAGTGCGATCAGCGGGACGACGAGTCGCTCGCGGGTGGGCGGTCGCAGCAGTCGGCCCACCAGCAGGTCGCCGACGAGCATGCCGACCGGCAGGCAGCCCATCAGCACCGCGTACCAGCCGGGCGCGAAGTGGCGTTCTCCCGCGTAGGCGACGATGAGGCCTTCCGCGCCCGCCACGAAGGCGACGGGCAGCCACTGGGCCAGCATCAGTCGTCGGACCGTGCGTCCGCGCAACAGCAGGCCCGCACCCTGCAGGCTTGCGCGGACGGCGCCGCTGTCGCCGGCTTCTCCCGGCTGCAGCCGGGGCAGCCGGATCCGGACCGCAAGCGCGCAGCCGAGGTAGAGGACCGCGCTGACCGCGAGCGCGCGGCGCGGGCCGAGTGCCGCGACGACCGCGCCTCCCAGCGCCAGGCCGGACAACTGGGCTCCGGCGCCGGCGATGTTGTTCAGCGACCGGCCCAGCACATAGGCGTCGCCTTCCAGTGACTGCGCGACCAGCCGGCTCGACGCGCCGTGAAACACCGGTGTGGCCAGGGAGACCAGTGCCACGACTCCGAGGCTTGCCGCGATCGGCATCCGCACGACGGCGAGCAGCAGGGCGGCGGCGCACGTCAAGGCGTAGCCGCCGGTGATGAGCGCGCGAGGCGGCAGCCGGTCGGCCAGCGAGCCGAGCAGCAGTGAGCCGAACAGCTGCGGGATGAAGCCGATGCCGAAGGCCACTGCGCTCAGCAGCGGGGAGCCGGTGGCCGAGAAGACGAGCACCGAGAACGTGGTGATCCGCAGCGCGTCCGCGGTGATCGACACGGCGCGGGTCCAGAAGAGCAGCCGGAAACGCGGCTCGGCAAGGACCTCCCGGTAGGTGGCACGGTGGTGGCCGGGTGCGGGCTCGGCTGCTGTGGTCATGACGGCCAGCCTCGCGATGCGCTCCTGTCCCTCACCAATGATTCGTCGCTGGACGAATCTGCGCCGGCGGCCTGCGGTAACGTCGCCGGGTGCTCCGCTTCGAAGTCTCCGTCGAGGATCTGCTGCGCAGCCGTTTCGCGCTGTCGCCCACGATGGACCTCTGCTTCCTGCTGCGCTCGCTCGCCGCCCACGACAGCCCACTGCCGCGAGCCTGGGCCGCCCGGCTCCGGCCGGCCTTCGAACGGCTTCGCCGCGAGACCGAACTGAATGCCGTCCTCGCCCTGCACAGCGGCCGAGGCGGACCGGACTTCGTCGCACCGCCTCCGCGCGGCCTGAACCAGACCTGGGCGGACGACCTGGCCATGATCCGGGCCACACCGCCGGCAGCGGCCCGTCAGGAAATCCTCACGTACGCGACCGGCCCGTCCGCCCGGGATCCTCGCGTACGTGCGGTGCTGGACTCGGCGGACGCCGTCTCCAGGATCGCCGAGGCGATGGACCGGGCGTGGCAGGAGCTGCTCGCCGCGGACTGGCCGCAGTTGCGCGCGATCTGCGAGCGCGATGTCGTGCACCGGGTGGGTGTGATCGGTGAGCACGGATGGGTCGCGGCCATCGAGAGTCTGCACCCGAGCATCGCCTGGCAGGCCGGCGGGATCGAGATAGGCCACTTCCCTCAAGTCGGCACAGTGCACCTCGCCGGTGACGGTCTGCTGCTGATCCCTTCGGTCTTCGTCTCGAATATCGCCGCGCACCTGGAAGACCCCTGGCCCAGGACCTTGATCTATCGTGCCCGCGGCACCGCCGCCCTGTGGGGCGAGCAGGAGAGCGCCCCCCGGCCGGACGCCTTGACCGCTCTCGTCGGGCGGGCCCGAGCGCGGCTGCTGCTGGCGCTGGACGCTCCGGCCAGCACCAGCCACCTCGCCCGAAGCCTCGCCATGGCGCCCGGCGCGGTCGGCGACCACCTCGCCATCCTGCGCGAGGCGGGTCTGCTCGTCCGCGCCCGCTCCGGGCGGTCGGTGCTGTACCGGCGCACCCCGCTCGGCGAGGCGCTGGTCGCCGGTGCGGGCTGAGTGGGGCAGTTGCCTGATCCACCGGAAAGCGCGTGCGGCCTGTGAAGCGGTCGTCCGATCACCCGGACCGGGCGCGCGGGCCCCGAAGAGAAGTTCGACGCGTAACCCTGGTGTGATGCAACGGAGTTGGGTCAAGCACGTCCGGGCGGTGTGCCTCTCGGCTGCCGACTGAGGTGTATCTTCGCAGCGGCCGACGAAGCGCCTGCATACGTCGTGTCGGCGGGAGATGGGGTTCGGTGAGCGCGCCCCGGTTCTCGGGCCCCCGTCGTGGAGTTGCGAGCGCCGAGGACAGCTCTTTGCCCGGCGTCGGCGGGTGGTTGGGCGCAAGGTAGGGTCGGATTGCCGTAGCGTGCGGTGTCGATGGCGTCGTACAGGGCGCCGGATTTTGGAGGCACCACCACATGCTGATCGCTCAGCGCCCTTCGCTGACCGAAGAGGTCGTCGACGAGTTCCGTTCCCGGTTCGTGATCGAGCCGCTGGAGCCGGGCTTCGGTTACAC
>NZ_JACTVJ010000069.1 GCF_014493765.1 Streptomyces polyasparticus
AACACAGTGGACGCGAGCAACTGAGGACAAGCCCTCGGCCTATTAGTACCGGTCAGCTCCACCCTTTACAGGGCTTCCACATCCGGCCTATCAACCCAGTCGTCTACTGGGAGCCTTAACCCCTCGAGGGGGTGGGAATACTCATCTCGAAGCAGGCTTCCCGCTTAGATGCTTTCAGCGGTTATCCCTCCCGAACGTAGCCAACCAGCCATGCACCTGGCGGTACAACTGGCACACCAGAGGTTCGTCCGTCCCGGTCCTCTCGTACTAGGGACAGCCCTTCTCAATATTCCTACGCGCACAGAGGATAGGGACCGAACTGTCTCACGACGTTCTAAACCCAGCTCGCGTACCGCTTTAATGGGCGAACAGCCCAACCCTTGGGACCGACTCCAGCCCCAGGATGCGACGAGCCGACATCGAGGTGCCAAACCATCCCGTCGATATGGACTCTTGGGGAAGATCAGCCTGTTATCCCCGGGGTACCTTTTATCCGTTGAGCGACGGCGCTTCCACAAGCCACCGCCGGATCACTAGTCCCGACTTTCGTCCCTGCTCGACCCGTCGGTCTCACAGTCAAGCTCCCTTGTGCACTTACACTCAACACCTGATTGCCAACCAGGCTGAGGGAACCTTTGGGCGCCTCCGTTACTCTTTGGGAGGCAACCGCCCCAGTTAAACTACCCATCAGACACTGTCCCTGATCCGGATCACGGACCGAGGTTAGACATCCAGCACGACCAGACTGGTATTTCAACGACGACTCACCGTGAACTGGCGTCCACGTTTCAAAGTCTCCCAGCTATCCTACACAAGCCGAACCGAACACCAATATCAAACTGTAGTAAAGGTCCCGGGGTCTTTCCGTCCTTCTGCGCGAAACGAGCATCTTTACTCGTAGTGCAATTTCACCGGGCCTATGGTTGAGACAGTCGAGAAGTCGTTACGCCATTCGTGCAGGTCGGAACTTACCCGACAAGGAATTTCGCTACCTTAGGATGGTTATAGTTACCACCGCCGTTTACTGGCGCTTAAGTTCTCAGCTTCGCCCAACCGAAGTTGGACTAACCGGTCCCCTTAACGTTCCAGCACCGGGCAGGCGTCAGTCCGTATACATCGCCTTACGGCTTCGCACGGACCTGTGTTTTTAGTAAACAGTCGCTTCTCGCTGGTCTCTGCGGCCACCCCCAGCTCAGAGAGTAAATCTCGTCACCAGGAATGGCCCCCCTTCTCCCGAAGTTACGGGGGCATTTTGCCGAGTTCCTTAACCATAGTTCACCCGAACGCCTCGGTATTCTCTACCTGACCACCTGAGTCGGTTTAGGGTACGGGCCGCCATGAAACTCGCTAGAGGCTTTTCTCGACAGCATAGGATCATCCACTTCACCACAATCGGCTCGGCATCAGGTCTCAGCCTTAATGTGTGACGGATTTGCCTATCACACGGCCTACACCCTTACCCCGGGACTACCACCGCCCGGGCTGGACTACCTTCCTGCGTCACCCCATCGCTTACCTACTACCACCTTGGGTCGCCGGCTCCACCACTTTCCTTTCCCCGAAGGGTCCGGAACGGCTTCACGGGCTTAGCATTAATGGGCTCGATATTGGGCGTTTCAAAGCGGGTACCGGAATATCAACCGGTTGTCCATCGACTACGCCTGTCGGCCTCGCCTTAGGTCCCGACTTACCCTGGGCAGATCAGCTTGACCCAGGAACCCTTAGTCAATCGGCGCACACGTTTCTCACGTGTGTATCGCTACTCATGCCTGCATTCTCACTCGTGAACCGTCCACAACTCGCTTCCGCGGCTGCTTCACCCGGCACACGACGCTCCCCTACCCATCCCAGCCCCCGTTGGGGGTATGTGCTGGAATGACACGACTTCGGCGGTACGCTTGAGCCCCGCTACATTGTCGGCGCGGAATCACTAGACCAGTGAGCTATTACGCACTCTTTCAAGGGTGGCTGCTTCTAAGCCAACCTCCTGGTTGTCTCTGCGACTCCACATCCTTTCCCACTTAGCGTACGCTTAGGGGCCTTAGTCGATGTTCTGGGCTGTTTCCCTCTCGACCATGGAGCTTATCCCCCACAGTCTCACTGCCGTGCTCTCACTTACCGGCATTCGGAGTTTGGCTAAGGTCAGTAACCCGGTAGGGCCCATCGCCTATCCAGTGCTCTACCTCCGGCAAGAAACACACGACGCTGCACCTAAATGCATTTCGGGGAGAACCAGCTATCACGGAGTTTGATTGGCCTTTCACCCCTAACCACAGGTCATCCCCCAAGTTTTCAACCTTGGTGGGTTCGGTCCTCCACGACCTCTTACAGCCGCTTCAACCTGCCCATGGCTAGATCACTCCGCTTCGGGTCTAGAGCGTGCAACTCAATCGCCCTATTCGGACTCGCTTTCGCTACGGCTTCCCCACACGGGTTAACCTCGCTACACACCGCTAACTCGCAGGCTCATTCTTCAAAAGGCACGCAGTCACGACGCACCAAGCAAGCTTGATGCGCGACGCTCCCACGGCTTGTAGGCACACGGTTTCAGGTACTATTTCACTCCGCTCCCGCGGTACTTTTCACCATTCCCTCACGGTACTATCCGCTATCGGTCACCAGGGAATATTTAGGCTTAGCGGGTGGTCCCGCCAGATTCACACGGGATTTCTCGGGCCCCGTGCTACTTGGGTGTCTCTCAAACGAGCCGCATGAATTTCAGCTACGGGGGTCTTACCCTCTACGCCGGACCTTTCGCATGTCCTTCGCCTATCCATACGGTTTCTGACTCGTCCTGTCGCCGGCAGACGACAGAAGAGAGATCCCACAACCCCGCATACGCAACCCCTGCCGGGTCTCACACGTATACGGTTTGGCCTCATCCGGTTTCGCTCGCCACTACTCCCGGAATCACGGTTGTTTTCTCTTCCTGAGGGTACTGAGATGTTTCACTTCCCCTCGTTCCCTCCACACTGCCTATGTGTTCAGCAGTGGGTGACAGCCCATGACGACTGCCGGGTTTCCCCATTCGGAAACCCCCGGATCAAAGCCTGGTTGACGACTCCCCGGGGACTATCGTGGCCTCCCACGTCCTTCATCGGTTCCTGGTGCCAAGGCATCCACCGTGCGCCCTTAAAAACTTGGCCACAGATGCTCGCGTCCACTGTGCAGTTCTCAAACAACGACCAACCACCCATCACCCTCACTGATTCAGTGAAGTTCACTGGGGCCGGCATTGAGGTCGGGACAAAGTCCGTACCCTCAGATACCCAACAACGTGCCCGGCACCCTCGCCCACTTCTCGTTCCGTTCCACGCTCCGAAGAGCAGTACTAGGAAGAGGAGTTGATCCGAGAGTGCCGAATAGTCAACGTTCCACCCATGAGCAACCAGCATCAGACATTCGCTGATGTACTGGCCTCTGAACAGTCAGCAAGCCGACTGCTTAGAAGTGCTCCTTAGAAAGGAGGTGATCCAGCCGCACCTTCCGGTACGGCTACCTTGTTACGACTTCGTCCCAATCGCTGGTCCCACCTTCGACAGCTCCCTCCCACAAGGGGTTGGGCCACCGGCTTCGGGTGTTACCGACTTTCGTGACGTGACGGGCGGTGTGTACAAGGCCCGGGAACGTATTCACCGCAGCAATGCTGATCTGCGATTACTAGCAACTCCGACTTCATGGGGTCGAGTTGCAGACCCCAATCCGAACTGAGACCGGCTTTTTGAGATTCGCTCCACCTCGCGGTATCGCAGCTCATTGTACCGGCCATTGTAGCACGTGTGCAGCCCAAGACATAAGGGGCATGATGACTTGACGTCGTCCCCACCTTCCTCCGAGTTGACCCCGGCGGTCTCCCGTGAGTCCCCAACACCCCGAAGGGCTTGCTGGCAACACGGGACAAGGGTTGCGCTCGTTGCGGGACTTAACCCAACATCTCACGACACGAGCTGACGACAGCCATGCACCACCTGTACACCGACCACAAGGGGGGCACTATCTCTAATGCTTTCCGGTGTATGTCAAGCCTTGGTAAGGTTCTTCGCGTTGCGTCGAATTAAGCCACATGCTCCGCTGCTTGTGCGGGCCCCCGTCAATTCCTTTGAGTTTTAGCCTTGCGGCCGTACTCCCCAGGCGGGGAACTTAATGCGTTAGCTGCGGCACCGACGACGTGGAATGTCGCCAACACCTAGTTCCCACCGTTTACGGCGTGGACTACCAGGGTATCTAATCCTGTTCGCTCCCCACGCTTTCGCTCCTCAGCGTCAGTAATGGCCCAGAGATCCGCCTTCGCCACCGGTGTTCCTCCTGATATCTGCGCATTTCACCGCTACACCAGGAATTCCGATCTCCCCTACCACACTCTAGCCAGCCCGTATCGAATGCAGAACCGGGGTTAAGCCCCGGTCTTTCACACCCGACGCGACTGGCCGCCTACGAGCTCTTTACGCCCAATAATTCCGGACAACGCTTGCGCCCTACGTATTACCGCGGCTGCTGGCACGTAGTTAGCCGGCGCTTCTTCTGCAGGTACCGTCACTTTCGCTTCTTCCCTGCTGAAAGAGGTTTACAACCCGAAGGCCGTCATCCCTCACGCGGCGTCGCTGCATCAGGCTTTCGCCCATTGTGCAATATTCCCCACTGCTGCCTCCCGTAGGAGTCTGGGCCGTGTCTCAGTCCCAGTGTGGCCGGTCGCCCTCTCAGGCCGGCTACCCGTCGTCGCCTTGGTAGGCCATTACCCCACCAACAAGCTGATAGGCCGCGGGCTCATCCTTCACCGCCGGAGCTTTCCACCTTCAACCATGCGGAAGAAGGTCGTATCCGGTATTAGACCCCGTTTCCAGGGCTTGTCCCAGAGTGAAGGGCAGATTGCCCACGTGTTACTCACCCGTTCGCCACTAATCCACCCCGAAGGGCTTCATCGTTCGACTTGCATGTGTTAAGCACGCCGCCAGCGTTCGTCCTGAGCCAGGATCAAACTCTCCGTGAATGTTTACCCGTAATCGGGTCACCATCCGCGTTGAGCGGAAC
>NZ_JACTVJ010000007.1 GCF_014493765.1 Streptomyces polyasparticus
GTGCGGCCCTCGACGATCGAGCGGAGGTGTGCGGTCGAGGCGGAGAGGGAGGAGTCGAGGAGGGACTGGAGCTTGTCGAGTTCTTCCGGGGTTTCGCGCATACGCCCATCGTCGGCCGTAAACCCGACACCCTCTGTCGTCATTGATGAAGCACGCCGCCCATGTCGCCGACGTCCTGTTCCGGTCTCCGGTCGGTCACGCGTGGCCCTGTGCGGGTCCGCCGTCAGGCCGTCAGGCCGTCAAGCCGTCAGGTCCAGGCCCGCGAGTTGGGCTCGGCTCGTGACGTTGAGTTTGGGGAACGCGCGGTAGAGGTGGTAGCTGATCGTTTTCGGGCTCAGGAAGAGTTGCGCGGCGATTTCGCGGTTGGTCATGCCCGTGGCGGCGAGGCGGACGATCTGGAGTTCCTGCGGGGAGAGTTTCGCGAGGGTGTCGTCGGCGCGTGTTTGCAGGGGGCCCGTCGCGCCCGCGGCGCGGAGTTCCGCGCGGGCACGGGCCGCCCAGGGGGCCGCGCCCAGGCGTTCGAAGGTCTCCGCGGCGGCGCGGAGGTGGAGGCGGGCATCCGTCTTGTGGCGTTCGCGGCGCAGGCGTTCGCCGAAGAGCAGGCGCGTGCGGGCCGCCTCCCAGGGGCGGCCGCTGTCGGCGTGCAGGCGTACGGCGGAGGTGAACAGGTCGTGTGCGGTGGCCCAGTCGGGTTCGGCGAGGGCGCGGCACCGGTGCAGCACCGCGTCGGCCCAGGCGAGGCCGCAGGCGCCGGCCCAGTCCGCGAACTGCTCCAGGGGCGCGCGGGCCGGCAGGCCGAGCCGGGCTGCCGCCTCGATGCGGTCCGGGGCGAAGTAGACGCTCTGGATCTGGTGGCGTACGGGGCCCTCCTGCGTCGCGTCCAGTCGTTCGAGGGACTGGGCGAAACGGCCTTGGCCGAGGTCTCCGAGCGCCAGCGCCCACTCCGCCCACGCCAGGCTGTTGACGATGCCCGTGGCCTCGAAGTGGTCGTGGCAGCGGGCGGCCAGCTCGGCCGAGCGCTCCTCGTCGCCCCGTACGGCGAGGATCCACGCCAGCATCCCGTGGAGATAGCCGGCCCGGTTGGGCTGGCCGGTGTCGGCGGCGAGTTGCAGGCCCTCGGTCGCGGTCGCCTCCGCGTCGCGGAAGCGGTCGAGGTACAACTCGCTTGCGGCGAGCGTGAGATGGGCCAGCGGCAGCCAGCCGACGTCGCCGCGGGCGCGGCAGTCGTCCGCGACCGCGGCGGATATCTCCCGGCCCGCGTCGAAGTCGCCGACCAGGCCCGCGACGAACGCGGCGTTGATCCGCAGGGCCGGTGTGCCGCCGGACGCGAGCCTGCGGCCGTCGGCCACCAGGCGGCGCATCGTCGGCAGGGCGTCCGCGGGGCCGCGCTCCAGGTACTCGGCAGCCCCGGTCACGGCGGCCACGGCCGGGTCGAGGCCGTCCTCGGGACGCAGTCGCAGCGCGGCGAGGCGGTCGGCGGCCTCCCGCAGCCGGACCGGGTCGCTGAGCTGCCAGGCGTTGCGGGCGGCGTCGACGAGCAGGAGGCCCGCTTCCCCGCGCGCCTCTCCTCCTCGCGCCTCTCCTCCGGCCGCCTCTCCTCCTCGCGCCCCTCCTCCGCCCGCCCCTCCTCCGCCCGCCTCTCCCCTACGCGTCCCATCTCCACGCGCCTCGTCGGGCTCCCGAATCGCGTCGGCGTCATCCCGTATCGCATCGGCGTCATCCCGTACGAGGGCCCCCGCCGCGTCCAGGAGCAGTTCATGGGCCGTTCCCGGTGCTCCTTCGTCGAAGGCCGTGCGGGCGCGGAGGGCCTTGAGGCGGGCGCGCGTTCGGGGGTCGGTCGTGGCGCGGTCGGCCGCGTCGATCAGGGCCTTGGCGCGCGGTGCGAGGCCCGCGCCCACGGCGGCCTGGGCCGCCGCGGCGAGGCGGCGGGCGCGTACGGCGGGGTCGCGGGTCAGTTCGGCGGAGCGTTCCAGGGCGGAGGCGGCGCCCGCGTATCCGTGGCGTTCGCGGGCGCGGCCCGCGGCCTGTTCCAGGGCGAGCGCCGTCTCCTCGTCGGGGCCGGTCGCCGCGCCGGCCAGGTGCCAGGCCCGCCGGTCCGGCTGGTCGCGCAGCGCCTCGGCGAGCGCGCGGTGGGCCGCGAGCCGCGCCTCGTACGAACCGGCGCCGAACGCGGCCCCGCGCATCAGCGGATGGATGAACGACACGCGCCCGGCGGCGACTTGGAGCAGTCCGGCCCGTTCGGCCTCGCCCAGGGCGCCGGGGCCCGCGCCAAGCTCGGCGGCGGCGCGCAGGATCACGTCGGGGTCGCCGCCGTCCTCGGCCGCCGCGACGAGCAGGACCGTACAGGTCGCGGCGGGCAGTGCCGCGATGCGTGCGCTGTACGCCTCCTGGATACGGTGCGGCAGAGGCAGCGGGGACGGCAGGGGCAGCAGCCCGGGTCCGTACGCGTCCGTCGTGCGGGGCAGTTCCACCAGGGCCAGGGGGTTGCCCGCGCTCTCCGCCAGGATGCGGTGGCGCAGCGGTCCGTCCAGATCCGGTGACCGCTCGGCCAGCAATCGGGCGCTGCTCGCCGGGTCGAGGCCGGTCAGCCGGAGTTCGGGCAGCCCGCCCGGGTCGAAGCCGTCGCGGGCGCCGAAGACGAGGGCGATGCCCTCGGCCTGGAGGCGGCGCGCGGCGAACAGCAGTGCGCGGGCCGAGGCGTGGTCGAGCCAGTGCGCATCGTCGACGAGGCAGAGCAGGGGTCCTTCGGCGGCCAGTTCCGAGAGCAGGGACAGGACGGCAAGACCGACCGTCAACTGGTCGTCGCCGCTGCCCGGACCCATGCCGAACGCGGCCTTGACGGCGGCCGATTGAGGCTCCGGCAGGGTGTCGATGCGGTCGAGCGCGGGGCGCAGCAGCAGGTGCAGCGAGGCGAACGGGATCTCCGCCTCGGTTTCGACGCCGACGGTCCGTACGACGGCGATCCCGTGCGTCCGGCGGGCCTGTTCCTCCGCGTACGCGAGCAGCGCCGTCTTGCCGATGCCCGGTTCGCCCCGCACCACGAGGACACCGCTGCGGCCGGCGGCCGTGTCCCTCAACAGCCCGTCAAGGAACGCCTGTTCCGCCGTGCGCCCCTGAAGTGCCATGTGCCCAGCCACCCAGCCACCTGCCCCCCGGTCGGTCGTCCGGCCGATCCTAGTCACCTGTCCGGTACCCGCCCCGTCCTCGCTCTCATAGCGTCCTGAACAGGGCGGACGGCCCTCCTCGAAGGCCACTCGAAGGCCCCTCGAAGGCCCACTCGAAGACCCCCTGAAGGCCCCTCGAAGGCCCTTCGATCTGGACGACCAGGACGGATGTGCATCGGTGACCCCGGTAAAGAGCACGGCGAGCACGGCGAGCACGGCAGCAGCCACCATGACCGGGATCGACACGTCGGTCGTCCTGGAGTCGGTGACCAAGAGCTATCGAAGCGGAGCCGGCGAGGTCACCGCGCTCGACGGCCTGACGGCCCGCTTCGGGCACGGCACGTTCACCGCGGTGATGGGCCCGTCGGGTTCGGGCAAGTCGACGCTGCTTCAGTGCGCCGCCGGGCTGGAGCGGCCCACCTCGGGGCGGGTCGTCGTGGCCGGTCAGGACCTGGCGCGGCTGAACGAGCGGAAGCTGACCGAACTGCGGCGCAGCCGGATCGGGTTCGTCTTCCAGGCGTTCAACCTGATGCCCTCGCTGACGGCGGAGCAGAACATCGCGCTGCCGCTGCGCCTGGCCGGCCGGCGGCCCGACCGGCACACCGTACGGCAGGCATTGGAGGCCGTCGGGCTCGCCGACCGGGCGACGCACCGGCCCGCCGAGCTCTCCGGCGGCCAGCAGCAACGGGTCGCCGTAGCAAGGGCGTTGGTCACCCGACCCGCCGTGCTCTTCGCCGACGAGCCGACCGGCGCCCTGGACGCCCACACCAGCCGCGAGGTGCTGCGGCTGCTGCGGACGCTGGTCGACCGGCATGCGCAGACCCTCGTGATGGTCACCCATGATCCGGCCGCCGCCGCCTGCGCGGACCGGGTGCTCTTCCTCGCCGACGGCCGGGTCCGCGGCGAACTCACCGACCCCGACGCGGACTCCGTCGTCGCCCGGATGATGCTCCTGGAGGCGTCGTGCTGATCATCGCCCTCGCGACGCTGCGGACCCGCTGGGTCTCCTTCCTCGGCAGCTTCGCCGCGCTCTTCCTCGGTACGGCCCTGATCGCGGCGATGGGGCAGGTGCTCGCGAGCACGGTCGGGACCCCCGACCGGGGGCCGCAGCGGTACGCGGCCGCGCCGGTCGTCGTCGTGCCGGACGGTCAACTCACTGTGCAGGGACGGCAGGGCGCGACCTCCGCGCCGCTGGCGGAGCCGCGCGGCCTGTCCCCCGAACTCGCCGCCCGCTTCCCCGGCGCGGTCGTGGACCGGGTCTTCCCGGCCCGGCTCGCCGGCGGGCCGCCGGCCGTCGGCCGGCCCTGGTCGGCCGCGCGCACCGCGCCGCAGCGGCTCACCGACGGTCGCGCACCGGCAGGCGACGGCGAGATCGCGGTGAGCGCGTCGGCCCTCACGGCCGGCGCGGGCACACCGCTCGGCGACGAGGTCACCGTCGTCACGGCCGGCGCCGCGAAGGCGTACACCGTCGTGGGCGTCACCGCCGCGGGGCCCGAGGGCACGGTGTTCTTCGCCGATACGGCTGCGGCGGCGCTGTCCCCCCGTATCGACGCACTCGCCTTGTGGGAACCGGCCGCCGCCGTCCGTGAGGCCGTGGACGACAGCGGCGCACAGGCCGACGACAGCGGCGCACAGGCCGACCACAACAGCGCGCAGGCCGACCCCAACAGCGCACAGGTCCTCACCGGAGCCGACCGCGCCCTGCCCGACCCCGCCCGGGCCGAGGACGCCCGCGCCCGGAACAACGCCAACACCGTCGTCGGGATCGCGGGCGGGTTCGCCGCCTTCGTCGCGGTCTTCGTGGTCTCCTCCACCTTCGCGTTCGCCGTCTCGCAGCGCCGCCGCGAGTTCGCCCTCCTGCGCACGGTCGGCGCGACCCGGCGCCAGGTGCGCCGCATGGTGCACGCCGAGGCCTGGCTGATCGCGGTGGCCGCCTCCGCGCTCGGTGCGCTGGCCGGCCCGTCGGCCACCCGGCCCGTCCTGGACTGGCTGATCGGCCTCGGGGCGGCGCCCGCGTGGACGGTGGCGAGCGGCTCGGCCGTGCCTTCCGTCGTCGCGTTCCCCACCGGGGTGCTCGTCGCGCTCCTGGGGGCGGCGGCCGCGGCCCGGCGGGCCGGGCGCGTGACCGCGTCCCAGGCGCTGCGCGAAGCCGCCGTCGAGTCACGGGCGATGACACCTGCCCGCTGGGTGCTCGGCCTGGGCACGCTCGGCACCGCCTTGGTCTGCATGGCGGTGACCGCGGTCGGCGACCCTTCCTCGGCCGCCAACAACAAGACGGCGATGCCGGTCGTCATGCTCCTGGTCGCCGCCGCCGGACTGCTCTCCCCCGTCGCCGTCGCCCCGGTGACCCGGCTCCTGGCCGCGCCCCTGGAACGGCTGCGCGGAGCGACCGGCACCGTGGTGTCCGGCGCGGCGCTCGCCTCGTCCCGGCAGACCGCCCTGGTGGCCGCTCCGGTCCTGGTCACGATCGGGCTGACCGCCGCGCTCCTCGGCGGCGCCGCGACCGGTGACGCCGCGAAGACGGCACTGCGGACCGAGCCCGTACGGGCGGAGTACCTCGTGCTCCCCGACGGCGGATCGGGGCTCGACCGTCAACTCGTATCGGAGCTGCGGAAGTTGCCGGGCGTGGACGTCGCCACTTCCGCGCCGACCAGTCTGTACACGCTCGAGGGCGACACCGTCCTCATCCGGCGTCCCGTCGAGGCGGTCGATCCGAAGGAGCTGCCCGCCGCACTCGAAGTCCCGCTGGCGTCCGGCTCGTTCGAGGAGCTGGACGATCACGGCGTCGTGGTCTCGCCCTTCTGGGGCAAGCGGCTCGGCGACAAGGTGCCCCTCTGGCGGGCCGACGGCAGCAAGGTCTCGCTCACGGTGGTCGGGCTGCTAGGCGAAGGCACCGCCGCGGACGCCTATACGACGCGGGCGCACGCCTTCTCCGCACTGCCCTCGGTCGCGTACGTCAAGCTGCGCGAGGGAACGGCGCCCACCGCAGCCGAGGCGCTCCTGCGCAAGGCCACGGCCGGGCACAACGCGCATGCCGTCACCAAGGCCGAGTGGACCCGTGACGACGGAGCCCGCGGCCGGTCCGCCAGCCGCATCGGGCTCCTCGCGGTGCTCGCCATCATCCTCGCGTACACGGCGATCGCCCTGGTCAGCACGGTGCTCATGGCCACGGCCGACCGGGTGCCCGAACGGCGGGCACTGCGTCTGCTCGGCGCGCGCAGGTCTCAGGTGCTGCGCTTCGTCGCGGCGGAGGCCCTTCTTGTCGTCGGGATCGGCACGGTCCTCGCCGCCGGCACGGCGGCGCTCGGCCTGGCGGGGCTGTGGATCTCCCTGGCCCAGCTCACCGGCCCGATCGGCATCAGCCTTCCGTGGGGGACGATCGCCGCGGTGACGGGCGGCTGCGTGCTCCTCGCGGTGTCGGCTGCGGTCGGGTCGGCCCTGCTCACGGACCGGGCGGGACTGGGGGCGCGGGTGTGAACTCGCTAAGCCTGCAAGGCGGTTGAGACGGACGCCGTCGGCAGCCGCAGGACGATACGGGCGCCACCCGAGGGGCCTTCGCCCTCGGGGCCCCCGTACGAGCCCTCCCGGGGCTCCTCCGCCCTGAGCGTCCCGCCGTGTGCCGACGCGATGTCCCGGGCGATCGCGAGGCCGAGGCCCGTGCCGCCCGCGTCCCGGCTGCGGGACTCGTCGAGGCGGGTGAAGCGGGTGAAGACGTGCTCGCGTTCGGCGGCCGGTATGCCCGAGCCGTCGTCGGTGACCTCAAGGACTCCGGCGGTCACCGTGACCGTGATGCGGGAGCGCGCGTGGCGCTGGGCGTTGTCCAGCAAGTTGTCCAGGACCCGGGTCAGTCGGGTGCGGCTGCCGAGGACCGGGGCGTCCCCCGACACGTCCAGCGTGACGGGGACACGGTCGCCCGCGCGACGCTCCACCGTGGCCTTCGCGAGCCCGCCGAGTGCGACGAGCGTGTGGTCGGGGCGGTCTCCCGCGTCGAGGCGGGCGAGCAGGAGCAGGTCGTCGGCCAGCTGCTGCACCCGTACGACATCGCTCAACAGCTCGTCCCCGTGAAGGAGTTGGGGGTGCGCGATGGCGACCTCGACATGGGCGCGCAGGGCGGCGATCGGATTGCGCAGCTCGTGCGAGGCGTCGGCCACGAAGCGGCGCTGACGGTCCATGGACTCCTCGAGCCGGTCGAGGGTGTCGTTCATCGTGGTCGACAGGCGGGCCACCTCGTCGCGGGAGGCCGGTACGGGCACCCGGCGGCCCAGGTCGCGTTCGGTGATCTCGGCGACCTCGGCCCGTATCGCCTCGACCGGCCGCAGCGCCCGCGCCGTATTGCGCCAGGTCACGGCGGCGACCAGGGCGAGCAGGAGCGGGATGCCGGGCACCATCGCGTCGCGGATGAGGCGCGCGGTGTACTCGGCGGTCCGCAGCGAGGTGCCCGCGTACACCGTGACGGGCCGGCCGGACTCGGTGCCGCGCACGGCGACGAGACGGTACGGGGATGCCGCGGCGCCCCCGTCGGCCGCAGCGGACGTGACGCGGACCGTGCGCGCGGCGGCCCCGCTGTCCGACGACGGCACGAAGCCGGCGACCGGGCCGCGGCCGGTCAGGTTCTCGCTGGCCGCGAGGATCCGGCCGTCGTCCGTGACGACCTGGAGGAGGCTGTCCTCGCCGTCGGGCACCGCGAGGCGCTCCACCAGCTTCCCCTTCGCCGCGGCCGCCGCGACGGCCTCGGCCCGCGCCTTCGCGGTCCGCTCGGCCGAGTCGGTCAGGCCGTGCCGGGTGACGGTCAGCAGCGCCGCGCAGGCGATGCCCAGAGCCAGGGCCACGACGGCGACCGCGCCGATCGTCGCCTTGACGCGTACGGACGCACGCGGGAAGCGGGGCAGTCTCACGCTCCGGCCGCCGAGGCCGTCGCGGGCACGAGCCGGTAGCCCATCCCCCGCGAGGTGTGGAGCAGTTTGGCCGAGCGGTCCGCGAACGGCTGGTCGACCTTGCGGCGCAGCGCGCTGATGTGCACCTCGACGACATTGGGATCGCTGTCGGCGGGCAGGTCCCAGACCTCCTCAAGGAGCGTGCGCTTGGAGACCGTGACGCCCGGATCCCGGGCCAGCACGGCGAGCAGATCGAACTCCTTGGCCGTGAGCGGCAGTTCGACACCCTGGCGCGTGCAGCGCTTGCGGTCGGGTTCGAGGACGAGGTCGCCCGCCTCGACGACCTGCGGCCTGCCCCTGCTGCCGCGCCGCAGCAGGGCGCGCAGCCGGGCCTGCAGGACGAGATACGAGAACGGTTTCGTGAGGTAGTCGTCCGCGCCGGTGTCGAGCCCCTGCGCCTCGTCGTACTCGCTGTCCTTCGCGGTCAGCATCAGGATCGGCGTCCACAGCCCGGCCGCCCGGATCGTCGAGCAGACCCGGTGTCCGTCGAGGCCCGGCAGCATCACGTCGAGCACGATCGCGTCGTACTCCTGCTCCAGGGCGAGCCGCAGCCCCTCGTTGCCGTCGTGGGCGACGTCGACGCGCAGCCCTTCGGCCTCGAAGCCGCGCCGCAGGACCGAGGTGAGGGACACCTCGTCCTCGACGATCAGTACGCGGCTCATCGGGCCGTCCGTATGCAGGTCATTGTCCGGATACTACCGATTGGCACGATACGTCCATCCCTGGAGGCGCCTCAGCGGACGTGCTGCGACCAGTCGTAGTGCTCCTTGCCGAAGTCGTCGGAGCGCTCCTTGATCTCCTCGTACGAGGACGAGGAGGACGAGGAGGAGGAGCCGGAGTCGCCGTCCGAGCGGTCGCCGTCGCCGCCGCCCTCGCCGCGGCCCGAGCGCTCGTCCTCACCATCGGTGTCCTTGTCGTGCCCGACGACCTCGCCGGTCTTCGTGTCCACGTCGATCTCGTGGCGGACCGTGCCGTCCGTCACCTCGATCTGCCACAGCGGACGGCTCTCGGTGCCCTGGATCGACAGCTCGGAGACGAAGCCCGCACCGGCCTCCTTCAGCGCGGTGTTCGCGGCGTCGTCGCGGTGCACGGTGGCGGCGGCCAGCTTGGCCAGCGGGATCTTCAGGTACGAGCGGGCCTTGTCGGGCATCCGGTCGGCGCGACTGCCGAGCAGGGCGCCGGTCGTGGCGTCCACGTCGATGTTGTGCACGCGCGGGCCGCCGGACCCGGAGGTCATCACGTCGATCTCCCAGACGCCGTCCTCCAGCTCCACGTCGGTGACCTTGCCGCCGGGCACCGCCCTCTCGGCGGTCGCGACGGCGGTGGTGCGCGGGGTCCTGGGCCCGCCCTGCTCGGTGGGCGCGTCGGCCGCCTTCGCCTCGCCGTCCCCGGCGGGCTGTGCGGCATTCCCCTCCGCGTCACCACCCGCGGACGCGCTCGTACGGGGCTTGTCGACGCCACCGTCCGTACCGGACGAGCAGGCCGTGGCGGACAGCGCGAGCGCACCGGCAAGAGCGCTCACCGCGAGCAGGCGGCGGGTGGCGGCGGTCCTCGTGTGGCGGCTCATGGCGGGCTCCTCGATCGTCGTACGGCCCCGGCGTTCCTGGGCCGGTACCGATGACGATCGCGTACGCGCCTGAACCCTCCCTGAAGAAGCCTGAAGACGCCTTCAGGAACAGACCCTCAGTCCTCCTTCTCCCGCCGCTCCAGCGGCTTGGTCGCGGGACCGTGCAGGACCGAGCCGTCCGTGCCGAAGCGGGAGCCGTGGCAGGGGCATTCCCAGGCCTGCTCCGCGTCGTTGAACTGCACCAGGCAGCCGAGGTGCGTACAGCGTGCGGAGAGCGCCGTGGTGCGGCCCTCCTCGTCGCGGTACACCGCGCACCGCCTGCCGTTCAGACGGACGACCGCTCCGCTGCCGGGCGGGATGTCGTCCGCCGAGTCGACATGGCTCGTGTGCAGCCGGTCGCCGACGAAGTGCCCAGCCACGGTGGCCTGTTGGGCGGCGAGACGGCCGACGTCGCGCAGCCGCGGCAGGCGGCGCGGATCGTACAGTTCGGTCCAGGCGGGGCGTGGCCCGCCCGCGATGTGGGCGGTGAGCAGCCGCCCGGCCATCACGCCGTTGCTCATGCCCCAGCCGCCGAATCCGGTGGCCACGTACACATGCTGCGTGCCGGGGTGTGCGTGACCGACGTACGGCAGCCGGTCGTCCGAGTCGTTGTCCTGGGCCGCCCAGCGGTACGCGGTCCGCGCTCCCGGGAAGTGCTCGTGGGCCCATGCCTCCAGGCGCGCATACCGGTCGCGTACACCGCCCGCGCCGGGTTCGAAGGATTCGCCCGTGACGATGAGCAGCCGCTGCCCGTCCCCGTAGGGCGCGCTGCGCACCGACCGGGTGCCGTGCTCCGGCGTGAGGTACATGCCCGTGGGCGCGGTCCGGGCCGGCACAGGCGCCGCGACGACCAGTTCGCGCCGGGGCACGAGACGGGTGAAGAGCAGGGTGCGGTCGAACACCGGGTAGTGCGTCGCGATGACCGTGTCCCGCGCGTGCACCGTACGGCCGGTTTCGGTGGTCAGGCGGCAGGAGGCTCCGTCGTGCAGCCCGGTGACCCGGGTGCGCTCGAAGATGCGGCCTCCGCCGCGTGTGAAGTCCTCCGCGAGGGCGAGCAGGAACTTGCGCGGATGGAACTGGAGTTGGCCGTCCACGCGCACCGCACCGGCGACGGCGAAAGGCAGTTCCGTCTCCGCCCCGGTCACGAACGACGCGTCGAGCCCGGCCCGCCGCGCCGCTGCCGCCTCCTGCTCGATCTCGTCGACGCGGTCCTTGTCCTGTACGTAGGTGAAGGCGGCTGCCCGTTCGAGTTCGGCGTCGACGGGCAGCCGGCCGCAGAGCTCCGCGGTCCGTTCGACCGCCTCCTGCTGCGAGAGCGCGTACAGGCGGGCGGCTTCGGCGCCGTGCTTCTGTTCGAGTTCGGCGTAGAGGATCCCGTGGGCCGCGGTCATCTTGGCCGTGGTGTAGCCGCTCACCCCGGCCGCGATGCGGTCCGCTTCGAGCAGGACGACATCGTGGCCGGAGCGCGCCAGCTCCCAGGCCGTGCACAGCCCGGCGATCCCGCCGCCGACGACCGCGACATCCGCTCTCGTGTCCTCTTCAAGGGACGGATACGCGGTACCGGGGGCGGTCGCCATCCAGTACGAGTCGTCGACGGCCGGGTGGTGTGCAGGCATGTCGCTCACCATGAGGTGCAGTCGTCGGCAGTGGCGTCAGTAGTAGTGACGTCGGCCGCCCACCGCGTGGCCCACGGACCCCATGATCCACAGGACCGCGCCGATGACGGTCAGGATGATGCCGATCGTCCAGAGAATGTTGATGCCCAGGACGAAGCCGAGAATGAGCAGGATGAGACCGAGCGCAAGCATTGCGTCCTCCTATCTCCCTATGAGACCCATTATGCGCCTGAATAGACGCATTCCCACGGGCCGGTGGGACGTCATCCGCCCGGCCACCGGGCTCTGGCCGTGTTCCCCCGGAACGCCGGACTGAACGCGGCAGTCCACAACCCGGCCCCTGAGGCTCAGAACCGGATCTCGTCCACCGGCCGCACATCGGCCCCCATGTTCCGCTCCATCATCCGCAGCGCGGCCTGGGCCAGGTCGGCCTGGATGTGGGCGACGGCGTCCAGGGCGACGGTCACGTCCAGATGGCGGATGTGCGCGTCCAGGGCCGAGTACAGGACGCACTGTTCGGTCACCTGGCCGCACAACACCAGGTGGCGGACGCCCAGTTGGCTCAGGAGATAGCTCAGCGGTGTCTCGAAGAACACCGAGTGCCGTGCCTTCACGACGAACAGCGAGTCCTCGTCCGGACGGATCGGGTCGACCAGATCGGCGTGCGGTCCCGCCAGCGCGGTCCGCAGGATCTCTCCGTGGTGCGAACGCCACTGGCCGAAGTTGTCGTTCGCGTAGATCACCGGGACGCCCGCGGCGCGGGCCGCGTCGAGCAGGCGGATCACGGCCGGGAGCGCCTCCCGCGCGGACGGCAGCAGGAGGTCGGCGTCCTCATGGTCATACGTGTTGATCATGTCGATGACGACGAGTGCGGTCTTCCCCATGCTTCCAGCGTGCCTCGCGGGGTCGTCCGGCGCGCTTCGGACGGCCGGCCCGTCCGTCCCGCGCGCTTCAGGCGGGCAGCCCGTCCAGGAAGTCCGCGATCAGGGGGGCGATGTCGGCCAGCCGGTCCTCGAGGGCGAAGTGGCCGGTCTCGAAGAGGTGGAGCTCGGCTTCCGGTACGTCGCGCAGGTAGGCGCGGGCGCCGGGCTCGGGGAAGAAGGGGTCGTTCGCGCCCCAGGTGATCAGCGCCGGCGGCCGCTGCTCGCGCAGCCAGGCCTGCCAGGCCGGGTACGCGGCGAGGTTGCTCTTGTAGTCGTACGCGAGGGCGAGTTGGGCCTCCTTGCGGCCCGGCTCGTCGAGGAAGTGCTGGTCGAGCAGCCAGCCCTCGGGGGCGACCAGCTCGGGGTCGAGCGTGCCGCCCTCGTACTGGCCACGGGTGGCGTCGAGCGTGAACAGGCCGCGGATGGCCTGCTCGGCGCCCGGGGTCTCGGGGGTCAGCGCGGTGAACTCGCGTGCGGCGGGCGAGAGGCCCTCCTCGTACGCGTTGCCGTTCTGCACGATCAGGCCGGTGATCCGCTCCGGGTGCCGCAGCGCGTGACGGAAGCCGACGGGGGCGCCGAAGTCGAAGAGGTAGAGGGCGTAGCGGGTCAGACCGAGGGCGTCGGTGAAGCCGTCGACGGTCTCGGCGAGGCGGTCGAAGGAGTACGGGAAGTCCTCGGGGGCGCGGGTGTGGCCGAAGCCGGGGTAGTCCGGGGCGATCAGGCGGTAGTGCCGGCCCAGGGTGTCGATGAGGCGGCGGAACTGGTGCGAGGCGGACGGGAAGCCGTGCAGGAGCAGGAGCACGGGGGCGTCGGGGCGGTCCGGCAGGGACTCGCGGTAGAAGACGTCCACGCCGTCGACGAGCACGCGGCGGTGGGCGGTGCGGGCCGGCAGGGCGAGCTGCCGGGCGCCGTGGTCCTTGAGCGTGGCCGTCGTCGTCATGTCACATGCCTCCGTAGCGGAAAGATGCATTAGGTCGAGCGATGCCTCAGATCTAACGCCAGATCTCCTAATGCGTCAACCGCTCTTCTTTGCATTAGATCCAGTACCATCGGAGCCATGGACGAGCGCGCACCACTGACCGGCGAACCTCTCGCCCTCGACCTGGTCAACACCCGGCCGGCCACGCCCGACGGCGACCGTGCCGACCTGATCGGGACCCCGCCGCAGCTGGCGGACTGGCTTGCCGCGCAGGCCGACCGCCTGCCCGCCGAGGTGCACGAGCGCGTCCCGACGGCCGCCGACGTCACGGCACTTCATGCCGTACGCGCGGACGTGGACGCGGTCCTGGGGGCGCTCCTGCACGGCACCAGGCCGCCCGCCGAGGCCCTGCGCGGCCTCTCCGAAGCCCAGGCCGCGGCGCCCCGTATCAACGAACTGGCCTTTCACGACGGCCAGTTGCGTGCCATCGCCCGCCGTATCGGCACCCCGGCCGCCGCACTCGCCGCCGTCTTCGCGGAGGATGCCGTCGAGGTGCTCTCGGGGCCGGGCGCGGCGAAGATCAAGCGGTGCGAGGCCGAGGACTGCGTCCTGCTCTTCCTGCCCGCCCACCCCCGGCGCCGCTGGTGCTCCCCCACCCGCTGCGGCAACCGCACCCGCGTGGCCCGCTACTACCAGCGCCACAAGCCGGCGGCCCAGGACGGCCGGCTCTCAGGATGACGGCCGCTCAACTCGACGGCTGCTGCCGGTACTCCAGACAGCAGCCCACGAAGTCCCGTACGACCGGATCCGCGTCCGCGGCGGGCTTCCACACCACGGCGACCGAGTTGGGCGCGACACCGGTCAGGGGGCGGTAGGCGACGCCTGGGCGGGCGTAGTAGCGGGCGGCGGATGCGGGGGCGAGCGCGATCCCGTAGCCGTTGGCGACGGCGCTGAGCCAGTCGTCCGGGTTGTCGGCGACCGCGCCGATCCGGGGTTCGCGGCCCTCGCGCCCCTCGGTGGCCAGCCAGTAGTCGCGCCAGGCGCCCGCTTCGGCGGGGGCCGCCACGAACGGTTCGTCCCACAGCTCCCGGAAGGCCAACTCCTCGCGTACGGCCAGGGGGTGAGCTTCCGCCATCACCACCCAGCGCGGTTCGGTGAGCAGGACCTCCACGCGCAGCTCCTCCTGTCCCGGCAGCGGGAGCGGCAGCAGCGCCACGTCGACGTCGCCCGCCACCAGATCCGCCGTCGGCGCGGACCAGGACGCGTGCCGCATCTCGACCCGCCAGCCGGGCCTGCGCCGCCCGAACGCGGCGATGATCGCCTGCGTGGCCTCACCCGCGGCACCGGCCAGGAACCCGGCCCGCACCACCTGTTCGGCACGCCGGGCCGCCTGCCGGGTCCGCCGCAACGCCTCGGCAAGGCCGTCCAGAACGGCCGGCACCCTGTCGGCCAACGCCCGACCCGCCTCGGTCAGCCGCATCCCGCCCGGCGTCCTGACGAAGAGCTGGACCCCGAGCTGCTTCTCCAGCTGCCTGATCTGCTTGGTCAGCGCCGGCTGCGAGACGTACAGCCGCTCGGCGGCCCGGGTGAGATGCCCCTCCTCGGCGACGGCCGCGAAGTAGCGGAGCAGCCTGGTGTCCACGTCCATGCCGCCAGGTTATGAGGACAGGTATTGGATCGAGGGCAGGGCCCGGAACCAGAGTCGAAGGCGGGAGCAACCCCGTCCCCTGTCTCACGGAGCCGCCCCATGTTCGCCGCATACGTCGCCGTCACCTCGCTCACCGCAGCCCTCAACACCGCCGGCGCCTACGCCGACTTCATCGGGCACGAGTCGGTCGGGCAGATCGCCGACCGGCTGGGCGTGCCGCGCTCGTGGATGGCGCGGCTCGGCGCGCTGATGGGCGCGGGCGCACTCGGACTCCTCGCGGGCTTCGCCGTGCCGGTGCTCGGCACAGCCGCGGCGGCCGGCCTCATCCTTTACTTCCTCGGCGCGATCGCCGCCCACCTGCGCGTCGGCGACCACGACCTGGCCGGCGCCCTGACCATGCTGGCCCTGGCCAGCGCGTCCCTGGCGCTGGGCCTGGCGCACCGCGGGGCGTGGTGAGCAATTCGGTGGCGTGGGGCGGGCGGTCCGTGTGAGCGTTCGGCCCATGGGCAACTCCCGGGCGTATCCCGTTCTTCGGACCACCGACGCGGCCTTCGCGTATGCGCAGGCCAGGCGTCTGCGCGCGCTGCTCGCCGAGCGGGAGGAGAAGGTCTGGCTGTACGCGGAACTGCGGACCGTCGCCGATCTTCGGCGGATGCACGAGATCCTGCCGGGCGCGTACCTGGACTACGAGCACGTCCGCACGGGACCCACGGGCGACTACCTCACCTTCGAGATCGACGTGGCAGCGGCGGACGATGTCTCCCTGGCCGCGCATCTCCCCCTGGAGGTCAACGAGGCATTCCCGGATACCGACGGAGTCCTGGACCGTTTCGCCGAGGCACTCGGCGAGGGCACGGCTGTCATCGCCTGGCGGGGCGTCTGGCCCGATGAGCCCGAACTGGGCCTGTACGGCAGGCCCGACTACGACGCGGTCCACGTGGTGTTCCACGGCGACAACGCCCAGTGGGACGGATGGGCCGCGCACCACACGGTCTTCGTCCATGTCCGAGGTGCGGGCCAGCTCCCGCGGGTGCAGAAGCTGGCCGCGCACATCGGCAGCGAGGTACTGGGAGAGGCGCAGACCGGATAGCGCGGCTCAGCCCGCAGTCTTCTCCAGGAACGCCAGCAGCTGCGAGGCCACCGCGTCCGGGACCTCCGCCTGCGGGTAGTGGCCCGCGCCGTCCAGGAGGACGATCTCCGTGGGGCCGCCGAGCGTCGACGCGAAGGTCTCCGCCTCCGCGCGCGGATCCTTGAAGTCGGGGTCCTTCGCGCCCATCAGGATCAGGGCCGGCTGCTGGACCTTGGGCCGGTCGGCGGCCGACTCCGCCTTGGAGCCGGGGGCGTTGACCGCGACGAAGGCGTCGATACGGCCCGGCTCGCGCAGCCGGGACTTCATGGTGGCCAGATGCGCCTTGAAGTCCGCGGGCTTACCCGCCTTGTAGAGCGAGGAGTAGAACAGGCCCCACAGGAACGGCGAGCGGATGACGCGGCCGCTGAGCCAGGCCATCAGCGCACCCGGCTGCGGCTCCGCCGCCCAAGGCGCGATGGCCACGACTCCCGTGATCTCCGAGGGGAGTTGAGCCGCCGCCGTGACCGCCGAGTCCGGCGTGAGGGACTGGCCCACCACGGTCGCGGGACCGCCGAGGTGGCGGATCAGGGCCACGTAGTCCGAGCCGATGGCCGACGTGGAGTGCGAGGACCAGCCGACGCTGGACTCGCCGTGCCCGCGCACATCCATCGTGGCCACCCGGTAGCCGGCCGCGACCAGCTGCGGGACGACGAAGCGGTAGACCGCGCGCACGTCGCCCATGCCCGGGGCCATGACGACCAGATGTCCGTCCTCGGGACCCGTGACGCTGTACGCGATGCGGCCTTCCGGCACGTCCAGGTACTGGGTGTCCGACTGCGCCTGCGTCCCGTTCATGTGGTCCCCCTCGACGACGGCCGAGACTACGGCCGATCAACCCGTTGACGAGAGGCTAACGCTGTTAGCCGACCGGGTCAACACCTTTTCCCCGGCCCCCACGGCCACCGCGAGCGCCGCGAACCCCGCGATCGTCACCGTCATCGCCCACGGCGATCCCGTCCCGCCGAGCCCGACCAGCGGCGCCGCCACCCCGCCCATCCCGTACTGCAGCACGCCGAGCACCGCGGAGGCCGTGCCGCCGGCCTCCGGACGTACGGACATCGCGAGGGCCGTGCTGTTCGGCAGCGTGAGACCGATGCTGGCCACGACCAGGAGCAGCGAGGGCAGCACGCCCGCAAGACCGAGACCGGCGGCCACGGACACCAACAGCAGGACCGCGCCCAGGAGTTGGAACAGCAGCCCGGCCCGCATGAGGGCGACCGGCGAACAGCGGTCCAGCAGGCGGGCGCCGAGCTGGCTGACGGCGACGAGGGCGACCGCGTTCGCGGCGAAGGCCAGGCTGAAGGCCTGCGGACTCATCCCGTACACCTGTTGCAGCACGAAGGTCGAGCCCGAGATGTACGCGAACAGCGCGGCCATCGCGAACCCGCCGCCCAGCGCGTACGCCAGGAACGCGCCGCTGCCGAGCAGCCCCCGCGCCGTCCGCAGGGTCCGGCCGAGGCCGCCCGTCTGACGGCGCTCCACCGGGAGGGTCTCGCGCAGCCCCCAGGCGCCCGCCGCGAGCAGCCCCGCCCCGATCACGGCGAGCACGGCGAAGATGCCCCGCCAGTCGGTGACGGCGAGCAACTGGCCGCCGAGCAGCGGCGCGAGGATCGGCGCAAGCCCGTTGACCAGCATGAGCAGCGCGAAGAAGCGCGCCGCCGCCCTGCCCTCGTACAGATCGCCCACGATCGCGCGGGCGATCACCAGGCCCGCCGCGCCCGCGAGCCCCTGCACCAGTCGCAGCCCGGTCAGCACCTCGGCACTCGGCGCGAACGCACAGAGCACGGAGGCGAGCGCATACCCGGCGAGCCCGATGAGCAGCGGCTTCCTGCGGCCGTACGTATCGCTCAGCGGCCCCGCGATCAGCTGGCCGGCGGCGAGGCCGACCAGGCAGCTGGTGAGGGTGAGCTGAACGGTGGCGTCCGGCACCCGGAACTCGCCGGCGAGCTCCGGCAGCGCGGGCAGATACATGTCGAGCGAGAGCGGCCCGAAGGCCGAGAGTCCGCCGAGGACGAGGATCAGCCGCAGCCGGCCCTGCGGACGGACCGGCGCGGACTCCACGGTGGTCGTGCGGTCGCGCCGCGCGGTGGATAGCTGCATAGGCAATATCTTCCTACGCAGATAAATGGATGGGAAGGCCGAGTCCGGCCCATGGGACCCAGATCACGCCGAGCAGGAATTTCAGCCCGAGTGCAGCGCGTCCAGGCGGTCGAGGGCCTTCGCCAGGACCTTGCGCTCCTGCGCCGAGAGCGGCTCGAGGAAGTAGCTGTGCAGCCGCGGCGCGTGCACCGCGAGCGAGCGGTCGAGGAGCTCGCCGCCCCGCTCCGTCATCGTCGCGCGGACGGCGCGGCGGTCGTCGGGGTCCGGGGTGCGCGCGACCAGGCCGTCCTTCTCCATCCGGTCGACCAGGCGCGTGAACCCGCCCGAGCTGAACGACATCTGCTCCGCGAGCACCGTCATCCGCGCCGAGGCCCCGGGATGCCGCGCGAGCCGGAGCAGCACCTCGAAGTACTCACCGGACAGCCCGGCCGCCCCGTCGATGTCGGCGCGCACCTTGCCGCGGATGAGGTTCGTGACGCGCAGCATCCGGCCCCAGAGCACGACGGCTTCGTCATCGACCAGGTCCCGTTGCGGCTGCGGCTCGCCCGCGTGCTGTTCGGCCATGGCCCCATCGTCCCAGCACCGGTTCACGATCATGGTTTACGGGGTGGCTGCGTGCCGACTAGCGTCATGCGCACGTCGAACAAAGGGGGGCACCTCATGGCCAATCCGCCTGCCAGAAGCGCCGAGGAGCGGAAGCGGGACACCCTGCACCGCCTCGAGCACGATGTGGATCTGTGGGTCGCCAGCGCGGACCCGGAGACGGCGGCCCCGTTCCTGGTGCCGCTCTCCTTCGCCTGGGACGGCACGGATCTGTTGTTCGCCACGACAGTGGTCAGCCCGACCGGCCGCAACCTCGGCGCCTCGGGCCAGGCCAGGATCGGGCTCGGCCCGACCCGGGACGTGGTGATGATCGACGGTCCCGTACGGGCGCACACGGCGGAGGAGTTGAGCGAGGAGACCCACGCGTGGTTCGCGGAGTCGAGCGGCTGGGACCCCCGGCAGCAGACGAACTCCGCGGACTACCGCTGGTTCCGGCTCACGCCCCGGCGTATCCAGGCCTGGCGGGAGTCCAACGAGCTCAAGGGCCGCGACCTGATGCGGGACGGCAAGTGGCTGGTCTGAACCGGCGGCCCCGTTGACCGTCCGAACCGGCCGCCCTGATGACCGTCCGAACCGGCCGCCCCCGAAGGTCAGTTGATCTTCCGGCCTTCCGCCATCGACGTCACGAACCGCTCCAGGCGCGCGAGCCGCGTCTTCTCGGTGCGCGCGGTCACCAGGCGGAAGTAGACGGCGTACTGGTCGGACTTGCCGAGCGTCTCGTAGAACGCCCGCGCCGCCGGGTTCGCGTCGAGTGCGGCGACGAGATCCGGCGGTGCGGCGGCGTTCTTCGGTGAGGCGTACGCCGCGTCCCAGCGGCCGTCCGTCCGCGCGGCCTCGACCTCCGCGAGGCCTCGCGGGCGCATCCGGCCGGCGTCGATCAGGGCCTGCGCCTTGCCCACGTTCACCTCGGACCAGAGGGAGCGGGCGCGGCGCGGGGTCACCTTCTGGACGAAGTACGTGTCGTCGAAGCCGCGGCGCTGACCGTCGATCCAGCCGAAGCAGAGGACCTGCTCGACCAGCTCCTCCCAGGTGATGGAGGGGATCCCCGTGTGCTTCTTGGCCATCTTCACCCACAGGACGGTCCGGGCCTCGTGATGCTCGTCGAGCCAGGCTTCCAGGACCGATGCGGCGGCGGGGGTGAGGAGCTCGGCTCCGTCGTAGGTCTCCATGACTGGAGAGTAGAACCCAACTAGGCCAGATACTGACCTACTTGCTGACCTACTTCGCGAGCTTGTGCGCGAGCCTCGCCAGCCGCTCGCCCTGGTAGCGCGCCGCCTCGAGGGTCGCGTCCGAGATCTCGCCGCTGCTGCCCACGTGCACCGTGCCGTAAGGGTTGCCGCCGGCCGCGTACACCGCGCCGTCGGTGAAGCCGGGCGTGACGATCAGCGAGCCCCAGTGGTGGGCCGTGTTGTAGAGCGCGAGCAGCGTGGACTCGTTGCCGCCGTGCGCATTGTGCGCGGAGGTGAAGCCGGTGAAGGGCTTGTCGTGGAACACGCCCTGCTGCCACAGCCCACCGGTCGAGTCGATGAACTGCTTGAGCTGGCTCGCGATGTTGCCGTACCGGGTCGGCGATCCGAACGCGTACGCGTCGGCCCAGGACAGGTCGTCGAGCGTGGCGACCGGCACCTCGTCCGCGATGGCGTCGACATGAGCGCGCCAGGCCGGGTTGGAGTCGATCGCGGCATCAGGGGCGAGCTCGGCGACCCTGCGCAGCCGGACCTCGGCGCCGGCCTTCTCGGCGCCCTCGGCGAGGGCCTTGGCGAGCTCGTGCACATTGCCGGTCGCGGAGTAGTAGACGACCGCGATCTTCGGTGCGGCGGTCTCGTCGGCGCCGGCGGTGACGGTGGTCTCGGTGATGTCGGTGCTGGTCATGGCGAACCCCTCCGAAGAAGATCAGAAGCGGATTCGTATCCGCTTCGAGCGATGACCACAGTCAAGCGGATGAGAATCCGCTTGGCAAGAGGGATCCGGATAACTTTCCGCTTCGGCGGGATTCCCGTAATGTGCTGGGCATGAACCAGCCCCCGCTCCTTCCCATGGCCGGCCAGGCGCCCCCTGAGCGCGCCGACGCCGCCCGTAACCGGCAGCGGATCCTGGACGCGGCGCTGCGCATCGTCGACGAAGAGGGCGCGAAGGCGCTCACGATGAACGGCGTCGCGCACGCCAGCGGCATCGGGGTCGGCACGGTCTACCGGCGCTTCGGCGATATCTCGGCCCTGCTGCTCGCCCTGCTCGACCACAGCGAGCGGCGCCTGCAGGCCGCGTTCCTCAGCGGACCTCCCCCGCTCGGCCCCGGCGCCCCGGCCGCCGAACGGCTGCGGGCCTTCGTGCAGACCTACGCCCGGCACACCCTCGACGCGGAGGAGCTGCTGCTCGCCGCCGAGAAGGCCTCGGCGACGGCCCGCTACAAGAGCGACCCGTACCGGGTCGTCCACACCCACGTACAGATGCTGATCCGCGAGGCACGGCCCGAGCTGGACGCCCCCGTCCTGGCGCATCTGCTGCTCGGCGCGTTCCAGCCGAGCCTGCTCGTCCATCTGCGCAGGGAGCTCGACGTCTCCGTGGAGCGCCTCGAGGCGTCACTGGACCAACTGCTCGGAGCCCTGGTGTAGTTCAGCCCCCTGTGCGGCCATCCGCCGCGCCGCCCACCGCGAGGCCGGGCCGAGCGCGTACGAGGCGAGCATCAGCAGCACGCCGGTGAGCAGCCAGCCCAGCGTGCCCAGGTCGAGCAGGAGCAGGGTCAGGAGCAGCGGGCCCGTGGTGCGGGCGATGGTCACTCCCGTACCGAAGAAGCCCTGGTACTCGCCGGTGCGGCCGGCCGGTGCGAGATCGAAGCTCAGCTGCCAGGCGCCCGCCGACTGCCACATCTCGGCGATCACCAGGAGCACGGCGCCGACGACCAGGACCGCGGCCGCGACCCACGGCGAACCCCAGGCCGAGAGCGCGAAGACCGCGCAGGTCGGGACCATCAGCAGGCCCGAGCGGCGCAGGGCGTGCGTGGCGGTCGCGAGTCCCTTGATGCCGGCGGCCATCCGGACCTGGAAGAGCATCACGGCACCGCAGTTGAGGATGAACAGCGCCGAGACCAGCCACTCGGGGGCGGCGGTCCGCTCGGTGATCCACAGCGGCAGGGCGATGCTGAGCAGCGGGAGGCGCAGCAGGAGTACCGCGTTGAGCAGAGTGATCACGACGTACGGGCGGTCGCGGAGCACTTCGAGCCGGGCGCCCTGGACGGGCGGCGAGCCGGGGACGGCGGGCAGCCTGAGCAGCACGAGCGCGCAGAGCAGGAAGCTGGCCGCGTCGAGCGCGAACACGGTGAGATACGCGCTGCTGGTGCCGAGCGAGAGGGCCACGCCGCCAAGTCCGGCCCCGACGGTCAGTCCCGCGTTGCTCGTCGACTGCAGATGCGCGAGCGCGTTCGTACGGTCGGCGTGCGCGACCAGACCCGCGAGCAGAGCCTGCCGGGCGGCGGCGAGCCCGGACTGTGCGGTGGCGTAGACGCAGGCCGCGACGAGGAACGCGGCGAAGTCCCGTACGACCAGGAAGGACGCGACCGAAACGGCGGTCGCGAGCGCGAGAAGCACCGCCGTGCCGCGCGGGCCCCTGCGGTCGGCGAAGGAGCCGAGCGGGGCGCCGACGAGCGAGCCGATCGCCCAGGCGACGGTGAGGCCGAGGCCGATACGGGCCGGGGAGAGGCCGACGACATGGGTGAAGTAGAGCGCGGAGGTGACGTAGTACGCGCCGTCGCCGGTGGAGTTGCTCAACTGGGCCAGCGCGAGGGTGCGTTGGGGGCCGCGGGGCGGGAGCAGGTTCGTCATGGACACCACGGTAGGGAGCCAATGGCTCCCCACCGTAGGACAATCCCTGGCCCTGCCCGTGGGCCACTTACTCCTTCAGGCCGATACGGTCGTACACCCTGCGCATCCTTCGCGGAGCCCACCAGGCGCGGCCCCCGAGCAGCGTCATCGTGGCCGGGACCAGCAGCATCCGGACGACCGTCGCGTCGATCAGGACCGCGAGGGTCAGGCCGAGGCCGATCTGCAGGATGGGCGAGAAGCTGCCGGTCATGAAGGCCCCGAAGACGATCGCGAGCAGCACCGCGGCGCAGGTGACCACGCGCCCCGACTGCCGCAGGCCCGTCACCACGGCGGCCCGGTGGTCGCCGCTGCGCAGCCACTCCTCGCGCATCCTGGCGAGGATGAACAGCTCGTAGTCCATGGCCAGTCCGAAGGCGATCGCGATGATCAGCGGCGGCGCGGTCAGGCTCAGCGCGCCGAGCCCTTCGGCGCCCAGCCATCCGGCGAGGTGGCCGTCCTGGAACACCCAGGTCACGACGCCGAGTGCGGCGCCCAGGCTGAGCAGCGTGGTCAGGATCGTGCGGAGCGGGATCAGGAGCGAGCCCGTGAAGGCGAAGAGCAGGGCGAAGATGCCGGCCAGGACGATCAGGACCGCCCAGGGCGCACGCTCGGCGAGCATGGCGCGGAAGTCGACCATGTGGGCGGCGTTGCCGGTGACATGGACCGGTTCGGCGCCCCGCAGATCGCGGATCCGCTCGACCAGGCCGGTGGCCTGCGCTCCGTCGACCGTGCCCTTGGGGGTGAGGTCGAGCAGGACCGTGCCGTTGGAGGTCCTCGTCGACTCGGCGTGCGCGATCCCGGGCAGCGCGCGGATCCTGCGCTCGCACTCGGGCCCGGCGTTCGGCATGATCACCACGCTGACGGGGTCGACGCCGGTGCCCTCCGGGTAATGGGCGCGCACGGAGTCGTACAACTCCCTTGCCTCCGTACCTTGTTTGAGCTGCCGCGCGTCACCCAGATTCATGGTCATCTGCGTGGCGGGCAGCGCCACGAGGACGAGACCGGCGACCACCGTAGCCGTCACCGCGACCGGGCGGCGGGCCGAGAAGCGGGCGAGGCGGGCGAAGACATGGCCGGGCTCGCGCTCGGAGGTCCGCCCGAAGAGCCGCTTGCGGGGCGAGGCCGGCGCGATCTTCCCGCCGAACTTGGTGAGCAGCGCGGGCAGCAGCGTGACCGCGGCCAGCATGTCCACCACGACCACGGCGGCCGCGGCGAGGCCCATGCTGCGCAGGAACAGGTTCGGGAAGACCATCAGGCCCGTCAGACAGACGGCCACGGTGAGACCGGAGAACATGACGGTCCGGCCGGCCTTCGCGACCGTACGCTCCACGGCGTCGGCGAGGGACCCCTCCCGCCCGGGGGCCGAGCCCCTTTCCAGGCTATCGGCCCCCACTGACACCGCCCGCTCCTCCCTGAACCGCACCACCATCAACAGGGCGTAGTCCACGGCGAGTCCGAGCCCGAGCATCGTGGTGACCTGCACCGCGTACACCGATACGTCGGTGACCAGCGAGAAGCCGTACAGCGCGAGGAAGGCGCCGGCGACCCCGCAGACGGTGACGACCAGCGGCAGTGCGGCCGCGCGCAGTCCGCCGAAGATCAGCAGCAGCACGATCAGGACCACGGGCAGCGAGATGATCTCGGCGCTCGCCACGTCCTCCTGCGCCTGCCCGCCGAGCTGCACACCGAGCAGCGGTCCGCCGCTGACGTGCACCGTCGCGTCGGTCGTGTCCTCGATGGCGTGCAGCCGGCCGGCCACCTCCTCGGCGAGCTCCTCCTCGTCGTCGTCCTCCAGGCCGTGCGTGAACTCCACCGGGATGAGCAGCGCCTTCCCGTCCTGGGACGGCATGCCGTACGGGTCGGGGACGGCGGCGACGCCCGCCATCTTCCGTACGTCCGCGGCGGCTTGTTCGATCGCCGGCCGCAGCGCGCCGGGATCGCGGGCCTCCACGATCGCCTCGATGGAGGCGCCTTCGGTGGAGAGCCGGTCGAGCAGGTCCTCGGTGCGCTGCGCTTCGCTGCCCTCGACGACCTCGACGGCGCCTTCGAGGTCCCCGAACACGCGGGTGCCGAGGCCGAAGCCCGCCACGAGCAGCAGCAGCCAGATCAGGATGACGGTCAGCGGGCGACGGGTGGCCACCCTGGCGAGTGCGGAAAGCACGGTCCCTCCCAGTGCCGTTCCCCGCGCCCTCGGCGGGGGTTGACGTCACTCAGGCTGCTCCGCACGGGAGTCGGTCACATCGCCGGTCGGAGCGGTGTTGGCGCCTCACCCGAGCGAGGGAGCTGTCCGCCGCGCGAGGGAGCAGCGCCAGGGCCGTCACGCCCCCGGGACCACCAGACCCGTCTCGTACGCGCAGATCACCGCCTGCACCCGGTCCCGCAGCCCCAGCTTGCTCAGCACATTGCTGACATGGGTCTTCACCGTGTGCTCGCTCACCACGAAGGCCTCCGCGATCTCCGCGTTCGTCAGCCCGCGCGCCAGCAGCCGCAGCGTCTCCTCCTCGCGGGCGGTGAGCACGGACAGGCGGGCGGGCGAGGGTTCCGCGGCGGACTCCGTACGCCTTCTCCGTACGACATCGGCGACCAGGCGCCGGGTCACCGAGGGCGCGAGCAGGGAATCACCGGAGGCCACCACCCGCACCGCGTGCACGAGGTCGTCGCGCCGCACGTCCTTGAGCAGAAAGCCGCTCGCGCCCGCGTAGAGCGCGTCGTAGACGTACTCGTCGAGGTCGAACGTGGTGAGCATGACGACCTTGCAGGCCGACTCCGCACACACCGCACGCGCCGCTTCGAGACCGTCCATGACCGGCATACGGATATCGAGGAGCAGCACGTCGGGGGCGTGCCGGCGGACCGCATCCAGGGCCTGTGCACCGTCGCCCGCCTCGGCGACCACCTCGATGTCGGGCTGCGCGTCGAGGATCATCGAGAACCCGCTGCGCACCAGCTCCTGGTCGTCGGCGACGACCACCCGCACACTCATCCGGCCTGCCGCACCGAGGTGGGCAGCGTGACGATCACCCAGAAGCCGCCGTCGGGCCCCGGGCCCGTCGCGGCCGTGCCGCCGCAGGCCGCGGCCCGCTCCCTGATCCCGATCAGGCCCTGGCCCGCACCCTGCACCCGCGCCTTGCCCGGCCGTCCGTCGTCCCGCACCGTGACCCTCAACTCATCGACCCCCCAGTCGAGTTGCACGGTCGCCTTGGTGGCCCCCGCATGCTTCACCGTATTGGTCAGAGCCTCCTGCACAACCCGGTACGCCGCCACCTCCACGTCCGCGTCGAGGTCGCCCGGCTCCCCCGTCTGCAACTGCTCGACAGGGAGACCGACCGCCTCCACCTGCGCGGCGAGCTGCGCGAGGGCGGCGAGGGAGGGCTGCGGGCTGCGGTCGGGCGGCCGTGAACTCTGTGGCTCCTTCAACACGCCGAGCAGCCGCCTCAGTTGGGACATGGCATCGCGCCCGGCGCCCGCGATCGCGTCGAAGGCCGCCTCGGCGCGCGACGGATCGCTGCGCACGACCACGGGTCCGGCCTCCGCCTGCACCACCATCAGGCTCACCGCGTGGGCCAGGATGTCGTGCATGTCCCGGGCGATCCGGGCCCGTTCCCGGGCGACGGCCCGCGCCGCCTCCATCTCGCTCTCGTACGCGAGTCTGCGCGCCCGCTCCTCCACGGCCTCGGTGTACGCGTGCTGGATACGGGCGAGCCGGCCGAGCCCGTACGCGCCGAGCAGGCTCATCAGATGGAAGGCGTACTCGAAGGGCTCGGCGCGCTCCTTGAACGTCATCGACACCGCGGCACCGGTCAGCCAGACGAGCAGCATCAGGCGGCGGGGCCAGGGCGCGCCGATCGCGGCGACCGTGTAGAGCACGACGAAGCCGCCGAACACGAGGTCGGGCGGCGGTGTGTGGTGCAGGGTCATCGCCGTGGTCGCCGCACCGACCGCACAGCCGGTGACATACGGGTGCCGGCGCCGCCACACCAGCGGCAGCGCGGTCGCGGCGCCGAAGACGAAGCCGAGCCAGGACAGGGCGTCGTCGTTGTCCCGCTCCGGCAGCAGGAACTGCAGCGAGACGGCGACCAGCACGAGCGCGGCCAGCGCGATGTCCACCACCTGCGGACGGCGGGCGGCACGCAGCCAGGACGTATCGGGCATACGGCAACTCCTGTATGGGGAGGGCCGGTTCGGGTGCCTTCAGTATCGGGACGGGGTGGCGGTGGCGAATCGCCGGAGCGAGGGATATCCACTCAGCCCCTGCGGCGCTTGAGCAGATCCGAGCGAAGCTCGGATGCGGGGCCTGGGGCGCAGCCCCCACGCGGCGGAGCCGCAGAATGTCACAGCCGGGAAGGGGCAGGGTGGGGGAGGATGAGCTCGTGATCATCGCAGCGGGAGAAGCCCTCATCGACCTGGTCCCCCAGCGGGACAGCAAGGCCACGCTCCCGGCGCTCGAACCAAAACTCGGCGGCGGCCCGTTCAACACCGCCCGCGCCCTGGCCCGCCTGGGCGCGGACACCACCTTCTGCTCCCGCATCTCCCAGGACCACTTCGGCGAGGCCCTCCTCCACGCCCTGCACACCGACGGCGTGGACACCTCCCTCGTCCAGCGCGGCGAGGAGCCCACCACCCTCGCGGTGGCCCACATCGACTCCGGCGGATCGGCCTCGTACTCCTTCTATACGGAGGGCACGGCGGACCGCCTGTTCCAGCTCCCACCCGCACTCCCCGACACCACCCGGGCCATCTGCTTCGGCACCTGCTCCCTCGTCCTCGAACCGGGCGCGACCGCCTACGAGCGCCTGCTCCGAGCGGCCCACGCCCAGGGGGTGTTCACCGCCCTCGACCCCAACATCAGGACCGGCCTGATCGCCGACCCGGCCGCCTACCGCGCCCGCTTCCTGACCTGGCTCCCGTACGTACGCCTCCTGAAGCTCTCCGCGGAGGACGCCGCCTGGCTCGCGGACGGGGCGCCGGTCCACTCGGCGCTCAAGGAGTGGCTGGCCGCGGGCCCGCAGGCGGTGGTGCTGACCCGGGGCGCGGACGGCCTCACCGTGCTCACGGCACAAGGCGAGGAGCACTCGGTGCCCGCGGTCGGGGTGGACGTGGTGGACACGATCGGCGCGGGCGACACGGTGAACGCGGCGCTGCTGCACCGCCTCGGCGAGCTCAGGGCTCTCACCCGCCCGGCCACCGGAGCCGAGTGGCAGGACGTCCTCACGTACGCAGCACGAGCAGCAGCCGTGACCTGTGGCCGGGCAGGCGCCCAGCCGCCGTACGCCCACGAGCTGGTCAGCCCTTGACGAAGACCCCGGCCTTCGCCGCCGCCACCGCCGCCCCGGCCGCCCGCTCGGCGACCGCCTCGTCGAGCGGGTCGCCGCTGGCGAGGAAGCGGTAGTAGAGGGGGGCTGAGACGGCCCGTACGACCTCGTGGGCATCCGTGCCTGCGGGCAACTCGCCCCGCTGGACGGCCTGTTCCACGCAGGGCGCCCACTCCTCGATCCGTACCGCGTAGAAGCGGTGCAGCGCGTCGGCCGCCGACGCGTCGCAGCTCGCCGCCGCGATCACCGCACGGAAGAGCCGGCTCTGGCGTGGGTCGGTGAGGGTGCGGCGTACCAACTGCGCGTTGGCGCGCAGGTCTTCGAGCAGCGTGCCGTGGTCGCTGCGCGGCTCGGACTGCTCGGCCATGTCGGCGAGCAGATCGGCGACGAGCGCGGTGGTGCTGCCCCAGCGCCGGTACACGGTGGTCTTGCCGACGCCCGCGCGCTGCGCGACCTCCGCGAGGTCGAGCCCCGCGAAGCCCTGCTCGGCGAGGGCGTCACCGGCCGCGTCGAGCACGGCGGCCCGCACGCGGGCGGTGCGGCCACCGGGACGTACGGTGCCTGGGGCGTTCTCCATGCCGCCCACCTTAACGGGATCCAGTTCCCTTTACGTACGGGAGGCGTCCATCCCGTACGGGAGGAGCCGCAGCCCCCGCCGAAGCCTGCCCTCAGCAGCACCCGGCCCTACAGCCCGGGCAGCACAGCCCTCGCGATCATGAAGTAGATGATCAAACCCGTCGCGTCCACGAACGTCGTCACCAGCGGAGCCGAGATCACCGCCGGGTCGATCCCCAGCTTCCGGGCGAGCAGCGGCATACCGCCCCCGATCACCGCCGCCCACGCACATACCGCGACCAGGGTGAGCCCCACGACCAGCGCGATGTCCCCGTCCTTGGCGATCACCCAGGCGAAGCCCAGACCGACCGCGCCGAGCATCACCCCGAGCAGGAAGCCGACCCGGCACTCACGCCAGGCCACCTTCAGGACGTCCCCCGGCCGCACCTCGCCGACCGCGATGGCGCGCACCGCACCGGTCGCGGCCTGCGCGCCGACGTTGCCGCCCGTGCCGACGAGCAGCGGGATGAACAGGGCCAGGGCCGTGACCTGCTCGATCTCCCCCTCGAAGGCCTCCAGGACCTTGGCCGTCAGGGTCGCCGCGACGATCAGGAGCAGCAGCCACACGACCCTGGAGCGTGCGAGCCGTACGACACTCGCGCTCAGATAGTGCCCGTCGAGCGGGCTCGCCGCCGCCTGCCGGGCGATGTCCTCGGTGTCGGCGGCCTCGATGACCTCCAGGGCGTCGTCGATGGTGAGCAGCCCGACGAGCCGCTCCTCGCTGTCGACCACAGGCAGGTCGAGCAGATTGCCCTCCTGCATCAGACGGGCCGCGGACTCGGCCGTGTCGGTGGCGTGCGCCCGCAGATGGGCGGTGTCGACGAGAGCGTTCAGGGGGTCCGCCGGATCCGCGAGGACCAGGTCCTTCAGGCCGACGACACCGATGAGCCGCCGCCCCGCGTCGGTCACCGGCAGCGTGTAGACCGTCTCGGCCTCGGCCCCTTCCCGCCGTACGCGGTCGAGCGCCTCGCCCACGGTGATGTGCTCCTTGAGCCGTACGACCTCCGGGGTCATGAACCGGCCCACCGACCCGGGCGCGTACCCGAGCAGCGTCGCCGTCAGCTCCCGTTCATGCGGGCTGAGCCCCGCGAGCACCCGCTGCGTGAAGTTGGCGGGCGCCTCGCCCAGGAGCCGGGCGCGATCGTCCGGGTCCATGCCCTCGACGAGCTCGCAGAAGGGCTGGTCCCGTACGGCGCTGAGGATCTTCTGCTGCTCGGCCCGTCGAGCTCACCGAACACCTCGGAGGCCCGGTCCTTGTCGAGCAGCCGGAACAGGACACCGGCCGTGGCCGGGTCGGAGCGGGCGATCTCGTCGGCGATCTCATGATCGGGCCGCTCGTCGAGCCACTGCTGCAGATGCCGGACGTCGTGGGCGGCGACGAGGTCGGCCAGCTTGGCTTCCGCGGTGCGCTCGGTCATGGGTCCACTATTCAGCCCCTACGGCGTTTGAGCAGATCTTCCAGCCTCACTCAGCCCCTGCGGCGCTTGAGCAGATCCGAACGAAGTTCGGATGCACGGGGTCCGGGGCGGAGCCCCCCACGCGGCGGAGCCGCACATGTCACAGCCGGGAAGGGGCGGCGTGGGGGAGAAAGCCCGCCGCAGGCGCCACCCCCCACCCCAGGGCCAGAATGACCACATGACCGAGATCCACCTCGCCCAGAACCCCGAGGCCGACGAACTCCTCGGCCGCAGCCCCCTCGCCGCCCTCATCGGCATGCTCCTCGACCAGCAGGTCCCGATGGAGTGGGCCTTCACGGGCCCGTACACGATCGCCGAACGCCTCGGCCGGACCGACCTCGACGCGCACGAGATCGCGTCCTACGACCCCGAAGCCTTCACGGAACTGTTCAAGACCAAGCCCGCCGTACACCGCTACCCCGGCTCCATGGCCCAGCGCGTACAGCAGCTGTGCCAGTACCTCGTCGACGAGTACGACGGCGACGCGACCGCCCTGTGGTCCGAGGTCAAGGACGGCAAGGAGCTCCTCGCCCGCCTGAAGGCACTGCCCGGCTACGGCGAGCAGAAGGCCAAGATCTTCGTGGCCGTGCTCGGCAAGCGCTACGGCGTGACACCGAAGGGCTGGCGCGAGGCGGCGGGCTCGTACGGGGACAAGGACTCCTACCGCTCGGCGGCCGACATCACCGGCCCCGAGTCGCTGGCCAAGGTGCGGGCGTTCAAGCAGGAGATGAAGGCAGCGGCAAAGGCAGCCAAGGGCTGAGCCCTCAGGAATCGAAGCCGAAACCGAACAGAAGCCGGAGCCGGAGCCGGAGCCGAACAGAACCCGAACCCGAAGCCGAAAGCGGCCAAAGCCTGAACCCCCGCTGAAGCCCCACACCCCCATACGGGCGGATCTTCCCGGTCCGCCGTCGCGACCCCGGCCTGGGCGGGGACATGACGTGCTGTGAGCGTTCCGCCGCCGGTCCCCGGACCCCTGCGCCGCGCCGCCCTGCTGCGGGCGGTGCTTCTCGCCCTGCTCACGCTCGCCCTCGCCGTCGCCGCACCCGCGGCCGGTGCCACCGCCTCCGTCCCGCAGCCCGCGCTCACCGCCGAGGCCGAGTCCACCGAGTGCGGAGGCGACGGCGAGATCCGGGCAGGCTCCCGGCGCGAGCTCCCCGTACCCGTCACCCCGCACGCCCGCAGGACCCCGCTCCCGCGCGCGCTGCCGCCGGCCCCGGCCATGGTCCACCGCCACGCCCCGGCCGCCCCCTCCCGTACGACCGTCCTGCGCTGCTGACCGGGCCGAGCACCAGATGCACAGCACCGAACCCAGCGACCAAGCGCAAGGACACCCCCATGCCCAAGGACCCCTACGCGGTGCTGCACGCGCTGCTCCGCGCCGAATCCGTACGCGAACGCCGCAGCCCGCGTACGGACGCGGCACCTGCCGAAACCCGCACCGCCGACCGGCCGCAGGACCAGCGGCCCGACCGGCAGGGCGGCGACCGCCGGGACTGAGACCCGCAGGTGGCCCCGTATGTCAGGAACATGCGGGGCCAACCCGGCGAAACCGAACACGAGTTGCAGGGAACCTCTTTCCGACGCTCCAGCGGATCGCTACCGTCCCTCCCACCTCGTTCGCACTGCCTTTGGGGAAGGACCTCTGTGAACGCATCACCTCGTTCGCGCCGCACGATCGCCGCACTCGCCGCCGTCGCGCTCGCCACACCCCTCGTGCTCGCCTCCGCGGGAACGGCCACCGCCGGCCGCGGACACGGCAACCCGTCCAATGACGCACGCAAACTCGCCCGTGAACTGGTCGAGGAGTCGTCCGCGAAGGACGCGTACCGCCATCTGCAGAAGTTCCAGGCGATAGCGGACGCCAACGACGGCCACAGAGCCGCCGGTTCGCCGGGCCACGACGCCTCGGCGAAGTACGTCTACGAGTACCTGAAGAAAGCCGGGTACAAGGTCGGCTATGACGAGTTCGAGTTCGTCTACACCGAGATGCTCGCCGAGCGCCTCGCGGTCGTGACGCCCACGCCGCGTGCGATCGACATCCAGGGCATGACGTACACGAAGTCGACCCCGGTCGGCGGCATCAAGGCCGCCCTCGCCGCCGTGCCCGTCGACGCCACCACCGGCTGCGAGGCGACCGACTATGCGGCCGGCGCCTTCACCGGCAAGATCGCGCTGATCAAGCGCGGCGGCTGCTCCTTCGCGCAGAAGCAGGCCACCGCCGCGGACGCCGGCGCGTCCGGCGCCATCGTCTACAACAACACCGAGGGCGTGCTCTCCGGCACCATAGGAGACCCGGCCGCGGGCCGTATCCCGACCGGCGGCATCACCCAGGCCGAGGGCGAGGCGCTCGCCGCCGAGGTCGCCAAGGGCGAGGTCACGGTCGACTTCGAGATCCGCGAGTTCCAGGAGACCCGCAAGACGAAGAACGTCATCGCGGAAACCCCGGGCGGCAACCCCGACAACACCGTGATGCTCGGCGCCCACCTCGACTCGGTCACCGCGGGCCCCGGCATCAACGACAACGGCTCCGGTTCGGCCGGTCTGCTCGAGGTCGCCAAGGAGCTGGCCGAGGAGACCCGCCACGGCAAGCAGCCGCGCAACAAGATCAAGTTCGCGCTGTGGTCGGCCGAGGAGAACGGTCTGATCGGCTCCGAGAAGTGGGTCGAGAAGCTCACCGAGGAACAGATCAAGGACATCCGTCTGTACCTCAACTTCGACATGATCGCCTCGCCCAACTACGGCCAGTTCGTCTACGACGGCGACAACTCCGACAACGAGGGCGAGGGCCCGGGCCCCGAGGGCAGCGCCCAACTGGAGCGGGACATCAACCAGTTCCTCGACCGGCAGGGCAAGCCGCACGAGGGCACCGACTTCACCGGGCGCTCCGACTACGGCCCGTTCATCGGGGTCGGCATCCCGTCGGGCGGCACCTTCACGGGCGCCGAGGGCATCAAGACCGCCGAGCAGGCCGCGAAGTACGGCGGCGAGGCGGGCGTGGCGTACGACCCGTGCTATCACGCGGCCTGCGACGACATCGACAACATCGACATGTCGGCCTTCAGCACCAATATCGACATCATCGCCAACGCGGTCGGCACCTACGCCCACGACCTGAGCTCGCTGACCCGCCCGGTCACCCCCGAGTCCACCGAGGGCGACGCGGGCAGCGGCGGCGGTCTGCACGAGGACCACGACCGCGTCAGCGAGTGAATTGACGTCTACGTACGGCTAGTTCGCGAGGAGGAGGTCCGGCCCGAACATCTCGTAGCGGATGCGCGCGGCCGGAACTCCCTTCTCCAGAAGCTGCGTCCGTACGGCCTTCAGGAAGGGCAGCGGCCCGCACAAATAGGCCGTGACCCCCTCCGGCAGCTCGATCCCGCTCAGGTCCATCCGGCCGGTACGCCCGGCCGGATGGTCCGGGCCGGCGGGCTGCTCGTACCAGACATGCGTGGTGGCGTTCGGCAGCTTCTCGCTCCACAGCGCCAGGTCGGAGCGGAAGGCATCGGTCCGCTCGCTGCGGTCGGCGTGCGCGACGATCACCTGCCGCTCGCTGCCGGTCCCCGCGAGCGCAGCGAGCATGCCGCTCATCGGGGTGCAGCCGATGCCCGCCGACGCGAGAAGCACCGGGCCCCGCGCCTCCTCGTCCAGCACGACATCGCCGAACGGCGCGCTGATCCGCAGCTTGGTGCCGACCACGGCCCGCTCGTGCAGATGGTTCGACACCTCACCGGGAAAGCCCTCGCGGCCGTCGATCCGCTTGACCGCGAACTGCAGACCGCGCTCGTGCAGGTTCGTCAGGCTGTACTGCCGTATCTGCCGCGCCCCGTCCGGGAGTTCGACCTGCACGGACACGAACTGTCCCGGCTTGGCGGACGGCACCTGCCCCTCGCCGTCGAGCTCCACGAAGAACGTCGTGACCTCGGGCGTCTCCTCGACCCGGCCCGTCACCGTGTACCTGCGCCACGAGTCGCCGTCCGGGGCACCGGCCTCCGCGTACAGCCGGGCCTCGATCGCGATCAGCGCGTTCGCCATCAGCCAGTACACCTCGTCCCAGGCCGCGGCCACCTCGGGCGTCACGGCCTCGCCGAGCACCTCGGCGATCGCCTCGAAGAGGTGCCGGTGCACGATCTCGTACTGGCCGGCGGTGATGCCGAGCGAGGCGTGCTTGTGAGCGATGCGGTGCAACATCACGTCCGGGCGGGTGTCCGGGTGCTCCACGAGATACGTCGCGAACGTGGCGATCGAACCGGCGAGCGCCTGGCGCTGGCTGCCGTTGGCCTGGTTGCCGCGGTTGAACAGATCGCGCAGCAGCTCCGGGTGGGCCGCGAACATCTTCTCGTAGAAGAGCGGAGTGATGTCACCGATCGCGGCACCGACCGCGGGCAGGGTGGCGCGCACGACCTCGGTCGACTTCTCGGACAGCATGAACCGGGCTCCTTCGCCTGGGACAAGGGGAACGCCCTCAGTCTCGGTCCGCCGCCGCTGTGGACAGCCCGCCGAAGGTCCCTGCCGATGAGGCCGAAGGTCACGGATACCGACGCGCTGTCAGGGCCGTCCGGTACCCCCGCCCGCTACCGCCGCCGCGTCCCGAAGATCGACCGCGAGATCTCCCGCCCGATCTGCGTACCGAGCGACCGCGCAAGGGACTTGAAGATCCCGCTGCCCACCACCTGGTCCACCATCGAGGCGTCCTGCGCGGGCGCCGAACGGGCCGCCGCCTTCGCGGCCTTCTCGGCCTCCTTCGCCTCCAGCTCGGCCTGCTTGGCGGCCTCGGTCTCGGCCTGCTGCGCGGTGATCTTCTCGAACGCGGACTCCGGGTCCATCGCCTCCGCGTAACGCGAGTACAGAAGCGAGGACTTGACCGCCGCGTCCAGGGCGGAGGCGTCGATCGGCCCCATCAGGGACTCGGGCGCACGCAGCCGGGTCGCGGACACCGGCGTCGGCGCACCCTTCTCGCTCAGCACGGTGATCACCGCTTCACCGGTGCCGAGCTGGGTGAGCAACTCCTCCAGGTCGTACGCGGAGTTGGGGAAGGTCTTGACCGTCGCCTTGAGCGCCTTCTGGTCGTCGGGCGTGAAGGCGCGCAGCGCGTGCTGCACCCGGTTGCCGAGCTGGGCGAGCACATCGGCCGGCACGTCCTTCGGCGTCTGCGTCACGAAGAAGACACCGACGCCCTTGGACCGGATCAGCCGCACGGTCTGCGTGATGGCCTCCAGGAACGCCTTGCTCGCCCCGTTGAACAGCAGATGCGCCTCGTCGAAGAAGAAGACCAGCTTGGGCTTCTCCAGATCGCCGACCTCGGGCAGGTTGTTGAAGAGATCGGCCAGCATCCACATCAGGAACGTCGAGAACAGATGCGGTTTGTCCTGTACGGCGGGCAGTTCGAGCACCGAGACCTGCCCGCGCCCGTCGGGCGCCGTCCGCAGGAACTCGCTCACGTCGAACTCGGGAAGCCCGAAGAACGGGGCCATCCCCTGCGCCTCGAACGCGGTCAGCGCCCGCAGGATCACCCCGGCCGTGACACTCGACAGACCGCCGATGGCCTTGAGTTCGGGCTTGCCCTCGTCCGAGGTAAGGAAGGTGACGACCGCCCGCAGATCCTTCAGGTCGTGCAGCTCCAGGCCCTTTTGATCCGCGTAGTGGAAGATCAGGCCGAGCGACTGCTCCTGCGTCTGGTTGAGCTGAAGCACCTTCGACAGGAGCACGGGTCCGAAGCTCGTGACCGTCGCGCGTACGGGGATGCCGGGGCCGATCCCGCCGAGCGCGTAGAACTCGCTGGGGAACCCCTTGCCCTCCCACTGCTGCCCCACGTCACGGGCCCGCTCCTGCACCTTGTCGTTGGCCTCGCCGGGCGCGGAGATACCGGAGACGTCGCCCTTGATGTCCGCGAGGAACACGGGCACGCCCTGCGCGGCCAGCTGCTCCGCGATCAGCTGCAGCGTCTTGGTCTTGCCGGTACCGGTGGCACCGGCGACGAGGCCGTGCCGGTTGAGCATGGACAAGGGGATACGGATCTGCGCCCCGGGCAGGCACTGGCCGTCCCACAGCAGGGCACCGAGATCGAGCGCCTCGCCGGTGAACGCGTATCCGGCGGCGATGGCGGCGGCCTCGTCGGGCAGCGCCGTACCGGGGGTGGGAGCGGGACCGGGCGGCGCGGGCGCGGGGGCGGGCTCCGTCGCCGGCTCGGGCGGCGCGGGCGTCGGCTCGGCGCCTACGTCCGGGGTCGGCGCGGGGCCGGGGGGCGCGGGGGCGGGGGCCGGGGCGGAGCCGGGAGCGGGGCCGACCGCAGGTTCCGCGCCTGTCGCCGGGGCCTCTTCCGCACCGGTCGCCGGGGCCTCCGTCGCACCGGGCAGGTCCGCGCCCTCGGGCGCCGTCGGCTCGCTCTCGTTCATTTCAGGCCCCTGTTCCCGGTTTGACTGTTCCCGGTCTGCCACGTTTTGTGACGGTATTTCCCAGCCTTGCACTCCGTCGCCATGGCTGCGCCCGGAGCCCCCTGCCCGGTAGGCTTTCCGTGTGATCTTCAAGCGCATCGGAAACGGCCGGCCGTACCCCGACCACGGCCGGGAAAGCACCCGGCAGTGGGCGGATGTCGCGCCGCGCCCGGTCCGCCTCGATCAGCTGGTCACCACCAAGGGCCAGCTGGACCTGGAGACCCTCCTCGCCGAGGACTCCACCTTCTACGGCGACCTCTTCGCGCATGTCGTGAAGTGGCAGGGCGACCTCTACCTCGAGGACGGCCTGCACCGCGCCGTCCGCGCGGCCCTGCAGCAGCGCCAGGTGCTGCACGCGCGCGTACTCGAACTGGGCTGAACCCACGGCCCGCCGGAGCCAAGTCGGCATTGACCCTTTCGGGTTGGGTTCGCCCGCCACCCATTGATCATTTAGTAGGCAGACCCCACCCCCGGCATTACGCTGCGCCCATGAGCATGCTCACACCCCCCGGCATGGGCGGCGAATACCGCATCACGGGGGACAAGTACCCGCGGATGCGCCGCAATCGGCGGCGCCGCCGGATCGTGCTCGCGGTCTTCGCCTGCGCCGCCGTTCTCGGGCTGCTCGCCTACGGGACCATCGAGTTGATCGGTGTCTTCTCCGGCGACAAGGGCGGCAGAACCGTCGCTGCCAAGCCCGACTGCAAGCAGACCCCCACCTCGGCCCCGCCGAAGGCGGCGCTGCCGAAGCCGGCCGACATCAAGGTCAACGTCCTCAACGCCACACCCCGCGGCGGTCTCGCCAAGGAGACGGCGGACGAGCTCAAGAAGCGCGGCTTCGCCATCGGCAAGGTGGGCAACGCACCCGCGGAGTTCGACAAGAAGGTCAAGGGCGAAGCGATACTGCTCGGCCCCAAGCCCGCCCTGACCTCGTCGTTCGTCGTCCTCGGCACGCAGGTCGCGGGCGCCGAGTCGCAGACCGACGCCCGTAAGTCCACGGACATCGACCTGATCCTGGGCGCGGGCTTCAAGTCCCTGGCCAACAAGGACGCCGCGGCCAAGGCCCTGGACGCCCTGACCAAGCCGGCCCCCGCACCACCGAAGCCGAAGGGCTGCTGACACCGGCGGCATCGCATGGGGCGTCGGTCCTGAGATCTAGGACCGGCGCCTCATCTGCGTCACGGTCGTGCTGCCTGGGCGCCATGGCCGACTGCGGGGGTGCAGGGGCAGAGCCCCCGCATGGCCCGGGTACGGGTCCGCTGTCGACTGCGGGCCGTTGCGCCTGCGGCGGGTCTCTTCCCCCACCCCTTCCCGAAACCGGAGCTGCGCCCCGGACCCCGGCATCCGAACTTCGTTCGGATCTGCTCAAGCGCCGCAGGGGCTGGATACCGTCCGGCGTTTGAGGACGAGCGCGTTCAGCGCGAAAGGGGGTCTGGGGGCGAAGCCCCCAGTTTCGGGAAGGGGCGGGGTGGGGGAGAAGAGCCCGCCGCAGGCGCGCCTGGCGCGGCGTACCGGAGCTGCGAGGCCGCGTCGTGATGCGCGACGGCGCGTGGCGGACGTGATGGCCACACGCCCCGCATGACGGAGGGGCCGCCGGATCTCCGGCGGCCCCTCGGCCCTGCGCTTGTGCCGTACGGGAGCTACTCGGCCGACCCGTACATGCGGTCACCCGCGTCGCCGAGGCCCGGCACGATGTAGCCGACCTCGTTGAGGCGCTCGTCGACCGCGGCGGTCAGGACGGTGACCGGGGTGCCGGCGAGCTCGCGCTCCATGACCTCGACGCCCTCGGGCGCCGCGAGCAGCACCACGGCGGTCACGTCGTCGGCGCCGCGCTTGATGAGCTCCTTGATCGCGGCGACGAGCGTCCCGCCGGTCGCGAGCATCGGGTCCACCACGTACACCTGCCGCCCCGACAGGTCCTCGGGCATGCGCGTCGCATACGTGGACGCCTCGAGCGTCTCCTCGTTGCGCACCATCCCGAGGAAGCCCACCTCGGCGGTCGGAAGGAGCCGGACCATGCCGTCGAGCATGCCGAGCCCGGCGCGCAGGATCGGCACCACGAGCGGACGCGGGTAGGAGAGCTTGACCCCGGTCGTGGGGCCCACGGGGGTCTCGATGTCGACCTGCTCGGTCCGCACATCCCGCGTCGCCTCGTACGCGAGCAGCGTCACGAGCTCGTCGGCCAGGCGCCGGAAGGTCGGGGAATCGGTGCGCTTGTCACGCAACGTGGTGAGTTTGTGCGCGACCAGGGGGTGGTCGACGACGTGCAGGCGCACAAGAGCCTCCAAGCTCCGGGTCACGGGTCCGAACTGCGGGCTCGACCCGCCGTCCCCCAGGTTACCGGGGCAAACAGGGCCCGGCTCGCGCACGCGTTCCAGGCCACACCCCTGAGACCGCACCCTGAGCGTTCGCATCAAACCCGCCGTACGAGGGAAACTGCATGGGCAAGACCGGAGGGTGGTGTGGCCCATGCGAGACGAAGAGCCGCAGGAGCAGCCCGAGACCGACGCCGAGCGCCGCAGGCGCCGGGCCCAGTTCCTGCGCGAGCGCCACGAGGCGCAGCAGCTGCGCGACCGTGTGAAACCCCGCCGCGCCCGTGCGGCACGCATGCGCCAAGCGATGCGGATGCGTACGTTCCGCTGGTGATCCGGCCTGCTGCGGGCGCTGTGGACCCGTGCCAGGAGCCCCACCGGACCCGGCGCGGACCGAACCCGCGGCGGCTCGCCCGGACACAGCGCACCGAAGACCTCTCGCCGAGCCGCACTTTCTGCCACGATTCCGAGTGGGCGGGGCGGAAGTGCACTTCCTCGTCCAGACTCCGCCGGGGGGACCCCCAACCGGCACGCCTCAGACCAGTGGGAGAGTCACGGTGTACTTCGCCGCACTGCTCGCGCGCACCGAAGACGGGTGGGAAGCGAGCGACACGGAGCTCGACGATGTGGAGACCCTGTCGGATCTGACAGAACTGGCCCGGGAACATGCGGCCGGGGACACCGACGACGACACGGTGCTCGTCTTCATCGAGCAGGAAGATGTGTGGTTCGGCGTCGTCCGCGTGGACGGCGAGGAGGACCCCCGGATCTATGTCTCGGACGCCGCCGCTGCCTCCCGCAGCAGCTACGGCGAGATCCTCCTCACCGACGAGCTCCTGGGCCGCGAGCCCGGCTCGGGTGACGAGGCCGACCTGGAGGACCTCACCGATCTCGACGGAACCGAGGACGGTGAGCCCGAAGCCGAAGCGGAGGACGACTCCGACGAGGGCGTCGCGGCGTCCGATGCCGTGCCCTCGGGCCCGCTCGGCGACACCCGGATCCTCGACGACCTGGGCCTGTCCGAGAAGGAGCTCCTGTCCCTGCACACCGACGCCCTGAACGAGATCGCCGACGCCCTCGGTGCCTCGGAAGTCCTGGAGACGGTGCGCTGACCCGCATACGTACGACACCTTGAACATCTCCGATCCCGTACGCGACCGCTGGCAGCCGCCGATGGAGCGCGCCCTGGAGGTGGCCGAACTGGCCCTCCAGGGCGGCGACGTCCCCGTCGGCGCGCTCGTGCTCGGCCCCGACGGCGAGCTTCTCGCGGCCGGGCACAACGAACGCGAGGCCACCGGCGACCCCACCGCCCACGCCGAGGTCCTGGCCCTGCGCCGGGCCGCGGCCAAGCGCGGGGAGTGGCGGCTGACCGGCTGCACCCTCGTCGTCACGCTCGAACCGTGCGTGATGTGCGCGGGTGCGCTCGTGCAGTCCCGTATCGCCCGGGTCGTCTACGGCGCCCGGGACGAGAAGGCCGGCGCGGCGGGCTCCCTGTGGGACCTGGTCCGCGACCGGCGCCTCAACCACCGCCCCGAGGTGATCGCGGGCGTCCTGGAGGCGGAGTGCTCGGCCCGCCTCACCCAGTTCTTCCGCGACCGCTGAACGGCCGTCCGCGCCCCCTGGACCCCGTGTGCGCCACGTCACGGAGGGCTTCCCGGATACGGATTTCTGACCAGGGGCTCCTTTGGGCTAAGCTCTCTCTCGGTAGCGTGTCCGAGCGGCCGAAGGAGCTCGCCTCGAAAGCGAGTGTGGCGCAAGTCACCGAGGGTTCAAATCCCTCCGCTACCGCTCTTCACGAAGGGCCCGGCTCAATGAGCCGGGCCCTTCGCGTTGTTCAGGGTCCCTAGGATCGCCGCATGGCGATACGGAAGCAGTCGACACCGCCGAGAGCCCTCGCCGTCGGCGATGTGGTGGCCGCCCCTTCGCGGGAGCTCGGGGCCTGGACCGCCGCGCAGATCATTCGGCTCGACGCCGAGTCGGAGACCGCCGCCGTACTCGAGTTGGACTGGTCCGGGCCGGAGCCCTTCTGCGTCGTCGACCTCGGCGAGGTCGCCCCGCTCGTGCTGACCCATCACTCATGGAACGGCACGCTGTCGTACGGCAACATCGAATGGGTGCTGCCGCGCAGCCACAAGGTCATCGGGGCGCTCCCCCTGCTTCATGGCATGCCGTCGAACAGCTGGTCCTCCGGATGGCGACTGGGCGATCAGCTCGCCCGGCAGCGGCGCTGGGACAGCGGTGTCGAAGAGGATCCGCCGGTGGAGTGGAGGGCCGAGTACACCGGTGCGGCGGTGGACGAACTCCTCGATCAGCCGACCGCGCCCCAAGAGCACGTCACCGAACTGACGATCCGGGAGATCGACTCTCTGGACTGCTCACGGCTCGTCCGGCTCTTCCCCTCCCTGACCCGGCTCCATCTGCACGGGCGCCTCGGCCTGCTCAGCGGTGCGGGTGAACTGAACCGCCTCGGCGGGCTGCAGAGAATCGGCATCAGCGACCTGTACGGGATGAGTGCGGACGATTGCCTGCACCCTCGGACCGTGCCGGAGCTCGAGTCCTTGGACCTCTACGGCATCCCGGCCGCCTACGCCTCCGCCATGCGACGCGCCTGGCGGCCCGAGATCCCTGCGGGCACCTACGTGTCGGTCCTGCGCGCCCGCAAGCCCGAGTGGGTCGAGGAGAACCGGAACAACCCGCTGCGCGGCTGGGACGGCTGCGAGCACATCGGCGCCGCTCTCTACAAGCGGGCCGTCGCCCAGTACAAGGCGACGCGGCAGGCGGTTCTCGAGGAGTACGCCCACGGAAGCCCGGAGGGCCGGCAGGAGCGTCTGGAGGCGATCGGACGCGGCTACGGAGAGGCGTTCAACAAGCTGGACCGCCGCGCACAGTTCATCGAAACCGTCGAGCGCGAGGATCTCTTCGAGGCGCTCGATCACCTCGCGGGCGAGGCCGAGGCGCTGCACGGACCCTGCGCCGAAGGGGCCCGCGACCACCTCTGCTCGGGAGCCGACTCCGTCCGCGACTGGTAGGGCCCCGCCTCACGCGGCCTTTAAGGACCTAAGGCCCGCCAAGCCAGGCCCTTTGCCGTGCCGGCGTGGTCCCGTACAGGAGCAGGATGGGTGGTGAGCCCGGCGGATCTGGCAGGAATCCGCAGGCTCTCGGGACCCGGCTCTACTGCGGGGTCCACGCCGCGAGCTTCCCCCCTGACTGCGGCGTGGACTGAAGAGCCAGGTCCTCGTCGGGGGAAGCGGCTTGTCCCCCCGATGCCGCTTCCCCCGCCCAGCGGAGCGAGAGCCCCGGCACCTTCACGGAGCCGGGGCTCTCGCCGTACCGGCCCGTCGATAGACTCACCCGACTGCACGCAGGAGACAGGGCGGGGAGGCCGAACGTGGTGCAAGCGAAGAAGGTCGCGCTGTACATGGTCGTGGTCTTCGTGCTGTACACGATCATCACGTCTCCCGAACGCGCCGCCGACCTCGTCCAGGTGGGCTTCGAGGGCATTTCCGACGCCGCCCAGGGCGTCGGCGACTTCATGTCGGAGCTCGTCAACTAGCGCGTCCCGCAGCACCCGCCGACACGCGCGCACGTCAGCCCGGATGTCAGCCCGGGCGCACCGCCCTCCACTCGAACGTGGGGGGCATTTTTAGGTTTACGCCCCAACTTGCCTTCAACACGGCCTTATACGGTGCTTGCACACAGTGCACATGTCTTGTGATGCTATGACCGCTTTTGCGAAATGTTGATCGGTTGCATCGATAAAGGGGTGGCGTTGACCGTGCCGGCCAGTACTGCTCCCCAAGTGCCGTCCCAGGAACCCGCGGCAGCCGCCGCGGACGGCGGCGACCGTGTGCTCCCCCCGGCGCTCTCCCCCGCCAAGCAGCGCACCGCGGACACCCGGGCCCTGACCCAGGTGCTGTTCGGACAGCTCAAGCAGCTGACCGTCGGCACCCCCGAGCACACCCGTGTACGGGCCGCTCTGATCGAGGCGAACCTGCCGCTCGTGCGGTACGCCGCGGCCCGCTTCCGCAGCCGCAACGAGCCCATGGAAGACGTGGTCCAGGTCGGCACCATCGGCCTGATCAACGCGATCGACCGCTTCGACCCGGACCGCGGGGTGCAGTTCCCGACCTTCGCGATGCCCACGGTGGTCGGCGAGATCAAGCGCTACTTCCGCGACAACGTGCGCACCGTCCACGTACCGCGCAGGCTGCACGAGCTGTGGGTGCAGGTGACGAGCGCGACCGAGGATCTGACGACCGCGTTCGGGCGCTCGCCGACTACCGCGGAGATCGCCGAACGTCTGCGGATCACCGAGGACGAGGTGCTCGCCTGCATCGAGGCCGGGCGTTCGTATCACGCCACCTCGCTGGAGGCGGCGCAGGAGGGCGACGGCCTTCCGGGCCTACTCGACCGGCTCGGCTACGAGGACCCCGCGCTCGACGGTGTCGAACACCGCGATCTCGTACGGCATCTGCTCGTCCAGCTGCCCGAGCGCGAGCAGCGGATCCTGCTGCTCCGCTACTACAGCAACCTGACGCAGTCGCAGATCAGCGCCGAGTTGGGCGTCTCCCAGATGCACGTGTCAAGGCTCCTCGCCCGGAGCTTCGCACGCCTTCGATCCGCAAACAGGATCGAAGCGTAGCTGGATCGGGTAGCGCTCTTTTGGGCCTACCTGAGCACACCAAAAGCCTCAGAACCCCCTTTACCTGCGCAGATCCAGCCTCTTCTTGTCGACATGTCACTACAGCGTGTTGCCGACATGTGACATTCTGCTGGAACCGCGTTTGCCGCAGCCCCACGACCGGTATTCAGGTGGTGGCTGCGTTCCGTGAAGACGGGAGCGTCGGCCGCGACCGTCCGCGACCCAAGAGGGGGTGGCATGTCCGCAGACCAGGGCAGCTCCAAGGTGCTCACACGCAGTGGGGCGAACGCAGCCGATGTGCTCGACCGCGCAGAAGTCCCGCTCGACTCCCGCCCGGCAGTCATCGACACCCGCACCCTGTCCCGCTCGCTCTTCCTGCGGCTTGCGACGCTCGACGAGGACAGCCCGGAGCGTACGTATGTACGCGACACACTCATCGAGTTGAACCTCCCGCTCGTGCGCTACGCGGCGGCCCGCTTCCGCAGCCGCAACGAGCCGATGGAGGACATCGTCCAGGTCGGCACGATCGGCCTGATCAAGGCGATCGACCGCTTCGACTGCGAACGCGGCGTGGAGTTCCCGACGTTCGCGATGCCGACGGTCGTCGGTGAGATCAAGCGCTTCTTCCGTGACACGTCCTGGTCGGTGCGCGTTCCGCGCAGACTCCAGGAGCTGCGCCTGGCCCTCACCAAGGCCAGCGACGAGCTCGCGCAGAAGCTCGACCGTTCGCCCACTGTGCCCGAACTCGCCGCGGTGCTCGGCGTATCGGAGGAGGACGTCGTCGACGGCCTCGCGGTCGGCAACGCGTACACCGCCTCCTCGCTCGACTCCCCGGCCATCGAGGACGACGGCGGCGAGGGCTCGCTCGCGGACCGGCTCGGCTACGAGGACACGGCGCTCGAAGGCGTCGAGTACCGCGAGTCCCTGAAGCCGCTGCTCGCCAAACTGCCGCCGCGCGAGCGCCAGATCATCATGCTGCGGTTCTTCGCGAACATGACGCAGTCGCAGATCGGCGAAGAGGTCGGCATCTCGCAGATGCATGTCTCGCGCCTGCTCACGCGGACCCTCGCGCAGCTCAGGGAAGGGCTGATCGCGGACTGAAGTCCGGTCCCACGTAAGGGAGTTGTTGACGGGGTTTCTGATTGCGGGAGACCCAGGGTTCCTAATTGACGCCCCGTCAGCCACACTGGCGCGATGAGCGCCAAGGGTCTCTTTCTTCGCGGCCGCCGCGGCACGGCCACCGCGGCCTGCGCCGCCGCGGTCTGCCTCGGCACCCTGCTCGCCGCCTGTGGCAGCGGCACGCCCGATGACGGGTACGTCGCGGTGGGCGCGGCGGGCGACGGCCCCAGCGAACGCGTCGAGCCGGCAGAGCCCACGCAGGACGTGGAGTTCGTACCGCTGGACGAGGACGGGAACGAGAAGCCGTCGTCAGGTTCTTCCCCGTCGTCCGAGTCGCCTTCAGGAAAGGGCGGTTCGGCTTCCGGCGGGGACGGGTCCGGTGCGGGCGGTTCCGGTGATGGTGATGGTGATGGTGACGGCACGGGCTCCGGCTCGGGTTCGGGCGGCTCGGAGGGGGAGTCGCCCGGCGGGAGCGGGAGCCCGGGCTCGTCCGGCTCATCCGGCAGCACGGGTGGATCCGGCGGCGGTGACTCCGGTGGTACGTCGGGGAGTTCGGGCTCCGCGCCGGGCAGCGAGGCGCCGGCCGGGCCCGCGGTGCTCAAGGTGGTGGGCGCGCCCGTGCGCACGGCTACGGACCAGCGCTGGTGCGAGAAGGTCACCCTGACGCTGCAGAACACCGGTGGTACGGCGGCGCGTTCGGCCGAGGTGACCTTCGGGACGCACATCATCGGAGCGCTCGGCGTCGACTGGGCGACCATCAAGTCCACGCATCAGGTGGCCGCCCCGATCGCCGCGGGGGCGAAGAAGCAGCAGACGTGGACGGTGTGCGTCGAGGCGTGGCGCGTACCGCTGGGGATGCATATCGAGACGCGGGATGTCTCGGTGAAGTGGCAGTAGGGGTGTGAGCGTCCCGCTGGAAAAGATACTTGCGGGCGGCTGTCGATCCGGCCCGGTCCCGTTCGACGTCAGGGTGTGCGGCATCTCGCCGCACCACGACGGGACAGGACTGGTGAGAACCCATGGATCAGCTGCTGAGAGTCATGAACTTCAACGTCTCGAGCGACGGCGTCGCCGCCGGTGAGCACCAGAGCTTCGAGCGGCCGTTCGGCCTCGACCATGCCGAGCGGCTGTTCTCCTGGGCTGGTGCCACGGCGAGCTGGCCGAACCGGACGGATCCCGGCGGGAGCCGGGGGCTCGACGACTACTTCACCCGTGATTTCGCGCGCAACATCGGTGCCGAGATCATGGGCCGCAACAAGTTCGGTCCGCAGCGCGGGCCCTGGCAGGACCACGAGTGGCGCGGGTGGTGGGGCGAGGAGCCGCCGTTCCGTACTCCGGTGTTCGTGATGACCCACCACACGCGGCCGTCGTTCACGCTCTCGGACACCACGTTTCACTTCGTCGACGACGAGCCGACCGCCGTTCTCGAACGGGCGCGGGAAGCGGCGCAGGGCAGGGATGTCCGGCTGGGCGGCGGGGTCACCACCATCCGCGCATTCCTCGATGCCGATCTGGTCGACACCCTGCACGTGGCGGTCTCGCCGGTGAAGCTCGGGTCCGGGCTGCGGCTGTGGGAGTCCCCCGAGGAACTGCTCGACCGCTTCCACCTGGAGGTCGTGCCCAGCCCGAGCGGGGTGACGCATCACCTGTTCTGGCGGAGGTGACGCGGAAGCTGTTCCGCAAAAGGTCAGGCGAGAGCCCGGCGCCGCGTACCGGCGCCGGGCTTCGCCGTCAGATCACCGGGAAAGCGCGCGTCACTACGCGAGCGCGAGCCAGGCCACCGCCGCGACGATGACGACGGCCGCGATGACACCGACGATCAGGCCGATCCGCGGGCCCGCGGGAGCGGGGGCGGCCTGCGCGCGGCGCGGGGCGCCCTCGTCGACGAAGGCGCGGAACATCTGGGTGCTGCCCGCGGGGTCGTGGCTCTCGGGACCCTGGGGCGCCTGGGGGTTGTGTGCCATGGAGCAGGACCCTAGCGAAGTCGGGGGCCTCGCCCAACCCCGGATCCCTTTGCCCGGGCATTGCCAGGACTTTAAGGGCTTTGGTCCCTTTTCGTTTGCCTGCAGCAACCATCTGGTTCTATGGTTGCCCTAAGCAACAAACACAGGACCGGGGGGACCCACCCATGGCCGCGCAGGAGCAATACGCGGAACTCGCCCGGCAGTTGAGCGGGGTCAGTGCGGTCAAACGGGATCTCGCCCGGGTGCTGCCCGCCGACTGCCCGCCCGGCTCCGCCGCCGTGCTCACCGTGCTCGACAAGCACGGCGAGATGCGGATGAGCAGGCTCGCCGAGCTGCTGGCCATCGACATGTCGGTGACCAGCAGGCATGTGGCCCATGTCGCCGACCGCGGCTGGATCGACCGCGATCCCGACCCCGGCGACCGCCGCTCGCGCATCCTCAGGCTCACGCCTGCCGGAGAGCAGCGGCTCGCCGAGCTCGCCGAGCGCTACACCGAGGCTCTCGCGCACTGCCTGAGCGGCTGGTCCGACGACGAGGTCGGCCGGCTCAACACGCTGCTCGCCAAGCTGCACGCCAGCTTCGGCGAGTGCCGGGGACCCCGCACCCCCGCTTTTCCCCCCACTCGTACACCCGCGTAAGAAGAGGAAGTCCATGGCAACGACCACACCCACCGGTGTGCGGGGCAGCCATGCCAAGCACGGAGGCCAGCCGTCGGCCGACGGCTCCCCGATGACGCACCGGCAGATCATGGAGGCTCTCTCCGGTCTGCTGCTCGGCATGTTCGTGGCGATCCTGTCGTCCACGATCGTCTCCAACGCCCTGCCGGAGATCATCTCCGACCTCGGCGGCGGCCAGTCCGCGTACACCTGGGTCGTCACCGCCGCTCTGCTCTCCATGACGGCCGCGACGCCGCTGTGGGGCAAGCTCGCCGACCTGTTCAGCAAGAAGCTGCTCGTCCAGATATCGCTCGTCATCTATGTGGCGGGTTCGGTGGTCGCGGGCCTTTCGACCAGCGCCGGAATGCTGATCGCCTGCCGTGTCGTGCAGGGCATCGGCGTCGGCGGTCTCTCGGCCCTCGCCCAGATCGTGATGGCCGCGATGATCGCGCCGCGTGAACGCGGCCGCTACAGCGGCTACCTCGGCGCCACCTTCGCCGTCGCGACCGTCGGCGGTCCGCTGCTCGGCGGTGTGATCACCGATCACTGGGGCTGGCGCTGGTGCTTCTACGTCGGTGTGCCGTTCGCGATCATCGCGCTCGTCGTGCTGCAGAAGACGCTCAAGCTCCCGGTCACCAAGCGCAAGGTGAAGGTCGACTGGACCGGCGCCTTCCTGATCTCGGCCGCCGTCTCGCTGCTCCTGATCTGGGTGACCTTCGCGGGCGACAAGTACGACTGGGCGTCCTGGCAGACCGGGGCGATGGTGGGCGGTTCCGCCGTGCTCATCGCGCTGTTCCTGTTCACCGAGAGCAAGGCCAGCGAGCCGATCATCCCGCTGCGCCTGTTCCGCAACCGCACCATCACGCTCGCCTCGCTCGCGTCCCTCTTCGTGGGTGTCGCGATGTTCAGCGGCACGGTGTTCTTCAGCCAGTACTTCCAGCTCGCGCGGGACAAGTCCCCGACGATGTCCGGGGTCATGACGATCCCTATGATCGGCGGCCTGTTCGTCTCCTCGACGCTCTCGGGCCTGATCATCACCAAGACGGGCAAGTGGAAGGGCTGGCTGGTCAGCGGGGGTGTCCTGGTGACGGCCGGACTCGGTCTGCTGGGCACGATGCGCTACGACACCCCGTATTGGCATCTCGCGATCTACATGGCCCTGATGGGGCTCGGCATCGGCATGATGATGCAGAACCTCGTGCTCTGCACCCAGAACCAGGTCGACCCGAGCGACCTCGGCGCGGCCTCCTCCGTCGTCACCTTCTTCCGCTCCCTCGGCGGTGCGATCGGTGTCTCGGCGCTCGGCGCCGTGATGGCCACGCGCGTCACCGACTACGTCAAGGACGGGCTCACCGAGCTCGGTCCCAAGGGTGCCGAGCTCGGGCACGCCGGCACCGGTGGCGGCGGCATTCCCGACCTCGACCAGCTGCCCGCGCCGATACGGACCGTCATGGAGGTCGCGTACGGGCACGGTGTCGCCGATGTCTTCCTGTACGCGGCTCCGGCGGCGGCGCTCGCCTTCCTGATCACGCTGTTCATCAAGGAGGTGCCGCTGCGGACCGCCAACGCGGCGGCCGTGCCCGCGGTCTCGCAGGAGACGGCGGCGGCTGCCCAGGAGGTCGTGGCGGTCGACGACGCCACCGCGGCCGCCACCGCATCCGCTCCTGCCGCCACGGCCACCGAGGCCAAGGCACCGGACGGCACTCCCGTACGCGGCACCGTCCGCACCGCCGACCAGGCCCCCGTGCCCCGCGCCGCCGTCACGCTGATCTCGCTCGCCGGACGGCAGCTCGGCCGGACGATCGCACAGGGCGACGGCGCGTACAGCGTCGACGCCCCGGGCCCGGGCTCGTATGTCCTGATCGCCTCCGCCGACGGCTTCCAGCCGCAGGCCGCCACGGTCGTGGTGGGCGAGGGGCCCCTCGCGTACGACCTTCTCCTCAGCGGTACGAGCGGACTCACGGGTGTCGTTCTCGCGGCCGAGGGCGGTGAGCCGGTGGCCGGTGCCATGGTCGTCGTGACCGATGTGCGCGGCGATGTGCTCGCCACCGGACTCAGCGGTGAGCAGGGCGAGTTCGCCTTCGCCGAGCTGGTGCCGGGTGCGGTGACCGTCGCGGTGAACGCTCCCGGGCACCGTCCCGTCGCGCTGCCCGTCGAGGTCGCCGGGCAGGGCGTCACCCAGATCGAGGTGGCGCTGCACTCCGGCGCCAGGGTCGGCGGCCGGGTGCTCGCCGGCGGCGGTCCGCTGAAGGACGCGCGGGTCACGCTGGTGGACGGCGCGGGGAACGTGGTCGCGACCGCGACGACCGGCGAGGACGGCGCGTACGCCTTCGCCGATCTGGACGGCGGCGACTACACGCTGATGGCCACCGGCTATCCGCCGGCCGCGATGGCCCTGACCGTCTCGGGCCGCGGGGTCGACGGTCAGGACATCGAACTCGCCCATCCGGACGAGTAGTTCAGGACCCACGTTCCCCTGCCCCTGCTCCTGGCGGAGGCGGGGCAGGGGGACGGACCGGGAAAGGGGCCCGGCGGGCAGGGGACGGCCCGCCGGGCCCCGATTGCTTTCGATGCCGCAACAGGCATGTACGCAAGGGGAGTTGGCTGTGGGAGTGACGGCACGGATCCGGACCGGCGACGGCTGGGCGGTGGAGCACGCGGTGGTGACGCTGACGGACATGCGCGGCGAGCAGGTGCTCAGAGCCGAGGCGGACACCGACGGCGCCGTACGGACGGGTCAGGCGCTGCCGCCCGGCCCGTACACCGCGATCGTCACGGCCGTGGGCTACGCACCGCACGCCGCGACCGCCCTGGTGACCGCGAGCGGGCGGGCGGAACTCGGGACGGTGACCCTGACGAGGCAGGGCGGGTCCGAACTCCCGCCGCCCGGTCGGTGGGTGATCGATCCGGCGCACTCCACGGTGGCCGCGGTCGCCCAGCATCTGGGGATCTCCAGCGTGCACGGCCGGTTCACCGAGTTCGGCGGCAGCGTGGAGATCGCGTCCGACGTCCGCTCGTCGACGGTCGAGGCCACGCTGGCGGCGGACTCCATCGACACGGGCAACGCGCTGCGCGACAAGCATCTGCGCTCCCCCGACTTCCTCGACGTGGAGCAGCACCCGTCGCTCGTCTACCGCGGTACGTCCGTACGGGAGAGCGCGCCCGGCACGTGGATGGTGGACGGCACCCTGGAACTGCGCGGCATCGTCCGCGAAGTCCCCCTGGAACTCACGTACTCGGGCACGAGCACCGACCCCTGGGGCGGGCTGCGGGCCGCCTTCCGGGCGAGCGCGACCCTGCACCGCGAGGACTTCGCGATGCACTACAACCAGATCGTGCAGGCCGGGGTCGCCGCGATCGGGGCCACGCTGCGGGTGGAGCTCGACATCCAGCTCGTACGGGAGGACGCGGCCGACGCCTCGTAAGGTGGCGGACGCCCCGCGGTGGCGGACGCCCCGCGGTGGCGGATGCCTCGTAAGGTGGTCGGTATGGCCAGAAGCATCGCGACCAACACCCGTGTCGAGCTCGACGAGTTGCTGGAATTCGTACGGCCCCGTCACCGGGCGATCCTGCTGACGCGCCGCCAGGACGGTGGGCCGCAGGCGTCTCCGCTGACCTGCGGGGTCGACGACTCCGGCCGGATCGTGATGTCCACGTATCCCGAGCGTGCCAAGACCCGCAACGCCAAGCGGGACGAGCGCGTGAGCGTGCTCGTGCTCAGCGACGACTGGAACGGGCCGTGGGTGCAGATCGACGGGACGGCCGAGGTGATCGACTCCCCCGACTCCGTGGAGCCGCTCGTGGAGTACTTCCGGAACATCTCCGGTGAGCACCCTGACTGGGACGAGTACCGCGAGGCGATGGTCGCGCAAGGCAAGTCGATCATCCGGGTCACGCCCGAGCGCTGGGGCCCGGTGGCCACCGGCGGGTTCCCGGCGCGGCTCGCGGAGGGCTGAGGGTCAGGCCCCGGCCGCCCGGTCCACCATCGTCTCGATCCCCGCGATCAGCACATCGAGACCGAACCGGAAGTCCCGCTCCCACATCTCGTCGACGGTCGCGCCGCCGCGCGCCTCCATGACGGGCTTCGCGCGCTCGAGGGTGTCCTCGAGTTCGGGTTCGGTGCGGAAGACGGCCAGGGCCTGCTCGAAGTACTCGTCCTGGGTGATCCCCGACTCCTCGCACTTGCGCCGGAAGTTGCCCATCGTGGTGCCGAAGCCGTACACGAACTGGAAGACCGCGGTGATCGCACCCGCCTGGCCCGCGGGCGGAAGGCCCGTCGCCATCGTGATGTCCTGGACGGCCCGCGCGACGAGCAGCGCATGCGGGCCGATGTTCAGATACGTGTTGTAGATCGCACCCACCCACGGGTGCCGTACGAGCATCGCGCGGTACGACTCGGCGAGAGCGCGCAGATCGTCGCGCCAGACGATCGCACGGTCCGGGTCGGGGAGGTCGATCTCGGCGAAGGCGGCGTCCAGGGCGAGTTCGAGGATGTCGTCCTTGGTGTCCACGTACCAGTAGACGGACATCGCGGTGACGTTCAGCTCCGCGGCCAGCTTGCGCATGGAGAACTTGGCGAGGCCCTCCGCGTCCAGCATCCGGATCGAGGTCTCCACGATCTTGTCGCGGTCGAGTCCGTCCGGCTGTCCGTCCCTGCGCGTGCGACCCCGCCGCTCGCTGTCCAGCCAGATGCTGGAGGTCGCGGGGTGCTTGGCCCGCTCGGCTGCCCTGACCATGGCGCACCTTCTTGTTCGTGACGAGGGTGGGTGCGGCGGACCGGAATGACCCGGTCCGCCGCACTCGATGCTACTTAGCCTGCTCAGGGTGGCCGACTGGCTCGGCTGCGTCCACCGACTGCCCCTGAGCCGGTACGGCCGCCGGGGCGGCGAGCTCGGCCCGCCGCAGCAGCGCCGCCGCGAGCAGACCGCCGAGGAACACCGCGATCGCGCCGACCAGCTGGCTGGTCTGCAGCCCAGAGGCGAAGGCGTCGGCGATCTCGGCCCGCTCTCCCGCGGTCTTCGCCGCCGCCAGTGCGGCGGGCAGGGAGCTCGCGGTCACGGCGACGAGCGCCGCGAAGCGGGCGTTGAGCACCGCACCGAGCACGGCCACGCCGAGACCGTTGCCGAACTCGGCGAGCGTGCCGTTGATGCCCGCGCCCACGCCGGCCTTCTCGGCCGGGATGGCGCTCATGATCGCGTTGGCCATGGCGGGCTGGGCCACCGCGAGACCGAGACCGAAGAGGAACAGTCCGAGCAGCATGCCCCAGTAGCTGCCGTCGGTGCCGCCGCCGAGGAGCGCGATGGAGGCGAGGCCGAGGGCGACCACGGTCATGCCGAGCAGCACGGTCCTCGGCACACCCAGCTTCATCAGGAACTTCGGCCCGATACCGGTGACGTTCAGGGCCACCACCGTCAGCGCGAGGGGCGCCATCCGCAGACCGGCCTCCAACGGCTCGTATCCGAGGACGAATTGGAGGTGCTGCGTGAGCAGGAAGAGCGAGCCGCCCATGCCGAAGACCACGAGCAGCGAACCGGAGACCGCGCCGATGAACTTCGGGTTCTGGAAGAAGTGCATGTCCAGCATCGGATACGGGATGCGCAGCTCGTACAGCGCGAAGGCGCCGAGGAACACAACGCCGACGAGGGCGGAGACGCCGACCTGGGCGGAGAACCAGCCGTGCTCGGGGCCGGAGATGATCGCGAAGACCACCGAGGACATACCGATGGTGGACAGCAGGGCGCCCATGAGGTCGGGCTTGTCGCCCTGCGGGTTCTTGGACTCGGGCACCAGCTTGATCACGGCGGCGAGGCCGATGAGCGCGACGGGGATGTTGATGAGGAAGATCGCGCCCCACCAGTAGTGCTCCAGGATGAAGCCGCCGACGAGCGGGCCGCAGACGAAGCCGAGCGAGCCGACGGTGGCCCACAGGGCGATGGCCTTGACGCGCTCGCTCTCGTCGAAGATCTGCATCACGACGGCGAGCGTGGTGGTCATGAGCAGCGCGCCGCCGATGCCCATGCCGGCGCGTGCGGCGATCAACTGGCCGCTGGACTGGGCGAGTCCGGCACACAGCGAGCCGATGCCGAAGAGCGCGAGGCCGAGGGCGAGCAGCTTCTTGCGGCCGTAGCGGTCGGCCATGTTGCCGGCTGTGAGGAGGAGGCCGGACTGGACGAGCGAGTACGCGTTGATCATCCACTGGATGTCCGCGGTGGACGCGTCCAGCTCGGTGGTGAGCGAGGGGATCGCCACGCTCAGGACGGTGTTGTCGAGCAGCACGGTGAGCTGGGCGAGGCAGATGACGCCGAGGATCAGCCAGCGCTGTGGGTGGCCTCCGGTGGTGGCCCCGGAGGGTTGTGCGGCGGTCGGCGCCGTCATGGTACGGACTCCTTGTACGGTGTACGGGAAGTGGTCCCGTACACCGTACAAGGAGTTCTTGTACGGTGTACAGCTCTTTATCGGGAGCGGTCAGTCGGCGGCCTTCTGCGTCAGGTCGTAGAGCATCGCGTCACCCACGGTTACCTTCTGGAAGTTCTCCTGGACCCACGCGCTGATCCGGGACGCGGTGCCGTTTCCGCCGCCGGGGCCGGCGCCCGTTCCGCCGCCCACGAAGTAGTGGATCCTTCCTTCGGCCACGTACTTCTTGAACTGGGCGAGCGTCGGGGACGGGTCGCTGCCGTTGAAGCCGCCGATGGACATGACCGGCTGCTCGGTGGCGAGCTGGTAACTGGCCTGGTTCTGGGAGCCGATGGCGGCGGCGACCCAGGTGTAGTCCTCGGCGTTCTCGAGGAGGGCGGCCTTGGTCTCGGCGTCGACGTTCGTGCCGTTGAGGAGGCCGCCCATGCCGCCCGCTCCCCCGCGTATGCCTTCGGCGGTGCCGGGCATACCGCCGGGCTGGGTCTGACTGTTGCCCTGGCCCTGGCCCTGGGCCTGGCCTTGCGGCGGGGTCTGGCCCTGCGGTGGGGTCTGGCCCTGCGGTGGGGTGCCGTCTGCGGCCTGGCCGCCGGTCGGGGGCTGACCGGCCCGTTGACCGTTGCCCTGCTGACCGTTGCCCTGCTGGTTGCCGCCGGGCGGCTGGATCCCGCCCTGGCCGCCGCCACCGGGACCGCCCTCACCACCACCCGGCATGCCGCCGCCGGGACCGCCCCGGCCGCCGGCCACCGCGGGACCCGCCGTCACGATCGACCCGCTGTGCCCCTCGCCGAGCGTCGTCCAGGTGTACGCGGCCGGTCCGGCAAGGCCGGCGAACAGCCCCAACCCCGCGGCGGCAAGCGCCACTTGGCGTCCGAGCCGCGCCGCGACGAGCACGGCCACCGCGGCGAGCGCGCCCGCGAACAGTACGGCCCACCGCAGCCACGGCACATAGTCCGCGGCACGCCCGAGCAGCACATACGACCACCAGGCCGTCCCCGCCACGGTCACGGCCAGCGTCGCGGAGGCCGGCAGACGGCCGCGCTCCTCCCACAGCATGCTCACGCCCATCCCCACCAGGGCGGCGATGTACGGGGCGAGGGCCACGGTGTAGTACTCGTGGAAGATCCCCCGCATGAAGCTGAAGACCACCGCCGTGATCAGCAGCGCACCGCCCCACGCCACGAACGAGGCGCGGCCGGTGTCCGTCCGCGCGGCCTTCCGCGTCAGGACCAGTCCGGCCACGAGCAGCAGCAGGGCGGCCGGCAGGAGCCAGGCGATCTGACCGCCGATGTTGGACGAGAACAGCCGGTCGATGCCGGTGGCCCCCCAGCCGCCGCCCTGCCCGCCGCCTCCGCCTCCGCCTCCGCCGACGCTGCCGGTCTCCTCGCCGTTGATCCGGCCGAGACCGTTGTAGCCGAAGGTCAGTTCAAGGAAGGAGTTGTTCTGCGAGCCGCCGATGTACGGGCGGGACGCGGCCGGCCACAGTTCCACGATCGCGACCCACCAGCCGCCGGACACCACCAACGCGAGGGTCGAAAGGGCGAGTTGGCCGAGCCTCCTGCGTACGGAGACCGGCGCGCACACCGCGTACAGGACGGCAAGAGGCGGCAGGATGACGAAGGCCTGCAGCGTCTTGGCCAGGAACGCGAACCCGACCGCGACCCCCGCCCACACCAGCCACTTGGTGCGCCCGTGCTCGAGCGCCCGCAGCACGCAGTACACGGCGACGGTCATCAGGAGCGCGAGCAGCGCGTCGGGGTTGTTGAAGCGGAACATCAGCGCGGCGACCGGCGTCGTCGCGAAGACCGCCACCGACAGCAGGCCCGCGCCCGCCGGGAAGCGCCGCCGCACGGCCGCGTACAGGACGGCCGCCGTCGCCACCGCCATCAGGACCTGGGGCAGCAGGATCTGCCAGGAACCGAGGCCGAAGGCCCGTACGGACAGGGCCATCGGCCACAGGGCGGCGGGCGGCTTGTCCACGGTGATGGCGTTGGCCGCGTCGGACGAGCCGAAGAAGAAGGCCTTCCAGCTCTCGCTGCCGGCCTGGACGGCCGCGGAGTAGAAGGAGTTGGCGTAGCCGGAGGCGCTCAGATTCCAGGTGTAGAGCGCGGCAACCAGGAGGAGGAGGGCGAGGAGCGCGGGCCTCGCCCAGCGCGGGTCATCGGGCCGGCCTCTCCACATCCTGTGGACGAGAGAGGCGCCGGGGCGGCGGTGCGCCGGGGCGGTCACGGGGGTCGGGGCGGGCGGGAGGGAGGGGCGGGGCGAGACGTTGACGGTCATCGGTGCTCCACGGAGTTGTCCACGGGTCGGGCAGGGGTGGTCATCGGTGCTCCACGGAGTCGGCCACGGATCCGGCAGGGGTGGTCATCGGTGCTCCCGTGGGTTATCCACAGGCCCGGCGGGGGCGGTGGGTGAGCGATAGCCTGGAAAGGGCTCCGGCCCCCGGGAGGGAGGGGACTGTTCCCGGGTCGACGAGGACCGCCCCCGCGCCGACGTGGACCGCCCCCGCCCCGCCACCCCCTGCTCGGAGAACACCCAGATCCGAAAGAGCAGAAACCTCAGCACCGTCGCCGCCAAGTTGGCCGCGATCAGCACGATCAGCTCGGTCGTGTGCGACGGGCGCCCCGCCGCCGTGTCGAGCGCGGCGAGCGAGCCGCTGGTCAGGGCGAGCCCGATGGCGAACACCACGAGCCCCTGGGCCTGGTGGCGTACGGCGCGCTCCCTGCCGCGTACGCCGAAGGTGAGCCGGCGGTTGGCCGCGGTGTTGGCGACGGCGGACACGAGGAGCGCGGCCACGTTCGCCAGTTGGGCGCCCATGCTCGTACGGAATGCCGAGTACAGCAGGAGATAGAAGAGGGTCGAGAGCACCCCGACCACACAGAAGCCGAGCAGTTGGCGGGCCAATCCCCCGGGCACCCCCTGCAGTTGACGGTCGCGCGGATCGTCGCCGAAGGGGCGCGCGAGGCGGTCGAGGGGCAGCGCTCCGACCGCGAGGGCGCGGCCCACGCGCCACACGCCCTTGAGGTCCTCGGCGGCCGTGCGCACGATGTGCACGGTCGAATCGGGATCGTCCACCCAGTCCACGGGCACTTCGTGGATCCTGAGCCCGGCACGCTCGGCGAGCACGAGCAGCTCCGTGTCGAAGAACCAGCCGGTGTCCTCGACCATCGGCAGCAGCCGCTCGGCCACATCGCGCCGGATGGCCTTGAATCCGCACTGTGCGTCGGAGAAGCGCGCCTGCAGCGAGCCGCGCAGGATCAGGTTGTACGTACGGGAGATGAACTCGCGCTTGGGCCCGCGCACCACCCGCGAACTGCGCGCGAGCCTCGATCCGATCGCCAGGTCCGAGTGCCCGGAGATCAGCGGCGCGACCAGCGGAAGCAGGGCGTTGAGGTCGGTGGACAGGTCCACGTCCATGTACGCGAGGACCGGCGCGTCCGAGGCCGCCCACACGGTCCGCAGCGCCCGGCCGCGGCCCTTCCGGTCGAGCCGGTGGTGGGCGACCTCGGCGATCGCCTCGCTCAGATACGCGGCGATCTCGGGCGTACGGTCGGTGCTCGCGTTGTCGGCGATCGTGATCCGGAAGCCGTACGGGAAGGTCTCCACCAGGTGGGCGTGGAGTCTGCGCACACAGGGTTCGAGGTCCCGCTGCTCGTTGTGGACGGGGACGACGACGTCGAGGACCGGTGTTCCGCGGACCTCGGCAGGCAGATGCCGCCGGGCCGGCAAGGTCCGGGGGCGAGGTTCGGTTGGCATGCCGCGACCCTCGCGAACTGCCCTGTCACAGCTGTGTGGTGAGGCTGTGCCCTGTCTGTGAGTGAGCGTTCGAGGGGGCGGCGCCCGGCAGCTCGACCGTGAACAGGGTCCGCCCCGGCGCGCTCTCGACCCGCACGCTTCCGCCGTGCGCCGTCACCACCGCCCGTACGATCGCGAGCCCGAGCCCGGTCGAACCGGCCTGCCCGGCCCCCGCGGCACGGGCGCGCGAGGCGTCGCCGCGGGCGAAGCGCTCGAAGACATGCGGCAGCAACTCGTCTGGGATTCCCGGCCCGTTGTCCTCGACTTCGATACGGCAGGGACTCAGGTCGCCGTCCCCGGCCCGCACACGGGCGGTGACGACCGTACCGGGCGGTGTGTGGGTGCGGGCGTTGGCGAGGAGGTTGACCAGGACCTGGTGCAGACGTGCCGGATCGGCCCGTACGAGGGCGGGTTCCTCGGGCAGTTCGAGCCGCCAGACGTGCTCGGTGCCGGCCACGCGGGCATCGCCCACGGCGTCGACCACGAGGAGGGACAGGTCGGTCGGCTCGTACGAGAAGGAGAGTGGCCCGCCGTGGTCGCTGTCGAGCCGCGCGAGCAGCAGCAGGTCCTCGACCAGGCCCGACATCCGGGTGGCCTCGGACTCGATCCGGCCGAGCGCACGCCGCGTATCGGGCCCGGTCTCCTCGCGGCCGCGGCGCGTGAGTTCGGCGTAGCCCCGTATCGAAGCAAGAGGCGTGCGCAATTCGTGGCTGGCGTCGGCGACGAACTGCCGCACCCGCGTCTCGCTGTCCTGGCGCGCCCGCAGCGCGTCGTGCACATGGTCGAGCATGCGGTTGAGCGCCGCGCCCACCTGACCGACTTCGGTGCGCGGATCGGCGTCGGGGACGCGTTCGCGCAGCACGGGTTCGCCGCTGTGCAGCGGGAGTTGGGCCACCCGGGTCGCGGTGACGGCCACCCTGCGCAGGGGCCGCAGGGCCACCCCGACCATGACGGCACCGGCGATACCGGCGGCGACCAGGCCGGCGCCGGCCACGCACAGCTCGACGACGACCAGGGTGCTGATCGTCTCGTCGACCGCGGATGTGGGCATGCCGACGAGGAGTTCGCCGTGATCGCCGCCCGCGGTGTACTGCACGCGGTAGTCGCCGAGGCCGGGCAGCGCGACGGTGTGCGGCTCGCCGTCCTCGGACACCTCGTCGAGCGCGGCCTTCTGGTCCGCTGTGAGGGCGGTGACCTCGGCCGGGCCCTGGACGTCGCTGCTCTCGGCGCTGATCGCGGCCCGCTGGACCCGGCCGTCCTCGACGGTGGCGCCGATCGTGCCGAAGTCCTGGCCGGGGAGCGTGAGGAACTTGAGCGGATCGTCGTCCTTCAGCGGATCCTCGTCCTGCGGAAGGTTCTGCGGCGGATTCACCGGCTGCTCGCCCGGCGGCCTTCCGCCCGCGCGCCGGGCCAGCTCGGACAGCTGGGTGTCGAGCTGCTCGTACAGATAGGACCTGAGCGCGACCGCCGTCACCGTGCCGATGACGGCGCAGACGACCGCGATCAGTGCGACCGCCGAGACGACGAGGCGGGTCCGCAGTGATCGCGGTGGTCTCACCGGACGCCGCCTCAGGCGCCGGCTCGGGCGCCGACCGCCAGGGGCCGGGCCTGGTGCGCGTCCTGCTCGGCGGGCTTGATCAGATAGCCGGCGCCGCGGCGCGTATGGATCATGGCCGGCCGTCCTGCGTCGATCTTCTTGCGCAGATACGAGATGTAGAGCTCCACGACGTTCGCCTTGCCGCCGAAGTCGTAACTCCACACCCGGTCCAGGATCTGCGCCTTGCTGAGCACGCGGCGCGGATTGCGCATCAGATACCGCAGGAGCTCGAACTCGGTGGCGGTGAGCTGGATCTGCTCACCGCCCCGGGTCACCTCGTGGCTGTCCTCGTCGAGGGTCAAGTCCCCGACGGCGAGCAGCGATTCACTGCGCTTGGCGGCGGCGCCGGAGCGGCGGATGAGGCCGCGGAGCCGGGCCACGACCTCCTCCAGGCTGAACGGCTTGGTGACGTAGTCGTCGCCGCCCGCGGTGAGCCCGGCGATCCGGTCCTCGACGGCGTCCTTGGCCGTCAGGAACAACACCGGTACGTCGGGGGTCTCGGCGCGGACGCGGCCGAGCACGGTGAGTCCGTGCATGTCGGGCAGCATCACGTCGAGGATCACGGCGTCGGGCCGGAAGGACCGCGCGGCCTGGATGGCGCTCGCGCCGTCGTGCGCGGTGCGCACCTCCCAGCCCTCGTAGCGCAGGGCCATGGCGAGCAGCTCGGTGATCGCGGCCTCGTCGTCCACGACAAGGACCCGTACGGGAGAGCCGTCCGGCCTGAACAGTTCGGTACGTGCGTCGCTATTGGTGGGGGCCATGCCGACGATGCTCGGGGTCCCCGGTGAGAGGACCCTTTCCCGATTCTGTGAATTCCCTGAGAAACGGGCGGGGCGGCGAGGGGCGGGGGCTCAACGGGAGCCAGGACTCAGCGGGAGCCGGGGCTCAACGGGACCTGGGACTCAGCGGGAGCCGGGGCTCAACGGGAGCCGGGGCTCAACGGGAGCCAGGACTCAGCGGGAGCCGGGGCTCAACGGGAGCTGGGACTCAGTGGGAGCCGGGACTCAGTGGGACCCTGCGTCGCGCCGGAAGCCGTAGCTCCGCTCGACCTTGGCCACATGGCAGCTGTACGCCTCGTACCACTCGGCGCGCCCTTGCTTGCGTACGCGCTGGTGGTCGAGGTTGTCGCGCCAGGCGCGGATCGCGTCCTCGTCACGGAAGTAGCCGACGGTGATGGACAGGCCGCCCGGGGTGGTGGCGTTCTCGTGGCCGAGGTAGCCGTCCACGTCCTTGGCCAGGTCGTTCATCAGCTGTGCGGCTTCGGGATAGCCCCCGTCGCCATAGGCCTCGGGCTTCTTCACGGAGGTGAAAACGACGGTGTAGTAGGGAGGTTCGAAGGTCGCTACGGGCGTGATCTCCATGCGCCCAGCCTGCGTTCACCCGCACAACCGTGTCCAGGTGCGCTGCCCAAAGGGATCCAAGACTTGACCATCGGCGGCCGACGCGCACCGGCTCGCAGGGACGAGGACCGAGCGCCGTCAGAACAGTCCGCCCTGCACCCCGCCCAGCTCCGCCACCGGCACCGTGACCCCACCGGCCGCCGTCTCGCCGGCCGCCGCCTCGAGGCGCCAGCCGGCCAGGAGGCGGGTGTCGAGGATCAGGCCGCGGCCCGTGCCGGGAGCCGGATCGGGCCCCGCGGCCGCGACAAGGTGCAGATCCGGCCCCGCGGCCACGACAAGGTGCAGATCCGGGCCCGCGGCCGCGACGAGGCGGCCCGCCACGACGCCGCCGTCGACGAACTCCCGTACCACCGAAGCCGTCTGCGCCCGGTGGCCGAGGCCCGCGAGGCCGAACTCCCCTGCGTGATCGACCACTTCGCACACGGCCCGGTCCAGCGACTCGGGCCATCCGGGCAGAGCCGTGGCCCTCCCATGGGCCGCCCGCAGCTCCGCCGCCCACTCGGCCGCGGGCGGCAGCACCCCGCGCACCACCCGCTTCTGCGTGTACGGGATCCGGTCGGGCACCCCGAGAGCCACCCCCACCAGCTCCTCCACCCGCCGCGCCGCCATCAGCGGACCGCGGCCGAGCCAGGTGAACGCCACGGCACCCTGTTCGAGCAGCCGCGCGGAGCCGCGCTCGTCGGCGGTGATCCCGATCTTGACGAGCCCGGGGCCGAAGTAGGCGAGATAGACGGCATACGGGCGCGGGTCGTCGGCCATGGTGTCGGCGGCGACCGAGTACGAACGGTCGATCCGCGCGCACTCCTCGCACTGCGCCCGGCTCGCCCGCGCGGGCACCGCGGCCCCGGTCGGGCAGGCCGTCCGCCGCCGGCCCCGCCGCACACCGAGGCACCGCCGCCCGCCGCGGGCCACGAATCCGAGCTGCTGTCCGTACGCGAGCGGGCTCTCGCGCTCGCCGCGCCCGTCCCCGAACCAGCCGAGCGCGGGAGCCCCGCCGCTCCACCGCACCCCTGTGCACCACCACGCCATGGGGCCCATCCTGGTACCCATGACTGACAGTCGCGCCCAGGCCGGTCCCCGCACCCGGGCCCTGACCTGGCAGGTGACGGAGACGGGCGGCTTCGAGACGGCCTGGATCACCCCGACGGGCCCGCGCTCCTTCTCGGCCCGCGGCCGCGTCTTCGCCGCGCTGCCGCACCCCTACTGGCTCTCGTACGCGCTGGAGACGGGGCCGGACTGGGTGACGCGCAGCATGACCGTGACGGCGGAACCCACGGACGGGGACGTCGGCGGGGCGGCGCACTTGGAACTGCGCCGGGACGGGGAATCCGGCATCTGGACGGCGAACGGCACCGCGCTGGACTGGGCGGGTCCCGAAACCCTGGACTGCGACCTGGGCCTGAGCCCGCTCACCAACACGATGCCGGTCCTGCGCCACGGACTGCACAGCGCCGCGGGTACCCACGCGTTCACGATGGTCTGGATCTCGGTCCCCGACCTCACGCTCCACATGTCCCCGCAGACGTACGGCCATCTCGGCCCCGGCCCGGCCGGCACCCGCGTCCACTTCGCGTCGGGCGACTTCGAGAGCGACGTCGAGTTCGACGAGGCCGGCTTCGTCACGAGCTACGCGGGCCTGGCCCACCGCGTGCACCCGCTGTCCTGACTACCCTTCGAGGGCTCCTCGCAGAGCGGCCGCGGTCTTGGTCGCGTCGTACCCCTCGGGCACGCCCTTGATCAGAATGATGTCCCCGTCGATGTGCCGCGAGCGCAGCGGCGCGATCTCCTGATACGCGGGCGAGTCCCACCAGGCCCGTGCCTCCTCGATGCCGGGGAACCCGATCATCACGACGTCCTCGTCCCACGTGCCTTCGAGCACCTCGTGCGGCGTCACATGCACGAGAAAGCGCCCACCGTACGGCTCGAAGGTCCCGGGGATGCGCTCGATGTACTCGGCGATGTCGGGGTGCAGGCTTGCCTTGCGCAGACGGGCTATGACGTACGCGGACATGGCGTCCTCCGGACTCGGGTGTCACCGACGGCTGGCTACGACTGGGTACGTCTCGATAGTCGCAGCGGCGGTACGGGGAGTCGATGACCCGGCAGGTAAGGGCACTTGCCGCTTGCCGCCCGACAGGCAGACCCAGGGCGTCCCTTTTGTTGCCGGACCCGCGCCCCCGGCAAGATCCGAAGGAGACGCGCTAGCCGCGGCGGTGGTCGCGACGGGGCGGTGCGACGTCGAAGAAGGGGTCGGTGTAGCGGTAGGTCACCCGATCGTCGTGCGCCTGCTGCCTAGCGGACTGCTCGATGAGGAGGCCGTCGGCGTTCTCCGTGCGCGAGCCGCGGCGCAGGACGACCACGATCAGACCGAGCGCGATCGCGCCCATGCCGCCGAGCAGCAGACCGATCTCCAGCACTTCATCCCCCTTTGCGCTGCTCAACCCCCGTGAGCCGGTCGAGGGGATATCCCCGGGCCGCACCTCGGCAAAACCAGCGCACCCGCAAGGGCCGCTCCCCGCAGGCACTGACTTCTTCACTCCTGAACGAGCAAAAGCAGAAGGCCCGGGATGATCTCCCGGGCCTTCTGTCGATGTGCACTCGGCAGGATTCGAACCTGCAACCTTCTGATCCGTAGTCAGATGCTCTATCCGTTAAGCTACGAGTGCTTGTTTTGTTGTCCCGCTTCGGTGCTTTCGCCCCGCTCGCGGCGACAGGAAGAACATTACATGACTGCCGCCGCCATGTGAAATCCGTTTACCGCACCCCTTGCGAGCTGCGGAAACGTCGAGATCCGCGCAGATGGCCTACACCCCGGTCACGCCGTCGATCCGCTCCCGGAGCAGGTCCGCATGGCCATTGTGGCGGGCGTACTCCTCGATCATGTGCACGTAGATCCAGCGGAGGCTGACGTCCTGCCCCATGAAGCGGCCCGTGTCCGTCAGCGGACGGCCGGCGCACAGCTCCCGCGCGCGGTCCGCCTCCGAGCGCCAGGTCGCCAGCGCCGCGGCCAGGGTCGCGTCCGGTGCGAGGTCGAAGCCGCCGTCGGGACCGTCCGGGTCCGCCTCGGGGTCGAAGATCGGCGGGGCCTGTTCGCCGGCGAAGACCCGCCGGAACCAGTTCCGCTCCACCTCGGCCATGTGCTGCACGAGCCCGGTGAGCGTGAACCCCGACGGCGGTACGGAAGCGGTCGCGGCCTGCGCGTCGTCGAGCCCCTCGCACTTCATCGCGAGCGTCGCGCGGTGGAACTCGAGCCAGCCCGCGAGGGTGGTGTGCTCATCGGCGTCGAAGGGCGGTAGGGGGCGCTCGATCTCGGTCATCCGAAGATCGTGCCATCCGCCACTGACAATCACGCCGCCGCCGGCGACAGGCGCAGCAAGGGCGCAGAAACACCTCAGGGAGCCCCCGTCATGACGACAAGGACTCCCTGAGCGGAGTGCGGAGGCGGAGGGATTTGAACCCTCGATGGGATGTAAGTCCCAAACCGCATTAGCAGTGCGGCGCCATAGACCGGACTAGGCGACGCCTCCAGCGCACCTGCGCGAGCGCGTGGTGCGTTGCAGATGATGACACAGCCGAGCGGGCTGTCACCAATCGCCCCCCACGGTACTAGGCACGTGGGCGGCAGGGCAAAGCATTCCCGCGCGTGCGCAACGTCCGTGGTGCAAAGGCGTTGAACAGGGAGTCCGTCCCCTCCCCTGGCAGATACGGAAAACCCATGCAGCTCAGCCGTCTCGCCGTCTCCGCCCTCGCGGCCCTCGCCGCGGTGGCCGTCGCGCCCACGGTCGCCCACGCCGACGAACCGCCCGCGCACGCGCTGCCCGAGCCGCAGCCCGATGTGCTGACCATCACGTCGGGGGCCACCACGTCCGGGGCCGGATCGACGATGCCGTACGAGACGTACGAACTCAGCTGTCTGCCCGACGGCAGCGGCGGCGGGGGACATCCGCAGGCCGACGAGGCCTGTGCGCGGCTCGACGCCCTCGCCGCCGAGGGCCGCGACCCCTTCGCGCCCGTGCCGGCCGACGCGATGTGCACGATGCAGTACGGCGGGCCCGAGACCGCCCGTATCACCGGGACCTGGCGCGGACAGCAGGTCACGGCGGACTTCGACCGGCGCAACGGGTGCGAGATCGGGCGCTGGAACCAGCTGGTGCCGGTGCTGCCCGAGGCCTCGCCCGACTCCGGCGGCCCGCGCGTCTGGTGACCGGTGACCGCACGCGGTCACACCACCTCCGTGCCCCCTTCCTGGGATCTCCCTCTCATCCGGCGTCCCCAGCGCAACGGCTGCCCGTAGACTCCCTTGAGTGACATGCCACGGGCCGGGGGGCAATCCGGGTCCGGGGGCACGCAAGGTGCGGTAACAGGGAGGACCCGTCGTCGTGAGCAGCAGGCCATCCCGAGGCGCTGCTCGCCTCGCAGCCATACTCGACGCCCTGCCCGATGCGCTGCTACTCGTCAACGCCAACGGCACGGTGGTCAACGCCAACACCATCGCGCTCGACACGTTCGAGGCGCCGGGTACGGCACTTGTGGGGCGGGGGCTGCTCGACCTCCTGCCCGCATTCGACTCGCGGCTGATCCCGGGTTCGATGCGCCGGCCCGACGCGGCCGACGAGCTCGGGCGGACCAAGCCGAAGCGGATGACCGCGCGGCGGACCGACGGCAGTGAGCTGCCCGTCGAGGTGACCAGCGCGAATCTGGACGGACGTCAGGCGTACGAGAGCCAGGGCCAGGGTGCCTGGGGCGACGAGCTGTTGATGCTCGTCGTACGGGATCTGTCCGGGACGGTCGACACCGAGGCCGAGCTGGCGCGTTCGCAGCGGCAGACGGAAATGATCCTGCGGGCCGCCGCGGAAGGCGTGGTCGGCACGGACACGGAGGGGCGGGTCGTTCTCGTCAATCCGGCCGCGGCGCAGATCCTCGGCTACCGGGCGAGCGATCTCGGCGGCAAGGAGCTGCACGCGCTGGTGCAGCACTCGCGCCCGGACGGTGAGCCCTTCCCGTACGAGGAGAGCCCGCTCGCCGACACCCTGCGTTCCGGCCGCAAGCACCGCGTGCGCGGGCAGGTCCTGTGGGCGAAGGACGGCAAGCCGGTCGCCGTGGATCTGACCACCGCTCCCGTACGGGACGGGGATCAGCTGGTCGGTGCGGTGCTCGCGTTCACCGACCGGCGGGCCTATGACGCGCTGCAGGCGCAGCTCGACGAGCAGCGGGTCGAGGCGCAGGAGAAGTTCGAGGCGTTCGAGGCGAGCGAGCGCGAGCGGTACGCCGAGCTGGAGTCGCGGGCGCGCGAGCGCTACGCGGATCTGCAGGAGCGGGAAGCCGCGCGCTACGAGCAGCTCGCCGAACGGGAGCGGGAGCGCTACGAGGCGCTCGCCTCGCGCCATGCCCAGCTGCTCGCCGTGCTCGGGGAGTCGCTGCGCGGACCCCTTGAGCATCTGCGCGGTGAGCTCGGCACGCTCGCCGCCGACCCGGCCGGCCAGCTGTGGCCCGAGGCGAACCAGATCCTGCACCACCTGGCCGCCGGCTACACGCGGATGACGACGCTCGTCGACAACGTCCTGAATTACCAGCTGCTCGACGACGGTTCGCACTCGCTGCACAAGGTGCCCGCGCTGCTCGACCGCGTGGTGACCGCCGGTGTCGAGGGTGCGGTGGATCTGATCGGGCCAGGCCGTGCCCAGTTCGCGGTGCACGCGCCGCCGATCGAGGCCGAGGTGGACGCCGGGCGGCTCGCCACGGCGCTCGCGCATCTGATCGCGGACGTGGCCGGGATCGACTCGACGGGCAATGCGCGGGCCGCGGATCCGTCGGCCGGTTATGTGGACTCCACGATCGTGGTGGCCGCCGCGCAGCGCGGTGATGTCGTACGGATCGAGGTCCGCGGGCCGTACGCGGGCGGCGATCCCGTGCACGCGCCGCTGGTGGCGGGCATCGTGCGGGCGCACGGCGGTGTGCTGCAGACGCATGAGGTGCCGGGGATGGGCGGCAGCGCTTTCGTCCTGGAAGTGCCGATCGGGTCGGGCGCGGGGACCGTCGAGGCGGTGCCCGCGGGCAGCGAATTGGCGCTGCCCGAGCAGGCCCCGGGTGCGGATACGGGCGCGGGTGCCACGGCGGACCCGGGCACGTCCGGGTCCGGTGGGCGGCGGCGTGCGCGGCGGTCGTCCGTGGATTCCTTCCTCGACAACGGGCTCACGGGCAACGGGCATACGGACAGCGGGCATGCGGACAGCGGGCTCACCGGGCCTTCGGGCCGCCCTTCGGACGGCCCGGGCGTCACTGAGCCGGCGTCCGCGCCGACCGGCCGGCGGCGCCGGCGTGCCGCCGCGGCGGAGGCGGCCGAGGCCGAGCGGGTGCCCGCGCAGAATTCCGCGGACTCGGACGGCGGCGGGATCGCGCTGCCCGGCGGTGCCCCCGTTGCCGTGTCCGAAGGGGCCGGGATCTCCGTGTCCGGTGGCGGTGGAGGTACCGGGCGCCGACGTCGTACGGGCAACCCGTCCGGCAGCGGCGAGGACAGGAGCGCGGCCGGAGCCCAGCAGGGCGCGGCGGCGGTCGGCGCGGCCGAGGTTCCACAGGGCTCCGTGGTGACCGCGGCCGAGCATGCCGCAGGGGCGCCCGCGGGCGCCCCTGGTCTCGGCGCCACCGTGCCGCCGCAGGGCATGCCCGCGGGCGAGAACGCGGCGCCGACGGGCCGAAGGGCGCGGCGCGAGGCGGCCGTTGCCGCTCTGCCGCCGGCCGGTACGGGGGACGGCGAGGCGCCCGTCGAGGCACGGCCGACCGGGCGGCGCCGCAGGGCGCTGGCCGCGGCCGCCGAACGGGCCGCGGCGGAGGAGGCGGGCACCGGACGTACGGCGTTCGCGCTGCCGCCCGCCGAGGCGGACCGGGCGCCGGGCGCGACGGGCGAGGCGACCGTGCTCGACGAGACCGCGCCCGCGCATCCCTACGACAACGCGGGTGCGCATCCGCACGACGACCTCGGCGCGCAGTCGCACGACGCGATGTACGCGAGCGGCCTGGCGATGCCGGCGGCCGGGCACACGCCCGCGCAGCCGCATCCGGTGGATGCGCCCAGTGGGCGGCGCCGGGCGCGTCCGGCCGCGGAACCCCTGCCCGTACCGGAGCAGACGTCCCCGGCTGCCGGGACCGTCCCCGCGACAGAAGCCGTCTCCGCGCAGACGCCGGTCCCTGGCACGGAAGCTGTGCCCGGGCAGACGCCGATGCCCGTGACGGAAGCTCTGCCCGGGCAGACGCCGCTCCCCGCACCGGACGCTGCACCTGGGCAGGCACCGATCCCCGTGACGGGAGCCGTCGCCGAGCAGTCGTCGATGCCCGCACCGGAGGCCGCCGCCGAGCAGGCGGCGGCGCCCGTGGCGGACGGGGACTCCGGGCCCCGACCGACCGCACCCCTGCCGCCCGAGCAGCACCACCCCGGTGACGCACCGCAGCCCGCCGGGAGCACCGGCCACGCGCTGCAGGCGCCGGGCGAGCCGGCCGGCCCGCGCAGCGCGCAGCCGCTGCCGGCCGAGACGGCCGCGGACAGCAACTCCTCGCAGGGGCGCGGCTTCAGCGTGCGCACGCTCGGGCAGGGTGTGCCGTTCGCGCAGCACTTCGCCGAGCAGCAGCGTCTGCCCGGGCTGCCGCCGCTGCCGTCCGCGCGCTCGGGGCAGAGCCTCGGCGGGCAGGCGCCGGCCGGATCCGGGCGGCGGCGCAAGCTGGGTACGCCGCCGGACCCGCGCAACACCGAGCGGAACGCGGAACAGAGCGCAGGGCGGGGCACGGGCACCGAGGCCCGGACGGATACGGGCACCACCGCGGGTGCGCAGGCGCATCCGCAGGCAGGTACGCCGCCGCGCACGGACCCGTCCGTACCGGATCCCCGGAGTGCGGCCGAGGCCGCGCCGCCGTCATCGCCGCAGCACCCGGACGCTTCCGTGGTGGCGGCTCAGACCCCCGCGGTGCAGCCGCCTTCTGCCGCCTCCCAGCCCCTCTCCGTATCGCAGCCCCTGCCGCCCGCGCAGCCGGACCGCAGCGAGGGCCGGGGCCGCGCCTACGCGATAGACGCACCCGCCGACGGCGCCGAGGGCCCGCAGGCGCTCGACGGTCCCGGCGGTGCGGTCGAGGTGGCGAACCGGCCGCAACCGCTGCCGGTGGACGACGAGTTGCCCCCGGAGCCGCTGGACAACCCGCGCCGGCTCCTGGTGTGGCCCGCGCCCGATGTCTCCACGCAGCAGGCGCTGAGCGACCGGGGCTACCGGCCCGTGATCGTGCACTCGCGCGAGGAGGTGGACGCGCAGATCGCGGCGTTCCCCGCCGCGCTGTTCGTCGACCCGCTGACCGGGCCGATCACGCGGACCGCGCTGCAGGCGCTGCGTCAGGCGGCGGTCGCGGCCGAGGTGCCGGTCCTGGTGACGGCCGGGCTCGGCCAGGCCTCGCGTGAGGCGGCCTACGGCGCCGATCCCGCCGTACTGCTCAAGGCACTTGCTCCGCGGGACAGCGAGCAGCATCCGCCGCGGGTGCTGCTCATCGAGGAGCACGAGGAGATCGCCCTCGCGCTGACGGCCTCGCTCGAACGGCGCGGCATGCAGGTGGCGCGGGCCGCTTCGGATGCCGACGCGGTGACGCTCGCGACGCAGATGCGGCCGAACCTCGTGGTGATGGACCTCATGCAGGTACGTCGCCGGCGCGCCGGGATCGTCGACTGGCTGCGGGCGAACGGGCAGCTCAACCGCACGCCGCTGGTGGTCTACACGGCGGCCGTGGACCAGTCGGATCTGCCGAAGCTGGCATCGGGGGAGACGGTGCTCTTCCTGGCGGAGCGGTCGACGAGCGTCGAGGTGCAGACGCGGATCGTGGATCTGCTCGCCAAGATCGGCACCAACTAGCCGTACGTACAACGCAGTCGGGCCCGGGTCGCACGCGATGTTTCACGTGAAACCCGGGCCCGACGCCGCGTAACGGGAGCTACATCAGCTCGACGATCTCCAGCTCACCTTCCGCGTACTGCTTGCGGATCACCTTCTTGTCGAACTTGCCGACGCTCGTCTTCGGCACCGCCTCCACGATCGACCACCGCTCCGGCAGCTGCCACTTGGCGATCTTCGTGGCCAGGAAGTCCTTGAGCTGGGCGAAGTCGGTGGACGCGCCCTCCTTCAACACCACGGTGGCGAGCGGCCGTTCACCCCACTTCTTGTCGGGTACGGCCACGACCGCGGCCTCGGCGACCTCGGGGTGCGACATCAGGGCGTTCTCCAGCTCGACGGACGAGATCCACTCGCCGCCGGACTTGATGACGTCCTTCGCGCGGTCGGTCAGGGTCAGGAAGCCGTCGGCGCTGATGACGCCGACGTCGCCGGTCTTGAGCCAGCCGTCCTCGCTGAACTTGTCCTCGGGGCGGAAGTTCTCCCCGCCCGCACCGCCGTAGTACGAGCCCGCGATCCACGGTCCACGCACCTCGAGCTCACCGGCGGACTGGCCGTCCCACGGCAGGAACTCACCGGCCGGGCCGACGAGGCGGGCTTCTACGCCCGCGGGGAAACGGCCCTGCGTGAGCCGGTACGCCATCTCCTCCTCCGTACCGACCACGTTGGCCGGCGGGCGGGCGACCGTGCCGAGCGGCGAGGTCTCCGTCATGCCCCAGGCGTGGCAGACGGTGGCGCCGAGCTTGTCGAAGGCCTCCATCAGGGCGGGCGGACAGGCCGAGCCGCCGATGGTCACCTGCTTCATGCAGCTGATGTCCCGCGGCCGCTGCTGGAGTTCACCGAGCAGGCCCTGCCAGATGGTGGGCACGGCGGCGGCGTGCGTGGGCTGCTCGCGCTCGATCATCTCGGCGAGCGGGGCGGGCTGCAGGAAGCGGTCCGGCATCAGCATGTTCACGCCGGTCATGAAGACGCCGTGCGGCAGCCCCCAGGCGTTGACGTGGAACTGGGGCACCACGATCAGGCTGGTGTCCTGGTCGGTCAGACCCATCGACTGCGCCATGTTGACCTGCATCGAGTGCAGGTAGATGGAACGGTGCGAGTAGACGACACCCTTCGGGTCACCGGTGGTGCCGGAGGTGTAGCACATGGCCGCGGCCTGGCGCTCGTCGATCTCCGGCCAGTCGTACGAGGTCGGCTTGCCCGCGAGGAGCTCCTCGTACTCGTGCACCTGGACGCTCGCCCCGTCGAGCAGCGAACGGTCGCCCGGGCCGCTGACCACGACGTGCTCGATGGGCGCGAGGTGCGGCAGGAGCGGGGCGAGCAGGGGGAGCAGCGAACCGTTGACGAGGACGACACGGTCGGCCGCGTGGTTCACGATCCACGCCAACTGCTCCGGAGGAAGGCGCAGGTTGAGCGTGTGCAGCACCGCGCCCATGGAGGGGATGGCGAAGTACGCCTCGACGTGCTCGGCGTTGTTCCACATCAGCGTGCCCAAAGCACTTCCGGGCTCGACGCCGAGGTCATCACGGAGTGCGTGCGCGAGCTGTGCGGCGCGGTCGCCGATCTCGGCGAACGTACGGCGGTGGGGCTCCGCCTCGCCGGTCCACGTGGTCACGGTCGACTGACCGTGGATCCTGCGACCGTGTTCCAGAATCCGGCTGACCGTCAGCGGTACGTCCTGCATCGTGCTCTGCACAGCAATCCCTCCCGGTGGGCGCCGTCGCCACATCGCGACGAGTGGGATGATTCTGCGCACGTACCGCGTGGTATGTCACTACCTCTCGGTAGCTTCGATCCTCGTGGTTGGTTGCGGGGCCGGCCACGGGTCGGGCTCCCACACGGGGTGAATGGCTATTTCGTGGTTCTCGTTCCCGGCGCCGTGCCGGGTGATGGCCACTCTTCGGATGAGCTTGCGCAGCATCATGTTCCGCCCGCGGGTGTCGAGGGTGTCCCACTCCTCGACTGTGCCGATCACCAGCGGTATGAACTCGGCGCGGTCTGGCAGGGGCTCGGTCTCGGGGATGCTGTCGAGTAGTGCCTGTGCCTCTCTGCGCTTTTCGCGGATGAGGTCTGCGGCCTCTTCGTACTCGCCTGGCCCGAAGTCGTCCGGGTTGGCCGCGTGCTCGGCGCGGAGTCGTGCGAGTGCCGTGCGCTGCTTGTCGATCTCGGCCTGTGTGCGGGCGCGGGCGGCGATGTTTGCGGCTTGCTCGGCGGCGAGGTCGCGTTCGGGGCCGTGGTGTGCGGTCGAGGGTGCTGCGTCGATGCCTTCGGCGGCCACGCGTGTGAGCCAGCGGAAGACCTCGTTTTCCACTTCGGTGCGGTGGATGAGGATGCCGTCGCATGCGGTGGCGCCTGCTTTGGCGCGCAGGCTGCATCGGTAGGCGAATCCTGGCTCGTTGCGTCCGTTGCGTCGGGCGGCGTTGAGTGCGGTTCCGAGTTTGCAGCCGGAGCATTTGACCAGGCTGGTCAGTTCGTAGATGCCGGTCCGGGAGCGTGGGACGGTTTCTCGGACTTCCTTGCGGCGCTGTAGGTAGGCCTGCCACAGGTCGAAGTCGATCAGTTCCTCTTGCGCGCCTTGGATGTAGATGCGGTTGCGGCAGTGGCCGTCGGTCTTGCGGCAGCGGCATTCGGGGTTGTGGACGCGGAGCAGGCCGGCGGCAAAGCCGCTGTCCATGTAGCGGCTGAGGGTTTCGGTGTGCCACAGGCGGCCCTGTGTGGTGCGGTGTCCGGCGCGGTTGAGTTTGCCGCACAGGATGCTGAAGCCGTCGCCGGCGACGTAGTCGCGGTAGAGGTCGGCGACGACGGGGCCGAGGTCGGGGTCGGCTTCGTATCGCTCCTTTTGGAGCGTGCCCGTTGCGGGGTCGTAGCGGCGGTGCCAGATGTACCCGAAGCGTCGGCGACCGTGGGCGGGCAACTGGAGTTTGTAGCGGCGGTGGTCGTGGGTCTCGCGCCACTGCTCGCCGGCGCGGTCGCTTTCGAAGGCGCCGAATTCGAGGATCATCCCGCGTTGGAACCGGCCGATGGCGGTCGAGGCGTCGACGGGTTCGGTCGCGGACTCCAGTTCGCCGCCAGCCTGTTGCAGCCTGGCGAGGTTCATCGCGTTGCCGGTGCGGTCGCGGCCGAAGCGTGAGTAGCGCCAGACGGCTACGCCTCGGGCTTGGCCCGCCTCGACGCTCTCGATGCATTTCATGATCTTGCGTTTGAAGTGGCGCCCGGATACGTCGAGGTCTTCGACCCATGCGACGATGCGGCGCCCTGTGCGCTTGGCCCATTGGGCGATTGCGTCCCGTTGCAGCTCGGGGCTGATCTTCTCTTCTTTCCAGGTGGATACCCGGATGTACCCGATGAAGGGTTCGAGGTCGCCCGCGTCCGAAGCGTCGATGTCGAGGCCTTCGAACGCGGACTCGTCGAGCCCCTTTCTGATCTCTCGTGGCATGTGCCCCCCCTTGGTCAGGGGAGCGACGGCCTGTCCGTCACTTCCCCATGGTTCGTGCCGTGAGGTGGGCGGCGGTGTCGGTGTGTGACGCCGTGAGTCGTGCGAGGGCGTCGCGTTCGCCGAGCATGTATGCCGCCATCGTGATCTTGAGGTTGTGTGCGTCGATGCGGGCGCGGACTGTTCGTGTCACGTAGGCGCCCGTGGGGAGGGCGACGGCGATCGTTGCGAGGGCGGCGCCGATGATGAGGGGCGCTTTTCGCCTTCGGGTGATGCCGGTTGTGATGCGGTAGAGCGCGGCGACGCCGATTGGGACGGGGCGAGTCTCGTCCGGTTGGCGACGGTGGTTGACGTGCACGTTCCTCCCCTTGCTTGCCTTGCCTAGTGGCTGGCACCCCCCCTGAGGCGCCGTACCCATGCGGTGAACAGGTCTTTGTCCTCGCCCGTGATCCCGAGGCCGTCGGCGGCTTCCTCTGGTGTGAGGCTGCCGCGGGGCGGCGCGGTGGGGGCGCCGGGGGCGGGGAGGTCTGTTTCAGCGACCCGGCCGGACCGGATCAGCAGCTCGCGCAGGTCGATGGCAAGGTGTCGGGACAGGGCGGTCAACAGGCCGATGTCCGGTTTTCCTTGGCCTCGGAGCAGTCGGGAAATGCTCGACTGGGAGACGCCCAGCTCGGCGCCGAGGCGGGTCTGTACGCCTGCGCGTGGGTCGTCTACGTCGTAATCACTCTTTCTCAGCTCCTCCGCTAGCCATGTGCGGAACGCCTGGGCGTCCGCGTCGGGTCGGTTGGTCTCCTTCGGCATGCGCGCATGCTAACCGTCATGCGCGCATGCATGCCATGCGTTGCTGAATATTGACCTACTTCGGCCGTCAGCACGCTTCGTCGGGGTCGTTTCGCCACTCTGAGACCTGCACTATACGCGGACCGTCGCCATCAGTCGCACATCCATTCGATATATGCCGGAGACAAGTTCCAGCTATGCACGCTTGCATAGATCGAAGTGGCGACCTATCGTCCATCCATCCGCGCATAGCCGTTATGCGTGAACAGATGGAGGGGGCTTGTGTGTCGCTCGTCATCTTCCGGCGCGCCCGCTACGAGGAGTTGGCCGCGCGCAGCGGACACCACCGCATCACCGACCGCGCCAACGCTCTTGGCGTGGACGGAGCCACGATCTACCGCCTGATCGGCGGGAAGCACGTCCCGACCCTGCACACGGTGCTGCGTATCGCAGCGACCTACGGCGTCGCCGTCGAGGACCTGGTCGCCCTGTCCGAGAAGGAGGCCCAGGCATGACGCGTGCCGTCATCCCCAAGGCGCAGGCCTTCGCGAACGCGCGCGCCGCCCTGGACGCCGCACGGGCCCGCCGGGACTCGATGCCGATCCGCGCCGCCGCCGAGGCAGCAGCGGCCGGCAGCCGGCTGAGCGCCGACGAAATCGAGCTGATCATCCGCCGCCTGCGACGCCAGGCACAGAGCGCGCACCCCGACCTCACCGCCCGCCCGGCTGCGGCCTGATCAGGAGGGACCGCATGATTCACGCCCAGCTGACCCCCGACGGGGCCGCGGTGCGCCTGCCGCTTCTCGACCGCGCCGCGCGCCTGCTCGACGACCTCGCCCTCGCCTACGCCGAAGCACCCGAGGCCGTCGCCGCGCTGCTCGGCGTCCACGCCCACGGAGTCGCCCGGCTCGCGCACGCGACCGGCGACCCGGACATGCCCGAGCACGAGCGCGCCATCCGCGCCGCCGAGGCCGACGGATCACGCGAGGCCCTGCTCGACGAGTGCCCCGTCGCCGATCACCTCGACGTCCTGCTCGAACCGGCCGCCGCCCGCCGTCTCGCCAGCCAGCTGAACCACCACGCCGCCAGCGCCGCCGACAACCGGAGTGCCGCAGCATGACCAGCCCCGTACCCGAGACCACACCCCGTATCGAGACGGCCTATGTGCCCGCTCCCGACGGAGCACCCGCGGACGCTCCCCGGATCTTTCAGGTGATCCACGGAGTCATGCGCGAGGTGATGCCCGTCGCCAAGGGACAGCGCAACACCCAGCAGAACTACAGCTTCCGGGGCGTCGACGACGCGATGTCCGCCATGGCCGGCCCAATGCGCGCGCACGGCTGTTTCATCGCGCCCGAGGTCATCGAGCACCGGCAGCGCCCGCGCGGCGACAAGGGCACGCACACCGTCGTGACGATGCTGTTCCGCGTCTTCGGCCCAGCCGGTGACTGCCTGCTCGTCACCGTGCCGGGTGAGGCCATGGACATGGGCGACAAGAGCACGAACAAGGCGATGTCCGCCGCGCTCAAGTACATGTTGTTTCAGGTCTTCATGATCCCCATCGACGCGCGTTCGATCGACGACGGCGACCGGGACGCCCCTGCCGTCAACAACGCCCCGCGCCAGCAGCAGAGCAAGCACCAGCCGCGCCGTGCGAAGCGACCGCGCCGCGACTACCTCGCCGAGGCCCGTAAGGCGCCCTCCCCCGAGGCATTCGCGAAGGTGCGCGCCGCGGCCGTCGCCGACGGCGCCCCCGCCGAGTACGTCGCACAGCTCGACCAGGTCGACGCGAGCAAGCGCCGCGCAGCCGCCGAGCAGCGGCCACAGGCGCCCGCCGGCGAGGAACACGGGGCCGCGATGGGCGAGCTGTTCGACGCCGCGCGCAGCGCGGGGGTGACCGATCGCGCCGAGGTCGAGCAGCTGGTCGCCGCGCGCCACGGCGTGAAGCCGGCCGAGGCCACGCTCGAGCAGCTGCGCGAGATGCGCGACGACCTGCTCGACGCGGCGAGAGGAGCGCGCGCATGACCGCCGAGCAGCCGGTCGAGTCACTGCGGGACCTCGCCACGCAGGCCGCAGTGTTGAAGCTGCTCGCGGAACGGGTGGCCGCCGAGCAGAAGGTCGTGCGGGCCCGGACGCAGCGCGCCCTCGACGCGGCGCAAAAGCGCGACGGAACCGAGCGCGTCGGCGCTTTTCTCCCCGGCGGCGAGCAGGTCGCCACGATCGCGATACGCAAGGGCGAGACGGGGCCTGTCGTCGAGGACGAGGAAGCCCTCGCCCGATGGGTGCGCCAGCAGTGGCCAGGCGAAGAGTGGACCGAGACGCGCATCGTGCGCACGGTCAAGGCATGGAAGCTCGCCGAACTGCTCGGCGAGATGGGCGCCGCCGGCGCCGCGAAGCTGGTCGACAAGGTCACCGGTGAAGTTCTCGACGTGCCGGGCGTCGCCATCAAGCCGACGCGTGCCCGTACGCACGGCATCACGTGGCGTACCGGCGGGAAGGCGGCGACGGCCGACGCGTGGCGCACGGGCGCCCTCGCCGGGCAGTTGGCCGCGCTTACCGCGGAGGTCGAGCAGTGAGCGCCCGGGCCCCCGAGGTGAGGCTCACCCGCACGCGCCGGCTGCTCGATGCGCCGCCGGTCAAGCACGTGCCTGGGCAGCTCGCCGTCGAGGTCGAGCCCCCGCTCGTCGAGGACGCACCGCCGCGCGTGTGCCAGCACGGCAACCCGCGATGCGGCGCCGTTCCCGTCCGGCCGTATCCGTGTGGGTTGCGGTGCGAGGAGCACCAACCAGCCCGTACCCGCCCCTACTTCCGCGCCGCGTGAGCCCGCACCGATCCGGACAGGAGAACAACCCCCGTGCCATGGTTCAAGGTTGACGACACCGCCCACGCGCACCCCAAGTTGCTCAAGGCCGGTAATGCCGCGCTTGGCCTGTGGGTTCGTGCCGGCGCCTACGCTGCTCAGCACCTCACCGAGGGCGTAGTACCGGGCGTCGTCGCCCAGCTGTACGGCACCGCCCCGCAGGCTCGAAAGCTGCTCGCGGCCGGCCTGTGGCACGCATCCGGCCACGACTGTTCGCGGTGTGTGCAGCCTGCGGCCGGCGACTACGTGATGCACGACTTCCTGATCTACAACCCCAGTCGGGCGCGCGTCGAGGACGACCGCGCACGGGCCGCCGAGCGCCAGCAGCGGGCCCGCGAACGCGCCGCCGAACAGCGGACCCAGGAGCGTAATCCGCTCGATTCGTCGGCCAATCGTCTGCGAATCGAGGACGATTCGAGGCCGGAAAGTCGCGAACCGTCTGCGAATCAGATCGAGTTTCCGGACGACATCCCAGGTCAAAGGGACCTGTCACAGCGTGACGGAGCCAGCCCGTCACGGTCCCCCCGTCCCGACCCGACCCGTCCCGCTGTACCTCCTGCGGAGGTACAGCTAGCTAGCTACGGCTCGACGCCTGCCGTCCCGGTGAACTGTCGACCGTTGCGGGACGCGCTCACCGCGGCCGGCGTCGTCGTCGAGTGGTCCCTAGCCGAGGCCGATTGGTTCCGCCTCGAGGCGATCGTCAAGCGGACCGCCGTCGGCGCCCTGGTCGACCACGCCCGCGAGCAGTGGCGCCGCGCCCGCTCTCGCCCGCGCTCCGTGCGGTACTTCCTGCCCGGCTGGACCGCGCTTCCCCCGGTACCCGCCGGCGCCCCGACCTCGCCCAGCGCGGACGTGATCCCCCTCGACGCCGCTCGCCCGGGCCGCGTGCAGCGCGCCGCCGACCTGTTCCGTACGGCCGCCCTCGACGACGTGAAGGAGTCCGCCCAGTGAACCGGCCCGAAGTTGCTGCCCTGCTCGCCTACGCCGTGCGCCTCGACCCGCGCAGTGCCCCCACTGATCAGGCCGCCGCCGACGAAGTGCTCGACCAGTGGGCCGACCTGCTCGCCGACGTTCCGCCGAGCGCCCCGCACCCGACCGGCCGCAGCTGGGATGCCGCACAGGTAGTGCGCCACCACATCGCAACCAGCCCGTACCCGATCAAGCCGTCGGACGTGTCCCGGCCGTGGCACGATTTCCGCCGCGACGTCGTCGACCGCCACCACGACCCCGTTCCCGCGGCCAACCCCGATGATCCGGCCGCCTACCGGGCCGAACTGCTCGGCACCCGGCACGCCGTCGCCATCGGCGCCGTTTCGGCCGCCACGTTCCGCGAGCTGACCGGCACAAGTCGCGAGCAACGCGAGCACGTTGCGGCCGAACGCCTTGCCGCCCTCGGCGACTACGTGCCCCGGACCGTGCGCGACGCCCTCACCGCGTACCGGCCGCGCCGCGCTGAGCGGGAACGCCTCGCCGTCGAGGGCCTGCCGGACCCGCTCGACGTGCCGTGCCCGTACGAGCAGTGCCGTGCCCGCACAGGCGAGCCGTGCGTCAACTACCGGCGCACCCCGCGCAGTTCGGCGCACCCCTCGCGCCTCGATCTCGCCACCGGCAAACAGCAAGACAGGGCAGCTCACGCCCTCTAATATCCATGCATGCATAGCTAGTCATCGCGCATGCATGGCCGTTCGCTCGTACGTCTACGTCACGACGGAGGTACATCCCCATGCAACGGCCCACCCCTGCCGCCCGGTTCGCCGTCAAGGTGACCGCCTCGGGCCCCTGGTCGCTCCGCCGGAACTGCCCCGGCCCCTGCCACCTATGGAGCGGCAGTCAGAACGAGAAGGGCTACGGAACGTTCTGGCTCGACGGCCGCACGGTCAAAGCCCACCGCTACGCATTCGAGCAGGCCAACGGCCCCATACCCGCCGGCCTCGAGGTCGACCACCGATGCCGGCGCCGCGAATGCGTCGCCCCCGCCCACCTCGAGGCCGTTACCCACCGCACCAACATCCTCCGCTCGACCAACCACGTCGCCGCCCGAGCCGCCGTGACGCACTGCCCGGCCGGCCACCCCTACGACCAGGCGAACACCTACCGCGCACCGAACGGAACCCGGAAGTGCCGGGCGTGCAAGAACGCATCCGCCCGCGCCGCCCGCCGCCGCGCCCGCAAGGACCGCCTCGCCGTCGTCGCACCCATCCGCCCAACCATCCCCACCCTCGAAAGGGCCGCGTAATGAGTGGCGAGACCCCCATCACCATGACCGGCAACGTCGTTGCCGACCCCGAACTACGGTTCACCCCGGCCGGCGCCGCCGTCTGCAACTTCCGCATGGCCGCAACGCCCCGGAAGTTCAACCGGCAAACCAACGCATGGGAGGACGGCGAGCCGCTGTTCCTCGGCGTCGCCGTCTGGCGCCAGCAGGCCGAACACGTCGCCTCATCGGTCCTGCGCGGTATGCGCGTGATCGTCGTTGGCCACCTCACCCAGCGCCAGTACGAGGACCGCGAGGGCAAGACCCGTTCCTCGTACGAAATCCAGGCCGACGAGGTCGCCCCGTCCCTGCTCCGCGCAACCGCCGTCGTCACCAAGGCCAACGGCACACAGCAGGGCGCCCCACAGGCGTACGGCCAGCAGCCCGCCGGCGACCAGTGGGCGACGGGCGGATACGGCAACGAACCCGCGTACTGACCACGGCTCCGCAACCGGCGCGCGTCCGGTCGCGGGCCGCCCCGCGCGCGTGAGCAGCGCCTCGACCCTCTCGACCTGAGACAGGAGCACCGCCCCGTGACCCGCTTCCCCGCCGTCTCCCACGACACCCGCCATCCGACAGCCGCCGCGGATTGGGTGGCCGACGTACGCGACGCCCTCGCGTTCCACCACGGCGAGCAGCAGCCTGCCCTTCTCACGCTGCGCGACGTGTTGCTCGACGACGCACCGCGCACCCCTGAGCAGGCCCTCGCCGCCGCCCGTGTGCTGCTCGCCGCCCACACCCGCGAACTGTCCGTCCTCGCCCGGCAGCACACCGACGACTACCGCGACGAGCACGGCGTCAACCGCGGCACGCGCGGCCTGCTCACCGGCATGGCCCACATCCGCAGGCAGCTCGACGCGCACGCGATCACCCTCGACGGCGAGGCCGGCCTGTGAGCGACCTCGTATGGACGCTCGCCGTCCTCCTGTTCATCGCATCCTGTGTGCCCATGGCCCGATGGGCCTGCCGCGAGGACCCGGGGCCACTCGCCCGCAACCACGAACGTGACGTCGACCGCGCGCTGTTGCGCCTCGCCAAGGGGGAAGGGCGATGCCCTCACGACTGCATCACGTGCCGCGTGCTCGCCGAACGCTCCCAGGGGAACCGATGACCCGCCGTAGCCGCGAGCAGCGCGCCGCCGAGCGCAGCGCCCGCCGCGCTTCCCTGTTCGTGCTGCTCGACCGCGCCCAGCGCCGCGGCAGTCTCACAGCCGCCGAGGCCGCCCTGTTGCGGGCCCACGTCGAGGCCGAGGTCGCCGAGTGCGACCGCTACCGCGCGGAGGCCGGCGGACAGCAGGCCGCCGTACGACGTGAGCAGCAGCGCGTACGCGCCGCCGAGGCCGCGATCTGCGAGGGCGAGGCCCTACTCGCCGACGTGCGCACCGTCCTGCCTGCAGACGCCCGGCCACGCCTCGGCCTGCCCAACACCCTCGCCTACGAGAACGGCCGACACGACATGGCCGACGCCGTGCGCAACGTCCTCGACCAGCCGTGAGCACCAGGAGCAGCCACACCATGACGACCACCCTCGCCACCTCACCGACCGCACATCGCGCAGCCGTTGACCTCGCCGCCGTCCGCGAGCAGTGGGGCGACCTGCTCGCAGCTATCGGCCGCCGCCCAGCTGCTGAATGGCCGCCCCGTGACTCGCGCGCATACATCGACGGACACCTCGCCGAGCAGAGCGACGACGTCGACGACGAGCAGCCCGTCGAGACCGTTGGTCGACTCCCCTTGCTCCTGCGCGAGCACCCCGCCCCGCTCAACCTCGGCGCCCTCGATGCCGCGATCGAGGTCGAGCGCGAGCTATTCGACCTCGCCGATCAGGTCGCTGGTGCCGTACAGCGCCCCATCCGTGCGGCATTCCCGCATCGCGGCCAATATCGGCACGACTCAGCCGATGCCGCCGACCCTGCTCGGTGGCACTACCAGGCCCCCACCTCACCGGGGTCTCGCGCGTTTGGTCTGCACTGGGCCGCCGTATGGCTCGAGGGGCGCGCCCTCGAGGAGATGCACGGCGACCTGTTCCGGCCGATGCCCGTCCGCCTGCTCGACCACATCGCCTTGACCGCGCACCGTGCGCGCCGGACTGTCGAGCGGTCACTCGGCCGCGATGGGCGAACAACCACGCTTGACGCGCCGTGCCCGTACTGCGGGGGACAGCTCGCCGGCCATACACGGTCCGGTGGCGAGCCTGTGGTCACCTGCTCGACCGGATCAGCCTGCGGGGCGCCTGTCCTGCTCGACGATCGGCACCGCCGAGCATGGCGGGGCGCCGAACTTGTCGGCCTGTTCGTTGCGATGGAGAGCAGGCGCTGAGCCCCACCGGGCGAGGCCCGCGGCCGGCGGGAAAGGGGGGCACCCGACGGCCGCGGCATCGCTACTAGGGCGATCGTCAAAGATCGCCGCGGAATAGTTCCACGACGACAGCCCACAGAGCGCGAACACCCAGTGCGACCGCCACGCGCGATGCAAGCTCGCGCGTGATCTTTGACCTCTTGGTCGATTCCTCGGCCATGTCTCCTCCTCCTGTTTACGGCGGGCCCGACGCGCCTAGACGCGTCGGGCCAGTCCCCCAATCGGAGGTGAAGACCAAACCAACTTACCTATGAACACGTGGAGTTGGCAGAGCAACCCCTCTTGTACTCAGTTCAGAACTCAGTACAGTGTGTCGTGCCGGACGTCACCCGGCCCCGACCCACAGGGAGCAGCCCCCATGCGCGTCACCATCCCCGGCGCACTCGCCGACCACCTCGCCGCCGCCGACCTCACCACCGGCCCGGCCGCCGCCGATCCTGCCGCGCGCGACGCTCGCGCCACGCTCGACGCAGGCCGTCGAGGTCGCGGACGCACGCTCATCATCACGCCGCACTCAACGGCCGCGCTTCGTTTCATCAGCGCATTTGCCGAGGCGATTCTCATCAACCGCAACTTGCACACCGCGGCCGAAGCGCGGGCCGCCCGTACGTGGCTTGACCGCGCCGGCCGCGCCACCACCACGCTCGCTGCGGACCTCGCCGCCAAGTTGGTCACCGAGGCCGAAGCCACCGACGGAACGTGGCGCGGCGAGTGGATAGGCGAGCGCAGCACCACACCGACCCTGTTCCCCCTCGACCGCGAACAGGGCGCCCTGTTCGCGTAGCCAATCGGCCCGCCCGAGCGAGCCGACCAACACCGGAGTACGACACATGGGCACCGAGGAACACAACCGCCGCGCCATCGCACGGCAGGGGCTCACACCCCCTTCGGCCGCGGACCACTTCAAAGAGCAGATGCTCACGATCATGGGCGAGTACGAAGAGCGGCGACGAACCGAGATCATCGCGGCCGGCGGCGACCCCGACGAGGACCGCGACCCGTTCGAGCAGGTGCGCAACATTGCCGACGACTACACCCGGCATAAGGACAGCGGCCCCGAAGCACTCGCCGACCTTCTCGACCTACTCGCAACAGATGTGCTCAGCCTGCGCGATGTGCGCGACATCCGCCTCGCCGCCGAGGCCGCCGCCGCCATCACGCCGAGGCTCATCCGCAGCGCACGCGACAACGGTCAACCCGTACCGTCCATCGCCGCAGACCTCGGCATGACCGAGTCCTACGTCTACCGGCAGCTTCGCAAGCCCAAGACCGAAGCCACACCAGACCAATAGTCCGCACGCAGATGCGGGCCCGTACACGGTGACGTCACCACCGGACGGGCCCGACTAACCCTGACGGGAGCAACCCCCACCATGGCCAACGCCAACCCTACCGAGAGCAAGCAGACGGCCCCGCCGACCACCGGTAGCCGTCCGTCGGTCCGTATCGACGAACTGCTCGCCGCGGACCTCGCCGACATCATGAGCACCGGTACCAACTTCACGGACACGGTCCGGCAGGCCGTCGGACAGCTTGCCGCGATGTACCGGACCGCATGGGCGCACGGTGTAGTCCCCCGCGGAACCGCGCCCACCCTCGCCGCCTACCAGTTCGCCGAGCCGGCAGCCCAGGCGAGCCCGTCCATTCGGCATGACGGCGCAGCGGGCCGGCCCTCGCCCCGGGCGCCGCATCCGATGGGGCAGCTGCTCCCCGCGCCGCCGCCCGGTCCGCACGTGCGACGGCAGTACGCCGACGAACTGCTCGGCCACTCGACACCGCCGCCGCGACCGGACGCGCAGCGTCGCGCGCGCACGTGATCAACACCCCTTGCGCCGTTATCTTTCCGTGACCTAATGTGGGTGCTGACCCTGGCGTGCCCAGAATCAGACGCCCCCTGACGAACGCCCCGTCGCTCACCCCCTAGCGGCGGGGCATTCGTGTGTCCGCGGGAGGTGACCGCCCATGGGCCGCCCCATCGACGACCACGACCGCGAGCAGGTGCGCCGGCTGCACGCCGCGGGCAAGAGCCGCAACGAAATCGCGAAGGCGATCAAGCGTTCTCCGTCGACCGTCTCGAAGATCGCCGCCGCCTTCGAGCCCCCGCTCACTTTCGACCGCGCGGCCGAGGTCGCCGTCGCCACCGAGGTACGCCGCGCCGACCTCGCCGCACGCCGCAGCGCCCTCGCCCTCACCTTGCAGCGCGACGCCGAGCAGCTGCGCGCGCAACTGTGGGAGCCGTGCACCATCGGGGCTTTCGGCGGCAGAGACAACGTGTGGTCCGAGACGCACCTTGAACGCCCCACGTTCCAAGACCAACGCGCCATCCTCGCCGCGACTGGGACCGCCATTGACCGATCACTCAAACTCGCCCCGGCCGAAGGCGCCGAGGGAGTCGAGCAGGTGCGCAGCATGCTGGGCACCCTCGGCGAGGCACTGACGCACGCGGCCGGCGACGATACCGACGACGGGAGTGCCGACGGGGGGGTGAGTCGGTGCTCGACCTCGACCGCCTGCCCCTGTCCCGTAAGCAGCTGCGCAGCATTGGCCAAGCCACCCGCCGTATCAACCTGTGGCACGGGTCAGTGCGCTCCGGAAAGACCATTGCGAGCCTGCTCGCGTTCGTCATCGCCATAGCCGGCGCCGGCCCGTCCGGACTGATCATCATCTGTGGTCGGTCGCTACAGACGATCGAGCGCAACGTGTTGGAGCCCTTGCAGGATCACGCGCTGTTCGGGCCACTCGCCCGGCACGTCGTGCACACCCGTGGGGCAACCACCGCGACGATCCTCGGCCGAACAGTCCATCTGATCGGCGCCGCCGACGCGCGCGCCGAGGGCCGGCTACGCGGCTTGACCGCCCAACTCGCCTACGTCGACGAAGCAACGCTTCTGCCCGAGGGGTTCTGGACCCAGCTACTCGCCCGCCTGTCCGTCCCGGGCGCACGGCTGTACGCGACGACCAACCCCGACAGCCCGCGGCACTGGCTCAAGACCGGATATCTCGACCGAGCCCACGAACTGAACCTCAGAGCCTGGCACTTCAGGCTGTCCGACAACCCGTCGCTGTCGCCCACGTACGTCGCCGACCTCGCCGCCGAGTACGTCGGCCTGTGGCGCCGCCGCATGATCGACGGGGCATGGGTGGTGGCCGAGGGCGCCATCTACGACATGTGGGACGAGGAACGCCACGTCGTCACCGACCTACCCGACATGCGCCGGCATTGGGTCGGATGCGACTACGGCACCACGAACCCGTTCTCGGCGATCCTGCTCGGCGAAGGAGTCGACGGCCGGCTGTACGTCGTTGCTGAGTGGCGCCACGACTCGCGCGCCACGCACCGGCAGATGACCGATGCGCAGTACAGCGCCGCCGTACGGACGTGGCTCGACCGCCTCGACGTCACGCCGGAATGGACGTTCATCGACCCGAGCGCGGCCAGCTTCTCTACGCAGATGTGGCAGGACGGGTTTCCAGGTCTCGCCCGCGCCTCGAACGAGGTCGCCGACGGCATCCGGTCCGTGTCCAGTCTGCTCGCCGCCGACCGCCTGCTCGTCCACGAATCGTGCGAGGGGCTGCTCGGCGAACTGCCCGGCTACAGCTGGGACCCGAAAGCCACCGAGCGCGGCGAGGACGCCCCGTTGAAGGTGGACGACCACAGCGCCGACGCACTGCGCTACGCCGTGCACTCGACGGCGCACGAGTGGCGCCACCTGCTCACCACGCCACAGGAGGCCACCGCATGACCGCGCTCACCCTGCCCGTACGGCTCACCGTGGGCGAGCACACCGTCGAGGTAGGCGAACTGACCCTCGGCGCCGACGAGCAGGTACGCCCCGCCCTCGCCACACTGTTCCGCCGGGCCGCAGACGCGTGCGAGACCACCATGCGTGAAGGGGGCGACGATGGCACTCCCTGAGAACGGGGCCGCGTGGCCGCCGCCGACATGGGCGCCGCACTATGACGCAATGCGCATCGACGACGCTTGGTACAGCGGCGACCGAAAGCGCCTTGCACGCGTCTACCGCAATCACCCGGGCCTGTCCGAGCGGCGCCGCCTGTGGGGACGCCGATCGTTCGAGCAGCGCCTCGACCGCCGCGACCACCGTCTACATATCCCGTTGCCTGGCGACATCGCAGCGACCAGCGCCGACCTGCTGTTCGCAGATATGCCGGCTATCACCGTGGAGGACACCGCCACACAGGACCGGCTCGAGCAGCTGCTCGACGAGGGCCGCGTACAACAGGTGTTGCTCAGCGCCGCCGAGCAGGCCGCCGCCCTGTCCGGCGTGTTCCTGCGCGTCACGTGGGACCGCGAGTTGACCGACCGGCCGCTGTTGACCGTGTGCCAACCCGACGGCGCCATACCCGAGTTCCGGTTCGGCATGCTGCGCGCCGTAACGTTCTGGCGGGAACTGCCAGGCTCGACCGAGGCAACCGTGTGGCGCCACCTCGAGCGACACGAGTCCGGCCGCATCGTGCACGCCCTCTATGTGGGCACCCGCGACAGCATCGGCCGCACCGTGCCCCTCACCGAGCACCCCGAGACGGCCGAACTGGTCGACTCCCTCGACGAGGACGGCGTCAGCATCACCACCGGCATACGCGACCTCACGGCCGCATACGTGCCGAACATGCTCCCCAACCGGCTGCACCGCGGCTCACCGGTCGGACGCAGCGACTACGCCGGCGTACACGACCTGTTCGATGCCCTCGACACCACGTGGACCAGTTGGATGCGCGACATCCGCCTCGCCCGCGCCCGCTTGATCGTCCCGGACGGATACCTACGCGACCACGGCCCCGGAAACGGATCGTCATTCGACGACGACCGCGAGGTCTGGCACTCGCTCAAGATGCCGCCGAACGAGGGCAGCGGCATCACGCTGAATCAGTTCGAGATCCGAGTCGAAGAGCACCGCGCCACAGCTGAGGCCATCATGCGGCAGGCCGCACAGACGGCCGGCTACTCGCCCCAGTCGTTCGGCCTCGACGGCGACGGGCAACCCGTCACCGCGACCGAGGTCGACAGCAAGGACCAACGGAGCATGGTCACGCGGAAGAAGAAGGCCGGCTATGCCCGCCATCCGCTCGCCGACATGCTGCACGTCCTGTTGCAGATCGATGCCGTGCAGTTCGGAAGCCGGATCACGCCCGAGCGCCCGCGCGTGGAGTTCGGCGACGGCGTCGCCGAGTCCGAGCAGGCCACGGCGACCACGCTCGACCTGCTCAACCGCGCGGGGGCGGTCTCGACCGCAACCAAGGTGAAGATCCTTCACCCCGAGTGGGACGACACCGCCATACACGCGGAGGTCTCAGCGATTCTTACCGAGACCGGGGCAGCCGCGCCCGACCCCGTTGGAACGTTTCCGGCCTGATCCGTATTTACAGCGGGCCGAACAGCATCCGAAGGAGCCGTTCAGCCTTGCCACTCACCTCCGGGTCAGGGTGCGCAAGTGCGACAAGAACAAGGGCCATGAATGCGGCGCCAATGGCGTCTATTCCGTAGGTCATAAGCGGGAACTTACTGGCTCTTCCTTGCTCGCGATTTTGGGAAGCACGAGCATCGGCCACCTGAAGCCCAATACACCCGTATTCGGTTTCAGTATCTCCTATGCGGAATCAGCATTCCGTATGCCGAATCCGCATCCCACAAGCGCAATGACAACCGCACGAGAGCCAGACACTGGCCGTTCGAGGCCATGCAGGTTGGCCAAAATTGCCCCTCCCGCTACCGGTAGGGCGTGCCGCCGCCCCCAAGCAGCGTGGCCAGGAGGCGATCAGCCCGCGCCCGGATCACCGGGTCAGGGTGCGCAAGGGAGCATGCGAGCAGGAGCGCGAAGACACCAAAGAACGGAGCGGAAAGGGCCGTTACCTGAAGTTCGATTCCCATACCGAAGACCCTAACCAACGTTCCGCACCATTGAATTCACATGCACCCTGCAACGACATGCACATCACCTCTGACCTGCAATGACGTGGCAACATATACATGTCATTCGTGCGGCGAATTACCACGTCAGGGCCTACGGATTCGATTTCAGGTGATGCGCCAGGGGTCCCGAAATTCGCAATGCGATTCACGCCACACGGTCGAGTGTTGCGGGGAATTGCCCCTTATGCGCGAGTAGCGGGGTGAGGTCGTGCCGATCCACCCGGGCATGGTCGAGCCGCTCGCCGAGCACACCCGCGACCTCTACGCCGACGCCGAGGCGCGCCTGTTGGGCATCATCGCCCGCCAGTTGGCCGCCGGCCTTGATGCACCCGGTTGGGTTGAGCGGAAGCTCGCCGCCGTACAGCAGTTGCGCCGCGCCTCACAGGCCGTCGTCGACGAGCTTGGACGTGCCGTGACGCTCGAAGTGTTCGATGTGGTCGCCGAGGCGTACAACACCGGACACCGCGCCGCGGTCGCCGAGTTGGGCGCGCTGTCCGACGATGCGCGCCGTCTGGTCGATGAGGTCACGCCGAATGCACAGGCTGTGGACAGACTCGCAGGTGAGACCGTGGACGTTGTTACCTCGACGCACCGCTCGATTCTGCGGGCCGTCGTCGACCGGTTCCGCGCAATTGTCGCCGAGGTGACCGCAACGCCCCTGCTCGGCACGGGAACCCGCCGTCAAGCGGTACAGGACGCCATGCGACGGTTCGCAGACGAGGGCATACGGTCGTTCGTCGACAAGGCTGGCCGCAGGTGGCAACTCACCTCGTACGCCGAGATGGCCGTACGCACGTCCGTGGCCCGTGCGGCGACTGAGGCGCACATGCGGACCCTGTCCGATGCGGGCATTGATCTGGTGTACGTGTCGGACGCCCCGCGCGAGTGCCCCCTGTGCCGGCCGTGGGAGGGCCGCGTACTGACGATCGGCGGACGGGACGGCGAGCGCACGGTCGAGGTCGAGCACGCCATCGAGGACGGCCGCATGGTCCGCGTCCCGGTTGCCGGCTCGCTCGACGAAGCGCGCCGCGCCGGTTTGCAGCATCCCAACTGCCGTCATTCCGTGTCTGCTTATACCCCGGGCCTCACCGTCATTGAGCAGGCCGAGAGCGACCCCACGGGGTATGAGGCAGGGCAGCGACAGCGCGCGATCGAGCGGCACATCCGCAAGTACAAGCGCCGCGAGGCCGCCGCCGTGACGCCCGAGGCGCAGCGCGCCGCACGGCTCAAGGTCCGCCAGTGGCAGGGCGCCATGCGCGACCACCTCGCCGCACACCCGGACTTGCGCCGGCTACGCCACCGCGAGCAGCCAGGCGCCTCCAACCTTCCCCAGCCCCGTACCGAGGCCACGCCCGCGCAGGTCGAGGCGGCGCGCGTTTGGTCCGGCGACGACCAATCCGTACGGGAGATGCGCGACGACCAGCTCGCCGCCGCCGAGGGCTCGCAGCTGCTCGACGACCGCGCCCGCGCACGCATCGAGGCTGAGGCCGATCGGCGCGACCTCGAGGACCTGCTCGCCCGTGCAACGCGCGGCGGACGGCTGTCCGACGACCTGCTCGCGCTGTCCGACAACGACCTCGCCCGTGTCCTACCGCACGTCGACAACGACGACGCGCTCAGGATCGCGCGCGAGATGGACCGCCGCGACCTCGCCGCCCGCCTGCCCGGGGTGCGCGCCGATCTGGTGGGCCTGTCCGACGACACGCTCGCCGCCCGCTACCGCGACGCCGGACACGGCCCCGAGGCCTCAGCCATTGCCGCCGAGGCCGCACGCCGGGACCTGCTCGCCCGCCTCTTTCCCAGTGGGCAGCTGCTCGGCGACCTGTCCGACGTGTCCGACGACCACCTCGCATGGGCGATGCAGTACGCGAACGCTCCCGAACTGGACCGTATCGCCGGTGAGATGGACCGCCGCGACGCAGTCGAGTTGCCCGCCCCGTCGGACACCGGCAACACAGTGTCCGACCTGTTGTCCGACCGTGACGCCCTCGCCGAGACCATGGCGCCCGCCCCCGACCCGCAAGACTGGGGGCGCCTCGCCGACGACGAGACGTTCGCCGCCGAGGCCGCCGCGCTCGCCACCGCCCACGAAGAGGACGGAGGCGACACCGACGAGCGGCACACCATCACCCGCCGCGAGGCCCGCGCGCTGTACGACGAGTACGTCTACCGCCAGTTCCTCGCCGCGGAAGACGACTGCCGCGGCTACCTGTTGAACAAGAAGGCCGCCGCCGCGGGCATCGATCCGGTTTCCTTGTTCTCCGGGCCCGCACGCATCGCGCACGCCCGGGCGAGCGACGAACTTAAGCAGTGGTGGAAAGAACACGGCCGGCTCACACAGGCCGAGTTCATCGAGCAGGTCACCGGACAGTCCCAGCGATGGGCCGCCAGCGCCCGCAAGAACGAATCCGACCAGCAGAACAAGAGGTAGAGGGGCGCCATGGGCACGCGCGAGGACATCACCCGGGCCACCACCGCCGGACGCGAGGCAGGCCGCAACGGCGAACCGCCGACCGTCTGCCCCTACCCGCGGACCTCGCTCCTGCGGACCGCATGGATTCGTGGCTACGCCGAGGCCCGTCCGTTGTCCTCCCAACCCGAGACGGAATCCAGGCCGTAGATCATCTGTCAGCGGTTTCGGGGACGGGTGGCGCGGCGTCGTGCTGCGACGCGCGCCGTTCCGTCCGCCAACGTCGCCACGCAAGCGCGAAGCCGACACCGGCGATGAGGGCAGGAACCGCCGATGCGACGGCCAGGAAGCCCATCCAATCGGGAACCAGGTTGCGCGTCATACCGCTGGTGTACTGACAGGTCGCCTGTGGCGGGAAGAAGCTGTAATCAAGGGTCTTGGGGCCATTGTCGCCCCAGTCCGCTCCTGCCCCGCAGGCCGACGACGGGCCTGTGAACAGTTGCCAGCCGGCCAACGCGTACAGCATGACGAACACGGAACCAGTCACGAAGAACGCTGCTGCCGTGCGCCGGACCTTCTCCGTTCGCGACATCGGCATCACCAGATCGTTGCCGACCGGCGGATCAAAGCATTCTGCGAGCAAGGCAACGAACAGACAGACGAGCAGGACGACCAGGCTCGCCCAGAGCAGCACATTCAGAACTCCGTGCCCGCCGATGGACGAGACGTCTCCACCCGCGAACTCACAAACGGTGGCCGGCGGGAACACCTGGTCTCGCGTCCGTTGCAGCGGGCCGGGCCCCTGGGTCAGCCCGTGCGCGCACCGTTCGTCGAACTCGAGCATGCCGAACAGGGCGAGCCCGGAACCGACGATGACAGCACCGAAAGCGATGCCCGCCGCGGCCCAGAGGCCACCCGTTCGATACCCACCGTGTGTAGGAGCGTTTGACATCTGCGCACAGTAGGCGGACCGCAGCCCTGGCACCAGTGCTGAGCGACGTCCCACCCCGAAGGCCCGCCAGGCGTGGGCCTCTTTGTATGTCCCCAGAAGCGGAGCGCCAGGCGCGCGCCGCCCCGACACGGCTCCAGGAGGGCCCTTGTCCACCCCAACCCCGACCGCGCCCGCCACCACATCCGATGCCCCCGCAGCACCGCCCGCCGCCTCGACGACGACCGCCGCCGAGCCGGCCGCGACCGCGCCGACCAACCCGCCGAGCACGGAGGCGCAGGACGTCGCGAGTCTGCCCGCGTGGGCGCAGAAGCTGATCACGGACACCCGCGCCGAGGCAGCGAACTACCGCACCCGAGCGCAGGCCGCCGAGCAGACGCCCGCACAGGCCACCGCCCCGACTCCGGCGCCCACCGTCGAGGCACGCGAGGGTGACGTCAGCCGGCTCCCGCAGTGGGCACAGCGCGCCCTCTCCGACGGACAGACGGCCGCCCACCGAGCGGCCGTTCAGGCCGCGGTGATCCAGGCAGCACCGGGCGCGGGCGCCGACGTGGCGCGGCTGCTCGACTCCCAGTCGTTCGCCGCGGCCGTCGCCGAGGTCGACCCCGCCGACCCTGCCGCGATCACGCAGGCAATCACCAACGCCCTCACCGCTCAACCGTGGCTTGCCGCGACGCCGAGCGGACCGGCCCGCGCCGGCGCCGACTTCACCAACACCGGCCCGGGCGAAGTGACCGCCGAGCAGTTCGCGCGTATGTCGTACGCCGAGCGCGTCGAGCTGCATCAGACCGCCCCCGAGACATACCGGCGCCTCGCCGGCTGACCACCCCCGGCACCGTGCCGGGCCCCACCGCCCGGCAACCGTGCCGGAGAGAGTGAGCAGCAATGCCGCAGACCACCGCCGCCGCGATGATCGTCCCCGAGGTTTGGGGCGACATGGCACAGGCCGCATTTCTGGGAAAGGTGCGCGTCGCCGGATCATCCGCCGTGATCGAAGACAGCACCCTCGAAGGCGCCCCGGGCGACACCATCCACTTCCCGAAGTGGGGCGCGCTTGGCGACCTCGACGAACTGACCGAGACCACGCCGATGACGCCGGCCGCCATGTCCACCAGCGACGCCACCGCCACGATCAAGGAAGTCGGTAAGGCCGTCGAGATCACCGACAAGGCGCGACTTACCTCGCTCGGCGACCCCGAGGCCGAAGCGCGCCGACAGTTCGGCGTACTGGCCGCGCGCAAGGTCGACGCCGACCTCATCACGCAGGCACAGGCCAACGAGACGACCCAGGGTGGCGGGCAGCCGTTCCGCTTCACCACCGCCGCAACGAAGACCAAGTTCACGTGGCTTGACGCCATGGTCCCCGCCATCGGCCAGTTCGGCGACGAGTGGGAGCCGGAGGACTTTGCCGGCCTGTTCATCAACAGTGCGCAGCTGGGCGAGGCCATGGCCGACGCGCAGTTCATGGACGCGGCCAAGCTGGGCAGCAGCGAGTCCGCCGCGGTGACCGGCAGCATCGGCCGTATCGGCGGCGTGCCGGTCTACGTCACCAACCGCGTAGCCGCAAAGACGTTCCTTCTCATGAAGACCGGGGCGCTCGGCCCGCTCTACAAGCGGCGCCCGCTGGTCGAGTCCGACCGCGACATCCTCGCTCGCTCCACCGTCGTGACCACGACCCTGCACTACGCCGTGAAGCGCCTCGACGACCGTGGCGTTTGCGTCGGCACCCTCGCCGCTACCTGATCCGGAAGGAGGGCGCCGCGTGCTGCTGCGCCGCTACCACCCACGCGACACCGACGAGTCCGACACCGCGCCCGACGAGGTCGAGGTCGAGGTCGAGGTCGAGGTCGAGGTCACCGACGATGCCCCACCCGAGCCCGTCGAGGACGCCCCGCAGGCCAAGCCCGCGGGGCGTTCGCGTACCGGGAAGAGCCCGAAGGAGGGGTAAGGGTGCGTCGTGTCTACGCCACCCCCGAGCAGTTGACGGCGTGGACCGGCCAGCCGGCCCCCACGGACGCCGAGCGGCTGCTCGCCCGGGCATCCGAGGACGTCGACACCGCCCTACTCACGGCCTGCTATCCCACCGATGCCGCGGGCATGCCGACCGACCCCGCGGACATCGACGCCCTCGCAGATGCGACGTGCGCACAGGTCGAATACCAACTCGCCACGGGCGACGACGGAACAGGCGCCGCGGGCCGTTGGGACTCCGTCAGCATCGGCCCCGTTTCCCTGTCCGGGCGCCGCCAAGCACCCGCCGCGGCCGGCGACGTCGACCTCGCCCCGCGCGCGCACCGCGCCCTCACCCGCGCCGGCCTGCTCCCCGGGGTGATCTGGTGACCCGACCAAGATCGTTCTTGCCCAATTGTGCAAGCCGGCCCCGGGAGGCGTAGCGGTGAACGTTCCTCAGTGGCTGCTCACCCACCGGATCACCATCGAGCCGTACCTCGGCGACTCCGCGTACGGACCGCAGTACGGCCCGCCCGTCGAGGACGTGCCTGCCCTGGTCGCGAAAGCGATCCGGCTCGTGCGCGACCGCGAGGGGCGCGAGGTCACCAGTACGGCGCAGATCATTGCGGCGCCCGGCCTCGACTGCCCGGCCGAGTCCCGGATCACTCTTCCCGACGGTCGCACCACGCGCGCGATCAGCGTCGCCCACCACACCGCGCCAGGGCTTCCGGTGCCGGAGTCCACGGAGGTGAGCGCCGAATGACCCAACGGACCCAGCTGCGATGGAACGGGGCCGCCGCCCTGCGCGGCACCCGTGCGGGCGCCCTGCGAGGCCTGCGGATCGCCGCCGAGCACGTCCTCACCGAGTCCCGGAAGGTAGTCCCCATCGAAGAGGCCACCCTCGAACGCTCGGGCGTGGCCACGGTCGACGAGTCGTCGCTCACCGCGGCCGTGTCGTACGACACCCCGTACGCGGTGCGCCAGCACGAGGAGTTGAGCCACCGGCACGATCCGGGCCGGACCGCGAAGTACCTCGAGCGCCCGCTCACCGAGCAGGCCGGCACGGTCGCCGCGATCATCGCCGCCCAGCTGCGGAGGTCGCTGCGTGGCTGACCTCGACCCGCTCGACGGCATCGCCCGCCTGCTCGCCGCCCGCGGCCTGGTCACCTACGACCCGACCGGCACGAGTGGCGACCTGTTCATCGAGGCCATGCCGACCGCGCCCGATGCGGCGGTTGCCCTGTGGCTGTACGACGGCGAGGCGCCCGATCCCCGCAACGCGTACGACACCGTGCGCCTACAGGTGCGCGTGCGCGGCGGGCCCGACCCGCGCGTCTCGCGCCGTCGCGCCCGCGCGCTCTACAGCGCCTTGCACGGCCTCGCCGGCGTCGACCTCGCCGACGGGACATGGCTGATCCTCGCCGCCGCGCGCGCCACCCCGGCCCCGATGGGCGCCGACTCCACCGGCCGACACGAGCACGTCATCAACTTTGATCTTGACGTGTCGGCCCCCACTGACCACCGCACCGAATAGGAGGCCCCACGCATGGGACGCCCCATTGACGCCCGCGGCTGGGAATTCGAGGTCGAGACCGACACCGCGAACACCTTCGTGCGCATCGGGAACCTCACCAGCTGGTCACACAACCCGGGCGAGAACGAAGAGACCGCCGACACCACGACGTTCGACAGCGACGGCTATTACGAGCAGGACGTCATGCAGCGCGGCGCGAAGATCGAGGTAAGCGGCCTGTACGCGGCGACGTCCGGTACCCGTGATCCGGGACAGGACTACATCGACAAGGTGTGGGCCTACCGGTTCGGCGAGGAGTCGCGCGGCACGCTGCGCTACCGGCACATCTCGCAGAACACATGGACCGTGTGGGAGTGCACCGTCACCCCAGGCGAGACCGGCGGCGAGACGAACGCCAAGACCTCTTGGGGCGCGACGTTCACCCGCTGCGGCGCCCCGACCACCGCAGCGGTGGTGACGCCGTGACCGAGCAGCCCATCGAGCCGGCCGAGGTCGAGGTCGAGGTCGCCGACTTTGACGCGTTCTTCGCCGAGCAGGCCGAGCCAGAACGCCGTGGTGTACCGCTCAAGTTGTACGGCCGGACGTACGTCCTCCCGCCGTCTCTGCCCGCGCTGTTCACGCTTCAGCTGCACCGCGTGCAGCACTCCGCCCGTCCCGACGACATTCGGCGGCTGCTCGGTTCGCTGTTCGGCCCCGATGCGGTCGACCACTTCTCCGAGGCCGGCATGTCCGACCGTCACCTCGGCATCGTCCTGTTGTGGGCGACCGCCAACGTCGCCGAACCGGGCGGGGTGTCCATGGAACGCGCGGCGCAGCTGTACGACGAGCGCGAGGCCGCTCGGGGAAAAGCGGCGGCGCGCCAGAGTCGGCCCCGGCCCAAGGGCAAGGGGAAGCCGCGGAGTTCTGGCAAGCGGTCCTGACCAACTGGGCCGCGGTTGAGTCCGACCTCGCCCAGACCTACGGCCTGTCGGCCGACGACCTCGCGCGCCTGTCCACGCGCGCGTTCCTGGTCCGCCTCGCCGGCCTGTCCGTCGAGTCGAGGTTCGCCCGCGCGTGGCGCTCGACGCCACGGGTCGTGACCAACCTCGACGAGATCGCCCGACTGACCGCGGGGTGATCCACCACAACTGAATAGCGCGCCGGCGGGCGCCGATGGGGGGTGCCCGTTGGCGCTCACCATCGGCGAGTTGGTCGGGTTCATCGACCTGGACGACTCCGGAGCACAGCGCGGCATCGGCCGCACCGAGACCGCGCTCGCGGGTCTCCAGCGCGGCGCCGACGGCCGGCTCAGGGATCTACGCGGCCGGTTCGTCTCCGAGTCCGCGCTCATGGGCCTTGCCCTCGGCGAGGGCATCGGCGGCGGCGCCGAGGACGCCGGGCGCGGCCTCGCGGGTATCGGCCCGCTCCTGGGCGCCGCGGCGACCAGTACGAAACTGCTCGCCGGCGGCGCACTGGTCGCGGCCGGGGCGCTCGCCGCCGTACCGCTTGCGGTAATCGGCCTCGGCGCGAAGGTGCTCGCCGAGAACGCCCAGGTCAAGGGCGCATTTTCCGACCTGTCGGAGCACGTCAAGGGACAGATGCAGTCCCTTGCGGCACCGCTGGTCGAGCCGTTCGTCAACGCTGCCGGGCAGCTGCGCGGCATCTTCGACGATCTCGCCCCGCAGATCGGCGCCCTGTTCCAGGGCGTTGCTCCGCTGGTTGAGCCGCTGGTCTCAGGGATCGGCGCTCTCGCCAAGGGCGCCATGCCCGGCCTGGTCGCCGCGGTCGAGGCTGCGGGCCCGGTCATCGACGCCCTGTCGACCGGGCTCGGCGCGGTCGGCGAGGGCATCGGCGGGTTCTTCGAGGGCATCGCCACCGGAGCCGGCGGCGCCGCCGAAGGCCTCGGCGGACTGCTCGGCGCGGTCGGCGAAATCCTGCCCTCACTGGGCGAGTTGATCGGCTCACTCGCCGAGGCCGGCGGTCCGGTCCTTGCCGCCCTGGCCGACGCGCTCGGCCCGCTGGTCTCCTCCCTCGCCGACGCACTCGGCCCCGCCCTCGCCTCCCTTGGCCCGCCGCTCGGACGGCTGGTCACGGCCCTGGGCGACGGGCTACAGCCGATCGTCGACGCGCTCGGCCCGATCCTCGCCGCTGCCGCCGACTCGTTCGGCGAACTGATCGACGCCGTCGCGCCGATCCTGCCCGTGATCGGCGACCTGGTCGCCTCCGCCCTCCCCGCGATCACCCCCCTGATCGCGGCCCTGGGCGATGTGATCGCGGATGCGGCGCCGGTCGTCATGCTGCTGGTCGACGCGCTCGCCGACGCGCTGCGCCCGATCATCGACCAACTGCCGGGCCTGATCACCCCGTTCGCCGCCATCCTCGGCGACCTCGCCGCAACCGTCCTCCCGGTCCTCGCGCGGCTGATCGTCGCCCTGGCGCCGGCGCTCGCGACGATCGGCCAGACCTTCGGGCAACTGATGGTGGCCCTGGCGCCGTTGCTGCCCGCGCTCGGCGAGCTGCTGATCGGCGCCCTCATGGCCTTGATGCCGATCATCGAGCCGCTGATCGGCCTGGTGGCTCAGCTTGCGGACATCTTCGCGAACGGACTCGCGGCGATCATCGAGCAGGTCGTCGTGCCCGTGATCGGCGCCATCGTCGCACTGCTGCAAGGCGACTTCGGCGCCGCGTGGGACATGGCGAAAGAGGCCGTATCGAACGCCGCCAAGCTGGTCGGCGAGGCAGCAACCCGCCTCGGCGAGCTGGTCGGCGAGGGCATCGGCGCGGCCGTCGACTGGGTCAAGGGCCTACCGCGGCGCGCGTATGACGCGCTCGCCCCGCTCGCCGGACAACTCCGTGATCGGGCCGTCGCCGCGCTCGGCCGGTTCAAGGACTCCATCGTCACGAAGGCGCGCGAGGCGATCGACTGGGTGCGCGGACTGCCTGGCCGGATGGCCTCGGCGCTCGGCGACCTCGGAAAGCTCCTGGTCGACAAGGGCAAAGACGTGGTCCGCGGCCTGTGGAACGGGATCAAGTCCATGGGCAAATGGCTGCGCGACACCCTGATCGGCTGGGCAAAGGATCTGATCCCCGGGCCGATCGCCGACGCGCTCGGGATCTCCTCACCGTCCAAGGTGATGGCCCGCGACGTGGGCCGCTGGATTCCCGCCGGCGTGGTCAAGGGCATTGAAGGCGGCTCTGGCGCAGTCGAGCGGACCATGCGCACCCTTGTCACTCCGCCCCGCATGCCGACCACTGCGCCCGCCCTCATCGGTACGGGCATGGGCGCGGCCGGTTCGCCGTTCGCGTCCTCGGCCGGCGGCGCGCTGGTGCACGTCGAGCACTGGCACGCGGCCGAGCAGGGCAGCCCCGACGACAACGCGAAAGCCCTCGCATGGCTCGCAAAGGCAAGGGGGTGAGCAATGGCCCCGGGCTCGCTGCTCACCCGCCCCGGACAGGTCCAGTACGGCGAGCTGCTGCTCGGCGCCGGCACCCCGTACCGGTGGCGCACCCTCACCGGATGGGAAGACCTGCCCGGCCTCGACTCCGGCACGGTGCCGCGCTCGGATACGCACGGCGCGTTCCCGGGGCTGCTGCTCGCGCAGGCGCGGACGATCACCCTCGAGGGGCTGGTCGTCCGCGCCCCCCGCGACCGGATCGGCGCGGTTGTCGGCGCGCTCGGCGCGGCCCTGGTCCCCGTCGAGGACGAACGGCCCCTCGCCGTATGGCTCGACGAGCGCGGGCCGCTGCTCGTTCATGCGCGCGCCACCCGCCGCGCGATACCCGCCACGGCCGGCTACCGGCTCGGCACCATCACGGGCGGCGCAATCGAGTTCGTGGCCACCGACCCACGCCGATACGCCCCGGTCGAGCAGGTCACGACGGCCGGCCTGCCCGCCGCCGAACCGGGCCTGAACTGGCAGGCCAACACCGCGGCGCAGCTGCTCCCGCCCGGACAAGCCGCAGGCGCCGCCTCGGCGATCGACACCTTTTGGGTGGTCGAGGGCCTGACGCTGGGCACCGCCGCGGGACTGGTCACGGCCACGATCACCGCGGCTTCGGCGTCCATCGCCTGGGCATCGGCCCCCGGCGCCTATACCGGCTTCCCCATCGAGCCGGGCCAGACCGTGACGTTCCTGGCCGATGCCGCGCCGCTCGGCACCATCCTGTATCTGCACTGGCTCGACAACGCAGGCCAATACCTCTCGGCCACAACCGGCACCCGCGGACGCGTCAGCGGCACCGCCCCCGCGGGCGCCGCGCAGGCGCGCCCCATCATGCGGTGGCCGACCATCCCCTCACCCGCCACGGTGACGATCGGACCGTCGCGGCTGCTCATGCCCGCCCTCGCCGGCACCGGCCTTGCCTGGCCGCTGATGTTCGGCACCCCGGGCAGTAGCGGCAGCCTGACCACCGTCAACAGCGGTGACGCGGCTACGCATCCGGTGATCGAGTTCCGCGGACCCGTGGTGCGGCCGTCACTCACCAACACCGATACCGGCGACGTCCTCGAGTACGACCTGCCGCTCACTGCCGATGACGTCCTCGCCGTCGACGCGCACGCCGGCACGGTCACCCTCAACAGCACCGCGTCCCGGCTGTTCACCGCGACCACGCGCAGCGTGCCCGAGCAGACGTTCACCCTGCCCCCGGGCACGACGAACCTCGCCTTCCGCGCGGCGCCCGGCAGCACCGACCCGAACGCGTCCGTGACCGTGCGCTACCGCTCGGCCTACTGGTAAGGAGACCCCCGCCGTGACCGTGCGCGCCGCATGGCTGCTGCCCACCGGGCAGACCCGTGAAGACACCCGCCTCGCCCCCGTCGGCACCTACGCCGCCGAAACGTCGATGCGTACCCGCGACGGCGTGATCCCCGGCGGAAGTCCCTTCGCCGCAACGAGCGCGGGCGCAATGGATCTACAGATAGGGGTCGGGCGCGCGGTAGTTCAGGGAACCTACTCCCAGGGCGCCTACCCGGTCGCCAACGATGCCCCGCTCGTGCTGACCTTCGCGGACGGCGACGCCCAGTTCGCCCGCATCGACAGCGTCGTCATCCGCGTATTGGACCAACTCTTTGACACCGAGGGCCAGAACCTCGCCCGCATCGAGATCATCCAAGGGCCACGCTCAGCAACGCCGACCGCGCCCACCCTGCCGCCGGCCTGTCTGCGCCTGTGGGATGTGACCGTTCCCGCGGGCGCCTCGGCCGGCGTCGGCGGCATCAACTGGGGTAGCGCACTGGCCGACCGCCGCCGCTACACCACCGGCCCGGGCGGCATCATCCCCAAGGGCTACGACACCTTCAACGGTGCCTACGACGGCCAATACCGCGACACCGGGGCCGTGTTGGAACGGTGGAACGCGACCGCACAGGCCTGGCAGACCTACCGGCCGCCGCTCGCCGTCGAGGCCGCCACGTCCGGGTTTGCCGTCGCCGCCGGCTACGCGCTCACTCAGTACGTAGCGCGGCGCGGCAACGGCATGTGCTGGTTCGCCCTCGAGGTGACCCGCAAGGGCGCGCAACTCGACGTACCGGCCGCAGGCACCATCGCCGACGAAACGATCGGCACCGTGCCCGCCGGGTGGCGCCCGCCCGCCGACTGCGACCTCTCCGTATCCGACGGGTTCGGCGAGGGCACCGCCCGCCTCACCGCCGCCGGCGTACTGACCTTGCGAACCTGGTCCGGCAACGGCGCCTTGCGCAACGACCGGAACATCCGCATGTCACCGATGTACTTCCTTGCCTGAACAGGGGGTGACCGGTGGCCGCGTCCACCCCCTCGACCCCGTATCGGCTGCTGTTCTGTGACCTGCGCTCCGACCAGCTGCTCGACGCCCTGCCCGTACAGGGCGTCGCCCTCGACGACTACATCGGCAAGACCGGCCGCCTGACCGGCACCGTGCCCATCCCCAACCGCGCCCTAGCCGAGCGTGCCCGGCGTGCGATCCTGCCCGGCCGCACCGCGGTATGGGTCGAGCGCGGACGCGACATCTGGTGGGGCGGCATCGTCTGGACCCTCGACCTCGCATCCGACACCCGCGGCCGGCTCGGCGCCCAGATACAAGCCGGCGGATGGGAGTCCTACCTTTACAAAAGGCTGCTCTTCGATGGCCAAGTCGCCGAGCAGGTCGACCAGTTCGACCTCGTGCGCGGCCTGGTCGACTACGCGCAGAGTGCGACCGGCGGAGACATCGGCATCACGTACGAGCCGGTCGTCTCCGGCGTGCTGCGCGACCGCACGTATCTGCGCTACGACCTGACCAGCATCGGCGAACTGATCGACGACCTCGCCGCCGTCGAGAACGGGTTCGAGTGGCGCATCGCGTCCTTCCGCGACAGCCACGGGCGGCGCGTCAAGCGGCTCCAGCTCGGGCATCCGATCATCCGCGCGGGCGCCTCCGAGATTGTCCTCGACCACCCCGGCCCGGTCCTGTCCTACACATGGCCCGTGGATGCCACCCGCAAGGCGAACGCCTGGCAGTCCCGCGGCGCGTCCATCAACAGCAACCAAGCCGCCAGTAGTTACCCGCTCACCTCGCCCGTACTGATCGACGGGGACGACCTCGCCGCCGGCTGGCCCCGGCTGGACGGTTCGAGCGACTACTCGACCGTGGAGCGGCAATCCACCCTCGACGCGCATGCGCGCGCGGATGCCACCGCCGCGCGCGACCCGCTCGCGATCCCTCAGCTGACCGTCCTGCTCGACGGCACTCTGTCGCCCGCGCTGCTCGGCGCGACCATCCGCCTGCGCATCCGCGACCTGTGGCACCCCGACACCCTCGACGCCCGATACCGCGTCGTCGGCCTGTCCATCACCCCGCCCGAACGAGGCCGCCCCGAAACCGCCCAACTCTATTTGGAGGTTCCCTAGATGGCGTACGTGCCACAGGACGTACTCGACCGCATCGCCGCCCTCGAACGACAGGTACGGCAGCTCGCCGGACGCGCCAACATCCGCCCCGCCCTCAACCAGGTGTTGAACGGCGACGTAGTGATCGGCGAGGGCGGACAGCTCATGGTCCGCTCCGAGGCCGGGATACAGCACCTCACGGTGGGCGACCTGAACACCCACACCGGCGAAACCGAGTACGGGACCATCATCCGGCGCCGCGACGGCTCCACCGCGCTGAGCATTTACAACGGCCAAGACGCCGAACAGCCCCAGGTGTTGCGCATCCTCGACGCCCAGGGCCACGGCCTGTTGGTCGAGGACGTTACCGCCGGCGGGCTCTACAAGCCGTGGATTCCCTACCCGACGCCGATCAATGAGGACACCTCGACGTGGCCCAAGACGAGCGAGACGACGTGGACGACCGTTGCCCGCTCGAACGCGGTCTTTCAGCACCCGCGGATGAGCTACTTCCTGTCGGCCGCCGGCGGCGCGGTCGGGCAGAGCCGCATTCTCGTGGGCGGACAGGTCATGGTCACCAGCCCCGACAAGGCCCCCGCCATCGCGGGCATCGCCGAAGTGCCTGGCTACAGCTACGACATGAACGCCGCCATTGAGATTCAGCTCAGGGTCACCGCCGGCCCTGGCACCGTCTACATCCGACCGCGCTACCTCTACGGCGTCGGCTCCGCCTGACCGAGAAGGGAGGGCGGACCGTGCTGCCCGCAGGCATCCCCACCGTCACCGTGAAGGGACGATTCCTCACCCCCGACGGACGCCCGCTGACCGGCCAAATCGTGTGGCGTGCCCCCGCGTTGCTGACCTTCGGCGCACACGACGTGATCCTCGGCGGGCCGGTCACCGCGCCACTGGACACCAACGGCGTGTTCGAGGTCACCTTGCCGGCCACCGACGCCCCCGGCATGAATCCCTCCGGCTGGTCGTACACCGTCGCTGAGCAGTTCCCGGGCGTCGCCGCCAACCGCGTCTATCAAGTGCTGTTGCCCGCCGAGACCCCGCTCGTCGACCTCGCCGACCTCGCGCCGACCGACCCAACGACGCCCAACTACGTGGCCGTACGCGGCGCCAACGCCTACGAGGTCGCCGTCGCGGGCGGGTTCACCGGCACGCCTGCGCAGTGGCTCGCCTCCCTGGTCGGCCCCCGCGGCGCCCCTGGTGTGGTGACGAGCGTCAACGGCCAGTCCGCCCCAGCGATCACATTGACCGCGGGTGACGTCGGCGCCTTGCCCGCCTCTGGTGTCGTCTCCGGTGGAAATCTGCTGCTCGACTCGCCCACCGGCGACTACCGCGGCTTCTCGTTCACCACCGCCAGCAAGAACAGGTGGGTCTATCAGGTCGACAACACCGCCGAGACCGGCGCCGATGCCGGGTCCAACTTCGAGTTGGCGAACTGGTCGGACGCCGGCGGCTGGAAATCCGCCGTCCTGTACGGCCTCCGCGCAACCGGCGACCTCGGCATCGGCACCAAAGCACTGGTCAACGGCGCGAAACTCACCGTGTCCGGGGCGACCGCGTTCAAGAACACCACAGCCCCGACCGAGAACCCGGCCGGCGGCGCGGTCCTGTGGGCCCAGGGCGGGACGCTCAACGTCCGCCAGAGCAACGGCGCCACGTTCCCCCTGGTCAACGCTCTCCCCGCGACGGGGGGAGTGGTCACGGGGCAGCTCGCCGTGAACCAGCCGGCGGACGGCACCACCGACATCTTCCTCGTCCGCGACAAGACGAGTACATGGGTGGCCGCGGTCTCTGCCGATGGGCTGCTCATGGCCAACAAGGGCATCCAGACGCAGACGTTCCTCAGGTCCCTGAACGATGTCTACGCCCTGCGAAACATCGAGGTCGGCGGCTCCAACGCCGTGACCAACGGCCAACGAGTCGTTGCTTTCAACCCCGCGGCCACGGTGCCCACCACTGCGCCCGCGAACGGCGGCGTGCTCTACGCGGAAGCCGGCGCCCTCAAGTGGCGCGGCGCGAACGGCACCGTCACGACGATCGCCCCGGCCTAGCGCACCGCAAGACGAAACGATCCTTCCCCCCTGTTGGAGAGACCCCTATGGGCACACCCCTGACCGCCGACCAGCTTGTTTCCGCGCTCTGCGCCGAGGGCGTGAGCGTCACCGAACACCCTGGTTGGCGCACCCGCAACCGCAACCACAAGGGCCCGTGGGGGCCCGTGCACGGCGTCATGGTGCACCACACCGTGACCTCGGGCACCGCCTCGAGCGTCGCCCTGTGCCGCGACGGACACGCCACGCTGCCTGGCCCGCTGTGCCATGGCGTCATCGACAAGACCGGCCGCGTGCACCTGATCGGCCACGGCCGCGCCAACCACGCCGGCGCCGGCGACGACGACGTACTCGCCGCCGTCGTCGCCGAACGCTCACCCCTGCCCGGCGACAACGAGACCAGCACCGATGGCAACCGGCACTTCTACGGATTCGAGGCAATCAACCTCGGCGACAACGAGGACCCGTGGCCCGAGGCCCAGGTCGAGGCCATCGCCCGCGCCGCCGCCGGCATCTGCCGCACGCACGGATGGGGCGCCGAGTCCGTGATCGGCCACTCGGAATGGCAGCCCGGCAAGGTCGACCCGCGCGGCCCCATCGGCACCAAGAACGGCCCCGCGCTCACTATGAACAAGATTCGGGCCCGCGTCGCGCAGCTGCTCGACGACGACAAACCCACCACGCCGGCCCCCGCCAAGCCCAAGCCGAAGCCGTCCGGGAAGGTCGTCGACCTGTCCCGGCTGATCGCGACCGCCCGCCGAGACCCCGCCGCCTCAGGCGCCCCCGTCTCGTATGCGGGCGCGCGCATCGTCGAGGACGCCCTCGCCGCCGAGGGCCTGCTCGCCAAGAAGTACGCCGACGGCCATTTCGGCACCGCCACCGTCACCGCGTACGCGAAGTGGCAGCGCCGATGCGGCTACAGCGGCGGCGCTGCCGACGGCATCCCCGGCCGCGCCTCGCTCGACACCCTCGCCCGCCGCCACGGCTTCAAGGTCGCCGCCTGATCCCCCACCCTCTCGAAGGAGAACCCCCGCCATGTCCCCCGCCAACAAGCGCACCATCCGCACCCTGATTCAGGGCACCGCCGCATTCGCCGTCGCCCTGCCTGCGATCGTCGACGCGTCCGGCATCCCTGACACCCTGCCGTGGGTCGCCGGCTCGCTCGCCGTCGCCGGCGGCCTCGCGCGCGTTATGGCCTTGCCCGTCGTTGACCAGCTGCTCGCCCGCGTCGGCCTCGGCCTGGCAGACGGCGAGGGCGGTACGCAGTGACCCAACCGCCCCCGCCCGAGCAGTCCGTCGCCGTCGAGCTCGAGCGGCTACGCGGCACCATCGGCGAGGGATTCGCCCGCGTCGACGGCGCCCTCGCCCTGCTCGTCCAGCGCGGCGACCAGACCGACCGGCAACTCGCCGACCACGACCAGCGCCTCGACAACCTCGAACGCTCCCGCTGGCCGCTCCCCAGCATCGGCGTACTGACCGGCATCACGGGCGCGACCGCCGCAGTCGTCACTCTCGTGACCCGCTGAGGATTGGCGCACACACCGTTCTAAGAAGCGGCGCGATGTCGCCCACGGCCACGGAACGCTATGGGGCGCCTAGGACCGGTCATGGCGGCGGCCGCCGACAGGCGGCGGCCGCGTGCCCTGGTGACTTATCATCCCGCGCCGTCATCACCGAGCACCCCCCAAGAGCAGAACCCAGCGGCTGGGCAGCCAGGGTTGTGAACCTGCCCCCTCCAGGGGACGCACCGGGCCTTTTGGCCTCAGCGGGAGTCGAGGCGGGCCCGGCGTTCAACAGGGGCGCAGGCTCACTCTGCTGCGAGAACCGGCCTCAACCACCACACCCGAACGGCACGGGGAGGCCTCACTAACAGCATAGACCCGCACCAATACGACTGCCCCGAGCTCGCCCACACTGTTACACCCGGACAAAGAACCGCCCCCGTTTCGGCCTGGCGGCCGTGGCGGGGGCGGTTTTGTCGTTGGCGCGTCAGTCGCGCGAGGCACCATCAGGCCACAGCACAGTGACCGGAACGCCCATGCTCCGGGCGTAGTCGACCACGTCCGCCGTTCCGCCGTAGCCTCGGGCCGGTTGGCCGTCCCACACCGCGTACAGCCGGTCGACGAGCCCGACCAGGATCTCGCTGCCTGCCATGTGCGCATGCTCGGTTGACTCGACCATGCCCGTCTCGTGCACCTCGACCGCCGCGGCGAGCAGCCGGTCGTACGTGGCGTGATGCGTGGTGGGCAGGCTGTCGCGGTACTGCGCTGCGGGGATCACCACCTCGATGCGTCCGCCGAGGTCGAGGGCGGCCTCGGCAGCCCATGCGTCCGGGCCGTCCGCGATGCACGAGACGAGACAGAGCTCCGTCGGCTCTAGGTCGTCGAGTGCCTGGAGAAGAGCCCCCTTGACCAGCTTTTCCGTCTGCTCACCCAAACCGCGGTGTCCCGTGATGCCCACGCGCATAACGAACCTCCCTACAGGAACACTTCATACAGCCGGTCGTCGAACTCTCGCACCACGCGCGGCAGGGATCGAGGCGTCGCGTATGAGCGCCGGAGGGCGCGCGCCCGCTCTACGATGCGCCCCGATCGGAACCGCAGCCCGATTTCCAGTGCCCCTGTGGCCAAGGCGAACGCCCCGTCGATGCGCCCCGACGCGAGGTGGCCCGACGCCACGTCCAGGATCAACAGTGCCCGCTGTTTCTCGTGGCCGGACGACAAGACCGCCGTTGCGGAGTCCTGGGCACTGCTGATCCAGTCGGACCGGCCGAGCCTCGCCCCGCACGCGACCCGTGTCGCCGCGACCTTGGACTCATTGAAGGTGAACACCCACGGCCACGGTGTCGAGTCGTTCGTCACGCGATCAGCGAACCGTATGGCTGTCTTCAGGGAGTCGTCGGACGCTTCTGCATCACCCGCCGCCGCATGACACAGCGCCTCGACCGACGCCAACCAAGCGTCCGCAATCACAGGAGGTCGGTCCCCGAGCGCCTTTCGCGCCGACTGCGCCAAGGACAAGCCCTGTTGAGCGTTGCCGGCGTGCGCCTCGAACTGCGCCAGACTTCCCAACTGGTAGGCCGCCAACAGCGGTTGCCCCGAGCGTCGCGCCGATTTCACGGCCGCGCCGTACCAGGTACGGGCAGAGCCGTAGTCGCCCATGTCCCAGGACAACCACCCGGCCAGGCTCGCCACCTCGCTCCCGACAGCCGCGAGGCGGTTCCGCTGCGCATGATCCTGCACGCCCTTGGCGAGGCTCTGTGTCAACTCCAGATGTTCCAAGACGGGTTTGACCAGCTGCCGCGCGGGCGTGGTCCCGTCGAGCCGGCGATAGCCACCGGTCACCACGCGCAAGGTTGCGGCCGGTCCGCCATCGGCCGCAGCCGGTTCCGTCGTTGCCGCTTTGAACGCGGCCACGGCCGGGGCGGCGGCCACCGCTACCGCGCCGCCAAGGAAGTTACGCCGTTCCACTGATCCATCCGTATCCGCATTTGCAGCTAACGCCGCGGCATGGTCGGCGAGGCCGACCAGATGCGGAGGTAACTGCAAATGGGCTGCGGCCCGCGCCAGAGTCTTTGTGTCGTAGACGCCGTTGGCGCCCCGTTGTTCAAGTCGCGAGACGGCCGACTGGCTCACCCCGCATGCGTCGCCCAGCTCCTTTTGAGACAGGCCCGCGCCACGTCTGGCGAGATGGACGACCCGACCGTAATCACCCGCGCGAGAAGCATCCCGAATCGCGGCCGATGTCCAACTCATCCAGTTCCCCCGCTGCCGTTGGTACGCCTCACAGTTCCCCGGCGACGAACCGCTATGCAGCCCGCGCATACGTGTATGCGCGCCGCGGGTGACGCCTGGCCTTCCAAGGATGCCGGGCGGTTCAGTCAATGCACCACCAGTAGTCGAAGGGGAACGCACAATGACGAACCTCGCATCGACGGAGCGGTATACGCCCACACCGTCACCCCCGGCAAGGGGAGCGTGACAGGTGACCACTGCCGTGACCGCCGAGCAGCCGAAAGCATCCGCCAGCCTCACCTTGACCCGTGTTCTGCTCGCCACCGAGAAGACCGCGGGCGCCGCAAGACAGTTCGCCCGCGGCAACATCCCCAGCCACATCGCCCCCGACGTCGCAGACGATTTCGTCCTGATCGTCTCCGAGATCGTCACCAACGCCGCGCGCTACGGCACCGAGCCCGGCGACTCCTTACGCATCGTGCTCGCATTCCTGCCCGACCGTCTGCGGGTGGAAGTTCACGACACCCGCCGCCGGCCGCCCCGGTTCCGGCCTGAGTCCGCCGAACGCCAAAGAGGACGGGGCCTGTTCATCGTCGACAGCCTCGCAGCCGCGTGGGGAGTCGGTGACCGTCCCTTCGGCAAGGTCGTATGGGCCGAGGTGAAGGCATGACCGCGGCCGACCTTGACATCCCGCCCGGCCCAGGATTCGTCATCGGTGTGACAGCCGCGACGGGCGTACATCTCACCCAAGCCGGCGAGATGGCCCAACTGCTGATCACACACCCGGGCCCGCGCCGTGCAATCGAGACCGTCGAGGACATCGAGGACGGCATGCGGCGCCTGGCCACCGGGCTACGGCTCGGCCCCGGCCTCGTCGAGCCGCCCACGATCGGCCCGCGCCTGATGATCCGGCGCGGCCTCGCCGCGCTCGACTACGGCCACGACGGCTACGTGATGGCCATCCCCTCGCCACTCCACGGGTGGCTGCAACTGGTCACCTCGGGCGGGCCGTGCCGCATCTGCCTGGTCACCGCGCCGCTTGCCCTCACGGCCACGCAGACGGAGACCGACGCCCACATCCGCAGCAGCCTCGCGCGCGGCCAAGTCCTGTGGGGCACCACCCACGCACGCCGCCGCTGGTCTCTCTGATCCACACGACGGACGGGCCGCCCCGAGGTGTGTTGGACCCCGGGCCGACCCGCACCACGAGCCTAACGGGCTCCAGAACCCCGCCTCATGGGTTGCGTACAGGAAGGCCAACCCATGAGGCGGACAGCAAGTGCAGCCATCCACAAACACGGAGGACAGCACGTGACCACCGCTCAGAAGAACCCGAAGATTGACGCTCGCACCCTGCTCGACGAGCCCATGCGCGACATCCTCGTGTCGAACATGCTCGACAAGTTCCCCCAGCTCACAGAGGAGCAGGCACACCGCGGCGTCGGCCAGATGCTCGCATTCCTCGCGGCATGCAACCGTGCCGAGCGTCCGCTGAGCCCGTCCCCGCTCGTCGATGACTTCTGGCACGCCTTCCTGCTCCACACCAAGGCCTACCGCGACTTCTGCGAGGCGCAGTTCGGCCGGTTCCTCGACCACCAGCCCGGATACCTCGACGTCGACGAGCACGGCGGCGGAAAGGCACTACGCGCCCGCACCGTCGACGAGATCACTCTCGCTGGGTACGAGATCGACATGGAGTTCTGGCCCGAGCTGGACCTCGCCGAGTGCTCGCAGTGCCACGCGAATTGCTCGGACTCGCCCAACCATCCCCCGGCACGCTCCTGACACGCACGCCTGCGGCCCCCGGTCTGTGCCACGCTGTGGCCAGACCGGGGGCCGCCCCCTTCCCCTCGCCGACGCAGGAGCACACCGGGTGGACCGCATCGAATGGCACGACCTACCGGCATCGACTCGCGCCGCGGTCGAACGACACACCGGCCCCGTCGAGAGCACCGAAACCGCGCCGCACGGCGTCATGTCCCGGCTCGCCTGCTCAATCCAAACCCCACAGGTTCGGGCCTTCGTCAAAGGCACCCGAGCAGACGACCCACAGGCATGGGTCTACCGCCATGAAGCCAACGTCACCCGCAACGCCCCGCGCGCACCCCGCGTCCTGTGGGAGGTCGAGGCCGGCGAGTGGCTGCTCTACGGATACGAATACCTCGACGGTCGACACCCCGACCTCGTCCCTGGCTCGCCAGACATCGCCCCGTTGATTCGCACACTCACAGCCCTATCCGAGGCAGTGTGGCCCGAGGCCCTACGCAAGAAGCCGCTGCACAGCCGATACGCCGACTTCCTGCCCACCGAAGCACCCCCCGCACTACTCGGCCGAACCCTCGCGCACACGGACATGTCGCCGCTGAACATGCTGGTAACCCCTGCCGGCGAACTACGCCTACTCGATTGGGCCCTCGCCTGCCCTGCCCCCACATGGGCGGACTCCGCACTCACAATCCCGCGGCTCATCTCAGCCGGACACACACCGGATGGTGCCGAGGAAATCGCGCAACAAGTGCCCGCGTACCGCAGCGCGGACCGCGCGGCCGTAACCACGTTCGCGCGCACGCTCCACGCAGCATGGGAGGCGTGGGAACGGTCCCGCCCCATGCCCCACCGTGCCGCGCTCACCGATGCCGCCCGCCGGTGGGCCGAACACCGGGGCGACCGTCTGTCATTGCGGGGGTAGCGCTCCCCGGCTCCAGGGTTCGGCCCTCTTAGCCGTGGCCACTTAATGGGGAGCTAGTTGGTCGCGATTCTTACTGAGGGTGATGAGATTCGCTCCGATAGCGGATTGGAAATGCCCAGATTGCGCCAAATAGACACCGCGGCTCGGGGGCCAGATGAGCCGACCGGCCTCTAAATTGATCACTATGAGCGACGACACCACTCCGTTCCGTATCGCGGTCCCGCAAGTCGACCTCGATGACCTGCACGACCGCCTGGTCCGCACTCGGTCGCCGCATCCGGTTCCCGGGGCAGATGAAGACTGGAGTCACGGCATCCCGCCGGGCTACCTCGCGGAGCTGGCCGCCTACTGGGCGGACGGGTTCGACTGGCGGGCCCATGAGACGAGGCTGAACACCTTCGACCAGTTCGTGACCGAGATCGATGGGCAGACCCTCCACTTCCTGCATCTCCGTTCGCCCGAGCCGGACGCCATCCCGCTCCTGCTCAACCACTCCTACCCGACCTCGTTCGTGGAGTTCCTGCAGGCCAGCGGCCCGCTGACTGACCCGCGTGCCCACGGCGGCGACCCGGCTGATGCCTTCCACCTCGTCATCCCGTCCATGCCCGGCTTCTGCTTCTCCAGCCCCTTGTCGGCGCGCGGATGGAACCTGGAACGGACCGCCCTGGCCTACGGGGAGCTCATGACGCGCCTCGGCTACGAACGGTTCGGCGCGGAGGGCGGCGACCTGGGCGCCGGGGTGACAGGCCGACTGGCGATGTTGCTGCCCGATCGGCTGATCGGCGCTCACACCCACGGAGACCGGCTCCAGCTGGGCATGGCCGGCGAGGACCTCCCGGTGCCCGACGGCCTGAACGCCGAGGAACGCGCGGAGCTGGAGACAGCGCAACGGTCCTGGGCGCAGATGAAGGGCTACCGGGTCCTGCACTCCACCAACCCCAACGCCGTATCCGCCGGCCTGGCCGACTCGCCCATCCTGCAACTGGCCTGGATCGCTGAGAAATTCGTGCAGTGGGCCAACCCCGCCACACCGATCAGCCGCGAGGACGTCCTGATCACCGCCAGCCTCTACTGGTTCACTCGCACCGGCCCCGCAGCAGCCGACTTCTACTGGGAACTGGCCCACGCCCCCAACAGCGGCTGGGGCGAACCCAACGGCGTCCCCATGGGCACCTCGCTCTTTTACAGCAATCCACTCGTCCGCAAAGTCCTCCACCCCAACGACGACGGCCCATTCCTCAGCGAACACACCGAAGGCGGACACTTCCCAGCCTTCGAAGTCCCCGACCTATTCGTCGCCGACGTCCGCGACTTTTTCCGTCCACTCCGCCATTGACCCCACGGCGGCGAAGGGTCGGGAACACAAAGCAGAGCGGCCCGCCGATGTCGAGGACATCGGCGGGCCGCATCGCGCACCCTTTGACCTGCTCCTTTAGCTCCTCACGTAAGAGGAAGTGTTTTACACACGGTGTCGCACATCAGCGTGGCCACCCGCTCGTCCCCGCGCACCCCGAGGTCGTCGTGGAGGGCGTGGGCGAGCTGAGCGGTGCGCGCACCGATCTCGGCGAAGGAACGGCGGTGCGGCTCGGCCTCGCCGGTCCAGGTCGTGACCTGGGACGTGCCGTGGATGGTCGACCCGTGCAAGAGCAGGCGGGTCACGGTCAGCGGTACGTCCTGCATCGTGCTCAGCACGGCGTCCTCCCGGTGGGCGCTACGGAGCAGTAGGGATGCGCCGATTCTCACCGCATACCCGCTGGTATGTCACTAGTCAGCGGGATGATCGATCAAGCCGTGAGAGGTGGAGACGGGTCTTGATCAGCGTGCGAGGAGGCCGGATCGGCGTACGGGAGAAGGACGGATCACCGTACGGGCGTCAGTTCCGGGTCCTCGCGGAGCTTGCCGAGGGCGCGCGAGACGGCGCTCTTGACCGTGCCGATCGAGACGCCGAGCACCTCGGCGGTCTGGGCCTCGCTGAGGTCCTCGTAGTACCTGAGGACGACCATGGAGCGCTGCCGGTCGGGCAGCTTCATGATCGCGCGCCACATCGCGTCCTTGAGCGCCTGCTGCTCGGCGGGGTCCGACACCGGCATCGGGTCGGGTTCGGGCAGCTCGTCGCAGGCGAACTCGTCGACCTTGCGCTTACGCCACTGCGAGGTGCGGGTGTTGAGCAGGGCGCGGCGGACATAGCCGTCGAGGGCGCGATGGTCCTCGATGCGCTCCCAGGCGACATACGTCTTGGTGAGCGCGGTCTGCAGCAGATCCTCGGCGTCCGAAGGGTTCGACGTCAGGGAACGCGCGGTCCGCAGCAGGACCGGCTGGCGGGCCTGCACATACGAGGCGAAGCTCGGGTACGCGTGTGCGGCCGTCGCGGCGGTGGCCTTCGCGGCCGACGAACGCGCGGAACCCCTCGTCGACTGCACGGTCTTGAGGGCCTCCACGGCTCCCAGTCCGGCGGGCTTCGATGCGCTGGAGCACACGGGAGTGGTCATGGCTCCACGCTAGAAGCGGCCCCTACCCACGCGGATCGGCCGCAGGGCCTGAAGCCTTGTCCGCCTCAGGTTGTAGGACGGGGGCTACCTCCACCTCCTGAGGGTGGAGGAGGCGATGAGTGTCCCCTCGGGGGTGTACCTGAGACAGAGGTACGGCGCCGGGGCCGGCCGGACAGCCTCCGACGGCCCTGCACGGATCAGAGGGCGGGGCCTGACCCCGGCCGGATCAAAGGGCGGGACGTGAACCCGGCCGGATCAGAGGGCGGGACTTGGTCCCGGCCGGATCAGCGGAGCCGGGCCACCGGGGCGTTCACCAGGTTGCGGTCGATCTCCAGGGTGCGGCCTCCGTGCCTCTCCTTCTTCGGGCCACGGTACTGGTGGATGCTCGCGCGCCAGGCGTGCGCGGGGATGCCGGGGATCGGCAGCGTGCGCGGCTTGCCGTTCCACCGTGCGTACCAGAGAACGCTGGGCAGATCCGCGTAGCCGGCCCTGCGGGCCCGCTCCATGTGCCAGATGCCGGAGCCGAGGCTGGAGTAGAAACCGGGCACGAAGCCGTGCGCGCGAACCTCGCGGTTCCAGGCGCGCACGAAGCTCAGCGTCGGCTTGCGGCACTGCCACTTCGTCATCGTGTACGCCTCCATGTCGAGGTAGAGCGCGCTGCGCTGCTTCATCCCGAGCGCCCGCGCGCGGCGGACCGCGTCGCGGCCCTCCCTGCGGCCCTGGCCCCAGGCGTCGCGGCCGATCCGCACCTTCTTCTTGTGCGGTACGAGGACGCAGGGCGACTGCGAGCCGACGTACACCGGCAGCACGTTCCAGCCCATCCGGTCGACCTGGCGCATCCAGTGCCGTGTCAGGTTCGGCTGCTTGCGGCAGAAGCGGCCGCGGCCGCCGAAGTACACGGCGACCCCGCGGAAGTTCGACTGCCGCCAGGCGGCCATGGTGCGCAGATCCGGCGTGAGGCAGGTGTCGAAGGCCCAGCCGCGGAACATCCTGGTCCCGGCCAGGCCGGCCCCGGCGCGCTGCGCCGTCGGCGACTGCCCGTCGCCGGGTGCCGCCGCGGACGGTGCCGAGAGCAGGCCGGTGAGGGCCACCAGGACCAGTAGTCCAATGATCAGCTTGCTAGGGCGCATGCGACGAGTGAACGGTCACGGCCCCGCCTGGCCCCGGGGACACGCCCAGACAGCCCTCAGGTTCAGCCGTCCTGTGCAGCAGCGATCTGCATGGACATGGCGAGGATCACATGTGCGCCATCCTCCGGACGCCGCTCGAACGCGCTTACTACGCTCGGCCGGGCTGGGTTCCGCCCGTCACCGAGAGAAGGACTCCATGGCCACATCGCTCTCCCGTTTCGCCGTCGCCGGTCTTGCCATCGCCTCCGTGCTCGTCGCCACCGCCGGACCGGCGCAGGCCGTGTCCAACAAGACCATCAAGATCCCGGGCGGCCGCGGCTGGATGACCTTCTACGACGACGGCGACACGTTCCAGGTCTGCGACACCCTGGCGGACGGTCACGGCGTGTCCGGCCGGCTGATCGACAACAACTACGACGAGAAGCTTTACCTCACCGACGGCGGTGACGCCGGGTGCAGCGCGAAGCAGGGATACAACATCGGCCAGCTCGGCTCGTACCAGATGCAGTTGTCGTGGAACGGCGACGGCTACGACGTGAAGTCCGAGTGGTTCAACGAGTAGTCGTTCCGCAGGACCGAATGGCCGTTCCGTAGCGCCGAGTAGCCGTTCGCGGGTACGTGCGCCGACCGGCGACAGCAGGACGAGCAGACCCGCATTCCCTCCCGTGGAGAAACCTCATGAAATCCGAAGAGCTCCGCGAGACCCGTACCGGCTCCGCACGGCAGGTGCGGCCGACCGGCTACTCGGTTCAGGAGGGGATGCGGGCGCAGCGCCGCCGTTCCCTGCGCAAGCTTGTGCTCGTCTGCACCACCGCGGCTCTCCTCGTCGCGGGCACAGTGGTGGCCCTGGTGGCGAACGGCGGTGCGGGCAAAGGGAGTTCCACGCCCGCACGCTCCGTCACGGGCGTGGTGGCGCATCCCGATCAGTCACCGCCGCGCGAGCTCATCGCGGCGGGCGAGTCCGTACTCTCCGCGTACTACACGGCAAAGCCGGTGAAGCTGCCGAACGGCGACGGGACCGTCAGCTATCAGTGGTCCCTGCTCGATCCGGCGAACCAGCGTTATGAGCCGACCGACTGGGCCTGGCTCGATGTCGCCCCCGGTCTGCGCAGGGCCGCGGTCCTGGAGCGGGGACTGCCCGCCGACCGGATCGGGCTGCTCGACCTGAGCACCGGCAAGGTGGAAAGCTGGATCGAGACCGACCACGGGGTCGGGAGTCTGGAGTTCTCTCCGGACGGCACGCGCCTGCTCGCCACGGCCTACGACTTGGACCCGGACGGACTGTTCAAGGACGCGCCCCAGCAGGTGAACGACAAGGTGCTGCCGGGGCCGAAGGCGAGCCGCAGCGGCTTCTACGTCATCGATGTCGCCGACAGGAAGGCGGAGTTCACGGCTCGGCCGGTACGGAAGAACGCACGGAGCATGGTCGCCGCCGGGCGGCAGGACTTCGGTTGGAGCGACGACGGCACGCTCGTCTGGGAGCCCTCGCAGATGTCGCCGGGCAAGGCGTTCCTCGACGTACGAGGCAAGGAGATGCCCGTACCGGAGGGGGAGAGGAATCCGGACCGTGCCGATGCGGGCACGTCGCCGGACGGGAAGCTGCTCGCAGGCAGGATGACCCAGGACAACGCGGCGATCGCCTCGGAGGTGTTCGACACGGATACCGGCGAACGCGCCGGGCTCGTCCCCGGACAGCAGTTGCTCACCTGGGCGGACGACCGCCATTTGATCGCCTGGCGCTGCGACCCCGCGCGATGCGAGCCCGGATCAGGCGAGTTCAGGAACCAGCTGATCCTCGTCGGCCTGGACGAGGAGGCCGTGGTGCCGCTCTCCGGATTCCAGCAGCCGGACCTCGACGCCCCAGGACGGTGGACACCGCTGTTCACCCGACGCTGACGCACAGAGCGCGACGAGTGGACAGCGCTGCCTTCCCTGCCCGTTGTTCCTGCGTGATCTCTACTCGTTGAACCAGATCGACTTCACCGGGGCGCCGCCGCCGTTCCAGGTGAGCCACATCTGATAGTCGCGCAGGTTGCCGATGTTGTAGCCGTCCTTGCCGCAGTTGGCGTCGCCGCCGTCCTCGACCGTGAGCACGAAGTCATTGGTGCCGGACTCGAGCAGACGCCCCTTGACGCCGAACCCGTCGGCCTTGGTGTCGCAGACCTCGAACATGTCACCGTCGTCGATGAAGGTGAACTTCCCGTGGCTGCTCGTAATGGTCCGGTTGGTATCGGCCAGTGCCGGCGAAGCCGTGAAAACAAGCAGTGTGGCCACGCCCGTGCCGGCCACGGCTATACGGGAAAGCGTCTTACGCATGGTCCCCTCATTCTGTTGTACTCGCCGCGCGAAAACACGGCAGTGAGCTGACTGATCGCCGCCGAGCCTAGGTCAACGCGCTTTCTCAGCAAGCGATTTCGCGAGGAAAGCACCGCGCCCCTCCCTCACGGAGAGCAACGCCTGAAGGACGTCTGCCCGAGGCATGCGTGCAACACGCGAGAAATGCGAAGCATCGGGTGAATCACAAATGCACATACGAGTACACGGGGTGCACACGACCTCTACACGTGTGGCACACATCACAGCAGGGGCGTCCGTCACCCCGCCCCCCACCCCTCCCGAGGCTCCAACTGCACCTGCAACAAAGGGTGTTGATCACTTTGGCCACCCAGGGCGCACACGTGTGGCGCAGGTCACATTCGCCTGAGAGGTATACAGACCGTGTCCGCTTGCTCGCTTGTGCACACATTCACCACTCCTTCACGCACCACAACGAACGAGTGTCCTACTTTCCCTCCTCGCCCTTCATCACGCTGCGTATATCTCGATCTTCGACCATATCCCTGCGAAATCGCTTGCTGTTAAAGGCAGTTGGCCTAAGCTCGGCGGCGATCAGTCAGCTCACTGCCGTGTATTCAAGCGGCGAGGAAAGGAAAATAGGGGACCATGCGTAAGACTCTTTCCCGTATAGCCGTGGCCGGCACGGGCGTGGCCACACTGCTTGTTTTCACGGCTTCGCCGGCACTGGCCGATACCGACAAGACCATCAGCAACGGCCACGGCTGGATGAAGTACTACGACGACGGTGACACCTTCCAGGTCTGCGACACCAACGCCGACGGTCACGGCGTGACCGGTGAACTGGTCCAGGTGTACCCGGGCGGCTCCACCACCATCCGGCTCACCCTCACCGACGGCGGCGACTCCGGGTGCAGCGCGAAGAAGGGCTACAACGTCGGCAACGGCTTCAACGAGCAGTACGAGATGTGGCTCTCCTGGAACGGCGGCGGTGCCACCGTGAAGTCCGCGCCCTTCAACGAGTAGCTTCCACCCGACGCCCAGTCAGTGCCGGAGCCCCTGAACTCCCCTGTGACAGGGCGGAGTTCAGGAGGTTCGGCACTCCGCTCCGGTCACCCGTCCGCGCCGAGGACCAGCCCTGACGTCGGGACCCCTGTTCCCGCCGTCACCAGCACGTTCGACGCCCCGGATATCTGGTTCACCGAGGTGCCGCGCAGCTGCCGCACACCCTCCGCGATCCCGTTCATCCCGTGCAGATACGCCTCGCCGAGCTGCCCGCCGTGGGTGTTGATCGGGAGGGCCTCCTCGGCGACATAGGAGGCGGCCTCGCCCGGCTTGCAGAAGCCGAACTCCTCCAGCTGCATCAGCACGAACGGGGTGAAGTGGTCGTACAGGATCCCGACGTCGATCTCCTCGGGCCGCAGCCCGGAGGTGCGCCACAACTGCTTGGCCACCACGCTCATTTCCGGCAGCCCGGTCAGATCGTCCCGGTAGAAGCTGGTCATCGCCTCCTGCTTGCGCCCCGCGCCCTGCGCCGCCGCGGCGATCACGGCCGGCTTGTGCCGCAGCTCGCGGGCGCGCTCCACGCTGGTCACCACGATCGCCTGTCCGCCGTCCGTCTCCTGGCAGCAGTCGAGCAGCCTGAGCGGTTCGACGATCCAGCGCGAGGCCGCATGGTCGGCGAGCGTGATCGGCTTCTCGTAGAAGTACGCGGCGGGGTTGTTCGCCGCGTACTTGCGGTCGGTGACGGCCACATGTCCGAAGGCTTCCGGCGTCAGACCGTACGCATGGAGGTAGCGCTGTGCCGCCATCGCCACCCAGGACGCGGGCGTGAGCAGGCCGAACGGCAGCGACCAGCCGAGCGCCGCGCCCTCCGCGGACGGCTCGCGCTGCTGTACGCCGGAGCCGAAGCGGCGGCCCGACCGCTCGTTGAACGCCCGGTAGCAGACGACGACTTCGGCCACCCCGCTCGCCACCGCGAGCGCCGCCTGCTGGACGGTCGCGCAGGCCGCGCCGCCGCCGTAGTGGATCCGCGAGAAGAAGGAGAGCTCGCCGATCCCGGCCGCCTGGGCGACGGTGATCTCCGGGTTGGTGTCCATCGTGAAGGTGACCATGCCGTCGACATCGGCCGGGGTGAGCCCGGCGTCGTCGAGCGCGGCCTGCACGGCCTCGACGGCGAGCTTGAGCTCGCTGCGGCCGGAGTCCTTGGAGAACTCGGTCGCGCCGATCCCCGCGATCGCGGCCCTGCCCCCGAGACTGTCCCGGTTGCGGACGCTCATGACGCCTCCCCGCCGATGAGCACGGTGACCGTGCCGGTCACGTGCTTGCCGATCCCATTGGCCCCGACCACTGCGACCTGCGCGGTGTTCTCCTCCACGGAGGTCACCTTGCCGGTCAACACCATCGTGTCCCCGGGGTAGTTGGGCGCACCGAGCCGTATCGCTACCTTGCGCAGCACGGCGCCGGGGCCGAAGTGGTCGGTGATGTAGCGGCCGACCAGGCCGTTGGTGGTCAGGATGTTCATGAAGATGTCGGGGGAGCCCTTGGCCTTCGCGAGCTCCGCGTCATGGTGCACGTCCTGGTAGTCGCGCGAGGCGATGGCGCCCGCGACGATCAGGGTGCGGGTGACCTGGATCTTGAGCGGCGGCAGCTCGTCGCCGGGCGCCCAGGTCCGGACGGCACTCATCGCGCTTCCTCTCCCACGGGCGCAGGACCCGCGATCTCACCGGCGGGCACCGGGCCCGCGATCTCACCGGCAGGCACCTGGCCCGCGTTCCCGCCATCAGGAACCGGGCCCGCGATCAACTCGCCCAGCTCGGCGAGCACTTCGGCCCCGCACCCCAGATACGCCGCGATCTGCCGCCCCCACAGGAAGTGCCGGTGCACGGGGTGGTCCAGGTCCGCGCCCATGCCACCGTGCAGATGCTGGCCCGCGTGCACCACGCGGGTGCCCGCCTCGGCCGCCCACCAGGCCGCGGTCAGTGCGGCCTCGCGGTAGCCGAGCAGTTCGTCCCTGCGCCAGGCGGCCTCGTACGCGGTGACCTTGATCGCCTCGGTGTCCATATACGCGTCCGCCGCCCGCAGCAGCACGGCCTGCTTGGCCGCGAGCGGCTTGCCGAACTGCTCGCGTACGGAGGTGTATTCGACCGCGCGGGCCAGGGATCCGGCGCAGACCCCGGCCTGCACCCCCGCGAAGGCGGTCCGCGCATCGGCGAGCACCCGCTCGTACGCTCCCTCGCCCCCGATCCGCTCGCCCGGTGTGCCGTCGAGCAGCAGCCGCCCGCCCGACCAGGGAGCGGTCAGCTCGACGTCCTCGACCCTGGCATCGGCAGTCCGCACCATCCACAGACTGTGATCGGCCGCCGCGACCAGCACATGACTCGCGTCCCGAAGCCAGGGCACCCAGGCGACCCTGCCCGTGAGCGCGGCCCCGTCCGCCCGTACACCCGAAGCAGCCGGGAACGCCCCCGTCGCCACCGCCGACCCGTCCTCGAACCCCGGCAGCAGCCGCGCCCGCTGCTCGTCCGTGCCATGGGTGTCGACCGCGAGCAGCCCATACACACAGCTCGCCGCGAACGGCACCTGTGCCGTGGTCCGCCCCTGCTCCTCCAGAAGCAGCACGAGCCCGAGCAGCCCGATGTCCCGTACGGCGCCGATCAGCCCGGAGGACCCGAGCGCCTTCCACAGCTCGGCGTCCGTGCCGGGACCGCGCGCCGCGAGCCGCTCCGGCGTCGAGAGGTCACCGAAGATCTGCGCGGCGAGCTCCCGCGCGGCCGACTGCTCCTCCGTAGGCGTGAAATCCATCAGGCTGTCCTCCCCACCGAGTCCACCGGCCGGAACACCGGCACCTCCAACTCCTCGTCCACCCTCAGGAATTCGAGGTGGACGGGCATCCCTATCCGCACCTCGTCATGCGGGACCCCCACCACATTGCTGATCATCCGCACGCCCTCGGCGAGCTCGATCAGCCCCACCGCGTACGGGGGATCGAAGGCCGGGAAGGGCGGGTGGTGCATCACCACGTAACTGAAGACGGTGCCCTCGCCGCTCGCCTCGACTGTGTCCCATCCCGCGCTGCCACAGGAGTTGCAGCCCGGCAGCCAGGGGAAACGCAGCACCGAGCACTCCGTGCAGCGCTGGATGAGCACCTTGTGCTCCTCGACGCCCTTCCAGTAGCCGGCATTGTCCCGGTTGACCACCGGCCGCGGCCGCCGCGCGGGCTTCTGGGACTCCTTCTTCGAAGTACGCCTGGCCGGCGCGAACTTCAGGATCCGGAAGCGGTGGGTGCCCGCCGGCTCCCCGTTCGCCCGGACGTCCATCCGCGTCGTCACGAAGTGCCCGGTCCCCAGCTTGGTGGTCTTCCGCTCGGACACCGACTCGATGACGGCCTCGAAGGTGATCTCGTCGCCCGCCCTCAGCGGCCGCAGATACTCCTGCTCGCAGTCCGTCGCCACCACCGAGCTGAACCCGGCCTTGTCGAGCAGCGCGAACAGCTCCTCCTGCGCGGCCGACCGCCCCTGATGCCCGCCGAGCCCGCCCATCGTCCAGGCCTGGAGCATCGTGGGCGGAGCCATGGCGTCGGGCCCGGAGTACGCCGGATTCGTATCGCCCATCGCCTCGCACCAGTGCCTGATCATCGGCTCGTTGACCAGGTCGCGGCCCACCCCGCCCTCGGCGGCGGGCAGGCCTTCGTACGCCTTCAGCTCCTCGTACAGGCTGTCGCCCTTCGACTCCTCGGGCAGGCCGTCGGTCCTCGACACCTCAGAAAGGCCGTCGCTCACCGCTTCACCCTCCTCATGCCGAGCCGCATCGTGGCCACGATCTCCCGCTGCACCTCGCTCACCCCTCCCCCGAAGGTGTTGATCTGGGCCGCGCGGTTCATCCGCTCCAGCTCGCCGTCCCCGAACGCCCCCGGCGAGCCGCCGCGGACCGTGCCCGCGGCGCCCGTGATGTCCTGACACATTCGATACACCTCGACGGCCGATTCGGTTCCCACGAATTTCACGCCCGAGGCGTCGCCGGGTGCGAGCGTCCCGGCCCCCACATCCCCCACAAGTCGCCAGTTGAGCAGGCGTGTTGCCGCAAGCCGTGCATGCACCTCTGCCAGCCGTGACTGCACCCACGGAACGTCAACCGGACGCTTTCCCGTCACCGGATCAGGCGTACGGGCATACGTCAGCGCCTCCGCGTAGAAGTCCTCGGCCTGCATGCCGATCGCGGCCAGAGCGACGCGCTCGTGGTTGAGCTGGTTGGTGATCAGCCCCCAGCCCTCGTTCTCCGCGCCGACGAGGTTGCCGGCGGGGACCCGTATCCCGTCGTAGTACGTGGCCGTGGTGGTCAGGCCGCCCACCGTATGGATGGGGGTCCAGGAGAAGCCGGGCGCGTCGGTCGGCACCAGGATGATCGAGATGCCCTTGTGCTTGGGGGCGTCGGGGTCGGTGCGGCAGGCGAGCCAGATCCAGTCGGCGTTCTGGGCGTTGGACGTGAAGATCTTCTGGCCGTCGATCAGCCAGGATTCCCCGTCCCGTACGGCCTTGGTGCGCAGCGACGCGAGATCCGTGCCGGCCGAGGGCTCGCTGTACCCGATCGCGAAGACGATCTCGCCGCTCAGGATCCGCGGCAGGAAGTAGTCCTTCTGCTCCTGCGTCCCGTACTTCATGAGCGTCGGGCCGACGGTGTTCAGCGTCACCATCGACACGGGCGCACCCGCGCGGTACGCCTCGTCGAAGAACACGAACTGCTCGTCGGGACCGCGCCCTTGGCCCCCGTACTCCTCGGGCCAGCCGAGCCCGAGCCGGCCGTCCGCGCCGATCCGCCGAAGGAGCCGGCGCTGTGCGGCGGGGTCGTCGGCGAGCGCGGTGCGGTCGGGCGGCATCACGTCCCGGAAGTACGCACGCAGCTCGGCGCGCAGCTCCTGCTGGCGCTCGGTTGGGGCGAGGTGCACGGCGGCGGCCTCCCTGACCTCGTACGAATGAAGGTTTCTGACTGTCCGTCAGATGCCTATCGGTGTCAAGGTGCACAACCTCGCCCATGGCCGCGAACACGCCTGCGCGGCGGCACCTTCCGGCACCGCCGCGCGAGCGTTCCCCCATCCCCCTCGGGCCGGTCATCCGGTCCCGGGCCTACCAGAGCTCGGTGAAGTTCACCTCGACGTTCTCGTTCGACTGGTGGATGGCGGTGAAGCCCGAACCGTTCACCTGGGCCTGGTTGTTCTGGTTGGAAGCGCCGGCGCCGGTGGCCACCTGCTGGTTGGTGCCGGAGTTGCCGTTGTTGTTCTTGCCCACACCGCTGCCGACGATGCTGGCCACGCTCGTGTTCGATCCGTCGTCCGCAAACCCGCCGTTGTCGGCCTGTGCGACCCCGGTGAAGAGGGCGGCTGCGAGGGGCAGGGCGGCAGCGGCGGCAATGATGCGGGCGGTACGGATGCTTGCCATGTCAATTCCTCCATCGACCGGGCGGACCCGGCGGATCAGAACCGGCTGAGCCGGTAAGTGCGGTGTTTGCCAGGGCAGTTGGCCGACCACCTTGGCGATGTGCACGACGTCGCGAGATCAGAGTTGCCCACGCAATCCCCGGCGAACCACCCCTCAGCGGATCTTTCCCCCGCGAGTGTGAGGACAAGTCGATAAACCTGCACGAACCCATAATTGCCGCAGGTCAGCGGCGCGCTGACGACTCCGGAAGGCCACCGGGCGAGGCGCCGCAAGAGAGGAAGCGTTCCGGCTCGGGAGGGCCGACCACCCCCGCCACTCACCCATACGAGGCAGGGATCCCCTCTTCCCTTCTTCGAACACTCGTACGAAAATGAACACATGGCCACCTTCGACCGGCATGCCACGACCCTGGCCCTCGCCCACGCCCTGTCCGCAGCCGAACGCGGCCTCGCCGTGATCCCCCTCTCCCGCACGAAGCTCCCGGCTCTGCGCTCCCCGCACCACGAGGACCCCGTGGACGCACCCCAGTGCCACGGCGAATGCGGCCGCCCCGGGCACGGTGTGTACGACGCGAGCACCGACCCCTTCCGTATCCGCGAACTCTTCGCCGCGGCCCCCTGGTCCACGGGCTACGGCATCGCGTGCGGCCTCCCGCCGCACCACCTCATCGGCATCGACCTCGATACGAAGACGGGCACGGACTCCTCGGCGCTCCTGCGCGAGCTGGCCTTACGCCACCTCTTCACGATCCCGCCGACGGTCGTCGTGATGACCCCGAGCGGCGGGCGCCATCTGTGGCTCTCGGGTCCGCCCGACATCGTCGTGCCCAACTCGGCCAGCCGTCTGGCCCCCGGCATCGACGTCCGCGGCGCCGGCGGCTATCTGGTCGGCCCCGGCTCCCGCAGCGAGCACGGCGTCTACAGCACGGCCCCCGGCACGGCCCACCTCGCGCCCGCACCCTGCCCGCGCGCCCTGCTCCGCCTCCTCACCCCTGCCCCTCGTACGAAGGCGGCGCCTGCGGGCGGTTCGCATCAGGGCCGCGGCCTGGTCCAGTTCGTCCTCGGCGCGCGCGTGGGCCAGCGCAACACCCGCCTGTTCTGGGCGGCTTGCCGCGCGTACGAGAACGGAATCGGCGACGACCTGGCCCGCCACCTGACCGACGCGGCGGTCCGCACGGGCCTCACGGAACGCGAGGCCCGCGCGACGATCGCCTCGGCGGCACGACTGACGGCGGGGCGGGAGGTCTGAGCGGCGGCTTGGGCTGTTGGCTCGGACTCCGGTCCCGGCCTGTCGCACGGGTCTGTCGTCGCAGCCTGCCGTCTCCGTCGGCCGTGTCCGTCGGCCGTGTCCGTCGGCCGTGTCCGTCGTCCGTGTCCGTCGTCCGTCTCAGTCGGCGGTCGACGTCGGCGGATCTTCCGCGTCGTACGCGCCCAGGGCCACCAGCCGCAGCTCCTGCAGCCCGGCCAGATCGTCCGGCGTCAAGGAGGACCGGGCGAGCGCCACGGCCGCCCGGCCTTCCAACGCCGCCCACGCGGTGCGGGCCCGTTTGTTGCCGAGCACGCGCCGGTCACAGCGCAGGAACCCCGCGCCGGCCGCGAACCCCGCCGACGCGAGGGCGAGGAGCGCGGCCGGCACACGTGCGTCGGCCGTCGCGAGACCCGTCGCTGCGGAGACGGCGGCGAGCAGCGCCGCCGGGAAGCCGAAGGCGATGTCGGCCTTCGTCCAGAACGCGGCCCGCCGGTGCGCGAGCGCCCGCATACGCGCCGCTTCCTCGCGCAGCGCGGTGATCTCGGCGCGCAGCGAGGGCGTGGAGGCGTCCGCCGGCGCCGGGGATGCCGACGGCGGGGATGCCGACAGCGGATCCGCCTGCGCCGAGGCCGGATCGTCCGATGCGAGAGTCACCTTCCGATTCAACACCGGTGATGCACAGGGCAGTTGATAGGGAAGCAGAACAGTTTTGCACCCCCTGAGTCGTACGATCCCTCCGGAACCACACCCCCGGCCCGGCCCGAGCTCCCCCACCGATTGCGACGCCCGGTAGGCTGGCCTCTGCTCCGCAGCAGGTGAGGGCGGAGCGAGGTGGGTTGCCCGAGCGGCCTAAGGGAACGGTCTTGAAAACCGTCGTGGCGCAAGTCACCGTGGGTTCAAATCCCACACCCACCGCAGCAGGTCAGCGTAGGTGCTGGTCAGAAGGGGTGCCCCGGTTTTCGGAGCACCCCTTTCGCATGCGCCTTCGCCCTCTCGGCACGAAGACGGGTTGGGGTGCTCCCGCGATCCCGTCACCGTGAGGACCCGCCGCGCGAGGGTGCGGGGACATGGCGGCGGCCGCCGACTCGGCAGCGGCCGCATGCCCTGGGTGACCTCGAAGCTTCCCGCGCCGTCGCCACCCGAGCACTCCCGGAGAGCAGAACCCGGCGGCGTGGAAACCCGGGCCTCGAACCTGCTCCGCGGGACGCACCGGACCCGTTGGCCTCAGCGGGAGTCGAGGCGGGCCCGGCGATCAACACGTACGCCGCAGGCTCGCTCTGCCACGGGACGCGGCCTCAACCACCGCGCCCGGACGGCACAGGGAGACCTGACTCCGACCCTAGCCCACACGGCTACGACCACCCCCCCATAGCCCGACACTGTTACACCCGCGTACACCCGCGCGATGGCCGGTGGGTCCTTGAGCCCGCGGTGCTCCGGGCTCGGCAGCGCTACAGTCCGCGGCATGGGGTGGTGGGGACGTGGCAGGCTCGTGCGGACACGGCCGTGCCGCTGGTGCAAAGAGCCGGTCGAACAGCGGAGTCGGTGGCGCAGACGGCGGTACTGCAACTGGACATGCCGCAGCCGCTACGGCGTGCTCTCCTCCGTCCTCCGGTTCCTCGACAGCCTGTAGCCGTCGGCACAGCTGCGTCTACGGCTACGTCTGCGACGCGGGGCCCTGAGGCCGAGCGTCGCGAGGGCGGGCGTGGGCGATGCGCAGTGTGGTGGCCAGGGCTTCCGTCAAGTGAGCGGCCAGGTAGCGGAGTTCGGGCTCTGTCGTGGCGCTCGGGAGCATGACACGGGCGTGGGCGACGAGGTCGTCGGCCATGGCGAGCTGGGTGGATTCCACGGCGTCGGCGATACGGGAGACGGGGCCCGTGCCGTCCCCGATCAGGTAGCAGGGCTTGCCCTCGGGGCCCACCCAGGGGAGCAGACGGGGCCGCGGCGGTTCGGAATGCGACATCAGGCCACCTCCACGCCGTGGATCCAGTACGGGCCGGGGGCGTCGATCCCGTACGTCGCGAGCATCAACGCGTGGCGCCGCTCGTGCTGTTCGTGGGCGGTCAGATACGGGCGTACGAGAGGGCTCGCGCCCGGATCCGCCGCTTCGGCGAGGAACAGGCCGAGGCTGTACGGGCTGCGGTGGGGCGGGGGTGGTGCGAGGTCGGGCCAGAGGGCCGGCTGGTCCAGCCGTACGGGAGCCGGGGGCCCGGACCGTCCGGCGCGGACGGGAATCCACAGCCCGGCGAGGGCACCGAGCAGAAGGCTCACCCAGGGGATGAGGGTGCCGATAGGGTCGCTCATGTCGTCAGCTCCTTGGGTTTCGCTGATGGCCATGCCCCCGGGCGGTTGCCTCCGTCGCGGGGGTACTTACCGATCGCGGTCTACCGCAGTCTACTGCGGTCGCGAGGTCTACCGCAGTCTTTTAGCGTCCACTGCATGAATGCGGAGCTCGATCGCACCCGTCCCATCTGGCGCCAGGTAGCCGCGGCCATTGCTGCCCGCATCGAGGACGGGACCTATCCGGTCGACACCCGCGTGCCGTCCGTAGTCGAGTTGGCGACCGAGTTCGGCGTGGCCACCTCGACCGCCCAGAAGGCGCTGGCCCACCTCAAGGCCGAGGGCTACGTACGCGCGGAGGTCGGCCTCGGCTCCTTCGCCACCCGCCCAGAGGACCGCGACGCCTGACATGGGCGCAGAAGCCGCCGCGATACGCCGTTTCTGGAGCGGACTCGCACTGCCCGGACTGATCGACGTACACACCCACTTCATGCCCCACCAGGTGATGAAGAAGGTCTGGGCGTACTTCGACTCCGTCGGGCCGATGACCGGCGGGCTCGCCTGGCCGATCACGTACCGGAAGGAAGAGGCCGAACGCACCGCCCTGCTAAGGGAGTTCGGCGTCCGCGCCTTCACCTCCATGATCTACCCGCACAAGCCCGGCATGGCCCGCTGGCTGAACGGCTGGGCCGCCGAGTTCGCCGCGCGTACGCCCGACTGCCTGCACACCGCGACCCTCTATCCCGAGCCGGATGCCGCCGCCTACGTCCGGGAGGCCGTGGACTGCGGCGCGCGGGTCTTCAAGGCCCATGTACAGGTGGGCGCCTACGACCCGGCCGACGAACAGCTCGACGAGGTCTGGGGGCTGCTCGCGGAATCCCGTATCCCCGTCGTCATCCACTGCGGCTCCGGGCCCTCGCCCGGCAGGCACACCGGCCCGGGCCCCGTCGCCGAGGTCCTGGCCCGCCACCCGCGACTGCGGCTGATCATCGCGCACCTGGGCATGCCCGAGTACGAGGAGTTCCTCGGCCTGGCCGAGCGGTACGACGAGGTCCGGCTGGACACGACGATGGCGTTCACCGACTTCAGCGAGGCGTTCGTACCGTTCCCGCGCGGCGCCCTGCCCCGGCTTGCCGACCTGGGCGACCGCATCCTGCTCGGCACGGACTTCCCCAACATCCCGTATCCGTATGTGCACCAACTCCAGGCCCTTGAACGCCTGGAGCTCGGCGACGACTGGCTGCGCGCGGTCTGCCACGACAACGCGGCCGGACTCTTCGGAGTCGGCACCGACAAGCACCGCCCGTAAGCCGAAGAGCCCATACGCGGTACGCCCCCTACACAGAACCCAGCCGCATCGCCGCAATATGCCCCGGGACAGGCACCCCCGCCGGAACCTCCGGTGCCGGGACCGGCGGACCGTACGCGGAGTGGAGGGGGAGGTTGCCCGCCCAGCGGCCCGAGGCGGCGTCGGGGCCGTCGCCGTCGTCCGGCGGGCCTGCGGCGATCTTGACGGAGACCTCGTCGAGGGGAAGCTTGAGGAGCGTGGTGGCGGCCAGTTCCTTGCGGTTGGGGCGGCGGGCGTAGTCCCACTGGCCCGGAGCGCACTGTTCGGTGAGAACACGCAGCCCTTCGAGCTTCTCCTCGCCGGTGACCGCGACAGGGGTGCCGTAGACCATCGCGCAGCGGTAGTTGACGCCGTGCTCGAAGACGGAGCGCGCGAGGATCAGACCGTCGACATGCGTGACCGTGACGCACACCTCGGGCTGCGGATCCTGGCTCAGGCTGCGGCTGGCGACCGAGCCGTGGAAGTAGAGCGCGTCGGCGGTCGCCCCGTACACCGTGGGGACCACCATCGGCGTCCCGTCCACGACGACGCCCAGATGACAGACGAACCCGGCCGCCAGGATCGCGTCCAGATCCGCCCGCCGCGTGCTGCCGTTCTCCTTCATCCGCCGGTGCCGCGTGCGCTCCGTCACTGCGATTTCCGTCATTCCTGCCTCACCCGTGCACGTGTTCCGTCGGGGACGAGCATGCTGGCAACGAAATCCGGCCTTGGCAAGGGTTGTCCACAAGAGGCGTACAGCCTCGCGGCCGCCCTCGGGCGCGGCTACTGTCCGCTCGAGGCACGGCCATCACCCGTACCGCAGGAGAGGGCACCCATGGCATCGAAGCGTTACGAGCGGCTCGCGCAGATCCGGCGGCTCCATCCGGAGCGCGACGCGCTGGAGATCTACCGGCTCATGGTCGCGTACGAGTTCCCCTGGGATGTGACCCGCGCGCTCGAACTCGCCCTGTACCGCACGTACGCCGTGCCCTCCATCGGCCGGCTGCTCGCCGAGACCGCGGAGCTGACAGGGCGTTCGCAGAAGCGGTACGACGACACCGCGCTGCTGCTCGACACCGTGGTGGAGTTCGGCTTCTCGTCCGACAAGGGGCGCAGCGCCATCCGCCGGATCAATCAGATGCACCGCAGCTACGACATCGGCGACGACGACATGCGCTATGTCCTGAGCACGTTCGTCGTGATGCCCAAGCGCTGGATCGACGCGTACGGATGGCGACGGCTCTCCCGGCACGAAACCGTGGCCACCGTGACGTACTACCGCACGCTCGGCCGGCACATGGGAATCGCCGACATCCCCGCCACCTACGAGGAGTTCGAGCAGTGCCTGGACTCCTACGAGGAAACCCACTTCGGCTGGGACGCCCGCGCGCGCGAGGTCTCCGACGCGACCCTCGACCTCATGGCCTCCTGGTACCCGCGCCCGCTCGCCCCGCTGCTGCGCACCGGCGTCCTGGCACTCCTGGACGACCACTTGCTGCGCGCCTTCCGCTACGAGGCTCCGCCGGCCCGCACCCGCTCCCTGGTCCGGAGCGCGGTGCGGCTGCGGGGCCGTGCGGTACGGCTGCTGCCGCCGCGCGCGGCACCGCACTTCGCGCGCCAGAACCGGGAGATCAAGGGCTATCCCGACGGCTACCGCGTCGAGGAACTCGGCACCTGGCCTCGGCCGGGGATCCGGGGATGTCCGGTGGACTTCAGCCGCACATCGACTGGGTGATCGTCGTCGAGCCGTGCGAGCTCGTCACCGACTGACTCATCGACCTGGCGCCATCGCCCGTACCGCAGAAGGAGGTTGAGGTCACCTCGACGGATTTCCCGCCGGGCCCCGCGTACTGAACCACGGTCACCGGATCCTCCACGAGGTCCAGCGTCCAGTCCGTCGAGCCCATCGAGCCCATCGAGTCCGTCCACTCCGCCGAGGACGAACCGGGCTCCGCCACCGGATCGAATACGGGAGGCGGGGCGGCGGCAGCCGGAGTGGCGAGCGTGAAAAGCAGGGCCGCAGGGAGCAAGGTCTTGGCGTACACCCCGGGCAGTATCGGGACCGCGAGGTCCCGCTGTCCGGTAACACGCCGCAGCAGGAGGGCAGTTCAGCCTCCCTGTGCGGCGAAGACCGCCGCCGACCCACCTGAAGGACCGCACATGAACCACACTTCGGCACGCGTCGCCCTCGTGACCGCCGGGCTTCTCCTGTCCGCCGCGGCCACGGGCGCCGCGGCGGCCGACGAGCCCGACACCGAACAGGCCCCGACGCTGACCGCCTTGGCGACCACCCGGTCCGTCACCGTGCACGAGGAGTTCCGTGTGGGAGGCAAGGCCGCCGCCTTCCCCGCGGGCACCGAAGTGACGCTGCAGCAGTGGCAGCGCAAGGGCTGGGTCAGCCTGCCGGCGCAGGTGCGCACGAAGAAGGACGGCACCTACAGCATGCGCGTCAGGCTCGGCATGAAGGGCCCCAACTCGCTGCGCGTCATCGCCTGCACCGCGCCCGAGTCGGACGCGTACACGATGCTCAACTCCCCGCCGGAGTGCACCGCTTCACAGCCGCTGCGGGTCACGGTGCGCTGAACTCACGCCGCGGGGGCCTCGACGCAGATCCCCCGCGGCCCAGTTGTCGTACGGCAGCACCATTGCCGTACGGCAACTCAGTGGTTGTAGCTGCGGACCGGCGTCGCCGCCCGGTGGTTGTACCCCTTGCCGTCCGAGCGCCAGCCGGTCCTCGGTGCGCCGAAGCCGCTCGCCGTGCCCGGCCAGGTGAACATCGCGATGCGGCCGTCGCCGTACCCGTACAGCGTGCCGATGTCGGCGCGGCCGTCGCCGTCGTAGTCGCCGGTGAGCACCTTCATGTTCGGATACGTCCAGCTCCCGGCCCGCGCCTGGTACGCGCCGACCGGGGCGGCGAACCGGCCGTCGGCCGAGGCCTTCAGGGTGAAGATGCCGTCGCGGCCGTCCGCGTAGTCGTACCAGAGGGCGAGGTCCTCGACGCCGTCACCGTCGAAGTCACCGGCGTGCGGATGGGCGCGGGTGAAGCTGCCGAAGGTCCCGCTGCTCCACGAGGCGGTCCGCGTGAAGCCGCCGACCGGGGTGGACAGGAAGCTGTGGGCCGTCAGAGTGCCGTCCTCCGCCCCGTACAGAGCCGCCAGGTCGTCCCGCCCGTCCCCGTTGAAGTCGCCGGTGAGCAGCTTGCTCCGGCTGCGCTGCCAGGACGCGGTCTCCTCGTGCGCGGCCACGGGGGCGGCGAACCCGCCGTCGGGCCCTGCCGCGAAGGTGAAGATCCGATTGCCGCCCGCGCTGTACGCGTACCAGGCGGCGATGTCGTCACGGCCGTCGCCGTTGAAGTCCCCGCTCTGGATCGTCATCGAACTCCCGTAGAAACCACCGGGCTTGGACTGCCAGGAGGCCACGGGCCGCGCGAAGCCTCCGTCCGGCTTCGCCAGCGCGGTGATCAGGCTGACCTTGCCGCCCTGGTAGTCGTAGAGCAGCCCGACGTCCGCGCGCCCGTCGCCGTTGTAGTCCCCGGTCGTGAACTGCATCCGACTCACGTTCCAGCTGCCGGGGTTCGAGGCGTACGAGCCGAAGGGCTGCCGCAGTGTGCCGTCGGCGTTCGCGAGGAGGGTGTGCAGGGCGGAGTGGCGGTCGCCGTACAGATACCAGGCGGCCATGTCGCTGCGGCCGTCGCCGTCGTGGTCGTGGCGCGGGGCGATCTCGCCGCCGGGCGGCGCCACTTCGAGGTCGAGGACGAACGGCGTGCCGGTGTCGACGCCCAGTGCGGCGCCCCACTCGTTCTTGCGGAAGGCGGTGCCCGCCGTCTCGGTCCGGCCGCCCGGCGCGTCGGGAGCGACGGTGACCGGCACCTCGTAGTCGCCGTATCCACCGCTCGTACGACGACAGGTGACCGTGCTGCCCGACTGCGTGCACTCGGACGCCGCCTCGGTCACGCCCTGCGGTAGCTCGAACGTGAACTGCGGGGGTGAGATGTGATAGCCCTCGAACGCGTAGCCGGAGCCGAAGCGGGGCGTCGCCCCCGACGCCGGCGCCTTGATCCGCAGCGTGTGCGCGCCCTGACCGGTCAGCGACTGCGTGCTCCTCGGCCGCCCGGCCACGGTGTACGCATGGGTCTGCGTGCCGTCCGGCGAAGCGGCGTCGATGGTGAACGTGCTGCCCGCGGTGCCCTCCTCGGTCACGACCTGGGCCGTGACGACCCGCTCGTTCGGGACGGTGACCTCGTGGGCGGTGCAGGTGAGGACGGAACCTGCCGCTGAACAGTCGAAGGCCTGGCCCGCCGAGATCTCGCCCCATGCGGCGGACCCGGATCCGGAGAGCCTGTACGTGAACTCCTCGCCGGCGACGCCCTGTTGGGTACGGGTCGCCACGTACTGCGCGGTGCTCCCCTCCGTGACGCTCACGCCCACGGGCGCTTCGGCCGCCACGGCCGAGGGCGGCACCACGGCCCCCGCGCAGACGAGGGCCGCACCCGCGACCAGAACGGCGCAACGGACGGAGGACCGTACGAAGGGAATCACCATGAGGGCGATACCTACCCAAGTTCGGATATTCGCCCCGTACGGCTACTCGGCTTTCACTCCGTACGGCTACTCCTCATCCGCCCCGTACGGCTACTCCGCCTCGCCCTTGCTCCCGAGCACCACGTCCACCGTGTGCTCCTTGCCGTCCCTCTCGTACGTAAGCTTCACGGTGTCGCCCGGCTTGTGCGTCCAGATCTCGCTGATCAGCGTCGGACCGCTGTCGATCGGGCGGTCGTCCAGCTTGGTGATCAGGTCGCCGGGCTTGAGGCCGGCCTTGTCCGCGGGCCCGCCCGGGGTGACCGGTTCGGTGCCGCCCGCGCCCTTCTCCGTGATGCGCGCGCCGCCGTCGCGGCTGGTCTCGTCGATGGTGACCGAGGCGCCGATCATCGGGTACGTGGCCTTGCCGTTCTTGATCAGCTCCTGGGCGACGTTCTTCGCCTGGTTGACCGGGATGGCGAAGCCGAGGCCGATCGAGCCCGCCTGCTGACCGCCCATGCCGCTGCCGGCCGACTGGATCGCGGAGTTGATGCCGATGACCGCGCCGCGCGCGTCGAGCAGCGGGCCGCCGGAGTTGCCCGGGTTGATCGAGGCGTCCGTCTGCAGCGCGCTCATGTACGAACGGGCGGCGCTTGAGCCGTCGCTGGAGGCGACCGGACGGTTCTTGGCCGAGACGATGCCGGTGGTCACGGTGTTGGAGAGCCCGAAGGGCGCGCCGATGGCGATCGTCGAGTCGCCGACCGCGACCTTGTCGGAGTCGCCGAGGGCGAGCGGCTTGAGGCCGGTGGCGTTCTTCAGCTTGAGCACGGCCACGTCGTAGCCCTGCGCCCGGCCGATCACCTCGGCCTCGTACTTCTTGCCGTTGGAGAACGTGGCCGACAGCTTGCCGCCCTGTGCGGCCGTCGCCACCACGTGGTTGTTCGTGAGGATGTGGCCCTCGCGGTCGTAGACGAAGCCGGTACCCGTACCGCCCTCGCCGTCGCCGCCCTGCGCGTCGATGGTCACGACGCTCGGCAGCGCCTTGGCCGCGATGTCCGCGACGGTGCCCGGCTCGCGCTTGAGGTCGGCCGGGGTGTCCGAGGCGGAGACGGTCGTGGAGTCCGTACCGCTGTCATTGCGCTCGGCGGCCCAGTAGCCGATGCCGCCGCCGACACCACCGGCGACCAGCGCGGCGGCGAGCACGCCCGCGACGAGGCCGCCCCTGCGGGACTTGGGGGACGCGGGGGCCGGCTGGTAGCTCGCGCCCCATTCCTGTCCACCGCCGCCGTTCGCGTACGCGGGGGTGGCGGGCGGCTGCGGCGGCCAGCCGCCGTCGGGGCCGGCCGCCTGGGGCTGACCCGGGTGTCCGGGCTGAGCGTGCTGAGCGTGCTGAGCGTGCTGGCCGTAGTGGCTGTGCTGGCCGGGCTGGCTATGGGGTGCCTGCCCGAACCCGGCCGACTCGTGACCGGCTGAGGGCTGCGCGGCGGGCTGTGCGGCCTGGTGCGGCGCACCCGTCGGCGGAACCGGCGGCAGCTGCGCCGTCTCGCCCGCGGCCACGGGCGGCAGGGGGGCGGTCACGTTCTCGTCATGAGAGGGACCGGAGGGCGCGGAAGGCGCGGGGGGCGCGGAAGGCTGGGCGTGCGCCGTCGGCTCAACCGGGTGCGCCGACTGGACTGAAGGAGAGGCTCCGTCGGCCTGCGCGTCAGCACCTCCCGTAGAGGAAGCGGGCGCAGCACCTCCCGTGGAAGAAGCCGGCTCAGCACCTCCCGCAGAAGAAGCGGCCGCTTCCTCCGGGGAAGAAGACGGAGGCGCAGGAGGTACGGACGGGGCGGGGGGAACCTCGTTGCCCTCGTTCTCGGTGCTCACAGCTCTACTCCTCGATCCACGGCGTCAGCTCTTCTATTGGGCCGCACTTATGCTCCGCAAGCCTTTCCCACCGGACGTCAGGGCGCCGTAAGCCGCACCTGTGCATCCGTCGCCCATCCTCGGCGGCGGCCGGAACCGGCGCATCCGCTGAGACTCCGTCAGGTCACCTGACCTACGCCACGGGTACCCCGAGGAGTGACACCATGTCGCGGTGACTTCCGCACAAACCCCGCAGAGCGACCCCCGGCCGAGCCGCCCCATTCAAGTGGTGGCCCACCGCGGCGCCTCCGAGGACGCCCCCGAGCACACCCTCACCGCGTACAAGAAGGCGATCGAGGACGGCGCGGACGCGCTGGAATGCGATGTCCGGCTCACGGCCGACGGACACCTCGTGTGTGTCCACGACCGGCGCGTCAACCGTACGTCAAACGGCCGCGGAGCCGTCTCCGCCCTGGAGCTCGCCGACCTCGCCGCCCTCGACTTCGGCTCCTGGAAGAACAGGGAGGACGGCCCGGACTGGGAGGAGACCTCCGTACTGACCCTGGAGCGGCTGCTCGAACTGGTCGCGGACGCGGGCCGCCCCGTGGAGCTGGCCATCGAGACCAAGCACCCCACCCGGTGGGCGGGCCAGGTCGAGGAGCGGCTGCTTCTGCTGCTCAAGCGTTTCGGCCTGGACGCTCCGAAGACACCGGCGGATTCTCCGGTACGGGTGATGAGTTTCTCCGCCCGTTCCCTGCAGCGCGTCCGGGCGGGGGCGCCCACCCTGCCGACCGTCCACCTCCTGCAGTTCCTGACGCCGCGCACCCGTGACGGCCGGCTGCCACAAGGAGTACGGATCGCTGGTCCCGGCATCCGGCTCGTGCGCAACCACCCCGCGTACATCGAGAAGCTGCAGCGGGCCGGGCACCAGGTGCACGTATGGACGGTGAACGAGCCGGAGGACGTGGACCTCTGCGTCCGGCTCGGCATCGACGCGATCATCACCAACCGCCCGCGGGCGGTCCTGGAGCAGCTCGGCCGCAGCTGAGCTGAACAGCACCCACAGCCGTCACTCACGCAGAGTGCACCGGCGCGTTCGGAGCGTGTCCGTTTGCCCCGAGTGCGTCATCAGGCGGTCATAACGGTGTCTCGTATGCGGATTGGCCGGTTTCCGGTCCAGTCCATTGGGGCATCCACACCGTGGCGTGGGGCTAAGGAGGTCTCGGGGGTGGCGTTGGTGGTGGCACAGGAGGTGCCGGCGTCGTCGAGCATGGCCGTACCTCATGGTCCTGCAGGCGTAGGACGAGCAAGACATTGCATGCGTGATCAGCTGCGTATCAGCGGCGTATCCGAAGCTGTCATCGACGATGCCGTCCTGATCCTTTCCGAACTGCTCAGCAATGCCTGCCGGCATGGCCGACCGCTCGGAGACGCGGCGACCGTGGGGGACGGCAATGTGCGGGCGGCCTGGCGACTGGACAAATCCGGTCGATTGACGGTCGAAGTGACGGACGGAGGCGGTCCGACCCGACCAGTTCCAGCCACGCCGTCGGTCACGGCGCGCGGCGGCCGGGGGCTCGGCATCATCGCGGCGCTGTCCGACGACTGGGGCGTACGCGACGGCGCGTCCGGCGAGGTCACGGTCTGGGTCGTCCTCACGACGGGCCACCATCGCGAGGACTTCGCTACGCGTGTCACTGGGCCTGGTGAGGTGTTCGGCGAACTCGGCTGAGGGGCTGAGGGTCTGAGGGTCTGAGGGTCTGAGGGTCTGAGGGTCTGAGGGTCTGAGGGTCTGAAGGGCTGAGGGTCTGGGACGCTGCCGGGCCGAGGCGGTCGAGCCGAGGCGGTCAAACCGAAGGGGTCGAGCCGAAGCAGTCGAGCCGAGACCGTCCACTGTTGCCGGCCGGGCGTTGTCAGTGGGCACCGATAGCCTCAATAGGGGCGGGCCCCCGGGAGGGCGGGTTCTGTCCGGCCTACGGCGCGGCCCGCAGCGGCTAGGCTCACCGCCGTACCGCCCAAGCCGTGACCGGGAGACGCACGATGGCCAAGAAGCGCCCTCAGACGAAGAAGCCGCAGAAGGCGCAGATCATCGACGGGGAGATCCCTGTCGTCGGCGCGCGCGAGCCCTGCCCCTGCAACTCGGGCCGTCGCTACAAGGCCTGTCACGGCCGCGCCGCCGCGCAGGCCGTGACGGAGCTGGTGCACCGCCCGTTCGAGGGGCTGCCCGGCGAGTGCGACTGGGTCGCGCTGCGCGAACTGGTGCCCGCCGCCACGGTGGAGCTCACCCTCAAGGACGGACTGCCCGAGGGCGTCCCCTCGGTGACGCTCGCGACCGTGCTGCCGATGGCGTGGCCGGGTCTGCGCCGCGAGGACGGCTCCGTCCTCATCGGGCTGCAGAACGACACGTCCTCCGGCGACCTCAGCCGCGACCTCGCCGACATCCTCACGCAGGCGCTCACCACCGAGCCGGGCAACCCGATCGCCGCCCGCCGCACCTCGGGCGAGGGACCGCGCCTGCAGGAACTCCTCGACCCCAAGGGCCCGTTCGAGCCGGTCGTGCACGAGGGCTTCGAGTTCTGGGTGCCGGACGCGGAGAACGCCAGCACCGAGGTCAGCGCCTCCCTGGAGCGCGCCAACGCCGCCGCCATCCCGACCGTGAAGCTCACGGGCGTGGACTCCGCGTACTGGTGCGAGACCCCGGAGAAGAACCACCTGCGCTGGGTCATGCCGCACCCCGAGGAGAAGCTGCTCGACGCGCTCGCGCGGCTGCACGCGGCGGGCACGTCGAGCCTGGGCGAGAACACCCGCCTGGTCGGCTCGTTCCGTGCGCACGGCCTGATGGTCCCCGTATGGGACCTGCCGACCGGCATGAGCGCGGCCGATGTCGAGAAGCCCGCCGCCGAGTTCGCCGAGCGCCTCGCCACGGCGCTCGCCGACGAGGCCCCGCTCACCGGTGAGGAGCGTCGCGCCCGCGGCGGCCTCACCAACCGGCAGGTCACGCTGAGCTGACCGGGCGGCCGAGCCCCGGGCGAATGGCTCCGGGCTGACCGGCCGGTCAGTCCGGAGCGGCCTATTGGGCACCCCGATGGCGATCACCGAGTGATCAGAAAAGGCCATTCATGATCGCCTGGGCCCACAGGAAAGCCATAGAAAAGGTATGAGACCGGTCACAACTCCCGGCCTTCCCCGGTAAATCCCCAGCGGATTGGCCGATACCGGCCGAGATCGAATTTGCGAACCGCAGATCTCTTGTTACCGTTCAAGTAGCCCGGTCGCTGGTGCATCCCCCGTCGCCAGCGACCGGGCCTTTCCATGCCCGCGCTCGGGCCCGCGCCCCTGCACACGCTTCAGGCGGCCGGCCGGCGGGCGCGCTCAACTGGCCGCGGCAGGCGCCGCATTGCTGCCGGAGCGCAACAGCATCGGACGCTCCTCGCCCTGGTCGCCATCGGTGCCTTCGCCGTCGGCCGCGGGCGCCGCGAATTCCGCCACCGCCGAATACGCCTCCCGCTCACCCGCCGTCCGCTCGCGCGGCGTCTCGCACGCACCCGGCTCGTCCCCCTCGTCGACGGCACAGTGCATCTGCACGGTCCGCCCGTCGGGCCCCATCAGGGTGAGCACCGAAGTGAGCTGCTCGCCGGTGGCATTGCGGTAGTACGTACGGGCCCAGGTGTCCTGGCCCTGGCTCAGCACACAGGTCTGTGCCTCGACGCCCTCGGGCGAGGCGAGTTCGGGTCCGCACTGCGCCGCGGTGGTCAGTCCGAGCCCGGCGAGCAGACCGGGCTCGGCCTGCTCGCTGCCCCACTCCTGCCCCGTCCGTACCGGCTCCGCCGACTTCCCGTCCGTATCGCCCTGGCCGCCCTCGGCACCTTCGGCAGCCGCCCCTTCCGGACGGCCGGCGACGGGCGCGGGCGCCTTCCCCCGTACGTCCTCTTCGAGGGCGCGCACCGGCCCGTCGGGGGGACCCACGGGACCCGCCACCGCACCAGCGAGCGGCAGCAGGACCGCGAGCAGCACGACGGCGATGAGCGCGGACATACGTGCTCGCTGCAACGGACCCACCTGCTCAACTGAACGGCAAAACAACGGAGGTGAGCCCGAAGATAGCGACGGCGCAGGGCCCTGGGGCCCCACGCACGCCCAAGGCGCCTAGAACTCGGGCGCGCTCACACCCGTATGAGTGAGGGTGTCGACGAGGACATCCACCAGGGCCTCGATGTCCGGCAGCCACGGGCGCGCCGAACCGGGCAGCGGGGCGCGCTCCCAGCGGACCTCGCCCTGGCCGGTCTCCGAGGGCGGCAGGACGACATAGCCGCCGCTGCCGTGGAAGCGGAGCGAGCCCGGCACGTGGTCCCTGGCGTAGAGCAGTTCGCCGAGCTGCGGCATCGAGTACGGCGCCACGAGCAGCGACCAGCGGTCGGGGGTCGCGACGACCGGGCCGACGCGGACGCCCTTGCGGTCGAGCACCGCGAGCGAACGGGCCGCCGCGATGGCCGGCAGACTCACCGCGCTGGGCCCCGGGCCGCCGGTGGCCAGGACGATCGGCGCCGTCGGGCGGTTGGTCCACCACCAGCGGACCATCCGCTCATCGCTGGTCGCGGCCAGGATGCCGGGGTCGAAGGGGTGGGCGCCCGGGGTGGCGCAGTCGGGGTCCGGGCACGCGCACTGCGGCGATCCTTGCTGCCGCAGTCCCACACCCGGGAGCACCGGCCACTGCCAGGAGCTCGCGAAGGTCAGGGCCGTGCCGAGCTGGTCAGGCCGCCTACCGGATCGCTTCGACAGGAGCCTGCGTCGCCTTCCGAGGATCTCGCGCATGAGCGCTCGTTCCTTTCCGTTGAAAACGCAGAGACACTACCGACACTGCGGGCCGCTTCGGATCACTTCGGACATTGCGGACACTCAATCGTGATTGAGTGGAGCACGCGTGGAGCTCGGACTGCGCTGTAGCTGCATCCATTACAACCATGGCGATGGGTGGCGCGCGCATGGCGCTTGCCTGTCCCGCTTGCGAACCACCGCGAGGTGCTCGGCCGGAACGCGGCCGTTGCTCTCTAAGACGTACGAGTCCGTCGTCTGGTTCAGGAACAGCGCCAACTCCCGCTGTCCTCCACCCAGTACGTACCCGTTACGCCGGTGCTGACGCTCTGAGCGAGCGGTTGGTGCGGGACCAGTCGACAGCAATAGCGGATTGAGCAGGGCAGTTTTTCGCCAAGTTCCTTTTTCGTCACCGATGCCTCGTACGCCCCATGGACACCAGGAATCCTCGCAGGACAATGCTGGACATCCCCAGACCAGGGCGTGTAGATGTGGACCTATTGCTGGCGGCGCAGAATGACATGGGGGTTTGCGATGCTATTGAGCAATATGGAACGTCCGGAATACCGGATGCGAACCTCGCTATGAACGCCCCTCACCTTCCGAAAGTGGCCGGAATCGATCCCAGCTCTTCTTCGGTTCCCGCCCCCGCACACACCGTGGCGCCCCCTTGCGCGCCGACGCCCGCCACCCCGGCGGCCGTCATCCAGGACCGGCTCGCGGGCTGGGTCTCGGATCTCACCACGCTCCATGAACTGACCGAGCGCCTGACGCGCACGGCGGTTCTCGAGGACTGCCTTCGCGAACTCCTGCGCGCCGGTGCCGCCCTGGTCGGTGCCCGCCGCGGGCTCGTGATCCTCGAACCCTCCGACGGGTACGGGCCCGACACGATGACCGGCCTCGGTCTTGAGCGGGCCGATCTCGGCCACCTCGAGACGGTGCCGCGCGATGTCACCTCGTACGGGCGGCTGCTCGACGGGCTCGACACGCTCGGCCCCGGCGAGTGCGGCATCGCCCAGGCCGATCTGCTCGCCGAGGAGAACATCGACCCGCGCCAGCGCTCGGTCGCCGACCGGCTCGGCTATGCGGCGAGCTATGCCGTGCCGCTTACCTGCGACACCACGGACCGACCCGGAGCGGCGAGCCGTCTCGGCGCGGCGGTCTGGCTGTACGACGAGCCCGCCGAGCCCGTGGAGCGCCAGCGCCATCTGATCGGCCTCTACATGCGGTACGCGGGCGACCACCTGGCCCGTCTCGTCGAGCTGGAGCGCGCCCGTACGACCGTGGCCACCCTCGCCGAGGAACTGCTGCCCAGCCGGCTGCCGCGGGTCGCGGGCGTCCAGCTCGCCGCCCGGCACCGCACCGGGCCGCGCGGTGGCGGCGACTGGTACGACGCGCTGCCGCTGCCGGAGGGCGCGCTGGGTCTCGCGGTCGGGTCCGTGACCGGCTCGGGTCCGAGCGCGGTCGCGGCGATGGGACGGCTGCGGGCGTCCCTGCGCGCGTACGCCGTGATGGAGGGCGAGGATCCCGTCGCCGTCCTGTCCGATCTCGAACTCCTGCTGCGGCTCACCGAGCCCGCGCGCAGCGCCACCGCGCTCTTCGCGTACTGCGAACCGCGCCGGCGCAAGATCGTGCTCGCCGGGGCCGGGCACTCGCCGCCGCTGATCATCGGCGAGCGGCGCACCGAGTTCGTGGAGACCTCGCTCTCCGCGCCGCTCGGGATGCTGAGCTGCTGGGAGGCGCCGAGCGTGGACCTCTCGCCGGAGCCCGGCGAGACCGTGCTGATCTACACGGACGGTCTGCTGCACCGCACGGGCGATCCGATGGACCGCGCCTTCGCCCGGCTGCACGCGGCCGCGGCGAGCGTGCCGCGGCCGCTGCGGGACGATCCCGGCGCGATCGCGGACCACGTCCTGCGGACCGTGCTCACGGACGGCAAGGACGAGATGGACAGCGACGAGGACGTGGTCCTGCTGGCGGCCCGCTTCGAGTGAGCCGGGACGGCCTCCCGGCTGTCGCGGGCCGCGGCCGCATCAGCAGAACGGTCTGAACTCCCTGAAGTCCGGCGCGGGCCGCGGATCGGGCAGCCGGTAGGCCCCGATCCGCGGCCGTCCGTCTGCCGGCTCGGGGCCCGGGTCGGCCGACGCGACCGGCATCGGACGCCACCCGAGATGGGTCTCGAAGTACGCGACGGCGGCGCCGACCGACGGCCACCCCACATCGTCGAGCAGCACGATGCCACCGGGCCGGACGATCTCGCCCAGGAAGTGCAGGTCGACGAACACGTTGTGGAAGTGGTGGCTGCCGTCGACGAACGCCGCGTCCGCGCTGAAACCCTCATCGGCAAGGCGGGCGAGGAACCGCTGCGACGGTGCGGTCACCAGCTCGGCGATATCGCCGAGGCCGGCGCCGCACAGCAGCTCCCAGCCGACTCCGTCGTACGCCGTGTACTGATACGGGTCGATCACCACATGGCGCGGGGGCCGCGCTCCGGTGCGCAGCAGCGCCTCGCCGATCGCCAGCGCCGAACCGGCATAGGCGAGCCCGATCTCGACCACCGTGCCGGCCTGCTCCTGCATCAAGAGGTCGCGTACCGCGTCACCGTCGCGCCCGGGCAGCGAGACGGTGGCGAAGTCCGGCGCTCCCTCCGGAGTCCGCGGCGGCCCGTGCTCGGCGAGCTCGCGACGCGCGGCGGCCACTCGGTCCGCACCTGCGCCTGCGTCCGGTTGCCCGATCGAATTCATCCGCACACTCCCCTGGTCCCTTTCGCGTGACTTTGGCCATACGCAGGGGCCCTGGAACCCCTTCCGTACGGACATACGATGGACGGTGGTCCCCAGGTCACTATGAGGAGGCACCCGTGGCCGAAGAGCTCAATGACGCGCCCGCCGAAGGCACCGAAGAAGCAGCCGAGAAGCCCATCAAGCAGCGGAAGAACGGCCTGTACCCGGGCGTGTCCGACGAGCTGGCCGAGTCCATGCGCTCGGGCTGGGCGGACACGGAGCTGACCGATCTCGAGCCGATCGCCCAGGCCGGGCACACCGCCCGCCGCCGCGCCGCGCTGTCCGCCGCCTTCCCGGGCGAGCGTCTGGTGATCCCGGCGGGCAAGCTCAAGACCCGGTCGAACGACACCGAGTACAGCTTCCGCGCCTCCACCGAGTACGCGTACCTGACCGGCAACCAGACCGAGGACGGCGTCCTCGTCATGGAGCCGGTCGAGGGCGGCCACGAGGCCACGCTCTACCTGCTTCCGCGTTCCGACCGCGAGAACGGCGAGTTCTGGCTGGACGGCCAGGGCGAGCTGTGGGTCGGCCGCCGGCACTCGCTGACCGAGGCCGAGAAGCTGTACGGCATCCCCGCCTCCGATGTGCGCAAGCTGGCCGACGCGCTCGCCGAGTCCACCGGCCCGACCCGCGTGGTGCGCGGGCACGACGCCGGCATCGAGAAGGCGCTGACCGACAAGGTCACCGCCGAGCGCGACGAGGAGCTGCGGGTCTTCCTGTCCGAGGCTCGCCTCGTGAAGGACGCGTTCGAGATCGCCGAGCTGGAGAAGGCCTGCGCCTCGACCGCCCGCGGCTTCGAGGACGTCGTCAAGGTCCTCGACAAGGCCGAGGCGACCTCCGAGCGCTACATCGAGGGCACGTTCTTCCTGCGCGCCCGCGTCGAGGGCAATGACGTCGGCTACGGCTCCATCTGCGCCGCGGGCCCGCACGCCACGACCCTGCACTGGGTGCGCAACAACGGCCAGGTCCGCTCCGGCGACCTGCTCCTGCTCGACGCCGGCGTGGAGACCAACGAGCTCTACACCGCGGACGTGACCCGCACCCTGCCGATCAACGGCCGCTACACCGAGCTGCAGAAGAAGATCTACGACGCGGTGTACGAGGCCCAGGAGGCCGGCATCGCGGCCGTGAAGCCGGGCGCGAGCTACCGCGACTTCCACGACGCCGCGCAGCGCGTGCTCGCCGAGAAGCTCGTCGAGTGGGGTCTGCTCGAAGGTCCCGCGGAGCGCGTTCTGGAGCTGGGTCTGCAGCGCCGCTTCACGCTGCACGGCACCGGCCACATGCTCGGCATGGACGTCCACGACTGCGCGGCCGCGCGGCGTGAGGCGTACGTGGACTGCACGCTCGAGCCGGGCATGTGCCTGACCGTCGAGCCGGGTCTGTACTTCCAGGCCGACGACCTGACGGTGCCCGAGGAGTACCGCGGCATCGGCGTCCGGATCGAGGACGACATCCTCGTCACGGAGGACGGCAACCGGAACCTCTCGGACGCCCTGCCCCGTACGAGCGAGGACGTCGAGGCCTGGATGGCTTCGCTGAAGGGCTGACGCACGTCGGCTTTCGACCGAGGGGCGGTACGCGACGGCGTACCGCCCCTCGGTCATGCCCGGGCTCCGGCGCCGGCCGCCCGGGGTTAGGGTCCCCGCATGGCGGACAGGTGGGCCGAGCAGGCCGGACGGGTCGGTGCCGACCTGCACTTGGAGCTCGACGGCGGGGGCAGCAGACGGGCGGCGCTGATCCGGGCGCTGCGCGCGGCCGTGAGCGAGGGGCGGCTGCGGCCCGGGCAGCGGCTGCCGCCGTACCGTTCGCTCGCCGCCGATCTGGGGCTCACGCGGAACACCGTCGCGAGCGCGTACGCCGAGCTCGTCGCCGAGGGGTGGCTGACGGCGCGGCAGGGGTCCGGGACACGGGTCGCGGCACGCTCCGTCTCCCCCGTACAGGCGCCCGTCGCTCCGCCCGCGCGCCGGACCGTGGCGCACGATCTCGGGCAGGGGAAGCCGGACGCGGGGTCGTTCCCGCGTACGGCGTGGGCCGCTGCGGCCCGGCGCGCGCTGACCGCCGCGCCCAACGACGCCTTCGGGCCCGGCGATCCGCACGGGCGGCCCGAGCTGCGCGCGGCGCTCGCGGAGTATCTGGGGCGGGTGCGCGGGGTGCGGACCGACCCCGCCCGGATCGTCGTGTGCTCGGGCTTCGCCCATGCGCTGCGGCTGCTCTTCGGGGGCGCCGGCGGCTCCGGGCGCGGGGTGCTGCGCGGAAAGCTGGCCGTCGAGGCGTACGGACTCGGCTTCCACCGCTCCCTTCTGGCCGCCGCCTCCGTCCGTACGGTGCCGCTGGAGGTCGACGAACAGGGTGCCCGGATCGAGGAGCTGCCCTCCGGTGCCCGGGCCGTGCTGCTCACGCCGGCGCACCAGTTCCCGACCGGCGGGCCGCTCGCGTCCGGGCGGCGGGCGGCCGCGGTGGAGTGGGCGCGGGCGCGGGGCGGGCTGGTCCTGGAGGACGACTACGACGGGGAGTTCCGCTACGACCGCGAACCGGTCGGCGCCGTACAGGGGTTGGATCCCGAGCGCGTGATCTACCTCGGCTCGGTCAGCAAGAGCCTGTCACCCGCGGTGCGGCTGGGGTGGATGGTGCTGCCGGGGCATCTCGTGGACGCGGTGATTGGGGTGAAGGGTGAGCGTGAGGCGTGGGCGAGCGCGCTCGACCAGCTGACGCTCGCGGAGTTCATCCGGTCCGGGCAGTACGACCGGCATGTGCGGCGGATGCGGCAGCGGTACCGGGGGCGGCGGGACCGGTTGGTGTCCGTGCTCGCCTCGCGGGCGCCGCATGTGTCCGTGTCCGGGATCGCGGCGGGGCTGCACGCGGTGCTGCGGTTGCCTCCGGGGACGGAGGCTTCGACCTTGGTGCGGGCCGCGCGGGCGGGGGTGGCTTTGGACGGGTTGTCGGCGTTTCGACATCCGGATGCGGCTGCCTCCGGCGACGGGCTGGTGGTGGGGTACGCGGCTCCTTCGGAGCATGCGTATGGCGCGGCGCTCGACGCGTTGTGTGCGGTGCTGCCCAAGCGCTGAGACGTCAGACCGTCACCAGTGGTGAGTCCGTGCGCCACTTCAGGATCTTGTCGAAGCTGACGACCGCGCCGTCGCGGTTGGCGAACCAGACGTGGTCGGCGATCTCCTCGATCAGGCCGAGGCCGCGGCCGTGCTCCGCGTAGTCGGGGTCCGCGTCCGAAGTGTCCACGACATCCGGTACGTATCCCCGCGTCGTAGGCCGTTCGATCGTCGCGAGGGGGAAGCCGGGGCCCGAGTCCGCGACCTCGATGCGGCACATCTCGCCGTCCAGGTACGCGGTGACCCGGTACGCGTCCTGCGGCCGGTCGCGGGTCCCGCCGTGCTCGACCGCGTTGGCGCAGGCCTCGGTCAGGGCGACGGACAGTTCGAAGGAGATGTCGGGGTCGACGCCCGCGGTCTCCATCGTGTCGAGCAGGAGTCGGCGGGCCAGGGGGACGCTCGCAGCCTCGCGCCGCAAGTGGAGTGACCACCAAAGGCTCATGGCTCAGGCCTCCTGGCTGCGGCTCGGCATACCGATACGTATTGCCGCGTACGGCCGTGTGCAATCGCCGAGTTGACGTGATGTCGCCCATACGGCGGACGCGCCGGGTACATCACGAGGTGTAAGGAATCCCCGGCCCGGGGCAGAACCTCGCGTTCCGGACCTTGCGGACCTGCCGTACGCACGGGATAAGCCCAGTGCGATGATGAGCCGGTCATGCCTGCCCCCCGCACAGCGCGCGCCGAGTTCCGGCTCCTTCGGGCCGTGGCCTTCGCCACGGTCTGTGTCGCGCTGTCCGCCGGCGGGCATCTCCTCGCCTCGCACGGCTCCGTGCCGCTGTGGTCCCTGGGCCTCGGCTTCGTCCTCGCGCTCGCGGTCGCCGTGCCGCTCTCCGGACGTGCGCGCACCGCCCCGGCGATCACCGGGGCGCTCGCGGTGGGTCAGCTGGGCCTGCACTGTCTGTTCGGTCTCGGCCAGCAGATGGCGGCGCAGAACATGGCCGAGCAGTCCCTCCTGGACCGCGCGGCCCGCCTGCTCTGCGGTCCCGCGACCGCGGTGGCCGACCCCCAGCAGGCACTCCGCATGCTCACGGACGCGGGCCTGGCCCCGGCCGGGCACGCCCATCACCTGCCGGGCGGCATGAGCTCGGGCACGGAGCTGCTGCCCAGCCTTCCGATGCTGCTCGGACACCTCCTGGCCGCGCTCGCGCTCGGCTGGCTGCTTCGCCGCGGCGATCTCGCGCTGCTCCGGGTCGTCGAGCTCTCCGTCTTCGCGGCGCACGGAATCGCGCAAGCAGCGCTCGTACGGGGACTGCGCGGCGCTCTCGCGCTGGTGCGCGCCCTGCGGGCCGGTCTTCCGGGTGCGCCCGAGACGGTCCCGTACGCGCGGGGCGCCCTGCCGGACGCACCGGCGAAGCCCCGTACCACCGCACTCGCGCACGCCGTGATCAGGCGCGGGCCGCCCGCGGACGGGTTCACGCTCGCTGCCTGACGCGGCCCCGCTCGGTAAGGAGGGTGTCGCGCGGCAGACACGTGCGCACGGCCGTGAAGCGGCCGGGGCGCGCTGTATCCCGACACCTTTCACCACTGCCGAGTGGAGTTTCCGCCATGAAGATCTCTCGTGTTCTGACCGCGTCCGCCGTCGCCGCCGGCTCCGTCGTCCTGCTCTCCGGTACGGCCTTCGCGCATGTCTCCGTGCAGCCGCAGGGCGAGGCCGCCAAGGGCTCGTACGCCACCGTCAACTTCAAGGTGCCCAACGAGTCCGACACCGCGTCGACCGTCAAGGTCGAGGTCAACTTCCCGACCGAGCACCCGCTCGCGTCCGCGATGCCGCAGCCGGTGCCGGGCTGGGACGTCAAGGTCACCAAGTCCAAGCTGGACAAGCCGCTCGAGGTGCACGGCAACAAGATCGAGGAGGCCGTCTCCAAGGTCACCTGGACCGCCGACGACGACGGCATCAAGCCGGGCACGTTCCAGCAGTTCCCGCTCTCGCTCGGCCAGCTGCCCGAGGACGCCGACCAGATGGTGTTCAAGGCGCTGCAGACGTACAGCGACAAGGAAGTCGTGCGCTGGATCGAGGAGCCGGTCAAGGGCGGCGAGGAGCCCGAGAAGCCCGCGCCGGTCCTGAAGCTCTCCGAGGCGGCCGACGACCACCACGGCGGCGGCACCACCGCCGACAAGGCCTCGGACTCCGACTCCAAGGCCGGGCACGACGACGCCAAGGAGAACACCGCGTCGGCCGACTCCAGCGACGGCACCGCGAGGGCGCTCGGCATCGCGGGCATCCTGGTGGGTGCGGCGGGTGTGGCGTTCGGTGTCCTTGCCGGCCGGCGCCGTTCTGCCTGACCGGGCAGCCTCCCCAACCGACCCCTTTGGGACAATTCACCATGCGCACCAAGCACCTTGCCGCCGTCGCCCTGCTCGCCGCCGCCTCGTTCACCTTGACGGCGTGCGGCAGCGGCGACGGCGGCGACGCCCCGGCCGTCGTCTCGGAGCAGTCCGAGGACAAGGCGGCCACCGTCATCGACAAGCCCTTCGAGAAGCCCGACATGGTCCTCACGGACACCTCGGGCAAGAAGTACGACCTGCGCGAGCAGACCAAGGGCAAGCCGACGCTGATCTACTTCGGCTACACGCACTGCCCCGACGCCTGCCCGCTGACGATGGGCAATCTCGCCGTCGCCAAGAAGGAGCTGGAGAAGAAGCTCCCGAAGTCCGAGCTCGACCAGCTGCGGATCATCATGGTCACCACCGACCCGCAGCGGGACACCCCGGAGCACCTGGGCACGTGGATGAAGTCCCAGGACCCGTCGTTCATCGGTCTGACCGGCGACTTCCCCACCATCCAGGCCGGCGCCCGCCAGCTCGGGATCACCGTCGAGGAAGCCGTCAAGACCAAGGACGACAAGGTCGAGGCGATGCACGGCAAGCAGGTCATCGCGTTCTCGCCGAAGACCGACGCGGGCTATGTCATCTACAACGGCACGGAAGCCACCTCGGACGACTATGTGCAGGACCTCCCCAAGATCATCAAGGGGGAGAAGCCGTGAGGCGCCGTGCCGCGCTCGGTTGCGCCATAGCCGCCGCCTCGGCGCTGGTGCTCGGTGGCTGTTCGGGCTCCGACGGCTCAGGCGGCGAGAAGGACACCTCCGGGCCCGAACTGAGCGTGCGCGACGGCTTCATGCCGAAGCCCGCGCTCAAGGACATGGCCGGCGGCTTCCTGACCATCGTGAACAAGGGCGGCGCCGACAAGCTCATCGGCATGAGCAGCCCGCTCGCCGACGAGGTCATGGGCCACCGCACCGTCGACCAGAAGATGGAGCACGTCGCGTCCTTCGACATCCCGGCGAACGGCGAGCTCGACTTCGAACGCGGCGGCAACCACCTGATGTTCATGGACCTCAAGAGCCTGCCGGAGCTGGGCGACAAGGTCGAGGTCGAGCTGCGCTTCGAGAAGGCGGGCACGGTCAAGGCCGAGCTCGAGGTCAAGGAAGCCACGTACAACCCGAAGAACAGCTGAGAAGGGGACCGTAAGCCATGCTGCCCACCGCCCCCCGTCCGCGCACGCGCAGTCCGCTCGTGCACCTGCTGCTGCTCTTCGTGGCCGTCACCGGCGCACTGCTCGCCGGTGCCGCGCCCGCGTCGGCGCATGCCGCGCTGACCGGCAGCGATCCCGGGCAGGGGTCGGTGGTGCAGCAGGCACCGGACAAGGTGACCCTGCACTTCACCGAGAATGTCGCGATGTCGGCCGACTCGGTGCGCGTGCTCGACCCCAAGGGCAAGCGGGTCGACAAGGGCGAGATCAAGGAAGTCGGCGGCGCCAAGTCCGCCTCGTACGAGAAGCAGTTGGTCGCCGGGCTGCCCGACGGCACCTTCACCGTGGCCTGGAAGGCGGTCTCCACCGACAGCCATCCGGTCTCCGGCGCCTTCAGCTTCTCGATCGGCGCGCCCTCCGACACCACCGTGCAGCTCTCCGGCCAGGAGGCCGGCGGCGGCGTGGTCGGTGTCCTCTACGGGTTCGCGCGCTATGTGTCGTACGCCGCCTTCACCTTGATGGCGGGCGGCGCGGCCTTCGTCCTCATCTGCTGGCCGAAGGGCGCGACGGCCCGTCCGCTGCAGCGGCTCGTGGCATACGGCTGGGTCGCGCTCACGGCGGCGACCCTCGCGCTGCTGATGCTGCGCGGCCCGTACACCGACTCCGGCAAGCTCTCCGACGTCTTCGACCTCGCCCAGATCAGCGAGGTCCTGCAGACCAAGACCGGCGCGGCGCTCGTCTCGCGCCTGCTGCTGCTCGCGGCCGCTGCTCTCTTCATCGCCGTGCTCTTTGGGGCGTACGCCAAGCGCGAGGACGAAAAGGAGAAGCGGGACCTCACCTTCGGTCTGGCCATCGGCGGCACCGTGGTCGCGGCGGGCATCGCCTCGACCTGGGCGCTGGCCGAGCACGCGTCGAGCGGTATCCAGACGGGCATCGCGATGCCCGTCGACGTGCTCCATCTGCTGGCCGTGGCCGCCTGGCTCGGCGGTCTGACCGCGCTGCTCATGGCGCTGTACCGGGTGCCGTCACTGGAGGCCTCGGCCGCCCGGCGGTTCTCCTCGCTCGCGTTCTGGTCGGTGGTCGTGCTCGCCGCGACCGGGCTCTACCAGTCGTGGCGGCAGGTCGGCTCCTGGTCGGCGCTCACCGGCACCTCGTACGGGCAGCTGCTGCTCGTGAAGATCGGCCTGGTCGCGGTGCTGCTCGGCGTCGGATGGATCTCGCGGCGGTGGACCGCGGGCCTCGCCGAGACCGTGGTCTCCGAGAGCGCGAAGGCGGGCGAGCAGCGCACCACAGTGGGGGTGGGCGCGGGCAAACCCGCTGCGGGCAAGACTCCTGCCGGTAAGACCCCCACCGGCAAGACCCCGAAGAACCCCAAGCGTGCCGCCCAACTCGCCCGGCAGCAGGCCGCCGTGGCCGCGGCCCGCGAGAAGCGGCTGCGGGACGCGGACCCCAGCCGTGCGGGGCTGCGGCGTTCGGTGCTCGCCGAGGCGGGCGTGGCGGTCGTGCTGCTCGCGGTGACCACCGTCCTGACGTCGACGGAACCCGGGCGCACCGTGGAGCAGTCGGAGCAGTCCGCGCCCGTCGCCGCGAACCAGCCGCTCGACGTGACCCTGCCCTTCGACACCAAGGGCGAGGACGGCAAGGGCAACCTCCGCATCGACCTGACTCCGGGCCGTACGGGCGCCAATGAGCTGCACGTCTGGGCGACCCGGCCGAACGGCAAGCCCTTCGACCTCCCCGAGGTCAAGGTCGCCTTCACCTTGGAGGCCAAGGACATCGGTCCGCTGCCGGTGACCCCCGACCGCATCGTCACCGGACACTGGTCGTCGACCGGGGTGCAGATCCCCATGGGCGGCGAGTGGGAGATCGCGGTGACCGTGCGGACCTCGGACATCGACCAGGTGACCGTGCGCAAGAACGTGAAGATCGGCTGAACCATGCAGGACAAGCAGGACCAGGCTCCGACGGTGGACGGCATTTCGCGGCGACGGCTGCTCGGCACCGCGGGTGCCGTCGGCGCGGGCGGCCTCGTGCTCGGCGCGGCGGGCGGTGCGGCCGGGTACGCCGCCGCCGGGCCGGACGCGCCGGCCGCGCTGTCCACGCTCGGTTCGACGCAGGTCGCCTGGGGCGGCGAGCACCAGCCCGGCATCCTCCAACCGCTGCAGGCGCGCGGCCACTTGATCGCGTTCGACCTCGCGCCGGGCGCGGGCCGCAAGGAGGCGGCGGCGCTGCTTCGGCGCTGGTCGGCGACGGCCGAGCGGCTGATGAAGGGCGAGGTCTCGGACGGCGCCACGGCCATCGCGCTGGACGCGGGCCCCTCCTCCCTGACCGTCACGTTCGGCTTCGGCCACAGCTTCTTCTCCCGTACGGGCCTGGAGAAGCAGCGCCCGGACGCACTCGACCCGCTGCCGCCGTTCTCCTCGGACCGCCTCGACCGGAAGCGTTCCGACGGCGATCTGTGGATCCAGATCGGCGCCGACGACGCGCTCGTGGCCTTCGACGCGCTGCGTGCGCTGCAGAAGGACGCCGGGGACGCGGCGCGGGTGCGGTGGCAGATGAACGGCTTCAACCGTTCGCCGGGCGCCACCGCCCACCCCATGACGGCCCGCAACCTGATGGGCCAGGTCGACGGCACCAACAACCCCAAGCCCGCCGAGTCCGACTTCGACCGGCGCATCTTCGTGCCGGCCTCGGGCGAGCCCGCGTGGATGGCCGGCGGCTCGTACGCGGTGGTCCGCCGGATCCGGATGCTGCTCGACGACTGGGAGAAGCTCTCCGTCGACGCCCAGGAGAAGGTGATCGGCCGCCGCAAGTCGGACGGCGCGCCTTTGACCGGCGGTACGGAGACCACGGAGCCGGACCTCGACAAGGTGGGCGCCGACGGCAAGGCGGTCATCCCGGCCGACGCCCACGCCCGTATCTCCCGCCCCGACCAGAACGGTGGCGCCGCGATGCTGCGCCGCCCGTTCTCTTACCACGACGGCATCGCGGCGGACGGTACACCCGACGCCGGACTGCTCTTCGTCTGCTGGCAGGCGGACCCGCTGCGCGGCTTCACCGCGGTACAGCGCAAGCTCGACCGCGGTGACGCGCTGTCCTCGTTCATCCGCCACGAGTCGAGCGGTCTGTTCGCGGTGCCGGGCGGGCCGGGCAAGGGGGAGTACGTGGGGCAGCGGCTGCTGGAGGGGTGAGCGCCCCCGCAGGGGTGAGCAGTCGGGCATCGGGCGCGGGCCCCTCATCCGGCCCATTAGGGTGACGGTATGTCGGCGACCCGTTACACGTACCTCGGCCCCGAAGGCACCTTCACGGAGGCCGCCCTGCGCACGCTCCCGGAGGCCGCCACCCGCGAGCTGGTGCCGATGGTCTCGGTCCCGGCGGCGCTCGACGCCGTACGGAACGGTGAGGCCGCGGCCGCACTCGTACCGATCGAGAACTCCGTCGAAGGCGGCGTCACCGCCACCCTCGACGAACTCGCCACCGGCGAACCGCTGATGATCTACCGCGAGGTGCTCCTCCCGATCGCCTTCGCGCTGCTCGTACGGCCGGGCACGAAGCTCTCCGACATCAAGACGGTGACCGGTCACCCGGTGGCCCAGCCGCAGGTGCGCAACTGGCTGCGGGCCAACCTGCCGGACGCCCTGTGGGAGTCGGCGGCGTCCAACGCGGACGGGGCGCGCCTCGTCCAGGAGGGCCGCTTCGACGCGGCCTTCGCGGGTGAGTTCGCGGCGGCCACGTACGGCCTCGAGGCCCTGGTCACCGACATCCACGACGCTGAGAACGCCGAGACCCGCTTCGTGCTCGTCGGCCGCCCGGCCCGGCCCGCGGCTCCGACCGGCGCCGACAAGACCTCCGTCGTCATCTGGCTGGGTGACGACCACCCCGGTGCGCTGCTCGAACTCCTCCAGGAATTCGCCGTACGCGGGGTCAACCTGATGCTCATCCAGTCCCGGCCGACCGGTGCGGGCATCGGCAACTACTGCTTTGCCGTGGACGCGGAGGGCCATATCTCGGACCGCCGGGTCGGCGAGGCCCTGATGGGGCTCAAGCGGATCTCGCCGAAGGTGCGCTTCCTCGGTTCGTATCCGCGCGCGGGCGTCACGCCGGCGGAGGTGCGGGCGCTGCGGCCCGGGACGACGGACGCGGACTTCGTCTCCGCTTCGGACTGGCTGGCGCGGGCGCAGGACGGGCGGGCCTGAGCGCTCGTTCTCCGTCAGCGGCCGGTCCTACCTGCGGATTTTCTCTGTCCACAGAAGTTATCCACAGGGTTGCTTCTCGACCTGGGGACAAGTCGACAACAAACCGCGACAGGGTCGACAAATCGGCTCCTGACGCTCACTTCTGTCCACAGCCGGGCATGTCACCCTTCGTCAGCCTGTTTCCATTGATCAACTCCTTGGAGCGAGGGGAATGCACTCGAAAGTGGGTGTACGAGAGGTTTGAACCGGGAATCCTGAGGCGGACTTTCCCTTGCCGGAACGATCACCTCCGAAATCCACAGCCCGCCCGCACACCCTGTGGATAACTTTCGGAACCGGTGGATCGCTGTGGACAACCCGTCCCCAAGTCCCGTTCCCCACAAGGGGGATGAGTCAACGCCGACCGCTCACCTTGATTCGATAGGGGTAATAGGGGCCACTTATTGACGAGAGTTCGAAAGAATCTCGAAATGGCGGGGATACCCAGGAAGCAGGGAATTCCCAATTCAGGCATAAATCGCCCTAAACGGGCATAACGGATTGCGGGCATCCCGGGGGTGCCGGGGGCTGAGCCACCGCAGGGCACCGGAGAGGGAGCCGCGGCGGAGCCGGCCAATACCGTTAGAACGCAAGCGCAGCGCACGGGTAGCCTGGACCCGTGATTGACCTTCGCCTGCTCCGTGAGGACCCCGACCGAGTCCGCGCTTCCCAGCGCGCCCGTGGTGAGGACGTCGCGCTCGTCGACGAACTCATCTCCGCCGACGAGCGCCGCAGGTCCTCCGGCGTCCGCTTCGACGAGCTCCGAGCCGAGCAGAAGGCGATCGGCAAGCTGATCTCCAAGGCCTCGCCCGAGGAGAAGCAGGAGCTGCTCAAGAAGACGGGCGAGCTCGCCGCGGCCGTCAAGGCCGCCGACGCCGCACAGGACGAGGCGAAGGCCGAGACCGAAGCGCTGCTCCAGCGGCTCGGCAACCTCGTGCACCCCGGCGTCCCCGTCGGCGGCGAGGAGGACTTCGTCACCCTCGAGAAGCACGGGACCATCCGCGACTTCGAGGAGGAGGGCTTCCAGCCCAAGGACCACCTCGAGCTCGGCACCATCCTCGGCGCCATCGACGTCGAGCGCGGCGCCAAGGTCTCCGGCAGCCGTTTCTACTTCCTCACCGGCGTGGGCGCCTTGCTCGAACTCGCCCTGGTGAACGCCGCGATGGCGCAGGCGACGGCCGCCGGCTTCACGCCGATGCTGGTCCCCGCGCTTGTCCGCCCGCAGTCCATGGCCGGCACCGGCTTCCTCGGCCAGGCCGCCGAGGACGTCTACCACCTGGACAAGGACGACCTGTACCTCGTCGGCACTTCCGAGGTCGCGCTCGCCGCGTACCACATGGACGAGATCATCGAGGCCGACCGGCTGCCGCTGCGCTATGCGGGCTTCTCGCCCTGCTTCCGCCGCGAGGCCGGTTCGCACGGCAAGGACACCCGGGGCATCTTCCGGGTCCACCAGTTCGACAAGGTCGAGATGTTCTCGTACGTCGATCCGGCGGACTCGCAGGCCGAGCACCAGCGCCTCCTCGACTGGGAGAAGCAGTGGCTCAACTCGCTTGAGCTGCCGTACCGCGTGATCGACGTCGCCACCGGTGACCTCGGCGCCTCCGCGGCCCGCAAGTTCGACTGCGAGGCGTGGATCCCGACGCAGGGCAAGTACCGCGAGCTGACCTCGACCTCGGACTGCACCGAGTTCCAGTCGCGCCGCCTGTCCATCCGTATGCGCGACGGCAAGCAGGTCAAGCCGCTCGCGACGCTGAACGGCACGCTGTGCGCCGTGCCGCGCACCATCGTGGCGATCCTGGAGAACCACCAGCAGGCCGACGGCTCGGTGCGCGTGCCCGAGGTGCTCCGCCCGTACCTGGGCGGCCGTGAGTTCCTGGAGCCGGTCGCCAAGTGAGCTCCCTTCCTGCCGGAGACACCGGGGGCTTCCCGTACAGGCTGGTCGCGACCGATCTGGACGGCACGCTGCTGCGTGACGACCACACGGTCTCGGCGCGTACGCGCGATGCGCTCAAGGCGGCCACCGAGGCCGGGGCGGCGCACATCGTCGTCACCGGCCGCGCGGTGCCCTGGACCCGCCACATCCTCGACGACCTCGGGTACGAGGGACTCGCGGTGTGCGGGCAGGGCGGGCAGGTCTACCACGCGGGCGAGCACCGGCTGCTGACCTCGGTCACGCTCGACCGCCAGCTCGCGGGCCTGGCCCTCGCCAAGATCGAGGCGGAGGTCGGCCCGCTGTCGCTGGCCGCGAGCCGCGACGGCGTGGACGGCGACGTCCTGATCGGCCCGGGCTACCAGGCCCAGGAGGGTCCGCTCCCGTACGTGCCGATCAAGAGCGCCGCGGAGCTGTGGTCGGCGCCGCTCAACAAGCTGTACGTGCAGCACCCGGAGCTCACCGACGACGAGCTGTGGGCCGTGGCGCACCGCGTCGCAGGCGAGCTGGTGGGGGTCACGATGGCCGGCGCGGGCATCGTGGAGCTGCTGCCGCTCGGTCTGTCGAAGGCGACGGGGCTCGCGGTGGCGGCCCGCCGCCTCGGCGTGAAGAAGACGGACACGATCGCCTTCGGCGACATGCCCAACGACGTGCCGATGTTCGGCTGGGCGGCGCACGGCGTCGCGATGGCCAACGCGCACGAGGAGTTGAAGGCGGTCGCGGACGAGGTGACGCTCTCCAACGAGGACGATGGCATCGCGGTGGTTCTGGAGGGGCTGCTCGGGGCGTGAGCGTGGGGCGTTGCCCTGTGTGAGCGTGGGGCGTTGCCCGTGTGAGCGTGGGGCGTTGCCCGTCCCCGTTCCCCGGACAGACCCCTCCCGCCCGGGGGCCGCGCCAGCCCCTCAAGGCTATCGGCGCCCACTGACAACGACCGGCGACGCCCGCCAGGCGCCCGACCAGCGCCCACCCGGCGCCCACCCGGCACCGGGCCCGGCACGGTCGTAGGGTCGGTATATGACGCTTCGCGGACGCAGGATCTACGAGGACCCCTCACCGTCCGACGGACAGCGGGTCCTGGTGGACCGGCTGTGGCCGCGCGGTCTCGCCAAGGACGCGGCACGGATCGACGTATGGCCGAAAAGCCTGACCCCGTCGACGGAGCTGCGGAAGTGGTACCACGCGGGCTCGGGGTCCTTCGAGGAGTTCACGCAGCGGTACGAGGCGGAGCTCGCGGAGCCGGAAGCGGCGGCCGCACTCGAAGAACTGCGCACGCTGGCGGCCGCGGGCCCGGTCACGCTCCTGACCGCGTCGAAGGACATCGACCACAGTCATGTGGCGGTGCTGCTGCGGGTGTTGGGCTCCTCGTAGGCCTCGCAGGTCTCACATGCCTCGCAGGTCTCACATGCCTCAGAGGCTGGTCAGCGGCCGCGCCGGACCCGGGCGGCCTTGCGCGCCTCGGCGAGCTTCTGCGCCTCACGGGACTTGCGGGACTTCCCACCGGAGCCACCGGAGCCACCCGAGCCGCCGGAGCTGCCCGAACCACCCCTGCCGCCGCCGGGCGCGCCCTTGCTGGTGCCCATGCCGCGGAAGGGCTCGTTGGTGTTCTTGGGGCGCGGGGCGGCCCCGTCGAGCGGGCGGCCGGAGGGTGCCTTCGCGCCGGTGATCCGGCTCAGCGCCTCCTCGCCCGAGCGCACCTTGGTGACCGTCGGCTCGATGCCGGCCTCGGCCGTCAGCTCGCTCATGGCGCGGCGCTGGCCGGACAGGACCAGGGTGACCACGCTGCCGGACGCGCCGGCCCGGGCGGTACGGCCCGCGCGGTGCAGATAGTCCTTGGGGTCGGTGGGCGGATCGACGTTGACCACCAGGTCGAGGTCGTCGATGTGCAGGCCGCGGGCCGCGACGTTGGTCGCCACCAGGGCGGTGATCGCCCCGCTCTTGAACTGCGCGAGGGTCTTGGTGCGCTGCGGCTGCGCCTTGCCGCTGTGCAGGGCCGCCGCATGCACACCGTGCGCCCGCAGGTGCTTGGTGAGCAGGTCCACGGAGTGCTTGGTGTCCAGGAACAGCAGGACGCGGCCGTCGCGGGCGGCGATCTCGGTGGTGACGGCGTACCGGTCCGGGCCGTGGACGATCAGGACGTGGTGGGCCATCGTCGTGACCGCGCCGGCGGACGGGTCGACGGAGTGGACGACCGGGTCGTGCAGGTAGCGCTGGACCAGTTCGTCGACATCGCGGTCGAGGGTGGCCGAGAACAGCATCCGCTGGCCGTCGGGGTGCACCTGGTCGAGCGCCTCGGTGACCTGCGGCAGGAAGCCCATGTCGCACATCTGGTCGGCCTCGTCGAGGACGGTGATGCGGACGCGGCCGAGTCGGCAGGCCTTGCGCTCGATGAGGTCGTGCAGCCGTCCCGGGGTGGCGACGACGACCTCGGCGCCGTCCCGCAGCGCGGCGATCTGCCGGCCGATCGACACCCCGCCGACGACGGTGGCCATCCGCAGTCCGACTGCTTCGGCGTACGGCGTGAGCGCCAGGGCGACCTGCTGGGCCAGTTCCCGGGTGGGCACCAGGATCAGGGCGAGGGGCTGCTTCGCCTCCGCACGCCGCCCTGCCGTCCGTACGAGGAGGGGAAGGCCGAACGCCAGGGTCTTGCCCGAGCCGGTGCGGCCGCGGCCCAGGACGTCGCGGCCCGCGAGGGCGCTGGGCACGGTGGCGGCCTGGATCGGGAAGGGTTCGCGTACGCCCTGTTCGGTGAGGGTCCGCAGGAGTGCGGCGGGCAGGTCGAGCTCGTCGAAGGAGGTGACCGGGGTGGCCGGCTCGTCGGCCGGGGTGCCGGGCTGGTCTGCGGGGTTCATGAAGGGCCTCCACGTGAGGGTCGCACCGAGGGAAGGCCCGGCAGGAACGAACGGTCAACGGTAACCGGCGCGCGATAAATCGGTGGCACAGCGGGGATGCGGGCGGGCACAGTGGTGCTTGTCCACAGCGCCGGACACGCGGCGCCCGCCCACTGGGAGAGGAGCACGACGATGTCCAGTTCGAGCTCGTCGAGCTCCCGACAGGGCAGTTCACGGCGTACGGCTCCGGAGTAGTTCACCGCGCTCCGTGGCAGCCGCCCTGTGAACGCCCGGGGCGGCTTTCTCGTGCACCGTGCTGCACGGGCCGCCCTTCCGGAGGATTGGCCGAGTGGAAAGGCACCGGCTTGCTAAGCCGTGGTCGGGGCTGAAAACCCCGCGCGCGTTCGATCCGCGCATCCTCCGCCTCGTATGCAAGGAATTGCTCCGCCGGTACGCAGCACCTAGCGCGCGTACTCCGGATGAACCCGGCGCCCCTTGGTCAACGGCCAGAAAGCGAACCCGATCGACAGCGCAATCGCATGCCCCAGGTCCGTGAACGTCGCGTCCGCGGCCAGGGGGATCGCGAAGAAGGCGATGACCCCCGCGGCGTAGAGCCACCGAAAGCCCCTGGGCAGCAGATACGTGAGAAAGCCGGCCGCGGCCGCGAGCCCGTACGAGACCCCGATGTCGACGACATGGATCAGGTGGCGCGGGGCGTCGTGGTGCTGGATCTGCAGCAGGACCACCTTCTGGCTGACGAGCGTCGCCGCGATATGCGCCGTGGCCACCACGATCACCCAGCGCAGGGTCCCCACCGCCCGCTCCACCCGGGCGTGGATCAGCTCGAAGAGCACCACGTACAGGGGGAGCGAGGCGGGGTTCTCGATCCAGAAGGCGCTGAGCAGCAGGGCCTGCACCGGGTGCTTGTTCAGCTGGACCAGATTGCTGCTGTTGCGGTGCAGGAGAAAGGTCTCGAAGTCGTCCGAGGCCAGGACGATCACGATGCTGGTGCAGAAGATGATCAGCAGCCATACGTGCGTGCCGGGGGCGGAGCGCACCCAGCTCCGTACGGGTCTCGACGGCTCGGGTGACCGCTCCGGTGCCGGGGCCCTTTCCTCAGTCACCCCTTGATCATCGCCCGTGCCCGGTCAGGACGCGCGCGGGGTGACCAGGGAGAAGTTGAAGACATGCCCGCCGACCGCCCCCGCGACCGCCACGAACATCAGCGCCATGTGCTCCTGGGCCCGCGCGCTCGCGATGCCGCCGAGGTCGAGCTGCTGCTCCGGCGCCCAGCCGAAGTCCGTCAGGAGCGCCCCTACGGTCGCCTTCGCGGCCGGGTCCTCGCCGGAGAGGAAGATCGTGGTCGGGGCGGGCAGGGTCTTGAGCGGGTGGGCCATGATCGCGCTGTCGACGGTGCAGAAGGTCTTCACCAGCCGTACGTCCGGGAGCGCCGCCTGGAGCTGTTCGGCGAGGGACCTGTCGAGGTGGATCAGGTCCATCTCGGGCGTGAGGTCGATGGCGATGTCCAGGAGGATCTTGCCGTCGAGCGCGGCCCCTAGGCCGGGGAGGGTGTCGAGTGAGGCACCGGAGCCGAGCGCGTTGACCACGATCTCGCCGTGCGCGGCCGCCTGCTCCTGGGTGACGACGGTGAAGCCGAGGTCCTTACGGGAGTCCGGATCGCGGGATCCGAGGACCACATCGTGTCCGGCGGCCGCCGCGCCGACCGCAACTGCCTTGCCCACATTGCCTGTTCCGAGGATTCCGATGCGCATGGCTGCGACGTTACGAGTCCTCCTGGGCGCAGAGGATCAGGCGACGGAACGGCTCCGGGACCTACGTAAGTCGTAGGTCCCGGAGCCGAGTCGGGCGTCATGGACGGACTCAGTCGTCGCCCGCCAGCGTGAGCGAGCGCAGCTTCTGGCCCGCGTACCAGGTGGCTCCGGCAGTGACCGCGGCGAGCAGCACGATCGCGGCCGGCAGACCCACGTCGGACTTCACCAGGTCGTTGCCCGCGACCTTCTCGGCGAGTGCCAGGGCCCACTGCTGGACGCTCAGGGTGCGGGCGCCCTCGACGAGGGAGCCGAAGAGGGTCTCCCAGACCAGGGCGTAGACGAGGCCGAAGACCACGGCGTGCTTGGTGATGGTGCCGAGCAGCAGGAAGAGGGCCGCGTACGCGATCGAGGCGACGAGGGCCGCGATGGTGTACGCAACGGCCACCTGCTGGCCGTTGCCGTTGAGGATCATGCCCGCGATGAACGTGGGGACGGCCGAGAAGGCCATGGTCACGCCGATCGCGACGATCAGCTTGGTGAAGATGATCGTGGGGCGCTTGACGGGCTTGGACAGGAGGTAGACGACGGAGCCGTCGTCGATCTCCGGGCCGATCGCTCCCGTGCCGGCGATGACACCGATCAGCGGCACCATCGTGGCGAGCGCGAACCCGCCGAGCACGTCGGCGGCGACCTGGTCGTCCGCGCCGGTGAGCGCCCGTACCGCGACCGAGATCGCGATGAGCAGGACCGGCAGGCAGAACAGGATCATGGCCCGCTTGCGGCCGAGCAGGGCCCGGTAGGTGAGCCGGGCGACTGTGGGGTTGTACGCCAAAGACATGGTCGGGCTCCCTTCAGGCCGTGACGAGGTAGGAGAAGACGGATTCGAGCGACTCGTCGGAGGGCGAGACGGTGAGCAGCCGGATGCCCTGGTCGCGGGCGACGCGGGGAAGCAGCTCGGTGAAGCGGCCGAAGTCGACGGCCTGGATCAGCAACGCGCCCTCGGTGAGGTCGACTTCGATGCCCGCCGTGGACGGGTCCGCGATCAGCGCGGCCGCCAGCTTGCGGTCGTCGCTGGAGCGGACGGTGTAGCGGTGCGGGCGGTCCGTCATCAGGCGGCGGATCCGCCGGAAGTCGCCACTGGCCGCGTGCCGGCCGGCCACGATCACCTCGATGTGCGAGGCGAGCTGCTCGACCTCTTCGAGGATGTGGGACGAGAAGAGGACCGTACGGCCCTCCGCACCCATGCGCCTGAGCAGATCCATGAGGTGCATGCGCTGGCGCGGGTCCATGCCGTTGAACGGCTCGTCGAGCAGCAGCACCGACGGGTCGTGGACCAGGGCGGATGCCATCTTCACGCGCTGGCGCATGCCCTTGGAGTACGTGGAGATCTTGCGGTCCTGCGCGTACTCCATCTCGACCGTGGCGATGGCCAGTTGGGCGGCCTTCTTGCCGAGGCCGTGCAACTCGGCGTTGGCGAGCACGAATTCCCAGCCGGTGAGGAAGTCGTACATCGCCTCGCGCTCGGGGACGAGGCCGATCTCCTTGTAGATCTGCTCGTTGCGCCAGATCGGCCGGCCGTCGAGCGTGACGCTGCCGGTGGAGGGCGACAGGAAGCCGCCCATCATGTTGATCAGGGTGGACTTGCCGGCACCGTTGGGGCCGAGCAGTCCGGTGACGCCGGGGCCGATGGTCATCGTGACGTCGTTGACGGCGACGACATTGCCGAACCAGCGGCTTGCGTGGTCGATTTCGATGGTGGCCATCGGTCAGAGCCCGGCCTTTCCGTGGTCGATGCCGGTCATGGTCACAGCCCGGCCTTTCGGTAGCGGCGCATCAGGGCTCCGTACGAGCCGGCGATCAGCGCGAGGACGACCAGGAGGTAGAGGACGCCGAGTCCCGCACCGGGGCCGTGCGCTCCGGGGAAGGAGGAGCTCGCGCCGAGGAAGGCGGTCTGCACGCCGTCGATCAGGGTGATCGGCGAGAACAGGCCGAGCCATTCGACCGCGTCCCAGGAGCCCTGCGCGTCGGCGATGGCCTGGACGGTGGAGACGGCACCGTACGAGATCGTCAGTACGGCGATCACGGCGGCGACACCGAAGCCGCGGCGCGGCGTGAGGGCGGCCATGACCAGGCCGATCCCGGCGAAGAGCAGAGAGAGCAGCAGCACGGAGACCAACCCCTGTGCGAAACCTTTCGTCTGGTCCGAGAAGTCCATCTTCGCGAGCAGGGAACCCGCGTACATGATGATCAGCGGCACCCCGGTGAGGATGAGGAGCGCCGTGGCCATGGCGGCGAACTTCGCGACCACGTAGTCGACGCGTTCGATGGGGCGCGAGAAGTACAGCGGCACCGTCTTGAAGCGCAGGTCGCGCGAGACCGACTGCGGTGCCTGGGCGGCCAGGTAGAGGCCGATGATCGCCTGCGTGACGATCGCGTAGCGCGTGTACTCGACCGGCAGCTTGGTCGCGTTGGTGGCGACGGCCACCGCGACCATGATCGCGGCAGGCACGCACATCACGGCGAACAGGATCATCGGCGTGACCTTGGACTTCGCGCTGCGGCCGAGGCCGTACGCGCCGCGCAGGGACTGCGAGTAGAGCGAGCGTCGGGCGTACGCGCGGCCCAGGCGCTGGCCGTCGTACTTGCGGTAGCCGATGTTGTGGATCTGCGTCTGGGCGCTCTGCGCCGCGGTGTTCGGGGTGCTCATCGGGCCGGTACCTCCTCGGCCTTGTGCGCCGGATTGTCCTTGAACACCTCGGAGATGTGGTGCCTGCGCTGTTCCATGCGGACGAGGCCGAGTCCGAGCTCGGCGACCGTGTCCCGTACGAGGTCGTACGTCTCCTCGCCGGTGGCTTCGAGCAGCAGGATGTGGCCGGCGCCGGGCAGGCCCTCCTCTTCGCTCTGATGCAGGGTGATGCCGCGGGCGCCCAGTGCTTCCCGTACCGCCTTGGTGCCGTCCGGGTGCGTGTCGGTGTCGGTGACCTCGACCGCGATGGTGCCCATCGTCTGCGTGTAGTCGCTGGTGGAGCTGGAGCGAAGGAGCTTGCCGCCGTCGATGACGACGACGTGGTCGCAGGTGCGCTCCAGTTCGCCGAGCAGATGGCTCGTCACGAGGACCGAGATGCCGAAGTCCGTGTGGACGCGGCGGATCAGGCCGAGCATCTCGTCGCGCCCGACCGGGTCGAGGCCGTTGGTGGGCTCGTCGAGGAAGACCACGTCGGGGTCGTGGACGAGCGCCTGGGCCAGTTTGACCCGCTGCTTCATACCGGTCGAGTAGCCGCCGATGGGGCGGTAGCGCTCCTCGTAAAGGCCTACGTGGCGAAGGGTGTCGGCCGTGCGCTCGCGCGCGGCCGCCGGCGGCAGCCCCGACATCCGGGCCATGTGGACGACGAACTCGGTGGCCGAGACGTCCGGGGGCAGGCAGTCGTGCTCGGGCATGTACCCGACCCGCTCGCGGATCTCGCCCCCCTTGGTCGCGACGTCCAGACCGAGCACTTCGGCGCGGCCCTCGGTGGCGGGGGACAGACCAAGAAGAATCTTGATCAACGTGGACTTGCCGGCTCCGTTGGCACCGACGAGTCCGGTCACACCCGGGCCGATGTCCATGGAGAGCCGGTCAAGAGCGGTCACCCGGGGGAACCGCTTGCTCAGGCTTTCGGTCGCGATCACAGTCACGTTTCGAAGGTAGTGGCGCGGGTCACCTCCGGCGTCAGACCTGGCTCCTGGATGCGTATCCGACTTGGGGTGTACGGGCCCGTAAGGGTCCGACTTTTGGTAGGGGCCGCCAGGGGTGGGCTGGTCAGTGGATGTCCACTTCCCAGTGCGGTGCTTCGATGCCCATCGCCTCGGTGAACTCGGCCATGGAGACGATCTCCTGCGGACCCGGCGCCTTGATGTGGAAGGCCTCGCCGAACCGGCTGAAGTCCGCCGTGTACTCCGCTCCGGTGGTGCGCACGACGTACGGCTTGCCGCGCAGGGCGAGGTACATGGTCTGCTTCCTGCCCTCCTCGTTCTCCTCGACGGGCAGCACGGGCATGCCGTCGATCTCCGTGGGCGCGCCCTTCGTGAACGTGGTCCCCGGGGCGTCCTCGGTGCTCTCCATCGTCAGGCTCTGCAGATCGCACGGGCCAAGGGCCTCGTAGTAGAGCATCGGGTCGGGCTGGTCGTCCGCGACGTACTTGCCCTTGAAGCGGGCGGGTGCCGCGGCGCCGTGCAGTTCCTTCAGCGCCACGTCGTCGGCGCGCACATAGACGACCGGGTCACGGGACAGCACGGACTGCGCGACGAGGATCTCGTTCCTGCCGCTGCTGCCCAGGTCGTACCGGATCGAGCAGCCGCTCTTCATGTCGGTCTCGGCCGTGATGGCCGGCGTCGTCCCGGTGGCCTCGCCCACGGGGGTGTAGACCCGCCGCAGCGACTGCAGATCGGCCATCGCCTCACGGGAGCGCAGCATCGCCTCCGCTCCGGAGAGCTTCTCGATGCCGTTCGGCGCGCCGAGTTCGCGCTCCGCCCGCGGTGAGGCCTTCGGCGCGGCTGCCACGGGGGCCTTCTCCGTACCGCAGGCAGTGAGCAGGAGGCCCGCCAGTACGGCGGCGGAGCAGGCGGAACGGCGGAAACGGAGAGTGCGCATAGGCGGAACTTATCCGGGACCTACACGCCGCACAGGTGCCCAAATGCCTTGTGGATACGGGCCATTGGGCCCTGGTCGGGGAAGTTTTCCACAGCCCGTGCACACCCCTTGACGTCACCGCCAGGCATTGTCACATTCATCAGTGTCAAGTTACGGACGCGTAGCGCAAGGCCGGACGGACGGGGCGGGTGGCATGAGCTCAGTGGTGGACGCAGGGCCCAGGCGACGGGCCGGTGGTGAGCGGGGCAGGGACCTGGCGGGGTTCAGGGAGGTCCAGGCCCTGGCGTACGAGTGCGCCGAGGCGGTGGCCGCACAGCTCACCCCCGGCGTGACCGAGCGCGAGGCCGCCCGCATGCAGCGCGTGTGGCTGCGCGAGCGCGGGGTGCGGGACTGGTTCCATCTGCCCTTCGCATGGTTCGGGGACCGTACGGCCTTCGTGGGGTTCAAGGTCCCGCTGCAGTTCTTCCCGACCAACCGCGTCCTGGAGCCGGGGATGCCGTACATCCTCGACATGGCGCCCGTGTACCAGGGCTTCACCGCCGACATCGGCTACTCGGGCAGCCTCGGCCCCAACCCCGTACAGGAAAAGCTGATGGCCGACCTCCGGGCGCATCGCGAGCTGATCCTCACCGAGGTGCGCGAGCGGCGGCCGCTGCGGGAGATCTACGAGGACGTGGAGCGCCTGATGCAGCGGCAGGGGTATGCGAACCGGCACCGGGCGTACCCCTTCGGCGTGATCGCGCACAAGGTGGACCAGGTCAAGGAGCGCCGGTTCAACCCGCATCTGTTCGGGTTCGGCACGCAGTCCCTCAAGGGCCTCGCGAGCGACGCGCTGCACGGGCACCGGGACGGCTGGTCTCCGCTGTGGTCGCCGTACAAGTTCTCCGACCACCCGCCGCAGCCGGGCCTCTGGGCGGTCGAACCGCACCTCGGATTCCGGGGTACGGGCGCGAAGTTCGAGGAGCTGCTTGTCGTGACGGATTCCAAGGACCCGGCCGAGAGCGCGTTCTGGCTGGATGACGAACTGCCGCATGTGAAGCGGTGGGGGCGGGAGCAGGCAGCATGAGCGGTGGACTTCTGAAGGGCGCGCGGGAGCGCTGGGTGCGCACGGGCGGTGTGGAGCTCTGCGTCGCCGAACTGGGCGACAGCGAACGGCCGACCGTCTTCCTCGTGCACGGGTATCCGGACTCCAAGGAGGTGTGGTCCGAGGTCGCCGTGCGGCTTGCCGAGCACTTCCACGTGGTGCTCTACGACGTACGCGGGCACGGCCGTTCCACCGCCCCGACCCCGCTGCGCGGCGGCTTCACGCTGGAGAAGCTGACCGATGACTTCCTGGCGGTCGCCGACGCGGTGAGCCCGGACGGGCCGGTGCATCTGGTGGGGCACGACTGGGGCTCGGTGCAGGCCTGGGAGTTCACGACCGTGGAGCGCACGCGCGGCAGGATCGCGTCCTTCACCTCGATATCCGGTCCTTCGCTCGACCACTTCGGGCACTGGATCAAGAAGCGGATGACCCGCCCGACCCCGCGCAAGGTGGGCCAACTCCTCGGCCAGGGGGCCAAGTCCTGGTACGTGTACATGCTGCACACCCCCGTCCTGCCGGAGCTCGCGTGGCGCGGACCGCTCGGCAAGCAGTGGCCGCGGCTGCTCGCGCGCGTGGAGAAAGTGCCGGCCGGCGGCTATCCCACGCCCTCGCTGCCTTCGGACGCGGCCCATGGCGCGTGGCTCTACCGGGACAACGTACGGGCGCGGCTGAGCAGACCGCGGGCCGATGCGCACGCGCACGCACCGGTGCAGCTGATCACGCCGACCGGGGACATGTTCCTCTCGCCGAAGCTCTACGACGATCTTGAGCAGTGGGTGCCGAGCGTGACGCGCAGGACGGTGGCGGCCAAGCACTGGGTGCCGCGCACGCGCCCGGATCAACTGGCGGCCTGGATCGGCCAGTTCGTTAGGTCCGTCGAGACCCCCGCCGACAAGGCGCTCGCCGTCCCCGCCAAGCGCGGCAAGCGCGCCGATGCCTATGCGCAGCGGTTCGCCGGGCAGCTCGTCCTTGTTACGGGCGCGGCGAGCGGCATCGGACGGGCGACCGCGTTCGCCTTCGCGGAGGCCGGGGCGCGGGTGGTCGCCGTCGACCGTGACGGCGAAGGTGCCTCCCGTACCGCCGAGTTGGCGGCTCTGATCGGAGCGCCCGAGGCCTGGGGCGAGCAGGTGGACGTCTCAGACGAGGCGGCCATGGAGAAGCTGGCCGAGAAGGTCGCCGCCGAGTACGGAATCGTCGATGTGCTGGTCAACAATGCGGGGATCGGCCTGTCCGGCTCCTTCTTCGCGACCACGAGCGAGGACTGGAAGAAGGTCCTCGACGTCAATCTGTGGGGCGTGATCCACGGCTGCCGGATCTTCGGCGCGCAGATGGCCGAGCGCGGACAGGGCGGCCATATCGTCAACACCGCGTCCGCTGCGGCGTATCAGCCCTCCAAGGCGCTGCCCGCGTACTCGACCTCGAAGGCCGCGGTCCTGATGCTCAGCGAGTGCCTGCGCGCCGAACTGGCCGGCCAGGGCATCGGCGTCTCGGCGATCTGCCCGGGCTTCGTGAACACCAACATCACGGCCACCGCACGCTTCGCGGGGGTCGACGCGGAGGAGGAGAAGCGCCGCCAGAAGCGCACCTCGCGGCTGTACGGGCTGCGCAACTACCCGCCGGAGAAGGTGGCCGACGCGATCCTGGGCGCGGTGCTCACCAACCGGGCCGTCGTGCCCGTGACGCCGGAGGCGCGCGGCGCCCATCTGCTGTCCCGCTTCACGCCGAAGGCGCTGCGGGCGATCGCACGTCTGGAGCCGCCGGTATGAGCTCGTTACAGGACAGTCGGCACCCGATCGCGCCGCGCCGCGTCTCCTTCGACTGGGAGTCCACGCCGCTGCACTGGATACCGGACGAGCCGACGGCCACCCATGTCATCAATGTGCTGCATCTGCTCCTTCCGGCGGGCGAGCGCTGGTTCGTGAAGGTGTTCAAGGAGGCCCTGCCGCTGGTCGACGACCCGGGGCTGCTCAGGGACGTCAAGGGGTTCATGGGGCAGGAGGCCACGCACAGCGTGCAGCACGCGTACGTCCTCGACCACCTCGCCGCCAAGGGGCTTCAGACGCGGCGGTACACGCGCTATGTGGACCTGCTCTTCGACCGGCTGCTCGGCGAGCAGCCACCGCTCGGCGCACCGATACGGCCGCAGGAGTGGCTGCGCTTCCGGCTCGCGGTCATCGCGGCGATCGAGCAGTTCACGGCGGTGCTCGGCAACTGGGTGCTGCACGCCGAGGGGTTGGACGCGGCGGACGCGGACGAGGTCATGCTCGACCTGCTTCGCTGGCACGGCGCGGAGGAGGTCGAGCACCGCTCGGTCGCCTTCGACATGTACCAGCACTGCGGCGGCGAGGGCGCGGCCCGCTACACCCGGCGCATCGCCGGCATGGCGGTGACCGCTCCGGTGATGCTCTACCTGTGGGTGTGGGGCGCCGCCTATCTCCTGCGGCACGATCCGGAGCTCGCGGGACGGGTCCGGTACTCGCTGCGCGAGCACAACCGGGCCGTACGCAAAGGGCTGCTGCCCACCTGGAAGGAGATCGGCGCGGCCGTACCCCGCTATCTGCGGCGGACGTACCATCCCTCGCAGGAGGGCTCGCTGCGCAAGGCGGTGGAGTATCTGGCCTCGTCCCCGGCGGCGCGGGCCGCGGCGGGGGCGATCGGGCGGTCGGCCCTCGCATGAGGAGAGGGCGGGGAGCGTGACGGAGCAGACCAAGGAGCGGACGGGCCCGGGGCGCCGGGCCGAGTACCGGATCGAGGACCTGGCCCACCACAGCGGCGCCACGGTCCGTACGATCCGCGCCTACCAGGACCGCGGACTGCTCCCCCGCCCGGAGCGCAGGGGCCGCTCCAATGTGTACGGGGACGCCCACCTCTCCCGGCTGCGGCAGATAGCCGACCTCCTGGACCGCGGCTACACACTCGCCTCGATCAAGGAACTCCTCGAGGCCTGGGACTCCGGCCGGGGCCTCGGCGGAGTGCTCGGCCTGGTCGCCGAGGTCGACGGGCCCTGGACGGACGAGAAGGCCGACCGGATCACCCGGCAGGAGCTCGACCTGAAGTTCGGCGGGGAACCGGACGAGGCGGCGGTCGAGGAAGCCGTCGAACTCGGCGTACTGGAAAGGATTCCGGGCCGCGAGGACGAGTTCCTGGTGCCGAGCCCCCAAGAGCTGGCCGTGGCCGCCGAATTGCATGCGGCGGGGGTGCCGCTGCACGCCATCGCCGCGCATCTGAGGGAGTTGCGGGTCCAGGTCGAGCACATAGCTTCCCGTTTCCTGGAGTTCACGACCGAGCATGTCTTCATGCGCTATCTGGAACACCAGCCGCCCACGGACGCGGACGCGGCCGAAGCCGCCGCGCTGGTGCGCAGACTGCGCCCGCTCGCCCAGCAGACCGTGGACGCCGAACTCGCCCGCGCCATGCGCACGTTCGCGACCCGCCATCTGCAGCAGCACTTGGGCGCCTCACCGCCCCCGCCGAGCCAATCCGGAGACGTTCCGGTGGCGCTCCCGGTGCACACAATCGATCTTGTACGGCGGCTCGTTGGCGCGGACGGGATATCGGTCTTCATCGCGACGGCGGCCGAACGAGAGGTGCACGCACGGACCTTGGACGCACTGGCAGCAAAGCGGAATGAAGCGGCATCAGTTGACCAAGTGCCGTGATCCGACCGCCAGTTGTCCACACATTCCTCAACCAGCCTGTGGATAACCCGGGTTACCTGTGGATCATGCCTAACTCTCGTTAAATTTCGGGGAATTACGGACCACGTGGATCTGGACTCCGGGAAATCCTGATGCGCGCCCGGAGACCGCCGGGCATTCTGTGACGATGACTGACAGAACACCCGACGAGAGGCGGACCGTTCGCGTCTCCAAATACCTCTCCAAGCACCTCCGCCATGAGCCGCACCGGATCGGCCTGACGCTGGACGCGAACGGCTGGGTCGAGATCGAGACACTGATCGCCGCGGCCGCCGCGCACGGATTCACCTTCACCCGGGCCGAGCTGGACCATGTGGTCGCGCACAACGACAAGAAGCGCTTCGCGGTCGACGGCACCCGGATCCGCGCCAGCCAGGGCCACTCCGTCGAGGTCGACCTGGACCTGCCGCCCGCGACACCGCCGCCGTACCTCTACCACGGCACCGTCGCCCGCCATCTGGACGCGATCCGCGCCCAGGGCCTGAGCGCCATGGCCCGCCATGACGTCCATCTCTCGGCAGACCGCGAGACCGCCACCCGCGTGGGCGCCCGCCGCGGCCGTCCCGTGATCCTGTCCGTGGACGCGGGCGCGATGCACCGCGACGGCCATGAATTCCGGATCAGCGCGAACGGCGTGTGGCTCACGGCATCCGTACCGCCGCAGTATCTGCGCTTTCCGGGCTGAGCCTGCTTTCGGGGCCGAGGGGGCTGTCCGTAATGAGCCTGCTGTCCGGGCCGAGCGGGCTGTCCGGGCTGAGCCGGCTGTCCGGGCTGAGCCGGCTGTCCGGGCCCGCCGGCTTCCCGTAGAGCACCGCCGCAAGCGCCAGACCCAGCGCGCCACCGGCCAGTTGAGCCGTGATGAAGCCGGGCAGCGAACCGGGGGAGATCCCGGTGAACGAGTCGGTGAACGCACGCCCGACCGTCGCGGCCGGATTGGCGAACGACCCGGACGACGTGAACCAGATCGCGGCGGCGATATACGCGGCCACCGCGACCGGCGCCAGCTGCGGACGCCCGATCCGCGTAAGACCGCAGATGAGCAGCACCAGACCCGCCGTGGCCACCACCTCGCCGAGCAGCAGCCGGTCCCCGATCCGCTCCTGCGTGGACCAGACGACCTCCGCACGCCCGAACATCGCCTCCGCGAGCAGCGCACCGGCGACCGCCCCCACCGTCTGCGCCACGACATACGCGAGCGCTTCGCGCGTGCCCGGACCGCTGCCGTCACGCCGGCCGAGCCACCAGGCCGACAGCGTCACCACGGGGTTGAGCTGCCCGCCCGAGACCGGCCCGAACAGCGCGATGAGCAGCCCGAGGCCGATCGCCGAGGCCAGGGAGTTGGCGAGGAGCTGTACCCCGGTGTCGTCCGTCAGGCGCGCGGCCTGCAGTCCGGAACCGACGACGACGGCCACCAGGGCCGCGGTCCCGATGAGTTCGGCGACGGCCTTGCGGACCGGCGAGGCGCTGCTGTGCATGGGGCTCCCCTCTTCCGTTCTGGGGGTTTGCCCGATTCGTGCCTGATTCATCGCCAGATGAGCACCCCCGTCACCACATCGTGGAAAATGTATTCCGTAACTTGGAATTCCAACAGAGGCAACCGAGGTATCGGCGGCTTCCCTCGGGGAACTCGGCAGCCGTGGGAGAGACAGGACGGATCCGTGTCGGCGCCTGCTCCTGGACGGACCGGGAGCTGCTGTCCAGCGGCTGGTATCCCCCGGGCCACCGCGACGCGGAGCCCCGGCTGCGGTACTACGCGTCCCGGTTCCCGCTGGTCGAAGTGGACTCCACGTATTACGGGCTGCCGAGCACCCGCAACAGCGCGCTGTGGGCGGAGCGTTCACCCACCGGTTTCCGCTTCGATGTGAAGGCGTTCTCGCTGCTCACCGGGCACCCGACCCGGCCCGAAGCACTGCCTGCCGACCTGCGGTCCGCACTCCCCCCGCGCCTCGGCCGGCAGCAGGCGGACCCCGCACTGCTCGACGAGGTGGCGCACAGGTTCCTCGCGGCGCTCGAACCGCTGCGCGCCGCCGGGCGCCTGGGCACCCTGCTCTTCCAGTTCCCGCCGTGGACGGCCCCGGGCCCCTCGGCCGAGGCACTGCTGCGCGGGTGCCGGGAGCGCACCGAGGGCTGGCCAGTGGCCGTGGAGTTCCGGCATCCCCAGTGGTGGCAGAAGGAGGGTTACGACGCCACATTCGCCCTGCTCGCCGAGCTCGGCCTGACCGCCGTGGCCGTGGACATGGACCAGTCGCTCCCGGCCTCCGTCCCGCCGGTCACCCCCGTCACCACCGGCCGGCTCGCGGCCGTGCGCTTCCACGGGCGGAGCAGGGCCTGGGGGACCGGCACGAAAGAGGACCGCTTCCGGCACCACTACACCCGCGAGGAACTCGCCGCCTGGACCCCGGATCTGCGCTCCCTGGCGGACCGGGCCGACGAGGTCCATGTCCTGTTCAACAACTGCTGCGGGGACTCGGCGGTGCGGGCCGCGGAGACGATGCGCGAGCTGCTCGGGGCCTGAGCCCGGCCCGTCATCCGGAGTCCGGGCCCGGCCCGCGCCCCGACGTACGCTGGCGGCATGCGCCTCAGCACCGTCATCCTCCCCACCGTCCCCTGGCACCACGGCGGCCGCGACAAGTGGCAGCGCGCCGAGGAGCTCGGCTTCCACGCCGCGTACACCTACGACCACCTCGCCTGGCGGAGCTTCCGCGACGGCCCGTGGTTCGGCGCGCTCCCCACCCTCACCGCCGCCGCCACGGCCACCACGACGCTGCGCCTGGGCACCCTCGTGACCTCGCCGAACTTCCGGCACCCGGTCACCCTCGCCAAGGAACTGATCTCCCTCGACGACATCTCCGGCGGCCGGATCACCCTCGGCATCGGCGCGGGCGGCGACGGCTTCGACGCCACCACGCTGAAGAAGCCGGACGAGGACCAGTGGACGCCCAAGGAGCGCGCGGACCGGTTCGCCGAATTCGTGGCCCTGCTCGACCGGCTGCTCAGCGAGCCGGCCGAGGTCACCAGCGAGGGCACGTTCTACTCGGCGACCGAGGCACGCAACCTGCCCGGCTGCGTCCAGTCCCCGCGGCTGCCGCTCGCCGTCGCCGCGACCGGCCCCCGCGGTCTGCGCCTCGCGGCACGGCACGGTCAGGCCTGGGTGACCACGGGTGATCCGAAGCTGTACGAGGCGGGCACGCCCGAGCAGTCCGTCGAGGCCGTGGCCGCGCAGGTCGCCAAGCTGGGCAAGGCCTGCGCCGAGCAGGGCCGGGACGTGGCAGAGCTGGACAAGATCCTGCTCACCGGCTTCACCCCGGAGTTCAACCCGGACACCTATGCCGCCGGGGCCCACCCGCTGCGCTCCGTCGACGCCTTCGTCGAGTTCGCGAAGCCGTATGCCGAGCTCGGCTTCACCGAGTTGGTGATCCATATGCCCATCGCTGACTCGGTGTTCGCCGCCGACGAGCAGGGCTACGAGCAGATCGCGAAGCAAGCCGCGGCCCTCCTGTAGCCACTCCGGCGTGGGACTCCTGAGCCCCGGTGGGACAGCAGGGCACTCACCGGGGCTCGCACCCACTCAGATGTGCACCCGACGGCTTGGCGCTCGGGCATATGCGGAACAATGCCGTTGTGACGACCTCCGCAGCAGCCCCGCATCCCGAGCCCGCCCACCCCCGTCCCCGACTGGTCGCCACGGACCTGGACGGCACCTTGCTGCGGGACGACAAGTCCGTGTCCCCGCGTACGGTCGCGGCGCTCGCCGCCGCCGAAGAGGCCGGTATCGAGGTCTTCTTCGTCACCGGCCGCCCCGCCCGCTGGATGGACGTGGTCAGCGCGCACGTGCACGGCCACGGCCTGGCGATCTGCGGGAACGGCGCCGCGGTGGTCGATCTGCACGGCGGCCCCGGCGAGCACCGGTTCGTGAAGCTGCGCGCCATGGAGCGCGAGACCGCCGTCGACGTGGTCGAGCTGCTGCGCGCCGCCGTCCCCGGCACGAAGTTCGCGGTCGAGCGCACCGGCGGGCTCTGCTACGAACCGGCGTATCCGCCGCTGCACATGGACCCGGCTCTCATCACCGCTCCGGCCGAGAAGCTGCTCGCCGAGGACTCCGACCAGGCCGACCAGCCGATCCTCAAGCTCCTGGCCCACCACGGCGAACTCTCCCCCGACGAGTTCCTCGCCCTCGCCCGCGCGGCCGTCGGCCCGCATGCCGAGGTCACCCGCTCGAGCCCCACCGCTCTCCTGGAGATCAGCGCCCCGGGCGTCTCCAAGGCCAGCACGCTCGCGCTGTGCTGCGAGGAGCGCGGGATCCGCGCCGAGGAGGTCGTCGCCTTCGGCGACATGCCCAACGACGTCGAGATGCTCAGCTGGGCCGGCCGCTCCTACGCGATGGGCAACGCCCACCCGGACGTCATCGCCGCCGCGTGGGGCCGTACGGTCGCCAACAACGACGACGGTGTGGCCGTGATCATCGAGCAGCTCATCGCCGAGGCCCGCGCCTGACCGCAGCGGGGCGCTCGGGGCTCAGAGCTTCACGCCCCGGGCCGCGTCAGAGCTTCACACCCCGCTCCGCCAGCCACTTCCTGGGGTCGACCCCCGACCCCAGGTACGGCGTGAGCCGGATCTCGAAGTGCAGATGCGGGCCGGTCGAGTTGCCGGTCGTGCCCGCCTGCCCGAGCCACTGTCCCGGGCGCACCTTGTCGCCCTGGTCGACGGCGGCGGAGGCGAGATGGGCGTACTGCGAGTAGTAGCCGCCGGGGTGCTTGACCAGGACCTCCATCCCGAATCCGCCGCCGCACGACACCTTCACCACCCGCCCGGCGCCGATCGCCCGCACCGGCTCCCCGATGCCCACGGCGAAGTCCTGCCCGGTGTGCCGGTTGGCCCAGCGGTCACCGCCGCTGCCGAAGCCGGCGGAGAGTTCATACGTCTCGACCGGTGTGACCCACGTGCGGCCCTTCGGCAGCGAAGGCTGGTCGAGACGTACGGCACCACGGCAGGCACCCGCCGCGACCTGGGCGTCCGCCTCGCCCTGCAGCGTCCACCGGGCGTCCTCGAGCTTCTTCTCGATCCCGTTCTTCAACGAGGCGAGCCGGACCCGGCGTTCGTCCAGGGAGTGCCAGGCGGCCGCGGCGCGCTGCCGGTCCGCGTCGAGCCGGCGGGCGGTGCGCTGGGTCTTGTCGATCAGATGGTTCATGGCCTGCTGGGCCTGCAGCGCGACCCGCTGACCCCGCATCACCTCGTCCGGATCGTCGGCGAGCAGCAGCTGCGCGGTGTACGGGATCTCGCCGCCGCTGCGGTACTGGCCGCGCGCGATCCGCCCCAACTCGGCGTTCAGGATCTTCAGTTCACGCCGCTGCTTCGCCAGGAGCCCCTCCAGGCGCTGGGCCTTCGCGCGCTCGGCCTCGGCGGCCCGCCGCCCCCGTTCGTACTCCTGTGTCGCCTTCGCCGCGTCCTCGAGCAGCCGCGCCACCTTGCCGCTGGTCCCCGGCCCATGGCCGTGGTCGCCCGGCGCCTCCGGGTCCGAGTCGGCCTCGGAGGTGCTCGCGAGCGCCAGCAGCAGGGCGCCCATGAGGAATACGGACGGAGCACGACGCGGCATCAGGACCATGCACGGATCGTCACCCGCCGGTTGACGCCACGCGCGGACGGACAAGGCCACCGGGGTGACCCTTGCCCCATACGGGGTCGGGGAGTTGAGCCGAACAGTGGTCCCGGGGTTTGGGCCGCGGACGAGCCGACGTGCTTCAGCCGCGGACACGCCCGCGTGCTTCAACTGCGGGCTGGCCCGCGTGCTTCAACTGCGGACAAGCGTGCGTGTTTCACGTGAAACCACGCCCCCATCACGGGAAACCCGGGGCGCTGTCAGTGCGGCGCCTGCCACACCACCGTCGTCCCGGCACCGTCCGACCCGATCCCCGGCCCGTACCAGCTGTCGCCGCCCAGGGACTCGGCCCGCCGCTTGAGGTTCTTCAGGCCGCTGCGCCGGCCGCCCTCCGGGATGCCGACCCCGTCGTCGGCCACGGTCAGCCGTACGCCTTCGCGGCCGTCCGGCAGTTCGGCCTGGGCGTCGACCACGACCTCGATCCGACCGGCCTCCGCATGCCGGAAGGCATTGGAGAGCGCCTCGCGCAGCGCGGCGATCAGGTTCTTGCCGGTCAGCTCGCCGACCAGGGTGTCCACCGGACCGAGGAAACGGTGCGCGGGCTTGAACCCCAGGGGCACCGCCGCCATGTTGATCTCCCTGAGCACCCGGGTGCGCAGCCCGGAGGGCGCCTCCGCGGGACCCTGCTGCAGCGCGAAGATCGCGGTGCGGATCTCCTGGATGGTGACGTCGAGTTCGTCCACGGCCTTGCCGACCCCGGTCTTGACCTCGGGCACGATCGAGCGCCGCTGCGCGCTCTCCAGCATCATGCCGGTGGCGAACAGCCGCTGGATCACCAGATCGTGCAGGTCACGGGCGATACGGTCGCGGTCCTCGAAGACCGCGAGCCGCTCACGGTCGCGCTGCGCCTCGGCCATCATCAGGGCGAGCGCGGCCTGCGCGGCGAACTGCACGGCGAGGGTCTTCTCGGCCTCGGTGTACGGCTGCGCGCCGCACACGCGCGGCGCCGCGAGCACCCCGAGCACCCGGCCGCCGCTCTCCAGCGGAAGGAACATGGTGGGCCCGTACGCGCGGGCCAGCTCGGTGATCAGCCGGTCGTCGGTCGCGGCGTCGTCGATGAACACCGGCTCGCCGCCGAGCACCAGATCGACGACGGGGGACTCGGGCGGCACGAGCAGGCCGAGGGCGGAGGAGGGCCCGCGCTCGGTGGACTCGGCCACGATCTCCAGGCCGCCCTCCTCGGCGGTGAGCAGCACGAAGGCGGCCGAGGCATTGGCGAGCTTGCGTGCCTGTTCGGCCACGACGGTGAGGGATTCATCGGCGTCGGCGCCGGACAGGAGCGCGGTGGTGACCGCCACGGATCCGTCGATCCAGCGCTCGCGCTGCCGGGTCGCCTCGTAGAGCCGGGCGTTGCCGATCTGGATGCCGGCCTCGGTCGCGAGCACCTTGACCATGTGCAGGTCGTAGACGCTGAAGCTGCCGCCGCCCTGCTTCTCGGTCAGATACAGATTGCCGAAGACCTCGCCGCCCACCCGGATCGGTACGCCGAGGAAGGTCCGCATCGGCGGGTGGTTCGGCGGGAAGCCGACCGAGCGCGGGTCCTTGGTCAGATCGTCGAGCCGTACCGTCGCCGGATCCTTGATCAGCGCACCGAGCAGCCCGCTCCTGCCGTCCGGCAGCGCGCCGATCAGCTCCCGGTGCTGCTGCGGAATGCCGTACGTGACGAAGTCCGCGAGCCCGTCGCCCTTGTCGTTGATCACGCCGATCGCCGCGTACTTGGCGCCGGTCAGACTGGCCGCCGTCTCCGCGATGCGGTCGAGCGTGGTGTGCAGATCGAGCCCGCTGCCCACGGACACCATCGCTTCGAGGAGCTGCGGCAAACGGGCCGCGAGCTCCTCGGGAAGCGACTGCAGACTGCGCGCGGCCTGCTCCGCGGCGGCCGTCCCGGTGACGTCCCGCTCCGGGAAGGGAGGGGGGTTCTCGGGCCGGTCCTCGGGCCGACCTTCTGACAGGTCTCCGGGCCGGCCCTCGGAGAGCTCTCCGGGCAGGTCTTCGGGCAGATCTTCAGGGGCGGCGGGGGCTTGCATGCCTTGAGCCTAGTTAGTCCGAATTTCAGAGGAAAGTCGGGTACGGCCCGCTGCCCGCCCTGCCCGCCCCGGCCTGCCCGCCCCGGCCTGCCCGCCCCGGCCTGCCCGCCCCGGCGGTCCTACCCGACCAGGACCTCCGCCTCCCGCTCCCTCTCCGCCATCCTCCGCAGCGGCCCGTCCACCGCGATCAGCTCGGCGTACGCGCCCTGCTGCACCACCCGCCCGTGCTCCAGGACCAGCACCTCGTCCACCGCGTCGAGCCCGGCGAGCCGGTGTGTGATCAGCACAGTCGCCGTGCCCTCGGTCGCCGCCAGCAGATCGGCGGTCAGGGCATCGGCGGTCGGCAGGTCGAGATGCTCGGCAGGCTCGTCCAGGACGAGGACGGGGAAGCGGGCGAGGAGCGCCCGCGCCAGCGCGAGCCGCTGCCGCTGGCCGCCCGAGAGCCGCGCCCCGTGCTCGCCCACGAGCGTGTCCAGACCGTCGGGCAGCGAGTCCACCCAGTCCAGGAGCCGCGCCTGCGCCAGCGCCTCGCGCAGCTCGGCGTCGGTGGCGTCGGTCCGGGCCAGGCGCAGGTTCTCCCGTACGGAGCTGTCGAAGAGGTGCGCGTCCTGGGCGCAGAGCCCGACGCGCCGCCGTACCGCGTCGCTGTGCATCCGGTACGCGTCCACGTCGGCCAGCGTGTACGTACCGCTCCGGGCGTCGAGGAACCGCAGCAGCACCTGCGCGAGCGTGGTCTTGCCGGACCCGGACGGGCCCACGACCGCGATCCGCCGCCCCTGCCGCAGGGTCAGATCGACGCCGGCGAGCGCGTCCCGGTCCTGGCCGGGGTGGCGGGCCGAGATCCCCCGCAGATGCAGCGGGAAGGGCTCGGCGGGCGTCTTGGCGGGCACCGCGGGCTCGTGCACGGGCTCGGGTGCGTCGAGCACCTCGAAGACCCGCTCCGCACTGCGCCGCACCCGCTGCCGGTACTGCACGGCGAGCGGCAGTCCGGTGACGGCCTCGAATGCGGCCAGCGGAGTGAGGACGACGACGGCGAGCGCCACTCCGCTCAGCCTTCCGTCCCCGACCGCGGCCACCCCGACGGCCCCGGCGGCGACCACGGTGAGCCCGCAGATCACGGCGCTGAGCCCGGCCCCGAGCGCGGTCGCCCCCGCACCTCGCGAGGCGATCCGGGTCAGCTCGGCGTCGGCGACGCGCGCCTTCTCCGTACGGTCGGGAAGGGCGCCCGCGACCGTCAACTCGGCCGTCCCGGTGAGCAGATCGGCCACCCGCGTCGAGAGCACCCCGCGCGCGGGGGCGAGGCGCCGCTCGGCCCGGCGGGCCACGAGTCCGCTCAGCCACGGCACCCCGACCCCGGCGAGCAGCAGTCCGGCGGCGAGCAGCGCCCCGGCCTCGGGCAGCAGCCACGCGGTGAACCCGGCCGCGCCCACCCCTACGACCAGTGCGGCCCCCGCCGGCAGCAGCCAGCGCAGCCAGTAGTCCTGCAGTGCGTCCACATCGCCGACGAGGCGGGCGAGGAGGTCCCCGCGCCGGGTCTTGCGCAGCCCGGCGGGCGCGAGCCGTTCGAGCCGCTGGTAGACGGCAACCCGGGTGTCGGCCAGCATCCGCAGCACGGCGTCATGGGTGACCAGGCGCTCGGCGTACCGGAAGACCGCGCGGCCGATGCCGAAGGCGCGGGTAGCGGTGACGGCCACCATGAGGTGAAGGACGGGCGGCTGCAGCGAGGCCTTCGAGATCAGCCAGCCGGAGGTGGCCATCAGACCGACGGCGCTGCCGAGCGCGAGGCTGCCGAGGAAGAGTCCGAGCAACAGCCGCCCGCTGCGCGCGCCGGCCATGTTCCGTACGCGGGCGAGAACGCCGTGTGCGACGACGGGCTCGTCGAAGTCCTCCGCCACGGGGGCCGCGGCCAGCCCTTCGCCTCCGGCGGCGGCCTCGGCGAGACCCTCCCGTACCGCCGCGGCCGAAGCGGGCGTGGTCAACTCCGCTGCCGGGGCGCCGCCTTCGACCCGCACCACCCGGTCCGCGACCGCGAGCAGCGCCGGCCGGTGCACCACGAGCAGCACGGTCCGGCCCACCGCGAGACGCCGTACGGCCTCCACGATCTGTGCCTCGGTGGCCCCGTCGAGCGCGGCCGTCGGCTCGTCGAGCAGCAGGACGGGACGGTCCGCGAGGAACGCCCGTGCCAATGCGAGCCGTTGCTTCTGTCCGGCCGAGAGTCCGGCCCCCTCCTCGCCGAGCCGCGTGGCGAGGCCCTCGGGCAGCGCGTCCACGAACTCCAGCGCGCCGGCATCCTGGAGCGCCTGCCGCACCTGCTCATCGGTGGCGTCCGGCCGCGCGAGCCGTACGTTCTCCGCCAGCGTCCCCGCGAACATGTGCGGGCGCTGCGGCACCCACGCCACCTGCTCGTGCCACGCACCGGGTGCCACGGACGCGAGGTCGGTCCCGCCGACCCGGATACGTCCCTCGTCGGGCCGTACGAAACCGAGCACGGCGGCCAGCAAGGTGGACTTGCCCGCACCGCTCGGCCCGACGAGTGCCACGGTCTCGCCCTCGCCGACCGTGAACGACACGTTCTCCACGGCCGCCGTAGCGCGCCCGGGGTAGCGCACGGTGACGCCCTCGACGCTCAACTCGCCGCGCGGCGCAGGACCTTCACCGGTGGCTGGCAGCGGTGTCTCCAGGACCTCGAAGATTTCCTCGGCGGCCGCGAGTCCCTCCGCCGCCGCGTGGTACTGCGCGCCGACCTGCCGCAGCGGCAGATACGCCTCGGGCGCAAGCACCAGGACGACCAGACCGATGTAGAGGTCCAACTCGCCGTGCACGAGCCGCATCCCGATCGTCACCGCGACCAGCGCGACCGACAGGGTGGCGAGCAGTTCCAGGGCGAAGGAGGAGATGAAGGCGATCCGCAGGGTGCGCATCGTGGCCTGCCGGTACTCACCGGTGATCTTCCGGATCGACTCGGCCTGCGCCTTGGCTCGCCCGAACACCTTCAGCGTCGGCAGGCCCGCGACCACGTCGAGGAAGTGCCCGGAGAGCCGCGAGAGCAGCTTCCACTGACGGTCCATACGGGTCTGCGTGGCCATCCCGATGAGGATCATGAACAGCGGAATCAGCGGCAGCGTGACCACGATGATCGCCGCGGAGACCCAGTCCTCGGTCACGATCCGCGCGAGCACCGCGACCGGCACGACGATGGCGAGCCCCAACTGGGGCAGATAGCGGGCGAAGTAGTCGTCCAGCGCATCCACTCCGCGGGTGGCGAGCGCGACCAGCGAGCCGGTCCGCTGACCGCTCAGCCATCCCGGTCCCAGCGCGGTCGCCCGCCCGAGCAGCCTCCCCCTCAGCTCGGACTTCACCGCCGCACTGGCCTTGTGCGCGGCCAGCTCCGTGAGCCAGCCGACGAGCCCGCGCCCCACGGCCACAGCCGCGAGCAGCAACAAGGGGGTGCGCAACTCCCCAGTGGAAAGCCCCTGTTCGAAGCCGCCCACCACGATCTCGGCGATCAGCATCGCCTGCGCGATGACCAGACCGGCCCCCGCGAGTCCGAGCACCACGATGGCGATGAGGAAGAGGCGGGTGGCCTGCGCGTAGCGCATGAGGCGCGGATCGACCGGTTTCACGTGAAACAGCCTCCATGACGAGAACCCGTACGAGAAAGAGGTGCGCCAACAGCCCTTGTCAGAGCAGGTGTTGGCGCACCCCTGTACTTCACACGCTCAGTGCGAGTCGGCAGCGATGTGCTGCGTACCGATCCGCTTGCGGAACACCCAGTAGGTCCAGGACTGGTAGAGCAGCACGATCGGTGTGGCCACCGCCGCGCACCAGGTCATGATCTTCAGGGTGTACGGGCTGGACGAGGCGTTGGTGACCGTGAGGTTCCACTCCTCGTTCAGCGAGGACGGCATGACGTTCGGGAAGAGCGTCAGGAACAGCATGGCCACCGCGGCCGCGATGGTGACGCCCGACAGCGCGAACGACCAGCCTTCACGCCCCACCTTGATGGCCGCAAGCGCACCGACCAGGGCCAGCACCGCCACGATCATCGCGACGAGCGACTTGCCGTCACCGTGCGAGGCCTGGGTCCAGATCAGGAACGCGAGCGCGAGCACGGCCGTGACCAGGCCCAGCGTGAGCGCCAGCTTGCGCGCCCGCTCCCGGATGTCGCCGACGGTCTTGAGCGCCGTGAACACCGCACCGTGGAAGGTGAAGAGCGTCAGCGTGACCAGGCCGCCGAGGATCGCGTACGGGTTGAGCAGATCCCAGAAGTTGCCGACGTACTCCATGTCCTTGTCGATCTTCACGCCCCGCACGATGTTGGCGAAGGCCACACCCCACAGGAGCGCCGGGATCAGCGAGGTCCAGAAGATCGCGTGCTCCCAGTTGGACTGCCACTTGTCCTCGGGCCGCTTGTGCCGGTACTCGAAGGCCACACCGCGGATGATCAGGCAGATCAGGATGAAGAGCAGCGGCAGATAGAAGCCGGAGAACAGCGTCGCGTACCACTCGGGGAACGCGGCGAAGGTGGCACCGCCGGCCGTGAGCAGCCATACCTCGTTGCCGTCCCAGACCGGCCCGATCGTGTTGATCAGGACGCGGCGTTCGGTGCGGTCACGGGCGAGCAGCTTGGTGAGGATGCCGACCCCGAAGTCGAAGCCCTCGAGGAAGAAGTAGCCGGTCCAGAGAACGGCGATCAGGACGAACCAGACGTCGTGGAGTTCCATATCCCTCTCCCTCCCTCAGTACGAGAAGGCCATCGGCCGGTCGGAGCCATCCTTGGAGTCCCCGCCGATCTTCGTGGGCGGGTTGAGGTCGTCCTCCGTGAGCTCCGGCGGTCCGGCCTTGGCGTACTTCATGAGCAGCTTGACCTCGATCACGGCGAGGGCCGCGTACAGGAGCGTGTAGATGGTCATCGAGGTGATGACCTCGCCCTGGGAGACATTGGGGGAGACGGCGGCCGCGGTCTTCATGACACCGAAGACGACCCACGGCTGGCGGCCCATCTCGGTGAAGATCCAGCCCCACGAGTTGGCGATCAGTGGGAAGAGCATGGTCCACAGGAGAAGCAGCCAGTACCACTTGCCCCACTTGGCGCTCAGCGGCTTGTTCCTGAAGAGCACGAGGTTCGGCACCTCGTCCTCACCGACCCGCAGGTGCTGCGGCAGCAGGAACTTCTTGCGGGTCAGCCAGAGCCCGAGCAGACCGATGCCGAGCGAGGCCATCCCGAACCCGATCATCCAGCGGAAACCCCAGTACGCGACGGGGATGTTCGGCCGGTAGTCGCCGGGTCCGTACTTCTCCTGCATCTCCTTCTGGAGGTCGTTGATGCCGGGGACGAAGTCGTTGAAGTTGTTGTGCGCGAGGAAGGACAGCAGGCCCGGAATCTCTATGGCGACCTTGTTGTGCCCCTCGTCGACATCGCCGTAGGCGAAGACCGAGAAGGGCGCTTCGGTCTGGCCGTCCCACAGCGCCTCGGCCGCGGCCATCTTCATCGGCTGCTGCTCGAACATGATCTTGCCGAGGTGGTCGCCGCTGACCGCCGAGAGCACACCGCTGATGGCGAGCGTGACCAGACCGAGCCGCAGCGAGGTCTTCATGGTCTCGATGTGCTTCTTGCGCATCAGGTGGTACGCGGCGATGCCGGCCATGAACGCGCCGCCGACCATGAAGGCGCCGGTCATGGTGTGGAACATCTGGGCGATCGCGGTGTTCTGCGTCAGGACGTGCCAGAAGTCGGTGAGTTCGGCCCGCCCCTTCTCCTCGTTGATCTTGTAGCCGACCGGGTGCTGCATCCAGGAGTTGGCAGCGAGGATGAAGTACGCGGAGAGGATGGTGCCGATCGAGACCATCCACATGCAGGCCAGGTGGATCTTCTTCGGCAGCTTGTCCCAGCCGAAGATCCACAGACCGATGAAGGTCGACTCGAAGAAGAAGGCGATCAGAGCCTCGAACGCGAGGGGAGCGCCGAAGATGTCACCGACGAAGCGCGAGTAGTCGGACCAGTTCATGCCGAACTGGAACTCCTGCAGGATGCCGGTGACGACACCCATCGCGATGTTGATCAGAAACAGCTTGCCCCAGAACTTCGTCGCCCTGAGGTACTTCTCCTTCTCGGTCCGAACCCACGCGGTCTGCAGGCCGGCCACGAGAGCGGCGAGCGAGATCGTGATGGGGACGAAAAGGAAGTGGTAGACGGTGGTGATGCCGAACTGCCATCGCGCCAGGGTCTCCGGCGCCAGAGCCAAGTCCACGTCGTCAGTCTCCTTACGTCGCCGTGGTCACAGCGGCAGTTTGCCCCTCTGATCCCACCTATTTCGGGACCAACCAGGACACGCTTGTGAACGCGTTCACATTCACAAGCATTATGTCGTACCGCTTGTCGGCAACTCCGGGCGGGGCCCCGTTCCGGACTTGCACCCCATGTGACGGATGAGGGCTCCGAGTTGTGACATGGGCGGGAGCCTAGGAGCGGCGGAGCGAAAGCACCCGGGGCCAAGCGGCCCCTCATTCCGCGAGACGGCCCTTTTCAAGAACTTCAACATCTTGTTGAATTCACGGCATGCAGATACGCATCTCCTGGCCCGCAGACCATCTGACCGCGACCCTCGAGGACACCCCGACCAGCCGCGCGCTGGCCAAGGCGCTCCCCCTCACCGCCTCGGCCAACACCTGGGGCGAGGAGGTGTACTTCGACACCGGGGTGAGCGTCGAGCGGGAGGCCGACGCCGCGCAGGTCGTCGACCCCGGCACGGTGGCGTTCTGGACCGACGGCGACGCGCTGGCGCTGCCGTACCGCCCCACGCCGATCTCCCGCGGCGAGGAGTGCCGTCTCGCGAGCCCCTGCAATCTGCTCGGCTCGCTCGACGGCGACCCCCGACGCCTCGCGACGGTGCGCAGCGGTGACCCGATCCGGGTGGAACTGGTCGCCGAATAGATTCCCTTGGCCGGCTGGGTCCCCTTAGTCGGCCAGGACCCCTTACAGCTCCTTGCGGAAGGCCTCCGCGGCCCCCAGGAAGAGGTCATTGGCCTCGTCCTCGCCGATCGTGACCCGCACACCCTCGCCGGGGAACGGCCGCACCACGACACCGGCCTTCTCGCAGGCGGCCGCGAAGTCGACCGTGCGCTCCCCGAGCCGCAGCCAGACGAAGTTGGCCTGCGTCTCGGGGACGGTCCAGCCCTGGGCCCTGAGCGTCTCCAGGACCCGGCCCCGCTCGGTCACCAACGAGCCGACCCGGCCGAGCAGTTCGTCCTCGGCGCGCAGCGAGGCCACCGCGGCGTCCTGCGCGAGCTGGCTCACCCCGAAGGGCACCGCTGTCTTGCGCAGCGCGGCCGCGACCGGCTCATGGGCCACCGCGAAGCCGACGCGCAGACCCGCGAGGCCGTACGCCTTGGAGAAGGTGCGCAGCACGCAGACATTGGGCCGGTCACGGTAGAGCTCGATGCCGTCCGGCACCTCGGCGTCACGGATGAACTCGCGGTAGGCCTCGTCCAGGACCACGAGCACATCGCTCGGCACCTGGTCGAGGAAGCGCTCGAGCTCGGCCCGGCGCACGACCGTGCCCGTCGGGTTGTTGGGGTTGCAGACGAAGATCAGTCGGGTGCGGTCGGTGATCGCGGCCGCCATCGCGTCGAGGTCGTGCACCTCCCCCGCGGTCAGCGGCACCTTCACCGAGGTCGCGCCGCTGATCTGCGTGATGATCGGGTACGCCTCGAAGGAGCGCCAGGCGTAGATCACCTCGTCGCCCGGGCCGCTGGTCGCCTGGATCAGGGACTGGGCGACGCCGACCGAGCCCGTGCCGGTGGCGAGATGCGTCAGCGGGACGCCGAAGCGTTCCGACAGCTCGTTCATCAGACCCGTGCACGCCATGTCCGGGTACCGGTTGAAGGACCCGGCGGCCGCGATCGCCTGCTCCATCACGCCGGGGAGCGGGGGATACGGGTTCTCGTTGGAGGACAGCTTGTACGCCACCGGACCGCCGGCCGCGGCGCCCGCGGCGGTAGCCGCTGATTGGACACTGCGGCCCGGCTTGTAGGTCGGGATGCCGTCCAGCTCGGCGCGCAGCTTCGGGCTCTGGCTCACCGCGGGTCCTCCTCATGCCACTGAAGGCTTCGTGCCACTCAGGTTCGAATACTGCTCACTCTATGAGGATTCCGCTCGCCTGCGAATGGCCTGTGGACAACGAGAACTCCCGAGGGCGGCGCGGCGTGGACGGGAGGGGGGAGCGCCCTGCGGGGTGCCGCGCGCCGGTGGCTCGCGCCGTGGCGCGCATCACCCGTGAAGGTGAGTTGAGACCTGTTCGCAACATGGAGCACTTGCCAGGCGCATGCGCACACACGAGGTGGTGATGGAGCAGTAAGCCCTTAACTCCCTTAGTATCCAAGGGAGTTAAGGGAAGTGGACCTTGCAAAAACGTGCCTGTCAACGAGTGAATATGCGCCCCTGTCGACCACCCTCATGAGCCCTACTATCGGCTCGCCATGACAGCAGCAGGGAAGCACCAGGTGAGCCGGGCGCAGACTCGGGGAAGCCGGCAGGGTCGGGCGGGCATCCGGGACGTGGCCGCCGCTGCCGGTGTCTCCATCACGACCGTCTCCGACGCGCTCAACGGCAAGGGCCGGCTACCCGACGCCACCCGCCGCCACGTCCGCGAGGTCGCCGACCGGTTGGGCTACCGCCCTTCCGCAGCGGCCCGAACCCTCCGTACGGGAAAGTCCGGCCTCATCGGCCTGACCGTGACCACATACGGGGATGAACCTTTCACCTTCACCGAGTTCGCGTACTTCGCGGAGATGGCGAGAGCCGCCACCTCCGCCGCGCTCGCCCGCGGCTACGCCCTTGTCATCCTGCCCGCGACCTCACGCCATGACGTCTGGTCCAATGTCGCCCTCGACGGCACCGTCGTGATCGACCCCTCGGACCAGGACCCCGTCGTGAGCGAACTGGTGCGCCAGGGCTTACCCGTGGTCTCCGACGGACGCCCGGCCGGCTCGCTTCCGGTGACCGCCTGGGTCGACAACGACCACGAGGCCGCCGTGATGGAGATCCTCGACCATCTCGCCGAGGCCGGGGCCCGCCGTATCGGCCTGCTCACGGGCACCACGACGGACACCTATACGCATCTGTCCACCACCGCGTATCTGCGCTGGTGCAAGCGCGTGGACCAGGACCCGGTGTACGAGGCCTACCCGGCGCACGACCCGTGTGCGGGCGCCGTCGCCGCCGACCGGCTGCTCGCACGGCCCGACCGGCCGGACGCCGTCTACGGTCTCTTCGACCCCAACGGCACCGATCTGCTCGCCGCCGCACGGCGCTACGGGCTGCGCGTGCCCGACGATCTGCTGCTCGTCTGCTGCAGTGAGTCCGCGGTGTACGCCACCACCGAGCCGCCCATCACCACGCTCTCGCTCAAACCGCGCCGTATCGGCACCGCAGTGGTGCAGCTGCTCATCGATGCCATCGAGGGGGTCGATTCGGCCGGCCCGCTCGAGCAGGTGATACCGACGGAACTGATCGTCCGGACCTCCTCGCAGCGCCGCCGCCCGCGTACGACGGTGAGTCCGCCCCGTACGCCCGAGCAGTGAGTGACGGCCGCCGGCCGCCGCACAGCGTCCGGCGGCCGCTCCGAAACGGCAACGAGCGGCTTGCGAGCGGCAGCCCGCCGTTCCGAAACGGCAACCGGCCGTTCCGAATCGACGGCCGGTTGCCCGCAATTCGGGAGAAATCCCCTGCGCCCCCGAGTCCTGCCACGATTCACCACCCCTGGTGCATCACAGAGCGCCAGGCGCATTCCTATGATGGGCGCACGACACCACGGACGGCCGCGACCAGGCAGTCCGGTCCGGTGGCGGAATGCGGCGCAACGGTGGTGGAGGGGTCGATGACTCAGGGGGCCGGTCAGGGACCCGTGGTGCGTACGGACACGGTCCGCGACTTCCGCGTGCCCGCGTATGTGCAGCAGACCGCCGACCTCGGCGAGACGGCCGAGCGTACCGGTGAGAACAGCGACCATTTCGGTGATCCCCGCGACGGTTTCGGCGACCCCCGCGACAGCTTCGGCGAATCCCGCGAGGGTTTCGGCGATACCTCGGACCGCTTCGGCGACGCCGGCGAGCCCGAGGGCTACACGCCGACGCAGCGCGATCTCCCGGTGATCAACCGCGGGGACACGGTGCAGGTCCGCGTCCCGGCGACCGCGCCCGAGCCGGCCGGATCCGAGGAGCTCGGCCCGCTGTACGTGGTCGGCGATGTGCACGGCTACCTCGACGAGCTGCTCGCCGCACTGCGCGAACAAGGCCTCGTCGACGCCGAGGGCAACTGGTGCGCAGGTAACGCGCGGCTCTGGTTCCTCGGGGACTTCACCGACCGCGGCCCCGACGGCATCGGCGTCATCGACCTCGTGATGCGGCTCTCCGCCGAGGCCGCAGCGGCCGGAGGCTACTGCAAGGCGCTCATGGGCAACCACGAGCTGCTGCTCATCGGCGCCAAGCGCTTCGGCGACACCCCGGTCAACTCGGGGGCGGGCACCGCGACCTTCCAGGCGGCCTGGCTGCTCAACGGCGGGCAGAAGTCCGATATGGACCGTCTCCAGGACCACCACCTCCAGTGGATGTCCCGGCTCGACGCGATCGAGCTGGAGGACGACCACCTCCTGATGCACTCCGACACCACGGCTTATCTCGACTACGGCGATTCGATCACCTCGGTCAACGACACGATCCGAGAGGCACTCACGCGCAATGACGCGGACGAGTGCTGGGACCTCTTCCGCAAGTTCACCAAGCGCTTCGCCTTCCGGGACCAGTCGGGTCCCGAGGCTGTACGAGAGCTGCTGGGCGCGTTCGGCGGCAGCAGGGTCGTCCATGGTCACAGCCCGATTCCGTATCTGCTCGGCGAAGTGGGCTCGGAGGACGGCGAGGACGGGGGCGGGCCTCAGGTCGAGGGTCCCCATGTGTACGCGGACGGCCTCGCCGTCGCCATGGACGGCGGCGTGACCATGGCCGGAAAGCTGCTTGTGCGCCGGCTGCCGCTGGATACCTGAGCGATTCCGGGGCAGGTGCACAGCACCTACTCCTGATCGGCCCCCGGGCCAATTTCCGGAAACCCCCTGTCACCGCGTGCCTGAGCCGCTCTACCATCGGCTTATCCGTAGCAGGCTCTCCTCCGTTTCCGCCCAACTGCCCGAGATCGAGCGGGAGTCACGGCCCTACGGAGCATCGGGGGATGCACATGAACAGCGCTCCGCACCTGCTGAACGAGGACCGCCAGGACTATGAGCGGGTCCTCGATGAAGCGCTGCGCTCCGCACCGCACCGCCCTGATCTGGCCGCCGTCGGCGAACGTCTGAACCCGGAACAACTGCGCACGATGGCGCTCAACGCCACCGCGCTCATCACCGCCGCCGCCGCGTCCGAGTACGAGCACTACGTCAAGGTCCGCGAGGAACTGCGCGAACCGGCCCGGCCCAAGGCCGCCGTCTCCGAATCCGGTGCGTCCGAGTCCCCCGAGCCGTCGACGGGTCCTGTGGGCCTGGCCACGAGCATGGGCGAGGTCGCGGAGGGCGCGGGTCTGGTCGCCGTCGTCGCCGTGCTCGCGCCGGTACTCGCGGGCACCGCGGCCGCGATCTTCCTGCTCATCGGCTACATCCTGAAGATGCTCAACCCCGAACCCACCTTCGCCAAAACCCTCCTGACGGCCGGCTGGTTCTTCGGCGCGCTCACCGCCGCGGGCATCCTGGTCGCGGCTGTCGGGCTCCTGATGACCGCGCTGCGCAACGGCTCCACGTCGCAGGCGGCCGGAGGCGGTGAGCTGACCGGGGAGGTCGCACGCGCCAGGGAAGCCTGGTGCGATGCGCTTCTGGAGCGGGGTGTGCTGCCGTTCCTGCGTGAGGCCCTGGCCGACCCCGGTGCGGCCAGGCATCCGACCGCGAGCCCGCCGTCCAGCCGTATGCCCCAACTCGGCTACAGCCACCCGGGCTTCAGCAGCCCCGACGGCGGCCCGCCGGCGGGCCCCAAGCCCAGCTTCTCGAGCCCGGACTTCTCCAGCCCGGACTTCGGGGGGCCGGAGCATCAGCCGGACTGACGAGCCGCGGTCCGGCTCAGGTGATGTCCATCTCAGGTGCCGTCCGGCTCAGGTGCCGTCCGGCTCAGGTGCCGTCCGGCCAGGCGTTGTTTCACGTGAAACGGGCGGGCCGCGCAGGGAGTTCGGCTTCCCGTAGCCGCAACAGCCGCTCCCCGGTCGCGTACAGCTCGACCAGAAGAGGGCGCAGCGCCCGGCCCGCCTCTGTCAGTTCGTAACGCGTACGGACAGGAAAGCCGCGCCTCCGCTCGACCGTGACCAGACTGCTCTCCTGAAGGGTGCGCAGCCGCTCGCTGAGCACCTTCGCGGAGAGCTCCGGCAGCCGTGTCCGCAGCTCCGTGAAGCCGCGAGGGCCGCCCATCAGCTCACGCAGCACCAGCGTGGTCCAGCGGCCCGCTACGGCGGCGAGCGCGGCCTCCACGGGGCAGCCGGGCTCGGGGCGGCGGGTCCGACCGGCCGAGCCGGGCACCAACTCCGGGTCCCAGCCGTGGATTTCCGTTTGGTGACCTATTTCGCCGGACTGTTCACTCGTCGTATGACGCATCTCCCCAGTGTGCCGCTGGCGACCGGCGCAGCCGAGCATCCGTATGCCTTCGCCCGGGCCTTCAACACCTTCGATCCGGCGGTGCTGGACCAGGTCTACGAGCCCGGGGCGGTCTTCGTGCCCGAGCCGGGCCACGAGGTCACGGGAGCAGGGCGGATACGGGCCAACGCGGAGTTCCTCGCGCTGCGGGTGCCCATCCGTGTGACGCCGCGCCACACCTACGTGGCCGGCGAACTGGCGCTTCTGATCGTCGACTTCGTGATCGCCGGCGTCGCCGCGCACGGCGGCTCCGTACACATCGAGGGCACCGCCACCGACGTGGCCCGCCGGGGCCCGGACGGCTTCTGGCGCTACGTGATCGACAACCCCTTCGGTACGGCCGCCCCCTTCGGCACCGGCAACCCCACCGCAACCGCCGGCGCGCCCGATGCGGGGCGGACCGAGTAACCCGGGCCGCCCCGCCATCGAGAGGACGCCGTCGTTCAGTCCGCGATCGGCAGATACACCCGGTTGCCCGCCGCGGCGAACTCCTTGGACTTCTCCGCCATCCCGGCCTCGACCTCCGCCTGCGAACCCCCGTGCTCGCGCCGGATGTCCTGCGAGATCTTCATCGAGCAGAACTTCGGCCCGCACATCGAGCAGAAGTGCGCCGTCTTCGCGGGCTCCGCCGGCAGCGTCTCGTCGTGGAACTCGCGGGCCGTGTCCGGGTCGAGCGCCAGGTTGAACTGGTCCTCCCAGCGGAACTCGAAGCGCGCGTCCGAGAGCGCGTCGTCCCAGTCCTGGGCGCCCGGGTGCCCCTTCGCCAAGTCCGCCGCGTGGGCGGCGATCTTGTACGTGATCACGCCCGTCTTCACATCGTCCTTGTTGGGCAGACCCAGGTGCTCCTTGGGCGTCACGTAGCAGAGCATCGCCGTGCCCCACCAGCCGATCATCGCGGCGCCGATGCCCGAGGTGATGTGGTCGTAGGCGGGCGCGATGTCCGTGGTCAGCGGGCCGAGCGTGTAGAACGGCGCCTCCTCGCAGATCTCCTGCTGGAGGTCGATGTTCTCCTTGATCTTGTGCATCGGAACATGGCCCGGGCCCTCGATCATGGTCTGTACGTTGTGCGCCTTGGCGATCTTGTTCAACTCGCCCAGGGTCTCCAACTCGGCGAACTGCGCACGGTCGTTGGCGTCCGCGATCGAGCCGGGACGCAGACCGTCGCCGAGGGAGTACGTGACGTCGTACGCCGCGAGGATCTCGCAGAGCTCCTCGAAGTTCTCGTACAGGAACGACTCCTTGTGGTGCGCGAGGCACCACGCGGCCATGATCGAACCGCCGCGCGAGACGATGCCGGTCTTGCGGTTGGCCGTCAGCGGCACGTACGGCAGACGGACGCCGGCGTGCACCGTCATGTAGTCGACGCCCTGCTCGGCCTGCTCGATGACCGTGTCCTTGTAGATCTCCCAGGTCAGTTCCTCGGCCTTGCCGTCGACCTTCTCCAGGGCCTGGTAGAGCGGCACGGTGCCGATCGGGACCGGGGAGTTGCGCAGCACCCACTCGCGGGTGGTGTGGATGTTGCGGCCGGTCGAGAGGTCCATGACCGTGTCGGCGCCCCACTTGGTGGCCCAGGTCATCTTCTCGACCTCCTCCTCGATGGAGGAGGTGACCGCGGAATTGCCGATGTTGGCATTGACCTTCACCAGGAACCGCTTGCCGATGATCATCGGCTCGATCTCCGGGTGGTTGATGTTCGCGGGGAGCACGGCGCGGCCCGCGGCGATCTCGTCCCGTACGACCTCCGGCGCGACGTTCTCGCGGATGGCCACGTACTCCATCTCCGGCGTGATCTCACCGCGGCGGGCGTACGCGAGCTGCGTCACCGCCTCGCCGCCCCGGCCTCGGCGGGGCAGGCGCGGACGGCCGGGGAACACCGCGTCGAGGTTGCGCAGATTGCCCCCGCGCGGCGAGGTGTGCTTGATGCCGTCGTCCTCGGGACGGACCGGACGGCCCGCGTACTCCTCGGTGTCGCCGCGGGCGATGATCCAGTTCTCCCGCAGCGGGGCGAGGCCCCGGCGGACGTCGGTGTCGGCGTTCGGGTCCGTGTACGGGCCCGAAGTGTCGTACAGGGTGACCGACTTGCCGTTGGTGAGGTGCACCTGGCGCACCGGCACCTGCATCTCAGGGCGCGAGCCCTGGACGTATGCCTTGTGCCAGCCGATGGACTTCCCGGCCTCGTCAGCATCAGCAGAGCTGGAGGCAGGCGTGCGTACGTCCTGTGTGGTCATGAGACCTACTCCCTACGCCGGCATTACCCGGTAACAGGTTCGGCGGTCGACGCAGCCGTATCCGTACATCTCGTACGGAGGTCAGCGCCCTCTCAGCCCGGTGCTCCGAGCTCCCGCGTGTGCAAAGGTGCCCCCACGCTAGCGTCATGTCGGCCACGCTGAACAGAGGGCCCCTTTCGTTCTTGCGATGATCGGTCGGTGACCACCACGCCTCAGCCACCTCAGCAGCCGCCCCATCCCCCGCACGCTCCGGGGCATGGACACAGCCACAGCCACGGCCCCGCCGCCCCCGTCTCCACGCATCTGCGCAAGGTGATCGCGGCCGTTCTGATCCCGTTCGCCACGGCGGTGCTCGTCGGGCTCGCGATCCTGTGGCCCGGCTCTGCGCCCGAGCACAAGCGCACCGGTGTGGGCTTCGACCGGCAGACGTACTCGGCGAAGGTCACCGAGGTGCAGCAGGTCGACTGCAAGGACGTCAACGCCTCCCAGGTCCCGCCGACCGGCGACACCTCCACCGCCGAGGGCAACTCCGCGCAGCAGCAGGCGACCGGGGAGTGCAAGAAGGCGACGATCGAGGTGACGGCCGGACCCGACAAGGGCCGCACGTTCACCGAGATCGTCCAGCCGGACGCACCACGGCAGTTGGAGGAGGGGCAGGAGGTGGTGGTCGCCTACGCGCCCGACGCTCCCGAGGAACTGCAGTACTCGGTGACGGATGTGAACCGCGGCACCCCGATGTGGCTGCTCGCCGCGATCTTCGCGCTGGCCGTGGTGGTGGTGGGCCGGATGCGCGGCGTGATGGCGCTGGTCGCTCTTGCGGTGAGCTTCGCGGTGCTGACCCTGTTCATCCTGCCGGCGATTCTGCAGGGCTCGAACCCGCTGGTCGTGGCGGTGGTCGGGGCCAGCGCGATCATGCTGCTCGCGCTGTACATGTGCCATGGACTCACCGCCCGTACGTCGGTGGCGGTGCTCGGCACGCTGATCTCGCTGCTTCTGATCGGGCTGCTCGGCTCGCTGTTCATCGGCTGGGCCTCGCTGACCGGCAACACCGACGACAACACCGGCCTGATCCACGGCCTCTACCCCGAGATCGACATGAGCGGTCTGCTGCTCGCGGGCGTCATCATCGGTTCGCTCGGTGTGCTCGACGACGTGACGGTCACACAGACCTCCGCCGTATGGGAGCTGCACCAGGCCGATCCGTCCATGAGCGCACGGCAGTTGTATCGGGCGGGCATCCGGATCGGCCGCGATCACATCGCGTCGGTGGTCAACACCTTGGTCCTGGCGTACGCGGGCGCGGCCCTGCCGCTGCTTCTGCTCTTCTCGATCGCCCAGTCCAGCGTGGGCACGGTGGCCAACAGCGAGCTGGTGGCGGAGGAGATCGTACGGACCCTCATCGGGTCGATCGGCCTGGTGGCGTCCGTACCCGTGACGACGGCGCTGGCGGCGCTGGTGGTGGCGAAGGACAAGGGGCCGGGGGTGCAGGGTCCGGGGGCGCCCGCACCAGGGTCACCCGTGACGGGGGCACCGGCTTCCCTCACGGAGACGGGGCGGATGAAGGCGATCAAGCTGGGCGGGGGCAGCGGGCGGCGCCGCAAGCGGTGATACGGCCTGCGCGCGGGCGGGGGCTCAGCCCGTGCTCTCCGCCAGGATGCGCCCGAGCGCCTCGTCGAGATGCGTGTCGAAGTCGGCGAGGGCGCGCTCCTGGCCGAGCGGGACCAGCCGGTCCGTACGGTCGAGGAAGGCGATCAGCGGTGCGATGGAGACCTTGAACAGGGCCTGGTCAGTGCCCACTTGGAGCCTGATCAGCGCGTCGCACAGCGGGTCGCTGCCATGCGGGGCGATGTGCACATCGCCTTCGCCACAGGGGTTGTTGATGCCGTCGACCAGCAGCTCACGGCTGAACGCCCAGGTCACAGGGGCGTCTCCGGGCAGATGGAAAGTCAGGCGCACGGCATAGGGGTCACGCGTCCAGTACCGGAGTTCCACCGGAATCCGGAAGGAGAGTTCCTCGGAGACGAGAAAACTCATCATGACCTCTGCGTGTACGGACTCGCGCATCGCCTACCCCGTCGTCTGCCGCGTCTTGAGTTGGGCCCGGAATCATGTCCAGGAATCACGGCCAGGAATCATCTTCCTGACGCTCCTGGCAGTTTGCTGAACGTACTCATCGGATCACAAGGAGTGAGTTTTCAGATACTGATACGCCACGCGCCGCGCCCGTACAAGCACTCGCCAGGGCACTTCGGAGGGTGACACGGAAGGCGGTTCCGTAAACCTTCCCAGGCCGAGCGATCACAGACCGCCTTCCCGGGCTGGGCGATCACAGACTGATCGAGAAGGCCAGCGTCCCCAGCTTGCGCCCCACCTCCGTCTGCAACTGGCGCGCCGCGGGCAGCAGTCGGCCCGCCCGGTGCACGGGCAGCGAGATCGCGATGGTGGCGGCGGTCGAACCCGCGGTGATCGGGATGGCCGCGCAGACATGGCCGAGCGCGTACTCCTGGCGCTCGACGACCGGCTGCATCCGCGGTACGGCAGCAAGGCGGCGCAGCAGCACACGCTCGTCGCGCACGGTGTACGGGGTGATCGACTGGACGCGGTGGCGGGCGAGATGGTCACGCCGTGCGTCCTCGTCCAGCTGCGAGAGCAGACACTGGCCGATGGCATGGGCGTGCGCGGTCTGCCGGAAGTCGGCCCACTCCTCGACGGCCCGGGCGCCATGGGAGTCCGCGACGGCTTCGACCTGGACCTCGCCCTCGCGGTAGACCGCGAAATAGGTCGGCACACCGATCACATCGCGCCAGTGCTCCATCACGTCGCCGATCATGGTGCGACGTTTCTCCTTGGCCCCGTTGCTCGCCAGCCGCTCGGCCGCCTCGCCGACGACGAAGACGCCTTTCTCACGGCGCAGATAGCCCTCATGGGCAAGGGTGCGAAGGAGGTGGTACGCGGTGGGCAGCGGCAGTCCGGCCTCGCGGGCCAGCTGCTTCGCCGGGGCGCCGCCGGCATGCGAAGCGACCGCTTCGAGCAGGCGCATCGCCCGCTGTACGGACCCGATCAGGGTCGGTGCGGGCGCGGCGGTCGAGACGGTGAGGGTCGAGGCGGTCGAGACGGTGGGGGTCGAGGCGGTCGAGACGGTGGGGGTCGAGGCGGTGACGGATTCTGCCGAGGCCACGGTGCACTCCCCAGGCACGAGGGAACCCCCGCCTTCGTGGGGTGCGGGGGTGGGCGGTCCGATCGCGCGGGGCGTACGCCCCGCGTCGGTTTCCGGACTTTAACGGCCGCGGACCCCAAGTGCAGGCCCTGGCCGGAAACTTCCCTCGGGCGAGCGAACCGGAGGCCTGCTCACCGCTCATGAAGCGCTACGAAGGGCGACAACAAACGTCACCATTCGGAACGCGTCGAAGAACTTCCGTCCTTGAACTTCCGTACGAGATAGATGAGTCCACCGACGAGGGCAGCGAAGACGAGGACCTTGAAGAGCAGTCCGACGACGAAGCTGACGAGCGTCCACAGCACGCTGCCGAACACCACGAGGGCGATCACCGGAATCGCGATCCACTTCACCCACCACGGCATCCCCGCGAGTATCTCCTTCATGGCGTCCTGCCTTTCTCCGGACCTCCCTGTGAGCTCCTGCCTCGATGCTAGGCGGACAGGGGTGCCCGGCGGGGCCCTCGCAGCCCTTGTCCTTCCCTGAAGCGACCCCTAGGGATCCCGGGGGTGTGCCCCCTGACGACTCAGCCCTCGGGCGGTGAGAAGACCACGAGCACCCGCAGGTCCTCGCTGATGTGATGGAACTTGTGCGGCACCCCGGCGGGCACATAGACCACGCTGCCGCGCCCCACGGTCGTCGTCTCCATACCGACCGTGAGCGAGGCCCGGCCGCTCACCACGAGGTAGACCTCGTCCTGCTGATGCGGCTGCTGCGGATCGGCCTGTCCGGCGTCCAGGGCGTACAGGCCGACCGACATGTTCCGCTCGCGCAGAAACTGCAGGTACGCCCCGTCGTTGGCGGCCCGCTCGGCATCGAGCTCATCCAGTCGGAACGCCTTCATAAGCTGCCGATTCCTCTCCTGCTGCCGCACGCCGGTGCCCGGCCGCGATCACGTCTGCCACGATCAGACACATGAAGAATTTCGTAGTCAAGACGATCGCCAACTCGGCTGCGCTGGCCGTGGCCATCTGGCTGGTCCACGACATCACGCTCACCGGCAACAGCACGCCTCGCAAGGTGATCACACTGATCGTGGTCGCCCTGGTCTTCGGCCTGGTGAACTTCCTGGTCAAGCCGATCGTGAAGCTGCTCACCCTCCCCTTGTTCATCCTCACGCTCGGCCTGATCACCCTCGTGGTGAACGCCCTGATGCTGCTGCTCACCTCCTGGCTCGCGGACAAGCTGGACCTCAGCTTCCACGTGGAGGGCTTCTGGACGGCCGTCGTCGGCGCCCTGATCATCAGCATCGTGTCCTGGGCCATGCACATGGTCCTGCCGGACAAGGACTGAGCCATGGCCTCGTATGACGCCGCCGGCTCCGCCTACGCCCCCTCCTCCGGCACCTTCCGTGTGTGCTTCGTCTGCACGGGCAACATCTGCCGCTCGCCCATGGCCGAGCACGTCTTCCGCTCGTACGTGGAGGAGGCCGGCCTCGACGCTCTGGTCGAGGTGGACAGCGCGGGCACGGGCGGCTGGCACGAGGGCGACGCGGCGGATCCCCGTACGGTCGCGGTGCTCGAGGAGAACGGTTACGGCAGCGAGCACGCAGCCCGGCAGTTCCAGGCCGGCTGGTTCGCGCGGCGGGACCTGGTGATCGCGCTCGACGAGGGGCATCTGCGCGCGCTGCGCCGCCTCGCCCCGACACCGGCGGACGCCGACAAGGTGCGGCTGCTGCGCTCGTACGATCCGGGCGCGGCCGGCGACCTGGACGTCCCCGACCCGTACTACGGCGGACGGGACGGCTTCGACACCTGCCTGGAGCTGGTCGAGGCGGCCTGTCCTGGGCTGCTCACGGCCGTGCGGGGCGCGCTCGGGGAGCGGGGAGCCGCATGAGCGGGGACCTGGATCCGGAGGGCATAGGCGCCTCGCGTTCGGCACACGATGACGGTCACGGGCTCGGGGAGAGCACACGGGCGCTGCGCGCCGGTCTCCCCGAGCCCGTCCAGTTCCAGCCGCCGCTCCCCGGGCCGGTGTTCACCTCCCACTACCACTTGGCGGGCGACCCCACCGGCCCCTACACCTACGGGCGCGACGAGAACCCCACCTGGAGCCTGCTCGAACGGGCGATCGCCGAGCTCGAATCACCCTTGGAGCCCGCCGAGTCGCTGGTCTTCGCCTCCGGGATGGCCGCGCTCTCCGCCGTCCTGTTCTCGCAGCTGCGCGCCGGTGACACCGTGGTCCTGCCGTCGGACGGCTACCAGGCGCTTCCTCTCGTACGGGAGCAGCTCATCGCGTACGGCATCGAGGTGCGCACCGCACCGACCGGCGGCGACGCCCAGCGTGAGCTGCTCGACGGCGCCCGGCTGCTGTGGCTTGAGACGCCGTCCAACCCCGGGCTCGACGTGTGCGACATCCGTGCCCTGGCCACGGCCGCGCGGGAGCGGGGTGCGCTGGTCGCCGTGGACAACACCCTGGCCACGCCGCTGGGCCAGCGCCCGCTCGATCTCGGCGCGGACTTCTCCGTGGCCGCCGCGACCAAGGGGCTCACCGGGCACGGCGATCTGCTGCTCGGCTGTGTGACCTCGCGTGATCCGGAGCTGCTCGGCCCCGTCCGGCGGTGGCGGAAGATCGTCGGGGCGATTCCCGGGCCGATGGAGGCCTGGCTCGCGCACCGCTCGCTGGCGACCCTGGAACTGCGGCACGCGCGACAGTGCGCCAACGCCCTTGCCCTGGCAGAGGCATTGAGCACCCGAGCCGAGGTGTCGGAGCTGCGGTATCCGGGGCTGCCCGGCGACCCCTCGTATCCGGTCGCGGCCCGTCAGATGCGGCGGTTCGGCAGCGTGGTGTCCTTCTCGCTCGACTCGCGGGCACGGGCCGAGCGCTTTCTGGCGGCGCTGCGGCTGGTCGACGAAGCGACCAGTTTCGGTGGCGTACGGTCCACCGCCGAACGACGGGGACGCTGGGGCGGGGACGCCGTCCCGGAGGGCTTCATCCGCTTCTCGGTAGGGGCGGAGGACCCGCAGGACTTGGTGACGGATGTGCTGCGCGCACTGGATGCATCGGCGGATGCCTAGCGCCCGCGGCGCCGACACGGTGACACTCCGCCCTCTGCGGGGCACGGCCGCTGGGCCGCCGCTGCCGACGCGACAACTAGGCGGTCTACGTACAACGGACGGCCCGAGCCTCCCCCCTCGTGGCTCGGACCGCCCCGGTTCTGCGCGCGAAGAACCGCTTGAACAAGGCTAGTTGACTCTGTGTCAGTGTCCAATCACGGTAGCGACAGCGACCTATCGACTTATTTATAGTTGGGCGGGTTCGGGCGCCAACGGCACTTCGCCACAGGCTCGGGCTTCGGAGGGGGATACATGGATCTGGCCCTGCTGCGGACGTTCGTCACGGTGCACCGGGCCGGCTCCTTCACGCGCGCCGCCGCGCTCCTCGGTCTCTCACAGCCTGCGGTCACCTCGCAGATCCGCACTCTGGAGCGGCAGTTGGGCCGCCCGCTGTTCTTACGGCAGGCACGCGGTGTGACCCCCACGACGATCGGCGACGAGCTCGCGCACAAGGCCGCGCCCCATCTGGACGCGCTGGTCGAGATAGCCGAGAGCGGAATCGCGGAGGAGTCCTCCGTACGTACGCTGCATCTGGCCGGACCGCCCGAGTTCACCGCAGAACGCGCGCTGCCGGCGCTCACCGCGCTGACCGGCGAGGACGGTCAGAGCTTCACCCTGCGGGCCTCGTTCGGCACGGCCGAGGAGACCCTGGAGGGTCTTGCGGCCGGCCATCACGATCTCGCCATCTCCGCAGCCCGCCCGCGCGGGGGACTGCTCACCGCGAGCGCGCTCTGTGACGAGGAGCATGTCCTGGTCGCCGCGCCGACCTGGCAGCAGAAGATCGGCGCCGCCGCGGTGCGCCGCCATGGCGCGCTCGCCCTGGAGGGCCTGCCGGTCGTCGAGGTGCATGAATCGCTGCCGCTGGTCGCCCGCTACTGGGCGGCCGTCTTCGACACACGGCCCGCCTCCGCGGGCACCGTGGTCGTCCCCGATCTGCGGGCGGTGCTGGCCTGTGCCGCCGCGGGCGCGGGATTCGCGGTGCTGCCGCGCTATCTGTGCCAGGGCGCCCTGGAGCGCGGCGAGGTGGTCGCGCTGCTCGAACCGCCGGTGCCTCCCTTGCGCACGTACTTCCTGGTGGTGCGCACCGGCACACTCGCCATGCCGCATATCGCGCGGGCGCATGAGTGGCTGCTGAGCGCCGCAACCGACTGGTGTTGAGCCTCGGCTCGGGAGCTCTCAGGAGTTCCGTGGTGTTTCACGTGGAACATGACGGGTTTCACATGGAACATGACGGGCCACATTTCCACCATGACCGTCCGACCCGTGGTCAAGCGCACCGCACGAGCCGTCCTGCTCGACGGCGACGACCTGATCCTCATCAAGCGCACCAAGCCCGGCATCGATCCCTACTGGGTGACACCCGGCGGGGGAGTCGAGGCCGAGGACGCGACCGTCGTCGACGCCCTGCACCGCGAGGTGTACGAGGAGCTCGGCGCCAAGGTCACCGATGTCGTGCCCTGCTTCGTGGACACCGTCGAGCACATCGGTGCCGACGGCGGGGCGACCGGCGTGAAGGTGCAGCACTTCTTCGTCTGCCGCCTCGAATCCATGGACCACTCGCTGCGGCACGGTCCGGAGATCGAGGAGGGCATCGGCGAGTACGAGATCGTCCGGATTCCCTTCACGCGCGTGGGGATCGCCTCGGTGCATCTCGTACCGCTGTCGCTGCGGCACTATCTGGACGGCAACATCGAGGGCGTACGGGCGATGCACGCGCCCGATCTGGGCTGAGGGCTCTCCGCCTGCGCGCGCGGGCCCTCAGCGCGCCGCGGCGATCAGTTCCTCGAACTCGTCATGCCGTATGCGCTCCGACGGTATGCCCACGCCGAGGAGCGCGTCGATGCCGTTGCGGATCATGCCGGGCGGTCCGGACAGATAGGCGTCGTACTCGTTCCACGGCCCGTACTCGCGCACCGCGTCCGGCAGTTGGACATGCTGGCGGTGCCGGTCCACGACAGGGCGGACGGCCAGCCACGAGTGGGACTGCTGCAGCCGGAGCATGGTGTCGATGTCGTACAGATCGTGATCACTGCGTGCGCCGTAGAAGACCTCGACGGGCCGGCGCTCACCGTGCTCGGCCACATCCTCGATCAGCGCCTTGATGGGCGCTATGCCGGTGCCGCCGCCGAGGCAGAGCATCCCGTTCTCCGTGGAGTGGTCGACGGTCATGGTGCCGGCGGGCGGACCAAGCCGCAGGGTGTCGCCGGGGCGGGCGCGGTGCACCAGAGCGTTGGAGACCCAGCCGGCCGGCACCGCCCGCACATGGAAGGAGAGCAGACCGTCGGCCCGTGGGGCGGAGGCGAAGGAGTAGTGCCGCCAGATCCGCGGCCACCAAGGGGTCTCGAGGGTCGTGTACTGCCCGGCGAGGAAGGGGTACGGCTGGTCGGGTCGTACCGTGACCACCGCTATGTCGGAGGTGCGCTGATCGTGCGAGACCACCTCGGCGTACCACCAGGGCGGGGCCTTCTGCTCGTCCTCGGCCGCGGCGTCGATCATCACCTGGGAGATCGTCGTGTACGTGCGGACCCAGGCGGCTTCGGTCTCCGCGTTCCAGCTGTCGGTCGCGTAGTGGCTCAGGGCGCCGAGCAGGGCCTCGCCGACGGCCGGGTAGTGCTCCGCACTCGTGCCGTACTTGCGGTGGCCGCGGCCGAGGTACTGCAGATACGAGACCAGGACCTGCTTGTTGTCTATGTGCTCGGCCGCGGTGAGCAAGGCCTTCAGCAGCCGGTCGCGCTGGGTGTCCATCGAGGCGGGGAACAGGCCGCGCAGATGCGGGTGGTGGACGAAGAGCAGCGCGTAGAAGTACGAGGTGACCTTGTCGGCGATGGGGCCGATCTCCGCCATGGTGCGCTGGATGAGCTGGGCGTCCGGTGAGGGGGCGTGCGCGGAGCGCTTGGGGGCCTCGGGCCGAGAGGCCTCGGGCTTGGGGGTCTCGCGCTGGTGGTCAGCGGGCTGGGGGATGGCGGCCTCGGGCTGCGGAGCGGCCGGCTCGGGCTGGGGAGCGGCGGCCTTGGACTGGTGAGGAGTGAACCAGCCGCTGTCCTCACCGGAAATGCCGTTGTCGGCCGACGTGGTGGTCGGAGCGTCCATGTTGTGCCTCGCCTCGAACATCTTTCGGTCGGTCTGTGCACTTCCCTGTCGGAAGTTGCGCGATATTCCCCGCTCTGCATCACATGTGCTGTGTCACACGTCGCTCTGCAGCATTGCGGCCGCCGCATTCACTTCCGGACATACCGTCAATACCGACGTACCGGGGAAAGTGATATGGGCCGCAGTCCCGCCACGGCAGCGTGGCATGCGGTGCGTGGACATCGGACAAATAGCGGGAAGTCCGGGTAACCGATCCCTCCATGACGTTAGGCTGCAGTGACCTGCGTGCCGGGACCGCAAGGGGGCCCGGCACGAACCGGAGTCGACCATACCGGCCGGGCTCCCCCGCACAAGCCCCTTCCCCCACTCGCGAAATTCCGCTACAACCCGCCGGTAATTTCCTTCACAGAACCGGCGTCACCATTTCGCAAGCCGCTCGCAGATCACGCCCCGTATAGGCGTGAGTGGCCAGTTGAGCCACGTGGTGATCCGCATTCACGGCCACCGAGACAGGCACCGCGGCGAACAGTTCGACATCGGAGCGTGAGTCGCCGTAAGCGACGCAATCGGTTCTGGCCAGCCCGAATGATTCACAGAGCGCGTCCGCGATCTTCACTTTCCCTCCAGCATCGAGAATGCCGTCGGGATCAATAGGTGAGGTGAACGGCACAGCCGGGAAGACAGAGCCGTGCGCCGCGTGTGCTCCCCAGCCGAGCAGCCGCTCGACGAAGAACGACGGCGACAGCGAGACCACCGCCACGTACTCCCCGCGCGCCTTGATCGCGGACCAGGCCTCCTGGATGCCGGCCAGCCACGGCGCACCCTCGAAGGCCGCCGTCACATCGGCGACGGTCAGCTCCGCCCACAGCTCGCGGACACGCATCGCGTACTCCACCGGGCTGAGCCGGCCGGCGACGAAGTCGCGCTCGATCGCGACGATCTCGGCGTCCAGGCCGAGCTGCCGGGAGATCTCCACCGGGGCCGCACTGCCGTGGAGCAGGGTCCCGTCCAGGTCGAAGAGGTGTAGGCGTGGCATGTACGCCGACGCTAGTACGCGCGGTTACTCCCGCTGTCAGACGCCCCGGGCCCCTGCCCGACGGCACTGTGTTTCACGTGAAACTCAGCCGCCCCGCTCGCCGGGCCACCCTCGTCGTCCATGTCGCCGCCGCTGCCGGCTGGCTCGGGCTCACGCTCGGGCTGCTTGCCCTGGCCACCGCGGCGATCACCACCGATTCCGCGGCCACCACGGAGGCCGCGGTCCGCTCGATGAAGATCTTCGCGGACTGGCTGGTGCTTCCGCTGGCGCTGCTCACGCTGCTCAGCGGACTCCTGCTCTCGCTGGGCACCCCCTGGGGACTCGCCCGGCACCGCTGGGTCTACACCAAGTTCTGGCTGACCCTGGCCACGACCGTGGCCTCCACCTTCGCGCTGCGTCCCGGAGTGACCCACACCGCCGAGGTGGTCGCCGCGGGCGGTGCGGTCCCGAACACCACGGACCTGATCATGGGCCCGATCGTCTCCCTCTCCGCGTACCTCTTCATGACGGTCATCTCGGTGCTCAAGCCCTGGGGTCTGACGAAGCGCGGCCGCAGGCAGCGTGCCGAGTCGGCGGAACGTGGCCGGCAGGGCAAGCCTGGCGCGGGCGAGCGTGGCCGAAAGCACGGCCCCGGCTCCCGGAAAGCACTGGACGCGAAGGACATCCGTCAGCCAGCCTGACCAGCGTGTCGACACCTTCCCTCGCTGACCTGCCCGTACGCCGCCTCACACCACGCGACGTGACCGCCTGCGCCGACCTCTCCGAGGACCGCGGCTGGCCACGCGAGGAACACAAGTGGGGCCTGTTGCTCTCCGCGGGCCAGGGCTACGGAATCGACGATCCTGCGGGCGGCCTGGTGGCCGCCTGCACCGTCACGTCGTACGGCACCTCCGACCAGCCCGAACTGGCCGCGATCGGCATGGTGTTGGTCGCCCAGCGGCACGCCCGCAAGGGAGTGGGGCGACGGCTGATGAAGGAGGTCCTCGCGCTCCTAGAGGGCTCCCCGGTCACGCTGCACGCCACTCCGTACGGTCAACCGCTGTATGAGGAGCTCGGTTTCAAGACAATCGGCCGCGCGGAGATGGTGCGCGGCCGCTTCCGCGCCACGGGCCCGGCGCCCGCTGTCCCCACGCGCGCGGCGACAGCGGAGGACCTCCCGGCCCTGCTCCGCCTGGACGCCGAGGTCTTCGGCCCCGACCGCACCCATGTGCTCACGCGACTGCCCGCATTCGCCGACCAGTTGCGAGTGGCGGAGGACTCCGGCGAGCTGATCGGCTACGCGGCGGCCTGGCCCAACATGGACACCCACGTCATCGGTCCCCTGATCGCCCGGGACACGGAGACGGCCAAGGCGCTGGTCGCCTCCCTCGCGGCGCATTCCGACCGGCCGCTGCGCACAGACATCGACGTCCGCCACGAGGAGCTCCTGACCTGGATCAAGTCCCAGGGCGTGGAGCCGGTGGCCTTCAACGCGGTGATGGCGTACGGCATCCCGGACCTCCCGGGCGACTGGACCCGCCGCTTCGCACCGCTGACGGTGGCGGCGGGCTGAGTCCGGACGACAGTGGAGGCGGACCCGCCGAGCGGGTCCGCCTCCACTGTCGTCTGTGCTGCTAGGCGAGCTTGGCCAGGGCCTCGACGCCGAACCCGTGGTCCTGCTCCGGTGCTCCGCCGCCGATGCCGAGCGCACCGATCAGACGGCCGTCGCGGCGGACGGGTATGCCGCCCGCGATGAAGAGCAGCGGACGATCAAGCGCCGTCGGCAGGGTGTGGAAGGGCGCACCGGGCTGCACGGCATCGACGAGGTCGGCCGTCGGGGCGTTGAGCTGCAGCGCGGTGTACGCCTTGCGCGTGCTGGTCTCACCGGCGATCAGCACCGCGCGGTCGTCGCGGCGGAATGCCAGCAGATGCCCGCCGGCGTCGAGAACGGTGACGCTCACCGGCACCCCGGCCGCCGCGGCCGCCTCATGCGCGGCATCCACAAGGAGCTGCGCGTCGGCCGTGGACAGCGGGGCGGGGGCGAGGGTGGTGCTCATGAGGGGGTTTCTCCTTGCGGGTTGGTGAGGTGGTGCGGTCGTGGGGATACGGGAGGCAGGCCATCGCGAGCGGACACGGAGCGCTGGTCAGCGCGCGGATACGGGAGTCAGGTCAGCGTCGGCTCGTCGCCACCGCCAAGGCGGTCGCGGTCGGGACGCCGCTCGCGACCACACGTCCCGCGGAGCCGGGACGCCGCTCCAGCCCGGCCGAGACGAAGGCGAGGACCAGCGCGGAGGCGGCGAGCAGTGCGCCCACCCAGTTGGGCGCCGTGTAGCCGAGCCCGGCCGAGATGACCACGCCGCCGAGCCAGGCCGCGAGCGCGTTGCCGAGGTTGAAGGCGCCGATGTTGACGGCGGAGGCCAGCGTCGGCGCCCCGGCAGCCTGGTCGAGCACCCGCTTCTGCAGCGGCGGCACGGTGGCGAAGCCCAGCGCGCCGACCAGCGCGATGGTCACGGCCGCCGCGATCTTGTTGTGCGCGGTGAACGTGAACAGGCCCAGAACAACGGCGAGCGCGCCGAGCGAGACGTACAGCATCGGCATCAGCGCCCGGTCGGCGAACTTGCCGCCGATGAGGTTGCCGCCCACCATGCCCAGGCCGAACAGGACGAGCAGCCAGGTCACGGAGGAGTCGGCATAGCCGGCGACATCGGTCATCATCGGCGTGATGTAGGTGATCGCCGCGAACACTCCGCCGAAGCCGAGCACGGTCATCGCCATGGCGAGGAGCACCTGGACGTTGCGGAACGCGGCGAGCTCATGGCGCAGCCGTACGCCCTCGGGCTTGGGCAGATCCGGCACCAGCTTGGCCACACCGAGCAGCCCGACGACACCGAGCGCCGCCACGATCCCGAACGTCACCCGCCAGCCGAAGCTCTGCCCGACGAGCGTGCCGAGCGGCACACCCACGACATTCGCCACGGTCAGACCGGTGAACATCATCGCGATCGCCCCGGCCTTCTTCTCCGGCGCGACCAGCTCGGCCGCCACCACGGAGCCGATGCCGAAGAACGCGCCGTGGGCGAGCGAGGCCACGATCCGTCCGGCCAGCATCACGCCGAAGGCGGGGGCCAGCGCCGAGAGCACATTGCCCACGATGAACAGGCCCATCAGGAGCATCAGCATCCGCTTGCGCGAGATCTTGGTGCCGAGCGCGGTCATCAGCGGGGCGCCGAGGACCACACCGAGCGCATAGCCCGTGACGAGATAACCGGCGAGCGGGATCGAGACATCGAAGTCCGCCGCGACCTCAGGCAGCAGGCCCATGATCACGAATTCGGTGGTGCCGATCCCGAAGGCCCCGATCGCGAGGGCCAGGAGTGCGAGAGGCATGAGGGTTCACCTTCACAGGAGGATGCGCCGTACTGTTGCTTCAGCGCCTTACGAGCGTCCACAATAATTGCAGACGCTGATTAATTGCAAACGCTGGCTATTGCGTTTGTGTTCTATCCTGGTGAACAGCAGCGCCGGGCAGTACCCGGAAAGCGCCGCAGCAGTGCCCGAAGGGAGAGAGCCATGACCGCGACCGACCCCGCGATGACCGCACTCGCGCAGAGCTGGTGCGCGCTCTCGCTGCTCCACGGCCAGATCGAGTCCCGCATCGAGAAGGCACTGCAGAGCGCCCATGAGCTCAGCGTCCGCGAGTACTCGCTGCTCGACGTCCTGAGCCGGCAGCACAGCGGCCCCGGCGGCCATCTGCAGATGAAGCAGGTCGCCGACGCGGTGGTGCTCAGCCAGAGCGCGACCACCCGCCTGGTGGCCCGCCTGGAGGACCGCGGCCTTCTGAAGCGCTACATCTGCGACACCGACCGCCGCGGCATCTACACCGACGTCACGGAGGAGGGCCAGGCGCTCCTGACGGCGGCCCGCCCCACCAACGACGGAGCCCTGCGCGAGGCCCTCGACGCGGCGGCCCAGGACCCGGAGCTGGCCCCGCTGGTCCGGGCGGTCGAAGAGCTCAAGGTGCCCGCGTAACACCGTCTCGGGACCGTGCATAGGGTCGGCCCCATGAGCGACCTCGAGATCCGCCCCGCGTCCACGGAGGACATCCCGGCCATCGTCGCGATGCTGGCCGATGACGCGCTGGGCGCCCAGCGCGAGTCCCCCGACGACCTCACTCCGTATCGTGCGGCCTTCGACCGTCTCGCCGGCGACCCCCATCAGCATCTGATGGTCGCGGTCCGCGCCCAGAAGGTCGTCGGCACGCTCCAGCTGACGGTGATCCCGGGGCTCTCCCGCCGCGGTGCCACCCGCTCCATCATCGAAGGCGTACGCATCCACGGCGACGAGCGCGGCAGCGGTCTGGGCACCCTGCTCATCGAGTGGGCGGTGGCCGAATCCCGCCGCCAGGGCTGCCAGTTGGTCCAGCTCACCTCGGACGCCACCCGCACGGATGCCCACCGCTTCTACGAGCGGCTCGGCTTCGAGCCCTCCCACGTGGGCTTCAAACTGCCGCTCCACTGACGGCGTTGGGGTCGTGTTTCACGTGAAACACGACCCCAACGGACACCGGAGAGCCTTACAGCTTCAGCCCTCGCCAGCCCTCCGGATCCACCCCACCCGGCACCGGCGCACCCGCGTCGTACGGCTCCCGTGTGAACACGAACGACCCGAGGTCGAGGTGGCTCACCGTGCCATCGGCCCGCCGTACCGCCCTCAATGTCTCACCCGCGTAGTACCCGCCGAGGCCGGTCCACGTCCCGTCCTCCTCGGCCCGGAACCGCGCCGAGCGCCCCTTGCCCTGCAGCGGGGCCAGCTCGATCCCGTCGGCGAGCACCCGCAGCCCGTACCCGCTGGTGCCCCAGTACCAAGGCCCCGCCAACTCCAGTACCTGCGGCTCGACTTCCGGCATCGGCCGCCACGGCTCGGGGAAGCGGGGTTCGGCGTCGGCCACGATCCGTACGAGATCGGTGGCGAGCGCACCCACCAGCGGGCCGGACGTGCAGTTGGCCAGCGCGACCGCGGCGAGCCCTTCCTCCACGCTGAACACCAGACAGGCCAGATACCCCGGCAGCGATCCGGTGTGCCCGGCCAGCGAGCGGCCGTCGCGCCGGAAGAGCTGCACCCCGAGCCCGTACCCGCCCTCCCAGTCCCCGTCCTCCGACAGAGCGGCGGGCGCGCGCATCTCCCGTACGGTCTCGGCATTCAGCACCCGGTCGTCGCCCTGCGCGAGGAACGCGGCGAACCGCAGCAAGTCCCTTGTCGTGGACCAGAGCTGGCCCGCGGGCGCCATCAGCCCGAGGTCCTCGACCTGCTCAGGCAGCAGCACATCGGCCCAGGGATGCACGGCCCAGCCACCCGCGGCCGTCCCCTCCGGCTGCGCCGAGGTGCGGGTGAGCCCGAGCGGTTCGAGCACCTCGCGCCGCAGCACCTCCTCCCACGGGGCACCGCGCAGCTTCTCGACCAGCGCGCCGAGCACCGTATAGCCGGGGTTGGAGTAGTGGTACCGACGTCCCACGGGATGCCGGAACGGCTGCTCCCCGAGCACATCCCCGAGCTCCGGACGCTCGGTCCCCGGCGTCCGCTCCCACCATGCCCCGGGCGTCTCGGCCGCCAATCCGCCGGTGTGGGCGAGCAGTTGTCCGACAGTCACCTCACCGATCCCCGTATCCGGCAGATGCTTCTCGACCGGATCCCCCAGATCAAGGAGCCCTTCGTCCCGCAGCCGCATCACGAGCACAGCGGTGAAGGTCTTGGTGATCGACCCGATCCGGTACTGCACATCGCCGTCGGGACCGTGCCCGTCGACGGAAGTGGCAGACCCCTCCCACAGGATCTCCCCGTCCCGCATCACCGAGGCCACGACGGAGGGCGCCCGGCCTTCCGACTGGGCCACGGCCACGCGGTGATGCAGGGAGCGCCGGGTCGAGGGGAGAAGCTCATGGAACTGGGCACGCGGGTCGCCGACAGAGGCGTCCGCAGAAGGGCCTTCGCTGATTCCGGATGACGTCATGGGCCCAGTCCATCGTGCGGACGGCGTGGGGTCGAGCCGATTTCGCCGACCGCAGAGGCAGCCGGGCCGGCGCCGGGGCACTTGACGGAGTGAGCACTCACTCCGCACCATGGCGTACAGCACAGCACCCGGCCGACAGCACCGCGCCGAGACGAAGGGCAGCCCATGACCCCGCCCCCGCCCGCGAAGAAGCGCGCACCCTCGCTGAGCCCGGAGCAGCGCCGCACCATGCTCGTCCAGGCCACGATTCCGCTGGTCATCGCGTACGGCCGGGGCGTCACGACGCGCCAGATCGCGCAGGCGGCCGGCGTCGGTGAGGGCACGATCTTCCGGGTCTTCGCCGACAAGGACGAGCTCCTGGACGCATGCGTGACCGCGGTGCTCGGCCCCGGCAACACCCTCGCCGAGCTCGCCGCCATCGATCTCGACCGCCCCCTGGCCGAGCGCCTCAATGAGGCAGCCGAGGCCCTGCGCGCGGATCTGGACCGGATGGGCGCGGTCCTCGGCGCGCTCCACACCCCGGGAGCCTCCCGGCCGCGGCCCGGTCGCGAAGAGGGCACGCTCCCCGACCGCAGCACCGCCATGGCCTCCACCCGTGACGCCCTGGCCGAGCTCTTCGCGCCCGAACGCGAAGCCCTGCGCCTCACGCCCGGGCGCACCGCCCAGCTCTTCCTCGGCCTGCTGCTCACCGAGGCGGGTGGCGGCGGTGCGACGGGCGATATCGCCGAACTCGTCGACGTCTTCCTGCACGGAGCTCTGACCCCCGCCACCGGAAAGGCCTGAGATGCCGATCAGCCTCAACCACACCATCGTCGAGGCCCACGACAACGGCCGCGAGGCCCGCTTCTTCTCCGAGGTCATGGGCCTGGACTACGCAGGACCCGACCGCCACTTCGCCCCGGTCCGCGTCAACGAGTCGCTGACCCTGGACTTCCTGACGGTCGATCACCCCACAGGCCACCACCTGGCGTTCGATGTCGACCCGGCGACCTTCGACGCCGTCCTGACCCGCCTGCACAGCGCCTCGATCCCGTACGGCAACGACCCCCGCACCCCCGACAACGGCCGCACAGACCACCCGTTGTGCGCCCGCGGCCTCTACTTCGCGGACGAGGCGGGCAACCTGTACGAGGTCATGTCCCCCGCGTGAAACACCGGTCCAACCGTCCACGGGGTCTCACCACCGATGAGTTTCCCGCGCCGCGCCGGTCCGTACGCGGGAGACCGACTCACAGAAAGCTGGCGCCCATGCGGAAACTGATCTATGGCATGAACGTGACCCTGGACGGCTACACCGCCGCGCCCGGTGACGACCTCGGCTGGAGCGTGCCGAGCGACGAGCTCTTCCAGTTCTGGTCCGACCAGCTGCTCGCGACCGACATCGCGCTGTACGGGCGCAAGCTGTGGCAGGGGATGAGCTCCCACTGGCCGACCGCAGACGAGCAGCCCGACGCCACCCCGGCGCACATCGCGTACGCGCGCCGCTGGCGGGACATGTCGAAGGTCGTGTTCTCCTCGACGATCGACAAGGTCGACTGGAACACACGCCTGGTCGCCGGCGACGCGGTCGCCGAGATCACCCGGCTCAAAGCCGAGGACGGCGGCCCGATGCACCTCTGCGGCGCGACGCTCGCCGGTGCGGTCATGCGGGCGGGGCTGATCGACGAGTACCTGCTGGCCACCGCGCCGGTCCTGGTGGGCGGCGGCACTCCGTTCTTCACCGCGCTGGACAGCTGGGTGAACCTGGACCTGGTGGAGACTCGGACGCTGGCCGGCGGCGTGATCCTGAGCAGGTACGAGACGAGGCGCTGAGCACCCGGAAGAAAGAAACCCGCCGGCTCAGGTCTGCGCCATGTCCACGAAGCGCGAGTAGTGGCCCTGGAAGGCCACGGTGATCGTGGCCGTCGGACCGTTACGGTGCTTGCCCACGATGATGTCCGCCTCGCCCGCGCGCGGGGACTCCTTCTCGTACGCGTCCTCGCGATGCAGCAGGATGACCATGTCCGCGTCCTGCTCGATGGAGCCGGATTCACGCAGGTCGGAGACCATCGGCTTCTTGTCCGTACGCTGCTCGGGACCACGGTTCAGCTGCGAGAGCGCGATCACCGGAACCTCGAGCTCCTTGGCGAGGAGCTTGAGGTTTCGCGACATGTCCGAGACTTCCTGCTGACGGCTCTCGGAACGCTTCGAGCCGCCGGCCTGCATCAGCTGCAGATAGTCGATGATCACGAGCCGGATGTCATTGCGCTGCTTGAGCCGGCGGCACTTGGCGCGGATCTCCATCATCGACAGGTTCGGGGAGTCGTCGATGTAGAGCGGCGCGGCCGAGACCTCGGGCATACGGCGCGCGAGGCGCGTCCAGTCCTCGTCGGTCATCGTGCCGGAACGCATGTGGTGCAGCGCCACCCGTGCCTCCGCCGACAACAGACGCATCGCGATCTCGTTGCGCCCCATTTCGAGGGAGAAGATGACGCTGGGCAGGTTGTTCTTGATCGAGGCCGCCCGCGCGAAGTCCAGCGCCAGCGTGGACTTGCCCATGGCGGGACGGGCCGCGATGACGATCATCTGGCCCGGGTGGAGACCGTTGGTGAGGGAGTCGAAGTCGGAGAACCCGGTGGGCACACCGGTCATCTCCCCGCTGCGGGAGCCGATCGCCTCGATCTCGTCGAGCGCGCCCTCCATGATGTCGCCGAGCGGGAGGTAGTCCTCGCTGGTGCGCTGCTCGGTGACGGCGTAGATCTCGGCCTGTGCGCTGTTGACGATCTCGTCGACATCGCCGTCGGCCGCGTATCCCATCTGCGTGATCTTGGTGCCGGCCTCCACGAGGCGGCGCAGGACGGCCCGCTCGTGGACGATCTCCGCGTAGTACTCGGCGTTGGCCGCGGTCGGCACCGTCTGCACCAGCGTGTGCAGATACGGGGCTCCGCCGACCTTGGTGATCTCGCCGCGCTTGACCAGCTCGGCCGCGACCGTGATCGGGTCGGCCGGCTCGCCCTTGGCGTAGAGATCGAGAATCGCCTGGAAGATGGTCTCGTGCGCCGGCCGGTAGAAGTCATGGCCCTTGATGACCTCGACGACATCGGCGATCGCGTCCTTGGACAGGAGCATGCCGCCGAGCACCGACTGCTCCGCGTCCAGATCCTGGGGCGGTACGCGCTCGAAGGCCGAGCCCCCGTCCCAGCCACCGCCGTCGCGGCCGCGCTCATGCTGCTCGTCGCGGCCACGGCCGCCGTTGGCGCGCTGACGGGAGACAGGCAGACGATCACCGGGACCGCTGTCGGCCCACGGGTCGTCCAAGGGCTCGGAGATACTCACCGGGCCACCTCCTCCCGTCCGCCGAGCGGACCTCGCCGTGCCCCTCATTCCTACGGCACGACACTGACAAATAAGAGGCCCGACTCCGCTTCCGACGCGACGGATCCACAGGGGTTTCCGGGCAGGAATCCACAGGGGTTCGAGGCAGGAGAAAAGACGCGGGCGCCGCACCACGGTAGGGCCCCGGGCACCGTCAGCCAATCTGGTTATCCACAGGCCCTGTGGATAGCGGCCCCGATGCTGTGGAGAACCCCGCCAATCCTGTGCACGGCCCGGTGGACAGTGCTGTGAACAAGCCCTCAAGGTCTTCCACAAACCCCACCTGACCTGCTGTTTCCTTGTCCACCCACTGTGCAGAGAAAAAACTTCCCCAGTCGGACCAAGATCACGACAAACGGTGCGCCGCGATCGGCCCAACTGGCGGCAATGTAATAGCCAGAAGCCACTTGCATCCATTACCTGTGGAAGATTAGATTGGTGCCCATGACACAGGCTCCCCCGACCTCCAAGGCTGTCCGCCGGGCACATGACCGCGAGATCATCGCGCTCGCCGTGCCCGCCTTCGGTGCGCTGGTCGCCGAGCCGCTCTTCGTGATGGTGGACAGCGCCATCGTGGGGCATCTCGGCACCGCTCAGCTCGCCGGTCTCGCGGTCGCCTCGAGCCTGCTCCTGACCGCCGTCGCCGTCTTCGTCTTCCTCGCGTACGCCACCACGGCGGCCGTCGCGCGCAGGGTCGGAGCCGGAGACCTCCAGTCCGCGATCCGCCAGGGCATGGACGGCATCTGGCTGGCGATACTGCTCGGCGTCGCCACCCTCGCCGTCGTCCTCCCCACCTCCCCCGCGATCGTCGATCTCCTCGGCGCCTCGGACACCGCGGCGCCCTACGCCATCACGTATCTGCGCATCTCCGCGATCGGCATCCCGGCCATGCTCATCGTCCTCGCGGCGACCGGCGTGCTGCGCGGACTGCAGGACACCAAGACCCCGCTGTACGTGGCCATCGGCGGCTTCACCGCCAACGCCGCCCTCAACGCGGGCCTCGTCTACGGCGCCGACCTCGGCATCGCCGGTTCCGCCTGGGGCACGGTCCTCGCGCAGTACGGCATGGCCGCCGCGTACCTCGTCGTCGTGGTCCGCGGAGCACGACGCCATGGCGCCTCGCTGAAGCCGGACGCCGCCGGCATCCGGGCCTGCGCCCAGGCAGGCGCGCCGCTGCTCGTCCGCACGCTGTCGCTGCGCGCGATCCTGATGATCGCCACCGCCGTGGCCGCCCGCCTCGGCGACGCCGAGATCGCAGCCCACCAGATCATCCTGTCCCTGTGGAGTCTGCTGGCCTTCGCCCTGGACGCGATCGCCATCGCGGGCCAGGCCATCATCGGCCGCTATCTGGGAGCGGGGGACGAGGAGGGAGCGCGGGGCGCCTGCCGGCGGATGGTGCAGTGGGGCGTCGCCTCCGGAGTCGTGCTCGGTCTCCTGGTGGTGGCGACCAGCCCGCTGATCCTGCCGGTGTTCACCAGCGACACCACCGTCCATGACGTGGCGCTGCCCGCTCTGATCGTGGTGGCCGTCTCGCAGCCGATCTCCGGGATCGTCTTCATCCTCGACGGCGTCCTGATGGGGGCGGGCGACGGACCGTATCTGGCCTGGGCCATGCTCGCCACACTGGCCGTCTTCACCCCGGTCGCCTTGCTCATCCCCGTCTTCGGCGGCGGCCTGACAGCGGTCTGGCTGGCGATGACGCTGATGATGACGGTCCGCATGCTGACCCTGTGGACCCGCACCCGCTCGGGCCGATGGATCGTCACGGGCGCGACGCGCTAGCGCCCGGCCTGAACGATCAGCCCAACTCCAGCCCGTCCGGCGCTTGAGGACGAGCGCGTTCAGCGCGATGGGGGCAAGGGGCCCAGCCCCGACACCTACCCCCGGAAGCCTCACGTTTCACGTGAAACACCCACCGCCGACGCACAGCCAAGCCCGGGCAGCAGAAGGGGCCGCACCCAAAACGGGTACGGCCCCTTCACACGCTCAAAGCGAGCGCAGCGCTTACGCGGCGACGACCTCGATGGTCACCTTGGCGGCAACCTCGGGGTGCAGACGCACGGACGCCTCGTGGGCACCGAGCACCTTGATCGGCGCGCCCAGCTCGATGCGGCGCTTGTCGACCTCGGGGCCACCGGCAGCCTTGATCGCCGAGGCGATGTCAGCGGCGGTAACGGCACCGAAGAGACGACCGGCGTCGCCGGAGCGGGTGGCAAGGCGAACCTTGACGGCCTCGAGCTGGCCCTTGACCTGGTTGGCCTGCTCGATGGTCTGGATCTCGTGGATCTTGCGAGCACGACGGATCTGCTCGACGTCCTTCTCGCCGCCCTTGGTCCAGCGGATAGCGAACTTCCGCGGGATCAGGTAGTTGCGGGCGTAGCCGTCCTTGACGTCGACGACGTCGCCGGCAGCGCCGAGGCCGGAGACCTCGTGGGTGAGGATGATCTTCATTGTTCGGTCACCCTTCCCTTATCGCGCGGTGGACGTGTAGGGCAGCAGCGCCATCTCACGGCTGTTCTTGACGGCCGTGGCGACGTCACGCTGGTGCTGCGTGCAGTTGCCGGTCACGCGGCGGGCACGGATCTTGCCGCGGTCGGAAATGAACTTCCGCAGCATGTTCGTGTCCTTGTAGTCCACGTACTGGACCTTGTCCTTGCAGAAAGCGCAGACCTTCTTCTTAGGCTTGCGCACAGGCGGCTTCGCCATGGTGTTTCTCCTGTGTGATCAAGAAGTTTGGGTAAGCCCAGCTCCTTGGCCGTGAGGCCTAGAAGGGGGGCTCGTCCGAGTAGCCGCCACCGGAGCCGCCGGAGCTTCCGCCCCAGCTGCCACCGCCGCCGCCCTGCTGACCGCCACCGGCCGGCGCACTGGTCGCCCAGGGGTCGTCGGAGGGAGCTCCGCCGCCCTGCTGCTGACCGCCACCGGGGCCACCGCCCCAGTTGCCGCCGCCCTGCTGGCCGCCACCGCCGCCGCCGAATCCACCGCCGCCGCCCTGACGGGCGCCGCCGCTGGTCTTGGTGACCTTGGCCGTGGCACTGCGCAGGCTGGCGCCGACCTCGTCGACGTCCAGCTCGTAGACCGTGCGCTTGACACCCTCACGGTCCTCATAGGACCGCTGCTTCAACCGGCCCTGCACGATGACGCGCATGCCTCGCTGAAGCGACTCCGCGACGTTCTCCGCCGCCTGACGCCAGACCGAGCAGGTCAGGAACAGGCTTTCGCCGTCCTTCCACTCATTGGTCTGCCGGTCGAAAGTGCGGGGAGTGGACGCGACACGGAACTTCGCGACCGCCGCACCGGAGGGGGTGAAACGCAGCTCGGGGTCATCGACGAGATTGCCGATGACCGTGATGACGGTCTCGCCTGCCATGGGAGATACCTCTCGGCGGGTTGCTGCTGGCTGCTTGCTGCTACTCAGATCCCGATACCGCTGAACGCGAGGTTCAGTGGGTCTCGGGGCGGAGGACCTTGGTCCGGAGGACCGACTCGTTCAGGTTCATCTGGCGGTCGAGCTCCTTGACGACCGCAGGCTCGGCCTGCAGGTCGATGACCGAGTAGATGCCCTCGGGCTTCTTCTTGATCTCGTACGCGAGACGACGACGGCCCCAGGTGTCGACCTTCTCCACCTTTCCGTTGCCCTCACGGACGACGGAGAGGAAGTTCTCGATCAGCGGCGAAACGGCACGCTCTTCGAGATCGGGGTCGAGGATGACCATCACTTCGTAGTGACGCATGTGTAACCCACCTCCTTTGGACTCAGCGGCCACGGTCGTTCCGTGGCAGGAGGGTTGTGATGCGTTAGCAACGGTAGCTGCCGCCACTGACAATCAGGCCCCGCCAAGGCGGGGAGCTGGCCGTGGGAGCCCAGAGGACCTGGGCAGACACCGGTGCAGACGTTACAGACTACCTGGCTGATGCCTTCCGGTTGAAATCCGCTGGTAAAGAGCCGCAATCTAGACACATCGGGTGTCCACAGCGCTACGATGCGCCGCTCATGCCAGGAGGTGCCTCCCATGGCACAGGCAATGCGACCCAACACTGCTACCTCGCTCTTCGCGACCGACGGCAAGCCCCATCCGCTCCAGGACACGCTGCTTGCGATCACCCTGGTGCTCGGCATCACGGCCTTCGTCTCCGCGATGTTCCACAACCTCCATCTGCTGTCGTCCTGGACCGGACTCATCGGGATCCTCACGGGGGCGTACGGACAGTTCATCTCCGAGACGACCCGCGAGCGGACCCTGCTGATCATCGGCCTCGGCGCCGCGGCGGTCGGGTTCTTCCTCGGCATGGCCCACGGCGGCCTCTTCGGCGGTGTGATCGGCGGCTGACCTCCGCTCGTCACCACACGCGCTCCCGCCCCCACCTCGAACGGCGGCTGACCTCCGCTTCCCGCCCGCCCCAAACGGCGGCCCGGCCCCACTCCTCACCTCCAAGCCCGGGCCCTCCGTATATCCAGGACTCGGCCTTCCGGGCCCCATCCCGGTGGGCCGAGTAGCCATGCGCCCATTCGGGGCGCTCTACCGGCGCAGTAGGCTTCGGCGCGAGAGCCGGACCCCCTTCACTCCGGGGGACACCCCAGCCGAGGAGCGCCCCGCATGAGCCTGACCCTGAGGACCATCAGCCGCGAGCAGCATCTGGCGTACATCCAGAGCCTGCCGTCGGCTAGCCACTGCCAGGTCCCGGCGTGGGCAGATGTGAAGAGCGAGTGGCGCTCGGAGAACCTGGGCTGGTTCGACGACAAGACCGGCCAGCTCGTGGGCGCGGGCCTGGTCCTCTACCGCCAGCTCCCCAAGGTCAAGCGCTACCTCGCATATCTGCCCGAGGGCCCGGTCATCAACTGGTACGCCCCGAACCTGGACGAGTGGCTGAAGCCGATGCTCGCCCACCTCAAGCAGCAGGGCGCCTTCTCCGTGAAGATGGGCCCGCCCGTCGTGATCCGGAAGTGGGACGCCCCCGCGATCAAGGCCGGTATCCAGAACCCGGACGTCAAGCGGCTGCGCGACATCGAGCCCACCCACATCGAGCCGCGTGCCTTCGAGGTCTCCGACAAGCTCCGCCGTATGGGCTGGCAGCAGGGCGAGGACGGCGGCGCCGGCTTCGGTGACGTGCAGCCCCGCTACGTCTTCCAGGTGCCGCTCGCCGGCCGCTCGCTCGACGAGGTCCAGAAGGGCTTCAACCAGCTGTGGCGACGCAACATCAAGAAGGCCGAGAAGGCCGGCGTCGAGGTCGTCCAGGGCGGCTACGAGGACCTCGCCGAGTGGCAGCGCCTGTACGAGATCACCGCCATCCGCGACAAGTTCCGTCCGCGGCCGCTCAGTTACTTCCAGCAGCAGTTCCGGGCCCTCAACTCCGAGGACCCCAACCGGATGCGGCTGTACTTCGCCCGGCACAACGGGGTGAACCTCGCGGCCGCGACGATGCTCGTGGTCGGCGGCCACGTCTGGTACTCCTACGGCGCCTCCGACAACATCGGCCGTGAGGTCCGGCCCTCGAACGCGATGCAGTGGCGGATGCTCCGCGACGCCTACGCGCTCGGCGCCAGCGTCTACGACCTGCGCGGCATCTCCGACTCCCTGGACGAGACCGACCACCTCTTCGGCCTGATCCAGTTCAAGGTCGGCACGGGCGGCGAGGCCGTCGAGTACGTCGGCGAATGGGACTTCCCGCTGAACAAGCTGCTGCACAAGGCGCTCGACATCTACATGTCGCGCCGCTGATTTCACGTATCGAGTCGGCAACGCAACCGACCCCGCAGAATTACCTTCCATACCTTTGATACACCGCAGACACGAGAAAGGTTCCGGGTCCGGCCATGGCGCTCACGCTCTACGTCGACACCGCGCGCTGGCGTGCACACCACAAGCAGGTGCTCGAACAGTTCCCGGGTCTCATCCCCGTCTGCAAGGGGAACGGCTACGGCTTCGGCCACGAACGGCTCGCCGAGGAGGCGACCCGCCTCGGCGCGGACATGCTCGCCGTCGGCACCACGTACGAAGCAGCCCGTATCAAGGACTGGTTCAGCGGTGATCTGCTCGTGCTGACCCCGTTCCGCCGCGGCGAGGAGCCCGTGCCGCTGCCGGACCGTGTCATCCGTTCCGTCTCCTCGGTCGAGGGCGTGCACGGCCTGGTCGGCGCGCGCGTGGTCATCGAGGTGATGAGCTCGATGAAGCGGCACGGCGTCGGCGAGCACGAACTCGGCCAGCTGCACCAGGCGATCGAGGACGTCCGCCTTGAGGGCTTCGGCATTCACCTGCCGCTCGACCGCACCGACGGCTCGGACGCCGTCGAGGAGGTCATCGGCTGGATGGACCGGCTGCGCGCGGCCCGGCTGCCGCTGCACACGATGTTCGTGAGCCACCTGTCGGCACAGGAACTGGCCCGCCTCCAGCAGCAGTTCCCGCAGACCCGCTTCCGCGCCCGTATCGGCACGCGTCTGTGGCTCGGCGACCATGAGTCCACCGAGTACCGCGGCGCGGTCCTGGACGTCACGCGCGTCTCCAAGGGCGACCGCTTCGGCTACCGCCAGCAGAAGGCCGCCTCGGACGGCTGGCTGGTGGTCGTCGCCGGCGGTACCTCGCACGGTGTGGGCCTGGAGGCGCCGAAGGCGCTGCACGGTGTGATGCCGCGCGCCAAGGGCGTGGCCCGCGCGGGCCTGGCCACCGTCAACCGGAACCTTTCGCCGTTCGTCTGGTCCGGCAAGCAGCGCTGGTTCGCCGAGCCGCCGCACATGCAGGTCTCGATCCTGTTCGTGCCGGCCGACTCCGCCGAGCCCAAGGTGGGCGAGGAACTGGTGGCCCATCTGCGGCACACCACGACGCAGTTCGACCGGCTCGTAGACCGCTGAGTCTTCTCCGGCATACGCCGAAGGGGCGTCCACAACATCAGTTGTGGACGCCCCTTCGGCGTATGGACGGGTCAAGCCGTTCGCTCAGGGCGAACTCTCCGGGGCAGGCCCCCCGAGCCCTCGCTTCTCCACGCCCCACTGCACGTATGTCCCCTCGGTGCCGTGGGCCGCATGCCGCGGCGGGTGCGCGGCGCGGCCGAGGGCGAAGACATCCTCGGCACGGTCCAGGACACCACCGGAGGGATCGTCCGAACCGTCCTTGCGTACGGGGTCGCGCTCGGGCATCAGGATGTCGCGGACGATCACGGCGCAGAGGTAGAGCGTGCCGAGGAGGTGGACCAGGATGGCCAGCTGGTAGCCCTCCTCCGGCAGCCCTTGGTGCTTGTCGCCGCTCGTCGTGTACGCGAGATACATCCAGATCCCCAGGAAGTACATGACCTCGCAGGCCTGCCAGATCAGGAAGTCCCGCCAGCGCGGCCGGGCCAGCGCGGCGAGGGGGATCAGCCACAGCACGTACTGCGGTGAGTAGACCTTGTTGGTGAGGATGAACGCTGCCACCACCAGGAAGGCGAGCTGCGCGAACCGCGGCCTGCGCGGTGCCGTCAGCGTGAGCGCGGCGATCAGGCCGCAGCACGCCACCATCAGCAACGTGGCCAGGGTGTTGACCGTCTCGGTGCTCAGCGGGGTGTCCATGCGCTGCTGCAGGATCAGCCAGAACGAGCCGAAGTCCGTCCCGCGCTCCTGGCTGAACGTGTAGAACTTCGCCCAGCCGTCGAAGGCCCCGATCATCACCGGCAGGTTCACCGCCAGCCAGGCGCCTGCCGCACCGGCGAAGGCAATGCCGAACTCCCGCCAGCGCCCGGCCCGCCAGCACAGCAGCAGGAGCGGCCCCAGCAGGAACACCGGGTAGAGCTTGGCGGCGGTCGCCAGACCGATCAGCACGCCGAACGCCAGCGGCCGAGAGCGCGACCACATCAGCATCGCGGCCGCGGTCAGCGCGATCGCGAGGAGGTCCCAGTTGATGGTCGCCGTGAGCGCACCGGCCGGAGCGAGCGCGACGAGCAGTCCGTCCCAGGGCCGCCGGCGGTGCGTACGGGCGACACAGACCGCGATGACGACGGCGCAGATCATCAGCATGCCCGAGTTGACCAGCCAGTAGACCTCTTCCCGGTCCCGCAGGGAATCGGTGCTGTCGGTCGGGACGCCGGTGATCCAGGAGGCCACTTCCATGAACACACCGGTCAGCACGGGGTATTCGAGGTACTCCATGCCGCCCGAGATATCGCTCGGAATGCGGTCGAAGTACGGGACGAGGTCCTCCGCGAAGCCGCGACCCTGGAAGAGATGCGGGATATCGGAGTAGCAGGCGTGCGTGTACTGCGCGCCTGCGCCGACGAACCAACCGCCGTTGTAGCAGGGCAGCTTCTGCACCATGCCGAGCGCGAACATGCCGATGGCGATGAGGGCGATGATGCGCACCGGGGTCCACCAATGGCCACCGAACAGCGCCCTGCGGCCGAGCGGACCGCCGATCAGTTCACTGCCGGCCGCGGCGATCTCGTCCTGCCGTGTCGGCGACACCGGCTCCTCGGCGGGGTCTGTGCCGGGTCCTGGGCGCGGGCTCGGGCTCGTGCTCGTCATGGGGTTCATCCTGCCGTACGACGCTGTGGAAAAGGCGAGGGCCGCCGCACCCTGAGGTGCGACGGCCCTCTGTTTCACGTGAAACATTCACCTTGGTGCGTTTCACGTGAAACACACCGCCCTGGGCGGCTATCCGGTCTCGCCGAACCAACCGCCGTTGCCACCGTTGCCGTTACCGTTACCGCCCGTTGGCTCTTCGCTCGTCGGTGGTGGTGAGGATTCGCCACCGGTGGTTCCTCCGGTGTCCGTACCACCGCTGTCGTTGCCGCCGTTGTTGTTGCCTCCGTTGTCCCAGCAGGCCGGATCCCACTGGTTGCAGGACTGGCTCGGCTCCACCGGCAGCGACGGGGTCACCTGAGGCTGCGACGGAGTCGGGTCGGGAGTCTCACTCGGGGTCGGCGTGGGCGACGGGCTCGGCTTGCCGACGATCTCCCCGGTGTCGGTGGCGGGCGTGAACTCGCTGTGCTCCTCACCCTTGGTGCCCTCGAGCATGTAGTCCTTCCAGACCTGCGCGGGGACCTCACCACCGTGGATCGAGTCACCGGCGTCGCCGGTGATGCGGAGCAGCTTGCCTTCCTCCGGGTCGGAGCGGAACACACCGATCGCCGTGGACAGTTCAGGCGTGTAGCCGGCGTACCAGGCCGACAGGTTGTCGTCGGTGGTACCGGTCTTGCCGGCGGTGGGGAAGCCGATGTCGGCGATGCGCTTGGCCGTACCGTTCTGAACGACGTTCTCCAGAACCTCGGTGACGCCGTTGGCTACGTCCGGGTCGATCGCATCCTTGGCTGTGGGCTTCTCGAACCCGTCCCGCTCGACCTCGTCCTTGACGACCTTGGTGACGGAGTACGGCTCAAAATGCTGGCCTTCGGCTGCGAAGGTCGCGTACGCACTCGACAGAGAAACGGCGTCAGGCGTGGACGTGCCCAGCGAGAACGACACGTTCCTCATGTTGCCCGTATCGAAGCTGCTCTCAGGGATACCCAACGCCTTGGCCGTCTTGCGCGTGGTGTCGAGGCCGACGTCGATACCGAGCTGCGCGAACGGGACGTTGATGGACTTCTCCATCGCGAACTTCAGCGTGACGGGCCCGTACTTCCTGCCGTCCTCTTCGTTCTGCTGCCGGAAATCCCCGCCCTTGCCATTGGGGATCGGCTTGCCGTTCTGGTCGTAGATGACGCTGTTGTCATCCCCGTTGTAGCGGCTCATCGGGGAGATCCCCTGGCCGCCCGTCTTGTATGTCCCGTACTCCATCGCGGACGCCAGCACGAACGGCTTCCACGTCGATCCCACCGGCACACCCGTGGTGCGCGCGTTGTTGACGTAGTAGCCCTTGTCGTACCCGGCCCCGCCGTACACCGCCTTGATCTGCCCGCTCTTCGGATCGATCGAGGCGCCGCCGAACTGGACCAGCTTGTCCATGCGCTTGCCCTGTTCCTTGCGGGTCTTGGCGACCGCCTTCTCCAGGGCCTTGACCTTCTTCTCGTTGAAGGTCGTGTAGATCTTGTAGCCGCCCTTGTCGAGATCCTCGATCTTGATGCCCATCTTCTTCGCGGCTTCCGCCTTCGCGATGTCGATGAGGTAGCCGGTCTGACCGGCCAGCGCCGACTTCCGATCCACTATCTTCGGGAACTCGGTGACCTTGGCCCGTTCCGCCTCCGTGAGACGGCCGACCTCCACCATGCGGTCGAGGGTCCACTTCCAGCGCGCCTCGACCCGCTTCCGGTTGTCCTTCGGCTCCGCGTTGGGCCCCACACCGCCGTCAGGGCAGTAGAGGTTCGGGCCCTTGAGGACTGACGAGAGGAAGGCGCTCTCGCTGAGGTCCAGGTCGACGGCATCCTTGTTGAAGTAGGCCTGCGAGGCGGCCTGGATGCCATAGGCGTTGCGCCCGTAGTAGGCCGCATTGAGATAGCCGGCCAGGATCTCGTGCTTCTTCATCTTCGTCCCGACCTTTATCGAGATGAAGAGTTCCTTGGCCTTACGCGAGACCGTCTGACTCTGGTCCAGGTAGGTGTTCTTCACGAACTGCTGGGTGATGGTCGAACCACCCTGCGTCTCACCGCCCGTGGCCATGTTGAACACGGCACGGGCGATGCCCTTCGGGTCCACACCGCTGTCGGACTCGAAGCTCGCGTTCTCGGCGGAGATCACCGCGTCCTGCATGTGCTTGGAGATCTCTTCGATGTCGACGATCTGGCGGTTCTCCTTGCCGCCGGTCGTCGCCATCTGTGTCTTCTCGTCGTCCCAGTAGAAGACGTTGCTCTCGTTGTCGGCGATCTTGTCGACCGTAGGGATCTCCACCATCGCGTAAGCGATCCCCGCCACCGCCACGAGCATTCCGAAGAAGCCGATGAAGCAGCCCGTGACCTGCTTCCACGAAGGAACGAAACGCTTCATGCCGTCCCGGTCCGAGCGCGGATAGTCGATCCACCGCTTCTTGCTCGGCTCGTAACGGCCGCGCCCACGCCCGCCGGCCTCCGCGGCCATACCGCGACGGCCACCGCCCTCGGGCGCCCGGCGCCGGCCACCGCCGCCGCCCACCCCTGTGGAGCGCTGCGCGGCACGCCGCGCCTCGGCCCGGCCGCCCCAGGGGCGGTCGTCACCGGACGTACCAGATGTACCCGACATACCCGACGAGGCCGAAGCCCCGTACGAGGAAGAGGATCCGGATGATCCCCGCGGGGCCGCGCGGCGGCCCGACGAACCTGTGATGCCGCGCCGTGCCGCTGCACGTCCACCACCGTGCGACTGCGGAGGCTTGCGACGGTGCTCGCTCATCGAACGACTACTCCTCGGGCAGGCGTGGTGCCCCACGCCTGAAGGCGGCAGGTGAGTTCCAGTCCCCCCGAAGTACGGATGGGCCCCTCCCCGGGCTCATCCGCACAGCATCCGGTGCCACGACGCCCCCAGTTGTCCCCCGACCCCCGTGGGTCTCGTGGCTCTCGGTGAAATGCATGGCGCACAGACTACGCACCGTCAAAACCCGCCAGTCCCTGAAGTTCACCCCAAATCAGGCAAGTTGCCTGCTGTGAATCGGTGAACGGACCTCTGATGTGACGCCGTTCACCCACCCCCCTCTTGTCGCATCCGGAGGGGCGTTCTATCGTCAGGATGTATCGAGTCGATACATCAGCACGGCATAAAGAGTCCCAGGGGACCCGGAATGTACGGAGGTGGCGAGGTATGAGCAGGCGCTCCGGCATCCTCGAGTTCGCCATCCTCGGACTGCTCCGCGAATCCCCGATGCACGGCTATGAGCTGCGCAAACGACTCAACACTTCGCTCGGGGTCTTCCGTGCGTTCAGCTACGGAACGCTCTACCCCTGCCTCAAGACGCTGGTCGCCAACGGCTGGTTGATCGAGGAACCGGGCAATACGCCGGAGGACGCCCTCGCAGCATCCCTCACCGGCCGCCGAGCCAAGATCGTCTACAGGCTTACGGCGGACGGCAAGGAACGCTTCGAGGAACTGCTCTCGCAGACCGGCCCGGATGCGTACGAAGACGAGACCTTCGCCGCCCGCTTCGCCTTCTTCGGACAGACGGAGCGAGACGTACGCATGCGCGTCCTGGAAGGCCGCCGCAGCCGGCTCGAGGAGCGTCTGGAGAAGATGCGCGCCTCGTTCGCCCGTACCCGCGAGCGCCTGGACGACTACACACTCGAGCTGCAGCGGCACGGCATGGAGTCCGTGGAGCGCGAAGTGCGCTGGCTGAACGAGCTCATCGAGAGCGAGCGAGCGGGACGGGACCGCAGGTCCGCGCCCGGGAGCGACGCTCAGCAGGACACATCAGGAGAGACGGGCGGCCTGCCCCGGCACGGGGGCAGTACCCGGCCGGATCCGTCCGACGACACCACCAAGTGAGGTCCGTGAGTGGGCCCCACCTCGTACACACAGGGAGCAGCCGGAATGGGTTCGGTTCGCGTAGCCATCGTCGGTGTAGGTAACTGCGCCGCCTCGCTCGTGCAGGGCGTCGAGTACTACAAGGACGCCGACAAGGACACCAAGGTCCCGGGTCTGATGCACGTGCAGTTCGGCGACTACCACGTCGGTGACGTGGAGTTCGTTGCCGCGTTCGACGTGGACGCCAAGAAGGTCGGCCTCGACCTGGCGGACGCCATCGGCGCGAGCGAGAACAACACGATCAAGATCTGCGACGTTCCGTCCACGGGCGTCCAGGTGCAGCGCGGCCACACGCTGGACGGTCTGGGCAAGTACTACCGCCAGACCATCGAGGAGTCCGCCGAGGCTCCGGTCGACGTGGTGCAGATCCTCAAGGACCGTCAGGTCGACGTCCTCGTCTGCTACCTGCCCGTCGGTTCCGAGGACGCGGCGAAGTTCTACGCCCAGTGCGCCATCGACGCCAAGGTCGCGTTCGTCAACGCTCTGCCGGTCTTCATCGCCGGTACGAAGGAGTGGGCGGACAAGTTCACCGAGGCCGGCGTGCCGATCGTCGGTGACGACATCAAGTCCCAGGTGGGCGCCACCATCACGCACCGCGTGATGGCGAAGCTCTTCGAGGACCGCGGTGTCCGTCTTGAGCGCACCATGCAGCTCAACGTCGGCGGCAACATGGACTTCAAGAACATGCTCGAGCGCGACCGCCTCGAGTCGAAGAAGATCTCGAAGACCCAGGCCGTCACCTCGCAGATCCCCGACCGTGAGCTCGGCGAGAAGAACGTGCACATCGGCCCGTCCGACTACGTCGCGTGGCTCGACGACCGCAAGTGGGCGTACGTCCGCCTCGAGGGCCGCGCGTTCGGCGACGTCCCGCTGAACCTGGAGTACAAGCTCGAGGTCTGGGACTCCCCGAACTCGGCCGGTGTCATCATCGACGCCCTGCGCGCCGCGAAGATCGCCAAGGACCGGGGGATCGGTGGCCCGATCCTCTCGGCGTCCTCGTACTTCATGAAGTCCCCGCCGGTGCAGTACTTCGACGACGAGGCCTACGCGAACGTCGAGAAGTTCATCAAGGGCGAGGTCGAGCGCTGATCTCGGTGCTCCGCGGGTGTTTCACGTGAAACACCCACCCCCTGAGGGACCTTGAGGCCCCCTGTCGCACCAAGAGAGTGCGGCAGGGGGCCTTCCCTTTGTCCGCGGCTCCCTGTGTGAGGCTGTGCTCATGGCCGTCGTACGTGACCTGCGCATGCTGCTCCGCTTCCGGGACTTCCGCCGCCTGCTCGCCGTACGACTGCTCTCCCAGGGTGCCGACGGCGTCTACCAGGTCGCGCTCGCCACGTATGTGGTCTTCTCGCCGGAGAAGCAGACCTCGGCCACGGCCATCGCCTCCGCGATGGCCGTCCTGCTGCTTCCGTACTCCTTCATCGGCCCCTTCGCGGGGGTCCTGTTGGACCGCTGGCCGCGCCGCCAGGTGTTCGTGTACGGGAATCTCCTGCGCGCCTGTCTGGCCTGCGTCACCGGCCTTCTGATCCTCCTGAGCGTCCCCGACTGGCTGTTCTACGTCTCGGCCCTGTGCGTCACCGCCGTGAACCGATTCGTGCTCGCCGGGCTCTCCGCCGCCCTGCCCCGCGTGGTCGACGGCGAGCGGCTCGTGATCGCCAACTCCCTTTCCCCTACGGCCGGGACGCTCGCGGCCACGGCAGGCGGTGGGCTCGCCTTCCTCGTGCGGCTGCTCGTTGCCGATTCCGACGCGGCGGTGGTGCTGCTCGGCGCTCTCCTCTACCTCTGCTCGGCCCTCGTGGCCGTACGGTTCGCACGCGACCTCCTCGGTCCCGAGCCCTCGCTGGTGCAGCCCCGTATCGGCTCAGCAGTCGCCTCCACCGCACGAGGACTTGCCGCCGGCGTCCGGCATCTGCTCGCACCCGAACGACGGCCTGCGGCACGCGCGTTGGCCGCAATGACCACGATGCGCTTCTGCTACGGAGCGCTCACCGTGATGGTGCTGATGCTCTGCCGCTACGCATGGAGCTCCAGCGAGTCCGACGGGCTTGCCCTGCTCGGAGTCGCGGTCCTCGTGTCGGGCGCAGGCTTCTTCGTCGCGGCCGTCGTGACGCCCTGGGCGGTGGGACGGCTCGGAGCGGCGGGCTGGATCGTGGCCTGTGCGGGCGCAGCAGCCGTACTGGAACCGGCACTTGGTCTCCCGTTCGCCCCGGTGCCGATACTCGTCGCGGCTTTCGTCCTGGGACTGGTCACGCAGGGAGCGAAGATCGCCACGGACACCACCGTGCAGGCTGTGGTGGAGGACGGCTTCCGTGGCCGGATCTTCTCGGTCTACGACGTGCTGTTCAACGTCGCGTTCGTAGGAGCAGCTGCCGTGGCGGCGCTGATACTGCCGACGGACGGCAAGTCCGTGCCGCTGGTGGTCACGGTTGCATTGCTCTACGCGGCAACTACTGCCGCTATATACCGATCTGAGCAGCAATAAGTGTCACATCAATGCCACAGAGCCCCTCTGGGCTTCAGAGTTGCCATCGGTTCCCGATAGCTTCACGGACGTCAATTCCACGCCAACAGGCATTCGTTCGAGGGGACCCCCACGTGACCACTCCGCCGCCGCAGGGCCAGAACCCGTTCGCCCAGGGGCAGAACCCCTATGGCCAGCAGCCGGCCCAGCCTGGGGTTCCGCAGCAGCCGTCCCCCTACTTCAACCAGGGTGGCGCTCCGGTCCCGCCGCCCGCGCCGGCGCGTTCCAACTTCAAGCGCTTCAAGAACATTGCGATCGTCGTCGTCGGTATCGCGGTCATCGGTGGTGGCTACATAGCCAGCCGTGACGATGCCAAGACGGCGGCGGTCGGCGACTGCATGAGCATCAGCAACGAGGACAGCGCGACCAACGTGGACCTCGAGGTCGTCGACTGCGGCGACTCCAAGGCCAAGTACAAGGTCGCCGAGAAGAAGGACGGCAGCGAGAGCTGCGACCGCACCAAGTACGCGGAGTACAACGAGTCGGGCGACGGGGACTCCTTCACCCTCTGCCTCACTCCGCTCAAGCCGTAAGACGCTCTGACGCGCGGAGGGCGCGATGTTTCACGTGAAACATCGCGCCCTCCGCGCGTGAAACGGGGTCATGTTTCACGTGAAACATGACCCCGTCGACGCCGCCCCACAGGGCCTCAGCCCTGGGCGGCCCACCACTCCTTGAGCGCCGCGACCGCCGCGTCGCGCTCCATCGGCCCGTTCTCCAGCCGCAGCTCCAGCAGGAACTTGTACGCCTGCCCGATCACCGGGCCCGGACCGACGCCAAGCACTTCCTGGATGTCATTGCCGTCCAGGTCGGGCCGGATCGAGTCCAGCTCCTCCTGCTCCTGCAGGCGCGCGATCCGCTCCTCAAGCCCGTCGTACGCCCGCGAAAGCGCCGCGGCCCTGCGCTTGTTCCGCGTCGTGCAGTCGGAGCGCGTCAGCTTGTGCAGCCGCGAAAGCAGCGGCCCTGCATCGCGCACGTACCGGCGTACCGCCGAATCCGTCCACTCGCCGGTGCCGTAACCGTGGAAGCGCAGATGCAGTTCGACGAGCCGGGTGACGTCCTTCACCAGCTCGTTGGAGTACTTCAGAGCGAGCATCCGCTTCTTCGTCATCTTCGCGCCGACCACCTCGTGGTGGTGGAACGAGACCCGGCCGTCGCTCTCGAAGCGCCGGGTCTTCGGCTTGCCGATGTCGTGAAGGAGCGCCGCGAGCCGCAGCGTGAGGTCCGGACCGTCCTCCTCCAGCGCGATCGCCTGCTCGAGAACTGTCAGCGAATGCTCGTAGACGTCCTTGTGCCGGTGGTGCTCATCGCGCTCCAGACGCAGCGCCGGCAGCTCGGGCAGCACATACTCCGCGAGCCCGGTGTCGACGAGCAGCGTGAGGCCCTTGCGCGGGTGCGCGGAAAGCAGCAGCTTGTTGAGCTCATCGCGTACGCGCTCGGCCGAGACGATCTCGATGCGCTCCGCCATGGCCGTCATCGCGGCGACCACCTCGGGCGCCACCTCGAAGTCCAGCTGCGCCGCGAAGCGGGCCGCCCGCATCATCCGCAGCGGATCGTCCGAGAAGGACTCCTCGGGCGTACTGGGCGTGCGAAGGACGCGCTCGGAGAGGTCCTCGAGACCGCCGTGCGGGTCGACGAACTCCTTCGCGGGAAGTTCCACCGCCATCGCGTTGACGGTGAAGTCCCGGCGTACGAGATCCTGCTCGATCGAATCGCCGTAGGAGACCTCGGGCTTGCGCGAGGTCCGGTCGTACGCCTCGGAGCGGTACGTGGTGATCTCGATCAGGAAGTCCTGCTCGACATCGCCGGCCTTCCCCTTCTTCTGGCAGCCGACCGTGCCGAAGGCGATCCCGACCTCCCAGACCGCATCCGCCCACGGCCGCACGATCTTCAGTACGTCCTCGGGGCGGGCGTCGGTGGTGAAGTCCAGGTCGTTGCCGAGCCGCCCGAGCAACGCGTCCCGCACCGAGCCGCCGACCAGGGCGAGTGTGAACCCGGCCTCCTGGAAGCGGCGGGCGAGATCGTCGGCGACAGGGGACACCCGCAGCAGTTCGCTCACTGCGCGGCGCTGCACCTGACTCAGTGCATTGAGGTTGTCTTCATTGGCGTTCGGCACAACAGAAAAGGGTACGTGCCCGCAGCCGCCCGGGCTTCCCGGTTTCATGTGGAGCAGTCCCCGGCACTCGGCCACAGTTCGCATCGTTACCATGCGGGGACGCAGAAACACGACCACTGACGACGACTAGGGACGGGCGAGCGCGTGGCCGAGGCGGCAGACTTCCAGGGGACAAGTCCCTCACCTGCCCGCCGGTGGCTGCGGCGCAGAGCGGCCCCTCTGGTGGGACTTCCTTTGCTGGCCGGGCTGCTCGCCCAGCCGGGCGGTGCGGGTGCGTACGCGGCGAGCGGTCAGTCGACGGCGGTGAAGGCGGAGCCCACCGGCCCCCGGACCGTCTCGGTGTCGATCAACTCCTTCAGCCCGCAGGTCCCCTCCGAGGGCGACACCCTGACGATCAGGGGCAAGATCGAGAACGAGAGCTCGCAGACGGTCACGGATGCCTCCGTGGCGCTGCATGTGGGCCAGTCGCTGGGCAGCCGTACGCAGATCGACTCCGCCACCGGGCAGACCAACTCGGTCACCGGCGCCGAGGGGCCCCCGGCCGGCGGCGACGAGTATCTGCAGGAGTTCGAGAAGATCGCGCCCCACGGCACCGAGGACTTCCAGCTCAGCATCCCCGTCAAGGAACTCGACCTCGGCGGCGAGGGCGTCTACCAGCTCGGGGTCGCCCTCACCGGCCGGACCGAGTCCCAGTACAACCAGATCCTTGGTATCGAGCGGACCTTCCTGCCCTGGCAGCCCGACGCGGCAAGCGACCCCACGAAGGTCAGCTATATGTGGCCGCTCGTCTCCCGTACGCACCTGACCGCCGAATCGGCCTCGGACGCGAACCAGACCCCGGTCTTCAAGGACGAGGACCTGCTCGAGGAGATCGCTCCGGGCGGGCGCCTGGAGCGGATGGTCTCGGAGGGCAGCACGCTGCCCGTCACCTGGGTCATCGATCCGGATCTCGTCGCCTCCGCGGCGCTGATGGCGCAGCCGTACAACGTGCAGGGGCCCGGCGACAAGGTCGTCGCCGGCAGCGAGGACAACCAGGAGATCGCCCGGAAGTGGCTGAACTCCCTGGTCGACGCCGTGGAGGACGAGAAGGTCGTCGCGCTGCCGTTCGCCGACCCCGACCTCGCGTCCATGGCGCACGGCGGCAATGCCGTACGGGTTTCGCTCAGCCATCTCAAGGACGCCACCGAAGCGTCCGTGACGACGCTCGAGACCCTGCTCCACATCAAGCCGAACACCGACTTCGCCTGGCCGGCAGAAGGCGCCGTCGATCCGAAGATCATCGATACGGCCACCTCCGCAGGCGCGCACAACGTGATCGCGCGCAGCGACAGCTTCCAGGAGACGGGCAACCTCTCCTACACGCCGACCGCTGCCCGCCCGATCGGCGACGGCACCACCGCCGTGGTCGCGGATGCCCGCCTCTCCAAGGCATTCCAGGGCGATATGACGAGCGCCGAGAAGTCCACGCTCGCCACACAGCAGTTCCTGGCCCAGAGCCTGATGATCAACCTTCAGGATCCGGAGAAGCAGCGCAGCGTCGTGATCGCTCCGCAGCGCATGCCGTCGGCCGCGCAGGTCATGACGATGGCCTCGGCGATCCGGGCGCTGGACTCGGGCAGCTGGTCGCAGTCCGAGAACCTGATCACCTCGGCGAAGGAGAAGCCCGACCCGGGCGCCACCACCGACGTGCCCTCCGCCGACACGTACCCGGCGGCTCTGCGCAAGCAGGAGATGGCGCTGACGGGCTTTGGGGAGATCGAGGAGATTCAGAAGAAGCTCGATGACTTCAAGGTCATCCTGACCCGCCCCGACCGGGTCGTCGTGCCCTTCGGCCGGGCCATCGACCGGGCGCTGTCGACCTCCTGGCGCGGTCTGCCGAAGGAAGCCCATGCGTACCGGAAGAGCGTCGATAAGTACCTCACGAGCCTCACGGGCAGCGTCGTACTCATCGACAAGTCCGATGCCCAGCTCTCCGGACGCAGCGCGACGATCCCCGTCACGGTCCAGAACAACCTGGCGCAGGGCGTCAAGAACCTCCGGCTCCGCCTCACCTCGACGAAGCCGAACCGGCTCAAGATCAACGGCGAGAGGTTCGACGAGCAGCAGGTCGAGGTCGCGGGCGGCCATGCCCAGTCGCTGAAGTTCTCCACCACGGCCAATGCCACCGGCCCGGTCGACGTCGTCGCGCAGCTCGTCACGGCGGACGGCAAGGAGTACGGCGACCCCGTCCCGTTCACGGTCAGGGTCACCGAGGTGCCGGCGACGGTCCTCGCCGTGATCGCCGGCGGCTTCCTGCTCCTGGTCCTGGCCGGATTCAGGATGTACCAGCGGCGCAAGCGGATCGTCGCGGCGAGGGCCGAGGAGCGCAACGGCGGCGCTGCTGACGGCGGGGCCGCGGACGGTCCCGAAGGCGGGACCCCGGACGGTCCCGAAGGCGACACCGGCGACGGCACGGACAGCGGGCCCGGCGACGGCACCGGCAGCGGCCCCGGTCCGGAGGATGAAGGCGGCCCCCAACCGGAGCAGCCGAGTGACCCGACACCGGACACCGCCACGGAAAGCACGGACCCGTCCGGGACGGGTGAGAGAGTGGACCGTTGAGCGATGATGTGGCCGGTGGGCCGTGGGACCGATGAGGTGGGGTAAGCATGAACGCGCCGTACGACGGTGACCGCGGCCAGGGCGCGGGCGGCGGCGATCCGACCGGCGGGCAGTACCCGCCAGGGCAGCCCACCCCGGAAATGCAGCAGCCGGCCCCGGATCTGTACGTCCAGGACGCCTACGACCAGGACCCGTACCGGGCGCAGGACCTCGCAGCGCAGGACCCGGTCGCCGAGGCCCTCTACGACCGGGCCTCCCACCCCCCGCCGCCTCCCGGCACCTATCCGGACCCCCAGCAGCTCTACGCCCAGCCGCCCGCCGCCCAGCACGCGCCGGACCCGCGGGTGTGGGCCCAGACCCCGCCGCCCGAGCCCGACGGCCTGTCCCGCCAGCTGCCGTACGGCGACGACGCCTGTACGACCCAGTTCGTGGGCGTGGACGACCTCGTGACGCAGGCGGGCGAGGAGCGCACGGCTCCCGACGCCTTCGCGCACCTGTACCGGGACCAGCAGGGGACCGGCGGGCTCTACCGGGACCAGCAGCCGCCCCACGGCAACCAACACGGTCAATACGGCGACGCGCAGCAGGGCCCGTACGGGAACGCCCAGCCCGGTCACCACGGCGGCGAGCAGCACGGCTTCGGTGCCCCGCAGGCCGGCGTTCCCGGCCGCCCCGGCCCCGAACCGCTGATCCCCGCCCCGGCCTCACCCCCGCCGCCTCCGCCGGCCTCGCACGCGGCTCGCAAGGGCGGCCGGGCCTCGGGGCTGCTGAAGTCCAGCGCCGTGATGGCCGCGGGCACCATGGTCTCGCGCCTCACCGGCTTCGTACGCTCGATCCTCATCGCGTCCGCCCTGGGCCTCGGCGTGCTCGCCGACACCTTCCAGGTCGCGTACCAGCTGCCCACGATGATCTACATCCTCACCGTCGGCGGCGGCCTGAACTCGGTCTTCGTGCCCCAACTCGTCCGCGCCATGAAGGACGACGAGGACGGTGGCCAGGCCTACGCCAACCGCCTCCTGACCCTGGTGATGGTCGCGCTCGGCGCCCTGACCGTCGCGGGCATGTTCGCGGCGCCGCTCCTGATCCGCGCGCTTTCGGTCGAGGTGGCGAACAACCCCGCCGCGAACGATGTCGCGGTCACCCTGCTCCGCTTCTTCCTGCCGTCCATCTTCTTCATGGGCGTCCACGTGGTGATGGGCCAGATCCTCAACGCGCGCGGCAGGTTCGGCGCGATGATGTGGACCCCGGTCCTCAACAACGTGATCATCATCGCCACGCTGGCGATGTTCCTGTGGGTGTACGGAACCGCCGAGTTCAGCGGAATGACAGTCGACACCATCCCGTCGGAGGCCGTCCGCCTCCTAGGCGTCGGTGTGCTGCTCGGTCTCGTCGTCCAGGCGCTCGCGATGATCCCGTATCTGCGCGAGGCCGGCTTCAAGCTGCGCCCGCGCTTCGACTGGAAGGGCCAGGGGCTCGGCAAGGCCGCCAAGCTCGCCAAGTGGACGATCTTCTTCGTCCTCGCCAACCAGGCCGGCGCGATCGTCGTCACCCAGCTCGCCACCGCTTCCGGCAGCGACAAGGACGGCACGGGTTTCGCCGCCTACGCCAACGCCCAGCTCATCTGGGGACTGCCGCAGGCGATCATCACGGTCTCCCTGATGGCCGCCCTGCTGCCGCGGATCTCCCGCTCGGCGCACGAGAACGACACCGGAGCGGTCCGCGACGACATCTCGCAGGGCCTGCGCACGACGGCCGTCGCGATCGTGCCGATCTCCTTCGCGTTCGTCGCCCTCGGTGTGCCGATGTGCACCCTGATGTTCGGCTCGGCGGGCGGCAGCGCCGCGACCTCCATGGGCTACATGCTCATGGCCTTCGGCCTCGGACTCATCCCGTACTCGGTCCAGTACGTCGTCCTGCGCGCCTTCTACGCGTACGAGGACACCCGGACGCCCTTCTACAACACCGTGATCGTGGCGGCCGTCAACGCGGTGGCCTCGACCGCCTGCTACTTCCTGCTGCCCGACCGCTGGGCCGTCACCGGTATGGCCGCCTCGTACGGACTCGCCTACGCGATCGGCGTCGGCGTCGCCTGGAAGCGGCTGCGGGTGAAGCTCGGCGGTGACCTCGACGGATCGCACGTCCTGCGTACGTACGCCCGGCTCGGGATCGCATCCGTACCGGCTGCGGTTCTCGGCGGCGCGGCTGGGTACGCGATCATGAAGGCCCTGGGCAATGGCGCCCTCGGCTCGCTCACCGCACTGGTCGTCGGCTTCGCCGTCTTGCTCGGAGTGTTCTTCGTCGCCGCCGGCAAGATGCGGATCGAGGAGATGAACGCGATGGTCGGAATGGTCCGCGGACGTCTCGGCCGCTGAACATTCGGTGAACCGGGCCGATTGAGGGCAACCCTCGGCGGTACCCGCGTGTCGTGCATAGCGCCGGAGTGTGGGCACAATTGGGCTTGACGTCGGACAGCGTGCAACGGATGGGGAGGCAGGAACGACGGTGGCGGAACGGAGCACGGCTGCCGTCGACGTGGCAGCAGGCGGCGGGAACGAACCGCTGACCACGCAGGCGGACCAGATCACGGCCGACGAGGCGGAGCGCAGCGAGCACACGGCTGCCGACGAAGGCACCCCGAAGACGGACGCGGCCACCCAGCCGCAGGTCCGCACCCCTGAACTGCACAGCGGGCACAAGCTCGCCAGACGCTACCGACTCGAAGAGTGCGTCACTCGTCTGGACGGATTCAGCAGCTGGCGAGCCGTGGACGAGAAGCTGCGCCGGGCCGTCGGTGTCCATCTGCTGCCCGCGGACCACCCCCGCGCCCGTTCCGTGCTGTCGGCGGCGCGTTCGTCGGCACTGCTCGGCGACCCGCGCTTCGTGCAGGTCCTCGACGCCGTCGAGGAGAACGATCTCGTCTACGTGGTCCACGAGTGGCTGCCCGACGCCACCGAGCTGACCTCCCTGCTCGCCACCGGACCGCTCGAACCGCATGACGCGTACCAGCTCGTCAGCCAGCTGTCCCAGGCCATGGCGGCAGCCCACCGCGAAGGGCTCGCGCATCTGCGCCTGACCCCGAGCGCCGTGCTGCGCAGCTCCACCGGCCAGTACCGCATCCGTGGCCTCGCCGTGAACGCCGCGCTGCGCGGCATCAAGTCCGACACCCCGGGGCGCGACGACACCGAGGCCATCGGAGCGCTCCTGTACGCGTCACTGACGCAGCGCTGGCCGTACGAGGTCGACGCCTACGGTCTGAGCGGGCTGCCCAAGGGTGCGGGTCAGATCGCCCCCGACCAGGTGCGCGCAGGCGTCCACCGGGGCCTCTCCGAGCTCGCCATGCGCGCCCTGGTGAACAACGGGGCCACGGCCTCGCGCCTGGAGCAGCCCTGCACCACTCCGGAGGAGCTGGCCAAGGCGGTCGCCGAGCTGCCCCGCATCAAGCCACCGGAGCCTGCTTTCACGGCCGCTCCCGAATATCAGCGCACGACGTACCAGCAAGGCTCGTACGGCCGCACTCCGCCGCCCGGTGTGACCCAGCCGGTACCCGCTCCGCCTCCACCGCTCGAAGGCCGTACGGGGAAGGCGCTCAAGTGGGGGGTATCCGCTCTGCTGATCGCGGCGCTGGGCCTCGGCAGCTGGCAGCTCGCGGACGCGCTGATGGAGCGTGGCGGCTCGGGTGACCCCGGCACCAGCCAGCAGCAGTCCGAGGAGAACGGCGACGGCAAGCAGAAGGCGCCGAAGCCGCTGAGCATCAAGGACGCCAGGGAACTCGTCGTCTCGGGTGGCGCCCAGGCGCCCGGCGAGGTCGGCAAGACCTACGACGGCGACGAGTCCTCGTACTGGCGGACCAAGTCCTTCATCGACGGCCCGGAGATGAAGATAAAGCCCGGTGTCGGGATCGTTTACGACCTCGGCTCGGAGCAAGAGGTCTCGGCTGCCTCGATAAAGCTTCACTTCGCCGGCAACTACACGGCCATCTCGCTCTACGCGGCCGATTCGCTCTCGCCGGGATCCGTGGACGGCCTTCAGCAGATCGGATCCAAGACAAAGACGCAGAGCGTCTCTGCGAAGGTCGAGGCGAAGAAGCCGGTGAAGACCAGGTACGTCGTGCTCTGGCTGACCGCACTGCCGCATGCGCCACAGGACGGCTTCAGCAGCGCCGGCTACAAGCAAGGCATCACGGACGTGAAGTTCAGCGGCTGAGGTTCTCCGGGGGGAGGGGGGTTCCAGGTGCACGACGCCGGCTACGGCGACATGAGCGATCAGGATCTGCTGTCCCGCCATGTCGCCGGCGATCCCGAGGCGTTCGGGGAGATCGTCGGGCGCCATCGGGACCGTCTGTGGGCCGTCGCGCTGCGCACGCTGGGGGACCGCGAGGAGGCTGCGGACGCCGTGCAGGACGCGCTGGTGTCCGCGTACCGCGCCGCACACACCTTCCGCGGCCAGTCCGCGGTCACCACATGGCTGCACCGGATCACGGTCAACGCCTGTCTGGACCGCGCACGGAAGGCTGCTTCCCGTAAGACCTCCACCGTCGACGACACCGAGCGCCTGGAGCAGCTGCTCGAGCCGCATGAGTCTGCCGCGGCCCCGGCAGAGCGCCAGGATCTGCATCGCGAGCTGATCGAAGCGCTCGGCACCCTGCCCACTGATCAGCGGGCAGCGCTCGTCCTGGTGGATATGCAGGGCTACCCCGTCTCCGAGGCAGCGCGGATTCTCGATGTACCCACCGGCACGGTGAAGAGCCGCTGTGCCCGGGGCAGAGCACGGCTGCTGCCGCTCCTCAGCCATCTCCGGGCCGGTGCCGAGAGGGACCGTGACACAGGCCCCTCAGGAGAGGTCGGCGAAAGAATCACGGAGCAACCGGAGTCCGGAAGGAACCGGACCGAGGGGACATCCGTCCCACCGGCAGCAGAAGCACGGGATACGGGTACGGGCGATTCAACAGCCGTGAAGGGCGGAGGTGGGCGAGCGTGACATCCACGACCGGCACGGCCGAGCACCCGGAAGTCTCGGAGCTCTCCGATCTCGCCGAAGGGCTTCTTTCGGCGTCCCGCACCGCTGCAGTACGCCGGCATCTCGAGGACTGCGTTCTGTGCGCTGATGTACAGGCATCCCTGGAGGAGATCCGAGGGCTGCTCGGCACCCTGCCGGCGGAGACGAGGATGCCGGACGAGGTAGCCGCGCGGATCGATGCCGCGTTGGCGACGGAAGTACTCCTCGATGTTTCACGTGAAACATCGAGCGACGGCGAGCGTGAAACGGCCCTCGCACGAGACGTAGCGACCGATGTTTCACGTGAAACATCACCTTCACAGCGCCCCCTGGGACATTCGCGAGGAGCCACAGGCCCGGGTCGCACACCGAGGCGGCGCCGTCGTGTGGCGGCTGCTGCGCTCGGCGCCCTCGCCACCGTTGCCGCGGTCGGTATCGGCACACTCGTGTTCCTGCCGGACAGCGGCCAGGGGACGGGCACACAAGCCACAGAGAAGTTCTCCGGCGGCGACCTCAAGACCCGTGTGGAAACCCTGGTGGCCGCCCGGACCAGTACCGAGTCGAACTCCGTGGGACCGAACTCCACCCTCGGCGAGACGCCCACCACACCGCGCACGAAGGACACCCCCGGGGTCCCTGAGTGCATCGCTCGGGGGATCGCCCGCGACGAGGAGCCCCTAGCGTCCGAGAGCGGGACGTACAAGGGGGCACCCGCCTATCTGGTGGTGCTCCCGCACGCCTCGGAGGCGAGCCAGGTCTCCGCCTATGTGGTGGCTTCCGCGTGCCTCAAGGAGGACCAGTCCACCGCCAAGGGCAAGGTTCTGCTGGAGACCTCCTTCCCACGGAACTGACCCGCGCCCGAGGGGGCACACCACGGAACGCAAGGCTCTGCGGAGCCTCTGGCTCAGGAACACACCCCGAACGCGGTCATGCCGGGAATGCATGCCCCGTAGGATCCGTTGGGTGGGGTGAGAGTCCCGGTAGGGCTCCCCCGAGGCAGTAGGCAGTCAGTCCGCAGAGACGAGGAATCAACCCGTGAGCGACGTCCGTAACGTGATCATCATCGGCTCCGGGCCCGCCGGTTACACGGCGGCGCTCTACACCGCGCGCGCGTCGCTGAAGCCGCTCGTGTTCGAGGGCGCCGTCACCGCCGGCGGTGCGCTGATGAACACCACCGAGGTGGAGAACTTCCCGGGCTTCCAGGACGGCATCATGGGTCCGGAGCTCATGGACAACATGCGCGCCCAGGCGGAGCGCTTCGGCGCCGAGCTGATCCCGGACGACGTCGTGGCTGTCGACCTTACGGGTGACATCAAGACCGTCACGGACACGGCCGGCACCGTGCACAAGGCCAAGGCCGTGATCGTCACGACCGGCTCCCAGCACCGCAAGCTCGGTCTGCCGAACGAGGACGCGCTGTCGGGCCGCGGTGTCTCCTGGTGCGCCACGTGCGACGGGTTCTTCTTCAAGGACCACGACATCGCCGTGGTCGGCGGCGGTGACACCGCCATGGAGGAGGCGACCTTCCTCTCGCGCTTCGCCAAGTCGGTCACCATCGTCCACCGCCGTGACTCCCTGCGTGCCTCCAAGGCCATGCAGGAGCGCGCCTTCGCCGACCCGAAGATCAAGTTCGCCTGGGACAGCGAGGTCGCCGAGATCCACGGTGAGCAGAAGCTCTCCGGTCTGACCCTGCGCAACACGAAGACCGGCGAGACCTCCGAGCTGCCCGTCACGGGTCTGTTCATCGCGGTGGGCCACGACCCGCGCACCGAGCTCTTCAAGGGTCAGCTCGACCTGGACGAGGAGGGCTACCTGAAGGTGGAGGCCCCCTCCACGCGGACGAACCTCACCGGTGTCTTCGCGGCCGGCGATGTCGTCGACCACACCTACCGTCAGGCGATCACGGCGGCCGGCACCGGCTGCTCCTCCGCCCTAGACGCCGAGCGCTTCCTCGCTGCCCTCGCGGACAGTGAGACGGCCGCGGCTGCCGTCTGAACTTCCACCTCCCCCACCCGCAGTACCGAGTTAAGGAGCCCAGCGTGGCCGGCACCCTCAAGAACGTGACCGACGACTCCTTCGAGCAGGACGTGCTCAAGAGCGACAAGCCCGTACTGGTGGACTTCTGGGCCGCCTGGTGCGGTCCGTGCCGCCAGATCGCCCCGTCCCTCGAGGCGATCGCCGCGGAGCACGGTGACAAGATCGAGATCGTCAAGCTGAACATCGACGAGAACCCGGCGACGGCCGCCAAGTACGGCGTCATGTCGATCCCGACGCTCAACGTCTACCAGGGCGGCGAGGTCGCCAAGACCATCGTCGGCGCGAAGCCGAAGGCCGCGATCGAGCGCGACCTCGCGGACTTCATCGCCGAATAGATCGAGAGCCTTACAACGTCGAGGGGCGGGAGACCTGACCGGTCTCCCGCCCCTCGACGTTTCACGTGAAACAAGAAGCGTTTCACAGCGGCCGCAGCGCAGGCTCCTTCTGCACGGCGCCGAGGAGTCGGTCGAGGGCCAGCTCGACGTCCTCCTTCCACGAGAGCGTCGTACGCAGCTCAAGGCGCAGCCGCGGATGCACCGGGTGCGGACGGACCGTCTTGAAGCCCACGGCGAGCAGATGGTCGGCGGGGAGCACACACGCCGGTTCCTTCCAGCGGGCGTCTCCGAAGGCTTCTATCGCCTTGAAGCCCCGCCGCAGCAGATCCTTCGCCACGGTCTGCACCATGACCCGCCCCAGTCCCTGCCCCTGATACCCCGGGGTGATCCAGCCGGTCATCAGCTGGACGGCGTCCGGCGCTACAGGGCTCGTGGGGAAAGCCGTGGAGCGAGGCACATAGGCCGGCGGTGCGTAGAGAACGAAGCCGACGGGCACCTCGTCGACATAGACCACACGACCGCACGAGCCCCACTCCAGGAGCACGGCGGAGATCCAGGCTTCCTTCTCCAGCTCGGGAGTGCCCGCCCTTACCGCGGCCTGGCCACTGACCGGATCCAGTTCCCAGAAGACGCAAGATCGGCAGCGCTTGGGAAGGTCCGGAAGGTTGTCCAGCGTGAGCGGTACGAGCCGACGCCCCATGAAGGCAGTTCCTCACTTCCTTCGCCTGCCGCCACTCGTGCTGCGGTGAGCGCGCTCCGTTCCCTGAGCAGACTGCCGACGAATCCGCCGACGGCTCCCAGGCCAAGGCCCGCGGTCACCAACCCGGTGCGGCTCACCGTACGCATGGCCCCCGCCTCCCTCTCCCTGAGGTGCATGGGTGGATGCGCCATACCCGCTCGCATCGTATCCACCCTGCGATTGCCGCGAAACGCCAACAAAGCAAAGAGCGAGCCGCGTTCCGGACACTCCGGACACGGCTCGCTCTTCAGGGAGGTGCGGTGCGATCAGCTCTCGCCGTCATCCTCCGGCAGAGGGCCCTCCAGTACGGGGCCCTCATCGGGAGCGAGGGTGCCGAGGATGCGCTGCAGATCCTCCATCGAGGCGAACTCGACGACGATCTTGCCCTTCTTCTGACCCAGGTCGACCTTCACCCGGGTCTCGAAGCGGTCGGACAGCCGCGAGGCAAGGTTGGTGAGCGCCGGCGACAACCGCGTACCGGCACGAGGCCCCTTGCTCTTGGGCGCCTTCTTCTGGTCGGCGCTCATCAGCTGGACGATCTCTTCCACGGAACGCACCGAGAGACCCTCGGCCACGATCCGGTAGGCGAGGCGCTCCTGCTCCTCCGTGTCCTCCACGGAGAGCAGCGCACGCGCATGCCCGGCGGAGAGCACACCGGCCGCCACCCGCTTCTGTACGGCCGGCGAGAGCCGCAGCAGACGCAGCGTGTTGGAGACCTGCGGGCGCGAGCGCCCGATCCGGTCGGCCAGCTGATCGTGCGTGCAGTTGAAGTCCTTCAGAAGCTGCTCGTACGCGTTGGCCTCTTCGATCGGGTTCAGCTGTGCCCGGTGGAGGTTCTCCAGGAGGGCGTCGAGGAGAAGCTTCTCGTCCTCCGTCTCGCGCACGATCGCGGGGATCCGTTCGAGACCCGCCTCACGCGAGGCCCGCCAGCGGCGCTCACCCATGATGAGTTCGTAGCGCTCGGGGCCCAACTGCCGTACGACGACCGGCTGGAGGAGACCGACCTCCTTGATGGAGGTGACGAGCTCGGCGAGAGCGTCCTCGTCGAAGATCTCACGCGGCTGTCGCGGGTTCGGCGTGATCGAGTCCAGCGGCACCTCGGCGAAGTGAGCACCCGCGGGGCGCTGCGCTTCGATCTCGGCGGACTCGTGCTCGACGGGCGGCTCCGTTTCACGTGAAACATTGCCCGGCGGAAGCGTCGCCACCTTCGCGGCGGCCACGCCGCGCTCTGCGGTGAGAACCGGTACCGCGGAAGGGGAAGACGATGCGCCACCCGGGGCCGGAGAGCTCTCCGGAGTAGGAGCAGCAGGAATCAGCGCGCCAAGTCCGCGCCCCAGCCCTCTACGTCGCTCGCTCACTGGATCCCCTCCGACATGCTGTGCCGATCGTTCTGTGCGCCCATCTGACCGTGCGGGCTGTCCAGGCGGACGCTGACACCACGCAGGGCCATTTCCCGGGCGGCTTCGAGGTACGAGAGCGCACCGCTGGAACCCGGATCGTAAGTCAGAACCGTCTGCCCGTAGCTCGGGGCCTCCGAGATACGGACCGAGCGCGGAATGCTCGTCCGCAGCACCTCGTCACCGAAGTGGTTCCGCACCTCTTCCGCCACCTGGGAGGCAAGGCGGGTCCGGCCGTCGTACATGGTGAGGAGGATCGTCGAGACATGCAGGTCGCGGTTGAGGTGTCCGCGGACCAGGTCGACATTGCGCAGCAGCTGACCGAGGCCCTCCAGCGCGTAGTACTCGCACTGGATCGGGATGAGCACCTCGTTACCCGCCACCAGAGCGTTGACCGTGAGCAGGCCGAGCGACGGCGGGCAGTCGATGAGGATGTAGTCCAGCGGCTGCTCGTAAGCCTGGATGGCCCGCTGCAGCCGGCTCTCCCGCGCCACGAGGGACACCAGCTCGATCTCCGCACCGGCGAGATCGATGGTGGCGGGAGCGCAGAAGAGACCTTCCACATCCGGCACGGGCTGCACGACCTCGGAGAGCGGCTTGCTCTCCACCAACACGTCGTAAATAGAGGGGACTTCGGCGTGATGGTCGATGCCCAGCGCCGTGGAGGCGTTGCCCTGGGGGTCCAGGTCGATCACCAGGACACGGGCACCATGCAGGGCAAGCGAAGCGGCCATGTTGACCGTGGTCGTGGTCTTGCCGACGCCGCCCTTCTGGTTGGCGACGACCATGACACGTGTTTGCTCAGGGCGGGGCAGCCCCTCGCCGGCTCGGCCCAAGGCCTCGACCGCCAGTTGGGCAGCACGACCAATCGGGGTGTCATCCATCGGGGGCGGTGTTTCACGTGAAACATCCTCCCCTGCTGACTCGGTACGGGGACCGGGGACCGGATCGGTCATCGGTCCCGCGATGTTGGCGTCGGACCGCAAGGATTCACTCTCCTCGACTTCAGGCTCGCAATGAACAGAGCCTCCCATGCCTTCGGGGTCGTGAACCAGCGAGGCCCGGTCTTCTGTGGATGAATCCTCCGTTGTGGAGAACTCCATCCCCCTCTCGGGGGGTTTGCGATCACGAGGCGCGGCGTTTCGGCTGCGGCCGATGATCCCGTGGAGCAGTGAGCGACGTTTCACGTGAAACACGATGCCGACGCGTCACCGACGTCAGGGCACGACACTCCGGCGTGCGTACGTTTGGCAGCTTGTGTGGCCTATGGCTCGTCATCAGGACGGATCAGCGCGCCAAAACGTCAACCCCCGCACGCTCCTACCGCCCCGTTGAGCGCGAGGAGACGAAAGTCTCAGCGTCGGCGCCGGGACCGGCCCACCCGTGCGGCCTTCGCCCGCTTCGCTGCGAAGCGCACGCCGCCCGGGCTCTCGCCCACCTCGACCCGTACGACCGTGGACAGCGGATCCACAATGCCCTGGCCGACCTGCAGTACCGAGGTCCTCTCGGCGCCGAGCTTGGCCAGCGCCGCCTTGGCGCCGTTGAGCTCCTCCTCGGCGGTGTCGCCCTTGAGCGCCAGCATCTCGCCGTACGGCCGCAGCAGCGGGATGCCCCAGGTGGCGAGGCGGTCGAGCGGTGCCACCGCACGCGCCGTGACCACATGCACGGGAGGCAGCTTGCCCATGACCTCTTCGGCGCGGCCGCGCACGACCGTCACATGATCGAGGCCGAGCAGCTCGACCACTTCGCTGAGGAAGTTCGTACGACGGAGCAGCGGCTCAAGGAGTGTGATCTTGAGGTCCTCGCGGACCAGCGCCAGGGGGATACCGGGCAGGCCGGCGCCCGAGCCGACATCGCAGACGGTGACGCCTTCCGGCACCACCTCGGAGAGCACGGCGCAGTTCAGCAGATGCCGCTCCCACAGACGGGGCACCTCGCGAGGGCCGATCAGGCCGCGCTTGACGCCCGCGTCGGCAAGCAGCTCCGCGTACCGCACGGCGTCGTCGAAGCGCTCACCGAACACCTCTCGGGCCTGCTCGGGCGCCGGGGGGAGCTCCGACGGGGGGAGCTCTGACGTCTCCGTCACGGGAACCGTCCTTCCGTACCGCAATACCGTGCTGACGCGCTGACCGCGCTCAGGGGCTCACTATCAGGCTGACAAAGACCGGCCCCGTCTGCGAACAGACGGGGCCGGGAAAACCGCGGGACCGATCAGGCCGAGGGACCGATCAGGCAGGCAGTACGACGACGAAGCGCTGCGGCTCCTCGCCCTCGGACTCGCTGCGCAGACCGGCGCTCTTGACCGCGTCGTGCACGACCTTGCGCTCGAACGGCGTCATCGGCTTGAGCTTCACGGGCTCGCCGGAGCTCTTCGCCTCGGCCGCGGCCTTGGCACCGATCTCGGAGAGCTCGGCACGCTTCTTGGCCCGGTAGCCGGCGATGTCCAGCATCAGGCGGCTGCGATCACCGGTCTCACGGTGAACCGCGAGCCGGGTCAGCTCCTGGAGCGCCTCGAGGACCTCGCCGTCGCGGCCGACCAGCTTCTGCAGGTCGCGGCCGCCGGAGTCGCTGATGATCGACACGGCGGCGCGGTCGGCCTCGACGTCCATGTCGATGTCGCCGTCGAGATCGGCGATGTCGAGCAGACCCTCGAGGTAGTCAGCTGCGATCTCACCCTCCTGCTCGAGGCGGGTGAGGGTGTCGCCGGCCTCGGCAGCGGCCTCGGTGGTGGTGCCGTCCGTCACGGAAGAACTCCTTCTTACTTCTTGGACGGGTGCTTGGGCCGCTGCTGGCCCTTGCGCTGTCCGGACTTGGCTTTGCTGCGGGCACCGGCGGAGGGCTGCTGCTTCGCAGCGGCCGGCTTGGCAGGGGTCTTGGGCTTGGCGTCCTGCGGCTCGTCGGACTTCGTCAGCGAGGTCTTCGGCTCGTCGTCGCTCTTCGAGACCTGCTGGGAGGCGCCGGACTGACGCTGCGACTTGGACTGCCGCTTGGGCTGCTGACGCTTGGCCGCACCGGCAGGAGCCGCCCCGTCCTCACCATCGAGCACCGCCACCGCGCTGTCGCTCTTCGTCACCAGGCCCTCGGCATTGGCCGCCAGGCCGGCCTTGCTCAGGCCGTTGATGAACTTGCGCTCGTTCTCATTGCGGTCGCGGCCCTTGGCGACGATCGCCTTGATGATGTTCTTCTCACCGCGGCGGAGCTTCTCGCCGTTGTTCTTCACCAGCTTGGACTGCAGACGTTCAAGGAAGGCGGCCTGCGCCTTGGAGCCCGGGGTGGGGTTCTGGCGGATGACGTACATCTGCTGGCCCATGGTCCACACGTTGGTGGTCAGCCAGTAGACGAGAACACCGACGGGGAAGTTGATACCGAAGACGGCGAACATGATGGGGAAGACGTACATCAGCATCTTCTGCTGCTGCATGAACGGCGTCTTCACGCTCATGTCGACGTTCTTCGTCATCAGCTGGCGCTGCGTGAAGAACTGCGAGGCCGACATCAGGATGATCATGATCGCGGTTACGACGCGGACGTCGGTCAGCGAGGCACCGAGGGCCGCGAGGTCGCTTGCGCTGTCCGTGAACTTGGCGGCCAGCGGGGCACCGAAGATGTGGGCCTTACGGGCGCTGGCGAGCAGCGGCTCGTCGATCGCGCCGATCGTCTTGCCCGTCGCGATGCTGTTGAGCACGTGGTACAGGGCGAAGAAGAACGGGGACTGCGCCAGAATCGGAAGGCACGAGGAGAGCGGGTTGGTACCCGTCTCCTTGTACAGCTTCATCATCTCTTCGGACTGGCGCTGCTTGTCGTTCTTGTAGCGCTCCTGGATCTTCTTCATCTCGGGCTGCAGCGTCTGCATGCCACGAGTCGCCTTGATCTGCTTCACGAAGAGCGGGATCAGGCAGATACGGATCAGGATCACCAGGGACACGATGGACAGACCCCAGGCCCAGCCCGTGTCGGGACCGAAGATCTTCCCGTACAGCGAGTGGAACTGGACGATGATCCACGAGACAGGTGTGGTGATAAAGCTGAAGAGGCTGGCAATCGTGTCCACTAATCAGGCTCCTTGAGCGTGGGACGGAGTCTCGGTGGGGGCCTTCCCGCCCCGGTTGCGCCAGGCGTTGCGCAGCATTTCGTGCCATCGCGGCCGCTTGCGCGGTGGTACATGGTCGACACCACCGTGCGACCACGGATTGCAGCGCAGGATGCGCCAGGCGGTGAGCCCTGTTCCCTTGATCGCGCCGTGCCGGTCGATGGCCGTGAAGCCGTAGTGGGAGCACGACGGGTAGTACTTGCACACCGGCCCGAGGAGTGGGCTGATGGTCCACTGGTAGAGCTTGATCAAAGCCAGCAGTGGGTATTTCATCGCGCGCCCCCTGACAGAAGCCGCGCGAGCGCGGCGTCCAGGTCCCGGGCCAGCTGTGCATGGTCGGCGTCACCCGCTCCGGGCAGCGCTCGTACGACTACCAGGCTACCGGGGGGCAGCTCGCTCAGCCGTTCGCGCACCAGGTGCCTGAGGCGACGCTTGACCTTGTTACGGACGACCGCCACGCCCACGGCCTTGCTCACGACGAAACCCGCACGCGTCGGGGGAGTGCTCTCCCCCGGCACGTGCGGGTCCACATCTCTATAGAGATCAGCACCGCTGCGTAGATGGACGACGAGGAGCGGGCGTCCGGCCCGGCGTCCCCGGCGTACCGCGGTCGCGAAGTCCTCGCGCCGCCTCAGCCGATGCTCGGTAGGCAGCACGACGACATGACCTGCGGAATCAGGCCGACAGGCGGGCGCGGCCCTTGCTGCGGCGGGACGCCAGGACGGCGCGGCCGGCACGGGTACGCATCCGCAGGCGGAAGCCGTGGGTCTTGGCGCGGCGGCGGTTGTTCGGCTGGAAGGTGCGCTTGCTCACTCGGGGGCTCCAGAGAAATCAATCGGGTGGACGATGCCGTCTGGCTGTCACCGTGCGCCCACGAGTAGCTCGCGATTACGCCCGAGTGCACCGCTAGCGATCACTTGCGCGATCTACGCCCATCGGAGGCAGGCGGCAGCAGCCATCGACAACTCGACCTGGTTACGGTACGCGGGGCTACGCCATCCGGTCAAACCAGCTGGAGATCGGCGCCGGGACCGGCGATGACCGACACTGTGCACAGCCTGTGGACAACAACTTGAACCGCAGCCGTCGCCCTGACTACCGTGGCTGGACTCGGATTGACCCGAACCCACCCGGCTTCGCCCCCGTCCCACCCATCCGAGCCGATTCCCTCCAGGATCGTGGGAGGACCGACCCCGAATTTCCCGCCGTACACCTACGTCCCGCAGAACCACACCTTCGTGGGACATCGTGACCTCGTGAGAGAGCGTGCCCTGTGGCTGACGTACCTGCCGATCTTGCCGCAGTCTGGCCGCGAGTGCTGGAACAGCTGCTCGGTGAGGGCCGCGACGGGCACGGCTCGGGTGTCGAGGCCAAGGATGTCCAGTGGATCCGGCGCTGCCAGCCGCTGGCGCTCGTCGCGGACACCGCGCTGCTCGCCGTTCCGAACGAGATGGCGAAGAACCGGCTCGAGGGGCGCCTGGCCCCGATCGTCAGCGAGACGCTGAGCCGCGAGTGCGGCCGTCCGATCCGGATCGCGATCACGGTCGACGAGTCGATGGGCGAGCTGCCGCTCACACCGCAGCCGTCCCCGGCCCCGCAGGCACCGGAGCGTTTCGAGGAGCCCGAACTCCCGGGCGCTTTCCCCGGGATGGGCTCGCGCGGACAGAGCGGCCAGAACCTCCCGCCGTACGAGAGCTACGGCCGCCGGGACGAGAACCGGCGGGACGAAAGCCGCCGCGACGAGACCCGGCGCGAGGACAACCGGCGCGACGAACGCCGGGACGAGGGCCACCGCGACGAGGAGCGCCGCGGCGAAGGCCGGCACGAAGCCGCCCGCCACGACGAACAGCAGAACGACCCGCTGCCCACGGTCCGCCCGGCGTACCCCGACTACCAGCGTCGCGAGCCCGGCGCCTGGCCGCGGCCCGGACAGCAGGACGACTACGGCTGGCAGCAGCCGCGCCTCGGTTTCCCCGAGCGCGACACGTACGGATCGCCGGAGCGCGAGACGTACAACTCGCAGGAGCGGGACAGGGACCGCGACCGGGACGGTGACAACTACGGCACTCCCCAGCGGGACGGCTACCCGGAGCGCGACGGCTACCCCGAGCGCGACCCCTATGCCTCCCCGCAGTCCCCGCGCGACTACCGCTCCGAGCGCCCGTCGTACGAGAACGACCGTCCCTCGTACGAGAGCGAGCGCAGCCCGTACGAGAAGCAGCGCCGGCAGGGTTACGAGCAGCGCCCGAGCGGGCCGGACAGCACGGGCAGCCGGGGTGGGCCCACGCCCAGCGGAGCCCCGGGGCCGCTCGCCGCGCAGCCCGCGCCGGCCACCGGGCCCGGTGAGCCGACCGCGCGTCTGAACCCGAAGTACCTCTTCGACACCTTCGTCATCGGTGCCTCGAACCGCTTCGCGCACGCGGCCGCGGTCGCGGTCGCCGAGGCGCCGGCCAAGGCGTACAACCCCCTGTTCATCTATGGGGAGTCGGGCCTGGGCAAGACGCACCTGCTGCACGCCATCGGGCACTACGCGCGCAGCCTCTATCCCGGTACGCGGGTGCGGTACGTGAGCTCGGAGGAGTTCACGAACGAGTTCATCAACTCGATCCGCGACGGCAAGGGCGACAGCTTCCGCAAGCGGTACCGCGAGATGGACATCCTGCTCGTCGACGACATCCAGTTCCTCGCGGACAAGGAGTCGACGCAGGAGGAGTTCTTCCACACCTTCAATACGCTGCACAACGCGAACAAGCAGATCGTGCTGAGCTCCGACCGGCCGCCCAAGCAGCTGGTCACCCTGGAGGACCGGCTGCGCAACCGCTTCGAGTGGGGTCTGATCACGGACGTCCAGCCGCCCGAGCTGGAGACCCGTATCGCGATCCTGCGCAAGAAGGCGGTGCAGGAGCAGCTCAACGCCCCGCCAGAGGTCCTGGAGTTCATCGCCTCGCGGATCTCGCGCAACATCCGTGAGCTCGAAGGCGCGCTGATCCGCGTCACCGCCTTCGCCTCGCTGAACCGGCAGCCGGTGGACCTCGGTCTGACCGAGATCGTCCTCAAGGACCTGATCCCCGGCGGCGAGGACTCCGCGCCCGAGATCACGGCGACGGCCATCATGGCCGCGACCGCCGACTACTTCGGCCTGACGGTGGACGACCTGTGCGGATCCTCGCGCAGCCGCGTCCTGGTGACGGCCCGGCAGATCGCCATGTATCTGTGCCGCGAGCTCACGGACCTCTCGCTGCCGAAGATCGGCGCGCAGTTCGGCGGCCGCGACCATACGACGGTGATGCACGCGGACCGCAAGATCCGTGCCCTGATGGCCGAACGCCGCTCCATCTACAACCAGGTCACCGAGCTCACCAACCGCATCAAGAACGGCTGACAGCAGCAGAGTTACGCGGCCCTCAGCGGGCCGAAGGGCGCCCCGGGAGACACCTCCCGGGGCGCCCTTCGCCGTTTCGGGCGCGCACAGCGGCCGTTCCCGTACGTCCGAGCTGTTCGAATAGCCCCTGTGCAGGACTGTTTCTCCACAGAAATCCCCAGGAGACCCCGTCCACACCCTGGGGACTGGGGAGTTGTCCAGATCGTGTCCACAGCCGCAGCGAGTGACACCTCATCAACCCAGGTCAGCCACCTGTGGATTCGTGGACAACCGTTCTCCACAGACTGTGGACGATCTCGGTACCCACAGGCTGTTGATGAAGTTGTCCACCGGCTGCCCACAGGGATCGGAGCGTTGTCCCCAGGATTCCCCAGCTTCTCCACACGCCTGTCCACTGTTCGGCAACGCAACGCGCCATCTCACCGGGTCGAGTGAAAGGCGTCACACAAAGGTGCCTGGTTGGGCTGTGGGCAACGTGGGTAAAGCTGGGGACGATGCTGGGGAGAAGTGGCCCTCGGCTGTGAATCAGGTGTGCAGAACTTTCCGCCGTCCACAGTTCACCGGGGTTATCCACGGGTGCCGCCCACAGGCACGGTGGACAAAATTTGGCGTCTGACCTGCGACAACGCGGTTATCCACGGTTTCCACAGCCCCTACTACTACGACCAAGTAGAGAGAGGGTTGGAATCGATTTGAAGTGGGGGCTGTGCACAACTCGAGGCGCGTCGCCTTCTGCCCGCCCGTCACGACTTGACCCCGACAGGCACCAGCTGTCAGTGCGGTGCGTCAGACTGGTCCCCGGCGTTCTCCCCACCTTGGGGACGGACCAACCACCAAGACAGCGAAGACAGACCAGCAGGGCGAGCAGCCAGGCATCAGCAGGAGGCGGCTTACGGTGAAGATCCGGGTAGAGCGCGACGTACTCGCGGAGGCGGTGGCCTGGGCGGCACGCAGCCTCCCTGCCCGACCGCCGGCGCCGGTCCTGGCGGGCCTTCTGCTGAAGGCGGAGGAAGGCGCGCTGAGCCTCTCCGGCTTCGACTACGAGGTCTCGGCCCGCGTCTCGGTGGACGCGGAGGTCGACGAGGAGGGCACGGTCCTGGTCTCGGGCCGACTGCTCGCCGACATCACGAGGGCGCTGCCCAACCGGCCGGTGGAGATTTCCACAGACGGTGTACGGGCGACGGTGGTCTGTGGATCCTCGCGGTTCACGCTGCACACCCTCCCCGTCGAGGAGTACCCGGCGCTGCCGCAGATGCCGTCGGCGACCGGCGTTGTCCCCGGTGAGGTCTTCGCCTCCGCCGCGGCCCAGGTGGCCATCGCGGCCGGCCGTGACGACACCCTGCCGGTGCTCACGGGTGTGCGCATCGAGATCGAGGGCGACACCGTCACGCTGGCGTCCACCGACCGCTACCGCTTCGCGGTCCGCGAGTTCCTGTGGAAGCCCGAGGTGCCGGACGCGTCCGCGGTCGCCCTGGTGCCCGCCAAGACCCTGCTGGACACCGCCAAGGCGCTGACCAGCGGCGACAGCGTCACCATCGCGCTCTCCGGCTCGGGTGCCGGTGAGGGTCTGATCGGTTTCGAGGGCGCGGGGCGCCGGACGACCACGCGGCTGCTCGAAGGCGATCTGCCGAAGTACAAGACGCTCTTCCCGACGGAGTTCAACTCGGTCGCGGTCATCGAGACCGCCCCGTTCGTCGAGGCCGTCAAGCGCGTGGCCCTGGTCGCCGAGCGCAACACCCCGGTGCGGCTCAGCTTCGAGCAGGGCGTGCTGATCCTGGAGGCCGGTTCCTCCGACGACGCACAGGCTGTGGAAAGGGTCGACGCCCGGCTCGACGGCGACGACATCTCGATCGCGTTCAACCCGACGTTCCTGCTCGACGGCCTCAGCGCCATCGACTCGCCGGTGGCGCAGCTGTCCTTCACCACGTCCACCAAGCCTGCGCTGCTCAGCGGCAAGCCGGCCGTGGACGCCGAGGCGGACGACGCGTACAAGTACCTGATCATGCCGGTCCGTCTCAGCGGCTGACGTACCAGGACAAAGGGCCCCCAGGGCCCCACAGGTGGCTGCCTACGTCCGGGCTTAAGCTCGGACGTAGGTACGAAAGCCCACCACGCGACATATAAGGAACATCTGATGGAGCTCGGTCTCGTCGGTCTCGGCAAGATGGGCGGCAACATGCGCGAGCGCATCCGCCGCGCAGGCCACACCGTCGTCGGATACGACCGCAACCCGGACGTCGCCGATGTCCACAGCCTGCAGGAGCTTGTGGGCAAGTTGAAGGGCCCCCGAGTGGTCTGGGTGATGGTCCCCGCCGGGGACGCGACCCAGTCCACCATCGACGAGCTCGGCGAGCTGCTCGAGCCGGGCGACGTCGTCGTGGACGGCGGCAACTCGCGCTGGACGGACGACGAGAAGCACGCCGAAGAGCTCGCGGCCAAGGGCATCGGCTTCGTCGACTGCGGCGTCTCCGGCGGCGTCTGGGGCCTGCAGAACGGCTATGCGCTGATGTACGGCGGCGACGCCGAGAACATCGCGAAGGCCCAGCCGATCTTCGACGCCCTGAAGCCCGAGGGCGACTTCGGCTCGGTGCACGCGGGCAAGGTCGGTGCCGGCCACTTCTCGAAGATGGTCCACAACGGCATCGAGTACGCCATGATGCAGGCCTACGCCGAGGGCTGGGAGCTCCTGGAGAAGGTCGACTCGGTCACCGACGTGCGTGAGGTCTTCCGCTCGTGGCAGGAGGGCACGGTCATCCGTTCCTGGCTGCTCGACCTCGCGGTCAACGCGCTGGACGACGACGAGCACCTGGAGAAGCTGCGCGGCTATGCGCAGGACTCCGGCGAGGGCCGCTGGACTGTGGAGGCCGCGATCGACAACGCGGTGCCGCTGCCCGCGATCACCGCGTCGCTCTTCGCCCGCTTCGCCTCGCGCCAGGACGACTCCCCGCAGATGAAGATGATCGCGGCGCTGCGCAACCAGTTCGGCGGCCACGCCGTCGAGTCCAAGAGCGAGAACTGATCCACAGCCTGTGCACGGCTGTCCGCGAATGAGGTAGCCGGGGGAGGTCGGCACACACCATGCACGTCACGCATCTGTCGCTGGCCGACTTCCGGTCCTACGCCCGGGTCGAGGTTCCGCTCGACCCGGGCGTCACCGCGTTCGTGGGCCCCAACGGGCAGGGCAAGACCAACCTCGTCGAGGCCGTCGGCTATCTGGCCACGCTCGGCAGCCACCGCGTCTCCTCGGACGCCCCTCTCGTACGGATGGGGGCCGAGCGCGCCGTCATCCGCGCCGCGGTCCGCCAGGGCGAGCGCCAGCAGATGGTCGAGCTCGAGCTGAATCCCGGCAAGTCCAACCGGGCCCGTATCAACAGGTCTTCGCAGGTCAGACCGCGTGACGTGCTGGGGATAGTACGGACGGTCCTGTTCGCGCCCGAGGACCTCGCCCTGGTGAAGGGCGACCCGGGCGAGCGCCGGAAGTTGCTCGACGAGCTGGTCACGGCGCGCTCTCCGCGGATGGCCGGAGTGCGCTCCGACTACGACCGCGTCCTGAAGCAGCGCAACACCCTGCTCAAGTCCGCCGCCATGGCGCGCCGGCACGGCGGCCGCTCGATGGACCTGTCCACACTCGACGTCTGGGACCAGCATCTGGCCCGTGCGGGCGCCGAGTTGCTGGCCCAGCGGCTCGATCTGATCGCCGCGCTGCAGCCGCTCGCCGACAAGGCGTACGAGCAACTGGCGCCCGGCGGCGGCCCGTTGGCTCTCGAGTACAAGCCGTCCGCCGAAGGGTCGGGGACCAGCCGCGAGGAGCTCTACGAGCAGCTGATCGCCGCCCTGGAAGGCGTACGCAAGCAGGAGATCGAGCGCGGCGTGACCCTCGCCGGACCGCACCGCGACGATCTGCTGCTCAAGCTCGGCGACCTGCCCGCCAAGGGGTACGCGAGCCACGGCGAGTCCTGGTCGTACGCGCTCGCGCTGCGCCTGGCCTCGTACGACCTGCTGCGCGCGGAGGGGAACGAGCCGGTGCTCGTGCTCGACGACGTCTTCGCCGAGCTGGACACGCGCCGACGCGAACGACTCGCCGAAATGGTGGCCCCGGGCGAGCAGGTCCTGGTGACCGCGGCGGTGGACGACGACGTTCCGGGGGTGCTCTCCGGAGTGCGCTACTCCGTGTCGCAGGGCGAGGTGACCCGCGTATGACCGCAGAGGAGAACCCCGGAGAGGCCGAGAAGCCCAAGCCGGCCGAGCCCAGCGGCATCGACCTCGCCCGTGTCGCCCTGCGCGCCGCCAAGGAGCAGGCCCGCGCGCGCGGCGCCGAGGCGCAGCAGAAGAAGCAGGCCAGGCGGGGCGGCGGACTGCGGTCCGGGGCGCGCGCCGACGGCCGCGACCCGCTGCCGCTCGGTGCCGCGATCAACCGGCTGATCAGCGAGCGCGGCTGGGAGACCCCGGCCGCCGTGGGCGGCGTGATGGGCCGCTGGCCGCAGATCGTCGGCGACGACCTCGCCAAGCACTGCGTGCCGCAGAAGTACGACGAGGACGAGCGCGTCCTGACCGTCCAGTGCGACTCGACGGCCTGGGCCACGCAGCTGCGGCTGCTCGCCCCGCAGCTGGTCGCGCGCCTGAACCAGGACCTCGGCCAGGGCACCGTCCGCCTCATCAAGGTCCTCGGTCCCGGCGGTCCCCCCAAGCGCTACGGACCCTTGCGCGCCCCCGGAAGCACAGGTCCCGGCGATACGTACGGGTAGTCGCCTTCCCTGCGTAGGGACGTGCCGTCCCTCACCGTAGTGAAGGGTTGACAGCCCGAAGCGCTGAGCGCCCGTGTGAGCCTCTTGGAGCCCCGTTCCGCATATGGGGAGTCGAGAGAGACCGGTTCAGGACGGCACATGCGGACTCAAGGGCCAGCAAGCCCCCATTACTGTCGGCGCTACCGGTAGACTGGGAGACAATCCCGCCCCCTCGGGGGTCCGGGGCCAGAACGCTGCATCACGTCTTCACGCGGCACGCGCCTCACACGCGCGCGTGTGGAACGCCGACATATACGAACGACGCAGCCGCTCCCGACATTCGCCGGGAGCTTGGCTTGTGCTGTGCCAGAAAGGGCGCTTCGTGGCCGATTCCGGCAACCCCAACGAGAACATCCCGTCCACCGACGCCGCCGGCGAGACCGTGTACGACGCCAGCGCCATCACCGTCCTCGAGGGTCTGGACGCGGTCCGCAAGCGGCCGGGCATGTACATCGGCTCGACCGGTGAGCGCGGCCTGCACCACCTCGTGTACGAGGTCGTCGACAACGCGGTCGACGAGGCGCTCGCCGGCCACGCGGACACCATCGACGTCACGATCCTCGCCGACGGCGCGGTGCGCGTGATCGACAACGGCCGTGGCATCCCGGTGGGCATCCACCCCGTCGAGAAGAAGCCGGCCGTCGAGGTCGTGCTCACCGTGCTGCACGCGGGCGGCAAGTTCGGCGGCGGCGGCTATGCCGTTTCCGGCGGTCTGCACGGCGTCGGTGTCTCCGTGGTGAACGCGCTGTCGTACAAGCTCGCCGTCGAGATCAAGACGGACGGCTACCGCTGGACGCAGGAGTACAAGGCGGGCGCGCCGACCGCGCCGCTCGAGCGCCACGAGGCCACCACCGACACCGGTACCGCGGTCACGTTCTGGGCCGACCCCGACATCTTCGAGACCACCGAGTACTCCTTCGAGACGCTCTCGCGGCGCTTCCAGGAGATGGCCTTCCTCAACAAGGGCCTGACGATCAAGCTCACCGACGAGCGGGAGTCGGCGAAGGCGGTCAGCGGCGCGGACACCGCCGACACCGCTGACGACGGCCAGGCCATGTCGGTCACGTACCACTACGAAGGCGGCATCGTCGACTTCGTGAAGTACCTCAACTCCCGCAAGGGAGAGATGATCCACCCCACGATCATCTCGCTGGAGGCGGAGGACACGGACAAGTCCCTGTCCCTCGAGGTCGCGATGCAGTGGAACTCGCAGTACAGCGAGGGTGTCTACTCGTTCGCGAACATCATCCACACGCACGAGGGCGGTACCCACGAAGAGGGCTTCCGCGCGGCTCTCACGAGCTTGATCAACAAGTACGCGCGCGACAAGAAGCTCCTTCGCGAGAAGGACGACAACCTCACGGGTGACGACATCCGCGAGGGTCTGACCGCGATCATCTCGGTCAAGCTGAGCGAGCCGCAGTTCGAGGGCCAGACCAAGACCAAGCTGGGCAACACCGAGGCCAAGACCTTCGTGCAGAAGGCGGTCTACGAGCACCTGGCCGACTGGCTGGACCGCAACCCCAACGAGGGCGCGGACATCGTCCGCAAGTCCATCGCCGCGGCCACCGCGCGCGTGGCGGCCCGCAAGGCGCGTGACCTCACCCGCCGCAAGGGTCTGCTGGAGTCCGCCTCGCTGCCGGGCAAGCTGTCCGACTGCCAGTCGAACGACCCGACCAAGTGCGAGATCTTCATCGTCGAGGGTGACTCCGCCGGCGGCTCGGCCAAGTCCGGCCGAAACCCGCAGTACCAGGCGATCCTCCCGATCCGAGGCAAGATCCTCAACGTCGAGAAGGCGCGGATCGACAAAATCCTGCAGAACCAGGAGATCCAGGCGCTGATCTCGGCCTTCGGCACCGGAGTCCACGAGGACTTCGACATCGAGAAGCTCCGCTATCACAAGATCATCCTGATGGCGGACGCCGACGTCGACGGGCAGCACATCAACACCCTGCTCCTGACCTTCCTGTTCCGCTTCATGCGGCCGCTGGTCGAGGCCGGGCACGTCTACCTGTCGCGCCCGCCGCTCTACAAGATCAAGTGGACCCGGGACGACTTCCAGTACGCGTACTCGGACCGCGAGCGCGACGCCCTGATCGAGCTGGGCCGCCAGGCCGGCAAGCGCATCAAGGACGACTCGGTGCAGCGCTTCAAGGGTCTCGGCGAGATGAACGCCGAGGAGCTGCGCATCACGACCATGGACCAGGAGCACCGCGTCCTCGGTCTGGTCACGCTGGACGATGCCGCGCAGGCCGACGACCTGTTCTCCGTGCTGATGGGCGAGGACGTGGAAGCACGCCGTTCGTTCATCCAGCGCAACGCCAAGGACGTCCGCTTCCTCGACATCTGAGTCGGTCACGTACAGCTTCGAAAGGATCTTGAACGGCCATGGCCGACGAGAACACTCCCAGCACTCCTGTAGAGGGCGTCATCGCGCAGCGCATCGAGCCCGTCGGGCTCGAGACGGAGATGCAGCGCTCGTACCTCGACTATGCGATGTCCGTCATCGTCTCCCGCGCGCTGCCGGACGTCCGTGACGGTCTCAAGCCGGTGCACCGCCGCGTCCTGTACGCGATGTACGACGGCGGCTACCGGCCCGAGAAGGGCTTCTACAAGTGCGCCCGCGTCGTCGGCGACGTCATGGGCAACTATCACCCGCACGGCGACTCCTCGATCTACGACGCGCTGGTCCGCCTCGCGCAGCCGTGGTCGATGCGGATGCCGCTCGTGGACTCCAACGGCAACTTCGGCTCCCCGGGCAACGACCCGGCGGCCGCCATGCGCTACACCGAGTGCAAGATGGCGCCGCTGTCGATGGAGATGGTCCGTGACATCGACGAGGAGACCGTCGACTTCACGGACAACTACGACGGCCGCTCCCAGGAGCCGACCGTCCTGCCGGCCCGCTTCCCGAACCTGCTGATCAACGGCTCCGCCGGTATCGCGGTCGGCATGGCCACCAACATCCCGCCGCACAACCTCCGCGAGGTCGCGGCCGGTGCGCAGTGGTACCTGGAGAACCCCGAGGCCTCCCATGAGGAGCTCCTTGACGCGCTCATCGAGCGCATCAAGGGCCCCGACTTCCCGACCGGCGCCCTCGTCGTCGGCCGCAAGGGCATCGAGGAGGCGTACCGCACGGGCCGTGGCTCCATCACGATGCGCGCGGTCGTCGCCGTCGAGGAGATCCAGGCCCGCCAGTGCCTGGTGGTCACGGAGCTGCCGTACCAGGTCAACCCGGACAACCTCGCGCAGAAGATCGCCGACCTCGTGAAGGACGGCAAGGTCGGCGGCATCGCCGACGTCCGCGACGAGACCTCTTCGCGTACGGGCCAGCGCCTGGTGATCGTGCTCAAGCGCGACGCGGTCGCCAAGGTCGTCCTGAACAACCTGTACAAGCACACGGACCTGCAGACCAACTTCGGCGCCAACATGCTGGCCCTGGTCGACGGCGTCCCGCGCACGCTCTCTCTCGACGCGTTCATCCGCCACTGGGTCAGCCACCAGGTCGAGGTCATCGTCCGGCGCACCAAGTTCCGGCTGCGCAAGGCCGAGGAGCGCGCCCACATCCTGCGCGGTCTGCTCAAGGCCCTGGACGCCATCGACGAGGTCATCGCGCTCATCCGGCGCAGCGAGACGGTCGACGTCGCGCGTACGGGCCTGATGGACCTGCTCTCGATCGACGAGATCCAGGCCAACGCGATCCTCGAGATGCAGCTGCGCCGGCTCGCCGCCCTGGAGCGCCAGAAGATCGTCGCCGAGCACGACGAGCTGCAGGCGAAGATCAACGAGTACAACGCGATCCTCGCCTCGCCCGAGCGCCAGCGCCAGATCATCAGCGAGGAACTGGCCGCGATCGTCGAGAAGTTCGGCGAGGACCGCCGCTCCGCCCTGGTGCCCTTCGATGGCGACATGTCCATGGAGGACCTGATCGCCGAAGAGGACATCGTCGTCACGATCACCCGCGGCGGCTACATCAAGCGCACCAAGACCGAGGACTACCGCTCGCAGAAGCGGGGCGGCAAGGGCGTGCGCGGGACGAAGCTCAAGGAAGACGACATCGTCGACCACTTCTTCGTCTCGACCACGCACCACTGGCTGCTGTTCTTCACCAACAAGGGCCGGGTGTACCGGGCGAAGGCCTACGAACTGCCCGATGCCGGACGCGATGCGCGCGGCCAGCACGTCGCAAATCTGCTCGCCTTCCAGCCCGACGAACAGATCGCCGAGATCCTCGCGATCAGGGACTACGAGGCGGCCCCCTACCTGGTCCTCGCGACCAAGTCGGGCCTGGTCAAGAAGACCTCGCTGAAGGACTACGACTCGCCCCGCTCGGGTGGTGTCATCGCCATCAACTTGCGTGAGACGGACGACGGTTCGGACGACGAGCTGATCGGCGCCGAGCTGATCTCCGCCGAGGACGATCTGCTGCTCATCAGCAAGAAGGCCCAGTCCATCAGGTTCACCGCAACGGACGACGCGCTGCGCCCGATGGGCCGCGCGACCTCGGGCGTCAAGGGCATGAGCTTCCGCGAAGGCGATGAGCTCCTCTCGATGAATGTCGTCCGGCCCGGTACGTTCGTGTTCACCGCAACTGATGGTGGGTACGCGAAGCGGACCGCCGTCGACGAATACCGCGTCCAGGGTCGCGGCGGCCTCGGCATCAAGGCCGCCAAGATCGTGGAGGACCGTGGCTCGCTCGTCGGCGCGCTGGTGGTCGAGGAGCTCGACGAGATCCTCGCCATCACCCTTGGCGGCGGTGTGATTCGTACGCGAGTCAACGAGGTCAGGGAGACGGGCCGTGACACCATGGGCGTCCAACTGATCAACCTGGGCAAGCGCGATGCCGTGGTCGGTATCGCTCGTAACGCCGAGGCCGGACGCGAGGCGGAGGAAGTCGACGGTGACGTCGACGAGTCGGCCGAGGGTGAGACGGCCGCAGGCACGGACGAGGGCACGGCGCCCGAGACCGAGTAGCGCGAGGAGTGCAGGACGTGAGTGGAGCCACGGGCGCCGGAACGAACGGACCCGGACCGGAAGGCGGCCGTGGCCCCGCCGAGTCTGAGCACGCAGCGCAGGGGGGAACAGTGACGGATACGCGAGGGCCCCAGGCCTACGCTTCGGAGACCGCGGCCCAGGCCGACTACGCCGCCGGGCCCCTGCCCGGTGAGCGTCAGCCGAGTGGTCCGGCCGGTCCCTACCACCCGCCGCAGGCCTACCCGGCGCCTCCCGAGGGTGCCGTACGCCGTGCGCGGACCGGTGCGCGGACTACGCCGCGTACGCGCAAGGCGCGGCTGCGGGTCGCGAAGGCCGATCCGTGGTCGGTCATGAAGGTCAGCTTCCTGCTCTCCATCGCCCTGGGCATCTGCACGATCGTCGCCGCCGCCGTCCTGTGGATGGTCATGGACGCCATGGGCGTCTTCTCCACGGTCGGCGGGACGATCTCGGAGGCCACGGGGTCGAACGAGTCCAATGGATTCGACCTCCAGGCGTTTCTCTCGCTGCCGCGGGTCCTGATGTTCACCTCGATCATCGCGGTGATCGATGTGGTCCTCGCCACGGCGCTCGCCACGCTCGGAGCGTTCATCTACAACCTCTCCGCCGGTTTCGTCGGCGGTATCGAGCTCACGCTCGCAGAGGACGAGTAAACGTTTCCTGCCTGGCCGGCGGGGGCCCCAGGGGTTCTCCCCCGGGATGACCCGGTATCGATTTTGGGACTGGGCGCGTCGTGCGCTAATCTTCAGAGGTCAGCGCGCGGGACACACACCGCAGAGCGCGGCGGGGCTATAGCTCAGTTGGTTAGAGCGCATCCCTGATAAGGATGAGGCCACAGGTTCAAATCCTGTTAGCCCCACATACGAGAAGACCCTCAGCCGGTTGCGGCTGGGGGTCTTTGGCATGTACGGCTGACATCAGCGGCCGTAGGGAAGTTGTGGTGGTGAACGCTAGTGGTCTCGGCCGGAGACACCATCGTGCTTGAGGCGATCCTGTTGACCGCTGTCGCCGTGGTCGGTACGGGGGTGGCTGGGTGCGCAAGAGGCGCAGGCGCTAGCCGGTCAGCGGATCTTCGTCAGCGTTCGGCTCCGGCGCTGTCGCTTCGAGCTCGTCCCTGGTGTTCGCATAGGCAGGACCGCACCCAGGTGGCAGCAGACCGGCCACCATGGCGACGGCCTCTTGCGCTGTCGCTGCGGGGCCGACGGTCTCGGAGCGGAGCGGTCCGGACACCCAGTAGGTTCCTTCGGCGGCCGGCTGGATGTAGGGGATGTCCCAGGTCCATGGCCACTCGGTGCAGCGGCTGAAGTGCAGTTCGCCCATCCCTGTCCAGGGAAACAGCTGTCGCAAGCGCGGCTCGGCGTAAGCCGTCTCCAGGAGCTCGGGGCGGACGCGTCCGTCGTCGCGAACCGCCTGCCAGCCTTCCTCGACACGAGTGTTACGCGGTGAGTCCGTGGCCACAGCGCCATCATGCAGGCAGGTGCGCGCGGAGGTACACGCCCCGCGCGGTTGTCGGCAGCGTGGGGAGCGAGGGGATCTCCGGCGCGCATGCCGACTGGCATCAAGTAGTAGACATCCAACTTTCGCGTACAGCGGGCACACACCCGGTCGTACACAGGGTCATCCGTGCGTACACAGGGTCATCCGTGCGGCAGCAAGCTGCTCCGCATCGCTCACAGCCTTGCCGCTGGTGGTCTCTGAAGTTTCTCTGAAGCTCTCGTCACGTCATCGAGCCTGTCGGGCCGGCCTGCTCTCAGGGAGAGCGTTCGGCGCCACAGGGACAGCCATCAGACCGAAGGTCACCCACGGCCGACCAGTCCCTGTCCTCTTCATGCTCCGCATGCTCTTCTTCAGGAAGCACATGCTCTTCTTGGGGAAGCGACTTCCCCGTGTCTCTCGCTGTCAGGGCCCACCGTCGCGGTTGGGCCTGAACCTCACTGGCAGTACGCCCGAGGTCCGTAGGGGTTCGGCCGATGTCATCGGCGCCCCTGGGTCAACCTGATCAGGATGAGGTCGAAGGTTCGCATCCTGCTGGCCCCACGGTCCGACCTTGAGGTCAGGAAGCCCGGTGGCCGACGGGAGTTGCCGGGCTTCAGTCGCTGCTGTGGTGCTGCGCGACGCCGTGCTGTGCGCCCGTCCGGCTGTTCTCGTACGTGGTGAGCGCGGTCTCGTCGTTCAGCAGGTGGGGCTCACGGGTGTCGGCCCGGTGTCGTGCCTCGGCGCGCGGGATCTTGAAGCTGCGGGACGAGGGCGAGCTGTTGTGCGCCTCGGCGCGGATGCGCTGCTTCATCGTCGGCGGTCTCGTCGAGTCGCACGGCCGCGCGATGAGCGAGGCCGGCACGGGGTGTGCGGCCGGGGCGCTCGTCGCCGGGTTGCCGGCGTCGGTCCGCTGCGGTACGGCCGCGGCGGCGGGGGTGGTGATGAGCCCCAGGGAGGCGAAGAACGCGAGAAGCGCGCTGACGAGCGCGGACCACAGACGCGTGGCCTTGGTGGCAGCCATGATCGTTCCTTTCGGATGGGTCGTGCGAGGGGTCGTCCGCCCCATTCGGGTCGGACGATTTGCGTACTTTCCTCATGATGTGTACGCAGGACTCGAAGTGGGGGAGCCGCCGCCGCGATGCGCCGATCTTCAGATGAACACCACCCGTTCGGACCCATGCCCCGCCCTTTTCGTCCCCGAGAGCTCGGTTTTGCCCGTGCGAGGGGTGAAAGCGGCGAACGTCACAGGGCGCCGAACGGGTGTCGGCGGAGGCTTCCGGAGCGCTCTTGCGCAGGTCGACTGCGTTGCGGCGGGCGGGAGTTGGGTGCGCCACGAGGGCGTCGGGCGGCCATCCCCGGTGTGTATAGTCGGGCGCCAGAAGGTCCCCTACGTCAAGGAAAGACGAGGTAGCGCGGTGAAGAAGCTTCTCCTGGTCGCACTGGCCGCCATCGGCGGGCTCCTCGTGTACCGCCAGATCCAGGCGGATCGCGCCGAGCAGGATCTGTGGACGGAGGCGACTGACTCCGTGCCCACCGGTTCGTGAGGTCTGTACACGTCGCTTTGCACTTGCCCCGGTCGCCGCTCGCGACCGGGGCTTTGTGTTGCGTGGAGTGCAGCTGTGTGCTCAGTGTGACTACGAGCCGTTCCTTCCTGGTTACTGACTGTCCCTTTTGTTCGCTTGCGTGAATCTTTCGGTTGCGTTGGCGAACAGCCCGGGTGCAGGGCTGATCCACCGGCAGTGCTCCTGCATGCGCTGACAGTGCCGCGGCCGTCGCGGCAGGATGAGACCGGCCCCGGCGAAGGCGAGGAGCACGGTGACGATGCGGCGCGGCAGAAGGTGTACGGCGGTGGCGTTGGCGGCCGTGAGCGCCGTGGTGGTGCTGCAGACGCAGACGGCTGCCGCCGAGCCCTATCCGTACGGCTTCCCCGACGGCACGCGGACCGTGGCCGGCGCGAGCGGTCCTGGCGGGGCTCCGGTGCTGGCCGCGGAGGCGACGTATCGCAGCAAGATCTCTCCCGGGCAGAAGCTGCACTACCGCGTGGAGCTCGACGGCACATCCGGCGCCTATGTCTCCGCGGTGGCGCTGCCCGGGCTCGACGACCGGGTGGTCTACGGGGACGGGCTCGAGGTGCGGCTCGAGAGCGCGGACGGCGGCCGGTGCGGGTTCGACACCGCACGCTTCGGTTCCGCCGACTATCCGCGGCCGCTGGTGGCCTCCGTGGAGCGGCTGGTCGAACAGGGCAGCACGCGGTGCCAGGACGCCGGTACGTACACGGTGGTCGTCGAGCGTGCGGAAGGCGGCAAGGCCGCGTCGCGTGCGCCGTGGGACCTGGAGCTGGACTTCGTCGCTGAGCCCGCCCTGAAAGGCGCGGCACCCGGCGCGACGCCACCGGCGTCGGTGCCCGGGGCCGGATCGCTGCCGGAGGGGACGGCCAAGGAGCAGCAGGGCGGTACGAGCTTCCATGACGCGGCCGTCATCGGGCCGGGGGTGTGGCGCGGGCGGATCGAGCCGGGGCGGACACTCTTCTACAAGGTGCCGGTGGACTGGGGTCAGCAGCTCGCGGCCGGGGCGGAGCTGGGCGGCTCCGGCGGCAACGGGGCGGTGCCGGCGGCGCTGCGTCTCGGGCTGCACAACCCGGCCAGGGCGGAAGTGACGGCCGACCAGCCCGCTTTGAGCGGTTCGAGCACCAGGGCCGTGCTCGACGGGGTGCCCACGGTGGCGTACGAGAACCGGCACGCATCGGCGCCCAAGGTGAAGGGGATGCGGTTTCCCGGGGCGTACTACCTGCAGGTGACGCTCAGTCCGGAGCTCGCGGAGAAGTACGGGGACGGGCCGCTGGACGTCACCCTGCGGGTCGGGGTGGACGGGGCGGCAGCCGACGGGCCCGCGTATGCCGGGGATCCCGGGATCTTCCAGGTCGAGGGCGGGACCGGGCAGTCGGGCGGGACCGGGCAGGCCACGTCGCGCAACGGCGGGATGCAGGCCGTGGCCGCGGTGGGCATCGGGCTGGGGACGGCGCTTGTGCTGTGGATGGCTGTGTGGGCTGTGGTGGGGCGGCGGCGGGGGGAGGCTTGAGGTGTGGTGGTGCGGGGGCGGTGGTGTGGGGCGGTGCAGTGCGGGGCGGTGCAGTGCGGGGCGGGGCCGGTGGTGTGGGGCGTGGGCCGGTAGGGGGTGGTGTGAGCAGTGAGGGCCGCGTGCGTGGTGGGCTGCGGGGATCCGGCGTTGTCAGTGGGCGCCGATAGCCTGGAAAGGGCTTCGGCCCCCGGGCGGGAGGGGACTGTCCGGGGTCAGAGCTGCGTCAGGGCCCAGAAGCCCACCGCGAAGCACAGTGCGGCGAGGAGCAGTACCGGGACGGCGACCTTCGCGGGGGGACCCGAGCGGCGTCTGTGGGGCCGTGTGCGGTGAACAGGCGGGTTCTGGGCTGGTGTTGCGGGCGTTGCGGGTGTCTGGGCCGGGATGTGGGGCGCGGGGGGTGCCTGGAGTGTGTACGGGCGGGTGGGGGTGTGCTCCGGGAACGGGGCCGGGGCGGGGCCCGGCGTCGGGGCCGGCGCCGAGGTCGCGTGCGCGGGCGGTGCGGCCGTGAGGGGGGCGGGCGCGGGTGGCGAAGCGGCGGGCGGTGGGGCTGATGGGATGCCTGGGGTGATTGGGCTTGGGGTTGCCGGCGGCGCGGGGGTTGCCGGGGTTGCCGGGGGCGCCGAGGTCTCCGCGGCCGCTGCGGCTTTCGGGCCGTGGTCGCCGAAGCCGTCCGGCAGTGGGCCCAGTTGGTCGAAGACCTCGATGATTTCGTCGTCGGGGCCGGGCGGCAGCAGCAGCTGTACGGCCTCCGCGAGCGCCTTGCGGGCGCCGGTCGCGCTGCGGAAGCGGGCATGCGGGTCCGGCTGGAGCAGGCCTGCGAGGACCTGCCACAGTGGCGCGGGGATCGTGCGCGGGGCAGGTGGGGTGCCGTGCGCGCGGAAGAGCTCCGTGAGCGCCTGGGCGTCCGGCTTCGCGCCCTCCAGGAGATAGAGGGCGACCAGGCCCGTCGCGAACAGGTCCGCCGGGAAGTCCGGTTCGTCGTACGCGCTCTGCTCTGGCGCGATGTATCCCGGTGTCCCCACGACCAGGTCGGTCTGGGTCAGCCGGGGGTCGCCCTTGCGCATGGAGATGCCGAAGTCCGAGAGCCGCAGATGCGGGCGTCTCGTGCCGGTGGCCTCGAGCAGGATGTTGGCGGGTTTGATGTCGCGGTGCACGACGCCTTCCGCGTGCACCGCCGAGAGCCCCGCGAGCAGTTGATCGAGCAGCTCCGCCACATAGTGCGGCGGCAGCGGCCCGTAGTCCCCGATGAGATGGGCGAGTGAGCCGCCGCCGACCAGGTCCATCGTGAACAGGACCTTGTCGTCGTCGGCAGCCCAGCTCGCCGGGGCCAGCACATGCGGGTGGTCGATACGCAGAGCCTGCTCCCGTACGAAACGGAGCAGGCTGTGCGCATCGCTCTGCAGCAGGACCTTGGCGGCGACATAGCGGCGTCTGCGGTGATCCCAGGCACGCCAGACGGCACCGACGCCACCGCGTCCGATCGGGTCGACCAGTTCGTACCGGCCGGCGAAGATCTCACCCATGACCGTGCTGCACTCCCCGTCCAGCCCCCGCGGGCTGCTCGGCTGCTGCCGGTTCAGATCTCTCCCCGTGTGGACCTGAACCGTCCGATCGAGCTGAGGGCTTTTGCCCCGCCGCTGCCCCTGCTGCCTCTGCAGTTACCCCTGCTGCCCCTGCAGTTACCCCTGGTGCGACTCGTAGTGCGTCACCGCGTCGGCGGTGCGCCCGGCGCCGTACACCCGCAGGAACTCGGCGAGTTCCGGATGTGTCGGGGCGAGTGCGTCGGCCGCCTCGATGATCTCACCCGCGGACGAGACGGACCTCAGCAGCGACTGGATCTCACGGACCACTCGCTTGACGGTCGGCGCCCCCACGCCGGCCCCCCTGGCCTGGGTGGTCGTGGTGAGCACCGCGCCGCCCTGGTTCTTCTTGATCTCCTCCATGCGCTCGGCCGCCTCGGAGGCGCTCACGCTGCCGTCCGCGACCTGGCTCGACAGATCCTGGAGCAGCTGTACGCGCTGCACCACGGCCGGGTTGCCGATCTTGGCCCGCTGGCCGCTCATCAGCTGCGACAGCATCGGCGCCGACAGGCCGAGTACTGCCGCGAGCCGGGCCTGGTTCAGGCCCAGGTCCTCTATGAGACGACGGAAGAGCGCCCCCAACGGCTCTCCGTACCAACTGCGCTGGAGCTCTCTGGCTCTCGCAGTGGCTTCCTGCTGCTCCGCATCCACGATGCGTCCTCCCCTTCGCTGGTGCGAACCTCGCGGAGCATCTTACGGAGAGTGGTCGCATAGGGGGAGTCCCAATCCTTTTGCGGGATCCGGGGGGTGACCCGGTACTCTTGTCCCCGGCGCACGCACGGGAGTGGTTTTTCCGCGGCGTTCCCGTCCCGGGGCCTTAGCTCAGTTGGTAGAGCGCTGTCTTTGCATGGCAGATGTCAGGGGTTCGACTCCCCTAGGCTCCACATATCTTCACCCCTCTGACCTGCGGAAACGCTGTCAGGGGGGTGTTCTTGTGCCCCGGGACAAGCCTGCCTGCGCCTACCTGACTGCCGGGAACAGGGCGCGGGTGACGCGGGCTCCGGGGCGAGGAAGACGGCGTCCGGCTCGACCAGGACGGCGGAGGGTTCCGCTTCCGCGGTGATCGAGCCGGTCACGAAGGTCTTTGTCTTTCGGCCCTCGGTTCCGGTGACGGCGATGAGGGACTGCAGCTGTACGGCGGTGCGGTCGAGCGGCTGCGTGCCGGCACCGCATCCGTCAGCGGAGGGCTGATGCGTGCCCATGGGTGGCTGCGCGACAGAGGGCGATACGGGGCCTACGCGGCGGGGTCGTCCGCCGTTGTCATGCGGGCGACGTGGAGCGCCAGGTAGGAGACCTCGTCCTCGCTGAGCTTCTCGCCGAGGCGCAGCTCGACGATCGTCGCCAGCTGCTGGGCGGTGTTGGTCGCGTCCGGGTAGTGCTGGCGGATGCCCTTGCCGATGGTGGACTCGTGGCCCTTGAGCTGCCGGTGCTGCTGGATCCGTACGAACAGATAGCGCACATGCGTGATGAAGCGCGCCGCGTTCATCGACTGCTGGGAGACGTCGAGCCCGTACCGCTCCCCCACCACCGCGAGCATCTGCTGGATGACCCCGGTCATCGTGTACGTGAAGGACAGATCGCCCGAGGCGAAGCCGGCGTTGACCAGATGGAGCGCGAGTGCGGTGGCCTCGGAGGGCTCCAGCTTCGGGTCCACGCGCTCGTTGATGGCCGCCAGAAGGCGTTCCGCCTGCGCGTACTCGGTGGCGTACAGGGTCTGTGTCTCGGCGCGCAGCGGGTACTCGATGACGATCCCGCGCTTGGCCCGGTCGAGCGCCCCCGCGACATGGTCGGCGACGGCGATGGCGAGCGTGGGCCGGGTGGACTCGCGGCCCTCGATACCGGCCTCGCCGAGAGCGATCACCACCGCCCGCAGGACCTCTTCGTCGATGAGGGCGAGGGTCTCGGCCACATGGTCGGGGTCGCGGCCGTCGGCGGGGACGAAGACGCGCACGATCAGGGAGGGGTCGATCGGCTTGCCCTGGCGGGAGTTGAAGCCGATCCCGCGCCCGGTGACGATGACCTCTTCGCCCTTGTCGTCGCGCGCGAGGACCACGTTGTTGTTGAGGACGCGCAGCGTCTTCACCGCCGGCCCTCCTTCCCGTCCGTGATCCGGTCTGTCCGATGATCTCGCATCGGCCTGTGCAGCGGCCCCATCATCCGGCGCGGCGCACGCACGCGTCCCCTTGCGGGTGCGTGCGTGCGCCGTACGGCTGGCGGGGTGGTTACCGTCGTACGGTCACCACGGGGGCGCCGGCGAGGACGTCCTGCCCGGTGTGCGGCTCGACCGAGGCGAGGTCCGCGGTGTTGGTGACGGTCATCAGGGTGACCGTCGGGTGCTGCGCGGCGCGCACGGCGTCGAGGTCGACCTCGACGAGCAGGTCGCCGGCCGAGACCTGCTGGCCGGACTCGACGCGTACGTCGAAGCCCTCACCCTTCATCTGCACGGTGTCGATGCCGACGTGCACGAGCACCTCGACGCCCTCCGCCGTACGGATGCCGAAGGCGTGGCCGGTCTCCGTGGTGGTGACCAGCTCGCCGTCGACCGGGGCCACGATGTGACCGTCGGCCGGCTCGATGCCCACGCCCTCGCCGAGCGCGCGGGAGGCGAACACCGGGTCCTTGACGTCGTCGAGGCTGACCACGTGGCCCGCGACCGGGGCGGAGAGCTCGACGCTCTTGCCCGCGGGAGCGGTGGCCGCGGCACCCGCGGCGGAACCGGCCGCGGCACCCGCAGTGGAACCGGCAGCGGCTCCTGCGGTGGAACCGGCACCGGCAGCGGCACCGACCAGCTCGCGCTCCTCGACCTTCGCGCCCTCGTCCGGGGTACCGGCGGCGGCAGCCTCGGCGGCGTCGCGCTCGGCGTTGGCCTGGGCGCGGTCCTCCTTGGTGCGGAAGTCCGAGAAGTAGACGAGCGCCATCGAGGTGAAGAAGGCCGCGGCGATCGCGATGACGTACGTGACCATCGGGTCGAAGACCGGGATGGTCAGCAGCGAGGTGAACGCGAAGGCGTCCGTGTCGACGCCGCCCATGACGCCGACGATGATGCCGCCGACGAGGCAGCCCACGAGCATGCGCGGGTAGATCCGCTTGAAGCGCAGGTGGATGCCGTAGAGCGAGGGCTCGGAGATACCGCCGAACAGACCCGCGGCGAGCGCGCCGGTCGCGGTCTGGCGCATCTCCTTCTCACGGTGGCGGACCGACAGGAGCAGCACACCGGCGGTGGCACCGAAGCAGGCGAAGTTCCATGCGCCCATGGGGCCCTGGATGAAGTCGTAGCCGAGGACGCTGATGTTCTGCAGCATCAGGGCGTTGAGCGGCCAGTGCAGACCCAGCGGCACCAGGAACGGGTAGATCAGCGGGATCATGATCGCGAAGACGATCGGCGCGTTGTTGTTCATCCAGGACAGACCCTCACCGAGGCCGTTGCCGGCCCAGACGCCCAGCGGGCCGATGAGGAAGGCGGTGACCGGGATCATGATCAGCATGCTGAAGAACGGCACGAACACCATGTGCACGTTCTCCGGGAAGACCCGCTGCAGCGCCTTGTAGACCAGGGCGAGCAGGGCGACCATCAGGAGCGGCACGAAGACCTGGCCGCCGTAGTCGTTCAGCTGCATCGGCAGACCGAAGACCTTCGCCACACACTCCTGCGTGCCGAGCGTGTCGTTCACCGTGCAGGTGATCCCGGGGATCCCGGAGTCCTTGTTGAGCATGCCGGTGAAGTTCGGGGTCATCACCGCGGCCATCACCGCGGCGCCGACCCACGGGTCGATCTTCAGCTTCTTGGCGGCGTTGTACGCGACCATGATCGGCAGGAAGTACAGCACCGAGCGCCACATGGCGTCGACGAACACCCAGGTCGCGGACTTGTCCTCGGCGCGGAAGTCGACGTAACCGAGGGCGTCGAGCACCGAGGCGATCGCGATGATCAGCGAGGAGCCGAGCAGCACACCCATGAGCGGGCGGAACGAGTCCGAGAGGTACTCGAAGAAGTTGTCGACCCAGGCGAACTTGCCGCGGCTCTTGGCCCGCATCTCCGCCTTGACGTCCGCGTCCGACTTCGGCTTCGCCGTACCGCCGTTGCTCATCGACGGCAGGTTCATGATCTCGGAGTAGACGCGTGAGACGGCGCCGCCGATGACGATCTGGAAGCGGTCGCCCGACTGCGGGACCGTGCCCATGACGCCGCCCAAGGCGTCGAGCGCCTTCTGGTCGACCTTCGAGCCGTCGTGGAGCTGGAAGCGCAGCCGCGTCGCACAGTGCGTGAGGCTCTCGATGTTCTGCGCGCCGCCGACACCGCGGAGAATGCTCTCCGCCAGCGCCTCGGGTCCTGCCTTGGGTGTGCTCATGATGCGTCCTTGCACCTTGCTGCTTGGTTCCGGGCAACAAAAAAGGCCCGGGTCGCGCACGCGGCGCTACCCAGGCCTTGCCTCTCCTCAAGCGGTCCGCCGCCGTGGCATCGCGCGGGCGATGACGGTGACGTCCTCGGAGAGTAACAATCCTGTGATCGAGATCGATCGAACTCACGTTAACCCGCGCGCAACCCATGTTTCACGTGAAACCGGCGTGAGGTGAAGCACACATAAAGAGACGGGAGGCCAGCCGGCCTCCCGCCCCCTGTGTACGTGCCGTCCCTACGTCCCGTCCGTCGGGCTCCGCCGTCCGGACATGCCGTCCGTCAGGCCCGGTCGTCCGGACGCTGCGGCGACCAGTCGCCCTCGCCCGCCTCGGCCTCGGCCTGCTTGGCCTGGACCTCGGGGTCGAGGAGTGCCTGACCGCTGCCGTCCACCGACGTCAGCGTGGTGGAGCCGGTGTCCGCGACCTCCGTGGGCGCGGGCGGCTCGACCAGCCAGTCCGGGTTGGCCTGCTTGTCCCACCACTTCCAGGCGGCGAGCGCGGCGAAGCCGATGGCACCCACCACGGCGACCCGCTTCACGAAGCGGCCGGCCGAAGCCCGTCGCTCGTGCCGGCGGACCAGACGCTGGATCTCCTGCGAGGAGACCTGGCCGCGCAGTGCGGCGACGGCCGCCACGCTGCGGTCGACCGCGGCGTCCTTGACCGGCCCGGCGGCCGAAACGGCCTGCTCGACCTTCGGCCGTGTGTACTCGGCTGCCTGGCGTGCGGCGCGACGGGTGCGGGCCGCCGCCTCATGGGCCGCATAGTCCACCTTCGGCGGGACATGCGTGCGCGCCTGCTTCAGACGCGGCGCGACATGGGCGCCGTACTGGTTCCGCGCCTGATCGGCAGCCTGGTGCGCGGCATCGGAGACCACGGGCGCGAGTCGTACGCGAGCCTCGTGCGCATAGTGCGAGGCCCGGTCCTTTGCCGTGCCTGCGTAGGGCGCCACCGCTTCCGCGGCGTGCCGCACGCTCTCCTTTGCCGAGCTGGCCGCGGCGCGCGCGCTGTTCTTGCGGGTCACGGGATCCTCCTCCTCGGTGGCGTACGGTATTTCACCTTTCCACCCTTTTAGGGATCATGCCTGTCGGGTGACGCCCCGGCATGTGCGGGCGGGCATCCGGGTAACGGCCCGGCGCCCGCGCCGAAAACCGGGTGCCCAGAAAGAATCAGGCGAATCAGCCGCTGAGCAGATCCGTGGGTATCGGGTGATCTTCGGGCAATGCGGTGCAAGGGGAGCTTGCGGCAGACAATGCCACGGATCGGCTCAGTGCGCGCCCTTCCGGCGAGTACTCGTGCAGGGATCGGCCAGGAGTTGTCGCGTTCCCCTCGCCGAAGGCGCCTGCGTGCGAGGATTCTGGGCGTTGGACGCGACAACGGAAGGCACACCGTGGCTGAGCAGCTGTACGCCACCCTCAGGACCAATCAGGGCGACATCGAGATCCGGCTGATGCCGTTCCACGCGCCCAGGACGGTCCGCAACTTCGTCGAGCTCGCCACGGGTGAGCGGGAGTGGACGCACCCGGCCACCGGTCAGAAGTCCACGGACAAGCTGTACGACGGCACGTCCTTCCACCGTGTGATCAGCGGCTTCATGATCCAGGGCGGAGACCCCCTCGGGAACGGCACCGGCGGCCCCGGCTACGAGTTCGCCGACGAGTTCCACCCCGAGCTGCGCTTCGACCGCCCGTATCTGCTGGCCATGGCGAACGCCGGCCCCGGCACCAACGGCTCGCAGTTCTTCATCACGCTCGCCCCCACGACGTGGCTGAACCGCAAGCACACCATCTTCGGCGAGGTCGTCGAGGGCCCGAGCCGCAAGGTGGTCGACGCCATCGCGGCCACGCCCGTGAACCCGGCGACGCACCGCCCGGTCAGCGACATGCTCATCGAATCGGTGGTCGTCGAAAAGCGCTGAGGGAACCAATGCGCCCCGCTCGTCCGTAAGTCCGTAAAGGAAGAGCGGGGCAGTGTGTGTGCTTTGCATGCCGTCACCGGCCTGCACATGCCTTCGTACGTACGGAGATGAGGGGACCTCATGGATCAGGTGCCAGGCAGCCCGCAGCAACCCAAGGGCGCCTCCGGCCTGCCCGGCTGCTACCGGCATCCGGACCGCGAGACGGGGATCAGCTGCACGCGGTGCGAGCGGCCGATCTGTCCCGAGTGCATGATCAGTGCGTCGGTGGGGTTCCAGTGCCCCAACTGTGTGCGGGAGGGGTCGGGGACGGGGCACGCGCCCACGGCCAATCAGCCGCGGACGATTGCGGGCGGCACCGTCGCGGCGGACCAGAAGCTCGTCACCAAGATCCTGATCGGGATCAATGTCGCGGTGTTCATCGCGGTCCTGGCGATGGGCGACGAGCTGGTCGACAAGCTCGATCTGATCGGCCGCGCGCTGAACCAGGACCTGGAGATCGTCGGCGTCGCCGAAGGCCAGTGGTACCGGCTCTTCACCTCGATGTTCCTGCACCAGGAGATCTGGCACATCGGCTTCAACATGCTCGGCCTGTGGTGGCTCGGCGCCCCGCTGGAGGCGGCACTCGGACGAGCCCGCTTCCTGGCCCTCTACCTGGTCTCCGGCCTCGCCGGCAGCGCGCTCACCTACTTCGTCGCCGCCCCGAACCAGCCGTCGCTCGGCGCCTCCGGCGCCATCTTCGGACTCATGGGCGCCACGGCGGTCCTGATGCGCCGCCTCAAGTACGACATGCGTCCCGTGATCATCCTGCTGGCGATCAACATGCTGTTCACCTTCACCATGAACGGAATCGCCTGGGAGGCCCACGTCGGCGGCCTCGTCGCCGGCGTCATCGTCGCGTACGGCATGGTCCACGCACCCCGCGAACACCGCGCACTCGTCCAGTGGGGCACCTGCGCCCTGGTCCTGCTGCTGACGGTGGCCGTGCTGCTGATCCGTACCGCAGAGCTCACCTGACGAAGCCCTGGCCGGGGATTATCCACAGCGAGTGCCGGATCTTGTGCATGGCGTGGGGAACGTACGTGCCCCTTGTCGCTGACCTGGGTTTTCCCGGGAAGGAAGCGAGTGCGTGCAGTCGTACCGGCGTCAACACAGGAAGAGTTATCCACAGATCTGCTGAGTAGTGTGCTTACTTATCCAGAGCTGTGGATCAGCCTGTGGATAACTCTGTGGAGCGCTCGGGGCAAGGCTTGCGCTCAGCGCAGTTCCTTGGGCGGCGTGCGCCGCGCGTCCACCTTCTCCACACGCTCCAGCTCGCCCCACACGATGTACCGGTACTTCGAGGTGTAGACCGGCGTGCAGGTCGTGAGCGTGATGTAGCGGCCGGGCTTCTTCACGCCCGAGGCCTTCGGGACCGCGTTCAGGACGTCCACGTCGTATTTCGAGGTCTCGGGGAGCGTCTTGTAGACCTTGTAGATGTACCAGCGGTCCTTCGACTCGAAGACGATCGCGTCGCCGTTTTCGAGCTTGTCGATGTTGTGGAACTTCGCGCCGTGCCCGTCGCGGTGCGCGGCCAGCGTGAAGTTGCCGTTCTCGTCCTGGGGAAGCGCGGACTTGACCGGCTCCGTGTAGTAGCCGGCCACACCGTTGTTGAGCGTCTTGAGGTCGGTGCCCTTCTTGACCAGGACCTCGCCGTTCTTCATGGCGGGCACGTGCAGGAAGCCGATGCCGTCCTTGGTGTCCCGGGCGCCGGGGCCGCCGTCGTCCGTGCGGCCCGCCCAGTCGTTGCGTACCGCGTCGCCCTGCTCCCGGGCCTCGCGGTCGGCGAGCACGTTCGTCCACCACAGCGAGTAGACGACGAAGAGGCCGAGCACCAGGCCCGCGGTGATGAGCAGTTCGCCGAAGACCATGACCGCCGTGGCGATGGGTCCGCGGCCGCGGCGGGGCCGCGCGGGAGCGGAGGGCTGCGTCTGCTCCCCCTGGTCGGTGGCTACCACTGTCTCCCTGCCCCGTCGTCTGTCATCTGTGCTGCGTGCCGCGCCGCATGTACCGCGGGTCGCTCCGAACGTGCCGCGCCTATTCAACCAGCGCGGCCGGCTTGCCCTTGTCCCGCGGCCGTTCCTCGGCCAGCTTGCCCCAGACGATCATGCGATACGTGCTGGTGAACTCCGGCGTACACGTGGTCAGCGTGATGTACCGGCCCGGCTTGGTGAAGCCCGAACCCTTGGGGATCGGGTTGAGCACCCCGACGTCGTCGGGCGTCGTCTGCGGCAGGATGCTCGCCATTTTGTACACGTAGTACTTGTCCTGAGTCTCCACCACGATCGGATCGCCCGGCTGGAGCTTGTTGATGTAGCGGAACGGTTCGCCGTGGGTGTTGCGGTGGCCAGCCACCGCGAAGTTGCCCTGCTCGGCGTCGGGCATCGCGGTCTTGATGCTCTCCTCGCCGTAGTGCCCGACCATGCCGCGGTCGAGCACCTTGGGCTTGCTGATGCCCTCGGCGATGGGCACGACCACGTCGAGCTTGGGGATGTGCATGATGGCGAAGCCCTGGCCGGGCTCGAAGGCGCCGGGCTTGCCCTTGCCGTTCGCCCAGTTCTGCTGGATCTTGTCGGCCTCGGCGCCCGCCTGCTGCTCGGCGCGGATGTTGGTCCACCACAGCTGGTACGTGACGAACAGGAGCATCAGCACGCCGATGGTGATGAACACTTCGCCGAGCGCCCGGCTCGCGAGCACCGCGGGGCTCGGCCGCTTGGCGCGTTCGGCGCGGCGGGCCTCGAGCCGCGAGAGACCGGGCACTTGGCGCTTGAGCGCCGCGCGGCGGGTGTCGGAGGCGCGCAGGCCGACGGTCTCGTCGTCGCCTGGCCGCCGGGTGGGCGGCTCGTCCGTGGCGGGCCGGCGCAGGCCGACCGTCTCGCCGGAAACGGGCGGCGGCGCGCTCGCGCCGAGGCTCACGGTCTCGCCGGAGACGGCGGGTACGGATTGCGTGTGGTCGTACAGGGCTTCGTAGGCAGCAGCGTCCATGGGCGGCCGGTGGGCAGCTGCCTGGGATATCGGGTCCTGGTACGCGGGTGTCTGCGCGTTGTACGAGGGGTCGCCGTACGCAGGGTTGCTGTAAGAAGCTTCGCCGTACGAAGCGCCGCCGTACGAAGGATCGTTGTACGAAGCTCCGCGCGACGCGTCGTAAGAGGAGCTGCCGTTGTGCGCGGGACCGTGGGAGCCCCCGTAGGCGGCGCCCCCATATGCCGGGCCCTGCGCGGCCCCCTCCGCGTACCCCGTCCCGTACGACGTCGGCTGCGGTCCCTGCTCCCCGTACCAGTCCCGCTGGTAGCCCTGCGGGTCGTACCACTCCTCCTGCGACGGCGGCGGTGACTGCGGCGGTGAGGCGGGCGTCTCGGCCCCCGGGGCAGCCGCGCGGAACCACGGCGAGGGGTGCTGCCCGGGCAGCGGGTCGCTCAGCGGATCGTCGAGCCGGTCGACCGCGGCCTCGAACGAGGCACGGTCCCCGTACGCATCGTCATGCGGGGAACCGCTCTGTTCGGGACGCGTGGAGGTCACGCCGAGGCCCTGCCCACGACGGGTGCGAGTCCTTCCGAGCGGGCCACCGCCTGCGGGTCACCGCACTGCACGAGCCAGTTGGCGAGCATCCGGTGTCCGTGCTCGGTCAGCACGGACTCGGGGTGGAACTGCACGCCCTCGACCGGGAGTTCGCGGTGGCGCAGGCCCATGATGATGCCGTCCTCGGTCTGCGCGGTGATCTCGAGCTCGGCCGGGAAGTCGGCCGGTTCGGCGGCGAGCGAGTGATAGCGGGTCGCGGTGAACGGGGAGGGCAGACCGGCGAAGACACCGCCGCCTTCGTGCCGTACGAGCGAGGTCTTGCCGTGCAGGAGCTCCGGCGCGCGGTCCACGACCCCGCCGTACGCGACGGCCATGGACTGCATGCCGAGGCAGACGCCGAAGACCGGAACGCCGGTCGCGGCGCAGTGCTTCACCATCTCGATGCAGACACCGGCCTGTTCGGGCGTGCCCGGGCCCGGCGACAGGAGCACGCCGTCGAAGCCGTCCTGGGCGTGCGCGGTCGACACCTCGTCGTTGCGCACGACCTCGCACTCGGCGCCCAGCTGGTACAGGTACTGGACGATGTTGAAGACGAAGCTGTCGTAGTTGTCGACGACCAGGATGCGCGCGCCCATCACACGGTCCCCGAGACGGCTCCGAGGCCTTCGTCCACGGTCACGTCATTGAACGGAAGCAGCGGCTCCGCCCACGGGAAGACGTACTGGAAGAGGAGGTAGACGACGCCGAGCGCCAGCACCAGCGAGAGAAGTGCCTTCAGCCAGGCATTGCCCGGCAGGTGCCGCCAGATCCAGCCGTACATGCTGTCCCTTCCGTTGACGTACGTCCGTCCCTTCCATTGACGTACGCCACCAGACTAACGGCGCAGCGCTTCCGGTTTGCCGTCGTCCACAGGCTGGGTGGAATCGAGGTAGGCCCAGACGATCAGCCGGTGGCTGTGGCCCCACTCCGGCTCACAGGTCGTCAGCGTGAGGTATCGCCCAGAGTCGGTGAAACCGGACTTACGGGGCACCGGATCGATCACCGCGATATCGCTGGGCAGCGTCTTGTACGGCTTCTTGTTCTCGATCCGGTATGTGAACCAGGTCCGCCCGTCGTTGAGGACCACCGCATCGCCCTTGCGCAGCTTGGGGAAGTCCTTGAACGGGTCGCCGTACGTGCGCCGGTGGCCGGCCACCGCGAAGTTGCCCTTCTGTCCGAGCTGCGCGGTGCTCGCGTAGTGCCCGAGGCCCTTCTTCAGGGTGCCCGTCTTGGTGTTCTCCAGGACCGGCTTGGTCCAGTTGTCGCCGAGCCGCGGGATGTACATCACCGCGAAGGGCTTTCCGTCCTCGTACGGCTCGGGCGGCGGCGGATTGCCGTCCTCGGTCACGTCGCTGCTGCCGCCCGCCGCTTCGAGCTCTGCGCTGGTCATCGCGCCGTTCGCCCAGCGGTCCTCGAGCTGGTCGAGCTGGCCGTCCATGGCGGCGTCGGCCTTGACGCCGGTCCAATAGAGGACATACGTGACAAACAGCACGATCAACGCGCCGAAGGTGATGCACAGTTCGCTGAAGGTCCTGACGATCACTCGCACCGACACGGGCCGGTCCCTCCCCGACGGCTACCTCGTCATTCGACTGGGCTCGCGTAATGGAGATCCACTGTGCCCGAGTAGCCGGGAAGAGTCACTGCCCCCGGTTCGTCGACTTTCCAGCCGAGGCCGTACGCCTTCACGTACAGGAGATAGTTCTGGATCTCGGGGGAGGCGTTCAGCGCTTCCCTGAGCTTCTCGGTGTCGCCGACTGCCGTGATCTTGTACGGGGGTGAGTAGACGCGGCCCTGGAGGATCAGGGTGTTGCCGACGCAGCGCACGGCGCTGGTGGAGATCAGGCGCTGGTCCATCACCTGGATGCCTTCGGCGCCGCCCTTCCACAGGGCGTTGACGACCGCCTGGAGGTCCTGCTGGTGGATCACCAGGTCGTTCGGAGACGGCTCGGGGTAGCCCGGGAGCTTGGCGGAGGCGTCCGGCGGGGCGTCGGCCAGCGTGACGGAGACGGAGTCGCCGCGCAGCTTCTTGGTGCCGGCTTCCTTCTCCAGGGCCTTGAGCTTGGCCTCCTCCTCGGCGGAGGCGCCGTTGTCCCGCTCGGCGAGAGCGTCCACGTCCTCGCGGAGTGAGCCGAGTTTTTCTTCGAGCTGCCCGTTCTTGTGGCTGCGCTCCTGAATCAGGTCGGAGAGCTTGAGCAGCGAGGCATCCGTACGGATATTGGTGCCTTTGGCCGTGTTGAAACTCGTGACAAAGATGAGCCCGGCGAGCGCGAAGACGCCCGCGGTGAGCACTCTCACCGGCCGCCGCCCCGATCGGCGGCCCTCGTCGGGGCTGTCGGCAGAATTGCTCAACGTACCCTTACTCCTTACGGCGCCGCGGAAGCACTACGCTAACGGACGCCCGGGGGAAGCGATCGGTCCCCCATACGCGCCCCGCCCCGCTCGGCGCGGCCAGCCACAACACGTTCCCTGCGCGGCCACGCAGCGCATCGACAGGAGAGACCCTCGTGCCGAAGTCACGTATCCGCAAGAAGGCCGACTACACGCCGCCGCCGTCGTCGAAGCAGTCGACCGCCATCAAGCTGACCAACCGCAGCTGGGTCGCCCCGGTGATGCTGGCGCTCTTCCTCGTCGGCCTCGCCTGGATCGTGATCTTCTACGTCACGGACACCCGGCTGCCCATCGAGGCGCTCGGCAACTGGAACATCGTCGTGGGCTTCGGCTTCATCGCGGCGGGGTTCGGCGTCTCGACGCAGTGGAAGTAGCCGTCACCGAGATGTCCTAGGCGGCTCCGCAGTTCGCAAAAGGGCCGGCCCCCTCCGCGAAGGAGGGGGCCGGCCCTTTGTGCTGGGGACTGCTCGGCGGTGCTACTCGTCCTCGCTCCGGCTGAGGCCGGACTGGCCGAAGATGCCGCCGTCGTCGCCGCCGTTACCGCCGTTGCCGTTGCCGCCGCCACCGTCGGTGGTGTTCAGAGCGATCGCCGTACCCGTGGGCACCTGCTGGGGTGCCATGGGCGTGGACATCACCACGAGGGCGTCGTCATCACGCGGACCGTTGATCTGGCCGACGGTGAGCCCGGCACCCTCGATCAAGCTGCGTGCCTCCGAGAGCTTCTTGCCGGCCACCGCGGGGACGGCCACCTGCTGCTGTGCCTTGGCGACGGTCAGCGTTACCTCGGAACCCTTGTCGACCGGCGTGTTGGCGTTGGGCGTCTGGGCGACGACCTGGTTCTCGGGGACGTCACCCCTCGGCTCCTCCTGGACCTTGACCGAGAAACCGAGGTCCCGCAGCGCCTGACGGGCCTGGTCGAGCTGCTGCCCGACCAGGTTCGGCACAGTCTCCTGCGCCTTCTCCTTGGCCACCGTCAGCGTGATCTTCGAGCCCTTCTCGACCTCCGTGCCGGAGCTCGGGTCGGTCTTCAGGACCGTGCCCGGCTCCTCGGCCGAGGTTTCCTTGGTCTCGACGGTGACGTCCAGCTTGTAGTCGTCGCCCTCGAGTTCCTTGCGGGCGTCGTCGACCTGGTCGCCGATCACATTCGGCACCGCGACCTTGGGCGCGCCCTTCGAGACCGTCACATTGATGGTCTCGCCCTTGTCGACCTTGCCGCCCTCGCCCGGGTCCTGAGCGCAGATCTGGCCCTTCGGGGTGTCCTCTTCCTCGCACACCGCGTTGGTGGCCTCGAGCTTGAGCCCGACGTTGTCGGCCTGCTTCTGGGCCTGGTCGAGCGTCTTGCCGATGAACTGCGGGACGCTGATCTGGTCGTCCCCGCCCTTGTCGCTGAAGACCACCTTGCCGATGAGGATGGCGCCGACGAGCACCAGGGCGCCCGCGAGCACCAGGAGCGCCGTGGAGGCGCCGCCCTTCTTCTGGCGGCGGCGGTCCGGGCGGTCGTCGTAGCCGTAGCCGCCGTCGTCCGGGTTCATCGGGGGCAGCATCGAGGTCTGCGGGCCGCCGCCGTTCTGCGGGCGGAGCATCGCCGTCTGCTGGTCGTCCGGGTGGCCGCCGTAGCCGACCGCGCCCATGGCGGCGGTGGCCGCGACGGGCTGGCCGTCGAGGGCCGCTTCGATGTCGGCGCGCATCTCGTCCGCGCTCTGGTAGCGGTAGTCCGGGTCCTTGACCAGCGCGCGCAGGACGATGGAGTCCATCTCGGGCGTGATCTCGGGGTCGAACACGGACGGCGGCTGCGCCTCTTCCCGTACGTGCTGATACGCCACCGCGACCGGGGAGTCGCCGACGAACGGCGGCCGTACGGTAAGCAGCTCGTAGAGCAGACAGCCGGTCGAATAAAGGTCACTGCGCGCATCGACCTGCTCGCCCTTGGCCTGCTCCGGGGAGAGGTACTGGGCGGTGCCGATGACGGCGGACGTCTGGGTCATCGTCATGCCGGAGTCGCCCATGGCGCGGGCGATGCCGAAGTCCATCACCTTGACCTGACCGTTGCGCGTCAGCATGACGTTCGCGGGCTTGATGTCGCGGTGGACGATGCCGGCGCGGTGCGAGTACTCCAGGGCCTGCAGGATGCCGACGGTCATCTCGAGCGCGCGCTCGGGCAGCAGCTTGCGCCCGGAGTGCAGCAGCTCGCGCAGCGTCGAACCGTCCACGTACTCCATCACGATGTACGGGATGGAGACCCCGTCGACATAGTCCTCGCCGGTGTCGTAGACCGCGACGATCGCCGGGTGATTGAGCGAGGCGGCGGACTGGGCCTCACGGCGGAACCGGGCCTGGAACGACGGGTCGCGGGCGAGATCCACCCGGAGCGTCTTCACGGCGACGGTGCGGCCGAGGCGGGAGTCATGCGCGAGGTAGACCTCGGCCATGCCACCACGGCCGAGCACCTGGCCCAGCTCGTACCGGCCGCCGAGGCGACGCGGCTCTTCCATAGCTACCTACCAGCCCTCTCCGTCAGTCCCGACCGCACCCATGTGTGGTCCGGCGGTGTGCTGTCCCGGCATACCGTACCGGCCCGCTCTAGCATGATCTGGCCGCAGCGGTGGTCTGATACAGGACCGGTACCGCAGTGACCGGCGTCACTTGCTCCCGTCGAGAACCGCCTGCATCACGTTCTTGGCGATCGGAGCGGCGAGACCGCCGCCGGAGATGTCCTCGCGGTGGGCGTCGCTGTCCTCGACCACCACGGCGACCGCCACCGGCGATCCGTCCGCCGTCTTCGCGTACGAAATGAACCAGGCGTACGGCTTCTCGCTGTTGTCGATGCCGTGCTGGGCGGTACCGGTCTTGCCGCCGACCGTGGCGCCGGGGATCTTGGCGCTGGTGCCGGTGCCCTGGTTGACCACCGTCTCCATCATGTCCTGCAGCTTCTGCGCGTTCTCCGCGGACAGAGGGCGGCTGAGCTCCTTGGGCGCGTGCTTGGAGATCACGTCCAGGCCGGGGGCCTGCACCTGGTCGACCATGTACGGCTCCATGAGCTTGCCGTCGTTCGCGATCGCGGACGCGACCATGGCCATCTGCAGCGGGGTGGCCGCCGTCTCGAACTGGCCGATGGACGAGAGCGCGGTCTGCGGACGGTCCATCTGCGTGGGGAAGTTGGAGGCGGTGGCGCGGACGGGGACGAACTGCTCCTCGTTGAAGCCGAACTTCTGCGCGGTCTCGCGCATCTTGTCCTTGCCGAGGTCCGAACCGATCTTGCCGAAGACGGTGTTGCAGGAGATCCGCAGCGCCTCGCGCAGCGAACCGTCCTTGCAGGAGGGGTAACTGCCCTCGTTCTTCAGCTCGGTCCTGGTGTCCGGCATCGTCCACGGAAGCGGCGACTCGGTCTTCTCGTCGGGGTCCGTGTACAGCCCGTGCTCCAGGGCGGCCGCGGCCGTGACCACCTTGAAGGTGGAGCCCGGCGGGTACGTCTCGCGCAGCGCGCGGTTGAGCAGCGGCTTGTTCTTGTCGCTCTCGAGGTCCGTCCAGGCCTTCTCGTCGTCCTTGCTGTTGCCGGCGAAGGACGACGGGTCGTACGAGGGGGTCGAGGCGAGCGCGAGGATCGCGCCGGTCGACGGGTCGATCGCGGCGACGGCGCCCTTCTTGTTGCCCAGACCCTCGAACGCGGCCTTCTGCGCGGCCCCGTTGAGCGTCGTGACGACGTTGCCGCCCTCCTTCTTCTTGCCGGTCACCATGTCGAGGGTGCGGCGGAAGAAGAGCCGGTCGTCGTTGCCGGTGAGGATCCCGTCCTCGATCGACTCGATCTGGGTGGCGCCGTAGGCCTGCGAGGCATAGCCGGTGACCGGCGCCCACATCTCGCCGTTCCTGTACGTCCTCTTGTACGCGAAGTCGCTGCCGGTGGTCCGTTCGGAACCGGTGATCGACTTGCCGTCGACGATGATGTCGCCGCGCTTTTGCGCATAGCGCTCGATGAGCACGCGGCGGTTCTTCTCATGCGTACGGAGCTCGTCGGCCTTGACGTACTGGAGCCAGTTGTCGCGGATGAGCAGGGCGAGCACCAGCAGACCGCAGAACATCGCGATCCGCCGCAGGGGCTTGTTCACGGTCGTACTACCTGCGTCATTTCGGCGTCGGGGTTGGCTGCGGGAGCGGGCGCCGGGCGGCGCGCGGTATCGCTGATACGGATCAGGATGGCGATCAGGGCCCAGTTGGCGATCACCGAGGAACCACCGGCCGCGAGCCACGGCATGGTCATACCGGTCAGCGGGATGAGGCCCATGACACCGCCGGCCACGACGAAGATCTGCAGCGCGAAGGCGCCGGACAGACCCGCGGCGAAGAGCTTGCCGAAGGGGTCGCGGGCGGCGAGCGCGGTCCGTACGCCGCGCTCGATGATCAGGCCGTAGATGACCAGGAAGGCCATGACGCCGGCCAGGCCGAGCTCCTCGCCGACGGTGGCGAAGATGAAGTCGGCGTTGGCGGCGAAGCCGATCAGGTCCGAGTTGCCCTGGCCGAGGCCCGTGCCGAGCACGCCGCCGGAGCCGAAGGCCATGATCGACTGGCCGATCTGCTCACAGGCGCCGGAGGTCGCGTAGCAGCCGAAGGGGTCGAGCCAGGCGTCCACACGGGCCTTCACATGGCCCGCGGTCGAGGCCACACCGACCGCGCCCGCCGCCGACATCAGCAGACCGATCACGATCCAGCTGGTGCGCTCCGTGGCCACGTACAGCATCACGACGAACATGCCGAAGAACAGCAGCGATGTACCGAGGTCGTTCTCGAAGACCAGGATGAGCAGGGAGACCGCCCAGATCACCAGGATCGGGCCGAGGTCGCGGCCACGCGGCAGGTACAGGCCCATGAAGCGGCGGCTGGCGAGCGCGAGGGCGTCGCGCTTGACCATCAGATAGCCGGCGAAGAAGACGGCGATGACGATCTTCGCGAACTCACCGGGCTGGATGGAGAATCCGCCGAGCCGGATCCAGATCTTCGCGCCGAACACGTCGGTGCCGAGGCCGGGGACCAGGGGGAGCAGCAGCAGGATCATCGCCGCGACCATGGAGATGTACGTGAAGCGCTGCAGGATCCTGTGGTCCTTGAGCAGCAGCAGCACACCGACGAACAGCGCGATGCCGACCGCCGAGTACATCAGCTGGTTGGGGGCCGCCGGGTTGAAGGCGCCGAAGCTGCGCTCCTGCAGCTGTTGCAGGCGCTCCGACTGGTCCAGGCGCCAGATGAGGACCAGGCCCAGGCCGTTGAGCAGCGTGGCGAGCGGCAGCAGCAGCGGGTCGGCGTACGGCGCGAACTTGCGCACCACGAGGTGCCCGACGGCGGCGAGCAGACCGAGGCCGAGGCCGTAGCCGATCATCCCCGTGGGCATCGTGCCGTCGATCGCGAGACCGACATTGGCGTACGCGAAGATCGGGATGAGCACGGCGAAGACGAGCAGGCCCAACTCGGTGTTGCGCCTGCTCGGAGCGCCGATCGCGCCGATGGTCGAAGTGTGTGTCGTACTGCTCATGAGTAGGCGGGGCCCCCAGTGCCCCTAGTTCTTGTCGCAGTTGCCGACCAGCTGCTGCTCCTCCTCGGAGAGGCTGGGGCCGGGCGTGGGTGAGGGCGCCTTGTTCGCGCTCTGCTTGGTGGCGCCGCCGTCGGTACCGCCGGCTTCGCCCTCGCCGGTGCGCGCGTTGTTCTCGTCCTCGGCCTTGCGCTGCGCTGCCTGCTTCTCGCAGGCGGACGCCTGGGTGCCGAGATCCTTGATCTTCTCGTTGGCCTCGGTCAGACCGCCCGCGGCGATCGTCGCCTCGACCTGCTTGCGCTGGTACGGCGGCAGGTACTTGAGCTCGATGTCCGGGTGGTCCTTCTCGACCTTGGACAGGCTGACCCAGGCCAGGTCCTGGCTGATACCGCGGTACAGCGCGACATGACCGTCGTTGGCCCCGACGTAGTACTGCGTCTGGGTCCAGCGGTAGCCCGCGTACAGACCGCCGCCGATGACGGCGAGCGCGAGCGTCAGGTAGAGCGATCTCTTGATCCACTTGCCGCGGCCGCCCCGCTTGACGAAGTCCTCGTCGCTGTACGCGCCGAAGCCGTCCTCGGGGGCGTACGCGTCCGGCTCACCGGATCCGGGCGGTCCGAAGCCGCCGCCCGAAGGCTGGGGCGGAACGGGGCGGCCCAGGCCCGCGGCGCGGCCGGCCGGGGTCTGCATGGCCCCGTTGTCCTGCATCTGCTGCTGGTTCTCGGCCACGGCGCCCACGACGACCGGGGTGTCCGTGATGTGACCGGCAAGGGTGTCGTTGCCGTCGATGTCGAGGACGTCGGCCACGATGCACGTGATGTTGTCCGGGCCGCCGCCGCGCAGCGCGAGCTGGATCAGCTCCTGCACGGTGGCCTGCGGGCCTTGGTAGCTCGCGAGGGTCTCCTCCATGGTCTGGTGCGAGACCACACCGGAGAGACCGTCGGAGCAGATCAAGTAGCGGTCGCCGGCGCGCACTTCACGGATCGACAGGTCGGGCTCGACGTGGTCGCCGCTGCCGAGCGCGCGCATCAACAGCGAGCGCTGCGGGTGCGTGGTCGCCTCGTCCTCGGTGATCCGGCCCTCGTCGACCAGGCGCTGCACCCAGGTGTGGTCCTGCGTGATCTGCGTCAGGACGCCGTCGCGAAGCAGGTACGCGCGGGAGTCGCCGACGTGCACGAGGCCGAGGCGCTGACCGGTCCACAGCAGGGCGGTGAGCGTGGTGCCCATGCCCTCTAGCTGCGGGTCCTCCTCGACCATCACGCGCAGCTGGTCATTGGCCCGCTGCACGGCGTCGCCGAGGGACGTCAGGATGTCGGAGCCGGGGATGTCGTCGTCGAGCGCGACGATGGTGGAGATGACCTCGGAGGAGGCCACCTCGCCGGCGGCCTGGCCGCCCATGCCGTCGGCGATGGCGAGAAGGCGGGGACCGGCGTAGCCCGAGTCCTCGTTGCCCTCGCGGATCATGCCTTTATGCGATCCGGCGGCGAAGCGCAGTGACAGACTCATGCGCACCTGCCCCGTCGACTCAGACTCCGGGTACATCCGCACAGCGCCCACCCTCCGGTCGGGAGCGCGCACAGGCCCTGCCTCAAGGCCGCGTCGGCTCGCTCGCTCCGCTCGCTCATTCTCGTACTACTTCCGCAGCTCGATGACGGTCTTGCCGATGCGGATCGGCGCGCCAAGCGGGATCGGTGTCGGGGTGGTCAGGCGGGTCCGGTCGAGATACGTGCCGTTGGTGGACCCGAGATCCTCCACGATCCACTGGCCGCCCTGGTCCGGGTAGATCCTGGCATGCCTGCTCGACGCATAGTCGTCGTCGAGCACGATCGTCGAATCGTGCGCACGGCCCAGCGTGATCGTCTGGCCCTGGAGCGCGACGGTGGTGCCGGAAAGGGTGCCCTCGGAGACGACCAGCTTGGACGGTGCGCCACGGCGCTGGCGGCCGCCGCCGCTCTGCTGCCGCGGCGGCGTGGGTGCGGCCTGCTGCCGGCCCTGCGCAGGGCGCGCGTCGGCCCCCCGCCGCGCACCGCGCTGCGTGACTCGCGTACCGAACAGGTCGCTGCGGATGACCTGGATGGCCACGAACACGAACAGCCACAGGACGGCCAGGAAACACAGCCTCATGACCGTCAGGGTCAGCTCTGACATTGCCCCCGCTTCACCCTTCGGCTTGTCGGTAAATGATCGTCGTACTGCCCACGACGATCCGCGAGCCGTCGCGGAGCGTAGCGCGGGTGGTGTGCTGCCCGTCTACCACGATGCCGTTGGTAGACCCGAGATCCTGGATCGTCGAGGGCGTTCCGGTCCGGATCTCACAGTGCCGGCGGGAGACGCCGGGGTCGTCAATCCGTACATCCGCCTCGGTGCTCCGGCCGAGGACCAGAGTGGGGCGGGAGATCTGATGGCGCTGGCCATTGATCTCGATCCAGCGCCGCGTCTGGGCGCCGGGAAGCGGGCCCGCACCGCCCTGCGGGCGTGCGGGCGCGGATCCGCGACCGCCGCCGGGGGGCGGCGCCGCGGGCATCGGAGGGGCGGCGGCCGGCGGGTAGCCGTAGCCACCCTGGCCGCCCTGGGGCCTGGCCGGCGCGGGGCCCGCGGGTGCGGGGCCTGCCGGTCCGGGGCCGGCCTGCGAGGTGCTGGAGGCGAGCGTGCGGCTGCGCACCCGGTACAGACCTGTGTCCAGGTCGTCCGCCTTCTCCAGGTGCACCTTGATCGGGCCCATGAAGGTGTAGCGCTGCTGCTTCGCGTAATCGCGCACCATGCCGGACAGCTCGTCGCCGAGCTGGCCCGAGTAGGGGCTCAGGCGCTCGAAGTCGGGCGGGCTGAGCTCCACGATGAAGTCATTGGGGACGACGGTCCGCTCGCGGTTCCAGATCGTCGCGTTGTTGTCGCACTCGCGCTGCAGGGCGCCTGCGATCTCGACCGGCTGGACCTCGGACTTGAACACCTTGGCGAAGGTGCCGTTGACCAGACCTTCGAGTCGCTGCTCGAACTTCTTCAGGACTCCCATGGGCACCTCCTCAGTCGTTGTCGTCCTGGTACTGCTTACTGATCGTATCCACGCGCCGGGAAATCGGCTGGTTCCCCTTCTCTGCCCTGCGCAGGGGTGTCGCCTCTCACAACGGCCGGGGCCGTCGGTTCGTGCCACGTCTGCGCGACTGCGTATCGACTGCCTCTCGACCGTCTTTCTCTTCTGTCCTGTGCCCCCGCCGCGGGGTGCTCCCGTAGTGGTTCGGTGCCCGCGTCTCCACGGATCGTAGAGGGGGGTCCTGGACAGTGTCCCGCACTCGCGCCGCTGCCCTCCTGGGTGGAGGGGCGAGGCGGTGCGGGGGCGGGGTGTGCGTGGTGTCCCAGAAGGCAGGTGCCCGCACAAAGGGATGTGAACCCACCCTGTCCGGCGTGCTAATCTTCAGATGTCGCCAGGCGCTCCCCAGGGAGCGAGAAGCCAGACGACAACACCCATGCGCGGGTGGCGGAATAGGCAGACGCGCTGGATTCAGGTTCCAGTGCCCGCAAGGGCGTGGGGGTTCAACTCCCCCCTCGCGCACATCACCGGGAAGCCCGGCATCGTGATCACGATGCCGGGCTTCTTGCTGTGCTTGCCCTGGGGCAGTTGCTGTGTGTGCGGGGGAACGCTTTCGGGTGCTGACCAGGTGTGGGGCTTGTCACGCGCCCCTATCTTTCGCATATGGGACATAACTCACTTCGTGCCGCTGTCGCGGACAGGCACTGAGCCGCCATGGGTGTCATCAAGGACCACCCCGAGTTCGCGCTCTTCATCTCTCTCGCCCTCGGCTATCTCCTGGGCAAGCTCCGCATCGGTCCGCTCACGCTGGGCGGCATCTGCGGCACGCTGATCGTGTCCCTGCTGCTCGGGGCGTGGACGAAGGCGGAGGTCGCGAACGATGTGAAGACGGTGTTCTTCGCGCTGTTCATCTTCGCGCTCGGCTACATGGCGGGCCCGCAGTTCTTCGCGAACCTCAACCGCAAGAGCCTGCGCTACTTCGCGCTGTGCGCCATCGAGGTCGTCTGCGTGCTCGGCATCGCCCTCGGTCTGGCCAAGGCCTTCGACCTGGACGTGGGCACGGCATCGGGGATCCTGGCCGGCGCCGCCACCGAGTCGGCCGTGGTCGGTACGGCCACCGAAGCGATCGGGAAGCTGGATGGGCTGACCCCGGACCAGATCACCCAGTACCAGGGGCACGTGGCCACCGCGTACACCGTCTGCTACCTCTTCGGCCTGGTCACGATCGTGCTCTACACCAGCCAGATCATGCCCCGGCTGCTGCGCACCGATCTGCGGGCGGCCTCGCGGGAGCTGTGGGACCGGATGCGCGGCAGCTCCGCCGCTCTCGAGCAGGACGAGCGGCCCGCGCTGCCGGGTCTGGTCGGGCGCACCTACCTGGTGACCACGGCGGACGGCCGCAGGATCGGAGACCTGGAGCAGGCGCTCGCAGGCCGGGTCACCGTCGAGCAGATCAAGCGGGGCAGCAAGGTGCTGACCCCGTCGCCGGAGCTCGAACTGACGCTGTCCGACCTGGTCCTGGTCGTGGGGCGGCGGGCCAATGTGATCGAGGCGGGGCGGGAGATCGGCGTGGAGACGCCCGGCGTGCCCGGTCTGGACTCGCCGTTGACCACCGCCCAGGTGGCCCTGACCGACAAGAAGTCCGAGGGGCAGAGCCTGGATCAACTCATCGCCACGCACCCGGAGTTCGTGAAGGACGGTGTGTACGTCACGGAGGTGGTGCGCGGCGACCAGGTCCTGCCCGCCAACGGGGACACCGTGGTGCACCGCGGTGACGTGCTGACCCTGACCGGTGCACGTTCCGGGCTGTCCCGGCTGACGGAGAAGATCGGCGCGCTTGTCAAGAACGACGCGACCGACTTCATCTATCTGGGGCTCGGCATCGCGGCCGGTTCGCTGATCGGGCAGCTCGTCGTGCACTTCGGCGATGTGCCGATGTCGCTCGGCACCGGTGGCGGCTGTCTGGTGTCGGGGCTGCTCTTCGGCTGGTTCCGCTCGCGCAAGCAGACCTTCGGAGCGTTTCCGCCGCAGGCCGCGACCACCCTGAAGGACATGGGTCTCGCGGTGTTCATCGCCTGTACGGGACTGGTCTCGGGGCCGCAGGCCTGGCCGCTGCTCAAGGAGTACGGGGCGCTGCTGCCGTTCGCCGGGATCGCGATGGTGCTGATCCCCGCGACGCTCTCGCTGATCGTCGGGCGCAAGCTCCTGAAGATCGAGACGCCGCTCCTGATCGGTGCGATCGCGGGCCAGCAGTGCTCCACGCCCGCGATCACCGCGGTCACGCAGACCGCACAGAGCTCGGTGCCGCTGCTCGGGTACACGATCACGTACGCCCTCTCGAACTTTCTGCTGCCACTTACTGGGCCGGTGTTGGTGGGGATTTTGGGGGCTTAGGGAGGGTGGGAGCTTGGCGTGGGTGGGTGCTTGGCGTGGTGGCCGGTGAGGGCTTTGTGTCGGTGACGGGTGAGAGCTTTGTGCGGTGGCGGGTGGGCTTCGCGAGGGGGTCCGGCGGAGTTATCCACAGGCTCTGACGCGTTCGGGCGCGGCAGCGTACGGTCTGGGGCAGTCGGTGTCCGTGCAGCGCGGACCTGGGAGAACGGGGAGGCGGTCCGTCGTGGCCGAGACCGAGGCGATCACGCAGCAGCGGCAGGCGAGGGTGCCGGCGCAGGAGGGGGCCCAGGGCGTGCGGATTCCGAGGGTGCAGGGCTTCGCGCAGTGGCCGGCCGAGGAGTCGCCCAAGCGCCAGGGCAAGGCGCTGCGGGAGCGCGTGGCGCGGTCCGCGCACGCCGAGTTCACCGCGGACTCGGGGCGGCCGGACGCGGTCACGGCGGTCGAGGAGTCCAGCGCGGGCCGGATCCCCGGGCTCACCCCGCTGCGCGTGGGCAGGATGTCCGCCAACCCCTTCGCGTTCCTGCGCGGTTCGGCCGGCCTCATGGCGTATGACCTGGCGCGCACCCCGGTGACGGGCGTCGGCGCGCAGATCTGCGGCGATGCGCACGCGGGGAACTTCGGGCTCTACGGGGACGCGCGCGGCGGACTCGTCATCGACCTCAATGACTTCGACGAGACGGTGGTCGGCCCCTGGGAGTGGGACCTGAAGCGGCTGGTCACCTCGCTCGTGGTGGCCGGGCGTGTGGCCGGGACGTCCGAGGACACCTGCCGTGAGGCCGCGGTGGACGCGGCCGGGGCGTATCGGCGCACGATGCGTCTGATGGCGAAGCTGCCGGCCCTGGAGGCCTGGCATGCGATAGCCGACGAAGAGCTCGTCTCGCACTCCGATGCTCATGATCTGCTCGGCACGCTGGAGCGCGTCGCCGAGAAGGCGCGGCGCAACACCAGCGGGCGCTTCGCGGCGAAGTCCACCGAGACGCTGGAGGACGGCAGCCTGCGCTTCGTCGATGCGCCGCCGGTGCTGCGGCGGGTGCCGGACGCGGAGGCCGCGGCGGTCGCCGCCTCGCTCGAGGAGTACGTGACGACGCTGAGCGAGGACCGGCTGCCGCTGCTCGCGCGGCATGCGATCCAGGACGTGGCCTTCCGCGTGGTGGGCACAGGATCGGTCGGGACGCGCTCGTATGTGGTGCTGCTGCAGGACCACCGCGGTGAGCCCTTCGTGCTGCAGGTGAAGGAGGCCCGTCCTTCGGCCCTTGCCCCGCATCTGCCGGTGGCCGGGTTCAAGGTGCCCGAGACGGTGCACGAGGGGCGCCGTGTGGTGCTCGGTCAGAAGCGGATGCAGGTGGTCAGCGACATCCTGCTCGGCTGGACCACGGTCGAGGGACGCCCTTTCCAGGTACGGCAGTTCAGGAACCGCAAGGGCAGTGTCGACCCGGCGGAGCTCGCCGGCGGCCAGCTGGACGACTACGGGCGCATGACCGGCGCTCTGCTCGCCCGCGCCCATGCGCATGGCGCGGACCCGCGCCTGATCTCGGGCTACTGCGGCAAGACGGAGGAGCTGGACGAGGCCATGGCCCAGTTCGCGGTGGCGTACGCAGACCGGACCGAGGCGGACCATGCCGTACTGGAGGCTGCGGTGCGGGAGGGGCGGATCGAGGCTGAGGTGGGGGTGTGAGCTCAGGTCGGATGTGAGTGGAGGCGTGCCGGGTCGGGGGCGGGGGAGGTGTGGGTTTCCGGGCGGGAGTGTGCGGGGGGTGGCCTAGGCTGGACGGGTGACGACCCCGGATGCTGCCGAACCCGCCCCGCCGCCGCAGGAGGCCTCGCAGGAGCGGGCCGAGGTGCGGCCTGAGGCCGGGCGGCCCGAGACCGCGCCACCCGCGTCGGAGCGGCCCGAGGCTCGGCTCGAGCGGGCTGTTCGGGCTGCCGAGCAGGCCTTGATCGAGTACGAGATCGCCGTCGAGACCTTCCGGGTCGAGGTGGAGAACTTCTCGCGGCTGCACCACCAGAAGCTCGGTCCCATGTACGCCCGGCTCGAAGAGCTCGACGCGGCGATCGCCGAGGCGAAGGCCGCACGCACCGGGGACCCGGAGGATCTGCGCCTCGCGCAGGAGCTGCGGGGCCGGGTGCTGCCGATGCCGGACGTGTCCGAGCTCTTCAACGAGTGGGTCGACTCCGACGGGCTCTCCCCCGAGGCCGCCGCGATGCTCAACGAGCAGCCCGTGCGCGCGCCCGAGAGGGTGCGGCCCAGCGACGAGGCCCGCAAGCTCTACCGCGATCTCGTACGGCAGGCCCATCCGGACCTGGCGCAGGACGACAAGGAGCGGGCCCGGCGCGACGAGTTCATCGTCCGGGTCAATGCCGCCTATGCCCGCGGGGACGAGGCGCTGCTGCGCGAGCTCTCCGAGGAGTGGGCGGCCGGTCCGGTGCCGCCTGAGCAGCAGCCGAGCGAGAGCGAGGAGCTGTACGCCCGCCTCGAGTGGCTCGCGCGCCGCAAGGAGCTGCTCTCCGTGGTCGCGCGCGATCTGGAGGAGGGGCCGATCGGCTCCATGCTGCGGATGGCGCCCGATGACCCGGACCGTCTGCTCGAGCAGATCGCCGAGCAACTGCTCGCGCAGGTCGGCGAGCGGGAGGCGGAGCTGGTGCGGGTGACGCAGGGGCAGGGTTCCTGAGTCGGTGCGGGAGCAGGGTTCCTGGGCTGGCGCGGGTGGCGTGGGAGCAGGGTTCCTGAGCTGGTGCGGGAGCAGTGTTCCTGGGCTGGCGCAGGTGGTGCGGGAGCAGTGTTCCTGAGCTGGCGCGGGTGGTGCGGGAGTAGCGTTCCTGGGCGGAGGGCCCTTGTCGGCGGGAGGGGGCCAGGGGGCCGGGCAGGTGGCGCGCGGGAGACGGCGTCGGGTCGGGTAGCGTCGGGGCATGGTTTTCGGTTCTGGTGTGCCCACGGTCGGCGTCGATGCGCTGTCGGACAGCGACTTTCTTGTGGACGTCCGTGAGGACGACGAATGGCAAGCGGGTCATGCCGCAAATGCGCTGCACATCCCCATGAGCGAATTCGTCGCGCGGTACGGCGAGTTGACCGAGGCGGCGCCGCAGGACGGCAGGGTGAACGTCATCTGCCGCTCCGGCGGGCGCTCCGCCCAGGTCACGATGTACCTGGTCCAGCAGGGCATCGAAGCGGTGAACGTTGCCGGCGGCATGGAGGCCTGGCACGAGGCCGGCCGCCCCGTCGTGGACGACAAGGGGCAGCCGGGCTTCGTCGTCTGAGACCCACTGGTCGACCGGCCCACTGGTCGACCGGCCCACTGGTCGACCGGCACGTTCGTATCGACGATCCGAGCCGGGCGCCCGCTCGCGGACGCCCGGCTTCGGTGTGCTCAGGCCAAAGTGTTGCAGCCAGGGTGTGTTCAGGCCCAGCTGTGGTCAGGCCAGGGTGTGTTCAGGCCAGGGTGTGCGTGGCGAGGAGTTCGCCGAGGGCTTCCTCGTGGGCCGCTGCCGGGCCGAGCGAGAGCTCGAGCTGCTTGGCCCAGGCGTGGTACCGGTGCAGCGAGTAGTCGGTGTCCGCGCCGAAGCCGCCGTGCAGATGCTGAGCGGTCTGTACGACCCTGCGTACGCCTTCCGAGGCCCAGATCTTCGCCACCGCGATATCGCCGGCCGCCGGCAGCGCCCCGCCCGCGCCCGTGGAGATGCGCCAGGCCGCCTGCCAGAGCGTGACCTCCATGGCGCGCAGATCGATGTAGCGGTCGGCGGCCTGCATGGCCACGGCCTGGAAGGTGGCGACGGGGTGCCCGAACTGTTCGCGCTTGCTGGTGTATTCACTGGTCATCCCGAGCACACCCTCGCCGAGCCCGAGCGCGAGGGCGCAGGTGCCCGTGGCGAGCAGCTGGTGCAGTGACTCCCAGGCGCCGTCGGCGTCGATGACGTCGATGGCGGCGATGCGTACGGATTCCAAGCGGAGTTCGGCGAAACGCTCGCCCGACGTGGAGAACTGCTCGGCGAGCGTGAGCCCGTCCTGGACCCGGGGCACGAGCGCGAGCACGGAGCGGCCGTCGGCGGTGTGCGCGGGCACGACGGTGTAGTCCGCGGTGTGTGCCCACGGCACGCCGGTCTGTACGCCGTCGAGCACCCAGTCGGCGCCGTCGGGGCGTGCGGTGACGGCGAGTTCGGCGGAGTCGTGGCCCGTACGGCCGTTGGCGGCGACGGTCAGGACCGTGGTGCCCCGGGCCACGCCCGGCAGGATCCGGGTCTTGGCCTCGGAACTCCCGTATGTCTCCAGGGTCTTGGCGGCGGCGGTGGACTCCAGGAGCGGTACGCGGGCGAGCACCTTCGCCGACTCGCGCAGGACGAGGCAGAGGGCGATGGCGTCGAGGCCCGCCCCGTCGTAGGTGTCCGAGAGCAGCAGGCTGAGCACGTCGGCCTCGGCGAGCTTGGCCCACAGCGCACGGTCGAAGTCATCGGCCACGGCACCGGGGGTCAGGGCCGGACTCGGCACCGCGTCCGGGTCCACGCCGGCGAAGACCGCCTTGGCCGCCTCGACGGCCGCCTGCTGTTCTTCGGTGAAGTCGAAGTCCACGCCTGTCCTCCCGTGCGCCGGCTGGGGTCGACGGTGTCCGGCGTGCGGGCACCGCCAACTGACGGAGCGTCAAGATAGAACAGGTTCTAGCGGATTGGAATGCCGTCGCCCGGGTGCGTTGCCGGTTTCAGGTCCGAGACCTGGCATCCGAACTTCGTTCGGATCTCCTCAATCGCCGGAGGGGCTGAATTGCCTCAGCGGTCGAAGTCCAACTCCACCTGTTCCGTGGCCGGATGGGACTGGCAGGCCAGGACATAGCCCGCTTCGGTCTCCTCCGGCTCCAGCGCATAGTTGCGGTCCATCCGCACCTCGCCCGTGACCAGGAACGCCCGGCAGGTGCCGCACACCCCGCCCTTGCAGGCGTACGGAGCGTCCGGACGGTTGCGCAGCACCGTCTCCAGAAGGGACTCGCCGTCCTGGACCGGCCAGCTGCCCGAGCGTCCATCGAGCTGGGCGGTCACGGTGCTGTGCGCCAGGGCGGGCGCCGTCGAAGTCGCCGGAGCTGTACCGGAGTCGACGTGGAAGATCTCCTCGTGGATCCGTGCCCGCCGCACCCCGAGTCCGCGCAGTGCGCGCTCGGCGCCCTGCACCAGACCCAGCGGCCCGCACAGGAACCAGCCGTCGATCTGCTCCACCGGCAGCAGCGCGGGCAGCAGCCCGGTCAGCCGCTCCTCGTCCAACCGGCCCGACGGCAGCCCCGCCTGCTGTTCCTCCCGGGACAACGCGGTGACCAGCTGAAACCGCTGTGGATAACGGTCCTTGAGGTCGGCCACCTCCTCGAGGAACATCGTCGAGGCCGCGCTGCGATCACTCCGTATCAGACAGAAGCGGGCCTCGGGCTCGCGGGCCAGGAGCGTGGCGACGATGGAGAGCACCGGGGTGATGCCGCTGCCGCCGACGATCGCCGCGAAGTGTCCAGGGCGCGGCTCCAGCGTGAACCGGCCCGCGGGGGTCATCACTTCGAGCTCGTCGCCGGCCGCGATCTCCTTGTGCGCATACGTGGAGAACTCGCCGCCCTCGACCAGGCGTACGCCCACGCGCACCTCGGTGGGGCCGTCCTCGCCGACGGCGGGTGAGCACACCGAGTACGTACGGCGGATCTCGGCGCCGCCGTCCGCGAAGCGCCGTATCGCCAGATGCTGGCCCGGCGCATAGCGGTACTCCGCGCGGAGCTCCGGCGGCACGGCGAAGGTCAGCGCCACGGAGTCGTCGGTGAGCCGGTCGACCGCGGCCACCCGGAGCCGGTGGAAACGGGACGTGGCGGCCGCCATCACAGCTCCTTGAAGTGGTCGAAGGGTTCGCGGCAGCTCACACACCGCCGCAGCGCCTTGCACGCGGTGGACGAGAAGCGGCTGAGCAGCTCCGTCTCGAGGGAGCCGCAGTGCGGGCAGCGCACGGCGAGCGTGAGCGGTATCGGACCGTCGGCCGGCTGCGGCCGGGGCGGGGCGATACCGGACTCGGCGAGCTTGCGGCGGCCTTCGGCGGTGATGTCGTCCGTGGACCAGGCCGGTGCGAGCACGGTCCGAACGGTCACGTCGGGCAGTCCCTCGGCGTGCAGCACGTCCTCGATGTCCGAGGACATGGCCTCGACGGCGGGGCAGCCCGTGTACGTCGGGGTGATCTCGACGCGGACCTCGCCGGGGCCGAACATCCGCAGATCGCGCAGTATCCCCAGGTCGCCCAGGGTGACCATGGGCAGCTCGGGGTCGGGCACCGCGCCCGCCAGCTCCCAGAGCCGCTGCTCGACGGGGGTGCGCTCGTGGCGCGTGCGCTCGGCGGTCACCACGACGCCCCCGGGTGGCTGCGGTGCAGGTGCTGCATCTCGGCGAGCATCCGTCCGAACGACTCGGTGTGCAGGCCTTCTCGACCCGCGCCCGCCGCCCAGGCCCCGGTACGAGGGCCCCCGGGGACGCGCAGGGTGGCGCGCTCGATCACCGCGGTGACGGAGGCGAGCCAACGCTCTTCCAGCTTCTGCCAGTTGAGGGCCAGGCCCTCGACGGGACGGAACATCTCCCCGGTGAATCGCCACAGCGCGTCGAGGCCGCGCTGCATGCGCCCCTGGCTCTCCTCGGTGCCGTCGCCGAGGCGCAGCGTCCACTGCTCGGCGTGGTCCTGGTGGTACGCCACCTCCTTGACCGCCTTGACGGCAAGGGGACCGAAGACGGGGTCGCCCGCCAACGCCTCGTACAGGAAGCGCTGGTAGGTGGAGAAGAGGAGCTGGCGGGCGATGGTGTGGGCGAAGTCGCCGTTCGGCTGCTCGACCAGCTGGAGGTTGCGGAAGGCGCGCTCCTCGCGGAGATACGCCAGCTCGTCCTCGTCGCCGGCCATGGAGAGCAGGATGCGGGCCTGGCCGAGCAGGTCGAGTGCGATGTTGGCCAGCGCCACCTCCTCCTCGAGCACCGGGGCGTGGCCGGCCCACTCGGCGAGGCGGTGCGAGAGCACCAGGGCGTCGTCGCCGAGCGCGAGGGCGGCTCCCGTATCCACAGTGGCGCTCACAGGTGCTTCACCCCGTCCGGGATCTCGTAGAACGTCGGGTGCCGGTACGGCTTGTCGGCGGCCGGTTCGAAGAAGGGGTCCTTCTCGTCCGGCGAGGAAGCGGTGATCGCGGTGGACGGGACCACCCAGATGGAGACGCCTTCGCTGCGCCGCGTGTACAGATCGCGGGCATTGCGCAGGGCAAGCTCCGCATCCGGTGCGTGCAGGCTGCCGGCGTGGGTGTGCGAGAGCCCGCGCCGCGAGCGCACGAACACCTCCCACAAGGGCCAGTCGCCGCTCATGCCGTTGCCTCCTGCTCATTGCGTGCTGTCTTCTTCGCGGCGTGGGCGGCCGCCGCCTCCCGCACCCAGGCGCCCTCGTCATGGGCCTTGCGGCGCTGGCTGATCCGCTGCTCATTGCAGGGGCCATTGCCCTTGAGTACATCCCAGAACTCGGTCCAGTCGATGGCGCCGAAGTCGTGCTGCCCCCGCTCCTCGTTCCACTTCAGGTCGGGGTCGGGCAGCGTGAGGCCGAGCGCTTCGGCCTGCGGGACGCAGATGTCGACGAAGCGCTGGCGCAGCTCGTCATTGGAGTGGCGCTTGATCTTCCAGGCCATGGACTGCGCGGAGTGCGAGGACTCGTCGTCCGGCGGGCCGAACATCATGAGCGAAGGCCACCACCAGCGGTCCACCGCGTCCTGCGCCATCGCGTGCTGCGCCTCGGTGCCGCGGCTCAGGGTGAGCAGCAGCTCGTAACCCTGGCGCTGATGGAAGGACTCCTCCTTGCAGATCCGCACCATCGCGCGGGCGTAGGGCCCGTACGAACAGCGGCACAGCGGCACCTGGTTGGTGATCGCCGCACCGTCCACGAGCCAGCCGATCGCGCCGACGTCGGCCCAGGTGAGGGTGGGGTAATTGAAGATCGAGGAGTACTTCTGGCGGCCTGCGTGCAGCTTGTCGAGGAGCTCTTCGCGGCTGGTGCCGAGGGTCTCGGCGGCGCTGTAGAGATAGAGCCCGTGCCCCGCCTCGTCCTGGACCTTGGCCATGAGGATGGCCTTGCGGCGCAGGGAGGGCGCGCGCGTGATCCAGTTGGCCTCCGGCTGCATGCCGATGATCTCGGAGTGCGCATGCTGGGCGATCTGGCGCACCAGCGTGGCCCGATACGCGTCCGGCATCCAGTCCCGCGGTTCGATCCGCTCGTCTGCGGCCACGGCTGCGTCGAACGCCGCCGTATGCGCCGCCTGGGCAGCGTCCACCGCCGCCTGACCAGCGTCTGTCACCGTCGCCATGCCCGGCCCCCTTGCCTCGGCACTCGATCCCTGAGCCGTCCGCGTCGCCGCGGTCGCCTTGATCAATCTACCGACCGATCGTTCGGTTCGTCTGGTTTCCATGGTGGGACCGGCGGCCGTAGGGTGTCAAGCCTGTGGATAACGTCACGAGAGCTGTGCGTGACGACCGCCGCTGAGTACCGTTCCGATCCGTAGCGGCAGCGGGTGGATGGGGAACGGGGCGGAATGGACGCGTACGACAAGGGGACGGGCGACGAGCCCGTACCCGAGACGGCAGCTCCAGGGGGTGCGGCGCCGGAAGGTGCGGCGGCTCCGGCGGACCCGGCCTCCGAGACAGCGCCTGCCACGTCCGGCGCGACGTCTGCGGACCCCGCGTTGTCAGTGGGTGCCGATAGCCTGGACGGGGCTCGGCCCCCGGGAGGGAGGGGTCTGTCCGGCTCACCAAGCGCAGCCGGTGGGCTCACCGCCCTCACCCTCCCCTACCAGCTCGCCGCCGCCCTGGTTCTCGCCCTTGTCGCTGTGGTCGGTGCCGTACACCTCGGGATGGTGTTCCTGCACGTGGCGCCGTCCAACACCGCTTCCAGGGAGTACGGCGAGGCGGTCGACGGCTGGATATACCCGGAGTTCGAGCAGAACTGGAAGCTGTTCGCCCCCAACCCGCTGCAGCAGAACGTCGCCGTGCACGCCCGCGCCAAGGTGCGCTCCGAGGACGGGGAGCTGCGCACGACCGGCTGGATCAACCTCTCCGCGCAGGACGGTGCCGCGATCGACGGCAATCTGCTGCCGAGCCACACCCAGCAGAACGAGCTGCGCCGCGCCTGGGACTTCTACAACGGCTCGCACACCAGCGAGAACGTCTCCAACGGTCTGCGCGGCGACCTCTCCGAGCGCTACCTCCGCCGGATCGCCCTGCTCCGCTTCGACCGCGAACCGCTCGGCGGCACCGTCGAGCGCATCCAGCTGCGCTCATCGACCACCCTGGTGCAGCCGCCCAAGTGGAGCGCCGAGAAGGTCGACTCGAAGGCCTCCCTGCGCGAGCTGCCCTGGTGGTCCATCACGCCCCGCGACCGTGAAGTGAGCGACCGATGAGCCGGCATGAGGCGCGTGAGGCGCATGAGGTGCATGAGACGAGCGCGACGAGCGAGGCCAGCGAGCGGACGAGCCATCAGCCCGGCCACCAGCCCCGCCCCCAAGCGGTCGGCTTCGACCGTGCCATGGCGGCCGTGGCCAAGGGCGTGCTGCGGGTCACGGGCGCCGCGCTCGGCCCGTATCAGAGCGCGGTCATCCGGATCGGTTTCTCGCTGACCTGGCTGCTCTTCCTGCTGCGTGAGTTCCCGCACCGTCATGAGCTCTACGGGCCCGAGGGCCCCTGGGGCTGGGACATGGCGCAGCAGCTGATCGCGGACAACCACGCCTTCACCGTGCTGATGTGGGACGACGGGCGCGGCTGGTTCGAGTTCGTCTATGCCGTCGCCGTGCTCGCCGCCGTGCTGCTCATGGTGGGGTGGCGGACCCGGACGATGTCCGTCCTGTTCATGGTCGGGGTGCTCTCGCTGCAGAACCGCAGCGTGTTCATGGGCGACGGCGGCGACAACGTCATCCATCTGATGGCGATCTACCTGGTCTTCACGCAGTGCGGCCGGGTCTGGTCCCTCGATGCCCGGCGGGCCGCCCGTAAGCCCGAAGCCGACGACGACCGTGTCGGGCCCGCGCTGTGGACGGCGCTCGGTGCGCTGCTGCTCTTCGGCACGTTCACCGGCAAGTTCGACTGGTACACCGAGCTTCCGTGGAACCTCCCTGTCGTCCCGTACCTGCTGTGGGCCGTCTGGCTCGGCACGGCGCTGAGCTGGTGCGTGCGCCGTTACGGGAGCGAGCAGCCGCGGATCCTCGCCAACGTCGTCCGCAATCTGCTGCACAACACGGCCCTGGTCGTGATCATGGCCGAGGCCTGTCTGATCTACGCGACGGCCGGCTGGTACAAGATCCAGGGCAGCCGCTGGCAGGACGGCACCGCGGTGCACTACCCGCTGCACCTCGACTACTTCTCGCCCTGGCCGGCGCTGTCCGAGCTGCTCTCGGCGTTCGCGCTGCCGCTGCTCCTGATCACGTACGGCACGGTCGCGGTGCAGGTCGCGTTCCCGTTCACGCTCTTCAACCGGCGCGTGAAGAACGTGTTGCTCGCGGCGATGATCACCGAGCATGCGGTGATCGCGGTGATCCTCGGGCTGCCGTTCTTCTCGCTGGCGATGATCGCCGCGGACGCGGTCTTCCTGCCGACCACCTTCCTGCGGCGGCTCGAACGGCTCGCTCTTCGCGTACGGGGCCGTCTGCTGCCCAAGCGCGGCGGCGCCGCGGAGCTGCCCGCGCAGCGCACCGGTGGGGAGGGCCCGCGCGAGCGCGAGCCGGAGAGCGTCGAGCACGCCCGCGCGTAGGGCTCACGCGCACGTCCGTTCGTAGGGCCCGCGCGTAGGCCCGTTCGTAGGGCCCGCGCGTAGGCTGCACGCCATGAGCGCTGGTCAGGACGGTACGGAGAGCACGGATGTCGTACGACGGTGGCGCGGCCACGCCGATGACTGTGTGCTGCTCGACGGCTTCCACGCCCTGAAGCACGCGCTGCGCTTCGGGGCCTCGATTCCGGTCGTGCTCACCTCGGACCGGCGCGGGGTGCTCGAACTCGCCGCGGATCTCGCCCCGGATGTGGCGGAGGCGCTGGCCGCGCAGGCTGTCGAGGTGCCGGATGACGTGCTGCGCACGCTCGTGCCCCGGCTGCATCCGACGCGGATCGCGGCGCTGGCGGTGCGGCCCTCCCGCAGCGCCCAGCTCGCCGCCCTGTCGGCCGGGTCACGCAGCGCGCCGGTGATCGTGCTCGACAACCCGCGCAACCTCGGCAACGCGGGTGCGGTGATCCGGCTCGCCGCGGGGTTCGGGGCGACCGGGGTGGTCACCACGGGGACGCTCGATCCGTGGCATCCCACGGTCGTACGGGGAGCGGCGGGGCTGCACTACGCGACGGCCGTCGAGCAGCTGGCCGTCGGGGAGCTCCCCGACGGGCCGCTCTTCGCACTCGATCCCGAGGGCGAGGACATCCGCTCGTACGCGCTGCCCGATGACGCGCTGCTCGCCTTCGGCTCGGAGCGCAGCGGGATCTCGCCCGAACTGCGTGCCCGGGCCGATCACTTGGTGTCCCTGCCGATGCGGGCCCAGGTGTCCAGCTACAACCTGGCGACCAGTGTGGGGATGGCTCTCTTTCACTGGTCGGCCGGGCACGAGTTCGGGTGAGGTGTGGTGCGGTGCGTTGTCGGGTTCGGGTGGGTGGGTGGGGGTGCGGGTGGGGCGCCTGCGGCGGGCTGAATTTCCCTACCCGCCCCTTCCCGAAACCGGGGCTGCGCCCTGGGCTCCTGTTGACGGAGTCCCCGGGGTGGGTGGGCCAAGCGGGGGCTTCGCCCACCTGCACCCCCCTGATGGGGCTTCGCCCCTTGCCCCCACTGGGGGCTGCGCCCCCAGACCCCGCCTGCTCAAACACCGCAGGGGCTGAAAGATCTCCTCAAACGCCGCAGGGGCTGAAAGATCAGCTCACGCCTCCCGGCGAACCTCCACCACCCTGAACCGGTTGGACACGAACGCCCCGTCGCACAGCGCCGCGTTGGCCGCCGGGTTGCCGCCCGAGCCGTGGAAGTCGGAGAAGGCCGCGGTCTGATTGACGTAGACGCCGCCCGTCAGGTTCAACGAGAGCTGGGCGCACTCCTCCAGGCAGGCCTCCTCGACCGCGCGCTCCACCTCGTCCGACGTGGTGTAGGCGCCGACCGTCATGGCGCCCTTGTCGCGGACCGTGCGGCGCAGCAGCTCCACCGCGTCGGCGGAGGAGTCGACCGCCACCGCGAAGGAGACCGGGCCGAAGCACTCGCTGAGGTAGGCAGCTTCGGCGTCGGGCTTGGTGCCGTCCAGCTTGACGATGACGGGGGTGCGGACGACCGCGTCCGGGAACTCCGGGTTCTCCACTTCCCTGGTGGCCAGGGCGACTTCGCCCAGACCCGGCGCCGCGTCGAGGCGGGCCTTCACATCGGGGTTGACCAGCGCGCCGAGCAGCGCGTTCGCCCGGGCGTCGTCGCCGAGGAGGCCGGAGACCGCGCCGGCGATGTCCGTCACGACCTCGTCGTACGACTTGGGGCCCGCGTCCGTGGTGATGCCGTCGCGGGGGATCAGGAGGTTCTGCGGGGTGGTGCACATCTGGCCGCTGTAGAGCGAGAGCGAGAAGGCCAGGTTGGACAGCATGCCCTTGTAGTTGTCGGTCGAGTCGATGACGACCGTGTTGACGCCGGCCTTCTCCGTGTAGACCTGCGCCTGGCGGGCGTTGGTCTCCAGCCAGTCGCCGAAGGCGGTGGAGCCGGTGTAGTCGATGATCCGGATCTCCGGGCGCACGGCCAGGGTCTTGGCGATGCCCTCGCCCGGGCGCTCTGCCGCCAGGCAGACGAGGTCGGGGTCGAAGCCCGCCTCGGTCAGGACCTCGCGGGCCACCTGCACGGTGAGGGCGAGCGGCAGGACCGCGCGCGGGTGCGGCTTGACCAGGACCGGATTGCCGGTGGCGAGGGAGGCGAAGAGGCCCGGATAACCGTTCCACGTCGGGAAGGTGTTGCAGCCGATCATCAGCGCGATGCCGCGCGGCACGGCCGTGAACTGCTTGTTCAGATGGAGCGGGTCCCGCTTGCCCTGCGGCTTGCTCCACTCCGCGGCGCCCGGGGTGCGGACCTGCTCGGCATAGGCGTACGCGACCGCCTCCATGCCGCGGTCCTGCGCGTGGGGCCCGCCGGCCTGGAACGCCATCATGAAGGCCTGGCCGCTGGTGTGCATGACCGCGTGCGCGAACTCGTGCGTCCGCGCGCTGATCCGCGCCAGGATCTCCAGGCAGACGGCGGCGCGCACCTCGGGCCCGGCGGCGCGCCAGGCCGGGATCGCCGCGCGCATGGCGGGCAGCAGGACGTCGGGGTCCACGAGCGGGTACTCGACGCCCAACTCGATCCCGTACGGCGAGACCTCGCCGCTCGTCCAGCCGGTCGTGCCCGGCTGGCCCAGGTCGATCCGGCTGCCGAGCAGCGCGTCGAAGGCGGCCTTGCCCTCGGCGGCGCCCAGGCTGCCGTCGAAGCCGGAGCCCTCTCCGTATGCCTTCGGGTGCTCGGGGTGCGGGGACCAGTACGCGCGCGTGGCGATGGCGTCCAGCGCCTTGAAGAGCGTGGGGTTGTGCTTCTCGGTCAGCTGGTGCGCGGTGAGCTGGGCGGCCATGGAGACCAACTCCTCCTCGGGCCGGTTCGGCATTGAACCGGTGAGCTGGGCAGGGACGTGCGACGAGAGCTAGAGTAACCGAACGATCGGTCGGGACAAGGGGGCCGGGGAAACCTGTGGAAAACCGGCCGGTTGGGGAAAACTCGACCACCCACAGGGGATGCCGCGGCCCCGCGGGGCACCCCCGCCTCGTCGGTGGCCAGGCATGCGGGAGGATCGCGCACATGACAGCTGAGGACGGGGTCGCCCCCGTAGCCGCCGACGGGGTCGCCGCCGTGGCCGCGGACCGGATCGCCCCGGGAGCCGCGGACCGCGTCGCCCCGGGAGCCCTGGACCGCACCACGCCCGTGGCCGTCGTCGGCACCGGCACGATGGGCCGCGGCATCGCCCAGGTCGCGCTGGCGGCGGGCCACCAGGTGTGGCTGTACGACGCGGCCGAGGGCCGGGCGAAGACGGCGGCCGACGCGATCGCCGTACGGATCGACCGCATGGTGGAGAAGGGCAAGCTGCCCGCCGGCGACTACGCCGCGCGCCTGCTCCCCGCCGCTTCTCTGTCCGAACTCGCCGACTGCGGTCTGGTGATCGAGGCCATCGCGGAGCAACTGCACGTCAAGCAGGGCCTGTTCGCCGAGCTCGAGAACATCGTCTCCGTCGACTGTCTGCTCGCGACCAACACCTCCTCCCTGTCGGTGACCGAGATCGCGGGCAGCCTGAGCCGTCCCGGCCGCTTCGTCGGCCTGCACTTCTTCAACCCCGCGCCCCTGCTGCCCCTCGTCGAGGTCGTCTCCGGCTTCGCCACGGACGAGGCCGCGGCCGCCTGCGCGTACGAGACGGCGAAGGCCTGGGGCAAGACCCCGGTCCGCTCCGCCGACACCCCCGGCTTCATCGTCAACCGCATCGCGCGCCCCTTCTATGCGGAAGCGTTCCGCCTGTACGAGGAGCGCGTGGCCGACCCCGCCACCATCGACGCGGTCCTGCGCGAGTGCGGCGGTTTCAAGATGGGGCCCTTCGAACTCACCGACCTGATCGGCCAGGACGTGAACGAGGCGGTCACGCGGTCCGTCTGGCAGGCCTTCTTCCAGGACCCCAAGTTCACGCCGTCCCTCGCTCAGCAGCGGCTCGTGCAGTCGGGGCGGCTCGGGCAGAAGTCGGGGCAGGGCTGGTTCTCGTACGGGGAAGGGGCGCAGCGCCCCGAGCCGGCCACCGAGCCGCCCGCCGACGCCCCGGACCGCATCACCGTGCACGGCGACCTCGGTCCGGCCAAGGCCCTGGTGAAGCTCGCGCAGGAGGCCGGGATCGAGGTCGGGTTCGAGGACGACGCCGAGCCGTACATCGAACTGCGCGGCGGTGGGCAGCTGTTCCCGACGGACGGCCTGCCGGCCGGGGCGTACGAGGGCGAGGACTTCCTCGTCTTCGACTGGTCCTTCGACTATGCGGCGGCCACCCGGATCGCCCTCGCCGCCGGGCCGCGCACCGGGCAGAAGGCCAGGGCGGAGGCGGCAGGCCTGTTCCAGGCGATGGGCAAGAAGGTCACGTACATCCCGGATGTGCCCGGCATGATCGTGGCGCGCACCATAGCGATGCTCGTGGACCTCGCGGCGGACGCCGTCGCCCGTGAGGTCGCGAGCCAGGAGGACGCCGACACCGCGATGCGCCTCGGGGTCAACTACCCGGTGCGGCTGCTCGACTGGGCCGCCGAGGCCGGCGAGCTCACCGTCGCGTGCGTCCTGCGCAACCTGCACGAGTACCACCCCACCGGCCGCTACGGACCCACCCCGGGCCTGCTCGGCCGCATTGATCCACTGGAGTACCGGGACCTGCGATGACCACCGCCAAACGCGACACCTACACGCCGGAGACCCTGCTCGCCGTGGCCGTCCAGGTCTTCAACGAGCGCGGCTACGACGGCACTTCCATGGAGCACCTCTCCAAGGCGGCCGGGATCTCCAAGTCCTCGATCTACCACCATGTCGCCGGCAAGGAGGAGCTTCTGCGCCGCGCCGTGAGCCGCGCGATCGACGGGCTCTTCGGCATCCTCGACGAGCCCGGCGCGCGCGAGGGCCGCGCGGTGGACCGGCTCGAACACGTCACGCGCCGCATGGTCGGCGTCCTGACGAGTGAACTCCCGTACGTGACACTGCTTCTGCGTGTACGGGGCAACACGGAGACCGAACGCTGGGCGATGGAGCGCCGCCGCGACTTCGACCACCGGGTCGCCGACCTCCTCAAGTCCGCGATCGCCGAGGGCGACCTGCGCGGCGACGTCGAGGCCCGCCTCGCGACGCGGCTTCTGTTCGGCATGATCAACTCGCTGGTGGAGTGGTTCCGGCCGGAGGCGCGCGGTGCGGACGGCGCGGAAATCGCGGACGCCGTGGTCCAGTTGGCGTTTCGAGGGCTGAGGGTCGAGGACTGAGGGGCGGGGACCGAGGGTCGAGGACTGAGGGGCGCGTTCCCCGGACCTCGCCCCGCGCCGGTGTGGTTTTGTCCGGTGTACGAGCGGAATGCGCACGTCTCGTTGACGGGGCCGGGCGCGCGCCTCACCATCCGGCTTCATGACTGTCTCCCGGCGTACCGCCTCGCTGTGCACCGCACTGCTGCTCGCCACCGGCCTGCTGGCGGGCTGCGGTGGGGACGACGAGCCCTCGGCGAAGGCGACGGGCCCGGCGCCGGAGTCCTCGCCCGCGCCCCGGCCCACGGACTTCGGCTGTCTCACCGAAGGCGGTGACCCCGTCGAGACGAAGCAGGGATCCGTCGCCTTCAAGAACGCCGAAGGCGGCGTGACCTACGGGTACTCGGCCGGCACGGGCACCACGGGTGTGGTCCTCGCCCACCAGCGCGGCGGTGACGTGTGCGAGTGGAAGCCGTATGCCGACCGGCTGGTCGAGGCGGGCCACCAGGTGCTCGCCGTGAACTCCCAGGACAAGGACGTCGCCGAGATCCACGGCGCGGTCGAACTGCTCAGGAGCAAGGGCGCGCGGAAGCTGGTCCTCATGGGCGCCTCCAAGGGCGGCACGGCGGTGCTCACCGCCGCGGCCGAACTCGATCCGCAGCCCGACGTGGTGGTCGCGCTGTCGGCGCCCGAGAGCTACGGCACGATGGACGCGTCGGCCGCGGTGCCGCAGCTGACCTCGGCGGCGCTGTTCATGGCGGGCGTGGACGACTTCTCGTTCGCCCAGGCCGCGGAGTATCTGCACAAGGGCGCGGTCAAGGCGAAGGAGAAGCACCTCGTGGTCGACCCGGGCGGGGCGTACCACGGGGTCTCCCTCTTCGACCACGAGAAGAACTGGACCACGGTGCAGAAGTTCATTGCCGAGCACGCGAAATAGGGGCGGACGGTCCGGTGCGGTTCGACTGCTGCGGGGGCACAGGGTGCTGGACGTACTGCTGACGGCGGCGGCGGGCGCCCTGTCCGCGACCGTGGGTGTGGTGGTCGGCAGCGTGCTGACCCGGCGCGCGCAGGAGCGCCAGTGGCTGCGGGAGCGCCAACTGGGCGCGTACGAGGACCTGTTCACCCACTACGCGCGGTTCACGATGGAACTGCGCCGCGCACATGCCGACCGGCGGGGGTGGGACTACGACTGGGGTGCGTGGAGCGCGGCGCTGATGCGGGTGAGCCTGGTCGCTCCTCCGGAGGTGTCCGCGGAGCTGGAAGCGTTCGGCCGCGCGGTGGACGGCTTCCTCGACCGCACGGCCCGTGGCAGGGACCCGTTGCGGCCTCGACCCGTGACTCAGCGCCGGTCTGCGCATTCGGCCCGCAGTTCAGTGCCGGTCCGGTCCTCCGGGCCCGGCGGGCAGTTCAGTGCGTGTTCCGTTCCGCCGCGGCGTGCCACCACCCGGGCGGTGACGGGCCGTTGACGACTGAGGCGGGCTGCTGCGAGTGGAGTCCGAGCCGCATCAGGGCGGCGCCGTCGACGTATACGGAGATGTGGCCCCGCCAGTGGCCGTCCGGGCCGATGCCGCAGACGTGATCGCAGCGGATCTCCTCCGGGCGCAGGGGCATCCAGTCGATGCCGCGCTCGCGCAGTCAAGCGCGGAGGGCCGACTTGGGGGTCGGGCGTCCGGACGCGTTCTCGTACGTCGTGACGGTGATCCACTCGGTGCCGGCTGAGTCCATGGCTCCATGATGCCCACCGGCAGACAAGTCCCTCGAGGGAAAGCCGGCACGCCGATAGCATCCGGGCATGACCGAGACCGACCCCGTCGCGCACAACCGCCAGGCCTGGGACCGCGAGGTGGAGAGCGGCAACGAATGGTCGCGGCCCGTCTCGCCCGAGGTGGTCGCCAAGGCGCGGGCCGGTGAGTGGTCGATCGTGCTCATCGGGTACGAGCCGGTCGATCCGGCCTGGTTTCCGCCGGACATCGCCGCCTGCGATGTGCTCTGCCTGGCCTCGGGCGGCGGGCAGCAGGGCCCGGTGCTCGCCGCGGCCGGTGCGCGGGTGACCGTCTTCGACAACTCGCCCCGCCAGCTCGCCCAGGACGAGATGGTCGCCGAGCGCGAAGGGCTCGGCCTGCGCACGGTGCTGGGCGACGCCCGCGATCTCTCCGCGTTCCCGGACGCCTCGTTCGACCTGGTGGTGCACCCGGTCTCCAACCTCTTCATCCCCGAACTGGCGCCGGTGTGGCGCGAGTGCCACCGCGTCCTTCGTCCCGGCGGCACCCTGCTGTCCGGCTTCGTCAACCCGGACACTTACCTCTTCGACGCGGACGCGCTGGACACCCGAGGCGAGTTCGTCGTGCGCCACCGTCTGCCGTACAGCGATCTCACGCACCTGGAGCCCGGCGAGCGGGAGCGGCTGTGGGGCGCCGAGGCGCCGCTGGAGTACAGCCACACGCTCACCGAACAGATCGGCGGCCAGACCGCGGCCGGTTTCGCCCTCACCGGCTTCGCCGAGGCGCCCCACCAGTCGTCCCCGACGGCGGGCTGGCTGCCCGGCTACTTCGCCACGAAGGCGGTCAAGCCCGTCCAGTAGGACCCTCTACGCCTCCGGATCCAGATCCGTCTCCTCGAACACCAGGAGCGTCCGCGTGCTCAGGATCTCCGGCATGGACTGCAGGCGCGTCAGGACCAGTTCGCGCAGCGTGCGGTTGTCCGGGGTGTGGACCAGGAGCAGGACGTCGAAGTCGCCGCTGACCAGGGCGATATGGGCCGCTCCCGGCAGCGCGCGCAGCTGTTCGCGGACCGTACGCCACGAGTTCTGGACGATCTTGAGCGTGATGTAGGCGGACGCGCCCTGCCCCGCGCGTTCGTGGTTGACGCGGGCGCCGAACCCACGGATCACACCGTCCTCGATGAGGCGGTTGATACGGGCGTACGCATTGGCACGCGAGACATGGACATGCTCGGCCACGGAGCGTATCGAGGCGCGACCGTCCGTCTGCAGCATCCGCAGGATCGACCGGTCGATCGAGTCCAGCGGGCGCGGTGGGGGATCCGAGGCCTCCGAGACCTCGGGGAGAGCGATGCCGCCGGACTCCGGGATCCGCCCGGATCCGTCCTCGGCCATTCGTTCAGATGCCATGTCCCCCCGCCTCCCTACCATGGACGTAATGCATCTATCCCAGGCTGTGGAGAACCGTTTGTCCACAGCCTGGAGGGGCCTGTAGCCAAAATGTGCCGACGACCGAACAATCGGTTGGTGAGGCGCATCACATCCGCGCCGCCGAAGGCCGCTCCCCGGAGCAGCCGCCGAAGCCGCTCCCCGAGCGGTCGACGAGGCCGCTCCCACAAGGAGCAGCCGAGCCGCTCCCACAAGGAGGTGCAAGAGGTGTCTACGCGCACAGGACGCAGCACACCGGTGATGGAGCAGCGGGGGGTCCACCGGCCCACGCCGCCGCCCGCCTGGAAGCCCCGCACGGACCCCGCCCCGCTGCTGCCGGACCCGGAGCCGTACCGGGTCCTCGGCACGAGCGCGGTCGCCGAGGCCGACTCCGCCCTGCTCCTGAAGCTGTACGGGGAGCTTGTGCGCGGCCGCAGGTACAACGCGCAGGCGACCGCCCTCACCAAGCAGGGCCGCCTCGCCGTGTATCCGTCGACCACCGGCCAGGAGGCCGCCGAGGTCGCCGCCGCCCTGGTCCTGGAGGACCGGGACTGGCTCTTCCCCAGCTACCGGGACACCCTTGCCGCCGTCGCCCGCGGCCTCGACCCCGTCCAGGCCCTCGGCCTGCTCCGCGGCGACTGGCACACCGGCTACGACCCGTACGAGCACCGCATAGCCCCCCTGAGCACCCCGCTCGCCACCCAGCTCCCGCACGCCGTGGGCCTCGCGCACGCCGCGCGGCTCAAGGGCGACGACGTCGTGGCGCTCGCCATGGTCGGCGACGGCGGCACGAGCGAGGGCGACTTCCACGAGGCGCTGAATTTCGCGGCCGTCTGGAAGGCCCCGGTCGTCTTCCTCGTCCAGAACAACGGCTTCGCGATCTCCGTACCGCTCGCCAAGCAGACCGCCGCCCCGTCGCTCGCCCACAAGGCCGTCGGTTACGGGATGCCGGGCCGCCTGGTCGACGGCAATGACGCGGCCGCGGTGCACGAGGTCCTGAGCGAGGCCGTCCGCAGGGCGCGCGCCGGCCAGGGCCCCACGCTCGTCGAGGCCGTCACGTATCGCATGGACGCGCACACCAACGCCGACGACGCCACCCGCTACCGCAGCGACGCCGAGGTCGAGGCCTGGCGCGCGCACGACCCGATCGCCCTGATGGAGCGGGAGCTGACCGGGCGCGGGCTGCTCGACGAGGAGCGGATCCAGGCCGTACGGGACGACGCGGAGGAGTTCGCGGCGGCCCTGCGCGCCGGGATGAACGCGGATCCGGTGCTCGACCCCATGGATCTGTTCACGCATGTCTACGCCGAGCAGACCAGCCAACTGCGCGATCAGGCCGAGCAGTTGCGTGCCGAGCTCGCGGCCGAGCAGGAGCAGGAGCGATGAGCACCGCAGTCGAGTCGAGCCGTCCCGGCGGCCGTACGAAGCCGGCCACCATGGCACAGGCCCTGCAGCGCGCGCTGCGGGACGCACTCGCCGAGGACCCGGCCGTCCATGTGATGGGCGAGGACGTCGGCGCGCTCGGCGGGGTCTTCCGGATCACCGACGGTCTCGCCAAGGAGTTCGGCGAGGACCGCGTCACCGACACCCCGCTCGCCGAGGCGGGCATCCTCGGCACCGCGGTCGGCATGGCCATGTACGGGCTCAGGCCGGTCGTGGAGATGCAGTTCGACGCCTTCGCGTACCCGGCGTTCGAGCAGCTGATCTCGCACGTGGCCAAGATGCGCAACCGCACCAAGGGCGCGATGTCCCTGCCGCTGACGATCCGCGTGCCCTACGGCGGCGGCATCGGCGGCGTCGAGCACCACAGCGACTCCTCCGAGGCGTACTACATCGCGACCCCGGGCCTGCATGTCGTCGCACCGGCCACGGTCGAGGACGCGTACGGACTGCTGCGCGCGGCGATCGCCTCCGACGACCCGGTGATCTTCCTGGAGCCCAAGCGGCTCTACTGGTCCAAGGACAGCTGGAACCCCGAGGCCCCCACGTCCGTTGAGCCGATAGGCAGGGCCGTGGTGCGCCGAAGGGGGCGCAGCGCGACTCTGCTCACGTACGGGCCTTCGGTCCCGGTCTGCATGGAGGCGGCCGAGGCCGCGCAGGCCGAGGGCTGGGACCTCGAAGTCGTCGATCTGCGCTCGCTCGTGCCGTTCGACGACGAGACGGTCTGCGCGTCCGTGCGGCGCACGGGGCGGGCGGTTGTCGTGCACGAGTCGAGCGGCTTCGGCGGTCCCGGCGGCGAGATCGCCGCGCGGGTCACCGAGCGGTGCTTCCACCACCTGGAGGCGCCGGTGCTGCGCGTCGCCGGGTTCGACATCCCTTATCCGCCGCCCATGTTGGAGCGCCACCATCTGCCCGGGGTCGACCGGATCCTGGACGCGGTGGCACGGCTGCAGTGGGAATCCGATGGGGGAATGAACTGATGGCACAGGTCCTCGAGTTCAAGCTGCCCGACCTCGGCGAGGGCCTCACGGAGGCGGAGATCGTCCGCTGGCTGGTGTCCGTGGGCGATGTGGTCGCGATCGACCAGCCGGTGGTCGAGGTCGAGACGGCCAAGGCGATGGTCGAGGTGCCCTGCCCCTATGCGGGGGTGGTGACGGCCCGCTTCGGCGAGGAGGGCTCGGAACTGCCGGTCGGCGCGCCGCTGTTGACGGTGGCGGTGGGCGCTTCGGACCCGGCCGCCGCGGATACGGCTGCCGTGCCCGTGGGCGCCGACACCAAGTCCGGCGAAGCCGAGGGGTCGGGGAACGTCCTGGTCGGATACGGGACGGGCGCGGCGCCCGCCCGTCGGCGACGGGTGCGGCCGGCTGCGGGCGGTGGTGCGCCGCGGTCGACTGCGGGTGCGGGGTCCGGTGCGGCTTCTGGTGCCGGTGCGCCGCGCTCTGCCGCCTCCCGTGCGGATGCTCCGCCTTCTTCCCCCGTACGGGAGTCAGCCCGGGCGACTCCTCTGGACGCGGTCCCGGGGCAGCCGCCCCGCGTGGAGCCCGCGTCGGACGGACCCGTCCCCGTGATCTCGCCCCTCGTGCGCAGGCTGGCTCGTGAACACGGCCTCGATCTGCGCGAGTTGACCGGCTCGGGCCCCGATGGTCTGATCCTGCGCGCCGATGTCGAGTACGCCGTACGGGCCGCCGAGCAGCGGCCACCCGCCGCTCCCGCCGAGCCCGTGCGCGCGCAGGGCGAGACGCGGATCCCGCTGCGCGGGGTGCGGGGCGCCATCGCGGACAAGCTGTCCCGCAGCCGCCGCGAGATACCCGAGGTCACCATCTGGGTGGACGCCGACGCCACCGAGCTCATGAATGCGCGCGCGGCCATGAACGCGGCGGGCGGCCTCAAGATCTCGCTGCTCGCGCTCTTCGGCCGGATCTGCACGGCCGCGCTCGACCGCCACCCGGAGCTCAATTCCATGGTGGACACGGCCGCGCGCGAGATCGTCCAGTACGACCGGGTGCATCTGGGCTTCGCGGCCCAGACCGACCGCGGGCTCGTCGTCCCGGTGGTCAAGGACGCGCAGGCGCTCGGTGCCGAGGCGCTGACCGCCGAGCTCGGGAAACTGACCGAGGCCGCCAGGGAAGGGCGCCTCACCCCGGCCGACCTGACGGGCGGCACGTTCACGCTCAACAACTACGGGGTGTTCGGCGTCGACGGCTCCACCCCGATCATCAACCACCCCGAGGCCGCGATGCTCGGCATCGGGCGGATCGTGGCCAAGCCCTGGGTGCACCAGGGGGAGTTGGCGGTACGCCAGGTGGTGCAGCTCTCGCTCACCTTCGACCACCGGGTCTGCGACGGGGGCACGGCGGGCGGATTCCTGCGGTACGTGGCGGACTGCGTCGAACAGCCGGCGGTGCTGCTGCGCACGCTGTGAGCGGTGGTGGCGCGCACGCCGTGAGCTGCTCGGGCGGGGGTGCGACACGTGTCCCCGCCCGCTCCGCGTAAGGCCCCTGTGCGGACCGCGTGACGGAAGTCCCACCGCACCCAGGTCGTTCGAAGGGGTGGCAATGATCCACCGCGCGCCCATACTCGGGGGATGACCTCGTATGACGCCGTAGTGCTCGCCGGCGGTGCGGCCAAGCGCCTCGGGGGAGTGGACAAGCCCGCCGTGCAGGTGGGCGGGCGTGCACTGCTCGACCGGGTGCTCACGGCCTGCGCCGCGGCGGGCACCACGGTCGTGGTCGCGCCGCCGCGGCCCACCGTACGACCCGTCGTATGGGCCCGGGAGGAACCGGCCGGCGGCGGACCACTGGCCGCACTGGCGGCGGGGGTTGAGGCCCTGGGCCCCCGGACCGCAGAGTCCTCGGCACTCGTCCTGGTCCTCTCCGCCGACCTCCCCTTTCTCGCCGAGCAGACCGTCGACCTGCTCCTCGGCGCGCTCCACGCGGCCGAGAAGGCGGCCGAAACGCCCCTCGACGGCGCCCTCTTCACCGATCCCGGCGGCCGCGACCAGCCCCTCGTCGCCGTCTACCGCCGCAGCGCCCTGCGTCACGGTCTGGACCGCCTGCGCGCCGAACACGGCGGATGCGGCGGATTGACGGGGCTGCCCCTCAGACTGCTCACCACCGGACTCGCGCTCACCCGGGTGAGCGAGCCCGAAGGCTCCCGTGCCGCGTTCGACTGCGACACCTGGGAGGACATCGCCGCAGCCCGGGCACGGATCAGGGAGCATGAACGCGTGCTGGATGAATGGATCACCGCAGTCAAGGACGAACTGGGTCTCGACCTGGACGTCGACACCGCCCTGCTCCTCGACCTCGCGCGCGACGCCGCCCACGGGGTGGCCAGGCCCGCGGCTCCGCTGACGACCTTCCTGGTCGGCTATGCGGCGGCGCGTGCGGGCGGCGGCCCCGAAGCCGTCGCCGAGGCGACCCGCAAGGCCGTCGCGCTCGCGGCCCGCTGGGCCGACGAGGACCGGCCCGACAGCAAGCCGGACGCGGAGTGACCGGGCACGCCGCGCCCGGGCCGGGCCGCCGGGCGCCGGAAGCCGGGCCGCCCCGGCGCTTCTCCGCACAGACGGGATACGCCCCGGCGGGCGCCGACGACGGCGACCCGGAGCTCGACGAGGCCCTCGCCCTGGTCAACGAGGCCTCCGCGAGGGCGGGTTCGGGCCCGGATCCGTCCCCGGGCGGCCGTGTCCCCGATCCCGCGCACCAGCCGTCGCCCGCCACGGACACCGGACGCGCCCAGGCCGGCCCCACACAGCCCGGGCAAGGACCCCACGCGAAGAAGCACCACCACCCCCACGCCGTCACCTGGCCCGAAGCCCGCACCCGCGCCGCCCGGGCCGGACGCCGGACTCCCCGCCGCGAGACCGGCAAGGTCGCCCTGGACGCGGCACTCGGCCAGATCCTCGCCACCCCCCTCACGGCCCTCACGGATCTCCCCTCCTTCGACACCTCCGCCATGGACGGCTGGGCGGTCGCGGGCCCCGGCCCCTGGGACGTGCGCGCGGAAGCGATCCTCGCCGGCCACGCCCGCCCCCGCCCGCTCGCGGACGGCGAGGCGGTACGGATCGCCACCGGTGCCCGCGTACCGCAGGAGGCCACCGCCGTTCTGCGCAGCGAGCACGGCACCACGGACGACAAGGGCGGACTGCATCCGCAGCGCGAGGTCGTGCACGGCCAGGACATCAGGCCGCGCGGCCAGGAGTGCCGCAGCGGCGACCAGTTGCTGCCCGCCGGATCCCTGGTCACGCCGGCCGTACTCGGCCTGGCCGCGGCCGCGGGATACGACGAGCTCGAGGTCCTCGTCCGGCCGCGGGCCGAAGTCCTGATCCTGGGCGATGAGTTGCTCACGGAGGGCCTGCCCCAGGAGGGCCTGATCCGGGACGCGCTCGGCCCGATGCTCCCGCCCTGGCTGCGCAGCCTCGGCGCCGAGGTCATCGCCGCCCGCAGGCTCGGTGACGATGCGAAAGCCCTGCTCAAGGCCGTCAAGGAGTCCCCCGCCGACCTCGTGGTGACCACCGGCGGCACCGCTTCGGGCCCGGTCGACCATGTCCACCCGACGCTGCGGGCCCTGGGCGCCGAGCTCCTCGTGGACGGCGTGCAGGTGCGCCCCGGCCACCCGATGCTCCTGGCCCGGCTGCCCGGCGACCGCCACCTCGTGGGTCTGCCGGGCAACCCGCTCGCCGCCGTCTCCGGACTCCTGACGCTCGCCGAACCCCTCCTTCGCAGGCTCTCCGGACACCCTGCGGTCGAGCCGTATCACGCGGCCACCAGGGACGAGATCCACGGCCACCCGCACGACACCCGGCTCGTGCCCGTCGTGCTGCGTGGCGACGAGGCGGTGCCGCTGCACTACAACGGGCCCGCGATGCTGCGCGGGATCGCCGCATCGGACGGACTCGCGGTGGTGCCGCCGGGCGGCGCCAAGCCCGGCCAGGAGCTGGAGATCCTCGACCTCCCCTGGGCGCTGTCACCGCTCACCCCCGAAGGGTGTTTCACGTGAAACAGCACCGCAGCGATGTGATGGCGCGCAATGCCGACGAGCGCCTCACCAACGGCCGGATCCATCTGCCCAAACGGGTCGTCGAACGCCCGATGCGCCAGGTCGGCAAGCGCCTCGCGATGGCGATGACCGTCCTGGTCGCCACCGCGCTGATCGTCTGGTTCGACCGCGACGGCTACAACGACAACACCGACAGCGGCGTCGATCTGCTCGACGCCTTCTACTACGCGACCGTCACCCTCTCCACCACCGGTTACGGCGACATCGTCCCGGCCAGTGACAGCGCGCGCCTCGTCAACATCCTTGTCATCACACCCCTGCGGGTGCTCTTCCTGATCATCCTGGTCGGCACCACTCTCGAGGTCCTCACGGAGCGCACCCGGGAGGAGTGGCGGCTGAACCGCTGGAGGTCTGCCTTGCGTGACCACACCGTCGTCGTCGGCTTCGGCACCAAGGGCCGTTCGGCGATCCAGACCCTGTGCGCCACGGGTCTGAAGAAGATGCAGATCGTGGTCGTCGACCCCAGCAACAAGGTGATCGAGGCCGCCACCGCCGAGGGCTTCGTCGGCGTCGCGGGAGACGCCACCCGCAGCGACGTCCTGCTCCGCGCCGAACTGCAGAAGGCCCGCCAGGTCGTCATCGCCACCCAGCGCGACGACACGGCGGTCCTGGTGGCGCTCACCGCCCGGCAGCTGAACCGTACGGCGAAGATCGTCGCGGCGGTCCGCGAGGAGGAGAACGCCCCGCTCCTGCGCCAGTCCGGCGCCGACGCCGTCATCACCAGCGCCAGCGCGGCCGGCCGTCTGCTCGGCCTCTCGGTGCTCAGCCCCAGCGCGGGCACGGTCATGGAGGACCTCATCCAGCAGGGCTCCGGGCTCGATCTGGTGGAACGTCCGGTGATAAAGGCCGAGGTGGGCAAGACGGTACGGGAGACCGAGGATCTCGTGGTCAGTGTGCTGCGCGGCCACCGGCTTCTCGCGTACGACGATCCGGCGGCCTCCCCGCTGCAGCTCACGGACCGTCTGATCACCATCGTCCGGGCGACGCCGTCCACCCCGCAGCCCCCGGACACGCGCCCGCTGCCGCAGCAGTAGCGGGCCGGGCGGCACCCGACCGGGACCCGCGGCGGGCTCAACCGACCGGGACCCGCGGCGGCCTCAACCGCCATACGGACGAGGCGAGTAGCCTCGCCCGCATGTATGCGATCACGATCCCCGAACCCGGTGGACCCGAGGCGCTCCAGTGGGCCGAGGTCCCCGATGCCGTGCCCGGTGAGGGCGAAGTCCTCGTCGAGGTGGCCGCGAGCGCGGTCAACCGGGCCGACCTGCTGCAACGCCAGGGCTTCTACAACCCGCCGCCCGGGGCGTCCCCGTATCCGGGCCTCGAATGCTCCGGGCGGATCAGCGCGCTCGGCCCCGGAGTGAGCGGCTGGTCCGTCGGCGACGAGGTGTGTGCGCTGCTCGCGGGCGGCGGATACGCCGAGCAAGTGGCCGTACCGGCCGGGCAGTTGCTGCCGGTGCCCGAGGGCGTCGGGCTGGTCGAGGCGGCCGCGCTGCCCGAGGTCGTGTGCACGGTCTGGTCGAACGTGTTCATGGTCGCCCATCTGCGCCCGGGCGAGACGCTGCTCGTGCACGGCGGCGCGAGCGGTATCGGGACCATGGCGATCCAGCTGGCCAAGGCCGTGGGCGCCAGGGTCGCGGTGACCGCGGGCGGCAAGGAGAAGCTGGAGCGCTGCGCCGAACTCGGCGCCGACATCCTGATCGACTACCGCGAGCAGGACTTCGTCGAGGAGCTGCGGGCGGCCACGGACGGCGCGGGTGCGGACGTCATCCTCGACATCATGGGCGCGAAGTACCTGGACCGGAACATCAAGGCCCTTGCCGTGAACGGGCGGCTCGCCATCATCGGACTCCAGGGCGGCGTCAAGGGCGAGATCGACCTCAACGCGCTGCTCCGCAAGCGCGCCGCGGTCACCGCGACCTCGCTGCGGGCCCGTCCGCTCGGCGAGAAGGCGGCGATCGTCGCTGCCGTACGGGAGCACGTCTGGCCGCTGGTCGCGGCGGGGCGGGTCAGGCCGGTGGTGGACCGGCAGCTGCCGATGAGCTCGGCGGCGCAGGGGCACCGGGTCCTCGAGGAGAGCGGGCACGTGGGGAAGGTGCTGCTCACCGTCTAGGCGGCGGGGCCTCTGCGTGCAGGCGGCGAGGCCTTTGCCTGTAGGGGCGGCGGGCCTTTGCCCGTACGTGCGGCGGGGCCTCGGCCTGCGCAGGACGGCGAGGCCTCCGCCTGTGGGCGGACTGCGACCCACCCGTTCCGGGTAGCCAGGAAGCAGCCGGGATGCCGGTTTTGTGCCGACATGTGACGCTGGCGTCACCGGCTTCTTGGCGACTCGGACGGGGAGGGGTCGACCTCATGGCTCCACGGCTCGGAGCATTGGCGCTCATCGCGCTGCTGACCTGGATGCCGGTCTCCCCGGCGTACGCCCGGGAGCCGGCGCCCCAGGAACAGTCCGCCACACCCGACCCGTCCCGCGCGGGCAGCCAGGCGGGTGAGGGGCGCGAGCGGCCGGGGCGCCCGGAACCGGAGCCCACGCCCAGCGCCCCGGACCTGCCGAATCCGTCCCTCTCGCCGTCGCAGGAGCCCGGCGACCCCACCGCCGACAGCTCGGCGGACCCGTCCGGCTCCCCCGCCGCGACGCCGGCGGACTCCCCCACGGCCGGTGATTCCGCGAGCCCCATGCCGTCCGAGGCGGCGGCGTCCCGGCCGCCCTCTCCCACCGCCGAGCCGACGACCGCGACCACCCCGGCATCGGCCCCCGTGCCCGCGGTCCCGCGTACCGCCGAAGAGCCCCAGCAGCACTCGGCCGGCCACCCGCCCCGCGACGCCGCGGCCCGTGATGTGGTCGCGGACACCGACGCTCCGGTGCGGCAGGCCGCGCCCGGCAGCCGGCCCGACCCGGCGCTGCACGTCCTTCCGCTCGGCACCGGCCTCGTCCTCATCGGCCTCGGCCTCGCCTTCCTCGCCCTGCGCCTGCGCCGCGGCTGACCGAGCGGCCCCTGCGCCGCGGCTGAGCGGGCCGCCCCTGCGCCGCGGCTGAGCGGGCCGCCCCTGCGCCGCGGCTGACCGGCAGGCCCACTCGGCCCGTCCGCACGCCCGCTGAGCAGGCACCTCGACACGCACACCCCCCTCGTACACGGTGGATCTCCGTAGAACGGGGGCACCACCGTGTTGTGAGTCGTGTGTGCGAGAGAATGGCGGCATGGAGATGCCGAGGAACGACAGGTCACCGGAGAACCCCCAGATCCTGGTCGTGGGCCAGGACGGAATGGCTCTCGGCGGAGGCGATGGCGACGACGAGTCCCGGGAGGTCCCGGTGACGGAGATGGTCGAGCAGCCCGCCAAGGTCATGCGCATCGGCAGCATGATCAAGCAACTTCTCGAAGAAGTACGGGCGGCACCTCTGGACGAGGCGAGCCGCGCGCGCCTGAAGGAGATCCACACCAGCTCGGTCAAGGAGCTGGAGGACGGTCTCGCGCCCGAGCTGGTCGAGGAGCTGGAGCGGCTCTCGCTCCCGTTCACCGACGAGGCGACGCCGACGGACGCCGAACTGCGGATCGCGCAGGCCCAGTTGGTGGGCTGGCTGGAGGGCCTCTTCCACGGCATCCAGACCACGCTGTTCGCCCAGCAGATGGCCGCCCGCGCCCAGCTGGAACAGATGCGCCGCGCACTTCCCCCGGGAGTCGGCGGCCACGACGACGAGGAGGGCCCGGCGGCGGGCCGCTCCGGGGGGCCGTACCTCTAGCAACTGCTGCGGGCTCGGCCGCTTTCCGGCCGAGCCCGCACAACTACGGAGGTGGTGAGCTCAGTTGGGTCGGATCATCAGTTCGGGTTGTCGACGTAGCCGCCACCGCACAGGTTGAGCAGCTGGCTGCCCTCGAACCTGGCTACTTCGATGAGGGCCTTCGTGATGCCCCCCGTGTCGTAGGCGTAGGTGAACCAGACGCTGGTGATCTCGGCTCCCTTGTAGTTGCGGTGCCAGTCCCAGTACTTGCTGCTTCCGTCGGACCGGAGGGTTACAAGGCGAATGGCTACGTGATGTCCATCCGCCAGGGTGTCCTTGACCCGCAGTTCAAGGTTGTTCATCCGGTACTTGCCGGACCAGTCGAAGGTCATGCTGCCCGACGCGCCGGTCGTGCCGCAGCTCCCGCGTGCGGCGGCGGCCGGCGTTGCGACTGCAGGAATGATGAAGGCAGCCGCGATTGCGGCCAGCGCGATAGTGGCCCGCCGAGTACGCATTATTTCCTCCCCTGGTTGCGCACCTGAAGCGACGCATACTAAAGGGAGGAGTCATGACCACGTCAATGTCATTCTCGAAGCGTGGTCCACGTTGGCCATCTGCTTTGCTACTGCGGCGGGTTGCCTGTCGAGACCTCAAGCGTGAGGTTCAGCTCATCCTCGCGGACCTCGGCACCCGGCTCTGGATACTGTTCCATCACCGTGTCCTTGCCGTAGGTGTTCTCGTCGCGATCCCTCTTGCTGTAGTGCCAGCCGGCGTCCTGCAGGCACTGCTTCACCGAGTCGAGGTTCTTGTACCGGAAGTTCGGGACCCTGATCTTCTCCGGGTCCTGACCCTCGTCGGGCTCGGTGCACTCCACCGGGTCGATCTTCTTGGTCAGGTCAGGACCCTTGTGCCCGGCGACCGCCGACTCCGAGGGCTTGCCGCCAGGCTCCTTGTCGCCGCCGTTCAGCGAAACGGCCGCGATCAGGCCGCCGATCGCGAGCAGGGCCACCACGATCGCGCCGATGATGACCGGCTTGTTCTTGTTGCCGCCACCGCCGCCGTTCGAGCCCGCGGAGAGCGTCGAGTTCTGCGGGGTGAGGTTGTACGGAGGGGGCGTCGACGAGGCCTGCTGCGGGCTGTACGCCGCCGGGGCCGGGGTCTGGTAGCCGGCCTGCTGCGGATAGCCGTACGCGGGGGCCGGGGTCGGCTGGCCGTACGGGTTCGGCGTGTAGGGGTGCTGGACGCTGCCCGGACCGGGCGCCGGGGTGCCCGTGCCGACCGGCGGGAAGACGGCCGAGCCGACGCCCGAGCCGGCGGCGGTCTGCGCGCCGGGGACGATCGAAGGGGCCGCGGCCTGGAAGGACTGGGCCACGCGCAGACACTCGTCGCGCATCGCCTCGGCGGTCGGGAAGCGCTCGTTCGGGTTCTTCTTCAGCGCGCGGGCGACCAGCGCGTCCACCGCCGGCGGCAGCGAGCGGTTGATCGAGGACGGAGCGACCGGCTCCTCCTGGACATGCGCATACGCTATGGCGAGCGGCGAGTCCGCCTCGAACGGCAGCCGGCCGGTGACCAGCTGGAACAGCATGATGCCGACCGAGTAGAGGTCGCTTCGGGCGTCCACACCGCGGCCGAGCGCCTGCTCCGGCGAGAGGTACTGGGGCGTACCGACGACCATGCCGGTCTGCGTCATGGACGTGACACCGGACTGCATGGCCCGCGCGATGCCGAAGTCCATGACCTTGACCACATTGCGCTTGGTCATCATCACGTTGCCCGGCTTGATGTCGCGGTGGACCAGGCCCATCTCATGGCTGATCTCGAGCGCCGCGAGCACATCGGCGGTGATCTTCAGCGCCTTGTCCGTGGGCATCGCGCCGAGCCGCGCGACATCCTCGTCGAGCACCGAGCCGAGCGGCCGGCCCTCGATGTACTCCATGACGATGTACGGCATCGCCGAGCCGTCGAGCACGTCCTCGCCCGTGTCGAAGACGGAGACGATGTTGGTGTGGGTGAGCTTGGCCACGGCCTGCGCCTCGCGCCGGAAGCGCTCGCGGAAGGACTGCTCACGGCCCAGCTCGGTGTGCAGGGTCTTGACGGCCACCTGCCGGTCGAGGGTCGCGTCGTATGCCAGGTGCACGGAGGCCATGCCGCCCTCGCCGAGGAGGTCCCGCAGCTGGTAGCGGCCGCCCGCGAGGGACCGTCCCGTGTACCGGCCGCCGTGTGCGCCGTCCTGGCTCATGTCCGTACGTCCCCCATCGGCGCCCGAGGCGCCCAAGTGCGCGAAGATCCCTTGTATTTCCGGGCCAAGTCTGCCGTAGGGCACTGACACGTCAAGCCGGGTGCCCGTTCCGTGACCGTACGCGCAAGAACCGTCTTGTAAGCGTTACGGACCGCTCACAGGATTTGCTCAGCGGCCCTCGCTGAGGGTTTGATGTCCGGTCCATCTCAACCGACGTGCTGCGCAAAGGCTGTAGCGTGGCTCGACGGAGACCGTAGGCACGACCCCGTCGCAATTTGTTCACCGTGGCGGATCAATGCGGCTGAGCGCAGCCCCAAGTGGCTGACTGCGGCGGAATACGGCCAAGGCGAGCAGGACGACAGGAAACGACGGCGAGGACTGATGGACCAGCAGCGCGCTCAGGGCCCGTCCGACCCCGAGGCGACTGGCGGCGGCGGAATGTCGGATACGCCTGAGTTCTGGGGTAACGGAGGGTTGGTCGGCGACGGTCGTTACCGTCTCACCCACAGACTCGGCCGTGGCGGTATGGCCGAAGTCTTCGGTGCCGAGGACGTACGTCTGGGGCGCACCGTCGCGGTGAAGCTGCTCCGGTCCGATCTCGCCGAGGACCCGGTGTCCAAGGCCCGCTTCACGCGCGAGGCGCAGTCGGTGGCCGGGCTCAACCACCATGCGGTGGTGGCGGTCTACGACTCCGGCGAGGAGTTCTTCGGCGGCAACACCATTCCGTACATCGTGATGGAGCTCGTCGAGGGCCGCACGATCCGCGATCTGCTGCTGAATGCCGAAGCCCCGGGCCCCGACCAGGCGTTGATCATCGTCGCCGGTGTACTCGAGGCGCTCGCGTACAGCCACCAGCACGGCATCGTGCACCGCGACATCAAGCCCGCGAACGTGATCATCACCAACACCGGTGCGGTGAAGGTGATGGACTTCGGCATCGCGCGCGCCCTGCACGGCGCGTCCAACACCATGACGCAGACCGGCATGGTCATGGGCACGCCCCAGTACCTCTCCCCGGAGCAGGCGCTCGGCAAGGCCGTCGACCACCGCTCCGACCTGTACGCGACGGGCTGTCTGCTCTACGAACTCCTGTCGCTGCGGCCCCCGTTCATGGGGGAGACCCCGCTCTCGGTGGTCTACCAGCACGTCCAGGACATGCCGATCCCGCCGTCCGAGATGTCGGACGCGGTGCCGCCGGAGCTCGACGGTCTGGTGATGCGTTCGCTGGCCAAGGAGCCGGACGACCGCTTCCAGAGCGCCGAGGAGATGCGCGGACTCGTCCAGTACGCGCTGCAGATGCTCCAGGAGCAGGGCGGCCACACCGGTACGTGGAACACCGGCCCCGTGCTGCTGCACGAGACCGGCGCCACCCCGGCCATGGGTTCGGCCGGGATGGCGCACCCCGACAGCGGCACGTCCCAGATCCCGGCGATGCTTCCGCACGGCATCGGCAACGACGGCTACGACGACGGCGGTTTCGAAGGGCACGGCAACCGGGGCGGCGGCCGCGGCAAGGTCTGGCTGCTCGTGGCGCTCGCGGTGGTCGCCGTGATCGCGGGTGTCGCGTACGCGCTGAGCCAGGCCGACAAGGGCAAGGAACCGAAGAATCCCGGGAGTTCGCCGTCCACGAGCCAGTCCGAGGAGCAGTCCAAGGACCCGTCGGAGGACGCGACGACCGAGGAGGAGACGGAGCCGGGCGGCACGGGCGGCAACCAGACCACGGACGGCGAGACCTCCGCACCGCCCACCACCGAGCCGCCGACCACGGACCCGGCGACCTCCGAACCGCCCACCAAGGACCCGACGACGGAGCCCGAGGACCCGACCACGGAGCCCGAGGACCCGCCGACGACTCCGGAGGACCCGCCGACCACGGACGCGGGCACGGAACCGCCGGCCGAGGGCTGAGCGAGGTCTGAGCGCATACGAGAAGGGGCCGACCACACACCGGGGTCGGCCCCTTCTCGTATGCCGTATGTCAGAGCACCTGCTGCAGCTGCCGCGTGTACGCCCCGTTCATGCTGTGCACCGTCACCACCTGCGGCTGGATGCGCATGTACACCGGCTCGAACAGCGCACCGTCCACGAAGTGCGGTGCGGGTCCGAAGAGTTCGAGCTCCTCGACGCTCGGCTCGATGGCCTCGCACAGGCCGACGAGCTGGACGGACCACAGACCGTCCGCGCCGGAGTTGAGGTTGTCGGCGCCATAGGCGACGACGCTGCCGATGCAGGCCTGGTGGTAGCCGAAGCCTTTGTGCATACGGAGCAGCAGCGTGCCGTCCACGACGATGTGCCGGGCGAGGGCGAGGAAAGGCAGCGCTCGCATGCTGGTGGCCACACGCCCGTGCGGGACGTGGGACAGCAGGTCGAGGGCGCGGTTCTCATCGGTGGACATGACTCCACTGTCCAGTACGGACAAGGTGTCGGGAAAGGGGCACCCGCCCCTCGTCATCGGGGCCGTAAGTCCCGAATAAAGTCCGCGTCAGTGCCCGCGCCCGTGCTTTTCGGCCCGCATCGGCGCTATCAGTGCTTTTCCGCCTGCATACGGGCGACATAGGCGGCGGCCTGGGAACGGCGTTCCATGCCCAGCTTGGAAAGCAGGCTGGAGACGTAGTTCTTGATGGTCTTCTCGGCCAGGTGCAGACGCTCGCCGATCGCGCGGTTGGTCAGACCCTCGCCGATCAGATCGAGGATCTTGCGCTCCTGCTCGGTGAGGTTGGAGAGCCGGTCGTCGCCCTTGGCGTTGTTGCCGTCGCGCAGGCGCTCCAGGACACGGGCGGTGGCGACCGGGTCGAGCAGCGACTTTCCGGCGGCCACGTCCCGTACGGCCGTCAGGAGCTCATTGCCCCGGATGGCCTTGAGGACATAGCCGGACGCACCGGCCATGATCGCGTCGAAAAGGGCCTCGTCGTCGGCGAACGAGGTGAGCATCAAGCATTTGATGTCCTCGTTCTGCGAGCGGATCTCGCGGCACACCTCGACACCGCTGCCGTCGGGCAGCCGTACGTCGAGCACGGCCACGTCGGGCCGGGTCGCGGGGATCCTGACCAGGGCGTCCGCTGCGGTACCCGCTTCGCCGACGACCTCGATGTCCGCTTCGACGGACAACAGCTCATGGACACCTCGTCGGACCACTTCGTGGTCATCGAGGAGGAAAACTGTGATTTTGCCTTCTTCGCGCACGATGTCAGTGTCACACATTGGCTCTTCCGCTGCTCCGGGGGCCCGGGATAACGTGCCGGTGTTCCGGCCCCTCCAAGGCGCTGACCAGTGGTTGTTCCCGCATTCCTCGATTTACTTGGAAATCCAAGCAAAATCGCAGGTCAAATGGGGTTTCGCAGATATGCGAGGCACTGGGTAACGTGCTTTGTACAGGGCGCTCGCCGGGGCACCTGTCACGCCTGTTCCCGACTTTCCCGATCGCACCCACCCCGTGCGCGGGTACGGATACAGGTGAGCCGCACTGGTTCCCGGCCGATCCCGGGGGCCGGACCGACGGAGGAGTACACGTGACCGTGGAAAGCACCGCCGCGCGCACACCGCGCCGCACCAGCGGTGGCAAGCGCGCCGGCGGAAAGACCGCCACCAAGGCCGCGAAGACCGCGCAGGCCCAGGCCGCCGAGCCCGAGCTCGTTCAGCTGCTGACCCCCGAGGGCCAGCGCGTCGAGCACCCCGACTACGCCATCGACCTGAGCGCCGACGAGCTCCGAGGCCTGTACAAGGACATGGTCCTGACCAGGCAGTTCGATGCCGAGGCCATTGCCCTGCAGCGCCAGGGCGAGCTGGGTCTGTGGCCCTCGCTGCTCGGCCAGGAGGCCGCCCAGATCGGCTCCGGACGCGCCACGAAGGACGACGACTACGTCTTTCCCACGTATCGCGAGCACGGCGTCGCCTGGTGCCGCGGCGTGCAGCCGAAGAACCTCCTCGGCATGTTCCGCGGTGTGAACAACGGCGGCTGGGACCCCAACAGCAACAACTTCCACCTGTACACGATCGTCATCGGCTCCCAGGCGCTGCACGCCACGGGCTATGCGATGGGCATCACCAAGGACGGCGCCGACTCGGCCGTCGTCGCGTACTTCGGTGACGGCGCCTCCAGCCAGGGCGACGTGATGGAGGGCTTCAACTTCGCCGCGGTCTACAACGCGCCGGTGGTCTTCTTCTGCCAGAACAACCAGTGGGCGATCTCCGAGAGCAACGAGAAGCAGTTCCGGGTGCCGCTCTACCAGCGCGCCCAGGGCTTCGGCTTCCCCGGTGTCCGCGTCGACGGCAATGACGTACTCGCCGTCCTGGCCGTCACGCGCGCCGCGCTCGACCGTGCCCGGCGCGGCGAGGGCCCGATGCTGATCGAGGCCTTCACGTACCGCATGGGTGCCCACACCACCTCCGACGACCCGACGAAGTACCGCAGGGACGAGGAGCGCGAGGCCTGGGAGGCCAAGGACCCGATCCTGCGCCTGCGCACCTACCTCCTCGCGGAGGGCCTGGCCGACGAGGCCTTCTTCGCCGATCTGGAGAAGGAGTCCGAGGCCTTCGGCAAGCAGGTCCGCGAGGCCGTCCGGTCCATGGAGGACCCGGACATGATGGCGATCTTCGAGAATGTCTACGCGGACGGGAGCGCCCTCGTCGACGAGGAGCGCGCGCAGTTCGCGGCTTACCAGGCGTCCTTCGCGGATGGGGAGGGCAAGTAACCATGGCCGTACAGAAGCTCCCCCTCGCCAAGGCGATCAACGAATCGCTGCGCACCGCCCTGGAGAACGACCCGAAGGTCGTGCTCATGGGCGAGGACATCGGCAAGCTCGGCGGTGTCTTCCGTGTCACCGACGGTCTGCAGAAGGACTTCGGCGAGTCCCGTGTCATCGACACCCCGCTCGCGGAGTCCGGCATCGTCGGCACCGCGATCGGTCTCGCGCTCCGTGGCTACCGCCCGGTCGTGGAGATCCAGTTCGACGGGTTCGTCTTCCCCGCGTACGACCAGATCGTCACGCAGCTCGCCAAGATGCACGCCCGCTCGCTCGGCAAGGTCAAGCTGCCGGTCGTCATCCGCATTCCGTACGGCGGCGGCATCGGCGCGGTCGAGCACCACTCCGAGTCGCCCGAGGCCCTGTTCGCGCATGTCGCGGGCCTCAAGGTGGTCTCCCCGTCGAACTCGCAGGACGCCTACTGGATGCTCCAGCAGGCGATCCAGAGCGACGACCCGGTGATCTACTTCGAGCCCAAGCGCCGCTACTGGGACAAGAGCGACGTCGACACGGAGGCCATCCCGGCCCCGCTGCACGCCGCCCGTACGGTCCGCGAGGGCACCGATCTGACCCTGGTGGGCTACGGCCCGATGGTGAAGGTCTGCCTCGAGGCCGCCGCGGCGGCCCAGGAGGAGGGCAAGTCCGTCGAGGTGCTCGACCTGCGGTCGATGTCCCCGATCGACTTCGACTCGATCCAGGCCTCCGTCGAGAAGACCGGCCGTCTTGTGGTGGTCCACGAGGCGCCCGTCTTCTACGGTTCGGGTGCGGAGATCGCCGCGCGGATCACCGAGCGGTGCTTCTACCACCTCGAGTCCCCTGTGCTCCGGGTCGGCGGTTTCCACGCGCCGTATCCGCCGGCGCGGCTCGAGGAGGAGTACCTGCCGGGACTCGACCGGGTGCTCGACGCCGTCGACCGCTCGCTGGCGTACTGAGGAGAGGGTCGTGACGACGATGACTGACACCCGCTTCCGCGAGTTCAAGATGCCGGACGTCGGCGAAGGACTCACCGAGGCCGAAATCCTCAAGTGGTACGTCAAGGCGGGCGACACCGTCTCCGACGGGCAGGTCGTCTGCGAGGTCGAGACCGCCAAGGCCGCGGTCGAGCTGCCCATTCCGTACGACGGTGTGGTGCACGAGCTGCGCTTCCCCGAGGGCACCACGGTCGATGTCGGCCAGGTGATCATCTCAGTGGACATCGCGCCGGGATCCGCGCCTGCCGAGGCCCCCGCCGCCGAGGCCGCCGCTCCGGTGGCCGAGCCCGCCGCCGATGCCGCTCAGCCCGAGGGGCGCCAGCCGGTGCTCGTCGGATACGGGGTGGCCGCCAGCTCGACGAAGCGGCGGGCCCGCAAGGGTGCCGAGGCTCCGTCGGCTTCGGCTGCTGCGGGCGCTCCGGCTGCTCCGGCCGCTCCGGCTGTTCCGGCGCAGGAGTCGGCCGCGCCCGCGGGCACGTACTACGGCTCGCCCGCCGCGGCCGCCGTGCAGGCTGAGATGAACGGGTACTCCGCGCCCGCCGCCGGTACGAAGCCGCTGGCCAAGCCGCCGGTGCGCAAGCTGGCCAAGGACCTGGGCGTGGACCTCGCCACGGTCACGCCGAGCGGGCCCGACGGGATCATCACGCGTGAGGACGTGCACGCCGCGGTGGCTCCGGCCCCCGAGGCGGCCCCCGTTTCACGTGAAACAACTCCCGCTGCTCCGGCGCCGGTTCAGGCCGCGCCGGTCGCGGGGGCCCGTGAGACCCGTATCCCCGTGAAGGGTGTCCGCAAGGCCACCGCCGCGGCGATGGTCGGCTCGGCGTTCACCGCGCCGCATGTCACCGAGTTCGTGACGGTGGACGTGACGCGCACGATGAAGCTGGTCGAGGAGCTGAAGTCCGACAAGGACATGCAGGGCCTCAGGGTCAATCCGCTGCTCCTGATCGCGAAGGCGCTGCTCGTCGCGATCAAGCGGAACCCCGAGGTCAACGCCGCCTGGGACGAGGCCGCCCAGGAGATCGTGCTCAAGCACTACGTAAACCTGGGCATCGCGGCGGCCACGCCGCGCGGTCTGATCGTGCCGAACATCAAGGACGCGCACGACAAGACCCTGCCCGAGCTGGCGTCCGCGCTCGGCGAGCTGGTGTCCACGGCCCGTGAGGGCAAGACGACGCCGGCGGCGATGCAGGGCGGCACCGTGACGATCACCAACGTGGGCGTCTTCGGTGTCGACACCGGTACGCCGATCCTCAACCCCGGTGAGTCGGCGATCCTCGCGGTGGGTGCGATCAAGCTCCAGCCGTGGGTCCACAAGGGCAAGGTCAAGCCGCGTCAGGTCATGACGCTGGCCCTGTCCTTCGACCACCGCCTGGTCGACGGCGAACTCGGCTCCAAGGTCCTCGCCGATGTGGCGGCGGTCCTCGAGCAGCCGAAGCGGCTGATCACCTGGGCGTAGTGCCCTGGCTGGGCCCGGGCTGCGGGTTTGCCACGGGTGCGGCGGGGTGGGCGGGTTTTTTCTTCCCCCACCCCGCCCCTTCCCGAAACCAGGGGCTCCGCCCCCAGACCCCCTGGGCAGGGGTGGGCGGGGGCGGCTGGGGCGGATGGCAGAGTGGGAGGGGTCTGTTCTTTGTGGGCTTCGCCCGCAAGGTCCCGGCGGGGCTCCGCCCCCTGCACCCCAGCGGGGGCTCCGCCCCCTGCACCCCCGGCAGCACCCGGGGCTCGCCCCTGCACCCCCGTAAGCACAAGGATCCGACGATGCGTCTCAGCACCGCCCCCTGGGTGGTTCTCGCCACCTTCTCCGGGACCCTCATAGCCCTGCAGTCCCGGATCAACGGGGAGCTGGCCGCCGGGCTCGGCAAGGACGGGTTCGCCGCGGCGGTGATCTCGTTCGGGTCCGGGTTCGTCGTGCTCGCCCTCGGACTCCTCGCGTGGCGCGAACCCCGCGACGGTGTGCGCAAAGTGGCGCGGGCCGTACGCGGGCACCGGCTCAAGTGGTGGCAGGTGCTCGGCGGCTTCGGCGGCGCCACCTTCGTCCTCGCCCAGGGCCTGACCGTCACGGCCCTCGGCGTCGCGCTCTTCACCGTGGCCATCGTGGCCGGACAGGTCGGCGGCGGTCTGCTCTTCGACCGGGTGGGGCTCGGGCCCGCCGGTCCGCAGAAGCCCACCCGGCGCCGGGTCGTCGGCGCGGCCCTCGTGCTCGTCGCCGTCGGGATCTCCATGGCCGACAAGGTGGGCGGCGGATTCCCGTACGCGCTGCTGCTTCTCCCCCTCGTCGCCGGTGTCTGCGTCAGCTGGCAGCAGGCCGTCAACGGCCATGTGAAGAACACCGCGGAATCCGCCTACACCGGCACCTTCTTCAACTTCGCCACCGGCGCCGCCGCGCTCCTGGCCGCCTTCCTCGTGCACGCCGCGTTCGCCGGTGTCCCGGACGGGCTGCCCTCCGAGCCGTATCTCTACGTCGGCGGCCTGGTCGGCATCGTGTTCATCACCATCGCGGTCGCCACCGTCCAGAAGCTGGGCGTCCTGGTCCTCGGTCTGTGCACCATCACGGGCCAGCTGATCGGCTCCCTCGCCCTCGACCTCCTGCTGCCGCACGGCGATACGCAGATCACCGCCGGCACTTTCGCGGGCGCCGGACTCGCCCTGGCCGCCGTGGTGTTCGCCGCCCTGGGAGGAGGGAGCGGGAGTCGCGTGGTCGCCGGATCACGATCCGGCAGCGACCATGGTCAGCCGGTTCGCCCTGGTGTCTGATGCCTGCATGCGAAGACCTTTCCTCTCCCTGGTCCTGGCCGCGGGACTCGCTGCCGCGGGTTGCAGCGCCGGGTCGCCGGACGGGCCGTCCGGCCGGCAGCAGGATGCCAAGAACACCGAGAAGCCCAAGCCGAAGCCGACGGGCACTCCCGGTGCGGCCGGCACCGACGACTCCGTCTTCCCGCAGGCGGGCAACGGCGGATACGACGCCCTGCACTACGCCCTCGATCTGACCGTCCGCCCCAAGACGGCCACCGTGCTCACCGGGACGGCGACCGTGCGGGCGAAGGCCACGCAGGATCTCTCCCGCTTCAATCTGGACCTGTCGGGGCTGAAGGTCGGCGCCGTCACGGTGGACGGAGAGAAGGCCGCGTACAGCCATCAGGGCACCGAGCTCACGATCACTCCCGCCCAACCCCTCGCCGACGACGCGGAGTTCACCGTCGAGGTGAGGTACTCGGGGAACCCGAAGGCGCTCGGCAGGGGCGGCCACAAGGACGGCTGGCTGCCCACCGACGACGGCGCCTTCGTGATGGGCGAGCCGCTCGGCGCGATGACCTGGTACCCGGTCAACAACACGACCCATGACCCGGCCACGTACGACACGAGGATCACCGTCCCCGCCGCTCTGACGGGTGTCTCCAACGGACGTTACGAGGGCGTCGAGCCGGCCACCGACAAGGGCATGCGCACCTTCAGCTGGCGCAACACGACCCCCACCGTGCCGTATCTGACCACCCTGGCCGTAGGGAAGTTCACGCTCGCGCACGAGGGCGAGCGCGTGCCCGTGACGACCGCCGTGGACCCGCGGCAGGCCGCCGACGCCCGGCAGATCCTCGGCCGGATCCCGGAGTTCGTGCAGTGGGGCGAGAAGCACTTCGGCCCCTACCCCGTCGACTTCGCCGGCGCGATCGTCGACCACGACCCGGGCAACGGCGTCGCCCTGGAGACCATGGGCCGGCCCGTCTACGGCACGGCGCCCGAGGACACGGTGATGGCCCATGAGTACGCCCACCAGTGGTTCGGGAACTCCGTCCGGCTCGCGGACTGGTCGCAGATCTGGCTGAACGAGGGCTTCGCCACGTACGCGATGTGGATGTGGGACGAGGAGCACGGGCTCGGCACGGCCCAGGAGTGGTTCGACACGGTCTACCGGGCGCCCGCGGGCGACGACGTGTGGAAGGTGATCCCCGGAAAGCCGGCCGGGCCCGACGATCTCTTCAGCCCGGCGGTCTACTACCGGGGCGCGATGGTGCTGCACAAGGTCCGGCTGGCCGTCGGTGACGGGAAGTTCCGGCAGATCCTGAAGACCTGGGCCGCCGAGTACGGGGGCAAGGCGGCCACGATCGAGGACTTCACGGCGCTGGCCCAGCGGGAAGCGGGCGCGGACAAGCCGCTGAAGAAGATCTTCGACGTCTGGCTGTACGGCAAGGGCAAGCCGCGCACGCCGTAGAGCATGCGCAAGCCGCCCACCCCCTCAAGCAAGGGCGGGCCGGCCCGCCGCCTCCTGAGAGGCGACGGCCCGGCCCGCCGGTGCTTACGCGCAGGGCTACTTCTTGAACCCGTAGTCCATCAGCTTCTTCGCGTCGGAAGCGCGCGCGTTCACCGACGTCGACTTCAGGACCGTGCCGATGACCGTCTTGCCGTTGCGCGTCGCCGCGAACACCAGGCAGTAGCCGGCCTCCGGACCCGAGCCCGTCTTGACGCCGATGGCTCCGTTGTAGCTGCCGAGCAGGGTGTTCGTGTTGGACCACGACATGTAGCGGTAGCCGCCGGACTTCGTCGTGACCTTCTGCTTGGTCGACTTGGTCTTCACGATCGCGCGGAAGGTCGAGCTCTTCATCGCGGACGAGGCGATCTTCGTGAGGTCGCGGGGCGTCGAGTAGTTCGCGCCGTTGCCGATGCCGTCGAAGGAGTCGAAGTGGGTGTTCCTCAGACCCATGTCCTTGGCGGTCTTGTTCATCTTGCCGATGAAGGACTTCACCCGGGCGGCACGCGTGGTGCCCGTGCCGAACTTGTCCGCGAGCGCGTACGCGGCATCGCACCCGGACGGGAGCATCAGCCCGTACAGGAGCTGGCGGACGGTCACCTTGTCGCCCACGATGAGGCGGGCCGACGAGGCGCCGTTCCTGACGATGTAGTCGCTGTACGCCTTCTGGACCGTGACCTTGGAGTCCAGGTTCAGGTTCTTCGTGGCCAGGACCACCTTGGCCGTCATGATCTTGGTGGTGGACCCGGTGGACCGGCGGGTGTCCGCGCCCTTGGCGTACAGGCTCTTGCCGGTCCCGTTGTTCATCACATAGCCGCCCTTGGCGGCGATCGACGGGGTGGGCAGGGTGGCGGCCTGCGCGGAGGTGGTCACGACTCCGCTGGTGAGCATGGTTCCCGCGATGAGAACAGCAGTGCCCGCTATGCGAATCTTCAAGTTGAATGCTCCAAATGCCCCTAAGGCGCCGCCCCTTGAGCGGGTGCGCACTGATGAGACACCTGAAACGGCCGGGAGGTTGCACCGGATGGGCACAGGTTTCACCGGAGGTGCACAGGAGAGTGGCGAAGGGCCCGACGGTCTCGTGCCGTGTCCCGCATCGTGGACCCGGCCTCGGCTTGCGTACGTGTTGTATCTAAGCTGTGCGCATGCCCGCAGCGCCCGCCCCCGCCCCCGTCCCCCTCAAGCAGCCACCCGCCGCCGAGCGCGTCTACCAGCACGTCAAGCAGGCGGTCCTGGAACGGCGTTACGAGGGCGGCACCCTGCTCACCGAAGGAGAGCTCGCCGCCGACGTCGGCGTCTCGCGCACCCCCGTACGAGAGGCGCTGCTCAAGCTGGAGGTCGAGGGACTGCTCAAGCTGTACCCGAAGAAGGGCGCCCTGGTCCTTCCCGTGTCGGCGCAGGAGATCGCCGATGTGGTGGAGACGCGGCTGCTCGTCGAGGAGCACGCGGTGCGCAAGGCCGTGCCCGCGTCGCCGCGTCTGCTCGCGCGTCTGGAGGAGCTGCTCGGGGAGCAGCGGGAGCAGGCCGCGGCCGGGGACTACACGGCCGCCGCGCACTCCGACCGCTGCTTCCACGCCGAGATCGTGCGCAGCGGGGGCAACGCGATCCTCTCCCGGCTCTACGACCAGCTGCGCGACCGGCAGTTGAGGATGGGCATCGCCGTGATGCACTCCCATCCCGACCGCACCGCCAAGACGCTCGGCGAGCATGGCGAGATCCTCGACGCGCTGCGCGCCGGGGACGCGGACCGTGCGGTCGCCGTGATCCACCGGCACATCGGCTGGTTCCACACGCTCGCTCGCGGAGAAGCACGATGAGCGCTGCCGCCGTCCGGCTGCCAGGCGATCCGCCCGGCGGCAGGAAGGCCGTCCTGGTCTGGTCGATCGGCGTCGCCGTCTACTTCGTCGCCGTCATCTTCCGCACCTCGCTCGGTGTCGCGGGCCTCGATGCCGCCGAGCGCTTCGACGTGGGCGCGAGCGCCCTGTCGACCTTCTCGATCCTGCAGCTCCTGGTGTACGCGGGCATGCAGATACCCGTCGGCCTGCTCGTCGACCGCCTCGGCACCAAGAAGGTCCTGACGATCGGCGCCGTCCTTTTCACGCTGGGCCAGTTGTCCTTCGCCCTCGCGCCCTCGTACGGGATGGCGCTCGCGGCCCGCGCCCTGCTCGGCTGCGGTGACGCGATGACCTTCATCAGCGTGCTGCGCCTGGGCACCCGCTGGTTCCCCGCCCGCCGCGGCCCCCTGGTCGCCCAGCTCGCCGGACTGATCGGCATGGGCGGCAACCTCGTCTCCACCCTGCTGCTCGCCCGGCTCCTGCACGGCGTCGGCTGGACCGCCGCGTTCGTCGGCAGCTCCCTTGCCGGTGTGGTCGTGCTCGTCCTGATGACGCTCTTCCTCAAGGACCACCCCGAGGGCCACGCCCCGGAGCCGGTGAAGCCTTCGGGTCCCCAGGGATTCGCCTTCGTACGCGGCCAGATCGCCGCCTCGTGGCGGGAACCCGGCACGCGGCTCGGCCTGTGGGTGCACTTCACCACGCAGTTCCCGATGATGGTCTTCACGCTCCTTTGGGGCATGCCCTTCCTGGTCGAAGGACAGGGCCTGAGCCGGACCACCGCCGGTGAACTGCTCACCGTCACCGTGCTTTCGAGCATGACCATCGGGCTCGTCTACGGCCAGATCATCGGCCGTCATCACACGGCGCGGGCACCGCTCGCCCTGAGCAGCATCGGTGCGACCGCGCTGGTGTGGACTGCCGTCGTCCTCCACCCCGGCGCGGCCCCGATGTGGCTGCTCGTGCTGCTGTGCGCTGTGCTCGGCACCTGCGGACCCGCCTCGATGATCGGCTTCGACTTCTCCCGCCCGGCCAACCCGCCCGAACGCCAGGGCACCGCCGCGGGGGTGACCAACATGGGAGGCTTCGTCGCCTCGATCGTCACCCTGCTCGCGGTCGGCGTGCTGCTCGACGCGACCGGCGACAACTACCGGATCGCGTTCTGCTCGATCTTCGTCCTGGAAGCCCTGGGCGTCTCCCAGATCCTGCGCCTGCGCCGGCACGCCGCCCGCCGCGAGCGGGAGCGGCTCGTGGCCAGCCGCGTGGAGGCCGTGCACGTACCGGCGTGAGACCTCCCGCAGTGCCTGCGGGAGGAGATGAAGGCTTACGGAGTCACGGCGAAGTTGTCGAGGATCGCCTGGGCCAGGGCGTGATCGCCCTCGACCTTGATGCGGTCGGCGACCGCGGCGGGCTTCACGCGTCCGCAGGCCAGCTTGAAGAAGGTCTCCCAGTCCAGCGCGAGCGTCACCGCGGGACCGAGCGAGGGCGCGCCGTCGACGGTGCCGTGGCCGTCGGCGTCGATCCGTACCGTACGAAGGAAGTCGACGGGGCCGTGCACGTCGAAGACGACGGCCGAACTGGCAGGCGCACCGGCCTCCTTGGCGACCACCCTGGGCAGTTCGGAGAGCAGCCGGTCCCGGGCGACGAGCGCGCCGGGGGAGTCGAGGTTGCCGGGCTTGCGCAGCGCGGTCCGCAGGTCCTGCTCGTGCACCCAGATGTCGAACGCGCGCCGCCGCATGGCCTCTTCGAGCGTCTCCTCGGTGCCGCGCGGACCGCGCACCTTGGTGCCGGGGTCCCGCGTCTCGTTCCGCAGCTGCCGCGAGCGGCGGATGATCGTGTACTCCAGCTCGGCGGTCATCTCGGGCGCCGTGTGGTGCCGGCGCACATCGACCTGCATCTCCGTGTACCGCTGCGACTCCGTCTGTACGTGGTACAGGTCGCGCGGCAGCGTGTGGATGGGCCGGGGGTCGCCGAGCATCTCGCAGTCGACGCCTATGACATGGGAGACGACATCGCGCACGGACCAGCCGGGGCACGGGGTCGCCCAGTTCCACTCGCCCTCCGCGAGGGGCTGCACCAGCTCGGATATCGCTTCCACGGAGTGGGTCCAGGCGTCGGCGTAGGACTGAAGGCTGGGATGGAGACTCACAGGACGGGACCCCTCGGGCGGTTCGGGTGCGCGGGCTCGGCGACGGCGTACGGGGGAGGCTCTCGCGCCCTTAAGTTACGCTGCCACGAGGGCCCCTTGCAGTGCTTTCGAGTGACGATCGTAGGTCCTGATTGACCCGGGCCCACCGGTTCGAATGCCAGGACGGTGGTAGTGTGCGCGCCTCGCTCATCCAGATCGCTGTAAACCCGGATGAATCGGTCAATTCCCGCCGGGAACGCGTGAGTTCGCTGGTTCGTGCGGAAGCGGGCGCCGATCTGGTCGTGCTGCCCGAGCTGTGGCCGACCGGGGCCTTCGCGTACGAACTCTTCGCGCAGGAGGCCGAGTCGCTCGACGGGCCGACGTGCGAGGCGATGGCGAAGGTGGCCGCGGACGCGGCGGTCTGGCTGCACGCGGGTTCGGTCGTGGAGCACACGGCGGACGGCACGCTCTACAACACGGCCCTCGTCTTCTCGCCCGAGGGCGAGCTCGCGGCCACGTACCGCAAGATCCACCGTTTCGGCTTCGACAAGGGCGAGGCCGTGCTGATGGGCGCGGGCGAACAGCCCGTGACCGTCGCGCATCCGCAGTCCACGCTCGGCGTGACCACCTGCTACGACCTCCGCTTCCCCGAGCTGTACCGGACCCTCGTCGACCGGGGCGCGGAAACCTTGATCGTCTCGGCCGGGTGGCCCGAGCGCCGCCGTGCCCACTGGACGCTGCTCGCGCAGGCGCGGGCCGTGGAGAACCAGTGCTTCGTGCTCGCTGTCGGCACGGCCGGCACCCATGCGGGCGTCCCGCAGGCCGGGCACTCGATCGCCGTGGACCCGTGGGGCGAGGTGCTCGCCGAAGCGGGTGCCGACGAGGAGGTGCTGCGCGTGGAGTTCGATCCCTCCCGCGTGGCGGCCACGCGGGAGCAGTTCCCGGCGCTCAAGGACCGGATGCTCGGTCTCGAGGCTCCCTCCGCGCGACGCTGAGACCCCGCCGCCCCGTATCCCTCACGCTCCGTAGCCGCCACAAGGCCCGCAGGTCGGCGCGCAAAACCCCGTCACCCGCATGGGCTTCGCCGATCGCGGCGCCTCGCGGCCGGTGTTCTGATGATCGAAAATCGGTCACTGTGTGCAATCAACTGCATACAGGACGTCATCATCAGGTCCCGTGCAGGGCGTGGTGCGCCCGAGGAGGCACCCTTATGACGGAAATCGGACACAGTCGCGGTCGGAAGGCGGGTCCGCTGCGGACCCGCCTGACGGCCCCGCTCGGACTGGCCACCGCGGTGGCCCTCGGGCTCTCCCTTGCGGCGCCGCTCTCGGCGTCGGCGGAGGAGATCGCCGGCGAAGCGTTCACCGGCGCCTCGGTCGACGAGACGAAGTGGTACGGCGGTCCGTACACGGAGGGTGACCCGACCGGGTTCGCCTGCCTCACGGCGGCCACCGGCGCGGAGGGCCCGCTCAGGAAGTGCCAGAAGCCCGTCGGCGATCCCGTCGGGCAGGGTGCGCTCCGCCTGACCACGAACGCGACGAATCAGAACGGCTATGTGATCTCGCGGCGGGCGATCCCGGCCCGCGCGGGCATGAAGTTCAGCGTCGACTTCGGCATCTACAGCCCGAGCCGGCCGAACAGCCCCGCCGACGGCATCTCCCTGATGCTGCTCGACGGCAAGGCCGAGATGCCGCTCAAGTCGGGCAAGAACGGTGCCGGCCTGGGCTACGTGGGCATCACGGGTGGTTACCTCGGCATCGGCCTCGATGTCTACGGCAACTTCACCTCCAACAAGTTCGACGCGGCGGGCGGCACCGACGGCCGTACGCCGAACTCGATCACCGTCCGCGGTGCGGTGGGTGTGAAGAACCCGCTGGTGGCCACGTACAAGTCCAGCCGTCTGCTGGCCCCCTCGGGCGCCACGAACCGCGCCGACGCACGGCGCACGGCCATCATCGAGCTCTCCCACGAGGGCGTCATGAAGGTCTCCATCGACTTCCACGACGGGCGTCCCGTCCGCGAGGTCATCGAGCCGGTCGACCTCGACGAGATCAAGGGCCAGCCCCCGGTGCCGGACTCGCTGCGCATCGGCATTGCGGCCAGCACCGGTGCCTCGACGGCCATCCACGAGGTGTGGAACGGCAAGATCGAGACCCTGGCCCCGAACCTGTCGACCGACGTCAAGCCCAAGGGCCCGGTCAACGCGGGTGAGCCCGTCGAGTTCGAGATGATCACCAGCAACGACAAGCTGGCCGGTCCCACCACCGGTGAGGTCGTCACCACCCAGATCTTCCCCGAGGGCGTCAAGCCCGTCGCGGCCTCCGGTGACGGCTGGAAGTGCACGATCTCCGGTCAGACGGTCACCTGCAAGCGTCCCGGCACCGGAGCCGACGCGCTGGAGCCCGACCACTCCTACCCGCCGGTCAAGGTGAAGACCGAGGTCGCGGCCGACGCCAAGGGTGACAAGACGATCACCTCGCAGGCCACGACGCCCGGTTCGACCCCGCGGGTGCCCGACACCAGCAGCTTCACCGTGACCCCGGCCAAGGACCCGGCACTCGTCGTCGTGACCAAGCCGGTCGGCGAGGTCGTCGGCGGCTCCCCGGCCGTCTACCAGATCGACGTGTCCAACAAGCCCGACGCGGGTGCGACCAACGGCGAGGTCAAGGTCGTCCGTACCTTCCCGGCGGGCATCAAGCCGATCAACGCGGTCGGTGAGGGCTGGACCTGCAAGATCGACGGTCAGACCGTCACCTGCACCCGTCCCGGTGTCGGTGCCGACGTCCTGAACCCGGGCAACGCCTACCCGCCCATCTCGATCGGCACCCAGGTCGACGACGGCGCCAAGGGCCCGCTCGAGGGCACCACCGAGGCGACCTCCGGCGGCAAGGGCACGGGTCCGGTCAAGGACACCACCGACGTCAAGCCGGCTCCCGCCAAGGACCCGCAGCTGAGCGTCGTCGTCAAGCCCAAGGGCGATGTGATCGCGGGCAAGCCCGCCCAGTTCACCGTCGACGTGTCCAACGCCGCCGAGGCGGGTCCGACCACCGGTCGCACGACGGTGTCGCGCACCTTCCCCGAGGGCGTCACCCCGGTCAAGGCCGCGGGCGACGGCTGGCAGTGCGCCATCGTCGGCCGCACCGTGACCTGCCAGCGTGACGCCGTGATCGAGCCGGGCAAGCAGGCCCCGACGATCACGATCGACACCAAGGTCGACGCGAACGCGAGCGGTCAGCTGGAGGGTTGGACGGACCTGTCCACCCCCGGCGACCCGAACAGCGGCAACCGCGTCTTCGACACCTTCGTGGTGAAGGAGAACGCGGACCAGCTGATCGACTGCGGTGGCTGGCTGGCCGGCACCACGCGTGCCGCCCAGTGCGAGGTGTGATCCACCCGCAGGAGCAGTGAACACCCGCGGCCCGGAGGCGAGTTGCCTCCGGGCCGCGGTGCTGCGTTCTGTGTCCACAGCCTGTGGACGCGTTCGCCGTGAAGGTCAGCGCGGGCGCGTGTCCACCACGTCGAGCACATAGGCCGCCGACTTGTCCTTCGGCATACCGAGCGCTCCCTTGGTGTGCGTGAACCCGGGCCGCTCGTTCCCCGGCACCGTCACGAGGAGACGGCTGCCGACGCGCTTGCCCTCGAGTGCCTCGAACCACCCGGGCAGCATCGCCGCGTCCTTCATCACGAACCCGTTGGGACCGTTGCGCAGATACGTGGAGTTGAACGGCGACTTCGTCCCCCACACCACACCCGTGTACTGCATCACGACGCTGGACCCGGCCTTGACCACGGGACCCTTGCCCTCGTTCAGGACGCGCACCCCCACGTCCCTCGGCTCCGCGCCGAAGTCCCCCATGACCGGCTCGGCGCCCGGCGCCTTCACCTCCACCGAGGGAAAGCCCCCGCTCGCGGGCCACTTGCCCGGCCCCGCCGCCTGCGCCTTGGGGTCGTAACCGCCGATCACGTCGAAGACCAGGACCATGTGGTCGGTCGGCGTGACCTGCGCGGGCGCCATGCCGTGCGGCCCGAACCCGTGCGTCGCGGGCGAGACGAGCAGCACCCGGCTGCCCGCCTTGCGGCCGATCAGGGCCTGGTCCCAAGTACGCGAGACGTGCTGGCCGTCGAGCACCGCGGTCGTGGGCTGCTCCAGGCGGTACGTGTCCATCAGGGCGCGGCCGCTCTCCCAGATCCGGATGTCCACATCGGTGACGATCACCTGGCCCTTGCGCGTCACCGGCCCGTCCCCCTCGGCGAGCACCTTCATCCGCGCCTCCTTCGGCGGCGGATACGTGGGCATCGCGACCTCGGGACGGCTGCCGAACTCTCCCTTCACCACGGGGATGTTCTGCGCCTTCTCGCCGCAGCCGAGTGCGGGCAGGATCAGCGCAGCGAGGGCGGCGAGTGCGGCGGTGCGCCGTGCGCGGTGGGGTGGTGCGGCCACGGGTTCTCCTTCGGGCGGTGGTACGGGTGGCCCGGCGAGGCCAGCCGTCAGGGCTGGCCTCAGCCTTGCCCCGGCCCCGCGCCCACCGGCGTACCGCACGCGAAAAGCCGCCTGCCGTACGCTCGTTCGGCGTACGGCAGACGGCTTCACTGACCGCCGGTCAGGTCTCGGAACCGATGGACTACCAGCAGGAGGACATGTCCTGCATGCCGCCGGCCGCCGCACGCGGCGGGGCGAACGGGGCGCAGGCCTTCGAGGCCGGGCGGGCCGGCGCGGCCGCACGGTCCGAGTCCGCACGCGACTCGGCCCTGACGGGCAGCTTCGGCGCGAACTGGTCGGTGACCTTCGGGTCGCGGAGCACCGCGGCGTGGGCGACCGTCACGTCCGCGACTTCCGTGCCGAGCACGCTCGCGTGGATGCCGTTGACGTAACCGCTGGTGGACTTCGGGTCGTACTTGTACGCGCCGTTCGGGCCCTTGGTCGGGTTGCCCTTGATGTCCGTCGTGACCTGCTCGTTGGTGGTGGCGAGGGCGAGCGGGGCCTGGGTGTAGTCCTCGGGGATGCGGACACCGAGGTTGACCGCCCAGATCGGCGGGATATCGATGATCCGGGCACCCGCCACCGAGATGTAGCCGCGCGCGGCGCCGCCCGTGAAGGCGACGGGCTTGGCGGGCTGCGAGTAGGCGGAGACCGTGATGCCCTCGACGTGCACACCGAACGGCGAGAGCTGCGTGCCGCCCGCCGGGTTGGCGATGTACGGCAGGCCGATGTCGACCGAGGCGCCGCCGGCGTCCGCGTACACCTCACCGCGCGCCGGGATGTCGTGTCCGCCGGAGGTCGACGCCGGGTGGGCGTGGCCCATCGCACGGGAGTAGAGCGCCGAGATCTTGCCGAGGCCGATACCCATCGGGGACAGGTTGACGAGCTCCTTGCCGCCGGCGTGCTGCTTGGGCGCCTGCGGGGTGATCGGGTAGTGGGACTGGAAGAGCTTGGCGTCGAGAATCTTGCCGAGACCCTTCACCCGCACCACCCAGGCGTCGGCCTGCACGCAGTCCTTGGTGTCCACGACGGTTCCCCAGTCGTCGACACCGCCGGGTGCGTGGGCGGCCTGAGCGGGGAGTGTGGCGGTGAGCACCGCGCTCAGGGCGACGCCCGCTGTCAGCAGGGCGCGGGACCCTGAAATGCGCCATGAGGCCATGGCCGACCCTCTCTTTCGGTGATTCTTCCGGGAGGTGGTCCCGGATGGTTCTTCGGGAGCTGAAGGAGGTCCCTCAGCGGTCCCCGAGGAGACCGCTGAGGGGGTGTTCGGGAGGAAAGCGACCGAGAAGATCGGCCACTGATAGTTAGAGACTCGCTACGCAGTGCGATATCCGCATGCCGAAGGGGCCATCCGGGGACGGATCGTCACTGTGCGTCGCCGCCGGGCCCGCGGTGCAGTACCGCCGCATGCCCGACCGTCATGTCGACCGCCTCGGGGAACAGCAGCGTGAGGTGGGCCGTGTTCGCGTAGCCGCTGGTGGACGCCGGCTCGGGCGCGTAGCGGCCGTCCTTGCCCGCCGTGGGGTGGCCCTGTGCGTCGGTGCTGATCTGCTCGTTGAGCGTGACCAGACCCCACGGCGGCAGCTTCTTGTCGGCGGGGATGCGCAGGCTCGTGTTCGGCTTGAGCGGGCCGTCGAACGCGAGCAGTTCACGCCCGAACGACTTCACGCCGCCGCCCTTGACCTCCGTACGGAACTCGGCCGCGCGGTCCGCGTGCCCGACCGCCGTCGTCACCGCGTCCCGCAGTTCGAGTTCCACCGGCAGTCGCTTGGTGTCCACGGGCTTGCCCGCGGCCTTCAGATACGGCAGGCCGAGCTCCACACGGCCGAGCTTGGCCTCGGCGTGCACGGAGCCGTCCTTCATCCACGTACGGGAGGAAAGGCGGTGCAGACTGCCGAACGAGTACGCCTTCCCCAGTTCGACCGGCTTGCCCGCACCTGTCACGGCGGCGGGCGCGTCGGGCAGCGGCGGCAGGTGCGCCTCGGCGAGGCGGGCGTCCCGGTTCCCGCCGCGCACGCGCAGGGCCCAGGCGTCGGCCTGCGCGGGAGTGTCGTCGTCGGCGACCGGGCCCCAGTTGGTGTTGGGCAGCGGGCGCAGCGGCGGCGGGGGCGGGGCATTGCGCGGGGCGGGCGGCTTGAAGAAGCCGAACCCGAGGTCGAGTGCGCCGTGCACGATGTCCGCGACACCGGAGAACGGGTTGTAGGAGTCCGTGGACTTCGGATAGTCCGGCAGCCGCGGCAGCTCCGGAGCCGTGGGCAGCTCGGGCTCGACCACCTCCGGGACCTCCGGCTCTTCGGGCACGGGTTCGGTCCCCTCGCCGATCGGGCGGCCCTCCGGGTCGAGCTCGATCCCGCCGGGCGGCGGGAAAGGAGGCGGCTGCAGACCGTCGGCGTAGGCGCCGGAGGCGAGGCAGGAGAGGGAGAGCGTCAGGGCGAAGGTGGCCGCAACCGCCTTGCGGCGACGGGACGTTCGGGTGCTGAGTGGCATGGTGGACCCCCTGGTCCTGGGGTTGTGTTCCTGGGGTTGTTCCTGCAGTGGCAGTGGCAGTGGCCGAGTACGCACGGAGACGGCCGCCACCGCCGTCGGCGACGGGCGGGCGGCGGCCGGTCTCGGCTGGTGTGGAGGCCTCAGTTCGTGGTGATCTCCGCGAGCTTGGCCATCGGGTCCGTGGGCAGCTTGTGGCTGGACGCGGTGACCATGTCGAGCAGGGTCGGCACCTTGGGCAGCTGCGCCTTGAGGTGGTCCGTCTTGGCCGCGTCGCGGATCACGGCGGCGTGGCCGATCGTCACGTCGGCGACGTTCGGGCCGAGCACGCTGGCGTGGATCGCGTTGACGTAGCCGCTCGTGGCGCGCGGGTCGTACTGGTACGAGCCGTTCTTGCCCTTGGTGGGCACGCCCTTGGCGTCCGTGGTGATCTGCTCGTTGGTCTGCGCGATGATCGGGGCGGCGTCGTCGCCGCCGCCCGGGATGGTCGCGCCGAGGTTCACGGCCCAGATCGGCGGAATCTCGACGATCTTCGTACCGAAGAGCGTGATCTCACCGCTGGCCGCGCCGCCCTGGAACTCCACCGGCCTGCCCGGCAGCGAGCGTGCGTGCACGTCGATCGCGTCGACCCTCACGCCGAGGCCCGACAGGGGCGTACCGCCGAAGGGGTTCTCGACGTAGGGCAGACCGATGTGGACGGAGCCGCCGCCCGCGTTGGCGTACGCGGCGCCCGGGACCGGGAAGGTCGACTTGCTCGACTTGTTCGCCGGCAGCTTGTTGGTGAGGGCCTTGGAGTACAGGGCCGACACCTTGCCGAGGCCGACGCCGCCCGGGGCGAGGTTGACCAGCTCGTTGCCGCCCTCCATCTCCCGGGGGGCCTTCGGGGTGCCCGGCGAAGCCGACTCGAACATCCGGGCGTTGATCAACCGGCCGATGCCCGTGACCCCGATGACCCAGGCGTTCGCCTGGACGCCGTCCTTCGTCTCGACGACCGTGCCCCAGTCGTACGAGGGCTCCTTCTCGTCGGCGTGCGCCGTACCCATGGCGGTGACCGCCACTGTCAGTGCGAGCCCGGCCGCGGTCGCGGCGCGCAGGCCCGTGGTGTGCCATGCAGACATAGCCACCGATTCCTTCCCTACGGATGAAGGTCGACAAATCGACCACTGTCCGTAAGCGCACCATCGCTCAGGGTGACTCGCACGTCATGCGAAGGCATCCGGGTCAGAGCCCGGCGGTCCTGGCCCGCGTCCGCTCAGTCCACGACCGAGCCCCGCTCAGTCCACGACCGAGCCCCGCTCCGTACGTGACCCCGCCCCCGCTCAGTCCACGACCCCGGGCTCGCGCTCCTTCTCGGCAAGCCGGATCACGCACACCGCGATCGCGATCATCAGCGAGGGATCGGCCTCCTCCCGAACGACATCGACGCCGTACGTGTCCCGCACCCGCAGCCACCGCCGCGAGATGTGCGCGAGCATCTCGCCCTCGTACTCGACGACGAACTCGCGGTCGAGGATCTTGCCGCTGACATCCAGCTCGGTGCCGTCGACCAGCTGTACCCGGTAGTGGTTGCGCAGCAGCGAGAACCGCTTCTTCTTGACCGTGGCCAGCGCCTCGCCGCCGCGCTCGATGGTCATCGCGTCCCGCAGGCTGAACATCTTGGCGCGGATGTCGATGAGCACCCGCCCCTCGGGATCCTTGAGCTCGAAGGTCTCCCTGAGCCGCATCGCCTTTCCGTCGACGAAGAAGGCCTTGCGGCCCTGCTCGTCCTCGATCCAGTAGTCGTCACCGATGCCGAGCAGCCGGTCGCGTACGAGATATTTCATGTGCCATCCGTACCCACTGACCGCCTGACGGGCATGCGCCGCCCGGGTGGCCGCGCGCCTCACTCGGCGACCTGAACCTCCACGCGATGCCGGATGTACTCATCCGGATGAGCCCGCGCCGGCGCCACCGCCGCTTCCACCAGGTCGTGCAGCGCCGCCGGACAGGCCGACTTCCGCAGCGGCAGGCCCGACCATTACCAGGCCCGCGCGGCGCCGGCCCGCTCGATATCCGCCGTCGGCAGCGCCATGAACTCCCGCGCGCTCCCACCCGCCTGCTGGTTCCCCTCCGTGTCCACCGGCCGCCCCCTCCGCGTCCGGGCACCCCCCGTACGCGCGTGATCCGATGTTCCTACCAGGGTGGCAAGCTTGAACCATGAACGATGCAGCCCCCGCTCCCCGCCGTGCCCGAGTCCGCGCCCCCGAACTGATCGGCAAGGGCGGCTGGCTGAACACCGGAGGCAAGGAGCTCACCCTTGCCGACCTGCGAGGACGGATCGTCGTCCTCGACTTCTGGACCTTCTGCTGTGTGAACTGCCTGCATGTGCTCGACGAGCTCCGCGAGCTGGAGCGGAAGCATGCGGACACCCTCGTGATCATCGGGGTGCACTCGCCGAAGTTCGTGCACGAGGCGGAGCACGCGGCCGTGGTCGACGCCGTCGAGCGGTACGAGGTGCACCACCCGGTGCTCGACGATCCGGAGCTCGCGACCTGGAAGCAGTACGCGGTGCGGGCCTGGCCGACGCTGGTCGTCATCGACCCCGAGGGCTATGTCGTCGCGCAGCACGCGGGCGAGGGCCATGCGCACGCGATCGGGAAGCTGGTCGAGGAGCTGGAGGCCGAGCACGAGGCGAAGGGGACGCTGCGGCGCGGGGACGGCCCCTATGTGGCGCCCGAGCCCGTCGCCACCGATCTGCGCTTCCCGGGCAAGGCGCTGCTCCTGCCCGGCGGCAATTTCCTGGTCTCGGACTCGACCCGGCACCAGCTGGTGGAGCTCGCGGCGGACGGCGAGACGGTCGTACGGCGGATCGGCAGCGGTGAACGCGGCTTCGGTGCGCGGGAGTTCAGCGAGCCGCAGGGTCTCGCGCTGCTGCCCGACGGGCGGGTGATCGTCGCCGATACGGTCAACCACGCGCTGCGGACGTACGACGTGGAGACGGGCGCCGTAGAGACGGTGGCCGGCACCGGGCGCCAGTGGTGGCAGGGCTCGCCCACCTCGGGCCCGGCGCTCGAAGTGGACCTCTCCTCGCCGTGGGACGTGGCGTGGTTCGACGGGCTCGTCTGGATCGCGATGGCCGGTGTGCACCAGCTGTGGACGTACGACCCTGCGAACGGGACGGTGGAGGTCGCGGCCGGTACGACCAACGAAGGCCTGGTGGACGGCCCCGCGGCCGAGGCCTGGTTCGCGCAGCCCTCCGGGCTCGCGGCCACCGAGGACCGGCTGTGGATCGCGGACTCGGAGACGTCGGCGTTGCGCTGGATCGACCGCGAGCGGGTCGTGCACACGGCCGTCGGCACGGGCCTCTTCGACTTCGGCCACCGCGATGGCGCGGCCGAACAGGCCCTGCTGCAGCACCCGTTGGGCGTCACTGCGCTGCCCGACGGCTCGGTCGCCGTCAGCGACACGTACAACCACGCGCTGCGCCGCTACGACCCGGCGACGGGTGAGGTGACGACGCTGGCGACGGATCTGCGCGAGCCGTCCGACGCCGTGCTCGTCGGCGAGGACATCGTCGTGGTCGAGTCCGCCCGCCACCGCCTGACGCGGCTGCGGCTGCCCGACGAGGCCGTACGCGTGGAGGCGGTCGCGCACCGCACGCAGCGCGCGGCGACGGAAGTCGCCCCGGGCAAGCTGCGGTTGGACGTGGTCTTCCAGGCCCCGACCGGCCAGAAGCTGGACACCCGCTACGGCCCTTCGACCCGCCTCCTCGTCTCCGCGACCCCGCCCGAGCTGCTGCTCTCCGGCGAGGGCGCGGGCACGGACCTGGCCCGCGAGCTGGAGCTGAACCCGGCCGTGACGGAGGGCGTCCTCCACGTCTCGGCCATGGCCGCCTCCTGCGACGACGACCCGGCCAACGAATACCCGGCCTGCCACGTCCACCAACAGGACTGGGGCGTCCCCCTCCGCCTCACCGAGGGCGCAACGGACCGGCTGCCGCTGGTCCTGGCGGGCATGGACGCGTAAGCCCCGTCGCTTCGTCTGGGGGCGCGCTACGGCTCTTGCTCTACGGAGGGGCCGCTCTCCGGCTGGGCACGCCACGGCTCTTGCTCTACGGAGAGGCCGCTCTCCGGCTGGGCCACGCCACCTCCCTACGGAGAGCGCGCTCTTCCGGGGTATCGGGGCGGAGCCCCGTGGTCCGTGGGCGGGCGGACAAGGAGGTTCTGGCTCGCCGCCGGCCCACCGCGGGGCCTCCGCCCCTGCACCCCTGATGCGGGGCCGACTTCCTGCGCCCCCGACGCGGGCCCCGCTCCCCGCGCCCCCGACGAGGGGCCGCCCTCTGTATCCGCGGCGAGGGGGCCGTCCCAGAGGACGGCCCCCTCGCCGCGAGTGCGAGGCCCCGCGGGTGGTGGCCGGGGGCAGAGGTGCTCCTAGCTCAGGGCCACGTCCAGATCCTGCTGCCAGTACGTCACCTTCGGCTCGTAGATGAACAGGTCGTTCACCGCGACCGTGTCCGGCTGGCCGAACTGGACTGTCGAGCCGTCGTTGCCGATCTGCTTGATGAGGTCGACGGAGACGGTCTTGGCGTGGGACTTCGTGCCGTCGTCCGCCTGGTCCGCCGGGCTCGTGTTGAGGCCGGCGTACGCGGAGGCGCCGGGCTTCAGCGTGACGACGGCCTGAGGCTTGGTGTCCTCGCGGCCCTCGGCCGTGCCGTCGAGGTCGGGGGCGAAGCTGACGGTCGGGTAGCCGAGGACCGTGCAGGTGCGCTTGCTCGTGTTGGTGAGCGTGAGCAGCTGGTAGTTGACCGGGCGCGGGGCTGCGGTCACGGTCAGCTTGGTCTCGGCGTTGGTGCAGGGGCCGCTCTTGCCCCCGCCGCCCGTACCCGGCTTGCCGGCGGGCTTGGTCTCGCCCCCGTCCTCGGACGGCGTGGCCTGCTTGTCCGAGCCCTTGTCCGAGCCCTTGGACGAGTCCTTCGAGGACCCTTGCGAGGACCCCTTCGACGAGCTGCTCCCGGACGACTTGCGCCCCGAGCCCGAGTCCGAACAGCCGGTCAGGGCCAGGCCGATGACGGCCGTCCCCGCGATGACGAGCGCGGTGCGCCGACGCAACGTACGCATGAATCAATCCCCCGTGCCGAAGTGCGGTCAGTGGGTACGGAGTTCGTACCGTCCCGCGCTCCAAGACGAGGAATGCCGCGCCTCAGTTCCCTCGGTTCACTCGTAGGTGCCTCACTCGTACGTACGCCGCGTCTGGCTCTCGTCGACCACCGTGGCGCCCGGTGCGATGACCCGCCTGCGCTTGGCCGCCGAGCTGAAGGCCACGACGCCGATGATGCCGACGAGCATCAGGATGATGCCGACGATGTCGAGGTTGACTCCGCGCATCTCCCAGTCGGTTGCGAACGTGAGGATGGCGCCCCCCGCGATCAGCAGGATGCATCCGCCCATGCCCATTGCTTTCGCCTCCCTGTACATGACTGTTCCGGCACCCGAGTACCCGGGGCCGGAACAGCCATGCGAAAGCCGGGAGTTCAGGACTCCGAGCTCAGGAATCCGGGCTCAGGACTCCAGGAACGCCGCGAGCGCGCTCGCGAGCAGATGCGGGTCGTCTGAGCCGCACAGCTCGCGCGCGCTGTGCATCGACAGGATCGCGATGCCGATGTCGACGGTCTTGATGCCGTGCCGCGCCGCTGTGATCGGACCGATCGTGGTGCCGCAGGGCATCGCGTTGTTCGAGACGAAGTGCTGGTACGGAACCCCGGCGCGCTCGCACGCGTCGACGAACACCGCACGGCCCGAACCGTCCGTCGCATAGCGGTTGTTGACGTTGACCTTCAGGATCGGCCCGCCGTTGGCACGCGGGTGGTGCGTCGGGTCGTGGCGCTCGGCGTAGTTCGGGTGGATCGCGTGCCCGGTGTCGGAGGACAGGCAGACCGTCCCGGCGAAAGCGCGGGCCTTGTCCTCGTACGTACCGCCGCGGGCGAACACCGAACGCTCGAGGACCGAGCCGAGCAGCGGACCGTCGGCACCGGTGTCGGACTGGGACCCGTTCTCCTCGTGGTCGAAGGCGGCGAGCACCGGGATGTGGTTCAGGCCGTCCGAGGCCGCGGCGGCGGTGAGCGCGGCCGTCGCGGCGTGCACGGACGCGAGGTTGTCCATCCGCGGTCCCGCGAGCAGCTCCTCGTCGCGGCCGAGGTAGGCGGGCGGCTCGATGGAGTGCACCATCAGGTCCCAGCCGGTCACGTCGCCGGCCGTGATCCCGTTCTCTTCCTCCAGGAAGGAGATCAGATCGCCCTCGTGCGCATCGCCGAGGCCCCAGATGGGCTGCATGTGCTTCTGCTTGTCGAGCTGCAGCCCCTTCTCGTAGATGGAGCGGTCCATGTGGATCGCCAGCTGCGGGATACGGAGCAGCGGCCGGCCGACGTTCACGAGCCGGGTGCTGCCGTCGCGCAGCGAGAGGCGTCCCGCCAGGCCCAGGTCGCGGTCGAGCCAGGAGTTGAGCAGCGGCCCGCCGTAGATCTCGACGGCGACCTGCCGCCAGCCGAACGCACCGGAGTCCGGCAGCGGCTTCACCCGCAGGTTGGGGGAGTCGGTGTGGGCGCCGGCGATACGGAACGGGGTGTGCGGCTCCGCGCCCTTCGGCACGTACCAGGCGATGATCGAGCCACCGCGCAGGACGTACTTGCCGCCGGACGTGCCGTCCCACTGGGCCGCCTCGTCGACCTGCCGGAACCCGGCCTTCTCCAGGCGCTCCGCCGCGCTCGCCACTGCGTGGTACGGAGTGGGGCTCGCGGAGAGAAAGGCGATCAGTTCGTCGGTGTGGCTTCTGTCGAAGCGCGGAGAGCTGCTCATGGCTTCAACCTTAACGACGGTCCCTGTCACGCTCCCGGGGAGCCGAGAGGTCGCTCCAGGCCGCCCATACGGACGATCAGTCCGGCCGGGCACACGGACGGCCCGTCCCGCCGGATACACGGACGGCCCGTCCCGCCGGGCATACGGACGGTCTACCTCCGGGCATACGGACGGCCCGTCCCCCGACCGGGACGGGCCGTCACGTACGTCAGGACGTCAGAGCGCTCAGAAAGCGGCCTCGTCCAGGTCCATCAGGTCGAGCGAGACACCCTCGGCGAGCTTGCGCGCGCCCGTGACGCCCGGCAGGACGTTGGCGGCGAAGAACTTCGCGGCCGCGATCTTGCCCTGGTAGAAGGCCTTGTCCTTGGCGGAGGCGTTCGGCAGCTTCTCGGCGGCCACCGCGGCGGCCTTGAGCAGCAGGTAGCCGACGACCACGTCACCGGAGGCGAGCAGCAGACGGGTCGTGTTGAGACCCACCTTGTAGATCTCGCGCACGTCCTGCTCGGTGGCCGCGAGGTCCGTCAGCATGAGGCCGACGATGGCCTCGAGCTCGACGGCCGCCTTGGCCAGCTGCTCACGGGCGACGGACAGCTCCTCGCCGCCCGTACCGACCGCGAGGAACTTCTTGATCTCCTCGGCGAGCGAGTTCAGGGCGGCGCCCTGGTTGCGGACGATCTTCCGGAAGAAGTAGTCCTGGCCCTGGATCGCGGTCGTGCCCTCGTACAGGGTGTCGATCTTCGCGTCCCGGATGTACTGCTCGATCGGGTACTCCTGCAGATAGCCGGAGCCGCCGAAGGTCTGCAGGGACTGCGCGAGCTGCTCGTACGCCTTCTCCGAGCCGTAGCCCTTCACGATCGGCAGGAGCAGGTCGTTGAGGGCCTCCAGCTGAGCGGTGTCCTCGCCGGCGGCCTCCTTCACCATGATCTCGTCCTGCACGGCGGCCGTGTGGAGCACGAGCGCGCGCATGCCCTCCGCGTACGCCTTCTGCGTCATCAGCGAGCGGCGCACGTCGGGGTGGTGCGTGATGGTGACCTTGGGCGCGGTCTTGTCCATGAACTGCGCGAGGTCGGGGCCCTGGACGCGCTCCTTGGCGTACTCGAGGGCGTTCAGGTAGCCCGTCGACAGCGTGGAGATCGCCTTCGTGCCGACCATCATGCGGGCGAACTCGATGATGCGGAACATCTGGCGGATGCCGTCGTGCTTGTCACCGATGAGCCAGCCGACGGCGGGGTGCTTGTCGCCGAAGGTCATCTCGCAGGTGTTGGAGGCCTTGAGGCCCATCTTGTGCTCGACGTTCGTCGCGTAGACGCCGTTGCGCTCGCCCAGCTCGCCGGTCTCGAAGTCGAAGTGGAACTTCGGCACGAGGAAGAGGGACAGGCCCTTGGTGCCGGGGCCGTGGCCCTCGGGGCGCGCGAGGACGTAGTGGAGGATGTTCTCCTCCATGTCGTGCTCACCGGACGTGATGAAGCGCTTCACGCCCTCGATGTGCCAGGAGCCGTCGGCCTGCTGCACGGCCTTGGTGCGGCCGGCGCCCACGTCCGAGCCCGCGTCCGGCTCGGTGAGGACCATCGTCGAGCCCCAGAGCTTGTCGACGGCGATCTTCGCCCACTTCTTCTGCTCCTCGGTGCCCTCCTCGAAGAGGATCCGGGCGAACGCCGGACCGGAGGAGTACATCCAGATCGCCGGGTTGGCACCCAGGATCAGCTCCGCGTACGACCAGATCAGGGACGGCGGGGCGGTGGTGCCGCCGATCTCCTCGGGCAGGCCCAGACGCCAGTACTCCGAGTCCATGAAGGCCTTGTACGACTTCTTGAAGGAGGCCGGGACCGGGGCCGTGTTGGTCTCCGGGTCGAAGACCGGCGGGTTGCGGTCGGCGTCGGTGAAGGACTCGGCCAGCTCGTTCTCCGCGAGGCGGGTGAGCTCGGCGAGTACGTCCTTGGCGGTCTCGGTGTCCATCTCCGCGAACGGGCCGGTGCCGTACAGCTTGTCGCGCCCGAGCACCTCGAAGAGGTTGAACTCGATGTCGCGGAGATTCGACTTGTAGTGCCCCATGGCGACGGCTCCGTATAAGTCCGGGAGGAGGTGGATCCATCGGATCGCCCGACAGGATCCTCGTATGCGTACCAGCTAGTAGCCACGATGATGCTACCCGTCGGTAATAAGATGCAACCCCAAACCGGCCATCTGTGACACCCGCCATCTGTGACCCAGTACGCTCGACCCCATGTACGGCTACGACCAGAGCCCCGGTGGGCAGCAGCAGTACGCGCCTGGCATGCCCCCGCCGCAGCAGCAGATGCCCGGCGGCTATGGCCAGCAGCCCCCGCTCTACCCCGAGCCGTCCCCGCCCTCGCTCGCCGACGCGGTGCGCGCGTTCACGACCGGCTCGATGGCGGCCGAGGACTTCCAGCAGATCTTCGCGACCTCCAAGGTCTACTGCCCGCGCGGCGACACCCCGGGCTTCCTCGCGCTGCACAACACCCAGCAGCCGGTCATCCCGATGTTCACCTCGCTCAAGGAGCTGCGGCGGTACGCGGGCAAGGAGTCCAAGTACTTCGTCATCACCGGCGCCGAGGTCATCGACCTCCTTCCGACGGGCTACGGCTTCGTGCTCGACATGGAGGGCGAGCACCGCATGGTCTTCGACGCGAAGGCCGTGGAGCAGATGGTCGACTTCGCGATGCGGCGGATGTACGGCTAGAGCGCGGCGTGCGGACGGCCTGGGAGCCCTGGAGGAATTCCTCCGGGGCTCTTCGCGTTCCAGGTGGCAGAAAGTTCGAGATTCAACTACTCTCGGATCAGAAGGAGGTACCGACCATGCCTGCAGTAACCGTCGAGAACCCGCTGACCCTGCCCAAGGTGGCCGCTCCCGCCGACGCGGTGGCCCGCAAGGTCCTTGCCGTACAGACCGCGCCGTCCGGCTTCGAGGGCGAGGGTTTCCCGGTGCGCCGCGCGTTCGCGGGCATCAACTACAAGTACCTCGACCCGTTCATCATGATGGATCAGATGGGCGAGGTGGAGTACGCGCCGGGAGAGCCCAAGGATTCTCTCGGTTAGGGGGGTGCTCCCGCCACCCCTGCGCGTACCTGAGCTCCATTACTACGCCTGCTCCCGCTGAACTGCGGAAACACCCCGCCCACACACCTCGCTGAAGGAGTCGTCATGCCTGCCGTGACGGTTGAGAACCCGCTCGTACTTCCCCGCGTCTCTGCCCCCGCCGGCGCTGCCGCGCGTCGCGTCCTGCACGTGGGCACCGCGCCCACCGGCTTCGAAGGAGAAGGCTTCCCGGTCCGCCGTGCCTTCGCCGGGATCAACTACAAGTACCTCGACCCCTTCATCATGATGGACCAGATGGGCGAGGTGGACTACGAAGCCGGCGAGCCGAAGGGGACCCCTTGGCACCCGCACCGCGGCTTCGAGACGGTCACCTACATCATCGACGGCACCTTCATCCACCGTGACTCCCACGGCGGCGGCGGAACCATCACCAACGGCGACACCCAGTGGATGACGGCGGGCTCGGGCCTCCTGCACATCGAGACGCCGCCCGAGGAACTGGTCATGTCCGGTGGCCTGTTCCACGGCTTGCAGCTGTGGGTCAACCTTCCAGCCGCCGACAAGATGCAGGACCCCCGCTACCAGGACATCCGCGGCGGCAGCGTCAAGCTGCTGACGTCGCCGGACGGCGGCGCGCTCCTGCGCGTCATCGCGGGCGAGCTCGACGGCCACGAGGGCCCCGGCATCACGCACACGCCCATCACGATGATCCACGCCTCGGTAAGCCCCGGCGCCGAGATCACGCTGCCGTGGCGCTCGGACTTCAACGCCCTCGCGTACGGCCTCGCGGGCCAGGGCTTCGCCGGCACGGAGAAGCGGCCCTTCGGCATGGGGCAGACGGTCGTCTTCGGCGACGGCGACTCGGTGACCATCCGTGCCGCCGAGACCCAGGACTCGCGCAGCACCAGCTTCGACGTCGTCCTCCTGGGCGGCCTGCCGATCCGCGAGCCGATGGCCCACTACGGCCCCTTCGTCATGAACAGCCACGCCGAACTGACCCAGGCGTTCGACGACTTCCAGGCGGGGCGGCTCGGGACCATCCCCGCCGACGAGTCCTGACGCTTGCAGCACCGTGGAGAAGAAGCGCCTACCTCCGCGGTGCTGTACAGGCCAACCTGCACCGGCCAACCAGAGAAGAGGGGGCGGTCCAACCCGAACGAGTGATTGCCTGTCTCGGCGGGGGAATGTGAGCTGGTGCCATGCATCGCTGGTCCCCTTTGAACGATCGGCAACGAGTACTCCTGGGTCGCTTGGACGCGGGCGAGGAGCTCGGCGCGCAGGAGCTGAGCGACAGGCGCTCTGCCTACGCGTTGAGGGACCGCGGACTGCTGGCGGTGCGGCGTCGCCAGGGAGTTCTCTCGGCTGAGGTGACCGAGGCCGGGAAGTTCTACCTCAAGCACGGTCACCACCCGGACCACCCAGGGCACACGGCTGAAGACAAGCAGACCACGGTGCCGACCCGTCAGCCGCAGAGTCGCTCTATGAGGGTGGATCGTCCGACCGAGCAGCGGGCTGCGGCGTCCACCCGCGGCACCGACAAGGACGCGAAGAAGTCGCCGAAGGGTCGTGCCTCGTACAGCGACAGGCCGATCCCCGTAGCGCGGAAGGCGAAGGCGACCCAGCTCATCGAGCAACTCGTCGCGGAGCGGCAGGTCATCGTCCACGAACCTGACGAAGCCCAGGTGGTGGAGTGGCGGCGTGTCATCGATTTCGCGAAGCGGCATGGACTCGTGCCGTCCGGCAAGCGCGTCGAGAAGTTCCGGATGTTCAACGGCACCCGGGACCTGCAGATCTCTCTCCTCGACGGCCCTCATCCCAACTCCGGTCGGCAGACACCGGAAGACGGGCCCCAGGTTCCGGTACCGGTTCAGTTGCGCTCGCTGCACCCGGTCGTGGCAGCGCTTCGTGATGACGAGGGTCGGCTCGTGATGCCGGCAGAATCGCGTCGCCGTGCTCTGCGGGTGTTCCAGGGACTTGCCGCTGAAGCCGTACGACGGGGACACAGAGTGGAGGAGCGACCTGTCCCTGATCGCTACCGCAGCCGCGGATACTCTTACAACGGGCGTTATACGCCACCGAGCTATTCGCGCCGCGAGGGCGAACTGGACTTGGTTGTCGACGGTTTCACGTACACCGTCACGATCAAGCAGGAGCACCCACAGGCTGAGGATCCGGAACGCAGCGAGAAGCTGATGCTCGAACTCGGCTACAGCCGTTCCGCTCGCCGGAGGCAGTGGGCCGACCGTAAGCGCTGGGTGCTTGAGGACGTCCTGGGAGCGGTACTCAAGGAAGCTGAGGACCGCGCGGTCGATGATGCGCAGCGGAGGGTAGACGAGGAACGCGCGAAGGAGCAGCGCAAGGCCCGCTGGGAAGAGGCCATGGCAGCGGCGAAACAGCAAGCCGTTCAGGCCCAGCTGGCTCGTGTGCTCGGTGAACAGGCTGCGCAGTGGAGGGAAGTCGTTGTCCTGCGCGAGTACTGCGAGGCGTTGGAAAGCCGCATCGCCGAGGCGGTGGAATCCGAGGTGCCGGAAGTCGCCTCGGCACGGAAGTGGCTGGCCTGGGCACGGAGCCACATAGAAGTGATCGATCCACTGCGCCGGCTTCCTGGGATGCCAACTCCACGTGAGCCAAAGCCCGATGACCTGAAACCGTACCTGACGGGGTGGAGCCCCTATGGGCCGGAGTCCCGCTCAGGCTGGGGGAACTTCTGACATGACCAACCATCCAGCCGGGGGCGACGACAGCCGCGATGCGATCTCTCGCCCGGCTCCCACGCCGGAATTGCGGTCATTGCCTGGGAGGGCAAGGCCGCGCAAGGAAGTCTTGCGCAAGGTCGAGGAGGCCAATGCTGAGCTGCGCGAGCGGCTTCCTTCGGCCTTGTGGCCGCTCATGGTGACGGAGGCGGAACAGTACTACCGGTGGCGAGTCCAGCTGGACTGCGGCTGTGTTGACGAGGTGCTGACACTCGGCGAAGAGCGTTTGCCGAGCGAACGGCAGTGGCGCGGTCCCGAGCACGAGTGGCTGCAGAAGGGGCAGATGGTCTGCGTCCACGATGACGCTCCGCCTGCGCCGTACCGGGACATCGCGGAGTGGGGCGAGCGCAGAGAAGTGACCTTCCCCGCAGACCCGGTGGAGCCCGACGATGGGATGGATCCTCAGACGTGGGCTGTGCTCCGCCATGACGAGCCGCACACCAGCGCGTTCTGGAAGGTAACGCTGGCCTGCGGGCACATCACTGACACCATCGCCCCTGACCTGGGGTGGAAACCCGAGGACGGGCCTCGTCTGTGCAGCGTCAAGCGCGTGGCGGAGATGACCAAGGAGTGGGAGGAGTACTGGGCATCGAACCCGACCGAACAGTCCCCTCGCGAACGGGAACATATGCGGCGGATGCTCTCGCAGCGCTGGCCGACCCCAGAACCCGAGTGCCGTTGCTACACCTGCTGCTTTGTCCACTGGATCGTGGCGTACCAGCGGGTCGGCTGGCTGGTCCCGCGCAAGGCCGCCCCGAAAAGACGGCAATCGCCGAAACCACCGTCCCGCGCTGCCCTCCAGCGCAGACTCCAGCAGGCGGAAGCCGAGGCCGAGCGGCTGCGGAGCCAACTCGCTGATCTTGATCAATAAAGCGCCCGTCAGTTGTACGAGTCCGGACGCCCACCTGCGGGGTACCGATGCCGGGTAACTGCGAGGTTAGCCATTGAAATTGATCAAAAACAGTCTTGGCCCGGGTGAGCGCTGCCTGTAAATAGTGGGGCGAGAGATCGTTTTCATCCGTGATGGGCCGCTCCGGAGGGGGAAACAATGGCGATCAAGGTGTTGCCTGTCTCGGCTTCACAGACCAACCTGCTCGCCTCGGCCGTGTCTTTGGGGGACCGGTACACGAAGACGCTCGGGTTGTTGACGCCTCCGGCCTATCGGAAGGCGGCCGAGGACGGTGGTCTGCTCGTTGCCACGGACGGCGCGGAGCTCGTGGGCTACGCACTCTTCGGTCTGCCGAAGCGCACCCCGCATGTCCGTCTGACCCATCTGTGCGTGGCGGAAGAGCACAGAGGGAAAGGCATCGCCCGTCGCCTGATCGAGGCGATCAAGGAACGTCACGCCCAGCGGTTGGGCATCAAGGCGAAATGCCGACGGGACTACGACCTCAGCGCGATGTGGACGAGCCTGGGCTTCGTACCGCGCGGCGAGATCCTGGGGCGCGGCCGCGACAGAGAGACGCTGGACAGCTGGTGGCTGGATCTGGGGCACGCGGATCTCTTCACCGATGTCGAGAGCGACGCTCTGCTCGTCGTCACCGTGGATCACGGGGTCTTCACCGACCTCCGAGGCAGGTCGGCTGAGACGGACGCCGTGGTGGAGGAGTCACGGACCCTCGAGGCCGGCTGGCTCGCGGACCTTGTCGAACTTGCCTACACGCCACAGCTATTGCGGGACGTCCGGGATGTCATAGACACGGAGGGCCGCCAGCAACAGAGGAATGCTCTGCCCAGTCTGCGCCAGCTCACTCCTGCCCCTGAAGCTGTGGCCCAGCGCCACGACGAGCTGGTGGCGGACGTCGCTCAGAGACTCGCGGCCCTTCGGGACGCACCGGGACTGCGACAGCGGCTGCAGTACGTGGCCGAGACAGCTTGTGCCGGGCTGCAGGTGCTGGCGACACGTGATCCCCTGCTGCACCAACTGGCAGATACTGCCTGGGAGGTGGCCGGCGTGAAGGTCGTACCCCCATCAGTGGTGACCCTGCATGTTGATGAGCTGAGGCAGGCGCAGGTCTACCGGCCGGCAGATCTGCTGGGCACCGAGTTCTCAACCGGCGAGGTCGCCCTTGGCGCCGAAGGGGAACTCATCGCGTTCTTCGACCAGGCCGGCGGAGATGACGGCTCGGCGTTCGCCACCCGTCTCAGGGCCCTGGCCACGGACTCAGTGCTGTGGCGCCGAGAACTGCTCCGAGACGGTGAAGGACGCCCTGTCGCCCTCTACGTCTGGTCAACGGACGGACGGATCCTGACGGTTCCGTTCCTACGCACCGCCTCCCATGTCCTGGAGCAGAGCCTCGCGAGGCAGTTGCTGTTCATGCTCAAGCGGCTTGGTCAGGAACGCGGCGTTCAAGTAGTACGCATCACCGACCCGAGCCCTTCACCTGCGGCACGGGCGGCAGCCGGTGACGACGGCTTCTTCGAGTACGACGGCGGACTTGCCGCACTGCTGGTGGATGTATGCGGCACGACCGACGAGGTGGTGGCTGTCGCCCAAGAGGCGGCAGAAAGAATGGAGTTGGAAGTTCCCCCGCTTACCCCGGGCCTGTCGGCCGAGGTAGCCGCTGTGGCCGAACGCGCCTGGTGGCCGGCAAAGGTCATCGACTCGTTGCTGCCATCCTTCCTGGTGCCGATCGAGCCCCGCTGGTCCGCGGAACTGTTCAACGTCCCGGCGATGCTCCTGCCGCGCAGCGAAGTGCTGGGTATCAGCAGAGAGCACGTCTACTACCGCTCCTCGGGGCACCGCAACGAAAGCGTTCCGGCACGCCTCCTCTGGTACGTCAGCAAGGGCACGTCAGGACCCCAGGGGCAAATGGTCATCGGCAGCTCACGGCTGGACGAGGTGCTCATCGACACACCGGATGCCTTGTTCTCGCAATTCGAACACCTGGGCGTATACGGTCGGGGTGAAGTGCGGGCGGCCGCTGATGCATCAGGGCGGGCCATGGCACTGAGGTTCTCGGACACCGAGATCTTTCCGAGGCCGGTGACGCTGGACCGATTGAACGCTCTGGCCCAGAATCTGGCGCTACCGTTGTCGCTGATGTCGTTGTCGAAGATCAATAACGCGCTGTTCCAGGCGGTCTACGAAGAGGGGCACCGAAAGACGTGAGCGATCTGGAACGCGCGATGCTGCTGTCCGTCCACCCACGCTTCGCGACGGCGATCCTCGCTGGGAGCAAGACGGTGGAGGTCCGCAGGCAGCGAGTCGCCGCTCCACCGGGAACCACGGTGTTCCTCTATGCGACTGCTCCCACGATGGCGATCGTCGGGATGGCCCGGATCGCCTCGGTTCACGTCGCTTCTCCGCGAGAAGTCTGGTCCGCCAGCCGCACCCGCACGGGGATCACTCGACGCGAGTACGACGCCTACATGAGCGGTGCGACGCAGGCCAGCGGAGTCTCCCTTGAGAACCCGGTTACGTTCGACGACCCGGTATCACTTGACGCGTTGCGCGCGGAAGGTACCTTCCACCCACCGCAGAGCTATCGGTACCTGAAGATCGAAGATCTGCCGCAGGTGGCCGAGGCCGCACGGGCTGCCGACCCGGCTGCGCAGAGATCGCTCAGCAGACTTGTGTCGGCGTAGCCATACCGCTGATGGCCTCGGGGAACTTGAAGCGGACCGTACCCGCGGTCGGAGATACTGGATTTTCCGTGACCTCCGCGGCCAGGTTGCAGCGCGACGTGCCGGGGTGATCACGCTCCGGCAATGACGGCGTTGGTGAAGGAGTCTGCCCAGGTGGCGACCGCGACGGAGTATCCGCAGGGATCAGCGAGCAGCACCCCGAACGCGGCGGCCCTTCCACCAGTCCCAGAGCCAGGGCAGGTCGTCAAGGTCCGGGGCTCCACCTGGGCCGTATCCGATATCCAGCAGCAGGGTCTTCCCCGTAGCCCCGCCGACGAGGGCGTGCCCGGTCTGACGCACGTGGTGAGCCTGCAGTCGCTGGACGAGGACCGGCTCGGGCAGGAGCTGACGGTGGTCTGGGAGCTGGAGGTTGGGCACACTGTCGCCCCGAACCAGGGCCTCCCGGAGACCGTGCGCCCGGAGGCGTTCGACGATCCGAATACGCTCGCCGCGTTCGTGGATGCGGTCCGCTGGGGCGCGGTGACCTCGGCGGACGCGAACTCCTATCAGGCTCCGTTTCGCAGCGGTGCGAACGTGGAGGCGTACCAGCTGGTGCCGCTCAGCCGGGCCCTGCAGTCGTCGCGTACGAACCTGCTGCTCGCGGACGACGTCGGTCTGGGCAAGACGATCGAGGCCGGCCTCGTCGTGCAGGAGCTGCTGCTGCGGCACCGGGCGCGGTCCGTGGTCATCGTGTGCCCGCCGAGCCTGTCGTTGAAGTGGCAGGACGAGATGCGGGAGAAGTTCGGCCTCGACTTCGTCATCGTCAACAGCGAGCTGATGGCGAAGGTGCGGCGGAGCCACGGGCTGAACGCCAACCCGTTCCGGCTCTTCCCGCGTGTGATCGTGAGCATGGCGTGGCTGCCGTCGCTGCGGGCGCAGCGTCTGCTGCGGGACGTGCTGGCCGATGTGCGCAGCTCGGGGACAGCCCGGAGGTACGCGTTCGACGTGCTGGTGGTCGACGAGGCGCATCATGTGGCGCCGGCCAGTCCGACGACGGCGCCGGGGCAGCGTGGCTACGCGGTGGACAGCAAGCGGACGACGGCAACGATGAAGCTCGCGGAGGCTTGCGAGCACCGGCTGTTTTTGAGCGCGACGCCGCACAACGGCTACTCGGAGTCGTTCACCGCCCTCCTGGAAATGATCGACGGCCGCCGGTTTACCCGCGGCGCGAGCATCGACGAGAAGGCTCTGAAGGAGGTGATGGTGCGGTGGCTGAAGACCGATCTGCCGGACAAGGGGTTCAAGGCCCGCAAGCTGGGGACCCTCCGGTTCACACCGTCTGAGGAGGAGCAGCAACAGTTCGCGCGGCTGGAGCGGCTGCTGGTCGAGAGCGCCCGAGCGAACGGCAAGGGCTCGGGCGGCGACATCGTCGCGATGCTGTTGAAGAAGCGTTTCCTGTCCAGCCCGTGGTCGTTCGCCCGCACCCTTGAGCTCTACGAGGTCGCGGACGGCGGAGACCGGCAGCTGCGGGTGGAGGACGAGGACGACTACTACACAGAGGTCCTCGGCAGCAGTCAGTCGGACGAGGAGGAGGGTGCGGCCGAGCACCCCGAGTTCACCGCGTTGCGTCACTCCAAGGGCTCGGACCCCCTGGTGACAGCCACAAGGAGTGAGATCGCCTCGCTCATCGAGTGGGGGCGCCGGTACGAGCACAAGCCGGACTCCCGGCTGGAAGAACTGCTGACCTTCCTTGGTGCCGTCTGCCGCCCGGACGGCACCCACTGGACCAACGAACGCGTCGTGGTGTTCACCGAGTACGCGGCCACCCTCGAATGGATCGAACGCATCCTGCGCCAGCGCGGCTACGACGACGTGCTGGAGGTGATCCAGGGCTCAACCCCGCACGAGGAACGGGAGAAGATCCGCGCCCGGTTCACCGAGAGCCCCGACAAGCACCCGGTCCGCGTCCTGCTCGCCACCGACTCCGCCGGCGAGGGCATCGACCTGCAGACTCACTGCCACCGCCTCATCAACTTCGACATCCCCTTCAACCCGTCCCGCCTGGAGCAGCGCATCGGCCGGATCGACCGGTACGGACAGACCAAGAACCCAGAGATCTTCCACTTCGTGCCGGTCTCCGGATCCACGACGTACGAAGCGGACATGAAGTTCATGGGGATCATCGCGACGAAGGTCGGGCAGGCTACCGAGGACCTCGGCAAGGTCAACCAGGTCATCGATGCCGAGGTACAGGAGCACTTCGCTCCCACCCGTACGACCCGTAAGGCCCGGCTGTCCGCGCCGGACGACGGCAACGAGGTAATCACCCGTGTTCTGGCCGGTGGGATGGAGCTGAACCGCCAGCTCACCAAGCTCTCCGAGACGTACGACGAGCGCAAGGCCGCCATGCATCTCACACCCGCCAATGCCCGCCGGGTCGTGGACACCGCGCTCACGCTGACCGCTCAACCCCCGCTTATCGAGATCGGTGACGACCGTACCGACGCGCAGGTCTTCGAGATCCCGAACCTCGGCCGCTCCTGGCAGCCGGCGCTGCGCGGCCTGGACACCCACCTTGAGCCGGGCGTGCCGCGCCCCGTCACCTTCGACGACCAGGCCGCCCAGCAGCGCACCGACCTGGTCCACATCCACCTTGGGCACGCCCTGATGCAGCGCGCCACCCGCACCCTGCGCTCCGCACTGTTCAGCACGGACTCACCGGTGAACCGGGTCACCGCCGTCGTCGCCCCTGACCTGCCCGAGTCCTGTGTCGCCGCCGTCTCCCGGCTCGTCCTGGTCGGGCGCGGCGGACTGCGGCTCCACGAGGAGGTGTTCCTCACCGGCGTCCGTCTGCGCGGTCAGGCACTTGCCGAGGCCAAGGTTGAGCAAGTCCTCGACGAAACCCTCGACTCCGAGGACCTGCTCCTCGCTGACGAGGCGGTACGCGGACACCTCGCCGAGCAGTGGAACGACGATGGCGGTCGGCTGCGCACACGCCTGCTGACCGCGATGGAACGCAAGAGCGCCAGCCGCCAGGAGAAGGTCACCGAAGAACTCACACAGCGCCGGGACTCCGACATCAAGCGCGCCCACGAGATCTTCGACGCCTTCCGGATCAACCTGCGCGAGTCCCGTGACCGCCTGGAGCAGGCCATCCGCGCCGAGGAAGAGCTGTTGTTCACCGACGACCAGCAGAAGCAGCGCCGCCGGGACCTGCACCACATGAACGAGCGCCTCGACAGCCTGGACGACGAGGAGGCACGCGAGATCGCGTCGATCCGGGAGCGCTACAGCGACATCAGGCCCTACGTGTCCGCCGCGGCGGTCGTGTTCGCCCTCACCCCCGCAGACGCGAAGAACGGAATGGTCAAGGCATGAGCCGCCGCTACCCCCCGACTGCCGCAGACCTGCACCGGGCCTGGCTCGAACTCGTCGATGCGGACGGCCCGTTCCTCGCCGTCCCCGCCCTGGAGCGCCTCTACCCGCAGGGCATTCCGCAGCCCGACGCCCGTGCGCTCGACGCCATCAAGGACGCCAAGCCCGCCTTCGAGAAGGCGTGGGAGAACTGGGACGAGCACCCGGGCGACGAAGCCGCCCTCGACCTGTACCGCGAGGTCCGCGACACCTGGGTCGACCTCGTCCTGCGCCAGGGCCTGCGCTGGAACACCTCCTACACCGTGCCGGCGCCGGCCACTGCCGAGATCCGCTCACCCGACTACGCCGTCACCGTGCGCGCCGACGGCGCCCTCATCCACGGCGACGCCGTCGGGGCGCTCGTCCTGGTCACCGACCCCACGGACTCCCTGCGCGACCCGCTCACCGACGGCTGGTCGGCCAGCCCCATCGACCGCATGGAAGAGCTCCTGCGCGCCAGCGATGTCCCCATCGGTGTCGTCACCGACGGCCGCTGGTGGGCCATCGTCAGCGCCCGCCCGCAGACCATGGTCGCCTCCGGCATCGTCGACGCCCAGACCTGGATCGAAGAGCCGCAGACCCGCAACGCCTTCATCGAGCTTCTCCAGCGCCGCCGCCTGGTCGGCGGCAAACAGCAGGACCGGCTGACCGAGCTGTTCGGCGAGTCCGTCACGGCCGCGGAGAAGATCACCGAAGCCCTCGGCACTCAGGTCCGTCGCGCCGTCGAACTCATCGTCCAGGCCCTGTCCGAAGGCGCCCTGGACGCCCGACGTGGAGGTGAGCCTGACCCGCTACCCACGCAGCGCGGCGAGGTGTACGAGGCGGCTGTCACCGTCATGATGCGCGTCGTCTTCCTCCTCTTCGCCGAAGAACGCGGACTGCTGCCGCAAAGTCGCCTCTTCGCGATGGGCTATGGCATCAGCGACGAGTTCGACGTCCTGGACGCGAGAGAGAGGGAAGAGGGCGAACTCTCCCTCGATGCCACTTTCTTGACCTGGCACCGCCTCCTCGCCACCTCCCAGGCCCTCTACCGAGGCGCGAGCTTCGAGGACCTGCGCCTGCCCGAATACGGCGGCTCCCTCTTCGATCCCGCCCGCTTCCCCTTCCTCACCGCCTGCGACTCCCAGGACACGCTGGCCATCACGGTCAGCGACCGCGTCATGCTCGAAGTCCTGCGCGCCGTCCAGTTCGCCAAACTGCCCGGTGGAGACCGCCGGATCTCCTTCCGCGACATCGACGTCGAGCAGATCGGCTACATCTACGAGGGCCTGCTCGGCTACTCCTGCGAACCCGCCGAGGAGATCGTCGTTGGCCTGACCGGCAGCGCAGGGTCCGAACCCGAGATTCCCCTCGCCACCCTCGAGGAGCTCGCCGAGACCAAGCGCACCGAGACCGCGCTGGCAGACGCAATCCTCGCCTGGGTCAAGCAGAACCAGCCGGCCGCGAAGCCATCCAGCAAGGCCGCGCTCACCAAGGCACTGAAGGCGGGCGAGACCCTCGACGACGCCGAGATCGCCCTTCGCGACGTCACCGACGACCCCGAACTCCGCGACCGGCTGCGCCCGTTCATCGGCATCATCCGCCGCGACCTGCGCAACCGGCCACTGGTGGTGGAGCCTGGTGGCGTTCTGCTGGTGGAGACCCCTTCGCGGGCCTCGGCGGGCGCGCACTACACGCCGCGGTCACTGGCGGAGGAGGTCGTACGGTACGCGCTGGAGCCGCTCGTCTACTCCCCCGGACCGCACCAGACCGCTGACCAGGACGCATGGCGGCCGATCGCCTCCGACCAGATCCTCGACCTGCGGATCGCCGACATCGCCTGCGGCTCGGGCGCCTTCCTGGTAGCTGCGGCGCGGTACCTCGCCGACCGGCTCGTCGAGGCGTGGCAGCGCGAGGGCGTGGCGTACGGACGGACGCCGCACGACCTGCTCATCCATGCCATAAGGACCGTCGTCGCGACCTGCCTGTACGGCGCCGATATCAACGGCATGGCCGTCGAGATGTGCAAGCTGTCGCTGTGGCTGGTGTCGCTGGACCCGAAGCTGCCGTTCTCCTTCGTCGACGACAAGGTGCTTCACGGCAACGCCCTGCTTGGTCTGACCGACGTCCGTCAGCTGCGCGACCTGCACATCAACCCTGCCGAGGCCGGCGACCAACTCAGCGTGTTCGGCCTCGACGTGGACGGGATCCTGGACCAAGCGGCCCGCCTACGCCGCCAGCTCGCAACCGAGGTTGACGACAGCGACCCGCAACGCTCAGCAGCTACCAAACGGCGGCAGTGGCGCCGATACCAGGAGCTGACCGCGCAGCTCGCCGACGTCGCGGACGGGGTGATCGCCGCCGGGCTGCGCTGGGGCGGCAAGCCTGGCAAGCAGCTCAAGGCGGCGTATGAGGATCTACGCATCGCGGTGGAGAGCGCGTACCCGGCCGGGGGCGGGGAGGCGGACCGGACAATGCTCGACAGCATCTTGAAAGCCGGGCTCACGCCGACGGTGCCAACAGACTACGACCGATGGAAGCCGCTCCACTGGATTCTTGCGGTCCCAGACGTAGTGGAGCGTGGAGGGTTTGATGCCACCATCGGTAACCCGCCATTCCTCGGCGAGTACAAGGTCCCCAAGGCAATGGGTTCGAACGTCCGATCCTGGCTGGTCGAGATCCTTGCCTTCGGAAGAAAGGGTAAGGCCGATCTTGTCGCCTATTTCTTCCTGAGGGCGATCTCGCTAGTTCAAGATCGGGGCACCCTCGGCCTCATCGCCACAAGCTCTGTCGGGGAAAACCAGACACGCGAAGTCGGCCTGGATCAAATGACGGACAATGGGTTCACGATCGCTCGCGCCATTCAGAGCGAGTCGTGGCCCACTGAAACTGCCGACCTCGAATATGCTGCAGTCTGGGGTACACGTGGCGACATCCCGGCCACAGTTCCACGAATCGCGGATTCTGTCCAAGCGAAGAGAATCTCCGCAACCCTTGAGCCTATGGGGCGTGCGGATGAATACCGTCTCAAGCTGTCCACTAACCGCGGCATCGCTTTCAAGGGTGTCGAGCCTTACGGTGGAGGGTTCGTCGTTTCTCCGGAACAAGCCGAGGAATGGATCGAGGCCAATGAGGAGAATTCGCAGGTACTGAAGCCATACCTGGGCGGAGAAGATCTTAATTCTCGCCCGGAGGGGAGCCCATCCCGGTGGGTTATCGACTTCACTGGCCTTTCCGAGGGTGAATCCCAAGAGTATGTACTGCCCTACGCCCATTTGCTCGAACGTGTGAAGCCAGAGCGGGCTAAGAAGGCCAAGGCGGTGCGAGAGGCGCCCTGGTGGCTGTTCCATCGCTCTCGCCCTGCGTTGCGCACGGCGATCTCCTCATTGAGTGAAATTTTGGTGATCACGCGTGTCAGTAAGACCATGATGCCTCTTCGCATCCCGACCGCCTGGCTGCCGAGTGATGCGACAATCGCTTTCGCTACAGATTCATTCGCGAAGCAGGCCGTACTTTCGTCAAGTCTGCATCAGGTATGGGCAATCAAGTTCGGCTCAGGAATGCGAAACGACCCTCGCTACACCCCGTCCTCGGTGTTCGAAACATTCCCATTTCCGACAGAGAGTGAGCTTTTGGCCGACGTCGGAAGAATGCTAGACATGGAGCGACGGGAAATCATGACGCGTCGCAGTACGGGTTTGACGGATCTCTATAGCCTGGTCAACAATCCCGCTATTCTCGACTCGGCTGATGCGGATGTGGCAAGGCTGCGGGAGATCCATATCGATCTCGACCGGACCGTGGTGGAAGCGTACGGATGGGGTGACATCCCACTTGAGCATGGATTCCACAGCTACCGCCAGATGGAACGCTGGACGGTGAGTCCCGCCGCCCGGGTGGAGATCCTCGACCGCCTCCTCGAAGAGAATCACCGCCGCGCCGCCGCGCAGGGCGCTGTCAGACCCACCGGCGACAATGAGGACACCGAGGACGAGGAGGGCGACGAGTGACCACCCCCCGGCGCGATGGCGCCCAGCCCGCGGTGGGACCCGGAGCTCCCCAGCCCCCGGCCTACCGCCTAGCCCTCGACCCCGACGACCGTTCCTGGACGGCCCGCGAGAACTTGGGCGACATCCTGGAGCGGGAACTCCTCGGCCCGGCCAACGGCCCGGACGAGATCCTCGAAGGCGCCCCCGATTCCGCATACATGATCGGCCGTATCGCCCCTACCCGGCTCACCGCCGGCCAGGACGACCCCGGCGAGGCAGGCTCAGACGACGCCGCGACAGACGTCGGTGATGCCGTGGACGCCTCCGAGAGCCGGGGCGTGCCCGTCACCGCCGTCGACGAGAGCAGTGCGGGGGCGGACGAGGACGAGGTCGAGGATCAGCCGCAGAAGCGCGGGCTGATGATTCCGGCATCGATGGGACTACGGTTCCAAATCCCTGGCGACCTGGATGAGTTCACCGTGACCGCTTCGTGGGGCACGTACGAGGTGATCAAGGAGAAGAAGGGCGAGGCAGGGGAGGTCGCCTCGCACCTGCGGCGCTATCAGCGCACGCCGCATGCCTTCACCATGGCGCTCAAGGTCGCGGATCTGGCGCCGGCCCGCACGACTGAGATCGCTCTGAAAGACAAGGTCATCCTGCGGGTCGATCGGTACGACGATGACGAGCGTGGCTGCCGCCTGATCGAGGTGGCGCTGTGCAACGACCAGGAGACCCCCCGCAAGATCCCGGTCGAGGCGTGGCTGTACCAGACCAAGCTGTTGGTGTCGGCGGGTGGCGCTGAGGCGTTCCTGCCAGTCAACGACGTACTCCTCGATACGCGTGAGGAGTTGGACGACGAGCTGCGCCGACTGCGGCTTCAGTACCGGAACCGGCTGGAGTTCGCCCACGGCCGGACCTGTTCGGTGGACTGGGCGGCATCCGAGGAGCCCCGCAGGGCCACCGAGGTCTGGACGACCTGGCTGCCGGTGAGCGAGACGCCGCAGACGGCCGCCGAGGAGATCGGCGCAGCCCTGCTGGACATGCGCAAGCTCCAAGCAGCATCAACAGATCAGCTGCGCACGGGACTTGAACCGATCGTCGCGGAGTACACCGCCTGGCTGGACGGTGAGGAGCAGCGGGCCAACGAGCTTCCTGCGCATCTGCGGCCCGAGGGACTGGACGCGGTGGCCGAGGCGCGGCGGGTGCAGCGGCAGCTCGCGGATGGTCTGGCGTTCCTACTCGGGGACGAAGAGGCGTTGCGTTGCTTCCGGTTCATGAACCGGGTGATGGCCGATCAGCGTGTGCAGTCGCAGGTCGCGGCACGGCGCGCGGGCAGGCCCGAGGAAGGTATCGACGAAGCCCGTGAGGCGATCCTCGAGGACGCGAAGGAGCGGGCGCACTCGTGGCGTACCTTCCAGCTCGCCTTTGTGCTGATGCAGTTGCCGTTGCTGTCTGATCCGGCTGCCGAGAAGCGGTCCGGGGATCTGGCCAAGGCGCAGCTGCTGTTCTTCCCGACCGGTGGTGGCAAGACAGAGGCGTATCTCGGTCTGGCCGCGTACACGTTCGCGATCCGCCGACGTCAGGGCGTCGTGGATGCCTTCGACGGTCCGCTGGACGGACGGTCCGGGGTGGCCGTGCTCATGCGTTACACACTGCGGCTGCTCACTGCCCAGCAGTTCCAGCGTGCCACCACCCTGGTGTGCGCTGCGGAGCTGGCGCGGCGCGAGGATGTGGCGACGTGGGGGGAGGAGCCGTTCCGGATCGGGCTGTGGGTCGGTACCGATGTGAGCCCGAAGCGGTACGACGAGGCCGCCGAGCAGTTGCAGAAGGCCCATGGGGGCCGTGGCTATCGGCTGACGGTGCTGCAGATTCAGCGCTGCCCGTGGTGCGGTACGCGGGTCGAGGCGCGGGATGTGCGTACGGAGCCCGCGTTGCGCCGGGTGTATGTGTATTGCGGTGACGAGCTGGCCGACTGCCCGTTCGCTGACGGTGGCGAGGTCCCGGACGGGCTGCCGGTGCTCACGGTCGACGAGGAGATCTACCGCCTCGCGCCGGCGTTCGTCATCGCCACCGTGGACAAGTTCGCCCGGCTGGCCCGTGAAGGTGAGGCGGCCTCGCTGTTCGGGCATGTCTCGCGGCGCTGTGAGCGGCACGGCTTCGTGCATCCCGACTATCAGCAGTGCGACATCAAGGACGGCAGTAAGCACCCCAAGAAGGACGGCTGGCCGGCGGCCCCCGTTCATCCGGCGACGCGGCTGCGGCCTCCGGATCTGGTCATCCAGGACGAGCTGCACCTGATCACCGGAGCGCTCGGCACGACGGTGGGCCTGTTCGAGGTGGCCATCGACGTAATGACCGACTGGCGCACGAAGGACGGTCACCCGGTGCGTCCGCTGCTCGTCGCCTCCACGGCGACCGCGCGCAACGCGTCCGACCAGGTGCGGGCACTGTACGGGCGCGACGTCACCATCTTCCCGCCGCAGGTCCTGGACGCTGGGAACACCTTCTTCTCCAAGGAGATCCCGGTCTCCGAGAAGAACCCGGGACGCCGGTACGTCGGGATCAGCACGACCGGGGTGCGCTTGACCACGGCGGAGATCCGCGTTGCCGAGGTTCTCCTGGCCGGCGGGCAACTGCTGATTGACCGCTCCGGCAGCGTGGCCGATCCGTACATGAGCCTGGTCGGCTACTTCAGCGCCACCCGTGAACTCGCGGGCATGGCACGGTACATGAGCGACGACATCCAGACCGCGCTCGCCAAGGGCCGCCCCTGGTCGAAACTGCCCCGCCGCACCGGCACCGACTACGGGTCCCTACACGTCGCCGAGCTGACCTCGCGCGTGGCCAGCGCGGACATCACCGCGACCCTTGACCAGATGGCCATGTCGTTCGACCCCGCCTATGACTCCGCTGCGGGCAAGCGCAACCAGCGTGTACTGCGGGAGGTGAACAAGGCGACGCCACGTGAAGTGAATCCGTACGACGTGGTCCTCGCCACCTCCATGCTCCAGGTGGGTGTTGACGTGACCCGGCTCGGCCTGATGCTCGTGGTCGGGCAGCCGAAGAACACCGCCGAGTACATCCAGGCGTCCTCACGTGTCGGCCGAGACGGAGACCGGCCGGGACTCGTGGTCGCGCTCGGAAACTGGGCACGGCCCCGGGACCTCGCCCACTTCGAGCAGTTCCGCCACTACCACGAGACCTTCTACGCACAGGTCGAGGCGCTGTCCGTTACCCCGTTCTCGGTGACCTCCTTGGAGCGCGGCCTGGACGGTGTCCTGGTCAGCGCGGCCCGCGTCCTGCAGGCCGCGAAGGCCGGCCACGGCCAGGGACTGTCCCCGGAGGACGGGGCGGCCCGCATCGAGGCCGAGCAGCACTTCGCCGGTGAACTCATCGACGCCCTCGTACGCAGGATCAAACGGGCCGGTGACGAGGACGCGGCAGGCCGCGCCCGCCTGCGCCTGGAGAACCGGCTCGACCAATGGGCCAAGCGGCGCAAGCACCTCGTAGAACTGCGGAAGTCCCTCGTGTACGAGAAGGTCCTGGACGACAGCCGGCACGACGCGCTGATGATGAGCGCGGAGAACGCCAAGGCGGGCATCGACACCCGGGACACGCCGCCGTTCATCGTGGCGAACTCGATGCGTGAGGTTCAGCCGGAGATCAACCTGCTGGTGAGCCCGATCAAGGAACGACTGGTGTACCGCGCACCTGACTATGCCCCGAAGTGGCAGATGCCGGAGGAGAGTTCGTGAGCGACGAGACACGCTTCGTCTACGACGTCGCTCACGCCGTTGACCCGCTGGGCGACTTGGAACAGGAGACGGAAAAGGCGGCCAAGCACAACCGCGCCAAGGTCGGCTCCGCCCGCCCTTCCTCCCTGCTCTACACATACGGCCCCGGCGCGATCATGGACTTGCCACAGTTCACGATCATGCCCACCGGCCTGGACGAATGGGACCGCATCTGGCAGCGGCGCGAATCCGCACCCCCACAAATCCACGCCCCACGGCTTCGCGACGTGGTCCGCATGATGCTGCGCTCCCCCGACGTACAACTGCGGCCCTATCCCTGGCAGCCCAAGAAGCACAGCCGGTCCGCCGAAGGCAACGACCTGGGAGTCCCGTCCCGGGTCTTCCCCCAGTGGCTTCGCTGCACGGGCTGCGACATGCTCGGACTGCTCACCCAGTTCGACTACCGCAATACCCACCCGTTCCGCACCGACCTGGCCGTCTTCGAGCACTCCAAGTGCACCGGGCGTACGGGAGCCGGCACACGCAAGGCGATGCGACGCACCGCCATCCCGGCGCGTTATCTGCTCGCCTGCGTTGACGGACACCTGGACGAATTCCCGTACGACCTGTGGGTGCATCGCGGGCGGCCGTGCAGCAAGGCGGAACTCCCTGCCCTGAAGATGGTTGACAGGACCGCAGGCAAGGGCGCCTCGGCCGTCATCCACTGCGCATCCTGCGAGATGCGGCGCCCGATGAACGAGGCCCAGGGCGAGGCCGGCAAGGCGAAGCTGCCCCGGTGCCGCGGACGCCACCCTCACCTGGACGCATTCGAGCCCAAGGGCTGCCGTAACGAAACCAAGTTGATGCTGGTCGGCGCCTCCAACCTGTGGTTCCCGGCCACTCAGTCGATCATCGTCATGCCCGAATCCCAGGAGGAGAAGGCCAGCGACCTGGCCGACCGGGTACGCACCGCACTGGGCGACAAGCTCGCCAAATACCGCGCCAACCTCGACCTGATCAGGGATCTCCTCGGCATGGACGGCGGCGTCGACGTCACCGGCCTGTCCGACCACGATCTGGAGCAAGTCCTTCAGGCAGCCTCCGCACCCACCGACACACCGGATGAGCAGGAAGAGAAGCTCCGCGACTGGGACCCGGTCGACCTCCTCGTCCCGGAATGGCGCTACCTGCTGCGCGACATCGTCGGTACCCGAGTCGAAGACCCTAGGAGCGGGCTCACCCTCGCCACCCGCGATCGGGGCGACAGCCTGAAGCCGGAAATCACCCGGGTCCTCGCGGTCGAACGCCTCCGCAAAGTGAACGCACTGGTTGGCTTCACCCGCATCGACGACATGGACCGCGTCGGCGACCTACCGCAGCGCCTGGCCCCGCTCACACGTACACCGCGACCGGCCTGGACCGTGGCCACCGAGGACCGCGGCGAAGGCATCTTTCTCCAGCTCGACGAGAATGCGGTCGCCGCGTGGGAAATGCGCGTCCTAGACACCAGCCTGTGGAAGTACCACCGCGAGGCACACCGCAGGAACTTCGAGCGCCGCTTCTCCGACACGGCAAGCCAGGTCGACCCTGACACTCGTCTGAAGCCCCCGCGCTACTGGCTCGTCCACACCTTCGCCCACATCCTCATCCGCGAACTCGCCCTCACCTGCGGCTACTCGGCCGCCAGCCTCAGCGAACGCCTCTACGCATGGCCCGCAGCCGAAGGTCGCGACCCCGCGGCCGGCCTGCTCATCTGCACCACCGCCTCCGACAGCGACGGCACCCTCGGCGGCCTCGTACAGCTCAGCGAGCCCTCGCGCCTCCAGCGTGTCGTCGACAGCGCACTGCGCAAGGCCGCGCGCTGCTCCTCCGACCCCATCTGCTCCAAGCGCACCCCACAGGACCCCGAGGACTTCCTCCACGGCGCCGCCTGCCACTGCTGCGTCATGGCCTCGGAGACTTCCTGCGAACGCGCTAATCGCTTTCTCGACCGCCGCTTCCTCCTTGACCTGCCAGGCAGCGCCCTCGGGTTCTTCCGGGCTCATGAGTGACGCGGACGCGCCACGGCAGCTGGGCCAGCTCCTGACGGGAACCGAGGCCAAAGGGGTAGCGGACCGCCTCGCCGACGGCGACACTCTGACAGCCGCGCTCAAAGTCGTCGCTGTCGGCCAGCGAGCAGAGGTTCGGCGGCTACTGGGGGAAGTGGCTCGCGATGCCGGAGCGACGTACCAACAGGTACTGGTCTTGCGGGCGATCGAGGGGGCGCGGGCGCTGCCGACCACGCTCTCCCCGCTGTGGACCATGCCTGGACACCTCGCCCAGAGTGGACCCCTCACGAGCTCAGTCACCCGCCTCGTGGGCAGTGCCCGGCACGCGATCACCTGCTCGACCTTCAACTTCCAGCGCAGCTCGGCGCTCTGGAAGTCACTGAGGGAGGCTGCGCAACGCGATGGTGTTGCCGTCCGCGTCTACATGGACACCCGGGCCGCCGACGGCAGCGGACAACACTGGTCCCCGTCGACCACAGAGGTAGCTGCGCACCTGGCCCCGGCCGAGGTATGGAGGACCAAGGAATTCGATGGCGGCTACGTCCGCAACCACGCCAAGTTCCTTGCCGTCGATCACCACCTCCTCCTGGTGACCAGCGCGAACTTCTCCTGGAGCGCCGAGAACAACAACATCGAATTCGGCGTCCTCATCGACAACCCGAACCTCACCGAAGCGGTCGAGCGCGAGCTCCGGGAAGCGGAGGGAACCGTGTACGAACAGATTTCCGCAGGCGATGGGTCATGATGGCCGTGTGCCGCAGGTGTAAGCACCGCTGGTGGGAGAGCAAGGGGGAGGGTGAGGATGCAGCCGATCGGACTCTATTACCCGTACGTCCACGTACAGAATGACGTCTGGTTGAAGACCGCCGCCCTCTACTGGCCCAAACTCGCCCGCGTGGTCGCCGACGGCTATCCGGTTCGTGACTCCGCGACAGCGACTGCCTTGGGTGATGGGCTCGGTTTCTGGGAGGACCTTGATCCCAAGAGCGCCGCGACCGCTATCAAGGCGCCCTTTCTGTCCGTCATCAGCGAGCACGCGGCGGCTCTCCGGCGTCTGTACGCGATCCGGCCCGAACAACTCCGAGGCGTTGGCAGCGCGGATCCCTCGCTGCGGCGAGGGCACCGCGTCAACCGGTATGCACCCCCACCGGCGCCGGGAGACACGGTCGGACCGAGAAGGGCTACTCGAGCTGCAGAACTGTTCTGGGACGAGGTCTCCCCAGATCTCCGCGAGGCCCTGATCAACGAGGGCCTGGCGCTGAACACCGATCGTCCCGACGCTCGCTCCGGGTACGTGGAGAGCCACTGGATATCCATGGACCCGATGCTGGCCTGGGTCTACAAATGCGCCCTCACGCACGAGATCGCCTCACGCAACCCCCTCCACCCGACGACCGACCAGATTGCCGCACACCAAGCGACCCAAGCCTGGGACCCTGAGCAGATCGCGGCTGTTCTGCTGGGGAGCCAGGCCAGGCCATCCGAAGAGCCGGCGGCCGGACTCCTCGGCCAGCTCGCTGTCCAGACGGTTCTCCCGGACAACATCGCGCAGATCCCAGTTCAGAAGATCGTCGAGCTGCGCAAGCGGCATGACTCCGAGTTCAGCGCCTTCATGGGCGCCGTCTCGCTGGCGGCGAAGGACGTACAGGAAGAACTCGTTGGCATCGAGAGCCCCAAGATCCTTGCGTCCTACCTCGATCACGTACGGCAGGAGCACTTCCAGAAGCCGCTGGATGACCTCAAAGCCGCGATGAAGAGCCTGAAGATCGACACCGCGTTCGGGGCGATGAACGTCCAGACCCAGCTGCCGGCGATCAGCGGGGCGCTAGGCGGACTGGCCATCGACAAGCCGTACGTCACCGCTCTTGGCGTCGCGTACGGACTCCTGGGGATTCGGCACTCCGCGGCGAAACAGCGCGACCAGTTGCTGGCCGACTCTCCTGTCTCGTACCTGCTCAGGGTCGAACAAGGGCTGGAGCCCAGCGGCCTGATTCGCCGAGTGACAGGTGCAAGGCTTCCCGGCGCGCGACGTGGGACTTGAGGCGGCGCGTCGCCTGCGGACGTCCCATCGGCCGCCGGTCCGTTAACTCTTAGCGACGGGCCTCCCTAGCGTGGTTCACAGTACGTACCCTGGCCACAATGCTCCGATCAGCGAGGGGATCTCGACGTGGGTGAGAGCTTGATGCTGGGAGACCGGCTCCGGGTGGCACGTAAGACGCGGGGGCTGTCTGCCGCGCAACTTGCCCAGCGGGTCGCGGTATCCCCCAGCCTGATTCAGAAGCTGGAGTCCGGCGCTCGCAAGGCGACGCCGAGCCTGATATCGGCCCTGGCGCGGGCACTGCACTTCGGCCCAGAGGTGCTGACCGGCCAGCCGTACTACGGGGACCCGGAGGCAGAAGACGGGGTGCACGCTGTCATTCCGGAACTGCGGCGCATCTTGCTGTGCTTCGACACTCCCGACGAGTTGGAGACCCGACCGCGCGCGCTGCCGGTCCTGGCCTCCGAGGTGGACCAGATCGCGGCTCTCCGGCGTGACGCTCGGTACGCGCCGATGGGGCCACTCCTGCCCGCAGTGATCACCGAGCTGACACACGTGGCGCTCGATGCGCGCAACGGCGAGCAGCAGAAGGCGTACTGGCACCTGGCCCGCGCCTACCGCGCCGTCAACAGCCTGGCGCACAAGATGGGGCACCACGACCTGGGCAACACGGCGTTGGAGCGGGTTCGGTGGGCCGCTGATCGATGCGGTGATCCGCTTATGCAGGTGACGGCGGGATACCTGGTGGCAGGTTCGATGTTGCGCCAGGGCGCCACCGGGTCGGCCCGTCGCAAGCTCAAGGGGCTGCGCGGGGAGCTGGAGAGGCTCCAGCCGGAGCACTCGTACTCGGACGATGCGCTGGCGGTCGACGGCGCGCTGCTGCTGAAGCTCGCGGTGGTCTCCTCACGGGAGAACAACCCTGACGGGGCCGAGGAGTTCCTGCGCGAGGCAGATCATGTCGCGCGCATGGCGGGCAACCGGGACAGCCTCGCGTACGAGATGAGCTTCGGGCCGACGAACATCAAGATTCACACGGTGCACGCGCTGATCGACACTGGGGACAGCGAGCAGGCACTGGCCCGGCTCGCCGAATGGGGCCAGGGCGGAGCCGAATGGGCGCCGCCGGCCGCGACGGTAGGCGAGCGATCCAGCCACCACCACATCGATGTCGCCTCCGCGCGCCTGGCGGAGGGTGACCGCGGTGGTGCCTTCGCTGACCTGAAGCGGGCGAGGAAGGTCGCACCGAACCACACCCGTTTCCACCCATCAGTACGCGAAACGGTCGGCTCGTTGGTGCGTATGGATGCGCACCCGTCCGCCGAGCTCTCCGCGTTCGGCACCTGGGCGGGCGTCGCATAGCACAACACGCGTAATTCCGAAGGGAGTTGACGCGAATCGGGTGCGGACAGTTTGTCCGCGCACACCCGCCTACAGAGTGGAATGGTCCTCTCACACCCAGTTGTGAGGGGGCCTTTCCTATGTCGGACGCACTTCCGACCGCGCGGTTGCCGAGGTGGATGCCCATCGGCAGCGAGCCGGAGCTGTGTCCCGCCGGTACGTGGTGGGATGCCGTACGTACGCCCGAGCACGTAGGGCGCCGGGCGGTGGAGCTCATCGAGGAGCAAGGGCTGGCGGTGGGGCCGGTCATTCTCGATGAAGGCGGCCGTGAGCCGCGGATGTACTTCCTGACGCCGGCCGGCACCTCGGCGCGCTGGGAGGAGGCGGAGACGGTCGCGCTGGGGCTGACCTGCCACGTAGTGGTCCCACCGGCGGAGCGTACCGCCAGCCCCGGACTCCACTGGTACCGGCTGCCCGCCAGGCCCCACACGCTGAACCTGCCCGATGGGCTGCACCATGCCCTGATCAAGGCGCGCAGGGAGCGCGAAGGCACCGTGTAGAACTTGCTCCGCGGCCCGGCCCCCCGTCGGCCGCAAGGCCGACTGCGGCGGAGCTGATAAGCGCCGCCCCCGCTCAACTCCCCGCGGGGGCGGTACCCCGCCAGACCCCGGCGGACGCAAGGGGTTGTTCCAGCACATCCAACGCACAGAGATGAGGATCAGCCATGCCTCAAGCCAGGCGAGAGAAGAAGGACCACTTAATCTACGCGGACGTTGTGGACTCCAAGTCCAAGGCGGGCGTGTGGATGGGCGAGCGCGCCTCCTTCCAGGAGAAGCAGGGCCGCATCATCGAGGCCCTCAAGGAGCAGACCGACTGGGTCGAGCTGAAAGACGCGATCATGGTCATCGGCACCGACCCGGCCGGCATCACGGTCATCGTGCCGAACCCGACGCTGCCCGGCGTGATTGTCCTCGCTGACGGCGGCACCCCGGCCACCTCGGCGAAGCTCCAGGCCGCTGCTGAGGAGAAGGTCCGAGCGGTCATGGGCGAGCTCGGTATCGCCGAAGAGGAATCGACGGCCTGACCACCATGGCCGTCCCCCGGATGCTGTGGGGGAAGTACTTCCAGTACGAGCGGGATGGGGAAGCAGTTCTCCTCGACCCGGTCGCGCTGGACAGTGTGTTCATCGACTCCGGCGAGGTCCACGACCTCGCCGGGGTCCCCCCGACCGTGACTCATGAAGCCCTCGCTGGGCTCGGCTTCACCCCTGGCGGCCCTGTGGCCGACCGGCGCGAAGCACTCCGTGACCGTCTTCAACTCCTCGGCCTCGACCGAACCCCCAGCCGCATCAGTGGTCTGCGCGTGGTCCTGACCGACCGCTGCAACATGGCCTGCACCTACTGCTTCGTCGACACGAACTCCGGCAAGCCGGACATGACGAAGGAGGAACTCTCGGAGGGGCTGGAGTTCCTGTTCGAGCAGAACGCCGGGCAGGAAGAGGTGTCGATCCAGTGGTTCGGCGGCGAGCCGACCATCCGCTTCGACCTCATGCGGTACGGCGATCAGCTCGCCGACACCCTCGCTGAGCGCTACGACGTGGCGAGGGTGCGGCGCACCGTCGTCACCAACGGCGCCCGCCTGACCGACGAGGCCCTCGACCACTTCGTCGCGTACGAGTACGGGGTCGGCATCTCCATCGACGGCCCTCCGGGCATCAACTCGGCGAACCGCCTGCTGCTCGGCGGCCAGCCCGCCGACGACCGCATCCGCCGTAACGTCGCCCGGTTCGTCGACGCCGAGGGGCTGCACGTGGGATGCAACCTCACGCCCACGGCCGCGAACATCGGACGCCTCGCCGAGACCGTCCGGTGGATCATCGACGACCTCGGGCTGAAGTTCATCTACGTCAACACGCCCATCCCGACGGCAGGCAGTTGGCAGGTCAACGGCACCGAGCTCGCACGGGAGCTGTACGAGGCCCGCGTGGCCGCGCTGGGGCGAGGCGGGATGCTGTTCTCCGTCCTGGACCGCGCCTTCCAGGCCCTCGACACCCGCCGGCCCATGCTGTTCGACCACATGCAGGGCGACCGCAGCCTGAACGCCGCCCTGCTGCCCGGCAACCGAGTCAGCCTGTGCGACATCAACTTCACCGAGCCGTCGTTCCTGCACACCCTCGACCAACTGCGCGCCGACGTCGGCCTCCTGGCCGGCGTAGCGAAGAAGGTCGCTCCGATCCCCGAGTGCGGGGATTGCCCGGCGCTCGCCATCTGCGGCGGGCCGTCGCGCAACGAGCAGGCCCTCGTCGGCGGCAGCACCCCGGACCCCGAGATGTGCGCGTTCTACACGAGCACCGTGGAGATCGCGGTGTGGGACAACACGGGGGTGCAATGAATACCCACGTCCGCACGGCGCTGATCTCGACGGCCGGGCACTGCAAGGTGGCCTGCGGGTTCTGCTTCCGAGCCGACCGCGCCCACGGCTTCCTCGACACCGCGACCTACACCCGCACCCTGTCGCGGCTCAAGGAGGCCGGCGTCGAGGGCGTCTGCCTGACCGGCGGCGAACCGACCCACCACCCGCAGCTGCGGCAACTTGTACGGCTGGCCCACCAGTTCGGCATGTCGGTGTCGATGGTGACCTCCGCACGCACCGTGGCCGAGGTCATCGCCCTCTCCCAGGTGGCCCATCTGCTGGCCAACGTGACCGTCTCCGCCGACTCGCAGGGCGCCATGCTGCTGGGGCGCACCACCCGCACCGCGGCTTCGGCCGTGGGCACCCTGCGCGCCATCAGCACCGAGACAAAGGTCCTTCACGTCACCTGCTGGGGCCTGAAAGACGAGGAGTGCCAGGACCTGGCCGACCTCGTCTCTGCGGCAGGGGTGGAGGTCCAGTTCAGCCCCGTCGTCCTCGACGAGCGCGCCCTGCGCCGCGAGGGCAAGTCGGTCCAGGACTACCTGGTGCAACACCACCTCGACGCCGATCGCCTCGACCGGTACTTCAGCCTGTCCGACCGGTATCGCGCCTACCTGGGCGAGCTCAAGGCCCTGCAGTTCCCCCCGAATGGGGGTGAGCGGTGGCCATGCCGATCGGCCGCCGCGTACGTATCTGCCGACGGCTCCGTACGCCGGTGCCCCTACGGTCGGGCATCCGTCAGCGTCGACGCTCCCCGTGCCGCGATCAGACACTTTCTGACCGCCCCGGCGCAGGACCGGGTGAGACCGGACTGCGCTGCCATCTGCCGCCCCTCCGCCGCCTGCGAAGACCGCAGTGCTTCATACACTGCGCCAGCGTGAAGCGGCTGGCGGGTACAACCCCCTGGACGACCCATGACGATCACGACGCCCGACGACTTCACCCAGCGGTGGCGGCAGCCGCCGAACTTCCCGCTGGACGTCCGCTTCGACTACACGTTCCTGCCCGCCATCGACGTCCTCGACCACGTCCGTAGAGACGAGGAGGTCCGGTTCACGGTCCTCGGGGACGACGACTGGCAGGTGCGCATGGACCGCACCGCAGCCTTCCGCACCGCACCGATCGAGGAGGTGGTCACCTGGCCGTTCCGGCTAGTGCACTTCAACCTCAGCCGGTTCTACGAAGACCTCCTGGACGGCTTCCAGGAAGAGGTCATGATCCCCTGGCGCACGCATCTGTCCGCCTGGGGCTTCACCTGGCAGCGCCTGGCGCCCATCCTGTTCCTCTCCACCGAGGGTGCCTCCTCGACGTACCACAACGACAACTCGCATGGCTTGGTCTGGCAGGTCCATGGCATCAAGACCTTTCACAGCTACCTGGACCCCGACCAGCACCTGCCGGCCGACGCGGCGGTCCTCGGCGAGACCACCGCCGAGGACCCTCCCGAGCACGACGCGACCGATCGCCAGTCCGTCACCATGCGGCCCGGCGACCAGCTCTGGAGCCACGCGCTGACACCCCACTGGGTCACCACCGAGTCGGCGCTCGCCATGAGCGTCACGCTCTCCCACGGCGCGCTATGTCACCACGGCGCCTTCTCTGAGCGGGAGTTGGCGCTGCGGTCCTACTGGGACAAGAACCCCGCCGAGGCGTGGACACATGACCTGCGCAATGTCCGCTACTGAGACCGCGTCCCACGACACGAGGCACTGGCCCGTGTCGTGGGACGCAGCCCGCGGCCGGTTACGGGGTGAGCCGGTTCGGCCCGCGGAAGAGGAACGTGGCCTCGCGGATCGAGTCCAGGCCGAGCATCACCATCAGCACCCGGCCAAGGCCCATGCCGAGCCCGCCATGCGGCGGGCACCCGAACCGGAAGGCGTTCAGGTAGTCCTGCAGCGGCTCGGTGCTCATGCCCTTCTCGGCGGCCTGCTTCAGCAGCACGTCGTAACGGTGCTCACGCTGCGCGCCGGTGGTGACCTCCAGCCCCTTCCACAGCAGGTCAAAGCTCAAGGTCACGCTCGGGTCGTCGGCCGGCCGCATGTGGTAGAAGGGCCGGATGCCGACCGGGTAGTGCGTGATGAACACGAACTCGTGCCCGGTGGCCTCTTTGATGTGAGCCGAGATGCTCCGCTCACCCTCCGGGTCCAGGTCCTCCTTGACGCCCTCCGGGTCCCAGCCGCCCTTGCGCAGGATCTCGTGCACCTCGGCCATGGTGATGCGGGGGAAGGGCGTCGTGGGTACGGCGACTTCGACGCCGAAGTGCTCGGCGATCGCCTCACCGTGCGCGTCGGCGACCTTGGCGATGGCGTGCGCGAGCATCTGCTCCTCGAACGCCATCACGTCCTCGACGCCGTCGATCCAGGCCAGCTCTACGTCGACGCCCGTGAACTCGGTGGCGTGCCGGGAAGTGAACGACGGCTCGGCACGGAAGACCGGGCCGATCTCGAAGACCTTGTCGATGCCGGCCGCGATCGCCATCTGCTTGTAGAACTGCGGCGACTGCGCCAGGTAGGCGCTGCGGTCGAAGTAGCCCAGCTTGAACACCTCCGCGCCGGACTCCGACGCGGTGCCCATGAGCTTGGGGGTGTGCATCTCCGTGGCGCCCTGCGCGTAGGCGTACTCGCGCATGCCCTGCTCCAGGGTGGTCTGCACGGCGAACATCAGTTGAGTGGCGGGACGGCGGCGAACGTCCAGGAAGCGCCAGTCGAGGCGTTGCTCCAGGCCGGTGTGCTCGTCGATGGGCAGCGGAGTGGCGGCCAGGTTCAGGACCTCGACCTGCTCCGGGACGAGCTCCAGGCCGCCGAGTTTCACCTGGGCGGCGTCGACGATGCGGCCGGTGATGCGGACGGCGGACTCGGTAGTGAGGGCTTCGAGCTGGGCTTCCAGGGGGCCGTCGTCGCGCTTGTGGGTCACCTGCACCATGCCGGTGCTGTCCCGCACGATGACGAACTGCATTTTGCGCTGCAGGCGGAGGGTGTTTACCCACCCGCAGACGGTGACGGTACGGCCAACGTGTTCTCGCAGGTCGGAGACGTGTACGCGGCTGTGGATCATTTCGGTCCTCCGAAGGACGTCGTCATGATCCCTTGGGAGTGCGGGCGAGAAGGGAACTCGCGGTACCACCGCACTTTCGCCGCCAAGAGCTGGCGGCCTCATTCGAGCCCGGTGACGGGGGCCGGCCGGCGGGGCATTGGACCACGGCGTGGTCGTTCCTCCCCGCGCTCGGGAGGGTCTTCGCCTCGGGATGCGAGACCGCCTTCTCAGCTACCGGCGGCTCTCTCGACTCGCGTGATCCGTGGCTACTCGTCTCCGTCTACGCGTTGCCCAGAAGGATACGGACCTCTCGGGCACCGCCGCAATCAAGAACGTGACTGTGATCGGGAGGATCTGTTGTGAGCGTGCTCGTGCGACGGGCGGTAGCCGCCGATGCCGGGGAGCTGGCCCGCCTGCGCCAGCTTTCGCTGACCTGCCCGGCTGTGCCGTGGACCAGGCCGAGGGCAGCACCCGACGGGCCATGGGTCAAGGAGTGCCAGGAGGCCATCGAGGCCATGCTCCGCGACCAGGAAACGGCCGCCGCGTTCGTGGTCGATGCCGAGCCGGGCCGCCTGGCGGCCTGTGCGATGGGGCTTCTCCTGCCCAGGCTTCCGGGCCCCGGTAGCGGCAAGCCGTTCAACGGCGACATCAGCACCGTCGCCACCGATCCGGAGTGCCGCAGGCGCGGCTACGCGCGGGCCGTGGTGACCGCGCTCATGGACTGGATGACCGTAAGCGGCTGCAAGCGCATCAGCCTTGCCTCCAGCCCGGAGGGTGAGCCGCTGTATGCGTCGCTCGGGTTCGCTTACGACGACCCGCGGATGTCCTGGCAGGCTCGTTGATGGCGCGACACGGCCACGGCCACGACCGCAGCCCGCCGCTCGACCAGCACCCGGCTCGCGACGACACGGCGCTACGGCCAGTGGTGGAGGACGCGGCGATGGGCCGGTGGGAGAGCGCTCGGGATCTGCTGGTCGAGACGGGACCGGACTGGGACCGGAGGATCTTCCGCCTCCAGATACTCGCTGAAGCCGGCGCACGTCTCCGGTTCGCCGACACCTGGGCGAAGGCCGAACCGCGCTCGCCACACGCTCTGGCTCTGCTCGCGAACGTGCAGGCCCTGCGCGCGATGATCGCCGGTCGTGAGAGCGGCCGGACGCTTATGGAGGAAGCCTGGGCCACCTGCCACAGCTCGTTGGATCTGTGGCCACAGGACGTGGCTCCGCTCGTCGTCATGCTGGCGCTGCTGCGCACCCATGCCCCCGACCGGGACACGCTCGGCCGTGTGTGGGAGGAGATCCAGCAGCGCGACCCGTGGAACCGCGAAGCGCACCACGAGATCCTCACCTACCTGCTGCCCCGTAACCACGGTGAGCCAGGGGAGGCCGCGTGGTGGGCCGAGGAGCAGGCATCCATCGCGCCCCAGGGCCTGCCGATCGCGGTTCTGCCGCTGGTCATGCTGGCGGAAGCACACCGTGTCCGCCAGGAGCAGGACCAACGAACGTACGGGCTGACGATCCACCCCTGGGTCGAGTGTCCGCAGATCGACCTGGTGCTGGAGCGGTGGTGGCGCTACCGCTCCCCGCGCCCGCACGCCTGCTTGGCCGATGACGCCAACTACCTCGCCCACGCGCTGGCGTTCGCGAACCGGCACCACGAGGCGCTGGAGGTCTTCGACTCCATCGGTCCGTACGCCACGCAAGTCCCGTGGTCCTACTGCGGCCAGGCCAGCGAACTGTTTCTGCGACATCGCGGCTGGGCCTACAGCCCTCCGCGCCGCCGACGCCACTGACCACTTGAACATCCCTCTCACCTGCGAAGGACGGAATCCCTGTGCCTCTCGATGTCTCCCGCGTCTCCGACGAGGAACGCCTCAAGCAGCTCGGCTACCAGCAGACGCTCTCTCGATCGATGTCCGGCCGCGCGAACTTCGGCGTCAGCTTCACGATCATCTCCATCCTGTCCGGCTGCATGACCCTCTACGGCTTCGGCATGAACACCGGCGGGCCTGCGGTCATCATGTGGGGCTGGCTGCTGGTCGGCGTCATGACGCTGTTCGTCGGCCTGTCCATGGCCGAGGTCTGCTCCTCGTATCCCACCAGCGCCGGCCTGTACTTCTGGGCCCACCGCATGGCCCCGCAGCGGTCGGCGGCAGCATGGGCATGGTTCACCGGCTGGTTCAACACCCTGGGGCAGATCGCGGTGACCGCGGGCATCGACTTCGGCGCCGCCACCTTCCTCAACGCCTTACTGGACTTGCAGTTCGGCTACACCGCCACCCCGGGCCACACCATCATCCTGTTCGGGATCATCCTGGCCCTGCACGGTGTGCTGAACACCTTCGGCGTGCGGATCGTCGCCCTCCTCAATGAGGTGTCGATCTGGTGGCACATCCTCGGCGTCTTCGTCATCTGCGGCGCCCTGGTCCTTGCTCCCGACCACCACCAGTCGACCGGCTTCGTGTTCGGCGAGTTCGTCAACAACACCGGCTTCTCGTCCAGCATCTACGTGGTGCTGCTGGGCCTGTTGATGGCGCAGTACACCTTCACCGGCTACGACGCCTCCGCCCACATGACCGAGGAAACCATCGACGCGGCCACCGCCGGCCCCAAGGGCATCGTCCGGTCGATCCTCGTCTCCCTCGCAGCCGGGTTCGTCCTCCTCTTCGGCTTCACCTACGCCATCCAGTCCTACGACGGCGCCCTCGAATCGAGCACCGGGGTGCCCCCGGCGCAGATCCTCATGGACGCCCTCGGCGTGGCGGCCGGCAAGTGGCTGCTCGTGGTCATCATCGTCGCCCAGCTCTTCTGCGGCATGGCGTCCGTGACCGCCAACTCCCGCATGATCTATGCCTTCTCCCGCGACGGCGCGCTGCCCTTCTCCCGCGTGTGGCACAAGCTCAACCCCGCCACCCGCACACCCGCCAACGCCGTCTGGCTCGCAGTGGGCGGCGCCTTCGTCCTCGGGCTGCCGTACTTGTGGAACATCACCGCGTACGCGGCCGTCACCTCGATCGCGACCATCGGCCTCTACATCGCCTACGTCATCCCCACGTTCCTGCGGCTACGCCTGGGGAGCCGGTTCGAGCGCGGCCCCTGGAACCTCGGCTCCTGGTCCACCATCGTCGGCACGATCGCCGTCGCGTGGGTCGCGGTAATCACGGTGCTGTTCATGCTGCCGCAGAGCTCGCCGGTCACCGCGAAGACCTTCAACTATGCGCCCATTGCGGTCGGCGTCGTCATCGCCTTCTGCAGCACCTGGTGGCTCGCCTCGGCCCGCAAGTGGTTCCTCAAGCCCACCCACCCTCGCAACTCGACTGCGGAGCACGCACGCCCGCAGGCAAGGGCTGCTGCCCGGCCGTAAGCGGCGGCACTATCCCCAGGGTGTGGAAACGGCTGAAAGCTGACCGGCCGCACAGGCAAACATGCAGGTCGCTCGACCAAGGGCCCTCCAGGGTGAGGGTCCTGCTGACCGAAACCCTATGGCCTTCGGTGACCATTCGGTGACGTTCTGTCAGTGACGCGTGCTCTCATACGACCTGCAGGGACAGTCCAACGACCTTGGAGCGAGGGGGCGTTCTTCCATGGCGATGCAGATGCCGGTGCACATACCAGGAGCCGGGTGGGGAGGGTTCGATGGTGACGCCGTAGCCTCGCCGCCGGGTTGCCTCCCTTCCGCCGGCCCGGATCCGTCGGGGTGGGCGCGGTGAGCCGCCGTCGCCCGGTGCGTCGGAGGCCCGTCCGTCGCCGTCCGGCCCGCCGTTCCAAGAAGCAGGACGAGCAGATCGCGCTGCTGGTCGGCGCTGTCGTAGCGGTCGCCCTGGTGGTCGCCGCCGTGCAGTGGCTGCTTGCTCATTGGTGGCTCCTCGCCCTTGCGGCCGTGATCGCCTCAGTCACGGGCGGCTTCTGGCTCCAGCAGGTACGGCAGCGGGCGGAGTGGGCACGCGTCCGCGCCCAGGCCCTGCGGATGCGCATCGCCGAGATCGACGCTCTGGATCACCGTGCATTCGAGTTCGCCGTACGGGACTTGATGCGCCGGGACGGCTGCACGGCCGAGCAGATCGGAGGCGCCGGCGACGACGCCTGCGACGTACGGGCCACCGACCCGGCGGGCCGCATCTGGGCCATCCAGTGCAAGCACCGCCGAGACGGGGATCGCGGCTCCGCTGTCGGCGTCGGCGTGCTGCAGCAGGTCAACGGCACCGCCCGACAAGTCCACGGAGCGGACGTTGCGGTCGTCCTCACCAACGGGCGCTTCTCCTCCAAGGCCATCCCCTGGGGCCGGGAGCACCGCATCCACCTCGTCGACCGGCGCGTACTGGGCGAGTGGGCCGCCGGATCACGGCCGCTGTGGGAGCTCCTCGACCGCATCCCACCGCCACGCCGCCCGACGGCACTGTCCTGACCAGAAGGGGGAGTTGGGCCAGTGATCCTGACACTCAACCTGGCGGTCGTGCTGGCCGTGATCATCTACTTCCGCATACGCCGCCGCGTCCAGGCCCGCAGCAGATCCGACCAGTGGCTGACCGTCTTCATCGTGCTGATATTCGGCGTACTGATCGCACCGACCGAATTCGGCCAGGGAATCCTCGACGTCCTGGGCGACGTCGTGAACAACATCTCCGCCTCTGGCAGCCCGTGAGATCCCCGGCAGCCCGGCCACCCGCCCGGCAGGCGGAGCGTGACGTGCGCGGCCACTTACTGGGCATATCTGCCCAGAATTCCACCAGTTCGCCGGGGGCAGACAGCAAAGATCGCGGAACGACTGGTGCACCCGCCGAACGGCATGCCAACGTACGACGCTCTGGACGACGACATACCCCCGAGCCGTGGAGGCGCCCCTGTACCCGCGCAACCCCAGCAATCCCTCCCACTCCGATACCCCGGACCCGGTGTACTGGGTCGTCCCGCGTCATCTGGCCGGCGACGACGGTGCTCTCGCCGAGCGGGTCGGTGACACCCTGGCCGGTCTGGACTGGCGAGTGTGGCCGACCGCGCGTGACACCCTGCTGTACGTCAGCCCGGACGGGCTGTGCGGCGCTGAATGGATTCTCGCGGCTTACCCATTCGAGCTGGGCGGCCTGCCCGTGGCCTGGCAGGTGAGTGCCCGGTCCCACACCGACTCGGTGATGACGCAGTGGAATGCCTACTTCACCGCCGGAGTGCCGCACGAGGCACTCACGGACCTCCTCATGGCGCTCGACGCCCGTATCGCGCCGGACACGGGATTCGACGGGCCGGAGGTCGTGCTCGAAGGGCTGGGCGTCCAGGGCTGGTTCCGCGATGCGGACCAACCTCACACCACCGCCTTCGCCCCCGACTTCTCCGCCACCATCTCCCTGGAGCTGCTGCCACCCCTCATCCGGGACGCCGACCCACGTACCGACCGCCTGGGCTGGCAGGCATGGGCAGAGCCTGGCCTCGATGATCTGCATCTGTGGTGCGCGAGCTTCAGCGCCAGCGCCCCGCACGATCTGGTCGCTGTGTTCGCCTCCTCGCTGGCCTCACCGGTCCCCGTACCGCGCCGCACGCTGCCTGGCGGCGTAGAGGACCGACTCAGCATCATCCGCCGCAGCTGACAACACGCCTCTGTAGAACGGCTGTTGCGCTGCTCGGCGCCGATGTCCCTGTGCTGCCCTTTCCCGTATCTGTCAGATGACTGAGATGGAGTCTTCATGTTCAAACGACGTGCCCGTGCCGACCGTGAGTGGCGTGAGGCCCAGCGTGCCGGCCAGGCGATGCTCGCCATGCACACCGAGTGGCCCGAGCCTCCCGTCCCGGTCTCTGCGCCGGCCCCGGCCACGCCGACAGACGCCGCGGTAGTGCCCGACTTCCTGCCGCCCGACTTCAGGGCGCCGTCGCGCCTGGATGTCTCCGGGCTCATGATGCGCTGGCTGCCGCCGCTCGTGATCGACGGCGAGGTCCGCCAGTGCCCCGAGTGCGGTACGTACCGGGACTGGATCATCTTCAACATGCGCGACGGTGCGGTTTGGCTGCGCTGCCAGGCCGGCCACCACGTCCAGGAGCCGCGTCTGGATTCAGCCTGGTACAACCGCAACTCCGGGCCGGTAGACAGCTACCACCCGAATCTCGAGGACGGGCTGCGCCACCTCGGCCACTGACTCCCGTGAAACCCCACCCCCTTTCTCCTCTGCGTATCGCCGGTGCCTGGAGAGCCAGCCCAGTCAGACCGTCTGATCCGCACCAACTCTGGGGTTTCACATGCGACTTCGCACCATGACCGTCCTCGGCCTGAGCGCCCTGACTCTCCTGGCCCTGGCGGGCTGCTCCGCCGGTAGTGCTCCCGCTCCTGGCCCAGCGTCTTCTTCCCCTGCTGCCGCACGCCAGACGGGCAGCAATGCCCCGACTCAAGAGCCGTTGCCCTCAGCTGTGTTGAGACAGCGGCTCCTGGGCGAGAGTGATCTGGGCGGGGGCTACATCCGCAAGCCGGAGCAGCCCGCCCGGCACAACGACGTCACGGTGACCGGATGCCCCGCGCTAGCCAAGCTCGGTGGCGACGGGGCGGCCGGTGGCAGCCTCGCCTTCCCCCACAGGGCGAAGATGTCCTTCACCTACGCGGGTGGCACAGGCTCGGAGGTGTCCGAGGAGCTCTACAGCGACACCGCGACCAAGCTCTCCGACGGCGTGGACCGGATCTTCGAAGCGATGACCGCCTGCTCGACGTACGACGTGCTAGCAGGCGGCACCCCGATCGTGGTCGCACCGCAGAGGGTGCCCGCCCCGCAGCTGGGCGACGAGCGGTGGAGCCATCTGCTGACCTTCACCGTCAGTGGGCGCACCAGCATCGTCAAACAAACGGCCGTTCGCATCGGGGCGGTAGTTGTGGTGATCTCCGGTACACCGGCACTGGTCGATGCCCATGTGGAGCGGGCGGTGGCCAAGGCCACGGGGCGATGAGGCGGGACCGGTCGGCAGGCGATGGGGTGCGGGGCTACGGGCCGTTGTTCTCGTCATCGTCCGAGATGAGGAAGCCCCGCATCGGCGACAGGGCGTCGCTCAGCACCTCGCCCACCGTGCGTGGCTGATCGGCTGGGTCTGGCTCGGGCACCGTGACGTCGGGCGTGCGCCTGACCAGTACGCCTTGATCCCTGATGACGTCGGTCTTCATGCCGCCGTGGGCGCGCAGGATCGCGGCGATCGTGTGGTGGAGACAGCGGCGGCCATCGCGGTGGAGGAGGACGGCCGGGCCCTCGGGGATCGCCTCGCGCTGTTCGGTTGCTGCGCTCTCGCGCAGGGTGCGGGAGGTGAACCACTCCACGTATACGGCGTCGCCTTCGGCGTCGTTGATGACGATGCCGTGGGCATGAGCCCTCTCGTCGGTATCCGATCCGGGCAGCCCGACACTGGCCAGAATGTGCCGTACTTCCTCGGCCAGGGGTTTGGGCCTTGGGGGCTTGCGGCGCAGGGGCCGGGTCTCGTCGGTCATGCGGTTGGACCCTACCGATCCGCGCTGGCAGCAGGGCCGTGATCCGGTCGAACTACGCCCCAGGGAGCATCGCTGCCGGTTGCTGGCGTGCCATGTGCGACCGGCAGCGATGGCGGAGCGTGGTTGGCTGAAATCTTTCACCTATGGGGTCAAAGGCGCCATAGGCTCCCGTGCTCATGACTCTCGAGATGTGCCCGTTCCATCACGTCGATGACACCTGCGTCCCCATGGCCCGCCTGCTCGAACAGGCAGGGCTCCTCACGTCCCGCCCCCGATGCCCCTGTGTTGGTTTCCGCACCGCCGGCCGAGGGACCCGACGGGGACCTGTTCTCTGTTCCCCCGCGGCGGGTGTCGCAGCGGCAGATCGCCGGCCGCGTCAACCAATGGGGGCGCACGACCATCGACCCCACGGTGCCTGAGCTCGACACGGCCGTCCCCGATGAGCGGTCGCTGCGCTACTCGCTCCAGGCACTGGGCGAGGCCGTACGCGAGCACGGTGGCCTGAACATCCCGTGGATCGAGGTGTCCTTCGCACTCGGCAAAGCCCATAGCGGCGTGGACACCACCCACGTCCTCGGCCGGCATCGCCAAGACGCGGCCACAATGGACCTGAACTGGTACATCGCAGCCCTGCACGTCGAGCGGGCCTACGGCGTGTGGTCGGAGCAGATCCGCGCCACACTCGGCGCGTAGCGGCAGAAGGCGTCCTCCATGACGTTCCTCGGCACCGGTGTGGCCGTGCCTCGAGACGCGGCCACACCGGATGCTGAGGTCGGCGGTCTACACGTCGCCGCCGATGGCTTCTCGCAGGATCTCGACGCTCTCGGGGTCCTTCGGTGCGGAGCGTCGGTACTGAGGGTGGCCAAGGTCCATCTGGAGCGCGGCATGGAGTGGGGCGGGGTATCGCGTGCGGTCTGACCAGGAGAGCGCCTGGTGGCTGAGCCGTGCCGCGGCGACTGCGAGCGTCTCCCGGTCGTAGCCCTCCCGCGTGTGCATGGGGGTGATCTCCCGTGTGGTCATGCTGTACCACGGGGAGTTGAGTTCGTTCTCCTTGCGTTCGTCGGCGTTCTTCGATGCCTTTCCGGGGTCGGCGCGCCAGCGGGTCTTCCACTGTCCGTGGCGCTTCTTGCCGTAGTTGCGGGGCTCGGTGAACAGGAACCAGGGGTGGCCTTCGGGCCGGTCCTCTGGGTAGTACAGGTCGCTGGAGGTCTTCACCGTGATCGTTTTGCCGTTCTTCTGCTTCTCGGTGACGGCAACCAGCCGGGGCATCTCTGCCTGCGCGCAGTTCATGCGGATGATGCTGATCGGGTTCCAGGACTGGGGCAGGCCGCTGGCAGGGAGCCAGAGGCGGGGGTCGTCCGGGTCTTCTCCGAGGCCCTGCTTGTTGTTATGGAGGCCCGGCCATACTCGGCGGCTGGCGTGGCCGTCGATCATCAGGGCGTAGGGCAGGCCGTCGAGTTCGTCGTGGAGCTCTTGGAGGGCAGTGCGGACGTCGTCGCCGGCCAGCGCCCAGCGCTGGATTTCCCCCTCCCCGTCTTGAGTGTGGAGAGGGTAGTTGGCGGCGTGGAAGTTGCTCTGCGCGAGGGTGTAGTGCTCCCACTGCGGGTGGATGTTGCTCCAGCCGATCATGCGCCAGGGGCCGTTGGGGTCGGCGGAGGGGATGATTGCGCTGGCGCAGATGATCCTCTTGGGCTGACCTTTGAATTTGTAGTCCGTGGCCTGCTTGCGGATGTGGATGCCGCAGAACGCGATGCGCGGCAGCGGGTAGGGATCGTCGTCTAGGTAGAGGGCACGCTCAAAGCGGTCGTCCACCACGCCGCAGGAGCGGTAGAGGTCCAGCAGGCCCATGTGGACGCGGTGGTCTTCGAAGGCTTTCGCGGGCTTCTTGACTGTGCTGAAGGTCTTGGTGAACGGGTCGTATTCGCGGCCCACGAGGAATTGAGACGGCACCACGGTCTTGGCGAATTCGCGTACGACTTGGTGCTTGGCGTCGTTCTCCGCGAGGGCGGCCTTCACCTCGGCGGACTTCATGCCCTCGTGTTCCTCACCCCGTACCGGGATTTCCGTTTCGCACCAGGCGGCAAGGAGAACGTCAGGGCCTGCGAACTTGCCGGTGATCTTCTGGGCGTCAGCAGCTCGCTGAGTGCCAGGGCCGTGTTCCAGAAGAGCTTCGGCGTTGCAGAACACGGCTTCGATGCCGTCCGCAAGCGGGTACGTGTCCTCGCCGTCGGGGCCGGGATCGATGTCGTGGGGATCGAGGCCGTACGTGTGAGCAAGCCCGTGGATCATCCGCGTGAGGGTTGCATCCTGATACCACAGGCAGAGGATGCGGAGCTTGTCGTATCCGGCCTCCTTGATGGATCGGCGGATACCCTCCGGGGAGGGCTTGCCGACGAGGTCGACGTACTCGCCATCCTTCTTCTTCTGCCGCTTCTCCTTCTCCTCGGCAGCGGTGGTGGGCTCATGGGCACGTTTGCCGAAGACATTGCCCTTGGACTTGAGGTCGAGCAGGGAGGCCGTGTCTCCGAAGGATCGCTCGACGTGTTCCCTGAGCAGCGAGAGGTGGTAGATGCCGGGGCCGGTGCCGACAGCGAAGGAGTCTGTCTTGGGCATGGTCGGCCTGATCGAGCCCGGTGGCGGCGTCAGGATGTCGATCCTTTTGCCGTTCTCGTCCTTGAGGTTCAGACGGTTGCGTTCATCGGTGACGCGTTCCTCGATGGCGTTGAGCGAGGACCGGTCGGCGTCCATCTTCGCGAGGATTTCCAGCGCGTGCTTGTTCGTCTGCCGCAGGCCGCGCCCGTCCAGGGACACGGACAGGAGGGGCCTGTCTGCGCCCTGGTCCACGAGGACCGTGCTGGCGTGGATCACCGTGTTGTTGACGCGCCGGATGTGGGCGTTCAGATTCAGTACGGGGTTCGGCTCGGCCGTGTAGGTGGCCATCTTCACCGACAGGCGGGACATGGCGTACTGGACCTGGCCTCGAGTGGGGTTCTCGGGACGGGCCTTGTCGGCTTCGCCGAGGTCGACCGGGTGGGCGAGGTTCGCGAAGATCGGGCCGATGGGCTGTTCCCAGGCAATCAGGTCACCGTTGCTGATCGGCCGGTACTGCACAGCAGCCACATTGTCGGAGGGCTTCCAGTCCACGGTCCTGAGTTGAGTCTTCCCGTTCGCGGCCTCGTACGGCTCACGGACGGGCTCGACTGCCCGGTCGAGGAAGGGCTTCGCAGCCAACTTCTTGGCGACGTGCCACTTCACCGCTTCGTAGGCCCAGCCGTCTGGGCTGGCGGGCTTGCCGTCCTCCGACTGCAGGATGTTCTCCGCGAGGCTGCGTTCCTGGGGGGCGACATCGGCGACCAGCCGGGCCAGGGTCGGCTGGTCCATGAAGGGGATCTCATCCAGGGGGACTCGGCGGACGATGCCTTCCAGGTAGGTGAAGACCGTTTTGAGGGTCTCCGGCTCCACGGGGTTGAGCGTCACCATGAAGGCCAGGTACTTGTCCAGGTAGACGTAGCCGTCGGTGATCTGCTGAAGCACGGTGACAGCGATGGAGTAGGGGACCAGGAACGGGTCAGCGTCCTGGACACCTTTGATCCACTTCTTGTTCTGTGCGGCCGTGCTGCCCAACTCCCGCCAGGCCCTGCGGATCGGCGAGTGGTAGTCACCGAAGTCCCAGACCAGAGCAGTCATGCCGTCCAGGAGTTCCGTGGTGCACCGGATCGATGTGGTGTGCGCGGTGAGATCCCGCTGCGTGCTGCTTCGCCCCATGAGCGGGGGTACCTCGTCTCTCGGTCTCTCCTCTTGGGAGAGGAGGGGTGGGGGTCTGTCTCCGCCACAGCAAGGCAGAGGCAGTTATGGGCAGTTCAAAGCGTCTCGCGGTCGAGCCCCGCGTAGGTCAGGAATGCCTGAAGCGCTTGACCGTAGAGCTCGTTCATGATTTCGCGCTGCTCCGGAGTCCAGTCGCGGTAGATCTGCTCGATGATCGAGGCCAGGTCGGAGCTGAACTTCTTGTCGTGGATGGAGTGGTCCACGATGTGGAGGGTCATGTCGGTCTCGCCCCGTCGGGCCCGGCCGGCGAGCTGGATAAGCAGGACGAGCATGCCTGCGACGAGTTCCTTGCGCAGGTCGTGATCCATGTTGGAGAACCGTGCCGGGGAGCGAAGAATCTTGGTGAGTTGCTTCCAGGAGGCTTCGCTCGCTGTGCGCAGGACGGTCAGGGGCTCGTCGCTGCCACCGACGGGAAGGGTGTTGAAGCCGGCAGCGTTGACGCTTGCGTGCAGCCAGTCGGTGTCCTCGATGCTCAGGACAGGCCGGACGCACAGGTAGATGTCGCGGACCGCCGAGCGGGTACCGACGACAATGTTCAGGCCCCGTCCGATAACGGCGAGAGGAGCGATAAGGATCTCCCCGCGGTCAGGGAACTCCTTGAGCTCTTCGCGCACCATCCGGTCCACGTGGGCGGGCAGGTGCTCCTCGTAGTTCTGCTTCTCCGGCTTCTTCACGAGCAGGCAGATCTGGTGGTTCAGTCCGTCAGCCTGCGCCACACCGGAGGCAAGGTAGGCGGCCTGCTCGTAGGAGTTGACTGCGAGGATGACACGGGCCCGCTCCGGTTCCTGCTTCTTCAAGCGGGCCAGGCGCTTGGCGAGTTGCTGTTCGTACAGACCGCGGCCAAGATCGCGCAGTGCGTTGGGCTTCAGCTCCGGCGGGAGTCCCCCGATCCTCATAGCGTCCCCGTTGGCGCCCCGCACCGGCGTGGCGAGCGTAACGATGGATTCCGGACGGGTGTCGGGAAGCCACCAGCGGACCGGGGCGTGGATGTGTTCCTGTACGGCTTGCGGCAGGTAGGCGGTGGCAGACAGCCCCATGACTGGACGCTGCACGCCGGCCGCCAACAGAGCGGTGAGGCCGCCGAGTTCGCTTACGAACGTATGAGGGTCACCGCCGAAGGAGCGTGACAAAAGCTCCGCTTCCTGTTCCTTCTTGTCCATGCCCTTGACCTGGTAGCCGTGGATGGAGCGGCCCAGCATGGCCAGGGGATAGAGCGTGGTGACCGTTCTGCTGCGCATCGTTTCGAGGATCTTGCGGACCGATCCCAGGTCGAGATAGCGCAGGGTCTGTGCCTGCATGCGCAACTCGTCCAGGGCGCCGTCGAGTTCCCGGAGCACAGTGCGGGTGACCAGCAGGTTCACTACGGCGGCCTGCTGATGAGCATCCGGCACGAGCTCGCGCAGGAGTGTGCGCATCGCGTCACGAGTGTCAGTCAGGTGGTCCTGGCCGCGCTGCGCCGTGAGGATCGTCAGGGCAGCTTGGACGGCGTCCCAGTCGGCGCCATCGGGTAGCTCGATGTCCTCATCCGGTTCGGTGCCATACCAGCGGGCGGGCATGATCTCGTCGAGGAAGGTGAACAGCTCGGGTGCAACATCCTCGGCCGCCGTCTGTTCAGGGAACAGGAGCTGCAGGATCTCGCGGTCCCTTGAGCGGGCCAGGCGCCAGCCAGTGTTGTCGCGGCTGGCGCCGTCGGGGCTGTCCGCCTCGTTGCCTGGGTTCATCTTCAGCCCGCTGCCGGAGCACAGCCACAGCAGCAGCATCTCGGCCATGAGTCGGGCGTGGCTGACCGGCGCCGCGAGGGCCATCTCGTGGGCCACGGGGAGGTTCTTGGCATCGGAGTCGATCTCCCGCAGCGCGGTCGTCCGCTTCCGGGAGGCCAGGGTGAGTTCCGAGGTGCAGCTGCCGATGGCGGACGTCTGGAAGGCGTCGATCTCATCGATGATCAACGCGTCGCAGGATCGGAGCGTCATCTCCAGAACGCTCATCCCCCTGGTGCCGCGCGCCTTGCCGCGGAACTCCTGCCCGTCCAGGACGACGCCGATACGCGTGCGGCCTTCCAGCAGGTTGGCGTGGTTGGTAACGATCACAGCCGCGTCGGTGGCGCGGTAGAACTGCTGGAACTTGCCGCACACCGGGGCGAAGGAGCAGGTGAGCCGGGTGGATCCGGTGGCCGCGGAGGTCAGCGAAGTGCAGTTCTCCTCCCCGTACGGATACAGGGTGGGCGGGTCCATCAGCGCCCGCTGCGCGCACCCGGTCGACAGGAGTCCGATGTCGGTCCTGGCGCGCCGGTCCCACTCGTCGATCTGGGTGGAGGCGCCAAGGGCGGCGTAGTCCATGGCCCGCCGGTGCATGCTCGACGGGGACATCAGCGGGGTGCAGTGCGCGGGTGCGGCGAGGCGATTGATCCGGTGCAGATAGGCCAGGTCATTGTTGATGTCCCAGGCCATGTCCAAGGTGGCGCGGACGTCGGTGACGGCGAGGGCGATCCGCCGGTCGTTGAGCGCCGCCCAAGACGCCATGACGCGTACGAGCACCGTCTTACCACTACCCGTGGGAGCGTTGAGGACCTGCAAGTCTCCAGACGTCAGGTCGAGTTCGGTCAACTCGCCATCGGTGGTCTTCATTGCCTTGAAGAAGCGCTTAAGCACGCTGTGCAGGTAGGCGACGCTCTTGTCCTGCCCGCTGAGGGTCTTGGCGACGTCCAGGAGCTGCTCCACGGTCGGCGCGACCCGGTCGCGCTGCGGGCGGGTGTGCACCTGAGGCAGCGCCTCGTGGCCGGGCGCTTCAAGGAAGCCGGGAGTTGCCTGGATATGGATCTCCCTGCTGGTTGTGCCATGCTCCTGGCCCAAGTAGGCGGTCCTTGTCTTGAGCGTGCCCGGCCCCGCGAACGCCTGCGCCTTGGGGCGCTTACCGAAGGTGAAGAACTGCCCCGTGACGCGCTGCGCGTAGCCGAGAAAGTCCCCTCCCATCCGGGGGATCACCGCGTCCGCCAGGTGCGGGTCCCCGGCCGGCAGCCGCAGCGAGCCCCCCGATCTGTCCGCGAGGTCGGGATCGGGGGCCAGGGTGCCGAGAAGCGCGAGGACCGCGGCCCTGAGCTTCCTCGCGTCCGTCCACTCCGGGGCCATCAAGGTCATCACCTGGCGAATCAGGCTCCGCTCGGCCACGGGCAAGCTCGCCCACTGCGACCACGCGTGGGGCTTGCGGTGGGCGAAGAACGTGGCCTCCTCGAAGCCGGCCAGGATGCGGCCCTCATCGTCCTTACGGGGAAAGTAGTGCGCGGCCAGCGCGAGCGCTCCCGCCAGGCCGGCTTCCTGCCCTGTCATCTCCCCGCTCATGCCCGGCCCCCCTTGATCTGCGCGATGACCAACTCCAGGTAGGCCGTCGCGGTCATCGCCGCCTTCATGTTGTGCATGCGGCATACCGCATCGAGCTGAGTTACCTGGTCGTGGCGGTGATCAGGCACCACCAGATAGTCCGCGCCGCCCTTATCACCGCCATCCATGTGGAGCTTGTTGACCAGGTGGTTCGTCCAGGTGTAGTCCTTGAAGTCGGCGGAAAACAACGGCTGTTCACTGTCCTCGCGGGTGACCCACAGGTCGCACTGGTCCCCGTTGGGCCACAGGTGCGATGTCCAGGCAGTTCCCTCCAAGGCCGCCATCGTGGCCCGGTGCAGGGCCAGTTCGGGCAGGCCGGGGATGACGGTGTAGCGCCACACCGGCCGTACAAGCGCCATGTACTCCGCGGCGGGCTTGGCCTGCGGTACGTGCGGCACGGCCCCGGTCCACAGCCGCGCGAATCGGCCGGACGGAACCCGGCATTCGAACGTCGGACTCAGGTCGGGGGCTGACTTCTTCCGAGCGGTCACGACGAACTCGTACGACGCGCCTGTCTCCTCGTGCCAGGGATACAAGCACCGCACCGTGCCCCGGGTGCGTGCGCCCGTGCGGGCGGCCGTAACCTTCATCGGCCACTTGCAGGCAGGGCAGGGCCACCACCAGCCGTTGTACTGCGCGTACTGGGGGATCGGCTTGTAAAAGTCGTTAGCCCGCGACGGCAGCTTGAGCTCCGCGAGACTGCCCGTCGGCACCGTCGGGTTCTCCACCAGCGTGGTGCGGTGCCTCTCGTAAAAGGGGCCCTTGATTGCGCTGAAGACGGCCTCCTGGCTGTACTCGTCATCCAGCTTCGGCTTCGTCACCTGCCCGCTGAACTTGCCGACCTTCTGCGCGGCCCGCATGACGCGCTGGGCTTCGTGCCTGAAGTCGAACCCGTCCTCGGTGGCTACGCCCTCGCTGTCCATGAGCCGTACCCCGGCGAGAGCCTCGCTGTCGATCCAGTCGGGCAGCAGCCCTTCCAGTGATCCGGCCTGGTCGCCGGTGAGCCTGCCCATCAGATCGTCGAACAGGATCAGGTGCCCTGGGCCGCATGCCGCCATCAGGATGCCGTGGGCCTCCATGAGGCGGTCGAGTCGCCTCGGTCCATCCAGTGCCTCGCCGGCCATCGCGTGCTCGCACACGGCGAACGCCTTGACGATTTCCAGCAGCGCGTGAGTCTGCTGAATGTCCGTTGTGTCGTCAGCTTGCTTCACGAGGCCGGACCCTACGGCAGGCCACTGACAATGGGCCCTGGAAACGGGTACGGGTACGAGGGTTCAGGCAGAGCTGTCGTCGATTCCCTCGGTGTTGACGCGGGGATACAGGGCCCGGTAGGCGTCGAGGTGGTCGGTGAGGTGGCGCCGCCCGGAGTCGGTGAGGAACCACCGGTACGGCCCATGGGTCACCCCGTCGGGGTGCCGCAACACGATGAAGCCCCGGCTCGGGGTCCGCCCGTCGGGGCTTTGCCCCACCGCCAAGTAGTGCGGCCCTCGCCCGGCGAGACTGCCGTCCACCCCCTGCTCCCCAGCGCGCGCGACACGAACCACGATCTTCCACAGCCACAGCGACAGCAGCGGCGCAGGCGGCCCTGCTTCACGGGGAACGCCGAGGGCCGCACGGGCCACCGCCCGGCCGCGCCGGGTCATCTCCACCCGGGTGCGAGGCATATCCCCTAGCCCGTCGACGTACACCCGGTCCCGGTACAGGGCGATCAGGCCGCGCCGCTCCAAAGCGGCCACCGAAGACCCCGCTCCTGGGTCGTGCACCCCAGCCCCGCGCAGCCGCTCCTGAATGCGGGTGTAGCCGACTGCAGCAGACGAGGCGGAGAGCGCTAACGTCATGCGCCGCCATTCGGCTGCCGGTCGTTGCTCCGCTCCCGCCAGACGGGCGTTTCGTTGTTCTTCCTCAACCTCCTGGTCCTGGTGGAAGATGCACGTCAGATAGGTGCGTTGCCGGTCGTTGAGGGAACTCCAGGCGGCCATCGAATCCCCAGACGGCTGGCGCGCACGACGGGCAGGAAGCACCGGAAGTGGGTCCTCGGGACGGCTACGGCGCCAGGCATCCATCACCACTCGGTCGGGGACCCGATAAATCTGGGCGAGTATGCGCGCAACCTGACCGAGGGTCTCAGGTGATGCCCACGTCCAGCCGCGCACACGTCTGCCGTGTTCCAGATCACGGAGCTTCTCCGCGCTGAAGTACAGGCTCTGTGCGCCCCGCTTGCGTCGTAGAACTGAGGCGGCTTCTTCCGTGCTCATACCCGCATCGCGACGCAAGTCGGCCAGGGTCTCGGTTCCCGGATCACGCCCTGTCAATTCCTGCGCACCGCATCGCAGCACCTTCAGCAACCGGCCGAAAGCCCGGTCACCCACAGCCCGTGTTCCCGCCTCCCAATGGCGTACGGCCCGCGGAGTGACTCCTACAGACTCGGCTAGCTCTTCCACGCTCATGTCTCTGAACAGTCGCTGGCGTTCCAGGGCCTGAGGACGAAGAGACTGGGCCATGCCAGAAGCAAAACGCAGTGAACAGTTCACTGCAACCGCCCTGGCGCCCGACTTCGGGCGAATAGCTTTGATCATGGAAACGGTCTCGTGAACAAGGTCATCCCCCTGGGACTATCGCGTGCCTTCGGCGCACCTGGCGACCGCCTTGTGCAGGCCGGGGAAGTCGGTCTCCACAGGGGCGAGGGACTGGAGGCTGGACAGCCTGATCGTCTTCTGGCTCGGGCAGCGCTCGTCCAGGACGCGGGTGGGCAGGACATAGAAGGTCCACTGGTCGAGGTCCAGGGGATCGAGGGTCTGCTTGTCCTGGTGGTGCAGCAGGCAGAACACGTACACGTCGGACCGGCGCAGCACGTCGGCCGAGGAGGTGCCGGTCTGTGCGTCCCAGCCGGAAGCCGACGCGATGGAGAACGAGATCTCCGACAGCTGGGACTGCGCCCACGACTGCAGGTACGCAGCCGACTTCACTTCCACACGCCACTGTTCGGGCGTACGGATGTCGACGGTGTCCCATTCCGTACGCGTTCCGGTGGCGGCGCCCAGGGCCATGGCCACGCGGTATTCGGCCAGGACGCCGCGCATGGTGTTGTTGGCCAGGTCGGAGCAGGCCCAGCTCCAGAACTCACTGAGCCTGCCCATGGTTTCGCCCTTGGCCCGTATCGGCTCGCTGCCGCTGCGGCGCGCGATGACCAGCGGACCAAGATCGGCGGTGCTCATACTGTCCTCCTGACGACGACCTGGGGCGCGAGTGATGCTAAGCCTGGCAGCTGCCACTGACAGCGGAGTTGCCCGTGCCTGCCCGCGCCTTGGCAACGAGTGGAAGAACCCGTAGCTCACCATCACCGCCGGCGGTCGCAGCAGCGTCGTCAAGTAGACGGCCATCCGCATCGGGACGGTGGTCGTGGTCGTCGCCAGCGGCCCAGCCCTGGTGGACGCCCCTCTGGGGAGGGCCGTCGGCAAGGCCGATCAGGCAAGCTGAGTCACCCGCCCACAAGGGCAGTTCGTGACGGCCGTCGTCGAGGCGTGTTCCTTTTCGGGACGCACAGCGTGTCCCGAAAAGGGACATGGCTGCCTGGTCCTGTCCGCTCCCTCTACACCAGGGTGGTCAGGTCCTGGGCGAGGGTGCGGGCTTCGGGGGTGAGGCCGTCGAGGATGTCCCGCGTGTAGGGGGTGTCGCCTCGCGCGGCGAGGTCTCGGATGATGGGCCAGCTCTCGGCGATGAGCTGGAGGGCCTGCCGTGCTTGGTGGATGGCGTCTTGCCGCTGGGTGAGGAATTCCTCGGCGCGCTGGTGCGCCTGGTGCCAGGTGATGCCTCCTTGCTCGGCGAGCTGGGCGAGGGGCGGGGCGGTGTCGCCGTCGGCGAGGCGGAGGGCGTCGGCCTCGCGCACAGGATGTTGGAGTCGTTCCTCTTCTTGGCGCTGGTCGAGGGTGGCGATGGCTTCGTCGAGGGTGAGGGCACCTTCGGTGACCTGTTCGGCGAGGTCGGGTGCGTGCTCACGCAGGCGGCCGTGCCGCTCCTGGAGAGTGGCCGAGCGGGCCTTGTTTTCGAGGGCGAGGCTGTGTGCGGCGTCGAGGCCCATCTCGCCAATGCGGACCTTTTCGGCAAGGTGGGGAGCGTGCTCGAGGACGACGTTGGCGGCGGACAGGCGGCTGCGGCTGAGGCCGTGGAGCTTGGCTTGCCGGCGCACGGAGTGTCCCGAAAGTGAACAGGCCATCGCTGTGATCATTGCCTTCTGGCCCTTGGTGATGTGCCGACGGCGCAGGTTGCCGCCGAGGATCACGTGCGCGATGTCGCCGCCCGTGTAGGTGGTGAAGCGGGGTTCGACGCCGGCGATTTCGCAGGCGGCAAGGCGATTGCGGCCGTCGAGAAGGGTGCCGTCGGCGTCGAGGATGATCGGGAGGTACTGGCCCTCGGCCTTGATGGACTCGGCGAGATCACGCAACTCGTCCGGGTCGAGCATCGGGAAGACGTCTGCGGCGGGGTGGATCTTCAAAAGGGGCTCCTTGTCTCGTAGCGGTGGGGATCAGCGGGTGCGGTGAGGCTGGGTGGCAGGGCTGGCTGGTGTGTGGGCCGGCGGGGCGGTCGGGGTGGGTTTTGACTGCTGGTCCGGGCTGCGGGGTGGTGGGGTGATGTAGCCGAGGTGGTGCAGTCGCCAGACGAGGACGTCGCTGGCCGAGTCGGCGCTGCCCAGTTCGCGTTGTGCCGCGGCCTTGGCGAGCAGAGCAGCGGTGTCGTACCCCGCCCGCTCGGCCTGGTCGAGCACCATCACCAAGGAGTTCCAGCCGGGTTCGGCCTGGAGGCGGTCGACGAGGTGGGGGACAGCGGCCCGGACTGCGGCGGCATGACGCCGCCGGGTGAGGGCGGGCAGGCGTTCGCCGTAGACGCGCAGTACGGCCAGCGGTTCGGCTGCGGCGGCCTGGTAGGCAGTGCGCAGGTGGTCGGCGGCCTGCTGAGCGGCCTGGGCCTGCTGAGCGTGCCCGCGGGCGGCGTGCCAGCGGGCAGCGGCGATGACGGCCAGGACTACGACGTCGAGGATCAACGCGGTGGCCGCGCCATCTGGACTACGGCCGGCAGTGGTGCCGGAATGGACGATCTGGCGGGCCGCGCGGCGCAGCGCGTACATCTCCTCGTCACGCGCGCGGATGTGGGATCGGGTGGCTCGCTCGAAGTGCCAGGCGGCTTCGCGCAGTTCGGCGCGGCTGGGCCCGGCGGTGGTCTGGGCGAGCGCATCGAGGACCTCGCCGATGCCGACCAGATGGGCGGCCGCGATGCCCTCGTCGCCAAAGGTGAGGGTGACGCGGGCGGAGTCGGCGGCCTGGGCGGCGGCGTAACGGGCGCGGGCCGGTGCCGAGGCGCCGCCGCGGTCCAGGGCCGTGAGCGGTGCGTCCGTGTCCATGGCGGCGGTGAACCGCTTGCGGATACGGGGCAGGGACAAGTCGGGAGCGAGGGTCGAACCCGCATACCAGACAGGTTCGTTGTCCTTGTTGCGGTCGCCGACGATGGCGACCTTGTAGCCGAGCACGTCGCCGGAGGGGGCGATGCGCTTGTCGATGCGTACGCCTTCGGCGGCGAGCCGGTCGAAGAACTCTGCCTCGTCGGCGACCCCGGCCAGGGCACGGCGGACGTGCTCGCGCAGCAGTTCCTGCGAGGCCGCTTCCTGGCCGAGGCGTTCGGCCTTGTGGCGTGCGGCGCGGGTGGGGCGCTTGGCGGCGGTCCCATCGCCCGGGGTGACCCGGCGCAGGCCGTAGTCGGCCTCGATGCGGCGGGCCTCGGCCTGGGCGCGGCGGGCTTCATTGTGCAGGCGGGGACGGCGACCGTCGTCACGGACCAGGGTGGCGATGATGTGGATGTGGTCATCCGCGTGACGCACGGCCGCCCACCGGCACGCTCGCTCGTCGCCGTCGGGCGCGATACCGGTAGCGGCGACGGTACGGCGGGCAATGGCAGCCCAGTCCTCATCGGACAGGACCGGGTCCTCGGGACTCGCCCGCACCGAGATGTGCCACACGTGCTTCGCCGGGCGCCGGCCCTTCGGGAGAGCGTTGACGGGCTGGTCGAGCAGGCGCTGCAGCTGCTGATAGGTGGCGCCCCGGTCACGGCCGGGGTCTGGGGTGAGCGGGTCGAAAGCGGCGACCAGATGCGGGTCGGTGTGCTCCTCCTTCGTGCCGGGGCCATACAGGTAGCCGATCAGGCCGGCAGCGTCGCTGCCCCGCTCGTGAATGCTGGGGATCACGATCCGGCACCACCCGCCGCGGCGTCGTTGCGGTGGGCGAGCAGGGCGTCGGCGGCATCCTCCATACGGGAAGCCGCACCGGCGACGATCCGGGCGGCAGCATCGAGGTGGGGTACGTCGGCGCCGGAGTTGAGGGCCTTGACCGCCTGGTTGAACAGGCCGTGGATGCGGCCCAGGTGCCGGCGGGCGGCGAAGAGTTCGTCGATGACTTCCCGCTCGGCCGCGATCTCGGCGGCTGTGCGGGTGAGGTCGCGGGCGGCCTTGTCGACGGCGTAAGCGAGGAACGCGGCGTTGCTCATCTCGCACGCCTCGGCGGCGGCAGAGAAGCGGGCGAGCTCAGCGTCGTTCATACGGCAGCTGGGCTGGTGCAGACGCTTGAGGTGCTGGGGCTGACGGGGACGCTGACGCTTGCGCGCGGGCTTCTCGGCAGCCCGCTCCCCTCCCTGCTGCGGTCCGCCCTCGGCCGCAGCCTGCCCGCCCGGCGCCCCCTGGTGCCGGGCATTCCCCGCCCCCTGCGGGGCGGGGACTCCGGGAGCATCGCTCCCGGGACAACTTGCTGGCGTTGAGGCAGGGGTTGTTGGCAATGAACTGGCGTGGGTGGTGGGGGTTTCGTGGTGCGGGTCGGGCATGGGGTTTCCGTTTCAGAGGGTGGTCGGGGAGTGCTGCGCTCCGGGCGGTCAGTGGTGGGGTTCGCCGCTCATGGCTCAGTGGGAATGGCTTTCGAATGGGCGGACGGCCGTCTCGTGCGTCGCCAGTGGAGCCGTAGTCGTTGAGGCTGACGGTGTCCTCCGGGTAGCGGCGGGAAGGTGAATGTGCGTACCGAGTGCAATTCCGGTACGCCCGTTCCGTGTTGGAGTCCGTGCCGTTAGTCGCTGCTGGTGTCGGCGAGACCCGGTGTACTGCTCTCACGCTCGGCTTCCAGCGCGTCGAGGGCCTGCGTGATCCGCTCGTTGGAGGCTTTGCGGTCGAGCTGGTCGAGCTCGGCGCGCATGGCCGTGTGAGTGGCCGATCCGGTGCGGCCTTCGAGATCGCGGGCGATAGCGATCAGCTCGTCGATGGAGGTGTTGGGCGGGCGCCCCGTGCGGCGAGGCTGAGATTGAGGCTTGACCCGTTCCGGAAGGGGGTCAGCTGGTTCCGGCTCCTTGGGCGGGTTCTGTTTCTCCTGCGGTGTGGACTTCTTCCGGCGGCGCTTGGGGGTGGGGACTTCCGGTACGTACTCGCGTGCGGGGTGCGGCCAGTCATGGGAACGCGGTGCCGTACCGGAAGTGGAGTTACCGGAAGTCGGCAGTCCCGATGGTGCGGATGCGGAGTGGTGGTGAGGGCTTGTCTCCCAGGGGAAGGTCAGGTCGGCATCGAGCAGGGCTGCGGCGTTCCGGCGGGCTGCGTATCGGGCCAGGAACTGCTCGCGCTGGTCCGGATCGGTGGCTACCTGGGCCTGGTCCATGGCGTCCGCCAGACGGCGCAGGGCGCGTCGGCCTCGCCGGGTGGTGCGGTATGCCTTGGGCTTCGCGTGGAGGCGCGTGGCCAGGGCGGCGGCCTTGGCCGTGGCGCGTTCGAGGGTGATCTCCTGGGCGTCGCGGCTGCGGTCAGGGATGCCCAGGCACGACAGGAGGCGTTCGCGGACCTCGCGCCCGATGCGGACGGCGAGGCTGTTTGAGGCGGCCTGTGAGATGCGGTGGCGCAGCTCGATGCCCATGGCGAGGTGCCACATCAGGGCGGCGGCGATCGGCCCGAGACTGGCTCGCACGGTGCCGCCAACCGGACCCGATTCGGCGTAGGCGGGGATGATCTGAACCGCGGTGAAGATCCAGACCAGGGTGCCTGGTAGGCCCGGTGTCCGCATGTCGCTGTGGAGGTTCTGCCTCGCCATCAGGGCGGAGGTGAACAGCACGAGCTCGCCGGCGGCGAACATCATGATCCGCTCTTTCACGCCGTACACGCCGAGGTAATGGGAGGCGAACCGCCAGCTGGTGTCGGCGCTGTAGACCGTGCACACGGTCGCGGTGAAGGCGGCCATCCTCAGCGCGAGGGTTCCTCGCCGCCTCTGCGGTTGCCCGGTGCCGCCGCTCCGGCTTCGCAGTGCCAGGTACGTGGCCGTTACCCCGACGGACACGGAGACCAGGGTCGTGAGGATCAGGGACGTGGTGTCCCATGTCGACCAGGGCACTATCAGACGTCACCGCCCCGAAGTCGTTCCTGGCTCGCGCCTGTTGCCCTCGGCTGAGGCACGCGTGCGGTGTGCTCGGCGGCCAGGACGTAGAGGTGGACGGCGCCCACTGGGATGAGGGGTGTGCAGGCCGCCATGACCAGGATGAGGAAGTCGGCCAGCGTCCAAGGGCCTCCGCCCTGCCGATCGGCGAGGGAGTGGAGTACGAAGACGAGGACGGCGCGCACAGCTATAGCGGTGGCCATCAGCCTCCACGCGTACTGCTCGTTGAGGAACGAGGCTGGGCGCAGTCGGACCATGGCGGCGATCGTCAGGGCGATGAACCCGTCGAGGATTGCGAGGAACACGTAGGGCCAAGGAGCGGAGGCATGGGTCGGGGCAGTGAGGTGATGCACGAGGTCGAGGGCGAGCAGGAAGCTCACTGTGGTCAGTACGACGGCCGTGACGCACCCCCGTGAGGCGGTCCAGGATGACGGGGGCGGAGGTGTCGGGGCAGGGGGAAGTGCGGTAGTGGGCATGTGAGGTCCAAAGTTGCCGTTCGGGCATGGGTGTTGGCGCCCAGGGCGGGCGGTGAAGGTGGGGGAAGAGCGAGTGGCCGCTGGTCAGGCGACGGCGCGGACGGTGCCGCGGCGGCGGTCATCGCCGGTGAGCGTGACGCGGTCGGTCATCTCCGCGAGGCGGGAGGCGACGCGGTCGCCGAGTTTGTCGCGCAGGTCGCGGATGGCGAGGTTGGTGGTGATCAGCGTGGGCCGCAGGTGCTCGTAGCGGGCGTTGATCAGCCGGTAGGTGAGTTCCTCGGTCCACTCCGACGCTTTGGCCGCGCCGAGGTCGTCCAGGAGCAGCAGCGGGCACTTCGCCAGGGTCTGGAGCTCGCGTTCGGGGTCGTGGCCCTGGCGGGGCCGGAGGTTGGCGTACATGTCGGCGACGGTGATGGCCTGCCAGCGCAGTCGGACGCCGGCGCCGAGCAGGGCGCGGATCGCGCCGTACGCCTGGAAGGTCTTGCCCGTCCCGGTGGGGCCGGCGATCAGCAGAGACGGGCCTTCCGCGATGCCCGGCGCCCCTCCTGGACCGGGTTTGCCGGCGCGGGCGACTGCATCGACCCAGGCCGTGATCCCGGGGTGTTCAGCGCGGGCCTCGCGGTAGCGGGCGGGGATGCGGGCGGCGGCCAGTTCCAGCGCGGTGACCGCTACGGGCTCCGGTTCGGCGGAGACGGCGGCATCCAGGGAGATACCGCGGCGGGTGAGGATCTGGGACATGCGGTCGGTGATGAGCCGGGGCTCGGCCAAGTCAGAGCTCCTCTTCGTAGGCGGCAGGGTCGATCGGGTTCCTCCAGGGGGTGTGCGGCGAGGGGACCAGAACTGTAGACCCCGATCCCCGGTTGATCTTCCTCGTGGCGTTCATCGCCTCGTGCACCACGCTCGGCAGCGTGCTCGGACTCAGGCCCTTGGCGCGGTGTAGGTCGAGCCCGGCCCGCAGATGCGCGACGTCGATGCCCTCGCCGAGCAGCTTGTTGACCTCACGGCCGAGGTGGCCGAGGAAGTCACGCGGCGGGCGGTGTACGCAGGCAGCGACGTATTCGCCGATCAACTCCCCAGCCGAGACGGTGTCCGGCGCGTGGGCGCTCGCGCCCCCCAACGGGGTAGATCCAAGGTCCATGGTCCTAGGTCCTAGATCCGGGACGTGAACCTTCACCGCATACTCCTGCGCTTGTGGTGAAGCCTCACTGAATCCGCCCTGACCTGCGGTTCTTTCATTCAGTGAGGGCTCCCGTCGATGCCCGGAGTCTTCACTGAACTCTTCCTGCACACTCATGCCGATGCCGTGAGCTCGCTCTGCAGGCCCGGCGGAACGTCCGCCCTCATGGCGCGGGCAGGCCGGGCAGCGGCTGCCGCTGGGCCGGTTGATCTTCTGGTGCCTGGACCAGGTGACGATGTGCAGGTACCGCCTGCCGTCCTCGCCCTCGTACCGGCAGATCAGCCCGGCCCCGTCGAGCTGGTTCAGGTCGTCCTCGACCTCCAGCGCGCCGTGCTCGGGGCGCAGTGACCACAAGGCGCCGGCGATGACGGCAGCTTGGTCACGGAAGCGACCATGGTCGTCCGCCTGGGTGAGCAGGCCGAAGAAGGTCCGCTCCGCGGGGACACTCACCGCAGCGAGTGACTCGGAGATGAAGGCTTCCGGCTTGATGGTGCGTATGCGTGCCAAGGGGCGTGTGTCCTCACTCGGTAGCTGGGGCGTGGCACCCGGGGCTCACCGTCGTTCAGGGGCAGGAGGCAGAGTTGGAGAGGGGGAGGGAAGTGGGGTTCGGCGCAGAGCAGGCCGCGGTCCCCACTCCGTTGTCAGGCGGGTCATCACACAGAGCCACACCCGGCGCGTACAAGTCCAGCCTCTCCTGGGCAGATCTCTGACGGCAGAAGGCCCGGAGCGCATCCTGGCCAACAAGCCAGCCTCAGAACCGAGTTGTTGAAGGTTGGGCCTATGCCGCGAGGCCGAGTGACCATGGCCCGCGCACTGTGGCCACCGGCTTGCAGTACGAGACCCGTCGCCCGTTCTTCGCGGTGAACTCGACGGACTCCACAGAGAGCTCGCACAGCGCCGGACCGTGCACCTTCGCGAGTTCCGCACGGAACGCGTCCACCGTCTCGGCGAAGCGCCACGAGGAGGAACGGAAGCGGAGCATGCCCAGCTCCCGTCCGTCAGCCAGCTGGAAGGGGACGGTCGTGACCGGCTGCGGCCCTTGGCCGAACCTGGCCCGCTCCTTGCGTTGCGCCATGAGCGGTGGGCAGCCACAAGGAGTTCCGGCCCTTCCCGTGGGTGTCAGGAAGACGGTGCCGTCACAGTGATGCGCGAGGCCCCGGGAATCCCACAACTTCATCTCCAGGCCGATGGCTTCCGGCGCGGCGACAACGATCGAAAGCGCGGAACGTTCCGAGACGACTTCCCATCGCTCGACGCCATCGACGGGGCGCGGTTCCGGACTGCCTCCAAAGACGCGTCCGAATTCCTCGGCGGCCGGCCGCGAACCAGTGATCAGACGCCATACAGGCAGAGGCAGCAACTTCGTGCCCACGACGTGGCCGAACTCGACCTCTCCCGCGATGTCGAGGGCCGTTGTGGCTTGCATGCGGGCACGGAGGGGTTCCAGCGCCGACGTGGTGACGGTTCGGGCAGCGCGCATTTTGGGCTCGCTGTGGGTGCGTGATGCGGACAAAGGGCGTCTCCGGACTGCTCGTTGCGGGGCGGTGTGATGCCGCCTTGGACCACCCAGGCTCCGGAGATTCCCCGGTTTCGCTAACCGGGGACTCGGGTGTAATCTCCCGCGAATTTTTGAGCCACCTTCAGCCAAGATGCGCCGTTATAGGGCTACCCCAAGTCAACTGGTGCGTGATCGACGTCACGCCGCTGCGCCTTCAGTAGCGGCCTCACCCAGTTCCTCCACTTCGCCTGCCTCCTGGGCAGGGCGTACGAACTCGATCCGCGTCCGCCGCTCGACCGGCGTCGACTTCCCCGCACCGGCCGCCTTGCTGACCGTGATGCGCCGCACGAACAGCTTCACGAAGTCCCGGCGCTCCTGTGTCGTCGCTGACGCCCACCACGACCCTTCGCTCACGGGATCTACGTCGCCGGCACCGACCGGCAGCCACAGGTGGATCGGCAGCGAGGGCGTCGACGCCTCCTCCAGTTCGGCGAGCCGGGCCTCGGCCCGCTCCATCCGGCCGAGCAGCCGCTCCCGGCGCTCACGGAATCGGCGCCGACCGACCGGATCGTCGTAGTCGCCGGCTTCCTCGCGGTCGTACAGCTCCTCCAATGCCTGCTTGGCATCTGCTCGTTCGGTGATGAGGCTCCGCCGCTCGCCCGCGATCTCCGGCTGCTCGGACTGTGCCGTGTACCGGCGAGCTGCCTCGGCCAGGATGACCGCCGTCTCGGGGTCGTCCTCGGCGGTCTGGATGAGAGCGAAGATCCGCCGGGCAACGTGCGTGTCCAGGGCCTTCATGCTGATGGTGCACTCACCCTCGTGCTGGCCCGGGAGAGCCTTCCTGCGCCGGCACCGGTACGCGCCCTTGTTGGGAGTGGTGGCACGGTGCGATGTCTTCACCGCACCGCACTCGCAGAACAGCAGGTCCATCGCGGACAGCACGGCGTGGCCACGGGAGAGCCCTTTGCCCTGGCCCCGTCCGTCGAGCCACTTCTGCAGTTCGTGCCAGTCGTCAGGTGTGATGATCGGCGGGTATGCCACGACTGGCTGCATGGTCTCGGCGTCCCGGTCGATGCGGTAGCTCTCGATCTGACTCGTCAGCTTGCCGTCCTCACGGCGCCGGTAGATCGGGGTCGCCGCGTAACCGGCTATGCGCGGGTCCCGCAGGATGCGCATGAGGGTCTTCGGATCCCACACGCTGTCCTTGGTCTCCTTGCCGACCGTCTGCCCCTTCGTCGGCACCCCGTCAACGGTCATCTGCGCGCAGATGCCGGTCAGCGAACCGGGGTGTCTGCGGCCACCGCCCGGCCGGTACGGCATGTCCTTGTGAGCCTTGATCGTCTTCCATACGTCCTTGACCACGGCCACCTCCTCGGGCTCGTGCTCCAAGAGCTGGATCACGATGGGCTTGCCCTCGGACGTCGTGCGCGTGACCGGGACCATGCGGAACCCGTAGGGCGGCTTGCCGCCGAGGTATCCGCCCAGAGCCGCCGCTGTCTTCTTCGCGCCGCGCACCGCGTCGCTCTTGTTCTTGCTCTCGCTGTGCGCCGCGTCGAGCCGCAGGATCAGATGGATCAGGTCCATCAGGTTGCCCTTGCGGAACTCGCCCTCGGTGAGGCTCACGATCGTCACGCCGAGGTTGAGCAGCTCCGTGACGATGGGGATGGCGTCGAGAGGGTCCATCCGCGACAGGCGGCTTATGTAGTAGACGAGGATCAGGTTGATCCGGCCCTCGTGGCAGTCCTTGAGCAGCCGGTCGAAGTCCGGGCGGTCGTCCCCCGTGAACGCCGAGATGCCGAGGTCCTCGTATTCGGTGATGCTCACAGCTCCGCGCCGCTTGGCCTCGGCGACGCCGGCCTCCCGCTGCGTGACCGTGCTGACCTCGGACTTGTTGGCCCGCCCCACCGACTGGCGTCCGTACACTCCGGCGTGAATATCCATGCCGGTCACCACCCCTGGCCTGTTCATGGAGGGACTCTAGCCGTTTGGTCCCCCATCTGGTCTAACCCAAGGGCACCCCGTGGCACCCCCACCGCGGCTTCGAGACCGTCACGTATCTGATCGACGGCACCTTCATCCACCAGGACTCCAACGGTGGCGGCGGCACCATTCAGAACGGCGACACCCAGTGGATGACCGCAGGGTCGGGCCTCCTGCACATCGAGGCCCCGCCGGAGGACCTCGTCATGTCCGGCGGTCTCTTCCACGGTCTGCAGCTGTGGGTGAACCTGCCCGCCAAGGACAAGATGATGGACCCCCGCTACCAGGACATCCGCGGCGGTCAGGTCCAGCTGCTCAGCTCCCCCGACGGCGGCGCGCTGCTGCGTGTCATCGCCGGTGAGCTGGACGGGCACGAGGGTCCGGGCATCACGCACACCCCGATCACGATGATCCACGCGACCGTACGGCCGGGTGCCTCGGTGACGCTGCCCTGGCGCTCCGACTTCAACGGTCTCGCGTACGTCCTCGCGGGCCGCGGCACGGTCGGCGAGGAGCGCCGCCCGATCCGCATGGGGCAGACGGCGGTCTTCGGCGACGGCGGTTCGCTGACCGTCCGCGCGGACGAGAAGCAGGACGGGAACACCCCCGACCTCGAGGTCGTGCTGCTCGGCGGACAGCCGATCCGTGAGCCGATGGCGCACTACGGGCCGTTCGTGATGAACACCCAGGCCGAGCTGCAGCAGGCCTTCGAGGACTTCCAGAAGGGCCGGCTCGGCACCGTGCCCGCCGTCCACGGCATGTGAGTTCCCAGGTCGTACGGGGCCCCATAAAGGTCTAGTCCACATCTTGACCTTGTGGAGCGCGATCGCCACCATGATCACTGAAACCCGAACTCGCTTGCGAGTACGGCATGTTCGGCACAGCCGGCGGGGTCGACGTATCGGGTGAGGCGTATCGCGCGATCCGGAAGGCCCCGTATGACCGTCACCCTCGCTCCCCCTTCGCGGCTCTGGACGAGGAACTTCACGCTCTACTTCACGGCCCCGCACCATGGCCGTGCTCGGCGACACGATGCTGCCCGTCGCGACCGCGGTCGCGATGTATGCGCTCGGGTTCTCCGTGACCGAGGTCGGGGGTGTTCCAGCCCGGCCTGACCAGCCTCGTGCCTCAGGTCTCCGACGATCCGCAGAAGGCCAACGGCGTGAGCCGGGTGAGCCAGGGTCTGGCCACCCTGGCCGGGCCCGCCATGGCCGGCACGCTCGTCGCGGTGGTCTCGCCGGCGTCCGTCTTCGCCGTCAACGCCTTCACGTTCGTGGTCAGCGGGCTCTGTCTGGCCGCGCTCCGGCTCCCGCACTTCACACCCGACCGCACCGCGTCCACGCTGCAGAACCTGGTGGCCGGCTGGGTCGAGTTCCGGTCCCGGTCCTGGCTGTGGTCCGTGATCCTCATCTGGTGGGTGCTCGGCGTCTTCGTCTGGGGTCCGATCACCCCGGTCGGCGCCGCCTCGGTGATCGAGGCGCACGGCAAGGCGGCCTTCGGCTGGGTGGAGAGCGCGTTCGGCGCGGGCTGTGTGCTCGGCGGCCTGGTGGCGATCCGGATCAAGCCGGTACGTCCGCTGTACGCGGGCGGCATCGCCATGTGCCTGTTCCCGCTGGTGCCCCTGGCCGCGGGCCTGGTGCCCTCGGTCCCCGTGATGATGCTCGGCTACGGCCTGAGCGGGATCGGCTGGGCGTACTGGGGCGTGCAGTGGGCCACCGCCGTGCAGACCCAGATCCCCCAGGACAAACTCAACCGCGTCGCCGCGTACGAGATCGCGGGATCGATCCTCGCGGTCCCGTTCGGCCAGGCCGTCGCCGGACCGGCCAGTTCACTCGTCGGTGTCCATGAACTCCTGGTCCTGGGCGCCGTGATCAGCCTCGGCTGCGCGCTGGCCCTGCTAGCGGTACGTCCGGTCCGGCAGCTCGCGCTCGACGAGCAGCCCTGAATTCCCCTCGTCAGCCCTCGGCGGCGGCCCGCTCGGCCTCGGCGCGGCGGTACTCGGCGTTGATGCGCTGCGCCTCTTCGAGCTGGTCCTCGAGGATGACGATGCGGCAGGCGGCCTCGACCGGGGTGCCCTGGTCGACGAGCTCGCGGGCGCGTGCGGCGATCCGCAGCTGGTAGCGCGAATAGCGGCGGTGGCCGCCCTCCGAGCGCAGCGGCGTGATCAGGCGTGCCTCTCCGATCGCCCGGAGGAAACCGGGCGTCGTGCCGAGCATCTCGGCGGCCCGGCCCATGGTGTAGGCGGGGTAGTCATCGTCGTCCAGACGATTGCTGAGCGGGGAATCTGCTGTCATGTCACCTCGTTGAACCAGCGCGTCGAGGGGCCCTGGTGCCGTATGGCACCAGGGCCCCGAAGGAAATTCAACACCATCTGTCGGCCCTACTGTGGCGCCGACCTTCTCTTTGCGCTGCCCGGCCCGGGAGCGGGGCGGGCGAACGCGGATCGCGGATGCGTGACCGTGGACCACCTTCCCATCCGGGGTCTTGCGGTACCCGGGCCGGCAACGATCGGGGCCCAGGCGATCCTGATGGCGTCTGCTTCCTCCGTTCTTCCTCGGTACTTCGCCTTCGATTCTTCCGTACGAGAGAAACCTTACTTACGTCACATCGCAATGTCTACTTTGGCGAGAGTAGATTTTTGTCCATGGGGGCAGAAGGATGCCGGTGCCCAGGCATCTGGACGGGCCTCCGGGAACGCAAGTGAGGCCCCGCCGACGGTGTCGGCGGGGCCTCACAAGGTCTGACTGCGTCAGGGAGTCTGCGGCAGCGAGGACTCGGACGTGCCGAAGGACTCGGACGCACCGAAGGACTCGGACGTGCCGAGGGCGGCGGACGCCTCCTCGAGCGGCGTACGGGCCGGCGCGGGCACCTCGACGTCGTCGCGGCAGGTGAAGCCGAGACGCGTCATGGCGCGGGAGACCTCGCCGGCGGAGAAGTCACGGCGGTCCTGCCGCGTGACGACCGCACCCACCTGCTTGAGCGGGTAGTGACGGCGGCCGATGAGCACCGAACCGGCGGTGATCGGCTCGGGCTTGATGCCCTTCATCGACGCGATCACACCGTCTTTGGTGAGGTCGAAGGGGAAACGGGCGATGACGACGCGCATGATGCCTCACAGTTCGGGGAGAGGGGTGCCGCGTGACGGGCTCTAAGTAGAACGGTCCGATGGCGCCGAGCGGAAGCTCTAAGCGGCACCGGAGGCCGGACGCTCCTGGGTACGGCGCTGCGTCGCCGGACGTCCGGTGCGCCGGGCCTGCGCCGGGCGGCTGCGCCGGCCCCGGGACGAGGACGCGGAGCGCTTGGGGCGTTCCGCGGGAGCCGGTGCCGGAATGGTGACCGGGACGCCCGAGGGCGTCTGGGCGCCGGTGATACGGGTCAACTCCGCGTCTCCGGACCGTACTTGAGTGGTCTGCGGCGTGATGCCCGCGTCGGCCATGAGGCGGCTCATCTGGCGGCGCTGGTCGGGCGTCACCAGAGTGACGACACTGCCGGACTCGCCGGCACGGGCCGTACGGCCGCCCCGGTGCAGATAGTCCTTGTGGTCGGTGGGCGGATCGACGTTGACGACGAGGTCGAGGTCGTCGACGTGGATGCCGCGGGCGGCCACGTTGGTCGCCACCAGGACCGTCACCTGCCCGTCCTTGAACTGGGCAAGGGTGCGGTTGCGCTGCGGCTGGGACTTGCCGCCGTGCAGCGCGGCCGCGCGCACTCCGCTGTTGAGGAGGTGCTTGGTCAGCTTGTCGACCGTGTGCTTGGTGTCCAGGAACATGATCACCCGGCCCTCGCGGGCGGCGATCTCGGTCGTCGTGCGGTGCTTGTCGGGACCGGAGACGTGCAGGACGTGGTGCTCCATCGTCGTGACCGCGCCCGCGCTCGGGTCCACGGAGTGGACGACCGGGTCGCTCAGGTACGTACGGACGAGACGGTCCACGTTGCGGTCGAGGGTGGCCGAGAACAGCATCCGCTGACCGTCGGGACGCACCTGGTCGAGCAGCGCGGTGACCTGCGGCATGAAGCCCATGTCGGCCATCTGGTCGGCCTCGTCGAGGACGGTGATGTCGACCTGGTCGAGACGGCAGTCCCCGCGGTCTATGAGGTCCTTGAGCCGGCCCGGGGTCGCGACGACGACCTCGGCACCACCGCGGAGCGCACCGGCCTGCTTGCCGATCGACATGCCGCCGACCACCGTGGCCGTGCGCAGCTTCACGGAGCGTGCGTAGGGCGTGAGCGCGTCGGTGACCTGCTGGGCCAGCTCACGCGTGGGCACGAGGACCAGGGCGAGCGGCTGGCGCGGCTGTGCGCGGCGGCCCGCGGTACGGGCGAGCAGCGCGAGGCCGAAGGCGAGGGTCTTGCCCGAGCCGGTGCGGCCGCGGCCGAGCACGTCACGGCCGGCGATGCCGTTCGGCAGGGTGGCCGCCTGGATCGGGAAGGGCTCGGTGACGCCCTGGGCGCCGAGCGTCGCCAGCATGGGCGCCGGCATGTCCAGGTCGGCGAACGACTCGACCGCGGGCAGCGCGGGAGTGACGGTCACCGGCAGCGCGAACTCCCCCTGGGGGGCGGGCCTGCGGCGTCCGCCGCCGCCACCGCGGTTCGGCGCACCGCCGCGGCGGCCGGAGGAGCCGGACCCGTAGGACCCGGATCCGTAGGAGCTGCCGCCCTTGCTTCCCCCGTAGGAGCCGCGTGAGCGGCCGGAACGTTCATTTGTGCGTGCGCGGTTCATGGGAACCTCCTTGATACGGCACGTACCAAGGAATTCCCGAAGTAAAGCGAACAGCACGGGGAATTGCGAGAACGAGCCTGGGTAAATACGCGAATAACTCCGGTCGACGTGCAATTCACAATGGACCGAAATTCTGGCAGGCGGGCAGATACTGCTGAACCTCGCCTGAAAAAAGCAACGAGCTGGGGCCCGCACGCAAGGTGCGGGCCCCAGCTGTCAACTGCGTGAGCGTCAGGCGGTGACGATGTTCTCCGCCGTCGGGCCCTTCTGGCCCTGAGCGATGTCGAACGACACCTTCTGGCCTTCCTGGAGCTCACGGAAGCCCTGGGCGGCAATGTTCGAGTAGTGGGCGAAGACGTCGGGGCCGCCGCCGTCCTGCTCGATGAAGCCGAAGCCCTTTTCAGCGTTGAACCACTTCACGGTACCAGTAGCCATGTCAATTCTCCTTCGGGGCAGTTCCGTACACCGCACCGTGCGGAATACGTGTCGCCGCGATGATCAACCCGCCGGAAAATGACCGGACATACGAAAGTGCTCCCACCGGCCATGGATAGGCGATGAGGGCACTTGAAGTTTTCGGGAACCACAACTGCAACTGACATCAATGTAGCACGGTGCGAACGGCGCTGCGCGGCAGGAATTTGAATTCCGCCTGTCGTGCCAGAAATCTTCCCGGCGCTTCAGTGCTATATCTGTCGTGGCGATCACAGATATGGGACGGTCGTGAGGGCCGGGTCACTCCTGCGGCCCTTCCGGCGCGCGGGCCGGGGGCTGCGGTGATCGGCTGGCCGTGTGCTCACCCTGCTGCCCGAACCCGCCCGCAAGCTCGGCGCCTGGAGCGTGCTCGCCCTGCTGCTCGCCGCGCTCGCCGCGGTGGGCATCTGGCTGTGCATCCACCTCAAGACGGCCGTCACCCCGGTCATGCTCGCGCTGCTCGGCACCGCGCTGCTCGGCCCGCTGTACCGGCGCCTGCTGCAGATGAAGGTGCAGAAGTCCCTCGCCGCCGGGCTGACCTGTGCGGCCGTGGTCCTGGTGGTCGGCGGCGCCGGATACATCGTCGTCAGTGCCCTGATCGAGACCGGGGACCAGATCATCGCCTCGCTCCGGGAGGCCGCGAAGTCGATCGCGCAGCATCTCGGTGTGGCCGGGGCGACGCTCGACGATCTCGCCAAGAACTCCAAGGACCTGCTCACCAAGTTCGGCAGCACCGCCGCGTCCGGCGTCATCAGCGGGGTGAGCATCCTGGCGGAGATGATCGCGATGGCGGTGCTCGCGCTGCTGCTCGTCTTCTTCTTCCTGCGGGATTCCGACCGCGCGGTGTCCGCGCTGCACTCGTTCGCGCCGCGCGGCCGGGGCGAGGCGCTGGAGACCATGGCGCGGCGGGCCTTCGAGGCCATCGAGGGCTTCATGCGCGGGACCACGCTGATCGCCCTGATCGATGCGCTCTGCATCACGGTCGGGCTGCTGATCCTGCAGGTGCCGGGGGCCGTCGGGCTCGGTGCGCTGGTGTTCGTGGGCGCGTACATCCCGTATCTCGGGGCCTTCATCTCCGGCGCCGTCGCCGTGCTCGTCGCGCTCGCCGACCGCGGGTTCATCATCGGGCTCTGGGCGCTCGGGGTGGTGCTTGCCGTGCAGGTCCTCGAAGGACACGTCCTGCAGCCGATGATCCAGTCGCGGACCGTGCAGATGCATCCGGCGGTCGTGATGCTCGCGATCACGGCGGGCGCCTCGGTCGCCGGCATCCTCGGGATGCTGCTGGCGGTGCCCCTGACGGCCGCGGCGTTCGGGATCTACTCCGAGCTGCGGGTGCAGTACGCGGGCCGGTCGGCTAGAGCTTGACCGCTTCGTACAGCTCGAACCAGATGGACTTGCCCTGACCGCGGGGGTCCACGCCCCAGGCGTCCGCGAGGAGTTCCATCAGGACCAACCCGCGGCCGGATGAAGCGAGTTCGCCGGGGCGGCGCTTGTGCGGGAGGTCGTCGCTGGAGTCGGAGACCTCGACGCGCAGCCGGCGCCGGCCGATCTCGCCGCGGGCCTCGGCGATCAGGAGCGCGTCGTTGTCGGTGTGCACGAGCACGTTGGTGACCATCTCGGAGACCAGGAGCACCGCCGAGTCCACCTGCTCGGGGTCGGCCCAGTCGTGCAGCAGGTCGCGCAGCTGGTGGCGGCATTCGGCGATGCGCTGGGGCTCGGGCTGGGCGACCGAGAGCATGATGCGGCGCACCGGGGGTGCCGGCTCGCCCGCGTCGCAGCCGCAGCCCTGGCCCGGGCGGCAGAGCAGGACGACCGCGATGTCGTCCTCGCGGCGGTCGACCAGCGGGCCCGTGGAGTGGTGCGAGGACGGGCCGATCACGCCCTGGACCAGCGCGTCCGCGAGCTCTTCGAGGTCCTCGCCGCGGTGCTGTTCGAGGATGGGCTGCAGACGCGTGAAGCCGGTGTACATGTCGTGGCCGCCGGTCTCGATGAGGCCGTCGGTGCAGAGCATGAGCAGTTCGCCGGGTTCGAGGGTGATCGAGGTCGTCGGGTAGTCCGCGTCCGGGTCGATGCCGAGCGGCAGGCCGCCCGCGGTGGGCCGGATCATGACCGTGCCGTCGGGGGTGCGCACCAGCGGGTCGGGGTGGCCCGCGCGGGCGATCTCCAGGTGGCCGGTGGCGGGGTCGGCCTCCAGGTACAGGCAGGTCGCGAAGCGCGGGTCCGCGGTGCCGCCGGCGTCGGGGCCGCCCGTGGAGCCGTACGTGATGGAGTCGGTGATCCCGTACAGGAAGCGGGTGGCGCGGGAGAGGACCGCGTCGGGGCGGTGGCCCTCGGACGCGTACGCGCGCAGCGCGATCCGCAGCTGCCCCATCAGGCCCGCCGCCCGTACGTCATGGCCCTGTACGTCGCCGATGACGAGCGCGAACCGGCCGCCCGGCAGCGGGATCATGTCGTACCAGTCGCCGCCGACCTGCAGCCCGCCGCCGGTGGGCACATAGCGCGCGGCGACCGACAGGCCCGGTATCTCGGGGCCGAGCGTCGGCAGCATCGAGCGCTGCAGGCCCTCGGTGAGCTCGCGCTCGGTCTCGGCGGCGCCCGCGCGGGACAGGGCCTGGGCGAGCATCCGGGCGACCGTGGTCAGGACCGAGCGCTCGTCCGGCGTGAAGGAGACGGGGTGCGCGAAGCCCGCCATCCAGGCGCCCATCGTGCGGCCCGAGACGGTCAGCGGCAGGAAGGCCCAGGACTGGCGGTTGAAGCGGCGCGCGAAGGGCCAGGTGGCGGGGTAGCGGGAGGCGTACTCCTCCGGGCTCGACAGATAGATCGCCCGGCCGGTGCGGACCACGTCGGCGGCCGGGTACTGGGCGTCCAGCCTGATGTCGCGGAAGGGCTGCTCGTCGTCCGTCGTATGGCCGTGGTGGCCGATGATCGACAGATGGTCGCCCTGGACGCCGAAGACGGCGAGACCGTTGGGCTCGAAGCCGGGCATCGACAGGCCCGCCGCCACCCGCAGGACCTCGGCGGTCGAACGGGCCTCGGCGAGGGCGCGGCCGGCGTCGAGCAGGAACGCCTCGCGCGACCTGCGCCAGTCGCCGGTCACGGGGGTGCGGGCGGAGGCGCCCGGGGGCGGTTCGGTGACCTCCTGGAGCGTGCCGATCAGCTCGAAGTGGTCCTCGTCCACCAGCGGCTTCGTACGGCTGCGGACCGTGCGGACGTGTCGGCCGTGCTCGTCCATGACGCGCAGCCGGGCCTCCGCGAGGGTGCCTTCGAGCACGGCGAGGTTGACGACGCCGTTGATCTCGTTCCAGTCCGAGGGGTGGAAACGGGAGCGGATCCCTGCCTCCGTCAGAGCGACGGGACCCTCGATCGGGGCCTCGGGGGTGCCGAGGCCGAGCAGGCGTGCGGCCTCGGCGTCGAGGGTCACCACGCCGGAGGCGTTGTCCCAGCGCCACAGGCCGGTGGCGACGGCCTCGAGCACGTCCCCGACCGGGGGCAGGCACGCGGCCGGCTCGTCGGCGGGGTCCGTTCGCATTGACCCAGATTAAGTACGGGGGGCCGAAAGCTGCACGTCGCGGCAGGGCGAGGGGGCGGGCGCCCACGGCCCGAAAAGGCGACGGGGCCCGGCCGGCGCGCCCGGTAACCTTGAGCGCGTTGATTCCCGCCTGTCTCGCGACGAACGACGACGCGAACCCACGAACTGGATGAAGAAAAATGCACCGGTACCGGTCCCATTCCTGCGGCCAGCTCCGCGCCACCGACGTCGGCCAGGACGTCCGGCTCAGCGGCTGGCTGCACAATCGGCGCGACCTCGGCGGCATCCTCTTCATCGATCTGCGCGACCACTACGGCATCACCCAGCTCGTCGCCCGCCCCGGCACCCCCGCGTACGAGGCCCTCGACAAGCAGACCAAGGAATCGGTCGTACGGATCGACGGCAAGGTCGTCTCCCGCGGCGCCGACAACGTGAACCCCGAGCTGCCCACCGGTGAGGTCGAGGTCGAGGTCGCCGAGGTGGAGATCCTCGGTGCGGCCGAGCAGCTCCCGTTCCAGATCAACCAGGACGACGGTGTCGGCGAGGAGCGCCGCCTGGAGTACCGCTTCCTGGACCTGCGCCGCGAGCGCATGCACAAGAACATCATGCTGCGCAGCGCGGTCATCGCCTCGATCCGCTCGAAGATGGTCGCGCTCGGCTTCAACGAGATGGCCACGCCGATCCTGACGGCCACCTCGCCCGAGGGCGCCCGCGACTTCGTGGTGCCGTCCCGTCTGAACCCGGGCAAGTTCTACGCGCTGCCGCAGGCCCCGCAGCAGTTCAAGCAGCTGCTCATGATCTCGGGCTTCGACCGCTACTTCCAGATCGCGCCCTGCTTCCGCGACGAGGACGCCCGCGCGGACCGTTCGCCGGGCGAGTTCTACCAGCTCGACGTCGAGATGAGCTTCGTCGAGCAGGAGGACGTCTTCCAGCCGATCGAGAAGCTGATGACGGAGATCTTCACCGAGTTCGGTGGCGGTCGCGAGGTCACCTCGCCCTTCCCGCGGATCCCGTTCCGCGAGTCGATGCTGAAGTACGGCAACGACAAGCCGGACCTGCGCGCCAAGCTGGAGCTCGTGGACATCACCGATGTCTTCGCGGACTCGGAGTTCAAGGCGTTCGCCGGCAAGCACGTGCGCGCGCTGCCCGTGCCGGACACCGCCGGCCAGACTCGTAAGTTCTTCGACGGTCTCGGTGACTACGCGGTCGAGCAGGGCGCCAAGGGCCTTGCCTGGATCCGCGTCGGCGAGGACGGCTCGTTCCAGGGCCCGATCGCCAAGTTCCTCACCGAGGAGAACAACAAGGTCCTGACCGAGCGTCTGGGTCTGACCGCCGGTCACGCGGTGTTCTTCGGCGCCGGCGAGTTCGACGAGGTCTCGAAGATCATGGGCGCGGTCCGCGTCGAGGCCGCCAAGCGTGCGGGCCACTTCGAGGAGGGCGTGTTCCGGTTCTGCTGGATCGTCGACTTCCCGATGTACGAGAAGGACGAGGAGACCGGCAGGATCGACTTCTCGCACAACCCCTTCTCGATGCCCCAGGGCGGCATGCAGGACCTGGAGGAGAAGGACCCGCTGGACATCCTGGCGTGGCAGTACGACATCGTCTGCAACGGCATCGAGCTGTCCTCCGGCGCCATCCGTAACCACGAGCCCGACATCATGCTCAAGGCCTTCGAGATCGCGGGTTACGACGCGGAGACCGTGGAGCACGAGTTCGCGGGCATGCTGCGTGCTTTCCGCTTCGGCGCCCCGCCGCACGGCGGGATCGCCCCGGGCGTGGACCGCATGGTCATGCTGCTCGCGGACGAGCCCAACATCCGCGAGACGATCGCGTTCCCGCTGAACCAGAACGCGCAGGACCTGATGATGGGCGCCCCGACGGAGCTGGACGAGTCCCGTCTGCGCGAGCTGAACATCGCGCTGCGCAAGCCGGTGGCCAAGAAGGACGCCGCCGAGTAGCCGTATGGACGTGAGGAAGGGCCCGGAACCGCGCTGGTTCCGGGCCCTTCGCCGTGCTGCTGCCTCTGCCGATTGCCGTACGGCTCTCTGCCAGTCCTGGGCCCGCAGGGCGAGGACCTGCGGGTCGGTGGGCGGGTGCGGGTGGGCGGCGCCTGCGGGGGGCTGGATTTCCCCTACCCGCCCCTTCCCGAAACCGGGGCTCAGCCCTGCCCCCTGTGAGGCCCCGCGCCCCAGCCCTCGCCGACCTCGCGCGCTCCGCTGAACTACCCGCCCAGCGAAGCCGAGTAGGAAGCCAGGGCGTACAGCGTGACCGCGCTGATGGCGAGTACGCCGACGATCCACGTGGCGATTCTGCGGCCCCGGGTGCGCCCGGTCTTCGGCGGCCTCGGGGCCTTGGGGGCCTTCGGCGCCTTGCGCTGCTTCGACGCGCGGGGCTCGTGCGTGGGCGTCGGCGGCTCCGCCGCAGACGTCAGGTCCGCGAGGAGACGGCGGCAGGCCGTGGCCAGTTCGGCGGTGCCCGCGGCCAGCGGGACGACCGTCTCCGTACGGGCGGGGGCCGTCGTGCCGCCGTCGAGGATGAGCCCCGCGCGGATACGGACGTCCCCCCGCGTGCCCGCGACCCCGAGGCTGATCCACCGCTGGACGTGCTCCCCGCGGATCACCATCCCCCCGTCGCGCTCGCGGTAGATCGTGTGGTGCTGCCAGAGAACCTTCGCCAGTTCCTTGGCAGCCGGATACAACTGCGCGCTCAAGGCCCCCCCTAGGACGCGAAACGACGCGAACTGCGTATGCGCTGTGTGACGTTGTGTGATGTACATGCCGAGCTTGGAAACGCCGCACTTTAGCAGCGTGCTCCGACAGGGCCGAGCACGCGGACAACCCGTGCCCAACCCGGAGTCACCCCCTCAACTCCGGAGCCACCCCGCCTTCCCGGCAGTCGGCCGCGCGAGGCAACCTGGTCGGGGGGCCAGCCGGTTGCCTCAGTGTGAGAGACCGAAGAGAACGGCGGGACGGCGATGCGCGGGGGGCAGGACGAGGGGGAGGGCGACTTCGAGGCGTTCGTCGACGCCCGTGGTCCCCGCCTGCTCCGGATGGCCTGGCTGCTCACCGGCGACGCCCACCTCGCCGAGGATCTGCTGCAGACGGTGCTCGCCCGTGTCTGGCCCAAGTGGCAGAAGATCGCGGACGATCACCCCGAGGCGTATGTCCGCAAAGCCCTGGTGCATACGCATGCCTCCTGGTGGCGACGGCGCTGGCGCGGCGAGGTGCCGCACGGCGAACTCCCGGACCGGGCGGCCACGTCGGACGCGTACGAGGGCGTGGAGCTGGAGCAGTCGCTCGCCGCGGCCGTACGGGCGCTGCCGGTGCGGCAGCGGGCGGTGGTCGTGCTGCGTTACTTCGAGGACCTGAGCGTCGAGGAGACGGCCGCGACCCTGGGCTGTGCGACCGGCACCGTCAAGAGCCAGTCCGCCAAGGCGCTGCGCACGCTGCGGGCCGTGCTGCCCGAGTACGTGGGGGTGCGCGATGACCGCGGATGACGAGCGCGAGCTGCGTGAACTCCTGGAGCGGACCGTGCCCCGGCTGCCCGCCCCGGCTCTGCGGATGCGCCGGCTGCGGGAACGGGTGGTGCGGCGACGGCGCAGACGTACGGCCGCGGCGGCGGGCTCCTGTGTCGCCGCCGCCGCGGTGCTCGCCGGCACGCTGCTGCCCGATCCGCCGAAGGACACCGGACCCGCCCTCGTACCGCCCGCGGCCTCGGCCTCGCGCGATCTGCTCCGCCACTCCGAACTGGCCGGTCTCACGGTGGAGTTGCCCCGCGGCTGGTACGGCCTGGCGGTTCCGGAGGACCGCGGGAACAAGATGCGGGCCGTGGCCTACGCGGCACCGCAGCCGCTCGGCGGCGGCGGGAGCGCGTGCGCACGGGACGGGATCGGGGTGTGCCCGCCGCTCGACCGACTGCCCGAGTCCGGCGGCGCGTTGCTGATCCTCACCCTGGACCGCACGCCGACGCTCGCCGGCAAGGCCCAGTCGCCGCCGCGCCTCGACGGTACGTCCCTCGACGGGGTGTGCCGCTCGATCGGCGCCTCGCGTCAGTACTACGGCCTGGCCAAGGTGCCCGGACAGCCCGATGCCGCGCTCGCCGCGACGCTGTGCGCGAGTGGCGGGTCCGCCGCGGCGGGGGAGCAGGCGGAGGTGATGCGACGGATGCTCGCCGGCGTCCGTTTCGCCAAGTACGCCTCCCGGCCCCCGACTTCGGCGACCAAGGCACCTGCCGACCGCTGACCTGGCGCCTTGCCGTCTCCCTCCTCCTCTCTTTTCCTCCTCTTCTTTTCCTCCGCCCTCTTCTCTCCCCTCTTCTCTGTCCCCCTTGCCTTCCTTGCCTTCTTCCTTTTCCTCCCTGCTTGCCGAAAGGCCCTTCATGTCTGCCCGTACCCCTCGCTGGGCCGCCGCCGCAACGGCCGTGCTCGCCAGCGGACTTCTGCTCTCCGCCTGCGGCGGCACCACCGCCGAGGACACCTCGCGCAAGACGTCCGGCCTACGGGCGCAGGGCGACCGGTCCGGGCAGCCGGCGCCCAGACCGCAGGCCGAAACCGCCCCGGAGCCCCGCGAGATACCGGGCCTCGGCCCCGAGACCCGCGCACGGATACCCGCTTCGGCCCGCCAGGCGATCGTCGTCACCGGAGACGGACCCGACGAGGGCACCGGCTCGGCCCGGCGCTATCGCCGGGAAGGCGACGGCTGGCTTCCGGTCGGCGAGGCCTGGCCCGCGCACAATGCCGTCAAGGGCTGGACCGACCACCATGTTCAGGGTGATCTCCGGTCTCCCATCGGGGTGTTCGGGCTCACCGACGCGGGAGGCCACGAGCGCGACCCGGGCACGGAACTCCCGTACGACACGGGCCCGGCCTTCGTCGCCCGCGGCACGAACGTGGCGGGCGAGCCGCTCGGCGACGCCTTCGACTATGTCGTCGCCATCAACTACAACCGCAAGCCCGGTACGACCCCGCTCGACTGGACCCGCCCGCTCGGCATGGGCCGCGGCGGCGGCATCTGGTTCCACGTGGACCACGGAGCGCCCACGCAGGGCTGTGTGACGCTGGCGAAGCCGCGGATGCGGGAGCTGCTCACGTGGCTGGACGAGGAGAGCGCGCCGGTGGTGGTGATGGGGGATGCGGCGGCCCTGGCGCGGTGAGGCGACGGTCTCGCTGTGGTGAGGTGACGGTCTCGGCGCGGTGAGGCGACGGTCTCGGTGCGGTGAGGGTTAATCGCGGCCGATCCCGAGAAGACCCGCACCGGAAGGCAGTAGCATCCGGCCCGGGGGTGGTCCGATGAACGTGGTCCTTGCGCTCGCGGCCTTCGGCCGGACGCAGTTCCAGTCGCCGTCGACGCGGTCGGCCGGCCTCTTCGCGCTCGACTTCTCCGAGCAGGAGCTGGGCCGACGGGCCATGCCTGTCTGGCTGTTCGACGCCGAGCCGGTGCAGATTCCGCCGCCGCGCAGGGAGACCCCCGAGCAGTGGGCGGACCGGTGGTTCACACGGGAGTTCCAGGAGCCGGCCGGCCGGGAGATGTTCCGCGGCCGACGCCGACTCGCGCCCGTGCTGCGCGCGGTGCTCGACCTCTGCGCCGCGAGCGAGGACCTGCCCACCGTGGCGCTGGTGTACCTCCCCGAGGATCCGCTGGACGGCCCTGACGTGCTACGAGTGTTGCGCGAGGCGGCGGACCGGCCCGTCTTCTGCGTCTTCCTCACCGAAGCCGACGGGGAACAGCTCGCCGGCCTGCCGCCCCGACAGCCCGGCGCACCCCGGAACTTCACGGTGATCCGCGCCGGCGACTGGTCCTCCGCATGGGCACGGGCCCGCAGAACCCGCACCACCCGCCGCGCGGTCAGCCAGTGGCTGCGGGGTCTGCCCCTGCCGGACGACACGGTGGATCTGTCCGACGCCCCGGCGGAGCCCACGGGTACGCACTGACGTCCGCTCCGGAAGTTGCGCCCCACGGCCTGTTGGGCGGAGCGCTGCCGGGGCCTAAGATCCCGCTGATGCCCGAGTGACGTGTGCGATCAGCCCGTCATGACCGGTGTCGGACCGGGTTCGGGGAGGACCTGGGTGGCCCCCGGGATTCCGGGGCGGGATATCAACAGGGGTGGGACAGACATGGGAGGACTCAGGCGCGGGCGGAGATCCGCGGCGGGGACGGTAGCCGTCGTGGTCGCGGGAGCGGTCGGGCTCGGGCTGCTGCCCGGCACGGCCGGCGCCGTCCAGATGGCGACACCAGGTGACTTCAACGGGGACGGCTACCGCGACCTGGTGCTCGGAGCTCCCTGGATGAACGTATCGGGGCGCGAGTCCGCGGGCGCCGTGATCGTGGTCTACGGCGCGAAGGGCGGGGTCTCGGCCACGAAGCGTGCGGTGATTACGCAGAACTCGCCAGGTGTCCCCGGCGGAAGCGAGGCGAACGACGGCTTCGGCAGCAGCACGGCCGTGGCCGACCTGAATCGCGACGGCTATGCCGACCTCGTGGTCGGGACGCCGTACGAGGATCTGGCGCAGGCCGATGCCGGCATGGTCAGCGTGCTGTGGGGCAGCAGCACGGGACTGAACAGCGGTGCCGAGCTCAAGCAGGTGGCGCCCGGCTCGGGCTTCTTCGGGCTCGATGTGGCCGCGTACGGGGGCAGCACGGCGGCGAACAGCAAGGTGCTCGCCGGCTCTTGGCACGGGACGGCCGAGTACAAGGGGCCTTTCGGTCGTACGGGTACGACCGGGGGTGCGTGGCTCAACAGGGACACCCCGTCGATCGAGAACGTGGCGCTCGGCGACATCGACAAGAACGGTGTCGCGGACCGCGTGCTGTTCTCCAGCCGGATCGGTGACGAGGGCGGCCGGGTGTACGTGAACCACGTGACCGTGGGCGACCCCCGGCTCACCCAAGGTGATGGCCTGGACGGCGCGATCGGCGATGTCAACGGTGACGGGTACGGCGACGTGGTCGTCGGCGACGCCGAGGATCCCAGCGGGGCCGACCGGGGCGCTGTCGGCGGCCGGGTCTCCGTGTGGTTCGGCTCGGCCACGGGCATCGCGCCCGACGCGCAGCCCGTGCACATCAGCCAGGACACCGCGGGTGTGCCCGGTGCGGGCGAGCGGGGCGACAGCTTCGGCGCTTCCGTCGCAGTGGTCGACCTGAACCGTGACGGTGCGGCCGAGATCATCGTCGGATCGCCGTACGAGGCGCTCGGCAGCACCCGGCTGGCAGGCCAGGTCACCGTCATCCCCGGCATGCGCGGCGGCGCACTCGGTACCGGCTCCTATGCCTTCAGCCAGGACTCCGCTTCGGTTCCGGGCGCCTCGGAACTGGAGGACCAGTTCGGCACCACGGTCGGCGCGGGAGACCTGAACGGTGACGGCCGGCCCGAACTGATCGTCAGCGCAAGGGGCGAGAACTCCTACCAGGGTGCTGTCTGGGTGCTCCCCGGCGGCTCGTCCCGGCCCACCGGAACGGGGAGCCGGATGTTCCTGCCGTCGACCCTGGGCATCAAGCAGTCGGACCCGGTGCTGCTGGGCGGTGCGGGACTGCTGAATGTGATCTAGGACTGCTGCACGTGCTCCAGGACGCGGCACACGCGAAAGGGCCCGGAAGTCACCTCGACTTCCGGGCCCTTTCCGTGAGTTGCCGGAACGCTTACGCGCCCTCGCCCCCGAACCGCTCCTTGTACGCCGCCAGGTCCTCGTCCTGGATCTTGGCGAAGAGGACCGGCGGGACCGTGAACGGGGTGCCTGCCGGGACCGAGTTCAGCGCGCGGGCCTCGTCGGCCGAGACCCACGTCGCCGTGTCGTCCGGCAGCGTGAACGCCGCGCGCATCGCCGCCGACGACGCCGGGATGAAGGGCTCCGAGACCACCGAGTAGAGGTGGATCAGGTTCATCGCCGTACGGAGCGTCAGCGCCGCGCCCTCGGGGTTGGTCTTGATCTCCAGCCAGGGGGCCTTCTCCTCCAGGTAGGAGTTGCCCGCCGACCACAGGGCGCGCAGCGCGGCCGCCGCCTTGCGGAACTGGAGGGCCTCCATCTGCTCCTCGTACTCGGCGAGGAGGCGGGAGATCTCCGCGCCCAGCTTCGTCTCGGCCTCGCCCGGCTCGCCGCCCGCGGGGACGTCGTCGCCGAAGCGCTTGCGCGAGAAGGACAGGACGCGGTTGACGAAGTTGCCGAGGGTGTCGGCCAGGTCCTTGTTCACCGTGGCGGTGAAGTGCTCCCAGGTGAAGGAGGAGTCGTCCGACTCGGGGGCGTTGGCGATCAGGAAGTAGCGCCAGTAGTCGGCCGGCAGGATGTCCAGGGCCTGGTCGGTGAAGACGCCGCGCTTCTGCGAGGTGGAGAACTTGCCGCCGTAGTACGTCAGCCAGTTGAAGGCCTTGACGTAGTCGACCATCTTCCACGGCTCGCGCACGCCGAGCTCGGTGGCCGGGAACATCACCGTGTGGAACGGGACGTTGTCCTTGGCCATGAACTCCGTGTAGCGCACGTCGTCGGCCTCGTACCACCACGACTTCCAGTCGCCGCCGGTCGCGTCCGCCCACTCCTTGGTCGCTCCGATGTACTCGATCGGGGCGTCGAACCAGACGTAGAAGACCTTGCCCTCGGCGGCCAGCTCCGGCCAGGTGTCGGCCGGGACCGGGACGCCCCAGTCGAGGTCGCGGGTGATGGCGCGGTCGTGCAGGCCCTCGGTCAGCCACTTGCGGGCGATCGAGGAGGCGAGCTGCGGCCACTCCTCCTCGTGCCGCGCGACCCACTGCTCGACCTCGCCCTGCAGCTTGGACTGCAGGAGGAAGAGGTGCTTGGTCTCGCGGACCTCGAGCTCCGTGGAGCCGGAGATGGCCGAGCGCGGGTTGATCAGGTCGGTCGGGTCGAGGACGCGGGTGCAGTTCTCGCACTGGTCGCCGCGTGCCTTGTCGTAACCGCAGTGCGGGCAGGTGCCCTCGACATAGCGGTCCGGCAGGAAGCGGCCGTCGGCAGGCGAGTACACCTGGCGGATGGCGCGCTCCTCGATGAAGCCGTTCTCCTTGAGCTTGCGCGCGAAGTGCTGCGTGAGCTCGGCGTTCTGCGCCGAGGAGCTGCGGCCGAAGTAGTCGAAGGCGAGCTGGAAGCCGTCGTACACGGCCTTCTGCGCGTCATGCGCCTGGGCGCAGAACTCGGAGACCGGCAGGCCCTGCTCCTTGGCGGCCAGTTCGGCGGGGGTGCCGTGCTCGTCGGTGGCGCAGATGTACAGGACCTCGTGGCCGCGCTGGCGGAGGTACCGGGCGTACACGTCCGCCGGGAGCATGGACCCCACCATGTTGCCCAGGTGCTTGATCCCGTTGATGTACGGAAGGGCGCTGGTGATGAGGTGTCGAGCCATTGCGGGCTGCTCCCGGGTCGCTACGTGCGGTGACGAGCGGGATGATCGCGGCTCGTCACTCTGGAATCCACAAATCGTAGCCGACGGGCAGGGGCCGCCCGCCCGGGATTTTTCCCGGTCGGACGGCCCCTGCTGTGCGGTGCTTCTGCCCTGCTTCGTGCTGCTTCTACGGGCGCCAGGCGGCGAGCAGGCCCTTGTAGAGCTCGGCGTCGGTGAGCTCGTTGGGGACCGGTCCCGCGTGGAAGAAGCCGGTGTTGTCCAGGTCGAGCTTGCGGAGGTAGTCGAAGGCCTTGGAGTCGAGGTCGCCGAAGGCCACGAACTGCCAGAAGATCTTGTGCTCGGCGGCCGCCTTGAGCGCCTCGGTCGCGGCGGTCTTGGACTCCGGGGCGCCGTCCGTCTGGAAGATCACCAGGGCGGGGCGGTCCGGGTCGTCGGCCTTCTCGTGCAGGGCGACGACCTCGGCGATGGCGCGGTCGTAGTTGGTACGGCCCATGCGGCCGAGGCCCGCGTGCAGTTCGTCGATCCGGCCCTCGTGCTCGTCGAGGGTGATCGTGCCGGTGCCGTCGAGCTCGGTGGAGAAGAAGACGACGTCGACGGTGGCGGTCTCGTCGGTGTGGGCGGCGAGGGCGAGGACCTGCTCGGCGAGGTTCTGTGCGGAGCCGTCCTTGAAGTACGGGCGCATCGAGCCGGAGCGGTCGAGGACCAGGTAGACGTCTGCGCGGACGCCCGTGAGCTCCTGCTTCTTGAGCACGGCTCCGGCGGCCTTGTAGGCGGCTGCCAGGCCGGGGGCGCGGGACTTCACCCTGGCGAGGGTGTGCGCGGGCTTGCCGCTCACGGTGAGCGTGAGCTCGAGCTCCGGCTCGGCGGTCGGTGCGAGCTCCGGCTCGGGTGCGGCTGCCGCCGGCTCGGGCTGCGGCTCGGCTGCCGCGGCCGGCTCGGGCTCGGCCTCCGGCTCGGGCTTCGTCTCCTCCACGAGGACGGGGCCCTCTTCCCGTACGGGCTCCGTCTCCTCCACGAGGACGGGTTCGGGCTCCCGTACCGGCTCCGTCTCCTCTACGAGGACGGGTTCGGTCTCCCGTACCGGCTCTGCTTCCGTCGCTGCGGGTGCGACCAAGGCCGAGTCATCTCGGGCCTCCCCCGCAGGTGCGCCGGTACCGGGGGCCGTGCCCACCCGTCCCGCCCCGCGGGACGCCTGCCCACGGCTGGTGGGGTCCGCCTCCGCCTCCGCCTCAAGCGCGACCGTGGGCTCGGGCTCGGGCGTCGTCTCCGTGGACGTCGCAGGCGCCGGGACCCGTTCGCCCAGGGTCGGGTTGTCGAAGGCGGCGGAGACCAGTTCGTCCACCGTGGACGGGGTGGGCTCCTCCGCGGGGGCCGGGACCGAGGCCGCGGCGGGCTCCGGGGTGGCCGCGGGGGCCGGCTCCGAGGCGGCGGGGGCGGACGAGGCGGGCGGTTCCGTCGAAGGCGACGGGATCGTCGGCTCGGGGTCGGAAGCCGTGACCGTCTCCGCGTCCCGCGCCGCAGGCACCGCACGCCCCCGGCCGAACACGTTCCGCAGGCGATCCAGAATGCCCATGTGCGCAACCCTTCAACGTGAGTTGTTCCCGGATGTCCGGGTAATCCGTCACCCCTGGCCAGGGCGGACACGTAAGGTTAGCGGCCACCCTGAGTGATCATGGGCAGGCCCTCGTCGAGCTCACCCGGCCGCCGCGCACCGCCGCTCAACTCCCCGCCATGCAACCGGGGTTCACCTGCCGTTCATGTCACGGCCGCCGCATTGCTGGCAGGCGCCCCTAGCGTCGCGCCAGACAAGCTTTCCGACATCTTGTCGGTCATCCAGCGCGGAGGGGAAACGTGCGCAAACTGCTGCCGCTCATCATGAAGGACGGTTCGCACCCGGGTGGACGGTCGGCCATGACGTGCCGCTTCCGCTGTGGTGACGCCTGCTTCCACGAGGTTCCCAACACCAGTGACAACGAGTACGTCGGCGATGTCATAGCCGGTGCCCTGTCCAGAAGGTCGATGATGCGGGCCGCCGCGGTCGTCACGGTCGCGGGCGCGGCCGGCGCCGCGATCGTCGGCCAGGCCCCGCAGTCCACGGCCGCCACCCCGGCCGCCGCCGCCACGGGCCGTGGCCGCGACAAGGCTGCCCGCGGTCTGCGCTTCACGCCGGTCGCGCCCAACACCGCCGACGCGGTCACGATCCCCGAGGGCTACGCGCAGAACGTGGTCATCAAGTGGGGCGACCCGATCCTGCGCGGCGCCCCGGCCTTCGACCCGGAGAACCAGACCGCGAAGGCCCAGGCCGGCCAGTTCGGCTACAACAACGACTTCCTGGCGCTGCTGCCGTACGGCCACGGCCGTCAGATCCTCGTCTCGAACCACGAGTACACCGACGAGATCCTGATGTTCCGCGACTACGACGCCGAGAACCCGACCCGTGAGCAGGTCGAGATCGCCTGGGCCGCGCACGGTCTCGGTGTCGTCGTGGTCGAGGAGGACCGGAAGACCGGCAAGCTCACGTATGTGCCGCGGCACCACCTCAACCGCCGGATCACCGCCACCACGGAGTTCCGTGTGCAGGGCCCGGCGGCCGGCAGCGACTTTCTGAAGACCTCCGCCGACCCGACCGGCACCAAGGTGCTCGGCACGCTCAACAACTGCGCGGGCGGCGAGACCCCGTGGGGCACGACGCTGCACGGCGAGGAGAACTTCAACCAGTACTTCGCCAACTCCTCGCGCCCGACCGACAAGCGGTACGGCATCGGCACGGGCCCGACCGAGCGCAAGTGGGAGCGTTTCGACAAGCGCTTCGACGTGGCGCAGGAGCCCAACGAGGTGCACCGCCACGGCTACATCGTCGAGCTCGACCCGTACGACCCGGACTCGACCCCGGTCAAGCACACCGCGATCGGCCGCTTCAAGCACGAGGGCGCGACCGTCCGGCTGACCCGCGACGGCCGTCCGGTCGTCTACAGCGGTGACGACGAGCGCTTCGACTACTTCTACAAGTTCGTGAGCTCCAAGAAGATGCGCCGCGGCGGCTCCCGCGCCGACCGCGCGTACAACATGACGCTGCTCGACGAGGGCACGCTGTACGTCGCGAAGCTCACCGGCGACTCCCCGGCGATCGAGATCGACGGCACGGGGAAGCTGCCCTCCGACGGCGAGTTCGACGGCAGCGGCGAGTGGATCCCGCTGGCCACGGCGACCGCGAAGGGTGCGGTCTCGCATGTCGAGGGCATGAGCGCCGAAGAGGTCTTCGTGTTCACGCGCCTGGCCGGTGACAAGGTCGGTGCCACCAAGATGGACCGGCCCGAGGACGTCCAGCCCTCGCCCCGTACGGGCAAGGTCTATGTCGCGCTCACCAACAACTCCAACCGCGGCAAGACCGGTTACGCGGCCGCCGACGAGGCCAATCCGCGCAACAGCAACAAGCACGGTCAGATCCTGGAGCTCACCGAGCGCTGGAACGACCCGACGCAGACGAAGTTCGCCTGGTCGCTCTTCCTCGTGGCGGGCGACCCGAACGACCCGGCGACCTACTTCGCGGGCTTCCCGAAGGACAAGGTCTCGCCGATCTCCTGCCCGGACAACGTGGCCTTCGACGCCCACGGCAACCTGTGGATCTCCACGGACGGCGCCCAGCTCGGGTCGCACGACGGCCTGTTCGGTGTCGCGACGAGCGGTGAGCGGCGCGGTGAGCTCAAGCAGTTCCTGACCGTCCCGAAGGGTGCGGAGACCTGCGGCCCGATCGTCCAGGACCGCCGCGTGCTCGTCGCGGTCCAGCACCCGGGCGAGCTCGACGGTGCGACGGTCGACAACCCGCTGTCGTCCTGGCCCGACGGTCCCGGCACGTACGTCCGGCCTTCGGTGGTCGCGGTGTGGCGCAAGGACGGGTGCGACATCGGGGTCTGAGCCCTTGTGACGCAGACGAGAACGGGGCACCCCTCCTGCCAGGGGGTGCCCCGTTCTCGGCTCAACGGGAGGACGTTCAGCCCTCGTTGCCGCTGCGGCGGCGCAGCAGCATGAAGCCCAGGCCGGCCGCGCCCGCCGCGGCCATGCCGCCGCCGGCCGCGAGCAGTGCGGTGTCCTCGCCGGAAGCGGCGTTCTCCGTACCGGCCTTGACGCCGCCCTTCGGAACGACCTTGCCCTGGTTGTTCTTCTGCTCGGTGGTCTTCTTCTCGTCCTTCTTCGAGCCGCCCTCGGTCCAGCCCTTCATGGTGCCGTCGGGGTTGAGCACGAAGTGGGCGCCGTTGTGCTGGCCGTGTGCGGCCTTGTTGCCGCGCTGCTTGAGGGTGTCCCACTTGATGTACTTGCCGGAGGCGGGGTCCTTGCCCCACATTTCGGCGTCGTAGCCGCCCTTGACCTTGAAGACCTTGGCGTCGAAGCCGGAGCCGCCGAGGTTCTTGTACTCGCGGACGAGCTTGCGCTCGTTGGTGTCCGGCTTCGGCTTGTCGGGCTTGCCGCCCTCGTTGTTCTTGGCCGTCACATCGCCGCTGCCCGTGAGCGTGAAGGTCCAGCCCATGACGTTGTTGGCGCCCGGGACGAGCTTGGCCTGGAGGCTGCCGTTCTTGAACAGGTCGGCGTCGAAGCCCTTGCCGGCCTCCTTGTAGACCTTCGCGCTCCAACCGTCGGGCAGCTTCACAGACTTGACGAACTGGCGGCCCTGCGGCTCGCTCGTGCGCTGGCGGTCCTTGTCGCCCGGCTTCGTCTCGTCCGTCGGCGGCTTCGTCTGGTCGCCCGGCTTGGTCTCGTCGCCCGGCTTGGTGTCGTTGCCGGGCAGGACCTGCTCCTGGCCGGTGCCCGGCGCGGTGGGCGAGTCGGCGAAGGCCGAGTGGGCCGGCACGGCGAGTACGGCGGCCGCGGCGGTGGCGATGGCGGCGGTGCGGAAGGTACGGCGGGTGGCGCGCATGGGATGACTTCCTCGAAGTTGGTGTCCTGTTTGTGCCCCTTTGCGGTGGCGACACCAAGAAAGCTACGGAGGTCATGTTTGGGTAATACGTAGGTAATGTAACGGTTGGGAACAAACCCGGGCACGCCTCTGTAAATGCGCCTCTGACCTGCGCTGATGCCTCGGAGGAGCGCTGCTGATTCCTTGGCGGGCCGCTGCTGATGCCCGGCCGGGTCCGCGCTAGTGCTCCGGAAGCCGCAGCACCGTGCGCGCACCCCCGCCTTCCGCCGCCCCGAACTCGACCTCGATGCCGAGCACCCCGGCCTGCCCCATCACGATCGTCAGGCCCAGGCCGTGCCCCCTGCCCCGCCCCGGGTCGCCGGTGCGGAAGCGCTGCGGGCCCTGCTCCACCAACTCCGGTGGATAGCCGTCCCCTTGGTCGGTCACCTCGATCACCCGGCCGTCCACGGTGAGGGTGACCGGCGGGCGGCCGTGCTTGTGGGAGTTGACGATCAGATTGCTGAGGATGCGGTCGAGGCGGCGCCGGTCGGTCCGCACCGTCACATCCCGTACGACCTCGATCTCCGCGTCCAGACCCGTGCCGCGCACCGCCCACTCGACCAGGGCGCCGAGCGGGTGCTCGGACAGCTCCGCCTTCTCCGCGCCCGCGTCCAGACGGGAGATCTCCAGGAGGTCCTCGGTCAGCCCGCGCAGGGCCTGAAGGCGGTCGTTGATCATCTCCTTGGGGCGGCCCTCGGGAAGGAGTCCGGCCGCCGCGACCATGCCCGTGAGCGGAGTACGCAGCTCGTGGGCCACATCGGCCGTGAACCGCTTCTCCGACTCCAGCCGCCGCTGCAGCGACTCGGCCATGCTGTCCAGGGCGGCCGCCACGTCCCGTACCTCGTCGCGGCCCTTGCCGTGCCCCGCGCTCATCCCCACCCGCGCGTCCAGATCGCCGTCCGTGATCCGGCGCGCGACCGCCGCCGTGGCGCTGAGGCGGCGGCTGATGCGGGCCGCGAGAAAGAGCCCGGCGAGCGTGACCGTGCCCGCGGCGAGCAGGGCCGAGCCGAGGATCGCGGTGTCGATGGTGTCCAGGCGTTCCCGGGTCGCCCCGAACGGCTGCCACACCGCGAGCGCCTTCCCGTCCGCCGGCGCCGCGCTCCACATCACCGGCTCGCCGTCGCGCTCGCCCACGATGGTGCCGCGCCGGCCCTCGGCGGCGAGGTCGCGCAGCCGCTGCGGCAGCCCTGCCGGATCGATGCCGGCGCGGTCGGGCATGGTCGTGCCGTACTCGTACGCGCTGAGGGCGTAGTCCAGCTCGTCGCGGACCTCCTTGCGGACCTCGCCGACGACCTGGCGGGTGACCACGTTGTGCACGAGGACGCCGAGCACCGCCGCGACGGCGCAGCTCACCGCGGTGATCGTGAGGGCGATCCGCCAGCGCAGGCCCATCAGCGGCCGCCCGCCGCGCCGCCGGTCATGTGCCCTCCGTCGGACACGGGCTGCCCTGCCGCTCGGGTGCCCGGCAGGTGTCCAGGCTCAGCTCCTCCAGGAACATCCCGCCGCGCTTCTCGTCCCATACGTAATCCGATACGGAGACATAGGTGGGGTTCGTGGTCGGCTCGCGCACCGCCAGATGGCCCGCCGCGACCTCCACGCCCTCGAGCACCGCGCGCCGCGAGAGCACCCGGGTGACCTGCTGGTCCTTGACGGTGTAGACCCGCAGCTCGCTCATCCGGCCGTCGATGTCCACGGCCGTGATCAGCTCGTCCTTGCCGTCGCCCGTCAGATCGTGCAGGACCGGTTCCCGTACGGGGCACGCGGTGCCCGAGCAGGCCGCCATCTTCCTGGCGGCGACGGGGTGGACCAGACGGGCGCTGCCGCGGTCCTTGCGGGCGTCCTCGGCGACATCGGCCTTGACCACGTCGAGCGGCACGGCCTGGTCCATGTCGCCGGACGGGATCTTGGGCACTCCCGGTACGGGGGTCGGCCGGCCCGCGCTCTGGCCCGGCGTGGGCGGGCTGGGGTGGGTGTCCTCCCACAGCGCGAGCGGGGTGGTGGCGGGCGCGGCGCTCTCCTCGGCGTGCAGTCCCTCCGCGTCGGTGCAGCCGACGGCCAGGAGCGCGGCGCCGAACGTCAGGGCCGCGATGTGCCCGGCCCGGCCGAGGAGGGTCATGGACCCATCCTCGGCAAGGGTCGCCCGCGGGACCCGGTGACGGGGACCGTACGGGTGCGTGGGCGGCGTCGGGGTGGGGCGCGTGGGCGGACCGGGTGGTGGGGACCGGGCGCGGACTGGTGCGGACCTGGTGTGGTGCCTGGCGTCCCGGGTGCGGTGCTCGGTGTCCCGGGTGCGGGTGCGGTCGGGGAGGTGCGGGGAGATGCTGGCGGGACAGGCGTCCGACATGCGTCGTATGCGAGATATGCCGTTCGCGAGGAGGCAGCCATGACCCAGCCCACCGGACCCACCGGCACCGCCGACCCCAAGGGCCCCACGGACACCCACCCGGGGTGGGCCTCCGCGACGGCGGGCGGCCCCGCGCCCGCCGGTGACAAGGACTCCGGCTCCGGGGGCGCCTGGGCCGCCGGCGGCACGATGTTCGCCGGTGTCCTGATGGGAGTGGCCGGCATCGTCGGCGCGCTCCAGGGCATCGCCGCGATCGCCGAGGACGACGTCTACACCCGTATCGGCGACTATGTCTTCTCCTTCGACCTCACCACCTGGGGCTGGATCCACCTCCTGATCGGCATCGTGGTCGCGGTCGTCGGGTTCGGGATCCTCAAGGGCCAGGACTGGGCGCGCGGTGCGGGCATCGGCATCGCGGCGCTGTACGTCGTCGAGTACTTCCTCTTCCTGCCGTACGCGCCCGTCTGGTCCGTGATCGCCATCGCGATGGGCGTGTTCGTGATCTGGGCGCTTGCGACGGATTCGTCCTCGTGAGCGAGGGTTCGGCAACGGTTGCCGGGCCACTCGCGTCCTCATAAGCAGGTTCCGAGGGGGCAACGCGGCGGAAAGGGGCGGGAGTTGGACGCGCAGGCGACCGTGGCGCCAGGGCCCGACCACCCGCCGCTGTGGCGGCGGCTCACGGCCTGGGGCGCGGGCCTCGTCCTCGCGGGCCTGACCGTGATCGCCGGCTGCCGCGCGCTCGACATCGACGCGACCACCCCCGTACCGCAGCTGCTCGCGTTCCTGCCGTGGCTGCTCGTGCCCGGCGCGCTCGCCCTCGGTGCGGCGGCGCTCGCGCGCTGGCGGCTCGGCCTTGTGTGGGCGGTGGCCGTGCTCGCGGTGACGGCCTGGTTCCTGCAGCCGTACGATCCGGCCGGTTCGTCGGTGGCCTCGGCGCGCGCGGACGGGCGCGAGGCGGCCCGGATCACGGTCCTGACCTCCAACGTCCTGTTCGGCAGGGCGACTTCGGAGCTCGTCGACGCGGTCCGCAGGGAGCGGCCCGACCTGGTCTTCGTCCAGGAATGCGATGCGGGATGCCTGGACCTGCTCCGTACGGAGCTCGGCTACCCCCACGAGTCGGCCGTGCCTTCGCCGGGATCGCACGGCTCGGCCATCCTCAGCCGGTATCCGCTGGTGGCCGAGGCGGGGATCGCGTCCCGCCTGGAGATGCCGGGGGCCCTTGCGACGATCGCCGGGCAGAAGGTACGGCTGCAGCTGGCGCATCCCGTGCCGCCGGTGCCGGGGGGTGTGGGGGTCTGGCGGCGCGAGCTCGGGGCGATGCGGGACTGGGTCGTGCGCCGCCGGTCGTCGGCGCCCCTCGTGGTGGCGGGGGACTTCAACGCGTCCCAGGACCATGCGGCGTTCCGGCAGCTCCTCGACGCGGGGCTCCGGGACGCGGCGGCGGTCACGGGGCAGGGCCGTACCCCGTCCTGGCCCGCGACGGTGGCCTCGCCCTTCGGCACGCAGATCGATCACGTCCTGACCTCGCCGTCGCTGGAGCCGCGCGCGGCGCGGTTCCTGGAGCTCGCGGGGACGGACCACCGGGCCCTCGTGGTGGAGCTGGTGCTGTACGCGGGGTGAGCGCCGCTCTGAGAGGTGGGGCGGGGGGTGACACCATGGTCGTATGCCCTCCGTGTCCGACCCCCGAGCCGCCGGTTCCACCTTCTCCCCACCCGAGTGGCTCGTACGGACCGTGGGCACGCTCAAGCCCGCACCGGCCCCCATCCCCTGGCCCGCCGTGGTGCGTGCGGCCGTCGCGATGACGCTGCCGCTGGTGATCGGCCTGGCCACGGATCACGTCGCGTACGGGGCGCTCGCCTCCATGGGCGCGCTGTCGGGCGTCATCGGCGACACCGCGTCCGCGTACCGGATGCGGGTCATCAACATCGCGATCCCCCAGCTCTTCGGCGCCGTCGGCGTGCTGGTCGGGACGCTCGTCTTCGGGCAGGGCTGGCTGGCCGTCGGCGTGCTCACGCTCGTCGCGCTGGTGTCCGGGATGATCTCGACGATCGGCGCCGTGGCCTCCGTATCGGGGCTGCTTCTGCTGCTCAACGCGATCGTCGGGGCCGGCCTTCCGATGCCCGGCCAGTGGTGGCTCGCACCGCTCCTCATGACGGGCGGCGGGCTGCTCGTCCTGCTGCTCGCGCTGCTCGCCTGGCCGCTGCGGCAGGGGCGGGCCGAGCGGACCGAGGTCGCCGGTGCCTACCGGCAGGCCGCCGCGCTGCTCGAGGCGGCGGGCGGCGACCAGGCCGTGTACGAGGACGCGCGCCAGGCCGTCACCCAGTCCCTGAACCAGAGTTACGACCTCGTCCTCGCGCGCCGGACCCGCGACCACGGCCGCAACCAGGACCTCGTCCGCCTCGTGACCCAGCTCAACGCCCTCACGCTGATCGTCGAGGCCGCCCCCGCCGCCCACTTGAGCGGCCGCCCGCTGCCGCCCGAGGTGGCCGCAGCGGTGCGCCGGCTCGCCGACGGGGTCGAGCGCGGGGACCCCGGGCGGGTCGAACTCGGCCTGCCGGAAGCCGAGTCCACCGCGGGCCGCGCCGTCGAGCACGCCGTACGGCACGCGTCGGACGTGATCGCCGACGAGGACCCGCACAACGTCGACGACCACCTCGGCACCCCCGGCGCCCTCACCCAGCGCGCCCGCCGGGCCGCGCGCAACGTCCTGATCTCCGCCGAGTCCTGGCGCTACGGGCTGCGCCTCGCGCTCTGCATCGGTATCGCGCAGGCCCTCGTATCCCTGGTGGAGGTGGAGCGTTCGTACTGGGTGGCGCTCACCATCACCTTCGTGATGAAGCCCGACTTCGGCTCGGTCTTCTCGCGCGCCGTGATGCGCGCGGTGGGCACCGCGGCCGGCCTCCTGATCGCCGCGGCGGTGCTCGCCGAGGTGCCGCGCGGCTGGTGGGACGTGCCGGTCCTGTTCGTGCTCGCGCCGCTCATCCCGGCGCTGACCCCGCGCGGCTACGGCTATCAGACGGCCGCCATCACCCCGGTCATCCTGCTCCTGTCCGACACCATGAACCAGCAGGGCTTCGCCCTCGTCATGCCCCGGCTCTACGACAGCCTCATCGGCTGCGCGATCGCCCTCGTCGCGGGCTATCTGCTGTGGCCCGAGAGCTGGTCGACCCGGATCGGCGACCGGCTCGCGGACGCGGTCGCCGACACGGCCCGCTATGTCGAGATGGCCTTCCTCGATCCGGCCACGCCGGGCGTCCCCGACCCGGCGGCCCGCGCGCGGATGCGGCGCCGCCTCTACCGCGATCTGTCCTCCGTACGCTCGGAGTTCCAGCGCGCCCTCACCGAACCGCCGCCCACCGGGCCCCGGGCCGCCGCGTGGTGGCCGCTGGTCGTCGCGGTCGAACGGGTCGTCGACGCCACCACCGCCGCGCGCGTCCGCATCCGGCACGGGGCACCCCGCCCGGCCCCCGAGGAATCGGCCGAACTCTGCCGTCACCTGGAGGAGTTGGCGGAAGGCCTGCGGGACACGGACACCTTGGAGGCGGTCTGCGTCCACCTCCCGGACGGCGACGACGACAGCGTGCTCGCGCCGCTCCGCCGCGAGATCCAGGCGGCCCGCGCCATCGCCTCACCGCAGACGGCCGACGGGGCGGCGCAGGCCAAGTCGTAGGTTTTCGCGTGGGCCGAGGTTCCGCGTGGGCCGAGGTTCCGCGTGGGCCGAGGTTCCGCGCCACCCGAGCCATGGGCCGGCGCTGCGCCACGTCATAGGCTCCCGGCCATGGCTGAACTCGGACCCGTGCCCTGGCCCCCCGCCCCGATCCGCACCGAACGGCTCGTCCTGCGCGAGTCCGAGGCACGGGACCGTACGGCGTTCATCGACCTGTACGCGTCCCCCGAGGTGCACACGTACCTCGGCGGCGCCCAGCCGCGCGCCGAGCTCGAACGTGCCGTCCCCGCGATACCGGGACGTCGCCCCGGCGCCTTCGTGATCGAACACGACGGGGCGATGATCGGCTCCCTCACCTTCGTCCGGCGGGACGCGGAGCGGCCCGGGCATGTGCGGCCGGACGCCCTGGAGGCCGAGCTCGGCTATCTGCTGCTGCCGCGGGCCTGGGGCCACGGATACGCCGCCGAGGCCTGCGCGGCCGCATTCGCCTGGTGCGCGGGCGCGCTGCCCGGGGAGCCCGTCGTGCTGACCACGCAGACCGCCAACGAACGCTCCCTGCGGCTGGCGCAGAAGCTGGGCTTCGCCGAGGTGGAGCGGTTCGAGGAGTTCGGGGCCGAGCAGTGGTTCGGCGTGCGGTATCCCTAGCCGAGCGGCGAATCCCCAGCCCACCGGCGAAGCCCCAGCCCACCGGCGAAGCCCCAGCCCAGCGCCGAATCCCTAGCCCAGCGCCGAAAGGAACGTCCGCAGCGCCGCGTTGAACTCCTCGGGCTTCTCCAGGTTCGGCATATGGGCCGCGCCCTCCACCACGCACAGCGTCGAATCCGGCAGCGCGGCGTGCATCGCCTCCGCGTCCGCGACCGGCGTGTACTCGTCGTCCCGGCCGACCACGACGAGCGCCGGGCAGGCGACCCGGGTCAACAGGTCCTGGTAGTCAGGCCGTTCGGCCCGGCCCCGCAGCGCAGCCGCCGCGCCCTCGGGGGCGGCGGCGGTCATCATCCGCAGGACGTGCTCGGCGACGGCCGGATCCGCGTGCGGCGCGACCATCTTGTACAGGACGTCCTCGGCGTACGGCTTCATGCCCTCCCGTACGAGACGGTCGGCCATCTCGCGCCGCCACGCCTTGCCCTCCTCGGTCTCCGCCGCGGGGAACGTGTCCGCGAGGACCAGACCCCGGATCCGCGGTCCGAACTGCCGGTAGCAGTCCATGACGATCTGGCCGCCCATGGAGAGCCCGCCGAGCACGAACGAGCCGATGCCGAGGTGGTCCACGAGGGCGCGGACGTCCGCGGCGAAGACGTCGAGCGGGGTCTTGCCCGGGACGACGGAGGACTCCCCGTAGCCGCGCAGGTCGGCCGCGATCACCCGGAAGTCCCTGCGGAACTCCGCCACTTGGGGTGCCCACATCGAGCGGTCGAAGGGGTGACCGTGGACGAGGACCAGGGCGGGCCCGTTGCCCTCGTCGTCGTATGCGATCCGGATGCCGTTGAGCTCTGCGTTCGCCATGCTCAGGAGGCTAGGCCAGCATGCGGCCGCGCCCAACGGGGTATCTCGCGGACCGGACGGGCCGGGCGGCCCGAGGGGTCGGATACCGACCGGGCCAGGGGGTCGGATTCCGACCGACCCGACGGATCAGATCCAGCCACGCCGCGCCGCGATCACCCCGGCCTGGAAGCGGTTCGCCGCACCCAGCTTCTCGTTGAGCGCGCTGATACGGCGCCGCATCGTGCGCACCGACCAGCCGAGCTGCCGTGCGATCGCCTCGTCCTTGAGCCCGGCGACCAGCAGCGTCAGCATCCGGCGGTCGTCCTCCGCGAGGGGATCGTCCGCGGGGGCGTCGAGCGGGGTCGCCGTACGCCAGCACAGCTCCCAGTAGTCGACGAGACCGTCGAGCAGCGCGGAGGGGCGCAGCACCGCGGCGCGCACCTCTCCCGTGAAGTCCAGGGAGAGGGGGAGCAGGGCGAGCCGCCGGTCGGCTATCGCGAGCTTCACGCGCAGCCCGGGCAGCACCCGTGCCTCCTCGCCGCGCGCAATCAACTCGCGGATGTCGCCCAGGACTCCGGGCCACTCCAGGGCCTCGGGTGCATAAACCGCCCGATAGCGGACGCCGCGCGTCAGGGCCGTCGCCTCCACGGGATTCGACGTGGTCAGCGCGTACGGGGGCCGGTCCAGCGTGATGACCTCCTCGCGCGCCTCCTGCTGCAGCCGCACGAACCACCGCCCCAACGCCTCGCTGCCGGTGAGGACTTCCACCTCCTCCGTACCGCCGGACTTGGCCGCGTCGAACAGCCGGGACAATTCGCCCGCCGCCTCCCGAACCGTGTCGAGCTCCGCGGTACGGGAGCGGACGAGGGCCTCGATCGCGGCGCCCGGTTCGATGGCCGCGTAACGGCGCCGGCCGCCCGAAAGCCGTCCCACCAGGCCGAGTTCGCGCAGCCGGTCGAGCGCGCGGGCCGCGCGGTCCGGTGAGCAGCCGAGGGGGTCGGCCAGCTCGGTGGGCGCGGCGGTGTGCCGGACCAGGACCTCGCGGTAAACGCGCTCGTCAAAGGGGTCGACACCCGCTGCGGTCAGCTGCTCACGGGTGGTCTCGGGTGACTCGTGGGACATGCGGGGATCGTGGCCCGTGTGTGCCAGGGACCGCAATGGGCCAGGCCGAATCGTTGTCCGGACCGCTCATCGCCACGTAGGACGAGGGGCTATGGACCGGATACCACCCTCGCGGAGCACGACTCCGCCGGCAGCCTTCGCGGCCGCCCCTCGTCGCGCCGCCCAGCTGCCCACCGGCAGAGCGGTGGCCGCCCTCGTCTCGGCCGCCGTGATCGGCGGACTGCTCGTCGCCTCACCGCAGGCCACCGCCGTCTCGAAGGACGATCCGGACCGCCGGGTCATCGTGACCCTGGACGGCTCGGCCCCGGTGGCCGGAAAGGGCCGCCTGGACTCCGCCGACACGGCGGGTGTGGCGTCGGAGCGCAAGGATCTGAAGGCCGAACAGGGTGCATTCCTGGACCGGTTGGACGAAGCGGGCGTCGATGCCCGTAAGCCGCGCAAGCTCAATCTGCTGCTCAACGCCGTCGCGGTGACCGTGAAGGCCTCCGAGGTCGGCCGGCTCAAGTCGCTGCCGGGCGTCGCGGCCGTCCACGAGGACCGTGTCTTCCGTACGCTCGCCGACGACAGCGTGCCGCACATCAACGCCCCCCAGGTCTGGGAGCGCAGGGCACCCGAGGGCGGCAAGGCCCGCGGCAAGGGCGTCACCGTCGCCGTCATCGACAGCGGGGTCGACTACGGCCACCCGGACCTCGGCGGCGGTATCGGCGAGGGCAAGAAGGTCGTCGGCGGCTACGACTTCGTCAACGGCGACGCCGACCCGATGGACGACAACGGCCACGGCACCCATGTCGCCGGCATCGTCGCCGCGTCGCCCGCGCAGCCGGGCGGTGTCACCGGTGTCGCCCCCGAGGCCTCGCTCACCGCGTACAAGGTGATGAGCGCCGAGGGCTACGGCAGCGAGTCCGACATCATCGCGGGCATCGAGGCCGCGGTGGACCCGGCCAACCCGCACCGCGCCGACGTGATCAACCTGTCCATCGGCTCCTGGGGCGACGGCAGCGACCCGGTGGGCCTGGCCGCCACCGCCGCGTCCAAGTCCGGTGCCGTGGTGGTCGCCGCGGCCGGCAACGACGGCCCCGGCACGGGCACCGTCAGCTCGCCCGGCTCCGCCGACGAGGTCATCGCCGTCGGCGCGTCCATCACCGGCCTGCGGATCCCCGCGGCCGCGTACGCGGGCGGCGGGAAGATCCAGGTCCGGCGCGGCGCGATCTCCGCGAACCCGCCGAAGGACCCGGTGACCACCGAACTCGTCGACGTCGGCGAGGGCCTGCCCGAGGACTGGGAGCGCGTCGGCGACATCCGGGGCAAGGCCGTACGCATCACGATGCCGGTCTCCACGGACGCGGGGGATCTGTCGCAGTACGAGGTCGACCTCGCGCGCGAGGCCGAGAAGCGGGGCGCGGTCGCGGTGTTCGGCGGTTCGCCGGGCGAGGGCGGGGGCGGCGGTATCGGGCTCCCCGGGCCGGGCACGGACGGTCTGGACGCTCAGGGCGCGGGCGGCCTGGACGCTCAAGGCGCGGCGGGCCTGGACGCTCAGGGCGCGGCGGGGCAGGACAGCTCCGTCCCGCTCTCCGCGAACACCGAGGTCAAGGACGCCGGCGGCACCCTCCGTCTCGACTCCCTGGTCCTGATGGCCGTCGACAGCTCCCAGTTCGACGATCTTGGCCGCCGGCTCGCGGCCGGGAAGACGGAGGTCACGGTCACGGGCGTGGACGCCACCGACCGCATCGCCTCCTTCTCCTCGCGCGGCCCGGACGGCACCTTCGAGCTCAAGCCCGATCTGGTGGCGCCCGGTTACGAGATCCGCTCGACCGTGCCCACCAGCAAGATCGAGTCCGGCTACCACCGCCTCTCGGGTACGTCGATGGCCGCCCCGCACGTCGCGGGCGCCGCGGCCCTGCTCCGCCAGCTGCACCCCGAGGACACCCCGGCGCAGATACGCAGCGAACTCACCGGATCCGCCGACGAGTTGGACGAGGCGCCGACCACGGCAGGCGCGGGCCGCCTGGACGTCGAGGCCGCCGCGGACGCCGCCGACCAGGGCCTCACCACCTCGCCCTCGACCCTCGGCCTCGGTCTCGCGGACCTGAGGAGCAGCGAGATCGAGGCCAAGAAGAAGATCACGGTCCACAACGACAGCGGCCGCACCCGCACCGTCAGCCTCGACGCGGACGGCGACGCCGAGGTCTCGCCGCGCACCCTCCGTATCCCCGCGGGTGGCAGCGCGACCGCGACCGTCGAGGTGGAGGCCGAACGGCCCGCCACGGACAAGGAGTTCAGCGGCCACGTCACGGTCACCCCGATCGGCGGCGGGCAGGAGCTGCGCGTCCCGTATCTCCTGGTCGCAAGGACCCTGTTCGTGCAGGCCGGGCCCGACCCGTCCGACGGCAAGTCGGGCGTCGCCGTCTTCACGCCCGTCCCGCTCGCCGAGCCGCCCGTCGTCACGGTGACCCCGCCGCGCGGCCGCCCGTTCACCGCTCGGACCAAGCTACGGACCGGGAACATCTACGAGGTCATGCTGGACGTCGAGCAGCCGGGCGCCTACCTGGTCTCCGCACGCGCGAAGACCGCCGACGGCAAGACCCTGACCGGCAACGCGGACGGCTTCGAGGTCACCCCCGAGGACTCCCGCGACGACCGCTGGTCGGCGGTCGGCCCGGACACCTGGAGCGGCAGCGTGGAGCTCGCGCCCAGCGCGCCCGGCCACGCGGTGCTCAGCGAGTACGGCAAGAAGGGCCTGTGGTCCACCCAGGACTACGGCAAGACCTGGCAGCAGCACACCCGTGTGCCGCTGACCGATGTCGACGGCACGGGCTATGTGGTCGTCGACGCACAGAACGAGAAGCGCTGGTGGTACGCCGCCAACAGCGCCTCGAACTTCCCGCAGACCGGCGCGATCCTGCGTACGGACGACGCGGGCCGCACCTGGCAGCGTCTGACCATCCCGAACGTCGTGATCGACGGCCTGGTCGCCGACGAGGTCACCGGGACCCTGGTGGCGCGCAGCGGCTCCGACCTGCTGATCAGCACGGACGGCGGTGACACCTGGCGGACCGAGCCGGCGGGGGTCTCCGGTGACATCTACGACATGGTGGTCAGCGGCGACAGCCTCTACTTCGCCATGGGCCGGTCGGTCTGGAAGCGCGACGGAATGAACTCCGGCGAACTCGGCGCGGCGCAGCAGGTGTACGTCTCGACGAACTTCCGGACCATGGTGACCCTCGCGGCGGACAGCGGAGTGGTCGTCGGCTACGAGAACGGCAACGGCGTGGTCGGCACGCACGACGGCGGCAGGACCTGGACGACCATGCAGAAGACGGGCCTCGGCTCGTCGGGTCTCGCGGTGTCCGGCGGCGAGGTGTTCATCGGCAACGGCGAGACCACGTTCATCGGCCGCGACCGCGGCCGCACCTGGGAGACCGTCCCCAGTCCCGGCCGCTTCGTGCAGACGGACGCCGACCGCTGGCCGGACGGTTCGCTGACGTTGTCCATCAGCAGCGCCGGCGTCTACCGCACGAAGAACGACGGCCAGGACTACGAGCGCATCGGCGTCCAGGGCGGCACGGTCAACGGCCTTGTCCGCAGCGGCGATCACCTGCTCGCGGCCGGACCCGTCGGCACCCACCGCACCGCGCTGCCCGTCACCGGCACCGACTGGGGCACCACAGGCGGCGAGGGCGCCCGCGGCACGCTGACCAAGCTGCTCCAGGCCTCCGCGTCCGACGACAAGGTCGTCTGGCGGGTCAGCCAGGGGGCGCTGGGCCAGCTCCTGATCGAGCGCAGCACCGACGCGGGCGCCACCTGGGAGACCAGGCGCGTGGACAAGGACAACTCCGTCGCCTTGGCCCTGGGCGTCCATCCGGCCGACCCGGACAGGGTCTACGTCGCCTACGCCAACAACCGCGGCCAGGGCCTGATGGCCACCACCGACGGCGGCGAGCACTGGAAGAACCTGCACCACGACACGTACTTCACGGCCGTGGCCGGCGACCCGCGCGACGCGGACACGCTGTGGCTCGGCGGTCCGGGCGGGCTCTACAAGTCCACCGACGGCGGCGAGACCATCGCCAAGGTCGAGGAAGGCCCTGTCACCGCGATCGAGTTCCACGGCTCGAAGATGCTCGTCGGCGGCGACCGGCTGCTCACGTCCACCGACGGCGGCCGTACCTTCCGCGCGGGCGACACCGGCCGGCTCCCGGTCCGTATCAAGGACTTCGAGCAGATCGGGACCACGCTGTACGCGGCGGCGGGCAGCTACTGGGAGACGGCGCTGCCGCGCGGCGGCCGGGGCGTCCTGCGCTCCACGGACGGCGGCCGCACCTGGCAGAACGTCTCCACGGGCCTGCAGAACCTCGACGTCACCTCCCTGGCGACGGACGGCGAGGACCTGTACGCGGGCACCGAGTACGGGGGTGTGCACCGCCTTGACCTGCCCTGACGGCCAGGTCCGCTGAACGTGCGCCGTACGGAGTCTGTGGGGGCTCCGTACGGCGCACTCCTTTCTTCAGCCGAGCATGATGACCCCTGGAGCCCGCGCTGAAGGAGTTGGGGATGAACGTGTGCCGAGTCTGCAGCGTGGGGGAGGTCTCGCCGTTCCGGCTGGTCAGCGACGGGCGTCGGCTGTGGGTCTGCCACGAGTGCGACGCCGTGTGGTTCGGGGACGCGCTGCCGGTCGGCTCGGCGGACGGCCGTCTCTATCAGTACGTTGAGCGCTATCGGGGTCCGGGAACGCCCACTGACTGGGAGCAGATCGAGCCGGTTGCGGAGTAACTCGGCGCCCGACAAGGCCTTCCGTCTGCGTCGCGAGCACGCAGTGGCCCCCGGAGCCGTAGCGCAGCTCCGGGGGCCCGTACAGCGTGGGCTACTTCTTCGAGTACAACCGCATCGTGATCGGACCGAAGATCAGGAGCAGCAGGCCCGCCCAGCCCAGCGTCCAGACCAGATCGGCCGCCGGCCAGTTGCCGGCCATCAACTCGCGTACGGACGTGGCCAGATGCGTGATCGGGCTGTTGTTCACGAAGGCCTGCAGCCAGCCCGGCATCGTGACCGGGTCGACGAAGATGTTGCTGAGGAAGGTCAGCGGGAACAGGAACATCATGCTGACGCCCATCACCGACTTCTCGCTGCGCAGCATCAGGCCGAACATCGTCCAGATCCAGGAGAACGCGAAGGAGAAGACGATGAGCAGGGCGATACCGGCCACGACACCGACCACGCCGCCGTGCGGACGGAAGCCCATGATCAGGCCGACGACCAGCATCACCAGGGACGCGATCGTGTAGCGCAGGGCGTCGCCGAGCAGGTAGCCCACCATCGGCGCGGGACGCCAGATCGGCAGCGTACGGAAGCGGTCGAAGACGCCCTTCTCGATGTCCGTGTTGACCGCGATCCCCGTGTACATCGTGATCATCACGACGCTCATCACCATGATGCCGGGCAGCAGTTGCTGGATGTACGCGCTCGGCGAGCCCGCGATCGCACCGCCGAAGAGGTACGTGTACATCACGACCATCATGATCGGGAAGGCCGTGACGTCGAAGAGCTGCTCGGGTACGTGCTTGATCTTGAGGATCGCCCGCCACCCGAAGGACAGGGAGGCGGACCACGCACTCGGCCGGGGCGGCCGCTCCTTGGCGATCAGCAACTCGGCCAGGGATTCGGTGGAGACCGGGGCGAGTTCGGCGGATTCGGTGGCGGTGGTGGTCGCGGTGCTCATGCTGCTGCCTCCTCGGCGAGCGCCGGCTCTGCGGCGGTCTCGGGCTTCTTGTCGGTGAGGGCGAGGAAGACCTCGTCCAGGCTCGGCTGCCCGAGCGAGAAGTTGTCCACGGTGATCCCGGCACGGGCCAGTTCGGCCAGGGCGCGCGAGGCCTGCTCGGCCGCCGCCTCACCGTTGCCGGCGCCGCCCACGCGTGCGGTCAGCGCGACCGGGTCGGGCTCCAGGGTCACGGCCGCGTCCAGCGTCAGCTTCAGGAGCTGCTCGGCGTCCGGCCGCTGGTGCGCATCGCGCAGCCGTACGTGCACGGAGCCCGCGCCGACCGACGCCTTGAGCTCGCCCTTCGTGCCCTCCGCGATCACCTTGCCCTTGTCGATCACGGCGATACGGGAGGCCAACTGGTCGGCCTCGTCCAGGTATTGGGTCGTCAGGAGGACCGTCGTGCCCTGGGCGACGACCGCCCGCACGATGTCCCAGACCTGGTTGCGGCTGCGCGGGTCGAGACCGGTGGTCGGCTCGTCGAGGAAGAGCAGGTCGGGGGTGTTGAGGATGGACGCGGCGATGTCGATACGGCGCCGCATGCCACCGGAGTAGTTCTTCACCTGGCGCCCGGCCGCCTCGGTCAGACCGAAGGCTTCCAGAAGCTGTGCGCTGCGCTCGTACGAGGCCTTCTTGTTGTGGCCGAGCAGCCGCGCGAGCAGCACCAGGTTCTCGGTGCCGGTCAGGTCCTCGTCCACCGACGCGTACTGTCCGGTCAGGCTGACCCGGCTGCGCACCGCGTCCGCCTCCCGTACGACGTCGTGGCCGAAGACATGGGCCTCGCCGCCGTCCGGCCGCAGCAGCGTGGCGAGCATCTTGACGGCCGTGGTCTTGCCGGCGCCGTTGGGGCCGAGGACTCCGTAGACGGTGCCGGCCGGGACGGCGAGATCGATGCCGTCGACGGCGCGGTTCTCGCCGAAGGTCTTCACCAGACCCGCGGTCTCGATCGCCAGGCCTCCTGACGATGCTGCTGTCTTCTTGCTCATCTTCCGTTCCTTCCAGGGGACTTGGTGTGGATCGCGCGTCGTTCAGGAGGTGCTTCGGGAGGTGCTTCAGGAGGTGTACGGGCGTTTGGCCCGGGCTTCCCGCAGAGCCAGCCCCCACCACACGAGCTGGTCGAGCAGCACGGTCACGGCCTGCTCCTCCCGGTCTCCGGGAGTCCCCGGGCTTTCCCCGACGAGATGCAGACCGACGGCGTCGCGCAAACTCATCGCATGCAGCTCGGTGAACACGCAGCGCAAGTGTTCGACCGCGTACAGTCCCCGGCTGTCGAAGCCGTAGGCGACATAGCCGACGGGCTTGGCATGCCACTCGTCGTACGCGTAGTCGATGGCCTGCTTGAGCGAGGCGGGGAAGCTGCGGTTGTACTCGGGGGTCACGATCACGAAGCCGTCCGCGCGGGCGATGCGCCCGGTGAAGCGGGCCATCGCCTCGGTCGGCGTCGCGGGGTAACTGGCCGGGAAATCCGGGTAGTCGGCGAGATCGATCACATCGAGCGCCAGATCGTCGCGCTTGGCGGCCCGCTCGGTGAACCAGCGCGCCACCTCGGCGCCGACCCGGCCCTCACGGGTGGACCCGACGATCACGGCCACGTCGAGGGGCGCCTCGGGATCCTCGCGGTGCTGCATGGTCCGGCCTCCTCGTCCGCCCTCGTCCTCGTACGGTCTCCGCTCTCAATCGGAAGGCGCGAGACGAGGCCGGGCAGTCCGCCAGATTGGATCTGGCGGGCCGCCCGGCGAGCCGTCGGGCAGCCACTACAGGCCCCTGACCAGGGGCGCCACCGCTCTCCGGTGGCAGATCCGCCGAATGGGGGTGTTTCCTTGAGAGGGGGATCCCGGAGGGGATGAAGGAGGGCGACCATGCGCACTTCCCCGGCCCTGCGAACACTGGCCGTCTCGGTCCTCGCGGCCGCGGCCCTGACCGTCCCGGCCGCCGGCCCGGCGAACGCGGCCGCTCCGGCCGCCGTCACCGCCGCACCACAGTGGGAGAACGGCCCGATCTGGGGCACCGTCGTCTCCGGCAGCCTGAATCTGCGGGCCGAGCCCAACACCTGGTCCGCGGTGGTCGGCAAGCTGGGCCGCGGGGCGAGCGACCGCATCCAGTGCGGGGTCTACGGCCAGAACGTGAACGGCAACTCGTCCTGGTTCTGGCTCACCGGCGAACGCGCCTGGGCGAGCGGCGCCTACATGTCCACGAGCCGGGGTGTCCCCGACTGCGGCAACTGGCGCCCGTCCTCGAACAATTCCGGCAACTGGAACTCCCACCACCAGAACCACCGCCACGACCACAACAACCCGTGCCGCCACGACGACTGGTGCGACGCGTGCCGCCACGAGTGGCGGTGACATCCCGGAGAGGACATCCTCATGGCACATGCAGCACCCCGGCCCACGGGCCTGGCCACCCGCGGACTCGGCAGCGACGCGGCCGTCAAGCTCACCCCGGTCCTCGCGCTCGTCTACGGCTACTGGGCCGCGGCGATCCAGCGCTCGGGCGGCCCGATCACCGCGGGCAACGTCTGGCTCGGCATCGTCTCCACCGTCGCCTTCGCCGCCGTCTACCTCGCCGTGCTCAAGCTGGCCCCGCGCCTGCCGCGCGAGGCGCGCGCCCTGGCCTGGGGAGCCTTCGCCGGGATCGCCTTCGGCTATCTGTACAGCCTCACCGGCGAGTCCGTCCTGCGCTCGGCCGGCAATGCGGGCCTGTTCGGAGCGGCCGTCGCCTGCGCCGCGTTCTACCGCTTCTACACGACCGAGGACTGAGCGCTGCGGCTGTCCACGGCCGAGGACTGAGCGTTCTGCAGGACGGAGGACCGGGCGCCGCAGCTGTCACAGCGCCCCACGCAGCGCCGCCACCGCCTTCGCCGTCTCCGGGTCGCCCTCGGCAGCTTCGTCGAGGGCGGCCGTCAGCGTCTGCTCGTAGGTGCTGCGCGCCTCGCCGTAGCGCTCCCGGCCCGCTTCGTTGATCACCGTGTAGACCCCGCGCTTGTCGTCGGGGCAGAGATCGCGATACGTGAAGTCGGCCGCGTTCAGCCGTCCCACGAGACGGGTCACGGAGCTCTGGTTGAGGCCGAGCAGGTCCGAGAGCTCCTGCATGCGCAGCTCGCTTCTGGGTGCGGCGGCCAGGTGCCCCAGCGCCCGGTACTCGGAGAGCCCTAGGCCGTGCCGGCGCTGCAGGGCCGCGCCCACGCGGTGTTCCACATGGGCGTGCAGGGTGAGGACCCGGTTCCACATCTGGGCGTCGCCCGCGGTCATGACGGTCTCCTTCCGATCGGCTGTTGACATCAGTTTAGTTGTACATGCATGCTCTCTCTCGTCACAAGAACTTGCACGTACATACATCTACAGCGGGAGAGCGTCATGCCCTGGATCCACCTGCTCATCGCGTCGGTCTTCGAGGTCGTCTTCGCCCTCGGCACGGAAGCCACCCACGGCTTCACGAGGCTCGGCCCGTCCCTGCTGACCGCGGCCGCCGCCGCGGGCGGGATCTTCTTCCTGAGCCTCGCGCTCAAGTCCCTTGACGTGGGCGTCGGTTACACGGTCTGGACCGGCATCGGCTCGGTGGGCACGGTCGTCTTCGCCACCGTGATCTTCGGCGAGGAGCTCAGCGCCCTGAAGGTGCTCGCCTTCGTGCTGATCATCGGCGGCGTGCTCGGACTCAAGCTCGCGGACAAGTTCTCACCCGTGGAGGCCGCCACCCCGGAGACCGCCGAGCCCCAGGCTGCCGAGCGCCGGCCCGCGACGGTCTGACCCGCCCCCTCTCCTCCCCTCACCTCCTCGACTCCCGTAAGGACACAGCATCATGGCCTGGATCTACCTCGCGATCGCCATCGTCTTCGAGATCGCCTTCGCGCTCGGCACCAACGCCACCAAGGGCTTCACGAAGCTCTGGCCCTCCGTCTTCACGCTGCTTGCGGCGGCCGGCGGCATCTACACCCTGAGCCTGGCGCTGCGCACCCTGGACGTGGGCGTCGGCTACACGATCTGGACCGGGATCGGCTCGATCGGCACCGTGCTGTTCGGTGCGCTGCTCTTCAAGGAGAAGATCACGCTGCCCAAGGTGCTCTCGTTCGCCTCGATCATCGCCGGCGCGATCACGCTCAAGCTGGCGGCGGGTGTCTGAGGCCCGGGGGCCCGGTTGTTCAGGCCCGCACCGCCACCGCGTCGATCTCGAACAGCATCTCCGGCAGGGCGAGCGCCGCCACCCCGACCAAGGTCTGGGCGGGCAGGCGCTCGCCCCATGTCGCGCGCAGGTGCTCGAGCAGCACCTGCAGCTTGTCCTGGTCGTGGTCGACGATGTAGGTGCCGATCCGTACGACGTCCTCGAAGCCGAGTCCCGCGGCCTCAAGGGCCGTACGCAGATTGGCGATCGAGCGTCCGACCTGGGCGCCGAAGTCGTCCGAGACGACGGCTCCGGTCTCGTCCGAGGCGTACTGGCCGGCGATGAAGACCTGCCGGCCGGGCGCGGCGGCGATGTGGGTGTAGCCGTAGCCGGTGGGGTCGTGCAGGGCGGACGGGTTCAGGAGCGTACGGCGGTCGGTCGCACGGTCGTCGGGCGCGCGGTGGTCGGTGATGCGGTGGCCGGTCGTGCGGTGGTCGTGCGTCATCGGCGGGTTTCCTTCCGGTGGGCCACCAGGGCGGCGGCGAGGGCGAATACGGCCGCGGCGGCGGGCGCCGCGGTCACGGACAGGGAGTCGACGAGGCGGCCGCCGAGCAGCGCGCCGAGGGAGATGGCCAGGCAGAAGACGGCGACGTTGAGCGAGGTCGCGGCCTCGATGTCGTCGGGTGCGGCGGTCAGGAACCAGGTCTGCAGCGCCACTGACACACCGCCGTACGCGAGTCCCCACGCGAGCAGCAGCAGTCCGCCGGTCACGCCCCCGCCGGGCAGCAGGGCGAGCGCGGTGAGTGCGGCGGTGAGCGCCGAGGAGATGAGCAGGATGCGGCGCGAACCCAGCGCACCGGCAAGGAAGTTGCCCGCCAGGCCGAGCACTCCGTAGCCGAGCAGCAGCCAGCCGACGGTGGCGCCGGAGATGCCGTAGCGCTCGGCGAGTACGGGGCGCACGAAGGTGTACGCGAGGAAGTGGCCCGTGACGAGCAGCGCGGTCAGCGCAAGGCCCGTACGGACGCGGGGGTTGCGGCGCAGCAGTGCGGTCAAGTCGCCGCCGGTCAGGCCCCGTTGGGGTGGCAGCGGAGGCAGGAGCAGGAGCAGCGCCGCCAGGACGAGCAGCGAGAGGACGGCCACCGCGGCGAACGGGAGCCGCCAGCCGCCGAGTTCACCGGCGAGGGTGCCGGCGGGCACCCCGAGAACGGAGGCCGCGGAGACCCCGCCGAAGATCACGGCGGTGGCCCGGCCCACCTGGTGTGCGGGCACGAGGCGCGGCGCGAGCCCGCCCGCGAAGGCCCAGAAGCCGCCGATGCCGATGCCGAGCAGCACCCGCGCCCCCAGTACGTACGCGATATGACCCGCGAGCGCCGAGACCACGTGCGCGACGGCGACCAGCGCGATGAGGACGGCGAGCACGAGCCGCCGGTCCAGCCGCCCGGACACCACGGGGAGCAGCGGTGCGCAGACCGCGGCGACCAGACCGGGGACGGTGACGAGGAGTCCCGTCGTACCGTCCGAGACACCGAGCGAGCTGCCGATCGGGGTGAGCAGGCCGACGGGCAGCAGCTCGGCGGTGATCACAGTGAAGATGCCGAGGGTGACCGCGGCCACCGCGAGCCATCCCCGTACGCCGGAAGCCTTCCGTTGAGCGTGTGCGTCTAACTGGACATTCGACATCCAGAATTTCCCCCTTCGTATGCCCCGCGCAGGTTGGCGCGGAGGCCGCCGCCTCAGCTGTTCTCGAACCAGCGGCGCAGCGTGTCCCGTGCCCCGGGTGCCCGCTTCTCCGCCCGTTTCCGCACGTCGGCGAGCGTGCACGCCGCGAGCTCCCTGCGCCAGGCCAGCTCGGCCTTGGCCATCGACTCGGCGAAGGCGCACGGCAGTTCATGGCCGGTGTGCGGGGTCTCGCCGGGGCCCTGCTTGCGGATCTCCGCGCAGCGGAAGGCCTCGTCGGGCCCCTCGATCGCCGTCACCACATCCATCAGCGTGATCCGCTCCAGCGGGCGCGCGAGACGGAAGCCGCCCTTCGGGCCGGGCGTGGACGTGACGATCCCGGCCCGGGCGAGGGCCTGGAGCTGCTTGTTGAGGTACGCGGTGGGCAGCGCGTGGTACGCCGCGAGGCGCGCGGCCGTGACCGCGCGGTCCTCGCCGATCCAGGCGAGGTTCAGGCAGCTGTGCAGGGCCCACTCCACGCCCTCGTTCATCTTCATATTCTGGATGCTAGATGTCCAGGATTACGTGCGCAAGCGCCTTGCGGCGCGGCACGCTCGTGTAGCCCACCCGTACCACCCGGCTCGCGCCCCGCACCCGGCTCGCCGAGCGTGGGAAGCGTGCACAGGACCCGGAGGCTCATGTCAGCGCTGCTGATCGTGCTCGCCTGTGTCCTGACGCCGCTCGGTGAGCTCTCGACCTGGGCGAAGTACCAGATCGGCGACACCGACAACTACGTGTCCGCGATGGCGCCGCTCGCCTCCGACCCCGATGTGCAGGAGGCGGTCGCGACGGCGGTGGCCGGCGAGATCGGCAAGCACATCGACGCCGGGCCGCTGCAGGGGGCGCTGACCACGTTCGTGCAGGAGGCGGTGGAGTCGTTCACCGGCACGGAGGCCTACCGGACCGCCTGGAACGCGGCGATCCGGGCCGCGCACGAGGCCGTGCAGAACGCCCTGAAGAACGGCGACGACGGCAGTGTCGTGATCGACCTCGCGCCGATCACGCAGGAGGTCAAGGACCAGCTGGTGGCGGACGGGGTGCCGTTCGCGCGGCGGATCCCGGTGCAGCACACCGAGGTCGAGGTCATGAAGTCGAAGGATCTGGTGCAGCTCAGGAAAGGGCTTCACATGTTGCAGGTCGCGGGGATCTGGCTGCCCGTCGCCGCCGTGCTCTGCGCGGTCGCGGGCATCGCTTCGGCCGTACGCAGACGCAAGGCCGTGATCGCCACGGCCCTGGGCATGGCCCTGGCGTCCGCGCTGCTCGGGCTCGGCCTGTGGATCTCACGGCGCCTGACGCTCTCGGACCTGCCGCCCGATGTGTCCAGGGGCGCGACGGGCGCGGTCTTCGACGCACTGACGTCGAGCCTGCGGACGGCGGTGTGGGTGATCGCCGCGGTGGGGGTCGTGGTGGCGGCGGGGACGTATGCGAGCCGGCGGCTCGGCCGGACCGGACCGTCGGGGGAAGTCGGTCCCTGAGGCTGCACCGGCCGAGCGGTCGGGAGGCCGCCCTACAGCCGCCAGCTCGGCGCCGGGCCCGTCGGGAGGTAGGCGCAGGTCGAGCCGGTGCTGATCGTGGCGCGCAGGTGGGCGGCCAGGGCCGGGTGGCGGGGTTCCAGGCGGCGGAGGGTGTCGCGGATGCGGGCCGTGACCGCCTTGCGGGCGCGCTCCGCCTCGTCGCCGAGGCGGCGGGTGCGGCCGCCGAGGCCTGCTGCCCGTCTCAACTCGTCGAGCAGCGCGGCCCGTTCCCGTACGAGAGCGTCCGCGCGCTCCGGGGACGCGGCGCGGTCGATCGCCTCGTCGAGGCGGGCCAGATGGTCCTTGTAGCGGCGCTTGGCCTCGTCGTCGAGGACCGCGTCCCCGCCCATCGACCCGGCCGCCACCACCTCGGCGCCGCCCTCGGGCGCCAGCAGATGCACCGCGGGCACGTCCGTGCCCGGGCGGCTGAGCAGCAGCCGCAGATCGCGCAGGCCCTTGGCGTCCGGCATGGCGACGGTGTGTCCCTCGTACGTGAGCTGCCAGACCGCTCCGTCGAAGCGGAACTCGTAGGCGGAGGGCGCCGGTTCGGGCCGCTCGGCGAGCAAGGGGCGTACGCGCGCGATCACTTGGCGCATGCCGAGCTCGTCCGCGTCGCGGCTCACCCGCTCGGCGAGCGCCGGCGCGGCCGGCAGGCCGCGGGCCGCCATCACCTGTGCGAGCCGGGACCTCGCCTCGAGCGCCCAGGGCCTGGACTGCAGCAGCTCCGCCGAGCGCGCGGCCGCCGTGAAGCCGTCGGCGGCCTCGTCGAAACGGCCGAGCGCCTGGTCGCACAGGGCGATCCAGTGCGTCGCGGGGCCGCTGATGTCCCAGCCGAACATCGACACCATCCACTGCCCGGCGTACGGCAGAAGCGCCTCGCGTGCGCGCTCGCACAGGTCCCGGTCGCCGGAGGCCGCGGCGGCCTGCGCCTGGAGGCGGAGCCGCAGCGGCAGAAAGCCCTGGTCGCTCTCCGCGCCGCGGTCGAGCAGATCGCGGGCGAGGGCGATGGCGGCGGCCAGCTCGGGGTCGAAGGCGGGCCCGGTGGACGGCAGTTCACCGAAGCCGAAGCCGGAGCCGGAGCCGGAGCCGGAGCCGGACCCAGAGCCGGAGTCGGACCGGTCCGCACCACCCACCCGCCCACCCCCACGCATCTCCGCCCGCTCCACCGCAGTGATCCCCGCGACGATCTGCTCGATCCACGGCAGCGGCTTCGGTGCCACGTCATGGCGGCCCTGCAGCAGGGCGAGGGCCCAGCGGTGATGGTCGAGGAGCGGGATCATGTAGTCGCCGCCGTGCCGGTCGCGCTCCGCGAGTCCGGACGCCTCCGCCGTGAACGCCTCGGACTCGGCGAACCGTCCGGAGAGCGCCGTGATGATCGCCTGGTCGACCGCGGCACCGATGTCGAGCCGCGGCAGATCCGCCTGTTCGGCCATGGAGACATACGTCTGGAACTCGGTGAGGCAGCGCGGATCACCCAGCTCCAGGAGCCCCACCCAGGTGAGCGCGCGGGCGAAGTGCTCGCCCTCGACATCGCCCGTGCGCCGGGTCAGGGCGGTCAACTCCTCGACCAGCGCGACCCGTTCGGCCGCCGTGCCCGGACCCCAGATGGCGTGGTGGCGCGCCCACAGGCTGAAGCCGAGCGCGTCGTCGTCCCCGTGCCGCCGCGCGAGCACCGCCGTACGGATGCTCAGCTCCTGGGCCAGCTGCTCCCCCGTGAGCTCGGCGGAACGCCGGCCGCCGAGCGCGGCGTGCGCCTCGCGAAGCAGCTCCTCGGCGGTGCCCTGCCGCAGGGGCGGCAGGGGATGGAAGTGCCCGTGCAGGGAGAGCGCGACCCGCGCCATCAACTCGGCCGAACCGAGCTCCCGGGCCTCCTCCCAGGCCGCCTCGAACTCACGCCGGGCCTCGTGCGGAGCCGAGCCGTGCCGCAGCGAGTCGGCCAGCGCGAGCCGGGTGATCACCTGCACCCCGGGATCGGGCACCTGCGCGGCGCGCTCGACGGCCCGCCGCAGATGCCGCAGCGCCTCGTCGGTGGCGAGCCGCGACCCCGCGTCCTGCGCCGCGTCCCGCAGCAGCCGCACCGCCGTCCCGGCGGGCACCGCATCGCCCGCCGCATACGCGTGCTGCGCGAGCTCGCCCGGCATCACCTGCGCCGCGACCGCGGGCACCTGCTCCCACGCCCGTACGAACGCGGCATGCTGCCGCCGCAGCGCGTCCTCGTCGAGCGCTTCGGTGAGCGTCTCCCGTACGAGATCGTGCACGAACCCGAAGCGGCCGCCGCCGAGCGTCGTGACCAGGCGGGCCGTCACGGCCTGGCCGAGCAGCCGGTCCACATGCGCGGCGGGCGCGCCCGCCACCGCGGCGAGCACCTGCCGGTGGAACTCTCGGCCGAGCACGGCGCCCGTGGTGAGCAGCGCGGACACCGGCTCCGGAAGGAGCGCGAGCCGTCGCCGCACCATCTCGCGCACGCTCGGCGCGATGGAGTCCACGGAGCCGCCGCTCGCCCAAAGCCGGGTGGTCTGCTCGACGAAGAACGGATTGCCGCCGGTGCGCCGGTGCACCTCCGCGACCAGCTCGCCGGACGGCTCGCGTCCCGCCGTACGCGTCATCAGGGCGGCCGTCTCCGCCCGGTCGAACCCGGTCAGCGTCACCGTGGTCGCCTTCGCGACCAGCGGAAGCATCAGCTCCCGCAGGGGATGCCCGGCCGTCTCGACCTCGGCGTCGCGGTAGGTGCCCACGAGGAGCAGCCGCTCGAACCAGGCGTGTCCCGCGGCGAATTCGAGCAGCTTCAAGGTGGCCGGATCGGCCCAGTGCAGATCGTCGAGCACGACCAGCACCGGACGCTCCTGCGATACGGCGACCAGCGCGCTGGTCACGGCGTCGTGCAGCGCGAACGCGTCCGGGTCGTCCCCGGGGCCCGCCGTGGCCCGGGCCCGCACCTCGCCGAGCAGCAGTCCCAGCCCGCCGCCCGCGGCCTCCTCGGCCAGGGCCGCCTCCTCGGGCGTGGCCCAGCGGCGCAGGCCGCGCACGATCTGCACCCACGGCCAGTAGCCCGGCGCGCTGCCCGAGTCCCAGCAGGCGCCGGTCAGGACCAGGGCGCCGAGCTCGCGCGCCTCCTGCGCGGCCTCGGTCACCAGGGTGGTCTTGCCGATCCCGGGCTCGCCCGTGACGAGGAGCAGGCCGCCATGGCTCTCGGCGGCCCGCGTGATCTCCGTACGCAGCACGCGCGCGGGGTGCTCGCGCCCGATCAGTGCGGCGGTCATGTCTCGAACGATAGGCGCACCCACTGACAGTCGGCCTGTCGTTTCCCCGTCCGCCCGCCTCCACGACGTACACAGAGACCATGTGCCACTACTGCGGTTGCCGGGACATTCCGCTGATCAAGGAGTTCATCGCCGAGCACGAGCGCGTCACCGACGCGGCGGGCGACGCGGGCCGCGCGCTCGATCGGGGCGATGCGGAGCGGGCGCGCGAGCTCGTCGGCGTCATGGCGCGGGAGCTCACCGCGCACTGGGCCGGCGAGGAGAACGGCCTGTTCCGCGTGATGCGCGAGGACCCCGAGTACGCGGACTACATCGCCGCCCTCGAACGCGAGCACCGCGAGCTCGCCGCCCTGCTGCCCGCGCTCGACCTGGCCGACCCGGCCGATGTGCGCAAGCTGCGCGAGGCGATCGGCGAACTGCATCTGCATATCGCCAAGGAGGAGGACGGCCTGTTCCCGGCGTCGCTCACGGCGCTTTCGGGGGAGGACTGGAATCTGTCGATGGAGGCGTGGCGTCAGGCGCACCCGGACCGGCCCCATCCCGGGGACTCCGCCCCCTGAGCCGCTCGTCCTCCCGCCCTCTGAACCCTTCGGCCTCCCGCCCCCTGAGCCGCTCGTCCTCCCGCCCTCTGAACCCTTCGGCCTCCCGCCCCCTGAGCCGCTCCGCCTCCGGCGCCCGCAACTCCTCGTACAGCGCCAGCGCCCGGGCCCGGTGCGCGCCCGCCTCGCCCCGTGCGCCGAGCTGTTCGCAGACGGCAGCCAGCCCCGCGTGCGCCCGCGCCCGCTCGTACGCGGGACCGTCGAGGGCCGCGCTGTGGCAGCGCTCGGCCTGGGCGGGCGCACCGGCCGCGAGATGGGTTTCGCCCGCGCCGTTGTGCGCCATCGACCGCAGCGGACGGTTGTACGTGCGGACGGCGAGGTCGAGCGCGGCCCGCTGATGCCGCAGCGCCTCCGCGTACCGCCCGAGGTGCCGGCACACGCTGCCGAGCCGGTTGAGCGCGAGCCCTTCCAGATAGGGGAAACCCGCCTCGCGCGCCAGGGCGACGGCCCGCCGCGCGTATCCCAGCGCTTCGTCGTGCCGCCCGGTGTCCCGGCACAGCGCGGCGAGCCCGAACAGGGTGTGGGCCTGCGCGGGCGGATGGTCAGCGGTCAGCCGCAGCGCCGCGCGCAGCGGTCCCTCGGCCTCGTCGGGCCGCTGCCGGCGGCGAAGCAGCAGGCCGAGATGGAGCAGCGGCCGGTAGGCGAGGACGTCCCGGCCGAGCTCGCGGTAGAGCGCGGCCGAACGCCGCAGCAGCTGCTCGGCCCGCTCGCCGTGTCCGAGATAGCCGTGCACCGCGCCCAAGTTGCCCGCCGACGAGGCGAGGAGCAGCCGTTCGCCGGTGACTTCGTGCAGGGACAGGGCCCGTTCCATGTGCGCCACGCAGTCCTCGTGGCGCTGCAGCCGGTACTCCGCCATCCCGATCGCCCTGAGCGCCGCGCCCTGCCCGGTCACATCGCCGCGCCGGGTGGCGACGTCGAGGGCGCGGTGGTGCAGGCGTAGTCCGTCGTCGTGGTGCAGGCCGAGGTCCAGGTACCAGCACAGGGCGAGGGAGAGCGCGCGGGTGATGCCCTCGGGGCCGTGGTCGGCTGCGGACTCGGCGATACGGATCAGATTGGCGCGCTCGGTGTCCAAGTGGCGCAGCGCGGCTGGGTAGTCGGCCGGTGCACCGTCGGGCCGCCGGTCGGGCAACACCTCCAGCGGATCGATCAGTTGGGCCGCCCACGCCGCCGTCCCCGCCGCGTGCGCGAACAGCCGGGTGCGGGCGGCCTCGCGCTCCCGCGGTGTCTCGGCGCTCTGTGCGAGCTCGGCGGCGTAGGTCCGCAGCAGGTCGTGCATCCGGTAGCGGCCCGCGGCGGGCTCCTCGACGAGGTTCGCCCGCAGCAGCGCGTCGAGCGGCCGCCGGGCGTTGCACCCGGCCAGGGCAGCGGCCGCGGCCGCTCCGATGTCCTCGCCGGGATACAGCCCGAGCAGCCGGAACAGCCGGGCCGCCGCCGGTTCGAGATGGTGGTACGAGGCGGCGAGCGCGGTACGGACCGAGGCGTGCGGATCGCCGGCGTCGAGCAGATCGAGGCGGGCGCGCTCGTCGGTGAGTTCGGCGACGAGCGCGGCGACGGTGCCGGCCGGCTGTGCCCGCAGCCGCTCGGCGGCGATGCGCAGCGCGAGCGGCAACCGGGCGCACAGATCGATGAGTTCGGCGGCGGCCCCGGGTTCGGCCGCGGTGAGTCCGCCGAGCAGCCGCCGCGCCTCCTCGGCGGTGAGCCGGCCGAGGTCGATCCGGTGGGCCCCCTCGCGTACGGAGAGTCCGGCGAGGGTGTCGCGGCTGGTCACGAGGGTGCGGCAGTCCTTGCCGCCGGGCAGCAGGGGCCGTACCTGTTCGGCGCTGCGGGCGTTGTCGAGCAGGACGAGCAGCCGTTTGGGGGCGACGAGCGAACGGAACAGCGCGGCCCGTTCCTCGGTAGCGGCCGGGACCACGGCGCCGTCCACGCCGAGCGCCCGCAGGAACGCGGCGAGCGCGTCACCGGACGGCACCGGCCGCCCCGGCCCGTACCCCCGCAGATCCACGTAGAGCTGGCCGTCGGGGAAACGGTGTGCGGCCCGGTGCCCCCAGGCCACGGCAAGCGCGGTCTTGCCGACTCCGGCGGTTCCGGCGAGGCAGGCGATGAGCGGGGGGTCGTCGCCGACCAGACCGTCGAGGTGGGCCAGTTCCGTGTCGCGGCCGATGAAACCGGCTGGTGGGTGGGGGAGTTGGGCGGGTGCGGGGTGCACATGGCGGCGTGCGGCGGACTCCTGCGGCTCGCCCGCGAGGATCCGGCGCTCGGCCTCCCGCAGCTCCCTGCCGGGTTCGAGGCCGAGCTCGGCCACCAGCACACTCCGCGCACGGCGGTACGCCGCCAGCGCGTCCGCCTGGCGCCCGCTCGCGCCGAGCGCCGTCACCAGGAGCGCCTGCAGCCGTTCCCGCAGCGGATGCCGCCGCGCCAGTTCCGTCAGCTCCGGCACGGCGGAAGCGGACCGGCCGCAGCGCACCTCGGCCTCGTACAACTCCTCGTACGCCACGAGCTGTTGCTCGTCGAGCCGCTGGATTTCCGGGGCGAGTGCGGGCAGCTCGACCCCGAGGAACGGCGTGCCCCGCCACAGCGCCAGCGCTTCCCGCAGCGTCGCGGCCGCCCGCTCGGGGCCGTGCCGGCCGGCCCGCGCCACCAGCGCGGCGAACCGGTCGGCGTCCAACTCCCCTTCCGCTACGTGCAGTACGTAGCCACCGGAGGTGAACTCGAGGCGGCCGGGCGCGTCGAGGGTGGCCCGCAGCCGGTGGATCTGCACCTGGAGCCGGCGCAGCGAGCCGGGCGTGGGCGGTTCGCCCCACAGGGCGTCGAGCAGAGTGCCGGCCGGGACGGGGGTGCCGTGCCGCGCGACGAGCAGCGCGAGCAGACCGCGCCGCAGCGGCCCCGCGGGCTGGTCCGCACCGTCCTCGTCCTTGCGCCAGCGCACCGGCCCCAGAATCGCGAACTGCATCCACTCCCACCCGAGTCCCCCGACCCGGCCCCTTCGGACGGATCGTCGCGGCGCGCTCCGGTCACTCTCCACTCTCTTACATCCCGCGGCGTTCGGATGAAAGCCGTACGTAAGTCACCTTCACCAGGCTTGCGTTCATGACTCAGCAGACCGCGCGTGCCGCGCACTACATGTTCGACTCCGACACCGACCTGGGCGGCCGGCAGCTCGCCCTTCTGGAGGAGCTGCTCGACGAGACGACCTTCCGCTTCCTCGACGGCGTACCGCTCGCGCCCGGGCAGCGGGCCCTCGACCTCGGCGCGGGCGGCGGCTCGGTGACCCGGGGGCTCGCTGCCCGTGTCGGCCCCGACGGCCGCGTGGTGGCGGTGGATCTGGCGACCGACCGGCTCCGGGATCTGCCGCCGGCCGTCGAGGTGCACCGCCACGACGTACGCGACGGGCTGCCGGCCCCGGGCCCGTACCACCTGATCCACGCCCGCCTCCTGCTGATGCATCTGCCGCAACGCCGGGCTCTCGTACGGATGCTGGCGCAGGCACTGGCGCCCGGCGGCCATCTGGTCCTGGGCGAGATGGGCGCCCGCCCGAACCGGGTCCTTGCGGCGCCCCGCGCCGAGGACCGCGCCCTGTTCGAGCGCGTACAGCACGTCGCGCACACCGTCCTGACCCCGGCCCGCGGGGTCTCCTGGGAGTGGGCCCATGAGGCGGACGGTGCGCTGGCGGAGGCGGGCCTGGTGGAGGTGTACAGCGAGGAGTTCTCGCGCACGGGGGAAGGCGGCACCCCGGCGTGCCGCCTCCACCGCAACTACGTACTGCAGGCCACGCCGCTGCTCCTGGCGGAGGGGCTCACGCAGGAGGAGCTCGACCGGTACGGCGAGCTGATGCTGGACCCGGGATTCCGGGCGTGGTTCTACCAGTTCGTGCTGGTACGGGGGCGGAGGGCGGCCTGAAGGGGAGGTGGGCTGCTTGGGGGTGGGGGTTGGGGGCTGGGGCTGGGGGCTGGGGTTGGGGACTGTCGGCTCTGGGGGCGGTCAACTCACCGTAGGGCTGGGCCTCTTCGGCAGACCCTGATGAGGCGGGTGAGCAGGCCTGCTCTGAGGTGACGGGGGGCGGGGGCGGGAGCGGAGGCGGGGATGGGTGCGGGGACAGGGGCAGGGGCGGGGGCAGGGACGGGGGCGGGGCTGGCTGCGGCCTCGGCGTGCAGGGGGGAGGGCGCCGGGGCCGGGGCCGGCGCGGGGTCCGGAGCGCCCGGGTAGGCCTCCCGCACCTCCGGCGCCGGCCGGCGGGGCCGTTGGGGCGGGACGGTGTAGGACTGGGCGCGCATGTAGGCCGACAGGGCGCGATGCGGGTCGATGGGCATGGCGGAACCGCCTTTGCTGCGGAGGTGTTGGGGGTTGGGTCGGGGCGAGGCGGGACTCGGGGCGGAGGGGCGGGACGCGGAAAGGCGAGGGGGAGAGGCGGGACGCGGGACACGGGACGCGAGACACGGCGAGGTCGGACGCGGCGAGGTCGGACGTGCCGATGGGGGGCGTCTCTCAGCAGCGCAGCGCCGTATGGTGTGCCCGCCCGGCAGCAAGATCGGGAAGGGTTACGGGAGTTGAGGACGCGGCGCCCCGGTGCGAGGACCCGGTCTGGGCGGCCGTGACCGGTGCGCCCGTCGCCCGGCGGACGGACCACGGGACGGATGCGCGCGCGGCCCCGGCCGTACGGACCGTCGTGGCCGCCGGCGACTCGGCCGGCACCCGCTCGGACTCGGCCCCGCCGCGCCCCGCGAACTCCGGCGCGGAGGGCGCGGCCGCCTCTGCGGTCTGCTCCACGGAACCCGCCACGGCGGCCGGCTGCGCGCCGCCCACGAACAGCAGCAGCCCCAGGCAGACCGAGACGACGGCTCGCATCGCGAGCCTCTGCCGTCCGTACTGCCCGTACTGCCCGTACAGCCCGTACTGTCCGTGAACTGACATATACACACAGTAATTTCACCCTCACCCTTCGTGCATTCCTTCGTGCGGGTGAGGTTGACCCGACCAGTGGGGCGGCTGAGTCGGGAGCGGCTGCTGGGGCGCGTGGTGGCCGATCCGCCCGTACGACTTCGGATGGTTCGGATGGTTTCGGCGTACGAACCCCGGCAACCCGCTCCCTATGGAACTCACCGCACCGGACAGCACTTTCGCCCTGGCCGCCAGGGGCTATGCCTGGCTGCCCGCCCTGCGCCGACGGGCGCGGCCGGACACACCGGTGCGCACCCGGCTGCTCGGGCGGCCGGTCGTGGTGGTGAGCGGGCCCGAAGCGGTCCGCTGGTTCTACGACGAGCGGCATGTGCTGCGGGCCGGGGCGATCCCCGATCCGGTGCTCGCCACGCTCTTCGGGCAGGGTGCGGTGCATACGCTGGACGGTCCCGAACACCGTTCCCGCAAGGCCCTGTTCACGAAGGTCCTGCACGATCCCGACCACATCGTCGACCTCACGCGGCTCGCCGCCGAGCAGTGGGGCGAGGCCGTGGCGGACTGGTCGCGCGACGGCCGTACGGTGACCCTCTTCGACGAGGCGGCGCGCATCCTGACCCGCGCCGCGAGCACCTGGTGTGGCCTGCCGCCGGAGTCCGGGAAGAGCGCCGACGCCCTCGCCGCCGACCTCATCGCCATGGTCGACGGCTTCGGCACCGCAGGGCCGCTCGCCTGGCGCCGCGCCCGCGCCGCCCGCAAGCGCACCGAGGCGCGCATGGCGGCCCTGATCGAGGACGTCCGCGCGGGCCGCACGAAGGCGCCCGAGGACACCCCGCTGCACGCCGTGGCCCACCACACCGACGAGGACGGCGCCCGGCTGTCCGCGCGGACCGCCGCCGTCGAACTGATCAATCTGCTCCGCCCGACGGCGGCCGTCGCCTGGTTCCTGGCCTTCGCGGCCCACGCCTTGCACCACCGCCCCGAAGTGCGCACCGCCCTACGGGAGTCAGGACCCGAGTACGCGGTGGCCTTCGCCCACGAGGTCCGGCGGTTCTATCCGTTCGTCCCGTTCCTCGGCGGGCACGCGGCCGCCGATCTGCTCTGGCACGGCGAGAGCATCCCGGCCGGGCGCACCGTCCTGCTCGACGTCTTCGGCCAGCTGCACGACCCGGGCCTCTGGGAGCACCCCACCGCCTTCGACCCGACCCGCTTCCTCGGCCGGACCGTCGACCCCGACCTGCTGGTCCCCCAGGGCGGCGCCGACCCGTCCACCGGCCACCGCTGCCCCGGCGAGGACGTGGTGATCGCCCTCCTCAGCACCCTGGCCCCCCGCCTGGCCTCCCTCGACTACGAGGTCCCACCCCAGAACCTCCGCATCTCCCTGCGCCGCATCCCGGCCCACCTCCCCAGCGGCTTCCGTATCCAGGAGATCCACGCCCCCGAGCCCGCCCGGTCCGCCACTGCCTGACTTCGTGGGACTGGCGCGCGGGCAATGAGGACCCCGGTGCCGAGCCCTGCGGCGAGGTCGAGGTGATCACGGGCCGCACGGTCTTCGTCGCGGGTCCGTCCCGCATCCCTCCGCGATCTGCCCCCACTGCCACGAAGCGACAGCCGACTGACCGCCGCTGACCCCCGGTTTCACCTCCGCGTTCGCGCGGGCGCTGGGGGCCAGGGTGCGGGTTCCGCGCGGGAAGTGGTGACGGCACCGGAACCGGGAGTGGTGACGGCACCGGAACGGGGAGGCGCCTCGCGGCAGGGGGCCGGCCCCGCCCGGCCGCCAGGCACCCGTCAGCGCCGCATAAACCCCCGTCAAGGCCGCATCAATGCACGTCAACACCCCGTCAAGGCCACCCTGCCCCGCGTATGGGAGACGTCAACGGAAGCTGTCGAGGGCGGAAACCGCGCTTTCCTCGGAAGGTCCGTTCAATCCCGCACCTCACTCAGGAGCATGCGATGGCCGACGTGGCCTTCGTCGTCACCACACTCGCGGTGTTCGCGCTGGTGGCCCTCATAGCCAAGGGGGTGGCAAAGCTGTGAGCGCCGAAAACGTCGTCGGCCTGATCGTCGCCGCCGCCCTCCTCGGATACCTGGTCCTCGCCCTCATCAAGCCGGAGAGGTTCTAGGTACCGGATATGAGTTCCGCACTCGCCGGCCTGCTCCAGCTGCTCGCGCTCATCGCGGCCCTGGCGCTCGCCTACCGCCCCCTGGGCGACTACATGGCGCGGGTCTACTCCTCGGACAAGCATCTGCGCGTCGAGAAGTGGATCTACAAGGCCATCGGCGCCAACCCCGACGCCGAGATGCGCTGGACGGCGTACCTGCGCGGGGTCCTCGCCTTCTCCGCCGTCGGCGTCCTCTTCCTCTTCGGACTGCAGCGGCTCCAGGGCAGCCTCCCCGGCTCCCTCGGCTTCAAGTCGATCGACCCGGACCAGGCGTTCAACACGGCCGCGTCCTTCGTCTCCAACACCAACTGGCAGTCTTACTACGGCGAACAGGCCATGGGCCACGTCGTACAGACCGGCGGTCTCGCGGTGCAGAACTTCGTCTCGGCGGCCGTGGGGATCGCCGTGGCGGTGGCGCTCGTCCGCGGCTTCGCCCGCTCCCGCACCGGTGAACTGGGCAACTTCTGGGCCGACTTGGTGCGCGGCACGGTCCGCATCCTGATCCCGCTGTCCATCATTGGCGCGATCATCCTGGTCGCCTGCGGAGTGATCCAGAACTTCTCCGGCATCCACGAGGTCGGCCAGTTCATGGGCGGCCACCAGCAGTGGAACGGCGGCGCGGTCGCCTCCCAGGAGGTCATCAAGGAGCTGGGCACCAACGGCGGCGGCTACTTCAACGCCAACTCCGCCCACCCCTTCGAGAACCCCAACGCTTTCTCGAACCTCTTCGAGATCTTCCTCATCCTCCTGATCCCGTTCTCGCTGACCCGCACCTTCGGCAGGATGGTCGGCTCGGTCAAGCAGGGCTACGCGATCCTCGCCACGATGGCCGGCATCTGGCTGGCCTTCATCGGCCTGATGATGTGGACCGAATTCGCGGGCCACGGACCGGCGTTCCAGCTGGCGGGCGGCGCGATGGAGGGCAAGGAGACCCGCTTCGGCATCGCGGGCTCGGCGATCTTCTCGGTGTCGACGACGCTCACTTCCACGGGCGCCGTGAACTCCTTCCACTCCTCCAATACGGGCTTCGGCGGCGGCATCGACATGCTGGGCATGCAGCTCGGCGAGATCGCCCCCGGCGGTGTGGGCTCCGGCCTCTACGGCATGCTGATCATGGCGATCATCGCGGTGTTCATCGCGGGCCTGATGGTCGGCCGCACCCCGGAGTACCTGGGCAAGAAGATCGGCACCCGCGAGATCAAGTTCGCGGCCTGCTACATCCTCGTCACCCCGGCGCTCGTCCTCGGCTTCACCGCCGCCGCGATGGCGCTCTCCACGCCCGCCCACTCGATGACCAACTCGGGCGCCCACGGCTTCTCCGAGATCCTGTACGCCTACACCTCGGCCGGGAACAACAACGGCTCGGCCTTCGCCGGCCTCAACGCGGACACCCAGTGGTTCAACACCACCACCGGACTCGCGATGCTGCTCGGCCGCTTCCTGCCGATGGTGTTCGTCCTCGCGCTGGCCGGTTCGCTGGCCGAGCAGAAGCCGATTCCGGCCTCCGCCGGCACCCTCCGTACCGAAAAGCCGCTCTTCACCGGCCTGTTGATCGGCACGATCCTGATCATCACCGGACTCACCTACTTCCCGGCCCTGGCCCTGGGCCCGCTCGCCGAAGGGCTGGCGTCATGACGCTCCACGACACACTTCCCGCTCGCGCTCCCCAGCAGGACACTCCGCCTCCGGCGAAGGAGTCCGGCAAGGTCGGCGGCGGTCTCTTCGACCCGAAGCAGCTGCTCAAGTCGCTGCCGGACGCGGTGCGCAAGCTGCATCCGCGGGTGATGGTCAAGTCCCCTGTCATGTTCGTGGTGTTGATCGGTTCGCTGGTCACCACCGCGCTCGCGGTGACCAACCCCGGCGACTGGTTCGGCTGGGTCATCACGGTCTGGCTGTGGCTGACCGTGGTCTTCGCCAACCTCGCCGAGGCCGTGGCCGAGGGCCGCGGCAAGGCGCAGGCGGACACCCTGCGCAAGGCGAAGACGGACACGGTGGCCCGGCGCCTCACGGGTACGTCGGAAGAGAGCGTCCCGGGTACGGACCTGCGGATCGGCGACCTCGTCGTCTGCGAGGCGGGCGACATCATCCCCGGCGACGGTGACGTCGTCGAGGGCGTGGCCTCCGTGGACGAATCGGCGATCACCGGTGAATCGGCCCCGGTCATCCGGGAGTCGGGCGGCGACCGCAGCGCGGTCACCGGCGGTACGAAGGTGCTCTCCGACCGCATCGTCATCAAGATCACGACGAAGCCGGGCGAGACTTTCATCGACCGCATGATCAACCTGGTCGAGGGCGCGGCCCGCCAGAAGACCCCCAACGAGATCGCCCTCAACATCCTGCTGGCCTCTCTGACCATCGTCTTCCTGCTCGCCGTCGTCACCCTGAAGCCCTTCGCGATCTACGCGGGCGCCGACAAGCAGACCTCGATGATCGTGCTCACCGCACTCCTGGTCTGCCTGATCCCGACCACGATCGGCGCCCTGCTCTCCGCGATCGGCATCGCGGGCATGGACCGCCTGGTCCAGCGCAATGTCCTGGCCATGTCCGGCCGGGCCGTAGAGGCCGCCGGTGACGTGTCGACCCTGCTCCTGGACAAGACCGGCACCATCACGCTCGGCAACCGCCAGGCCGCCGAGTTCGTGCCGGTACGCGGCACCACCGCCGCCGAGGTCGCGGACGCCGTCCAGCTCTCCTCGCTCGCCGACGAGACCCCCGAGGGCCGCTCCATCGTCGTCCTCGCCAAGGAGAAGTACGGCCTGCGCGAGCGCCACCAGGGCGAGTTGACGGGTGCCGAGTGGGTCCCGTTCACCGCCCAGACCCGGATGTCCGGCGTCGACGTGGACGGCCGCAAGGTCCGCAAGGGCGCCACCGGTTCGGTCATCGCCTGGGTCAACGAACGGGGCGGCACGGTCGCGGACGACGCCTCCGACCTCTCGTACAGGATCAGCGAATCCGGCGGTACGCCCCTCCTCGTCGCGGTCGAAGATGCGGACGGCGCCCGCGTGTTGGGCGTCATCCACCTCAAGGACGTGGTGAAGGAGGGCATGCGGGAGCGCTTCGACGAGCTGCGCCGTATGGGCATCAAGACGGTCATGATCACGGGCGACAACCCGCTGACCGCGAAGGCCATCGCCGAGGAGGCGGGCGTGGACGACTTCCTCGCGGAGGCCACTCCCGAGGACAAGATGGCGCTGATCAAGCGCGAGCAGGCCGGCGGCAAGCTGGTCGCGATGACGGGCGACGGCACGAACGACGCCCCCGCGCTCGCGCAGGCCGATGTCGGCGTGGCCATGAACACCGGTACGTCCGCGGCCAAGGAAGCCGGGAACATGGTCGACCTCGACTCCAACCCGACCAAGCTCATCGAGATCGTGGAGATCGGCAAGCAACTCCTCATCACCCGTGGGTCGTTGACCACCTTCTCCATCGCCAACGACGTGGCGAAGTACTTCGCGATCATCCCCGCGATGTTCGCGGTGGCCTACCCGCAGCTCGACGCGCTCAACATCATGCGGCTGACCTCGCCGGAGTCGGCGATCCTCTCGGCCGTCATCTTCAACGCGCTGATCATCATCGCGCTGGTGCCGCTCGCCCTGAAGGGCGTCCAGTACAAGCCGACCAGCGCCGACAGGATGCTCCGCCGCAACCTCGGCATCTACGGCCTCGGCGGCCTGATCGCCCCCTTCATCGGCATCAAACTGATCGACCTCCTCCTCTCCCTCCTCCCCGGAATCGGTCACTGACCATGAACACCTCTCTCGGAAGCACCGCGCGCCTGCTGGGCGCCGCACTCCGCGCCCTCCTCGTCCTGACCGTCGTCACCGGCGTGCTCTACCCGCTCGCGATCACGGGCGTGGCCCAGGGCCTCTTCTCCCACCAGGCGAACGGCTCCGAGATCAAGGACGCGGACGGCAAGGTCGTCGGCTCCTCGCTGATCGGCCAGACGTACAACCTGCCCCTGAAGAAGGGCGAACAGACCCCGTCCCCCGACCTCAAGTGGTTCCAGCCCCGCCCGTCCAACGGCCTGGGCGCCAACTCGGTCAACACCCAGTACCGGCTGATCCTCTCCGGCGCGACCAACCGCTCGGGCGAGGACGGCGCGGAGCACGACCCGAAGACCGGCAAGGCCTACTGCCCGGCGAAGCCCGCCGAGGGCACGCTGTGCGCCCAGGTCATGGACGCCGAGGCGGCCGTCGTCAAGGACAACTCGGTCCCGGGCTACAAGGTCGACGCCGCACAGATCCCCCCGGACGCGGTCACGTCCTCCGGCTCGGGCCTGGACCCGCACATCTCCCCGGAGTACGCGGAGCTGCAGGTCCACCGGGTGGCCGAGAGGAACGGCATCCCGGTCTCCGAGGTCGAGCACCTGGTCTCGGCCCACACGGAGGGCCGCACCCTGGGCTTCCTGGGCGAGCCGCGGGTGAACGTCCTTGAACTCAATCTGGCACTCAAGGAGTTGACGGGCTGATCAGGTGCGGTGATTCAGCCCCTGCGGCGTTTGAGGAGATCTTTCAGCCCCTGCGGCGTTTGAGCAGATCCGAACGAAGTTCGGATGCCGGGGTCCGGGGCGAAGCCCCGGTTTCGGGAAGGGGCGGGGTGGGGGAAAAGGCCCGCCGCAGGCCACCGGGGCCGCACCCCCACCCGCACCCCCACCCGCTAGGCCGGCCCCTGCACCAGCCGCTGCGTCATCCACTTCATGACCGGCCCGACCGCGAAGAGCACGGTCGACCCATGGGTCCCGAACGGCACCTTGTGCAGGGTGACATCGGGATTCGTGCGCGACCACGTGCGGTGCAGACGGACGGCGTCCTCGTACGGAATCAGCTCGTCGGACGTGCCCTGGAAGAGCAGCACGGGATGGTCGGGGACCGCCCGGCCCGGGTCCGAGGCGGTCAGCCGGGCCCGCCAGTCCGCCCGCTCGAAGAGCCGCCCGCCGGGTGCGGCCTTCGGGGAGACGAGCGTCTGCATCCGGCGGCCTTCCATCGCGTCGAGGATCTCGCCCGAGCAGCTGCTCCGGGTCAGCTTCGCCAGACGCCTGCCCTCCTTGGTGAGCGCCCGGTCCAGACCGAGACCGGGATACGCGGCGTCATGCCCGACCGCCGCCATCATCGCGAACCCCGCGCCGCCCTTGCCGTCGTTGTGCGCGAAGGCCCGCTGCAGGTTCGCCGGCACACCGCCGGCCGCCGTGCCCCGCACCTTCAGCTCGGGCGCGTACGGACGGTGCAGCTCGGCCGCCCAGGCGGCGGCGTGCCCGCCCTGTGAGTAGCCGACGATGCCCACGTCGGACCGCTCGTTGACACCCAACTTCCGCGCCTCGGGCAGCCGTTGGGCCGCACGGGCCGCGTCGAGCACCGCCTGGCCCTCGGAGCGCCCGACGAGGTAGGTGTGATCGCCCGGCGTGCCGAGGCCCTCGTAATCCGTCATCACGAATCCCCAGCCCTTGCGCAGCCCGCGGTCGAAGAGCAGTGAGACGGCGGAAAGGCGTCCCTTCGACGAGGCGCACTTGTCCGCGATGCCGACGGTGCCGGGCGCGAACACGACCAGCGGCCGGGGCCCCTTGCGGCCGTCCTTCGGCACGATCACCGCGCCCGAGACGACATTCGACTTCCCGGTCGCGCCGGTCGAGCGGTAGGTGATCCGCCAGCCCTCGGTCTTCTTCGTCAGGAGCCCCGGCAGCAGCCCGTACGCGGCCGGCTCCGCACTCACCACATCCCCGGGCCGCGCCGCGGGCCGCTCCTGCGCGCTGCCCGCCGGCGCTCCCGCCCCCAGGGCGAGCGCCCCGGCCAGCGCCATCGCCGTATACGTACGGGCCGTACGCGCCCGGGCCGACCCTCTCGTCCGCGTCCCTCTCGTCCGCATCCCGCTCATCCGCATCCCACGCTCCCTCGGTCCTTCGGAGCGCGCGTTCTCCGCGCCGCCTCCGCGCCTCTTCGGCGGCGCTCATCCTGGCGGCAGTGATCGGGCAAACCCGGGCATTGGGAGCGTGTCGTGCGTACTGCGTACCTGAAGGATCTTTCAGGTCGTTTCAGCTTCTCTTCAGCCTCGCCCAGGCACCTTTAGGTCATCGCAACGAACGCACGACAGGCACTAAGAGGCGCCAGCCTCACCACGGAGGATCGGATCCCATGAAGCGCAGCAACATCGTCATCGCCGGCGTCGCGGTCGCCACCCTGGTCGCGGGCGGCAGTGCCTACGCCTTCGCCACGGGCACCGACACGAGCACCGACAGCACGGCCTCCGCCGCGAACGAGGCCCGCGACGACGACCGCCGCTCTTCCGGTACGGCCACGGTCTCGAAGGACTCCGGCACCCCGGCCGCCGCGGCCTCGAAGCTCACCGCCGCCCAGGCGATAGACGCCGCCCTGAAGGCCCAGGCCGGCACCGCGGTCTCCGCCGACCTGGAGGACGACGACTCCGACCGCGACTGGTCCGTCGAGGTCCTCGGCTCGGGCTCCACCTGGTACGAGATCAAGGTCGACTCCAAGACCGGCAAGATCCTCGCCAAGGAGACCGACCGCGACGACGATGACGACGCCCGCGAGGCCCGCGCCGCCCTGAAGGGCTCCTCGGTCTCCGCGAAGCAGGCCGCGGAGATCGCCTCCGCCAAGGGCTTCGTGACCTCGGTCGACCTCGACGGCGACGACGACCGCGGCGCCGAGGCCTGGGACGTGGAGACCACGGACGCCAAGGGCAAGGACAGCGACTGGAACGTGGACCTGAAGACGTCCCGTATCACCGAGGAGCTGGACGACCGCGACGACCGCGACGACCGCGACGACCGCGACGACGCGGACGACCGTGCCGACGACCGCGACGACCGCGACGACGCGGACGACCGTGCCGACGACCGCGACGACCGCGACGACGCGGACGACCGTGCCGACGACCGCGATGACCGCGACGACAAGAACGACGACTGACGCCCACCGCGTCGGGCGGATTCTGCCGGAACGCAGAACACGCTTGCCGGATACCGAGGGGACGCGTCGGGCACGGCCGAGGGGCCGCACGCCTGACCGTCCCCTTTCCCTTGATTCCCTTGATTCCCTTGCCTTTTGCCGTCCGCGAGCCGGACGCCCCGGCTTCCACCCTCCGCGGCCACGCCGCCGATGCCATGCTGGTGTCCTGATCCTTCGAATGCCCCGATCCTTCGTATGCCCCGATCCTTCGAACCGTGCAACGGAACAAGGAGAGCGCGATGAGCGATTCGACGAACGATTCGACGAGCGAAGGGAACGCCCGTACGGGCAAGGTCGTCTGCGACATCACCCTCACCGCCGACGGGTACTCCGCCGGACTCGACCAGACAGAGAAGCGCCCCTTCGGCGAGGACGGCGGCGACGGCACGGGCGACAAGCTGCACGCCTGGATGTTCGACACCCCCGAGGAGAACCAGGACGAGGTCGCGCGGGTGCTCGCCGCGGACGCGTTCATCATGGGGCGCAACATGTTCGGCCCCGTACGCGGCACGTGGGACCGCCCGTGGAACGGCTGGTGGGGCGACAATCCGCCCTTCCACGCCCCGGTGTTCGTCCTCACCCACCACGCCCGCGACCCGCAGCCGATGGACGGCGGCACCACGTACCACTTCGTCACCGAAGGCCTCGCCGCGGCCCTCGACCAGGCCCGCAAGGCGGCGGGCGACGGCGACGTCTGCATCCTGGGCGGCGCGACCACCATCAACCAGTACCTCACCGCCGGCCTGGTCGACGAACTCCGCCTGCACTTCGTCCCGTTCACACTCGGCGCCGGCACGCGCCTGTTCGAGGACGTCCCGCCCCTGAACCTCCAACAACTGGAATCCCGCGCGGCCAGCCTTGTCACGCATGTCACGTATCGCGTGGTGCGGTAGCCCCAACACGGCACAGCGCGGAGACAACGAAGGGGCCCGGGTCAATGACCTGGGCCCTCGTCATGGAGCGGGGGACGAGAAACGAACTCGCGCTCCCAGCCGTGGGAAGCTGCGGCCAGTTCGGGCTTGTTTGGGCATTGGCCTGCGCGAACAGCTTTGCCGCTGCCCCTTGGCTGCCTTCACCGTGGTTCCCCGCTCGATCTGGTGCGCTTGTGGTGCGGCCGTGGACAGCCGGGTCAGAACCTGATGTCACCTCAGCACGCAGACCACGCGCCCATGGTTTTCGATCGGCTGTTGTTGTTCGTCTGGGCGAGGCGCGTGCTGGTTGTCTCCGCACCTGAGGACTGTTCCGTTGTCTCCTTCGAATACGGAGACGACACCTCCGTGTTGGCTACAAGCTCCTTGCTGGCCGATGGAGTCTGACAGCCACCCGTCTGCGCACTCGTAGCCCTGATACGTCCAGTGAACTGGCGTGTACGTGGCGGATGGTGTCCCAGAACTGACGGGTGGATCTTCGTCATGATCGTTCCACCCACTGAGTTGGGCTGTGACCGGCAGGACGACGAAGATCCCTACGGCCAAGAGGCTTGCCAGGGAGTAGGCCACCACCTGAGCGACCCGCCAGGTGCGGCTCTCGGTGAGCCTTCGCACGAGATTGCGCACGGAAGACTTCTAGCGCAGCGAAGGGCTGTGGTGGGCTTTTTCGCCTGCATTGGCTGCAACTCTCAAGAGCCTCAAGAAGGGCTAGACAACAAAGAACCCCCGGGTTGATGACCAGGGGGTTTCACATGGAGCGGGTGACGAGAATCGAACTCGCGCTCTCAGCTTGGGAAGCTCAGGTGATCTAGGCCCGATTTGCGGTCTGACCTGTGGGGGAGCGTGTTGGCGATCTCCAGTCGAGCTGATCGGTTACCCGCTGTTCCCCGTGGCTCCCCGCTCAACCTGGCACGGGTCTGGCACGGCCGACTTCGTCTGAGATCGCTTCAGTGGTCGTCGAACCCCCGGAACGTGCCCGAAGTATCTGCCGCATCGGCGAACTCGGCGAAATCCATGTTGGCAATGCTCAAGTTGGCAGAGATCTCGGGGAACCACTGGACGGGCACGCGGAATGTGCGCCCTGGTTCATCGTAGAGATCGACTGCCAGAAGCGGGTGGGCTGGATCAGTCATGGTGACTGAGTCTGCCAGGAACATGGTGACGACCTGCTCGTCTTCTGCCGCGGAGGTGTTCTCAGTGACAAGGGCCTCGATACGCACGTCGTTGAAGCGGTGATCGCTTACGTACGTAGCGATGGCGTACTCATCGGCAGCGTCGATCGCGGCTTGGACCGTGGCCCAAGCCCCGTCATCACTGAAATCGGTGCGTAGGACCAACGAGGTCAGATCATCCGGGTACGGCAGAGACATGCGAAGGATGCTCTCACCAGGGCCCGCCACTGTGCAGAGCGGGTGGCGTAGCGGCTTTGGGCTGGAGCTGCTTCGGGGCGAGTGATCATGGCCCCGTAAGCTCATCGCGAGTCGGGCAGTCTGTTGACCTGCCCGTTAAAGCACGACGTTGGGGCCATGATCTTCGAGGCTCGCCCCAAAGTGGCTGCGTAAAGCCGTGGAGCCGACCGCCCCAGCCACAGAGGGTGTCTCCTACCTCATGCCCGCGCACGCGAGCGCGCCGCCGGGCGCGGCCAGCCGGGGCGCAGACAGGAGGCAGGCCGCGCCGCACAGGCGGCGCGCGCCCGCGCCGTGCGCGGGCTCTTGATGAAGTAGGGAAACTCTCACCGGGCTAGCGGCTCTTGGGCTCTGCCGAGACCTTCCTCGCTGGGGCACTTGGTCCTTCACCTGCACTTATGTGAACGTGTTGGATTGGCATATGTGTCTTCCCTGAAGTGGCTTGTCTCATATGAGACGGATCGGCACTCTGGGGTCATGTCCAGTCGCCGGAACAAGGCTCGCGGCAAGGCCATGCCGAGGCAGGTGCGTCACAAGGAACCGCAGGCGGCCACGAACGCCCAAAACGTCACCCCCGAGGATGCTCGCGCGGAGGCCGTACGACGTCTCTTGGAGCCTGGGGCGGAACGAGTGCGCCTGGCGGCCGAGTTGGAGCGACTGGACGCCGCTCTGCGCCCTCTCGTTGTCAGCGCGGTGGAGGCTGGTGTGCCGTACCGGCGTATCGCTGAGCTGACGAGCATCTCGCGAGCGACGGTGGCTCGTTGGGGCAAACCTGAAGGCGTGGACACATAGAGAGAGTTGAGCGGGTCGCACCCGGGGCTGGCGGGCGCGACCCAACCGATCCGAAGGGGTTGAAGCCATGTCGAATCGGCTAGGGGCCATTCTGCCCAACACTGTGTGTATGGACTGCGGTGGGAGTGAGCGCGCCATGGATGACGGATCGATCACCGGAGTGCCCGGGGAAGACGTTCCTTGTGGCTGCGCTGTGCCGTGCCCGTGCGAGGGCACTGGTTGGATCACGCTCTGGGGGCCGGACCCCGAGAGCACCGTCGATACTCCGTGCTACTTCGAGCAGGGGCAGCGACAGGCGCAGGCCTACCGAATGTAGATCGAATCCCTCGGTTCTGGCACGGATCTGGCACGCGACGACTGAGCGAAATCGCACAGCAAAAAGGCCCGGGTCGATGACCAGGGCCTGAGCTGTGGAGCGGGTGACGAGAATCGAACTCGCGCTCTCAGCTTGGGAAGCTGATGTTCTACCATTAAACTACACCCGCGTGACGCGCGGTCGGTGACCAGCGAATCGTCGCTCACGATACCTCATCGAAGGCCCCCGGTGCAGAGACCGGGGGCCTTCGGCGTACCCGGGCCGGGGCGGGTGGGGCGGAAGCGGGTGCGGGGCAAAGGAGTTGAGGCGTACCGTTGGAGAGCGGAGTGCCGCGTGGAGCTCCGTCCCTTTCATCCCGTAATGTGAGCTTTCGCCGTCATCGACGTGGGGAAGGGACCCGAGGACTTGATGGAGCGCACCGTCGTCCGCTGTGCCGAGGGGCACGTGTTCAGCACCGTTTCGTTTCCGATGCAGCAGGCCGATCGTCTCGGTCCCGGGCGGTTGATCCGCTGCCCCCGCTGTGCTCGGCTCCGGCATTCCGTGCCGGTCGAACCGGCCAAGCATCACTGACACTGCTCTTCACAGAAACAGCTCCGCACAGCGCGCGGGTGCCGCCGGATTTAGGCGGGCCCGCGCGCTCTGCGTATCCTCGCTACGTGCTTCTCTCAGACAAGGACATCCGGGCCGAGATCGACGCCGGGCGGGTCCGGATCGATCCCTACGACGAATCCATGGTGCAGCCGTCGAGCATCGACGTGCGCCTCGACCGCTACTTCCGGGTGTTCGAGAACCACCGCTACCCGCACATCGACCCCGCCATCGAGCAGGCCGATCTGACGCGGACGGTGGAGCCGGAGGGCGACGAGCCCTTCATCCTGCACCCCGGCGAGTTCGTGCTCGCCTCCACGTACGAGGTCATCACGCTGCCCGACGACCTCGCGAGCCGTCTGGAAGGCAAGTCCAGCCTCGGCCGCCTCGGTCTCGTCACGCACTCCACCGCCGGCTTCATCGACCCGGGCTTCTCCGGGCACGTCACGCTCGAGCTCTCCAACCTCGCGACGCTGCCGATCAAGCTCTGGCCGGGCATGAAGATCGGCCAGCTGTGCATGTTCCGGCTCTCCTCGCCGGCCGAATTCCCGTACGGCAGCGAGCGCTACGGCTCCCGCTACCAGGGGCAGCGCGGCCCGACAGCCTCCCGCTCCTTCCTCAACTTCCACCGCACCCAGGTCTGAGAGCGGAAAAGAACGGCACCATGAGCGACGCAGACGTACGCGAGAACCTGACCTACGACGGCTTCGGCAAGGCGGTGCGCGAGCTCGCGCAGACCATCGCCGACGACGGCTACCGGCCGGACATCGTGCTGAGCATCGCGCGCGGCGGCGTCTTCGTCGCGGGCGGTCTGGCCTACGCCCTCGACTGCAAGAACATCCACCTGGTGAACGTGGAGTTCTACACGGGCGTCGGCACCACCCTGGAGATGCCGGTCATGCTGGCGCCCGTCCCCAGCGCGATCGACTTCACCGACAAGAAGGTCCTCATCACGGACGACGTCGCCGACACCGGCAAGACGCTCAAGCTCGTCCACGACTTCTGCCTGGACACGGTGGCCGAGGTCCGCTCCGCGGTGATCTATGAGAAGTCGCACTCGCTGGTGAAGTGCGAGTACGTGTGGAAGCGCACAGACGACTGGATCAACTTCCCGTGGAGCGTCGAGCCGCCCGTCGTACGGCGTGACGGCCAGGTTCTCGACGCCTAGGGACGTGCCGCGGCTCAGGCCAGCTGCTCGGCCAGGCCGACGATGATGCCCTCCGGGCCGCGGACGTAGCTGAGCAGGTAGCTGTCCCCGAACCGGGCGATTCCGCCGAGGATTTCGGCGCCGTGCGGGCGCAGACGGGCGACGGTCTCCTCGAGGTCGTCGACGGCGAACATGACGCGGTGCGTGCCCAGGATGTTGTGCGGTGGGTTGTGCGGTCCTGCGCTCGCCACCGGGCTGCGGTACCTGCACAGTTCGAGGCGGCTGAGGCCGTCCGGCGTGCGGACCATCGCGATGTCGCAGTGGACGTCGTCGAGGCCGGTGCACTGGTCGGCGACGGGTCCCTTCACCTCCGTCCTGCCCTCGAGTTCCAGACCGAGTTCGAGGAAGAACGCGAGCGCGGCCTCCATGTCCTCGACCACGATGCCGACATTGTCCATCCGCTGAACCGCCATGCCGCTCACTCCTTTCGGGGGTGCGGCCGATGGTACGAGGAAGGGGCCGACTGATCCGGTCAGTCGGCCCCTTCCTCGTACACACGTAACGGCGTACCCGCGGACAACCGCGGTCAGAAAGTGCCCAGCTTGATGATCGAGAGCAGCGCGATCAACTGGATCGCGCTCGCGCCCAGGGCGCGGGGCCAGGGCAGGTCGTGGGACTTCGAGACCATCGTCGTGAGCAGGGCCCCCGCGCCGAGCCACGTGGCCCAGCCGAGGAGTTGGACGAGGGTCGCGTCGCCGCCGAGGAACATCGCGAACACCAGGCGGGGCGCGTCCGTGAGCGACATGATCAGCATCGAGAGGCCGACCGTCGGCTGCCAGGCGCCGTCGCCGCCGAGCTGACGGGCCACCGTGTGCGTCACGACACCGAGCACGAAGGCGCTCAGGACGATCGCGACACCGGTCGTCAGGACGATCGGGACGCTCGTCGCGAGCGTCGCGTTGATCGCGTCCTCGCGGGCGCCGTCGAAGCCGAAGACGGCGAGCAGGCCGTAGACGAACGTGACAAGGAGCGCCGGGACCCACATCGTGTGGTCGCGCATCTGCAGATACGTCTGGTTCGGGCGCAGGATGACGCCGCTGAGCAGCTCCTTCCAGTGCAGCCGCGGGCCGACCGGCGCGGGCGCCGCACCGGCGCGGTAGGTGCCACCCTGGTTGTACGGGTCGTCGCCGACCGTGAAGGCCTGGGTGTGCCCCGGGTTGTTGTGCGCCGCGTACGGGTCGTGCGGCGGCCGCTGCTGGTACGGGTCGCCGAAGTACTCCGGCTCCCCGTGCCCCTGCCCCGGATGACCGCCGGCCTGCGGCCACTGCTGCTGCCCGGGCTGCTGCGGATAACCGCCTGGTCCGCCCGGGTACTGCTGCTGCGGGTACGGGGGCGCGGCGGGCCTGCCGTACGGCTGCTGCTGTCCGTACGGCGGCTGCTGCGGGTTGTGTTGCGGGCGCGGGGACTGGGGACGGTTGCCCCGGTTGCCGCGGCCGATCCTGAATCCAGCCACGTCATCGAACGTACCTGGTTCTGCTGTGCCGGGGGCCGGGCGGACCGGAATGCGGGCCCTTTGCGGCTGAGCTGTGACAACCCCTAGGGGGTCCCTGAGGGGATGGCCGGATTGACGTCCGGCCATCCCCTCGCCGAGACGTCCGGCCACTTCCTCGCAGGACGTCCGGCCGTCCCCCGCCAAGTGCAGTCCCGCGGACGTCAGTTCGCGAGGACGTCGCCGAAGTACGCGAGGCCCGTGGGCCCGCCGACGCTCGCGCTGCCGAAGGTCGTCGAGCCGGTCGCGGTGATCCCGGTCGAGCTCGACTTGAACAGCCAGACGGAGCCCGCCCCGGCATTCTCGCCGCGGGCGGACACGATGAGCTCGGCGCGGCCGTTGCGGTCGGCGTCCGTGAGGTGCACCTCGCTGCCGAAGAAGTCGCGGGCCTCGGCCCCGCCGGGCACGCCCGCCGTGTTCTGCGAGAAGGCCTTGGCGCCGCTGCCCGTCAGACCCGAGGACGAGCCGCGCAGCACGACCACGGAGCCGGCCCCGCGGAGGGAGCCGAGGGCCTCGCTCTCGACGCCGACCGCGATGTCCGCGTAGCCGTCGCCGTTGGTGTCACCCGCGGACAGGCTCCAGCCGAAGCGGTCGCCCGTCTCGGCGGCGCCCGGCACCCCGGCCGTGTCCTGGGTGATACGGACCGGCGTACGCGTGCTGAGGCCGGCGGCCGCTCCGTACGTCACGGTGACCGCGCCGCCCGGGCCGCCGTTCGGGGCCTCGGCGGACTTCTCCAGGAAGTTTCCGGTGACGATGTCGCCGTAGCCGTCCTTGTTCACATCGGCGATCGCCGCGGCGTAGCCGCCCGCCACCTTGGGGCCCGCGACCAGTCCGTTCGCGGAACCCTTGTAGAGCACGCTGCGCGTGGGATACACGTCGCCGCTCGCCTGCTGGCCCATGACCAGAAGGTCGGTGGCCGCGTCGCCGTTCACGTTGCCGGCCACGATCTGGTCGGTGTTGATGCCGGTCTGGTCGAGGGTGTCGATGCCGGTGAGGCCCGCGGCCGTGCCCGTACGGGAGACGGGGCCCTTGAAGATGTTCAGCTCGGGAGCCGCGAGGTTGGCGGCCGCCAGGTCGGTCCTGCCGTCGCCGTCGAAGTCGCCGGTCGCGACGCTCCAGCCCAGCTCGTTGCGGTACTTGGGCAGCGGCGACGCGATGTCGACCGCGCTCTTCAGGCCGGTCGCCCCGCCCCAGACGACGGTCAGGACGCCGGAGTCGCCGGTGGACCCGATCTGTTCGCCGTGCACGCCGACGACGAGGTCCGTGTATCCGTCCCCGTCCAGGTCGCCCGCGGTGAGCCGGTCGCCGAAGTAGTCCCCGGCCTCCGGGATGCCGGGGATGCCGGCGGTGTCCTGGCTGATCCAGGCGCGCTTGGACTTGTCGAGGCCGCTCGCGGTGCCGTACACGACCGCGACGGCACCCGCTCCGGACTTGCCCGCCACCTTGGCGAGCGGGGCGGCGATGGCGAGGTCGCGGTACCCGTCGCCGTTGAAGTCGCCCTGCAGCCCGGAGGGGGCGGCGGAGGCGGGGGAGGCGAGGGACAGCAGGCCACCGGTGAGGGCGGCGCAGAGCAACAGGGCGCGACGGCGCATGCGGGCTCCTGGTCGAAGGGAACGGCGGCCGCACGGGGCGCGGGGTGCTCCGCGGCCCGGCCGTGCGGTCGGTGATCAGGAGACCTGTGACCTGCGGGAAGGGTTGTACGGGTGGGCAGGGTTTCCGCTTGGCGTGATTGGTTGAATACGGGGGTATTTACCCGGTTGCAGGGCAAGATCGGGCTGTCCGTTACATTACGTATGGCTTGCGCGGATATCACCCCCGTAGCGTCGAAGACGTCGAAGTCAGGGAGCAGTCAGTGGGGCCCCGGCCCCTCGGGCAGCCGAGCAGCCAGTCGAGGACAGGACGTCATGCGAGTCATCCGCCGCACTGTGCGCACCGCCGCCGTCACCACCGGCGTGATCGCCGCGTTCGCCGTGCCGGTCACCGCCGCGGTGGCCGCGCCGGGGGCCGCGGGGCACGACGCGGCCCAGGCGTCCGCCGGCTCCGGCTCCGGCTCCGTGTCCGTTGCCGCCTCCGCCTCCTCCACCAAAGGCCATGTCCGCGTCACCATGCCCGACGGCCGGGTCGCGACCCTGGCGCAGGGCGGTGCGCAGGGGCCGCGCGCCGAGATCGCGATGCCGAACGGCACCTTCCTCGGCCGGCTCGACGCCCAGCACCCGAGCGCGCTCAACGACGGCTGGACCTACAAGCTCGTACGCGACGGCCGTACGGACAAGTTCGTCGTGATCGACGGCCGCGGCGGCGGCTGCAGCTGGGTGTACGACTTCAGGGGGCGGCTCGTCGAGAAGTACTCGGTCGACCGGACCGCCAGCACCCAGGCCTCCACGTACAAGACCAAGACCAACGCCGCCACCCCGCTCGGCAGCGTCCAGGCCGGCATGGAGCAGGACGCGCGTCCGGTGAGCGCCCCGCTGGTCGCCGCGGGCGGTGGCATCGCGGCGGCGGGCGCCGCAGGCCTCGGCTTCGCCGTGCTGCGGGGCCGCGGCGGACGCACCGCTGCCTGACGGGCCCCACAAACTGACTGAGGGGCCGGCACGGGGCGGCCCCTCAGTCATTTCACGTCATGTCGGACGGAAGGCCCGACAGGCGGGCCGGACGGCTACTTCACCGGCTCCGGCTCCGGAGCGTCCTCGCTCTCCTCGGACCCGGCCGGGTCCACCGGAGTCTTGACCGAGTCGAGCAGCAGCTGGGCCACGTCCACGACCTGCAGCGACTCCTTCGCCACCCCGCCCGCGGCGGAGCCGCTGTCCGATTCAGCCTTCTTGCCGTTCACGGAGTCCGTGAGCATGACGAGACAGAACGGGCAAGCCGTCGAAATGATGTCCGGATTCAGCGACAGCGCCTCATCCACGCGCTCGGTGTTGATGCGCTTGCCGATCCGCTCCTCCATCCACATCCGCGCGCCGCCGGCGCCGCAGCAGAAGCCGCGCTCCTTGTGGCGGTGCATCTCCTGCTGGCGCAGGCCGGGGACGGCGGACATGATCTCGCGCGGCGGCGTGTAGATCTTGTTGTGCCGGCCCAGGTAGCACGGGTCGTGGTAGGTGATCAGACCCTCGACGGGCGTGACCGGGATCAGCTTGCCCTCGTCGATGAGGTGCTGGAGCAGCTGCGTGTGGTGGATGACCTCGTAGTCGCCGCCGAGCTGCGGGTACTCGTTGCCGATGGTGTTGAGGCAGTGCGGGCAGGTGGCGACGATCTTCTTCGCCGACTTGGGCTTCTTCGACTCGGGCGTGACCTTGCCGTCGTCGTCCATCTCCTCGCCGAACGCCATGTTCAGCGCCATGACGTTCTCCATGCCGAGCTCCTGGAACAGGGGCTCGTTGCCGAGACGCCGGGCGGAGTCACCGGTGCACTTCTCGTCGCCGCCCATGATCGCGAACTTGACGCCCGCCATGTGCAGCAGCTCCGCGAAGGCCTTCGTGGTCTTCTTGGCCCGGTCCTCCAGGGCGCCCGCGCAGCCGACCCAGTACAGGTACTCGACCTCGGTCAGGTCCTCGATGTCCTTGCCGACGACCGGCACCTCGAACTCGACTTCCTTGAGCCATTCCAGGCGCTGCTTCTTGGCCAGACCCCAGGGGTTTCCCTTCTTCTCCAGGTTCTTGAGCATCGTGCCCGCCTCGGACGGGAACGCGGACTCGATCATCACCTGGTAGCGGCGCATGTCGACGATGTGGTCGACGTGCTCGATGTCCACCGGGCACTGCTCCACGCAGGCACCGCAGGTGGTGCATGACCACAGGACGTCCGGGTCGATGACGCCGTTCTCCTCGAGCGTGCCGATCAGCGGACGCTCGGCCTCGGCCAGAGCCGCGGCGGGCACACCGGCCAGCTGCTCCTCGGACGCCTTCTCCTCGCCCTCCATCGTCTTGCCGCCGCCCGCGAGCAGATACGGCGCCTTCGCGTGGGCGTGGTCCCGCAGCGACATGATCAGGAGCTTGGGCGAGAGCGGCTTGCCCGTGTTCCAGGCCGGGCACTGCGACTGGCAGCGGCCGCACTCCGTACAGGTGGAGAAGTCGAGCAGGCCCTTCCAGCTGAACTGCTCGACCTGCGAGACGCCGAAGACGTCGTCGTCACCGGGGTCGGTGAAGTCGATCGGCTTGCCGCCGGAGGTCATCGGCTGCAGCGCGCCCAGGGCGACCTCGCCGGTCGCGTTGCGCTTGAACCAGATGTTCGGGAAGGCGAGGAAGCGGTGCCAGGCCACACCCATGTTGGTGTTCAGGCTCACCGTGATCATCCAGACCATGGTGGTGCCCAGCTTGATCATCGCGGTGAGGTAGACGAGGTTCTGCAGGACGCCGAGGGAAAGCCCCTTGAAGGCCAGGATCAGCGGGTACGACGCGAAGTACGCGGCGTCGTAACTCTCGACGTGATGCAGCGCGCCCTCCAGTCCGCGCAGGACGTAGATGGCGAGACCGATGGTGAGGATGACGTACTCGACGAAGTACGCCTGGCCCATCTTCGAACCCTGGAACCGGGACTTGCGACCCGGCCGGGAGGGCAGGCTGAGCAGCCGGATGACCATCAGGGTGGCGATGCCGAGCACGGTCATCGCGGCGATGAACTCGATGTAGAGCTCGTACGGCAGGAAGCCGCCGATCACCGGCAGCGTCCAGTCGGCCTGGAACAGCTGGCCGTACGCCGTGATGATCGTCGGCGGCAGCGTCAGGAAGCCGATCGCGACGAACCAGTGGGCGAAGCCGACGATGCCCCAGCGGTTCATCCGCGTGTGGCCGAGGAACTCCCGTACCAGCGTCACGCTGCGCTGATACGGATTGTCCTTGCGGACCCCCGCGGGCAGTGGCTGGCCCAGCTTGAAGTAGCGGACGAACTGGCCGATGGCGCGTGCGATGAGCGCGACGCCGATCACGGTCAGTACCAACGACACGATGATCGCGGCGAGTTGCATGAGGGCTCCTCGGGCCTGCGAGGCGGGGAGGGTTCAGTGGAGATTACTAAGCGGTAACTTAACTCGTCCGTCTGAGCGTACCCACTTCTGGCCCGGCAATGTAGCCGGGCTCGCGGTGATCTGCGTCGCTGAGGGTTGCCTTAGGGCGGGTCCGGGAGCTACAGGACCTCGGTCCGCAGCTCCCTTGTCTACAGCACCTCGGCCAGCCCGCGCCCGCACCGGTTGCGGCTGTCGAACACGTACGAGGCCTCGCGCGTCACCAGGTCGTAGTCGAAGCAGTCGTGATCCGTGGCGATCACCACCGCGTCCGCCGCGCGCACCTCCGGCGCGGTCAGCTCCACACAGAGCACCTCGGCCGGCAGCCGCAGCGGCTCGGCGTAGGGCTCGACGGCGCGGACGCGGGCGCCGCGGGCCAGGAGCAGTTCGGCGACGGTGACCGCGGGGGACTCCCGTACGTCTCCGGTGTTCTTCTTGTACGCGAGGCCGAGGATGAGGACATGGGCGCCGGCCAGCGGGCGGCCGATGCCGTCCTCGACACGGCGGACGACCTGCTCCGGCATCCCGTCGTTGATCTCCTGCGCGAGCGAGACGAAGCGGACGTCGTGCTGCAGCCGGCGCCGCACCTCCCAGGACAGATACGAGGGGTCGACCGGCAGGCAGTGCCCGCCGACGCCGGGCCCGGGGTAGAAGGGCATGAACCCGAACGGCTTGGTCGCCGCCGCGTCCACCGCCTCCCAGATGTCCACGCCGAGCGGCCGTGCGCACAGCGCGAGTTCGTTGACCAGGGCGATGTTGACCTGCCGGAAGGTGTTCTCCAGAAGCTTGGTCAGCTCGGCCGTACGGGTGGAGGTGACCGGGACCGTACGCGTCACGATCCGGTCGTAGAAGGCCTCGACGGCCTCCAGGGAGCGCTCGTCGACACCCGAGACGACCTTGGGGGTGTTCTCCAGGCGCCAGCGGGAGTTGCCCGGGTCGATCCGCTCGGGGCTGTAGCCGAGGTGGAAGTCGCGCCCCGCGCGCAGCCCGCTGCCCTCTTCGAGCAGCGGCGCGAGCATGTCCTCGGTGGTGCCGGGATAGCTCGTCGACTCCAGGACGACGGTTGCGCCTGGGCGCAGGTACGGGGCGACGGAGCGGCCCGCGCTCTCGATGTACGAGAGGTCGGGGGCGCCCTCGCGCAGCGGCGTCGGGACCGTGATCACACAGACGTCGAAGCCCTCGGCCGCCTCGGGTTCGTCGCTCACTTCGAGCAGGCCGGAGTCGAGCGCCGCGATCAGCCGCGCCGAGTCGATGTCCTCCACGTACGAGTCACCCGCCGTCAGCTGCTTGACGCGCCGCTGGTCGGTGTCGATGCCCACGACCCGCAGACCGGTCTCCGCGGCGCGCAGTGCGAGCGGCAGGCCGACATAACCGAGACCGATGATCACGACGCGCTCGGACGGAGCGGTTCTCGATTCGGCCGTGCTCTGCGCCATGAGGAGTCCTCAATTCGACTGATTCTGATCGATATCGACCAGGTGTTTCGGTCAGATGCGATGAAGCGGATCGTGTTATTCACCACATATTGGGACATAGCGAACTAGCTTATGGAGCGCTCGAACCCGGTGGGCGCGTGCCGCATCACCCCGATACCGCAACAGAACGGGCGTTTTCCATGAACGGCGACTCCATGACGTATCTGGTCACCGGCGGTGCCGGATTCATCGGTTCGCATCTCACCGAGGCCCTGCTCGCCCGCGGTGACTCCGTCGTCGTGCTCGACGACCTCTCCACGGGGGACCGCGCCAACCTCGCGGCGGTCATGAACCACCCGCGCCTGCGCTTCGTGCGCGGCTCGGTCCTCGACGCCGAACTCGTCGCGGACCTCACCGGCCGCTGCGGTGCCGTGGTCCATCTCGCGGCCGCCGTCGGCGTACGGCTGATCGTCGAGCAGCCGCTGAAGTCCTTCGTCACCAACATCCGCGGCACCGAGAACGTGATCGCCGCGGCCCACCGCCACCACCGCCCGCTCCTTCTCGCCTCCACCTCGGAGATCTACGGCAAGAACGGCGCGGGCCCGGTCGACGAGAACGCCGACCGGATCCTCGGCCAGACCGGCATCGCCCGCTGGTCCTACTCGACCGCGAAGGCCGTCGACGAGATCCTGGCCCTCGCCCACCACCGCGAGTTCGGGCTGCCGGTCGCGGTCGTCCGGCTCTTCAACACCGTCGGACCGCGCCAGTCACCCGCGTACGGCATGGTCATCCCGCGCCTGGTGCGCCAGGCGCTGGCCGGCGAACCCCTGACCGTGCACGGCGACGGCCGCCAGCGCCGCTGCTTCGCGCATGTCGCCGACGTGGTCGACGCGCTCCTGAAGGTGCTCGACCACCCGGGCGCCGTCGGCGGCATCTTCAACGTCGGCACCGGCGAGGAGACCTCCATCGCCGAACTCGCCGCCCGCATCGTCGCCCGCACCCAGAGCCCCTCGCCCGTCGTCCTCGTGCCGTACGAGCAGGTCTACGCGAGCGGCTTCGAGGACATGGAGCGCCGTGTCCCCGACACCACCCGGCTGCGTGAACTCACCGGCTGGGCGCCCCGGTTCGGGCTCGACGAGATCCTCGACTCGACGATCGCGGAGATGCGCCGCCGGGGGACCGACGCCCCGGGAGTCCCGCGCCCGGCCCCCGCGGACCTCGCGTACCTGCCGCGGGCCTGACAGGACTGAAGGCCATGCTCTACACCCTCGTCGCGGCCGTCGCCGCCGTACTCCTGACCGCGCTGCTCACGCGCTTCGTCCGCGTACTCGCCCTGCGCACCGGCCTGTTGGACCGGCCCGGTGCCCGCAAGGCGCACAGCCGTCCGACGCCGCACCTCGGCGGCGTCGCGGTGGCCGCGGGCACCCTCGCGGTGAGCTGCACGGGGTACGCCCCGCTCGGCCCCGGCACGGAACGGCTCCTGTGGGCCGCGTCGGCCCTGGCCCTGCTGGGGCTCGTGGACGATCTGCGGCCGCTCGGCGCGCGGATCCGTCTGGTGGTGGAGACCGTGGCCGCGTTCGTCGTCGTGTACGACACGGAGCTGACGCCGCTCGCGGCGGCCTGCGCGCTGGTGTGGATCGTCTTCGTGACGAACGCCTTCAATCTGCTCGACAACTCCGACGGTGCGATGGGCACGGTCGGCGTGGTCACCGCGCTCGGGCTCGCGCTGTGCGCGGCGGCCGAAGGCCGGTCGGGCCTCGCGCTGGTGCTCACCGTCCTGGCCGCGTCGCTCGGTGGGTTCCTCGGCCACAACTGGCATCCGGCCAAGATCTTCCTCGGCGACTGCGGTTCGCTGTTCACCGGCTTCCTGCTCGCCTCGGCGGCGGTCACGGTGCACACCGGACACGAGACGCTGCCCACCGCGCTCGGCCTGCTGACCCTGACGGTCGTCGTCACCGCCGACACCGCCCTCGTCGTCGTCTCGCGCCGCCGCGCGGGCCGTCCGCTGCTGATGGGCGGCACCGACCACACCGCCCACCGGCTGCGCCGGGTCGGGTTCACGGTGCCGGGGGCCGCGGTGGTGCTCGGCGCGGTGGCGTTCGCGGGCACGCTGACGACGTTCCTGATGCACCGCGGCGTGGCGGGCCCGAGCGCGGCAACTCCCTTGCTGCTCGCGGTGATCGGCGGCCTCTGGGCGCTCCTGAAGGTCCCGGTGTACGGGGCACAGGCGAGGCTCGGCGGCCCGGCGACGCGTACGGCCGCCGCCGGGGGTGCGCGCACCCCTGCCAGGACGTCGGCGCGTCCGGTGCCCACCGGTGCGCTGCGCACGGCGACCGCCGGACGGGGGCGCCCCGTCGGCGGCCCGCGCACGGTGGCCGCCGCCGCGGCCCGCCCGGCCGACGGACCGCGCACCCTTGCGCTGCGCACGAGTACCACCCGTACGCGTCCGGTGCCCGGTACACGGGCGAGCGGCACGCCCGCGGCCGGAACGTTCCTCCCCCCGGGCGGCGGCCGCACCGCCGCGGCGCCGAGTGGCGCTCAGACCTCCGCATCCACGAGCGGCGGCCGCACGCCCGGTGTGCCGAGCAGCGGGCGCGCACCCGGTGTGCCGAGCAGCGGCCGTACGTCCTCGACCCCCGCCGCCGGACGCCCGGTCGCACCCCCGCGCGGCCCCAAGTCCCCCACCCCCACCGGCCGGACGCGACGCGGTCTCGCCGCCCTGACCCGCACCGTCCTCGCCGCGCGCCGCGCGCAGCCGGGCGCGCACCCCACGACGGCCGACCTGGCCCGCGGCTGACATACCGGCGCACCCACGAGCGCCGGACGCGACCGCACGACCCACGGCCCGTCACCACGCGCACACGACCCACGGCCCGTCACCACCCGCCATCCTCGAAGGGGCCCCGCCCATGACCACCCTGCACGCCGGCACCGGCCCGCCGCCGCCCCTGCCCCCGGCGGTGGCCGCCGCCACCGTGCCCTGTGCGGGCGTGCCGATCGCGGCGGTCACGCCGGCCGAGGGCGCGGCCGCGGTCGTCCGGCTCGCGGCCCAGGGAGTGGCCGCCGATGTGCACCTGTGCAACGCGTACACGCTCGCGCTCGCCGACACCGACCCCGCGCTGCACCGGCTCCTCAACGCGGCCGCGCTCAACCTCCCCGACGGACAGGGCGTGGTGTGGGCCAACCGTCTGGTGCATCGCGACCGCACCCTGCCGCGCGCCCGCGTCTACGGCCCCGACCTCTTCCTCGACGTCTTCCGTACGGGCCAGACGGTGGGCCTCACCCACTACCTGCTCGGCTCCACGCGCGAGGTGCTCGACGCCCTGACCGCCGAGCTGAGGGCCCGCTTCCCGCGCGCGCTGATCGTGGGTACCGAGGCCCCGCCCTTCCGCGAGCTCACCGACGGCGAACGGGCCGCGCAGGCCGCCCGTATCGCCGCATCCGGCGCGCAGATCGTCTGGCTCGGCCTCGGCACTCCGAAGCAGGATCACGAGGCCGCCCGCCTCGCCGCACTCCACCCGGCGGTCTACGTCGCGGTCGGCGCGGCCTTCGACTTCGTTTCCGGCAACAAGCCGCAGGCGCCGGCCCTGATGCAACGCACCGGCCTGGAATGGCTGTTCCGCCTGTGCAGCGAGCCGCGGCGGCTGTGGCGGCGCGTCCTGTGGGGCCATCCCCGCTTCCTGCGCGCGGCTTTCCGGGGACCTCGCGCGGGCGCCGCGGCCCCCGGGGCCGCCGCAGTTCCTGGGGCCGCCACACCCCATGCAACCCGCGCACCCCGTACTTCCCCCGCTTCCCGCCCAGCGGAGAAGGGCCCCCGCCCATGACCACGCTCCTGCGCCACTCCCTCCTGCACCGCACCCGCCGCGCCGTCCAGCGCATCGGCATCGACATCTGCCGCTACCCGGGCAGTTGGTCGGGCCCCCAGCTCGTGCAGCTCCTGCGCCGCGCCGAGATCGACACGGTCCTCGACGCCGGCGCGCACGCGGGCGGTTACGGCTCGATGCTGCGGGCCGCCGGTTTCGACGGCCGCATCGTCTCCTTCGAGCCGCTGCCCGGGCCGCGCGCCGAACTCCTCCAGGTCTCGGCCGAGGACGACCGCTGGACGGTGCTCCCGTACGCGCTCGGCGACACCGACGGCACGACCGTCATGAACGTGGCGGGCAACGCGGGAGCGTCCAGCTCGGTCCTGCCGATGCTGCCCCGCCACCGCAGCGCCGCCCCGCACGCCGCGTACACCGGACGGCAGACCGTCGAGGTGCGCCGGCTCGACGGCCTGTGGGAACAGGCCACGGCCCCGGGCGAACGGGTCTTCCTCAAGCTCGACGTCCAGGGCTTTGAAGCCCATGTCCTGCGCGGGCTCGGGGAGTTCACGGACGAGATCGCAGGGCTGCAGATGGAGACCTCGTTCGTGCCGCTGTACGAGGGCGGGCTCCTCTTCGACGAGGCCCTTGCCTACGGGCGCAAGAAGCTCGGCATGACCGTGATGGCCGTCCTGCCGGGCTTCATCGATCCGCACACCGGCCAGATGCTCCAGTGCGACCTCGTGCTGTTCCAGGAGTCGGACTGTCACCAGGACACGGCCGCCGAGCGTGCGGAGGCCCGCGTATGACCACGCGCCGACTGCGGATCGCGCTGGTGCACAGCTTCTACGGGACGGCTGCGCCGAGCGGCGAGAACCATGTGCCCCTCGACCAGGCCGAGGCCCTGCGCCGGGCCGGCCACGAGGTGCACCTGGTGACCGTCGCCACCGACGAGCTGTCCGCGCGGCCGCTGTACCCGGTGCGCTCCGCCCTCACGGTGATCGGCGGCCGCGGCCGCTCACCGCTGGGCCGGCTGCGGGAGCTGCGCCCGGACATCGTCCATGTGCACAACCTCTTCCCCAATTACGGCCGCACCTGGGTGCGCGACTGGCAGGGCCCCCTGGTCTGCACGCTGCACAACTACCGTGCCCTGTGCGCCAACGCGGTCCTCTACCGCGACGGACAGATCTGCACCCGCTGCCCGGACGGCGACCGCTGGGCCGGCCTGCGCGCCGGCTGTTACCGCGACTCGGCCGCCGCGACCCTGCCGCTCGCCTGGGCGGGCCGCAAGGGCCCACTCGGCGACCCGCTGCTCGCCCGCGCCGACCGCGTCATCGTGCTTTCGGAGCTCAGCCGCGCCACGTATGCGCGGGCGGGGCTGCCGGCCGAGCGGATGGCGTTGCTGCCCAACTTCGTGCCCGACCGCAGTGGCGCCCTGCGCGTGCGGCCCGACCGCCGCTGGGTCTGCGTGGGGCGCCTCACGAAGGAGAAGGGCATCCTCGACCTGCTGCGCAAATGGCCCGCCGACGAGCCGCTCGACGTCATCGGCAACGGGCCGCAGGAGGCCGAGTGCCGTGCGGTCGCCGGCCCCCAGGTGCGCCTTCTGGGCGCCCTGCCGCGCGAGCGGGTGCAGGCGCTGCTGCCGCACTACACCGGACTCGTCTTCTCCAGCCGCTGGTTCGAGGGCGCGGTGCCCCAGGTGTACGGCGAGGCGCTGGCCGCCGGAGTGCCGGTCGTCGCGCTCGACGGTTCGTGCGTACCGGGCGCGGTGCGCGCCGAGGGCACCGGGCTCACCGTGTCCTGGGACGAGCCGCTCGACGGGGTGCTGCGGGAAGCGGCGGTCCGGTTCCCGGGGATGCGGGCGCACTGCCGACAGGTCTACGAGGGGTCGTACGCCGAAAGCACCTGGGTCGGTCGCATGGAGCGGCTCTACACGGGGCTCCTCGCCGCGCCCCGGGACATGGAGGTCCTGGTATGAGCGGGCGCCGCGTCGCTCTGGTGCTGCCGTACCTCACGGCGTACCGCATGCCCTTCCTCGACCGGCTGCGGCAGGAACTGGCAGGCAGCAGGATCGAGTTGACGATCGCGCACGGCGCTGCCACCGGCCTCGTCGCCGCACGCAAGGACCAGCTCGCGCTGCCCGGCGCCGTGCCGCTGCGCCAGCGCGTGCTGCGCGCCGCCGGGCGCGAACTGATCTGGCACGGGGGCGTCGGTGCGCTCGCCCGCAGCCACGACGCCCTGATCGTTCCCCAGTCTCTGCACCACCTGCGGGTGTATCCGCTGCTCGCCCGGCGCCCCACGCGCATCGGGCTGTGGGGCCACGGCCACACCCACGTATCGGCGCACGGCAGGCCCGAGCAGTGGGCCAAGGCCCGTCTCACCCGCCGTGCCGACTGGTTCTTCGCCTACACCGAGGCGGGCGGCGCCTACGCCGAGCGCGCGGGGCTGCCCGCAGGACGGGTCACCGTCGTCCAGAACTCCCTGGACACCACGGCCCTGGCCGACGCCCGGGACCGGGTGACCGAGAGCGAGGTGCGGGAACTGCGCGCGCGGCACGGTCTGACGTCCGGACTCACCGGGTTGTACATCGGCGGCCTCGACGCACTCAAGCGCATCGGGTTCCTGCTGTCCGCCGCCGAGCGGATCGCCGAGCAACTCCCAGGATTCCGGCTGCTCGTGGCGGGCGACGGCGCCGAACGCGCCCTCGTGGAGGCCTGCCCGGCCGCCGTCTACGTCGGCACCGCGGACACGGCCGCCAAGGCGCGGCTCGGTGCGGTCGCCGACGCGATGCTCGTGCCGGGCGCGGTGGGCCTGTGCGCAGTGGACTCCTTCGCGCTGCGCACCCCGCTCGTCACCACGCCCTGGGCCTACCACGGTCCTGAGTTCGGCTATCTGGAGCACGGCCGCAACGCGCTCGTCGTCCAGGACGACGCGTACGCGCGGGAAGTGGCCGAACTTCTCTGCAGGCCAAGGGAGTTGGCGCGACTGCGCCGAGCGGGCCGCTGTGACGCCGGGCGCTACACCGTCGAGGCGATGGCACAGCGGTTCGCGCACGGTATCGAAGGGCTGCTCACGCATGGCACTTGAAGCACGGACCAAGAAGATCCTGCGCAGGGCGGGCATCGCCGGAGGGATCCTGGTGCTCGCCCTGGCCGGGCTCGGCGGCCTGCTCTACGCGAAGCTCGACAGCAACATCCGCACCGATGAGGCCACCGAGCGTGCCCTGCGCGCCGACCACGGCTCGCGCCCGAACCGGCCGGCGGGCAAAGCCCGCAACATCCTGCTCCTCGGTACCGACAGCCAGGCCGGCTGGGGCTCCACGCGCGCGGACACCGCGATCCTGCTCCACCTGTCCGCCGACCGCCGCACGGCCTCGATGACGAGCGTCCCGCGCGACCTGATGGTGGACATCCCGAGCTGCCTCACCCCGGAAGGCAACCGCACCGAGGCCGAGTACGCGCAGTTCAACTGGGCGTACGAACGGGCGGGCGCGGCCTGCACGATCCGCACGTTCGAGAAGCTCAGCGGCGTACGCGTCGACCACCATCTGGTCGTCGACTTCTCCGGGTTCATGAAGGTGGTCGACGCGGTCGGCGGCGTCGAGGTCGATGTGGCCGAGCCCATCAGGGAGCCCGAGTACGGCATCACGCTCAAGCCCGGGCGGCAGCTCGTGAAGGGCAAGGACGCGCTGGTCTTCGTACGGACGCGGGTGGGTGTCAGCGACGGCAGCGACCTCCAGCGCATCGAGCGCCAGAAGGACTTCCTGCGCAGCCTGGTCGCGAAGGTCACCGCCACGGGCACCCTGACCAGCCCCACGCGTGTGTACCCGCTGCTCGACGCGGTGACCTCCTCGCTGACCGCCGACGCGGCCATGGACTCACCGGCCGAGCTGTACTCGCTGCTCAAGAGCGTGCGGACACTGCCGGCCAGTGCCCTCCGGGTCGTCACGCTGCCCAGCACCGAGCACCCCGACTACGTCGGCCGCTACGAGATGGTCCCGGACGAGGGCGCCGCGCTGTTCAAGGCCCTGCGCACGGACAAGCCGCTGCCCGCGCACCTGTACAACGCGTACGACAAGGAAGGCCACCGGGAGCGGCCGTACTTCGAGAAGTCCTAGGGCCTGATCCGTCGGACAGACCCTGGGCCCGCGCGGCGCCCGGTGCAGGGCGTCACGGCGTGAGCGCCCATCCTGGGCTGCGGCCTGCGCGGTCGATCACCGGCTGGAAGTCCGCCCAGGTCGCCGCCGGTTTCGGGGACCCCCACACCTGCTGGGACAGCATGCGCAGCGGACGGTACAGGCCGTGGGCGACCTGTTGTTCGTTCTGCTGGCCGGGGATGTCGCACCACACGTGCAGCTTCGCGCCCAGGCTGCGGGAGTGGTGTGCGGGCGCCAGGGTCCGGCCGCCCTCGAACAGATGGGGGTGCCACCGCTCGTAGCCGAAAACGCTGTCGGGCTTGTTGCCGCCCAGGATGTAGTACGTGGGCTTCCAGCTGGCGTTGGTGATCAGGTGACCGTTGTCCACGTGCTGCTGCGGGGGCAGACCGTGCGTGTACCAGACTTCGAGGACCACATTCGGGTCGACCTTGACGACCCCTCCGCCGTGCGCGCCGTCGCTCCATGCGCGAGCCGTCTTCCCGTGCGAACGGACCAGCCGGTTCGCCCAGTTGATGAACGCCAGATACGCGTCCTTCGCATCGGCCCTGGGACCGAAGCGCTTCCGGGCGTACGCGCGGAGATGGGGAAACCTCTCGCCGTTGGCCCCGTACTCATCGGCTCCGATGTGGAAGTAGGGGCCGGGGAAGAGCTTCAGATACTCGGTGTACAGGTCCTTCACGAGGCGGTACGCGGCCGGATTGGTCAGGTCCACGGCACCGCGGCGGGCGTTGCCGTCTTCGTCGGTGAGCCGGAGCTCCTGGTGCGTGTCCAGGATGGCCTCCATATGCCCCGGTGCCTCGATCTCGGGTACCACCGTGATCTTGTATCGGGCTGCGAGCGCGATCAGCTGCCTGATCTCGCTCTTGGTGAGGTGCTCGCTCGATACGACCTCCGGGTGGGAGTCGCTCTCGATACGGAAGCCTTCATTGTCGGTGAGATACAGGTGCAGGTAGTTCAGCTTGAGGTAGGCGAGTTCCTTGATGTGGGCGGCCAGCCAGCGCGGGGTGAAGTACTTGCGGCCGACATCGACCATGAGGCCGCGCTCCGGCTTGAGCGGCCAGTCACGCGCGGTCCCCGCCGAGACGGTGTGCCCTTGGCGCAGCAGCTGGAGGACGGTACGGGTGCCGTAGAACACGCCGGGGTCGGTGCGGGCGGCCACGGTCATGGACCTGCCGACACGGAGTGCGTATCCCTCGCGCCCGAGAGCACGATCGGCGGAGCCGAGGGTGAGGTAGAGGTCGCCGGGCCTCAACGTGTCCGTGGTGCCGGTGACTTCGGCCGGTGCGGAGCCGGTCAGCTCCCGCAGATCGGCGGCGAAGGTGCGCGAGGTGTCGGCCAGCGCCTCGGCGTGTGCCCGGCTGCGCACGATGCGGGTCCGCGTCGGGTCGTAGTGGTACGCGCCTTGGGTGCCGTGCCATTCGCGCAAAGCGGGCACAGCGGATGGGACGGCGTTGCGGCCGCCTGCAGGCCTGGCTTCGGCCGGCGCCGGTTCAGCGGTCGCAGTGCAGAGTACGGCGGCCAAGCTCACGGCACCGATCGCCGCCGCCAGGGTGACCTTCGGACGCGCGGCAGTTGTCGGGTTCATACGTGCTCCGGTTGTCCGGCCCCGGCCAGGCGCAGGGGGGTGGGCTGTGACAAGTGCGGCCACGGACCGCCCCGGGGCGCCGCGACCGGCAGGAACGGCGCGAGCAGATGGCGCAGGAACTGGGTCTCCGTGAGGTGGCGGACGGCCCAGCTTCGGGCGCGGGCCGCCTGGGCGAGCAGCTCCCGCGGGTCTGCCGTCAGCAACTCCCGTACGCGGTCCGCCGCTTCGCGCGGGGTGTCGAGGCGGTGCAGTCCGTCCTCGGGTCCGGGCAGCCAGTCGAGGTCCGCCTCGCGGGAGGTGACGTGCACGCGGCCGGCGCACAGGGCGATGGGCAGGCGGTCGGAGGCGTAGCCGTCGTAGCGCCGGTAGCGGTTCCAGCCGGCCGTGACCAGAGCCCGCCGCATCGCGGTCAGCTGCTCGCCGTATGGCACCGGGCCGCGGGCGTACCGGCCGCGCCAGCTGCGCCCGTACACGGCGAGATCACAGCCGTCCATGCGGTCGAGCAGCCGGACGAGGGCGAGCCGGCCGCGGTCGTCGGGCAGCAGCTCGACCCCCAGGAAGGTGCGCCGCGTGCCGAGGAACGCCACCTCGCGGCCGGCCGGGCCGGGGTCGGCGGTGTCGGCCGCGAACCGCAGCGGGGCCACGTTGGGCGCGTAGTAGGCCGGGGCACCGGTGGCCCGGTGCAGCAGGTCGAGCTGCTCGCCGCCGGCGGCGCTGAAGACCGCGGCGGCCCGCCGCATCCAGTGCAGATTGCTCTCCCGCGGCCGCTTGAGCCACCCGCCCCAGGCGTCGCCCTCCCAGACGACCAGCGGCGGATCGCCGAGCAGGCGCAGCACCTCGTCCACCTGCGGGCGGGTCCACGCGCGTGACTGAGGGCTCTGGACGAGCACCAGGTCGGGGCGCTCCATCGCGGCGACCCCGGCGAGGTCCAGGAGTGTCACGGCCGGGGCCAGATACCGGTGCCGTACGAGGCCTTCGGCGGCGAGTGCGGCGAAGGCGCGGACGAAGGAGTTGTCGGCGCCGTCGTCACGGACGTCGTTGCTGATCTGCAGGACGAGGGGAGGCTCGGCCATGAAGGCTCCTGGGCTGAGGGTTCGAGGTGCGAGGGGGTGGGGTGCGCGGCGTCAGTTCGTCCGGGGCGAGAGCGTGCGTGCTGAGAGCGTGCGTGTTCAGAGCGTGCGGGCGAACCACGACACGTACGCCTGAGCGGTGTCGGTCATCGAGAACTCGGTGCGGACGCGCCTGCTCCCCAACTCGCCGAGCGCCAGCCGGTGTTCAGGATCCTGTGCGAGCCGCAGCATGGCCCCGGCGATCTCGGCGGGCCGGTCGACCCGGACGAGATGCCCGGCCTGCCCGACCACCCACGGCACCGCACCGCTGTTGCGGCCGGCCACCACCGGGATGCCGAGGGCGAGCGCCTCGGCGCAGATCATCGAGAAGGACTCCACGCGTGAGGGGTGCACGAGGACATGCGCCTCGGCGGCGAGGCGTTCGAGCAGCCGCGCGTGCGGGATCGGACCGGCGAACTCCACGCCTTCGGTGAGCTGTTGGTTCTTCGCCCAGGAATGGGCGGCCCCGCCGGTCTCGTGCGCGACCCCGAACATGACGAGCCGCGCCTCGGGCAGCCGCTCCCGTACGAGCGAGAAGGCCCGCAGCGCGGCGGCGGTGTTCTTCCAGCGGCCCCAGCCCTGCGAGGCCGTGGCGAACACCGGGGCGCGGCCCGGTTCGGGCGCCCGCTGGGTGGGGAGTGCGTCGGCGCGTACGGCGTTGGGGATGACCTCGATGGGCCGGCGGACTCCGAGGCAGCGCCTGAAGTGGTCTGCTGTGTAAGGGCTGTTGGCGCTCAGTGCCGTGGCGCGGTGGGCGGCGGGCACGGCCATCGTGTGCCGGGCCCAGCGGTAGCCGCTGCGCATCTCCCACGCGTAGCGCAGCGGGGTGTCGCGGGCCGTCACGCACGTGGGGTGTCCCGAGGCGAGGGCGCCCAGGGCGAACTCGTACGTCCAGTGCGCGCTGACCACGTCGACCCGCTGTTCGCGCAGCGCCGCGGCGAGCCCCTGCCGCTCCGCGCGGAACAGGTCGCGGGCGCGGCCCTGCGCGCGCATCGGCACCACGACGAGCCGCAGCCGCTCACCGGTGAACTCGCTGCGCTCGCGCACCTGGTCGCTGAGGGCGACCACGGTGATGTCGTGGCCCTGCTCCCACCAGGTGCGGGCCAGCCAGCCGGTGGACGGCCCGGGATGGACCGGGGGCAGCGGGGCGTCGAAGGCCTCCCGCAGCGGGTCGAGGTCTACCGGGCCGGTGAGGGCGATGCGCATACGAGCTCCTGCGAGGGGAGGGCGGAGGGGGCCGCGCCGCGGCCCAGGGCGGTACGGACGGCGGGCACCCGCCGCCACCACGGGCGGCAGGCCACGGCGGCGGTGAGCACGGCAGCGGTGGAGAGCAGGGCCTGCGTGAAAGAACCCCCGGGGGCGAGCAGCGTGGCTGTCCGGCCTGCCGCGAACAGGCCGAGTCCCAGGGCGGCGTGCATGAGATGGGCCCGTAGCAGCGGGGCGGCGGGCAGTACGGAGTGCCGGCTCCAGCGCCGCAGCTGCAGGCTGTGTCCGAGCGCGGGGGCGGTGGTGGCCAGGGCCAGGACGGTGAGGCTTCCGGTGAGGGCGGCGAGGGCGATGGCCGCGGCGGTGCCGGCGATCACCGCGGCCTGGGTGACGAGGGAGGCGCGGGGCGCGCGTCGGATCTGGTCGAGGGAGTTGCCCGTGGAGCACAGGAGCGCGCAGGCCGCGCCGAGCGCAAGGGCGGGCAGCAGTGCGGCGGCGGTCTCCCAGCCGGGGCCGAGCAGGATGAGCAGCCAGTCGGGCCCGGTGGCGGCCACGGCACCGAAGCCGAGGAAGCCCACGCCCGACGTCACGCACAGCAGGTCCTGTGCGGCTCGCGCGGGCAGCGTTCCGCCGTCGCGGGCGCGGGCCTCGGCGAGTTCGGGGGACGCGGCCCGCTGCAGCCCTTGCGCGAGCGCGGTGAGCGGGATGCCGGTGGCCAGCGAGGCGCGCGAATACCAGCCGGTGGCGGCGGGCCCGAACAGGGCGGAGGCGCACCACAGGGGTGCGTTGTTGGTGGCCGACTGGACCATGCCGTATCCGGCGAAGAACCCGGACTGGCCGAGGAGTTCGCGTACGGGCACGGCGGGACCGCCGGGCAGCCGGTGCAGCGTGCCGCCCGCCGCCGTCCAGGCGAGGACGAGCAGGGAGGCGGCGGGCGCGGCGGCCGCGAGTCCCCAGGGGGTCCAGCCGGCGAGCAGCAGCCCGAGGGCCGCCGCGCAGCCGGCGACCTGTCCGCCGGTTTCGAGGAGCGCCGCCTGCCGGGCCTGTCCCGCCCGCCGCAGCACGGCGAGCGCTGTCCCGCTCAGGGGCGCCAACAGCAGCTGTACGCCGAGCAGTTGGACCAGACGTACGGTCTCGGCGTCGGCCCACCGTCCCAGCCCGAGCGCCGCCACCTGGACCGCGGCGGTGCTGCCCGCGCCGGTGACCGCGCCGACGGTCAGGGCGCTGCGCACCAGCGGCCGGGTGAGGCGGTCGGCGCGCAGCAGACACGTGGGCAGGCCGGCCGCGGCCACGTAGCCGAAGAGGGAGCCGAGGGTGCAGGCGAGCGCGTAGCGGCCGAAGGAGTCCGGGGCGACGAGCCGGGCGGTCACGGCGGTGTAGCAGAGCAGCACCGCCACCGAGACCGCGGATCCGCCCGTGGACCAGGCGAATCCGCGCGCGACGCGGCGGCTCATACCGGTTCCGGCACCCGGCCGGTCTCGTCCGTCGCCGCGATCGCCGCCCACGGGTCGGCGGGTGGCGGGGGGACGTCGAGATGTGAACTGAACATGTGGCGCAGGGCGTTGAGGTTCGTGAGTCGCTCGCGTACCCAGCGGTGCCCGGCGAGGCCCGCCGTGTGCAGCTCCTCCGGGTCGGCCCGCAGCAGTTCCTTCACCAGGGCGACCGCCTCGGCGGGCGAGTCCGCAAGGTGCAGACCGCACTCGGGACCCGGCAGCCAGGGGGCGTTGAGTGGCCGGGTCGTCACATGCGGGCGGCCGGCGAACAGGCTGATCGGCAGCCGGTTGGAGAAGTACCCGTCCCGGCCTGCGAAATGGTCCCAGTTGGCGCTGATCCGCGCCGTGCGCAGCGCCGTCAGCTGGTCGTCGAACGGAACGGGTCCGAGCGCGCCCGGGCCGCGCCACCCGTTGCCGTACACCCCGAACCGGCAGCCGGGCAGCCGCTGCAGCGAACGGACGAGACGCACCCGCTCCCGCGCCCCGTCGATCCGCTCGAACAGACCGAACCGTACGAAGCAGCTGCCGATGTGCAGGACGTCGTACGCGGCCCCGGACGGATGCGGCACCGGGTCCTCGGTCCACAGCCGCTCGGGCACGGTCTGCGAGATGTAGCGCGGCGGCCGTGCGGTGTGGCGGCCGAGCAGCTTGCCCTGGACGCCGAGACCGACGGTGTACACCGTGTCGGCGTACCTCAGCCATGCGACGAGGGAGGCGGGCAGCGCCTTGCGGCCGCCCCAGGGATCGCCCTCCCACAGCACCACGGTCGGTGCGTCGAGCGCCAGCAGCAGGTCCGCCACGTCCTTGTCGGTCCAGGGGAAGCGGCCGGGCGTCTGCACGAAAACCAGCTCCGGACGGGCCTGTTCGGCCACCCGGCGGATCTCGCGCAGCGCCTCCTCGCGGCCGTCGCGCGCGAGCAGCGCGACGGGCGCGAGCGGTACGTGCGTGAGCAGACCGTCGGCGGCCAGCTCGCGGAAGGCCTTGCCGAAGCTGAGGTGGACCTCGGGGTGGGTGTCGTTGGTGAGGTGCAGCACGGTGGGCGCGGTCATGGCGGGCCTCCCGTCAGACCTGGGGCTGCGGGGCGGGCGCGGCGGCGGGCGTGCGGGCTCCGGGGACCTCCGCGAGCTCGGCGTCCGTCATGATCCGGGCGAGTTCCGGGGTGAGCACGGCGGGCTTCCAGCCAAGATCGCGCTCGGCCTTGGAGGCGTCACCGACGAGATCCGGGACCTCGGACGGCCTCAGGTACCGCTCGTCGAAGCGGACATGGCGCTCCCAGTCGAGGCCGACGTGCGCGAAGCAGAAGGTCAGGAAGTCGCGGACGCTGTAGCTGGTGCCGGTGGCCACCACGTAGTCGTCGGGAGTGTCCGTCTGCAGCATCCGCCACATGGCGTCCACGTACTCGGGCGCATAGCCCCAGTCGCGGCGCGCCTCCAGGTTCCCGAGGTGCAGGTACTGCTGCTCGCCGCGCGCGATCCGGGCCGCGGCCCGCGCGATCTTGCGGGTCACGAAGGTCTCGCCGCGGCGCGGGGACTCGTGGTTGAACAGGATCCCGTTGACCGCGTGGATCCCGTACGCCTCCCGGTAGTTGCGGGTGATCCAGTACGCGTAGACCTTGGCGCAGGCGTACGGGGAGCGCGGGTGGAAGGGCGTCGTCTCCGACTGCGGAGGTGCGGTGATGCCGTACATCTCGGAGCTGGACGCCTGGTAGAAGCGGCAGGGCAGCCCGGTCATCCGGATCGCTTCGAGCAGCCTGGTCGTGCCCAACCCCGTGGTGGTGCCCGTGAATTCGGGCTCGTCGAACGACACCCGTACATGTGACTGGGCGGCCAGGTGGTAGACCTCGTCGGGCTGGATCTGCTCCAGGAGCGTGGTGATCCGCGAGCCGTCCGCGAGGTCGCCGTAGTGGAGCCGCAGACGTGCGTCGGGCTCGTGCGGGTCCTGGTAGAGGTGGTCGATCCGGGTGGTCGAGAAGGTCGAGGAGCGGCGGATCAGGCCGTGCACCGCGTACCCCTTGGACAGCAGCATTTCGGCGAGATACGAGCCGTCCTGACCGGTGATACCGGTGATCAGCGCGATACGGCGGGACATGGTCGCTCCAGGGGCGAAGAGGCGGGGCGGGGGAGGTCGGACCCGGTGGGCGGGTCCTGGCCGGCGGTGGACCGGGGGATGTCGGTGCGCGGGCCGGAGATGCCGGCGTCAGGGCCGGAGGTGTCGGCGTGCGGCCGGGCGACCAGGACGCACCAGATGACGACGACGAAGAGCACGCGGTCGGAGAGGCCGCTGAGGTTGCGCAGCGGCGACTCGGTGGCGCAGGACACGAGGAAGAGCGCGACGAGAGCGACGGACAGGCCCTTGGTGTCGGCGGACGTCCGGCGCGCGTGGAAGGTCATGGTCACCAGGAGCGCCGTCAGTCCGAGGAGACCGAACAGACCGGCGGAACCCATGGTGTGGAGCACCTGGTTGTGGGCCTGGCCGATCCAGGAGTCCTCCGTGCCGAAGAGCTGCAGCCGGTGCGCGGGGTCGAAGAGGTTCGGGCCGTAGCCGAACAGCGGCTCGCGCAGGAACTCCTCCCAGGCCAGCCGCCAGGCGAGCGTGCGTCCGTTGGCCTCGGCGAACTGCGGGTCGGCGACGGTCGCCAGGAGCTGCGCCTGGGTGCCCGGCAGCAGGGCCGTGACGGCGAGGGCCGCGCCGCCGACGGTGAGCACCGCGGCCTTGCGCACCGTGTGCCGAGGGTCGATGTGCAGGAAGACCACCGCGGCCGCGGCCACCCAGGCGGTCCTCGACTGCGTGAGCAGCAGCGTGAACAGGGCGGCCGCCGCGTGCAGCGGCCACATCCCGCGGCGGGCGACCGAGCAGACCTCGAGCAGCAGCGCGGTGGCCGCGAGGGGGCCGAGCGCGTTGGGGTTGCCGGACAGGCCCATCAACTGGCCCCATCCGGTGCCGAGATAGTCCCGTCCGGTGCCGCCGTCGCCGGGCAGCAGGAACGCCCAGTCGTGCGGCATGAGCACGATCGAGAGCAGCGAGCCGTAGACGTAGCAGCGCAGGATGATCCGCAGCTGGCCGAGGAGCTGCGGAAAGGGCTGGTGCGACGTCAGGTAGAGGGTGGCGAACAGCAGCGGGCCGACCAGCGCCATCGCGCCGGTGCGGCCCTGGTTGCTGAGCACCGCCGACACGATCCCGGCCGCCGTGAACAGTGCGGCGGCCAGGGCGACCCGGGCCGAAGGGCCGCTCACGACCAGGTCAGGGGTGTCCAGGGAGCGCAGCCGCAGCCGTCGCATGGTGGGACCGAGCAGCAGCATCATGGCGATCACGAGCACCGCGAGGACCAGGGCCTGCGAGAACAGCAGTGTCGGACCCGAGAGATACGGCTGGTCGCTCTGCCGGTCGGAGCCGTGGCTGATGTGCGGCAGGAACGGCGCGAGCGCGGTGGTGCCGAGCCCGAGGACCCAAAGGAGCAGCCGTCCGTCCAGCTTCACCGGCCCACCCCGGCCCGTACCAGCGTCTTCACATACGGCGACATCATCAGGACCGGCGCCCGGTAGCCCGTGTGCCGCAGGCAGTACCGCCACCAGGCGCGCGGCGGCAGTTCACGCGTGGAGGCGAGCCGGCGCAGCGCCTCGCGCGGGCCGATGCCCGGCTCGCGGGACCCCGTCAGCGGGGGGTTGCGGCGGCAGCGGCCGATGTGGCGCGGGGCGACCACGGCGGGGATGCCGGCCTTGCGGACCCGGAAGCCGTGGTCGTAGTCGCCCATGCCGTGCGGGAAACGCTTGTCGACATCGCCGACCCGGGCGCGTACGGCGCTCGGGATGAGCACCACATTGCCGTTGTACGTGTCGCACGGCTCGGGCCGTCCGGTGGGTTCGACCAGGTCGAGACCGGGGCCGCGGCGGCCCGAGTAGGTGGTGCGCTCCCCGTCGTGCACCGCGCCCACCACGACCGCACCCGGCTCCTGGTGACCGACCGTCAGGAGGTGGGCGAGCGCGTCGTCGTCGAGGACCACGTCGTCGTTGAGCCACAGCTGGTGGGTGAAGGGCGGGCGGTCGGCGCCGCGGCTGTTGCGGCTGGCGATCCGCATCCCGTGCCCCCAGAACACGTCGTCGCCGACGCTCATCAGGGCCACGTCGGGGTGGTGGCGGCGTACCGCTTCGGGGGTGCCGTCGGTGGAGCCTGCGTCGACCAGATGGATCTGCAGTTCGGTGCCGGCCGACAGATCGCACTGCCGCTTCAGGGAGTCGAGCGCCGACAGGGTTGTCGCGCAGCGGTTGTGACTGGTCATCAGAACGGCCACGAGGGGTTGCACCACTTGAGCTCCTCGGGTAGGGCGCTACCGGGAGAATGCCGCATAACTGACTAATCTCATGGTTTGGACATACCGCCACGAGTAGGTCAGGTATCCCGCCCGCGAGCAGGCCGGGGCGCCGCCACGATCCGAAGAGGACGCAGCTTGGAACTCCGTCGCACCGCCCGAGTGCACATCGCCGGTCATCGCGGACTCGTCGGCTCGGCCCTCGTCCGCCACTTCACCGCGCAGGGGTTCACCAACCTGCTCCTGCGCTCGTCGGACGTGACCGATCTGCGGGACCGCGACGCGGTGCGCAGACTGTACGCAGCCGAGCGCCCGCAGGCCGTGGTCCTGGCCGCCGCCCGGGTCGGCGGCATCGCCGCCAACGCCGCGCGGCCGGTCGACTTCCTCTCCGACAACCTGCGGATCCAGCTCAATGTGCTCGACGCGGCACGGGAGTTCGGCGTCCAGCGGCTGCTCTTCCTCGGCTCCAGCTGCATCTATCCCAAGTACGCTCCGCAGCCCATCCCCGAGTCGGCGCTGCTCACCGGCGCCCTGGAACCCACCAACGACGCGTACGCCATCGCCAAGATCGCCGGCATCCTGCACGTACAGGCGATGCGCCGGCAGTACGGACTGCCGTACATCGCCGCGATGCCCACCAACCTCTACGGGCCGAACGACAACCTCGACCCGCGCACCAGCCACGTCCTGCCCGCCATGCTGCAGCGCACCCACGAGGCGCACATCCGCAAGGCCGCGCAGATCACGCACTGGGGCACCGGCACGCCACGGCGCGAGTTCCTGCACGTCGACGATCTGGCGCGGGCCTGCCTGTTCCTCCTGGAGCACTACGACGGGGACGCGCCGGTCAACGTCGGCACCGGTGAGGACGTGGAGCTGCGCGAACTCGCCGAGCTGGTCGCCGAGACGGTCGGCTACCGCGGCACGGTCGCCTGGGACGCGAGCCGTCCCGACGGCACCCCGCGCAAGCTGCTCGACACCTCGGTGATCAACGCGCTCGGCTGGAAGCCCGAGATCTCCCTGCGCGAGGGCGTGCGCCAGACCTACGACTGGCTGCGCGCCCGCGCGTAACCGCTGTCCGCTCCCCCGCTCGTCCCCGTACCGCTGCCCGCTCCCACCCGTACGTCCCCTGCTCCACCCCGTACCCCCCTCGCCCTGCACTCCCCACAGTCAGGAGTACGCCGTGGATCTCCGCGGATTCCTCAAGATCATCGCCAGACGGTGGCCCCTGGCCACCGCCGTCCTGCTGCTCGGCATCGCGGCGGGCTGGACCGTCACCGCCGTCACGACCCCCGTGTACGAGGCCCGCACCCAGCTGTTCGTCGCGACCCACAGCGCCGAGGGGGACACCACCCAGCTCAACCAGGGGCAGAACTTCTCCCAGGCGCGGGTCCAGTCGTACGCGGCCATCGTCGCCACCGACCAGGTCACCGAGCCTGTGGTGCGCGACCTGGACCTCGACACCACGCCGCGCGCCCTGGCCTCGCGGATCACGGCCGAGGCCCCGCTCAACACCGTGCTGATCAACATCCGCGTCGCCGACACCGATCCGCGGCGCGCGGCCGCCGTGGCCGACGAGGTCGCCGAGCGGTTCGCGAAGGTCGTGGAGGAGCTGGAGACCCCGGCCGGTGCGCGGACGGCGCCGGTGCGTCTCGGCATCACCGAGCACGCGGCCGTACCGTCGGTGCCGGTCGCGCCCAACGCGCTGCTCAACCTTGCCGCGGGTCTGCTCGCCGGGGTGCTCGGCGGTATCGCCCTCGTCGTGCTCCTGGAGACCCTCGACACCACGTTCAAGCACCACACCGCGCTCGCCGAACTCACCGGGCTCCCGGTGCTCGGCATCATCCCGTTCGACAAGGAAGCACCCGAGCACCCGCTCGTGAACGCCGTACCCGGCCACTCGCCGCGCGCCGAGGCCTTCCGCAGGCTGCGCACGAACCTGCAGTTCGCGCAGGTCGACGAGCGGCCCAAGGTCCTGGTCGTGTCCAGCTCGATGCCGGGCGAGGGCAAGACCAACACGGCGGCGAACCTCGCCCTTTCGCTGGCCGAGGCGGGGATCAGGACCTGTCTGGTCGACGCCGACCTGCGCCGCCCGTGCGTGGCCCGCACGTTCGGGCTCGTCCAGGACGCGGGCCTGACCACGGTGCTCATCGGCCGCGCCGGGCTCGACGACGTCATGCAGGAGGGCCCGGGCGGCCTCTCCGTCCTGACCAGCGGCGCCGTACCGCCGAACCCGACCGAACTGCTCGCCTCCGCGCGGATGGCCGAGACCCTGAAGGACCTCGCCGGGCGCTACGAGGCGGTTGTGGTGGACACCGCGCCGCTGCTCCCGGTCGCCGACACGGTCGGCCTCGCCCCGCTCGCCCAGGGCGCCCTGCTCGTCGTACGGGCGTCGAAGACCTCCCGCGAGCAGGTCCGCATGGCCACCGAGGCGCTGCGCACGGTGGGGGTGCGCACGCTCGGGACGGTCTTCTCGGTGGTGCCCACGGCGAAGTCCAAGGGCTATGGCACGTACGGGAGTTACGAGCCGAGGTCCGAGGAGAAGGGCCGCCACCGGATGCCGGTGCCGCGCACCAACCGGGCGCGGGAGGGTGTGGCGCTCTCGTATCTCGCGGGGGACAAGTAGCCGGTACGCACGGTGCTGTGACGGACCGTCACAGCACGGCGGTGCCGGTGTGCGCGACGAGATAGACCCCGCACAGCGCGGAGAGGACGGCCGCGGCGGCCAGGACCGCCGCGGCCGTCCGCGTGCGCAGCCGGCTCAGGAGCACGGCGAGCGGAAGGAGCAGGCCGAAGGCCGGCAGCAGGAAGCGCGGCCGGGAGTGGAAGTACCCGTCGCCGCCTAGCACGATGGCCACCAGGACCGTGCTGAAGACGAGCAGCGGCAGCGGCTGGCGCTGCCGGACGCCCACGACGATCAGCGCCACCAGCGCCGCGCCCGCGGTCACCAGGGCGAGCGCGATCTCCGGCCGTCCGGCGGCCAGTTGGTCGGCGACCAGGTGCAGTGACCCGGCGCCGAAGTCGTAGTGCGAGCCCCACGAGCCCTGGATGGCGAAGTACCCGGTGAGTCCGCCGCCGAAGGCCCGGCCCGACCAGAGCACGTAACCCGCCCAGCCGAGCGGGGCGATGAACAGGGCGGCGAGGAGCGGCGCGTACGGACGGCGCCTGTGGAGCAGGGCGGCGAGGGCCGCCACGCAGACGGCCGCCACCACCGCGATACCGGTGGGGCGGGTGAGCCCGGCGGCCACCGCGAGCGCGGCGGCCGCGACCCACTGGCCCCGCAGCACCGCGTACAGACTCCACACCGCGCAGGCCGTGAAGAGCGATTCGGTGTACGCCATGGACTCCACGACCGCGTGCGGCAGTACGCCCCACAGGACGGCGAGCAGGACACCGGTGCGCGGGCCGTGCAGCAGCGTCCCCAGGCGGAACAGGCCGAGTGCGGTGAGCAGCGCGGCGCTCCAGGAGAGCAGCAGCGCGCAGGCCGCGGTGTCGAAGGGGAGCACCAGGTCGGCCGTGCGGACCAGCCAGGGGTAGAGCGGGAAGAACGCCATCGGCTCCTTCGGGTTCGGGTAGGCCGCCACGTCCGCGGCGTACCCGTGCCGGGCGATGGCGAGATACCAGCGGGCGTCGCCGACCTGCGTGAAGGGGGAAAGCAGCGGGCGCCCGCCCGCGAGCGCCCAGCCGGCGAGGGCGATGGCACCGGCGGCGCGCGCGGCGAGATAGGCGAGGACCGCGACGGCCGGTTCCCGCGCCACGGCGAGACCGCCGGTGCGCAGACGTGGGGCGATGTCCGCCAGAGCCATGACTGCCTGCCCTCTTCTTCCTCGCAACTGTCTAATCTGTCCGCATACTTCTCTATTCAGCGTGTTTCTTGGTGTCTATCAGTGTCTAACCGTGTCTATCCGGTGGGTTTCTCAGTGAACGGAGCTCATGTCGTGGTGTCGGTCTTGTTCGTCTGCACGGGAAACGTCCACCGCTCGGTGCTCGCGGAACGTCTGCTCGCCCGGCACGCACCCGGCCTGCGGGTGTCCAGCGCGGGTACGGAAGCGGTGCGCGGCGCGGGCATGGACGCGGCCACGCGCTCGGTCCTCGCCCGCTTCGGCGCCACCGGCCCGGGGTTCGTCTCGCGGCAGCTCACCGAGGAGCTCGTGGCCGGCTCCGACCTTGTGCTCGGTCTCGCCCGCGAACACCGCGAGGCCGCGGTCCGGCTCTGCCCCTCGGCACTGCGGCGCTGCTTCACGCTGCGCGAGTTCGTCCGTCTGACCGGCGCGGTGCAGCCGGAGCCGGGGGCCGGGGCGGTGGCCGCGGCGGCCGCCGCGAGGGGGCGGCTGCCGGTGCCCGCGGCCGGCGCGGATGACATCGCGGATCCCTGGGAACAGGGGTACGACGTGCTGCGCGAGTGCGCCGAGGACATCAATGCGGCGGTGGTGGAGGTCGCGCACCGGCTTTCGCGCCCGGAGTTGCCCGTAAGGACGGGATAAAAGTTGAGTCGGGCCCACTCAGGTCTGTTGCGTTAGCCCGTATGCCATGTCATCCTTGAGCCAGTTCCACTCAAGTCGTATGGAGGATTCGAAATGGCACGTGCGGTCGGCATCGACCTGGGCACGACTAACTCTGTCGTCAGCGTTCTTGAAGGCGGCGAGCCCACCGTCATCACCAACGCCGAGGGCGCCAGGACCACGCCGTCCGTCGTCGCCTTCGCGAAGAACGGTGAGGTTCTCGTAGGCGAGGTCGCCAAGCGGCAGGCCGTCACCAACGTGGACCGGACCATCCGCTCGGTGAAGCGCCACATGGGCACCGACTGGAACATCTCGATCGACGACAAGAAGTTCAACCCGCAGCAGATCAGCGCCTTCGTGCTGCAGAAGCTGAAGCGGGACGCCGAGGCGTACCTGGGTGAGAAGGTCACGGACGCGGTCATCACCGTGCCCGCGTACTTCAACGACTCCGAACGTCAGGCCACCAAGGAGGCCGGCGAGATCGCGGGTCTCAACGTTCTGCGTATCGTCAACGAGCCGACGGCCGCCGCCCTGGCCTACGGTCTCGACAAGGACGACCAGACCATTCTCGTCTTCGACCTCGGTGGCGGCACCTTCGACGTCTCGCTGCTCGAGATCGGCGACGGCGTCGTCGAGGTGAAGGCCACCAACGGTGACAACCACCTCGGTGGTGACGACTGGGACCAGCGCGTCGTCGACTACCTGGTGAAGCAGTTCAACAACGGTCACGGTGTGGACCTCGGCAAGGACAAGATGGCGCTCCAGCGCCTGCGCGAGGCCGCCGAGAAGGCGAAGATCGAGCTCTCGTCCTCGACCGAGACCACGATCAACCTGCCGTACATCACGGCCTCCGCCGAGGGCCCGCTGCACCTGGACGAGAAGCTCACGCGCGCCCAGTTCCAGCAGCTCACGTCCGACCTTCTGGAGCGCTGCAAGACCCCGTTCCACAACGTCATCAAGGACGCCGGCATCCAGCTGTCCGAGATCGACCACGTGGTCCTGGTCGGCGGCTCCACCCGTATGCCCGCCGTCGCCGAGCTCGTCAAGGAGCTGACCGGCGGCAAGGACGCCAACAAGGGTGTGAACCCGGACGAGGTCGTCGCCATCGGCGCCGCCCTGCAGGCCGGTGTGCTCAAGGGTGAGGTCAAGGACGTCCTGCTCCTCGACGTGACCCCGCTGTCGCTTGGTATCGAGACCAAGGGCGGCATCATGACCAAGCTCATCGAGCGCAACACCACGATCCCGACCAAGCGGTCCGAGATCTTCACGACGGCCGAGGACAACCAGCCGTCCGTGCAGATCCAGGTCTACCAGGGCGAGCGCGAGATCGCGGCGTACAACAAGAAGCTCGGGATGTTCGAGCTGACCGGTCTGCCGCCGGCGCCCCGTGGCGTCCCGCAGATCGAGGTCTCCTTCGACATCGACGCCAACGGCATCATGCACGTGACCGCGAAGGACCTCGGCACGGGCAAGGAGCAGAAGATGACCGTCACCGGCGGCTCCTCGCTGCCGAAGGACGAGGTCGACCGCATGCGCCAGGAGGCCGAGCAGTACGCGGACGAGGACCTGCGCCGCAAGGAGGCCGCCGAGTCCCGCAACCAGGGCGAGCAGCTGGTCTACCAGACCGAGAAGTTCCTCAAGGACAACGAGGACAAGGTCCCCGGTGAGGTCAAGACCGAGGTCGAGGAAGCCGTCACCGAGCTGAAGGAGAAGCTCAAGGGCGAGGACACGGCCGAGATCCGCACCGCCACCGAGAAGGTCCAGGTCGTCGCGCAGAAGCTGGGCCAGGCCATGTACGCCGACGCCCAGGCCGCGCAGGCGGCCGGCGGCGCCGACGCCGGTCCGCAGGACCAGGCCAAGGCCGCTGACGACGACGTCGTGGACGCCGAGATCGTCGACGACGAGAAGCCGAAGGACGGTGCCGCGTGACCGAGGAGACCCCCGGGTTCGACGAGCAGAACGAGCCCAGCGACGTCTCCTCCGGCGACACCTCCGAGGCCGCCGAGCCGAAGGCCGCCCCCGCTCCTGAAAAGGAGGGGGCGGCCCCGGCCGGGGACGCGACAGTGGCTCTGACGGCCCAGCTGGACCAGGTCCGTACCGCGCTCGGTGAGCGCACCGCGGACCTCCAGCGGCTGCAGGCCGAGTACCAGAACTACCGCCGCCGTGTGGAGCGGGACCGCATCCAGGTCAAGGAGATCGCCATCGCGAACCTCCTGACCGAGCTGCTCCCGACCCTCGACGACATCGGCCGCGCCCGTGAACACGGCGAGCTGGTGGGCGGGTTCAAGTCGGTGGCCGAATCGCTCGAGACGGTCGCCGCGAAGATGGGCCTGCAGCAGTTCGGCAAGGAGGGCGAGCCCTTCGACCCGACGATCCACGAGGCCCTGATGCACTCCTACGCGCCGGACGTCACCGAGACGACCTGCGTGGCGATCCTGCAGCCCGGGTATCGCATCGGCGAGCGCACCATCCGCCCCGCGCGGGTGGCCGTGGCCGAGCCGCAGCCGGGCGCGCAGACGGTCAAGGAGGCGGACTCCGCGGAGGCCGCCGCCGAGGACGGCAAGGAGAGCGGTGGCCCGGACGAGGGCTGACGCGGACGGATCCATCGGTATACGTGAGGAGGGACGCCGGGGATGAGCACCAAGGACTTCATCGAGAAGGACTACTACAAGGTCCTCGGCGTCCCCAAGGACGCCACCGAGGCCGAGATCAAGAAGGCGTACCGGAAGCTCGCCCGCGAGTTCCACCCGGACGCCAACAAGGGCAATGCCAAGGCGGAGGAGCGCTTCAAGGAGATCTCCGAGGCGAATGACGTCCTCGGCGACCCGAAGAAGCGCAAGGAGTACGACGAGGCGCGCGCCCTGTTCGGCAACGGAGGCTTCCGTGCCGGACCGGGCGCCGGCGGCGGCTCCTTCAACTTCGACCTCGGCGACCTCTTCGGCGGTGGCGGCGGTGGTGCCCAGGGCACCGCGGGCGGCACCTTCGGGGGCGGCCTCGGCGATGTCTTCGGCGGGCTCTTCAACCGCGGCGGCGCCCCGGGCGGCACCCGTACGCAGCCGCGCCGCGGCCAGGACATCGAGTCCGAGGTGACGCTCAGCTTCACCGAGGCCGTGGACGGCGCGACCGTGCCGCTGCGAATGTCCTCGCAGCAGCCCTGCAAGGCCTGTTCGGGCACCGGCGACAAGAACGGCACGCCTCGTGTGTGCCCGACCTGCGTCGGCACCGGACAGGTCTCGCGCGGCGGCGGTGGCGGTTTCTCGCTCACCGACCCGTGTGTGGACTGCAAGGGCCGTGGGCTCATCGCCCAGGACCCCTGCGAGGTCTGCAAGGGCTCGGGCCGCGCCAAGTCCTCGCGCACCATGCAGGTCCGGATCCCGGCGGGCGTCTCCGACGGCCAGCGGATCCGCCTGCGCGGCAAGGGCGCACCCGGTGAACGGGGCGGTCCCGCGGGCGACTTGTACGTGGTCGTGCACGTGGACAAGCACCCGGTCTTCGGGCGCAGGGACGACAACCTCACGGTGACCGTCCCGGTGTCCTTCACGGAGGCCACGCTCGGCGGCGAGATCAGGGTCCCGACCCTGGGCGGTCCGCCGGTCAAGCTCAAGCTGCCCCCGGGCACCCCCAACGGGCGCACCATGCGCGCCCGCGGGAAGGGCGCGGTCCGCAAGGACGGCACCCGCGGCGATCTCCTCGTCACCGTGGAGGTGGCCGTGCCGACCGATCTGACCGACACCGCCCGTGAGGCCCTGGAGGCTTACGCGAAGGCGACTGAGGGCGAGGATCCTCGGGAAGAACTGTTCCAGGCCGCGAAGGGAGCTTGAGATGGACGGCCGTCGACGCAATCCGTACGAACTGACCGATGAGACACCGGTGTACGTGATCTCGGTCGCGGCCCAGCTCTCCGGTCTCCACCCGCAGACCCTGAGGCAGTACGACCGCCTCGGCCTGGTCTCCCCGGACCGCACCGCGGGCCGGGGCCGGCGCTACTCCGCCCGTGACATCGAGCTGCTCCGCCAGGTGCAGGCGCTGTCGCAGGACGAGGGCATCAACCTGGCCGGCATCAAGCGCATCATCGAGCTGGAGAACCAGGTCGCCGCGCTCCAGGCCCGCGTGGCCGAGCTCTCCGCCGCGCTGGAGGGAGCCGCCAGCGCGATGCAGCAACGTGAGGCGGCGGTGCATGCCTCGTACCGCCGCGACCTGGTCCCGTACCAGGACGTCCAGCAGACCTCGGCGCTCGTCGTCTGGCGGCCGAAGAAGCCCACGGACTGAGCGAGTCGTTCCGTACGAGAGCGCCCTTGTTGTTCTGCACGAGAGCCCCTTCCCGGATCCGGGAAGGGGCTCTCGTACGTCCTGCAGGGCGTACGTCCTGCAGGGCCGGTCAGCCGAGCTTGGCGCCCGCGCTGAACCGCTCCCGCAGGTGGGCGTCGATCCGGGCCTTCAGGGCGGCCGGGTCGTCCGTCAGCGCGGCCGGAAGCGTCAGACGCTCCGCACCGCCGGCGTTGAAGTCGAGCTCCGACTCGCGGGCGATCAGGGCGAGTTCCAGCGTGCCCCGCTCGTACTCCGAGGGGAACTTCAGCTCGATCTCCTGCCACCAGTCGACCGCCTGCACGGTCGTGCGCGCACGGCCCGGCTTGACCTCGGCCTCGGTGAGCGTGAACCCGAGCTCCTCCATGGCCCGCAGGACGGCGTCCTGGGCGGGCAGAGCGTGGATCTCGACCGGGTCGAGGTCGCCCTTGTCCACCGACTTGTCGATGGCGAGCTCCGTGCGCAGCGCGCTGTAGGCACCCGGGACCGGGCGGCCGAGCGCGTGCGTCAGCGGCATCTCGAGCGGCAGGTCGAAGGCCACCTTCTCCGTGCGCGTCTCCCCGGCGCGCAGCGTGAACGGGGCCTCGAAGGTGTGCTGGGCAACGGTGTTGAGGTACTTCTCCTCCTGCCCGTCCTTCGCCTCGAAGCGGACGATCAGCTCGACCGTGAACCGCTCGACCTCGACGTCGGCGCCACCGCCGCGCACGGCGACGGTCGCCGTCAGCTGCTCGCCCGGGCGGGCGATGTGGTTGTCGAGAACGGTCTGCACCTCGGGCGCGTTGATGCCGAGCGAGCTGAGCAACTTGCGGAAAGCCATGTGGTGTTACCCCCCAATACGTTGATCAAGTACAGCTTGCCGCACCTTAGACGATCAATCGGTCAGAAGGCGATAGTCAGTTCGACCGTGCTTTGAGATAGCCCGAGTGGGCCACCTGTCCGAGGAACTCGAACCGTGTCTCACCTGCCATGTGTTTCTCGAAGGCCTCTTTGATCCCGGCCCACTTGGGATGCCCGAAGTCGTCGAGGACGACGATCCCGCCGGGCGCGGCGATCCGCTCGGCCCACTCCAGGTCGGCGGCGACCCCCTCGGCGGAGTGGTCGCCGTCCACGACGATCACGCCGTACGCGCGGTCGGATACCTCGGCGCGCACGTCCGCGTCCTGTGAAAACCCTTGCCGGATACGGGCATCGGCGCCCACCAGCCGGAGGTTGGTCCGTACGGCATGCTCGGTCACCGGCGTGCCGGAGGCATCAGCGGCCATCGTCGCCCCAGGCTGCAGCTGACTGCCGGCCAGCGGATCGACGATCGTCAACTCGGGTGTGCGCCCGGTCCGTTGCATCATCCGGCTCAGACCCGCACTGAACATCCCGTACAACGTCCCGATCTCCAGGAAGTCGTCGTTCGGCGGATCGAGCAGCGGCACGGCCGAGAGCTTGCCCACGATGTTCATCGTCCCGCCCGCGATCCGTCCCACGCCCAGTGCCTCAAGGGCGATGAGCAGGCGGAACGCCTGCGCGACGGTCCGCTCGGCGGCCGCCCGCTCGGCCCCCGTCACCTCCGTCAACTCCGTGATGGTCCGGTGGAGATGGGGCGCCGAGGGCAGTCGCGACGCTCCGCGTCCCGTGCCGTCGAAGAACAGCTCGAGCGGCCGCTGCCGGTTCCGCAGCTGCTTCAGCTCCTGCTGGGTCACATCGGCGCGTGCCGACTGGTCGATGATGCGCTTGACCTGGCGCTCCACACGCTGGTCTATGAGCTGGGCGATCGGCCGCAGGGCACGTCTGCCGGCCTTGCTGGTGATGAGAGCTCGCATGGATGTGCGTCCTCACAGGGTTCGGAGATGTGGACCGTAAGTCGTCCCCGACGGGCCCACAACAAACGTGGGCGCCCAGGGAGGGAAAGCGCGGGTGGTGTGTTGATGGCGGAATGGGCGCGTCCGTGCACCCCGCGCCTCGGCGCCGGCGGTGTGGCGCCCGAAGCGCTCGTCGCGGTGACCGCCGGTCCCGTGTACGTGCGGGGTGCCGGTCAATCCGTACGACCCGCCTTGCCCCGCGAGCGCTGTCGGCACAATGATCCGGTGTCACCCGGCGGATGGGTGTCTGGCCGATGGCCGGTGGACGGTTGGTGGAGTGAACCATGGACAGGAGTGACCCTGGACGTGAGGCGCATCGGCATGGGGTCGACGACCTGTGCGAAGCCGCGGAACTCGGCTACGCGGTGGCGCTGCGGGAGGGCCGTGTGCCACGGGAGGTCCTGCACGGCGCGCCCTGCCTCCTGGAGCTGGACCTCCTGCGGCCCGACCCCATGGACGGCGAGTGGCTCCTGCCGGCCAGTCCGGGAACGGTGGTGTCCGGCCTCCTCGCGGATATCGAGGGCGACTTGGCGGCCGTGCAGCAGCGGATGGCCGCACTGGCCAGGACCGTGGACCGCCACCGGAGCCTGGGCGAGGGATCGGCGCAACTGAGCACTCCGCTCCGGGTGATCGAGGGGCTCGACCGGATCCAGGCGGCCATCAACGAAGCGGCGAGTCAGTGCGTCACCGAGCACGTCGGCATGCAGCCGGGCGGCATCCGCACGGAGAAGATGCTCAGGGACGCGCTGCCGCTGGTCCTGGACATGAAGCGGCGCGGTGTCCGGGTGCGCAGCCTGTACACGCATGTCGCCCGGCACGGGCACGGGCTCTACGCGTATCTGGAGCAGGTGGCCTCGGCGGTCGAGGTCAGGACGATCGACGTGGTCGCCGAACGGCTGGTCATCTTCGACAAGTCGGTGGCCTTCGTCCCGGCCGTGGCGGACCGCTCGGTCGCCCTGGAGATCCGCGTACCCGCGCTGGTCGAGTATCTCCTCGGTGTGTTCGACCGCTTCTGGCTGCTCGCGGTCCCGCTCTCCGAGAGCATCGCCGGCCAGTCGGCCGTCCCGGGCATCACCCACCGGGACCACGCCGTGGCCTCCCTGCTCGCGCAAGGCCTGACGGACGCGGAGGTCGCCGACCGCCTCGGGATGAACGTCCGTACGTGCAGGCAGCACATCAAGAAGCTGACGGAGGCGTTCGGGAGCAGCAGCCGGACGCAGTTGGGGGTGCGGATCGCGCAGGCGGGGCTTGATCGGCCGCCGCGGGCCGGAGGGCTCAGTCCTCCTTGAGGAGCCCCGACTCGCATATCAGATAGCCGAGTTGAGCCCGGTTCTTGCTGTCGAGAGTGCTGGCCAGTTTGGCCACATGAATGCGGACCGTGCGCACGTTCATGCCGAGCCGTTCGGCGATCTCGGCGTCGGTGTGGCCTTCGACGAGGAGGCCGGCGATGGTTCTCTGGCGGGAGGTGATGCCGTGCTGTGCACGACCCTCGGCTGCCACCTGAGGGTGCATGGGTGTGGCAAGGCGCCACAGGCGGTCGAACATGGTGGCGAAGAAGGTGATCAGGGCGGGGTGCCGTATTTCGAGGGCGGCCGAGTTGTCCGTGGCTGCCGGAATGTACGCGACGGTGCGGTCGATGACGATGAGCCGCTGCGGTACTTCGTCGAGAGTGCGGACTTCGGCTCGTGGACCGAGCTTCTCGTAGTGGCCCACAACGGCGGGCGCGTGGCGGGTGGTGTGCTGGTAGAGAGTGCGCATGCGGCCGCCCCGAGCGAGCATCTCCTGCTCACGGCGGAGATTTCTGGCCAGGAGTTCTGGGGGGCGAGTCCCGCCTGGTTGGACCGTCAGCAGTTCCTCGGTCGCCTCGGCCATGGACCCGCTGATGGCGTCATCGATCCGGGGCTGTCCGAGCACTGCCGTGATCAAGGGAGGGCTGGGGGGCGAGGAACTGCCAAAGCTGTAGGCCATGAGTGGCTCGAACGTTTCGACCAGGGCCAGTTCGCGCTCGCGTTGCTGCGCGATCGTTCTCGCGATGGTTCGCAGGAGGCGAGGCAAGGCGGCCGTCGGCGAGGTCGGCCGGAGCCGTCCCGTGTCCTCCAGGTCTGGGTACAGGAGACCGAAGTCGATCAGGCAGGGCGTTTGCTCTGCATCCGTATACGGAACCCAGCCTTCGCGGAGGGCTCGCTTGTAGAGCTCCGTTGCTGCTGGGCACAGTTGGTCTGCTCCATGGCCATGGGAAATCACTGATGCTGCTCCAGGATTCCTGACTGGGCGATCAGATAGCCGAGTTGAGCGCGACTTCCGCTGCCCAGGATGGAGGACAGTTTCGCGATATGGCCGCGGCAGGTTCGGACGTTCATGCCCAGGCGGCGGGCAATCGCTTCATCCACGTGCCCTTCGACCAGCAGCTTCGCGATGGAGTGCTGAATCTCCGTGATGCCGTCGAGCGCAGTTTCGTAGGGTGCGGCGGCTTGCAGGGGGACTGCGCGTCCCCAAATGAGCTCGAAGACTTTGATCAGGTAGCGGACCAGTCCGGGGTGGCGTAGTTCCAAGGCGATCTGACGGTCGTCACTGGCCGGGATGAAGGCCACGGTCTCATCGCAGATAATGAGCCGCTCGGCGAGCTCATCGATGGTGCGTATCTCGACCTTGGTGTTGGCTATGCGGTCCACGTAGCCGAGAATCTCGGCGCTGTGCCGGGCGGTGTGCTGGTAGATCGTGCGGACGCGGACGCCGCGTTCCACCAAGGACTTGTCGCGTTCCAGAGCCTTGACCAAGATGTCAGCTCTTCTCCGGCCGCTCGGCTGGACGGTGAGCATCTCGGAACGGCACTCTGCCGTTGCACGGTTCAGCGACCCGTTGATGAGTTCGACGCCCTCAAGAACGGTGATCGCGTGCGTCGGGCCGGTGGCCTGCGCGCTGATCGCCATGAAAGGCGTGAAAACGTCGGTCAGCTCGGTGGCGAGACGCCGGCGCTCGCTGATCTCACGCTCCAGCGGGTGGAGCCGCTGTGCGAGGGCTGTGAAGGGCATCACCGGGCGCAGCCACCGTGAATCATCCGGATCGGGATGGAGAAACCCCAGTTCGACCAGGCACGGGGCGGTCTCCACATCGGCTCGGGAGATGCGGCCCATGCTCAGTGCGGTGCCGTAGAGACGCGATCCGTCATCACACAGTTCAGTCACCGAGTGGTGATGTGTCTCAATTGAGCGGTTTGTGGTCAAAACTCCACCCCCCAGGGTCCTGAACGTGCAGGAACATGATGCATCGCTTCTGTGGCCATGACGTGGCCGAATGAGCCATCTTCGTCTTGGCGGGGGAGAGGAGACTTCAAGTGAGGACGAAGCCAACTATGTTCAAGCGAATGCTTCGCTCGGCGCTTGCCACCGCTTTCTCCGTAGCTGTGGTTACCGGGATTGCGAGCGCTATCGGCAACGATGGTGCGGCCATCCTCTCGGACAGCTACTGGGGGCGCGCTCAGCCGTCCGTAGTCGTTGATGTGCAGGCGGGCGCCTCTGCTGCCAGTGACGACAGCTACTGGGGCTGAGCACCATGACCACACCGCCCGATGATAGGCATTTCCGCCGCGAAATGGCCTCCGCCCAACGTGCAGGCTGGCACTTCATCGACCTCGTCACGGCCATCCCCCGCCCTGGCGACTCGCTGATGGTCACCCTGTTCGGTGAGCCGGTGGTGGTCGTGCGCGACGCGGAGGACGACGACGTCCGGGCCTACCGGTGCTTGCGCCGGCCCCGTGGTGCGCCGCAGCCCGTGCGGTGTGCGGTGCGCTACGGAATGATCTTCGTGAATCTCGATCAGCGCGACCATCAGCTGGTCGAACCAGAACCGATTTCCGCCACCCCCCGCAGTGCCTGACGCGATCCCCCGTCGTCAAACATCGCTCAGGCGCTTCCCCCCGCAGCGGCGTCACCGTGGACCTGAACACGGTGGCGCCGCTGTGCATTTGGCTCCGCCCCGGGTCCCCGGGCGGGTGGGCCTGCGGGGGCTTCGCCCCCTGCACCCCTATGGGGGCTCCGCCCCTCGCTCCTTTTCGCGCCTGAACGGCGCTTGTCCTCAAGCGCCGGACGGGCTGGAGTCGGACGCTCCGTCCAACGCGGCCCAACGCGGCCGCGCACCCGCGGACGCTCAGGCGGGCCCCATCACCCGCGCACACGCGGATACTCAGGCCCGCCCCATCGCCCGCGACAGCACCACCTCGATGAGGACCCGGTCCGGGTTCGGGGCCGGGGTGCGGGTGTAGCGCGTGGCGTAGCGCTCCACCGCGTCCGCTATCTGCGCCGCGTCCGTACGGATGTGCGCGATGCCCTCCAGCGTGGCCCAGCGGCCGCCGTCCACCTGGCACAGGGCCACACGCGCCCCCGCCGCCCCGGCCGCCAGGATGTTGGACACCTTGGTGCTGGACTTGTTCGTGATCACGCGCGCGACCCCGGCGTCCGGGTCGTACGTCGCACCGACCGGCACCACGTGCGGGGTGCCGTCGGGGCGCAGCGTCGTCAGGGTGCACATGTGCCGCTCGCGCCAGAAGCTGAGATAGGCGGCGTCGGGGTGGTGCGGATCGATGGCCATGGACCGGGAACTTAAGCCATGGGCATGTCCCCGCCGGCCGCAGGGGGTCCAGGTCGCGGCCTCCACGCAGGTCCTGCCGGGCCCCGCACGGGCTTCCGCCCACACCTTGAGCGGAATAGACTCAACTTTGTGTACGTTGGATGAGTCAGAGTCCGACACCGGAACGGTCCGACCCGAAACGCAGACGCACGCACCAGGAGGAACCCCACACGTGGACGCCGAGCTGACCAACAGGAGCCGGGACGCGATCAATGCGGCCAGCAGCCGCGCCGTGTCCGCCGGGCACCCCGATCTGACCCCCGCGCACTTGCTGCTCGCACTCCTCGAGGGTCAGGACAACGAGAACATCACCGACCTGCTCGCGGCCGTCGACGCCGACCAGGCCGCCGTACGGTCCGGGGCCGAGCGCGTGCTCGCCTCGCTGCCCAGCGTGACCGGCTCGACCGTCTCGCCGCCGCAGCCCAACCGCGAGATGCTCGCCGTGGTCGCGGAGGCCTCCAAGCAGGCCAAGGACCTCGGCGACGAGTACCTGTCGACCGAGCACCTCCTGATCGGCCTCGCCGACAAGGGCGGCCAGGCCGGCGCCGTACTGTCCAAGGAGGGCGCCACCGCCAAGCGCCTGCTCGACGCTTTTCAGAAGACGAGGGGTGCGCGACGCGTGACCACGGCTGATCCCGAAGGCTCGTACAAGGCACTGGAGAAGTTCGGGACCGACTTCACCGCCGCCGCGCGCGAGGGCAAGCTCGACCCCGTCATCGGCCGGGACCAGGAGATCCGGCGGGTGGTGCAGGTCCTGAGCCGCCGTACCAAGAACAACCCCGTGCTCATCGGCGAGCCCGGCGTCGGCAAGACCGCCGTCGTCGAGGGCCTCGCGCAGCGCATCGTGAAGGGCGACGTCCCGGAGAGCCTCAGGGACAAGCGGCTCGTCTCCCTCGACCTCGGCGCGATGGTCGCGGGCGCCAAGTACCGCGGTGAGTTCGAGGAGCGCCTGAAGACCGTCCTCTCCGAGATCAAGGAGAGCGACGGACAGATCATCACGTTCATCGACGAGCTGCACACCGTCGTCGGCGCGGGCGCCGGCGGCGACTCCGCCATGGACGCGGGCAACATGCTCAAGCCCATGCTCGCCCGCGGCGAGCTGCGCATGGTCGGCGCCACGACCCTCGACGAGTACCGCGAGCGGATCGAGAAGGACCCCGCCCTGGAGCGCCGCTTCCAGCAGGTCCTGGTCGCCGAGCCCTCCGTCGAGGACACCATCGCGATCCTGCGCGGGCTCAAGGGCCGTTACGAGGCCCACCACAAGGTCGTCATCGCCGATGCCGCGCTCGTGGCCGCCGCCACCCTCTCCGACCGCTACATCACCTCCCGCTTCCTGCCGGACAAGGCGATCGACCTCGTCGACGAGGCCGCGTCCCGGCTCCGTATGGAGATCGACTCCTCGCCCGTCGAGATCGACGAACTCCAGCGCGCCGTCGACCGGTTGAAGATGGAGGAGCTCGCGCTCGGCAAGGAGACCGACCCGGCATCGCAGCAGCGCCTGGAGAAGCTGCGCCGCGACCTCGCCGACAAGGAGGAGGAGCTGCGGGGCCTGACCGCGCGCTGGGAGAAGGAGAAGACCTCCCTCAACCGTGTCGGTGAGCTCAAGGAGCAGCTGGACGCCCTGCGCGGCCAGGCCGAACGCGCCCAGCGCGACGGCGACTTCGACACGGCGAGCAAGCTTCTGTACGGGGAGATCCCGGCCCTCGAGCGGGAGCTGGCCGAGGCCTCCGAGGTGGAGCAGGAGGTGTCGCAGGACAAGGACACCATGGTCAAGGAGGAGGTCGGCCCGGACGACATCGCGGACGTGGTCGGCTCCTGGACCGGTATCCCGGCGGGCCGCCTGCTCGAAGGCGAGACGCAGAAGCTGCTGCGCATGGAGCAGGAGCTGGGCAAGCGCCTGATCGGCCAGAGCGAGGCCGTGCAGGCGGTCTCCGACGCCGTCCGCAGGACCCGCGCGGGCATCGCCGACCCCGACCGCCCCACCGGATCGTTCCTGTTCCTGGGCCCGACCGGTGTCGGCAAGACCGAGCTGGCGAAGGCGCTGGCCGACTTCCTCTTCGACGACGAGCGGGCGATGGTCCGTATCGACATGTCGGAGTACGGCGAGAAGCACAGCGTCGCCCGGCTCGTGGGTGCGCCTCCCGGCTACGTCGGATACGAGGAGGGCGGACAGCTGACGGAAGCGGTACGCCGGCGCCCGTACTCCGTCGTGCTGCTCGACGAGGTCGAGAAGGCGCATCCGGAGGTCTTCGACATCCTGCTCCAGGTGCTCGACGACGGGCGCCTGACCGACGGGCAGGGCCGCACGGTCGACTTCCGCAACACGATCCTGATCCTCACCTCGAACCTCGGCAGCCAGTATCTGGTCGAGCCGCTGTCGAGCGAGGAGGAGAAGAAGCAGCAGGTCCTGGAGGCCGTCCGGGCGTCCTTCAAGCCCGAGTTCCTCAACCGGCTCGACGACCTGGTGGTCTTCTCGGCCCTGACGAAGGACGAGCTCGCGCACATCGCCGAGCTGCAGATCGCCCGCCTGGCCAAGCGCCTGGCCGAGCGGCAGCTCACGCTCGACGTCACCCCGGCCGCGCTCGCGTGGCTGGCCGACGAGGGCAACGACCCGGCGTACGGCGCGCGCCCGCTGCGCCGCCTCATCCAGACCGCGGTCGGCGACCGCCTCGCGAAGGAGATCCTCGCGGGGGAGGTCAAGGACGGGGACACGGTGCGGGTGGACGTCGCCGGGGACGGGCTGATCGTGGGACCGGCTGCGTAAAGGGACGGACTCCCCGCGTCCGCCCGCAGCGGAACCCCCGGACCCGCCCCGGGCGGGCCTTTACAAGCCCCGCCCGGCATGGGGGAGGATGGGCCAATCCGTACGAAGGGAAATACACGGTGAGCATCGACCCGTCCTCGATTCCGAATTTCGGGGGCCAGCCCAAGCCCGAGCAGGCCGCAGCAGGACCGGCGGGCGCCGTCGTCCCGGACCAGGACCTCGTCAAGCAGCTTCTGGACCAGATGGAGCTCAAGCACGGTGTGGACGAAGAGGGTGACCTCGTCGCGCCGTGGGAGGAGTTCCGTACGTACTTCATGTTCCGCGGCGAAGGCGACCAGGCCGTCTTCTCCGTGCGTACGTTCTACGACCGGCCGCACCCCATCGAGTCCAAGACGCAGATCCTCGACGCGATCGACGACTGGAACCGCCGCACCCTGTGGCCCAAGGTCTACAGCCACACCCACGAGGACGAGGACGGCACCGCCACCCTCCGCCTCATCGGTGAGGCCCAGACGCTGATCGGCACCGGTGTGCTCCTCGAGCACTTCGTGTCGTCCACGGTCAGCTGGGTCCGCGCCGCGATCGAGTTCGACCGCTGGCTGGTCGAGCACCTCGGCCTGGTCGAGGAAGTCGACTCGGCGGAGAAGCCCGAAGAGGACTGATCCCCGGCGGACTCACAGGGGAATCCGGGCCACGGCCACGAGATACGCCCCATAGCCGAACGAGAGCCCGGCCAGGGCCGCGACCACCACGGTCGCGTGCCAGGGCCGGGTTTTCGCCGTACGGGCCAGAGCGCGCGCGAGCGGGATCAGGAGCGGGAACGCAGGCAGCAGGAAGCGGGCCTTGGACTCGAAGAAGCCCGAGCCGCCGAGCACGATCAAGAGCAGGACTCCGCTGTACGCGAGGAGCGCGAGCGGTGCGCGGTCGGCGATCAGGAGCGCGTAGAGGACCACGGCGGCGGCCACGATGACCAGGGTCATCGGGAACACGAAGCGCTCCCCGTCGAGCAGCATGTGCCGCGTGAACCGCAGGGACGCGAGCCCGAGGTCGAAGCGCGAGCCCCAGCCGTCCTGCACCCCGAAGTACCCGCCGAGCAGATCGCCCTTGCGCCGGCCGACCCACAGGACGTACGCGCACCAGCCGGTGGGCGCGAGCAGCGCCGCGAGCAGAGCGCGCCGGCTGCCCCGTCCCCGTACGGTCGCGAAGGCCGCCACCACGATCACCGCCGCCGCCACCGCGAAGCCGTTGGGGCGCGAGAGCCCCGCGAGCGCGGCCAGGGCGCCCGCCCACAGCCAGCGGCCGGTGAGCAGCGCGTACAGGGACCAGGCCGCGCAGGCCGTGAGCACCGGCTCGGTGTACGCCATCGACAGCACGACCGAGTGCGGCAGCAGTCCCCACAGGAGTACGAGGAGCGTGGCGGTGCGCCGGTCGAACAGGTGCGCGCCGATCGCGAAGATCCCGTACGCGGCGAGGGCGGCGGCGAGCCAGGCCACGAGGAGGCCGGCCGCGCCGCCGCTCACCGGGAGCACCGTGGTGACCGCGCGGATCAGGCCCGGGTAGAGCGGGAAGAAGGCCAGGTCGCTGTGGGTGACCTCGGGGCCGAAGTGCAGGGTGCGGCCGTAGCCGTGGGCCGCGATGGCCTTGTACCAGCGGGCGTCCCACGAGGCGCCGAGCAGCGCGGAGGTGTCCTGGCCGGTGCGCCGGGCGACCGCCGCGAGCACCGCGATTCCGGCGCACCGCGCGGCGGCGAACGCCCCGAGCGCGACGACCGGGGCGGGCAGGCGCGCGACTCGGCCGCTGAGCTGCGGCCAGGCAAGGGTCTGAGTCACATGCGTACGATGCGCTGTTTGTCCCGCCTATTCGGCTACGCGCGCCCGGGGACCCACCAATCCGTTACGTGGACTTCGGCTGTTGTACGGGGAGCTCGGGGGCCGGACGGCTGCCTGCAGCGGCGACAGATGTGACGTGATCCTTACGGTGGGTCCGGAAGGGCTGACGGGGTGGCGGCCGGCGGTGTGGACTCCTGAGCGACCGAATTGTCGATCGTGCGCTGGAGTTGTTGATGAGACCGGTTGTTTCCGTTCGTTCTGCTCGTGCCGTTCGTTCCGTCCTGGTGGTGGCCTCGGGACTGGCCGCCGTCGGTCTCGGTCTGCCCACCGTCGCGTGGGCCGCGACCCCGGACGTCCCCGAGGCGCTGCGGATATCCGACGGCCCGTACGCGGGGTTCCAGCAGTGCGGTGCCCAGACCCCGCCGACGTTCGCCGCCGACAACCAGTTCGGGCCGCTGTTCGCCGCCTCGGTCAGGGGAATCGAGCCGCAGCCGAACCTGGCCGGCACGATCGAGATCGCCCGCCTCGGCGAGCAGCCGCTGCGCACGGTCTCCGTCAACACCGGCCCGAACGGCCACACCTGGGCCGTGCAGCTCCCCGCGGACACGTTCAGCCCGGGCGACTACCAGTGGCGGATCCGCGCCCAGAACGCGGACGGCCCGTCCGCCTGGTCCCCCTGGTGCGGCTTCGACGTCACCGGTCCCGCGACCACGCCCACGGAGTCCACGTACAGCCCCGACGGCGGCAAGCACTGCCTGGACGTGAGCGGCGCGAGCAAGGAGAACGCCGCGCGCGTCCAACTGTGGGACTGCAACGGCTCCTTGGGCCAGATCTGGAAGAGCACACCCGAGGGCACCCTCGTGAACCCGAACTCGGGCAAGTGCCTGGACGTGGCCGGCGGCGGCACGGCGAACGGCACCGGCACGCAGATCTACAGCTGCAACGGCACCGGCGCCCAGCAGTGGCGCTACGACCAGCCCACGGCCGCCGCGTTCAGCAACCCCCAGTCGGGCAAGTGCCTCGACGTCCCCTACGCGGACTTCACCAACGGCGTCCGCGTCCAGATCCACGACTGCAACGGGACCGCCGCCCAGGTGTGGAAGCGCTACTGACGCAGCCTCGGACGCGGCTACTTGCCGGACAGGCCGAGATTGGCACCGTCACGAAGGTCGGGAAAGCCCTGGGCGAGAACGGCGGCCGGCTCCAGGCACGCCTTGCGGGTGGCGGCGTCGGCCGGATTCTCCAAGCAGCCCAGGTCCTCATAGGCGGCGGCAGCCTCCTGGATCTCCTCGGCGACCGACCGCAGGCTGCCGAAGCCGTCCTGGCCCTTGATCTGGCCCAGGGCGAACGAGGCACCATCGGCCGTCGCCTTCGCGGCGTCGGCGCACTCCTGCGTGAACATCGCGGACGATCCGGTGGAGCAGGGGGAAAGGTCACCGGAGCCGAACCGCTTCTCGCCGGCGGAGATCCTCGACTCGACCGCGGACTTGACCTTGTCGGCCGTCGCCGCCTTCTCGGACACCTCGGCCGCGGAGGTGCTCGGCGAAGGGGGCGGTGCCGGATCGGCGTCGCTGCCGGAACCGGTGCAGGCGGAAAGCAGCGCGGCAGCCGCCGCCATGCCGCTGGTCATCAGCCACCGTCTGTGTCGGTTCACGTGTCCCCACCCCTGCGTCGGACGTCGAGCGCGTCACCATAGCCCGCCCCGCCTGTGAGCCCCCTCGGGGGCCCATGGGCGGGGCTTCGGGTGGTTGGGGCAGGTGGAGTCAGAGTCGGCCGAGGCGTTCGACTGCCTCGTGCAGGACGGATTCCTTCTTGCAGAAGGCGAACCTCACCAGCGACCTCCCCGCCTCCTTGTCGTCGTAGAAGACCGAGGTGGGGATGGCGACGACGCCCGCGCGTTCCGGCAGTTGGAGGCAGAAGTCCACGCCGTCCTGGGCGCCGAGCGGGGTGATGTCGGTGGTGATGAAGTACGTGCCCGCCGGGCGGTAGACCTTGAAGCCCGCGTCCTCGAGTCCCGCCGCGAGCAGGTCGCGCTTGGCGCGCAGTTCCTCGCGCAGGGACGCGAAGTACGCGGGCGGCAGGGCGAGGCCCTCGGCGATCGCGTACTGGAAGGGGCCCGAGGCCACATACGTGAGGAACTGCTTGGCCGTGCGGACCGCCGTGACCAGCTCGGGCGTGGCGGTGATCCAGCCGACGCCGTGTTCATACACTCATTCGCATGCCGCGCAACAAGCCCACCAGGGGCTCCTCCAGCACCACGACCGCCGCCGGTGAACCGGCGGCGGTCTACTGCCGAATATCCCAGGCCGATGATGACGACCAGACCGGTGTCGACCGCCAGGAGCGCATCTGCCGGGAGATCGCCGAGCGTCGCGGCCTAGTGATCGACCCCGCCCACGTCTTCGTCGACAACAGCCGCTCGGCGTGGAGCCGCAAGCGGAAGCGTCCCGGCTGGGACGAGCTGCTGAGCGAGGCGCGGGAGCGCCGCTTTCGGCACATCATCGCGTACCACCCGGACCGTCTGATGCGGCAGCCGCGCGACCTGGAGGAGCTGCTCCAGGTCTCTGACGATCACGCGATCACCCTGCACGGGGAGGCGAATCGGCGCGATCTGTCGGACCCGGACGACCGGTTCATCCTGCGTATCGAGGTCGCGCATGCGTGCCGGTCCTCGGACGACACCTCGCGTCGGCTGAAGTCCGCCATGCAGGATCGGGCGAAGGAAGGGAAGCCGCAAGGCGGCGTCCGGCGCTTCGGGTACGCCCCGGGCGGGATGACGATCGTCGAGGAGGAAGCGGAGATCGTCCGGGAGGTGTTCGACCGCTTCCTGAAGGGTGAGGGGCCGGCGCCGATCGCGAAGGATCTCGCTGAGCGGGGTATCAAGACGGCTGGCGGCAAGGCGTGGAACGCCGGCACCGTGCGGGCTCTGCTCGATTCCCGACATGTGGCCGGAATTCGCATGCACCAGGGCGTGGAGGTTGGACCGGGGACGTGGCCCGCCATCATCGACGCGGGGATCTGGGAAGAGGCCAAGGCGCGGCGTGAATACCGGTCGGCCATCCAGCAGGAGGTCCTGAGCAAGCCTCGGCAGCGGTACTACCTGCTGCGGGGCCTAGTGATGTGCGGACGCTGCGGAACGATGATGTCCGGCATGGTCAAGGGGTCGGGGCCGGCGTACGTGTGCAACCGCCGGGGCCGGAACGACGAGAAGAAGTGTGTGCGGTCCATCAGGGCGGAGTCGCTGGAGGAGTTCGTCGCCGACGCCGCGGTCGCGCTCCTCGGCAAGCTTCAGGTCGACGGCAAGCTCGCGAGCAGCAACCTGGCCGAGGGCACCGCCAAGGAGCTGGAAGGCGACCAGCAGCAGCTCGCCGAGCTGAACCAGATGTGGACGGCCAAGGAGATCTCCACGGCGGAGTACCGCAAGATGCGCAAGGAGATCACCGATCGCATCTCGAAGTCTCAACGCAAGGTGGTCGTAAGGCCGTTGGTGCTGCTCGATGGGCTGACAGGGGAGGGGGCTCGTGCGGCTTGGGAGGCCGCAGAGATGACGGAGGAGAGGCGCAACGCGGTGCTGCGGTTCCTGTTCTCCGGAGTGGTCATCGACGAGCCGAAGAAGTACGGCCGGTACATGGACTGGGACCGGATCGCCATCGAGCAGAACCCGCTATAGGCGCAGTGAACGGGTATGGGCAGGGTGCAACATAGCCGATGATCCCCGGTTACCGAAACCGGGGATTCTCCGGAGAGTGGGTCGTGCCGCACGGGGCTGACCTGCCAGTTCGCCGTGTGCGGTGAGCGCTGCCCTGGACGTTGGAGCGTCCGGGGGCCGACGGCGCGTACGACCGACCGCCCATGAGCACCGGCGGCGTTGAGCCTGCCAGTTCGGCGTCGCCAGCGAGGACCCGTGCATGCAGCAGCCGTCCCACGACCTGACCTCTGCCCCCATGTCGAGCCGACCTACCCAGATGACCGCGAGGGAACGGGCACTGACCCGGGTCTGCGAGGGATTCCGTACGACGATCAGCCCGCACAGTGCCGCGCGGCTGGCCGACCTGATGCCCCTCACGACGTACGCGAAGGCGGCATAGCCGCCGCAGAAAGGGGAGCGGCCCCCGGTGTTGGAGCACCGAAGGGCCGGACGACTCCCGGATGACCGCCCGTAAACGATCTGCCTGATGCCAGAGCCTGCCAGCCCTGAACGGCATCAAGTGAGGAGTTCTGTGCCCCAGGGTACGTTCCCGCCTGCCCACGTCGCATCCCCGCAGCCCGACGCCTCGGACGAGCTCGGTTGGACTGTCCCGTCCACGCCGTCGCACGACCGGGAGGCCGAGCAGGCGGTGCTTGGTGCCTGCATGTTCCAGAGCGCGGTCATCGACGGCGTCCGTCAGATCCTGGAGCCGGGGGACTTCTATCAGCCGGCGCACACCACGATCTGGCACGCGTTGCTGGAGCTGCGGAAGCAGAACGCTCCCACCGATCCCATCGCGCTGACCCATCAACTGCGGTCCACGGGTGACCTGACCCGTATCGGCGGCCCCGCGTATCTGCACACACTGGTCGGCGTCGCCGCGGCCGGCAGTGGCGCCGAGTACTACGCCGACATCGTGCGCCACCACGCCGATCTCCGGGCCCTTCAGGCCACGGCGATCCGTGTGCTGCAGGGCGCCACCGCGCCAGGAGCCGACCCCGCGCAGGTTCGTGGCTTCCTGACGGCCTCGCTGAGCGAAGCATCCGACCGAGCCCGGCACAGCTCGGGAGGACGGCTTCACCAGTACGCCAAGGACGGCTGGTCCTTCGTGAACGACGCCCCCACCAGCACCGCGCCGGTGTGGGGCACGCCGGGCAGAGCGGCCTGGGCGTCGGGGGAGAGCCTGATGTTGGTCGGTCCGCCCGGGGTGGGGAAGTCGACGATCGCGCAGCAGATCGTCATGGCCCGGCTCGGCTTGTACGCCCAGGTCCTGGACATGCCCGTCCAGGAAGGCGAGAAGGTCCTCTACATCGCCGCGGACCGGCCGAGCCAGCTCGCCCGCGCCTTCCACCGGATCGTGCACAAGGAAGACCGCGACATCCTGCGGCAGCGCCTGGTGTTCTGGGGCGGCCCGCTGCCCGCCTCGCTCAACAACGAACCCCAGCTCCTCGCCGAGCTGGCCGCCGAGCACAGCGCGGACACTGTCGTGATCGACAGCCTGAAGGACGTGGTCGGCAAGCTCACCGACGACGAGGCGGGACTCGCGTACAACAACGCCCGCCAGCAGCTGCTGCGTAACGGCGTCGAGCTGCTGGAGCTGCACCACCAGCGCAAGCAGGGCCCGGACGTCTCGCGCAACCAGCGCCCGGTCCTGGACCAGGTGTACGGGTCGGCGTGGTTCACCGCGGGCGCCGGCAGCGTCCTCTTCCTGAGCGGAGCGGCGGGCGACCCCGTGGTGCAGCTGCATCACCTCAAGACCATCGACGACGAGATCGGTCCGCTGCCCGTCCTGCACGACCACGCCCGCGGTATGTCGCGCGTCGACACCAGCCTCGACCCGCTCACCCTGCTGCGTCAGGCGGGCAGCCACGGGCTCACCGCCCGCCAACTCGCCACGCAGATCACCGGAGAGGCCAACCCCAGGCCGGCCGACCTGGCGAAGGCCAGACGACGCCTGGAGGCCCTCGCCAAGAGCGGCCATGCGGTGCAGGAGAACGGCGCCGGGGGCGGGGCCGGCGGCGGCCAGGCAACTCGCTGGACGGCCGCCACTCGCCAACTCACCGCCGTCTCCTGACCTTCTCGGCTCCGCGTACGCGCTCCCGTAGGCGCTCCGGTTCGCCGAGAGCGCCTACGTACCGCCTCCACGGCGTACGAGTCGCGCGAAGCCGCAGGTCAAACGCCTACGCCCGGTCGTACGGCGCATCCGCGCCCCAGCGCCTACGCGCGGCCCCCTCCTTGGAGAGGGGGCCGCGTAAGCGCCACTCCGCGACCGCCACCGTCCTCATCACTGATCACTGGAGACCCCTGCATGCCCCTCGCACTGATAGCTGTCCCGGGTAGCACCGAATCGCTTCTCCCTGGTTGGGCCACCTCCCCGACGACCACGGCCGTGCTGCTCGTACTACTCATCGCCCTCGCCGTTGTTGCCGGGTGGATGATCCGGCAACAACGGCGCCAAGCTGACGGCGCCAACCGGCGCCGCACGATCGTTGCCGTGCGGGTGGCTGCTGCGGCCGCGGTCGGCTGTACCGCCTACACCGCGGACACCAGCTGGCGGTTCGCCGGCGACTACCTGGACATGGGCAGCACCGTGGAGCGGGCCTTCATGTTCGCGACGGCCGAGTTCGCCCTGTTCGCACTGGCCTTGATGGCACGCCAGAACCTGAAGAGCCCAATGCAGGCTCCCGGGCTTCCCGGCGTGCTGGTGTGGGTGATCACCGGTGCGCAGATCATCCCGGCGTACGCCGAGTCAGGCCCCGTCGGTGGCACGGTTCGCGCGCTGATCGGTCCGTTCATGGCCGCGATGCTCTGGCACCTGGCCATGGGCATCGAACTCCGCCGTCACGACTCGCAGGCGGCGTCCCGCAGCCTCGTGGCGATCCTCGCGCGGCAGGCACGTGAGCGCCTGCTGGCCCGCCTCGGAATCGCGGACCAAGACGCGGATGCCGCGCGGCTGATCCGGGAGCGAGCCCTGAGCCGGGCGGTCACGTTGATCCTCCGGATCGAGGCGATGCCCGAGAAGAAGCGCGCCGGGAGGAGTGGCCGGCGCGCGGCTCGGCACCTCCACGAAGCACTGGAGCAAGCCGGTGTCGATAGCGATCCTGTCCAGGACGGGCTGTTGCTGCGCAAGCTCGGCACCCGTCAGCAGGCGACTCGGCTCGCCTCGCTCCCACTGCCCGACCGGTGGGAGACGCCGGGTGCCCGAATCCCTCAGTCTCGTGCTGCCGCTGCGAAGCGGGCGGTTCCTGCGCGCCCAACTGCCTTGCGGGATGCGGGCAGTGAAGTCGTACGCCGGGCAGAGCGTCCGGGATCGACTGCCCGACTGGGATCGCCCATGGGCCCTGAACTTCCGCAGGGCGCCGGCGCAGAGCCGGATACGGGCATGCCCGCGGAGGCAGATCCGGGCACGGACTCGGGCCCGAAGCGCCCGGGTCCCAAGCCCGACCTCTCGCGGGACGACCTCATCGCGTACGCGGAACGCATCTTCCGCGAGACGGGGCGCCTCTCGCGTGACTCCCTCAAGGCGGCCGTTCGCGCCGACGACCATCAGGTCGGCACCGACGTGGCCCAGAGCGTCGTCAACGCCGTCAAGGCCGAGCGCCAGGACGCCGCCCGTACAGACCACCCCCACTGATCGCTGAGCCGCCCGGTCGTTGTCCGCACCGCCGAGGTCTATGTGCGACCGCGCGCCGCCTGAATCCACCGCAGAACCCCGAGACCCAAGGAACCTCACCATGCACAACCCACGGCTCCACGACCTCAACGCACCAGCAGATGCTGGTGAAATACCGCCTGCCCCAGCGGGAGCAAGCAATAGCGATGGACCGTCCACAGGTCGGTCCATCGCGGACACCTCCGCCCCAGGGGTGACGGAGGAGCTGCTCCGGCACGAGGGCGCGCCGGAGCAGGAGCGGGTGAGCGCCGGCAAGCTGCCGACCACCCCTGTCGCTGGGGCCAAGCAGCGCACGCCGCATCGTCGTGCGAATCTCGATACGCAACGCGCCAAGAACGTCACCGTGCGCTTCGCCCCGCACGAGAAGCATGACGTCCAATCGGCGGCGGATAGCGAGCGCGTGACGATGGCCCGCTACATCGCGGATGCCACGATGGCCCGCGTCCGCGGTGAGATCACGGTCGCTGCCGAGCGCACGGTGTACGACGACGCCATCGACGAGCTCGCCGCGATGCGGGCGCAGATCGCCCGGATCGGCAACAACGTCAACCAGATTGCCCGCCGCTTGAATGCGGGCGGTGATCCACACCCTGTGGACGGCGCGATCCTCCTGCGGGCGGACGGGTTGCTCGCCACAGCCGACGACACGGTCCGGGCGATCGACGAGGCCGCGTTCCGGGCAGCCGGGCAGAAGGCGGGCAGCCAGGCGTGATCGCGAACATTGTGAAGCCGGGCAACAACACCTACGGCGTGCTCGCCTACCTCTTCGACAAGGGTCAGGCGAACGAGCACACCGACCAGCACATCGTCGGCTCCTGGGACGACTTCGTACCCGACCCCGGCCCGTGGGACAGTCCTGGCCACAGGGAGCGACTCGGCCAGCTCACCAAGGCGCTGGATCTACGGGTCGTGCAGGCCGGCGCCAAGGCACCCGAGGGGCACGTGTGGCACTGCTCGGTGCGCGCCGCCCCCGAGGACCGCATCCTCACCGACGCCGAGTGGGCAACGATCGCCCGCCGGATCCTGAACGCCACGGGCATCGCACCCGACGACGATCCGGACAGCTGCCGATGGGTCGCTGTGCGGCACGCGGACGACCACATCCACATCGTCGCCACCAAAGTCCGCGGCGACCTGCGTCCGGCGCGGAACTGGAACGACTACCACCGCGCCATGACCGAACTCACCTCGATCGAGAAGGACTTCGGCCTCACGCAGGTCCCGCGCGGCCCCGAGGTCGCTGCTGGCACCCCAGCCGCAAAGCGGCCCACTCGCGCCGAGCAGGAGAAGGCCAAGCGCCTCGGCTACGACAAGACGGCGCGCGAACGACTGCGACACACCGTCCGCGCCGCACTCTCCCACGCCCACGACCTGGATGACTTCTTCAACCTGCTCTCCGACGCCGGCCTCCAGGTCGAGACCCGCTCCCTGCCGTCCGGTGACCTCCAGGGCTACAAGGTCGCCCTGCCCGACGACACCACGGACGGGAGGCCGATCTGGTACTCCGGCTCCAAACTCGCCACCGACCTGTCCCTACCCCAGATCAGGCGGCGCCTGGCCGCCGTCGAAGCGCCCGCGGCCCCGGAAGCCTCGCCGGCCGCACAGCGCCCCAGCCCGTGGCACCAGGCCACCGCGGCCGCAGAACGTATACCCCACCATCTCGAGCACGCCGACGACTACGTCGCCCAGGCTCACCTAACGGTCTTCGGGGAACTTCTCTACGCCCTGCCGGCACACGCCCCTACCAACCTCAAGGCCGAACTTCACCGGGCCGCGCTCGCCTTTGAGCACGCCGCCCACACCCGGGCCCGCGTCGACGACCAGCACGCCCGCGCTCTACGCGGCGCGCTGAAGGGCATGCGCTACCAGCCCGCAAACGCCTCCGGACTGGCGATGCTCCTGGACGTCGCCGTCCTCGTCGTCCTCGCCACCCAGCGCCGCAGCGCGCTGCGTCACCACGACCGGCAGGTGGCCGCTGCCCGCGAGGCACTGGTGCATCTCCAAGCCGCGTACGAACAGGTCGCCCCCTCGGCGTTGGCTCACCTCGCCGTGTCTCGGCCGTCCGACGGCGCTGTCCGTCAGTACACCCGCGCACTGCGAGAGGTCCTGCCCACGCACGCCGAACGCATCCTCAACGAGAGTGCCTGGCCGGCACTCACGGCCGCTCTAGCCATCGCCGAAGCCGCGGGCCACGCCCCGGCCGAAGTTCTCCAACAGGCAGCGCAGCAGCGTTCCTTGGGCGACGCAAAGTCCGCATCCGAGGTCCTCGTCTGGCGGATTCAGCGCCTGGGCGAGCGGCACGCTCCGGGCCCCGACGCACGGGCCGCCCAAGCCGCCGGGCGCATACGCCGCACTCCTCAGGCAGCAACAGGGACACCCGTCACCTACCCGCCCAAGTCGCCCCCCGCCGGCCGGTCGCGGTGAACACGGATCCCTCGTCGAAGTGCGCGGAATATAGCCGACGATCCCCGGTTACCGAAACCGGGGATTCTCCGGAGTATTTGGGCCCTAACCCCGACCTCCGGAAGGAACGTCCCTGCATGTCCTCTACCGCACTACGCCCCCGTGTTATCGCGCTCCTCGCCGACGTGGACACCACGCACCCCGCTGGGCCGCAGCAACTCCATCACCTTGACGGCCGTGTGTTCACCGACGCCGAGTACGACCTGGTCGCCGATGCCACCCCCGGCGAGATATCCATCGCGGTCGAGTACCGGTTGCCCGGCGTGTACGAAGGGCTGGGCAACAGCCACAGGGCTGCGAAAGCCAATATCGACCGCTTCATGAAGTACGCGGTCCACGCACCTGACGACTCCGTGGACGCGGTCCTCGACCTCATCACCGACGAGGACTGGGCTGAGGTCGAGCGCCTGTCCGCCCTTCACTGCACCCTGCGCACGCTCGACGAGGACTGAACCCGTGACGCAGCTACCGGCAGCCTGCCGCACCCGTCACCGCGCCTCTACCGCCCGTCGCCCCACGCACGCCCCAGTCGCAGAAACACCCCATAAGGAGAACTTTCATTCCCACCGCCGAACCCTGCCCCAAGATCGTCACCCTGTTGTGTGACGCGGACTTCAAGAAGCGGATGGACACCGGTACCTGGTCCCACCGCGACGGACGCCCCTTCAGCCGCGAGGAGCAGGACGTCGTCTTCACCACCACCCTCGTTGAGTTGGAGGAAGTAGAGGAGCAACTGATTCGCTACCGCGCGTACGTGCAGACGAAGGCCGACGCCCCCGACGCCCTGAACAGCTTCCTGGCCCCGTTCTGGGACCAGCTGCGCGAGAAGACCCTCGGAAATGCCGTCACGCTCATGACCAAGGATGAAGTGGCGGAGTTCAACCGCCTGCTCGCCGCCGTGGACGAACCGATCCGCCCGTTCACGCCATACGCCTTCTGACAGGCGAAGGCGGCAGCACTCTCCACCTCCGGAGACGACGAGGGGGCGGCGGGCCGGAATGACTCCCGGCCCGCCGCCCCCTTTCCGCGCCCTATCGCCGGCGCAGCACCGACCTACGGTCCGTCGGCCTGCGAGACGCCCTGCGCCAGCTGGCCGACCACATCCAGGACCCCTTGGCCGAAGTCGGTCGGAGCGATCAGGAGGCCGAAGACCATCACGATCGCCACGGTCATCCACTGGTCTGAGCGGCTCCGCGCCTGCACGCGACGGCGGATACGGAAGTAGATGATGACGGCGAGCAGGACCGCCAGATTGAACGTCAGGATCATCGAACCAACTCCCCCAGCAGATCAGGACAATGCGGTCGGTCGGCGTGGCGGCGGAATCCGGTCGAGCAGGTCCCACAAGGGGCTGGAGCCCGCTGCCCACTCGCTGAGCAGGCGTCGGTTCACCAGATGGATACGGTGCTGCCAGCCCCAGGGAATTGCCTTGGAGGAGAAGCGGCCGTTGGTCAGGACGACCGCGACGTCAGCGCCGTGCACCTGCCATGCCGTGCCGTTGACCTGCTGAAGTACCCCGACGCCGACGGCCGAGCCGCGCTCGCCGTCGCGCTTGTGCTTGCACTGGATCGCCCACACCCGACCCGCCGGATCAACGGCGCGGACATCACAGGCGTCGTCGCCGGCACCTCCGATGCGCTCCGCCTGGCAGCCGTCGCGGCGCATCAAGTCCCTTACCGCGAACTCGAACGCGCGGTGATCCAGAGCGTCGATCTCGGCGATACGCATCCGCAGCGCCTGCGCTCGTACACGCGCCCACTCCGTCCGCTGCCGCACCTGCTGCGACCACAGCCCGCCCGCACCGGCGGCGAGCACGCCCACCATGACCATCACCCACCAGTGCGCGAGCAGCCACTGCACCGCGGTGGCGACCAGGCTGGTTGTGATGACTGCGGCCACTCCAACGGCCAGCGCCTGGTCCTGCTTGCGGGTACGCCGTGTTGCCCGGCGTCGAGCCGAACGGCGAACGGGACGACGCCGGCTCACCGAAGCGCCTCGATCCGGCACGAGGCGCTCTCCGCGGCGGCACGCCCTCCGCTTCCATACCCGCCGCTACGGCGACCACAGCCCGCGATGATCGCCGTCACCGGTATCCCCATGAGGAAATTCCCCTCCCTGTCACGTGCATTGGCATCCCACGCAGGAGGTATGACAGCACGCGGCACTGACAGGGAGTAGGGGATCGATCACTGATGGCAATGGGTTTTCGGTCAATTGCATTCGCCCGTCGCCACGTTGCCGCCCTGACGACCTGCACGTTTACATTCAGCCCCGATTACCTTCCGCCAATTCGCCGCTCTGCAGCGAAGTCCGGGGTGCGAGCGAAACCGTCGCGTCAGCTGGCCTGGTGCGCTTTATCGACGGCCATCGGCAGGTGGGCATCCACGAGGCTCGGTGCGCCGGAGACGATGACCAGGATGTTGCGGGTGCGGATCGCTGTCTGTTTGACGACGCTGCGCTGCCCGCCGGCGGAGAAGGTGAGCAGCTGGCTCCACTGCTCGTCGCCGATGTCGGGCGCGGCCGACTCCTCGGTGCCCATATCGACGACCGTGCTCCCCGAGGCGACCTGGTACGAGGGGCAGGAGAGCATCGCGTCGAAGACCTTCCCGATGCCCGCGGAGAGCTTCGCCGGGCTGTCGCTGTACAGCTCCTCGTTCACCTCGGAGGTGCTGCCGGTGTAGGTGAAGGATGCCTTCGCCTTGTGGACGAAGTCGAGACCGGAGCCGGTGGCCGTGTCACCGCCGAGCTTCTCCAGTGCCGGGCAGCCGATGACGGTCACGTCGTCGTTGCGGCGAGTGGGCTCGGGCTTGCGGGTGTAGCCCTCGCCCAGGTCACTCTCGTTGAGCAGCCGCTGGTTCAGCTGAGTCGACGACAGCGATACAGACGCCGTGGGTGAGCTGGCGCCCCGGTGTGCAATGGCGGAGGAGTTGGCCGGGTCGGCATGGCTGGTGCAGCCGGTCAGGGCGAGGGTGATGCAGATGCTGCTGAGGCCGACGGCGGTCATGGTGAAACGGCGCATACGTGAAACCCCTTTGGAGATGCGAGACGGATGGTCTGACCGGGTCGGCCCCCCGGGTGCCGACGAACGCAGGGATAGGGGGAAGGGGTTTCGCGCTTTCAGTGGCCGAGGTGGCGCAGGCCGTCTTGGAGGGTGGGGTGGAAGCGGTCGACCGGACCGGAGTTGCGGTTGTACCAGGCGGTGTCCAGCCGGGTCTCCTCCGTCTCGTGGCCGGCCTCGCAGCGCAGCCACACCGAGTCGTCGCGCATGTTGAAGATGATCCAGTTCCGGTACGCACCGCAATGGCAGGCGTGGACTTCGCAGTCGATGACGAGCGGCAGGTCCCAGCGCATCATGAAGCCCGACACGTCCTGGCGGCACGGTGCCCGGAACTCCGGCGGCAAAAAGTCGGGCACCACCGTGGTGTCGGTCGGCACGGCCGGGGCCGGCGCAGCAACCGGGGCGGGAGCCTCGGGCCACTCGGTGTGCATGGCCAGCAGCGCCTGGCCGGCACGCTGGGCTTCACGGAACTCTCGGTCCGCTCGGTTGCGTCGGAACATGCCATCTCCACTCTCTCGTCTGACAAGGGCAACGGGCGCCAGGAGGCCGGCGCCAAGGCCGAATCAGCAATACGCGACGCCGAGGTGTCAGCTACGGCGGATCACGCTCAGCCGGTCCTCCGTGCTCGCGGGCACCCTGCGACGCGGCACGGGAGACGGCGAGGCCAGCGACGAAGCGAACACCGCGACCAAGTCGTGCGGGACGCTGGCGGAGAAACTCGCGCACCACAGGTACGGCTCATCGAGCCCAGGCTGTGCCCAGGCTTGCCAGCCCACCTGGACCGGATGGGGATCGGCGTCCCGGACGAGCGGCGGCGTCAGCTCCAGAGAGATGCCGGCGGAGAAGCCGGGATCGAAGGCCGCGCTACGGGGGCGGTCCGCGTCACGGAACCAGCCCCGGGAGCACAGCTCCTCGAGCACCACATCCGGCCCGTCGAATCCTTCAGCGGGCTCCGCACGGGCATCGAGCGCGAGGAGGAAGTCCGCCAGCACCTCATGCGGCACGTCGGCCGTGAAGTAGGCATTCCACCCGACCATCGCCGAGTCCGTGTGCGACCGCGCACTCACCTGCCATGCCACAGGCAGGTCGCCCAGCTCGAACGGGTAGGAAGCAAGAATCCACTCAGCCCCACACAGTCCGTCCGGGCTGACGTACAGCAGGGTGTCACGCGCGGTCGGCCACATGCGCCAATCCAGCTGGGCCAATGTGTCGCCGACTCGTTCGGCAAGAGCGCCGTCGTTGCCGGCCAGATGACGCGGGGTTACCCAGTAGACCGGGCCCGGAGAGTTGGGGTGGATGGGTCGGTCGGGATAACGCGAGGGCAGGTGCACCTCCAGGTAGTTCAACGCCAACTTGGAGCAGGGCGTTGTACGTTGACATGCGCTGCCGCAGTGATCCAGTCATCCAGGGCTGTTTCCCGTCTGCCGTAGGCGAACTGGCGTCCGTTGCATCGAACCGCTCGTGGCGCTATCGAACCGGGGCCTGCCGAGATCGGCACACCCCCACCCGCAAAGAACCGGCGATCGAAAGACCGCTGTGTCGTAGCCGTAGACAACCCCGCCCCAGTCCGCAACGCTACCTATAGCAGTCGATAGAGACTCCATAGAGTGCTGCAGAGGGTTGTCGTGCGGATCACCATTGAGGGCGCGAGCGAGGAGTTTGAGCGCAAGCTGCTCGACCTGCTCGCCGAGCACCGAGACGAACTGGCCATCTCTGTCGACACCGCATGGGACGTCGACAGGGCGATGCTCTTCCTGAACACGCTCAATGAGGACGCCCGCCTGTTCGTGCGCCTGGTCGTAGATTCCGACGGCCATCGGGAGGCCGCCGTGCTGCGTGAGGTATTCCCGGGCGGACTGCGCGGCCCCACAGTGGCCCTGGCCTATGCCCTCAAGCGCGGTGTCAAGCACGGTTGGTGGCCTGAAGGAACTGAGGCGCCGCTCACCGTGATCTACGGCGGCGGCCCGCGGGACGGATGGCGGCAGGCATCGGCCTACGAGATGTCCGGTGAGCATCTACCCGCCTTCCGTGCCGCCCTCGCCCACTACGACACCACCACACCCCGGCCCACTTGGGACGAGGAGGCACCCTCCGCGTTGGCCGTGCATTCAAGCTGGGCGGCAGACGCTGACGTACCGAGGGTGCTTTACGACGATCCACCGGCTGCAGCCAACCTCCCGCACCGAGGAGCAAGTTGAGCGGGGGTTGCGCGGCTAACCCCTGCCTGTCCCAAGGTCGGCGCGGCCCGTCGCAGCGGCGGGCCCTACCCGCCTAGCAGGAGTGACGCCGCCGTGTACACGCCCTTCGATAAGTTCCTGATCCCGACCGCAGTCGGCCTGAGTGATGCCGCCGTGTTCGCGCTCTTCGATAAGTTCCTGATCCCGACTGCAGTCGGCCTGGTCGTCACCGGTATCGTCGCCACAGTCGGCTGGCTCTATCGGCGCCGCCGGACCACCCTGACGCCTGCCCGTGTGCTGCGTCGTTTCAGCCTGCTGGGCACCACCGGCGCCGACGGCAGCCCTCTGTACTACGAGACCACTCTGGCCCCCGGCAGCGTCATCACTCGCCGGATCGGCAGTCTGTCCCAACGTTTCGAGCTGACCGATGCCCCGATCGGCGACGGTACGTACGCCGCCGAACCCCTCGACCATCTGTAGGACGCGTGTGACCACGAGGTCCTCGGGCTGGGCTTCCTGCCGACGCTGTCACCGCGCGATTGGGTTCGCGGCCACAGCCACACCACAGCGGACAACTGGCGCATGTGCAGGCTGATATGGGGCATGACCTCAGGGTTGACGCTGATGTCAGAGCCGGCCCCTACGATCCTCGCGACTGATGGAGGAGGGGCACCGTGGACATAATCCGTCGCGGAGAACGGGGCAAGCAGAAGACCTGGCAATGGCTCATGGTTCTGACGGCACAAAGGGGCCTGTGTACCTACTGCGGCCGTTCGTCCGCCACGACCATCGACCATGAGGAGCCCATTGCTGATAACGGGGCGGACATCTGGTGGAACTTTGTTCCGGCCTGCGATGATTGCAACCGCTGGAAAAAGGGGCGTAGCGCAAAACTCTGGGTAGCGAACCTTGACCTGCACCACAGGTATCCGAAGGCAGGGTTTGCGACACGGGCAATGCGGCCCGAGGTCTACGTCGGCATCACGAGACGCGTTGCGCGTGTCCAGCGTGAGATAGCGGACATGGACCGCCGTGAGTGGTTCAGGCTCCACTACGGGCGGGAACGGCATCGGAATCGCGCCGAACTCTTCGAAATCCTCGCGCGCTGCAAGAAGGAGCTACGAGGGTACCCGCACCATCCATGGCGCACTCCGCAACTCAGGACATCGCGGGCCTTCTGTAGCCGCTTGATCTGCTGCGGCGATGACTTCCACCCGCAGGCCCGGGACATGGTGGCGTTTCTAGAGCGGGAGGAGTACGACGCCTTCCAACGAGCCGTCTTCAACGAACGCGCCCACCAAGGTGACGTACTCGGTCGGCTTGTCAGGGAATACCTCCGTGCTAGGAAGGACGGGGGTGAGGGTGGCGCTGGTTAGAGGCGCGGACACAGCAGCGCAACAGCCTCAGAAGTTGAGCCCACCGATCATGCCCGTCACACTCGCTACGAACCGATTGATGTCATCGGCGGCGCCCGTACTCGCCAGGAAGAACCCGAAGAGCACAGCGACGACGCCTGGACCGGGCTTCAATGACTTCCCGCGGATCAGCACGACCAGGACCACTCCGAGAAGTAGTACCGCTGAGAAGCTCACCTCCATTGGCTGTCGGCCTCCTTCCTGATCGACACCACAAGGTCTCGGGGCACACGGCGCTGAGGAACCGACTGATCTAATCGAGTAGCCACTTCCTGCTCGATTGCGTTGCACACTTCCGGCCACGGCACCGGAAGCCGGACGGTGGCCGCCCAGTAGCGGTGGAACGCTCTGAGGATGGTGCTGGTCCCGAGTCGTACGAGGGTGTGCGGGATGGTCGCGATCACTCGCCGGGACACGCTGCCCGCGCCCCTCGCCGAGGGCATGATGCCGCTACCTAGCAGGAGTGTTGCCGTTCGGATGGCATCCAGGACGGCAACTGGTGCGGCGTCGGCAAACGAGGCAAAGATCAGCTCCTTCCAGTCCTGCCGCGTACGGGCCCAGGCGAGTCGTTCGAGTCCTGTGCCAAGGTCCAGGGCCATGCGGTCAGGGTTCTCGATGTTCCACAGCAAGACGAGATCGCCGATGGTGAGGTCCAGGTGGTTGAACCTCAGCGTCACGCCTGCGACTTGTCTGCGGCGCCAGACTTCGATGCGCCCGTCTATCTGCATGTGCCGGGCGTGGAAGCCGAGTTGAGATAGGACAGAGAGCCAGTCGTCGAGAGCCTCTGCGTATTCGGTGAAGCTGGCGATGGGCTGGACGCGGGAGACATTGACGAAGGAGGTCAGGAAACCATCGCGCAGGTTTCCGTGCTCGTCGCGGTCTCCCGTGAAGCGGACCACCGGCTGCGGAAGGAAGCCCTGGCGGTAGGTGGCGGCGCGACCATCCTTGAGGAGTGGGTCGAGGGCCTGCACGGCGGAGATCGTCAGCTCTGTTTCGCGGCCCCAGCGCAGTGGCAGGCATTCGTCGCGCATGACGCCTCGGGCCGCGAAGGCCGTGCTGAGGCCATCCAGCAGCGTGCTCCAGGAGAGCGTCGAGCGCGGCGGTCTGTAGGGGGTGCCGTGGTCGCGGTGCTGTATCTGGAAGTCGCGGTTCCCGCCGCTGCTCGTCGCGAACTCCCACTGGGGTCCGAGAATTTGGCGTAACGCGGCGACTGCTTGGTAGGCGTACGAGTGGCTCTCCATCAGAGCGCCGCCAGCGCCGTGAAGTGGCGTACGGGGTCGAAGCGGTTGAAGCCGACCTGCTGTACCTCACCGGGGTCCAGCACCGCCGCCTTCTCGATGGCCTCCGCGAGCGCTCGCGCCGCGCTCTCGTCGTCGACCGACGGATCGGCGATGACGAAGGCTCCCGTACGGTCGCAGAGCGCCGCCTGCGCACAGGTGCCGTCTCGCCAGGTCAGGGCGGCGATGGGGGTCCCGGCGCGTAAGGATTCGCCGAAGACTGCGGCGCCGGCCTCCACGTAGGTCCGGGCGTAGGTGTAGACGAAGGCCGCGCCCTCTGCGACGGCGGCGGTCTTGGCCGCTCCGCCCAGCTCCCCCACCCACTCGACGTGGTCCGACGAGAAGATCCGCTCGTGGCGGCGCACGTACTCCTTGTCGAAGACCGGGCCGACCAGCCGTATGCGCCGACCGAGGATTTGCGCCGCGCGGACCGCGAGGTGGGGTGCCTTGTCCTCATCTATTCGCCCGAGCCATACAAGGTCCCGGCCCTTCAAGGCCGGGGGCTCCGCTTCATCGAGCCCCAGATGAACAGCAAGCTCAGCAACTGGGCGGTGCTTGGCGTATCGCTCGACCATCTCCGGCGAGTAGCAATAGAGGCGAGATCGTCCGCCGTCGAAGGCATCGGGGGTGTGCTGGAACGACGGGTTGTGCTGGAAAGTGGCGACGTCGCAGTCCAGCTCACGCCACGTCCTGACCCACTCCGGGCGCGAGGGGTATTCGTGGCCGACCACGAGGAGGTCGTAACCGGCGTCCTTCAGCTCACGCTCGGCGAGGGAGCCTGGGGTGATGTCCTCCAGGCGGACCGGCTTACGGACCCATTGGTCTTCGAGGTCCCTAAGCCAGCCCGGCCCGATGAGGTGGACGTCGGCACCTGCGGTGCGGGCTCCTTGGGCGACTGCCCAGAGCCACCGTTCGATCCCGCCGTATCCGGCCGGGGGGAATGTGTACGTGCCGGGGAAGTCGCAGACGCCGACGAGCATCTAGTCCTCCGAGGGTGCTCCGTCCGCCTTGATCCGGCGGAAGCCGAGGTACTTCACGAGGGATTCGGGCAGCAGGACCGAGCCGTCGGCCTGCTGGTGCTGCTCTAGGACGGCCGCGAGGGTGCGGCCGATGGGCAGGCCGGAGCCGTTGACCGTGGCGGCCGGGGTGGGCTTGCCGTTCTCGTCGCGGGTGCGGATGCTCGCGCGGCGGCCCTGGAAGGTGCCGAAGTCGGAGACTGAGGAGATCTCGCGGTACGTGGACTGGCTCGGCAGCCAGACCTCCAGGTCGTAGGTGAGCTGGGCGGAGAAGCCGGTGTCGCCGGCCGCGAGGGTGACCACGCGGTAGGCGAGATCGAGTTCCTTCAGGCACGCCTCGGCGTGGCCGACCATCTTCTCCATCTCCGTACGGGCCTGGTCGGCGGCACAGATGCGCACCATCTCGACCTTGGAGAACTGGTGCTGGCGAATCAGGCCGCGGGTGTCCCGTCCGTACGAGCCGGCCTCCGAGCGGAAGCACGGCGTGTGCGCGGTCAGCGCGAGCGGGAGTTCGGCGGGCGGGATGATCTCGTCCGCGTACAGGTTGGTGAGCGGCACCTCGGCGGTGGGGATCAGGAACAGGTCCCGGTCCGCGACGCCCGTCTTGAACAGGTCTTCCTCGAACTTGGGCAGCTGCCCGGTGCCGGTCATCGTCTTGCGGCTGACCAGGAACGGCACCGCGTGCTCGACGTAGCCATGGCGGCGGGTGTGCAGGTCGAGGAAGAGGGACGCGAGCGCCCGCTCGAGCGCGGCGCCGGCGCCGCGCAGGACGCTGAAGCGCGGGCCGGACAGCTTGGTGGCGCGGCCGAAGTCGAGGATGCCCATGCCCTCGCCGAGGTCGACGTGGTCCTTGGGGGTGAAGGAGAAGGCCGGCGGGGTGCCGACCTTGCGCTGCTCGACGGCGAACTCCTCGGAGTCCCCGTCGGGGGCCTCGTCGGCGGGCAGGTTGGGGATGGTGAGCAGCAGCTCGGTCAGCTCCTGCTGGATCTTCTCCTGCTCGGCCTCGGTCTCGCGGATCTGTTCCTTGAGCTTGCGCGCGGTCTCCTTGAGGGTGGCGATGTCTCCGCCGGCCTTCGCGGTCTGCTGGACCTCGGCCGCGATGCGCTTGGACTCGGAGCGCAGCTCGTCAGCGGACTGGATGCTCTTGTTCCGACGGGACTGGAGGGACTCCAGAGAGGAGAGGTCCAGCGAGTAGCCACGGCGGGCCAGGCGGCGGACAGTGTCCTCGCCCATGTCGATCAGAACGCGAGCATCATGCATCAGGGAGTTCCCTCTGTGCGTGCGGGTGATTTACCCGATCGAAGGTAGCAACTTCCGCTTCATGATCCTTACGAGGTTTTCCCAGGGCGGTGTGTGAACGCGCACCGTCGTCCTGTTCCGCGTCGAGGTCGGCGAGCAGGTGCTTTGCGCAGCTCAGCAGCTCCTCGTCGGTGAAGGTGAGCGGCTGTACGTAGGGCGCCTCCGGGAAGAACAGCGGCATCGGCTCGTCCGCGGACCGTTCGCGGTGCCACAGCAGGACGGACACCAGCAGCCCGTGGCACACGATCACTCGCGGACTGGGATGCTCGACGGTGGCTCGTAGTCCAGTAAGCATGCGGCGGATGCCCTCGCGCTGGGACTCGCGTGCGCGCGGAGGCCGGCGCCACCCTCCATGCTCCGTCAGCCAGGCCGCGTACTCCAGGAAGGGACCGCCCTCGAAGTCGCCGTAATCCAGCTCATTCAGCTGCGGGACGATCACCGGATCCGGTTCGGGGACTCCCATCAGCCGCGAGGCGGTCTGGTGAGCGCGGGGGAACTCGCTGCACAGCCAGGTGGACACCTGCCGCAGTGGGAGCAGGTGCCACGCGAGACCGCACGAGGCCAGGCCCTCCTTGCTGAGCGGGATGGGTCGGGTCGGGTCTCCGTTCACCAGGTACTGAGGGCTGCTGTGCGTCTCGCCGTGGCGCAGGATGTACGTGGTCATCGTGACCCCGCACCCTCCGCACCGACCGCCATCAACGTTGCCAGGACCTCCGCGGCGCTCTCCTCGGCCGGGTCGCCGATCTCCGTGTAGTAGAGGAGTCCGTCCAAGGCGATGGCGCGGCACCAGGCCGAGAGCTCCGGGACTGAGATACCCGAGATCCGGGAGGCGATCGCCATCCGCTGGAACGTCGCCTGCCCCAGGTCGTAATGAACGGTCCAGAACGCCCAGTCGTACGCCGCGTCGCCCACCATGGGGTGCGGATCGATGAGCCGGGCCAGCCCTCGCTGATCGAAGATCACGTTCTCTCGGTACAGGTCGGCATGGAGCACCGTCGTGCGGGCTGACGAGGGTCTGAGCGCGTGGGCTTCCGGCAGCGCCTCGCGTACGAGCCAACCTCGTGTCCCGAGGTCGAGCTTCACCGTCCGGTCGACGATGCGCGGCAGCATCGTGCGCTGGAGGAAGTCGTCCAGTCGGGGCAGCATCGTGCGAGCCTGCTTCCGGCCGACGGTGTGCAGGCCGTGGATCACGGCGGCGACCATCTGGACCTCGCGTTCAGGTCTGGCCGTTCCTCCCGGCCGGCCACCCACCAGCTCCATCGCGGCGATCGAGAGGTCGTCGGCGGTCTCAATGACGTCCGCCGTCGGGCCGCCGGCCCACACCCCAAGCGCCGTGATCTCGTCGCGGTAGCGCGTCGGATCAAACCAGGCTTTCAGCAGGACAGGGGTGTCCTGGCGGTCGAGGGCCACGGCGACGACCGACGAGTGGCCCGCGTCGTGATAACTCCGCAGCGCTAGCTTCCACCGCTCGGCGACCGTCGCCAGCAGAGACGGAGCGGCATCGAGCCACTCGCTGGCCGACGGCCCGTAGTGGGCCAACAGCCGTTCGCGTGCTCCCGGCAGTACGCAGCCAAGGGGCGAGGCAGCCATCAACTGAGCACCATCCCGTCCGAGACGAGCTCGTCGGTCAAGGCGGGGAAGGTGTCCAGGGTCTCGGTGACCAGGGCCTGCACCTTGTCGACCTCGACATCTTCGGACGCGAGGCGCACGAGGATCCGCCACGGTTGATCCAGGCGCTGGCCGGTCGTGGAGACCAGGTGGACCTCGGCGTGCTCGCCGGTTTCCTCGTGCAGCCGGGCCGCGAGGCGCTGGGCGGCAATGTTGTAGAGCTTGCCGACGTGGTACACGGGGTTCTTGCCGTTGGCGCCCTCCAGGTTCATCGGGCGCAGCGGCGTGATGAGGCCGTTGACGCGGTTGCCGCGGCCGACGACTCCCTCGTCGCCGGACTCGATCGAGCTGCCGGTGTAGGTGAGGTACAGCTCGTCCTTCTCCGGCACATCACGGGCGTTGAGCCGGAAACTGACCTTGGCACCGGGCAGCCGGAGTACGGCCATGCGGTGGCACTCGGCGAGCACGCTCTCGGTGTTGCGTACGTACTCGGCTCGGCTGGCGACGTAGCGGGACTTCTGCGGAACGCACAGTACGACGTCGGCCTGCTCGCCGTCCCAGTACCCCATGAGCTTGACGTCGGAGCCGCACCAGCAGTGTGCGCGGGTGAAGTCGCTGTCGCCGGAGAAATGGTCCACGAGCTCCCGTACGAACGACTCGAAGGGGTTCTCCGGAGCCCAACCCGTACCCAATGACGTGTCGTTGGAAAGCCGGATCCGCCGCTCGCGCAGGTCCTCGATCGAGCGCGGGTTGAACCAGCGGGTGCGGTCGGGAACACCGTCGCCGGTGAGCACGGCGCCGGGGCTGGAGTTGCTGGTGATGTTGAAGACGATGTCGAGGTGGTCGTTGATCTCGGGGAGCCGCTCGGCGAAGAACGCCCGGACCTCGGCCTCGACGATCTCGGTGACCGGGATGCGCTCCCCACCGCAGCCGGACGCTGCCCTGCCGTTGACCAGCACTCGGACGGGAGCGGTCATGGCCCCGCCGCCGTAGCGGACCTCGCTCGCGCCGCCGAGCAGTGCGAGCTTGTCGAAGTTGTGGTGCAGGACGGCGCCGAAGTGCCGCACCGTGTACCGGCTGTAGGCCCGAGACAAGCGCTCGGCCAGGTGGTCGGCGAGGGTGTCGGGGTGGCCGAGGCCCTTGCGCTCCACGATCGTGGTCGCGTCGGGCCGGCCGGTGCCGGTCTCGATCACCAGGTGGCTGTTGCCGGAGGACGTGCTCGTACGGGGCATGGCGAACTCCATTCCGTAAGCGGGCATTTCGTACGCCGTACGACCCGGTCTGTATGCGGGCCGCGGTGGCTGTTACGGGAAGGAGCGTGCCGCCGATCACGGAGGGGGTCACATAACCGAGGTGATATCACGGCGGTGATACGAGCAGTCGCCGCCGCCGAAAGAGGTTCAGGCAAGCGGGAGTTGGTGCACGGTGCGCCACCGGTAGGCGGCATCCTCGCGTCGTAGTTCGACCAGCTCCACGCGGTCGATCTCGACATGGACGGGAGGTAGCCGGCGCAGCGGGAGGATCGCGTTCCGGACGGGTTGGGCGTCCATGGCGCGGTTGCAGTACGCGATGCCGATATGCGGGCGCAACGACGAGGTCGGCTTGCCCAGCGCGACTCCGGCCTGCGTGCAAGCCTCCGACAGTGAGGCGTGCAGGTCGAGCAGCGGTGTCCAGGGCGCGACGCTGTAGCGGATCGCGCCCCGCGACGCGGTCAACGGCAGCGCTTGCGCCGTGAACGCGTTGAGCTGGCGGGAGCCCGCAGACTCCACCAGGCGGTCCAGCCTCTCGTTAGTGATGTCAGTCGTGAGGCCGACGCGGCCCATGGTCAGGTGCAGACCGTCCTCGGCAATGGCATCGAACCGCAGATCCCTCACGGTCTCCTGGCAGTGGCGGGCCTGGTCGATCAGCGCGGTGGCGTGCTTGAACGTGAGCATCCAGTAGTACGCGCGAGTGGTGGCGCTCCAACCAGGGCGCTCCCAGTGGTTGTTCATGGATGCCACCTCGGCGAACGCAGCCCAGTCATGTGCCGCGATCACAGCGGGATCATCAAGGTCAGGCGGGAGGGCGGGGGGAAATGCGTGGGGATCTGTCACGGCCTGCACCCTCGGCTCCTCCGCTCTCGGTCAGGCGAGTCATCCTGGCAGACGCGGCTACCTCGCGGGCCAACGGTTCCGCCCGCCACACACTCAGGACCTCCCGGTAATCGCGCACGGCCGGGTGGTTGCGCCAGCGCGAGACCTGCGTCTCAAGCTCGCCGGCCCTCTGCACCACGGAACGAATAGGCGGCCCGTTCCGCACGTCCAGGGCACGACGCCCTACAGCCATGGCCTGCTCAACATCGGGCTGTGGGTCGCTGAGCAGAGCGGTAGCGACATCCAGGCTCACGAGTGTCTGAGTCCACGCCGAATCCGACTCCTCGACCAGCGGGGAGATCTGCTCGGCATACGCAAGCACCTCCCCGGTATCCCCGAGCGAGACGTGCGCGGTGGCCGCATTCGCGAGGGTGCGGGCCATGCTGTACGGGGCGAATGCGATGCATGAGGTCAGCCCCGACGGCACCGTCACACGCCCGGTCAGTTCCAGGGCCTTGCCGATCGCCCGACGCGCACCCTGCGCGTTTCCCTGCTTTCCCAGCGCCCGCGCCGCCCCGTTCACCAGGAGTCGAATGGCCTGCGGATCGCGGGGATTCACCGAGATCCCCGCCTCGGCCCATCGCGCAGCTTGCTCAAAACGGCCCGTGTAATAGGCACCCAGCGACCGGGTCCCCAGCGCCCACATCATCAGCTCCTGGTCACCGATCTCTCGCGCGAGCTCATACGTCTCCGTGCAGTACGCCTCCGCCAGCGCCTCACGGCCCGCGTTGACTGCCATGTAGCCCAGCAACCCCGAGGCTTGCGCCGCCAGCCGGAACAGTGCCCGACGCTGCTGCGGTAACTGCCGCCCGTCGAGCCGCTCCTGCACGAAGCCTCGCAGGCGGTTGGCGCGCGGTGCTGAACGATGCGGACCCGCCGCCTCGTAGCTGCCGACGATGTCGTCGACCTCGTGTTCCAGGAGGCTGAGCGTCGTGTCGTCGACGTTGGAGGAGGTGGTGGCGTTCAGCCGCTCGGCGATGGCGAGTGGGCTTTCCCACTCGTACTCCACAAGTGGCTTGACCGGCATGGAGATCTGCGGGGGGCGCGTTTCTGCCCGCGCATTGCTGCGGGACAGAAGCATCGGCAGCACCTCGGTCGGGACCTCAAGGCGTTCGAGCACCGGCATGATCGTGTCGATGTGGCGCAGGCGCCGGGCACCGGACTCGAGCATGGACAGCGTGCTCTGCGTCAGTCCGGTCAGCTCACCTAGATCCTGCTGACGTAGGCCGGTGAGCTCCCGCACTCGGGAGAACAACGCACCGAAGTCCCATCCCGCCAGGGCTGAGCGCACGGTCTCGTCTTGCCATACGGAGTCCGGCAGCCGGCTGGGCGGCGAAGCAAGGGGTGCTTGTGTGCGGGAGCAAGCTGAGCACACCGAATCGGAGTTGTATCTGCTGAGTGGGCATGCGCAGCGCGCGCACCGGCGTACCTGATCAGCCGACATCGTCGCCTCCCTGGGCCCCCTTGCGACATAGATGGAGTCAACCACTCCCGATGTGCCCCAGGCCATACCGCCAGGATGCTGCACGCGGCGCATGGCGCGATCAGGTTGCCTGGACAGTGCCATGTGCATTCCTCTGAGGCCGTGCGGTGCACTGCCCTGAGGGTTTGGCCTGATCCACATTGTGTTTGCAAGGGCATTCGGGTCAGGATGATCCAACCCCGTGGTGCGTGTGTTCCGCATGCGCAGGACGGGATTGCAGGGCTGGTTCGGGCTCTGCCTGTAGACCGAGATCCACGGGGGTGGGTTCGCGTGAAGTTCGACATGGGTGCGTCAGTGCTGTCGAATCTGCGGTCGCAATCGCAGGGTTCGAGCGACGATCTAGGGTCGCTGATCCGTCAGTTGATCGCTGCTGCGCAGCCGCTGGAGGGCCGGTTCAACGGCTCCGGCAAGGCGGCCTTCGACTCCTTCAAGAACAATTCGGACGAGATCACCGCAGCCCTGAACGGCGCGCTGTCGGCGATTCTCGGCGGCCAGACAGGCATGGACTCGGCCTTCGGCACGGGCGACCAGGAGTCGGCGGACAATGCCCGCTCCAACATGGCTGCCGCGAACTTCGACGCCGCCCGCTTCGGCGGCCGCTGACTGACTGGGGGATCTGAATCATGGCTTCGAATGCTGACCGTCGCTCGTACGACGTGGCCGCGTCGTCGGACGCGCAGGGCAACATCCAGGGCGTGATCGCACGTCTGGAGCAGGTGATCACGGACCGGGACCGTGCGGTGAAGGCGGCCATGGCCGACTTCCAGGCCGACGGTGTCTCGGACTCGTATCACGACAAGGAACTGCGCTGGAACCGCGCCTCCAACGAGGTCCGCACCATCATCCAGCTCCTGAAGACCACGCTGGAGAAGAACGACGGCACCGCGCAGCAGACCCTGTCGCGCGCGAAGGCCGCCGTCGACTCCATCGGCTGAACGACCGCGCGCCGCTCGGTGACGGCGCGGGAACGGTTCGCCACGATTGATCGCTCAGGTTCTTGTTCGTACGGGGGTTGTCGATGACGCGCTGGGATATTCGTCCGCAGGGTGTTCAGGGCCAGTTGGAGAAGACCGGTGAGATGGCCGGTGAGGTGGAGAAGGCGCTGACCGCCCTGCTGACGCATCTGCAGGAGGCGGCTCAAGCTGCCGGGACCGCGGTGCTTCCTTCGCAGGCCGAGACGACGGTTCCGGGCAAGCGAGGTCCGGATAACTCGCCGCTCACCCAGAAGGCGATGGGGCCGGTGGCGGCCGGGATCGGTGAGTTCGTGCAGGGGAAGTCGAAGACAGACTTCAAGACCATCGCCGAGCGGATCGAGGCGTCGATGACGGGCGCCGCATTGGCGACCCGCGAGTACGTCGAGGGTGATCTGGAGACCGCGAAGCAGGCCCAGGATGCCGCCCGCACCGTGAACCTGGAGATGCTGCGGGACCTGCGGGGCCGGCAGTGAGTGACAACACCGAGCCGGTCAACCCGAACGAGGTCCCGGTCTTCACCGGCAACTTGGAGGTGCTGGAGGAGAAGGTCACCGCGCTGCGCAAGGACGGCGAGAAGATCTCGGATGCCGCCGGTGACGTGCATGTCACCTTCGGTGGGCTTTCCGCCTTCTACGAGGCTCCCGAGGCGGAGCAGCTGTTTGCGACCACGTTGCCGGTGGTCGGCGCCGCCGACTCGCTGCACCTGGACGTCTCCGACGTCGCCTCCGCGCTCGGCGACTACGCCGACACCGTGCGCCCCCTGAAGAACCGCCTGGAGCAGCTCACGCAGGAGGCCATCGCCTTTCGCGACATGACGATCGCCGATCCGGACTGGCGCGAGGACGGCGACCTGATCGACGAGAACGAGGCCCGGCGCACCGAGATCGGCAAGGTGTGGGGCCAGTTCATGGAGGCCGAGGTCGCGTGCCAGAACGCGATCGTGGCGCTGGTGGGCGGCACCGGGCTGAAGATGAACGGCAAGCCCGGCCAGAAGGGCTACTACGGCTACACCGGTGACGTCCTGTCCCAGGTCGAGGAGCTGCCCTGGGGGAAGCCGGTCGAGGAATCGGTGCCCTGGTACCAGTCCTACGAGCATGTCGGTAACTTCTTCACCGGCTTCGTCATCGACGGCGGCTGGGCCACCATCAAGGGCCTGGGCACCCTGGTCGGTGTGGACGGCTGGGACAAGGCCGGCGAGGCGTGGACCGGCCTGGGCAAACTCGCCACAGGTCTGGCGCTGGTCGCCAACCCGCTGACCGCGGGCGCGTTCCTGCTGACCCCGGACGACAAGCTCCCCTCCTGGGTCCGTGACTCCCGCACCGCGCTCAAGGAGACCGGAAAGGCGATGGTCGCCTGGGACCAGTGGGACACCCAGCCCGGTCGCGCCGCCGGCGCGACTACTTTCAACGTCATCACCACCGTGTTCACCGGTGGCACGGGCGCCGGCCTCTCAGCCGCGGGCAAGGCCGGCCTCGGTGCCAAGGCCGCGGCCATGGCCGGGAAGATCGCCAAGTTCTCCGACCCCGTCTCCCTAACCTTCACCGCCGGCTTCAAGGCCGGTACGAAGGTCAGCGAGCTGATGGCCGGCCTGAAGAACATGGGGTACGGCAAACTCCCGACCGGTGTCATCGAGTTGCCCGAGGGCGCAGTGCATCACGCGGACGGCACCGTCGGTCTTCCCGAGGGAGCGGCCGCCCCCAAGGGCCTCACCCCAGCAGCGGACGGCACCTACCGGGTCCCCAAGGGAGTCGATGCCGTCCCCGTCGGCGCCATCCCTGACCCGCGCGTCAAAGGGGTCTACCTCCGCCCCGACGGCGCGATCATCAACGGCCGAGGCGCCGTCCTCAGCCACCTCGACGAGACACTCCCCGAGCCCGGCAAGAACCGGCTGGGCAACGCCGACGAAGCGAACGTGATCGGCCGCGTGGATGATCACGTACTGGTCGGCGCCGGAGCACGCGCCGAAGCCGGCGCGACCATCCCAGCCCGGGCTGAGGCCGCCATCCCCGACGCCCGCATGGACCTGGAAACCGGTGGTGGTACGCGTGGCGCTGGACCAGGGGGCCCGGCGGATAGCGCCACCGGCGGCGGGACGCGCGGTGTCGGCAGCGGTGGTGCGGACGACCTCGCGCGCGGTTCCTCCGGGGGACACGAACCGCCCGCTGGAGCCAGGCGGGGCGGTTCCGGCGGCGGACTCCTCGACGACCTTGGCCGGCCCGGAGACGATGCTGTGTCCGGGGGCGACGGGTTGGATTCCGCCCCCGAAGGCGGTGCCGACGCCGGAAGTACTCCCTCGCCTGATGAGCCGCGTGGTTACCGTCCTGACGATGAGCCTGACTTCTCTCGTCCCGCACTGCCGCCCGGGAGGTCCGAGGTAACTCTGGGCGACATCCGCAATACGCGCCATTGGGAGGACCGGTGGAGGGGAGGCCAGGACTACTTCCGGGATATCTACGGAGGCAGCCCTGAGCGCCATTACCCGGTACCCGAGAACGATCATCCCCTTTATCCTGTCTCGACGCCGGGCGGAAGGTACGTTGATGTCCCGGTGGACATGCCAGGGGGCCGCACGCTGGGGGTGGAGGTCAAGACGTACCTGAACTACCGAACCATCACCCTGGACAACGGCAGCAACAAGGCCGTCAAGAACGAGGTCCCCCTCAACGCGCACATGAAGCAAGAAATCCACAAGGATCTAGCACTTCGACGCATGGATCCGAAATTCGATCCCCGATGGGTCTTCACTCACGGAGGCCCGTCGCCAGCACTGCGGAAATACTTGACGGACGCCCGCATCATCTTCGTCGAGTACGGGCCGCACCCGAAGAAGAACTAGCGACCGCCACGCACCTGAGAGACGCACAATGCCCCAGCACAACCCGCAAGTTCCACCTGCTGACCTGGCAGAGTGGGCCACGCAAATGCACAGGAACGCCCTCAGCCTCGCAGACATGCTGAGCGTCCCTGAGAGCACCTACACGAGCAATCCGCTCAGCCTGCTGCCGGCACTGCAGAACTACGTGTCTCGCCTTCCGCTGAACCAGTTCGAGCAGTCCGACTGGGCTGCCCTGCACATGGATCTCACTTCATACCTGGCCGACGCGCTCATCCACCTGCACGGTGTGCGTTGGGTGGTCGCCGAGGACCCCTCATCGCCGCGCGGTTACCGCTATGTGATCGAAACGGCCAACTCCGAAGCGAGCGCCAAGCGCGTCGACCCTGCCGACGTCGTGATGGTCGAATTCAGGAACCTGCCCATCGAGGTCGTACGCATGATGGCAAGCGCCGAACTCTCCTTGGGCTTGTCATCCTCGGCTGGCGAAGGCGAGTAACGGACTGCATGAGCGACCTCTTCGAACTCCAGCTTTCCCTGGACCTTCCCAGCGATCTGAGCGACAACGAACTCAGCTCGCTGCGCTGGCATCTGGGCGCCGAGGACCATAAGCCTCTCGCCGATCCGGACGATCCGGACAACTGGCCGCTGCTCTGCTACCGCGGCCCCGCCACACGCATCGGCGGCCTCGTGACCGGTGACCTGCAGCACGGAAGGCGCGGCTGGTCTCTCACAGTCCGCCAGGAAGTCCACCCCGACGGGTTCTCGCTGCTGGACTCCCTGCTGTCCTGGCTCGGCGCCCGGACGACGACCATCGGGACTGTGGGCTCCCTCCGCTTCCTTGAAGACCACGTCCCGGACCTCTTCATCGCCGAAGCGGGATCGATCACACGCGTCGCGCTGATGCAGCAGCAGGCCGAGGCCACCCTGCTGCCCTATGAGTAGGCGCCCGTAGGTCCAGGGGTGGCTGCGCCGACCTTTCTGGGACACCTCTGCTGAGCCGACGTCCCTCCGATGGTCAGGCGATACCGAAGTGACGGCTCACCTCGTCGATCGTGAAGCGGGCGCGGAGCTTGCAGGCCGAGTTCTGGTTGGCGAAGAAGCCCGTGCGCCATAGCGCCTTCGCGCGTGGCACGGAAGCCTCCCACGTGACAGGCACGATCCACTCGCGTCGATCCTCTCCGCCCTCGGCGTCCAACACCTGCACACCGGCCCGGTAGTTGCCTTTGAGGGGGAGCTCGGCCATCTGTTGGTCCTCTCCGCCGACGCTCAGGACCGCCTCTTCAAAGGGCTGTGGCTCGCCGGACACCGTGCCGACGCCCACGTATCCCGTCTTGGGGATGTGGGTGAACACCCGCGCCCCCATGGGGAGGGAGCGCAGCGTGCGGGAGAACCACTCGCCCCCGCCGGCCGAGACGAAGCCGTACTGAAGTGCGTCATCCCAGCTGCGACTCCCGGCTTCCTCGCCGAATGAGACGTACCAGTCCGTGCCGTTCCAGAGCTCTTGCTTCCCACGGGCCTTGGAAGCGGCGGGTGTCGCGGCCGTGTCGGCTTCGTCGATCAGCCAGGTGCGTGCGAGGTAGGAGCGGCCTTCGTCTTCGAAGTGGCGGAAGAACAACACGTTGAGGGGGACCTGGTAGCCCGAGGCCAGGTAGGTCACGATCCGTTCGGTCGCGGCGTCGATCTCGCTCGCGACGACCGTGAGGTGGTGGGTGCTGTTCAGTGCGTCCGGCGGGCTGCCGCCGAAACGAAGCGCGAACGCCTCGTCCAGTTCCTCCGCCAGCCCGCGCCCTCGCGCGTATGCCCCATAGATCTCTCGCACCTGCTCGTTGCTAAGGTCCTGGACCCACGACCCGTAGTCGAGCAGCTGGGCGACGACCTCGCGGGGCGTGCGGTCCCGCTTGAGCTCCAGAACGTGAAGGGCTCCCTCGGCGTCTATGCCGAGCAGGTCAATGAACTTCCCGTGGTCGGTCTGCACCTGGCGACCGATGAGAAGGAGCGTCCTGCCCACGATCTCCGGGTCGGCCTCGATGAGTTCTTCCAGCCGGGCCTCCAGCCGCATCGGTCGCGTAGCCACCCGCACCGGCTTGTCATCGACCCGCCACAACCCGAACTCCAACGGCATCTCGAGCCCCCACTCCATCGGTGCTGGCCACAGGCGACTGCGCGAGCCTCGGCCCCCGCTGCCGGCTTACGGATCCGTACGTTGGCATGCCTTGCCACAGCTGCGGAAGGTCATTTTTGGTATACGAGCACACGCGCCCTTCTATTCGTACGTTGCCTTCCACCGCTTCTGGTGCCGCCGGTCCCCCTGCCCCAGGCCGTTCACCGCAGTGAGCGACAACAGCGAGGCTCCGTCGTTCCACAGCCCGAGGTGATCGCGGTGGACCGCGAGAATGCTGTTCTCCGTGGCGAACTTCGCAGCTGGCCCGCTGAAGTACGTGGTGGCGGCAAAGATCGCGACGTCGGCCTTGAAGTGCACCTTCGAACCAAGCAAGTCTCGGACCTCCCTGCTGGGGATCCTGCTCTTGGGAGCGTACCTCTTGCACTGAATCACCATCCGCCGCCCATCCGGCAGGCATCCCAGCACATCAGCCCCGTTGTCGTGAGACCCTCCGACTCTCTTCACGTCAGTGCACCCGTCACGCCGGCACAGGTCGACGACGAAGTCCTCGAACTCCGTCCCCGTCATTACGTCGACCTCGGCGAGTGTCCGGTGACCGGCCTTCACGGACTCGTCCTGGCGCCACTGTCGATCACTGTCTCGGATTGACCGGTCTGTGCGCCACAACCGCCAACCGCCCAAGGCGGCTCCCCCGAGTATGAGTACGCCCACGAGATGGGGCCAGATCGCTGACCAGAACACCGCCAGCAGGACCACGACCAGCCCCGCAGCCACAGCACCGGCTCTGAGTTGCTGCCGACGCTTCCGCGCAGCCGATCCCCGCCGCCTTCGTCTTGCCGCCATGGCCCACCCCCGGATCTCAGAAGACCAGTGTCGGGGCCTGTGGGGGCAGCCGTAAGGGCGCTGACCAGCCAATGGCCGAGTCGTGTACTCCCGCGGAGGGTTTCGTCCCGTGACGCGAAGGCGCTCGTCTCATGGCGCAACGTGCTGTGCGATTCCGGCGCAGCGTCATCGCTCCCCTGCCGCAGGCTGACCGACAGAGCTTTCAGATCATTGTGGCCGATGAGGTTGTCATGGGCATCGTCCAGGGCGCCCAGCGTCTACGCGATGCTGGCTTCTCCGCCGGCCTCGCCATGCGAGACGGAGGCTCGGCCGACTAAGCCACAGGGAGGCCACCCCCAAGAAGCTCTCTAGAGAACTGTCGCACGCGCCGAAGACGTCCTGTCGCAAATAGTGATCTCCACAAGACCATTCCTCCTACGCTGCTTGGGTGTCGGTCGTCTCGGAGGGGTGGGCATGAGGGCTTTGGAAGATCTCAAGAACCAGGTGCGGTCACAGACCTCCCGCAGATACGTAGAGGAGGCTGTGGCCGCGTACAACGCCGGCGCGTACCGGGCGGCACTCATCTCCACGTGGATCGCGGTGGCAGCGGACATCATCAGCAAGACCCGCCTGATGGCCGAGCAAGGCGGCATTGCACGCCAACTGAGCGACGAACTGGACCAGGCCATCAGCACGGAGAACCGTCGTGACCTCCAGGAGTTCGAGCGCAACTTGATAGTTCAGGCGCACAAAGGATTGGAGCTGATCGGCTCACGCGAAGCCGAGGAACTGCACCGTCTCTACCAGGATCGGCATCTCTGTGCCCACCCTGCCTTCGTGTCAGACGGTGATGACCTCTTTTCTCCCTCCCCTGAACTCGTACGCGCGCACCTGACCACCGCTGTGGACGCTCTCCTGGCGCAGCCTGCGATTACCGGCCGCAGGGCACTTGAGAGGTTTGGGCGGGAGCTGGGGTCCGACTCGTTCCCTGAAGATGATGCGCGGCTCAACGATCATCTGCGTGCCAGCTACATGGATCACGGGACGAAGGCGTTGAAGGAGAACTTGGTCAAGGTCGTCTGCAAGGAGACGCTAAAGCCCGAGGTCCCATTGCGGCAGCGCTGGCGCTGTGCCCGTACGGCGAGGGAACTGCGGAAGATCGCTCCCGGGTTGTTTGACGAGCAGCTTCGCGTCGTCCTGGACCGTGTGCAGAACCACCTCGACGACGCTGGCCTCATGGCCCTGGTTAGCGGCCTGTGCTACGTACCCGGAACTTGGGATGCACTACACGATGGAACGCGGGCGCGCGTTGACGAGCTGCTACGCAAGGCCAAGCCCCAAGATCTCATGGAGACGCACGTACTCTTCTACGGCCCTCTCCCTCCCGCACCTGTCGGGAAGATGCTGCTTGACCGGCTTGAGGACATCACGTCCCCCAACGCCGTACGGGGATACACGGGTCCGCTGGCCAACTACTTCGGGGAGAATCCCGATCCACAGCTGGTCCCGAAGCTGACTGACTTGGCCGCGCAAGCGACCTCATACGAAGGCGGGGCGGCTATCCTTCAAGTCCTCAATGGTGTCGCACACGCGATGACTGACCAACAGATGGCTGCCCTGCTCGAGGTTTGCATGTCCAACGGACAGATATGCGGTTCTGTCCTGGGGAGTAGGCAGATCGATCGAATGCGCTGGCACGGGCCGCAGGGTGAACTATCTGAGGCAGCGTGGGCAAAGTGGGACGCTCCCAGAAACCCTGAAAGGGCTGAAGGCTTGGCCGGCTAAGGGTCTGCAGAGAATTAACTTGCTGGTTCTGAGACTTGACTCCCCAAGTCAGCGCAACACAAGCACGCACGTTGTTCTTCTGCGGGCCCTAACGAGCTCGTGCATGGTTGGCGGTGGCGCGTCGGAGTCCGAGGCCCGATCAGGCAAGCGTCGTGGGCATCCGGTGGTCTCAGTTCTGGTCTCATCCACCTCGTTCAGCACCGTTCACCGAGCCTGCCCACCAGCGAGTCCCAGCAGGTCACGACACCTACGCTCACCGCTGTACCTCAAGACGAAGACTTGGAAGGCGTGTTGGGGCAGATGTCTGACGTGTGCGCGCCTTGCCTCCTCCGCGTCGCTCACACGAACAAGACGAGTACCACGCCGGTGTGGTACTCGTCTTGTCTCAGCTTCCATTCTCCTAGTCGATGTCCAAGGGCCCCGGTTTCTGTGGTTTGTCTGAGTGCTATTCAGACCGCTACTCGGTGGCTCCTCCCTCTGACCGTTCTTCGTCCCCGGACCCTGGCTCCGCATCGATGGCCTCGCGCCGGTACTGCGGGTGGTCGAAGTCCATCTGGCGTGCCGCATGTAGTGGAACCGGGTAGCGGGCGCGGTCGGACCAGAAGAGGGTCTGATGGCACAGCCGTGCGGTCATGGCCGCCAGTGCTGCACGTGCTTCGTCGGACTGTCCCCCGATGGGGAGGATCTCGGTGGCGGTCATGGCGTAGTAGTTTTGCGACATCTCACCTTTTCGGCGCTTCGACCGGTCTTCTGACTGCACCGACTTCTCGGCTTCCCACCGCGTGCGCTTGGACCCCAGTCGGCCGGCGCCGCTGCCGTCGTAGGCGCGCGGCACGTTGCACAGCAGCCACACCGGCGTTCCGAAGTCCCTGGCGACTTCGAAGAGCAGCGTCGAGGTGTCCTTCTCGGCTGGCTCGGCGCCTTCCTTCTTGCCCAGGTGGGTGACGCTGACGGGTTGCGGAACCTCTTCGCCATCCGTGTTGAGGCGGATGATGGCGAATGGGGCGTCCTGACCGAGCCGTGCCCCAGGGAGCTGATACCGGCTACGTTTGCCGTCAGTTCCGGCCTGCCCGAGATGTTCACCGAGACGCACGTTCTGCAAGCCGTCCCACATGCGTCGTGCGGACTGCACGTCCACCGTGACCGTGTAGGGCACGCCGTCCAGCTCGTCAGTGAGGTCACCCAGGGCGCGTTCCACCATGTCGGCGGCGCCGTCCCACTTCTGCCGATAGCTCGTCGTTTCGGCGGAGGGCTCGGGATACGGGTGGGTGTGGAAGGCGTTCTGAGCCGACCGGTAGGGGCGCCACACCGGGGCTGTGGAGCTCCAGCCGAGCAGCGACCATGCCCCCTGCGGCGACGGCGGGGGGATCAGCGCCGTGGCCGTAATGATGATCTTGGGTTCGCCCTTCTCGCCGAATCGTCGGTTCTGCTGTCGCACGTGCACGCCGACATGTGCCAGTCGGTCGACCGGGAATCCGCTCGTGCTTTGAAGGGCGTTCGAGATCCGCTCGTCGGTGATACCGAGCGAGCGGTACAGGTCGAGCAGAGCCATCTGTGCCGGGTGATCCTCGCCGCCCGGCTCGATTACTCCTGCCTTGCCACGGCCCATCAGGTACTGCGACGGGGTGTCGAGACGGGCCAGGACGGCCTTCGTTTGCGGCTTGGCGTCCAGATCAGTGAGGTCGCGAGCATCGATGCCGGGGAAGTCATCGGCGTGCGGAAGTTCGGTCTCACACCACGCGCCGACCAGGACTCCGTCGCGGGACCTGAGCGAGGCGCCAACAGCCGCGAGTGCCTCCGCCCGGTCCCGCCCGCGACCCGGCCGTAGGAAGTCCGGCACGTGATGGAAGACGGCGGTAATGCGGCCCTGGTAGAGGTCGAGCTCGACGCCTTCCTGGGTGTCCAGGCCGACAGGGCTGAGTCCGAACGCGTGGGAGAACGTTTGCAGCATGCGCTGCCGGGTCTCATCTCGGTACCACAGACAGATGATGCGGAGCTTCTTGAAGCTGGCTTCGTCGACCGAGGCACAGAGCGATTCCGCCGACGGGAAGAGGCTGCCACGCGGCCGCAGTGCCTCCTTGCTGCCGGTACGCTCTCGCTCCTCCTTGCGGCGCTTGTACTCCTGTGCCGAGATCTTCTCGGGGTCATTGGGGCGCTGTGGAAGGGTCATCGTGGACTGGCGCATGGTCAGGCGCTGGGCATCATCACCGAAGACGGCGTCTGCGTGGGCACGCAGGAGCCGCAGGTGGTGCATGCCCACTCCGGTACCGATGGGGTGTTGGTAGTTCTTCGCGGGAATGGGCCAGATCTGGCCGGGGTGTTCGGGAGGAAACTGCAACTTCTCCTTGTAGAACCTGGCTCGCTCGCGAACCTCCTGCTCACGCTCCGAACGCTTGGCGATGGACCGCAGAATCGAGTAGTCCATCTCCAGCCGGCCGAGCGTTTGCAAGGTCTGCCGCGGGATCGTCTTCATCCCGCCCCGCCCATTGAGCTTGATCTCCAGCACAGGGCGGCCCTCCCCAGGCTGGACAGCAAGCGCTGTGGAGCTGAAGATCAACGACGACGAGATTCGAGAGACGCGCGAGTCCAAGAGCAGCACAGGGTGCTGCACGTTCGGCAGGGTCTTGAGGCGCACCGCCGTGCGGCACACGGCGTAGCGACCGCCGCTCTCGTTCTCCCAGGGCTCGTCCAGCGCGACCAGGCCGCCGGTGGTATCGGGACGCGTCGTAATTTCGCGACCGTTGGAGAGCTGAAAGGGCACGGCTGCGAGGCGCTCCGCAAACTCCCAACTCACGCTGTTGTAAAGCCAGTTCGGAGCCTCCGGCTGTGCCCCCTTGGCCCCGGCCAGGTGCTCGCTCAGCGCGAATTCTCGCTCAGGGGTCCGCGCGATGCGCAATGCGAGCTCGGGCGGCTGCCGCAGATCGATCATTTCTGCCTGCTCGCCGAGTGCCAACCCGTGCATCAAGGTGAAGGCTTTGCACAGGAGTCCGCTGTCGATCGGCTGTCGGGACACCAAGAACGGTGCCGCGCCTGTCGGCTCGAAATGGACGTACCCGCCTGTGATCACCTGGAGCACGGTCGTGGCGATGCTGTACGGCGCCTGGGCTTCCTCCTTACCGAAACGCTTCCTGCACTGACCGGTGAATGTGGCCCACAGCTTGGCCGTCTCCGTATCCAGCCTGCGTACGTGAACCGTCGCGTTCCCCACCAGAGAGGGAGTACAGCGGTAGGCCAGTGCGTGCAGGTACTTGCCCGGCTCGAGGTTCTGGTCGTTCACTCGTCTCGACTCTTTTCAGTGGGTGAGGGTCGGGTCGATGCCTGCGTAGGAGAGGAAGGCGTTGAGGGCCTCCCCGTACAGGTCGTTCATCTGCCGCTTCACTGCCGGCGGCCACTGCTCGTGGATACGACGCAGGACCGTTTCCAGGTCGGAGCTCCATGTGTCCTCGTGGAAGGCGTAATCGACCAGGTGCAGGACGGCCTCGGTGCCGCCCCGGCGGGCGCGTCCGGCCAGTTGGATCAGATCGACGACGACACCCGCGACGACCTCCTCCTGGAGCGACTTGGGCATGGAGGTGAACTGAGGTGTCGCGCGCAGGATCAGTTCGAGTCGCTGCCACGCGGCGGTGCGCGCGTTTGCCAATACGTCGTCGGGGTTGGCGGCGCCGCCCTCGGGGAGTGCGTGTAGCCCGGCGGCGTTGACGCTGGCGTACATCTCCGAGGGTTCGGCGAGCAGCGCCAGAGGTCGGACGCAAAGGTAGACCGAGCGCACGGCGGAACGGATACCGACGACGATGTTCAGACCGCGGGCGATCAGAGACAGGGGGACGACCAGGACGTTGCCGTACTGGGGGAAGTCCTCGAACTGCTCGGCCGTGAGGCGAGTGGCGATGTTCTCCCGAGGCAGGTCGGAGTCGGGGCTGTGCCGGTCGCCGTCACGGACGGCCACGCAGAGCCCTTTGCGGTAGGTGCCGGCCTGAGCGATGCCTCGGGCCAGCCAGGCACACTGCTGGTAGGAGTTGGCCACGACCAGGACGTGTGCACGGTCCTTGTCCTTGGCCCGCTGCCGCTCCAGCTCCTGATGGATGTACTGGTCGTACAGCTCTGTGCCGAGCTCGATCAAGGCACCCTTCTTGCGGCTGGGGTGCTGACCCGAAATCTTGATCGGCTCGCCGTACATGGGGTGTCCCTCGCCGTACTCGATCCGGTGGCGACGAGCGCGGATCGAACGGGCCTGGGCATCGGTCATCCACCAGCGGACAGGCGCGTGGACGTGCTCGCGTACGGCCTGGGGAAAGTACGCCGTGGCGGACAGCCCCATGACGGGACGCTCAACCCCAGCCAGGGACAGTGAGACCAAACCGCCCAGTTCTGCGGTGAAGGTGTGCGGATCGCCCGCGATGCTCTGTGCGACAAGTTGGGCATCGCTCTCCGGCTTATCCAGGCCGGTTACTCGGTATCCCGTAATGGCGCGCCCTAGCAGGCCAAGCGGGAGGACGGCCGAGACGGCGCTTGGGCTGAGAGTCTCCGCGATCCGCTGCGCCGAGCGAAGCCCCGAGGGGCGGTAGTGCTGCACGGAGGTGCGTAGTTCGGAGAGTGCTTCGTCCAGCTCGCTCATGGTCGCCCGAGTGACGAGCAAGTTGACTGCCTGGGCGCGCTGGTGCGGGTCCTTCACCCGCGACTCCAGCAGCTGGTGCAGGTCGAGCTTCACGGCGGCGAGCAGTTGCTGGCCGCGTGGGGCCACCAGCGCCTCCAGAGCGCGGCGCACCTCGTCCCACCCCACCTCCGTCGGATCGGTCTCCGTGACACGCGGCTGCAGGTAGCGGGCGGGCATGAGGTCCTGGAGGCGTCGAGCAAGGTCGGCTGGAAGATTCAAGTCCCCGGAGGCGGCCAGATCCGGCCAGAGCAGACCGATCAACTGCCGGTCGCGCCCGCGGGCCAGATGCCAACGCAGCCCGGTGCGGCCCGGCATTCGGTTCCCCGCAAGCTCGTCGTCCCTGACGTCCAGGCGCAGAGCATTGCTACACACAGCGAGCAGCAGGAACTCCGCCATCAGCCGCACGTGACCGATCGGCAACTGCAGGTTGGCCTCCGCCGAAATGGGCAGCCGCTTCGCGTCCGTGTCCATCTCCTGCGGGGCCGCGGTCCAGTGCCTTCTGGAGTGCAGCACGACCTCACCGGCACATCGATCCACCGCCCTCGACTGGAACTGGTCGACCTCGTCGACCAGAACGGCGTGGCAGGTGCGCAACGCGAACTCGGCAACGCTGACTCCCTGGACGGGGCGCCCGTCGAGGTTCACGCCGATGCGTAGATTGCCCTGTAGGAAGGCGAAGTGATTCGTCACGACCACGTGCGCTGAGCAGGCTTCGTAGACGGGGGCGAACTTGCCGCAGGTGGGAATCCATGGACAGGCGGACGCGCCCAGGCCCTGTCGGTACAGGGAAAGGCAGGGCTCGCGGCCGGGCGGATAGTCGGCGTTGGACTCCAACAGCGGTCGCTGAGCGCAGCCGTAGGAGAGCGGGTCCACGTCCCGCTCGCCGCTCTCGCCCCACTCTCCGGGCGCCTGCGGGTCCTCGTCGATGAGCCGGGCTAGTTTGTGCGCACGGTCGTGCATGCCTGCAGACGACATCAGGTGCGCACAGCTGGTCTCGTGCTTGATGACACCGAGCCCCTGGAGGGCGCGCAGGTCAGACCGGATCTTGCGGGTGATGGCCAGGCACGCCTTGATGTCGGGCAGCACGATGGCCACCCTGTGGCCCTGCTGAGCGAACCACGCGGCCAGGACACGTACCAAGACGCTCTTGCCCGTTCCGGTCGGCGCGTGAAAGATCTCCAGCCCGCCGGCCGCCATCCGTAGCGCTTCCTGCGGGCTGATGGAGTCGGACGTCTGCAGGACGGCAAACAGACCCTTGAGGACGGCGTGGAGGTAGCGCTTCTCCTCCGGCTCACCACTCTCGATCTGCGCGGCCAGATCGAGCAGATCTTCCGTGGGGATACGGAGGTTGTCCAGCGGGGGCGCGGTGACGGTATGAGGCAGGCGGTCGTGGCCGAACGCCTCGGTGAAGTCGGGATAGGTGGGGATCGTCAGTTGGCCGTGCACCTGGCCGACGCCCTGCACGCTGATCTCCCCTGTCTTCCAGAGTCCAGGGCCGGCGAACTCAGGAGGCGTCGGCCGCGAACTGGGTCGCCGATAGCGGGCGATCTGCCGGTCGACGTACGCCAGCAGGTCACCGCCGACCCGGGGGATAGCCGCTTCGGCGTCGAGCGGGTTTCCACCTGCAGGTTCGAAGGTGAGCAGTTTCTGGGGCTCGCCAGGGTCCTCGTCGGCAAGAGATGCGAGCAGTGCGCGGGCGGCAGGAGTGAAGTTCCGTACGTCACCAAACCTGCCCGGAGCGTTGCGGTATACGTCGACGATGCGCCGACGCTCTTCGCTCGTCAGCTCCGACCACCGATCCCACGCCCGGAATTGCCCAGACAACAGGAAGGCTGCCTTCCGGAAGGGGCCCGCGGGTGCTTCATCCTCGGACGTGTCAGGGAAGTAGTGGGCAGCCAGTGCAAGGGAGGCGCACAGGGCTGTGTGTTCCGCAGAAGGCTCGCTCACGACCAGGTCACCCCCGAGCGCTCACAGACCATCTCGCCAAACGCGGACGCCGCAGCTACCTTCAGCCCGTATCTCGCCCCTACCCCAGACAGCAGGTGCACCTGGCTGGCGCGGTGGTCTGGAACCACCAGCCACTCTGCTCCCCCGCTGTCGCCTTCCTGCGCGTGGATCAGCTGCGCAAGCGCCGTGCCGGAGGTGTAGTCCTTCACGTCGACGCGCAGTTGCTCTTTCTTTCGGGCTCGCTTACGCCCGACGTGCACACAAAGGTCGTAGGCATCCAGAGCGGGCCACAGTTCCACCTTGAGGCCGAGTTCGACCAGCCGGTCCCGCAGCGCCAACTCGGCCAGCCCGGGCACGCAGGTGTAGCGCCACACGCCCCGTACCAGGGCCTTGTGCCCTTCAACGGGTTTCGCCTCCGGTACGTACTCCAGGTCGGGCCAGAGGACAGCTTCCCGCTTGTCCGGAGGTGGTGGGGGCGGTTCTGGCACTAGTTCGGGCGGCACGATCCCGTCGACCGGGCGGAAGCGGTATGTGGCGCCCATCTCCTGGTGCGGCGTGTGCCAGCAAGCGACCACACCGACTTGCCGGCCTGCCTCGCGACGCAGGGCGACGCGCATCGGCCACCGGCACACGGGGCACGCGAACCACCAGCCCCGGTACCTCGAGGCGTAGGGAATGTCTTTGTACAGATCCACGACGAGCGGAGGCAGCCTCAACTCACTCAGCTCGCTCGTCGGGCCCGCCGGGTAGCGGATCAGATCGGCACGTCCGCTCTCGTAGACCTGCTGGGTACCCGCCTTGCACAGTTGGGCGAAAGCCGTTTCCTGTGCGACTTCGTCGTCCAAGTCCTGCCCGCTGAGCAGGCCAACCCCTCGGCCGTTCTTCTGCAGGATGCGGAGCACCAGGCGCTGCTCCGAGGCGATGTCGAAGGCGTCCTCCGTGACGTGTCCGTCGGCATCGACCGCGCGCAGTTCATCAACGTCCCACCCCGGGACGCCTTCAGGTAGGAGCCGGGAAGGGGCACCGCGCACCTGGCGCCGGAAGTCTGCAAAAGACAGCTCTTTGCCGGGACCACGCGCCGCTTGCAGCGCGCCGTGACACTCCATCAAGACCCCGAGTCGGGCGGAGGGGGGCACGCCAGGGGCCGTCATCGCGTCGGCTGCACGTAAAATCGAGCGCGCTACCAGGGACTTCACCCAGAGCTCATCGGCCGACCGAACACCACTGTTCGTCGCGTTGTTCATGAGCCCAGAGGGTAAGAGCTGCCACTGACAATCGTCGTGGCCTCGTACGGAACAGGCGGATTAAGGGGGTTCTTCGGCGAGATTCGGGATGCCTGTGGTATCGACTTGTGGATACCGGCGGCGGTACTCGGTCAAATACTCAGCAGCGTGTCGAATACCGATCGGAGTCAATTTCCACCGGTACCCGATGACGTGGCTCCCATCGGCCGCCGGTACCGGCACCTCGTCGATGAATCCCCGGCTCGGCCGCCCCGCGGACCTGTTCTTGTAGCCGACGCCCAGGTAGAACGGAGCTCGGCCAGAAAGTGCGTCCCGCTCCAGCCCGTCCGGTCCTGCTTCGGCCACCCTGGTCATGACTCCCCACAACCACTCGGACAGCAGCGGCATGTCTGGCTGCTGCTCCGTGTGCTCGCCCAACCCGGCACGGGCGACCGCTCGGCCCAACCTCGTCATCTCGACCCGCACCCTGGTCACTTCGCCAGCTTCATGGTGATGCACCACATCGGTGTTCGTCACCAGGAGTCCTCGACGCGCCAAAGCATGGACGGTCGCGCCAGCTCCAGGGTCGTGAACTCCCCTGCGCCGTAGCCGTTCCTGTAGACGCGTATAACCCACGACATGCGCTGGTGCATCAAGGGCGAGGGGGAGCTTCCGCCACTCTGCGGGGTGGGGCACGGGCAGATGATGGGTGCGGCGCATCCACATCTCGGTCTCCGTCATGCGCTCGTCCCGCAGGACCTCACCGAGATAGACCTGTTGCCGTTCGTTCAACGATTGCCAGGCAGCATTCGCCGAGCCGCTCGAATCCCTCTGGGGCCGGTGCCTAGGCCGTACTGGCGCTGATTCGTCAGGGCGTGTACGCATCCAAGCGTCCACGACTATGCGCGCGGGCACACCATAGATCTTGGCCAGAGCGGCAGGGAGGCGTCCCACCGAGTCGCGGTCGCGCCAATTCCGGCCCAACACAGGCCGCCCCTGTTCCAAGGCCGAGAGCCTCGGAGCCGACAGGCCAAGCTCACGGCCGATGGCCGTCCGGCGCAGCAGCTCCACTGCCCGATCGAGCGTTAGGCCGGCCGCGAACCGCAGATCAACGAGCCTCTCCTCCCCGCGGCGGACTCCGGTGAGCTCCTCCACATCGCAGTGCAGCGCCGTCGCCATCTTCTGCAGGCGCTGCGGGGTCGGCGTGTGTCGCCCCTCCTCGTAGAAGAACACCATGCGCGTCGACACCCCGATGCGCCGCGCAAGTTCAGCCTTGGACAGCCCTGCGCGCTCCCGCAGTGCCGCAAGGCGGGCGGGAGTTATCACACGCACTGGCAGTGGCATATCTCCATAGAACTCCAATGAAGACTTCATGACAATGGGCATACCCATACAGGCACCCGAACGTTCGGTATGGAGTGGGTGGTTCCCCTCAGGCGCTGCGGATGAGGAATGTACGGACCAACACCGGTTAGGTCGAAGGCCATTGCGGACGGCTCACTGCACGCGGCCGTGCGAGCAGGGAGACATAGGCGTATGCAGCCGCCTGAGTGGGTGGGGACCGCAGCCATCCTGATGTGCGCGCCCGACTGGGCCCGCGCCTCGTCCTTCCCGGGAAGGTTTACTGGAGGCTGCGACCTCAGACAACTACCTCGAAGTTGAGGAGGAGGCGCTCGACCTGGACGCCGGGCTTAGATAGCGGCAGCGAGCCAAGCCGCCTGGGCGATCCCTACCTCGTCTCGGAAAGCAGACAGGGTCAGTTGGGATGTGCCGTGGAGGCCGAGGCTGACTTCTCGGCATGGAATGAAAGCCGGCCGAGGATCACGTCGCTCGGCCGGCTTGGGTGATCGATGTGGTGGGCTACCTACTACCGATGGTGCCGCGAGCGAAGTTCTCCAGGATGCGGCTACTCGGAACCTCTGAGAGGGAGACGAGGCGATTCGCAAGCGCCACGGGGATCAAGGCGTTGTCGTACATCGAGCAACGGAGTTCCGAGACGACGGACAGCACGTCGGTGAGGTTGATGTAGTCCTCGAACTTCGGATCTGGCTTGTGTCCACCGAGGGTCGGCACGGTCGCCACGTAGGTGCTCCCATCCCTCGCCTTGAAGATCATCTTTCCGCCCCAGTACGTGGTCTGTCCGTACGTGATCGTTCCACCAGGATCGCCCGGCACGACGTACTTGTAGATGTAGTCGTTGGAAAGCGGCAGTACGAGGCCAGTGAAGTCATCTTCGGCCTCGGCTTCTTCAAGCGCCTTGCCGAGGCTCTTCTCGATGTTCACGGCGTGCTCCACGAAGGAGCCGCTCTTCTCGAGCCCCACAACGTTGAGAAGCGGTAGAACCCTGCTCTGGTCCGATGGATCCCGGTAAGAAGCAAGGAAGTCCGCCAGGTCGCGCAGCGCTTCGGAGAGCGTGAAGACCTGTCCGAAGAGCGCGAGAGGGCCGTCCTTAATGAACAAGAACTCCCGCAACAGGACCGGCTTCATCTCCCACAGTGCATGGATCACATGGACCAAGGCAAGAGTCTCGAGTGCCGAGAGCAGGTAGGAGGTGACCCTGCTGGCGCCCTGCTCGTCGTCCACGAGCTCGTGCATGCGGAGGACGTCGGCAAGGTAGATGGGGCCGCCGCAGTCGGTGCACTCGAAATGAGGTGGCGAGTCTGGGGTGAGCAAGATTTCTTCCCGCTTGCACCCGTTGACGCTCTGGTTGGGGCAGTGGCGGAGTGTACGCCGTGCATCCGCGGAGGTTGTCCAGCGACGGAAAAGCAGCCAGCGCAAGGTGTCATTAAGCGACTTGTCGCCATCGACCGGACGGGCGAGGAACTCGTGGAGCGTCAGGCGAATTGAGTCCTGGAGCCCGAGACCGTTTCGGGAGATGTTCCGCGTTGGAAGGGCAAGCTGGAAGCGCTGGATCTTCTTGAGCTTGGCAAGGTCCTCGGGCGCGATGAAGGTCTCATCGTCGAGCTGCCGTAGGTCGTCCAGTTTGAAGATGAGCGGGCCGAACGCGAAGAAGGTGACGGTGGCTGAGGGAAACTCGTCGCGTACCAACGCCTCGCGGAAACTGCCGTCCACTGCGATCACGTGCTTGATGGTCTGCCCCGACGGCAGGGGCACCCGAGTGAGTAGATCCTTGATGGTCTCTGTGTCTGCAGGCCGTGGAATGGTGCACTGGGCGAGGAGATTCTTGACCTCCTCGGAAGCAATGATGTTGGTGTGCGAGATCTTGCTGGCACGTTCCATCGGCTTGCGGCCGCGCAAACTGGAGTAGGCCATGATCAGACCCCCGCGACCTTGAACGGGTCGACCTGGATCGGCACGATGAACGTGTTCGAGTCGGTCTTGAGTCGGATGAACCCCTTGTCGGTCGTACGCCGCAAGCTCTCCGTGAAGTCCTCGAAGTCGTAGAACTTGTCCAGCTCGCGTAGTTCATCGCGGTTATTCAGGTGCGAGACAAACCAGTTCTGGGTGTTCTTCAGGATGCTGCCGGAGATCGAGCTGACCTCCTGCGTGGCGTAGCACAAACCGAGCCGGAGCTTCTGGCCCTCCTTGGCGATGCGGTTGTAGATCTGTGTGAGGTCCTTGTCGTCCTTACGTGGGAAGAGGTTGTGGGCTTCCTCAAAGTACATCTGGATGAAGTTCGTCTGTTCGTTCTTGATGAACCGGTCCATCGCCTCGCTGAAGATCTTGCGCGAGACGCGGTCGGAGTAAGTCCGCTGGATGTCGGGGTTGCCCTGGGAGAGGTCCAGGATCACGATCTTGCCAGATCGGAGCAGGTTAACGATTTCGGTGTCGAACGGATTAGATATCGTGTCGGTGTGAAGCATCTTGTGCTTCAGGAGCTTGCGAAAGCCTGCCTCGTTGGCGTTGCCACCGGGTTTGGCCTTGCGAGTCAAGAATCGCATGAGCGTCTGAGTGTCCTCGTCCGCCCAGTCGCGCCCCTTCTTCTGGCGCTTCAACGTCTGGAAGGGGCCTTGGGGCTCGTCGTAGTTCTCCCAGGCGGCCGTGAACCACGCAATGGCGTCGTCGAGGGATATCCCCTTGCTCGGGTCGACTCCGTCGAGCCCAGGGATACCACTATTCATAATCACAGCGTTCGATTGGAACCTGATCTGTGCCCCGCCGTTGCCGTAGTCAGCGGCCTTCAAGCACGCCTGGTAGGCGGCCTTCTTGACGCCGTAGCGCGTGCTGGCGGATCGATCGTCTGGGTCGGGCTCGCTCCAGTCGATTGAGCAGAACGCCCGGGTGTACGTGCTCGTGTCCTCGTCGAGCAGTCCGGCCAGCAACGCGTGGCCTTCCGCGATTGAGCGGTGGAAGTTCAGCTTCATGACCTTGAAGCCAGGCTTCTCGAGGACGCTGTAGCGCGTAACGTCGTTCGGGTACTGCTGGAAGATGGCTGTGCCGTCGTCCTGCTGGTTGGCGTTGGCGTACTCGCCGTTGATGTCGAAGATGATCTGGCCAACGGGAAGGATCTCTTGGTCCTTGATCTTTACGCCTGATCCAGAGATCCCGACGGTGGCCTGGATGATCTTCTTGACGGAGTTGGACTTGCCGGTGCGGGTCATGCCGAATAGGGCGGTTCGCTTGCCGAGGAAGTCCAAAGCGGAGACATAGACCGGGACTTCGTCGCCGGTGTGGTGGCGCAGGCTGGAGCTGTAGCGGATCCGACCGATCCGCTCATCCCCCTTGCCGCCAGGTATCCCCTGCTCGCGGAAGTTGACTATGTACTCGAGGACGCTGCCTCGAGGCTTGACGACTCGGTAGTTGTGAGGGGCGTAGAAGTTGTCCAGGTCGCCCGCGAAGCGAGTAGTGCGCGTCTCGTCCCGATAGAAGGTGCCGATTACTCGGCACTCGAGACCCGAAAACTGGAACTCGGAACGGGTGTAGGAGTCGAGCGGAGTGCCGCTGTTGACCCGAGGGGCCTCTTTGTAGTGGTCGACCATAGCCATGACCATGTCATCGTCGGTGGGCAGCTTGGTGGGGCGCAGAACCCGCAGGAGGATGGCCTCGTCGATGCCAGCTTCGCCGGTGTAGAGCGCGAGAAGGAAAGCCCCGGCCGGGACGCCACCGACGCTTTGCTTCCACTTGTCATTGCTCATCAGGCGTAGGCGATCGAAGTCGAGGTAGAAAGGCCGGCCGACGAAGGCATCTTCCTTGCGGCTCTCCGCGAAAAGATCGACGCTGGCGAGCTGCTTGAGCTCCTCGAGCATGGTCATGGTGCGGTTCCCCCTCTTGTGAGGTCCTAGCTGTGCGCTTTCGCGAATGACAGCTTCTGCGTCCAGGACGGCGGGACGACGTCCGGGAGTTTCTGGGGTGTGGGGCTGAGCAGCAGCAACCGGTCGACCTTGGTGGCACGGCCGCTGTTGTTTTTCCAAATACGGCTCACCTTGCGGTCCTGGGGGATCTCGTCGGCGATGATCCCGTGCAGATGCCAGCCCTGGCCTTGTAGCACTTCGTCCCAGACTGCTTGGGCGAGATTGAGATCGTCGTCGCCGCGGCGGACATCCCCGATCACGAAGCACACGTAGCCGTCTTCGGCGACGACCTGCTTGAGGTTCGCCGAGACCGACTCCATGAACTCCAGATATCGGGTGAGCGAGGCCGAGGCCATGAGCCGCTTGTCGACATCGGAGGAGGTCTCGCCCAGGAACCAGAGCCGAACCCAGTTGTACTTGCCGTACTTGATCACCTGTAGGTAGGGCGGGGATGTCACGATCAGCTTTGGGCGTCGCTGGACGAGCCATGGCGGTGCGGTGGTCGTGGCATCGTGCACCCAGCTTCTGCCACCCTCGCGCTTTGCGGTCGGCAGCTCCAGGCGGTCCAGCCGAGTCCTCAACATGGCAAACACATCGACCTCAGGCCGCACGAGCCCGTGCTCCGCGATGTACTTCGCCACGTAACCCGGGGCCATCGCGAACGTGTTAGGCATGCTGATCGAAAAGCCCCGTGGTCCGGACTTGTTGTGGTTGGCGTGGAGCATCCCCAGGATCGTGGCGATCCAGAAGCAGTCGGTGTCGTTCGTCCGGTCCAGCTGTTCCTTGAGCCAAACAAGCTGTCGCAGCGTCTTGTTGCTGTACAGCATGGAGATGTTGGCGGGTTCGTTGGCGATCGACACGGCACGGGGCGAGTACCCGGTCTCGAGATCAGCGAGGCGCTTGAGCAGGGTGCGCTTGCTCGGCACCCGCGTCTTGGCCTGTGAAAGAACCACTGCCAGAGGGTTCGCGTCGCTGCCGTACCCGCGACGGCCCTGAAGAACCGCCTCGAGTGGCACAGTTCCACGGCCGGAGAACGGGTCATAGACGGACTCGCCTGGTTCGGTGAGCCAGTCGATGAAAAAGTGTGCCAACTGAGGCGGGAACATGGCGAAATAACTGCACAGGCTGTGCAGCGGATGGCCCCACCGGCGAGGAGCGGAGCGCCACTGCAGCGGAAGGTCTTGGATTGGGTAGCTCGTGGAAACGCCCATGTCTCTGATCATCTAGTACTGGCGCACCCGCGGGCCAGTACGGCGCCGGGCCTGAGCGAACTTGATGCTAGCTTCCGGGCTCCGTTAGCGCAGAGAGATCGCAAAACCACTCGGCGTTGTCAGCACAGATGTAGGCGAGCCGCAGCTTCCTTCAACACGTCGTCCCGCTTGCAGAGTGCGAAGGCATAAGCACATCTGGCAACGCACTCCCCAGACCCCCGCTGAGGGGGCTGAGGAGCCCCCCAGGCGGACCGGGGGAGGCTGGACATGCTTACGGCGGTATCAGAGACGTTCACGGGCTCAGAGGCCCGCATGGGCCGCGTGGCCGTGCCGTACAAGATCATTGACTTGGACGGGGATCTTGACATCTACGCTCGGAAGAGCGTGTCACGCAAGAGCCGGGAAGATCGTGAACTGAGCGTCAATCAGCAGATCAACGACGGCATCCGTTGGGCCAAACAGAACGGCTACAAGCCCCGGTTCGTCTGGGTGGACAACGGGATCAGCGGCAGCAAGGACGTTCAGCGTCCCGGGTATGACGCCGGAATCCGTGCGCTGGATCTTGGGGAAATCACCTGTCTGTGGTGCTACAAACTCGACAGGTTCAGCCGCAAGGGTGCGCTTGCGGTGCTCACGATCATGGACGCGCTTGAAGGGAAGCGAATCTTCTTCGGCGCGGACAACCTTGACACCAGTAACCGAAATGACCGCCGCATGATCATGTGGCGAGCGGAGGACGCTAAGGAGTTCTCCGATCAACTCTCGGGGCGCATATCCGACGCGTGGCGCCATTCGAAAGAAGAGGGGATCTGGCTTGCGAAGAAGGTTCCCTATGGGCTGAAGAAGACCAAGAAGCGCAGGCTGAAGGGTGATGACGCTCCGGCAATTCCTGGCAAGCTTGACGGGCCGACGAAGGGGGAAGTCGTTCAGCGCGTTTATCAGGAAGCTGACGATGGGGCGACAGGTCCCACCATCTCCAACCGGCTGAACGAGGAAGGTATTACGGCCCCGGGTACCGCCGTTCGTTGGACTCCGATCCATGTGTATCGGATTCTTCAGAATCCTTCGTACATCGGCTATCAGCCCGCATCGAAGTGGCAGGAGCGTAAGGACCCGTGCTACCGAAACGACGAAGGGCGCCGTGTTCGCATCGGAAAGCCGCTGGTCAGCGAGGCTCAGCAAATGAGGGCCCGTGAGAAGCGAATGGTGCGCGCCAAGGTTTTTGGCCCGAACAACTTGACCCGAGGGGATCGTTCAACGCCAAAGCATCTCCTCAGCGGTCTCGCGTTCTGTGCCGGGTGTGGAAGGACGATGACGAAGTCTGGCCGCTCGTATCAGTGCTCGCACAAAATCAGGGGTGGAGAACCGTGCCCGGCGCCGGCTTCGATGATGGCAACGCATGCGGAGGGCTTTGCATTTCAAGCCTTCCGGAATCGCCTGTCAGCGTGCGACCCGGGAGACCCGCTCATTCAGGAAGTCGCTTCCCGGTGGTTGTCGAGTGAGCGGCCCGACAAGATCTCTGCCAAGAAGGAAGCGGAGACGCGGCTTGTCAATGCTAAGGCGGAGCTTCAGGATCTCTTGGACGCAAAGTACAAGCGCAAGGAGTTTGAGGGTCCTTCGGCGGAGTTCTTCCCGAAGCTGAAGCGTGAGGCAGAGAAGATGGTCAGGGCGGCACAGAAGGCGTACGACGAAATTCCGGAGGGGAACGCGGATATCGGCTTCCTGTTGGACGCGGAGCTAATCCGCGAAGCCTGGGAGGAAGCGACATTGGAGAAGCGCCGCATGCTCCTGCGTCTGGCGCTGGACGGGGTGTGCATCCGGAAGACGCACCTTGCCGGGCGGCACACGGTCACCCCGGACCGCCTCCACTACGCGTGGACCGGCGTGCCGCGCGAGATCAACGCGAAGGGTATGAGCTTGGCTGCCTGATCGTTACGAGCCCCGTCCCTGGGAAGCCGGGGCGGGGCTTGTTCCCATGAGGACATTGCCAGGCGCCCATTGAGGGTCAACGGGTAGACTGCCGGCGGCAGTTCAACCGCTGAGAGGGGGTGTCGTGACAGAGGACGAGCCGGACCGTGCCGAAGAGCCGATGTGGCTCCCGTTGAATCTCGAAGCTGCCGCTCCGGGTGAGTGCGCGGGGCAACTGCCCGGTTTGGGGTCGGAAGAACCCCTTTTGGGGCCTTGCGACCTGAACGAGAGCCAAAGGGCCGTATTGCGTGAGTGGGCTACCAGCCATGAGGTGTCGCCTGATCGCCGTCTTGTGATTTCAGGAACGCCGGGTTCCGGTAAGAGCGCCATCCTTTCAACGGTCATTCAGATGGTCGGGCGGGGTGTCCGTCGCGGAGTCCCTCCTGAGAATCTGATCATCCTTGACGGGTGCTATGTCGGACGTGCGTTCGAGGGCGAAAATGCTCACGCTCGCGTCAAGAAGGCCGCGGAAGGTCTCCGTGCAGCGTCCACGGCCGTACAGCGAAGGGCAGCAGTGAAGGAATATCTCTGCGCTCTGGCCGAGCTGATCGTTTGCCTTCTGCGGTTCCTGCTGGATGTGCTCATCGCGATCCTGTCCGCGATTCTTGGACGCGAAGCGACGGACGACGTACCTGTTTGGAAGCCCGACCCGATCGAAACAACACCGCAGATCACCCCCCGTGGGCCCAATGCCGCCTTCCCTGTGAACACTTACCGGGGCGGGCACTCGCGTAGCGCGCTGGGGAGCGTTGTACTAGCTGCCTGAGTGGCCCGCCGACCCTGCAAGGTCGGAAGGTCAAAGCAGTGAACTGGGTCGGCAACCTGATGCCTGTTGATGCGCCGTGGCAGGCCGTGATCATTCTTCTTGTTCTCGTTCTGCTCGTCTTCGGTGCGTGCAAGATCGCTGGGGCTGTCTGGCCCCAAGAATCAGCGGACCGTGCGGCACTTTTGAAGGATCGTCAGCGGCGGCGTGATGAGCGGCGCCGTGCGCGCGTCCAGGAACGTATCCGCCGGCGAATGTTGGCGGAGGAGCGTAAGCGGGAAAGGGCGATTGAGCCTCCCCGGTGACTGACCGGAGCAGCGCGGAGGGCGGGGCGCAGATTGCCCCCCTTTGCGCACTTACACAGAGTCAGGCAATTGGGCACCCGGTAGTTGCCAGTGACGAAGTGACGGAATGACGATTAGGTCCAATCCACTCTTCAGAGATCCAAATAACGAACCTGTAGAGGCAACCCGGACCGGCACGCCACTTCGTCACTTCGTCACCGGAGCCTGCCACGAGCCCGCCACCGGGCCAACTCCGGCCCGTCCATGGGCAATCCACGCACCAGATACAGGGTGAGGGCAGGGGATACCGCGCACCCTTCCGGCTTCGCGCCACATGGCGGACTGAGTACCCGCCCTCAACTGCCCGCGTGGCTCCCCGGTGTGGCTCTCCTCCCGGGTTCAGAGCCCCGGGCCTTATGGGTGTAGCTCAGTGGAAGAGCGGCGGTCTCCAACACCGTTGACGGGGGTTCGATTCCTCCCGCCTGTGCGAGCGCGTGAAAGCGAACCTTGCGGTGAGCGGCAGCGCGTCAACAGGGCTCGTACTGCGATCCCTTGGCATGGTGGGTAGCTCCCGCGGAATCGCCTAAAGGTCTGGTAGTTCAGCGGCCCAGAACCCCACCGGTCAGGTGGTGACGCCGGTTCGAATCCGGCCCGGACCAACGTAAGACGACAACGGGGGTGAACGTGAGCGGCTACACGGTGGGTTGGCTCGTCTGGCTTGCGGCGCTCGTGGCCCTTGAGGGCAGTGCGCTCGTGAACAAGAAGCCGGGCGACACCCTGAGCGAGCACGTGTGGAAGTGGTTTGCGGTCAAGAGCCGGGGCCGGTTCGCCGGCTTCCGAAGGGCCGTGCTCCTCATGGGGCTTGCCTGGCTCGCCGGGCACTTCCTGTTCCCGGATCGTTTCTGATTAGCCCGCCTGACCCAATCGGTAGAGGTGCGCGGTACCGGCCCCTTCGGGGAGATCCGGCAGTAATCCGCAGAGTTCCCGGTTCGAGTCCGGGGGCGGGCACTGGCCCATGCCGTTCGTGGGGGCACCTGAGCCGCCCATTAGTAACCCGCCCTTGAGGGGTGAGACGAACGGGGTAGCAAGCACGCTCAGGTGGAGCGGCATGGGCCTTAACTCGAAGCTGCGCCCCGGCACGGGCGTTGATCGGCTTGTGCCGGGGCGGGTGAACCTTGCTAGCGCGCCTCCGCCCACAGTGTGAAAGCTTCTGCTGGAGCCCATCCATGGTTGGACGTGTGACTTTGGAGGCAGGTGTATTGCTTGCCCCGGTAGGTAACTCTGTCGCCCGTTTCGTACGGCCGGCTGTTGGGAGTCCATTCCGGGTACGTCGGCGCAGATTCGCTTTCCTCAGACATGTCAGCGTTCCTCCCTGGTCGGCACGCTGCCGACCTGGTCAGAGCGTTACAGGGTGCAGGGTTATGGGGCAGCAACTTTGAATCCATCGGCTGGGAATCGACAGAGTGGCGCAAAGGCGCTGTAGGAGTGCCCCGGTAGGGGGTCATGCGCGTACAAGGGGGTGGCCATGCGGACTCGTTGTCTCGACTGCCGTGCGTTCGCCACCCATGCGGGGCGTTGCGCTGAGCACCACCGGGCCTATGAGTCCGGGCGGTCAGTGCAGTCTCACCGCAAGCGCCGTGCCGCTATCGCCCGGGGCAACAATGCTGCCGTTCGTCTTCGACGTGCTCTGAAGCGTGTGGGCCATGGCCAGTGCGCGCACTGTGGTCTGTCCTTCCTGGCTTCGGCCATCGACGTGGACCACATCGTTGCCCTGTCGTGTGGCGGTGAGGACGTGGACGGAAACGTTCAACTCCTTTGCCATCCATGCCACAGGGCGAAGACCCGCGTGGACATGGGGCACACGTCTCCGCCCTTCTGAGGGAGGGGGAGAGCGGCCCGGAAGTTCCCGACCGTGCCCGCCGGCGATCCCGGCCCCAGCTCGCCTTTCGCGCCCTAGGTGCGGCTCCGCTTTTGGGGCCCCGGGCGCTGTCTGACCTGGGCAAAGCCCGTTACGTACCCCTGAGAAAGGCACTCCTGAAGGGGTCTTAACCCCGGTTAGGAGGGTGTCAGGTGTCGCGAGCGAAGAGCCCGGCCCAGCGAACGGGCAACCCCAATGGAGCCGCTTCTCCGGATGCTGCTCCGGTGGTCTACGAGGGACGCGCCCCGCGGGTGCCTGCCCACCTGAAGGCTTCGGGCCGGGAGGTGTGGCGGGCCGTGTGGCAGGCGGGAGCCGGGGCGTACAGCCCGGAGACGGACCGCAACGTCATTCTCCGATACGCGGAACTCCACGACCGGCGCGCGGACTTGCTGGACCTGATCCACGCCGAAGGGCTCTCTGTCGTGGGCTCCACCGGGCAGCCCGCCATTCACCCGGCCATGCGGTTCGTGGAGTCAACGGAGCGCGAACTCCGCGCCATTGAGAACGCCATTGGATTCACGCCTGAAGCCCGCATGCGGCTGGGCATTGTTGCGGCGGAAGCCCGCCGGGTGGCGGCAAGCCCCGCCGATTTCTGACCGGGGGTGCCGCATGTGGGACGGGCTTGATCCTGTCATCGCACGGCACATCCCGGCCGGAGCTGACTTCCCCTCCGAAGGCCACCGCGTGGCCAACTGGATAGAGACCTTCTGTGTGTTGACCGGCTCCTTCGCCGGGCAGCCCTTCACGCTCCTACCGTGGCAGCGCGAACTACTCGTTGACGCCTACCGGCTCGAGCGGGACGCCTTCGGCCAGTGGTGCCGGACGCACCGCACGGCCGTGGTGTGCGTCGCGAGGAAGAACGGCAAGAGCACGCTTGCCGCCGGGATCATGCTGTACCACCTGGTGGCAGACCGGGCGGACGCTCAGCGTCAGATCATCGCTGCCGCCAACGACCGGGCCCAGGCCCGCATGGTCTTCGACGCTGCGAAGGCCATGGTTGTTGCGTCGCCCCGCCTGTCGGCTGTCTGTGAGGTTCAGCGGGACATCATCCGGTACGGGGACAACACCTATCGCGTGGTGTCCGCGGACGCGGGCCGGCAACAGGGCCTGAACCCCAGCTCCGTCAGCCTTGATGAGTACGCCTTCGCCAAGAGCGCTGATCTCTTCGACGCGCTGACCCTGGGCTCTGCCGCACGGAATCAGCCCATGTTCTGGGTGATCTCCACCGCCGGACCGGACCCCGATGGGCCCTTCGCTCTGCTCTGCACCCAGGGCGAGCGCGTGAACGCCGGAGAGCTTGAGGACCCCACGCTCTTCTACCGCTCGTGGGGCCCGCGCATCGGGGACACCGTGGACCACACGGACCCAGAGGTCTGGCGACGCTGCAACCCGTCCTTCGACATCCTGAACGTGGCGGACTTCGAAGCCGCCTGTCAGCGCTCCACGGAAGCTAGCTTCCGGATCTACCGTCTCAGCCAATTCGTCCGGGGCGGTAGCTCGTGGCTGCCGCACGGCCTATGGGACTCCCTGGCCGTGGACGACGAACTCAGCCCCGGTGACGCCGTGGTCCTGGGCTTCGACGGGTCATGGAAGGGCGACTCCACAGCGTTGGTCGCTGCCCGCGTGGCAGACCTACGCGTCTTCGTCGTGGGCCACTGGGAGGCTCCGCCGGATGACGCCCACTGGCGGGTGCCCATGGCGGACGTGCGGGACGCGCTCCGCTCCGCGCTGGACACGTACACGGTCCGCACGCTGGTTGCCGACCCGTACCGCTGGGAGGAGACCCTTGACCGCCTTGAAGCGGAGGGCCACCCAGTGGAGAGCTTCCCGACGAACTCTCTGAAGCGCATGATCCCGGCGACTCAGGCCGTGTACGACGCGGCAAGGGACGGCCGGTTGAGCCACGACGGGAACCCGGCGTTGGCCCGCCACATCGGCAACGCGGTGCTCCGGGTGGACAAGCACGGGGCCCGCATCACCAAAGAACATGCGTCTTCCAGCCGGAAGATTGACCTTGCCATAGCCATGATCCTTGCCGCCCACGGTGCGGTGCTGTGGCGTGAGGACAACCCCGGCTTCGCTGACGCGCCAATACTCGCCACCTGGGAAGACGGTGGTGAGGTCTTCGCCTACGGGGGTAGCGCGGAGTTCTTCGACGATCTTTAGCCCGCCTCTGTGCGCGGGCACGGGGGTGAGATCGTGGGCTTTTGGTCTGCGCTTTTCAAGCCCCGCGCTGAGACGCGGGCCACCTGGGAGCCGGATACGGACCTGTACCCGTACCCCGGTGTGGTCTCGTCCGCCGGGCAACGGGTGAACGGCTCCACCGCCCTTCAGGTCTCCGCGGTGTTCGCCTGTATCCGGCTCCTGTCGGAGACGATTGCCACGCTCCCGGTCGCTACCTATTCGCGGCGGGGCGGTGCTCGCCGGGAGATCAACTCACCGCTGTGGCTGGACTACCCCACGGCGGAGCCGGGCGGGCTGGGCCGCATCGACCTGATTTCTCAGATCGTGCTGTCCCTGCTCCTTGAGGGCAACGCCTATCTCGCCGTGCGGTGGTCGCCGGACAACACCGGCATTGCCGGGCTGGATGTGCTGGACCCGTCCCGGATCACCACGCACGCGGTGACCGTGGACGGCAGCCGGCGCAAGGTCTTCGAAGCCTGGGACGTGGACGCGGACGGCAACGAAGTGGCCGTTGGCTACTTCACCTCCCGGGAGATTCTGCACATCCCCAGGATGATGCTGCCCGGTGAGTTCACCGGCGTGAGCCCGATCAACTACGCGCGTGAGTCCATCGGTCTCGCGCTCGCGGCCCAGACGTACGGCAGCAAGTTCTTTGCGAACGGCGCCGTTCCCGCGGCCATCGTGGAAGTCCCCGGGGCCATGAGCGAAGAGGGGCTTGCCCGTGCCCGGGAGGCATGGCGCCTGGCCAACACCGGCCCGGACAACGCCCACCGGGTGGCGCTCCTGACAGAGGGAGCGCGGTTCTCGAAGGTCTCGCTGAGCCCGGACGAAGCCCAGTTCCTACAGACCCGGGCCTTTCAGGTTCCCGAGATTGCCCGCATCTTCGGCGTTCCGCCGCACCTGATAGCCGACGCGTCCGGCTCCACGAGCTGGGGAAGCGGTCTAGCCGAACAGAACCAAGCCTTCTCCATGTTCAGCCTTCGGCCGTGGCTCGAGCGCATCGAAGCCGGGTTCACGCGCCTGTTGTTCGCAGAGACCGCCGACCGGCACAAGTTCGTGAAGTTCTCGCTGGACGGAATCCAGCGCGGAGCCCCGAAAGAGCGCATGGAGCTTTACAGCCTGGGCCTTCAAAACGGCATTTACAGCATTGACGAAGTGCGGGCCGCTGAAGACCTTGAGCCGTTGCCGAACGGTCTGGGCACCACCTACCGCGTGCCGCTGAACCTGGGCGACGTGTCCGCCGAAGACGAGACCCCTGAGAGCGCGACCACGCCGGAGCCGGAGACCCCGGAGCCGGACGAGACGAACGAGGGGGACGAAGACGATGACGGAGACACGAAGCCTGACGAGTCCGGCTGAGATCCGGGCGAAGGGCGACGGCTTCACCATGCGCGGGTACGCCTACCGCTTCAACGAGCTGAGCCACGACCTGGGCGGCTTCCGTGAGCGCATCACACCGGGCGCCGGAATGGCGTCTCTCGAGCGCAACGACGTGGTGGCCACCTTCAACCACAACGTGGATCAGGTGCTTGGCCGGCGCTCGTCCGGAACGCTCCGCGTGGGTGAGGACGAGCACGGCGGTTGGTACGAGATTGATCTTCCCGACACGAGCACTGGCCGGGACCTTGCCGAACTCCTCAAGCGCGGGGACGTGAAGGGAAGCTCCTTCACCTTCCGCGTGGGCAGGGGCGGGCAGCGCCGGGCGGGCTCCGACCCGGAGACCGGTCTCCCCGTGCGGGAGATCACCGAAATGGATGTTGCCGAAGTGGGGCCAGTCCTCACCCCGGCGTATCCCACAACTGACGCGGCACTTCGGTCCATTGAGGCAGTGCTAGGCGTCGCTCTCCGCTCCGCGAAGGCGGACGACGAAGACCCGAAGGAGTCCGAAGAGGACACCCCGGATGAGTCGCAGGAGAGCACGGACGAGCCGGCTGGGGGGCCGGACGAGCCGAACCCGGACGAGCCCGCAGAGGACGAGCCGGACGAGCACAAGAACGCGCGTGCACTGTTCCGCGCGCTCATCATCACGGGGGGAAACACAGATGGATGCAACGACCCTGAGCGCGAACTTTGAGGCGCGCGAGCGGGCTACCGCCGAACTCCGGTCACTGACCGAAGAGTTCGCGGGCAAGGAGATGGACGCGGACGCGCGGTCCAAGGAGACCGCGCTCCTGGGCGCCATTGCGGACTATGACGGTCGGATCAAGCGGGGCATTGAAGTCCTGAAGTCCGGCGAGTCCGTCAGCGCCCTCATGGCCGGGCTGAACGGCACCGGCTCCGCGAAGGCGAAGCGAGAGACACAGGACAAGTTGGCCCAGGCGGCGGAACAGCTCCGCTCGCTGAAGATCAACGAGGGGCTGACCTTCGCCCCGGAAGCGCCGGAGTCCCGCGCGGCCATCGACACGAAGACCAACCCGGGCAACACCACCTTCGGACGCACCCTGTACGGGCGGCTTCTGGCCCAGGCCGTGGAGCGCTCCACCATCATGCGCGGGGGCGCCACGATCCTGACCACGAGTGCCGGTGAGCCCATGGACTTCACCGTTGTCACCGGCCGGGCTGCCGCGTCCATTGTGACGGAGAACGCTGCCGTCCCGGAGTCCAACCCGACCACGGTTCAGCGGTCCGTGGGCGCCTACAAGTACGGATACGCCTCCACCCTGTCCACGGAGTTCGTACAGGATCAGGCCCTTGATCTCGTCTCCTTCCTGGTGGGTGACGCGGGCCCGGCCATCGGTGCGGGCATGGGGGCGCACTTCCTCACTGGCACGGGCACGAACCAGCCGCGCGGCATCATCACCGCCGGCGCACCGGCCACCGCCACGTTCACGCCCACCGCGAAGGACGCGACCGTTTCCGACGCGCTCATTGACCTCTTCTACGAGCTGCCCAGCTCCTACCGGGCCAGTGCCGCGTTCGTCGTCTCCGACAAGGTGGCGGCCCAGATGCGCAAGCTCAAGGACGGTCAGGGTCAGTACCTGTGGCAGTCCTCCGTGATCGTGGGCGCTCCGGACACCTTCAACGGTCGCCCGGTCCTCACTGACGTGGGCGTGCCGGACGACAAGGTGACCTTCGGTGACCTGTCGAAGTACACCGTGCGTCTGGCCGGTCCGCTTCGCGTGGAGCGCTCCGTTGACCTCAAGTTCCTCAACGACCAGATCGTTTACCGCTTCCTTCAGCGCGCTGACGGTCTGCTCGTGGATGAGCGCGCGGTCAAGGTGCTCACGGTCAAGGCAGGCGCGTAAGAGCACGCACGAATGACGGGGACCCCCTACTCACGTGAGTACGGGGTCCCCTGCTCTGGGGGGAGCGCATGTCATACGCCACCGTGGACGAGTTGAGGGCGCTGGACGGGCTGGATGACACGGCCACCTTCCCGGATGCGTTGCTGTCCGAAGCCATCGACTACGCCGTTGAGACGGTCGAAAGCTACTGCGGACGCACGTGGGAAGGCGTCGATGCCCCGCCGGAAACGATCCGGTGGTGTGTCCGCAAGATCGCCCGGCAGTACGTGTTGGATCTCGTCTCTCGCGTCCCGGACCGGGCGCTTCAGCTTCAAACCGAATTCGGTTCGATCCAGCTTGCCCAGGCGGGCGGCAACTGGCGGCCCACGAGCCTGCCGGAGGTCAACGCCCAGCTCAACAGGTACCGGGTCCGCCTGCCGTTTTTCTTCCTGTAGGGGGCCCGAATGCCGCTGATCTTTGAGGCGAAGGTTGCGCTCTTCGACGCGCTCAAGGGGCTCGTCCCTACGGGGGTGCAACTCACCTTTGCCGAGACCGGCCAGTCCGATAGGCGGCAACAGATCTGGTTGGGCGCCACCACGGACGAAGAGCTTGAGCCCGTCGCCATGCGGGCCGGGCCCAGCAAGCCCACGAGCGTCACCGGCTACGTGGAAGCCCACGCGGTGGTGATCGCACCGGGCGACCCGATCGGCGCTGAGCGGGGCGCCTACGTCCTTCGGGACGTGGTGGCGGACGCCTGCCGGGCCGTGGACCGGGCGAGCGTGGCCGGACTTCTGGACCTGCGCCCGGAGTCATCGAATGTCGAGACCGCAGAGACCACAGACGGGGCGTACAGCGCCCTGACGGTCCGCGTGAGGGTGCGCGGACGCACCACAACCTAGGGGGACCGCATGGCGCTGGACGCTGCCATTGGAATTGGAGAAGAGGCCACGTACGGCACGGCGCCTACGTCCACGATCGGCTACGAAGGCAAGGCCGATTCGTGGAAGGTGGCCAAGGAGTTCATTGAGTCCGTGGGCTTTCGCCGGGGCATGCAGACCGCCCGCGCGGACCGCCGCAACATCGTCACGATGGGCGGTGAGGGAGAGCTTGAAGTTGATCTCCTGGACGTGGGCGCTGCCGCTCTCCTGAGAGCCGCCTTCGACAAGTACAGCTTCACCGACACGGAGACCGCACGGGTCCACGTCTTCGAGACCGCCCCGGTCTCCCAGTCGCCCAGCTTCACGGCCCAGATGATCCGGCCGACCGTCGATGGAACGGAAGTCGCCTACCGGCATGTGGGCTGTGTAGCCACTGAGTGGGAGCTGACCGCAGAGACGGAGAGCGCGGTCACGCTCAACGTGTCCTTCGACTTTCAGGACGTGTCCCACTCGAGCGCGCCGGCTCAGGCGCTGCCCATCACCTACCCGACCGTGGCCCGCCCGTACGACTGGACGCGCACGGCCATCACCCTGACTCGGGCCGGGGCACCGGTCGCGCTGGACGCGGGCAAGCTCTCCCTCACCGGGGATAGGGGCATGAAGACGGACCGCCGCTTTCTGCGGGCCAACGCCCTGAAGAAGACCCCGGTCCGTGCTGCCGTACCCACCTACGAGGGTGAGCTTGAAGGGGAGTTCTCCGCGGACTCACTCAAGCTCTACGAAGCCTTTGTTGCCGGTGAGGTCATCGGCTTCCGTACAGACCTCACGGGCCTGACCCCGGGCACATCACTCAAGATCGAATGCCCGGCTATCCAGTTCACCGGGGAGTCCCCGGAGGCGTCCGTTGATGACGTGACCGTTCACACCCTGCCCTTCCGCGTGCTGGACCCGGGCGACGGGACCCCGGCCATCCGGCTGACCTACACGGAGCCGAAGCCCGCCGCACCGGCGAAGGCAATGAGCACCCCAGACAAGGAGTGAGGCCCGGTGGCCCGCACGAGCGCCTTCACGGTCCGCGTGCAAGGCATGCGGGGCCTTCAACAGAACGTCCGCCGGCTCAAGAGCCGGGAGTTGAACAACTCCATGCGGGCCGCGAACAAGAAAGCCGCTGAGGTGGTCAAGCCGGAGGCGGAGTCAACCGCCCCGAAGGGAGCGCGGGACGCGAAGTCCAGCAAGCGCTACAAGCCGGGGAAGTTGGCGAAGTCCGTCAAGGTCACCGCGTCCGTCAAGGGCGCCCAGGTGAAGGCGGGCTCCGCCGCGCGCGTCCCGTACGCGGCCCCGGTGCACTTCGGCTACCCGAAGCGTGGGATCAAGCCGAACCGGTTCTTGTTCAGGGCCATGGCGCGCAAGAGCGCCGAAGTATCCGAGACCTACGAGCGCGAGATAAGCGCCGTGGTCCGTCAGCATCTTGAGGGGGACTAGGCATGGCGAAGAGGCCCGGCATGGGCGGGGACCTGGGAGAACTTCTCTCCCTGGATCTCAACAGCCTGACGATTGACGAAATCGACATTATCGAAGAGATCACGAACGCCCCGCTGGACGAGCTGCGTAAGCCCGGTCAGCGCCGGGGCCCGATGCTGCGGGCCATGGCCGTGGTCCTCAAGCGCCGTGAAGACCCGAACTTCTCGGCAGCGGACGCGGGCCGCCTTCGGCTCGAGTTCAAGGGCAAGGCGAAGCCGGACCCTACCGCGCCCAGCGCGTAGTTCTCTGCGCCCGACTCGTAGGCCACTTCCGTGGACTCACGTGGACGGACGTGCGGTCCCTGCAACTGCGGGACTTCAACGCGCTGGTGGATCAGATGACCGCCGACGTTGAGCGGCAGAACAAACAGAACCGACGCGCGCAACGGGGGCGCACGTCCGGGAGCACCACGGGGGAGCGGCGCACGCCGGTCATGACGTAAGGGGGCCGGGGTGGCAAAGCCCATCACCATCACGCTTCTCGGGGACGAGTCGGATCTTGCCGCGTCCCTCGAGCGTGGTTCCGCGGACGTGACCGCCTTCGCTGATCAGGTGGAGGCAGCACTCCGGGAAGCGACCGAAGCGGCGGGCAACCTGGGGGACGCCGTTGCCGAAGGCGCGGACGAAGCCGGGGCCGAAGTCGGCTCGTTCGGAGAACGCTTCAGCGGAGCGGCAGCATTCGCCGGCGCTGCCATCGGTGCCGCTCTCGTGGCCGGGCTCAACGAAGCCCTTGAAGAGGAGAAGGGCAATGATCTTCTCGCGGCTCAGCTAGGCGCCACTCCTGCCGAAGCCCAGGCCCTGGGCCAGGCAGCCGGACAGATCTACACGTCCGGTTGGGGTGAGTCGGTGGCGGACGCCAACGCCGCTCTCAAGGCGCTTTGGCAAGAGGGACTGGTTCCCGCGAACGCCACGGCGGACGAGCTTGCCAACGTCGGCAAGCGGGCCATGGACGTTGCCGCCGTACTGGGTGAGGAAGTCGGGCCCACGTCCAACGCCGTGGCCCAGATGATCAAGACGGGGCTCGCGAAGAACGCTGACGAAGCCTTCGACATCATCACGGCCGGTGCCCAGAACGGCGCCAACAAGGCCGAAGACCTAGCCGACGTACTCAACGAATACAGCACCAACTTCCGGACCCTGGGTCTGGACGGTGCCACGGCCATGGGCCTGATCTCCCAGGGCCTACAAGGTGGAGCCCGGGACGCTGATCAAGTCTCCGATGCCATCAAGGAGTTCAGCCTTGTAGCCGGTCAGGGCGGTGCGGCCGTTGAGGAAACGTTCAACTCCATCGGGCTCAACGGTGGGCAGATCGTCAAGGACGTGGCAGCCGGAGGCGACTCCGCGAAGGCAGCCATGGACAAGGTGCTTGACGCCCTCCGGGAGATGCCCGCTTCCGCAGACCGCGCGGCAGCCATCAAGACGTTGTTCGGCGGTCCCGGTGAAGACCTGGGTGCCGCCCTGTTCGCCATGGACGTGGACAAGGCCGCGGGCTCCCTGGGCAACATCGAAGGGGCCGCGAAGCGCGCCGGCGACACCATGCACGACAACGCCTCAACGCGCCTGTCCGCGTTCTGGCGCTCCCTTCAGCACGGCGCCGTGGACGTGATCGGGGGCCTGTTGCTCCCGGCGCTGGACACCCTCATTGACGTGGGCGCCGGGGTGGGCCGGTTCTTCGAGGAATACAAGACGCCCATCACCATCGTGGCCGGGCTCATCACCGTTCTTCTCCTCCCCGCGCTTATCGCCTGGGGCGCCACGGCCACCACATCGGCCATAGCCAACGTGACCGCCTGGGTCACCTCCACAGCCACCGCCACCGGCAGCGCCGCAACACAGGTGCTCGCTCACTGGGCCGTGGTCGGAGGGTGGCTCAGAGCCGCCGGACAAGCGGTGGTCTCCGCGGCCATCGTCGTGGGCGGGTGGATCGCCATGGGCGCCCAGGCGCTCATACAGGCGGGCCGCATGGCTGCCGCGTGGTTGATCGCCATGGGCCCGGTCGCGCTGATCATCGCTGCCGTGGTCGGTCTCGCGGCCCTGATCTGGGCCAACTGGGACAGCATCGTTGCTTGGACCACCCAGGCGTGGGACTGGGTGTGGAACAAGATCAAGGGCATCTGGGACTTCCTGGTTGCCCTGTTCATGAACGTCACGCTGGTGGGCTTGATCGTCCAGCACTGGGACACGATCAAGAACGCGACCGGGGCAGCCTTCGACTGGATACGCGACAAGATCAAGGCCGCCTGGGACTTCCTGGTGAACCTGTTCATGAACTTCACCGGCCCAGGGCTCTTGATCAAGCATTGGGACACGATCAAGAAGGCCACGGCCCAGGCATTCCAGTGGGTCCGCGACAAGGCGCGCGACGGACTGAACGCCGTTCTCGGCTTCTTCCGTGATCTGCCCGGCCGGATCGGTCAGACCGCCGGGAACATGGCCCGCGCGGCGCTGAACATCGGTGGCCGGCTCATCGACGGACTGAAGGACGGACTGTCTCGCCTGGGCGGCTTCGCGTCCAGCCTCGCAGCCACCGTGACCCGGGCAGCCAAGGGAGCCCTCAACGGGGTCATCGACCTTCTGAACTGGGCCATCCCGAACAAGCTCGGCTGGGGCGCACTGTCCATCGACCTTCCCGACAGTCCGATTCCCCACGTGCGTGCCATGGGCGGTCCGGCCCAGGGCCTGACCCGTGTGGGTGAGCGCGGACCGGAATGGGTGTCCCTGCCCAGTGGATCAACCGTGATCCCGAACCACACGAGTCCCGCCAGGGGCTCCGCCGTGGTCAACGTCCGCACGAACGCGGACCCCTGGGCCATCGGGCGGGAAGTCGCCTGGGCCCTTCGCACGGCATGACGCCCTACCCACGTGAGTAGGGCCAACGGGGGGTGAGCATGGCGGAGTTGAACGACTGGACCGCCGAATACGCCGGACTCGTCATGGGGGAACCAGACTCCGCCATATCCATCGTCGGAGTTGACGGGCTCGTGTCCCTGCCGGACGTGAGGTCATCGGACCTCACCCTTGTGCAACAGCACGGCCAGTATCCGGGGGACGACTACCTGAATGGCCGGACCGTGACCTTGACTCTTGAGGTCTACGGCTCCACCAATGACGAGTTCGCCCAGGCCCTGGGGCTCGTCAATGCCGCGTTCGCTCCGGCCGGGGAGGAGAGACCGCTCCGGTTTCGCTTTCCCGGTCTTGCTGCCGGACGTACGGCCTTCGTCAACGCCCGACCCCGGAAGCGCTCAGGTCCCATTGATCTGAACTTCGCCAACCGGGTCTGCAACATCGTCGTGGAGCTGTACGCCACGGACCCGCACATCTACGGGGACGAGCTGGTGACGCTGAAGCTCTCCTCTCCCTGGGAGGGAAGCAACCCCAAGCTCCGCTTCGTCTACCCCGGGTCCGTTCCGGCACTGCCCGTGATCACGCTGGACAACGCGAAGGACTGTGTTCTCACGGACGAGATCACGGGTCTGTACTTCGGCATGGTGCCGCTCGCGGGCGGGATCACAATCAACAGCCCGGCCCAGCTCGTCACCGCCACTGCCACCGGCACCGGGTTCAACGACCGGATCACCGCCGGCTCAACGTGGCCCGAATACGGCTTCGGGGAACACCGGCTCAGCCTGTCCAGCACCGCCACCACTCGAGCCACGGAGGCGGTCCTCACGTGGCGGAACAGGTGGGTGTGATGGGCGCGAAGTACACGGTCCTACAGACCAACCTGAAGACCGGCGCCGTGGTGACCCGCCTGCCGGTCACCGGCATAGCGTTCACGCACTCGCTGAACGCTGCCGGGTCCGCCTCCGTGGGCATGCCGCTCTTCGCTCCGGAAGCCGACCCCACCACCTTGAGCCCCGGAATCAGCGGGCTCGTCATCGTGCGGGACGGCTTGCCGGTCTGGGGCGGGATTGTGTGGACCGCCTCCGCGGACATCGCGGCAGGAACGCTGAGCCTGGGCGCCTCCGGCTACCACTCGCACTACAAGGGCCGTGCCTTCGTCAACGGCTGGACAGCCCGCACCGTGGAACAGGCGGACCTTCTCAAGGCGTGGTTCGGCTACTTCAACGCAGACAACGGCATCGGAACCGCCACGGACACGATCACCACCACCGGGCACAAGCGAACCGCCGTATGGACCCGCTACGAGCTGAAGAACGCCGGTGAGGCCATTGAACAGTTGGCTGACAACATCAATGGCTTCAACTTCCGCTACGTGCCGTACTGGGCCACGCCCAACACGAAAGTCGGGCACCGGTTCGTGATCTCGAGCCGGGAAGGCTCCTCCACGCGCACGCTCACACATCGCGTCAACGCCGTTGTAACCCAGGTGAGTTACGACTCCACCGCCCTGTGCACCGTGGCTTATGCGACCGGAGCCGACCGGGGCAACGGCGAAAAGCTCGTTGGAATCTTCGAGAACGCGGAGCTTGCCGCCCGCATGCCTGAGCGCGTCATGGTCGGCACCTATCAGGACGTGAAGGAAACCCAGACGCTCAAGAGCAAGGCCCAGGCCATCGTGAACGCCGGATCAGCCCCGGCAGCCATCCCGGAACTCACCCTCTACCCCGGCCAGTACGGGCCGCTGGACTTCGTGCCCGGCGATTACGTGGCCGTGGACGCTGACGCCGGATACGTGGCCTTCCTGGACGAGTTCGCCGTAACCGAGTGCGCCACCACCGTGGACGCGAACGGCACCGAATCCATACGTCTCGCGCTCGCGAACAAGGAGTTGTTCATCAATGCCAACCCAAGCTAATACGGTCCCCCCGTCCCTGGTGAACGAGCTAGCCGAACTCAAGCGCCGGCTCTCCGCGATCGAACGCGCCCCGGTGCCCGTGAACAGCTTTGACCGGTACCCGCAGACCGAATGGGCAGCCCAGGGACGCCCCCAGGTAGGCGGCAACATCTGGTCATCCTTCGGAATCGCCAACGTGACCGGCATGGTCTTCGATCGGCTCGAAGTCAAGTTCATTACAGACCACTTGCTCACCGGCAAGCGCGAAGCCGAGATCCGGCTTGCCGCCTTTCGACACACGGGCAACGCGCAACGCGAGATCGTCAGCGCCTCCCGGGTCTTCAACCTGACCGGATCGGCCACGCGGTCACTCGGCGTTGTGGTCATGCGCTGGGTCCACGGCATCCCGTACGGCTGGGACTACGCCGATGACACCACGATCTACACCGTGGAGCTTCAGCACCGCTACAAGGTGGGCCCGGAGTCGTACGACTCGGACAAGGACACCATTGACCTGTTCGGCTTCTTCAAGCGAACCAACAAGGCGGCCCCGACGAAGGGCGGCCCGCTGCCGGTGGACCCCGGTTCGGACTGGCAAACCACGGTTCTTGGCGGGTCCAACATGGGCAATGTTGCTGCGGGTTGGATCACCATTCCGCAGATCATTGACGACTCAATCCGGTACGGCTCCTATGGCCTGTCGTCCATGCACTACTGCGTGGGACTCCCCGCGGAACGCATTCCGGAAGCAAGCACTGATGGGTGGGCCTGGGCCCGCGGAAGCGGAAGCTCTTGGGGCCGCGCGCCCGACATCACAGAGCCGCACTTCAGCGTGTAAGGGGGACGCATGGAGCTAGCGCGCCTTTATGGGGCCGCTGAGATCGTCGTTCCGCTCCTGGTGTTCGTTGCCTTCTCGCTCAGGCGGTGGAAGTCGGGGATGCGGGACGCATGGCGGCAGGAAGCCGAAGCGTGGGCGCTCAAAGCCCAGCGGCAGGCGGACGAGATCGTTGAACTTCGCCATGAAGTCAGGGAGTTGAGGCGGGAGAACGCGGAGCTTCGCGCCCAGGTGGCCGAACTTCTGGCCCGCCCGTAAGACCGTTCGGAGGGCGCCTCTACTCACGTGAGTAGGGGCCCCTTTTCGTTTCAGGGGGACGCATGACCACACCATTGCCGCCGGAGATTCCGACCGTCCGCGTACACAGCCGATACCGGGGCCCGGACGGTCGGGCACTCGCGGGCACCATCACCTTCACCGCGCCGGGATTGCTCACCTTCCCCGCGTCGGACCTGTTCATAGCCGGACCCGTCGTGGCCACGCTGGACGAGACAGGAGGCTTCTCCGTGAGCCTGCCGGCAACCGACGCACCGGGCATGAACCCCAGCGGGTGGACCTACACGGTCAAGGAGAACCTTGCCGGAGTCGTGGGCTCCCGGAACTTCGCCCTGTTGCTGCCGAAGGCCACCCCAGACGTGGACCTTGCCGACGTGGCACCGGCCGACCCGACCACACCCAACTATGTGCCCGTACCCGGCTCCCAGATCTACACCGGCAGCACAGCCCCGGCGGCTTCGCTGGGCATGAACGGGGACTTCTACACCCAGTACGACACGCGAACCCTGTTGGGCATCACGCACACCACCGTGACCATGTGGAAGAAGAGCGGTGGCACCTGGGCGAAGGTGGGCGGGGACCTTCGGGGCTCTCAGTGGTACGTGAGCACCACGACCACGCCCAGCACCGACGCGAAGGTTGGGGACATGCTCCTTCGCAGTGATACCGGGGAGATCTGGCAGCACACCGCATCGGGCTGGGGCAACCCGCTGGGCAACCTGAAGGGCCCGAAGGGTGACACCGGGGCCACCGGTAGCACGGGAGCCACCGGAGCGACAGGAGCCACCGGGGCCCAGGGGCCGAAGGGCGACCCGGGCAACGGCAGCGTCAACACCGTGAACGGGAAGCTGGGCCCGGACATTGTGCTTAGCGCTGGTGACGTGGGAGCGGTCGCTAACAATGGCGGGTACTCCCGCATGGACGGCACACTCAATGTCGTCTACGCGGGCACGGGCTTGGACATCTTCAAGGCCACCGCCGCAGACAACACCACGTACACGGCCGTGAACAAGGCGGGACAGCTCCTGTCCAACACCGGCGCGGAGATCCGAAGCCTGATCCTTGGCACCTACGGAAGCTATGGCGGAGGCTCCGGCGGCATCCTGGTCATGCAAGACGCGGGGACCGTGCCCACCACGTCCTTCACTGGTGGCGTCATCGCCTACAGCGAAGGCGGCAAGCTCAAGATCCGGCAGGCTGACGGAACCGTTCTCGAAGTCGGGGCGGGCGGCACCGGGGCAGTCAGCTCCGTCAACGGCAAGACCGGAGCGGTCACGCTCACGGCTGCCGACGTGTCCGCGCTCGCCACCACGGCCCGCGGAGCCGGGAACGGTGTTGCCTCGCTGGACGGAGCAACCCGGCTGCCTTTGGCCCAGCTCCCGCCGGAAGTCCCAACGGACCACATGTGGGAGCCATCGGACCTGGGCCTGAAGGCGTGGGCATTCGATCCCGCGGTTGGGATGAGTACGCCCCTCTACCCGGGGAACGCCACGCTGAGGCTCACGGCCGTGGTCCTGAAGAGCACCCAGACCATTTCCAAGATCGTCTGGCACTTCGGCGGGTACGCAGGCGGGATGCTCGCGGGCTCATGGGGGGCCATCTACAACGCGTCCGGCACCCGGGTAGCGACCACGGCCGTGTTGACCGGAGAGACCGTCATCCCCGGCGTACACGATGCGGGCGGCAAGACGGTGGCTGCCCCACTCACCGCGAACGCGAACCTGGCAGCCGGGATCTACTACGTGGCGTGGTCCTTCCGCTACAACACCACGACCCAGGACGGTCCCATGATGCTCGTGGCCGATTCCGCCTTCGGCGCTCCGCCCAACGTCTTCGGGCTGACCAACGTGAAGCGGTACGGCTCTATTGCCGGAACGGCTGCCACCACGGCCCCGGCCACCATCACGCTCAGCTCTGTGGAGAACGGCAGTAACCGCTTCTGGGCCGCACTCGCATAGGGGCAATCCACTCCCCAGACCCCAGGTGAGAACACAGCCCCTGCCCCTGATTCGGGCAGGGGCTCCCACCTGAAGAGGGAGACGAATTGAAGTTCGTGACCCGTACCCACTGGGGCGCTCGAACTCCCCGCAACGGCCACACGACGGTTGCCCGGAACAAGGGCGTCAAGGTCCATTACCTGGGCGCCCCGTACAGCGCCGGCGACCACTCCACCTGTGCCGCGTACATGCGCAAGGTCCAGAACAGTCACATGGACGGCAACGGCTGGGCGGACTTCGCCTACAACCTTGCCGTCTGCCCGCATGGCTATGTGTTTGACGGTCGGGGCCGCAACGCGCAGAACGCGGCCAACGGCAACACCACACTGAACCGGGACCACTTCGCCGTGCTCGCCTTCGTCGGCAGCTCCGGCCACACGAAGCCCACCGATGCCCAGGTTCAGGGCCTGAAGGATGCGATCAGCTACCTTCGCAGCCACGGCGCCGGGGCGGATATCAAGGGCCACCGGGACGGATACGCCACCGCGTGTCCGGGACCGGCCCTGTACGAGCTGGTGAAGTCCGGAGCGCTCGAGCCGGGCAAGCCGAAGCCGTCGAAGCCGGAGCCGTCGAAGGGCTATGCCCCGTTTCCGGGGGCCGCATGGTTCAAGAAGAACCCGAACTCCCCACTGGTCACGGCCATGGGCCGCCGGCTCTTGGCGGAAGGCTGCACCACCTACGCGGAGGGGCCGGGCCCGCGCTGGACAGATGCGGACCGCCAGTCCTACGCGAAGTGGCAGCGCAAGTTGGGCTTCACCGGCTCCGACGCGGACGGGTGGCCCGGCAAGTCGAGCTGGGACAAGCTCCGCGTCCCGAAGGTCTGACCGTCACTGAACGTGCCGCCTGAGCGGCCGAAGCGCTCCCGCGGGAACCAGCTGGTCCACGCCGGGGCGCACACCATCACTCACAGCAATCAACAGGGGGAACACCTTGCCGTTCATCAAGACTCACGCGGCCCGTATCTACGCGGTGGCCGTGGCCGTACTCGCACTCGTGGCCCACTTCGCTCCGTCGCTGCCGTCCCCGCTCATCCTGGGCGTGGTCGCTGCCGCACTCGGCACCGGTGAGGTAGTCCAGCGCGTGGAGAACGCCAAGACCGTAGCCGCGTACACCGGCCAGTACCGCCCGTAAGGCAACCGGCTCCCCAGACCCCCGGTGACGACCAACGCACCGAAGGGGACTGGGGATGACCTATCGACACACCGCACTCATGGGCCGGGCCCGGACCGGCAAAGACACCGTTGCCCGCCGGCTCGTCTCGGAGTGGAGCTTCACACGGGTGGCCTTCGCTGACCCGCTCAAGGACATGGCCCACGGGCTGGACCCCATCGTCATGTACGAGCCCGCCGGGTATGGTCCGGTCCCGGTCCGCCTCAGTGACGCGGTACGCCGCTGGGGCTGGGAGAAGGCCAAAGACGACTGTCCGGAGATTCGCCGGACGCTTCAGCGCCTGGGGCAGGCAGCCCGCGAACAGGACCCGAACCACTGGGTCTCGCTCGCCATGGACAAGATCACGGTTGCCGACCGGTGGAATCTGCCGGTCGTCGTCACCGACGTGCGCCATGTGAACGAGTGTGAGGCCCTGAAGAACCGGGGCTTCACACTCGTTCGAGTCATCCGTCCCGGGGCTCCGGCCCTGGGCACCAACGCTCAGCACGAGAGCGAAACCGCGCTAGACAACTACCCGGCTGACGTGACGATTTCGAACGTCGGCAGCCTCAACGACTTGCACTGTGCCGCTGACCGGCTCGTTCAGTACATCTGAGCCCCGGCTTCGGTTCGATCGTTTCCAGCCCCTCACCCCTCACCGGGTGGGGGGCTTCGGTCGTTTCAGGGGCCTCTACTCACGTGAGTATGGCCAACTGGCCCCAAACACAAGAAAGTTGCTGCTACCGTTCTTCAAGAAAGAACGCTTCGGTCCAGCTTACGGGGGTGTCGGCATGGGGTCCGTGACGAAGCCGAAGGGCTTTGAGGTCTTCTATCTGACCACGGGGAAGGTCGTACACACGGCCCGACGTACTGATACCCGCACGCTGTGCAACAAGCCGATCAACGGCGTTCGTCTCTGCTACACGCCGTATGTCACGTGCACTCCATGCGTGAAGCTCGTTGCTGCCATGGCGGTGGACGAAGAGAAGAAGTCCGTGCCGAAAAAGAGCCGGGACACAGGGGAGAAGGTCCACATGACTGCGAACGACGCGCTCACGAACGAGATCAGGGCGAACATTGAACGGGCGCGTGCGCTCGCCACCGAAGGCCAGGAAGAAGCGCTCAACGAGCTTGTTGAGGAGACGGAGGCCAAGCTCAAGGCGCTGAAGGGGGCAGGCTCTGTGAAGCTCCGCACCACGCTTCGGGACGAGCTGACGGCAGCGCTCAAGGAGACGCCGGACACCGAAGAGGAAGACGGCAAGGGCCTGTCCGGGCTCGTCATCCCGCCGGACGTTCAGGCGCTCGTGGACCAGGGTGCGGAGAAGGCCCTTGAGGGCGTCCGCCTGGGCGTGGAAATGGGCAACATCGGCGAAGCGGTCTCTCAGATCCAACTGTCCATGCGTCTGCTCTCCGACCACAACGGCCTTCCTGACCTTCTGGCCAAGGAGCGGGAGACCCAGCTCTGCGCGGCCCTGATCTACAAGCAAGTTGCCGCGGAGATCCAGCCCGACGAAGTACAGAAGGACGATGCGCTCAAGAGCCTGAAGCGGGCGGTGCAGAACAAGAACTCCGATGTGCTTGTTGGATGGCTCCGCGCGCTGGACGACGACAAAGAAGCCGGGCTCAAGGAAGCGGAGAGCCGGTTCCCGGACGCTGCCGCCGCGTACAAGAAGGCGAAGAAGTCCCAGACGAAGGCCGCTCCGGCAAGCCTGACGGAAGCCGTCTATTCCCTGTACGCGGCCCAGGGCATCGAACTGCCCCGCAAGGGCCGCACGGAGCTTGAGCGCGAGCGCCGGCAACGCGCCAAGGAGCTTGAAGCCGGGGATGATTCGAGGCTCACGCCGCAACAGCGCCTGACCAACTACGTGGAGTCCATCACGGCGGCTCTCGACAAGACGGAGAAGAACGCTCCGAAGCTGACCGGTGCCGCGAAGCGCAAGGCCCGTAACGACCTTCAGAAGTTGGCGGACCGCATTCTTGCCATCAAGGACACGATCTAGGCCCGTCCGATGGGCCAAGAGGCCCGGCCATCTGCTCAATTGCAGAGGGCGGTTGGGCGCTGAGCATGGTGGGTAGTCTGCGGCGCGTACCAGAGTGCAGGTAAGCGAGGCATGTGCGAGCTGACAGCCGTAGGTGGCTTCGGCCCACGTGATCGAAGGGTGGGGTAGTGATGGCGCAGGGCACCGTGAAGTGGTTCAACGGCGAGAAGGGTTTTGGATTCATCTCGCCGGATGAGGGCGGTGAGGATGTTTTCGTCCACTTCTCCGCAATCGTGGGCACCGGCTTCAGGAACCTTGAGGAAAACCAGCGGGTTGAGTTCGAGATCACCCAGGGGCAGCGTGGGGCGCAGGCTACGGATGTTCGCACCATCTAGGAGTCAATGACTGGGCGACGGAACCCATCTGACCCGTCACACACACCCTGGAGACGCGTCACGTCCCCTGTCGCCCGAAGCCCTGTTGGACCCCAGCGGACCGGCGGGGCTTCGGCGCGTTCGGCGGCAGAGTGACGAAGTGCCGGAACGATGCTTCTTTCCGTTCCACCCATAAGGCCAACCACATCAATACATAGAGCATCAAGCGGAGTTGCACGTCACTACGTCACTTCGTCACTGCCTGGGCAATCCACTCCCCAGACCCGTGGTGAACCATCCACCACGAGCCCAAAGGGGACGTAGCCCATGGGGCAGATTCGCACCATTACACGAAGCGGCAGCCGCTTCTACTTCGACCCGGATACACCAGATATCAAGGTCCCCGGCGTCACGTCCGTGATCAGCATGTTGCCCAAGCCCTTCCTTCAGCACTGGGCATCGAAGATGACCGCTGAACTGGCCGTTGACTCCCTCGATTTCGTCAAGGCCATGGCGGAGCGCGACCGGGCCGGCGCTGTGGACTACCTCAAGGGCGCTGCCCGCCGGTACACGTCCGCCCGCGCGAACCTGGGCAGTGAAGCCCATGACCTCTTTGAGCGCCTAGTTCGCGGTGAGGCTGTGGGCCGTGTGCACCCGGACCTGACCCCATACCGGGACCACTTCCGTCAGTTCCTTGAGGCGGTCAACCCGGAGCTTGTCCGTGCCGAAGACATCGCGTGGTCAGATGAGCACAACTACGCCGGGTCCTTCGATGCCATCTTGAACGTGTGGCTGGACGAGAACGGCAAGCCCACCCCGGACCGCTCCGGCGAGCGTCACACGGTCATAGCGGACTGGAAAACGAGCCGGGCCACCTACCCGGACGTGGCCCTTCAGATGTCCGCGTACGCGCACGCTGACCGGCTCATTGCGTCGGACGGCTCGAGTGAGCCCATGCCCGACTTCGACGGGGCCTGTGTCCTGCACATCACGGACGGGACGTGGGCCTTCAAGCCGGTCCGCATCGACTCCGCCGACGTGTTCGCCACCTTCCTGCGCCTTCGCGAGATCTTCAATTGGGACCGCTCCACGTCCAAGACCGTCATTGGCCGGGCTATCGCTGAGGCGGTCGGCCCGATGACGACCGGCACCCAGCGCCGGGCTACGTAGCCCAGCTCGTTCCTGCCCCCGGTGGCTTCGGCTGCCGGGGGCATTTTCGTTGTCCCCAGCCTGTGGGCAATCGGCTCACCAGACCCCGGGTGAAGGGGGACGGAGCGGCCGGCTAGGAGCCCCGCCCTTCCCCCTGATCAACCAACCAGGGGAGAGCCACACATGGGACTTCAGATCTTCGCCACTGACCCGGACGCGAAGCCGAAGCCGAAGCCTGAGCACGAGTTCAGCAACGATCACACCTTCGCTTTCCGCTCCGGCATGGTCGTGAACAAGAAGCCGGTCAGCCTGGCCAACTGGCGTGCGGTAACCGGTGATCCGGCGGTTGCCGATGCCATAGCCCAGCTCCTGGGCGGCAGCGTGGAGGAGTACGACCCCACGAAGGAGCAGAACCTCCACGTGCTGACGGACACCCCGTCCGTGGAGATCGTCATTGACGGCAGCAAGGCCGTTGAGGACAAGCTCATTCTCTGGGGCCGTACCGGGCCGGTCCACGAGTGCGACGGGGTGGCCTACCTGTCCCCCGCGGAGCGCAAGGGGGAGGCGTGCGGCTGCCCGAAGCTCATGAGTGAGCGCAAGGAAGCGGCCCGTCAGGGCATCGGCCCGGCCCCGTCCATCAACATCACCTTCCGTCTGGCCCATGACTACGAGTTGGGCAAGGGCAAGTTCATTGCGTCCGCGTGGTCCCTCGCTGAGGTGATCCACGAAGTGAAGGACGCCCTTGACGCGGTGCACGGTGAGGCGCTGTGCCGCCTGACGCTCGAGCACGTCAGCTACGTCAACAAGGCGGGCATCAAGGTGGACTTCCGCAAGCCCGTCATTGAGGTTCTGGGCTCCTACAACGATGCGATTGCCGAGGAGCGGTGACGGGCTTCCTGCCTGGCTCCTTCCTGAGCGCCCCCGGCAACAGCCCGGAGTTCCGCACGGTCCTTCGGGCACTGCCGGACCCGGCGCTCAAGTCGCCTCTTTGGGAGTGGAAGCCGGGCCAGATCAAGGCCGTGATCAGTGAGCGCCGGCGACGGTTCGGCGTGGACGAAGAGGAGTTCGTCTATGGGTAAGCGCGGGACGGTCTCCGACTACGCGGGCAACGAGCTGTACCGCGGAGACCTGATCACCTACGGCGCACGGCAGGGAAACCGCGTCCGCATGGCCGACGCGATCATTGAGAAGGTCACCGTCCGCAAGGTGGACGGCATCCTTCGCCCCATGCTGCTCGTCCAGCCGACCGGGACCGAATCGGGCTTCGTCCCGCGCAAGCGCCTTCGCAAGGAATGGATCTCCAACGAGCATGCGCGCTTGTGCCTGCCGGACGTGACCGGCGAACGAGACCAGTAAGAACACGACGAAGGGCCGGACGGTATCCGCTGAGGTACCGCTCCGGCCCTTCGTCTTTCACCCCCTACTCACGTGAGTAGGGACATGGGGGATGGATGGAAGTGCAGATCACAAGAGCAAGCGCTCCGGCGCTGGGGGACCTGCGGGAGCTGGGCGCCGGGGACACGGTGTGGCTCGAGCCCGACGCATCGACCCGGCGTGACTGGGGCCGCTACCGAGACGCGATAGCCCACGCGGTGGGTAAGGGAGCGGACGCACGGTGGGGGCGCTCATGACCTTCTGGCTCCTCATGGGCGTACTCATCACCGCATGGGCCGTGCTCGTCCTCATGCTCCTGTACGTCATCGGCTACGCCGTGGAGCGGGCCGTCTGTGTGCTGTGGCGGTGGCTTCGTGGCTAATCCGTCGAAGGCGAAGGGGACCGCCTGGGAGTCCGCCGTTCGCGACTACATGAACAAGGCCCTGGGACTTGTGGATGAGACCGGCACCTTTGTGGATATCTTCTCCGCCCTCAACGTCCGCCGGGCAGCCCAGGAAGGCGCGCGGGACGTAGGCGACGTGCACGCCGTTCCGTTCGTGCTCGAGTGCAAGGACGTGTTGGGCCCGGCGGTCCCCGCCTGGCTTCGGCAAGCCCACGTCGAAGCCGCCCACGCGGGCTACCCGTACGGCGTGGCAGTCCACAAGGTTCGGCGGGCTGCCGTTGCCCGGGGCCGTGTCCACTTCGGCGTACGCACATGGACCCGCGTCCGTGTCGCCATGGGGCTGACCACACCACAGATGCGAGAGCGGTACGCCTTCGCTCCGGCGGTCCGCGGACTCGACTCCACCCGTTGGTACCTCACCACCGACATGGAGCACTTCACCCAGCTCGTGGCGGACCTCCGCACGGCCCGATAGGGCAGGCAATCCACGCCCTAGAAGCCGAGAGAAGAAGGAGGTACGACACATGCTTTTCTCTCAAATTCTCTCGCGCTTCTCCCAGGTCACCGAAGAGCCGGACGGGGGCTATCTGGCCCTGTGCCCCGCGCACGGGGACTCTCGTCCGTCTCTTCGGATCTGGCGCGGTGACGATCACAAGGTCAGGATCACGTGCCGGGCCGGCTGCCCGACCGAAGACGTGATTGCCGCCGTGGGACTGACCTTCCCGAACCTCTTCGATGCGGGCGGGGAGGGACTGACCGTCTCCTCCACCCGGCCCCAGCTCGTGGGCCCGGCTCAGGTGGCAGCGCTCGCCCGGTACGTGGACGAGTCGTCCCACCGGCTTCAGACGCGAGACGACGAAGCCGCCGCTCGTGCCGCCCAGTACGCGGCCGGACGCTTCGGCATCGACCTTGAAGACGCCAAGGAGCACGGGCTAGGAGTCGATGACGGGCAGTCCAACACCGCCTTCGCCTACCGCTCGCGCTCGTTCTGCGCCTTCCCCCGCCTGACGGTCCCGCTGAAGGACTTCTCCGGCGTGGCCCGGGGGCTTCAGGGCCGGGACCTCACCGGGCAGTGCCCGGGGCGGTGGCTGAGCCTGATGAACCCTGAAGGGGCCCGCTGGACCGCATACGGGGTCTTCCGGGGCGGAGGCGGATACGGCGTCACCATCGTCACCGAAGGCCCCGGAGACGCACTTACGGCCGTGGCCGTTGGCTATGACGCGGTGGCCGTACGCGGGGCATCACTTGCCGGCAACCCGGACCTGATCAAGGAGTTGGCGGACGGGCTCCGCGGCTCTCAGGTCATCGTTGCCGGTGACCACGACGAAGCCGGAGCCGGGTTCACCCAGCGCCTGACCGAAGGGCTTGCCGCCCACGGCGTGGACGTGTTCGCACTCGACATCCCCGCGGAGGGTTACGACCTGACCCGGTGGCGCGAGGATGACGCCTCCGCCTTCCCGATGGCCCTTCACCGGGCGGTCAAGGCAGCCCGCCCCATCCACCCCATGGGCAGCGCGCTCGTGGATGGGGAAACCGGGGCGCTCGTGCCCGACTCCGACGAAGCCGCCCGCGCGGTCCGACTCATGACGGAGTTCGCGGAGCGCTACGGCTCGTCCGACGTGCTCAACGCTCACGCGCTCGTGGCCTTCACGCGGGGCACCATCAAGCACGCCCCTGGGCTGGGCTTCTACCTGTGGAACGGCAAGGTCTGGGAACGCAGTGACACCCGGATTCGTCAGGCCATCCACTACATGGGGGCCGCCCTCACGGTGGCTGCCGCTGAGCTGAGCGCCCAGCACGCGGAGGCAGGCGGAGACCCGAAGGACGATCCGGGCTCCGGACTCAAGAAGGTGGCCCTGGGCTTCACCCTGACACGCCATATCGACTCGCTGATAAGGGAGTTGCGGGCCGTGCCGTCCGTCCATGTGGACGCGTCCGCCTTCGACGCGCACCCACACCTTCTGACCTTCGCCAACGGGACCGTGGACCTGCGATCCGGGGAGCTGAAGCCGCACGACAAGGGCAACATGCTCACATACGGGCTGGACATCGACTACCGGCCCGAAGCCGAGTGCCCCCGGTGGCTGAGCTTCCTTCTCGAAGTCTTCCCAGACACCCCGGAGTTGGCGGACTACTTCCGGCGGCTCGTGGGCTACGGCATCACCGGGTCCGTACAGGAACAGTGCTTCGTGGTCCTGTGGGGCAAGGGCGCGAACGGTAAATCGGTGGCCACGGACACGCTGACCAACGTCTTTAGGTCCATCACGAAGACCACCGCCTTCAGCACCTTTGAGGAGAAGGCATCCGGCGGAATCCCCAACGACATTGCCGCACTCAGGGGCAGCCGGCTCGTCATGGCGAGCGAAGGTGAGAGCGGCAAGCCCATGTCGGAAGCGATCCTCAAGCGCGCGTCCGGCAAGGACATGATGACCGCGCGGTTCATGCGGCAAGAGTTCTTCGAGTTCAAGCCCAGCTTCCTGATTGTCCTGTCCACGAACCACAAGCCGCGGTTTCGCGGTCAGGACGAAGGTCTATGGCGCCGGGTCCGCATGATCCCGTTCACCCGCTGGTTCGCCCCGCATGAGCGTGATCCCTACCTTGACCAAAAGCTCACCGCAGAGGCGGAGGGCATAGCCGCCTGGGCGGTCAGGGGCGCCATGGAGTGGTACGCCTCCGGGCTTCAGGACCCGCCGGTCATCGCGGACGCCACCCGGGAGTACCGCGAGACGAGCGACGCGTTGGCCGGGTTCTTTCCCGGCGTGCTCGAGCGGTGCGACGACGGACAGCAACTGTCCGGCGGAGACGCCTTCACGGCCTATCTCGACTGGTGCGAAGCGGAAAACCTCCCGCTCAAAGAGCGCTGGACGCGACGGGCGTTCTTCGGAGCCATGGAAGAGCGCGGAGTTGTCCGCAAGAAGACCAACAAGGGCGTGGCGCTCGTAGGCGTCCGCCCAGCCGGCGACGCACCGGCACCGGCCGGGCCCGGCATCTTCGCGGGCTGAGAACAGACACACACGGGGGCGGGCTCGTCATGCCCATTTTGGAGTTGTGCGCCGGGTACGGGGGCCTGGGCATGGCAGTAGAGGCGCTGACCGGAGAACCCATCCGGTACGTGGCGGAGAGCGACCCACACGCCTCACTCATACTTGCCGCCCGCTACCCGAACGCCCCGAATCTCGGGGACATCAGGTCAGTCAACTGGGAGGCACTGCAAGGAAAAATCAACATCGTCACGGCCGGATTTCCCTGCCAAGGGATCTCCAACGCCGGACTACAGAGGGGCCTAGCTGATGAACGTTCAGCCGTCTGGTTCCACGCCCTCACAGCCATTCGCACACTACGACCACGATTCGTCTTTCTGGAAAACGTCGCTGCAATCCGAAGACGCGGACTCCCGGAAGTTCTCGGGGGATTGGCCGCGATCGGGTACGACACGCAATGGACGAGCTTCCGCGCGTCCGCCATTGGAGCACCCCACCACCGCGATAGGTGGTTCTGCGTCGCCGTTCCTGAAGGGACCGGAGCACGCCAAGAAGTGGCCTTCGAAGCCCACGGGGGAGGTGAACAACGGGGCCCCGACGCTTCCCGCGGAGCTCGTCTTCTTCCCTACTCCGACAGCCTCAGACGGGGCCGGAGGCCCGGGACGTGCGAAGAGCACCCAGGGCGGAATGAACCTGCGGACGCTCGCCACTCGCCTGCCGCATGGTGGGGGGACTTCCTCCCAGCCGTCCGCCGATGGGAAGACCTGACCGGACAAGCGGCCCCAGCTCCCACGGAGCGCGGACCACGCGGCGGCATCCGCCTCACCCCGGCATGGACTGAGTGGCTTATGGGCCTGCCCGCCGGGTGGGTCACGGACGTGCCGGGCCTGGGCCGCAAGGAACAACTCCGGGCCATCGGCAACGGAGTCATCCCAGCCCAGGCGTACGCGGCTTTCCACCACCTACTTCAGCACTGACAACCGAACACCCCGAAGAGCCTGCCCGGCATCCCTGGGCGGGCTCTTCGCCGTATCTGGGGGGAGCCAGACAGTGGAGACCTACCGCCACAACGTCGCCGGCGACACGGTGACCGTCCACGTACCGCAGAGCCGTCAAGACCTTGATGCCTTCCGCGCGTGGCTCACCGAAGCCGAACGCCGGGGCCCTATCGCGCTGGACACCGAAACCAGCGGCTTGAACATCTACAGCCCCGGCTACCAGCTCCGCACGGTCCAGTTCGGGGACGCCTTCAACGCGTGGGTCATCCCCTGGGAACGCGGGCCCGCCTTTCAGTCCGCCGCTCGAGCTGCCCTCCGCCGGGCGCCCCGCTTCCTGATCCACAACGCCCCCTTCGACTGGGCCGTGTTGGACGCCCACGCCGGGGTGCCGCTCGAATCCCTTGCCCCGCGCACCACGGACACCCGACTGAAAGCCGGGCTCGTGGACCCCCGGCAACCCCAAGAAGGCGGCATCGGCACCGGGCTCAAGCCCCTGTCCGCGTACTGGGTGGACCCCTCCGCCCCAGACACCCAGGGCGACTTGACCAGCATCTTTAGGAGCCTGGGCCTGACGAAGGCCACCGGCTGGGCAGCCATCCCGCTGAGCAACCCCACTTTCGCGCTGTACGCCGGGCTGGACGTCATATACACGGCCCGCCTTGATCCTGTACTCACACGGGAATTGGACCGCCTGGGCGTCCGCCCCACGCTGGTCCGCTACGAGCACGAGCTAGCCCGGATCTGCACCGTTATGCAGCGCGCGGGCATGGTCCTTGATCAGGACTACGTGCACGAGCTGAGCGCGTCCCTGACCACCGAAGAGCACCACTTCGCGGACGTGGCCCGCCGCTACGGCGTGGAGAACGTCAACGCTCCCCGGCAGATAGCCGAAGCCCTCACGGGCATGGGTGAGCACCTGGGCGAGCGCACCGCATCCGGTGCCGTGAAGGTGGACAAGTCCGTTCTCTCCGCGCTCGCGGACCTGTCCCTTCAGGGCGAGCGCCTTCACGTCCGCACGCCCAACCCGCTCGCGGAAGCGGTGATCAGGAGCAAGCGGGCCGGGAAGTGGCGGGCAAGCTACGCGGACACCTTCCTTGAGGTCATGGACGCCCAGGGGCGCGTTCACCCGTTCATCAACTCCATGCAAGCCCGGACCGGCCGCATGTCCGTGACCCGCCCGGCGCTCCAGACCCTGCCCAGCTCAGACCAGATGATCAGACGGGCACTTCTCGCAGACCCCGGACACGTCATGATCAGCGTGGACTTCAGCGCCATTGAGATGCGCGTCCTTGCCGGTCTCGCCGGAGTCACCCGCATGAAGGAAGGTTTCCTCCGCGGGGAAGACATCCACTGGTTCACAGCCCGGCTCGTGAAGGGACCGGACGCCACGGAGAAGGACCGAAAGGTCTTCAAGGGCGCCGGGTTCTCGAAGGTCTACGGCGGAGGAGCGCGCACGGCAGCCCGGCAGACCGGCGCAAGTGAAGAGGCCATGCGCCGGGCCTTCGCGGAGTACGACCGGCTGTATCCCGAGATCCGGCGCGCATCGAACCGATGGCAGCGCGAAGCCTACGAGTCCGGCATGGTCACCGTGTCCGCCACCGGGCGCCGGCTCCCACTGGACCGTGACCGCACATACGCGGTGACCAACTACCAATGCCAGAGCGCCGCACGGGACTGCCTGGGACAGGCCCTGTTGAACATTGAGGAAGCCGGGCTCCTGCACACGCTCAAGCTCCCGATCCATGACGAAGTGCTTGCCTCCGCCCCGCGGGAAGAGGTCCAGGACGTGGCCCGCGCAATTGAGAAGGCCATGACCATGTACCTGTTCGGGGTGCCCATCGTGGCCGAAGCCGACATCGGCGGACGCTCCTGGGGCTCCCTGTACGGCGCGGACTACTAGGCCCGATCTAAGCCCCGTCGCTCTCCAACTTCCGGAGAACGGCGGGGCTTTGCCTTGCCCCTCCACTCACGTGAGTAGGCCCCCAACATCACGGACTCATCAACTCCGTTTGCTGGCCTCATACCTCAGACCGAACGCCGGACTCCGCCGCTCATACCTCAGATCGAACTCAGGTCTCGGCAGGTCACGGCATGCGCACGCGTCACAACTGTCCGTGTGGGTGAGGGCTCTAACTCCATGAAATCGCCGGTGATCTCGCACCGCTCGCCGGCTCCAACGACCGACGCCACGGCCTTGATCAAGCCCCGCGTCAAGACCCCCGGCAGGGGGCTTGATTCGCCGTGCCCTTTTACCAAAACGTCCTGGGCTTCGTGCACCCAGAAACAGGCGTAAGCGCAGGTCAGTAGCGCTGCACGACGGTTCGGCCCTCTCCGGGCAATCGGCTCACCAGACCACGGGTGAGCCAAGCCAAGGAGAGCCCACCCGTGTCCAGCACCCTTGCACTTTCGACCGTCCGCGCTGCCCAGAGCAAGGACCTTCAGGCGACCACGGCGGTCATCGAAGCCACAGAGTCCCGAATAGCCGTTCTCGCCCGAAAGGCGGCCCGGCGCATGGCGGAGAGTGGCCCCCGTCATGACGACTACTTCGACGAGTTCACCCAGCAAGGCCGCATAGCCGTCTGGGAAGCGCTCGCCCGGTTTGACGAGACCGTGAACCCGGACTTCCTGGGCTTCGCGTACACCACCGTGGAGACCATGCTCCTGGGCGCCACCCGCGCGGAGCGCAACCAGGGCGTGGACGACTCCGCTGCAAAAACGTTCCTGTCGATGCTGGACCGCGCGGGCGGTGACCCGTTCCTTGCCGAAAAGCTGTGTCAGAGCGTCCCGCCTGCCGGGCGCCGGCTGAGTTCGGACCGGGCCCACGCGGCTCGTCTCGCCTATCAGGGGGCTGACTCTTTGGATGCTCCCGCACCGGGTTCCACCGATGACGAGCCCTGGGAGCCGGGGACTTCGACCTACGGCGTACCGGAAGACCTGATCACTCCGGACGACGTGAGCCGCGAGGAAGCCCGCATCAAGAAGGCACTCGTTCACGGCATCTTGGACGTGATGGGCGAAGGTCAGGCGTACGTACTCCGCGCCACCTTCGGCATAGAGCCGGTGCCCTACTACGGCAACGGGGCGGACGAAGGGCTTGCCGCGTCCATGAATAGCACCGCAAAGGCCGTGCGTGAGGCCCGTTCGAAGGGGCTGAAGAGCTTCGGGAAGCGCTGGATCAACGCCACCGCCCAGACTCCCGAAGAGGTCAACGAGCTGACTGCCGCCATGAACACGCGCCTGACTCGCAAGGGTGCGGTAGCGTCCCGGGTCTGACCGGCCCTTGGTCAACTCCCCTGTGGCCAACGGGAACCCAGTGAAGATCAACCCCGTTCACCCCCCACTCACGTGAGTGGGGCCGGACGGGAGGAGGGCCCCGCTTCGGCGGGGCATTCTTTGCGCCCTGTATGTCCGAGATTTCCGTGATGCTCCTTGTAATGATCGTCTGGCGTATGTCGGAGGCATATGTCAGCCCCGAGGTGTAGAGTCGAACGACCGTGCGAATCGCGGTCTGAGTCACAAGGGGAGTGGCGCATGTCCAAGATCAAAGGAGTCCCGAACGTCGAATTCCGAACCGAAGCCCCAAGATGTGTCAGGCCGAACCGATGGACCTGGGAGCCCGCTGGTGAGGACTTCCCGCCCATGCCTGACTGGATCAACAGCGCGGACGAGCTGGGGCGCGCGCTGGGGGTGTACGCGGCCATGGTGGCGCGCGTACTCCACGACTTGAGGGACCCGCATCCCTTTCGACTCGTGGCCTACGAACTGACCACCGGCAGGCCCGTAGGGGCCCAAGAGTGGAAGGTGTCCGAAGAGACCGGCAGCCTGATCCCAGCGGGAGAGCCGCTGATCGTTTGGGCTGGAAGGTGGGAGCACGCCGCATAGGCGTGGCGCTGTGCAAGGGGAGGAAGTGCAGCGCTCAGCCGGCAAGGAGCGGTAGCTCTCACCCTTGAAGCGAAGACACAGGAGCCCCGTCACCTCACTGGAGAGTGGCGGGGTTCTTCGTGTTCAACTTGCAAGCATCGCTGGTGCGACAGTGCGGGCGCGCTCGTACAAGTCGCGTGCCGTGCCGTTCTTCAAGTGGGGGCGAAGGAGCCCGAACATGGACTTGACCCGATCGTCCGCACGCCCTGACTGGACCATGGGGAAGTCGTCAAGCGCGAGATGCCATGTGGCACAGGCGGCTTCGAGATGCCCCAACTGAAGCTGACGTTCGGCCAGTGTCGCGCGATGACGCACCCTGGCCCGCCGATACACGCCGTAGCGAAGTTGATCGGACTGTTGCATGGCTTCAACTGAGCCTGCCACGTCGCCCAGTTCATAACGAACCTGACTGATGTGGTAATTGAGTGAGGATGGGTCATATGAGCCAAACGGCTTGCCCCGAGATTCTGCCCTCTCCATGGCGGATTCCGCCTCATTGATCTTCCGCAGTGCGGTAGTCCGGTCCCCGGACTGCGCGGCAGCATGGGCCTGTTGGCCTGCGAGGAAGGCGAACATTCGCGGGCCCGCCTTCGGGGATGCGGCTGCCGCAGCGTCCGCCAAGTCGAGTGCCTTGGAGCTGTGCCTCAAGTCCACGGCTTGGACACTCATGCCCCGGAGCGTGGTGCAGTACGTGAGGTGATCCTCAGCAGCCCCAGCCAACTCCAGAGCCCTGACGTAGTAGCGCTGAGCGAGACCATGAAGACCTTCGTCTACCGCCATGTACCCGGTCAGGTACAGAAGGTCTGAAGCGGCAGAGAGCATGGCCTTCCGGACCTCTTCTGTGGCGTCAGCTCGAAGGTACGGCGCCACAGTGTTGACCATGAAACTGGCAGCCATGGGCCGGGCATGGCGTCCGCCGAACTGATCGTCAAGATCAGAAACGCGCTCCGTCATGGAGATGACCATGTCCACTTCGTTCATGCCGATACGAGACGCCTTGCCGGTCTGTACGGCTTCGGCGCGGCCGATCACATCAGGCCATCCCGGAATGGTCAGCGCCACGGAGAACAGCCCAGCGCCCAGGACGCGCCTCCGTGATGGGTCCATGTCTTGCCTCCCCAGCTCGATCACCCCTTCCACGGTATCCGTGGGGCTCATGGGGTGATCGGCTGGAGGAGTGAAGCCGGCTTCTACGAGCGTGACCGGCCGCTGAAGCCGACGCGAGAACGCTTCAACGATGAATCGTCGTACGGCATCGCTGCGGGGCACGGTGCCACCCAGCCAGTGGTGAACCGCGGATTGGTTGTACTTGAGCGGAGTGCCGTTCTCGCTGCCTACCAGGTTGACGGCACGGGCGAATTGGCTGAGCGACCAGTTGCTTTCGTCGTACAGCCGTTGCAGCCCTTCGTTCGGCTGACCCTTCGCCATGATCGCCAACTCCCCGCGTTCCTGGGCGCGTTAAACGCTTTAAAGTCGTCGCTCCGCTGCAACGGTACCGCTACGTCGGGTTACGCGGTTGCTTAGTTACAGGCGAGATCAACAGGCAACCGGGAGGCGAGAGCCCGTGAACGGAACGAATGCGGATGTGGCAACTGTGCTCGCAGAACGTGTTGTTGCAGATCGCGACCACTTGCCGGAAGCGCGTGGACGCCACCATGTCTCACCCTGTCAGGGCAGCCCCGATGCACAGTCCAGACCCACTGAAGTAGATCTAGTGGGATGGCTGATCGCGTGACCAGTGGCGCGCGGGCAGCGCTCTCCCAGCTCATGCAGCAAGCCAACGCAGATGGGTTCTTGTTGCTCCCCCGGGCGCCGGCTGAGGTCTCCACCGGGTCCATGGCGTTCCCGCCGTGCGGGTGCCAGAAGCACAAGGGCAAACCTGTTGCCGCAGATCCGCCGTTGTTCGCGTGTCCTGAGACGGAGATTCACGAATCGTCACCCGAGCCCCGTGCCCGTCCGGTGATCACGTGAGGCGATTACTGGGCCCCATGGCGCGCTACACCGGCGTACTCATGATCGTCATGGTCAGCGCGTCATGCGGATTCGTGGTCGGCGCGTCCCTGGCCATGCGCTAGCTCCGCTCTCTGCCACAGGAACCCTGACTAAGCGCGCTGGGGTGGCCGTGGCAGAGAGCGGGATTCAACTCCTCGTTCCCCTTGACGGAGGTGATCATGCCGCAGCAGGAGCAAGCCACTGCCGAACCTGAGATCAACCAGCCCGAAGAGGGCCAGGAGCCTGCCCCTGAAGTCGAAAGGTGGGGAGCCCCGCGCCAAGGGGCGGTTTTGCCGCCTGGGCAGCGCTACCACCGATGAGCCCCCGCCCGACTGCCCAACCTTCTAGTGCAAGGCAGCCGGACGGGTTCCACTTCGTGGCGTCCGCCACGGAGTAGTAACAACCCTAGGAGATGCACCGTGAACGTTGACGAACTGTTCACCGGCGAACTGGTCACCGGAGTGCCGAGCACGGACGCCGGGCTCATGGACAAGATGCCCGGCGGTGGCGACAACAACGGCGATCACTGCTCCATGACCGCCTGACGATCACCAGTTCCTATGTGCGGCGGGGTGGGGCTGATTCAGCCACGCCCCGCCGCTCCACGTGGAGGAGTAGCCGAGTGATCTCTATGCACCTGCGCTTGCGGGATCTTCGTGAGCCGAACTGGACGCTGTTCGGAGGGGTGTGGACCACGGGAGCAAGCTGGATCAAACCGGCGAACCTGTCGGTGCTCGTCACCGAGTTCAACGACGATCGCGCGCCGAACTGGGTCAACGTGATCGTGCGGGAAGAAGGTAGGGAGCAGAACGATTACGTGTCGCTGACGATGGCCCCCGAAGAGGTTCAGTTGGCGGCAGGCGCGTTCGGTACCGCCCCTGTCTACGTCGTCGCGGACGGTGAGGAGCTGTACGGATCATGGGACATTGCAGACTTGCGTCCGTATATCCGAACGGACCGGTTGGTCCCGCGGGTGGTCGCTCGTACCTTGACCCGACAACACAGGTACACCGCAGACACTCTCTTTGAAGGTGTGTACCGCCTCACGGAGCGTGCCAGCGTGGTCTTCAACGCTGCTGGACTCAGCGTGCATTACCCGGAGCCTGCCGAACACGTCCTTGAGCCACGGAAGTTACGAGCTGATCTCGACCCAGTGGACGCCTTCGATGGGCTCTTGAACCACGTAGTCCGCCAAGCGTCCACAGGCGTGGAGTGTGTCGGAGTTGAATTGTCCGGTGGGGCCGACTCCGGCAATGTCGCGCTCTCCGTTCGTGCTGTGGGCTTCCCTCGAGCGCACAGCTTTGGACTGCTCGTGGGTGGGGCCATCGGCGTTCAACAACGTGTGCGAAGAGCCGCGTTGGCGGAGCTATGCGGGTTCCGGGACTCAGCGATTCCGGCACTGCAACACCCGCCGTTTGTCTCGGGTGGTGTACGAGCCGCCCGGCGTCCACATGATCCTGCCGGGGCGTTCTATCAGGAGGCTTTCGACGTGCTACGTGATCAGGCAGCCACACGAGGGTGTGAAGTCATGTTCACGGGGAGCGGGGGTGACGAGATCAACGCCCACCACTCACGGACAGACGTTCAATTACCTGATCCCCCTTCGGTGCCGTGGCTGGGCAGACGAGCCGTTGAAGCCATTACCGACGTGAACGAGGCGCTTGCGCCCATGTCGGTGTTGCCGCTCCCGACATTGATGGGCTTCGGGATGCACAATCCTGGTTACCTCAGACGGGGAATCTGGCCGGTAAGCCCGCTCGTGGACCCTCGCATCGTTCGGTTCATGGAGCAGCTTCCGCATGAGTACAAGCGGGGCAAGGCCATGTTCCGTAGCCGCCTTCGACGCGCAGGATTGTCCGACTCGGTAGCGGCGCCGGCTGAGCCGGAGAACTTCCTTGCGGTCATGGAAGCCGGGTTACGCATGTACGGGCTGCCGGAGTTGGACGCCATGTTGGGGGACTCGGTTCTTGTGGATCTGGGTTACGTGGACCCGAAGAGACTCGCCCAGGCGCGTCAGGATGCCAAGAGCGCATCCGTTGTCCCTGATCTGTTGTGCGACGTGCTCGCACTGGAAGTTGGGTTGCGGGCACTCACATGACCAGTCCCGACATGGAAGCTAGGTGCATGGAAGGTACCAACGTCTTCTACCGGAATCCGGCGCTGTATGACGCGGTGCAGTCGGACACCGGCAGCGCAGAGACATGCCTAGAGCTGATCGAACGCCACCGCCCCGACGCAACCACGCTCGTGGACTTCGGATGCGGTACCGGGCGTGACGTTGAAGTTCTCGCCAAACGCTACGAGTGCGTTGGAGTAGATCTTCAGCCAGGCATGGTGGAGTACGCCCGGCGCGTGCGTCCGGAGCTGGACTTCCGTGCGGGAGACATGCGGACAGTGCGGCTTTGGAAGCGCATGGACGCCGTGACGTGCTTGGGGAACTCCCTTGCGTACGTCCACGACAACTACAACATCGGGCGCGTGTTCGCGACGTTCGCGGCGCACGCGCGGGCCGGGGCAATCCTGGTGCTCTGCTCGCCAGTGTGGCCGGTCACCCAACCTGAGCCGACCCAATCCACGGTGGACACTCCGGACGGGCCCGCAAGTGTCACGATCCGGTACGCGTGGGACCTCCGGACCCAGATCAACACCATGCACCGGGAATGGGTCTTCCCAGCCGGTGAACGTGTGAGCGACGAGATCACGCGTCGGGTCCTGTTCCCTCGTGAACTAGAGCAGTACGCGACGGCAGCCGGGTTCGAAGTGGTGGACATGACGGATGGGCCCGGAATGGGGCTCACCGGTCCCGTGGCGTACACCGTGGCGCGGTACACCCGCTGAGGGTGTCGCCACTGTCCCGGGCGCTAGTGGTTGCTGGTGGGCTCCGCGGGACCGGCTACGAACGAGCCCTTGCCCCACAACGTTTCGACTAGCCCACGCTCGCGAAGGACACGCACGGCCCGACGGGCGGTCTCGCGGGCAACCTTGTGCCGCTCGCACAGCTCAGCTTCAGACGAAATTGGATCGCCCGGCTTCTTGCTCTTGATCTCGTCAATGAGCGCGTCCACTACCCGCATGTACGGGGCGTGGGGGGCGTGTAGGTCCCTAGGGCGCTCAGGCATGGGGGAAGCGTAGACAACGGGGCAATGTTGGGCGACTTAGACAGGCAGATGAGTTAGACAGGTAGACGAGTTAGACGTGTTGGCTTAGCGTGATGCTGCGAACACAAAACGCCCCGAGAGACCGATTAGGCCCGGTCCGCTCGGGGCTTGCCGACTCAGCTAAGTAGGAGCTGAACGACCATGCGCGATGCTATCGCCCGTGCCCTTATCTGGGTGCTCTCCGTACTGCCCTGCACTCGCCGGCAAACGCCCGGCAGGCACTCCGTCCGGTATCTCAGCGCGTACGCCCCGAAGCCGATCATGGACCCCTGGGCCAGGCCATGGACGGGGCCCAGTAGCGCCCAGGTGCGTGCTGTCTTCCGGTCGCGAGAAGACGACACTCTTCCGCTCACACCTGTGCAGCGTGAACGCCGGTACGCCGCTCGCTTCGCTGCCATCGGCGTGGACTACGACTTTCCCGGGGCGCCGTACCCGGGACGACTCGTGGCCGCGAATCTGGGCGGTGCAGCGTGACGCGCGAAAGGCTCACCGCCAGACCCGGCGTCAATGACGTGGCCCTGTGCATCAAGTGCCACAAGGTCACGAATGCGCCCGTGCCCGTCCGCTGGATTGAGAGCACGAGTGGCCCGGGGACCACGCTCTACGCCTGCCCTGACCACGCGGCAGAGCTGACACCCGGGCCGATGCCCGGGGAGCTGGAGAGTCCCTTCTAAGCGGCTCAGAGCCCCGCCTACCTGCGTCTTTGGTCGGGTGGGGCTCACTTCCGCAACTGAGACAACCTTCGGATTGCTTCTTCTACCACATCGGTCCGCTTGCAGAAGGCGAATCGGACCTGGCTGCGGCCAGCCTCCCTATCGTCGTAGAAGACGGAGTTGGGTACAGCGACCACGCCACACCGCTCGGGCAGCGAACGGCAGAAGGCGAGGGCGTCCTGTTCGCCGAGCTTGGCGACGTCGGTCGTGATGAAGTACGTGCCCTGGGGGCGGTAGACCTCGAAGCCCGCCGCGATCAGGCCATCAGAGAGGATCTCGCGCTTGGCTGCCAGGCTGGCGCGGAAGTCCGTGAAGTAGCTGTCGGGCAGGCGTAGAGCCTCGGCGATCGCGTACTGGAACGGGCCTGCGGAGACGTAGGTCAGGAACTGCTTGGCCGTGCGGATCGCTGCGATCAGGGGACCGGCGGCGGTGATCCAGCCAACCTTCCATCCTGTGAACGAGAAGGTCTTCCCGGAGGAGGAGATGGAGACCGTGCGGTCGCGCATGCCCGGGAGCGAGATGAGCGGGATGTGTTCGCCGTCGAAGACCAGGTGTTCGTAGACCTCATCCGTGACCACGATCAGGTCGCGTTCGACGGCGAGTTCGGCGATCGCGGTGAGCTCGTCGCGGGTGAGGACCATGCCGGTCGGGTTGTGCGGGGAGTTGAGGAGTAGTAGGCGTGTGCGGTCGGTGATCGCGTCGCGCAGAGTGTCGAGGTCGGGACGGAAGTCGGGGGCGCGCAACGTGAGCGGGACGCGGTGGGCGCCGGCCATCGCGATCGTCGCGGCATAGGAGTCGTAGTAAGGCTCGAAGGCGATGACCTCGTCGCCGGGCTCAAGGAGCGCGAGCATCGTGGCGGCGATGGCCTCGGTCGCGCCCGCGGTGACCAGGACCTCGGTGTCGGGATCGAAGGCCAGCCTGTAGAAGCGCTGCTGGTGCTCGGCCACGGCGGTACGTAGCTCAGGGACGCCGGGGCCGGGCGGGTACTGGTTGCCGCGGCCGTCGCGCAGGGCGCGGACTGCTGCCTCGCGTACGACCTCGGGGCCGTCGGTGTCGGGGAAGCCCTGGCCCAGGTTGATCGCCCCGGTCTTCACCGCGAGCGCCGACATCTCCGCGAAGATCGTCGTGCCGAAGCCGTCCAGCCTGCGGTTCAGCAGTGGCCTGTCGCCCATGTCCCCACCATCTCCTCGTGCGTGACGCAGATCGTCCCGGGACCATCCTGGCGGACGCGCGAAGCCTGGATCAGGCGCAGGTTGCGAAACGGGTGTGCGAAAGGGGGTTGACCCAGCCGACCTTCCAGCCCGTGAAGGACAGGGACTTTCCCGAGGACGAGATGGTGACGGTGCGCTCGCGCATGCCGGGCAGGGAGGCGAGCGGGATGTGCTCGCCGTCGAAGACCAGGTGCTCGTAGACCTCGTCGGTGATGACCAGGAGGTCGCGCTCGACGGCGAGTTCGGCGATCGCGGTGAGCTCCGCGCGGGTCAGGACCGTGCCGGTGGGGTTGTGCGGGGTGTTGAGCAGGATCAGGCGGGTGCGGTCGGTGATCGCGTCGCGCAGCTCGTCCAGGTCGAGGCGGAAGCCCGTCTCGTCCGGGCGCAGCGTCACCGGCACGCGCCGGCCGCCGGCCATCGCGATGCAGGCGGCATACGAGTCGTAGTACGGCTCCAGGGCGACGACTTCGTCGCCGGGGGCCACCAGCGCGAGCAGCGAGGCGGCGATCGCCTCGGTGGCGCCCGCGGTCACGAGGACTTCGCGGTCCGGGTCGTACGGGAGTCCGTAACGCGTCTGCTGATGCGCGGCGATCGCCTGCCGCAGCTCGGGCACGCCGGGGCCCGGCGGGTACTGGTTCCCGCGCCCGTCCCGCAGCGCGCGCACGGCCGCTTCCCGTACGGACTCGGGGCCGTCGGTGTCCGGGAAACCCTGGCCGAGATTGATGGCGCCGGTCCGGACGGCGAGCGCGGACATCTCGGCGAAGATCGTGGTCCCGAATTCGGCGAGGTGGGCATTGAGGAACGGGCGGGCTGCGGCTGCGGTCATGGCGGCCATCCTGCGCCGGGGCGGGGGTGCGGCTCAAGCGGGCGGGCCCCTGGACCTCGCTCGTCGCTCCCTCCTTTTCGCTCAGTCCGCTTCGAGCTTCCTGACGCTCAGGTTGAGGCCCCGCTCGGGTTCGTCGGTCTCCCAGATCATCAGGTCGAGCGGGACGCTCTGGGTGCGCGAGATGCCGAGGACACCGAAGCGCAGGGGGATGTTGATCTCGGAGCCGACGTAAGCGCTCTTGGGGCCGTCGCAGCCGGGTTCGCCGATCCGGCCGGTCAGTTCGAGCATGAACGACTTCCCCGGTTCGAGGTCGAAGGGGACCTCAAGAGCCCGCGTGGCCACCTCCCCGTCCATGACGAAGAAGCGCGCCCGCACCGGCTGCCAGGCGCACGGTGCATTGCTCTCACGCCAGTCGGCCAGCGCAGGACCGGGGTCGAGGATCTCGATGCCGCGCGAACCGACGTTGTGGATCTCCTGGTGCAGGGTGACCGTGGCCCCATATTCGTTCCTGACCAGCAGAGCCCGGTTGTCGAAGAGGAACGAGTCCACTTCCCAGGCGTCGGTCGACGAGGTCGCGTCGAGCTGACCCGCCGCGAGCGGCCGGAATCCGTCCAGCCACGCCCGGCCCGCCAGGAGTACGGCCACGGCGGCCGCGACGATGCCGATGACCAGGCCCCAGATGGCCCGGCGCCGCGTGATCCACCCCCGGCGCACCGGGCCCTCCCCGGCATCGTCCACGGATTGCCCGGCTGGCGCGCTCGTCTCCGGCATGCGGGCCATCCTGGCCCGGTCCGCCACAGTCGGGAAGGTGCGGAAACCTCTGAAGTTCCTCAACTCCGCTTTGGGTCGGTGTGAGGGCGGGCATCCCCACCGCACGCAAGAAGCGGGGTGACCGCTTCGGGGGACAGAGAGGCGGGGGTGGTCTCCGTGGGGATTGTCATCGCAATCGGCGTCGTGTTCGTGGCCTTGGTGCTGGTCGGTACGTACGGGTCGAGGTCGTCCGGTACGCCGGCGCGGCGGCGGCGCAGCGGCTGGGCCGGCTCGGGCGGAAGCGGGAGCGGAAGCGGCGGGGGCTGCGGAGGAGGCTCGTCGTGCGGCGGAGGGTCGTCGTGCGGCGGTGGCGGGGGATGCGGCGGCGGAGGCAGCTGACCAGGCCTTCGGGGCGGTCCGCGGGCGACGGGGGCGCGGACCGCCGTATGTGTCACGACGGAGGCGGCTGACACGGGGCAGCCGGTCCGAACGTGGCATCTGCCAGGGGGAATGCATCCGGCATAGTCGCCACACCCAGGGGCCCGGCGGGGGAGAACTCCCGTCGGGCCCCGGCTTGTTGAACTGTGGAGAACAGTTGAACTGTGGGGCCCTCGGGGGGATGGAAACCCCACGAAGTTGGGTAAAAACGCTGTGGCAGCGCTCCCCTTCATGATTCCCTTTCACCTGTCGACGCAGCCCGGACCGCAAGAGCCAAGCCCAAGTGCCACCAAGTGCCAGGTCCGCCCCACTTCCCACTGCGTGTTTGCGGAGCCGACCCATGCTCACCACCCTCCAGACCACCTACACCGACACGCGCGCGGCCGATCTCGCCTGGGCGCTCGGCCGCGAGCCGCTGCCGGCGCTCGCCGTCCTCGATCTCGAACTGGCGGACGCCAAGGTGCAGTTGCGGCTGCTCGGCGCCTCGCACCAGGTGCTCCTCGACCAGGAGGAGGGCACGTGTTCGGAGACCGTCGCGTGCATGCCGGGCAGCAGTACGCCGCTGCCGCTGGGGGTCGCCAAACGGGTGGGCGACTGGGAGTACGAGTTCGCGGCGCGCGTCGAGACCCTCTCGCGCGGCTCGTTCGCGGGGCGCGCCCAGGAGCTGCTCGCCCTGGTCGCCGATCACCCGAACGGGCTCGCCGGGGTCTTCCCCGGCAGCCCGCACGCGTTCACCGCGCTGCTCGTCCAGCGGCACCCGGACAACCCCTCGCAGGTGCACTGGCGCACCTGGCACGCGTACCCCCAGGAAGGGCAGCTGGTCGCGACCCGCACGCGGGTCGGGGTGCGGCAGCCTGCGGTCGTCTGAGCTGCCTGTTCGGCCTCCCGGCCGTCAGGTGTTCGGCAACTCAACCCTCAGGGCGTCGAGTTAAGCCGTGTGGGTGACAGGCTGTCCATGCATCGTGACGTAGCGTTCGCAACGTGATCGAACCGCCCCTGCCCGCATCTCCGGGCGTTCCGCCGCCCAGGGAGGCGGCCGTCGACGCCTGCCTGCCGGTGTCCGCGCGCACCGGCCGGTTCCTGGTGCTCCTGGGCGTCTTCATCTGCGCGGCCTGCGGACTCGTCTACGAGCTCGAACTGGTCGCCCTCGGCTCGTACTTGATCGGCGACTCCGTCACGCAGGCCTCCGTAGTCCTGTCCGTGATGGTCTTCGCGATGGGCATCGGGTCGCTGGCCGCGAAGCGTCTGCGCTGCCGGGCCGCCGCCGGGTTCGGCATGATCGAGGCCGTGCTCGCGCTGGTCGGCGGGGGCAGCGCGATGGCCCTGTACGCGGGGTTCGTCTGGGGCGGTGAGGCGCGGGCCCTGCTCGTGACGTTCTCGCTGGCCATCGGGATCCTGATCGGCGCCGAGGTCCCCCTTCTGATGACGCTGATCCAGCGGATCCGCCGGCAGGACGCGGGTGGGGCGGTCGCGGATCTGTTCGCGGCGGACTATGTCGGGGCGCTGGTCGGCGGCCTGGCGTTTCCGTTCCTGCTGCTCCCGCTGTTCGGGCAGCTGACGGGCGCGCTGCTCACCGGCGCGGTGAACGCGGTCGCGGGCGGCGCGCTCGTCCTGTGGCTCTTCCGGCGCGATCTGACCCGCCGCAGCCGCCGGCTGCTGCTGTTCGTCAACCTCGCGGTGCTCGCGCTGCTCGCCGCCGCGGCCGTGCTCGTGGACGACTTCGAACGGGCCGCGCGCCGTGCGGTGTACGGGTCGGACGTCCGCGTCGCGGTCCAGACCGACGTACAGGAAGTCGTGCTCACGGGCCCGGCCACCGGCCCCCTGAACCTCTTCCTGGACGGGCGGCTGCGGGTCAGCGGACGCGACGAGCACCGCTATCACGAGGCGCTGGTGCAGCCGGCGATGGCGGGGGCGCACGGGCGGGTGCTCGTGCTCGGGGGCGGGGACGGTCTGGCGTTACGGGAAGTGCTGCGGCATTCCGGCGTACGCAGGGTCGACGTGGTGGAACTCGACCCGCAGGTCGTGGAGTTGGCGCGGCGGGATCCGGCGCTCGTGGCGCTGAACCGGCGTGCGTTCGAGGACGGGCGGGTGCGGGTGGTCCAGGCGGATGCCTTCCAGTGGCTGCGGGGGGCGCGGACGGACGCGTACGACGTGGTGATCTCCGATCTGCCGGATCCGGGGATCACGGCCTCCACGAAGCTCTATTCGCAGGAGTTCTTCGGGCTCGCGGGGCAGGTGCTCGCGCCGGGCGGCCGGCTCGCGGTGCACGCGGGGTCGGTGAGCACGCGGCCGCGGGCGTTCTGGACGGTGGACGCGAGTGTGCGGGCGGCGGGCCTTGCGACCGTGCCGTACAGCGCGGGCGGGCGGCTCGCGGGGTTCGCGGCGGGGCCCGACCGGGGGTCTGCCGCGCCCGTGCCGCGTGACTGGGGCTTCGTCCTCGCGGGCCGCTCGCGTCCGGGACTGGCCCTCGACCCCTCGTACCGCTACCGGTCGCTGAGCGAGGGGGTGCTGCGGGCGGGGGCCCGGGCGGCGGAGCGGACGCGGGTGGTTGTGGGGCCGTCGACGTTGGTGCATCCGCGGTTTTGAGGGTGGGTGGGGTTTGTCCGGGCCGGCGTGGGTGCCTGCGCGGTGCTGTGGGTGGGCCGCGGTGCGGGGGTGCAGGGGGCGAAGCCCCCGCCCTCGGGGGTGCGGGTGCATTGCCGTCTGCGGCCGGGTGCGCCTGCGGCGGGCCTCTCTCCCCGCCCCGCCCCTTGCCGAAACCGGGGCTCCGCCCCGGGCCCCGCATCCGGCCTTCGGCCGGATCTGCTCAAGCGCCGCAGGGGCTGGGGGTGGGGCTCCCCGGAACCCGTTGACGGGAGCCCTCAGGGTGGGTGGGGCCGCTGGGGGCTGCGCCCCCAGCCCCCGCCGACCGCAGGGGCTGAGTGCCCCGAACGCTCAGAACCACTGCCCCCGCGCGAACCACCCGAGTAGGCTCGCGAAGCATGGAGCTTGAGGTGTTCGTACCCGTGGCCGAAAGCGAAGTGCGGCGCGTGCTGGGGGACCCCGGGCAAGTGGCCCGGAGTGTTCCGGGGCTGCAGCGCGCCGCGGACGGTGAGCCGCTCGAAGGCCGGCTCAAGGTGCGGATCGGCGGCCACACCATCACCTACCGCGGTTCCGCGAAGGTCGCCCGACGCGGTGGCGCGTACGCCATCGAGGGCGAGGCGGCCGAGGTGCGCGGCTCCGGTTCCGTCCAACTCGCCCTGAAGCTGCGCCTCGTGGCGGCCGAGGGCGGTACGACGCTGGCGTTCAGCGGCGGCGCCAAGGCCGACGGCCGGGCCGCCGAGGCGGACGAGGCCGCGGTGGACTCGGCGGCCCGCAGGCTGCTGACCCGGTTCGCCGAGCGGCTCGGCGAGGTGGCGGCGCAGACGACGGTGGCCGAGCCCGCGGCCAAGGACGGACCCGACGCCGCCGAGGCGCCCGCCGAGTCCTCCACTCAGCCCTCCGCCCAGCCCTCCGCGCAAGAGGCGGGCGACGCCGCCGAGCCCGTCACGGGAGACGTCGACGAAGCCGGCCTCCCCACCGATGGCCCCGGCCTGACCGAGGACGACGCCCCCTCCGCCGAGGCCACGCCCGCCGAGGCCACGGACACCGAGGCCACGCCCGCCGAGGCCACGGACGACACCCCCTCCTCCGTATTCGAGACGGAGGTCCCGCCGCCGTCCCTCGACCCCGCCTACGACGAGGCGCTCGCCGAAGAGGTGGACGAGGTGTTCGGGGAGGCGCCCACCGAGGCCGCGCACGCGCGCCGCACGATGATCGGCCGCAGCGCCGAGGAGGTCGACCACGCCCCGCCGCGCGGCCGCTACGCCCCCATGCCCGCCCCCGCCGGCTCCGCCGCCACCGACACCCTGCGCTGGGTGGCGCCGGCCGCGGCACTCGCCGTGGCGGGAGCCATCGTCGTGAGCAGGGTGCTGCGCCGCCGCAAGTAGGGTGCTGCGCCGCCGTAAGCGAGGCGGGACTAGGGTTCGAGACGTGACGACACAGGACGACATCACGCTGGTCGCGGGCGCGACGAAGCTCACGGTGCAGGGCGGCAACGGCTGCCGGATCGGTTCGCTGCAGATCGACGGCACCGAGGTGCTGCGGCAGGGCGACCACTACGGCTCCTTCCCGATGGTGCCGTGGTGCGGGCGCACCGACAACGGGCAGTTCCGCAGCGGCGGTCAGAGCTACCGGCTGCCGATCACCGACCCGCCGCACGCCATCCACGGCACCGTGCGCGACCAGGCCTGGCGGCTTGCGAACTCCTCGGAGAACGAGGCCTCCTTCACGTACGACCTGATCGACCCCTGGCCGTGGAGCGGCCGCGTGACGCAGGTCTTCACGCTGGCCGAGGACAGCGTGACGATCACGATGGGGATCGAGACGTACGGGGACTCCTTCCCGGCGCAGATCGGCTGGCACCCGTGGTTCAAGCGCCACCTGCGCGAGGGCGGCGCCGAGGCGCGGATCGACTTCGACGCGGCCTGGCAGGAGGAGCGCGGCGAGAACTATCTGCCGACGGGCAAGCGCATCGACCCGCAGCCGAGCCCCTGGGACGACTGCTTCGGGATGCCGGACGGTGTGGACGTCACGGTGACGTGGGCCGATGAGCTGGAGCTGCGGGTGCGGAGCCGCGAGCAGTGGGTGGTGATCTTCGACCACCAGCAGGAGGGTGTCTGCGTGGAGCCGCAGACCGGCCCGCCCAACGGTCTGAACACCCACCCGCGTCTGGTCACGCCGATCGACCCGCTCGAGGCGTCGACGACGTGGTCGTGGCGTCGGCTCTGATGCGTCGGCCCGGACCCCCGCATCCGAACTCCGTTCGGATCTGCTCAAGCGCCGCAGGGGCTGAGTGGGGCTGGATGGTCTGCTCAAACGCCGCAGGGGCTGAGTGGATACCCTGATCCTCATGACTGACGTACGCGGCGAGCTGCTGCAGCAGATCAAGGACAAGGCCGTCGTGCACGGCAAGGTGACGCTCTCCTCCGGCATCGAGGCCGACTACTACGTCGACCTGCGCCGGATCACCCTCGACGGCGAGGCCGCCCCGATGGTCGGCCAGGTGCTCCTGGACCTCACGGCGGACCTCGACTTCGACGCGGTCGGCGGCCTGACGATGGGCGCCGACCCCGTCGCCGGCGCCATGCTGCACGCCGCCGCCGCTCGCGGTGGCCGGAAGCTGGACGCGTTCGTGGTCCGCAAGGCCGCCAAGGCCCACGGTCTGCAGCGCCGTGTCGAGGGCCCGGACATCAAGGGCCGCCGCGTCCTGGTCGTCGAGGACACCTCCACCACCGGCGGCTCCCCGCTGGAGGCCGTGCAGGCGGTACGGGAAGCGGGCGGCGAGGTCGTCGGTGTGGCCACGATCGTGGACCGTGCCACGGGCGCCGCCGAGAAGATCCAGGACGGCGCCGGAGTGCCGTATCTCTACGCGTACGGCAAGGACGAGCTCGGCCTCGACTGACGGGCACGGAGACGGGGGACTTAGGTCCCCCGTTTCGCGTCCGCCCGTGGACTGGAGCAATCCCCCGAGTCTGGAAAGATAGGGACGACGATGACGTCATCCCCCCTCAGTGAGGGGCCCTAGGTCAGGGCCAAGCACCCACCCGCGTACATCAAGGAGCGGACAGATGCCCATCGCAACCCCCGAGGTCTACAACGAGATGCTCGACCGGGCGAAGGCAGGCAAGTTCGCCTACCCGGCCATCAACGTGACCTCGTCCCAGACGCTGCACGCTGCCCTGCGCGGCCTCGCGGAGGCGGAGAGCGACGGCATCATCCAGATGTCCACCGGTGGCGCCGAGTTCCTGGGCGGCCAGCACAACAAGGACATGGTCACGGGTGCCGTCGCCCTCGCCGAGTTCGCGCATGTCGTCGCCAAGAAGTACGACATCACCGTGGCGCTGCACACCGACCACTGCCCCAAGGGCAAGCTGGACACCTACGTCCGCCCGCTGCTCGACATCTCCGCCGAGCGCGTGGCCCGCGGTGAGAACCCGCTGTTCCAGTCGCACATGTGGGACGGCTCGGCCGAGACCCTCGCCGACAACCTGGCCATCGGCCAGGAGCTGCTCGCGAAGGCCGCCGCCGCGAAGATCATCCTCGAGGTCGAGATCACCCCGACCGGTGGCGAGGAGGACGGTGTCTCGCACGAGATCAACGACAACCTCTACACCACGGTCGACGACGCGATCCGCACCGCCGAGGCCCTGGGCCTGGGCGAGAAGGGCCGCTACCTGCTCGCCGCCTCGTTCGGCAACGTGCACGGCGTGTACAAGCCGGGCAACGTCGTCCTGCGTCCGGAGCTGCTCAAGGAGCTGCAGGAGGGCGTCGGCGCGAAGTTCGGCAAGACCTCCCCGTTCGACTTCGTCTTCCACGGCGGTTCGGGCTCCACGCTCGAGGAGATCCACACCGCCCTCGAGTACGGCGTCGTGAAGCAGAACCTCGACACCGACATGCAGTACGCGTTCTCGCGTCCCGTCGTGGACCACATGTTCAAGAACTACGACGGCATGCTGAAGGTCGACGGCGAGGTCGGCGTCAAGGGCCTGTACGACCCGCGTACGTGGGGCAAGAAGGCGGAGGCCGGCATGGCCGAGCGTGTCGTCGAGGCCGCGAAGGCGCTGCGCTCGGCGGGCACCAAGCTCAAGTAGTCCACCGCCGCTCGCAGTCCACTGCGGCTCAAGCGGTCCACCGCGCGTGCCCCTTTGCGAAAAGGGTCGTGAAGCTGTGGTGACAGGCCCGGGTTCCCGCTGCGGAACCCGGGCCTTTCGGCTGCTCAGAGGCGGACAAGGGTCACTTATCTGGTCTATACCTCTCGTGCAGGATGGGCCGTATGAAGAAGACCAAGGCCGCGCTCTGGGAGTTCCTCCAGGGGCTGGGCAAGACGTTCATGCTCCCCGTGGCGCTGCTCGCGTTCTGCGGCATCATGCTCGGGGTCGGCTCCTCGCTGTCGAGCGAGCGGGTCGCCGAGCAACTCCCGTTCCTCAAGGGCGAGGTGTTCCATCTCGTCTTCACGTGGATGGCCAACACCGGTCTGGTCGCCTTCAAGTTCCTGCCCGTCATGTTCGCGATGGCCATCCCGCTGGGCCTGGCCCGCGAGGACAAGGGCGTCGCCGCCTTCTCCGGTTTCGTCGGCTTCGCCTCCCTGAACCTCGCGGTGAACTTCTTCCTCACCGCCAAGGGCGTCGACTTCGAGGACGAGAAGGTCATCGCCCACTACGGCATCGCCGACGTCCTGGGCGTCAAGTCCATCGATACGGGGCTGCTCGGCGCGGTGGCCGTCGGCATCGTGGTCGCCGTACTGCACCGCCGCTTCCGCACCCAGCGGATGCCCGACGCCCTCGCCTTCTTCGGCGGGCTGCGCTTCGTGCCGATCGTCTCGGCGCTCGTCCTCAGCCTCGTCGGCCTGCTGATCCCGCTGGTCTGGCCGGCCCTCAACAGCGGCATCACCGCCGTCGGCCGCGGCATCGGGCACGCGGGTGTCTTCGGACCGTTCTTCTTCGGCATGGGCGAGGTGCTGCTCCGCCCGATCGGACTGCACCACATCCTCGTGGCGATGTTCCGCTTCACCGATGTCGGCGGCTCCGGCATGGTCTGCGGCGAGCAGGTCTCGGGCGCGCTGAACCTCTTCTACTCGCAGCTGGGCTGCAAGGCCGCTCCCACCGGCGAGGTCACCACGGCCACGCACTTCCTGTCCCAGGGCAAGATGGCCGTCTACCTCGGCGGACTCCCGGGCGCGGCCCTCGCGATGTACCACTGCGCCAACAAGAAGATGCGCCCCGAGATCAAGGCGCTGCTCGTCTCCGGTGTGGTCGCCTGTGTCGTCGGCGGCATCACCGAACCCCTGGAATTCCTCTTCCTGTTCATCGCGCCCTGGCTCTACCTGATCCACGCGGTCCTGGTCGGACTCGGCTTCCTGGTGGCCGCGGTGCTCGGGATCTTCATCGGCAACACCGACGGCAATGTCATCGACTGGCTGGTCTTCGGAGTGCTCCAAGGGACCACCACCAAGTGGTACTTGGTGCCGGTGATCGCCGCGATCTGGTTCGCCGGGTACTACTTCCTCTTCCGCTGGGCGATCGTCCGCTTCGACCTCAAGACGCCGGGCCGCGAGGAGCCCGCCGCCGAGGAGAGCGCGGAGGAGAGCGCCGAGGACGCCCCGAGCGGTGAACTCGTCGCCGGCAAGTACGACCCCGTCGCGATCCTCGCGGCGATCGGCGGCCACGCCAACATCACCTCGCTCGACAACTGCATCACCCGGCTCCGTATGACGGTCGAGGACGCCGCCCTCGTCGACGAGGCGCGCCTGAAGAAGCTCGGCGCGGTCGGTGTGGTGAAGCTGGACGCGCACAACGTGCAGGTGATCATCGGCCCCCAGGTCCAGTCCGTGAAGGATGCGATCGCCAAGCTTGCGCCGGTGGGCTGACATGACCTCACATGACGCGCAGGCGTACGACTTCGACCGCGTTGTCGACCGCCGCGGCACGTGGTGCACGCAGTGGGACTACGTGGAGGACCGGTTCGGCGTGGCCGATCTGCTGCCCTTCACCATCTCGGACATGGACTTCGAGGCGCCGCCCGAGGTGCTCGCCGCCCTGCGCGGGCGTCTGGAGCACGGGGTGCTCGGGTACTCGCGCTGGCGGCACGAGGACTTCCTGTCCGCGGTCGTGGACTGGTTCGGCAAGCGGTACGCGACCGAGGTCGACCCCGCGTCGATCGCGTACGCACCGGCCGTGCTCTACCAGGCCGGTGCACTGATCGACCTGTGGTCCGCGCCCGGTGACGGCGTGGTCGTGCACACCCCCGCGTACGACGCCTTCCCGCGGCTGATCGCCGCGCACGGGCGGGAGATGCGGGGCTGCGGGCTCGACGACTGGGCGGAGTTCGAGCGGCTGCTCGCGCTGCCCGACACCTCGGTGCTGCTGCTCTGCTCGCCGCACAATCCGACCGGGCGGGTGTGGACCGAGGACGAACTGGAGCGCATGGCCGCGCTGTGCGCCCGGCACGATGTCGCGGTCATCAGCGACGAGATCCACGCGGACCTCGCGCACCGGCCGCACACGCCCTGGGCACGGGTCGGCAGCGGGCGCTGGGCGGTCGTCACGTCCGCGTCCAAGTCCTTCAACATCCCTGCTCTGACCGGCAGTTACGCCATCATCGGCGACCCCGCGTCGCATGCCGCGTATCTGCGCCGCTTGAAGGACGCGGACGGTCTCTCCTCGCCCGCGGTCCTGTCCCTGGTGGGGCATATCGCCGCGTACCGTGAGGGCGGGGCCTGGCTCGATGCGCTGCGGGCGTATGTGGCGGGCAATCTGGAGCTGGTCGCCGAGCGCCTCGCGGGTACGGGCCTCGACTGGCAGCCCCCGCAGGCGGGTTACCTGGCCTGGATCGACCTCCGCCCGCTCGGCATCCACGAGGACGAGCCCTTGCAGCGCGAGCTGATCGAGCGCGAAAAGGCCGCGATCATGCCTGGCGGCTCCTACGGTGCACCGGGCTTCGTCCGCCTCAACGTGGGCTGCCCGCGCGCCAAGGCGGAGGCGGGGGTGGACGCGCTGGTGCGGGCGGTTGCGCGGCTCTGAGGCGCCCGCACCCGAATCGAGGTGCTCGGGACCGGGTTCCCCTTGGATGATCGGGGCATGGCGAATCCCGCTTCCTTCCGCGACCTGACCAACTGGGGCGATGGCTACGAGCTGGGCATCGAGACCGGTTCCACCGGTGACGCCGAGCTGCAGGCTCTCCTGAGTGCGCTGTGGTCGGCAGCGCAGGTGCAGGGGTGTTACGGGCGGCGCGACTGCGAGCCGTACGAGCAGGAGGAGGTGCCGTGCACGGTGGCCTCGCTGGCCGAGTACGGTCAGCTGCTCGGTCAGATCCGCTTGCCGACAGGGCAGTTGGCGGTGTGCGGCTGCGACGTCATCCGGGGTGGCGACGCCGGCAGCGACTGGCTGGACTTCTACGTCCCCACGGGAGCACTGGACAAAGCGGGCATCTCGTACTGGGGCGGCCGGCCGTTCTTCCGGTCCGCGGTCGTCGACGACTGGCTTGCCGGTATCGCGGCCAAGGCCTTCGAGGAGGCGCCGTTCAGCCTGGGCATCGTCGGCTGGATGGTCTCCGGGCTGGCCGAGGACGCAGCCTCCCTCGCCGGCGAGATGCCGCAGAAGCGCGGTATGGGATATCTGCTGCCGCGTGACGGCGTCCTGCACTACGGGCCCGCCAACGACTGAGCCGAGCATCGGACGGAAGAGGGCCGGGCGATGTGCCCGGCCCTCCGCTTCGCTCAGCCCTTGAGCTGGGCGTAAGCCTCGTCGCTGCTGTCGCGCAGGAACTGCCAGCAGCGCTCGTGCTCTTCCTTCTCGTCGATCTCGCCCGCGGCGCGGGCCAGCGCGGCCAGGCAGCGCAGGAAGCCGCGGTTGGCCTCGTGGCTCCACGGCACCGGGCCGTGCCCCTTCCAGCCGGAGCGGCGCAGCGCGTCCAGACCGCGGTGGTAGCCGGTGCGCGCGTACGCGTACGACTCGATCACGCGGCCGCCCGCGAAAGCGTCCTCCGCGAGCAGGGCCCAGGCCAGCGAGTAGGTGGGGTGCGCGGCCGCCACCTCGGCCGGGGTCGACGAGCCGACCATGGCCTTGGCCGCCTCGTTCTCCGGCAGCTGGGTGGGGGCCGGGCCGCCGAGCAGGTTCTTGTGCGTCTCCATGCGGGCCAGTCTGCCACCCCGGCCATTCGAGTGATTTGATGCGGCGCGGGGGAAGCTACGGGGGTAGCCGCATGCCGATACACCGCACACAGGTGCGCAAACCTGTCCTGCTCGGACGCCTGTCCGCCGCGCTCGGCGACCATCCGCGGCGCGCACTGGCCGCGGTTGCCGCTGCCGGGGCGCTCGTTTCGACGCTGCTGCTGCCGTGGGCGATGCCCCTCGGCTGGGACGAGCTCGTCTACGCCACGCGTTTCCCGTCGTACGCCGACGGCCTCGACGTCGAGTTCAGCGCGCCGCGCACCCGGGGTGTCCCGCTGCTCCTCGCCCCGGTCGCCCTGTGGAGCGACTCCGTCGTGCTCCTGAGGCTGTGGCTGACCCTGCTGTGGCCGGCCGCCCTGTACCTCGGCTTCCTGCCGTGGCTGCGGATCCTGCGGCCGAACGCGGTGGTGGTCGCCGCGGCCTGCTACACCAGCATCTGGTCGGTGCTGTTCTATGCGGCCCAGGCCATGCCCAACCACTACACGGCCATGGGCACCCTCGCCGCCGTCGGCTGCCTGGTGCCGCGTCAGGCAACGTTCGCCCCGTCGCGACGCCCGGCACGCACTCTCGCCGCACCGGCCGAAAGCCCAAGTACGTCCAGTACGAGGACTTCCGGCCGGCACGCCGAGAGCACGCACCAGACGCCGCTCCTTGGCGGGCGAACGTTGCCTGACGCGGCACCAGCCCACCGGACCCGTACCCCGCTCTCGTACGCGGGCATCGTCACGGGCCTCGCCATGGCGACGCTGATGCGCCCCAACGACGGCGCCTGGGCGGCCCTTCCGCTGTTCGCCGCCCTGGTCGTGGTCCCCGCCTGGCGCAGCCGCGCCACGGCCGCAGCGGTCATGGGCGGTGTGGCGGCCGGGCTGCTGCCATGGATCGTCGAGGCCGAGCTGCGCTTCGGTTCGGTGGCCCACCGGCTCTCCGAGGCGAGCGAGGTCCAAGGCGGCCTGCGTCCGGTGTTCGCCCTGCCGTGGCATGTCGCGGCCCTCGACGGGCGGCTCCTGTGCCGCCCGTGCGATGCGGACGCGGTGACCTGGCAGGGGGTGTCGCTGTGGCTGCTGCTCATACCCCTGGCCGCGCTCGGCGTGTGGGCGGCGGGCCGTCCGGCGCCCGGCGCGGCCACGGACGACACGGCGTCCGGCGCCCGGCGCGCCGTCCGTCTCGCGGTGATCACCGCGGGCTGTACCGCGGCCCCCTACTTCTTCCTCGTCCCCTACGCGGCCCCCCGCTTCCTCTTCCCCTCCTACGCGCTGCTCGCGCCGCCCGCCGCGCTCGGCCTGCTCTGCCTCCGGGACGCGGTGCGCCGTTCCCGGTCCCGTACGAGAGGGCGCTTCGTCCCGCGGGCGGCGGGACTCCTCGCGGCCGCCGTCCTCACGGCCCATGTCCTGGGGCAGGTACTTCTCGCGTACGGGCACGGACGCATCCAGGAGCAGGGCCGCCTGGACTGGGAACGGGTCGCGCGGGTCCTGCACGACCAGGGGGTGCGCACCCCTTGCACGCTCGGCAGCCATGCCAGCCGCGTGCCCCTCGCGTACACCGCGGGCTGTCAGCCCACCAAGGGACGGCAGCCCGACGCCTACGTCCTCCTCGACCACGAACCGCCCCGCTGGGCCCGCGACTGGCCGCGGCACTCCGTGCCCGGTGCGCACGACAAGGGCTGGTCCGTGCTGGTCAGGCCTGGCCCCTGAGGGTGGCGAGAGCCCTGTGACCAGGCAGGCCTTGCCGATACGGGGGAGGATTGCGGAGGATGCGGGGTGGGGACCGGGGCCCCCGTGCCGGCATCGGCAGGGGCGGACCGCTACCCGAAGTACCGAGGAGACAGTGATGTCCCACGAGACCGCAGAGGCGGGCACCCCGAATCCGGAGACCCCGGAGACCCCGCATCTCGACTTCGCCGGCACCACGCCGTACGAGGACTACGTGCAGGCCGACGTCCTCACCCACCTGCAGAAGACCCTCTCGGACGACCCCGGGGAAATGGTCTTCCTGGTGACCACCCAGGTCATGGAACTCTGGTTCACGGTGATCGTCCACGAATGGGAGACCGCGGCCCGCGCCCTGCGCGAGGACGATCTCACCGTCGCGAAGGACGCCCTGAAGCGTTCCGTACGGGAGCTGGAGGCGCTGAACGCCTCCTGGACGCCGCTCGCCGGCCTGACCCCCGCGCAGTTCAACTCCTACCGTGCCGCGCTCGGCGAGGGCAGCGGCTTCCAGTCGGCGATGTACCGGCGGATGGAGTTCCTGCTCGGCGAGAAGTCGGCCTCGATGCTGGTGCCGCACCGCGGCGCACCCCGGGTGCACAGGGAGCTGGAGAAGGCCCTGCACGAGCCCTCCCTGTACGACGAGGTGCTGCGCCTGCTCGCGCGCCGCGGTTACGCCGTACCGGACGAGGTCCTCTCGCGTGATCTCTCCCAGAAGTACGAGCCCTCGGCCGAGATCGAGGCGGTCTGGGCCGAGGTCTACCGCGGCGACCAGGACAGTGAACTGGTGCGGCTCGGCGAGGCGTTGACGGATGTCGGCGAGCTGGTGTGGCGATGGCGCAACGACCATCTGGTCGCGACGCGGCGCGCCATGGGCTCGAAGACCGGCACCGGCGGCTCCGCGGGTGTCGCCTGGCTGGAGAAGCGGGCGCGCAAGAACGTCTTCCCCGAGCTGTGGACGGCGCGGTCCTATGTCTGATCTCGCGATACGGGCCGGCGAACTGGACGCGGCCGACGAACTGGCCAAGTTGCGCGAGCAGTTCGTCCTCGACGCTGCGTCCGATCATGCGGCTGACGCCGCGGGGGTCTACCTGGACGGCAATTCGCTGGGCGCGCTGCCGACGGCCGTACCCGCGCATGTCGCCGATGTCGTGGCGCGCGAGTGGGGGCAGCTGCGGATCCGGTCCTGGACCGAGTCCGGCTGGTGGGAGGCGCCCGAGCGGATCGGCGATCTGATCGCACCGCTCGTGGGTGCGGCGCCCGGCCAGATCGTCGTCGGCGACTCCACAAGCGTCAACGTTTTCAAGGCGGTTGTCGGTGCCGTACGGCTCGCGGGCGAGGGACGCGACGAGATCCTCGTCGACGAGGGGACCTTCCCGACGGACGGCTACATCGCCACGTCGGCGGCGCGGATGACGGGCTGCACGGTGCGGCCCGTACCGATGGACTCGCTCGCCGACGCCGTGGGGCCGCGCACGGCGGCCGTGCTCATCAACCACGTGGACTACCGCTCCGGACGCCTGCACGATCTGCCCGCGCTGACCGCCGCGGTGCAGGCCGCGGGCGCCCTGGTGGTCTGGGACCTGTGCCACAGCGCGGGTGCGCTGCCGGTCGGGCTCGACGCGCACGGGGTCGACCTCGCGGTCGGCTGCACGTACAAGTTCCTGAACGGCGGCCCGGGTGCGCCCGCCTACCTGTACGTGGCCGCACGCCACCAGGCCGCCTTCGACTCCCCGCTGCCCGGCTGGAACTCCCACGTCGAACCCTTCGGCATGCGCCCCGAGTTCGTCCCGGTGGACGGCGCGCGCCGCGGACGGGTCGGCACGCCGGACATCCTGTCCATGGCCGCCCTCGAAGCGGCGCTCGGCGTGTGGGACGGGGTGTCGGTCGAGGCCGTCCGCGCCAAGTCCCTCGCCCTGACGGACTTCTTCCTGGAGTGCGTCCAGGCGTACGTGCCCGCGGGCCGCGTGACCGTCTTGACGCCGCTCGACCATGCCGCGCGCGGCAGCCAGGTCGCGCTGCGGTGCGCCGACGCGTCCGCGGTGATGGAGGAGCTGATCCGCCGTGGCGTGGTCGGCGACTTCCGTGCCCCGGACGTCCTCCGCTTCGGCTTCACACCGCTCTATCTGGGCTTCGCCGATGTGGAGCGGGCGGCCAGGGTGCTGGCCGAGGTGCTCTGACTCTCCCGCTCTCAGTCTCCCGCTTGGGGTGGGAGACGGAGAGCGTTTCGGGGTACTCCTGCCTGACCGGGGGAAACGGAAGGTGGTCCCCATGAGTGATCAGGCCTGGGTGCTTGTACTGCTCGCGGCAGTCGTCCTCGCCGTGGTGGCGGGCTTCGCCGTCGTGCTGCTCGTCCGGCTTGTGCGCGCCAGGCGGGTGCTGCGCAGGGCGGGCGTCCCCGTGGAGAACACGCTCGCCTTCTGGGGCGCCCTGATCTACGTGATCTCCCCGGTGGACCTGCTCCCGGATCCGGTCTACCTGGACGACATCGGCGTCCTGCTGCTCGCGCTGCGCTCCTTGCACGCGGCGGCGGAACGGTCGGGTCTGCGCGAGCGCTGAACATTTCAGCCCACTTCCAGCCCCTGCGGCGTTTGAGCAGATCCGCACGAAGTGCGGATGCGGGGGCCCGGGGGGCGGAGCCCCCCCGGTTTCGGGAAGGGGCGGGGAGGGGGAAAAATCAAGCCACCCGCACCACCCCGAACCCGCCAGCACCGCACACCGCATCGCCACCGAAAGGCCGGACATGTCCGACGACACCGCCAAGAGAGCAGCCGAAGAAGAACACTCGGCGTTCTCGCACCCACCGGTGGAGCCGGACGCCACCGCCGCATACGGCGACCACCCCGACCAAGTCGTCGACTTCTACGCACCGAAGGGCCGCCAGGGGCCGTCCGGCGTCCCCCTCGTCGTCATCCTGCACGGCGGTGCCTGGCGGGCCCCATACGACCGCAGGCACCTCACCCCCTTCGCGGGCTTCCTCGCCCGCCAGGGCTTCGCCGTCGCCAACGTCGAGTACCGCAGGGGAAGTTCTATCCCCGCGCAGGGCGGGACCGGTCCCGTCGCGGGCCGGTGGCCGGACACCTTCGACGACGTGGCCGCCGCCCTCGACGCCCTGCCCGCACTCGTGAAGGAGCACCTTCCGGGGGCCGACCCGCGGCGCACCGTCCTCACCGGCCACTCCGCCGGCGGTCAGCTCGCGCTCTGGGCCGCGTCGCGGCATGTCCTGCCCGAGGACTCCCCGTGGCACGCCCCGTATCCCACGCATCTGCGCGGTGTCGTCGCCCTCGCTCCCATCGCCGACTTCGCGCTCTCGCGCGAGCTGAAGGTCTGCAACGATGCGGTGGTCCAACTGCTCGGCGGGGACGCCAGGTTCGAGGAGCGGGCCGCGCACACCGACCCCGCCGCTCTGCTGCCCACCGGCATCGCCACCGTCCTCGTGCAGGGCCGGGACGACGCCGACGTCCCGTACACGGTCGCCGAGGCGTACGCCGATGCCGCCGCGAAGGCGGGTGAGGTCGTCGGGCTCACGCTGCTCGAAGGCGTCGGGCACTTCCCGCCCATCGACCCCGCCGCCGACGCCTGCGCGGTCGTCGCGGAGGAGATCGCCCAACTGGCGTTCTAGGCGAGGAGATCGCTCGGCGGACGATCCAGCCGATGAGATCACCCGACTGGTGTTCCCATCGGGCGGTTACGATCGGCGCATGCCGCTGACGCTGACCGACGTGGACCGATTCGAGGCCGCGCGCCCCCGCCTGGAGGCCATCGCCTACCGGATGCTGGGCTCGGCGGCCGAGGCCGAGGACCTCGTACAGGAGACGTATCTGCGCTGGCAGGCGGCCGACGTCGAGCGGATCGAGGTCCCCGAGGCCTGGCTCACGAAGGTGCTCACCAACCTCTGCCTCAATCAGCTGACTTCGGCCCGCGCCCGGCGCGAGACGTACGTGGGCCAGTGGCTGCCCGAGCCGCTCCTCGAAGGCGACCCGATGCTCGGCCCCGCCGACACGGCCGAGCAGCGTGAGTCGGTCTCGTACGCCGTGCTGACCCTGATGGAGCGGCTCACGCCCAACGAGCGTGCGGTGTACGTCCTGAAGGAGGCCTTCGCGTACGGGCATCGCGAGATCGCCGAGATCCTGGACATCAGCGAGGCGTCCAGCCAGCAGATCTTCAGCCGGGCAAAGAAGCGCCTCGCAGACAGAACAGACGGCAAGGCCCGTACGGAGATCGACGAGGCGGCGGCCAAGCGGATCGTCGAGGAGTTCCTGGCGGCCGCGACCAGCGGGCAGACCGAGCCGCTGGTGAAGCTGCTGACCTCCGACGCGATCGCGATCGGTGACGGCGGCGGGAAGATCCCGGCGAAGGCGACCCCGTTCGAGGGCGCGATCGCGGTGGCCAAGTTCCTGCGCGGGATGTTCAAGCCGGCCGAGAGCAAGCGCCGCATGCTCGGCGGCGGCACCCCCGAGGCCTACGCGACCACGGCCAACGGCTCTCCGGCCCTGGTCATCACGGTCGACGGCCGGGTCTTCGGCGTCATGTGCCTGGAGCGCGGCGAGGACGGCATCGTCGCGGTCCGCACCCAGGTCAACCCGGACAAGCTGGAGCGCGCCACGCAGGTCTGGGCCTCGGCCGAGCACGGAGAACCGCTGGTCCTGGCCGACTGGTAGCCGCATGAAGAAGGTGTGACGCAGGTCACATCCCGCACCTGTCAGGAATCCCGGAGCTGCCCGGTTCAAGGGGCGTAACCGCGAAAGAGCGGATCCGGAAGCGGCCCCCGCCGCGCTAGACAGGAGCAGGAACATGACTGCTGGAAGCACCCGCAAGCACCGCATCCTCGTCCTCGGCGCCGGCTACGCCGGGACCGCCGCCGCGGGCCGCCTGGTCAAGCGGCTGCACCGCGACGACGTCACCGTCACCCTCGTCAACGACGAGCCGGACTTCGTCGAGCGGGTCCGCAACCACCAGCTCGCCGTCGGACAGGACCTGAAGCACCGGCCCTTCGACGCGATGTTCGAGGGCACCGGCATGGAGCTGAAGCTCGCGAAGGTGGCCGCCGTCGATGTGGACCGCAAGAGCGTGCGGGTCGTCTCCACCGCCGGCGAGGAGGAGCTCGCCTACGACACCCTCGTCTACGCGCTCGGCAGCCGCTGGAACGACCACGGTGTCCAGGGCGCCGTCGAGCACGCCGACGAGATCGCCAGCCGGGCCGGTGCGCTGCGGCTTCGCGCCCGCCTCGAATCTCTCGCTCCCGGCGGGAAGGTCCTGGTCGTCGGCGGCGGACTCACCGGTGTCGAGGCCGTCACCGAGATCGCCGAGACCCACCCGCACCTCGACGTGGCGCTCGCCGCCCGCGGCGAGCTCGGCGACTGGCTGAGCCGCAAGGGCGCCGCGCACCTGCGCAAGGTCGTCGACAGGCTCGGCATCACCACGTACGAGAACACCTCCGTCATCGCCGTGGCGGAGGACCAGGTGAAGACGGCGGACGGCGAGGCCATCGCGGCCGACGTCACGGTGTGGACCACCGGCTTCGCCACCCACCCGATCGCCGAGGCCAGCGGTCTGCAGGTCACCGAAGGCGGCCAGATCGTGGTCGACGGCATGATGCGCTCGGTCTCGCACCCGGACGTGTACGCCGTGGGCGACGCCGGCTACGCGATGGGCGACGCGGGCAAGCCGCTGCGGATGTCCTGCGCCACCGGCACCCCGATGGCCTGGCAGGCGGCGGACGCGATCACCGCGGACCTGACCGGTCTCAAGCAGCCCAAGATGCCGCTGCACTACTTCCAGCAGTGCGTCTCGCTGGGCCGCAAGGAAGGCCTGATCCAGTTCGTGCACGCCGACGACACCGCCAAGGAGCGGGTGCTCACCGGCCGCATGGCGGCCCGCTACAAGGAGCTCATCTGCAAGGGTGCGGCCTGGGGTGTGGCCAACCCGGGGGCGATGATGTTCTCGAAGGGCCGTCGCGTGGTCGGCGAGCAGGCCGCGGTGGCCCCGGCGGCCGCCTGATCCGGCCGCCGTCCGATGCGCCACGGGTCAAGGGCGCCTCCCTCGGTTCTGCGAGGTGGGGCGCCCTTTCCCTTACGCGTGCGCGTGCGTCCTGTCCCGTGCGTGTGTCCGCGGGCCCTTTCCCGTACGCGTGTCCGTGGACCCTTTCCCGTACGCGTAGTCCTTGAGGCGGACCCCGAAGGATCCGGCTCGCAGGTGACGACGCCGCAGGCCGCGCCGCATACCGTCATCAGCGTGACCGAGAGAGCAGAGAAGACCCAGGCCGCGCAGACGCACGGCGCCCCCACCGAGGCCCGCATGATCCGCGGCGGCCTCGGCGCCCTGCGTGCCGACCTGTTCAGCGGCGCGTTCGCGTTCCGCCCGCTGCCCCCGCTGCCGGCCGACCACCGGTTCCTCAAGCGGATACCTGCGCGTTTCCGTGACCGGGGGCGGTGGCTGCCGCATGCTTCGGTCGTTCTGGCGGCCGTACTGGTCTTCCTGCTCGGGCTCGCGGACGGCGGCTCGTCGGGCGACGACTTCGTGGGTCTGCTCCAAGGCTTCGCCGGAGCCCTGCCGGTCCTTCTCACACTGACCCGGCCCATCGCGGCCTTCTGGCTGTCCATGGCGATCAGCGTGTTCGGCGTGGCCATCGGCGGCGTCACCTACGACGGCGCCTTCCCGTGGACCGCCGCCGGCTTCCTCGGCCACCTGGTCGTCATGACCCAGGTCGCCCTGCGCAGCCGCCCTCGCGTGGCGGCCGAGATGTGGCTGATCACCGCGGCCTTCGGCGCCATGGTCGTCGGATACGAGGGCAACGGGGACGACGCCCTGGTCGCCATGGTGATCCTCTCCGCCTTCGCCCTCGCCGCGGCCGTCTCCCTCGGCGGCTGGAACTCCGCCCGCCAGGAAGTCGCCGTGAAGGAGGCCGAAGTGGCCGCCAAGGAAGAGGACACCCTGGCCGAGCGCTCCAAGCGGACCCGTCTCGAAGAGCGCACCAACATCGCCCGCGAGCTGCACGACGTGGTCGCGCACCACATGAGCGTCGTCGCCATCCAGGCCGAGGCCGCCCCGTACCGCGTCGAGAACCCGCCGCCCGAACTGGAGCAGGCCTTCGCGACCATCCGCGAGAACGCGGTGGCCGCGCTCACCGAACTGCGCCGCGTGCTCGGTGTCGTACGGGCGGAGGACTACGAGGCGCCGGACGCGCCGCAGCCGACGCTGGCCGACCTCGAAGGGCTGCTCGCCAACGTCCGCGAAGCGGGCCTGCGGGTGGGCCGGACCATCACCGGCTCGGTGCGCGAACTGCCGCCGGGCGTCGAGCTCTCCGCGTACCGGATCGTGCAGGAGGCCCTGAGCAACACCCTGCGGCACGCACCGGGCGCCTCGGCGAAGGTCGAAGTGTCCTATGTACTGGGCGGGTTGGGGATCCGTGTGGTCAACGGCCCCGCGACGGGTCTGATCAAGGCGTCGCCCGGCGCCGGACACGGCATCACGGGCATGCGGGAGCGGGTGGCGATGCTGAGCGGTGCGATGACGGCGGGCGAGACCGCGGACGGGGGCTACGAGGTGAGCGTGTTCCTGCCGGTCGAGCAGGCCTCGCCCGAGAGCGCCACGGGAGAGGGCGCATGAGCGCGATCCGTGTCGTCATCGTCGACGACCAGATGATGGTCCGCGAAGGCTTCTCCGTGCTTCTCAACGCGATGCCCGACATCGAGGTGGTCGGCGAGGCGGTCAACGGCCGCGAGGCCATCGCCCGCGTCGCCGAACTCCGCCCCGACGTCGTCCTGATGGACATCCGTATGCCGGAGCTCAACGGCATCGAGGCCACCCGCGAGATCGTCGCCTCCGACGCCGACACGAAGGTCCTGGTCCTGACGACCTTCGACCTCGACGAGTACGTCTACGAGGCGCTGCGGGCGGGAGCGTCGGGGTTCCTCCTGAAGGACGCCTCGGCCCGCCAACTCGCCGAAGGGGTACGGGTGGTGGCGCAGGGCGAAGCCCTCCTCGCCCCGGCCGTCACGAAGCGCCTGATCGTCGAGTTCACCAGACTGGGCAGCTCATCGGGCCTGAAATCCGCGTCCCAGTCCCAGATCGGCGAGCTGACCGAACGCGAGACGGAGGTCCTGGTCCTGATCGCCCAGGGCCTGTCGAACCACGAGATCGCCGAGCACTTGGTGGTCGCCGAGTCGACCATCAAGACCCATGTGTCCCGGGTCCTGGTGAAGCTGGGCCTGCGCGACCGGACCCAGGCGGCGGTGTTCGCGTACGAGGCGCGGCTGGTGACGCCGGGGTAGCCCCGACAGTGAGGCCCTCGAAGGGGCTGTGGTGCGGAACCGGCCCGCCTAGGGTCACGGTATGACGCCGTCCGCACCCAGTTCCTTCGCCCCGCAGTCACCGGCCTTCGCCGCCGATCCGTACCCCGTGTACGCCGAACTCCGCGCCGCGGGGCGTGCGGTGTGGTTCGAGGGGTCGGGGCAGTGGCTGATCCCGCGGCACGCGGATGTGTCCGCGCTGCTCAGGGACCGGCGGCTCGGGCGGACGTATCTGCACCGCTACTCGCACGAGGAGTTCGGGCGGACTCCGCCGCCCGCCGCGCACGAACCCTTCCACACGCTCAATGACAACGGGCTGCTCGATCTGGAGGCGCCCCGGCACACCCGGATCCGGCGGCTGGTCTCCAAGGCGTTCACGCCGCGTACGGTGCAGCAACTTCAGCCGTACGTGGAGGAGTTGGCCGGTGATTTGGTGGGGCGGCTCGTGGCGAACGGGGGCGGGGATCTCGTCGCGGAGCTCGCCGAGCCGCTGCCCGTGGCCGTGATCGCCGAGATGCTCGGTGTCCCGGAGAGCGACAGGGCGCTGCTGCGGCCCTGGTCGGCGGACATCTGCGGGATGTACGAGCTGAAGCCGTCCGAGGAGACGGCCCGGAAGGCGGTCGCGGCCTCGGTCGAGTTCTCCGCGTATCTGCGCGAGTTGATCGCCGAGCGGAGGAAGGAGCCGGGGGAGGATCTGATCTCCGGGCTGATCGCCGCGTATGAGGAGGACGAGCGGCTCAGCGAGCAGGAGATGATCTCCACGTGCGTGCTGCTGCTCAACGCCGGGCACGAGGCGACGGTCAATACGACCGGGAACGGCTGGCTTGCCCTGTTCCGTAACCCCGGGCAGCTCGAGGAGCTGAGGGCCGCTTACCGCTCCGCTCCGGAAAAGTTGTCCACAGCTGTGGAAGAACTCATGCGGTTCGACACCCCGCTCCATCTCTTCGAGCGCTGGGTCCTGGAGGACATCGAGGTGGGCGGGGTTCGCATTCCGAGGGGATCGGAGGTCGCGCTGCTCTTCGGGTCCGCGAATCACGACCCGGCGGTGTTCGAGGAGCCCGAGCGGCTCGACCTGACCCGTGCGGAGAACCCGCATGTCTCGCTCGGTGCCGGGATCCACTACTGCCTGGGCGCGCCGCTCGCCCGCCTCGAACTCACCGCTTCCTTCGGCCAGTTGCTGCGCCAGGCGCCTGCGCTGCGGCTCGCGGGGGAGCCGCAGCGCAAGGACGGGTTCGTGATCAGAGGCTTGGAGTCCCTGCCGGTGGAGCTCTGAGCGAACGGGATTGCCGACGAGCGGGATTACCGACGAGCGGCATGCCGGCGAACGGGATTGCCGACGAGCGGGATTGTCAGTGGGGGCCGATACCCTTGAAAGGGCTTCGGCCCCCAGGGAGGGCGGGGACTGTCCGGGCTCAGGACTGCATGTCCCGCCGCCGCAGCCCCACCAGACCCGCCACCGTGAACACCACCGCAAGCGCGAGCTGGACGAGCACCGGTGTCCACTCCATCGCGTTGCCCGGCAGCTTCGGCAGGTGCTCGAACGGGGACAGGTTCATGACGGCTGACGGCAGGTTGAGCGCGGCGCCCAGCCAGCCGAGGGCCAGGGACAGGCCCGCGTAGGCCCAGCCGAGGGCGGCGGCCTTCGGGAACAGGCCGTAGACCAGCACCGCGAACGAGCCGAGCAGCCAGACCGCCACGGACTGCACGAGCACCGCGCCCAGGATCGGTCCGAAGTCCTTGCCGTAGCCGGCCGCGAGGCCCGCGCCGCCGAGCAGCATGATCAGGGCCGCGCCGCCGAACGCCACGTACAGATGGCCCGCCGCCCAGGTGGTCCGGCCGACCGCGCCCGCGAGGATCGGTTCGGCGCGCTGCGAGGTCTCCTCGCCGTTCAGGCGGAGCACCGACTGCACGGCATACAGCGCGGCGAGCATCGCCAGCATGCCGATCATCGCGCCCAGGAAGGCGTTGGTGATGCCGGCCTGGCCGCCCATACGCTCCAGGATCTCGCGGGTGTTCTCGTTGTCGCCGACGAGATCCGCCGCGCCCTCCGTCATCGCGCCGAACATGATCCCGGCGAGCAGGAAGCCGATGCCCCAGCCGAGCAGCGAACCGCGCTGCAGCCGCCAGGCCAGCGAAGTGGCCGTGGCCAGGCGCCCGTTGGCGGGTCCGGGCCGGGCCGGCAGGAAGCTCATGCCCACATCGCGGCGGCCCGCGAGGTGGTACGCGACGGCGCCCTGGATCACGATCACGGCCGCGAACAGGAGCGCCACCCACCAGCGTTCACCGGCGAAGGCGCGGATGTTCTCGGCCCAGCCGATGGGCGAGAGCCAGGTCAGGACGTGCGAGCCGTCGGTGGAGGCCGCGTCGCCGGCCGCCTTGAGTGCCCAGGCCAGACCCAGTACGGCGGCGGTCAGGCCCTTGGCGAGCCGTGCGGTCTCGGTGAGCTGGGCCATCACGGCCGCCATGGTCGCGAAGGCCATGCCGACCCCGCCGATCGCGAGCCCGAGTGCGAGGGCGCCGGACAGGCCTTCGCTTGCGAGGCCGAGCGTGGTGAGCAGCGCGATCCCCGCGTTGGCGATCAGTGCCACCAGGAGCGCGGCCGTGAGCGGCGCGCGCCGCCCCACCATCGCGGACGACAGCATCTCCTGCCGGCCGGTCTCCTCCTCCTCGCGGGTGTGCCGTACGACGAGCAGCAGGCTCATCACCGCGGCGAACGCGCCCATGAACGCCACGTACCGCCAGGAGACGAGCGCACCGAGCGAGTCGTTGAAGACCGGTCCGTACAGCGAACGCAGCGAACTGTTCGTCTCCATCGAGGAGATGACGTTCGCCCGCTCCTCGGGGGTGTTGTAGACGGAGCCGAGCGAGCCCGCGGCGCCCGCCGTGGTCCCGCCGATGGCGAGCACCCACAGCGGCAGCATGATCCGGTCGCGGCGCAGCGCCAGCCGGAGCAGGGCGCCCGTGCCCGCGAGATGACGGTTGCCGCCGGTGCGCGGGGCGAAGTGTCCCTGGGCGGCTCCGCCGTGCGGGGTGGCCACGGCAGTCATCGCGCCATCGCCTCTTCCGTGCGTACGTCGTCCTGGTAGTGCCGCATGAACAGCTCCTCCAGGGTCGGCGGAGTGCTCGTCAGGGTCCGTACGCCGGAGTCGGTGAGCGACCTGAGCACCGCGTCGAGCTTGTCCGAGTCGACCTGGAGACGGACCCGGTTGCCCTGGATGTCCAGGTCGTGGACGCCCGGCAGCTGCGCCAACCCGTTGGGTGCGCCGGTGAGTTCGGCGCTGATGGCCGTACGGGTCAGATGACGCAGATCGGCCAGCGAGCCGGTCTCCACCGTCGCGCCCTTGCGGATGATCGACACCCGGTCGCAGAGCTCCTCGACCTCGCTGAGGATGTGGCTCGACAGGAGCACGGTGCGGCCGCGGGACTGCTCCTCGCGTACGCACTCCTGGAAGACCTCCTCCATGAGGGGGTCGAGCCCGGAGGTGGGCTCGTCGAGGATCAGCAGGTCGACGTCCGACGCGAAGGCCGCGACCAGGGCGACCTTCTGCCGGTTGCCCTTGGAGTACGTACGGCCCTTCTTGGTCGGATCGAGTTCGAAGCGCTCGATCAGATCGGCCCGCCGGGCCTTGTCGAGTCCGCCGCGCAGCCTGCCGTACAGGTCGATGACCTCGCCGCCGCTGAGGTTGCGCCACAGCGTCACGTCACCGGGGACGTAGGCGATACGGCGGTGCAGCTCCACCGCGTCGTGCCACGGATCCTTGCCGAGCAGCTGGGCGGCGCCCGAATCCGCACGCAGGAGGCCGAGCAGGACGCGGATCGTGGTCGACTTGCCGGCTCCGTTCGGGCCGAGGAAGCCGTGGACCTCACCGGTCTCGACCTCCAGGTCGAGGCCGTCCAGAGCGTGTGTCTTGCCGAACGACTTGTGCAGTCCGGAGACGGTGATTGCCTTCGTCATGTTTTTGAACGTACGGTACTTTCAGAAATTTGTGAAGTTAAGGAAGCGTATAAACTCAGAGCCGGGCCGGTGAGCAGGGGAGATGATCGGGACATGGCTGCAGGGAACGACCTCGAGAACGAGCCGGGCGTGCGGGACGAGCGGGTGGACCGGTTCGTGGAGACCTTCGCCGCGCAGCTGGCGGAGGCGGGGATGCAGCGGATGCCCGCGCGCGTTTTCGGTGCCCTGCTGTCGTCCGAGTCCGGCGCCATGAGCTCGGCCGAGCTCAGCGAGCGGCTCAAGGTCAGCCCGGCGGCGATCTCCGGTGCGGTCCGCTATCTGGCGCAGGTGCACATGGTCACGCGGGAACGTGAACCCGGTTCGCGCCGTGAGCGCTACCGGGTCCACGCCTCCAGCTGGTACGAGGCGCTGACCAACCGCGACCAGGTCCTGAAGCGGTGGGAGGGCACCCTCAGGGAGGGCGTCGAAAGCGTCGGCGCCGATACGGCGGCGGGGCGGCGGATGTCGGAGACGCTGGAGTTCTTCGAGTTCCTGGAGCAGGAGCTGGCCGGACTCCTGGAGCGCTGGCGGGCGCACAGGGATTCCGTGTTCGGCGCCTAGACGCTGCCGTGTCCGGCGCCTAGTGGGTGTTCGGCAGCGTCAGCGCCCAAGCCCCCGCCCGTACCGTCCACGTCCGTGTCCGTACCGGCCCCGCCGTCAGCGCGTCCGCGCGGTAGCGGAAGTCCGGGCCGGAGACCGTGACCGTGCGGGCGCGGGCGTGCAGCGCCTGAGTTGCCGCGCCCACCGAGGTCGGATGGACCTCGACCCGGGCGAAACCTCCCCGTGAGGTCGTCACGCAGACGTCCTCGACCGGCTGGTCCAGATCCACCAGCGTCACCCCGTCCGCCTCCACACGGAGCCGCGAGGGCCCGGGCGAGGACTGCGGAGAGGGCCGTACGAGCGTCCGTACGAGCGACTGGCAGGTCCGCAGCGGCGGCGCCCACCAGGGGTCCGGCCCGTGCGCGGAGGCCGGGAGCGCGGGGATCCGCAGATCGCCGACCACCACACCGTCGCTGTCGTCGACCAGGAGATCCAGCTGCCGGGCCTCGCCGTCCAGGACCGCGGAGGCCGCCGCGACCGTGCCTGCGGGCACCCCCAGCCCCAGTGCGAGCCGGGTCAGCGTGCCCACGGGGACGAGCGAGAGGACCGACGAGGCCAGCTCGCGCTCGCGGTGCAGGACGGAGACCGCCCGCAGCAGGGCACGGTCGTCGCCGACGACCACGGGTCTGCGCGAGCCCCGGCGCCGCAGCGCCCGGGCGAATTCCTCCGGTCCGTCCGGCAGACAGATCTTCACCGGTCCGCAGGCCCGTGCGCACAGCACGTCCTTGGCGATCCGCACGGACTCGCCGTCCATGCGTCTGGCGGCGGGATCGATGACGACAAGGAGCGGCTGGGAGCTCTTCGCAGCGGGCGCTGGAGCCGACACCTCGGTCCTTCCTCAAGGTACGGGGTAGCATCTTTGTGCAAGAGCCCCTTGCGCTATTGCGCCAGGGGCTTCGTCTATTCCGGGGCAACCGGTCCGACGGGTGCGGCCAACGAGGGTCGCGGTGTACGTATTCGCGTACGCCCCTGACCTTGGACATGCCCCGCCCGGAAGGGGTGTACGCCTGTGCCCGCACTTGTGCTGCTCGGTGCTCAGTGGGGTGACGAGGGCAAGGGAAAGGCCACCGACCTGCTCGGTGGCTCCGTTGACTATGTGGTGCGTTACCAGGGCGGCAACAATGCCGGTCACACGGTTGTCGTAGGCGACCAGAAGTATGCGCTCCACTTGCTCCCCTCCGGCATCCTCTCGCCTGGATGTACTCCGGTCATCGGCAATGGTGTCGTCGTCGACCCGGCCGTCCTGCTCTCCGAGCTGAGCGGACTGAACGACCGCGGTGTCGACACGTCCAAGCTCCTGATCAGCGGCAACGCGCACCTGATCACGCCGTACAACGTCACGGTCGACAAGGTGACGGAACGCTTCCTCGGCAAGCGGAAGATCGGCACCACCGGTCGCGGCATCGGCCCGACCTACGCCGACAAGATCAACCGCGTCGGTATCCGCGTCCAGGACCTGTACGACGAGTCGATCCTCACCCAGAAGGTCGAAGCGGCGCTCGAGGTCAAGAACCAGCTGCTCACCAAGCTGTACAACCGGCGTGCGATCGAGTCCGGCAAGATCGTCGAGGAGATGCTCCAGTACGCGGAGCAGATCAAGCCCTTCGTCGCGGACACCACGCTGATCCTGAACAACGCCATCGACGAGGGCAAGGTCGTCCTCTTCGAGGGCGGCCAGGGCACGCTGCTCGACGTGGACCACGGCACGTATCCGTTCGTCACGTCCTCGAACCCGACCTCGGGCGGCGCGTGCACGGGTGCCGGTGTCGGCCCGACGAAGATCTCGCGGGTCATCGGCATCCTCAAGGCGTACACGACGCGTGTCGGCGCAGGACCGTTCCCGACCGAGCTCTTCGACAAGGACGGCGAGGACCTGCGCCGCATCGGCGGCGAGCGCGGTGTGACCACCGGCCGTGACCGCCGCTGCGGCTGGTTCGACGCCGTGATCGCCCGGTACGCGACCCGCGTGAACGGCCTCACGGACTTCTTCCTCACCAAGCTGGACGTGCTCACCGGCTGGGAGCAGATCCCGGTCTGCGTCGCGTACGAGATCGACGGCAAGCGCGTCGAGGAACTCCCGTACTCCCAGACGGACTTCCACCACGCGAAGCCCATCTACGAGTACCTGCCCGGCTGGTCCGAGGACATCACCAAGGCGCAGACCTTCGCCGACCTGCCGAAGAACGCGCAGGCGTACGTGAAGGCGCTCGAGGAGATGTCGGGCGCGCCGATCTCGGCGATCGGCGTGGGCCCGGGCCGGACCGAGACGATCGAGATCAACTCGTTCCTGTAGGAGCCTGATCGGTAAGCGATCACTTGCTCACTCGAAGGGGTGGGTCGCACTGGGATGCGACCCACCCCTTCCGCGTGTCCGGACACACTGGCGCCCGTCAGGAAGGGAGTGCAGCATGACGGTTATGGCTGAGCGCACGGCACAGATGGACGTGGAGGAGTTCGAGCAGATCGCCTCCGCCGCGCCCGAGACCGTCACGTTGGAGTTCATCGACGGACGGATCGGAGTGAAGGCTGTGCCGGACGGGGATCACGAAACGATCGTGACGTGGCTGGCCAAGCGGTGCATGGCCGCCCGTCCGGATCTGGACCTGTACACCGGGCAGGGACTGATCGTCGAGGGATACCGCAAGGGGCGTGCCCGCCCGGACGGCTCGCTGGTGCCTGAGGCTCATTTCGCCGGGCAAGGGGAGTGGGCGGACCCTGACGGCGTACTTATGGCGGTCGAGATCACCTCGTACGACTCCGACACCGACAACCGGGACCGCGCGGAAAAGCCCGATGCCTACGCAGGCGCCGGAATCCCGGTCTATCTGCTGATCGACCGGGACAAGGGCGCACTCATCGTCCACACCGACCCGGATACCGAGCACGGTGGCTACCGCATCCAGCACACCGTCCACTTCGGTGGAACGGTTGCCCTCCCCGACCCCGTAAACATCACCCTCGACACCGAGATCCTCAAGAACTACGTCCGCTGACGCGCGGGCGCCCGCACCCCGGACGGGTACGGGCCCCACCGCCGCGAGCCTCACGCGTCGAACGTCGTCTCCCGCCCCACCTTGTCCCACGCCGTGAGGTCCGCGCGGACCTGGTCCAGGTGGGCGTGGATCGTGTCGATCGAGTCGGCGCCGAGGGCCAGACGCAGGGGAGTCTCGTCGGTGTCGAGGGCGGCCAGGACCGCGGCCGCGGCCTTCGCCGGGTCGCCCGCCTGGGTGCCGCCGCCCGTCTCGACGTAGGCGCGGGTCGCGCCCACCGTCTCCTCGTAATCCTCGATCGAGCCGGCGCTCAGACTGTGGTTGCCGAACAGGCTTGTGCGGAACGCGCCGGGTTCGACGATCAGGACGTCGATGCCGAGCGGCTTCACCTCCGCCCGCAGTGCTTCCGAGAGCCCTTCGAGGGCGAACTTCGTCGCGCTGTACGCGCCGAAGCCGGCCATCGACATCTGACCGCCCACACTGCTCAGCTGGACGATTGCGCCCGAGCGCCGGGCCCGCATGTGCGGCAGGACCGCGCGGGTGAGGGCCGCGGGCCCGAAGAAGTGGAGGTCGAAGAGCGAGCGGAGCTCCGCGTCGCCGTTCTCCTCGACCGAACCGACGTGCGTACGGCCCGCGTTGTTGATCAGGACGTCGATGCGTCCGTGGCGCTTGACGACATCCGCGACCACCGCGTCGATCGCGGGGAGGTCCGTCACGTCCAGCGTGACCGCCTCGACCTGGTCGGGGTGGGCCGCCACCAGATCGTCCAGCGTGTTGATACGCCGGGCCGCGGCCACGACCACATCGCCCGCGCCGACCGCCGCCTCGGTGAACGCCCGCCCGAAGCCGCTGTTCGCTCCCGTGATCAGCCAGACCTTGCTCATGGTATTCCCCCTCGAAGTGGCCTTCTCTGTAACGGAGTTCAGCCTCTCCCGGCAGCCCCTTCCCCGTCCAAGATCTGTCGTGATAGCCATGGGTTATGGATGTCCACGGACGGGATCTGCGCTACTTCGTGGCAGTGGCCGACGAGCTGCACTTCACGCGCGCCGCCGAGCTGCTCTACGTATCGCAGCCCGCGCTGAGCAAGCAGATACGGGCGCTTGAGAGGCAGTTGGGGGCCGAGCTGTTGGAGCGCGACCGGCACGGGGTGCGGCTCACGCCGGTCGGCGCTGAACTCCTGCCGCACGCAAGGCGGGTGCTCGCCGCGTGGGAAGCGGCCGAGGCGGCGGTCGAGGTGGCCAAGCGGCGCAGCCGCGCCACGCTGGTCGTCGGCATGAGCCACAGCCCGGCGCGCGGCGGTCTGCGGCCCGCGATCCGGTCGCGGTTCACGGAGGCGTATCCGACGGCCGAGGTGCAGATGCGTCAGGTCGGCTGGGAGGACCCGACGGCGGGGCTCGCGGACGGGTCCAGCGATATCGCCTTCGTCTGGCTGCCGCTCGCGGATCCGGCGCGCTACCGGTGGGTGGTGCTCGCGACCGAGCCGCGGCAGGTGGCGCTCCCCGAGGGCCACCCGCTGGCGGCGCGCGAGCGGATCGCCTTCGCCGACCTGCTCGACGAACCCTTCCTCGCCCTGCCGCGCGAGGCCGCCGAACTCCGGTATTACTGGCTCGCCTTGGACGAACGCGCCGGCCGACCGCCCCGTATCGGAGCGGAGATCGCGAGCGTCGACGAGACGTACGAGGCGCTGGTGGACGGGCGCGGGATCTGCCTGATCGCGACGGGGAACATCCCGCTGGTGGCGCGCGGCGGCGTGGTGACGCGGCCGGTGGACGGCGTGACGCCGAGCCGGTTCGCGCTGGCGTGGCGGGCCGATGACGCGCGGCCGCTGGTGAAGGGGTACGCGGAGGCGGCGCGGGCGGCGGTGGGGGTGTCTGCCTGAGCGGACACCCCCGGCCCCGAGTTCAGCTGCCCGTCCGCACCCGGAACGTGCTCAGCACGCACTTGTGGTCCGTCGGCCAGGTCCAAGTGGTCGGCTCCACAAAGGGATCGTCGCCCGTCTCCTCGACCCGCTCGTTGCGCACGATCGTCGTCGAAGGACCCACGATCACGCTGTCGACCAGGCGCAGCCGCCCGTCCGGGTGGTAGAAGACGAAGTCGATACGGTCCCGCTCGTCCGCCTTGGGCGCCCAGGTGAGCTGGCTCGGGTCCGCGCCCGCGTTGTCGCTGGGCCAGGTGAAGCCCGGCGTGCGGACGGGGTCGGGGTGGATCTCGCGGTAGCTGTCGCGGAACCCGGCGTCCTCGATGGCCTTGGTCGTCGACCACTCGATCACCGTGCCGTTGTGGTCGAAGAGGTTGCGGGTGCGGCCCGTCCAGTCGCGGTGCGAGGGCTCGTTGAAGTCTCCGGCGAGCACGACGAGGCGGCCCTTGGCGCGCTCCTTCGCGGCGTCCTCCAGCATTGTCTTCGTCACGGCAGTGCGGCCCGAGGCCTCGTTGAGGCGCGTGATGAGGCCGACGTCGGTGATCGGTCCGGTCGGGATCTCGTTCCAGCCGTACTCGGAGGTCTCGTACGGAGCCGGCACGCCGCCGCCGTAACCGCGCGGCAGGTAGTTGACGTAGAACGTGTACTTGAGGTGCCCGGAGTACGCCGCGATCTGGGTGCCGTCGACGTCGATGACGGCCTTCGACCAGGACGTGAACCCCTGCTGCTCGATGATCGGGTAGCGCGAGATCACCGCCGGGTCGGCCGCGTTCTTGTTGTCGTAGAAGGTCAGCCCGCGCTCGGCGAGATCGGCGAGCAGGTTGGCCACCCGCTCCGGGTTCGACTCGCTGAGCATCACCACGTCCGGCTGCGTGGCCACGATGGTGTCCGCGATACCGGCCCGGCCGCCCTCGACGCGGCTGCCGCCGAGCCAGATGTTGAACTGCAGCACCTTGAGCGTTTTGGTCGAACCGTTGGGCCCGCTGCGCGCGAGGGCGGGGGCCGCCCCTGCGATCCCCGCGCCCACTGCGGCCCCTGCCAAACCGAGCAACTCCCGCCGCCTGACTGCCATATGCAGCCTCCCCAGACTCAAACAGAAACCAAAAGATGCGCCCAAGATCGGACGTCATTCGACCAGGGGTGTACGGGAGTGTCCAGGGATTCGACCAACATGATCGAAACGAAAGCGGAACGGGGAACGAACCGCGCAGGACCTCAGCGCTGCGGGGTCGGAAACGCCACCGGACTGCGCAGCCCCGAACGCCCCACCGCCCGTACGCCGAAGAACACGTTGTCCTTGGACAGGTCGATCTCGTGCCGGGTCACATCACCCACCCGTACGAGATGGGTCCACTCGGGGGCCGTCGTCTCGCGCCACACCACCTCGTAGCCCGCGAGGTCCGCGTCCGTGCCGCGGTCCCAGACGAGTTCGGTGGAGTTGGTGAGGTTTGTCGTCACGATCTTCGTGCTCTTCGGTGTGCCGGGCGCGTTCGCGAGCGTCCACAGCGCGGCGCCGTTCACGCGGGCCACGCGCGCGATGAACGGGAAGTCGCAGAACTCGGGCAGGTCCCCGTACTGCTTGCCGTCCTCGACCCGTACGTCCTGGTGCTGGTGCGCGAAGTCCTCGGCGGGCTCGGTGAACCGGCAGGCGGCAAAGCCCCGTTCGAGGAACGGAATGTGGTCGCCGCCGCGCAGATAGCGGTCGCGGCGGTAGATCACGCGGACGTGCATACCGGTCGCGTCGTTGTCGGCGGTGTCGCGTACGAAGCGGGCGAGCTGGCGGGTGGCGGAGTCGTTCTCGCCGCCCACCGAGCGGCGCAGGGCGGCCTGTTCGGGGGTCTCGGAGCTGGGCACCCCCTCGGTGAACAGCCGGATCGTGTACGGGTCCGACGTCCCGTCGTCGGCCTTGGAGCTGCCGACGATGTCGTTGGTGAACATCCCCTGCAGATCGGCCCCGGCCGCCTTGAACCGCTCGGCCATGTGCGCCGCCCCGAACAGCCCCTGCTCCTCGCCCGCGACCGCGGCGAAGACGATCGTCGCGGCGGGGCGGCGTCTCGCCATCACGCGCGCGAGCTCCATCGCGACCGCGACCCCGGAGGCGTCGTCGTCGGCGCCCGGTGCATCGGATACGGCGTCCATGACGTCGGAGGCGCGGCTGTCGTAGTGCCCGGAGACCACGTACACGCGGTTCGGGTCGGTCGAACCCCGCAGCGTGGCGAGGACGTTGGTGATCCGCGTGGCGGTGGGGATCCGCGGGGTCGGCTCCTGCACGTACGACTGCAGCTCGGCGGTCATCCGGCCGCCGGACGCGGCGGCGTACGTTCTCAGCTCGCCGAGGATCCAGTCCCGCGCGGCGCCGATGCCGCGCGCGGGGTCGTCCTGGCTGGAGAGGGTGTGCCGGGTGCCGAAGGAGGCGAGTTTGCGGACGGTGGCCTCGATGCGAGCGGGGTCGATCTCCCTTAAGAGGGAGCGGAGTTCGCGGCTCGGAGGCTGAGTGGTGGCGGCGCGGCTGCCGGTGCCTTCGGCCGCCTGGGCGGGGGAGGCGGCGAGGGCGCTCGCGGTGGCGGCGGTGGCCGCGGTGGCGGTGGCGGTCGTGAGGACGGTGCGGCGAGTGGGCATGGGCGGGCTCCCTGATCCGTGGAACGGTGGGTGGTGCCTCTGCCCGTCCATCGTCATGGACATGTCGTACGGGTGGGAAGGGGGCGTTCCGGTCCCTCAGCTCCGGGACCGCACAGGCTCCGCCGCGTCGCTCCGCGCGGTGACCAGCAGGCCCGTCAGGGCGCCGAGCACCATGACGCCGGCCGAGATGTGCAGGGCCTTGCCGTAGGAGTCCGTCAGGTACTGGGCGAATTGGTCCCGGCCGAAGGAAATCCCGTCGGCGAGAAAGCCGCTCACCAGCGCGATGCCGAGGCCCAGACCGAGATCCCGCGCCGTGAGCGCGACCGCCGCGCCGCCCGCCGTGTCCTGCGGCCCGAGACCGCCGGTGGCAGCGGTGAACAGCGGGGCGAGTGCGAGCCCGAGGCCGAGACCGGACAGCACCAGGCTCGGCAGGATGCCGACGCCGTACGAGCCCGACGGCGTGAAGTTCCCGAGCAGGAACAGGCCGAGCGCCGCAAGGAGCAGTCCCGGCACGATGAGCCCGCTCGGCGCGACACGGACCTGCAGCCGGGGCGCGACCAGGAGACCGCCCAGAGCCGCCGCACCGACCAGAGGCAGCAGGAAGACACCGGTCTGCAGCGGAGAAGACCCCTGGACCTCCCGTAGATACGTGGCGGCTGACGGGAGCAGTGACGCCGCCGCGCCGCTCGCGAGCAGCAGGGTGAGCAGCGCGCCCTTGCGGCTGGGGTCGCGCAGCGCGTACGAGGGCAGGAGTGCGGAGGCCGACCGGGTCTGAGTCCACAGGAAGGCGAGCAACAGCACGCCACCGAGGGCGATTCCGCCCAGCGGGACGGCGGTCCATCCGCCCACCGAGACCTGGTCGAAGGCGAGGGCGAAGACGGACATGGCGAGCGTGCCGAGCAGCACGCCCGGCAGATCGAACCGGGCGCCCCGGCGCAGCGGCAGATCGTATACGGCCTTCGCGGCGACGATCAGCAGGACCAAGGCGAGTGCGGCGAAGGCGTACCGGGTCAGCCGCCAGGTGAACAACTCCTGGATGCTGCCGGCCGCGAGCCACCCGAGCGCCCCGCCGCCGGCCACGACCATGGCGTACACGCCGAAGGCGCGGGCGCGCTCGCCCGGTGCGGTGAAGTGCGCCGACACAAGCCCGAGGGCCGCCGACGAGACGAGCGCGGCACCCGTGCCGAGGAGCGCGTGGGCGCCGATCAGCATCCCGGCGCCGGGCGCGGTCGCGGTCAGCGCGGAGGCTCCGGCCAACGCGCTCAGGCCGCTGATCAGCAGCGGCTTGCGGCCGACGAGGTCCGCGATGTGCCCGGCGGGGAGCAGCAAGGAGGCGGAGGTGAGCGTGTACGCGAAGAACATCCAGCGGCCGGCGTCTCCGGAGAGGCCGACGTCGGCGTAGAGCTCCGTGTACGTCGCGCTCGTGAGCGCTATGTCGAGCAGGACGAGGAGCTGTGCGAGCGCGGCGACCACGAGCGCAGCCCAGCGCCGTGGGTGCGCGCCCGGCACGGCGGCCGGGGTGAGGGGTGCGGGCGGCACGGGGAACGGTGGTCCGTACCCCTGAGGTGGAGCCCCGAACCCCTGGGGCGCCGAGCCCGCGTGGGCCGTCGGCGTGTAGCCGGGCGGCGGGGGCAACGGCCCGGCGTCCGCATCATGTTGGGGGATTCCGGGGGAGCCCTGTGGGCCCGGGGTCGTGGGACCGGCCTGCGGTCCGGGCGTAGCGGGACCGCCCGGCGCCCCAGTGCTGCCCGGCCACCCCGGTGCCCGCGTCTCCGGCGCAAAATCCAGCAACTGCGCCGCATGCCGCCCCAGTTGCGCAAGCACCGCCCCCGGCAGCCACTCGTCCGCCCCCATCACGGCCGTCCGCTCCATGATCTGCGCGGGCGTGGGCCGCTGCGACGGATCCTTGGCCAGACATTCCCGTACGAGCGGAAGAAGTGAATCCGGTACGCCCGCAAGATCGGGCTCCTCCTCCGCGATACGGAACAGATGCGCGTTCAGGCCCGTCGTCCCCGCGCCGAACAGCATCCGGCCCGTGGCCGCGTACACGAGCACCGCGCCCAGGCAGAACACATCGCTCGCCGGAGTGAGTTCGAGACCGCGCACCTGCTCCGGCGACATGAAGCCGGGCGATCCGATCAGCATCCCCGTATGCGTGAGCAGACTGTCCGCGGTGAGGCTGTCCATCGCGCGCGCGATGCCGAAGTCGATCACGCGCGGGCCGTCCACCGTCACCAGGACGTTGGAGGGCTTCAGGTCGCGGTGGATCAGGCCCGCCGCGTGCACGGCGGTCAGCGCCTCGGCGAGCCGGTGCGCCAGGACCCGCACCGATGCCTCCGGCAGCGGGCCGAAGTCCTTGGCGACCACGGAGGTGAGATCGGGACCCGGGATGTACTGCGTGGCCACCCACGGCACCTGGGCATCCGTATCGGCGTCGAGCACCGCCGCTGTCCACGCACCGCCGACCCGCCGCGCCGCCGCCACCTCGCGCGCGAACCGCCGCCGGAACTCCTGGTGCGCGGCATGCTCCGCCTGCACCACCTTCACGGCCACGGTCCGGCCCGCTTCCGAGCGGCCGAGATACACCAGGCCCATGCCGCCGGCGCCGAGCCGGGCGATCAGACGGTAGGGGCCGATGTGGGTCGGGTCTTCCGTGATCAGCTGGTCCACAGAAAGGAAGGTAGACCAGGTGGCTGCGTCAAGAACCCTTGTTGCAGGGACAGTTCAGAGCACGGGGCCGCGGAACCGCTCACTCCGCCCGCACCAGCTCCGCCGGTTCGCTCCCAAGACCCCGCCAGTCCTCGACGAGCAGCTTGCCGCCCGCGTACGGCGTGACGCGCTCGCTGCCCCGGGCCCCGCAGTCGCCGCCGCTCGGCTTGGACGAAGGCCCGTACACCAAGCCCTTGTCCACCGAGGCGAGCACCTGGGTGGTCGTGCACGCGGTGCCGTAGCGCTTGTCGACGACGGTGATACGGGCCGTGCCGACCGCCCCCGCCTCGATCGTGAACCAGATCTTGTTGCGGTTGCCCTCCAGGTCGAGGGCCTGCCATTCGCCGACGTACGAGGAGGGGACGGACGTGCCGGCGCGACTCAGGCGCACGCTGCCCGCGGAGCTCTTGAGGTCGAGGACGTCGGCCGAGCCGATGGTCAGCGACATCTCGGTCGGGAACGCGCACTTGGCGGGATTGCGCTGCAACGGCACGTCCCCGCCGTTCAGTTCCAGGGTGGAGGCGTCGGCGGAGACGGCCACCGACTTCCGTACGCACATCCAGTCGTTGCCGACGTCCACGGACGTCGCGACCGTATCGCCCTCGCCGCCCGCGCCGATGTCGAGCCGCAGGATGCCGCCCCCGCCCGGGAGTTCACCCTCCCAGCCGCCGATGAACCCCTCGGCGACCTTGCCGCTTTCCCCGCCGCCGCCACCGCCGGAGGCGCCGCCCTTGCCGGACCCGGAGGCGGACGGATCCGGCGACTTCTTTCCCTTGTCCTTGTCCTTCTCGCCGGACTTGGACGGCGTCGGCGAGGGCGTGCCCGTCCCGCCGGGGGACTGGGTGACGCCTCCCGCGCCCTTGGCGTTCGTCCGCTCCCCGCCGTCGCCGGGATTCAGCACGTACGCGAGGGAAGCCACCGCGCACACGGCGAGCACGGCACCGGTCGCGACGAGCGCGGTCCGCTTCTTCCTGGGCGCCCGCGTGCGGGCGGGCTCCTGGGTGGGGGCGGGCTCCTGCGGGCGGGGCGGTGCCTCCGCCGAGAGGAGCGCCGACGCGTGCTGGGCCAGCAGCGCGAGCACCGGCTCGGGCAGCCAGGGGCCCAGCGGGGCCGGGTTGGTGAGCTCCAACAGCCGTTCTGCGTCCGGCCGTTCAGCGGGCTCCTTGATCAGACACTCCCGTACGAGACCGAGCAGCCCCTCCGGTACGCCCTCCAGATCGGGCTCCTCGAACGCCACCCGGAACATCAGCGCGTGCGCCCCGCTGTCCGCGCCCTCGAAGGGCCCGCGCCCGGTGGCCGCGAACACCAGCGCGCACCCGAGCGAGAACACATCGCTCGCCGGCGTGAGCCGCTCGCCACGCACCTGCTCGGGGCTCATGAACCCGGGTGAGCCGAGCACGGCGCCCGTCTGCGTCAGGTTGCCGCCCGTGACGGTGTCCAGGGCGCGGGCGACACCGAAGTCGATGACGCGCGGGCCGTCGGCGGTCACGAGAATGTTGGACGGCTTGAGGTCCCGGTGGATCAGGCCGGCGTCGTGGATGGTGCGCAGGGCCTGGGCGAGATGGTGCGCGAGGGTGCGCAGGGAGTCCTCGGGCAGAGGCCCGAACTCCCTTGCCACCAGCGCCTGGAGCGACATCCCGGCGATGTAGCCGGTGGCCACCCATGGCACGGCGGCGTCCGTGTCGGCGTCGATGACGGGCGCGGTCCACTCCCCGCTGACCCGCCGCGCGGCGGTCACCTCGCGCGCGAACCGCTCACGGAACTCGGCCTGCCGCGCGAGCTCACCGTGCACCAGCTTGAGCGCGACGGTCCGCCCACCGTCGGCCCGGGCGAGATACACCCGCCCCATGCCCCCGCTGCCGAGCCGCCCGATCAGGGTGTACGGGCCGACACGGGCCGGCTCGTCCGGGGTCATCGCTTCGAGGCCGTCCATGGGCTACTTGGCCCAGCCGAGGAAGGCTGCCCAGGACGGGGCGGGGAGTGTGTGGCTCGACTTGTGCCAGTCGTAGCCGACCTCGACGCACTCGCCTCCGGCGTCGCTGCTGTAGGTCGACTTGAACCATTGCAGTGCGCTGCTCATTGCTGCTCTCCTGCCAACCGCTCGATGAGGCCCAGCGATTCGTCAGGGCTCAGGGCCTGTGCGCGGATCTTCGCATAGCGCTGGGCCAGTTGGGACACCTTGGTCCGATTGCTCACGAGGTTGCTCTCGTCCTCGACCTCCATAGAGACGACGTGGTCGTGGTCCTTGGTTTCGCCCGCCTTCATCGGGCCCCGGTCACCGGCGTACGAACCGCGCGGGCCGCGGTCGAGGGGCAGGACCTGAACGGTGACGTTGAACCGCTGCGCGGCAGCACGTCCCACCGCACCTGGCCGCAGGGCGTCACCCGCCTGACCGCGGGCCCGGGCCACGTCTCGTACGTCCCGGTCCCGTCCGCCAACGGCCCGACCGCCCCACTCACTTGGCTGATCTACCCCACGTCACCGGATCGCTTCGTCCACGTACTGCTGCTGAGGAGTGCGCTGTCCGACTGGGATGCGCAGGGGTCTCAGGAGCCGCAGACCTTCAGGCCCTCCGGCGTATAGCAGGGCAGATGCCCATGCGTACGGACCACGTCCTGGCCCGAGCCGCGCATTGCGTAGTTGAGGAAGGAGGAGGCCAGGGAGTCCGCCGGGGGGCGGCCGTAGGTGTGGGCGTATTCGATTTCGCGGAAGGGGTATGGGGAGCGGGCGATGTCGTCGAGGGTCGGGGCGTGGCCGTCGAGGGAGAGGTGGTGGGCGCCCTTGGGGGCGGTGCCCGTGCGGAGTTCGCTGTAGCCGATCGCGCCCGGGATGTCGGCGACCGTGGCCAGGACCTGGTCGGTGGAGTCGAGTTCGCAGCGGAAGACCTTCGCGCGCCCGTCGTCCTTCTGGTGGCAGTCCGAGGACGAGGCCGCCGGTTCGAAGCCCCGCAGGATGCGGCGCTGGAAGACGCCGCGTGTACCGGAGTTGGAGTTGCGGCTGACCAGGACGACCGGCAGGTCGGGGCCGCCGAGCCGGGACCAGTTGCGGATCTCGCCGCGGTACAGGCGGCGGAGGTCGGTGACGGACAGGTTCTTCAGGGCCACCTTGTCGTTCAGGACCATGGCGAAGGCCGTGACCGCGACCCGGTTCTCGGTGAGCTTGGTGTCGGGGGAGGACGGGGGGCCGTCCGCGAAGGTCACGACGGCCGGCGAGCCGGTCTTCTGCTCCGCCCCGGCCTCCTTGAGCTCGGCGATGCCCGCCGCGCTGCCGCGGGCGTCGACCGTGATCTCCGAACCTGGGCAGTCCTGCTCGTACTTGGCCGCGAGCTCGTCCGCCACCGGCTTGAACGCCGTCGAGCCCACGACCTTGAGCGAGCCCTTCTCGCAGCCGATGGGCGGGGGCGTCTCGCCCCGCACCATGACCAGCGTGGAGAGCGTGACGACGCAGACCGTGAGCAGGACGGTGAGGAGGCGGGCCGGGCGGCTGAACAGGGGCGGGGTGTCGTCCACGGTGGTGGACTGGGTCTCCACCACATCGCCGCCGGCCAGATCGCCGATCATGTGGATCGGGCTGCCCGTCGCACCGCCGCCGAGGAGTACGAGCAGTTTGAAGTGCCGGCGCGAGTTGAGCGGGACGCGGGGCAGGTAGAGGCGGCTGCCCTCGTGGCGCAGCGTCCCCGGCTGCTGGGGCGGAGCGCCCGGCGGCCGCGAGAAGTAGCCGAGCAGGTGGGAGCCGCCCTGCGGCAGCGATACCGCTATGCCGCGCACGGTCCGGTTCTCGAACTCGACGATCAGGCCGTCAGGGCCGCCGCTGTCGTAGTCGGTCGCCGCGATGGCCTGTGAGCCGTTGTTCTCGAAGCGGAGGAGGACGAGGGTGGCGTCCGCCATGTCGCCGGCGCCGTCGAAGTCGAACAGCCCCTGCCGTACGTTGGGCTGCCCGGCCGCTCCGTCGCTGCCGATCGGCGAGTCCAGCTGGACGCGGTAGCCGAGCCGTTTGCGCCGCGGCACGCGCCGCTCGTACCAGAGGACGCCGATGGAGGCGAGCACACCGAGGACGGCGGTACCGACGGCGATGAGGTTCTCGGCGCTCAGCCACTCCATGCTGCTGCTCTGCTCTCGGCTCCTCGTGCGTGCGTACACGCGCCCGTACGTACGGATGGACGGGCTCATACCGTACGAGCGCGGGGGCGCGTGCAGGGGCGCAGGTCAGGAGCTTCGGCTGAAGTTCTTCTGGCGTTCAACAAGCCTGGTGTGCAAGGGAGTTCAGCGTCATCCGGTACGTGTGTACGTGAGCGGCTCGCCGCCGCTGCCGATCAGCTCGCGCGAGAGGTGGTTGTCGTCCGTCAGGCGCAGCTCGCTGGTCTCGCCCGGTTTGCACTCCGTGGCCTTGCCGAATGTGACCTCGGACGGGCTGAGCACCAGGACGTTGTCCGTGGACTGAGCGGACTGCAGGGTCGCAGTCCAACGGCAGTCGTGGGTGGGGCCCTTGCCCGTCAGGCTCATGACCGTGTCGCCCTGGTTGCCCTGCTGGATTCTCAGCACACGGGTGTTGGTGCCGCCGCCCGACTCGAACTCGGCCTCCCACGTGCCCAGGAACTCCTGGGGGATCTCGCCTTCGCCCGACGGCGACGGGGTGGTCGGTGCCTGCGAGGGGCTCGGCGATTCCGTGGTCGGCGGCGGGGTGCTCGTGTCCGAAGTGCCCTGTGTCGTGGTGACGGTGGGGTTCGGGGAGCCGCGGTCCTTGCGGTTGCCCTCTTCGCCCTTCATCACGGCGTACACCGTCCCGCCGGCCCCGATCGCCACGATCACGGCCACGGCGACGAGGAACACGGTGGCCCGGCCGTTGCGGCGCGCTGGGGCCGGGGGTCCGTAGGGCGGGGTGCCGCCGCGACCGCCCGAGTCCCAGCCGTTGTGCGGCGCGAAGTGCATTCCGGGTGGTGTGGGCTGCGCGGCGCCACCCGGGTACGGGTGACCCTGAGGGGCCGGCTGCGGATATCCGTACGCGGGGGCATGGCCGTGCGGCGGCGGTGGGGTGGTGTGCGCGGGGGAGCCCGGAGGGGGTGTGGCGCCCTGGGGCGGAGGCGCGGCGTTCTGCCCGACGATCACGGTCGGGAGATGGTCGACGCCCGCATCGCCGGGGGCGCCGGGGGCGGGTGGGGATGCGGGAGGCACCTGGCCGGGCGTGGGTGAAGCCGCGTCGGCCGCTCCGGCCGGGCCACCCGCTCCGGCCGGGCCCGGGCCGCCCGCTCCGACCAGGCCACCCGCTCCGGCCGGACCCGCCTCGCCCCCCGCCCGCTCCTCCGGGTCCTCCGAATCCAGCAACTCCACGGCATGCCGCCCCAGTTGGGCTACCAGCATCCCCGGCAGCCAGGGTTCGAGGCTCCGCCCGCCGCTCACCGTGTCCTCGGCGCCGGCCTGTTCGAGCACCTGGTCGAGGGTGGGCCGGGTGGCCGAGTCCTTGCGCAGGCAGGCGGCGATCAAGTCGTGGAGGCGCTCGGGAAGTTCGGAGAGATCGGGGTCCTCCTGGGCGATACGGAACATCAGGGCGTGCACCCCGCTGCTCTCACTGCCGAACGGCAGCACCCCGGTCGCCGCGTACGCGAGCACCGAGCCGAGGCAGAACACATCGCAGGCCGGTGTGATCCGGTCGCCGCGCACCTGCTCAGGCGCCATGAATCCGGGCGAACCGATCAGCGCGCCGGTCCGGGTGAGCCCGCCGTCGGTGACCGTCTCCAGGGCACGCGCGATACCGAAGTCGATGACGCGCGGACCGTCGATCGTCACCAGGACGTTGGAGGGCTTGAGGTCGCGGTGGATCAGACCGGCGGCATGGATGTCCTTGAGCGCGTACGCCAGTCCCGCGGCCAGGACCCGCACCGAGCGTTCGGGCAGCGGACCGTGCTCGACGGCGACGACCTGCTGCAGCGAGGGGCCCGCGACATACCCGGTGGCGACCCAGGGGATCGCGGCCTCGGTGTCGGCATCGAGCACGGGCGCCGTCCACTGGCCGCCGACCCGCCGCGCGGCCTGCACCTCCTGCCGGAAGCGCGCCCTGAACTCCTCCTGCTCCGCGAGCTCCTGGCGCACCAGCTTGACCGCGACCGTGCGCCCGCGCTCCGAACGGGCCAGATACACCTGCCCCATCCCGCCCGCGCCGAGCCGGCCGAGCAGCCGATAGGCCCCGATCCTCTGCGGATCGCCCGCCCCGAGTGACTCCATGGCCGCCGCCCTCCCCCGTACCGGCCCGACAAGTCGAGGATAGTGCGGGGAAGTTGAGGTCTCTGCTACTGCTTCGCAACGCTTTCCAATGCTTTGGACAAGCGGTCGAGCACCGCGGCGGTTTCGGCGAAGGCCTCCGGGCCCAGTTCGGCGGCGAGTGCGGCCGCGAACTCCGCATGGCCCGGCTCGAGCTTCGCGATCGCCGCCCGCCCCTCGGCGGTCGGGGCGAGCAGCTTCGCGCGGCGGTGCGCGGGGTTCGGCTCGTATGCGGCGAGTCCCTTGTCCACGAGCAGATCCGCGATCCGCTGCACGCTCTGCCGGGTGATGCCCATGGTGCGGGCGATCGCGGCGACGGGCAGCGGTTCGTGCAGTACGGCCCCGAGGACCTGCCACCACGCGGCGGTCAGGCCCCCGGGAGCGGCCAACTTCTCGCTGATCGCGAGGAATTGGCCGTTCAGCCGGAAGACGCCGAGGGCGGTCCGGCTCAGCACATCCTGTTCGGCGCGGCTCATCCCTGGGCCGGCTGCTGCGATTCCTGTTCGGCCGGCTGCTGCGACTCCTGCTCGGCCGCCTGCAGGACCTCGTACGCGGAGGCATCCGAGTCGTGGAACAGTCGGTACCACGCGTCGAGCACCTCGCCCTCGTACACCTTGAGCAGCGCGAACACCTCGCGCGCGAAGGCGACGGGCTCGGTCGGACCGGCCGTGATCAGGACGCCGTCGGTGACCGCGTCCGTCTCCACGTACCGCTCGCCGCCCTTGTAGCCGGTGGCGTCCAGATAGAAGGAGACGGCACTGGTGTGCGCCCGGTCGTCGAGCAGCCCCTCACGGGCGAGCCCGGCGGTCGCCCCGCAGATCGCGGCGACGGGCACACCCGCGTCGAGGAACTCCCGCGCCTTGCGCGCGAAGGGCGCGAGGTCGTCTCCGCTGTCCCAGAGGTCGGCTCCGGTCAGGATGAGGAGCGAGCTGTCCTCGGGCTTCAGGTCCGCGAGGGCCATGTCGGGCAGGATCCGCAGCCCACCCATGGTGGTGACGGGCTCGGCGTTCGGCGCCACCGTCCGCGTCTCGAATCCGGCCCCTACGAGACCGGTGGTCGCGTGTCCCGTCTCCCAGTCGGCGAACGTGTCGTAGACGGCGATGTGCACGGGCTTGCGGTTCATGGCTGCCTCCCGGTGGTGACGGCTCCCTGCCGGTCACTTGACAGTATCTTGTCGTAATGACAGTACGCTGTCAATAGAGTGCCGGGGCCGCATTGGGTCGACGCCCTGTCGAGACACACCCCCCGACCCCGGACAGGACGCCGATGGAATGTCCGTATCGCGGACACTTACCCTCCCCCCATGACCCCTCACGAAGCTGCTGACCTCGCGAAAGGCGCAGCCGTCAAGGCCGCCGACCGCGCGCATGTGTTCCACTCCTGGTCCGCCCAGGAGCTCATCGACCCGCTCGCCGTGGCCGGAGCCGAGGGCGTGCACTTCTGGGACTACGAGGGCAACAAGTACCTCGACTTCACCAGCGCGCTCGTCTACACGAACATCGGCTACCAGCACCCCAAGGTCGTCGCCGCGATCCAGGAGCAGGCGGCCACGATGACCACCTTCGCGCCGGCCTTCGCGGTCGAGGCGCGCTCCGAGGCCGCACGCCGCATCGCCGAGCGCACGCCCGGCGACCTGGACAAGATCTTCTTCACCAACGGCGGCGCCGAGGCCGTCGAGCACGCGGCCCGGATGGCCCGTCTGCACACCGGCCGCCCGAAGATCCTGAGCGCCTACCGCTCGTACCACGGCGCGACCGCGCAGGCGATCAACCTGACCGGGGATCCCCGGCGTTGGGCCTCCGACAACGGCTCGTCCGGCGTCGTGCGCTTCTGGGCGCCCTTCCTCTACCGCTCGCCCTTCTACGCCGAGACCGAGGAGCAGGAGTGCGCCCGCGCGCTGCAGCACCTCGAGGACACCATCGCGTTCGAGGGCCCGCAGTCGATCGCCGCGATCATCCTGGAGACCGTGCCGGGCACGGCCGGGATCATGGTGCCGCCGCCGGGCTATCTGCCGGGCGTACGGGAGATCTGCGACCGGTACGGCATCGTGCTCGTCTTCGACGAGGTCATGGCCGGGTTCGGCCGCACCGGCAAGTGGTTCGCCGCCGACCACTTCGACGTCGCGCCCGACCTGCTGACCTTCGCCAAGGGTGTCACCTCCGGATACGTGCCGCTGGGCGGCGTGGCCATCAGCGGGGCCATCGCGGAGACCTTCGCGCGCAGGCCGTACCCGGGCGGACTCACCTACTCGGGCCACCCGCTCGCGTGCGCCGCCGCCGTCGCGACGATCGACGTGATGGAGGAGGAGGGCATCGTCCAGCACGCCGCGAAGATCGGTGCGGAGGTGATCGGCCCGGAGCTGCACGCGCTCGCCGAGCGCCACCCGTCGGTCGGCGAGGTGCGCGGGCTCGGCGTCTTCTGGGCCCTGGAGCTCGTACGCAACCGTGAGACGCGCGAGCCGCTCGTGCCGTACAACGCGACGGGTGCGGACGCCGCGCCCATGGGCGCGTTCGCGGCGGCGTGCAAGAAGGAGGGCCTGTGGCCCTTCGTCAACATGAACCGTACGCACGTGGTCCCGGCCTGCACGATCACCGAGGCCGAGGCCAAGGAGGGCCTGGCGGCCCTGGACGTGGCGCTGTCGGTGGCGGACGAGTACGTCACCGGCTGAGCCGCCGGACATTCCGCGAACACCGGGGCGCCCCCGCACGGGCGCCCCGGTGTTCTATTTGCATAAACGCGCAAGTATCTGCCATCCTGCCTTGGGCCGCACGCCTGGGCTCCGGCCCGCCGGCCCCGTACGTATCCCCGCGAGATCTCGCGACGCAGGAGAGTGAGGAGGCAGTCATGAGTGACGACGACGCGCACAGTACGAACTGCCTCCACGGCACCCGCTGACCCCCGCCGCCCCTGGGATCCGTATGTCCTCTGCAAGGGTGGCCCGCGCCACCCTCATCGTGGCGATTTCTCCGCATTCATCCCGACCCGTGGTCCGCTGAACCCTGCGCGCGCACAGCGCCCGGCTACGCAGCGGTCCCACAGGGGGTACACGCATGACCACCATCACCAGCCGCCCGAACGGCCGCGCCGAACGCCGTGGCCTCACCTGGGTCGACTTCGCCGTCGCCGCCGGCGTGCTCGTGCTCGGCTATCTGATCCTCCAGGTCGGCAAGGGCACGACCGTCAACGTCGACCCGGCCGATGTCTCCGGTGTCAACACCGACCCCACCGAGCTGCCGTACTACGCGGCCCGCAGCCTCCTGCGCATGTTCGTCGCGCTCGGCGCCTCGGTCGTCTTCACCTTCGTCTACGCGTACGCCGCGGCCCGCAGCCGCCGCCTGGAGCGCATCCTCATCCCCGCGCTCGACATCCTGCAGTCCGTCCCCGTGCTCGGCTTCCTGACCATCGCGGTCACCGGCTTCATCGCGCTTTTCCCTGGCTCGATGCTCGGCCTCGAACTCGCCTCCATCTTCGCCATCTTCACCTCGCAGGCCTGGAACATGACCTTCGGGTTCTACTCCTCGCTGACCAGCCTGCCGCGTGAACTCGACGAAGTGTCACGGTCGTTCGGCTTCACGAAGTGGATGCGCTTCTGGCGTATCGAACTGCCCTCCGGCGCCATCGACCTCGTCTGGAACGGGATGATGAGCTTCGCCGGCGGCTGGTTCTTCCTCGTCGCCTCCGAGGCCATCAGCGTCGCAAACCACGACTACACGCTGCCGGGCGTCGGTTCGTACGCCGGAGCCGCGATCGGCGACGGCGACCTCGGCAAGGTCGGCTGGGCGATCCTCACCATGGCCATCATGGTGATCTCGGTGAACTTCCTGTTCTGGCGCCCGCTCACGGCCTGGTCGGAGAAGTTCAAGAACGAGCAGTCGGAGGCGGGCGAGGTCCAGCGCTCCTTCGTCCTGGACTTCCTGCGCCGCTCGCACTGGCCCGAACTCCTCGGCCGCTTCCTGGCCCCCGTCCGCGAGGGCATCAACCGCGCGGGCCGGATCTTCGGCCGCGACGACCGCCCTTTGAACGTCGACCCGGCCAAGCGCCGCCTGGGCGACATCCTCTTCGGCGTGGTGGCCACGGGCCTGATCGCGTGGGGCCTGTTCGACCTCCTTCGCTACCTCAGCGACAACGTCGGCCTCGGCGTCTTCGGCGAGCCGCTCGTCCTCGGCCTCGTGACCCTGCTCCGTGTCGTGGTCCTGGTCGCCGTCGCGACCGTCATCTGGGTGCCGATCGGCGTGAAGATCGGCTTCTCGCCGCGGCTCGCGAAGATCGCCCAGCCGATCGTCCAGGTCCTGGCGAGCTTCCCGGCCAACTTCCTCTTCCCGCTGGCCATGTGGTTCTTCCTGCGCACCGGCCTCGACATCAACATCGGCTGCATCTTCCTGATGGCGCTCGGCGCCCAGTGGTACATCCTCTTCAACACCATCGCGGGCGCCATGGCCATCCCCTCCGACCTCAAGGAGGCGATGGACGACCTGGGCGTGCACGGCTGGCAGCGCTGGAAGCGCCTCATCCTGCCGGGCATCTTCCCCTCGTACGTCACCGGCGGCATCACCGCGTCGGGCGGTGCCTGGAACGCCTCGATCGTCTCCGAGGTCGTCACCTTCTCCGGTACGACGCTGAGCGCCACCGGACTCGGCGCGTACATCTTCAAGGCCACCGAGGACGGCGACTTCCCGCGCCTGCTCGCCGGTGTCGCGGTGATGAGCCTGTACGTCGTGGCCCTCAACCGCCTGTTCTGGCGCCGTCTTTACCGCCTGGCGGAGACCCGCTACAGCCTTTGATCTTCCTTCTGCTCAACGACCCCGAGGAGGGGCCATGACCACCGCAACCCCCACCCGCGACGTACTGCTCGCCGCTCGCGATGTCACCAAGTCCTACGCCGGCGCCGACGGCGAACTGCCCGTGCTCGGCGGGATCGACCTGGAGATCCACGAGGGCGAGATCGTCGCCCTGCTCGGCAAGTCGGGATCCGGCAAGTCCACGCTCCTGCGCTGTCTGGCCGGCCTGATCCCGGCGAGCTCCGGCTCCGTCACGTACAAGGGGGAAGAGCTGCACGGCGCCAACCCCGGTACGGCGATGGTCTTCCAGACCTTCGCGCTCCTTCCCTGGCTGACCGTCCAGCAGAACGTCGAACTCGGCCTGGAGGCCAAGGGAGTCGGCGCCAAGGAGCGCGCCGAGGCCGCCGTCCAGGCCATCGACCTCATCGGCCTCGACGGCTTCGAGTCCGCGTATCCGAAGGAGCTCTCCGGCGGTATGCGCCAGCGCGTCGGCTTCGCCCGCGCCCTGGTCGTCGAGCCGGACGTCCTGATGATGGACGAGCCCTTCTCGGCGCTCGACGTGCTGACCGCCGAGAACCTGCGCGGCGAGCTGATGGAGCTGTGGGAGTCCGGCCAGTTCCCGACCAAGGCGATCGTCCTCGTCACGCACAACATCGAGGAGGCCGTCCTGATGGCCGACCGCGTCGTGGTGCTCGGCTCCCGCCCGTACGGCACGATCCGCGAGACCTTCGACGTCTCGCTCGTGCGGCCGCGCGACCGCCAGTCCGCCGAGTTCGAGCAGGTCGTGGACGCCGTCTACCAGGTCATGACCGGCCGTACGAAGGACAGCCCCAAGCTCTCCGAGCCGGCCCCGGCCAAGCGCACCCCGGCCACCACCCCGCTGCCCGCCGCATCCGTCGACGGCCTCTCCGGACTCGCCGAGCTCCTCGCGCAGTACGAGGGCGGCGCCTGCGAACTCGCCGATCTGGCCGATGACTTGGGCCTTGAGGTCGACGACATGCTGCCGCAGGTCGACGCGCTCGAACTGCTCGGTCTCGCCGAGGTCCAGGCCGGCGACCTGCGGCTCACCGAGCGGGGCGCGGTATTCGCCCGGGCGGACGTCCAGGCCTCGAAGAAGCTCTTCGCCGAAGCGGCCCTGGAGGCGGCCCCGCTGGTGCATGTCATCACCTCGACGCTGCTCCGCTCGGTCGAGGGCGTCCAACGTGCCGGCTTCTTCCGGGACTTGCTCGCCCACCACTACACCAGCGAGCAGATCGACCAGCAGCTGGACACGGCCACGGACTGGGGCCGGTACGCCGAGCTGTTCTCGTACAACGCGGACTCGGAGGAGTACCGGCTCGACGAGGAAGCCCAGTTGAGGGTGGCTCCCGCGGTTGAGTAGGGAACGGGCCGTTCCTGAGTACACGTACTCAGGGACGGCCCGCCGCCCGGCACAAGACTGACGGGCATGAGAAGACTTCCGGTCCTGGTCATGGTGGCGGCGGGCGCGCTGGCGCTCGGGGCGTGCGGTACGCAGAGCGCGGGCTCCTCGCGTACGGAGGGGGCGGCGGCGAAGCCGAAGGCGTCGGCCTCGGCTCCGGCGGCGGGGGACTCGATGCAGGACGTGGTGGACGCGTTCACGATCCCCGAGGCGTTGCTCACGATCGAGAAGGACTGCAGCAGCGACGAGCAGCTGAAGCAGCTGCAGGAGTACCTGGACGCGCTGGAGGACCTGAAGTCCCTGCCGCAGGACTCCCGGCCGCAGGACGGTGGCGCACCGCCCACCGGCCCCGAGGGCGGCGAGGAGCCCCCGGCGGCCCCGGTCCCGCTGCCGGACGGCCAGGGGAGCGAGGCTCCGAACCCGGAGGACTTCGGGCCGCCGCAGAAGGGGGAGCCCGAGCAGTGGGAGAAGGACGCCGAGCAGCGTGACAAGTGCGTCTTCGACGCCCACACCGAGCGCGTCAGCAAGGCGCTGAAGTCCCGCGCCGGCCTGACCCCGGACGCGGTCGCGAACTCACTCGCGGACCTCGGCTACCCGGCCAAGCGCGTCCTCGCGCCCGCGGAGAAGAACGGCGCGATCCAGTTCACCGTGGACCTGAGCGTCCCGTTCGGCCCGCGCTGCCTGTCGATGGGCGTCGCCGAGGGCAAGGTCGCGGCGGTCCCGCACCACGACTACCTGGCGGGCGACGGGATCCCCGAGTCCGAGGAGCGGTGCGTGCAGCGCAAGGTGGTGCCGTAACCCCGTACCCTGTTTGCGTGGAGACGCAAGAAGAGCACCCCGATGTGGCCCGGGCCGTGGCCGTCCTGAAGGCCGTGGCCGATCCGACCAGGTTCACCATCCTGTGGGATCTGACGCAGGGCGAGCGGCCCGTCGGACAGCTCGCCGAGCTGACCGGCGCGCACGTGGCCGCCGTCTCCCAGCACCTGGCCCGGCTGCGCACCGCGGGCCTGGTCAGCTCGCGCCGCGAGGGCACCCGGATCTACTACCGGGCCGCCGGGGACCACGTCCGTGCGCTGCTCGAGGACGCGTTCCTGACCGCACGGGCTCTGGGCGAGGAGACCCCCGCGGAGGCGGCGGCGACCGCGAAGTCCCGTACGGCGAAAGCGCCCGCCGAAGCCGCCGCGAAGACCCCCGCCCGCACCCGTAAGGCCCCGGTCCGCAGGAACGCGGCCGCACCCCGCCCGGCACCGGGCGCGTAAGGTGACCGCGCACCCCTAGACACGGGTGCGCAGACAGCGTCACCCCGGGGAGGGAAGTCCACGATGAGCACTGCGGTCACCCGCAGCACGCTGCGCCAGCAGATCGCGGACGCGCTGCGTGACGAAGTGCTCGCGGGGCGGCTCGCGCCCGGCCAGGAGTTCACCGTCAAGGAGATCGCCGAGCAGTACGGGGTCTCCGCGACGCCCGTGCGCGAGGCCCTCGTCGACCTCTCCGCGCAGGGCCTGCTCGACAGCGCACAGCACCGCGGCTTCAAGGTCCACGAGTACTCCGTGGCCGACTACCACGGCATGGTCGAGGCCCGCGCCCTCGTCGCCGAGGCCATCTTCCGCGGGATCGCCGAGCGCGGGATCATCAGGCCCGAGGACGGCTTCCTCTCGGTCCGCCGCCGCGCCGAGGAGTCGGCCCGCGCCGCCACCAGCGGCGACCTCAACGTCCTGATCGGCTACGACCTGCGGTTCTGGCGCGAGCTGAGCGCGCTGTTCGGGAACGCCTATCTGACCGACTTCCTGCACCGCCTGCGCGTCCAGGCCTGGGTCTTCGCCGTCCCGCTGCTCCGCGCGGCGGGACCGCTCGAAGGCCGCCTGTGGAGCGGGCACACCGAGCTCGTGGACGCGGTCGGCCGGCGTGACGCCGCGGGTGCGCGCGAGATCATCACCGCGTACAACAAGCACTCGCTCGACCTCGTCGACAAGCTGGTGGGGTGAGCACCGTTGGCCATGGAGCTGACGGTCGTCGTCCCCGCCTACAACGAACAGGACAGGCTGCGGCCCACCCTGGACGCGATCACCGCCCACCTCGGCGAAAGCCGTTCCTGGGAACTGATCGTCGTGGACGACGGCTCGACCGATGACACCCGCCGTATAGCGCTCGAAGCATCCATAGCCGAGCCGCGCATCCGCGTCCTGCCCGGCGACACCAACCACGGCAAGGGCCACGCCCTGCGCCGCGGGGTCGCCGCATCGCGCGGCGGGCGCGTGCTGATCACCGACGCCGATCTCGCCGCCCCGATCGGCGAGATCGACCGCCTCGACAAGGCGCTGGCCGACGGCCACGCCGCCGCGATCGGCTCCCGCGCCGCCGACGGCGCCCGGATCGAGAAGCACCAGCATCCGCTGCGCGAGACCCTCGGCCGGGCCGGCAATCTCCTCATCCGGATGCTCGCGGTGCCCGGCATCCGCGACACCCAGTGCGGCTTCAAGCTCTTCGACGGCGAGCGCGCCCGCGCCGCCTTCGCGGCCTCCCGGCTCGACGGCTGGGCGATCGACGTCGAGGTGCTGCAGTTCTTCCGACGTCATCACCTGCCCGTGGCGGAGGTCCCGGTGCGCTGGTCCCACCAGGACGGCTCGAAGGTACGCGCCCGCGACTACCTCGCCACGCTGCGCGAGCTCACCGTGCTCAAGGCACGCTCCCTGGACCGCGGTTCGCTCGCGGTGCTCGGCCTCTACCTGCTCGCGTCCGTGCTGCTCTACTCCCGCCGCTGGATCGACCCCGACGGCCGCTATCTGCCGGACGCGCTGCAGGACCAGAACCAGTGGGAGTGGTTCTTCGACGTCACCGCGCACAACGTCCTGAATCTGCAGAACCCCCTGTTCACGGACCTGCAGGGCTTCCCCGACGGCGTGAACCTGATGGCGAACACGGTGATGCTGGGGCTCTCCGTCCCCTTCACGCCCGTCACGGCGCTCTTCGGCCCGGCCCTCTCGCTCCAGCTCGTGATGACGCTCGGCCTCGCCGCGACCGCGTACGCCTGGTACTGGCTGATCCGCCGCCATGTGGCCCGCGGGCACGTACCCGCGGCGATCGGCGGCGCGCTCGCGGCCTTCGCGCCCCCGATGATCAGCCACGCCCACGGGCACCCCAACTTCATCGTGCTCTTCATGATCCCGCTGATCATCGACCGGGCTCTACGGCTTGTCGGCGGCGAGCAGGTCGTACGGGACGGGGTCGTGCTCGGCCTGTTCGCCGCGTACCAGATCTTCCTCGGCGAGGAGCCGCTGCTGCTCGCCGTGATGGGGCTGCTGCTCTTCGCCGCGGGCTACTCGCTCGTACGACGGGACGTCTTCGCCGCCGCCTGGCGGCCCGTGCTGCGGGGCCTCGGCATCGCGGCGGCCGTGAGCGTGCCGATCGTGGCGTTCCCGCTGTGGTGGCAGTTCTTCGGGCCGCAGAGCTACTCGGGCGTCATGCACCCGCCCAACACCGCGAACAGCCCGCTCGCCCTGGTCTCCTTCGCCGAGCGCTCGCTCGCCGGCGACCGCGAGAACTCCCAGTCCCTCGCGATGAACATCACCGAGCAGAACGCCTTCTACGGCTGGCCGCTCGCCGCCCTCTCGGTCGGCATCGTGGTCCGCCTGTGGGACCGCGCCCTGGTCAAGGCGCTGGCCTTCACCGGCGTCGGGGCGGCGCTGCTCTCGATGGGCCCGCGCTTCGACCTCCCGGGTACGGCGATCACCGTCACCGGGCCGTGGCGCCTGTTCGCCAACCAGCCCCTGCTCTCGGCGGTCATCGAGTCCCGGCTCGCGATGATCTGCGCGCCGGTGCTGGGCATGCTCATCGCGCTGGCCCTGACCCGGCTCGGCGCGGCCCGCCGCTCGCACCGCCGCATCGGATACGCGGCGGTCGCGGTGGCCCTGATCCCGATCCTGCCGCTGCCGCTGAAGGCGGTGGACCGGGTCCCGGTCCCCGAGTTCATCGCCAAGGGCACGTACCGCACGTATGTCGGCCCGGGCGAGACCCTGGTCCCGGTGCCGCTGCCGGACCCGGCGGTCGCCGAGCCCCTGCACTGGCAGACGGCCGCCGACCTCGGCTTCAAGCTGCCCGGCGGCTACTTCAACGGTCCCTGGGGCCCCGAGCGCCAGGGCATCTACGGAGCGGTCCCGCGCCACACCTCCAACCTCCTCGGGGAGGTACGCGGCACCGGCAAGGCCCCCGTGCTGGGCGAGGCCTGGCAGCAGCAGGCCCGCGAGGACCTCGCGTACTGGAAGGCCGGCGCCCTGGTCCTCGCCCCGCAGCACCACGACCAGGCGCTGCGGGAGACGGTGACCCAGCTGCTCGGCGGGCAGCAGCCGGAGTTCGTGGACGGGGTGTGGGTGTGGGACCTGCCGCCGGTGGGCTCCGGGGCGTGACGCCCGCGGGCGTCAGCTGAAGACGATCATCGATCCCTGACCGAGGCTGCGGGTCGCGGCCGCGTGCAGGCCGAGCCAGACATGCCGCTCCCGCGCGAAGGGGCTTGCGTCGAACGGCGCGGGCGCCGCGGGCTCCTCCAGCTCCGTGGGACCCGGCGGCGGCGCGGGCGCGGCCGGCGGCGCGGCCGGATCGATCCCGATCACGGGAGCCACGAACTCCAGCTCCCTGAGCAGCCCCTGCGCGGAGCCCAACGGACCGCCGGACTCCAGGAGTTCATCGCTCACCAGCGGCGCCTGGAAGTCGACCGGGACATAGGCGCCCGCATGGTCGAAATGCCACACCAGATGCGACTGCTGCGCGGTCGCCTCGAACATCTCCAGCAACTGCTCGTAGTCCCCGCCGAGTTCGTCGACCGGGGTCACGGCGAGCCCGCACAGCTGCAGCAGATAGGCGCGCCGCAGGAAGTGCAGCGCGTCGTAGTCGAACCCGGCGACCGGGGCCACGTCACCACTCAGGCCGGGCATGTACGAGAACACCGGTACCGGTGGCAATCCCGCCTCGGCAAGGACCTTGTCGTAGAGAGCGAGCTCTTCGGAGAAGGGGTTGTCGGGGCTGTGGCACAGCACGTCGACGAGGGGGACCAGCCACAGGTCACAGGCCAAGAGACGCTCCTCGGATCAGCGTTCAGGTCCGGGCAGCGTAGTCCTTGCGGGCAACCGTGTGCAGGGTCTCGGCCGACAAGCGGCAGCGGATACGGGGATTCAGATCGGCTACGCGCCCGGGCTCCGGGATGCCACGGGAGATTCGACGGACCAGAAGTCGGAGTGGACATTGGGGCGGGGGATCACGTCGGCGTTCTCGTAGGAGGGGCCATTGGGGGGTGCCGTGGGGGGCTTCACCTTCGACTCTTCGGCGCGGGGGGTCTCGACCTCGATGTGCGCCTGCCGCTGCTCGCCGATGATCAGGGCGATCCCGAAGCCGTCCTTTGTCTTGGCGTAGATCGCGGGGAGTGCCGGGTCCTTGTCCACGGACTTGATCCGGTAGCCGCTCTTCTCCCACGCTCGCTGGACCAGTCCGAGGAAGGCACCCAGCCGCTCTTCGGAGATCTTCGTCATGACGATGCGCTCGCGGTGCACCGAGGTGGTGCCGAAGTTGTATCCGTGCGCCCACTGCACTTCGGGCTTGAAGGAAGCGTTGCGCCCCGAAGGTCTCGCTCGCCGGGTCCTTGCCGAACCAGACGTTGTCGTCTCCCTGGTCTGCAAGGTCGCCGAAAGCCCATGAGACGAGGGGCCCGCCATGGTCCTTGCCCACGTTGAGATCTGACGCCTTGTCGGCACTCGTGCCGGGGCTGCCGACGAGGACGATGTCGTCGGCTCCCGGGATGCCCCCTTCCCGTTGGGCCGCGAGGCCGACCGTCAACGAACCGTAGGAATGCCCGACCGCAGTCACGTGAGGGTCCGCATTCCGATTTGTGGCCGAGACGCCCGCCATGAACTCGTTGTAGGCGGGCGCGCCCTTTGCCGCCTGAGCCTCGCTCATGACGGACTCGCCACTGACCAGGTCTCCCGGGCTGGTCTGGGGCGCGTCGTAGCCGAGCCACACGATGGAGGCGCTGGACGGGTCGTACCGCCTTGCTCCAACGGCAGTGTGCAGAGCACGGTCGACCGTCCCGTTGGCGAACTCCTCGTCCAACTTGGTCCCCAGCCCCGGCACATACGCCGACACGTTCCGGGCCTTGTCCGGATCTCCGAAGGACACGATCGCCCGACCGTTTCCCTCAGCGCCCACGCCGAGGAGGAACATCGGCGGTCGCGTAGGCTCGTGCAGGCGCTCCTCGATCCGCCGTAGTCCGGTCAGCATGGTCTTGGCGTCCTCGCCGCCTGCGGCTTCCATCTGGTCGATGAGCATGGGCAGGTGCGCACGGTTGGCTTCGTCCCGTGCGGTCGCCGGAATGCCGTCAAGGTTGCCGATGACCTCCGGAGCGAGCGCCAGAAACTCGTCGCGCTGCGCCGGCGACAGCCCATCCCACCAGGCCTTGCGCTCTGCCGGTGACTTGTCCACCGGCACTTGGCTCTCGATGTACCGGCTGATCTCCCCGCTCACCACCCCGGCGTCCAGGGCCACGTCCTCCCAGGTCCTGGCATTCACGGTGAGGCCGGGCGCCGCCCTCAGCTTGCGCAGCGCCGAGTTGTAGCGCTCGTCGATCCTGATCGCGTCGGCCACGGCACGGGCGATACGGTCCGCTACCCCTTCGGCGAAGGCGCGTTGAGGGTTGGTGCCGGCTATGAGGTCCTCAGAGCCGGAGTCGAGCCGACCCGAGGCCGAAGGGCGTGGGCTGAGGGGGTCGATGCGGCCCACCACCGTGCCGCCGGGGACCTCGGCATCCCCGTATTTGCTACGCGACGACGGATAGGTCACCCAGCCCTTCGCATCGACGGAGAAGCCTCGCTCGGCCGCTTCGTCCAGTGCCTGCTTGAGATCCCGCTGAGGTGTGCGCAGTTCGAAAGCCAAGCTGTCCAGGGTGCCGCGGATGAGGGCCGCTTCTCTGTGCACGTAGCGGTAGTTGTCGCTCAGTCGCCGTAGACGCTTGACGGCAGCTTTGGCTGCCTCACCTTCCTGCGTCTTGCCGACCCTCGCGACCATGTCCGTGTCCACACGGTCCCGGGCATCGTCGGCTGTGCGGCTCAGCGATGCCCACCCGTCGGCGGCGTTGTCGAGTTTGCCGCAGTCCAGGTCACGGAGTTGCTGCCAGGTGAGCACTGGATCACCGCCCGCTCTCGGGCACCGCGACGGAGTTCACGGACGCCTTGCCCTCCGCGTCCGTACCCGTCAGTTCCTTCGCGGCGCTTCGCAGTACAGGGCCGAGCGCATCGCATTCATCGCGTACCGCTTCGAGCCGTTCTTCCCAGGAGGTGAGCACAGCGCTGAGCGCGTCGAAACTGTCGAGCCCATGGTCCCGCTGGAGACTCCGTAGTGCTCCAGCTCGTACCTGTCCTTGATCCCACTGTGTGCCCCGCCGAGGCTGCGCAGCGCATTCTTGGTGCCGGTCAGGAGGTCGTCGGCGACCCCGGCGGCGTCATTCCACGGCTTGGCCGCGTGCTTCAGGCCAAGGCCGGCCGCCTCGGACGGACCTGACCGGTTCAGACGCATTTGTTCGGAAGGTCGTGCCGTCGCCGCGGCCTTCAGGTCCTCTCACTCCGCCCACGCCATCCGCAACCCCCACTTCCCGTCTGCAACGACTCTCCGCTCTTTCCCTGGGCGGAAGTCATGGTACGGACGGTGCGAGAGCAACGGATGAGTAGGAGTACCTATCCCGCCCCGGTCTCAGCGCGCCTCCGGCGGCCGCTGCCGGGGCATGTTCGGGCGGGGCAGGGGGAATCGGGTCGGGGGCGGGCCCTCCGTGCGGGACGGGGCGACGCCCGCGGACTGCATGACCAGGGGGGCCGGGCCCGAGCGGAACTCGACCATCCAGTCCGCGGTCTCCGAGCGGACCAGCTCCGTCACGTCCTCCGAGAAGCGGCGCAGGATGCCCAGGCAGCGCTCCGCCGCCTCGCCCGCCGTGCCCTCGGTGGGGCCGAGCACCTCGCGTACGGACTCCGAGGCCCAGTCGAACTGGAGCGTCTGCAGCCGGCGCTGCACCGCCTGCGCCGTGGCCACGTCCCTTATCCAGCCGGAGGTCAGGCCGAAGTAGCGGTCGCAGCCGATGCAGGCCACGGACAGGAGCAGCGCCAGATAGCCCCAGGGCGCAGCGCCCCGGACCGCCGAGGTCAGGTCGAGCAGCGGCAGCGCCGCGCCCGCGACCGCGCCGAGCGCCGAGCCGAGCCGCAGGGCCCGGGCGCCGCGGCGCTTCCAGCCGCGGTCGGTCAGATACCAGGCCGCGGTCTCCCGCGCCCCGTCCTCCACCCACCGGTACAGCTCGTCGAGCCGCTCGGCCGGCTCGCCCCAGTCGCCGAGCGGAAACGGCCGTGCGGTGAGATCCTTCGCCCCCGCCTCGCCCCGTGCCGCGGGCACGCCCCCTGCGCTCGCGGCCTCGCCGGCCCCGCCTTCAGGCGGCACCTCGGGCTGCATCCCCGGCTGGCTCACCCGGCACTCCCTTGCTGGTACGGCTGGGACAGATGTGCAGGCATCTTCCTACCGCCCAATGGGTGGCCATGGTGGGGTTCCGGCGGGTTTTCCGCCCGTACGTGGGTGTTCATCGGGTATAGGGCACTCTCCCGTCACTCGAAAGAGTGCCAGGGCGTGTCACGTGGCGAGCACGTAGGCTCGTGCCAGACCGAGAATGTGTCCGAGAACCCAGGAGCTGATCGTGATTCCCGGTGGTGGCCAGCCCAACATGCAGCAGCTGCTCCAGCAGGCCCAGAAGATGCAGCAGGACCTCGCCCAGGCGCAGGAAGAGCTCGCGAGGACCGAGGTCGACGGGCAGGCGGGCGGGGGCCTGGTGAAGGCCACCGTCACCGGCTCCGGCGAGCTCCGCGGCCTCGTGATCGACCCGAAGGCGGTGGACCCCGAGGACACCGAGACCCTCGCCGACCTGATCGTCGCGGCGGTCCAGGCGGCGAACGAGAACGCGCAGACGCTGCAGCAGCAGAAGCTCGGCCCGCTCGCCCAGGGCCTCGGCGGCGGCAGCGGCATCCCCGGACTGCCGTTCTAGGACGGCTCCCCCCCGGTGCGCCCGTCCAAGTGACATACCGGCTCTGCTCTTCTGCGGGTCCGGCGCACCAACTACCGTACGTCTCAAGGAATCTCAGGAAGGCAATCCGTTGTACGAAGGCGTGGTCCAGGACCTCATCGACGAGTTGGGCAGGCTGCCCGGCGTCGGTCCCAAGAGCGCGCAGCGGATCGCCTTCCACATCCTGCAGGCCGAGCCGGCCGATGTGCGTCGGCTCGCGCACGCCCTGCTCGAGGTCAAGGACAAGGTCCGGTTCTGCAGCGTGTGCGGCAATGTCGCGCAGCAGGAGCAGTGCGGGATCTGCCGTGACGCCCGGCGCGACCCCTCGGTGATCTGTGTCGTCGAGGAGCCCAAGGACGTCGTGGCGATCGAGCGGACCCGTGAGTTCCGCGGCAAGTACCACGTGCTCGGCGGGGCGATCAGCCCGATCGAGGGCGTGGGCCCGGACGATCTCAGGATCCGCGAGCTGCTCGCGCGCCTCGCGGACGGCACGGTCACCGAGCTGATCCTGGCGACCGACCCGAATCTCGAGGGCGAGGCCACGGCCACGTATCTCGCCCGCATGATCAAGCCGATGGGCCTGAAGGTCACCCGCCTCGCCAGCGGCCTCCCGGTCGGCGGCGACCTGGAGTATGCCGACGAGGTCACTCTGGGGCGGGCCTTCGAGGGGAGGAGACTCCTCGATGTCTGAGAAGTACGAGAAGTCTGAGATGCCTGAGTTGTCCGACGACGTTACGGCGCCTCAGCACGGCGCATCACGGGAGGTCGAGATCGCCATGTCTTCTTCGGTGGAGAGCCCGCTGCACGCCACAGCGCCGGACCCGGACGACTTCGCGGTCCAGATCGCGGACCAGGTCGAGTCGTTCATCGTCGCCGTGACCGAGGTCGCCAAGGGCGACGAGCCGGACTCGGCGGTGCCGTTCCTGCTGCTCGAGGTCTCCCAGCTGCTGCTCGCCGGCGGCCGGCTCGGCGCGCACGAGGACATCGTCCCGGACGAGCGCTATGAGCCCGACCTGGGTCCCGAGCCGGACGTCGACGACCTGCGCGAGCGGCTCGCCCTCATGCTCGACCCGGTCGACGTCTACTCCGAGGTCTTCGACCCGTACGAGCCGCGCAAGGCGCCCGTCGCCTGCCGTATCTCCGACGACCTCGCCGATGTCATCACCGATCTGCGGCACGGCATGGCCCACTACCGCGCGGGCCGCACCACCGAGGCCCTGTGGTGGTGGCAGTTCTCCTACTTCTCCAACTGGGGCTCCACCGCCTCGGCTTCGCTGCGCGCCCTGCAGTCCCTGGTCGCCCATGTCCGCCTCAACCAGCCCCTTGAGGAGCTGGACGGCCTGGACACCGACCAGGACCTCGGTGAGGACGCGCTCGCGGAGGAGGCCGGCAAGGTGATGGCGGAGGAGATCGCGGGTCCGCTGGGGCTGCGCCCCGTCAAGTAGCCGTCATCAAGCAGCCGTCATCAAGTAGCCGTCCGCGTAAGGCCGGTGAGGGTTCAGGTCCTCACCGGCCTTACGCATGGCTAGGACGTCACCACATCACAGGCAAGCGCTCCGGCAGCCGCTTCATGAACCCCGTGCGCCACACCAGCTGCTCGATCGGCACGGCGAGACGGAGCTCCGGCGTGTGCTCGATCAGTGCCTCGATGGCGATCTCCGCGTGCTTCTTGCCGAGCGCGGTCGCCGGGCAGTAGTGCTGACCGCCGCCGAACGACAGATGCTGCGCGTTGTTCGGCCGCTCCAGGTCGATCTTCTGCGGATCGGCAAAGGCCTCCGGATCGAAGTTCCCGCCCTCCGGCAGGACGAGGACGAGCTCCCCCTTCCGTACGAGGACCTCGCCGACCTGGATGTCCTCGGTGGCAAGGCGCGGCAGTCCGTCCGCGATCGAGAGGTTGATCCGCAGCAGCTCGTCCACGGCCGCGGGGATCTTCGAGCGGTCCTCGCGCAGCTCTGTCCACAGCTGTGGATTCTGGAACAGCGAGACGACCGCCATCACGAGGAAGCCCGCGGTCGAGATCACGCCCGCGCCGAACATCGTGACGCCGACCGTCGCCAGCATCTCGTCCGTCAGATGCGCGTACTCGGGGTCCTCGCGCAGGGCCGCCAGCTCCGCCATCAGACCCGTGGTCGCCGGGTCGTCGAGCCGCTCGACCATGTAGGCCATGTCGCGGTCCCAGTTGAGCTTGGCGCCCGTGATGGGGCAGGCCGAGTTCATGAACGCGATGTGCAGGCTGCGCATCAGCTTCGCGCCGTCGGCGGGCGGTATGCCGAGGATGTGGCAGTGCAGGCCCGAGGAGTACGGGTCGGTGAAGTCCTCCCGCAGATCCGCCGGCGCCCCCTCTGCCGTGAACGTGCCGATCAGCTCGGCCGCGTACGTACGCAGGAAGTCCTGCAGTCCGGGCGCCTTCGGGTTGAGCGCCTTGAGGACGGCCTTGCGCAGGCCGGCGCCCGTGATGTTGCCCATGTTGTTGACGACCTCGGGCGGGATCGTCAGCGCGTACTGCCGCGGTACGCCGGGCGCCGAGGTGTCCTTGAGGCTGAAGCGGCGGTCCTCCAGGACCTGCTTGCACAGCGCGTACGAGGAGACCAGCCAGGCCTCGTCGCCGGCGATGGTCCGCACCCGGCGGATCGGCGTCTTCTCGCGCAACTCCTCGACCTGGTACGGGAGTCGGTCGCCGCGCGCGGAGAAGGGGAAGTCGAGCAGGTCGTACGCGCCCGAGGGCGAGGCGAGTGTCGGCGCGGTCATGCGGTCTCTCCTTGGGCGGGCTCGGCGGGCGTCACGATCGCGTGCCCCTGGTTGCGGGAGGCGCGCAGACCGTGGCCGCGCGAGTAGAGCAGCTCCGCCATCGGAAGGAGCTGGTGGTAGCAGTTGAGCGAGGACGGGACGCCGAGGATCGCGGGCGTGTCCAGGAACAGCGGCGCCTCGGCGCACACGTACTCCAGGCACACCTCGCGCTGGTGCTCGGTGGCCTTCTTCCCGTCGAGGACCTTGTCGGACAGGAAGGAGTCCACGAGCGCGTCGCAGGTGGCGCGGAAGTCCTCGTCGTGCGCGAGACGTCCGCGCAGATGGTCGTGGATCTCCTTGTACGCCGGGTTGTCGGTGAAGGAGGACATGGGGTGGGCGCGCAGCCTTCTGCCGTCGGGATCGACGGCGGCCACGGCGTTGTTCACCTTGGCCCGTACGCCGCGCAGGTTCTTCACGAACTTGCGGCGGGCGTCGTCGGGCTCGTAGCCGAAGGCCTCGTACATCTCGGCCACGTGCAGGTCGGTATAGACGAAGTCCACCCGTCGGAAGAGGGCGAGCCCCCACAGCGCCAGATCCTGGATGCGCTGGGCGGAGAAATAGGAGTTGCCGGGGGAGACCCCGATGACGGCATGGTCGCCGTCCTCGCAGATCACCTGGCAGTGGGGGGTGTAGGGCTCGACGCGGAATTTTCGTGCCGCATCCGATTGCGGCGAGATGAACGGCTGGAGCTCGAGAACGGTCACAGCGGTCAACTGGACGAATTCCTTTGGCCGTTGCTATCCCCGATGGGGCCTTGTGCCCCTGGTGCGGCAACGGCGACGCACAGTTAATACCGGGCTACTGAGAGGCGTCAACGGATACTGACCGGCCGGTGAGTCGGTGTCCGTGCGGCCCGTACGCGATCACCTCGTGTGAAGCAGCACACGTTCCGGAGTGCGCCGCGAAGCCCTGGGCAGATGCCTGTCCGGAGCGGACGGCAGCCCGGATGATCACGGAGTGAGCGGGACATCTCACGATGTGACCCGTCCGGGGCAAGGGCTGTCCGCTCGTTAAACTGAGCCGACCACCAGTGGACTGAGCGAGGAGCGCACGTGAGCCTTGTCGTGCAGAAGTACGGAGGCTCCTCCGTAGCCGATGCCGAGGGCATCAAGCGCGTCGCCAAGCGGATCGTGGAAGCCAAGAGGAACGGCCATCAGGTCGTCGCCGTGGTTTCCGCGATGGGCGACACGACGGACGAGCTGATCGATCTCGCCGAGCAGGTATCCCCGATCCCTGCAGGGCGCGAGCTCGACATGCTGTTGACCGCGGGAGAGCGGATCTCCATGGCCCTTCTTGCCATGGCGATCAAAAACCTGGGCCACGAGGCCCAGTCGTTCACCGGCAGCCAGGCAGGTGTCATCACCGACTCGGTCCACAACAAAGCGCGCATCATCGATGTCACGCCGGGCCGCCTTCGCGCCTCCCTCGAGGAGGGCAACATCGCGATCGTCGCCGGCTTCCAGGGTGTCTCGCAGGACAGCAAGGACATCACCACCCTCGGCCGCGGCGGCTCCGACACCACCGCCGTCGCCCTCGCCGCCGCGCTCGACGCGGACGTCTGCGAGATCTACACGGACGTCGACGGTGTGTTCACCGCCGACCCGCGGGTGGTGAAGAAGGCGAAGAAGATCGACTGGATCTCCTTCGAGGACATGCTGGAGCTCGCCGCGTCGGGCTCGAAGGTCCTGCTGCACCGCTGCGTCGAGTACGCACGCCGTTACAACATTCCGATCCACGTACGGAGTTCCTTCAGCGGACTTCCGGGTACCTGGGTCAGCAACGAGCCGCAAGGGGATCAGCAGGTGGAGCACGCGATCATCTCGGGCGTCGCGCACGACGTCTCCGAGGCCAAGGTCACCGTCGTCGGCGTCCCCGACAAGCCGGGCGAGGCCGCGCACATCTTCCGCGCGGTCGCCGAGGCCGAGATCAACATCGACATGATCGTGCAGAACGTGTCGGCCGCCTCGACCGGTCTGACCGACATCTCCTTCACGCTGCCGAAGGCCGAGGGCAAGAAGGCCACCGCCGCCCTGGAGAAGATCAAGGCGACGGTCGGCTACGACTCGCTGCGCTACGACGACCAGATCGCCAAGATCTCCCTCGTCGGCGCCGGCATGAAGACCAACCCGGGCGTCACCGCGCAGTTCTTCGAGGCGCTGTCCGACGCGGGCGTGAACATCGAGCTGATCTCCACCTCGGAGATCCGTATCTCGGTCGTCACCCGCGCCGACGACGTCAACGAGGCGGTGCGCGCCGTGCACACCTCCTTCGGCCTGGACAGCGACTCCGACGAGGCCGTGGTCTACGGCGGCACCGGCCGATGAACAAGGTCCACGGAGGCCTGACCCGATGAACGAGGTCTACGGAGGCCTGGCCCGATGAACGAGGTCTACGGAGGCCTGACCCGATGACCGTACGCCCGACGCTCGCGGTCGTGGGAGCGACCGGGGCCGTCGGCACGGTCCTGCTCCAGATCCTGTCCCAGCACGCGGACATCTGGGGCGAGATCCGCCTGATCGCCTCCCCGCGCTCGGCCGGCCGCAAGCTGGCCGTGCGCGGGGAGGAGGTCGAGGTCCTCGCGCTGAGCGAGGACGTCTTCGAAGGCGTCGACGTCGCGGTGTTCGACGTGCCCGACGACGTCTCCGCCCAGTGGGCGCCGATCGCCGCCGCCAAGGGCGCGGTGGTCGTGGACAACTCGGCGGCCTTCCGCATGGACCCCGACGTGCCGCTCGTGGTGCCCGAGGTCAATCCCCATGCCGTACGGGTACGTCCGCGCGGCATCGTCTCCGTGCCCAACTGCACCACCCTCTCGATGATCGTCTCGGTGGGCGCGCTGCACGCCGAGTTCGGCCTGCGCGAGCTGGTGGTCTCCTCGTACCAGGCCGTCAGCGGGGCCGGGCTCGCCGGCATCGCGGCGCTGCGCGAGCAGCTGAAGCTCGTCGCGGGGACGGAGCTCGGCACGACGCCGGGCGATGTGCGCCGCGCGGTCGGCGACGCCACAGGACCGTTCCCCGAGCCGGTGGCGCTCAATGTGGTGCCCTGGGTGGGCTCGGTCGCGGACGACGGCTGGTCGTCCGAGGAGATGAAGATCCGGGGCGAGTCCCGCAAGATCCTGGACCGGCCCGACCTCCGGGTCAGCGCCACCTGCGTACGGGTGCCCGTGGTGACCACGCACTCGCTCGCGGTCCATGCGCGGTTCGAGAACGAGATCACGGTGGAGCGTGCGTACGAGATCCTCTCGACCTCGCCCGGTGTGGTGCTCTTCGACAATCCGGCGGCCGGTGAATTCCCGACGCCCGCCGATGTGGTGGGCACCGACCCGACCTGGGTGGGGCGGGTGCGGCGCTCGCTGGACGACGCGTTCGGTCTCGAGTTCTTCGTGTGCGGGGACAATTTGCGCAAGGGCTCGGCGTTGAACGCGGCACAGATCGCCGAATTGATCGCCGCCGAATGGTCCGCTTCATAGGGCTTTCGACCCTTTTCGGTGCCCGAATTCTCCGTTTGCTTCCGTGAATCCGAATGGTCAGCTGGTGCGCCGGTATGCGGCCACAATGCCCGTTTTCAGCGGCAGTTCGAGTCCCCTCTGCCCTCCTGTCGGCCATCACTTCTGTGTAAATTGTGTGTGCGGACCACAGGTCCAGTCCAGCGGGGCAGGCCTGTGCGGGCGTCCGGATTCCCTCCCCGTCGAAGTGCAACCGCGCGCGCGACGGGGAGCGTCTATGCGGTCGCCCTCTTCAAGCGCCGCAGCAAAATGGGGCATAGGGGAAGAGCTGGTACGTATGACGGCATCTGACACCACGTCAGGGGCGAAATCCGCCGCAAACGTGATGCCACACACGTACAACCCTGACGGGGGGAAACGTGTCCAACAGGCGTGGCAGAGGTACTCGAGTTCTCATTGGCCCTCGCGGGGCCGCGGACGCAGCGACGGCGGCCCGCGCGGCCTGTCGTGGCCGGCGGCCCGCCGAAGCGCCGCAGCACCGACAGTGGCATGCCGGTGATCGCGCCCATGCCGGCGACCCGGCCGACCGGCCTGCCGGGTCAGCGCGAGGGCGCTGACGACGTCATGGCTGCGGGCACCGACGCCACCGCTGCTGCGGGCACGACCGTCGACCATCTCACCGAGACCTACCGACAGCACTACCGCTCCCTGCTCGGGCTCGCGGCGCTGCTCCTGGACGACACGGCCTCCTGCGAGGACGTGGTCCAGGAGGCGTTCATCCGCGTGCACTCCGCGCGCAAGCGCGTACGCGAACCCGAGAAGACCCTCGCGTATCTGCGCCAGACCGTGGTGAACCTGTCGCGGTCGGCGCTGCGCCGCCGCATCCTCGGCCTGAAGCTTCTGTCGAAGCCGATGCCGGACATGGCGAGCGCGGAGGAGGGGGCGTACGACCAGCTGGAGCGCGATGCCCTGATCAAGGCGATGCGCGGTCTGCAGCGCCGCCAGCGCGAGGTCCTCGTCCTGCGCTACTTCGCGGACATGACCGAGGCGCAGGTCGCCGAGACGCTCGGCATCTCGCTCGGCTCGGTCAAGGCCTACGGCTCCCGCGGCATCGCGGCACTGCGCGTCGCCATGGAGGCGCCCGCATGAGCGAGCGCCGAAGCGGCGACGAGCCCGGCGGGCTCCCCGATGAGGGGATGCCGGGCCACAACCGGTACGGTCGGGGCGGCCCCGGCGGGGACCGTGACGAACGCGGCGCGTCCTGGGCGGGACGCGACCACGGGCACGGGCAGCACGGACAGCATCAACAGCATGGTGGGTACGGAACGGTGAACGGCGCGAGCGGACCCGAGAACGACCCGGACCTGCGAGGGCAGGACCTCGAACCGGACGAGCTCGCACTGCGCCGCATGATGCGCGGTGCGGTCCAGGACATCGCCCCCTCGGGCGACGCGCTCGACCATCTGCGCCGTGCGGTCCCCGCGCGCCGGGCCCGCAAGCGGCAGGCCCTCGTGGGGATGGCGGCCGCGGCCCTCCTGATCGGCACCGCGGTGCCGGCCGTCTTCCACGTGGCCACGTCACCGGCGTCCGACGACCAGTTCTCCAGCGCCAACGACTCCTCCGACGTACCGGGCGAAGGCTCCGACGAGGGCCCCGGCTCCGAGAGCGGCGGAGGCGGCACGCCGTCGGGCAAGGACGGCGACAAGGACAAGGGCAAGGACGGCGAGAAGGACAAGGACAAGGGCGAGGAGGGCGAGACTGCCACCGACGGTGCCACCGTCGGGACCAGCCCGTCCGGCGACGTGATCGCGGGCGCGCCGGTGTGCGACGCCTCGATGCTGACCGATGCCTCGGCCACGACCGGAGCCCCGCAGTCCGACGGCAAGGTCTACGGCAGCTTCAAGGTCGCCAACCAGTCCGGCGCCGAGTGCACCCTCGGTGGTTCCGGCAGTGTCACCTTCGCCGCCCAGGGCGCCGCCCAGGACTCCAAGATCACTGTCGTGGAGCACACGGCCGGCGACCCGGCGGCCGGGCTGCCCGCACCGTCCGCCGAGCCGACCGCGATCCTCCTGAAGCCGGGAGAGTCCTACGAGGTCCAGTTCGCCTGGGTGCCCTCGGGCTCCTGCCCGACGACGAACCCCTCGCCCGACCCGTCGCCCACCGAGAACAACGCGGACACCGGCGGTACGGGAGACACGGCGACCGGCGAGGGCATGCAGACCCAGCTCGTCACCGCGGAGGAGACCGCCGACGGCAGCGTCTCGATCACGCACACCGCACAGCCGGGTGCGCCCGCCGCGGACGCGACCATTCCCAATGCGTGCGAGGGCACGATCTACAAGACCGAGGCGATGCCGGCGTCGTAGGCGCGTGGGCGGAGTGTCAGTAGCGCTCCGCCAGGTGCTCGCGGCCCGCCGGCGGCTCGTACGGCTCCGGCCAGAAGTCGGTGATCGCCACGATGCGGCCGGACTCGTCGGCCGTGAACAGATTGACCGCGTACATCTCCTTGATGCCCTCCGTCACCTGGATCCAGCTGACCGCCTCGTCGCCCTCGGCGACGATCCGCAGCACGTGGACATGCCAGTCGCCCGGGTACTCCCGGTTGAACTGGAGATAACGCTCCTTGCCGCGGATCCGCTCACGGGACTGCGGCATCTCGTACACCACGTCATCGGCGAGCACCTCGCCGAACGCCGTCCAGTCACGGGCCTCGGCCGCGGCCCAGTACGTCTCGACTGCCTTGCGCAGCGCGTTGGATGAGGTCATGCCCGCAGTCTGCACGCTGCCACTGACAACGCCATCCCACCTGCGAAGATCGTGAGTTTTCCACAGGCTGCCCGGAAATCTCCGGGATCGGCTTTGATGGAGCCATGAACGACGACGCCCGCACCTCCGCCGGCTCCGAGGCCTCTGCCGCAGCAGCGGCCTCCGCCGGGTCCGCCTCCGGCCTGCCCGTCTGGGAGCAGCGCTTCCGCGCGCCGCGTGTCTCGCTGCCCGACTGGGCGGAGGACGCTCCGGAGCGAGCGCTGTTCGTGTCCAATGCGACCGGCACGTATGAGCTGTACGCCTGGGACCGCGACAGCGGCGAGCAGCGTCAGGTGACGGACCGGCCCAATGGCACGACGGACGGGGTGCTCACCCCGGACGGCCGGGCGATCTGGTGGTTCGCGGACACGGACGGGGACGAGTTCGGGGTGTGGATGCGCCAGCCTTTCGAGGGCGGCGCGGACGAGCCCGCGGTCCCGGGGCTCGACCCCTCCTATCCGGCGGGTCTCGCGCTCGGCCGGGACGGCTCGGTGGTCGTGGTGGGCCGCTCGACGGACGAGGACGGCACGACCGTCCATGTCGTACGGGACGGGGGAGAGCCCACTGAGATCTATCGGCACGAGGAGTCGGCCGGCGTCGGCGACCTCTCCCATGACGGGACGCTGATCGCCCTGGAGCACACGGAGCACGGCGACGCGATGCATGCCGCGCTGCGGATCGTGCGGCTCGACGGGTCCATGGTCACGGAGCTCGACGACTCCAAGGGCGGCACCGAGGATCTCGGCCTGGAGGTGCTCGGCTTCGCACCGGTGGACGGCGACCCCCGGCTGCTCGTCGGACATCAGCGCCGGGGCCGCTGGGAGCCGCTGATCTGGGACGTGACCACGGGCGAGCAGACCGAGCTGCTCCTCGACCTGCCCGGTGACGTGAGCGCCGAGTGGTACCCCGACGGCTCGGGGCTGCTCGTCGGCCACAGCTTCGAGGCCCGCAGCGAGCTGTACCGCTATGACCTGGCCACCGGCGGTCTCACCCGGATCGACACCCCGCCGGGCTCGGTGGGCGGCGCGACGGCGCGGCCCGACGGGACGGTCGAGTATCTGTGGTCCTCGGCGGCCGTCCCGCCCGCGGTCCGCTCCACGACCGGCGAGGTGGTCCTCGACCCGCCGGGCCCGAAGGCCCCTGGCTCCGTCCCGGTGGAGGACGTCTGGGTGGAGGGCCCCGGCGGCAAGGTCCACGCACTCGTGCAGCGCCCTGCCGGAGACGGCCCCTTCCCGACCGTCTTCGACATCCACGGCGGGCCGACCTGGCACGACAGCGACGAGTTCGCGGCGGGCCCGGCGGCCTGGGTGGACCACGGCTATGCGGTCGTGCGGATCAACTACCGCGGCTCGACGGGCTATGGCCGCGAGTGGACCGACGCCCTGAAGCACCGGGTCGGCCTGATCGAACTCGAGGACATCGCGGCGGTCCGCGAATGGGCCGTGACCTCCGGCCTCTCCGACCCCGCTCGCCTGATCCTCGCGGGCGCCTCCTGGGGCGGCTATCTCACGCTCCTCGGCCTCGGCACCCAGCCGGGCGCCTGGGCCCTCGGCCTCGCCTCCGTCCCGGTCGCGGACTATGTCACGGCTTACCACGACGAGATGGAGAACCTGAAGGCGATGGACCGCACGCTCCTGGGCGGCACGCCGGAGGAGGTCCCCGAGCGGTACGAGGCCTCGTCACCGCTCACGTACGTGGACGCGGTCAAGGCCCCGGTCTACATCGCGGCCGGCGTCAACGACCCCCGCTGCCCCATCCGCCAGATCGACAACTACGTCGCCCGCCTGGCCTCCCGCGGCGCGATCCACGAGGTGTACCGCTATGACGCGGGCCACGGCTCGCTGGTGGTGGAGGAACGGATCAAGCAGGTCCGACTGGAGCTTGAGTTCGCGGAGCGGCATCTCTCCGGCCCGGCGGGCGTTTGAGGCAGAGCGCGTTCAGCGCGAAGGGGGGGGGCAGGGGGCGGAGCCCCCGCGGTCCCACCCAACTGGGGGCTCCGTCAACGAGGGTCTGGGGTGCAGCTCCAGGTGGGTCCTACCCGCCCGGGGTCTGGGGTGCAGCTCCAGGTGGGTCCTACCCGCCCGGGGTCTGGGGTGCAGCTCCAGGCGGGTCCTACCCGCCCGGGGTCTGGGGTGCAGCTCCAGGCGGGTCCTACCCGCCCGGGGTCTGAGGCGGAGCCCCGGTTTTGGGAAGGGGCGGGTAGGGGAAATCCGCCCGCCGCAGGCGTCCCACCCGCACCCCCACTCACCCGCGCCCGACTACGCACCGCACCCGACAACGCGCCGCATCGCGCCACACCGCACCGCACCCGACAACGCACCGCATCGCGCCACACCGCACCCGACAACGCGCCGCATCGCGCCACACCGCACCCGACAACGCACCGCCCCCTCCGACAGACCGCCCACCGGAACCGGACCGCGCACGGGGGCCGGGACCCGGGGCCGGGGCAACCGGCACGTGCCCGTACCGTGGAGGGCGTGTACCGCTTCCTGCTGACGCCACGCTGGTGGGGCATCAACGTCTTCGTCCTCCTCGCCATCCCCTTCTGCATCTTCATGGGGTCCTGGCAGCTCGGCCGCTTCGAGGACCGCGTCGAGGGCCACCGCACAGCGGAGGAGCACAGCGAGCAGGCCGGCAAGGGCGCCGCGACGCCCCTCACCGACCTGCTCCCGGTCACCACGGAGACCTCCGGCAAGCGCGCCGAGGTCAAAGGCACCTGGGCCGACCAGTTCACCGTGCCCGACCGCGAGCTCGACGGAAAGCGCGGCTTCTACGTGCTCGCCCTGCTCAAGACGGACGGCGGCAAGGCCATCCCCGTGGTCCGCGGCTGGCTCCCCGCCGGCGAGCAGGCCCCGCCCGCACCGACCGGCGCGACCACCCTGACCGGTTCGCTCCAGGCCTCGGAGAGCTCGGGCAGCAGCGGAGTGAGCGCGGCCGGCGGGCTGCCCGAGGGCCAGCTCGGCATCATCAGCGCGGCCTCGCTCGTCAACCTCGTCCCGTACGACGTGCACGACGCGTGGATCACCGCGGACCGTGCCACGGACGGACTGCGCACGGTCCCGCCCAAGGCCCCCCAGGGCACGGGCCTCGACCTCAAGGCCTTCCAGAACCTCGGCTACACCGGCGAGTGGTTCATCTTCGCGGGCTTCGTGCTCTTCATGTGGTTCCGGCTGCTGCGCCGGGAGATCGAGTTCGCACGCGACGCGGAGCTGGGCCTCGACCAGCCGGCCGCCGCCCAGCCCGACGGCTCACCCGTCGGGCAGGGCGGCCCCGAAGAGGACAGGGCAGCCCCGGAAAAGGCACCGGCCCCGTAGACGCGACAGAGCCCCGGCCCGCAAAGGCCGGGGCTCACGCATGGGGGCCGCAGGGATCAGCGGTTGCCCTGGCGGCGGGACTGGGCCTTCTGCTGCAGCCCTCTCGTCTTCGCGCTGATCGACTGCACATCGGGCTTGGTGCCCTTGGTGCGCGCCTGAGCGGCGGAGATCTTGGAGTGCTGCGGGTCCTTGGGGTGGTCGTGGGCATGCTTGGCCATGAGCCACTCTCCTCCTTGTGCCGGACTGGCATACGTCCTCCACTTTCCCCCCGGTCCAGGGGTTCGGCCACTTGGCGCAGTGGGCGACACTGGGGCCATGGGATTCGTCGTGATGGCCACACTGCCGGGGCTCGTCATCCTGCTCACGCTGACCGCGTTCGTGGATCAGCTGCTGCTGCGGGCCGGCCGGGCGGGCATCCTGCCGTGGCGCAACGGAGCGCGCACGGGGCAGGTGTCCGCCACCGGTTTCGAGCAGTTGCACGGGGCCCTGTCGCCGGGCAAGCAGAACGAGCTCAAGGAGCGCGAGACCGCCCTGGTCCTGAAGGACGACGAGGAGGACGGCGCACCGCCGCACCGCACTACGGTCGACCTCGACGGCGGCACGGCGGTCATCCGCCGCCCGGCGGCCTGACCGGGTACAACAGAGGCCACCGGGCACAACAGAGGCCACCGGGCACAACAGAGGCCACCGGGCACACCAGAGGCCACCGGGCACACCAGAGGCCACAGCCCTCAGACCTCCCGCAGCTCCGCCGCCCCGAACGACACGTCGAACCGGTCGCACCAGATCGACACGCTCCCGAAGTCGTCCAGATTCACCTCGGCCGGGATCACGTAGTTCTGGCTGCCCTTGTTCCCCTTGAGCTTGCCGAGGCTCACGTACTCCCCGTCGTCGAAGACCCGCCAGCCCGCGGTGCCCTCCTTGACCGGTGCGTCGGTGATCCAGACCCGCAGATCCGGACCGTTGCTGGTCTCCAGGTCGGTCAGCCGCAGCACCCGTGAACCGTCGGCCAGTTCGAGCACCTGCACCGACCCGCGCGTCTCGTGCTCATGGCTGATGAACTCGCCCCGCACCAGCGTCTTCGGCCCGGCGGGCGCGCTCGGGGCGGGCGAACCTTCCGCGGACGGCTCGGCCGCCGGCTTCCCTGCCGGCGGTGCGCTCGCGGTGGGTGAGATCCCGGGCAGCGCCTCGTTCACGGTCTCGTCCTGGAAGAGCTTCCACGGCTGGAACCAGTACAGGCCGAAGCCGACGAGCACCGCGCCGACCACGGCCGCGCTCACCACGACCTTCGGCTTCAGCAGACTTCGTATACGGGACATCGCGCTCTCCGCTCCACACGCGGCCGGACCGGCCGCCCTTGCCGTATTCAACGGCAGGGACGACCGGTCCGATCGCAGCGCGGAGCCGACGTAAGACTTCCGTCACCGCTTGACGGTCTTGTTGTACGCCCGCAGCGCCCACCAGTAGCCGAAGAGCGCGAGTCCGGCGCACCAGGCGAGGGCGATCAGGCCGTTGTTGCCGATCTCGCCGCCCATCAGGAGGCCGCGGACGGTCTCGTTGATCGGCGTGAAGGGCTGGTACTCGGCGAACCAGCGCAGCCCGGCCGGCATCGAGTCGGGGTCGACGACCGCGCTGCCCATGAGGGGCAGGAGCGTCAGGGGCAGCGGACCGTTGGAGGCGGACTCGACGGTCTTGGCGTTCATGCCCATGCCGGCGCACAGCCAGCTCAGGCCCAGGGCGAGGAAGATCAGCAGGCCGGCGGCGGCGAGCCACTCGACGACCGAGGCGTTCGGACGGAAGCCGATCGCGACCGCGACACCGGTGATCAGGGCGAGCACCGCCGTGACCTGGATGGTGCTGCCGAGCACATGTCCGCTGAGCATGGCGCCGCGGGAGATCGACATCGTACGGAAGCGGTTGATGATCCCTTCCGTCTTGTCGGTGCAGACGGACACGGCGGTGGCGACGGCGCCCGAGGTCGCGGTCATCACGATGATGCCGGGCACCAGGTAGTTGATGTAGTCGTCCCGCGTGGTGCCGGGGCCGAGGGTGCCGGTGCCGATCGCGCCGCCGAAGACGTACACGAAGAGCAGCAGGAAGAGCAGCGGCATGACGAGGATCGAGATCGTCATCGCCGGGTAGCGCTGCATGTGCTTGAGGTTACGGCGCAGCATCGTCAGGGAGTCGCGCACGGCGGTCGAGCCGCCGGGAGCGGTCTTGGCGGGGGTGAGGGCGGCGGTGCTCATCGGGCCGACTCCTTCTGCGGGGTGGTGTCCTGCGCGGGCTTGCCGGTGAGGGTGAGGAAGACGTCGTCGAGGTCGGGGGTGTGCACGGTCAGGGACTCGGCCGTGACCCCGGTGGTGTCGAGCACGTCGAGTACGGCGCGGAGGTTGGCCACCGAGCCGTCGCTGGGGATCTGCAGCGTCAGGGACTCCTCGTCCTTGTTCGCGACCCCGAACAGGCCGGCGGCGGTGTCGAGTTCGGCGGCGTCCGAGAACTGCAGCCTGACGTGCCCGCCGGGGATCCGCCGCTTGAGCTCCTCGGCGGTGCCCTCGGCGACGAGCCGGCCGTGGTCCAACAGCGCTATGCGGTCGGCGAGTTGGTCGGCCTCCTCCAGATACTGCGTGGTCAGGAAGATGGTCGTGCCCTGGCCGACGAGATCGCGGATGAGTTCCCACATGATCCGCCGGCTGCGCGGGTCGAGGCCGGTGGTGGGCTCGTCGAGGAAGATGATGCCGGGGCTCGAGACCAGGGTCATCGCGAGATCCAGCTTGCGGCGCATACCGCCGGAGAAGGTGGCGGCCGTCTTGTGCGCGGCCTCGGTGAGGTCGAAGCGCTCGAGCAGATGGGCGGAGCGCCGCTTGCCCTCGGCCTTGGGCAGATGGCTGAGGTCGGCCATCAGCATCAGGTTCTCCTCGGCGGTGAGGAGGTTGTCCACGGCCGAGAACTGGCCGGTGACGCCGATCGAACGGCGGACCTTCGCGGCCTGGCGAACCATGTCGTATCCGGCGATCTGCGCCTCGCCGCCGTCCGCGGCGATCAGGGTGGAGAGGATCTCCACGGTGGTCGTCTTGCCGGCGCCGTTCGGACCGAGCAGAGCGAAGATGCTGCCCTCCGGGATCGTCAGATCGATCCCGTCGAGGACGACCTTGTCTCCGTACGACTTGCGCAGACCGATGGCGGTGATGGCGGCGGGAGCAGCATTGGATGTGCTCATGACAGCCTGCCTCCTGTGCGTGGGTAGGGGGTGGTGAAGTGGCTTGTGGAGTACGGGGGTTGGGGTGGGCCCCTCGGATGTCGGGCTGAGGGGCCCGGCTCGATGACTGGTGAGGCGGATCAGGCGCGGCGGATCACGATGTCGCCGACCGAGGTGCGGCCGCGGACCTCCACGGTCTCCTTGGAGGCGTCGGGGCCCGTGCCCGGGCCGAGCTCGTTGCGTACGGCACCGGCCTTGGTGTTCACGTCCAGCCAGGCGGCCGTGCCTTCGGCGATACCGATCTCCAGGGGGCCGACGGAGGTCTCGAAGCGGACCTGGCCGCGCTCGACCCGGCCGATCCGGATGGCGCCGGCCGAGGAGGCCGCGTCCACGTCGCCGTGCGCGGTGCCCACGGAGATCCGGCCGTTGGCCGCCTTGGCCTGCAGGTTCCCGGTGATCGTGCCGACGGCGCTGTCGCCGTTGCTGTTCTTCACGGTGGCCGGACCGTCGATCTCGCCGAGGTCGATCCGCCCGGTGCCGGAGATGAACTGGTGGTCGGTGCCGCTCGCCCGGTCCACGCGGATGTCGCCGAACCCGGTCTTGATGTTGGCGTTGCCGACCTCGTCGAGATGGATGTTGCCCATGCTCGTCTTGACCGTGACATCGCCGAACCGGCCCTGGCCGTCGATGTAGATCATCGAGGCGTTGCTGCCGAGCGCGGAGCCCTCCGGTAGTTCGACGACCACGTCGATGCCGCCGGACTTGTTGAACACGGACCGCGACTTGGGCGCCTTCACGAGCAGCCGGCCGCCGGAGAAGGTGACCTGGGTGTTCTTCGCGGTGCGTACGTCGCGGTCGTTGGCGTCGTTGGTCGGCGTGACCTCGACGGTGGTGTCGGTGCGGTCGCTCGCGGCGATCCGCAGGTTGATCATGTCGCCCTCCACGGTGACGGTGATCGGTCCGGGGGTCTCGAAGCTGGTCATCTCGGGTCCGTCCTTACGGTGTGAAGTCTGAGGTCTGTGTCGTGCTTGAAGTCTTGGGGGCGGGGCCTCGGGTGAGGCTTCGGGCCCGGGGCCGTCAGCCGGCCCAGCCGGTGAAGTCCCGTGCGTGGTCGCGGTGGTGGGGGCCGGCCGGCGGCGGGGTCAGGGCGGCGGCCACGGCGCGGCCGAGCCAGGCGTTGAGCGAGAGCCCCTCGCGGGCCGCGGCCTCCTCGGCCTGCACCTTGAGGTGGGCGGCGAGGCGGAGGTTGATCCGCGAGGTGCCGCCCTCGTCGGGGGCGGCCGGCTCCGGGGCGGCCGCGGGCATCGGGTACGCGGTCGGCTCGGCGCGCTCCTGTACGTCGGGCTGCGGCGTGCTGACCACGAACTCGGGGTCGGTCCCCCGCAGCCGCACTCCGACGGAGCCGGGTGCGAGCTCACGGGTGACCTCGGCCATCGCGTCCGACAGTGCGTTGAGCAGTGCCAGGCGCGCGGCCGACTCGAGCGGCCAGGTGAGCCGCTCGGCCATGGCGCGTGCTTCCGGTCCGGCGGTCTCCGCGGCGGTCGCCAGCTCCTGGCGGAGGTTGTCGACGTACGGGGTGAGGTCCATGGCTCAACTATGGCGCCATCATGGCGCCACGTCAAGCGAAGTGTGGCGCCTAATGGTGCCAGGTGGCGCCGTGGGAGGCGTCATTGCAGGTCGGAGGGATCTGGGGGGGGAATTGGTGACGCCACCAGGGGTGCCGGAGGGCATCAGGGAGCGCCAGGGGTGCCAGGGAGTGCCACGGACGCCAGCCCGTACCGGGGACGCCAGGGGAGCGCGGCCATGCAAAAGCCCCCGGCCGTCGCACTCGGTGCGACGGCCGGGGGCCCTGTGCTCTGTGTCCGCTAGCCCACCCAGCCGGTGAAGCCCTGGCCCGCTCCGCGGGAGCGCGACGAGGGCGGGTCCTGGCGCGGGGCGGGGTTGATGGCCTGCGAGGCGGCGCGTACGAGCCAGGCGTTGACCGACAGGCTGTCGCGCGCCGCGGCCTCCTCGACCCGGGTCTTGAGGTGCGCCGGAAGCCGGAAGTTGATGCGCGCCATCGAGCCGTCGTCGGCCTCGGGCGCGGCCGGCGGCGCCGGGGGCAGCGGAGCCTGCGGGGGCTCGGGCAGCTGGGGCGCCGGCTCGGGTGCGGGCGGCGCCGTCACCACGAACTCGGGGTCGAGCCCGCGCAGCCGTACGTCCACCGAGCCGGGCGCGAGCTCACGGGTGACCTCGTCCATCGCCGCCGACAGGGCGTGCAGGAGGGTCAGCCGCGTCGCCGACTCCAGCGGTGCGGACAGCCGCTCGGCCAGATCGCGCGCCTCCGGGCCCGCGGCATCGGCGGCGGTCGCGAGCTCCTGGCGAAGAGTGTCCACATACGGCGTGAGGTCCATGACGCCAATTATGGGGCGTGTGGCGCCATGCCGGGTGCGAGGGTGCCAGGGGCGGAATGCGGGGGAGACGCAGGGCGGGCCGGGGTTGCCGGGCCCCGGGCGGACGGGACGTCACGCGCCCCAGTGCGGGGCCGGGCCGTGCGGACCACGGGGCTGCGGCGCGTGCGGTCCGCGGGGCTTGCGTACGGCGACGGTCACCGCGGAAAGCGCGGTGGTCACGGCGAGACTGCCGACCAGGACCATCAGGACGCCGACCATGAACAGGCCGCTGGCGTCGTCCGACCAGTCGGTGAACGCGGCGACGGACAGCCCGGCGGTGACACCGACGACGGGGACGGCGGGGTGGCGGCGGACGGCCGCCCAGTAGACGGGCGCGAGCAGGGTCAGAACCAGGCCGATCACCTGCCATGCCTCGTACGGTCCGGTGGTCGAGCCGTCGGGGTGCACATCGCGCTGCTGGTCCCAGCCGAGCCAGCCGGCCCAGGCGCCGATGGCCAGTGCGGTCAGGGCGAGGGCGGCGATCACCAGTCGGGCGGGGCCCGTGAGCTTCTTGTGCATGCCTCAAGCGTCCTCCGCGCCCGGGCGCGCGACCACCGTACGGATACTCATCCGCCCCCACCGCGCAGGTACTCACTCCCGGTGCCGAACCCCCGGCCCGGCACCCACCTCGGTGCCGAACCCCCGGCCCTTCACCCACCCCGGTCACGGCCTCCCGATCCCTCACCTCATCGCGTAGTACTCGGCCACCGCGGTGAGGGCCTCGGCCGGATACGTGTGCCGGATGCCCAGGGGCCGGCGGATGTCCTCGCCGTGCACGACGGTCTCGCCGAGCAGGGCGACGGCGGGCAGCGGAGGCTTGCGGGTGCTCGTCACCGCCTGCCGGAATCGGCCGAGCGTCTCGGCCGGCCCGCTGCCGAGCTGCCGCTCAAGCTGCATCGCCACCTGCCGGTCGAAGTCGAACCGGCAGCGCAGGACGCCCGCGAACCAGGTCACCGGGTTCAGCCGCGCGGAGGCGGTCAGATGCGCGAGGACCTCCCGTACCGACAAGCCCGTGCACAGCGAGGCCGTGGCCCAGCCCTCGGCGTCGAGATCCGCGAGGTCCTCGGCGAGCGCCGCCCGCTCGGCATGGACCAGCGGCCATACGTCACGGCTGGTGAGCCGCTTCTGCTCGGTCATCCGGAAACCCTTCTCCACGCGCGGCGCGCTGCGCGGCCGACCGCGCCGGCCGCACCACTCCTACCGGCACGCCCGCCTACTCGATCTCCCGCATCATCTTCTCCATCGACTCGATCGAGATCCGCGTGTGCGTCTGCTCCTCGATCGACCGGCGGTGCATCTCGATGTTGTCCTCTAGCAACTGCTGGTACTTCAGGGCCATCTGCTTGTACTGCTCCTCGCGCGAAGCCAGCATCCGGGCCCGCCAGGTCGCGGCGATCTGCCAGACGACCACGATCAGAAAGAGGAAGACGCCTCCGGCGCCGACCACTCCCGCCCAGTCCCCGCCGTTCATGAGGTGGTCTCCTTCATCGTCGTCTTCTCTTCCTTGGTGAGCTCCGTGGTGAGCGTGAGCGCCGCCCCGGCGACGGTCTCGGGGGTCAGCACATAGGCGAAGGGCGTGAGCTCGAAGTACTTCATCGCCTTGCCGTTCGCGGCCAGTTCGAGCGTCCCGGTCACCAGTCCTGCGGCTTCGAGCCGCTGCAGATGCATGTGCAGCAGCGGCCGTCCGATGCCGATCTCGCGGGCCAGGGCGCTCACGTAATTGCGGCCCCCGCCGAGCGCGGCGACGATCCGCATACGGTGCGGATTGCCGAGCGCCGTGAGGACCTTCAGGAGGTCGTCGCCCGACGGGGCGGGGGGCCGGCTCATGGGCTCCACAGTGCTCGCGCGGCCTGAACCCGTCAAAAGGATCTGACACATGTCGGGGAAGACTGGGGGACTTCCCGGGGTCCTGACCGGGGTCCGGTCAGGGTCGGTGTCAGGGTCAAGGAGTGGCGGAGGCGGAGGCCGGCGCCGACTCCGCACGCCCCGCCCGCAGATGGCCGCCCCGCTCCAGGGCCGCCACCGCTCCCGCGCACAGCGCACCCGTCGCGGCGAGCGCCGCCCACGGCAGCCAGGCCACGCCGGTGTCGAACAGCGCGCCCACCGCCAGGTTCCCGGCCGCGATCGCCAGACCCGAAGCGGTGTTGTACGCCCCGTAGTACGTGGCGACCAGACGCTCCCCGGACAGCCTGACCACGGTGTCCATCTCGAACGGGTAGAGCAGCGCGCCGCCCCACGCGAGCAGCGCGGCGCACAGGATCAACGCCGTCACCCCGTACAGGAACGAACCCCCGTACGGGAAAGGGCCGTTGTACAGGAGCGGCAGGAAGGCGCCGCCCATCAGGAGCAGTCCCCACACGATGGCCCGCGGCCCGGACAGCGTCCGCTTCGCCCACGCCGTCAGCCGCAACTGCCCCGACAGGGCGGCGAGCGCGGACACCGCGAAGACGGCGCCCGTCACCACACCGGTCCGCTCGCCGAACAGCTCGCGCGCCCGCAGCGGCAGGGCGAGATACACCTGGAAGGCCAGCACGTACGAGCCGGACATGGCCGCCGCGAACAGCAGGAACGGCCGGTTCGCCGCGATCGACCGCCAGTCCGCGAGCACCGCGCGCCAGGCCGGCTCGGCCCCGCGGTCGGCTGGCGCACGGGCGGGCAGCGCCCGCGCCTGGAGCAGCGCGAGCGCACCGAAGATGACCGCGGACGCCGCGCACACCGCCCTGAAGTCCCAGGCGAGCAGGGCGAGTCCGGCGAGCGGGCCGACCAGGATCCCGGCCTGGTAGAAGACGTTGAACGCGGCGAAGGCCTCCACCCGCCGCTCCGCACCGGCCTCGGCCGCCAGGTATGCCCGTACCGCCGGATTGAACAGCGCCCCCGCGAGCCCTGTCAGGGCGGAGGCCACCAGGAGCGCGGGCAGCGACTGCGCGAAGCCGAGCAGCGCGAAGGCCACGGTCCGCAGCGCGCACCCGGCCAGGATCATCGGCTTGCACCCGTAGCGGTCCGCGAGCGTCCCGCCGACCAGGAACATCCCCTGCTGCGACAGATTCCGTACGCCGAGCACCAGACCCACCGCCCAGGCGGCGAGCCCGAGGCCGTGACCGAGGTGGTCGGCGAGATACGGCATCAGCATGTAGAAGCCGAGGTTGATGGCGAATTGATTGACCATCAGAAGCCGTACGGCCGGGTCGAAGGACGCGACCTGCCTGCGGAGGTTGTGCTGCGTACGCGGCCCCTTCGTCGTCATCGCACACCCGCCGTACGGGCCAGCGGGTCGCGGACCTGCCCGCACCGCGTCCACCCGGTCACCACGCACGCGTCCGGCGTGGTGATCTCCGCGGGCCTGGGCGGCGGTTCGACGCCGAGAATCCCTTGTTCGGCACACCAGTTGTCGTTGTAGACCGTCTCCAGGTAGCGGTGCGGACCGTCCGGGAACACCGCCGCGATGCGCGTCCCGGGCGGCGAGGTCCGCGCCACCCACCCCGCGACCAGCGCGACCGCACCGACGCTCCAGCCGCCCGACGCGTAGTGCCGCCGCGCCAACTGGCGGCAGGCCCACACCGCTTCACCCGGCGCCACCCAGTGCACCTCGGCGAACGCCGCGTAATCCACGTTCGCCGGATGGACGCTGGAGCCGAGCCCGCGCATCAGGCGGGGCCCCGCGGGCTGCCCGAAGATCGCCGAACCGACCGAGTCCACCCCGACCACGCGCAGGTGCGGCGCGTGCCGGCGCAGCCCCTTGGCGATCCCTGCGGAGTGGCCGCCGGTGCCGACCGCCACCACCAGGGTGTCGATCCGGCCGAGCTGGGCGATGAGTTCGGCGGCCAGCGGCGCGTACGCGGCGACGTTGTCCGGATTGCCGTACTGATCCGGGCAGTACGCGCCGGGCCGGGCGGCGAGGAGCGCGGCGACCCGGGCCCGCCGCGCCTCCTGCCAGCCGCCCGTCGGATGCGGCCGCTCCACCTGGTCGACCTGGGCGCCGAGCGAGGCCAGGAGCCGCACCATCGCCGGCTCCATCCCGGGATCGGAGACGACGGTCACCGGATGCCCGTACGTGAGACCGGCGAGCGCGAGCCCGAGGCCGAGCGTGCCGCTGGACGACTCGACGACGGGCGCACCGGGCCGCAGCGCCCCGCGCCGCCGGGCCTCGCGGATCATGTGCAGGCCGGGGCGGTCCTTGATGCCGCCGGGGTTGGCGCCTTCGAGCTTGGCGAAGAAGCCGCGGCCGGGCGGGGCGAAGGGGCGGTCGATCCACAACACCGGGGTGTTCCCGACCAGTTGGGCGGGGCGGCGGGCGACGGCGGGGGCCGGCGGTGCGAGCTTGGTGTGGTGCGGGTGATGCATGTGCTCGGTGCACTTCATGGCGTACGGCTCCTACGTGCGGCCGTGCCGAAGGGGCGCGGGACGCACGGGATAGGCAGATCGGTTGGCGCGCGGCGGTACGTGGGGAACGTGGCGTACATGGCATACGTGACGTATCCGACGTACCGGGTGCGCCTATTGCCGCCAGACGCCGAGCAGGGACCGTTCGCCGCCGCGGCCCGGCGGACCCCCGTGGTCCACGCAGGTGTGTGCGGGGCGCCCGGGGGCGAAGGCCGGTGCGAGGTGGGGCAGGGCGGGCGCCGCGAGCTCCTGCGTGCCCGGATCGCGCGGCCGGTCGAGCGCGTGATCGACGTGCTCGCCGGAGTCGTGGTCATGCGCCGGATCCGTGACGAGGGCGGGCTGTTGGCCCTCGGAGATCCCGAGCTGCGGTGGGTGCGCTCCGTACGGGCCGTGCGTTCCGGAGAAGGACGCACTGTGCGCGGCGCTCGCGAGATGCGCGGTGATCAGCACGGCGAGCAGCGGCACCAGGACGGGACGTCCCCGTCGGATCGCCCGCACCAGGGCCGCCCGCCATGACTCGATCATTGACCGATCGTAAGTCGGCGCTTACGCGGCGTCACGTTCCGGTCGCGGCATATCGCCCGTACGTGGCGTGCAGGGCCGGTGAGGAGCGCCGGGCGTACGCGCTCAGTACGCCACCGTGTCGCACCAGGTCTCCGCCCAGGCCGAAGGCCCGTGGGTGTTGGCGGCGCGCACCGTGATGCAGACCTCGTCGCCGGAGAACGGGCCCCTGACCGTGTACGTCGTGGCGCCGGTGGAGTAGACGGTGTCGACGTTCTTGGCGGTGAAGGTGCTGCCCTTGTTCGTGTAGTGGATGTCGTATCTGGTCGCCCGCGGAATCGCGGACCAGCTCACCTTGATCGGCATATCGCAGGCGCCGACGCAGGAGTTGACGTACTCCAGCTTGTACGCGGTGAGCGCGGGCGGGGGAGAGCCCTCCGCCGAGCCGCCACCGGAAGAGCCGCCGCCGGACGCTCCGTCCTCGCCGGACCCGGCGCCGCCCGCCCCGTCACCCGAGGGTGCTCCGCCTCCGCTGTCCGGCTCCCGCGAACTGCTGCCGCTCTCCTGGCTGTCCGGGCCGTCGGCTCCCGCGCCGTCCTTCCCGCCGTCCTTGTCGTCGGCGTCGCCTCCGTCCCCCTCCTTGTCCTTCTTCTTGCCGTCCTCGGAGGGCGAACTGCTGGGCGTACGGGGGGATTCGCTCTCTCCCGGGGTGGCGCTCGCGCTGTTGCCGGGCGGCTGGGTGCGGGTCCTGTCCCCGTCGCCGCCGAAGGGTTGGAGCAGCGCGACCGTGCCGCCGCCGACGGCCAGGACGGCGACGATCGGCAGGACGAGTACGGAGCGCCGGCGCCGGGGACGCTCGTCGCGGGTCGCATGGCCCGGGCCGGTTATCGACTCGCCGGACCCCGGCTCGATCCCGGGCCCCGGCTCGATCCCGGGCCCCGGCGACGACCGCAGCCCGACCGTCGCCCGGTCGGCGGGACCGCCCGCCTGGCCGGTCCCGCCGACCGGTTCCTGCCGCATCGGAGCCACCCCCGCCTCGGCGTCCAGCAACTGCGCCGACTGCTGGGCGAGATGCGCGACGACGGGCGCGGGCAGCCAGCTGCCGCGCGCCATGGCGGGCCTCGGCCGCCGCGGGTCTGCGGTCAACTCCGCCACTCCGGGTCGCTGTTCGGCGTCCTTCGTCAGACACCGTGCGATCAGGTCCCGCAGCGCGTCGTGCTCGACCCCCGACAGATCGGGCTCGCCCTCCACGATCTGGTACATCACCGCATGCTGATTGCTCGCCCCGTGCCCGAACGGCAGCTGCCCCGTCGCCGCGTACGTGAGGACGCAGCCGAGCGTGAACACATCGCTCTTCACCCCGGCGCGCTGCCCGCGTATCTGCTCCGGTGACATGAACCCGGGCGAGCCGACGGCCATCCCCGTGCTGGTGAGCAGGGAGGCCACGGAGGCGTCGAGGGCCCGGGCGATCCCGAAGTCGATGACCTTGGTGCCGTCCACGGTCAGCATCACGTTGGACGGCTTGAGGTCCCGGTGCACGAGGCCGGCCCCGTGGATGTCCGTCAGCGCCTTCAACAGGCCGTCGGCCAGGGCGTGCACGGACGCGACCGGCAACGGTCCGTGCATCCGTACGACCTGCTCCAGCGAGAGACCGGCGACATATCCGGTGGCCACCCACGGCGGCTCGTCGTCGGGGCCCGCGTCGAGCACCGGCGCGGTGTACCGCTCGCCGACCCGCCGGGCCGCCTCGATCTCCTGCCGGAAGCGCGCCCTGAACTGCGGATCGGACACGTGCTCTTCGTGGACGACCTTCACGGCGACGGTCCGGCCGCGCTCCGCCCGCGCGAGGAACACCCGTCCCATGCCGCCGGCACCGAGCCGGCCGAGCAGCAGATACGGTCCGATCCTGGCCGGATGTCCCAGGGCGAGCGGCTTGATCCCGCCGTCGACGAAGTCCTCGCCGCCGGGCCCGCCCCGCTCGTCCTCGTTCGTCCCGCTCATGATGGTCTGGCTCCCCCGAGTCCGCGCGCCCGGTCAGTGGCGCAACGCCGTTGAGGATAAACGGTGTTGAGGCGCGTGGTGAAGGTGCGTCGGGTGCTGCGGACCGGCCCGGCTCGCGGACCGGCCCGCTTGCCGATCGGCCCCGCTCGCGGACCGGCCCCGCTTGCTGACCGGCCCCGCCGACGGATCAGCCCAGCTTCTTGCTGAAGTGGAACGCCACGATCTCCATGCCCTCGCGCAGATAGAACCGGTGCGCACGCGTGCGCTGGGTCCCCGAGTCCAGGTCGAGCCACTCACAGCCCGCCTCGCGCGCCCGCTCCTCCAGATACGCGAGCAGCGCGCGCCCCACACCCCCCGACCGTGCCGCTTCCGAGGTCACCAGGTCGTCCACGTACAGGCTGCGCAGCAGGCTCGTGTTCACGACGACCCGCCACCCGGCCACCCCCACGCAGCGCCCGTCGGCATCGTCGGCGTAGGCCGCGCTGAAGCGCAGGCCCTGTGTGTGCCCCTCGGCATGGACCGCGCGGAAGAGGTCCTCGGTCAGATGGGGGCGCAGCTCGCGCAGGACGGGCAGCACGTCGCTGCTGAGCCTGGGGTCACCGGGGGCGAGGTCGACGATCTTCATCCGGGCAGGATGTCACGCGGTCTCGCGGTACGGCAGGGGAGCCGTGCTCACACAGGTGCCGCAGGAGAGGAGTGCGCTCACAGGTCGGCTCCCCGGGCCCACACCTCACGGCCGCCACCGTCCCCCGTGCGGGGCAGCTCCTTCCAGCCCCATGTACGGAGCACCTCCCTGACCGCGGCAGTGCCCCGTTCCGGGGCGAGTCCGGTCACCACCAGGTCCGACGGATGGCGGGCGAGCAGCAGTTCGCCCAGGCGGGTGGCGACACCGCGGCGGCGGTGCGCGGGCAGCACCATCAGCTCGGCGAGCACGAACACCCGCCCGGACGCCGTGAGTTCCTCGGCGCGGGGCGTCACCTCGACGGGGTAGTCGGCCCACCATCGCCCGTCGCGCTTGGGGAGGTACCCGTAGACGCAGCCGGCAAGGCCGGACGCGTCCGCGACCGCCATGTCGAAGCCGTCGCGCTGTACATGCCGTTCGAACCGCTGCAGAAACCCCGTACGGTCGCGGAACTCGTCCCCGGCGGCGCCCCGGTAGGCCGTGACGTACAGATCGGCCACGGCCTCCCGCTGCTGCTCGGCCTGCCACCGGGTGAGCCTGCGCAAATACACCTCGGGCATCCGCCCTCCCCTCACGGTCCCTCGTCTGCGCCCCAGTTCAGCGGGCCTGCTTGTGCGTCGGGCGCTCCCGGCGGCGCCGGGCGGGGTGCCTTCCGCGGCCCCCGTCGCGATGGTCGTGCCGTTCGGCAGCCGGGGCGAACGGCGGCACGGGCGGCGGTCCTGTGCCTTCCGGGACGGAGGGCGGCCGGTGTCCGGGCTGGTAGCGGCTGTACGTACGCAAGGCGATCCTTTCGGCGTGCTGTTCGTTGAGGCGGTGGATCACATACGCGGCCACGGCGATCAGGGCCACGAGGGCGGCCGCAGTGACCGCGGTCTCCATGCCGGTCACCTCCTCGCGGCCAGCGGCACGGCGTGGGTCGAGGTCGCGCCGCCCTCGTACTCCCAGGACTCCTCCGAGTCCTGGGGCCGGTCGCCCGCGGCGAGGTCGGGGTGCCCGGCGATCTCGGCGGCGATGAGAGCGGTGGCGGTCAGCGGGGGCCCGTCCGTGACGCAGGCGGCGGCCATGAGCCGGTCCGCGGCCGCGGCATCCGTCTCGGGCGGGATCACCAGGAGGTCCCAGCGCCCCGCTCCGTATCCGAGGAGAAGGAGCTTGTGCGGGTCGAGCTCGGGGGTGAACCAGCCGATCTTCACGACACGGTTGCCGACGGCCGCCTGGCGGGGGACGACCGGCCAGAGCATCGGGTTCACGGCCACGCGGGTGATGCGGCCCCACAGCGGATCGAGCGCTTCCGCCAGAGCGGGGAGTTCGGCGGCCAGGTCACGGGAGCGGGGCCACCAGGCACCGTCCAACAGGCCATGTCCGGCAGGCGACTTGAGTGCCAGGCGGGCGGCGGCGGGCGCAGGGGCGGTGGGTGCGGAATGGGTGGTCGCGTTCATGATGCGAACCCGTCTTCGGAGTGGCGCGGCGGCCGTCCCCGATGGTTGTTGCTCACCGAGGACGAGACCCGCGCGGATGCCGGAGTACGAAGTGCCCTGGGTATTTCAAGAGTACTCCTGCGGTGGGCGCCGGCGGCAGGTCAGACGGCGCCCACCGCCATCAGGGCCGCCGAGTCGAGGCGGAGGGCGGGGTCGGCCGCCGCGGTCATCAGCCGGGCCGCGGTGTCGCCTTCACTGCACGGCGGTACGACGAGCAGGTCCCAGCGGGCCGCACCGTACGAGAAGAGCCGGATCGTGTGAGGGTCGAGGCCGGACGTGTACCAGGTGGCCGTGACCGTATGGCCGGTCACGGGCAGGATGCGCGGCTGCGACTGCCAGCTGTCCCGCTGGCACGCGACCCGGGTCACGCGTCCGTGCGAGACGTCGAACACATCGGTGAGCGAGGCGAGTTCGGCGGCCAGATCCGTGGTGCGCGGCCACCATGCTCCGCACACCGGTCCCTGCGGGAACGTCGGCGGACGCAGGGCGAGCCGTGCGGGCGGATAGCCGGCGGGCCGCCCGGCGCCGGCCGGATCGCGGTGGGCGGTCGGTGCGTTCATGACGCACGCCCTTCTGCGGGCCGCCGTGAAAGGAGGCAGGCCCGGTCTCGTGGTGCACCGGAAGCGGCGCCGAGCGGAGTCGGCACACGAGGAGCACCCGGTGACCCCAGCGTACGTCCGCGCCTGCGGCCCACGTCCCCGAGACCGCTCAGCCCCGGGCGGACGTCCGGACCGCATTTCGCCGGGCAGGAGTACGGTGGGAGAAGGCGAGGGCATTCGTTTGCCGGTCCACGACCACCAAGTGCACATTCCTCGCCATTCCTTCAGGGCAGCCCCTGACCCCGGCCGCGCCATCCGCAAGCAGGCCGAGGAGTCTGTACATGTCCGTGACATTCGCCAAGCGCACCACCCCTTCGGCTGCCACCTCGCAGCCCGAGGTCTACGACGGCAAGTCGCCGTTCCCGCAGGAGAGTCCACCGCCCGCACGCGAGGGCGGGGAGCGCCTGTACGTGGCGGTGACCGCGGTGATCGTCGTGCTGCCGTTCGTGGCGCTCGGCCTCGCCGCCTGGCTCCTGTGGGGGCGGCTGATCCACCCCACGGACATCGTGCTCGGGCTCGCCCTGTACGTGGTCACCGGCCTGGGCGTCACGGTGGGCTTCCACCGAGGGCTCACCCATGGCGGCTACCGGGCCGTGCGCCCCGTGCGGGTCGCGCTCGCGGTGGCCGGTTCGATGAGTTTCCAGGGCGATGTCATCGGCTGGGTGGCCACCCACCGCCGCCACCACGCGTTCACCGACCGCCCGGGCGACCCGCACTCCCCGTACCGCTATGGCACGCATCTGCGGGGCCAGTTGCGCGGTCTGCTGCACGCGCATGTCGGCTGGCTGTTCCGCAACGACCCCACACCGCCCGCGCGTTATGCCCCCGACCTGCTCGCCGACCGTGACATCCGGGCCGTCTCCCGCGCCTTCCCGGCGCTGTGCGTGCTCACCCTGGCCCTGCCGTTCGGTCTCGGCTGGGCGATCGGCGGCAGCCTCCTGTACGGAGTGACAGGCCTGCTGTGGGCGGGACTTGTCCGTATCGCCCTGCTCCACCACGTCACCTGGAGCGTGAACTCGCTGTGCCACATGATCGGTGAGCGCCCGTTCCGCACCCGTCGCCATGACCGGGCCGCCAACCTGTGGCCGCTGGCCCTGCTCTCGTTCGGCGAGAGCTGGCACAACCTCCACCACGCTGACCCCACCAGCGCCCGGCACGGTGTCGACCGGTGGCAGATCGACCCTTCCGCCGCCGTCATCCGCCTTCTCGAACGCCTCCGGCTGGCCCATGACGTGCGCTGGCCGGCGCCGGACCGCGTCGCCGCCCGGCGCATCTGACGGCCGGGGTATCGGACGCCCAGGCGGCCGGCCCCGATCGTCGACCCCCCTTCCCCGCACGGCAGCCGGCAGGAGCCGCACCCCATGACCATCGCACCCCCTCCTCCTGAATCCACCCTCCCGCTGCTCCGGCTGCGCCTGGCGCCCCGCGCCGGCGGACCCCGTGCCATCGACGGGGCCTGGTGGCCGCACTCGTACGACCTTCTCACCGAACTCCCCGTACTGCTTGCCGGGTTGCCCCGGGCCTGGGGTGACATCACGAGCGTCCTGCTGTGCGACGGGGCCTGGTCCAGGGCGCCGGGCCGGATGTTCGTGGCCGGCCAGGTGGTCCGGCTGCGCAGCAGTCCGGCGGCCGCCGCCGCCCGCACCGTCACCCTGCTCGCCCCCGGCCATGGCCGCTGGGACCTGCTCGTCGTTCCCCCGGGCACCACCGAGGCGGACGCGGACTCGATCATGGCGCGCGCGGCCTGCGACAGCGCGCGCGGCGTGTGATGACGGGCGCCGGGTACCGGCATCTGTCGGTCGACTGCCCCCGGGTACTTCAACTGGCTTATCTCGAAAGGGAATTGACGCATGCCGGGTCCGACGCTGGGTAGGTGGCTCTCCTACGTGCCCCTTGACCCCGGGCGCGGTCCCGAAGACGCCGTGATCCGCGACGCCGACATATGCGGATCCGGCGCCTCGTCCCCTGGGACGGACACGACCGGGGCTCTCCCGCGCCCCGACGTGCCCGGTGACGAGGTCGACGAGGAGGCGCTGAAGGGGGAGCCCGCCTTCTCGCCGGAACAGCTCCTGGCGATGTTCATCGGATTCCCGCCAGGGTCTGTTCCGCGGCAGTTGCGTGCCGGGTCGGCAGCCGGGGATCCGGGGGAGAGGTGCGTCCGATGAGACGTCATGGGCCCGCGTCCGCCAATGGACCGCCGCCTCTGCGGAGCGATGGTCCGCCGCCTCTGCGGAGCGATGGTCCGCTGCCTCTGCGGAGCCAGGAGCGGGGCCCCTCGCCTCTGGCGGCGGAGCGGCTCCACCCGTGGACCCGGTGCCAGGTCACGGACCGGCTGCAGGAACTGGGCGAGCTGTACGCGGCCAACTGCGGGACCGACGAGGTACTCGGCCAGGGGCGCAGCCGGGCCTTCACCGGGCGGCTGCTGCGCGACATCCGGCGTCCCGGGTTCGGCCTCCTGGTCGCGCAGGGCGCCACGGTCACGGCCTGCGCCTATGGATTTCCCCTGCGCAGCGGGGTGTTCGAGATCCGCGCGCTCGTCGTACCGCGCCGGGTGCGGGAGCTGTCGCCGCACCAGCCGTGGAACCTGGCCCGGCGGCTGCAGCGGCGGCTGCTCGCCGACCACGGCTGCACCGGGGGCCTCACCCGGGTCGCCCGCACCGACCTGCGGACCCTCACGGCGCTGCGCTCCTGGGGCTGGCGGGACGACGAGGAGCGCACGTACGGAATTCCGGTGTGGACCCCGCACTGCGTCCTGCTGCTCGACTTGTGACGAGGCCCGGCGGCCAGGTGCGTGCGCGCGTACGCTGGGTGTGCGGCAGCCCGTGACCCCGGCCCTCTCCGTGCAGGCTCGTACCGCGCAAAAGAGGCACTGCGCACCTTCGCCGACACCTCAGGAGTTGGGCCGTATGCGTATGTGCCCCGACCTGTTCGAAGAATGCCGCCTGGTCCGCGCCCGGGGCGAGCTGGATCTGACGACCGTCGACTCTTTCGCCCAGGCGCTGCGGGCCTCCCGGGCCACCGCCGGATCTCCGTTCCTCCTCGTGGACTTGAGTCTCGTGTCCTTCATGGACGGCAGCGTTCTGGCGCCGCTGGACGAGTCGTGGGCTGATTGCGAGCGACGGCGCGGATGGGTGCGGGTGGTCTATCTCCACCGAACCGGCCTCGTGTTCCGGGCCTCCGGGGACGAGGCCCGCTTCCCTCGCTACGCGAACTGCCGAAATGCCTGGCAGGGACTTGCCGCCTAGTGCACCGGACAGGCGTAGGGTGCGGCTCGGGCCGCCGTTCCTGCCATCGTGTGACCCGGCGTATGGGAATGGAGTGCGGTGATCAGTGACGGCATGGCCGATGCCCTGCGCACGCTGCGCTCCGGGGACGCGCGCCACCTGGCCCAGGAGTGCGCACGCGCACTGGATGCCACCGGTGTGGCGATCTCCCTCCTGGTGGGTGACACCAAGATGGTGGAGCCCGTCTGGTGCTTCCCCGAAGTGAGCGTCCGGTTCGAGGAACTGCAGTTCACCCTGGGTGAGGGCCCGGGCCACGACGCCTCCCGCAGCCGCACCCCCGTCGTGGTTCCCGAGCTGAGCGCGGTGCGTCCCGAGCGGTGGCCCGCATTGGTGCCCGCCGCGCGGGAACTCGGTGAACTCTCGGTGTCCTGCTTCCCGTTGGGCATCGGAGCGATCCGGACGGGAGTGCTTACGGTCCTCTGTACCCCGCCGAGGCGGCTGAGCCCGCAGCAGTACGCCGACGCCGCGGCCCTTGCGTCGGCGCTCACCGCGGTGCTGCTCAACGGCAACCACCGCGGCGACGGGAACGGGAGCGTCGACGACGCGTCGGCCCTGTTCCTCGACCAGACCAGAGAACTGCGCCGGGCCGTCGTGCACCAGGCGACCGGCATGATCAGCGTGCAGCTGGCGGTGCCCCTGTCGGAGGCGCTCGTACGGCTGCGGGCTTTCACCTTCGCCGCCGGCCGGGCACTTACGGATGTAGCCGAGGACGTGGTGGCCAGACGGCTCCGCTTCGACGACGATGAGAGCGGGCCGGTTTCGCCCGATGGTGGAAAGGGATGATGGGCATGGCCCGCGAACAGCGCCTGGCGGAGGTCTTCGTCGAGGTCGCCGATTCACTCATCGACGACTTCGACGTCCTCGACCTGCTGCAGCGCCTCTCAGCGCGCTGCGTCGAACTCCTGGACGTCTCGGCCGCCGGCATCATGCTCGCCGACGTCCACGGCGAGCTGCAGATCATGGCCGCTTCCGACGAGCACACGCGGCTGCTGGAACTCTTCGCCCTGCAGCACGAACAGGGCCCCTGCGTGGAGTGCTACCGCAGCGGCGAGCCGCGCAGCAACATCGACCTCACCGATCCGGAGGTCACCGCGACCTGGCCGCGCTTCGCGGCCCGGGCCAAGGAGACGGGATACGTGCGCACCCACGCGATCCCGCTGCGGCTGCGGCGCCGGGTGGTGGGCGCGCTCAACCTCTTCCAGGCCTCGCCGCACTCCCTGGGCGAATCGGACATCGCCCTCGCCCAGGCGCTCGCCGACGTGGCGACCATCGCGATCCTTCAGCAGCGCACCCTCGAACAGTCCCACGTCGAGAACAGCCAGCTGCAGCACGCCCTGGACAGCCGCATCCTGGTCGAGCAGGTCAAGGGCATCCTCGCGGAGCGCTGGGGCACCACGACGGACGAGGCCTTCGCGGTTTTCCGCTCCTACGCACGCTCCCGCCAGCTGCGCCTCTCCGACCTGGCGCGACGCATCATCGAAGGCGACTACGACACCTCGTCCCTCGTCGGCTCCTCGTCCGAGGAGGCCTCGGGCACGGTATAGAGCTCCGCACAGCGGCGGATAAAGTGGGCACACCCCACCCCGCCGCATGTTCGTACGACCCCGGGCGTGCCCCAGCTCGACAGGTGCCTGCCCTTGTCCACGTCCGTGCCGTCCCCTGCCGCCTCCGCGCTGTCCCGCGCCGCCCGGCTTCGCCCCGACTGGCTGAAGGACCCCAGGGTCTGGCGTACGGAGATACTCGCCGGCCTGGTCGTCGCCCTCGCGCTCATCCCCGAGGCGATCTCCTTCTCGATCATCGCCGGGGTCGACCCGGCGATCGGCCTGTTCGCCTCCTTCACCATGGCCGTGGTGATCTCCGTCGTCGGCGGCCGCCGCGCGATGATCTCGGCCGCGACCGGTGCCGTCGCGCTGGTGATCGCCCCGCTCAACCGCGAGCACGGTCTCGGCCATCTGGTCGCCGCGGTGATCCTCGCAGGCGTCATCCAGATCGTGCTCGGCGTGCTCGGGGTCGCGAAGCTGATGCGGTTCGTGCCGCGCTCGGTGATGGTCGGCTTCGTCAACTCCCTCGCCGTCCTGATCTTCCTGGCGCAGGTGCCGGAGATGCGGGACGTGCCCTGGGCGGTCTATCCGCTGATCGTCGGCGGTCTCGCCCTGATGGTGCTTCTCCCGAAGATCACCAAGGTGGTTCCGGCGCCGCTGGTCTCCATCGTGATCCTGACCGTGATCACGCTCGCCGCGGGCATCGCGGTCCCGACGGTCGGCGACAAGGGCGAGCTCCCGTCCTCGCTCCCGGTGCCCGGCCTGCCCGACGTGCCCTTCACGCTCGACACCCTGACCACGATCGCCCCGTACGCGCTCGCGATGGCCCTCGTCGGTCTGATGGAGTCGCTGATGACCGCGAAACTGGTCGACGAGATCACCGACAGCCGCTCGTCCAAGACCCGCGAGTCCATCGGGCAGGGCATCGCCAACATCGTGACCGGCTTCTTCGGCGGCATGGGCGGCTGCGCGATGATCGGCCAGACCATGATCAACGTACGGGTGTCGGGGGCCCGTACGCGTCTGTCGACCTTCCTCGCGGGCGCGTTCCTGATGGTGCTCTGCATCGTGTTCGGCCCGGTGGTCTCGGACATCCCGATGGCCGCGCTGGTCGCCGTCATGGTGATGGTGTGCTTCGCGACCTTCGACTGGCACTCCATCACGCCCACGACCCTGCGGCGGATGCCGGCCGGGGAGATCGGCGTCATGGTGATCACGGTCGCCGTCGTGGTCGCCACCCACAACCTCGCGATCGGCGTGGTCGTCGGCACCCTCGCCGCGATGGCCGTCTTCGCGCGGCGCGTGGCCCATGTCGCCGAGGTCACCGCGGCCACGGCAGCGGACGGCACCTCGGTCGTCTACACCGTGACCGGCGAACTCTTCTTCGCCTCGGCCAACGACCTGGCCGGCCGCTTCGCGTACGCCACCGACCCGGACAAGGTCGTCGTCGACCTGAGCGCGGCGCACGTCTGGGACGCGTCCTCCGTCGCGGCCCTGGACGCGGTCGCGGCGAAGTACGCCCAGCGCGGCAAGTCCGTGGAGATCGTCGGCCTCAACGAGGCGAGCGCCCGGATGCACCAGCGCCTGAGCGGCGAGCTGACCGGCAGCCACTAGCTCCCGGAGCGTCCGCCGCCTGCGGCACGGATCAGGGGGTACGGCGGCGGCGTACGACCCACAGCATGACACCGGCACCGGAGACGACACCGGCCCCGGCGAGTGCGCCGAGCTGTCCGGTGGACAACTCCGCACCCGTATCGGCCAGTTCGGGAAGGGCGGGCCGGCTATGTGTGGGGCTCGGCGCGGGCGTTGTCGGTTCGGGGGCGGAGGTCGTGGGCCCCTCCGTCGGCTCGGGGCCTGAGGTGGTCGGCCCCTCCGTCGGCTCGGGGCCTGAGGTCGTTCCCGTCGGTTCGGGGCCCGAGGTGGTCGGCCCGTCAGTCGGCTCGGGACCCGAGGTCGTCTCCGTTGGGGCGGGAGCCGAGGTCGTCTCCGTCGGGGCGGGAGCCGAAGTCGTCGGCGACAGAGTCGGGCCGGGCGTCGGGACATCGTTCTCGCACGTCAGATCGGCGGCGAACGGGAAGTAGTGGATCTCGCCCGCGTTCACATCGGATCCGCCCGCCCCGGGCGTCCCGGCGAGCGGGCCCGCGTCCAGGGACTTCACGATGACGTCGCCCTCGATGTTGGACGGATCGAGGTCGGTCAGATGTGCGTTCGGCGCGTAGATCGTGCCCTCGATCGAGTCGCCGTCCGTGATGGTGATGTCGGTGGCGTCGGGGAAGTCCCAGAGGATGTACGGCGCGTTCGTGCCCGAGACGCCCGCCATGTTCGGCGTGGACCAGTCGAAGTCCCCGCCGGTCGCCGTGGTGTCGACGACGACCACGAGCGGGGTGTCCGCGCTCGGCTGCGTCGTGAACGTCATGATGTCGACGTTGTTCAGCTGCTCGCCGGTCAGCCGCAGCACGTTGGTCTGTCCGGCCGTCAGGCCGACCGTGACGTTGGACCCGGCCGGCGGGTCGAGGACGACGGCGCCACTGCTCGTGTCGGTCAGGGTCACGTTGTTCAGGCACGAGGCCATCGCGGCGGCCCGCTCGCGGTACGTCGCGAACAGCGAGGCGAAGTCCATCAGCCCGCTCCGCTCGACGGTGCCGGCGGCCTGCCGGGTGGTCAGCTCGATACGGGGCGTGGAGTCGTAGCCCGAACCCGCGGGGACCACACGGGTGTTGACGGAGGCCCCGTTGTTGTCGGTGTCCAGGGCCCGGTCGCCGCTCATGTCCCCGATGTGGACGTAACCGTTCGTCAGCACCTTCAGGACGCCGCTCGGGCTGCTTGCCGCATAGTCGACGGAGCCGCCGACGAGCAGCGCCGTCGGGTTGCCGTCGCCGGGCGCGATGAAGGTGCCGGGCGTGTGCAGCGAGACGTTGTAGCCGGCACCCATCGTGAGATCCCCGCCGATCGCGACGGGCCCTTCGGACTCGGTGCTGCCGAGCGTCGCGTCCCCTTCGGTGACCACACCGAAGCCGTTGTTCCCGGCGACGGGGTTGCCGATCGTGACGGTGTCACGCGCGGGAACGCCCGCCGCCGAGGACACGGGACCGGCCGAGAGCAGCAGGCCGCCGGCGCACACGGCGCACATCGTGGCGATCCCGAGCGCGGCCGGCCCGGCCGCCGCTTCGAGTCCGCCACGCCGCTGCGCTCCGAGGTACTGGGTCATACGCGCGACTGTGCACGCGGACGAAGGCCCGGCGCTCCCACCACGCCGGGCCCTTCCCTCGTACGTACGCCGTCAGTCCCTGCCGCCCTGGCACCCGCATCGGAACACGGCCGTCAGCGTGTGGTCCCGTTCGTCGAGCAGGAGCGTGGTCTCGCCCATGCCCTTCTCCTCGTCGCCGCCGTACGGCTTCCCGTCGAGGATCCAGTCGACGAAGACATGACCGGGTTCGGGGACGGCCGTGACGTGGAGGGTGTCGCCCTCCGCGTACGGACCCGGCTCCGAGATGCTCAGCGTGCCCTTGCCCGCCGTCCGCAGGCTCACCTTCTGGTCCCGCGGTTCGAAGACCGCGGTCAGGGCCATGTCGTCCGCGCCCACGTCGAGCGCGACCGTGTCGTCCTCACCGGCGTACGACCCGTCCAGCTGCCAGCCCGCGAACCGCCACCCGGGCGCCGCCTCCGCCTCGTACAGGAGGTCGGTCCCTTCGAGCACGCCACCGTCCGGCTGGATGCCGCGGCGGCCGGACTTGCGGACGACCTTGCCCTTGCCCTTGGCCTTCGCGGAGACCTTCGAGGTGGGCGCCTTGCCCTTGCGGAAGACGGCGGTCAGCGTCCGGTCCCCGGTCATCGGCACACGCGCGGTGGCCGCCTTGCCCGGCAGCCGCTTGCCGTCGAGGACCCAGTGGTCGAAGACGAAGCCCTCGGCGGCGTTCGCGGTGAAGGCCGCGCTGGAGCCCGGCAGATACGGACCGGGCCGCGCGGGGGTGACGTATCCCGTCTTCGTGGGGTGCCCCGCGGCCTTGACCGCGCACAGCGAGGGCGCGCTGCGGGCCGCGCGGTAGCCGGCGACCGCCTTGGCGGTGCGGGTGAACACATCGACCGTGTCCGCCTCATTGCGCTTGCCGAGCGGCACCCCGAGCGCCTCGCCGCGGTAGCGCTGGCGCGGGGTCTCGAAGTGGTTGATGCGGTGGCAGCGGCCCTTCGTGGCGCGCCGGCACCCCGACTCGTACGCCATGATCGTGGACCAGTCGCCGTCGCGCGGGAAGTAGCCGTTGGCGCCGTACGGCGGGGGCTGCACGGGCTGGGTGGCGCGGTCGTGCGAGGCGCCCAGGTTGTGGCCGATCTCGTGGCCGAAGGAGTAGTGGCCGATCGCGCTCTGCGCCACGACCGAGAAGCCGAAGTTCGTCGTACGGGGTCCCGGCGCCGGCGGGACGTAGCCGAGGCCGCCGTACTGCTGGCCGGCGGCGAGCACGGACACCAGGTCGGCCCCGGACTTGTCGCGCAGACCGTGCAGGTGGTCGGCCACCTTGTCGGCGGGATCGGCGATCGCCCGCAGCAGCGGCTGGCCGATGGTGTCCAGACCGCCCGGCAGCTTCCCGACGGGTGCGGTGTGCACCAGGCGCAGCCGCACCTTGGCACCGCTGTCGGCGAAGGCGTCGTTGGCCAGGGCGACGGCGCGGGCGGCCTGGGTGCGGATCTGCTTCTCGCCGCGCGCCTCCTTGAGTGCCCCCGGTGTGTAGCCGATCAGGACGTCGAGGACATGGATGCCCTTGGTGCCCTTGCACTTCGGCCCGACGAGCGGAGGCCCGGGCGCCGGCGCGGACCGTACGGGCGGCGCCGCGGGCGGCGGGTCGAGCGGGGGCTCGTCCTCCTCGGCCATCGGCGTCAGCTCGCTGATCGTCACCTGGCCCGGGCCCGCGGGCACCACGGCGTAGGCGCTGCCGCCCAGCATGAACTGGGCGCCGAGCAGCGCGTCCTCGGTGCTCCCGTCGCAGCCGCTCTCCAGCGTGACCAGGACGTCCTGGCCCTCGGCGCCCGCCACGGTGCCGGACCACATCAGCCGGCCGTCCTCGGTGGCGCGCGACTCCTCCACCACCTGCACCGTGGTGTCGTCGAACAGCGGGAAGACCACCTCGCGCACCGGCCCGCGCCCGCACAGCGCGTCCACGGCGGACGGCGCCACCCGGGCGGTCCGCGCACGGACCGCCTCCTCGCCGATCTCGTCGCTGCTCACCGGGGCGTCGGCGGCCGACGGCGGGGTGAGCACCGCGTACGCCGCGCCCCGGCCGCCGGACTCGTCGCCGCCGTCGTCACCGCTCGCGGTGCCGGTGACGCCGAACACCACCGACACGGCGAGCGCCGCACCGGTCCATCTGTATCGCGTATCCCGGGAACCCCGAGTGCTTCGCGCCATGTGCTGTCTCCGCTGTCCGTATCCCCACGGCTTGTCTGACGATCTGTCAAATCAAGGCATGGGTTCCTTGTACGGAGCGGCGCTTCACGCGCGGTACGGGAGTGTCACCCGGGTGCCGTGCGGGGGGAGGCGTACGGGTTCGCGTCATTCGGTCGTCCGGTTGTCCAGTCGTCCGTACGATTCCGTGCCCGTCCTGTTGCCGGCCGACCCCGGACGGGCATGGACGCCGCGCCCTGCGCCTATCGACAACCTCCGTGCAGGACTACGCTGTTGAGTGCAGCCCCAGTCCTCGGCGGCAACCCATCTCTCCTCGACCTCGTGACGTCGATCGAGCGGGGGAGACCCTTCGCGCCGGGGAGGCCCGCCGTGGTCCTGTTGCTCGCCGTCCTCGCCCTCGCCTTGTTCGGTCTGGGCTTCGTGAACTCCCTCTGGTGGCTGTTCGCCGTCGCGCTGGTCTTCGCGTACGTCCATTACGGCCGTGGCGGAGCGGGGCGCCCCGGTCGCGACGAGGGTCCCGCGTACAGGGAGTACCGGGATGCCCGCGACCGCGAGGAACGCTGGTCCCGTCGCTATGGGAGCCGGCGCCGCGGCCGCTGGCTGCGCCAGGACCGTCGCGACCGCCTGCACCATCGCTAGGCCGGGTGTCGTGAACCAGATGGTCAGGAGACGGGTGTCGTGAACCAGATGGTCAGGAGACGGGTGCCGTGAACCAGACGGTCAGGAGACGGGCGTGATGAGCCAGACGGTCAGGACCAGGGAAGACCGCAACCGGACGATCAAAATGCGGGAAGACCGCCACCGGACGGTCAGGATCCGGGACGACCGCAACCGGACGGTCGAGATCAGGGAAGACCGATGGGCCTTGAAGGCCGAGGTGGCCTGGGGAGACAGGGCCCCGGCGCAGACCATCGGCTTGCTGCGTGCGGAGAACGAGACCTTGCGCAGAGCGCTGGCGGGCCACGCGCTGATCGACCAGGCGCGCGGCATGGTGATGGTTCTGACGCCCTGCTCCCGCGGGGAGGCCAGAAGCCTGCTGGTGGATGTGGCACGGCAGAGCGGCCTCAAACTCCGCGAGGTGGCCGCGGCCTTCGTGGCCACCTCGGACGGGACGCAACTGCCCCGCCGCCTGCACCCCGCACTGTGCAGGGCGCTGCAACGGCTGCACGCCGCACAGCGCCGAGCACCTGACCGCCGAGCACCTGGCCGCCGAGCATCGGGCGACCCTCACGGAAGGGCCGGAAGAACATGATCCGCACAGCTGACATCCGCGAGTGGCGCGACCGTGCTGTCGTGGACACCGAGGGACACAAGATCGGCGTACTCGAAGCGGTGTACGTGGACACCACCACCGACGAGCCCGCCATGGCCACCGTGCGCACCGGACTGCCGACCCGCCACCGGCTGTTCTTCGTCCCCCTCGACGAGGCCGTCGCCGGGCCGGACCGGCTGACCGTGCGGTACGCCAGGTCCCTGGTGCGCCGGGCCCCTTCGATCGGCACGGACGACATCCTGCCCGCCGAGCAGGAGGCGGCGATCTTCCAGCACTACGGCCTCACCTACCAGCCCGGCGCGGGCGGCGAGAGGCAACTCGCCCGCCGCTGACCACCTGTGTGTCGAGGGGCGGATCGTGCAGCAGGCGACCACAGTCCACGAAGCCCGGCAGGCGCCCAGCACTGAACTGGTTGCGACGCTGCGGGAGCCGGCGGCTGAAGCAGGTGAACTGCGTTCGGAGGCAGATGAACTGCGTTCGGAGGCAGATGTACTGCGCGCCGAGGCACATGAACTGCGCGTCGAGAACGAGCAGTTGCGCCGCGCGCTGAACAGTCGCGCGGTGATCGACCAGGCGCGCGGCATGCTGATGGTCCTGGCGCCGTGTTCCAGCGAGCGGGCCTGGAGTCTGCTGGTGGATGTATCCCAGCACGGCAACGTCAGACTCCGGGTCGTAGCAGCCGCCCTGGTCGCCACAGCGGAGGGCGAGGCGTTCCCGGACCACCTGCGGCGCGAGCTGCGCGGCGCGCTGCGGCGTCTGCACGCGACCGAGCGTCGTGACGGGTAACCGGCCTGCTGGGACGGGTAACGGGCCTGCCGGGACGGTAACGGGCCTGCCGCGACGAGCACCCGGACGCCGCGACGGGTGAGGGACCCGCCGTGACGGGTGACGGATCCGTCGTGACGGGTGAGGGACCCGCCCCGACGGACAGCGCCATGCGATCGCAAGTGGGCAGGTTCCGCCGCTACGGAGCCAGTAAGCGGCATATGCCGATGGATGCGGTCCGGTTGCGGTGAGATGGCCCGGTCCACTGTGGCGGATCAGCGAATTGGGGCCGATATGGGCGACACGATCAGAGCATCGGTCCCGGACGGGCCCGGAGTCACCGGGAGCACACGCGACCACTGCGTCGTCCGGCCCCGTACGGAAGAGCCGCCGCACGTCGAGAACCGGTTCCGGGGTCTCCTCGAAGCGGCCCCGGACGCCATGGTGATCGTCGACGACGCCGGAACGATCAGACTCGTCAACGCCCAGACGGAGACCCTCTTCGGCTACCAGCGCGAGGAACTCCTCGGCCACCCGGTCGAGATGCTCATCCCCGGCCGGTTCCGTGCCCAGCACGGCGTCCACCGCGACGAGTACGCCGTGACGAGGCAGGTGCGGCCGATGGGGGCCGGTCTCGAACTGCACGGTCTGCGCAGGGACGGCAGTGAGTTCCCGGTCGAGATCAGCCTCAGCCCGCTGGAGACCGCCGACGGCCTCCTCCTGTCCGCCGCCGTCCGTGACGTCAGCGAACGCAAGGCCGCCGAGGAACGTTTCCGCAGCCTCCTGGAGTCCGCGCCGGACGCCATGGTGATCGTCGACGACGCCGGGACGATCAAGCTGGTCAACGCGCAGACCGAGACCCTGTTCGGCTATCCGCGGGCCGAACTCCTGGGCCGCCCGGTCGAGTTCCTCGTCCCCGAACGGTTCCGCGCCCATCACATGATGCACCGCGCCGGCTACGACTCGAACCGGCAGGTGCGGCCGATGGGAGCCGGTCTCGAACTGCACGGTCTGCGCAAGGACGGCAGCGAGTTCCCGGTCGAGATCAGCCTCAGCCCCCTGGAGACCGCCGACGGCCTCCTCGTCTCCGCCGCCGTCCGCGACGTCAGCGAACGCAAGGCCGCCGAGGCCCGTATCAACGAACTCGCCGCACTCGTCGAGTCCTCGCAGGACGCCATCCTCGCCAAGACCCTCGACGGCCGCATCACCTACTGGAACGCCGCCGCCCACCGGCTGTACGGCTACACGGCCGAGGCCGCCATCGGCCGGCACGTGTCGATGCTGGCCTCTCCCGAGCGCAAGGACGAGATCACCCAACTCCTCGAGCGGCTGCGCGAAGGCGAGAAGATCGAGCACTTCGAGACACTCCGGCTGACACGGACCGGCACCATGCTCGACGTCGACGTCACCCTGTGGCCCACCCGCGACTCGCGCGGCAAGGTCATCGGAGCCTGCGCCATCGTGCGCGACGTCACCGAGCGCAAGCGGGCCGAGGCCGAACTGACCACCCTGTACGAACAGCAGAAGCACATCGCCCTGACGCTGCAGCGCAGCCTCATGGGTACACCGCCGTCCATCCCCGGCCTGGACGCGGCCAGCCGCTATCTGCCCGCCACGCAGGGCGCGGGCGTGGGCGGTGACTGGTTCGACCTGATCCCGCTGGGGGCCGGACGGGTCGGTGTCCTGATCGGCGATGTCATGGGCCGCGGTCTGGAAGCGGCCTCCGTGATGGGGCAGTTGCGCTCCGCGGCCCACGCCCTGGCCAAGACCGGTATGCAGCCCCGCCAGCTCATGCAGGCCCTGGACGCGGTCGTCGCGGATCTCAACGTCCCCGACCAGCTCGTCACTTGCTGCTACCTGGTCATCGACCCGGACGTCGGCTCCGTGACGACCTGCTCGGCCGGCCATCTGCCCACCCTCGTCACCGGCCCCGGCGGCAGCACCCGCAGACTCCCCGTACCCGTCAACGCACCGCTCGGCGTCGGCGACGTCCTCTACCAGCAGTCCTTCACCGCGATTCCGCCCGGCGCCATCCTCGTCCTGTACACCGACGGCGTGGTCGAGACCCCGGGCAGCGACATCGAGTGTCAGATCGACCGCCTGACCGGGGTCCTGGACGACGCCTTCCTCTCCGATACGAGCCTGGAAGCGGCGGCCGACCACGTCCTGGCCGCGCTGCTCCCCGACGCCGAGGGCCACAACGACGACGTCACGCTGCTCCTCGCCCAGCTCCCCGCCGCCCCGCTGGCCACCGCCACGGTGGAGCTGCCGGCCACGCCGAGCGCGGTGTCCGAGGGCCGCGGCTTCGTGGTGAAGGCCCTCACCTCCTGGGACTGCGCCCACAAGGCCGACGACGCCCGGCTCCTGGTCTCGGAGGTCCTCACCAACGCGGTCCAGCACGCGGAGGGCCCGCTCGTCCTCCACCTGCGCCGCTCCGCCACCGAACTCGCCGTGGAAATCAGCGACTTGAGCCCACACCTGCCCCAGCCCCGCCTGGCCGCCGAGGACGAGGAATCCGGCCGCGGCCTCATCCTCGTCGACACCCTCGCGGACAGCTGGGGCGTCCGGCCGACGGACCAGGGGAAGACGACCTGGTTCGCGCTCAGGCTGTGAGCAGCGGCCCGAGGACACACATGAACAGGTAAGGCATCCACCTGTCAGTACTCCATGACACTGTGCCGTCATGACGACCACGACGGAGCTCACGCTCTTCGCCGACTACCACCAGATACACGTCTGCGACGCCGACTCGGACGGCGATCTCGGCGATGCGTGGACAGAACAAGCAGTTGCCGATCAGCTCGCGGTCGCGCGGGATGCGCTGGGCATCGGCACCACGGTCGACGTCAATGTGTCCGTCACCGTCACAGTCCTGCCGCAGGAACCGATCGACGACAGTGCGGAGTTCGACCACGTCGTCGAGGCCGGCCTCCATGTATCGGCCGGCCGCCTGATGATCCTGGGCTGCACCGATTACGGCCCCGACGCGGCAACTTTCCCGGTGCGGCCGGGCTGGAATCGCGTCCGCGCCTCCCGGAGCAACCTGGCTCGCGCAGCCCGGGCCGACATCGACTCCGACGAGACCCCCGAAACGACCGAGAAGATCCGCATACAGGTCTGGCCGGCCCCCGAACTTCCCCCAAAGATCACAAAACGGTGGTCATGACGGTCGGAGACCCGTTCCCGCCCGGAACTCGGTCACGCAGCCGGACGCACGCAGAGACAGGTCTCGCCGGGTGTGGCGGGGGCTTGGGGAGCGATTCTGCTCCCCAACGGCTCCCACGGGGCATGACGGCGACGACATGCGTCCTTGCGCCGGTTGTACGTATGGGCGTCCGGTCGGCGTCCCCAACCGCCGACCGGACACCGGCACCCTCAGGCCGCCAGAGCGCGGGAGCACTGGCGGACAGGAGAAGGCCCCTCGGTTCGGTCTTCGTTGACGTGTCAGCTTGGCCAGGGCGTGTGATAGCCGAGCCGCATGTGTCCGTCCGGGGTGCGGTGCAACTGCAGACCCGCCGCGCCGATGGCGCCGCCACCCCGCCCCTCACCCGGCTCATCGGCCTCAATCCAGAAGCTCGAAGCCTCGTACGGAACCTGACCACCCTGGACTGACGGGCGCTCGCCCCTCGGGCCAAGACGGGAGCCGTTCTGGGAGCCGCATCCCGAAGTCGGCTCCCAGAACGGCTCCCAAGATGGCCCCCAACGCACATCAGGCCCGGTACTGATCTCTCAGTACCGGGCCTGACCTGGTGTTTCAGCTGTCGGGGTGGCGGGATTTGAACCCACGACCTCTTCGTCCCGAAGCAACTTGGGTGGGGGCGCTGCCTTGGGCTGGTGCATCTCTCACCTGCGCCGATGGTCCGCGGACGTTCGGGCTCGTCTGCCGATGTCCGTGGGCGTTGTCACGCACTTAGACACTCACCCGACGCTACTTGATCGCGGTCTAGCGCATTGCCGTGATCAGCGCAGCAATGCCGATCAGGAGAGTTCCAATGCCTGTCATGATCGGGGCCATCTTGCCTATGGCATGCCTGGCCGGTCCGCTAGGCTCGCGCTCGGCAGGGGTGGTCGGTGTTTCCATGTCACTCCTCGCTTGGCGCATCTTTGTGAGATGCGTGTGAAGCCCCGTCCGGGTCTGGCGAGACAATGCGGGCGGGGCTCTTTATGGCCACGGAACGTATCAGCAACCGGTTCAGGCGAAAGTACGCAGAAGCTTGTTTCGGCTTTCGTGAGCGTCTCATGGCGCGACGCTCATTTGCTTTCTAGATCAGAAACTCCCGGTGCTCTCACCTGCGCCTTTCCATCCTTGGCATATGCCCCGAGCCGGACTGGGTGCTCCCCGAGCCGGACTGGGTGCTCCCCGAGCCGGACTGGGTGCTCCTTGAGCCGGACTGGGTGCTCCCTGAGCCGGACTGTGCCGCCAAAGAGACCATCACGTATGGGCCGATATCGGGCGGCGTGCAAAATCGTGAATGGCTTGTTCTGTGCGGTAGTGCTGAGCTCAATCGACAGGTCGGTGGAGCGGCTTTGGGCTGGAGCTGCTTTGGGGCGAGTGATCATGGCCCCTTACGCTCGCCGCGATTCGGGCAGTCTCTGGACCTGCCCGCAATAGCCCGAATCGGGGCCATGATCTTAGAGGCTCGCCCCAAAGTGGCTGCGTAAAGCCGCGGAGCCGACCGCCCCAGCCCCGTGCCGGCCGTTTGTACCTCTCCGTTGGCGCCCTCGCCGAGCGCGCCGCGGGGCGCGGTCGCCGGTGGCGAAGACATGGAGGCGGGCCGCGCCGAGAGCGGCGCGCGCCCCGCGTGCGGGGCGCCTTGAACTCGTAGAGAAGGTTTTTACTCAAGCACCGGTTCCGGCTACGGGGCTGCGGGCGTCTGGCCGTGTTCGAGATAGACCGGCGCTGCCGAAGTCCGGGCTGCGATGGCCGCGTGAATGCGTCGGGCCAACCGCGGGATCGTGCGCTCGTTGATCTCGGCAGGGTCCAGGAAGCTGAAGCTCGTCAGCTCGTCGGGCTGAAGCGTGATCCGGTCCAGGTCTTCGGCGCTGAGCTCGCCGCCGTCGAAGAGGTAGAGGACCTTGTCGCCCTCGTTGCCGTTCGGTGCCCAGTCGACCGCGAGGAGTCGGCCTAGTGGCGGAGTGATCCCGAGCTCTTCGCGGACTTCGCGGGCTGTGGCCTGGAGCGGGGACTCGCCCGTCTCGACGTAGCCGCCGGGGATGTCCCAGTAGTCCTTGTAGGACGGCTCGACCATGAGTACGCGCCCGCTCTGGTCAAAGAAGAGCGCACCCGCGGCCATGCGCGGATGCGCCATATTCGCTTCGTGCTCGTTGACTGCCATGCAGCCGAGCGTATCGATGCAGCTAGAGAGCGAACGGCTCGTACGCCAAAGCGCGGTCAACGACCTTCTCGGGTGTCTGCTCTGGGTCAAAGTCCCAGAAGATGTAGTCGCTGACGTGAGGGCAGACGAGTCCTCGTTCCAGAGCCTCTATCGCCGCAGAGTCTTCAGCTTCAGTTCCGAAGCCTCCGTTCATGAGGCGCTCCACGATCTCGATGGCCTCGGTTCTGGTCATGTGAGGCGTCGCCCATCGTGCGTGCGCACCTGGGGCCCGTCCTCGCGCAGCGCGTCCAGCACGCGTACCGAGTAGACCTCGCCCATACGCTCGGAGACCTCGGCAGGTGTCAGCCAGTCGACAGCGATCGACTCGTCTGAGAGCTGCGCCTGCCCGCCCTCGGGACGGCACCGGAAGACCAGGGCCACGATTCCCCGCGACGTGTTCTTGTAGACCCCAGTCAGGCGCTCGACCTCGACCTTGATCCCGGTCTCCTCGTAGACCTCACGACGTACGCCCTCCTCGGGCGCCTCGGCCAGTTCGAGCACGCCGCCTGGTGGTTCCCAAGTCCCGTTGTCCGCACGCTTGATCGCCAGAATGCGACCGTCCTCGCGTACGACGGTGCCTGCCACAGACACCGAGTGGAGCGGCGTTGACCTTTCATCGTGGGCACTGTTACTCATGTACAGGAGCATAGAAGGAAGAGAAGGACTATGACGAGTGCAGTAGGAGAGAAATCGGCGAAGCCGAAGTACCTCCAGATCGCCGACGATCTAGAGCAGGACATCAGGACCGGCGTGCTTGCCCCTGCTGCCGATGTGCCCAGTGAGGCCGCGCTCATGGATCGGTACAAGGTCTCGTCTGGCACGGTGCGTAAGGCCATTGCTGAACTGCGTGCGCTCGGACTCATTGAGACGCACCACGGCAAGGGCTCGACTGTGAAGTCCCGGCCGCCCGTCACGCGCAAGTCCTCGGACCGGTTCAGGCGTTCGCACCGAAAGGCCGGTAAGGCTGCGTACCTCGCCGAGACGGAACAGGCCGGAGTGAAGGCGGACGTGCGGGTCCTGTCGGTCGGCCCTGTTGCGGCTCCTGCGGAAATCGCGAAGCGGCTGGCCGTGAAGGAGGGCGCGAAGGTGCTCGCCCGTCGGCGGCTCTACTTCAGCGACGGCACCCCGACCGAGGAGGCGACCTCGTACCTGCCCTGGGATGTCGCGCGCGACATCCCCGAGCTGTTCGAGCACAACCCGGGCGGTGGCGGTATCTACGCCAGGCTTGAGGAGCACGGCCACGAACTCGCCGAGTTCACCGAGACCGTACAGGCGCGTCTGGCGACCAAGCAGGAGGTGAGCGCGCTGAGCCTCAGTCCCGGTTCGCCCGTGATCCACCTGACACGGAACGCGGTGACCACGGAGGACCGCGTCGTTGAGGTCTGCGACACCGTGATGGCCGCTGACCAGTTCGTTCTCGACTACCGGATCCCTGCTACGGATTGACGTTGCGTCAGCTCTGATCGACCCGCCAAGAATCTTCGGCTTGGCGGGTTGACTCATGTATAGGAGTTGGGCACTCTTATTCACATCACTCATATACATGAGTGACTGAGTCCAACTCATCTACAGGAGTCAGCTCATGCCGTCCTTCAAGATCGACACTTCGACCGCCGTCACGTTCATCGCGGTCGAGCCGAAGCCCAAGCTGAAGAACCGGCAGACCGGTGAGATCGCCATCGACATGGAGACCGGCGCGCAGATGATGACCGTTGGCCTGACGATCGCCGATGACGGCGAGGCGAACCTCTACACCGTCTCCGTCCCCGAGACCGGCATCCCCAAGGGGCTGACCCTCGGCATGCCCGTAAAGGTCGTCGGGCTCAAGGCCCGTGACTGGGAGAACGTGAGCGGCGGAGAGAAGCGGTTCGGCATCGCCTTCCGCGCGGTCGCCCTGGTCGCGCCGGGCAAGGAGGGCTAAGCCGCGATGGCCCCCGACCTGTGGCTGATCGTCTTAGCCGTGGCGTCCGTCGCGGCCCTGGTGCTGAAGTGGCGCCGCCCGGCCTGGTACTGGCTGACCTTCGGGATCGCGTTCGCGGTCCTGCGGGTCCTGATCCGGTACACGACCGTGATGGACGCCTGCCAGCTCACCGTCCCCGCCCCGCGCTGGCGGATCTGGCTCGCCCGGATGTTCAAGTGGCAGATACCCCGCCAACGCGCACCGAAGATCCTCCGGGTGCGCCCCACACGGACCGGGCTCCGGCTGCGGCTCAAGATGCGGCCCGGACAGGACGCCTTCGAGTTCTCCGCCGCCGCGGACCGGCTCCGGCACTCCTTCGCCGTGCAACAGGTGGTCTCCCGGGAAGTCCGTCCCAGCGTGGTCGAGTTGACCATGACCGGCTACGACGTGCTCAAGCGCGTACAGATGCCCGCCGCCGTTCCAGACCGTGATCTCCTCAAGGTCCCGGTGGCGTTGTGCGAGGACGGCACGATCCATCTGCGCGACTACCGGGCAGTGCCGCACTCGCTGAACCTGGGCGCCACCCAGTCCGGCAAGTCCGTCTACCAACGACAGCTGATCAAGGAACTTGCCGCACAGCCGGTGGCGTTGGTCGGGATCGACTGCAAACAGGGCGTTGAGCTCGCGCCGATGTCCCGCCGCTTCTCGGCCCTGGCCGACAACCCCGATGACGCGCTCGGCCTGCTCGAAGCGCTCGTGGACCGGATGAACGGGATCTACCAGCTCATCCGTGCCGAGCAGCGCATCAGCGCCGACGTCCCCGACGCGGAGATCACCGCGGACATCTGGGGCCTGCCCGAGACTCTGCGGCCTGTGCCGGTCGTGCTCACCATCGACGAAGTGGCCGAACTGGCGCTGTTCGCCTCGAAGGCAGACGAGAAGCGCCGGGACCGGATCATCACCGCTTTGGTCCGGCTCGTCCAGCTCGGCCGCGCCGCCGGGATCTACGTGGACATCTACGGGCAGCGCTTCGGCTCCGAGCTCGGCAACGGGATCACCATGCTGCGCGCTCAGCTCACCGGCCGCTCCTCGCACCGCGTCAATGACGAATCCAGCGCCAAGATGGCCTTCGGCGACATCTCCCCGCACGCGGTCTTCGCCACCACGCAGATCCCTAAGGAGCGCCCCGGCACGGCCGTGGTCGGCGACTCCACCGGCGGATGGATCCGCATCCGCACCCCGCACACCTCGCTCCGCTCTGCGGTCAACGCCTGCAACAAGCACGCGCATCTGACCCCCGACCTGCCCGAGCTCGCCGCGTTCCGGCCCGTCCTGCCCGCGGCCAAGCCGGTCGAAGTCCCGGCGCCCGCGGCCCCCGCTGAGGCCCCCGCCGCGGTCTGATCCACCCCTCGCTTCACGGTCGGCGCGACCGCTTCGCGCCAGGTCCCTACCCGAGCCATGCCCGAAACCCGAAGGAGATCGCTCCATGTGCGCCACCTGCCTTGACCTGCTGCGTACCGCCTCGATGATCGCGGTCCTGGACGACTACGCGAACGAGCCCGATGTGGACGAGGAGTTTGTCGACGTCCTCGCGTTCGGCCTGAACGCCTCGCTGTTCCTCGCCTACGACCCGACCGCCTACCCGCCCACGGGCCACACCTACCCGGCCACCGGGTGAGCGCCATGGCCGCGAAGAAGGCGCCTGCCGCGAAGAAGTGCCGCCCGTGCAAGGGCACCGGAGAGGTCTCCCGCCCGGTCGTCGTCGGCCGCAAGCGCCGCACCGTCGGCCACCAGACCGGCATGTGCCTGAACTGCTTCGGCACCGGCCAAGCGCCCACCGCCTGACCCGCCGTCGCCGGGCGCCCGGACCCGATCCCCGCCCGGCACGGCCCCAATCCCAAGGAAGGAGGACCCGAGATGCGCAACTCGCTTCGCTTCGACGCCGTGCTGATTCAGGCCGTGATTGCCGGGGCCTTGTCCTTCGCGCACCTGCATGACATCGCGGAAGCGGCCGGACAGCACGGCTGGAAGGCGTGGGCCTACCCGGTCTCTGTCGACTTGCTGCTTGTCGCCGCGTGGCGCCGTCTTCGGCAGGGCCGTACGCCGCGGCTGGCCTGGTGCTGGTTCCTGATCGCGCTGTTCGCCTCGCTCGGCGCGAACGTCGCCACCGCCGGGTTCCTCGACCTCGACCACGCCCCGGCCTGGCTGCGGTTCCTCGTCGCCGGATGGCCTGCGCTCGCGTTCCTCGGCGGCACCCTGCTCGCCCACGGCACCGACCCCGAGTCCAAGCGCGAGACCGCCGTGCCGGCCGAATTCGCAGCCCCCGCGGAATCCGCGCCTGAGCCCGTTCCTGCCGTGGTCGACGTGCCCGATCCGGCTCGGCAGCTGCCACCGGCCAAGCCCGCGGTAAACGTCCCGCCCGCGCTCGTGGACCACGCCCGCAAGGTCGCCGACGCCCACCGCGCTCGAACCGGCCACCCAATCGACACGGACACCCTGCGCACCCAGCTCGGTGTCCCCGCCCCGATGGCGTCCGCCATTGCGGCTCAACTCACCTGATCCCGAAGGAGAACACCCGTCATGCCCCTGCACCTGATCTTTCGCAAGCTGCGCCAGGTCGGCCCGATCACCATCGGCACCGGCATGGACCGCGACGGCCACATGACCTACATAGCGGCCTGCGGCGCCGAACGGTGCGGCTGGTCCGGCGAGTACACCACTGTCGCCGCCGCGAACGTCGCCGCCGAAGGCCACCGCTGCCGCGTCCGCTGACCCCACCCGACCCCGACAAGGAGCCCGTCATGGACGTGCCGTTCTGGTTCTTCATCACCGTCGTCGCCGTGATCGGCGTCAAGCTCGCCCGCCCGCCGCTCTGGCTGGTCCTGGTCCTGCTGATCGGCGGCTACCTGCTCGCAGGCAGCTTCCTCGCCCCGGCCATCGAGACCGGCACCGAATCCGGCGTCCAGATCACCAACCCCTGAACCACTGGAAGGAGTTCAGCTCATGTTCAAGCCCCACGTCCCGACCAACCCGATGCCGACCGGCGAGATCATCCCGGTTATCACCACTCTCGGACAGCCCCCGACCGTGCACCACGCACCGCCTCCCGCGCCCTGCGCCTGCCACCACCCGCACACCGCCCCGGCGAATGCTCCGGCCCGTACGGGGATGACCCCCGGAACCGTGATCGCGCTCGCCGCGGCCGGAACCGTCGGCGTCGTGGTGATCGGCGTGGTCCTGGTCTCAATGCTCCTCGCCGTCGCCATCGCGGGTGCCTCGCTCGCCGTCGTCGCGCTCGCGCTGCGCTCGGCCCTCGCTCCGCCGCCGTCGAAGCGACGTTGACCGGCCCCGGGACGGCCTCAACCGCCAAGTCTCCGCCGTCCCGGCGCCCAGCCCCTACCCGATCACTCAAACCGGAAGGAACAACCATCATGACCGACCACCAGAACCCTGCTGCCCGGATCTGCCCAGACTGCGATGGCTTCGCCTCCGTCGCCGTTACCCTGGGCGGCCGCAACCGGCTGGGCTTCCTCAACACCATCACCGCGCACTGCAAGCGTTGCGAGGGCACGGGCACCCTGCCCCCGCTCCGCACCCTCGTCGACGCCGCGGCCACCGCCGCCTTCGCCGGGGGCGCCAAGTGACCACCACTACGACTCAGGCCCCCGAGGCCAGAGCGCTCCGTGACCTGGCCGACCTCGCCTCACTCGGCCACCTGCCCGGCCTGGTACGCCAGTTGCAGGGCCTGGGCGGCTGCACCAACCCGATCCGCCTCGACGGCCACCGCACCGAGCACCCCATCGACACGACCACGGGGGAGCTGGGCCCGGCCGTGCGCCACCTGGCCGCGTCCGACCTCCCCGCCGGTCACCTCCTGGTCCGCTGCAACAACCGCCGCGCCACCCGCTGCGCCGCCTGCGCGGAGACCTACCGCCGCGACACCTACCAGCTCATCACCGCGGGCCTGAAAGGCGGCAAGGGCACCCCCGAGCAAGTCGCCACCCACCCACGGGTGTTCGCCACCTTCACCGCCCCTTCCTCCGGGCCCGTCCACAACCGCCCCGCCTCCGGCCGCTGCCGCTGCGGCACCCAGCACCCCGCCGACACGCCGGAGTTAGGGACCCCGCTCGACCCCGACACCTACGATTACGAGACCGCCGTCCTCTGGAACGCGCACGCCTCGAAGATCTGGGCCCGCTTCACGATCTACCTGCGCCGCGAGGTCGCCAAGCGCGCGGGCCTCACCCAGCGCGAGTTCGCCGAACACGCCCGCGTCTCCTTCGCCAAGGTCGCCGAATACCAGCGTCGCGGCGCGGTTCACTTTCACGCAGTGATCCGCCTCGACGGCCCCGACGGAGGTGACACCCCACCCCCGCACTGGGCGAGCGCCGAACTCCTCACCGACGCCATCCGTGCCGCTGCTCGAGTAGCGTCCGCGCCCGGTCCCGTCCTCCACGGCCGCGCCTACACCTTCATGTTCGGCACCCAGCTCGACGTCCGTCCGATCCGCTCGGCCGACTTCGCGGGCGGCACCGAGCTCACCGACCGGGCCGTCGCCGCGTACATCGCCAAGTACGCCACCAAGGGAGCCGAGACCACCACAGGCACCCTCGACCGCCCCCTCAAGTTCCTCGCCGAACTCGCTCAGCTCCGCATCAGCGAGCACGCCCGCCGCATGATCCGAACCGCATGGATCCTCGGCGCCCGTCCCGAGCTGGAAGACCTCCGCCTTCGCGCTTGGGCTCACATGCTCGGCTTCCGCGGCCACTTCTCCACCAAGACCCGCCGCTACTCGACCACCCTCGGAGCGCTCCGCCAGGCCCGAGCCGATTGGCGTCGCGCCCAATCCGAGTCCACCGTGCCGGCCGATTCCACTGCCGCTGAAGACACCACCCTCGTCCTCGCTCACTGGACCTACGCCGGGGTTGGCCTGTCCCGCGGCGAGGAATGGCTCTCCGCCGCTCATGCCCCTGCCACCGGCCTGGAAGGAGCCACAGCATGACCACCGCCGCTGTCCAGGTGCTGACCGTGAAAGAGGTCATGGTGCGGCTCAGGCTCGGACGCTCCAAGGTCTACGACCTGATCCGTACGAAGCGATTGCATTCCTACACCGAGGGCCGTGCCCGTCGAATCCCCGAGAGCTCGGTGGAGGACTACATCCGAGCTCGCCTTGAGGAGGCTGCCTGATGGCGACGCGACGCAGCCGTGGTGACGGCGGCCTCCACTGGGACGCCAAGCGCGAACGCTGGATCGCAACGGCGAGCCTCGGATTCGACCCGAGCGGCAAGCGGATCGTGAAGAGGGCCAGCGGCAAGACCAAGACCGCGGCCAAGGCCAAGCTCAAAGAGGTTCTGCGGGACTATGAGGACGGTCTCGCGATCGCGCCGACCGGCTACACGGTCAAGGACGCGGTGACCGACTGGCTTCGGTACGGCCTGGCCGGACGTGACGCCTCGACCGTCAAGACGCTCACCATCCTCTGCAACACCCACGTGATCCCTGCGCTCGGGTTTCGGAAGCTGCGGGACCTCAGCGCCGATGACGTGGACCGGTGGCTAGCGGAGAAGGCGAAGGTGCTCAGCACGCGTTCGCTGGAAGGCATCCGCTCTTGCCTGAACCGCGCGGTCAAGCGGGCCATGGCGCGGGACAAGGTGAAGCGGAACGTCGTAGAGCTGTGCTCGGTCCCCAAGGGACGCCCTGGCCGTGAGTCCAAGTCCCTCACGCTCAGGCAGGCGGAGGCGGTGCTCGTCGCTGCTGAGGACTCGCCGCTCTACGCGTACTTCGTCGTTTCCCTGCTGACCGGTGGCCGTACGGAGGAGATGCGCCCACTCCGCTGGGATCACGTGGACCTCGAAGGCGACCCGACCGCCGACCCCGCGGTTCCTCCGCACGTCGCGGTGTGGCGCTCGGTGCGAGCCACGGGAGACACCAAGACCCGGAAGTCCCGCCGGACCCTCGCCCTGCCCGGCCGAGCGATCGACGCCCTGAGGATCCAGTGGGAGCGGCAGGGCTGGCAGCGGGTGGCTGCTGGTGACGAGTGGCAGGAGACCGGTCTCGTCTTCACCTCGGCCGTGGGCACCGAGCTGGATGCCGCGAACGTCCGGAGGGAGTTCCGCAAGGTCCTCGCACAGGCCGCGAAGGTTCCTGGCATCGAGATCAAGCCGCATGAGTGGACGACGCGGGAGACCCGTACGTCCTTCGTCTCGATCCTGTCGGATCGTGGCATCCCGCTCGAAGAGATCTCGCGGCTGGTCGGCCACTCCAGTACGGCCGTCACGGAGGAGGTCTACCGGAAGCAGATCCGCCCGGTGATCCAGACGGGTGCCGTCGCCATGGATGGGATCTTCGGCAAGCCCCCGCCTCCGAAGCGGTAGTCACGCAGTTAGTCACGCACAAAGCCAAAGGCCCGATACCGAATCCGGTACCGGGCCTTTGACCTGGTGTTTAGCTGTCGGGGTGGCGGGATTTGAACCCACGACCTCTTCGTCCCGAACGAAGCGCGCTGCCAAGCTGCGCTACACCCCGATGTCGTACTCCACGTCCTCGGTCCTGCAGGTCGCGGCGACATCGATTACTTTAGCGGACCGGCGCCCGGAGACGAAATCCGGTTTTTGCGGGGGCCCGGCGCGGGGCGGATGCGGTCGAGGCCCACGAAGGCCAGGGCCAGGGCGTAGAAGCAGAGGCCGAGGACGACCGCGTTGCCCAGGACCCCGGCGTATCCGTGCTGCTCCACGTCCACGAAGGGGTACGGGTAGCGGGCCTCTGAACCCGGGGACATGAGCGCGCCGCGCAGCAGGCAGAAGGCCAGATAGGCCAGGGGATAGAGCAGCCACAGGCCCGCGTGGCGCAGCCGCAGGCCGCCCGGGCGGGTCAGGAAGAGCCAGTCGACGGCGGCGGCGAGCGGGGTGACCGTGTGCAGGAGCTCGTTCGAGACGCCGCGCCAGCCCGTCATCGGGCCCACCTGGTCCGTCATGGAGAAGTCGCTCGACGCGTTGGCGAGGAGCAGGTGGTAGACGAGGCCGGTGATGGAGATGAAGAGGACCGTCCCCGTCGTCACCCAGGGCGGCAGCGGCGCGCGGCCCTTCCAGGCGCGCCAGGCCGAGAGGGCGAAGACGGCCGCGACGATCAGGTTGCTCTGGATCGTGAAGTAGCTGAGGACGCGCAGCGGGCTCGCCAGGCAGAGGTTGATGACGATGCCGGTGATCGCGGCGAGGGAGATCAGCGCGCGGAAGACGGCGGCGAACGGGCGCCGCGCCGGCGGGCTCACGGCTTCGGGCGGTACTCCGGTCTCACTCGGTACGTGTCCGGAAAATCCGGATGAGGGCGCAGCCATGACCTCACGGTAGACAACGTTCCGCAGCACCGCCCACCGACCCCCGCCCGAGCCCGCGCCCGTGCCTGAGCCCGCGCCCCAACCCGACCAGGGATCAGCGCTCCACCAACGTCAGCAGCGTCGCCTCCGGCGGGCACGCGAACCGCACCGGCGCGTACCGCGAAGTACCGCAGCCGGCCGAGACGTGCAGATACGAGGTGTGGCCGCCGGCTGTGTGCGTGGACAGGCCCTTCACGCGGTCCGTGTCCAGATCGCAGTTGGTGACCAGCGCCCCGTAGAAGGGGATGCACAGCTGGCCGCCGTGCGTGTGCCCGGCGAGCACCAGCGGGTAGCCCTCCTCCGTGAAGGCGTCCAGGCAGCGCAGATACGGGGCGTGCACGACGCCGATCGAGAAGTCGGCGCCCGCGGCGGGGCCGCCCGCCACCTCCTCGTAACGGTCGCGGCGGATGTGCGGGTCGTCGAGTCCGGTGAAGGCGATCTCGTATCCGTCGATCTTCAGCGAACCGCGCGTGTTGGTGAGGCCCACCCAGCCCGCCGCGTCGAAGCCGTCGCGCAGGTCCTCCCACGGGTTGTGGAGGGCGCCGACGACCGGCGGATTGCCGTTGAGGCCGTGCTTGCCCTGCAGCCGCTCGGTCAGATAGCGGCCGGGGTTGCGCAGGCGCGGACCGTAGTAGTCGTTCGAGCCGAAGACGTACGCGCCGGGGAACTGCATCAACGGGCCGAGCGCATCCATGACTTCGGGCACGCCCTCCGGATCCGACAGGTTGTCACCCGTGTTGATGACGAAGTCCGGGCGCAGCCCCGCAAGCGACTGCAGCCAGTGCCGCTTCTTGCGCTGGCCGCTCACCATGTGGATGTCGGAGACCTGGAGTACGCGCAGCGGCCGCATGCCCTTCGGAAGGACCGGAACCGTCACCCGGCGCAGCCGGAAGGACCGCACCTCGATCCCTGCCGCGTAGGCCACACCCGCGGCTGCCGCCGCGGTGATTCCCAGAGGTACTCCGTATCGCGCGCGCATGGAACCCATCGTCGCAGACGTAGGCGGAGGGCCACAGTCCGCCTGCGCACCCCCGTACCGCAGGGGAAATGCGCGGGCGTCACACGCGGCGTACCTGCGACACTGAACCCATGACCACGCTCAAGACCAAGCTGCAGGCAGACCTCAATGTCGCGATCAAGGCGCGCGACGAGCTGCGCTCCTCCACGCTGCGGATGACCCTCGCCGCGATCACCAAGGAGGAGGTCGCGGGCAAGGAGAAGCGCGAGCTCTCCGACGACGAGGTGCAGAAGGTGATCACCCGCGAGGCGAAGAAGCGCCGCGAGGCCGCCGAGGCCTTCGCGCAGGGCGGGCGTGCCGAGTCTGCGGAGCGCGAGAAGGCGGAGGGCGAGGTGCTCGCCGAGTACCTGCCGAAGCAGCTGAGCGACGAGGAGCTGACGCAGATCGTCGCGCAGGCCGTCGAGGAGGCCAAGGCCGCCGGCGCCGAGGGCCCGCGCGCGATGGGTCAGGTCATGAAGATCGTCAACCCGAAGGTGGCCGGCCAGGCCGAGGGCGGCCGCGTCGCCGCGGCGGTCAAGCAGGCACTGGCGGGCTGAGACAGCTGACATCACGTCGTACGTGAACGAGGGCGCCCCCTGTCGTACGTGAACGAGGGCGCCCCCTGACCCGGGGGCGCCCTCACGCACGTACAGACAGAGCAGGATCAGCGAGGCTCGGGCCACCCGCCGCCGTTGCCGTTGGCGTTGCCGCCGTTCTCCGTACCGCCGTCGATGAGGCCGCCGATGACACCGGCGTCCGTACCGCCGTCGGTGCCGCCGTCGCCGCCGATCGCACCGCCGTCGCCACCGCCGATCAGACCGCCGTTGTCACCGCCGCCGGGACGGCCGGGCTTGCCGTCGTCCCCGTCGTCGTCCTTGTCCTTGTCCTTCTTCGGGACGTCAGGGATGTGCACCCGGTTGAACTGCGGTGCTTCCTTGCCGGCCAGCGCGCCGGTCATGGCGTCGCGCCAGATGGGGCCGGGGACCTCACCACCGAAGACCTTCTCGTGGTAGCGGCCGCCGATGGTGATGTACTCCATCTCCACCTGCTGGGTCGGCGAACCGACCCACACGGCGCCGGACATGTTCGGGGTGTAGCCCACGAACCAGGCGTTCTTGCGGAAGTCGGTGGTACCGGTCTTTCCGGCGTTGTCGCGCCCGCTCAGGCCGGCCCGCGCACCCGTACCGGAGTCGACCACACCGCTCAGGAGCGAGTTGATGGAGTCGGCCGTCTGCACCGACATCGCCTGCTCGCAGGTCGACTTGGGCACCTCGAGCGCCTTGCCGTTCGCGTCGGTGATCGACTCGATGGCGACCGGGGAGCAGTAGGTGCCGCGGTTGGCGAACGCCGCGTACGCGCTCGCCATGGTGAGCGGCGACATGCCGTTGGAGCCGAGGGTCAGCGCCGCGGGAGATTCGGGAAGCTGCTTGCCGTCGCCCTGCACGACATGCAGCTTGTTCGTCATCTCGGTGATCGGGCACATGCCGATGTCGGCGATCATCTGGACGAAGTAGGTGTTGACCGACTTCTCCATCGCCTCCTTGAGACCGTACGGTCCGACCTCGGACTCGTTCTCGTTCTCAGCCATCTCGTTCTTGACGTTCTTGTACGTGGTGTTGCAGCCGGTGATGGGGCTGGGATACGGCATCTCATACGGCGCCGGATACACCTGGTTCAGCGGCTTGTTCTGCTCTATGGCCGCCGCGGCGAGGAACGGCTTGAACGTCGAACCCGTCGGGAACCCGAAGTTCGACCCGCCCATCCGGTGGTCGACCGAGTAGTTGATCGTCGTCTCGTTCTTCTTGTCCTCGCCGCCGTACGGCCGCGACTGGCCCATCGCGAGGATCTTGCCGCTGCCTGGCTCGACGATCGTGGCCGCGGCGGCCACCTTGTCCTTCTGGTAGACGTGATCCTTCAGCGAGGCCTGCACCGACTCCTGCGCCTGCGGGTCGAGCGTGGTCCTGATCCGCAGACCGCCGCGGTTCCACTTCTCGGCGCGCTCCTCGCGGGTGTCGCCGAAGGTGGGGCTGTCGAGGAAGGCCGTCTTCACGTAGTCACAAAAGAACCCCGCGCCCTTGGTTGCGGTGATGCACCCGTTCTGCGGCTTGGAGATCTTCAGCGCGATGTCCGAGGCCTTGGCCTTGTCCGCGTCCTGCTGCGAGATGTCGCCGGTGGCGACCATCCGCTGCAGCACCACATTGCGGCGCTTCTTGGCCTCCTGCTCGTCGTTCACCGGGTCGTACCGGCTCGGCGACTGCACGATGCCGGCGAGCAGCGCGGCCTCCTGCAGGTTCAGCTGCTTGGCCGGCTTGGAGAAGTAGCGCTGCGAGGCGGCCTCGACTCCGTAGGCCTGCTGGCCGAAGAACGTGATGTTCAGGTAGTTCTCGAGGATCTTCTTCTTGCCGAGCTTCTCCTCGACCTGGATCGCGTACTTCAGCTCGCGGATCTTGCGGCCCAGGGTCTGCTGCGTGGCCTCGCGGAACTTGGCCGGGTCGTCCATCGCCTCTTCGACGAAGACGTTCTTCACGTACTGCTGCGTCAGGGTCGACGCACCCTGGGAGACACCGCCGGAGCGCGCGTTCTCGTTCACCGCGCGCAGGATGCCCTTGAGGTCGACCGCGCCGTGCTCGTAGAACCGCGAGTCCTCGATCGCGACGATCGCCTTCTGCATGTACGGCGAGATGTCCTTGAGGTCCACCAGCGTGCGGTCACGCGCGAAGACCGTCGCGATCGGCTTGTCGTTCGCGTCGGTGATCGTGGTGCGCTGCATCAGCGGAGGCTGCTTCAGATTGGCGGGGATCTCGTCGAATTCCTCGACGGATCCCTTGGCCGCGAGCCCCACCAGGCCCGCCGCGGGGAGCGCGATGCCCGCAAGGACCGCGCCGGAGAGCACGCTGACGCCGAGGAACTTGGCGGCCTGCTGCGTCGGCGACAGTCCGCCACCCGAGAGCTTCTTACCCATGGGGGCAGCCTAATCCGTAGGTCTGTGCGTTCCGAGGGATCGGTCGGTCATCGGGATGTTCGACCCCGATCCGTAACCGGAGAGGGCTGTGACACGAATGTGATCACAGAGGCGCCTCCATACGGGCAACCGTTCGGCTCTTTCCTTGGTCAAGAGTGCGCAGTTTCAGTCAACTCATGCCTTCCATTCATGCCTTGCGCACAGGAAACAGGGAGCTTCGTGCGATCCACTCGTACGGCGATGGCGGCCGCGGCCGTCGTGGCCGCCACCGCGGCCCTTTCGCTCACCCATGTCCCCACCGCTGCCGCCGCGACCGTCAGGGCGGCCGACGACTTCAACGGTGACGGATACCGGGATCTCGTCGTCACCAGTGGCGGCCACGGTGAGAATCCGCAGGTCACCGTGGTGTACGGGACGTCCTCCGGTCCCGGCACGCGCGTGCAGCTGATCACGCAGAACTCGCCGGGCATCCCCGGCGGCACCGAGGCGGGGGACCAGTGGGCCACCGCGACCGTGGCCGCCGACCTCGACAAGGACGGGTACGGGGACCTCGTGGTCTCCTCGCCGGGCGAGGACGTCGGCACGGTGCAGGACCGCGGCGGGCTCACCGTCGTCTGGGGCGGCTCCGCCGGTCTCGGCTCCGGGACCGTCTTCCACTCCCCGTACGGCAACAGCGCCACGAGCGGCGACCAGGCCGGCATCGACATCGAGGCCGGCGACTTCGACGGCGACGGTGACAAGGACCTGGCCGCGCTGAGCAACAGCCAGGCCGGGGTGGCCCTGTTCAAGGGGCCGTTCACCCGGGACGGCAAGTCGCAGGGCGTCTCGTCGCTCGGTGGGTCGTACGGCTATCTCTCCGGCGAGGAGCTCGCCGCGGGCAACGCCGACGGCAGCGGCGCCACCGACCTCTATGTGCTCGGGCGCGATCTGCACGTCAGCGAGTCGAATTCCGTCCGCGCGTTTCTGCACCGCGGCGGCAGCGGCTTCGCGCAGAGCGCCGGCTCGCTGCGGATCCCGGACGACATGGGCGGCCAGGTCGGCGGCTCCTCGCTGGCCCTCGCCGACTTCGACAAGGACGGCTACGGCGACCTGGCCGTGGGCCGCGGCCTGGAGAACACCGACAGCGGGCGCGGCTCGGTCATCGTCCATTACGGCGGCTCCGCCGGCATCAACACGGCCCGTACGCCGGTGAAATTCACCCAGGACTCCGCCGGCGTCCCGGGCGGGTCCGAGAACAACGACCACTTCGGCGCGAACCTCACGGCCGGCGACGTCAACGGCGACGGCTACGCGGACCTCGCGATCGCCGCCCCGGGCGAGGCGCTCGGCACCAAGACGTACGCCGGTACGGTCACCGTCCTGCGCGGCCGCGCGGGCGGTCTGAGCGGCACCGGGGCCGTCGCGTTCCACCAGGACAGCTCGGGCGTCACGGGTGCGGCGGAGAAGGACGACCACTTCGGTCTCAACGTGCGGCTCGCGGACTACACGCGGGACGGCCGCGCGGACCTGTTCGTCTCCACCAACGAGCAGCTGGGCGGCGAGGACCGCTGGGGCCTGGTCCACCTCCTGAAGGGGTCGACCACGGGCACGACCGCCACGGGCTCCAAGTACTGGACGCTCGACACCCTCCGCCTGAGCCACCGGCACCTCGGCGAGGGCTTCCTGCACTGACCGCAGCAGACCGCGGGCGGCCGGACGAAAACCGGCCGCCCCAGGACGCAGCAGGGCGCGGGCCAACGTTCCGATTCGCCGGACAGGCGTATAGGCGTTGGCCTAAGCTGCTCACAACTGTCACAGCAGTGCGGTCCCGTATCAAGACTCCGACACCCCCCGAAGCCGCCGGAGCTCTGTCCGTTTCCGCCTCATGCGTCATCCGGCGCCCGTTGTGACCCAGCTGAACTGCCCCGATCTGTCGGGTAGGTCACGCATGTCCGCAGCTCACTCCGTCGGGTGATCTGCCGCTTACGCATAGTCCGTTCGGGCCATTCAAGATTGGGCCCGAAGGGGGTGTTGCGCTGTGCCCACCTTCCGTAACGTCCTCAACTGGCGGCGGTGAATATGCCGCTGCCGCCGTGGGGGAGCCTCGATTCGGGAGAGGACGGCGCCGGCATGGGCTGGGTAGTTGACTGGAGTGCGCAGGCAGCCTGCCGCACTACTGATCCGGATGAACTGTTCGTACAAGGTGCGGCACAGAACAGGGCCAAGGCGGTGTGCACCGGGTGTCCGGTGCGTACGGAGTGCCTGGCAGACGCCCTGGACAACCGTGTCGAGTTCGGTGTCTGGGGTGGAATGACCGAGCGGGAGCGCCGCGCATTGCTGCGCAGGCGGCCCACGGTCACCTCATGGCGCCGGCTGCTCGAGACGGCCCGCAGTGAATATGAGCGCAGCACGGGCCTGTTGCCCGTGGACGCCGAGGACAGCGAGACGTACGAGAGCTACGCCGCAGTGGGCTAGTCCCCGTACGGCAACTGTCCCTGTTTTACGGCTCAGCCCGGCCGACCGCCGGACGCGAGCCGGTCGCCGATGTCGCGAAGCCCCGCGAGGTCATGTACATCGCCGGGCAGCGCGGCCACTTCGGCCACTGCCACCTCCGGGTGCAGGGCCGTGAAGCGGTCACGCGTGCGCTGTTCGCGGGAGAGCAGTCGCATCCGTTCGGCGTGCAACCGCAGCAGTCCCGCGGTGAGTTCCGTCACCGGGGTTTCCGTGACAGGAGATTCCGTGACAGGAGTGTCCGTCACCGGGGCTTCCGTTGCCGGGGTTTCAGGAGAATCGTGGGGTTCGGGAGGGGTACGCACCTCTTCCTTCCCGCCCTCCTGATCCACAATGCCGTCCGCTTCATGATTTTCTACGGGGCCCAAGTCGTCGCTCTCGACAGGGAGTTCGGCGCCGAGAGCCTCCGCCGCGGCGAGCGCCCGCTCCGCCGAGAGCCGCGCGGCACCGCTGCCGTGCACCCGGTTGAGGACGAGACCGGCGAGCGGCATACGGTCCGCCGCGAGCCGCTCCACGAAGTACGCGGCCTCGCGCAGCGCGTCCCGCTCGGGCGCGGCCACCACCAGGAAGGCCGTCCCCGGCGCCTGAAGCAGCCGGTACGTGGCATCCGCCCGCGTACGGAACCCGCCGAACATCGTGTCCATCGCGGCCACGAACGTCTGCACGTCCTTGAGGAACGGACCGCCGAGCAGCTTGCCGAGCGTGCCGGTCATCATCGACATCCCGACGTTCAGGAACTTCATCCCGGCCCGCCCGCCGACCTTCGCCGGAGCCATGAGCACCCGGATGAACTTCCCGTCCAGGAAGGACCCGAGCCGGCTCGGAGCGTCCAGGAAATCCAGGGCCGAGCGCGACGGGGGAGTGTCGACGACGATCAGATCCCACTCGTCCCGCGCGCGGAGCTGCCCCAGCTTCTCCATCGCCATGTACTCCTGCGTACCGGCGAATCCGGCCGAGAGCGACTGGTAGAAGGGGTTCTCCAGAATCGCCCTGGCCCGCTCGGCATCCGCGTGCGCCTCGACGATCTCGTCGAAGGTCCGCTTCATGTCGAGCATCATGGCGTGCAGTTCGCCCTCGCCCTCGATGTCCTTGACCCGCCGCGGGGTGTTGTCCAGCGAGTCGATGCCCATCGACTGGGCAAGCCGCCGGGCCGGGTCGATGGTCAGGACGACCACCTTGCGGCCGCGTTCGGCCGCCCGCACGCCGAGGGCCGCCGCGGTCGTGGTCTTGCCCACGCCGCCCGCGCCGCAGCACACGATGATGCGGGTCCTCGGGTCGTCGAGCAGCGGATCCACGGCGAGCGTGGGGGGCACATCCAGCGTCATGAGACTCCCTAGACTCCCTGCCGGCGCAGCGCCCCGGCCAGGCGGTAGAGCCCGGCCAGATCGATGCCGTCGCTGAGGAACTCCAACTCCTGTACGGGAAGGCCGAGTCCGGCCAGTTCGGCGCGCTGCTCCTCTTCCAGGGCGATGCGCTCGGCGTACTCGTCGGCCTGCGCGAGCAGCGGCTCCACCAGTTGCTCGGCGAGCCCGCCCTTGCGCGCGCCGCCGAGACCGGCCCGGGACAGCTCCTTGGCGATGGCCGACTTCTTGATGTCGCGGGGCACGGGGCCGTCGAGCAGCGTCGGGCGCACCATGTTCACCAGGATCCGGCCCACCGGAAGCCCGGCCGCGCGCAGTTCGGCCACCCCGTCGAGGGTCTCCTGGACCGGCATCTCCTCGAGCAGGGTCACCAAGTGCACCGAGGTCTCGGCGGACTTGAGCACCCGCATCACGGCCTGCGCCTGATTGTGTATCGGCCCGATCTTCGCGAGCCCGGCGACCTCGTCGTTCACGTTGAGGAAGCGGGTGATGCGCCCGGTGGGCGGCGCGTCCATCACCACGTAGTCGTACGCGTAACGCCCTCGCTTGTCCTTGCGGCGTACCGCCTCACAGGCCTTGCCCGTGAGCAGCACGTCCCGTACGCCGGGCGCGATGGTCGTGGCGAAGTCGATGGCGCCGAGCTTGCGCAGCGCACGGCCCGCGCCGCCGAGCCGGTAGAACATCTGGAGGTAGTCGAGCAGCGCCAGCTCGGCGTCGATGGCGAGCGCGTACACCTCGCCTCCGCCGGGGGCGACCGCGATCTTGCGCTCCTCGTACGGAAGCGCCTCGGTCTCGAAGAGCTGGGCGATGCCCTGCCGGCCCTCGACCTCGACGAGAAGGGTGCGTTTGCCCTCGGTCGCGAGGGCGAGCGCGAGGGCGGCGGCGACCGTCGTCTTACCGGTCCCGCCCTTGCCGCTGACGACCTGAAGCCTGCTCACGCCTTCGAGCGTAACCAGTCGGGCGCGGTTGAATCCCGCGGGCTCCGTACCCGGCACGCAACCCGGTGGCCGGCCGGGCCCCGGCCGATTGGTCCGGCCGCCTCCGCCGGGGCATTACGCTCGGCCCCATGACCAAGTACGAGTACGCCACTGTGCCGCTTCTGGTACACGCGACCAAGCAGATTCTGGACACCTGGGGCGAGGACGGCTGGGAGCTCGTCCAGGTCGTGCCCGGGCCGAACAACCCCGAGCAGCTCGTGGCCTACCTCAAGCGGGAGAAGCAGGCATGAGCGGAGCCGTCGAGGCCAGGCTCGCCGAGCTCGGTCTGCAGCTGCCCGGCGTCGTGGCGCCGCTCGCGGCCTACCAGCCCGCCGTCCAGTCCGGCGCCTACGTCTACACCGCGGGCCAGCTCCCGATGGTGGACGGCAAGCTCCCGACGACCGGCAAGGTCGGCGCCGAGGTGACGCCCGAGGAGGCCAAGGACCTGGCCCGTACGTGCGCGCTCAACGCGCTCGCCGCGGTCAAGTCGATCGCCGGCGACCTCGACCGCGTCGCGCGGATCGTGAAGGTGACCGGTTTCGTCGCCTCCGCCACGGACTTCACCGGCCAGCCCGCCGTGCTCAACGGCGCGAGCGAGCTGCTCGGCGAGGTCTTCGGCGACAAGGGCGTGCACGCCCGCAGCGCGGTGGGCGTGGCGGTGCTTCCGCTGGACGCTCCCGTCGAGGTCGAGTTCATCGTGGAGCTTGTGCAGGACTGAGCTCCACGCCTGGCATGTGCCTTGGGTCCCGGTCGTTGGTGGTCGGGACCTTGGCGTTGGTGGTCGGGCCTCGGCGTTGGCGGTCGGGACCTTGGCGTTGGTGGTCGGGACCTTGGCGTTGGTGGTCGGGCCTCGGCGTTCGCGGCCCGGACCTCGGCGTTCGCGGGGCGTTGTCAGTGGGCGCCGATAGCCTGGAAAGGGCTTCGGCCCCCGGGCGGGAGGGGACTGTCCGGCCCCGTACGAGATCGATTGCCTCTCGAACATCCACGCGCGAGCGGATAGCCTCCGCCCATGTCCAATGGCCAGTGGTACCCGCCGGAATGGCCCGACCGGATCAGGGCGCTCGCGAACGGCGAACTCACGCCCACGACCCCGCGCCGGGCCGCCACCGTCCTGCTGCTCCGCGACGGCGCGCAGGGCACGGATGTCTACATGCTGCGGCGGCGGACCTCCATGGCGTTCGCCGGCGGTGCGTACGCGTATCCGGGCGGCTCGGTCGATCCGCGCGACGACGACCGGCACGTCGACTGGGCGGGCCCCTCCCTCACCAGCTGGGCCGAGCGCCTCGGCGTCGCCGAGGCCGAGGCGCAGGCGATCGTGTGCGCGGCCGTACGGGAGACCTTCGAGGAGGCGGGCGTCCTGCTCGCCGGACCCACGGCGGACTCGGTCGTCGGCGATGTCTCGGGCGACGACTGGGAGGCGGACCGGGCCGCGCTCGTGGAGCGCGAGCTGTCCTTCGCCGAGTTCCTCGCGCGCCGCGGCCTCGTGCTGCGCTCCGATCTGCTCGGCGTCTGGGCGCGCTGGATCACCCCGGAGTTCGAGCAGCGCCGGTACGACACGTGGTTCTTCGTGGCCGCGCTGCCGGAGGGCCAGCGCACGCGCAATGCCTCCACCGAGGCCGACCGTACGGTGTGGATCCGGCCGGCCGCGGCGGCGGCGGGCTACGACCGGGGCGAGCTGACGATGATGCCGCCGACGATCACGACGCTGCGGCAGCTTGAGCCGTACGCGGGGGCGGCGGACGCGCTGGCCTCCTCGGCCAAGCGGGATCTGACGCCCGTACTGGCCCAGGCGCGCCTGGAGAAGGACCAGTTGGTGCTCTTCTGGCCGGGGCATGACGAGTTCACCAAGCACATTGCGCTGAAGCTCCACGAGAACGGCCCGGGCGCATGACCGACGCAGCCGCCCTGCCGGGCCAGCCCCGCGGCGGGGTCCTCTCGGGGCCCGCGACCGCCCGCGCCGTCAACGTCCTCGCGCCGAACGCGAACGCGATGACCCTGGACGGCACGAACACCTGGATCCTGTCGGAGCCGGACTCGCCGCTCGCGGTCGTCGTGGACCCCGGGCCGCTGGACGAGGGACATCTCCAGCAGGTCATCGCGACCGCCGAGAAGGCGGGCAAGCGCATCGCGCTCACCCTGCTCACGCACGGCCACCCGGATCACGCGGAGGGCGCCTCGCGCTTCTCGGACCTCACGGACACGCACGTACGGGCGCTCGATCCGTCGCTGAGGCTCGGCGACGAGGGGCTGTCGGCCGGGCAGGTCGTGGAGGTCGGCGGCCTGGAGATCCGGGTCGTCCCCACCCCGGGCCACACCGCCGACTCGCTCTGCTTCCACCTCCCCGCCGACCAGGCGGTGCTGACCGGCGACACGATCCTCGGCCGCGGTACCACGGTGGTCGCGCACCCGGACGGCCGGCTCGGCGACTACCTGGACTCGCTGCGGAGGCTGCGCTCCCTGACGGTGGACGACGGCGTGCACACGGTTCTGCCCGGCCACGGCCCGGTCCTTGAAGACGCCCAGGGCGCGGTCGAGTTCTACCTCGCCCACCGAGCCCACCGCCTGGCCCAGGTCGAAACGGCCGTGGAGAACGGCCACGTGACCGCCGCCGAGGTCGTCGCCACGGTCTACGCGGACGTGGACCGCTCACTGTGGCCGGCGGCGGAACTGTCGGTCAGGGCACAGCTGGAGTACCTGCGCGAGCACGGGTTGATCTGACCATTCAGCCCCTGCTGCGCTTGAGCAGATCCGAACGAAGTTCGGATGCGGGGGTCCGGGGGCGGGCCCCCGGTTTCGGGAAGGGGCGGGTCGGGGAGAAAGCCCGCCGCAGGCGCACCCGGCCCGCAAGCAGGAGCGAGACGCACCGACCCGGCCCCCACCAACGGAAACAGGGCCCGCCCACAAGGGCAGACCCTGTCCACGTACAACCGAAGAACCTCAGCGCGAACGCTTCGCCAGACGCTCGACGTCGAGCAGGATCACGGCACGCGCCTCCAGACGCAGCCAGCCACGGCCCGCGAAGTCGGCAAGCGCCTTGTTCACGGTCTCGCGCGAGGCGCCCACCAGTTGGGCCAGCTCCTCCTGCGTGAGGTCGTGCACGACGTGGATGCCCTCTTCGGACTGCACACCGAAGCGGCGCGACAGGTCGAGGAGCGCACGGGCCACACGGCCCGGCACGTCGGAGAAGACCAGGTCGGACATCTGGTCGTTGGTCTTGCGCAGGCGCCGGGCGACGGCGCGCAGGAGCGCGGCGGCCACCTCGGGGCGGGCGTTCAGCCAGGGCTGGAGGTCGCCGTGGCCGAGGCCGAGCAGCTTGACCTCGGTCAGCGCCGAAGCAGTGGCGGTACGCGGGCCCGGGTCGAACAGCGAGAGCTCACCGATGAGCTCACCGGGGCCGAGCACGGCGAGCATGTTCTCGCGGCCGTCGGGGGAGGTGCGGTGCAGCTTCACCTTGCCCTCGGTGACCACGTAGAGGCGGTCACCCGGGTCGCCCTCGTGGAAGAGCGCGTCGCCGCGCGCGAGGGTCACCTCACTCATGGAGGCGCGCAGCTCCGCCGCCTGCTCGTCATCGAGCGCCGCGAAGAGCGGGGCGCGCCGCAGAACGTCGTCCACGAGTTCTCTCCTATGTCGACCGGCTCAGTGGGCTGTGGTGCCCATATTGCCGGACGTAGCAAACAGTGTGATCAGTCACAACAAGTTTGCCGTACCGAAGAGGTGTCCTGTGCGACAGGGGACCCAATCGGGGGCGGTTGGGTGAGATCCGGCCATGTTCAGGGTGGTCCTCGTGTACTGCTCCGGGACTCCAACAGGCCGGTGAGAGCGCTGGCCAAGGGTGTACGGAGCCATGGTTGCCCGAACCGATTCTGCTGTGGGCGAACGGCGCGAGAACGGATCACCAGCATTGCTGGAAAAGGGTCATAAGGGACAAAAAGGGGGAGGTGGAGGCGCTCAATCCGACGCCTGCCCACCCACCAGCGGAATCGTCGCCGTCAGGACCGTGCCCTCCCCGGGCGCCGACTCCACGGCGAGCGTCCCGCCCAGCTGCCGTACCCGCGCCCGGATCGCCGGCAGCCCGTGCCCGCGCGAGCCCTGGGGCGTCTCGGGCAGCGTGGCCGGATCGAAGCCCCGCCCGTCGTCGGCGACATCGAGCACCGCGCGGTCGTCCAGCGTGGTGAGGGTCAGCACGGCGGTCGTGGCACGCGCGTGTTCCCGTACGTTCGCGAGCGCGCCCTGGGCGATCCGCAGCAGGGTCGACTGCACCCGCTCGGGCAGTTCGGGCCCGCCGGGCTCCTCGGCGTGCACGAGCACCCGCAGCCGCTCGTCGCTCTCGCGCCCGGCCAACGTCCGCAGCGCCTGCGGCAGTCCGCCGGACACCGCCAGGTCGGCGGGGGCCAGGTCGTGCACGAAGCGGCGGGCCTCGGCGAGGTTGTGCTCGACGATCTTCGTGGCCGAGCGGACATGGCCGTGCGCCTTGGCCGGATCCCTGTCCCAGGTCCGCTCCGCGGCCTGGAGCAGCATCTGCTGGCTGGAAAGCCCCTGCGCGAGGGTGTCGTGGATCTCCATCGACAGGCGCTGGCGCTCGGCGAGCGTGCCGGCCCTGCGTTCGGTGGCGGCGAGTTCACGGCGCGTACGGATCAGATCGTCGATCAGCCGCCGCTGCCGGGCGGCCAGCCGCTTCATGTGCAGGAACACCGCGGTGGCGAACCCGGCGACCGCCGCGGGACCGACCACCAGATCCAGATCGAACCGGGGCGCGAGCCGCAGCTGCGCGATGGTCACGAAGACCGTGAGCACCCCGACGAGCACGCACGCCGCGACCGGCGGCAGGATCCGCAGCGCCGCGTAGATCAGCGGCACGGCCACCCACGCGAAGCTCGGCGCGAGCTCCACGAGCACCGCCCACACCAGGACCACCGCGGCCAGCCACACCACCCGCAGGGCCTGCGGCCGCCGCATCGACGGGTCCGTCGGCGCGTAGGTGTCGCGGCCGACGCCCGCCGCGTAGATCCCGGCGAGAAGAGCGGCCAGGACGATGACCAGCGTGGTGTTGACCGAGGACGGGTGGCGCTGGATGAACCGGATCAGGGCCGTCAGATGCAGCACGTAGAACGTCAGATGCATGACGAGCGTCAGCCAGCGGGCGTCCGGGTCGGCCTCTTCCGGACGCATGCCGGCGGCAGTGGACGCCTCTTGTTCCGCCTGCACCGCTCGTTCCGCCTGCACCGCTTGTTCCGCCTGCACCGCGCCCCTTTCGCCGACCGGTCGGCTGTGGACCGCTCCTCGATCACCCATGGACCGCTCGAACATTCTCATTTACAGAGATACGCGGCGCACCGCAGGACCGGACAGCCCGCCCAACCACCCACCCGCTGTCAGCACCTCCCCGTAGGCTCTTGGCATGGCGAAAAGCGACAAGGAGCCGGGCGCTTCGGGCCCTCCGGTGCTGCAACATCGACAGATGGGGAAAGCCAAGCCGCCGCAGACCCGGACCGGCCTGGTGCGTCAGGCGCGCAAGATCAACCGCGCGCTCGCCGAGGTCTATCCGTATGCCCATCCCGAGCTGGACTTCGAGAACCCCTTCCAGCTCCTGGTCGCCACGGTGCTTTCGGCGCAGACCACGGACCTTCGGGTCAATCAGACGACCCCGGGCCTGTTCGCCAAGTACCCGACCCCCGAGGACCTGGCCGCGGCCAACCCCGAGGAGGTCGAGGAGCTGATCCGCCCCACCGGCTTCTTCCGCGCCAAGACCAAGTCGATCATGGGCCTGGCCAAGGCCCTGCGCGACGAACACGGCGGCGAGGTGCCGGGCACCCTCAAGGACCTGGTCAAGCTGCCGGGCGTCGGCCGCAAGACGGCCAATGTCGTCCTCGGCAATGCCTTCGGCGTCCCGGGCATCACCGTCGACACCCACTTCGGCCGCCTCGTGCGCCGCTGGAAGTGGACCGACGAGGAGGACCCCGAGAAGGTCGAGGCGCTGATCTGCGAGATCTTCCCGAAGAGCGACTGGACGATGCTGTCGCACCGGATCATCTTCCACGGCCGCCGCATCTGCCACGCCCGCAAGCCCGCCTGCGGCGCCTGCCCGATCGCCTCGCTTTGTCCTTCGTACGGGGAAGGCGAGATCGATCCTTCGAGGGCGAAGAAGCTGCTCAAGTACGAGAAGGGCGGCTTCCCGGGCCAGCGCCTGAAGCCGCCGCCGGACTATCCGGGCCAGGCCGCGCCGCCGATGGGAGCTGTGTGACAGGGGAACGATCGGGTGCGGTCCGGCCGTTGAGGGGTCCGTACGGGGGTGGTGAGGCATGACGCACGCACGCAAGCAGGCACCCGCCTGGGACGTGACGGTCTCCGCCGAAGGTCTGCCCGAGTGGCTCGACCCGGTGGTCAAGGCCGTGGAGACCGTCGAGCCCAGACAGCTGAGCCGGTTCCTGCCGCCCGAGAGCGGTGCGGGGCGCCAGTCGGCGGTCCTGATCCTGTTCGGCGAGGGTGACCAGGGGCCCGAGCTGCTGCTCATGGAGCGCGCGAGCTCGCTGAGATCGCATGCGGGCCAGCCCTCGTTCCCTGGCGGCGCCCTCGACCCCGAGGACGGCGACCCGGCAGGTGTCGGGCCGCTGCACGCCGCGCTGCGGGAGGCCGAGGAGGAAACCGGACTCGACCCCGCGGGCGTCCAGATCTTCGGGGTGCTGCCGAAGCTCTACATCCCGGTGAGCGGCTTCGTCGTCACCCCTGTCCTCGCGTGGTGGCGTGAGCCGACCCCGGTGGGCGTGGTGGATCCGGCCGAGACGGCCCGGGTGTTCACGGTTCCCGTGGCACATCTCACGGCGGCCGAGCACCGGGTCACCGCGGTCCATCCGCGCGGCCACCAAGGACCCGCTTTTCTGGTCGGGGAGGCTCTGGTCTGGGGTTTTACGGCCGGTTTGATCGACCGGATTCTGCACTACGCGGGTTGGGAGCGACCTTGGGACCGCACAAAGCAGGTCCCTCTCGACTGGCGCGCATGACAGGCTTGGCACTTGTGCTCGGCCCGGTTACCCCGGGCTCCCGACCTCCGAGGAGTGGCGACTGTGACGCGAGGCGAGGCGTGATCCGGTGAACGTCCTTGACATCCTGCTCCTGGTCGCCGCCGTGTGGTTCGCGATCGTGGGCTACCGCCAGGGCTTCGTCGTCGGCATCCTCTCGGTGCTCGGCTTCCTGGGCGGCGGCCTTGTCGCGCTCTATGTACTGCCGGTGATCTGGAAGCAGTTCACCGAGGAGCAGGCGGGCACCACGGCCGTCGTCGTCTGGGTCGTGGTCGTCATCGTCTGCGCCTCGGTCGGCCAGGCCTTCACCACGCACCTGGGCAACAAGCTGCGCCGCCACATCACCTGGTCACCCGCGAGAGCCCTGGACGCCACGGGCGGCGCCCTGGTGAACGTGCTCGCGCTGCTCCTCGTCTCCTGGCTGATCGGCTCGCTGCTCGCGGGCACGACCATGCCGACGGTCGGCAAGGAGGTCCGCAACTCCAAGGTGCTCAACGGGATCGACCGCGCCCTGCCGGGCCAGGCCGACACCTGGTTCACCAACTTCCGCTCGGTGCTTGCGCAGAACGGGTTCCCGCAGGTCTTCAGCCCGTTCGCCAACGAGCCGATCACCGAGGTCAGCCCGCCCGACCCCAAGCTGGCGGGCAGCAGGGTCGCGGCCGAGGCCAAGGGCTCCATCGTCAAGGTGCTCGGCACCGCGAGCAGCTGCAGCAAGGTGCTCGAAGGCAGCGGCTTCGTCTTCGCCGACCGCCGCGTCATGACCAATGCGCATGTCGTGGGCGGCGTCGAGGAGCCCACCGTGCAGATCGGCGGCGAGGGCAAGCGCTATGACGCCACCGTCGTGCTCTACGACTGGAAGCGCGACATCGCCGTGCTCGACGTACCGGATCTGAAAGCCCGCCCGCTCCAGTTCACCGACCGCGACGCGGGCACCGGCGACGGCGCGATCGTGGCCGGCTTCCCGGAGAACGGCGGCTATGACGTCCGCTCCGCCCGTATCCGCGCACGCATCAATGCCAGCGGTCCCGACATCTACCACCGCGGCAATGTCCGCCGCGATGTCTACTCGCTGTACGCGAACGTGCGGCAGGGCAACTCCGGCGGCCCGCTGCTCACCCCCGAGGGCAAGGTCTATGGCGTGATCTTCGCCAAGTCCCTGGACAGCCCGGACACCGGCTACGCCCTCACGGTGGACGAGATCCGCGACGACATCAGCGCGGGCCGGACCGCCAACCAGCAGGTGGACAGCCAGGGGTGTGCGCTGTGATCGTCGGCGTCGGGGCCTGACCTGTGGGTCAGGCCCTGGATCTCAGGCCCGCGCCGTATGCCGCAGCCGGGCCGACACCCAGCGGGCGCGGCGGCGCAGGATACGGGGAATCCCGATAGCAGCTTGGGGGGACCGGTGACCTTGGCCCTGTGGGCCGCCTCCCGGATACGGGTTCAGCCCCGAAGACCCTGAAGTCCCCGAAGCCGAGCGGCGGTTGCGTGCTGCGTCACTGTAGTCGTGCGTCCAGCCCATACCCCGACGTGTGCCCGTGCCTCATGGTCGGTAATCGCCCGAGCGCCACTCAATTGGCTTATGCGCGGGGCAAAGGCCGTTCGATGCACGTGTGTTCCCCCGCGCCTCAGCGGTCGGGCTCAGGGTCCTTCAGCCACTCGACGAGCTCCTTCGAGAAGGCCACGGGATCCTCTTCGTGCGGG
>NZ_JACTVJ010000070.1 GCF_014493765.1 Streptomyces polyasparticus
TCCGGTGTCCCGCCACCCTGTGGGCGCACTTTCGATGGCGGGAGCAACGGCTTCGCGATCTCCCACAGCCCGTCCGGAACAATCCAACTCCACGTTCCCTGAACCATGTTGAGGTTCTACTCCGCCTCACCACATAGGACAACGTCTTAGGAGCCACCAGTGAGATTCACCGTCACGACCGGGCAGCGCACCATCGACCTGCGCTGCCCCGATGTGAGCCTGGCCGAGCTGGAAGCCACCGCCCTGCGGCTGATTGCCGCCACCGGTCATGACCGGCCCGATCACACCAGCGGTTTCGGATTCGCGCCCGGCTGCCACCTGGAGCGATCCGAACAGCCCTACGCATTGTGCGAAGCCGAGGTGAGCCATGACTGACCCCACCCCGATCACGGCGGCCGGCACCTGGCGCGACCACGCCACCTGCGCCCAACCCGCTCACGCGACGCGCCAGGACCTCTGGTACCCGGCTCAGCTGGACACCGAAGTGCTCCGTGCGGCGAGGAAGGTGTGCATGGTCTGCCCGGTGTCGGCGGAGTGCCTCGACGACGCCCTCGCCTACGAACACGGCCGCGGCCGTGACTACCGCTTCGGCATACGCGCCGGCACCACTCCCGGCCAACGCCACCACCTCGCCAAACAGCAACGCCAGCAACTACAGGCCGCGGCCGCCTAGCCATCACACCAAGGCGGCCCCGGAGCATCAGACGGTGCGGGCACCCGGAACCTCGCGATCCAGGCACCCGCACCCAGGCCGACGCCGAGGAGAGCAAGCGTCGACCACCGCCACGCCGCATGAACATCCCAGAAACCGGCGCGACGGAACCCAAAGGGCCCGGCACCCGCAGACCTCATGCACAGACTCTGCGGGCGCCGGAGAGCTGGACACGGATCTCACGACGCGCCCTGCCGAACGGAACCCAGGCCCATGTCCCCGTCGAGTCGGAAAGACAGCGGGTCCCGCACCAAGATCACGCCACACCCCACGGGAGCAGGCCATGACCGACACGATCATCAGCCCCCACTCCACCCACCCAGACCAGCCCACCACCCGCTGCCTGCACTGCGGGCCCAGCAGGCCCGCCAGTTCCGCTGACACTCCGCACGGCCGAGGTGTCGTGAGCGGCGCGGTAATCCGTGCGGCAGGGCTGTGTACTGGGTGGGGTGCCCGACCGGGCATCGGCGGTGGGGCACCCCGGGGGTGGGGCGGGCGGTCCGGGGCGAGGGGCGCCGGCCCCGTGCCGCCGCATGGGAGGTCTGGATCTCGCGTGCGGCGGGGTCGGGTGGGGTGTCTGCGGTGCGTTGCCTCAGCCACAGGCACCCCGTTGCGGTACGTCGGCGTGTATTCCTCGTACCGCGCACGGGGTGGGGGCCGGCCGCGCCCGACCGACAAGACGGCCAACCCCCTGTGGCGGTAGATAGCCACAGGGTGGCCAGCATCGACGCGTACGACACACGCGTCCGCGTCCGTCACCGCCCGCTCGGAGTAACACCCGCAAGGCAAGGGGGCGTCGGGGCGGTTCCGCATGAACTGCCACGACGCCCGGCGTGCCGGGCCCGAGCGCGGCCGGAGGTGGGAAAACGACCAGGGCAGGACCCACGGCAACGGGGAGAGCCGATTTACCGTTGCCCGAATATGCCCGGGGCGGCAGCCAAGTCGCCAGACGCTGCCACCCCGCAAACACGCGAGGGATGCAGTACTCGCGTAGCTGAAGTATCCGCACCAGCGCAGCAGGGAGACCGCCATGGCCGCCCACGACACCCGTGATTCCGCCACTTCGGCCCAACCCGCCTGCACCCACTGCCACCACCGCCTGCACTCCGCGGACACGCACCGCTACCTGTGCCGACACTGCGAGACCCGCACCAACGAGCGCCTCGAGGAACTTCCCGGCCTGCGCGAGCAGCTCCGCGACATGCTCGAACCCGGCGTGCGTGGCCCGAGAGCGGTCGTGTCGGCCAGCCGCGACGGCAGTCTGGTGCCGTGCAGCCTCGACGCGCTGAACCTCGTGGCGGTCGGCGGCATCACCGCCGTCCTGGACGCGTGGGTGGCCGACTGGTGCGACCTGCTCGGCTGGCAACTGCCACACCTGCGCAACACCGACCCGGGCGCCTGCAACACCCCCATCACCGGTGCGGTCACGTTCCTGCGCAACAACCTCCCCTGGGCCGCCGAACGACACCCCGCCGTGGATGATTTCGCTCACGCGGTGCACCAGCTGTGGCAGCACGCCACATCCATCACCGACCCACCCGAACCGACCGTGCGCATCGGCTACTGCCCGGCTGTCCTCGACGACGGCACCGAATGCGGGGCCACCCTGCGCGCCACACCCGGTGATGCAGACTTTCGCTGCCGCTGGTGCAACACCACCTGGGCAGAGCGCCACTGCCTCACCCTCGCAGCGACCCTGCACACCGCCGCATGACATGCGAAAGGGGCCCCGCAACCGGCCTAGGCGCGCGGGGCCCACACAGACACACGAGACTCAGGAGCGACCGATCCCGCATGCCCACCCCGAACGCTACAACCCCCACCCCGCCCCGGCCCGGAACGCCACTGACCGTCCTCGTCGACCCGGAGTTCGCGCGCGACCTCGGCGTGCTCATGCAGACCGGCATGACCGCGGCCGAAGCCATTGGCGAAGCCGTCAACATCCTCGTCGACCCCCGTGAGGTCGACCGGATCAGTACCCTGCCCGCACAAGCAGCCGACTGTCAGACCCAACCGCTTCAATAGCAGCAGGCGAAAGGAGGACAGCTACAGTGCCGACAGACGAAAGGAGCACCCCCATGCCGAGCGTCATCTTCAGTACCCCCGCCGAACTCCGTAGCGAGAGACAAGTACTGCTCGGCGAAGTGGGCCGCACCTACGAGGACCTGAGCGAACGCGCCGCCGCCTAACGCCTCACACCGGACGAGATGTCCGTATGGGAGACCATCGAAGGCATCGACTTCCTCCTCGACGAGGTCGAAGACGAGCAGCCGTGACCGAACCCGACCTGGCCGAGCTCGGCAAACGCGCCGCTGAATTCGCCGACGAACTCACCACCACGCTGCGCAGCGTCCTGCCCGACGCACCCCAATACGTTGCGCACGTTCGCGGCAAGGGCCGCAAGCCCCACATCGCGGTCATGGCACTCAACCCCGATACCCGGCAGGCCGTACCCGCCGTCCTCACCATCGCCGGCGCACCCCGGATCGACCTGCACGCACGCTATTACTGTTGGTGGGACCGCGATCACGACTACCTGGCTGTCGACAACTCCCGCATCGCGATCCACGCCCACAACAGCAGCGAACCTCTCTTCCGCCACGAGTACGAGCGAGCTCAGCAGTCGTATCCTCCCGGCGCACACCTGCACGTTCACGCACACCGTGATGAGAGTGCCTACCTCATGCTCATCGCGGACCGGCACCGGCCGGCCGAACGCAACGCCCACCGCACCAGCAGCTTTCCGCGCATGGCGGACCTCCATTTCCCCGTCGGCGGCCACCGGTTCAGGCCCTGCCTTGAAGAGATCCTGTACGGCCTCATCGAGGAGTACGGCGTCGACACAGTCGACCACACCTGGTCCGACACCCTGCGCAACAGCATCCGCCAGTGGCGGATCAGACAGCTACGCGCCGCGGTACGCGACGAACCCGACACGGCAGCCGACCTCCTCCGCAGCCTCGGCTACGCCGTTCACGTCCCTGAGCACGCGCCCCGCGCCAGCTTCACCAGCGGCATCGACCGACTCTGACACGAGTCGATTTGCGCTGAGTGCTCTGCATATGTCACACTAGGGCCCTGGTTCGGTATGCTCGAATCAGGTTAATCGTTAGTCGCATGCAAAGGCCCCGCCCCAACGGGGCCTTTGGCGTTTCCGGGGTGAGGTGACCCAGCAATGCCCGCTCCCGCCCAGGACTCATCGACACCCGCCTGGCCGCCCGCGCCGCCGGCGTCAGCTCGGCAACCATCCGCAAATGGATCCAGCGCGGACACCTCACCCGCCACGGCACCGACTGCCGGTGCACCCTTGTCCACATCCGCGAACTCCAAGACTTCATCCTCAACCGCACCCCGGCGCCGACGGGGCCCGAGCAGCGGCGACAGGCGCCTGCCGAAAGTTGACGCACCACCAGGACCTTTCAGGACCAAAGGCCCTCACTGGTTGCCACCGCGGTGCGTAAGTTCGTAACCGAGCGGCGGCCTGACGGGGACCCAGAACAGCCACCGCTCGACCACTCCGAGGTCGCACGTCTTGGTATTCCTCCGAACTACTGGTGGCAGCAACCTCGGAGGCTGACCGTTCGCCCTGGCAGGCATGGGTCAGCCTCGGGCCCGCAGCGCCCCCCTGCTGCGGGCCCCACAAACCCTCCGCGAGCCCACCTTCCTCAGCCGGGCCCGCGAGGAGCGCCAGCCCACACACTTTGCGGGGATGGGCTGGACATGTAGGCCCGTGCCTCTGTGTTGGCGCGGGCCTACAGCGCCTCCCAAAACACCTCCGAACGAACAGCGAGCGCCGCCATGATGACGATCCTTGGTATTGGATCCTTCGCTGTCTGGATGCTCGCTCTCGCAAGCGTTATCTCCTTTGTCGTTGACAACCGACGCCACAAGAAGCATCGCGGCTAGGCCGTTTCCTTCGGATCATCTGATCGTTGGTCTGGTGTGTCGCTGACTGACGCGCAGTGGGCGCGGATCGAGC
>NZ_JACTVJ010000071.1 GCF_014493765.1 Streptomyces polyasparticus
CACCTTCGGCACCTGGGACGGCTGGAAGAACCGCGTACTCCCCGCGGCCGGATTCGCCACATGCGTCGTCGCCTCAGTGGGGGTCTGCGCAGCTGCGGGCGCTGGCATAGCCACCGCGAAATTCGTGGGTGATGGCATGCTGGAAGGGAACTGGGATGGTGTGGCGTACGCTAAGGACCTGGCATGGACTGCAGCTGGCTCCGGAATCGCAGCAACATTCAGCAGGAGCGTCGGCGGCGCCAGGAGCTGGGGCGAGGCATACAAGTCGAGCGCGCTTGTTCGCCAGCCATCAGTGCTTGTGACGGCACCTGCCAACTCCACCAGGCATGCCGTAGTGCAGCAATCGACGCGCATCAATTGGGGCGGCACATACGGAAATATGTCCGTAAATGCTGGCTTCAACACAGGGTTCTGCGGCGCAGGTAACGCCAGTCTCGGCGCCTACGTCGGGGCATGCTGAATTGATGGTCGACGGCGTGCGCATGAGAGTTGAGACTCATGTGCACGCCGTCTTCCTTGCCCAGATATCAGCGTCGCGAGAACACCAGAAGGGCATGACATGAACCCGGCCGACAAGTCGGATACGGAAGTACTCCGAAGGAAGTCCTTTCGCGCCCTCTCGTGGGGCTTCACACTCCTCTTTGCCGCCGGCGGCTTCGCCGCGATGGCATTTGTTCCTCGCGATGGTGGTGGACCGCTCATCGGGAGCGCGGCGTGTTTCGGGATGGTGGCCTTGGCCCGCCGAATTTTTGGCTCCTCGATTGTCCTTGGAGAGCAGCTCAAGGTCGTGAACCCCTTGGTGACCCATCACGTTCCCTATCGAGATATCAGGGAAGTAGCTTCAAACAGCAGAGGAACCCTCACCGTTGTTACGTCGTCAGGGAGATTCATCTACTCCACCGGTTTTGGCGGCTCCTTGATCGACCACTATGTGGGCACCGCGGACAGGGCGGCTGAGCGCATCAACGCCAGGCGGAGAAGGGGCGGCGGGAGTAAGGCCGGCGTTCATGAGCGGCGCGCGCTGACTCGGGCGTGGGTGGCGGATACGTGTTCTGTCTTGGCAGTGCTGTGCGCGATCAGCGCCGCGGTGGTTGGCGTCTGATCGAAAGTGCATGGGACGTTCCTGACTGCTGGCCCCACGACGATGCATGGACTAGACCAGAGAGCAGTTTCTGTGAGAGCGATCGACCATCCCGCGACGCGTCATGCACTCGAGACGTACCGCGGGCGTGCCTGGTGTTGGGCGGGCGGCGGCGTGCTGACCATGCTGCTGGCGGTCTTGCTAGGCGGGCTGTTGCCGGGTGCGGGTGTGTGGGCCGGCGGACTGGGGCTGACGGCGTGGGGCATTGGCCTGTGTGCGCTGCGGAACCACTGGAGGATGCGACGGGTTCTGCGGGCCCATCCGTGGGTGGCGTGTACGGCGGCGGTCAGGCCGTCGGTGTGGTCGGGCCCTTCGGTCGTCCTGCGTGCCCCGACGAACGACAGCGTGTTCGTGCGCTCCGTGGTCGCCGTGCGGCAGCGGTGGCATCTGGCCGAGCCGGATGCACGGGGGCGGTTGTGGTGGTGCGGGGACGCTTCGGGCGGCGGCGTGCTGATGCGGCCGAGCGGCGGCGACCTGCTGTGGGCGCGTGACGTGGGGACGGCGCGTGCCCAGCGGGAGTCTGGGGCCGCGATCGCGGCCGCGCTACTCCAGCGCCCCGCTGCGGTACAGCCCTTCGGTGAGGGCTCCGCGCCGGCGGGAACGGGTGCCGTACCGGTGTGGGTGCAGGGCGGCGGCCGTGCGCCGGTACGGTGGCGGCTGCTCACCGGGCTTGCGGCCGCCGGGCTGGCGGTATTGGGTGTCAGCGTCGCCGGGGCCGTGTCCATGGCCTCGGATCCGTGGATGCCGCTGATCACCGATTCCGGCCCCGACTCCGAGGGCCGGTGCTCGGCGTGGTGGAAGGATCCGATCACTGATGCGGAACACACGGGTGAGGTGGCGTGTTCGGAGAGCCTACTGGACGAGGCCACGGGCGAGTTCAGTCTGCGGGCCATGGACGGCTGGCAGGTCGCTCACGGTCCGTTCAAGGGCGACATCTACAACGCCGATTTCGAGGGTACAAACGCCTTCACGACCTACGCAATCGGGATGCTTGCCGGCGGTCTGGTGCTGCTCGGCTCAGCGGGCACTCTCGCCGTCCGCGGTATCGGCGCGGTACGCCACCGAAACGCACCCACTACGCCCGCCCCCGGAGTGCCGCAGGAACATCGGCCGCGTGTGTCACTGGTCAAGGCACACGACCAAGACCGGCGATACGACTGGGCCGAGTTGTCCGCCGCGGCTGCTGAGCAGGCCCTCGCCCAGCCGACGGCACCGAGCACCTACCCGCCCGCCACTTCTGATCGTGCGACTGCGTGGTGGCGGGTGAGGCCGCTGCTGGAGATGGCCGGGATGCGGCAACTGGCCGTGTCCGCATTCGCTTTCGCGGGGGTACTCGTCGTCTTCATGGTCGCCAGCAGCGGCTCGTGGATGATCGTCGCGCTCATGTGCGGCATGTTCCTCGCCGCGGCCGCCCGGACGCTGCGCGCCTCGCGGATCGTGCGCACCCTCGCCAAGGACGCCGCGCGCCAGCCGCAGCAGACCGGCCGCTACGTGCTACTGCGGGAAAACGCCACCCACGCGCCCTGGGCCCTCTATTTCCCAATAGGCGATGACACACCGTTTGCGGCGCAGCCACTGTTCGCCCAACAGCCTCTCCCAGGCCCCAGCGGCGAGGTTCTCCTACACGGCACGGCGGACCAGTTGGACATCCGCGTGCCCTGGATCGAAGGACGCCCCGTGTGGCCGGCCGGCGACTACATCCTCCTCGGCGCGGACCTGGACGAAGACCGCACCTTCTTTGACGCGCTCATACCCGACTGAGCACGCAGCCCCGAGCCGAACACACGAAGCCATACCCTGACCGGCAATCAACACCGGCCTCGGCCTCCTCACCGGCGGCCTCACACGGGTCCGCACCAGGTCAGCACCACAGAAACGAAACAGCGGCAACGCCCCGCAGTTGACAGCGGTGGCGTGCTCTCGACCACACAGAGGGATGCCCCGTGCACCTACGCGAAGAACTCGTGGAACTCCTCGGACATGCCCAGGACGGCTCGGGGATCACCCTGTCGGCGCTGATCGGCGAGTTCGCCGGACCGTACAGCGTGCGGCAAGTCCGGGTGGTGCTGGACGAGATCGGCGCGCAGAGCGTCATAGTGCAGCAGGCCGGGGATCCGGCCCGTTCGCGGATCGCCTACCGGCTCCCCGACCAGTTGGACACTTGAGGGGACCTGGGTGTCCGGCAGCAGTGTGAGAGGCATCCGGTGCCGAGGCGTGTTCGCTTTGCTGGCGGGAGTGGCTGCGGTCGCCGGGGCCTCGCTCCTTCTGGCGCTTCTGCTCCCGCACACGCTGGCTCGGGAAGGGGCGCTGGAGCATGCTTCTGTCTGCAGCGCCGAGACGACCGGCGTGACCATCGAGGACTGCGTCCGTACGGTGGGGCTGACCGTCGACAGGGTGCACATCGGATCGGGCAAGGGCGCCGAGTACTGGATCGAGGTCTCGGGGCCGAAGCCGTGGGCGGGCAGGGTCCACTTCGACGGCGCGGATCCGTTGCTGGAACGGCTCGCTGCGGGGGACGCGGTGGAAGCGATGGTCTGGCGGGGCGACATCGTCTCGGTCCGCGGACATGGGGTGGGCCAAGACAGTGTGGCCAGTCCTCGCGGGCAGCCCGTCTACGTCACCGGGTTCGCGATCATCATCTTCGTGGTGGGTGCCTGGGCACTGTATGCGGCCTGGTGGTGGCTGCGGCGGCCCGACGACTGCCGACGCGGTCTGCCCGACTTGCTCACCGCGGCCGGGGTGTTGGCGCTCGGGCTGGCCATGGACGCCCTGGTCGTGGTGCTCTTGCTGGACCATCTCGAGGCGCCGGCCTGGCTGGTCGCTCCCCTCTGGGCACTGCTCGCACTGCCCGTGTTCTGGTATGCGTGCCGCCACGCCTACCGGCGCCGACACGATCCGAAGTGGTCCAGGGCCCGCCACGCGCGAATCGACGATCTCCTCGAGCGAGTTGTCGCTCCCCGCCAACGCCGCCTGGACCTCGCAGCCCAGCGGGCGATCGAGACCGGTGGCGAGGTAGTGAGTGAAGGAGTGGTGTGGGGAGAACAGCCGTACTGCCACGATGGGTTCGCCTATCTCGTCCTATCCAAGGGACGAGCCGCCGTCACTCCCCATCGCACGGACATCGAGCAACGCGTACCGCTGCCTGTCGAGCGTCTGGGACTGCTGCAGGGTTAGGTGACACCTGATCTGGCTCGCTGAGTGGCGGGCTGGGAGGATGTCGCAATGCCCAAGCCGTATCCGAAGGAGTTCCGCGAGGACGTCGTACGGGTCGCGCGAAGCCGCGAGTCCGGCGTCACACTGGAACAGATCGCCGCCGATTTCGGCGTGCATCCCGCCTCGCTGACCAAGTGGATCCGCCGTGCCGAGGCCGAGGAGCGCGGCGAGGCGAGCCTGGCCGCTGGGTCCGCCTCGGCGACGAGCGAGGCTGCGGAGCTGGCTGAGGCCCGCAAGCGAATCCGGCTGCTGGAACAGGAGAACGAGGTCCTGCGCAGGGCCGCGGCCTATCTGTCGCAGGCGAACCTGCCGGGAAAATGATGTACCCGC
>NZ_JACTVJ010000073.1 GCF_014493765.1 Streptomyces polyasparticus
GATCAGTCGGATACGCGCGCCGTTCCCCGGCCATCTCGGCCTCCATCAGCGCAGGGACTACCAACTCGCCTGACCTGAACGGGGCTTCTCAGACACCCTCTACTGAGCTTGAACTCGTGGTGTCGTTGGGTTGAGGGATAGGCCGGTTCCGGTGAGGCATCCGTCGATGAGGTCGCTGCGGTATTGGATCGTGCGTAGGCCGCGGCGGATGGTCTGGACGAGGTGTTCGGGGTTGGTGAAGGCGACGTTGCTGAGCCAGCCGCGCCGCAGCAGTGACCAGATGCCCTCGACCGGGTTGAGATCCGGCGCGTGAGAGGGAAGTTGGTGGACGATCAGCCAGTCCCGGCCAGCGGTCCAAGTCCGCAACCGGACATCGAGGTGGACGTTCAAGTTGTCCCAGACGAGCACGATCGGTCCGCTGAGTTGTTGGTGGGCGATCTGCAGCAGGTCGCGGTAGTCGCTCCAGGCGAAAGACTTGCGGCCATCGCGTTGGCCGTCGTCGCGGCGGGGCGGGTAGATCAGCCGGGAACGTTCGCCCGTCTTGTAGCAGGTCAGGGCCGCGATCGAGACCCGGCGGCGGGAGCGGCCACGGACCCGGATGATCGGGGTGTGACCGCGCCGAGCCCACGTGCGGGCGATCGGCGGCGTCATCGAGAGGCTCAGTCAAGATTTCCGTGACGGAGTGACGTTGCGTTACCTCGGTGGCATGGTCGGTTGTGTCTGACAACTTGCTCGGCATTGTGTTCCCGCACCTATCGAAGGTGCTGGTGGAACGGGTGCGTGTGGAGGACGGCGTGGTGAGGGTCAAGGCCCGTACCCGGCGGCGTGTGCTGCGGTGCCCGGACTGTGGTGTCTCCTCGTCCCGGGTCCACAGTTGGTATCAGCGACACCTTGCTGACACGGCTGTCGGCGGACGCCCGGTGGTCATCGACTTGGCCGTACGCAGACTGGTCTGCGACGCCGAGGATTGCACGCGGCGGACCTTCGTGGAACAGGTCGCGGGGCTAACCATCCGCTACGGCCGCCGTACCGTTGCGCTGCTGGAAGTGGTGCAGGCCATCGCCCTGGTTCTGGCGGGCAGAGCCGGCGCACGGCTCGCCGGGATCCTCCACATCGTCGTCAACCGGGGCACGTTGCTGAACGCGCTGATGGCACTGTCCGACCCAAGCCCTCGGTCGCCGCGTGTGTTGGGAGTGGACGATTCCGCCACCCGCCGCGGCCGGAAATACGGAACGGTGCTGGTCGATGTCGAGACCCGCGCGGTCCTCGACTTGCTGCCCGGCCGGGAGAAGGAACCCGTTGCGCTCTGGCTGACCCGGCACCCCGGCACCCCGGCACCCCGGCATCGAAGTGATCTGCCGGGACCGGGCTGGCGCCTACGCTGAGGCAGCCCGCGCCGGAGCACCAGAAGCGAGGCAGGTGGCTGACCGTTGGCACCTGTGGGACAACCTGGCCCACGCCATCGAGCGGACCGTCATCGCGCACCGACCGTGTCTGCATTCACCGGAGTTCACCGAGTCCGACACTTTTCGACGCATGGTCGCCGCACCGCCCTCGATACTCAACCCGGATACCGGTGAGGAGAAGTGGCTGGTCACACGCACGCGTGAGCGACATGCAGCAGTTCAGCGACTGCTGGCTCGGGGCTGGTCGATCAGTGCGATCGGGCGGGAGCTGGGGCTGGCCCGGCATACCGCGGAACGCTATGCCCACTGCAAGAACCTCGACGGTCTCATCGACGGCTCCCTTCGCACCACACGCCTGGACGACTACAAGCCCTACCTGGTCCGGCGCTGGCACGAGGGGTGCACGGACGCCGCCCGCCTCTTCCGGGAAATCCGGGCTCAGGGTTACCCGGGACGGACCCCGCAAGCCGTCCGACGCTACCTCCGCCCACTCCGGACATCTCTCGGCTCGATCCGATCACCGGCCCCGGTCCACAAACCTCAGCAGATCGCCAACTGGATCATGCGGAACCCGGAGCACCTCCGAGCTGACGAAGCGCGTCAGCTGGACGAAGTGCTTGCCCGTTGCCCGGAGTTGTCCGCAGCTCGAGGCCACGTAACCGCATTCGCACGCATGGTCTGCGGCCTGCGCGGCGACCACTTCGCCACCTGGACCGACGCCGTTCGCGGCGATGACCTGCCCGCCCTTCATGCCTTCGCCGACGGACTGCAGCGCGACCAGGACGCCGTCATAGCAGGACTGACCCTCCCCTGGAGCTCGGGCCCCGTCGAGGGACACGTCAACCGGATCAAGATGCTAAGACGGTGTCCTATGTGGTGAGGCGTGGTAGAACCCCAACATGGGGCAGTGGACGTGGAGTTGGATCGTTCCGGACGGGCTGTGGGAGATCGCGAAGCCGTTGATCCCGCCGTCGAGGGTGCGGCCGCAGGGCGGCGGAACACCGAACGTACCTGATGAGACGCTGTTCGCCGCCATCGTCTATGTGTTGGTCAGCGGCTGCGCCTGGCGCCAACTGCCGCCTTGCTTCGGGATATCGAAGTCGACTGCTCACCGGCGGTTCGTGATCTGGTCCAGAGCTGGGGTGTGGGGTCGGCTGCACGAAGCGGTCCTGCACCGCCTGGACGACGCTGGCCTGATCGACGTCTCGCGTATCGTGCTCGACACTGCCCACGTCAGGGCGAAAAGGGGGGGGCGAACACACAGGTCCGAGCCCGGTGGACCGGGGCAAGCCGGGTTCCAAGATGCACGTCCTGTCGGACGCGAACGGGCTGCCCCTGGTCGTCGGTATCTCGGCTGCCAACGTCCACGACAGCGAAGGGCTAAAGCCGATGGTCGCGGGCCACCAAACGAGACACGCCCCCACCGCGGCCGCTGCATCAAGCATCAGCGCCTGCACGCAGATAAGGCATACGACGTCCCCCACCTGCGCAGATGGCTTCGGGGCAAACGGTTCGGCGTGCGCATCGCCCGCAAGGGCATCGAGTCCAGCGAACGATTGGGCCGTCGCAGGTGGGTGATCGAGCGCACGATGTCGTGGCTGTCCGGCTACCGCAGACTCAGCCCCCGCTATGAGCGTCATTCCCGCAACTACCTGGCCTTTCTGGGCCTCGCCGCAGCCATCTGCTGCTACAAGCGACTCGTCCGCCTCACCACATAGGACACCGTCTAAGGCCCTGACATGCGAGGAGTCGACTACGCAGCGGGACCAGTCGAGTCGGGCTGCCGCATTAAGCTCGGCCAACAGCGTCTCGTGGAGCCGCTGCCAGACGCCGGCCTCGTTCCAGTCCCGCAGTCGGCGCCAGCACGTCATCCCGGAGCCGAAGCCGAGCTCCTTGGGAAGGTGTTCCCAAACCCCGGGCAATTGCATGTGTTGCACGAAGGGTGCGGTGCTGAGCTGCGGACCTGTATGGATGGGGTACGCCCGCTCTGCCGTCTGGTGAGGGTGTGAGCTGGCCCTTTGTGGAGTGTCGTGCATTGGGTGCATGATTCGCGCACCCGAAGGAGGTGCTCTGTGGCGGATTCGGACTCTGGAGACGGTTCGGCCCGGCTCCTTCTGGTCGAGGGCGTCGCACTCTTGCACCCGGAGGACGCGGTCCTTGAGGCGATGCTTGAGGGGTGGGCTCGGCAGCAGCGCGATGTCCGCCCCGTGCGCGGTCGGACCAACGAGGGAGCGCCGCTGTGCAGTGGTTGCTCGCAGCGTCGCAAGCCG
>NZ_JACTVJ010000074.1 GCF_014493765.1 Streptomyces polyasparticus
CACTCCGCTCTGGCCGCCGCGGTCCACACGGTCATGCCCGGCGCGGCCTGGCAGCGGTGCAAGTTCTCTGCGCAATGACTTCAACGTGATCGACCGGGACTCCGGCGAGATGGTTGCCGATCCGCACGATCGTCACTCAGCCCACTGCCGAGATGGCGCGCACCCAGCTCGACACCCTGGCCGACATACTCGGGCAGCAGTTCCCCAACGTCAAAGCGATGCTGCTGGACGCGAAGGAAGGACCTGACCGCGTTCGCGACCTTCCCGCCAAGGCACTGGCCGAACGTCCAGCCACCACCCGAAGGCGCCCCCGCGCTGCCCAACACCACGAACACACCCTCCAATTGATCCGCAACACCACGACGAGGGACACGATCTCCGGCGTCCCGGAACCTGCTTGCGGATGGTCAGTCGTCGACAGCCGAGGACTGGGCAGGCCAGCCGCCGTGACCGCAGGTGGACAGCGGCCAGGTAGCCGTCGACCTGCATGTCTACTCCCGTCCGACGATGAATATCCGTGTACCTTCGCCGTCGGCGTCCCGTGTATCGGACACGACACCGGCGCACCCCGGGTGTGGGCAGTGACCACCACCGCGTCACCGCCATCCGCCACGTCCTCAACGATCAGCGCCAACAGGCCGGAGAACATCTTCCGATAAGGTAGTTGGCATCCAGCACAAGGTCACGATCGGAGCTGGCTACCGATGGTGTCCCGCGAAGACACTGTTGGCGAATTCGTCGTTCGGTACCGGGATCACCAGCTCACGGGATGATGGAGCCGACTGGCGCGGGGATGCGACCGTGAGGTGACGGAGATGTCGCTGCGTCCTCGAGTTCCGGGTGAGGTTCCCGAGCAGACCGCCGAGGTGGCGCGTCTGGCTTTCCCGAAGGGCTGTTTATGCGTGCGGCTCCGTGAAGTGCTCGGGCCGGTATTCCGGGACGAGGACTTCACGGGTCTGTTCCGGCACATGGGAAGCCAGGCTGGTCGCCCGCCCAGCTGGCACTTGTGTCCATCCTGCAGTTCACCGAGGGGCTGTCCGACCGTCAGGCCGCGGCCGCCGTCCGGGCCCGCATCAACTGGAAGTTCCTCCTGGGCCTGGAGCTGACGGACGCCGGGTTCGACCACTCGCTGCTCAGCGAATTCCGCGACCGCAACATCAACAGCACGGACCCTCAACGCCTGCTGGATCTGCTCCTGGACCAGATGCGCGAGGCGGGCCTGCTCAAACGCCCCGGTCGGCAGCGCACCGACTCCACTCATGTCCTTGCCGCTGTGCGCCGGTTGAACCGCCTCGAACTGACCGCAGAGCATCTGCGGGCCGCCCTGAACGTCTTGGCCGCCGTGGCGCCCGAGCGGCTGGCCGACTTGGCGCCGCGGACTGGTTCGACCGCTACGGACGGCGGATCGAGAACTATCGTCTGCCACGTTCAGAGCAGGAACGCACGGCCTACTTCGAGCAGAGCGGGCAGGACAGCATCCTCCTGCTCGACGCGCTCTATGCTTCCGGCTCCCCGCCCTGGCTGCGCCAACTGCCGCAGGTCCAAGCACTGCAAACCTGCTGGGACCAGCAGTACGTCTTCGAAGGCGGGCGGCTGCGGGCGCGCACGCCCAAGGAGATGCCGCCCTCACATCAGCGCCTCGAGTCGCCTTACGACCCTGACGCCCGCTACAACATCAAGCGCGGCTGTGACGGGAGCGGGTACAAGATCCATCTGACGGAGATCTGCGACAGCGATGCCCCGCATCTGATCACCCACATGACGACGACGGTGGCCACCATCACCGATGTGGAGGTCACCGACGAGATTCACGTCTATCTCGCCGATGACGGCCTGCTGGCCAACGAGAACCTGGTCGACCGCGGGTACATCAGGGCCGCTCTGCTGGCCACCAGCCAACCTGCCCACGGGGTCGAGCTGATCGGCCCGATCCATGAGGACGTCTCCTGGCAGGGCTGTGCCGGCCAGGGCTTCGACGTCGACAGCTTCACCATCGACTGGGAGAACCGGCAGGCGACCTGCCCCCAGGGACACAATAGCGTCCGCTGGAAGCCTCACCTGGGCCGACGCGGGCACCCCGAAACCTACGTGTTCTTCTCACCACAGCACTGTCTGCCCTGCCCGGTCCGCAACCTCTGCACCCGCTCCAAGACCGGAGAACGCAAGGTCACCCTGGGCCCGCGCGAGGAGCACGAGGCCATCCGGCTTACCCGCCAGGCCCAGCAGACCGACTCCTGGAAGCGGCGATACATGACACGCGCCGGCATCGAAGCAGCCTTCGGACAAGGACTCCGGCGCTGCGGACTCCGCCGGACCCGCTACTGCGGACTGGACAAGACGCGCTTCCAACACGAGCTGACCACCGCCGCCCTGAACATCATCCGCACCGAAGCCTGGCTCACCGAAACACCCCTCGCCAAGACCAGGACCTCACGCTTCCGCCGCCTTCGACCTCAATGAACTATCACCGAATTCGCCAACGGTGTCCTTGGCGGGACACCATCCGGCTACCCGCTATCACCACCGACTGCAGGCCGGCCCGATGTCTAGGACACTCCATGCTCGCCAGCCACCGCTACCACTCGCAGTCCCTTCGCCGAGGGCACCAATCACCTAATGGCTGACGAAAGTTGACAAGAAGTCGGGGCTATGCAGGACCAAGGTCCCTCAACGCATCCCTGGTGTTCGCGCTACCTTCGAAAGCAGAGCGGCGGACGTCCCCGCAATGTCGTCCACTGCTCGCCCCCCGAGGTCGCACACGCATCCCCCGCGTTGTCACCTCGGTTGACCGGCCGGATCCGTCATCCAGGTCGGCTCCGGGGCCCGCAGCAGATCTCCCCCTTCTGACTGCGGGCCCCACGAACTCCTCGCGGCGCGTGGGTGCTTGCAATATGCGAGGGGAAAGCAACCTGCACCGTGACGGCGAGGGGTGGCTGGACTGCGGGCCCACATCCATTGCCGGAAGGTGCGGGCCTGCGACATTCTTTGCCGCGAAGCTGTTCGTGTCTGCGGTCGCACTACAGGAACGGCCAGTCCGATCGTACTCGGCCTCTGGCCCTGCGCCCGGTATTCGAGCCCGCGACGGACACTGATGCGCCGCGCGCACGGACGGCGGCCATGACAAGCTGGCTCTTCGGCATCTTCCGTGAAGCCGTTGGTCTTGGGGTAGCCCCCCCCCATTACCTTTTTCGTAGCCCCGCAACGGGGTTACCGGCCTTCGGAGTTGGCATGACTACCTCCCCTTGT
>NZ_JACTVJ010000075.1 GCF_014493765.1 Streptomyces polyasparticus
TGACTCTGTCTACGAGTAGCGACAGCGTTTGACGGTCAGTTCTGGCAGCGGCCGGTGACGGCGTGACGTGATGTCGATGAGTTTTGGCAGCGGCCACAGGGTTGCGGTGGGACTATCGGAGTGCTCCTCGTGTTGAGGGGGCGCCGATGCCGCCGATGTCCAAAGTCGATCTGTACGCGGCGATCCGCCGTGATTCCCGTGCGGGCCTGTCGAAGCGGGCTCTGCAGCATAAGTACGGTGTCGGGTTCCGTACGGTCGAGAAGGCGATGTCGTCCGCCTGGCCCGAGCCGCGCAAGAAGCTCCCGCCCAGGCCGACTCGGCTGGACCCCTACAAGGGGCTGATCGACGCGATGCTGAGGGCCGATCTGCGGGCTCCGCCCAAGCAGCGGCACACCGCGAAGCGGGTCTTCGACCGGCTGGTGGACGAGCACACTGCGGCGGAGATTTCGTACGGGATGGTGCGGGACTACGTGCGGGTGCGCCGGGACGAGATCCGGCTTGCGGCTGGATTCGGGGTTGCGAAGGCGTTCGTGCCGCAGTCGCACCGGCCGGGCGCCGAGGCGGAGGTCGACTTCGGGGACGTGACGGTGCGACTGGCCGGCGAGACGGTCAAGTGCGTGTTGTTTTCCTTCCGCCTGTCCTACTCGGGCAAGGCAGTCCACCGGATCTTCGCCACCGGCGGCCAGGAGGCGTTCTTCGAGGGACACGTCCACGCCTTCAGGGTCCTCGGTGGGGTTCCGACCGGCAAGGTCCGCTACGACAACCTCAACTCGGCGGTCGCCCAGGTGCTGGGGTTCAACCGGGCCAGGGTTGAGACCGAGCGGTGGACCGCGTTCCGCTCGCACTTTGATCTGGAGGCGTTCTACTGCCGCCCCGGGATCGAGGGCGCCCACGAAAAGGGCGGGGTTGAGGGCCAGATCGGCTACTTCCGCCGCAACCACTTGGTCCCGGTCCCAGAGGTCGCCTCGCTGGCCGAGCTCAACGAGATGGTCGACCGGTGGGACCAGGAAGACGACGCGAGGCGGATCCGCTCCCGGCCGCGGACGATCGGCGAACACTTCGCCGCCGAGGCTCCGTTATTGAAGCCGCTGCCGATGGAGGCGTTCGAGACCGGTCGTCTGTTTTCGCTGCGGGTCAACCGCTACAGCCAGATCGGAGTCCGCACAAATCACTACTCGGTACCGGTCCGGCTGATCGGGAAACGGGTGCGGGTCATGCTGCACGCGTCCGAGCTGGTGGTCTACGACCAGGGCGTCGAGGTCGCCCGGCACGAGCGGTTGATGGGCAAGGCCCAGTCGAGGATGGTCCTGGATCACTACCTCGAGGTCCTGATCCGCAAGCCTGGTGCACTGCCCGGCTCGACTGCGCTCGAACAGGCCCAAGCGGCAGGCAAGTTCACCCCGGTCCATGACGCCTGGTGGGCCGAGGCTCGCAGGCTGCACGGCGACAAGGAAGGAACCCGGTCACTGATCGAGGTGCTGCTGCTGGGCCGGCACATCGCCCACGAGTATCTGGTGGCCGGTCTGGCTTCCGCACTGCGGGCCGGAGCGATGACCTCGGACGCAGTCGCCCTGGAGGCACGCAAATCGGCCGACGCCGACGACGGTGTCACCGCTCTCACCCTGTCGGACCCCCGATCCGGCCTCCTGCCGGCGAGAGCACCGGGCGTGACCTCGCTGACCGCACGACGGATCGCGCGACTGCCACCCGACACCCGGCCGCTGCCCTCGGTGGCCGCCTATGACCAACTTCTGCGTCACCCCCGGCCTCATAGCCGGACCAGCCACGAGGGAGAAATGCCATGACCGCCAAACGCCGCGGACTGACCGAACAGGCCGCCGACACCGCCATCGAGGGCGCTTGCAAGGCTCTACGCCTGCCCACGATCCGCTCCCAGTTCGAAGAGATCGCCACGGACGCGGCCAAGACCCAGATGACCTATCGCGGGTTCCTCGCCGAGCTGCTGCTGGCCGAGTGTGACGACCGGGCCCGCCGCCGGTCCGAGCGCCGGATCAAGGCCGCCGCCTTCCCTCGGCAGAAGTCCATCCGAGAGTTCGACTTCGACGCCAACCCCAACATCGACGCCGCTGTGATCCACACCCTCGCGAAGTGCGAGTGGGTGAGGAAGGGCCTGCCGCTCTGCCTGATCGGCGACTCCGGCACTGGGAAGTCTCACCTGCTGATCGCACTGGGCACCGAAGCCGCCATGGCCGGATTCCGGGTGAAGTACGTCCTGGCCACCAAGCTCGTCAACGAGCTCGTCGAGGCCGCCGACGAGAAACAGCTGACCAAGACGATCGCCCGCTACGGCCGCGTCGATCTTCTATGCATCGACGAACTCGGCTACATGGAACTCGACAAGCAGGGAGCCGAGTTGATGTTCCAGGTTCTGACCGAACGCGAGGAGAAGAACAGCGTCGCGATCGCCTCCAACGAAAGCTTCGGAGGCTGGACAAAGACCTTCACCGACCCCCGCCTCTGCACCGCCATCGTGGACCGCCTCACCTTCGGAGGGAACATCATCGAGACCGGCACCGATTCCTTCCGTCTCGCCCAGACCAGGGCCCGCAACGAACGCAAGGACGCTGGCTGACGACCAGAGAGGGCTCTTCCTCGATGAAGACCGTCACGCCGCCGAGACAGGCCCCGACCGACCGAATGCCCGGAACACGTAGTCGTCGAGGAGTTCGCCGAACACGTTCGGCGAGGTGACCTGCGGGGCCTCGCTCACGACCTCGTCGGCAAGATCCGCGAGGAACTCGACATCGGCCCAGCCACCTCGGAACAGCACCACAGACAGCTCGGCATCCGCAGGACCCGCAATACGGATCCCGACAGAGTCGGGATCTTCTACTCGTGAACGATCCTCTTCGAGAGGCTGCGGCCATGCCGCAGCCTCATCCCGCCAAGTGACCGGACCGGCCACCAGACCGCCAGCCGTCCATCGCTGCCGGCGAGCAACAATCTGAGCGGCCGCCTGATCAAGATCGATGATTCTCTCCACCAGCCGATCATCGACCACGCGACACCATCGAGTCCACCGGTTACAACCCTCGAACCGCTGCCAAAACTCACCGACATTCCATGGCCCACCAAGCAGGAAACGCTGCCAGAACTCACCGACATGCGCTGTCACTTACCGCCGACAGAGCCA
>NZ_JACTVJ010000076.1 GCF_014493765.1 Streptomyces polyasparticus
CTTAGATAAAAATTGTTTGGCCTGGCCAATCTTTTCAAATCTTTCTCTCTCCTCTTTGACAGGTCTATTCAACATAGCCTCCAAACTGCCCGAGTAAGGAGCCTTGGTCTTGAATGGAGGATTGTTAGCCTTAACGATACCAAAGTAGTTCTCGTAGACATTACCATCGAACTTTCCAATGGCAGAGTTGATAATCATATCGCTCAATTGGAAAGAATCAGTGTAGGTGATAACATGAGGACGAACCTCTTCACACAATTTTGGAAGGTTGATAGAGTTGTTTTCAGCCACAACCTTGGTGCTCAACACAGAGTAGGTCAAGAAATCACCGGCAAAACGGTCGATAATCATCGATGCAGCATACAATCTTCCAAGTGATAAAAGGTATGGCTTGAGTTCCAGGTTATCGTGGGTGTCCACTCTGCGAATGTACTCTTCTAAAGCATAATGGTTAGCCTTCAACTTGGAAATAACCACCAATTGAGGAGAAACACTGTCCTGGTTTCCACCGTTGGCCTTGATGGTCTTGACAGCATCAGCACCCAAACGCATAATCAACACTTCAATAGCAGTCAAAATCTTTTTCAAGTCTTGAAGGTCAGAAACGTTGCTGATGACTGGGGTTTCACCCAAGTTTTCCTTGGTATGGTTCAAGAACGAAGTGGATCCACGAACCTTCTTTCCCTTGTCAAGAACTTCCAGAATCAGTCTGACAATTGGCTTACCAACCGACATGGCCAAAACGTTGTTATCACCTTCCCAAGTACATTGCACAACCCAGTCGTTGTAAGCCTTTCCGAATCCAGAGTAGGACGAGTAACCGTGGCCACCACATGCCTGTCTACACTGGTCGATAGCCTCGGCTCCGAGCCAAGTACTGGTCGATTTCAAAGAACCAGAATCAATAAATAAGGATTTCATGCCATCGATGGAACGCATGATAGCTGGCATGTCGTTAGAAGCAACCGCGGCATCCAAGTCATCCAAAGTTTGCTCAATGGTGTGCTCCACCTTTAAGGCAGCTGCAGACAACACATAAGCCTGGGCCAAGTATGGGAATAATCTTCTTTGATGTAATGGATAATTGATCAATTGCGTTTCCTTACCATCAGAGCTACTGGAGCCCTTAAATTGACGTCTAGCCACGGCATATCTCAAGGCAATGGTAGACATCTTGGCCGACATACGGTAGGAATCGAGAACCATGGATACTCTTCCTCCCAACAAAGCCGAATACGACAATTGTTCCAATGGAGGTAATGTAACTTTACCCTCCTTGGACACCTTACAGAATTTTTGCAACATGAAAAATCTGGGCACACGAACATCGGAGAACTGGATCCATCCATTGTCAATACCATCTCTTCCCATCTTGGCACCAATGTCACCAACGGTCACACCGGGCATCAAGTCGTGGTTGGAGTCACGAAGAGGAACAACAAAGGTCTTGACACCGTAATCCTTACCCTTGACAATCAATCTGGCGTAGACACTACAGTGAGTGGAAGAATGAGCAGCACCACCAATCCACCATTTGGTGGCTCCAATGTGTGGGGTGTTGATGACAAACTCCTCGGTGGCTTCGTCATAAGTAGCAGTGGTCTCCAATCCGGCAACATTGGATCCATGGGCCAATTCGGTCATACCGAAACATCCATAGATGCTCTTGAGACCGGCGGTTTCCTTGTTAAACGTCCAGTACTCGATTTGCTCGGGGGTTCCGTTACCACGGACACACGAAAGGAACAATCCAAGGTTGATACCGATTCTGGTGGCAACTTGTGGGTCAAAAAGACCAAACAAACTCATTCTAAGGTTGAAGTCTTTAGGATCATCATTCTCGATATAACGGGCCATCCTGTTGATTTTGACAGCAGTCAACTCACGCTGTTGTTCCTTGTTCAAATCATAGATACTGGAGTCGGAAGCAAGAACCGGGTCACGCTCCATTTGCTGAGTGAGTCTTTTAATCGCCTCAGCTCTAGCCTTCGATCCCTCCAAAAAGTAGTGCATTTGTACGGGATCGAACTTTTGGTTCTCCCGCTCCTGGCGGAAGGATGCCTGGGGGTCAGGACCAGGCAAAGAGGTCACAGTATTGGTAGAAACAGACATATTGATTTTTG
>NZ_JACTVJ010000077.1 GCF_014493765.1 Streptomyces polyasparticus
GACGAGATCACCCTCTTGACGGACGGTTCCGCCGCTTAACTCCGTGGCCTTGCTGCGACTCCGCGGTTCGTCAGCTCCGCCAGCCAGGCCATCCACTGCTTGGCGCCCTCGCCGCCCGAGCCGACCCACATCCCGAGCACGTCGCGTTCGCCTTCGAGGTTGATGCCGACGGCGATATAGACGGGCCGGTTCGCGACCGCCCCATCGCGGATCTTCAGCACGATCGCATCGATCATGAGGACTGCATAGGTACGGTCCGGCGGCCGGTTCCGCCAGGCATCCAGCTCTTCGGTGATCTTGTCGGTGGCCCTCGAGATGAGGTCTCGTAAGACGTCGATGTCGTAGATCTCGGCCAGATGGGCTGGATCTCTCCGGTCGTCAGGCCCTTCGCGTAGAGCGACAGGATCGCCTCGTCGAAGCCTTCCACCCTTCGTTGGTGCTTGGGCACGATCGCCGGCTCGAAACTCCCGGCCCGGTCCTTGGGCACCTCGATGTCGACCGCCCCGACATCGGTCAACACCCGTTTCCGTGAAGAGCCATTGCGGGAGTTGCCGCTGCCCTGACCGGCCCGGTCACCCCGCTCGTAGCCGAGGTGATCACTCATCTCGGCCTCCAAGGCACCCTCCAGGACCAGCTTCACCAGCCCTTTGAGCAGCCCGTCCTCCCCGACAAGATTCAGGCCCTCGCTACGGGCCCGCTCCACCAGATTCTGGGCCAACTCCTGGTCCTGCTTGGACAGTCGCGCCAACTCGGCTCCCGTGCGTACGATCTCGCCGCCGTCGCGGGGCCGTTCATCCCTGTTGCCCATCGTGATCCTTCCCGGCAGAGACCACGTCTCATGCCAGACCGGTCACACCGGGCTTGCACGATCCTTCTGACAGGCCCCGGCTCGGACGAGCGCACGTGCAACAGCAGATATTGCTGGGGCATGCAGCGTGTTGACACAGGCGGCAGAGGACGGACGGACTCGTCGGCAGGTTCGTCCAAAGGGACTGTGCCTTCACGTGACCACTCCAGTCTCAAGGACACGGTGACGCTGCAGGAGTCCGATGAGGCCAACTTCTTGCAGCAGTTCGAATGGCGCGACGTGGCCTGTCTGCGGCGAGGGGTGTGTCAAGTTAACGGCTGATCTTGGTTGTTGAGTTATCGCTGGTCAGTCGGGGTGAGGCGGCCGTCGAAGGCGATCTGGAAGGCGTTCAGGGGCGCCTTCCAGCGCATCGTCCATCGGCGACGGCCCTTGCCGGTGGGATCCAGACTCATCAGCGCCATATAGACGCACTTCAACGCGGCGGCCTCCGACGGGAAGTGGCCGCGGGCGCGGACCGCCTTGCGGATCCGGGCGTTCACGCTCTCGATCGCGTTCGTCGAACAGATCACCTTGCGGATCTCGACGTCGAAGGACAAGAAGGGCACCATCTCGGCCCAGGCGTCGGACCACAGCTTGATCACTGCGGGATATTTGCTGCCCCACTTCTCGGAGAACTCCAGGAACCGTTCGGTCGCGGCGGACTCGCTCGGCGCGGTGTAGACGGGCTTGAGATCACGGGCGACCTTGTCCCAGTCCTGACGGGCGCAGTAGCGGATGCTGTTGCGAATCAGGTGAACGATGCACGTCTGCACGACAGTTCGGGGCCAGACCGTCTCGACCGCGTCCGGCAGGCCCTTCAACCCGTCGCAGACGAGCATCAGGACATCTTCAACTCCGCGATTCTTCAGCTCGGTGAAGACCTGCAGCCAGTGCTTGGCACCCTCGCCACCGTCACCGGCCCAGATCCCGAGGATGTCGCGGGTGCCCTCGACGGTGACCGCCATCGCGAGGTAGATCGGCCGGTTAGCGACCTTGCCATCGCGAATCTTCACGTTGATGGCATCCACGAAGACCACCGGATAGACGCGATCAAGGGGGCGGGCCTGCCATTCGGCCATGCCCTCCATGACCGCGTCGGTGATCGTGGAGATGGTCTG
>NZ_JACTVJ010000008.1 GCF_014493765.1 Streptomyces polyasparticus
CTCAGCGGTCGGGCTCAGGGTCCTTCAGCCACTCGACGAGCTCCTTCGAGAAGGCCACGGGATCCTCTTCGTGCGGGAAGTGCCCCAGACCGTCGAACAGGCGCCAGCGGTACGGCGCTTCGACGTACTCGCCCGAGCCCGCCGCGCTGCGCGTCCGCATCACCGGGTCGAGCGAGCCGTGCAGATGCAGCGTGGGCACCCGCACCGGACGCTTCATCCGCCGGTTGAACTGGATCCCGTCGGGACGCGCCATCGACCGCACCATCCACCGGTACGGCTCGATCGAGCAGTGCGCCGTGGACGGAATGCTCATCGCCTTCTGATACGTGGCCACCGCCGCGTCCTCCGGAAGCCGCGGCCCCGACCAGTCGCGGATCAGCTCGCCGACCAACGCGCCGTCGTCCGCGACCAGTTGGCGCTCGGGGAGCCAGGGCCGCTGAAAGCCCCAGATGTACGAGCCGGCCTTGGTCTGCCGTATGTCGCCGAGCATCGCCGAACGCCAGCGCCGCGGATGCGGCATCGAGGAGACCGCGAGCCGGCGCACCAGCTTGGGCCGCATCACGGCCGCGGTCCACGCGAGGTATCCGCCGAGGTCATGACCGACGAGCGCGGCGTCGGGCTCGCCGAGGGACCGTACGACTCCGGTGATGTCGAGCGCGAGGTTCGCCGGGTCGTAGCCGCGCGGCGTACGGTCGCTGCCGCCGACGCCCCGCAGATCCATCGCGACCGCGCGGAAGCCGGCCTCGGCGAGCGCGGGCAGCTGGTGGCGCCAGGTCCACCAGTACTGCGGGAAGCCGTGCAGGAGCAGGACGAGCGGCCCGTCTCCCATCTCGGCGATATGGAAACGGGCCCCGTTCGCCGCGACGTCTCGGTGCGTCCAGGGGCCGTCCAGGCGTACTACCGATGTCGCGGAAGGGTCCGTCATGAAGACGAGCGTGCCACAGGCTTGGCGTCCTCGACCGCGCGGGTGAGTTCACCCCTGGCCGAGGCGGTGACGGGACGCGGATGCGGCTTGACGTTGCCGAGCACGGCGGCGGTCTCCTTGGCGGAGGCGGCGACCTTCTGGCGGCCTTCGTCCTTCTGGGCCTTCTTGAACAAGATCCATGCGACGAGGCCGAGGAGGAGGGTGAGCGCCACGCTCGCGGCGAAGGAGAGCAGGAAGCACCAGGCGAGATTCCAGCCGCCGCTGCCGTTGAACCCGCCGGTCCAACTGTTGATCCCGTACGCGAGCGCGAAGCTCAGCATCGGCAGGGAGAAGATGAACACGGCCACGGCGACGAAGGCCACGAGGCTGCCGATGCCCCCTCGCGTCACGTCCTTGCGCAACTGCGCCTTCGCCAGCGCGATCTCATCATGGATCAGCGCCGACATCTCGCTGGTAGCCGAGGCGACCAGCTGCCCCAGGCTGCGGTCGCCGTCAACGGCGTCGCTCATCGCGGTCTCCCTCTTCAGATCTGGCGTCACGGCAGTACGGCAGTACGGCAGTACAGCAGTACGGCAATGTCAGATCATGCCGGACTGCCGGACTTTCTGCTTCGCCTGGGGTCCGCCGGGACCACCAAGGCCGCGGTCTCCTCGGGGTCCCGGTCGGCCTCCAGGTATATCCACCGCCCGGCCTCCGCCGGTCCCCGTACAGGCGGTATAACTCGGCCAGGCGGCGCCGTACGGGCAGGTCCGCCGGGTAGGCGGCGACCAGGTCGCGCAGCCGTTGCCTGGCCACCGGCACCCGCCCGGTGGCCAGATCCGCGTCCGCCCGGGCCAGCGTCTCGTCCACACTCATCAGGAGCGACGTGCCGGGCCGGTGTCCTCGCCGCTTCCCGCGGGGCTCAGTTCGGCGCTTCGTGCGGCGCTCGCCTCGGCGAGACGGCGGTGTTCGGCGGCCTTCTTCTCGTAGATCGCGGCCATCCGCAGGTGGTACTCGGGGTTGTCCTGCTCGTAGATGTCCGGGATCCCGTCGAGGTCCTCGTCGCGCTCCTCGTCCTCGACCATCGCGCGGTACTTGGCGTTCCGCAGCTTGAGCAGCACCGTCGCGAGTACGGCAGCGATCAGCGAGCCGAGCAGGACGGCCGCCTTGACCTCGGCCATCATCGCCGTGTCGTCCTTGAAGGCGAGTTCGCCGATGAGCAGCGAGACCGTGAAGCCGATCCCGGCGAGCGACGCGACCGCGAACACATCGGGCCAGGCCAGCTCGTCGCTGAGTTCGGCCCGGGTGAAGCGGGCCGCGAGCCATGTACCGCCGAAGATGCCCACCGTCTTGCCGACCACGAGACCGAGCACCACACCGAGCGTCTCGGGCTGCGTGAACACATCGCCGATCGCCTTGCCGGAGACCGAGACTCCCGCCGAGAACAGGGCGAACAGCGGCACCGCGAGCCCGGCCGACAGGGGCCGTACGAGGTGCTCGATGTGCTCGCCGGGGGAGTGCTGCTCGTCGTCCTTGCGGCTGCAGCGCAGCATCAGGCCCATCGCGACACCGGCGATGGTGGCGTGCACGCCGCTGTTGTACATCAGGCCCCAGATCACCAGGGCGAGCGGGATGTAGATGTACCAGCCGCGTACGCCCTTGCGGAGGAGCAGCCAGAAGACGGCGAGGCCGACGACGGCGCCGCCGAGTGCGGCGAAGTTCAGGGAGTCCGTGAAGAAGACCGCGATGATCATGATCGCGAAGAGGTCGTCGACCACGGCGAGGGTGAGCAGGAAGGCGCGCAGCGCGGACGGCAGCGAGGTGCCGATCACGGCGAGTACGGCGAGGGCGAACGCGATGTCGGTCGCGGTCGGTACGGCCCAGCCCTTCAGCGACCCGTCGCCCGTGACGTTGGTCAGGACGTACACGAGCGCGGGCACGATCATTCCGCACAGCGCCGCGACGACCGGAAGGATCGCGGCCTTGGGGTCGCGCAGATCGCCGGCCACCAGCTCACGCTTGAGCTCGATACCGGCCACGAAGAAGAAGATCGCGAGCAGTCCGTCGGCGGCCCAGTGCTGGATCGAGAGGTCCAGGCCGAGCGAGGCGGGGCCTATGTGGAAGTCGCGCACCGAGGCGTAGCTGTCGCTGAGCGGGGTGTTCGCCCAGACCAGGGCGACGATGGCGGCGATGAGCAGCAGCACGCCGCCGACGGTCTCGGTCCGCAGCGCGTCCGCGATGAAGGTCCGCTCGGGCAGGGAGAGCCTGCCGAGTACCTTGCGGTTGTTCTTGTTGGGCGCGGCCACGGGGAGACCTCCGGGTCGGTACGGCACGACGGATCGCGAAATGCAGTCGCCGACCAGACTTCCCGGCACACCCTGTGGAACTTTTCGCATCACCTTACAGGGCGCCCACAGGGACGAATCTGGCGATCTTCACTTTACGTACGAAAAGGGCACCCGGCGCGTTGCCGGGTGCCCTTCGTGTACGCAGCGCTACGGGGGTCAGTCCTCCGAGCCCGCCGAGGGGAGCTTGGTCTGGATGAGGTCCATCACGGAGGAGTCGGTGAGTGTGGTGACATCACCGAGCTCACGGTTCTCCGCCACGTCCCGCAGAAGACGCCGCATGATCTTGCCGGAGCGGGTCTTCGGCAGCTCGGCCACCGGCAGGATCCGCTTGGGCTTGGCGATCGGGCCGAGGGTGGCACCGACGTGGTTGCGGAGGTCCGCGACGAGGCCCTCGGCCTCCGCGTCGGCCGAACCCCGCAGGATCACGAAGGCCACGATCGCCTGTCCGGTGGTCTCGTCGGCCGCGCCCACGACCGCCGCCTCGGCGACCGACGGGTGCGAGACGAGCGCGGACTCGACCTCCGTGGTGGAGATGTTGTGACCCGACACCAGCATCACGTCGTCCACGCGGCCGAGCAGCCAGATGTCGCCGTCGTCGTCCTTCTTGGCGCCGTCGCCGGCGAAGTACTTGCCCTCGAAGCGCGACCAGTACGTGTCGATGAACCGCTGGTCGTCGCCCCAGATGGTGCGCAGCATCGACGGCCACGGCTCGGTGAGGACCAGGTAGCCACCGCCGCCGTTGGGGACCTCGTTCGCCTCGTCGTCCACGACGGTGGCGGAGATGCCCGGCAGCGGGGTCTGGGCGGAGCCCGGCTTGGTCTCGGTGACGCCCGGCAGTGGCGAGATCATCATCGCGCCGGTCTCGGTCTGCCACCAGGTGTCCACGATCGGGGTGCGGTCGCCGCCGATGTTCTTGCGGTACCAGACCCAGGCCTCGGGGTTGATCGGCTCACCGACGGAGCCGAGGACCCGCAGGCTGGTGAGATCGAACTTCGCGGGGATGTCGTCGCCCCACTTCATGAACGTCCGGATCGCGGTGGGCGCGGTGTAGAGGATCGTGACGCCGTACTTCTGCACGATCTCCCAGAACCGGCCCTGGTGCGGGGTGTCCGGGGTGCCCTCGTACATGACCTGCGTGGCACCGTTCGCCAGCGGCCCGTAGACGATGTACGAGTGGCCGGTGACCCAGCCGACGTCGGCGGTGCACCAGTAGACATCGGTCTCCGGCTTGAGGTCGAAGACGGCGTGGTGCGTGTACGCGGCCTGCGTGAGGTAGCCGCCGGAGGTGTGCAGGATGCCCTTCGGCTTACCCGTCGTCCCCGAGGTGTAGAGGATGAACAGCGGGTGCTCGGCGTCGAAGGCCTCGGGGGTGTGCTCGGCGGACTGGCCGTCGACCAGCTCGTGCCACCACACGTCGCGGCCCTCGGTCCAGGAGATGTCCTCCTGGCCGGTGCGGCGCACGACGAGTACGTGCTCGACGCCCGCGCCCTTCTCGATCGCCGCGTCCACGGCCGGCTTCAGCGCGGAGGGCTTGCCCCTGCGGTAGCCGCCGTCGGAGGTGATGACGACCTTGGCGTCCGCGTCCTGGATACGGGTGGCGAGCGCGTCGGCCGAGAAGCCGCCGAAGACCACCGAGTGGGCGGCGCCGATCCGGGCGCAGGCCAGCATCGCGACCGCGGTCTCCGGGATCATCGGCATGTAGATCGCGACGCGGTCGCCCTTTTCCACACCCAGCTCGGTGAGGGCGTTGGCCGCCTTGGAGACCTCGTCCTTGAGCTCGGCGTAGGTGATCGCGCGGCTGTCGCCCGGCTCGCCCTCGAAGTGGATGGCGACGCGGTCGCCGTTGCCGGCCTCCACGTGGCGGTCGACGCAGTTGTACGCGACGTTCAGCTTGCCGTCGGCGAACCACTTCGCGAAGGGCGGGTTCGACCAGTCGAGGGTCTCGGTCGGCTCGGTCGCCCAGCTCAGCCGGCGCGCCTGCTCGGCCCAGAAGCCCAGCCGGTCGGCCTTGGCCCGCTCGTACGCCTCCGCGGTGACGTTGGCGTTCGCGGCCAGGTCGGCGGGCGGCGCGAACCTGCGCTCTTCCTTGAGCAGGTTGGCCAAGGATTCGTTGCTCACGACATCTCCCTTTCCCAGGGTGGGTGTCCGTTGTGTCCCAGGCCACAGCTCATCAGACGGACCCTGCCGGTGACAAGGGCCTACGGCTGATTGGTTTAGACCTGTGTGAGGGTGTGGCCCCATGCACTGGAGCCACACCCTGGCACGTACGGGAAAGGGATTCGGTTCAACCGCGCCCGGCGGCGGCTATCGGCCCGCCGTCGTGGTCACGGCCTGCGGTGATGCCTCCTGGACCTCGGCCACCCGGTCGAAGAGCCGCTCGGGCTCGGCGAGCAGATAGGCCTGCGCCTCGCCCACGTGGAAGTACATCCCGTGCAGGGCGAGCCGGCCCTCCTCGATGCCCCGGGCCACCGCGGGATGCGCCCGCAGATGCTCCAGCTGCTGCACCACATTGGTCAGGCAGAGCTGCTCGACCGCGTCGGCCGGCGCCCGCCCCGCGAGCCGCGCCCAGGCGTGCTCCTTGCCCGCCATCCGCTCCAGGCTCGGCCGCCCGTGCTTCAGCCAGCGCCGCAGCGGTGAATCGGCCTGATCCGGCGGGGTGTTGAGCAGGGCCTGCATGGCCCCGCAGCCGGAGTGCCCGCAGACGGTGATCGACTGCACCCGCAGCACGTCCACGGCGTACTCGATCGCCGCGGCCACAGAGTCGTCCCCGCTCTCGGCCCCGGGCAGCGGCACGAGATTGCCCACATTGCGGACGACGAAGAGGTCGCCGGGACCGCTCGACGTGATCATCGACGTGACGAGCCGGGAGTCCGCGCAGGTCAGGAAGAGCTGCTGCGGCCGCTGCCCCTCGCGTGCCAGCCGGGCGAGCTCGCTGCGCACGAGCGGAGCCGTGTTGCGCTGGAACGCGCTGATGCCGCTGGCCAGTTGACGCGTCCCGTGGTCGGCCGTCCGCTCGGGCGTGCAGCTGTGGTTGCGCCACGGGGTCCAGGGCCCGCAGCACGAGTGGTCGTTCCCGTCCTGTCGCGCGGGAGCGGCGAGCGGCCCGGAACGCCCGGTGAGCTCCGCCTTTCCGCCGCGCGCGGCATGCGCGTCCTGCCAGTCCTGCAGGGTCTCGAACGCGGCGTGGTCCATGAACGACCCGTCGATCTCCACCACCGCCTCGGACCCGGGTGGCACCTGGTGCAGCGCCCGCGTCAGCCGCGGCACGGCGAGGAAGGTCAACTGGCCGCGGATCCGCACATGGTGGACGCCCGCCCGCTCCTCGTACGTGATCCTCGTACGGGCGAGCCGGTGCAGCGCGACCCCGACGGCCACCGCGATGCCGACGGCCACGCCTTCGAGCACGCCGAAGAAGACGACCCCGACCGTGGTCACCGCGTACACCAGGACCTCGCGATGGCGGGTCACGCTGCGGATGTGGTTGATCGAGACCATCTGGATGCCGATCGCCATCACCAGGGCGGCGAGGGCGGCCAGCGGGATCAGATCGAGCACCGGCACGAGCAGCAGCGCCGCGATGATGATCCACAGGCCGTGCAACATCGTGGAGTTGCGGCTGACGGCACCCGCCCGGACGTTTGCCGTGCTGCGCACCGCGACACCGGTGATCGGCAGCCCGCCGAGCGAACCCGAGACGATGTTCGCCATGCCCTGTCCGCGCAGCTCGCGGTCGAGGTCCGCACGCGGTACGGGCATCGCGTCCCTGCGCGCGGAGGCCAGCTTGTCGGTGGCGACCGCGGAGAGCAGCGACTCGACACTGCCGACCAGGGTGATCGTCAACACCGCTGCGATCAGGCCGAGTACGGGCCCCTCGGGCAGTCCGACCAGCGCGTGGTTGCTCCACGACGGCAGGTCGACCCGCGGCAGGTCCAGCCCGCCGAACGCGGCCGCGGCGGTGGCGGCGGCGACCGCGGCGAGCGCCGCGGGAATCTTCCGCAGCCCCCGCCCGAAGGCGCCGGGGATACGGGGCCACGCGAGCAGCACGACGAGGGTGAGCGCACTCATCGACAGCGCGGCGGGGTGGATGTCCGCCAACTGGCTCGGCAGCTCACGGACGTTGTCGACCACCGAGCTGTGCGGCGAGCCGCCGAGCACGATGTGCAGCTGGGCCACGGCGATGGTGATGCCGATACCGGCCAGCATGCCGTGCACGATCGCGGGGCTCACGGCGAGCGCGGAACGGGCCACGCGCAGATACGCCAGGCCCAGCTGGGCCAGACCCGCCATGACGGTGATGGCGCAGGTGGTGCGCCAGCCGTACTGCTGGATCAAGTCGGCGGTGACCACGGTGAGTCCGGCCGCGGGGCCCGACACCTGGAGCGGCGATCCGCCGAAGCGGCCGGCCACGAGACCGCCGACGGCGGCGGCCACCAGACCCGCCTGGAGCGGGGCGCCGGTAGCGAGGGCGATGCCGAGAGACAGCGGCAGCGCGATCAGGAACACGGAGATCGAGGCGGACACATCGGCGCCCGCCAGGTGGAACCGGCGGCGGCGTGCCGTCTTCGGCGGACCGTGCGGTCCACCGTCCTCCGGGTCCGGCGAAGAGCTGTCGGTACGGGTGGGGACATAGGCAGACATAGGTTCCCGTCTCCTCCGGGGCTACGCGGTCGCTAGGGGTCCCCCGATGCCATGGACGGGGGTGTTCGCGGCCGTGGGTCACGGCGTACAGCGGCGGGATCTTTCTCAACTCTCGGTAAACGGATCGTAATGGAGAGTAAAGAGCTCGGCCGGATTATCGGGGCAAATGGGGTAATCATTCACCTTCAAGAGTGAATGAGTAAATTCATCGGCTTGTCATACCAATTCACCCTGCGTCGCATGCGACCTTGGCCGCGCCCCAACCCCGACCACCCGAGATCCGAAGGAAGTAGGTGGGCGCATGGCCGCCACCAAGAGGCTCGCCGCGTGCCTGGCCGCGAGCACGGCACTCGCCGTGGCGCTGGCCGGCTGTTCGAGCGGAGAGTCCGGCTCCGGCGAGAGCGTCAAGAAGGAGGGTGCCGGCGGTGCGCAGAACGCCCCGAAGGTCCCCGCGCCGGGCAGCGTGCTGCGCCCGATCGGCGACGGCTCGACCGCGTACACCGGAAGCCAGCCGAACCTCGCCGTGCCCGAGCGGCTCAAGCCGGGCCAGAAGCCCCCGCAGTTCGTGGTCTTCTCCTGGGACGGCGCGGGCGAGGACAGCCAGAAGCTCTTCTCGCACTTCCGCAAGGTCGCCAAGGCCAACAACGCGACCATGACGTACTTCCTCAGCGGCGTATACCTCCTGCCCGAGGACAAGAAGGAGCTGTACGAGCCGCCGCAGCACGCGGCAGGACGCTCGGACATCGGCTTCGGCGACGCCCAGGGGATCAAGGACACCGTGGAGCAGCTGCGCGGCGCCTGGCTCGAGGGCAACGAGATCGGCACCCACTTCAACGGCCACTTCTGCGGCAAGGGCGGCGGAGTCGGCGAGTGGTCGGTCGAGGAGTGGAAGCACGAGATCGCGGAGGCCAAGTCCTTCGTGAAGAACTGGAAGACCAACTCCGGTTCCATGAAGGCCGCTCCGCTCCCGTTCGACTACGACAAGGAACTGATCGGCGCCCGTACGCCCTGCCTGGAAGGGCAGAAGAACTTCACGCGGGCCGCACGCGAGCTCGGCTTCCGCTATGACACGAGCGGCGTGAACGACCAGGTCTGGCCCAAGAAGAAGCAGGGCCTGTGGGATCTGTCGATGCAGCTGGTGCCGGTGCCTGGGCGCAAGTTCGAGACGCTGACCATGGACTACAACTTCATGGTCAACCAGTCGGGTTCGACGACGCAGGGCGACCCGTCCATGCACGAGTACTGGGGCGACCAGATGCGCGACGGCCTGCTCGCGGGCTTCGAGCGCGCGTACAACGGCAACCGCGCACCGCTGATCATCGGCAACCACTTCGAGTCCTGGAACGGCGGCGCGTACATGCGCGCCATCGAGGAGACGATCGAGCGCGTCTGCACCAAGCGCGATGTCCGCTGTGTGTCCTTCCGCCAGCTGACGGACTGGCTGGACGCTCAGGACCCGCAGGTCCTGGAGAAGATGACCACGCTCAAGGTGGGCCAGGCGCCGCAGGAGGGCTGGGCCGCCTTCCTCTCGGGTCAGCAGCCCGCCCCCGCCCCGAAGGGCGTCCCGGGTGCACCGGCGGCGAAGCCGGCGGACCACGGAGCGGGCCACTGACGAAAGGGCGCTGCTCAGCTCACTGAGAGCACCGCACGCTCATCCAGCACGAAGCCGGGGTCGATCTGCTCAGCCAGGTCGGCCCCGGCCTTCGCGTTGCCCCAACTCGCCGCGTTCTTGCGGTGGAAGTGCACCATCTGCCGCGTGTACCGCTCCCAGTCCCTGCGCTCGTACGCGGCGTCCGCGACCGTGCGCATGGTCTCGAGCGCGGCACGGTTGGGCGCTTCGAGGAGCTCGAACCGGGGCGGCCGGCCCTTCTCCATCGCGCGCACCCAGTCCGAGTGCCCCACCGTCACCAGGAGGTCCTCGCCGACTTCCTCCCGGAGGAAGTCGATGTCGTCCTGCCCCTGCACCTTGTTGCCCACGACCTTGAGGGCGACGTCGAAGTCGCGGGCGTACTCCTTGTACTGCCGGTAGACCGAGATGCCCTTGCGGGTGGGCTCCGCGATCAGGAACGTCATGTCGAAGCGGGTGAACATGCCGGAGGCGAAGGAGTCGGATCCCGCCGTCATGTCGACGACCAGGAACTCGTCGCGGGCGTCGACGAGATGGTTGAGACAGAGCTCGACCGCCCCGACCTTCGAGTGATAGCAGGCGACGCCGAGATCGGACTCGGTGAAGGGCCCGGTGACCATCAAACGGACGGTGCCGCCGTCGAGTTCCACCTCGCGGGCGCAGCTTTCGTAGACCGGGTTGTCCTCCCGGATCCGCAGCAGACGCGAACCCTCGCCGGGCGGTGTCGTCTTGATCATCGTCTCGGCCGAGGCGATCCGCGGGTTGCTGCCGCGCAGGTAGTCCTTGATGAGCGGCAGCCGCGCCCCCATCGCGGGCATGGCGGTGGCCTCGTCCTCGTCGAGTCCGAGCGCGGCACCGAGGTGCTGGTTGATGTCCGCGTCGACGGCGATGACCGGGGCGCCCGTGGTGGCGAGGTGGCGGATGAAGAGAGAGGACAGCGTGGTCTTGCCGCTGCCGCCCTTCCCGACGAAAGCAATTTTCATGTTCACCAAGCGTAGTGGGATGAATGCACTGCGCATCCGCTTCGCGTGGAGAAGACCACTCCTTCGTGGGGTGGACGGCCCGATCCCCGGCGGCGGCGTGAGACGGGCCTTAGGGCGGGGGCGTCGGTCTGCGAGCATGCCGGGCATGGGGAGTGGGGGAGAGCACGCGCGGTTGTGGACCGCTCAGGGCAGCTCGCAGGTGGAGTTGCTGGCGGCACGGTTCGAGCGGTTCGCCTTCGACCGGCACAGTCATGAGCAGCTGTCCGTCGGCGTCATCGAAGAGGGGGCCGAGGGGCTGCACTTGGCGGGTGGCCAGGTCGTGATCCCGGCCGGGCAGCTGGTGATCATCAACCCGGGGCAGGTGCACACCGGCTTCGCCGCAGACGAGGCCGGGTGGCGCTACCGGATGTTCTACTTCGACACCGGCATGGTCGAGGAACTGGCGCGCGAGCGGCTGGGCGCGCGGGAGGTGTGGTTCCCGGAGACGGCCGTACGGGACGACGGTCTTTTCGCCCGGCTGCGCCGTGTGCACGCGGCGCAGGAGGTGGCCGGTGACGATCCGCTGACGGCGGAGTCACTGCTGCTCGACGGGCTGGGGGCGGTACTGGGACGACATGCGCGTACGGGGCCGGCGCGGGCGGCAGGGCGGCAGGGCGGACACCGCGGGCCGGACCTGGCGCGGCAGGTGCTGCACGACCGGTGGACCGAGCCCGTCACCGTGGCGGAGCTCAGCGCGGCGACCGGCATGCCGCGCGCGTCCCTGATCGCGGCGTTCCGGCAGGCGTACGGGCTGCCGCCGCACGCCTATCTGCTGCGGCTGCGCGCGAACCGGGCCCGGCGGATGCTCCTGCGCGGGGGCCGGCCGGCCGAGGTGGCGGCGGCCGCGGGCTTCTCCGACCAGGCCCATCTGACACGTATCTGCAAGCGGTACTTCGGGACCACACCCGGGGCGATTCGACCCTGATGTTCCCTGTGCACGCTGACGTTCCCTGCGCACGTTGACGTTCCCCGTGCACCTTGACGTTCCGCGCGCACCCTGACGTTCCCCGCGCCGGGAGTAGACCGCGACTTTCGTTCAAGACCCGTGCCCCGCCGCACCGCGAGGCTGCCGGGACGCGAACGAAAGGCAGTGCGATGGTGTGGGCGATGGCGGTGTCACCGCTCGTCATGGTGTTGGGAATGATCACCGGGCTGCGGCGCCCGGCGCACGTGGCGGCGGCCGTCGGTGCGGTCGCGGCCGCGCTGCTGATCTGGTGGGTGCCGGACTTCGCCCTGCCGGGCGACGCGCTGACCGCCGGCGCCGGCGGTGCGGGACTGCTTGTGCTCAACGCCGCGGCGGTGATGCTGCCCGGCGTCTATCTCAGCCAGGTCCTGACCCGCCACGGGGTGCACCGGTCGCTGCAGGAGTGGGTACGGGGGCTGCCGCTGCCGGGACCCGCGAAGATCGCGCTCGTGGTGGCGGGCATCGCGCCCACGGTCGAGTCGCTGACCGGCTTCGGGGTGTCGCTGCTCGTCACGGTCCCGGTCCTTCTCGCCCTCGCGCCGCCCGCGACCGCGCTGCGCCAGGCCATGCTCGGCATGAACATCATGCCCTGGGGCACCCTCGGCCTCGCCACCGTCATCGGCGCGGCCCTCACCGGCACGGGCACAGCGGAGTTGGGTACGGCCACCGCGATCACGAGCTCCCTGGTGTTCCCGCTGGTCACGGTCTGGGCGGCGCTGCTGGCCCGGCCGCGGCACCGGTTCCGTACGGCCGTCGTGGCGGGGGCCGCGGGCGGAGCGCTGTCGCTCGGGCTCCTTGCACTGGGCCGGGCGGGAATGGTGCAACCGGCCGGGGTGCTGGCCGGGTTGCTGGTCACGACGGCGGGGCTGCTCCTGTGCGCGGCACGGCGCCGGCGGCTCGCGGTGCGGCCCGGTGGGTCGGGCGCCCCTGACGGGTCCGGTGCCCCCGACGGATCCGGTGCCCCCGACGGTGGTCCACTGCTGCCGCCGGGGACGGTGCTGCGTGCGTACGGCATGGTCCTGGGCGGTATCGCCGTTCTGCGCACGGCGACCGCCGCCGGGGTCGCGCCGCTCGAACTCCACGCGGGCGGTGCGAGCTTCGCGGTCCTTTCGTCACCGGGACTGCCCCTGCTGGCCGCCGCGCTCCTCCTTGACCGGGGCCGCCCGAGCGGCGCGGACGCGCGTGCCGCACTGGCCCGGGCCGGCCGGCCGCTGCTTGCGCTGACCGGTTTCGTCGTCCTCGGCTGCCTGATGGCGGACAGCGGCATGATCGGCGAGCTGGGCGCGGCCGTGACGGGCGCGCCGCCGGCGGCCATCGCGCTGGTGGTGCCCGCGCTCGGGATGCTCGGCGGCTTCGTCACCGGGTCGAACGTCGGCGGCAACGCGCTGATGCTGCCGCTGCAGGAGCGCTTGGCACCTGACGGCGCGGGTCTCGAGGCATGGTTCGCGGCCCTGCAGAACAGTGCGGCGGGGCATGCCGTCTTCACCTCCCTGCCCATGATCATGCTGATCCTGGCGGTGGCGGGCGACCGGGCGAAATCTGCCGGAGTGACCGAGCAGGGCCTGCTGCGCTTCGGCTTGGGAGTGGCGGCGGCGGTGTACGGGGCGCTGGCGGTGACGGCGGTGATGGTGATGGCTTGGAGCGGGGCTCTGTAGTGCTGCTTTACAGGGGTGGGGCGGGTGCTCTGCAGTGACGTGGAGCCGTGCTCCGTAGTGAAGAAGGCCACTCCTTCGTGGGCCCGGCGGCTTTGCTGCGTAGGGTCTTACTCATGAGTACTGCCGATCCGCTCGCCGCCCTCGGCGAGCTGCCCACTGTGGCCGACTCCGTGGACTCCGTACGCAAGGCCGTGGACCGGGTCTACGGTCACCGGGTCATGCGACGGCGCAGCCATGCGGTCACCTCCGAGGCGGCGCTGCGCGGTGCGCGCGGCTCGGCCGCGCTGTCCGGTGCGGACTGGGCCCTTGAAGAGGTGCGGCGACGCAGCGACTTCAGCGGTGACGACGAGGCGCGCACGGTCGGTGCGGCGCTGCGCCTGACCGCCGAGGCCGGTCAACTCCTTTCCATCTGGCGCCAGTCGCCGCTGCGGGTGCTCGCCCGGCTGCACCTGGTGGCGGCGGGCACCCAGGAGGACACGGTCGGGCGGCCGCGCCAGAAGGGCGAGCCGGTCGACGAACCGCTGGTCGAACTCCCGCTGCCCGAGGCGGACGAGGTCGCCGGGCGCATTGAGGGCCTCTCCGAACTGATCATCGCGGGCAGCTCGGCGCCGGCGATCGTCACGGCCGCGGTGGTGCACGGCGAACTGCTCGCGCTGCGCCCCTTCGGCGCGCACAACGGCCTGGTCGCGCGGGCCGCGGAACGGATCGTCCTGATCGGCAGCGGGCTCGACCCCAAGTCGATCTGCCCGGCCGAGGTCGGCCATGCGGAGCTGGGGCGTGCGGCGTATGTGGCAGCTCTGGAGGGCTACGTCTCCGGTACGCCGGAGGGGATGGCGGCCTGGATCGGGCACTGTGCCAAGGCGGTTGAGCTGGGAGTGCGGGAGTCGACGGCGGTCTGCGAGGCGCTGCAGCGGGGCGCGGCCTGAGTCTCTGACGGGGGACGCGGATGACTCCCTGACAAAGGGTTGCGGCGGTACCGATGTCGGTACCGCCGCTGGCATGTCCGCCCAGTTACCAAGCGTCCTCGATGTATGCCCATCAGGTCGGGGAACTTTGCCCGTTGCCTGGTGCGGCTGGCCCGTAATCGACGGGTCGACGTCGCGTGGGTGCTGTGGCTTCCATGCTCGGTCCGTGGGGCCTTGGTTGCGTTAAAGGTGATCCTCTCGGATGTCCCTGGTCTCGCGGGCCGTTGAGTCCTTTGTACTCCTGTCATGGGGGAAGCGGAACCCCTGAGCGCACTTCTTTACTTTTAGGTTCAAATAGGTGCGAAACGGGCGGGGATGTGCTGGGCCGGGAGTGCTTCGGTGTGCTGAGGCGAGGAGGGCTGGGCGCTGTCCCGGGAGAGTGCAGGTCAGCGGGCGTTGTCAGTGGGGGCCGATACCGTTGGACGGGCCGGTGGCCCCCCGGGAGGGAGGGCTGTGTCCGCCCTCAAGTCGCCAGCGCGCGACGCCTGCTGGCGTACCAGACAAGCCCCGCGGTCGCCGCCGCCGCACCCACCGCCGCGGCCGCGACGAGTGCCGGGCGGGGCGGAACGGGCAGTTTGCGCACCCGCTGCTTGAGGCGGACGGGCCGGTGGAAGTCGAGAATCGGCCAGTCGCGTGCGAGGGCTTCGCGGCGCAAGGTGCGGTCGGGGTTGACCGCATAGGGGTGGCCGACGGATTCGAGCATCGGCAGGTCGGTGGCCGAGTCGCTGTACGCGTAGCAGCGATCCAGGTCGTATCCCTCGGACGCGGCGAGTTCGCGTACGGCTTCGGCCTTCGTCGGCCCGTATGCGTAGTACTCGATCTCGCCCGTGAAGCAGCCGTCGTCTCCGACGACCATGCGCGTGGCCACCACGCGGTCCGCGCCGAGCAGCTCGCCGATCGGCTCGACGACCTCGGCGCCGGAGGTGGACACGATCACCACGTCGCGCCCCGCAAGGTGGTGCTCCTCGATGAGCGAGGCGGCCTCGTCGTAGATGATCGGGTCGATCAGATCGTGCAGCGTCTCGGCGACGATCTCCTTGACCTGCTGCTGGTTCCAGCCCTTGCACAGCGCGGACAGATACTCGCGCATGCGCTCCATCTGGTCGTGGTCGGCGCCGCCCGCGAGAAAGATGAACTGGGTATACGCCGTCCTCAGCACCGCTCGGCGGTTGATCAGGCCGCCTTGGTAGAACGACTTGCTGAACGTGAGCGTGCTCGACTTCGCAATGACCGTCTTGTCCAGGTCGAAGAAGGCGGCTGTGCGGGGCAACGAGTGGTTTTCCACGTGGTCGAGCATAGGCGCCCACCATTCGGCGTAAGCTGGGGCGCGTGGGTTTGCCTGAGAAGGCCTTCGGGTACACCATGGAAGTCACGGATCGTTCGCGACCGTGCTAACCCGGTCTGGCTCCTCCCCCCCCGAGTCGGACCGTGGGGACGACCCCCGCTCTCCCCCCCGGCGGGGGTCGTCGCATGTCCGGGCCCAGGTTTGGGCCCTTTTTGTTGGCTCTCCCGGGCCCGGACATCCCCTCCTGCGCCCAGTCGGCGCCTTCCTCTGACCGTTGAGACTCGTCACGGTGTGTAGTGGTTGCGCTGCGCTCCGGAAGTCGTGGAGAACTCACCGGTTCGGGTGACGGAGTTATTCACATCGCTTCGGTTGTCCACAGATTTCGACCAAGATCCACATGATTTCCGGGCTCCGCCCATCGTGATTCCTGCTTGCGAACTTCGCAGCCGGGCGCCTGCGCCTTCGGCTGCGTTTGGGATGCGGCATTCACATCGTTCGCAGCGTTCACGTGCGTTCGGCGCCGGTTGGTGTCTCCGGCGGCGGGCGTGACGGGACGCGAAGGGCGCTCAAGACGCGAGGCGTTCGACGAGAGGGGCGGGAGCATGACGGGAGCCATTGCGGAAGGCCGGCCGGCGGAGCGGAAGCGGCGCGGGCCGTTGATCGTGACGGAGGACGCGCAGCTGCTCGACGATCTGTTGCGGCTGTGCGCCGCGGCGGGAGCCAGGGCCGAGGTGCACCACGGGGTGCCCGAGCGAAGAGACAGCTGGGAGGGCGCGCCTCTCGTCCTGGTCGGGGACGACGCGGCGGTGCGGGTGCGCGGCGCCACGCGGCGGCGCGGGGTGTGTCTGGTCGGCCGTGACCAGGACGATCCACGGGTGTGGCAGCGGGCTGTGGAGATCGGTGCCGATCATGTGCTGCGGCTGCCCGATGCCGAGCAGTGGATCGTGGACCGGATCGCCGATGCGGTCGAAGGCGTGGGGCGTCCCGCGCTGACGGTCGGCGTGCTGGGCGGCCGGGGCGGGGCCGGTGCCTCGACGCTGGCCTGCGCGCTGGCGGTCTCGGCGGCGCGGGCGGGGCGGCGCACCATGCTGATCGACGGGGATCCGCTGGGCGGCGGCCTCGATGTGCTCCTCGGCGGGGAGTCGGCGCAGGGGCTGCGCTGGCCCGCGTTCGCGCAGTCGCGGGGGCGGCTGGGGAGTGCGGCCCTCGAGGAGTCGCTGCCGGAGCTCAGTTCTTTACGGGTGCTCAGCTGGGACCGCGGCGACATGCTCACGATCCCGCCCGAGGCGATGCGCGCGGTGCTCGCCGCGGCGCGCAGGCGCGGCGGTGTGGTCGTCGTGGATCTGCCGCGGAGGGTGGACGAAGGGGTGGCCGAGGCCCTGGAGCAGCTCGATCTCGGGCTCCTCGTGGTGCCGGCCGAGCTGCGGGCGCTGGCGGCGGCGGAGCGGGTCTCCTCTGCCGTACGGATGGTGCTGCGGGATCTGCGGGCGGTGGTCCGCGGCCCGTTCGCGGACGGGCTCGGCGCCGAGGAGACGGCGCGGATGCTCGATCTGCCGCTGGCCGGTGAACTGCCGCTGGACACGAGTGTGTTGAGCGGTGGAACGCCTGCGGCCGACGCCCGGGAGCCTCTCGCACGGTTCTGTACGGCCTTCTGGGAGCGCGTCCCCGCGGGAGACGCGTCATGAGCGGGGCGCTGCTCGACGGGGTGCGGCAGTGGCTCGCCGAATCCGGTGCCGAGGCGACTCCGGCGCGGGTCGCCCAGGCCTTGCGGGACCAGGGGAAGGTGCTCGGGGACAGCGAACTGCTCGGTGTCGTCGGGGAATTGCGTTCCGAGCTGGTCGGGGCCGGACCGCTGGAGCCGCTGCTCGCGGATCCGCGGGTGACGGACGTGCTGGTCTCGGCGCCGGACCGGGTGTGGGTGGACCGGGGTGGCGGACTCGAACTCACCCCGGTGACCTTCGCCGACGCGGCGGCCGTGCGCCAGCTCGCCCAGCGGCTCGCGGCGGTGGCGGGGCGGCGGCTCGACGACGCCAGGCCCTGGGTGGACGCCCGGCTGCCGGACGGCACCCGGCTGCATGCCGTGTTGCCGCCGGTCGCGGTCGGATCGGCCTGCCTCTCGCTGCGTGTGGTGCGCTCCAAGGCCTTCTCCCTGGGCGAGTTGGCCGCCGCCGGAACGGTGCCGCCGGGCGGTGACCGGGTGCTGCGCGCGCTGGTCGAGGCGCGGGCGTCGTTCCTGATCAGTGGGGGCACGGGCTCCGGGAAGACCACGCTGCTCAGTGCGCTGCTCGGTCTGCCCGGGCCGGGGGAGCGGATCGTACTGGCCGAGGATTCGGCGGAGTTGAGGCCCGAGCACCCGCATGTCGTGAGCCTCGAATGCCGGGTGGCGAACCAGGAAGGCGCGGGCCGGGTCACGCTCGAGGACCTGGTGCGCCAGGCGCTGCGGATGCGCCCGGACCGTCTGGTGGTGGGTGAGGTGCGCGGGGCGGAGGTCGTGCACCTGCTCGCCGCGCTGAACACCGGGCATGCGGGCTGCGGCACCGTCCATGCCAATGCGGCGGCCGATGTGCCCGCACGCCTCGAAGCGCTCGGCACGGCCGCGGGGCTTGACCGGGCGGCGCTGCACAGCCAGCTGGCGGCGGCGGTTTCGGTGGTGCTGCATCTCGTACGGGACCGGGGTGGGCGGCGCCGGGTCGCGGAGGTGCATGTCCTGGAGCGGGATGCGGCCGGGCTGGTGCGGACGGTGCCGGCGTTGCGATGGGGCGAGCGGGCGTTCGTCTACGACCAGGGCTGGGAGCGGCTGCGGGGGATTCTCGGGGGTGGGCTGTGAGCGGGGTGGTGCCGGTGACGTGGGGGATGCCGGCGTATGTGGCGGCGTTCTGTGCGGGGGCCGCGGTGTGGCTCGTGGCGGCGCAGGACCGTGTACTGCGGCGGGCCAGAGGGCTGGTCGTGGCCGGTGTACAGGAGCCGGAGCCCGTCCCGCCGTGGGTGCGGTGGGTGGCGTGGATCCGGGTGCGGGCGCGGGCCGAGTGGTGGTGCCTTGCGGTGGGTGCGCTGGTGGGTCTGGCCGGGAGGTCCGTACTGCCGCTGATTCTGGGCGGGTTGGCGGTGCCGCTCGTCGGGCGGGTGCTGCGGGGGCGGCAGGCGCGTCGTACGCGGGAGGCGAGAGCGGAGCGGGTGATCGCGCTGTGCGCGGCACTTGCCTCGGAGGTGCGGGCGGGGCGGCAGCCGTCGGCTGCCCTGTCGATGGCCGCGCGGGACACGGGTGGGCTCGGAGCCGGCGGGGCCGATGCGGCGGTCCTTGCGGCGGCGCGGTTCGGGGGCGATGTGCCGGACGCGCTGCGGGCGGCGTCGGGCGGGCCCGGTGCGGAGGGGCTTGCCGGTCTTGCGGCCTGCTGGCAGGTGGCTGTGGACAGAGGCGCGGGGCTCGCCGAAGGGCTCGACCGCCTGGCGGCGGCGCTGCGGGCGGAACGGGATCAACAGGCGGATCTGCAGACCAAGTTGGCGCCCGCGCGAGCTACGGCGGCGATGCTCGCGGTGCTGCCCGTGGTGGGGCTGCTCATGGGGACGGCACTGGGTGCGGATCCCTTGAGGGTGCTGCTGCACACGCCGGCCGGGGTCGGGTGCCTGGTGGTGGGCGGTGCGCTGGAGGGTGCTGGGCTGTGGTGGACGTCGCGGATCGTGCGGCGGGCCGAAGGGGGGCGGCTCTCGAAGGGGGAGGACGTGGTGCGTGGGTCCGGGGCGGCGGTGGGGGCGTTGCCTGGGTCCGGGCTGATGGTGGGGACGCTGCGCGCGTCTGGCCGGGTGGTGGAGGCGTTGCCTGGGGCTGAGCGGGCGGTGGAGATGCTGCCCGGGTCCGATCGGGCGTTGGTGCGTGGGGCCGGGCGGGTGGCTCGCGTGGTGCGTGGAGACCGGCGGGCTGTGGAGCCCGGACAGGGGGAGGTGCGGTGAGCGGGGAAGTTGTCCACAGGCTGGGGGTGGTGTTGTGCATCGCGCTCGCGGCCGTGGTGGCGAGTGCCGTGGTGGCCGACCGGCGTGCGCGGGCTCTGCGGCTGCGCCTGGAGCGGTTGTTGGGGGTCGAGCCACGGGAGAAGGCGCGATCCGTACGGGGACCGGAGCGGCGGGCCGCTGTCCGGCGGTGGGCACCGGTGGTGAGCGCCGGGTGCCTGGCGTACGCCTTGGTAGGTGGTCCGGCCGGGCTGGTGGTCGGCGTGGCGGCCGGGCTGGGGGTGTGGCGCTGGTGGCGGCGCAGGTTGATGTCCGCCCCTGCGGAGACCCGGCAGGCAGAGCAGGCCGGGCGTCAACTGCCGCTGGCCGCCGATCTGCTGGCCGCATGCATCGCCGCGGGTGCCGGGCCCGTGGAGGCGGCGTCGGCCGTGGGGGAGTCGCTGGGCGGGCCGGTGGGCGAGCGGTTGGCCGGGGTGGCCGGCGAGTTGCGCCTCGGTGGTGAACCCGGGCAGTGCTGGGGGCGGTTGGCCTCGATACCCGAGGCGGCGGCGCTGGCGCGCTGTCTGCAGCGCGCTGCAGACTCCGGGGCGCCCGCTGCCGAGCAGGTGGCACGGGTGGCGACCGACTGCCGGCAGCGTGCGGCGCGGTCCGCGCTCACCAGGGCCCATCGGGCCTCGGTCATGGTCACGGCGCCGGTCGGGCTGTGCTTTCTGCCGGCGTTCTTGGTCCTTGGTGTGGTGCCGGTGGTGGTGGGGCTGGCGGGAGAGATCTTGCAGGGGGTGTGAGGGCGGGGGGCTTGGTGTCGGCCGTGGTGTGGGGCTTGGTGTGCGGCGGTCGCCGGTCGCCGGTCGCCGGTCGGCGGTTCGGTTCAAAGGCCCGAAAGGGCTGGTCACAACGGGGAGTTGGCATGCGGTTTTGCAGGTCAGAAGAAGGTGGCGGGGGAAGTCCCGTCGTGAGTGTGGTGCTGCGGCAGATGGCCGGGGGCGCTCGGGTGGTGTGCGGAGTTGCGCGACGGGCTTGGGGTGCGCGCCTGGCCAGGATGCGAGGCGCCGACACCGGGATGATCACCTCGGAGTACGCGCTGGGCACGGTGGCTGCGTGTGCGTTCGCGGCGCTGCTGTACCGGGTGGTGACCTCGGGGACGGTGAAGCAGCTGCTCGAAGGGGTGATCGGGAAGGCGCTCGGTGGACAGTTCTGAGCGCGGGCGGGGTTCTGCGGGGCGGGCCGGGGGTGGATCGGCGGCTGCGTTCTTGCGCCGGGACGGCGGGTTCGTGAGTGCGGAAGCGGCGTGCGCCATGCCGGCGTTGCTGCTCGTCGGGGTCGCGCTGGTGTGGGCGCTGATGAGTGCGGCTGCTCAGATCCAGTGCGTGGACGCTGCCAGGGCGGGCGCTCGTGCGGCAGCCCGTCAGGAGTCGCCGACGGCGACGGTGGAGGCCGCCCGCCAGGCCGCGCCCGCCGGTGCGGAGATCGGCGTGGGCCGCGAGGGCGACCTGGTACGGGTCACGGTCTCGGCCACGTCACCTGGCCCCGACGTGCTCGCGCTGTCGTTGCGGGCGTCGGCTGTGGCGTTGGCGGAGGAGACGGTGGGGGTGGGGTCTTGAGCGGGGGTGGGTGGCTCGGTGAGCGGGGCCGACCGGGGGTGCAGTTGGAGGTGTTGGCGGGGCCGACTGGGGGTGCAGTTGGAGGGGTTTGCGGAGCTGGACGGGTGGGGGAGTTGGAGGGGGCAGAGGCGGACGGATGGGCGGACGTGTGAGGGGCGGAAGGAGGCGGAGGGTGAGTAGCAGCGGACGGGTGGCGGGGCTGGAGGGGAGAACAGCGACGAACAGGTGGGCAGAGGTGGCGGGTTGAGGGGATGTGAAGAGGCGCGTAGAGGTGGAAAGGGGGCGGAGGCGGCGGGACGAGGGGAAGTGAGGGGGCGCGTAGAGGTGGAAAGGCGGGCGGAGGCGCCGTGGGCGGCACAGGTGGAGTGGTGAGCGGAGGCGGGGTGGTCGGCGGGGGTGGTGCGTGGGGCCGCTCGGCTTCGGGCCGCCTGGCGTGGGTCGGCCGGAAGTGGAGGGGCTGGGCGGGGAGCGGGTGGACGGGGAGCGGCCGGGCGTGGGTTCGTGCACGCGGACGGGACGACCGCGGTTCGGCGACGGTGTGGGTCGTCGCTGTGATCGGTGCGCTGTGTCTTGTCCTCGCCGGGCTGATGCTCATGGCCCAGGCCCTGATCGCGCGTCACCGGGCGGGCGCGGCTGCGGACTTGGCCGCGCTGGCGGCCGCGGACCATGCGTTGCGCGGGCAGCAGGACGCGTGTGCGGGGGCGTCGCGGGTGGCTCGGGCGCAGGGCGCGGATGTCGAGCGGTGTGCGGTGCGGGGCGAGATCGCGGACGTGACGGTACAGGCACGGTCAGGCCCCATGTCGTCCTCGGTGCGCTCACGCGCCGGCCCACCCGGACCCGCCGGTGGGCGCGTGCGTTAGGGCGAGTTCCTAAGGCCCCGCTTCGCGCGTGGGTTGGGGCCTTGCCCAGTTCACCCGTTGGCGTGCGGTCGCTGGGTCTCGCCCAGGGCCACGGGCTGCATGCGGGAGTTGAGGCCCTTCCCGGACCATTTGCAGCGTGCAGTGCGCGAGTTGGGGCCTCACCCAACTCACGACCACCCGCCGCGCGCGGGCACCCGCCACCCCGGGACAACCAACCCGATCCGGCCCACCGTCTTCGGAGCTGCCCGCGTTCCCTCCGGTACTGACCGCACTGTCTCCGAAGCTGCCCGCGTCCTCTTCGGCCCTGACCGCACCGTCTTCGGAGGTGCCCGCGTCCCCTCGGCCCGACTACACCGCCTTTAGAGCCTTCGCACCACCTCCGGCCCCGACCTGCCCACAACACCCAGAGCCCCACACCGCCCCAGATCCCCCGCACCCCCAGAGCCCCGTTACGCCTCCAGAGCCCGCAGCGCCCCGGAGCCCCGTACCGCCCTCAGAGCCCCGCACCGCCCCAGATCCCCGCCAGTCCTCCGCAGCCCGCACCGACCCAGACCCCCACTACTCCTCCGGAGCCCCCCGCAGCAGCTCCGTCAGCAAGCGCACCGCGCCCCGTTTGTGCAGGGGATCGTTGCCGTTGCCGCACTTGGGGGACTGGACGCAGGACGGGCAGCCCGCCTCGCATTCGCAGGAGGCGATCGCCGCGCGCGTGGCCGTCAGCCAGGTGCGGGCCGTGTGGAAGGCGCGTTCTGCGAAGCCCGCGCCGCCCGGGTGGCCGTCGTAGACGAAGACGGTCGGCAGGAGCGTGTCCGGGTGCAGCGGGACGGAGACGCCGCCGATGTCCCAGCGGTCGCACGTCGCGAAGAGCGGGAGCATGCCGATCGAGGCGTGCTCGGCGGCGTGCAGAGCGCCGCCGAGGATCTCGGGGTTGATCCGGGCGGCATCGAGCTGGTCCTCGGTGACCGTCCACCACACGGCACGCGTACGCAGGGTGCGCGGCGGAAGGTCCAGCTTCTGCTCGCCGAGGACCTCGCCGGTGATGAGCCGGCGGCGGAGGAAGGAGACGACCTGGTTGGTGACTTCGACGGAGCCGTAGCAGAGGCGGCCGTCACCCCAGGGCACCGAGACGTCGGTGTCCAGGACGGAGATGGCCGTGGTGTCACGGGCGGTCGTGGAGTACGAGGGGTTGGCCTCCTGGACGAGGGCGACCGACTCCTCCAGGTCCAGCTCCTTCACCAGGTACGTACGGCCCTGGTGGAGGTGGACCGCGCCTTCGTGCACCGCCGTGTGGGAGGCCGAGGCGTCGACCGTGCCGAGGAGGCGCCCGGTGCCGGCTTCGACGACCTGTACCGGCGGGCCGCCCTCGCCGCGGATGTCCGTCAGATCGGCGGCGCGTTCACGGCGGGTCCAGTGCCAGGCCTTCGTACGGCGCCGCAGCAGCCCGGCCGACTCGAGCTGCGGAAGCAGCTCGGGCACGGTCGGCCCGAACAAGGCGAAATCCTCTTCCTTCAGCGGGAGTTCGGAGGCCGCCGCGCACAAGTGAGGAGCGAGGACATACGGGTTGTCGGGGTCGAGGACCGTCGATTCGACCGGCTGCTGGAAGAGCGCCTCGGGGTGGTGGACGAGGAAGGTGTCCAGCGGGTCGTCGCGGGCGACCATCACGGCCAGCGCTCCCTGCCCGGAGCGTCCGGCACGGCCTGCCTGCTGCCACAGCGAGGCGCGCGTGCCCGGATAGCCGGCGATCACCACGGCGTCCAGGCCGGAGATGTCCACGCCGAGTTCCAGGGCGGTGGTGGCGGCGAGGCCGAGCAGTTCTCCGGAGTGCAGGGCACGCTCCAGGGCGCGGCGTTCGTGCGGGAGATAGCCGCCGCGATAGGCGGCGACGCGCCCGACGAGGGAGCGGTCGATCTCGGCCAGGCGCTCCTGGGCGATCACGGAGATCAGCTCGGCGCCGCGCCGGGAGCGGACGAAGGCGATCGAGCGCTGGCCCTGGAGCGTCAGATCGGTCAGCAGATCGGCGGTCTCGGCCGTGGCCGTGCGGCGCACGGGCGCGCCCTTCTCGCCGTGGAGTTCGGTCAGCGGGGGTTCCCACAGGGCGAAGACCAGTTCGCCGCGCGGCGAGGCGTCGTCGGCGACCTCCTTCACGGGCAGGCCGGTCAGCCGCTCGGCGGCCGTCGACGGGTCCGCGGCGGTGGCGGACGCGAGCAGAAATACGGGGTCGGAGCCGTAGCGGGCGCACAAGCGGCGCAGTCGGCGAAGGACTTGGGCGACATGGGAGCCGAAGACACCCCGATAGGTGTGGCACTCGTCGATGACGACATAGCGCAGGGCGCGCAGGAAGGAGGACCAGCGGGGATGGGAGGGGAGTATCCCGCGGTGCAGCATGTCCGGATTGGTCAGGGCGTAGTTGGCGTACTGACGTACCCATTCGCGTTCTTCGAAGGGGGTGTCGCCGTCGTAGACCGCGGGCCGGACGGCGTGGCCGAGCGGGGCGGCCAGCTCTTTGACCGCCCGGCACTGGTCGGCCGCGAGCGCCTTCGTCGGGGCGAGGTACAGGGCCGTCGCGCCGCGCCCGTTGGGTGCCTCGGAGCCGTCGAGGAGCGTGGAGAGCACCGGCATCAGATATGCGAGGGACTTGCCCGAAGCCGTACCGGTGGCGACGACCACACAGTCGCCGTCCAGCGCGTGTTCGGCCGCGAGTGCCTGGTGGGCCCAGGGGTGATCGATTCCGGCCGAGTTCAGGGCGGCGATCACTTCCGGCCGGATCCGGTCCGGCCAGAGCGCATGGCGGCCCGCACGCGGGGGCAAGTGCTCCGTATGAGTGAGGCGCGCGGACCGGCTCTCCCCCGAGGCGAGCCGGTCGAGGACCGTGCGCGGGGAAGGCCGCCCGGAGGGCCCCGTAGCGGGCGGCTCCTGGCGGTCGTCGCTGCGCCGGTCGGGGCGGTGATTCATGGCCATCGGCACCGAGTGTGTCACTGGCGTGACGGACAATGCTCCCAAGGCGTCGTGCTCGCCTGCCCGTAAGTGATTGAATGCCATCGCGGCTGGCGTTCCGCCCCAGTCCTGCAAGCCAGGAGACCAGGGGGCGACTGCCCGATAGCAAGGTGCTGGAGGATCCGTGGACCTGTCCCTGTCGACCCGTACCGTCGGCGATCGTACGGTCGTCGAGGTCGGTGGCGAAATCGATGTGTATACCGCGCCCAAGCTGCGCGAGCAGCTGGTCGAGCTGGTGAACGACGGCAGTTTCCACCTTGTCGTCGACATGGAGGGCGTCGACTTCCTCGACTCCACCGGACTCGGCGTGCTGGTGGGTGGTCTGAAGCGAGTGCGCGCCCATGAGGGTTCGCTGCGCCTGGTGTGCAACCAGGAGCGCATCCTGAAGATCTTCCGTATCACCGGCCTGACCAAGGTGTTCCCGATTCACACCTCGGTCGAGGAGGCGGTGGCGGCCACCGACTGACGGCTGCATCCCGGGCCGCCCAGGCCCGGTGCGGAGGGAGCCGGGGGCACCGGGCCGCGAGGCCCGGCCCCCCGACAGCACGTAGGAACGTAACGGAGGGGGATTGATGGCCACCGTTGAACTCCGCTTCAGCGCGCTGCCCGAGCACGTCAGGACCGCCCGCCTCGTGGCGGCCGCGGTCGCGCGCAGGGCCGGGGTGGACGAGGCCGTGCTCGACGAGGTCCGCCTCGCGGTCGGCGAGGCCTGTACCCGTGCCGTGGGGCTGCATCAGAGCCATGAGGTCAGCGCGCCGGTGAAGGTGGTGCTCATCGAGGAGGAGAAGCAGTTCTCCATCGAGGTGGGCGACGAGGCGCCGCATGCGATCGCGCCCGTCGAGCCCGAGGCCGCCGATGCCGGCACCGAGTCGGACATGGAAGCCGAGGACGAGATGGGGCTCGCCGTCATCAGCGGCCTCGTCGACGATGTCGAGGTGACCACCGGCGAATCCGGCGGCCAGATCAGGATGAGCTGGCCGGTGAGCGTGGCACCGGTGGTCGGCTGATCGGCTGCGTGCGGCCGATCACCCGCGTTCGTCTGTCCTGAAGGGCCCTGCTGAGCAGGGCCCTTCAGTGTTTTCTCTGTGCATTTCTTGATCCTCGTTGATCCCCATTGATCGATTTTCCGTCCCGCGATCAAGAGTCAACGCTTTTGATCCATTACCTCTTTCGAGGTGAATCCTGTGACGCGATCATTTGCTGAGGAGCAAGTGAAGGCCAATTCCGTTTGTCGCCCACTGTTTTGATCAGGGTCCGCTCCCTACAATCCGTCCACATCTTGAGCTCAGCACAGGCGTCAAGGAGGACGAATGGCGGGGCTTTCTACCCCTCATCAGTTTGACCAACCCACAACCTTCGCAGCCGCAGTACTGACCGACGACAACCGAATGATCGTGATGGTCATCGGGGCCGTCGCTCTCGCTGCGCTCGTCGTAGCCGGCGTACTCGTACGCCAAGTCCTCGCCGCAGGCGAGGGAACCGACAGCATGAAGAAGATCGCAACGGCGATCCAGGAAGGCGCAAACGCCTATCTGGCACGGCAGTTGCGGACGCTCGGCCTTTTCGCCGTGATCGTTTTCTTCCTGCTCATGCTGCTGCCCGCGGATGACTGGAATCAGCGCGCCGGTCGTTCCGTGTTCTTCCTCATCGGTGCGCTCTTCTCCGCTGCCACCGGCTATATCGGCATGTGGCTGGCTGTACGCGCCAATGTGCGTGTGGCCGCGGCGGCGCGGGAGGCCACTCCCGCGGAAGGCGAACCGGCCACGGATCTGACGGCCGTATCGCACAAGGCCATGAAGATCGCTTTCCGTACGGGCGGCGTCGTCGGCATGTTCACTGTGGGGCTCGGTCTCCTCGGCGCAGCATGTGTGGTTCTCGTCTATGCGGCGGACGCGCCCAAGGTGCTCGAAGGCTTCGGCCTGGGTGCCGCGCTGATCGCGATGTTCATGCGTGTCGGCGGCGGCATCTTCACCAAGGCCGCCGACGTCGGCGCCGACCTGGTCGGCAAGGTCGAGCAGGGCATCCCGGAGGACGACCCGCGCAACGCCGCGACCATCGCGGACAACGTGGGCGACAACGTCGGTGACTGCGCCGGTATGGCCGCCGACCTCTTCGAGTCGTACGCCGTGACGCTGGTCGCCGCGCTGATCCTCGGCATGGCGGCGTTCGGCGACTCGGGTCTGGCGTTCCCGCTGATCGTTCCGGCGATCGGTGTGGTGACGGCGATGATCGGCATCTTCGCGGTGGCGCCGAGGCGTTCGGACCGCAGTGGGATGTCCGCCATCAACCGCGGGTTCTTCATCTCCGCGGTGATCTCGCTCGGCCTGGTGGCCGCTGCCGCGTACGCCTATCTGCCCGCCACGTACGCGGAGTTGAAGGGTGTCACCGACGCGGCGATCAGCGCCAAGAGCGGCGATCCGCGGATCCTCGCGGTGGTCGCGGTCGGCATCGGCATCGCGCTCGCCGCCGTGATCCAGCAGCTGACCGGGTACTTCACCGAGACCAACCGGCGTCCCGTCAGGGACATCGGCAAGACCTCGCTGACCGGTCCGGCCACCGTCGTGCTCGCCGGTATCTCCGTCGGTCTGGAATCCGCCGTCTACACCGCGCTGTTGATCGGTCTCGGTGTGTACGGCGCGTTCCTGCTCGGCGGTACGTCGATCATGCTCGCGCTGTTCGCGGTGGCCCTGGCCGGTACCGGTCTGCTCACCACGGTCGGCGTGATCGTGGCCATGGACACCTTCGGTCCGGTCTCCGACAACGCGCAGGGCATCGCCGAGATGTCCGGCGACGTCGAGGGCGCGGGCGCCCAGGTCCTCACCGACCTGGACGCGGTGGGCAACACCACCAAGGCCATCACCAAGGGCATCGCCATCGCCACCGCCGTACTGGCGGCGGCCGCGCTCTTCGGCTCGTATCGCGACGCCATCGCGACCGCGGCCGCGGACGTCGGCGAGAAGCTCGGCGACGGCGCTCCGATGAACCTGGTCATGGACATCTCCCAGCCCAACAACCTGGTGGGCCTGATCCTCGGCGCCGCGGTCGTGTTCCTCTTCTCGGGGCTCGCGATCAACGCCGTGTCCAGGTCGGCCGGTGCGGTGGTCTACGAGGTGCGGCGGCAGTTCCGCGAGCACCCCGGGATCATGGACTACTCGGAGAAGCCCGAGTACGGCAAGGTCGTCGACATCTGCACCAAGGACGCCCTGCGCGAGCTGACCACGCCCGGTCTGCTCGCCGTGCTCACGCCGATCGCGGTCGGGTTCACGCTCGGCGTCGGTGCGCTCGGCTCGTTCCTCGCGGGTGCCATCGGCACCGGCACCCTGATGGCGGTCTTCCTCGCCAACTCCGGTGGTGCGTGGGACAACGCCAAGAAGCTCGTCGAGGACGGCCATCACGGCGGCAAGGGCTCCGAGGCCCACGCCGCGACCGTCATCGGCGACACGGTCGGCGACCCGTTCAAGGACACCGCGGGTCCCGCGATCAACCCGCTCCTGAAGGTGATGAACCTCGTCGCGCTGCTCATCGCGCCCGCGGTCATCCAGTTCAGTTACGGGGACGACGCCAGCCCGGGCATCCGGGCGGGCATCGCGGTGGCCGCGATCCTGGTCATCGTCACGGCGGTGTACATCTCCAAGCGGCGCGGAATCGCCGTGGGTGACGAAGACAACTCCGGGCGGGCGGCCAAGTCGGCCGACCCGGCGGTGGTCTCCTAGCCGTCGGGTCGTACCTGCTCAACAAGTGGGCGGGCGGCGCACTTTGATGCGTCGTCCGCCCCTTTTTTGTTTCCGTGAGACTCATCTCCCTTGGTGCAAATGGCTGCAATAGGGGATTTACCGGACCCTGAGCGCGGGAATGAGGCCCGGTTGGCGTGTAAGTTCCGGGGCCGAGAGCCATGGAAGGGACCAATCCGGTGAACAAGAAGCTCGCAGCCGCGCTGTCCGGCGGTGCGGTACTCGTAATGGCGCTGTCGGGATGCAGTGACGACGGCAACAAGGAGCTCGACAACTGGGCCAAGTCGCTGTGCGGTCAGATCAAGCCGCAGCTCGAGAAGAGCGTGAAGGCACAGCAGGCCATCATCGCCACCGCCGCGGACGGCAACCGGGAAGAGATCAAGAAGGTCGACTCGGCCTCCTTCCAGGCCAGCGCGGACGCGTACACCGCGATCGCCGGTGCGCTCGAGAAGGCCGGCCCGCCGCCGGTCGACGACGGCGAGAAGATCCAGAACGACACCGTCAAGGAGCTCAACGCCGCCTCGAAGGCGTACGAGGACCTCAAGAAGCAGAGCGACGCGATGGACGCGAAGGACGACTCGCCCGAGGGTGTGATGGCCTTCTCCGACGACCTCAAGAAGATCGCGGACGAGCTCGGCAAGATCCAGGACGAGGGCGCGGACGCGCTGAAGTCCCTCACGGAGGGCGAGGTCGGCAAGGCGATCGCCGCCCAGCCCGACTGCAAGGTCGAGTCGGCGTCTCCGTCCAGCTGAGGCGGGGCGTCTCCGTCCAGCTGACGCAGGGCGTTCCCGTCCAGCTGACGCACGCCGCAAGGAACGGCCCGGTACGCACTGCGTGCCGGGCCGTTCCGCGTATGTCCACAGCGCGCGGTGTTCGCGTAGGTGCCGGGCGCGTGGTGCGGTGACAATGGACGGGTGAGTACGACGAAGCCTCTGCCCTCGACCGACCGCGCGGGCGCAGCCCAGCTGCGCGCAGCGCTCCTCGCCGCCGACTTCACGGCCGACGGCCTGCTGGAACTGCTCGGCGCCCCCGCGTACGCCGCGCTGGCCCGCAGCGAGACCGTGCCCGCCGTGCGCGCGACCCGCGGCGAGGGCGCCCTGGAGACGCTCGTACGCCTCTTCCTGCTCCAGGACGCCCTGCCGGGCGACCGGGTGGCGCAGGCCCTGCCGCTCGAACAGGCCCTCGCGCAGGGCTGGTTGACCGAGGACGGCGACCAGGTGCGGGCCACGGTCGACGTACGGCCCTACGGGGGCCCCGACGGCCAGGACTGGTTCATCGTGTCCGACCTGGGGTGTGCGGTCGGCGGGGCCGGCGGGATCGGCAGCAAGGACGAGGGCGTGGTGCTCGGCGTCGGCGGGGCGTCCACCACGCTCGCCGGGATCACCGTGCGCCGCCCCGTGGACAGCGCGCTCGACCTCGGCACCGGCTCCGGCATCCAGGCGCTGCACGCGGCGCAGCACGCCACGCGCGTGACCGCCACCGACCTCAACCCCCGTGCCCTGCGCATCACCGCGCTCACGCTCGCGCTCTCGGACGCGCCCGAGGCCGACCTGTGCGAGGGCTCGCTCTTCGAGCCGGTCGGGGACGACACGTACGACCTGATCGTCTCGAACCCGCCGTTCGTGATCTCCCCGGGTGCGCGGCTGACGTACCGCGACGGCGGGATGGGCGGCGACGATCTGTGCCGCACGCTCGTGTCGCAGGCGGGGGAGCGGCTGAACGAGGGCGGTTACGCGCAGTTCCTCGCCAACTGGCAGCACGTGGAGGGCGAGGACTGGACCGAGCGGCTGCGCTCGTGGGTGCCGCGGGGCTGCGATGCGTGGATCGTGCAGCGTGAGGTGCAGGACGTCACGCAGTACGCGGAGTTGTGGCTGCGGGACGCGGGGGATCACCGCAGCGATCCGGCCGAGTACGCGGCGCGGTACGACGCGTGGCTGGACGAGTTCGAGGCCCGTAAGACCAAGGCCGTCGGGTTCGGGTGGATCACGCTGCGCAAGTCCGGTGCCGCGGAGCCCTCGGTCGTGGTCGAGGAGTGGCCGCACCCCGTCGAGCAGCCGCTCGGGGAGGCGGTCGAGGCGCACTTCGCGCGGCTCGACCATCTGCGGGCGCATGACGATGCGGCGCTGCTGGCCGGGCACTTCGTGCTTGCGGAGGGTGTGGTGCAGGAGCAGGTCGGGCTGCCCGGTGCGGAGGATCCCGAGCATGTGGTGCTCCGGCAGCATCGGGGGATGCGGCGGGCCACGAAGGTGGACACGATCGGGGCGGGGTTTGCGGGGGTGTGTGACGGCAGCATGAGTGCGGGGCGGATTCTGGACGCGATTGCCCAACTGGTGGGGGAGGATCCGGTGTTGCTGCGGGATCGGACGCCCGCGCAGATTCGGCTGCTCGTCGAGCAGGGGTTTCTGTTGCCTGCGTAGGGCGGTTTCGTCGTCGGGTGCGGGTGGGTGGGGGTGCAGGTTCGCCTGCGGCGGGCTGAGTTCCCCTACCCGCCCCTTCCCGAAACCGGGGCTTCGCCCCGGACCCCGCATCCGAACTTCGTTCGGATCTGCTCAAACGCCGCAGGGGCTGATAAGGATCACCGCGGCCAAGGCTGGCCGCTCAGCCGTTCAATGCTCGTGTTGAAGCGCTGCAGATAGCGGGCGAAGGTTTCCACGTCCTCCGCCGGCCAGTCGTCGAAGACCTGGTTCAGCTCGTCGACCCGGGTCTCGCGTTCGTCGTCGACCTCTCGCTCGCCCGCTTCTGTGAGCTGGAACTTGCGGGCCATGCCGCCCTCCGGGTCCGGGATCCGCCTCAGGAGACCCGCCCGTACGGCGTGGGCGGTCTGGCGGTTCACGGTGGAGGTGTCGAGGTGGAACGCCTCGCTCAGTTCGCCGATCGACATCGGCCCCTGGATCCGGATCCGGCTGAGCATCACGTACGTACTGCGCTCCAGGCGGCCCTGCTCCTTGCGGAGTTTGGCGCCGCTGAGCTGGTGGCGGCCGAGCACCATGTGCTCGAACTCGACCAGATGCGATGGCTTGTCCATGTACGTACGTCCTCCTGATGGCGACCGTACCGCACAGCCGACGCCGATGTGCATGACGCACATCGTGTGTACGATGCATATCGTTGCCTGAGGATCCCATCTGGAGAAGCGAGCGTTCATGGAGACCCCCCAGCCAAGGAGCCGGCCGGGCCGCATAGTCGCCACGCTGGCGCTCGCCGGAACCGTGGCCGCGCTCATGCAGACCCTGGTCACCCCGCTGATCGCGGAGCTGCCCGAGCTGCTCGGCACCTCGCCGTCCAACGCGGCCTGGGTGATCACGGCGACTCTCCTGGTGGCCGGTGTCTGCGTGCCGGTCTCGGGCCGGCTCGGCGACCTGGTGGGCAAGCGCCGCATGCTGCTGGTCTGTTCGGTGCCGCTGGTCGTGGGCTCGGTGGTGTGTGCGCTGTCGTCCTCGGTGCTGCCGATGATCGTCGGCCGCGGACTGCAGGGCATGGGGATGGGCATGGTGCCGCTCGGTATCGCGCTCCTTCGGGACGTCGTGCCGAAGGAGCGGCTCAGCGGATCCATCGCTCTGGTCAGCGCCTCGATGGGCATCGGCGGCGCGATCGGTCTGCCGATCGCCGCGGCCGTGGCGCAGTACGCCGACTGGCGTGCGCTGTTCTGGGGTTCGGCCGTGCTCGCCGCGCTGATCGGCGTACTGATCTACGTGATGGTGCCCGACGTACCGGCCGGGGCGAAGGGGCAGCGGTTCGACCTGCCCGGTGCCGTCGGTCTGGCGATCGGGCTTGTCGCCCTGCTGCTCGCGGTCTCCAAGGGGGCGGACTGGGGCTGGAGTTCGGGCACCACGCTCGGTCTGTTCGCGCTCGCCGTCGTGGCGCTGCTCGTCTGGGGCTGGTGGGAGCTGCGCACCCGCGACCCGCTGATCGATCTGCGCACCACCGCCCGGCCCCGCGTCCTGCTGACCAACATCTCCTCGATCCTGGTCGGCGTCGGCATGTACGCCTTCATGCTGATCGCGCCGCAGCTGCTTCAGTTCCCCGAGGCCACCGGCTACGGGCTCGGACAGTCGATGCTGGCGGCCGGTCTGTATCTGGCGCCCGGCGGCGTGATGATGATGCTGATCTCGCCGCTCGGCGGGAAGCTGATCAACTCCCGCGGGCCCAAGTCCGCGCTGATCTGCGGTGCGTTGGTGATCTTCGCGGGGTATGGGCTCGCGCTGCCGCTCATGGGGTCGGCCTGGGGCCTGATGGTCGTCGGCATCGTGGTCAGCGGCGGGGTGGCCCTCGCGTACGGGGCGATGCCCGCCCTGATCATGAGCGCCGTGCCGCTCTCCGAGACCGCCGCCGCCAACGGATTCAACGCGCTGATGCGCTCGCTCGGCACCACCATCGGCTCCGCCGTGATCGGGGTGGTCCTCGCGCAGATGACCATCAGTGTGGGCGGCCGGACCCTCGCCTCGGCGGACGGCTTCCGTGTGGGCCTGCTCATCGGGTGCGCGGTGGCGCTGCTCTCCGCGCTCGTGGCGTGCACGATCCCCGCGATGCGTACCGCCGGTGACGGTGCGGGGGACGAGCGGGCCGTGGCGGAGAAAGCCGGGGCGCGCGCCTGAGGGCGCGCGGCGCGGGCGGGGACCGAGCGTCCCAAGTGCGCCGAGCGCCCCAAGTACGCCGAGCACCCTGAGCGCGCCGAGCGCCCCAAGTGCCGGGATTTACAAGGAAAAAGCCTGCTTGGAACCGGCGCGTCCCCCTTACCGTCGATACCGACATGTCGCAGTCTCGGGGGAGGCGCCATGGCCGGGGACATACCGGAGCGGGGTGCGGGCAGGGTCATCGGCGGCCGTTACCGGCTGCTGCGCAAGCTGGGTTCGGGCGGGATGGGCCGGGTCTGGCTCGCCTACGACGACGAACTGGCCTGCGAGGTCTCGATGAAGGAGATCACGCTGCCGGCCGTCCCGATGGACGCGTCCGAACCTGCCCAGCGCATCGCCCGCGCCCGCAGCGAGGCCCGGCACGCGGCGCGGCTGCGCGGCCATCCCCATGTGGCGACCGTGCATGACGTGCTGCTGCACGAGGGGCTGCCGTGGATCGTCATGGAGTACGTGGCGGACGCGACCGATCTGCAGTCGCGCGTACGGAACAGGGGTCCGCTGCCCGCGCACGAGGCCGCACGGGTGGGCCGCGCGGTGCTCGACGCGCTGACGGCCGGGCACCGGATCGGCATCCTGCACCGCGATGTGAAGCCGGCCAACATCCTCTTGGCGCCCGACGCTTCGGGCGACCCGGCGGGCCGGGTGCTGCTCACCGACTACGGCATCGCGCTGCAGCCCGAGTCGAGCGAACCGCGCCTGACGTCCACCGCCGGGATCCTCGGGACGCCCGGCTATCTCGCGCCCGAGCGGGCACGCGGCGAGCCGCCGACGCCGGCCGCCGATCTGTTCTCGCTCGGGGCGACGCTCTACTACGCGGTGGAGGGCCGCGGCCCCTTCGACCGCGGTGACGAGTACGCGATGCTCACCGCGCTGGTCGGCGAGGACCCTGGCCGCCGGCGCGGGCCGGTGAACTCTGGCCCGTACTACAGGGATTGCTGCACAAGGACCCGGTGCTCAGGTCGGCGCCGGAGACGGCGGCGCGGCGGCTGCGGGAGGTCGAGCAGGGGACGGCGGGCGGCCCGCCAGGAGGCACCTTCGGGCCCCCGCCGGCGGGGTACTACGCGGGCACACCGAACACGCCCGGTACGCCCGGCACGCCTGTCACTCCTCACGCCCCGGGCACCCCCCAGACGCCGGGCACGCCGGGTGGCCCCCCGTCACCCGGCGGCGGCCCTCAATTCCCGTACGCCCAACAGGCTCTGCCACCGGTGGGCCAGCCCTGGCCCGGGCAGCAGGGGCACCCCACACCACCCGGCGCGCCCGCGGGCGACGGCCCCCGCCGCAAACTCTCCACGGCCATGGTCGTCGCCCTCGTGGCCGCCGTGGTCGTGGCCATCGCCGGTCTGTCCTGGGGCGCCTGGGCGACCTTCCGCGATACGGGCGATCCGCAGGCAGGAAAGAACGGGAAGCCGACCCCCACCGCACCCACGAGCAGCGCGCCCCCGAGCCCGACCGGCCCCGTCTACCCGTACGGCGAAGAGGTCGGTCTCAAGAAGCCGTTGCAGGCGGGGGATTGCGTCAACGTGGTCTGGTCGGGGACCCCCTTCAAGTCGGGCGCCAACCTCGGTGTCGTCGCCTGCGGCGCCGAGGACTCGCTCGCCGACGGCCAGGTCCTCGCCCTGGAGACGCATGCCAGCGCCCAGGAGGCCGGCGACCAGGGCGCCGAGCGCTGCGCGGGCCAGGTGGGACCGATCGCCGAGGCGCTGCCGGACGCGGGGGTGCACGCCGTGGTGCCCACGAAGGAGGGCTTCGAGGCGGCCGGGCGGGCCACGGCCTGTCTGGTGCTCGGTGAACATGCCGCGATCGGCGGGGAGATCGGGCGGTTCAGGGACGACGGGCAGATGCTGTTCACGAATCAGATGTCCGTCGGGGACTGCCTGCGCTACGACGACAGCGTCAAGGACGCCGAGGGCTACCGGCTCACCGACTGCGCGGAGCAGCACGAACTCCAGGTCATCCCCGGCGCCGCCGCGCCCGGCGGCATGAGCTGGACCAAGGTCAGCGAGGAGGCGTGGAAGGTGTGCGGGAACAAGTACGAGTCGGCCTGGGCACCCGGCGGCGACCACGCGGTGTTCGGTTTCGCGCCGTACGAGGAGGACTGGAAGGACGGCATGAAGACGCTGGTCTGCCTCGTCGGCCGGACCGACGGCACGGCCTTCACGGGCGCGATCGCGGACCCCGCGGAGGCCTGAGCGACGGCGTTCACCCGGGGTTGGCCCCGGCGACGCCCGGATGTGGCCGAAGCCTGCCAGCCTGCCGCGATCGGGGAAGCGGTGGGCGGCGACGGGGAGGAACACAGCCATGGACAGTGCACCGGCGATCTTCGCGGGCACGGTGTTCGCCCTGTTCGGGGTGGGCCTGGGGACCTGGACCGTGGCCCGGGTCGCCCACCGCAGGCCCGTGATCGAGCAGGCTCGGCCGGTGATGTCGGCCACGCTCAGCGCCCTGGTCTCGGCGGGCGCGCTGGCGCTCGGGGTCTGGTGCTTCCTGCGTAGGTGACCTGCGTATCCCCGTCGTATTCCGGATCATCCGGCGCCAGGTGGCGGGGAGGGAAACCGGCCAATCCGGGAGAGAAGGCTCCGGTACCCGGAAAAGGCCAGGTCGGCAGTCCGGGCGGCAGGACAGGCGGTAGTCGGGTTACCGTTCGAGTGGCCGCTGCGGGCTTTTCCCGTTTGACACGGGGGCGGGATGTACCGTCACACTCCGCAGCGTCACCGTATGACCGCAGAGGGCGGCGCCGTGGAAATGTTCGCGGGACCGCCGTATGAAGGCATACGGGCCGCACTGTCAGCCAGTGAGAGCGTCGACCGGAGAGAAGAGCCACGTTGTCCCCGACCAGCGAGACCGCACAGGGCGGCCGCCGCCGACTCGTCATTGTCGAGTCCCCTGCCAAGGCGAAGACCATCAAGGGCTACCTCGGCCCGGGGTATGTCGTCGAGGCGAGTGTCGGGCACATCCGCGACCTGCCGAACGGCGCCGCCGAGGTGCCGGAGAAGTACACCGGCGAGGTGCGCCGCCTCGGCGTCGACGTGAACAACGACTTCGAGCCCATCTATGTCGTCAACGCCGACAAGAAGGCCCAGGTCAAGAAGCTCAAGGACCTCCTGAAGGACTCCGACGAGCTCTTCCTCGCCACCGATGAGGACCGCGAGGGCGAAGCCATCGCGTGGCACCTCCTCGAGGTCCTGAAGCCCAAGGTCCCGGTCAAGCGCATGGTGTTCCACGAGATCACCAAGGCCGCGATCCAGGAGGCCGTCGCCAGTCCGCGCGAGCTCAACAAGCGCATGGTCGACGCCCAGGAGACCCGCCGTATCCTCGACCGCCTCTACGGCTACGAGGTCTCGCCGGTCCTGTGGAAGAAGGTCATGCCGCGTCTGTCGGCGGGCCGTGTGCAGTCCGTCGCGACCCGGCTCGTCGTCGAGCGCGAGCGGGAGCGCATCGCGTTCCGCTCCGCCGAGTACTGGGACCTGACCGGCACCTTCGGCACCGGCCGCGCCGGTGACGCCTCCGACCCCTCGCAGCTGATCGCCCGTCTGACCACGGTCGACGGCAAGCGCGTGGCGCAGGGCCGTGACTTCGACTCGCTCGGCCAGATCAAGGGCGCCAACACGCTGCACCTCGACGAGGCGAACGCCCGCGCGCTCGCCGCGGCCCTGGAGAACGCGCAGTTCTCGGTCCGCTCGGTCGAGTCCAAGCCGTACCGCCGCTCGCCGTACGCGCCGTTCCGCACCACGACCCTGCAGCAGGAGGCCTCGCGCAAGCTGGGCTTCGGTGCGAAGGCGACGATGCAGGTGGCACAGAAGCTGTACGAGAACGGCTTCATCACCTACATGCGTACCGACTCCACCACGCTGTCGGACACCGCGGTCTCGGCCGCCCGCACCCAGGTGACCCAGCTGTACGGGGCCGACTATCTGCCGGACAAGCCGCGCACGTACGCCGGCAAGGTCAAGAACGCGCAGGAGGCGCACGAGGCGATCCGTCCCTCGGGCGACCGCTTCCGCACCCCCGCCGAGACCGGCCTGACCGGCGACCAGTTCCGTCTGTACGAGCTGATCTGGAAGCGCACCGTCGCCTCCCAGATGAAGGACGCGACCGGTAACTCCGTCACCGTCAAGATCGGTGGCACGGCGAGCGACGGCCGCGACGCCGAGTTCAGCGCGTCCGGCAAGACCATCACCTTCCACGGCTTCCTCAAGGCGTACGTGGAAGGCGCGGACGACCCGAACGCCGAGCTCGACGACCGTGAGCGTCGGCTTCCGCAGGTCAGCCAGGGCGACCCGCTCTCCGCGGACGAGATGTCCGTGGACGGCCACGCGACCAAGCCGCCGGCCCGCTACACCGAGGCCTCGCTCGTCAAGGAGCTCGAAGAGCGCGAGATCGGCCGCCCGTCGACGTACGCGTCGATCATCGGCACGATCCTCGACCGCGGTTACGTCTTCAAGAAGGGCACGGCGCTCGTCCCGTCCTTCCTGAGCTTCGCCGTGGTCAACCTGCTCGAGAAGCACTTCGGGCGGCTCGTCGACTACAGCTTCACGGCCAAGATGGAGGACGACCTCGACCGCATCGCGCGGGGCGAGGCGCAGGCCGTGCCGTGGCTGCGGCGCTTCTACTTCGGTGAGGGCTCCGACGGGGCCGGGGGTGCGGCCGACGCCGGCAACGGCGACGGTGACCACCTCGGCGGTCTGAAGGAGCTGGTGACCGACCTGGGCGCGATCGACGCCCGGGAGATCTCCTCCTTCCCCGTCGGCAACGACATCAAGCTGCGTGTCGGGCGCTACGGCCCGTACATCGAGCGCGGTGAGAAGGACGCCGAGGGCCACCAGCGGGCCGACGTCCCGGACGACCTCGCGCCGGACGAGCTGACGGTCGAGCTGGCCGAGGAACTGCTCGCCAAGCCGAGCGGTGACTTCGCGCTCGGCAAGGACCCGGTGTCGGGCAACGAGATCGTGGCGAAGGACGGCCGCTACGGCCCGTACGTCACGGAGATCCTGCCCGAGGGCACGCCCAAGACCGGCAAGAACGCGGTGAAGCCGCGGACCGCCTCGCTGTTCAAGACGATGTCCCTGGACACGGTCACGCTCGACGACGCGCTGGCGCTGATGTCGCTGCCGCGGATCGTGGGCACGGACGCCGAGGGTGTGGAGATCACCGCGCAGAACGGGCGCTACGGCCCGTATCTGAAGAAGGGCACGGACTCGCGTTCCCTGGAGAACGAGGAGCAGCTCTTCTCGATCACGCTCGACGAGGCCCTCGCGATCTACGCCCAGCCGAAGGTCCGCGGGCGGGCCGCCGCGAAGCCGCCGCTCAAGGAGCTCGGCGAGGACCCGGTCTCGGGCAAGCCGGTGGTCGTCAAGGACGGGCGCTTCGGTCCGTACGTGACGGACGGCGAGACGAACGCGACGCTGCGGGCTGCGGACTCCGTGGAGGAGATCACGCCGGAGCGCGGGTTCGAACTGCTCGCGGAGAAGCGGGCGAAGGGGCCGGCGAAGAAGGTCGCCAAGAAGGCGCCGGCGAAGAAGGCCCCGGCCAAGAAGGCGGCCGCGAAGAAGACCGCTGCCAAGAAGACGACGGCTGCGAAGAAGGCCCCGGCCAAGAAGGCCGCCGCGAAGAAGGCTGCGGCTTCGGCTCCGGCCGAGGACTGAGTTCCCGTAAGGCGAAAGGCCCGCCCCCTCCCCGTACGACGGTGAGGGGGCGGACCTATGTTCGGGAGGCGGTCCGGGGACGGGGGCGCTCCGGATAGGCTGGTCGAATGACCCGAGACGACTCCGATGCCGCCCTGGTCGCCGACTCCCGCGAGCGTGCCGTACGCGCGCTGTTGCGCCATCCCCCGCTGAAGCGCCTGTGGAGCGCGCAGTTCGTGGGAGGGATCGGGGACGCGCTCGCGCTGCTCGTGCTCGTCCTGCTCGGGGTGCAGGCGGCGCTCGCCGAGCAGTCCTTCGGCGGTGGTTATCGCGGCGTCGCCTTCGCCGTGGCGGCCGTCTTCGCCGTCCGGATCCTCGCGACCCTGATCTTCGGGGCCGTGCTCCTCGGCCCGCTCACCTCGCTGACCAGTGCCGAAGGTCCGCTCGACCGCCGCTGGACCATGATCGTGTCGGACGGTCTGCGGGCCGTGCTCCTGATCATCGCGCCGCTGTGGATCGACTGGACCCCGGACAATGCGCTCGCCGTCCTGCTCGTGACCGGCTTCGTCGTCGGCGTCGCCGAGCGCTTTTGGACCGTGGCCCGCGAGAGCGCCGCACCCGCGCTGCTGCCCGCGCCCCCGTTGGAGGGGGCGACCGTACGCCCGCTGCCGGACCACACCGAAGCGCTGCGCCGCCTGTCGCTGCGTACGGGATTCATCGCGCTGCCCGTCGGCGCGCTCGTGCTGATCACCGCCACCCTCATCGGCAATCTGCTCGGTGCCGGGGTGGACTGGTTCGCGCAGCACCAGGCCGCGCTGGCCTCGTATGTCGCCGCCGGACTGTTCGCCGCGTCGCTGTCCGTCGTCTACTTCATCGAGCTGCCCGACAGCCGGACCCCGCGCGCCCGTTCACCGCTCGAGGGCCTGCGCCGGCCGAAGACCGGCGGCGGTGTCGACAAGGGCCGTACGGGCGCCATCCCGCTGCTCGTCCTGGCCTGCGCGGCGGTCGCCGCGGCCATCGCGGCCGCCGTCTCCGTGGTCGTGCTGCACGCGATCGACCTGGGCGGCGGGCCCGTTCTCTTCGGCATCTTCGTCACTGCGCTGACCGCGGGCACCGTGCTCGGGATCCGGATCGCACCCTCCGTGGTGCCCGCCCTGTCGCGGCGCCGGCTGCTCGCGCTCGCCGTCGCCGTGGCCGGGATCGCGCTGCTCGCCGCCGGTCTCGTACCCGACCAGACCACCGTCCTGCTGCTGCTCGGCCTGGCCGGCACGGCCGCCGGAGTCGCCGCCAACACCGGGCACTCCCTGCTCGACCAGGAGGTCGAGGACTTCCGCCGGACCCGTACGACCGAGCATCTGCAGGCCGCTGTACGGGTGGCGGTCGCGCTGGCCGCGGTCGTCGCGCCCGTGCTCGCCGGGCTGATCGGGGAACACCGGCTCGAGAACGGCAAGTTCGTGTTCGCGCACGGCGGCGCCGCCTTCCTGCTGATGCTGGCGGGCGCGCTGCTGCTTCCCGTGGCGGCTCTGGTGCTCGCCAAGGCCGACGACCGGTCCGGGGTGCCGCTGCGCCGCGATCTGACCGATGCGCTGCGCGGCGCCGAACCGGCCCAGGCGCCGTCCGCGACCGGGTTCTTCATCGCGCTCGAAGGCGGCGACGGTGCGGGCAAGTCCACGCAGGCGAACGCGCTCGCCGAGTGGATCAGGTCCAAGGGCCACGAGGTCGTGCTCACGCGCGAGCCGGGTGCGACGCCCGTCGGCAAGCGGCTGCGCTCGATCCTGCTCGACGTGTCGTCGGCCGGGCTCTCGCACCGCGCGGAGGCGCTCCTTTACGCGGCCGACCGCGCCGAGCACGTCGACACGGTGGTCCGGCCCGCTCTTGAGCGCGGCGCCGTGGTCATCACCGACCGGTACATCGACTCGTCCGTGGCCTACCAGGGCGCGGGCCGCGATCTGTCCCCGACGGAGATCGCCCGTATCTCGCGCTGGGCGACCGACGGGCTCGTACCGCATCTGACCGTCCTTCTCGACGTTTCGCCGGAGGCTGCGCGCGAGCGCTTCACCGAGGCGCCGGACCGGCTCGAGTCGGAGCCGGCCGAGTTCCACGCGCGGGTCCGCTCCGGCTTCCTGACGCTCGCCTCCGCCGACCCCGGGCGCTATCTCGTGGTCGACGCGGCGCAGGACCCCGAGGCCGTCACCACCGTCGTACGGCACCGTCTCGACCAGCTGCTGCCGCTCTCGGACGCCGAGAAGCAGGCGCAGGAGGAGGCCCGCAAGGCGGCCGAGGAAGAGGCCCGGCGGCGCGCGGAGGAAGAGGCCGCGCGCAAGGCCGAGGAGGAGCGCCTGGAGCGCGAGCGCCAGGAGCAGCTGGCCCGCCTGCGCGCCGAGGAGGAGGAGCGCAAGCGCCGCGAGCTGGAGGAGGCGCGGCGCCGCGAGGAGGAGCGGCAGGCCGAGGAGGCGCGCGCACGCGCCGAGGAGGCCCGCCGGCTCGCCGAGGAGGAGCGGCGTCGGCGTGAGGCCGAGGAGCAGCTGCGGGCCGCGGAGGAGGAGCGTCGCAGGCGCCAGGCCGCGGAGGAGCAGCGGCTGCGGGACGAGGCCGAGGAACGGCGTCTGGACAAGCAGCGCAAGGCGGAAGAGGCGCTGTTGAAGGCCGAGGAGGCGCGGCGGACCGCTGCCGCTGCGGCGCTGGCTGCCGAGGCGGCGGCGCAGCCCGATGCGGAGACCACGGTGCCGACGCCGATCGTGAAGGGCGCGGACGAGACCACCGTGTCCACGCCGATCGTGGCGCCCTCGCCCTCCGCGCCGCCGGCGGATGAGACCGCGGTGCTGCCGGTTGTGCCTGAGCCCGGTGGGCGGGGTGCGCAGGATGTACGGGGTGCTGACGGTGCGCAGGATGTACGGGGTGCCGACGGGGCGCAGGATGCACGGGATGCCGACGGTGCGCAGGATGTACGGGGCGGTCGGGATGGCCGGGAGGCCGACTCCGGGCCGCAGGACCGTGGGGCCGCGGTGAGTCCGGCCGAGGAGACGGCCGTGCTGCCGAAGCCGGCCGCGGCGGACGAGACCGCGGTGCTGCCGCCCGTACGGGACGCGCGGCCCGCCGACGATCCGGCGGACCGGGTGCCGCCGGGGCTGTTCCGCGACGAGCGGCCTGCGGCGGGTCGCGAGGACCGTACGCGGGAGCTTCCGCAGGTCGACGAGACGGGTGCGCCGCGGCGGCGTCCGCGCTCGGACTGGGCGGAGGAGACTCCGCTGGACGATCTGCCTTCTCTGGCGGATGAGTTGCTGGGTGAGCGGGATGAGGACGGGCCGGGCTCGGGCGGGCGTCGGGGGTAGGGGCGCCTGCGGCGGGCTGAGGGGCTGGATGGCGGAGCCCGCTGTCAGTGGGCTGCCCCACAATGGGACGGTAGGGCGCACCACCCCCCGTAGTGAAAGAAGGGCGGCACCCCATGCCCGTATGGGATGACCTGGTCGGTCAGGACCGGGTGACCGCGCAGCTCGAGGCTGCCGCGCGGGATGCCGACGCGTATGTGACGGCGGCCGCCGAGAAGACCACGCTGCCGTCGAGTTCGAAGATGACGCACGCGTGGCTGTTCACCGGCCCACCCGGCTCGGGGCGCTCCACCGCGGCCAGGGCCTTCGGCGCGGCGCTGCAGTGCGTGAGCCCGGACCGCGCGCTCGGCGGGATCCCGGGCTGCGGCTTCTGCGACGGCTGCCACACCGCCCTCGTCGGTACGCACGCCGATGTCGAAGTCGTGCGGACCGATCTGCTCAGCATCGGCGTGAAGGAGACCCGCGACCTCGTCCGGCGGGCCCAGATGTCCCCGGCCGGCGGCCGCTGGCAGGTCATCGTCCTGGAGGACGCCGACCGTCTCACCGAGGGCGCGGGCAATGTGCTGCTCAAGGCCGTCGAGGAGCCCGCGCCGCGCACGGTCTGGCTGCTGTGCGCGCCCTCCCTCGAGGATGTGCTGCCCACGATCCGCTCCCGCTGCCGCCACCTCACCCTGCGCACCCCGCCGGTGGACGCGGTGGCCGACATCCTCGTACGGCGTGACGGCATCGAGCCGCCCGTCGCGGCCGCGATGGCCCAGGCCACGCAGGGCCACATCGGGCGCGCCCGCAGGCTCGCCACCGATCCGCGGGCGCGCGAGCGGCGGGCCGCCGTGCTCAAGCTGCCGCTGCGGGTCGACGACATCGGCGGCTGCCTCAAGGCGGCCCAGGAGCTGATCGATTCGGCCTCCGATGACGCCAAGCAGCTGGCGGAGGAGGTCGACACCAAGGAGACCGAGGATCTGAAGGCGGCGCTCGGCGGCGGTCAGGGCGGGCGGATGCCGCGCGGCACCGCGGGTGTGATGAAGGACCTGGAGGACAAGCAGAAGCGGCGGCGCACGAGGACGCAGCGCGACACCCTGGACCTCGCGCTCACCGACCTCACCGGCTTCTACCGGGACGTTCTGGCACTGCAGCTGGGCTCCCAGGTCGCCCTCGCCAATGTCGACCACCGCGAGCAGCTGGAGCGCCTGGCCCGGTCCGGTTCGCCGGAGGCGACCCTGCGCCGGATCGAGGCGATCTCGGCCTGCCGCGAGGCACTCGACCGCAATGTGGCCCCGCTGCTCGCCGTCGAGGCGATGACGATGGCGCTGCGGGCGGGCTGAGGCCCAGAGGCTGCGGGCGGCTGAGTCCCAAAGGCTGCCACCCCGGAGTCGCCCCCGGGAAGCAAGGGCGCGCGTCACTCGTACGAGGCGGAGCAACTCCGCTGAGCGACCGCACCGTTACCCTCGGTGGATGCGCACCGAAGCCCCCCTCGCCCGTACCGCCGCCGCCCTGCTCGCGGCGGGGCTGCTCATCTCCGGCTGTTCCGGGGGGAGTTCACCGGATCCCTCGGCCCAGTCCTCCCTGGACGGCGCGGACCGGGACGCCCTCGAGACGTACTACGCACAGCAGTTGAAGTGGCGCGAGTGCGGTGTCCCGGGCTTCGAGTGCGCGACCCTGAAGGCGCCGCTCGATTACGCGCAGCCGGACGAGGGCGAGATCAAGCTGGCCGTCTCCCGCAAGAAGGCCACGGGCCCCGGCAAGCGCATCGGCTCCCTGATGGTGAACCCGGGCGGCCCGGGCGGCTCCGCGATCCAGTACCTGCAGGCCTACGCGGCCCTCGCCTATCCCGCTCCGGTCCGCGCCCGCTACGACATGGTCGGCATGGACCCGCGCGGCGTGGCCCGCAGCGAGCCCGTCGAGTGCCTCGACGACAAGCAGATGGACGCGTACACGCAGACGGACGTCACCCCGGACGACGCGCGGGAGCAGGACCAACTGGTCGCCGCGTACAAGGAGTTCTCACAGGGCTGCGAGAAGCGTTCGGCGAGGATCCTGCCGCATGTGTCCACCGTCGATGCCGCCCGCGACATGGACCTCCTGCGCGAGGTGCTCGGCGACGAGAAACTGCACTACGTCGGAGCCTCGTACGGCACCTTCCTCGGTGCCACGTATGCCGATCTCTTCCCGGACAAGACCGGCCGGCTCGTCCTCGACGGCGCGATGGACCCGTCCCTGCCCGCCGAGCAGCTGAACCTCGACCAGACCGCCGGATTCGAGACCGCCTTCCAGGCCTTCGCCGAGGACTGCGCCAAGCAGGCCGACTGCCCGCTGGGGACGACGAGCGCCGAGGACGCGGGGCGACGGCTCTCGGCGTTCTTCAAGGAGCTGGACGCCCAGCCCCTCAAGGCGGACGACCGCGAGCTCGGCGAATCCCTCGCCACGACCGGCGTGATCGCCGCGATGTACGACGAGGGCGCCTGGCCCCAGCTGCGCGATGCGCTCACCTCCGCGATGAAGGACAAGGACGGCTCGGGTCTGCTGCTGCTCTCGGACAGCTACTACGAGCGCGAGCCCGACGGGAAGTACGGCAACATCATGTTCGCCAACGCGGCCGTCAACTGCCTTGATCTGCCTGCCGCGTTCACCTCTCCGGACGCGGTCGAGGAGAAGGAGTCGGACTTCGCGAAGGCCTCGCCCGTCTTCGGCGAAGGCCTCGCCTGGGCCGGTCTGACCTGCGCGTACTGGCCGGAGAAGGCCACCGGCGAGGCGCATCGCATCGAGGCCGACGGCGCCGCCCCGCTGCTCGTGGTCGGGACGACCCGCGACCCGGCCACGCCGTACAAGTGGGCCGAGTCCCTGGCGGACCAGCTCGCGAGCGGCACCCTGCTCACGTACGACGGCGACGGGCACACCGCGTACGGGCGGGGCAGTGACTGCATCGACACGGCGATCAACCGCTACCTGATCGAGGGCAAGGTCCCGGAGGGCGGAAAGCGCTGCTGACCTCCGTACAGGAAGAGTGACTCAGGTCACATTCCGGCTCCTGTCACATCCGTGCGGTGTCGTCTGTCCCATGGACGACACCGCAACGGAAACGACCCGACAGGAGCCCGTCATGAGTACCTCCTCGCACCGCATCGTCGTCCTCGGCGCCGGCTACACCGGCATGATGACCGCTTCCCGGCTCGCCCGCCGCACCCGCGGTGACCAGGGCGTACGGATCACGCTGGTCAACCCCTCGCCCCGGTTCACCGAGCGGCTGCGGATGCACCAGATCGCCGCGGGCCAGGAGCTCGCCGACTTCCGGATCACCGAAGTGCTCGACGGTACGGGCATCGAGTTCGTCGAAGGCCGGGCGACCGCGATCGACGTCGAAGCCCGTGAGGTCGAGGTGTCCGGGGCCGGGCGGCCACTGCCGTACGACACCCTCGTCTACGCGCTCGGCAGCTCGACCGACACGAGCCTGGTGCCGGGTGCCGCCGAGCACGCGTACACGCTCAACGACCCGCGTACCGCCCGCACCATGGCGCTCGAGCTGGCCGGCCTCGCGCGGCAGGGCGGCGCGGTGACCGTCGCGGGCGGCGGGCTCACCGGTATCGAGGCCGCCGCCGAGATCGCCGAGTCCCACCCGGGGCTGCGCGTGACGCTGCTGAGCCGCGAGGTGCCCGGCTCGATGATGGGTCCCAAGGCCCAGGCGTATCTCCTTGCCGCACTCGACCGGCTCGGCGTCACCGTCCGCTCGGGCGTGACCGTGGGCAAGGTGCTGCCCGCCGGGGTGGAGCTGGCCGACGGTGAACTCCTCGCGTCCGACGTGACGTTGTGGACCGCCGGCGTACGCGTGCCGAGGCTCGCCGCCGAGTCGGGGATCGCCGTCGACGCGGCCGGGCGGATCCTCGTGGACGCCACGCTGCGTTCCGTTTCGCACCCGGAGATCCAGGCGATCGGGGACGCGGCCCGGGTCGAGCAGGCCTGGGGCACGCTGCACGGCACCTGCCAGTCGGGGATTCCGACGGCCGCGTACACCGCGGACGCGATCGCGCGGCGGCTGCGCGGCAGGCAGGTGATGCCGTTCCGCTTCGGCTACATCCACCAGCCCGTCAGCCTCGGCCGCAAGGACGCGGTCATCCAGTTCACCAAGCCGGACGAGAAGCCGCGGCGGATCTGGCTGAAGGGCCGCAGCGCCGTGTTCTACAAGGAGACCGTGAGCGCGAGCCCGGTGCAGACGTACAAGCTCACCAAGAAGCTCGCCGGTGCGGCCGTCTGGCCCCAGGGCGGCCGGGCGACGAAGGCGTGAACGGCCTTGATGCGGAAGCCGGTTGGCTGCGAAGGTGGCGCGATGCCGGACGCTCGCGCCACCGACCAGCCGTTCCTGGAGCACCGCCGTCTGCTCTTCGCCACGGCCTACCGGATGCTCGGCAGCGTCGCCGACGCCGAGGACGTCGTGCAGGACACCTGGCTGACCTGGTCGAAGGCGGACCGCTCCGATGTCGCCAACGCCCGCGCGTATCTCGTCCGCACCGTGACCAACCTCTGTCTGAACAGGCTCACTTCGGCCCGCGCCACCCGTGAGTCGTATGTCGGCCCGTGGCTGCCGGAGCCGCTGCTCACCGCTCCCGACGTCGCCGAGGAGGCCGAGATGGCCGAGTCCGTTTCCATGGCGATGCTGGTGGTCCTGGAATCCCTCGGGCCCGTCGAACGCGCGGTCTTCGTCCTGCGCGAGGTCTTCGGCTACTCGCACGCCGAGATCGCCGAGACCCTCGGCAGATCCGAGCAGTCCGTACGCCAGACCGCCCATCGCGCCCGCTCCCACGTACAGGCCAGGCGGCCCCGGTACGAGGCGGACGGCGCCGAGCGCGAGAAGGCCACCCAGCTCTTCCTGAAGGCCGCTTCCGGCGGCGACCTGAACGGGATGATGGCGCTGCTCGCCCCCGACGTCACCTGCTGGTCGGACGGCGGCGGCAAGGTCACCGCGGCCCGCCGCCCGCTGCAGGGCGCGGACGCGGTCGCCCGCTGGGTGCTCGGCGTCCTGGCCAAGCCGGACTACGCCGCCATGGTCACGGCCCCGGCCGTCATCAACGGTGAGCTCGGCCTCCTGTTCACCCTCGACGGGGTCACCATCGGCACGCTCTCGTACGCGGTGACGGACGACGGGCGGCTGAGTGATCTGCGGTTCCAGGTGAACCCGGACAAGCTCGGGGGTGTGCAGCAGCCCGGAAATTGAGTTGCTGCTGCCGAGGCCCACCCGCCACGATCCCCGCATGACATCTCTTCGCACCGCCGCCCTGCCGCTTGCCGCCGCCACCCTTACGGTGCGCGCGCAGCAGCAGCCCGGCCGTCCATGGAGGCCCGAACTGCCGCTCGCATGACGGCGGCAGCGGTCGCCGGACTGCTCGCCGGTTATGGCATCGCCATCCCGGTCGGCGCGGTCGCGACCTATCTCGTGGCCCTCACCGCCCGCACCTCTCTGCGCACCGGGGCCTCGGCCGCGCTCGGCGTCGCGAGTGCCGACGGCCTCTACGCCCTGATCGCCGCACTCGGCGGCACCGCGCTCGCCCCGCTGCTCGCCTCGGTGACGGCCCCGTTGCGCTGGGCCTCGGCCGTGGTCCTGCTCGCTCTGGCGGTACGGGGATCAGTCAGCGCGGTCCGCCAGTACCGGGGCACGGCCGCAGCAGGCCGTGACGTACGCGAACTCACGCCGCTGCGGGCCTACGTGAGCCTCCTCGGCATCACGCTGCTCAACCCGGTGACCGTCGTCTACTTCACCGCGCTCGTCCTCGGCTCGGGCTCGGGATCGCCCTCCGGGGGCGCCGAGCAGACCGTCTTCGTGCTCGCCGCGTTCCTCGCCTCCGCCAGCTGGCAGCTGCTGCTCGCGGGCGGGGGAGCGCTGCTCGGCCGACTCCTCACGGGCAGGCGGGGACGGCTGGTGACGGCGCTGGCGTCGAGCGTGCTGATCGCGGGGCTTGCGGTGGGGGTGGTGCCCTAGCGGGAGTGCCTCCAGCCCTGCCTGACGGAAGTGCCCCCAGCCCTGCCTGACGGAAGTGCCCCCAGCCCTGCGTAACAGAGTGCCCCTGCCCCTGCGTGACCGGAGCAGCAGCCCCTACACCCCGGGCCACCCGCGCCGCAGATGCCCGAAGGCCGCTTCGAGCGCGCGGCGCGGGTCGGGGTCGAGTGCGGTCAGGTCGGGGATCTCCAGGACGTACCGCGCGAGGAGACGCAGGGAGAGATCGCCCTCGGGGCGTCCGGTCTCCTCGGCCATCACCTTCGTGAGCGACTCCTCGCACGAGACCCACAACTGCCGTGCGTAGGCACGCAACTTGGGGGTGTTCGTCACGAACTCCACCTGCCGCCGGAACGCGTGGTCCTGATCCGACGAGAAGATCCCGCGCCCGGCGAAGAACCGCTCGAGCGCATCGAGCACCGACTCGCCCTCGCCGCGCTCGCGCACCGCCGCCGCCAGCGAGGCCGCGCGCTCGCTCCCGTCGCCGAGGATCAGCGCCTCCTTGCCGCCGGGGAAGTGCGCGAACAGCGTGGTCACGGCGGTGTCGGCGCGCTCGGCGATCTGCGCCACGGTCACCTTCTCGAAGCCGCGCTCCAGGAACAGCTCCAGCGCGGCATCGGCCAGCGCTTTCCTGGTCGCCGCCTTCTTGCGCTCGCGCCGCCCGGGCTCCTTCTTCGCGGTCTCCGTCATGGCCTCAGCGTACCGGAGCCATCCCGTACTCGTATCGAGTGCAAAACTGTAGCGATTGCGGTTTTGAAATCGCTGTGCTTTTCTGGATGAGCGGCCACCGTGGCCGCCGTCCCTCCGCGGACCCGCGGCGACCGCGCCGTGCCCGCTCCCCCCTCACCTCTAGGAGTCCGCCATGTCTGCGACGCCTGCTCTCACCGAGCCGCCCAGGACGGCGGCCTCCCTCTCCCGTACCGCGCTGTGGCTGATCCTCGGCCTGGTCCTCCTTGCCGACGCGCTCGACATGATCGACTCGACGGTCACGAACATCGCGGCGCCGACGATCGTGAACGACATCGGCGGCGGCGCATCCCTGATCAAGTGGCTCGGCTCCGCCTACGCCCTCGCCATGGGCGTGCTGCTCGTGATCGGCGGCCGGCTCGGCGACAAGTACGGTCAGCGCCGGCTCTTCCTGATCGGCATGGCCGGCTTCACCGCGGCCTCCGCGGTCGCGGGACTCTCGCCCGATCCGGCGCTGCTGGTCGTGGCCCGCGCGGTCCAAGGCGCCTTCGGCGCGCTGATGATCCCGCAGGGCATGGCGATCCTGACGAAGACCTTCCCGCGCGACATGCTGCGCAAGGCCTTCCAGCTCTTCGGACCGCTGCTCGGCCTCGCCTCCGTGGGCGGCCCGGTGCTGGCCGGCTTCGTGATCGACGCCGACTTCGGCGGTCTGTCCTGGCGCCCGGTCTTCCTGATCAACCTGGCGCTCGGCGTGCTCGGTCTGTTCGCCGCCACCCGGCTGCTGCCCAAGGACGACGGCGACCGCGGCACGTCCGTCGACGGGTGGGGCGCGGGGCTGCTCGCCGTCACCATGTTCGGCTTGATGTTCGGCCTGATCGAGGGCTCCACGTACGGCTGGAGCGCGCTGTCGCTCGGCTCGCTCGCTGTCGGCGTGGTCTTCCTCGCCCTCTTCGTCCGCCGTCAGCGCACCGCCGCCGAGCCTCTGATCAAGCCCACGCTCCTCAGGAACAAGGGCTTCACCTCGGGCCTGTTCGTCGGCCTGCTCTACTTCGCGGTGACCAGCGGACTCACGTACGTCATCTCGCTCTTCCTGCAGCAGGGCCTGCACGCGAGCCCCGGTGACACCGCGCTCGGCATGCTGCCCCTGACGCTCGGCATCATCGTCGCGGCCTTCGCGGGCATGGCCCTGGCCGCGAAGCTCGGCCGGACGCTGATCCTCATCGGCATGCTCCTGACGCTGGCCGGCGCGGGCTGGCTGCTCGCCCTGGTCCTGGCCTCGGGTCTCTCCGTCGGCCTGTGGGCCCTGGCCCCGGCGGTCTTCCTGACCGGCCTCGGCATGGGCGCCTGCTTCGGCACGATCTTCGACATCGCCCTCGGTGACATCGACCCCGACGAGGCCGGCAGCGCCTCCGGCTCGCTCACGGCGATCCAGCAGCTCGCCAACGGCATCGGCTCCGCCACCGTCACCACCGTCTACTTCCACTTCCTGCCCGGCGGCTCGACGCACGCGATGACGATCAGCCTGATCGTCGTCCTCGCGACCACGGCGGCCTGCCTCCCGGCGCTGCGGCTGCTGCCGCGCAAGGCGCAGGAGGGGGCGGGCCACCACTGACACCCGGTCCCGGCTCCGGCCCGAGGTCCCCGCCGCAGGTGCGTGTCACGCCGGGCCGTTCCCGTAGTGCGCGTCGATGCGGGAGCGGTAGCCGGGATCCGTGACGCGCATGTCGCGGTCGAAGGGCGGAGCATCCCTGATCAGGTCACGGGTGTGGGGGACGTGCAGCACTCCGCCGGTCCGGTCGACGTGGGTGACGGCCCAACAGGGCAGCAGCACCCTCTTGTTGAAGAGGGTTCCGCCCGTGTTGACGACCAGATGGTCGGGGCCGACCTCCTCCGAGTGCGCGTCCACCTCACCCGCGGGTCCGTCGTCGCCCTCCACGCTGTAGCCGATCACCTCGACGGGTGTGAAGGGCGCGTTCCCGAGCGGGGGAAGAGGCGGGCTGTCGGTCATGGCACTCCTCTCCAGTGCGTACGGGGTCGGTACGCACCGCTGGTCCAGATGGAACTCCTGATGTCCAGGCGGCTGCGGACGAAACATTCCGGCCGGCCTCAAGTCCCGCTGTTCATACGGAAGTTGGTTGCCTTCATCCGTACGGTCGAACGGGGCTTCGTACGGCCGGTTGTTTGCGGGCGCGGGATGCGGCTATTCGAGCGTCATGGCCAACACACCGCAGAAGAAGGACGAGACGACCACCCGCACCGCCAAGACGGCCGCCGCAAGAGCGAAGCAGACCGCCGCCAAGTCCACGGCCTCCGGGTCCGAAGCCGCCAAGTCCACGGCGTCTTCCGGGGCCGAGGCCGCCAAGTCGGCCACGTCCGGTGCCGTACCCCAGGCCGCGCTCACGAAGGTGGGCTCCGCCCTCGGCAGCGTCCAGGCGAAGGCGGGCCCCGTCGTGAGCCAGGCGACCACCCTGGCGACCACCGCATGGACCGTCGTCCGCGCACGCAAGCTGATCGCCACGGCGGGCGCCGTGGGGACCGCCACCGTGGCCGCCACGGCGTTCGCGGCAGGGCGCCGCTCTCAGCGCGCCGCCCACGGACCGCTCACCCGCCTCACCGGAGGCCGGATCTGACGCGCCTTCGATGAAGTCGATTTTGCGTCATCCAAGAGCGCGGTTTCGGCAGAACGGGTGTGAGAACCGAGTAAGGGAGCACTTGGTTCCGGGCGCGATGCGGACCACGCGCCAGTCGACGACGAGCGGAGGGGCAGAGCATGACGACCCAGACGGCTGCAGCACCGGCACGGGCCACGGAGTCCCGGGAGCTGGCCGGTCTTCCTGTCGTGGATCCGGCGTCCGTGGCGCCGAGGGACGCCCGTGAACTCTCCAAGACGTTCTTCGACAGGCTGTGCACCCTCGAAGAGGGCACGCGCGAGCACCAGTACGTGCGCAACGTGCTGATCGAGATGAACCTCTCCCTGGTGCAGTACGCCGCCTCGCGGTTCAAGCACCGCGGACCGCAGGAGATGGAGGACATCGTCCAGGTCGGCACCATCGGCCTGATCAAGGCGATCGACCGCTTCGACCTGTCCCGTGAGGTCGAGTTCACCTCCTTCGCGGTGCCGTACATCACCGGCGAGATCAAGCGCTTCTTCCGCGACACGACCTGGGCGGTACATGTGCCGCGCCGGCTGCAGGAGGCGCGGATCGAGCTGTCGAAGGCCACCGAGGAGCTGCAGAGCCGCCTGGGCCGCTCGCCCTCCACGCAGGAACTGGCCGAGCTGATGCAGCTGGAGCCGGCCGAGGTGGCGCAGGTGCAGATGGCGGCCCAGGGGTACAACTCGTCCTCGCTCGACGCCTCGCTGTCCGGTCAGAACGACGAGGGCGAGTCCGCTCTCTCCGACTTCCTCGGGACCGAGGAGGACGCGTACGAACTCATCGAGGACTTCCACACACTGGCCCCGCTGATCGGTGAACTCGACGAGCGCGACCGCATGATCCTCCACCTGCGCTTCGTGGAGGAGCGCACCCAGTCGGAGATCGGCGAGGCGCTCGGCTGCTCCCAGATGCATGTCTCCCGGCTGCTCAACCGCATCATGCAGCGGCTCCGCAAGGAGATGCTCGCCACTACCTGAGCCGACCGGTCGAGGGGTCGTCGGAGGGCGCGTGCCTTCCGGCGGCCCCTCGGCCCGTTCCGTGCCGCGTACGGAGGCCTGCCCGATCAGGCAGTCGCCGTACGCCCCTCGCCCCGGAGCACCTCGACGCACGCCTGCCAGGCGGCAGGGCTCAGGGCGGGGCGCATCCTGGTGTACAGCTCCAGGAGGCCTGCCCCGTGCTTGCGGCGGAACTCCTCGTCGACCAGGGCGAGATCGAGCTCGTTCGCCGCCGTGAGCTCGGCGAAGTCCCGCTGCTCCTGCGGCGTGGGATGGCGGTCCTCGCCGGTGAACCGGTCGCGGTACGCGCCCGGTTCGCGATACGTCGTCGCCCGCTCGCACGCCCCGTAGAAATACACGATCCCCTCGGCCTCGGCACCGATCGCGGCCACGAGCTCGGCCCGCCGCTCCAGGGGAAGCAGCGCGGAGGCGAACCCGTCCGTTCCGTAGAACGCATGGCAGAGTCCGGCCAGTTGGAGCTCCGGCCGCGCACCCCAGGCGGCGAGCTGCTGCCGTACGCGCAGCAGATGGGCGAGCAGGGTGCCGCCGGGGTGCTCCATGGCCTCGGCGCCGCACCGGCGCAGGAGCTCAAGGGCGGGCTCGATGTCCACGTCAGTGCTCATGACTCTCCGGTTCCTGGCGCCTCGCCGCCGGGCTCCACGCCCTTCAGGCGGTCGATGGCCACCGTCAACGTATCGGTGAAGGCCGCCATTTGGCCGGGCGGCAGGTCCCCGAACAGGACGGCGGCGAGCTCGTCGCGGCCGCCGCGCAGGTCGGAGGTGAAGGTGCGCCCCTTCGCCGAGAGGGAGACCAGCGTCGCGCGCCGGTCGGTCGGATGCGCCCCGCGCGTGACCAGGCCCTCCTCCTCCAGCGCGTCCAGGAGGCCGGTCACATTGCGGGGCGTGACCCCGCGCCGGGCCGCGAGCGCCCGCTGGGTCATCGGCCCGTGGTGGAACAGCTCCCAGAGCACCCCGGCCCGCGCCGTCGTCAGCCCGCGCTCGGCGAGACCGCGCTGCATCAACGAACCGAGTACTTCGGCCAGTTCGAAGAGACGGTCGAGCGAAGCCCTGGCGGTGGCGGGCTCGTCCGGCGTATTGTGAAGTAACTTCACTATGTAGCACCTCCGTATACAGGGTAGTGCCATGGGCCGCCCGAGGGGAGTGGTCGACCATGAAGATCCAAGTGAGGGGCCTGACCAAGGCGTTCGGCGGCCGGAGGGTGGTCGACGGGCTCACCTTCGAGGTGGAGCCCGCCGCGGTCACCGGCTTCCTCGGCCCGAACGGCGCGGGCAAGACCACCACCTTGCGCATGCTCCTCGGCCTGGTCGCCCCGGACTCCGGCAGCGCGACGGTCGACGGCCGCCCGTACGCCGAACTGCCCGACCCGGGGCGGACGATCGGCGCCGCCCTGGAGGCCACCGGCTTCCACCCCGCCCGCACCGGCCGCGATCATCTCGCCGTCCTGTGCACCGTGCACGGCTTCGACCGGCGCAGGGCGGACGAGGCCCTGGAGACCGTCGGCCTCGCCGAAGCGGCCCGGCGCCGCGTCGGCGGCTACTCGCAGGGGATGCGCCAGCGTCTCGCCCTCGCCGCCGCGCTCCTGGGCGACCCCGAAGTCCTCGTCCTCGACGAACCCTCCAACGGCCTCGACCCCGAAGGGATCGCCTGGTTACGGCAGTTCCTGCGCACCTGGGCGGACGCCGGCCGGACCGTACTGGTCTCCAGCCACCTCCTCTCCGAGATGGAGCAGCTCGTGGACCGTGTCGTGATCATCGACCGGGGGCGCCTCGTCCACGCGGGGCCGCTCGCCCACCTCCCCGGCGGACAGGTCTCGGTGCACAGCCCGCAGGCCGAAGCGCTCCGTACGGCCTTGGAAGCCACCGGTGCGCGCACGCACAGGACCCGGCCCGACGCCCTCACGGTCACCGGCCTCCCGTGCGCCGAGATCGGCCGCCTCGCCCACCGCCACCGCATCGAGCTGCATGAACTCACGCCGGAATCGGGCGACTTGGAGACTCTCTTCTTCACTCTCACCGGCGGTGGCAGCGGCAGTGGCAGCGGCACTGGAAACGGCATCGGCATCGGCGCCGGCTCGCGAGAGGGGAAGTGACCATGGAGCGCCAGTCCTTGAGCCGACTCGTACGCGGCGAGTTCCACAAGCTGTTCACCACCCGCCTCTGGCTCTGGCTGCTGCTCGCGTCCCTGGCGCTCACCGCCCTGTACGCGAGCCTTCTGATCGCCTTCTCCGACGGCTCCGGGACCTGGACGCCGCCGCTCGACACGGCCCCTGGTCAGCAGACGCTGTTCGCGGTGGCCGCCGGCGGCACCGGCACGCTGGCCGCCGTCCTGGCCGCGATCGGCGTCACGGGGGAGTTCCGGCACCGCACGGCGACCGTGACCTTCCTGGCCACGCCGCACCGGGGGCGCGTCGTCACCGCCAAGCTCCTCGCGTACGCGAGCGTCGGCGCGGCCTTCGCCGTCCTCGGCCTGGGCGTGGTCACGGCGATCGCCCTGCCCTGGCTCTCGGCGAAGGGCATCGGCCTGTCGCTCACCGCGCACGGCATCCCCGGCACGGCCCTCGGGGTCCTCGCCTCGGTCACGCTCTTCTCGCTGATCGGCGCGGGCCTCGGCGCACTCCTGCGGGACCAAGTCGCCACGGTGGTCGCCCTGTTGGTGTACCGCTTCGTCGCGGAGCCGATCCTCACCGGCGTACCGGCCCTCGAGGCCTTCTCGCGCTATTTGCCGGGCCCCTCGTCCTCGGCCCTGACGCAGATCACGCTCACCACGCAGGAGTTCCTTCAGCCGTGGGCCGGCGGTCTCCTGCTGACCGGTTACGGCCTGACGTTCGCGCTCCTGGGCACGGTGTGGTCCGTACGCCGGGACATCACGTAGACCTGTCCGTAGGGCAGAACCTCACTTGGGGCTCACCGCCGAGAGCACGGCGCCCGGGGCGAGCTCCCGGCGGACGAGCGCCTGCGCGGTGTCCGTGAGGCGGGCGCCGTGCCGGTGGCTGTAGGCGCGCAGGGTCCGGTCGGCCTCGGCCAGTTGGAGACCGCCGAACTCGGCGAGCATCCCCGTGGCCATGTCCACGGTGGCCTTCGCGGCCACGGCGGCCTGCGCGCGGGTGAGCACGTCGGTGCTGCGGACGGGCTCCGGGCGGTAGTGGAAGAGCGCCATGGCGGCGACGTCCGCGAGCGCCTGCGCGAGGCGGAGGTCGTCGGCGGGCATCCCGTCCGGGCCGGTGAGCAGCAGACCGACGGCGCCGATGGTCGTGTGGTCGACCCGCAGCGGCAGCGCGTGCACCGACCGGTAGCCGGCCCGCACCAGGAGCGGCGTCAACTGCGGCCACCGGCGCCCGCCTTCGGGCAGGCCGGGGGCGTCGACGGGTCGGCCCGTGCGGTGCGTGTCCAGACAGGGCCCTTCGTCGATCTGCAGCTGCAGCAGTTCGCACAGCGCGGCCCCGCCGTCGGAGGCGGACATGGTGCGCAGCCCCCCGCGGGCCGTGCCCATCAGGGTGCCCGCCGCGTCGGCTCCGGCGAGGTCGACGCAGTGCCGTGCGAGCCGGTCGAGCAGCATGACCGGATCGAAGTCCTCGGCGAGAGTGTCGGTCAGCCCGACGAATGCCTCGGCGAGCTGTTGTTCGCGGTTCACGACCGTTCACCGTCCCTCTTCGGTTGCGCCGTCGCCTGCTTCCTGCCGGCCCGGTCCCTGGTCGCCTGATTCCTGATCACTCGGTCCCTGATCACTCGGTCCCTGGCCACTCGATCGCTGGCCACTCGATCGCTGGTCGCTCGGTCTCGGACCGCCCGGTCCCTTGTCACCCGGTCCCATGTCACCCGGTCCCTGGTCATCCCCTTCGCGCGAAAACCGGTAGCTGCGGTTGATGATCTCGTGGGCGACCTCAGAGACGGTCCGGCCCCGCACGAAGGCACGGGCCCGCATACGGTCCAGGGCCTGCTCCGGGTCGACGCCCAGCTGGATCATGACCATGCCGACGGCCTGATGGACCTCCGTACGGTCCGCGTCGGCGGCCTCCATCCACGACGCTACTCCGCCCTCGACGGGGTCGGCGGCGGCCGGGTGCCCGTTTCCCAGATTGAGGACGGCGAACGTGACGGCGTCCCGGACCATCATCGCGATGCCCAGCTCACGCCAGGACAGGGCGCCCGGGGTGTCCCGGTACAGATCGAGCGTGCCGATCGCCTGCGCACCCGAGCCCAGCGGCAGCGAGAAGGCCGCCCGCACTCCCAACTCGACCGCCTGATGGGCGAAGACCGGCCACCTTCCGACGTCGGGCCCCTGCGTGAGATCACCGGCGAGGACCGGGGCGGACAGCCTGAGCGCGCTCTGGCAGGGACCGTCGCCCAGCGTGTACTGGGCCTCGGCGAGCCGGGCCGCGGTCTCGTCGCTGGCGAACCACAGCGCGCGCACCGTGCTTCCGGAGGCGAGGGAGACGGAGGCGCCGGTGATCGGAAGCAGCGCCACACAGGCCCGGCACAGGGCGGCGGGCACCTGCCGCGCATCGCCGGCGGCCGCGGCGGCGTCCGTCAGCGCGCCCGTGACCCGCTTGCGGTCCGCGTCGGAGGCGTCGCGGCAACGATCCGCGTCGTCCGGCGGGACTGCGCCGTCCTGATGCTCGTGCCGCATCGCCGCCACCTCCAGCCGTGCCGTCCACGTTGCGACGTGATCCACCAGTATCACCCTTGGTGGCGGCTGTGATGCGCGACGTCCCGCCCGCGCGGGTGCACGGACGGGACGTCGGAATCAGGACAGGGTGAGCACCCGTTCAGGCGCCCGGGATCAGCGCTTCAGGGTCAGGACCCCCGGCCGGTACGGCAGCGCGTCGTAAGGGCCGCCCGCGGTGGGGGACTTGCCCTGGTAGAGGAACTGCAGATTGCAGGGGTCGACGGTCATGGTCTGGTCCGGGTTGCTGCGCACCAGGTCACCGTGGCTGATGTCGTTGGTCCAGGTGGCACCGCTGTTGGCCTTGCCCGCGAACGGGTTGCTCTCGGTCGCCGCCTGCGGTGTCCACGTACCGCCGAGGCTGGAAGCCGTGAACGAGCGGAAGTAGCGCCCGTTGGCCCCCTTCGCCTCGACGATCATGAGGTACTGGTTCTGCCCCTTGACCTTGTAGACCTGGGGCGCCTCGAAGAGGTTGGCCTCGGTGTCGCTCATGACCGTCGTATACGTGGAGCCGAAGCTGCCCGGGAAGTTCCCGATCGGCATGCTCGCCCGGTAGATCTTGCCGTTGTCTCCGGCGAAGAACAGATACATGTTCTTGTCGTCGGCGATGAGGGTCTGGTCGATCGGCCCGGTGGGGGAGCCGGTGATGCTGCCGGTGAACAGCGGTTGCGGCGCGGACCAGCCCTCGGGGTTCGTCGGGTCGCTCGACGTGCGGTAGATGAACGGCCACTGGCCCCACTGGTACGCGAGCACCCAGATCTTCTTGGGCGCGAAGTAGAACAGCGTGGGCGCGACGGTGTTGTTGCTCATCGCCTTCTGCTGGGCGGACGCCATGCCGGACCAGTCGGAGAACGGGCTGATCATCATCGAGCCGTACTTGGTGCCCGTGTAGCCCGAGCCGTAGACGAGGTGCTTGCCGCCCAGCACCACGTTGGTGAAGTCCTTGAGCGAGGCCCACCCGTTCGCCGGCTGTGCCAGGGCGCCCGTCGAACTCCACTTGTACGTGGACGGAAGCGTGCAGGGCGCACCCGCGTCGCCGCCGCCCGCAGGGGCCGGGGCGGTCCACTTCTGGTTGCCCGCGTTCACGCAGGTGTACAGCTGGAGCTTGGTGCCGTTGGCGGTGGCCGCTCCCACCGCGTCCAGGCACTTGCCGGACTGGACGCCGGCGATCGAGCCGTCGGACCTCACGGTCCACTGCTGGTTGGTGCCGCCGTTGCAGTCCCAGATGACCACCGGGGTGCCGTTGGTGGTGCCCTTCGCCTTGGCGTCCAGGCACTTGTCGCCGAGCACCTTCAGCTGCTTGCCGGCGGTGTACGTCCAGCTCTGGTTGGCCTTGCCGCTGCAGTCCCACAGCTGCACCTGAGTGCCGTTGGCCGTAGCCGAGTTGGGCACATCGAGGCAGCGGCCCGAGCCGACGCCCTTGATCTGACCCGCGCTGCCGGTGCCGCCGGTGGGCGGCGTGCTCGGCTGGGGCCCGGAGGCGCCGGCGAGCGCGTTCATGACCGCGGTGTACGCGGACTTGGGCTTGCCGTCGCGGTCGAACAGGAGCGGGTTCTCCGTGGCCCGCCAGGAGTCGCTGTCCCGTACGCCCCACACGGTGATGCCGGTGCAACGGGCCACCGAAAGACAGGAGTTGACCGCACTCGCGTAGTGGGTGGGCGAGGCCTGGGCGATGTCCAGCTCGGTGATCTGGACGTCGACACCGAGGGCGGCGAAGTTGGCCAGCGTGGTCCTGAAGCTCGCCGGCGGCCCGCTGGTCCCGAAGTGGCTCTGGAACCCGACGCAATCGAGCGGCACACCACGGGACTTGAAGTCCTTGACCAGCTTGTAGACGCCCTGGGTCTTGGCGTCCGACCAGTTCTCGATGTTGTAGTCGTTGTAGCAGAGCTTGGCCGCGGGGTCGGCGGTCCGTGCGGTGCGGAAGGCCTCCTCGATGAAGCCGTTGCCCAGCACCTTCTGGAACACCGAGTCGCGGAGCTGCCCGCTGGGCCCGTCCTGGAACGCCTCGTTGACCACGTCCCAGGCGTAGATCTCGCCCTTGTAGTGGTTCATCGTGGTGGTGATGTGGGTCTTCATCACGCTGCGCAGGGTGTTCGCGTCACCTATGGCCTTGACCCACGCCGGCAGCTGCGAGTGCCAGACCGTGGTGTGGCCGCGCAGCCGCTGGCCGTTGGCCTTGGCGCGCTGGACGATCCGGTCGGCTGGCCCGAAGTTGAACGTGCCGCGGGACGGCTGGATCGCGTCCCACTTCATCTCGTTCTCCGGGGTGACCATGTTGAATTCACGGTCGGCTATCGCGGTGTACGCCGAGTCGTTCAGCCGGCCCGCGGCCACGGCCGTGCCGAAGTAGCGGCCCGAGGGCACGGCCTGCTCGTCCAGGGAAGCGGCCCCGGCCGAGTTGGGGAGCAGCGTGACGACGCCGGCCACGAGGGCGGCGGCCGAGACACCGATCGTCAGAGTCTTGCGACGCCGGCTGAGCCGGTGCAGTCCCTTCATGACTCGCCTCCGGGGGCTCGGGTCACGTCGGGTCGGGGGGTGTGTCGCATCATGCGAGTGGCTCTCTTCCGGTTCTTTTCCGGTTTCTTACGGGGGACGTCACTGAGTGGAGGCCCCCCGGCCTTCGGCCTCGTAACGGAAAAGCGGCGCTGCCACGGCGATACGCCGGTGAGGAATCTCGCGCCCGGAAAACGTTATGCCGAACCCCGCGGCCCGGTCGTGGCGCGGCCCAAGGGTCTCTCGTACGAGGTCGGTTCAGCCCTCTCGTACGAGGTCGGTTCAGCCCTCTCGTACGAGGTCGGTTCAGCCCTCTCGTACGAGGTCAGCCCCAGTTTCCCCGTACGAGGAAAGAGGCCTGGCCGGTGAAGGCCCGGGTGCCGTTGGAGCCGTCGAGCCGGATCCGGCCGTCGCGCGGACGCAGCGCCGAGCCCGGGTAGTTCTGCGCGTGCAGGGTCACGGACCCGGCGGCCGTCCCGGGGCGCGGACAGAAGGTGGCGTCCCGTCGGAACAGATCGCTGCCGTCCGGGGCGCTCAGCCGCAGCCGCAGGTAGTGATGGCGCAGATAGCGGCCGTCGGCGGCGCGGAAGGTGACACAACTGCTGTCGGCGAGCCCGCGCACGACCGAGAAGGTGGCCCGCTGCCGTGTCTGCGGGCTGCTGTCCGCGGAGACCTGGCCGAGCGTCGCGAAGTCACCGTCGTACGTGAGGAATTGACCGGGCCGGTCCACGGATTCGAGCGACCGGTCGCCCAGCGGAACGGTGGCGGCGGGCGCGACCGTGCGCTCCGGGGAGCGCGGCTCACTGGCCGTGGGAGCGGCGGCGGCACCGGGTGTACGGGGCGCAGGCTCGGGCCAGACCGCGTACGTGGCCGCCCCGGTGATGAGCACCGCGCCCGCGGCCAGGCCGACCAGCGGATGAGCGGTCACCGCGGTGACCTTGCCGATCAGTGCGCCACTGGTGGCGGTCGTCGCGCCGGCGGTGACGTGTGCCGTGCCCGTGGCCAGCCCGGCGGTGCTCATGGCGGTACCCGCAGCCGTACCGGCCACTCCCGCCGTACCCGAAAGCAGCCCCTTGGCGGCCAGCGCGGAGACCAGCGCCGCAGGAACCGCGAGCGGCGCGATGCTCACCAGGAGCCGCTCGGCCGGAATCCGTTCCGCCGCGGTCGCCGTACAGACCGGGCAGACGCGGGTGTGCCGCGCGATCCGCTTGCGCCACACCGAGGTGGGCCGGCCGTCCCAGCCGACGACGGTCTCGTCCAGCTGCGCACAGCGCGGGTCGGCGGCAAGGGCGGCGACGATCGTCCGGCCGAGCTCCAACTGCTCGCGCATGCGCTGCAGACGTACACCGGCGTGAGCGACCGTCAGTCCCGTCGCCGCGGCGAGGTCCTCGCGGCTCAGCGTGCCCGCGCACTCCTGCCACCACAGTGCGAGCAGCTCCTGCTGGTCCGGGTCGAGCCACCGTCCTGCCTCGACCACCTGCCGGCGCTCGTCCGACATCTGCAGCCGCAGCACCGTCATGTCATGGGGCTGGGCGGCGGCATCCGGTATGCGGTGCGCCTCGTCGATGACCTCGGTCCGGTGGGCGAAGGCCCGCTGCCGCTCCCGGTGCGTGCTGATCTGGCGGAGGGTGATCGACACCAGCCAGGACCGGAAGCTCTCCGGTGCCCGCAGCGCGGGCAGGTCGCGCACCGCGCGCAGCAGGGTCTCCTGTACGACGTCGTCGACGTCGGCGTGACCTCTCAGGGCGCGCCCGACGATGTTGTAGAGCAACGGCAGATACGCGGCGATGAGCTGCTCGCGCGCCCGTTCGTCACCGGCCTGCGCCGCCACGACCAGCTCCGTGCGGTCCGCGTCGTTCAGCCTCATTCCCACTCCCTCAGGGGAGCGATCAACCCCGTACGGCCCCACTCCTCGACATCGGAGAACGTATCCTCCGCGCCGGAGTCGGGTGAGCGCAAGGCCCACCCGGGCTCGGCTCTTCGGACGCGCCGAGCCCAGCCGAGCTCGTCCATGCCCGTCCAGGTCCGTCGGGTCAGATCCCACCGAGGCCGAGCTCCGCCGCGGAGGGCGCCGAAACCCTGACGACACCGGTGAACACTCGGCCGTCCCGGTGGACCCCGGCAGCAGGGTTCAGAACGTTGGGGCACACGAGAGGGACGCCGGTTGGGCGGAGCGGACGCACGGCGTCGCCTTGGCGACCGGCCCGGCACCCGCGTACGCGCAGGCCCTCGTCGACGGGCCCGGCGTCATGTGCCGGTGAGCTTGTCGAGGTCGGGGGCGTAGACGGTCATCCAGTGCGGGTTCAGCCGGTA
>NZ_JACTVJ010000079.1 GCF_014493765.1 Streptomyces polyasparticus
TCAGCCGACACGGTCACGTCTGTCATCAGGTGTTACTTCCTGCTCGAAGATCCACCGTTGACCGTACAGACCCGACGCCGAAGCACCTGCAGAATAGTGTTTCGGTAGGTGTACCGATCTTGCCTGGCCAGGGCATGGTGTTGGTATGACGGCGGGCGCAATGGACCGGCTTCGTGGTGACGTGGCGGAGCCAGGGCCTTTGGACACTCGTGGTGATCGACAGGGCCGAGGCGCGGAAGTTTATGAGGTGTGCGCCGTGCCTAGTCTTCCGAGTCGGGAGTTCTGTTCGGATAAGTAAGGTTGCCTGATGGCTCGTACTGGGTGGCCGAAGGCCGAGTTGACGTTGTCGGTTGAGGAGCGGGCTGCGCTGGAGGGGTGGGTGCGGCGCCGTTCCACCCCGCAGGCGTGGGCTTTGCGTTGCCGGATTATCCTGGCGTGCGCAACGGGCGCCTCGAACAAGGATGTTGCCGCCCAACTTGGTTCGACACCGCATGCGATGGGCCGCTGGCGGGCGCGGTTCGTCGAGCACCGGATCGCGGGGCTGGGTGATATGCCGCGGTCCGGCGAGCCCAGGACGGTCACCGACGAGCAGGTCGCCGCGGTGGTGAAGCGGACGCTGGATTCCACGCCCAAGAATGCCACACACTGGTAGCTGACCCACCCCCGCTTCCACCTGCACTTCACACCCGCCGGATCGTCCTGCCTCAACCTGGTCGAGCGATGGTTCGCCGAGCTGACGAACAAACAGATACGACGCGGCGTCCACAAGACTGTCCAGGCCCTCGAGAAGGACATCCGTGCCTGGATCGCCGCATGGAACACCAACCCCCGGCCCTACGGCTGGACGAAAACCGCAGACGAGATCCTCGAACGCCTCGCCACTTGGACGCCATTTCGTTTGGTGTGATCTTGCGGCAGTGTGGGGTGATGGCTGCTGGACTCGTTGAGCGGATGGTGCCGGACGGCTTATGGGAGTTGTTCGAGCGCGTGGTGCCGCCGGCACCGGAACGCCCGCGGGGCGGTGGCCGACGCCGGCACGGGGACCGGGAGGTGCTGGCCGCCATCATCTTCGTGGCCACGTCGGGATGCACCTGGAACCAACTGCCACCGGGCTTCGGGCCGTCGGGGGTGACGGCGTTTCGTCGTTTCACCGAGTGGTCCGAGGCAAGGGTGTGGGCCAAACTCCACCGCCTGGTCCTGGACGAGCTCGGCGCGCGCGGTGAGCTCGACTGGTCGCGGTGTGCCATCGACTCGGTCAGCGTCCGTGCACTCAAAGGGGGCCGCTGACGGGACCGAATCCGACCGATCGAGGCACTCATCGTCGACCGCAACGGCCTGCCCCTGTCGATCGGCATCACCGCAGCGAACCTGCACGACAGCCAGGCGCTGATACCGCTGATGCGCGGCATCCCGCCGATTCGCTCCCGCTTCGGACCACGGCGCCGACGCCCGGCCAAACTGCACGCCGACAAGGGCTACGACTACGACCACCTGCGTAACTGGCTGCGGCGACGACAGATCGTGCCCCGCATTGCGCGCCGTGGGATCGAAGCCTCCGACCGGCTGGGCCGGCACCGCTGGGTGGTCGAGCGGACGATGTGCTGGCTGAACCGATGCCGACGCCTGCACCGCCGCTACGAGCGCAAGCCCGAACACTTCCTCGCCTTCGTCGGCATCGCCAGCACCCTTATCTGCTACCGCCGCATCACCAAATGAAATGGCTTCTTAGACGTTGTCCTATGTGGTGAGGCGGAGTAGAACCTCAACATGGGTCAGGGAACGTGGAGTTGGATTGTTCCGGACGGGCTGTGGGAGATCGCGAAGCCGTTGCTCCCGCCATCGAAAGTGC
>NZ_JACTVJ010000080.1 GCF_014493765.1 Streptomyces polyasparticus
CAAGGCCACGGAGTTTAGCGGCGGGACCGTCCGTCAAGAGGGTTGTTTTCCATGCGTCGGCGAGTGTGTATGTCCCGTAGGCGATCTTCTTGAGCAGGCCCTCGGCCGCCCATTGGCTCATCTGGGTCGCGAAGCTCGCCGCGCTCTGGATGCCCAGGGCGTGCGTGACCTCCCGAGGGCGCCAGGCGCGCTCGGGATCTGCTGCCATGAGGTGGAAGACCCTGTTCCTGTTGCCCGCGCCCATGCGCCGCAGGCCGGTGGCGGCCTTGCGGAGATCCTCACGCTGACCCTTCGGGGGCTCAGGTGGACATGCCGGTGCCGAGCGAAGAGTCACGGTCAGCGCGGTGATTCTCCTGCTCTGCCGTGGTCTGAGCTCGGCGGGTTTGGTGGGATAGCGACAACGCCCCGCCTTCACCGCGCGAGCACTGGTGCGCAGTCGCCGCGGCGGAAGCAATCCCTTGAGCACGGCTGTTCCGATCCGGCCGACCAGCAGGTCCAGCCCGGCGAGTTGGCCATCAGCTCCAGCGAGGACGAGTTGGTCGCGGGCCGTCTCCAAGGCGATGGTGAAACTGGCGCGATCCGGGTCGGTTCCGGGGCGGGACTCCACGGCGTCGGCCATGGCCGTTCGCAGGATCTGGTAGACGGTCAGCTGGGCCCACAGTTCCTGTTCCAGGCCGGCAGGATCTTGGGAGCGGAGCACGAGTCCGTGCTGCAGAGTGTGCCGAAGCGCGTAGTAGGCCGATTCGTGTTCCCACCGTTCGTGATAGAGCTCGACCAGGGCTTCGGCCGGATCCCGGCGGTGGTCCAGTAGCGTGGTGGCGATGCGGTACTGCTCGCAGAGCGTCTCTCCGGTCGCGGTGGTCATGGTGATCGTCGAGTCGATGACCCGCAGTTTGAGCGTGCCCATCCGCGTCAAGTACGAGCCGTCCGGCAGCACCGCCAGAATGGCCGGACGGCGTCGGGCGGTGATCCGGATGACGAACTGGGCGCCGGTTGCGGCCGTGTCGGACAGGAAGTCGTCCGCGTCGAAGCCGCGGTCGGCGAGGACGAGCATGCTGGCGTCCACCAATCCCAGCAGCCGGCGGGCGTACGCGGTCTCGTACTCGTTCGTCGGCCCGAACTCGGCTCCGAGCAGGCCGCGGGTGCCGGTCTCGCACAGTGTCATCAAGCGCATCACGGGGTATCCGGCCCAGCCGAGGCGGGCCTGGACCTTGCCCAGCCAGGCCCGGTTCCGTTCGCAGTCGGGGACTTTGATGGCGCTGCAGCCGTCGAAGGCGACAGTCCGCCAGCGGCGGTAGCAGGCGCCCGGGGTGGTGGGCTGCGCGAGTGGACCGGCCACCACCTCGAACAGCGCCTTCAGCGGAGCCGGCCCCAGGCGGCGGCGCAGACAGCGAAGTGCCTTCTCGCTCGGCCGGCATACGTTCCGACTGGCGAGTCCGGCCGTCAGTTTGTCCCAGACGCGCAGATATCCCAGCGCGGGGAACAGGGATAACGCCAGGACGAAGTACACCCCGACACGCGAGGGAAGGAGACGCCGTCGGCGCTCAAGAACCTGGCTCTCCTCCACAACCGCATCGACGAGCTCGACAGGGAGGTATCGAGTCAGGTCTCCCAAGTGCCCTGGCGCAAGCAGGAGTTCTGCCCTACCTGCAGGGGGTTTGGGCACGGTGATGGCACACTGGTTGGCCAACGGGACCTCTTCAGCGAGTAGATCTTGGTCGATCCCTCACTTACCGGAGGTCCCGTTGCCACGTCTTCCGCATACGACGAGATCACCCTCTTGACGGACGGTTCCGCCGCTTAACTCCGTGGCCTTGCTGCGACTCCGCGGTTCGTCAGCTC
>NZ_JACTVJ010000081.1 GCF_014493765.1 Streptomyces polyasparticus
GGCCATCCTCGGCCTGGCAGCCGCACTGTGCTGCTACAAGCGACTACTCCGCCTCACCACATAGGACAACGTCTAAGGACTCGCAGAAAATCAACGTGTTGCTTTGATCTCGGTGGGGCTGCTGTTCGCAAGGAATGCGGCGACGTCGGCGGGTTTGTGGAACCTGGCTGTTGAGGGCGGAATGGTCTGGCAGTGCTCGGCCAGGAGGGGCTGGACTTGGTGAACAGCCCTGGTGAGGGTGCTGCCGTTGACTCCGAAGAGTTGGGCAAGGAGGTCTCGGGTACCGAGTTTGCGCACGTAGAGCACGGCGGCCAGGACTCTGTCGGCGGTGGTCAGCTTGTCCTTGGCGCCTGCGCCGCGAGCCCGGACGCGCTCGCCTCCTCGCTGCTGTCGCCGTCCTTGCTCACGTAACTCGTCCAGTTTCTGGTTGAGTTGGCTGACGAGTTCGGCCAGCTCCGATTCGGGCATCCCGGCGAGGTTCGGGTTGCGCAGACGCTCGGTGCAGGGCTGCGGGGACAGGCTGCCGACTGATCGCGGGGTCTTGGCTGTGGCGGTGTCTCGCGGTGAGGGGTGGAGGGTGTAGTTCTAGTCGCCGTGGAAGCGGTGGCGGTGCATGGGCAGGGCATCGATGTCGCTGTCGGTGACCTTGATGCCCGTGTTGTAGGTCCCCGGGTCGAGTTCGGCGTGGACGGTGAGTCCGGTGCGGGTAGTGGTCGCCGCGATGCTTCTCACGATGACGTCATGACTGGTCAAAGGACGGCCGCGCCAGTTCATTGAGATGTGGGAGAACAGCCGGTGCTCGATCTTGTTCCACTTCGAGGTGCCCGGCGGCATGTGGCAGACCGTGATGTTCAGGCCCGTCTCGGAGGCCAGGGCGGAAAGTTCGGTCTTCCAGGCTCGGGTGCGGTAGCCGTTGGACCCGCCTGCGTCCGCGGTGATCAGCAGACGGTTGGCCGCCGGATAGTCGTGCCGGCCTCGGCCCTGCCACCAGCGGCGGATGGAGGCGACAGCGAAGGCAGCAGTGTCGTGATCGGTGCCGACAGTGACCCAGCCGGTGTTCGCTGCGATGTCGTAGATCCCGTACGGGATCGCCTTGCCCGGCCCCTGGCGGTCCAGGAAGTCGTGCGTCTTGACCAGTGGCGGCTCGCCCTGGGGCCGCCACTGACGGCCGGCGTTCTTGTAGTCGCCGACCAGTTGCTTCTTCTTCGTGTCCACGCTGATCACCGGCTGGCCTGCATTCATGTGTTCCCGGGCTCGCTCGCTGATGTAGCGGAATTGGGCGTCACGGTCCGGATGTTGCTTGCCCTCGAGCGTCTTGGCGCCGGCCTGAAGGCTGAAGCCCTCCTCGCGCAGCAGGTCTCCGATGGTGTCCGCGCTCACCTTGTGTCCCTGTCGGGTGAGCTCGGCGGCGAGGCTTCTGGTCGACTTCACCGTCCACCGCAACGGCAACATCGGATCACCCCGCTCGTCCGGTTCCACAAGCTCCAGCAGCGCGGACCGCAGCCCCGGATCAAGATCCACGGCCCGCTTACGGCCACCACCGGGCCTGCGGACCCGCCCCAACGGCGTCTCACTGGCCCCCAACTCGGCGACGCCTTTGCGGACCGTCGTCTCGCTGACCTGGGCCGCCCTCGCGACCGTCCGAATGCCGCCGTGCCCCAGGGCTCGCGCCTCCGCACCCATCAGCAAACGGCGCTGCCGCTCGACCAGATGCGGGAACAACACCCCGAACTTGATGGAGAGTTGACCTTGATTCGGGTCTGTAAAGCTAACGGTGGTTCTGGGGTTGTTGGGGTTCAGCGCCGGGCGGCGGAGAGCCGGCCGTCGAAGGT
>NZ_JACTVJ010000082.1 GCF_014493765.1 Streptomyces polyasparticus
CCCCCCCATTACCTTTTTCGTAGCCCCGCAACGGGGTTACCGGCCTTCGGAGTTGGCATGACTACCTCCCCTTGTCGAGTGGATGGCCCGGGGGGTGGTGTCACCGGCTCCGAAGGCACTGACAGACCGCTGATTAGGGGCATGACCACCGGCCTTTCCCCAGGTCGGGAGGCTCTTCGTAATGTGGATGTGGCGATCAGTGCCGTGGCAAGGCCGGGTGAGTACGACCGGAGCGTGCACGTGATCGACATCAGTAACATCGACCTCTTCCTCGGCTTGGACGTCGGCAAGGGCGAACACCACGCCACCGCCGTCACATCGGCCGGGAAGAAGGCATTCGACCGACGCCTGCCCAATAGTGAACCCAAGCTCCGTGAAGTCTTCGCGAAACTGCAGGCTAAACACGGGACCGTGCTCGTGGTCGTGGACCAGCCGGCCTCGATCGGGGCCCTGCCGCTGGCCGTCGCCCGTGCCATGGGCTGCGAGGTTGGCTATCTGCCTGGCCTGACGATGCGGCGGATCGCCGACCTCTATCCCGGCGAGGCCAAGACCGACGCCCGCGACGCATTCATCATCGCCGACGCCGCCCGGTCGATGCCGCACACCCTCCGCTCCATCGTGCTGGACGACGAGACCGTGGCCGAGCTGGAGATGCTCGTTGGATTCGACGATGACCTGGTCGCCGAGGCCAACCGGCTCTCCAACCGGTTGCGCGGCTTGTTCACGCAGGTCCACCCGCACTTGGAGAGGATCCTCGGCCCGCGCATGCAACATCCGGCCGTCCTGCTTCTGCTGGAACGGTTCGGATCGCCCGCCCAGATCCGTCATGCCGGACGGCGACGCCTGGTGAACCTGATACGCCCGAAGGCCCCGCGGATGGCCGAGCGCCTGGTGGACGACATCTTCACCGCGCTCGACGAGCAGACCGTCGTCGTCCCGGGCACGGACGCGGCCGCACTGATCGTCCCGAGCCTGGCCCGGTCCCTGACCGCCGTGCTCGACCAGCGCCGCCTGCTGGGAAAACGGCTCGACGAACTCCTGGAGGCACACCCTCTTTCGAAGGTCCTGACCTCGATGCCCGGCGTCGGCGTCAGGACCGCGGCCCGCCTCCTGATCGACGTCGGGGACGGCTCCCGGTTCCCCTCGGCCGCCCACCTCGCCGCCTATGCCGGACTCGCTCCGACGACCCGCTCCTCAGGCTCCTCGATCCGCGGCGAACAGCAGTCCAGGAGAGGTAACAAGCAGCTCAAACGGGCCTTCTTCCTCTCCGCGTTCGCCGCCCTGTCCGACCCCGCCTCCCGCACCTACTACGACAAGAAGATCGCTCAGGGCAAGCACCACACACAGGCTCTGCTCTGCCTCGCCAGACGCCGGGCCGACGTCCTCTTCGCCATGCTCCGCGACGGCACCTTCTACGCACCCCGACCGGCTGCGGCCAGGTGAGGAGTTGAGACCGCTTGATCAGTCCTCCGGCCGAAGCCGCTGCCGAGCGGCCTCCAGTCGCTGGTCATAGTCCGGCGCGAACAGCTCCGGAAGCGTCTTGTCGAGCGTTCCGGAGATCCGATGGATCGGTGCCCAGACCGCCGGATCGTCAACAACCTGGCTAAGGTCCGTCATCTGGAGCCTCTCCAGCCAGTGCGACAGCACCAAAGCCTCATCACTCGTGAGTTTGATCGTGATCTCGCTATCACTCATGCACGCCCCTACGACTCGGCCCGCCCTCGACCGCACGAACCTAGCGGCCTTGGACCTTGACCAAACACATAGGGGCACCCCCCC
>NZ_JACTVJ010000083.1 GCF_014493765.1 Streptomyces polyasparticus
ATTTTATAATGTCACAACAAGAACTTGATTCGGGAGTTCAGACTCCCATCAATAATGACTCTTTGTTAGTCAAAGATGACAAACCAGAAGAGGAAGAAGAAGCATTACCTACGTTGGACGACAGTGACAAGAAACATATTGCCGTTTCCATTTTCTGTCTTTTGATTGCGTTTGGTGGTTTCGTGTTTGGTTTCGATACCGGTACCATTTCCGGGTTTGTTAACATGCCTGACTTTAAGCAAAGATTCGGACAACTTGAACATGATGAATACACTTTGTCGAACGTCAGAACTGGTTTGATGGTTGCCATTTTCAACATTGGATGTGCTGTCGGTGGTATTTTCTTGTCCAAGGTGGCTGACATGTACGGAAGAAGAGTGGGACTTATGTTTTCCATGCTTATCTATGTGATTGGTATCATTGTGCAAATTTCGTCTCTGGATAAATGGTACCAAATTTGTATTGGACGTGCCATTACTGGTTTGTCGGTTGGTATTGTTTCTGTGTTGTGTCCCTTGTTCATTGGTGAGTCTGCTCCCAAGAAATTGAGAGGTACTTTGGTGGTGGTTTTCCAGTTGTTCATCACATTGGGTATCTTTTTGGGTTACTGTACCACCTATGGAACAAAGACTTATGACGATTCGAGACAGTGGAGAATTCCCTTGGGTTTGTGTTTCGCGTGGGCCATTCTTTTGGTTTCTGGTATGCTTTTGATGCCTGAATCTCCTCGTTACTTGATTGAAAAGAACAAGATTGAAGAAGCTAAAAAGTCTATTGCCAGATCCAACTCTACCACCCCAGACAATCCCGCTGTCTACACTGAAGTGCAATTGATCCAAGCTGGTATCGAGAGAGAAAAAATTGCTGGTAATGCTTCGTGGACTCAATTGATCACCGGTAAACCCAAGATTTTGTCAAGAGTTATTATGGGTATTATGTTGCAATCTTTGCAACAATTGACTGGTGACAACTACTTCTTCTACTATGGAACAACCATCTTCAAAGCTGTTGGTTTGCAAGATTCTTTCGAAACCTCGATTATTTTGGGTGTGGTCAACTTTGCTTCTACCTTCCTTGGTATCTATGTCATTGACCGTTACGGAAGAAGAAAGTGTTTGTTAACCGGTTCCGCGTGCATGTTTGTCTGTTTCATCATCTACTCGGTTTTGGGTTCGGTTAACTTGTACAACAATGGTTATGACGACTTGACTGATACCAACAAACCCACCGGAAATGCCATGATTTTCATCACCTGTCTTTACATCTTTTTCTTTGCATCCACTTGGGCCGGTGGTGTGTTCTGTATCGTGTCTGAGAGTTACCCATTGAGAATCAGATCAAAAGCTATGTCGGTGGCTACCGCAGCCAACTGGTTGTGGGGTTTCTTGATTTCGTTCTTCACTCCATTCATCACTTCGGCTATCCACTTTTACTATGGTTTTGTCTTTGCTGGGTGTTTGTTGTTCTCCTTCTTCTACGTCTTCTTCTTTGTCCGTGAGACCAAGGGTTTGACTTTGGAGGAAGTGGATGAATTGTACTCTCAAGATGTGCTTCCATGGAAGTCATCTTCTTGGGTTCCTCCATCTGCCAAGCAAATGGCATTCGACATGGGATACGCCGAATCTCAAAAAGCAGAACAAGAACATATTTA
>NZ_JACTVJ010000084.1 GCF_014493765.1 Streptomyces polyasparticus
TTAACAGACAACTTGCGTTGACTTCTTAGTCACCTTAGTCAACTTCTTCGACGGTTGGTCCTGAACTTGAGCTTCCTTCAGCACCTGGGAATCCTCCAGGTGCTCCTCCTGGTGCTCCGCCTGGGAACCCACCGGGAGCCCCACCAGCCAGATAAGCTCCAGAAATTATAGGATTAGCGAGAGATTCCAAGTCCTTGTGTCTGTCGTTGTATTCCTCGGTTGAGGCAGCTTGAGACTCATCCAACCATGAGATGGTTTCCTCCACTGCCTTTGACAATTTCTCCTTGTCGTCAGCACTGATCTTGTCCTTCATCTCACCGTCATTGAGGCTGTTCTTCAAAGAGTAAGCGTACGATTCAAGAGTATTCTTGGCTTGAATTCTAGCTGCCTCTTTCTCGTCTTCTTCCTTGTACTTCTCGGCCTCATTGACCATTCTTTCAATATCTTCTTTGGACAATCTACCCTTGTCGTTGGTGATGGTGATCTTTTGTGTCTTGCCTGTACCCTTCTCGAGCGCAGAAACATTCAAGATACCATTGGCGTCCATATCAAATGTGACTTCAATCTGTGGAACACCTCTTGGAGCTGGTGGAATGCCAGACAATTCAAACTTACCAAGCAAATTGTTGTCCTTTGTTCTTGCTCTTTCACCTTCGTAAACCTGGATCAACACACCTGGCTGGTTGTCAGCATAGGTAGAGAACACCTCAGTCTTCTTCGTAGGAATGGTGGCATTACGAGGAATCAATTTTGTCATAACTCCTCCGGCGGTTTCAATACCAAGCGACAATGGAGCAACATCCAACAACAACAAGTCTTGGGTCTTGGACGATGTGTCTCCTGTCAAGATAGCAGCTTGCACTGCAGCACCATAAGCAACTGCCTCATCGGGGTTGATAGACTTGTTTGGTTCTTTACCGTTGAAGAAATCAGACACCATCTTTTGAATCTTGGGGATTCTCGTGGAGCCTCCCACAAGCACAATTTCGTTGATTTGGGACTTGTCCACCTTGGCATCTTTCAAAACTTTTTCCACAGGCTCCAAGGTGGTTCTGAACAAATCAGCACACAACTCTTCGAAACGAGCTCTTGTGATGGAAGTGTAGAAGTCAATACCTTCGAACAAAGAGTCGATTTCCAACGAGGTTTGAGCCGACGACGAAAGGGTTCTCTTTGCTCTTTCACAAGCGGTTCTCAATCTTCTCAATGCTCTCTGGTTGGTGGACATATCCTTCTTTGTCTTTCTCTTGAATTCCTGAATAAAGTGGTTGACCAATCTGTTATCAAAGTCCTCACCACCCAAGTGAGTGTCACCAGCGGTGGCTTTAACCTCGAAAATACCATCATCAATGGTCAAAAGAGAAACATCAAAAGTACCACCTCCCAAGTCAAAGATCAACACATTCTGTTCACCAGAAGTAGTGCCTTTCTTATCCAAACCGTAAGCAATGGCAGCAGCTGTGGGTTCGTTGATGATTCTCAACACATTCAACCCTGCAATTAAACCAGCATCTTTGGTAGCTTGTCTTTGGGAGTCGTTGAAGTATGCGGGAACAGTAACAACCGCATCCTTTACTGTAGTACCAAGGTATCCCTCA
>NZ_JACTVJ010000085.1 GCF_014493765.1 Streptomyces polyasparticus
CCGATGATTGCGATTGAAGCATGTTTTCGTCGTGCTTGGTGCTCATCTTCTCGGCAAGCTCGTGGTCCGACAACAAAGGAACGTGTGGTTGCCACTTGGAAGTCTTCCAAGCTGGGACCTTTTCTTCCCAAATTTGAGCAATTTCTTCCAAACGCTTACCCTTGGTTTCTGGGAAGAAGAAGAACACATGGATGAACATACATCCACAGAAAGTGGCATAGATACAGTATGTCTTCCAGGTGATGTTCTTGAAAGAAGATGGAGTGAACATACCAATGGCAAAGTTGAAAATCCAGTTGGCAGCGGTAGCAACAGCAGCTCCTCTTTGTCTCGATTGAGAGTCTCCCCAAACTTCAGAACAGTAAACCCAGATACCAACACCCCAGGTGGAAGCGAACGAAGCAACGAAAAGATAACAACATGCAATCACACCTTTAGCAGCAGATTTGTGCTTGTCAGGAATGGTAATTTTGACAGTGTCATTGAGGTCGTAAGGCTCAGAGTAAGTAGCCAAAATACCAGCCACACCAAATTGCCAAGCCATCATAGCAGCGGCACCAAATAACAACATCTTTCTTCTACCAACTCTGTCCAACAAGTACAAAGATGGAATGGTGACAACGGTGTTAATGATGTACTGGATAAGAGAAGGAATCAAGTTGGTGTCTCCCTCGTAACCAGCCATTTGGAAAATGTAGACAATGTAGTACATCATGACGTTCATACCGGTCAATTGTTGCCAGATTTGAGCAGAGATGGCGGTGATGGTTCTTGGAAGGTATTTCTTGGAAAACAAGTCGGCGTAGGTGAAAGCCTTGGCGTGCTCATCGAGCAACAATTGTTCCTTGATTTCGGAGATTTCAATCAACACATCGGGGTCTTCTCTGTTTCCCTTGGCTTGGATGTTGGCGACGATGATTTCGGCTTCCTCCCAGTATCCTTGTTTAGCCAACCATCTAGGAGACTCAGGAATGAAGAAACATCCCAAAAGCAAGAAAAGACCAGGAACAATCTGGACACCCCAGGGGATTCTAAATGAGCCCACAGCATCGATTTTGGAGCATCCGTAACCAATGAGGAACATGATGAAGATACCAAGAGTGACGGAGAATTGGAAGAATCCTCCAATGGTACCTCTGATCTTTCTTGGAGCCATTTCAGATCCGTAAACTGGAGCAACAGAAGATCCGAAACCAACACCAAAACCAGAAATGATACGACCAATGATCAATTGGGCAACATTCTGAGATGAACATTGGATAGCAGCACCAACACACCAGAGGAAACCACAAATGAGCAAAGAAGCTCTTCTTCCGAAAGGTTCAGAAACGAATGACGAAAGAAGAGAACCAAAAAATGAACCCAAAGACATAGCAGCAGTAATGAAACCCTGTAAATCAGACTTGGGGCTGTGGAAGAAGTTCAAGTATGGTGTTTGACCCACAAAAACCGACATCGATGAAATATCGAAACCAAACATGGCACCTGAAATACAGGAGATGGATGCAATAACATAAACATTGTATGTGTTTGGAGTCCTGTCGATGAAGTTTCTAAACTTCAAGGCCGGAGCCACTAATTTGTCTT
>NZ_JACTVJ010000009.1 GCF_014493765.1 Streptomyces polyasparticus
GCCGAGCAGCGGATGCAGCGCAACGCCTGGCGGCCGACCTCGTCGGCGAGGGTGTCGGTGCGGCCGTTGTCGAGCAGCACCAGGTGGAAGGTCTGGGGTCCGTCGCGGTCGGTGGTGCCGGTCCACATGGTCGTGTACGGGTTCATGCGCTCGGCGGTCGAGGAGCGGGGGAGGGTCTGCAGAAAGACCTCCAGATCGCGCCAGGTCGGGACGACCTTTTCGATCCCGACCACTGAGATCAGCGTCTCGGGGAGCGTCAGGCACATACGGCCGTTGCCCTCCGACTCCACGACCACGAGCGTTCCGGTCTCCGCCACCATGAAGTTCGCACCCGAGATGCCGACCTTCGCCCGCAGGAACTTCTCCCGCAGATGCAGCCGCGCCGCCTCGGCCAGCTCCGCGGGCGTGTCACTGAGTCCGTCCGGTGCGGGGCGGCCCCAACTGGCCATTTCCTTCTGGAAGATGTCGCGGATCTCGCCGCGGTTGCGGTGGATCGCGGGGACGAGGATGTGCGAGGGCCGGTCGTGCCCGAGCTGCACGATCAGCTCGGCGAGATCGGTCTCGTACGCGTGGATGCCGGCCTCTTCGAGGGCTTCGTTGAGGCCGATCTCCTGGGTGGCCATCGACTTGACCTTGACGACCTCACGCTCACCCGTGGCGCGCACGAGGTCCGTGACGATGCGGTTTGCCTCGTCCGCATCCGCCGCCCAGTGCACGGTGCCGCCCGCCGCGGTGACGGCGGCCTCCAACTGCACGAGGTAGGCGTCGAGATGACGCAGCGTGTGGTCCTTGATCTGCTTGCCGGCCTCGCGCAGTTCAGCCCAGTCGGCCAGTTCGGTGACCGCGCGGGCCCGCTTGTCGCGGATGGTGTGCGTGGCGTGCCGCAGATTGCCGCGCAGCTGCTGGTCCTGCGTGGACAGGGCGGCGGACTCGGGAAAGGCCGGCATGCCGACGAATGTGCCGCTCATCGTGCGGGGTCCTCCTTGGTGCTCGCGAGGATCTCGGCGAGATGGACCGGTCGAATGCCGGTGTGCAGCCGGGCCATCGTGCCCCCGATGTGCATCAGGCAGGAGTTGTCCGCCGCGCACAGAACGCCGGCGCCGGTCGCCGCCGCGTTGCTCACCTTGTCCGCTCCCATGGCCGCCGACACGGCCGCGTTCTTCACGGCGAACGTGCCGCCGAAGCCGCAGCACTCCTCCGCGCCCGGCAGCTCCACCAGCTCAAGTCCCTCGACCGCTCGCAGGAGTTGATAGGGGCGGCCGCCCAGCCCCAGACTGCGCAGCCCGTGGCAGGTGGGGTGGTACGTCACCTTGTGCGGGTAGTACGCGCCGACGTCCGTGACGCCCAGGACGTCGACCAGGAACTCGGTGAGCTCGTACGTCTTCGGCACGACCGGTGCCAGAGTGTCGGCGAGCGAGCCGCCGCGACCCTCGGCGCGAGCCCGTTCGCCCATCCGCGGATACAGCTCGCGCACCATCGCGCCGCACGAACCCGACGGGGTCACGATCGCGTCGTATCCGGCGAAGACCTCGGCGTAGCGGCGGGCGAGCGGTTCCGCCTGGTGGCGGTAGCCGGTGTTGTAGTGAGGCTGCCCGCAACAGGTCTGCCCGAGTGGGAAGTCGACGTCCACTCCGAGCCTGCTGAGCAGCTTGACGACCGCGCGTCCCGTGCCCGGATAGAGCGTGTCGTTGACGCAGGTCAGGAAGAGAGCCGCACGCATCGCGCTCACGCCGCCCCGATCCGTGCGGCGGCCAGGTCCCAGGCCGTAAGGTCGCCGGACGGCTCGTACGTCGTCAACTCCTGTGTGGTGCACAGGAGATGGCGCATCTGCTCACGGTCGCCGATCAGTCCGTGGGCGCGGGCCTGGACCAAGGTGTTGCCGAGTGCGGCCGCCTCGGCGGGACCCGCGACCACCGGCAACCCGAGAGCATCGGCCGTGAGTTGGCACAGGAGGGCGTTGCGGGCGCCGCCGCCGACGATGTGGACCACGTCCACGGAGCGTCCGGAGAGCCGCTGCGCGTCCCGGACGGTGCGGCGGTGCGCCAGGGCGAGGGAGTCGAGGATGCAGCGGAGGGTGGCCGCGCGGGACTCGGGTACGGGCTGTCCCGTTGCGCGGCAGGCCTCGGCGATACGGTCCGGCATGCGGCCCGGGGCGATGAACGCGGCGTCGCCGGCGTCCACCACCGAGCGCAGGCCCGGCAGTTGAGCCGCTGCGCGCAGCAGCGGGCCCAGGCCGGGCTCGCCCCAGTCCCGCAGGCACTCCTGGAGCAGCCACAGGCCCATGACATTGCGCAGGTAGCGCACGGTGCCGTCGATGCCGAGCTCATTGGTGAAGTTGGCGCGACGGCTGTCCTCGGTGAGGACGGGCGCGTCCAGTTCCAGGCCGACGAGCGACCAGGTGCCGGTGCAGATGTACGCGAAGGACTCGCCCTCGCGCGCGGGAACGCCGACGACAGCCGAGGCGGTGTCGTGCGAGCCCACCGCCGTGACGGGGATGTCCCCTTCGAGCCCCGTCTCGGCCAGGACCTCGGGCAGCAGCAGACCTGCCGGGTCGCCGGGGCGGCGCAGCGGCGGGAAGAGGGACAGGTCGATGCCGAGTGCGTCGGCGACGTCGCGGGACCACGTTCCCGTACGGGGATCGAGGAGCTGGGTGGTGGAGGCGTTGGTGAGTTCCGTGCCGGCCTCGCCGGTCAGCCAGTACGCGATCAGGTCGGGTATCAGGAGCAGCCGGCGTGCGGCGCCGAGCGCCGCGGTGCCCTGGGCGGCCATCAGCTGGTAGACGGTGTTGAACGGCAGCGTCTGCAGCCCGGTGGCCGCATACAGGGCGCTCGGTGCGAGCTTCGTCGCCGCCTGCTCGGCCATGCCGGACGTACGGTCGTCGCGGTAGTGCACCGGGTTGCCGAGCAGCCGTCCGTCGGCGTCGAGCAGCCCGTAGTCCACGGCCCAGGAGTCCACCCCCACCGACGCCACGGGGCCGCAGGCCCGCAGCCCGTCGAGCACACCCCGGTACAGGCCGAGGATGTCCCAGTGCAGCGTGCCGCCGGTGCGGACCGGCCGGTTGGGAAAGCGGTGCACTTCGTCGAGCGTCAGCTCGGCGGTGCCGACGCGGCCGGCCATGACGCGTCCGCTGGACGCGCCCAGATCGACGGCGGCGAAGGGGGCGGAGTGGGATGTGGGCACAGGGTCCTCGGCCGGGGTGGGTGGGAGGTGCCGGGCGGACGGGCCGCCCGGCACCGAATGGCGATCGTCAGCGCCACCTGGTGGAGGGCGGCGATCGTCAGCGCCACACGGTGGATATCAGCGGTCGTCAGCGCAGGAACGCGGCCGCGACCCCGGCGTCCACCGGGATGTGCAGCCCGGTGGTGTGGCTGAGATCGCCGCCGGTCAGGGCGAAGACCGCGTTCGCCACATGTTCCGGCAGCACCTCGCGCTTGAGGAGGGTGCGCTGCGCGTAGAACTCGCCCAGCTTCTCCTCCTCCACCCCGTACACGGCGGCGCGCTGGGCACCCCAGCCGCCCGCGAAGATGCCCGAACCGCGCACCACACCATCGGGGTTGACCCCGTTGACCCGGATCCCGTGCTCGCCCAGCTCGGCGGCGAGGAGACGGACCTGGTGCGCCTGGTCGGCCTTGGTCGCGGAGTAGGCGATGTTGTTGGGGCCGGCGAAGACGGCGTTCTTGGACGCAATGTAGACGATGTCGCCGCCCAGGCCCTGCGCCTGCATGGCCCGGGCGGCCTCGCGGGAGACCAGGAAGGAGCCGCGGGCCATGATGTCGTGCTGCAGATCCCAGTCGCGCGCCGTCGTTTCGAGCAGCGGCTTCGAGATCGAGATACCGGCGTTGTTGACCACCAGATCCACCCCGCCGAAGGCCAGCGCGGCCTCGGCGAACGCGGCAGCGATCTGCTCCTCGCTGGTCACGTCGACCGTGACGGCGACCGCCTTGTCCGGGCCGCCGATCTCCTCGGCGACCGCCTGCGCGTTCTCGGCGTTCAGGTCCGCGACGACCACACACGCGCCCTCGGCGGCGAGCCGGTGCGCGATCGCCTTGCCGATCCCCGACCCGGCGCCGGTCACGAGCGCGACCCGGGTGGCGAGCGGCTTCGGCGCCGGCATCCGGCGCAGCTTGGCCTCCTCCAGCTCCCAGTACTCGATACGGAACTTCTCGGACTCCTCGATGGGGGAGTACGCGGACACGGCTTCGGCCCCGCGCATCACATTGATGGCGTTGACATAGAACTCGCCGGCCACCCGAGCGGTCTGCTTGTCCTTGCCGAAGCTGAACATGCCCACCCCGGGCACGAGCACGATCGCCGGATCGGCGCCGCGCATGGCGGGCGAGTTCTCGTCCGCGTACTGCTCGTAATAGGCGCGGTAGTCCTCGCGGTACGCGGAGTGCAGCTCCTTCAACCGGGCGACGGCGACGTCCAGTTCGGCGGTCGGCGGCAGGTCGAGGACGAGCGGACGGACCTTCGTACGGAGGAAGTGGTCCGGGCAGGACGTGCCGAGCGCGGCCAGGCGCGGGTGTTCGGCGCGGGCCAGGAAGTCGAGGACGGGCTCGGTGTCGGTGAAGTGGCCGACCTGCGGGCGGTCCTGTGAGGCGAGCGCGCGGATGTACGGGGCGAGCGCGGCGGCCCGCGCCCGGCGCTCGGCCCGGGGCAGCGGCCCGTATCCGTCGAGCGCCGATCCGAACGGCTCCGCCTTGCCACGCTCCGCGAGGAAGGCCTCGGCGGCACGGATGATGTGCAGCGAGTTCCGCTCGCACTCCTCGGCCGTGTCGCCCCACGCGGTGATGCCGTGCCCGCCCAGGATGCAGCCGATCGCCTGCGGGTTGGCCTCCTTGACCGCGGCGATGTCCAGACCGAGCTGGAAACCGGGCCGCCGCCACGGCACCCACACCACCGAGTCGCCGAAGCAGTCGGCGGTCAGCTTCTCGCCGTCCGCCGAACAGGCAAGGGCGATACCGGAGTCGGGGTGCAGATGGTCGACGTGCGCGGCCTCGACGAGACCGTGCATCGCGGTGTCGATGGAGGGGGCGGCGCCGCCCTTGCCGTGCAGGCAGTAGTCGAACGCAGCCACCATCTCGTCCTCGCGCTCCACCCCCGGATAGACCTGGGTGAGCGCCCGCATCCGGTCCAGACGCAGCACGGCCAGACCTTCCGCCTTGAGGGTGCCGAGGTCACCGCCCGAGCCCTTCACCCACATCAGCTCGACGTCGTCACCGGTCACCGGGTCGGCCACGCTGCCCTTGGCGGACGCGTTGCCCCCGGCGTAGTTGGTGTTGCGCGGATCGGCGCCGAGGCGGTGCGAGCGCGCGAGCAGCGCCTCCGCTTCGGGGTGCAGGGGATGTGACATGGAAGGTCCTCGCGAGTCGAAGGAGCTGAAGGAACGGAAGTCCGAAGGGCTCATGCCCAGTTGGCGGTGATACTGAGGGCGATGCGGGGATCAGGCGCCCCAGCCGGCCTGCTCACCGCCGACGCGCTCGGCGACGATCCGCTCGGCCCAGCCGGAGCCCTTGTAGGCGGCGATCGGGTCGGCGGTGAGGCCGAGTTCCTGGCGTACGTCGGCGAGCAGGGGGCGGACGTCTGTGTTGTAGGCGTCCATCAGGACGGCGTTCGCGGCGAGGACGTCTCCGTCGTGCTGAGCGGCGGCCAGGGCTTCGGCGTCGACGAGCAGGGCCTTGGCGGTGGCTTCCTGGACGTTCATGACGGAGCGGATGATCGCGGGGATCTTGGCTTCGATGTTGTGGCACTGGTCGAGCATGAAGGCGACGTCGTCGGTGAACCCGCCGCCGCGGACGACTTCGTACATGATGCGGAAGAGCTGGAAGGGGTCGGCGGCGCCGGCCATGAGGTCGTCGTCGGCGTAGAAGCGGGAGTTGAAGTCGAAGCCGCCGAGCTTTCCGGCCCGCAGCAGCAGCGCGACGATGAATTCGATGTTGGTGCCGGGGGCGTGGTGGCCGGTGTCGACGACGACCTGGGCCTTCTCGCCCAGCTCCAGGCAGTGGGCGTACGCGGTGCCCCAGTCCGGGACGTCCATCGTGTAGAAGGACGGCTCGAACAGCTTGTATTCGAGCAGCATCCTTTGGTGGTCGCCGAGCCGTTCGTAGACGGTGTGCAGGGCTTCGGCGAGGCGGTCCTGGCGGGCGTGGATGTCGTCCTGGCCGGGGTAGTTGGTGCCGTCGGAGAACCACAGCTTCAGATCCCGCGAGCCCGTGGCGTCCATGATGTCCACGCACTCGAGGAGATGCTGCAGCGCCTTCTTGCGGACGGCCGGATCGGGGTTGGTGACCGAGCCCAGCTTGTAGTCGTCGTCCTGGAACACATTCGCGTTGATCGTCCCGAGCGTGATGCCCCGCTCCTCGGCGTACTTCGCGAGGCCCGCGTAGTCCTCGACCTTGTCCCACGGGATGTGCAGCGCCACGCTCGGCGCCACGCCGGTGAACCGGTGCACCTGGGCTGCGTCGTCCAGCTTCTCGTACGGCGTGCGCGGCACCCCCGCCTGCGCGAACACCTTGAAGCGCGTCCCGGAGTTTCCGTACGCCCAGGACGGCGTCTCGATCCGCTGCGCCTTGAGGGCTGCCCTGACTGCGCCGAGCTCGGTCACCAGTGCTCCTACGTCATGGATGCGGTCCGTCGTGGCCGACGACCGGCTGAAACGATTCATGCGCAGGCTAGGAAGCAGCCATGGTGCTGTCAACCCCTTGCTGCAGGCCGGAATTGAGCGGCCGCCATCCCAGATCGGCATCGGTACGCGAAGGTCCGCAGCCGCCGGCGCCCGGGCCCGGAAGTCATTGACGGCAGCGCCTGGCGCTGCCTAACCTCCCGGCAATTCGAATGAAACCTTTCATGATGCTCGGCGAGGGAGCGTAATCCATGCAGCGCGTCTGTTTTCTCTTGAAGGTCCGCCAGGAGCGGCTTGCCGAGTACCGCGAGCGGCACGCCGCCGTATGGCCGGAGATGCTGCAGGCACTCTCGGACACCGGGTGGCGCAACTACTCGCTCTTCCTGCGCGAGGACGGGCTGCTCGTCGGCTATCTGGAGACGGAGGACTTCGCCGCGGCACGGGCCGCGATGGAGGCCACCGAGGTGAACGCGCGCTGGCAGGCCGAGATGGCGCCGTTCTTCGAAGCCCTCGACGGGACCCGTCCCGACGAGGCGATGACTCCGCTCACCGAGGTCTTCCACCTCGCGTGATCCCCGCTGTTCCCGGACGGTGGCGACACCGCCGGGAAACAGCGCGGAGATACTCTGTGCTGCTCCCGCCGATCGATCCACCAGGAGGTTCCCCGCGATGGCCAAGGCCGTGGGCATCAAGGACATCGCCCGCGAGGCGGGAGTGTCCGTGGGCACGGTGTCCAACGTGATCAACCGCCCGGACGCGGTGTCGGCCGAGACCCGTAACCGGGTACGCGAGGTCATCGAGCGGCTCGGCTACGTACGCAGCGAATCCGCCCGCCAGCTGCGGGCCGGCCGCAGCCGGATCATGGGACTGCTCGTCCTGGACATGGCCAACCCGTTCTTCGTGGACATCGCGCGCGGCGCCGAGCGCGCCGCACGGGACGCCGGACTCGGCGTCATGGTGTGCAACACCGCGCAGAGCACCCAGCAGGAGGCCGAGTACCTTTCGCTCTTCGCCGAACAGCGCGTGCGAGGGGTTCTGGTCACTCCGGCCGACACCACCGGCCGCACCATCGCGACCCTGCGCCGGCACGGCACGCCGTTCGTCCTGGTGGACCGGGTGGCCGACGGCGTCGAGGAGTGCTCGGTGTCGGTCGACGCCGTCGTGGGCGGCGCCCTGGCGATGCGGCACTTGATCGAGCAGGGCCACCGCTCCGTCGCGTACGTGGGCGGACCGCCCGGACTGCAGCAGGTCGCCGACCGCCGGACCGGCGCGCTCAAGGCGCTCGCGGATGCCGGTCTGCCCCCGGACGTCCTGCGCGAACTGCCCACCGAGCGCCTGGACGTGGCCGCGGGCCGCGACGCGGGCGCCCGCCTCCTCGGCCTGGCCGACCGGCCCACCGCCGTGTTCTGCGCCAACGACCTGCTCGCCCTCGGAGTGCTGCAGGCCCTGTTCGCCGCGGGTGTCCGGGTCCCGCAGGACGTGGCGATCGTCGGCTACGACGACATCGACTTCGCGGCGGCCGCCGCCGTACCCCTGACCTCTGTACGGCAGCCGGCCGTTACCGTGGGCGAGCTCGCCGCGCAGCTCCTCATCGAGGAGACCGACGCGGAGGACGGGGAGCACGAGCACCGCCAGATCGTGCTGCAGCCGGAGCTCGTGGCCCGCGGGTCCAGCCTCCAGCGGCGCTGAACGACGTACTCGCCCTGATCGACGAGCACGGTGTACGCGCGTCAGGCGGGCACGAGCACGGTCAGCCATTCCGCCTCGCGCGGTCGGTAGCCGTGGCGGTGCAGGCCCTTCGTTATGGCCGGGACGTGGCCTGCGCCGTAGACGACGGCGACGCGGATCGGTTCCGCGGAGCGCTCGCTGTGGATCTTGCCGAGTGCTTCGAGGAGCAGTTCGTCGCGCCGGTCCGACAGCGCATCGAGGATCGGGTTGTCGGCCAACTGCTCCGCCTGGAACGTGGACGGCAGATCCTCGACCGCCATCTCCTCGTCGAGGAAGGCACGTGGACCGCGCAGCGCGAACACCAGGCCGAGCACCGGGGCCGCGACCATGAGCGGCAGATACGTCGTGCGGGGCAGCGCCTTCAGGTCGGCCATCGCCTCTGCGGCGGTCACATCCGGGTTGATGACCGGAACCCCCGGCGGAAGCAGCTCCTCTGTGGACTGAAGCTGCAGGCCGTTGCGCCGGCGCCGCGGTGCGAACCGGTACGCGAGCGTGAGGGCGCTCACGCCGGCCGACCTGCCCCGGACTCCCTCCATGACGATGAGCTCGCACGCGGCGAGCCTGCTGCGGACCTGCCGGTAGAAGCCCGGCGAGGCCACATGCACCATCGGGAAGATCACGAATTCCAGCGGCGTCCCCGGCTGACGCATCGTGATCACGGCGGATCGGACGGCATGCCCTGTCACTTCGATGATCTGCATGTGTTCTCCCGGCGACCCCGTGCCCCGTTGACGAGCCGTCCGCACATGGACACGAGCACGCCCGAGCTGTCGGTTCCCTGACGCCTTCGGAGCGGTCGCCCATGTGCCGTACGCTCGGGCCGCTCGCGATCCCGGACAACCGGCGGCCTGCAGCCCGACGTGGGCTGCCAACTGGCCCTGAGAGAGGTATCCATGGACCGAGGCACCCGCAGTGAGCTCATCGACCGGCTCGCCGCCGCGATCTGCGCGGTCAGGGCCGCGCACCCGCTGCGGGTCGCCGTCGACGGGCCGCCCGCCGCCGGCAAGACCACGCCGGCCGATGAACTCGCCGTCGTCCTGCGCGCGCGGGGCCGTCATGTCATCCGCGCGAGCGTCGACGACTTCCTCGTCCCGCGCGCGCAGCGCTACCGTCGCGGCCGGTACTCGGCCGAAGGCTGCTACTTCGACGCCCACGACCGCGCCGCGCTGTGCCGGGTCCTGCTCGATCCCCTCGGCCCGGGCGGCCACCGGAGGTTCCAGGACTCCCTGTACGACAGAGATACCGACGCCCCGCTGACGCCGCCGCCCACGACCGCACCCGAAGACGCCGTGCTGCGATTCGACGGCGTCTTCCTCCTGCGCCCGGAACTCGTCGACCGGTGGGACCTGAGAATCTTCGTATCCGTGCCCTTGGAGCAGACGGTGGACCGCGCCCTGAAACGGGACGCAGCCGTGGCCGGCTTCACCACCGAGATCGAACGATCCTGGCGCGACCGCTACATCCCCTCCCAGCAGCTCTACGCCGCCACCGCCCGCCCGGCCGACCACGCCGACTTCGTCGTGCACAACGCCGAGCCCCAGCAGCCGACTTGGGAGGTCCGGTCGCGCTGACCTCATGCCCCGCCGGCAGTCGGCGCTCACCGCCCCACCGGATCCCCGTCCGCACCGTCGGACGGAGCCAGCAGGAGGGCGTGGCCGCCGTGGTGCAGCGGGGTGTCCAGCTTCAGGCGGGTGGGCTCCTCGCCCGTGCGGGCGTCGACGAGATGGACCTCGCCGTGGCCGCCGCGGGTGACGGCCACCCAGTGCGCGCCCGGTGACGCGGCCACCGCGCGGCGCTGGACGCCCTCCCAGGGGGTGGCGCCCCGGCGCGGTGCGCCGTCCATCGCGGGCAGGGGAGTGCGGCGGACCGTTCCGTCGCCGGCCAGCGTGATCAGTTCGTCGCCGTCGGGGTGGATACGGGCGAACGCGGCGTGGTCGCGTGCGAGGGCCAGACGGAAGACCAGCCCGGGGCCGAGGTCGGTCAAGGTCGTGGACGCCGTGTCCAGTTCGTGACGCCATGCCTGGTTGGTCCACTCCGGCCAGTGCAGCGGATCCGCCGAGCCGCTCCGCAGGGTCGACCAGAGTGCGCGGCGTCGTGCGTCGAAGCGGAGATACCAGCCGCGTGCGGGGGCGCCCCACGGGATCAGGGGCTGCGCGGTGAGGCGGTCGCCGCTGCGTATCGCGCGGTGCACTCCTTCGCCGGTGGCCGCGAACACCGCGCTGTGCAGGGGGTCTTGGGCGTCACCGTGACCGTCGTCCGGCAGGTCGAGCGTCCTGTGCGGCGTGACCGGCGGGCAGCCGGGCGGTGCGTCGAGCAGTTCGGTGAGCCGGTGGACGGCGAGGGCGCCAGGCTCCCGGTGGCGAAGGACGACCAGCGGCTCGTCCGGGCCGAGCACCGTGACGCCCGGCTCGCCCCTGCGGGTCCGTACGCGAGCGGCGTCGCCCGTGGCCAGGTCCACGACGGTCAGCAGGTCCGACCAAGGGTCGGTGTTCTTTCCCAGCCCCGTCGTCACCGCCACCCACCGGCCGCTCGGATCCGCGGCCAGATGCTCGGCAGGCACCGCCACCGGGACGGCGGACTCGACCAGCTCGGGACCGTACGGATCGAGGACGAGGAGCTCGCCACGCCGGTCGTCGACGCAGGCCACGCGGCCGTGGGGCAGGGCCAAGAAGCCCGCGTGCTCCGAGAGATGACGTCGTGTCAGGCAACCGGCCTCGGCGCCGTCGGGCACCGTCACGAGATGGACGTGGCCCGCCATGTGGTCGGAGACGAGGAGGAGCGGGTCGGTGGTCATGGCGGCCTCCGTGGGCGCGTGGGGTGGGGGTGGCGCCTCACGTGGGCCGGGCGCCCCCTCTGGTTTATGAAAATGATTATCATGTATGGTCAGCGCGTTCCGCACCGAGAGAAGCAACGAGATGAACAGAAAGTGGGGGGCATCGATGCCGCGCTCGACCATGAGAGCCGTCCGATGCGGGATCGCCGCGGTGATCCTGGGGTCCGTCCTGGTGGGCTGCGGCGGCAGCGCCGCCGAAACCGACAGCGACAGTGAGGCGACCACCGCCGGGGCGAGGACCGACGTCACGGTCGAACCCATCAAGGAGACACGGAAGTTGACGGACGCCGCCGGCGTCACGGTCGCCCTGGACGAGAAGCCGGAGCGGATCGTGTGCCTGGTCGCGCTCTGCGACGACATCCTGACCGAGCTGGGCATCGTCCCGACCGCGACCAACAACGAACTCCTCGCCCAGCCCGGCTTCCTGGGCAAGGGCAAGGCGAAGCAGGCCGCCGTCATCCCCGGCGGCTTCATCGCCCCCGAGGTCGAGGCGATCCTGTCGCACAAGCCCGACCTCGTGATCGGCCTGGAGGACACCCACGGCAAGCTCGCGCCCGCCCTGAAGGGCGCCACCACCTTCTGGCCCGTGCAGCCCGAGAAGTGGGAGGACAGCGTGGGCTACCTGCGCAATGTCGCCGCGCTGACCGGCCGTACGACGGAAGGCGAGAAGGCCGAGAAGGCGTTCCGGACCAAGCTGGCCGAGGCCGAACGGGCCAAGAGCGACAAGACCGCGCTCATCGTCTACGGCAGCGACGAGAACTTCGGCGTCGCGACCCCGGGCACCGACGTGGCCGCCGGACTCTTCCCGAAGCTGGCGCACTACCCCTGGAAGTCCCGTGGCGTGGACGGCAGTTACAGCCTCGAGGAGATCCTCGCGCAGGACGTGGACGTGCTCTTCGTCGAGACCATGAGCTTCGGCGACTCCGACGGCAAGCTATCCGAGAAGCTGGCGAAGAACCCGCTCTGGGGGAAGATTCCGGCCGTCAAGAACGGCGATGTGCACGAGGTCAACTCGGAGATCTGGGCGAAGGGGCGCGGCACCCGCTCGCTCGGCATCGTCCTCGACGAGGCCGTGGCCGCGCTGAAGTGAGCACGGTGACCGCGGTATCCGACCAGGAGGCGGCCACCCCGAAGGAGGTGCCCCGCCGCAGGGCCCGGCTGCAGCCGCTCGCCATCGGAGTGCTCCTCGTCGTGGCGGCCTGGTGCGCGCTGTGCCTCGGCACACCGTACGTTCCCGTGCACCGCCTGTTCGGCGGTGACGAGATCACCCAGGTGGTCGTCACCGAACTCCGCATCCCACGCCTGGCGTTGGCGCTGGTCGCCGGGGCGTGCCTGGGGGCCTCCGGCCTCGTCCTGCAGGAGGCGCTGCGCAATCCGCTCGCCGTCCCCGAGATGCTGGGGGTGTCCTCGGGGGCGGCGCTCGGGGTCGCGGCGCCGCTGATCCTCGCCGTGTCCATCCCGGCCGCGGTCCAGCCCCTGCTCGCCCTCGCGGGCGCCGCGCTCGGCGGCGGCCTGACGCTGCTCGCGGCGGGACTCGGACGCAGCCCGTCGGCCGTGCTCCTGACCGGCGCCGCGGTCGCCGCGGCGCTGCAGGCCGCGCTGCTCGTCCTGATGGTCATGGCCGATCAGCTCGATCTGCAGCTGATCTACCGGTACTTGCTCGGCTCGCTCTCGGCGCGCACCTGGGAGGACGTCACCGGGCTGTGGCCCTGGCTGGTCGTCGCCCTGCCGGCGCTCGTCCTGTGCGCTCCGGTCCTTGCCGTGCTGCGCCTGGGGGACGACGACGCCGAGGCCTTGGGCGTACGGGTGCGGCGGGCGCGGTTCGCCGCGCTGGCCGTCGCCGTCGTCCTGATCGCACCCGTGACCGCCGTCTGCGGGCCGGTGGCATGGGTCGGCTTCCTCGCACCGCACCTGGCGCGGCGGCTCAACCCCCGTGCACATGCGGTGGGTTGGCTGCCCTGGTCGGCGGCCTGGGGAGCGGTCGTCGTGGCCGTCGCCGATGTGCCGGCCCGCCTCGCGCTCGCCCCGGTGGAGACACCGGCGGGCGCATGGACCGCGCTGTTGGGCGTCCCGGCCGGCGTGGCCCTGATGAGGAGGGTGCGATGACCGCGCGACGCATGACGTGGCGTTTCGGCGTGCTCGTCGCGCTGGTCCTCGTGGCCGCATGCGCCGCGCTGCTGTCCGGGCGGGCCATGTCGCCCTCCGTCGTAGGGGATGTCCTGGCCGGCGGGGGCGACGCGATGCAGCGGCATGTGCTGCTCCAACTGCGGCTGCCCCGCCTCCTGGTGGCCCTGGCCGCCGGCGCCTGTCTGGGCGTCGCCGGTCTGGTCCTGCAGTCCGCGCTGCGCAACCCCCTGGCGGGACCCGAGGTCACGGGCGTCACCCCGGGCGCGGTACTGGGCGCGGTCACCGCCACGGGCCTCGGGCTCGCGGGCTGGCAGTCCCCCCTTGCCGTGGTCGTCGCCGCGTGCGCGGGAGGCTGCGCCGGGGCCGGACTGCTGTGGCTGCTCGCCGGACGCGGCCGGGCGGATCCCGCACAGACCGCCGTACAGGGCGTCCTCGTATCGGCCGTGCTCGGCGGGCTCACCGCGATGGTGCTGCTCGTCGCGCCGGGCGAACTGGGGAGCGTCGTCCAGTGGCTCGTGGGCTCTGCCGAGGGCCGCGTCTGGGAACACTGGCATCTGCTGTGGCCCTGGGCGCTCGCCTGGGGCGTGGTCGCCTGGCTTCTCGCCGGGCCGCTGACCCTGCTGCGCTGCGGGGACGAACTGGCCGCCGCCGCAGGGCTCTCGACCGGCCGGGCCCGCACCTTCGCCCTGCTGTGCGCGGTGGCGCTGACCGCGGGCGCCGTCGCCTCGGTGGGCGCGCTCGGCTTCGTCGGGCTGCTCGTCCCGCACCTCGCGGTGGCGGTCTTCGGGGCGGACCTGAGGGCGGCCCTGCCCGGAGCCGCCTTGATCGGAGCCGCCGTGGTGTGCGGAGCGGACGCCGCCGCGCAGGCGGCCTCACGACTCCTCGCGCTCGGCTTCGCCACCGAACGGCTCACCGTGCCCGTCGGGGCGCTCACCGCGTGCGCGGGCGCGCTGCTCCTGCTGATCGTCGTACGGCGGTCACCGGAGCAGATCTTCTGAGCGCCCCTCTCCGCGCGCAAGGGCGGAGTATCCACGAAGGAAACCAGATGACTGAACCCGTGGGCATCCAGATCGAAGGAGTCCACTTCGGATACCCCAGCCGGCCCGTCCTTCGCGGCGTCGACCTCGCCGTGGAACCGGGGGAGCTGACCGCCCTGGTCGGGCTCAACGGCTGCGGAAAGTCAACGCTGTTGAGACTGGCCGCAGGACTGCTGCGGCCCGAGCGCGGACAGGTGCTGCTCGGCGGGCACGACCTCGCCCGGCGCTCGCGGCGGGCCACCGCCCGCCAGGTGGCGCTCCTGCATCAATCCGCGCCGGCCGTACCCGGCTTGACGGTACGCCAGCTCGTACGGCAAGGGCGGTACGCGGCCCGTGGCCCGCTCGGCATGCTGCGCGAGGGCGACGACGCCGTGGTGCGCCGCGCCCTGGTCGACGTGGGTGTGGCGGACTGGGCCGACCGGCCCGTCGACGCGCTCTCCGGCGGCGAACGGCAGCGGGTCCGCCTGGCCATGGCGCTCGCCCAGGACACCCGTGTCCTGCTGCTCGACGAACCCACCACGTATCTCGATCTGCACCACCAACTCGACGTGCTGCAAGCCGTGGTGAGGCTGCGCGAGGAACGCGGCCTGACCGTGGTGATGGTGCTGCACGACCTTGCCCACGCGGCCCGCTTCGCCGAGCGGATCGTCGCGCTGCGGGAGGGCGTCGTGGTCGCCGACGGGGCGCCGAAAGAGGTGGTCACGCCGGGGTTTCTGGCGGACGTGCTGCGCGTCTCCGGGCGGGTCGGCCAGGACCCCGAGGGCGGCTGGCCGGTGTGTTACCCAGATCACCCTCTCCCCACTAGTAAATGACAATCATATTCAATAAGTTGCTCTCGCGGCGGTCGCCCGACCGCCTCAACTCCCTGACGAACGAGGAGTGTTCATGAACAACGAGCAGGTCTTCACGCCGATCGCCGACCCGGGTCAGCTGGCCCACGACTCCGCTTCCCACTCCAACGCGCTCGTCGAGAACCCCTTCGACGACAACGAGGAGTGACCGAGGTCTGACCCTCGCGGGCGGGCCCGTCCGTTGCCTCCGGACGGGCCCGCCTCTCGTTCGCCACGTCCCGCCGCCCAACCCGCACCACAGGAGGACCGCCGTGCCGCACCGCCAACTCGCCCCCGGTGTCGAACTCGTCGCCGTGCCGGGGCGCGGCCTGGCCGTCCGTACACCCGACGGGGAGTTCCTCAGGGTCGAGACGGGCGGCGCGGACCCGGGTGCGCTGCTTGCCCGGCTCGGGGGCGCCGCGGCGGGGGATGTGTCGGACGCGCCGGACTCGCCTGGAGTTCCGGACGCGTCGGACGCCCCAGACCTGACTGGAGTTCCGGACGCGTCGGACGCCGAAATCGACCGGATCGTCGAAGCGTTCGCGGACGCCGGCTATACGGTCGAGCCGTCGCCGAGCGACGCCGTGTGGCATCCCGGGCGCCGTGACATCCTGCTGCTCGGGGACCCCGTACTGACCGACCCCTTGGCCCGCCACCTGCACCTTGCCGGAGCCCGCCCGAGGCCCGGCCGCCCCGAGCACCTCAAGGACCTCGACGGGCAACGCCCGGCCGCCGTCGTCTGGTGCGCCACGGGCCCCGCGCCCGCGCGGCTGTGGGAGGCCGGCGACCGGCTGCCCGAGCGCGGGATCGCCTGGCTTCGCTGTCATCGCGAAGGCGGGCAGGCCTACGTCGAGCCGCTCGCGGCCCGCCCGGGTGATGTCACGTCATCGCACGTCAGGGCCCGTCGCCTCGCCGTCACGCCCGCGCACCGCGAACTCGCCGCCTACTGGAACGGTCCGCGTACACCGGCGGAGCCCGCGCCGCTCACCGCCCCGCAGGCGGGACTGCTCGCCGCGCTGCTCGCCGACGACCTCACCCGGTGGGGCACCGGCGGCCCCGACTTCGGCGGACTGCCGGCCCGGCGCCGCCTGCGCCGCGTGGACCTGCGCACCCTGACCGTCACCGAGCATCCCGTGCTTCCGGTCCCGGACGTCACGCCGATGCCCGAGGCCGCCGGATGAGCCCGTACACCGTGACGGTCGGCGGGCTCGCCACCGATGTCCAACTCCCGGATGGAGAAGGGCCGTTCCCGGCCGTCCTCATCCGCACCCCGTACGACCGGCGCGCGCACCGGGCCGAGCTGCGCGGCTGGGCGCGCCGTGGATTCGCCGCGCTCGCGCAGGATGTACGGGGCCGGTACGCGTCCCCGGGGCAGTGGCGTCCGTACGAAGGCGAGGCCGCCGACGGCGCCGGCATTGCGCGCTGGATCCGCCGCAGGCCCTGGAGCGACGGGCGGTTCGTCGCCTGCGGTTCCTCGTACGCGGCCCACTGCGCCGTGGCCCTCGCCCTCGAAGGGCCCGAGGACGCGCGTCCGGATGCCGTCATCGCCGCCGTGCCCGCCCTCGGGAGCGCCGACACCGCCCGCGAACCCTCCGGTGTGGAACGGCTCCTGACCCGCGCCGGGTGGTGGGCGGCTCATGGTGACCGTCCGGACTCCGACGAAGCGGCTCTGGAGAAGGCGCTGTCGGTGCGCCCCGGCCTGCTCGCCGGTGTGCCGCTTCTGGACTTCCCGGAGCGGCTCGGGCGTGACCTGCCGTCCTGGCCAGGGCTGTGGCGCCGCACCGAACGCGGACGGCTCCTCGACCGTGCCGTACGGGCGCGGATGCCGCTGCTTGCGGTGGGCGGCCATCACGATCATTTCGCCGAGGACACCGCAGAGCTGTGGCGGCGCTGGGGAGGGCCGTCGGCGCGGCTGCTGATGGGGCCTTGGGGGCACGGGCTGACCGCGGCTCCCGGGCCCGATGCCCACGTTCAACACCGTCTGAAACTCGGTGAGTTGTATGCCGAGTGGGCTCACTCCGCTCTCGCCGGGCGGCTCAGGCCGGGCAGGGCCGGGGCCCTCGCGCTCGGCGGCAGCCCGCTGTGGCTGGCGGTCGATGCCCAGGGTGCGTCGTACGCGCCGAGCCTGCGCCTGCTGCACGGCGCGGAGTTCATCGCGGATCCCGAATGTCCCGTCAGCTCGGCCGAGTTGAGCATTCCCGCGGACGGCGAGCCGGACCGCTGTGTCCTGGTCACGCCGCCCCTGCCCCGGCCGCTCGATGTGTTCGGGCCCGCCGAGGTGCGGCTGCGGGGTGCCGCCGATACGCCGTCCGCGGACTGGGCCGCGCGGCTCGTGACCCTCACGCCCGACGGACACGCCGAACGGATCGGCTTCGGCGTCGTCCGGCGCACCGAACCACCGGGCCGAGAAGCCGAGTTCGCGGTCCCGCTCGGCGGACTCGCGCGCCGGCTGCGAGCCGGTACACGGCTGCGCCTGGAGATCTGCGGCCACCATTTCCCGGCCCACGCCCGCAACCCGCACACCGGCGAAGACCCGATCACCGCCACCCGGCTCGAAGCCTCACGGCGCGCACTCGACCCGCGGCACACAGTGCTGCGCCTGACCGTGCTGCCCGCACGTCCCGCACCCACCACCCCGGCACAGGAGATCCTCGGATGACGACGCTGCCGCTCGAAGCCCTCGTGGACCCCGTCTGCGGCATCGTCCGCAAGGTCAAGCCCGTCGAACACCCCGCGGGCGCACCGCCCCGCTACACCGCCATGACCGCCGAGATCGCCGACGCCCGCAGGCTCGGCCTCTGGCCCGCCGACCGTGTCTCGCTCGGCACCGCGTTCGGCGACCCGGAGACCGCCCGTATCGCCGCCATCGCCGAGGGCGTCGAACGGTACTGCGGCAACCGCGTACCGCCGCCCGGCCATCCGGACGCGCCGCTGCGCGCCACCGCCGCCGAACTCGCCGAGAAGGGGCTGCGGTTGTACGGTCCCGGAGACCTGCCCGCGTACGCGGACTGGCAGTACGCCCGCGAGAAGTTCCCCTACCGCCCGTTCACCGAGGACACGCCGGCTCTGTGGGCGCGCGGCGCCGAACGGATGCCCGGCGGCGAGAGCACCGAGGTGTGGGCGCCCGTCGCGCTCACCCACCTCAACTGGCGCCAGGGCGAGCTGCGTTCGCTGCCCCGCACCCATCACCTCAACTATGCGGGCATCGCCACCGGCCAGGGATTCGACGACGCCGTCGAGCGGGCCCTCCTGGAGATCGCCGAACGCGACGCATTGGAGGTGTGGTGGCATCTCGACGGCCCGGCGCGCGGCATCGACCCGGCCACCGTGCCAGGCCTCGCCGAGGACCTCGACGGCTGCGGACTGAAGGTATGGCTCACCGAGATGCCCTCCGAGTTCGCCCCGTGCATGGCGGCGCTCGTGCACGACCCGAGGCTCGATCTGTACGCGGCAGGGTTCGCCTGCAAGTACGACCCGGCCGAGGCCGCCCGTAAGGCCGTACTGGAAGCCGTGCACACCTGGGTCTTCACGCAGGGCCTCACCGGGCCCGACGGCTGGGTGTTCCAGGCCGTGGACGCGGGACTGCTCGCGAAGGGGCTCTACCTCGACCATCGCGAGGACCGGTGCTATCTCGACGCGTGCGGTGAACAGTTCGAGCACGTGCGGGACTTGGGAGCCCATGTGCAGGTCTGGCTCGACCCCCGGATGGCCGCCGAGTCCAGGCGGTTCACCGAGCCGGCACTTGGGACCGTGCCCCTCGACGCCGTGACGCGCGGGAGCCGGGAGCGGTTCGAGCGTGCGCTGCGAGCGGGCGGGCATCGGGTCATGGCCTTCGACCTGACGACGGAGGATGTGGCCGAGACGTCCCTGCGGGTGGCGCGTGTCCTCGTCTCCGGTCTGATACCCAACGCCCCTGCTGCTTTCGGGTACTTCGGCTGTCCGCGCCTGGCCGACGCCGCACTGGCGCGCGGCTGGCGCCTGACCGCGCCCGGTGCGCCGGCGGACTTCACGCTGGCCCCTCCGCCGCACATGTGAGGCGCCTCGTGGAACCCGTTGCCGCTACCGCCCGCGCCGTGGTTCCCGGCGCGGCCCCGGACCGCCGCGCCCACCTCGCGGGCTCGGCGGATCCCGTCTCGGCCGTCGCCGGCTCTTCGAATCCGGTCCCAGCCGTCGCCGGCTCTTCGAATCCGGTCCCAGCCGTCGCCGGCTCT
>NZ_JACTVJ010000086.1 GCF_014493765.1 Streptomyces polyasparticus
CGCGTTGGGAGCTCTCCCATATGGTCGACCTGCAGGCGGCCGCGAATTCACTAGTGTATCCAAGATTACGGTTGTCCCGGTTTAAGCGTGTAGGCTGGTTTTCCAGGCAAATCCGGAAAATCAAGGCTGAGGCGTGATGACGAGGCACTACGGTGCTGAAGCAACAAATGCCCTGCTTCCAGGAAAAGCCTCTAAGCATCAGGTAACATCAAATCGTACCCCAAACCGACACAGGTGGTCAGGTAGAGAATACCAAGGCGCTTGAGAGAACTCGGGTGAAGGAACTAGGCAAAATGGTGCCGTAACTTCGGGAGAAGGCACGCTGATATGTAGGTGAAGCGACTTGCTCGTGGAGCTGAAATCAGTCGAAGATACCAGCTGGCTGCAACTGTTTATTAAAAACACAGCACTGTGCAAACACGAAAGTGGACGTATACGGTGTGACGCCTGCCCGGTGCCGGAAGGTTAATTGATGGGGTCAGCGCAAGCGAAGCTCTTGATCGAAGCCCCGGTAAACGGCGGCCGTAACTATAACGGTCCTAAGGTAGCGAAATTCCTTGTCGGGTAAGTTCCGACCTGCACGAATGGCGTAATGATGGCCAGGCTGTCTCCACCCGAGACTCAGTGAAATTGAACTCGCTGTGAAGATGCAGTGTACCCGCGGCAAGACGGAAAGACCCCGTGAACCTTTACTATAGCTTGACACTGAACATTGAGCCTTGATGTGTAGGATAGGTGGGAGGCTTTGAAGTGTGGACGCCAGTCTGCATGGAGCCGACCTTGAAATACCACCCTTTAATGTTTGATGTTCTAACGTTGACCCGTGATCCGGGTTGCGGACAGTGTCTGGTGGGTAGTTTGACTGGGGCGGTCTCCTCCTAAAGAGTAACGGAGGAGCACGAAGGTTGGCTAATCCTGGTCGGACATCAGGAGGTTAGTGCAATGGCATAAGCCAGCTTGACTGCGAGCGTGACGGCGCGAGCAGGTGCGAAAGCAGGTCATAGTGATCCGGTGGTTCTGAATGGAAGGGCCATCGCTCAACGGATAAAAGGTACTCCGGGGATAACAGGCTGATACCGCCCAAGAGTTCATATCGACGGCGGTGTTTGGCACCTCGATGTCGGCTCATCACATCCTGGGGCTGAAGTAGGTCCCAAGGGTATGGCTGTTCGCCATTTAAAGTGGTACGCGAGCTGGGTTTAGAACGTCGTGAGACAGTTCGGTCCCTATCTGCCGTGGGCGCTGGAGAACTGAGGGGGGCTGCTCCTAGTACGAGAGGACCGGAGTGGACGCATCACTGGTGTTCGGGTTGTCATGCCAATGGCACTGCCCGGTAGCTAAATGCGGAAGAGATAAGTGCTGAAAGCATCTAAGCACGAAACTTGCCCCGAGATGAGTTCTCCCTGACTCCTTGAGAGTCCTGAAGGAACGTTGAAGACGACGACGTTGATAGGCCGGGTGTGTAAGCGCAGCGATGCGTTGAGCTAACCGGTACTAATGAACCGTGAGGCTTAACCTTAATCTTGGATACGAATTCCCGCGGCCGCCATGGCGGCCGGGAGCATGCGACGTCGGGCCCAA
>NZ_JACTVJ010000087.1 GCF_014493765.1 Streptomyces polyasparticus
CTTTGGGCCGTTACCTCTTTGAGAGACTTTCTCAACTCAATGTCAACTCCATCTTTGGAGTTCCTGGAGACTTTAATTTAAGTTTATTGGATAAGATTTACGAGGTGGATGGCATGAGATGGGCAGGAAATGCAAATGAACTTAATGCTGCTTATGCAGCCGATGGATATTCGAGAATCAAAGGTTTATCCTGTTTGGTGACGACTTTTGGAGTTGGTGAACTTTCGGCACTCAATGGTGTGGCTGGTGCCTATGCTGAGCATGTTGGACTCTTGCACGTTGTTGGAATTCCCTCAATCACCTCCCAAGCTAAACAGTTGTTGTTGCACCATACTTTGGGAAACGGCGATTTTACAGTTTTTCATCGCATGTCAAACAATATTTCGCAGACAACGGCGTTTATCTCAGATATCAACCATGCACCCAAAGAGATCGATAGATGTATCAGAGAAGCCTATGTGTACCAGCGTCCCGTATATGTGGGATTACCTGCTAATTTGGTTGATTTGAAGGTTCCTGCTTCTTTATTGGACACTCCACTTGACACATCGTTGAAACCTAACGATCCAGATGCGCAAGAAGAGGTTGTGGATCTCGTTTTAAAGTTGATTTCCGAGGCCAAAGATCCTATAATTTTGGTGGACGCTTGTGCTTCAAGACACAATTGTCGTGGTGAGGTGGAAAAGTTGGTGGATGTTACCCAATTTCCAGTTTTTACCACTCCAATGGGTAAATCTACCATCAACGAATCCCATAAAAGATTTGGTGGAGTTTATGTTGGAACTTTATCGCAGCCTGAAGTGAAGGAGGCTGTTGAAAGTGCTGATTTGGTGCTTTCTGTGGGCGCCCTTTTGTCTGATTTCAACACTGGTTCATTTTCCTATTCTTACAAAACCAAAAATATTGTCGAATTCCACTCCGATTACACCAAAATCAGACAAGCTACTTACCCTGGAGTCCAGATGAAAGAGGCACTTAGAAAACTCTTGGAAAGTGTCGCACAAGCCCTGAAAGGCTACCAACCATGTCCGGTTCCCAACGTCAAATTGCTCAACACTCCCGGTCCAGCTTCGACTCAATTGAGCCAAGAATGGCTCTGGACAAAAGTTTCTTCGTGGTTCCGGGAAGGAGACATTATCATTACCGAAACCGGTACTTCAGCTTTTGGAATTGTCCAGTCTCGGTTTCCCAACCAAACCGTGGGAATTTCGCAAGTTTTGTGGGGCTCAATTGGGTTCACAGTTGGAGCCACTTTAGGCGCTGTTATGGCAGCCCAGGAAATTGACCCGGCTAAGAGAGTCATTCTCTTTGTTGGAGACGGTTCGTTGCAATTGACAGTCCAGGAAATCTCCACCATGGTCAAATGGGAAACCACTCCATATCTTTTTGTTTTAAACAACGACGGTTACACCATCGAAAGATTGATCCACGGAGTCAATGCCACTTATAACGACATTCAACCATGGAATAATTTGGCGCTTTTACCTTTGTTCAATGCTAGAAACTACGAAACTTACCAAGTTTCTACCACTGGTGAAATTGACAAATTGTTCTCCG
>NZ_JACTVJ010000088.1 GCF_014493765.1 Streptomyces polyasparticus
CTCAGATTGAACGCTGGCGGCAGGCCTAACACATGCAAGTCGAACGGTAACAGAAAGCAGCTTGCTGCTTTGCTGACGAGTGGCGGACGGGTGAGTAATGTCTGGGAAACTGCCTGATGGAGGGGGATAACTACTGGAAACGGTAGCTAATACCGCATAACGTCGCAAGACCAAAGAGGGGGACCTTCGGGCCTCTTGCCATCGGATGTGCCCAGATGGGATTAGCTTGTTGGTGGGGTAACGGCTCACCAAGGCGACGATCCCTAGCTGGTCTGAGAGGATGACCAGCCACACTGGAACTGAGACACGGTCCAGACTCCTACGGGAGGCAGCAGTGGGGAATATTGCACAATGGGCGCAAGCCTGATGCAGCCATGCCGCGTGTATGAAGAAGGCCTTCGGGTTGTAAAGTACTTTCAGCGGGGAGGAAGGGAGTAAAGTTAATACCTTTGCTCATTGACGTTACCCGCAGAAGAAGCACCGGCTAACTCCGTGCCAGCAGCCGCGGTAATACGGAGGGTGCAAGCGTTAATCGGAATTACTGGGCGTAAAGCGCACGCAGGCGGTTTGTTAAGTCAGATGTGAAATCCCCGGGCTCAACCTGGGAACTGCATCTGATACTGGCAAGCTTGAGTCTCGTAGAGGGGGGTAGAATTCCAGGTGTAGCGGTGAAATGCGTAGAGATCTGGAGGAATACCGGTGGCGAAGGCGGCCCCCTGGACGAAGACTGACGCTCAGGTGCGAAAGCGTGGGGAGCAAACAGGATTAGATACCCTGGTAGTCCACGCCGTAAACGATGTCGACTTGGAGGTTGTGCCCTTGAGGCGTGGCTTCCGGAGCTAACGCGTTAAGTCGACCGCCTGGGGAGTACGGCCGCAAGGTTAAAACTCAAATGAATTGACGGGGGCCCGCACAAGCGGTGGAGCATGTGGTTTAATTCGATGCAACGCGAAGAACCTTACCTGGTCTTGACATCCACGGAAGTTTTCAGAGATGAGAATGTGCCTTCGGGAACCGTGAGACAGGTGCTGCATGGCTGTCGTCAGCTCGTGTTGTGAAATGTTGGGTTAAGTCCCGCAACGAGCGCAACCCTTATCCTTTGTTGCCAGCGGTCCGGCCGGGAACTCAAAGGAGACTGCCAGTGATAAACTGGAGGAAGGTGGGGATGACGTCAAGTCATCATGGCCCTTACGACCAGGGCTACACACGTGCTACAATGGCGCATACAAAGAGAAGCGACCTCGCGAGAGCAAGCGGACCTCATAAAGTGCGTCGTAGTCCGGATTGGAGTCTGCAACTCGACTCCATGAAGTCGGAATCGCTAGTAATCGTGGATCAGAATGCCACGGTGAATACGTTCCCGGGCCTTGTACACACCGCCCGTCACACCATGGGAGTGGGTTGCAAAAGAAGTAGGTAGCTTAACCTTCGGGAGGGCGCTTACCACTTTGTGATTCATGACTGGGGTGAAGTCGTAACAAGGTAACCGTAGGGGAACCTGCGGTTGGATCACCT
>NZ_JACTVJ010000090.1 GCF_014493765.1 Streptomyces polyasparticus
GAGAGCTTTTCTTGCCTTAATTTTCCTCACCTTCGTTATGAACGTGGAATCAAGTAGACCCTTGATGGCATTCACGCCAAGCCACGGCTGGATGAATGATCCGAATGGACAATTCTACGATTCCAAAAATGAACTCTGGCACTTGTACTACCAGTACAATCCCAACGACACAGTATGGGGAACACCTTTGTACTGGGGCCATGCAACTTCCAAAGACTTGTCGACCTGGAAGGATTATGGTGCGACTATTGGACCCGATCGTGACGAAGATGGAATCTTTTCTGGAAACATTGTGGTTGACCATAATAACACTTCTGGTTTTTTCAACGACTCAATTGACCCCAGACAAAGAGTGGTAGCAATTTATACGTACAATACCGAAGGTTCTCAAACTCAACATGTTGCGTACTCGCTTGATGGAGGGTACACTTTTGAAAAGTATGAACATAATCCGGTTTTGGATGTTGATAACATCAACTTTAGAGACCCCAAAGTGTTCTGGCACGAGCCAACTAACCAGTGGATCATGGTGATAGCTTTGAGTCAGCAATTTAAGATTCAAATTTATGGCTCGATCGACTTGACGAACTGGAGCTTGCACTCCAATTTTACTGGAGGACTCTTTGGGTTTCAATATGAGTGTCCTGGACTCATTGAGGTTCCTGTTGAAGGGACTGATGAGCTGAAATGGGTTATGTTCATTGCAATCAACCCAGGGCTGCCTTTGGGTGGTTCGTCCAACCAGTATTTCATTGGCTCATTTGACGGATTTGAGTTTGTACCAGACGACTCCCAAGCCAGACTTATGGATTACGGCAAGGATTTCTATGCTTTTCAAACATTTGATAATGCTCCCAAAGAACTGGGTGTTGTTGGCTTGGCATGGGCTTCCAATTGGCAGTATGCAAATCTTGCACCTACAAAAGAGTGGAGAAGTTCCATGACATTGGCACGTCAAATGACATTAGCATCTCGAAACATGAACCCGGAAACCAAGGTTTTGTCGTTACTTCAAAAACCAATTTTTGGCGAAAGTGTGGTGGCTGCAAATAAAATTTCAAAACGGAATATTACTGGTCAAGATGAACAAGCCGTAAAAATCCACAAGAATTCCACCGGTACTTTTCTGTTTGATATCACTTTTAGTGTTGATCTGCTGAAGAACCAAACTGGTCAACTACAGGTGATTTCTGGTCAAAATGGTGAGTCCATTAGGGCAGGATTTGATCCCACAGCTGGTCAATTTTTCGTGGATCGTGGAAATACTAGCGGATTAAAAGAGAATCCTTTCTTCACCGACAAAACTTCGGCTTATGTCGAACCTTGGAAACACCAAAATGATTTGCCTGTTTATAAAATGTTTGGAGTGATTGATGGAAATTTGATTGAGGTCTTTTTGAACGATGGTATCGCGACCTTGACCAACACATTTTTCATTCCTGGTACTGAGGGACTTGAGTATCTTGAGATTGAGTCTTCTAGTGATGCCAT
>NZ_JACTVJ010000091.1 GCF_014493765.1 Streptomyces polyasparticus
AATTGGGCCCGACGTCGCATGCTCCCGGCCGCCATGGCGGCCGCGGGAATTCGTATCCAAGATTCGCCCGGCCAACATAGCCTTCTCCGTCCCCCCTTCGCAGTAACACCAAGTACAGGAATATTAACCTGTTTCCCATCGACTACGCCTTTCGGCCTCGCCTTAGGGGTCGACTCACCCTGCCCCGATTAACGTTGGACAGGAACCCTTGGTCTTCCGGCGAGCGGGCTTTTCACCCGCTTTATCGTTACTTATGTCAGCATTCGCACTTCTGATACCTCCAGCATGCCTCACAGCACACCTTCGCAGGCTCACAGAACGCTCCCCTACCCAACAACGCATCAGCGTCGCTGCCGCAGCTTCGGTGCATGGTTTAGCCCCGTTACATCTTCCGCGCAGGCCGACTCGACCAGTGAGCTATTACGCTTTCTTTAAATGATGGCTGCTTCTAAGCCAACATCCTGGCTGTCTGTGCCTTCCCACATCGTTTCCCACTTAACCATGACTTTGGGACCTTAGCTGGCGGTCTGGGTTGTTTCCCTCTTCACGACGGACGTTAGCACCCGCCGTGTGTCTCCCGTGATAACATTCTCCGGTATTCGCAGTTTGCATCGGGTTGGTAAGTCGGGATGACCCCCTTGCCGAAACAGTGCTCTACCCCCGGAGATGAATTCACGAGGCGCTACCTAAATAGCTTTCGGGGAGAACCAGCTATCTCCCGGTTTGATTGGCCTTTCACCCCCAGCCACAAGTCATCCGCTAATTTTTCAACATTAGTCGGTTCGGTCCTCCAGTTAGTGTTACCCAACCTTCAACCTGCCCATGGCTAGATCACCGGGTTTCGGGTCTATACCCTGCAACTTAACGCCCAGTTAAGACTCGGTTTCCCTTCGGCTCCCCTATTCGGTTAACCTTGCTACAGAATATAAGTCGCTGACCCATTATACAAAAGGTACGCAGTCACACGCCTAAGCGTGCTCCCACTGCTTGTACGTACACGGTTTCAGGTTCTTTTTCACTCCCCTCGCCGGGGTTCTTTTCGCCTTTCCCTCACGGTACTGGTTCACTATCGGTCAGTCAGGAGTATTTAGCCTTGGAGGATGGTCCCCCCATATTCAGACAGGATACCACGTGTCCCGCCCTACTCATCGAGCTCACAGCATGTGCATTTTTGTGTACGGGGCTGTCACCCTGTATCGCGCGCCTTTCCAGACGCTTCCACTAACACACACACTGATTCAGGCTCTGGGCTGCTCCCCGTTCGCTCGCCGCTACTGGGGGAATCTCGGTTGATTTCTTTTCCTCGGGGTACTTAGATGTTTCAGTTCCCCCGGTTCGCCTCATTAACCTATGGATTCAGTTAATGATAGTGTGACGAATCACACTGGGTTTCCCCATTCGGAAATCGCCGGTTATAACGGTTCATATCACCTTACCGACGCTTATCGCAGATTAGCACGTCCTTCATCGCCTCTGACTGCCAG
>NZ_JACTVJ010000092.1 GCF_014493765.1 Streptomyces polyasparticus
TGGGCACCGCCCCAAGGCGTCGCCCTGGCAGGGCATTCGACACAACAGGCTCAGGGCGTCGGCATCTCTTGGCGGCGGGAGAAGTCGGCCGCGTAGGCGTTGCGGGGAGACCCTGAGCGTCGAGTCCAGTGGGCGGCGGTCTGGACGGTGATGCCCAGCAGGCGGCTGAGGAAGACGGCCGGAAGCTAGCTCGCGAGGTCGAGGAGGGCCGTGTTGCGGGCGGGCTTCACGTAGATGCCGAGACGGTGGAGCCGGTGCATCAACTGCTTGCTGGTGATGGGGCGGGCGGCGAAGGCGCCGGGGAAGAGCCAAGGGTGATCGTCGATCTGTCCGACGACCGCAAGTCCCTTGCGCTCGTCGAGCAGGCGCAGGATGAGGCGATCCAGCGGTGGCGGCATCTCCAGGGGGTGGCTGCCAAGGGCCAGGCTCACCACGCCGCGCTCGTGGGTCACGTGATCGACGGTGAGGGAGGTGATGTGGCTCAGGCGCTGGGCGAACAGGAGGACCAGCAGCCCGGCGACGCGGTCGGCGAGGTCGATGTCCTCATCGTGGAAGAGCCGGCGGACGAGTTCCCAGCGGCGCCTCTGCCCGATCCCGTTTGTCTCGTCCTCGCGGGCCGGCAGGGGGATCTCGACGTTGTGCGCGTGACGGTGTGCGACGGCCCACAGCAGGAAGGTCCGGGCGATGTGCCGCAGCCAGGGACCTTCGCAGACCCACCGGTCGATGTCGGACTGCGTACAGGTGGCCAGGGACGTGCCGGACTCACGTAGCCAGGACAGGAGTTGGGTGGCGGCCCGGATGTCGCGGCGGGCCCTATGAATCTGTCCGTAGGTGTTCGATGGGTTCTGCCGAAGGCGTCGCAGGTGGTGCCAGGTGGCGAAGCTGCGGATGAGCTTGCGGTCCCCCGGGTCTTCGACCTCGGCAAGGGCTTTGGCCAGCGACCGTTCCAGTGAGATGAGGTATTCGTCGCGCCGCTCCAAGGCGCCGGCGGCCACCAGCGTCGAGCGGACGTGCTGGACGGCTCGCTGATGGTGCGGGAGTTGGTCGAGGTACTCATGGGTGATCGGTCCGGTGTCGTGGGCGAGACAGGCCAGCAGGGCCCGGGGGGTTGAGCGGCGAAGCCAGGCCAGGACCGCCTTCGGGGCGCTGGCCTGAAGAGCCGCCAGCAGCGGCGCGAGTTCCGCACGGACGGCGCCATCGGGACCGGTGAGGAGCTGGGTGATCTGGTCGGCGGCGGCGCAGGTGTGGCAGAGCCCATGGCCGTGCAGTCGTTCGTGGGCGCCGCAACGGTGGCAATCGTCCCAGGAGACCGGATTCTTGGCGTAGCACGATTGGCACAGGCCCGTGCCGTCGGTCGCGTGTCCATACACGCGCCTGACGTGTCCGCAGACGCCGCACGGCTTGCGACGCTGCGAGCAACCACTGCACAGCGGCGCTCCCTCGTTGGTCCGACCGCGCACGGGGCGGACATCGC